>NZ_CP034235.1:1650000-5402500 GCF_009728935.1 Paenibacillus psychroresistens | reverse complement strand
GAATGCCGGTATAAGTAACGAAAAGACAAGTGAGAATCTTGTCCGCCGAAAGCCTAAGGGTTCCTGAGGAAGGCTCGTCCTCTCAGGGTAAGTCGGGACCTAACGCGAGGCCGAAAGGCGTAGTGGATGGACAACTGGTTGAAATTCCAGTACCACCGTGAACCGTTATGAGCAATGGGGTGACGCAGAAGGGGAAAGATGCAGACGGATGGAAGTGTCTGTGCAAGCAGTGAGGCTAAAGTGTAGGCAAATCCGCACTTTGTTAGGCTAGGCTGTGACGCGGAGGGAAAATTACAGTACCGAAGATCATGTACTCAAGCTGCCAAGAAAAGCCTCTAGCCAGGGAGAAGGTGCCCGTACCGCAAACCGACACAGGTGGGCGAGAAGAGTATTCTAAGGCGCGCGGAACAACTCTCGTTAAGGAACTCGGCAAAATGACCTCGTAACTTCGGGAGAAGAGGTGCCTCGGTAGGGTGAATAGCCCGAGGGGGCCGCAGTGAAAAGGCCCAAGCGACTGTTTAGCAAAAACACAGGTCTGTGCGAAGCCGTAAGGCGAAGTATACGGGCTGACGCCTGCCCGGTGCTGGAAGGTTAAGAGGAGTGGTAAGCCGCAAGGCGAAGCTATGAATTGAAGCCCCAGTAAACGGCGGCCGTAACTATAACGGTCCTAAGGTAGCGAAATTCCTTGTCAGGTAAATTCTGACCCGCACGAATGGCGTAACGACTTGGGCGCTGTCTCAACGAGAGATCCGGTGAAATTTTAATACCTGTGAAGATGCAGGTTACCCGCGACAAGACGGAAAGACCCCATGGAGCTTTACTGTAACTTAATATTGAATTTGGGTATGATCTGTACAGGATAGGTGGGAACCTTTGAGACATGAGCGCCAGCTTGTGTGGAGGTGACGTTGGGATACCACCCTGATCCTACCTAGGTTCTAACCTATGCCCCTGAATCGGGGCAAGGGACCGTGTTAGGTGGACAGTTTGACTGGGGCGGTCGCCTCCTAAAGTGTAACGGAGGCGCCCCAAGGTTCCCTCAGAATGGTTGGAAATCATTCGAAGAGTGCAAAGGCATAAGGGAGCTTGACTGCGAGACCAACAAGTCGAGCAGGGACGAAAGTCGGGCTTAGTGATCCGGTGGTTCCGAATGGAAGGGCCATCGCTCAACGGATAAAAGCTACCCTGGGGATAACAGGCTTATCTCCCCCAAGAGTCCACATCGACGGGGAGGTTTGGCACCTCGATGTCGGCTCATCGCATCCTGGGGCTGAAGTAGGTCCCAAGGGTTGGGCTGTTCGCCCATTAAAGCGGTACGCGAGCTGGGTTCAGAACGTCGTGAGACAGTTCGGTCCCTATCTGTCGTGGGCGCAGGAAATTTGAGAGGAGCTGTCCTTAGTACGAGAGGACCGGGATGGACGTTCCGCTGGTGTACCAGTTGTTCCGCCAGGAGCATCGCTGGGTAGCCAAGAACGGACGGGATAAGCGCTGAAAGCATCTAAGCGTGAAGCCCCCCTCAAGATGAGATTTCCCAGTATGTAAGACCCCTTGTAGACCACGAGGTTGATAGGTTTGAGGTGGAAGTGCAGCAATGTATGGAGCTGACAAATACTAATCGGTCGAGGGCTTACCCCAATAAGACTTGTTATGCAGTCATGTATAAGAAGCAGTGTGTTACCTGGATGTTTCACAACTCTTCGCTTCGTTTCTAGTTTTCAGGGAATAATCCTTGAATTGCACCGCGTTTGGTAATGATGGCGGAGGGGAACCACGCGTTCCCATCTCGAACACGACCGTTAAGCCCTCCAGCGCCAAGGGTACTTGAACCGCAGGGTTCTGGGAGAGTAGGACGTTGCCAAGCAAGAAAATGCCCACTTCGGTGGGCATTACTTATTTATTAATATCGCGGGGTGGAGCAGCTCGGTAGCTCGTCGGGCTCATAACCCGAAGGCCGCAGGTTCAAATCCTGCCCCCGCAACCAAGTAAATACATAAGTTAATAAACAAATAGAAAAATTGAAATTTAAGCTAAGGTCATTTAATTGACCTTAGCTTTTTTGTATAAGTTTCTCGTTTAAGATCTGAAGTTAAGTCCAAATTATGATATGATACTGATATAAAAATTGCTTTACTGTCTAAGGAGGTAATCATAACCTATGAACCAAGAAACTAACTGGATTCACGCTGGTAATATGGAAGCGCTTAAGCATGAAGGAGCTAAAGTAGTGAAAGGCGGTATCGCAGTTTTTTACCATGAAGATGCTGTTTATGCCGTAGATAATCGTTGTCCTCATCTGGGTTTTCCACTTCATATGGGTAGTTTGTGTGAGGGGATCCTGACCTGTCACTGGCATCATGCCCGTTTTGATGTTTGCAGCGGCGGGACTTTGGATCCTTGGGCTGACGATGTGCCTGTATATGAAGTTAAGCTCGAAGACGGGGAGCTGTGGGTAAATCCACAGTCGAAGCGCACGAATGATATAGAGAAGTACAAGAATCGGTTGAAAGAAGGCTTAGAGCAGAACATCGGAATCGTTATCGCCAAGTCAGTAGTCGGTTTAGTGGAGGCTAATGTGGCAGAAGCAGATATCGCACGAATTGGAATTGAATTTGGTACAACATTTGGCAGTGGCTGGAATTCGGGGCTAACGATATTGACAGCGATGACGCGCATACTTCCTAAGCTTGATAAGACAGGCAAAATTCTTGCACTCTATCAAGGCTTGCTTCATACGGCTCGTAGTAGTTCCGGTAAAGAACAGAGGCATTTATTAAGCCCACTTCCTTCAGAGGAAGTGGCAATAGGAAGGTTAATCGATTGGTATAGAAACTGCATCGAGGTTAGAGATACGCAAGGTGCTGAACGTATTCTACTGACTGCAATTCATAAAGGGGTATCTGATGAACAACTGGCAGAAATGATGCTCATGGCAGTAACGGATCATTTTTATCTCGATGGAGGGCATACATTTGATTTTCATAATAAAGCATTTGAGGCGCTTCAATATGTGAGTAATGATCAGAAGAATAAGGTGCTTTCATCGCTCATTCCTATGCTCGGTGGTCCGACCCGAAGCGAGGAGCTGCATCAGTGGCAAGCACCTATTGATCTGGTTTCCCCATTAAAAGCAGCTTTTGAAATTGTATCATCAAGTCCAACGGACACTTACAGACAATTAACTGAAGATGAGGAAGATCAGATAATCCAACAGCTATTAAGTGATCAACCACTCGAGACTACACAGCTATTAACCAAACTTTTGCAAAGTGGGGGGCATCCGGCTCAATTAGCTCAACTAATTACTTTAGCGTCAGCGGAACGAATTGTTCGCTTCCATACACAAAATGATTTCGGAGATTGGATTGCTGTTCTCCACACTTTTACCTATGCTCATGCAACGCATGAGAGACTGCGCCATTCTACACATCCATTGCTTATTCGTGCTATATATCATGGTGCAATGAGTATCTATTTGGACCGGTTTCTCAATGTTCCTGCTGCTTCTCGCCCTAAGGATGTTAAGCTGATCGATACTAATCAACCAGAGAAACTGTTGGATGTTATGGATCAACGTCAGAATGTGAATGAGGCATCCCGTTGGGTTATGGGTTTTCTTAATAACCAGGGCAATCCGGAGCAGCTGATTAATCAATTGGGGCATGCATTACTTAGAGAAGATGCTAATTTCCACACTTTTCAAATGTTTGAAGCCGCTATCGCTGAATATGACAGCTGGGAATTAAGGCATGGTGCATTCGCAGAGCGAGCTAAGGAAACTATGTTGCTTGCGGTTACTCGTTACTTGGCTGCCCATGCTCCAACAGCTAGAGAGTTATCTCATACAGCTAAAATTGCTTGGCGGTTGCATCGAGGTGAAAGGTTGTTTGAAGAGGAATAATTGTTTTGATTTAAAGAGCAAATGAATAAGGATTTACACAATTTTCTAAAAAAATAGAGTATAATGAGGGGGTACATGCGACTATTGGAGGTTTGAATATGGAACAAGTCTATCTATCCGCTGATAAATATGATGTTTGTTTTAACGATGCTATCCAGTATGTAACTATGCGATTTAAAGCACATATACAAGGTGAAGAATATAGAGCCTCTTTGTTAAAAGGGATTGAGTGTTTACAATCCCTTGGTTATACAAAGTGGCTCATTTCTTCATCCAGTTTAATAGTCATAAATTCAGACGATCAGCTCTGGATTATGAAAGAATGGATTCCGATTTCTTTCAGAGCCGGGCTTAAATATTTTGCAGCGCTCCTGCCTTTAAGCAATACAGGACGTAATACTCTTGAGAATATGGGACTAAGCCTATCCAATGATTCTTTTACCTTTCGGTTCTTTGAAGACGAATCTAGTGCAATTCAATGGTTAAGTCTACAACCAAATTAAGGTATTTCAATGTCCTCGATTACAGCTCTTCCCCAAGAAGCAACTTTCACATTAGCCACTAGCTTGCCTAAATTAGCTTTCTGCTCAAGCTCCTTGCCTGTATTTTCAGGTACATAGTAAGTTTCCAGGCCGTATTTCACAAATATAGTGCTGTCCCCAGTGTAATTGGTGTGTCCTTTTAATACAACCTCATCCTTTTGGATTTTAGGTTTATGACCATAAAGGGCTACTGCTTTGTACGTCCCATTCTTGCTTAGTTCGTCAAGCTTTAGAACCACATAAAGATTATTGGAGAGATCATTAACATCGCCGGGCCCCCTCCACAGTGAGGTGCTTAGCTCATTAATATCATAGTTAAGGTTAACGTAATCCCCATAAAGCAAATCTCTTGGATCGATCGGTAATGTCTGAAGACGAATCTCCTTGCCATACCAACCAATTGCATAATAAGAAATTGCGATCCCGATTAAGAATAAGGCTTGGATTAGCACTAAAGCAACAATTAATTTAGAACGAAGCTTAACCGAATTTGGTTTAATCACGATCGATCACCTCCTTATTATCCTCGAGAAATTTATTCCGTCTGCGGTTCAGAACCCAGCTTAACCCAAGTAATAGCGAACCTCCGATAATAAAAAACAAGGACTTATCCATGAAATCCCAAGTAAGCTTGATGTAAGCAGCCATTGTACTGCAGAGAAATAAAAGCGTTCCTAAGTTAATTTTGAAGCGCCATCCTTCCACATAACCTCTCCATAAAATAAAGGAAGAGAAAAGAAATAGGATAAAAATGTAGAGTATATCAACCTCAAAAGGTAAATAAAGAAGCACAGGCAATAAGATCCAGTCGAATCCGGTTATCCCTCTATTCTGGCGTAGCTTTAAGTAGATGGATATTACAAAAATAAAAGCGACGCTTATGAGAAACGGAAAAGTTTTTGCTAACAGATGATCATATAAATCAACGTGATCCTGGTTTCCTACAATTATAATAAAGAATAAATCAAACAGATAAATCGAGATTAAAGCAGCAGATTGAAAGGGGACTCTAATTTTAGATTCCTGCACAGCATCACCCAGTGTATAAAGCAGAATAACAGGGATAGCATTCCAGAGAAAGTGCCAATCATTTACTTCAACAAGCATGAAAGATTGAATGATAAAGCTTATGCTGAATAGCCATGTTACCAATGAATCCTTACGAATCCAGACATAGGAGCCTAGCCCAATAATCATAATAGCAAACGTCAGATAACTAAAATGATTGAATTCGACAACGCTGTACCACTCAGTAATGGAAACTATGATTAACGTCAAGAGAAATAGATAGCGACTTCGATATAAGTATGTTACAGCAGCACCCGCAATTCCCCAAACAATCCAAGACGAAACATCATAAGCCTGCAAATGAAACATTTGTGCGATTAGAATAATACCTGTGCCAAAGCTTATTAAACCTAACCCAATGCAAGCAATACCCAGCTTCTCTTGATTCTTTCTTAAAAGGGCCTCACCCGTAAAATAAAATCCGCATAATGCGATTAGGATGATAATTAGCCGGAAAAGCTCCGAGATTCCTTGCCAATTTGCAGCGATAAAGCTGATCAAACCAAGTCCAAGCAGAATGCTTCCTAACAGTGGAACCAATCCAATAGCATGGTCACGTTCTGTATAAAGCTTTAAAATTTGTTTATATTGAACGGGTGTAACAATACCTAATTCAACCCAACGTTGGCCTTCTGTTTCAATTAATTTTCGATTCATCACGATCACCTCTTTACAATTCATATCCTTAGTATAGATCGCTTTTTACGACTTAAATAGGATTATCTTTATCTAATACCCTATTTGGTATTGGAATAAACATGGCAAGACAGCATGAATAGTCCGCTTGAGTTTCTCCAAGCAGACTACCTAATAACATAATGTTATTTATTCACTATCGGTTACGAATTGGTGACCACAGCTTGGACAAAATTTCGCATTAAAGGTAATGGTTTTTCCGCAAACACAGGACTTTTCATTTCTGACTTCTTTAATCTTTAATTCAAGCAGTAGAATATCGTGCTGTAGAGTTACAATCTCTTGGCAAACCGTTGTTACTTGCCCCTCTGCGACAGACAAATCATTCTGTTGAAAAGCACTAAAAATTAATTCACCAATGCGGTTATGACTTTTCTCAATCTCTCTTTTTTTTGCTGAGATCTGTGTATTTAAGCGTGTGACTTCAACTGTTTCTTTAGCGAGATCCGCGGCTTTGCCTGCGCCTTCTTTCAGTTTGTTGAAAAATCCCATTGTTGTCCTCCTTCAAATAATAGGTATAAAGAGTTAATCAATGTAATATATGCAGCAGAAATGAGAATATGCATAATTAATTCAAGGGCTGCGGACGTAGGTCTAATCTCTCAATTTTTATTATTAAATAGATTTTTAGATCGATTTATGGTATTATTTATAAAAATATGTCGGCAATGTATTAATGATGAAGGAGGAAATGAATTATGTCAGGTAGTGTAGGCGGAATTCCAGTTCAAGGTGTTATTGTTTCCTCAATTCAAGCAGGTAAAGGTATTGCACAATCCGTAGTTCAAGGTTGGGTAGATGAAGGCAAGAACAACCCAGCTAAATTTCTTAAAGAGCTTCAACAGCCATCAGGACTATCAAGCTTTTTAGATATCAAGATCTAACAACAAGACATACATAGCTTAATCCAATTATATCTTACATTAAGCCGAGTTCCTTTTATTATAGGGATCTCGGCTTTTTATCTTTAGGAGGTCATCATGCAGGTTTCATCATTTCCATGGTTAGCTGATTCGCAAAGCAAGCAAATCATTCTTGGCTCGATGCCTGGAGTAGAATCACTTCGACAGCAGCAATATTATGCTCACCCCCGCAATCAATTTTGGCGTATTTTTTATACTTTGCATGGTTGTGATCCAGGTTTAAGTTATAAGGAAAGAACCGATTTTTTATTATCCAAGCAGACAGCATTATGGGATGTCGTAAGTCATTGTGAGCGAGCAGGCAGCTTGGATTCAGATATAGAAAATCCGGTCATGAATGATTTTGAGCGTTTGTTAACAGAGTTTCCTAATATTCGTACATTCTTCTTTAATGGTGGTAAAGCTTTTGAATTATTTACGAGGTATGTTGCACCAAATCTTACTATCAATGATCATACTTATCATAAATTACCATCTTCAAGCCCTGCATATACATTGTCCTTTGAGAATAAGCTTAAATTATGGGGAATTATCATTCTATAAGGAAATTTTAAGTGAATAAAATCACTAAATATCCAACTGCTATTTTAACGTAAATATGGTACAATTCAACTAGATTATTAAAGATAAATAGAGTAGGAGGGGTACTAATGCGTTATGATATTTGTCAATTAGTAAAAATAGTAGATATGAATGATGAACTAATTCATGAGGTTGAGTTTGATCATGGCGAGGTCGAAACCCCCATTCCCACAATTGGTGCTACCGTAGTCACGTATCCTTTGGGATTGAAGGAATTTACCGTCGTTTATGATAAAAGAACGAATGAAGGCAAGCGTTCAAAAATAGTAGATCTAGAAATTAATTTGTTGGGCGAACGAAGTGTAGTTAAGGTGCTGCTTGAAACGGTCACTTTAATAGTAGGTCAACACGATATAGGAGAATTCTAAGAATATGTTACGAACATTTCTTATGCTTGGAAGTATTAATACTTTTCTAGCAGTTGCACTAGGTGCTTTTGGTGCGCATATACTGAAGGAACGACTAACTTCAGACATGCTGGCTGTCTTTCAAACAGGAGTGCAGTACCAAATGTATCACGGTCTAGCTCTGATTCTAGTAGCTATTTTATCCAAACAATTAACTAATGATCCAACATTAAGACGGTCAGGCTGGTTATTCTTTATTGGCATCATCCTGTTCTCCGGTAGCTTGTATGCACTTAGCCTAAGTGGAGTGAAGATTCTAGGAGCAATTACACCATTAGGGGGATTAGCCTTTCTTATTGGCTGGTTTATGCTATTTTGGAGTGCTTTTAAAAAATCATAGATATTAACTAAACAAATAAGCTCAAAATCTGATGATGGAGCGGATATAGTGAAACCGAACACTCTACTAGGTTTATGGATTGTGGCTTTTTCACTTAAAGCAATTGGGGCTTCATGGGATGCGTCGTTTCACTTTAAATATCTAAGAGAAACGACACAGTCTTCCCATATTGTGAATTCCATCGGATTGGTTTTGGCTTGTTTGCTTTGGATATACATGGCGAGAAGAGCAGAGTATAAACTAACTAAGCCACTGAAAGTCAGTGGTCTTGGTTTTTTAGTGTTTTTTATAGGAATTCCGCTAGATGAAGCGTGGCATCGAATTTTTGGGATTGATTTGACCACTTGGAGTATAACGCATGCTATTCTGTACACAGGGACTGCTTTAATGATAGCAGGGACTATATTGCAAGTAGAAGCGGATTATGCAGAGCGGATTATTACGAAGGCAAAGCGCACGATGTATTTATTGTTTTTGATGGTATTTGTATTTGAATCCTTCTGGTTTCCCCAATTGCAGCAAGAGCAAGGTGTCCTGTCTTTATATTTGTTTGATCAAGGAACGCCGCTGGCTTCTAAAGATATTCTAGATTTACTAAGTAATCCAAAATCCCAAATTTATGGTGGAATTCCGGATTGGCTATATGGCGTTTATGCTTGTTTTGCTTGTATGGTTTTATTTCGGATAATTCGGTATTACAAGCTAGGATCTTTTTCTTGTACAATTGTAGTTTCGATTTATGTGGGTTTTAGAGTACTAACAAATCTAGTTTATGGTTTAGTGGAGTATCCACAATCGACTATTCCCTATTTTTTAATACTTTGTGCTGTAGTGGTTGATCTGTTATATGTATATACCTATAAATTAAAACCGCATCGAATGGGATGGGTGGTAATTACTCTAGGTATAGTATGTTGTATCTACTCGGTTACACTTATTAATCCAAGCTTTCCATTTCATCCGCCAATGCCTGTTATATCTGCATTCGCTGCGTTTTTCTCGACTTTATTTGGTTATGGGGTTGCTTCGTTTTTACTGCATCTGTATGAGAATTACAACTCTCCTAAAGAAATTATCAATCAAAAGCTGCTTACTTAATTTAACCAACAACCAAATCATCAATTTCATTTAAACTATATTGGTATACCTTTTTTTCATCCACATGATAGATGGTTACATATTTGGAAGTATCGTCATAATTAAGCACTCGACAAGGAACACTTAGTTTAACACCTTTTTCCTTTACGATGGATAAACGAATAAGTGTATTGTTCTTTTTGAATTCTTCAATTTGATTAATGATATGTCGGTATCCTGCGTCGTTGATTGGCTTGATTTCTTGCTTTTTGTTCTCGTCTGGCTTTACTTCAGTTGGTTTAGCGGTCTCTTTCTTCTTGGGTTTTTGTTCTTCGATTTGACCTGCTTCTGGTGTATCTGATTCCATTTGTACAAATTTCACTTTATCGGATCTTAATAAAGCTTGTAGAGCTTCCTGTGCCATGGCTTTGTTATAGCCTTCTAGGAGTACATCGACATGGAATAAATATACTTTCTTTTTCATGACCGATTTACTTTTTTCCATGATGTTCACGCCTCGCATGATTTATTTAGTATAAGACTTTATAACCACTTTCTACTTGTCCTATGATAACAAAATAAAATGCAGGTTACAATTCTGAAATTAACCAATTTCAAGTAATCGCATATATTATTGTAATAAAAAGTCGGAGGCGAGCCCAATATGGTAATAATGGTGCCGATTCGTTATGAAGGGGTAGAGGCTATTGGAGTTGAAGTCTCCTTGCCCAAAACTACGTTGATCTCTGTGTCTACTGAAAAAGGCTACATTATGTGCGGTGCTTTGGATGTTTCACTATTAAACGATAGGCTTAAAGATCGCAAGATTATCGCTGGAAGAGCTGTAGGTGTGAAGACAATCGAGCAGCTGATGGAAGCGCCATTGGAATCAGTAACTTTTGAAGCGGAGGCGCTGGGGATAATGCCTGGGATGACAGGTAGAGAAGCTTTAAAGTTAATGATGTAGACTTCCGCAGAGGGAGTCTTTTTTTTGATTAATATTGAATAAAGTTGAATCATTTAGTTAAAGAGTAGTAGGAACAAATTTTCAGTAGAAATGGATATATTATGATATAAGTTTTTAATGGGCAGAGAGGCCTTAGAGGCTTATGATATAAGGGTTTGGACCGTATTAAATAAAGGTTCCCTTGACAAAATATTTTAGAGGCGTACAATTCAATTAAGTCTGGTTTACAGTCCATTTCATATCTCGTTAATCTTGGAATTTTTTTTGAGGTAAATGTTTACCTAGTGCAACACTATTAACCTGATGCACGTAAATTGGAGAAATAAGGTATATACATCCTAAGAGGTGATTAACATGAACAAATCAAATTCAGCAGCAATAGACAATGAAGATGAAGGGTGGAGAAGTCCACAAAAGTCACCATCCTTACCTGAAGTATTCCGTTCCGTCCGTATTCCCCAAAAAGGATCTTGGTTGCGTAAATTCATTGCATTTGCTGGGCCTGGATATATGGTAGCAGTAGGTTACATGGATCCTGGTAATTGGGCTACGGATATTGCAGGGGGTTCAGCTTTCGGGTATACGTTATTATCAGTTATTCTGATTTCCAATTTAATGGCGATTTTACTGCAAGCCTTAGCTGGAAAGCTTGGGATCGTGACAGGGCGAGATTTGGCGCAAGCTTGTAGGGATCATTTTAGTAAACCAGTCGTTTTCTTCTTGTGGGTCATGTGTGAGCTTGCTATTGCGGCATGTGATCTGGCAGAGGTTATAGGTTCCGCTATAGCCTTACAGCTGCTTTTTGGGATCCCACTAGTATATGGAGTCATGATAACTGCTTTGGATGTATTGGTTATATTATTCTTACAGAATAAAGGCTTTCGTTATATTGAATCTTTTGTAATTGTATTGATTGTAACCATCGGTGGTTGCTTTGCGGCTGAAATGTTTTTATCCAAACCGGATATGGGCGGAATTATGAGTGGTTTCGTTCCTCAGGCTTCGATTTTGACTAATCCACTCATGCTCTATATTGCCATTGGTATTCTTGGAGCGACGGTTATGCCTCATAATTTATACCTGCATTCTTCTATAGTACAAACGCGAAATTTTGATCGGAATTCAGCTGGTAAACGTCAAGCTATTCATTTTGCAACATGGGATTCTACGATTGCTTTATTCTTTGCCTTATTCATCAATGCAGCGATACTGATTTTGTCAGCGGCGACATTTCATACGGCTGGTTTAACTGAAGTTAAGGATATCGGCGATGCGTACCATACCCTTACACCATTACTAGGTACAACACTAGGCAGTATCTTATTTGCAGTAGCATTGTTAGCTTCTGGGCAAAATTCAACTTTAACCGGAACTTTAGCTGGTCAGATCGTTATGGAGGGCTTTCTCAATCTCCGGCTGTCACCTGTCCTTAGACGATTAATTACAAGACTTATTGCCATAATCCCGGCGGTTATCGTCACTATTATTGCGGGTGAGAAGGGCACCATGTCACTCTTGATCTTAAGTCAGGTTATTCTATCCTTGCAGTTGTCGTTTGCTGTTGTTCCACTTATTATGTTTACCAGCGATAAAAAGAAAATGGGCGAGTTTAGAAATCCCATGTGGTTGAATATATTAGCTTGGTTTGTTGCAGGTGTTATAATCGTATTAAATGCCTATTTACTATTCCAAACATTCTTTGGTTGACATCAGTGAGTATTGACTTCACAATAAAGAAAAACAAATCCTTGGAGTTGATTCTATTGTACGGTGCACCATTAACCAAGTTTGCCAAAAAAATGATGCTGCTTGGTTCCGGAGAGCTTGGAAAAGAAGTCATAATTGAAGCGCAAAGATTAGGAGTCGAAACCATAGCAGTAGATCGTTATGCGAATGCGCCTGCCATGCAGGTTGCTCACAGATCCTATGTAATTAATATGTTGAACCCGCAAGAACTGCGGTCGTTAATTGAAGCAGAGAAACCGGATTGGATTGTACCCGAGATTGAAGCTATTGCGACATCTGAGCTTGTAATATTGGAGAAGGAAGGCTATAACATCATTCCTACAGCTTTAGCTTCTAAGCTGACCATGGATCGCGAAGGTATACGTAGATTAGCTGCAGAGAATCTAAAGATTCCTACAGCTGCATACGTTTTTGCTGATAGCTTGGAAGAATTAAAGCTTGCTGTGGCTGAAATGGGTACACCTTGTGTGATTAAACCAATTATGAGCTCGTCAGGTAAAGGACAAAGCGTTTGTAAAACACTTGATGATATTGAGGATTCATGGAATACGGCTATTGAAGGCGGTCGAGTAAAAAGTGCACGGGTTATTGTGGAACAGTTTATTTCTTTTGAATCTGAAATAACATTGCTGACCATACGCTCTGTTTCAGGAACGACTTTCTGTGCTCCAATTGGACATGTTCAAAAAGATGGCGATTATATTGAATCCTGGCAGCCGCATGAAATGTCAGCTAAACAGCTTGAAGAAGCCCAGCATATTGCTCGAACAGTAACGGATGCGCTTGGAGGGTATGGAATTTATGGTGTTGAGCTCTTCCTAGGCAAGGACAAGGTATATTTTAGTGAGGTATCTCCACGACCACACGATACGGGACTAGTAACTTTAGTGACCCAGGACTTATCCGAATTTGCTTTGCATGTTCGTGCTATTATGGGATATCCGATCCCTTCGATTCGTTTATTAACACCCGGTGCCACTTATACTTTAAAAGCAACCGAAGAAAGCACACAGTTTACCATTCAAGGAATGGAAGAAGCCTTGCAAGGCAAGCACACACAGCTGCGTATATTTGGTAAGCCTGAGACGAAGGTCGGCCGTAGAATGGCAGTCGCATTATCTTCGGCAGACGATGTGGAAACGGCTCGTAAACAAGCTAAACAAGCAGCAGATTGCTTGAAAATAAACTATTAATTTCTGATTATACAAAAACAGGTCATTCTAGAGGGAGTATCCTCTGAATGACCTGCTTTAATTTAATTTTAATTAAATAGCTTAGGTAAATTTTCTAGATAGGAGGGCCGAACAATGCCCTTTTCGGTAATGATTGCTGTTACATATTCATGTGGAGTAATATCGAATGCCGGATTATAAACCTTGATCCCTTGAGGCGCGGTGCGTTTGCCGAAGCCTTGTGTTATCTCATCCGCATGACGCTCTTCAATGGGAATCTGCTCCCCCGTAGGTGTGTTTAAATCAATTGTCGAGAGTGGACAAGCTACATAGAATGGAATGTTGTGTGCTTTCGCTAGAACGGCAACACTATAAGTCCCAATTTTATTAGCGACATCGCCATTCGCAGCGACACGGTCAGTTCCGACGATGACAGCCTGGATCCAGCCCTTGGCCATCACCATGCCGGCCATATTATCGCAAATTAGCGTCACATCCACTCCAGCCTGCTGCAATTCAAAAGCAGTCAAGCGTGCGCCTTGCAGAATGGGACGTGTTTCATCGGCGAACACCTTCAAATCGATGCCTTTTTCAAGTGCTAGATAAAAGGGAGCTAAAGCTGTGCCATATTTGGCCGTTGCTAGACCACCTGCATTACAATGCGTTAATACACCCATGCCACTTTCGAAGAGAGTAAGCGCATGCTCACCAATCATTCGATTGGTTTCTTCATCTTCAGACTGGATTTGCTGAGCTTCAACTAAAAGCCCAGCTGATAGTTCAGATGGATTTGTAGAACAAAGAGTCTCCGTCCTCCGCTTCATTCGGTCTAATGCCCAGAATAAATTCACTGCAGTGGGTCTGGAAGTCGCCAAGTATTCGGCTTGTTGCTTTACTTCTGCAATAACATCTTGGATAGAAGTAGATGGATTGCTTTCAATGAATCGCTGAGCTGCAAAATGCACCCCATAAGCTGCCGCAATTCCAATTGCTGGAGCTCCACGTACCTTAAGCTGACGAATCGCTTCCCAAACCTCTGCAACCTGAGTTAAGTTCAAATAAAGGATCTCTTCAGGTAAAAGTCTCTGATCTAATAATTCCAAATGATCGGCATTCCAACGCAAGGACACTAGTACTTTATCAATTAATGTGCTCATTCAGTTAACGCTCCTTTTGCAATATCGATTACTTCTTCTATAGAATGAGCGTGGCGATTTAAGAGAATCAAGCTTTCGCCAATACTCAAGGCAATTCTCTCGGACCGTGCTCTAGCTTCTAAATCCAATATGGATTGGATATCTGCTACATGGGCGAGGCCGATTATACGCCGAATCATTTTGCTGCCAGCAAAACCGATGCTATCTTGCAGCAATCGCAGCATATAATCCTCGCGATAGCCGGCAACCTTGGACAAACGATCAACGCCATCTTGAGTCCAATGAGCTTGGAATTGCTCAGCGAATAAAGTCCAAATGTCACGAATCGTTTCTAATAGGTATTCACGGAAGTCATGTCGAGCTTTCTCGTCTGCTATCCATGCCTCTTGTCCCGCATAATTTAATAATAAGTTAGCGATAACAGCACCAATATCAAAGCCCATAGGACCATAAAAGCCGAATTCGGGGTCGATAACTTTAGTGGAGCGTGCTGTAATAAAGACACTGCCTGTATGCAGATCTCCATGAAGCAGTGCTTGTGCATGTGTAAGAAACTTTTCACGTAAGACAGCCACCTCGAATTGCAATTTATCATTCTGCCAGATTTGTTCGACTTCTTTGCGAATAAGTGGATTATAATTATTCGTTTCGGCATTCCAATAGGGGTGATCAAAAATCAGATCTTCAGTTATTTTGCAAAGCTCGGGATTGATGAATTGTTGGACCTTAAGCTTCTTCTCCTGCTGGTTTAAACCTAAGTCGGATGTATAAAACAATGTCTTGGCAAGAAAGTGTGAAATGTGCGCAGCAAATAAAGGATATCGATTGCCTTCAATCAAACCTCGGCGCATGATCGTATGATCACTTAAATCCTCCATTACGGTTAATGCTAGAGCTGGATCATAAGTATAAACATGAGGAACTAACTCAGGGCATAATGAAGCTTCTAATAATAAGACTTCACTTTCAATCCGTGCCCGATCGAGAGTCAGAGGCCAGGATTCGCCTACAACCTTGGCGTATGGCAAAGCTTGTTTAAGGATTAAGCTTTTTCCACTTACTTTATCGGAAATATGGAAGACAAGATTTAAGTTGCCATCACCAATTTCTCGTGATACAAACTCAGCGCCTTCGGGGAAGAAATTAGGAATATTCCTTGCGTACTCAACTGCTTCTTGTTCGCTCAATGCATGATATTGTGACATAAGCTACCTCCAAATAAAAATGTTATCATTGTTAAATTATATATTAACTTATTTCTCTATACATTTACAAAAATAAAAAACAGAAGAATCGATTAATTCGATCCATCTGTTCTAATCCTAATTCTTTAATAAATTCTAAAAACGATTATGATGGCGGTGCTCAACCAAGTCAATGGCTCCAAGAAGAACGTGGGCTAATCCAAAACCCATGACTCCCCAGCCCACAACAGGATGCTTACCTCGTATTGTGGCTCCAGTTGCAGTTACTGCCGTTCCCAAAATAGCCGGTATGATTCCTTCGCGCATAGTGGATCTCCCTTCATTTCATAATAGGTGAGGCTCCTTTAGTATGGAGTTTGGGCAAGCTTTTTATGCTGTGGGGGGTTTGCATTGTTTTCCCTTAGTAAATATAATAAGACAGAGAATGAGTGCAACAGGGGGTCCTTAATTAATGAAGGTAGTCGATACAATTGCTTTGAAGGAATGGGCCGTAGCGATTGATGCACTGGAAGCGGGCGAGCAAATCGTTATTATGCGCAAAGGCGGTATTATTGAAGAAACGCGTGATTTTAAATTGGAAAGCAATGCGTTTTTTCTTTTTCCTACTTATGAGCATCAGAAGATTGAATTGCTGAAGGATGTTTATCAGCTGCGTTTGGAGTCCATAACACAAGCAACTGATGTTCAGAAAGTTACAGTCACACTAACTAGCTACGCGGAAGTGGTAGCCGATCTCGAGGTTAATTCGCAAGAGGAATTGAATCGATTATTCCCTTATCACATCTGGACCGAATATTTTGCCGAGGAACGGTTAAAATGGAAGCGAGCTAAACCACTTCATGTGCTAATCCTGCGCATCTTTAAATTAGAGAGACCGATTGAGCTGCCTATATTAGATGAATATAACGGCTGTAAGTCTTGGATTAGTCTGAAAATAGAGCTTCCAGAGGGCGTAGAAATGAGTCCAGTTCTGTCGGAGACGGAGTTTGAAGCTCAAAATAAGCTAATTTCGGAATTAATATCTCATGGGTAAACGGCTGCCCCACCTTTGAGAAGGAAGACCAAGGGTTAAAATAGCGCTACCAAACTTGTTTTCACAAAAGAGTCAAGTCTTTTTACATATTTTCTGAAAATGGACTTTATTCATCAATCAAGGTGCGCTATAATGAAGTTACAAATGATTATCAATGATTATCATTTAAGAATGATTATAATTAAACTATCGGAGGGTACAAACAAAATGGCAAATTCACCTAAATTTATTATAGACGGATTGAAAGCGTCTGTTGAAGGAAAGGAAATTCTCAAAGGTCTTAATTTAACGATTCAGGGTGGGGAAATCCACGCAATCATGGGGCCAAACGGTACAGGTAAAAGCACCTTGGCTTCTACTCTTATGGGACATCCTAAGTATGAGGTAACTGCAGGCAGTGTGACTTTAGATGGCGAAGATGTTCTTGAGATGGCAGTAGATGTAAGAGCACGGGCTGGACTTTTCTTGGCCATGCAGTACCCTAGTGAAATTTCTGGAGTAACGAATTCTGACTTTCTACGCAGTGCGATCAATGCTAAACGTGGCGAAGGCAATGAAATCTCGTTGATCAAGTTTATCCGTCAAATGGAAAAGAAAATGAAGGAATTGGATATGGCTGCTGAATTTGCTCATCGTTATTTAAACGAAGGCTTCTCAGGCGGAGAAAAGAAACGCAATGAAATCCTGCAAATGATGCTGCTTGAACCTCGAATCTGCATTTTGGATGAAATCGATTCTGGTTTGGATATAGATGCTCTGCGTATTGTAGCTGAAGGTGTTAATTCCTTGAAAAGCGAAGATAGAGGTTTCTTGATTATTACCCATTACCAACGTTTGTTGGATTACATTACACCGGATTTTGTTCATATCATGATGCAAGGGCGCATTGTGAAATCAGGTGGCGCCGAGCTTGCTGAGCAAGTTGAAAAAGATGGATATGACTGGATTAAAGATGAGCTTGGTATTGTTGACGAAACCGTTGGACTTGGCGTTTAAATAAAGGAGAGAATAAGATGAGTATTGAAACTATACTTCCCGTTGATCGCCAATCTGTTTCAGCACAATCCGAGAGCAAGCAAGAGCCGCAATGGATGTCTGAGCTTAGATTAAAGGGCTTGGAGCTAGCAGGAGCATTGGAATTACCTAAACTTGAGAAAACAAGATTAGACCGTTGGAGCTTAGATGGCTATGGCGGTTATAAACATACAGACTTGATAAAGACTTATAATGAGCTGCCGGAAGCGGCAAAAGAGCTTTTAAATGAAGAAAACAGCGCTAACCTATTGGTTCAAATCAATTCAAATGTTGCCTACAGCGACGTCAAGGCTGAATTGGCGGCTCAAGGTGTTTTATTCCTCGAATTAGCATCGGCCCTGCAACAGCATGGTGATTTGATTAAATCTTATTTTATGCAAGCTGTTAAACAAGATGAAAGCCGTATATCTGCTTTACATTCAGCAATTTGGAATGGCGGTATTTTTATTTACGTGCCTAAGAATGTGAAGGTTGAATTACCGCTGCAAGCTTTATTCTTATCGAATGACGCTCAAGCAACGTTTGCTCCGCATATCCTGATAGTAGCAGAAGCGAATAGCTCGGTTTCATTTGTGGATAACTGGATTTCAACTGAAGAAGGACAACGCGTAGCAAATGGAGTAATTGAAGTATTCGTTAAGCAAGGTGCTAAGGTAAGATATGCTTCCGTTCATAGTCTGAGTGAGCAAGTAACCGATCTAACTTATCGCCGTGCGGTTGTTGAGAATGATGGGCGTATGGAATGGATTGTTGGGGAATTAAACAGCGGTAATGTGTTGTCAGACACTACTTCAATTCTTAAAGGCGGCGGTTCTTCATCTGACGCTAAAGTGATATGTGTAGGAACAAATGATCAAAAAATGAATTTGACTACACGTGCTATCCACTTTGGACGCAGTACGAATAGCGATATGATTACTCGTGCAGTTATGCGTGATAAATCTACAGCTATCATTAACGGCGTGACGAAGATTGAAAAAGGCGCTACTGGCGCTAATGGTCAACAAACGGAAAAAGTACTTATGCTAAGTCCGCATGCACGTGGAGATGCTAATCCTATCCTGCTCATCGATGAAGATGATGTTAAATGCGGTCATGCTGCCAGCGTAGGTCAAGTTAATCCCGAGCAAATCCATTACTTAATGTCACGCGGTATTGCTAAATCAGAAGCACAACGTTTGATCATATATGGCTTTTTAGCCCCTGTTGTTGCAGAATTACCAATTGAGAAATTGGCAGCTAAGCTGCAAGAGCTTGTAGAGAGGAAACTCGGCCAATGATTACTTCGCAGATTCGTGAGTTGTTTCCAATTTTGCATCAGGACATTAATGGTCATCCTTTGGTTTATTTGGACAGCGCAGCGACTTCGCAAAAGCCGATTTCTGTAATTGAAGCCGTTAAGCGTTATTATGAATTGGACAATGCAAATGTGCATCGCGGGGTCCATACCTTGGGCTCACGGGCGACAGATGCTTATGAAGGTGCACGCGAGAAAGTAGCACGATTCATCAATGCCAAATCAACCGAAGAAATCATTTTCACTCGTGGTACTACTACAGCAATCAATATCGTTGCAAGCAGCTATGCACGTGCAGTTTGCAAAGAAGGCGACGAAATCGTGCTTACTGCTATGGAGCATCACAGTAATTTAATTCCTTGGCAGCAAGTAGCGAAGGCTACAGGAGCAACTTTAAAATATATTCCTATGCAATCCGATGGAAACGTCCTGATCGAGGATGTTGAGAAAACTATCACAGCTAATACCAAGATAGTAGCCATCACTTATGTCTCTAACGTATTGGGTGTTGTAAATCCAATTAAACAAATTGCAGAGATTGCTCACCGTAACGGCGCTAAGATCTTAGTCGATGGAGCCCAAAGTACCCCCCATATGAAAGTGGATATGCAGGATTTGGATTGTGATTTCTATGCATTCTCTGGGCATAAGATGTGCGGACCTACGGGGATTGGTGTCCTATATGGCAAGAAAGCACTGTTGAACAATATGGAGCCAATCGAATTTGGCGGCGAAATGATTGATCATGTGGATTTGGAGAACTCGACCTGGAAAGAGCTCCCTTGGAAGTTTGAAGGGGGGACCCCTATTATTGCTGGTGCTGTTGGGCTTGGCGCTGCAATTGATTTCCTTCTAGATGTGGGGCTTGATAACATCGAACAGCATGAAAAACAAATCGTATCCTATGCAATGAACAAATTAACGACTATCGAGGATTTATCGGTTTACGGTCCTACAAGCAACCGCTCAGGACTCATCACATTTAATTTAGGCGATGTTCATCCACATGATTTGGCAACAGTATTGGATGCAGAAGGGGTTGCTGTACGTGCAGGACATCATTGCTGCCAGCCTTTAATGCGCTGGCTGAATGTTTCTTCCACGGCTAGAGCGAGCTTCTATTTATACAATACAGAAGAAGATGTGGATCGTTTGGCATTGGCCTTATTAAAAACAAAGGAGTACTTTGGTTATGCAATTAGATGATTTATACCGTAGAGTCATAATGGATCATTATAAAACGCCGCGCAATAAGGGACAATTTGATTCTGATGATGCTGTATCCATTGAATTGAATAATCCGACCTGTGGTGACAAAATTACGCTTCAATTGCAAATTGTTGATGACATCGTACAGAATGCTAAATATACCGGTGACGGATGCTCCATCAGTTTATCATCTGCTTCGATGATGACCGACGCAGTGAAAGGCAAGTCCTTAGAAGAAGCTTTACAGATTGCTGAGGATTTCTCTGCTCTAATGAAAGGGCAGCCTGTGGAGTTTGAATATGAAGATATTGAGGCCTTATCTGGTGTTAATAAATTCCCAGCACGCATTAAATGTGCTACACTAGCATGGAACGCTTTACGTAAAGGCATCGAGAAATCGAAGCACGAACATGAGCAAGCTTAACTAGGATTGACCACATATGCATGAAGTGCTAGACCAAATTGAACCACAGGAGGAATAAAGCCATGGCTAAGAAAATGCCAGAAATGGAAGCATACCAATATGGTTTTCGTGATGAACATGAATCTATATTTAAATCAGGTAAGGGATTAACTAAAGAGCTTGTTATGGAAATTTCCAGAATGAAAAACGAGCCGGAATGGATGCTGGAGTTCCGTTTGAAATCATTAGAGTTATTCTTCAAAATGCCAATGCCTAAATGGGGTGGCAATATGGATGACTTGGATTTCCAAGAAATTCAATACTATGTAAAGCCTTCTGAAAAGCAAGGTAAAACATGGGAGGAAGTCCCTTCAGAAATCAAGGAAACCTTCGACAAACTAGGTATCCCTGAAGCTGAACAGAAATTCCTTGCCGGTGTATCGGCTCAGTACGAATCCGAAGTAGTTTATCATAGCATGCAAAAGGATCTTGAAGATCTGGGTGTTATCTTCACGGATACAGATTCTGCTTTGCGTGATCACCCGGAGCTTTTTCGCAAATATTTTGGTACAATCATCCCTCCAACTGACAACAAGTTCGCAGCTTTGAACAGTGCAGTTTGGTCAGGCGGAAGCTTTATCTATGTACCGAAAGGTGTTAAATGTGAAGTGCCATTACAGGCTTACTTCCGTATTAACTCAGAGAACATGGGACAATTTGAACGTACTTTAATTATTACGGACGAAGAAAGCCTTGTTCATTATGTGGAAGGCTGTACGGCTCCAATTTACAGCACAAACTCCTTGCATAGCGCGGTTGTTGAAATCGTTTGTTTGAAAAACTCACGTGCTCGTTACACAACAATTCAAAACTGGGCACCAAACATTTATAACCTGGTTACTAAACGTGCGGTTGCCGAAGAAGGCGCAACAATGGAATGGGTCGATGGCAACATTGGTTCCAAGCTTACAATGAAGTATCCTGCTGTCGTTCTTAAGGGCCGTGGAGCTAAAGGCATGGTACTTTCCATCGCTGTAGCTGGACGTGGACAGCATCAAGATGCTGGAGCTAAGATGACGCATCTTGCACCTGACACGACTTCAACGATTATCTCCAAATCGATCAGCAAGCATGGCGGTAAAGTAACCTACCGTGGTTTGGCTTCATTTGGCCGTAATTCACAAGGTTCTAAAGCGAACATCAAATGCGATACATTGATTATGGATAAAGAATCCACTTCAGATACTATTCCTTATAATGAAATCATGAATGACAATATCACACTAGAGCATGAAGCAACAGTGTCCAAGGTATCCGAGGATCAATTGTTCTACTTGATGAGTCGCGGAATGACGAATGATGAGGCAACTCAAATGATCGTTATGGGCTTTATCGAACCATTTACGAAGGAACTTCCTATGGAATATGCTGTGGAAATGAATCGTTTGATCAAGTTCGAAATGGAAGGCAGCATCGGGTAAGCTTGCTGTCTCTGAATAGTTACACTTGCGTGTCCGAGTTTTTCGGACACGTTTTTTTGTATATCTAATTACATATAGCCCATTTTTTATTGATATTGAACAATGTATAATAAATCTCCATAAAGTATATAGACAAATGACTATATAATTTGGAGGTTATTCAATGGATCGTCAATTTCCCGCTTTTGGCGGGTTCGGGTATCATCCGTTTTTCCGTCCTTTCTTTAATCCTTTTTTTCCAAGAAGGTACTTATTTCCTTATTTTTCGATTTCCCCGTTCGCTTTTCCATTTTATCGAGATGGCTCAGGCCCTAATGAACTGTGTTTTGCTCAGCATCAAGCTCATGAGGGAGAAACCTTAGAAAATGTGGCTCATGCTTATAATATTCCCCATACTATTCTGGAAGAGGCTAATCCTCACCTTGTAAATCCAAACCAATTAAGAGTAGATGAGGTTGTATATATTCCACGTATATCTAATTTGCATTGTCAAAAAACATATATGGAAAGGGATATGCCAGAAACAGGAATGACTAAACCTATGCACCACGGACAACAAACAATGCCTTACACAGGAAGTAACTATTAAGCTTACCCAGGGCAACATATGTAAAATGATAAAAGCCCTTCACATAGCAGAAGGGCTTATTTTTTATTACGGGAGTGATTAAATTAGGTTTTTAAGGTTCTTTCACCAATTTTAACGCTAACTTTTTGGTTTGTTTCTGGCAGCTTCAGATAAACATTAGGCTCAGCTGGTTCAGAACTGGTTTTTAGTGCGTGTGTTGCGTTATGGATTATATCTCCAACATCATGCAAGGAATCTAGCAGGGGATCAACCGCATCGATTTTATCCCTTACATCTTTAGTGATTTGATTGGCAGTATGGATGGTTTGCTTGGTTTCGATAGTGAGGCTACGAATTGATTTTCGCACTTCAGCTAGGGTTTTGTTGGTTTCATCCAATGTGTCCATACCTTTATGTAGAATACGATTAATGGAGAAAACCAGTGAAACAAACCCTCCTACAGCAACGACAGCTGCAACTTTTTTAATCATCCCTATAACCTCCTTTGGTTCACCCCTCATCTTATGTGGCTGTGCACGATTATATTCATTAGAACTTAATGCTGGATTAGCGATACGATGCTTTAACTTCGGGTAAACGAAATTGGGTAATTTTTTACGCCAAAGACGAACGTGCTTGGAATGGGCACAATGTTGATCGATGAAACAAGCTTTATTTCTCTAATATGACTCAGCAATGTCTGGAGAGAAATCTTTGCTTCAAGACGAGCAAGAGGTGCTCCTAAACAGAAGTGAATGCCATAACCAAAGGACATATGAGGGTTTGGCTTGCGCTCGATTTCAAAGTTATTGGGGTTTGCAAATTTAAGCGGATCCCGATTTGCTGCTCCTATCCAATTTGTAACTTGTTCGCCAGCTTTAATGGTCTGTAAGCCGATCTGAACGTCTTGCTTAGCAATACGTCCAACCGAAATAACGGGCGGGTAATAACGTAGTACTTCTTCCACAAAGCTAGGTATGGAGTCTAGACTCTTGTAAAGCTCAACCTGAATATCAGGTTCCTCCGTCAAAATTCGGATACTATTGGTAATTAGATTAGTTGTAGTCTCGTTTCCTGCTGCCAGTAGAAGAACGCAAAAAATAATAACCTCGTCCTCTGTGAGCTTCTTTCCGTCAATTTCAGCTTTCAACAGCGATGAAATTAAATCTTCCTGCGGATTTTTTCTGCGAATCTCAAGAATATTTTGAAAATAATTCTTTAATTCCAGCGTATTTTGATCTTTTTTTTGGTTGAGTTTCGCTAATGCAGCATCTGTAGAATCTTCTGCGCTTTCTACAAGCACGTCCGACCATCTCTTGAAAAGATGGCGATCCTCAGCAGGAACACCAAGCAGCTCTGCAATTACTATGATTGGCAATGGGGTGGCATAATCTCGAACTATATCCATATCGTCTCCGTGCAGCTGTTGGATCAATTCATCTGAGATCGCCTGAATACGCGGAGCAAGCTCCTGTATGGCTCTTGGTGTAAATACCTTGTTGACTAAATCACGCATTTGGCCATGCCTTGGAGGATCCATCAACAGAATACTTGTTCCAGCACCAGGACCTCTCGTAGATGAAAAAGTTGCTGGATCCTTAAGAACGCGATGAATATCTTCATAATTGAATAGATCCCAACAATCGCGAGAATTATCGTATCGGATAGGGGTAGACTGTCTTAATTCATTCAGCGCTTTAAAAGGGAGCAACCGTTTCTCTATGGAATCAAGCTCAGGCAGACCTACTTCATTGGCATATTTAACAATTTTCATCGATCAAGCATCCTCCTCAAATTATATGACAAATTGGTTATTCGTCCAATCCATTTATAGTCTACCCTCATATACTGCTAATGTAAGGATTTTTGTGGAGGGAGTTGAAGGAAATGGGATTAGAAGCTGGAATCGGTGGTTTCACAAGCGCAGGAGCGATCTTGGTTCTTTTTATACTATTGGTTATCATCAGTCGTGCGTTTGTTATCTAACATCTGATTCTCCCGCAACGAGCATGATGTTTCATATCACAGCCTTTTTCAGCCGCTCTCACCCTATTAAGGGTGGAGGGCTTTTTTATTTTGGGTAATAAATGGGTAGGGTAATATTATGCATATTTCCTTTCGGATGTTCACAACCTATGGACGAGCAAGATCATATCTCGACTATAAGGGGTGGCATAAAGAATGGGATCGAAGTTTATTATTCATCGAAAATGGCAGCAGAAAAGCTTGATTCTAGCTTTGTTTCTATGTCTCATTGTGCAAATGGGATGTACACAAAAAGGGAATGGTTCTGCAACCCAAACAACCAAAGCGAACAATAAGGGAATCGTTTCAAAAATCTTGGAAAAAAATAAGGATCAGATCAAATTGCCGCTTGTTACTCAGAATGGCGTAAAGTATGTCAATGCCAAAAAATTGGTCAATACACTTGGGTTCCAAAGTAAATGGGATGCGAAAAATGGCCGATTATTAATGGGAGATAAAGATCCAAATTTTGTTCTAAAGATGAATTCACGAGAAGCTCAAAAGGATGGAGGGAAAATTAAATTAGCAGCGGCACCTATTATTATTAACCAAAGTGCTTATATACCGCTTTCGGCAATCGGGGATTTATTCCGCCAGGACATGAAGTATGTGGTGAATGACAGTGATTTAATTGTACAAGCTAATCCAGAACATTCCAATATCTCGATTAAAAGCCTGAATGGGAGTCATCTTGATTTTGCAGATGATCCTAATGATCCGAATAAACCAATAAAACCAACATCAGCTACTTCAACAAATGATCGTTCTGTGACCAGAAAAGTAATCGATAAAGACAGTATCTCTGTACTAGCAAACATAAATATTCCGAGTTTGATTAGTAAAGCAAAACAATATATAGGAGTTAGATACGAGTTTGGTGCAGATCCTTATCCGCAATCTGGAACGTTTGATTGTTCTTCATTTACACAGTATATATTTGGACAACAAGGAATATCGCTAAATAGACTCGCTAGAGATCAAGCAGATCAAGGAATTACGATTGGGCGCCAAGATTTGAGAGTAGGGGATTTATTATTCTTCAATATCCCAGGCAGATTTAGATCATCTACCGTACCAACCCATGTCGGTATTTATCTCGGTAATCTAGAAATGATTAATGCAGATACACGTCCAAAACAAGGAGTACAAATTACGGATATCAATAAACAGCTTTGGAAGGATGCCTATCTTTTTGCAAAAAGAGTAGCCGATTAATGGCTACTCTTTGCTTTACATGTATATTTTGTTGATTTCAATTTCACGGTGGTGGGATAAGTCAATAAATTGTTTGCCAATTTGGACCAAGGGCCGGAAAAAATCGGTAGGATTCGTCATAATGATATTGCCTTCTTCTCCGTTGCTTAGTGTTACTTTTTTGCCGATAAAATGCGGAAGCATATTTTTAATAAATACGATACAAATATGAGGATCAATTTCACTAAAGCTGACACGGTGCAACTCTTTTAATACATGCAGCATATCTCGTTCTTTTTGATAGACACGTGAAGAAATCATCGCACTATAAATATCAGCAACCGCTACAATTTTGGAAAGCGCATGCATTTTATCTTCCTTAATAGCCAGTGGATAACCCGTGCCATCGAATCGTTCATGATGTTGAAGAGCAGCCATTGCCAGCTCAGGTTCCTTCATAGATTTACTAATAATTTGATAACCATAAACCGTATGTTTCTTCATTTCGGTATACTCATCTTCGGTTAGCTTCGCAGGTTTATTGAGAATGGCGATGCTGATCTGACTTTTACCAATATCATGAAGATAACCGGCTTTACCTGCTATTAAGGATTCTTCCTCGGATTGCCCCATCCATTTAGAAATATAATAGGAGAGAATCCCAACCTGCACACTATGCTGATATGTATAATCATCTTTAGTACTTAATGTAAGTAGTAGGGAAACAACATCTTTTTCTTGTTTAAAGTTATCGACTAGCGGATTAAAGCTGTTCATAACTTGATCGTCATCTATTTTGCCATCTGTAATCGCTTGCTTGAAAACATTCTTAATTCCATCAACAGCAACAACGTACTTCTTTTGAGTTTGTTCAGGATTACGTTTTGCAGCAGGCTTATGCTCAAGAGATTTATTTTCTCGGTAAGCAATTTCAACATAATCTATTCCATGATTCATCAGTTTCACTATATCTTCTCTATTGAGCAAAGTGCTTTCTGAGAGAATATGAAGTCCGTACGAGTTAAAGGCTGGTTCCATCAATAAATCGCCTTCAATTAGTTCCATTACATTAATTCTCATGTGTAAGCCTCCAAAAGCATGGTCGTACAGAACTTTATTAGGACTATCTTATCAACTAATTAGGCTATTTGCAATACTGTTTATGCACCAATATAGCGACTGTATAGGCTTTTAGCCTCAGTTATATCGGCAGTTCCTTGAATGATGACCCTACCATCGGCAAACAATACCAAAGTAAGTTTAGAATTTATAGTGAATTTCAATAGGAACGGCGATAATTCAATTTTGCCTAATGGATTCCATTTAACTGCCCATGCAGAAAGATCGTAATGCCGTGCTTCAATTGGATGTATCTGTACGGAATTTCTTCCGCATAAAGTTTGGATAGTTTCGCCTTCCAAATCAGCATCTAGATAGTCAAATTGCTTTTTCTGACAGGCAGGGCAATCACTTTTTTTGGCTTTCGTGACATTTATCGCTGAATGCTGATTAAACCACAAATCATAGTGGACCAGATTGAGGTTTAGGTATTTAGTTTCTGCCACTAACAGTTTTAAGGCTTCTGTTGCTTGATGTGAAGCGACTAAATCAACAATCGGTCCAATAACGCCAATAGTATCACAAGTTTCACCTGTGCCTTGCGAGGGAGCTTGACCGAACATGCAGCGAAAACATGGAGTTTGATGAGGCAGAATTGTCATAGTTACCCCTCTAGATCCAACAGCTCCTCCGTAAATCCAAGGGATATTATATTTAAGTGAAACATCATTAATTAAGAATCGGACGGAAAAATTGTCAGTCCCATCTAGTATTAAATCCACATCCCCGAGCAGATCTTGGGCATTGGTGGGGTTTAAATCCGTAACATGGGGCTCAATTTCCACCTCGGAATTGACCTGACGTAAACGATTCGCTGCAGCTAACGCTTTCGGCGCAAATTGCAGGGCATCTTCTTCGTCGTAAAGCATTTGACGTTGTAAATTGCTCCATTCTACAAAATCACGGTCAATAAGCCGAATAAAACCGACACCAGCTCGTACCATATGATTGGCAATTACCGTACCTAATGCACCCATTCCAACAATGGCAATCCGTGATTTGGTTAGTTTAAGCTGACCTTCTGGACCGATGGGCGAAAATAATCTTTGGCGGGAATATCGGGTATCATTTGCGGATATAAGCTCACTCATCTGCAGGACCTGCCTTAATAACGGGGTTAACCGTTGGATCCCAGGTTCCTTGCTGGTGGCCTTTCCATTCGGAGCCATCCTCCCAGATCTCTTTTTTCCATATCGGGACAATTTGTTTAAGTCTTTCGATAGCATAGCGACTGGCATCATAACAATCAGCACGATGGGGGGCTGATACTGCAATAACTACACTTATCTCAGCAATAGCGACTCTTCCCAGTCGATGTGTAATGGCGCATAAAGCTCCCGGCCATTGTGCAGTAATCTCCGTTCCGATTTGCTGCATGGCAGCAATCGCCATAGGTACATAGGCTTCATATTCGAGCAATATCGTTCTTTTGCCAAATGTAAATTCACGAGTTGTCCCAATAAAGGTCAGTGTAGCTCCTTGCAGCGGCGTTATGACGGTTTGGCTTACTTTTTCGACTGAGATTGGCTCATGAGTGATTTGAAACAAGGAATGGGGTACAACTGAATCAGCTTGAACAGATTCAGCTTCACCTCCAGAAACAGGTGGGATTAAGGCTATTTCATTTTCTTCTGATACCAAATCATCCGCCGATGCATAAGCCTGATTGATGGCAATAAAGGAAATAGCTATGGTTTGGGCCGCGTTCGGGTATTCTTGGATCAGCAATTCTTTTAATTGTGCAACAGTTATTTGAGTTTGCTTCACGGTTAAGGTAATGTGAGTATGACCGATGCTCTCGGCTAAGCCCGCAAACAAATGAATAGTAAGTTTCATCGTAGGCACTCCTTAATGGTTAGTGGTAGTTTACTTTAAGCATATCATAAAATATCTATTCCTACTAAAGATAAACTATAAATTTAAGCCGATTATCTTTATAATAAATGAGCAGGGCAAGCGAATAATTACTTAGGATGGGGGTATTTATAATGGAGATTCAATTCATCGAAAAAGAAATCATGCATAAGCTTTCTATAGTGGAATTGTTAGCGATGAGTCCGATAATAGTAAATATTAATGAACGTGTACCTGGGGTCGAAGGTAGAGCTATTGATTTGGTTTCATGGTATGACATCTGGGCAAAAGCACGGGGATTGACGGTAAGTGAATATCCAACACATTTAAGTGTGGAGGCTGCTGATGAGTTCTGTGCTACCATGGCCTGGGCTGAATTGGAACAAGCCGTTTTATTGTATGAGCAAGAGGGGCAGCCGTTGGTAAAAGATGCTCCGCTGCGTTTATATGTTCCAGACGGCAGCAGTGCCTGTTTAAATGTGAAAAGTGTAGTCAAGCTGATTTTTATTCATCAAGAGGACCTAGATTCGAAAGCGACGTATGGTTTTAAAAACAAAATCACACTAGACGATCTTAAGAAAAAATAGATATATACGGTTAACGGGCAACTAGTTGCCCGTTAACAGAACAAGACCGGGCTAGGCTGTTAAGGGGGAATCAAGGTGGCAGAAGCTTTGCGAAAGCTAGTTATTGCGCACACGAACGATATTCATAGTCATTTTGAACAAATGCCGCAGATTGCTACAGTTATCCAAGAAATAAAAAATAGACATGGTTTAGAGCATCTGATTACCGTGGACTGCGGAGATCATATGGATCGAATGCGTATGGAAACAGAAGGTACGAATGGACAGGCAAACATCGGTATTATGAATGCAACTGGCTACGATTTGGTTACTTTAGGCAATAATGAAGGATTAACATTAAGCATGGATGACTTAGCAGAAGCGTATGGCAAGCATGCTGAGTTTCTTGTACTTTGCAGTAATTTATTCGAGGATACAACGAAAAAACATCCCAGTTGGTTGAAGCCCTATCATATTATGGAGAAGGATGGGCTGCAAATCGGGTTTATTGCTGTGACTGCCCCTTATGATGAATTCTACATATTATTAGGCTGGGATGTCCGTGATCCATTTGAGACAACGTCTTATTGGGTCAATCACTTGCGAGAGCAAGTGGATGTATTGATTGTGCTTTCTCATCTTGGATTAACGAATGACCAACGTATGGCTAAGGAAATAGCAGGAATTGATTTGATACTAGGCGGCCATACCCATCATCTCTTAGAAGTCCCTTTGCTGGTAGAGCAAACTTATTTGTGTGCCACTGGTAAATTCGGTCAATATGTCGGTGAGGTTGAACTTACTTATGATCCTGAAAATAAACGTATACATGAAGTGAAGGGGCGTTGTATTCCGGTTAAGGATTATGAGCCGAGTTCGTTCATTACGCAAAAGAATCAATTTTATCAAGAGAAAAGTGCCATTGAATTGAATCAGGTAGTCGTTAAACTTGAGCAACCCGTAGTGATAAATTGGTATGAAGAATCCGATTTTGGCAACTTGCTTGCTGCAGGAATACGCAAATGGGTTAAGGCAGACATCGGCATTGTCAACGCTGGCCAGATTCTTCAAAGCTTGATGCCAGGCGAAGTTACGAAGGAACAACTCTTGCATTTATGCCCTTCACCGATTAATCCATGTCTAATGAGATTAGAAGGAAAGCATATTATAAAGGCGTTAGAGGAATCCTTGCAGATCGCATTTCAGGAAAAAGCGATTCTAGGCTATGGCTTCCGCGGTAAATTATTAGGCACACTTTGTACGGATGGGCTTGAGGTCGAATATGATCCTGAGGGTGCAGACTACAAGCGCATAACAAACATCTGGGTAAAAGGAGATCTTCTCCAATCCGAACAAACTTATCTGGTCGGAACGATAGATATGTTTACATTTGGGATTGGCTATATGTCGCTTAAAGAGGGGAAACAAATTGAGTTTAGCTTACCTGAATTCCTCCGCAATTTATTAGTATTTGAACTCGGAGACCCAACCTCATTGTTGAAAAGTCGGGATCGTCATTGGCATAAGCTATAATACATTGTGCTAATTAGACTATTTTAATAAGAATATAACTCAGGTATACTGTAAAAAAACTCTAGGAGGTCCTTATGCTCGATTTATGGAATGCCATTATTATTGGAATTATAGAAGGATTAACCGAGTTCTTGCCTGTTTCTTCTACGGGACATATGATTTTAACGGAGCATCTACTTGGAATTAGTAATGATAAAGCAGATACTTTTACTGTTGTCATTCAACTAGGGGCTATTCTAGCCATTGTTGTGCTTTACTGGAAACGTGTGCTGCGGCTTTTTGGAATTCGCGAAACTAATACGATTAGCACTAGCGGGCGTACGCTCAATTTGAAGCATATTATTATTGGGATTTTACCCGCTCTTGTGTTTGCATTCTTGTTGCGGGACTATATCAAGGATCTTTTTAATCCAGTAGTCGTAGTGATTGGCCTCGTAGTAGGCGGTATATTTATGATTATTGCCGAAAAGACGCAGAATAAAGTGGTAGCTCCAACTTTGGATGACATTACATACAAGCAAGCGTTTTTTATTGGTGTAACGCAATGCTTATCGCTCTGGCCTGGGTTTTCACGATCTGGAGCTACAATTGCTGCCGGGATGCTTGCAGGGACAAGCCGGTCTGCTGCGGCTGATTTTACTTTTTTAATGGCTGTGCCAATCATGTCAGCGGCAACAGGCTACGAAGTTCTTAAAAGCTATAAAACATTTACATCAGATGATATTGCTTTTTTTGCTATCGGATTTGTTGTTGCCTTTATTGTGGCACTATTGGCTGTAGCCACTTTCATTAAATGGGTTGGGAAGCTTAAATTAACCTATTTCTCCTATTATCGTTTTGCATTAGCCATCCTCGTTATTCTATACATGATGTTTGGCGGACTAGAATAAGAGCTCCAATGAGGAGAAGATTATCGTAATGAGGGAAACGGCAGAGAAAGGTTTTTTCTGGCAGTGGGGAAAAAGCATGTTTCGTTTACGGTGGATGATCGTATCCATTTGGATTGTTTTATTTATTTGTTTGGCTTTTTTTGCACAAAAGGCTCCAGCTCTTCTCAAGGATAATGGATTTACTCCAAAAGGCAGTGATTCCGATCTAGGCTTGATTCAATTGCAACAAAAGCTCGATTATCCGGCATCCACTTTCACCTTAATTTATCAAAGCGAAAATCTTAAATTAAGCGAGCCGGAAGCCTCAGCTCAAATTTTGGACTCACTTAATGATTTGCGTAAGCTGCCCTATGTCATGGATGTCGCATTAGTTCAAGCATCCCGTTTGCCAATAGAACATTTCGAGCACGTAAGCTCTAATCTCAAACAAGAAAATGTACAGGCCGTTAATGTTTTTGTGCAATTGAATGGGGATCAGGCACTGGATCATTACGCGGATATTAAAGCGCTGATTCATGCTCCAACGGGGATGCAAGTGAGCCTTACAGGTGGAACAGCGATTCTATTCGATATGCAGGATGCCAGCAAAAAGGATATTGTTAAATCCGAGGTGATAGGACTTCCTATTGCCGTTGTTGTGTTATTGATTATTTTTGGGACTGTATTAGGTGCTATTTTACCCTTAATTGTTGGTTTAATGAGTGTGACTGTGACATTAGGCATTACTTATTTTATTGCCCAAAGTGTGTCACTTTCCAACTTTTTACCGAATATTGTGACTATGCTGGGATTAGCTGTAGGGATTGACTATGCGCTTTTTTTAGTTAGCCGTTTCCGTGAAGAGCTCAAAACCCAAGCCACTATAGAGGATGCAGTTGCCATGACTAGCCAAACAGCTGGGAAATCAATTTTTTTCTCAGGTGTGGCTGTGTTGATCGGCTTGTTCGGCATGCTTTTTATTGATTTATCGATTTATCGCTCTTTATGCTTGGGTGGTGTAATTGTCGTTTCTGTGTCTGTACTAGTAGCGGAAACACTTCTTCTTGCTTTGTTGAGCTTATTTGGTACAAGAATCAACGCACTACGAGTCATTCCCTCCCGATTTCGCAGAAAAGAAGCTTCGCACTTTTGGGAAAAGATTGCCTACGGTGTGATGAAACGTCCGGTTACGATTATAGTTGTAATGGGGGCTATTTTGTTGTTCTTCACCTACCCTGTAGGTCAAATGAAGCTGGGAATGCCAGATTCAGGAGTACTGCCTCCGAGCTACGAGTCGCGTGCAGGAACGGATTTATTGAATCAAGCGTTTGATGCCCGCGAAATGAATCCGATTCAAATTTATGTTGAAAATGACCAATCAGTGTGGGATGAAGCCACAATTGAACGTATACAAGCTTATATCAATCAGCTCAACCAGTTGACAGGTGTTAAGGCAGTAAAGAGTTATTTAAGTGAATTTAAGGATCTGACATCAGCAGGAATGGCTGCTCAGTTTAAATCCAGTGGGCTTAAAGACCAGATAGTTTCAAGTAGGCTTGCCAAAGAAAACTCAGCTGTAATTATTGTGCAGCCCGAATATGATCCAGAGGACTCGCAAACGGATAGGCTGGTCAAAGATATTCGTGAATTGAATACGGGAGCTTTAAAAACAATGGTTACAGGAGGAACTGCTTACCGAGTAGATATGCTGCAGCGTATTCGGGATGGGATTCCCAAGGTGGTTGGTTTTGTAATGATCGTAACCTATTTGATTTTATTAATGGCTTTTAGGTCGATATTACTGCCTTTGAAAGCAGTTTTGATGAATTTACTAAGCTTAGGTGCCAGCATGGGTATTGTAGTGACGGTATTTCAGAAAGGTTTTCTCGCGGATCTGCTGCATATTACTTCCATTGGTTATGTGAGTGCGACACTGCCTGTCATTATCTTTTGCGTGGTATTTGGGATTTCAATGGATTATGAAGTGTTCTTGATTTCTAGAATTGCGGAAGAATATGAGAAGACTGGGGATAATGAAGTAAGCACGGCAGAAGGCCTTAAGAAAACAGGCAGCTTAATTACAAGTGCAGCTTTTATCTTAATTGTAGTAGTTGGTGCATTTATTTTTACAGATATTGAGATTATTAAGGCTTTAGGGCTTGGTTTAACATTGGCTGTTTTAATTGATGCTACATTAATTAGAATCCTGATTGTTCCCTCGTTAATGAAGCTTTTGGGACGAGCCAATTGGTGGGCTCCTCAGTGGATTAAAGGAAAATCCAAAGTGAAACAAGTGACCAAGTAAGGTACTTTTAGCTAAAAGGTTTATATTTGTTGCATTTTCAGGTAAAATGAACTTTATGGCTACAAACATAAAGCAAAATTATAAGTCAGGTGAGTTCATAAATGAAGGAAAAGCTATTGTTGCAGCCTCAGAAGCCACTTAGTCCGAACAACGATCCATGGGAGCCTATAACTTCTCTACAAAAATATGGAAAACATGTCCTGACTAGCGTGGAGATGACTATAACCAATCTTTGCAATATGCGTTGCGAGCATTGCGCGGTTGGGGATGCTCTAGTACTTACAGAAAAAGCGCCAATTCCATTAGCGGATATGATTCGCAAGCTGGAAGAGGTGGAGCATCTCGAAACAATCAGCATAACCGGAGGGGAGCCATCTTATCGAGAACAAACGGTAAAGGATTATATTATCCCTTTACTGAAATATGCGAAAGAACGTGGTGTGAAGTCACAGATCAACTCCAATGTAACGCTTCCGTTTTCTCGATATGAGCTAATGGCACCTTATCTGGATGTCATGCATATCTCGTTTAATTATTTGGACGAAGATGATTTCTGGCAAGTCGGATTTGCAAATGCAGGTCATCCAGTAGGGCGTGAAACTGCTGTCAAAATGTATGAACGTATGGTAGACAATATTAAAGCCTTAAGTAAAGGCGGTATGTTTGTTTCAGCAGAATCAATGATTAATTATCGGACACATACTAAGCTGCCTGAGATTCATCAGCTGATTAGTGAAATGGGCTGCAGCCGCCATGAGGTACATCCGATGTATCCCAGCGCTTTTGCTGCTAACCTACCTGTTTTATCTTTAGAAGAAATGCGCAGCTCGATCCATCAGCTTTTGGATAAGCGTAACCCCGAGCTTTGGATGTTGTTTGGGACTTTGCCTTTCTATAGCTGTAATGAGACAGCAGCTGATCAAGTGTTGATTAACAGATTACGTAATGAACCGAATGTTACCGTACGGAATGATCCAGATGGCAGAAACCGATTAAATGTTAATTTATTTACAGGAGAGATTTTTGTTACAGATTTTGCTGATTTTCCTGCTTTAGGCAATACAGCCCAAGATCGCTTGGATGATGTTTTTGCCAAATGGGTCCAGCACCCACTTAATCAATCTGTAAGTTGTTTTTGTCCACAAGCCAGCTGCTGTGGTCCAAACTTGCTCGTAGCCAACTCATATTATAAAACAGTCGATTTTACAAAGAGAAAAGCAATCATTTAACCTAAGGAGTAAAACTATTGGACGGATTCGATTTTTGGAGCACATTCTGGAACTTAATGCTTGTGCTCGTGCTTGTATTATTAAATGGATTTTTTGTTGCTGCTGAATTTGCGCTGGTTAAGGTTCGCCAAAGCCGTTTGCAGGAGCTGGTCAACGACGGCAATAAAAGAGCTAAGTACGCTTTAGCTGTAACTAAGAAATTAGATGCCTATTTATCGGCCACACAATTCGGTATCACGTTAGCTTCACTTGGTTTAGGCTGGGTAGGAGAAAAAACAATATCTCATATGGTCATGGAGCCGCTTTTAAAAGCGATTGGCTTTAATGTGACTGGTGCAAGTGAAACAATTTCAGTTATTATTGCTTTTGCAATTATTACTTTCATGCATATCGTGTTAGGGGAGTTAGCTCCTAAATCATTAGCCATTCAAAAATCAGATGCCACTGCATTATGGTTGTCTTTTCCACTTTTAATATTCTATAAAATATTCTATCCTTTGATTGCAATGCTGAATGGAGCTGCGAATGCATTATTGGGTATTTTTGGCGTACACCCTGCAAGCGAACATGAAGCTGCTCATACCGAAGAAGAAATTCGGATTCTGATGAATCAAAGCGTCAAAAGCGGTCATATTAATAAAGAAGAAATGGCATTATTCGATAATATCTTTGAATTCTCTGATCGTTTAGCACGAGAGGTAATGCTGCCCCGCATCGATATGGATTGCTTGTTCCTAAATGCGACTTATGCAGAGAATTTAAGCACCGTTTATAAAACAAAGCATACTCGTTATCCCGTTGCTTTAGAGGATAAAGATGAAATCGTAGGTTTTGTGCATATAACTGACTTGTTGACTGCAGACCCAGATGAAGAGCACGACCTCAAGAGTTTTTTACGGCCGATTCTAAATGTACCTGAATCCATGGAAATCAGTCATGTTCTGAAACTAATGCAGAAAAAACGTTCACAGCTGGCTATTGTCATAGATGAATATGGCGGTACAGCAGGATTACTTACTGCAGAAGAGATTCTTGAGGAAATAGTTGGTGAAATTCAAGATGAGTTTGATGACGATCTTCCTATGATTGAAATAAAAGAAAACTTAATTTCTGTCGATGGTCGAGTTTTAATTGAGGAATTGAGCGAAACGCTGCATCTGGATATTGAGGATGATGAAGTTGATTCCATTGGCGGTTGGCTGTTTAAGAATCTTGAAGGCATTCCTGCAGTAGGCAAGAAGATACAGGTCAATAGCAGAACCTTCGAGGTTGCTGAGGTGGATCGCTTGCGAATTGTGCGGATTCACATCTATAAAACAGAGGTTATTGTGGCGGAAGCTGAAGAAGTAAATAAAGATGAATAATTCGTGTACACTCGACTGCTGTCGGGTGTATTTTTTTAAATTCTAAGTAAGTATAAGTTTTTTTGCTTATACTGATCTTAGAATTCCGGGCAAATGCACAGCTTTTATTAAAAGAAGAGCGGGCGGAGTTGTTTATCCTTGCTAGCAAGTTGTCGAATTTTAGCATATGATAGAGGTAGAACTCAGATTATGCTTACGAAAACTCTTAGGAGGTGTCTACGATGATTTTTATTTTTACTGGGACAAGCGGTTCAGGACGGAAAACAGTAGCCAGAAAAGTTTGCGAGCAGCTGGGCATTAAGAAAATTGTTTCATATACAACCCGTGAGCCGCGTTCTAAAGAAGTAGAAGGCACAGATTATTATTTTATCAGTAGGGCTAAGTTTATAGCAGATGATTTAAAAGGAGAGTTCTTCCAAACAGCGGAAATCGATCATATTTTTTATGGGACAAAGAAAGTCAATGTACAGGCCATTGTAGACGAAAATGAAAGCGCTTATCTAATTGTAAATCGATCTGGAGCGAACCGTATCAAATTTGAGTTTAAAGAACAAGCTGTTCGATTATTCATATATGTACAAAAACAGACAGTTAGAGAACGTCTGGAAGCTAGAGGCGAATCTTTTGAAGTCATTGAACATTACATGCAGCATTATACAGAAGAAGTTACTTATCGCAAAGATTGTGAGCATGTTTATGAGAATATCGACTTAAGCCATACTTTAGAGCTTGTGAAACAAACAATGGAAGAGCATCTGCTTCCTCAGACAACAGAATAAGCAGCTTAAGCATAATTGAAACAGGACCTAGCGTAATTTACGCAAAGGTCCTGTTTTTGTGTACTTCGAGTGCTCGAGCCGAACGGGCTCGAAAGAGACTATAGCGCCATGAAGTGGCTTTATTAGTCTGAGATCGAACTCGGAAGAGGCTATAGCGCCATGAAGTGGCGTTACTCGTCTGGGATCGAGCTCGGAAGAGGGGATAGCGCCATGAAGTGGCGTTATTCGTCTGGGATGGAGCTCGGAAGAGGCTATAGCGCCATGAAGTGGCGTTATTCGCTCAAATGTCTCGGATTTACTTTAACTTTTTTTACTCAGCAATCATCAGCAAAGCTTTTTCTATCCGTGCGGTGCGGGTTTCTGCCTTTTTAGCGCTTATAATCCATTCAATATATTCTTTTTGATGGGAGTAGGCGAGCTCGGAGAAAATGGTTTTTATTTGCACACTCTTAGCAAGTGCAGCCTCTAGATCGAGGGGTATCTCATTTGTCCTCTTATCTTCATCGAACTGCATGGTAACCTCAACTTGATCTCCGTTTGAAGCACCGCAGCTTTCTCGCAAGTCTTTGTTAACGACCATATAATGGCGACCATCCCCATGCGGTAATAGTGAGCCTAAGTAAGGCACACCACTGATCGTACCTTTGACCGGAATCCGAGCCTTACTGGCAAAAACCTCATCCGCTTTAAATGGCACAGTAAGATAAGTCCATGCGCCTACAGTATCTGGTTTAACAAGATGGGCTTTAAATCGTTGTATTTCCATATAAAGCGCCTCAATCCTCTGCGTTTTTTTTCTATTTTAACATAAGAATTTAGAAAATCGGTACAAATGCCTATAACCAAAGGTAGGCACCTGTCATATGTTAAATCAAAGCCTAGGCGATTGCGTAGAATATTGGCATTCTGAATATTAAGGAGGAAATAATAATGAATAGTCCATCTAAGGTTTATGAGACTTTTGTAGGTCCTTTTGATCCTTGTCCACCTATCCGCTGTAAAAGCTATGTTACACCACCGCATTTATATATGAACTATCAGCCCATGTGTTTGCCGCAATTTACTCCTAAGGAAGCTTTGATGAAAGGCACTTTATGGCCTGCCTTATTCAGTTCTTATGAAAGAAGAAATTAGTAAAGGAGCTTAAATGATATGGACAAAGCCACTAATGATGAATATTACAAGCTATTATGTGAACTGCAAGCTCTGGACTTTGTGCTGGTAGAGTTAACGCTTTACCTAGATACACATCCCACGGATATGCCGGCGTTACAGCAATTTAATCAATTTGCCCAAAAAAGACAGCAAGTCGCTGCTGCATATGAGGTGAAATTTGGCCCGTTGCTGCAATTTGGCCACAGTTTTTCACGGTTTCCATGGCAATGGTCTCAGTCACCTTGGCCTTGGCAGGTTTAAGAAAACTCTAAGGAGGATCCCTAATGTGGATTTATGAAAAGAAACTGCAATACCCGGTAAGAGTCAGTAAATGTGATCCTATGATGGCTAAATATTTAGCGGAGCAATATGGGGGGGCAGACGGTGAGTTGGCAGCAGCTTTACGCTACATGAATCAAAGATATACGATACCTGATAAAATTATTGGCTTGCTAACAGATATTTCTACGGAGGAATTTTCTCATCTCGAAATGATCGCGACAATGATTTTCAAGCTGACGAAGGATGCTACAGTGGAGCAATTAAAGGCGGCTGGCTTAGGGGATCATTATGTGGCCCATGATCGAGCGCTTTTCTATAATAACGCGTCGGGTGTTCCCTTTACCGCTGCCTATATTCAGGCCAAGGGAGATCCAATCGCAGATCTCTACGAGGATATTGCGGCAGAAGAAAAAGCCCGCGCAACCTATCAATGGTTAATTGATATGACGGACGATGTTGATCTTCAAGACAGCTTGAAATTCCTGCGTGAGCGGGAAATCATTCATTCCTTGCGTTTCCGTGAAGCCGTTGAGATTCTAAAAGCAGATCAGACGGCTCAGAAGGTATTTTAACGAGGGTTCCGTTATTGCTACTGCTGTTGTTGACCCATTACTACTAGCCATTTCCCATATTTATACACTACTGGAATTGGAAGATTATCCCTTGGGTCTCCGTCTATTTTTGCTGAGAAAATAACCATATAGCTTGTAGCAGTTTGGGGTTCTAATGTCTTAATAGTGATGTCAGTTATCGATTGTTGGAATTTATTTTGTGTGTATGTATCTTTCTGCACCGATTTATCAGGAAAACGGAGATCATCTGAATACTGAACTAGGCTATCAATATCACCTGAATTAAGGGCATTTAAGTAGGCAAGAATGGTCTTTTTAATGGCTTGTTCCGGTGAATGGGCGGCATTGGCTTTTGAATCATGGATCAACGATAGAGCAAGCACAGCACCCATAGCAAGTATGGCAATTACAATTCCTAATTTTTGTTTCATCGAGAGTTCCCCTTTTTGTATGTTGGTCTAGCCTTGTTAACTTGCCTATTATAGCATCTGCTTATGTATCTTCCAAGTGGTATCGACCCAGATTGGTATACCCCCATTCTCCTCACGCAAAATATGTCGTATAATGTACCTAGTATTTTGCGGAAGGGAATGGGGATATATGAAAAAAATTGTACTAGGTATGTTAATTGGGATCGGATTGTCCCTGGGGTTTACTGCTTATGCAGATGATATAATTTCATTGATTGGCAAGAAAGTGGAAGGCAGTTTTCCGTTGCTAATTAACAACGTACGTGCGGATAAAGATGTGTTGGTTATTGATAGTACAAGCTATTTACCGGTCAGATCTGCGGCTGCTTTATTTGGTTATGATGTTAGCTTTAATGCGGATTTAATGGTGATATTAACAAAAAAAAATGATATGGTCATTAAGAACCCTAATGAGGTAGCTGTTGCAACACCTATACCTTCTAATACACCCTCACCATTAAATACACCTATACCTTCTAATACACCCTCACCATTAAATACACCTATTCCTACACCATCACAATCACCAGCTCCTACAACTACACCTACAACAACTCCTGCACCCGTTAGCAACGCTGAGCGTATAGATAAAATAAAAGTGAATATTATTGGAATGAATGCACAAATTGATGTCGTTTTGGGAGAAATTAAGAAAAATGAAACCTTATTAAAAAGCATTCAAAGTGATGTTAATCAAGCGGCTAAAATTCAGTCAACTAAAACAGAGATAACCAGACTCAAAGCTATTTATGCAGATTTCTTAAAGCAACTGGATAAATTAAACAAGTCACTAAATGAGATAAAATAACAAATTAAATAATAATAAGCCTTTTCTCAAGTTAGCTACTTAAGAGAAGGCTTATTTTGTGCCATCTTCATTCAGAATGGTTCTTTTCGTTTAGATATAAGGCATATTCCAATGGGCGACGAATCGCTGACTCGTAAGTATCGATTTCCTTAATCCGTGCAAACACCTCACGCGCTGGTTTAGGATTTACCTCCAATAACCAAACCTGACCCGTAGGTGATACGGCAATATCAAGCGCAAGCTCACATAAACGACCATAATGTTTCTCTAAATGCACCGCAACCAAGTGACTTAGCTGCTCCATTGATTTGCTGATTTCAGTTACTTTCTCGGCTGAATTAAAGCGACTTTGCAGCAGCTTGAGCATTGACATCGCTTTCCCACCGCCATGTAAGTTCGAGGTAACACTACGTAGAGGACCTATTCGTCCAGCACACCCTGTTACTTCCCAGTCACCTTTGCCATTCTTCTGGATTAATAAACGATAATCATGTACACGACCATCAGGCAGGGCTAGCGAAATCCCTTGCTGAATCAAATAATGATCTTTAAAACCCCAGCTTTGAAAGCTTGCAGCAATCTGATCTGCGCGCATTTTTCGTGGTGGAATAATTCGACGTGAAAGGTCTCTGCCTTGAATCAGAAAAAGCTGATTGCCCAGACGGCGAATGCAGAGGATCCCTCTGCCTCCGGTACCATCACTGGGCTTCAGATAAACAAGCGGATATTTTTGCAGAAAAGGGGATAGGTCGCTAGCTTTGTGATACTGAATAGTTTCTGGAAGATAAGCTCGAATACTGCGATCTTTATATAACGATTGATATACGTTCCACTTATGTGCAATGGGGCGATTTAAATAAGTTAGCTGTGGGTAACTGGCGCGAAACTTGCGTAATAATGGGAAACGATAGTTTTTTTGGTAGCGGCAGCGATCATAAATCAAATTAGGAATAGGCTTCCAGCTTCTGGTCCACTTTTTATTAAGCGGATCATATTGCAGGGCAGCAATAGCTTTTTTAGTGGGATGAAGGTCTTCTGGTGTAAACACAATTACATTTAGCTCGAGTTTTTTCCCTTGTATTGTTAGCTTGCGAAAATAATCGATTTCCTCGAGCCTTTTACCATTCAGATATAGCGCCATAATGCCAAGGGTTGGTTGAGGCAAACTATTCACCTACTTTTTCTTTCGGGTGTGAGTCAGATATTCACTAAATTGAATGATGCGTTCTAAAGATTTTTTGCGAATCTCAGGCTCATCGAATTTCATTGGCCGTGAATTAGCTTCGAAAAACCAGATTTGTCCGGTTGTATCGACGCCTAAGTCAAGCGACATCTCACCCATGGTATGCTTAGCTGCCTTCTCGATTTGTTTAGCGATAGCATAAGCGGACAGCTTCACACGATACATGATTCGTTTCCCCATTGCACGGCCAAATGTAATATTCAGCAGCTTTTGGGGTTCATCAATGGACCCGCCACGCGGAACGTGGGTGGTAATGCTGAAGTCGCCGGCAATTCTTGCTCCAACCCCAGTTATACTCCACAACCCTTTAGCATTCTTTTGAACGAGAACACGTAAATCGAACGCTCGATTGTTGTATTTAGCCAGCTGAATGCCTTGTTGAACGATATATTCTTCAGAGCCTATGCGTTGATTAAGCTTGGTACCAAGCTCTGTGATGGTGCGGTATGCCGAAATTCGGCTAGTTTGTTTAAACTGAATGTGCAGGCGGTAAGGCAGATCAGAATGAGTAAGTTCAATTTTCATAATGCCTCGACCGGCTTTGCCGCGAGCAGGTTTTAAATAGACAAGACCATAACGGTTAAGCATGGCTTCCAATTCATCGACTTGAGAAAGCATGCGTGTGGCTGGGATATATTTCTTCGTTTCCTTTGCCTTGCTCAACCATTCGAACAGAGTCCACTTGTTAAAGAAACTGGGATTAAACAAGCGGATTTTGGCATGCTTCATGCAGGCTTGTATCGTTTGCTGCACATCAGGCTGCAGCTCATCCATTCTTGATGGAATGCGATTGTAAATAATGGATGGAAGGGGTGTCATTTTCTGTACCCAGCTTTTGGTGTCGGCATTATAAATAAAGCTTTTAATTTTGGGTTTGCCGATCTTTATATCTCTAGCCGTAACAACACAAACCCTAGCGCCCAGCTCCTTACCTGTACGAATTAAATCTATAAAATTAAAGAGGTTGCCGCGAAACGGGCGATGTTCGTCATGCATGGTTAAGATGGCAATGGAAGTTGGTTTAGCACCATTACGGTAGTTGGAATCCAATTAGCCCTCCCTCCTCGGACGAAAACGGCTTAAATACTGGCAATGTTCAAACAGATTGACCAGAGACGTTCTTCCTTGAGCTTTTAGGGAAGGGAGCTTGAAGATAGATCGGCCTGGTTTAGCATTGGCTTCGAACATCCATACGCGCTCGTTTTGATCAATTCCTAAATCAAAGCCAAGCTCACCTAAGGTATGCGGGTAATTTCGTTCAATGGCTTCTGCAAGCCGAATAGCTACATTCTTGGCATTCTCCAGCACTTGATCACCTCTGCTGCCAAAGACACTTTTCAGCACTTGCTCAGGCATCATCAGCATTCCACCAGACCGTACGTGTGTAGTTACGCTGCCTTTTCCGGCTTTCTTAGCACCAATTCCAGAAGCCACCCATTGATTGCTGCCATTCTTGGTAAGGTGGAAGCGGAAATCAATGGGGCAATTCTCGAGCTCGATTAGACGCACACCTTGCTGTAAGACATAATATTGCAGCTTGAGATTGTGCCGTTGCAGCATTTTGAACAACCCGTCAAAACGCGGAAAGCGGATAAGCACATTAATGCCATTCCGACGAAAGCGAGCGAAATATCCACGATTAGGTGTATAGGTAAGGCGATATATTCCGATTCCCAAGCTGCCTGCATCAGGCTTCAAGTAAACGAAACGGTGTTTCTCCATCATGCGGCGAATTTCATCTGCTTTGGGATTATTGATCGATTCAGGTACATGCTTGGAAGCTTCCTGTTCACCATCCAGTAAACGATAGATGTCATATTTATCAAAAAAGCTCCAGTTGAACAGCGGGATTTTCCGATTGACAAACTTTGTTTTGAAAGCAGACATGGCTGCAGAGTTTTCTGCTCTGCGGCTTGGCAAACGATTATAGACAACATCAGGCAACGGAACCGTCCTGCGGATCCATTTCCCGTTTGCATCTAGGAAGTATCCAGTCACCACTTCACGATTCCAGTCGACATGATTGGCGGCAAAAGCAAAGTAATAGGCTTTATTCGCACCAGCCTGCATGAATTCGCGGATAAACCCTGTGCGTCCGCCAAAAGGCAATACAGCCGAATTACTAGCAGGTCCAGCTAATACTCCGATTAAAGGTCCAAGCTGGATCTCGCGCCCATTGCTGCTTTTGACCATACATTTACCTGAGGCAGGTAAATAGATCGAGGATGAGAGTACATGCGGGATGGACATTACATGGCCTTCTCGATTCCAAAGCTTCACATGTGCACTTACTGATTTATTGCCAAGCTTTAGAATGATGGGGCGAGCCGTATTAATTTGCAAGGCTTTGCTTAAGGAGCGACTGATTGTAATCACTTTTTCTGATTGTTGCGTAATGATGATGGAGCAGGTGGTCAAACTCATCAGGCTACCCTCCCAAGATTGTTCCTAAATTAACAGTTATTGCAGTAAAAAACGTGCGTATTGCAGTGGGTTGCTCATGGCTTCATATCTAGCAGCGGGTTGAGTAAACCATCGAGCAGCCGCTCTGCCGGGCTTAGAATTAACTTCAATAACCCAGATTGACCCAGATTGATCAATACCTATATCCAATCCAAGCTCAGCCAGTCGGCCAAAATGGTGCTCGAGATGAGTGGGGATTAATGACGATAGTTGATTGATGGTATCGATGATTTGGTTAGCACGAACAGAATCAAATTGCTTGACTAGCAAGGGTAGCACCTGAGCACCTTTGCCACCGCCATGTAGATTGGAGGTAATGCTTGTTGGCTGGCCCACTCGAGCAGCCATACCCGTCTGTGCCCACTGGCCGTCTCTACCCTTTTGCATCAAAACGCGAATATCGAATGCATTTCCATCATCTGTTTGAAGTGATAAATACTGCTGAATCAGATAACTTCTTGATCCAATAAAGGCAAGCAGCCATTGCAGCAAAGCAAATGAATTCGTAAAAGATTTAGCAATAGGTCGATTCTGCATGCTTCTCCCACGCAAGCTGTATGAAGCAGTATCAGATTTAGTAATAATCAAGACACCTCTTCCTTGTGAACCAGCCTCCGGTTTTAATACGACGGAAGAATATTCCTTAAGCCATCGGAAAAGAAGCGAAGGCTGCCTAAATAGTTTTGTCAGCGGAATATGTGGTGTTAACTTCGGGTGCTTAAGCAGTACCTTATGCACTCCCCATTTTCCCTGAAGGACACGACCCAGATAAGGGGTTTTTTTAAGTCGCTGTAAGGCACTGACTGCTGATTGATGCCGTAAATAATGAGGATAGCTGGTAAAAAAGGCCCGGTCATAAATGAGATCTGGCAGGGGGAAGGACGCTTTAATCCAACCAGAAGCCTGATATTTATACCCTTGAACTGTCGCTGTTTTATCATCCACGTGGGTTGGGGAGAATACGAAAACGAGAATGCCCCATTTAGTCCCAAGCTCACAAAGGTGGGCAAAAAGGGATTGGCCTGTAAAAGGTGGGCCGATTTGAGATGGGCTTATCATAATCCCGACTATTTTTTGATAAGATTTAGTAAGCATAGATCACCTCAGTCGGACCTTATGAAAACTTGGCTAGAAATTGAGCATAACGCACGACCTTGATGACAGAGGGTCTAATCTTATTTTCAACTAGCGGTGTATTATCTTCTTTAGATGGTTTTGAATTTACCTCAATCAGCCATACTTTTCCATGAGAATCCGCAGCTAAATCAATCCCTAGCTCAGCAAAATGTCCAGGCACCTGAGCTTCAATACCTTTAGCAATCTTCAATGCAGCTATGCCTAGCTTATTATTCAACGTGGATTTATTGGCAGGGTTGAGGTTGGATTTACCGACAATATCTTTGACTTTGCTTAAACTGCCGCCTCGCGCCAAATTGGAAACGAAATTATGCTGGCCAGCCGTTCTAGCTACTATGGAAGTCAAGGACCATTCACCCAACTCATTCCTTTGCACCAACACGCGAAAATCGATAGGTCTTCCGCCAATTTCTATGAGCTTTAATCCCTGTTGAATTTGAAAGCTTTGGTGCTTAAGAACGCCGGAAATGCTGCTATACAAAGAAGTAAGGTTTGAAAAATTTTTAGTCCGCATTCCACTCAACGTATTATTGAACGAGTATTGATAGCTTTTATCTGAGAGTCTAGAAATACGAATGATTCCTTTGCCTAAGCTGCCTGTAATGGGTTTGAGGAAAATCGTTGAATGTCTGGCCATCATCGACTTGAGCATTGCGAAGCTTTTAAAATGATAGGATTCTGGTAAAAGCCCGAGTAATCCTGGCTCTTTTTTCAAGGCTTCGAAAACTTCAGTCTTATTCAAATATTTCTCATTAAAAACCACAGAGCCATAACGGGATTTAGCATCATTCATCAGCTTCTGTACGATCGGTTGATTCTCCAGCTTTCGTGTGGTTAAGCGATTGTAAATGACATTAGGAATAGGGAAAGTTTTTTTATTCCAATGGTTGGAAAAGCTCCAGCCGTTTAAGGTTTGCGAATTTGGAGTGATACCCTTTGGCGTATAGAAATAAATGAATGCACCATATTTGGCACAGGCATCCGTTAATTCCTTGCAGAACGCTGTGTTAGCTCCAAATGGCTTTTCACTGTCTTTAGTGGACACTCGGCTCATCATCACGCCAATTAAAGGACCGATGTAAAGCGTACGTGTGCTCTTTCTGTAGCGAATGCTTAGATTTGCGCCATCATGCAAGCCCAGAAGATTGGCTAATGTTCCTTGTAGACGTAATCCGACCAACCGAGCAATCGAGATAACCTTGACATCTTTTTTATGAGATCCATAAACCAAAGTAACGCTTTGATTCGCCGTTAGCTTCCATTTCTTGAAAAAGGTTTCTCCGAGCATAATGGTCTGATCATCCAAGATAGCACTGTCGCTTTGCACATGGATCGCGATTTTTGTTGTTGCCATAGATGGCCCTCCTTCCAGCACTTCTTCATCATATGAGGGCGTATTTTCCTTGGTGCTTATTTAGCGCCTATCTTCCGCAAAACAGTATCATATCGGTTAGAAGAATTTCATATACTGATTAGACCAGAAGGGAGTGATTATAGATGAAGGGGTTACAAAATTATATTTATTTGATTGTTGCAGCCGGAATGTTGATTGTTGCGGTTCCACAACTGCGATTGGGACAAGGTTTTAGCATGGAGACGATTTTTGCCGTTACCTGGCTTGCATTGGCACTTACTGTTATTGCTGCTCATTCCTATTTTTTATTAAAAGTAGACCAGGAAGTTAGCGTTGAAACAAAAGCTTTGAAGCAAGTGCAGCGCTCAGATAGATAAGTTTTTTCGACAGCATTAAATCAGATGCAGGCAGCTATAACTAGTCGAATAATGGAAAAATCCCTTGAATTATGCTGGGTTAGGGTTTACTATTATATGTTATAGAACAGCAAATGAGTGAATGGATGTCATACAATGAAAAGTTTTTTCTTGCCTAGTGTTAGTTTGATGAATCGACTTAGTTATTTGCAGAAGTTTTCGCTAATTGGACTTTTCTTTCTGTTGCCTATTGGCCTTACCTTATATTTGCTTATTTCCGATCTAAATGCTCAGATCAACGTGATCAAGTTAGAGAAAAAGGGAGTCGCCTATAACGCGGCTATCCGTTATTTTATTGAAGATGTTCAACAGCATCGCGGACGAGAAAATATCCTCTTAAATGGAGATGCTGAATTTAAGGATGCTTTGGTTCAAAAAAACATAAAAATACTTGCAGATATTGAGGTAATCCATAGTGCTGAAGCCACGTTTGATAGTAAATGGCAGGCAAGCAGCACCTGGTTCCAAATTGAGAAACAATGGGATTCCTTGCAAAAGCAACAAAACAAGCTTGCTCCTGTGGAAAGCTTCTCCTTACATACTAAAATAATCAAAGATAGCCTAGTCTTAATAAACCAGATAAGCAGTTATTCGAAGCTGAAGCTGGATTCGGATAATCATACATACATTGAAAGCTTGCTAATTAAGCTTCCAGAAACGCTAGAAACAATTGGACAAGCTAGAGGGTTAAGTGCAGGTGTGGTTGCCAAAAGGTATTTATCAGAATCCGAAGCATATAGACTTATTACCTTATCAGGAACAATTAATCCTCAATTTGATGACATCAAAAAAGGATTGCTTAATTTTAACAATAGTTTGAAGTTTAAGAGCAAGCTGCCGGAGGACATAGATAATTTCGGAGTGAAATATGTTACTTTTCGGTTTGCTGTGGATAAATTAGTGGGTGCTAACCCTGATTTCACAGAAATGAAACCCAACCAATTATTTGATTTGGGAACCGAAGCATTGGATGCGGGATTTAAGCTGTACGACGATGGCTTGCCGCTATTAAATCAGTTATTAAATAAAAAGTCGGATGAACTGCAGCAGAAAAAATACTTTGTAGCCGGATTTACAGGTGCGATTTGGTTAATTTTGGTCTATTTATTCGTTGGGTTTTACCTTTCTGTTCTACGAGCAGTCTATAAATTAATGCGGGCTGCGGCAAGAATGTCTAACGGCGATCTCAGTGAACGCATTTATTTGGATACTAAGGACGAGCTTCAATCTGTGGGAAATGCATATAATAAGATGGCGATATCGCTTGATAATATTCTCAAAGAAAGAGACAGCCAGGAGGAAAAAATTAAATTCCTTGCCTACCATGACGCCTTAACAAGATTACCGAATCGAGTCTTGTTCCAAGATCGTTTGGGACAAGCATTAGCGCTCGCAGCACGCTCCAAAGAGCTTGTTGGTGTGATGTTCTTGGATTTGGACCGCTTTAAGTCGATAAATGATACTTTTGGACATAGTGTAGGAGATATATTGTTGCAAACGGTAGCGGAACGTTTGAAAAGCTGTTTGCGTGCATCGGATACAGTCACACGGATGGGCGGGGATGAGTTTCTGCTAATTCTGACCGGTTTATCAGAAATGGATCAAATCACCATTCTGGCGGAGAAGCTGCTGCTCGTTTTAGCTAAGCCTTTAAAGCTCGAGTCCATCGAACTTACTATTTCAGGTAGTTTAGGCATTAGCGTGTACCCTCAAGATGGGAACGATCAAGAAACCTTGATTCGCAATGCAGACGCTGCTATGTACAATGCCAAATCACAAGGGCGCAACAATTATCAGTTATATGATATTCGGATGAATCTTTTGGCGAAGGAACAGCTTCAAATGGAGGAAGCTTTACGCAAAGCTTTAGTCAGAGATGAGTTTGTACTGCATTACCAACCCAGGCAGCATGTAGCCAGTGGTCAGATTACGGCTGTAGAAGCATTGATTCGTTGGCAGCATCCCAAATTAGGCTTATTATATCCATCCGAATTTATTAGTATGGCTGAAGAAACAGGATTAATCGTTGAAATTGGTGAATGGGTGTTACGAACAGCTTGTTTACAGAATAAAGCTTGGCAGAAAATGGGGATTAACCCTAAGCGAGTATCCGTTAACATCTCAAGTATTCAATTTCAGCGTGATGACTTTTATCAGACTGTACTTAAGGTTATTGAAGAAACGGGGCTTGAGCCTTTTTGGTTAGAGCTGGAATTAACGGAGAGCATGGTTATGCGAAATGCAACTATGACTATCGCGAAGCTGAATCAATTACGCGAACTAGGTGTGAAAATTTCACTTGATGATTTTGGAACAGGATTTTCGTCCTTAAGCTATTTAAAGCTTTTTCCAATCGATATTATCAAGATAGATAGCTCCTTCATTCAGGATGTTTCAGCTGACTCCAAGGATGCAGCGATTACCAAAACGATTATAGCTTTATCACGTCGCCTAAAGCTTAGTGTTGTCGCAGAGGGAGTAGAAACCTACGAGCAGCTTTCGTTCTTGCGTTCGAGAAAATGCAATGAAATTCAAGGCTTTATTATTAGCAAGCCACTTGCGGAAGAGGAAATAACTTTGTTCTTACAAGCCAGATAAGCTTTGAACGAGAATGGAGGCGAGAGCAGAATGGATACGGAAGAAGTTAAACAAACGATTACAAAGCATGAACAAATCATTAGACATATTGAAGCCTTAAAGGTCGGCAGTAAAATATCCGTTCGCCAGATTGCAAAGGCCATGGAGGTTAGTGAAGGCACAGCTTATCGAGCCATTAAAGAAGCGGAAAACCAAGGCTTGGTTAGTACTAAAGAACGAATTGGCACAGTTAGGGTTGAGAAAAAACAACGAGCTAATATCGACAAGCTTACATATGGCGAAGTCGCTAATATTGTCGATGGTGAAGTACTAGGCGGGACAGATGGACTGCCTAAAACCTTGAATAAATTCGTCATTGGTGCCATGCAGCAGGAAGCGATGCTGCGTTATATTGATGCTGGCAACCTATTAATTGTCGGCAATCGGGAGAAAGCGCATATTTGTGCATTGGAGCAAGGAGCAGCTGTGCTGATTACTGGTGGGTTCGTTGCAAGTGAAGAGGTTATCAAGCTAGCTAATACTTTAAGTTTGCCAATCATCTCTAGCAGCTACGATACTTTTACAGTGGCTTCGATGATTAATCGCGCCATTTATGACCGTTTAATTAAGAAAAAAGTCATGTTAGTCGAGGATATTTTGTCTGAAAAAACAGAGGTTTTTGCCTTGAAAAGCCATCATACAGTCAAGGATTGGCAGCTCTTGATTGAAAAAACTGGACATAGCCGGTTTCCGGTAATCGACGAGTGGAACCGTGTAATCGGGATGATTACTTCCAAGGATATGGTTAATACGGATCCCAATCAAACCTTAGATAAACAGATGACACGCAATCCGCTAACCGTGCATTTAAGGACCTCAATTGCTTCGGCAGCGCATTTAATGGTTTGGGAAGGGATTGAATTATTGCCTGTAGTCGATACCAATCGCAAAATGATTGGCGTGATCAGCCGCAAGGATGTTATGAAGGTGATGCAATATATCCAACGGCAGCCGCAAATTGGGGAAACCTTTGAGGATTTAATCTGGTCAGGTTTTGATGCAGTTCGGGACGAGCAAGGGCAGCTTGCTTTTCGTGGTGTGGTTTCTCCACAGATGTCGAATAACTTTGGTTCAGGCTCTGCAGGTATTCTAACTACTTTAATGACACAAGCCGCTTATCAAGTGGTGCATGAGCATAAAAAAGGCGATTTAGTCATTGATAACATGTCGATTTATTTTATTAAACCGGTCCAAATGGATAGCATTATTGATATTCGCCCCAAAATTATCGAAATCAGCCGTAAATTCGGTAAGATCGATGTAGAGATATATCACGATGGCCAGCTTATTTCTAAGGCGCTGCTCACTGCACAAGTATTTGATCATTAAAGATTATTGCTTGCGTGAGCGATAGTGCATGAGGTTGCGCGCACCTGAGAAGAAATTGAATAATCCTAATAAAAGGAAGATGATTCCTAAAACAGTACGCATGTTATTAGCTTCAAACAGAAAAATCTGCAGCAACGCCATAGATACGAGCATGAATCCCATGGAAATATTCATTTTGGAGGATAAAACACCTTTTTTAAAGGCGTCTGTTTGTAAACGAGAACGGTAGCTATAGAAAACTGTCGCCAGCAACGAAAGCAAAATGACCGTAGTAAGGAAAAACGAAAAGTAAGATAACATGGGAAAACTCCTTCAGCCGCGTTTTTCTCCACTCTACTGATAATTCACCATAAAATCAACTTTTAACTATAATAGGAGGCAAATATGAGCATTAGACCTGAAACTGACGAATACCCAGCATTAGCAGAGCAATATGTCCGTTTAGTGCCAGAGGGTAGCTTGAAAATTATTTTGCAGAATCAGCATGATATAACGCGATTATTATTGGGAGGACTAACCGAAGAGCAAGCCGCTTTCAAGTATGCAGAAGGTAAATGGAGTCTCAAAACAGTAGTCGGGCATATTGTTGATGTGGAGCGGCTATGGAATTATCGTATACTGAGAATTGCACGCGGGGATGTACGAGAGTTACCCGGATATGATCGTGATATTTTTGCATTGGAAGCTCCATTTGAAGATTTACCGTTTATCGAGGTGCTTAAGGATTATTCAGCTGTTCGACAATCGTCAATTACGCTTATTAATCATTTATCAGAGTCCATTATGCTTCGTCGTGGAGAATTTCAGAATCATCCATTGTCTGCACGCGCAGCTGCTTTCATCATAGCTGGGCATGAAACACACCATATGAATGTGATTAAAGCTAGATATTTACTGCCTTAATCATATTTGGCATCTTCGATCCTCGTTTTATGCTCAAGGATAAGCTCTGCCTCTGTTTCGAAGTTCAAATATAAGGGTGCTGGAAGTAAGTCCAGAATATGCTCAATCATCGGCAATGTAAGAAATTCGTCTATTGTTTGCGGGTATTGTTCCAAACTATTAAACCATTCACGTACTGCATCAATAAAAATATAAAAGGAAGCTTCGAATTCATTTGCAGAAGATTCTGCTTCCTCAGAATCACTCTTCGACATCGCTTGCCAGTTGCTTAAAGTGACCTCTAATGCTTGTTTAACTTTTGGATGCATGATTTATTACCCCATATTCTTCGTGAGTTATAGGATAGAGTATACCACTTTTCAGCTTATTTTCGAACCACTGCTGCACTTAGCGTAATCGTTAATTCATCGTCAATAATGATAAGGCTCCGCACATAAATGGTATAATCTCGTTCTTGAATGGCGTGATAGGTTTTGCCTTCCAGCAGATTACGATAGAGCAAGGGGTCATCTCTGATTTTACGAATCTCTGAACCGTATAAGAATTGGAGGTCTTGTGTAATCTCTTCACGCAATTTATTTTCACTAACCTCGTCCATTTTATTAGCTTCGGGTTTTCGTTCAAAGGTAACTTTGATGCTATGAATAAGAGCATGCGAGGATTTTTTTTGTTTAAGGCCATTTAGCCGGATATCGTCTTTTAAACTTTTCAATTCAGAGCGCAGCTGTTGATTTTGAATCGATAAAATGCTGAAATTATTCTGATAAATACTCATGAAAAGCGCACAGCCAACAATCAATCCAACGAGAAAAATTCCAGCTCCAGCAAGTGCCTTTTCATAACGCTCAAATGGGGGAACTCTCATGATTTACCTGGGCTTTTGCAAATCCATTGGATTAAGAGGAATCCGAGATGAGCCCCGATAAAAGCACTAATAAAGAATAGAATTTGTTTAATTGCTGGAGATAAGTAACCTTCAAGAAAATTACTCTCTATGACTCTCAAGGGATCGATTGTACCCCCGACTGCGGCTACCATAGCCCATATTTTAATATTCCCTGCAATACGTTCCATCGTAAACGAGGGTGACTCCAGAAAAATGACTGCGCTAATTCCACCCAATAGGCTGCCGCCAAGCACAATCCCAAAAGCGATAAAAAAATCGGATGCCAGCTTTGTAATGAAATGAGCCATTTGTGAAGCTCCCCTTTCGGTCTTGCTTAATGCAGAGGATTGTCCTCTTTTATTTGTATGAATCTTTGTATGAAATAAGTATGGGAATAGAGGTTCGCTTTTTAGGCGTGCTATGGTAAAATAGAAGGAACGCGCAACAGAGAGGGAACGACGACCTATGGATAATTTTGTCCATCTTCATGTACATAGTGAATATAGCTTATTGGATGGTGCTGCACGAATTGATAGCTTAACAGCAAAAGCAGCGGAATTAGGTATGTCTTCGTTAGCTTTAACGGATCATGGTGTCATGTACGGGGCAATCCCTTTTTATAAAGCTTGTTTGAAGCATGGAATTAAACCGATTATTGGCTGTGAAATGTATTTTACAAGTGGTTCTCTACATACTAAAGCAAGCAGGCAAGACCAGCCGATCTATCACCTGCTGTTATTGGCGAAGAATCATATCGGCTACCAGAATTTAATGAAGCTTTGTTCCATTGCTCATTTAGAAGGCTTTCACTATAAACCAAGAATAGACTTGAAGCATCTTGCCTTACATTCCGAAGGAATCATTTGTTTAAGCTCGTGCCTAGGAAGTGAGATTTCGCAGCATCTGCTGCATGATCGTTATGAGGAAGCTAAGCTGGCGGCTGAGAAATATCAGCTTATTTTTGAGGATGATTTCTATTTGGAGCTGCAGGATCACGGAATCTATGAGCAAAAGAAAGTGAATTTGTCGATGATCCGCCTAAGCCAAGAAACGGGGATCCCGCTAGTTGTGACCAATGATGTGCATTATGTATTATCTGAGGATCATGCGATGCAAGACATTCTTCTCTGTATTGGCACAGGGAAAACCGTTGATGATCAGGACAGGATGAAATTCGCTTCGACGCAGCTTTATCTGAAAAGTGGAGCGGAAATGGCTGGATTGTTCGCACATGCACCGGGGGCCATGACGAATACGGCCGAGATTGCTGCAAAATGTGAGCTTAAGCTGGAGTTTGGCCAATCGATTCTGCCTAGATTCGAACCCATTCCCGAGGGATTATCAGCGGGTGAATATTTAAAACAGCTGTGTTTAACAGGGCTGGAACAACGTTATGGCGAAAGCGAAGATTGGTTAAATATAGAACCGCGTGAAGTACTGGATCAACGTCTCAGCTATGAATTAAGTGTCATTCAAACTATGGGGTTTTCCGATTATTTCCTAATCGTTTGGGATTTTATTCGTTATGCACATGAACAGAATATTGCTGTAGGACCAGGACGTGGTTCATCTGCGGGTAGTTTAGTCGCTTACGTTCTGAAGATTACTGACGTCGATCCCATTCGTTATCAATTATTGTTTGAGCGCTTCCTTAATCCAGAACGAATTAGCATGCCGGATATCGATATTGATTTCAGCGATGAGCGGCGAGATGAAGTCATCGATTATGTCGTGGATAAATATGGGGCAGAGCGTGTAGCCCAGATTATTACATTCGGTACCATGGCAGCCAAGGGGGCTATTCGTGATGTCGGCAGGGTATTGAATATGCCTTACCATGAGGTAGATCGCGTAGCTAAGATGATCCCCTTTCAGCTAGGCATTACTCTTGAAGAGGCAATCGCAGGCAGTCCGGAATTGCAAGCTTTAAGCCATAGCCATGCTAAGACAGCCGAGCTCCTGCAAATTGCCATGAAGGTAGAAGGTATGCCGCGTCACGCTTCCACACATGCAGCAGGCGTCGTGATATCGAATGAACCTTTAACTCAATATGTCCCTTTGCAGGAAGGCACGGTGAAGACACCGTTGACTCAATATGCTATGGAGCATCTAGAGAGCATTGGTCTATTAAAAATGGATTTCTTGGGCTTGCGCACGCTTTCGATTATTGAACGAACGCAGGCATCGATTAAAAGCTCGTTTGGCGAGCCCTTGAACTTCAAGAAGATACCGGACAATGATCCCTTAACCTATGAAATGTTAAGTCGTGGTGACGCAACAGGCGTTTTTCAAATGGAGTCTCAAGGTGTTAGACGTGTGCTTAAGGACTTAAAGCCAACGGAATTCGAGGATATTATTTCAGTGTTAGCACTTTATCGTCCTGGGCCAATGGAATTCATTCCTAAATATATTCAAGGCAAGCATAAAGAGATTGAAGTGGATTATCCACATGAATCTCTCATTCCCATTCTGCAGACAACCTATGGGATCATTGTTTATCAGGAACAAATCATGCAAATCGCTTCTAAGATGGCAGGTTTCTCTCTGGGAGAGTCAGATGTGCTTCGCCGTGCGGTCAGCAAGAAAAAGCGTGAGGTGCTGGATCAACAACGGGCGCATTTTGTCGCCGGCAGCTTGCAAGAGGGCTATTCAGATGAGGATGCGCATAAAGTATACGATATGATTGTCCGCTTCGCTGATTATGGCTTTCCGCGAGCTCATGCGACGGCTTATGGCGTGATTGCTTTTCAAACCGCTTATTTACGGGCACATTATCCAGCTCATTTCATGAGCTCCATGCTGACAGCCGTTATGGGGAGCCATCGTAAGGTTGCTGAGTATGTCGATGATTGCCGTCGTTTGCAGATCAAGGTATTGCCACCGGATGTCAACGAAAGCGGGATGATTTTTACGCCGGTGAAGGTGGATGCTGAAGGAACAATGGTCATCCGATTTGGTCTAGCTGCAATTAAGAATGTAGGTACTCAAGCGATTGATTCCATTATGAAGGAACGATTAGAACGGCCATACGATAGCTTGCTTGATTTATGCCGCCGTGTGGATTTGAGAGTTTGCAATAAACGGGTTTTAGAATCCTTGCTGCAAGCAGGTGCCTTTGATTCCTTGGAGGGCCATCGCGCCCAGCTGTTAGCTATCTTGGATGCAACCTTGGAAGCGGCGATCAAGTGGAAAAAGGAGCGGGATGAGCTGCAGCTGTTTTTGTTTGGTTTTGATGAGGAAATCAATTGGACGATTGAATATCCGGAAATTCGCCCATTTACGATCATGCAGCAATTGGAGCTAGAACGAGAATTGCTCGGTATTTTTCTCTCAGGCCATCCATTGGATGCCTATGAAACACTGCTGCAAACCAGCGGTGTTTCCGCAATGATTCATTTGCCAGAGCTCCCAGACCTCAGTGAAGTTATTGTCGCAGGAATGGTCATATCAGTGAAAACTATAGTCACCAAAAAGGGCATGCAAATGGCTTTTATTGAGCTTGAGGATCGAGTGGAGAAAGTCGAAGTGGTCTTATTCCCTGAAACCTGGAAGAGATTTAATAGCTTTATCCAAAAGGGTGAATTAATCTTAGTCAAGGCAAAGCTGCAGCTGCAGGACGAGGACATCAAATTATTGGCAGATCAAGTTGTGGCAATGAATAATCCGGATCAGCAGGATCAGCTGCTTTTGCAGTTTCAACGCACAACTTACTCCAAACAACAATCACGTAATGTGGAACCGAAACCGAGGTCGACTCCCCCAGTGGAAAAGCCCAAGCCTGCAAGCAGTAAGCAGCAGCGTGTTTTTGTGAAAATTAGTGAAGCCTATGAGAATCAAACTATTCTTGCAAGGCTAAAAGCAGCTCTTCAGGATCATAGCGGTTCCTTGCAGGTTGTACTTTTCTACGAGAGGGAACAGAAGATGGTCGCACTCAATAACCAATATAACGTTAAGCCATCTGAGGATTTTATTCGCTCCCTTGAAGCATTGATGGGAAGCGGAGCTATTAAAGTGCAGTAGCCTATCTATCTGGTAATCATTCCATTATCTTTCCATTGTTGCGATAAAAAGTGTTTTTGTGTTATCATTAGTGGTTGTATGGACCTAAGTAGCTTAATTCAGGGGGTAATAATATATGTGGACGGTCATTTATATTGCTCCAACGTCAAAAATAGCCGAGCGCATTAAGTTGAAATTGACAGAAGAAGGTTTTCTTGTAAAGATCCGTGCCATTAATTTAACCAAGAATCAGTTCGAAATATTAGTTCCTGCAGGTGAGCTGGAAGAAGTACAAGAAGTACTTAATTCCATTTTACATAGATAATCGATAGTTTCTTGAAAATAACGCCTGGTGAGGTGTCAAAGTGTCATCATTTATGGATTTATTCCAGAAAAAACGCAAATATGCAACGATCCCTTCGGAAAGCACGAAAAGAGAGATTCCAGAAGGCCTAATGAACAAATGTCCCAAGTGCAGTACAATTCAATTCAGTATGGAACTTGAAAAAACGATGAAGGTTTGCTCATCCTGCGGTTATCATTTCGTGTTAAACGGAGCTGAGCGGATTCAAATGACCTTGGATGAAGGTCAATTAATTGAATATGACGCAGATATGATCTCAGTGAATCCGTTGAATTTTCCAGGCTATGAAGACAAAATCGCTCAAGCGATGGAAAAGACAGGCTTCAATGATGGTGTCATAACTGGGGAAGGTACGATTGGTGGGTTTCCAGTCGTGTTTGGTGCGATGAGCTTTGAGTTTTTTACAGGTACTTTAGGCAGCGTAGTTGGTGAAAAAATAACTCGTGCTATTGAAGCAGCCATGGAAAAGAAGCTGCCATTGATTCTATTCTCTACTTCTGCTGGAGCAAGAATGCAGGAGAGCATATTGTCCCTGATGCAAATGGCCAAAACAAGTGCAGCTTTAGCCAAGTTCCAAGAGCAAGGCGGGCTTTATATCTCGGTGATGACAGATCCAACCTTAGGTGGAGTTAGTGCAAGCTTTGCGATGCTGGGAGATATCATCCTAGCTGAACCTGGTGCAACCATTGGTTTTGCCGGCAGACGTGTTGTTGAACAAACGATTCGCCAGAAGCTGCCTGATAATTTTCAAACAGCTGAATTTAATTTAAAGCATGGACAGCTTGATAAAGTGGTCCATCGCAAGGATATGCGTGCAACTCTGATTAATATTTTGGATATTCATACTGTAAAGGAGGTTAACTCTAATGGCAGCTGAATTGCCTTTTGAACAGCCTCTAGCTGAGCTGCGTGGCAAGATTGAAGAGCTACGTAAATTTGGTACAGATAAGAAGATTGATTTTGCCGATGAGATTAGCCGATTGGAAGAAAGATTCATTAAATTAGAGGATGAGCTTTATGCGAATCTGACTGTAGCTCACAAGATCCAGATAGCGAAATTCCCACAGCGTCCAACTACGTTGGATTATATTCAAGAGATTTTTACGGATTATGTTGAATTTCATGGTGATCGGCTTTATGGCGATGATTTAGCTATAGTTGGCGGCATAGCCAAATTTAATGGTATACCCGTAACGGTTGTTGGGCACCAAAAAGGGAAAGATACCAAGGATAATATTGCCCGTAATTTCGGCATGCCACATCCGGAGGGGTTTCGCAAAGCTTTGCGCTTAATGCAGCAGGCTAATAAATTTAAACGTCCTATTATTACTTTCATAGATGTTAAAGGCGCCTATCCAGGTGCAGCTGCTGAGGAAAGAGGACAAGCGGAAGCCATAGCAAGAAATTTACATGAGATGTCTTCATTCGGGGTCCCTATTATATGTATTGTCATCGGTGAAGGTGGCAGCGGCGGTGCATTAGCACTTGGTGTTGGCAATCGCGTTTTAATGCTGGAGCATTCGATTTATGCGGTTATCTCCCCTGAGGGAGCAGCATCGATTCTTTACAAGGATGCTTCTAAATCACTTTTAGCAGCTGAGAATATGAAAATTACCGCCCAAGATATTTTTGAGCTGGGTGTGATCGATGATATTGTACCTGAGCCTCGTGGTGGTGCACACCGAGATTTAACTCAACAAGCACAGCTAATTCAGCAAGCAATTGGTAAGCATTTAACAGAATTGCAGCAATTAAACGAGTTGGAACTGCGGGAACACCGCTTTCATAAATTTAGAACGATAGGGAAAACAGCCCTATTAGGAGGATGAATCATGCGTAAAGCCAAAATTGTATGTACCATTGGACCAGCAAGCGAATCGTTAGACATGTTGAAAAAAATGATTAATGCCGGAATGAACGTGGCAAGGCTTAATTTTTCTCACGGTGATTTTGAAGAGCATGGCAATCGAATTATTAACATTCGTCAAGCCTGCAAAGAGCTCGGAAAAACAGTTGCCATACTCTTGGATACCAAAGGTCCAGAAATACGCACAGGTAAGCTAAAAGAAGAGCCAATTGATTTGGTTCAGGATGAGCATATTGTTCTAACTACGGAAGAAATATTAGGCGATAAGCATCGTATTTCAATTACGTATCAGGATCTGCCGAATGATGTTCATATCGGTTCAACTATATTAATTGATGATGGCTTGATCGGACTTAGAGTAGTCGGAGTTCAAGGTACAGAAATAGATTGCGTTATCGTTAATGGCGGGCAAATCAAAAGCAAAAAAGGTGTTAATGTACCAGGGGTGAAAATTTCATTACCGGGAATTACTGAAAAAGATGCCAATGATATCGTGTTTGGAATTCAACAAGGCGTTGATTTCATTGCTGCTTCTTTTGTAAGAAAAGCAAGTGATGTCTTGGAAATTCGCCAATTGCTTGAGAAACACAATGCCTCGCATATCCAGATCATTTCGAAAATCGAGAATCAAGAAGGCGTCGATAATTTAAACGAAATCCTTGAAGTTTCCGATGGCTTAATGGTTGCTCGTGGAGATCTTGGGGTTGAAATTCCAGCTGAGGAAGTTCCATTGGTACAGAAATCAATGATTCGCAAATGTAATCACGTTGGTAAACCGGTTATTACAGCAACTCAAATGCTGGATTCCATGCAACGTAATCCTCGTCCAACACGTGCGGAAGCGAGTGACGTAGCAAATGCTATCTTTGATGGCACAGATGCTATTATGCTCTCAGGAGAAACGGCTGCTGGCAAATACCCAATTGAATCCTTACAAACTATGTCGCGCATTGCAGAGCGTGCAGAATCAGCGCTCGATTATCGCGAAATTCTTAATAGACAAAGCCAAGCTCAACAAATTTCCGTTACCGAATCAATCAGTCAATCTGTAGCTAATTGTGCTTTGGATCTTCAAGCAAAGGCGATTATCACTTCTACCGAAAGCGGCTATACAGCACGTATGGTTTCTAAATATCGCCCTAAAGCACCGATCTTCGCTGTAACTCCGAACGAAGGCTCGATGCGTCGACTTGCTCTGATTTGGGGAGTAATTCCTATTTTAGGTGAAAAAGCACGCACCACAGATGAAATGTTCGAGCTTGCTGTAGACAGTGTTATGCAAGCTGGTTATATACGTTTAGGTGATATTGTTGTGATTACAGCAGGCGTTCCAGTAGGTCGTTCAGGAACAACAAACTTAATCAAGGTCCATCATGTAGGCGAAATGCTAGCTAAAGGCCAAGGAATTGGCACAACAACGGCTAATGGACAAGTTGTTACAGCTCGTTCTCCAGAAGAAGCTATCCGCAAAATGACAGATGGAGCCATATTAGTTACGATCTCTACAGATAAAGAGTACATCCCTGCCTTCCAACGTGCTTCGGCCGTAATTACAGAAACAGGCGGAATTACTTCTCATGCTGCTGTAGTTGGTTTAAGCCTAGGTATCCCTGTTATTGTTGGTGTAGACAATGTTTTTGACCTTCTTACCGATGGTTTGGAAGTTTCGATCTATCCAGAGGTTGGCGTTATCTACTCAGGTAAATCAAAAGTAATGTAATTCTCAATAAGACTTAGTTTCATAATATATCTTAACGAAGCGGAGCAGATCGCAAGTCTGCTTCGCTTTTTTGAACTAAACTGTTAACGGGCAACAATTAAGGATTCCATTCCCGTTAACACTATAAAAGGAGTGAACTGAATGCCTCAGAATTGGTCAAGCCACCCATTACGGGTGAGATATCAAGAAACCGATCAAATGGGTGTAGTTTATCATGCAAACTATTTGAATTGGTTTGAAATCGGTCGAACGGAATGGATACGCACTAGAGGAATGACTTATGAAGACTTGGAAAAGCGAGGATTGTTACTGCCGCTAACGGACGCAGAGATTAAGTTCAGGCTGCCAGCTCGCTATGATGATCAAATAACGATCTATACTAAAATGATTGAATATTCCAATATACGTGTAAGATTTTCTAGTGAGATTCGCCGGAATTCAAATAAAGAAACAGGCGCCTCACCGCTAGAAGCGGACCAGAGCCTGTTCATTGAGCCTACGGGAGAGTTATTGGTTAGCGGTGAAACTAGACACGTTTGGGTTAATCGGGACTGGAAAGCGGCCCGTATTGATAAACAAGCGCCTGATTTGTTTAAGCTTCTTATAGGAGACCAAGCAGGATCGAGTGATTAAATTCTCCTATTGTTCAATAATTGGCGATTTGCCTTTCACGTAATCCCTAATATCTTTGAACACATTCGCATTATGAAAAGCAGTAAGAACAATCAAGGACACAGGTCCAATGATAAGTCCTAGAACACCAAAGAGTTTAAGTCCAATAAACATGGAAACTAATGTAGCTAATGCATTAAGTCCGACACTGGTCGCCAGTACTTTAGGTTCAATGATTTGACGGACCACCAATACGATTCCATAAATTACACTGACTCCGATACCGTAATAAATATTTCCTTGAATGAATAGGAAAATGATCCAAGGTACCATAAATGCACCTACACCCAGATAAGGCATTAAATCGCAAAGGCCAATTAGTAAGCTGATGGTGATGGCATATTTAACATCGAGGATGACTAAACCGATAAGGACAAAGGTAGCGGTCGTTGTGATTAGGATCAATTGTGCCCGCACGTAGCCGAACAATGCTCTTTGCAAATCGCCCCAAATGGCATGGGAGGATTCACGTATTTTATCAGGGAAATATCCTCCGAAGCGTTTAATTAACTTATACCAGTCCTTGCTTATGAAGAAAGCGGCAAGTAAGCCGATGATCGCAAAGGTTGCATAACTCGGTAGTGAGGTAATAAAGTTCACAATGAAATTAAAAACAAGATTGACGATGGATGAGCTCAGACCAGCAATGATTTTAGTCGAATTGGTTAGAGCGTTGTTAATGGGATCTTGAAGCTGCTCATTATCTTGATAAAATACATTGATTTGTGTAACAATATTCTGAATATAGTCTGAGTTGATATAAACGATTATTTCATCTTTCCAGGTATTGATGTTATTCTGAATAGTGTCAGCCAAGGAACTAATCTCAATGACTATATTGATGGTTAAGGCTGTTAGAATCCCCAATGTGACTGCACAGAATATCAGTAAAGAAATAAGGGTAGCAAGCATTCGCGGTAATTTTACTTTAGTATGTAGTAGATTAACCAACGGGTTGAGAATTAGGGCTACGACCCAGCCAAATAGAAACGGATAAACCAACGGAAGAACGTAATAGAAGGCCAAAACAATCGCTAACAAAATTATGAGTACATATAGGCCACGGAAAATTTGTTTCTGAAGTAGTTTATCCAAGCTTTTCATCCTTCCAAAATTAAACTTTATAAAAGCATTGTATCATGAGATGAGTAAGACTGAAATATCATGTGATAATGTACGAGTAAAAATTAAATTTACAATACCTTTACAAAACAGTAACACTCTAAAAACATTGTCGATTCATACTAAGATGAGTCATTCTAATGGAGGCGCGCTATGAGCACATCGAATTATTTAAACCGAGATTTAAGCTGGATTGAATTTAATTGGCGTGTTCTCGAGGAAGCTCAGGATACTGCGACACCATTGTTAGAGAGGGTTAAATTTCTTTCGATTGTTTCTACAAACCTGGATGAGTTTATGAGCGTAAGATTTGCTGGAATCATGGATCAATTAAAAGCAGGCTATTTGAAGAAAGATTTTACAGGCTACATACCTTCAGGTTTAATCAAAAGAATCACAAAACGGACGACACGCATGGTAACAGAGCAATACAAAACCTTTCGTGATATCAGCAGACAGCTTGCTAAAGAAGGGATTATTTTTGCATCTTACGATGAATTATCAGTCAATCAACAAAAGTTAATGGATACTTATTTTCATGACATTATATTCCCAGTTTTAACACCAATGGCAGTTGATCAAAGCCGTCCTTTCCCGCTTGTGCATAACCAGAGTTTATATCTTGCGACCTTGCTATTGAAAGAAGGGGATGACCCTGAAGATGAGCCTTATATTGCTATTGTGCAGGTTCCCTCTAATCTCTCCCGGTTAGTACGTGTTCCAATAAGGACGAATAGCAAGAAGCAAGAGTTTATCCTGCTGGAGGATTTGATCCAACGTCACATTAAAACGCTGTTCAGCGGTTATATTCCACTCTCCGTGCATGGCTTTCGTGTAACGCGTAATGCAGATCTAACCCTTAACGAAGAAGGGGCAGAGGATCTGCTTGAAGAGATCGAAAAAGAGCTGCGCCGTCGACGTTGGGGTTCACCTATCCGCTTGGAAGTGCAGAAAGGAATGCATCCTTACGCGCTTGCGTTGTTGAAGGAAGAGTTTGAGATCGAAGAAAATGTGATGGAGATCGATGGTCCGATTGATATCAGTTACTTAATGAAGCTTTCGAATGTAGTCCTTGGCCATGACAATTTGCGTTTTGCGGATATCGAGCCGGCTTATCCAAAAGAATTTGATGTGATCGATGATTTTTTCCAGGTGCTACGTCAAAAGGACGTTTTAATATATCATCCTTATGAAACGTTTGAAGTCGTTAGTGATTTTATTGCTCAGGCTGCTGAGGATCCTCAAGTCCTAGCAATCAAAATGACATTATATCGGGTAAGTGGTCAATCTAATCTCATACAATCCCTAGCGAGAGCCGCTGAATCTGGGAAACAGGTTACCGTTCTTGTCGAACTAAAAGCACGTTTTGATGAGGAACGCAATATTGCATGGGCACGTAAGCTGGAAAAATCAGGATGCCATGTTGTCTATGGATTAGTAGGGTTGAAAACCCATGCTAAGATTACCTTGGTCGTTCGCCAAGAGCATGACGTTTTACGCAGATATGTACATGTAGGTACTGGAAATTATAATGACATTACATCCCGTTATTACACCGATATTGGACTATTCACAAGCCATCCGACGATTGGTGAAGATGCATCTGCTTTGTTCAATGAAATCACAGGATACTCGGCTCCTCAGCATTTGCAGGCTTTTGGGGTAGCTCCAACGGATATGAAGCAGAAGCTATTCGAGATTATTCGGAACGAAGCTAAGAATGCAACGGAAGGCAAGCCAGCGCATATCATTGCTAAGATGAATTCACTTTCCAATCAAGAAATGATTGATGAGCTTTATTCAGCTTCACAAGCAGGTGTAAAGATTGATTTAATCGTCCGTGGGGTATGCTGCTTGAGACCAGGTGTTGTCGGCTTAAGTGAGAATATAACGGTGAGAAGCATTGTGGATCGATTCTTGGAGCATTCGCGGATATTTTATTTTGAGAATGATGGAGATCCCTCGATTTGGTTATCTAGTGCAGATTGGATGACACGTAATTTAACGAGGCGAATTGAATTAATGTGCCCTGTTTTTGATAAAGAGATAAAAAACAACCTCATTCGTATCCTGCAAATTACCTTAAGCGATAATGTTAAGGCAAGACATTTGCAAACGAATGGGCTGTATGTAACGGTTCCAAATCCAGAAAATCCAAGACGCAGTCAGTTTGAAGCGATGAATATTAAAGCGTGGAAGTCAATATAAGCTGCAGTCCCCACGTCTTTTTGAATTCTTTTTGGAGATTTTGAATTTCACGCAGTTCAATAATGGGTGGATGGCTGCAATTCAAATGTAATCCAAGCTCTTTTTTATTAACGAATACAGACAAAGCTTGGATAGGTTGAGTCTCGCTTCGGTCTAGTGCGATAGCTAGCTGCAAGAGCATGCCTAATTTCTCAATGTAATTAAAATCGGATTCTGTCAAAATGTCTTTGTACTCTAAGCACATTTTCTTAGTCCGATTTTTATTTTTGTAAGAGGCAATAAATGCACAAATCAAGATTTCACGATGACTTAAACCATCGATCCGCGAATGGGCCATTAAGTAAAAGGTATGCTTGGCGTATTCATAATAGAGCACAGTTACTCCAATTCGGTAAAGTAAGGAAGCCGTGTCCAAATAATCACGGCTCCGTACACCAAGTTCATGCGAAATATTCATTTCATCGAACAGCTTTAAGGCTAGCTGATTGATATGCTCGACATGTACGACAGGTACAGAAGGATGTAAAGCAAGTAAATTACGCACACTATATTTTAAAACAGATGTGATCTTAGGCTGCTCCGGAAACACGGTCTCATAGTATAAACCGTCCCTTAAGCCAGATCCGCTAATTTTGTAATAGCTGGAGCCAATATAGCGGAAGATCGTTTGCAGGATAATTAAACCAGGCACAATAATATCAGCACGATCCTTGGACATGCCTTCTACCTTTTTGCGGTTTTCCACAGTAAGTATAGAAAGGTCTTGGACTAAATGATCCATGGATTGGCTATCCATATCATAATTGTGTGTAAGAGGAAGTGAATATCTTTTCTGGCGCTGGTCCAGCTTGCAGATGCTGCGAATGGTGCCGCCTAAGCCGACTAGAGGAAGGCCTTTACGATTAAGCAACCAGGATTTTTGTTTATCTAATGCAGATATAACCATAGACTGAATGCGTCCAATATCATCTGCGTTCATATCACCATTCCGACTATAGCGCTTAGTGGTATTGACAGATCCGAATGGAAATGAGACGCTTCTTATAAGGCTGCGGTTTAGAAAAAGACTGATTTCAGTACTGCCGCCACCAATGTCTACAAGAAAACCATCTTCAAGATCTATTGCATTGATCATGCCTAGGAAACCTAGACGGGCTTCTTCCTCGCCACTCAAGAGCTCTATAGTTAAACCAGTTTCTTGTTCAATGTAGCTAAGTATAGCTGCTGAATTGGTTGCATTTCGAATGGCTGCTGTTGCCACGGCGCGAATTACAGCTGTGCGGTTGGCTTCACACATTTTTCTGAAATAATTAAGAATTTGTGCAATAACTTTCTGGTCTTCCTGCTTGAGGATCCCATCATTGCCAATACGCTCACTAAGTCGAGCAGAATCCTTGCTTTCATCAATTACATGATGTGCCCCGTGTTCGGTTTCTTCAGTAATTACTAAACGTATGGAATTGGATCCGATATCGATAATACCTACTCTTTTGAAGTTAATCATGTAAGCCTCCTGTTGCAAGGTGATAATGCAGTAAGTTAGAATTCATTTTACCATTATTCCTGTAATGTACAAAACACTGCTTAACAAAATTAGTTTATGATTGTGATAATGAAGTTTTATGTCGTGATTTATTCCCATCGTTCCCAAAATAGATTATTATTAGAAGTAGGAAGTTGATAAACTTTACTTATTGAGTGTTGCCATTTGCATTCATATAGAAATTTACAAAACAAAGGAGAGATTCAAAATGACGACAACCAAAGGTTTAGAAGGCATTGTCGCTACGACATCTTCAATCAGCTCGATCATCGACGGAATTCTTACATACCGCGGAATTGACATCGATGAACTTGCAGAGAAGGCAACGTTTGAAGAAGTTGCTTATTTGTTATGGTATGGCAAATTGCCCAATCAATCCGAATTGGACCAGCTGCTGTCAGACTTGAGTGCTAATTCAGCAATTCCGACTGCTGTAATTGATCAGATGAGACTTTATCCTAAAGATACCAACTCCATGGCGGCTTTACGTACAGCCGTTTCAAGCTTGTCTCTATATGATTTAAGTGCTAATGACATGAGCAGAGATGCCAATGTGTTGAAAGCAATCAAGCTTCAAGCTCAGATTCCTACAGTCATTGCTGCTTTTGCACGTATTCGTGAAGGCAAAGAAGTGATTAGCCCTAAGTCAGGCGTTTCGATAGCAGAGAATTTCTTATATATGCTAACAGGCGATAAACCAGATAAGGTTGCCATCGAAGCCTTAGATAAAGCTTTGGTTTTACATGCAGATCATGAGTTGAATGCATCTACTTTTGCAGCTCGCGTAACGGTTGCTACATTATCTGATATCTATTCAGGCGTAACCTCTGCGATTGGTGCCTTAAAAGGACCTTTGCATGGTGGTGCTAATGAAGCGGTAATGGCTATGTTAGACGAAATCGGTTCTTTGGACAATGTAGAATCTTATGTAAACAAGAAGTTGGAAAACAAAGAAAAGCTTATGGGCTTTGGACACCGTGTTTATAAAAATGGAGATCCACGTGCGAAGCATTTAGAAAAAATGTCACGCGCATTGGGCGAAATTACCGGTAATATGAAGTGGTATGACATGTCGATTAAAATCGAAGAAATCGTAACTGGGAAAAAAGGACTTAGACCAAACGTGGATTTCTACTCCGCATCGTGTTATACCTATTTAAAGATCCCACGCGATTTGTTCACACCGATCTTTGCTATAAGCCGGGCTTCTGGGTGGACAGCTCATATCTTAGAGCAATATGACAACAATCGTTTAATCCGTCCACGTGCTGAATATACAGGACCTGTTAATCAATCATATGTACCAATAGATCAACGCTCATAAAATAAAACACATACTCTAGGAGGAAATTATTCATGGCAGCTTTTGAAAATTACGCATTACCAACAGAAGGACAAAAAATCACAATCGATAACGGGACTTTGGTAGTTCCTAATAATCCAATTATTCCTTTCATCGAGGGAGATGGCACGGGTGCTGATATCTGGGCAGCTGCACAACGCGTATTGGACGCAGCAGTAGAAAAAGCTTACAACGGTGAGAAGAAAATTGCTTGGTACGAAGTTTATGCTGGAGAGAAAGCATTTAACAAATATAACAGCTGGTTGCCTGCAGACACTTTAACAGCAATTCGTGAATATATCGTTGCGATTAAAGGACCTTTGACTACGCCAATCGGCGGGGGAATTCGTTCACTTAACGTAGCTTTGCGCCAAGAGCTTGACCTGTATGTATGTCTTCGTCCTGTTCGTTATTTTGCAGGTGTTCCTTCACCCGTGAAACGTCCAGAGCTTGTTGACATGGTCATTTTCCGTGAGAATACAGAAGACATTTATGCTGGGATTGAGTATCAAGAAGGTACGGATGCAGTTAAGAAGGTTATTGATTTCTTACAGAATGAAATGGGCGTTAAAAACATTCGTTTCCCATTAACATCCGGTATTGGTATCAAGCCAGTTTCGAAAGATGGTTCCGAGCGTTTGGTTCGTGCAGCTATTCTTTATGCAATTGAGCATGGCCGTAAGAGTGTTACCTTGGTACACAAAGGCAACATCATGAAGTTCACTGAAGGAGCCTTCAAAAACTGGGGCTACGAGCTTGCTGAAAGAGAATTTGGCGATCAAGTATTCACTTGGGAGCAATTTGACCGCATTAAAGCCGATAAAGGCGCAGATGCAGCAAACCAAGCTCAAAAAGAAGCAGAAGCAGCTGGCAAAATCATCATAAAAGATGCGATTGCAGATATTGCTTTACAACAAGTTTTAACTCGTCCTACAGATTTTGATGTAATTGCTACTTTAAACTTGAACGGAGATTATCTGTCCGATGCATTAGCAGCACAAGTTGGAGGCATTGGTATTGCACCTGGAGCTAACATCAACTATTTAACAGGTCATGCAATCTTTGAAGCTACACATGGTACTGCACCTAAGTATGCTGGTCTTGATGTAGTAAACCCAGGTTCCGTAATTCTATCCGGTGTTATGATGCTTGAGCATTTGGGCTGGTTGGAAGCAGTGGAATTGATCTATAAAGGTATGGAAACTTCGATTAACAATAAAACGGTAACTTATGATTTCGCTCGTTTGATGGAAGGCGCAACAGAAGTTAAATGCTCCGAATTCGCAAACCAAATTATTAAAAATATGTAGGAGGCGAACGATTCCATGGCAATTCAACGGAAAAAAATCACTGTTGTCGGCGCAGGCTTCACCGGTGCAACTACGGCTTACATGCTAGCGCAGAAAGAATTAGCAGATGTTGTTTTATTGGATATTCCGCAATTGGAGAATCCAACTAAGGGTAAGGCGTTGGACATGCTAGAAGCTAGTCCAGTGCAAGGCTTTGACAGCAACATTGTGGGTACTTCTAACTATGAAGATGCAGCAGGTTCGGACATTGTCATTATTACTGCTGGTATCGCTCGCAAGCCAGGGATGAGTCGGGATGATTTAGTTAATACGAATGCGGGAATTATGAAAACTGTTTGTGAGAATATCAAACAACATTGTCCGGATTCAATCGTAATTATTCTAAGTAATCCAGTAGATGCAATGACTTATGTGGCATACCAAACTCTTGGTTTTCCTAAGAATCGTGTAATCGGCCAATCCGGTGTGTTGGATACAGCACGTTATTGCACATTTATTGCACAAGAGCTTAATGTTTCCGTTGAAGATGTTCGTGGTTTTGTACTTGGTGGACATGGCGATGACATGGTTCCATTGGTTCGCTACTCTAATGTTGGCGGTATTCCAATCGAGAAGCTAATTGCATCCGATCGCATTGAAGCCATTGTACAACGTACACGTACAGGTGGAGGCGAGATCGTTAACTTGCTTGGTAATGGCAGCGCGTATTACGCTCCAGCAGCTTCTTTGGTGCAAATGTCCGAAGCTATTATTAAAGATAAGAAACGCATTATTCCTTGTATTGCTTTGCTAGAAGGCGAATATGGCTATGATAACCTGTTCATGGGTGTTCCAACCATTCTTGGCGGCGACGGAATTGAAAAGATTTTTGAACTGGATTTAACTTCTGATGAAAAAGCAGCATTAGATAAATCAGCTCAATCTGTACGTAATGTAATCCAAATTATAAATATCTAAATATTTGACACAAAAAGAGCCTGTTCCTAGGCTCTTTTGTTGTATAATAAAGCTTGTGGAATTCAATAATACCAAGGAAAGGAAGAGTGAATGATGGAATTTATCGTATTTTTGCATGTTCTAGGAGCAGTAGGAATGGGTTTTTACTTGGTATTTCCGGTATTGGCTACTCGAATCAGTTCTTTAAACAAACAAGCACAAGAGGGATATGTACAAGCATTAGTTACAGCCAATCGCTTCGGTCAATTTTTGTTGATTGTTCAATTTTTGACAGGCGGTTATTTGGTTGGTAAAGAGAAGGATTCATTAACCACAGCCTGGATGATCACAGCAATTGTTTTACTAGTGCTTGCAGGCGCTTTCTCCGGCATGCTAGGTGGACCTTTGAAACGCATTGCAAAAGGCACACAAACTGGAGCGGGTACGGATAAAGATGTAACTAAAATTAAAATGTTTAGTAGTTTATTAACTGTAGTATTGATTGTTATTGTTGTATTGATGGTTTATAGGGATATAATTTAAGCTGTAATGATCGCAAACTAGGCACTGTTACATTGGATATTCATTATCCTAAAGTAACAGTGCCTTTTTGAATTCTTCTTAACGCCAGAATACAAATAAATCTGATAGTTTCAAATGAAGGATTTTATAAAAAAAGGAAGAATTAATTTATTATGAGGGTTGAACCTGCGCATACATTTTTATGAACAGGAAAAATAAATAATCGAGGTGAAAATCGTGCAAATATTATTAATTCGCCATGGCGAATCTGAAGAAGATTCGATAAACGTACAAGAACCTTTAACGAGTAAAGGTGTAGAGCAAGGTGAAAAAATGTCTTTGCGTGTATCTAATGAGTTTCCTCCAGAATTTATATGGTCAAGCACATTACAGCGTGCAAGTAAAACAGCTGAAATCTTAGGGAATATTATAGGTTGTCCAGTGAAATACCTGGATGAGCTGCGAGAGCAAAACGATGATGAAAATAACTTAGAATTTAGGATGAGAGCTGAACATATTTTGACTTTCATAAAAGAGAACAGTAAACAATACAAGAGAATCGCCATTATTACTCATGGAGGAGTGATCACAAGGCTCATTGAAAGCTTCCTTGAATTACCTACAGATAAGAATGTATGGTTCCATTCGGATAATACAGGTATTCATTTCTTGGAGTATCATCCTAAGGCTCATATTGTGAGATTTACAAACTGTACATCTCACTTGGAGTAAATAATAGTTAAGATACTTACCGCAGCAGAGGTCGCAATACGGTAGCTCAACAAACTAAACCCAGTCTAACACTTGATTTTCGTGTATGGACTGGGTTTTTGTTATTTTCCCTGGACACATGAATCCATTACTTAACTACCTTTATCGTAATATCCCCAGATCTCGTGCTGCCCTCTACTTTAAAACCATTGCTTCCAAGGACACCGCTTTGCTGTTTTTCACTATCTGGTGAATCTTTAAACAATAAATTAGGCAGCTTTTGCTCGATTTCACCGCTCTTTGTTGTTAAATTTGTTTCTATGGCCAGAGGTGCCTGTAACAAGTTAAGTTTAAAAGTACCGCTGCCTGTCTTAAAACTAAGATCCTGCTCTAATTTATTGAGATCCACTCGGATATCGCCACTTCCAGTTACTAGCTTCAATTGACCTGTAATGTTTTGGGTTTTAATGTTGCCTGAGCTATTTTCTAATTGAATTACTTCACTTTGAATATCACTTATTGTGATATCTCCGCTTGAAGATTTAATGCTGATCCGTTTGAAAAGCTTTTTAGGAACAGAAATCTCTAAGTGGATATTGGAAATGGCAACTCCAAATTGGAGCTTCCAATTCTCAGGTAGAGTAAATTTTAATGTATCCCGGTCTGTTGTTAACTTATACTCGAACTCGGAAGTCTTGGGGGAATGGCTGACTTTACCAAGGATCCGGAAATGAAATTGATCATCAAGGCTTGGCTTGACAATCATATTATCAATGGAAGAATTAACCTCAAGATTCTGGATTGTTCCAGCTTCTGCAGTATAGGATTGATCGACAACTGTGAGATTAAAGGGAGAAATACCTTGCAGATAAAGCACGCCATTACCAAGTATACCTATGATAAGACCTATAAGTGCAAGATTTTTGATTCGTCTTATTGTTGCTGAGCTCATCGGTTATTCCTCCTGACTACTTGCAAATTAAATTGCAAATAACGAATGAAGAGCTTATATAACCATTTAATTAGATAAAATAATCCAATACTCAACAAAACTCCAATGCTGATACTCATTAGAATTAAAAAGCTATTTTGGAGCAATTCCTTAGAGAAACCCAAGCTGTAGATCATTCCAATCGGGGCTGCAATAATCAAAACAAGAGCCACTACAACCAAAGCCACTAATACCGCGATGAAGCCAATTAAAGGTCCTAATACAATCACCAGATTGAGAAACCCTAGACTAATAATGGCGAAGGTCGCATTAGCTACATTCACTAAAGAAAAACGCTTATTAATACGCTGCATATTGAAATCAGCTATGATTTCTTTGGCAATAGTCTTAGGGTTTCCCAAAGCTTCAATTATTTCTGATTCTTGTTTGCCTGCTTCTAAAGCAGAGGTGAAGTGCTCACTATAATCAGCTAGTAATTCATTACGATCTTGCAGAGGAATTGCTTTAAGCAGCTGGCCTAATTCTTTTAAATATTCATTTTTTGACATGGTTTAAACCCTCCTCAATAATCTGATTCACACCTTCTGAAAAAGTGCTCCAGTCGCTTACTAATTGATCCATATAGGCTTGCCCTTGCTGAGATAGCTTGTAATATTTACGTGGCGGTCCTTCTGTAGACTCCACTAGATAAGTAGTGAAATAACCTTCTAACGTAAGCCTGCGCAGCAATGGATAGACGGTACCTTCAGCAATTGCAAATTTCTCAGAGATGCTCTGAACTAGCTCATATCCGTAGCGGTCCTTGCTGGCAGTTAACACTAAGACACATAATTCCAGCACGCCTTTTTTAAACTGCACATTCATCTGCTCACCCTTTTCTAGTACTATACATTACAAGGTACTGGTTTATGACATGTATATGACTATAGCACATAGGAGATTATTTGTATATATATGGTTAATGGTTTTTTTGGAGTGAAATGTAGGTTAGTCTCCGTTTGTTTTAAGGGTTGGTCTCGGTATCTTTTTAAGGTATAATTTATTAAGGTGTTGAAGGTTTTTTAGAGGTAGTGGATGAATTCTTACGAGGTAAATAGGTCCAAATCCTTGTAAGTACAATAGCTATCAGTCCAAATACTCCTCCCAAATAGAAGCCACTTACTAAGCCAAACGACTCATTCAGCCAGCCAGCTAAGAATGGACCCGCGAACATACCGATGGAGTAGACGGACTGATAAAAGCCCATCGCAGTAGCACGTTTGGAGATCTCAATGCTTTGGATAGATAAGCCGAGCAGCAGGGGTAAGTGCATCCCTTGAGCAAACCCATTAAAAATCTGGGAGAATGCAAGCCAACCAAATGATGGCGCTAAGGCAAGCGCTACTGTACAAATAGAGCTGACCGCAAAGCCGATAAGAACGGAATTCCATGCGCCAATTTTAGGGACAATCCAACGGCTGGTTACGAATGCTGCAGCAGCATGTGGGATCATAAAAGCAAAGACGAGTAGGCTCAGCTCAGTTTTGGACGCTCCAAGACTTACTGCTAGAGACGGCGTAAAGCCAAACATCGTGATAAACAAAATACAATGAGCTAGAATCGATAATGTAGATACCTTGAGCAAGGTTGGCATACGCATGACTTTAACTAAGTCTTTAACTTCGATGGGGATACGAGAGACACCCTCTTCAGGCTCTTTAATAGCAAACGTAACAATAAGCCCAACTAAGCCAATCACAGCACCAGTCCAGAACGCAGAGTTCCAGCCCCAATGATCCGCCAGTAAACCGCTTAAGCCCATCCCTATAAGCTGTCCGCAAACAGTTAATGTACTAATGCGTCCCATGGCTAGGGTGGCGTCATTTTTATGATAGTAGCTCGCATATAGGACTGTAAAAGCTACCCAGCATGATGCAGATACACCAGAAACGGCTCTTGCGGCCAATGTCCAGCCCCATTGATCACTAATGGCAAATAATAAGCAGCTCAGCGCTCCTGTAGCGAGACCAATTGCGAGAAATGGACGGCGTACCCGCAGCTTGTCGGAGATTATACCCAGAGGTAAACGAACAAAGATCTGGACGAAACCATAGCTGCCAAGGATGACTCCTACTAGTAAGTAGCTTAAGCCGCGACTTTCCAGATAGGGAGATAGAATAGGAACGTAAATGTATAGAGTAGTCCAATAGATTAAGGTAACGATGATAAAAATGATATGATGAATTCGGCTAATAGTAATAGGAGCACCAACTTTAATTTTTTAGGAGATGAATGTATGGACAGCTATAATTTCCCGGCTTTTCTTTACCGAATGAAGAATATTTACAGATGGTCGCTGATGCGTAATACGGACCATGAATCCGTTGCGCTGCATTCTTATTATGTATCGATTTGGACGCATCTGTTATGCTCGGTGGCGAATGAAATCTACAAAAAGGATGTGCCAACCGATAAAATTGTTTCTATGGCGTTATTCCACGATGCAACTGAAGTTTTTGTAGGTGATATAGCGCAGCCGGTTAAACATAGCAGCCCAGAAATTCTCGAGCATTTTCGCGAAATCGAACGTTCAGCTGCCGTAACATTAATGAATATGCTGCCAGCTGAGCTTCAATCGGTGTATCGGCCGTTAATTCTGGAGCATGATCCTGAGCTGTATAAGTTTGTGAAAGGCGGAGATTTACTAGATGCCTATCTAAAATGTGTTTCAGAGCTAAATGCAGGAAACTCAGAGTTTTCTTATGCCAAGAAACAAATCCTTGAATCATTGCGTAAGCTGGAAATGCCCGAAGTGAATTACTTTCTTACCCATATGGCGCCTGCTTTTGAGATGACTATTGATGAGCTGACGTGATCATTATTTAATGGGGATAATGCTTCGCAGAATTGATTTCTCTAGTATTGCTGGTGTGATATCTGGACTTCCGGCGTTAATCCGCGGTATACGAAGATGATCGGCTTGACGAGTTGTCATTTTGGTCAGGATCGTAAAAGCGTACTTAATGCCTGCTTCTTGAATGTCGTCAACGGCTTCGTGGTTATAAATGCCGTAAGGATATGCCAATGTATCGACTGGTGCTGGGTTTAGCGGATTTAGCTTTGATATGCAAGATTGTGTATCGCTAACGATTCGATGTTTATATTGCTCGTCCGTTTCAGGCTTGCCGTCTGCGGAAAGATGCCCGACAAGCATTGCTTTTCCTAATGGGTTTTTAAAGTGCAAAGAATCCGTATGGCATTGGACCTCAATTAATGAGGAATCACTTAACATAGCTTTGATTTGCTCACGTGACATTTTCTTCGGGATATCCTGTTGGGGATGCTCTAGTGATCCAGTTATGATAAAATTAACAGCAGGAATCGACATTTCTTTGAGAATGGGATAGGCATTATTATAAAAGCTTTCATAGCCGTCATCGAAGGTGACCAGCACAGCTTTTTTAGGAATTGGCGCACCATCCAGGAACTCTTTCATTTGCTGTAAAGATATAAATTGGTAGCCTTTATTTTTAAGTAAAGTAAGCTGATCGCGAAAGAGCTTGGTTGTAATCGTGCTGGAGCTGATGTCTTGATCATAGATATGATGGTACATGAGAACAGCGATCTGGTCCTTATACACAATATTAGTCTTGAAGAGATTTAATGAAAAAAGCAAAAGGGATATGCCAATGATTACAATCATCCCCGTTTTTATCAATGTTTGCATGGTATAGATTCTCCTTAAGGTTTGCCCAAAGATTATATTTTTTCGTGCTTTACTGTGCGGTTAAGTTAATCTTATAATCTAATGTAACATAGTTTGAATTACGAGAGGAGTTTTAAGTGGTATGCAGCAATTTCAAGAAAGCATTTATCAGCTTATTGTCGAAACTTCGACAAACCTGCCTGGAGATGTAAGAAAGGTGATTAATCAAGCGCGTGTGTTAGAGGATCAAGGCACTCGTGCAGCACTTTCTTTATCGACCATAGCAGATAACATAATTATGGCAGAGCATAATGTCTCTCCAATTTGTCAGGATACCGGCATGCTAACCTTCATTATACATGTACCTGTTGGAGCTAACCAAATTATCATGAAGAAACAGATTATCGAAGCCGTTAAACAAGCAACCAAAGAAGGCAAGCTGCGTGAAAATTCCGTAGATTCCTTAACTGGTGCAAACAGCGGCGACAATGTGGGGCCAGGCACGCCTGTCATCCATTTTGAGCAGTGGGAGAAGGACACTATTGATGCTCGACTTATTCTGAAAGGCGGCGGCTGTGAGAATAAGAACATTCAATACAGTCTTCCAGCAGAGCTTGAAGGAGTAGGTAAAGCAGGGCGTGATTTGGATGGCATCCGCAAATGTATCATGCATGCTGTCTATCAAGCACAAGGTCAAGGCTGCGGCGCAGGGTTTATTGGCGTAGGAGTCGGTGGAGATCGGACAACGGGCTATGAGTTAGCTAAGCATCAATTGTTCCGTCATGTCGAGGACATTAATCCGAATGTTGAACTAAGCAATCTAGAAGATTATATCATGGAGAATGCTAATAAATTAGGAATTGGCACAATGGGCTTTGGCGGCCAAGTGACACTACTAGGCTGCAAAATTGGCGTGATTAATCGCTTGCCTGCCAGCTATTTTGTTTCTGTTGCATACAACTGCTGGGCTTACCGTCGCCAAGGCGTTGTATTAGATGCCGAGAGTGGAAGTATTCAGGAGTGGATCTATCAAGGCGGTTCAGAGGTTTCAATGGAAGAGGCAGGAGCTTCAGGAGTAGAAGCGATTGTTGCAGAAGCAGCACCTGTTACAGGGCGCGAGGTAATCCTGCAAACACCTATTACAGAAGCGCAGATTCGTGAGTTGCGCGTTGGGGATGTTGTTGTGATTAATGGCATGATGCACACCGGACGTGATGCCTTTCATAAATATATGATGGATCATGATTGCCCTGTTGATTTGAATGGTTCCGTTATTTATCACTGTGGTCCCGTCATGATGAAGGATGATCAGGGAGAATGGCATGTCAAGGCAGCAGGTCCAACGACTAGTATTCGTGAAGAGCCTTACCAAGGCGAGATAATGAAAAAGTTCGGAATCCGTGCAGTTATCGGAAAAGGCGGTATGGGTGCAAAAACCTTAGCAGCGCTTCAGGAGCATGGTGGCGTATATCTGAATGCGATTGGCGGGGCAGCCCAATATTATGCCAAATGTCTGAAAAAAGTGGAAGGCGTAGACTTTATGGAATGGGGAATTCCCGAAGCTATGTGGCATTTGCAAACGGAAGGTTTTGCAGCTATTGTAACTATGGATTCACATGGGAACAGCTTGCATGCTGAGGTAGAGAAAAGCTCGCTTGAAAAGCTAAAAGGCTTTAAAGAGCCTGTATTTAAATAAATAATAGTACCAGCAGCCATTTATCGTTCATTAAGGAAGTGCTCCGAGTCAGATGAAAGCAACATTAAATAAAAGCTGGGGCTTGCGATTTGGAGCAAAGCTTGATCAATATCTGTTCATTCTAATCCTAGTATCATTGGTACTTGGATTTGTTTTTTCTTGGTTGCTTTATCGCTTTAACGGGGCGATTCCGTATCTGTTCGCCTATGTTACTTTTATTATGGCGCTTGGCTGCAGCTGGACACAAATTAAACAAGCGCTGCAAATGCGTTATGCAATGCTGCTGGTACTGATCGCTTCTCATGTGGTAGCCCCATTAATTGCCTATGGTATGGGCATATTAATATTCGGTGCAGAGTCTCCCTATCTTATTGGACTTGTGTTATTTGCAATAATACCTTTAGGTGTTTCCTCAGTCCTCTGGGTAGGACTATCCAATGGCAATGTAACGTTCGCTCTTGCTGTGATTATTCTGGATTCTGCGCTTAGTCCATTTGTAGTTCCAGGTGAGATCTCGTTGTTTTTTGGTGCCCATATCCAGTTTGACCACCTAAAAATGATGCTAGATCTGGTAATCATAATTGTGATACCTACACTTGTCGGGATTGGAATTAATGTGATGAGTCGAGCTAAAGCGAAGCCTTGGTCTGAGCCGATTTCAGCTCCAACTTCCAAGCTAGCTTTTCTTGGTGTCATTCTGCTCAACGCAGCAACTATTCGACCGATTGCGATGCAGGTGAAGCAGGATATGCTATATATTTTTCCGGCGGTGCTTGTGTTAGTTGGGGTATGCTATGGATTAGGAATGCTGATAGCGAGGCTGCAGTCGAATAATTCGCTGCCCATTACAATGGTATATACAACAGGGATGCGTAATAATTCATTGGGTATTGTATTGGCACTGAGTTTTTTTGAAGCACGGGCAGCTGTTCCAGTCCTGCTCTCAATTCTGATACAACAGCCCTTCGCGTCCTTAGTACAGTGGATTATTAAGAAAAAGTAAATATAGATTTTCACAGCGGGGCGGGTTACTATAGGGGCATTGGACTGACTATGAATTTACTAATGCAGTAATAAGGACTTACAAGATAAGGAGTGGCAAATTGGCTAAAGAATATGATTTCATAGCAGCGGGACATCCCAATATATATACAGGCGAATCTCGAGAATTTAAAATTTATTTTTCAGAGCCCGAAGCTGGGGTAAATGAGAACACGGGCATGTTGCTCTTAATTGCTGGATATGGTGGACATGCTGAATCAAAGGTTTATAAAAAAATGCGGAGAAAGTTTGCGGATGAATACAATCTAGTTTGTGTTCAATGTGATTATTTTGGATTTGAATTTATGCAGCTTGAAGTTTTAGGGGAGACTACTCAGAATTTTAACGATATGTCGGTTATGCAAGCTTTAGATAATCTTACAGCTTTACTAATGGTAGCAGCTATATTAAAAGATAATAATCTGAGCTTTAATACTAAAAAAATAATTGCTTACGGAAATTCACATGGGGCATATCTCGGCCACCTTTGCAATGTTTATGCGCCTGAACTATTTAGCCTTTTAATTGATAATGCAGGCTATCTATACCCCGTATACTTAGAGGATACACATACAAGGTATTTGAATGTTATTAACAAGGATGGAAAGCAAGAGAAAATAGATTTTAATTATATTGTTAAAAGGAAATCACTTAGAATGAAGAGAGAGCTTATTGATCTTAATATGCTCTATGAAAATTATGAAAACAAATGCTCAATAGTTACATTTCAATGGGTAAAGGATCACATAGTAGATGCTGCAGAGAAAAAGAAGTTTTGTAATTCTATTAAGAAATGTTTACATGTGAGAATAGAGAGTGCAGATGGAATAATATTCAAATCTGATTTACATGGGGATGCTGACTATTTACAGCTTTTTGACTATACTATGCATGAACGAAAATTTGGTTTAGATCATTCAATGGCATTACCACAGGTGAACATTGGGAAATTTAGCATTGACTATAGCAATGAAATACCCGTTTTCAAAAAATAGATGGGGGACCTATGAGTAAATTTCGTGTGCGATTAACACTTATTTTCATAATCTTGTTAGGTTTATCGATGCTTGTTGCAGGTATATTTACAGCTAAGCTGTCGGAAAATAAGTACATTGTTTTCTTAGAGGATAGTACGCTACATGAAATTGCCGTTATCCAAGCGGTGACGGATCTTCATAAAGTGGGCTCGGAGCAGGAGCTGACTGCTTACTATGATGAGCAAGCAAAAAAATTAAAATCAACACTTCAAGCCCGAATTACCTTTATTAGCAAAGCTGGCAAAGTGTTGGGTGATTCAGATCATGAACCGAGCTCGATGGATAATCATCTAAACCGTGCTGAGATAGCAGAAGCGGTGAAAAGCGGCAGCGGTTCAGAGATGAGATTGAGTGATACTCTAAATGAGCAAATGCTCTATGTAGCAGTTGCGGTTAAAGATGATAACTCGCAAATAGGGTTTATTCGCATGGCAATGACATTGGAAACAGTCGATCATTCCGTTCGTCAGCTGTGGGTGCTGCTTCTACTCGGTTTGTCAGTGTTGTTCATTATCGCGGCATTAATTAGCTACAGAATTGCACATAATTTAACCAGGCCATTGGAAAAAATAACACGAGTGGCGCATCAAATAACACATATGAACTATCGCTCACGGGTTACGATTCGCAAAAAAGATGAAATTGGACTACTTGGAGAAGCTATTAACACAATGGCAGATAGCCTGCAGCTGCAAATGAATCGGATCCAAGAGGATGAAAGCCGACTCAAAAGCGTGCTTGAAAATATGATGAGCGGCGTAGTCATGATTGACCGTGATGGGCGGATAGTCTTGATGAACCGATCTGCTGAGGATTTCCTTGGTTTTACCGCTGAAGAGCTACTAGGTAAAAAATATGATGAAGCTAAGCAGCAATTCGAATTGACGAAACTAATTCGCGAATGTATTGAGTCTTGTGAGCATATCCGAGACGAAATGATATTTTATTTCCCAGAGGAACGGATCCTTGAGGTTAATGTTACCCCAATGTCACAATCAGATGAAGAATGGGCTGGAGTTTTGATTGTACTTCATAACATTACGGCAGTTCGTAGATTAGAGCGGATGCGCAGCGAATTTGTTGCTAATGTATCTCATGAATTGAAAACACCAATTACAGCCGTAAAAGGCTTTGCTGAAACATTATTGGCGGGAGCATTGGACGATAAAGAAATTGCTAAATCCTTTCTGCAGATCATTTTTGATGAGAGTGAGCGCTTAAATCGATTGATTGGTGATATTCTCGAGCTTTCGAAGATTGAATCGAAACGAATTCCATTGCAGTTTTCACCTGTGGAAATGCGTTCCTTGGTGGAGCGTACCCTGCACATGATGAGGCCAGAAGCGGAAAAGAAGCATATCTCACTTGAAATGCATGTAGAAGAAGACATCTATATTGAAGCGGATGAGGATCGTCTGGGACAAATCCTAATTAATTTACTCTCCAATGGCATAAGTTATACTCCAGACGGCGGTAAGGTAAAGGTGAAAATAGAGGCATTGCATAGCCCAACCGATCGTGATAATGAGTATGAACGTATACGTTTGACGATTTCGGATAGCGGGATAGGGATCCCAAAAAAGGATTTACCGCGCATCTTTGAACGTTTTTATAGGGTAGATAAAGCTAGATCCCGTATCTCCGGTGGGACTGGATTGGGATTATCCATTGTTAAGCATCTCGTGGAATTGCACAAAGGGACGATACAGGTTGAAAGTGAAGTTGGTATTGGCACTAAATTTTTAATTGATTTACCTGTAATTTATTAATTCCTTTACAAAACATTAACATTGCGTTTACAATTCCATGATATGATTGGATCAAAGACTTTATTAGATATCGAGGTAGCTTATGTCGCAGAAAATTTTAATTGTCGAAGACGAACCAACGCTAGCTCGTCTATTGTCCTATAATTTAACGCAAGAAGGTTATGAAATCAAAGTGATTGATCACGGCTGGGATGGATATCAGGCTGCTGCTCAAGCAACTTTTGATTTAATTATTCTAGATATTATGCTGCCTGGAATGAATGGATTTGAAATCCTCTCTAAGCTACGACAAAAAGGCCTTAAGACGCCTATTATTATACTTACAGCTCGAAATGCAGAAGAAGAAGTTGTGCAAGGCCTGAAATATGGTGCCGATGATTATATTACTAAGCCATTTGGAGTTGCAGAGCTGCTTGCCCGTGTAGCTGCTGTTTTGCGGCGTACCCAAGCCGATGAATCGTTGTTCGATAAGAATGCCAGTGGTGAAAAAGTTATTGCAGCCGGTGATCTGAAGATTTATCCAGAGAAGTACGAGGTCGTGCTTAATGAAGAATCGATCTCGCTGCGTCCGAAGGAATTTGAGGTGCTGCTGTATCTAGTTCAACGACCAGGCGTTGTAGTCACCCGTGATGATCTAATGAATATTGTTTGGGGCTTCGATTACATCGGCGGGCAAAGGACAGTAGATGTACATGTCAGCTCGCTGCGTAAGAAGCTAGAGATGAATCAGCAATCCGTGCAAATTGATTCGATTCGTGGAGTTGGCTATAAGCTGGTTACGACGAGTAATAAACCTAAATAAATAAACAAAACCCGCTCTTTGTGTATGAGCGGGTTTTGTTTATCCTTATCCTTGCTGATAAATCGCCATCGAATCTTGGTAAGGGACTGTAGTAGTGGTTTCTTCCTTATTAAGCGGAAACCACTTGTTGGTTTTCAATTCGAAACGGAAATTTAGATTGGTATTTTCAAAGCTTTGAGCGGAGAGGCTTTGTCCGAATGCTTTCAGGTAACCAAGGTTATCAGGTAGAAGAATTTGCTGCGGTGCAGTACCAGGCTTCCAATAATAAAGCTTGCGCTTGTTGGCCTCATCATGACCTTCTTTACCGTACGCAGGCTCATCTAGTAAATATACTCCTTGCGCACTTACCCCAACTATTCTTCCCTTCGCTTGATCCTTCACTCCATTGTTACCTATATATTCAGTCGAGATGCTGCCTTTATTGACCTTTGTCCAGTAAAAACCGTTTTTTACAGGTTGCATGGATAGGCTCAATATTTGATATTTATACTCTTCTATGCTTTCAGATTTGTAGGGCTCTTCTGCAATCAGCTTGACATGATCAGCTGCGATATCATAAAGACTGTGAGTTAATTGGGCTAGGCCAAGTTCTCCATTCTCATCAAATTTAATCCACATCACATGCAGCTTTTTCTGAAAAGGATCGTAGGTAAAATTATTAATATACCCCTTTTGAGGGTCTGGCATAAGAATTAGTTCTGTTTTTAGCTTACTCGTCACATTATATAATTGAATTTTACCGTTGGAGTTATAGATTAAACGATGATTATCCAACCAATATACTTGTAATTTGGGAGGGAAACCCGCGATATGATTAGCAGTTTCAAGAATAACAGCAGGTTTTTTGCGATGTTCCAGTACGAGTCCGTAATATCCACCACCTTCATCACCAAAAGCACCCTCTAGATAAGTATTAGCAACATAGCTGGATTTATCAGGTGAATAAATAAAATTGTCGTAAAAACGGAATCTAGGACCTTCTACAATTTCTTTGTTAGTGCCGCCATTAAACCAAGACCTTTCCTTGAAAAAGCGAATATTTAAGTAGCTGTCCACCTCCTTCAATCTGTTGCCTCTCTGTGATTTTAAATTGAAAATTATGCGTGGAGAATCAGTAAATGAATCACGACTTAGCTTTATTGTATAATGGCTATCATCTGTCCATTCACCTATGTTAGGTAGAACAGAATTGAATGCTGGATCAATGGGTTCTGAGAAAACGAATGTTATGGTTTGATTATCAGAGGCTAGCAAATTTAATCCCATAGGTAATCCAGTGAAAAACAAATTAGGTGTATCTGAACTAGCGTCTGCAAGACTTATTTGAATCGGTTTTGCTTTAAAAATGAAAATCTCCGGTGTATTGCCAAATTGCATGGTCATGGTTTGATCGAACTCTCCAATATCCATTTTATACCGTACTTCATTTCTCGCATTTGTATCGGTTGGATTTATTTCGAATTGTACTCCAGAGCTAACTTTAATTTGCTTTAATAAAGCATCTAGAACTTCCGAAGAACTCTTTTTAAAAGAGAAGAACAAATATAATTTGTAATCATGAAAGGCTAAATGCAGCGGCTGGGTATGCAAACCAGTATGATCATTATTATAAGGTGCTTCCCCAATGGAGCCAGAGCCATCCTTTCTTTCTTGCCCTACAAACAGCTCAACTAAATTTTCGGTCATTAATGGTTCTGAGAATGGTGTTGCAGCAATACTTGGAAGCGGTGTAGAAGCATGAGTAATAAGTGGTGTAGCAGTAGAAACAATACTTTCCTTCGTTTCAGTAGGTAAGGAAATAGCTGAAGAATCACAGCTTACAAGGAATACCAAACCCAATACAAACAACACAAATATAAACATTCTTTTCAAAACGCCACTTCCCTTTTTTACCATTTAAGTAATAGACGCAATATTCAAGAAGAAGTTGTTAGTTATTAGTTAATTGGAATCGAAATTTGAAAAGTAATGGTATGATTTTCAGTTTCTACAGTGATTTCTCCTTTATAGTTGTTAAGCAGACTTTGAGTAATGGCTAAACCTAAACCAGAGTGCATTCCCACTTTAGTGGTGAATCCGCTATTGAAAATTTGAGCTTGCTCAGTTGACGTTAGCGATCGGTTAATAGGGTTTGTTATCAGGAAATAGAATCGATTCCCATCTATCCAACCTTTACAAGATACCCAATGTTCTTCAGGCTCCAAAGTGTGAACTTCTTCAAATGCATTATCGATTAGATTACCGAACATTCGCACCAAGTCAGCTGTTTTAGAGCTTGTCATAATATGGCCAAGAGAAGGGAAGTCATGTGTGAACTGAATTTTTCGCTGAATAGCTGTTACTAGTTTGGCTTGAATAAGCGCTGCTATTTCGGGCTGATCAATTTGGATAATATCATTAACAGACTCAATTTCCCCAATTAGATTATGGGTATAGCTTTGCAATTGATCAAACTTCTTCATTTTTACCAATCCATAGATAACATTGACTTGATTAAGGAAATCATGCCTTTGTCCGCGAATATTAAGGAACATTTGATTAACTTCTTCGGTATAAATTTCTGAGGTTTGTTGAATGACTTTATCCTTTGAACGGTTTAATCTGCGAATAACGAAGAACAAGAGAATAAAACAGCCTATGGATACAATGATAACGATACTCAATAGTGTGAAAAATTGCTTCTGCAGCTTACTTTCAATCAGTTTATAATCCGTAACAATACATAAGATGTAGGTATCCTGAAATCGATCATTTCCATCATTCGGATCAAGCCCGATGGCATCTGACATTCGATCTGTGGAAATGGGTATGAATGTTTTTTCGATATGCTTATCTTTGATATCTGCTCTATAAACAGTTGTCTTTTTAGTTTTCACGGCTTCATTAACATAAGCGATATCTTGATCTTCGTTGTTATAGGTGTAGGTTCCAAAAAAATAAGGGCGATAAACCAATTCAATATGCTTATCTTTAGGAGCGGCTTTTATCGTTTTTTCAAAGGTTGCAGGGTTGATGCCCGTTATCTCATTTAATGTAGGATAAGCGCTCAAAACGTTATTAATAATCGCATCAATGCCAGTTGTTTGTTGATAGACTCTGAATTTCTCGTCATTAACATAAGGGGAAATAATATAGTCTGTTTTGCCATCATAATAATAACCCCATTTGTATATGGTTTTTTTATCATTGCTGGCAACTTCATAAGGGCCTGACCAGAAATTGGGTAAAGATTGGCCCCATCCTTTTGTTACATTATGATTATCGAATAATTGATTAAAAGCTTTATACCAGAGTCCCCATGTTTTGGCTTCCAGATTAATCTCTTTGGGGTCGGTTGCCTTTTGGATGATTATATTATCAGTCGTTCGCTTCATTAAAGAAATATGATCCACCAGTAAGAGATCTCTAAGGCTTTCCAATTGACTATTGGAAACATCAATAATTCTTGACGGCAGTGCAGACTCAGCAGCAATTGCAGCTGAACGTAGTTTCTCTCCAATCATATCTTCATAGAGAGTAGCGCCTATCCGGGATTGTTCAATGCTTTCTTTAATTTGAGTTGCAATGGAAGCGACTTCCCTTTGATGATTGCTTTCCAAGGAGTTCTTGAGGATAACATAAAAAAACACATTATTAATAGAAATAATCAGTGCAGCAACAATCGTGTAAATAAAAACCTTCGAACCTCTTTCCACAATAAACCCCATCTCATGTTGGATTGTACATAACTTTGTTCTCGACATTATTTTCAGAATTCTATGTAATGTAGCACTTTTTACCTGTAAACGATATTATAAGTTACTTCAATTTTAAATGCTATTTATTGTTTTTGAGGTTCATCCTTTATTATCCAATTGAGTGATATGGGTTGCACAGACTTCTTATATGTGTTTAAATCTTATAGGTAATCATAGGATGAAATTACATCTAGATGGGAGAGATCGGTATGAGAAAAGGCTTTTTATTTGGTTTAATACTTGTTTTGTTATTAACTTTTCCGATTGCAAATGTATTTGCTGCAGATCAAACGAAACCAATTGATGTATTCTTAGATGGTAAGATAATCAGTTTTAGTGTCAACCCATTGCTTGACAACGGTTCAACACTTGCTCAGTTTAAACCTGTATTTGAGACACTTGGTTTAACGATTAATTGGAATGCTGCAACAAAAACAGTAAAAGGTACTTCAAAGGATCTAAACATTGAACTTTCGATAGGCAATAAAACAGTCATAGTTAATGGTGTGAAAAAGCAGCTAACCGTTGCTCCCAAGATTATTAATGGTGTTACCATGGTTCCAATACGTTTTCTTGGTGAAGCTTCGGGGCGTGATGTTAGCTGGGACGGCAGAAAAAGGACAGTGTATGTAGCTACAACAGCGGAGCAAGTCATTTATACAACAGCACTTAATAACGCTTATATAAATGCTGAGGATGTTGAAGGAGCATTATCTACCTATGATCCAATAGTGATAGATTTAGAGCAAACAAAAGTTAATTTTGAATCAAATAATACGACCTATGATCTCAACTATGAATTGGAAAATGTAGAGATAATCACGCTGGAAAAAGCAACTGCCTCTGTTAAGGTAACTCTGAAAACGACAAAAATAGCGGGACCCACATTTGAAGATAATCGTACCTACATGCTTATGAATTTAAATAAAGTTAATGGAGAATGGAAAATTGCTGATTCCAAGGATTTAAAAATAGATTATTTAAAAGAAGACTTTAAAAAGGAAGAAGCAGTGACTACCTCCTCTGACAATCAAAAGCTGATTCTAGCTGTGATTGAGAAGAATAGAGACATGTCTGTAAAATGGGACGTAGCTGGATTAAAATCTACCTATGATGCCAGCTTTCCTAATTTAGATCAGGCGATGATCGATTTTCAACAGGGTGCACCAGCAAATGAATTCGAGGTCAACTACAGCAATATTAAAATAATTAAAGGCTCAGACGGGGAAGCGAAAGTTTATTATATGGCTCACATTCACAAAAAAAACGGCTTAGATTTCCCAGATATGAACGCAGATAGTGTGGTTACATTGAAGAAGAGTAACGAGGGTGAATGGAAAATCACGAATGAAGACAATTTAACGATAGAATATCTGTAATTAATGAAATTAAAAAGCTCACTGGGAAGATTAACTTCTACCAGTGAGCTTTTATTATTTGGAGATTATATGCGTTCTTTTCCTCTAGCACCCCAAATAAACAAAATAGCAACTGAGAGAACAACAACCAATTCTGGTGCAATCATGATTAGAAAGTGTTCCATGTTCATCATCCTTTCTTGGGTTTTGTACCTTCAACATAAGAAGCATTAAATAAGAATAAACGCATAATCAAGTAAATCGAAGGAATAAGCAGGAGCAGTCCTGCAAGAAAAGCGCCGATAAGATATAGAGCCATAGTCCGATTAGTAAAATTATCATATAGGTGAATATAGGGATAAATAATGCTTGGTAAATGGGAGACACCATACCCGAAAAAGGCGAGCGCAAATTGGATCATAACTAAGAGAAAGGCCCAACCGTAGCTGCGCTCCCGCCAAATCAAGTAAAAAGCCCCGATAAAACAAAGCAGTGAGAGCACAAACATCCAAGAGTAGTCGAGCATGCTTTGGAAATGCTCAGGATTATGCTTCTGAATAGCGAAGAATACAAGCAAACTAGCAAAGATTGTTGGCATACTCCAAGCCAAGGCATATTTACGTAAAACGGTTAGGGCTGATAAATCCTTGGCTTTTGCAGCATAATAGGTTAAGAAGGTTGCGGAAATATACAAAACACTTACAAGTGCTAGAAGCACAACAGCCCAAGAATACGGGCTTGTAAATAATGTGCCATATAACAGCTTAACTTTTCCACCAGTGACTTCAATAAAGCCACCTTCAGAGATGGTTAACACAGTAGATAAGGATGCTGGAATTAACAAACCACTCGCACCATAGAGGAACAAATAAAATTTATTATCCTTGCTGCCATAATTACTAAAAGCGTAATAAGAACCGCGGATTGCTAATAATACTATTGCGAAGCTGCCGGGAAGTAGAAGTGAAGTGCCTAAGTAATAGGCTGAATCAGGGAAGAAACCAACAATCCCGACCATAAAGAAGACAAGAAAAACATTAGTGACCTCCCATACAGGCGAGAGATATCGTTCGATGACCCCATGAATGAGACTCTTTTTACCGGTAAGGGTACTATAGTAGCTAAAGAAACCAGCACCAAAATCAATCGATGCTACGATCATATAACCAAATAAGAAAATCCAAAGCACTGTAATTCCTAGCAGCTGATAGGTCATAAACGCACCTCTTTTCCAGCGTTTGCTTCAAGATGGGCGAGTTCCTCTTCAGCAGGATGATTACGAAATAGCTTTCGCAGTATTTTAACAGAGGTGAAGCCTAGTACTACATACAAGGAAGCAAATACAATCAAGATTAAACCAACATGATCAGAGGTTGTTGCACCTTGGGATGTCTTCATATAACCACGTAAAATCCAAGGCTGACGGCCGATTTCTGCATAAATCCAACCACATTCAATGGCAAGCATTGCCAACGGTCCTCCCCAGAGAATACCGCGCAGCAATAAACGATTGTAAGGACTCCATTTACGCCAGATAAAAGCAAGATTATAAAGCACAGCGATAATGATCAAGAAAACACCAATGGAAACCATCCCATCAAATAAGTAATGGACAAATAATGGAGGGCGTTCATCCACTGGATAATCATTTAGTCCTTTGACGACACCACTTGGCTTATCATGCGCTAGAATACTTAAAGCGTAGGGGATTTTCAGCCCGAACCTAATCTCGTTATTCTTATCAAGAAAGCCGCCGATCACAAGTGGTGCATAAGCCTTTGTTTCAAAATGCCATTCAGCGGCAGCCAGCTTCTCTGGCTGATATTTGGCTAAGAATTTACCTGAAAGATCGCCTACAGCAGCAGTGGCAAAGGAAAATACTAACGCTGCAACCATAGTTAGCTTTAAAGCTTTCTTATAATAGACATGATCTTTTCTGCGCAGTAATGAGAAAGCAGCTATCGCAGCAAGAATGTAAGCTGAAGTCATGTAAGATGATGTTAATACATGGGACACTTCGGTTGGTGTGGCAGGGTTAAACATGGCTTTCAGCGGATTAATATCCGTGATTCGATTGTCTTTTAATGTGAAGCCCTGTGGTGTATTCATGAAAGCATTAACGGTTGTGATGAAAAATGCTGATGCTGATGAACCGATAACCACCGGAATTACTAATAAGAAATGAGTCGTTTGTTTTTTGAATCGATCCCAAGTGTACAGGTAAATTCCCAGAAAAATGGCTTCGAAGAAGAACGCAAAGGTTTCCATGAATAACGGTAAAGCAATTGCCTGCCCTGCGATCTGCATAAAGCTTGGCCAAAGTAAGCTTAACATGAAACCAATAGCCGTACCTGTGACGACTCCGACCGCAACGGTGATGACGAAGCCTCTCGCCCAACGCCTAGCCAACAGAATGTAATGACTGTCTTTGCGTCGAATACCCATCCACTCAGCAAGAGCAATCATTAATGGAACGCCTACACCAACGGTTGCATAAATAATATGGAATCCTAAGGTTAGCCCTGTGAGGATACGACTTAATGTTTCTGGATCGTTTGGAAAATGCACATCAATCAACTCCTTATTGCTACTATAATTCTATACCCAACGTAATTGTATTCCTAACTTTAGTATATCGATAAAGTATGTAATAAAATTCACAAGTTGTGAGGACTTATTGTCGAAATCTTTACAACTTATTGACTGAGTGAAATAAATGTGATCAGGGAAAATAAAGATCTTTACTGGCAAATAAAGTTGTTTACTGGTAAATAAAGATCTTTACTGAAAAATAGAGTTGTTTAATCGCACATGGTACGACGATTTGAACAAGAATTCACGGAGTTCTTCAGAGGATAAGAAAAACAGCTGCCTTCGATTAGGCAGCTGTTTTACTATTATTGCGGCTCGTCGGTATAATACCAGCCTATCATTCGAGCGGCTTTGAAACTCCGCCCAAATTCAATTGCGACATCGTGAGGTATAGTTTGACAAACTGGATAAAGGAAGTTAAGTTTATGATGTCGCTTCCAAGCTTTCCGTTGTGACTAGGGGTATGAGCTTCATTTGTCGCAATATTTGAAATCCCGGGGACATGGAGGGGAGCACTTTTGAACATCATGGCGTGGTTTAAAAACCAGTTGATTCGAAATAAAATTTTTATGGTATACATTCCTTTGATCATTGTTCCGCTGTTCATTGTAGGGTATTTATCCAACCGTGTTTTTACTGAAGTAATCATTGATAAAACCATTATGAATACAATTGATGAATCCCACCTTATTATTACACGTATGAATAATCTAATAAACAACTCTGAAAGTTGTTCAAATATCGTTTTGAGAGAGTTGAATAATGTTTATGAAGCAAACGAAAAGTTATTCCAGAATCCAAAAGACGATCTACAATTTGAATCTAAAAAAAACGAGTTTAGAGGTCAAATTCGTAGCCGGTTAGACTTTGCATTAATGGTGTTTCCAGAGGTCGAATCTATCGCATTTCTCGATACAAACTCTTATATTTATAGTACAAACGACAATCTGGAGAGAGAGCTTGAGCAAGCGCTTATCAGTCCCCTATTAAGGAGCATCGATAAGACTAGCGGTACGAGTATTTGGTTTCCAGTCCAGATTAGAGACTATCTGGTTTCAAATACGAAACAGCCAGTTATCACTCTTGGTAAAAAGATTATCAATATTTCGACACAAGAAATGTTGGGCTATCTGATTTTAAACGTGAAAGAAAGCACCCTCTCTTCTATATTTGATAAGACTGTGCAAGGCAAGCAAACCGGGTACTACATTGTTGATAACAGTGGCATTATTGTGTCGCCTCAGAGCAAGATGAATTTTCTACAGCGAGAACCGAATGAAACTTTAAGAGAATGGATTTATTTGGGTAAAACGGATACTTTGCGATTGAAAATAGCAGGTAATAATAAGCTGGTTACCAGCACGGTTTTTCGGAAGATGGGCTGGCGGCTGGTCAACGAAATTCCATTGAAGGAGTTAACTGCAGATACTAAAAAGCTTACGATCATTGTAATTGTGATCGGTATCGTTTGTCTTGTTTTTGCACTTCTTGCCGCAGGTATTTTATCGCGATATATTGCTAAGCCCTTGGTCAATCTAACCCGAAGTGTAAATACGATCCGCCAGGGAAACCTGGATATCCAATATGAGAATGATTCTAGCGATGAGGTGGGACTTCTGGCTGCTAGAATCAAGTACATGGTAAGCAGAATAAAGGATTTAATCGATAATTTGAAGGACGAGCAGAAGAAAAAGAGGGAGTACGAGCTTGCTCTCATGCAGGCTCAGGTCAAACCTCACTTTTTGTATAACTGCCTAGATTTGATCTATGTGTTAAGCGACATGGGAGAAAGCAGAGAAGCCAGGGATGCAACGAAAGCATTGGCCGATTTTTACCGAGTATCCCTAAGCAGAGGGCATGACATTATTACGATTGATCGAGAAATCGAGAACGTCAAAAATTATTTGTATATTCAAAAAGTCAGATATTCGAATGTTTTTGACTTTGAGATTGAAGTGGAAGAAGCGATTGTGGGGCAAAAAATTCCGAAGCTAACGATTCAACCTCTTGTCGAAAACGCAATCTATCACGGAATTAAGCCGAAAAGGAGCTTTGGCAAACTGATCATTAGAGCATTTCGGGATCAAGATAAGATCATTTTGAAAGTTATCGATGACGGTGTAGGGATGACGGAGGACACAATCAAGAGGATATTAGCCTATAAACAGCAGGAAGAAAACCGGACGACATTCGGATTGACGAACGTTGATGAGCGAATCAAGCTATATTTTGGAGAGAGTTACGGTATGACCATCAAAAGCGAAGTTGGAAAAGGTACGGATATAACGGTTGTCATTCCTGCAAATGTTGTGGAGGCATAAACGCATGCATAAGATTTTGATTGTAGATGACGAGATGATATTTCGAAAATATTTGCAAAAAATGTACCCATGGGAGTCTTATGGGTTTGAGCTGTGCGGTGAAGCGAGTGACGGAATCGAGGCGTTGGAGCGGATTGAACAAATAGTTCCGGATATCGCTTTAATCGATATCAATATGCCTGTTATTGACGGACTTCAGCTCTCACAAACAATAAAGGAAAGATATCCTGGAATCGCAATTGTCCTGATTACCGGCCACAGCGAATTCGAATATGCAAAAAGAGCAGTCAAAATTGGAGTGGAAGACTACATCTTAAAACCTTTTGATAAAAACGAGCTGTTAACGGTTCTCATTCGGATCAAGGAGAGGTTCGACAGGCTGAAGGCTGAGAAAAGCAGCGAAAAGGATTATAACCAATTTATGAAAGAACGGCTACTGAATCTGATTATTAGCAATGAGACTACGGGCAATGACGAAACAACAAAACAATCTTTGGAAAATTTCGGTATTCGAGTGAATTCGCTCACTTTTTGTGTGGCTGTGATCGAGATCGACAATATGTATCAAAAGTGGACAACTGCAAACGAAATCATCCTCTGGAAATATGCCGTTTGCAATATAGCAGCTGAAATTTTGGAATCTGAAGAAAATCCAATTCTATTTTACGGTCCTGAGGGTCGGATTATCGTGCTTTTTGAGTTCAAACGCAGGCACGAAGACAAACAATCGGGATTTGATTGCTTTACCAGGCTTTGCACTCAAGTAAAGAATTATTTAAAATTCTCCGTAACGGTCGGTATTGGAAATCCAATATATGGAATTTCCGCGATTAGAGATTCTTACATGGAGTCCCTCGAAGCTCTGCAAAGCAAGGTAATTGCCGGTGTCGGCAGGGTAATCCGTTATGCGGAGATAGAATTGGAGTACAAGAATATTGGCTTTTATTCGAGCGCCATCCATGAAAAGTTGGGAATAAACCTGCGCTTAAGGGACTGGGAAGAGATAAAGAAAGGGCTGGAAGAGGTATTTCAGTTTATTCGGGATAAACAATTGTCTGTCGATTACACGAATGCCGTAATAATGGGTCTCATTTCCATCTGTTTGTCCTATTTGTCCGAACATGGGTATGAAATTGAAGATGTTCTGGGTTCAGACTTTTCTCCAGGCAAACAATTGAGAAACAAAGAATCCTTGGACGAAGCGTTTTCCAACGTCGAAGAGCTTTACCTTAAAGTGATGGGATTTTCAAATAAAAATAAGTTTACGAAATCAAGAAAATTAATCGATTCCGCAAGAGAATATATTGAGATCAATTATAACGACAACAACTTGAGAGTGGAGCAAATCGCGCAGAAATTGTTTGTAACCTCTAGTTATTTACGCAAAGTGTTTAAAAAAGACCTTAATTTAACAGTGGGTGATTATATAACAGACATTCGCATGCAAAAGGCAAAAGAGTTATTGGGTAAGGGCAACATTAGGGTGGCTGCCATTTCGGAAATGGTGGGATTTTGCGACGCAACTCACTTCAGCAAAAGCTTCAAAAAGCGTTTTGGCCTCCCGCCTAGCGAATACGAGAATTCTTTAAAATAAAACTCGAAAAACACAAAGAAGTAGCGAAATACACCTTTGGGTGTGTTTTTTTTTGGCATATAATAAAAATATTCTACTTTCAGGAGGTTTAGGATGAAAAAAATGTATATGTTGTTGTTTGGTTTTATCGCTTTATGCGTACTGACATTCGCAAGTGGCAAACAGGTAAGCAATGCTTCAGGATTAGCGGTGACGGCTGCTGCTTTTGGTGATGTTTACAATTACAACAGCATTCATGGCGACAACAGGATTACCGCTCTCCCAGGGCCTAGTCAGGGAGACACATGGTATAGTGCATGGGGATCTAACAATACATACTATATGACCCATGACGATGGTCAAGGTTTCAATTATGGAACCTATAGCAATACGGGCATTGCACAATTGAGTGGGGACCCTAATGCCGATCCTTTGAGCATTGAAGGCTCGAATTTGAACCCCGGAAGTATAGGAACCAATCTGCCTCAAACTTATCATAGCAGTATATACGAGGTAGACGGCGTACTCTATGAAGTTCAGCACTATAATCATGCGATGAATGATGATTATAGCCAGATAGTCTTTGTCAATGCCAGCATCATTAAATCTACGGATGGCGGTGTGAACTGGTACAATCATCTGGGGCAACTCAATACTGCGCCCCCGGATAATCAGGCCAACAGTATGTTCCCGAACGACAAATGGGGGCATCCGAATTTTGTACAGTATGGCAAAGGCGGACAAACTCCAAATGTTGACAATGCGGACCAATATGTCTACTTGACGACATCGGATGCGTCTGCTATTGGTGACAGCAATGCGCTTAAAGGACTATTTGGGGATTACGTATACTTGGCTCGCATTCCCCGCAATAAGCTTGCTGATCTCAACAAAAACGACATTCAGTATTATGTGAGCGGCGATGGCGCGCTGACTGCCAATTGGTCCAATAATATCAACAACAGCGGCCCTATTCTATCAGCGCCAAGCGATTGCGACGAAGGGCAAGTTGTATATAATTTTGGTTTGGAGAAATACGTCATGTCGCTCAATTCGGTATTCATGCCGAACAACTCCCCTCCCAACAGGCAATATAGGCTGCAAATTTTCACAGCGGATCACCCTTGGGGACCGTGGACCAAACAATTGGATCATGGCGAACCGGGTACTCTTATGGGCTTTTTGTCCAATAACAAATGGACCACTTCAGACGGAAAGAAAATGTGGTGGATGTCTACGGGTTCCAGTACGCCCACGATTTACCCTTATGGTCTCATGTACCATGCGGTATACTTTTCCGAAGGTGTCGTTGATACATATGAAGCGGAAAATGCGCAGTTGTTGGGAGGGGCTGTTTCTGCCAACAGTTATTCTTCCTATCAAGGAACCGGGTATGCGACAGGATTTTCCAATACAGGTTCAAGCGTCAAATTCACAGTCAACAACATCAACGGAACAGGTTGGCACATTGTCAAGTTTCGCTATGCATCAACCAATTCCAGTGGTAATCCGATGAGCGTCTATGTCAACGGTGGGAAAGTCAAACAGATCAACAAGCTTTCTTGGAATGATGCGAGCTATAAAACATGGAGAAATTGGACAGAATATAGCGCGATTTATTATTTGAACAATGGCACGAATACGTTTGAAATTAAACGTGACGCGGGAGATGACGGAATTGGGCTGATGATTGACAAGCTTTACGTATCCAGAGAAACCACGTATGACGAAGGAGCCCCTTCGAAGCTGAATGGAGTCGCGACAGTTTCAAGTGTATGGAATAACGATAGCACTTTCAATGCTGCCAAAGCGAACGACGGATCGACCAGCACCCGGTGGAACGCGGCAGATGCTTCCGGAATTGGCCAATGGCTGCAAATCGATTTCGGAGCGAACGTAACGGTCAATAAAGTGATAACCAAGCAGGTTCTCAACCGTATAACAGGCTATAAGATCCAGTATTGGAACGGCAGCAGTTGGGCAGATGCATACACCGGTGGATTAATGGGAACTTCCCCAAAATCGGATACGTTCACGTCTGTTACAACTTCCAAGATTCGTCTCTATGTAACGTCTGTTCAGACTGATGCCAATAATACTTGCCCGTCAATAGCGGAGTTTGAGGTGTATGCGGCACCAAATAATTTGGCGCCGAATGGGGTCGCGACAGCATCAAGCGTATGGAATAATGATAGCACTTTAAATGCTGCGAAAGCGAACGACGAATCGATCAGCACCCGATGGAACGCAGCGGATGCTACCGGAGTTGGCCAATGGGTGCAAATCGATTTCGGGGCGAGCACAATGTTCAATAAAGTAATAACCAAGCAGGTTCTCAACCGTATTACGGGCTATAAGATCCAGTATTGGAACGGCAGCAGTTGGGTCGATGCATATACCGGCAATTTAATGGGAACTTCCCCTAAAACGGCTACATTCTCGTCGGTTTCATCTTCCAAGATTCGTCTTTATATAACGTCTGTTCAGACGGATCTCAATAATACTTGCCCGTCAATAGCGGAGTTTGAAGTATACAATAATTAATAATCGTGTCAGAAAACACTAATAAGTGTCGAATAACACATTCTAATGAATTGTCAAGACGATTACAATAAAGTTGTTACTTCAATGAAGTAACTGAATGGATATTATGAGAAAAAGGGGAGTTACGCAATGGTATTCAAAGTATCAAAATTGTTGAGTTTAGCGTTTTTATCAGTCATGATGGTTTTTCTGGCAGCGTGTGGATCCGGCAACAAAAGCTCATCCGAGAGTGCATCGGCAACCGTTTCGCCAAATGCCAGTGAAGCCGTAGTTGAGCAATCTGACGCACCCAAAGTAACATTGAAATTATATGGCCAGCAGAATTCGCAAGAGCTTAAGGAAGTTTACAACATGGCAACGGAAGCCATGAAGAAGAAAATGCCGAATGTAGAAATTGAATTTGATGCTCAGCCGGCCAATGATGATGGAACGAAGCTTAAAACCTATGCCGCATCTGGTCAGCTTCCCGATATTTTCGTTGCAACCTCAGCAGATATTGAAGTATTAAAGAAATCAAACAATATTCTGACTCTGGACTCTTATATCAAAGATTTGAAAGTGGAAGATCAACTTAATGATACCGGCAAATTACTGGTCTGGGATAAGGACGGTCACAGCTACTCCATGCCGAATGAAGGACCATGGCTTGCGACGTTCTACATCAATAAAAAAGTTTTCGCGGACGCAGGCGTTGCTATTCCGACTAACTTCGACGAGTTTCTCGAAGCTGTTAAAACTTTCAAATCCAAAGACATTATTCCACTTGCTCTATTTGGTTCTCAGCCATGGCCTGGCCAACAATTATTTGATGCGCTAGTGGTAAAATCAGGGGAATCCAGAGGCTTGCTCAAAGTAAACGATGGCGAAGCAGATTTCTCTCCACAGGCTTATCAAATGGCGGCAGCCAAAATGTTTCAACTGGTCAATGCCGGCCTGCTTTCCAAAGACGCATTCAGTACAGATTATAATATGGCAGAATCTTTGCTTCAGAACGGCAAGGCGGCTATGATGCTTAGCGGAGGCTTCACCATGTCAGATTTCGCCAAAACAATGCCAGGGAACTATGACATTATCTGGCTTCCTCTGGAAGACAAGGCCCAAACAGGCCTTTATAAAGACAATGCAAGCGGCGGTGGTTTTAACCAAGGCTTCTCAGTGTCTGCGAATTCCAAATATAAGGATATCGCCGCCCAATACGCAGTTCAGTACGCATTGGAGTACAGTAGAGCAAAAACCTATTTGAATGGCGCGCCAAATGGTATTTTGAAGGATACGCCTCAGCCTCAAAATCCGTGGGATGAAGTCCAGCAGAAGTATGTAGCAGAGTTTGGGGAATTCAAGACGGTGACCTCATTTCCTTGGGGTTTGACTGATGCCAAATTCTCAATCGCCTATGGGAACAACACGCAAAAAATGCTGGCAAAAGGATACAAATCGTCCGACGATTATATCGCGGAGATGAATAAAGCGATTGCCGACATAAGAAAATAAATATCATTTTGGATAATTAAATCAACAGGTTATCCATTAGTAATATGGATAACCTGTTTTCAAAGAGGAGAGAGCCATGCTTAGAAAAGCGAGAGCGAGATTGGATTTATTGGTTTTCATCCTTCCAACCATACTGATTTTTACAGTGGTTGTTATTTACTCGACCATTCAGACGTTTTATAGCAGCTTTTTTGATTGGGATGGGCTAAGCACAGCCAAATTCATCTTTTTGGACAATTACAAGAGAATTTTTGAGGACCCGTTGTTTTATATTTCTAATAAAAACCAAGTGATTTTCGCAATCGGACTTGGCATCTATCAAATAGGTGTAGGCGGTTTATTAGCTTTCCTGCTGTCATCCAAGAAAATCTTTGGCCGGAAACTGTTCAAATCCTTCTTTTTTATCCCTGTTACGCTATCCATTGTCGTTGTCAGCCAGCTGTGGGTATCGATCTACAGCTATGACTTTGGATTGATCAATAAAGCCCTCGAATGGTTGGGAATCAATTATAGGCAAAGCTGGTTAAGCGATTCAAATACATCTATTTACGCAATTGTCTTTGCCAATGCATGGCAATATATGGGGATCAATATGTTGTTGATATACGCAGGAATTAAAGCGATTCCTGAGCAATATTTTGAAGCTGCCACTATCGATGGAGCAAATACATTTCAAACACATCTTAAAATAACCATTCCACTGCTTCAAGAGACACTGAAGCTTTGTCTCATCATTTCGTTAACTGGGGGGTTTACGGCATTCACCAACATGTATTTGATGACTAATGGCGGACCTGGCAATGTCGACTACACTTTAACCTTTATGATGTACAGTTCTGCCTTCAAGGCGAATGAATATGGTTATGGTTCTACGGCTGCCACTCTTCTCATATTGCAATGCATCGCTCTGACAGTTGTAATCAATCGTTTTGTTGCTAGAGAAAAAATTACTTACTAGGGAGAAAATATGAGGAGAAAGCATCCAATTCAAAATAGCATAAATGTCGCCATTTTTCTTTTTCTAAGCTTGCTTTCCATATTTAATCTTTATCCTCTTTTATATTTGCTATTTTCGTCATTCAAAAACAATACTGAAATTTTTTACTCGAATCCCTTCGGATTTCCACATTTGTTGCGAGTAGAAAATTATATAAATGCATATAAAGCTTTTAATATGCCTTTGTATTTTTTTAACAGTGCTTTGGTGACAGCAGTTACGGTTGTTGCCACTATTTTTCTTGCACTCATGTTTTCATATGCAACTGCTCGTATGAAATGGAGATTTGCTCACGTCTCCCGTATCTATTTGCTAGTTGGCATGTTTATCCCGGCACAGATTGTGCTGCTACCGATCATGATCATGGAGCGCAATCTTCACATCCAGAGCAGCTACTTGGCCGTTATTATCCCCTATGTGGGATTTCAGCTATCTTTTGCGACCTTGGTTTTTTACGGGTTCATGAGATCAATCCCATATGAATTGGAGGAATCGGCCAGCATAGATGGAGCCAATACGTATTTAACTTTTTTTAGAATCATTGTGCCAATCACCATGCCGGCGATCGCTACGGTTGCGATTTTTATTTTCTTGTTCGCTTGGAACGAATTTCTAATAGCTCTCGTTATGATTTCGAAAAGCTCGCTGCAAACAATTCCACTTGGACTTTTAAATTTCAGCGGACAATTTACGACGGATTGGGGTGGAAAGGGAGCGGCCATGGTAATCGCCACCTTGCCGACCATACTTGTGTATTTCTTTTTTAGCGAGAAGGTCGAACAGGCCATGACTGTTGGGGCAGCGGTAAAAGGATAGCAAGAATATGCCTAGCAAACAAAAAAACACGCACAAGGCACAAATCAATATCATTATGTTTTGTGCCTTGAGCGAACCGAAAGGAATGAGTTTAACAATGGATCAAATGTATCGGAAACAGCAAGGTGTGAGCACGAGATGGGTCAGCTTCGAAAACCCGATGGGCTTGAAGGGGCAAGCTGCGATTGAAAATAAAGGTGCGAAAGGCCGGGCTTATGAGACAATCAAGCCGGGAGAAACAAAAGTGCTTTGTAATATGGAAGGCTGCGGTGTAATCAACCGGATTTGGATGACGCTTGGAGTACTGGATTCGAATTTGCCCGATGGCATGCTGTTGCCATCAGGCAATGTTACACCGCAAATTTTGCGTTCCTTGCGTATTGAAATGATTTGGGACGGTGCCGCGACACCTGCTGTTTCCGCGCCAGTAGGCGATTTCTTCGGCACCGGTCTCAGTTATCGCGTTCCCTTCGAAAGTGCGTTGTTCTCTGATCCAGAGGGGAGGTCCTTTAACTGTTACGCGAAAATGCCATTCCGCAAGAGAGCCTATATAACGATTACCAATGACGGCGATTTCCCGGCAACGGTTGTTTTATATTATAAAATCAGTTTTTCTATGGTTAAATCGCATGGAGAAGACATGATGTATTTTCATGCTTATTGGAACCGTGAGCGGCGGGGGGAACTTGGGAGAGACTACACTGTTTTACCTACGGTATGCGGTGAAGGCCGTTATCTTGGTGCCAACTTTGGCGTAATTTTCGATTCTGCATACGGATCGACTTGGTGGGGTGAAGGCGAAATTAAACTTTACTTGGACGGTGATGACGAATACCCAACCTTGGCGGGTACAGGAACAGAGGATTATCCCGGTAGTGGTTATGGTCTTGGCGTGTTTAATCATCAGGTTCAAGGCTGCACCTATAATGATGAAGGGCACAATGCTTTTTATCGCTATCATATGACGGATCCGGTTTACTTTGACGAGGATTGCAAGGTAACGATGCAGCAGATTGGCAGTGCAAGCAAAGCCGATATCATGGCTATGAAGGAAAAAGGAGTGGCTTTGCAAGTCGCTGCTGGCATACAAGCGAAAGACAATACAATCTTCCATCTGCTAGATGACAATTGTTCGGTCACCTTCGACGATGAAATTTTTGCACAAGGCGATTACGGCTGCTTTTATCGTATAGATGACTGGTCCTCAACCGCTTATTTCTACCTGAATAAGTCAGAAAACGGCTTGCCCAAGCTGGCTTCACTCCCGGAACGTGTCGCGAATATTCCGAATAAACGGGTGTACTAATAGGCAAATAGCTTGAAGAAGAAGGAGTCGTTTAGAAGTGGAAGTTTCTATTATCTTTGATGAAACCACAATCGCATGGAAAGCATACTGGGGTGATACAAGTTGGATAGTAGGTATTGAGGATAGACAATTAATAGCAAAACATTTCGGTCATACAGGGACGGAGCGAGCGGATAAACACTTTGCACAATTTACCCAGGCTGCGGTCCTTAATCGGGGGGAATGTAAAGTTCATATCGGTGAAGATAACAAACTCGTAGACTGGACCTTGCATGGGTGGAGAGCAGATGTTAATAGATTAATCATTGAATTAGAATCGGAGATATTAATTGCTATCCTTGAATATAAATTTTTTCCGGATATTGATCTGATTGAACGGAGCACGCAGATTGAGAACACTGGGCAGGGAAAAGTGTCTCTTCGCAGTGCATCAAGTTTTGCAGTTGCACTGCCAGCAGGAACGAAGTATCAATTAATCCATTTAGATGGGCAATGGGGTCATGAATGTCAAGTTGTAAAGACTCCAGTCGGTCAATTTGAAACCCTGCTGCAGTCTCAGGAAGGAAAGACTGGTTTTGAACATTCTCCTTGGTTTGCAGTTGAGGAATTGAATGGGACAGGGGTCTGTTTCGGTGCTTTGCTTTGGTCAGGTAATTGGCAATTACGGGTTCGACAGCTTTATGAAAATCCAGTAGGAATAACAGGAGGTATACATCCATCAGGGTTTCAGCAAGTATTGTGGCCTAACGCTGCATTCCATCTTCCTTCCGCTGTTTTTGGATATGTACATGGAGTACTAAATAATGCCATTCATCGACTACATGATTATCAGCGTATGAATCGTCCGGACAGGGACAAGCCGATCGACGTTCAATTTAATTCTTGGTACCCGTACCAAGGTGAGCCAGATGAAAAAAAAGTGCTTGAACTAATCAATCATGCAGAGAGGTTGGGTTGTGAGGTTTTTGTTCTTGATGCAGGATGGTATACGACAGAAGTGGAAAATCCGGAAGAATCTTGGATTGTGCGTACTGGCGATTGGTTGATCAATAGAAAGTTGTTTCCTAACGGGTTCAAGCAAATCAAACAAAAGTGTAGGGAGAAGCATTTGCGCTTTGGCATTTGGCTTGAACCGGAAGCTGCAGGTCCCTCCTCTTGGGTTGCCCTGCATAAACAAGAGTGGTGCCACACTGCAACAGAGGGAACAAGAAAAACAATTAATTTGGGGATTGCAGAAGCCCGCGTATGGGTTAGAGAGCAAATTAGTCGAATCATAATGGAAAGCGAAGCGGATTGGTTAAAATGGGATTTCAATATTGCCATTGAATCGAATGGGAAGCCATTAAAAGATGGATCAAACCCAATTGTCGCACATACTCATGGTTTATATCTATTAATGGCTGAAATTCGTGAAAAATTCCCTGAATTGTGTTTGGAAATGTGCGCTGGTGGTGGCGGGCGCTTTGATACAATGATCATTTCGAATAGTCATACTAACTGGATGACAGATCAGGTTAATGCAATGACTAACTTGTCTATTCATTTTGGAAGTCAATTGGCTCATTGTGCGGTACATTGCAATGATTGGTTGATCCAATGGCCACAGTATCACGATTATGGAGATCATTATAATTCTGGATCTTATGGTGACTTGGAATTTAGAACTCGTGTGGCGATGCTTGGGAGTTTTGGAATAAGTTCGGCCACTCATTTATGGGAGGATGAGGACTTTGAGATCGTAGCAAAGCATGTGGAAATCTATAAAAAGGAAATTCGCCGAGTCCTTCATCACGGTGATCAATATCTTTTAACTAAACAACCATCAGTTGATGGAATCGGACACTGGGCAGTAGCCTGGTATCTTAGTAAAGATGGTCGGGAAGGTGTTTTGTATTGTTTCCGTTTGTCACAAGGAGCAGAGAATGAGATTGTTATAATACCTGGACTACAAGATGAAGCACTCTATGAAATTATACCTATGAATGACTTTAGTGTGGAAAAAAGGAAATGTAATGGTAAGGAACTTGCTAGTGGCATCAAGGTCTATTGTCCTGGACTTTTTACATCTGCATTATTGCTTATTAAAAAAATAAAGGGGTAATTCAGCAAATATTTCTACGAGTAAGCGAAAAAAACGCTGGTACTCGCGAAAATGCAAGTAGAAGAGCACATAATAGCTAAGCCTTGATTGCCGAAGGTGTTCATCTTATTAATATTTATATGATTGAAAGTAACCGAGGTGCGCATTGAGATGGTTCTTTTGATTTGGATATGACTAACATGAACGAGAAAAGCATTTCTTAATTAAACATGGAGGAAAGCGCATATGAAAATAACTGGAATTTTAAATCATAGCATATCAGAAGTTATTGCAAGTATGGGGCATTATCAGGAAATTGTGATTTGTGATGCAGGTTTCCCTATTCCTCCTGGAGTGAAACGAATCGACTTATCCCTCACACCTGGTATGCCTGCTTTTCTGGTTGTTCTAAAAACAGTCTTATTGGAGCTCTGTGTTGAGGAAGTCGTTATTGCCGAAGAGACGGGAATTCATTCACCTGCAAGACTGCTGGACATTCGGAATATATTCTCTGAACTTACGCCAACTGTGATCCCACACACTGAATTTAAACAACGCTCCAAAACAGCTATTGCCTGCATTCGCAGCGGTGAATGTACTCCATATTCTAATATCATATTGGTTTCTGGGGTTACTTATTAGATATTAATATTGAGGATGGCAGAAGTTACTTCTGTTGTCCTTTTTGCTGTCTTTTATATGACATAATTGAAAATAAATTTGAAAATAAGAAGAATTATTGGATCGGAATTGCTTACTGAACGATTATGATGACGGTTTTTTATGTCCTGGAAAAATGTTTAGTCAAGCCTGTTTCAATACCTCTTTCTAGGTGTTGGGTGGTCATTCTTGACGGGAATGAATACATCATTCATTGCGGGGAGTATTTTGATCTTTCTTTTGCTAAGAAGAACGTGAGTTGCCGATTGGAGCGAAATTTAAATTGGTACGTCTTTATATATCGAGTTCGTTTTATATTACATCCGAAAGATATTTACATAATTAGGAAATAAAATTACAATGAGAAGCAAGGATAATTAGCTTTGCTTCTCTTGTTAAATGGACAGATCCACCAATATAATACGGACAAAATTCATTGTCAATTTTCGAAAATTATGCTACATCAGCAACACCATACCCATATTAAAAATACAATTACACCAATTCCATTGAGAAGATACATTTACATCCCTCGATTTCTGTGTAATTTAGAATTAGATGTTCATTGATTGTATTTACTTACGCTGGTACGTTTTACCATAAATTCGAAGAATAAGTGTGCTTTTTAATTTTTAACATCGATCGTTAACCATTAAAGAACCCTATTTTCCAATGAGATTGGGTATGGGAATAATAATTGTGCATCATTAGAACTTAATTAAAATATGTGTATTTTTTAAAAGTGATAAAACCCCGCTAAAACAACAATCCCATTAAAGAACTCTATTTTCCTCGATCATATATTGATCAGGGAAAATAATGTTCTTTAATGGAAAATAGAGTTGTTTAACGGAAAATAAAGTTCTTTAATGGAAAATAGAGTTCTTTCATGTAGTTTTGAGGTAATTGTTTGTTTAATCGATGAAATACTATAATTTGGTTGACATGATATTAACACGAACAAACCCCTTTGATGATAATGATCTCAGCGGTTTGTTTTATTTATTTTTTGATTTGGAAAAATTGTACAAGATCAGTTCTCTATGTTTCAAGATTCAAAAATAAATTTTCAGTGACGTTGAAGAATTGATTTTTTACTACTTAAATATTTCACCAAAGGAAACTAACTTACTTTAATACTATCGTTTATTAGACTTATATAATCGTAATGAAAAAGAGGAAATTATTAAATTAATATAGAGGATGGGAATAAGAGATTGTGTAATGGAAAACTGACTTAGTAAGATCAATTCAAATAAAATTAAAATAAACCTCGCAGATCAATTTAATAGATCTTAGAGGTTTATTTTATTCTTTATTAAAGGGATTATAAGATTTTACTTCATTCCTTGATATAACTTCGAGAAAAATTAAGGAGAGCTTTCTATTTAGCCCCCTAGGAGACTTGGACAGTACACCCCTTAATCAAATATAATTATATTAGACGGAGGGGAACGTTATGAAGCGAGTACAGTATGATCTTAATTTTAAGATGGATATCATTCGAAAAGGGAAAGAGATTGGGAACTTTACAGCAGTAGCCAGACAGCACGAACTGGATCCCAAGATGGTCATGCGATGGGCAAAAGAATTAAATCGTAAGGATGTGGATAAGTTAGATGGTGCTAGCAAAAGACAAGCCCAGTTTATACCTACCCCTGATGATTATAAACAGTTAGAGCATGAGAATGAAAAGCTGAAGAAGCTACTAGCGGAACAAGCTCTGGAAAGAGAAATTCTCAAAGACCTACTAAAAAAAACGAACCCAAACTTGCGGATAAAATAGAGATTGCCCACAAATATATTGTCCAAGGGCATTGTATTACCTTAGTGCTCCGTGTGGTGGAAGTCGAACGCTCGACGTATTATGCACATGTGAATAAAGCGGAATTAAAACCTATCCACAGGGTCGGTCGCCCCGCACCTGGTTTATCTTATACAGCAGATGGCAAGCCCGTAAGTGATGAAGAGATCACAGAATGGCTGATGGAATTCATAGCGGGTGAGGGAGCAGCCTACGGCTACCGCAAGCTCACTGTGCTTCTTAGAAGACGCCACAAACTTGTGATTAACAAGAAGAAAGTCTATAGGCTATGTAAGTCTATGAACGTCCTACGTCCACAGCGTAAGTTAAAGAATAAGCATCCAAGAAGACTTGCTAACAACCGTTTAATCACCGGCTCCAATCAATTGTGGGAGACCGATATTAAGTACGGATGGATTGCTGGCGAGTACCGTTTCTTCTTCATAATGAGCATTATAGACGTGTTTGATCGTGCCATTATTTCGTATCATCTTGGCTTAACCTGTGAGGCTAAACATCTGGTTCAGATCACTCAGGAGGCCCTTATGAAGCGTCAATTATTCGGGAAACCACAGGAAGAGAAACCTTTTATACGCTCCGATAATGGTCCACAATTCATCAGCCACCTGTTTGAAGATGCATGCGAGAACTTTCAAATGATTCATGAGCGGATTCCGCCTAGAACGCCAAATAAAAATGCTCACATTGAATCATTTCATTCTATTTTGGAAGCGGAATGCTACCAACGCCATGAATTTGAAACGTATCCACAGGTCTATGAGATCGTTTCTCAATTCATAAAAGATTACAATCAACAACGGATCCATGGGAGTATTTATGACCTATCACCCTATGAATATATCGAAGCATTGAAGAAAAATCTCGTACAGCCTAAACATATTAAGGTGTAAACCGTGAAAAATGGAGCAAACAAGAGCAATATCTAGCAATTCTATGAGATCATTTCGTTAAGAGGTGTAGCGTCCAGCATAAGGGTGTTCAGCCGCTTTATAGTTGCAATAACTCCCTGACATAACTAGGGCTTGATCACTACTTGATTGCTTTCATTTAACCTGACTTAACTAATAAGTTATTTTCACTTGCGATAATTCGGGAGTCCAGATGTTGGCGTCATTTAAAATTTCTACCTTCAAGTAATTGGTGCCTGATGGTATTCCTCCAGACGGTCTAAGTAATGTGCGGTACCATCCAGAGCTTGTAGGAACCGCTATGTCCTTGGAAGTAGATATTGCCGTCCATGTTGTACCATTAGGTGAGGTGTATATATTCAATTTTCCCGATATTGAAGTATAGTAGTATACTCTTATCGAAAAGTCTGTCATATTTGTTTTATTGTAGATTACATTTTCTGCTGTATCTGTTGTCCTTACAGTTCTTGAAGAATCGGTCTCGAAATATAAGGCTGAAGAAGTATCGAAAGCCCAGTTTGCAGTATGTGAGTAAGCGTTTGACCAGTTATTCAAGTCATCTGTAAAGTTATTCGGTGTGTATGATAATGAAATTTCCGATAGCTGAGGTGTGAATATATTCGCATCATTTGATAATTCCACCTTAAAGAAATTTGTTCCAGCTGGAATTGAGCCAGAAGGTTTAAAATAGGTGCGGTACCAACCGCTGCTCGTCGAAACAGGTGTATCATTTGTAGTTGAAAGTAGTGTCCAAGTGGAGTTATCGGGTGAAGCATAGAATTTCACTTTTCCTGATACCGTTCCGGTATAATATATGCGTGCAAGAAAATCCGAAATATTTAACTTGTTATATATTATATTTTCTGTTGTGTTTGAAGTTCTTTTTGCCCGGGATGCGTCGTATTCGAAATAACTACTAGCTGAAACTGTATCCATAACCCAATTAGCCGAATGAGAATACGATTTCGCCCAATCATTTAAGTCATCTGTAATAATAGACTTACCAGTAAATATGCCTTTCAAATAGTCATATATTTCTGTTTTTGTAGTATTAGGTCGTACTAGCCAGAATCCACGTGTATCAGAATTAGTAGGTCGTCCCGTAAAGGTGGTTTTGGGTTCATTGTCATACAATTGCCAAAAGACGGCAAAATTGACTCCCCAATTAAGTGAAGTTTCAATAATGGATTGTGCGTTTTGTTTGTGAAAAACAGTTAGATAATCATTTTCTGGTAATCCGAACTCACCCAAATATAAATTGTTAGCTCCAAAGGCGCTGCTATCAGGAGCTTTTAATTTTAAATAATCCAAATTTGAAATGATTGTTGATGTATTTGCCGGAAAACCTGCATCATACATGGAATATGAATATAAATCCATATGGGTGGAAGGAATTACTCGATTGGTCGCATTTCCTTTGGTCATATCAGAAGGATAGAGTCGAGCATCTGTTACTTTGTTTACCTCCGCTGCCCCATATACATGAACACCTGTAGTAGTAGACAATTCTGTTCTAGCTTGTGTAATACCGTCTTGCCGAGCGTTTAACCAATCGATCATACCTTGAATTGCAGTGGATCCTGGATTGCAAGTGCCAGCAGGATAACAAATTGCATTATCTCCTTCCCATTGTTGCAAGATAAATGTTTTTCCTGTCCCTTGGTATGTTTGCATTAGGTATTTTGTTAGTTGATAGAATTCGTCCTTTACGTTAGCAACCTCTGTGGCTGTCATTCCATCAGTGAAATCATTCGATGTGAATTCATAGGCTTCCAAGATAAAAGTGTTGAATGATTTGTTAAACACAGTTGAGAAATAAGTCGATTGGGCTAATGCTTTCATATTGGTATAGGTACCCCAGGATGAATTAAAAGGATAATCTGTAGCATAAGTGGGAGTGAAAAAAAGCTTTATCACTTTGGTACCCATCGAAAGCAGTTCATCTGCACCTTCATTTAGAAAATCTTTATTTGAAGCGAAATTATAGAGCCCTTTTACATGTGTAACACCAACTGTATCAGCGGTGACTGCTGTAGCATGAGCACTATGAGATGGACCGATAAATAATGCAGAAATCAAGAGCATTGTGAAAGCAATGGAAATCACGAGAGTTTTGTTCATATATTTGTTAAGTTTCAAAATAAACACTCCTTCTTTAAAGCAATTTTTGAGAATGATCGAGCTTAGTAAAAAGTGAATTAGTAAATAAATCATCTTTAAATCATTCATACACCCCCACTAATAATCAAATTGTCATTATTTGAAAAAGATAAAATAGTGCGCATAAAAATGAAAGCGCTCTATTTATGAAATTATTATAGTTTGTGCTAATATATCTGTCAATACAATAAGTAGAAACATGTTTAAATAAATATATTTATTGTTGATATTTAATGGAGAATTATGATAAATATTTTTAGATGTTTCATTATTTGTTTTGAGTAATAAAAACAATGAAAGAAATAAGGATAAGGCACTTAATTGATTTGGAGTTAATAAGTTTATGGAATATTCAATGAAACTTGTTGAAATTTCATTATAAATTCGGTAGAATTATATTAAGATACGATAAGGAGCCAATAATATGAATAAAATAACCATGCAGGCTATCGCTAATGAAATGAAATTGTCGAAGTCGCTAGTATCCAAAGCCTTGTCCAATCAAGCGGGTGTCAATGAAGAAACAAAAGAAAGAATAAGGTTGACTGCCATTCGCTTGGGGTACCGAATTAACTCATCCATCATGTCTGTTTCCTCCTCGCGGACCGGTAATATTGCTATATTGATTCCCAAGGAAGATATGGAAGATTTTGAATATTGGGGAAAGGTCATCCGTGGCATTGAAAAGGGGTTGAGTGAGAAATCCTTCAGTATGATATTGTCAGCAATAGATACTTCACTAACTCCAAGCGATGGTATGCCTAGTTGTATTCAAGATAGGAAAGTAGACGGGGCTATTGTGCTTGGTTTTGTTCCTCAGTCTTACATCCAGGTGGTGCAGCAAATGGGACTTCCCGTTGTAATGGTCGATTCCTCCAGTACTCAACTCAAATTTGATCATGTTTTGGTGGAGAATTACCTGGGATCCTATGAAGCGACTCGTTATTTACTTGACCGTAATCACACTGCGATTGGGTTTGTCGGGGACATTGATTACGCTGCGAGTTTTGCGGAACGCTACCGAGGATTTGCGAAATGTATAAGCGATTTTAACTTTGAGAAACATAAAAAAATAAAAGAGTATGCGTATACTCAATCACGAGGAAGTCGATCTATTCCTTTCAATCTGCTTCAGCTGCAATCCGCATTATCTGGACCTGACAAACCATCTGCGCTCGTTTGTGCCAATGATCCTGTCGCATTCGAGGTTATGCAGTTGCTGACGAGACTAGGACTACGCTGTCCTGAAGATATTTCCCTCATTGGATTTGATAACTTGCAGAAATGCGAATGGACAACACCCGCATTGACTTCAGTAGATGGTGGCAAGGACACAATGGGATCGAGAGCTGTGTTGCTCATGTTCCGAAGAATGAATGAATCCATGACGAGGTCAGAACACATTATGATCACTACAGAAATTGTTGAGCGTCAATCGGTAAGAGTTATTCCCGATGAACATTGAAATTCCGATGAAAACAAGTTTATATAAAATTCAGAAACGAATTTTAGTCTTATGTTGACATATGACAGTGGATTATTATATATTGAATTTAATAAACGATGTAAGCGCTATAATACACTAAATTACATCGTTTTAATTACACAAGTTGAATTATGGAGGGGTTTAAAGTGAAAAAAAGATCTTGGGCAATGGGATTGGTTTTACTAATGGTCGCAGTATTGGTTTTATCAGCATGTGGTAAGAGTGGCGTGAAAGGTGCAGATTCGACTGCGAGTGCCCAGCCTACTGCAGATTCAACAGCAACAGCTGAACCGCAAAAAGATGTAGATCTGCGCGTTATTAATTTCAGGGTTGAAGACCAAGCTTACTATGATGAAGTGAACAAGAAGTTTGAAGAAAAATATCCATATATTCATGTGAAATATGATGCAGCGCCTACGAAAGATTGGGGAAATCTCAAGACTTCCAGAATCGCAACAAACGACGTTGATGTTGTTGGTGGTCAAACTCCAGATGCGAAAGATCCGAATGCAGCAAGCCTATGGCTTGACCTTAAAGGCCAGCCATTCTTGGATGGTTACATCGAAGGGGCGTTGAAAGGTGGGCAATCTAATGATGGCACACAATATTTGCTTCCTTCCAATTCCGTATCTGTTGTAACTTTCTACAACAAGAAAATTTTCGCAGATCTTGGTTTGGCAATACCGAAAACTTGGGATGAATTCATTGCGGCATGTGATAAAATCAAAGCAGCTGGTATTGATCCAATCATGTTCGGTGGCAAGGATCAATGGCCTGTAGTTATGCAGGTTATGGGTATCGAAATGGGAGCTAACCGCAGCAGTAACCCAGATTTCTTTGCACAGTTAAAGGATGGAAAGACGAAATTTACAGATCCTGCAATGTTGGATGTGTTTACGAAGTATGAAAAGATGACGAATTACTTTCAAAAGAATGCAGCCGGTTTGGATTACGGACAAGCGCCTGCACTGTTTGCTCAAGGAAAAGCGGCTATGATGGTTGACGGTTCATGGAGTACTTCACAAATTGTTGATGCAAAGCCAGCTTTTGAAGTAGGTGCATTCCTTACACCAGGTGGTAACACTGCTGAAGCAAACGCAATTGCTCCAACTAAAATAGGCAGTGGATTTCTAATCTACAAGAAAAGTCCAAATCAAGATGCTGCTTTGAAATATTTAGCGTTTTTATCCGAAAAGGATATTTACCAACAATATATCAACGCTGCGAAAATGTGGCCTGTAAAGTCAGATACAACATTAGCGGATCCGTTATCTAATGAAATTGCTCAATTGCTTGGCAAACAGCTTCCAATGTGGGATTCAATTCAACCCACTGGCGCTAACTACAATTTCGTTGAGGATGCAATGAAGCTTCTTTTCAAAAAGACAACACCTGCAGAAGCGGTTGCGGACATGCAGAAGAAATTCCTTGATTCTAAACCAGATTGGAAATAAATAATTCTTGATAAATTTATGCAGAGCCTCTTACTCTCGCGAGAGGGAGGCTCTTTTTTATTAGAAAGGAGTTGCAAGCATGGCTTTTAAAGGCGGATACACCAAATTTTTTGCTATCCTCATGGTAGTCCCGGCACTTGTATTGTACAGTTTGTTTGTATTAATCCCATCGATCGGAAATGTATTATTATCCTTTACGGATTTCACTGGGAACCCGAATCTACCTATGAAATGGCTTGGGCTTTATAATTATAAAAGAGCATTTAACATTGACATGGAAAAAATAGGTAATTCCATTAAGGTGACTATTATTTTTGCCTTAAGCGTAACCATTATCCAGAATATTCTCGCAGTCCTGCTGGCTGTGCTTGTGAATATAAAATTACGTTTCAGCACATTTTATCGATCTGTCATATTCCTGCCCAATGTACTTGGGGTTGTCGTCATTGGATTGATATGGACCTTGGTTCTAGATCCTTATTCAGGTCCGGTCAATAGTTTGCTTCATCGATTTAATTTGGATTCCGCACTGTTGGGTGACCCCATGCTAGCACTTGGTCTTGTCATTTTTATTACTATTTGGGCGAATGTTGGTTATGCAATGTTAATCTATTTAGCCGGACTGCAGTCAATTCCGAGCGATCTGTATGAGGCTTCTCGAATTGATGGGGCCAATACCGTTCAGACATTCTTGCGAATTACACTACCGCTTCTGCGTTCTTCGATCACCATCAACGTCTTGATCAGCCTTATCGGCACCCTGGGTTCCTATGATTTAATCTATGTATTAACCAGTGGAGGACCAGATGGATCTACAATGACTATGGGTATGTTTATTATTAAGAATCTGTTAGGTGGTGGAGGCAAACAAGGGTATGTGTCTGCCTTATCGATCATTCAATTTCTGATTGTATTTATTGTCATTATGATTTCGCAGTACTTCCTGCGGAGAAAGGAGGAGGAACTGTGATTCAATCCTCCCGAATAAGTAGAGGCTTGGCTAATCTTGTATTGTCTCTTGTAATGGTCGTGCTGATCGCACCGATGCTGCTGATCATTAATGTTTCGTTAAAGAATAAGGAAGAGTTTCTGAACTTTCCTGTCACAATTGTAAAATCGATACATTGGCGGAACTTTCATGACGCATGGGTTATGGCGGATATGGGAGTATATTTCAAGAATAGTATTCTGCTAACCGTCCTGTCTGCAGGTGGAACATGTTTGATAGCGACATTGGCGGCTTACCCGATTGCTAGGAAACATTTTGTGGGTGCAAATGCCATTTACTTACTATTTCTATCAGCACTTTTTCTGCCAGTTGGACTTGTGCCGTTGCTGTTCGTGATGAAATCGCTTGGTTTTATCAACACCTATTATGGATTCATCTTCCTCAAGATTGGAGGCAGTTTGTCCATTGCTACATTTATTCTGGTTGGTTTTATCAAAGGCGTTCCGAAGGAATTAGATGAAGCCGCAGCGATAGATGGCTGTGGATATCTACGCTTTATTATGACGATTATGTTTCCTTTGATTCTGCCTGCTGCTTCCACTGTACTCATGCTTGTCGGCATGGGGGTTTGGAACGACTTTATTGGTCCGCTGATCTTTTTGACAGATAAAAGTATGCGTCCATTAACAGCTGGTTTGTACATATTTTTCGGGCAATATTCGACCAATTGGACTATTCTGGCGGCTGCTGTCATTATGGTATCTTTACCGCTTATTGTGGCTTATGTATTTCTACAGAGATTTATCGTTTCAGGAGTAACGAGTGGAGCAATTAAAGGATAGATAGAGCATGATAGGGAGGATACGAACTTGGAAATCTTACTGAATGAGTTGAATTGGGAATTAAAAGGCTATTACCCGTGGGTTCCCTATCTGCAGAAGAGTGTAGAAACAGGATTGGAGTTAAATGGTGTGACACACTGGATTCCAGCAACGGTTCCTGGAGGTGTACATTATGATCTATATCGGGCAGGATTGATTCCTCACCCTCATCAAGATATGAACAGCTTGCTTTGTGAATGGGTGGAAAACCGCTGGTGGCTTTACAGAGCTCAGTTAACCATACCAGAGTTCAGCAAACATAAGCTGGAACTTGTTTTTAAAGGATTGGATTACCGGGCGACGATATATATTAATAACGTTGAATTGGGTAAACATGAGGGGATGTATCATCCTGCTGTTTTTGATATCACGGATAAAGTTAGCCAAGGTGAATCGATTACATTGGAAGTTCTGTTTGAACATGCCCCAGATGAAGTCTCGCAAATTGGTAAAACATCGATGACAACCACACAGAAGAGCCGATTCAACTACAAATGGGATTTCTCAACACGGCTTGTCAACTTAGGTATTTGGGATGATATCCTGTTAAAGATTACGGATAAGGTAGCCATCGGAGATCTCTATTTGACTACAGATGTAACGGATGGCGGTCAAGGGGATATCCAGTTATCAGTTGAGTTTGATACAGCCGACGACACTCTTTTTAATGAATATTCGCTAGAATTGCAATGCTGGACTCCGCAGGGGACTCTAATTTCTTCTGTTACTAGTAAAATAGATTCTGAATGGAAATTATTAATGAATCTTAAAGTCGATAAACCACAATTGTGGTATCCCAATGGTTTCGGGGAACAAGCGCTTTACAAGGTACTGATTAAGCTGAAACTGCAGGATATCGTCATTGAAGAAAGACAGATGGAAACAGGGATTCGCAAACTTCGCTATAAGCAGAATATAGGCAGTCCAAAGGATTCTCTACCCTATACAGTGGAAATAAATGGAATTAATATATATATTAAGGGTGTCAATATGACTCCACTCGATTTATTATATGGGAATGTTACGAAGGAACACTATGCATGGATTATTCGACTCATGAAGCGGGCGCATATCAATCTTGTCCGTGTTTGGGGCGGGGGAATCATTGAGAAAGAATGGTTTTATGATTTATGCGATCGGAATGGAATTATGGTCTGGCAGGAATTTATCCAATCCAGCTCGGGTCTTGAAAATATTCCTTCCAAGCACATAGGCTTTCTTGATCTTCTTCAAAAATCAGCTAATCACGCGATTAAGCTCAAGCGAAATCACGTTTCCTTGACCGTTTGGAGCGGGGGTAACGAGCTAATGAGCGAGCCGAACAAGCCCTCAACTTATGAAGACGAAAACTTGGCCATGCTAAAAAAAATAGTCAATCGCCTCGATCCTAGTCGGCTTTTTCTTCCGACGTCCGCTTCAGGTCCGGTTCAGTATATTACGAAAGAAAAAGGCGTTTCCCATGACGTGCACGGTGATTGGAAGTATAACGGAATGAGCAATCATTATGAGCTATATGGGGAAGCAGATCATTTGTTTCATAGCGAATTTGGAGTTGACGGTGCCAGCTCTCTAAAAAGCCTGCAGAAATTTCTTTCTCCGGCCCACTTGAAGCCTTCCTCAGTAAGGGACGAACTGGTGTGGCGACATCACGGGGAGTGGTGGGATACATTTGATCGGGATGGTGAGTTTTTCGGCCCAGTTACCGACTTAAATCAGTATGTCCAACGCAGCCAATGGATTCAGGCTGAAGGGCTGCGCTTTATTCTGGAGACGAACCGCCGCAGGAAATTCAATAACAGCGGCAGCGTTATTTGGCAGTTGAATGAACCTTGGCCAAATGTGTCATGCACAAGCTTGGTGGAGTATTATGGGGATAGTAAAATGGCCTACTATTGGACGCGGAAGGCTTTTGCGCCAATACATGTATCAATAGATTATCGGAGGTTACAGTTTAAGGTCGGGGAAGCGATGGAGGCATCTGTTATTCTGCATGCAGACCAAATATGTGGAAAAGTAACGGTCTTGGCTTCCGTGTTGGATGAGAAAGGTACAGAACTATACGAGCAGTCGTTTGAAGGAACTCCTACACTGCAGACGGCGTTAGTTTTGGGTCAATTCAGCTATCTGATTAGTGAGGGTACGCCAGAATTATTCTTTCTTCGCCTGCAATGGTCAGTCGATGGACGGAGCACAGGCAAGAATCTTTATACTTTCTCCACCAGTCTTATCCAACCTTATCATGCTTCACTCGGTTTTAAGGGAGGTCAACTGCTTATCGACGAAAAGGAAACAGATTGGAAGACATCGCATAACGAAAGTGAATCAATTATACTCAGCAAACAATATACAATTGCGAATATAGGGACGGAAGTAGCCTTACATATCTGTCCAATCGAAGAGTCTGATTTATTCTGGATGGAAGCGGAAGGCGCATTCGAATCTCTGTTTCCCGGTGAGTCGCAAATAGTTACCGTATATTGTATGTATAAGCAAGGCGGTGCTTGGTTGAAGGAATCCAATTATGAAAAAGATGAACTCATAGGAACCCTTCCTATTATTAGGTTCCAAGCATTTGGGCATGAATCTATTAAGAAAATAGAAGTCATTCATGAGAGTTTTGTTTCACCTTTACATTGAACATAGATGCCCTATTCCAAGTAATACAATATATGTTTTATTCCCGAAAGGAACCCGAAATTGATGAAAAGATCAGAAAGTTTTTTTGGCATCCATTTTGATTTTCACGCTACGGTAGAAAGCATTTCTATTGGTGCTTCTACCACAAAAGAAATGGTTCTAGACGTCATTAATCGCGTTAAACCGGATTATGTACAATGTGACTGCAAGGGACATCCAGGCGTAAGCAGTTATCCAACTAAAGTTGGGAATGCCGCCCCGCAAATTGCTGGAGATCCACTATTAATTTGGCGAGAAGCAACGCGTGAGAATGGGGTTGCCTTGTACATGCATTACTCAGGTGTATGGGATTCGGAGGCACTTAAGCATCATCCGGAATGGGCGCGAATGGATGAGCATGGCAAGCTAAGCCCGGATATTACATCAACATTAGGTCCTTACGTAGATGAACTGCTACTTCCGCAGTTAAAGGAATTATGTGATGTTTATCATGTTGATGGGGTATGGGTCGATGGGGAATGCTGGGCTACTCAACGCGATTATTCACCACAGGTGCTTCAATTATTTCACGAGGAAACAGGAATAACTACAGTACCACGGCAACAATCGGATGCTCATTATGCTGAGTTTTCAGCGTTCAGTAGAGAGTTGTTTCTACGCTATTTACGTCGTTATGTAGATGCTATCCATCTTCATCAAGCGGGTTTTGAAGTAGCCAGCAATTGGGCTTTTAGCTCGTTCATGCCCGAGCCTGTAAGTGTGGATGTAGATTTTCTCTCAGGTGATTTCACCTTGCAGAGCAGTATCAATTCAGCAAGGATAGAGGCAAGGTGCTTAGTTCATCAAGGCAAACCATGGGATTTGATGGCATGGGGATTCTCAGGTGATTTTAATAACCGTGATTTTACAACGAAGCCTGCAGTGCAATTGCAACAGGAGGCGGCCATAGTTCTGGCGCTTGGCGGTGGGTTTCAAAGCTATTATATTCAAAAACCAGACGGCTCTATTAACGCATGGGAAATCGAAATAATGGAGCAAGTGGCTGCATTTTGTCGAGAACGTCAGCATTGGTGTCACCGCAGCAAGCCTGTTCCGCAGATTGCTTTATTTTACTCCGGCCAGGGAATGTATCGGACAGCGGAAAGTTTATTTCATCCTGGTCAATCACTTGATGGCATGAAAGGCATTCTGCAATGCTTACTAGAAACACAGCAGGTAGTAGATATTGTCATGGAACATCAACTGACTGGACGGATGGATGAATATCCATTGATTATTATTCCAGAATGGGCTTACATTGATCCTCACATTCATCAGGAATTATTAAAGTATGCCGAGAATGGCTGCAATCTGCTTATTATGGGTACAAAAACGGTGGCGCTCTTTGCCAACGAAATAGGCATTGAACTTTTAGATGCGCCATGCAAAGCTAAGCACTATTTGGCCTTTGATTCTATGTTTGGTGTACTGAATACGCATTTTCAGAAGGTGAAATTATCTGAACGTGCAATTGAGTTTGCTTCCTTATATGCTTCTAATGATAACACCAGCCCTGTCCAACCAGCTGCTTCTATTTCAATTTATGGAAAAGGCAGAATTGGTGCCGTTTATTGTGATCTTGGTGAGAAGTATTTAAGTGCAAATCTTGCCACTATGCGCCACTTCATGCAGGGAATCGTCCAGGAGCTTTTCCCGAATCCTCTTGTTCAAGTAACGGGCAGTCCATATGTGGATGTTACATTGGCTACAAATCACGAGCACTTAATCGTACATTTGGTTAATACTAGTGGACCGCACGCCGATAAGCATATTTACACTTTCGATGAAATTACAGCAATAGGACCGCTTCATGTCAAGATTCAGGCTAAACACGCTCCCCAATGTATTCAATATGAACCCTCTGGAGAACAACTGGCTTTTGAATTTAAGGACTGTCAAATCAGTCTGTCGATTCCTCGTCTTGAAATTCATGGAGCTTTAATTATTAGTGGTGTTTAATCTATCTCAAAACAGTTTGATCAATTGAAATTTGGAGGAGAATATACAATGTCTAATTTTCAGATTGATATTACTCGAGTCAGCGATGCAACAACAAAACGAATTTCTAGTTGGGACAAGACAGGCTTTAATAGAGACTGGATTGTAATCAAGCCAGGTGAATCAGGGGTTCTTGCAGAAATCAAGGAATTTGGAAAAATTACGCATATATGGATGGCTGCAGGGCCTGCGGAGGTGCCGGAACCCTATCTGCTAAGAAAAGGCGTCTTGAAGATGTACTGGGATGATGAAGAATCACCTAGTGTACTAACACCTATTGGTGATTTTTTCTGCCTCGGACATGCCATCAGAAACTCATTCCAGAGCGTTTTTATAACAACTTCCTCTGCCGGAGTAAAGAATACTTTTGGCAATACTGTTTCATTGAATTCTTATTTTCCAATGCCTTTTAACAAGTCTGCAAGAATCGAGATTCTAAATGAGAATGATTTCAATATTTGCATCTGGTATTACGTGGATTATGAAGTTTATGATAAATCACATGACGACAAAGTTGCCTACTTTCATGCAAACTTTAGAAGAGAGAATCCGACCCCCGGTTGGGGACATGAACTTTCTATTGATAACTGGGATATTGAAGTTCCTAACCTATCAGAGGAGAACAATTATAAGATCCTTGAAGCTGAGGGAAGAGGACATCTCATAGGGTACAACCTTTCGGTTACCAATCTTCAAACTTCTGAACTCAATCATCATCAAAGAACCTGGTGGGGTGAAGGTGATGATATGATATTCATTGATGGTGAATCCTGGCCTCCGAGTATTCATGGTACGGGCAGCGAAGATGCCTTTAACCATGCTTGGGGAATGCAAGATAATGCATATCTGTATAACGGTTCATCCATATATGAGCATAATACGAAAGGGTATCAAACCTCTTATGTTTTTTATGCTACCAACCCCGTACATTTCAAGAAAAGCATTAGATTGTCTATGGAACATGGGCATGCCAATCACCTTTCCAATGATTTCTCATCTGTTGCTTATTGGTATCAGATAGAACCACATGTTAAATTTGACATCATTCCTGTGGAGCAAAGATTACCACTTGTGCAGACTTTTGCAATGCCGGAACATAGCAAGGTAGGAAACAGAACCATAGAATTAACCGAACAGATGATAGAAGTAAAGCAACAATGGAAAGAAAAGTATGAGAGCAAAAAGAACAAAGATTGATAGTCTTGTAGTGGAGCTATTTACTTAACATGTTCGTAGGTAGTGAAATGAGTATAGGCCTTGATAAGTTATTTTTGTTAGATAAATCGCGGACTCGATCGATTTCGGCTGAGAATCCTACTGGTGAAAAGGGGAAAGGCGGCATGGCTTTGCCGACGGAGGATACAGAATATCCAAACTCCTCTGCTGCGCTTGAATTGGGGCAAGGTTGGAAGGCGAGGCCTTTTTTAAAACCGAAAGCAGGCGAAACACTGACGATTATGGATATTGACGGTCCTGGAGTTATTCAACATATTTGGATGACCTCCGATATGAGCTTCAAGAAGGCTGGCAGAAGCTGTGTTCTCCGATTTTACTGGGACAATGAAGAAACGCCATCTGTTGAGGTTCCCATGTCGGATTTTTTTGCTGTCGGACATGATGAATTCGCTCCGATGAATTCAGCGGTCGTTATCGTTAATCCCCTGACAGCGCTGAATTGCTACTGGCAGATGCCTTTTCGCAAACATGCCAGGATAACCTTTACCAACGAATTAAATACAGATCTGGAACTACTGGCTTTTCAAATTACTTATGCCGAAACAGAGGTACCCGAGGATGCCGCTTATTCTCACGCTCAATGGCGACGCGGGGTGACGGAGAAATCACATCCAGAGTTTACAATTCTGGATGGTGTGCAAGGAAAGGGCAAATATGTAGGCACATTTTTGGCTTGGACGCAGCTTTCCGCAGGATGGTTTGGCGAAGGTGAAATCAAGTTCTTCATGGATGGCGATAAACAGTTTCCGACGATTTGCGGTACTGGAGTGGAGGATTATTTTTGCGGAAGCTGGGGATTTCCAGAAACCTACAGTACGCTTTATGCAGGCAATACTTTGCGATTAAAGGGTCTGGATGATCCGCAGAAATTTTCACCGCCTCAATGGAGTCTGTATCGTTGGCATATTATGGACCCGATTTGTTTTGAAGAGGAGCTGCGAGTGACTATTCAGTCATTGGGGTGGGGGCAAGATGGCAAATATCGACCGCTGGAAGACGATATCGCTTCGACAGCTTACTGGTATCAAACGGAACCTCATCAGAAATTTCCTGATTTTCCGAGTTATAAGGAAAGATGGCCTCGTTGAGTTAATAATGATAACTGAAGGACAGGTTGAATATGAATCATTCACCTGTCCTTACTTGTGAGAAGGGAATGATTCACATTGAAAAAATTTATAGAGCCTTTCCAGAACTCCAAATGGATTCGGGAGGATCAATACCTGCAGCTGGATACGTATTTGAATAAAAAACTTTTGCAGGCTGAAGAAAAGCGAGAGAATTACTTTCAACCGGATTTCAGTAGTGCTCAAAACTATGCGGCATCCTTGGGAGCCTATCGAGAAGATTTAAATGACCTCATCGGATATCCTCCATCTGCAGATGATAGGCAACCGAGCAGTCGGGAAATTTATGTGGGGGAGGACGAGCTTTGTCGAATTTATCGGTTATTTATCCATGCTGCAGATGGGTTGGAATGTTATGGCATATATATGGTTCCTAAAAAAACGAATGAGAAGGCCCCTCTTATGGTTTGCCTGCATGGATATGGCGGGTGTCCAGAGATGGTTTGCAATTTTGAAGGCACCTTTAACTATACGGACGCTGGAAGAAGATTCGTTGAGGAAGGCTATATTGTATTTGCCCCATTTTTAATATTTCGCAGCCATGTTGACAATGATGAGACTATAATTCCAGCTAATATGCGATTAATTATGGACGAGCGAGCCAAATGGGTAGGCAGCAGCCTGGTTGCAGTTGAACTGTTCAAGCTAAGGCGGGCGTTGGATGTCTTGGAATCCCGAACAGAAGTCGACTCCACTAACATGGGGGTGGCCGGTCTTTCTTACGGAGGTTTCTATGCACTGTTTCTTGCTGCGTTGGATGAGCGAATCCAGTTATGCATCAGTTCGGGCTATCTGAATGATCGTTTAGTTATTAATGAAAAATTGAATGATCATCTATTTGATTGGACTTGGAAAGGAGCGATCAATCGGTTCTCTGATGCAGAGATAGTGGGATTGATTTGCCCGCGTAAATGTATAATTGAATTTGGCATTCATGATGATTTGTTTCCAGTTGAAGGTGCGAGAAAAGTCATTTCAAAAGCAAGAACGTATTTTGATAGACTGGGTTTGAGTAAACAGCTGCAGTATATTGAATTTGATGGCGGACATGAATTTCATTTAGAAGAGGCAATCCAGAGCTTGCGGGAGGAAACAAGATGAACACAGATTGGTTTAAAGAAGCTCAATACGGTTTATTCGTCCACTATATGTCGGAATTGCAGAACCTAACCCCATTTAATCCGAAAGAATTTGACCGCGGCCTCCATCAAGATCAAGTAACGGACTGGAATACTTGTGTTAATGCTTTTAATGTCAATTTATTTGCCGAACAAGCTTCGCAAGCTGGCGCGGCCTATGTGATGTTTACGCTGGGACAATGCTCCGGTTATTTCTGTGCTCCCAACTCGATTTATGATGCCTATACCGGTCATGCGGCTGGTGAAAAATGCTCTGAACGAGATCTTATACTTGATTTGCATGAAGCGCTTGAGGCCAAAGGAATTAAATTGATGCTGTACTTGATTGCTCACTCCCCATATGGCGATCAGGAAGCAAGCGTTGCGCTTGGCAGCCCTGAGCTTGCGGCGAACGGTTATCATTATTTGCCCACTCCCGTTTTCCGTGATCGCTGGAGTGAAGTGATTAAAGAGTGGTCGGATCGTTACGGTTCGAAGATAGTCGGCTGGTGGTTCGATGGTTATTACAGTGATCTTTACTATAATGATGTTTACTGTATGACTTTAAGTAAAGCTGCCAAAAGCGGCAACTCCGACAGTATTGTCGCTTTCAATCCGGGTTTGGTTATCGTAAAGGCGACGATTGCAGACGATTATACAGCTGGAGAGCAAGCAGTTATGGAGTTATTTCCGGAAGACAGATGGGTGGATGGCATACAGTGGCATTGCTTAACGTTCCTTGGAGACTTCTGGGCTTATACCAACAACAAGCTGCCAGACGAAGAAGTGGTACAGTATGTTAAAAACTGCACGGATAAACAAGGTGTTGTAACCCTCGATGTCGGCGTGTACAGGGACGGATCGATTTCGCCTGAACAAATGGGGTTTCTGAAGAATCTCAAAGAAGCCATAAGAGGATAAGGATTAAGTAAGATCCCTCATATCCATTAATTCCTGATGTGCTTTACGCGCTTGAGAGGGCGTTTTATGAAAGTATTTCCGGAATTCCCTGCTAAAATGGTAAGTATTGCTGAATCCCGTTTCTTCAGCAACCTTGGAAACCGATCTATCCGAATAACACAATAAACGGTAGGCTTCGTTCAGGCGGATAGATTTTAAGTAATCCATTGGTGTTTTCCGGAAGTGCTTTTTAAAAAAATGGAAGAAGGCTGAACGGGACATTGGCATAAGCGGAATTAAGTCATCCATTGTAATGGAAGTTGCCAGATGATCTTTGATATATGTGAAAACCGGGACAACAGATTGGTAAATTTGATAATTGATAAGTTCATCATCAGGTGGGCGGCTTATAGTTAATAAGATATTTAACAGCCGAGATGTAAGTTCATTACGCTGTAATAAATTGTTTATTGCATGCTTTTTTGTGGAGATATCCTTCAAATGAATTAATCCTGCAATTATTGCACCTATCTGCTGACCCGTGTCTTTGTCTGCTTTTAAAGGCAGGGTAAAAACAGAAAAAATATCTATGGTATCAAAAAGCATAAACTCGAGATGGATAAACTGAAAAGACATGGTTGGTTTATGGGGCTCACTTCTATGGGTAATCTTTAACGGTACATTAGACGGGGAGAGAAAGACCTCATTCTGAGATGCTGTGATTTTACCCATAGGTGAGGCAACCTCATATTCACCAGTAATGGCCTGTGCTGCAATTACAAAAGGTACTGTTTTCTCGTGAGTGAAACCGTCATTCGCAAAACCGCTTCCCACTTCTGCAAACCTCAATTTAATCATATTTTCCGGAAAATTCCCCCACAAATACATCATCTCACACTCCTCTTCGCCCTTATCATAACAGAATTTTGCTAGGATTTATTAATTATATAAATTGTAAATTCTGGTGGGTTGGATTTTCAGATACAATCTTGCGATTATTGGACATTTAAATTTAGCGGATTAAAGCTTATTTTTAACTAGTAAGGATCACTTATACATAATTTAAGAAAGGTGTGAAAAAGAATGAGGCTTGGTGGACTAATATTCGTGGATACAAAGGATCCCCTTGAGTGGGTGAGAGCACACAAAGCTGCCGGCTATACAACTGCATACTCTCCAGATATCGATAGCGGGGATGAAAGCTTGATTCAAAGCTATAGAAAGGAAGCAGAAAAAGCCGACTTGCTAATTGCTGAGGTTGGGGCTTGGTGCAATCCACTTGACACCGATGATGCCAGACGGTTAAAGGCAATAAGTTATTGCCAAGAAAGGCTTAATTATGCTGAAAAACTGGGCGCTCGTTGCTGCGTTAATATAGCTGGGGCACGAGGCGAGATTTCGAATGGAGCTTATGCAGATAATTTGACTGAAGATACATTTGCATTGATTGTCGATACCGTTCGCAGCATCATAGATGCAGTTAATCCTCAGCAAACTTTTTATACGTTGGAAACTATGCAATGGGTATTCCCGGATTCTGCTGATAGCTATGTAAGATTAATTAGAGCAATCGACCGCAAAGGCTTTGCTGTTCATCTTGATCCTGTAAATTTAATTATATCTCCTAGAACATATTTTCAGAATGCAGCATTATTGACGGAGTGTTTCGCTAAATTAGGATCTTATGTAAAAAGCTGTCATGCCAAGGATGTTAAGCTTACTACACACTCGAGCTTTCATTTAGACGAAGTTATTCCAGGGTCAGGTGCATTGGATTATCGGGTATTTCTACAGCAATTAAACGGACTGCATAGGGATACGCCGTTGATGCTGGAGCATTTAAATTCAGAAGCAGAATATAGTATAGCTGCTGATTATATTCGAAGTGTAGCTAAAGAAGCTGGAATTGAAATGGGGGTCTACAAATGAATTATGCAATAACCATGACTGAATTTGCAAAAGCGGAATTGCTTGAAGTCTCTCAAATCGGGGAGCCTGATGTAGATGAAATCGCTTCAGAGACCCTGTTTAGCTTAATCAGTCCGGGCACCGAATTAAATTGGGGATTTTTTGGGGAACCACCTTTTCCGAAACCTTCTGGTTATGCGACTGTTAGCAAAGTTATTCAGATAGGCGATCATGTGAAGGATATTAAGGTAGGAGATATCATTTTTTCAATGGGAAATCACAGCTTGCGGCAAATGCTTAAAGCAGATTGGACATTACCATTACCAGCGGGCTTGGATGAATGGAAAGGGGCTATTGCACGGTTAATGGGAGTGAGCATGACAACTTTAACAACCACCCATGCTCGTCCAGGTGATCGTGTGCTAGTAATGGGGGCGGGCCCGGTTGGATTCTTGGCTGCACATATATTTAGAATATCCGGTTATGAGGTAACGGTTTGCGACCCAGACGAGGAGCGACTTCAAGCTTTAAGGCTATCCGGTATAAACAATGTGTATTCTTCCATTTCCGCACAGGATCCGAAACTCCTTCCATTTGCTTTAGTGCTGGAATGTTCAGGACATGAACAAGCTATATTGGATGGATTGCGCTCTGTTCAGATGCGGGGTGAGGTAGTCATGATTGGAGTGCCGTGGAAAAAGCGTACCGAACACTCCGCACATGACATTGCCTGGGAGGTGTTTCATAAATATGCTGTCTTAAGAAGCGGATGGGAATGGGAGCTTCCGGCCTTCTCTAATGAACGGCAACCACATAGCATTTTTTCGAATATTCAAATCGCTGCCAAGTGGCTGCAAGAAGGTAGAATTTCATTAGAAGGTCTCATTCGAAAGGTCTCCCCTCGTGATGCGCAAAACGTCTATCAGGGATTGGCTGAACGTACTTACAAAGAGTTGTTTATAGTATTTGATTGGTCGCAAATATAAGTGAATGACATATGTGAAACAAAAGGACAGCTTTCATCGAGTCATTACGATTCACCCAAGTCATGCAGCCTCGTCCCGCCAGATGGTAGCAGAGTCAGGTGATTTTGAGGTGAAACGAAAAAAAAACCTAGCCGTGACCGCGAGGCCAGAGTCCATATAGCAGGAACAACTTTAGGATTTCGGTTCGTAGGAGGACCAAATGGAGAGTTTCATCAGCGATAGGTAGCTGCTATGTCCGGTTTGCAGCATGTCCAAGCAGGTAATCCTGTTGGTCCTGTTTGCTTCCCTTTTAAAAGGTTTTGATATTGGAAATGTAGATTGGAAGCATAATATTGCCGATCGCAGAACCATAAGTATGCTAATAGTTTAAATTGGTGTCATAAGATTGCTCTTAGTCAGGTGAGATTTTCTTAAACAGGGGTTCACCAGTTAAACTATATTATCTTTAAATAGCGATCCGCTAAAGAACTCTATTTTCCACTAAATTTGGGTTGGCAATATATTTTATGCATCATTAAAGAACTTAATTAATATTATTACCTTTCTGAGAAGTTGAAAAAAACCGGTAAATCAACACTCCCATTAAAGAACTCTATTTTCCTGGATTAATATATTGATCCGGGAAAATAGAGTTCTTTAATGGAAAATAAAGATGTTTAATGAAAAATAGAGTTCTTTAACAACTAAGTCTACCTAGTTTATGATGTTTAGGGACATAATTATTGGAATACAAAATGGTATTAGCTTATAAAATGTTTAACGAATATCATAGTATAATAAAAAACCGTTCCTCAGTCATTTTATGACTAAAGGAACGGTTTTTTATTCGCTGAAAGTATGAGCATTTCAACCAATGTGGAATAGTTGTCATTTAAACGATGAGGTATGACTGACAAAAATATTAAAAGCTTTTTAAACCTACGTATTTATAGGCAGGCTCGTTTTAGAAGCAACAATAAATGATTTATTTCAAGATGCCGCAACAGATAAACGTACTTCATAGGTACATTGCTGCGTACTACGCTGTTCTTCCAAGCGCCTGGTTTGACCATCAGCTATGCAAGTATATCTGACCAATTTCTTGACAGCACATAACATGTCGAATATTGTCTAATTAATAGATAAATTTTATTTTACTATTAGTAGGAGTGAAGTGGTATGGTTGTTCGTTATTTTCCCAAAGGTCGATTTTGGCCCAAGACACTTAAGAACAGATTAGGCATTTTACTGCTTGTTTCGACGTTGATACCGATTATTTTGATTGGCTATATTTCATATTATTACATTTATGTCGTCCAAGTTAAGAAAATCAATGATGATATGCAGAGCTTTGTTAAAACCGAGCGGATGGAAATCGAAAAGCTACTGAATGATATGAACAGTGTCTCGCAATTGCTGGTTGTGGATGGCGGTGTGGGTAGGGATGTGGTTGATTTCTTATCTGAAAATGATGGATTTCAGCAAGCCTTGTTATTCAAGAATGTGAACAAATCGTTAGTAAATATCTATTCTTCTAATCCTAATTTAGGTGCTGTCTTTTATTACTTTCCGAGCTTAAACGAGCCTGTACAATTTACAAATATAGATTCGGTTGAAAATTTTTCAATGGAGAGTCTCCCAGTTCTCTATCCAGCAAATTTACTTTCGTATTACGGTCCTCATCCAAGCATGAATAAACAGGATTCAAATTTAGTGTTTTCACTGATTCGCAAGCTTGAGGATGATCAGGGCAATGCTTTTTACGTTTATCTGGAAACCAAACTTGGAGCTAATTTGAAGAGTCTGTTCACCAGTGAAATACTGGGTTTGAAGCTTATTCATAGAATAAATAGCTTTGACGGCAAGGAGCTTTTTAATAACCGGCAAATGGTTTTTGGCAATGCTGAACAGCCAGATCCTAACCTACGTTCGTTTGTATCCACAAGTGCAGCGGGTTGGCAATTAGTGATTTCTGTAAGAGAATCAGACTATAGACAAGAAATTGTCAAGTGGCGAAATCAATTCATGATTGTTGCATTTGGCTCTCTTTTAGTAAGCTTATTGTTAGGATGGTTGATCTGGCGGATGATCAGTCGCCCCTTACATCAGATGAATCAGGCTATTAACCAGTTTAGTCTTAACCTAAATGATCAATCCACCATTCAATTTGATTTATTGGAATTCCAGCATCTGTATGGTAATTTTCAATTAATGCGGAATCGAATTTTTGAATTGATTGCTGAGGTGGAGAATAAGGAAAAGCAGCGTGGGCAACTAGAAGTGGAGAAGCTGCTTGTGCAGATTAATCCTCATTTTATTCATAATACCTTGAACACAATTCAGTGGCTTGCTCGAATGCATGGGAAGAGCGATATTGTCGACTTAGTGACTATTTTTACACGTGTACTGCACTATAATTTAGGTAAAAATAGTATCATAGTAACAGTCTCCGAGGAGATAGAGGCGGTTTGTGATTATATTAACCTGCAGAGCATTCGTTATGATTATACCTTCAATGTGCAAATTCATGTGGATCCAGCAACTGAAGGGATTCCGCTGCCGCGTTTTGTGCTTCAACCGCTTGTAGAGAATGCCCTCTACCACGGGATGACGAATGATGAAGGACGCATTGATGTTCATGTTGAATTAGTGGAAAATGGACGTATCTCTTTAACTGTTTCGGATAACGGCAAAGGAATAACAGCTGAGAAGTTGGAGCAAATGCTGCTTGAAGATACCCAAAAAGAAAAAATTGGTTTAGGGATTGGCTTAAGGTATGTTCGCAAAATGCTAGACACTTATTATGGCCAACAGGCTAAAATGGAGATTACCAGTAAGCTGAATGAAGGCACTCGCATTGCGCTTGTAATTCCTAATCGGATTGAGGAGGCACCAAATGACCATTAATGCCTTGATTGTGGATGATGAAAGCATTGTAAGAAAGGGTCTACGGCATATGGTACCATGGGATAAGTTTGGCATTGCTATTGTAGGAGAAGCATCTTCCGCTGATAAGGCTTTGGAGTTTCTCGCGCTCAATCCAGTAAAGTTATTATTTACGGATATTACAATGCCTGGAATGAGTGGTTTAGAGTTGCTAGAGCAGGTGTCTGAACGTTACCCTGAATTAATGACTGTGATTCTAACCTGTCATCAGGATTTTGAATATATTCAAGAAGCCTTAAGACTAGGCGCTATTGATTATATCGTGAAGACCCAACTGGAAAATCTGGAGCAATTACTGACTAGAATTGTCATTCGCATAAATAACCAAGCAGCAAGACAAGCTCATGTTGAAGTTGAAAAGATGACTCAGCCTTCAGTAATCGGAAGCGATTTAAAGGAAATAAACGAATTATGGAGTTCCTTGCAGTGGATCATGAATGACACTTACTTTAAAAGCATGGTAGCAGCAGTTGAGCAATTGCCAGATAAGGACAGAACAGTGGTTGCGCTTAAAGCATATCAGGAATGGCGAGAAAAGCTGCCTTTTGCTCTGCCGCAAGAACTACAGCAAGATCTAGCTGAAACATCGTTTCATAAGTGGATTGAGATGCTGCAAACCAATAGAGATGCAATCAAACAAAAGCTGCTAAAAAGCGGTTATTCGGAGGATATTATTCAATCTATTCTCAAGTCTGTCAGTTATATGAATCATCATGTGGGGCGACGGCTCAATCAAAACGAGATTTGCATTGAAGTGAACATGAGCAAAAGCTACTTTAGTAAAAGCTTTAAGGATATTATGGATATCTCATTCTTTACTTATCTGCAGGAAGTCCATATTCGTTATGCCAAAACACTGCTTACCTCAACAAATCAACCGATCTATACGATCGCAGAAAAATGCGGTTTTCTCGATGAAAAATATTTTAGTAAAGTATTCAAATTAAAAATCGGCCAACTCCCAAGTGAATATCGGCAATCTAATCGAGACTAACTGAATCATCTAAATCTAAGCCGCTCCTATGCGGTTTTTATTTTTCAAAAAAACAATACGAATTTTATTGCTGGATGGGTAGAATATTCTGTTATAGCTCCATTCTGCACAATTTATTCCTCCTTTCGGAGTAAATTCCTCGTTCCCGTCTTTTGCAGAAGAAGCATTATGATAAGTACAGAGCTAAATTAGAGCTCGTAGACAACAACTATTGGGGGAAGAAGAATGAAGAAAACATTAGCAATCCTTATGGCAAGTGCGCTTGTTTTATTAAGCGCTTGCAGCAGCAAATCAGATAATAGTACGGCAACAAGCACACCAGCAGCAACTGCTCAGGAGTCATCAGCTGCATCTGCAGCACCCGCCGAACAGGCTGATCCATACGCTCCAATGAAAGACACAGTCACCATTACAATTGCAAAAGAAGCTGCAGCTGCTCCCAAGCTCGGAAAAGGTTCAACCGTAGAAGACAACGATTTGACGAAGTATATTTCCAAAAAATTAAATATTAAATATGTAGATGCTTGGCAAGCAACAAATGTTCAAGACGCTTATAGACAAAAGGTTAGTATTGCCCTAGCAAGCAACGAAATACCGGATACGCTAGTTGTAGATAAACAACAGCTGGTACAAATGGTGAATGCAGGACTGCTTGAAGATTTAACAGCAGCTTACACTAACTATGCATCTCCGGATTTGAAAGCATCTTATGATTCCACAGGCGGGTATAGCCTTAAGTCAGCTACTTTTGATGGCAAGCTTATGGGCATTCCGAATGTGAGTCCAGGTGCTGATGGAGTGAACCTACTTTGGTTGCGTCAAGACTGGATGGATGAGTTGGGATTAAAAGGGCCTCAAACCTTAGATGATATCAACGCCATTATTGAGACTTTTAAAAGCAAGAAAGGTGCGCTTGGTCTGCTTGGAAATTCAGGGCAAATCGTCAATGTTGGAGGAAATAGTATTTATGGCTTTGATTCCATTTTTAGCTCATTCGGTGCTTTTCCTCAACTATGGTATAAGAATGATCAAGGCGAAGTAGTCTATGGTTCGGTACAACCCGAAGTCAAAACGGCACTGGCTAAACTGAGTGAAATGTATAAAGCAGGTCTGATTGATAAGGAATTTGCCATTAAGAAAACCCAACAATCCGATGAAGCAGTAGCAAGTGGCAAGGCTGGGGTTCTGTTTGGTCCTTGGTGGATTTCCTACTTGTTTGGTGATTCAATGAAACAGGATCCCAAAGCAAACTGGGTTCCTTATGCAGCGCCAATCGGTAAAGACGGTAAGATGAACACCCATATGATGGCGCCAAGCGTAAATTATCTGGTGGTTAAGAAGGGCTTTAAAAACCCAGAAGCTGTTGTCAAAACGGTGAATGTTCAGCACGATATTGATCAAATGAATCTGGACCAGATGAAGAAAGATGGCATTATTGTCAACGATCCTGAATACCAATGGCAGCTAATGCCTTTCTCTATTCTACTTAGCAATTACGACGATAAAGAAAAGAAAGCTATTGCTGTACAAAGTGTGATTGATGGCAAAACAACGGCGGATACCTTAAAGGGCGAATCTGTTCAAATATATCAAGCCTATGTGAATGAGAAGGCAAATCCTAAGAAGGATTTTTATGCCTGGGCTCAAAAAACCGCTAATCTGGATGGCGCATCTAAGCTTGAAGGAGATAATATCACGAAAAAGATTGGTGTATTTTATGATCAAACCGATACCATGCGCACTAAGTGGGTTAATCTGAAGAAACTTGAAGATGAAGCTTATCTGAAAATTATCTTAGGAAGCGCATCTGTTGATACGTTTGATACATTTGTAAGCAAATGGAAGCAACAAGGTGGAGATCAAATAACAAAAGAAGTAATCGAAGCGACACAAAAATAAATTGATAAATGCTTAAACAGGTGGAAGGGGAGTCAACTTTCAATTCCACCTGCCTTTGTAGAAAGGAGAATACAGAAAGACATGCGAAGACAGAAGGATATTTTGCAATATCACATTATGTTGTTTCCTGGAATGGTGTTTCTACTTATATTCAGCATCCTGCCCTTGTTTGGTACCGTTATTGCCTTTCAGGATTTCATTCCTGCCAAAGGAATATGGCATTCAAATTGGGTCGGATTTGATAATTTCACGTATATGTTTCAGCTTGATGACAGTAAACAAATCTTTTTTAACACGCTCTATATTTCGCTAATGAAGATTATTTTGAATTTATTGATCCCTGTTGCTGCTGCTATTTTATTGCATGAATTGCTCTTTTTAAAGCTTAAGCGCTGGATTCAAACGATCATTTATTTTCCGCATTTTATGTCTTGGGTTATTCTGGCTGGGATTTTATCAGATATGCTTTCGGCTAACGGGATCTTTAATCATATTATTCAGTGGTTCGGCGGAGAACCGATTCTTTTTATGGGCAGTAACTTTTGGTTTCCGCTTGTGATTATTGGAAGTGATGTTTGGAAGGAATTTGGCTTTAACGCGATTATCTTTCTGGCAGCTCTCACAGCAATTAATCCGGCTTTATATGAGGCTGCTGAGATTGATGGAGCCAACCGAATGCGGAAAATATGGAGTGTTACCCTGCCGGGTATCATGCCAACAATCGTGTTAATCGCTACACTAAATATCGGTCAAGTATTGAATGCTGGCTTTGAACAAATCCTCAATCTCTATAGTCCGCTTGTATACTCTTCCGGTGATATTATTGATACCTATGTCTATCGGGTTGGTTTATTGGAATCTCAATATGGTTTGGCAACTGCAGTAGGCAGCTTGAAGTCATTTATTGGGTTTGTACTCATTTTTATTTCTTACAGACTTGCCGCAAAGTATGCCAATTATCGCATATTCTAGCGCTTGAGATATGTTGGTTTACTTGAATTTGAAAGGAAGGCAATTTTATGAATCTATTCAAGCATCGTAGAGTTGGACTTTCCGATCTGATGCTGATGGCAGTCGCATGCCTTATTTCCTTAATGTGTCTGCTTCCGCTTATCTACATTTTATCGCTTTCTCTAAGCGATAAATCTGCTGCAACAGCTGGCTTGGTGACTTTTTTACCGGTTGATTTTACTTGGAGCTCTTATACTTATTTGCTGCGGGAACATGGTTTCTATTTGGCCTTTATGGTTTCAGTAAAACGAGTATTAATCGGCTGTTCCATTAACTTTATTCTTACCATCTTGATGGCATACCCCTTAGCGAAAGAAAAATCAGAATTCAAGAGCCGGAATATCTATATGTGGGTCATCCTGGTTACTATGTTATTCAATGGGGGCTTGATTCCATGGTACATGGTTGTAAAATCTCTACACTTGACTAATACGATCTGGGCACTTACTCTACCGCTTGCCGTTCCTGTGTTTAACGTTATTTTGCTGATGAATTTCTTTAGGGGTTTGCCCAAGGAAATTAGCGAAGCTGCTGCAATTGACGGATCTGGACCTTGGCGCTTGCTGCTTACTATCTTCTTGCCATTATCTCTTCCTGCTGTGGCGACAGTTACCTTATTTAGTTTCATCAATCATTGGAATGCCTTTTTCGATGGACTTATCCTGATAAATACACAATCAAAAATCCCACTTCAAACCTATATACAACAACTTGTTATTCCTCAGCCCAATAATCTGACAAGGCCGGAGGACATAGTAAATCTGCTGTCCCAACGTACAACCAATGCAGCAAAGATAGTGGTAACGATGCTTCCTATCCTTCTAGTATATCCATTTCTGCAAAAATATTTTGTAGGCGGGATTACACTTGGATCCGTTAAAGAATAAGAATTCGAATTAAGAGCGAGGGGAACAAACGATGGCGCAAAAAATAGCAAATGTAATACTAGACAAGGATTTTTCTATTGGTACAGTAGACAGTCGGATATACGGTTCATTTATCGAACATATCGGGCGTACAGTTTATGGTGGAATATATGAGCCAAATGATCCCAGTTCAGATGAAAATGGTTTTCGTCGGGATGTTATTGCATTAATTAAAGAATTAAATGTTCCGATTATCAGGTATCCAGGTGGGAATTTTGTTTCTGGTTATAACTGGGAGGACGGAGTTGGTCCAAGAGAAAGTAGAAAACGGCGGCTCGAACTTGCTTGGAATACTGTAGAAACTAATGAATTTGGTTTGAATGAATTTATGAAATGGTCCAAGCTAGCTAATACTGATGTGATTATGGCTGTTAATCTAGGAACGCGTGGAGTTAATGAAGCGCGTGAGCTTGTCGAATACTGCAATCATCCTTCTGGCACTTACTTGAGTGATTTAAGAGTTTCACATGGTTTTAAAGAGCCCTATGCTATCAAAACATGGTGCTTGGGCAATGAGCAGGATAATCATCCGCAGATAGGTTATAAAACAGCAACGGAGTACGGTCGCATCGCTGCCGAGGCGGCAAAGGTAATGAAATGGGTAGACCCGCGTATTGAGTTAGTTGCCTGTGGAAGTACAAATGGAAATATGCCAACCTTCCCACAATGGGATGCGACCGTACTTGAGCACACTTACGACCACATTGAATATCTATCATTACATTCCTATTACTGGAAGAAGGATGGCGATACGGCCAGTTACTTAGCGTCTTCTGTAGAAATGGATGCTTACATTCGTTCAGTGATTTCGACCTGCGATTACATGAAGGCAAAGAAAAGAAGTAAAAAAACGATTAACCTCTCTTTTGATGAATGGAATGTGACCAGGCAGTGGGGTGAGGACCATTTTGAACCGTGGTCGATAGCTCCTCCAGCTGGTGAACATATTTATTCCCTTGAAGATGCTATTGTAGGAGCGAGTATGTTGATTTCACTGCTTAAGCATGCTGATCGCATCAAGATCGGCTGCCAAGCGCAATTAGTCAATTTTATTGCTCCCATCATGGCTAGACCTGGCGGAGAAGCGTGGAGGCAGACAATTTTTTATCCTTATTTACATGCTTCTTTGTATGGTAGGGGAACCGTGTTAAACCCGGTTATATCCTCGCCATTATCGGATTGTAAGGAATTTACAGATGTTCCGCTGTTGGAGACCGTATCCATTTGGAATAAAGAAATGGAAGCATTGACAATATTTGCGCTTAATCGTGACCAGGTTGATTCCCTTCAATTTAAATGTGATGTCAGAAACTTCGCAGGTTACAAAATTATTGAACATATCGTCCTTGAAAACCAAGATGATCAAGATGCAAGCAATACATTTGAGAATCCCAATCAAGTCTTGCCTCATAATAAAGGCAATGCTTCTATAGATAATGGAATGATTACTGCTGAATTATTCAAGCTTTCCTGGCATGTCATTCGATTGGCCAAGGTTGTGTAAATCATTAGAAAAGGGAGATGTTCAGAAATGATGAAAAGAGCAGGAAAGAAAAAGATTATGATGTTGATTATGTCATTGGTAATGATTGTTGGATTAGTATCTCAGTCAGCGTTTGCTGCAAACAATCAAGTGGATTTTTTTAAACCCGTCAATTCAAAAACAGATGAGCCTTGGGGATCTGTGTACCCGCGAGCGATTGAGTTGAAGAATAGCGGAGCAGCTAATGGAACTTTAATCAATACTTTTCAAGCCGTTCCAGCCACTGGTGTGCCAGCCGTTTTCCCCGTTTATAAAAGTACAGATGGCGGCACCACATGGATTCACCTTTCTGATATAAGCGATACCCAGAACGGAGGCTGGTATTTCTGGTCAAGTCCAACCATCTATGAATTGCCTGCGGCATTGGGGAGTTTGCCAGCCGGAACCTTGCTTGCAGCAGGACAGCTTGTAGATGGACCTGATCATTTTACGCGCCAAAAGATGGAGTTATATAAAAGCACCGATCATGGCGCTACCTGGTCGTATTTGAGTACATTGGTAGATTTGCCGTGGGTAGTTGGTCAAATGGTCTGGGAAGCGTCTTTATTTATGGATGGCAGCACTCTTATTTTCTACCTTTCAGATGAGACCGATTATGTGAACCACAGCCAAAAAATTGACCATATGACTTCAACTAATGGTACTACATGGAGTGCAAGAACAGATGATGTAGCGGTTGCAACTACTTCTTTGCGACCAGGCATGCCCAATGTAGCTAAAATGGGAAATGGCCAGTATATCATGACATATGAGGTAGTAGGAACAGGTTCGGCTGGGCGAATTTATTATAAAATATCTAATAGCGCAACAAGCTGGAATCCTACGAATTTGGGCACGCTCCTCGCACCAATTGGGATGAGCACCATACCAGAAAGCTCCCCGTATGTGGTTTGGACACCAACGGGAGGTCCGAACGGGATGGTTATCATATCAGCACGATTGACGGTTAATTCCGATAATCGAGGTGGAGAAAATTACGTCAATTATAATTATGGCGTTGGTCCATGGTACCGCATGTCTCCGGTTATTCCATATACCTCAGGTACTTGGGCCTCTAACAACCACGCTGGCTATAGCCGTAATTTGGTATTATCGGCAGATTTGCAAACCTTGTATCATTTTACGGATGCCAATTATAACTTTAATACAGGATTGTTCCTAAAAGAAAGTGTAGCGAGCACCAAGTTGGGTATCCTTGCAGGTCAATCTTATAAGCTGGTTTCGAAGCAAACGGGTAAAGCATTGACTGTGGCAAGTCAATCTACAGCTGATGGTGCGATTGCTATTATCTCAGATGACGTTGAGAATCCGGGGCAAGAATTCGAGTTTATTGCAAACGGTGACGGCACTTATCATATTAAAAATTCGCATGGCGGTAAAATGCTGGCGGTTAACGGTAATTCTACTGCGCAAAGTGTGGGCATTATCCAATGGAGCAGTGATAGTCTTTGCGGAGAAAAATGGACGCTTGATCAGCAAACTACAGGCGAATTCAAGATTCGCAATAGCTGTGCCAATATGCTGCTTGATGTAAGGAGTGCTGGAACGGCAAATGGAACAGTTGTCCAATCCTATGCAGATGGAGGACAGCTGGCTAATCAGCTCTGGGCGATAGTTTACGCCAATACACCTGTTCAATCCGGGGCAACATATAAATTAATTAATCCAAACAGCGAGAAAGGTCTTGATGTTTCTGGAGCAGGAACAACAGACGGCACGAACGTGCAAGTTTGGGACGACTACACCTTTGTATCTCAGAAATGGACAGTTACCCAGCTATCAGACGGTACTTATAAAGTAGTTAATCCGAACAGCGGCAAGGCACTGGATGTTAGCGGTGCAGGAACTGCAGACGGAACAAATGTACAAATATGGACCGATTACAACGGATCACCTGGTCAAAAGTGGAATATTGTTTACATTGGTAAAGGCTTGTATAAGCTAATCAATCCGAATAGTGGCAAGGCGCTTGATGTTAATGGCGCTGGCATTACTAATGGAACTAACGTGCAAATTTGGACCGATTTAAACGGAAGTGTCGCTCAAGCAGCAGGCAAAGGTCAGCAATGGAGTTTGACAAAGATAAATTAAAGCTTGGATGTAGGTATTCAATAAACGCTCTTGTGAAAAATAACAATATTACTTCTCACAGCATCTGCTAATTTGAATAGTGCGACTATTGCATGCGCAATTATAGCACTAACCTATGTTTGGTTGTAATGCTCAATGTCGCCGGTTCGTTAGACGAATCGGCTTTCTTATGAACGAATTGATATTAGGTTTGGAGGAATGGACTAATGGTTGCGAAAAAATTGACTTTAGATACATTTGAGTTGGGTGCTTGTTATTATCCTGAACAATGGCCAGAAGAGCTATGGGCGGATGACTTTCGGAGAATGAAGGAATTAAACTTCTCGGTTATTCGTGTTGCGGAGTTTGCCTGGACTATATTTGAGCCAACGGAGGGCAGCTTTCAATTTGATTTATTTGATAGAGCTATAGATTTGGCCCATCACTTTGGATTAAAGGTAATCTTAGGTACTCCGACAGCAACTCCACCTGTATGGTTAACACATAGATATCCGGAAGTATTAAATGTTTCTAATGAAGGCGTTACATATCATCATGGAATGAGACGCCATTATAATTACAGTAGTCCCATTTATCGTAGTTTGTGCGCGCGGATTACACGAGAAATGGCTATGCATTATCACAATCATCCTGCAGTGATCGGCTGGCAAATCGATAATGAGCTGAATTGTGAAATCAATGTGTTTTATGCCGAAGTAGATCATATCGCATTTCGTAGATGGCTTATAGAAATATATAAGGATTTAACAAAGCTGAATCTTGCTTGGGGTGCAGTCTTCTGGAATCAAAGTTATACTAGCTGGGATCAAGTTCATTTAACACGACCCTCTGTATCCGATTCGCCAAACCCCCATCAAGCTTTAGATGAAAAGCGATTTATTTCCGATAATACCATTTCGTTTGCAAAACTGCAGGCGGATATTCTGCGTGAAGTCGCACCGCTTCAGTGGGTTACAACCAACGGTATATTTGGCCATTTGGATAGCCATAAAATGACGAATGACTTGTTGGATTTTATTTCTTATGACTCTTATCCACTTTTTGCAACAACTGAAACTAGCTCGGATCTAAATCCTTTGCAAGATCGCAAATGGGGTTTAAATTTAAGTATGGTTCGCGCTATTTCCGCTCAATTCTGTGTAATGGAACAGCAGTCTGGACCAGGGGGATGGGTAAATCGAATTGAACTACCTTCACCAAGACCAGGGCAAATGCGCTTATGGACCTATCAATCGATCGCACATGGTGCTGATATGTTGTTATATTTTCGTTGGCGTACAGCGACAATGGGCACAGAAATTTATTGGCATGGTATTAATGATTATCACAATCTACCTAATCGTAGAGTGGAAGAAGTCGCGAGGGTAGGTCGTGAGCTTGCAAGTGTAGGTAAATTAATTGTTAGAACAAGCTTCAAAGCAGATATAGCAATAGTTAAAGATTATGACAACGAGTGGGATGGTGAGCTAGACACTTGGCATGGTCCAATGGAGAAGAAAAGCCTTGTTGCATGGTATAAATCACTCCAATATCGTCATATTCCCGTAGATATTCTAACCTACCGTATTGAAACAACTCTAGAAGATTTACTTCAGTACAAGACATTAGTTTACCCGCATCCTACGATAATGACAGATGAGTGTGCAAGACTTTTTGAGGACTATGTCTCACAAGGTGGGACAGTAATTTTTGGCTGCAGAACAGGTTATAAAAACATTCATGGCCATTGCAATATGGCTGCCTTTCCAGGTCCAGTTGCTGAATTATGCGGAATTACCGTTGAAGATTTTACATTAATTAAAGGAATCTATAAGGCTCCTCCCATTAAATGGCGGGATCAAGATAACATTAAAGCTACACATGCGGATATGTTTAATGACATTATTCGGGTCCAATCACCTACTGTTGAGATCGTTGCGGAGTATGCTGCTGAATATTATGCTGGAAAACCTGCACTAACTAAAAATAGTTTTGGTCAAGGTTTCGCTTGGTATTATGGAGCGGCATTTAATGAGTCGGTGGTAGGGGAAATTATTAAGAGTCTTAAACTGAAACCTCCAATAGAAGCAATATGTGATGTCCCTTGGCAGGTTGAGGTTGCCATTCGTGAATCTAAGGAATCTTCATTTATTTTCCTGCTCAATTATAGCGATCAAGCAGAGACTTTATTTTTTAAGCAGAAGGTTTATGATATATTGAATGAGCGATGGCTAACGGGTGAGGTTGAAATTATAGCATTTGATGTCATCATTATCAAATTGGAGAGACAACCGTGAATATTGAAATGAGATTGGATAATCCTGTAATTCAGGGCAATTGGGCAGATCCATTTGTATTAAAAGATGGCGAGGACTATTACCTATACCCGACGAAAGATAGCACGGATTGGTCATATGCTAAATTCCATGTATTTTATAGTAAGGATCTCATTAATTGGGATGGACCGCACTTAGCGCTTGATTTACAATGGGTTCAATGGGCAAGTCAGAGTGCTTGGGCTCCCTGTGTAGGTAAATTTAATGGAAAGTATTCCATGTATTTCTCTGCTGAATCTCAGATCGGTGTGGCCGTTTCAGACTCGCCGCTGGGTCCATTCGTGGATTTGCTAGGGGTACCTTTAATAGGATCAGACGCGTATGGCTGTCAAAGTATTGATGCCGATTTGTTTATAGACGAAGACAATCAGCCCTACCTGTTATGGGGGCAAGGAAAGTGTTGGATCGTGCCGCTTGAGGATGATATGAGTACGTTTAAAGCTGAACCTGTATTGCTCTCGGAGCAAATTTATCTGTCTAAGGGGAAGGATGCTTCCAAGGAAGATAAAACCGTATATAACGAAGGTCCGCATTTGCAAAAATATCAGGGAAAGTATTGGCTAACCTGGAGTAATTATGATACACGAGATCCGCTTTACCAAGTAGCCTATGGATTTAGCGACAAAATTTATGGGCCATACCAAGTGCCTGTTTGACAACCGTATGACAGCTGCTTCTAAAAAAATATTCGGAACCGGGCACGCTTCAATGGTTTTCTATAATGAGCAATGGCTTTTGTTTTATCATCGTTTAGTCAATCCAAAGCTGTCAAAGCTGCGTGAGATTTGCTGCAGCCCGATTCAATTCAATGATGGAAAACCTATTGTAAACGTGGATGCAGAATAATTTGAACTAAGTTGAGGTGGCACACTGTGCCATCTTTTTTGTCCCTGATCTAAAATCCATTATATGAGTTAGTGAAAAATTTAGTTCATAAAGCTGAAGTGAAGAGAAAAATGGAAAGGTTTTAATGATATTTTCCCTTAAGAATTATTACTTTTTACAATTAATAATTTTAGTTAATTCTTGTTTACAGTAGGCATACTGCGCATTATGATCATCAGTGTTCTGACAGTGGATAGAAGGTGAATAGCATAATAAACATACATTATGTGTTATTGTAAAGTTTATGGTGTCATTAAAGATCTTTATTTTCCACTAATTTTGGGATGGTAATTTAACATTGTACCTCATTAAAGAACTTAATATTTTTTTGCAGTATTTTGAAAAATGAAAAATGCCCTCTAAATCAACATTCCCATTAAAGAACTCTATTTTCCTCGGTCAAAAAGTGATCAGGGAAAATAAAGATCTTTACTGGCAAATAGAGTTGTTTACTGGCAAATAAAGTTGTTTACTGGTAAATAAAGATCTTTACTGAAAAATAGAGTTGTTTAATTATTTTAACCTCATGCAGGCTAGATCAGTATTTTGTGATATCGAAGACGGCTTGTTTGATTATTGACACAAGCTTTTGTCGGTTATACAGTTGTAATGGTTGGCTGACTGCGCGTCGTTGGGCATTGGAATGATAAGGATAAACCAAGAAATTTAGTGCAAAGCGTTTCTTTTGAGAAAAAGACTCTTCGGGGTCTTTTTTTGTGTTGTTTTATAATAAAGTTTTTTAATTTTTCCATCATGGCCGTTGAACTAACTGGCAGTATAGCGCAACCAAGTAATAAAGAAATCGACTAAGTATGAGAGAGACTAACAACGGTATTACCTTGTCTTATTGGTTTAATTACAGGCAATAGGGGAGTGTATTTTTATATGAAAGAGTTAGTTTGGGAAGTAAAAATCCATTGTAAGAAATGTAATACTGACACTAAGCTAATTGACCCGCCAGAGTTATCCTCCAAAAACGGTTGGATAAAAAAGAAGGCAAAATCTATTTCCGATTTACCACCAATGGAATTACTAGTGGCACCTAATTTTTCCTGTGCCAAATGCCACTCAATAGAAGTTAAATACCATATTGAATTGATTGAACTAAAATACGAAACACAATAGTGGAAAGAAGCAGATTGCAGCGGCAGTCTGCTTTTTTCCATTAAAGTAACGGGCAGTTTAGTGGGGTTGAATTCCGTTGTTGCTGTTTCTGCAATGTATTCATGATCAGATGAAGCGTTAAGGACCAGAGGCGTTAAAAAATCAAACGGTATTCAACTAGCGGGCGTTATCTTAACAATTCGAAAAGGAAGGTATTATAATATAAGATGTCGAAAGTTAAATTTGTAAGTAACTAGAACTGGAGGGGTTTTTTATGAATAAAGGTAATTCGCTGATTATTGGATTTTCGATTCTATTAGGATTTGCAATTTTAGGGTTGTTTGTAATGTTGACATTTGGTGGAAAAACCTCCGCAGGGGTAAGTAATGCATCAACTACGGAAAGGTATGAAATGATTACGGTAAATAAAAATAATATGATAATATTTGACAAACAAAGCGGAGAATTTTGGAGGAAGTTTATTTCCGATAGTGAAGGTCCAACAGAGTGGGTGAAAGAGTCCTCTCCAATTTCGAATGCTAAGTAAGAACGAAAACTATACATTAAGCTAACAAAACACAATAGTTGAGGAGCTTGCTTGGTCGCGTTTCTTTTTGGCTTTCTGTAATTAGTATGTTGATTTGTTTGTCTGATTACTTGGGAAGTGGTATGGCGAATATAGTCCTTGTTCGATTTAATCCCGTTATAGATGCAATTAAATTTACTGAACCATTTAAAAACTGGATGATTGATGCTAATGATACGAAATGGGCGATGGATAGTGCCTTAATTAGTCTTCGATTTCCAGCTTACTTGATACACTTCGGAACTTTTCTTTTGGTGGGACTTATAATAGATTATTTTATCCACATTTTCAAACGAAAGCAGAGCCGATAATGGTTTTGCTTTTTTTAGTACATTTTTAACGAAACACAGCCATCTTCAAACTACATTCCTCATGGTTGCAGTTGTTGTGAAGTTGGGACGTTTGCAAGATTCCACCACCATCGTTCTCCTGCGTAGCTTTTTTTCCAATTGCTTATGTGATTCTAAGAATCGGAACCAAAACAAGTAGTTGTCGATGTATTTTGTGCCAACACCATTGAATCTTTCCATCCACTTTTTTAAACGTTGGTGGTATGCATTCACATGTTGAATATGATAAATACCTTTCTTCACTCGAACGCCTTTGTTAGCGTTTAAAATTTCGTGAGGTATCCCTTTCTTTTTGGCAAACGATTTGTAATTAGTTGCAGAATGGCTACACAACAAAAGCAACAATAATTTAGAAAAAAGCCTTGTTTTAATAATTAAATAGAATAAATTAATTAGATAGAAAGTCTAATAATATTATTTATAACCGCAATTAAATCAAGGTAAAATTCAAAAGTTATTCTTTTTTTTCGTTGCTGTTCCTAATCGGCACTGTATCATGATCAGATGAAACATCACTGACCTTAGCGGCATTAATGGGCAAGATTGCGTAAATAAAGAATTAATGTTGATTAAATAAAAATACATTGAGTTTTTCTTTTATTTCAGGAATGAACGATTTACGAGTACTGGCGAGGAACGTTTGTCCTCCATCGGCTATATGAATTCTAACTAGTCCACCTGCACGCAAAGTCATAATGTGATGATGAATGTTTCCCTTAGCACCGCCGATCTGTTTTAAAACATCTGTAAAGGTGAATGCCCCTGTAGAAAGAAATTGTAGGATTTCAAGTCTTTTGCGATCAGACAAACATTTTCCCATATTTACGATATCTTTTAGGTTTGAACGGTCAACTTGAATTGGAAACCAAACGAATAAGTTTTCCTTCAATATACTGAAAGTGTGCAATGGACTAAAGTGAATTGAAGGAATGAGGTGAACGTACTTTATCTCTTTCATTTCAATCTGAAGTCCTGATGCAAAATTTTCGACTATGACTGCAGGGGAAATCTTATCGTTAATAGCTTGTGTTACGGCTTCGCTTGCTTTTTTTAAATGATGGAGATTGGCTTGTGATTGGAAATACTGAACATTCCACTCGGAAATGAAGTACACAAATAAATCGCGTTGTTTTTCAAGTTCCAGTAGAATAGTAGAATCTCTTTCCCTTAAATGTGGTGCAAGCGATTCATACATTTGTGTTGCTGACAAAGATTTTAACCACTCTAAAAAAGTGTTGATCTGATGGTTTTCCTGGCATTGCTCAATAAAGACACAAGCGACGTCACCGAATGCAAGTTCCTCAAAAGTGTCTATTTCCTTTTTGAATTCGCTTGTCAACTTCTCATCAACCTCTTGTATCCATTCAGTTCCTTTGTCTAAATACTTCAGATTGGCTCTTCTTTTATAAAGAAGAAAACTTAAGAGTAGTTCATATACAATTGAATCGGCTGCTCTAACAATATAAGCCATTTTTAACCCTCCTGATCTTAAACAATAAGAAAAGCATAACATACTTTATGTCTCGCGAACAATAAAATTTGTTCAATACATATTTACTTTTTAATTTAGTTCAATTATTATTGAACTAAATCCTAACGTTATAAGTTGGAATGGTTAAGGTGCTAAATGTACATGCGATTTTTGTTAGATCGATTCACACTGCAAAATAAGTTCAGTTCCCGTTTAACTATTTATGTTTTTTTATTTAGGATAAAAAAAATTAGGAGATGATGAGGATGGAGATTTCGAAGCAAAAAGGATTTATAAATGTTAAGGGTACAGATATTTATTATGAATCAGCAGGAGAAGGTGAAGCACTCGTCCTACTTCACGGATTCCCATTGGACAGTCGCATGTGGGACCCTCAAATGGATATGCTATCCAAGAAGTTCCAAGTTATTCGCTTTGATATTAGGGGGCTCGGGAAAACAATTGACCCTGGATTAACGTTTACTCTTTTTGATGATATCAGTTCTCTGCTTCAAAAGTTGCAAATAAAGAGTGCGAATTTTTTAGGTTGCTCATTTGGAGGCTATATGGGGATAGAATTTGTCTTGGCATATCCAAAAATGGCACACCGTCTAATCCTTGTTTCCTCAGGAGGCTTCTTGCCAGTTTCTGAGGACATGCAACTACAAAATAAAAGGTTTCGCGAAGAATGGACTTTGGGAAATATCGATGAAGCATTAGATATAAACTTACATTTACTTTTAGATGGTCCCGATCAAGAAATAGGGAGAGTTCAAACAAATAGGTTATGGTTAAAAGAAATATATCGTGAAATTTATAGCAAAGAACTATCTCAGAACAGACCCACTTGGCTTGATCCTCATCCAAGTGGACGCTTAGCTGAAGTAAACGTGCCGACATTAGTAATTTCAGGGGAATTAGACCATTTCGATTATAAAAAAACAGCAGATATGTTAGCCGCCAATATCCCAAATGCGAAACACATAACGTTTAACAAATCGGCACATTTCCCTAACATTGATAGTCCAAATGAATTTAATGATACAATAGTATCATTTTTGCGAAATAACTAAAGAAACACTAACTAAGTAAAGAAAAAATAATCAATTTCTGTTGGATTGAAAGCAAAATTTATCAGAGGAGCATTGCTATTCTGCAGTTCCTCTATTTTATTGAAGTGAGGGGCTTGCTTTGTTGAAGCTCCTTTTTCGTACGAGTAAGATAATTAAATTAGAAACGGGAAATTTTTTTGAATTAATGATTAAATAGAATAAATTAATTAAACTAATAATTCTTTTAATATTATTTATAACCGAAATAAACAAGTGAAATTCAAAAGTTATTCGCTTTTTTTTCGTTGCTGTACCTAATCGGCAATGTATACGTGATCAGATGAAGCCTCAAGGGGTCTAACCGACATGGATGGGCAGAATTCAATAAATTACTTTATTTTTGTTCTTTTACTAGCAGGAAAAATATGGGTAAATGTTGAAATCATTAATAATAAAATTATGAAAGGGTGTATTCGGTGCCACTTACAGAAAAGAAAATAATGGATTCGAAAAATGGGTTGGAGTTACAAGATTTAAGAAACGAAAGTATTCATATGGTTTGTTTTAAAGAATCTGATTTTCACGGTATCGATATGCGAAATACATCATTTGCTCATACGAACTTTGTGAATTCAAAGTGGGAACATATTTATTTTTCAAATATACATATTAATATGATCCAGATGGGAGGAACTATTTTTGAGAATATTGTTCGCCCTAATGCCGATAAGAGCCAGTTGTCCGAAGAGCCTGGAACCGAGGGTTGGATTAATATTGAGCCAGTTGTATTTAAAAACAGTGATTTAAGTACTGCCATTTTTGATGCATGCAATCTTTCAAAAGTCGAACTTAGGAATTGTAATGTTGATGGTTTAAGCATTGATGGAATATTATTAAAAGATTTATTAGATTTTTATAAGGGTAAGGGTTAAATAAACGTTTAGTTTTTAGTTACTCAGCTAACGAATACGAGAGTTGAGAAAGTTATTCCGTTCATTGAAGTAACTGGCAGTTTTGTTCATTAAAGAGTGTAATAATTTGACATAGGTGATGCGTATGAAAAGCATTGAAGCAAATTCAAAAATTCTAAGGGTTATTAGTGAATCTGGTCAAGACATTACTGTGAACTTTGATGAGTGTAATGAGAATTGGATTGCATATAACAAGAGAAATCATAATTGGACAGGGGAAGAGTACCTCCAATTTAAGAATCAAAGTAAGTGTATTGGGCAAAGGGATGTTTGTGCGAAGCCACCTTATTTCGAGTTTTTCACTAAACCCTTTACCAAAGTGGAACTAAAGAATAAGAAAGAATTTTTAGAGTTACAAAAATTAGTTCAAAATGCTGGTTGGAGTACGTTCGATATGAGCTAGCCAACGGGGTAGTTCCTTTTTTGTTTATTGAAGTAACTGGCAGGATACTTCAAGAATGCTATCGAACTATACGGTAACACCAAAAACGCAAAGAGAGGGAATGTATGGAGGGATTAAATGAAATAAAGAGCCTTGAGAACATGCAGGTATCATTTTTAAGACTCGCTGGCAATTCATTAATTATTTATTTAAATTGTCAACCAGGCGAGAAGGATTCTGGTGCCAGCGTGTGGTTAGAACCAACATGGCATTTTAGAAACGCTAAAGAGGTCATAACAGGCTCAAGGCAGGCTCAGACCGAGGATACAATGGAGCATGAAGCTATCTCGCACAAATTGGGAAGTATGGCTTTGAAAAGGATTCGCTGTGTAACTATCGAGTCAGGAAGCAATGATATAACAATCGAGTTGGATGATGGTTTATCTATAAAAACATTTGTTTCTGATCCCACCGATGAGGAATCATGGAATGTTAAATATCATGAGCGAAAAATTAAGATTATAGGCAATCCTATGAAGATAACCAAACATAGTTATTGAACTCTATACTCAATCAATCAACTAACGGTTGACTATAGCACAACACTCAACAGGCAGGAGAGTTTAACAGAGTAGTCGAATAAACATTCATAACAACACCAAAGGCTGCCAACTCGAACGATTTGCAACGCGTGATTTGATGGAGCTGGCTAAGCTAAAAACGGAGTGAAGCGTATATGGAATGCTTGGGATGTAGGATTGCAAATGGAATTGAACCTAATCTGAATATCATTTATGAGAACGAACTTATTACATGTGTACTTGATATTGCTCCGTTTAATGAAGGTCATATTCTTATTCTTCCTAAAAAGCATTATTGGGATGTTGATGAAATCGACCAAGAGACTGCTTATAGCATCATGGATACCTCTAAAATGCTTTCAACTGTCTTAAAACGCTTGTTTAAACCCGATGGTATTAGAGTTTGTCAAGATGGTGGGAAATTCAATGATTTGACGCATTACCACATGCATCTCATTCCAAGATATGAAGGCGATGGTTTTTCCTGGAGTGAACCGTTACATCCACATGGTGCTGAAAAACGGTTGCCACAAACTAAGGAAAAAATCATTAAGGTTTTAAATGAATCCTGACTGAAAATTAATTAAAAGAATATAAGCTATAGACCACGATTCAGTTCACCCTTCCGACTTTCTACAAAGAGGTTATTCAACTAATGAGTACTATAACATAACTATCACCTGAACGAGGCTGCCGGCATAAAACGGCAGCCTCGTTGAGCTAAAGGGTAGTTATGCTGAATTACAGAGATGTATTATTTAAGCTAACACGGAATAAATGGGGTGTATATTTTGAAATTATATGGAGACTTTACAAAGCAAGATTGGCTTAAAGCAATTGGTATTGAAGATAAAGATGTCCCCAAAAGCTTTATTCTTCATGGTGAATGGAATCACGATGAAAACTTATCAATTTGGAAACAAATTCTTGCAACGGATACTGTGTTACCAAAATGGAATACAGTGATTGGAAAGTATAATAACATTCAACTTGGATTTGCAAATGTTTTTGGTAGCCCTATTGCCGCAACGATGACTCATCAATTTGCATCGGTAGGTACAGATGTCTTTATTCAAACAGGTTACTTCGGAGGACTATCTCATATAGTTAAATACGGAGATATATTGATTGTTACTGCAGCAGAGATGAAAGATGGTGTATCACATTGGTACTTACCAAATCAAGATAGAATTAAATCCGATGAACACTTGGTAAACGCCGCTATCGAGTATTGTAAAAAGATGAAATATAATTATGTGATTGGTTCAGTCGTGTCTACAAGTGCAATGTTAATTGAAACAAGTGAACTCATCATGGAGTGGGCAGAAAATCAGCACGTAGGCGTTGACATGGAAACGGCTACAACTCTGTCCATCGCAAAAAAATTCGGCAAAAGAGCAATCTCCTTGTTAAATTTGTCAGACCATTTAATACAAGGAGATACTCTTTATTCGTACACTACGGAGAGAGAAGTAATTGAATCGGAAACCGACGTAAAAATCAGAGATGTAGCCTTACATTTAAGTGAATTAAAAATTTCACCCTAAACTAACGAATACGATAACGTAATTCGGTTGCTTAAGCAGCCTTTTGATCCCTCGTTAATGGGTATGATAGCTTATCGGGAGTGCAAACAATTGGTTGCAGTACGTTATAACTTTGGAGGTGGAAATGCTGACTAGTGTGAAGGAAGTACTACTTGATCAATTAGCCGCTTGTCATGATGATGAAAGTTGGTTTAAACCATCTAAAACGATTTTAAATGATGTATCTGTAAATGATGCAGTCTGGAAAGCAGAAAACTATCCGCATTCCATCTGTGAGATTGCACATCATCTCATTTTCTGGAATGAAATGTGGCTAAATCGGTTTATTAATGATGATTTGTATGAAAAAAGTAATACAACTAACGATGAAACTTTTGAATTGGATCACCGGAAGCAGAATGAAGCAAGTTGGAATGAGACCATTCGGAGGTTAAGTAATGGATTTGTACACTGGCGAGAAGTTATTACGAACTGTGATGATTCTAAACTGGAAAAAAGAATTCCGTCCTACTTCAATGCTCAGTGGTGGGGTGTGATATCAAATTTGTGTATCCATAATGCATACCATATTGGGCAGATGATGTTATTGAAAAAGCAAGTTCAGAAATATCGATCGTAACGGGCAGTTTTGCCTAATAATGAATCTCACGACTTGAAAAAATAATCCCCCTTGCGAAATGCAGGGGGATATTGGTTATTGATTCTTATTTGGTTTAAATATAAAGGATTGTTTCCATGTTCTCGCTACTTTCTTACCTTGAACGATCATGTTTTGGTCTTCCTCTGATTCCCAGTATACAACAACTTCAAGTTCATCTGCTTTAACGGAAATGGGGAGGTTTTTATGAATCGTCAATTCTTTTCCGTTTTGCCAGCTAGGAGTAAGTGTGTGTAAAGCTAATTTAACTTTGTTTGCGAATTAGGCTCACTTCTATAAGCTTCAACTCTTACATTGTATGCTTTTTCTTCCTTTTTCTTAATGGTTAAGCTGTACACGTCAGCAACATTTGGTATTGGTTTTGCCATGTTTGGTCTATCTAAAATGGGTTCTCCAAGCGTCACAGACCATAGTTCTGATGTTTCCGAAGTTGGAACGTGAAACAATTGATTATTATCTGTTGCATAGACATTGACACTTCCCATTGTCATTCCCATAAGCAAAGCACAGCCCAGTAACAACGAACATATAATTTTTCGATACATCTTATACCTCCGAAAAGAATTTTATCTTCCTTAGGTAAGGTTTTACAAATTTCAATAAATTATCCAACAATATTCAAATGTAATAAAATGGCGTTTACTGAACTAACGTGTACGATAGCGAAGAGCTTGCTACTCAATATGTGCCGAGCAGCGACAAAATCTGCTTAATAACCGTTGAATCTTGCGATCAGATTTCGTCTAAATAAAAGAGGAAAAAAACTATAATCGGAGTGAGGTCATTCAAAATGGAAACAAGTAATCAAAAAACAAGAGTAACCGTTCAGGCCAATTCAGCTGTTGGAGGAACACAATCATGAGAAAAATTATTGTACTTGAACATGTTTCCCTTGATGGTGTCATACAAGCCCCAGGCGGGCCAGATGAAGATAACAGCGGCGGCTTCGCGTATGGCGGGTGGGAAGCGCCATATTCCGACGAGATCCTTGGAACGCTCCTGAGCAAGCAGATGAATATGCCCTTCGACCTGTTGTTAGGGCGTAAAACCTATGAAATTTGGGCACCGTACTGGCCGCAGCATGCTGACGTATGGCCGGGGGCCATCAAGGCGACCAAGTACGTGGCCTCGAATACCATGACATCTGGTGAGTGGCAGCCGTCCGTGTTTTTATGTGGAGATATTGCGGAAAAAATCACCCAAATCAAGCAACAGCAAGGACCGGATTTGCATGTATGGGGAAGTGGTGATCTCATTCAAACGCTTATGAAGCGTGATTTGATTGATGTGTTCTGGCTGATGATATATCCTATAACATTGGGCAGTGGAAAGCGGTTGTTTGCTGGAGGCACGATCCCGGCGGCATTCAAGGTAATGGAAAGCAAAGTTACCCCAAATGGCGTTATTGTTGTGAATTACGAGCGCGCAGGTGCAATTACAATCGGAAGTTTATGAATATTTGTGTAGTACAGGAAAGGAACCAACTCCGACGTCCATGTCTTAGCTGATTGTTCATGAATCTTCAAGGTGAAGTATTAAATAATCCATTTTTAACAAAACCTGCTGCTTAACTAAAGTATACGATAGTTAAACACAAAGGGTTTCACATATAAGTCATGGATAATATGTAGAACCCTTTATTTTATTTGATTTTTTAAGTTTAGGTCTTGATAATATTCAATAGAGATCTTTACTGGCAAATAAAGATCTTTACTGGAAAATCGGTCAAACCGGTGTAGCAATTATAGCTGGAATAACTGTGAATCGCTTCTAAAGTTTGCACAAAGCCTATAAAGTCTACCCAAGAACCGACCGAATCCCAGGTATCCAATCCGGATTCCGCTCGGCTCTTTTTATTTCTATCCACTCAGGCAGCCCCTCCGACAGCACCGACAATCCCTTGACCTATCAGGCTTTTCCCCGATCATCTTCTCATTTTTTCGGCACTTGTCATTCGAATAGGATCACCAGTGTTTTGGAGCAGTAGTAATGGGGATAACCAGAGCAGGCTTAATAACGGGTATGGATGATACGGGTACGCTTGGACTGGACAATACGACGACACGTGGTCAATCTGTGATTATAATTGAAAGGGTATTTTCTGTTAAGAATGGAACCAAACTAGAAGTAATAAACACGCGCAATTAATTACAATACACTAAGTTTTAAATTCGCACTTCCTCTGTTTGCAGGATTAATTGAAGCAGACCAGGAAAATATTCGTTCAAGCCATCCCAACGAATTGAATAAAAGTGTTGTTTTCCATCAATACGTAATTGAAGGACCCCGGCTTCCCTTAATAATTTTACATGATGTGATAAAGTAGATTTTGAAATTGTATCCCCTTGAAAAGCAGAGCAGTTTTTTTCTCCAGTTTGGGCTAAACAAAATACAATTTTCAAACGATATGGGTCACTTAAAGCTTTTAGTATAGTTGTTAAATTCATTTCAGAAGCCTCGGGTTGATTTAATTTTCTCATGCTTATAAGTCTATCATTTACTACTATACAATTCAATGTTCGAATTTTTTCGAACTAACATTGCATATTGCTTTTGTTTATGATAAATTTATTTCAGTTCGAAATTATTCGAACTATAAAACACTAAGAAGGAGCATATATATGCAAATACTAGATGATTACTTCCGCTTATTCGATGATTCACGTTCTGATCATAAGGCAAAGGAACAACTATTAGATTTATTTACACCTGATGCAGAAATTGTTCTGAATGGATTTAAAAAAGTCGGATTTGAAGGCTTTATTAACGCATATTATGAAAATAACATTGACGTTAAACATATGTGGGAGAAATGGGAACTAAAAGAAAACGGTACTTATGAAACAAATTGGGCTGTTTGTGGGAAAAGCAAGGATGGTAACGTTTATGCTAAAACAGGAATAGATATAGCTGAATTAAATGATGATGGGAAAATTATATATTTAGAAAATGTTCAAGCTGACAAAAATGCTTTTAAAAAGTATGAATAGAGAGAAATAAATAAGACGAAAATACACGGTGAGCTGGAATAAATACGCAACGATATTGCAATCTATATTAGATATACAAAGCCGAGTGCATTATTAAAACAGCAGCAGCCCCAAGGGGTTGTTGCTGTTTTAATTAAATCCATATATGCGCCATAAAAACCGCCTTACTCGAGTCTGTAAAATAAAATGTGTAAACTCTCAAATCTGTTAAAATGAAAGTAACAGAAAGGTTGGGGAGCACACATGGGATTATTGACAAAAGAACAGCTTCGACAATTTATTAAAGAGAACAAGCTAGTGTCGGCAATGGATGCACAGAATGCACTGAAAGAGCTTTTTGCAGAAACCATTCAGGAAATGTTAGTGGCTGAAATGGATACCCAACTTGGCTATAGCAAGCATGAAACAAAAGATAAGCTTACAACCAATAGTCGCAACGGAAAAAGTAAGAAGACGATCAGAAGTGAGTATGGTGAGCAAGAGATTGAAGTCCCTCGCGATCGGCAAGGTGAGTTTGATCCGGTTGTCGTAAAAAAGCACCAATATCCTGATCATCTGTGTAGACAATTTAAACGGGATCACGCAGGCGATTGAAGCCTGTTATCCCCAAACAGAAGTCCAAAAATGCATCGTTCATCAGATTCGAAACTCGATTCGTTTTGTATCCTACAAAGACCTCAAGCAGGTAACGACGGACTTAAAACCAATCTACAAAGCAGCGAATGAAGCTGCAGCCTTAGTAGAGTTGGACTTATTTGAGAAGACCTGGGGCGACAAGTATCCGCATATCGTTAAATCCTGGCGACGGACGAAGCCTTGATTAAAATGCTCTATCTGGCTACGATGGATGTTATGCGCAAGTGGACAGGACGCGTTCAAAATTGGAGTCAAATGCTACTTCAGTTCTCCATTTTCTTTCCAGAACGAGTTGGGCATTATGTAAAATGAAATTTTTCTCCCCTCGGGGAGAAGTCTTATTAAAAGAGTTTACACAAAAGATTTGACAGACCCGATCTAACTGTAACGGACCTTTTTAAAAATATTTGGAGTAAAAAATAAGGTTTTTATTTAACTAACGGATAACTATAACGTAGGAGTTTTCTATGCAGCAACTCCTCTTTTCAATTGAAGTAACGGGCAGGATAGTTCAGCTATAAATGGAATTAATATTAAATTTCGTAATTAATGGAGTGAAAAAAATGGGTTCAAATTTTCATCATTTGGCAAGGGGTATTATTATCAATAATGATAAGATTTTGCTGGCTCATGCAATAGGTCATAAAAATACTTTTTTTCCTGGAGGTCATATTGAATTTGGTGAAAGTGCGCCAGAAGCATTAAAACGGGAAATAGAAGAAGAAATTGGTTTGTCTTGTTACATAGAAGGATACTTAGGCTTGGTGGAGCATAAGTGGGAAAAAGATAAGGAATTACATTGTGAAATTAACCAAGCTTTCAAAGTGAAAGTACCTGAAATGGATGTGTTAAAATCTCCGACATCTCGTGAGTCTCATATAGAATTTTATTGGGTGTCTGTAAATGAACTTAAAAAACACAATTTACAACCCTATCCTTTCCAAAAACTTATTCCAAAGTTTGTTAGTGGTGACGAATCAGTATGGTGGGAAAGTACGTTAAACTACGAATTAGATGAAGATAATATTGGATGATCTAACACGGAATGAAGCTGTAATTTGATCTGTGCGTATATTCCCGAAATACTTTTTTGCAGTCTTGTTAGATTGCGAAGGTTTAAGAGTTGGATCCCCATTTTTTTGTAAGGCTCCAGTTCTTCTTTATAATAAAGTTCACATAAATGATAGGCATCAATAGCATCGGTTTTAACTTTCCGTAAGCTCGAACTTTTGCTCGGTGAGAGATAAATGGATTGACTATAATATATACATATTGATTTTCCTCCAAAAATTGAACAATACGATAAGGCTTACACTTATCCAAAAATGTCTGAATCTGACTTTCACCTTTAACTACATCCAGACCAATGACTGGATTTATACGATTCTCACTCCTTAATAAAATAGTTGTCGATATCTACCCCGACTACCGTAATAATAAGACCAAATGAAAAAGGGTACAGTTTAGATATCTGGCTAACCTTATATTACGAACGGGCAGTGTAGTTGAGGGTGGAGAATAGCGATCTCGTTACAGACTCATTATTTGCCCACCAGTCCGCAACCTTTTACGGCAATGCAAGGTCTAATTAGAGGAATGGTTTTCCATTACTTATTGACTGAGGTGCACAATGCCAAAAGCATACTTTAGTTACCTTCGATTTCTAATATCTGTGCTAGCCACTCTTTGTCTACTTACGGGCTGTGACAAGGATTTAAACGAGGACGCTTCAATTTTAAAAGTCGGCGATTCCGTTTCGCTCGCCACTTCAACCCCTTCTCCGAAGAAAGACGAGACTCTGCGAGAGTTAACCGGCATGCTTTCCGAAGTGACGATCTTTCAACCGAATGTTCAAACCTCTTACGGCATTGCCTATTATCAAGACATTCATTCTTTAAAGCAGACACGTACATACGCATTTTTAGAGGATCATGTGCAAGTGATCGTCCAAGTGCCACGCAAGCAATCAAAACGTTACGAGGAATTGAAGTCGGCTATTCGAGTGAGTGGAGACGCTGCTGTCGCACGCGAAATGAAGGACGAATTTCCCTCAGCGGATTGGATGCGTGAATATATCGACCTGCGGATCAAAGGAGATATCGTCACACTTATGCTTGGTGACCTTCCTCCGATCAAGCTAGTCCGCTCGGACCGGTCATTGACGTATCGTGCGGATACGGATCAGCTTACTTTACCGTACTTCAGATTGAAAAATCCAATCATCGGAGGATCAGAATTGTTGCTTCTCAGCCAAGGGGAGAAGGAGGTTGTATTCGGTTTTTCGGAGCCCGTTGATATCGCCAACAGCAACATCTCCATTTATGGCCTTGAGAATCCCGTACAAGCCTTATGGAAAGGAAACCGTGAGCTTCACGTTCCGCTTCAGTCTGACTTGAACGTTTTGCTTCAGGTGGGAATGGATCAAATCTTTTCCGAACAAGGAACCTACATCGACCGTACCCAAACTCCAAACTCCATGCTGAAAATCGTTCCCGATCGCAAGTGGCGTTCGTTCCCGGATGGTCGCGAAATCGGGTTCTCGGTGCGAGACCGCTTCTACGACTTTATATTGCCTTCGGTCGACCCGTCGCAATATATCGGCCTCATTGATCTTTACGCCGCTATCAACGAAGGGGCAGCAATTCAGTATGCTTTCGTACTTGAGCGAAAAGATCTAGATCCGGTTATCATTACGGAATCGAATGACGATCGTGGGATGTCCGGATTTTGGGTGAATAGGCACATTTTTCTGTATTGGGATCGGCTGCATGTCTATCTTTATCATACAGATTCGTTGCAGAAGGAGACTCTCTTTGAAACCGCCACCGAAGAGACACAGATCCAAGAAGTTGCATACGACAAAGCTGATCATAAGCTTCGCATCGTTACCTCATACACGGCTACCGGTACAGAAACCTATAAATTGGATAGCTGGGAATCGACGAACCTGTCCGCACCAGTCTTGACAGGTTACCCCTATCGGAAGGAAGTCCCTTACTTAGGAATCAATATGCTGCGCGTTCAATCAAAAGGCATTCTCTACTCAGACTGGAAAGACGATCAGATATTTACCGTTTTCGAGGACCACCGCGGACACCGCTACGAAGTGCTAGGCGAGCTGTTTATGGTAAGTGGGGATAACGTAATACTGAAACAATCGGAAGTCCCAGGCTCTTTAAGCGGAATATCCTATACCCGTTGGAACATTGGCAAGCCGACGCAAAATCCCCGTGCCATCGCAAAAGCACCGGGCAACGTGCACCAGTTCGGTTCAATATTGCTTGCTGCCCGTTATTCGGAGTCCCTAGACGTTCTGAAAGATTATTTCGAGTACGATTTTAACCGCAATACATGGCACAAGATCACCATCCCAGGTGATCATCCGTATGTTCTCTATCAAGACCGGAATGCTATTTACCGTTCAGAATAGTGTTTGATCACTGATGACTATACGAAAACGTTTGCTAGTTAAACTCATAAAGCTGCGGGTCAAAGCGATCGTCTGCTTTTATTGTAGTAAACCAGTAACATGTGGGATTAGGCGATGCTCGTAAAACTGCCCGTTATCGGAAAGAAGGGTTATTACTCTTCAACAAGGTATTGATGTAAGCGTAAAACAGCCCCCACCTTGCACAAGTACAAAGGACGGGGACTAAGTGGTTTTCTTATTGAATACACGACAGGTCAGAGGCAAAGTCTGTGACCAGGGCAATAGCATATCTAAAGCTTTCGTGTCTTTTGGGTCTTCTAAATTGGGGAGTTTCTCAAATAGATAAGTCAGGTAGATCATTGGATTTAATCCATTCTCTTTAGCCGTTTCGATCATACTATAGATCATGGCACTTGCCTTTGCACCGCGAGGCGTATTGCTGAACATCCAGTTTTTTCGACCGATGACAAAGGGCTTAATCGAGCGTTCGCTTCGGTTGTTATCGATCTCTAAGCGACCGTCATTCATGAAAGTCTCGAGCTTCTCCCATTGGTTTTGGCAATAAATAATTGCCTCCCCGAGTTTACTCTTGGGTAAAACGCGAGATCTTTGTATCCTTTTAGACCAAAGGATCTTAGAGACATTATTATCCGATTTCCCTATCAATTAATGAATAAGAGGATAGGATATTTGCGCCCGTTATCTCAAATCCGATACCGACCAAAACCAATTCAACCCTCTAAGAAGGAATGGGGTGAAGATTAAAATTACAATGATGCTTAAAAAAGTACTAAGTTTTCTTAAAACATCATTTATCCTAGCCATTACTTTCTCATTGTCCGCATGTGAGGATACGAAAATTGTCAACAAAGTAATGTTGGTTCAAACCTTAGGGTATGATGTTGATGGCAAAAATATTAGAGGCAGCACGCTTATGGGGGATTACACTAAGAAAAATGTAATCGGTGCCACCTTTCTAGAAATCAAAACTAATTCTGTATATGATGTATTCAATAAATTGAACAGTAAAACCAAAAGTCCCATTGAATATGGATAGTTAGGCATTATTGTCTTTGGTAAGAATTATGCACGGCAAGGAATTGGTCAGCTCATGGATACACTATGTCGTGAGACGAGAATCTCCACTCACATGCAATTGGCAGTAGCTAACGACAGCGCTTCGGAACTGCTTCTTGCCGCTAAAGAATTAAAGGATGCCTACTTGCTGTCCGACATGATTGAGCAAAATATGGCCAATGGGAATATCCCAAAACTTGATTTGCAGCGTACACTATTTAGTTTCTATGCAAAGGGACGCGACGTGATCTTGCCCCATCTGGCAAAGGAAGGATCTGAACTCATGGTGGACTGGCTCGCCTTATTTAAAAATGAAAACTACATGTTTCATCTGGATTTGAACGATTCCCTTCTTCTCAAGCTAATGTTGGAGAATGCGAAAAACGGGAATTTCTCGGTACCAGCTTTAATCGAAGAAGATAAAAATGTGCTAACTCCGTTTAACATCATCAAATCAAAGGTTCGGTTTCAATTAATAAGAAGCTATCCTCAACCATCTGTGGAGATTCATATTTCAATTTTAGTAAAAATTAAAGACATTCCTCAGCATGCCGAATACCTTACATCTTCCCTAATTCCACAAATCAAAGAAAAAACCGCTGCCCATCTTGAACATGACATTCAAATGTTGCTTTCCCGTTTTCATGATAAGGACATGGACCCAGTTGGTCTTCAGGAATTTGTCATGCATCAAACCCGTACAAAGTTATCGGAAGGATTTCCGGTTGAAGCTAGGGTCCATGTTAAGATTGATCTTGTTCAGATCGGTTATAGAGAGAGTAAATATTAGGTAAGGACGTGACACCGATGCAAGGCGAGGTTTCAAAACGATATCAACTCTCACCGTTTCTATTCTTTTTTCTGTTGTACATATCCGTCGTCGATGTAGGTCTTCTGTGGTTCCAAAGGAATCTACTAAATCATGCAGGAGTGGACTCATGGATATCTGTTGGTTTAACGGGGATAAGTCTTCATTTAATTGTATGGATGATCTATAAGATTTTATACGCCGCAGGCAACGAGAAAGCAGACTTAGTCACCATAAATAGGCTCTCTGCCTTGGTCCGATAGTTGGGAAAATCTTTGATTTCATCGTTCATCTATATTTCCTTCTTGGGGCAATGATCATGTTTAGAAGCTATCTAAGTGTCGTGCAAGTATGGCTTTTCCCTGTCTTACCGATATGGCCTGTTAGCCTTATTTTAGTAATCCTTATCTACTATACCGTAATAGGCGGTCTTCGTTCCGTATGTGGATTGAGTTTTTGGGGGGTGTGGGCATCTATTCTTTGTACACTTCCGTTGCTATTCATGTTTTATTCTTACTTACATCCTTTGTACTTAGCTCCGGTATGGAGCCACTCTGTTGGGGAGATACTGTTATCCTCCAAAAGCATGGTTCTGCAGTATTTGGGAATTGAATCGATATTCGTGGTGTATCCATTTCTTCATACGCCTGCTAAATCGCAGAAATGGGCGCATTTCGCCTTGCTTACAGGCACATTCGTGTATGTAGTTATCACGCTAATAACTTTCATGTTCTTCAGTGAAGGCCAGCTAAAGGAGCTTATTTTCCCAACTCTCCACATCTTTCAAGTGTTTCAAATCCCTTTCTTTCAACGCATTGAATACTTGGTTATCTCTATTTTTTTAATCTCAGTTGCAGCAAATATCACATTCGGTTTGTGGATGGCTTGCAGGATGGTGAAAAGAAGCTTAAACATCAAACAGCATCTTAGTCTGCTGATTTACCTCCTGATCTTTTTTATAAGTTCCATTCTCATCAAAGATTACGATCGTTTACTATCATTTATTCAAATTTACGCGACAGCCGGTTTTTATTTTCTTTACCTTTATGTGCCCATTCTTTACTTCTGGATACAATTACGAAAAAAGTCATTGAAATCGAATGGGGCATTAAAGCCATGAACATGTGCCGAAACGCCACTCAATTTGGATGTTGGATGACAAATAAATTTTGAAGTGCAAGAAGACAGCAAATACAAGGGTTTGCTTTTTTCTTTAAAAATCAATTATTAGTCTGAATTATAAAGTATTAGACTCAATTCTTCATTAACGGGCAGCATAGTTGAACCGCCGTTGCACTAAAAAGGTTATTGATGTAAATGGAGAATATTTCCTGTTAGAGAATCGAGGTTATCTCATGCAAGTGGACGTAGTTAATTCAAATTGAGAGGAACGTGATTTACTATAAAACGAAACAAAGATTACCCGTTCGCCGATCGTAAGCCGCATTGGAAACTCACCACAATTACATTTGCGCTTACAAATAAACTTGAATGACAAACTGTTTTCGCAGCTGTCTTTCTTCCGTATCTCGTTTAGTGGGATACGCATGTAAGATTATTCGCAGGAAGGAAACACTGGGCAACTATTGGGTGTTCAACTTGGAATTGGTTCTTATGAAGACAATGTCACGATATATACAAAGGTTTAAGACTAATGCTCTGTAAAATGGATTTATATTGACATCATTAAAAAGATTGAGTATATTTATCTTGTTTTAAAGATTATTTAATTAAAGATATTAACGGGGGGGTGAGGAAATACGATGATTCTGTAACGGAATTTTGTGAAGTTGGATTGTTGGTTCCTACAATAAAATTCTGTTGCTATAGATTGCCAGTAAATGTCTGGTCGCAAGTGGAAGTATAACTTACTAAAGACAGTGATTTTAAGTTGGTTATAAAAAGTTGTAAAAAAGAAGTATTTATTTTTTTGTATAATATCTTTAATTAAAGAAAATGAAATTAAAACTAATATGCCAAAAATGCTCTTAAATAGTGATATTTAATAATATTGAAAAAAAGTGGCGGATTATAACATGTGGTTTTAATTCATCAACACAATAAAGGAGCTAATCATCATGAGAGAACGATTCACATTCCGTATATTTATGACTCTAGCACTTCTTACTACCGTAGTTGCATCGACAACTGTAGGTTCAATGTTAGTTGCAAGGGCTGATAATCCAGTTCCAAGTGAAACTAAATCTGCTATTAATGCAAAGGCTGTTCCATCACCAAAGTTGCTTACACCGACGAATCATACTTTACTTATGATAGATCACCAATCACAAATGGCTTTTGCCACAGCATCCATCCCCATTACAGAATTACGAAATAATGTAGCAGGACTTGCTAAGTCTGCTAAGGCTTTCAAGGTTCCAACCGTTTTGACAACAGTAGCCGCCAAGACGTTTAGTGGACCGATTTTCCCGGAGATTCAAGCGGTATTCCCTGACCAAACACCCATTGATCGTACAACGATGAATGCATGGGAGGATCAAAGGGTTGTTGATAAAGTGAACAGCTATGGTAATAAAAAGCTAGTGGTTTCTGGTCTTTGGACTGAGGTTTGTGACCTATCGGCAGTGCTATCTGCAATCGACCAAGGATATGAAGTTTACATTGTAACAGACACATCAGGCGGTGTATCGAAGGAAGCTCATGACATGGCTATTCAGCGTATGGTTCAAGCTGGTGCAACACCTATCACTTGGATGGCGTACTTGCTAGAGCTACAAAGAGATTGGGCTCGTGGAGAAACTTATGCAGCTACAACTACTATTGCTAAAGAGAACGGTGGCGCATACGGTTTGGGAGTCATCTACTCACAAGAAATGTTTAGCGGCCATGAAGGCACGACAACTAAACCAACAGTAATAAGCACTATTGATAGTCGTAAAGAAGAAAAGAACAAAGTTACAACGTGGGACAAAAATGCAAGTATTAAAGTTATTCAACAAAAAAATTGGGATATTTATATTGCAAAGGGAGTTTGGGATTCACCAGAACAAATCCAGCTTCACAAAGATGCAGAAAACGCACGAAAAGCGTTAAATGTTTCCCATTAATTCACAAAATACTATTTCTGAAATGACAAATTTAAAAGAGGTAGGTTATTTATATAACTTACCCACATAAAAGGGAGCTAATTCATCATGAGAAAATTATTCACAACACGCGTATTTACAACAGTAGCACTTCTTACTACCGTAGTTGCATCGACAACTGTAGGTTCTATGTTAGTCGCAAAGGCGGATACTCCGGCTCCAATAGAAACTAAAACTGCAATGCATGCGAAGGCTGTTCCTTCACCAAGATTGCTTACACCGACAAATCATACTTTACTTATGATAGATCACCAATCACAAATGGCTTTTGCCACAGCATCCATCCCCATTACAGAATTACGAAATAATGTAGCAGGACTTGCTAAGTCTGCTAAAGCTTTCAAGGTTCCAACCGTTTTGACAACAGTAGCCGCTAAGACGTTTAGTGGACCGATTTTCCCGGAGATTCAAGCGGTATTCCCTGACCAAACACCCATTGATCGTACAACGATGAATGCATGGGAGGATCAAAGGGTTGTTGATAAAGTGAACAGCTATGGTAATAAAAAGCTAGTGGTTTCTGGTCTTTGGACTGAGGTTTGTGACCTATCGGCAGTGCTATCTGCAATCGACCAAGGATATGAAGTTTACATTGTAACAGACACATCAGGCGGTGTATCGAAGGAAGCTCATGACATGGCTATTCAGCGTATGGTTCAAGCTGGTGCAACACCTATCACTTGGATGGCGTACTTGCTAGAGCTACAAAGAGATTGGGCTCGTGGAGAAACTTATGCAGCTACAACTACTATTGCTAAAGAGAACGGTGGCGCATACGGTTTGGGAGTCATCTACTCACAAGAAATGTTTAGCGGCCATGAAGGGAAATAGTCTTAGGAGTTCATATCTTTAATAATCATGTGCTGTTATGTATAAAAAAATCACGAAGCATTGTTGCTTCGTGATTTTTAATAATTATTCGGAGGTCAATTGTAAGAAAATTAAACGTTGAATGTTTTGAAATTAATATCAAATTTCAACAAGAAAGGGAGTTATTATTCTGTTTAAAAATGTGCTTTTCCCACTAATTTTAATCGTCATTTGCCTATCCATATCCGCTTGCGGGAACAAGGTTAATCCAGCAGGAGTAACCCCAATAACCAGTCTCTCTGTCCATGCAACATCGTATGCTAGCCAGAGCGCGAGCCCAAGTCCAGATATAACAACTATCACACCCTCAGTTAGCCCAAGTCCAAAGCCAAGTCCTACAACAAGTACAGAGGTGCCAGCAACAACGAAACCAAGCCCAATTGCTAGTACAGCGCCATCGGCTCCCACGAATGCGAATAGTCCTAGCCCAGCTGTTACAGCTAGCTCGAGCCCAAGTCCAGATATAACAACTATCACACCCTCAGTTAGCCCAAGTCCAAAGCCAAGTCCTACAACAAGGACAGAAGTGCCAGCAACAACGAAACCAAGCCCAATTGCTAGTACAGCGCCATTGGCTCCCACGAATTCGAATAGTCCTAGCCCAGCTGTTACAGCTAGCTCGAGTCCTAAGCCAGTCGAGGATCAAACTGCAGCTCCGCTTGATGCTGCCATCATCTTCAAACAAACTTGTACCAGCTGTCACGGTGTAGATTTGGAAGGAAGGATGATAGGGCCTAATTTGCAAAAAGTAGGTGCTCGATTGACTGAAGATAAAATCATTCACCAAATTACAAATGGAGGCGAAAGAATGCCCAGCTTTAAAGACAAGCTGAATGAACAAGAAATCAAAGCGTTAGTCGCTTGGTTAGCTGACAAAAAATAAACTATGAGATTTAATGAAAGAGGCTATCCTGAACTACTTTGGGATAGACTTTTATAAAAAGTCAGATTTAAATTATAGTATGGTTTGGAGGGCACATTTTCATTGCGGTTATGACCACTAATGTTGACATAGGAGAAATAATATTATTACTAATTAGCACCTCTATAAATAAACGAGAATCTGATTGAAAAAAGCTATGGAGCTGAAAATATAAGGTGAGGTCTGAGTGCAAACACATAAAGACGGTTGAGCAGGTAAACCGTTTTTGTGTGTTCCTTATTGGCATGCAAAAATAATGAAATCTTACGTCAAAATAATGAATCGAACTGTCGATTTAAAGTTGGTATATTGAATTTAGAAAGAGAAAGAAAGGAGATCATCTTTTTGAAAGGGCTTTCATTTCTCTGGAAATAGCAAATGCTGGAAGAGGGAGAGGGGGCTTAGAAATAAACCGTATGAAACATTATGTATACAAAAGGGTTTAAAACACCAAATAAAAAACGAGGAACAGGTGAAAAGATGTTTAAATCTAAAAGTATGAAAAAAATGGTATTATGCTTAGCAGCGACTGCGTTAGTATTTTCAAGTCTAACCAGTGTGACAAAAACTTCCTATGCTGCGGACGGTATCGTAACGATAAGTTGGAATTCTGAAAATCAAGAAATTGACGGATTCGGTGTTTCGGGAGCCTTTCACCAAGCTTATCAATTACAGCAAAGTAACTCGACTGTTCAGAATCAAGTGCTGGATTTATTGTTTTCTACATCCAATGGCGCCGGATTTAGCATTGTAAGGAACGACGTTGGCGATAGCGGCATCTGGAATGACGTTGCGAGTTGGCCGCACACCTCCATTGAACCGACACAAGGAAATTATAATACCGACGTTCTGAATGACGACCAACTGTGGTTCATGAATCAGGCCAAAAGCCGAGGGACTAGTAGGTTCTTCAGTACGGTTTGGAGCCCTCCGGGATGGATGAAGACGAATGGTACGGTGGAGCATGGGGGAAGCTTAAGGACGGATATGTATCAGGCTTATGCTGATTATCTTGCAAAATATATTAACGATTATAAGTCCAAATTTGGAATCGATCTCTATGCCATATCCATTGCTAACGAACCAAACAATAATACTTACTATTCGTCAACCGATTGGTCTGGCACCCAATTCCGGGATTTCATTAGCAACAATTTAATTCCGACATTTGATAGCAATAATATACGTTCGAAAGTCATTGTCGGAGAAATGGCTGAATGGACTGAAAGTCTCACTACGGATTCATTGAATGACGGCACTGCGAGTTCGAGAGTGGATATAACAGGGACACATGCCTACGATGCCGGTACCGGAATCTTGCCTGTTACGCAAAGTAAAAACAAAAAGACTTGGCAGACCGAAGTTTCAAATATGGGACCTAATGATAACACCCTAAATGACCAGTTGTATTGGGCGAAATTAATTAACAGCCATATGCTTAGCAATACAAGCGCGTGGCTTTATTGGTGGGGAGTTACCGTTAAAAATGGTGACGGGGAAGCGTTGATTAACAGATTAAATCCGATTAATAATACGTATACTGTTGCCAAGAGATTATATGCCATTGCCAACTTTAGCCGATTTATTAGACCTGGATTCGTAAGAATAACGGCTGATACAAATCCAACACCCGATGTATATTTGACGGCATACAAGAACAAGAGCGACGGGAAATTTGTAGTCGTTGCCATTAATGATAGTACTTCCAATAAAAGTATTGATTTTTCGCTTAACGGGTTTACGGCATCCTCAGTGACACCATATCGAACTTCATCGACCGAAAACTTAGCTCAATTATCCAATGTGAGCGTCACTAATGGCACTACGCTGAGCACAACACTAAATTCAAAAAGCATCACGACATTTGTGGGAACCGCGACGTCTACTGGCAATAGTGGCTTGCAATTGTACTATGACGATTTTGAGAGTGGCGCCATTGGCCAAAATGCAGCAGGCTGGTCGACGGACGGCGGCACGTGGCAGGTTTTTCAACCGCCTGGCAACACGAAGGAGTATCAGAAGACAAGCGCCGGAGACAATACCTCGATTACAGGTTCAACTTGGTCGAATTATTATGTGCAAGGATATATAAAGCTTGTGAATGACACGTTGGGAGGCGTTGCTTTACTGGGTAGGGTTCAGGATAATAGCCACTATTATCAACTAGAATTAAAAAGGGACACTGCAGGTAAAAGGAAATGGTGGATTTGGAGGAATAACGGCGGAAGTTGGATGCAGATCGCATCAGGCTATTATCCTTATGCTTCAAATACTTATTATTTGACTAGACTTGATATGAATGGGAGTAAATTGTCAGCCTCGATATCAACTGATTTTGGCAATTCCTTTGTGACCCTCGGTTCTGGGCAGGATACGCTGTATTCATCCGGCAAGATTGGCGTAAGGTCGTGGGGTACAGGGGGCTCCTTCGACGCTATCAAGGCTGTAAGGGATAATTAAATCGTCAATTTAATTCTTCCTAATCGTTCGTAGTCGAGCAAAAGATAATTCCTGTATTGAACGAGGCACTGAAGAACTAAATCGATAAAGGCGAATTTCCATTCTATTTCGAATGTTAATTCGCCCTTTACTTCATTACAGGAATAGCTCCGCGATTGTGCAATTGCAAAGATATTTAACATTTTACGCAAAATTGTCTCTTGTGAAAAGTTAAATTAATAGATAGTATGATTAATGTAAGCGATATCATAACAGGGTGAGCTGGACAAAGGAAGGATTGAAAATGTGGCAGGCTTTAAAGCATAACTATAACAAAATACAGAAACGAATATCAGACTTTAAAATAGGATTTAAAATAGCTCTGTTTTATTTGATGATCACAATAATTTCTATATCGGTTAGCAGTTATTTATACCAGAAGATATACTTAAATGTAACCTTAAGTAAGGTAAGTGAAGTTTCCGTGCAAACACTTAATTCAATCAGCTCCAATATAGATTTGATGATGGACAACGTTAATAATTACTCCCAAATGGTTATAGCCAATAATGACTTGCAAGAAGCCTTGAGAAATGGAAGTATTTATTTGGATTTGAATACACAAAGAAGAGTGAGAGCCTATCTTATTCAACTTATCCAGGCTATTCCATCGATTTCATCCGTATATATTTTTGATCAAACCGGAAATAAATATTCTGTCGGTAATTTAAGTGCCAATAACTTTAAATTGAACAGTATCCAAGAAGCAGTCTGGTATAATGAAGTCATTAAAGCTAATGGAGCTTATATTCTCAGATTAAATGGTGAAGGTGCATTTGAAATAGACCCGGATAAGAATTTTATATCTCTAATTAGAGTAGTTAGGGATCTTGAAAGTATTAAACCCATTGGCATTTTGATAATCAATGTTCCAGAGCAGGCTTTCATTCAAGCCTATAGTAACATTCTAAATAATTACAAGACGGATATCGTTCTCTTGGATGAGCATAATAAAAGCATAGTAAAAAAGAGTGAGAGTAATCAATATGATTTAAATCGTATATTAAGTAAATTTAATAACCAAAAATCAGGTTATAAGTTTGAAGCAATTATGCATAATAAATATTTGGTTTCGTACCTTAAAGAAAATAAATACGGACTTAAAATAGTTAGCTTTATGCCATTCAAAGAGCTTTTAAATGAAACTGTAACCATGATCTATATAGGCGTAATTATTATTCTTATTAATAGCATACTCTTGTTTATTGGCTCTATTTTTATTGCCAGAATGATTACAATCCCCATTAAAAAGCTATTGAAATCTATGAAAGGTATTGAGAATAACGAGTTTAATGAGGTGAAAATAAAGGCAGGTAACAATGAACTTGGGAGACTTAGAGACGGTTATAATATTATGATTCAGGAAATCCAAAAGCAAATAAAAAATGTTATTGAAGAGCAAAGGATAAAACGCAAGGCAGAATTAAATGTACTGCAAGCCCAAATAAAACCACATTTTCTTTATAACACATTGGACTCTATCACATCACTTGCGATTTCTGAACGAGTGGAGGATGTCTGCCAATTGACGGATGCCTTGGGAAGCTATTATCGGACAAGCCTTAGTAATGGGAAAGAAATCATCACCATAAAAGAAGAAATAGAATTGGTTAAAAACTATTTAATCATTCAAAAAATTCGTTATGGAGAGATGTTTTCGGTAACGTATGATATTGATGGTCGGGTTGTAAATAATAAAATTCTTAAACTTGTTTTACAGCCTCTGGCAGAGAATGCATTATATCACGGTATTAAAGCTATGGGAGAACCAGGTTCTATTAAGATTTCAGCTAAATACGATAATCATTCTATCCGATTGATTGTAGAAGATGATGGAGTTGGAATGAGCACAGAAAAAATAACCAATTTGCTTGGAAAAGGAAATGAAAGTACAAATGATAGCTTTGGGATTAGAGGGACAATTGAACGCTTAAGGATATTTTATGGTCAAGAAGATCTATTCAGAATTGAAAGTAAACCAGGCAGCGGTACCAAGGTTACCATTACTATACCTTTTAATGTTCATGATAACGAAGGAGAATTAAGATGATATCTGAAATCATTAAGGTCCTAATTGTCGATGATGAAGTTTTAATCAGAAATTTACTAAAGATGCGAATTAGCTGGGATAAATTAGGGCTGGAGCTAGTCGGAGAGGCATCCAATGCTCATGAGGCTCTGGATTTGGTTGAAAAGCTATCTCCGGATATCATCTTTACAGATATATGCATGACCATTATGGATGGAATTGAATTTAGCAAAATTGTGATGGAAAATCATCCGCAAATAAAAATAGTTGTGCTTACCGGACATAATGAATTTGATTATGTTAAACGAAGCATACGAATAGGTATCTCTGATTTCTTATTAAAACCGATTAATAAGGATGAGATTAGCAGGGTAGCTTTAAGCTTAAAAGAGAAGATAGAATCTGAAAGAACAAATAAAAATGATTACAACAAGTTGAAATTGCAAATGGAAGAGAATTTACCCTACTTGAGGGAAAGATGTTTAAATGAATTACTGCAAAGCGAGTTTAATTTTGAAGATTTTGCTAGCAAGTTGTCTTACTACAAAATCGAGTTAGATTTAAAATCAACGTGCTTTCAAATTGTTTTAGTGGAAGTAAATATAGCTGTAAGGGGAATAAATGAAGAAGAAGAAAAAGTGTTGCTTAATTTACAATGTATGGAGTTAATTAGGGAGGTTTTTAAAAGCGAAAGTTTAATTCAAGTGTTTTTTGATAACAGTCATAAAATCGTGATACTTAATAATGACGAGTCGATCGATATTACGGATTGCTGTGAAATCATCAAAACGAGGATCATCAACCGATTTGGGTGTTCTATTTGTGTCGGAATAGGCAATAGAGTCGAAGTAATTAAAAGTATTAAAGCGTCCTATAATGAAGCCAAGGATGCATTGAATTACAAAGTTGTTGCGGGTAAAAATCAGGTAATCCATTATAATGATATTACTTTCATCTATGATAATAAAATAAGACTTGACTACAATCATAGCGAAAAGCTTGCCTTTTTTATGAAAGCGGGTTTGAAAGAAAAAGCTAGGGAATTAATAGAAGAATTATTCTCCGAATTCTCTTATGCACAAGATAATACACTGGATCGTTTACGATTAGTCGCATTTGATGCGTTATCTACCTGCCTTCATGTAATGGCCGAATTAAATATGAATGTTTTGGATATATGGAAGGATAGGGCCGAGCCCTATGATTTTATATCTAAGATTGACAATTTACCGGAGGTAAAGGAATATTTCAATAATCTTATCTTGAAAATTATTACAAAAGTGAATTCTGCTAACAGCAAAAAAGCCAACAAAATCATATTGCAAATTCAAGATTATGTGAGAGATAATTTAAAAAGTCACGAGCTCTCTCTTACCGAAATAGCAAAAAAGTTTTTTTTGAATCCAAGCCATTTAAGTCGGCTATTTAAACAAGAAACAAACCAAACGTATATTGAATATTTAACCAAAAAAAGGATTGAAAGGGCTATAACACTTCTCCAAGAAACAGATATGCGAGTATATCAAATTGGTGAAGAGGTTGGGATAACCGACCCTCATTACTTCAGTATTATATTCAAAAAGTTTACTGGACTTTCGGTAAATGAGTATAAAAAGGTTAACTTAAATTGAATGTGCTACCTGTAAATAAAGAGGTTGTTCCTGTCAATCACGGTTAGAAAGCCGAGGTAGCCCGGAGCAACTTCTTTGCAAGTTTAAGAGAAATAGGGATTGCAATAATTTTGAATCTTTTGGTCATGAAAATGAATGGGATCGCATTCATGGATGCGCTATCATAAGGTTATAGGTTAATTAACCTAAATTCTCAAGGGGGTCATAGAAGAATGAAAAAAAATTGGTTTAAAGTTATGCAATTGACTGTAGTTGCTTCAATGGTATTAAGTATTGCTGCATGCGGTAGCAGCAAATCGGCTGAACCTGCAGCATCAACGGAAACAAAAGCAACGCCAGAAGCAACGACAGAAGCGTCAAAGGAACCAAATAAAGTGGTTACGATTAAGCTTTGGCATCAATGGGCATCTCCTAGTGATGGGAATACAAAGCCATTCAGGGCTGTATTGGATGCCTGGAATAAAGCTAATCCGAATATACAAATCGTGGATGAAGGTATTGATGGAGAATCCTACAAAACTAAGATAAAAACGGCGGTAGCGGCATCCGAAATGCCGGATGTATTCTATGCATGGGGAGCCGGATTTGCTAAACCATTCGTTGAAGCGAATGCGGTATTGCCTTTAGATGATTATTTAAATGATGGAACCAAAGATAAGGTTCTGAATGGAGCTTTGGTTAACCTGACTTACAATGGAAAAGTATATGGATTACCTGCGAATTTGAATTTGGCGCCGCTTTATATTAATAAAGAAATATTTGATAACAATGGCGTTAAGATACCTACTACATTTGATGAATTGCTTGCTGCAGTAAAGGCTTTTAGAGCAAAGGGGATCACCCCAATCACGGTTGGTGAAAAGGATCTTTGGCCAGGCATGTATTGGTATGATATTTTAGCACTTCGATCCGCAGGTGCTACAGCTTCTCAGGCTGCATTAGAGAAGAAGGCTTCCTTTGATCAGCCGGAATTTATAGACGCAGCATCCAAGCTAGTTGAGCTTGTAAATGCAAAGGCTTTCAATGATAGTATGTTTGCCATCGGTTACCCGGAAATGGTCGCAGATTTCACACAGGGCAAGGCTGCGATGTTATTCCAAGGCACTTGGGTGGGTGGATCGATTAATGATGCTAACTCCCTTGTAAAGGGCAAGATTGTTGCAGTTCCATTCCCTATAATCACTGGCGGAAAGGGAAATGTGGATGAATTCTTTGGCGGATCTGTAGATGCATTCTTCGTAAGCCAGAATTCGAAGTACAAAGAAGAAGCGGTCAAGGTTGTTAAATATATTACGGAAAACATGTCTAATCAGGCATATGCAGCAGGCGCAAGCCTACCCGCTTGGAAGGTAACGGGAGTAGATGTATCTAAAATTGATCCGCTTACCAAACAAACGGTGGACATGATTAAGAATGCCAAAAGCTTTACCATTTGGTGGGATACGTTCCTTGAAGGAAAAGTTGGCGATCAACACAAAAATTTGGTTGCAAATTTATTCTACAATAAAATGAAGCCAGAGGAATTTGCCAAAGAAATGCAAAAGCTGAATGTAGCCCAATAGGATAAATTTCAATAAAGGCGGTTAAGGAAAATCCCTTAACTGCCTTTATATAAGGATGGGGAAATATGGATAAAGTTTTGGGGGATAGAAGAGCGATAGCTTTGTTTGTTCTTCCGACATTACTGCTATTCCTTTTTATAATCATTAGCCCAATTTTCTTTTCTGGCTATTACAGTTTATTGAAATGGGATGGAATTGGTAAAAGCACTTATATTGGATTTCAAAATTATCTCAACCTATTTGTTAATAACCAAGATGGTTTTATTAGATCAATTGGGAATTCAAGTATATTGGCATTCCTCTCTGTATTTATTCAGTTGCCTATATCATTAATCCTCGCCTTAGTCCTTGCCAGAGGGGTAAAGGGTGAAAATTTCTATAGAACGACTTTTTTTATGCCAGTTATCGTTTCAACTGTAGTCATTGGTCAGCTCTGGCTTAAAATATACAATCCGGATTATGGTCTCTTAAATACAATTTTGAGAGATGTTGGTTTGGAATCATGGACTGCTAATTGGCTAGGAGATATGAACAAGGCGCTATTGGCTGCTTTTATTCCTATTCTCTGGCAGTATACCGGTTATCATATGCTGCTTATGTATGCGGCAGCCAAATCAGTATCAGAGGAAATATATGATTCAGCAAGAATGGATGGAGCTTCAAGCTTTCTCATCGCTGTTAAAATAACGATTCCTATGATTAAGTCGATGATTAAAGTATGTTTGATTTTTGCCGTTATTGGTTCCTTTAAGGTGTTTGATCTGGTGTATGTATTAACCAAAGGTGGCCCTTTGCATGCCACAGAAGTGCCGGCTACGTTAATGTATACAACTATTTTCAATCAATATCAATATGGTTACGGTAGTGCAATGTCGATATTTATCATTGTACAGTGCTTGGTATTTACTTTGGTGCTGCAAAAAATAATTAAAGAAGATTTATAATTATCAAATTAAGCAGGTGAGATAGTGTGAGCACAAACATAAAAAAAGCCTTATTGGGTATTATTATGGCTATAGTAGCTATATCCAGCTTATATCCGCTCTTTTGGTTGATTTTATTTTCCTTCAAAGACAATACGGAAATTTTTGGCGGCAATATTGCAGGACTCCCGTCTAAACTGCTGTGGGGAAATTATAAAGAAGCGCTGGTAAATGCAAAAGTATCGAACTATTTTCTAAATAGCGTTATTGTTACAGGGGTAACTATTGTGGCTACATGGATTCTTTCGCTAACCAGCTCATATGCCGTTACAAGAATGATATGGAAATTTAGACATCTAACATTGGCTATTATTCTATTAGGGTTGATGATCCCGCTCAATTCAGCGCTGCTTCCTTTATTTATTATTCTTAAGCATTTAAGAATGTTAAATTCTTATGGGGCACTCATGATTCCTTATACCGCATTTGCCATCCCAATGGCTGTTTTTATTCTTACCGGGTTTTTGAAGGGGATTCCTAGAGAACTGGAGGAGGCCGCTTGTATAGATGGTTGTACTATTTACAATATTCTTTACATTATTATTTTTCCTTTAGTGAAACCGGCCTTGGCAACAATAGCCATTTTTACTTATCTGTCTACATGGAATGAACTGATGTTTGCAGTTACGTTTATTAGTGATTCTAAATATAAAACCATTACAGTTGGCATTCAGTCCCTGGTGGGCCAATATAGTACATCTTGGGGTCCAATTGGCGCGGGGCTTGTAGTCGCAACAATACCGACCATAGTGATTTATATTCTTATGAGCAGTCAGGTTCAGAAAAGTCTGACAGCAGGCGCTGTCAAAGGGTAGATTATGGAGGATCTTGCTATGTTAAATGAGTTTAAAGCTTTTAAAACAGAACCATTTCTATACGGAGTTTGTTATTATCCTGAGCACTGGGATGAAAGCTTATGGGATGATGACTTTCGCCGTATTAAAGCAACAGGGATGAATGTAGTCCGCTTGGGAGAATCAGCTTGGAATATTTGGGAGCCTGAAGAAGGTGTATATTTTTTTGAGCTTTTTGACAGAGCCATTCAGCTTTGCCGCAAGTATGATTTAAAAGTCATTCTGGGAACACCATCTTATGCACCTCCTGCTTGGCTTACAGAAAAATATCCAGAAGTGCTGCGTGCTGATTTTAAGGGGAATCTAATGCAGCATGGTTCGCGAAGACATAATAATTACACATCTTCTGTTTATCTGGATCTATGTAAAAAAATAGTTATGGCACTAATCGAGCACTATAAGGATCACACCTCCGTGCTTGGCTGGCAAATCGATAATGAGTTTAATTGTCATATGGATGTTAGCTTCGCTGAGAGTGATCATTTTGCTTTTCGCCAATGGTGCATGGACAAATATGGTCAATTGGATGCTTTGAATGACGCTTGGGGTACCCGATTTTGGGCACAGACCTACACGGATTGGGGGCAGGTTTATTTACCCAGAAGTACAGTGACTTACCATAATCCGGGGCATTTGCTTGATTTTTATCGGTTTACGTCGGATGCTACTATTGCATTTGCTAAGCTGCAATATGACATTATTAAAGATAGGAATTCAGCTCAATTTGTGACACATAACGGCTTGTTTGAGAACATCGACAATTATAAATTGACGGAGCAATCACTGGATTTCATGTCATTTGACTCCTATCCTGCATTCGGACTTATGTGGCGTAAGGATCTGCCGCTTCATTTTCGCGACCGTATTTATGGGATGCGCTTAAGCAGAGTCAGAGGTATGTCAGCTAAGTTTTTAATTCTTGAACAGCAGGCAGGGGCAGGAGGACAATCCGGATCTATTTTGCAGCCGCATATTAAAGATTATATGCACTATACACCCAAGCCAGGTCAAATGCGATTGTGGTCATGGCAATCCATTGCCCATGGGGCGGATGGAATTTTGTTCTTTCGCTGGCGGACCTGTACAGTCGGATCAGAAACTTTATGGCATGGCTTAAACGATTATGGCAATCAAGCTAACCGCAGATTAGATGAAGCAGCCAAATTAGGAGAAGAATTAAAGCAATTGGGTCCGCTATTAGTAGAGAGTTCTTGCCAGGCGTCTGCAGCTTTACTCTATGATTATGATAATGACAGCAATTGTAAAATTGAAGGATACATCGGTCCGAATCTATGGCGGAGTGAAGAGGCAATCTATCAATCTTTAAGTGAAAGACATATCCTGACGGATCAAATTTCCAATCAATGTCTGGAGCGACCGGAGTTTCTGTCGCGATATAAACTCTTATTCTATGCTAATGCTCAGCTTTTGAATGAGGAAGATGTCATTGGATTAAAGCACTATGTTGAAAATGGAGGAACGCTTGTCCTTGGACCTCGAAGCGGTTATAAAGATCGAAATAATCGTTGCTACATGCTGCCCTTTCCTGGAATCGTGAAAGAGTTGGCAGGCATCGAGGTAGAGGAATTTACAATGGTGGATGAGGATGAGCCCATTTATATGGAGTTCCAATTGCAAAAAAAAAAGGTTTTAGCGCCCGTTTTTAATGAAGTGATAAAACTATTATCGGATGATTCAACGATTATTGCAAAGTACTCGAATGGTTATTATTCGGGTTTGCCAGCAGTCGTTTCTACACCACTCGGTAAAGGGAAGGTGATTTATTTTGGGGCTTTTTTCACAATGGAGAATACCAATATGCTCTTGGATTCACTCGAAATTAAGGATCCTATTTCTGTCTGGGCGGAGGTGCCAGCTGAAATAGAGGTAATCCCTAGAGTTTCAAAAAATGGAGAGTTTGCTATATTTTTAAATTATATGAATAAACCTATGTGCATAACTCTGCATAAATCTTTGAAAAATTTATTAACAGATGAGTGGCTGCTTGGAGAACTGAAGATTGTTGCATATGGGGTACTGGTACTCCAGATTAGCTCTGTGTTAGAGGATAGGTTTAGAGCAGGATAGTGTAGGTGAATGAATTGGCAAGTAAAGTATATTCCAGGCTGCCGTGGGGTAGCCTTTCCCAACTAACGAGTAGTAAAGTTCGGTAATACCATCCAATTCCTCCGACATCGCGTAAACAAAAGTAGACGTTCATCTAAACTACCAAAGGTGCGTATCTTATTATGGATACTACTTTAATTAAACGGAGGAATCAACGAGGGATACTTTGTTACCAGAATCTGGTATAAAATTATAGAGGATGTAAACCCGGAGGGAAATAAAACAATTCTGCTCATACATGGTTGGCTGTTAAACCATAAGCAGTTTGAATATCAGTTTGATGTTCTTCCAACAATGGGATATCGCTATGCATGATTGTGAGGCTATAGTAATTCGGATAAATCATTCGGTGGCTTCAATTTTGACAGATAGGTAGATGATATCTTTGCAGTAATAGGGGCGTTGCATTTAAAAGATTTCACACTAGCAGAGCACTCCACAGGTGGCTTCTCTAAGAGATGAGAATGTGCACAATGATCTTGGCAAAATATTCGTACCAGCACTAATTATTCACTGCATCCATGATAAAATCGTTCCGTTCACCAATGTTCAGGAAACAACTCACAGTTAGTTCCATTTCAATATAACGACCATGGCCCTTTCTGGGAAGAACGTGAAAGAGATAATCGGAATCCAAAAAGCTAGTATCGATTATCGCAATTCGTTATCCTTAGACATCATCGTGATACCAAGGACAAATTAAGATTGTTAGACTCCATGGTGGATGATCCTTACAAGAAACTGGCTCAATTAAGTATTAATTCTTGATGCTTTGTTTTTTTAAAAGATAACTACCTATTTAGTAGTTAAATATAGATTGAGGAGATGAGACGATGAAAAAACCAACGATTTTTTTTATCCATGGTGCATTTGTAACACCTAAAAGCTGGGAACCGATGAAGAAATATTTTACTGCCCAAGGCTTTGAATGTTTGGCTCCCGCTTGGCCTCATCATGATAAGACTGTTGAAGAGCTACGTCAGAATCCTGCTGCCAAACTGGGAGAATTGGGTCTTGATGAGCTAGTGGACCACTATGCCAAAATTATTAAGGCACTACCTGAGAAACCAGTACTAATAGGACATTCATTTGGTGGTTTGCTTACTCAGCTTTTAATGGATCGGGAGCTTGGAGTCGCGGGAATTGCAATCGATTCAGCCGGCAGTAAAGGAGTACTTGCTGCAGCTTATCCATCAACTACAAAAGCTATATTTGGAATTATTGCAAGCCCTTGGCGTAAAACTTATATGATGCCATTCAGAAATTTTCAGTATGCTTTCGTACATACTCTGCCGCGGGATGAGCAAGAGCGAGCGTACAAGGAGCATGTTATTCCAGAAACTACTCGAATATTCTTCCAAGCAGCATTAGCGCCGTTCATTTCGAAAAGTCCAACTGCAATAAACTATAATAATGGCAAACGCGGTCCCTTGTTAATGATTGCCGGCCAATCCGATCGAATTGTCCCAGAAAGTATGGTTCGCAAAAACCATAGCTTATATAATCAAAATTCAGGTGCCGTGACCGAATATAAAGCATTTCCCTATCGGGTGCATTGGATCATTGCGGAGCCTGGTTTTGAGGAGATTGCTGACTATAGTATTAGTTGGCTGAATAAACATTTGAATTTTCAGTAAATTTTTAATGAAGTCCATAACCGAGTATTCTAAAAAGTCCTTATAACTCAAATCATTTAACTTGTAAGGGGTATTACTCGAGTCTTTCAATTGTAAGAAATTTAGTAGCACTGTAACTATAGCCTTAAGAGGTTTAACCTCTCCTTCTCAAGTAGCAGTAATCATTCAACAAATGGTTTGTTCAGAGCTATCAGGCGTAATGTTTACGAGAAATCCTTGACTGGCATGGATGAGCGTATGATTGAGGCTTGCTGGGGGTTAGGGGAAAGTATCGTTTCTGGACGAATTACTCCGGATCGCTATACGGTTAACAGAGGGGCCACATCTATCGAAATATTTACGGGTAGACAAGAAACAGCAATTTACCCAGCTAAAGAGGGTGGCACGAAGGAAGTCAAACTTGATGGCCAGGGAATTAATAACACATGTTTGTTAGAAAATCATATAAGACAACTGGATCATCTTGCAACACGATGTGAACAAATTTTTGGAAAGGATCTTGATATAGAGTGGGCTTTCTCGGACAACCGCTTTATTTATTACAATGTAGAAAGATAACGGCGAGAGGGAGAATATCTCGCTAAATAATACATTTCTAGAAATGCCTAATCCAATACGATGTTATTTTAGAAAACCATTTATTAAACTAAAGGATACTATAAGTAACGATTTAAAATGATGGCTAAACATGATTTATCTCGGGCATTGCCCCTTTTCTATGATTAGGATATAATACAAATATTATCAATAGATTCATTTTCTTCGCTATCATTTATTTAGCTGAAGAGGGAGCAGTTGTCTTTACTGACAACTTATAGAAAAAGTCTTGTGCTAGAAAATGTATGACCTTATTTATTTGGTTATGCTATTTTTTATTTTCAGGGCTTTTTTTGCGTTCTAAAACACGTAAAGGAGGATTATAGAGATGAATCATTAAAAATAATTTCAGTCACAAGAACGGGAATATATTAAAATAGCTGCCACCAAAACTCGATGGTACATCACCGTCTCCAATTGCGAGCGGTCATATTGTCGAGTGTTTTGACAGTGTATAGAAGGCAAGTAGCAAAATAAACGTACATTATTTGTTATTGAAAAGTTTATTAGAGTCAGTAAAGATCTTTATTTTCCACTATTTTTGGGATGGTAAATTAACATTGTACCTCAGTAAAGAACTTTAATTTTTTTTTGGAGTATTTTTAAAAATGAAAAAAGCCCATTAAAACAACATTCCCAGTAAAGATCTTTATTTTCCTCGATCAAAAAAAAGAAAAGTGATCAGGGAAAATAGAGTTGTTTATTGGTAAATAGAGATCTTTAATGAAAAATAGAGTTCTTTAATACAAATGATAGGCTATGTCGGTCTGTACCGGCTAATGATTGGTACGTTACGAGTCCTTTTCGAGATCAAACACGACGAGAAAATGATTTACATTCGCGATATCGATTTTCGTGGAGGCTTATACAAGTAATTCAAACGAAAAAGCTGCAAAATCCCTGGTCTTTGATAGGGATTTGCAGCTTTTACATTAATGGTGTTCGTTTTGGGAAGGGTCATTGTTTTCTTTTTCGTTCTCCATCTGAATGAGTTGCTCAACAGCTTTTGAACCAACGGCAAACCGTTTGATAGGTAAAACCCTCTCATTCTGTACGCTTATTCTGGATTGAACGAGATAAATACCTTCTTTGGTGATGGAATGTGAGACTGAATATACGCCAGGAGAAGATTCGGTTGCTTTTACCACTATGGCAGCTTCTCTATTTCCTTCCGGCCAAAAAATGAACTCGGCTTGTTCTGCATGTTCCAACGGTCGATTGTTCTTGAAAACCTCAACGGAAAAGTCATTTTTACTGTTTAAATCAAGGTGTTTGGGGAGATGCACCTCTACAGTAAGATGAGTTGGAAGTCCGCTTTCATCAATTTCTGCAATCTTCATGGCACATCCAGATAATAGAACACCAAAAATTAATATGACTCCTAATGACATCATTCGTTGTAAAATGTTATTCATAATTAGTTTATCTCCCTCTTATACCGAAAACCAATGGCGTAATGTCTGTACTCTTCGAATAATAAGCCATTCGAGCAACAAAATGGTTAATATGGATAGACCCACTAGTGGCATAATAGCTCCGCATACAAGCATGATAAGGATTACCCCTACTGTAACTTTGGAATTATTAGGTTTGCTTGGAGCGCCCAGACGACTTTCTGGTTTTCGCTTGCGCCACATGACATAAGAGCTGATAGCTATCAAAATGAGTCCTATACAAGCCACCAAACCCAGTAGTTGATTGGCAAGTCCAAAAAGTCTACCTTCATGGAATGCTATACCGTATGATATGGCTTTTGCCATGATACCATAATCTGCAAAGCGGACATCTGTTAGAACTGCACCACTATATTGATCCAAATGAAGGGTAGCATCATTGCCTGGCTTTACATGTTCAGTCGAGACAGTAAACACTCCGGTTTCGTCTAGGGGCATCGTAATTGTATAGGGCTTTTCGACGTTTTTATCGTTAACAATTCCCGCGATATCATCAACACCTAATGGAACGTATCCACCTGCAGCGGACTGAGGCACTGGAAGATTCTCTGTTGCCCATGGCAAGTCTTCGGCAATATCTTTTGCAACCGTATCTGATTTTGGCTTTTCACCAAAGCTATAGGCAAAAGGGGGGGCATTCGTATTCGTCGAATTAGCCAGCTTATTAATCTGTTCTCCCATAATACCCGACCAAGACAACCCGCTGGCGATAATGACTAGTAACACAAGAGAGAGCCAAAATGCCGGTACAGCATGTAGATCGCGCCAGAATAGCCGACTTCCCGGCTTGTTAAGCCTTGGGAGAACTGTCCCCCAAATGGAAGACTTGTTGCGCGGCCACCATAAATACAAGCCGGTTAATAACAATATGACAGCCCAACATGCTGCCAATTCAACAAGTCGATTTGCAAATGTCCCTCCGACAACGAGTTCACTGTGAAGTTTCTTAAAAAATGCAGAGAAAGTCTTGTCGCTATCTAACATCCCAAGTACCTCTCCATTGTAGGGGTCAATATACATTGTAGTAGGAGTTCCACTTAGGTTAACGGACATTTTATAACTGGAATCCTTCGTACTCGGGAAAGTAATAGACGACACCTTTAAACCAGGCTGGCCTATCTCAGACTTCTCTATTATAGCCGTTGGATACATTGGGGTTGTCCCGACCTGGCGTACGACCATCATATCTTTGTACAGATTTCCCTCGATCTGAGGTTTAAACAAATAAACCGCACCACTAAAAGCTAAAATAATCAGAAAAGGTGCAAAAATTATTCCCGCATAAAAATGCCATCTCCACACTGACTGGTAGATGGCTTGACGTAAACCTGATGGTTTTTCCGTTTCTATTATTAACTCAACATTCATTCCTCAAACCTCGTCCCCTTATCAGATTTCATATCTCCGTTTAAATATATCGAATAATTCACTAAGGTTAAATGACCCGATCGAGCTATATATGTGAACAAAGTTTGATAATATCAGATAAAGAACACGTTTGCATCGCGTATGTAGTTGCGGTATCTGTTCGCGCCATAGTTACAGATGAGGGAAAAAGCCTTCATGAAGATCCAGTTCCTACCAAGGAACAATAGAAACAATATTTCCTTTTATTGTATATTGAGTATTTAATAAATTTCATTGTTATAGAACATTATTTATCACTAATATTGTTCTTTATTTTTTGTGTGCTTCACATTAAAGAACTTTATTTTCCAGAATTATTGGAAGTTCATTAGGTTGTTAATATCCATTAAAGAACTCTATTTTCCTCGATCAAAAAGTCGAGGTCAGATTTTAGGGAAAATAGAGTTGTTTAATTAATTAAACCTCATGCTGGCTATCTCAGTATTTTTGAGATATCGAAGACGCTTGTTGGATTATTGACACAGGCTTTTGTCGGTTATACAGTTGTAATGGTAGTACCAGTCAAAAAAAATCTAAATATCAGTGGTTGACATGCTATCTATTAAAAGGTAGAATAACCTCATGAATAATAACAAGAATACAGCTGAAATTATTTTGGATACTGCTCAGTCTATTGTACAGGATGTCGGGTTTAACGGATTCAGCTATGCACACATTGCAGATAAAGTAGGGATACGTACCGCCAGTATTCATTACCATTTCCCAAACAAGGAGGATTTAGGAGAAGCGCTGATCACACGGTATCACAAAAATTTTATGTCTGCAATTGCTCAAATCGATACCGAGACACAGGACAATATGGAAAAGCTGAAAAAATTTATTTTAATATACAGCGCTCCTGTTCAAGATTACTGTACTTGTCTGAGCGTCATGTTTTCTACTGACCTTGCTACTTTATCAGGTAAAACACGAGAAGGGCTAGCTTTGCTTTTCTCCGCTAATTTAGAATGGTTGGAAAGTGTCTTGGAACAGGGGCGGCGAGCAGGGCATCTAAATTTTAAAGGCTCCGCGGTTGTGCATGCCCATCAATTTCTTGCTTCGCTTCAAGGTGCGCAATTACTGGCAAGAAGTTTTCAAGATATAAATAGGTTTGACATGATTGCTGATGGATTAATCTCCGCTTTAACTTAAAAAAGAAGGCGGTTATTTTTTCAAATCATTGTCTACCTTTTAGAAGGTAGACTAAAGAGATCGAAAAATCATTTTTCGATAAAGGAGGTGAGGAGTAGAGGATCGTTTCCGCAACAATTCTGAATGGATTGAGCTAAGACGAATTACAGAACTGTGATGGGGCATTAGTTAACAAGCAAGAAAGCATATTTATGAAGAATGTAGCATTTTTCGAGAACAAATGAGAATAATAAAAAAAACAACTACGAAATGGAGCAATAAGATGAAAACTTTAATCATAATTACTCACCCGAACATGGAAGCATCCAACTGGAATAAATCATGGCTGGAAGCATTGCAAAAGGATAATAAATTCACTATTCATGAATTATATAAAGAATACCCAGACGAAAATATCGATGTCGCTAAAGAGCAGAAGTTGATTGAGGAGCATGACCGGATTATTTTTCAATATCCGCTTTATTGGTACAGTACACCTCCATTGCTTAAAAAGTGGTTTGATTCCGTATTGTTATATGGTTGGGCTTATGGTCCAGATGGCAGCAAAACAGCAGGCAAAGAACTAGGTGTAGCTATCTCCACATACGGTACTGAAGATTCTTATCAAGCAAATGGGTTCAATCGCTTTACACTGGAAGAAATATTACGGCCGATAGAAGCGCTTGCTCATTTTATCAGTGCCGCTTATCTGCCTCACTTTTCACTAAGTGATACTTCTAACGTTACTAATGAACGTTTAGCACAAAGCAGCCTCGATTACATTCATCATCTTAAAACGGTAAAGCCAGTTGTGGTAGGGTAATGAAAGATTTGATATTAGACGTTTATATAGATACGATTTGCCCATGGTGTCGTATGGGAACAACTAGTATGTTAGTCGCTCTGAAGCAGATGCCAAAAGAAAAGAAGGTCACTGTCCGATGGCATGCTTTTCAGATAAATCCTGGTATTAGTCCTGGAGAAGATTATCGGAAGGTTATGATAGGCAAATTAGGCGGCGCTGCCCAATTCACAGCAAGAATGAAGCAATATGACGAGTATGGCGCTAATTATGGTCTTAAATTTAATATGGATCTTGTAAAATATACACCTAATACTACTTTGTCCCATCAATTAATCGCAATTACTCCTGAAGACAAGCAAGAGCAGCTGATTGAGAAGATTTATACAGCTTATTTTGAAGAGGGTACAGATATCGGAAATGTGGATGAGCTTGTAAAAATAGCAAGAGCAACCGGGATTACGAACGATGCTGAGCTAAAAATGCGACTTACTAAAGGTGATGGGATTGAAAAAGTTGAATCAGGTCAACTCAGCGCACAAAAGTTAGGGATCAGAGGGGTTCCTTACTTTCTAATTAATGAGAAGATTAACATATCTGGCTTACAATCTCCTAATGAATTTATAAGATTGTTTGAGAATAATTAGCTGAGGCTGCAGATTTTAAACATAGTCAATCCAAAAGGGGTGGACTGCCCGTTTTGGAGTATCGCCAGCAGCTCGCTGCTAAGATGAAGTAATTCACTATAATAACGATTTTAAATCGTCCCAGTGCAGTGTTGGCACTGGGATTGATTTATAATGGGAAATATAAAATAGTAGACCAAGGGAGAAGCACATGAAAATTCTTCTTGAGACAGAGATTTGTCACTTATTCCAGATCCGGTATCCCATTTTTCTTGCTGGAATGGCAGGTGGTCCTGGGACTGTGGAGTTAGCTGCAGCGGTGTCAAATGCAGGCGGACTTGGTATGTTGGGGGCCGCATATATGGAGCCTGAAGCGATTAGGATGGCGATACAAGCAATACGACAGCTAACGAATAAGCCATTTGGTGTGAATTTATTTTCTACCCCCATTCGTGACCTATATATAGGGATTCAGGATGTACAAGGAAAACTGAATGAAATCCGAGATACCCTTAGAATAGTGCACGCTTCGGATGAATTACCTGTCACTCCGAACTATTTTGCAGAACAATTTTCAGTTGTATTAGAAGAAAACGTACCTGTCATCAGCACGGCTTTTGGTGTACTTCCGAAAAATCTAACTCGGCAGGCTAAATCTGCTGGCATGCGGATTATTACGATGGTAACAACGGTCAACGAAGCGCTATTAGCTGAACAGGCTGGATGTGATGCAATTGTTGCGCAGGGTAGTGAAGCGGGGGGACATCGAGGTACTTTCGACATTTCTAATCGCGCAATGGGAGCCAATATCGGTACGTTTGCTCTGGTCCCTCAAATCGTTGATTCCGTTAGTATTCCTGTCATAGCTGCTGGTGGAATTATGGATGGTCGAGGTCTAGTAGCTGCTCTTGCACTTGGAGCTCAAGGCGTACAAATGGGAACTTCTTTCTTAACTACGATCGAATCAGGGGCACATGATACTTATAAGGAAATTCTCATGAAAAGTACTGAGGAAAGTACCGTTATAACGAATGCGTTCTCAGGGCGCCCGGCAAGAGGGATACGCAATGCGTTTATTGAGGAATGGGAAGCAAGCAATTTAGAGCCACTTCCGTTTCCTACACAGAATACTGTGACGCGGGATATTAGAAATGCTTCGGCAAAGCAACGGAATGCGAATTATATGTCTTTATGGGCAGGGCAGGGGACAAGAATGTTAACGTCTGGACAACATGCGGGAAAAATCGTAGCTGATACGATTCAACAAGCTACTTTCATTTTATCTTAATTTTAGGAAAGACTATAACGGTGAGGGAAAAAATTATAAAAGGAGTGGGCACCTTGGGAAAGCTTGATGGGAAAGTGGCATTAATTACAGGAGGCAATAGCGGAATCGGTTTGGCAACCGCGAAATTGTTTGTGGCAGAAGGTGCAAAGGTCGTAATAACAGGCAGGAATGAGACCACGTTAAGCTCGGCAGCTGAGGAGCTGGGCGCGAATGTCCATGCGATTAAGGCGGAAGTATCCGATCCAGCAAGCATGGAAAATGCGGTGTCCGCAGCAGTATCAGTCTTCGGCAGACTTGACATCGTATTCGCTAATGCAGGTATTGCAGCCCCCACTCCAATAGGAAGTACAGAGCTTTCGGTTTTTGAAAATGTGCTTAGGGTAAACGTAACCGGAGTCTTCTTCACCGTACAAGCAGCCTTGCCCCACCTGAAGGAAGGAGCATCGGTAATCTTGACTGGTTCAACGCGTGCAACAGATGGAGCACCGGGAAGATCCGCCTATGCGGCGAGTAAAGGAGCCATCAGCAGCATGGTTAGAGTATTAGCATCCGAGTTGTCACCACGGGGCATCCGTGTAAACAGTCTGGTCCCAGGGGCAACACGTACACCCATTTGGAAACAGTCAACTCCTGAAGAAAAATCCAAACTGGAGGCAGCACACGCACGTGCCATTCCTCTAAAACGCATGGGTGATCCAGAGGAACTGGCCAAGGCTGCCTTGTTCCTAGCTTCTGATGATTCTTCCTATATACAGGGGACAGAAATTGTCGTGGACGGGGGAGCAGCGGCATCTCCGCTGGGAGCGCCAATTTATACTCAAGGATAACTGCAAACTGCTATTTCGAAAAGGATGATGGGTCTGGAACTGGTAGGAGTCCTCTGCGGATGATGTCTACTTTATTTCCATGTTGACAGGTTTTAACTATGAAATTATATTATATTTCATTAGAATAAATAAATATAGGATAAATAAAAGATATTGCAACCTTTTTCAAAGGTATGCCGTCTGAGGGAGTAGAAAGAGAAAAATTCAATCAACTATGGAGATGACAACATGAAACCACATTTCAAAATAATAGCAAGCTCTGTATTAATTGGCAGTACTATGATGCTTACAGCATGTAGTTCAAGCTCACCCGCAGCAACAAATGCACCTACTGCGACAACTGTATCTACTGCTACAGCGACACCTATTGCTAGTGTATCGCCAAGTCCTACAAGCATACCGACCTCAAATCCAACTATTGCACCAAAACCAATAGTAGCGACTCCTGCACCAGCAACAGCGACAGATGCTGCAAACAAACAAATTAAGGCTTTATTCGAACTAGCTAAAAAGGGTTTAATTCCGGATGTTAAATTTGCTGCGCATATTGGATTATTTGATGAAGTTGAGGAAGCTTGGGGGAAGGCAGACAAGACAGAGGGAGCAGGCAAAGGAATTTATGCAACCTACAGTAAGAGAAATGTTGTGATCGGCTTTAACAAAGGGATGAAAATATTCGATGTTCGTTCAAATGCCGCTAATTTGCAGAAGCTAACGCTTAAACAAATTGAAAATGCGTTAGGAAAGCCGAACAATACGACTGTTAACGGTGATGATACCATTTATATTTACAAGGTCAACGATCAATACCAGCTCAAATTTATTATTCCTAAATCAACAGGTAAGGTTGATCATATCTCCGTATATTCACCTCAAGACACGATTAATAACATGGCTGGATAAACAGTAAATAAAAGGCACAGTTCCTCAAAATTGAGAGGACTGTGTTTTTTTCTGTATAATCAAGACATCAAATGTGAGATGACATTATCATCCTAGACATTGGAGCAAATGATATTCTGAAAAAGATCATATACACTCCTCAGTATTTTCCAGATTTGCAAGGGAGTATATGCTATTATTATCTGGATTGTAAATTATTGTTGGGTGGTGTTTATGAGAATGGAGTATGTTAAAGCTAGTGAAGTTCATTTAGGAATCCCTGTTGACGATGTTGAAGGATCAATTGACTGGTATGTTAATGTATTGGGTTGCGAGCTTGTCTGGAAAATGGGAATCGCACAATTAAAACTACCATCGGGACAAAAAATTGGAATATTTAAGCCTGAAGAGGACGAATCAAGCATTTGGTATGTGGGTGATTATAAATCGCACCCCCATTTTTCAATTCAGTTTTTTACCACAGATATAAAAAGATTACGTGACGAGTTGATTGTAAGTGGTGTACAAGTTCGAGAAATTGAGCGTGGCGGCGGTGGCGATGACATGATGATGTTTTTTGATCCTAATGGAAATCGCTTTTGGGCGATTGAAGATCTTAATCCAAACCAGCGTTAAACGGGTACGATAATGGAGGAGTTGCTATGCAGTAGCGGCTCCTTTTTCTATTGAAGTAACTGGCAGGTTAGCATGGAAAGAATTAATCAAAAATAATAAGGGGAAAATGCGATTTTCATCCATGATTTTTTAATAAAGGATTCCTGGTTCTGGGCTTATGCAGTTGGAAATATTTACCAGAGGAGCGATGATTGGCCATTGGCCGGGCGATATTGAAGCCATTAACTGAATGAAATTTAGTTTTCACATAGTGATCACTTCTTCATTTTACGAAACTTCTAAGATATGTTATGTTATGTGATAATTATCCACAATTCAAATGACGAGGTGTTCGATTTTGTTGCCAATCCAGAGAAGGCAGGTTTTACAAAATTATTTGGCTCTTCACGGTGGGGGTTCAATCAAAGTACTCAGTGATCAATTCGGCGTTTCGGAAATGACCATTCGACGTGACCTTGAACTCTTGGAGCATCAAGGGCATGTCGCACGATCCCATGGCGGGGCTATCTATGTTGACAAGCTATTAGGTGAGCCTGCACTTCCGGACAAACAGGCGAGGAACCCGGATTTGAAAGAGAAGCTGGCGTCATATGCCGCAGAGCGGTTCGTCTCTGACGGTGACGTCCTTATTGTGGAGGGTGGAACGACAGTCTTGAGAATGGCGGCTTATCTTAAACAGTCACAGCTAACACTAATGACAAATGGATTGGATGCGCTTCAGCAGCTGAGGGTGGCGGCGGAAAGGCATACGGTTTTATGCTGTGGTGGTGTGTTACGGGTGCCCTCCAGCACATTCGTAGGTCCGGTAGCAGAGTCCTTCTTTACTCAGTATCACGCTAATACAGCATTCCTTTCCGCTCTATGCTTCACAGTGGAAGCAGGGTTCACTGATCCGAACCTGATGGATACCCAGGTAAAGAAGGCTATGATCAGGTCGGCGGCTAGAACTGTGATGCTCCTCGATTCCTCCAAAATAGGTAACCGTTCGTTTGCCACTGTTGCTCAGTTAAATGAAGTGTCGGTGCTTGTGACGGATAGCGGGATTCCGGAGACTATTCGCCAAGCTTGCGACGAGGCTGGCGTGGAACTTCATATAGTGTAGATGTTTTTTAAAAAATCTCTTTGCGATTATTCTGTGCAGAGAGATTTTTTTATGCTTCGACATGTTGGATTATGTTATTTTATGTTATAATGTGAAAAATAATGTGAAAGAATGGTGGGAAAGCTATGTATAACAAAGAGCCATCCATAGAGATTCTGGGGCGGGAGCAGGACGCGTATCGGGGATATGCGGATATCGCAAAGGTCTTGCAGAAGAAAATGAAAAATAATCGTAAAACAGTTATCGTCATTGAATGTTATCCAGCTGTTCGGCAACAGGAAATAATAGTGGGTCTCAAAGCTTATCTTCAGCTTTTAACTGTTATTGATGTGGAAGCTGCCGCGCTAAACACAGTAGAGATGAATCACAAGGTAGAACGTTTTCTTACGGATGATCGAGTGTTTGGTTACATGTCCCCGCTTCACATTGAGGAATTATATGATCTACAGAAATTGGCAATGCTTAGAGAACAAGTGGAAGCGGTGACAGAGGGGATTGTCATCCTCATCGGCTTCGGTGCCTCGCTGGCTTATACCGGTGATATGCTCGTGTACGCGGATTTGACTCGTTGGGAGATCCAGCTTCGCTACCGCTCGAAGGAATTCGGTAATTGGCTCGCTTATAACGAAGATGAGGATATGCTTCGTAAATACAAGCGAGGCTATTTCTACGAGTGGCGCATGGCAGATCGTCTGAAGCGGTCGTTGTTTAAGCAAATCGACTATTATCTGGATACGAACAAACAGAATGATCCGAAGCTCGTATCATGGGAGGCCATACTGGATGGGATGGAGCAGATTACGCGACGGCCGTTCCGGCTCGTACCTTATTTTGACCCTGGCGTTTGGGGTGGCAATTGGCTCCAGGAGAAGCTATCTCTCCCGCCTAAAGAGCATCCTTACGCGTGGGGTTTCGATGGTGTGCCTGAGGAGAACAGCTTGTATTTGGACTTCGGTCCAATACAGATGGAAATGCCAGCGATTAATCTCGTATTCCTCCAACCAAAGGCACTGCTCGGTGAGCGGGTGTATGCACGGTTTGGCGCTGAGTTCCCCATTCGTTTTGACTTCCTCGATACGATCGGCGGACAGCCTCTAAGCCTACAGGTACATCCGACGACCGATTATATCCAAACTCGATTCGGTATGTCTTACACACAGGATGAGAGCTATTATATCCTGGACGCTATGCCGGACGCTGAAGTGTATTTAGGTCTTAAAGAGGGTGTAGTTCCAGAACAAATGCTGGAGGATTTGCGGATTGCTGAGCGGGGAGACAGCCCGTTCCCAACTTCAAAATATGTGAATGTATTTTCGGCTAAGAAGCATGATCACTTCTTAATTCCCGCAGGTACGATACATTCTTCGGGTAGCGGTTGTATGGTTCTCGAGATTAGTGCAACCCCCTATATTTTTACCTTTAAGCTGTGGGATTGGGATCGACTTGGTCTAGACGGCAAACCGCGTCCAGTTCATATCAAGCATGGCGCTGAGGTCATTCAATGGGATCGAACGACGGCTTGGGTTGAACAGGAATTAATCGGTCAAGTTGAGCAGGTGACCGAGGGTGGCGGCTGGCGTGAGGAACGGACAGGTCTGCACGAATACGAATTTATTGAAACGCGTCGCTTTTGGTTCTCCGAGCCTGTACTTCATGTGGGTAACGGCAGTGTTCAGATGCTGAACCTGGTTGAGGGTGATGAAGCTGTCGTGGAAAGTCCAGACGGTATGTTCGATCCGTTCGTTGTTCATTATGCCGAAACCTTTATCATCCCCGCTTCCATTGAGCGTTATGTCATAAGACCGGGTGGGACGAGTACCGGTCAGACCCTTGCGATTATTAAGGCGTTCGTGAAAGGCTAACGGACAACAGCTTCTCTAACGGAGGGATAGGATTATGAATAAAGGGATTTACTTGGCTTTCGATGTGGGAGGAACGTCAATTAAAGCAGGAGTGATCGATGTCTCAGGGCGGATCTTAGAGCACACCCTCTCACATTATGAGTCAAAAGCGAATGGATCAGCTGCGGAGATTGTAGATCATTTTGTTAAAATCACTAACGATTTATTGCAGCAAGCAGATCCCAATGGCTTAGAACGGATTGCTGGTATAGGATACGCCTTTCCTGGACCGTTTGATTATGAGCAGGGGATCAGCTACATTCAAGGCTTGAATAAATTTGAGTCCTTGTTTGGCAAGCGTTTCGGCGACCAATTGTTGGAGGCGATGCGATCAAATAGCTCTTTAGCCTCTAGGCTCAAGTCGGATTTCATGCCGCGATTTGCGAATGATGCTGCACTATTCGCGATAGGGGAAGCGCACTATGGACAAGCCGCAGCTTATCGAAGGGTCGTTTGTCTTACGCTTGGTACGGGGATCGGATCAAGCTTTATTGAGGCTGGTCGCTTGATTAAGCATCGAGATGACGTCCCAGACAATGGGTGGGTGTATCCACTGCCTTACCGCTCCAGCATAGTAGACGATTACATCTCTCGGCGTGGGCTGCTTCTGCTTGCTCGTGAGATGGGAATAGATCTGCTAGGCCGGGACGTTAAACAGCTTGCTGAAGGCGCTATACGTGGAGATGAAGCTTTGAACATGCTGTTCGATTCGTTTGGCAGGTGTATAGCTGAAGCACTCGCGGCAGCGCTTAAGATATTCAACCCCGATATCGTTGTGCTTGGAGGACAGATATCCAAGAGTGGAGAGTTATTCGTTCCAAGCTTATGCCGTGAGCTGCTTCATAGGGGAGTTCAAGCCTCCGTGGTCATTAGCACAGACACGTTGCGAAATACACTCCTGGGTATATATCATACGCTGCAAGAGGATCTGGGAGATGAAGCCAATGATCTCGGGTAAAAAGTCGCAATATATCGTGAAAGAGCTCTCAAAAATTATTGACCGAAATATCAATTTCATGAATGAAGAAGGCATTATAATTGCGAGCACGGACCCTTCGCGAATCGGATTAATTGACGAAGGCGCTCTGATTGTACTCAAAACGAAAAAAAAGCTAGTAGTTCAAGAGAATCAATATCTAGGATCGAAAGCAGGCATCAATTTGCCAGTTTACTTTGAGAACAGGGTCATCGCTGTGATCGGCATAACGGCAATTGAGCCGGAAGTATTAAAGATGGCGGAGATTATCCGCAAAATGACCGAAATATTAATCAAGGAACAGCTCATTGATGAGCGAAACGAAATCGTTGATCAATCCAGGGAGGTTTTTATTCGCGACTGGCTGGAGGGAAGATGGAAGGAAGATAAGGTGTTCTCATCAAGGGGATGGATGAACGGTCTCAATGTGAATTTGCCCCGTGTAGTGATAACCCTTCTTATTCATTACGATAACCCTGTCCAACAAGACAGAACATCATTTGATCTCCAACGGGAGCAAAATCTTTACAAAGGTTATTTGCAAGAAGCGGTAAAGTTTAACAATCAAGATCTCATCATTCCTGTTGGTTTTATGAAATTTGCTTTACTCATTACATGCCAGGGCTCCAATGAAGAAAAAAGAAAAGAATTCATCTCTCATAAAATTCAATATATCCATAGGCAAATACCTCAATCCGACCATTTCACCATTGCGGTGGGGATCGGGGGCTATTATGATTCCATCCGAGGAGTGCCGATCTCCTATATGGAATCGGAAAAAGCTCAATCGTATGCTAGTCCAGTCGAACAATTGAATATTGTATATTATGACGAGCTCCATTTGGAGCTTCTGTTGGATAACGTTCCAAAGGAAAGAAGCGGGAACTTTGTTCAGAGAACTTTGAATTTGGAAGCTTTCCCCGACTCGAAAGAAGTCATCGAAATGTTAAGGGTGTTCTTTGCCTGCAATCAATCCATCAATAAAACGGCAGAACAGCTTTTTATCCATAAAAACACGCTCCAATACCGGCTCATCAAAATCAAGGACTTAACCGGATATGACCCGAGGGTATTCGAGGAGGCAGTATTGCTGTACCTAGCTCTATATTTTATTCCGAAAAATAATGAATCGCCAATTCGGTATGAGTAACAAAAAAATATAGATTAACGAGGTATGGGTTTGGTGCTTGTACCATGGTATGCGTTTTCAAAACGGGTTACGATTAAGCATATCAGAAAGTAAAGGTGGTTTTGATTGCTTATGAATATGGCCCGGACCAATGCACTTCTATCTAAACTTGATTTCATATATGGCAATGAAAAGGCCCACGTTATCCTTCAACATATCAATCGAATGCTCACTCGTTTTTCCGAACAAAGCCAAGCGAAAGAAAAACGCTGGGTTTCAGAAAAGGACGTTATGCTTATTACCTACGGCGATACGATTCGCAGTGGAAATGAGGCACCCTTTCAGACACTTAGTAGGTTTTTGTTGCTCAATTGCAAGGATTTATTATCTGCTGTGCATATACTGCCCTTTTACCCCTATTCATCAGATGATGGCTTTTCGGTCATCGATTATCGTGAGGTTAACCCTGACTTGGGAAATTGGGATGACGTGACCGAACTTTCGTATCACTTTGACTTGATGTTTGACGAAGTAATCAACCACATATCCCAGCACAGCCGCTGGTTTCAAGAATATTTGTCGGGAAATGCGGAGTTTGTTGATTATTTTATTGAAGCAGACCCTCTCGCCGATTACAGCAGTGTTACACGTCCGCGCGCTTTGCCTTTGCTGACCAAGTTCAATACATCTTCGGGAGAAAAGAGTATCTGGACCACATTTAGCGCGGATCAAATTGATTTGAATTATGCCAACGAGAAGGTATTTCTTGAAATACTAGAGATCCTACTGATGTATACAGCAAGAGGAGCTCGTTACATTCGTTTAGATGCTATCGGATTTATGTGGAAAAAGCTTGGGACGACTTGTATGCACCTTGAAGAGACTCATGCGCTAGTACAAGTTATACGTGATGTATTAGAGATTGCCGCTCAAGATACCGTGATCATAACGGAGACGAATGTGCCTCATCGTGATAATATCAGCTATTTTGGAAACGGCTCAAACGAAGCTCATATGGTCTATCAATTCCCGTTGCCTCCACTCACCTTGCATACTCTTCATACAGGCAATAGCAGCAAACTGCAAGAATGGGCCATGTCGCTTGAGCCAACCACGAATGAGACAGCATTCTTCAATTTCATTGCTTCACACGATGGAATTGGTGTTCGCCCAGTGGAAGGAATCTTGACTAAAGAAGAAGTAAATATCATGGCTGACAAAGTGAAGGAACACGGTGGATTTGTCTCTTATAAGGCCAACGGTGACGGAACAGAGAGTCCTTATGAGTTAAATATTAATTACTTAAACGCTCTTTCTCATCCAGAGGATTCCATTCAACTGAAGGTTAAGCGTTTTAGCGCTGCCCATGCTATCCTCTTGTCTTTTATGGGAATGCCTGCGATCTATATCCACAGCTTATTCGGATCTCAGAACGATCTGGAGGGTGTGAAGGTTACCGGGCGTAACCGATCTATAAATCGAGAGCAATTACAATATGATTTGCTGCAATTGGAATTGGAAACTGAAGGTTCTCTCCGAAGACAAGTGTTTCTTTCACTTAAAAAGTTAATTGAGATTCGGACCAGTGAGCCTTGCTTTCATCCCAATGCAGCTCAGCATGTCCTTAAATGCGACGATCGACTGTTCACCTTGGTACGTAAGTCGTCTGAAGCCGACGAGGTACTTGTAATTGTGAACGTAACAAACGACACGTTAAACTTGCCCTTCTCTGAATTGAAGTTAGCATGGATGGACGGGGAAACTGTAGTGGATTTGATTTCTAGCCTATCTATACAAATAAAGGATTCCTTACAGATCAATTTAGAGCCTTATCAGGTGATTTGGATAAAACGGCTTAAAGGGGGTGATAACAAGTGAGAATCATTATTTCTCCGGACTCCTTCAAAGGGTCAATGACCGCTATGAGCGCGGCTGACCAGATCGAAGCAGGCATTCTCACCGTGTTTCCAGCTGCAAAAACCATCAAAATTCCGATGGCAGACGGAGGGAAAGGGACGGCTGAAACGTACCTGATGATTTCCGGGGGAGAATTGATTTGGCATGCAGTTATGGATCCTTGTAATCGGAACATTCGCGCCAGCCGAGGAGCCGAGAAAATCGTTATCGGACTCGGCGGCAGTGCAACAATCAAAGCAGGGGTTGGCAGTTTACATACCCAAGGGGGTGAGTAATTGAAAATTGCGTTAGCGCATTTCAGAGTCGGTCAAACTGACGGTGTCTCTTTGGAAATGGAAAAGTGGAAAGACGTGTTGGAGCGAATGGGTCATGAGGTGCTATTGCTGGCTGGAAGCGAAGGCCAAACACAGGCGTATGTGATTCCCGAGCTTCATTATAAACATCCGATGAACGAAAAATTTGTATACAACGCCTATGAAAAACGAAGTGATTACGATTCTGAGAATGAATTTGTAAACGATGTCATGGCGTTCTCCAAAACAATGGAGAGAAAACTTGTCGATTTTATAAAAAGTGAAGAAATTGATTTGTTCATTCCCCACAACTTGTTCTCGTTAGGTTGGAGCTTACCTGCGGGCATTGCCTTAACCAATGCCCTAAAGACGACCGGTATCTCTTGTATCGCTCTTCACCACAATTTTTACTGGCAAAGAGAAAGATACTCAAAGCCGACTTGTCCCATAGTAAAAGAATGGTTGGGATGTTTCTTTCCGCCGGATCTGCCCAATCTAACCCATGTGGTTTCTAATCGTCTTCACCAAGATGAATTGATGCAGCGCAGACAATTGAATTCTGTCATTATCCCCAATATGTTTGATTTTAATGGCGGTGCTTGGAGTAGGGATGATTACAATGAATCCATGCGAAGGGATATTAGAGCAGATGAAGATGCCATCATTATTCTACAAGCTACCCGGGTAACAGAGCGTAAGACGATAGAGATCGGAATCGATACCGTGGCGCAGCTGCAATCGAAATTAGAATCGCTTAAGTGTAGAAATGCCGTTCTTTATAATGGAAAACCGCTTTCGGATCGCAGCCGTCTAATTTATGTCCTTGCAGGGATGCCGGAATCCAACTACGAATATACCGAAAAGCTGCGTATTAAAGCGGAACGCCTTGGAGTTGATTTGCGATTTATTAATTCTTTAATTAACCGCTCGCGGACTTATTCCAACGGACAAAAAATTTACTCGTTATGGGATGCCTACATCATTGCGGATTTCGTCACGTTTCCAAGCGTGATTGAAGGTTGGGGCAACCAGCTTCTTGAAACTGTGTTCGCTCAAAAACCGCTCTTAATTTATGAATATCCCGTTTATGAGATGGATATCCGGGATTACGGCTTTGATTTTGTTTCATTGGGCAACACTCATCACATAGACGCTGACGGGTTAGCGAGCGTCGATATTCAAAATGTGGAGGAAGCGGCGGCACGTATGGCAGAACTTCTTACCGATACCGATGCTTATAATCGGGTCGTGCAGCATAATTTCCAGATTGGCAGATCCAACTTTTCGCTTGAATCACTGCAGCAACTACTGGAACCATTAATTGAGGAGGTTAACAAATGATTAAAAAGTCAGGACTTATATTAATTACATGTTTAATGATAACGGCAACTGCATGCAGCAGTTCAAGTACAAACAGTGAGTCTTCCGCAACTCCCGCAGCATCAACTAATTCAGCTTCACCATCAGCTTCTACACCAGCCGAAGGCAGCGGCAAGGTGACGAACATTAGCATGCAGATCGCATGGGCAAGTGATTCGGGCAGAGGCAAAGCAATTCAAGGAATGCTTGATCAATTCGAAATCGAAAATCCAACTGTAAAAGTGGAGCTACTCGGAGGCGTTCAATACGGACAGAAGCTGCTAACGCAAATCATTAGCGGTGAAGCTCCTGAAGTGCTTCAAGTCGCATACGGCGATGCCAAACCGCTAGCGACACAAGGGGCATTTATCGATTTAACGAAGGACTTCGGAGTGGAGAAAGAAAATTACATGCCGCAAATTTGGGATTTAGCGGTTAATGAAGGTATGCTTTCTGGTATGCCATGGCTAGGGCACACGATTCAATTAATTTATAACAAAACCTTGTTTGAAAAAGCTGGAATAAAAGCACCGCCACAAACCTGGGATGAGCTTTATGAAGTAGCCAAAAAGTTAACGATCGACACGAACGGAGACGGAAAACCGGATCAGTTCGGGATTGGACTCTCAGGAAAGCAAGGTCCTGATTTGGCATGGATGTATGGATTGACCGCTGCTCAGGCCGGAGCTAAGCTGGTAACTGAAAAGAACGGGCAATATGAAGTGGCGATTAATTCCCCTGAAGGCATAAAGGCGCTAGACTTCTATACTAAGCTAATGAAAGATACTTCACCTACGGATTCATTGAACAAAGACGGTGGAGCGATACAAACGGATTTCAGAAATCAAGTTGTAGCGATGGAATTATCCGGTCCTTGGGGCGTTTCAGAAGCTTGGAAAACAGGCGGTAAATTCGAAGCAGGCGTAGCTGAAGTACCATCCGGGCCTGTTGGTAAGGCAACAGAAGTTACCACATACCTTCTTTCTATCCCTACTGGGGTTGAAGGAGATAAGCTGGCCGCTTCCGAGAAATTAATTAAATACTTAACCTCCAAGCCAGCGCAAGAAATGGTTATGAAAGGAGAAGTGGGTGAAGATGGAAAGTACTATCCATTCCGTATTCCAATTCGCAAAGATATGGCAGATACGCAATTTTTTAAAGATCACCCTGAATTTAACGTGTTTATGAAGGGTGTGGAGTATCCGTTTATTCTAAATCCAATTCCGCAATGGACTAAAATTAGCGATGAGGTTTATCAGAGCGCATTGAATCAAGTCGTATCCGGAAAAATTTCTTCCGCAGAAGGTTTGAAGATGGTACAAGATAAAGGAAATGCGATCATTAAGAATTCGAAGTAACTATTAAGGGAGCACCTGCATCGTAGAGTGCTCCCTGTTTCTTAAGGGGGAACCTCAGTGAAGGCTTTTAGGAATAAGCTTGGAGATGTCAATGCGTATCTTTTTTTATTACCCTCTATTATCATTTTGGGTTTATTTATGGTCTATCCTGTTATCTGGTCCATTATCGCCAGCTTCAAGAATATCAAACCGATTGCACTAAAAAATGCGAGTTTGTTTGAAATTCCGGGCGCTTATATCGGATTTGACAATTATTTGTCGGCCCTTCACAATCCCTTGTTTTTGAAGGCTATTCTCAACACAGCATATTTCGGTATTCTCTTTATTCCTTTATCGATATTCGGAGCCGTTTTTCTTGCCATGCTTGTGAATCAGAAGCTTAAAGGCGTGAATTTTGTTAGAACCATCTTCTTTATTCCGTATATTATTTCGATAGTTAGTGGAAGCTTGATTTTCATGTTCTTGTTTAACGGGGACAGTGGATTGATAAATGCCTTGCTTTTGAAATTGGGCATGAATGGTCCTAATTGGCTTGCCAGTACGGTCTGGGCAATGCCAATCATCGTGTTGATGTCTTTCTGGAGAAATATTGGATACTACATGCTGATTTATTTATCCGGCTTGCAAAACATACCAAGGGATCTGTACGAAGTAGCGGATGTGGAGGGTGCCACCAAAATTCAAAAATTCCGGTATATCACTTGGCCATTGCTGGGTCGTATATCTTTAGTAGTTATGATTTTACTGTTGATTAATTCGCTTAATGTATTTCAGGAAATTTACATCATGACTGGAGGCGGACCTGCGGATTCTACGCTTACCGTAGCCTTTCTAATATATAACAGGGCGTTTAAATATTATGAGATAGGTCCTGCATCTGCCATGTCTTACCTATTGTTCATTTTTGTCGTAGCGATAACCATAATACAAAGGAAACTTGTCGAAAGAAGATTAGGCTAGGGGGTTTGTAAGTTGAAAAGTAAAAATTTATTGCCCACAGTTGTTCTCTGGGTTATAGGCATCCTGTTCCTTCTCCCAGTTTATTGGCTATTGGTGTCAAGTCTAAAAAGCGACATAGAAATCACGAAATTTCCGCCTACTTTTTTTCCAAAGACGCTTGTTTGGCAGAATTACCCGGATATTTGGAGTCGGCTTAAAATCGGCGTTACCTTTACGAACTCGCTAATCGTAGCGGTTCCCACTGTTGTACTAACGGTAATTTTTTCTAGCATGGCTGGATACGCGTTCTCCAAAAAGCGTTTTCTAGGCAAGAATGTCTTGTTTACTGGTTTAATTGCGACCATGATCGTACCGCCAACCGTGCTTATGCTTCCGCTTTATTTCATCATTACAAAGCTAGGCATGTTCGATTCACTGCTTGGTTTAATTCTGCCTTTTTCAATAACCGTATTTGCCATATTCTTTACCAAACAGTATATAGACGAAATCCCGGATGAGATGCTGGAGGCTGCTAAAATGGATGGGTCAAATGATGTCCGTACGTTTACACAAATCGTTATTCCATTGATCCGTCCTGCTTTGACGGCCTTGTTCATCATCGATTTTGTGCAGAACTGGAACTCATTTACGATGCCGCTTGTCATGCTGCAAAGTGAATCTAATTTCACATTGCCGTTGAAGCTGGCATTGATGGCTCAAGATACGATTTCCGTCCCGTGGTCCAAAATTTTAGCTGCAAATACAATAGCTCTAATACCGGCGCTTACCGTTTTTCTAGTGCTTCAGAAGGAATTTATAAATGGTTTGATGGCAGGAGCTGTGAAAGGTTAAGAAGGAGGTGCTGATATGAAACGCAGATATAAGATTGCTTGTCTTGGCGATTCTATGACCGCTTTTTGGGGATCAGAGATGTCTGAGCTTAGCGACTCGTTAGAGAGGGAATTTCCTGAACAGCCTTTTGAGTTGTTCAACTATGGCGTAAGCGGTACTCGGGCGGAATATGGAATATATCGCATCACACACGACTTCCCAAATCCGTTCGGAAGTGGTTTTCAGAAATGCCTTTCATCCGTTAGCCCCGATTTGGTAGTAGTCGAATCGTTCGCCTACAACCATCGACTGGATGGGAAGCATAACATCGACAATTATCATAACGTATTACGTCAATTGTTTGAGGTTTTACGCAAAACTACCCCGGCTCAGTTGGTGTTTCTCATAACCATTCCGCCAGATAGGGTTAATTTCTTGGATCATGTTCCGACGTATCTAGGCGTGATACCCGAATTAAGGCAGGAATGGGCTACATACAGTGAGATGTATCTCCAAGCCGCCGTTGAGTTTGCCAAAAATGAACAACTTACTCACATAAATGTGTTCGAGCGCGTCAAGGATAAGGTAGCATCGGGAGTCCCAATTAGTTGGTTTATCGACCAGAATGATCATATCCACCCCAGTCGTTATGCCTATGAATTTATTTCGGAAGAAATCGTAGGAGCGATCCAACAGCTTGACCTCATCAAATAAATGATAATCTGTGATTTTAGAAAGTAGGGAGTGCAATCATGCAATTCAACAATCAGAATCAACCGGAAAATTGGAAAAGGGGGCTTTTTTTCAATAAGAAGACTTATGCTGATGAACCTCTTTTGACGTTCGAGGAAGCACGGAATCAACTACCGTCCCCCATATTCGAAAGTCGTCCGGATTATATCGAATGCTACTGGAGGACATGGGAGATTGCGTATGGCAATACGCATATACCAGTGCCAGAAAGCGGCTTTGTCAGTAATTTCATAGACGCGGCATTTAACGATAAAATTTTTCTGTGGGACACCGTCTTTATGACGATGTTTTGCAACGTTGCCCATCCTTATATCCCGGGCATTCGTTCGCTTGATAACTTTTACTGCAAGCAGTTGGATGACGGCGAAATCGCCCGCGAATATGTGACAAAAACGGGTGTGGAATTTTATAAGTGGGTGAATATTGAGCGAAAACCGCTTCATTCTTTCTTCCATAATCACTACAAACATAGAGGGCTCGCACAAATAAATGATCTTGAATTTGAGGTGATGTATAAGCCAAATCTTGGCCGGACCGTGGAAAATCCTCCTTATTTAAGGTTAGACAACTTGAATCATCCTATTCTTTGTTGGGCTGAATTGGAAAGCTTTAAGCATACAGGGGATCTGAATCGTCTTAAGTTGGTTTGGGAGCCATTGGTTCGTTATTACGATGCGCTGCGATACCACCTGTATAATCATTACGGGTTGTTTGTAACGGATTGGGCAAGCATGGATAATTCGCCTCGTAACCAATATTTGGGTAGTGGGGTTGATATCAGCTGCGAAATGGTACTTGTTGCCCGAAATTTGATAGAGATTGCGAACATCTTAATCAACGATAAAAAGTTGAAAGAAGGGGCTATAGCCGAAACAGACGAACTTGTCAGTCAAGTTGTAAGATTGGAACAAGATGCTCAGACTTTTACAGATTCCATCAACAACCTCATGTGGGATCCCGAGACGGGGTTTTATTATGATGTTACGAATGAAGGGAAGCGCTCTCCTGTAAAAACCATCGCTGCTTATTGGACACTTCTCGCGGGTGTTGCTGATGAGACACAAGCGGCGAAGCTGGCCGAATGGCTTAACGATCCAAACACCTTCTTCCGGAAACATCGTGTACCCGTATGTGCCGCCGACGAACCGGGATATGATCCACGTGGTGGATATTGGAGGGGGTCCGTCTGGGCGCCTACAAACACAATGGTGATTCGTGGTTTGGAGAAATACGGGTATTACGATTTAGCTAGGGAAATCGCACTAAACCATCTTGATAATGTCGTAAAGGTATATAAAGATACTGGCACAATATGGGAGAATTATCCACCTGATTCAATTGACTCGGGTAATGCAGACAAAAAGGATTTTGTCGGTTGGTCGGGTATTGCGTCTACACTATATCTATTGGAACATGCTATCGGTCTAAAAGGGGATGCCGTTCAGGATGAACTAATATGGCGTCTTCAACCCGGAATGGGAACAATAGGCTGCAACCGATATTGGTTTGCAGGTAAAACTGTGAATCTGGTCGCAACGGAAGAGGCGAATGGAATGTATCGAATCAAAGTTTTAAGCGATGCCCCGTTGAAGCTAAAACTTCAGTACGCCAACCGTGAAACTTTGGTGGAAGTAAACGGACAGGCTGAAATTCTGATTTAAAAATTGGAGGGGGGAGTCTAGCCAATGAGGCAAGACTTCCTTTTTTTCTATATAGAACAGGGAGATTTATCCTTTAAAATCTCATTGGGTTATTTTTTAATTGAATCGTGATTTCGTATGCGTAGTATCCACTATAGTAGCACTGCTTTTTATTGATTTTGAGAACAGCATTAAACAAGCCTATTGGTGAGCTGACCGGTTTAGATTTATCCAAACTTACTTCACTATCTCCCGTTGATTATGTTACTAGTTTAGATGGGTTGGAATATGCAACGAACTTGACAGATATTACTATTAGAACCAGCAAAGTAAGTGATTTACACACCCTATGATCTATAAGGACTAAACGATGCTTCCTTTGAGGGAGCTGTTTGTACTATTTGGAGCCAATGTACAATGGGATGGAACGACAGAGTCTTTTGGTTATAGTGTTGATTGGAATGATAAGTATCCTTGGGTAGAAATAAAGATAAGTTTGACGGCTGTGCTGCTTCTAGGCCGATACCACTAGTACCACCTGTTACAACCGCTACTTTTCCTTCAAACTTTCCCATTTTCCAGAACTCATTTCTACCAATAAGATCCATTACGAGTAATGATTCCCAGCAGTAACTGAAGTTCCCCACTCACCGATAGGAGAGAAGAAACTCAACTCTCTTCCTAACAAAAACTCAGCTGCTTTTGTATAGGGTCCTTGACGGTACACCTTGGTTTCTTCATTCGCCAACCATGCTTCCTTGTTGCAATTCCAAATTTCATAAAAAACAATTTCATCAGGATTGTCCACGTTCTCTTGTACAATGCCATTCACAAATGTAGGTTCTTTAGACATTGTATCAAATAAGGGTTTTAAATTATCAAAGAAAGCTTGTTTGTCAGAGCCTGGTTTTAACTGAAAGCGTACAATGATGATAACTTGTTGGTTGGCAGTCATGCTGAATTCTCCTTAAAAATAATATTTTTGCTAATAAAATTAGCATTTTGAAGGTTGTGATTTGAAAAGTAGGTACTATTTTGTAACATAATTCCCAAAAAATAATAATCGTATTCCACAAGTGGATCAATGTCTATTAAATACCTCACAAGCCTCGGTGGTACATCTCAATGCTATTATGTGTAAACTGCAGTGGAGTTATTTTTCAGATTTATTTTCAAAATAAAATGTCCCCAAACTTGTCATGGATGAGTGACAAGAGTTTGGGGACATTCGAACTATCAGTGGAATAAAGCATTCTTTAATTCCTATATACAAATTCGTATGAAGAGGGAGCTGTTGTCTGTATAGACAACTTATAGAATAAGTCTTGTGATAGAAAAGGTATGGTCTTATTTATTTGGTAGTGCTATTTATTAATTTGGCCAAGCCATCATCGCCATATCTACTACTTCCAGCAGCTCCTCACGAGTGGATCCGCCTGTGGCTTGGACGCATAGTCCATGCTGAACGGTCGTCACGTATCTCGCTAGACGATCTGGGTTAATATAGGTAGGTAAGTCGCCGTCGATGATAGCTTGTTCAAACCTCCTGTTAAGCGCTTTTTCCGTCGATGCCCGCCGCAAATTTAATTCCTGTCGAATATCTTCGGATTCTTCTCCGCAAGATAGGGCAGCTTGTACGAAAAGACAACCTTTAGGTGTTTTCTCATTGATTATATTTTCAATCGTCCCATGGAGCAGGCGCTCGGCCACTGCCCGTGCAGTCGGCTCTTGCAAAGCATAAGTCCGAAACATCATCGGGCCTACTTCATAACGATCTAGAACTTTTTGAAATAATTCTTCTTTATTGCCGTAGGCAGCATATAAACTTGGGCGGCTAATGCCTATGGCTTTTGTCAACGCTGTAAGAGAAGAACCTTCATATCCTCTCTCCCAGAAGACTTCCAAAGCGCGGTCCAAAGCTGCATCCGTATCAAATGTACGGAAATTTCCTCTTGGCATTTGATCATCTCCCCACTTCTAGTCTTACAAAGAATAATGTATAGTTTACATCATTTGTCGCTAAAAATAAACGGATTAAAGGGAATAGTTTCGTCATGAAAATATGGAAAATAAGAACAGTTCGTTCATTATTATTGACTTTCTCCCGTTGGGGAAGTAGAGTGAACAGACATTCACTATACCGAATGGTATTGTAGATAAAACTATTGAGGAGAGATGATGTTGAAAAATTCATTTAAAAAATTTGCAGGTAAAGTTGCTTTGGTAACAGGTGGTTCGCGCGGTCTTGGAGCAGCAACAGCGTTGGCACTGGCAGAGGAAGGCGCGAATGTCGTGATCACTTATGTCTCATCGAGTTCGAGTGAGAAAGCTAATGCTGTGGTTCGTGAGGCAGAAGCAAAAGGGGTCCGTGCAGTTGCCATTCAATCGAACCAAGCCGAGGCTCATAAGGCTGAAGAATTAATTCAGCATATTGTGGAATCTATGGGCCGCTTGGATATGTTGGTGAATAACGCGGCGGTTGCTTATCAGGGTATCCCAATTGATAGCCCTGAGATTGATATTGCTGCCTTGGATCATCAATATGCGGTCAATTTTACGGGGGTCATTGCCCTCATTCGTGCGGCTGTGAAAGTCATGGGAGACGGTGGTCGAATCATTACGATCGGCTCTGGTGTTGCAAGCCGAACAGGCCATCCTGGTTTGGCAGACTATGCTGCTACTAAAGCTGCAATTGTTGGCTACTCTAAAGGTGCGGCAAGAGACTTGGCACCACGAAATATTACCGTAAACGTAATTCAGGCAGGTGTTATGGAAACCGATATGGCGGCGCCATATGCTGAAGCCAAGCCGGTGATAATTTCAACTTTAGCAATTAAACGTTTTGCGGATGTAAAAGAAGTTGCGGCAGGTATCGTATTCTTAGCAAGTCCTGAAGCGTCTTATATTACAGGTTCAGTCTTCGATGTCGATGGCGGGTATGGAGCTTAACTGCCTTTAATTTTATCATAAAGTCCAATTCATGAGCCAATGGCGGCAAGCTCGTCGCCTGCGGCCGCTTAACTGGGCTGAAGTGATTTCAATATAATTGTTCTGGATTAAAGTGTTAAACATACAACAGTCCGTTCATTTGATAGCTCTTCGAACATCGAGTCTTTATTCCCATAAGTTTGTATTAATTAAACTTACAGGAGGGATACTTTATGAAGAAGAGAATTTACTTTGGAGCATACTACTTTCGTTTGGCTTTATTGAGGATTTCAGGAGGCGATACCGAAAAGTGTTAGATAAACGGTTATATTTATCAAAAATGAGCATCTTTGATGTGCTGACTCCGGATGATTTGACGGAGCTGGACAATATTGCTCAAATGACTCACTCTCATGCGCTTCCTAAAGGTAGCCTCATACAAACGCCAGAAACTGCTCAAGATGGACTTTTTTTTCTTAAAGAAGGTATGCTGCGTCTGTATAGAATTAATTCAGAGGGAAAGCAATTTACAGTGGGAATCTTAACTATGGGCAACATTTTCGGAGAGATAGACACATTTTCATTTGGGACGAAAGAACTTTACATAGAAACAATAGAGGATACGTTTATTTGTTCGGTATCTAAATATAATTTTGAAGTTTTCTTAGCCAAACGACCTTTGCTCGCCATGAAATTTTTGTCGGAGTTAAGTAAAATACTTAAGGAACGCGATGAAATGCTGATGCAATTAGCACTTGGGGATGTCCGGGATAGAATACTTCATTTATTAATTAAGCTTTCAGAAAGATTTGGAGTCGAGGAAGAGGGGAAAGTTAGAATTGATTTGGCATTAACGCATCAGGAAGTTGCGAACATGGTTGGAGCCACACGTGAGGTGGTCTCTGTGCTCTTAAATTCGCTTATGAAGGACGGAATCATTCAGACGGGAAGGAAATCAATATCCATAAGTCCCGTTAGGTTAGCGGAGAAGCTTGAATTAGTAGGTGGCATGGCAAATGACTTCTAAGAATTAAAGAAATGCGACTGAGTAGGGTAAACCTAGCTCAGTCGCTATTTTTTTGTTATACACTTAGCCCAACGAAATTCCTATTGAAGCATTGTCGTCAGGAGTTCCGAGCCAATAACCATAAGCCAAGGCAACTTGAACGAAATTTTGCAAAATTTCTAGCGAAGGAGGACCCGGTGGAAGATTATCGGTTGGTCGGCCAATTTCATTAAAGAATTCTCCCATTTTTGCAGTTGATGCGACTAACAATGTGACTGTCTCATTAGTAGAATTTCTCCAAGCATGCTTTACGTCTCCAGGAATATCCACCGTATCGCCAGCACGTACAGTTTGCCAGCTATCTTTCGTGAACGCTTCAAGTTCACCCGAGAGAACAACAAAGGTTTCGCGATCGTCATGACTGTGGATGGGAACGATCACACCTGGTGGGACTTCAGCCTTCATTAAGCTATAATCCCGATTTTCCTTTAAATCCGTTAATAGCAGTATCCGTGGTCCCATTACATCCAAAAATGTTGACATTAAATTTTCCTCCAATAGTAATTTAGTTTTGATGATACTATGTTGTAACTCAGGCATTTTCTTATTATTGAACTGTCCCTCGTGTATCCAAATTTGTTAAAGCAGCGTATATTCGAAACACAGCAACTTATTAACTCCCTTCAGCCTGATTTTCAATCATAGGGCCATGACTTCATTTTTTCAGTAATATTTATTACAATAATTATAGATACCAATATTTGCATTTTCATCGATAACACTTCCAAAGTATTACGATTACGAAGGTATCAGTTTGGTTCTAAGCGAGAAGTTAATTGGTTTTAAATTCAATTTATTAGCATTTTTTGGTTAGGTATTCACCTATATTGGCCTTATTTAATATCCTATGAAAAATAAGAAAATTATTTAACGGAGGAATTAATTTGGGATATTATATCACGGTAGAACAAGGTGTGAAAATTTATGTTGAGGATATAAATCCAGGGGGTAAGAAAACGATACTTTTTATCCATGGTTGGCCTTTAAGTCATAGGCAGTTTGAATATCAGTTTAATGTTCTTCCGGCAATGGGTTATCGATGCATCGGTATGGACTGGAGAGGCTTCGGTAATTCAGATAAACCTTATACTGGCTATAATTACGATAGAATGGCTCATGATATTCGCGTAATTATTGGTGAGCTCAAGTTAGAAAACATCACGTTAGCGGGCCACTCTACGGGTGCAGCGATTGCGATTCGCTATATGTCTCGCTATCAGGGGTTCGGAGTTTCTAAACTTGTCCTTATAGATGCCGCTGCTCCAACTGGCTTTTCACCAGAAGTTGCAACTACACTCTTGACACAAACGCTAAATGATCGTCCTGATATGTGGCGGGGAGTTCTAGACACATTTTTCTTTCAGTATGTCACAGAATCACTCCGAGTATGGTTTATGCAGATGGGACTTCAAGCAGCTGGATGGTCAACTGCTGCAATGATCAAAGCAATTAGAGATGAGAATTTGTATTCAGATCTTGCTAAGATCGCTGTACCTACATTAATAATTCACGGAATACATGACAAAGCAGTTCCATTCGCTAAGGCACAGGAAGTTAATAAGCTGATTTCAAATTCTAAGCTTGTACCATTACAATACAGTGGACACGGCGCTTTCTATGAAGAACGCGATCGGGTTAATGAGCTGTTAATTCAATTTATTGGATAGAAATTGAAAAAAACCTAAAAAGGTATAGAAGAAATGGAACTCACTAATACTCCGAACAAGCAAGTCATATGTATGGTCGTTTGGGGAACGACTAAGATACTCAGCTCGCGATCGCGGCACAGCTGAGTTTTTTTTATATTCAGGTTTTTTTATTGAAAGGTCCTACTAAAAAACAGTGAATAAAATACAAGGGGGAAGCTAAACCTACACTCGAAGATCCGATTTACACAATTTGGAGGAACGAGCGTTTATGCTTGGAAAAATATATAGAAAAAAAGCAAAAACAACGAAGGTCTTCCTCGATAAAGCAACATCTCATCAAATGGACAATGATTGCCTTACCTCATCTCTAAAAGTAAATGAAACCAGGCTCAGAGTCATCTTTCAAGACTGCTCCGATGTCAACTTCCGCTCTTTTCAAGTTTGCGGACAAAAAAATGCCTTTCTGTTATATATTGATGGATTAATCGATGAAAAGCAATTGGAAGAATCCCTGATGAAGCCTCTCATGTCAAGCGCTTCAACCGAACCATCTAATTCAGGACAAGGACTCCTTTCATTCCTTCAAAATCAGTTGATCACGATCAGCCAAGTGAAGCAGACGGCAGACTTCCTTAAAATAGAGCAAGAAATATTAAAAGGCTCCGTGGCTATATGCATTGACGAACAAACGGCAGCGATTCTAGTCAGCGTTCCGGGAGGGAATACTCGATCTGTTGAACAGCCTTCTACGGAGAATACAGTCCGCGGTTCGCGCGATTCGTTTACAGAAATTCTCAGGACGAATACAAGCTTGATTCGCAGAAAAGTCAGGTCTTCCCGGTTGAAAATTGAAATGCTTACAGTAGGCGACATCACGCAAACCGAGGTGGCAATCGTGTATATGAAGGGGATAACGAATGAATCGACCCTTCAGGATATCAAGACCAGAATACAAGACATTCAAATCGATGTCGTTCTGGAATCCGGGTACATTGAACAATTAATCGAAGAGAGAAGCTTCTCCCCATTTCCACAATTTCTCGTAACAGAGCGTCCCGATTATGTGGTGTCCGCCTTATTACAGGGTCAAGTGGTGATTATAACAGATGGATCCCCGTTTGCTATCAGTGCTCCGATGACGTTTTGGGGGTTTTTGCAAGCAGGTGAAGATTATTATGAACGATTGATATATGCCAATTTAATCCGATTTATTCGTCTCGGTTTTACCATGATTGCTTTGCTGCTGCCTTCTCTTTATGTTGCTCTTACGACCTTCCATCAGCAAATGATTCCAACAAATCTTTTATTGAGCATTGCAGCGGCACGAGAAGGAGTCCCTTTTCCGGCGTTGGTGGAAGCGGTATTGTTGGAGGTTACATTTGAGGGCTTGAGGGAAGCTGGGGTTCGATTACCGAAGCAAATCGGTCAAGCCGTCAGTATTGTTGGAGGTTTGGTAGTTGGCCAAGCTGCCGTGCAGGCGGGTATCGTGTCGGCCCCCATGGTGATTGTCGTTTCCTTAACGGGAATCGCTTCTTTTGCTATTCCGCGGTATAATTTCTCACTTGCTTTTCGGATCTTGCGATTTCCCATGATTCTACTAGCTGGGATGTTTGGGCTTTACGGAATTGCAGTTGGATTACTGATTATTTTAGTACATCTTAGCGGGTTGAAATCATTTGGGGTACCTTATCTGTTTCCTACGGCTCCAGTTAGCCTTCAAGGCCTCAAAGATGCGTTATTTCGTGCTCCCTTATGGACACTTTACCTTCATCAGCAGCCTTTAGGTAAAAAATTAAAAGGGAAGGAGAGCGGATGAATAAGCTTATGCGATCGCTCTTTTTGCTTTTATTCGTACCGTTGTTGGGTGGATGTTGGGACCGGATTGAAATGAACGACCTCTCGATTTTTATGGCTTCGGCTTTAGATATTACAGAAGCAGGAGATTTAAAAGTCTCGATTCAGGTGCCGATCCCGGCTGGGGCTAGCGGCGAAGGTGGCAAGGTTTCCAGTGGTGGAACTCTCGGAAAAACGTATTTTGTGGTTTCCGCCACAGGAACGAACCTTTACGATTGCGAACGAAAAATCCAGCAGAAAATGTCACGACATTTTTTCAAAGGCCATCGCAGAATTGTGTTTATAGGAGAAGCGCTTGCTAAAAAAGGAATCCAAGATATTCTGGATTATTTCTCCAGAGATCCGGGAAGTCGACTTCGGACCTATCTTGTTGTGGCCAAAGGTAAGGAAGCTTCGGAGGTCATTCAGAACGATCATCCTACGGAGCGTATTCCAGCCGAGGAGGTTCGTGAGCTGGAACGTTCCGGATTCGGCACAGCCGTGACGTTTAGAGACTTCCTTATGACGCAAGCCAGGGATGGAATCGTACCTGTTATAGGTGCAGTTGAATTGGTGACGCCAACCGATGATCTTAAGAATGGTGAAGCATCGAAATTTAAATTTTTCCGAATATCTTCAACGGCCGTTTTTAAAAACTATAAATTAACGGGATATATGAACGACATCGAGACCAGAAGCCTGAGGTGGATAAAGGGGGAATTGAAGCAAGAATATTTGGGGAATAAGCTGCCTGGAATCAATGGAAACGTTGGAGTTGAATTAGACAAAATGGGTAGTAAGATCAAAACCAGGATGAATGGTGATAAAGCGCAGGTTCGTATTGAGCTTAATGGAGCCGGAGTGATCAATGAGTTTAATGCTAAAATGGATCTTAGTCAGCGGGAGAGTATAGCTATCATTGAGAAAGAACTTGGTGATTTGATTGCGGAAGAAACACTCCAAACAGTGAGGAAAGCACAAACCGAATGGAAAGCTGACATTTTCGGTATAGGTTTACAGCTCCATCAATTTCATTTTCAAACATGGAAAAAGGTTCGTTCAGAATGGGAGACGATTTTCTCAAACGCTGATATCACTGTAACGGCAAAAATCAGTCTCCAAAGAGCAGGAATAATTACTAACTCCTTTGAAAACAAAAGAGTTGGTACAAAATGATAATGCAGCTGCTGATGTTCCTCTTGGGAATCGTTTTCCTGTCATGGTTGCAATTAAATTACATGAGAAAGAAGGCGAAAAAAAAAGATTATGTATTCGTTTCAGTCATGGCAATGGTCTCCATTTTGATCGGGCTCCTTTTGATAGCAAATGTCCCCATTCTTAGTCCGTCACTTGTACTGAGAAAATGGTTGATGTTTCTCGTTGAATGATAGAAAAGAAAAGGATGGTTGCGATGGACATTTTCGCACAAAATGATCGAATCTCGAATATGGAGCTTTGGACGCTCATGTTTGTCTATATGATGGGTAGCTTGTTGACTCTGCCGATCGGCTATGCTGCCGGGCACGATTCATGGATATCTGCCATCATCGGAACGATTGCAGCGTTGGGGATCAATTGGATCTATGTTTTATTATGTCATAAATATCCACGAAAGTCGTTGGTGGAAATAGCCCAAATCCTATTAGGTCCATGGATCGGTAAAATGGTAGGGATATTGTACACTTGGTATAGTTTTTATCTCGGGGCCTATACGTTACTTAATTTTACGGATATTACAGGAGCCGTGCTGTTGCCACGCACCCCAACTGTAATAGTTGGTATAACCATGATTATTCTAGTAACATGGACCGCATCTAAAGGGATAGAGGTCATAAGCAGATGCGCGCTTATTTTATTCCTGTTTGTTGTCATTTCAACGGTTTTAGGGAGCATATTGTTAGTTCCGGATATGGAACCGAAAAATATTCTGCCTGTCCTAGAGAGCGGTTGGAATCCCATTCTCAAAGGCGCTGGACAAATTGCCACCATTCCTTTAGGGGAAACGATTGTGTTCGGCATGCTGATTCCTTATGTAAATCAAATGGCTTTTGTGAAGAAAACCGTCATCACTGTGATCGGAGTAACTGGCTTACTCCTTCTGCTAACCTTTTTTGTGAATATCTTCGTGCTGGGAGAGATCGCTAGTAAACAATTGTTTCCATCGTATACCTCTGTGATGTATATTGCGGTTGGGGACTTTTTTGAAAGGATTGAGCCGCTTGTTTTCACGGTTTGGATATTCAATGGTTTTACGAAGTTAACCATTTGCCTCTTAGTATCGGCTTTGGCTCTTTCGCAAACGATAGGAAGTCGAGATTATCGTTTTTATCTTATACCACTTGGGTTGTTGCTTCTGGAGTTGTCTCTAATTCTTCATCCCAATCAGCTGGACCTTATAGCCTATATAAAAGATATATGGCCGTTGTTTTCTCTCCCTTTTCTTATTTTCGTTCCTTTGATTCTGTTGATCATATCCTTCTTAAAAAGAAAGACGCTGAAAAGCCAAAACTAATATCAAGCGATGGAAACAGAATATAAAGCTTGCTGGACTCAAATGATAAGGAATCGAACTTACTGTAAGATAGATTACATAAGGATCTTTCATTTAAATGTATGATAAAGTCATAAACCAAAATTGAGGAGGAATTCATTATGTCAGTAACCAACCAACAAATCGTATTGAATATTCGTTTTAAAACTATTCCAGGTAAAAAAGAGGAATTTAGAACCCAATTGTCTTCGTTAATACAAGTGATGTCAGTAGAGAAAGCATTCATTAGCGCTATACTAGCGGATGACTTGGATCAACCAGATGATTTAGTAATTTATGAAATATGGCAGGGAACAAGGGATAGTTGGTTGCAAGAAGAATTTACGAAGCCTTATCGAAAGGATTATGAAGGTATCCTCGGTGAGTTGATTGAGGACAGAAGTGTTAGTTGGTTAGAACCAATGGGAGAATGGGGCAGTATGTTAACAAAGGCACTGAAATGAAACAATATGATGCCATTATCATTGGATTTGGAAAAGGCGGTAAAACATTAGCAGCAGCATTGGCAAAGAAAGGTTTAAAAGTAGCCATTATTGAGAAATCCAAGCTGATGTATGGAGGTACATGCATTAATATTGGTTGTATTCCTACAAAGTCTTTAGTTCACTTTTCTAAACGTTCACAGCTAACTAATTTAAAAAACTTTGAGAGTAAAGCCGCCGCTTATCGGCTAGCAATAGACAAAAAAACAACATTAATTTCTGGACTTCGCCAAAAGAACTTTGATAACCTTGACAATCTGGATAATGTAAAGATTTATACGGGCAAGGCGTCTTTTGCATCGTCAAATGAAATATCTATTCTTGGTGACGATGGGCTTATATCCATTTATGGTGAGAAGATTTATATAAATACTGGAGCTTCAACTATTGTACCTAATATTAAAGGCATTTCTAGCAGTCAACACGTGTACACAAGTACATCTCTGATGGAATTGACTAATTTGCCCCAAAAGTTGGTCATCCTTGGGGCTGGGTATATTGGATTAGAATTTTCATCTATATATGCGAATTTTGGTTCAGAGGTTGTGGTTTTAGATAAACATAGTGAATTTCTCTCACGGGAAGATCGTGACATCGCAAGAGTGGTTCAATCCACTCTTGAGAAAAAAGGAATCGAATTCAGGCTTGGTTCTGAAATCCAGTCTGTGCATGATATAGTGCATGGTATGGTTGTTACTTACAAAGATCAAGATAATGTTATTCATGAACTTTACGCGGACGCTGTTTTAATCGCAGCAGGGAGAAAGCCTAACACAGAAAGCTTGCAACTGCAGAAGGCAGGAGTAACAGTTACTGATCGAGGCGCTATAAAAGTAGACGAGCGTTTACAAACGACAATTCCTCATATTTATGCCATGGGTGATGTCGTTGGGGGATTACAATATACGTATATTTCGCTTGATGATCAACGTATTATTTTCGATAACCTATTTGGTACAAAGCGAAGAACAACTGAAGATCGGCTACATGTGCCGTATTCTGTGTTTATTGATCCGCCATTATCTCGTGTGGGATTGAGTGAAGACCAAGCGCTAGCTGAAGGTTACGAAATTAAAATAGCCGTTATGCCTGCATCAGCTATACCACGAGCAAAATTGACGGAAGAAACAGAAGGTATACTTAAAGCGATCGTTGATGCAAAAACCGATTTGATACTCGGCTGTTCATTATTTTGTTCAGATTCGCATGAAATGATTAATATTATTCAGATAGCTATGGAAACAGGTCAATCCTACACTTATTTAAGAGACCATATCTTTACACATCCTACGATGAGCGAATCGCTAAACGATTTATTTCAATTGATTCACTAACAAACAAAAGATCAATATCAAGAGTTGATTGCGCATGACTAAAAGAGAGTCGCTTAATGTCAGGTTTTGACGACATTAGATGACCCTCTTTTTAAATAACGCCACTAATATTTAGTTTTCTGACTTATCAATGTAGTTCATTCCCATGTCTATCAAGTATGATAGATCAGATAAGGAGTGGTTTACATGGTAAGGGGTCAATCTAGTACAGTTATATAATGGAGGGAATAAGCGATGTATAGAATATATGAAGAAAGCTATAAGCAAGGAATAATCGAACTAATTTTGTATGTTCAAAATGACGAGTTTGACCTGAATATCAGCATCGAGGAGCAGTCTGATATATTAGATATTCAATCTCATTACCTATTAAATGGTGGGAACTTTTGGGTTGCTTTGGACGGAAATGGAAAAGTAATCGGTTCGATCGGTTTACAGAAGAAAACGAATGAAATATTTATATTAAAGAAATTTTTTGTGTATCGCGAATATCGTGGCATGGGAATCTCTATAGGACAAGGTCTATTTAATATATTGCTGGAGTACGCTAAGCAGCTGAGGATTAGGACTATAATTTTGGATACTCCTTCAATTGCAAAAAGGTCGCATTATTTTTACGAGAAGAATGGTTTTTTAAAAATAACCAAACAGGAATTGCCGATTCAATATGAATACCCTGATAGAAATTCTTTACTATATCGACTGGATGTTAAGGCTTAGTAACTTTTTCACACAGAACCAAGGAGGATTGATGTCTCCTAATTCACAAATCGGCACACCTATTTATAATTTTCGCTAAGTTAAATGATTTCATCAAAATATCAAAAACTCCCCCCTCAGTATTAGAGGTAGGAGTTTGTCATAAGAATTAAGTGGCTGTAAGAAAAGCTTTACCTTTAAGTTTACCCATTCATATCAAATGTGGAAGAGTCAGATGTACCATTTTGAATAGAGTTGTATTTGTTTAATTTATTTTCTACGGCTTCAAATGCGAGATCCAGTTCCATCTGCCTTTTTTGTAATTCCATTTTATGCTTTTCTAGTACAGCTTTTCTTTCCGGTATAGTTGAATCGCCTTGAAGAGCCAAATCGACGATGTGTTTTAATGCTGCTATTGGCATACCGGTCACACGAAAACAAGTCATTAATTTAATCCAATCCAAGTCTTTATGCTCAAAGATACGGTTACCATGCTCATCCCTTTGAATAAATGGAAGAAGCCCTTCTTTTTCATAATATCGAATCGTGTGTGGTGGAATATCCAGACGTTTCGATGCTTCTTTAATAGAAAGTCCCAATATGAATACCTTCTTTCAGACATATATTTATATTTTCACTTTCATACTAACTTACAATATACATTCTACACCTTAAAGTACACTTTAGGTCAAACTTTATTTATTACCAATAATGTATAAGCTGAGCTAGAAAAGAAATTTTTAAAATATGCTTGACTTAAAGTGCACTTTAAGGGTTAAGGTTGTTTTGTAGCATGATTCAATTATTGAGTATGAAAACAGCTACATAATATAACATAAGGGAGACAGGTCAAATGAGAAACATCGATCAGATTTATATTAATGGAAAATTTGTGAAGCCAAATGGTACAGAAATACTAGACCTTATTAATCCTGCTACAAAAGAAATAATAGGCAGAGTAACTTTGGGAGATGAGAAGGATACCCGTGATGCTATTGCAGCAGCGAAAGAAGCTTTTAAAACTTTTTCAAAAACCACTAAAAAAGAACGACTCCAGATGCTTCAACGCTTGCATGATGTTATCGTGGAAAAATCGGAAATTCTCAATCAGGCTGCTGTTGAAGAATATGGTGCGCCTGTTGCTGCAACTGCAGCTCGTACACAGTATGCCGCTAAAAACTTTCTTCATAACATGGAAATTTTGCAAGAATATCAATTTGAAAAGTTTATCGGGAAAGCAAAGGTTGTGCTTGAGCCATTGGGCGTTATCGGCTTGATCACTCCTTGGAATGCGAACTATACACATATCTCCACGAAGCTAGCTCCTGCTATTGCGGCTGGTTGTACGGTTGTGATCAAGGCAAGCGAGCTTAGTGCTATTCAAACACAATTAATAACGGAATGTTTCCATGAAGCTGGAATCCCTGCAGGCGTAATCAATTTCGTCAACGGTAGAGGCGATGTGGTTGGTGCGGAATTAACTCGCCATCCTGATGTAGCGATGATTTCGTTTACAGGTTCTTCTCAAGTTGGCAGAATCATTGGCAGGGATGCTGCGAATACTATGAAGAGATTGGTATTGGAGTTAGGTGGCAAATCACCTAACGTCATCCTAGATGATGCTGATTTCAACAAAGCTATTCCATTGTCCGTTATGACTGCTTTCAGCAACAGTGGGCAAGCCTGCCATGTTGGTTCCCGATTGATTGTTCCTGAGCACCGTTTGCAAGAAGTGAAAAACCTTGTAAAGAAGACAATTGAGGGGATCAAAGTAGGAAGTCCATTAGAAAGTGGGACGTATATTGGCCCGATGGTAAGTCAAAAGCAATACGAAACGGTTCAACGATATATTAAACTTGGTACTGAAGAGGGTGCTGAATTACTTGTTGGAGGCGAAGGGCATCCAGAAGGTCTGGAACATGGCTACTTTGTAAAACCTACTGTTTTTGTCAATGTCACCATGGATATGACGATTGCTAAAGAAGAAATTTTTGGACCAGTTTTATCCATTTTAACATTCAAAACGGAAGAAGAGGCCATTGAAATTGCAAATGATACGATCTATGGTTTGTCTGCCTATGTCAGCTCTTCCGATTTAGAGAAAGCCAATCGAGTTGCTTCTCAAATTGTTTCAGGCAGAGTCTTGATTAATGGATTACACGATGAGCCAAAAGCACCTTTCGGTGGATTTAAACAATCTGGAATTGGCAGAGAGTTTGGTGCCTACGGCTTGGAAGAGTATGTGGAAACAAAAACAATATTAGGTTTTGATGTTACCCAGTAATAAAATTAGGCGACGGCCATAAAGCTACTAGTGCGGCTGAGCCTGATATTTTAGGCTCAGCTTTAATAATTTCTATAACTATTTAAATAAAAGTCTGTTTAAATAAAAGTCTGTCATCTAGGAGGGTATGATGAAGAGAAGTTTTAAGTTTACCTTGTTGGCATTGGCAGTCACTTCGACTTTAGCACCTATGTTAGCAGCCCCAGCCGTCAAATTGCTTTTGCTCGATTTTAAAGACACGAATCCATTGCTTATACAACTTGTTGTAACCTTTGCATCCTTTTTTATTTTACCGAGTTTATTGATAGGAAGTTTTTTGTCCAAAAGAATATCAAAAAAAGCCATTTTGTGTATCGGATTGATTCTGTACGTGATTGGAGGCGTTGGACCCGCATTCATGGATTCTATAGCTGGAATTCTTGTCTTGCGTGCTGTGCTTGGATTTGGTATTGGGTTTATTACGCCTTTGATGAATGCATTTGTCGCAGAGTATTTTGAGGATGATGAACGTTCTAAAATGAATGGACTTACTGTCGGAGTCAATGGATTAGGAGGGGCTTTTTTCCTCACAATCGGTGGAGCCATCACAGTATTAGGGTGGAGAGGCGTTTTTTGGACGTATTCTTTTGGTGTTGTTTTACTTGTATTAGTGCTTCTGTTTGTCCCCCACGAAAAACCCATTTTAACGGCAAAGACTGTCAGCCGTACAAAAACCACTCCAATTCCGATTCGAGTGTATAAGATAGGATTGATAACAACAGCTCTCATGATAATGTATTATGTAATTCCATCGAATCTTGCCTCATTTGTTGTAGATAACGGTCTTGGAAGCTCAGCAACTTCCGGATATTTAACGGCATTATCATTTATTTTCGTGTTTCTTGCAGGTATAACGGGTACCAGACTCAATAAACTACTTAAAAAAGGAATAGTACCATTTATTCTATTTCTCTTAGGCTTAGCTTTTTTGCTAATGAGCCAAGCCTTTACCCTTTGGATGGTTGCTTTCGGAGTTGCTTTAGTCGGTTTTGGATTTGGTTTGGCTTATCCGATATTGCTTAACAAGATGGCGATAGCCACCCCGATCGCGCAGATGACTTTAGCAGTCATGTTAATGACTGGATTTGCCAATATTGGTCAGTTTATCTCACCACTGATTACTAACCTCATTCAATCTTTATTTCACTTAGACTCCATTCGATCTGTATTTTTTATTATTATGATTTTAATCGTTTTAATTTTTCTCGCTGCGGTTACCCAGAGCTTCACATCAAACAAGAAAAAAATACTTGGAAATTGAGACTCATCCAATTAATTATTGAGTTACATCGAAAATGCCATTACTACATATGAGTAATGGCATTTTCAATGATACAAATTAATATGAATTGTCTAATTTCATGTCTCATACCCTAGAATTGCTTTTGGTTCAACATGTTCTTCCAAACCATATACGCCTGAGTCCCGTCCAAGTCCTGACTGTTTGAAGCCTCCAAATGGAGCAAAAGGGTCATCATGAGCTGCTTTGTTAATTAATACCCGTCCCGCAATGATTTTGGATGCAACGTTCCTTGCTCTTTCTAGATTGGATGAGCTGACATAAGCAGCTAAACCATAAATGGTATCATTAGCAATTTGGATGGCTTCTTCATCCGTTTTATAGGAGATGATGGAAAGTACTGGGCCGAAAATTTCCTCCCTTGCGATCGTCATTTCGCTCGTAACATGGGCAAAAACCGTAGGTTTTGCAAAAAAACCTTTCTCCAGCCCATCCGGATGACCAAGGCCTCCAGCAACTAATTCAGCGCCTTCATCAAGTCCTGCTTGGATATATCTTTGTACGGTATCAAACTGCCTCTGGCTCACAAGCGGACCGAGTACAGTATCCTTCTCTTGTGGGTTCCCGATCTTAGTGGAAGCTACTGCTTCTTTAATTCGTTTCTTCACCTCGTCTAATTGATGTTCTGGAACTAACAGCCGTGATCCAGCGTGACAAGCCTGCCCCGTGTTGCTGAAACCAATAACTACGGCCATGGGTATTGCTGTACTCAAGTCAGCATCATCTAGAATAATATTAGGGTTTTTCCCTCCTAATTCGAGCGCAAGCCTTTTTAATGTATCCACGGCACTTTTGCTGATAATCTTCCCTACATTTGTAGATCCTGTAAAAGATATTTTTGCTATATCTGGATGACGTGTCATTTCTGCACCGACTACTGCGCCCGTTCCGTTAATGATATTAATAACGCCAACTGGTAGATTCGCATCTGCTATACATTCCATTAAGAGTTGAGTTTGTATTGCACTAAGTTCACTTGGTTTCACTACAATTGTACATCCAGTGGCAATGGCAGGGGCAATCTTATTGCATATATGGGTGTAGTTGGCATTCCAAGGCGTGATTGCACCTATTACACCCAACGGTTCCAATATGACCTTTGTCTTGCCAACATAACTTACAAAGTCAAAATGCTTCAGCGATTCCTGTGCATAGAGGCATGTTTTCGCAGCATAAACAGTTCGTCCATGTGATCCACTAAACGGTGAGCCATATTCCTCTATGGCTGCTTGGGTTAGTGCGTCAACCTTTGCCATAATTGAATCATGTAGCCTTTGCAGCATTTCACTGCGTTCTTTAACGGTTGTTTTGGAAAATGTTATGAAGGCTTCTTTAGCAGCTGCTATGGCCATTTGTGCATCTTTCTCGTTTCCAAGGGTAACCTTGCCAATGATTTGTTTGGTTGCCGGGTTGATTAATTCCTGCATCTCAGTGCCGTTAGACTTTACAAACTGGCCATTTATATAATGATGGTCTATCATACGCATAGTTGTAAGCATAGTTGTAAAATCATCCTTTCATTAAAGAACTAAGGAAAGTATTCCATAATATAAAATGTATTATACATTCCTTGCTACCATTCAGGAAAACACAGGTTTATATTCATTAAGCTGTTATTTTTGTTGCATAGTTATTTGTAGCTTCGATGATACTAAATATGGGCACACAAAGGAGGAGGAAGCTAACGATGGAAATTAACTCACAGACAACTGCTATTGTAATCACGGATCCGCAAAATGCTTTTTTAAGTCCAAATGGTTCCGGGTATGAGCTAATAAAGGAGGTTTTAGAGAAGGTAAACACAATTGAGAATCTAGATCTCGTGTTCAAGACAGCTAAGCAGCAAAATTATCAAGTATTTATATCTCCACATTATTATTATCCTTATGACCATAAATGGGAATTCCTTAGTGCTGGGGAAAAGATGATGCATGATCTAAAGTTGTTTGATGTGAATGCTCCACAGACAGCAGTAGCAGCTGCTTCTCAAGCTGATTTTTTGGAGAAATTTAAGCCCTATATAGAAGATGGAAAGACGATAATTACAAGTCCTCATAAAATTTTCGGGCCTGAATCCAATGATTTGGTTCTGCAATTAAGGAAACGTGGCTTTAGCAAGGTATTGGTTGCAGGTGTCAATTCTAATATTTGTGTGGATTCTCATATGCGAGAACTTGTTGAGCAAGGCTTTGAGGTAGCAGTTATTCATGATGCGACTGCTGCCCCAGGTATGGATGCTTATAATGCGGGGAAAGTTAATTTTGGTCTTTTAAGCAGCGGCTCTTGGACCACAAAAGAAGTAATTGAGAAGATGAATTCAAGCAAAGCCATGAATACAGAAGGTGTCCTTGCTTCTCGATAATAAAGCGCATGACTAAAAGAGGGTCGCTTAATGTCAGGTTTTGACGACATTAGATGGCCCTCTTTTTAGGGCTTTTTTGCGTTTTAAAATACGTAAAGGAAGGTTATAGAGATGGAGCAAGCAATAATTTTGGTCTCAAGAATTGCAATGTTAAAATAGCGTCAACAAACTCGAAGGGTACATTATCACCGTCCAATTGTGAAAGGTCATATCATTAAGTGTTCTGACATCGGAAAGAAGGAATGTAAAAAAAAATGTACAATGTTTGTTATTGAAAGAGCTTAATGATCTAGTCCCAAATTTATTATCCTATAAATGAAAGGAAATGGTTTCTTAATGGACAGGCTTATATTTCATTGGATTAATCAATATTGTATTTTTTGGAAGTAATAGAAACATTTAATTGATATAGACGTCTTAAGTAAGGAGCTATTCCTGTAATGAAGTAATTTGAGCTTTGAATGAAAAATGCACCTCTTGTATACTAGGAATTGTTCCAGCCAGAACAAAAACCTATACGAAAAGAGGCGCACAAATGAAGTATAAGATGAAACAGAAGCAGAATCAACGGATTACACGAATTTCTGAAAATACGTTGGTTGTAGGTGCAGACATTGCTAAGAAAATTCACGTGGCACGTGCTGTAGATTATCGTGGTATTGAGCTAGGTAAGGACTGTGAGTTTTACAATGATCGAGAAGGCTTAACGAAACTAGCTGGATGGATGAAGGGTCTACAACAGGATCATGCCAAAAGTGAAATTGTTTTTGGTGTCGAACCTACCGGACATTATTGGTTTCCGTTAGCGGCTTATCTGCAAGGTGAGGGAATTAAGGTTGTGCTCGTCAATCCGCATCATGTCAATAAGACAAAGGAAATAGAGGATAACTCTCAAACCAAGAGTGACTACAAAGATGCAAAGGTTATTGCAGATCTCGTTCGCAATGGAAAGTATACGGAACCGAATTTGCCCACAGAAGCCTATGCAGATTTACGTATTTTAATGAATTTGCGTGAAAAGGTCGTGGTGAATCTAACTCAGGTTCAGGCACGTGTACACAACTGGATTGACCGTTTCTTTCCTGAATATCTACAGGTGTTTAAGGATTGGACGGGTAAAGCTTCACTCATGGCCTTGCACCAATTTCCTACTCCGCAAGAAATTGTCTCTTTGGGCGCCAGAGGCGTTCTTGTTCATTGGAAGACGGAAATTAAGCAGGGTGTGGGCATCAAGAGAGCTGAGAAACTGTATGAGACTGCTCTATCTTCCATCGGGCTGACCGAAGGGGCGGTTGCCGCTCGGATAGAGCTAGCCGCTTTGTTAGAGCAGTTTAACCTGTTTTCTAAGCAAGTAGAAACGATCATGCAAGAAGTTCTGAAAATTCTTGGTGAGATCCCAGGAACAGCGCAAATGCTGGGCATTCCAGGAGTGGGTATTACAAGCGTGGCAGGATTCCTAGCAGAGGTAGGAGACCTGAATAAGTATGATCATGGACAACAGATTATTCGTTTAGCTGGCTTGAATCTTAAAGAAAACAGTTCTGGCAAGAGAAAAGGCAAGACGGGAATAAGTAAACGAGGACGATCGCGTCTTCGGGGATTACTCTTCCGTTGTATCATGCCAATGGTAGCGAAGAACGCAGAGTTTAAAGCACTACACAAGCATTATACAACGCGAAGCCAGAATCCGTTGAAAAAGAAGCAATCGCTTATCGCATTATGTGGAAAACTGGTACGTGTACTCTTTACACTTGGAACAAAGCAAAAAGAATATGACGCCTATGATGTAATAGGACCTGTTCGCTTAGTGCAATTACAAAAAGATGCTGCATAAATTGAGATGTTCACTTATTCACATGTGGACAGAAATGAATCAATAATAAGAAGTGTGAATTCTCACTTTATTAACATGTTTACAACTTGACAATTGAAGCACCGGAGAAGCCGAAGTTAATTTTCCATAAGGGCCATGACCCAGTTAAGGAGCAAGAATCGGCCTCCACCCCTTGAGAGGTAGAACGAAGGAATGTAAGGGCATAGACCCAGCGTGATATGGGAGGGTAAACCCCAAGGGTGAATGTGGAGATCCACTGTGCGATCATAAACAATATTCACAGTTTGGATGAAAACGAGTCCAAGCCCTGTTCCCGCAACGACCCTTATAGAAATATATGGTTCTACAACAATTTTCCTCCATTCTCCTCAAGGTGTCAAAGTTGAAAAACTAAGAATAAGCGAGAAAACAGGCGAAAACAATACTTTATAGTGGGAGGAAAGAATTTAAGGGGATGGTAGTTTAAAATCCACAGGTTATTTGGTAAGAATCCGAATCGCATTACTTCTTGTTGTAAATCTATTAGTAACTGTGTGTGACAGGAAGTTAGCCGACTCAAATTTGACGTCTCAAAATCCAATTTCAATGTGATTTTAAATTTACAAAGATAGCAAATAAGCAATGAAACCAAAAAAAGAGGAGAAATAATAATGAATAAGCTTTACTTTTCAGTAACAATTTTGTTCGTACTCCTATTGTCGTCAGGTTGCAATAAAAACTATGCCATAAACCCAAATGATATTGACAATATTAAGTTAGAGTTAGTAAATATATCAAAATTGCCTCAGGGAACTTCTTATGCAATTAAGTTAAAGAATGGTAGTAAGCATATAATTAAACAGAACGTTGTTTATTTAAGCTATCCCATTAAACAACCTAACGGTCAAACTGGAAATAAATTTAAAATAGAAGCAAATGGAAATAAATTAGATATAAAGCCAAATGAAGTGATTACATTAAATGTCTTTGCTCCAATTCAAGAATATGAGAATAATAATAATTTGATTATAGAAAATCCGAATGTTGAAATTAAAGGATTTATAGATGAAGTAAAAGCAGAGAACCAATTTAATAAAGGCGGAGGAGTACAATTAACGAAGTAATCATTTTAAATCATTTTATAACTAAATGATGACCAAAAATGAGAAAATGATATTCAAAAAATAATTGATAAGGAGAACTTAATGAGCAGACGTATTAAGTATATCGTTTTTACCTTAATTATTTTATCTTTTATATCTTTATCAGTTGCATGTATATTATTTAAAAGTCAGAATCGTAAATTAGTTAATCAGTTAGATGGGGTTAAACATTCCTTGTCCTTTTCACTAATTCAATATGATTTAACGCAGTTAGAAGGTTCGATCACTTATCAAATTCAAAATGAATGGCAGATACCTTTTTATTGGTTAAGGTGATGATGTAGAAACATACTAGTTCTTTGTATTTGTGTTTTAGTTATAGGAGGGTAGGATAATGGAATGAAGTAACAAATATGTAGTTTTAAGAAATTATTTAAAAGGGGTGCATTTATATGGACGTACAAGGTAAGCGTAAAATACTCCCCACCTAAAAATATGGATTATTCTATGAGATAATCTACTTCAGATTTAATGAAGGAGGCTATCTTATGGATAGTAATCAACGAACTCAGGATTGGATAACAAGAATAGCAGACTTTAAATCCAGTGGACTTACGATGGCAGCGTGGTGCAAAACTCATGAGCAAAGTATGCATCAATTGAAGTACTGGCTCAAAAAAATGAATATTTCCGTACGTCCAAGATCCTCTTCTTCCACGCATTGGCTGCCTGTTGCTCTTCCCAGCAACAAACTACAAATAGACGGGACAGGCAACCTCGTTGTTCGAGTTGGCTCTGCAAGTATTGAGGTTCCAGCAGACTTTAACGCCAATCTACTTCGTGACCTTGTACGCACATTAACTTCATGCTAAATGCTTCGAGCATCGAACGTGTTTACCTCGCTTGCGGCAATACAGATCTGCGCAAATCGATTGATGGACTCACCGTGCTGGTTAAAGAAGGCTTTGAGTTGGATCCCTTCTCATCCAGCCTCTTCGTATTCTGTAATCGCAATCGAGACAAACTCAAAATTTTGCATTGGGATCACAATGGCTTTTGGCTCTATTATCGTCGGCTGGAACGCGGTACATTTCGTTGGCCTTCTTCGAATACAACTCCTTTAGTCGTCGGTTACCGTGAATTGCGCTGGCTTTTGGATGGACTTTCACTTGAGCAACAGCAAGCGCATCCTTCCGTTACCGAACGCACCGTGATCTAACTTCAAGGAACAGGAAGTTCGAGATTTTGACAAAATTGTTGAAAGGAAAACGGTGAGCTAGGTCGAAAAAGTTAGATATGGAAACCACAACGGATACGTCCCACCCTACAATAGAAGAGTTACAACAACAAAATATAAAACTGGCCAAACAAAACGCCGAACTGTCTGCGAAGCTGGCTTGGTTCGAGGAGCAATTCCGTCTCAGCCAGAAGAAACAATTCGGTGCATCAAGTGAACGAACGCATCCGGATCAATTGGATCTCTTTAACGAAGCCGAGTCGGATGCCAATCCCGCTGCAGAAGAACCAACGTTGGAATCCGTTACCTACAGCCGCAAGAAACAAAGCGGACAACGAGAGGCCATGGTTGAGAATTTACCTGTAGAGACGATCGAGTACCGCTTGTCCGAAGAAGAACAAACTTGTTCATGCTGCGGTGGAAACTTGCATGAAATGAGCACTGAAACGCGCCAAGAACTGAAGCTTATTCCTGCTGAAATTAAGCTCGTGAAGCATGTGCGTTTCGTTTATGCTTGCCGTCGCTGTGAGGTCGAGGCGACCACGACACCTGTGGTTACAGCACCGATGCCACGTCCGGTTTATCCGGGAAGCCTAGTCTCTTCCTCGATGATGGCTTACATCATGAGCCAAAAATATGTAGAAAGCATGCCCCTTTACCGTCAGGAGCAGCAGTTTGCACGACTTGGCGTAGCCTTGTCCCGTCAGACGTTAGCCAATTGGATGATCCATGGTACAGATACTTGGTTGCGATTGCTGGTTGAACGCATGCACGAGCATCTGCTTCAAAAGGACATTCTACATGCAGATGAGACGACCTTGCAGGTGCTGCGAGAACCAGGTCGATCTGCAGAGAGCCAGTCTTATCTTTGGCTTTATCGTACCGGGCGCGAAGGTCCGCCAATCATTATCTATGAGTACCAGCCAACACGAGCAGGGGAACACCCGCGCAAGTTTTTAACGGGTTTCAAAGGTTACCTGCATGTTGACGGTTACTCGGGATACCACAAGATAATGAATGTGACCTTAGTCGGTTGCTGGGCTCACGCCCGTCGCAAATTTGATGAGGCCCTGCAGGCATTACCGGATCCTAAACGATCCACTCCTGTAACTGCCAGTGAAGGTTTAGATTTCTGCAACCGTCTCTTCGCTATTGAGCGAGAGATTAAGGATTCTACACCTGAAGAGCGTACAACCATTCGAATGGCGCGTAGTCGCCCGATTCTGGATGCTTTTTCAGCATGGCTTCGTACACAGCGATCTCGCGTTTTACCCAAGAGTAAACTCGGGGAGGCAATTATTTATTGCCAAAACCAATGGGAGAAGCTCGAGACTTTCATGAATGACGGTCGCTTAGAGATCGATAACAACCGAAGCGAACGCTCGATTAAGCCCTTTGTCATCGGTCGAAAAAACTGGATGTTCAGCAATACGCCTCGCGGTGCAAAGGCAAGTGCCATGATCTATAGTATGATCGAAACGGCTAAAGAGAATGGATTAAATCCAATGATCTACCTGACTTATCTATTTGAGAAACTCCCCAATTTAGAAGACCCAAAAGACACGAAAGCTTTAGATATGCTATTGCCCTGGTCACAGAGTTTGCCTCTGACCTGTCGTGTATTCAATAAGAAAACCACTTAGTCCCCGTCCTTTGTACTTGTGCAAGGTGGGGGCTGTTTTACGCTTACCGTACAAGAACAAATCAAAGAGTATATTACTAGCCAACCTGAACCAAAACGTAGTGATATGCAAGCGTTGCACCGTATCATTCTGCAAGTAATGCCAGCATGTAAATTATGGTTCTTAGATGGTAAAAACAGTGAAAATATAACTGTTTCAAATCCTAATATAGGATATGGATTTCACACCATAAAATATGCTGATGGAAAAACCAGAGAGTTTTATCAAATTGGTATCAGTGCAAACAAAACCGGAATCTCTGTCTATATCCTTGGTATTAAAGATAATAAATATTTAACCCAGACATATGGAAAAAAACTCGGCAAGGCGAGTGTAAGCGGATATTGCATTAAGTTCAAAACGCTAAAAGATATAAACATTGATATACTTGAAGCGGCAATACGATATGGGGTTGAGGCGACACGATAACGAACTTCTAATTCGATCGGAGGGGGCATAATGAAACTTTGGCAAGTTAGAATCATCCCAGTCCTGATTTGTTTGGCACTGGTGGCAAGCGGATGTACCGGCATAAAAAGCAAGGGCACGAAGCACGTAGGAGTTAGCAGTTTGATTAATCCCTTAAACATTACCGAATTGTTGAAGCGCCCGGAGGCGGAGGTTCTTGAGTATTTCCAATAAAGGCGTGAGGATTTTGAAGGCTTGGGCGGTTATATGTTAGAAAACGAAGGCGTATTCCAAACCCGGCCCGTCATCCTCCATCAAGGTTATGCCATCGACAAAATCCAAGATCCCGCCGTTCAGCAATTGGCTCAACGTTTGTTCCAAGATGGGGTAGTGAAAATGGTATCTTCCTTAAATGATAACCCGAGTAAACGTGTTGATATTTTGGTTGACGACGAATACGGCTTGTATCTGATCATTACACCCGTTGAGCAGGACAATGATTAGTGGAAATAGATTTATCCTAGCTTGCAGTTGATCCGGATTTATCAGGGAAAGTTAACAATTCTAATGGAATGACGAGGCTGCTCCGCTTAGGAATAGTCTCAAATAAAACGTTTAACAAACGCAAGAAAATAAATAGGAGGTTGTTTCATTTGGATGAGATAAAAATAATAAATGTAGATTCTACTAATTCAGATTTAGCTGGTTTGATAATTAATCTGGATGGTTATTTATGAAAAAGAGATTGTTAAAAGTAACGGTTATAAGTCTCGCTGTTTTATTTGTATTTAGTTTGATTGGATGTAGTATTACTGCAAAGAATAGTTCAACGGAGAAAACCTTTGAGCAAACAATCGATGAAAAACTTATAAATATTTCTAATTCAAAGGATAATATAGTATCATTATCTTCCAATCCATATGACTATATTAAAGGTATAGATAGTAATAAGGATTACAAATACATTGTTTTACAAGGAGAAAAGTCTTTAAATTATATGCTCAACAAATTTGCTAATAGTGACAAAAATGGATTAGAAGCATATATTATGGCGATCGCTTGTTCTGAAATACTAAAAGAGAATCCAGCCTCTAAAAATTGGGCTTCTGGTGGGGAATGGTATGATAACTATATTAAAGGCAAATATTAAATATAAAATCGTACGTTAACAGGCAGGTTTGTTGAGTAGCATGATGGAATTGATGTGAAGTTTGTAAAGTCTTGTGGTAGAAAATGTATGACCTTATTTATTTGGTTGTGCATTTTTTTATTTTCAAGGCTTTTTTTGCGTTCTAAAAAGAGATGAATCACTAAAAGCCGTACGACAAGGTTTACTATTTATTCTTTACACTTTGTGAGATTCGGTTATATTTATAATAACGCTTTCAAGCAGAGAGACTTTGCTAAGGCAAAGTCCCTATTACGGGGAGGATATCAGCATGAACAGATTCTTACAGCTATTGGGCAAGCCGATTTATGCCATAAGAAGCAAATTGAAATACCAGCTGCTGCTAACCTACATGTTCATCGTATTTCTTATCTTATCGATAGTCAGTGTTATTTTCTTTAATTTCTTCTCGACTAAAACAGTCAAAGAAAACAATATTTATATGGGCCAATTGAATAAGCAGATTATTCTGAATTTGAATCATGCCATTACTGCGCTTGAGAATACGACTTTTTTGTTGAACTATAACAATGATATCAACGAATTAAGCAGAGCCAATCGTAAGGATCCCTACTCATCATCACTCCAGGTTGGTACCAATGAATATAAATCGATTGATAATTACTTTTTCAATCTGATTTACTCGGTTCGAGAAATTTATGGCGTATATATTTATTCCTTGGAAGGGGAAAATGTTTTCTCACGCAATCGGCTTTTAACGGCCCATTATCATGCAACTGTCGAACAGACAACTTGGTTTAAAGAGGCATTAGCCAGAAAAGGCAAGAAAGTATTGATCGGCAGACATAAGAACCAATTTGTAAATGATGGCACGGACGTTATATCGATAGCAAGATCAATAACTGATTATAGGGATGATCGGACGCTTGGAGTTATTGTTGTTGATCTTAATATTAAACAAATTGAGAATATAGTTAATGATATCCAAATTGGTGATCAAGGCGCAGTCGTTATTCTCGATGATCAGAATAAGCTCGTGTATAGCAATAATGAATCCATTTATCAAAAACTCGAATCCAGCAGCAGCTTTAACCATGTAATCGGAGCGAACAATATGCAAGCTTTCTCCTTGGGAAGAGGAAATGAGAAGCTGTTGATTACGCAAAACAAATCGGAATCTACCAACTGGAATGTTTTAACGATTCGCCCTTATTCTGAAATTATTAGTGAAATTGTACCTTTTCAAAAAGACATGCTGCTGCTTTTTATTTTTTGTCTGCTCATAGCGATGATATTATCATTCATTATTTCTGAGCAAATGTCTAAGAGATTGAATTTACTGAAAAGGTTTATGGAAAAAGCGGAAAACGGGAACTTTGACTTCAGGATGGAGGTCAAGGGAGTTAATGAAATCTCCAAGCTATCTGCCGGTTTTAACTCCATGCTGTCGACAATTAAACATTTGGTAGAGGTTGAATATAACGAAAAGCTGTTGCGTAAAGAAACAGAGATCAGCTTGCTTCATGCCCAAATCAATCCGCATTTCTTATATAACACTTTAGGATCTATCAAAAGCTTGTCTATTGACGAAGGCGGCCAAAAGACATCGCAAATGATCCAGCATCTTGTGCTACTTTTCCGTTATAACCTAAGCCGGGATGGCAAGAAGGTATCCATTCGTGAAGAAATGGACCATATTAAAAATTACCTCGCCTTACAGCAATGCCGGTTTGAAGATAAAATGAGTGTGGATTATTGGATAGATGAAGAAACATTAAACGAGGATATTCCCATTTTCAGCTTGCAGCCCATTATCGAGAATGCGTTTGTGCATGGCTTCAGCCAAAAGCTGGGCAATTACTCGCTGGAAATCAAGTGCTGTTACGAGGATCAGTTTATCAAAATTTATATTAAAGATAACGGTACGGGTATGAGCGCTGACCAAATCATTGAAATTAACAAAAAATTAGAAGAACGTTCGCATTCTGCGATTTATTTTTTTGACAGCAAAATAGGCATATTCAATGTGAACTTGCGGTTGAAGCAGTTTTTTGGAGAAAAGTATGGCTTGCGAATATTCCGTAATGAGGACGAAGGCGTTACTGTGGAGTTTAAATTAGTAAGACGAGATATAGCTGGATAGAGGGAAGGTAATCAATTGTTAAATGTATTGATCGTCGACGATGAGAAATGGATGAGGAAAACATTAAGGAATGCGGTCGAATGGAATCAATTAGGAATGAACCTTGTATTCGAAGCAGAGGATGGCGCTCAGGCCTATGAGGCTATCATTCGGCTCAAGCCAGAGCTTGTTTTAGCTGATATTCAAATGCCCGGCATGGATGGCATTACGTTATTGCGCAGAGTGAAAGACGAAGGGATCATGTCCATGTTTATTTTTTTGAGCGGATATGATCGTTTTGATTATGCGCAGAATGCCATAAATTTAGGTGCAATAGGTTATCTGCTAAAGCCGGTTGACGAGCACGAGCTCAAAGAGATGCTAATTAAAGCTAAAGAGCTGCATTTGGACAAACAGGTCGAGCAGCATAAGAAAATGGAGGGGCTTGTAAGCAGGTTATTGCAAGGAGAAGCCAAAAGCGAGCACTATCAAGAGTTTTTGCAGCTGCAGCCTAAGGCTGTTCTGAATAAATTTGTCGTTGTGGCAGTTGAACTAGATGATATGAATACAATTAACTGGAACAAAATGAATCAGAATCAAACGATTATTACGGCATGGAAAACCCAAACAGTAAAGTGTGGCTTCACTTGTGAATTTGTCTTCTCCAAAGCAGGGATAAGTGTATTGATTATGCCCAATAAACAGCTTCAAGAAATGGAATCTGCTGTTATAGAAGCGATGTGCCGAAAAGCCGCGGCAGAGATTCGCAATCTTACCGGGTATACGATTAGCTGCGGTATCGGTCAAATGGTTTCAAGCTTTTCGTTAATTAACAGCTCTTACCTGGAATCAGGAAAGGCTTTAGAGTACAAGCTGCTTTTGGGTAAGGAAAGTATAGTAGCCTATGAAAGGCTAAGAATTAAAACCTTTGGAGTAGAGCTGCTCGACCATGCATTGAAAGTCACAATAGCCAATTTTATCAAGCAAGGGGATCCAAACCATATCGATTCGATAATTCAATCTGTTAAAAGCAGGATGGAGGAATGTCAGCCAACTCCACAGGATCTCAAGCTGTTCATCTACTCCTTTATTGATCTAATATCCCATTCATTGCTTGCTAAGACCGCATTGGAATCTCAAATGGATCCGAACAAGCTGTATGAAGATATTTGCAATTGTGTCGGCCTTGAAGCTGTATTTCTCAGATTGAAAAGCCTGCTAGAAAAAGTGAGTTCTGTTGCGTTCCTTGATCAGGGCGATTTCTACAAAAAGCTTGTAGAAGGAATAAAGGTCTATATTCATTCCCAATATAAACAGGATATCAGCTTAGAGTCGATCTCCAGAGAATTTCATTTTTCCCCCAATTATATTAGTAAAATTTTTAAGGAAGCTACTGGTGAAAGTATCCTGGATTATGCATTGAATTTTCGGATGCAAGTGGCCAAAGAGCTGTTGTTAAGCTTGCATAACAGTATTTCGGACGTTGCAGGGATGGTAGGCTATAAGGATAATCCCAAATATTTTACCAAGGTATTCAAAAAAAGTGTAGGCATAACACCAATGGAATATCTCCATAAGCGAAAGTTATAATAGCTGTCCGGCATGTGCTAAAGACGGCGATGCCGATTTTTACTGTGCGCTTTTTTACTCCTTATCGTTGATTTTTGCCGTTGTGGCTGTCCATGCCCCGTACTATCATAAAGCTAGCAACAAAATAACATTAATTCGCAGGAAGAAACGGGAGGAACTACTTTGAAAAGAACATTGGCAGTGGTTTTATCATTATTGTTCGTTGTAACCGCTTTATTAACAGGCTGTAGTAAAGGTTCAGATGATGTGAAATCGAGTGATGCAGCAACAGCCGCACCGAAGAGTAATCCAGTTACGCTGAAAATGGTTTATTGGGACCCTGCCCAAAAAGATATCATGGAGAAAATCAATGCCAAGTTCACAGAAGAAAATCCAACTATAAAAGTGGAGCTTGAGCTTGCACCAGGAGATCAATACGATCAAGTGCTCAAAACGAGATTTCAATCCGATAATGGGCCGGATGTATATATGTACTTCGGCAGCGGTGCTTATAAATATGCACAAGCCGGTTATTTAGGCGACTTGTCAAATGAGCCTTTTGCAGCTAATGTACTCCCGGCTTTCCAAGGTTCAGTAAGCTTTGAAGGCAAGCTATACGCAGTTCCATTAAACGCTACAACGAGCGCAGTTTTATACAATAAGAAAGCGTTCGCAACTGCAGGAATTACGGATATGCCTAAGACATACGCCGATTTCCTCGCTTTATGTGAAAAGCTGAAAAAAGCTGGCATCATCCCGATTGCCAGAGGTGCAAAGGACGCATGGACCAGCCTTCATGAAACAGGTCCACTTGCAGCCGGATACGTGCTGAATAACAATGAAAATTTCCAAACAGACCGCTTTAACGACAAATTCAAATTTGCTGATAATGCGGACATGAAAACTTATTTTACAAAATATGCAGAGCTAGTTGACAAAGGGTATATCGATAAAGGTGTCCTTGGGATGAATCACTCACAAGCCATGCAAGATGTTGCTGACGGCAAAGCCGGGATGACCTTGGGAATCTCCGTATTCTATGGCGAATTAAAAACAGCTAATAAAGATGGTGAATTCGGATATTTTCAAGTGCCAAATGACAGCGGCAAATATTCAATTGTTGGCGGCAGCGATAAAGCCATTGGTTACTGGCCGGGTACGAAGCATGCAGCAGAAGCGAAGAAGCTGGTAGCTTTCTTTGCAAGGCCTGACATTGACCAGATGTATTGCGAAGCAACTCAAATGATTCCAACTCTTAAAGATGTTACTGTGAATTTGGATGAGCCGCTTAAACAGCTTGCTAAGGATATTGCTAGCGTACCGGTTGTATTCAATTGGTTTGATGTCCCATGGCCTTTGCCAGCACAAGATGCTTATCGTGCGCAAATTCAGCAAATTCACTCCGGTGAGCGAGATATTGATAAAATGCTGAAAGCCATTGATAAAGCATATGACGACAATAAAAGCACAATAACAGCACCAGCCGTGCAATAACGCATGGAATAAGGGTAAGGCAAGCAATGGCAAGCTTTCTATTGCTTGCCTTATCTAATTTATAAACACGTACAAGGAGAATGAAGATGGAGAGAAAAGGATGGATCAATCTACTGTTTATATTGCCTGCGTTGCTCCTTTTTACCGCCATCATTTATTATCCGCTTTTCAATAGCATCAAGTATTCATTCACTAGCTGGAATATGACTAGCCCGTTGTATGAGTATATTGGATTCAAAAATTATGCGGATATGTTTAGTGACGATCTGGTAAAAGCAGGGTTTAAAAATACATTTGTGTTTACATTATATTCAACTCTAATAGGCAATTCGCTTGCTTTATTGCTTGCACTAGTTCTGGATTCCAATCTCAGGGCCAAGAAGTTTCTACGTTCTGTTTTCTATATTCCCTGTTTATTGAGTCCTATTGTAATCTCAGCTGTTTTTGGGAATATTCTGCAATATCATGGTGTTCTAAATGAGTTTTTCCATAAAGTAGGCTTGGATTTTTTGATCAACGACTGGTTTGCAAACGCGGCAAGCGCGATGCCTATGCTTATTATTCTAAACGCATGGCAGTATTTGGGCTATGGCTCGATCATTTATTTAGCAGGGCTGCAAACAATCCCTGCCGAGTTATATGAAACGGCAAGAATGGATGGCGCAAGCAAATTTAAAACTTTCCGGTTTGTGACTTTTCCGTTGCTTATGCCTTCTATTACGATAATGACTTTTATGAGTATTACAGGCGGATTGAAATTATTTGATATTCCGTTTGTGCTTACCCAAGGAGGCCCTGGGACAGCTACAGAAACGATGGGTACAGTCATTTTCAAAATTGCCTTCAGGCATCAAAAATTCGGTTATGCAACTGCCATTTCCGTTGTGTTTTTCATCTTAATTGCCGTGATTTCTGTTCTACAAGTCAGATATACAAGAAAAAGGGAAGTCGTACTATGAGCCAAAAACAACTAAAAACACATAAAACAGGACCCTTACAAATTTCACTGAACATGGTCATGCTTGCCCTTTCCATTCTCATGTTGTTCCCGATCGTTTATGAGTTGGTTTCAAGCTTCAAGGATAAATCTGAAGTCAACAGGCCATTGGCTCTTCCCAAAACCTTCTACCTCGATAATTATATACAGGCTTTTGTAGACGGCCAGTTTCTGTTGTTATTTAAAAACAGCCTATTTATCGCAGGAAGCACGCTTCTGATTACGATTATTGTCAGCGCCTTTGCATCCTACCCTTTGGCTAGGAACAGCGGGAAGCGGTATAAGTTTGTTTATTTCTTCTTTTTAAGCGGCATTATGGTGCCTTTCCAAGCAGGAATGATTCCGCTTTATAAGCTAATGAACTGGGTACATTTAACGAACAATTCGTTAAGTCTCATTCTCATATGCGCGGGTACGTCTATACCGATTTCGATTCTTATCTACACAGGGTTTATTAAAACAGTGCCTATCCAGCTTGAGGAAGCGGCATTAATTGACGGCAGCAGCGTGATCCATACCTTATTCACCATAGTGTTTCCGCTTCTTAAACCAGCGACAGTGAGTGTTATTATCTTGAATATGATTCCGATCTGGAATGACTTTCAAACACCATTAATATTTATCAGCTCTGCAGCTAAAAAGACGCTGCCTTTGGGGATGTACAACTTCATTGGCGAACGGACTTCCGATATGGGACCTATTTTTGCATTTAGTGTACTGGCATGTATATTGCCGATTCTTTTGTTCTTGATTCTGCAGCGCCATTTCTACAAAGGTCTCACGGATGGTGCGATAAAAGGGTAGGCTGTATATGGAAAGATGGATGTTTCGCGCCATTATCAAGGATAGTGAAGAGCAAAAATTACGTTTAGAACTAAACAAACATTTCGATTCAGTTAGAGCTATGGTTGATAACGGAAAATTAATGACCGCAAGTTTGTTTATCCAAGACCAAAATGTATTTCTATACTATGAAAATTTAGAAGAGAGTATCATTCCGAGTGAATTATTTTCGAATGTAGAGCCATTTCTCGAAAAGCGGCCTGAAGTCGGTACGAATAAATGTTGGATTCCGATGAATGACATCTTTCATTTTAGCAAGCCGTTAAGTGTGGATCATTGGCGAAGAAAAGGCGCTGTACAAGCGCGGGTTGCCCTAATTGCAAGAATCAAGCCTGATATGCTGAGCAGCTACATTTATTATCACTACTTGCTTCAAGAAGGGCATTCAACCAACGACAATAAATATTGCATGATCGGGCTGGATGAGAATCTGATTTTTTATTATGAAGAGCTGCCTAAAACAGTGGAAAATCAAGTGAAACAGGACCAGAGAATTACTCATTTTCCACACAATTGGCAGGATACTTGGCAGGAGCTTATGGAGCCACATTTTATCTATTGGGAAGAAGCATCAGAGAATGATCGTAAATTGAAGCCATGTGAGTTCATTTTTGGTTGTTGATAAGATAATCATTAGATCATTAATCTGATCTGGCGAAATGAGGCATTGAGATGATAAAGTACGGTTTGCGTGATGACAAAGTAAGCTTTGACCTTGATTTATCAAAAGCACCTAAGAAGGTTAACAGAACGATGCATACCTCAATAACAGAGGAAGTAAACGCTATAGAACAATTTAACCGGGGCATAAAACGGGGGAATATCATACTTGTAACGGGTGACAGGCCAAGATTTGCTTTGATGCGGACCTACGCAGAGGACAAATCGGATCCGGATTTGATTAAATTCGGTGATTGCAGAATAGGAATCGAGTCACACGGCAGGTTTGAATGGATCGATCTGTCCGATGATATTCGCACGGTCTTTCGGCCTTCCTGTTCCGAATATGAAATTAGCTTGCAGCAATTTCCGGGTTTGAGAGTAGAGCTTATTATTTCTCAGGCTGGAAATTGGGGTGCTGTTGTCAAACTGACATTGAAAAATGCAGGCAATGAGCCAATGAGGCTTGCTGTAAAAATGGAATATGGCGGAATCTCCAAGCACGGCAGGACGTTTACGGCTTCGTATTTGAATTTAGAGGATGGAGATATTACAGGCAATAAAGTTGTTATGAATGCCGGAGCTGCCATTATTAGCGATAGAACAATACCGGAAGAGATTTATGTAACAAGCGTTCCAACAATAGAACCAGTAATTATAGGGGAAAGAGCGTCTTTTGCATCTGATATTTCACTTGAAAAAGATGAGTTATGGACCATGTTTTTAATTGTTGGATGTAAAAGTGAGTTTAATGGGAAAGATCAGCTTAAAGCTTCTGTTGATCCTGATCAACTGATCCAAGAGGCATCCGCCTATTACGAAGCAGTCGTTAAAGACATATCGATTTTAACTCCAAGCAAGGTTTTGGATTCAGGGTTTATGACTGCTGTGCTGAATTTGGAATATGATTATGGCGGTAAGCTCTGGCTGGAAGGGGTGCATTGGTGGTCTTCTTATTGGCCATGCAATTTCCAAATCTCTGCTGCACTATCTCTCGGCCAGCTGGATCGGGCAGAGAAAGCTTTGGACTTCTTAGGCAGCCTAGAATCAGGTCCATGTCCAGTGCTGATGGCTTCGGAAAAGCCGTATTTGAACCATATTGGCGTTTACAATCTTGGCATTGAAGAAGGATTGCCTTATTATCTGTACCAGCTTATTCAGTATTATAATCAAACCGGTGATAAAGCGCTGCTTATTAAGATTTGGGATAAGCTTTGCGGTTCGATCGATCATCTAATGGATGTGCGGGATGGCAGCCGCAGCGGATTGCTTGATTGGCACTTGGGATGTAATGGATTCCTCTATCAGGCAGATCATCTGGCAATGCCTGGTGATGCAGCATCTCCAAGCATCATGGTTTCTGGTTTATTGGAGCAGCTTTCTGCTATTGCACTTGAGCTTGGCAAAGATGAGGATCGTGCTAAGTGGAAGCAAATTGCGGATGTGATGAAAGATAAGCTTGCTACAAGCATGTGGAATGAGACAGATGAATTTTTTTACAACCATATTGATTATCAGCATATTAAACATGAAGCATCGTTCTATACAGATCTGGTATTTCCTGCGTTGTACTCCAGTTTCTCAGATGATATCAAGCTGAAAAGCCTGGATAACCTGCGTAAAAAGTTAATTTATGAAACAGATAACAATCATTTGCTGATGAGAGCTGGCGAGCTGAAACCAACTATTTTCGGAAATGATACGGTATTGCCTGCGCAAATTTGTGAAGCAGCTAGAGCATTGTTCGTAACTGGTGATGCAGAAACAGGCTTTAGATTATTAGAGTCAGTGTCATTGGCAGGTACGATCTATACGGAAGCTCCTGGAAATTTCCCAGAAAGAATGGACGATGATGGTAAGGGAGAAGCGAACTATATATTCGGCAATCCGATCGGCTCTTATATATATTCTGTTATTTCGGGATTGTTTGGCATAGAAGTCAAAGATAGCGGTAAGACATTGAAGTGTTTTCCCGCTTTGCCATCCGAATGGGAGCATGCAGAGTTGTGCCTGCCCTATTGCGAGTTGTCTTATAGGAAAATTATTGAAGATGAAAGAGTAAGGGTGTTGTTCAGCGTAAGCAGCTCTACTAAAAGAAGGCTTGATTTTGGTGTTTGGGTTGAAGCTGGTGATGTTAATGTGACTTGCAATTTCCATGAAAAGATTGCGGTTCTTACTGAATTTGGAAAAAAGAGAATTAGTGTCAGTTCCACAGCGGTGCAAACACATTATGAGATTGAGATTAGCTATGCCTCATCATCCCATAATAAATTAAGAACTTATCCGAAAATGACTATGCCTGCTTTTGAATCTGCCAGCTTGAAGCTTCTGAAGACACTGGATCAACGAAACTTTCAGACTTTACAATTGACAGGCTATTATAATGCGGATGGGATTTGTGCGATGTCGGGATGGCGCCATGAGGAGCAGCTTATCAATCTGGCAGGCTATGAGATGCACAATGGAGAATTGGAAATCGCAGAAATTCCGTTTAATGTTGATAAGTGTGGGACTGAAGCGGAAAGTGTAAGGATGGTGCTGCTGGAGTATGCAAACTCACATCCATATACAGGAGTAACCATCCCGTCTGAAAAGTCCCATCAAGTTCGTATTGAATTGAATCAAAATGCTAAAGCGATCGCTTTGCTTTACGCAAGTGAATGCCAGAGCCGTCAAACCGGAATTGATGTCGGGAAAATTATAGTTCATTATATCCAGGGCGAAGTTGACACCTTGCTTTTGAATGTCGGCAAAAACATCGATACACTATTCTCTCATTTTGCAGCAGACACTTTGCCGATCGAAATACGAAGCGGGATTCAGGACCATCCGATACATCCAGGAACAGATTATTTAAATCTGCTTGTTATTCCATGTGATTCAGAACGAGTGATTAGCAGCGTGGAATTAATAATTGAACTGCCTGATGTTCAACTAGGATTGATTGGGATGAGCTACTTGAAAACATTTAAAGGAGAAAGTCTATGAGAGCGAATACGAAGCGTATTCTCGGTGCCAAACTGGGAGAAGCTGAGCTACATCCCAATGGGAAAGGGGATGTCTGGGATACGGCTTGGACAAAAGATGGGCAGCTATACGTCATATCTGATGATTCCTATGGCTTTGATAATGCCTGTTTCAGTAATTTGGCTTTTCACCAGCTGGCAGGTGATGACCCATACAGGTTGGAGGGCAGAACGATTAACCCTATGCAGGAGTATGGACCGTTGTTTGGCATTTCGGAGATTGACCGCTGTTGTTGGAAAGCCCTAAGTGTTGCAAGTATTGACGGCACTCTATATATGACTGTTGCCAGGCACCGCTATGGCATGGAGGGTGTCGATCCGATGAAACGTCAACAATCGCATCATGCATCCATCATAAAATCGGACGATAATGGTCAAACCTGGACGCGCACCGTAGAGGAGAACCTGAAACAACCAACATTTTACGCGTATCGTTTTGGCGCACCTTGCTTTGTGAAATATGGCATGGATGGAGCAGCTGTAGTCGACAATGCCGACAGATATGTTTATGCAGTTTCCAACAATGGATATTGGGATAACGGAGATCATTATGTTTTAGGCCGTGTCTTGCGCACCGATTTGCCCAAGCTTGTAGGGGGTGATTGGGAGTTCTACACAGGTGGTGACGGAATGGACACCAAGAACTGGTCCAAGATCGTATACGATGCATTCCCGATTCTCAATGTTCCTGGCAAATGCAGCATGACCGGGATCCAGTATATAGAGCAACTTGACCGGTATGTCCTGATCCAGTGGTATTATACGACTGGCTCAGGGGAGACTGGCCACCAAGAAACGATTTGGGAGTTCTATGAATCGCCGACACCGTGGGGGCCTTGGAACAAATTTGCAGCGTATCTTTTTTACCCGCATGGATATTACAACCCGTATGTCGTTCCCAAGTTTACTAGTTCAGATGGCAAGAAATTGATCATTTTTACAACAGGCGATTTCATTACGAACCAAAGAAGTGAAGCAGAGAACCTCTATCGCTTAACGATTATTCCTTGCGAATTGCGGACGGAATAATAGGTGGACAAGGCTTTGATAGTAAAAATTGAGAGGGGGATTATGATGAATTCATTTTCAGTAGTTTCGAAGCCATCTATGGTAATTAAGTCTGTGCTGGCCTTTGTTTTTGTTATTCTTGTTGTTTTGATAGCGCTTTACAAGCCTGTTTTTGCTAATAACACAACCTATTATGTTAATAATTTGTCGGGGTCTAGCTGCAGCAATGCGGGAGCAGGCACTTCGACAGCGACACCATGGTGTGACTTCACACCAGTTAACAGCAGCTCGTTTCTGCCGGGAGATCAGATCCTTTTAGCCAGAGGAGCAACGTGGAACCAGCAGCTGACGTTTAACAGCTCGGGCACAACGAGTAGCTGGATTTCGATCAGTGCTTACGGTACAGGAGCCAAACCGAAGATCAGCCGTAATAGCGCTGCAACGGATCGCGGCATTTGGTTAAACAATGCTTCTTTTGTAAGCGTTAGCAATCTGGAGGTTTCGCATGCAGGCGCAGGCATTATTTTCTGGTATTCCACCAATCTGCATGATGGAATAACAGTTGATAATGTTTATGTACATGATATAAAGGGTATATTCGGATACTCGCCTGTACAAACTGATTTGCCGGGAATGTATCATTCAGCAGGCATTCTTATTACTGGGAATGTCCCAGTAACGACCTCGGACTATGCGGTGCAGAACGTTACTGTTTCGAATGTTGAAGGATATAATAATAATGACAATTTTGATATTTCCGGATTCAACCCAGGAGGGTTTATTGGATTCTTGAGTGATATCTTAGGTTATCATAGCGTCCAGAACGTTATTCTCAAAAACTCGTATTTCCATGACGGCGATGGCGGAGATAATTATGATAATTTGAGGAATATGAAAATTATTGATCACCGCATTGAAAATATGGCATCCAGATACCAAACGGTTGGCACGACCTCGCTCTTTTTCTGGCATGCCCAGAATGTGACAATTGTGAACAGTATCATCAAGGGTATTCCAGATACAGGTTCATATGATCAAGTAGGCAGCGATTTAGAAAAAGGGAATGACGGCATTCGTTTCCGCTCGAATTATATCGGGAATAATGCAGGTCCAGGCATTGAAATCCTTCAGGATCCGCTACAACCGAATCTTGAATTTTCTTCCAATGTGTTTGTCGGCAACGGAACAGCAGGAAACAGCAGTTTTCTCAGCGGAATTCAGAAAAGCTGGGGTGTTATATCTCCCACAGGCTCGATAAACGATAATCTATACTATGAGCCTACTGGATTTACGAATGGCCCGCTAAGCGCGATGACTTTCACGAATAATCAGGATGCACCGTCTGCTGCTACTCTCTTTCATGCAGCGAATGGTTACAGCAGCATTCAAACAACGAACAACTGGTCATATCAACTATATAATGGGTCAAGCTACTCGAATTTGAGCTATGATTCAGCTAATAGCTGGTGGGGAAGCTCCACCGGATATGTTTCTCGTCATGGGGCCTTGCCGAACAGCACTTCAAGCAACTGGCTAGCCAGAGCATGGAAAGCCCCAACTGCAGGTTATATCAACATCCGGGGAAGAGTCCTGAAGAATGATAGTGGTGGTGGAGATGGCGTCAAGGTTAGGATCACAAAGAACGGCAGTGTGATTTGGCCAACCAGCGGCACACCTCAAACGATTTCCTATAATGATGATAATGGCGTGAATACTACATTGAATGCAATTACGGTTGCAGCTAACGATGTAATCCGTTTCGAGGTTAATAATGGAGGAAGCGGTAATTCCGCGAACGATTTAATCAGCTGGTCGCCTTCAGTCGGCTATGATAATTATACTACCAAGCCAGACGATAGTGATGGGGATATTATTTACACTGGAACTTGGGGGATTGTCTCAGAACCAGGATATTATGGAGGCAGCGCGCATTGGACCCTGACAACAGGCGCATCCGCTGAGTACACGTTTACGGGTACTTCCATTAAAGTAATTGGTGCAAAAAACAATAACCATGGGAAAGCAGATGTATATATTGATGGTGTTTTCAGCCAAACTATTGACACCTATTCGGCGAGTACTGTCTATCAAATTGAAATTTACAGCAACACTAGCTTAAGTTCTGGGACACATACGATAAAAGTCGTGCAACGAAGCGATAAAAATGCAAGCTCAAGCAACTATTACACGGATATTGATGCATTTGATTCTTCTGGAACCACACCAACACCAACGCCAACGCCAACACCAACACCGACACCGACACCGAACTATGCTTCCGGTGCTTCGGTCACAGCAACAAGCTCTTTTGTTAATTCGGATTGGGGATTAAGCAGAACGAATGATAGCCAGCGCAGTTCAGTCACTGGGTCGTGGGGGTGGGCAACGACCAACACTCCGACAATCAACCACACGGAATCGATTACAATGGATATGTTGTCCAATCAAACGATCAGCCGGGTGGATATATATCCGCGAAATGATGCTGGACATATTGGAGAAGGATTCCCGATTAATTTTACAATTCAAGTGGCGACGTCTTCATCAGGTCCTTGGACGACTGTAGTAACTCAAACATCGTATCCTTTGCCAGGAAATGCTGTGCAGAGCTTCTCGTTTACTTCGCAAACTGCTCGCTATGTCAAAATAGAGGGTACTAGCTTGAGAGTAGTAAGTGGAGGCCAATATCAAATCCAGCTTGCCGAGATCGAGATTTACGGGACGGCATCCAGTTCAAACATTGCCCCGACTTCCACAGTTACTGCATCTTCACAATACAGTGGTGCTTATGCCAAGACATTGGCGGTAGATGGCATAAGTGGAATAGCCAACAGCAATGAATGGGCAGCATTGGCGGAAGCCAATCCATGGATTCAGTTGACATGGGGAAGCTCCCAGACGATTAATAAAATCCGGCTTTATGACAGAGTTAATTCCTCTGAGAATATTAATGGCGGGACATTGACCTTTAGTGATGGATCTTCAATTAGTGTATCGAGTATTTCCACAACGGGCGCTATGAAAGAAATAACCTTTGCTAACAAAACAGTGACTTGGGTCAAATTCCAAGCTGTCGGCGGAGTCGGCACGAATAATGGCTTGTCTGAATTTGAAGTATATAATTAACTTGGCTATGATGGACCGCTCTTTTCCAGTGATGGATAAAGAGCGGTTTTTTATTGTTGTCAGAAGAAAACCAGCTAATAGCTTGTCAACATTACTAATGAAACTTGTTTAATACGTATGTTATAGTTAAAAGTAAGCACACCAAATAACCTTCTATCGGGAATTAGATTTGAAAGGTAGGACAATATTATGAATGATAATTTACAAGAAGATTTTGTAATTTCAAAAATAGCTGGAGAGCTCGTCACCGAAACCTTCGAGTACGACGGTGGACGGCAGGTCACGGTGTACGTGCCGCCGAATCCGACCGAGGCAATCGTGTTCGCCGGTGACGGTCAGCTGATCTCGCAGTGGGGCGGGTACCTAGAGGCAGCCGACGTACCGCCAACGATGATCGTCGGTGTCTACCGGGCGGCCGATGAGGATGAGATGGTGCGCATCCATGAGTACTCACCGCTGTTCGATCAGGAGCGGTTCGCGGCACACGAGAGGTTCTTCGTCGAGGACGTCCGCCGATGGGTGTCGTCGCGCTTCGGTGTCGCGCTGCCCGCCGAGCGAACTGCGGTGTGCGGCGTGTCGGCGAGTGGAGAGTTCTCACTCGCCATGGGGCTTCGGCATCCTGACATCTTCGGTGCAGTCTTCTCCGCGTCGCCAGGCGGGGGCTACCGGCCGCCTACCATAATGCCAAGCCCGCTACCGCGCACCTACCTCGTCGCCGGCACACTGGAGCCGTTCTTCCTCGAGAACGCGACCCGGTGGGCGTCCGCACTGCGCGATGCGAGCGCGGACGTAGTGATGACGGAGCGGGTTGGGAATCACGGCGACCCGTTTTGGGCAAGCGAGTTCCCGCTGATGGTTGCTTGGGCGTTTGGACGCTGAAACATCGCGGACTATGGCCTTGGCGTTCACCGGGCATCTCGGACGTCAGGTTGCTAAGCCATAAGTGTCTTCTGCATTAATGCGTCGCGGCGTTCGGTTATCGCCGCTGTATCGACTGGGCTACCGTCCTCAGAGAACCGGGAAAGCCACGTAACTCGGTAAGTGCGTTGTCCTCGGCGATGGCATCCCAATAGCAGACCGATCCTGACCAAAGCTTTTATTCACTTCTTGATTCCTTGACCGGTTCATTTTAGACAACCTAGCTGCTTCAGGGTAAATAAAGTGATCCTCGAAATGTGAAAAGAATTAAAGACAATGGACAAAGCCCCCAAACTTTCGAGGCCGATGAAAGAGTCTCCATTGCGAAAAAGGTACAGACTCTCATGATCTTTGAGAGGGCTGTACCTTTATTGTTTCAGAGTTTAGGCAAATGTTTAATAGGTTAGTATTAGCAATTCGTTTGGCATTATTGTCTAGAAAAAATATTTAATTATACACACGGTAATATTTTCAGACTGGCTGTTTTTTCATGTCCAGAATTAATAAGGTGCTAAAAGCCATTCAGAGTATTATCTCCATATGTTAAAATGGTGTGAGGAATGTTTCTAACTAGCCGTGTAATACTTACATTAATATTATAAGCGGAGGGCGTATTATGATTAATGAAAGACAGGAACTTGAGGAATTCTTTGAAGAAGCTTTTACCTATGCGACTTATGGAATAGGGAAAGTATCATTGGATGGATCTTTTATAGCTGTTAATCCAGCAACATGTAATATTTTTGAATATAAACAGGACGAGCTGAGCAGCTTCAAATTTTTTCAGCTTTTACACCCGGATGAAGAAGTACTGAAGATTGAGGATATTTATGATCAAATAAATGTAACAAACACTGTCGCTAAACACCAAAATCGGTATATGCAAAAAGGTGGTAAAGTAGCTTGGTGTGAGGTCACCTTTACTTTAATTCGAGATGAAGTCGGCACACCTCTTCATTACCTCATACAAATTGTTGATATTACAGAGCGGAAGGAATCTGAAAACAAGCTGCAAGAGACCATTGAACGGTATACTTCTTTGAAAAAATACAATCATGATGCCATCCTATCACTAGATTTACAAGGTCAAGTGATGAATGGAAATAAAATGGCCGAAAAACTAACTGGTTATAAGTTAGATACAGAGCTGATTGGGATGGATATTGCAAACCTTATTGGACATGAAAATGTAAAAAGGATTCTTGAGGACGCTTTGCATGATAATACAGTTGAACAGGGGATTGAATCGATTATAACGAAAGAAGGCGAGGAGGTTGAAGTATTAACTAGCATTGCCCCCATTTTTATAAACAGTCATAACATTGGATTTTATCTGATAGCTAAAGATATTTCGGAACAAAAAAAGCTCTTGCTTGCCAAAGAGAGTGCAGAGAGTACAAATCAAGCGAAAAGCGAATTTTTAGCGATGATGAGTCACGAGATCCGGACACCTATGAATGGTGTGATTGGAATGACAGAGCTCTTATTGGAAACAACAATGCTTAATTCGGAACAAAGGGAGTATGTTGAGATTATACGAAAGAGCGGGGATTCTCTTCTTGCGATTATCAATGACATTTTGGATCTCTCGAAGATCGAGGCTGGAAAGAGCGAATTACAGGAAGATATTTTGGATGTTCGAAATTCCATTTCAGATACCTTGTCCATATTTTCATCAAAGGCAGCAGAAAAACAGCTGGAGCTGAACTATTTGGTTGGTCATGATGTCCCCGAATATATAATTAGTGATGCGGATCGGTTAAGACAAGTACTATTGAATCTTGTGGGTAACGCGGTCAAATTTACAGAAGGCGGCGAAGTGATCGTAAGGGTAAAAAAAGTCATAGTGGAACCGGATACGTCACACTTGGAATTTACCGTAAATGATACGGGTATCGGAATCCCAACTACAAGGTTAACTGATATATTTGAGCCATTCTCACAAGTCGATTCTTTTATGAACCGCACACATGAAGGAACAGGTTTAGGATTAGCGATCAGTAAAAAGATTGTTGAACTGATGGGAGGAACGATTAGGGCTGAAAGCGACGGTCAACAGGGGTCTTCTTTCATCTTTACTATCCGTTATACACCAAAAATCAGCGTTGAACACAAGACAAAACAGTCATTGTATCTTCCATCTGAACGACCTGGCAAGATTTTAATTGCGGAAGACAACAAAATCAATCAAATAGTATTAGCAAAAATGCTTGAAAAATTAGGGCACTCGGTGACAATTGCAGATGATGGAGATGCTGTTGTTAAAGCAGCAATGAATGAAGTGTATGACATTATCTTTATGGATCTTCACATGCCAGTTATGAATGGTTTTGAAGCGACAAAACGGATAAAGGAAACATCACCTCCTGATACTTGTCCCATTATCATTGCTGTGACTGCGAATGCTTTAAAGGGAGATCGAGAAAAATGCTTAGCTGCAGGTATGGATGATTATATAAGTAAACCTATCAAAAGAGATGTTGTAACCAGGCTCATCGATCAATTTATGAATAGCAAGGTTGGGAAATGATAGTATCTGAAAATACAAGTTTAACCCAAAGAAAAGGCTATGATATCTATCACTAATATATCAACTCTTACATACTATGAAAGTATGAAAGATTATTAATCTTTCTATATGACTAAATAGGAGAAGAGGGATAAAAAATGGCTGGTGTAAAAACATTTGTCAACCTCAGTCAGGCTGTTTTACAGATTACGCTTTTCGTACGGCAAGGAGCTGATCCAGTCAATCAAGACGGGACAGCAACATTTACGTTAAATCCAGAAGAATCACTGCTTGTTCAATATGGCAGCGATCTAAACCCATTTCTTAATGGCTTTACATTGTTTGCTATTCTAAATGGTGATCTGTATAGTAAAGTCCAATTTGTAACTGTAAGAGATAGTGAGTTTGATAAACTTCTCAATTATCATGAATTTATTTTTTTCTCTAAAATAATAACAGACTATGTGGTATCTGCAGCAAATCCTCCTGTTCAATTATAATGAGGCAAATCGATGCTATCAGAAAAACCCGCGGGCATCGCATAGTTTTCAGGCTCATCAAACATAAAATTTTGAAAAGTGTGTTAACAGTGTTTATAATAAAAAATGCAGCGACCTTTTAAGAGGTCGCTGCATTTTGTCTATTCCGTTTTATTATTCGTTTGTTCTAATACTTGATTATATAAGGATCTAAATGATCGCAACCTGTGATTGCATAGAGTTGCAACTAAATCTATCTTTACTTTTAGCATCAGATTTGGCAACAATGGAGTATAGATTGTAGAAAGGTAGTTGGGAAAACGAACTTTGGAGAGATGTTAAAAAGTGAGCGAATAAAATTTGGTCATTATTAAAGAGAAGATTAAAGCATTCTATTTTTCCAGCGCGTGGACAACAATAAAGGAAGGGAGGCTGTCATTCAGGTGAAAAGCTTAATAATGACTCTAAAAAAACAAGGGTTATCATTTTTTCAAACAGATATGCCACTGGTACTACTGGTAGTTCTGGCGGCAATTGGAATTCCTCAAGTGGTCGTAAAAGATTTGCAGTTATTCTCGTTCGAGTCAATTCTATATAAGGCGCTTACTATAGGACCGTTTCTGGTATACCTTGCCATTGCTTTGTTTCGAAAGAACAAAAGGCCGTTTTATGATTTTATAGTTTTGGGTGCGTTGCTTGGCCTGTTCGTGGCCGTAACCCATCAGATTACTATGGACAAGAATGTTCCTGAGCTTAAGGGTTATTTAAAAGACTTCTTCAGTCCGGCAGTCGAAGAGATTTCCATTCGGATCGTAATCTTTGTAAGGATACTTGTGACACGCCTCATAGCAGGGGCAGTTTTTGGCTTGATCGCCAGTGCTGTATACCGGATTCGACAGAGAGAGACGAAGAATCCTGATGGGAATTCTTCCTTATCTTCAGCTCCGCTCCAACGCTTTGCTCCTGCGCTGGGCTTGCTTCTTCTTGCGCCATGGGTGGGTGAATTTTTACTGGGAGTCAGTCCACTCAGGAATATTCTTGGGTATCCGCTTATTGTGCCATTGTATGGTGGAGGCGCCTTGCTCATTCGAGAGCTGGTCCGTCGTACTGGTCGAAGTTGGCCATCACTATTCCTTTTGGCTGCGGCATATGGCGTCATTGAAGCAGGCTTAATAGACCAATCTCTTTTTAACCAAGCTTTCTTAGGCCTTGAATCACAGAAGGTTACACCTATTCCTATTCTAGATATCAGCGCCTACAACGCATTTTCTTTTGTGATGGGGCATGTCATATGGAGTATCGGTGTCCCGATTGCAATTGTAGAAATGCTGACTCCTTCTAGAATGACCACACCTTGGCTGAGTAAGTTTGGTCTATCCATGATCGGCGTTTTATATCTTATTGGCTGTGCCATCGTTTTTAGCTTTATCTACGCCGATGAAAAATTCTTAGCTTCGCAAGGCCAGTTAATGGGTGCTGCTGCTGTTGCAATCACGTTGATTGCAATCGCCTTCGCCATTAACAAGAAAAAGGATTCAACTGCTCCTGCTGTGTACCGGGTGCCCAAACCATGGCCTCTTGGTGTGGGCACGTTTGTAATAGCAAGTCTGTTTTTTGCGAAGCCTGAAAGCTGGGCTGGTGTTATTATGGGCATCTTCATCTTGAGTATCGCATCGTTGCTCATTGCCCGTTGGTCACAGCAACATGGTTGGAGTTTGCAGCATCAGTTTGCCTTAATTGCTGGTGCTTTACTGACCTATGCATGGGGGGGCTTTGCTATGACATTGCTATTATGGCCAGTTGATTCTATAGCATGGATAGGTAATGTGCTCTGGGCGTTGATCGCCGTCGTGTTACTAATTTTTACGTCAAAACGCATACACTAAACCACTGAGCAATAATTACACCAGTATGTGTATATACAGGCTTTTCGGTTATACAGTTGTAATGGTTGGCTAACTGTGTTGAGAAAAAGATCCTTCGGGTTCTTTTTTTTAATTTTTCCATCATGGTCGCAGAAGTAACGGGCAGATTCGTGTAACAAACTTATTTCTATATGTTAAAATAAGACAAACTAAAATAATAATAGGAGGATAACTAAATGGATATTGAAAGGTTTAGGTGCAATGGTATTGTCCGAATATGCCAATGAGAGTAATTTAGATATGTTAAAGGTACTTAAGATAATTTTGCTCCATGACATCGTTGAAATTGATGCTGGAGATACATATGCTTATGGTAATGCCAACTTGCTGGATAAAGTCGAAAAAGAAAAGAAAGCCGCAGATAGAATATTTGGATTATTACCACATGACCAAGCAAATCAATTTATGGACATCTGGAATGAATATGAGGATGGAGAAACAGCAGAGGCAAAATTTGCGCAAGCTATGGATAGTTTTATGCCAATCCTTCATAACTATAAAACCAATGGTTTACAATGGCAAAGGTTGGGGGCTACAAGAGAGAAAGTTTTATCAAGAAATAGAAGAATTGAGAGCGGCTCCAAATTCCTGTGGAATTATATTGAAGGTATTGTTAATGATGCGGTTGAAAAGGCTATTTGAAGCCTTAAGTTTGTATTAAATATAATTGGAGGATCTCAGTTGAAAATTAAATCTAAATTCATTATTCTTGTATGCTGTTTATTTCTCATTAGTCTCCTTAGTGCATGTGGGAAAAGTGAAAAAACACCGGATGTAGGAGGGGCTGTTTCACTGGTAAAATCATATGGGACGTTGGATGAGTTGGTTTCAAATGCCGTAGAAATCGTGGAAATTAATGTTCTTAACCAAGAAACTTTTACTTATAAGGATATTCCCTTTACAATCTCTTCTGTAACTGTATTATCTACTTTGAAAGGTTCCGTATTAAAAGGAGATACCATACGGATAGTTGAAACAGGCGGGGAATATAATCCGACTGATAAGGAAGGTAAAGCATTGCCGAAAACAACATTTAAATTAAATGGTATTCCTGTCCTGGAGAAGGGTGAGCATGATATTATCATGTTAAGCAAATTTATTGGACCACAAATAGAAGGAGAAGCATATACACCACTTGGTGTATATCAAGGGCGATTTAGATTTGATTCGTCAGGCCAACTTATTCAACAAGCCCCAGATAAAGAGAGATTAAAGGATTATAAAATATCAAAAATAGATGTGTTCACTGAAATAATAAATAGCAAAATAGACAATTAAATTATTCATTTTAAGATGCCAGAGCTGTCAAATTGGGCACAAAGCCGTATTGCATATTGTATGCAGTCTAGAGAAATATCTGGAAGAAACGACACGGAGCTTGGACCGAAGGACAATACGACTAGGGCTGAGGTAGCGGTTATAATACAGCGACTTCTTATAAAATTAGAGCTGATTTAATTGTACGTGTGAGATTACCCAATTTTTAAGAATATCTAATTCTATTAATCCATTTTTAGAGTCGATATCTACATGGAATATTCCCAAATATTTGAAAACTATTAACCGAATATTGCTTATGTTACGATCCTCCTCCTTAACACGGGGAGGATTTTTTTTATGATACAAGATGAGATTAAGCAAGTTTGGCAAGGTCATATTGCTGCATATCAGGCTAATAGGAAGGGGACATCCGATGGGCTTTCCCGGGTTAAAGGACCTTTGGGACCAGCGAACTATCGGTATTTTGCAAGACAATTTCATTTACAATATGTTCACGCTGAATTGACTGCCGCAAAACAAATGATAGATATAATTTGAAACTGAAAGCAACGAGCAGGCACATCAAACATCATAAGAGGAGGAAGCTGGGTAGGATTTGTAAAAAACAAAAGGAAAATATAGGAGGATAATATAATGAAAAATAAAGCTAAGGTACTTGTAACCACTTTTATGACTTTAACCATGTTGTTTAGTCTGGCTTACGGTGCATGGGCAGATTCTAATAGCTCGGCAGATTCTAATAGTTTTAATGAAGAGAAGGGGAAAGCTAAGGATATAACTTCTTTGGGATTTTCGTCTAATGTAAGAGCGTCAGACACATTCTCTTTTAAGACAGCTTCAGCAAAGGGAAAATTAAATATTTCAAGTGGTAGAGTTCCAGATAATATCTCAATAAATGATGGTGCGAGTAATATAAATTTATCTAATGCTAAAATCAGTTTACTAGAAGGCACAGATGGAATTGCCTATTCAATAACAAATTTACCTCAAGTGGATAAGGCTAAATCTTACACTTTGAAAATTAGCAATTCTAAAATTTCTTTAGATAATATTGCCTTTAAACCGGAAAATTCATCTAATACGGATCTTAGAATGCTAAATAACGCCATTCACATATCAAGCATCGACAATGCAAATAGCTCAATTTACATGGTGCCTCATTATAATGTTGAACAATTGCTTGCTGAAATTGACTCAACAGACCATTATATTCAAAATTATTCGGTTACAGATAGCTCGGGAGCAGAAAAAAGCCTGTCTGATGAAATAGTTAATAATGATATATTAACGGTTGCTGCTGAAGATGGAACGGTCAAAAAATTTACGATTCATCTATCAACCTTAAAAGCAAACCTGCAGCAATATACAATTGGACAAACTCAAGATATAACTTTGGAATATTCCATTAATAGAACCACTCCGGAAAGAAAATATTTATACGGAACGTTAACCTTTAATTTGCCGGATGGAATAACAGCTTCATCTAAAGATACTTTCGATTTAATTGGCCGCGGTTCCGTACAATTAAATAATGCTGCTATAGCTGCGGCAAAAGATTATAACCATTCAGGAAGAAACTGGGTTAGAGATATTAACTCTAATGAAGATTTACGAACAAAAGTGGAAATAACCAATGGTGGAAAAACGGTTTCTATCAAGAATACAGATTTTAGCGCCTACAATGGTGTTGACGTTATTCTTATTCTGAAAAACAAAACAATTCCCAGAAAAGGCGGAGCTTTCAGTGCAACCTTTAGCGGCAAGGCTTATTCAGGAACACCACGTGAAGTGGATTATACTGAAACAGGAACTTCAAAATTCAATGTTACCTCCAATGTAACAAATTTAGTTAGAAAAGCGGATGAGGTTTCTTATATTAAACCAACAACTGTTGTTCTGGAAGCTGATTCATTAAATAAACATGCTGCCGTTTATGCAAGCTTGGATAAAGGTTTAACCTGGGTTAATACTGGAGAGGTTTTAAAATCACAACAAGCCAAGCTTACTAACCTTTTACCAGATACAAACTATTATTTTAAGCTTGTAACATCGGATGGAAGCTCAAACATGGTAAGTTATTATTCAGGTATATACGACGTAACGAATTTTGGAGCTGTTGCTGACGCAACGGTAATAAGCAGCACTTATGACATTATTAAATATACCGGAACAGATAATTCTGTTTCTATTAATGCAGCTATTGCTGCAGCAAGCAAAAATGGCGGAGGTAAGGTTTACTTCAAAGGAAACTCGAATTTCGCCTCTAATAGCATACATTTAAGAAGCAATGTATATTTATATTTTGACAAAAACTCTCAACTAATCGCTTTAGATAATATTGACTCAAGAGAAAATAGTTTAAATTATCCTTTCGCATTGGGGCAGGATGACGGTCACGGCTATTGGGAAGACGCGCTGATGTGGGGCGTTCGTGTAGAAAATATTAAGATTGTGGGGAATTCCGCTAAATTTTATGGCAATATGAATTTATACACGGGCTATAGTACTCCTGCAGTTCCTGGTAGAGGAACTAAAACCATTTCGTTGAAGTTATCTAAAAATATAGTTATCGGCGGAATAGATGAGGATAATATTCTGACCTTTGAACAAGGTGGCTGGTTCTCCATATTAACTACTGGCTGTGATGACATTAGAGTTCAAAATATTCTATTGCCTAACTCATCTTCCGATCGGCAAAGAGATACCTTCAATTTTATGCAAGACAACAACGCCTCTGCTTACAATGTTACAACTTTAAAGTCCAGTAATGATGTAGCCAAATTAGGAAGTGATTTTTCTTTAGGCTTTATTAGACACGTTTCTAATAATGATATTGAAAAAATTGTTGCCGGTGACATAGATGGCGGAAATGTGTTCCAATTAGGCTCAGAAACAGTTGGAGATATTAAAGATATTAAAGTGAAAAATTTATCTCTAACAACCAATGCTAACAAAACGGGCGTTGCCATATGGGTGAACGACGGATCAAATATAAGTAACGTAACCTTTTCAGATTTAAAATTAGAAAACACCTCTGGTGGAATTGCTTTTGGTGTAACTCCGCGATTTGAAGGCGCCGGGTTGGATGAAGATGGAAGCCTGCAAACATCAAGACTGCCTCTTGGAATAAGAAGGCCTGGTTCTATTTCGGATGTAACGGTGGATGGGGCTGTTTTATCGAAGAACGCTGGTGGAGATGGAGCATTCCCAATTGTTATTCAAGGCTACAAACGGTTTCCAAGCACTGGTGCGGCAGGCACAATTGACGTTGGCTCTGTAGGAACTATTGTAGATGGAAAAACATATCCAGTTAGAAATATTACAATTAAAAACCTTAAGCTAATGGCTTCCTATAACCCTGCTAAAACGGCTTCCATGCCGGTTTTATCAAATGCTGCACAAGTGATAGCTGAAGCTAAAAATGGAGGCAACTATAGAACATCAACCTATGCAAATGCTAATTTGTTCCCTGCATATGGTATTCTTCTGAAATATGTAGACGACATAACTATCAAAGACAGTTCAATACAATATGAAGATATTTTAAGAAATGATAGATTTGCTATTGTAATTGATAATGGAACAGATGTTAACTTAAGCAACCTGAACATTTTACAAGGCGGGTTAATTGGCAGTGCTATCCAAGTTAGAGGTACCTCAAGTTATAATTTTAAAAATATAGCTGTTAAAACGTTCATTAAATCTTATAAAACACAGTCTGCAAAAGTCTATCCTAAAGCAAATGGCAATACCAAATTTGACAGCTCCGTACAGGCAAATTTATCACAATCCTATGTTTTCCCAAATATCGTCTCTGACACAGGTGTAGCTATTGCCTTTACAAGCACACATATTAACTCTGTTTCAGACCGTGCTATAGACATTAAAGCTGGAGCTACGGTTGGAAATGTTCTAGACGAGTTAATATCCCTATATGGTGTTCAAACCATCTCAGTTGTGGATGGCAGTGGAAATGCGGCTGCTTTAACGGCAGCTGTTACAACAGATAATAGTCTTAAAGTTATTTCAGCGGATGGAACAAAAACTAAGTTATTGGTATTTACAATCGATGGTGCTGTACAGGTAAATTCATTAATTGATGCAGCTTAAGCGTATTAACATCTCTAGTTTCTAAAGCTATCAACTGGAAAAGGGCTGTCCCAAAAGTCATTGAAAGATGACAGAGGGAAGCCCTTTTTTGTTTTTTAACATAATAACCATTCATTAAAAACGGGATAGTTTAGTTTTAATGATTCTGTCGAGAGGGGTTCTTGATGCAAGCTTGAGTTGTTTACTTTAATATTTAAGTTTTTTTGGCTCGAATAGTCTGGATATCTTTTAGGGGCGGCAGACCAAAAAGCCGTTTGTATTCGCGGTTAAATTGCGTCAAGCTTTCATAGCCGACCTGAAAGGCAGCTATGGTCACATCAACTCCACCGCCTAATAGGATTCTTCGTGCTTCTTGAAGTCTAAGCTGCTTTTGATATTGTATGGGAGTCAGTGTGGTTACTGCCTTGAATTTATGATGCAAAGTAGAAGTGCTCATGTTGCCGATACGGGCAATCTGATCCACCGTAATCGAGCGATCGAAATTGGCCTTAACATGATGGATTGCTTTACTGATTCCTGAAGTTTCATGATGTAAGAGCATGCTATTATAAAACACTCCTCCATCCTCTCCGATTAGGAGGCGATAGATAATCTCTCGTTTCATTGTTGGAGCGAGAAAGGCAGCTGTTTGAGAATCAGAAGAGAGATGAAGGAGCCTTTCAAACACCAAAAGCACCTCGAGTCCTATGTTCCCAACAAATGCACCTTCTCTTAGTTGATTCTCTTGTCTTGGTTTAATATTAGCTTCTAATACAACGGATGCGATTTCTTCTGAAGTAAATATAATCCTAATAGCCGTATAAGGCGCTTCAAGTGAAGCTTTCAAAACCTGCCCGCTAATCGGCATGTCAATGCTTGAAGAAATATAGTTTCCTGCACCATATTCAATCGATTTTTCGCCTATAATCAGTTTTTTATTACCCTGGATTACAATACATATGGAAGGATCAAGGATTCCGCTTTCCACAACAGATGGCTTAACCTCTCTTAACAAAGAAAGAAAGGGGATGTTAGTTTGAAATGTTCCATGGAAGAATGAAAACTGTGACATGAAGTCCAAAAGACGGCTCATCACGGATTCGAGTGTTTCAGAATTGGAGATCATCTTAGTTTTCCTTTCCTCGATATATCGATGGTTATTGTCATCTTTTATATGCAAATCATAGTTTTAGGCAATAAATAAATACAATCCAACTATCATCCTTATTATAATCAATTTAAAATGAGGTTAACAAGCCACGATATAAGGTTTGTTGTGGAGTGATTTTAATCTAGAAGATGATTACATGTCAAAAGTATGGTTAGTTACCGGCAGCGCCAACGGTTTGGGGCGGAATATCACAGAGGCTGCGCTCACTAAAGGCGATCGTGTTGTCGCAACAGCCCGAAAGCCTGAGCAGCTTGCCGATTTAGTTAATATATATGGCGATCAAATTCGTGTTGTTCCTCTGGATGTGACTGACGAAAATGCGGCAAAGTCAGCCGTTAATGCAGCAATCGACGCATTCGGACAACTTGATATTCTTGTAAACAACGCCGGATACGGAGATATTCGACCATTTGAAGAGACGAGTGCCGAGGACTACAAGAAGTTGATGGATACCAACTTTTACGGAGTCGTTTATCTGACACGGGCGGCTCTGCCCATTATGCGGAAGCAACGCAGCGGTCACATCATTCAAATCTCATCTGTCGGCGGTCGTTTTGCTACCGCAGGCGGTACCGCTTATAACGCTGCAAAGTGGGCAGTTGGAGGCTTCACTGAAGCATTGGTGTACTGCGGGGACTTTTAATTCTGGTGGTACCCAGCATTATTTATATGATGGTACCTGCAATACCGATTCTGTCCATGTATTTGCTGGTTTCATTCATTCTATTTGGCTGGCTCAGCCGTAAATGGCTACTAAGTTCGTCAATTGCTGCGGGGTTATTCTTAATCGGAATTGTTTATGCTTGGTCTACTCCTTTTCTTTGGAATAGATTAATGGCAGCAATAAATCCATTGAATGATCCTTCTGGTGCCGGATATTTGTATATACAGAGTGCTGCTAGTATCCGTTCTTCCGATTGGTGGGGAAAAGGCTTTGGAGCTTATGAAAATCATTTGCCTGCGTTCCAATCAGAAATGTTGGTTATCTACTTGATAAACTGCTTCGGATGGGGGGCTGGACTCGTACTACTTAGTACCGTGATTTGGTTTCTCACACGGTTAGTGTATTCTTTCAAAGCGGTACGAGAACCATACGGAAGAACCTTAATTCTTGCTTTGTCGATGCTGCTTGCGATCCAGCTTGTTTACGGGCTTGCTATGGCAAGCGGAAAATTGTTGATAATCGATCTTCCTATCCCATTCCTCAGTTATGGCGGCAGCCATTTGATGATCGAATATGCTGTTGTAGGATTATTGCTTGGGGTTTATCGAAGGAAGGACATGATTCCTTACAGAAGCTAGTTCAATTGACCGCTCTTATGGGCGGTTTTTTAAATATTCCGTATTTCCCTAAAGCCGAAGCATACGAGCAGGTGATAGATTTGGTGATACGGAACTCGGAATGTTTTGTACTTGGGGAGAAAATTACGACTGATGTGGTACAGTGCCATTATACAAGTGTATTAGAAGCACTGGAACCTTACCTAGTGTGTCACAGGATTCGTTATGGCAAACGATTGAATCAGAACAGTAGTTTAAATAACGGAAAAATTCATTAAGTCACGTATGATATGATTGCAAGATAGCATACCAATTAAAATAAAACATAAAGGAGATAGAGATATGACGGAATTCTGGGAAGCAAGTTTTATAGAAAAACAAACGATGTGGGGATTTGAACCTACAGACTCCGCAATCGTGACAAAGGACTTTTTCCTCGAAAGGGATGTAAAGGACATACTGGTACCAGGTATTGGATATGGCAGAAATGCAAAGGTTTTTATTGACAATGGAATAAAAGTAACAGGTATTGAAATTTCAAAAACAGCGATTAACTTGGCGAGACAGAACGGGATTGATATTCGAATTTTTCATGGTTCAGTAACGGATATGCCTTTTGATAACAAACTTTATGACGGTATATTTTGCTATGCACTTATTCATTTATTGAATAATCGTGAGAGAGAGAAGTTTATTAAAGATTGCTACAATCAGTTAAAGCCAAATGGATACATGATACTTACGACTGTTTCAAAAAAAGCCCCCATGTTTGGAAAGGGTGAACAATTAGATAAAGACTATTTCGAGGTAATGGAAGGCATAAAAATGTTTTTTTATGATTCTGAATCCATAAAACAAGAATTTGAAAAATATGGATTGGTAGAGTTTTCGGAAATTGACGAACCAAATAAGGAAATGAAAAATAAACCTCCAATAAATTTTATAATTGTAAAATGTAAGAAAGAACTATAATTACACAGTTAGAGTGCTAACGAATTAGTATAGTGGAATTGCTTGGAAGAGCAGTTCTTTTTATTATATTAAAGTAACTGCTGGTTTTGGAGTATATGAACATATAGATGAAAGTATGGAAAACATCCCAGAATTTCATACGCAAATGTAACCTACTCCCTTCGCAGCCGATTGATATCGCTGATCGGGGGGAGACCAAACAGGCGGGCATACTCGCGGCTGAATTGGGAGGGGCTTTCGTAGCCGACTTGAAAGGCGACGTCTGCAGCATCCGCAGATTCGGACAATAAAATACGACGTGCTTCCTGCAGCTGTAACTGTTTCTGATATTGGAGCGGGCTCATTGCTGTGACTTCTTTGAAATGCCGATGCAGAGTGGATGGCGCCATGTTGGCGATCGAGGCGAGCTCTTCGATACGCAATGGAATGGTGTAATTCTGCTTAATCCGCTGCACGACGTTGGCAATCCGGTTTGAGCTGCTTCCGCTCATGGCGATCTGTATTAGCGCATTACTCTGTCCTCCGCTTAAGAGCCGATATAAAATTTCTCGTATAATCAGCGGTGAGAGTACCGGTACATCCTCCGGATTATCTAATAACCGGACCAGCCGGATAACGGCATCCAAGAGGGGAAATCTCGCTTTGGCTACAAACAAAGCTCGTTGTGAATCTCCCTTGGCAGGGACTGGCTGATCCATACCGTTCATCAAGTCAAGGACATCTTTCGGGTCAAATTTGAGCTGGACGCATAAATAGGGAGAGTCTGGCGTCGCCTGAATTATTTGTGCGGAAACAGGTAAAACCAAGGACACGACCAAATAGCTGGAGGGACCATACGTATAGCTTTCGTCCCCCAGTATGACTACTTTGGTGCCTTGGGCGACGAAGCAGATGGTCGGTTCATGAACGGAAAACGAAGGAAATGTCGTAACCGAGTTGCGTATCATGGAAAGTGCCGGAATCACTGTCGGGTGAATCCCGTCCCCGTCCGTATTATTTTCTATAAGCTGGGCCAACTCTGTTTGATATGGAACCAGGGGATCTTGGTGAGTAGGTGAATTCGTCATGACTTTCCCTCCTTATTTCCTTATCGTTATTATACGCTCTTTGAGAGGTAGACAAAACGGAACGAGAGGATTAGGCAATGATTTGCAACCAATTGACTATCTCCTTGCATCTCAACTGAATCATAATCAAGTTGAAAGGAAGGAGGAATCTTCAACCACAGAGATTCCAAGTTCACAAAAAAGGAGGACAAACATATGAAATACAGAATTCTCGGGGCAACCGGCCTATCGGTTAGCGAGTTCGCTCTTGGGACGATGATGTTCGGAGCAATGGGTAACACCGACCATGACGAATCGGTCCGCATGATCCACACGGCTATGGATGCCGGTATCAACTTTATTGACACAGCTGACGTATACTCCAAGGGAGAGTCCGAGGAGATTGTCGGCAAGGCGCTTAAGGGAAAGCGCGATAAGGTGGTGCTTGCAACGAAGTTCGGCTTACCGATGGGACAGGATGCCAACCAGAGTGGGGGAAATCGGCGTTGGATCATCCGCGCGGTCGAGGATAGTTTGCGGCGGCTCGGCACCGACTACATTGACCTCTACCAAATGCATCGTCCTGATCCGAATACGGACATAGGTGAGACACTCTCAGCCCTCTCCGATCTAATTCGTTCAGGCAAGGTTCGTGCTATTGGTTCCTCCACTTTTCCGGCAGAGCAGATCGTCGAAGCACAATGGGCCGCAGATAAGCACGGACATCACCGCTTCCTCACGGAGCAGCCGAGGTACTCAATCCTCAATAGAACGAACGAATCGGCTGTGCTCCCCTCGACGCAACGCTATGGAATGGGTGTTCTATCCTACGGGCCTCTGAGTAGCGGTTGGTTGTCAGGAAAGGTGGATCCTACTACAGGCAACCGCGCATCGCTGCAAACACGTGCATTCGACCTCTCGATACCGGGAAATCAAGTGAAATTGGCGGCTGTCCAGCAGCTCACTCAACTTGCCGCAGAGACGGAAATGCCATTAGCACACCTGGCAATCGCGTTTGTCCTGTCACATCCGGCTATAACGTCCGTCCTTATTGGCCCACGGAAACCAGAGCAGCTCGAGGATCTTTTGGCTGGTGCGGACGCGGTACTAAACGAGGATATCCTTGATTGGATTGACGAAATCGTTCCTCCAGGTACAGATCTCAACGTAGCAGACAATACCTTCTTGATGAATCCTGCCATAGAAAACAAGCGTCTACGCCGCAGATAAACGAACCCCTATGTTCATTACGAGTAACGATTGTTCGAATTAACCGCTCATATCATGGGAAGGCATATTGTCAGCAGAACGTTTTTAAGACAATTCTAGCAGATTAGAAGGATATATCTCGCACCTTCAACTTATATACATATTGTATCGTATTTAAGTTTTATGATACAATATGTATATTAAAGCGAAGGAGGAATGTTGAATTGTACATTACAATCATTGATCCGGAGATTAAACGTTTGGATAAACTTGAAAGCTATTTCAATCATTTTGACATTGGAAATCGTTACGGAATTAGTTTTAAAGAGTTTGTTCGAAAAGTGGATGCAGGCACATGGGTAGCATATCTGGCATCATGACATACAATTTCAATCTTTTTTCAAGTTACGTATTCCGGTAACATCCTACGAGAAGGGCTGCCGCTTGGCAGCTCTTCTCTCCATTAACGGGACAAGCTAGTGTATGAAAAAAGAAATATAGATTAAAACCTCCCAGCTTAAGTAAAGCGAGACTTTAAAAAAATAATTTCTTCAACTAATATAGTTACTAAATACATAGATACAAAGAAAATCCTTATCCATTATAATAAGAATATGCAAAGTCGAGTGATATCGAGCAACACTCTGGAATCATCTGCGGGGTGGGAAGAGAGGTGAGATTTTGGCCAACATAGATAAACGAAACAAATTGGATGAAGAAGTCTTTACTTACGAAGTTACTAAAGATCTGAAAGTGTTTATTTACTGGAAAGGTAAAAGAATAACGATCCTCTCTGGTAAGTTGAGCGACAAGTTCATCAGCAAGATCCAGCTTGCCAGTCCTAAGGAAGCCCAATTAATCATGGCTAAGGCGACAGGCAACTTTAAGCACGGAAATGAAAAGGATAATAAATAATGAGGACTGCATTTTTATAGAGGCAGTCTTCTTTTTTGATTTAACTAACTGGCAGGATACCCAAATTATAACGCAGAATCACTTTATATCGGAAAACCCAACGTTATCCAAAATAAGGTTGAGTGTAAGGAGGTATTATGAATTCGAAGAATGATAATATAAAATTACGTGAGTTATTTGAACAAGTCGCGAATATTTATCAGCAGGCACGCCCGGATTACCCGGAAAAAATGTTCGATGATTTAATCCATACGACAAATTTGAATCCAGATGATCGTTTACTGGAAGTGGGTTGTGCTACAGGAAAGGCTACTCTCCCGTTAGCCAAGCGCGGATTAAAAATCACGTGCGTAGAACTTGGAGCTGAGCTCGCTACAATTGCCCGTCAAAACCTTGTCGGAATGGACGTTGACATAATCAACGGGAGCTTCGAAGACTGGCAACCAGAGGCAGAGAATGGGTTTGATCTGGTATTTGCTGCAACCGCTTGGAAATGGATTGATCCTGAAGTTCGGTACATTAAGGCATGGCAGGTCCTTCGTCCCGGCGGACACCTGGCATTTTGGAACGCAGATCACGTTTTTCCAGACGGTGGTGACCCATTCTTCCGTGAAATTCAAACCGTTTACTATGAGATCTGCGAAGGTAAATCGGTAGAGAACAACGATTGGCTGCGCCCGGGGGAACTTCACGAGCAAAAAGATGAGATTGAGAAAAGTGGCCTGTTTGAGGTTGTTCACATACGACATTTTGATTGGGAGTGCATTTATCAAGTTGACGAGTACATTAAACTCCTCGGAACCTTCTCAGGGCACATACTTATGGAGGAATGGAAACGCGACAAACTCTTTAACGAAATCCGAGTTCGCCTCAATAGTCGTCCAGAAAAGTCGGTTCGCCGCCACTGGGGTGCTGTTCTCCATGTAGCCCGTCGAAAAGATTGACATTGGAGATAATGGCTTTTCATCGATTCGATCAATCTCCGGCAAATGCCCGTGGTGAATGGAAGGGGCTGCTCCATCAAGGTTCTCAATCACCGTGCTCATTTCTTCCCCGTCTTTAAACGCATGTCCATCCGGTTTAAGCTTCTCGTCAGCCGTAAAAAGCGGTGCTAATCCAGACCAATTTTTCTCATCCACAGAGCGCAAATAACGTGCTTTCAATTTTTTTATCTCTTCTTTATGAGATAGATGAAGATACCCACTTGTAACCGTACTTGAAGAACACCTCTAACGCCATCGCAACAATAGGGTTTTATTTATCGTCAATATTTCCTTTTTATACTAATTGACACTATGTGTCTATTTGTCTATTATATACATATAGACGATTTAAGTAAATCGTCTAATAAATTAAAGAGGAAATATCATGTCACAGCCAACCACACAACAGTTCGCTGGAAGGACTGCTCTCATCACTGGTGGAGGTACCGGTATCGCTCGGGCTGCTGCAATTGCGCTGGCTGCCGAAGGATGCGCCATAACCGTCGCAGGTCGCACTGCTTTGACTCTGGAAGATGTTGGAAAGTATATCTCGCAGTATGGACATCCCGTAAAGTAACGCAGAAGGAAAGAATAATGAATCAGGCTGCAGGCAAGAACGGTGTTTCGAAAAAAATACAACATGAGATTTAAGGAGAATGACAACATGAGTAAACCAGTTGTTAACTACGCTAAGGATCTCGTATGGTTCGACACAATGCCAGGTGAGCAAATGACCGTGCGCCTTCATAGCAATCAAGTTGGTGGAGCAATATCTATCGTTGAAGCGCGTGTACCGTCTCTGATGGGACCGCCGAAGCATATCCATAACGAACGCGAAGAAACATTTTAAGTTCTGGAGGGTACTTTCCGTTTCCAAGTTGGCGACGAGGAATTTGATGCCACTCCTGGAACTAGTGTCTTGGTTCCTCGTGGCACACCGCATACGTGGGCTAACGTAGGTCCTAATACGGGGAGGATGTTGTTCATCTTCACGCCGGGTGGAATCGAGGATTTCTTCCCTGAAATCAGTCGTCATTCTCTCGAGGAAATTGTTCAAATCGCCGCTGACAATGACACAGTAATTATTGGACCTCCAATGGTCGTGGAATAATCAATTTTGTAAATAGTGAATTTGACAAGGAGAGATTATTGATGAGTACTCTCGTTCTTGTTCATGGATCATGGCACGGAGCTTGGTGCTGGAATAAAATTGTCCCGCTTATGGAAAACGCAGGACACAAGGTGGCAACCTTTGATTACCTGGTCATGGCTTAGATAAAACGCCAGTGCATGAAATTAAGTTGCAATATTATACGGAAAGTTTAACCCGTATTTTGGATAACGAATCGGAGCAAGTTGTTTTAGCTGGACACGGACGAACCATAGTTGGAGGCTATGCTTAATGATACTTAAAGAAGGACACCTGAAATCAGGTGCCCAAGCTGTTGAGAAATTCTACAATCAGTCGCTTTGTGCACCGTACTAGGCCAAAAAATACACCTGGAAAAACTCCCGCTAATATTGTATTAAATGACCATTTCGAGAAAATAACTGGAAAAGGTACTTGTAAAAAAGCGCATTTTGCGTGTTTCAAGGCTTTTCAGCTGAACTAGCAGGATAAATTCCATGTAAAATATAAAACTAAACTGGAATCCATTTATTAGAGGGAGAAATTCCATGAAGAATACTTATATGGGACAGAAGTCATTCATAGTCTCTTTAAAATGACTTTTTCAACAGCCTAGGGCACCTGAAATCAGGTGCATTTTATTTTCGCCGTTAAAGTGATACGGAGAATCGTACTGGTGCACAAAGAGGGATTAAACAGGTTAGTTCTGGAACTCCTGTTTTAAGGTGTTTTTTTCTAAGAGAACAAAAATCGCTAAAGCTAAAATACGAGTGAGTGTTAAGTAAAAAAAGCTCCACCCATCTTGGAAAATCAAAATTTTCATATTTAGAAGTAAACTATCACTCAACAAAAAGAAAAGGATTGGAGATATTTTCCAATACCACTTTTTGAGAATACAAACAAAAAATATAAAGACGAGAGCAATACCAGCGTGATAAAGAAAAGAAAACACAGTACTATCGCGGTACATATTTTCATACCAATCCACTCTATAATGCTGTTTTCCGAGAAGCAAGAGAATGTATGTGTCAATCGCTATGAAAAAAAATGCAACCAAAAGCAACGTTATATTTCGCAGAAATTCATACCTGTGTTCTTTCAATTTTAAAAACCATTTTTTAATAATTATTAGAAAGATAATTACTGTAATGCCAGTCATATTAGTTCTCCACCAATGGTGTTCATAGGCTCCAACCTTGATAAACAAAATATCAAATGACATGTAAACAGCGGATATCAAGAAAAACCAATGATATCGTAAGGAGAATGCACCAACTAGAACTGCTGTTGAACCCCAAAAAAACGTGTTTGTTATAAGATGCCCTAAAGTACTTTCGGCGAAAGGGTCAGTAAAAACACTGGGTTTATATATGTAGGCATCAAATAAATAGAGTACAAAATATTCACCTATCCAAGAGAAGACGGAAGCAGCTAAAAAGAATAAAAACAAATCAGTAAATTGTTTCTTCTTATACACCGTATAGGAGAAAATTCCTACACCGAAGAGAGCCAGCCAAATGTAGTATGATAAATTTGACAATTTAACCCTCCCAAATGTGGCCTATTATTTTATTATGTTCTTAGAATAATAAAATAATTCATGAGAAGGTAAGGGATGACCAGGAGTAGATACAAATGAATTTTTTTAATGTTGACAGATTAAAGTAATAACATTATATTAAATAAAGTTAGGATAAATAATAGTAGTATAAATCACAAACCAGGAGGAAACTATGGGAATACTTGATAATAAAATTGTTTTGATCACAGGCACCGGAGGAGGTCTAGGCCGTGTCGCAGCACTGACCTTTGCGCGAGAAGGTGCAAAGGTCGTCGGGTGTGACATCAATGTTGATGCCAATAACGAGACGGTTGAACTCGTACGTCAATCCGGCGGTGAGATGACTGGCATTGCTCCGATCAATCTCACTGACCCCGAACAGGTGCGGAAGATGGTTGAGGATGCCGCGACAGCCTACGGAGGGCTTGACGTAGTATACAACAACGCGGCCATTCAACGCTTCGGTCCGATGCCTGATTTCTCAATTGATGACTGGCGGTTCACAATAGCCGGTGAACTCGATATTCCTTTCTTTGTGTCGAAGTTTGCATGGCCACACTTGGTCCAGCGCGGTGGCGGGGTAATCATCAACGTCGCGTCCATGGCAGGCATGATTGCCGGAGAGAACCCCCCGATGGTCGCGCACTCCGCAGCGAAAGCTGGCGTCATCGCTATGACGCGGCAATTCGCGCTTGAAGGCGCGCGCCATGGGATCCGTGCTGTGGCAATCAGTCCCGGGCCTTTCCTGACCCCGGCCAGCGACCGCGACCTCGGTGACAACCAGGCTGCTCGGGACGCGGTAACTAGCAAGACACTTCTCAAGCGCTTCGGTCAACCAGAGGAACTCGTGGAGCTCGCGGTATTCATCGCTTCTGACCGGGCGTCTTACATCACAGGCGCTAACTACGCAGTCGACGGCGGCGCGACCGCTTGGTAAAGCTATAAATTAATAATAATTTTATACTTAGGGGGATTTGAAATTGGAAATAGGTGTAGATTCTTTTGTAGAAACAACTCCGGATGTTAAAACGGGCAAGACGATAAGTCATGCAGAGCGGTTGCGCCAGGTAGTTGAAGAAATTGTCCTTGCCGATCAAGTTGGGTTGGACATATTTGGGGTAGGCGAGCACCATCGTAAGGAATTTGGAGATTCCGCTACTGTCGTTGTGCTGGCGGCAGCGGCGGCCATGACCAAAAGGATACGCTTAACCAGTTCAGTTACCGTGCTATCTGCTGTTGATCCAGTACGTTTGTTTCAGCAGTTTGCCACACTCGATGGTATTTCAAATGGACGTGCGGAGATTATCGCGGGTCGAGGCTCGATGGTCGATGCGTTCCCATTGTTTGGTTATGATTTAAAAGACTATGATGAGCTTTACGCCGAAAAATTGGAACTACTATTAAAATTAAGGGACTCGGAGAAGATATCCTGGAAAGGAAAGCATAGACCTGCCCTTACAAATCTGGGGGTGTATCCGCGTCCAGTTCAGAACCCTATACCCGTGTGGCTTGGTAGTGGGGGGAATACGCAATCGGTAATACGAGCAGGGGAACTGGGACTGCCTCTTGTTTTGGCGATCATTGGCGGGAGCCCTTTGCAATTTGCTCCGCTCGTGCCGCTCTATAAGAATGCTGCTACTCGTGCAGGACATGATGCATCGAAATTACCGATAGCTGTACATTCACTTGGTTTCGTTGCGGAGAGTAACTCGATAGCGGCCGAAAAGTATTTCCCTCCCACTCAGGCAGTGTTTAATTCAATGAGTAAAGAGCGTGGTTGGGGACAATATAGCCGTTCTCAATTCGATGCCTCATGCAGCCCAGAAGGCGCATTCTACGTAGGCGATCCCGAAACGGTGGCCAATAAAATTATTTATATGCAAAAAAAATTAGGCTTCTCACGATTCTTCCTACATTTACCTGCCGGCACCATGCCACATGAGGATGTTATGAAATCCATTGAATTATTGGGTAAGGAAGTCGCACCGCGAGTTCGGGAAGAGGTCGCAAGGTGGGAAGCTGAGGAAGGAATTTCGAGATGATTACGAAAGTCGTCTAAATTCTATTTGGTCGAAACTGAGTTAAAATCTAAATAAAACTGCTTATTATTCAATTATCCCCTTTAAGTAAACGGTGCTAAGAAAGCACACTACTTTACTTAAGGGGGATTTTTTATACATATATAGATTTCTATAAATATTTAACTTGAAAACAAACTTAAAGCTCATCTCGAACTCTGTCTTTAAACCGAGCAATATTACTTTCATCTCTCCGATAATATGTCCATTGACCGTAACGTTTAGTCTCCAGCAAACCGGCTTTTTGCATCTTGACCAGATAGCCAGAAATGACAGACTGCGCCAGACCCGTCTTGTCTGAAATCGCTCCAACACAAATACCACCTTCAAAACCACTATTCTTAGGAAGAGGATGTTGAGGTCCAAAATGCTCCTCTGAATTTTTAAGCCACTCTAGAATTTTAAACCGGGTCTCGTTGGACAATACTTTCATAATCGATATAGTTTCCATATTCCTATTATATCTATATTTAAGAAATTTAATAATAAGTCTTATCTATAGTAATAATAGAAACAACGATATTGACCACCTTTCGGAGCAAGGTTAAGATAATAAAGCCCTTGGAGGAGGGTGCAAAAGTTAGGTGTTCTTTAATTTGAATGCTTATTGGTAAGGGTGATTCTGAACAATGTACTTCACTAACCTTCTTAAATGTGTGGTTACTTTGATAATAAAATATAAAGAGAAAGTAGTGAAGCTTTTATGGAGACTATAGCTGCCGTACAGAAACAAAGAAGTATCGGTTCAGTGCAATTCTTGCCAGTTAATTTATTCGCATCAGTTATGGGTGTTTCGGGTTTGTCTTTGGCTTGGCGACAAGCGAGCAAGCTATTTGGTACTTCTCTCGTCATAGCTGATATTATTGGAATCGTTGCGGTTCTTATGTTTATCGCGTTAAGCATAGGTTATATTTCAAAATGGGTGCTCTACCCTCAGAAAGTTGTAGACGAATTTATGCACCCTATCATAGGGAACTTTTTCGGTACAATCACGATTGCTATTCTATTGCTTTCTACCGTGCTAGGTACCTATAGTCAAGAGTTAGGCCAAATTATTTGGATCATTGGTACGGCAACTACTTTATTGCTTAGCTTTGTTTTCGTTTCACGATTGTTAAATGGGGATCAAGAACCAGTAAATGCGGTTCCTGCATGGATTATTCCTGGGGTTGCTACACTCGATGTAGGCGTCGCCGGAGGAACGATGCCGTTTGCTTGGGCGCATGAAGTCAATCTGTTCTGCTTAGCGATCGGTGGAATTGTTGCTCTAGTTTTATTCATCATTATCGTATTCAGATTGATCCATCATGCTCCTATGCCGGCTGGATTAACACCTTCCATACTCATCATGATTGCACCGTTTGAGGTAGGTTTTCTTAGCTATACGAACTTCATGCAAAAAATTGATCCGTTCGCATCTATCTTGTTTTACTTTGGCTTGTTTTTATTCATCATCCTGTTCTTTAAAGTCTTTAAAAGGTCTGTACCGTACGGCGCTTCTTGGTGGGGGGTAAGCTTTCCGATTGCTGCACTTAGCAATGCTGCTTTGAAGTATGCGGATTTCGTGCATTCGTGGCTGTTAATCGCCATCGCCGTGGTCATTCTGGCATTGCTTAGTATCGTTCTGATCGTTTTGTTTATTCGAACATTGAAGACTCTGTTCAATGGCACATTGCTTAGAGGATAATTCAACTTCCAAATAAAGGCGTAGGTAATCGTGCACAGATTACCTACGCCTTTTGGAAATGTCGAAAAGAGAGTTTTAAGGCTCTCTATACGTGTCATAGGTAAAGATCGGAGAGACTAGGATGATCATCTGGACGACGACCGAGCGGCCAGTGAAACTTTCGTTCGGAAGCGCTAATTGGCATATCATTGATTGAAGCAAAACGCCGCTGCATCAATCCATTTGGGTCAAATTCCCAATTTTCATTCCCATAGGACCGGTACCAGTGCCCACTATCATCGAGCCACTCGTAGGCAAAACGTACTGCAATGCGGTTATCAGTGAATGACCAAAGTTCTTTGATAAGTCGATACTCCAATTCTTTCGCCCATTTTCGAGTGAGGAAAGCTATAATTTCTGTTCGACCTTGTGGAAACTCAGCACGATTGCGCCAACGGCAGTCTTCTGTATAGACTTGCGAAACACGATAAGGGTCCCGACTGTTCCATCCATCCTCAGCCATTCGAACTTTTGCAATTGCTGTTTCTAACGTGAAAGGCGGCACAAGAGATGCCATAGGATCACTCCTTCATTAAACTATTTGTTTTAGACTCGAAAAATATTCTAATATATGAGATTTGAACAAGGTAGCTGGCAGACTTAATTCTCTGTCTTTATTAACGACAAGCCCGTGAGACGAAAAGATCCCTGGACGAAGAGGCAACGCTTTGATTTCTCCGTTTTCAAGCTCTTTTTTTGCTGCAATCACAGGAATTAAAGCAAAACCCATTCCACATTTTACAGCTTGTTTTAACATTTCAATGCTTGGAATTTGGATTGCGCTATTACCTTCTATACCAGCTTCTTTTAAAACTTGGTGAGCATGAGTATGGTATAAGCAAGAATTTCCAAAGCTGAGTACGGTTTCCTCATTTAATATACTCAATCCTTTAGATTCAAATTTTTCAGTTAATGCATTTGAGCCAATAAATACCAGCTCTTCTTCAATAAGCGGATGAAAATGGAAGTCATCCCGTTGCGGATTACGCGGAAGAAAACCAAAGTCAACCGCATGCTGCAATACTTGATCAATAATAAAATGATCAAACCCTGGTTCCACTCGGAATTTTACTTTTGGAAAGTTATTCTTAAACTGTTGTACTGGCGGAGACATCCGAGTAACAAAAAAAGACTCATGCATGCTAAGGCGTACCATTCCTTGCGGTTGGTTTGATTCGTTCATAGCTTCTTCTACGGATAACCCCAATTGAACAAATTGATAAGCAAATTTGGAGAGCTTCAAGCCAGCCTCAGTTGGTTTACGCCTCTAGACAATCGATGAAATAGTTTTTGGCCACATGCTTGCTCTAACAACTTGATATGACTGGTTACAGTTGATTGAACATAACCTAATTTATCAGCAGCTCGACTAAAGCTTCTTTCCTCCACTACTGCGATAAATGTTTTGAAGAATCGTCCTTCCAGTAACTCAATCATAATACCTACCCCCTGTGATATTTCAAATCGAAATAGCAAGCATCGAATACTTTCATAACTCGAATCCATAATTCATGATAACATAATATTTGTAACGAGCAATAATCATTTTAAAAGTTCGTAATTATAAATATGTATGTTGTGATGAAGAGAATAAAATGCAAGGTTCTTATGTCCAGAGAGCAGGGGGTACGGTGTGACCTTTGCCATAAGCCCTTGTTATTGTCATCTCGGAGCATTTTGGCTGAGCACTCGATTTAGGCACCTGAATCGAGAAGTAGGATCAAACGGTTTTGCACACGTTAAAGTGCTGAGATCAAGATGAATCTTGACCTCATGAGACTGGATTCGTAAGATATCCAGTGTATCCGGGTGGTACCACGAAATACCCCTTTCGTCCCGACATCGCAGTGAAAGTTTTACTGCGGAGTGAAGGGGATTTTTTTATAGGGGGAAGAACAAAATGGAAAAGAATCAACGAGCACCTATATTGACAAGCGATTTGCGAGCAAAACTTTTGAAGTCAGACATGGTAACCGGCTCGGAAATACTTTTAAGAAGTCTGCTGCTTGAACAAGTTGAGTGTGTATTTGGGATCCCCGGCGGAAGTATACTCAATATTTATGACGCTTTACTTGAAATGCCTGATTTTATACATCTCATGACTCGACACGAGCAAGGGGCAATTCATGCTGCAGATGGCTATGCCCGTGCTTCCGGTAAGGTTGGTGTTTGCTTCGCAACATCAGGTCCAGGTGCTACGAATTTAGTTACAGGTATTGCTACTGCATATATGGATTCGGTGCCGTTGGTGGTGATAACAGGTAACGTACCCACTGCCTTGATTGGTACTGATGCCTTTCAGGAAGCAGATATTACCTCAATTACAATGCCAATAACCAAACACAATTATTTAGTGCGAAATGTGGAAGAGTTGTCCAAAATAATACATGAAGCTTTTCACATAGCATCGACAGGTAGGAAAGGGCCCGTTTTGATCGATATACCCAAGGATATCTCAAGTCAACAGACCCTATTTTATTACCCTGAAGCTGCGCCTATCATCAGAGGATACCATTCTGAAATCCAACCGAACCTTTCACAAATTGAAAAAATATTATTGGCAATTGAGAGTGCAGAAAGACCAGTCATATTGGCAGGCGCTGGAATTATCCATTCAGAGGGCTCACAGGAATTGATAGAATTTGTGGAAAAGACCCGCATCCCTGTAACCACGACTCTGCTTGGATTAGGTGGATTCCCAAGTGGAAATGAATATTGGATGGGGATGCCAGGAATGCATGGAACGTATGCAGCCAATATGGCCTTACAAAATTGTGATCTCCTTATTAGCATTGGTGCTCGCTTTGACGACAGAGTTACCATGAAAACCAGTGGATTTGCCCCAAAAGCGAAAGTTATCGCCCATATCGATATAGATCCAGCAGAGATTGGCAAAATTCTTGAAACAGCAATACCCTGTGTCGGGGATATCAAAACTGTCCTTCATCTTGCCAACATGCAAGCTAAGCCAGCGAAATCGGAAGCTTGGTTAAAAGAAATTCAAGAAAACAAAAAAAATTACCCCTTGCGGTATACAGATTCAGAAGCCGCTTTGAAACCCCAATTCGTTATAGAAATGATGAGTGAGACAACCAGAGGTGAGGCAATTGTAACTACGGACGTAGGTCAGCATCAAATGTGGGTCGCTCAATTTTACAAATTTAAACATCCACGCTCAAATATCACATCAGGCGGCCTTGGGACAATGGGGTTTGGGTTGCCCTCTGCAATTGGTGCTCAAGTCGCATTCCCGGAGCAGCTGGTTATATCTATCAACGGTGACGGTGGTATTCAAATGTGTATTCAGGAGCTAGCAATTTGTTCAATTTATAATATTCCTGTGAAGGTTGTTATTATAAACAATCAAGTTCTCGGCATGATTCGGCAGTGGCAAGAACTCATTTATGATAATCGTTTCAGTCACATGGATCTAAATGGAAGCCCTGATTTCGTGAAGTTAGCAGAGGCATATGGGATCAAAGGGTTGAGGGCAACCAATAAAGAAGAAGCACGGAATGTTTGGAAAGAAGCAATGGAGACAAACGGCCCTGTTTTAATAGATTTCGTTGTTAGAAAAGAAGAAAATGTATATCCAATGGTATCTCCAGGTTCTGCAATAGATCAAATGATAATGGGGGATGCAGAATGAAACTCCATACCATTTCTCTACTTGTAAACAATCATCCTGGAGTATTGCATAGAGTGGCGGGGCTTTTTGGTCGCCGCGGCTTCAATATTGAGAGTATTACAGTTGGACAATCAGAAGAACTAGGCTTGTCACGCATGACTATTGAGACATCAGGGGATAACAAAACTCTTGATCAAGTAAAAAAGCAATTGAACAAATTGATTGATGTTGTTACAGTTGTTGACTTAAGTGCTAACACTATGGTAGCCCGAGAACTTGTTTTGATCAAAGTAAGGGTACTGCCACATACACGTCCTGAAATCTTTAGCATTATAAATATTTTCCGTGCATTCATTATTGATGTTAGTTTAGAAAACCTGATTGTACAGGCAACAGGCGATAGAATCAAAATAGCGAAAATGATTGAATTATTAGTTCCTTATGGAATTTTAGAAATCAGTCGAACCGGTGTGACAGCTATGGCATGTTTTGATTAACGATACAGGTAAAATATCTACTAGCGATAGATATTTTCAATGCTTTATATTCATCTAATAAAATCAACCTAACCCTCCTCTATGAACAACGATTATTGGTTAAGTGTATGAAATTCATTCGTCAAGAAACAATAAAGGTAAAAAAATAAAGGCTAGAAATGAATTGGTCTCAAAAAGGAGCCGTGTTGAAATGATTTGGAAAATCCTAAAATCCAGAGGCTTTATTTCAGCTTATATTTTAGTTATTCTCATGTTAGTCGGTGCTGTAGCACTAAACCAAATGGATATTCTCTTCCCGGAAATTGCTGGTATGGCAATGGGGGTTTTGGTGTTTCCAGTGCCGCATTGGATAAAGAAGCCAGTTCACCTCTGGGTTTCCCCAACATTAGGGGCATTCCTTGGTACTTCTTTGAACGACTTATCTCTATCGCCTCTGGTGAAAATATGGCTTGGTCTTGTGATTGTTGTCATTCTAATGCATGTATTTCGGATCAATTTTGGACCAACGATTCCTGCTACATTGCTGCCGATCTTTTTAGGTCTACATGACTATATTTTTGCAATCTCAACTGCTGTCTTTACATTTGTGATTATGTTGGCTGCTTTTAGATTAAGAAATCCAGAAAAGTTGTCTGTTGGTCCGCTGAATTTTCGAAAGAAACGGGATACGGTTATCATAACCATTGTTTTAAGCCTGTGGATTTGGCTGGCATTCGCAACAAAGCTAGAAGTTTTAGTGGTTCCACCTGTATTTGCCCTCATTTTCGAACTCTTTCATACTGAAAAATTTAATTGGAGCTTGATTCCATCACGATTAGCGGTATTGACGACAACGGCTATTTTTTCAGTAGCAGTCTTTCACTTGTTCGGAGGTTCTATCATTTGGGTTGGTGTCGTAAATATTTTGATTACAACCATTCTTTGTAATTTGTTTAAAGCTCCTGTTCCTGTTGCATTTGGTGTCTCGTTGATGCCACTTATATTCACAGAATGGGGGAGCTGGGGTTTTCCAGTGGGTGTCTTTGTCACAACAGGAGTTTTAATGTGTATTTCTGCAGCATACCGTCAGTTCAAAAACAAACAAGCGGTTCGAGACGTAGTTATGTAAACAGAATTAGACAGGAAAGAGTAACAGAATAATGGCAGTCTAAAACTTTATTTTTAAGTTTTAGACTGCTTTTTTTTGAAATGCCACCAGTAATTTTGTTCTTGACTTGGAGTGTACTCCAAGTTGTAACATGATCTTCAGCAAGTAAATTCTATCTCTAGGAGGCGTAATTATGAACACATCGAAGACTGTTTTGATAACGGGTGGGAATAAAGGCATAGGGTTCGAGAGTGCCAGACAATTGGGCAAGCTGGGCTTCATAATTTTGATCGGTTCAAGAGATCAATCTAAAGGGCATGAAGCCGCAGCTTCGCTGAAGAATGAGAACATAAATGCTGAGGCAATAACGCTTGATGTTACAGATTTGGATACAATCCAATCTGCCACGAAACGAATTGAAGCTCAGTATGGTGCGCTTGATGTTCTGATTAATAACGCTGGTGTTAACTTGGACAGAGGCCTTCCTCCGAGTCAACTGGAATTGACCGTTCTTAGGAATACTTATGAGACCAATGTTTTCGGCATGTTTTCTGTCACTAAGGCAATGCTCCCTTTGATTAAAAAATCGCCTGCTGGCAGAATTGTAAATCTTTCAAGTGGCTTGGCTTCCTTGACCTTGAATATTGACCCCGAATCCGATTCAGAAAAATACGGAGTAAATTTGCTAGCCTACATGAGTTCGAAAACGGCTGTCAATGCACTGACTGTCTTGTTTGCCAAAGAATTAAGAGAGACGCCGATCAAGATAAACTCAGCTGATCCAGGGTTCACAGCTACGGATTTGAATGGGCATACGGGTTATCGTACCGTTGAGCAGGGCGCTTCTATTGTCGTGAAACTTGCCACCCTTCTGGGCGATGGTCCGAACGGCGGTTTCTTTGATGAAAATGGAGTGATACAATGGTAATACATTAGGAGGTGTGGTAAAGTGATCGACATTGCTGAAACCATAAGCTCAATTAAACAGGCGGCTGAATTCACAGGTCTGTCAGAAGATACGATCCGCTATTACGAGAAAATTGGTTTGCTTCCCTATGCCGACCGCAAAGCAAGCGGACACAGAACATACAGTAAACATCAATTGGAAGGGATGGTCTTTTTAACGAGACTTAAAGCAACCGGGATGACACTGGAAGAAATGAAGCATTTCCGTAAGCTTTATGAAAGGGGAGAAGCCTCACTCCCTCAGAGAGTCTCCATTCTAATCGAACACAAGAATAGAATTCAGAACGAGATTGACCGCTTGCTAGAAACACAAAGGATTATTGATTATAAAATTGACAATTATTACGAGGTCCTTGTAAATCCAGACTTAACCACTTCAGGCTGTGAGCCCGTAGAATAGTAATGAACAATAAAGGCTAATAAGATAGAATCCCAATAATGAGCTTTCTCATTATTGGGATTTTTTATTTTTGAAAAATTGGTGCTAAGGTAAACGCTGCTTTTATTTCGGAGGGTTCGTATTTTATGTAATTAATTTATTCTTGCATTTAATATATATATGCGATATATTGCATACAACGTAGTTGATGATAAGGAGGTTATTATCCATGCCCGTACCAAAGAATTTTTCGACACCGATTAGGATGTCTGCCAAGGAGCAAGCGTTATCCCAAATCCAGAGATGGATTATTGAAGGTACCCTGCAACCAGGCGAAAAATTAATTGATGCTGAACTAGCTGAGTCTCTTTCTCTTAGTAGAACGCCAATAAGGGAGGCTTTTCAGCTTTTGGAGATGCAAGGCTTGGTTTCCATGTATCCCGGCAAAGAAACGAAGGTTACGAGCATCGAGAAGGACGATATTCTGAAAATGTATCCTACGCTTGCAGCGCTCCATGCATTAGCAGCAGAATATGCAGCCAAGGTTATTTTGCCTGCACAGATTGAAACTTTAAAGGAGCTAAATGCTCAGTTTGCTAAAGCTATCGAAAATGGCCAGCCCTATCAAGCGATGGAGCTGGATGAGCAATTCCATAATCTTATTGTTGAGGTATCGGATAACGCGTACGTTGCATCATTCAGCGCTTCGCTGCAAATTCACATTAGAAGGTTTAAATATGTTTTTTTAAAGCAGCCAGTTTCAGGAACACTAGTCTCGGTGGAAGAGCATGCATCCATAATTATAGCCTTGGAAAAGCAAGATGCAGAAGCAGCATCGGCCACGATGAAACAAAACTTAATAAGACCTATGCATGAATTATACTCGTTGATCTAATTTCGAAAGGATGATAAGAATGAAAATGAGAAGTGATATGATTAAAAAAGGTTTTGACCGTGCCCCGCATCGCAGCTTGCTGCGTGCAGCAGGTGTTAAGGAAGAGGATTTCGGCAAACCGTTTATTGCCGTATGTAACTCGTATGTTGATATTGTTCCAGGTCATGTTCATTTGCAGGAGTTCGGTAAAATTGTTAAAGAAGCCATTCGTGAAGCGGGTGGCGTGCCATTCGAGTTCAATACAATAGGTGTCGATGATGGAATTGCGATGGGGCATATCGGGATGCGTTATTCACTGCCAAGCCGTGAAATTATTGCAGATTCTGTTGAGACAATGATTGCAGCGCATTGGTTTGACGGGATGGTCTGTATCCCAAACTGTGATAAAATCACGCCAGGTATGATGATGGGTGCACTTCGTGTCAACATACCAACCGTTTTTGTGAGCGGAGGACCGATGAAAGCAGGTAAAGACAAGAACGGTAAATCGATCTCATTATCTTCGGTATTTGAAGGTGTTGGCGCGCATCAGGCGGGTAAAATTACAGATGAAGCTCTCGAAGAGCTTGAACAATATGGTTGTCCTACCTGCGGATCTTGCTCGGGCATGTTTACAGCTAACTCGATGAATTGCTTGGCTGAAGGCTTGGGTCTTGCACTGCCGGGTAACGGAACTATTCTTGCGGTTGCAGAAGAGCGTAAAGAATTCGTTAAACGCTCCGCAACACAATTAATGGAATTAATTAAGTTGGATATTAAACCGCGTGACATTGTTACAATAGAAGCAATCGACAACGCGTTTGCCTTAGATATGGCAATGGGCGGTTCGACTAATACAGTATTGCATACACTTGCGTTAGCGCATGAAGCAGGCTTTGAGTACCCGATCGAACGCATCAACGAAGTCGCCACGCGTGTTCCACATCTAGCCAAAATCGCACCAGCGTCTGATTATCACATTGAAGATGTGCATAATGCTGGTGGCGTAAGCGCAATTATCAATGAATTATTGAAAAAACCAGGCGCACTGAATGGCGATTGTATTACTGTAACAGGCAAATCCTTGCGTGAAAATGTAGCAGGCTGTGAAATAATAAATACGAATGTCATCCGATCTCTGGATAACCCTCATAGTCAGCAGGGCGGACTTGCTGTATTATTCGGCAACTTAGCACCACAAGGCAGTATTATTAAAGTTGGCGCGGTAGATAAAGAAGTAGGCGGTTTCTTTAGTGGTCCGGCTATCGTCTTCGAATCCCAAGAGGAATCATTGATTGGTATTGCCAATGGTAAAGTAAAAGAAGGCCATGTCGTTGTCATCCGTTATGAAGGGCCAAAAGGTGGACCGGGTATGCCGGAAATGCTGTCACCAACTTCATTAATCGTAGGAATGGGTTTAGGCGCTAAAGTCGGATTAATCACGGATGGCCGTTTCTCGGGCGCATCTCGCGGCATTAGCATTGGCCACATTTCACCTGAAGCAGCGGAAGGCGGACCGATTGCATTCGTCGAAAACGGCGATATAATCGAGCTTGATCTTATCAACCGCACGATTGAATTGAAAATCAGCGAAGCGGAAATGATCAAGCGTAAAGCGAATTGGAAGGGCTTCGAGTCCAAGATCAAAACAGGTTATTTGGCCCGTTACTCTAAGCTTGTCACATCAGCCAGCACAGGCGGCGTTTTGAAGGTTTAATTGAGTCAAGTAAGAAAATAACAGTCTCCCAAGTCTGAACTAGACCTGGGGGACTGTTTTATTATGCAGCAGAAATCGTCAAGAAGATGAGCTTCGTAAATGATAAACTAATAGGGAAACTAGCTGATATGGAGGTATACGATGAAATACATTGAAAGTGTTGCGGATAAGTCTGCAATGGAAATGGATATATATATATTCCAATCAAATTTTGATTACTTCATCCTTGATTCCATGTTTGGTTATGGATGTTTACTTGCTCAAATTCTTAAGCTTCCCGCAATTTTCATGCTATCCCAAATCTTCATTTAATCTTGATCTCCACTCCATCTCTTCTTGATCTGCTTACATTAAGCTAACTATGTAATCCAGAGAAACTAGAGAGGAAGAGAGCAAATGAAAAAAATCATTTTGTTGATCATTTTCTGTACACTTATGATGTCTGTCGCCGCTTGCACCAGTGAAAGCAGCGGCACGGCATCGAGCCCAATGACAAGCGGAGAGAACACGTCCGATTCTACGCCAACTACTGAATCTTCTTCAGCCCCGCAGTCAACAGCTGCATTGCCCCCAATGGCGACACCAGATCCCAACAAAAAAAGCACGCTTGTTTTTGCAATGTATGCCTATGATCCCTACTTGGAGGATGCTACGAAAGCTTATGAACAGAAACACCCAAACATTAAAATTGATTTTCAATATGTGGCCAAAGAATTTGACCCGGCGGGCACATTGGTGGAGAAATTCAATACGAAAACGAATGCGGATTTCTTGAGGGGCAAGGGTCCAGATCTGGTCGTCATGGACGACTTGCCTGAAACTAAATATGTAGGCAACAAGCTGCTCGTGAATCTGGGAGAAATGATGGACAGCGATCCAAGCTTCCAGAAAGAGCAATATTACCAGAATATCATTTCCAACATAAAGGAGAAAGACGGCGGCGTCTACACCATGCCTTTATCTTTTTATTTGTCAGGTTTGATAGGTGACGAAGAGGCATTGGACAAGTCGGGAGTGGCATTCGACGACAAAAGCTGGACCTGGGATCAATTCAGCAAGACTATGAAAAACCTGCCTCCAACTGACAAGTACAATTTCCCTTACTTCGCTAAAACGGAGCAGAATCTTCTATACGAAATGGTGAATGCAAACTTCTCTCAATTAGTGGATAAGGTTAACAAGAAAGCTTATTTCGATACGGATCGCTTTATCAAATTGATGGAGCAAATAAAAACCATGGAAGCGGACAAAACATTAACCTTGGACCCTAAAAATTACGAGAAAGTGTATTTTCAGCAGGGTGACTTATATTCACTTAGCAATTTTTTAGACTATTTAGAGAACAGCAAGATCAGCAAGCTGAAGCTGTATGAATTACCAAAGGCCGAAGGACAACAACCTGGAGGATACTTCTCGACGTTTTTAAATATCGGCATCAATGCCAACACCTCTTTAAAACCGGAAGCATGGGATTTCCTGAAATTCCTGATGTCAGGCGAAGGGAGTTTAACGGACAAGGAGCTGGAAGGGAACCTGGGCTGGTACAATTCGTTACCCATTTCCAAAACCGTTTTTGAAGCGCGTGCGGCAGAAACAATGAAAGATGGCAAGCTCAAACAGGAGGATCTCCAACAGATAGAAGCTTTTATTTCAAATGCAAAAACGCCGAAAACAAGAATGCCTGGCGAAATTGAGATCATTTTCTTTAAGGAGGTTCCAGCCTTCTTCAGCGGGCAAAAGTCCGCCCAGGTCGTGGCAGATACCATTCAGAACAAAGCAATGACGTATCTCAATGAATAGGCTTCGTTTATCCGCTTGGCTGCGAAAAGACGGAGCGGCGGCCATGATGTTTCTGGCCCCCAGCCTGCTTGGCTTTGCCCTTTTCTATGCTGTCCCGTTTGCAATAAGCATTTATTACTCGTTTACCGATCGTGTAATAGGCGGAAAGTTTGTTGGTTTCGCCAATTACAAGGAGCTGCTGTTGAGCAGTTCCTTTCGGAAGGCGGCAGCCAACACGCTGCTCTTCACCGGGATCAGTGTTCCGATTCTGATGGTGCTTTCCTTGGTTTTGGCACTGCTGCTCAATCAGCGTCTTTGGCTGCGGAATTGGCTGCAAACCTCCTTTGTGCTGCCGCTTGTTGTTCCGGTCGCCTCAATCGTGACGATCTGGCAAATTTTCGTTGACTGGAACGGCAGCTTGAACGCCATTCTGCATACTATCGGTTTGCTGCGAATCGATTGGATGAACTCGAATTGGTCTATGGCGGTTCTCGTATTGATCTATATCTGGAAAAATATCGGCTATAACATGATTCTCTTTCTGGCGGGACTTCAGACGATCCCGCAAAGCTATTACGAAACGGCACGAATTGAAGGGGCAAGCCGCCTTCGCCAGCTGTTCGGCATTACACTCGTTTACTTGATACCAACGATGTTTTTCGTCATCCTGATTTCGATTATTAATTCGTTTAAAGTGTTCCGTGAAACGTATATGCTTGCGGGCGACTATCCGTATGACCGCATCTATATGATGCAGCACTATATGAACAATATGTTTTTCTCACTGGATATTCAGAAGCTATCTGCCGCAGCCTCGCTCATGGTCGGCTGTATTGTCATACTGGTATCCGTCCTATTGCGGTTTGAGCGCAGATTTCAAGACAATTTAGAATAATTGGGGGGAGGAGCTTATGAATAAAATACGGCCGCTTCCCAGGATTGCTCTTTCATTGCTTGTCGCTGCTTTGGCTGTGATTATAGTGATTCCGCTTGTACTTACGATTACGAACTCGCTCATGACCCCAAACGAAATGAGCATGAACTATGGATTGATCGGCAAGATGACAGACGCCGCGTCGAACAACAAAGACGCCTTCGTCAACCTGAAGGTGATCCCCGACTGGGTGACCTTCGCCCAATACAAGAAGCTGTTGATCACAACCCCAAGATTCCTCAAGATGTTCTGGAACTCGGTAGGCTTGGTCTTCCCGATCATCGCCGGACAGACGCTGATCGCTTCACTGGCCGCTTACGCCTTTGCCAAGCTTCGATTCAAGGGACGGGAATTAATGTTCCTGATCTATTTGATGACAATGCTTATGCCCTTTCAGGTCACATTGGTTCCCAACTATATAATCATTGATGGATTGGGACTCCTCAACACGTCAGCAGCCATTATTCTTCCGGGTGTTTTCGGTGCCTTTGGTGTATTTATGCTTCGCCAATTCATGACGCAAATTCCGAGTGCCTATATGGAAGCAGCGAAAATGGACGGCGCGGGACATGCCGTTATTTTCATCCGGGTCATCTTGCCTTTGGTCAAGCCCGGCTTGGCCGCGTTGACGGTTCTGCTGTTCGTCGACTATTGGAATATGGTCGAGCAGCCGCTCATTTTCCTAGAGGATGAGTTCAAACAGCCGTTGTCGCTTTATTTGCTGCAGATCAACCAACAAGAGCCCGACGTTGTCTTTGCTGCTTCTGTCCTGTATATGTCCCCGATGGTATTACTGTTTCTGCACGCCGAAACTTATTTGATCGAAGGTATTCAGCATTCGGGAATTAAGGGGTAGTTTAATAGCAGGAGTGATGAAATGGAAGCTTCAGAAAACAACATTAACCGGGAAACACGGAAGCGAAATATTCGCCTGATTGCAGGCTTGTTTTTTGGCTTGCTCATCCTTTGTACGTTGTTCAGTAACACACTGCTTGGGCTTACACTGCCGAAGGTGACGACGGAAACTCCGAGCTCCGGCACTCTTGACCGGGAGTTTAAAGGCACCGCGATGCTTGAGCCCGTGATGGAAGTAGATTTGTCCAATCCGGCTGGAACAAACATAACTAAAGTGTTGGTGAAGGAGGGGGAGCTGGTCAAGAAAGGACAAATTCTTGTCCAGTACGATATTAGCGAGGCAGAGCAGCAGGTTGAGGCAGAACGGGACATGCTGAAAAGACTAAAGCTTCCGCTGAAAAGCCTGCAATATGCCTACATTGAAGCATCGCATAATGCAGACCCACATGCACAGAATGCTGCCCAAATGGCGTTGGAAAGCGCGAATATGGATGTTTCCGCGCAAGAGAAACGAGTTCAAACGCTGCAGAGCCAGATAGCGGGCAAACAAGAGCTTAAAGCGCCGTTTGCTGGCATTGTCAAGGAAGTTAACGCTGTAGAAGGCCTAGCCTCAAATACCGGAGCCGCGGATATCCGGCTCGCGAATGCCGAAAAAGGGCTTCAATTCGAACTGCAAGTCCCGGTCGACATAGCCGCAACGCTGGCTATAGGGGATCCTTTAGAAGTGACGATTTTCAACAAGGAAAGCCGTTCCATTCAAGGCAGGATTATTAAAATAGAAGAGTCCGACGCGCCTGATCAGAGCGCCAAGTCCGGTGATGACGTTCAGGAAGGAGACCCGTTGCAGACGACAAACCGTTTGCTTGTTAACCTTCATGACGAGTTGCTCCAAGGCGGCGAATGGGTACAGGTCAATCTAATAGGCGCAGGGAACGACAAAACGATTATCATTTCGACCAAAGCGGTCCATATTGAAAAGGATGGAGCTTACGTGTTTGTTGTGGCCGATAAACATGGGCCACTAGGCAATGTCAGCTATGCATCCAAGGTATCCGTCACCATTACGGCTGCCAACGCTATGAAAACCGCGGTTGCCGAAAGTTTTTTCGACGATCAGCAAATCATTGTGGAAAGCAGCGAGCCGCTGCAGGACGGCACCCAGATTAGAATGCTTCATCCTTAATAACGTGCTTGGCAAGCTTCTCTTTTTAAACCGATATCTGCTATGATTGAAGAAGTGATGAAATGAAGTGGAGGTTGTAGTATGGATGTCAGGACAATTCTAGTTGTTGAGGATGAGCCGATTCTAAGGGAAATTGTCAAAGATTATTTTCTGAACGAGGGGTTCGAGGTTCTCGAAGCGGACGACGGCGATCAAGCCATAAATCTGTTTCAGAGCAACAAGGTGGATCTGATTATTCTTGACATCATGCTGCCGAAGCTGGACGGATGGAGTGTTTGCCGGCGCATTCGCAAGACCTCCGATGTTCCTATTATTATGCTAACTGCCCGTGTGGATGAAGACGACACGCTGCTTGGATTCGAAATGGGAGCTGACGATTATGTCACGAAACCATATAGCCCCCCTGTCCTATTGGCCAGAGCGAAGCGGCTGCTCGACAGCCGTTCACGCCAAAGCAAAACGTCTGATTCAGGCGATTCGATCATGCAGCATGGCATCCGCATTCATTTTCCCTCGCGAACGGTCGAAAGCGATGGAGGCAGAATAAGCTTAACGCATACGGAATTCGAGATCCTGCTTACTTGATGTATAACCAAGGCATCGTGGTATCCCGGGAACAAATTATCAGCAAAATTTGGGGGTACGAATACGTTGGCGACGATCGTACAGTCAATACCCATATTCGCAATATTAGATTCAAATTAGGCGACAAGGCGAAGCTAATCACAACCATTGTTAGGACCGGTTATAAATTTGAGGCCAATCTATGAAAAGCCGGATCGTATTGAAGCTGTTTTTGCTGACAACGGTGCTGTGCTCGCTCATATTGGCGTCTATTTATGTCGGCCAAACGGTATTTTTCAAGGATTATTATGTGAAGCAAAAAGTGGCTGAGATTAAGGACAGCCTCGAAACCTATCAGGCACAATACGAAGCCGGCAATGGCGACGTTCAGACAGTTCAGAGGCTAGAGCAAGATTTCTATCGGGATCATAGCTCGTTGCTGACGGTTCTGGATCAGTATGGCAGCTTAAAGCAAGCGAACGACTTTTACTTGGAAGTTAACGTCTTGGACGATAATACTAATACAACTATGCCCTATAAAGTGCCCCTGTACAATGCCGTGGGGGCAGAAGAGGCAGCAGATGCCGAAAATTACCTCACCGTGAAAACATCTGTTCGGATTTATGGTATTCGCAAAGGGACGGCATTATTTCCGGCAATAATCATTGCAGGAGCCCCGGATGAGGATGGCAAAACATTCAACAATGAACTCTTGAAAAAGAATTATGATGAAATGGAAGGAGAGGCCATACGCAAGCTAAAACAAGACAAAAACATCACCGATAAGAGGCCGCTTTATCTTCCTTACGAATATTTCTATGGTGAAATTACCAAGGTTCGCTTACAAGCCTTAAACGATGCATCGAGTCTGGTCCAAACAAATCCTCTGCTTCTTGACAGAATTAACGTTTTTCAGATGGATTTATTATTGAACGAAAAGAAAAATAATAGCGGTTTTCTTCAAGTGCAGGATTACGAGCAGTCAAACGTCAAATACAAGCTGTTCATTCAACCGATGCGCGATCCCAACGGTGCCAATTCTTATCTATTCGCGATGGCCTCGCTGCAGCCTGTCGATGAAGCTGTACAAATGGTTCAGAATTATTATGTTTATATCGTAGTGTTCGTAATGGTTCTTGTTTTGCTTGCTTCCTTTTATTATTCGATCACAATCGCAAGGCCGCTGCTGCGAGTCAACCAAATGACGAAGAAGCTTGCCGGACTGGACTTCTCAGCTGCGATTCCGTTTAAATCCAAGGACGAGATTGGCGACCTTTCGCGGAATGTCATCTCCCTTTCGGATTCATTGCATTCTCATATCAAAAAGCTTCAGGATGATATTGAGAAGGAGAAGCAGCTGGAGAACATCCGCAAGGAATTTATCTCCGACGTTTCGCATGAGCTGAAAACCCCGCTTAGCGTTATGAAGAGCTGCATTTCCATACTGAAGGATGGTGTGGCTGTCCATAAGAAGGATCACTATTTCGCAGCAATGGATAAAGAAGTCGATAAAATGAACCTGCTGATCGTCGATATGCTTGATCTGGCCAAGTACGAATCGGGCACGTATCGGATGAAGATGGATGAGTTTTATATTGACAGCTTAATCGAATCGATCTGTGAACAGTTCACTGAAGAGATCAGCGAAAAAAAGCTGGTCTTGCAAATTCAGCTGGCACCTGTGCAGGTCGTTGCCAATCAGCTTCGCATCGAGCAAGTCATTACTAATTTTATTACGAATGCAATTCGTTATACGACTAGCGGTCAGAACATAATCGTGACCGCTCTTGAAGAAGTGGACCAAGTGATCGTCTGTGTGGAAAATAAGGGAGCCCGAATCCCGCAGGAGCAACTGGATAAAGTATGGGACCGTTTCTATCGGGGTGATTCCTCCCGTCAGCGTTCCGCAGGAGGTACTGGGCTTGGTCTGGCAATCGCGAAGAATATTCTCGAGCTTCATGGAGTTGAGTATGGGGCGGCTAATACTCATAACGGGGTGATCTTTTATTTTTACCTCAAGAAAAAAGCTTAAATCAATTCAATAAACTATTCTAGAGTCTAGCCAAGCTAGGCTCTATTTTTATGCAACAAATGCCTTCTTTGATTAATTTGGCGCATAGATTTGTCCATGCCGGACATAATACTGTTAAAAAATCAAGTAATATAGAAGGAAATTCGGGATATGTTCAATAATAATATTTTTCAACAGGCGCTTAAATCCGTTGATTTTCTTCAATTTTCTCCAGTTGAGCATGGCCAACATATTCAAATTAGCTATTATCAATCCTTGGTAGACGCGGAGAAAATCAGTCGGTATCTCATTCCAGGGATACAAGAAAATATCGAGCAGTTGAACCAATTGAGTGATATAAAAGGGATCATTTCCTTTGATGATGTGACTGTAATTGATGATACCCGGGAAGTTGTAAAAAAGCTGATGAAGGGTTATGTCATCATTCAGTTTGAGGATGATGACCTGAATTTTCTCGTGGTTAATATTAATCATGCTGCTTTGGGCCATCGCAAGAACAATGACACAGAGAATGAATTTAGCGTGATTGGACCAAAAATAGGCTTAGTAGAGAACATTGAGGTCAATATTCATTTATTGCGACAGCAAATTAACACTCCTGCATTAATCCTTGAAGAAATAACGCTGGGCACTTTATCCAACACGAAGGTTGTTATTGCCTATTTAGATGGAACTACTAATCCCCGGCATATCGAAACGATGCAGCAGCGACTTAAATCTATTGATTTCGATGTGGTTTTTGACAGCTCGCAGCTGGCTCAGATTATTACTGATCATTCTAACACGCCTTTCCCACTTTTATTAACTACGGAAAGAGTAGATCGTGTAATATTTTCCATCTTGTCAGGGCAAGTGGCTGTTATCTCAGATGGTTCACCCTATGCTATTACAGCACCATCGACTCTGTTGGATTTTTTTATTTCCGCTGAGGATTATTATCTTCCCTGGATATTGGGATCTTTTTTTCGTGTTATCCGGATTATGAGTGTGTTATTCTCTATCTTTGCGTCTCCCATTTATGTTGCGGTACTCACCTATCATTTTGAAGTCATACCTGAGAGTTTGCTTCAACCACTCATTAATTCGCGCATTCATGTCCCGTTTCCTCCTGTAATCGAAGTCATCATTTTGGAAATTACGATTGAGCTTTTACGGGAAGCAGGCGCTCGATTACCTGCAAAAATTGGACAAACATTAGGAATCGTAGGTGGGATTGTAATCGGTCAAGCATCGGTTCAAGCAGCGTTCACCAGCTCAATTTTACTAATCATTGTTGCCTTGTCGGCACTCTCCTCTTTCACAACTCCCATCTATAATATGGCGAACACCATCCGTCTCCTGCGATTCCCTTTTATCCTACTTGCGGCTTTTTGGGGTGGTTTTGGAATTGCTGTTGGCTTCTTTTTGCTCTTAGGGCATTTATTGAGGTTGAAATCGCTAGGTACTCCCTATATGGTTCCTATATTCCCTTTTCGAACCGGTCATTTTGCAGATAGCTTAGTTCGGTTATCTTACCTCTACACAGCAAATCGAAATAAGTTTCTAAAACCTCTTTCACAAAAACGTTACAAACCAGACAAGGAGGATATTAATAATGACTAGCAGCGATAAGCGAAAACGCTGGATTCCTTGTGTATTGATGATTGCTCTGGCTCTGACGAGCTGCAGCAGCGAAAGGATCGTAGATCATATTAATATTGTTACGATACTGGGATTGGACAAGAATGACGCCGGGTTCAAAGAAACAGGTCTTTATTCTGATTTTAACCATGCAGGGAGAACAGCTCTCCTGCAGGGCAATGCTAAGAAGCCCTCGCTGCTGCTGGATGAGATGAACAATCAATCCTCACAGCCCGTTGCGATCTCCAAGCTGAAGTTACTTATTATTAATAAACAGTTAGCGGAAGAAGGTATAACTCTCTTTATTGAATCTATTTGCAAAGATCCCCTGATAAGCCACTACATGATTGTTGCTATTTCTGATGGAGCAGCTTCATCTATGCTGGAAAGCTTAGTGGATTTAAAAAGCGAAAACCTGCCGAATTATACGATAGAACATAATATTCGATCAGGAGCAATCCCCGAATCCAATTTGCACACTTTATTGTTTGACTATTATGGAGAAGGGAGAGATCCGTCGGTTCCCTATTTAAAATTAAATCAAAAAGGGAAAATTGTCATAACAGGGCAAGCCATTTTTAAGGATGATCGTTTGAAATTAATTATTAATCAGGAAGAAGTAGCGATGTATAAAATGCTTCAAGGTCATCTTTTACGAGGGAATGTGCCATTTACAATCATGTTAGGGCAGAACGAAGGGACGGCTGTATTCAACAGTCTAGGCGGAAAGAAATCCCAAGCGCTGTCAAAATCCGCACGGGCACCTAAGGTAATCTACAACATTACAATGAATGGGATGATTAAGGATTATCCGAAATGGGCAAATTTAAGAAAAACAGGAAATGATCGTCTTTTGATTATGCAATTGGAAAAGCAAGTGCGAAATAAGCTCTTAGCGCTTCTAAATAAATTTGTAAAGAACAACGTAGACCCTCTGGGAGTAGGAGATTTGGTTAGAGCACATAGCAAGGTTTGGAACGAGAAGGAATTTTACGAAGTCGAATATCCAAATATCAAATTTGAAGTTCATGTGAACGTTAATTTAATGAAATCCGGTATAGTGGAATAAAGGGCATTGGAGGTATTCGTGGATAAACAACTTGGTGAAAACCTGACCGTATCTTCATTCTATCTGTGGTTCCTCCTTCATGGAACCCAAACGGGAATCGCAATGCTAACTTTTCCAAGCAAAATAATCCTCGGAGCCGAAGGGGAGGCATGGGTTTCTATATTAATCACAGGTTTAAGTATTCATTTGATTATTTGGATGATTTTTTTTGTGTTAAAACATTCAAATCATGGGGATATCATTTCACTGCACCAACAGTTGTTTGGAAAATGGTTCGGAAATGTCCTGACTTTGGGGTTCTACGGGTATACACTCATGTTCATTTCGACGCAAATTCGTTCTTACGTAGAAGTTTTACATGTCTGGATTTTTCAATTGTCACCTCCCTGGGAAATGACGCTCATTATTCTGTTGACATCCATCTATATCGTTTCCGGAGGCTTCAGAGTCATAACCGGTATTTGCTTCTGGTGCGTGATTATCCCTTCCTTGTTACTGGTCACGCTTTATTTCCCACTGAAATATGCCCATTGGAATAATTTTCTGCCTCTTTTAAATCATAACATTGCCGAATATACCGAATCTGCTCAGCGATCTTTACCGTTATTTCTGGGAGTTGAATTTTTGCTGCTCTATTATCCATATATTAAGAATAATGAAAAATCTCAGAAATGGGCTCATATTGCGGTAGCACACACAACACTTTTATATATGTTTTTTGCCTGTGTGATTTTTGCTTACTTCAACGTTGAGGAGTTGAAGCATACGATTTGGCCTACGCTAATCTTATCGAAAATCATTCGATTTCCTTTCTTTGAAAGGTTTGATTACATATATGTTTTTAACTGGTTTCTCATTATTTTGCCTACAATCTGTATCGGACTATGGGGGGGGACGCGAATACTGCGGAAAACGGTCGGCTTTACAGCGAGACCGGCGTTATGGATAACAAGCATTATTGTATTTATAATCATCGTTTGTTTGAAAGGGTCAACGACTATCGACAGGCTGGACTCTCTGATGTCCATGGCAGGATTGATCTTCCTGTATGGGTATATCCCCTTGCTGGTTTTATGGATAAGTATTATCCGTTTTTTCAAAAGAGGCAGCCTATCAGCAAGAATCAAAAGCGAATGAGGGATTCTATTTAAATGAAAAAAATACGAATTAACTTAATCACCGTTATGCTCATTGTATAGGGGTGCAGATGTCATATAATTCTACTAAACTTTTGATCGTGTATGTGCTTTGGATTTCTGCAGAGCTTTTTTGTAACTCTCTGTTAATCCAGCAGGTATCGATTCCTGATAGAAGGCCACCTTTTATATCCGTATTTAATGAATCCCCGATAATAAGTGCTTCCTTTTTATCAAAATCTTTAATATGACTCATCACGTAATTGAAAAATTCTTTTGAAGGCTTTTGAAATCCAATGCTTTGAGAATCAAAAATGTCTTCAAAAAATTCATTTAAGCCTGACAGCTTCATTCGTTTTATCTGAGTTTGGGTTATACCATTAGTGATAACAAACAGTCTATGGGATACAGATAAGCTCTGACACACTTCTAAAGCTCCTTCCATATGCTGACTCCCATTGCCCAAAAGTTCTCTATACAGATTTTCCCACTCAATGCCATCCACAACTTTCCCCAGTCTTAACATAGTATCTGAGAATCTTGAGTTTAGCACATCATCTAATCCAATATTTCCATTTTCATATTCACTCCATAGCTGTTTGTTGACGGAATTATATATTCCAAATAACTCATCCGAAAAAGTATGTCCTTGTTGCTGAAACAATTTGTTTAACGAATCCGTTTCATTAGCGCCGAAATCTAACAATGTATCATCTAAATCAAATAGAAGTATTTTATAACTCATATTTCCTCCTCCTAAAATATAAATAATCTTTGTCTAAGCATTGTTGCTATCAGCAAAATATTCACGAGTTTCTTTGCGTGATTCAGGGGTTAAAACGCGATCAAGCTTTTCATTCAACCAAGTAAGTGTCTTGTTACGCAGAACATTGCGCATACTGTCTTCGGCTTCAAGCATAACTATGTTAATCTCACAGGAAGAAGCTCTAGAGCAAGCTGCATAGTCTTCATCACGGCAGAGATAGCTATTATCTTTGATGTTTTTACATTGAAAAATGGGGGTAGAGCCTTCAACAGCTTCAACTACATCCCAAAATGAAATTTCTGCAGGAGACTTGGCTAATTTATAGCCTCCTTTTGCACCAGGGACAGAGCTTACGATACCAGCTTTTGTTAATTTACTAAAAATCTTCGAAAGATAGGTCTCCGAAACACCTTGAAAAGCGGAAAGCTCTTTAATTCCAATAGTAGCATCAGGAGGAATATCAATTAAATATACCAAGCAATGCAGTCCATATTCAACGCCAATACTATACTGCATACAAAACACCCGCTTTCCAGATATAAAGATTGTTATTAATCATCTTAGGTGGATTTAAAATCCTTGTCAAATATGGGTATTTGGCATTTTCAGCTAAATGACCCATGTTTTTTGGTTGACAGCCGTAAATTAAAGAGTTATATTATAGACAAGTTAGATCGTCGATACACATTGTCGACGTTATGCTTCATAAGGCAAAATAAAAAAAATGTTCACGGAGGAGATTACTATGAAGGTTAGATTAAATCATGTAAGTGCAAGTCCAGGTGCTTTGCAAGTAATGATGAAGCTGGAAGGGTTTATCAAGACAAGTGGGTTGGATGCTAACCTATATGAACTCATTAAAATCAGATCATCACAAATTAACGGGTGTGCTTATTGTCTGGACATGCATACACGGGATTCGCGGAAAATGGGCGAGACCGAGCAGCGGATTTATTTACTAAGTGCGTGGCGCGAAGCTCCTTTTTATTCAGACAAAGAAAGAGCAGTACTTGAGCTTACGGAAGCTGTAACACGTATTTCCGAGCAAGGCGTACCGCAGGATTTGTATGAAAGAGTTCGGGCTCATGTGGATGAAGAAGAATATGTGGCAATCATTATGGCGATCAATACGATTAATGCATGGAATCGAATCGCTATCTCCACGGGGATGTTTCCTGAAAAGGAGTAAAGAGAAGCTTACTGAAAATAGTAAAATTCAACTCAAGGGAGAGCTATCATGTCAACCGTTTTATACGTAACCGCACATCCACTTGAGAAGAGTGCGTCCCATAGTTTATCTGTAGGCTACGAGTTTATCCAAGCCTACCGTGAAGCAAACCCTAACGATGAAGTTATTCATCTAGATCTATATAAATTGGATATTCCACAACTTGACGCTGAAGTGTTGAGTGGGTGGGGGCAATTAAAAAGCGGCAGTTCTTTTGAGCAATTGAGCTCGGGTACTCAGGTCAAGGTGGCACGTTTGAGTGAATTGGTTGATCAATTTGTGGCTGCAAATAAAATAGTCATCGTCAATCCAGTTTGGAATTTCTTATTTCCACCCGTATTGAAAGCTTACATTGATGCCATATGCATAGCCGGAAAAACAGTTAAATATACTCCAGAAGGTATTATTGGCTTAGCTACTGACAAAAAATTGCTGCATATCCAGGCTTCCGGCAGCGTGCTCTCTGAAGGACCAGCGGCAGGCTTCGAATTTAGTCACCGATACTTGACAGCTGTATCGAAATTCATAGGTATCCCTTCAATTGAGGTTATTTATATTGAGGGCACGGGAGCTGCACCAGATCAAGCACCTGTTATTAAAGAAAAAGCCATCCAACAAGCACTCGAACTAGCCAAAAGCTTCTAAAGTTAGTAAATTAAATTCTAATAAGAAGAGGCATCATGAAATACATTTTATTTGTTTTAGGTGGGGCATGCAGCTTTGGTTTATTATCTACTTTTGTAAAGAAGGCTTATGAGTCTGGTTTCAATGTCGGCGAGGTCGTCGGCAGCCAACAGCTGTTCGGTGTGATTATGCTGTGGATATTAGTATTCGTGACTGCGAAGTCCGCCAAGCAACGCGCAGTGACGCTTACATTTAAAGTAACAAGGCGTCAAGCGCTCTCGCTCATGTCTGTAGGAACAACAACAGGAATAACAGGAATGCTTTTTTATACAGCTCTCCAGTATATCTCGGCTTCATTTGCGATTATCTTATTGTTTCAATTTACGTGGATGGGCATCTTGTTGGAAGCAGTAGTTGAACGCAAACGTCCTGGTAAAGATAAGATTTTATCACTCATCATCTTGTTTGTTGGGATTATTATGGCAAGTGGCTATTTAGGCGGGGACAAGGAAGCAGTTTCCTGGATAGGTATTACTCTTGGCTTATTGGCTGCTGTTACTTATGCGCTCTTCATTTGGTTTACCGGTAAAACAGCTAAACAAGTCGCTCCGATCACACGAAGTGCGATTATGCTGTCTGGCTCTTTTATTATCGTCATGCTGGTGTTTCCACCGCATTTTCTTATAAATGGATCTTTACACGAAGCGCTTTTGCCTTGGGCGTTGCTGCTAGCTCTCTTTGGTGCCGTCATTCCGCCGTTGTTCTATGCCATTGGTGTACCGCGTATTGGCGGCGGACTAGCTACAATTTTGAGTGCAGCTGAACTGCCGGCGGCCGTCATTATGTCATACGTCGTATTGAATGAGTCCGTCAACTGGCTGCAATGGCTTGGTGTGGGGATCACGATGTTAGGCATTGCCCTGCCTGAGCTTATGAAGCGCAAGAAGAGTCAATCCGAAATTGTCGGCGCAATGGTAAATTCTTAATCATTTATTTGCGGATTCTCCGAATCATGCAAAGTTCAACAGGGGATACTTTGTTAAATGGCCACAAAAAAATAAGGGGTGTAATTATACATGGAAATCAGACTGGATTATACGAAGGTTCAACCCGAAGCTTTACAAACACTTTTAAAATTGGAAGGTTATGTGAAGAAGAGCGATATTGACCACAAACTATGGGAGTTGATTAAAATTCGCGCATCGCAAATTAATGGCTGCGCCTATTGCCTTGATATGCATACGAAAGATGCACGTGCGATAGGGGAGACAGAGCAGCGATTGTATATGCTTAGCGCATGGCGTGAAGCTCCGTTCTATACCGATGCAGAGCGTGCAGCAATAGCATTAACGGAGGCTGTGACCAAAATTTCGGATGCTGGCGTGCCGCAAGAATTGTATGAGCAAGTCCGCAAACATTTCGATGAGGGCCAGTTTGTTAATTTAATTATGGCGATTAATGCGATTAATTGTTGGAATCGCATAGCGATATCAACGGGGATGATACCTAGATAATATCAGCCAACTACACGAAAATTTCTTATATGGAATAAAATACAAACCTCCATCTCATACTAACTATGAAGTGTGGAGGTGAATTCTATGCCCAAAAATGACGCAGATCCCAAGTATGACCGCGAAGATAACAAAGCGGATAAAAAGAACAACGCTACTTTTATTGAAGAAGAACCAACGCTAACCAGCGAAAAGGACTCTGATTATGTACCAAGTTTAAACGGTATCCCCAAAAATCAAATATGAGTAACTAGTTCGCGTTAAACGGGTCGCTCAATTGAGCGACTTTTCTTTTTGAAAGCTCAGTTGTCACAAAATGAATCGCTGTGTCGTTATATGTCCGAAGTGCGAATAACAGATGGAGACAAAATACAGAAATGAGAGGTACACAATTATGACACAACGTATAAATTACATGCAGCAATCACCGGAATTTTTCAAAAATTAATGGATTTAAGCAGCGTCGAGCAGGAGAGTTCAATTGAACAGAATATCCGCGATCTAGTTCACATTCGGGCTTCGCAAATCAATGGGTGCGGATTCTGCCTGGATATGCACGTCAAAGAGGCTAAGATCCATGGCGAGAGCGAGCTTCGTCTCTACCACATCTCGATTTGGCGGGAATCAACTCTGTTTATTCCACGCGAACGGGCAGCGTTGGCTTGGACTGAGATCTTGACTAAACTGCCTGAGCAAGGCGTTCCTGACGAAATTTATAACCGTGTTCGCGAACAATTGTCTGAACAAGAAATTTCCGACCTGACCTTCTCGATCATGACGATCAATGCTTGGAACCGCATAAACATTGCCTTCAAGACTGTACCAGGTTCGGCTGACGCGGCGTTTGGTTTGAATAAAGCAGGTCTGATCTAAACAATTTTAAAAAACTAGGAGGATTAATATGAAAATTGTAGTTATTGGCGGCACTGGACTTATTGGAACAAAACTTGTGGACAACCTTCGTCAGGCTGGCCATGACGTAGTGGCAGCATCACCTTCTAAGGGCGTAAACGCCGTTACTGGTGAAGGACTGGCTGAAGCGCTTAAGGGCGCTGAAGTTGTCGTAGACGTGGCAAACTCTCCTTCATTTGAGGATAAAGCAGTATTGGAGTTCTTTGAAAAATCAAGTCAAAACCTGCTTGCCGCTGAAGCGGCCGCTGGAGTGAAGCATCACGTCGCGCTATCGGTTGTTGGCACAGAACGCATGCTCGAAAGTGGTTATTTCCGAGCGAAGTTGGCTCAAGAAGTCCTGATCAAGGCTTCTAAGATTCCTTATACAATTGTACGTGCAACTCAATTCTTCGAATTCATCAATAGTATCGCCTATGTAGCGACAGATGGGCAAACAGTTCGTTTGCCATCTGCCCACGTGCAGCCCATCGCTTCTGCTGACGTTTCTGAAGCATTGGTCGACTTCACCCTCGGGGCACCAGTGAATGGTACTGTCGAGCTAGCTGGTCCAGACCGACTAGCTCTTGACGAGTTCGTTCGTCGATATTTAACTCTACAAAAAGACCCGCGTGAGGTTATCGCAGACGACAATGCCTTTTACTTCGGCAACATACCTGTGAACAATCAATCGCTTGTCCCGGGAGATAACCCGCGCATCGCTTCGACGCGTTTCGAAGATTGGCTTAGCCGGTCCACACATCAGGGGTAATTACGCAACCTAGAATCAACACATAAAGCATCGCCACAAAGAACCCTGCGAAGGGTTCTTTGTTAGTTTGCGGGATGAGCCGAACTTATCCAAAATCTGTATAGGCTATACGTACCCTGCATTGGACATAATACCCAAGTGTGATATAGCCACAGGGGTGATTATCGATGAGTTGCATAAGCAAAAGTATTGAGGTTAATGAAGCCTATCTCAGAGAACAATTCATTAATTGCTCGGACGTTGTAATTCGCACTTTCAAGTTAAAGGATGAATCCATACTTTTACTCATTTATCTAGATGGAATGATTAGATTACATAGCGTAGAGGATAACATTCTGAAGCCGCTTATTTTCAGCGGTTTGCCGCAAGGAATAGATCGAATACATTCGCTCTCCGAGATGTTCAGACGCGAGTGGCTTCCCTTAACGGATGTAAAAACAGACGAATCCCTGGAGGAGCTAGTTAATCATATCCTTCAAGGCTGCTTGGGAATAATAGTGGATGGAGAAGCGTTAGCGCTTATTGCACTCGTCCAAGGCTACGAGACAAGAGGCATCCAAGAGCCGCAGAAGGAATCGACTTTACGTGGCTCGAAGGAAGGTTTTGTTGAAAATATCCGTACAAACACTTCGTTAATTAGACGAAGGATTATTCACCCGCACCTAAAAATGGAATCTTGCATCATAGGAAAATACACGCAAACCGAAGTTGTGCTTACGTACATGCAAGGAATTGCGGATGAGAATGTATTAGCTGAAGTAAGAGGAAAGCTCGCTAATATCGAGATTGACGGCATAATCGATTCTGCCTATATCGAAGAATGGTTAGAGAATAGTTCCTTCTCTATCTTCTCACAAATCCAGAATACCGAGCGCCCAGATATCGTCACCGCATGTTTATTAGAGGGAAAGGTAGCACTTATCACTAACGGGACTCCTTTTGCCCTAATACTTCCCATTACCTTTTGGTCTGGGCTTCAATCGGCGGACGACTATTTCGAGAGGTTCGTATTTGTCATTCTAACGCGGATGATTCGATACATCATGGTATTCATTTCATTTTCTCTTCCCGCTATCTACGTCGCACTTTCGACGTTCCATCAAGAAATGATGCCAACCTATCTCATGATCGGGATCGCAACCGCGAGGGAAAATTCACCATTTCCGTCTGTGGTTGAGGTTTTGCTTATGATGATCATCTTTGACGGATTGCAAGAAGCTGGGGTTCATCTTCCCAATCGACTGGGCCCTGTCATTAGTATTATTGGAGCGCTAGTCATTGGGCAAGCCGCTGTTGAAGCAGGCATCATTTCCACGCCGATCATCATCGTCATCTCCTTAACAGGTGTTGCAGCCTACACGATTCCGAGATATAGCGCCGCTCTTCCCTTTCGCTTAATCCGGTACCTCCTGCTGTTTATTTCCGGATGGCTCGGCTTCGTCGGTTTTGCGTTCGGGATTATCTTCTTGTTGATCCATTTGGTAACGCTTGAATCCTTCGGAACGCCATACTTGAGCCCTATAGCCCCATTCGACGGCAAACGGATTAAAGATATTATTATTCGCTATCCCTTCTGGATTAAGAACGGCCAGAATAGAAAAGGGCGTCAGAGATGATTCGATTCATATTTATAACATCCGTCTCTCTAATCGTTATTATGTCCTCTTTCGGCTGTACTGATTTTGTCGAACCCAATCAATTGGCTTTCGTCATCGGTTCGGCGATTGATGACGCGGGTGACGGAGAGATTGAAGTTAGCCATCAGATCGTTATCCCTTCAAAACTGAATAGCCCTGCCAAGGGGGGAGGCTCCAGTGAATCGGAGAGTTTTGTCGTCATATCGGCCAAAGGCAAGGATATATTTCAAGCCAGTCAGAACATCCAGAGGAAAATGTCCCGCAGATTGATGCTGAACCATCGCATTCTTATAGCGATAAGTGAAGAATATTTCAAGAAGAACGACGTAAGCAAGTTATTCGATAAACTGAATAGAGATCCTGCAAACAATTTAAGGGATATCTCCATTCTGATTAAAGGGGGAAGCGCCAAGGAATTCCTTATGCTCAAGCATCCCTTGGAACATCTCTCAAGCATAGCTGCTGGAAAAGAGCTGCAGCTCAACGGAATGAGAAGCTTCTCTTCGAGGCAACTCGCAATCGAATATCTCTCTGAAGGGATCAGACCTCTTATACCGGTTCTACAAATCGGGAATTCCAAGCCGAACAATAAAGAAATGTTGCCGATCGCGGTGTTCTCCGGTTTCGCCGTCTTAAACAAAAAGCTTAAAGTTAGAGGATTTCTAGATAATGTCGAAGGTACAAGAGCAGCCTGGATGTCGGGGAAAGGAACCCTTCAAGGGGTAACGATTCCATGGAAGGACGGAAATGGCACTTTATCATTTAGATTTACTCATCTTCAACGCCGGGTTCAATCTGTTCGCGGCAAGGATCCCACACATATTGTATTATCCGTTAAAGCGCAAGCGTATCTGCTTGAAAACACGACCTCACTAGACATGTCTGATGTAGATAATATGATTAACGTCCAGAAGTATTTAAATGAGCAAATGCAGAAAGAATTGCAGCTTACGATGGATAAAGTTCAGCATTGGGGACCTGATGTATTTGGAATTGGTGAGCACCTTCATCGTAAGTATCCTTACTGGTGGAAGTTACAAAAAGATGATTGGGATGAAAAATTCAAGAAAACCGATGTTAGCATTAAGGCGAATATTCTACTAAGGTCAATCGGAACAAGCGGTGAGCGCTTAAAATGAATTAAGGAAAGAAGTGGCAACGAAGTATGAAAATAAGTGGCTATCAAATGTTCTGGTTGGTTAGCATCTCCTCTATGATCATGATATCCTACCTTCCCATTAAATTAGCTGCGGAGGAATCACTTCAGGACTGTTGGATTTCCATTTTGCTTGGGGGCATGATCATGATGGCCATTACTTGGATTATGCTCCGGGTATGCATGCAGAATAAGGACAAAACGATAGTTAATTTCCTGAAAGACCTTTTAGGTACCGTGTTTGGCAAAATAATTGTCATCTTTTATTTCTTGGCTTGGTTTTTGCAGATGGCCACGACTGCAAAAGGCTTGGCAGATTTTCAAAATTTAGTACTGCTCCATAACACGCCAATGATTATCATCCTATTGTGTATGTTGTTTCTCGTTACTTATGTGGTGTATAGAGGGGGGATTACGGCAATTAGCCGCTGCGCGGAGGTAATTGGACCTTTTTTCGTCTTCATTTTATACGCGCAGCTATTTCTAACTCCACAGGACATGGATATGAAGAGAATATTGCCCATTTATGCGGATTCAGGCTGGTTTCACATCCTAAAAGGCACATTAAATTCGTTTAATTATATGGTAGATCCTTCGATCATTTTTATGCTGTTCTTTTTTGCTGAGAACAAGCGAACTATTTCGCGAGCGATCCTATGGGGAACAGCGGTTGCTATGTTTTGGGGAGTTTTAACCACTCTGGTTCTTCTATCCGTAACGGGACCAAGCATCACTGCTCAATTGGTAGCTCCTGTATACTCACTTACGAAGTTCGTATCCATCCTCAATTTCGTTCAGAATATTGATGCCCTTTTTATCCCCTTTTGGCTGCTCGGCGCCTTTATTAAATTATCGGTATGTTTGTTTATCCTTAGCTACGGATTATCCGAATGGGTCGGTTTCAAGAAATGGAAGCTTACCGCTTGCCTTATAACTTTGGTCTTGCTGGCGTATGTGATCTATAGCACGCACAATATACGGATTTCGTATACACTTAAAGACTTGCTTTTAACAGGCTTCTTTTACCCAATCATTTATATTGTTATTCCCTTGATTTTATGGATGATAGGCAGTATACGGCAACGCAGGAAAGCTTCGAGCTTACTTGACAAGAGTTAAGAGAATCTATATTATTAAATTATTAATAGTTAATTAGTTAATTGTTTTAAGGGAGGTTATTGTATCGAGAAATGGGATCCATTTGAACAACCTGATCTCACGGTCGATGTTTTTCTAACACTCTATAAAACCAATCACCATTTGGTAGTACAGTTAGAGGAACAACTTGGAAAGTTCGATTTAACACTTGGAAGATGGTGCTTACTCGTAGCCCTCAGGCTTAGCGGAAGAGCAATGCTCCCTTCGGAGTTAAGCGATGATCTTGCTGTAACAAGAGCGAATATAAGTAATTTATTAAGTGCTCTGGAGCAAGCAGGCAGGATCAAAAGGGAAATGGACACCACCAACAGGAGAAGAATCTTTGTTCGTTTAACACCTGATGGTCATGATGTCATCTCGAAGGTATGGCCTGTCTATGAACAGACAATCACCCAAAATGTAGGTAGTAAGCTTAACCTGCAAGAACTGGAGCAGTTAAAGGGATTACTGAAAAAGTTGTTTTAGATGAAAGGCTAACCGTTCTGTTAAATGGACGGATCTCCCTTGATAGTTAATTGATTAATTATTAATTAGTAAACAGTATGGTTTAAATTGTTTCTGCATATGGAAATGAGGGCATAACACATATGGGTATGAAACAACAATCATAGAATATAAGGAGACGATATGAATATGTTCAAAGATAAGGTTGCAATCATTACAGGCGGCGGTGCCGGAATCGGACTTGCAACGGCTCAGTTACTTGCGGCAAAGGGAGTAAAAGTGCTCATAACAGGACGACGAAAAGGCGCATTGGAGGAGGCTGCAGCAAGCAACCCGAACATCAGGGGCTTTGAGGCAGATGCCAGTGATCCGGAAGCAGCGGCTCTGACGGTTAAGGCGGCGCTCGAGCTTTGGGGACGTCTCGATATCCTGGTCAACAATGCCGGTGGCGGCGTGATTCAGCCGCTCGCCGATATAAACGCGAAATCGATATTTGATATTTTCGCCGTTAATGTAGCAGGGCCGACCTTGCTTGCTGCTGCAGCGATCCCGCACCTCGAAGAGACTAAAGGGACAATCATCAATATGTCCAGCACTTACGGCAGTAAGGCGGCAGCAGGTCTGTCGTTATATGCAGCGAGTAAGGCAGCTGTTGAGCATTTAACGCGCTGCTGGGCACTTGAGCTCGCTCCAAAAGGCATTCGCGTGAATGCAATTGCGTCTGGACCGGTTGAGACGGCATTTCTACGTGACCGTATGGGACTTTCCGAAGAACAAATCACTGCGGTTAAGGAACAGGAGCGTGAGGCAATACCACTCGGTCGCCGTGGTGAGCCAGACGATGTAGCACGCTGGATTGTAAATTTAGCCGATTCAGAAGCGAGTTGGATCACGGGACAAATCATCGCGGTTGATGGAGGTTTAGTGATTAGCTGACTTGAATCGGCAGGGTAAACAAATATCGCCCGAGGGATATCCCTCGGGCGATATTTGTTCTTTAAATCTGATAGAAGGAGATCTCGTGTTTTATTTTCATCTTCCAACATGTTTCAACTTATCTGGATTCCGAATAAAATAAATGTTTCGAACTAAATTTCCCTCGACATGAAGCATCCCCACCGTATGAATCCCTTTGCTTGAGCGAAGGATAAGCCCGGGTTGTCCATTAATTTCGCCAATTTCAATAACCGTATCGCCTTCAACGGCAGATAGCTTAAGTACAAGACCGAGAAGAAACTGTGCAACAAGATCTTTTGTTTCGATTGGATCGACGGCTGCAACCGCTTTTCCTCCCCCATCGGAAACCGATACGACATCCTGATCAAGCATAGATACAATTTGATTCAGATTACCTTGTTCAAGAGCTATCAGGAAGCCGTGAACCCACTCATGGTTTGCTGACTCAGGAGAAATGAGCTCATCGGGTGTAATCCCCATCTTTGCTCTGGCACGACTGAACAGCTTGCGGCAGTTCGCATCGCTTTTTTCGATAAGCTCTGCTATTTCATGATACTCAAAGCCGAGTGCCTCACGTAGGACGAAGACCATCCGTTCCGTTGGAGACAGCCTCTCCAATAACACGAGCATTGCATAAGACAAGGTATCGCCGCGGACGACAGAATCCATGGAATCATCAAAGGAACCGAGAAGAGGCTCTGGAAGCCATTCACCGTAATATTGTTCCCTTCTATTGCGTGCCGATTTATGCAAGTCATGACAGCGATTTGTGACCATTTTGCACAGATAAGCCTTCGGTTCAGCCAAACGTTCCGGTGGAACGTCATACACCTTTAGAAAAACATCCTGCACAACATCCTCCGCATCGGATACCGATCCAGTCAGCTGATAGGCGAGTTTAAAGAGAAGTCTTTTATACTGCTTATATAACTCTTGCATTATTCCACTTCCATCCTTATCCTTTTTTACTCGTTCTAATTAATTATAGTATGTGCTATTAATTAAACGATATATGAAGGCAATTTGTGACATTAGAGTTTATTTTACTTTTTATTCGTTTATTCGACCTATCGTTGACGAGAATAAACCTTGTATGATATTATTTATTAAACACAGTTCAATTAAAAGGAGGGTTTAAATGTCGCCTAGGAAAGCTGTCGACCATGAGTTAAGCAGAGAAAGAATACTTGAAGTTGCAAGAGCGCAGTTTGTGCAGCATGGTTATCGTGATGTATCTATGCGCGGTATCGCGAAGGAGCTCGGATATTCGCCAGGCTCACTTTATTATCATTTTCGGGAAAAGGCAGATCTATTCAGTGCGATGACTACCGCAGATTTTCACGAGTTGGATGGATTGCTCAAAGTAGCTATAAGCACATCACCAAATCCTGGAAGAGATCGCCTTGGGTTGATTTTTTTGTATTTTATCCGATTCGGCCTTGAGAACAAACGATCATTTGAGCTGATGTTTTTAATTCAAGAACCAGGACTTGACTGTTACACGACGCAAGCAAAAGCGGACAGCTATGAGAAATTTTTCAGCGCTGTGAGGGAATCGTTGCAAGTGATTAATGTAGATAGGGCAGAAGATATTGAGCTCATTTGGGTCTTATTTTTGTCTCTTCATGGATTTGTCAGCTTTTATATTCATAGTAATCAATCATTTGACGATATTGCCAAATTGGCTGATGTGCACACTCAATTATTGCTGCGTGGTCTTGCATAATTTTTTTGTCCATTAATTGAACAGTGATCAATTAATTGGCGGCGATTAACTAAATTAAAACTAACGGAGGAGTTGTGATTTCAATGGGAGTAAAGATCATTAGAGCACTTATTTTTATATTAGCATTTTCAATTGCGGGGTATGCAATTGTACAATATGGGGTCTTTCATGCAAAAGATGCTGGACTGGTCGCTTTCAAACTGACAAAACCGGATTTTCATCTTACACCTTGGGTGTATGTACTATATGTACATATTGTAACGGCCATGTTGGCTTTAATTATCGGACCTTTTCAAATTTATCAGAAGCAAACGAAGATTAGAGGACGCCAGCACAGAATACTTGGTTATATTTATATAATCTCCATTACATTAAGCGGGATCGTAAGTGTATATTTATCCATTTTTGCCACTGGGGGTTGGATTGCTAGCCTTGGTTTCATATCCTTAGATGTAATGTGGGTAACAACCACATGGGTTGCTCTGCGTAAAATTATCGGTAAAGACGTAAAGGCTCATAAAGCATGGATGCTGCGCAGCTATGCACTTACTTTTGCGGCTGTAACTCTTAGAATCTGGTTAGCGCCGCTTGGCCTGCTTTTTGGAGATTTCGAATCAGGATATCGGGCTGTAGCATGGTTTTGCTGGGTTCCTAACCTGCTTGTAATAGAGGCGGTGATTCGTATGAGAACTTTCAAGAAGGCCAGGATTGAAGAGTTACCTCAATGACTTCCTGTAATTCAGCGCGGCTTACACCATCTGCTGCTTGAATGGACATTCCTTCGGCAATGGTTAGGATAAAGCGTGCGAGCGCAGCTGGATTAGAGTGGACAGGCAAGTCACCGCTTGCTTTAGCTTGGTCGTAATGGAAAAGACTATGAGATCGCCAGTATGGTTGCTTACCTTGCTTCTCCTGAAGCAAGCTTTGTAACAGGTGCAACAATTAATGTTGACGGCGGCGTTGTGATCTAATAAGGGTTTTTGTTAAAAATAAAGTGAATTGTGTAGAGGAGAATTTAAATGTCTATTGGATTTATCGGAGCAGGGGCAATTGCCCAAGTGATTGCAAAGCATGCCGTAAAAGCAGGTTATGAAGTGCTGCTAAGTAATATTCGTGGAGCAGAATCGCTTACTTCACTTGTCAAAGCACTTGGCGGCAATACCAAAGCTTCGACCGTTCAAGAAGCTGCAGCGGCCGATATTGTTGTGATTGCTGTCCCTTGGAAGCATCTTAAAACGGCACTTGCAGATGTTCCGGCATGGAATGGACGAATTGTTATCGATACAACGAATCCACTTGGACCCCCCGACTTCAAAGTAGCCAATCTCGTGGGAAGAACCTCAAGCGAAGTCGTTTCCGATCTTGTTCCGGGTGCACGCTTAGTAAAAGCATTTAATACATTAAGCCCAAGTGTTGTAGGTGGAGATCCGCAAACTGCTGGTGGACGCCGAGTTATCTTTATTTCTGGAAATGATGCTGGAGCCAAGTCTGAAGTTAGTCGGATGAATGATAAAATGGGCTTCGCAACCATTGATCTTGGTGAGCTTGCGACTGGAGGAATCTTACAGCAATTTCCCGGAGGTCCTCTTCCGACGCTTAATCTGATCAAGCTTTCTTAACTATACTCAGTGAATATAAACAAAACCAACTCCTAGGAGTATGGTTTTGTTTAAGTTTATTAGACTGTTGCATAATACGACTTATTCTAGTCCTAAGGTAGACTTGGGCTTTTTTTGTTTTTTCATCTTTTAAAACTTGAGATTTTGTAAAAACGATTTATATTTCACGAATTTTTGCATGAACTGATCCAGATTGGAGTATTTTTGTCAAAATAGAGGCTTGTTTTGGGTGAAAGTTATAAGTAACCTTAGCACAAGCCAAAAATCAAGCGCTTTCATTTTGGGCTAACCAAGAATGTGAACAATAAGGGGGGAAAATGAGGAAATAAATTATTATGGGAAAAGGACTTTGAGTAAGATCAAGAATCCAGTTTCAAAAATACGTGTAATTAAGGAGCTATTCCTGTAATGAAGTAATTTGAGCTTTGAATGAAAAATGCACCTCTTGTATACTAGGAATTGTTCCAGCCAGAACAAAAACCTATACGAAAAGAGGCGCACAAATGAAGTATAAGATGAAACAGAAGCAGAATCAACGGATTACACGAATTTCTGAAAATACGTTGGTTGTAGGTGCAGACATTGCTAAGAAAATTCACGTGGCACGTGCTGTAGATTATCGTGGTATTGAGCTAGGTAAGGACTGTGAGTTTTACAATGATCGAGAAGGCTTAACGAAACTAGCTGGATGGATGAAGGGTCTACAACAGGATCATGCCAAAAGTGAAATTGTTTTTGGTGTCGAACCTACCGGACATTATTGGTTTCCGTTAGCGGCTTATCTGCAAGGTGAGGGAATTAAGGTTGTGCTCGTCAATCCGCATCATGTCAATAAGACAAAGGAAATAGAGGATAACTCTCAAACCAAGAGTGACTACAAAGATGCAAAGGTTATTGCAGATCTCGTTCGCAATGGAAAGTATACGGAACCGAATTTGCCCACAGAAGCCTATGCAGATTTACGTATTTTAATGAATTTGCGTGAAAAGGTCGTGGTGAATCTAACTCAGGTTCAGGCACGTGTACACAACTGGATTGACCGTTTCTTTCCTGAATATCTACAGGTGTTTAAGGATTGGACGGGTAAAGCTTCACTCATGGCCTTGCACCAATTTCCTACTCCGCAAGAAATTGTCTCTTTGGGCGCCAGAGGCGTTCTTGTTCATTGGAAGACGGAAATTAAGCAGGGTGTGGGCATCAAGAGAGCTGAGAAACTGTATGAGACTGCTCTATCTTCCATCGGGCTGACCGAAGGGGCGGTTGCCGCTCGGATAGAGCTAGCCGCTTTGTTAGAGCAGTTTAACCTGTTTTCTAAGCAAGTAGAAACGATCATGCAAGAAGTTCTGAAAATTCTTGGTGAGATCCCAGGAACAGCGCAAATGCTGGGCATTCCAGGAGTGGGTATTACAAGCGTGGCAGGATTCCTAGCAGAGGTAGGAGACCTGAATAAGTATGATCATGGACAACAGATTATTCGTTTAGCTGGCTTGAATCTTAAAGAAAACAGTTCTGGCAAGAGAAAAGGCAAGACGGGAATAAGTAAACGAGGACGATCGCGTCTTCGGGGATTACTCTTCCGTTGTATCATGCCAATGGTAGCGAAGAACGCAGAGTTTAAAGCACTACACAAGCATTATACAACGCGAAGCCAGAATCCGTTGAAAAAGAAGCAATCGCTTATCGCATTATGTGGAAAACTGGTACGTGTACTCTTTACACTTGGAACAAAGCAAAAAGAATATGACGCCTATGATGTAATAGGACCTGTTCGCTTAGTGCAATTACAAAAAGATGCTGCATAAATTGAGATGTTCACTTATTCACATGTGGACAGAAATGAATCAATAATAAGAAGTGTGAATTCTCACTTTATTAACATGTTTACAACTTGACAATTGAAGCACAGGAGAAGCCGAAGTTAATTTTCCATAAGGGCCATGACCCAGTTAAGGAGCAAGAATCGGCCTCCACCCCTTGAGAGGTAGAACGAAGGAATGTAAGGGCATAGACCCAGCGTGATATGGGAGGGTAAACCCCAAGGGTGAATGTGGAGATCCACTGTGCGATCATAAACAATATTCACAGTTTGGATGAAAACGAGTCCAAGCCCTGTTCCCGCAACGACCCTTATAGAAATATATGGTTCTACAACAATTTTCCTCCATTCTCCTCAAGGTGTCAAAGTTGAAAAACTAAGAATAAGCGAGAAAACAGGCGAAAACAATACTTTATAGTGGGAGTGAATAATCAATGCTCATTACAGAAAATGTTCCAAATATCAACGGCTCAAATAACGTAAAACGTGTGGTTTTATTGAAACTAATTGTACTATTGGTGTTCGCATGTTTAGCAGGAATCTTGGCAGGTATTATACCTATTACTAAAGCGAATGCTGCATGGTCAGGTGTTCCCAAAATACTTCGTGCTTCCGATGCGGTAAAACAAGGTGAAGCATTCAGTATCAATGGTGGCGGCATGACAGACAACGTTAATCTAGATGTAGCCATGGAGCTGGATACAACAGGCACATCTCCTGCAACTCCATCTGTTGGCGCTCTGCACCCAAGCATTGTACAAAGGGATAGAAACGGCAATTATGTCGTTGCTACATTTCCTGCTGCTGCGCCAAACGGCGTTTATAATGTTTGGGTTAAGAATAGTTCTGGCTGGAGCTTACCGACTAAATTAAATGGAGCCCGTCCACTTTATATTTCAGAATATGAAGCTTTTAACACTTTGAAGATCAAGCTGGTGGGGCGGAATTTTCAGTCATCTGAATTTGGAGCGGTGAATACGACTAGAGTTCGTTTAAATAATGGCAGCGGAGGTACATATGAGCTGCCTATTTCAACAATAAATCCCTATTTAGCTGAATTTACAGTGGATAGTACTCCTCCGATCGGGAATTATTTTGTGGAGATAACCAATGATAACCGGGTCAATTGGATTCGATTATCTAATGAAAGCAATCAAAAATTAAATGTTATAGCTCAACCGAGCGGCGGCGCAGGAGCTTATGATCCACTGGGTCTTGGTGTAGCTTGGGCTAAAAACTTTAATTGGGGAAGCGTGTATAACGTTTCATCCTACGGTGTGTCACCAAACACGGGGGTAAATGTAACGACAGGAGTTCAGAACGCGATTAATGCAGCTGGAACCGCTGGCGGCGGGGTCGTCTATTTTGTGGACGGAACTTATAAACTCGGTAATATTGCCCTTCCAAAAGGAGTCATCCTGCAGGGACAAAGTATGGCGAATACGATCCTGGAATACAATGGAACCGGCGGCAACGTCTTTATTAGTTCTACAGGAACCGGATCTTCGGATGGACGCTTGGGGATCGCCAAACTGACCATTAAGGTTCCTACTGGCTTCACCCCTAGACCAGATATCTTTATTGGACTAGGCGGCGGAGGGTTTAATGATACTACCCAAAGAACGACTAAAGAAATATTCATTACTAGTGTCAAAATAGATGATTCTTTATCGTATGAACCGACAACTCCCGGTCAGAGGGGCTTGTCGCTAGTCTTGACGGCCAAAGAACGCATAATGGTCTCCAATAATAACTTCAAGGTTTTTCATTCGGCAAGCTTTAATTTTATTAACGAGTATGTAACTTTTAAGAATAATGTTTTTGAATACAGTCAAGGCGACTATATTATCCTTGCTAATTATGCATTTGTGGAGAATAACCAACTGATAGGCAATACGGCTGTAAACCGTGAAAAACATGGATTTATGCTGCGAGCTAATGTGTACGCAGCCGGAAATTCTGTATCAGGCATGGGTTCATATGAAGGCGGTGGAAACGATAATTGGAATGATGGGGAAGCCATCTGCTCAGAAGTGCCGGGAGCCAATTTCAATTTCGGGACTGTCAATAGTTCAACCAACACATCGATCACCGTTACACCGCATACGACATTGGCATGGCCAGTGGCCGAATTTAATTACGTTTCTGTGATGATTGTGGATGGGACAGGAGTAGGGCAATTGCGCAGGGCTTCTTCCATCTCAGGCAATACGATCAATATCGCTAAAGCCTGGACGATAAACCCTGACAGTACCAGCAAATTCTCGTTGTTACTGCCGAATGACAATCTCACTTATTATCAAAACACGATAACGAATAACACCAAAGGATTCTATTTATTCGGAAATGTTATTGATGGTGTTGTTGCCGACAATACGAGCATCAATTCCGAGGGCGTTTACCTATGGTCGGTTCATAATTTTGAGCAACATTGGGTTATCCCTAATTACTTTGTCTCGGTAAAACGCAACACCATTACTGGGGTATCGCCGAAATCCCAACATGCTGGTGTCGGTTATGGCGGCGGCCGTTTTGATGGCATTGGAGGAGTGTACTATGCGATTCAAGACTATGCCAATGAGTTTAGCGACAACACGATTACGGGAGTGCCCTCAGCCGTTCCAATCCAAGGGAGTACAGAGGCCCCGCCATTATCGGGAATCTTTGCATCAGCAGCCAAATACAGCAGTGCCTATGATAACTTAAATGTAACGGGTGACGGTACTAATACAATCATTGAGAACAATAGTTTAAGTTCCTTAAATGTGGGTGTCACATTAACTCGCGCCAATTACGGTCAAGTCGTAGTGAATAATAAATATTGTAATACAGTAACGACGTTTTTGGATAATACGGATGGAGCTCAAAATACGTATACGGCAGGAAATGTCTTGCAGTGTGGATCTTCAACTCCAACACCGACACCGACACCAACGCCTACGCCTACTCCAACTGCGACACCAACGCCGACACCCACTCCAACTGCGACACCAACACCAGCTCCGGGCACGTGGGTGACAAATCAAACATTGAATACTTTGCGGAATGATTATACGGGTGATGTTGGGTTGAAATTTACAACAGCTGGATCTGCTATGACCGTAACGGAATTAGGTCGTTGGGTGGTTTCCGGCAACACTGGAACGCATACGATCAAGATCGTCAATGCTTCCACATTATCGGTTGTAGCCACAGTCAGCCTGAATACTTCGGGTAAGCCAGTAGGATTTAACTATGTTGCACTTGGTTCTGGGGTCACACTCCCTGCGAACACAAGCTATTATCTAGTCAGCTCGGAAACAAACGGAGGAGACCAATGGTACAATTCCACGACCAGTATTGTGACGACTTCAGTAGCTGCGGCTAATTATCCAGTCTATTCGGTTGGAGCGACGTATGTAGCAGATGGTTCTACAGCCAATCGATCGTTCGTGCCAGTTAGCTTAAAATATTCAACAACTCCCGTACCAACACCAATTCCATTCGTGACCGGTCAAACATTGAACACGCTGCGCAACGACTATACGGGTGAAGTCGGCAATAAATTTACGACTGCGGGATCTTCCGTAACTGTGAAGCAATTAGGTCGCTGGGTGGTTTCCGGCAATACCGGAACGCATACAATCAAGATCGTCAATGCAACCACATTAGCCGTTGTAGCAACGGTCAGTTTGAATACAACGGGATTACCAGTAGGCTTTAACTATGTGACGCTTGCATCTCCAGTTACATTATCCGCCAGCACAAGTTATTACTTGGTGAGCTCGGAAACAAACGGGGGAGACCAATGGTACAATTCGACGACCAGCGTCGTGACGACTTCAGTAGCAACGGTTAATAATCCTGTTTATTGGAGCGGAACGGCGTATGTAGCAGATGGTACTACAGCTAATAAATCATTCGGCCCGGTTAGTTGGAGTTACTAGTTTATCATGGGTAAAACAGAGGGTGTTGAGCAATTTGCTCAAACACCCTCTTTTTCTCGCGCGTTGGGAAATTATACAAACTGTTACCCAGTGGATAACGATTAGGGTGTTTTGCCATCCAAATCATTCGTAATAATAGGAGCCGTCATTTCCTTACATAGGATCCACTATTTGTAGAATAATCTGGTTTGTGTGAATCTAACGGACATGAGCGCGGCTATTCAAGGTTTAACACCTCGGTATACCCTTGTTTAGCAGGAATAAGGTCTCTGGTGTCCATAATACTTAAAAACCACATCAAATTCTTCCTATCAACGGCTCTGATGTCCGTTAGAAAGAATGCTTAGAAACGTGCAATGGAAATTGTAAAGCTGAAATGAATGAAAGCAAATATATCTCTCCGACGAAATACCTTTGATATAAATGTTCATTAATCCCGCTTAGGTTTCGAAAGAATAAGGAAAAAATTTCTCTATTACATACTACTTTTTCGCAATAATAGTCGCTATTGGTATTTTAGGGAGGGTATATGGAAGTTTTATCGTTAATAACGAAGCTCTTTTCTTTATTAGCGCCATTTTTTCGCTAATTTATTAAATACCACCTAAACCAAGCAATAATAAGGAAAAACATAACACTAATAACGAATTTATTTCGCTAAGGTAAGCTAGTAGCTAGTCAGCTGCTTATAGGGCATTAAGGATAAATGTAAAAGGGTTACTCTCAATGCTACCCGTAAGCAGACATATTTGTGCTACTTCTGAGTACGCAACACCGCTAACCCACCAGACGGAACGTCGATTGCATGAAAACCTTGCTTTAATTCCATGCTAATTTTAGCTACCGTTTTGCCTGAACTATCCCTGATGTGAACGGAATTCTTGCCTAGATCTTTTAATGCTTCGATGACGACTCGATTGGTGCGGGTTCCATTCACGACCACAATTTTCTCCGGTAGGATTCCGTCCAATTTCACTATTGTGTCATGATAGACGGCAGCAATTAAGGTATCCTTATTCCTGGCAATGACAATTGGATATAATAGCTCAGGGTGATGCGGTTCCAAATGGCCGTTTAGCAGTACATCACGATGTTCTTTCCAGAAGGATAGCCAAAAGCTCAGCATTTCTTTGTGCGATTCAGGCAAAGTATCCAGACGAACAGAAATTTGTGGGACGGAGAACAGAACATTGATCAGCTGCAGCGCTGCACTGTCTGTCGGTTCTTCCACATTCCACATGATCATATCCGAATGGGCCGCCGTATTTCCGCAGATCAGCCGAATATCAATTGTTCTCATCCGGTTCTGTATGGCATCATTCGGACAATCAGCCGCGCGGAATAAGTTGCCGTACTTGCGCATGAGCGGGCTAATGTAATTCTGCCGGAACTCGATCATAATATCCGGCTTTAGCGCTCTTAAACGATCCATTGTCTCGCTTAATAGTACGTCTACTGCTTGCGCTACGGAGAGATAATCGCGACCGTCGCCTTCCACTGCGTTATCATTGTCTGGCTGACTGAAGACATCGACAAAGTCCAACTTGAATCCGTCCAAGTTCCAATCTAGTAAAGCCTTTTCGTAAGTTCCAATGAGGTATTCGCGTACATCGGGATAACGTGGATCAACCACGCCGGTTTCCAGATAGTCCATTGTAAAAAGCAGCTTGTCCTTGTACTTAGCCCAGCTATCGCTATTTCGACCGATGAAAGGCACGGAATACCATAAAATATACTTCATACCGATTTTATGGACCCGTTCGACATGCGCTTTCATGTCTGGGATTTTCGCTTCGCATACGAGCCAGTCACCGCAATAAGCGTAACCTCTTGCGTTATCTGAAGTCTGCCAGCCGTCATCAACAATAACGGTTTCGCAGCCTAGCGTTTTAGCCAAGCGGCATTGCTCCTCGATTCCCTCGGGTGTTAATTGCTGATGGAACGTATACCAGGTTGAATACATAGGCTCGACTGCCGAAGGCGGTACTTCGGCCGGGGTATTCGATTCATAGCTGCACCACCACTGACTTACTTCATCAAGCACGTCATAATAGGCAATCTCCCGCGTGTCAATCCGAAGAGATGCTTCATAATGCGATAAAGGTGTAGTAGGTGTATCGAAAAGAGAGACATAACAGATAAAGGTGGAGCTCTCCTCATTTACTCCAGCATCGTATTTAATGAGATTAAGTACGTCCGAGAAAGCGAACGTCAGCCGATTCAAGCCTGCAGCACTGAAAAGACAGGCTACTGGGGCTGAATAGGTGGATTTGGATTCGAAGGGGGTGGACCAGTCAGCTCGCAAGCCTTTATTATAAATCGCGGTCGGATGCCACAGTCCTTGAACGTCGATGATGGGATGTTTCCAGTGTAATTTGAATATGGGGGGTACCGCGGGAGCATCAGCTTCGATCATCACATGAATGATTTCTACACCATCGTCTTTTCGCTCCACTCTCAGCGACGCGCGAAAAGGGGAATCCTCACTTTCCAATTGATACTCATAAAATCCAGATGCAGCAACTCGCATTGTTTAGGTTCCTCCTTGGTTTTGTCTTACTTAGTATAAGTCCATAAACCAATAGAAATGTAGAGGTGGATTGTGTCATATATTCACCTTTTTGTGTTATTATCATTCATAACTAGTGCAGAATGGATCATAATAGTAATAGAATTGTGTTTAACTTAGGGAGTTGGCTTAGTTGGCGAATCACTATATGGAACATTACATAAACGGGGGATTAGAACTCGGATTTAACCTGCATTATTGTGGTACTGAACAATGCGTTCCATCCCACTCGTACGGTCCTGCAATGCGCGATCATTATTTATTGCACTATGTCGTGTCAGGAACAGGCATATTCTCCACGACTGATTGCGAATATCGGTTGAAGCCTGGAGACAGCTTTTGCATGTTCCCTAATCGGCCCGTTTCTTACCGTGCGGATGGTGATGATCCATGGACTTATTATTGGATCGGTTTTGGTGGAGAAAATGCGGCAAATCTCTTGAAATTATCTCAAATCACGGAATTGTCACCTACCCATGCCCATGCTGAACCGAAACGAGTGGAAGCTCTGTTTGCTGAACTTCTGCGGGTTTCCGAAGATGACGGCCTTGCCTCTGAAGCAAGCTGTTTAGGTTTGCTGCTCCAAGTGTTTGCGACTTATCTTCAATCGCAAGCAGGTACCTCCCTGCCAGCACGTCGCCACACCAAGGGAAGAAGAGATTTCTATATAAGTCAAGCTATTCGGTTCATCCAAGATAACTATCAGAAACATATTACCGTTCCGCTGATTGCGAAGCAAGTCGGTTTAGAACGCGCTTATTTCACTAAACTGTTTCATGCCCATGTGGGTATTGCTCCATATGAATTTCTTTTGCGTTATCGGATTGAGAAAGCAATCTTGCTTCTGGGCCAAACTAATTTACCGATTCAAATTATTGCCAACAGCGTTGGATTTGATAATGCTGCCTATTTCGGCAAATTATTTACCCGTCATATCGGCCAGTCTCCTTTCGCCTTTCGCAAACATAACCAAACTCTGCTTTAAGCAATAATAGGAGGAACCACAACGCAATATCTTTTTGAAAAAAAGGGTTGTATTAAACTATCACGGTCAAACTGGCCAAAGTAGTTTGGTGCAGCCCTTATTTTCGTATGTCATATTAACAAATCCTATTGTGCCAGTAATCTCATCCAGTTCGGACTATTTTTGGGCAGTATCGAGCTTGTTGAGGATATGTGAAAAAAGTATTCTTAAAATGAAATTAATAAAACGCTTTCAATTTAGACGAGGTGGTGAGTCAAGAGTTGGTTTTATAACGGTTATTTTTAAAAATAAAAGCAGCATGGAGGATAAAATGAATAAATTCATCAAAAAAAGCTTAGCGTCCACACTAGTCCTATTGATGGCATCATCTAACTTATTAATCGGTACACCAGTTGCGAAGGCAGATCCTGTGGTATCAAGCGCATCTTACTCTGGGATCGATAAAACGACAAAAGGTCAGTGGAATAATAAATATGGCAAAGACGGATATATACTTTTCGGATACGGAGCGACTGCCCCTTCCGTGGATGTCTTAAGAGTAGACAATTACGTAAATGATATCGTGAAGAAGCCTGACTATATTGAAAATATTGGCGATAATGCGTATCAACTGAATAATGGAACCGAAACCAAAGTGAGGCCGCTGCCTGTAGATCCTACTTTGCTCGGGAACATTCTGGATATCCCGGCAGGTGCGGAAGGAACGGGGCTAACAACCAAGGTTGAAGCAGCGATTGAAATCGGTGGAGATGCGCCAGATATTCCTTTTAACGGTGGTTTTGCGAACAATGCGGGGCGTCGAACGCTTACCTTTCATTTGGATGATACCGAGGAGCATTTGTTCACGGTATACAGCACCAAACAACTTGATGATCGCTGGTTTGGCATTGAAGATCTGATTGGAACTGATTTACTACCCTTAACGAAAGGTGCGACATTGTTCGGTTCGAACGGTTCCGATTCCACCTATGTTACTTTCAAAGTGAAGGGAAGCTTCCAATTCCATTATGACGGCGGTTGGGAGAATATTGGCCTTCAGGGTGTATTTTTCGATTCGGAACCGGAGCCAGAAGTAGCTCCAGAGCAACAGAGGACGATCCTCGGATTGGATTCACAAACGAGTGGACAGTGGCATAACAAATATGGCGGTGATGGCTATATTCTTGTAGGCTACGACACAAGTGTGGTTCCGAAGGTAAATGAATGGTCTACAATCGCAGCTACACCAAGCAATGACATCAAGTCTTTGCCGTCTTACGTCGATTCTTATCAGTACGAGACAGAGAGTCAAGTGGTATTGCCGCCTCTAACAGATTCGGATCGTTATTATAATTATGTCATTGACATGCCGCCTGGCAATACTGCGGATACAGATCTAGTCGTGGTAGGTCAGCCTAGAAAAAAATACAGGGCTTATGCACAAATGAATAGGCTTTCAGGTGCGTATACGTTTACCTTGAACGATGATCAAGAGCATGTGTTCAGCTTCTATTCAAGACAGACCGAAACGGTCTCCGTACAATTGACTGATTTGCAGAATAATATTATCGCAGAGCGGTCGGTTCTTGATTCCACTTTTAACAATGGGGGCTATGTCTCGTTTCTTGTGAAAGGCAGTTTCAAAATCGTCATTGGAACTCCGTCGAAGGATTTTGGCGCAACGAGCTTTTTCTTTGATGCTCCGGTAGCAGCTAAACCGATGAATCTAGCTGTAGAGGCACTGCCGGGCAGAAAAGCGGGATTGACTTGGACCAATGCGGGTTCGCCTGACAAGCTCATTCTGGAGAGACGGCAAGGCAACGACAAATATACACAACTTGCCGTATTAAACGGCACAGCTGTGCAATATGAGGACGTGAATCTGACAGGAGGCCAGACCTATTCTTACCGGCTGCGGAATGTAACAGGAACAGGCTATAGTTCAGCGACAGAGTCTGTAAATGTTGCAATACCGCTCATGACGGAGACGGTGCTTACACTCACTGATACGGAAGCGATCCAAGCGGTAGTTGGTACTACTGTTGCAGAGAATGTGTATGCTCAAGTCAACTATGAGGGATTAGGCTTATCTCCACTTAATGGAGCAACAGTTAAACTACGCCTTCATGGCGAACATGTAGGAGATGGAATCAGCTTCGGAGAAGAAATCCCGGAAATAGTGGCTACAGGTATCACTGATATAAATGGGATGGTGGCTCTCAGCTTTACAACTGAATTTGCCGGAACATATACGCTGGATGCAACAATGGATCCGGACGATGTGAACAAACTGGCAGAGGCGAATTCTGCTGCAGTTGGATTGACCGTTGACAATGTCGAGGAGAACAATGCTCCTTTTATATTGAAACTGTCAGATGCAGTTAAACCGGGCAAGCTATTTACGGTTAACGGCTATGGGATGGATGAGGATACGGTGGATATCGCGATTGAGTTGGATTTGGCAGGAACTGCTGCTGATCAGCCTTCGATCAATGCGATTCATCCGGTAATCGTGCAGAAGGATCGAAGCGGCTTTTTTACAGTCGCGGAGTTTCCCCTGAATGCACAGCCTGGTGTCTACAATGTTTGGGTGAAGAACTCACATGGTTGGAGCGCTCCTTCCAAGCTGAATGCAGCAAGACCGCTATTCATCTCAGATTATGAAGCATATAGTGGGATTGATATTGATTTAGCAGGGAGAAATTTTGATCAGAGCGAGTTTGGTGGTTCGACTCATACGAAAGTCAGATTAAACAACGGAGAAGGCAGCATCTCAGCGACTACGGTCAAGAGCCTGAATCCTTATGGCATAACCTTTACAGTCGGTTCGGCAAATCCAGATGACTACTTCGTGGAAGTATCCAATGATGACGGAATAAACTGGTCTAGGCTGGATAATGGCCAGAAGGTTACAGTTGTCGCGGCGGGTGAGGATCCTCTCGGACTTGGCGTGGCATGGGCCAGCGATTTCAACTGGGAAAATGAATATGATGTAACAAATTTTGGCGCTACACAGAATGACCAAACGGATGATACGAATGCTGTACAAGATGCTGTCGATGCAGCTGAAGAAACTGGAGGCGTCGTATATTTCCCTAAGGGCAGCTATTATATCGAAACGATTAATCTTCCATCGGGTGTAGTTTTGTTAGGAGAGGATACGGAGCTGACAAAGCTTTATTACACGGGTACGAACAAAAATTTCATCGATTCAACAAATTATGAAGGTGACAACATACCGGAAAGACAAGGCGTAGCAAATTTGAGCCTGCTATTGACTGATGCAACCATGCGTCCGGATTCCTTCATTTGGATCGGAGAAAAATGGGGCAATAATTTTGGTGATATGAGCTTGCGTCAGAGTAACCGTTTGTTCGTTACAGGCGTTAAGATTGATTACCCGACTGACTCCACCGGAGGAACTGGCAGCGGCCGCGGAATCGGAATCGAATTTATTGCGAAAGAACGTATTTTGATTCAGAATAACCATTTTGTGGGTTGGCATGCACAGCCGTTTATAACTTCGGTCAACCAATACTATACACTTAAAAATAATTATTTTGAATTTACAGAAGGCTTTATTGTTGGGTTGTCTACTTATGCTTTCTTTGAGGGAAATCATGTTAAGGCTGTTAATCCGGCTGCCAATAGGGAATCTCATGGATTGTTCGCAAGAAGCAATGCTTATATTGCTGGCAATATAATCGAGAACATGGGAGATCACGCCAACGCTCAAAACGATGGTGAAGCGATTGCTCTGGAAATTCCAAACGCCTTATTCAATTATGGAAAGGTGCTGAAAGCGACTTCGACAACCGTCCTTGTTGCACCAGAGAAACCAGTCTCCGATCCTGTGCTGGAATTCGGCGCTTTGTCACTGCTTATTACTGATGGTAAAGGCATGGGGCAAATGCGTAAAATAAGCAGCCGTACTAATAACACCTATCACGTGGGAACACCTTTCGAGGTTGTGCCGGATAATACGAGTCGTTTTACGCTTATCACGCCAAACGATAATGCAACAATTTATGATAATACGATAACGAACAATGCTAAAGGGATCTGGTTGTTCGGTAATTCGTTCGACAGCGTTGTTGCAGGTAATACCAGTGTAGATTCCGAAGGTATATTCATGTACACGGTCCGTAATAATCAGGGCATTTCACCAGGCTATTATACGAGGATTGCCGATAATCACGTCGAGGGCATTTCGCGCCGCAGCGATCATGGCGGTATTGGATTCAATACCTCACGCAATACTAGTGATCGCTACTATTCGATTGATGTTTACTCAACCGAAATACTCAACAATTCTGTATCTGGAGACAATACCGTCCAACCAACTGGCGGTAAGACAGAAGCGCCAGGCTATGGCGGCATTTATGCCATTTCGGCTTCGCACAGCTCTTCATACGACAATGTGCCTGGGACAGGGGATTCTACGAATACGATTATTGAGGATAATAGCCTTAGTAATTTGGGTACAGGCGTTGACCTGACACACTCCTCCTATGGACAGATCGTTCGGGGAAACAGCTTCGATGAAACGGTGTTGAAATTTATCAACGATACGGGCAGTATGAATACCATCGTCGATAATAATAATATAGCTGCACCAAGCGTGACATTAAATGATGTCACGAATATCGTAACGGGCTTAACAACAGCGATGGAATATAAGCTCGATAGTGCTGAATACATCATGTACGACGCAGCGGTATTCAATGCTTTAAACTTAAGCGGCAGCCATACGTTGTTAGTGCGTATACCGGCAAATGTGATTACTGGAACGCCAGCGGGGTTTGTAACAAAATTAATTTTTACATCAACACCGACATCGCCGACACAAGCGCCAACATCAGTTCCAACACCAACACCAACACCAACACCAACACCAGCACCGACGCAAGTACCTGGCGTAATGGATGTAGAAGTGATCACGGATGCTAACGGTCAAGCTGTTGCAAATGTAAATACGGATGAGTTCAAAGCGCTTGTTAATTCAGCAAAAGAATCCCGTGTATTGATTGATGTTCATGGTACTGAATCTGCTAAGGGAATCACCGTCAATATTCCTAGCGAAGCCTTTAAAGCAGCGTTAGAAAAAAATATCGAGCAGATTCAAATCCAAAGCAGTTTTGCTACGGTATCTCTTGCTACAGACTTATTGGAGAAGGAAGGCGGAGCTAGCGGATCTATCCAGCTGTCCGTGACGACTGTAGATCCATCGACTTTATCGGATAAAGTCAAACAAAGCATCGGAAACAATCCAGTTTATGACTTTAATCTCATCGTCAATGACAGAAAAGTCAGCAAGTTTGGCCATGGGGATGTTAAAGTTCAGCTAGACTATACGTTAAAGCCTGGAGAAAATCCGCATAAGATCGTCATCTACTATTTGGATGATAAAGGCAAGCTGGTAACCGTGAAGAATGGCAAATATGACAAGGAAAAGGGCAAGATTACTTTCGGCCCCATGCACTTCAGTCATTATGTAGCGGCTTTTAACGGAATAGACTTCAAAGATATCGCGGTTGTAGCCTGGGCAAAAGAGAGTATAGAGGCTTTGGCAGCTAGAGAGATCGTGATGGGAGTTGGAGAAGCTAGCTTTAAACTGGAGAAGCTGCTTACAAGAGCGGAGTTCATTACGATGCTGATGAATGCATTCGATTTATCAGACATTAACGACAAATCATCGTTCAGCGACGTTAAAGAAGGAGCTTGGTATTATTCATCTGTGGCCTCTGCAGAGAAGCTCGGGATCAGCAAAGGAAATTCTAATGGAAAGTTCGGGATCAATGACTTGATCACCAGACAAGAAATGGCCGTTATGATTTATAAGGCCGCTCAATTGGTAGGCGCGAATCTAAATGGCAATAGCCAACTGATAACCTTCAAAGATCAGTCGGCAATAGCTGACTATGCATCGGAGGCAGTAATGGCTATCCAGAAAGCTGGCATCATTAATGGCTTAGGCGATGGTAACTTTGCTCCAAAAGGTGTAGCAACAAGAGCTCAAGCAGCAGTTGTCATCTGGAGATTATTACTTACCGTTCAGCAATAACAGTAATCATTAAATCGACAAGCCCCTTCAAGATAGGGCTTGTCGATTTTTTCATTGTCTAGGAGATTATGCACGGTGTGTTACACCACAAATCGAGTAACTGGATAACCTCATGTTAATATTGCAGTATTCGGGCAAATTCAGTGAATAACTGGAATTGCTCCATGTAAAATGTGTCTTTAGTTGTTTCAAGGCAATTTCAGCTTAATTACCTGGAGGAAATCCATGTAAATCATAATAACAAAGTTAAATCCATTTTTTAACGGGAGGAAATCCATTTAAATAATTTGAGCACTTAAAAACTGAGGTTGTTCTTTAACTAACCGATTATTTGGAACTCAACCAGATTGGGTTGTTTTTTGTCAATATCGGACTTGACCAAAGTGCAGGTAAAAAGTACGCTTCTGATATAGGCTATTTTAAGCGCTTACAAAAGTTTTTTTATCTAGCTGACAGGTTCAAATCAATATATAATAGATTAGCAGATGCTTCTAGACTAAAGGGAACGAGGGGATTATACATGCTTACAATTCTAATAGTTGACGACAACCTTTTGGATCTGAACGGAGTCTCGGAGCACATAGATTGGGATCATCTTGGCATAAAAGTGGTTGGAGTTGCTGCGGATGGATCTGAGGGTTATCAGAAGGCGATGGAATTAAAGCCTGACATTATTCTGACGGATGTAGATATGCCTATTCTGGATGGGCTTAAGATGGCGAATATGATTCAAAAAAATGTCACTAATACGAAATTCGTTTTTATGAGCTGTTTTGATGACTTTAATTACATCAAGGAAGCCATGGATCTGGATGCGTTCAGATATGTCTTAAAACCAATCAAGTTAGATGAATTGACTGCGGTTATCATTAAGATCAAACGTGTGATTGAGCTTGAATTAAATAAGGATCGTGTACAAGAAAAACTACAGCAGCAGCTTCAGGTCAGCTTGCCGGTTTTACAGGAACAATTTTTTAGAGATCTCCTTTACGGCAAATGGTCTCTTGAATCGGAAGCAAACGAGCAGCTCATATCTCATGGGATAGAAAATATCCATGGGCAATACTCGGTAGCTTTTATTGAAATCGACAGCTATGAGCTCGCGTACTCACACTATTCCAAAGAACAGAAATATGCGATTATTCGAAAAACAATCGATTATTTGGCAGAGATTTTGCCGCAAAACGTGACTCCATATCTATCCAATCATGGATACCATTGCATTGTTATCGTATTAGCAACTAATGTGAATAATAGTCCTGACTTAATGGAATTATTAAACAGCTGCAAAGCTGAGCTGAACGAAAAGATGAAGTTTCAGGTAACCATTGGAATTAGTCATTCCTCGGATCGTTTGACCCATATTACGGAGCTGTTCTACCAAGCTGAATATGCGGTAAAAAACAAGTTTTACGGGAGTGGCAATTGTATTATTGCAGCATCCGAAATGCCAGTAATAGATCAGATTCTGGAATACGATCTTCAAGCCATTAAGAAAGAACTGCAACTTATGATGGAGAACGGCCGGCCAGAGGATGCCATGAGATTTATCGAAAGTCATTATGGTAAAAACAAGCATTTCATTGAGTCACATGTGAAGAGCTTTACCGTTTCTATTGTGAATACATTGCAAATGATCTTATTAGAGAAAAATGTTAATTTAGAGGAAGTATTCGGGGAGAAGTTTATACTCTGGGATAAACTATATCAGTTTGAAACGGCTGATCAAATCAAGCAATGGCTGCAGGATTTAATGAAGGACGTCATCAAGCATTCGAATAACCTGGAAAACAACCGACATAAAAAAGTGGTTGAGGATATTAAAAAATACATTGAAGAAAATTTCAATACAGTTGAAAGCGTAGAACAAATTGCAAAAACTTTTTATTTCAGTGCAAGATATGCCAATCATATTTTCAAGCAAAGTACAGGTAAAACCATCTTTGATTTTCTCATTGCCAGTCGAGTAGAAGCGGCCCAAACCTTATTGCTTGAACCCAATGCCAAGGTATACGACGTATCGGAAAAAGTCGGCTATCTTAATAATTCGTATTTTTGTTCCTTGTTTAAACAGAACACTGGACTGACACCTAAGCAATATATTGATCGATACGGCAGATCGTCTTAAGGGAGGCGGCATCGTTTTCATGCGGTTTATTCGTTTCATGAGCAGTTATTTTAATATGAACAATAAGATAAAAATCAGCTTATCGTTATTTACGTTGATTCCTTTTATCCTCATCTCGATTTACATTTATATAACCGTATGTGCGACCATCAAAAAGGATTTTGTTAACCAAATCAATGAACAGCTTACCACAAACGTTAATTTAATTAACCGGGATTACCTATTGTTTATTAATAAAAGCCGTTATTTTCACATCAACAGTTATGTCGTTTCAGGGATTATTAGTGCATTGGAGTGGGATCCGCTCACCTCGTATGATTTTCAAAGCTATATGAGGTCGTTAACACGTGATCTTGAATTCTCAGATCCGAATACGCGCGCATTCACTTTTTATGTTGCAAATTACTCCAGCAATAGTGAATATATTGCAAATATAAATGAGCTAACCAACAGCAAGCTAGTTGCGGAAATATTAGAAACCCCTGTGATGGAAGAAATATGGAATGCGCAATTGAAGAGCGGTTCGATTAATAAGAATTTCATTTCCTTTTATAGAAATATTACGAGTGCAATTGGAATTCCGTGCATTTTGGAGGTCAATATCCCATACTCCGACATTCAGAATTATTTGTCCCTGATGCGACTACCAGAATCAGCCATTCTCATTCATGCGTCCGCCTCTGGAGAAATTCTCAACTCCGGTGCTCTTGTATCAACTGCTAATCAACCATTAATTGAGAATAGCGAGAAGATGTTTCTCATCCATAGCAAACCATTGTTAGATGGCAGTTTAATTACAATTACTATCCCAAAAAACATACTCTATTTAAAAAACCTCCATGTATTGCTATCTATTCTTGCTGGCTTGATTACCCTTGGGATTCTGGTTATATTCGCATCGAATTTTACCTCGAAGAAAATTACTGGCAGCTTGGGCGATTTCATGACCTACCTAAAAAGAAACAACATTCGCGGAGACTACTTATCCTTGGATCCCGATTTGGAAAATGCGAGGAATGTAGATGAGATTTCTGTTATTAAGCAAAAGTTTATTAATATTATCAACACGATGAATGAGACTCATAGCGATTTACTATCATCGAAAAGCCAGAATAATGAACTGCAAATCAAGCTGCTCCATGCGCGGCTAAATCCTCACTTGCTGTACAATTCGCTTTCCGCTATTAAGTGGTTTGCCATTCGCAATAAGGATGCGAAGACGGCGGAAATGATTGACTCGATGTCTTATTATTACAGAATCGCTCTTAATGAGGGTGAGGAAATTATTCTAGTGTCCCATGAGTTAAGATTAATCAAGGAATATGTGCAAATTATGCAATATACGAATTCAAACCCTTATCAATTGGTATTTCAAGTAGCAGAGGAAATGCAAAACATCTACATTCCGGTACATTTACTTCAACCAGCCGTTGAAAATGCTATTCTACACGGGTTGAAAAAGATGTCAGATGGCGTAATTACGATTAGAGGGAATCAGCAAGGTGATGATCTTATATTTGAAGTGATCGATAATGGCTCTGGGATGGACGCGGAAACGATTGATAAGGTATTAAAAATTCAATTCAAAAAAACTCGGGGAGGATACGGCATTAAAAATTTAATTCAAAGAATTAAATTGTATTACGGTGATTCGTATGGAATTAATATAAACAGTGAGAATCAAAAGGGAACAACCTTAACGATAAAAATCAAAGCTTTTACACAGGAAGAGCTGGAGCAATACAAATCCAAATAAACATCTATTCAGAAAACCGGAGATTTTCGTCTCCGGTTTTTGAATGCCATTTTACAGCCTTATAGACCTAGAAAAGATGCAGATTGATTAAAGCCATATTCGACTATTTTTCTCTATTATGTCTCTATAATTAATTGGCTGATTCACTATAATTAACTTATGGCTCAAACGAAGTTAGTCATAATACACAAGGTTAGGAGAGTCGAATACATGAGAAAAAATACCCGGTCGGGTGTCGCGTATAATACTAAGTTTTCCTCGATTTATATTCTGTATCTCTTTCTTATACCGGCAATCGGATTAACTTTTTTCTTTAATTACATTCCGATGTTCAGCAATGTAATCGCCTTCATGGATTACGATTTTACAGAAGGCTGGATGGGAATGGGTAGTCCATTTGTCGGGTTTAAGCACTTTGCGTTTCTTCAAGAATCATGGTTTTATGAATTAGCTATTCGCACCATAACCTATAGCTTCTTTATTCTTATCACGAGCTTTCCGCTTGCCTTAATCTTTGCCTTACTTATCAATGAATTAAAAAGCAGCAAATTTAAGAAAATAACGCAAACGGTTTCATATATTCCTCATTTCGTTTCCTGGGTAACCGTATCGGGTCTTGTCTACATCTTTCTAACTGTGGATCCCAGCGGGCTCTTGAATAATTTGAAAGTGCTCATCTTCGGAGGAGAGCGAATTTCCTATATGCAAGACTCGGGTTACTTTCTTCCACTGCTTATCTTGACGCAAATATGGAAGGAAACTGGTTGGGGCTGCATCATTTACTTAGCAGCTTTAACGACAATTGATCCAAGCTTATATGAAGCGGCTGTAGTGGATGGGGCAACCCGCTGGCAAAAGGTTTGGTATATTACGCTACCTGCGTTGATACCAACTACAGCTATACTACTTATCTTTTCGCTTGTTGGTCTGTTTTCATCTAATTTTGACCAGATATTTAATCTGCAGAACTCAGTTATTCGACAAACAACGGACACGATTAATATTTATACATTCTATGTCGGGGTACGTTCCCAACAGTATTCTCTGGCTGCTGCAGTCGGTTTGTTCCAAGGAGTAGTCACATTTATTCTGGTCATGATCTCCAATTACACAAGCAAAAAAATGAGCGGATCCGGGATCATCTAAGGAGGACAATATGGTTAAGTCAACAAAAAGCGAAAAAACCTTCGACCTATTTAACATTATACTAATGATTTCGATTTGCCTTCTGACTATTTATCCGTTCTGGTATGTGTTTGTGACCTCACTTAATGAAGGTGCAGATGCCGCACAAGGCCCAATCTGGCTCTGGCCTCGGGCTTTTACATTAGATAATTATAAATATGTCATGGCTTATGATACTCTTTTCTCAGCTTTCACTGTTACGGTCGCACGCTGCATCATCGGTTCTGTCTTTAGCGTTGGTGTTTGTTTGCTGGCAGCCTATGCGTTGTCCAAAAGACATCTGCCGGGAAGAAAAGTGATTTTATATTATCTGATTATGCCTATGTTTATTGGGGGCTCACTTATTTCCAACTATATTGTCATTGCTAAGCTAGGACTCATAAACAACTTTATGGTGTATATCCTGCCTAGTGCCTTCATTTTCTTCAGTATGATTATTATTCGTACCTTTATCGAGCAAGTGCCGCTTGAAATCGAAGAGTCAGCGATGATAGACGGGGCCAATTATTGGAAGATTTTCGTTAAAATCATCGTGCCTTTGTCCAAACCGATTATTGCAGCTTTTCTGTTCTTTACTGTAGTAAGCGGCTGGCTGGATTTAACGACTACATTGCTTTATGTGACTAAAGAAAAACTCTTTACCTTGCAGTATGTTTTGTATAATGCGCTGACTTCCAGCTCGACAACATACATGGTGGACGCTTCGACTATGGAAGATCTTAGAAGATCCTTTAGCCGAGGTACGGTGCCGACACCACAGGTCATTCAAATGACAGTTATGGTAATCGTTACTTTTCCGTTATTATTCATTTATCCGTTTTTTCAAAGATATTTTGTTTCGGGTATGATGCTTGGTTCGGTAAAGGCTTAGCCCATTCAGTAATTGGTTTAATTGGCTTCTTGAGAGCGTAACTTAAGCATCGCTTAGAGAGAAGCTGTTTAAATAGAGTTAACAAACATTATCAAGGAGGAATTATATCAGATGAAAGCGCTAAGAAAATCTTCTGCGTCAATTTTGACAATTGTATTGGGGGCAACACTCGCTCTATCTGGCTGTACTAAGGATAAGGAAGCAACACCATCCAGCAGTCCGGCTGCAAGTACAAATAGTACGGCATCCGCAAGTCCAACACAAAGTCCTGCTCCTGCTGAGACTACAGGGGGCAAGCTCGGACTTGATCCGGCTAGCTTAACAGACCTGAATATTTCGGTTCTAGGTAACCTGCAAACAGGGAACAAAAACCCTACAGAGGATGCACTGACCCCGATCTGGAGAGCAAACACAAAAGTTATTCCTAAAATCGTTGAAAAACCGAAAAATATTGAGAGCTTTACACAGTATCTGCAATTGCAAGAGGTAGCGGACACGGTGCCAGATATCCTTGCACCTGCGTCTGGTGTATTTAACAATCCCGAAGTATACAATTACTTGAAAAAACAAGGCACTTTGCGGGAGATCACGCTAGATGACATAAAGAAATACATGCCTCGTACGGCAGCAAGATATGCAGAATACGGGGTTACCTTGGATGATTGGTACAATGCGAATGTAGATCCAGGTGATGGCAAGTTATGGTATATACCAGGCAATTTTAGCGTAGGGTTTAATCCAGAACTGAGAGACAGCTCTGTTTTTGCCGAGAACTTCTCGATCAGTCCAATGACTTACTACTTCAGAGACGATATTCTTAAGAAGATTTATCCTGATGCGAAAACCGAAGCTGAATTGAGACAGCTTTACGTGGATAAAGGCGGCAAGCTGACTATAGAGGACTTGACAGCTGATGTGCCGATTAAGAACTACGAGGATTTGACTAACTATCTAAAAAAAGTAAAAGAGCTTGGCACGAAACAAGGCGACAAAACAATTATTCCTTCACACATTCAATTCTCGAATACTGCTGATGCATTATGGTGGGCTAACTTCAATTTGACAGGCTTCTGGTGGGAAGATGGCTTGAATGATCGTATTACAAGTCCAACTTCTTTGGAATATGTCTTTGGAACGCCAGAATGGAAGACGTTCACCAAGTTCATGAATGGATTATATAACGAAGGCTTATCCGACAAAGAAGTTTTCATCCAGAAAGAAGATCAGAAAAATCAAAAGGTCATTAATGGTGAATATGCCGTATTCCACCCATGGCTTCCAGTTAATGATGCAAGAGAAAAAGCCAAAACAGAGAACAGAGGTTACGGATTTAGAGCCATTCCATTATTCATGTCAAGCTTCAAAAATGATCATCAGGATTATTCAAGACGGGTTCTTACATTAGTTAATAATCAAGGTGCTGTAGGAATTACGAAAAGTATCACAGATGAGCAAATTCCACAAATCCTCAACTGGATCGATTGGAACCTTGGTGAAGAAGCCGGAACATTAAGAAAATGGGGTCCACCGGAATTCTCTACTGGTGAAGGCGCAGATAGAAGATTCAAACCGGAATATAAAGAACTAGAAGCTTGGGCTGTTTCAGGTGCAAAATCAGAAAAAGATGGCACTTATTATGGGATGTATAATAACGAAACCGAGCATGACAGTGCATGGAACCAAGAAACGAACGGGATTGGAAACTATCTAACGGTAGTTGATTCACCAGCCCGGGTCTACGTACAGGATAAAGATTCAATTAACATAGATAACGTAATTTCGGCGGTTATTAGAACAAATGGCCTAAGTCAATCGACTCTTTGGGAACAATTACCACTTGGTCAAGATGCTAAAGATGCAAAAGCTGCCTTCGACAAAATTGTAGAAGAGTACGGCAAAATTACTAAGGTTGCCAGCTTCCAAGCAGATGGCGCCAAGAACGCAAATGTTAAAGCAATTATCGATAAACCGGATAACTTTGATAAAAACTATGCAGCGATTGAAAAGTTCAATACTCCAGAGCTGTTGGCAAACATTAAGCTGCAAAATGAAGCATGGATCAACTACCAAAACGTGCTTCAAAAATATCTAAAGCCTTTGAAATAGGCTAAATTTATCACACAATACGGCAAGCTGGAGCAGCCCTCGGGATTTCCTGCTTGCCGATTTTTTGTCAAGAAAGGCAGAGAGATATAACTATGAAGCATACCGTGAACAGAGGAATTATATATGCAGAGACAGGAATTCCTGAAACGCCAAGATGGTTTTCAGACAGCAGATTGACCTTCCAAATGGACGAAAACTCCGTCACGCAAGTGGATTATCGCAATCCATTGCAAACCAGAGGCAGCCATACGATATTCTTACAAAGGCTTTGGGATGGGTTTAGGTATTATCTGGAACGCAATAAAGTGATCTACAAGCTGCAGCATAATCAAACGAAAATATGGCCATTTGGGATTGAAGCACAATGTGATTTTGAAGGTTCGTTGTTGAAGCATCAGATATTCGCAGTCGAGGAATCGATTGTTATCCAGCTTATTACGCCAGCTGAACTACCGGCTGGGCTTAAATTCGATTTTGAATTTTATGAGAATTTTGGATTAATTCCCGTTGATTCACAGGATTTGCGTTATAGCGGCGGCGGTGCTGACCGCAATTGGCAGGAGTGGGAATTTAATAAAGCCAATAACTTATTACATGGAGTCCTAGAAGATAGGTATAAAGAGCATGTGGATGAGCATAAGAAATTGAATATTAATAATCAAGATATTGATCATAATGATGATCAGGCTCCAATTGCCCTGCATATCGGGATAAGTGCCAATTTTCCGTTACAATTCGTGAAACGCCCGATCAATACGAAATTTATACTCGTCAGCGATGAGTTTCTGTTACCTAGCACAGCTTATAGCTTTGTGATTACCTTTGCTTCGACAAAAGCGGAGCTGCAGGAACGAATCAGCGGATTAACTGCCAATGTAGAGCAGCTGGTAGCCAAGCAATTCAACCGTTATCAAGCGGTGATCGATCGAGCTCCGGTATTGGTTAGTCCTTATGAGGAATTAAATAACTTTATTAGCTTGGCCCCTCTATACCATGAATCCTGTAAGGTAACTGATACGCCAGGTGCAATTAAAGCCAAAACAGCGAACTATTGGGTATGGGGCTGGGATGGAATGACGAGCAATTATGCCTCGCTTTATTGGGGGGATCAAGCGTTTATCCAAGAGATGCTGCAATTCTACGAGGACACAGCCGACGCTGAGTTCGGTATCGGCCATAGCTTCAGGCATGATATGGGCTTGAATAGCATTAGTGCACTTCCTTCTCAGAGCATGTATATTTCCTTGCTTCATCAGTACTATATGATTTCAGGCGATTTGCAAGAGGTGAAGGAAAGATACGCCTTTGCCAAGCGAATATTTAAGCTAATTAAAACTAATGAGGTTCAAGGGACTGGCTTTTGCGATGGGGCTTCACTTTTCCCTGACTTTCCTTTGTTTATGCACGAAACTGGCAACGATATTAGCGGTTTGAACAATACCATTTTCTATTGTGCTGCGAGATCAATGGAGTATTTGGCCGAGCTCACAGGTGATAAAGAAACGAAACTGTCTGCGAAAACAACCTTTGCTAACATCGAGAAAAACTTTCTGCCACTTTTCTATGATGAGCAGAAAAATTTTATTGTCAGCTCAATCGATTCTAAGACCCTGGAGCGGAGAAATTCATTTAACTCGAATGCTGTCAAATGGGAAAACGGTTATTGCAGCGAGCTTTTGGATCCGATTAGTACCCCTAGTCTAAAGTTTTTTGAAGAAAATGTTGTCTGTAAAGCGGGATTAAGGGAAATTCCCGTCTGGTCGGATGCTTATGACAAAGATGCCAATCAATTGCATTGCTGGTGGCCGGTGACCGGAGAGTATTATATGCGGCTCATTAACAGCCAGAATCGTCCGGATTTAATCGAGCAGTGGATTGGTTGGGTGAGCTACTGGACGAAGAAGCTGACTATTCCAGAAGGGATCCCTTGTTATATTGACACGGATGAGCCGGAATTAGATCGTTGGAATACTTCCAAAGGCATGTGGCATGGCTATTCCATGCGCGGCTGGTATCAAGCTGCCATTCATGGTGTCGTTGGTGTAGGAATGGAAGCCGGTGGATTAACGTTCTATCCCTATGCTGGAGAAGAAATGACTTTACAGGGGCTTCACTTCCGCAATAAAATCCTCGACATTGAGATGAAAGGCAGCGGACCCTACATTGAGAAAATAGAGATTGGCGGTCAGTCGCTGTTGGCTACGAACAAACTGCCCGTTGACTTAGTGGATGGAGAGAACCCTGTGACTATTTCTGTATACAGAGTTCATGAGTGTTTATACCCGGTAACCATCCAAGAAGCATACGGATTGGATTTATTGAATTATCGATATGAGGATGGAATCATTCGAGCGAGCATTCAAGGAGCGGGAACAAGTCGGCTTAAGCTGATAGTCTCCCAAAAACCAAGCATTAGAATAAATGGAGTATCCGTTGAAGTCCACTACGATTCTGCTGAAGAAACAGCTACAGTGGAGCTTGAAATGTCTCTTGGACAAGTGGCAGAGTTGGAAATTCAGTAACTAACTAGCAGAAAGGAACTACTAACAACGATGACAAACAGAGAATCACAAATAGAATCAATAATAGAACCCAAGACCATTTATATTCATTGCAGCAATCATTTTGACCCGATTTGGCGTCGTGGCTTTAAAAAGCCATTCTATTATAATAACGAGAAGTTCGTAAGCTGCAGCGTCATTCAAGAAGCTTGCATTGAGGATTGGGTGACCTTATCACAGGGCAGCGATCTGAAATTTGAGATTGAATGCTCACTTGTGTTAAGAACCTACCTGGAAAAACATCCAGAACACTTGGAAGTTTTCAAACAGCTCATTAAAGAAGGCAGATTCGAATTGCTGGCAGCAGGCGAAATTATTCCCGATCCTAATATGCCGATAGGGGAAACGCTTGTCCGCAATCTGGTATACGGCTTGCTATGGGCAGAGGATACTTTAGGTGTTCTGCCGACAAGCGGCTGCGTCAACGATGGATTCGGTGCTTCGGCGCAGATGCCGCAGATTTTCCGCGGGTGTGAGATTAAATGGCTGACTGGCTTATCTTATAAATTCCCGACCAAGGAATATTGGAAAGGGCTAGACGGTACCTTTCTTTATATTCAGCAGGATTTCCGAACGAAGAACATGAAATACCTTGGGCGTACACCGTATTACCGACCATGCCCTGATTGTCATGGCTATGGCTGCAAGACTTGCCTTGATCGCGGCTTTGACCATTCGTACCGGATGGGTATGGATACCGAAATAGATCCTTCAAAGCTTAATATGATCCATCATCCTTTTGGTTTGATTGCAGCTGGAGGCGAAGAAAGTCTCGTCGTCATGAATTTGGCAGAGAAAGTTGCGGCAGCTAATGCAAGTCAACCAGACTATGACTATACATTCATGCTGATCCAAGATTTAGCGGAGCGTTACAAGGAGGATATTAGGGCTGTCGATTCACCCGATCCTACTCGAGTCTCAGAGGAAGTGGATGGCAATCCGGTGAGTACAGGCTGCCTCGTTTCGCGGATTAAAACTAAGCAGGAAACGAGACGATTGGAGAACAAAGCAGAGAGCATCGAGAAATGGGCTGCCCTCGCAAATTTACAAGGCTTAACGTATCCTAGCCAAGACTTAACGGAAAGCTGGAAGAAAATCGCTTTTGCTGCATTCCATGATTCCATAACGGGTACCCATATTGATGTAGGCTATAAGGAATTACTAGAGCTTTATGCAGAGATAGATGATCACTTAGCAGATGCTTTGGAACAGCTCAAACAGGTAACTATTGAGCAGGATGATCATACAATTTCTGTGTTTAATCCACATAGCTACGAGGTTACCCAGCATGCGGAGGTTTACATTGCAGGAAGCGGATCTTTCACACTCTTGGATGAACAGGGGAAACAAGCGACACTCTTTGAAATCACAGAGCAAGCGGAAGGAAACAAGATTACTTTCCAAGTGGAGGGTATTGCTGGTTTGTCTTGGAAGGAATATCGCATTCAGCGGATTACCAATCCAACCCATGTTCCAGAAACCTCACTTCCGTTTCCTACAGAAAGTCGCTCTATTGAGAATGAATTTTATAAAGTGACTACTAATGATCATGGAGTTATTAGTATCTTTGATAAGAAGGCAGGTCAAGAGCTGGTAAATTCGGCAAAAGGCTACGCTAACGAGCTTGTCCTTGAGCATGATGTAGGCGACCCTTGGACAACCCGGGAGCTGAATAGACCTCGCCTGAGATTAGGCAATGGAAATAAGCTGATTAGCGTTGAGAAGTTCGCGGATCATAGCGTATTGACATACCGCGGCCAATTGGCGGGTAATGAGGAAATCCAGAACCCAGTGGATTATCGTGTAATGATCTTGGAATGGGAACAAAAAGTAATCCTCAGAAACGGGATTCCGCGCGTCGATTTCGAGACGAAGATTGATTGGGACGCCTTCGACCGTCGCATTCGAATTTCATTCCCAACCCCTGTTGTTCTCAAGAACGATAGCGGTCATTATGCTATTCCCTATGGAACATTGACAAAGTCTCGCTATGAGATGTCCTTCACTGGATGGGAGAATCCGAACGGTGATTGGGCTGCAGTGGAATGGGGATCAACTGGTGCCATCTCGGGTATCAACGTCGCGATCTTCAATCGCGGTACGCCAAGCTACCGAATTGAACGCGGTGAAATTCTAATGTCCGTGCTGAGGAGTCCAACATTTCCGAACTGTTTGTTGTGGCCGCGAGAATATAACGCGCCGGTGTACGATGGGATGAGAGATCAGGGAGAGCATGCTTTCAGTTACTCTTTATACAGCTATGAGGGTCATTGGCAGGATAGCGATGTTGTCAAACAAGCCTACACCTACAATAAGCCGCTGCTTGCTTACCCCGGGAAATTAAAGCAAAAGCTTCCAGCTATCGAGCTATTCGCCAAGCATACCTTAATATCAGCAATGAAAAAGGCGGAGCGGAGCAACGGTACAATCATCAGACTATTCGAACACAGCGGGCAAGCGGAGACGATCAAATTGCAGCTTCCAGATCATATAAAAGCAGTAATCGAAACGAATTTGCTAGAGAAGGATATGAGAATGCTTCCGCTCCTTGAGGGGAATATGATCGAGTTCGAGATGACACCTTTCAAAATAATAACGTTAAAAATGCTATAGAAAAGCGCCAAGCAATGGGTCGTTGATCTGTATTCACTGGAGGAACTAAAAATGAACAAAAAAGTTAAAGTTACGATTTGGAACGAATACCGTCACGAGAAAACGAACGTTGCTGTAAGTGACATTTACCCAGAAGGCATTCATGGTGCGATTGCTCAAGGATTAGGCGAAGAGTTCGATATTAGAATTGCGACGTTGGATGATCCCGAGCATGGACTGACGAAAGCTCGTCTCGATGACACGGACGTACTTCTCTGGTGGGGGCATACCGCTCATCAGGAGGTTGCGGATGAGATCGTAGATCGCGTGGTTAGCCGGATTCTGCAAGGAATGGGCGTGATTTTTCTTCATTCGGCGCATCATTCTAAATTGTTCAAGAAACTAATGGGTACTTCCTGCGATTTGAAGTGGAGAGAAGTTGGGGAAAAGGAGCGGCTGTGGGTTATAGCACCTGGCCATCCTATCGTGGCGGGCATCGGCGATTACTTTGAACTGGAGAAGGAAGAAATGTACGGAGAGTTTTTCGACGTGCCAGAGCCGGATCAAGTTGTGCTTCTCAGCTGGTTCGAAGGTGGAGAAGTGTTCCGCAGCGGTTGTTGTTATACCCGTGGGCAAGGGAAAATTTTCTACTTCCGCCCCGGACATGAGGTATACCCAACGTATCATAACAAGGATGTCCAGAGAATTATCCGTAATGCTGCTCACTGGTGCGCTCCAGTAGATAGACCGCCTACTGGATTCGGAAACGCGGAGCCTCTGGAGGTTCTAGCGGCAAACAAGAATTAGTAACTATTTAAAGGAGTGAACTAGATGCAATTGACGTTTGATCAGAAAAAGCAGTTACTGGAAGATGGGTATGTCAAAGTACCTGGTGTAGTTCCGAAGATTATGGTACAAGAAGCCATGAAGGCGATTAACTATGCCATTGGACAAGGGATACCTGCAGAACGTGGAGGTCTAAGACCTTATCAGAAGCTTGAATCGCAGGAAGTTATCTCAAATTTGATTAATAAAACGCCAGCCAAGGATCTATTGGATTCTCTTCTTGGAGAAGGGATGTATCATGAGATCAATTATGGTCAGGTTGAGCCGCGTTTTCCGGAATATGTGGAAAATCCTCCTCAGGACCATGGGGCTCATATAGACGGAGTATTACATTTGCATGAGGGTACGCTGGACAATTTTACTGCACTATTCGGGATCATTCTAAGCGATCAAACCGAGCCGAATCGCGGGAATTTCACTGTCTATCCGGGAACCCACCGAGCTTATGCAGATTATTTCCAAGAGCATGGGCCTGAGGTTTTATTCCAGGAAGAAGCTTTTCAGACGCTCAAGCGCTCACCTAATGTACCACTGCCTGAGCCTGTGCAGATTGTTGGAGAACCAGGAGATTTAATCATTACACACTACCAACTCGTGCATGCCGGCGGCACTAATAGCTCGGATAAAATTCGTTATTCCTGCTACTATCGAATTGATCACAAGGATCGCAAAGAGAATTGGCAGACGCCGCTGGTGGATCTATGGCATCATTGGTCGGGTATGCAATCGTTTAGTATAGGATGAACTATTCAGCGAATACAGATAGGCATTCTTCGAAAACCATATTACCTCTAACTAAGCATGGGTTTGCTGCGAGTCAACTCGTGCTTGGTTTTATGGCGCATGGCGGAGGGTGGAACGATAATCCGGTCACGTTATCGGAATTGAAGCGGGCGCATGATGCCGTTGAAACGGCGCTTTCCGTGGGAATCAACATGTTTGATCACGCTGATATTTACTCGAAGGGTAAAGCGGAGCTCTTATTCGGACAGGTGTTGAAAGAGCGTCCAGAAATTAGGGATAAAATCATCATTCAATCCAAATGCGGCATTCGCGCGGCGGAAGGTCCGATTCCATCGCGATTTGATTTCTCTAAGGATCATATTATTGCGAGCGCAGATGGCATCTTGAATCGCCTTGGTTTGGAGAAATTAGATATTCTCCTGCTTCACCGGCCAGATCCATTGATAGAACCAGAGGAAGTAGCAGAAGCTTTCCGACAGCTTAAAGCAACGGGCAAGGTGGATAGGTTCGGCGTTTCCAACATGAGCGCAGGGCAGATGAAGCTTCTAGAAGCCTATCTGGACGAACCGTTAGTCGCCAATCAATTGGAGCTTAACTTGCTTAAGCTGGATTGGCTAGAAGCGGGTATATATATGAACCATTCAGAAGGAAAAGACTACTCCTTCCCTGACGGAACAATTGAGCATTGTCGCTTGCTTAATGTTCAATTACAAGCTTATAGTCCATTGGCCCGTGGTTTGTTCTCTGGCGGAGATAGGTCGAATGCGAGTGCAGCTGTACAGGAGACGGCTGCTTTAGTAGCCAGAATGGCGGAAGAGAAGGACACTACCAAGGAAGCGATCGTGCTCAGCTTTTTGCTCCGTCATCCTGCCCATATTCAACCGGTTATCGGGACAGCTGATCCAGACCGGATTCGTGCTTGCAGCGAAGCTATGAAAGTGAACCTAAGCCACGGAGAATGGTATCAGCTATACGTGACTTCTCGCGGACGCGGAATGCCATAACATTATTTCTTGAAAGGAAACTATTTATGAGAGAGAAGTGTTTATTCGATAGGGATTGGAAGTTTTTCAAAGGTGATATGCCTCCTTATAATGATACGGATGATGGAGGGCGTATTAAAACAGGCGCTTATTGCTTTGGTGCCACAGATCTAACATTGGATGATTCGGATTGGGTTTCGCTCCATTTGCCTCATGATTATGTACTTGAGGGAGAATTTACTTATTCCAATGAGAAATTTAAAGATAAAAATGCGATTCCAGCCATGGAATCTATTGATAATTATTTGGTTACAGCTGGATCATTGCCTGGAGGCATTGGATGGTACCGCAAAAAATTCGAGCTTTTAAAATCGGAAGAAGGCAAACGTGTATATATTCAACTAGACGGCATTTACAGAGACAGTACGGTTTATTTAAATAATTTTCACGTCGGTCACAAGGATAGCGGTTTTACTGGGGTGGTCTACGATGTCACCGATTTTATCCGTTTTGGCGGAGAGAATCTAATCTCAGTAAGAGTGGATGCGACAGGGCATGAAGGCTGGTGGTATAACGGAGGAGGTATTTATCGGCATGTATGGCTTATAAAAACGGATTCGCTTCATATCGCGCCTGGTGGAACGTTTATTACTAATTATTTTCAAAGAAATGAAGGAAGTATAACCGCTGAGGTTAATATCGAAATAGACGTTGTTAACAAATACTTTGAGGAAAAGAGCTTTAAGGTTATATCGCGAATATATGATCAGGAAAACAAGCAGGTTGCCCAAGTGGAAACCGATGCGAGCATAAAGACTTGGCGGGATACAAAAGTTGAGCAGAAAGCGTTCATTGATGATGCGAAGTTATGGTCGCTAGAAAATCCCATCTTATATAGAGCGGTGACTACAATCGTGTTTGCAGACAGGGAAGTGGATAGCTATGAAACGATTTTTGGCGTGCGTAGTATTCGTTTTGATGTAAATAACGGATTTTATCTCAATGATGAGCCTGTGAAAATAAAGGGTGTATGCTGCCATCAGGATCATGCTGGAGTTGGTGTAGCCGTAACAGATAGAATTAATGAATTTAGAATGGAGAAATTGAAGGAATTGGGCTGTAATGCTTATAGAAGCGCCCATAATACTCCAACTCCAGAGCTGCTGGATTCGTGCGACAAATTAGGGATATTGGTGGTATGTGAAAATCGGTTTTTTAGCAGCTCCAAGGAAGATTTGGAGAATTTACAAAATATGATTTTATTGAACAGAAATCATCCCTCCATTATATTGTGGTCATTAGGCAATGAAGAGACTAGCCTGCAATTTAAACCAGAAGGTGGACGTATTGTCAGATCAATGAAAGCGATTGTGAGAAACCTTGATACTACCAGACCTGTCACAGCTGCGAATTGCTTCTGGGATAGTGAAAATCAAGTACATTATGAAGATGTTGATACTTTCGTCGATTCGATTAAAGATCTGGATGTCATGGGTTTTAATTATGCGCATGAAATATGGGACAAGTACCATGAATATATGCCCAACCAGCCTATTGTCGTATCGGAAGCCTCAACAATGTTTAGCACTCGGGGAGGTTATGAAACGGATGCGGATAAGAGTGTCATCTATTTAATGGATTCTAAAACGGAGCTTGATCACAGGGGAGAGCTTCAGTGGAAAAAGGTAGCGGAGAACCCTTATTTGAGCGGCATTTTTGTCTGGACAGGTTTTGATTACAGAGGAGAGCCTTCTCCTTTTTCATGGCCATCTGTTAGCTCACAGTTCGGCATTCTCGATAGCTGCGGTTTCCCCAAGGACTTCTATTATTACTACAAAGCTTGGTGGAGCAATGAAACAGTTTTGCATATATTCCCACATTGGAATTGGCCTGATAAGTTAGGTGAGCCTATAGATGTTCATTGTTTTAGCAACTGTGATGTGGTTGAGTTATTTCTCAACGGCGTAAGCCTAGGAAAAAAAGATATGCAGCCGAATTGGCATTTAAGCTGGGAAGCTGTCTTATATGAACCAGGTACACTTACTGCGAAAGGATATAAGGGGAATAATCCAGCTTATGAATGTAAGGTTGAGACTACAGGGTCATCTTATAGGCTGGAACTGTTGCCTGATCGAGCTGTTATCCAAGCAGATGGTATAGATGTTTCAATAATCACCGTTAGAATTCTCGATGATCAAGGTAGAGTTGTGCCGACTTCCGCTAATTTAATTGAATTTACGGTGGAGGGTAATGGCAAGATTTTAGGGGTTGGAAATGGGAATCCAGGGAGTCATGAAAGTGATAAATCCCACGACAGACAAGCTTTTAATGGTCTATGCCAGCTAATTGTACAATCCAATGTAAATTCAGGAGCGATCACGGTCCATGCTATTTCAGAAGGGCTGATAGCAACTACAGTAAAGATAGAAGCTGCAGGAATCAGGGGATTACTTCCATAATCATTATCTATTTAAGCAAAACCAGCTCTTAGGAGCCTGGTTTTTTTATTTTTTTAAGATTTTACAATAGCTTTACAATTCGACTGTTTAGGGTTTACAAATGGTTGCTATGATAAGTGAGAAATAAAAAACAAGGAGGACATACTAACATGTCAAAACAATTTTTCAGAAAAGGCTTCAGCTTAGCAATTGTCGCAATACTTATCGTGGGGGTTCTGGCTGGTTGCGGTAAAAAAACAGAAGATGCAACCGACTCAACTACATCAATCGCACCATCAACTGAAGCAACAACTTCAGCAGCACCTACAGAAACAGAAGCAGCAAACGCAGGCGGAGAAGAAATCACAGGAACAATTACAGCTTCAGGGTCAACGGCATTACAGCCATTGGTACAAAGAGCAGCAGAATATTTCATGAAGGATCACGACAAACTAACAATTAATGTTACTGGCGGCGGTTCAGGTACAGGCGTTAAGAACGTACATGATGGCGTTTCAGACATTGGTAACTCAGATGTTGAAGCAGCAGCAGAATTGAAAGATGGTTTGGTTGATCATATTGTTACTATCGCACCATTTGCGCTTATTGTTAATCAAGGTGTAGGTGTAGAAGATCTTACGCTAGCTCAAGCTACTGATATCTTCACTGGTGTAACTACCAACTGGAGTCAAGTAGGCGGTAAAGACTTGAAAATCGTTTTAGTACACCGTCAAGAAAGCTCAGGCTCACGTAAATTAGTTAAGAAAATCGTATTAGGCGACAAGGATTTTACAAAAGAAGGCTTAACACAGGATTCAAGCAAGCTTGTAGCTACAACGGTTGGAACAACTGACGGTGCCATTGGTTATGTTGATGTTCCTTATCTTGCCCCAACTTACAAAGTAAATGCACTTAAAATTGGCGGCGTGGCATACTCAAGCGATACGATTAAAGACGGTACTTATCCGTTATTCGGATTAGAGCATATGTACACGAAGGGTGAAGCAACTGGCGCTACTAAAGCATTCTTAGAATATATGATCAGCAAAGAATTCACTGAAAAAGAAGATGTATTGGCACTTGGTTTCTTGTCACCAGATTTGTTAAAGAAATAAATCTTTATTAGTGCAATGTAATTGGAGATCGACATGAGCAGGATAGTGTCGTTCTCTATTTTTTTGTGCATATGCTCAGACTCATCTAAATAAAATCATAAATTTACAATCCCTTAACAATTCATTTATTTAATGTTAACAAAACTCTCCTATGATAGAAGGACAACATAGATTTTATTAATGTGTATTTCGCCTTAGGAGGGATTTAGTTTGTCAGCTATTGTAGAGGATTACCCGCGAGGCAAAGATAAAGTCAAAAAGCCGTTAACTAGTAAATGGACTAAGCGACAGAACCAAACGGATTCATGGATGCGTTGGGTTTTTGTGGGAAGTGCAGCTTTTGTAGCGATTATCATTTTCTCAGTAATAGTGTTTGTAGGCTTACAAGGAAGTAAAACGTTTGCTAGTATATCGATTCATGAGTTCTTCTTTACGACAGATTGGAGCCCGGATGCTGAAGTTCCTAAGTTCGGTGCATTTTCATTTTTATACAGTACCTTGCTGCTAACCTTGCTTTCCGTAGTGATGGCTATCCCTTTAGCGCTTTCAGGAGCTGTCTTCATGGCTGAAATCGCGCCTAAATGGATGCGGGAAATATTACGGCCTGCTGCTGATTTGTTTGTGGGTATTCCATCTGTGGTCTATGGCTTGATCGGGATCACAATCATTATTCCCTTTTTATCGGATGTGTTTGGTGGACCAGGTTATGGTATATTCCCAGCGGCATTGATTCTGGCGATTATGATTATGCCAACTATTATGTCTATCTCTGAGGATGCGATGCGTGCATTGCCTGGGAATTTAAAAGAAGCTTCTTTGGCTCTGGGTGCTACAAGATGGCAAACCATCTGGCGCGTATTGGTACCTGCGGCTCGTCCTGGAATTATCACAGGAGTTGTACTAGGTATGGGAAGAGCGATTGGCGAAACGATGGCTGTATTCATGGTAATCGGAAACTCACCTAAGATTCCGCATTCTTTACTGGATTCAACTACCGTTTTAACTACAGCAATTGTCAAAGATATGGGTAACACCTTCTACGGAACACCTTGGAACAATGCGTTATATCTAATGGCGCTTCTCCTGTTATTAGTTTCGCTATCGCTGATTATTATCATCAGAGTCGTGTCTAAAAGGAGCGAGCTTAAATGAGATTAAGTAAATTAACAGATAAAGCAGCCACGATTTTCTTCTGGGTTGCAGGCTTATCAATTATTGTCATTTTAGCTTGGTTCTTAATTCAGATACTCGGTGGCGGATTAAGTCATCTTTCCTGGAGCTTTATTACGGGTAAACCCTCTGAATCCATAGCAGGTGGAGGCGTTGGTCCTCAGCTATTCAATTCCTTCTATATATTATTTCTTTCCTTGCTCGTTTCATTGCCCATTGGTATTGGTGCAGGGATCTACATGGCGATTTATGCCGGGAAGAATAAATTTACAGATTTGATTCGAATTTCTGTAGAAGCCTTGTCATCTGTTCCTTCCATTGTACTGGGACTATTCGGTGCTTTGTTGTTCGTCAACATCATGGGCTGGAGCTTCTCCATCCAAGCAGGCGCTGCAACATTAGCTTTGCTTAATTTACCTATCTTGGTTCGGATTACGGAAGAATCGATTCGTGCTGTACCAAGTTCTTATTGGGAAGCTTCACTAGCACTCGGTTCAACGCAATGGCAAGCCATTCGCAAGGTGCTTATTCCAACAGCTATGCCTGGTTTAATAACAGGAATAACATTGGTATCTGGTCGTGCACTGGGAGAAACAGCCATTCTTATCTATACGGCAGGGACTTCAGTTGCTAGACATTCGCCTTTCGACTTGCAGAATATGGGTGAGACGCTTGCGGTTCACTTGTGGTATGTAGGCGGGAGCTCGTTAGCACCTGATGCAGCCGAAATAGCTAAGGGCAGTGCTGCCTTACTAATTATAGTTGTATTGGTATTCAATTTATTCATCGCCTTACCAAGCCGTATGATTCAAAAAAGACTATCTGGAGGGAAATAATCGTGGCAGAGTATAAAATTAAAGCAGACAAGTTGAATTTGTATTACGGAGATCATAAGGCGTTACATGACATTCAATTGAACATTGAGCAAAATGGGATTTATGCATTAATTGGTCCTTCTGGCTGCGGCAAGTCAACCTTTCTTCGTACCTTAAACCGGATGAACGATTTAATCGACGGTGTGAAAATTGATGGAAGTGTTGTTATTGATGGACAGAATATTTATGACACAGAAACCGATGTTGTATCCTTGCGTAAGCGTGTAGGAATGGTTTTTCAACGTCCGAATCCATTTCCAATGAGCATTTATGACAATATTGCTTATGGTCCCCGCATTCATGGGACTAAGAACAAAGCTACGTTAGATGTAATTGTTGAGAAGAGCTTAAAGCAAGCTGCGTTATGGGAAGAAGTGAAGGACCGTTTGAACAAGTCTGCACTTGGTTTATCAGGTGGTCAACAGCAGCGTTTATGTATCGCTCGTTTGTTAGCCGTTGAGCCTGATGTTTTATTGATGGATGAGCCTACCTCAGCACTAGATCCGATTTCTACACTTAAAGTCGAAGAGCTGTCCCAAGAGCTGAAGGAACGTTATACCATCGTTATTGTGACTCATAATATGCAGCAAGCTGCCCGTATTTCAGACTATACTTCCTTTTTCTTAAATGGCTATTTAGTGGAATCCAACAAGACGGACAAAATATTCACCAATCCAACTGATCAACGTACGGAAGACTATATTACAGGACGTTTTGGATGATCAATGAGCAACAACCATCATAATAACGAAAAAGGGGATCTAACAAATGGATACAAGATTGGGCTATCATCAATCACTTATTGAGCTGCAAACCGATTTATTAAAGATGGGGCGTCAGGTTGAGGTACAGATTCAATCTGCAGTAGATTCACTTTCCACATTGGATGAACAGAAAGCCCGTGAAACAATTGGCAACGATGATCAAATTGACGATATGATGCTTAAAATTGAAGAGCGCTGCTTGCGCCTAATCGCCTTGCAACAACCTATGGCTAGTGATTTGCGGATTATTGGTACGGCCAGCAAAATTGCCGTGGATCTAGAACGGATCGCGGATCATGCCGTAGATATTGCTAAGATCACCAGACGTTTAGCTGGAGAAGAATTGGTTCGCCCTTTAGTAGTTATTCCCAAAATGGCTGAAATCGCGATTGAAATGCTGCGTGAATCCTTGCTTGCTTATACATCGCAGGACGTTAATCGCGCCGCATCTTTAGCGGATCGTGATGATGAAGTAGATCAATTATATGGATCATTAATGCAGGATATGACTGGATTAATGAGTACGGATATTCCTCATAATCGCCAGTTGTTTCATTTAATTATGGTGGCTCAGTTCCTAGAACGTGTTGCCGATCATACTACGAATATCGGTGAAGGCGTTATCTATATGGTGACGGGGAAAAGGAAGGATCTGAACGTTTAACATGCTCACTCCAATGACGCAGCTTGATGAATTCAATCATATACTTGATACACAGAACATCAGGATGGTCTACCAACCTATTGTCTCCTTATTCGACGGTAGCTTATTCGGATATGAAGCCTTGACTAGAGGGCCAGATAATAGTACCTTTCATTCCCCGTCCGTACTTTTTGAATTCGCAGAGAAGAATGGATATCTCTACGAATTGGAGAAGCTGGCTCGCGAAAAAGCAATTCAGAATTCGATCCTCCAGCATAAGCAGCAAATGTTATTCATCAATATTTCCTCACCGGTCATATTCGATCCTAAATTCAAAGCCGGGCAAACGCTTGAGGTCCTTCAGCAAAGAGGACTTAGTCCAAGCAATGTTGTCTTTGAAATTACCGAGCGAATCTCAATCGAGGATTTCACATTGGCGAAAAAAGTTTTGGAGCATTATCGCAATCAAGGCTACAAAATTGCGATCGATGATGCGGGAGCTGGTTATTCTTCGTTGCAAGCGATTGCGGAGCTTCAGCCGGATTATATTAAAGTGGACCGTTCGCTCGTTCAGAATATTCATAAATTCAAGATCAAAGAATATATCATGGAAACCTTTGTGACCTTTGCCCAGAAAATGAATATCCATCTCATTGCAGAGGGGATCGAGAACGAAGAGGAAATGATGAAGTTATCGCGGATGGGCGTTCATTATGTGCAAGGCTTTTTATTGGGAAGGCCTGAGCCTCATGCTGCAGTAATCAGTGAACGATTAACGACCATGATCACACAGCAAAAAGCTGATTATTCGCCAGCTGGCATGACTTGGACAATAGGTGATATCAAAGCACCCATCCAAACCTTCGAGCTTTCGACGAAAATATCGCATGTTGCCGATTATTTTACTTTAAATGAAGTTGCTTCAGGTGTTGTAATTACTTCGGCTAATAAACCTATTGGCTTGGTAATGCGAGAACGGCTTTTTCAACAGTTAGCTGGCCAATATGGGTTCTCCTTGTTTTGGAAGCGGTCGATTGAGTCTGCCATGGACCCTGAACCACTTGTAGTTGATGAGTTTCTACAAGTCGAGCAGGTTTCGCAAATGGCCATGTCGAGGTTACATAATAAACTTTATGATTATGTCATTATTACATCGAATGGTTTTATGTCTGGCGTTTCCTCTGTCCAATCCATCCTTGCCTGTATAACCAATGTTCGCTTAGAATCTGCTCGGGTTGCAAGTCCATTAACAGGACTGCCTGGCAATATTCAAATTCACCGAGAGCTGCAAAAAAGAGCAAGCTCTAACCAGAAATTCTCGGTTATTTATGCGGATTTGGATTATTTTAAATGGTATAACGATCTATATGGTTTTCAAAAAGGGGACCAGTTGTTGCAATTCACAGCTGATATTATTCAGCAATCGGTTATGGCATTTGCACATTCCCAGGATTTTGTTGGACATATTGGTGGGGATGATTATATTATCCTATCGCATAATGATAAGCCTGAGCTGCTATGTGAGGAAATTATTCGCAGATTTGAGCAGGGTGTTCACTTGTTCTATGAAGGCACAACCACTCGTGGTGTTAAGGATCGTCAAGGCAATGCTGTAAACAGTGATGGAGTAACGATATCATTGGCGCTGGTAATCTGTGATTGCAAGTATCAGCCCATCACTTTAGAGCAAATTTCAGAAGCAGCAGCCCAACTGAAAAAGCAGGCTAAATCGCAAAAAGGCAGTGTATATTGCTCTTGCGATTTACTTAATGGTCAGGCGGATTACAGGCCTGTAACTGAGATTAAAGAAGTGAATTCAGCTCACTGAAATGGCGAATAATCATTACTTGTCGGCTCCCAAGCTTCCGCTGGGGGCTTTGTTTGTGATTGTGGAGCGGTCGAATCCAAATGGCATCCATTCCTGAGCTAACTGCACCAACAATGTCATTGTTCCAAGAGTCGCCGACCATGATTGCTTGTGCAGCTGGGATGCGCAAGGTCTGCAAGGCATGACGAAATATTTGCGGATTTGGTTTACGCACGCCACCTTGCTGAGAGCTGAATAAATGCTGCTCGGGAATAAGCGATTGCAGCTTTAAAAGCTTTAGCTGCTGTTCTTGCTTAGGCTTACTGCCATTGCTAATAATAGCGAGCTTGTAGGATTTGTCACTTAGCTGTTCCAAGGTTTCACGTACATCCTTGAACAACCTTGGAGATTGGTCTTGTTTGGACTTTGTTTGCTGCCAAAAAGTTCGGAGGAAACGTTCCTTATTAGGAATAGGCAAAGGTTGAAAGGCATGGGTTAAACAAGCAAGACGAATTTGTTCTAGCGGAACTTTGGTATTCTTCTTTGCCCGCCTTTGTTTTTGCCATTGCTCGGTGTAAGCTTGAAAGACCTTCTCGGGTGAAAAAGCATCGTTCTGCTGCCATCTTCCCGTATATTCTTGCAGTGTTTCGTGAAAGCTGTCACGAAATGACTGCTGGGGATCCAATAAGGTTCGATTCATGTCGAAGAAAATAACCTTCTTCAGCTCTGGCGAATACAAACGCGTCATCTGTTGCTCACACCTCCTGTATAATCACTCTCTATATGTATGCAGAGCAAAAAGGTTTTATCCGACCGTCTACGTGTGATATGATAACCATATGCTTATCGCTGAAGGGGTGTCCAATGAGTAAACTGATTTTGATTGATGGAAACAGTATTGCTTTTCGTGCTTTTTTTGCATTACCGTTACTTAGTAATTCGAGCGGCCTGCATACGAATGCGGTTTTCGGATTTACAACGATGCTTTTGAGATTGATGGATGAGCAGAAGCCAACGCATTTTCTCGTTGCATTCGACGCGGGCAAAGTGACGTTTCGACATAGTGAATATAAAGAGTATAAAGGTGGGAGAGCTAAGACTCCTCCTGAGCTTTCAGAGCAATTTCCTCTAATCAGAGAATTGCTGAAAGCGTTTAGTATCCCGCAATATGAGCTTGCTGGTTATGAGGCCGATGATATCATTGGAACCTTGACGCGGATGGCAGATGATCAAGGGATGGAGGTCATTGTCGTATCCGGAGATAAGGATATGCTTCAGCTTGCTTCCGATAATGTAAAAATTGCCATAACCCGCAAAGGGATCAGCGAGGTTGATCTTTATGATAAGAATGAAATCAAAGAGAAGTATGGCTTAAGTCCGCTGCAAATCATCGATTTAAAAGGGTTAATGGGTGATAAATCCGATAATATTCCAGGAGTGCCTGGAGTCGGCGAGAAAACAGCCATTAAGCTTTTGCAGGAATATGGATCAGTTGAAGAGGTTTTAGCACATGTTGGCGAGATTACAGGCAAAATGGGCGAGAAAATAGCTGAGCATGCGGATAATGCGCGGATGAGCAAGTCGCTGGCGACTATCTTTCGTGAGGTGCCTCTAGAGCAGACCTTGGAACAGCTTCAATATGATGGGTATGATGGGCAAGCGGTAGCGACGCTCTTTCGTAAGCTTGAATTTAGATCATTAATTGATAAAATGGACTTGTCTGGTGGCGTTTCGGACGAGCTCGATGCAGAGCAAGAGAGTTTAACTTGGGCTACAGCAGCTTTAAAGCCAGATCCAGCTATAGACTTTGAAATTAGCCTAACTGATCTCGTAGCAGCCTTGCCTAAGGTGCAAGCAATCCATGTTGAATCGATTGGCGATAATCCAAATGCGGCAGAATTGATCGGACTTTCATTTTACTCGGAAGCTCAAACCTTCTATTTACCAGTTTCTTTATTGCTTTCAAATGAAGCAACAGAGATTAGGAAATGGTTGGCAGATGACAAGATTCCCAAAAAATTATATGATTTACATCGCTCTGAAATTGTAATGGGCTGGAAGGGTATTGAGATTAAAGGCGTTAAATCCTGTATTTTGCTTGCTGCTTATTTGTTGGATCCAACGGAGACCAGTCATACGCTGCACTCCATTTGTTCTAAATACGGAGTATCCGGTATACGAGCCGACGAGGATATATACGGGAAGGGTGCTAAATTCATTCTTCCACAGCAGGCTGCGCTTAGCGAACATCTATGCCGCAAAGCAAATGTGATTTATCAGCTTGCTGATATTCTCGAGAAAGAGCTGGAGAAGAATGAAATGAGCCAGCTTTACCATGATCTGGAGCTTCCGCTTTCTACTGTACTTGCTTCCATGGAGCTAAAGGGCATTAAAGTTAATAAAGATGAGCTGAAAAAGCTGGGTGAACAGCTTGCTATTAAGCTGGATGAGCTTATTATTCAAATTCATCAGCATGCAGGCGGAGAGTTTAATATTAATTCCCCTAAGCAGATGGGTGAGATTTTATTCGATCGCTTGAAGCTGCCCGTATATAAGAAAACGAAAACAGGCTACTCGACCAATGTTGAGGTTTTAGAATGGTTGGAATCGAAGCATGATATTGTTAAGCACATCTTGCTTTATCGGCAGCTTGCTAAGCTTCAATCGACTTATGTTGAAGGACTCTTGAAAGAAATTAAACCGGCAACCGGAAAAATTCATACTTATTTCAAACAAACCATCGCGGCAACCGGTCGCTTAAGCAGTCAATTTCCAAACCTGCAGAATATCCCTGTACGTCTAGAAGAAGGACGCAAAATACGCAAGGTATTCGTTCCTCATCAAACGGGCTGGTCGATACTCGCAGCGGATTACTCGCAAATTGAATTACGTGTGCTTGCCCATATTTCACAGGATGAGAACATGATGGAAGCCTTTCATACAAATTTAGATATTCATACGAAAACAGCGATGGATGTGTTCGGAGTTGAGGCATCAGCCGTTGATTCCAATATGCGCAGACAAGCTAAAGCTGTTAATTTCGGGATTGTGTATGGCATTAGTGATTATGGTCTTTCACAGAATTTAGATATCACCCGAGCCGATGCTGCGAAGTTTATCGAGCAATATTTTGCCGTATTCCAAGGGGTACGCCGTTATATGGATGATATAGTTAAACAAGCCCGTCAAGATGGTTTTGTAACGACCATGCTCAAGAGACGCCGTTATCTAACCGACATCGCCCATTCCAATTTCAATTTACGTTCGTTCGCGGAACGGACAGCAATGAATACGCCGATTCAAGGTACAGCTGCAGATATTATTAAGCTGGCCATGGTCCAGATGGACGAACGGCTGCGTCAAGAAAAACTGGCAAGCCGTATGCTGCTTCAAGTCCATGATGAGCTTGTTTTCGAAGTTCCATTGGAAGAGATGGAGATTATGCAGCGGATTGTACCTGAGGTTATGGAGCATGCTCTTGAGCTTAGTGTGCCCATGAAGGTGGACGTAAATTCGGGTGCCAGCTGGTATGAAGCGAAGTAATTTAAAAGGAGTTTACAAATCATGCCTGAATTACCGGAAGTAGAAACCGTAGTTCGAACCTTAAACCAACTCGTTGGCGGCAAAAGAATTCAACGTGTCGAGGTATTACTAAATCGGATCATTCAACGTCCTGTTGAGCCCGAGCAATTTACAGCAGCACTTGAGAATCAATTAATCCATCGAATAGAGCGTAGAGGCAAATTTATTCGATTCATTCTCGATGAAATTGTAATGGTATCCCATCTAAGGATGGAAGGCCGTTATGGCTTACACCAAGAGGATGAACCCATAGAGAAGCATACGCATGTTGTGTTTTATTTTACAGACGGTACTCAGCTGCGCTATAAGGATGTACGGCAATTTGGAACCATGCATTTATTCGCAACAGGCGATGAATTAATTATGAAGCCCTTGCATAAGCTTGGACTGGAACCACTGGATGAGTCGTTTACTTATGAAGTTTTTCATGCTCGAATTGCTCATCGTTCCACTAAGATTAAACCGCTTTTGCTGAATCAAGAATTTATTGTTGGATTAGGTAATATTTACGTGGATGAGTCACTATATAGAGCAGGGATCTTCTCAGAACGAGAAACGAATAAGCTAACCGAGTTAGAGCTGCGCAAGCTGCACACTGCGATTGTTGTGACTTTACAAGCAGCAGTAGAAGCAGGAGGCTCCTCGATCAAATCCTATGTAAATGGACAAGGTGAAATGGGGATGTTTCAGCAGCAATTGCAGGTTTATGGACGTAAAGGGGAACCTTGTGAAGAATGCGGCAGCTTGATCGAGAAAATTGTGGTAGGTGGACGGGGAACCCATTATTGTCCTCAATGCCAGCCTAAGGAGCCGAGCTAATGAATATCGGACTTACTGGCGGTATTGCCTGTGGGAAAAGCACAGTAGCTTCCATGCTGGTTCATCTAGGAGCTAAACTCATTGATGCCGACCAGCTTGCGCGCGAAGTAGTTATGCCAGGACGTCCTGCTCTACAACAAATCGCAGATCGATTTGGGCCCGAGGTCATTTTCCCGGATGGTACATTGCATCGTAAAGCATTAGGGGCAATCATTTTTAATGAGCCGACAGCACGTAAGGATTTGGATGATATTACACACCCAGTCATACGTCAAGCCATGTGGGACCAAATGCACAAAGCCGAAGAGGCAGATCCGGATAGACTAGTCGTTGTGGATGTTCCCTTATTATTTGAATCCATGCTGCAGAGTTATTTTCAGAAGGTTATGGTCGTTTATGTATCTGAGAAGCTACAGCTTCAACGTTTGATGGAGCGGGACAAGCTTACCTTAGAAGAAGCAAAGCTGAGGCTGAAAGCGCAAATGCCGATCGAGGAAAAGAAGCAGCTGGCTGACATAGTCATTGATAATTCGGGGGATTTGGCTGAAACCGAAAAACAAATCCAAATGTTTTGGCAGAGAAAGGGAGAGCGATGAAAGCTGTACCTAAAAAGTATATACTAACCCTACTCTTAGTAATCTTGCTTGGTATTCTCTATTATCAGAGCAATTGGCTGGCCAGAATAATGTATCCGATTAAATATCGGGAAGCAATCGAAGCTAACGCGGCCAAATATGGCGTAGATCCTTTATTGGTTGCAGCGATTATACGTGTAGAAAGCAACTATAAGCCGGAGTTGATTTCCATCAAGGGTGCTGTTGGCTTAATGCAGATAATGCCAGATACGGCAAAATGGATTCTTGAGATGGAGGGTTTCTCTAAGCTATCGATGGATTCCTTGTACGAACCTAAATCCAATATCATGATGGGCACTAAATACATCAACTTATTAAACAAGCAGTTTAATAGCAATATGGCTGAGGTATTAGCTGCTTATAACGCAGGTCCTGGCAATGTCAGTAAATGGCGTGAATCCAACATATGGGATGGTAAATTGGAAAGCATCGACCAGATTCGCTTCTGGGAAACTAGGAAATATGTGGATCGAGTCGTTTATTATTATAAAAAATACCAGAAAATCTATATGTAACAATCTTTTTCCACAATTATATGTAAGAAAGCACCGGACAAGCATTAAAAATGCTTGCCCAATGCTTCCAAATGCTTCACAATAGAAAAGAACTATTTAAATTGACCAGCTAGTTGTTGCTCAGCGATTTGTACAAGACGACGTGTGATGTTACCACCAATCGTACCTGTGTCACGAGTTACCATGTTCCCATAATAACCATCTTGTGGGATCTGGATTCCTAACTCTTGAGCCACTTCGTATTTCAATTGGTCTAAAGCTTGACTTGCTTGTGGTACAACTAGTGAATTGCTGCTGCGATTTTGTCCTGAAGCCATGTGTGTTTCACCTCCTTATCGGTTGGTAAATGTATTATGTGCAATATTCGAAACTCAATACAGGAAACCTTTGGAATTCTAAATATGAAGGAGTGAAGGCAAAAGTGAAATGCCCTTATTGTGATTTTGCAGGCACTAAAGTTTTGGATTCCCGTTCAGCTAATGAGAACAAATCAATACGACGTAGAAGAGAGTGCGAGCAGTGCTTTCGCCGGTTCACTACATTTGAAATGATTGAAGAAACTCCATTAATGGTCATTAAAAAAGATGGCAGCCGTGAAGAATTCAGTAGGGACAAGCTTATGCGCGGTCTCATTCGTGCCTGTGAGAAGCGTCCAGTAACCGCTGAGAACTTAGAAGCTATTGTAGCCGAAGTTGAGAAGCAAGTCCGCAACACAGCTCAAGCCGAAGTAGAAAGCCGTGCCATTGGCGAAATTCTTATGGAATTGATTTATGTAGTAGATGAAGTCGCTTATGTTCGTTTTGCATCCGTCTACCGTCAATTTAAAGATATCAACATGTTTATGAAAGAACTCACACATATTCTAGTCAAGCATCAAACCGAATAAGCAGCCGTTGAACCATCGGTGAGCCTATATTTACCAACTCATTGACAGATGCTTTCACCCTGTGGTATCATCGGTTTTGTCGCTTCACGCGACATTAGAATTGTATTACCTTCCACGGTAATATTCGGGGTCTTAGCTCAGCTGGGAGAGCGCATCGCTGGCAGTGATGAGGTCAGGGGTTCGATCCCCCTAGACTCCACCAAATATTAATTGACACGAACCCTTAGTCTATAAGGGTTTTTTTGTTGGGAATAATTAGTTTGTGGATATTAAAATTAGCTTTGAGTTATTTGCGGTAACAATACGGTAACAAAATTTGAAAGTGATACTGAAGATGATGGGGAGTACTTAAAGAAAACAGAAGATAACAGGAGATAATCTAAACGGGAAAATAAAAAAAGAAAAACGAAAAGGTCTTGTTCTCCTTAAATATTCTTAGGCAAATATTTATTACCGCTTGTAGCAAAGATTTGGTTTAATTATTACTTAAGCTTTCATTCCATCTATGCAATGATGCGTGAAGTTGTTCATCCTGAAAAAGCCTATGTCCTATTAAGCGACTAATCGTATTTAGTGAATGCAGCAAAGAGTTTGCCGATAACCGTGTTTTAAAGATAGTTAGTGGCATCCCAGTAGATGTAATTACATGGAAGGACGTTTATGATTATTCCAAGATTGCTTATAGTGATAGTACACATGCTGAAAAACGGTTACTACTTGAATTGAATGTTTATTTAGGAGGTCTGATGACTATGCAAAAGCATTCATCACATTGAAAATTATGAAATTGTCACTAATATGAGCAAGGTTTTTCCTGAGGCAAAGGACGAAGAATGGAGCCCTAGTTTCATGTATCATTTAAGGTCTGGTTTTGCCCCAAGCAAAGAAGTGAAAACCAGGAATGTTTACCCATCCAATCAAGTGTGGTGCATGTTAGATACATTATTTACGTGCTCTACAATGGGGGAAGCTAGGGACATTACAAAACTCCGATTGGGTAATTAATTTAAGTTTGGAGACGATTTAGTGTTGCCTCTTTTTTTTGGTAATCAGAGATAGTACTAGCATGGCATAGACTTTATCTTCTTCATTCTGGAATATACAATAGAAAGCAGAGCGTTACTATGTCGAATTGACTAAGTAACGTTTTTTTTAAAAAATAAAAACTACAAGTTTAAAAGTTAATATACCGGAACAAAAAGTTATCTTTTTAATACAAAATGTTAATTTAACTTTACATATTGTTATTGAATATGTACAATGTAATTGAAAGGAGTGAATTACAACTTGAATCAAAGTGGTTACACTAGGAACACAATTTACGTACTTCGTGCAGAGCATCGTTGGACACAATCTGACTTAGCAAAACGGTTGAATGTAACGAGACAAACTGTTGCTGCTATTGAAAACGACAAGTTTTCTCCTTCTCTTGATCTAGCTTTTGAAATTGCCTTTGTATTTAAAAGAGATATCACAGAAGTATTTACATTTACCCCTTATGATAACAATGAAGAAGTGGAGGATGAGAAAAATGAATGATGTGATTGATTGGTTTAAAATGAATGATGTGATTGGTTGGGTAATTGCGGTGATTTCTGGTTTTAATATTATCTATATGTTACGAGAAGGAAGAGATGATCGAGGTAAGATGATTCTTTATCACCCACTTATGATTGCATTTACTTACTTGATAGCAGGTTATGTATTCGTAAGAACACTTAATAAACATTACATATTTGATTCAAACTTCGCATTGGATATACTATTTGGTTCAGCGTTAGTGATCTATGTTGTGATTTTATTAAGAACTAGAAGATGGTATTCATAAAAATCTAAATGATTGGGGTTCTCAATGACCCGTTACTGGACTAATCAAACAATAGAAGGCTGGGAGCATGCTCAAAAGGTAGGTTATTTAGTCGGGAACTCTGAATTTATTTGGGATGAGCTTCTTGAATCATATCAGTGGATGATGCTCCAAATGGAAAAGAAGCTTCCTAATTATTCTAATGAATATCCAATATGGCTGTGGACAGAGAAACCAGACTTACGTAAGAGTGGACATTTCAATGGCGGAACTCAAGCGGTTAGTCTTGAAGTGGAAATTCAGAGTGATCGTGTCCTTTTATCTGATTTTGATGCTTGGCATGTCATTCTGAACAATGGGTTCTTTGCATTAAACGAGGAAGAATTTGATTCGTTTTATCGTGGGGAAGTTAGTATCACAAAAGAAGAAAGCTGGGAAAGATTATTTAATCAAGAGCTATTAACTGATTCACCATGGTGGAATAATGCTCCGTTGTATTTTCAAGGTGTTACAGGGAAAATAGAAATTGCAGCAATAAGAAAAGTGAGGACATTTGTGGCTAGAGGTATTAAGCTCTAGCTTTTTTCATTCCCAAATCTTACTAAAGGGTATCCGCAAGAAGTACATGTTCCCTTAGATCCTTAATTTAATACTAGATAATTGATAATGAAACATGCTACTAGATCAATCTTCAATCTCTTTGCAGAAAGAATTCTTCCTTACACAAATATTCTGGTGGGTAAATATCGTCTCTTGCTGATATTAAAGCTTTGAACAAAGCTATTGGATGTCGGTCCTTACTGTCCGAGTATTGATATCCGAGCTTCTCTGGTTCCACAAGCTGGACAATAACAAAAGCATCTTCTTGATCAGTCAACTTATAAATTATGTTACCTTGTTTAAACACATTTTCCAAATGATCGAATGTTATCAGATGATACTGATTGTTTCTCCACACAGTTTTAATTAGCTTAAAAGCTTCATTTTTAATAAGCTCAATAAATCGTTCATGATTTAGGTTTAATTCAATTCCAATAATATAACCTTGTTCATCCATATCATTGCCATATTCGGTATCATACCTTTCTTCATGGTCAGCTTTAAAAGTATTTACTGCAAAGGTCATCTTGTCCAAATAAGAAGCGATTTCTAAATCTGTAATATAGGGTATATTTAATTGGTCAGAGTCCACATATTTAGTAATTTCGTTTTTGCTTAGTTTATATTCATCATATTGTATTTTTGGTGGCTTCAAATAAATATACCCCATATCTGAATATTCACTGTAATAGCAAGTAATTCTCACTTAATCCGCTCCCCTAAACTTGATAATTAAATAGACGCATAATTTACATAAAGGTTTCCAAATAATAATTATAATATAGCTTTTATCATTCAGGACATGAGCCACCAGTGTTTTACAATAATTCGAGATTTTACAACATTTATATGTTAAGATAAATGGGTATAAAGTGCTACTACAAAATGTGGGGGGCTTGAGTTGAGGAGATGAGTGATCCTAATGAATTTTTTATTAAGGCTTTTTCTTACCTTTAACGCGACTTCTTTAATTGTTGTTGTGTATCTAGTAAAAGAACAATATGTGATATGTAAACTTTCTTCTTTACCTAATTTTATTTCATATGCCATTTATTTTGCATTGCCGCTTATTTTTACATTTCTCAGCATATTTATTGCGAATTTCCTGGATAATGACAGTATTGAGATGCTAGATAATAAACAACCTGTCATCAAAGAGGTTGAACAGGCAAATAACGCATTTTTACCAAGTTATTTAGGATATTTCTTTGTAGCATTAAGTGTGCCACATTTCGAAACGCTTATTTTTATTTTTGTAATCCTATTTGTTTTCACCTTTCTTTCACAGACACTTTATTTTAATCCTCTTTACTTATTTTTTGGCTACCATTTCTACTATCTTACAACCGATACAAACATAAAAATTTTTCTGATTACTAGACGTACACTTAAAGATCCAAGTACTATTAGCTTTCCGAAGTTAAAAAGAATTAATGATTTTACATTCATAGAGAAAGAGGTGTAAAGTGAATCATTTAGTTGCTAAAACAAAAGGCAGTAATAGTGGATACTATAAATTGATTTCGGATGTTGAAATTTTTACGATTCCTGATGATTTGGACAATCGTGTAACATATGAGGCAGCCTATAAACTGGAAGATGATGAATGGTTTGCAATAGACGACTTTTCCACAAAAGATTTTTGTATTGAATTTTTGACGAGAAGGTTTATTTCGGCAGATTATAATCAAATAGCCACAGTAAACTACAGCAAGATTGAATACTTATGCTCGTACCAAACAGGTGCTTATTGTTTTCAAAAGCTCTCGGACAGCCAAATAATAAGAAAGAAATATCTTTCACTCTCGAACACTCCAGTGTTTATTGAGGACGAACCAATAGTGGTAATTAATAATATCCCGGATGCTATCTATAAAAAAAATGAAGATGTTTTATACTTTAAAAAATTGACTACTATTTCAAGTATATTTAGAGGTATTGATTCCCTTTATAAGGAAGCAACACAAGTAGAAACCGAATCGTTTTTACAAAATGATTTCATCCAACTTGAGAATGAATTTGATGCTAACAAAGTAAAAACAGCCAATAGAAAACGTATAGCTATGGCAATGGACACAGTAAACACATTCTCAGATACTGATCGACAAAGTATATTTGGGTATATAAAGGATTATTGTGAAGATTTACAATATGATGAAGAGAGTTCTCATTTTAATATTACATCTGAAATCGATCTAAAGAAACTACTTTTCGGAATCGAACAAAGGTACTATACTACATTGCTCGGTGGTGAAAAAAGATTAGCAAATTCTATTTTAGTTCTGTAATTACAGTTAATAATGAAAAGAAAGAAAATTAATATACGGTAGTTTATCGTTGACAATGCTGAGGTTAAGGTTCGATCTTCCTAGGATGCGTATAGTTCTGAATAGAGAATGGCAGAATGCCGAATTTTTTCGATAATGGCGGGCACATTATTCATGTACTTCCAACTGATGAAGTCATATTTAAGTGGGCTTTAAGAGTTGTATTCTGTGAAAGAAGTTTCAAAGAAAATTAAAACCAATGAAATAAGATTCCAGCAATATGAAACAGAAACATTATTACTAAGTAACTCATTGAGCCTATGAAAATGAAATAAATTCGTGGACTTTTGCAACGATTTATCGAGCGACACGAGTGGATCGAAATTGAAGTGGATTTTAATATAACCAAAGTTACTACTATAATTTCAAAAATCCTTTATTGCAGGGAGCTAGGCTGCCCCTAGTTATTTGGCAAAATTACGCTCTCCATGCATTTAGAATGCTTGGCTTTTAGACTTGCCATAAACAATTGTGGGGATATAGAAAAACCGAAGAGTGTTTCACTCTTCGGTTTCCTCAGATTCATTTGCTGCAATACTTGCCATAAGAGCACGATATTTTTTAAAACTATCGGCTTGCATTCCATCGATGTAATGCTGATAAATGTCTTGAGTTATACGAGTGGAGCTGTGACCGAGTATTAATGAAAGAATCTTCACATCGACCCCTGCAATTAAAGAATGTGTTGCAAAGCTATGCCGTAATTCGTGGAAAGTTATTTTGGTAATTTTAGTTGCCTTGATAATTTTATTTAAACTCCTTCTTAAATTGCTGGGGTTAACTGGCGTACCAAACCCTGTTGGACAGACAAGATCAAGATCCTGATATAAGTCACCATGTAGCTTTTTATCCTGTTCAACTTTTCCCTTCTGTTTTAATAATACAAGAATAATTTCATTATCAATCTCAATAGGACGTGTTCCTGCTGAACTTTTTGTCCCATCGCTTACTGAATTTTCTTCATCTTCATTATCTAGAGTACGAGTAATCCGCATTGTAAGTCTGTGAAAATCAATATCATTCCATTTAAGTCCAAGTATTTCCGCTTGGCGTAGACCAATTGTTATTGCGAGATAAAAAATACAGAAAAAAGGATCATCTGAAGCTCCAATTAAAAATGGTTTCACTTCTTCTGGTTTCAACACTTTATAATTTTTTTTATTAACTTTTGGCGATACAAGTTGAAAGGAAATATTTTTAGGAATGATGTCATCTTTATATGCTTGTGATAATGCCATTTTTAATACTTTGTGAGTATCGTAAATGGTACGACTAGAAAGCTTATAGGTACTTGTTTTATCATTAATAATTTTAGTGACGGCACTTAATTTGAGTTCCTTATAAAAATTGTGGATTAAATCTTTGTTTACTTGATTTAATTCAATTCCACCAATAAATTTAATGATCAGATTAATACGAGCTCTGTACGATTGCAGTGTTACGCTTTTAAGGCTTAACTCTTTCTCGTCTAACCATTGGAGTAGCCACTGCTTTAAGGGCATTCTAGAAGGTTCTAAATAGATGCCTTTATGTTGATCATTCTTCATTCCAGTAAGATTCATATAGGCATCTTCGTGGTTAGTAAACCCACCATATTTTTTCTGTTTACGTCTTCCGGTTGTTGGGTCAATTGTAGCAAACATAAAATAATATGATTTACCATTGGTATCATTTCTCTCATAAATACCAGGATATTTTTTTGCTCTAGCCATTTTTGATACCTCATTTACATATATATTTTTACGAAATTTTGTAGGTGTTACCCAACTTGACCTTGAAACCAATTTAAAAAGTTTTTCTTGCTAAATCGTATAGATCTGCCAATTCTAACAATATGAAACTCGCATTTTTCAATTTGTTTATAAGCTTGCACTCTGCCGATTCCTAAAAAAACCTGCATGTCTTGAACATTCATTACCTCTGGCAGTGCATCCACATTACAGTTCTTCTTCATATTGTTGTCCTCCTTAGAATTGAATTCCTATCGCGAATAAACTACCAAATTTCCTTGAGAAAAAAGAGGTTGTTCTGATGTGATCGTTTATGCGATAGTTTAATTCAGTGGTAGTAACAAAATGATGATCATCAATTGATTAAATAATGTTTTGGATTCCTATAATATGAATTTTATGAAGATTTTCTTAATGATCAATTGGTCATCTTTACTACACAATATCTAAATTTAGATTCCTTCTTGATGGCTTGTTTATTTGTCGTGGCTAGTATAGAAACGGTTTTTTTAGATTTACAGGGGAAAATAGAGGGTTTAGCAAAAAAATCTCTTAAATGTGTCTATGATGTGACAATGTGTGGTGGGATTAGTACCGTTAGAAGACAATTGGGGTGTTGGTATGGGGCAAGGTTATGTTCTAATAAATAAAAGTAGTAAAGAAGTTATTACCTATGCTTTTCTAAGAGCTAGTAAAGCGAGAGAATTATCTGGGAATTCTGTTACATCAGCAATTACATCATGGTATTTGCTAAAGAACATGGGAGAGAATATTCAATTTATTGAGGAAGAAAAAGTGGTAGATGGCTATACTGACGTAACAAATCAAATTATTGATGAATTGATAGTGAATAAAATATTAATAGACAACGGTCTTGAAGTCTTTGATGAAGAGCCAATAGTCTATATGAGAAAATTAGAGAATTTTTGGGCAAAATAGATTATAAGTTGTTGGGGAAAGTTATATTTGGTTGCAATAGCAGTTCGGTCAACGGAATGGAGATAAGGTAAGCCCAGAACTTATTTAAGGCTCTGGACTTCCTATTTTGTTATAGGAATGCAATTTTAAATTTCCGAAATTAATTGTTGTAAATAAATCTCAATAACCTCTTTTCGCTCGTGGCCGATTTCTTTAGTTACTAATTTGTAGGCTTCTTCTAATGAAAGGCCCTTATTTATAAAATGAGTTACTCGATCTTTTACATAAGCATATCGCAATCCATGGTAGGTCAATTCATGGGATTTGGAAGGATCACGAGTATCAACCCTGATTTTTTTACCCTCCAAGGTTGTGAATCTATCTCGATAATAATTAATAAAGTTTTGAACCTTGTTTACAACTTCATGAGTTTTTTCTCCATCCTTAATAAATAGCCTATATTGATTGCTTTCTTTCAATTTTCTTTCGAAAACTTCTCGCGCTTCTTTTGATAAACTTACCTCACGGTGTTTTCCGTTTTTGGCTTCGCCCTTAACAGAATATATGCCCGTTTTTAATGCATTTATTGCTTGGGGTCTAGAACAAGCAACTGCTTCTGTAACTCTAACTCCAATGGTGCGGGACAAGATCAGTGTATCTGATACCACATCTTTTCCAAGTTTTTCAGCAAAATTTTTGAAATTACTATACTCTTGATTAGTCCAAGCCCTGTCACCGTTCTTTGGATTCGTTTTTTCTAGGTCTAATCCCTTTAGTTTTAAACCATTGTTATCTGAAATTTGCTGACGAACTTTTGGTGTATGATAGTTCATATACCGAATTGCTGAAAGGTCATTTTTCAAACTTTTCGGACTAATTCCATCTTCTTGTCGATGTTTTATAAATGCAATGAGATGCTTGTCAGAAATATTTCTTAAGTTTTGTAATTTAAAGTGGTCAACACAGAATGCAGTAAATTGTATACAGGAATGCATATATCGGTCTTGGGTTCCATATGAATTTGTCTTGGCGTGTTTAAAAATCTTCTCCATTTGTTGTTCAATTGCGTGTTTACCTTTTTCATTATCATTATGATTATTCATATTCTCAGCTCCTATAAATTTAATGATTACTTTTTTGATTTTTAAAAAAGGACAGATTCCACCTATTGGCAAATCCCTTATCCTCTGACCATCCTCATATTTATAAAAAACATATGAAGGTTTTTTTGAGGAAACATAAGGCTTTGCGACTGGGCGTTATTTCCTTCTCTCTTGGCTCCGCTAAGAGAGAAGGAAATGGTTTGTTTAAAATAGCGAGTTTGAGTATTAAAGTTGCATATATACCCACGAATGGGTGTAGCATTGCTACTGCAACGAAAGCTGACCAAATGTTTGGTTTGCCAATTTGGCAAAAGCTTTCTTTTCCCAATTATTCTACCTGCATCAGCCAGTCGGGTTAGCCCTGATTAATGTAGTCTTCAATGAAGACAAGTAAATGTTTATCCGAAATATTCGACTTTCCACTACTTTCAATTTCAATAAATAAAAAATATTACGGGTTGTCCAAGTTCTTTTTTTTACGACTGTTTAAAATGATTAATTTTGTCTTGATGCTTTTGTCCATTTTTTATACCTTCTTTCTTATTGTTTTTTTGGGTCGAGAATACAGTAACTGGTTATTTGAAAATTACAAGCCAAGTTTGAATTTTTTTAACATAGAAAAAATATCCTTTATAATAAGAAAAAGATGTCATCCCATTAAAGGAGACATCTTCTATTTAAAACTACTATTTGGTTAACATGCTGGATTATTATCATTTTCTGCTGAGTTACTATGACCATTGTTGTTGGTAATAATGTCCGGAAGCCTCAAAAGACACTTCTCTGCTATCTAGAATTAGTTACCGAGTATGGTTTGAATTTTAGAAGATTGAATAGCAAATGATATTTTACGAAATCTTTTAAGGAAACTCCCCAAAGGTTATTTAAGATTTGAGTATAAATATCTGCAATAGAACTTTGATCAATTAAATCATCGTCAATTTCTCTGGAAATTAATATCATTCTTTCATTGACCAATTCTTTCATTATACCTTTTACTTCATGAACGTACTTATTAACCAAGAATTGGGCATATTCAAATTTAATATTATTGATAATGATTTGATTAGAATCAGAGTAATTGTAATTTTTACAATTAGATCTGATATATAATTCTAAATCTTCGACTAACTGATTCTTCAAAAAAATAGGTAAAGCTTTCTTAATAAAGGAATCATAAATGTCATTTATTTGGAGAGAGCTTATAAAATGTTCCTCGATTTGCTTGCGTAAATTATATATATGATAATCCGGTACATTAGCTCGATTATGAAATATATCTAATATTTTATTAATTCTTTCTTGGCTTATCATTTTGTATTCCAGCTTTCTTTATTTAAAAAATTATCAGTCTTCATCTAGTACAACCAATGAATAAAAATCAATTGTACCAGTAATCTTCAATTCTTGAATCAACCGTGCAGCTCGTAAATGCAATAACGTTGAGAAGGTGTATTCGCATGAAAGCAATAGATTTTGACAATCATACGTTGGGAATTGGGTTACTATAATTTTTTCTATTTCTATAGTTCGCTTTATTACAGATTGCTTCTTCAAACATTGATGACATATATGATCTCGGTTCATGTCACGTAATAAATGATTTAAATTAAAGTCCGAAAAGAGCATTACATCATCCCTCGACTCTCTTGTAATCAGGATTACCCTCAGTATCCAAGAACAGATCTATCCCAAGTACATCTTCTGCGTCGAAACTCTTCCCCAGAATAGATATTGTGCTTACAAATATATTTGAAAAACCTCTATAATGTGAAGTATTGTTTAAACACTCTCTACTTAATTCCATTTGACCATACGGGTCAGAACTACTTATTTTGCTTCCACATATGGGACAACATATCCGACTAAATTGAATGTGCTCAAACTCTTTAGGGACTTGGTTCCAAGTCATATGATTTCCTCCCGTTAATGAAGATGCAACCCTTCAGGTTGATCCATCTCTAAATCAATTCTAGATATTGTTCGACCGTAATAAAAACCTGAATGATGATCGTAAGTATAGGTGTGCTGAAAAATGCCATATAGATTACAATCGTGACCCATTAAATCAGTTATCCAAACATGAAGGATTCTCTTTGAGGCTTTTTCGATAGTTTTAGTTCGATTGGGCACAAAGTTCATGAATGAGGAGATTGCTCCAAGGGCAATTACATCTATATGCGTAACATAAAGACAGATTGTTTCATTATTGGTTGATTTCTTTTCAAGTATCTCTTGCATGCTGTTGTATGAATCCAGATACCCTATTTTATTAGGATTAACAGTTTCCTCGAATAATGTACAACTGTAATTAATAGGAACACCTGAGATACTGATATATTCTTGCTCCGAGGGTGTAGTGATAATAGATAGCAAAGGGAGTCATCCTTTCTTAAAAGAGATTAGTTTACTAATTGGCTTGTAATGCGCTTTATTTGTTTTATGGTTGCCTTAATATCATCGGAATTACTTTGAATGAAAAAATCTTTGCCTTGTCCGTCACCATCTAATTCGTCAAGAATTCGATTTCCAGAAGTTTTCAAAAAATTGATTTTTGAGTTCAAGCTAAAGAGTTCATCGCTATTATCTTTCTTGCCGAAAAAGGCTTCACTATGGGACTGATCGACTTGATTATGCCATTTCTTTGATAACAGAATAGCAGAATTAGCTAAATCTTTATCAGCAGCGTTCATGTTAAAACTCTCTAAATCAACCCGCAAATCTTTAATCCAATCTAGAGAAGGTTGCGCTTCTTTTGAATTATCTTTTGGAAGATTGGTTGATTCGGGAGGTTTCATATTTGCAGCTTTATATACTTTATCTATTTTTTCTTGTGTGAATACACTTGATGTAAGCTGATCTTTTTCAATATCAGGAGAACTTGAAGGTATAAGCGCTGTTTCAACTGGTGTGGATTGAACAATATCTACTCGAGTTTTAGTGTTGTCGTTTTGAGAAAGAGCCATAGCTTCAAAGACACCGGAGAATAGTATAAATAACGTTCCAGTTCCTATAAATGCTGTTCTTATATTCATTCAACTTGCCTCCTTATTGATTTTATATTGTTCAAATAGATCTATTATTGAGTTTCTCCATTGACTAGTAAAATCAACATTTCTATCAAGCTGTTTAATATATGGAACTAATACGGTATCCTTGCAGATATGAAAACCATCTGGGCTTCCATTTATTGTAGCTCGTTCATTAGCAATACAAAGTATCCCATGAACAGGAATTTCAGCTAATTTGTTTTGTGATAGAATGCTCTTAATCAAATATTCATGATGAAATAATTGCCCTGTAGGATCTTTAATGTTTTTCTGAGATAGGATATTTCCTGAATAATTACGTTTTATTTGTTCAATTCCATTTAATGTAAAGGTTAAGTCGCCACCATAATTTTTTGTTTCGATATGAATAATGCCAGAGGGACTGAATACGAGATGATCGAACTCATGGCGAATTCCGTTTGACTCTAAGTGAACATTATGCCAGATGTCATAATCGTCAGTTTCTAAATATTGTAATTGGAACCTTACCTGTTGCTCCGCACGTTTTCCTGCTTCAATTTGTGCTTTTCGAATTTCATCTCTTTTTTCATCTGTGTAACTGTTTTGATTCTTTAATTTGAAAAGCAAATGGCTCCACGTTAATCCTAAGACAATTGAAAATATTCCGATGATAAAAAAAGTGATCGCTAAACTTTGAAAATTCATAATTCCGCCTTCTGACAACAAGTAGTGTCGAATTAGATAAAAAGATGTATACATATTAATTTTAGGTATATTAGCAATATACTTCTAAAAATGAGATGTATACAACTCATTATAAATGCAATTAATCAATTTATCTAGCTTCTTTGTTTACTTGTACTTGTCTACACTCGATAATAAGAGGTGTAGCTATGAGGAATAATCATATTTTGAAACAAGTCGGGGATACTCTTCGTGATTTGAGAAAACAAAAACATTTATCACAAGAAGAATTAGGTGAACGGGCTGGCTTCCATTTTAGTTATATCGGTAAGATGGAGCGAGGAGAAGTGAATATTACATTAGTAAATTTAGAACGGATTTCAACAGCATTAGGGGTAGGACTACATCAATTTTTTCCGTTTTCATATAGCGAAGAAAAGCTGACTGAAAAGGAAAAGTATATAAATGCTATAGCTGCCAATTTACGAAGTCACGAATTAGCAAAAGTTAAAACAGCAAAAAATATAATTGAAGAGCTTTTAAAATAATTTTTAAGCTTTTTTAATCTTACTCAATTTTTCTGTTTTTTCGATTGTGATTTTTTGAGTCTCTTGCATTTTTGCATAAAATCGAACTTTATTTTTTTCAATATAATCATTCAAATTAAAGCGACTCATAAGAAACCTCCCAAAGTGTTTAATATAGCTTTTCAACCAAGTTAAGTGTAAAATATAATTTCATACATAGATTTATTAAAATGTTGATTCGGTGATGCCATGATGGCTTATCTGTAATTCACAAGCTACTAATGCCTTTTCCAAACGCAATGTTAATACCTCTTTACGTAAACCAACTTCAATTTGGTGAACAGCTTCTAAAATATGTTCTACCCACAATTTATCGATTAAATTTCCATAACGAAACATATAATGAATTATTGCCGTGGTACAAAGTTCGGTCGTATTAAGTTGCTTACTGAGCTTATCATCTTCAATGACCAGTTTTTCATAAGTATATTTTAAACTATCCATTGATCACTCTACTTTTGATTTTTTTGTTTGTTAATTTAGTTTATTAAATTTCTAATGAATACAATTACGAATAACGTAATCGACTTATTGTTATTATAATTACGAAATACGTAATTGTCAAGGCTGATAAAATATAGGACGTGAACCCTTGAGAAAAATTCGCAATAATTTAAAAAGCCTTCTTGAATCTAAAGGTTGGGAACAAAAAAAATTATCTGAAGTAACAGGAATTAGAGAAGCAACAATTTCAGATATGTGTCGCAATATTAATAAAATGTATTCTCGACAGGTATTAGAAAAAATTGCAGATGCGTTAGAAATCGACGATATAAATAAGATCATAGAAATTGAGAATGGATAAAATTTGCTTTGAACTTACTATATTCGGAAGCCTGCGGAGACCATTAATTGGTTTCGGCTTTTTTTGGTATTTACAGGGTTCAACAAATATTTACTTTTTCTTACTATTTTAGTTGTGGAAGCAGGTATTTCGAACTAGTAGGTAGAATTTGTAATGTATGGATTCTTCGCATTGTGAGGAGAGATAAAATGAATATCTCAAAGTACTTAGGTGATGACTTTAACCTTACTAATTACATAAGCCAATCTACTGAACTTGAAAGAAGCATCACAATTGAAAAAGTAAAACGTATGTCAGAAAAAGGTGCAATGACATGTCCTTTTTGCAATGAAGAATTGAATGTAAGAGCAGGAGCAATGAGAGATATTCATTTTGCTCATCTTAAAGGGAAATCCTGCCTATTCTCTGAAGCACACGATACTTACCAAGCTCAAATTCATCGTGAGAACCAGAAACATTCCATCATAAAGGAAGCTATATATAATGAATTGAAGAGTCAAGTAATCATCAAACCGGATTTACATGTTGAGTATGGACATATAGAAAAGGCATCTGAGAAATGGAAACACTATCCTGATATTTACTTGAAAAAGAATGGGAAGGAATTTGCTATTTCTGTAATCACAAAAGTCCATTCAGCTGGTGATGAAAATGTCGTTAAAATGATAAAGAAGCGAAATGAATATTTTAAAAGTAAAGGATTAAACGTTATTTGGTTCGTTGAAGATAGGGAATTAGCTAATGATTATGGAAACAGAGTCATTCACTTATGGGAAGCAGAATATGAGCTTGCTATTAAAACCTCACAAGATACAATTTGGGATTATTTATTGCATAAGCTCGATCAAGAAGACCCAAAACAATCGATATTTGATATTTTTAAATACAAGAAGACAATAGATCCATCAATCGATGTTAAAAGCCTTTATTATGTGCATTCTGGTGATGAAATGACGTTTTCTGTCTATCGATTAATACTTGATGAGAAAAGGCATCCGTATAAAGCTTTTGCTGTAAATGCTGGATACAGAGTAAGTATGTCCGATGCATTGGTTATACGAGACAGCATTATACTAAGTGATGCTGAAAAAGATGATGAAGATCGCCGTGAATTCGAAGTGCTTTATTACAGCAATAAGAAAAAGCTTCAAGAGGAATACGAAGAACAACAACGAGAAATATTGCGGCAACAAAAACAAAAGGAAGAAGAGCAACGGAGTGAAAATGAAAGGCAACAGCTACTAAATCAAGAGAGCGACCAGCGATGGGAAGAGCGAAAACGTAATCAACCTCAATATAATCAAACTCAGAGTAGTCGATTCGATATAGGGTTAGAAGCCATTAAAGAAAAGTTAGCGAGATGCAAAATTTCTCCCATGTTAGAGATTTATCCTGTATTTCATTCGCATATTGAATATTGTGAATCGATAATATTGAAGATAGAAAATAATGAAAATACAAAGAACGAATACGACAGTTTGCTAAGTAGAATACAGAATATGATTATTCCGTTATTGAAAGAATAAAGATGGAAATTTTATTTATTACAATAAAACATTGAAAATACTCATTTTAAACTAATATTCAAATGGAGGAAGTTATGAAAGCATCGGAAACCAAATTACAGCAAATATTTGAAGGGATCAAACAATATGTTGTTCCGTTATTTCAACGGCAATATAGTTGGGATATAAAACAATGGGGAAAGCTTTGGGATGATTTAATAGAACTATCTAACACTGATAATCCCCGTGATCATTTTATTGGTTCTATAGTAACAATGCCTACTTCATCAGTACCAGAAGGTGTAGCAAAATATGTTCTTATTGATGGTCAGCAAAGATTAACTACGATATTTATATTATTAGTATTGATTCGGGATAAATTGGTTCAAATAAATGAAAAATTGGAAGCTGAAGAATTAAATAATACATTAATAGTAAACCAATATAAAAAAGGCACGGATCATTTCAAATTACTTCCTACACAGATTGACAGAATATCATTTGAAAAATTAATAAAAGAAGATGAATCCCAACTAATTTCAAATTCAGACCAAATAACGAAAGCATATGAGTTTTTTGAAAGGAAATTTAAACGTAGTAATATTGATGTTCAGGTTCTCAAAAAGACAATTACTAATAATTTGTCAATTGTTAGTATAGTATTGGATTCTGATGATAATCCTTATTTAGTCTTTGAAAGTTTAAATGCTACTGGTCGCCCATTGACTCAATCAGATTTGATTAGAAACTATTTTTTTATGCAAATTCATACAGATGATCATGAAAAAGTGTTTGAACTTTACTGGAAACCTATGCAATATAAATTAGGGGATAATCTTACAGAATTTATACGTCACTATTTAATGAAAGACGGATTAATGATAGGTCAAAACGACGTCTATCTTACCCTAAAGGAAAAGGTGAATAAATTAAGTGCAATTAATAATTTAAAGGAAATTGCTACTTTTGCAAAATATTACGAAAAATTATTACTGCCAAACACTGAAGAACATCATGGAGTAAGGAATGCCCTTAAAAGTATTAGTAGACTTGAGAGCACGACAGTTTTTCCATTTATTCTAAAGTGTTATCATGATTTTGCAAACAAGGAAGTAACATCAATTGAATTTATAGAAATTTTGAATATTATTGAGAATTTTTTGATTCGAAGATTTGTTTGTAACTATCCTTCCGATAGATTGAAAAATATTTTCCCATCATTGTATTCTCAGGTAACTAGCCAAAATATTGGATTCATAACAGGCTTAAAAAGAGTTTTGCAAACAAAAGGGTATCCTAAAGATGCAGATTTTAAGGTAAAATTTCTTACTGTAAATCTTTATGGAGGACGAGATAGAGCGAAGAAAACCAGACTAATCCTTGAGAAAATTGAAAAGTATTATGGACATAAAGAAGAGGTGCAATTTGATGAAGTGAAAATATCCATAGAACATATAATGCCACAGACATTAACAGAACCTTGGCAAGACCATTTAGGAGAAGGATGGGATACAACGCATGAACTGTATTTGCATACTCTAGGCAATTTAACGTTAACTGCATACAATTCTGAGTTATCAAATGATAATTTCGAAAAAAAGAAAGCACGATTAAATACAAGTCATTTTGAATTAAATAAATATTTTTTTGATATAGATACTTGGAAAAAAGAAGATATAGAAAAAAGGGCAGAACACTTAGCAAATATCTCAATTCAAGTATGGTCATACTTTGGTGATGAGAATTACGAGCAAAGCTTAAAGGATATTGTTACAGGAACTACCCCTAGATATCTTTGGATGCTTGGACAAAATATTGTTGTGAATTCTTGGAGAGATGTATTTGAACAAACAATGAATTTAATTGCAGAGTTAGAACCAGATCTTTTCGAGCAACTTATAGAAAAATACCCTAGATTTATCGGACCAAGCAAGAGCAAATTTCGCGAATTTAGAAGATTGAAAAATAACGCATATATAGAAGTTAATTTGAGTGCGAAAGAAATTCAAAGATTTTGTGTTCAAGCAATTGAAAGTATTGAACTTTCAATCGAAGATTGGAAAGTCGAAGTTGTTTAAGGGATGTCAAACGATTGATATAATGATGCAAAGAAATTACGATAAAAATAATTTTAAGGTGGACTGAATTAACATGACAAACAAAAAACCTAAAAATCATGGAAAAAGATGGACTTCCGTGGATCAATCGAAAATTGAAGGCATTGCAGATCAGATTGAAAATAGAGAACAATTGGAAAGAATATCCTTTGAAAATGCTCCAGAGTTTGAACGAACATCCGTTGCTGTTGCTAAACGGATTGAGTTGTATAAAGGCTGGCATTATCGTCAAAAAAATAACAAATAAAACTGATTTTTGAAAAGTGAATATATAAACACTCACTAACATAGATAACTGTGCGACAAGATAGCACCAAGAACTCTATATTAGTCATTCTTTTGAAAACCCGATTGAAAACTTGTTGTAAGTGGGATTGCTAGTTGAAAAACTATCTGCACATTTCTTGGTGATGAACGGGATAGGATTGAGGTGGAAAAACAGTAATTATTTATTTTTTACTATGAACTTGAGAGAACTGAGAATGCGATTTTTTATTAGTTCAACTGCTTATGACCTTCACGATTTTAGAGCAGTAATTATTGAACAACTTGAAAAGCGTGGACACGAGGTGCTTTATCATGAAAGCCCAACAAACACAGAGTTGAGAAAAAACTTTAATTTAGAAAATGCTATAGAACTTGCACAGAATTTTAAGAGATTTATAGAGAGACTAATCTTTATAGGTGGTAAAACAGAGAAAATAAGTAATGATTAATTTTTAGATTAAACATGACTTGGACTTTTTTGAAATAATAATTGAGGTCGAGTAAATATTAAATAAGGAGTTTATTGATGCACAAGCCAATAATGTTTAATAGAAAACCAATGAGTATTATGAAAGCAATTGTTAAGCCGAATTTTGATAACAAAACGATTTTGACTGATTCTTGCTGGCAATACGTTGAAATGTGGTTAAAAAGAAAGCATGAAAAGGATGCCCTATTCTACTGGCAGCAGTCTCAACATTTTTATAATGCGTCGCTTACATTACCATTAATATCTTCACCATTGACTTCATATTATTGTTTCTTAAATGCTGCTAAAGCATTGTTGATTGTAAAGAAAGCTCTGATTGCAGATCATCATGGTGTTTCTGGTCGTCAGAATAAAGAAACCAAAGTTTCACTAAATAATGAAATAGTTTCATTTAAAGGAGCGGGATTATTACATTCATTATCACGGCACTTTGATGAGCCATTATCTTTAGAGGAATACTCTTTAAAGAACATATTGTATAATCTTCCCTTTATTCATCGAGCATACAATCTAACGTACACTTCAGAACCGGAATTATTTATTCCGATTATTAATCCTGTTTTTGTTAAGAAAGAAAAATCAAAAGAAGCATGGTTTGAAGCAGAATTAGAACAACAACATTCAAGCAAACATACGCTAAACAAGTTGCCAGAAAAATACGAGCGTGATGAGAGCTACAAAGAAAAATGTATTATTAGAAGAACAGATAGATTTTATTGGACATCAGGTCGAGATTCTGGATCTATAAAGAATTTAACGAGTTACCACAAAAAAATCAGAAAACAATTATTATATATTTATAGTCCAAATCGACTTTGGTATATTAAGAGAAATGCCTCGATTTCTATAATAAATAGAGGTACAATAACTCTTACATTTGCAGCTATGCACAAATTAAGCGAACTTGCTCGTTATACTCCTCAAGTATTAGAAGCACATTTAGAAAGTCAACATAGTTGGTTACTTTCAGAATTTATTAAAAAATCGTTATTGCAATTTATTGATGAGATATCATCTGAGATCACTGGCGATGATTTCCGTGTTACGGGATTTAGAAATTAGTGTTGATTGATGATACCCATTTCTAGCAATAAAATAATATGTTAAAAACTCAAATAGGATAAGATTTCCAATATAAAATGAGTTTTAAGGTTATGCTATGTTTTTTAGTAATACATATCTACTTGCTGGAATATGGTGGACAAGCATAAGTGTGCAGCAGTTTTACAGAGTGAAAGCGAGAAGGTAGACTATTATGGATTAATTGAAAGATGTAGGCGTTGAAGATCAGATTGAAAACAGAGAACAATAAAAAAATTGTATTACAAAAACTCCATACTTTGACAACTCATATATTAATTAAGCAAATATTGTGAATTTATGTATTGAGAATAGTCATAATCTTCTAATTATTGGGGGGGCACATGATCAAACATCAAGATATTATAGATCAAATTTCACTCGTTTTATCAGGTGAAAAGTCATACGACCTTCCTGTTGTTTGTGTTAAATATGGTCTTGATAATGGTGATGATTCCGAGGCGTTTAAAAGCAAAAGAATGTATATAACAAGAAGACTTAAAGGCAAGGATCAAGTAGTCTTAATTGATATTGCAAAGCGGATAGCCAAAGATTATCAATCCAAGGAGTTGTCAAAGTTATTAAATATCCTTTCTCCTTCTGGCTTTTTTCAAATTACTCAGATTACTCGAAATAATATATTCAGCTATTTATATTCTGCTGGGAACATTCAAGGCGATCTTGATCTAATCGATTTTTTGAACAGATCATGGAATTTAGATACTATGCCACCTATTGATTCTAGATATCCGAACGCTACTAGAGATATTATTCAGCATATGTATGCGAATGATGATTGGAATGATGAATATTTATACGAAAAGTATTTGGATATATTTAATCTGCCTGATGAGTTGTTCATCCATTTTATTGAACAATTAGTTCACCCACAGGTTCGAAAAAAGAATCAAGAGGATTATGTTAATGAAATTAACAAGCATCTTATGTTTGATGGATATAAATTACAAATAACAGAACATATCTCGGGTTACCCCGTTCACTCTGTTGTGAAATTGTTTGAAGGAGTTAAGGGAAGAGTCAAAAATCTTATATTTGCTGCTGATGGATTAAAGCCTGAGATTGTTTTAAGTGATTCTATAAGTAACGATATCAAAATTGTTAAAAATGAAGAGTTTTGTCTTGTTTATGACCAACAAATTCCACCAAACGGTTTACTTTGGAGGGACTTGGTAGATTGGTGGGCTGAAAAGAAAGTTGAAAATGTGGAAACTAAAGCAATTGAATCTGAATTATACTTTCGTTTATATAAATCTTTGGATTCGGAACCAGAAAAAATTCTATTCAAAGCTTATTTTACATTTTTCAAAAAAAAATTAGGGGATAAATTTCCGGCTCTAATACCACAAGTTTATTTGCATTATGATCCATATACTATAAAACAACTAGAAAAAGGAAAAAGATTATTAAGGCAAAGAATGGATTTCTTGTTATTGTTTTCAAATCAAATAAGAATTGTGTTGGAAGTAGATGGGAAACAACATTATTCAGAAGGTGACATATCAAGCCCTAAAATCTATTCAGAAATGGTTTGTGCAGATAGAGAATTAAAATTAAATGGATATGAAGTATTCAGGTTTGGTGGTCATGAATTAACAAGAAGTGATGAAAGTCAAAGTATGATTCAAAGCTTTTTTGATAAGTTATTTAAGAAGTATAACATCTAGATTTTTGAGATATTTGGTAAGCCCATCTTTCGAAAAGTATACACATGATTTATAGTGATTGGTGGTTTTAATTGATTGTCAATATCTCGTGATCTCACAAATATAGGGTCTAATCATTGCGGTATCTTCATAGCCAAAATCATGTCTTAAACCACTAAAATAATTTAAAGTTAATTGCGTTCTGTGAATTTTAGATAAATCAAAGAGTCTCCAATTTTGTTTCTCAAATGATTCATTTGAATTTTTTAGTTGGAATGCCCTTAAAACTTTATTATTTTGAGTGGATATCCCTAAGCGGAATGGTTCAACAGTTCTTATACCATTATCATATTCAAATATAATAATCTGTTTGTTCTTTATTGCTTCACAAATGATTCGATCCATATTCAAATCCCCCGATATAAATAATTCAATCAATACAAACTTCGGATTCTCACATTCTTATTCCCTATCATTTCATTATACACGAAAAATACTATTATTTTTTCTGTACTGAAAACTTATCAAGTTAATCATATGATTACTGATAATCACTTGTCTGAATACTTTTATATAATATATAGATGCTTAAACACATTTTGTCGAATAAAGGAATTTCCAGTTAGATTGTGGAATAGTCTAAAAGGTTATATATTTAGAATTAATAAATAGACCGTTCAACCACTTTTCCATCAATAGGGATTAATTCACAACAATAGAGGAGAAATAAACAATGCACAACTTCAACGAGAAAATCAATTTTATATGGAAAATAGCTGAATTACTTAGAGGTCCATATAAACCAGAAAAATATGGAGATGTCATCCTACCAATGGCAGTTCTGAGAAGATTCGATTGTCTACTAGAAGCAACCAAAGAACAAGTTGTAGAAAAAGCGAAGACAACAGATATCGAATTACTTCTTAACAGTATTACTGGTTTTGGATTTTCAAACAAATCAAAATTTGACTTCAGTAATTTACTTGGTGATTCAGATAATATTAAAACCAATTTTGAAAGCTATATTCAAGGATTCTCTGCTAATATCAGGGAGATCATGGAGAATTTTGATTTTGACAAAGAAATTAAACGAATGGACGACAATAACTTATTATTTTTAGTTGTTAAAGAATTCAAACAGATCGATTTGCACCCAGATGTCGTAAGTAATCAAGAAATGGGTTACATTTTTGAAGAACTCATTAGAAGATTTTCTGAAAATTCAGAAGCTGGAGATCATTATACACCAAGGGAAGTCATTGAACTTATGACTAATCTGTTGTTTAACAATTTGGAGCAGGAATTAACACGTGAAGGTGTTATACATACGATCGGAGATTTTGCTTGCGGTACGGGTGGTATGCTTTCTGTTGCTGCAAATCATATTCAATCCATGAACCCTCATGCACAAATTGAAGTGTTTGGTCAAGAGCTTAATCCACAGTCCTACGCAGTCTGTAAAGCTGACATTCTTATTAAAGGACAGAAGGAAAATAATATTGTACTTGGCAACTCATTCACGGCTGATGGGCATCGAAATGAAAGAGTTAGATTCGCGTTGATGAATCCGCCATTTGGTGTGGATTGGAAGAAAGATAAAGAGATAATTGATAAAGAGTTAAATGATCTAGGATTTAAGGGTCGATTCGGTGCAGGAACACCTAGAACCTCAGATGGATCTTTGCTTTTCCTACAACATATGATCTCGAAGATGCAGCAAGATGAGAAAGGCTCTCGTATGGCGATAATCTTTAATGGTTCTCCCCTATTTACAGGAGATGCAGGCTCAGGAGAATCTGAAATTAGAAGGTGGTTAATCGAGAATGATCTACTCGAGGGCATCATCGCATTACCGAATGATTTATTCTACAATACCGGTATTGCCACATATATATGGATCGTAACCAATCGTAAAAATGACAATATCCTTCAAGGTCCAATTAGAAAAGGTAAAATACAACTCGTAAACGCCATTAATTTCATGCATAAAATGAAAAAATCGCTTGGTTCAAAACGAAATGAAATTAGCAAATCAGATATTGGGGAAATTTCACAAATATATGGTGCTTTTACAGAAAATGAGTACTGTAAAATTTTTGATAACAAAGAATTTGGTTATCTAAAAGTAACAATAGAAAGACCCCTTCGATTGAATTTCCTGATTTCACCTACAAGAATAGAGAATTTACATGCTGAGTCAGCTTTTTCCAGTCTATATGATAAAGAGAAGGTAGAAGAATTAGAACTGAAAAAGGTGAAGCTAACAATTAAGAAGGCAGAGCTTACAGATTTGGATAAGCAATACAAAGGCAAGGAAATTCAAACCCGAATTATCGATGTATTGAAAGCAGAAGTCAATGAACTGCTCTATAAAAATAGAGACGAGTTCACAAAGGTACTAGAGAAGCTATTTAAGGAAATAAAACTGAATAATTCCTTATTCAAAGCTGTCCTCATGGGCTTATCTGAACGAGATGATACTGCGGATTATTGCTACGTTGGCAAGAAAAAAGAGGCGGATGCTTTCTTGCGTGATACTGAGAGCATTTCCCTATCTGTAGATGTATCTGATTATGATGTCGATATGGAGAAGCATATCAAAAAAGAAAAGGCTAATATTGCTAAGTATTTGGAAGATGAAGTGAAACCACATGTCAAGGAATTTTGGGTTGATCATACGAAGACGAAGATTGGATACGAAATTCCATTCACCAGATATTTCTACAAATATGAAGAACTAAGACCATTCGCGGAGATCATGATTGAAATCGAAGAGCTTGAAAAAGAGATTCAATCTGAGATCAAGAAGGTGATTGGGTAATGGGTGAGTTCAAAAATAGGGAAGCCGAAGAGTTGAAGAATAGTGGTGTTGAGTGGAATGGTGGGATTCCGAGGGAATGGAGTTCGAAAAAACTAAAGCATATATCGTTTTGTTTTCCTAGTAACGTTGATAAAAAAACTAAATTAGGTGAAATTCCAATAAAACTATGCAATTATACTGATGTTTATTATCATAAATATATAACAGCAAATATTGAATTTATGAATGCAACAGCTACTTCAGCACAAATTATTAGGTTTAGTTTGAAATCGGGAGATATATTACTAACAAAGGACTCCGAATCTCCAAGTGATATAGGCGTTGCAAGTTATGTGATAGATAATATAACTGATTTAGTATGTGGATATCATATTACAATAGTTAAAGTATTCGAACAATATAATTCCCTTTACTATTATTATTATTTATTAAGTACCGGAGTCAAAAACTATTTTGAGACGGTAGCTAATGGAATTACTAGATATGGTATAGGAGTTGATGGGTTTAATAATACTCCAGTAATAATACCTTCAGAAGGACAACAACAAAAAATTGCGAATTTTCTCTACATTAAAACAGCACAATTTGATTCCATCATATCAAAAAAAGAACAACTTATTCAGAAATTGGAAGAAGCTAAAAAAAGCATGATTTCAGAAGTGATTACTGGCAAAGTGAAAATAGTTGATGGTGAGATGGTGAAAAGACAACCAGAGGAAATGAAGGATAGTGGTGTTGAATGGTTGGGGATGATACCAAAGGATTGGGAAATTACTCGAATAAAAAACTTGTTCTCATTGAGAAATGAGAGGAACAAGAAAAGTATGGACAGTGTACAGATATTATCGTTGTATACTGCATTAGGCGTAAAAAGACAAGAGGAAATTGAAAACAAAACAGGTAACATTGTAAGAACAGTTTTTGATTACAAGATAGTTCACCCAAATGATATTGTTGTTAATATTATTTTAGCATGGATGGGTGCAATAGGAATGTCAAGAGATAGGGGGGTTATCAGCCCTGCTTATGATATTTACAAGCCTAATCGTTTCGTTAATTCAAATTATTATAACCATTTATTTAGAACCTCAAAATTTACTGGTGAATGTTTTAAGTATGGTAGAGGTATTATGCTTATGAGGTGGAGAACATATTCAGATGAATTTATGAGTATTAATTGTTGTAAGCCATTATTAGCTGAACAAGAAAAAATCTCAGAATTTATTGATATAAAGAATAATAATATTGACAGTGTTATTGCTAAAAATAAAACCCAAATCCAAAAACTAAAACAAGCCAAACAATCCCTAATCTCTGAAGCAGTCACAGGTAAGATCAATCTTACGGATTGGGAGATTATTGAGGAAGGAGGAGTACAATGAATTTTAGCATCACGTCGAGTGCTCTAAAAGAGAGATCATTCCAGTCATTAATTAAAGACTATCTTATAGCTGAAAATGGCTATATCGAGTCGCTCAACATTGGTTATGACCAGAAACTAGCTCTAGATGTGGATCAGTTGTTTTCCTTCCTGGAGACTTCCCAATATCAACAAATGAATAAATTGAAAGAAATATATAAGACCAATTACACGAGTAAAGTATTGAATAATCTGGAGCGAGAACTAAGAACCAGAGGTTCTATCGACGTGTTAAAGCATGGAATTAAGGACTATGGTGTGAAGCTTAATCTTGCCTATTTCAAGTCACCAACTGATTTCAACCCAGATCAGGCAAAGTTGTATCAAAAAAATATTTTATCAGTTACAGAGGAACTTATCTATAACGAAGACAAACGAATCGATCTTGTTATTTTCCTGAATGGGGTTCCAATTATTACCATAGAATTGAAGAACGCCTTCACTGGGCAAACCTACAAGAATGCAATCACTCAATACAAACAAGACCGTAGCCATACCGAACAATTATTTCGTTTCAAAGAGCGTAGCATTGTTAATTTTGCCATGGATACTGATGTAGCTTTTATGACAACCAAGCTAAGTGGGGTAAACACGATATTTCTCCCCTTCAATAAAGGTGTAGGCGATCACACTGGCAATCCCATTGTCGAAGGCAAATTGAATACACATTATATCTGGGAAGATATTCTCAAGAAAGATATATTACTTGAAATTATTCATAAATTCGCTTTTGTCAGTAGAAAGGAAGAAATATTAGAAAACGGTGATAAGATCATGAAGGAAGCGATTATTTTCCCTCGTTATCATCAATTGGATGTTGTAAAGCGTGTACTTCAACATGTAAGACAGCATGGATCAGGAGAGAGGTATCTGATCCAACATTCCGCAGGTTCAGGGAAGACAAACTCTATTACTTGGCTCACCCATAGATTAGCTTCGTTGCATGATTCCGCGAATAATATCATCTTTAATGGCGTTATTGTCATAACAGATAGAAAGGTGCTTGACCAACAATTACAAGATTCCATCTATCAGCTTGAGCATAAAATTGGTCTTGTTGCTAAGATTGATGATGACTCAAATCAGCTTGCAACAGAGATTGAGAAGGGTACTAAGATTATTATAAGCACTATTCAAAAATTCCCGTATTTACTTGAAAAACTCTCTGGAACGAAGGGGAAAAAGTTTGCCATCGTCATTGATGAAGCACATTCGTCGACTACAGGACGGAATATGATGGCTTTGAAGGAATCGCTGTCGCTTGAAGAAGCAACAACACTTGCAATGCGTGAAGAAGCAGAAGAATTAGACTCTGAAGATAAAATTAACATCGAATTGGAGAAGCTTACAAGACGAGATAACGTTAGTTTCTTTGCATTTACTGCAACTCCTAAAGGTTCGACTTTGAAGTTGTTCGGAGTACCTTATGATGATGGAAAACATTATCCATTCCATCTATATAGCATGAGACAGGCTATCGAGGAAGGCTTCATACATGATGTGCTTAAACATTATATGACCTATAAGATGTTCTATAATGTCAACAAAAAAATTGAGGATGATCCTTCGTTTAGCAAAAGTAAGGCAAATAAATCAATAGCTAGATTTGTTAGCCTACACCCTCATAACATTTCACAAAAAACTGAAGTCATTATTGAACATTTTCGGAATTCAACCATGAAACGAATCGGTGGCGAAGCCAAAGCAATGCTAGTCACTTCATCTAGACTACATGCTGTAAGATACAAGCTCGCATTTGATGAGTACATAAGATTAAAAGGATATAGCGACTTGAAAACACTCGTCGCCTTTTCAGGTTTGGTCAAAGATGATGGCGAGGAATATAAAGAAACACAGATGAATAATGGGGTAAGTGAATCACAACTGCCTAATCAATTCGATAAAGAAGAATCCAGAATACTAATCGTGGCAAATAAATATCAGACAGGATTTGACCAACCTAAGCTTCATACAATGTACGTAGATAAAAAACTGTCAGGAGTTAAAGCAGTGCAAACTTTATCCAGACTGAATAGGATTTATCCTGGGAAAGAAGATACGTTCGTCTTAGACTTCGTAAATGAACCAGATGAGATGAAGGAATCTTTCATACCATTTTATCAAGTGACGGTGCTAGATAATGACATCGAACCAAATGAAATATACGCACTAGAAAGAATGATCTACGACAAACAGGTAATCGATAGAGCGGATGTTATACTTTTCACGGAAATATTTTATAAGGACTTAAATACTCCAACAGACATTAGTATCATGAACAATTGTGTCAATCATGCTGTGAATCGAATGACTGATTTCACAAAGGAAGAAATAATAGATTTCAAAAGTCTTATTAGCAAGTTTATTAATCTATACATGCTCATCATCCAAGTGGCACCAATCATCGATACCGATCTTCACAGATTGAGTATTTACCTTCGTTTTCTTATTAAGAAAATAGAAATTGAAAGTACGGGTGGCGTAAATATTACCGATAAAGTAATGCTAGAATATTATAGATTGGAGAAAAAAACAGAAGGTTCTATTTATCTAAATAATGATAATCAAGGTGTTGGCTTGAGCGTTGGCGGCAGCGGAAATGTAAAAGAGGAACCAGTAGATTATTTAAGCAATATTATTGATAATCTGAACAAAAAGTATGGAACAAGCTTTTCAGAATCCGAAAAACTGGCTGTAGATCAAATCAGGTCGAATCTTAAAGCAAATAAGGAACTAGAATTAAATGCGCAAGAAAATAGCTATGAAGTGTTCAAACATGCATTTCATCCGAAATTCCTAGATGGTGTAGTAAAAGAATATGATAAAAACCAAGTGTTTTATGGCAAAATCTTAAGGGATGAAGGTTTCCGAGATAAACTGATGGATTTAATCATGTTGGATATATATTCTTCATTTAAAGAAACTAAAATACAATATAAAAAGGGGTAGCAAACATGGCTGAACTTAAATTTGAAATCACCAAAAATATCGGAATCCTATCAGAAGGTGATAAAGGCTGGAGTAAGGAACTTAATCTCATTAGCTGGAATGACCGTGAACCAAAATACGACATCCGCGAATGGTCGCCTGATCATGATAAGATGGGCAAAGGGGTTACTTTGTCGCAGGAAGAGATTGTTGCATTGAGAGATATGTTGAATTTGTTGAAAATAAATTTGACGGAAATTAACAATAAAAGAGTTGTTCTTGCTGATGTTTTATATACTAATACAGATGAAACCTTCTACGTATTAAACGGATTAAGTAAGTATTTTGAAAATTACAAAGCAAATTCAATGCATACTTGTATTGAATTATTAAGAAAAGACAATTGGGGATTATGTGGTAAAGTTCAACGACACGATTATTCACCAGTAGATATGCTTGTGAAAGATGGAGAATATATTGCTATTTGGGAGCAGTAAATAATGGATTTGATATTAGGAATATAAATCTAATTCTTTTTGAATGATTTAATACTTAATTTAATACCCATATCGATTTATAATTAGAATTGATAGAGCGATCTTATTAGACATCTTGTTGGAAGATGTAGGGGGCGCTCCCCGGGGTTCAGTCCCGCGCGGACGGAATGATTAAGTGGATTCGAAGAAGAACTTCTAATGTAGGCTCTGTAGTTTACCATTTATAGTAGCTGGCTCTTGGTAGTCCTGTAATGGCTAGAAGCCGTATAACCTCATGTAGATCGCTCAACCTTTTATCAATTGGTACTTACCACGCTGACTAATGTCGTCTCTTTTACTAGATTTGGATCCCGATTTTTAAATATTCTACCTGCGAGTTCAGAGTTTTGAACCATCTTTACGCACATCAAACGTCTCTCCATTTTGCCATCATTTTACCCATACTTTTAATTGTGTGCAATTCCTTATCTTCAGCATTTCTGATACCACTTTGTAGCTCATAGATCCTTCCACATATTCCTTAACTGCTGCTAACTTTAAATTCTTCCGTATATTATTGAAATTGCTGTCTTTTTGTTGCCATAGAAAATATCCCCTCTGAGTTCACTCGTTCCCTTATAATAACATAAGGTTTTATATTGAGTGTCTACTTAAAGGGGATAATACAAGGTAGGATTTTACCCATACTCTTTGTTCTTCATGAAAAGATAGCATTTCAAATTAATATGTTGGTAAAGTTTACTCATAGAGATACTATAATATTCTTTTCACTTCTTCAAACATAAATTTAAATGATTTTTTGCGAATCCTAAATAATGTACCATGTGTATGAACACTTCCGTTTGGTGCTAGGTTTGCCTGTATATCAATGGTAATAAGTCCTGAATTAATACATTGAATTAGATTTGTTTTTGAAAAATTAGCAAATTGGTAAACTTCACTAAAAAGAACTGTTTTATCTACTTTATTTATATTATATAAAGCTAAAATCATTCTATTTCTGTATTTATCGGAGAATTTATTGATTATATCCAAAATATTAAAATGAGCAATTTTTTCATTGATTGAATTATTGTTTTTAAAAATTACTAATTTATCATCTTCTATTTCAAAAAACAATCCATTAGAAGTATTTTTGAAATTAGTAATTGTAGCGGAAAAAGAAGGTCTACCTCTATAATCAGCATGACCGTAAAGGTTAATAAAATCAAACCAAGTGATATTTTTTTTCGGTTCTAATGAAAACATTGTCATCAAATTATTATTGTTTGCTGAAATGTTGACATTACCAAAATTTGTGCTAAGAATTGATATCATACTGTTTTCAACTAAAAAAGATTCAAAGGACTTTGAGATTAGATTTTGATTGTTATGTAACATTTCACCATGTTTGTTAAATTCTAAAAATAGATTTGTTAAATCGTTGATATTCATTCTATATCACCTCTAATTATGGTAAAATGTAAATAAAATTTAACTCATAAATACTTTTCAACCTTTATACATCTTAACACAGTTTTCTGTTGTATTTCTTAAATAAATTTAAGTTAGAGAATGGAGATTATATGGACAAGAAGGAGATATTATCTAATCTTATATTAGGAAATAGAGTAGCTGAAGAAGAAAAAAACTCATTAGGTTCCTATTTTGTTGAAACAATTATGTGGAAAAGAGTATTTAATGGTGATATAGATATAGTCTACGGTCCTAAAGGAGCGGGGAAAAGTGCGATTTATTCACTACTTATTGAACGTAAAAATGATTTAATGTTGAAAAATATTTATGTTATTTCAGCAGAAAACCCAAGGGGTGCAACAGTGTTTGAAGAATTAAAATCAGAGACGACTGAAATTGATTTTAGGAATCTTTGGAAATTATATATAATGGCACTAATTATGGACAATTTGATACATATTGAAAATTCGAAAGTTAAAAAAATCCGTAAGAAACTTATTGAAGCAAAGATAATAAGACCTACAAAAGTTAGCAGTTTAAGTTCAACTCTAAATAATGCACTTGGTTACTTAAAATCGTTAATTACTGCAAAAAGTTATGAATCTGAAGTTAAATTTGACCCAGTAACAGGTTTGTTTGCAGGAATTAGTGGCAAGATAACCCTAAGAGAACCTTCAGATACCCAAAAAAAAGAGGGTTATTTTTCAATTGACAATTTATATGAGATGCTTAAATTATCTTTGGATGAATTAGATATTAAAATTTGGATTGCAATTGACCGATTGGATGTAGCATTTTCTGAATCTCCTAATTTAGAACAAAATGCTCTGAAGGCATTATTTAGAGTTTATTCAGATTTTGGAAAGTATGATAAAATAACACTAAAAGTGTTTCTTAGAAATGATATATGGAATAATCTTGTTGATAGTGGATTTAGAGAAGCTACTCATACAACAAGATCTATATCGATAACTTGGGATAAAAGATCTTTAATGAATATAATTATTAGCAGATTATTAAATAATATACAAATTATTGAATATTATAACGTAGATAAATCTGAGATTTTATCAGATATTGATAAGCAATTTGAACTATTTTATAGAATTTTTCCTATAAAAGTTGAAAATGGGGAAAAACAGTCATTAACTTTTGATTGGATATTAAGTCATACATCAGATGCAACTGGCTTTAATGCACCAAGAGAAATTATTCATTTATTAACTGAAGCAATTGACAATCAAGTGAGAAATTTAGATATCGGAACTAGATTACCTGAGGACCTATTTCTTTTTGAAAGAAAAGTGATTAAGGATTCCTTATTGAGTGTATCTAAAGAACGATTAGTTAAAACATTATATGCTGAATACCCAACAAGTATTGCTAATATAGAAAAGCTTAGAGGGAAAAAAATTGAACAAACAATCTCTTCATTGGCACAAATTTGGTCTATTGATGAACGAAAAGTTATAGATGAAGCACAAATATTGGTCAAGATTGGTTTTTTTAAGTCTAACACTGGGCAAAAAAATTCGTATAAAGTGCCTTACATTTATAGTCAAGGCTTAAATATGGTTCAAGGAAAAGAAAAATAAATTTAGTTATGGAAATTGGTTTTTAATTTCTGTGATTTATCAAATTCTATTCATTGAAATTACATGGACAAGTTAAAATTACTTTGTAGATTTTGATTAATGAGTATAGAAGATTTTTTCTAAGTAGGTTTGGAGGAAGTTATGGATACTATTGAGCTGAGCAATATATTAAAGGTGTTAACTGATAACCAAAATATAATTATAGAACCACCTATCATTGATACGGAATACAATGGTGATTCACCTCAAGGTATATTTGATCATGATAATCGTCGAATAACACTATATACAAAGGTAATTTTAAAAACATTCGATTCTCGTTCAAATGAGTATAAAGGAATTAATAAATTAGATTACTGTGTTTTGGTTTACTGTCACGAGTTAGGTCATTTGACAAATGAGAATTTAGAAATCACTGAAAGAATACAATCACTTAAGGGTGCTTTTAATGTAAGTGTTAAAGCGGATTTTATTAGCGTGTTTAGTTTATTGATAAACCTCGTTATTAAAAGTGAACATCTTGCTTGGAAAAATGGAGAAAAATATCTTAATCTATCACATCAGAGTTTATCCGATCAATTTAACCTAATGAATGGTTATAATATTGTTGATAAGTTTAATATTCTGTTTTCAAAAATTAAATTAGCACTTGACGGAATTAACAACAAAGAAAAATTTGAGGAAATAATAAATGGAATAATTGATTGCTTAACAGACGAAGCTGAATTATATATTAAAAAATTCGAAAAATATATACGACTTCCAGTAAGGCATGCTATCTAAAGAGAATTTTTTATATCCACAACTCAAATGTTGTCTTCACAGAAAAACGTTTACTGAAACAATAACTCATCAGTATAACCTGTCGGTAACAATCTGGTAACAAACAGGCGATAATTAAGTTGAATTAGTGATAATCATCAATAATATAAAGTACAATAAACCTATACTGTATAAGGGTTTTAGGACTTATCAATAACCAGCGATAACGTAGAATTATCGCTGGCAGTGATGAGGTCAGGGGTTCGATCCCCCTAGACTCCATACAAAATAAAGTCGATCCTTCGGGATCGGCTTTTTTGTATGGAGTCATGTAGGGGGCGACCCCTGGGGTTCAGACCCGCGCGGACGGAATGGTAGGAGTGGATTCGCAGAAGAACTTCAAGTGTAGGAGCACGGCGTCTGAATCTACCTCTAAAATCTCCATCCGAGTATGCTTCGTCAGCCTTCAAATCAAAGATTCATACATCCCCCTCTAGACTCCACGAAGTGAGGTTGGTGAACCTCGACTTGTTAGGTATGATTGCTTGATTGATTGTGCGAGTGGTTGTATGAGAACTTATATGAGTTGATTTAATATGAACTCTGCCAAGTTGAGGTTGATTTATAAATATAAGCCGTAATCTCTTAAGAGATTATGGCTATTTAAATTGGGATAAGAGTTTGTTGGAGAGGAAATATTACAAAATTCATCTTTATTCTACAATCCCAGGATGTTACAATAGAAATAAATGGGAATAGTGGTTTGTTATAGGATATAGCGCAATGCGGGTTGTTTTTCATATTGTTCATAAATTTTAAGTTGATAGTTTGGGGGATAAATAGTGGGAGTAGTCATATTTAATTCTATTTTGACATTAGGTCTAGATACGATAGGTGAATCTTTTATAGAGATCCTTCGAAACGAATTGCAGGATTATGTGGATGTAAGAGAGATAAGATCGGAATGGGTTTACACTCCACACTACCCATCCAGATGATTTAATTGTTATTTTTAATAAAGATGATCAAGACTATTCTGAATATATTCTCGAGTTACTTAGAGAAGCCCTGATACAAAAGTGTGAAGTCATTCCTGTATCCTTATATGAGCAAACAAGAACGCCAGCTTCGGTTATAAGTCATATTAAAAAAATAGTTGTCGAAAATAGGTCTATTGTGTAGTATTAGATCGACGAATAAAATGTAAAAAAATGGAACTTTAATAAAAATATTGAGATGTAAAATTGATATATTATTTTGGAGGATTTTGGTATGAATACATAGTTGTTTTGGTTTGATATGAGGTGATTTGAAGCTAAACATTGTTATCCTATAAAATTGTAATGAAAAAGCAATACAAATATAGAAGGGTGAGTGCTGAAATATCATGAAAAAAATCATAGTTACAATGGTATTAATAGGTTTGTTATTTTGTACTTTAGGTAAAACTATATTTGCAGAAGGCGTGGATAGTAATGCAAAAGTGAAAATGGATGATGTAGCTGATGCATTAAGTATATATTATCCAGAATTTAACAATTACATCGTGGATAAGCATGCTAATAGAATCGATGCTGTTAGCATAAAACTAAACAATAAAACTTATTATATAGAAGCCAAAAAGCCATATGTACTTATCGATAAAGTAAAAATTAACTTTGACTTAAATGCTGAGTGGAAAAGAGATGGTTTTAATATTGAACAAGAAGGTATGTATGTTCAATTAAGTGCAATTGCTAAGTTACTTAAAGTAGATGCCATAGATTTATTAAAAGAGATTAGAAAAGATAGTGATTATAATGATATATTATTCGACAAATCATTAGGATACGTCGCAGTGGGTAATAATGGATTAATTAATTATTCTCTTGATGGAGAATCGTGGGTAGAAGAAAATTACAATTCGTCAGACAACCTCAAAGCAATTGCCTTTGGTAATAAAAAAATGATTGTAGTAGGGAATTACGGAACTATACTTAGCTCTGAAAATGGAAAAAAATGGAATGTTATGAATATAGATTTGCCTAAAATCAAGGATTTTCTTGGGGGAAAACTAGCGATGACATTCAAAGATAACCATCAAAAATATTATAATATTTCTTTGAATTTAGATATTAAATTAAATAAAAACGAAGTGATATATAATGATGTGATTTGGGATGGGAAACAATTTATTGCGGTAGGTTATGTTACAATTTCAACTTTTAAGGCTGATGTTCAACATCATATTATTGCACGATCTAAAGACGGGGTTAAATGGAATATTTCCAGAATTAATGATAACAATTACTCTGGTATAATATATTCCCTTAAATCAATTTCTTATAATGGAAAAAAATACGTGGCAGTTTCAAATGGCTATATACTTTTTTCTGATGATTTGATTAAGTGGAAGATAAATGAAGATCTTAAAGGCGATTTAATAAAAATAATTTCTAAGAAAGATATGTTTGTAGCAATTGGATGGGACGGGGCAATTGGGACGAGTAAATCAAAGCAAAGAACAACTGGGGTCATTTATATGTCGAAAGATGCTAAAACATGGAAAGAAGTACTTCCAAATAAAGATTTCGGAATGTACCCAGTATATGAAGAAGATTATAATTATAATGGTTTTCGAATGTTTAATTTACTCTCTGTAAACTGGGATAGCTCTAAATTAGTTATAGGAAGTGACTGTGGGTTTTCGTTTAATTCAAATGGCGATTTAAATTGGAAAATTTCAACTAATTTTTGTGATTCCAGTGATGGTTTTTTCTCGATTGGCTTAGGGAAAAAGGGTATTAGTACAAATATAACTGGAATTGCGTATGATGGTGAAAAATATATTGGGGTAGGTACTAAAGGCACAATTCTTGCATCAAGGAGTCTAAATCAATGGAGAGTGGTTGTTCCAGTACCAATATTAATAACTCCTAAAATTGAAAAAGTGGATAGAGTGTCTTATGACACATTCTCAATTAAGGCGATAAACGGAAATAATCTAAATGAATTTTTTGAAACTATAAAAGACGAAGAACTTCCTTTTTCAAATATATTTAGTTATCTGTATATAGATGATAAAAGATATGAACTAAGTACAGCGGGATATTATATTGGAGAAGATGGATCTGTACGAGAACATATAGGAGAATATATCGGTAAACCTTTTAGTCATTCGGATGCCGAAAAAATACTAGATTATATCGTAAAAATCAAAATAAAAGAAGTATTAGACTTGAAAGATGTGCCAGAGACTTTGTTTAAAATTGTAAGAGAAACGTTAGAGATTTACTATCTAACCATAGATAAAACACTGGAAGTTATAAATAATCAAACCTTAAATAATGAGATTGAAAATTTAGAAAGATAATTGAATAAGTTAACGTCATAGAGCCATTGAGTTAATACTTGAGAGCCACTTTGCAAATGAGTCTTTATTACTCAAGATTAATCAATTATTTTCCGAAAAACTTAAATCCCCCTTCCGTCCCCCAATGGGGGAAACGCAGAAAGCAACGCCTCAGGGTTTTGTAACTTACAGAAGACAAAAGATAACATAGAATAATCGCTGTCAGTGATGAGGTCAGGGGTTCGATCCCCCTAGACTCCATACAAAAATAAAGTCGCTCCTTCGGGATCGGCTTTTTTGTATGGAGTCATGTAGGGGGCGACCCATGGGGTTCAGTCCCGCGCGGACAGAGTGGTGAGGTGGCTTCGAAGAAGAACTTCTAATGTAGGAGCACGGCTACCACTAATATCTCAATTTAAATAACCTCTCTTCTCAAAGATCTAGAAACAAGCAAGAAATGCGTAATAATACTCTCAATAAACCAAGGTATGCATCATTGTTAAATACAATTTGTGTCTCTATAATTAATCTGATTATGTAAATTTATTACATTAATTCACGGAGAAATGGGAGGTATTCATATTGAAGCGGTGGTTTATTTATGTTGTTCCGATTTTGTTGATTATTTTAGGAGCTTGGTTGTTTATTAACCCACAGGGAAATAAAAGCGTTATCGAAAACTCTAAGCAAGAAATTCTCCCTACTAATACGGTTGGTAAAAAAGCGATTCCCGTCAGTGTTGCCGTTAGCAACGAGAAGAGCAAAGTCAGGTATTTGGCTCCCCTATACGATGTTAACGTAAAAAGCGATATCGTCTATGCGAGCAAGAAGAATGAAACAGATACCGAACAATCATTGAAATTTGATTTGTATGAGCCGGTAGTGATAACAGTAAGCTGAGGCCAGTATTTATCTTCATTCATGGAGGTGGATATAAGGAAGGTACCAAGTCTGATACGGCAGACATTTCCAAGAATCTAGCTAAGCGAGGGTACGCGGTTCTGTCAATGGATTATAGACTAAAACAAGACCCGAATGCCGACTTTTCTCGAACTCTATCTGATGCTTATGAGGATATAGTCGATGTAATGGGCTGGATTAACAAAAACGCTGTCACCTATGGACTGGACTTAGGACAAATAGCTATAGGCGGGGATTCGGCTGGAGGCCATTTGTCGATGAATTTTGTAAACGAATATTTGAAAATCGATCCTTCAATCGTGAAACCTATATTTGCTATCGTTGATATATACGGCGGGTTGCTGATATCCAATATTGAAGAAAAATTGCCCCCCGTATTGATTATTCATGGAACAATAGATCAAATAGTACCCTATCAACAGAGCCTGGAATTGAACGATGCATTAGCGACTAGCGGGATTTATCATGATATGTTCACTATGGAAGGTGTCGGGCATGATTATAAAAATGTTAAGTATATAGACGAGGTCGTTGAGACAACATCCCACTTTCTATCGAATGTTATGAATAGTCCGAAGACCGAATGGCTTCCAGAGAACTCGGGTATCGTGATCGCTTCCGGGGATCAATTCGAAATTAAATTACCTGAAGGCTATATACGTAATCTTGCTGAAGGGCAGATCAAAGTTATTTTGCCGAAAGGGTGGTTATGGGATAAGAATACAGGCGGACCGTCCCTTCACGTACAAGTTCCCTTAAGTCTGGATCGAGGTAATTATTCGATCTCTGTCTCTCTGGATCAAGGCCAAGAGGCTGCTCCTGGCTTTGCAATCAACGTCAAAGTCGTAGATCCTTTGAAAGAAAGCTTTGAAACTTATTTTGATTCGGTAGACCACACTATAAAAACTAATTTGCAAATTACCAACCAATCGAATAGTAATTTTAGCGGCGCCCTTCATGTCGCTTACGAAACGGAGGAATCGTCCCAAGGAACATTTACGACCAATGTGGATCAGCTTGGTCCGGGGATGGACGCAACTTTCTATATACCAGAATTAGCAAGAGGGAAACGGATCGTAAGAGGATTTAACGCCTCGGGCACATTGCTGCAAATGACTGAGGACTTGTCTCATACACTTCTCCTTCATAAGCTCCAAAAGCCGATCCATATCGATGGAAGCTTGGAAGAATGGAAGGATCAAGTACACTTTGATGTGAACGACGTTCAGGTAATCGGCTGGAAAGGAATTGAAGATGCTAGTGTGGGCGGTTATTTATCGTGGGATGTTAACAACTTGTATCTCGCTTTGGAAGTTACGGATGATAAGCATTCCCAAAATGTGGATGACAACGCAATCTGGAGCGCGGACAGTGTTCAACTTGGAATAGGTATAGCAAATACGGATGGTAGTGTTCCACTTAATTATCACGAAATGGGTGTAGCGATGAATGACAATGGGGAATTGCTCAAGTGGCGTTGGCTTGCACCGAATGGCTTCAGAACCGATGGATCTGTTGCAATTGATCTTGCGATCAGCCGCAAAAATGCAAAAACTACCCTATGAAATGACTATTCCCTGGAATGATTTGACCAATAACAAAGAGCAAGTGACACAAGGAATGAAAGTAAAATTTTAATTGCTGGTGAACGATAACGACGGCGAGGGTCGCAAAGGATGGCTGGAATTCAATAGTGGAATAGGTACGACAAAGGATATTAATGCGTTTGGCGATTTATATTTCGGTGATTGAAAGGGCTCGGCTTCTTTAGCAAACAAGTAACGCCCAGAACTTTTATAAAGTTCTGGGCGTTTATGATTTGTTCTCTTATTTGATAGATGCTTCATAAATGTCCTGAATGGATTTGGACAGCATCGTGTTAAATTCATCGTCTGTTTGTCCTGCAGTTAGTCCCTGTGATAAAGCACGCGAGAAACTGGCAATCAATCCATGATTATGGGCAAGCTTTTCATTAGCATCCGCTTGAGTATAGCCGCCGGATAAAGCTACAACTCGGATAACATGTGGATTATCCATTAAATCGCTGTAGAAATTGTTTTCCGTCGGGATAGAAAGTTTAAGCATGATTTTAACGTCTTTACCCAGAGTGGATAATTGTTCGAGAATCGCAGCTTTTAATAGTTTTTCCGAGGCTTCTTTATCCACGCTGTGGATATCAACTTCCGGTTCGATAATTGGAACTAGCCCCATCTCAGCTATTTGGTTACCGATGGCAAATTGTTGTTCAACGACTTGTTTGATTCCGGCTGGATTGGCTTCCTTAATAAGTGAGCGCATCTTTGTCCCAAAGATGTTTCGTTCAACCGCCCGTTTCAGAAGTTCGTTTAAACCGGGAATGGGCTTCATGAGTTGAACTCCATTTTCAAGGTCGGCAAGCCCTTGATCGACTTTTAGAAAGGGTACAATGCCTTTTTTCTCCCATAGATAATCGGCAGTAAATTGCCCATCAATGGAACGATCCATTGTATTCTCAAATAAAATAGCACCCAAAATGTATTTGGAATCAAACGAAAAACCTTTAATAGTACGCGTTCTCATTTCGTGCACCGCTGTATACATCTCTTCTTCATTGGAATAGCTGTTTTCTTTAATTCCATACTGTAGCAGAGCTTTAGGAGTACTTCCGCCGCTTTGATCCAAGGCTGCTATAAAGCCTTCTCCTGTACGGATTCGATCTAATTGATTTAAATTCATGAATATTACACCTTCCATCTCTTGTTTTGAATGGCATCTTGAATCGTACTAATTATAGCACATCTACTTGATGGCATATATTCCAGGTCAGAGATGAAAGATTGATTTTTGGTAAAGAAACGCCAATCTTTCAAGGTGTATGACCATAATTGTAGCCTTTTTATTTGTTGGAATAAGAATGAAAAAGCTATCACTTTTATTATCAATCAATATGGAGGCTTACTTACTGCGATTATTAAATACCTCGTAAATTACCAGCACCAAGATTATGAGGAATGCCTTGACGATGTGTTGCTAGCGATTTGGAATAATATTCATCACTTCAATCCTGGATGCAGCTGGCCCTGCCCCTTAATGTTTAATAGTATGAGGACATCGCGTTTGGAAGGAGTAACATCCCTCCAGATGGGTTTTATTTATTTTTTCTGTGATTAATTATGCGCAGTGCACCTCATTACTGTAAAATAGAAAGATGACAACAATTAATTTTACCGTATTGCCGCCACCTCAAGAATTAAGCAGGGATATCGAATGCGTGCGTATTGCTACCCATACAGGACATTTACCGCTGGAGGTTAAAGTATGTCCAAGTGGTTACCCTGGTATCGTATTTCAGTTAGCAGTTGATCAAACCGCGGCTTTGGAAAGTATAGCAATTCGCTCTGCGAAAGCATTGGATATTCCAATTTTGTTTCTGCATGGGCAGGGGTCAGAACCTAGTATTATGCGCTTTAGAGACATTCCATTTACTACGATTCAGGTGGTTTTTAAGCCATACGCGTTATATAGCTTATTTGGTTGGGATACGTCTAATTTTAACCAAAGTCTCCTCATCCCTGACCAGTTTGGTGCAGTGGATCTTGAAAAACAGCTCATGTCGGTGAACTCCATTGAGGAACAGGTTTCTTTGATTCATTATTTTCTAATAGCAAAAATGAACCAGACCCATAAACGGGACGAGCTCATTGAATTAACACTTGATTATATACGAGATCATATCTCGAGTATTTCAGTGAAGGAGTTAGTGACTGAGTTTCATATATCTGAACGGCAATTTCAGAAGCGCTTTACCCGTGTAGTGGGCATGGCACCTAATTTATTCATAAGAGTAAGGCGCGTAAATGAAGCATTAAAGCTAATGCATTCAGGCCAGTACGAAAGATTGTCCGATGTGGCTTATGCGTTGAACTATTGCGATCAATCTCATTTTATACGAGATATGAAGGCTTTCTCCTGGGTAAGCCCGAAACATATAGCAATGAAGGTTAGAGAATTTCATACTGACTTAGCCGGATCCTCATACTTGTAGAAATGGACGGTTTTATACAATTTATATAATCATAATTCCGAGTATGATTGGGTTATTCCAATAGGAATAAGTAAACTTACAATGGAGTGATGGATATGCGGAAAATTAAAATGTTGAATCGAATATCGATCGATGGGTACTTTGCTAGCCCAAATGAGGAAAGCTCTGGAATGGCTTGGTTTATCCATGACCCTGAGGTTGACAAGGTGGCCCACGAAATCGGGGGAAAGATGGACACGCTTATTATGGGAGCTACAACCTACAAGCTTTTTGAAAGCAGCTGGATTCCCTTTCTTAATAATCCCGATGCGCCTAAGCAGATGAGAGAGATCGCAGAAGAGTTGACTGAAATGGATAAAATCGTGTTCTCCAAAAAAATCAAAGCCTCAAACTGGCAGAACACTCGGATCCATGATGATCATTTAATAGAAGTTGTACAACAATTAAAACAAGAAATAGGTACTGATGTTCTTGTGCTGGGAAGTGGTTCCATAGTAAAGCAGCTTGCGGCACAAGGTTTAATCGACGAGTATATGTTTATTGTTTCTCCTGTAGTTGCTGGACAAGGTGAGCCTCTTTTTCAGCACATCAAACAATTTAAACTCTCTCTGTTAGCAGCGAGAGCATTTGAATCTGGTAACGTTCTACTGCATTATGAGCTTAAGAAATAGGTCAAGCTGTTCATTGCGATGATGATAATATCAACTAGATTGATTCTGATACGAGGGGAGCTTTAGCCATGGATACAAGACAAGGGATGTCGATACTGCTTTTTTTGGCAGCTGCGCTGATGGGGTTCATCTCATTTTTGTCCTACCGGAAACGTCATCTGCCAGTTGCCAAAACGATGATCCTGATGATGCTGGCAGCGGCTTTCTATGCGCTTGGATATGCGTTCGAGGTGTTGAGCCGTAGTCTGAATGAGGTTAAGCTGTCCCTTCAAATTGAATATTTAGGCATCCCATTCGTCACTACGCTGTGGCTCTTTCTGATCATCCAATTTACTGGGACTGCGACGGGCTATCGGAGGCGTCTCGCGCTGCTCCTGTTCGTTATCCCTATAGCAGTCTTTTTCATCCATTTGACCAACGGTTGGCATCACCTTATTTATGAGCGCTATATTTTAAATACAGAAGGTTCGGTTCCCTTGTACACGACGGTCAAAGGCCCTTGGTATAAGGTACATACGGTCTATAATTATTTCGTCCTGCTGTGCGGGATCGTTTTGTTCATTCCAATGTATTGGCGTGCTTTGCCCATGGTGCGGAAGCAAATTTTCCTCCTGCTTTTAGGTGCTATCGCACCGATGCTGTTTAATCTGTTTTTTTGGTTTGGAATCAGTGTCGATTTGACGCCATTCGGATTTGCTGTATCGGGCATCGTCTATGTATGGGGAATTTTTCGGTTTAATCTGCTTCGTTTAACGCCGCTTGCGCTGGCTAAAGTATTTGAAACGATCAGAGATGGGGTCGTTCTGCTCGATTATGAAAACCAAATCATCAGTTACAACAGTGCGGCCGAAAAGGTACTCCCCGAACTCGGCTTAATGAAACGCTACCCCGTCTATGCGGGAGATGTTTTGTCGGCAAGTCCGGAATTGCTTGAGCGTTTACGCAGCGAGAGTGTCGCGGATGAACGCTTCTCATACCAGAGATTCAATGAGCAGCAGAACAAATATTACAGCTGCAGCTTGTCGTTCATTTACGATTCAGGGAGTATTCCCGTTGGCAAAATGCTAATGTTTAACGATATTACAGAACTCAAGGAAAACGAGGTTCGACTTCGCGAGAATGCCAGACAGTTGTTCGAGTTGAATGCATTCAAGGACAGAATGTTCACCGTTGTGGCGCACGATATTCGCGATCCGATCGCATTGCTCGTCAGTTTGACTCAATTGCATGGTGAAGAACTTGCCGCCGCCGACATCGAGCAAACGGAATTGTTCCAGGAACTCAAAGGTCAAGTGCAAGGCACATTTCATCTGGTTGATAATTTGTTGGACTGGTATCGCAGCCAGAAAGGAACGGTCGCATATCTTCCGTTCAGTTGGAATTTGCAGCAGGTCGTCAGGCAAGCGATCTCGCTTGCTGGTGTGAAAGCAAGCATGAAGCAAATTCGCCTGATTGAGCATATCGATGAAAAGATATCGGTTAGCGCTGATAAGGAGATGTTGGATCTCATTTTGCGTAATTTGTTATCAAACGCAATCAAGTTTACGGGACTTGGAGGTAGGATCGAAATCGGAGCCGTTCTGGAAGGCAAGCTGATTGTTGTGACCGTACGCGACAATGGAGCGGGAATCGATGAGAAGACAGCGGAAATGCTTAGTCTTGAGGAGCCGTTCCCGAAAGCAGCAGTAACAGGCGGTGATTCGGGGGATATTAGATTCGGACTGGCGTTGGCCCGTGAATTCATTCGTATTCATGGGGGAAGCCTGTGGTTTGAAAGTGAACCCGGAGTCGGTACGACCTTCTCATTCACTTTGCACAGTTCTATCGATGGACGAGATACTCTAGATAATTTTGGGATGGAGGGAGAGACAGATGAAAGTCATTCTAGTGGATGATGATCCGACCATGCATTTGATTTTGCGCAAAATGCTAGTCAAGATTCCCGAGGTTCAAGTTGCTGGCGCGTTTACGAATACGAAGTCTGCAGCTGATTTTTTAAGTGAAAGTATTGACATTGGGCTTGCTTTCGTAGACATCTCTATGCCGGAAGAGAGTGGGATGGCGTTCGCTGCTAAAATGGGAAGCTCAGGATCTCTGGTGCAACTCGTCTTCGTAACGTCGCATAAGGAGTTCGCCTTGGAAGCTTACGAGCTGTCCGTGACAGATTACTTGGTCAAGCCTGTCTCGCAGGAGCGGCTGGAACGTGCAGTTAATAAGGTATTGGCAATACATAAGGTTCTCCAATCACCGGTATCGGAGGCTGCCGAATCTTCTGGCAGGCTTGTAATAACAGCATTCGGCGATGTTTCTGTTAGTAATGAAGCAAGCCGCATTAAATGGATTTCACGGAAATGCGCGGAGCTGTTCGCTTATTTGCTGCTTCACCGCGGCAAACGGATTCCGCGTTCCAGACTGGTCGCGGATATATTCGGAGGCATGCATCAGACAAGTGCAGATAAATATCTCAATACAACTGTCTATCAATTACGTAAATCGCTTGAACCACTGGGTCTGCGAGAGGCTATACTCTCGGAAAACGATGGTTATACGCTCGAACTGAAGGATCCGGTTATCGATTATGCCGAATTCGAAAAACAAACGATGATGCTGTCAGTTATCGAAGGTGGGAACGTGGAGGCAGCGCAACAAATCGAACGACTGTATACAGGAGATCTGTTCGGGGACAAGGCGTATGTTTGGGCCATTTACGAAACGGAGCGATATGCTAAATTGTATGCGTCTTTCGTAGTGAGGGTTGCCGCAGCGCTAATTACCTTGAGGGATACAAATGCCGCGTCTAAGCTGCTGCTCAAGCTAAACGAGCGTAATCCGCTGGACGAATCGGTTATACATCATCTTATGGTGATACGCGAGATGACAGGGGACAAAAAAGGATTGACTGCTGTTTATGGCGATTATGTTCGGCTGCTCAACCGAGAGCTTGGCATTCGCCCATCCGAGGAGCTCATACATCTAAACGACTTGTTAATGAGTAGGCTTACCGATAAAAAAAATATTATTGTCCGTTAACAAAAACCGCAAAGGCTTGACGCTACGCGGTTTTTGTCTGTTTATGGACTGATTTTTTCATTATTCTTTTATTAGCATTTAGTATAGTTACAATATGAAAGAGAAGAGAGGAGAGTTATTCATGAACATCATTCAGAGTTCGCCCGGTTTGCGGCGAACTGTACGGGCTTTTTTTGTAGTCATGTTATTTGCAGCAGTGATATTAACGGCATTATCCATATACAGCAAGACTGTATTTGCAGCGTCAAGTTGGAGGATGGGCGCCGGGGCTGGCCATCCGGCGGCTCTTGGTTTTGAACCATTTGGGATGGACATCGATCCCGACAACGGTTACTTGTTCGTAACGGATGCTGCGACTGCCGCTGTAAAAATATTCGACTTGGACGGGAACACTACAGGGATGACGTTAATTGCTTCCTCTGGAAGCTTCACTAATCTTCTATCCGTTAAGTTCGACGACGCAGGGCATATATATGTAACGGATAAGCAGTACTTATATCGATTTGATTTCACCTTTTCGAGCGGGACTTACACGTTTAGCAATATGCTCAAATGGGACGGCAATATTGCTGCACCTTCTGTAGGCAGGCTTAGTTTTCCTCAGGGAATCGCCGTTTACGGCAACGATTTGTATATCACGGATACGAATGCAAACCGCGTGCTCAAATTCGATGCTGCCAGCTTCAGTCCAACGAGCAATCCGGAGGTATGGTCAGGGGATCTGGACCCGGATCCGGCCGTAGATGCGACAATTGATCATCCTTTCGGTATAGCTGCGGACAGCTCCGGTGTCTACATCGGCAACAATAAGAGCATCATCCAAAACGGAAAAATTATCAAATTGAAGACGGATGGAAAAGCCTTAATCAAAGCCATCGGTTCTCCTCGAGGGTTCATTTTACATTCCGACGGTAATTTGTATGTGGCGGTCAACGGCAGCGACAGCAGCCTTGTGACCCGGTTCGATTTGAGCTTGAACGAGAACACGGTATATTTTACGAATAACCCGATCTCAATTGCCCCTACGAATATCGCATTTGATCATACAGGTGCGCTTTATTTAAGCTCTTTTGCCCTATCAGCGGTATACGATACCGTTTGGAAGCAGTCGCTAGGGTCACCGGACAATCGGCTGTCCGGACTAACGGCAAGTGGAGTGACGCTCAGCCCGTCGCCATTCTTGCCGAATACGCAAGACTACATGGCAAGCGTAGCGAGCAGCGTCACCGCAACGACGATAACACCGGTGTTGAACGACAGTACAGCCAGCGTTACCGTAAAAGGTGTGAGCGTAACCAGCGGCAGTGCATCTTCTCCCATCACACTAAGTAAAGGCGATAATATGATTCCAGTTGTCGTTACAGCCATCAACGGTGCAACACGAACCTATACGATTAAAGTAACCCGAGCGCCTTATACGGATGCGACGTTGAGCGGGCTTACATTTAGCCCTGAGGGGCTAAACGAGACGTTCGATTCAGGGACGTATGCGTATACGGCTAATGTTGCGAATAGCGTCATATCGATTGACGTCACGCCGACTGTCAATAACAGTTGGGCAACGTTGAAAGTAAACAATGCGCTGGCAACGAGCGGTAGCCCGTCTACTGTTTCTTCACTTGCCGTCGGACCGAACACGATTACCGTCAGCGTCACAGCCGAGGACGGTACCACAACGAGCGATTACACCATCAACGTCACACGGGCTCCTTCGGCGGTTGCAACATTAGGCTCGCTAACGGTTAGCCCGGGTGCATTAAATGAAACGTTCGCTTCTGGTACATTGTCCTATACGGCTAATGCTGTGAACAGCGTCAGTTCGATCAGCGTAACGCCGAACGTGTCGGACAGCACGGCAACTTTGAAGATTAATGGTACTTCATCGGTCAGCGGCAGTGTGTATGGGCCTGTTCCTCTTGCTGTTGGTCCGAATGCGATTACAGTAGTCGTTACCGCACAGGACGGAGTGACTATCAAGTTGTACTCCATCATCGTCACGCGAGCTCCATCGTCGTTTGCTGCGCTTGGCTCACTCATGGTTAGCCCAAGTGCTTTAAACGAAACGTTCGCATCCGGTACACTGTCCTATACGGCTAATGTTGGGAACAGCATCAGTTCGATCAGCATAACGCCGACCGTGTCTGACAGCACGGCAACTTTGCAGGTTAATGGTACTTCATCGGTCAGCGGCAGTGTGTACGGACCTGTTCCTCTTGCAGTTGGTCCGAATAATACGATTACAGTAGTCGTTACCGCACAGGACGGCACCACGACTACCCCGTACAGCATCGTCGTCACGCGGGCTCCATCATCCGCCGCGATGCTAAGCGCGCTCACAATCAGCCCGGGTGCATTAAACGAATCGTTCGCATCCGGCACACTGTCCTATACGGCTAATGTTGGGAACAACGTCAGTTCGATCAGCGTAACGCCGACCGTTTCGGACAGCACAGCCACTTTAGCGGTTAATGGCACTGCATCGCTCAACGGCAGTATGTACGGACCTGTTCCTCTTGCTGTTGGTCCGAATACGATTACAGTAGTCGTTACCGCACAGGACGGCACCACGACTACCCCGTACAGCATCGTCGTCACGCGGGCTCCATCATCCGCCGCGATGTTAAGTGCGCTCACAATCAGCCCGGGTGCATTAAACGAAACGTTCGCATCCGGTACATTATCCTATACGGCTAATGTTGGGAATAGCGTCAGTTCGATCAGCGTAACGCCGACCGTTTCAGACAGCACGGCGACTTTAACGGTTAATGGCACTGCATCGGTCAGCGGCATTGTGTACGGACCTGTTCCTCTTGCTGTTGGTCCGAATACAATTACGGTAATCGTTACCGCACAGGATGGCGTCACTCAGAGGTCTTACCAACTTGATATTTTTCGAACGACAATCAACAAATCGTTCGAACCTGCGGTTAATGCGGCAGATTTAATCTCTCTGAGCTTGCAGGCTGATGAGAAAATGCTCGTTTTGAGCCCGGCATTCAAAGCCGATATACTCTCGTATACGGCAGAAACAACCGCTAAGAAGGTATATCTTAATGCAAAGACACTCTATACGGATGCTCGTATTAGCCTGCTAGGAAATAAGCTTCAAGATGGTGTTACTCTTGAATTACTTCCTGGAGACAATATCATTGAACTGCAGGTAACACATCCAAGTGGACCGTCGCGGAATTATTCCATAACGATTCAATATCTAACTGCCGGGACACTGCCGGTACAACCTTCAGGAGATAACGAGAGTGCAATGCCAACGGTCGCCCTGAACGATATTACCGGATATTGGGCAGAAACCGAAATACGCAAAGCCATGGCAGAAGGATGGGTTGCCGGCTACCCGGACGGATCATTCCATCCTGAACGTGAAGTGACAAGAGCAGAGTTCGTGCAGTTAATGGCTAGGTCACTCGGCTGGAAGGAACCGGAAGCCTTGAATATGCCCGATTATGCCGACATCGACGACATCGGGCAGTGGGCGCGACCGGCAATTTCTATGGCAGTTCAGCAGGGCATTATTAACGGCTACGAGGACGGCAGCTTCCGTCCGGACAGTCCGCTGACGCGTGCGGAAATGACCATTCTGATCATCAGAACGCTTGGTTTGCCCGTTGAAACGGATCAATCCACCTCATTCGTCGATAATTCTAGCATTCCCGCATGGGCGCTGCCCTATATTGTTGAAGCGACCAAACTAGGCATAGTCAAGGGACTAGAAAATAACCGATTTGAGCCAAATGGTACGGCAACTCGAGCCGAAGCCGTCGTCATCCTAACAAGATTGTTAAATCAAAAATAGAAGCGCCTTTTCTGAACTCTCCCATCATTTTGACAATCTTTCAAAACTTATGATACTGTAACTTTAATAGAAGAATGGTTTCAATGAAGGGAGAGATTCTCATGTACGAACTGAAAACGAAAGAAACCGACAACAGCGTCATTGAGTTTATTGAAAATGTCGATAACCCAAAAAAGCGCGAGGACGCCTATAAGCTGTTAGATATCTTCGCTGAAACGACAGGGTATGAAGCGAAAATGTGGGGACCGAGTATTATTGGGTTTGGAACCTATCACTACAAATATGAATCAGGCCACGAGGGAGATGCACCGCTTGCTGGATTTTCACCTAGAAAAGCCAAGATCAGCTTGTATTTTGCAACAGGTGATACAGAGCGAGAACTATTGCTAAAGGACTTCGGAAAACATACGTCAGGGAAAGCCTGTGTCTACATCAACAAAGTGGATGACATAGAGATTGATGTCTTAAAAGTGTTAATCAACCAATCAATTAAATTTCTAAAAGATACTTATCCAACTAAATAATCTTCCTTTATAAAAAGTCTGAGCCATATTAGGTTCAGACTTTTTAATTTATACTTTTTTTAGAATTGATTTAGATGGATTTTAGATATAGGGTGTAATATAAATATATGGGTTACAATACTGGATTTCTAGAGAAAGCCTAAGGAGACTTGTTAATGTCCATCAAAACGCGACTTTTACTTTCATATATAGCCATGACCTTCATCCCCGTCATTCTGTTCGCACTTATCGCTGCCAGCTTGGTCTCGATATTTTTCAAAGATATGACGGGAACGGGTAATGGGAAAGGGATGCCGGCCTTTTGGGAATCGTCCAACCAGCGTAGCGAGTTGTTTGCCGGATTGAAGTTTATGGCTCAAGAAGATCCCAACCATTTCAATGACAATGAATTTTTGCAAAAAACAGATGTGCAATTAAAAGCGCTGAAAGCAGGGATTGTTGTCGTCCAGAGTGACCAGGTAACCTTTGTTTCTCCATTCGTGGACAATATTGATCTGTATAATCAGCTTCTAGATTTAAAAACATCCTCGGGTTCTCATCCCTGGGGTCCAAAAGTGAACAACCGTTTTACTGTAGAGAAATACAATATTACATTTAGTGATCAATCTGTTGGCACATTGTATCTGCTAACTGATTTAAATCCATTTTTTGATAATCTAAAGAAGTTTTTCCCGTTGCTAGTGCTTTCGCTCTTTATTGTCATCGGGTTGACCAATGGGATTTTGACGTACTTGGTCTCTCGCAGCATTATTAGGCCTTTACGTATATTGAAGCAAGCGGCAGAAGAGATCAAAGAGGGAAACCTAGAGCATGAGGTTAATTTGAAACGAAAGGATGAGCTTGGACAGCTAGGCGCTGCTTTTGAAGAAATGCGCAGTCGTCTTAAAGAATCTATCCGTCTTCAGCTGCAATACGAGGAAAATCGCAAAGAATTGATTTCGAATATTTCGCATGATTTGAAAACACCGATTACAGGAATTCGAGCATGCGTTGAAGGCATTCAAGATGGAATCGCAGATACGGAATCAAAGCGAGATAAATATATGAGTATGATTGCGAAGAAAACGGAACAGATGGATCGGCTGATTGACGAATTATTCCTGTACTCTAAGCTCGATTTGAAACAATACCCTTTTTACCTAGAGTCTATGGATCTAGCTGCTTATTTACACGATTGCGTAGAGGAGCTTCGTCTGGATCTGCAAATGGAAGGCGTGGCGATTACCTTTAATAACATAAGTGGTCGAGTGGTTCTCGTTATGGCTGATCGTAAAAATTTACACAGAATCGTGATGAATATTATCGATAACAGCTTAAAGTATTTGAATAAAACAAAAAAAGAAATTCAGATAGAGCTAATCAATAATGAAGCGGAAGCAACAGTAAAAATAACCGATAATGGTTCGGGAATTGAAAGCTCCGCGCTCCAGCATATTTTCGATCGTTTTTACCGGGAGGATCCATCGCGGAACACGGCAACAGGCGGCAGCGGGCTTGGGCTTGCGATTGTGAAACAAATTATGGAAGGCCACAATGGTAAGGTATGGGCGGAAAGCAGTATCGGAGAAGGGACGAGCATATATTTCACTTTACCAAGAATAAGACAGCAGGAGGGCGATTTATCTTGAAGCGAATTTTGATTATCGAAGATGACCAGGTTATTGCAGAAGTGGAAAAAGACTATTTGGAAGCAACCGGTTATAGGGTGGAAATCGCTGCAAGTGGGGACATCGGTTTGAAGATGGCGCTCCTTGGGGATTACGATTTAATTCTACTCGATCTTATGCTGCCCAAAACAGATGGTTTCGAAATTTGCAGGCAGGTCCGTAAGGTGAAGAATATTCCGATTCTGATGGTTTCCGCCAAAAAGGAGGATATTGATAAAATTCGCGGCTTGGGGCTAGGCGCAGATGATTATGTGATCAAGCCATTTAGTCTAGGTGAGCTGGTAGCTAGGGTAAAAGCGCATATTGCCAGATACGACAGACTGATTACAGACAATCGAATGAGAGTAACAGACGAGCTGCGTATTCGCGATATTCAGATTGATAAGCTAGCTCGTAAAGTATTCATTAAAGAAACTGAAATTTCGTTTACATCCAAAGAGTATGATCTACTCCTGTTTTTATTGATGAACCCAAATCGAGTATTTAGCAAAGACGATCTGTTCGAAAAAATTTGGGGGGTAGATTCGTTTGGCGATTTCGCTACCGTGACTGTACATATTAGTAAGCTTAGGGAGAAGATTGAGACAGACCCATCCAAGCCGCAATATATCGAAACGATCTGGGGTGTGGGATATAGGTTTAATCTATAGACAGGACAGGAGGTGAGATCGTTGGCAAAACTGAAGGGGACACAACGAAAATGGCTGTTAATCCTACACCTGCTATTTTCGGCAATTATGCTGGGTGAAGCTGTTGTTTTTCTCTTAATGAGCATCACAGCTGCGAACACCAACGATGAAGGTATGCTTAAAGCAAGCTACGGCATAATGCATGTTCTAGCGCAGACTCCAATCAAAACCGCAACTATAGGGACTCTGGTGTCGGGAATACTGCTCTCTGTACTAACTTCATGGGGATTATTTCGCTACTATTGGATTATTGCTAAGGAAGCTTTAATGCTCGTCTCTATCTTGCTGGGACCTCTTGGCATGTATCTATGGACTCTAAAAGCAGTCACACTAACAACATCGGAAGGGTTAAATGCCCTTGAGGATTCAGCATTTATCATCAACAATAACCAGCTTTGGGTAGGAATTATTCTCCAAATTATTTCACTTGCTGCGATGTTCATTATTTCTGTCTTCAAACCGTGGGGATCGCGAAAAAAACCAAATCTCGCTTAAATGAAAGGGAGTATGTAAAATGAGTAACGAAAAAAGTAGAGAAAAAACTGTTTTAGCAGCAGGCAACGAAGAAAAAGGTTCGACAAGGATCCGATCCGTACGTTTTATATATGGCTTTTTAGCAATAGGTTATCTGATCTGTGTGGTGCTCCAAGTATTTTTTGCTGGGATGGGTGTATTTGTGGACTCGAGTGATTTAGAGCTGCATCGTACTTTCGCTAATTATTTTGAAATGGCTTCTATAATTATGTTCTTACTATCGTTTGCTGGACGTATTAAAGGAAGCCTGCGATGGCTTCCATTGGGGTTGTTTGCACTCACATCCTTGCAGCATATGTCTATTAACTTCTCTGGACTTCTCCCGGCAATTCACACGGTTGATGCTTTGCTCTTATTCTGGATCGCTTTGCACTTAACTAAACGCTCCTTGTCTTGGTTGCTATTGCGTTAGGACTTTACGCCCTTGACCGTGAGGTCAAATTGATTATTATTGATTGTCAAAGCGGCCTCATAATAACCTCTATCACAGCTCGAGGAATTACATTTACATTGATACGCACCCGAACATCCGCACACATAAAATTTTGTCTTTGTAAATCCTGGATAAATGTTACTTAGATTCTCATAAAAGACATGAGCATGGTGAGTGAAAATGGCAATAACTTTGTCTCTCACATTGGATGGGATGGCATCGAAAAAATGCTGTGTTTCCACGGAGCTTATAACATGAGTGGGATCTACTGTGATACCTTTCACCTTCAAGGGCCAATGACAATCGATAATATAGGAATAATTAGGATCTAGCTTCTTAAGCAAATTTATACTTGCAAAACTGAATTTTCCAGGTGCATTATCCAACCAGACATACTTTACTTTACCATTCGTCCCTGGAAAATTCATTTGACCAAGCACATTTCCTAAATACTTTTTGAATAAAACCCTAGTATTATCCTCCCAATTTCCTATAGAAGCCTTAAATGGAATCTTCTTAGGGTCCAAAATTCCTCTGGCGACGTCTTTAAATGCTTTATAATCCGTCTCCGCTGTTGTTCCCACCGAACCGTGTTTATTATCCCCTCCAAAAATAACGAATTTTTTGTCACCTGCTTTCACTGCTTTAGCTAATTGGTTTTTATAAATGCTTAGTCCATTTCCGTAGCCGACATGACTATCACCTATAATTGCAAATTTGACTATTTGAGCAGCAACCTTACGTACTGGATTGGTTTTAATTTGTTGAACTTTACTTTTCAAATTCAATTAAATTCACCGCCTTTTTTTGATTTGAATTGGAATATGTTTATTCTTAATGAAGCTTATTAGTGACGACTCGTTCCTTGTTCACATTCAGTTCATAAGTATGAGTTACAATTCGTTTAATCATTTATCAAGGAGGAACAGCAATGAATCATAAAGACATAAAGAAAATGGAACCAAAGCCTGGTGATTGGGCAATCGAAGCTCATGGATTGGTCAAGGTTTTTGGCGATAACCGAGCGGTGGATGGCGTGGATTTGAATGTTCGCACAGGTACAATTTACGGTGTGCTTGGTCCGAATGGGGCAGGCAAAACTACCGCAATTAGAATGCTTGCAACCTTGCTTAGACCGGATGCGGGCTCAGCAAGTATTTTCGGACATGATGTGGTGAAGGAGTCGCAAATTGTCCGTCAATTGATTGGAGTAACCGGTCAGTATGCATCGGTCGATGAGTCTCTCAGTGCTACTGAAAATCTTGTTATCTTCTCACGATTGCTTGGATTGGGGCGCGCAGAGTCACGGCGTAAGGCAGTGGAGCTGCTTGAAGAATTTGGTTTATTGGAAGCGGCGAAACGGCCGTTGAAAAATTTCTCTGGCGGTATGCGTCGTCGTTTGGATCTGGCAGCTAGCCTAATTGCACAGCCACCACTCATCTTTTTGGATGAACCTACTACTGGGTTGGACCCACGCACACGTCTTCAAATGTGGGAGACAATTCGCCGGCTAGCGAAATCGGGATCAACCATACTTCTTACAACACAATATCTGGACGAAGCTGATCAATTGGCTGACCGGATAGCGGTTATCGATCGTGGCCATGTTGTTGCCGAGGGGACAGTTGACGAACTAAAATCATCGGTCGGAACTTCTTCGTTGCAATTGAGAGTCCAGAATCACCAAGATATGGAGATCGCTCGTAAGATTGTCGAGCAAGTGCTCAAGATCCAGGCAAATGTATCTTCAGAAGGTGGGAAAATTACTGCACCGATGGATAACGCTGACAAGGTCACTGACCTGCTTATTGCTCTCCGCGCAGAGGGGATTCATTTGGCTGAGATAAGCGTGCAGAAACCGACCCTCGATGAGGTGTTTCTCTCGATTACTGGCCATGGTGTTCAGGATGACGCGACACCAGCATCCGATGTATCCAACAAACCGGAGGTGGCAAGAGTATGAAAAACGCTTTAATCAAACGAGGTGCTGATCGTCAGCTGAAAAACTACACGAGCTTCGGCCAAACGGTACGCAATACTTTAACAATGGCTTATAGAGGAATATTGAAGATTAGACGCACCCCAGAGCAGCTGTTTGACGTTACTCTCCAACCGATCATATTTACCTTAATGTTTACATACATTTTCGGTGGTGCAATTTCTGGTGACGTGCTGAGTTATTTGCCAGTTATCATTCCAGGGATACTCGTACAGACTGTGATCACGACCTCGATCGTTACTGGCGTCCAACTGCGTGAAGACATGGATAAAGGCGTATTTGACCGATTTAAGTCGCTTCCTATCGCGCGTATAGCGCCGTTGGCAGGAGCCTTGTTAGCAGATACCGTCCGATATTCGATTGCGACGATACTCACCTTTACTATGGGATTTATTATGGGCTACCGTCCTGAAGCAGGCTTAAGTAACGTTGCTATCGCTGCGCTTCTCGTAATTTTCTGTTCTTGGTCAATCAGTTGGATCTTCGCCTTTTTCGGAGTAATTGCACGCACAGCTTCTAGTGTACAAGGGATATCGATGCTCGTATTGTTTCCGCTCACGTTTCTTTCTAACGCTTTTGTGCCAGTCGATACCATGCCCGGATGGCTCCAATGGTTTGTTAACATCAATCCGGTCTCGCATCTCGTATCTGCCGTCCGAGAGCTTGCAAACAATGGAACTATAGGTTGGGATTTTGCTATCTCAATCTTAGGTGCTGCTGTCATCGTAGCCATTTTTGCTCCTATCACGGTACTTGCTTATATGCGCCGTACCTAATTTAGAATGAAGTTATAAAATGATCCCAGATGTAAAAAAGTAACAGGTGATAGCTGCCATGCGCCATTTTCGTGCGGCAGCTATTACAGGTTACTTTTTTTTGTTAAGGTAACAATTTGCACCTGAATATTCTAGAAAAAAATATCGAATTAACTCGAATGATGCTAGAATAAATAAGTAACAGGCTATTAGATGAAAAGGTGATTGAAAGAATGAGCAATATTAAAGATTTTTTGCTGCAATTGGTGCTTATCTCAACTGTAATTTTCACTTACCAAATATTTTTTGCGGAGAGGTCTGAGAGTAATAATAAGGTAAAGATCGTTCTATCTTTATTACTAGGCTTATCCATCGTATTGTGTATGTCTTTTCCTACTATTATTGCAAATGGCCGTTTGGATATTAGAATCGTTCCCTTACTATTAGGGACATTATATGGAGGTTGGAGAACAGGTATATTCTTGTCAGTAATTATTATCTTGTATCGGGCTTATCTTGGTGGCGGTTCAGGATTGTATTCTACTACATTGACATTGTTAATTAGCATGCCTGTGATCATTTACTATCAAAAGCGATTCATTAATGCAATGAAGCAGAATCGAATATACATGTCGTTGATCCTATGCTTCTACTATTGTATGGTTGGAATCTGTACGGTCGCTATTATTAGAGGTTTTTCATTTAAGGTTTTTCAGGTGCAGTTGGTTTATATCGTTATTACAGTAGTGTCTGTGTTGTTTTTTATTTTTTTAAACGAAACAATAAATGAAATGCTGAGGAAGAATAGACAGCTGCAGTCTGATGCTAAGGACGCTGAAATTGCCTTTTTGCGATCCCAGATCAAGCCGCATTTCCTATATAACACTCTGAATTCTATTGCCTCTTTGTGTATCGATGCACCTAATAAGGCAGAGGAGCTGACGCTTGATCTTTCTCAGTATCTGAGAAGCAGCTTTAACTTCAAACAGCTGGATTCACTAACAACCATTGAAAACGAATTAGCACTAATAAATGCCTATATCAACATCGAAAAGGCACGTTTTGGCGCTAGATTAGGTGTGGAGTTTGATGTGGATGCAAATTTGGATTTTGAGATTCCCTCACTGATTCTTCAGCCATTGGTGGAAAATGCCATTAGACATGGACTGATGTCCAGTTTGCAGGGTGGAACCGTAAAAATCTCCATTAAAAGGCGAGATGACACCGTACTCAGCTTTTCTGTAGAGGACAACGGAGGCGGGATGAGCGAAACAAAACGGGAGGAAATACTTAAACCGGATATAAACAAGAAAGGCGTTGGACTCTGGAACATAAGTCAGAGGATCAAGCTACTTTACGGTAATAACCTTCGTATTGAAAGCGCTGAAGGAGTAGGCACGAAGGTTTTTTTTGAAATTCCCGTATTGTTGAATCGGCAGATTGGAGGTTAATTATGCTGCAAGCCATAATTGTGGATGATGAGGAATTATCGGTGAACCGTTTGAAGCGGTTATTGTCCGGGAATAAAATGATCGAAATACGGCATACGTTTCTAAGTTCAATGGAAGCTTATGAATATGTGAAGGTGAATACGATCCATCTTGCATTTCTTGATATTGCCATGCCGGAAATTGACGGGATGCAGCTTTCAAGCCTTTTGCTTGAACTTGATGCTTCTATAGAAGTGGTCTTTGTGACAGCCTATGATGAATATGCAGTTCAAGCCTTTGAACTGAGCGCTATGGATTATCTTCTGAAGCCAGTAACTGCGCAGCGATTGTCAAAAACGTTAGACAAGATCATTAAAAATCATCGAATCCCAGCAGCCGAATCCTTTATCGAGGAGGCATTCATTAGAACACCTGTGGAAGAATTGTTACATAAAGCAATACTAACTGAGCAAGAGACGAAGGTTTTACGATTCGTAGCTGATGGGTTGTCGAATAAGGAAATTGCCCCGCGTTTGAATATCACAGGTGAAACGGTTAAGTTTCATATTAAAAATGTCTACAAAAAGCTTAGAGTAAATAATCGTGTACAAGCGCTGCAACGAGCCAAAGTATTAAAAATACTTGGGTAAAAGTCCACTTTTCTTCCTTTACCTCCCCATTTGGGGAGTTTTTTTTATGAGGATTTAGTCTTATAGTTAGATAAGAAGTGAGGCGTTTGGCATGAGAATCATAATGATCGATGATGAACAGGCGATGCATTTAATAATGAAGCGCATCCTTATGAAAATTGTTGATGTGGAGATCGTAGGCTGTTTCCGTGAGACAACATCGGCATTTTCTTATTTGGAAAATCATGATGCAGATTTGGTGTTTATTGATATTAGCATGCCTAAGGAAAGTGGGCTGGAGTTTGCCCAGAGATTAAGAGCAAGCGGCAAATTAGTGAGGCTTGTTTTCGTTACCTCTCATAAAGAATATGCGCTATCGGCGTTTGATGTTTATGCTTACGATTATATCGTGAAACCCGTAAAGCAAGATAGAATTCACCAAACCGTACAAAGAGTGATCCTCGAATTGCAATCAGAGAAGATACAAATGGAGCAAGTATCTTCTACTAGTAAAGTCATGTTTAACTGTTTGGGCGGTATGGATATTCGCAGTGTGCAGAATGTGGTCGTCAAATGGAAAACCAGTAAAAGTGCGGAGCTTTTTGGTTATTTACTAATGCATAAAGGCAGGTTGGTATCTAGAGGAAGAATCATTGAAGATATTTTTAGCGAAATGCCACATAAGAATGCGGAAACCTATCTGAACACGACAGTCTATCAGCTTCGTAAATTATTGGACACCTATGGACTTAAAGAAAGCTTACATTCGGACAACAACCATTATGCGCTAGCGCTGAATCAAGTTCATGTCGATATGCTTAGCTTTGAAGAGGGCTGTAAACAGATGATTGAGATAGACGATACCAATATTGAACAAGCATTGGAGCTGGAGCAGCTCTATGCCGGAGATTTATTCGGGGATCGTGCTTTTCCTTGGGCATGGAGCGAGGTCGAACGCTTATGGTTGTTGTATACCACATTTACCCACCGCTTATGCAGAGCTTTATTGAATAAGGGGGATACTCAAACAGCTATCCGATTATTAACCAAGCTTACCGCTCACAATGAGCTGGATGAAGCAACGATTATGCTGTATATGAAAGCTTTGGCGGTACAGAAAAATAAAGAGGCGCTGATTAGGCAATATCTTCACTATATGGAGACACTTTATAAAGAGCTTGGAATAACTCCCTCCCCTGAAGTCGCTGGCTATTACAATCAATTGCTGTCGGAGCTTAATTAATCCAATTGATATGAGCTTAATGTTAAGCATGATAAAACCAATTAGTAGCTAAAAACATACAATGTAAGCTCAAAAAGTAGCGTTGCCCTTATTAAGGCGGAGCTGCTTTTTTCATTATTGAAAGATAACACTTGCACCTTACGTAACGTAATGTTTTATAATAAGGATACCGGTAATTAGAAAGCGCGAATAGAGATGAGGGTAATGAAAAAAACTTGGAAGGTTGGGGAGCTTGCGAAGCTAACAGGCTTAACGATTCGAACGTTGCGCTATTATGATCAGATAGGCTTGTTTTGCCCAACAGGTTTTTCTGACTCGGGACACAGGCTTTATTACGATTCAGATATTGCTCGTTTGCATCAGATCCTTGCACTAAAGGAGCTAAATTTATCATTAGAAGAAATAAAGCTAGTACTGCTTGGGCAGAATTATAATCCAATCGAGGTAGTATCCCAGCAGATTAGGCGGATCAAGGATAATATCCTAAGTCAACAAAAGCTATTAGGAGAATTAGAATACGTGCTCAGCCTTATGAATATCAGAGAAACGATATCTGTTGAAGAGTTCACAAAGCTGCTGCAGCTTATGAAAAAGAGTCCAGAGAAGTTTTTTGCTGAGCGAAAATTAAACTGGGAGAAAAGCTTAGATCAGCTTGGGGAATTTTTGAATGAGAGTCCGAAGCGCCAACCAATAAAGGAGGAATAACAAATGAACGAACATTCTGTTAAACATGCTACTTTTAGTATTGAACGGGTTTATGCTACCACACCTAATCGGGTATTTGCCGCATGGTCAGATCCAACAAAGAAAGCAAGCTGGTTCCAACAAGCGGATGAATTCGACTTTCAAGTCGGAGGACGAGAACTTAATCATGGTGGTCCTCCGGGAGGACCCATCTATACCTTTGATGCACACTATCAGGAGATTGTCCAAGATAAGCGTATTGTCTACACCTATTCAATGGATATGACAAAGACTAGAATCTCGGTATCCGTGGTAACGGTTGAAATGGAAGCTACTGATTCAGGAACACGATTGATATTCACAGAACAAGGTGTCTTTCTAGATGGTCATGATACACCGGAAATACGTGAAGAAGGTACGAATCTCATGCTGGACAAGCTTGGGGAATGGCTAGAAAACGAAGAGCCAAAAAGTAAAGGAAGCAATGAAACGATCCACACTCGTATTATCGATGCACAGACCTGAATGGTCAAACAAGGCTAACCTTTACTCAAAGCTTTGAGACTGCTGCGGAGCTAGATAAGCTGAGGAAGCTTGTTGTTCCTGCCAATGAAGAAAATTTGGATCGTTTGGTAGATGTAATAGGCAGATTAAAGAGCTAATTATCCATAGCGGTTCTTGAAAAAAAAGCATGAAAAGCTCAAGCAGGTAAATAGGCTTGAGCTTTTTTACGTTGCATTTATAAAGTAAGCGAAAAGCCGTTTCCAATCTCTGGTTTTCACCATTTAATAATAGGAAAGAAAGCACACATCCTAAGAGAAATGGGGAAAGAAGTTGCATGATAAAGATATAAGAGTACTTATGATGCTGGATGCTTTTGACATCGGTGGGACAGAAACTCATGTTTTATCACTTACAAATGAATTATTAAAGCAAGGAGTGTCCGTTTTTGTTGCAGGAGTCGACGGACCTTTGAAAAATATATTTAATACGCTTCCTTGTGAAATCTATAACTACCAAAACAACAAGCAAGGATTTGAGGAATGGATACAAATCAACAAGATAAATTTAATTCATGCTCATTTGGAAAGCAGTGGAAGATACGCCGTTAGATTATCTCATAAATTGAATATACCTTTGATTTATACGATCCACGGATTTTACTACGATATTCCAAAATTACAGTATTTACTCATTAAATACTTTGTTCAGCCTATTATTATTGGGATCAGCAAACCTATTCAGAAATGGTTGGAAAAGGAAGGCGTCTATTCAATTTATGTCCCAAATGGAATTGATATGAATGAATTTCATGCAAAACAGTCCAATCTCAGAGTAAGTTTAAACATTCCTGAAAAATCTAAAGTTATCTTATATGCCAGCAGATTGGAAGATAAGAAATATGAAATATGCAAGCAGTTGTTAAAAGCTTTTGAAAACAAATTATTAAAAGAGTTTCCAAATATACATTTTCTAGTTGCCGGCGGCGGAAAGAAGACCGAATTAATTAAAAAACACATTTATGAAAAAATCCAATCCAAACGTATCCAGTATATTGGAAACAGAGTGGATATGCCTGATTTATTTTCAATAAGTGATTTTGTCGTTGGAACTGGAAGGGTTGCTTTGGAAGCCATATTTTGCGAGCGTCCCGTGATCGCTATCGGCTCAGCTGGAATATTTGGCTTAGTGAAACCGGAAAATTTTAAAAAGGCGTTAGAATATTATTTTTGTGACCATAAATGTTATCAACCCTTAAATCAAATTAATATTATTAACGCAGTCAGAAAAGGGTTACTCTCGGAGGGCCAGAGTTTTCATTTCAGCAAAGTTCTGAAACAACAGGTTCAGAAGCGATTTGAAGCTTCACTTGTAACCAAAGAAATACTAGAAATTTATAAGAAGAAATTACAGGAGGAGGAAGTTCTATGAGCTACAATAAGTTAATGATTGTTACGCATCCAGATGATGAAACCATTTTTGGCGGCGCACAGCTGATACAAGAAAAGGGCTGGATGGTCATTTGTATGACAAATGGGGATAACAAGGTAAGACGCAAAGAGTTCATAAAAGTAATGAAAAAGGTAGATGCGGAATTTGAAATATGGGAGTATGCGGATAAATGGGATGGTGATTTTGATCGGATTCGCCTAAAGACAGATTTAGCCGAGCTACTTGAACGGCAACCATTAGACAAAGTTGTTACCCATAATTTAAAGGGGGAATATGGTCACACGCAACATAAAGTTCTATCAAAACTAGTTCATGAATTGGTGAATAAAAATATTTATGTATTTGGTACCTCAAAAAAGAAATTGGATAATGATCTATTAAAAAAGAAAAAAAAGCTGTTAAAGTGCTATAAAAGTCAAGACATTAAGGCGTTTAAGAAATATGCCCATTTTGAAAAAATTAAGCAAGTACGCTAAAGAAGGTCGTCCAGATAGTATAGTATATGACCGCTGTTTTCTCCCCTAAGCGCGAAATATACTAGCTACTGAATGGCCCTTTTTTGCTTTTTCCTATACTATTCCCGTATTCATCTGCGATTAATCGATTATTTCTCCGCAATAAGCAGCTTGATTCCCTTCGCTTGAAACAATTCTTTGAACATTGAGCCCGGATCACGATCTGTCACAACCGTAGTTACCACATCGAAGCTGGCAATGTTAAATATCGTTTGTTTTGTTGTGAATTTACTATGATCCGCGAGAACAATCACCTCGTCAGCAGAATCGATCATTTTTTTACGAATGGCAGCCTCTAGCATGATATGGTCGCGCAAGCCTTCAGGCAAGATGCCTTTTGGAGCGATAAAAGCTTTTCTGACGCGCAGATTCTCAATCATTTGTTCCGCAATTGGACCTACAAACGATTGTGTAATCGGATTTAATGCCCCTGGAATACCGATTAAGGTACCTCTATTATATTCTTTAAGCTGGTGAAAAATTGGAATTGAGTTGCTGATGACCGTCAAATTGTCGATTTCTGCTACATAAGCCGACAGAAGGAGGGTAGTTGTACTGGCATCAAGGAAAAGGCTGTCCCCGTTTTGGATAAGACCTGCAGCTGTTTGAGCAATCAATTCTTTGGCATCGTTTAGCAGCATTGTGACTTCGGAGAATGGTGGGATTTTAATATCCTTAATCGTTGCTCCACCGTAATTCCGCTCGATTTCTCCTGCTGTTTCAAGATTGCGGAGGTCGGCACGGATCGTTACTTCCGATACATCAAACAATTTGTGCAATTCGGCAACCGAAATATAGTTGCGTTCTTTGGTTATTTTTAAAATCTCTTTGCGTCTTTGTGAGGCATACATAGAAGTCAGTGATCTCTCCTTTAACCGAAAGGTACCTTTCGAGTTTGAAAATAAACATAAGTGTTTTACTTCTCACTAGTATCCTACATGAAATCAGTTATTTATTCAATATTATTCTAATAAAATCTGATTGACACTTAACTTTTGGGGTGCTATAGTCATAAACATCGAAAGACAATGATTGAAATTGTTGCAAAACGAAACATTGTATTACGATATCTTATTTCACTTATGGAAATCGAAATGGAACTATCTATGCTTATCCACCGCTCAGGTGGAATGAACTGCTTCAAGCGTCTGGGATTTAATTTTACCTATGATAATGATGTGCGAAAGAGAACGAAAGATATGGATCAAAATCACAATCTCGAGGGACTTATCCCCTATCTATTGAACGCAAGTAACGTGCATTGGGGAGACGTACTCTTTATTGGCAGCGTTTCTGGGAAATCGGTGTTTCCGATCCACCTAGCGATTCATGCTAGAGAGCTTGGCAATAACAAGTCATGTGGGCAATTGCACAATGAAGCGGAGTTCCGGCGCTATGAGGAAACTGGCTACTGATAAGAGGTTTATAGATTGTTGTCCCCGTTGTGACCAACGTTCATCATATGCGTAGTGACAGGATTATTTGGACAAAATAAGTAGGAGGCGAGCTGGGGCAACGTTTCAAAATAGGTGCTGTTATGGAGCAAAATGATTAAATCTATTAAAAAAGGGAGAGGCTCAAAATGAAAAAAGCTAATCGTATGAAAATGGTTCTATCGTTATCATTAGCAAGTGTGTTGGTATTAAGTGCTTGCGGCAAGACAGCTGAAACAGTGGAAACGGAAACACCTGGCGCTTCAACGCAGCCTGTACAAACGGAAGCACCGGTCGAGAGCGCTAAAGCGTCGGCGGAGCCTGTAAAACTGCTATTCGCGGTGAACGGGGAGGGTCCAACTTACGAATTGTACAAGAAAATGATCCAATCCTATGAAGATAAACATCCGAATGTGACAATCGAAACACAAGCTATCACTCAGGATTACAGTACGGCGATCTTGACGCGCATTGCTGGCGGAAACGCACCGGACGTCTTCTGGATGAGCAACGAAAGCGTCATCTCTTATGCAGCAAGAAGCGCTTTGCTAGAATTGAACCCTTACGACGGCAAGTATTTCAAGAAAGATGATTTTATGGAAAATGCTCTTTCAGCCTATACGTTAAATGACAAAATATACGGATTGCCAGGAGATTCCGCAGGCAATTTACTTTTCTACAATAAGGAAATTTTCGATAAAGCAAAAGTACCTTATCCAACAGCGAATATTTCATGGGCTGATTTGGAAAAGCTTGCTAAGCAATTGACGATTAAAGAAGGCAATACAGTTTCCCAATTCGGATACGCAACGGATATTGACTGGTTTTACTGGATGCCGTTCCTAGCGATGGCGGGCGGAAGCATTCTTGACGAAACGGGCACCAAATCGGTTGTCAATTCGCCGGAAAATGCCAAAGCATTTAATTTTATTCGCGATCTAATGGTTAAAGATCACGTAGCGCCAACAATGGCTGAGTTGAAAACGACACCTGGCTCCCAATTGTTCCAAACGGGTAAAGCTGCGATGTATTTCGGCGGGGCATGGAATATTTCAAGCACTTTCCGTCAAGAAAACCTGAAATGGGATATGGTCAGCCCTCCGATGGACGTTAACAAAGGCAATGTACTTGGTTTAGGTGGTTTTGCCATTGCTAAGAACACGAAACATCCGGATGAAGCTGCAGAATTCCTTTCCTATTTCAGCGGTGAAGAGGCTCAAACGATTAAGATGGAAGGTGGTTTTGCTGGAAGTCCAACCGTAAAGTCACTTATCTCCTCGCCGGTAGCAACCAAGGGCTTCGAGAATCCATTTGATACTACGATTCATTTGTCAGAAATCGGAGAATCGCTCAAGGTAGCTGTGACGGCTCCGAAGTCGGCACACTGGTCAGAGGTTTCCACTGAAATGGCGAAGAATCTAGAGCTGTTCTGGCTGAATAAGCAAGATATCGGTACGACGCTGAAAATAGTTGACGAGAAAATCAGCGCTATTCTGCAAAACAAATAATCCCGATTTTCTGTGAATATTCATCACCCGACAGTTCAGTCTAGCTCTTTGCGGAGCAGGATGGCTGCCGGGTGTAATGTTTTAGGGAGTGGGTAATGGAGGAGTGTCGTTATGATTGGAAAATGGGTCAGATCGAAGAATGTTACGGGATACTTGTTCATATCGCCTTGGTTGATCGGGTTGTTTGTGTTCACCTTGTTTCCGTTGCTTTACTCGATTGTACTATCGTTTACCGACTGGAACTTACTAGAAAAGGCTAATTTCATTGGCCTAAGCAACTACGACAAGATGGCACACGATGATACTTTCTGGGCGGCAATCAAAGTCACTTTCATATATTCAGCCGTAAGTGTTCCTCTGGGTATTATCTTCGGCATTCTGTTAGCTGTGCTGTTAAATCAGAAACTACCAGGCATACGTCTATTTCGGACGATCTTTTACTTACCAGCCGTCGTGTCTGGCGTTGCGGTGGCCATGTTGTGGTTGTGGGTGTTTGATCCCAAATACGGCATTATCAATACGATCCTCTCGTGGTTCGGGATTACAGGTCCCGAATGGTTGTCCGATCCCAATACGGCGCTCACTTCGCTTATCATCATGAGCTTATGGGGTATCGGAGACGCTATGATTATCTATTTAGCTGGGTTGCAGGGTGTTCCACGCGAATTATACGAAGCGGCGGATGTGGATGGCGCTTCCGTGGTGCGGAAGTTTTGGAACATTACGATTCCGATGCTGACACCAACCATTTTTTTCAACCTGATCATGGGGATTATTAAATCATTTCAGGTGTTTACTCAAGCACTCGTTATGACGAAAGGCGGACCTGGTGATTCAACTATGTTTTACGTGCTTTATTTGTATCAGAACGCATTTAATTTCTTTAAGATGGGGTATGCTTCCGCACTAGGGTGGGTGCTTTTCCTCATTATCATGGTTCTTATTCTTGTGCTATTTAAAACGTCAGGCAGATGGGTTTATTACGGTGGAGATACACCAGATGAAGGAAAGAAGTCTAAGAAGCGTTCTAAACAAGCAGTTCGCCGCAGCGAGAAGGGGGGAGAAACGACATGAAACGACAAAAATGGATTATGAGAGGTATTAACTATTCACTGCTAGCGTTGATCTCTATCGTACTGCTTATCCCATATATGGTGATGCTGACGACGGCACTCAAAGATTCATCTGTGGTTTTATCGCTTCCACCCCAACTCATTCCAGCCAATCCACATTGGAGCAATTTTATCACGGCACTTCAGAGAATGGATTTCTTTTTACTGCTGCGCAATACGTTGATTCATACATTATCGGTCATTATTGGAACGCTAATATCCTGTTCGATTATCGCTTATGGGTTTGCGCGCCTGCAGTTTGCCGGAAAGGGCTTCTGGTTTCTTGTGCTGATTGTCACGATGATCATTCCAGGGCAAATCACAATGATTCCGATGTATATTATGATGCGTTGGGTTGGTTGGATTGATACTTTTTACCCGCTTATCGTACCGGCTTTCTTCGGAACGCCATTCTTCATTTTTCTAACCCGGCAATTTTTCATGACTATTCCACGCGAGCTGGATGATGCAGCTACAATCGATGGCTGCGGTCCGTTCCGGATCTTTTACAAGATTATGCTGCCTTTGGTGAAGCCGGTGCTAGCAACGATTACAATTTTTACGTTTATGGGTATTTGGAATGATTTTCTTGGACCGCTCATTTATTTGCAATCAGATAAGATGAAGACACTCAGTCTCGGTCTATATGTATTCCAAGACTCGCATTCCACGGAATGGAACTTACTGATGGCGGCTTCGCTAATCGTGATGTTGCCTTGCTTAATCGTCTTCTTTTTCTTTCAACGGTTTTTCATTGAAGGTGCGGTCGTTTCAGGGATCAAAGGATAATGGGATTAACACATCTATTACTAAAATAAAAAACATGGGATTTAACAGATAGGGGAACTATTATGACAAGAAGATTAGCGGTTATTACGGAAGCTGAATCGGATTTGCTAGGAATCCTGCGCGGACTCGTCCCGTCAATTGTCGTGCTAAAGCCGGGAGAGCTTACAGCCGAAGCACTGCAGGATTGTGATGCGATCGCCATATTGGGAGGGGCAACGGATCGACCGATCCAATTTAAGCCGGTCCAGAGGGTAATCATCGATCAGCATGTGCGTAAAGGTACGAGGATATTGGCCGAGTTTTGCACAAGTATCGGGAGTATGTTCACATACCAGCCAGAGAGCACGCGTTTCGAACGGATCGCGTTTGTTTCCTCTGAAACTAACATAGAAGGTATCGCAATTGGTGAATTGATAGACGACCAGAGCGGATTACGCATGAAACCGCACGTGGCTACGTGCTCCTCCCGAGTACCCATTCTGCAATATGCTAAACAGCATGCGCACGATCGTATCGAAGTGACAGCAAGCGATCTAGCTCAAATAGGTGAGCGTGCACTTTGGTTCGAACAGCCGGACAATGTGCTTGTCTGCTCATTCCGTCTGGCCAATTTTGTACGTGCACGGTTTTCACCGAAGGCACGGGTGCAGGCGGTTGTTGAATACATCGTTAGCTGGCTGCTTGACGAACCTGTGAAGCTTGGCGCATTGTCTCATCCATATGAGACAGGCCATTACAATTCGGAAGAACCACTTGCTCCGCAAGTGCAGCGAAGTGCTGGGATGGCAATGAAATGGTTTCGTGATGCGGGGATTTTGTTAGACGATGGTAAGGGTGGCGTCGAGGAAGGCGTTGCTTCAGAAGTTTACCATAACGGTGAGCAGCGGATGTTTCAATGGATTCGCTGCGACTGCATTGGTGAAACGGCAATGGCTTATACGATGGATTACCTGCTTACTGGCGAACAGAAAAGTCTGGACATCTCGAATTCGCTTGCTGGTGTTGTTTTTAATTCCATGCAGTGCAAGGATGAGGGGGATTTGTACGGCATGATCCGCTGGACGGACGAACAATGGGACATCTGTTACCAAGATGATGTGGCGAGAGCGATCGTTCCGGAAATGCTGAAGTACATCTTCGTCGGGCACAGCAATTATTTAAAGGAATGCATGGACGCACTCGACTTTCTGATCCGGACGACCGGAACCGACGGGACTCGTTTCTACTGTACTTATAACAGCCTACTGACACCCGCGGAAATCGCTAGACTTAAAGGTACGCCGGGTGAAATGCCGAGCGCTCATTTCAATGCTTACTATTATGCGGCACTATTGCTAGCTTTCAAGCTGACGGGAAAGACAGAGTATCGTGATGTGGCGGTCCAGGGTTTGACCACGATTATGGGAGTCTATCCTGAAACGTTCCGAGTGCTCAGCCAGACGCAGGAATACAGCAGGCTCATTTATCCGCTTAGCTGGCTGTATTGGATTACAGGCGAAAGCGAGCATAAGGAGTGGCTGTACCGGGTTGCGAATGACTTACAACAGTACAAGCATCCATCTGGCGCTTATCTGGAATGGGATGACGGTTACACATCGATGATGCGCAGAAAAATCGGCGAAGACGAAAACTCGATGCTGGCCGCGAATGGCGATTGCGTCGCTGATTTGCTTTACACGAATAATTGGCTGCCTTTCGCCTGGATGCAGGCTTATTGGGTGACGAAGGATCCGTACTTCCTGGAGCAGTGGAACGATACTGCGAAGTTTCTCGTTTCCGCCCAATTGCATAGTGAATATGCGAAGCTTAATGGCGGCTGGGCTAGAGCATTCGACCCGGATAAGATGGAAGTGTTTGGTTCGCCAGCCGATAATAGCTGGGGGCCTTGGGCGATCGAATCCGGTTGGACAGTCGCAGAAATTGCTTCAGGGCTCATGATGGGGCTGATGGATGAGCGTTTGTCGGCTTTTTTTAGCAAATAAATGAAATGATTTCCATAAAAGGAGTAGTTGAAGATGCATATAAAAATACCAAAAATGGATCGAGGATTGGTGGTATCATGCCAATCTTTTCCGGGCGAACCGTTGTACGGTCCAAACTATATGGCGTCAATGGCCAAAGCAGCAGTAATTGGTGGTGCAGTAGGAATTCGAGCTAATTCACCAGAGCAGATTGCCGAGATTAAGCAAGAAGTGCAGCTGCCGATCATTGGCTTGTGGAAACGAGAGTTTGCTGGTTTCGATGTCTATATTACGCCTAGATTTGAGGATGCGAAAGCCGTATTCGAAGCGGGCGCTGATGTTGTCGCGATTGATGCGACGCATCGTCCAAGGCCGGACGGCCTTACGTTGGAACAGACGATTCGCATGCTGCGAGAGCTGCAAATACCCGTGATGGCGGACATTTCCACTTATGAAGAAGGAATTGCCGCAGAAGCATATGGCGCGGATTTCATCTCTACCACGCTATCTGGCTATACATCGTACAGCCCGCAGCAGAAGGGTCCCGATTTACGGCTGCTTGCACGTTTGGCTGGTATTGTACGTGTCCCAGTCGTGGCCGAAGGCCGAATCTCCACACCACAGCATGCAGTACAGGCGCTAGAGCTGGGTGCAACCTTCGTAGTCGTAGGTGGGGCGATTACCAGACCGCATCAAATCGTGACTGGTTTTACGGATGCTCTTCGATCATTCGATGAAAGTGTGACCGTACGCTAATGAGCACGATCGGAATCGATTTGGGAGGGACGAAAATAAAGGCAGGCATCATTGGCAAGAATGGAGAAATCGGCCAAACGATCCAAGTGATGACGCCGATTGAGCTCGGCAGAGATGGGATTATGTCCGCTCTGAGCTTTGTAATTGATCGCTTGCTCGAGACTTTGCCTACAGCTGCGGATGGGAATGTATCAATACGGGCGATCGGTATTGGATCGGCTGGACGTGTTCATCGAGAAACGGGGACGATTACATTTGCGACCGACAACCTGCCTGGCTGGACGGGGACGAAGGTCAAGGAATTGTTGGAGCGGAAACATGGTTTTCCTGTTTTCGTCGAGAATGACGTGAAAGCAGCCGCATTAGGTGAAAGCTGGCTGGGAGCTGCACGTGAGTGGAGGCATTTCGCCTTCATTGCGCTGGGAACGGGCATCGGAGGCGCACTTGTATATGGCGGAAACGTAATATCGGGACCAAACGACGGGCCGGAAATCGGCCACATCATGCTTCATCCGGGAGGCGCAGCCTGCAACTGCGGGCAAAATGGATGCCTGGAGCAATATGTTTCAGGCAAGGCGTTGAACCGTGTGGCACGTGAGGTCGATGTGTTATGGGATAGCCGGAAGCTGATCAGGATGTTTGTGGAAAAAGATGCCAGGGCAACGAACGTCATGCGCAAATTTATTCATGACTTGTGCGCCGGTCTCATTACGATTCAGAATGCGTTCGATCCGCAAACGATCGTGTTGGGTGGTGGTGTGATGGACAGCTATCCGTTTTGGCAGGAGCATTTCATTACAGCTCTGCATGCTGCAACATCCGTCGACATCCGTGTTATTCCTGCCCTTCTCGGAAATGACGCAGGAATGCTTGGGGCTGCGAAATTGGCTTGGAACGAAATAGTAGCTAGAGACGGATCAAGCTTGGATGTATGGTGAATTGAACTCTGTATTGACACGAGATTTGTTAGGTTTGGGAGGATATATATGAACGTAAATAAGTTGATGCTGGTTCCGCATCCAAAAAGCTTAACTGTTTTTGAGGGAAAGTATGTTATGAAGAGGGCTGCTATCATCGGTATACCCGCCGAGAAGAAAGACGAGCTGTTTTTCACTGCAAGAAGGCTTCAGTCGGCAATACTGGATTATACGCAAATACGTGCTGATATCGTCCTAGTCCGACTAGGTAAACAAGCTGCCAGCGTTACATTTGAAGATGAGAAGACAGAAACCCTTTCAACAGAAGGATATACGCTTAACATAGATGAGAATGGGATTCGAATCGGCTACAGCACGCTGTCAGGGGCATTTCATGCAGTCAGTACGCTGAAGCAGCTGCTGCATCAATTCGGCAAAGTGCTGCCGTGTCTTACGATTGAGGATGAGCCGGATTTTGCAGCCAGAGGGTTGTTATTCGACATCAGTCGCAATAAAATTCCAACAATGGAAACGTTGTTCAAGCTTGTCGACGAGATGGCCGATTTGAAAATGAATCAGCTCCAGCTTTATATGGAAGGATTCTCGTTTGCGTATCCATCATTTCCGGAAGTCTGGGAAACAGGAACTCCGATGACCGGAGAGGATATACTCATTCTCAATCGATACTGCCTTGAACGTTTTATTGATCTTGTTCCGAATCAGAACAGCTTTGGGCATATGGATGCATGGCTTGCGCGCAAAGAATTTGCCGATTTGGCAGAGTGTCCCGGCGGATATTGGTACAATGAGAGCCTGTTTCTAACTGCAGGCACATTAAATCCAGCGGATCCGCGTTCGATTGAGCTGGTGGAAACGATGCAGGACGATCTGCTGCCGTATTTTTCGTCGGAAATGTACAACGTTGGTTTTGATGAAACCTATGAGCTCGGTAAAGGAAAGAACAAAGAAGCTGCGGAGCAAGTCGGAGCGGGGCGAATATATCTTGATTTTCTGCACCAGGTTTCTGAGACGGTGAAAAGGCGCGGCAAAAGGATGATGTTCTGGGGTGATATTATCATCAAAGATCCTGAACTAATCACTGAGCTGCCGCAAGATGCAATCGCTCTAGAATGGGGCTATGAAGCAGAGCATCCGTTTGCTGAGCATGGACGGAAATTCCGCGAAGCCGGAGTTCCCTTCTATGTTTGTCCAGGAACAAGCTGCTGGAATTCCATCGTCGGACGCACTGACAACATGAAGGAGAATTTGCTTCAAGCAGCGATACACGGCAAAGCTAATGGAGCGGCTGGTTTTTTGAACACGCATTGGTACGACATTATTAGCCTGCATCACTTTCCGTTTATCTATCCAGGCCTAGCTTATGGAGCAGCCTTGAGCTGGCGGGTGGACAATAACCGTGATATGGACATCGCCAAATTTCTCAATGTCTTCGTATTCGAGGATCGCAATGAAACAATTGGTGGCTTGCTGCTCGATCTCGGCAACTCCTATTTATTGGAGCAGCATCGTATTCAAGATGGCAGCATATTGGGTCGGATCTTCCACAAAGGCTTGGACGACCGTGATGTATTAAAAGATCGGACCATCAGTGATTTTCAGCGAGTTGCTTCCTATGTAAGCGAACAGGAGCGCTGTATGAAGAGCGTTGATATGCGTTGCCACGATGCTTCATTGCTGGATGCAGAGTTTCACAATGGGATCGGCTTGATTCTCCTTGCGTGTAAACTAGGGGAGCTCAAATGCATGTTGTTCGAGGACGAATCTGAGCCTAAAGTTCTATTAATGCTGGAAGGCTGGATTCGGGACGCCGAACTTATTCTGAGCGACTTCAAACAGCTATGGCTGAAACGTAATCGCTGGAGCAACGGATACGTGAATTGCACATCAAGTGGACTGGATGAAAGCGCTGGATTTATTGAGAAAATCAGGCTGCAATGCAAAGAGAAGCTAAATAGCTTAGGTGTGGAGCGCTCATTATAAAACATAAGTGACAGGGAAAGGGTAGTCGAATAGAAACATTCGTCTGCCCTTACTCGTGTTAAGCGCATTTAACAAAATTCAATCCACTATAGTCACACCGATCCGTTCGAAGGCATGCCGGATATCGAGGATCAGGTCTTCCAGATCCTCAAGCCCAATATACAAGCGAACGAGGACTATAGATTGTGAGGTAGCTGCTATTGAATCAATTTCTTGCTTTAAATTATGTACCGTCACTAGACTTTCATAGCCGCCCCAACTGACACCGATCCGAAAATATTCCAGATTGCCTGCCCATGTCCGCATTTCATGTAGGGGGATATCCGTTTCGAAAGAAAACAAACTGCTGAATCCTTCCATTTGGCGAACGGCCAACTCGTGCTGGGGATGGGAAGATAGTCCTGGGTGATTTACTTTGCGCACAAATGGGAGAGTCTGCAAAAATTCGGCAATCTTTACACCGTTCTTGTGATGCCGTTCCAGTCGTAGCGGCAGCGTCCGCAGTCCTCGTGATACCAAAGTCGCTGTATGGGGGGTCATTATACCGCCGATCAGCATAAACTCATTTTGGTTCAAGCGTTCCAATTTTTCATGTGAACCGACAATGGCACCTCCGGTTATATCGCTGTGCCCGCCAATATATTTGGAAATCGAATGTACAACCAGATCGACGCCATACTTGAGTGGGTTCTGAAAGAATGGAGTTGCCCATGTATTATCGATAATTGTGGTAGCGCCAGCTTGCCGGGCTAATTCCACACAAGCTTCTAAATCCTGCAAGCAGAAAACCAGCGAAGTCGGGCTTTCTAAATACAGCAGTGATGTATTTGGACGAATGGCGGCTGCAACGGCATCGATTGACGTTCCGTCGACAAAAGAGCACGCAACGCCGAACTTTTGCAAATACGTGCCCATCATTACCCGTGCCGGACCATACGCCTGATCAACACAAACGATGTGATCGCCCTGTTTGACGACAGACATTACGGCAGCAGATATGGCCGCCATACCTGAGGCGAAGCATCGTGCTTCCTCGCCTCCTTCAAGTCCAGCCAGCCGTTTCTCGAGCTGCTGTACGGTCGGATTATTCCCTCTAGAATAGACGAAATGATCGAAAAAATGGCTCGACGCTGCATCAAAATCGTCGTAGTTGGCAAATGTAAACAAGCTATTCTGATAAATAGGAAACGTTGCCGCACCCTGATGCCGTTCATCATGATGGTCATGTACCACATAAGTTTGTTTTTTCAATCAGCATCTCTCCCTGATAGTGCATATATGAATACTCTATTATATACCGTGGAAATGAAATACTAAGGGTAATAAATAAGCACATGGAATTGTACCATACTGTCCGTGTTGTTCAGATAGCTATGGGGTTGATCAGCGATAAATCGAAGAGATTCATTTGGCTTGATGGAATGGCTGCTACCGCTAAAAGCAATTTCCAGCCCCCCTTGTAAAAGCATGATGTATTCTTCCACTCCGGCGCTGTGTGCCTCAGATTCGAAATAACAATTTGGATCCATTTCAACTAAATAAATCTCGAATTGCTTGTGCGGGCTAAATGGGAATAGGGGATAAGAGCGAAACGCTCCTTCTTCTTCTAATAGGGGTTCTATATCGGCACTGTTGACTATCGAAATAGAAGGACTTTGCTCTTCGATTAATGTAGTGAATGACAAATGTAATCCATTGGCAATTTTCCAAATAATCGAAATAGATGGACTGGATTCGCCGCGCTCGACTTGTGCAAGCATGGCTTTGCTAACTCCGGTTAATTCAGCCACTTTATCAAGGCTTAGACCTCTGCTATTACGGATTGCTTTTAAGTTTTTGCCCAATTTAATATGTATTGGCTCCATAAGATCTCTCCCCGCGGTCTTCATTTTTTAACAATGGTAACGTAAATAAACTCAAAAGTCGACTATTTCAAAATAATATATTGTGCGTTATTAAATACATGTGTATAGTATAACGTATATAGAGGAGGCGGAATTATGTCCAGCAAACAGTTAACTGATTTTTTATCCGAAAATTTGAATGAGCTAAAAAGTAAAGGGCTTTACAATGTAATCGACCCTTTACAGGGGGCCAACGGCCCGGTAATTACAATTGCAGGCAAAGAGTACATCAATTTATCCTCGAATAATTATCTGGGATTAGCAACCGATGCAAGATTAATTCAGGCAGCCGTTGAGGCTGTGAATGTATATGGTGCAGGGGCGGGAGCCGTCCGCACAATTAATGGAACACTAGATGTTCATGTGCAGCTAGAAGAAAAGCTAGCTGAATTCAAGAAAACAGAAGCTGTTGTCGTTTATCAATCCGGATTTAATTGTAATATGGCAGCTATCTCGGCAGTAATGGATCAGAACGATGCGATTCTGTCCGATGAATTGAATCATGCTTCAATCATCGAAGGATGCAGATTATCCAAGGCCAAGATTATCCGTTACAGTCACTCCGACATGGATGATTTACGAATCAAAGCGAAGGCAGCTAAAGAATCCGGCTTATATAAGAAGCTCATGGTGATTACGGATGGAGTTTTTTCTATGGATGGAGACATTGCCAAGCTTCCAGAAATCATTGATATTGCAGCTGAATATGACCTCATAACCTATGTGGATGATGCTCATGGCTCTGGAGTTCTAGGAAGTGGTGCCGGTACAGTTAAGCACTTTGGACTTTCGGATCAAGTGGACTTTCAAATTGGTACACTCTCCAAAGCTATCGGAGTTGTAGGTGGATACGTAGCCGGTAAAAGGGAATTAATTGATTGGCTCAAAGCCAGAAGCAAGCCGTTTCTATTCTCAACTTCATTGCCCGCAGCTGCTGTTGCACCATGTATTGTGGCAATAGACATCATTAAGACCAGTCCAGACCTCATGGGTCGATTATGGGGGAACGGTAATTTGTTGAAAAAGGGACTTCAAGATCTAGGCTTTGATATAGGGAAAAGTGAAACTCCAATCACTCCATGCATTATTGCGGATGAAAAGATGACACAGCTTTTTAGCAAAAGGCTTTATGAAGAAGGAGTTTATGCCAAAGCGATCGTCTTCCCAACGGTTCCAAAAGGAGGCGGAAGAATCAGAAATATGCCAACTGCAGCGCACACTCCTCTTATGCTTGAAAAAGCATTATCTGTCTACGAAAAAGTAGGGAAAGAGCTGAAGCTGATTTAGAAAAGAACTAAACAACAGTGAGGGGGATTCAGATGAAAAAAATAATGGTTACAGGAGCATCGGGTCAAATCGGTACGGAGCTTGTCTCTAGATTACGGCAAATTTATAATACAGACCAAGTAATTGCTACGGATATAAAAAAAGCTTCTACACAAGGAGCATCAGGTCCTTTTGAAATTCTAGACGTCACCAATTCTCAAGCCATGTATGAAATCGCCAATAAATATCAAGTGGATACAATCATTCATCTAGCTGCGTTATTGTCTGCAACCTCGGAAGCAAAACCATTGTTAGCCTGGGAATTGAATATGGGTGGGCTACTAAACGCGTTAGAGGTTTCTAAAACATTGAATTGCCAACTCTTTACTCCAAGCTCTATTGGGGCATTTGGACCAACAACACCTAATAATAATACTCCACAGGAAACCATTCAAAGACCAACTTCCATGTATGGTGTCAGTAAAGTATCGGGAGAATTATTGTGTGATTATTACTATAACAAATTCGGTGTAGACACACGGGGGCTGCGTTTTCCCGGAATCATCTCCTATATAACTCCTCCGGGCGGAGGAACTACAGATTATGCGGTAGAAATTTATTATGATGCCATTGCGAAAGGCAGTTATACTTCTTATATTTCACAGGGTACTTTCATGGATATGATTTATATGCCGGATGCTCTTGAAGCCATCATCACACTAATGGAGGCAGACTCATCCAAGCTCAAGCATCGCAATGCTTTTAATGTATCTGCAATGAGTATCGAACCCGAAATGATTGCTGCAGAAATAAGAAAGCACATTCCTCATTTTAAGCTCGCTTATCAGGTGGATCCGGTCAGGCAGGCGATTGCGGATAGCTGGCCTAATGCAATTGACAGCACCGCAGCCAAAGAAGAGTGGGGATTTAACGCAGAATATAATCTCGAGAAAATGACTAAAGAAATGCTCGCGCATTTGTCCATTAAGTTTGCGGGCTAACGAAGCTTTTTACAAAGATAAAGGTTTTTACAGAGTTGTTTCTGTGAAAGCCTTTTTTTTCAGTCAATGATTCCTGCTTGCTCTCCAACATGGATTTGGATACAATTCTAACAGGGAGGCGATTAAGAATGAACATGGATAAATGCATAGGCTCACACCACCCTAAATGGTTCGGATTAGCAGTGCAAGCACTTGTAATTCTAGCCAAGGATGACATAATAACTTGCCCGAGCGCAGAGCTCGCTGTTTATTTGCAATCTGAGCCTACTCTGCTGCGGCGGATTTTATCGAGTTTGACTAAGGGCGGAATTCTGGAAACGCGCGAAGGCCGAGATGGCGGATATAAATTAAGAAGGTCACCGGAGACTATTACACTGGCAGAGGTCTATACTATCCTGCAGGTAAGCGCACCGCTGATTTATGGTATTAAGGATACTGCAGGAACGGGTACTTTTGGTTTGAAAATGAATACTTTGTTTGGTGAGCTGACAGATGAAATGGATCGTTCTCTGCTAGAGGTGCTTGGAAACTATACGATTGGTGATTGGGTAAAACGGTTGAATGAAACTCAATCGGGAGGGAATGTTAACTCAGTCCATTCTAATGTTTGACAGCGAATAAATCTGATCGTATACTGTGCAATATATGCAACAGTTTAATGGCTTTTTATTTATCTGCAACTGTGCTAAATAACACACAGATAAGAACAAGGAGGCGGCAGCAAATGAAGGTGGAAATTTGGTCAGACTATGTATGTCCATTCTGTTATATTGGCAAACGCAAATTCGAGGCAGCATTGCAGCAGTTTACGCATAAATCAGCAGTAGAGGTCATTTATAAAAGCTTTGAGCTGGATCCCCAAGCCAAGCGGGATGGGAATCCCGGTGTTCATGATATGCTTGTGGCTAAGTATGGCTTGAGCCGCGAACAAGCTGTTCAGAATACACTTCAGATTACCCAGCAAGCCAAAGTCGTAGGTGTTGACTTCCACTTCGATCGCACTATTCAAACAAATACTTTCGACGCTCATCGGCTAACCCATTATGCAGCATCTCAAGGCAAGCATTTGGAATTGACGGAACGTTTGCTGAAAGCCTATTTTACGGATGCTCTGCATATTGGTGATCCTGAACAGCTAGCGGATTTGGCAGCAGAAATTGGTTTGGATCGGTTGGAGGCACTTCGCGTGTTAACTAGTAATGAATATACTGCCCAAGTGCGTGCTGATGAGCAGGAAGCCAGCCAGCTTGGGGCAAGAGGCGTTCCATTTTTTGTAATTAATCGCAAATACGCTATTTCAGGAGCGCAGCCAAGTGACGTGTTTCTTGAAGCGTTGCAAAAGGCATGGAATGAAGATCATCCGCTTGTTGAGTTTAAAGGTTCTGAAGAAGGTGCATTGTGTATTGATGACAGCTGCTTGATCCCTGACAAAAAAGAGGAATCCTTATGATTAAACTGGGGGTTTTGGATCAGGTTTTTATAAGTGAGGGTCGGAGTGCTACGGCTGGACTTCAGGAATCAACATGTCTTGCTCAAGCAGTTGAGGTGTTTGGCTATGGACGTTACTGGGTATCTGAGCATCATTCTATGCGTGCGCTTGCCTTTTCAAGCCCAGAGGTACTGATTGCCCATCTGGCTGCTGCAACCTCGCGAATTCGTGTCGGATCAGGAGGCATTATGCTTCCTCATTATAGTGCTTATAAAGTTGCCGAGAATTTCCGCCTATTGGAGGCTCTTCATCCAGGTCGAATTGATCTTGGCCTTGGCCGTGCTCCAGGAGGTATGCCGCTTGCCACGCGTGCACTTCAGCAGGATAAATATGTGGACGTAGCCAAATACCCGCAGCAAGTACAAGACATTGTCGGGTACTTCTACGATGATTTGCCCAAAGGCCATTCCTTTGAAAAACTAGTAGCTGCTCCTTCCATTCCAACAGCACCGGAAATATGGCTGCTTGGCTCAAGCGGTGAAAGCGCGAGAATTGCAGCGTCCTTAGGTACCTCTTACGCTTTTGCAGAATTTTTCAGCACACCAGGCGGTGAAGAAGCAACGCAATACTACAATGAGCATTTTGAGCAAAAACCGCATTTGGAAGATCATCCTCGTTCAATGATTGCGACACTTGCAATCTGCGCCGAGACAGAAGAGGAAGCTAACCAACTAGCGATGAGCAGTGATTTATTGTTTTTGGGTATCCGAACAGGAATCGAGATGCCATTTCTTCCATCTGTTCAGACAGCGCGCGATTACCCTTATAGAGAAAGCGATCTATTGCATATTCAGCAATCCCGCGAGCGTCGTGTAGTTGGTACACCAGCTCAAGTAAAGGAACGGCTGCTGCAAATGGGCTCCGATTTCAATATCAGTGAAATTTTGATCAATAGTCCTATTCACGATCCACAAGCACGAATTCGTTCCTATGAGCTCATTGCAGAGGCTTTTGGTATGAAGGAGTAAAATATTTTATTAATTAAGACTGTCGGTACTATCCGGCAGTCTTTTGTCTTGCTCCTGTTCTATTTATTTCTTTGAGCACTTGCATACATGCTTACTGATAAGTCCTGGTCTTTTAGCAGGCTTTTGTTTTTTGAGAACTTTCGATTTAACTGAGTGTTTTGTACAAGAACAAGCCATATAATTACCGCCTCCAATATTATTCAATTCAAAGTAGATTACGGTATATTTGTATGAGTTAGCTTTGGTTAATGATTGGGTAGATGGATAGTAAATTTTAGGGAACCAAGTGCTTTCCGTTCTTGTCTAATAGGTTGGAGGTGAATATATGGAATCGGAATATCTTAAATATATTGAATTTGTTGATAATACAGAGATGTATAATCTTATGAATCAATATGGGGATGATGTATGGAAATACGCCTATTGGATAACCAATAACCGAGAGCAGGCTAAGGATATTGCTCAGGAGGTTTTCATTAAGGCGCATTATAAGATGCATACATTTAAAGGACAATCTTCCTTCAAAACCTGGTTATTAGCCATCACAAGAAACATTGCAATTAATGAAATGAGGTCCAGTTATTTTCGCAGGGTATTGTTGATTGGCCATGTTATAAAGGGAAAACCGGAGAGCTCAGCAGAGGCAGTTTACATAGGCAAACAATCCGTTGAAGAAATTTGGAGCATTATTATGAAGCTTTCGAGCAAGCTGCGTGAAGTTCTAGTGCTTGATCTGGAGCATGAGCTGAGCATTCGCGAAATATCCTGTTTACTTAACATTTCAGAAGGAACAGTGAAATCAAGGTTGTTTCGCGCCCGTAAAAAAGTGGAGAGTAAATTAAAGGGGATGATAGAGTGAAGAACACTAAGCCATATTGGTATGAGGTTGCTAAGGGAGGATCGTTTGAAAAAACTGTATTTACCGAAGAAATGAAGCATGAAGTAATTCGCCGAATTAATATTAGCCCAAGCAGGCAAATCAAGAAATATTTTATTACGGCTTCAGTTGCTATGTTGTTAGGAATTATTCTCATAATGATTCTCCAAGATAGCAGCCTCACCAATATTAGTGTAACAAAATCAACTACTAATAGAGCAGCAACGGCAGTAATAGAAGAAAGAACACTGAATTACCAATATTCGCTTAAATCACCATTGGATTTATCTGATAGTGGTTACAAACGGACGCAATTGGGGCAGGTAGACAAATCAACAGTTACTATTAAAGAAGAGACTGAATTTAAGGGGATTGGGAAGTTTCTAGTTTATTTAAAAGCAGGAGTAGGTCCGTATTTTGGGATTGAGCTTACGGATCTGCCTAATGCACTGCCAAATGAATTATTTGAATTTGGACCTGGCAGTATGACGGAAGTCGAATTTGTTAAAAGTAATGCTTTTGGAGAATCGTATCTTAGATTATCTGGCTCATGCGGTCCGCAAGTAGTGTGCAGCTTCTGGTTATCCTATGAAAATAGTATTCCTGTGGAGGAATTCCGTATAGATTCAGCCGTATCTGAGACGGATTTAGATGGGGATGGAGTTATCGATGTTGTCGCAAAAAATAAAAATTTACATTTCAACGAAGTTTTTATTTTCAAAAAAATAGGCGAAAGAATTGAATATGTAAACGTTTATGAAGCTCTTCGAGAACATCCAGACGATGATGTATTTTATGACCCTATTACGCGGATATTCCAAATTAAAATTAATTCAAACGGGGAGCTTAAAAACTATAAGTATGCAGCTGGTGAAGATAAACTTGTTCTAGTTGATAATTAAAATAATACGGGAAATAGGCCTTATTACATGGGTAAGTATAATTTATTGTTCATAAGATCAACAAATCCTATGCATAACTTCCTATAGTTGGTATAATCTATCAGTTGGGTCTATGTGAAATGATAAATTTTACTAGATTTATAACTAATTTATAGGATGGTGTATCGTGATTAGACAAAAGAGTCTTGCGACAGAAATTGTATTAACGTTGATTACATGCGGTATTTATGGGATATTCTGGTTCATTGCTTTGACGAATGATGTCGGTGAGCTAAGTGGAGATCCAGAATTCACTGGAGGGAAGCATTTTCTTCTAACTATTGTTACTTGTGGAATATGGGGCTTTATATGGGCTTATCAGGTTGGTAAACATATTGCGGAAGCCCAACATAGACGTGGTCAGTTTGTAACTGATAATTCGGTGCTTTATCTTGTTCTAAATTTCGTAGGCTTGAGTATCGTAGTTTATGCTTTGGTACAGTCAGATGTTAATAAACTGGCACAAGCTTAGTCCGACATGGAAGTCTAGATGGTTGTGGGGGACTTCTTTAACTGCTGGTGGTGTGCTTTATTTAAAAGTATTGGCACCTGTTTTCAACCTTAGTATTCCTTGTCCGTTTCATGCTTTGACTGGTTTATATTGTCCAGGATGTGGGATCACAAGAGTGATTACCTCCTTAATGGACTTTAATTTAGCTCAAGCATTTAGATTCAACTCCCTTTTATTCCTATTGTTACCGATTTATGTTTTGTATTCCGTTCTTAGATTAAAAGGTTATAAGAAATTTAGTGATTATGTCATGTTTGTAATGTTGGTCTTGACTGTATCATTTGGGATATTAAGAAATATCCCTATGTTTTCTTGGTTGGCACCTGTACAGCTTTAACATTTAGTAAGCGTAGAATTCTCCTCATCAACCTGGGGAATAATTTTACGCTTGTTTTTTTGCTCAATGCAAGTTTTTTTTATTTTTTTAGGCTTTTTTAGATGCGCTGCTCAAAGTTTCTTGAACATTAATTGTCCAATTAGCGAATATTCGACAAAAGGAATAGTTTTTCTGTGAAAATGTGGTATCATCTTAATGATGATTTAAAACAGATGAAGGCATGAGGTGGATATCGTTGCAACTCCAAGTTACTAATAGTCCCTTTAATCAAGAGCAAGTTGAGCTACTCAATCGTCTCCTGCCCCAACTTACGGAGACACAACAAAACTGGCTGAGCGGTTATATTACTGCTTTGCAAAGCGTAGCAATACCAGCAGCATCTAATACGGCTGTACCGGCTTCACTAACAGCGGCTGCAACCTTACCTGCTATCGAAACTCCTGTTATCTCTAAAGAGGTGACTGTACTTTTCGGATCACAGACTGGCAATGCTCAACGATTGGCTAAAGGCCTGTCGCAACAACTAGAAGGACGTGGGTTTCAAGTGACCTTGTCATCTATGAGTGATTTTAAACCAGCCAATTTAAAGAAAATTAGTAATTTACTAATTCTGGCGAGCACTCATGGTGAAGGAGATCCACCGGATAATGCCATTCAATTTCTTGAATTTCTCAAAAGTAAGCGTGCTCCTCAGTTAGATGGGCTGCAGTTCTCTGTACTCTCACTGGGAGATAGCTCCTATGAATTTTATTGCCAAACCGGTAAGGATTTTGACTTGCGCCTTGAAGAATTGGGAGGCAAGCGTTTCTGTCCGCGTACGGATTGTGATTTGGATTACGATGAGCCTGCTGCACAATGGGTGGAAAGCGTCTTAAGTACACTTAGCGCAGCTTTTGAAGCACCAACTTCATCAGCACCAGCTGTAGTCACTTCTAACGGTTTAGTTACGGAGCAATCGACCTTTTCAAGAAAGAATCCGTTTAAAGCGGAGGTACTTGAGAATTTGAATCTGAATGGTCGTGGATCACAGCGAGAAACTCGCCATCTTGAGATCTCACTTGAGGGTTCCAACCTGCAATATGAACCTGGTGATTGTTTAGGGATTTATCCTGAAAACCATCCAGAGCTTGTTAGCACATTAATTAATACTTTGGCTTTTAAATCGGATGAGCCCGTTACAGTTAATAAAGACGGAGAAGTACGACCATTAAAAGAAGCTTTGCTATATAATTTTGAGATTACTGTACTTACAAAACCATTGGTGGAGCAAGCGGCTAAGTTCTCATCCAATCCTAAGCTTCATGAGCTGCTAAAGCCGGAGCATGAGCAAGAGCTTAGAGCTTATATCAAGGAACGCGATTTGCTTGATTTAGTTGAGGATTTCTCACCATGGGAAGCTTCAGCAGCTGAGTTTGTATCGATTCTACGGAAAATGCCAGCACGTCTTTATTCCATTGCCAGCAGCTCCAAGGCTAGTCCGGATGAAGTTCACGTTACCATCCGTGCGGTGCGTTATGAAGCTCATGGTCGTGAACGTTATGGTGTCTGTTCAGTACAGAGCTCAGAACGTATTAAGCCAGGCGATAGCTTGCCTGTTTATATTCATGATAATCCGAATTTTAAGCTCCCAACCAATCCAGAGCTGCCTATCATTATGATCGGACCTGGGACAGGCGTTGCTCCTTTCCGTGCTTTTCTACAAGAGCGCGAAGAAACAGGTGCAGACGGAAAAACATGGTTATTCTACGGTGATCAGCATTTCCTTACGGACTTCTTATACCAGATTGAATGGCAAAAGTGGTTGAAAAAAGGTGTTTTGACACAAATGGATGTTGCATTTTCACGTGATACGAATAAAAAGGTATATGTGCAGCATCGTATGCTGGAAAAAGGCGCAGAGCTCTTCCAATGGCTAGAAGCGGGTGCTTATGTATACGTATGTGGTGATGAGAAGCATATGGCTCATGATGTTCATGCCGCATTGGGAGCTATTCTCGAACGTGAAGGCGGAATGAGTCCAGAGCAAGCAGCTGCCTATTTGGTAGCTATGCAGCAGCAGAAGCGATATTTACGTGATGTTTACTAAAAGGTCTAATAATCATAAATGATAGTGTGAGGAGATAGCACAATGAATCCAGATCCATTAGCATCGGCGAAGAAAGGCCCACCTAGCGAAGTAGAGCACATCAAGAGCTCGAGCCGATACCTGCGTGGGAATTTAACTGAAACTCTCGAAGGTTTAATTACAGGTTCCATACCTGAGGATGATAATCGCTTATTGAAGCATCATGGAAGCTACATGCAGGATGATCGGGATTTGCGTAATGAGCGCCAAAAGCAGAAGCTTGAGCCTTCTTATCAATTCATGGTACGTATCCGTGCGGCTGGTGGAATTATCACACCGGAGCAGTGGTTGGCTATGGACAAGATTGCCCATGAATATGCGAATGGTACATTGCGTTTAACCACACGGCAGTCTTTTCAAATGCATGGTGTTCTCAAATGGAATATGAAGAAAACCATTCGCAAAATTAATGATTCACTCTTAACCACATTAGCTGCTTGCGGTGACGTTAATCGGAATGTTATGTGTAATCCAAACCCTTATCAATCTGAGGTTCATGCAGAGGTTTATAAATGGGCGGAGCGGCTTAGTCAGCATTTGGATCCAAGAACTAGAGCTTACCACGAGATTTGGCTTGATGGTGAGAAGGTACTTGATAGTCAAGATGAAGCTATAGAACAAGAGCCGATTTATGGCCCTGTCTATCTGCCGCGTAAATTTAAAATCGGCGTGACTGTGCCACCTTCCAATGATGTGGATGTATTCTCACAGGATCTCGGGCTAATTGCTATAGTTGAAAATGGACGGCTTTTAGGCTTTAATATTGCAGTTGGCGGTGGTATGGGGATGTCCTACGGCGATGTAAACACTTATCCTCAACTTGCAAAAATAATTGGGTTTTGCACACCGGAGCAGGTTGTCGATGTGGCCGAGAAAACAGTTATGATTCAGCGAGATTATGGGGATCGTTCCGTTCGGAAGCATGCACGCTTTAAATATACGATAGATGATCGCGGACTTGAATGGTTTGTTAATGAACTGCAAGATCGGCTTGGTTGGAATCTTGAAGCGGCTCGTGCTTATCACTTTGATAGTAATGGTGATCGTTATGGCTGGGTTAAAGGCAGCAACAACAAATGGCATTTGACTTTATTTATTGAGAATGGTCGAGTTCAGGATCTTGAGAATTATCCGTTAATGACTGGATTGCGTGAAATCGCCAAAATCCATACAGGAGATTATCGTCTATCGCCTAACCAAAATATCATTATCGGGAATGTAACAACTCAGAAAAAACGTAAAATTGAGGAAATGGTTAAGTTATACAATCTCAACGACGGTTTGCAAAATTCTGCTCTACGTAGAAGCTCCATGGCCTGTGTATCCCTGCCTACCTGCGGAATGGCAATGGCTGAATCTGAGCGTTACATGCCGATTTTATTGGATAAGATCGAGTTGATCTTGGCAGAAGTGGGTCTACGTGAAGAGGAAATCGTTATTCGGATGACTGGTTGTCCTAATGGATGTGCTCGGCCTGCACTAGGTGAAATTGCCTTTATGGGTAAAGCTCCGGGTAAATATAATATGTATCTGGGCGCTGGCTTTGCTGGGCAACGTCTGAACAAGTTATACCGTGAGAATATCGGTGAGGAAGAAATCCTCGGAACCTTGAAACCGATTATTCATCGATATGCTCAGGAAAGAATTGAAGGCGAGCATTTTGGTGATTTTACCATTCGTGCTGGTTATGTTAAAGAAGTTCTTTCGGGAACAGATTTTCACGCTTAATTTTGGGATGAACCTATATTTTGTACAAAATAGACATTGGCTAGTGGATTCGTATTCCACATAGCTGATGTCTGTTTTAGTTTTTCAATTTACAGGATAGTGTATGAGGATATCGTGAGTCACAGTTAATTTATATGCCAAATTCATATAAATACTATGCCTTATATGAATTTTACATATAAATAATCGAGAAGTAAGATAGGAGTAAGACGGAAGGAGGGATATTATTGTGAATGATAACGATGTTTATATAGTATCTGCAGCACGTACACCTATTGGGAGCTTTAGCGGTTCTTTAAAGGATATCTCAGCGGTAAAGCTTGGAGCTTTGGTAATCGAGGCAGCAATTCAACGGGCAGGTATCCAGACCGAAGCGGTTGAGGAAGTCATTATGGGCAATGTGCTTCAGGCTGGTTTGGGGCAGAATCCGGCAAGACAATCCGCTTTGTTAGCTGGAATTCCAGTGGAAATTCCTGCGGTAACCGTGAATCAAGTATGCGGCTCAGGCTTAAAGGCGATTCAATTAGCCTGGCAAGCAATTCGCAGCGGTGAAAGTGAAATTGTGGTTGCAGGCGGTATGGAGAGTATGAGTCAAGCACCGTATCTACTTCAGGGAGCTCGATCTGGCTTGCGTTTTGGTGATCAGACCTTGGTGGATAGTATGATCAGAGATGGTTTATGGTGTGCCAATGGCGACTATCACATGGGGATAACGGCTGAGAATTTATGTGATCGCTATGCATTAACACGCGAACAACTGGATCAGTTTGCTTTTGAAAGTCATATGAAGGCGGTTACAGCAATTTCTGAAGGTAGATTCAAGGAAGAAATCGTTGCTGTTGAAATTCCACAGCGCAAAGGTGATTCCATCTGGGTAGATACCGATGAATTCCCGCGCGCAGATACAAGCTTAAAGCGTTTAGCAGCTTTGCGACCCGCTTTTAAGAACGATGGCATGGTTACTGCGGGCAACTCATCTGGAATTAACGATGGAGCCTCAGCCTTAGTGGTGATGAGTGGCAGAAAAGTAAAAGAGCTCGGCCTTATGCCGTTAGCCGTTATCCGAGCTAACGCCTCTGTGGGAGTGGAACCGGCTTATATGGGCTTAGGTCCAATTCCAGCGACAAAGCTAGCCTTGTTGAAAGCAGGATTGGCGATAACCGATATCGACCTAATCGAAGCAAATGAAGCTTTTGCTGCACAATCACTAACCTTCACAGATCAATTTGAGTTTGATCAAGCTAGGTTGAACGTCAATGGTGGTGCGATAGCTTTGGGCCATCCGATTGGAGCAAGCGGTGCAAGAATTATGACTACATTGCTCTATGAAATGCAGAGAAGACAATCGACTTATGGGCTGGCAACACTGTGTATTGGCGGCGGGCAAGGTGTAGCTGTCATCATCGAAAGATGCTGATAAATTTCAGAAAAAGAAGGTGATTGAGTTGATTCAGATTTTGGAGACATTCGAAGAAGCCGTTCAAGATATTCCAGATGGCGCAACCTTAATGGTAGGCGGGTTCGGTTTGGTGGGCATTCCAGAAAATCTTATCTTGGCATTGGTCAATAAAGGTGTTAAGCGGCTCACAGTCATTTCAAACAACTGCGGAGTGGATGATTGGGGATTGGGCTTACTGCTGCGCAATAAACAAATCAAGAAGGTCATTGCTTCTTATGTAGGTGAAAACAAAGAATTCGAGCGCCAAATTCTAGCAGGTGAGATCGAGATGGAACTCCTGCCCCAAGGCACGCTGGCTGAGAAAATTAGAGCAGGTGGCGCGGGGATTCCAGCTTTTTATACTCCTGCGGGAGTGGGTACTTTAATAGCGGAAGGCAAGGAAACGCGTATATTCAATGGCAAAGCTTATTTGCTGGAAGAAGCGTTAACAGCAGATTTCAGCTTGATTCGTGCGGCCAAGGCCGATGGGGTTGGGAATTTGGTCTATAACAAAACAGCGAGAAATTTCAATCCGATGATGGCTGCTGCGGGGAGAGTCACCATTGCAGAAACAGAGCAAATTGTGCAAACAGGAGCAATAGATCCAGAGCATATTCATACACCGGGCATCTTCGTGCAGAAACTAATCGTTGGCGAACAACAAAAACGGATTGAAAAGCTAACGATTCACAGCGAAAGCTTGAACTAAATCTCGTGTGAAAAATGAGTGAGAGGAGGAAATGTTATGTCAGAAACCGTAAAAACGATCCGTGAAATCATTGCCATTCGTGCGGAGCAAGAAATCCAAGACGGCAACTATGTGAATTTAGGAATTGGAATCCCGACGCTGGTAGCGAACTATATCCCTCCTAACAAACAGGTTGTGCTGCAATCGGAGAACGGCTTATTAGGAATTGGTCCATTTCCAAGCAAAGCCAATGTCGACCCCGATTTAATCAATGCCGGCAAAGAAACAGTAACTGCCTTGCTTGGAGCTTCTTACTTCAATAGCGCTGATTCGTTCGGTATGATTCGTGGCGGCCATATTGATCTGGCGATTCTCGGCTGCATGGAGGTTTCGGAGCAAGGGGACTTGGCTAACTGGATGATTCCCGGCAAAATGATCAAGGGTATGGGCGGGGCAATGGATTTGGTGCATGGTGCCAAGCGCGTGATTATCATTATGGAGCACGTTAGCAAAGAGGGAAGTCCGAAGATCCTCAAGGAATGCAGTCTACCGCTAACGGGCAAGCAGGTTGTAAACCGCATCATCACAGATCGAGCGGTCATTGATGTTACAGCCGATGGACTGAGACTTGTTGAGGTAGCAAAGGGATATACAATTGAGCATATTCGCAGCATAACCGAGCCTAATCTCATTGTGGATGATAAAGTCTTGCTTGAAGCCTACGGATGATTAGACGGTAGAAATGCTAGACCACTCAAGTTATATTTTGCTGAAAAATAGGTCGAACGAATTCAATCCAAGCCTTAGCCGCATGTGAAACATACTGATCCTTTTTCCAAATGACCGCCAAATCCCAAGGGATGCTTGGTTGAATATCTTTAATGACTCTTAATCTTTTGTGATCCAGGTTTCCGCAGACCGTTTCCGGTAAAAAAGAAATGCCTTGATTCGCGGCAACCATCTCACAGATAAAATCCCATTGTGTGCTTTCATAGGTAATGTGGGGTTCAAATCCCTCGGTAATACAGGCTGAGCGAACACGGTCATATAAATTAAATTCTTGACGGAATAAGATGAATGGATCGTTTTTTAAATCCTTAAGGTAAACCTTGCGTTTACGCGACATGGGATGCTGAACAGGCAGTACTAAGCAAAGGTTTCGTTGGATTAGCGGGATTAGCTCAAATTGCTGCTCATTGACTGGCAGTACAACAATACCGAGATCAATCAAACCTTCCATAATGCTTTGTTCCACACGTTTACCGCCTTCTTCAATTAAGCTGATTTCAATTTCTGGATATTGTTTATGAAAAGATGCCAGCACATTTGGAAAAAAACTTGAGCCAATTACAGGAGGTAGACCTAATGTTAGCTTACCCTTCTTCAGCTTGGTCATATCGGAGACAGCGTTTGTGAGATTCTGAAAATCATTGCTGATGATCTGAGCATGCTCACGCACAATTCGTCCCTCTTCAGTGAGCTGAATGCGTCTAGTTGAGCGGTCAAAGAGAACTATGCCAAGCTCGTCCTCCAAGCCTTTAATCATTTTACTTAGGGAGGGCTGCGAGATGTGAAGTATTTGGCTGGCTTTAGAGAAATTATTCTGATTGGCAATCTCGAGAAAAGCCGTAAGCTGGCGGATATCCATGGTTAACCCCACTCCCTTTAACAAGACATTCACATTAATAGATTGCTATCTATGTATTTTAATTATAAATGAACGATTTGTACATTCTCACCAATGGAGGGGTTTAAATGTTTACTAATAAGGTTGTGCTAATCACGGGAGCTGCTCGAGGCATCGGATTTGAAATTGGCAAGCAGTTTGCTGAACAAGGTGCAGAAGTGATTTTAACAGATCGGGATGCCGATGCGGTTGAGAATGCGGCGGAGTCGTTAAGGAAACTGGGCTTCAAAGCAAGCGGGTTTAAGCTGGATGTAACTTCAGAAGAGCAAATAATCGCTGTAATTAAAGAAACAGAAAAAACCTTTGGCAGATTAGATATTCTGATTAACAATGCGGGGCTGCAATATGTCTCTTTTATCGAGGATTTTCCTACCGATGTTTTTGAAAAGATGATCCGGATCATGCTGACAGCGCCGTTTATGGCAATTAAACATGTGCTTCCATTGATGAAAAAGCAAGGAGGCGGTCGTATTATCAATATTGCATCTATGTATGGTGTGGTTGGATTTGCGGGTAAAGCAGCCTATAGCAGTGCTAAACATGGGGTTATTGGTCTGACGAAGGCCGCGGCTCTGGAAGCTGCTCCGTTTGGAATTACTGTGAATGCCCTATGTCCCGGATATGTGGATACGGCTTTATTGAGAGAGCAATTAGCTGAATTAGCAGTGATGCGCAATATCTCGAAGGATGCCGTATTAGAGGAAGTTCTCTACCCATTAATTCCACAGCGGCGATTGCTGGAGATAGGCGAGGTTGCGGCTTACGCCATGTATTTAGCTGGGGAACAAGCAAAAGGGATCACAGGGCAGGCTGTTGTGATTGATGGCGGATATACAGCTCAATAAGAAATTATAGTTTACCTGATTCAAACTTAATAAATCGGTTTATACTACTAATACCCCCCTTTTTTTATATAAATAAGGCTTACATCGATTAACGATGTAGGCCTTATTTTTTGTTGTAAAGCATGTTAATTACTGCAGCCACCATACTATCGGAATGAAGAAGATACTCGTGACAATACCGGATAAAGCCATTGCAAAAGCGCTATAGCTTCCCTCAATTTCAGAGCTATACATTAGTTTGGCCGTGCCAATACCATGTGCAGCAGTTCCAGTTGCAATGCCAATTATCCATGATTCTCGTAAGCCTAATCGTTGTAAAAAACTCCTGCCGAGCATGCTCCCAATTAAACCTGTAAGGACGGTGAGTACTGCGCTTAATTCGGGAATGCCGCCTACAAGCTTTGAGAGCTCAATGGCAATAGGTGAACTGACTGACTTAGGCAGCATGGTAAGTATAAGTGGTTTGGAGCCACCTAACAGCCAAATAAATGAACCAGCTGAGACGATACCCATTAAAGAGCCGACAACTACACCTGTTAAAATAGCAGAAAGCTGTTTCTTGATGAGATTTCGATATTTATATAAGGGTACACCAAGTGCAACCGTAGCAGGCCCTAGCAAGAAGGAAAGCCAATTACCGCCGATTTTGTAGGTTTCATAGGGGATATCAGTTGCTAGGAGAAATAGAACGATACTTAAAGAGCTAACAAATAACGGATGAATCCGCGGATATTTCTGTGATAACCGGATACCCAACGCATATGCGCCAACACTTAAGGTCACACCAAATAGCGGCTGATTTAATATTTCATAGTTCATGATGCTCTTCCCCTCCAATATCTTTCTTGGACAAACGAGAGGTTATCCATCCGGTTACAGCCAAAACGATAAATGTGCTGGCGAATAAACTGACTATTATTGAGAAAAAGTGAGCGCCTATATAAGGAAAAAAAGTCATCGTACCAACCAGAAAAGGAATAAAGAATAACATCATATGCTTAGTTAAGAATTGGGCTGAGCTTTCCACCCATTCCAGTTTAATCAGCTTTGCATAGAGTGCAGCTGTAAACAATATTAAGCCAATTACATTAGCTGGCAGAGGGAGCTGTGTTAATTCTTTTACCAGAACGCCTAGTAAATTGAAGACAAGTAAGATTGCAATGCCGAGCATAATTGGGAGCCTCCTCTAGATGATTGAACAAAATAGTCATTCTCATTATGAAGAAGCTCGAAGAAAAAGGGAAGAGTTTAGGCAAATAAAAGTGTATAATAATCTGAAACAGAGAGGAGTTGACTGGATGGTTATTGCTATATTAGTAGGGATTGTTGCTCTGGAGCATTTGTATATTATGTACTTGGAGATGTTCCTATGGACAAAGCCTAAGGGCCTTAAGAGCTTTGGAATGACTCAAGAGGCTGCAAATGCATCCAAATCACTAGCAGCAAATCAAGGGCTTTATAATGGCTTTCTAGCAGCAGGTTTAGTTTGGAGTTTATTATATCCGGTAGAAACAATAGGGCATGAAATTCAAATTTTCTTCCTGATTTGTGTGCTTGTCGCAGCTATCTATGGGGGACTTACAGCTAAACGCTCAATATTAGTTGTGCAAGGATTACCTGCTTTGATCACATTAATTGCAGTTCTGTTTCTAAATTAATACATACAATACCTAATTCTAGGTTCATTAAACTTTGCGTGGGGTATAATTAATAGGTATTACATTTAAGAAATGGATGTGAAAATACATGGCAGCGAACACAAGCATAATAATGCGTATTGAATTGGATAAAACGACGGGTTCTTTTGCCCAAATAGCTGGGATTATTGCACAAGCTGGCGGTGATATAGTTGCGGTTGACGTGATCCGTTCAGGTAAGAATTCGACTATTCGTGATATTACGGTGGATTTACAAGGGCTCAAAGCGACTGATATAAGCGATGCAGTCAAAGCCGCACCTGGTATCCAATTGATTAATGTATCGGATCCGACATTTCTCGCACATCTAGGCGGGAAAATCGAGGTAACTCCGAAAATGTCGATCAAAACCCGTGATGATCTTTCCAAGGTTTATACACCTGGGGTAGCCCGAGTTTGTATGGCAATTCACGAGAATCCTCAAAAGGCGTATTCATTGACTATCAAACGCAATACAGTCGCTGTAGTCTCGGACGGCACGGCAGTATTAGGTTTAGGGGATATCGGTCCTGAGGCAGCCATGCCTGTGATGGAAGGTAAAGCTATGTTATTCAAGCAGTTTGCTAATGTAGATGCATTTCCTATCTGTTTAGCAACTAAGGATACGGAGGAAATCATACGGACGATTAAGTTGATCTCACCTGCATTTGGCGGGATTAATCTCGAGGATATCTCTTCACCGCGTTGCTTCGAGATTGAAGCTAGACTGAAGCAAGAGCTCGATATTCCTGTTTTCCATGATGACCAACATGGTACTGCAATTGTGTTGCTGGCTGGATTAATCAATGCCCTTAAAATTGTTGAAAAATCATTTTCAGAAATAAAAGTGGTTATTATTGGTATTGGGGCTGCAGGCGTTTCGATTATTAAAATGCTGCAGACAGCAGGCGTGAAAAACATAATTGCGGTAGATCGCGAAGGTGCAATCTGCAGCACGAATACGTATACCAACCCTGTATGGACTTGGGTATCTGAGAATACAAACGCAGGGTCCGTTGAGGGAAGCTTGTCTGATGTAATAGAAGGGGCAGATGTGTTCATTGGTGTTTCGGGTAAGGATGTGCTGAAGGTGAGCGATATTAAGCTCATGGCTCAGGAGCCTATCGTATTCGCCATGGCAAATCCTGATCCGGAGATAGAGCCAGATCTAGCAGAACCATATGTAAGAGTGCTTGCTACAGGTAGAAGTGATTACCCGAATCAAATCAACAACGTGCTTTGCTTCCCGGGCATTTTTCGAGGGGCGCTTGATTGCCGAGCAAAGACGATTAATGAAGAAATGAAGCTAGCTGCAGCGCAAGCTATCGCATCTTCGGTAAATGACGAGGAATTGAATGAGCAATACATTATTCCTAGTGTATTCAATGATCAGGTTGTACCCCTAGTTCGTAAAGCAGTTATTGCTGCTGCAATCGAAACAGGTGTAGCAAGAAGAATACCACCGGAATTCCGCTGAATTATACATTATAAGGAGAGATTTTATTATGACAGTGCAAGTAGGCATTATAGGTACAGGGTGGTTTAGCAAGGTGCATGCCGAAATTTTGACTAATATGGAAGGTGTAAAGCTTCAGGCTGTTTGCGGAACTTCTCAGGAAAAAGCTGCAGCTCTTGCTGCCGAATTTAATATTCCGACTAGCTTTGATAATGTTAAAGACATGCTGGATGCTGGGAAATTGGATGCCGTATATATTCTAGTCCCACCTATGTCTCATGGAGATATGGAGCTTCAGCTGATAGAACGGGGTATCCCTTTTTTCATTGAAAAACCAATTGGCTTAGATGTTGCTACACCGAATCAAATTCTTAATGAAATTCGCAAAAAATCTTTGATCACCTCTGTAGGCTATCATTTCCGTTATACAGAACCTATTCAGCACATGCTGCAGCAATTGAAAGACCAAGAGATCGGAATGATTACTGGGCAATGGATGGGCAGTATGCCTCAGGTTGCTTGGTGGAGAGATCAAGCTAGATCCGGTGGCCAATTTATTGAACAAACCACACATTTGGTCGATGTATTGCGTTATTGCATAGGAGAAATTGACGAGGTTTATGCGGCTTTTGCTTCTAGGAGTATGCATAAACAATATGAAGGGGTAACCGTTGCAGATGTTGGAGCAGTGACGTTAAAGTTCAAAAACGGGGCTGTAGCCAATGTTTCGAATACCTGCATTCTTCCAGATGGCATAAACAAAGTAGGGCTAACCGTATTTACCCAAGCAGGTACGATGGATTGGGATATGGAAAGATTGGAAATTGTTGAAGTAAGTGGCAAGTCTGAAGTTAAGAAAACATTAGATGCTTATAAACTAGAAAATGAAGCCTTTATCCACGCAGTTAGAACAGGGGATACTAGCCGAATTCTATCCAATTACGAAGACGGACTAAAAACACAGCAGGTCACCTATGCTGCGCTTGAATCGGCAAATTCGGGATTGCCAGTTAAGCTTTAAAAGTCATATTGACCAACTTGCTTTAATGTGGTAAATTGGTTAAGCGTCAAAGTGAGTTGGTACATAGAAGCTAGCTGTTTTACTTAACCTTGGATACACCGAATTATTAGATAAATGCCACGACCTCCCTATGGGCGCCTATTCTACATTTCCTCTGCGAGGGCAAACGCAAAGGTTGGCTGCCTCTCCAAATGTAAGTGATCGGAACTGCTTATAAGGTTATGGATCCCGAGCGCGTGCCGATGAGCGTGAAAATCATCGGCAAAATACTTCTATAATTAGCGTAAGCTATTTAAGCAAACACCTTTCGAGGTGTTTTTACTTTTTATAGGCTTAAGAAACCTCGAGATACAGTTTAGTTCCATCATTGTAAATGAAGATAGCTACATCGTTTATTAGCTCAACAGACGATATTTTCTTTAGTTTTTTGCGGAAATCTAAATTTAATTCCATTTCAGTCAGCTTATTCTTCAGTTGATTTAGGTTTTGCGGAGTACTTAAAATATATAGCACGCGGATAGGTTTGTTTTTAAACGAGATTATTGACATTGCCATACCTTTCGCCTCCGTTCGATATTGTCATTATAATACATAAACTTTAGGAAACCATGAGCAGAATATTTGATTTATGTTAGTTTTCTTTCATAGTTTGCTAACATTTTGTAATTTCGATACAGGGAATGACAAAATTAGGTTTAAGCTTGGATTTTGCGTATAATATAGGATAATATCAAAACCTAATCGAATAAAAGAGGGCTGTCGCATATGGGAAATAAGAGTAGATATATAGCAGGTACTTCACTGGGAGTTATGTCCGTTGGATTTCTGGCAACATTGCCATTTGATAGCAGTAATGGCATGACACTTCTCCAAAATGGATTTGAAGCGGGATTAGTCGGCGGATTAGCGGATTGGTTTGCAGTTACTGCACTTTTTCGACATCCTCTAGGCATACCTATTCCTCATACGGCTTTATTGCCAAAAAATCGTGAAAAGGTTACCTTAGCTTTAATTTCAGTCATTGAAAAAGAATTATTAAACAAAGAAAGCATCATTGGGAAAATAAAACAAATTCAAATCAGTGAAAGCCTGCTGCTTTTTGCGGAAAATCAATTGTCACAGCCACATGTCCAAAAAGGAATCTTATCCTTTGCAGAGCAGCTAATCCAATCTTTCGATCCAAGTAAAATAACACCTTTTGTTGAACAGGAAATCCAAGCTTTTCTGAGGAATATCGATCTATCCCCATTGATTGGCAATGTTATGGATCAGATGCTTTCTAAAGCTTATGATGAAAAAGCGTTTGATTATTTGCTGGAGAAGGTTGAGTTCTGGGCGGCACAGCCAGAAACAAGGGATGGTATTGGGCGGATGGCTTTGGCGGCTTTAGGGCGTCTTGAGGTGAGTGGCTTGATGCAATTTGCTTTAAATGCTTTTATTGGATTCATGAATGAGGAAAAGCTCGGTACGATGATACAGAAATTGGTTATGTCTACCTTGTATGATTTGAGACAAAGTGACGATGAACGTCGAATTAAAATCATGGAAACCATTCGCGAAGAGCTGCAGAAATTAAAATCCAATAAGACTTTATTGAAAGAGCTCGAGGTCTGGAAGCAGCAATGGGTCAATCAATATGATTTTGCAGGAAGCTTGAATAAACTATTTGCTGGCTTGCAAGACAAGCTTGTTGAGGGAATTCGCAAGGAAGGCTTTGCTGAGATCTATATGCAGCCTTTTATTGCTGGTCTATTGGCTAAGCTTAAGTCAGATCATGAGCGCATTGAACAATTTGAGCACTGGATTCATTTGCAGGTAGCGCAATTGCTGGAGAAGCATCATTTGCAGATAGGCAAGCTTGTTCGCGATAATTTAGAAAAGCTAGATAATGCAACCTTAACGGAAATGCTGGAAGACAAAATCGGCCAGGATTTACAGTGGATTAGGGTTAATGGAGCTTTTTGCGGCTTTTTGATCGGCATTGTTCTGGGTGCAATTAAGCTTTGGATCTAATGATGTAGCTGTTTATCCTTGAGATGAGAAACATAGACAGACCTTCTTTCATACCTTAAAGAGGAAACTCGATTAGGGAAAGAAGGTTTTTTGTATGATGTTGAATCATCTCATGCAAGTCATACTCATTGGAATTGCTTCGAATCTAGACAATGCCGGCGTAGGCATAGCTTACGGAGTAAGGGGAATTCGTATTTCAAAAAGTGCTAATTTCATGATTGCGATGATTTCTTTGCTCATGACATTGCTGTCAGGAATTGTTGGAGCCTGGCTTTCGATGTATATTTCGACTTTTGTGAGTCATTTAATCGGTTCTATTATGATTGTAGCTGTCGGCATATATGTTTTATATCAACCCTTCCGGAGACGAAAAACAGTGGATGAGCTTACTAATCACAATCTAATTCAACGGATTCTGCAACAGCCGGAAGAAGCAGATTTGGATCAATCCAATACAATTAGCTTTAAAGAATCACTGATTCTTGGAAGTGCTTTAGGGATTAATGCTTTGGCTGGAGGGTTTGATGCGGGAGTTACTCATCTAGACGTATTAAGTACCTCTGTTGCAGTTGGTTTTTTTAGCTTCGCCGTATTGGGGTTAACCGATTTTGTCGGACGTAAATATATTGCTGTTAAATTTGATACGCTGGCTACTATTCTGTCAGGAGTTTTATTGATTCTAATAGGGCTATATCAAATTTAAAGGATTAACTTTTATTTTTCGACAAATTTATGCTATGATTATAGGCAGTATGAACCAAAAGGGGAAATTATTATGGCAACTTTAGAATATGATGTTCAGAACTGTCCCAATTGTGGGAATATATTCCGTAAAACGACTTGGCCGGTATGCCAGGATTGCAAGAATGAAATGGAAAACGAATTAAGCAAATGCACAGAGTTCATTCGTCGCAATCGTCAAACCACAATGTCACAATTAGTTGAGCAAACCGGTGTCTCGGAGATCAATATTACGAAATATATTCGCGATGGCAAAATAAATATTAGTGATGTTCCCAATTTATCTTATCCCTGTGATCTTTGTGAATCAAGCATTCGTAAAGGAAATTTATGTGTTAAATGCCGGATGAAAATCAACACAGATATTGATAAAATGAAGCGCAATGAACAAGAAGATCGTGAGAAATTGGCTAAAGAAAATCGTGCAAGCTTTATAATTCAAGACCGATTTAATAAGAAATAAGTTAATTTTACTTCTTCTGCTCTTGAAATTCTGCGTATTTTCTTTCTTGATTAGTCCATTTAACATTACCAATTAGAGATCCAATAATCGGAAAAACCAAGATGCGGATAAACACCCATGAGGCGTTTATTCTTTTTTCCGTTGACCATTCGAATAGTGTTAGTGCGGCAGCAAGTCCCAATCCAAAACCAATCGCCCAATAATACAAAACATATTTGCTTTTGCCGATTTTTCTTCTTGCTCCCCATTTTAAGCTTGTAGATTGCTCCATATGTGTATCCCCTTTGTCGATCTAATTATACTGATATTGTAGCTTGATTTTATTAGACAAAGCAACTTTGTATATAACACCTTCCATATGTTAAAATTAGGGTATTAGGGGGAGTTATTTTGGCAAAAATATTTTTATTTTTTTTACTTTGGCGTTTGACGGGGAATCCGATCCTGTCTGTATTGGTAATATTGGTTATTTTATATTTTATTGATCGTCGGTTTATCGGCTTGACTCCAAACTTAGCGCGTCCTTTCAAAAGAAATCGTAGACTGAAACAAATAAAGTTCGAGCTGTTAACACATCCCCATAATACTAGCGGTAAGCTGGAAGCAGCCTGGCTGCTGATCGAGAAAAAGAAATATACCGAAGCGTTGGTTTATCTGGAGGATGTTCATCGCATTCAAGATGATTCTGCTGAAGCAACATATGCAATTGGGCTTAGTTATCTAAAGCTCGGCAATTTAGAGCTGGGTGAGAAATGGGTACTGCAAAGCTTGAACATCAACCCGCGGGTTCGTTATGGGGAGCCTTATTTACGCTTAGGAGAAGCTCTAGTAGTATCTCAGCCTGCGAAAGCATTAGGTTATTTACAGCAATTTCGCGAGGTGCATTCTTCCTCCTGTGAGGCTTATTATCGTTTAGGTCAGGTATACGAGAGTATCGGACAAAAGGACGAAGCTCGGTTAACTTATAAAGAAACGTTAGTTATTTATCGAGGGCTGCCTAAATATAAAAGAAGATCTGAACGTCGATGGGCACTAATGGCTTGGTTGAAAAAAACGCAATCCTGAATATCAGAAAGTATAAAATCTTGACGCTTGACTTGGAGCGCGATACACTTGAGATATACGGTTAACGGGCAACTTGTTAATTGTTGCCCGTTACCAGTACAATTCGAATTTAATTGAAAAGAGCTGACATCATGGAATTAGAATATCCAATGCAGGCGTTAACACTTGTTTTTGTAATGGCACTGACTTTTATAGCATTAATCGCTTGGTCTAAGTATAAAAAGTGGAAAAGAAGGTAGTTGATTCAATGTATTACGTGGATCGTAAACAAATAGAGGATAGACTTGGTTTTGTTCCCTATATTGTTGAAGCGAGCGAAAGACTTTGCCAAACCTGGGATGCCTCTGACCCCTTACATGTCTTTGCACAGGAGCGGATCTTACATTTAGCTATTGAAGTTATTACGGATGTGGGTAGCTTACTAATAGATGGCTTTCTGATGCGTGATGCGAGCAGCTATGAAGATATTATTCAAGTACTCATAGTCGAAAAGGTTTTTTCAGCAGATTTAGAAGTGCCGCTTATAGAGTTGGTTAAGCTGCGTAAACCATTGGTGCAGGAATATATGCATTTGGATCGCTTAACTCTCCAAGCTATGACAACACGCTTATCTTCTCTACTCCGAATCTGGGAAGCTTCCGTACTCTTATTTATGAAACAAGAATTATAGACTGTGCGGGTTTTATAGAAGGAGGTGATTCTTTTGAGTATTGAAAACGATACTTCCACTAGGAAAGTTTTGTTGACCTTAATGAAGACAAAGGGGTCATTGAGTGTGAATGAAATGGCTAAAGAGCTGGGGATAACCGAAATGGCTATTCGTCGGCATCTTAATACATTGGAACGTGATGGCTTAATAGAAGCTAAGCTGATACGCCAAGCAATGGGACGACCCATGCACTTATATTCCTTGACCCTGCTTGCGGACGATTTATTCCCGAAAAACTATCATCAGCTAACTTTAGAATTACTGGGCGAATTGGAAACCGAGGAAAACTTTAATCCAGTTGGCCAGTTGTTCGAAGGCAGAAAGCAGAAGCTGCTTCAGAAATATAGCGGTCGGATGGAAGGTAAGAGTTTAGCTGGCCGTGTTGCGGAGCTAGCTGAAATCCAGAATAATAATGGTTATATGGCGAAGTGGGAAACCGCTGAAGAGGGGCACTATGTATTTACTGAATACAATTGTCCAATTGCTCAAGTAGCTAAACAATACAATGAAGCCTGTCATTGTGAGCTTTCTTTATTTCAGAATCTATTAGGTGCAGAGGTTGAACGTACAGAATGCTTGACTAAAGGCGGAAACAAATGTACTTATCATATAAAAGCATAAATTTTGGTATCTTTCTGTTTAACTTGTGTCAAAAGCGGGTAGTAGATACTATAATAAATTATTCATCTAGGCGCTTACCTAGTTCCAGTGGTAATGCATCCGAAACCAGTATCAGAATGAAGCTTTTGAAAGGAAGGCATGTGAATGGTAATAGAGATTAGTGTTGCAGTCATTGCAGTGGTATTCGTAGTACTCGTTGTGTATATGGTAAGTCTGATGAAGACCGCTAAGCAAACGATGCTGCAAGCCAATCAGTCGTTAGCACAAATGCAGCAGGATTTAGTAGCTGTGAGCAAAGAGGCAACAAATGTTATGCACGATGCAAACCTATTGATCAAAGATGTGCAAACCAAGATGCATGCATTCGATCCGTTACTTGCCTCTGTAAGCCAAACAGGTGAAGTACTTGCTCAATTAACAGGCTCAGCCAAACAAGTTTCTGCGGCGGTTTCACAGGTTACAGCAGGTGTACAGAACAAAGTATCGGATAACAAAAGCCGGATTTCTGATGTAGTAGAAATAGCAAAAGCTGGGTTCAAGCTATGGCAAAAGCTGCAAAGTGTTCGACAATCATATTCAAAAAATGAAAATACGAAGAAGGAGTGAAGTAGAATGGGTAACAATGTAGACGGTAAGGATTTTATTATAGGAGCGGTTGTAGGGGGATTACTAGGAGCAATGGCAGCTTTATTATTGGCTCCTAAATCAGGTCGTGAGCTTCGCCAAGATCTTACGGAGCAATATGGCACCATTAGTGAAAAGACGCAGCAAATCGCTAGTACAGTAAGTGAAAAGACACAGCAAATCGCTAGCACGGTTGGTGAGAAGACGGCAAGCATCGCAAAATCAGCAACTACACATACAAATGAATGGGTTGATAAAGCTAAGGATGTTGCTGGTACTGTTATTGACGAGGTTAAAATTTGGAGTGAAAAACGCAAGCAAGCCGGAGAGAATGCTGAATCTTCGGATGAGGTTGTAGCCGAAAGCGAACAAGAAGCCAAATAATAGCAGCATAAAAAAGGACTTTCGTTCCCGCATAAACTGCGGTGAGCGAAGGTCCTTTTACTTTACCATGTAGAAGCGTCAATTTTGTTAGGATCTAGACCTTCCCAAGGGTTTCGGATATAAACAGAATCTGGATTATCAAACACTAGCCAAGCTGTAGGTAAGAATCTCTCGCCCCACTTGCTTGAAGGCCGATTAATAATTTCATTATCTTTAACCAATACGGATGAAGCTCCACCGTCCAAATTAGCAGCAATAACAGCGTCATGTTCAAGCAATACCTGTTGAACATCATAGAGTGAAGCACCTATACTATAACCTGGCTGTCTGCCATCAATAACGATGAACATGATACTGCCGTCTCTTTTTTGAGCCATGCAGGTACGAGGTGCAATTCCCCAGCCATCGGATTGACCCTTAATTTGGCCAACACCGTTTACAATAAAACGAGGGGCAAAGGAAGCGGCTTCCATGACATGCATATTCAATAACTCAGTTGGTGAATATTTGCCTGCAATCATTTGTCCGGATTGATCAATGCCCATGACATGTAAGGATGTATTCATCCCTACGTCTTTATACAATATTTTACCTCCCGAAATGACAATTCCCTCAGGCTGGAAGCCATTGCCTTCCCAATTGGGATCGATAAAGCCCCCTCCATTAACGCCAGCAATTGCTCCTGTTCGTTGAACCATGGTAGAAACCTTTTCGCCTTTTTTTGTTGATTCTGTAACTGCAAGCCTTACCTTTTTGGGGTCGGAAATGGTTAACAAGTACCCCTTAAAGCCTGTTCCACTAATAGGTTCAATCTCAACTAAGTCTTTCTGGATGGGGATAATTTCTGGGATAATTGCCTTTTCAGTAATAGGTTTTTCAGCATATTCATCAAACCGCTGTGAGTAGGCATCTACTCGTTCCTGCAGCTCACCAGATCCAATTAAATATTTGGCCCAAGCTCTATGCTGCGTTGAGATAATGGTATCTGCAATAACATCTCTTTTCTGTGTACCAGAGGGAGTGAAGAAAAACCAGATGAGGAATATGATAGCCAGCAATACAGCTGTTAAAAAAGCATAACCAAGGAGTTTCCAGATTAATTTAGGTTTTTTACGGTTTTTTTTATTATGGCGAGTTAACAACTCAGATGATAAATTAATTTCAGGAAGACTCATATATAATTCCCTTCATAATAATAGAATGAATGATTTAATAATACAGACGAAAAAAACAGAATAAAGTTTCAGGTAGATGGAAGGATCACCGAATATTAAAATAACACAATTTTGTTAAATAATCGAATCTTTGCCTTGGTACCTTTGTAGATTCCTCATCATATTCTAAACATGAAGATTTTACTGATCCTACTTTAAAGGCAAAGGAAGCGAGCATTAGTGCAACAAGCCATAGCTATTCTAGATTCAGGTGTCGGTGGGCTTACCGTTGTTAAAGAAGTTATGCGCCAGCTTCCGCAAGAGAAGATCATTTATTTTGGTGATACGGCTAGAACTCCTTATGGTCCTCGTTCTGCTAATGAAGTTCGCTTGTTCACTAAACAAATTGTTGATTATTTAACGCAATTCCAACCAAAGCTGCTCGTAATAGCTTGTAATACAGCAACGGCTGCAGCCTTGGATTATATTCGTTCAGCTGTTCATATTCCTGTTGTTGGTGTCATCCATCCTGGCGCTCGAGCTGCCGTCAAAACAACAAAAATCAGTATTGTTGGGGTCATAGGAACGGAAGGAACGATTAAAAGTGAAGCTTATGTACATGCATTAAAGCAGCTTTCTCCACATATTCAAGTGATTCAGTTAGCATGCCCTAGCTTTGTGCCGCTCGTGGAGAAGGGTTTATTCCATACTAAAGAAACAAAGCTGGAGATTGAGAAATCACTTGCTCCACTTCATAAAGAAAAAATGGATTGTTTAATATTAGGCTGTACGCATTATCCATTCCTACGGAATACCATTTCAAGTGTAATGGGGAATGAAGTTAGTTTGATCAGCTCTGCAGATGAAACAGCACGAGAAATCAGTACAGTTTTATACCATCATGACAAGCTGGCTACATCGAATGCGATTCCGATTCATCAGTTTTTCTGCAGTGGGGATTCCAAGCTATTTCAGCAAATTGCCCAAGAATGGCTTGGTGAACAAATCAAGGTTAGTCCAGTAGTTTGGCAAGTGCCGCGGATTATCTAATTGAATAGGTGTGGTTGAGGAGGAGATTAGGTTTCCTCCTTTTTCTTTGGTAATGGTTATTTCAAGTGATGAATATATTTGTAATGAAGCTTAGTTTATTCAAGGAGGAGCCAATGGATGAACAACTCCTATAGTTACCATGACTTGTGTAATGAATTGCAGCTAATGAAGCTTCCCAATCCATATTTAAGCTATGAGGTAATTGGTTATAGTGTTATGGGGAAAGAGATTATGGCCCTAAGATTAGGCCAAGGCAAGCGCAAGATCCATTATAACGCAGCTATTCATGCCAATGAGTGGATAACGGCCGTATTACTTATTAAATTTATTAACGATTGCGTTCGATGCTTGGAGGAAGAGGATTACATATGGCAGGGAGTCCATATTCATCAATTGCTGCAAGAAATAACAATATGGTTCGTACCTTTGCTTAATCCGGATGGTGTAGAGCTTGTATTGGACGGAATCGGAGCGGAGCATGAGTTTAAACAACAGCTCCTAGCATGGAATAACAATTCTGTAGATTTTACTGGCTGGAAAGCGAATATCCATGGTGTCGATTTAAACGATCAATTCCCTGCATACTGGGAGGAAGAGCGGGTCAGACGGCAGCAATCTAAGCCAGGACCGATGAATTATTCGGGTATTGCTCCATTAAGCGAGCCTGAAGCTAGGGCAATTGCTAATTTTACTTTGAAGCATGCTTTCGATCTAGTTCTTTCCTTACATACACAGGGAGAGGAAATCTATTGGAACTACCGTGGATTTGAACCCGAAAAAGCAGAAGGCCTTGCAGACAAATTAGCATCAGTAAGTGGGTATTGTGCCGTGTATCTGACAGATAGTGATGCAGGGTATAAGGATTGGTTTATACAGCAATTTCGTCGTCCTGGCTTCACTATTGAGGCAGGTTACGGCATAAATCCATTGCCTATCGAGCAATTGGATCAAATATACGAAAAAGTTAGTAAGATTTTATTGCTTGGCTTAACATGCTAAAAAAATTAAATAACACAGAAAAAACGCGCTCTCTATTAGAGGCGCGTTCTCATTCATTCCCATTCAATTACATCATATCAACTTCAACCTCAAATTTTTCGTTTTTACCATTAGCTGCTCCGCTATCTGATTTCTGTAATCTTGATTTTCCCAAGAAAATAGCGGCAATTACACCAACAGCTACGAAGATAACACCTGTTACGAAAATACCGTCTACTGCGTTAGCCAAGACTTCTCTGACAGCAGTAAAGATTTGTGGCGGCATAGAAGCGCGAGTTTCTTCGGATAATAAGGATTGTGGATTAGAGTATTTAAGCAGCTCTTCTGGTGAAAAATCGGTTAATTTTTTGGATGCATCACTTAATCCTGACGCCATCTTGGAGGCCATGATAGCTCCCATAATACTTACACCCATAGTACCGCCAATGGAGCGAAAAAACTGGGAGGATGAAGTGGCAACACCACGCATCTCTGGACCTACTGCACTCTGTACAGCAATCGTAAACGTCGGCATCAAGGAACCCATGCCCAAGCCAGTAACAATCATGTATAAGATTACCGTAAGATTAGTTGTATCTACAGTCATCGTAGACATTAAGTAGAAACCAAGGCCCATAATCGCCATGCTCGTCATAATAATGGTACGATAGGTTAATTTAGAAATGATTCGCCCGCCGATAATACTGGCAAGAATAAGAGATAGCATTAGTGGTGTAAGGATATATCCTGCTGTAGCAGCTTTGGTCCCAACAACACCTTGAACAAATAGAGGGATATAAGTAATCGCTCCAAACATCCCAGTACCCATGAAAAAACCAGCAATGCTTACAACAGTGATAACTCTATTTTTAAACAAGGTCAATGGAATGATCGGTTCTTTAGCTCTAGCTTCAATCAATAGGAAAGCACCAATCAAAATGGCTCCAATACTAAACAAACCAATAATTTGGGGAGAAGCCCACGCATAATGAGTACCTGGTTGATCTGTGTTGCCTGCTAACACCAATCCAAGCAGAATAGCTACAATAGCACCTGTAAGGGTAAGCGCGCCAAACCAATCAATCGAACGCTTTTCTTTACTTCGCGTTTCTTTCAATGCAATACCTAGAATAATTGCAGCAATAATACCAAATGGTAAGTTTACATAGAATATCCACTGCCAGTCCCAATGATCCACAATGAACCCGCCTGCACCAGGCCCTAGAATACTGGATAAGCCGAATACGGCTCCGAAAATACCTTGCATTTTACCTCTTTTATCAGGAGGGTAGATATCGCCAATAATGGTCATCGCAAGCGGCATTAATGCTCCAGCCCCGATACCTTGAATACCGCGGAAAATAATCAATTCGACCATATTATGTGAAAGACCGCATAAGGCTGATCCGAGAATGAAAAATCCCATACCTACTAAATATACGGGTCTTCTTCCATAAAGATCCGCTAACTTACCGAAGATAGGTACAGCAGCAGTTGAAGTAAGCATATAAATCGAGAAGACCCAGCTATATAAATTGAAGCCATGAAGTTTATTAATTACGGTTGGCATTGCTGTAGATACAATGGTTTGATCCAAAGCAGATAACAGCAAGCCAATCATCAGGCCGATGACGATAAGCCTCGTATTTCTAGAATCAGATGTGTTTGTCATTTTAGTCTCTCCTAATGTTTTTTCCGTTTTCTAGCAGGCTGGTAATTTTATCGAAAACGTTGATAGTTGTTTCTAATTCTGAGTTATTAATTTGGCGGAAAAGCTCTGTAATACGCTTAAACCTTCGATCACGAATCCGTTTAATGGTTTCGTTCCCTCTATCAGTAATGCTGAATAATACAACTCGTCGATCCGTTTCAGAACGTTCTCGTGTGATTAATCCCATACTGACTAACTTATCTGTCATTCCGGTCACAGCCCCAGAAGTAATCCCAATCATATTAGCTACTTCAGAAGCATTGATGGTGCCTTTTTGAGATAAATTATGAAGCAAGTAAAATTGACCTCCTGCTAAATTATCAGGTTCATTCATTTGTTGAATCTCCTGTTTAATCTGCATGCTGAGGGTTTCGAGACTGCTTTGCATCTGTATAAGAAGCTGATCTTTATAGGCTTCATCATGGGAAGACAAGTCTCTCGCCTCCTTTCTTAATTACTAATAATCTTTGCTGCTAATTATCTTAGTTACCATAATAATTACTTGTTAAGAATATAATCAATTAAAAGATATTAGTCAAGGCAAAGTTTATTGGGAAATGTACTTGAAATCGGTACAAAGTGATATAATGTCAAAGAAATCTAATAGAGGAGAGTGAAAGCATGAAAGAACAGAATTACGCCAATCACAAAAGATATGATTCTAATTATCACTTCATTTTTTTGGCATTGATCCTGATTGTCTTGGTTTGTGCAATTATTAATTTAGTCCAAGTAATCCAAAAAGAAGTAAATCCGTTAAGCGCAGTTATTCTATTGTTATTTTCTATATTGTTTACACTCCTAACTGGGATCATCCGGCCTTATCCGCTTAAAGCACAAGACCGTGCCATACTTGCAGAAGAAGGCTTAAGGCATTTTATTCTGACTGGCCAAAGATTAAATATGAATTTAACTCGCTCACAAGTTTTTGCACTACGGTTTGCAAGTGATGCCGAGCTTCCGACACTAGCCGAAAGAGCAGTCAATGAGAAACTTTCCAATGACGCAATAAAAAAAGCAATCGTCTCATGGAGAGCCGATTGCTTTAGAATTTAACTACTGTCCTTATTTAACTGAAATACTCAGATACATAACCTTCCGATTCCCGTACATCGAACCCCAACGGCCGATTCCCATTAGTAACCGTGATGTGTAAGTAGATTTCATCTGTACCCGTTCGCGGATTAAAGGATGGAATCGGCTCGCTTACTTCGATAACCTGCACCGTTGATCCAACGGTGTAGCCTTGTCGTTCCATAAACAGCTTCACATTCTTATCTAGTGGTTGAACCTGCAGCAGGTCGCCATTTTTAATTTGACTGAAATTGATCGCCATCGTTTTTGCTCCTCGCAAGTATTATCTTTAGTAATCCTCTGGAAGTCTAATCCAACGTTTTAAATAACCTTGTTCATGTAAGGCTTTTAATAGAATAATCAGAATAGGAGATAATATTAAACCTGAGATCCCAAATAGGGATAAAGAAATGATCATCGCAGACAACATGGTAAAAGCAGAAACGCCAAGCGAATCACCAGTGATTTTGGGCTCAAGAATTTGACGTACAAGGATGACAACAACAAGCAATATGCTTAATTCAATGGCTAATGTGGATTGACCTACAGCAAATAAGTAGATTATCCAAGGTATGAATACGGTGGAAACGCCTAATAGTGGCAATAAATCAAAAACACCAGCCAATAAGGCAATGGAAAAGGCGCTGTTAACCCCAAAAATAAACAAACAAATCAATATCACCAGAAAAGTAATGGTTACCATTTTCATCTGAGCCTTTAGATAGCCAACAATACCGATAAATACATTTTCTTTTAAGAACGCGAAAGCTGTTTTGAAGGTCTGTGGAGTATTGGTCTTAGCCAATCTCTTCCAATTCTCAATTTCTGTACTAAGAAAATAGGCCAGAATAATTCCAATAACAAAGTTGATCATGAAAGAGGTAAAGGAGGTTAGCTTGCCCGTTACCCATAACAGAAAGTCTGCAGCGACGTCTCCACCAAATTTAGTAATGGTTGCCGCATAATCTGTGCTTTTTGAGGTAACACCTGTAGGTAAGGCAGCCCATTTGCTCTGTAAATAATCTGCATTTACAGCGATTTGATGTTGCAGTATAATAACATAGCTTGGAATTCTATCTGCTAGATTGAGGATCTGAGTCGTGAAGACAATGCCAAGCAACGCCATTACCCCTAGGATCACAAGGATGAAGAGTAAGATGGAAATAGCGGAAGCAATGGATTTTTTCATTCCTCTGCGATGAAAAAACTTTGCCAATGGCTCAATCGCTGCGAAGATAATAAAGGCCAGAAAAATCGGTGTTGCGATTTTGTACAAGTAACTAAAGAGAAACATGAATATGTAGATAGTTAGTGCGATTAAAGCTATGTCGAAGACTGTTTTGTAATACTTTTTATAGAAGGAAAGCATGGTTCACCTCTGACATCTGGAGTTTGACTTGTCAAAATCACTCTGATTTTGAAATCACTACTTTCCACAATACTGAATTATCGCTACAATGGCAATAGAGCTATATATAAATTTGCACAGGAGTGGACAAAATGAATTGCAAAATCACAAGAAATGCAGCAAAGGTTATTCAAAAAGAACTAGACAAAGAAGAAAACAAGGATTTAAAGCTGCGCGTATTAATTACTCATAGCCATGGAGACCATGCACATTATGGATTGGATATGGACAAGCTTACCGATAAGGACGAGCTAGTTGTAACCGATAAAGAAATTGAAGTGATTATGGTTAAGGATGAGCCGTTATTGGATGGTGTAAGAATTGACTATCTATACTTTCCAAAAGAAGGATTTGTCATTACGAATCCAAGCAAAGGGAATTCCGGGGATCATTAATCTCAATGGCCGTTACATTACAGGAGCAACACAAGCAGAAGCCATTGTAAAACCGCAGAAATATGTGAAATAGTTACAAAATAACAAAAGGTTATCCTTTAATGTCTGAAAAGACGGAGGGATAGCCTTTTTGAGTTTGACTTTTCAGTCTATCCTGCTTTAATATTATTAATGCAAACGGTCATTGATAATGATTATCAACAAAGACAAACGACTACGTCGTTTCTCTGAAAGAGTAGGTGGGCGGCAAATGAGAAAGCCAACAAGTATTTTAATAATGATAATATTAGCAATGTTTCTTTTACCAACTATCTCTTTCGCAAAAGACGCAGAAGGTGACTTGAAACAATTAAATATGAATATTACCAAAGCCATTGCCTTTGTAGAGAAGGATGACTTGAAAAGTGGAGAAGCTGCTTTTACAGAATTTCGTACTAAATGGTTTGATATTGAGGATGGCATCAAGGAAAAATCTACAGATGCATATCGAGATATCGAGGCAACAATGGGTGAAATCCAGTTTGCTTTTCTTAAGGAAACTAAGGATAAAATAACAATCTTAAATGCGATGAAGAAACTGGATCAACAAAACAATAGCTTTATCCAAGGTGATTTATCGAGCTTTAAGCCAGCTGTTGTTTCTAATAACAATGAAAAGCCGACAGTGGTCAGCTTAATAGCATTATTGGAGCAAGCAATCGCGGATATTAAGAATAATCAAGCACAAGCAGCGAAAGATAAGGTCCAGCAATTTCGTGAGTCCTGGTTAGATGTTGAGGGTGTGATCGTTACACAATCTTCTAAGGTTTACACAGCTGCTGAGAGTGACATGGTTATTTCCTATTCTCAGTTGTCAGAGAATCCTGTCGACATGGCAGGCGCAGAGGAAACATTAACAAAAATGCGTGATTATTTAATTCCGCTTTCCACAAAAACCAGCTATACCATGATTGATGCAGTAACGATAATCCTCCGTGAAGGCTTAGAAGCATTACTGGTCATTGTTGCATTGTTGGGCTTTTTGAAGAAATCAGGCCATCAGAATAAAGAGAAATGGATTTGGTCAGGTGTTGGATTCGGAGTTATAGTAAGTATGATTCTTGGTGTTGTCGTTCAGATGTTATTTTCCTCCGGCGCATTTGGCAGCAATAACTTTCTAATTGCTGGCTTTACAGGTTTATTCGCTGCAGTGATGTTGGTTTATATGAGCTATTGGCTGCATAGTAAATCAAGCCTGGCGCAGTGGAGCCAATATATAAGCAACAAAAGCACAAAAGCCTTGGCTTCTGGGAGCTTATGGTCATTAGCTGTATTAGCTTTTCTAGCTGTGTTTAGAGAAGGCACAGAGATGGTATTGTTCTTTATCGGCATGGCTTCTTCTATTTCATTAACAAGCTTATTAACGGGCATCGGACTCGGGATTCTGATTTTAGCTGTTATTTCCTACTTGATTCTAAAAGTCGGTTTAAAAATTCCAATGCGTCCATTTTTCTTGATTTCAAGTATTTTCGTGTTCTATCTTTGCTTTAAGTTTTTGGGTATGGGTGTGCATGGCTTGCAATTGGCAGGGGTTCTACAAGCGACACGAGTGGCCTCGATGCCAACGATTGAATTCTTCGCACTATATGCTACTTGGGAGAATGTCGTCCCGCAGGCTTTTTTGTTAGTCTTAGCAGCGGTGATTGTAATTTGGAGTAAGCAGAAGGATTTAAAGCTTCGAAGGCAAATGCTGGTTCAGCAAAAATCCAACTAATCCATTCATAGTTAAATTTTAAGAAGCCTAAGGGCTTCTTTTTTGTATTTCCTTGTTATAATAAGGGATATAGATGAAGGAGGTTACATAAATGCCTAATGTTCTGATAATTTTATTCTTCATATTGGTGATGGTTATCATTATTTCTGCGATAACAAAAGCAACTGGAAACAGTAAAGCACCACGGAATCAGAGGATTAAAAAGATTGCTTTTTCTGAAGATAACCTGCCTACTGGGTTGAATTTCCGTCAGGAAATGCCCTTACAGGATTTGGAGCTGCGTTTGGATAAAGGGCTATCTGCTTTATTTCTTACCCAATTGAAGCAGCGTGTTCTGGGAGCGCATCCAAATGTTAGCTCAGCTGAGTATGAATGGAAGCTACTAGAGCTTAAAAGATATTTGGCGATGAATGCTATCCTGCGTCAAACTCCTATGTTCAGTGAAGCTGTGGATGAAATTTGGCATGAGATGATTATGTTTACAAGAGAATATCAGCAATTATGCGAACGATTAACAGGTGGAATGATTCATCATACCCCGCATGTGCAGAAGATGAGTATGCCTGATGAAAGAGCTTGGTTTGATTGGGTCTATGGGCATTTGTTTGAGTTTACACCGTATAGCAACCTGATTTGGAACCCCTTTTATAAGTTTCCATTAAGCAAACAACGGATGCAACAGCTAAGGGAGTCCAATGAACAAGAAATCATGGAAGCTCTGTTTAATGTAGGTGCAGCAGAAAGATTTCCAGAGGTTAGAGCTGCAATTGTAAGCTTGATTCAACAATTGAAAGCACAAATCGATACAGCGGATGATCCCAATCAATCTTATAACCGAGGCTCGGGCATGCAATCTTCAGATATGATGGGATATGCAGCAAGTGCAATGATTTTCTATTCTCTGATGGATAATGGAAGCTATGCGGACAGTATGCAAGAAATTCTTCCTGAAGAAATACAGAGTGAGAACGAAGGAGCCGACTCCGGGGGCTCTTCATGCGGAACGGGGGATAATGGTTCTTCGGATGGTGGAGGCAGTGGGGGAAGTGACGGAGGAAGCGATAGTGGCAGCAGCAGTTCATCCTCTAGCTGCAGCAGCAGTAGTTGCGGTGGCGGAGGCGGCGGAGATTAAGTTGATTATAAATGTTTTCTGAGAAAAGGCAGAGCGGTGGCAAAAAATGCTGGGTCGGTTTCCGAGCTGCGATGTCCCTCACTATGGATAAATAGGTGCTCAACTCGGCCTGCAGGTACATGCGCAATAACATAATCTAAATCTGCTGAAGAGATATAATCATCTAATCTAGAGTGAATGAGCAGCATTGGCGTTTTTGTGCGCTTAATAGTGCTAACGATGTCGAGTTTTTTTGCTGCTTTTGCGGTGATTCCAAGGCGATAGTACCATATTCTTGGGATGAAATAGGCTAGTGGGAATATGGGCAGCTTATGCCTCCGCAATTCGGAAGTAATCATTGTTTCCATGCGGCTCGGCATAGAGTCGGTGACGATAACCTTGATTCTCTGATCCTGCCCCATAGCTAACGTGCTGCCAAATGCACCTAAGGAATAGGCGAAGATAGCTATTCGATTGGGATCAATCTCGGAGCGGGTTTGAGCATAATCCAGAGCTGCGACAACATCATCACGAAACATTATGCCGGATGGAGTTGGGTAAGGGTCGCTTTCGCCATGAGCGCGGGCATCAAATAACATTAGGGAGTAACCTTCGCCATAAAGAGGCTCTACATAACGAAGCACGCGAGTACGGTTTGAGCCCCAGCCGTGGACAATGATTACTAATGGTGAGGTGGGTGTTGTAGCCTCTTTAGCAGGTATGAACCAACCTTTAATCGTCAATCCTTCGCTAATGAATGTAATGTCTTCATAGGGCATGGAAGGTAAAGCATGAATGGCTTTGTTGATGGGAGGTGATTGACTTTTCACACCTAAAATCCAGATCAAAGCTGCAGCAATAATCAATAAGCCCAATAGAATGAGAATGCTATATAATACCCAAGCTTCCATATTAGCACTACCTTTACGATTGAAATTTGTAGAATGAAAATATAAGAGATCGAAAGAAAATTTGGAGGAAACTACGTGCAGCAAAAGCAACGAATTGCTATCGATATGGATGGAGTCATCGCAGATCATCTTAACAAACATTTAACGCTCTACAATCGAGATTATGAGGATCAGCTTACCTTCGCGGACTTGCAAGGAAAGAAGCTTCGTGAAATGGCTAAATGCGGAATAGCGGTACAAAAGTATTATCAGGATCCTACTTTTTTCCGAGATTTGGTTGTGATGGAGGGAAGTCAGTCCGTTGTTAAGCAATTACAAGAGAACTACGAAATCTTTATTGCGACGGCAGCAATGGAATTTCCATTGTCCTTTCAAGCTAAGTATGAATGGTTGACCGAGCACTTTGATTCTATTCCTAAATCTAATATTGTGTTTTGCGGGGATAAAGGTATCCTTCATGCGGATTATTTAATAGATGATAATTCCTATAATTTTAAAAACTTTAAAGGGAAAGGTATATTATTCACCTCCCCCCATAATGTATATGAAACGGAATATGCTCGAGTGAACAATTGGCAGGAAGTCGCTGCTATGTTCCTGGGTTAATGTTTTTTGGGGAATAGTCCACCTTGTCCAAAATATTGATAATACGCGCATTCGATTCGTCCGTTGAAGAGCTTGCGTTTTTTGCTTGCGGGTCTACCCATGTAATGTTCGAGATGAGTGTCTGGGTTGAGGACGAAAACGGACCAAGTGGGTAATGGCTTGGTAATTACGCCGAGCTGGCGCAATGCCAAAGCGGCTTCCTGCTCGTCGCCCAAGCGCTCTCCGTAGGGCGGGTTGGTGATAATGCAGCCGAAATCGCCCTCGGGGCGTACCTGGGCAATTGGAGCGACGCTGAAGCGCAGCTCCTTGGCTAGCCCCGCAGCCTTGGCTGCAGCTTGTGCGACTTCGATCGCGCTAGGGTCGATGTCCGAGCCGCTGATGTTCAGCGGCACATCGTCGCGCAGCAGATCGAAGGCTTCTTCGCGGGCGGCGTGCCAGAGCTCCGCTGGCACGATCGGCCAAGCTTCGGCTGCGAAGGTGCGACGCAGCCCTGGGGCTATGTTCCAGGCGATCATTGCCGCCTCGATGGGGATTGTGCCCGACCCGCAGAAAGGGTCGAGCAGCGGGCGCTCAGCGTTCCAGCGGCTGAGCAAGACAAGTGCTGCCGCCATCGTCTCCTTGAGCGGCGCTTCAGTCGCAAGCTTGCGGTAGCCGCGCTTGTGCAATCCATAGCCTGACGTGTCCAGCGTCAGGGTCGCAACATCCTGCAGCAGGGAGACTTCGATCGTGTACTTCGGCCCCGATTCCGCGAACCACTCCGTGTGATACTGCTGCTTCATTTTCTCGACGATCGCCTTCTTGACGATCGCTTGGCAAGCGGGAACGCTCGATAGCTGCGATTTATGCGATCGCCCATTCACAGGAAATTCCGCATCGCCGGGAATCCAGTCCGGCCAAGGCAAGGCTTTAGTCTGTTCGAATAAATCCTCGAACGTTGTTGCAGAAAACTCGCCCATTTTGACTAAGATCCGGTCGGCGGTTCGCAACCAAAGATTAGCGCGACAAATAGCAGATTCATCGCCCCAGAAAGTGACTCGTCCGTTTTCGACTTGCATATCCTCATAACCAAGCTCTTTAATTTCACGAGCAACCACCGCTTCCAGTCCCATAGGCGTTGTGGCAATAAGCTGTATTTTTGACATGGATAAATCCTCTTTTCGTAATAAAATGTACATGCAGTTGAATTGGATTTATATTAACTTTACAATGGATGTATGGGATAATGGAACATGCTTTAATAGTCAGTTACCCGTGTTAAGTATAGGATAAATTAGATTAGGTTACAAACTTTGTTTGAATGGGGATGTTACAATGAGCGTTATGTCTAATGAAGAATATGTGGAATCATTATTTGCTGCTGATGTGGATTTAAATCGAGCCATAGAAGGAATTCGCGCTAAAGGCATGCCTGAAATTTCTATTGCTCCAGGCTATGGAAGATTACTAACCTTGCTAGTCCAAGCGAGTGGGGCTCAGAACATTCTTGAAATTGGCGCTTTAGGCGGATATAGCGGGATTTGTTTAGCTCGTGGCTTACAGGAATCAGGGAAGCTGCTTTCGTTGGAGCTGCAGCAGGATTATGCAGATGTTGCCTTCGCACATTTACAGCAGGCTGGTCTAGGAGATAAAGTGGCTTACCGAATTGGGGATGCTATGGTTACACTACCAGAGCTGGTTAAGGAAGGAGCTCGCTTTGACTTTTTCTTCATCGATGCAGACAAAGGCAGCTACCCGGAATACTTGGATTATGCAATTAAGCTAGCAAATCCAGGAGCTATTATCGTAGGTGACAACTCATTTATGCATGGACGCACCAAGGATCCAGCTGAGAATGGCAATTCCGTGAAAGCCGTCCGCCGCTTTAATGAACGCATGGCTACAGATCCTCAGCTAGAGAGCACTATACTCCCTGCATACGATGGATTAGCTATTGCTCGCGTTAAAGGTTAATTTTCCGAATTTACGAAAAGATTGCCCAAAGACTCTGGTTTGCTGCAAATGGGGAACTGACCTCATTACAGCAAGTTCCCAGAGTCTTTTATTTGACCTTCCCTTTCCCTAAGTTGACAATACCCTATTTTCAAGCACCCCTAATCTAAAGGTTTCTCCAAAACCTCCATTTTGTCTGCTGTCACTAAAGATCTCCTCACCCAGAATGAGTTAGTTATCATGAGAATAGCAGAGAGCAGAAAAATTCCGCGAATGGTAACCAAGCCCGACAATAGTCCACCTACAACAGGACCTAACATATTGCCTAAGCTAAGCGTGCTGCTGTTAAAGCTATAAGCGCGGCTTTCCATCCCATTGGGAGTGAATTTACGAATGAGTGAATAAACGGACGGCAACAAACCTCCTATAAAAATCCCAAGGAAAAAGCGTGAGATCATTAGCTGCCAAATATTATGCACAAAAACTTGAGGGATAAAAGTAACTGCCGCTCCGATTAAACAAAACTGCAGTATACGCTCGGAGCCGATTCTATCCCCAAATTTGCCAAGCAATGGTGAAGCGACTATGCTCGAGAAGCCTGTCGCAGAACCGACTAGAGCGGCGAAGAGAGCAAGATATTCGGTTTGGCCATGTAACTTTTGGACGAATAATGGAATCAGCGGCATTGGGCTTAACAACGCAAACTGAATTAAAAAAGTGACAGCAAATAAAGCAGGCAGCTGCGGGATTTTGCTAAGCTGCTTAAAGCCTTGTACTAATGAAACCTTAGGCTGCTTTTTGACTTCCTGCGCATCAAAGCTTTCTTTCACCAAAAAGAAAGCAACCAAGGAGGCAATGAACAGCAGCGTACCTGTAATATAGAAGATCGGACGATAGCCGCCAAAGCCAACCGCCAATAAACCGCCGATAACGGGTCCTAATATTGTGCCAGCTACGGCTCCAGACTGCAGGGTGCCCATGGCAAAGCCGATTTTCTCCTTAGGTGTATTCGTTGAGATAAGTGCTACTGCTGCAGGCTGGAAGCCAGAAATGACTCCGTTAAGCATGCGTAGAAGTAATAAGTGCCACGCTGTATGGGCAAAGCCCATTAATGTCATGACTACAGCCATCCCGAAGCCTGAACGAAGCAGCATAACCTTGCGGCCAAACCGATCGGAGAGTCCTCCCCATATAGGTTGAAATAAAAAAGCTGTCACAAAATTAGCGGCAAAAATCCAACTCGCCCATAAAGCTACACTTCGCGGATCCTTGAGCCCTAATTCCTGCAAGTAAAAAGGCAGAAACGGAATAATCATGGTCATGCCGCCCATAACTAAAAATTGTCCAATCCATAAGACAATTAAATTTATTTTCCATCGTGCCATATGTCACCTTCAATCTGCTGTAGTTTATGGCATGTCCTGTTTTTGATCATATAGAATGCAGCTTGGTTGTGCAACTAGACCCCTATATTTGACAAACCAATGGTAATGTGGAAAATGAAATAGGTACAGAATTCCTTATTTAGGCTAAGCAATTCAGGAGGTTGGTTATCAAGTGCGTTCCCGCAGAGAAGATAAAACAGCAAAACGATTAATTAGAAGTCGAAATTTGATTCGAAGAGGACTTATTACATTAGCCATTATATTATTAGCAGTGAGCGCTATCCTAACCTTTCAAAAGTATTCAAACAAGCTTGATGCAACTGGAAAACCTGCAGCTGAAATCCAATCACCTGCTGCCACGATGGCTCCATCAGTATCACCCACTGATGCAGTTCAAGCTACAGTTATTCCTTCCAGTGAGCCATCACCTTCACCAACATCCAGTCCAAATGCAGTAACAGCCGAAGACCCTAATCTAATACATATGGCATTTGTAGGTGATATTTTGCTGGCAAGCGGCGTTGAGACCTTAATGAAACAAAATGGATTCGATTATCCATATAAAGACGTTAAAGAACTATTGCTGAAGCCAGATCTAACTATTGGAAACTTAGAAACGCCTGTTACAGATCGCGGGGAGCTTCAATTAAAAGAATACAATTATCGCTCATCTCCGCTTGCACTGCCAGCGTTGAAAGAAGCAGGACTAGATTTGGTTAACCTTGCAAACAATCATATTATGGATTATGGATCGGAAGGCATGCTGGATACCATGGACCACCTGGATAATGTTGGGATCAAGCGTGTGGGAGCTGGACATGATGCCAAGGAAGCTTTCGAATCAGTCATTATCGAGAAGAATGGAATGAAGATCGCTTTTTTAGGCTTTAGCCGCGTGGTTCCAGAAGCCTCATGGAAAGCTGGGGTCAAGCATCCAGGCGTTGCAGATACATATGATTATCGAGCTCCCGTCCTTGCGATTGAAAAGGCAAGAGCAGAAGCTGACTTAGTTGTAGTGATTACACATTGGGGGGTAGAACGCACGGATACACCAGTGGCTTATCAAACAGAGTTAGCTCATTTATTCATTGATGCAGGTGCGGATTTAGTCGTAGGCGGACATCCCCATGTATTACAAGGTGTTGAAGCTTATAAAGGCAAATGGATCGCCTATAGCTTGGGTAATTTTATTTTTACAACAAACAGTGTTAAAGAAACCTTAGAAACCTTTGTGTTGAATGCAACTTGTTCTAAAGAGCGCCAATGCACGCTTAATGTAGTCCCTATCAAGACGGTTTATGCTAAACCAGCGATAATGGATGTTGAGACGGGACAAGCCCTGTTTGAACGCATTTCAGCGGTCTCCTATCATGCTGAAATCCAGCCCGACGGGCAGATTATAGAGAAGCCGTAATAAAATCCAATAAGGACGTGATCCGATGTTTGAGAATATCCGTAATGTTTATTGTGTAGGAAGAAATTACGCGTTGCATGCTGCTGAGCTAGGTAATGATGTACCCGAATACCCGATGATTTTTACGAAACCAACTCATGCGCTTGTTGAAATGAACGGTCAATCTATTCTTTTACCCAGCAGCCAAGGTGGCGTTCATTATGAAGCAGAGCTTGTTCTACATATCGGCAAGGCATATGAAAAAGGGATGCATGTCGATGAGTTAGTCGATTCTTGTGCGCTTGGAGTGGATTTAACTTTACGCGAGGTTCAGAATGAGTTGAAAAAAAAGGGACATCCATGGCTCGCTGCAAAAGGATTTTTGCGATCGGCACCAATTGGTCCATTTTTTCCGTTCATGGGGGAGCAAGCTATGCAACAAACCGATTTTAGCTTATTCATCAATGACATTGAAGTTCAGCGTGGGAATACAAGTGCAATGATCTTTAATCTTCAAACGATTGTTGATTATATTGCAGAGACATTTGGCCTTGGACCTGATGATTTAATTTACACAGGAACACCAGCTGGAGTAGGGGCTTTAGCCCACAATGATGTATTGCGTCTTCAATGGGGCAACGAGCAAGCAGGTTTATGTACGATTCAACTATAATTCGTTTAAATATCTGTGTAATTATCACGAACTTTAAGTATTTTTGGCAGCTGCTCCATGAAAACGTCAACGATCTGTGGATCAAAATGATGCCCGCGTTCTTCTTTGAATAAATTAAGAATTCGATCCAGCTCCCAGGCTGCTTTATAAACTCGTTCGCTTCCTAATGCGTCAAATACGTCGGCAATAGCTGTAATTCGGCCATAAATATGTATATCTTCACCCTTAAGCCCTTGAGGATAACCTTTGCCATTCCATTTTTCATGATGCTCATGTGCTAGTATCGCTGCTGTCTTGAGAATTTTACGTGATGAATTTTTCAACAAACCAAAGCCGATTGTTGTATGAGATTGCATGACTTTAAATTCTTCTTCATCCAGCTTGCCAGGTTTCTTGAGGACAGAGTCAGGTATCGCTACTTTTCCAATATCATGCATAGGTGATGCCATCTTAATTAAATCACATTCATCCTGATCCATTCCTAAGCCTTTGGCGATTAGATAAGAATATTCGGCAACACGCTTAACGTGATTGCCGGTCTCTTTGGAGCGGCTTTCACCAATTTCACCCATTGTAAAAATAATCTCACGCTGCGTTTCTTCAATTTCATGATGCAGCTGCACAGATTCAAGTGACTTTCCAGCGTAAGACGCGGCAAGCGTTAAATATTTTAAATCTTTATCTGTAAAATTTTCAGCTTCAGTAAGCTTATTAACAGCCTGATAAGCCCCGATAATATCTCCATCATTGTTGCGAAAAGGCACGACCATCATCGCTTTGGAATGATAGCCGGTTCGTTTATCAACTGCAAGAGCACCGTTCTCAAGCACTTCTTTAAATTCAACATTCTGATAAGCATCATCAATAAAAATTGGTTCGCCTGAGCTAATGGAATGACCAACTAAACCAGCGGTCAACGGAATGCGAATGCCGCTTACTCCGTGTGCGACCGTGGTATAAAGCTCATTCTTGGCACGATCAACCAGCCAAACACTGCAGCGATCCGCTACTATCATCTCGCGCCCCATGTTTGCCATTAAAAGCAGTACATCGTCTAGGTTGCGTTCATTGGCTATTTTACCTGTGTACTCAAAAATCACTCCAAGCATATCCTCTGGCTGCAAATCTACTTTTATCTTTTTTTCTTCAAAAGCGTGATCGTACGACACTAATTAGCCTCCCCCGATGAATACTATTAAATCTATCTTCCTATTATTCATCATAGAGTAGGGAACTTCCTGCAAAAATTCGTGTTAAACCGACAAATTTCGCAATTTATTTAAAAATTGCTTATCCCTCGTAACGGCTCAATTCAAATTGCTCACAAACGTCGGAACAAAAGCTTTTATGTGCTTCCTCACAGCTAGGGCAGCAGATGTGCTGCAGGTGGCAATAATCATTGGCACAATTAATAAAGCGATCTTCAGGTTTGTCGCAGTGATGACATTTGCCTACGATAATATCTTCGTCGGTTTGATTAATAGATACGGTTTTTCTTTCATCGAATACATAACATTTACCATCAAACAGTCTGCCTTGAACATCCTCATCTTTACCATAAGTAACGATTCCTCCGTCCAGCTGCGCTACATCCGTAAAACCTTCCTTCAGTAAAAAGCCAGAAAGCTTCTCACAACGAATCCCGCCTGTACAATAAGTTAAAATGGGGCGATCCTTGTATTCACTTAAATTCTGCCTAATCCACTCAGGGAAATCACGAAAGGATTCGACTTCCGGTTTAATGGCATTACGGAAATGCCCTACATCATATTCATAATAATTGCGGCCATCTAAGATAATAACATCTTCGTCTTGCATTTTTTCGTAAAATTCTTTTGGAGAAAGATGTTTACCCGTAATTACATTGGGATCGACATCATCCTCTAGGCGAAAAGTAACCAATTCCTTTTTCGGTCGTACGAATATTTTGGCGAAAGCATGTCCTTCAGAAGGATCTATTTTAAACGATATTCCTTCAAAAAGAGGGTGGCTTTGCATATAGGCCATATAAGTATCCGTTTGCTCTACTGTTCCAGAGAGAGTGCCATTAATCCCCTCTGCCGCTACAAGAATACGGCCTTTAACCCCTAGATCCTTGCAATATTGTAAATGCTCCTTAGCAAACACTTCATAGTTCGCAATGGGCACATATTTATAATAAAGTAGAATGCGATAATTTAACTCTGTAGTCATGTTTTTTCCTCCTATGTGATCCTTCTTTGCTGAAAGACGTTTTCTATTTCTAAAAATATATCAATTTTCACGAGGTGAAGCAACTATGAGGAACGAATAAATAGGCACGACTGTAAAAACCAGCCATGCCCATTTCATTATTTGCAACTGCTAAGGGAGCATAAGTGCATTAATCTCTTTCAAGGAATTCATATCATTTGCTTTAATTTGGGCATTGGATAATGTGTATAATGTGCTATTGATGTACATAATCCGGTTGATGCTCTTGTCGCTGTAATACCAATTACCGCCAGCTTGAGCAAGATCATCTTCATTTAAGTGTGTGATGGTTCCTGTAAGCTTAAAGCCGGTTTTTAAATCTAGATGATAGACAAAGGCACCTTGATAAGCAAATTGTCCATAGGCAGGAGACGGATTGTTTATCGACGGCTTCTCATTGCTGCTAGGGTCGATTTTCATCAGAGTAACTGGGAAAGCCAATAATCCTTTGTCCTTATCGAACAGCAATGCTTTTGGATTGTGCAGCAGCTCTGAATCTGTCCCGCGGTCCCCGATGCTTTCTTTAAACATTTCGATAGGGTGGCTGACATCCGTTACATCAAACATCGCAATTTTCATTCCTTGGTAAAAAGCTGTTGTGCTATTACTACCTGTAATCCCACTATTCCCATTAGATACCACGACCGTGTCTTTGCCAAAACCTATGATATGATTTTCGTCATAAGGATGTAGATAATCACTATAGCCTGGAATTTTTAGAGACCCGAGAACCTTTGGAGATTGCGGATTCGTAAGATCAATAACGAATAATGGATCTACTTGCTTGAAAGTAACGATATAAGCCCGATTCCCCATAAACCTTGTCGAATAAATCCGTTCACCTGGAGCCAAATTTTCAAGCTTGCCTGTAACCTCTAAGGCTTCGTTTAATACATACACATTGTTTTTAGATGTCTGCTCATCATTGCGCCAAGCCTCGCCGCTTGTTGTTGCGATCCGGAAGTAGCCTGCATATTCGTCCATGGCATATTGATTCAATACGGTACCAGGTACCTCGCCACTACCCGCAAAACGAACAGTTGCTTGATCTAACATGAATTTATAGACCAAGCTGGTCGTTTGCTGTTGAGGTAGAGCTATGGGGGAAACATTTGAAGCATTTGCAACAGGCTCTACGCCATTCAGATGCTTATACTGACTTAGAGTTATATAAAGATTTTTCTCTGAAGCAAATACATTCTGGCTGGAGCCTAAATAAGCTTCAACATTTGCTTTGGTAGTGGGTTGATCTAAATTCACTCCGGCTATCAGTAAATAGTTAGGCTGGATGGATTGTGGAAAATAACGCATATGATCATATCCAATAGGAATTAACTTATCGGAAACAGCCGTGTCACGAAAACCAGGCGATGGAACTTCCGTTTTCTCATTCATAATCGAATAGCTGTTCACATACTGGTTTGCGATAAGATAGAGGCTGGCTCCAATTTTACGAGAGGTTACATAGCTGCCTTCAAGCTCAATTTCACGCACCTTTTGGATGTTTTCTTTATTGCGAATGTCATATTGAATAGCCTTTACGGTGCTTTGGCCTCTAATCGGCATCAAACGCTTGGAATCTGCTTGGATCGAATTAGGTGCACTAATCGCAATGTTATTGTATGAAGTACCAATGACTATTAAACGAGTCTCATCTAAGTAAAGCTCTGTTGGCATAAATTGCTGCTCCGTAAAAGGAAGAGTAGCAACGACCTTCATTTCCTCAGCTGGTAAAGCTTTTGTAACAATAATCCGCTGTTTGTTGACTTGATAAATGTATTGGCCATCTGTTTTGACGATGTCTGCTTCATCCACACCTTTTACTTGTACATTTGTACTGGAGTGATCGCTGCTAGCGCCATTAGGTGCCGGCATTGCTGCTACTGGTGCTGCTGGTGCAGTTTCAGCGTTGGATACTGGCGATTTACTAATCAAATCCATAGTTTGGTCTGTACTAGGGGCATATTTAACGAGTAAGTCCTGTAAATGCTTATAGTCGCCTACTACAGGCAATAAACTTGCTTCATTTTCAATCGTAATTTTCTTGGTAATCCCATTCCATTTAACAATCGACCCAAAAGCCTCGCTAAAAAAACGCAAAGGTATCATCGTAGTTCCATTAACAATAATAGGTGCCGTTGCTAATTGAAAGCTAGCTTTATTTCGTTTGGCTAAGGTTTTGTTGATCGTTAGCTGAAGAGTGGTAGTGCCTTTTACAGCCGTTATGGTTTGTTGGGCATTATTCCAGCTGATTTCAGCACCCATGGCTTCGGCAATCGTGCGAAGTGGTACGATCATTGTCCCATTTTGCAAACGAGGTTGCACCGTAAATGCTAATGTTTTACCATCCAACGTAAAGCTGTAAGCACTGTCTGAGCTTGCTGCAAAAGCGGGTGTAATCGACGACACACCAAGTGAGAAGAGGAGCAGTAATACAAGATTAGGATATAAAAGCCATTTTTTCATACAAATAACCCCCGATTTATATTCTTCCTAATCATTAAACGAGAATATCTTCCATTTTGTTGCGTTTTCATTGTAAATAAAAAAGCTCATCCACAACCTATAATCTGGCTGCTGATGAGCATTTAATGTAAGTTCATTCTTATGCGTTTAGCTGCTCCATTTGCTCAATCAGTTCCTTGAACACACTCATCGCTTGTTTGATTGGCTCAGGAGAGGACATATCAACGCCGGCTTTTTTTAGAATATTGATGGAGTAATCACTTCCGCCGCTTTGCAAGAAACCAAGGTAACGATCTACTGCTGGCTGGCCTTCGCTAATAATTTGTTTAGCAAAGCTAGTTGCAGCCGAGAAGCCTGTGGCATATTTGTAAACATAAAAGCTGTTATAGAAATGCGGGATACGTGCCCATTCCACTTCAATATCTTTATCCACAACCATCTCATTGCCAAAATATTGTTTGTTTAAGTTGTAATAAATCGAGCTTAGCTCTTGTGGAGTTAAGGACTCGCCTACTTCTGCTTTCTCGTGAGTGATTTTCTCGAATTCAGCAAACATCGTCTGACGGAAAACGGTTGTGCGGAATTGATCAGCGTAATAAGTAAGCAGGAACATTTTAGCTTTAGGTTCCGTGGTCTTTTTTAGCATGTAATCCATTAGTAAAGCTTCATTCAGTGTAGAAGCGACTTCAGCTAGGAAAATCGTATATTGAGCTTCACGGTAAGGCTGATTGGAGTCGGATAGATAACTATGCATCGCATGGCCCATTTCATGAGCAAGAGTAAACATGCTGTTAAGGTTATCTTTATGGTTGAGCAATACGTAAGGATGTGTGCCAAAGGCACCCCAGCTGTAAGCTCCACTGCGTTTGCCTTCATTCTCATAAATATCGACCCAGCCGTCATTAAAGCCTTGCTTTAATACCTTCAAATAGCTTTCACCAAGTGGCTTTAAGCTTTCTAAGACCATATTCTTTGCTTCATCGTAGGTAATGTCCATTTTAAACTCGTCAACAAGCGGCGCGAATAAATCATACATATGCAATTCATCAACTTTAAGCAGTTTTTTACGCAGCTTCGTATAACGCTGCATTAACGGTAAGGATTCATGAATGGTATCAATCAAGTTAGTGTAAACATCCTTCGAGATATTGTCGCCATATAGGGACATTTCCAATACAGAAGGATATTTTTTAGCGCGGGCATAAAAGACATTTTTCGTGATATTTGCGTTTAGAATAGCGCCGATGGTGTTCTTTTGCTTCGCATAAGTGGCATACATCGCTTCAAAAGCATTCTTCCGTACATCACGGTCTTTGCTTTCGAGAAATTGGATGTAACGGCCTTGTGTCAGCTCGATTTCTTCTCCATGCTCATTTTTAACCTTAGGAAATTTCATATCTGCATTGTTCAGCATCCCAAAAATAGTTCCTGGGGCTTGTGCTAAATTTCCGACCTGAGCAAGTAGAGCCTCTTCTGCTTTGGATAGCACATGAGCTTTTTGGCGCTTCATTTCTTCAAGAGTATGCTTATATAAACTTAAGTCTGGGTTAACGATTAGCGCATTAAGCTGATCATCGGCAAGGCTAAGAATTTCTGGAACGATAAAAGAAAGAGATTCATTAGCTTCAACACTCAGCTTTTTGGACTTTTCGGAGAGGGCTTGAAACTCTGCTTCTGCTGTATCTTCATGGTGCTTCATATTGGCATAAACGTAAAGTCTTTCGGTATGTACGGAAATTTCATCCTCTAAGGCGAAGCAGGCTTTTATGGTTGCCGCATCCTGAAGCTTACTTTGATAGGCATCCACTTTTTTCAATAATTCCTTAGTTGCTTGATATTCTTGATCCCATGCTTTTTGATTGGGGAAAAGGTCTTCGAGCTTCCAACGCTGCTCCACAGGGATTTCTGAACGCTTGGCTAATTGAGTCATAGGTATCCTCCTAGTAAATTGAGATGGTTTACTTTCTACTGCGAGTACCGGTGCTTGAAATGTCTGCATAGTGCAGCAGGCCAATAAACCGATGGACAGGGCAAAGGGAATCATTCGCATAGTCGCGCTCCTAAGTTTTTAGCTTAGTATAGGCGCTTAGTGTAAGAAGCTATACAACATTAGAAAAAAAGCTAAGCTAACCATGACGATCGCAATAAGTGCAAGAGGCCGTTTCATCTGGGGCGGTAGAGAATCGCGCTTCATTATGATTATAAGTGCTAGTGAAAACGCGACAATAATAAAAGTAAGAATCGACCCGGAATCATCCAATTTGTTCACCTCGGTTATATTTTTAAAAAAGCCTTTCTTACACACGATAAGAGAGGCTCTTAAAAGCTATAGTTTTATACCTCGCGGAATGCTGTCATTATATCTTCCCACTCTTGAAGATTATCTGCATAATCAGACTTGGGAAAACGTTGCTCAACCCAATGCATCATAGCAGGACGACTGAGAAAGGTTTGAGAGTCTTCCCCCCATTGATCCGAGATTTCTCTTACATTTAAAGATTTGCCGTTTACCTCAACCGTAAGCATATTCCAATTGTCTTTCTTGTAAATCGAATGTTTTTTAATCATCAGGTACTCCGTTTCTTATATTGTATTATCAAAAATATACTCTATGACAACGTATAAATCAAGAAAATCGGCGACAAACTGCGAGCTAGTATGGGTTGAAGAGAATGGAAAAGGGTGGTAATATCTAAGTTAGGCCAGAGTGGCCATACAGGTAACATGCAGGTGCAGGAAAATGGCATGCATGCAAACTGTAAGATGAGTTGAGGAGAGTTGATTTAGATGAATGAGCCGAGGAAGTTTTATGAGCAAGTGGGTGTTGCGATGACATGTCGCTCCTACACGGAATACGAAAAAATGTTTGTGTTGAATGAGGAAGAGCTGCAGAATGGTGTTATTCTTGACATTGCTGCTGGTGCATCGTCGTTTACAGCAGTAGCCAAAAGTAAAGGATTCAAAGCAATTGCAGTTGATCCGCTTTACCTGAAATCTGTCCCAGACATGGCTGAGTTTGGCCTCAACGAAATAACCTCCTCTACGGATAAATTATCTAAGCTAACCCAAGCCTTTGATTGGAGTTATTATGGCAGCCCAGAGCTGCACCGTGAGAATAGATTAAGATCTTTGGATGTATTCATGAATGACTATGCCAGAGCAGATGCGAACCTAACCTATTTCACTTCCGCCTTGCCCGTATTGTCCTTTGCCTCTAATACGTTTTCATTGATCCTTTGCAGTCATTTTTTATTCTTATATCAGGAACAATTTGACTATAGTTTTCATATAAATGCTGTAATAGAAATGCTTCGAGTATGTCAAGTCGGCGGACAAATTCGAATATATCCTATCTATGATTTTAAAGGCTTGCCTTTCCCGAATTTACAAAAGCTAATGAACCAAATTCAGGAGCATGGTGCAATAGCAGAATTGGCTCCATCTCAGCTGCCTTTTATCCCTGGCTCCACTCATTATTTAAAGATTTCTAAGCTCTAAAATCATTCATCTACACTCATTTTTATCTTGAAAATGAATTTGGATTCATGATATAATACACACAATCGTCACAAATGGCGATATTTTTTAGGAGGTTGTTTATTTGAAGGGTACAGTGAAATGGTTCAATGCAGAAAAAGGCTACGGTTTTATCTCAGTTGAGAACGGTGACGATGTGTTCGTTCATTTTTCAGCAATCCAAGGAGAAGGCTTTAAATCATTAGAAGAAGGGCAATCCATTGAGTTCGAAATAACCCAAGGAAACCGCGGTCCTCAAGCAGCTAACGTCGTTAAATTATAAGTTTAAGTGGTCCTTATAATGACTATTCATTCTACCTAATAGAAGCAGTTCCTCTTGTATGGGGAGCTGCTTTTTTCTGTTTTTAGGCGAATTTAAGGATTGATTTTGACCGCTCTTTTTGAACATGGTAAACTAAGAATAGTAATTTTAACAATAGGGAGCGACATCTCAATGCCAAAGTTTAAGAATTTTAAGGATAGAAAAGGTAAAGCCGATCAAGCACGCAATAATATGTATGTTAAATTAGCTCGCGAAATTTTTGTGGAAGCCCGCAGAGGCGGTGCTAATCCGGATGGAAACTTTAAATTAAAAACTGCGATTGCTAATGCACGCCAGATTAATATGCCTAATGACAATATTGATCGTGCCTTGAAAAAGGCAGTTGGCGGTGCAGATACCGTAGATTATGAAGAAATGATGTATGAAGGCTACGGTCCAGGTGGAGCCGCGATCATGGTTAAGTGTTTGACAGATAACCGCAATCGTTCAGCAGCAGATGTTAGAGCGATTTTTAATAAACGTGGTGGCAATATGGGTGAAACAGGCTCAGTTAGCTATATGTTTGATGAAAAAGGCATTCTCGTTATCGATCGTGAGAAATATGAGCTGGACGAGGATGAACTAATGATGCAAGTGCTAGACAGCGGGGCAGAGGATGTAATTACAACGGATGAAACCTTTGAGGTTGTCACACATCCCCATGAGTTTGAAGTCGTTAAGAATGCTTTGGAAACGGCAGGACTTTCCTTCGCAACAGCCGGCATTCGTTGGATTCCACAGAATACGGTTCAAGCGGATGGAGATAATGCGGACAAGCTCTTAAAAATGATGGATGCGTTTGATGAACTGGACGATGTGCAGGATGTATTTGCTAATTTTGAGGTAGATGAGGCTTAATTAAGAATGGTTAGAATCTCATCAATTTCTTTACGATTTAAACGACCTGGAATCTCCGCTGGATGACCCAATGAAATCACCATATTGATTTGGCACTCTTCCGGAATTTGCAGGTATTCTCTTAATTGTTCTTGAGCTAATAGGACTGGCCCTGTCATTGGACAGGTTGCTAGTCCTTTTGCATGTGCGGCAAGCATTAGGTTCTGGGAGGCAAGACAGCTGCTTTTAATACCTTCCTCAGCCCAAACGGATGCTTCAACTAATTGAATGGGTTCAAATATTTTATCGCGAAATTTAGAGGTGTAAGGTGTAGCTAAACAGATGATTAACACGGGTGCATTAGAGAAAGCAGTGGCATAAGGCCCGAAGGACTTCACAAGCAATCGTGCTTCCCTGTTTAAGCCTTGTTGTTCGGCTGTCTCTGCTCTTAAGTGAAGCTGATCCCAAGTCAATTGCTCAATTTCTTTAATTTTACTCTTGTTGGTAATCGCAATGAATTTCCAGGTTTGAGAGTTGGTATCGCTGGGAGCATAACGAGCACAATCAATAATTTCACGAATATCTTCAACAGATACAGCCTGATCAGTAAAATTACGTATGCTGCGCCGATTGATCAGGATCTCTTTAAATTCGGTATAATTCATCAGGAAGACCACCTTTTGTATGAATTGATACTAGATTCTAGTATCTGGTACTAATTATACTTATGTATGATAAAAATGCAATCGAAATTAAGCTTTACCGTTATTCTTAATAATTCTAAACCCCGCCCCCCCAATTGACTATTAGTAACTTTAATTTTCTTCCCCAGATCACCCTTATTTTCGTAAAGTAGCTTTATCCCGTTTGAAATTTAAGAAATGTAGAAGCAGCCAAGTGCAACCTGCAAAAATCCAGTTAGATTGGGCAAAAAAGAGTGTTAGTGAGCATTTGCCTACAAATATCCAGTTTGTTTTCAAAAAAATGGCCGAAAGAGGTCTTTTTAGCTCTTTTTAGGAATTCTAAATGGATAATTGCAGGTAGATGGCATGAAAAAGGATGAATTGACTTAATGAAACTGTATTTTTGTGTTTTCATTTTATGGACAGAGCTTTAAACTTGTTTACCATTCCATTTCATCTAAACTTTTTCTTAATAGCTCATAGTGCAGAATTTTATGCCCTTTTCCACGTGGGATAGGACGCAACCACTCCTTTTTGCAAAGGGACTGCAAACAACCAACTGAATTTCGGTGGTCTATAACCAAGTGATTTTCAATATCTATGGGACGAATTGGACGAGATAGCTGATAAGCCAATAATACAATTTCTCTTTCTATTCGATTCAATATATTTACAGGAGCAAGTCCTGTCTTATAGCGGCTAAGAATTAGTCGTAGTAAGGTAATACAGAGCTCTGGACGGTGAGCAACATCATCATAGGCAAAGGAAACCACACGAAAACCCATTGCTTGTAGGAAGGTTTCTCGATTCAATTCTTCACAATATCGATTGCGATCCATATCTCGCACATGAGCATCATAACCTTTTATTTCCCAGATTACTTTTACAGGCCCAGGTAGCCAAGCAAAATCAGCGAAATAGGAGCGTCTTCTCAAGTCCAGAATTTCATATTCTGGATGTAAATCATCCAAATTACCAATCAGCGCCCACCAAACATTTCTCAAAAATAAGATTTCTCCATGCTGATGCCCTCGCTCTAACCGTCCTCGCCTTTCTCCAGTTCGCTTCTCTAGATGTTTATCCAGCCAATTTTTATGCGCATTATCAAAATCCATACACTTCTTCCTCCAATTCTACAAATAAAAAACGCCCCTAAACCATCTGATTGATGGATAGGGACGTTCTTCGTCACTTTATATAAACATTATACCTTAAATGGGCTGGGGTGAAAAGGGATTGGTTATAGGAATTAATATCCGATAAGCAGCTGTTTATTAGAGTTTTCAAGTTTCTCAACCACTATCTTGATCTTTAAAATGAGCCAGCAAGAAACCAATCCCAGCTACAAATGCAATTGCGCTAGCAACAATATATAGTGTATGACCACCCCAACGATCAAAGACGAGGCCGCCAAGCAAGCTGCTTATTAATCCAGCCATTCCGCTATAGACGACAGTAAAGATCGCTTGCCCAGTAGCGCGATATTGATCAGGAACAATCTGAGTGATATAACGAAATGCCGTGAATAAAAAGATGCCAAAGGTAATGCTATGCAGGGCTTGAATCATAATAATATAATGGGGTTCTATGGTAATACTCATCAAAAGATACCGAATAACAAAAGCAAAGCTTGCTAAAGCCAGTAAAGGCAGTTCCTTATAACGATCTCCGTATCTGCTTAATAAGAAAAATATCGGAATTTCACTTAATGCTGAAACGGTCCAAGAGTATCCAATTAAAGCTTGACTCGCGCCTAATTCGTGAAGGTAGAGTGATAAAAAAGCATCATTCGCACGATGAGAGATGGCTAAGACTAATATAAGTGAGAGAAAGATAATTAACTTGCGTGATAAAAGGATCTGAAAGAGGCCAGAAAATTCAATTTTTTTAATGTTGCCGCGACTATCTTTTAAGAGAAGTGACAATAAAAGCGACAAACCAATTGTGCTGATGGTTAAGAGTGCAATGAGCTGGGGATGCTCCTTTTGCGATTGCAGCATTATTCCGAAAACTAATGCGGAGGCGGCAAATCCAATGGAGCCCCAAACTCGAAAGGAAGCATAGCTTGCTCCTTTTTTACTGCTGTAAAGTAGTAATTGGCTGTCATTTAAAGTATTTAACGGTGTCTGGAAGAAATAAAAGCCTATCATTGCAATAAAAATCAAGAAATAACTATTCATCTGAAATAAAAATAAAGCTAGACAAAGCTGGCCAATCAAAACGGCAACAATTGTTTTTTTCATAGTATGATATTTATCACTGATATATCCCCAGAACAAATTAGATAATATACTAATCGTTGGCCCAATGGAATAAATTAAGCCAATTTGAGTTTTGCTGTAGCCCATTGAGACAAAATAGGTTGGGAAAAACGAAATGATCAAAGCATTGGTCATGAAAAATGAAAAAGTAAAGCCTCGCAATAAATTTGAACTTTTAATATCTGTTGGTTCAGAACGCATGTATTTCACTCGTTTCTTACAGCTTTTGGATTAGTATAGCATAGAAATGTTTGGCTTGGGTGGCTTGGAGCTTGCATTAGTGGTACATTTATTAGGGTAAGGGGGAATTAAGACATGAGAGCAGAATTCGTTTATAATGACCGATTAGGGATACCAGTACCTGAGTTAAATGAAGATTGGGAAAGCTACCCAATTAAAATACGTGAACAAATTGTTGATGAATGGGAGCAAATTCGTGGTCGAATTCCAGAACGCATCTTTGAATTGGAGAAGATCATAAACATCAAACAGAATCTCTTAAATGTTGAAGAGAATTTCCCGCTGGCTTGTCAGCTGAATTCTCAAATAGCGGAATGTGCCAGTATAATAAATGACTTACATTTATGGTATAGATCAAATCAAGATCTGCACTCGCGGGTTCATCAATAAAGTGATATAATCTTATTTTGAAGTGCAACAACACAAGTATGGGGGCACCATTTTGAATTCCAATCAAGCTAATTCTAAGCTAATACCGCATAATCCCATATCCTTAATGACACGTGTTTATCGTTATATTCTGCCTGAAGTAAAGGCTCAGCTTCATGTTTGGCGTGAGACTGCAGAACGAATCCCAGATCATGAGCTTAAAACCCAAGCGTTAGCAAGCATAGCTACAAAGCAATTTCATTGTGAGGGTGGAGCTGTTTATGCTGCTGCCAATTTGCCGCAAAGACATGTGTTGATCCCTTTAATTGTTGCTTTTCAAACAATCAGTGATTATCTGGATAATTTATGTGATAGGAGTACGTCGCTTGATCCGCGAGATTTTCGCCAATTGCACCAATCTATGCTTGATGCAGTGGATCCTGATGCACCTTTTCACGATTATTATGAATACCATGAGGAAACCGACGATGGTGGCTATTTATTAAAATTGGTAACGACGTGCCAAGCTTGGATTAAGCTGTTGCCTGCTTATGGGCTAGTAGCAGAAGAAGTCAGACAATTGGTCTCATTATATTGTGATTTGCAAGTCTATAAACATATACGTGTTGATCTACGTGAACAAGCTTTATTGGATTGGTGGGAAGAGCAAAAACATGCCTATCCACAGCTCAAATGGAATGAATTTGCAGCTGCAACCGGCTCTACGCTTGGTGTGTTTATGTTCTTTCTAGCAGCGACGGATCGTGGTCTGGATGCAACTAAAGTCCAAGCTATTCGTGAAGCATATTTTCCCTATGTTTGTGGACTTCATATTTTATTAGATTATTTAATTGATCAAGAAGAAGATATAGCAGGAGGAGATCTTAACTTCTGCAGCTATTATGAAAACAAAGACTTTGCCGTTCATCGGATTGCCCAAATTGTATTAAAAGCGAGAGAGCAGGTTGCTTTATTAGAAGCACCATCCTTTCATCGGATGATAATAGAAGGCCTTATTGCCGTTTATTTAACAGACCCTAAGGTTCGCAAGCAATCTGAGGTAAAGCAAATGTCCAAGCAGCTCATGAAAAAGAGTCCGTTAACGCGATTATTCTTTTTTTTCAATAGTAAATGGATTCGATTGGTATCTAATCGTTATTAATGATTTATATTATATAAGGGGGAAGTAGAATGTCAGCTGTACAATCTATTGCAGTATTAACAAGTGGTGGAGATTCTCAGGGGATGAACGCAGCGGTACGTGCTGTTGTTCGTAGTGCATTATTTCATGGATTGAAGGTATTTGCCGTTCAAAGAGGGTTTACAGGTTTAATTAATGACGATATTCGTCAGATGGATTTGCGTAGTGTTGGCGATATTATCCAACGTGGAGGTACTATTCTTCAAACAGCTCGTTGTAAAGAGTTCATGTTACCTGAAGGTCAAGAAAAGGCAGCACAGAATTTGAAAAATCGTGGGATTGATGGATTGGTAGTTATTGGCGGCGATGGTTCTTACCAAGGTGCTAACAAGCTTAGCAAGCTTGGAATTAAAACTATGGGCTTGCCTGGAACGATTGATAATGATATTCCTTTTACTGATTTTACAATTGGTTTTCACACAGCGGTTAGTATTGTTGTTGATGCGGTTAATAAACTAAGAGATACGATGTCCTCTCATGAACGTTCTTCTTTGGTTGAGGTTATGGGAAGACATTGTGGTGATATTGCTTTATATGCTGGATTAGCTAGTGGAGCGGAAACAATTCTTGTTCCAGAAATCGAGTATGATTTACAATCCGTTGCTAAACGTATGAAGGAGAATTTTGATCATGGCAAGCGACATAGTATTATTCTCGTTGCAGAAGGTGTAGGTAAAGGCGACGATATCGCTAAAGCCATCACTGTACACAACGGAATCGAGCCGCGAGTTACGGTGCTTGGCCACATTCAACGTGGCGGTGCGCCTACGCATAATGATCGTATTCTGGCCAGTCAATTAGGTGATTTTGCAGTGCGTCAGTTAATAGATGGCGATTCAGGTAAAGCATGTGGAATTATTAAAAATGTATTAGTAGCTACAGATATTGAGAAAGTTGTGAATACCAAGAAGGAATTCAACATAGAAATGTATAATCTTGCCTTGCGTTTGTCTCAATAATTTAGCGCTAATTCTATTATAGAACGAAAAGTAAGCAGTATCTGAGGATGTAGTAAATCAGATACTGCTTATTTATGTTTAAGTAACACTTTTGTAATGTTTAATTAAGACTTCATTGAAACAAAACCATGACAGAAAAGCCAATGACAGACGAAAAAATGGAAGCGAAATAGAATAAAGTAATAAGACCGTAGTTACTTGAAGGATAAGTAACTACGGTCTAATAATGTTTAATTATATTTTACACCTTCCGTAAATCGGTTCTTGGAATTCCAGAGTAAGAATTCATCAACTCCACTTTCCTTAAGGGCACGTATTTGTTCATCCAACTCATGTTTACCATATTGAATATGTCCAGGCACCCAGGTAGCAGTAAAATCTTGAATCCATGGACGTATGATTGGTTTTAAGGCATCAATCGATTCCAGCTTTTTATGAGTATCCTTCATCGCTCCCAAAATGGTTTTATAAGGGGCAGCATCCGGCACTTTTGAATCAAACCAGCCTGTGCTGTAATGACTTGGATATATCATTGGTGAAATTACATCAACATTCATCGAAATTTTATTGAAATCCTGACCTATTCCTTCAGCTGCTGGGACTGAGGCGGCATATCCGAAGATATCAACAGATACGCGTGCCCCTAATGGGGTTATCTGGTCTTTAGCATATTTAACAAAAGAAGAGACAACATCGGTTCGAGTACGCTTATCTTTGGTATATTTCAATATGTCAGCGCGTTTCTCAAAGCCTTCAGGAAAACGTACATAGTCAAATTGAATTTCTTTGAACCCGGCTTTGATGGCTTCTTTGGCAACTTCGATATTATAATCCCAAACCTCTTGCATATAGGGATTAACAAAGCTGGCACCACTTGTTGCTTTATTCTTCCAAACAGTTCCATCCGCATTAACAAAGGAATATTCCGGTTTCTTCTCTGCCAGAATCGTATCTTTAAACACAACAATTCGGGCAATCGGATAAATATTATGTTCTTTAAATGTCGCCATTAACTTAGGCATATCCCTAATTATCTTCTGTGTAGTTCCAAAAGCTGCTAATTTCGGATTTCCCGTATCATAAGTAATGTAGCCATTATCATCTTTAATATCAAGGACAATGGAATTTAATTCCGTATCATCCAGCAGCTTCAACATGGTTTGGAATCTTTCGACTCCCACGCTATAAGCGGTTGAATAGATTCCTTTTACTTTAACGGCTTCTGGTTGAGGATCCTTTTTATTAATTGGGATAAGAGGTACATCATTTGGAAAGTTGACAACAACTTGTTCAGGTGGCTTATTTGAGTTAATGGAAGCCTGAACCAATTGGTCTATCGTAAGATCTGTATGACTACCGGATAAATTTCCCCAAACCATCATTAATGCAGCAAGTAAAATATCCATCTGTAATTTGTCTCCTAATTTTCAATTATCCTTTTATTATAAAATAATTTCACCGATCCGGACACAGGTAATTTGAAGCATTTTGTTGAAAAATAGCGAATAAGAAAGGGGAGAGCGAAAAAAAACGCCCATTAGTGTAATCGGGCGTCTTTTTGATGCTCATAAATACTGTGTTGAATAATTTCCACTGCATCTTCTGCCACAAGCGCATCGATTCCATTAGCGAGAACAATTTGAAAATCCAGCTCATTTCGCTTCAAAAAAGGATAAAGCTCTGGGGTTAACATCATTACAATCCTGGATAAACTTACAGTTTCCACAGACCTCACCCTTCCAATCGAATTGATATAGCGATTAGAGAAAAGTAAAACGGAAAGCTTACAACATAACCAGAATTCATATGAAATTGTATGCTTCTCAAGTATAACATAATCTGAGGTTAATAGGTATCCGCTATTTTCACGATTTAAGCTTGCGAAACTCTCCAATTACCGTGGTCGTCTCGACTATATTAACAAAAGCTTTGGGATCGCACTCTTTAATAATGGCTTTAAACTCAGCAAGTTCATACCTTGTAATGACTGTCATTAGCATATCTTTTTCTTGATTCGAGTATGCGCCTGCTGTTTTGATCAGTGTGACTCCTCGAGGTAAATTTAGCAATCTTTTGGTGATTAATTCTTTTTGCTCAGTTATGATAAAAGCCGTTACTTTCAAATGGCGAATATGAATGGTGTCCATGACTCTACTAACAATAAACATCGATAGCATGGAATAAAGTGCTAGGTTCCAATCTTCTTTGAAATAACCCAGAGCGAATACGACAATACTATTGAGAGCTAGTAGAAAGGAACCTAATGGAAAATCGTGCTTGCGTGTGAGAATGGATCCAATAATATCAAATCCACCTGAAGAACCACCAATTCGCAGTGTGATTCCAGAGCCAATCCCTAATAAAACACCACCAAATACTGCGGAAATAGTTTGATCAAACTTAAAGCTAATCGAATCGACAGGAATGATCTGCATAAACCAAACGGTAAAAATAACTGAAATCACACTCAATATAATGAATTTCCGTCCAATTGCAATAATTCCCCAAACCAAAACAGGAAGATTGCTGATAAAATAGATCAAGCCAATATTCCAATTGGTGAAATAACCTACAATCATAGCAACGCCGGATAGACCTCCGCTTAACAATTGATGTGGGATAAGAAACAAATTAAAGCTTACTGCGATAAAAGCTGCACCGAGCACGACAACTACTATTTCAAAAAATCGCTTCATCTGCACTCACCTTGTAATAAGTTTGTCAATTTTGGTTGATTTTCATCCAGTAAGTTTATGGAATTCAACAAACCATTCTATTTTTTCTTTTTGGTGAAGGTGCCTGATTTTTCACTTGTACTAGGCTTTTTAAATGAAGGCTTTGAGCCATCGTTTTTTCTTGTGAGTTCCGATGTTGCTGAGCTTGTATTAGATTTTGATTTGCTATTAAAGCTCCCAGCACGATCTGAAGTTGTAGGTACATTTGAATCAGCTTTAGTGGTTGTGGTTTTCGTACTCTGAGTAGATGAAGGCTGGGAGCTATACCCACCATAATCAGAGCCGCTATTGTCACTTAACTCGCCTAATACGGCTTGTATAACAGAAGCTGTTAAGTAAGTTTTTAGAAAATCAGATGCATAGTTATCTTTGGCATATTCGATCGAGTCAATCTCAATAAGTGAGTTTTTCTCATTTGCTGGGTCTTTTTGAATGTTGATGATTTTTGTTTTATAAACCAAAAACATTTTATCCTTGCTTTCCTTACTTTGCTCTTTAGGTGCTTCTTCTTGTGCAAGCTCAGTAGCAACTAAAGGGACGTCTTGATTTTCCGCAGAATATACTTTGGCATTTTCTTTTCCCTTGCCTTGCACATCAACAAGCGGATAGGTTTCTTTAATATAATTGCTTGCATTTGAACAACCAAGCAATAAAGTAAAGATCAATCCAAGGGCAATCCATCCATACCAACGTTTCATCTTTGTTCACCTCAAGGAAATAATGGGATTAAGGACGATTTGTTCTCATAAATTTAACCTCGGATGTTGGAGTTCTTGTACCTTGAAGCGCTACAAATTTACCATCTTGCCACTGCAAGAAGAAATAATTCTCATCGGTTGAGAAATATCGCCAAATTAGAACATCATCGCCACTACGAAAATCTGTACGCCCTTCGGTTCTTGTCACATCGGAACGATGGCTTTCTAATGTGTAAGACATTTCGCCGTCGATGTCCAGAGTTGAAGGGACGTCGTTGGGATCATCTAGTGCACCTTCGACAAATTCACAGATGAAGCACTCATTGGTGCGTCCTTTTTCAATGATAAGACAGGATATGTTTTTGCCATTTTGTAGGTAATAAGCTATGCGGTGAGGGGCATAACCGCGGTCAAAATAGAACACTTTCCCTGAAACGACGTATTCTTCTAAATCAACGGTCACAATATCGCCTACATTTGAATCCTCTAATAAATTAACGACAGCTTGCTGAGGTACTTTTTTTTCGCTTTTAATGATGGCACCAATACGCTTGAAAATGGACATAGTTCCAACGCTCCTCCAATGAAATCACATACTTTAAACATACCCTTTATACGTTTTTTCTGCAATCGGGTTTCAAGATGAAAAATAAATGAAAAGAAAATTGAGCCAACATGGCTATTATTAGGTTAAGTGTGATATAGTAGTAATGATGTTCTTAAGTACGGCATGTATTTTCCATCTGGATAGGGAAATACTTTTTTGTTTGTGTATCGATTTTATGTTCATATGTGGATACTATATGCGTATAGAAAAGTCGCACTTAAGGGTATAAAGAAATATAGGGGTGAGCAACCTTTACCCTGTATAAAAGGAGATTGAAGTCATTTGAAAACATTTAACGAGTTTGGCCTTGAACCTAAGGTACTACAAGCAATTACTGAATTGGGGTACGAGGAATCAACACCCATTCAGGAGGCTACAATTCCTTTGGCTATGGAAGGTAGAGATTTAATCGGTCAAGCCCAAACCGGAACGGGTAAGACGGCGGCATTCGGTATTCCTCTAATCCACAAAATTCAAGTTAAAGAAGAGAAAATCGTTGCACTTATCATGTGTCCTACACGTGAATTGGCGATTCAAGTTGCAGAAGATATCGAGAAATTGGGACGTTTCAAGGGGATTCGTTCATTGCCGATTTATGGCGGCCAAGATATTGTGAAGCAAATTCGCTCTTTGAAGAAAAAGCCGCAAATTATCATTGGAACACCAGGACGTTTGTTGGATCATATTAACCGCAAGACGATTAAGCTGGAAGATGTACAAACCGTTATTCTAGATGAAGCGGATGAAATGCTTGATATGGGCTTTATGGAAGACATTCAATCCATTTTGAAGCTTGTACCTGCAACACGCCACACCATGTTGTTCTCGGCAACAATGCCAATGAACATCCAAAAGCTTGCCCAACAATTTTTACGCAACCCTGAGCATGTTTCAGTTATGTCGAAGAATATCACTGCACCATTGATACATCAGGCATATATTGAAGTTCATGAAAAACAAAAATTCGAAGCGCTTAGTCGTTTAATTGATATGGAAGCTCCGGATTTAGCGATTATTTTTGGACGTACAAAACGTCGGGTAGATGAATTATCAGAAGCATTACAAAAACGTGGTTATTCCGCTGATGGTCTACATGGCGATTTATCACAAAACCAACGTGATGCTGTAATGCGTAAATTCCGTGATGGCAGCATCGATGTTCTAGTTGCAACTGATGTAGCAGCAAGAGGCTTGGATGTTTCAGGCGTTTCACATGTTATTAACTTTGATATGCCGCAAGATCCAGAAAGCTATGTACACAGAATTGGTCGTACAGGACGCGCTGGTAAAGAAGGTAAAGCCTTAACATTTGTAACACCTCGTGAAATTGATCATTTGCATTTTATCGAGAAAGTTACTAAGCATAAAATTGATAAAAAACCTTTGCCAAGCATGGCTGAAGCCATTGAAGGCAAACAAAAAGCAACAGCTGAAAGAATTCTTGACGCTGTACAGAATGAAAAAGGCCATGAATTCAGAGGGCTTGCTATCCAATTGTTAGAGCAATATGACTCTGTAAATTTATTGTCATGTGCTTTACAATTATTAACAGGTGACAGCAAGGAAGTTTCAGTGGAGTTAACTCCGGAAGATCCGTTACGCGCTAAAAAGCGTCATGGCGATATTCGTTCATCAGGTAGACGCCCAAGTGCTCCTTATTCCTCAGGCAGCTCATCAGGTGGATCTTCAGGTGGAAGACGTTATGATCGCAGCTCAGGATCAGGTGGTTCAAGCACTGGAGGTTCAAGCTCACGCCCGCCACGTAAAGAAGGCGGCGGCTGGGAAGGTCGCGATAGCAGACCAGGCAATAGAGATTATAAAGGTACTAACCGGGATGCCAATAAATCCCCGCGCAGTAAAGAAGATTTTGTAAATAAATGAGCTTGATTTAATAAGGAAGGCGATGTTCTTAATGAACCTCGCCTTTTGTTTGAACAAAACTGTTTTTTTAATTTAATTTCCTATATAATAAGACAAGCAGAAAACTCTGCGTATGCTTATTAAGTCAGTTTTCTGGTAAAACTCAGTAAACGCTTACGATGCCAGTTTTCTGGCGAAAACTCAGTACATGCTTACGATGCCAGTTTTCTGGCGAAAACTCTAAGGGGGATATGGTTTTGGAATTTAAAGGGATGATGGGTGGACTTTATAAAATAACGGAATGGATAATGCGGTTAGCGGTCATTAATTTATTGTGGATTGCTTGCTCGATCCCTTTCGTCTTTATTGCCATTGTAGTTTTGCTAACACCTGCTGCGACAACGGATACTTCAATGGATTCATTGATTTGGGGATTAATATTTCTAGCCATTATTGCGCCCTTTACAATCATACCAGCCTCGTCAGCAATGTTTTCCGTTGCGCGTAAATGGGTAACTGGCGATGAGGATGTACCTTTATTAAAAACTTTTTTCCGCAGCTATAAAGAGAATTATAGGCAAGCTATGATAGGAGGTTTTATCTTTGTCATTCTTGCTGCTATTTTGACGGTCAATATGAAATTTTATAGTGGCAATACCATTAATTCACTTGGTTTTCTAGTTTATTTATTCATTGTCCTGTTTGTGTTCTTAATTGCTGCTTTTTTCAACTTTTTATCCATACTAGCTCATTTCCATATGAAGATATGGCAAATTATTAAGAACAGTATTTTACTTACTTTAGGTAACCCGATTCAATCTATTGGGATCTTGGTAGTAAATGCCTTTATTATTTTTATTGGTTACAGATTTGGCAAAGGATTCATGTATGTGTTCTTCACTGGGAGTTTAATTGCTTATTCAACTTTTTGGCAATTTAATCGCAATTTGCAGAAAATTCAAACTAAGTTTGAGAAGCAGAATGCAGAAAAAGAACTATTGGAACAAGAAACTAAAGGCAACGAAATTAAATAGTGTAAAGTTTACTTTCAAATTAGAAAGTCATATAATAAATGAGAATCCTGCGATGCTCGTTACGGTTTTAAGTTGTTTTAAACCAATGACTGTTTTCCGGGAGACCCATATTGAAACGCAGCTGACATGCCCCCGAAAGGGGATCTCAAAAACGTTTCTGCGGTCACCCACCTGCTAAGGCGGGTTTGGAACACGTAAATCGGACGGCAAAGCGGGTTTTAACGTTTTTAATAATTCAATTACAATAGAAGCCCACAAACCAGAAGGAGGGAATTATATTGAAGATTTTTATTGATACAGCTAATTTGGCAGAAATTCAAGAAGCGTTTGATCTAGGGGTTATTGCTGGAGTTACAACTAATCCTTCATTAGTAGCTAAAGAAGGCAAGGACTTTTTTGTAATGCTGAAGGATTTGATTGCGATCGTTGGCGATTTGCCAGTAAGTGCAGAGGTTATTAGCTTGAAATCAGAAGAAATGGTCGAGCAAGGCAAGAAGCTTGCAGCTATTGGGCCTGGTATTGTTGTTAAATTACCGATGACTGAAGAAGGCTTGAAAGCTACTAAGCAATTGACAGCACTTGGCATCAAAACTAATGTTACTTTAATCTTTAGCTCCACTCAAGCTTTATTGGCTGCAAGAGCGGGTGCAACATATGTATCACCATTTATTGGTCGTTTGGATGATATTAATCAAGTTGGAATGAATTTAATCCATGAAATCAGTGAGATTTTTAAAATTCATGGGATTCAGTCCGAAATCATCGCAGCAAGCATTCGTCATTCTGCTCATGTTATTGAATCTGCTTTAGCTGGGTCTGATATAGCTACTTGCCCTTTAAAAATTATTCAAGCCATGATTAAGCATCCATTAACAGATGCAGGAATTGCTAAATTTACGGCAGATTGGGAAGGCTCTAAACTAGGCTCCTTCTAATATCCTGATATATAATAAAAGGCTTAAGCCTAAGTAGTTAAACTACTGGGCTTCAGCCTTTTTTTGCTGATTTATTCTTGGACAAGATCGCTTAATTTGTGAAAAGAATCCTTGAGAATCGGGTATAAATTTCGGTAGATACTGTAGTATTCTTCATATTTAAGCTGGTTTTCTTCATTTGGCAGAATACGTTCTTCAACTTGAATCCATTTCTCACATAAGGAAGCAATATCTTGCTTTAATACACCTGACGCAGCCATCACAGCAGCTCCATAGGCAGGACCATCTGTTGAGTTAACCGTGACGACTGGATATCCGAAGATATCAGCAATCATTTGACGCCAGAATAAGCTGCGAGCTCCACCACCACTTACTCTAAGTTCACTAATGCTAACGGAAGATTGCTTCATTAATTCCAATGAGTCACGCAAACCAAATGTAATGCCTTCCAATACAGCGCGAGTGAGATGGGCTTTGGAATGACGCAAATTCAAGCCGATGAAGCCTCCACGTGCTTTAGGATCTGGATAAGGTGTTCTTTCACCTGTTAAATAAGGAAGGAATAATAAGCCTTCACTGCCAAGCGGAGCTGTTGCTGCTAATTCAGTCAAATATTCATATACATCTCTGCCTTCAGCAGCAGCTTTCTCCAATTCTTCATATCCAAAATGGTTTTTCCACCATTGTAAGGAACCACCTGCGGATAGCATCACGCCCATGCGATGCCATTTATCGGGAACGCCATGACAGAAGGAATGAAGTCTAAATTGATCATCTACCTGATAGCTATCGTCATGTACAAACACAACACCGGATGTTCCAAGAGCTACAGAGGCGATCCCTTTTTTAACAACGCCAACACCAACAGCTCCACAGGCTTGATCGCCTCCGCCTGCTACAACAGGAGTGCCAACAGTAAGTCCTGTTAATTGGCTAGCTTCATCTAATAGACCGCCTACAACGTCATTGCTTTCAAATAACGGCGGTAACCATTCCATTGGAATTCCAAGCTGACTTACAACCTCATTAGACCAACGGCGGTTTGCGACATCAAGAAGAAGCGTACCACTTGCATCAGCTACATCCATCCCGAATGTTCCTGTTAATTTTAGCCGTACATAATCCTTAGGGAGCATGATATGAGCTACCTTGGCATAATTCTCAGGCTCCTGGTCTTTGAGCCAAACAATTTTCGGTGCGGTAAATCCAGTTAATGCTTTATTTCCTGTGAGCTTGCCCAGCTTTTCAACACCTATGGTTGCTTCAATCCATTCACATTGACTGGCAGTACGCTGATCGCACCATAATAAAGCAGGACGTATCACATTCAAATGCTCATCCAAAAAGACAGACCCATGCATTTGTCCGGACAAGCCTACTCCTATAATTTCATTTCCAGAAACAGCGGATTTTTGCAGCAGATCCTTAATACAGGCAATAGAACCATGCCACCAATCCTCCGGATTCTGTTCTGCCCAGCCTGGAAAAGGCTGCAACAAAGGATATTCCGCACTTGCACTGCTTTTTACTTGGCCAGCTTCATCAACTAAAATACATTTAACGGCTGAAGTACCTAAATCAATCCCTAGAAAATATGCCACAACAGTCACCTCGAATTTTTCTTGAAACTTTGTTTAATTGATTTACAAAGTTTGTATTATATATATTCGAACTATATTTTAAAATTCCTGCTTATGCAGGTAAACGATCATAAACGAAGAATAATAAACATAAGAGAAAATGGGAGGAGCAGATAGTCATGTTTGCTGAAGAAAGGCTTTTACGAATTGTAGCCATGGTCAACAAGCTGGGAAAGGCAACAGTAGCGGAGTTAAGTGAGAGCTTAGCTGTTTCCTCTGTAACCATTCGTCGGGATTTAGAGAGATTGGATCAGGAAGCACTTTTGATTCGTACCCATGGTGGAGCCATGGCTTTGCAGAATAATAAACTAGAGATTACTCAAGAGAAATCATTTTCTGAAAAAGAAGAAGCTTTTGCCGTCGAGAAAGAACGGATTGCTGAGGCTGCTTCCAAGCTTGTTAATGATGGAGATGCTGTATTATTGACACCTGGTACAACAAATATGCGCTTAGCGAGAATGCTTATTGGTAAGAAAGAATTAACATTAGTAACTAATGCTGCTAATATCGTTACTCATATCGGAAGTGAGTCTGGTATTGATATCATTCTTACTGGAGGTAAGCTTCGAAACAAATCTTATGCGATGGTTGGGCCATTAGCTGATCAAGCATTAAGTGGAATTCGTGTTGATAAGCTGTTTCTAGGGATTGATGGCTTTGACTTTAACGAAGGATTAACCACCCCCAATTTAGCTGAAGCTAATACGAATCGACAGATGATCTCTATCGCTAAAAAAGTCATTGTTGTAGCCGATCACAGTAAATTCGGCAAAGTTACCTTCTCACAAATTGCTCCGATTAATGTAGTGCATACGGTGATATCTGATCATTTGCTGCCACTCGATGTTGCTGATAAAATCAGGGGGCTCGGAATTGAATTAATTTTATGTTAAGCCTTAATAACTATTGTCAAAGCACTAACTTTGGAATATAATGAAAATGAAAGTAAACGAAACTAAATTATCATAAATGAAGTTACTCTAAATGAAAAGGAAGTGGTGAGTGAACCATGTCAAAAAACCTAGAACAATTAACCAATAGATTTGTCGAGTTACATGGCGAGTCAACGGAAGCTATACGTTATTTCAACGCACCGGGAAGAGTCAATTTGATTGGCGAGCATACAGATTATAATGGAGGTTACGTGTTTCCAGCAGCGTTGACGTTTGGAACTTCTTTATTGCTTCGCAAAAGAGCAGATAATCAGCTGCATATGGCATCTGAGAATTTCTCACTTAATAAAACAATAACCTTAGAGCATGCAGCTAATGTAAAAGAAGATGATTGGATTAATTATCCTAAAGCGATTCTTGTACATTTGGCGAAGCGAGGATTTACTTTTGGCGGCTATGACGTGCTTTATTATGGTGAAATACCCAATGGTGCCGGTTTATCTTCATCTGCTTCACTTCAGCTAGTTACTGCCTTCGGATTTATGAGTATGGAGGGTCATCCGATTGATCGTGTGCAGCTGGCTTTAGTAGCACAAGAGTCAGAAAATCAGTTTATGATGGTTAATTGTGGAATTATGGATCAATTTACGGTATCGATGGGTAAAAAAGATCATGCAATCCTTTTAAAATGTGATGACCTTCATTATGAATATGTCCCCTTCGAAAGCAAAGGATATAAAATTGTTATTGGCAATACAAACAAAAGAAGAGGTTTAGTCGATTCTGAATATAATGCTCGAAGAGCACAATGTGAGCAAGCGGTGCAATTTCTCAGAGCAGCATTTCCCCAATTAAATTTCTTAGGTGAAATTAACTCCGAGCAGCTAGCTGCAAACGCACATTTGATAACAGATGAAGTTGTTCTAAAAAGAGCACAGCATGTTATTGAAGAAAATGATCGAGTGTTGAAATCAGTTACTGCATTGAAGAACAATGAGCTTCATGCATTTGGTGAATTGATGACAGCTTCACACAAATCACTACAATATTTATATGAAGTATCCTGTAGAGAATTAGATGTAATGGTTGAAGCGGCGCTACAATGTCAAGGAGTGTTAGGATCTAGAATGACGGGTGCAGGTTTTGGCGGTTGTACAGTTTCATTGGTCCATGAGGATCATGTGGCGGAATTTATTGAGCAAGTTGGTTCATCCTATGCAGCACAAACTGATTTTAAAGCAGAATTTTACGTAGCAGATATCGGGGATGGCGTTAAAGAGGAGGTCATATAATGGCAGTTTTAGTAACAGGTGGAGCAGGATATATTGGTTCTCATACAGTAGCGGCTTTATTGGAGCGGAATGAAAGTGTGGTTGTGATAGACAATTTGCAGCAAGGCCACCAAGAAGCCGTATTAGGCGGTGTCTTCTATAAAGGCGATATTCGTGATACAGACCTTTTGGATAAAGTTTTTGCAGAGAACGACATTGATGCAGTTATCCATTTTGCAGCTAATTCCTTAGTTGGTGAATCCATGCAGAATCCTGGGAAATATTATCACAATAACGTGTTTGGTGCGATTTGTTTATTAGAGAAAATGAAAACAAGCGGTGTGAAAAAAATTATTTTTTCTTCAACAGCAGCTACTTATGGAGAACCAGAAAGTGTTCCTGTCCTAGAAAGTGATCCGACAAATCCGACAAACACATATGGTGAAACTAAGCTTGCAATGGAAAAAATGATGAAATGGTTTGATGTAGCACATGGAGTTAAGTTTGTTGCCTTGCGTTATTTTAATGCTGCTGGCGCTCATGAGAATGGCCAAATTGGCGAGGATCATTCGCCTGAAACTCATCTAGTTCCTTTAATCCTCCAAGTACCGCTTGGTCAAAGAGAGCATATTGCCATTTATGGTGAAGATTACCCAACGCCTGATGGTACTTGCATTCGTGATTATTTGCATGTATCTGATTTAGCTGATGCGCATATTCTTGCGCTGGATATGCTGCGTGAAGGCGGAGAAAGCAATGTGTATAACCTGGGGAGCGGTAAAGGCTTCTCTGTTAAGGAAATGATCGAGGTTGCCCGTAAAGTAACAGGTCATCCTATTCCAGCGATCGTGCAAGCAAGAAGAAGTGGAGATCCTGCAGTTCTAATTGCTTCCTCGGATAAAATAAAACAACAGCTGGGTTGGAACCCTTCGCGTGACAGCTTAGAAGCAATTATTCAAACAGCATGGAATTGGCATCAAAAGCACCCAGAAGGGTATGGAAAACAGTAGAATAGAGGCGTGGAAAAGCATGAGCCAAGAACCGAATAACACGGATAATGATATTAAATTAAACATAGCAAAGCTTGTCCAATTTGCACTTAATCAGCAATTGCTTGAACATTGGGATGTTGTGTCAGCAACGAATGCTTTGTTGGATTTACTGGGTGTAGCTGAACCGTACTCCGAAGAGTTATTAGAATCAAACGAAAAAAGCGCAGTGGATATTCTATCACACATTTTGGACTATGCTGTAGAGCAAGGTATTCTTCAGGACAATAATACGACACTAAGGGACCTTTTGGATGCCAAAATCATGGGTTTACTCATGCCGCGCCAGTCTGAGGTCATTCGTAAATTCTGGCAGACTGTAGAAGAGGAATCCATTCAAAAAGCTACGGAATTGTATTACCAGCTTTCAATAGATTCCAATTATATTCGGATGGACCGAATTGCTAAGAATTTATATTGGCAAACAGCGACGGAATATGGCAGCTTGGAAATCACAGTAAACCTTTCTAAGCCCGAGAAGGATCCTAAGGAAATTGCACTTGAGCGCAGCTTACCGCAAAGCAGCTATCCTAAATGCTTACTATGTTATGAAAATGTCGGTTATGCGGGCAGATTGAACCATCCTGCTCGTCAAAATCATCGTGTGATTCCGCTTCAATTAGACGGATCAACTTGGTTTTTGCAGTATTCGCCTTACGTTTATTACAATGAACATAGTATTATTTTCTGCGAGCAGCATACGCCAATGAAGATATCACAACACACTTTCACGCGCTTACTTGATTTCGTTGGACAATTTCCACATTATTTTATTGGCTCTAATGCCGATTTGCCGATTGTGGGCGGTTCCATATTGAATCATGATCACTTTCAAGGTGGTCGCCATAGCTTTCCGATGGAGAAAGCAGGGGTGCTGGCATCCTTCTCCATCTCAGAATATCCTCAGGTGAAAATGGGCATTGTTAAATGGCCTATGTCTGTTATTCGGATTTCTAGTAAAGATCCACAGGATTTAATTCTATTGGCAACACGAATTTACGAGGCGTGGCAGGGGTACAGTGATCCAGCAGCTGAGGTTCAATCCGAATCTAAGGTTGATGGAGTATTAACTCCTCATAACACGGTAACACCTATTGCTCGCATGAATGGGGCTGCTGAGTATGAGCTTGATTTAGTGCTGCGGAATAATCGAACTACAGATGAGCAACCTTTTGGCATATTTCATCCGCATGAGCCTTTACACCATATCAAAAAAGAAAACATCGGACTGATTGAAGTGATGGGTTTAGCGGTTTTGCCAGGTAGATTGCAGAATGAAATGCAGCAGATCGAGCAAATACTTACAGGTGAGCTTATTTTCGATTCAGTTATATTGGAAAATACTCAGCATGTCTTGTATAAACATAAAACTTGGATCGAAGAGTTGATTAAGGAATATGGGATTAGCCATTCCGATCAGTCTGCACAAGATTTAGTACGAAATGAAGTAGGAAATAAATTTCTTGCTGTACTGTCAGATGCCGGTGTTTATAAAAATGATCCTATCGGTTTAGAGGCTTTTCATAGATTTATGCTGCATTTGGGTTGTAAGGTTGGCATATAATTGTAAATAAGGTAAAAGAATAGGCCGGATTAGGCTTACTTTTACAATTACCCCTTTTTCTTAGGACGAAACCATGGTAAGATTAAATTTAGTGTGAATGCTTAGACAAAGATGGCCTGTCGCACTTGACTTTATTGAGGGGGGAAAGGCGCATTGCTTAAGCGTAACTTAATCGGCTTATTACGTAGTTTTGATCAAACTGGTGAGAGGGCGAAAGACCCAGCATTAAAAACCAAACACTACAAAATGTCCAGAGATCAAGCTTGGACAGAAGTCACTACTACTTTAAAAAAATTAAACGGATACAAAATCTTACATGAGGTGCAGAATGTCGGTGAAATCGTAATGGAGAAAAAGACGATTACGGGCAGAAGACAGGATATTACCGTAACTCTTTTTTCAGTAACTCCACTAAAAACGGCCATTGATATTTATTCGGCTTCGCGTGGATCCTTGGGGGATTTAGGCTCCAATTACCGTACTATCCTTGAAATCTATCGTACTTTGGATAAAAAATTAGCAGCTTACAGAATTACATAAAAAAGCGAGGAAGAATTTCTTCCCCGCTTTTTTTGCGGTTTGCTTAAATTAATTTAGCTAGAGCTTCAAGAGCTTTGTCAAAATCCGGAGGATTCGTCATTTCACCTAAGTATTCTACATATTGAACTTTGTTGTCGGCATCTACAATGAAGATTGATCTCATCAATAAGCCAAGCTCTTTAATATAAACGCCATAAGCTTCGCCAAATGTTCTATCTTTATAGTCAGACAATGTAGTCAATTGATCTACACCAGCAGCACCACACCAGCGAGCTTGTGCAAAGGGCAAGTCCACACTAATGGTTAGGATAGTTACTTTGTCGCCTAATTTGCCAGCTTCAACATTGAAACGACGTGTTTGTGCATCGCACGTTCCTGTGTCTAGGGATGGAACTACACTAATTAGCTTCACTTTTCCATCATAATCCTTCAAGGAAACCTGAGTCATTAAATCTTTGTTTACTTTGAAATCAGGTGCTGTATCGCCTACTTTAATTTCAGGTCCGATAAGCGTAAGCGGGTTTCCTTTTATTGTTGCTACACCAGTACGTTCTTGTGCCATAAAATAATTCCTCCTATAAATTGTTTTTGAGAAGACTTGGTAATCCGACGTTTCTTATTATAATATGTAGAAAAGGCAATTGTCCAATTTAGGAAAGAAGGATCAGAATGGAACTAAGACAACTGCATTATTTTGTTAGTGTTGCGAAAAAGCAGCATGTCACTCATGCAGCCGAAGAACTGCATGTGGCACAATCTGCTGTAAGCCGACAAATTCATTTGCTCGAAGAAGAATTAAACCTGCAGCTTTTCGTTCAGAAGGGGCGTAATTTACAGCTGACTCCTGTAGGAAAGCTATTACTTAATAAGATTGAAGGTATTCTATCGGATCTAGAGCGTGTAGTCCAAGAAGCCCATGAATTCCTTGATCCGAATAAAGGTGAAATTCGCATTGGTTTTCCGCATAGCTTGGGTGTCAATTTGCTGCCTACAGTTGTTGCTTGCTATCGTAAGATCAACCCTGAGGTTAAGTTTCGTTTAAAGCAAGGCACATATAATAGTTTAATTCGTGATTTAACCAATGGTGAGATTGATTTGAGCTTCATCTCGCCATTCCCTGAGAATCATGCTTTAGTTTCAGGACAGATTCTACTTACAGAGGAGCTTTATGCAATCCTGCCGGCACAACATGAGCTGGCAAACGAAGTATCCTTGCATCTATCCCAGCTTAAAGAAGAACCATTTGTCATGTTCAGTGAAGACTATTCTTTACGTGCGATTGTTCTAGATGCTTGTAAAAGAGTAGGTTTCGTTCCTAAGTTTGGTTTTGAAGGAGATGAAACAGATACAATTAGGGGATTGGTTGCTGCAGGCTTGGGAGTTAGCTTATTGCCAGAGATGGCGATAACAGAGCGAGGACCCTTGCAGCCGGCTAAAGTCCGGTTACAGGAACCTAAAGTAACAAGGACAATTGGATTGATTCGTCGCAAGGGTGAGAAGATTCCACCTGTAGCTGAAAGATTCCAAACCTTCTTAATTGACTATTTTAAGGAAAAATAAAAGCTTCACTTAGCTGAAACAGCTAGGTGAAGCTTTTATAATATTATCTAGGGGATTAATCGTTCGAACGGGCCATTAGAATGTATTTAATCAACGTTAGTACTGATATTAATGCTGCGGCTACATAGGTCATGGCGGCTGCGTTTAAAACCTTGCCAACCCCAACCTGTTCATCGCTGTGCACAAAACCTAGTGGACCCATTGCCCTGCGAGCTCGAGTACTTGCGTTAAACTCTACAGGCAAAGTAATTAATTGAAAGATAACTGCAACGGAGAATAAAATAATGCCTAACGTAAGCAGAAAATGAAATTGAGAAAAAATGAAACCGCCAATAATCAATAGAGGTGCTAATCCAGATGAGAAGTTTACGGCTGGAAATATCTTGTGGCGAGCTACTAACATAGGGTAATGAACCTTATGCTGAACAGCATGACCAACCTCATGACAAGCAACTGCAACGGCTGAAATGGATTTCTCGTAATAGACTGGCTCTGATAAACGTATAATGCGTGTAGTGGGGTCATAATGATCTGTAAGCCGTCCAGCAATAGGTTCAATGGCTACATCATATAAACCATTTGCGTCGAGCATACGCCGTGCTGCTTCGTATCCGGTAACTCCAGCTTGATTAGGGACCTCGGCCCATTTGTTGAACGTACTTTTTACACGAAAGGATGCCCATAATGATACGGCGAACATCGCGTAAATGAAATAATCCATCCAATGAAAGTAAAATAACATTTGATATTCCTCCTCAGAATTTTGTTAATAAAATTCATTTGCTTCTATAGAAGCGGACCTTTGCCAAGCAGAATAAGTAGAGCTTCAATACAAGCTGCGCTTTGTGGTGTTAGGATCTTAAAGGCTTGTTTCATTTGATTCGGTTTCAGGTGATCAAACAATGGACTAAGTTCCTTAACTTCCTTCTCTAATTGATGAAGATGTAAATTAAGTGCTGAAAGCTTGTCGGTGACTTCTCCGTCGTGACTTACTTTCTCCCATTGCTCAAATGTACTTTTAATCTCCTCCAAGCTATATTTCTCTTTCTTCATGGTCTCAATACGTTTAAGGCGAGCTAAGGTTTCATCACTATAATAGCGATAATTTTTGTCTGATCGTTTATCTGGATCAATTAGCCCAAGCTTTGTGTAATAATCAATCGTGCGTTGGCTTATATTCGATATTTTGGCTAATTCTCCAATGCGGTATAGCTTTTCCATAATTCCATCACTCCTTTGGGACATTTCACTCTAATAATGATACTTAATTTAAACCATACAGTCAAAGGTAATGCTTTTTAAGTGTAAATACATAACATCTCATGTTAATTTATATCCAAATCCGAATTATAATGTTAGAAATCCGTTTAATTTTCGTATTTTAGTAAAAAACCTGTTGTCAAAATCAATCACTCTGTATATAATGACAATAAGAAGTAGATTACATGTTATGAAAACTAACATCAAAAGGGAGTGGTTCATGTGTTAAAGAAAATGTTATTTGCTTCAATCTTTATGGTCCTATTGTTCCCCACATTCGCATTCGCTGCTGATGCAACCGTTCCAGAGCTAACAAGCGCGATTAACTCGCTTTGGGTTATGGTAGCCGCAATCCTAGTTATTTTTATGCAAGCAGGATTCGCATTATTAGAAGCAGGATCAACAAGAATGAAGAATGCAGGTCATGTTGCTGGTAAAACAGTTTTAACTTTTGGGATTTGTGCTTTAGCCTTTTGGGCAATTGGTTTCGGATTCGCTTTTGGAGATGGAAATAATTTCTTCGGTACAACTGGATTTTTCGTAGACGGGACAGTAGAGCAAGCAACTAAGTCGTTTAGTTCATTAGCTTTCTCTGATGTTGGTATAAGTCTTAAATTCTTATTCCAGACAGCTTTTGCTGGAGTATCACTTGCAATTGCTTGGGGTGGATTTGCTGAAAGAGCAAAACTATCCGTTTACTTCATATTCGGTCTATTGTTCACCGTTCTTATCTATCCTATTGTTGCTCACTGGGTATGGGGCGGCGGTTGGTTGGCAGATATCGGTATGCAGGATTTTGCCGGATCAACAGTTGTTCATTTACAAGGTGCTACAGCGGCCTTGGTTGCAACGATCTTACTTAAACCGCGTATTGGTAAGTTCAATAAAGACGGTTCAGCTAACTTGATCCCTGGACATAACCAAGTGTTAACAGTATTAGGGGTTATTATCCTTTGGATTTGCTGGTTTGGATTTAATGCAGGAAGCACGCTTAGCGTAATGGGTGAAGGCTTCTTCGGATACATCGCTTTAACTACGAATTTAGCAACAGCTGCCGGTGCAGTAGCGGCATTAGTTGTTTCATGGATTTACTTTGGTAAAGCTGATATTCCAGCTATGCTAAATGGTGTGCTTGCAGCACTTGTTGCCATCACAGCTGCTTGTGCGTTTGTTGAACCTTGGGCAGCAGTTGTTATCGGAGCTGTATCAGGTATTCTTACATTCTTTACTTCTCAGTGGTTTGAGAAATTGGGCTTGGATGATCCGATTTACGCTTTCTCTGTTCATGGTATTGCTGGGATTTGGGGAACACTTTCAACAGGTTTGTTCGCAACTAAGGAATTGGCTGCTAAGGTCGCTATCGGTCAAGCGGGTCTATTCTATGGTGGTGGATGGCACCAATTGTTTGTTCAAGCTAAGGGAGTTTTCGGAGCATTCGCATTTGTTGCTGTACTAAGCTTTATTATTCTTGGTATAATCAGAGTAACTATGGGTCTTCGGGTAACAGAAGAAGAAGAAATTATTGGGCTAGATTTAAGTGAGCATGGTACTTACGGGTATCCTGAGCAAATGAAAAAAGCAAATAATTCAGCTATTTAAATAAAACTATTAGTTTGTTGGGTTGGTGAAAGGGGATTGCATCATGTATAAACTCTCACTTGAAACAAGCCGTGAGCTCATCTTAAACGCTAAAGATTTTAGTAGTTTAAGAGTACTCCGGGATCAGGTGCATGAGATTATACAGGTGCATCCCCTTTTGAGCACCCCAATTGAATGGAACCAGCAATTAAATGACATTCATGATTGGTTGATACAACGATGTATTGTGATTTCAGAACAATTGCTTATAGATAAAGGGTTTGGAGCAGCTCCAGTACCTTATGCCTTTTTACTATTTGGAAGTGGCGGTAGAAAAGAACAAACGCTTTGGAGTGATCAGGACAATGGTTTGATCTATGAGTCAACTGAAGTAGAAGATGAGGAAGAAGTAGCTGGTTATTTTAAAGCTTTGGCTGATTGTATTATTAGCGGTTTAATGGTGCTAGGATATCCTCCTTGTGAGGGTGATGTGATATCGAGCAACGAAAGCTGGCGCAAATCTTTAACAGATTGGAAAAAAAATGTACAAGATTGGTTGGAAGAACCCAATTGGGAGAATATCCGATATCTATTAATAATCGAGGATATGCGAGCCGTTTATGGCGATGTATCAATAGTAGATAAGTTAAAAGAATTCGTAGCTGAATTTATAAGTTCGCATCGTTCCATTCTAGAAAACTTGCTTCAGAATACGTTGCACCGTAAAACTTCATTGGGTATTTTTGGGCAGCTGCTAACGGAGCGGTATGGTGAAGATGCTGGTGGAGTGGATATTAAATATGGCTCCTATATTCCCATCGTAAATGGAATTCGATTATTGGCTATTCAAGAAGATGTTCGAGAAACATCGACTTTAGAACGTATAGATAGGCTTCTGGAATGTAAAGCAATCACAAATGCACAAGCAAACGAATGGAAAAAAGCTATGGCGCTGAATCTTGAATTACGCTCCAAGACACCTTTCCAGCTAGAAGATGGTTTATTCTCCTCAAGGGGGAAATTATTAACTAGCCAATTATCAAAACAAACAAAGAAGGCGTTAAAATATTCTTTATATACAGGAATTGATTTACAGAAGTTTGTCCAGAAAAAGGTACAGCATGAGCTGGATCAATAATAATAAAGGAGATGGTAGCGGATGAAGGAACCTAAGCCCCCTAGCGGGATGTGGCAGCTCTATAAAATGGGCGGCATTACTCCTGCAATTAATTCGATGTTTAATCCGCAGAATGCACAGCAAATGGCCTTCATCCGATCTATCATGAAGGAGCAACGCCAAAATTCATTATATGATGTAACTTTGAATGATCTGCATGCTGTGGTGTTTGATCTGGAAACTACTGGATTCTCCCCTTATAATGGGGATGAAATTATCTCAATTGGCGCTGTGGTTGTGGAAGGCAGAGATGTTAAGTCAGAAGAGACCTTCTATAGCAATGTGAATCCCAAACGCAACATTCCTACAGTTGTTGAGGAGCTTACGGGGATAACTAATAAGATGGGATCAGAAGCACCGGAATTAATCCAAGCCTTACGCAGATTTTTAGAATTTGTCCAGAAGCGAATATTGATTGCGCATGGAACAGGGCATGATAAGCAGTTTTTGAACTCGGCTTTATGGAAAACCTCAAAAACGAATCTCACTCACCGGGTCTTGGATACGATGATGATTGCCAAATGGCTGCATCCTAAACGTAGGGATTTTGGACTGGATTCGTTATTGGATCATTACGAGATTTCGATAGATCCAGCTCAGCGACATCATGCGTTGGGGGATTCTTTAATGACAGCCAATCTTTGGTGTAAGTTTATGAAGGAAATGGAAAACAGAGAAGTCAATAATTTGGGCGATCTATATGCTCATTTAAGTCACATGGCTTAGGGTGAACCCATAATAATCTCAATAGTCTGCTCCTTGATGGAGTGGGGCTTTTTTTGTTGATTTGAGCTAAATTCGAAGGATTTCATGATCGGTTGATTGGGTTGAGTCAAGGAGAGGATGGCATAGATAGGCAATGTCCAAGGGCTTTGTAAGTCAGCATTAGAAGGGTATGCATCAGTAAGGGGATGAGAATGAAAAATACCAATCCAGGGATAACCATGCTTGCTGTAAATTAGCTTAAGCAATTCCTCGCGATTAAATTCAAACTGGTTATTAGCTGAATTCGCGATATTCGTAATACCCCTAAACGATTTTATTGTAAGTGAATCTGGATCATTAGTTCCTAAAAAGACACCACAAGCTTCGTTTGGCAGCTGGAATCTACAGTAATCAATAAGTTCATTATATAATTGAAAAGTTATTTTTATCATTGTCCACACCTCTTAATAGCCCAATAAACATCAAGTATACACATAAATTAGGTTATTTTGAAGTAAGCTTTATTGTACCTCGGCTTCAGGTTTAATCAAGAAGAATACCATTACTAAAGTACCCAAGGCTAAAGAAGAAACGGTAATGAATATAATTTTATCAGACTTTTCCATCATCCAACCAAACAAGGGGGGGCCTAAAGCTACACCTAGAAAGCGAAGGCTGCTATATAAAGATGTAATCATGCCTCGCTCGCTCTTTTCTACAGTTCCTGTAATCATTGTATTCAGACAAGGCAGCAGAAGCCCTGTACCAATACTGCTTAGTGTCAAAAGTCCAATGAAGATATACACATTCTTGAAAAAAAATAAAGTTAATCCAAGCGACACGGTCATAATAATTAAGCCAATGTTCATTAACCACCGCATTAAAACGCCATTTTTCTTGATTTTACTTCCTGTAACGTAGGACGTGATAACCATTCCTAATAATGGGATCGCTAATACTAGCCCTTTAATAACTCCTTTTAAGCTATAGGGAGGCTCCTCGAGGATATTGGATAAATAAAAGAGCACGCCAAACAGAGTAAATAAAGCCAGAGAACCAGCGAGAAACGCAGGGAGCAACCACTTTCCCTTTTCTTTGATAATAGATTTGATGTCCGAAATGTAAGGTTTAAGCTTTTTCGGCTTTGTAGCTTTTTTAGGCTCTTTTATCACCCATACAACGGCTATTATTGAAAGTAGACAAAATATCGGAAAAGCAAAAAATGCTGCATACCAGATAATTAATGCAAATAAAGCCCCTATTATCGGACTAATTACTTTACCAGCACCATTCGAGGCTTCAATTAATCCTAATGCCTTACTTTGTGTCGCGCCTTGGTACATGTCTCCTACGAGGGCTAATGATATTGGGCCTGTACCAGCCGCTCCAATGCCTTGTATGGCCCGTGCAATGATAATGATGGTATAAGAGTTCCAAACAGCCCCAAAGCCTGCTAAAACGCCTGCTAGCCCATAAATGATTAATGAAGGTATTATGACAGCTTTGCGTGAGAAACGGTCAGATAGAAAGCCGGCAATAGGAATGACAATGGCAGCCGTTAAGGAGAATAACGTGATGATAAAGCTGCTTTGTGCTTTAGTAATGCCAAGCTCTGTGACCATTTGAGGCAGGATTGGAATGAGCATAGAGTTGCCTAATACTAGAACCATAGGGATGGTCGCTAAAGCGATAAATTGACCAATGATTCCTTTGGACTTAGTTTTTTTTGAAGGGCTTTGTGTCTCCTCTTGGTCTATGGAGCTTTCGAATGTAACATTAAGCCAAGATTTTGTTTTTGCTTTTGCCAAGGGAATTACGCCTCCTGCAGATCGGTTTGCAATTAATGTTCCCACATGGTAAAACAAACATACGAAGGTCGATTAATTCGAAATTGGAGAAGTGATTCTAAATGGTTGATCAAATATGAATAATAAGCTTTCTAAAAATTTAGCTGTTTTCGTTGTCTTACTGATTCTAATCGGCATTGCCGTATTTCAGAATGTGTCTGCACGAGGAAAAGATGTCTTGAAAAAGGATGATAATGAAGTTGTGGATACAGCTCCTAAGCCTGGGTTTCTCGCTCCAACCTTTCAATTAACGGGATTGGATGGAAAGTCTTATCAGGTTGGGGGTAAACAGGATAAACCTTATATGCTGAATTTTTGGGCATCCTGGTGTGGTCCGTGTGAATTAGAAGCACCAGATTTGAAGAATATGTATGATAAATATAAGGATGATTTCAATTTATACGGTATCAACACTACGGATAAAGACAATTTAGATGATATGAAGAAATTTGTGAAGCAGTATAAATTACCTTTCCCCATCCTGTTGGACAAGGAAGGTAAAGTTGCAGATCTATACCGATTTAACCTTATTCCCACCAGCTTTTTGGTTGATCGTAATGGGGTTGTAGTGGATGTGATTCATATTTTATCACCATCAGAGCTTGAACGGAAAATCAAAAAATTGATTAAAGAGTGAAAAAAACGGCTTATTCTAGAAGAGATCCTCTAGAATAAGCCGTTATAATTTAAACATAGATAGCTATATGATTTAATGATTAACTAAACCGAAACGTTCTTTTTGTTTCTCTGACTCATGTTTAATCTGTGTTTGGCCAATTAATGCATATCGTATGCTATCGATCAGTGCCAACCAGCTTGCTTCAAAGATATTCTCGGATACGCCAACCGTACTCCATGTATTGTTGAAATCACTTGATTCGATTAGAACTCGAACTTTCCCTGCCGTAGCAACCTTATCATCAATCACCCGTACTTTGTAATCGGATAAATGCATATTCTGAATACTTGGATAGTAAGCGATTAAAGCTTTTCTTAGTGCGTTGTCCAAAGCATTTACAGGGCCATTTCCTTCGGCTACAGTGTAGACCGTTTCACCGTGCACTTTGATTTTGATGATCGCTTCGGAAACGACCGCTTGGCTAGCGATTTTCTCGACACTGATTTTAAAAGATTCGAGTGTAAACATTTCTTCAATTTCACCTGAAGCTTGGCGTAATAAGAGTTCAAGTGAAGCGTCGGCACCTTCAAATTGGTAGCCTTGATGCTCCATAGCTTTTATTCTATCAATAATTTCTTTAGTCTGGGCTTGTTCCATATTGAGATTTATATTCAATTCCTGAGCTTTAAACATTAAATTGCTTTGGCCGGCTAGTTCAGAAACCAATACGCGTTGTTTATTTCCTACTAATTCTGGTTTGATATGCTCGTAAGTTCTAGAATCCTTCATTATAGCTGAAACATGAATGCCGCCTTTATGCGCGAACGCTGCAACACCCACGTAAGGTTGGTTCACAGGCATATGCACATTTGCAATTTCACTAACGAACCGAGCAACGGATGTCAAGCTTTGCAGCTGAGGTTCAGTTAGGCAAGGATAGTTAAGCTTTAACTGAAGATTGGGGATGATCGAGCACAAATTTGCATTTCCGCAACGTTCACCATAACCATTCATTGTACCTTGTACCTGTCTAGCACCTGCCTGGATAGCTGTTAAGCTGTTGGCAACAGCAAGCTCGCAATCGTTATGTGTATGAATTCCGATAGGTGTAGTCATTATGCTGCAAACGTGGCTGACAATATCATATATTTCACCTGGCAAGGTACCGCCATTGGTATCGCACAATACGATCCAGTCAGCTCCAGCATCCTCTGCTTTTTTGAGACAGGCTAGGGCATATTCAGGATTATTCTTATACCCATCAAAGAAATGCTCCGCATCATATATCGTTTCTAAACCTTTAGACTTAAGAAATTTAAAAGAATCATAGATCATTGCTAAATTTTCTTCTAATGAAGTCTGTAATGCAGTATGAACATGGAAGTCCCAAGCTTTACCAACTAAAGTGGCCACAGGCATCCCGCAATCAATAATACGCTTTAAGCCAGCATCTGTTTCCACATCTGTATCTTTACGACGTGTACTCCCGAATGCGACGAATTTAGCGTTGTTTAGCTTAATGTGTTTGGCCCGCTCAAAAAACTCTATATCCTTGCTATTGCTGCCAGGGTTACCACCTTCTATGTAATGGACGCCAAGAGCATCAAGCTTTAAAGCTATTTTTATTTTATCTTCAACGGATAGGCTGACACCTTCACCTTGCGTGCCGTCTCTTAATGTTGTATCGAAAATTTTAATATTTGCATTCATAGCGAACGAATCCTCCTAAGGCTATACCAATTTTAGCTCATGCGATAAAATATTATAGCATAATTTCTCATCAAGAACACGCTTTTCGTAAGGGAAATTATGATTATATGTTCAGAAACTTGACCAGCCAAGGGCGGAATTGTATGCTGTAATTGCTTTACTATTTTACGGAGGTGCTCATTTAATGTCTACTAAACCTGAAAGAACCTTATTGCCTGTCCCGAATCCCCATGAGGATCGCGATTATGAAGTGGAAATCGAATGTCCTGAATTTACAGCTTTATGCCCAGTAACAGGTCAACCCGACTTCGCGACAATTATAATTAAATATATTCCAGGCCCTTATATTGTTGAGTTAAAGTCCTTGAAGCTATATATTTGGAGCTTTCGTGACGAAGGTCATTTTCATGAAGATGTTACGAATATGATTCTAAATGATATCGTTAAGTTTATTCAACCGCGTAAGCTGCATGTTACGGGCAAATTCAATGTGCGCGGCGGCATTTACACTACTGTTCGTGCAGAATATGAAGCCAAGCGCTGAGTTCTATCCCAAGGATGGTAGAGTCATTCTGCACACAGATATGAATGCATTTTACTGTTCGGTACATGAAGCAGTCGAGCCTGATAAGTATCGAGGCAAGCCAATAGCTGTTGCAGGGAGCGTAGAGCTGCGTAAAGGGATCGTAGTGACTTCCTCCTATGTAGCTCGTTCCCAAGGGGTTAAGACGGGTATGCAGGTGCGAGAGGCTTTTAAAGTCTGTCCAGAGCTTATCATCATTCAACCTGATTTTGAGCAGTATCGCTTGTTCTCCAAAGCCTTTATGCAAATTGCTTATAGTTATTCACCTTTAATAGAGGCTATGTCTATTGACGAATGTTATTTAGATATTACCGGTTCAAAGCTTTTTGGCTCCCCATTAGAAATTGCTCAAGCTCTGCAAACGAGAATTCGTGTAGAGCTTGATTTGCCATGTTCAATTGGAATTGCACCTAATAAACTACTAGCCAAAATGGCTTCTGATATGAAAAAACCAAACGGGATTTCTATTTTACGAAGAAGAGATGTTCCGCGGCTGCTATGGGACAAACCATGTGCCTATTTATTCGGGATCGGCCGACAAACAGGAGACAAGCTGAGTGTTCTGAATATTCAAACTATCGGACAGCTGGCTGCTGCTGAGGAATCCTTTTTGATCAAACATTTTGGTGTGATTGGCAGCTGGCTGAAGCAGGCTGCTAATGGGATTGACCATTCCCCGGTTAATCCGCTGAATGAAGCAAGCAAGTCGATCGGACATACGACGACATTGCCGCAAAATTTAACAGAGAAAACCGCTATTGATCGCGTTTTTCTGAATTTGGCAGATCAGGTTGCGAGAAGATTGCGAAGACAGCATTTAACGGCTGGCACTATTCAGATTACTATCCGGGATCCGGAAATGAAGACCATTACACGTTCTTTCACTCCAGCAGCTCCGACAGAGAATGCAGATGATATTTACCATGAGGCATGCCGTTTATTTCATTTGCATTGGAAGTCTGGAAAAGCTGTGCGATTATTGGGAATCACACTGCAAAGTCTCCAGGATAAAGATAAATCTGCGATGCAGTTGGATTTGTTTGATTTTGAGAAGCAGCCTAAGAGAGAGCAATTAAACCTAGCCATGGATCGCATTCGAGATAAATATGGGGAAAGCGCCTTGCTTACAGCAGGTATGATCAGTAACGATCCATCCGCTTTAATTCGTAATCACAAGGTACGAGGTACCTCATTACAAATGGATCATCTCAAAATAAGTAATTTTGATGAAGAGTCATAAATTATTGCAGAAATCTTGGGATTAAGTATTTGAACTTTCCATCATTTTGTATTATAGTTTACATGATAGATACTAAATAATGAGGAGGAGTAAGAACAATGGCAAAATACACTTGGGTTGAAAAAGATACATGTATCGCTTGTGGTGCATGCGGCGCGACTGCTCCGGACATTTATGATTATGACGATGAAGGCTTAGCTGAAGTTATTTTTGATGGTGATGGCAATAAAGGGGTTACAGTAATTCCTGACAATCTTTTGGACGACCTTCAGGATGCACAAGATGGCTGCCCTACGGATTCTATTAAAGTAGCAGACGCTGCATTCAACAAAGCAGGTTAATTCTATTACCGTTTGAAACAAAAGGCTGATCTCATTACGTAGTTTAAACTGCGGATGGAGATTAGCCTTTTTGAATTTTAAACAAGTAAAAAAGACTGCCCGCAGAGGACAGTCTGAGTAATATTAAGTAGAATTATACAGGTGTCTTAAGATGCTCGATTACCTCATATAACTTAACAGGCAATGATTTACCTTTCATCATTTTTTCACCGATACAATTGTATTCAAAATATTCTTTGGTTCTTTCATAGGTTGCTTCGGAAACAAGCACTTGGTTAGGCTGAGTGTTCGATTCAATACGCGCAGCTGTATTTACGTTATCACCGATAGCTGTGTAGTCAATTCGCAGATAAGATCCAATATTACCTACAACCACTTCGCCGGTGTTAATACCAATACCAACACTTATCGTAACTCCGTATTTCTCCAAAACATCCGCTCTAACCTGAATCATCCCTTTTTGCATATCATAAGCGGATTTTACGGCAAAGTACTCATGGTGTTTAACATCTAGAGGTGCATTGTACAAGATCATCGCTGCATCTCCAATAAACTTATCAATCGTACCATGATTCTCCAACGCTTTTTCGGTAATTAAGTTGAACATCATGTTAAGGAATCCAACAACCTCTTCTGGCTGTAGCTTCTCTGAAAGTGGTGTGAATCCACGAACGTCGAGGAACAGTACCGATAGCTCTTTACTAATTCCACCAAGCTTAATTTCTTGGTCACTCTTAGCAATTTCTTTAACGAGATCTGGTGAGATATAACGTCCAAATTGTTTGGTAATGTAATTCTTTTGTTTGGTTTCGAAATAAGTTTTTATCGATATATTTACAAGAAAGCTTAACAATAAGGCGGCAATAGGTGAAACAGTATTCACAAAGATTCCATTCGTAGCGGAGTAGGAGAACAAGTAATATTGACCAACCAACATGGCAATTATCAGTACAAAAACAATAATAAAGCTGGTTGTAGGTTTGAACTTCCAGGATAAATAGGCTGCTCCAAGGAACAGGACTAAGATAAGAAAAAAGGTTATTTTCTGTTTCTCAGGTGTGATATGGGTATCATTTATTAATTGGTTAATAATGTTGGCGTGGACATATACCAGCTTAGTTTTACTTTCTATAGGAGTTCTACCATCATCGTTACTTACTCCAGTTGCAGTAAAGCCTATTAGTACGGCAGTGTTTCTAAGCTTATATTTGCCTTCTGTATCGTTCATTATTTTGTGAAATGGGATTACCTGAATGTCGTCGGAATTAAGATCATATTTAATCTGCATTTCCGCATTTTTGTAATTGTTTAGATAGTTGGTATCAACATCAATCCCAATATTACGAGCAGATTGAATTGCTAAGGAATCAATCATTCCTTCGGGTGTATTAATTCTCAGGAATGTTTTGCGAATAACATTATCTTTATCCACGTTTGCATTGACATGTCCTACCTGCGTAACAGCTCCAAACTCAGGAAAAGGCATTATGACACTTTTAGAAGTTATGGGCTCATTTGGATGCTTGATTGTAACATTGGAATTATCAATATCGTTAAACTTACCCGTGAAATCAGCCTGAGCAGGGAGAATAATATTATCATACTTGGCTAAGGCATCAGCAAATGCTTTATCGCTTTCTGGATTGCTTTTTTCATAAAATTGAATATCGAAGCCTATTGATGCGGCTCCGGCTTTTTCTAGATGTTCAATTACAGGTATGTAAGATTTGCGATCCCAAGGAAATGCTCCAAGCTCTTTAAGTGATTCATCGTCAATGGCTACAACCACAACATCATGATGGTATTCATTTGTCATGGTGCTTTTCATATCGAAATCGTACAAAGAGTTGCTTAAAACCAATAGAGGCCCTATTAGTAGAAAACAGAGCAAAAGAACAGGGATATTACCTATTAAAGCGGTTGTCCAAAGTTTTCTTTTCATCGCATGCATTTCTCCCATTTTTTATGAAATTTATTAATCTATAAAAACAATAATACAAACGTTGAAGCTTCACAACACTAAATTGATAAAAAAAGTAATAATATGTCGTAAAGCAGAAAGATTAGCGAAAATGTAATGCAAATTACAGAACATTCGACAATATTCCTCTATAATCAACAGTTGTGCTATTTAATTTGCTATAAAGAGAGGAAGTATCTTACTTATTCCGACAAATTTTTCATTGTGCTTTTGTCTGTTTCAATCTAGAATAGAAGGAAAGTATTACTAAATAACACAATAGCGTCAAAAGTACTATTGAAATATAGGTCTATTATCTATTAATCTATTACAATAGGCTAAATTTATCAAAAAAATAAATAAATTAATGAAGGCAGGAAGGGGAAAAATTATGAAATTCAATCGAAATTTATCAGCAATTGTCATTGCAACATTCTTGTTAACTCTTATTTCGACAGGAATCGCTACACCAGCACTAGGGAAATCTTCACGTATTGCCATAATTTCTGATTTAACAGGTTCAGCTACAGTTAAAAGCTCAGGAGGTTCACGTGAATATGATGCTTACATTGATATGGGGCTAGCTCAAGGCGATTACATAACTACAGATGCTAATTCTTCTGTTACATTTAAAATTAAAGATCATGAGGATGAGGTTACCATCGGTTCTAATGCGGTTGTTTCCCTTACTACATTAACGGATAAAGGCAAAGGCAAGAAATCAAAAATTAAAGTACTTTCAGGTTCCGTTTGGTCGAATGTTAAGAAGCTTTCCGGCGGAGACGACTTTGAGGTAGAAACACCAACAGCTGTCATGGCGGTTCGTGGAACTAAGGTTCTGACAAACGTGGACAGTGAAACGGGTGAAACCTACGTGGCTGTTGCCGCAGGTACTGTTTCTGCAAAGACTAATAGTGAAGATGCTACAGAGGATGAAGGTAAAGAAATTCTGATAGCTCCTTCTCAGCAGCTTTCATTAGATTCTCGCGATGAAGTTACTGATTTGGAAGACAAGGTAGCTATTATTGATCCGGAAAAACTTGTTTCGGAAACTCCTTCTGAAATTATCGAAGCGATTATTAAAGATAAAGCTGATATTGATCGAGAAAATGCTGAGTTTATTGCCGCGCAAAAAGAAAAGATTGCCAATGGAGATCCTACAGGTATTGCTAGAGATGGAGCGGGTTCATCATTAGATACTAAAGATCAAAGCGAATTGGACAAGGTTGCTAAGAACCTTGACAATCTTATCGGTAATGTTGCTAAAACAGCGATAGAAGAGAAAAAAGTAGACAAAGAGAAAATTGATAAAATTATTGAAGAATTAAATAAGGATATTACGGATCCGACTAAAAAATTGGACTTAGATAAAGTCTTGCCTATGGATAAAACCGCAGGAGTAGATCCGGAGCTTCAGAAGAAAAAGGATGAAGAGTTAAAGAAGCTTGAAGCTGCCAAGAAAGCAGCCGATGAAGTGAAAAAAGCAGCTGAAGATGCCGCTAAATTAAAGCTAGCAGAAGCTTTGAAGAAGCTTGATGCTGAAAAAGCTAGAATTGCTAAGGAAAAAGAAGATTTAGGTTTGAATAAACCGACACCGACACCATCACCGATACCAGTACCATCACCTAGTTCATCACCAGCTCCAACAACCAGACAAACGGTGGCTACACCTAGCTTTGACATACCAGCAGGAACATATACTTCTCCACAATCCGTTCATTTTACATCAGCAACTGAAGGTGTTACCTACTATTACACAACGGATAAGACAACACCTACTACTTCGTCTACACCAGGTGCTTTTGTAACTATCGATAAGATTAGCACACTAAAAGTTATAGCTACTAAACCGGGTTACAATGATTCTGCAGTAGCTAGCAGAGATTATACAATTGCTGTGGCTGCTCCATCATTCGATCATGGATCCGGTGCAGTTTCATCCGGTACTCCTGTTACTATCACGACGGTAACTGCAGGTGCAGTTATTCGATATACAACTAACAATACCAAACCTACTTCAACATCTACTATTTTTAACAGCAGCAGCCCGATACAAATTACTTCAGATACAACAATTAGAGCTATTGCTTTTAAAGCAAATCTAGCTGATTCGTCTGAAATCACAGTAGCTTATACATTATCAGTATTACAGACTGCAGAAAAACCAACCTTCTTACCTGGAGAAGGCACCTTTACAACTACAAAAACAATTGAATTATTTTCTGCTACACAAGATGCAACAATTTATTACACAACAGATGGCAGTGAGCCTGTGATCAATGGATCTGGCGTTGTCTCTACAGATTCAATAACACATGCATACACTATTCCAATTAATGTTTCAGTTACCACAACGATAAAAGCAATTGCCGTCAAGCCAGGCATGCTCAAATCTGGTACTGCAACTGGCTTATTTACGATTAATTTACCGTTACCTGCAGTAACAGTTACTCCTACAATAAATCAATTTGGCTCTAATAATTTTGATTTAGTGTTAACTATTAATAATCTTATAGCTGCCAATCAGGTTGCTGGTGTTGAGGTGCACGTAGTCTCTCCTGGAAATGTCAATTTAACTGCACTTCAGAGTGGTATTAGCTCAGCCTTCTTTGGGGAAAGCAGCGTAAAGAGATTTAATAATGCAGTATCAAGAGAAGTGATTTTTGCAGCAGTTCTTCCTACTATGGATCCAGATGCAAATATTACTGGTCCATATGAACTGGTTAAACTTCCATTTTCAATATTTGCATCAACAGAAAATACAACTCAGTATCCACTTACGATTTATATTAAAGTTGTAAATACTGATGGAACAAGCTATACATTTCAGAACTTTAACTTTGGTACAGACATCATAGATACACCTGCAACAATTCCAGTTACTTATTTCAACCCCGTGATTTTAACTGAACAGTAATAAAATTAATAAAAGAAATAGTTACCAACAGAACATCTAACCAATAAAGGAGAAACCTATGAAAAGAATTAAAAGTGTTGTTATAAGTTCGCTGCTTACTGCAGCTTTAGTAGGCGGGACAAGCATTGCATCAGCAAGCATTTCCAAAGATGGTGTTTTCTCCTCAAAGGATTCCAATCAGTTATTGTCTAGTAGTTTGAATGTTGCAGGTACTGGGGATGCAGGGACAACGAATGGAGAAGCGCTTGCTTCTCTGTTCCGTTCCCCACAATCGATCCTAGTTGCTGCAGACGGTTCGATTATTGTTTCTGATTCCAACAGCCAAGTGATTCGTAAAATTGCGGCAGGCAAGGTAACGACATTAGCTGGCGCATCGGTAGAGAAGGATGCACAAGGATTCCCGGTTGGCGGTTTATTGGATGGGACTTCAGACTTATCATTTTTTAATCACCCCAATGGAATTGCACTTGGTGTTAATGGATCGATTTATATAGCTGATACAGATAATCACGCGATTCGTGTGATTGATGCGACTGGAACTGTAACAATTCTTGCTGGTAATGGTGTTCAAGGAAATGTTAATGCTGTTGGCAAGGAAGCGAAATTCAATCATCCTACTGATCTTGCAGTTGCTAAAGATGGTACTGTCTATGTTGCAGATACCTTGAACAATGCCATTCGTAAAATTACAGCAGATGGAACTGTAACTACGTTAAATGCAGCATCGGACCGTAAAGTACTAATAGCTTCAGGTCAAACAATTGCTGCTGGGGATTACTTGGATGGGGCGCTTACTCAAGCTAAGTTTAATGAACCTTCTGGGATTGCGATTGATGCTAAAGGCAATTTATATGTAAGTGATACAGGCAACCAAAAAATTCGTTACATTGATTTGGCATCTGGCCAAGTGACAACAGTTGCAGGTAGTGGGTCATATGAAACTGCTAAAATCAATGTAGTTGGAGACTATGCGGATGGAGATGCAGCTAAGGCGATGTTTGATAGTCCTCTTGGTATCACAGTTACAGATGAAGGTGGATTACTAATTGCAGATAGCTTAAACCATTCCATACGTTACTTATACAACGGTAAAGTATCAACAATTGCGGGGGATGCAGATCAATTCGCTGGTGAAGCTAATGGTGTTGAGCGTTCCACACAATTTAGCGTTCCTACAGATGTTGCAGTAGCAGCAGATGGCACTATTCTTGTCACGGATTCCTTCAACAATAAAATTCGCTCGATTACACCTTATCAATTGCCAGCTGACTTAGCTAAGGATGATTCAATCAAAGTCGTTTATAATGGCAAATCCGTAGTATTTGATTCCAAAGCTGAGATTAAAGCATCACGTACGATGGTTCCATTCCGTGCGATTGCTGAAGCATTAGGTTATGAAGTGAAATATACGGCTGAAGGGCAAATCATAGAAATGACTAAAGGCACAGTAACTATCAAGATGGCTATTGGAGCTAAGACAGTAACTACGATTGAAAAAGATAAAGCTGACGTAATTACAACAATCGATGTTGCACCTTATATAATTGCAAAAGATAATCGTACATTAATTCCAGTTCGCTTTTTTGCAGAACAAGTTGGTCTAAATGTGGAATGGAATCAGAAGAACCACACAGCCATTTTACGTAACTAATTTTATGGATTTGCCAATGTTTATCTAAGGATCGCCTTTCCAGAAATAATGGAGAGGCGATTTTTATATTGGTTTTCTTCAAAAACCGCTGCTTTTTTCCGATATATAAAATGAAGAAGTGGGGGGTGTGCGAATTGGAAGGCTTGGAACAAGAGGATCCGTTATATCTGAAGAATTTTGTAAAGGTCCATCCAGAGAATAAAATGGGCTGGTATTTACTTGGAAAACAATATGAATCACAGGGCAAAGAAGGCAAAGCCAAGTATTGTTTTGCTCAAGCTGGTGATGTATATAGCGCTTTTGAGATGACAAACCCGATACAGTTAGATGCTTCTGAAAAAGCATTGGATCCCAATTCAATTCCAGAACAGAAAATAGTACATAAGATGAACAGGTTGAAGCAAAGAATTAAGATCGCTTATCGAGCTGTCATTGTGGCTTCATTAGTCATATTCGCTTTAACCTATTTGCCTGCAGATGCACTTGAAGAAGCGAGCGAGGATTTGGAAGACATAGCTGTAGCTGAAGCTGATTTGGAGAGCGGTTTAAATGTTTTCTATATCGAGGATGGCAGTATTTCCAATGACATTCAAAAAGCTTTAAATACGATGATTACACCTAATGGTAAAGAAAAAAAACTATCTATTATAGTAAAAGCTCCTAAAAGTGCGGATGGACAATGGGTAATGTGGCAAAAAACACCAGCCCCACTGCTTTCCGCTGAAAGAGACGCAAATTCAGGTAAACTAATCGTTAGCTATCATGATAGCGCCGTGTGTGAATGTACGGCAGTTGGTGGAGCTGCTGCACTACGGACGGTGAAAAGCTGGAAGCAACAGCAAGAACAACTAAGTGTACTAAGATCAACGATGGCTGCTTATGAAAAAGCAAATGGGAAATTGCCAGCAAAAGCAGATTCAATGACTAATGATTACCCAAAGAATATTATCCCAGGATTAAGTGAAGTCATGAGAAAAGCATATCCTTATTACACAGTTGCTGATTCTCATAAAGTTATAATGAAAAACAATCCTATAGTGGACATCAATCCGACTCCACTACCAATGGCTACTAATCAGCCAGAAGATGAAGTGAAGCTGCCAACAGATGATTCTAAACCTTCTACAATACCTAAAGCGACTGCAAAACCAGCTGCTGCTCAGAATGCGACTGCAAATTATGAAATTGTACCACCGCTAGATGACCCATTGGAAATTGTAGTTGATCCTCAAACGCATCAATTGGCATTAGTCAGCGGAAAGGTTATTGTTCGTAAATATTCAATTGGTCTAGGCGGCGAGAAAACACCGCAAGGCAGCTTTACGATTACGGAGAAAGTTCGCAGTCCAAATGGGCATGACAATGGAGATTTTGGCAGTCGTGGGATGACGCTTTCTGACACCCTTTACGCGATCCATGGTACGAATAAGCCATCCAGTATAGGATTGGACGAGTCACTGGGCTGTATCCGGATGCTGAAGGAAGATATTGAAGAGTTATTCGATATGGCCCCGCTTGGGACGAAGGTAACTATCGGTAAGGTAAAGCTGCCACTAGAGCCAACAACGGAAAAAACCCGGTTTCATTCCCCTCATACAGAAGAGGAAACGAATCCAGGTCGGATTTATAAATGGTTGAATTAAGTGTAAACAATTAGAAGTACTGCCATAATGATAATAATTGCACCAGCAGAGGCACCGATCCATATTAACGCTTTTTTGTTGATTTCTTCTTGCTTTTTGCGTTGCATGGGCTTCTTTTTTAACATGGATATCAACCTCTCTATATCTATTTATTTTATATTACCATAATGTAAACGTTTTAGGACAATCTATTTAGATAAATATTTTGCTTGTAATGACAAAATGTGTGAATTGTACTTCCCTTTTGGAGATGAAACATATAAAATACTCAAGAGAATATTTAAATTAGAAATGAGTGTTTGCAAATGTTTTACAGAAAGCTGCTTCGTCCCCTATTATTTGGTTTAAGTGCTGAGAAGGCACATCATCTTACTATACACGGCCTTTCTTTGGCTGAGAAAATCCCAGGCGGTATAAGTCTACTGAGAATGTTATATGGGATGAGCAAGCAGAAAAAGCTAACCATTAAGCTCGGAGGGATTGAATTTCCCAATCCAATCGGTTTGGCGGCAGGCTTAGACAAGAATGCAGTAGCTGTTGCTGGATTTTCTTCAATTGGTTTTGGTTTTATGGAAGTAGGTACAATTACACCTAAAGAGCAGCCAGGTAATCCCTTGCCGCGTTTATTCCGCTTACCTATAGATACGGCTATTATTAATCGAATGGGCTTTAATAATGTTGGCGCAGATCAAATGGCAGTCAATTTGAAAAAGGCCAAACCCTATATAATACCGGTTGCTGTTAATATTGGCAAAAACAAAGTCACAGCCAACGAAGATGCGGTTGATGATTATCGTGCCTGTATTCGGCATTTATATGCAGAGGGCGATTTTTTTGTAGTGAATATCAGCTCACCTAATACTCCTGGTCTGCGTAGTTTACAACATGGCGAAGAACTGCGTATATTACTGGAAGCAGTCAAAGAAGAGATGAGTATACAGCGCAACCGACATGGCGGCAGTAATAAACCAATATGGGTAAAAATAGCGCCAGATGTCAGCGTGGAAGAATTGAGTTATATGATTGAAACCATTGTACAGAGTGGTATCACTGGAGTTATTGCCACGAACACAACATTAAATCGGGATGGACTACAGCATGTTAATGCAACTGAGGCAGGCGGATTAAGTGGGAAACCGTTAACGAACCGATCAACGGAAATTATTAGGCAAATTTATAAGCAGACGAATGGGACGCTGCCGATCATTGGATGCGGTGGTGTTTTTACGGCTGAGGATGCTTATGATAAAATACGAGCAGGAGCTAGCTTAGTTGAAGTCTATACTGCGTTGATTTATGAGGGGCCAAGCTTGATCAAACGATTGAACAAAGGACTTTTGCAATTGTTGGCTCGGGATGGATATTCACATATTTCGCAAGCCATTGGAGCTGACCACCCGAAACTAGGATGAATATCGGATAAACTAATATTCGTTTTCCGTATAGATAGAATGGAGGATTCCGGATGGATGCACGAGATTGGGACAAATTTTTACTCCCCTATGAGCAGGCACTTGAGGAACTAAAGGTTAAATTCAAAATTTTGCGCTCTGAGCTGAAAAGCCGTGAGGAATATACACCTATCGAATTCGTGACCGGCAGAATCAAACGGAAATCCAGTATTCTTGATAAAGCTAAAAAACTAAACGTCCCCATGGACCAAATTGAAACAGGCATTGAGGATATCACTGGAATTCGGATTATGTGCCAATTTGTTGAGGATATCGAGCGGATTCATGAGCTGATCTCAATGAGACAGGATATGAAAGTGATTTATGTCAAAGATTATGTAGTGAATAAGAAGCCAAGCGGCTACCGAAGCTACCATATTATAATTGAGTATCCGGTTCAAACTTCATTAGGAATTAAAAAAGTATTGGCCGAAATTCAAATTCGGACATTGGCGATGAATTTCTGGGCAACGATTGAGCACTCCTTGAATTATAAATATAAAGAGAGTTTACCGGAGAATGTGACTTTGCGCTTGAGTAAAGCAGCAGAAGCTGCCTATTTGCTGGATGAAGAAATGTCTAGCATCCGTAATGAGATTATGGAATCACAGCGCTTGTTTGAGGATAAATCCAATTTGGTTTCTAAAGTGTTGAATGACATTCAAGAGCTGTATTTCTACCATCGAGTTCGTGAGGCTGCGCAATTTCAGCTGCGGTTTAATGAACTGTGGGAAAATGATGCATCATGGAACATGACAGAGCTTTCCTTGGACATTGAAGTGGCATTGGCACGTGCCAAAAAAGATAATCAGAAGCGTTAATGGAAGGACGAAAGGAAGCTAGGAATGGATGCAAGGTTATGATCGCTTATACGTGGATTTTATCTATTATTTTAATATAGAACGGGATTATTTTGAATGTCATGAGGTTATGGAAGAATTGTGGCTCGAGGAGGGGCGTAAACCTCTCTACCAAGGTTTATTGCAGATTGCCGTTGGATTGTACCACCACTGGAATGGGAACGTTGGCGGGTCGATTAAGCTATTCTCACAGGGTATCGATAAATTGCAGCATTTTGCAAGTCCAATTCTAGGGATTGATTTGGCAAAGATCGTTGAAGAGAGTCGAGTTTACGTACAAAAGCTGCTTAATATTACTACGGAGCCGTTTGAATTCTATGATTTGAATATTAGCGTGTTAGACCCAAATCTTGAAGAGCAGCTTGCTGCAGCTATTCTCCGGCACGGTTAACGTAGCCGGTTTTGTTGTTTTATTTCAGTTGCTAATAAGGAGATGACCACTGATGTCCGAGCACTTACCAGCAGCATTCGTTGACAAAATGAAAGTGCTGCTTCAGGATCAATTTCCTGCATTTCTCGCTTCCTATTCAGAGCCCAGATATTACGGTCTGCGAATTAATACGCTTAAGGTTTCCGTGGAGAAATTTAAACGATTGTCGCCATTTCAGTTGAGTGAGATTCTTTGGGCGAAGGAAGGCTTCTACTACGAAGAGGGAGAGCGTCCAGGAAAGCACCCTTACTATAATGCAGGGCTTTATTACATTCAAGAGCCTACTGCAATGGCTCCTGTTGAGTTTTTGGATATCCAGCCAGGAGATAAGGTGCTTGATTTATGTGCTGCGCCAGGCGGGAAATCAACGCAAATTGCCGCGAAGCTTAAGCAAACCGGATTAATTGTTGTTAATGATAACCATGCTGATCGGGTCAAACCGTTAGTCAAGAATCTTGAATTGTTCGGAGTGCGCAATGCAGTTGTTTTGAATGAACTGCCGAATCGACTTGAGCGGGTGTTTAAAGATTATTTTGATAAAATATTGGTGGATGCGCCGTGTTCAGGGGAAGGAATGTTCCGTAAGGAAGAGGAGATGGTTAAGCAGTGGGATCTAAATTCCGCAGCTAAATATGCACTCATGCAGCGGGATATTCTGAAATCTGCTGGGGTTATGCTGGCTCCTGGAGGCCGGCTGGTTTATTCAACTTGTACATTCTCTCCGGAAGAAAATGAAGAAATGATCGCACAATTTATTGAGGAGTCTTCTGATTTCTCTGTGGTTCCGATTGAAGCAGACTTTGGCTTTGTTTCATCCAAGGATGGTTCAGCACGTTTGTGGCCTCATTTGCTTAAGGGCGAAGGCCATTATGTAGCCGTGCTGCAGCGTAAAGGTGAAAAAACAGATAGAGCCACACTTGAAGAACCAACACCTGAGATTCCTTCTAAAAGACCAACTAAACCGGCTGTTAAACCCATTGAGATCGATTTAACACCTTTTCATCAGTTTTGTAAGGATCAATTGTTGCTTGAAATGCCAGGCGTAGAAAAGCTTTATGGAGAGCATCTTTATTTAATGCCCGAGGGCTTACCAAGTCTGGACGGGATTAAGGTTATTAAACCAGGCTGGTACATGGGAGCTGTTCGTAAGAATCGTTTTGAGCCTGCTCACGCTCTAGCGATGGGATTACATGCGGATGAAGCGATAAGAGTCTTACAGCTTAATTCTACGGACGGTGATGCGATTCGTTATCTAAAGGGCGAAACCATCATGGCAGATGAACAAAGTATTGAACGAAAGCACGTAGATAGCCCGGTTAAAGGGCATTGCTTAATTTGTATTGATGGCTTTCCTGCAGGTTGGGGAAAATGGCAAGAGGGCATGATTAAAAATGAGTATCCGGCAGGATGGAGATGGATGGCATGAAAACAACACAGCGTTTGGATAAAATATTAGCACATTCCGGATATGGGACTCGCAGTGAAATTAAGCTGCTTGTTAAACGCCATGCTGTTACTGTGAATGGAAAAGCTATAAAAGACAGCGGACTACAAGTGAACCCAGACACGGATCAAATCGAAGTAGAGGGAGAAAAGGTACATTTTCAAGCTCAAACCTATTTAATGTTGAACAAACCGCAAGGAGTTATCTCTGCAACTGAGGATAGTCGTGAACGGACTGTGTTGGATTTGTTAGAGCCGCCTTTTGCGCATATGGCTTTGTTTCCAGTTGGGCGGTTGGATAAAGATACGGAAGGCTTACTTTTGCTAACAGATGACGGCAAGCTTGCGCATAATTTACTTTCTCCCAAGAAGCACGTGGCCAAGACTTATTATGCAGAGGTAACAGGACTTGTAGATGAATCGGATCAAGCTGTATTTGCTCAAGGGGTAGAGCTGGATGACGGATATGTCACTATGCCTGCCAAGCTAGTTATACTGGTAGCCGGTGATCCTTCTTTACTTAAGAATTCTAAGATTGAGCTGACTATAATGGAGGGGAAATTCCACCAGGTCAAAAGAATGTTTATAGCCGTTGGCAAAAAGGTTACCTTTCTCAAACGAATATCGATGGGAAGCTTGAAGCTCGATGAGTATCTTGCTCCTGGGGAATACCGTGAATTGACGGAGGACGAGCTTCAGCAGCTTAGAGGAGGCAAAGAAAATGAATTATAAGCTCATTGCTTTGGATGTAGATGGCACATTGCTGAATGATGAATATATGCTGACGGAGAAGACCAAATACGCGGTAAAGCGTGCAAACGATGCTGGCGCTCAAATTGTGTTATGTACTGGAAGAGGACCGCAAAATACACTTCCAATTCTAGCGGAATTGGGCTTGGAGGGTATCGTTATTACTCATAATGGAGCAGCTACCGTACAATCAAAGGATCTTAAGATACTTCACGAGGTAACCTTTCTTTCCGAGGACATCAAGCCATTTATTGAGTACTGTCGAGCGAAACAAGCTCATTTTGCGATAAACGCTCCTTTTGAGATTTATGTGGAAGAATTCAATGATGAAATTAAAGCGATGTACAATAAATTTAAGCTAGAGCCAATTGTGACTAAAGATGCTATTGCTCTTGATATTGATCGGGTTAAATTATCTGTTTTTAGCGAACGGACAGCAATGGATCAAATAGAAGCAGATTGGAGAGCGATGGCTAGTCCACTCAGTATTATTAGAAGTGGACATCACTTTATTGATATTATGCATGCAGAAGCTTCTAAAGGCCATGCATTACGCCGATTAGCAGAGGATAAAGGGATCAAACAGGAAGAAATCATGGCCATAGGCAATTATTATAATGATAGTGAGATGATCCTCTATGCTGGATTAGGTATCGCGATGGCCAATTCTCCAGAGCCACTTAAACTTCAGGCGAATGAACTAACAGGCTCTAACAATGAAGATGGAGTTTATCAAGCGATTATGAAATATTGTTTCTAGTGCATAAAAGCTTTCAATAAAATTAAGTCCGTTGGGACAGCCTATAAGAGGAATATCATTCAATTCCTTGGAGGGGTTATCTATGGCAAATGTGTTCTTACGACCAGATTTAAAAACAGCAGGTGGAGAAGTAAGCGATATTCTGCTAAACGGACGATATATTGGTTCATTAACGGTTGTTTATCGTGAGCTTCAACGTGTATCAGGGGCGATTCAATTGGATCAGCCTTCTTTGCCATTCTCAGATAAAGAACATGTATTAAATCACATTCAGACTTACATACAAGCTTTCGCTAGTTCAGTTGAGGCAGCGGAGTGTACGGTTTATGTCAGTTATAGCGCTGTTGATTGCTATATTGATCATTTTGAGCTGAATGGGGAAGACGAATTTGAAGATGACAATTATTTTGAAGATATGGATGAAGAAATAGAAACTTTAGAAATGGCAGGGAAGGAGTACCATTTGGTTATTGTCGGAGAAGGGAGAAGTAACCTGGAATATCATGTATATGATGAGGAACAGGAATGGGCAGCCGAAGCTTTAATCACTATTCGTGATGAGGATGTTGTCGGAGAGATTCATTGGCTATTTGACCCAGAGGAGGAAGAAATTGAAGCGGTTACTGCGCTTCTAATGTCTGATTTTGATGAAGAGGCAATTCATACAATGGTGCTCAACCATCATTATGAAAATGAACTTATCGAACGGATAAATTGTGAGCCCTCTCACTAAAGTCGAAATTACCTAATTTTGCTTCCCTCTTTCGCCAAAAAAGGTCATAATAGAGCGAAAGGGGAGATCAGAATGAATGTGACGCAAAAGGAGCTTAGTCATCTAATATTCTTAGCAGATGTTGTTATGAACGGCAAGAAAAAAGTGATGATGGAAGAAACGCTGCAATGCTTAATTTATATCGTTAAATCCATTCATGAAATCGAGTTGCCTGATAATGTAGTCGAACAAATGCATCTGCATATTGAAAAAATAGAGGAACAGCTGCGTTCAGAGAATGACCGCTTACAGGAGATTCAGCATAATCTGGCTCAGCCCAACCAACGTAAGCCTTTGGGATAGTGATTCTTAATCTGTCCATTGCTTTCTTTTCCCCATCCAAGTGCAAACCCATCGATAGTAATTAAGAGCCATCCATTATGACGACCGTCCCCGTGTAGAGCTTCTCCATGCAAATAACTCAATATCTCAGGTGATGTAGTGGAAAAATCGTAAGAATTAGTAATAACCTCTGGAGATATCGCTAAAGCTAAAGAATGGGTGGGTTCCAGGCGATTTTTCTTGATTGTTCCTAAATGAAGTCCAGGCCTTAATATTTTTAAGCCCTTAAGGTAGTTGGCGTTAAATGGACAATCTGCAACGCGCGGCAGCCAATATAGCTGGTCTCCGAATAATAAAGGCTCTCCTTGCTCTAGCACCAATCCTGGCACATGCATTTCAGCAAAGGATTCAAATAAGCTCCAAGCCTCACTTACCACTTTGGGTAGGTTTTTTCTTTTTTCTGTGTTGTCAAAATATCGTTTTTGAGCGTTTGTATGAGCTTGGATTTCGGCTTTTTTGTGCAAAATAGCAGCAAAATGACCTTCTCCACGATCTAAATGCGGCCAAATGCGTTCCGTGCGAACAAGCTCGAATTGTGGGAATTCCGCGATGATCTTAGCGATAATCAGCTCATTCTCTTCTGCTGAAAAAGTACATGTGGAATAGGCAAGCTGTCCATTTGGCTTTAACATCAGCACGGCTTGGCGCAGAATATCCATTTGACGAATGGCACACATCGTTACATGGTCTGGAGACCATTCGGCAATCGCATCAGGGTCTTTGCGGAACATGCCTTCACCTGAACATGGAGCATCCAACATGATTTTATCGAAAAAGACTGGGAATTTCACAGCTAATTGCTCAGGATTACAAGAGGTAACAACGGCATTGGTTACACCCATTCGTTCGATATTCTCGGAGAGAATTTTTGCTCTAGCCGGATGGATTTCATTTGCAATCAGCAAACCTTTTCCTTGCATCTTCCCTGCAATTTGCGTCGATTTCCCGCCAGGTGCAGCGGCAAGGTCGAGCACAATATCACCAGGCAGCGGATTAAGCAATTCAACAACAGACATAGCCGAGGGCTCTTGGATGTAATAGAGACCCGCTGCATGGTAGGGGTGTTTACCGGGACGAGATGTTGTTTCGTCATAATAAAATCCTGTGGAACACCAAGGAATGGGTTCTATTTGAAAGCTAATTTTTAATGGATTAGTGATAGTATCGCTTATAGCAGATTTCAGCGTATTGATCCGTAATCCCTGCGTTTTTGGTTGATTATAGCTATTCAAAAAGTCATCTGCCGCTTTTCCCAAAATATCACGCATTCGCTCAATAAAGGCTTCTGGAAGTTTTATCATATTAGGTAAAGCTCCTTAATTATTAGTGTAATGTTCTAATCTATAGTACCAATTTGCTAGCTGAAAATGAAGCATGTCCGTTTATTTAGCAATTATAAGGAATTTGTTAGGTAAGTAAATGTAATTCTAACATGAGCTTCTATTTGGGAGGCAATAATTATGGATGGTATCGCAATTTGAAATTATCATGGAAGCTTGGTGGCACTGTAGGGTTCGTATTGGTTCTCGCTTTTTTGGTGTTAATTAGCCCAAATTTAGCGCAGCTTCGCACAATCAGTATAAGCGAAGGTGAATAAATAAGCTTGATTTAGGTAGGATCGGAATTTCTCATTGTGAGAACCTAATCCAGCGTGGTATAATAGAAAAGTTTTTATTGCTTGGAGGGAAGAACATGGGGTTCCATATACCAAAAAAAGTACAAATGCTAGGAGAAGACATTCAGTCAACTCAATTAAAATATCATAACAAACGTGTGTTGATTTCTAAGGAATTTACGTTTGATAGTGCACACCATCTTCATTGTTATGAAGGGAAATGCAAAAATCTGCACGGCCATACGTATCGTTTGCAAGTAGTAGTCTCAGGGCGAACAGATGAGCGAGGGCTTGCGATTGATTTCTCGGATTTAAAACGAATTACCAAGCTGCATATCATTGATCGGTTGGATCATCGATATTTAAATGAAGTATTGCCTTTGATGAATACAACTGCAGAGAATATGGTGGTCTGGATTTATGAACAGCTTCATGCTGCTCTAGAAACGGAATATCCAAATGCTGAAATCCGCCTAGAGGAAATTAGGCTTTGGGAAACACCAACCAGCTATGCTGCGATAACGCGGTCTATGATGGAGGAAGAGTAATATGCATGAAATTAAAATACCAATGGTAGAAATATTCGAAACGGTAGAAGGCGAAGGGACTCGAGCAGGGTTTCCTACCGTCTTCGTCCGTTTGTTTGGGTGTAATTTGCGTTGCTCCTGGTGTGATACTAAATATAGCTATCCGCCTGAACAAGCAGGGGATGTTATGACAATTAGTGAAATCATCGAGCAAGTTCAAACGTTCAGCTCTCGTTATATCTGCTTGACGGGTGGTGAGCCGCTTTTATATGGTGCGCATTCTTTAGCTCTGATCCATGCGCTGCTAGAGATTGAGTCGCTGGAGGATATTCATATTGAGACGAACGGCGCCATTGAATTAGGCTATTATATGGAACGTATTGAATCGCCGAAGGTTAGATATATTATGGATTTTAAACTTCCGGGTTCAGGTGAAATGGAGCGGATGCTCTATAGCAATTTTGCTTTATTGCGTGCGGAGGATGAACTGAAATTTGTCATCGCAAGCGAAGCAGATTTCGCTACAGCAGTTCAGGTTCTGCAGGAAAATCCAACAGCAGCTCTTCCTTTGTTTAGCCCAGTTTGGGAGACAATGCCTCCAGCGAAGCTAGTTGAGCTAATGCTTGAGCACAAGCTTTCACATGTAAAGCTGAATTTGCAGCTGCATAAGATCATTTGGGATCCAGCCAAAAGAGGCGTTTAAACAACAAATAATGCTATTAACAGTAAAGCAGGATGGAAGGTGAAGCAGATGAGTGAAAAAAAGAAAAAAGCAGTGATCATTCTCAGTGGAGGGTTGGATAGTACGACTTGCATGGGAATGGCTTTAGAGCTTGGTTATGAGCTTTATCCATTGACGTTTGATTACGGACAAAGACATCATATTGAAATTGAAAATGCTCGCAGTGTAGCAGAATATTATGGGGTAGCCAAGCAGCATAAAGTGATTAAGCTAGGTTTCCTGCGTGATTTCGGTGGAAGTGCGTTAACGGATCAGTCGATAGATGTTCCTGTGGGTGAGGAAGAAGCTTCTGAAATTCCTGTAACCTATGTGCCAGGGCGCAATTTACTATTTTTATCTATTGCAACGTCCTTTGCTGAAGCTTCTGGGGCTGATGCCATCTATATAGGAGTAAATGCCTTGGATTATAGCGGTTATCCCGATTGTCGTCCTGCATTTATCCATAAGTTTGAAGAAGTTATAGCTCTCGCTACTAAAGTAGGAGTTGAAAGCGATGGTTTGCAGATTGCCACCCCATTAATCGAACTAAGCAAAGCGGAGATAATTCGTGAAGGTGTGAGGTTAAAGGTTCCTTATCATTTGACTACCTCTTGCTACAACGGCCGAGCTGAAGCTTGTGGAGAATGTGATAGCTGCCGTCTACGGTTAAAAGGATTTGCAGATGCAGGTCTCAAGGATCCCATTGCTTATGAACAACAATCTCTATAGTAACAAGCGATTAAGCTGGATCAGAGCGATTCTGGCGCTTGCATTGGTAGGATGGATGGCACTCATTTATTTGAAATCTAACGAACCTTACCAAACGCAAGATATTAGACCACTTCTCACAGAATGGTTTCCTGCTGCTGCGATTAATTATTGGTTGCCTCATTTGGAGTTTAATTATAGTGGTCAGTTAATAACTTGGAAAGAGCCTTATGCCATGCTTGAGTTTTTCTTGCGTAAAAGTGCTCATGTATTGGAGTATGCATTACTTACAGGTTTATGGTTTAGTAATTTGCAATGGACAAGGTTTAAATATTACAGCATTTTATTAAGCCCAATTCTGGCTGTGCTCTATGCGATCACGGATGAATGGCATCAATCGTTTATAGCGGGTCGAACAGGACATGCCATCGATGTAGCAGTGGATTCTATTGGTTGTCTGATTGTTATTATGCTTATATGGCTTTTTCGAAGCAGGAGAAACATAAACAGAGGAGTTAAGAGATCATGAATACTGTGCAAAATCTGCCTGAAGCGATGATTTTTGATTTGGATGGAACGCTTTTTCAAACTGAAACTGTATTAATACCGGCTTATAATCGACTATATGATCAGTTGCGCGCAGAAGGCCTTTTCGAAGGAGAAACACCGGATATTCAGCGGATTCTTGGCAGCCTCGGGATGCTGTTGACGGATATTTGGAAGCGTGTTATGCCTGAAGCAACATTGGCAGCACGAGAACGAGCCAATGTGCTGCTCCTCCAATATCAATTGGAAGAGCTGGCAAACAAGACAGGTGAGCTATATCCTAAAGTACTTGAAACATTAACTACTCTACATCGTAAAGGGATTCGTCTCTTTGTGGCAAGCAATGGCTTAGAGGGTTACGTCAAAGGTGTTGTTGCTGCAAAAGGGTTAGATCACTTATTTGAAGGTTTGTACAGTGCGGGTGAATATCAAACACAATCTAAAGTTGATTTGGTACGTATGTTATTGGTTGAATATGATCTGCAATCGGCTTGGATGGTAGGGGATCGATCCTCTGATGTTGAAGCTGGCAAAGAAAATCAACTTTTTGTAGTTGGCTGCAGCTATGCGGATTTTGGCAATTCCAAGGAGTTGGATGAGGCTGATATTGTAATTGGTACCTTTGGGGATTTACTGAAGCTTACTGCTTTTGATCCAGAATAGCCAAATCAGTAATACGTTGATTACAATTTGTTTGGAATAATATGCCCTGGGGTGTTACCCGGGGTACCCCGTTTTGAATATTTTGAAGAAGTCAAAAGCATATTAGCTTAAGAAAACAAAAAACACCTATTAAAGAAAATAGGTGCATAATTGAGAGATTAATAGGAAAGCAACTAGAGTTGAATGGATTGAGGACGAATGTACTTAACTACTTTATTCTTGCCGGTTGATTTGGCTTTGTACATGGCATCATCTGCTTGTTTAATTAACTGCTCTGCAGTAATTCCAGGCTGGAGCTTGCTGTAGCCAACACTTATGGTAACCCCTGCTTCTTTTTCTACACGTTTGCGGATTTCTTCAGCTAGCTCGCCAGTGACTGTCTCTGGATCAGTGACCAGAATAACCAATTCCTCGCCACCGTATCTTCCACATACGCCAAACTCCTCAGCAGCTTCCTTCATAATTGTGGCAACCTGCTGTAAAGCTTCGTCCCCTTTTTGATGACCTTTGGTATCATTTAATTTTTTGAAATTATCAATATCGGCAAAAATAACCGAGACAGCTACACTATTGCTGACATATTGATTGACACGACTTACAAAATATCGACGATTATAAAGGCCTGTTAAACCATCTGTTATGGAGTTGGTGTAGCTTGTCTGCAATAATTCAACGACTCGTTCAAAAAGAATAATGAATAAAATAGCATAGTAAGCAACGGGTAAAAAATTAGCAATCCCAGAAAAAACCCGTGATTCTGAATCTAGGAAATAGGTATTAATAAAATGGGAGATATGCATGAAAAAATAGAGTGTCAAACCTAAACGATATTTTTGGGTTTGTCCGATCCGATTCGCAACTACAAAATAGCAAATAAAAACTAGGATTAGCAAATATAAGTCCAAGCCGAGATCTTGCATTTGTTCGATCTGTGATTGTGTGCCCTCGAACCAATTATTAACGCTGAAATGCAGCAAGGAAATTACAAACGCCAGAAAAACAGAGCCGTAAAAAAGGAGAAATTGTTTCATTCTAGATGGGTTATAGAGCTGATAGATTCCCATATTCACTAGGATGAAAGAGAGTACTTTTAGAAAGGAAACCAGATATTCAGATAGAGCGCTATGCAAGGTTGAGGCTTCTACGGTAATAACTAAAGCGTATTGAAAGATAACAATAAACAAGGAAATGGTTAATGAAAAATAAGCTTTTTTACGGCGATTGAGGAATAAGCTTAAAGACATGATAAACATTAATATTAAAATCATAATAATTAACGAGGCTGAATAAATATGACTAATTGTGCCGGTAAATAACTCAGAAGGATTCATTTGGAGCCTCCATTTATTAAGCTGTCTATATTATAGCAAAAAATACATTTAGAAGGTACAATAGATAGCGTAACTATGTAATGATTGGAGTGGACACATGAATATTCTACAAGCCTTATTTTTTCCGCCAGAGCAACCAGGCGGGGTTTCCTCCATGATCCCCTACATTCAAGAACGTTACCTTAAAAAGGGCTGGGAGATGGAGTTATTTTCATTACCCAAACGTATACGCAATAAAGGAACTGAAGTTGTGGAATTCTCTACCTTTGATTGGAAGGTTTTTGCCGGCAATCCTACCGTTGAAAAATATATTCAAACCTATAAAGATTATTTATGGTGGACGAAAATGCGTATTACTAAAAGCTATGATTTAATTCATGGGCATCATCCGATTGCCGCTTTAGTTATGAAGCAGCTTTTTCCGGATACTCCTGTCATCATAACGATTCATTCAAGCTACGAGAAGGAGCTAATTCTCAATGGCAAAATTGCTGAGAATGGCCCTGAGCATCAATTTTTGACCGCGATCTACCGCGAGATTGAGGAGAAGGTTGATCGTATTGTGACCGTTTCCGTTTCTTTTAAACAGTATTTATCGGATTATGTGGATGACTTTGATCGGATCGTTGTAATCCCCAATGGATTCGATGAAAAGCGCTTTAAACCGTTTCCACATGAGAATGCTACTACACAATTTATCTCAGTATGTCGGCTAGTTCCAGCCAAAGGATTAGATACTTTATTGCAAGCTTGTTCGTTATTGAAAAAGAATGGGCATCCCTTTGTTTTACATTTAATTGGTGATGGTCCAAGTCGTCCAGAATTAGAGAAAATGGCGATTGATTTAAATATTTATGAGGAAACGATATTTTATGGCTATATGCTGCATCCAGAAGAGTTCATGCCATTTTTTGATGTCTTTGTATTACCATCACAAGCGGAAGCATTTGGCTCTGTATTTGCAGAGGCAGCGTTATGCTTATTGGCATTAGTAGGTACGAATGTAGGCGGTATTGCTGAGCAAATTGAAGATGGCCGCAATGGGTTATTGGTTCCAGTAGGCAATTCAGTAGCGCTTTATCATGCCTTGGAAAAGTTAGTAATCGATCCTAGCTTTCGCTATAATTTAGCAAGAGCGGCTTGGGATAAAGCCAAAAAAACCTATTCGATGAATCGAGTTATTCAACAAATGACTAAGGTTTATGAAATGTATCGGAAACAGGATGGAAATTCAATATAAACGAGGTGTAGCAATGAAAGCCTTTCGATTTATTCATGCGGCTGATCTGCATTTGGATAGCCCTTTTGTCGGAATGGCTGAATTGCCACTTGGGATTCGCGAATCATTGCGGCAATCGACATTTAAGGCAATGGCGAATTTGGTAGAGCTGGCAATTCAGCAAAGCGTTGATTTTGTCTTAATAAGCGGAGATGTTTACGATTTAGCGGATCGTTCGCTGCGTGCACAAATTCGCTTTCAAAAAGCGCTGCAGCGTTTAAGTGCAGCGGGTATTGCAAGCTATATTGTACATGGAAACCATGATCCTGAGGATGGGCGAGCGGCTAGGCTGAATTGGCCAACGCTAGCTTATTTTTTTTCTGCCAGAGAGGTGGAATCATTGCCAGTTAAGCTTGAAGGCAAAGGTACTGTTGCGCAGATATATGGGATTTCGTATGCAACTGCAGCAGTGACAGAGAATTTAGCTAAACGCATTACTGAAAAATATCAGCAAAATATAGGGAGTCATTCGGATTTGTTTCGAATTGGGCTTTTACATACAAATGTCGAAGGAAATCAAGCTCATGCCAATTATGCACCTTGCTCGATTCAAGATTTATTAGGAAGTGGAATGGACTATTGGGCCTTGGGGCATGTTCATACTCGGCAAGTGCTGAATACGGAGCCAGCTATTGTTTACCCTGGCAATCTACAGGGACGGAGTATACGTGAAACGGAGGCAAAAGGTTGTTATATCGTGGATGTATCGGAATTCGGTGAAGCTAAACTGACATTCCATGCCTTGGATGCTATTCGTTGGCAGCAGCGCTCTATTTCCATTCAAGGCATTCATACCGAGCAGGAGCTGAAGGAACGGTTTGAGCTTGAATTGGAGAAAGCTCGTGAGGACGCTGCCGGTCGTGCGTCCATTATACGGATAACCTTAACGGATCGTGGACCGATTCATGTTACGCTGCAAAAAAAGAGTGTGCTGGATGAGCTCATTACTGAATTGCGTGAGGATGAAGTTAGACGGCTTGAAAACTTGGGTAGTTTGAATGTGGGATTAATAGAACTAGATGGGATAGTAGAAACGGCTGATCCGCTAACGGGGAATTATGTATGGATCGAATCTGTACAAGTGCATTCTGGGTTAGAGGTAGATAAAAATTTGCTGCTTGACCAAGAAAGCTTTCTCGGTGATCTTCTGCGTTTATCGGAGTCCATTCTCACGGATGAGGCTTTATTGGCTGCATTTTGTGCGGAGACTTTGGATCCCTTGTTTACGCAAAGTAAAGCGGCTAAGTATTTAAGCGGAGTAGGGCGAGAGGAACATAAAGCTTGGGTGAAAGCCGCACAAGAGCTGGCTATCGACTTTCTGGCCGCGGATGCGAGGTGGGATGAATGAAGCTGCGCACGATTCATGTCGAAGGCTTTGGTTTGCTGCGGGATAAGACGCTGCAGCTGGAAGGCCCGCTGACGTTGCTTTATGGCCGCAACGAAGCGGGCAAGAGCACGCTCATGGGCTTCATCCGCGCGGTTCTGTTCGGCTTTCCAGCACGGGCAAGCGGTGCTGGAAGCCTTGAACCGCTCATGGGCGGCGCCCATGGAGGTTACCTCACCCTCGAGACCACCGAGGGTGAACGCATTCGCGTCGAGCGCCGCGAGGGCGCTTCCGCCAGCGCGGGGCGCGGACGTGCCCCCGGCGGGGGCCACGTGCGCGTCACGCTCGCCAGCGGCGCTCAAGGCGGCGCGGAGCTGCTGCAGCCGCTGCTGGGCGGCATCACTGGCGAGCTGTTCCGCAGCCTGTTCGCGTTCAGCCTTGGCGAGCTGCAAGAGGTTCGCACGCTGCAGAGCGATGCGCTCAGCGGCTATCTCTACAGCGCGGGCTTAGGCGCCCGCGGCGATACAATCATGGCCGCGGAGCGCAAGCTCACGCTCGAGATGGAGCAGCTGTTTCGGCCGCGCGGGCGAAACCAAGCACTCAACCTGACGCTCCTGAAGCTGGAGGAGCAGGAAGCGGACATCCGCCGCAGTAAAGAGCAGGCGGGTCGCTACAATGACTACTTGGCTGAAATGACTAGCTTGGATGAGCGAATTCTCGAGCTGGACCACTTAATGCGCGAGCAAAGAAGCGAATTAACCAAGCTCGAAACGGCGGAGCAAGCAAGAAGCCACTGGCAGCGAGGCAATGAAATTCGAACGGGTCTCATGGATCTGCGAGCTTTTGAAGTTTTTCCTGAGGATGCAATGAACCGTTTTAATGAGCTTACTAAAGCTCAAGAGCTTCTCTTAATCGAGCAGGACAAGCACCAGCTGATGATTGAACAGCTTAGCGAAGAAATGAATGCCATTCAAATAGATCCCGATGTACTATTGCACCAAACAGAGCTGGACGAATTATACGAGCAGCTTACCGTTTATCGGATAGATCAGGATTCGGCCAAAGAGCTTAGCCTCGAAGTAGAACAACAGCGGCTTCAGCTGGATCGACTTTTACGTCAAATTGCCGGGCATTGGAATGAAAGCATTTTGGAGGAGTTTGCTGTTACCGTTGCTTTGCGTGAACAAGTTAGACGCTGGGATGCTGAATTAGAGCAGCTGCAACAAGAGCGAGAGTTTACTTTAAGTGAATTGCAGCGAATGTCTATTCAAATGGAAGAAGCCAAGGAAAAGGCAAATCGACTTGAAAATAAGCTGTTATTGAAAAAGCAAATGGTCTTTGGAGAGTTGACTTTAGACGCACAACAGGAAATGGATACCTTAACCGTTAGCATACCGCAGCTTCGTAAACAGCTTCAGATGAGGCAGCAGCTAAGACTGGAGCTTCGTCATTTGGAGCAGCTAGGGGGGAGAGTGCAGTCCGTTGAAGCAGAGAATAGCACTAATACTTGGCTGCATTCTGCTTTTCGCTGGTTCTGCATGGGGGCATGTCTAATTCTTCCGGTTTATTTCATCCTGCAGAAGCAGCCAATTGGTGCGGTGATTAGCTTTATTAGTCTTTTGATAATTTCACTCGGAGTCTGGGTATATACACCAAAAGCCCAGAGCTCAGTTCGAGCCAAGAGAGTCTTCCCAACTGGAATAGACAAGCTGGAGCAGGATTTAATGGTAATAGATAAAGCTTTATATCAAAGAATGGAACAGCTGGTCGGTTTAGCTGAAATAGCTTCTGCAAGCAGCTTTAACAGTAAGGCATTAACCGATCAACAGCTGGACGAGAGTATAGATCAGCTGCAGCAAGCATCTGATATTTGGCGGGAAGGCAAGCGAGAGCTGCTCCTAGACGAACAAAAATGGCAGGAGGCAGCTGATAACAACACAAAGCTGCAGATGCTCAATAAGACAATCTTAAATAAGCAGAAGGAAAGCTTAGTAAAACTGGCCGAAGCCACAACGGGCTGGCAGGTATGGTTAACTAAAAATCAATTGGCTATCGAGCTTTCACCTAAAAGCGTGTTGGAAATTCTTCAACTGATCGAATCGGGTCAGCAGCAGCTCCAGCAAAAACAACGTAATCAAGCCAAATACATGGTTATCCACAATCGAATAACTGAGTACGAGCATAACGTTCTTAATCTTATGAGCTTAGCCCGCAAAGAGGATATTCAGCTTGCATTGCGAAGTTGGAAAGAAACCGCCGAGCATACCGCACAATCTTTAATTAACCGAAATCGACTAGAACAACAGCTTACACAAACCCAATCACAACAGTTGCTGCATAGGGAGTCTTTGGAGAGGATTCAAAAGCGAATTTTAGATTTATGGCAGGAAGCAGAGAGTCAGGATGAAACGCATTTCCGCTTGCATGTCAGACAGAATAATGAGCGTATGGCCTATAAAGAAGAATTGCGGCAAATAGATGTGGCTCTAGATGTATTTATGAGTTCAACGCGCAAAGATCAATTAGACGGCTTATTATCCGAGCTAACGTCCCAAGAGCTTATCCAGAAAATGGCTGAGGGTGATCAGACTTTGCTAGCTTTGGAACGGGAAGTCGACCAGCTTAAAGACCGCAGAGGCAAATTACGAAGTGAGCTGGAAAAGCTAGAGCAAGGAGCTGAACATTCAGAGCGCTTGCAGCACATCGAGCAGCAAAAAGCAGTTCTAACCGAGCAAGCAGGACAATGGGCTAAGGCAGCTTTTTGTGCCAGCCTATTCAGAAAAGCTCGCGAGCTCTATGAACGTGAACGCCAACCAGGTGTATTGCTGCTCGCTACAGAATATTTTCAAACTATCACATCTGGTGAATATTTACGGGTTAGGGTACCTATCGGTGAGAAAAAAATAATCGTCGAGCACGCAAGCGGGCGAATGATGGATTCATCTTTACTAAGCCGTGGTACCGCTGAACAGCTTTATCTAGCGATGCGATTTGCACTTGCTGAGGAATATGCACGGAAAGCATCGCTGCCATTAATATTGGATGATATTCTTGTTAATTTTGACAAGGAGCGTATGCGGCAGACTCTAGTATTACTTGCAGAGATATCGGCCAAGCATCAAGTGATTTTTTTTACTTGCCATCGTCATGTAGCAGATGCGTTCTCGGAACAAATACCAGCTCATCAGCAGATCCTGCTCTAAAGTGAGGTAAAAACCAGTGGATTTCTGTATTTTACAGCCTATTCTTCGCCCATCTCCTATCATATAATTATTCTGTTAAAAAACAGATTAAGGGAGCTATGCACATGAACTCGCTGAATGAAGCTTTGTGGATATGGAATCGTGAAAATCAGTCTTTGGTCAACCAATATGTGGATTTCCGTCATGAATTTGATTTAATAGAGGCTGCTAGCCATGCTAGCTTGCTTCTATCTGTTGATTCTGATTATGCTGTATGGCTTAATGGGCAATTTGTGGAGTATGGACAATACGATGATTACCCGCAGAATAAAGCTTATGATTACTTAACCGTCGGTCATTTGCTTCATGCTGGAACCAACGTATTAACGATACTTGCTTACTATCAAGGTGAAAGCACCTTCCAATATCGCAAAGGTAATCCGGGACTTATTTATTCCTTAGATACAGGTGAGTCCATTATCTGCAGCGGCTCAGATACCTTTTGCCGCCAGTCCTTGTCATATGTTAACGGCCTAACTACCCATATATCCGTACAGCTGGGCTATACCTTCGAATATAAAGCGGCTTCTGATGATCAATGGCGTGCTCTAAACTATAGGATGTCTGGGGTTTGGGAGGCTGCAGATACTAATCTATTGCTTAATAAGATATGGCCAAGCCTCTACGAAAGACCGCTAAAAAAGCTGATTTTAAAAGAGAGAATCCAAGCAAGCTTAAAGTCGCAAGGAGTGTTTATTCGCAATGCAGAACCAATCGAGACGGCTGCAAAGCTCATCCAAAGTGATTTTTTATCGTTTCGCATGCCTGAGAATATTCTCGTAGACACTTCCGAAATAAATTTAGAAGCACTAACTTCTCATTCAAAGCTGTCACTAGCAGCTTCCTGGTTCAAAGAGGTAACAGGTATTTATCTGGTATACGATCTTGGTCAAGAGGAAAGCGGATTGTTCGAGCTAGAAGTAGACGCTGAGCATGGAGCAATAATTGATATTGGCTATGGCGAGCATTTGGATGACCTGCGTGTTAGAGCTAGTGTGGGAGAACGGAATTTTGCATTTACTTATCATTGCGGCCAAGGTCCTCAAACCTTTACCCATTATTTCAAAAGAATTGCCGGTCGCTATATTCAACTGCACATTCATGGTGTTCAAGAACGATTCGTGTTGCACTATGCCGGAATGAGACCTGTGGAATATCCGATTGAGCTAAGAGGGGAGTTTGATTGCCCGGACTTGCTGCATATGAGAATTGCTCAAACAGCAGTGCGTACTCTTCATTTGTGCATGCATGAGCATTATGAAGATACACCTTGGCGTGAGCAAGCTTTGTACGCATTAGATTCAAGGAATCAAGCTTTATGCGGCTATTATTGCTTTGGGGAATATGATTTCCCACAGGAATCCTTTAAACTGCTTGGAGAATCACTCAGAGACGACGGCTTTCTAGAAATATGCGCACCGGCAGAGTGTGAGATCACAATTCCTTCCTTCAGCTTTATGTGGGTGGTGGAGCTTGCTGAGTTTATGCTGTACAGTGGAAGATTAGAATATATTGCCACGGTCCTGCCAATCGTTCAGCGTATGATGAATGTACACATTTCCAATATGCAGGATGACCTATTAAGGACACCTGTAGAAAAAGGATACTGGAACTTTTACGACTGGGAGAATGGGCTGGAAGGATATGCAGAAATTAATGAGTGCAGATGGGACGCTCCATTGAATCTGGTTTTTGTTATGGCGTTGGAAGCGGCTGGGGCTATGCTGAATTCTTGTGGATTGAGCGAGGAATCGATACGATACACAGCTATTGCTGAGAGAGTTAAGCTAGCGGTACATGAACGATTCTGGGTTTCCACAGAAGGAGCGTATCTAACTTATCAAGAAGCAGAAAGAGCTGATCATTACGCTGAGCTTACCCAAGCCTTAGCTTTATTAGCAGCTATCCCACCTAATGATGAAATTGCTGATCAGGTACGAGCGGGTTTAGCTGTTAAAGAGAATGGATATGTTCCCATTACATTGAGTCATTCGATTTTTAAATTTAAAGCTTTGTTGGGTGAACCGGCAAGATATCAGAACTTAGTTTTTGAATCGATTGGCGAAACCTGGGGATCCATGCTATTCAACGGGGCTACTAGCTTTTGGGAGACGAAGGATGGTTCAGCAGCATTCTCGAATGCAGGGAGTTTATGTCATGGCTGGTCTGCGATTCCACTCTTTTTCTATTATGCTTATTTATTAGGTGTGCAGCCGATCGAACCTGGCTTTAAAACATTTAAAGTCGTTCCTACCCCAGCAGGCTTTCATAAAATATCAGGAGTTGTCCCAACGCCTTATGGACCTATCGAGGTTAATTGGCAGCAAACACCTGCAGGGCTTGAGCTTCGAGTTACACATCCAGATGAGATTAGCAGGGTGATATAATCTTTATCGAGTATCTCTATTAATTCCAAAAAGCCAAGATTCCTCTTTTATAGGGAGTCTTGGCTTTTAATTTTGTGAATTATCCCGAAATGAAATGATATTCCTTTTGTTTATTTCCTCGAGGAGCATTTGAATAAATTTATTTTCCAACTTGTGTTTAATAGCGTCTCTGTAGCAACTGATGAGCTGATGATCGTTAAGCTGAAACATCCTGTATAACCTACTTTTCTATTTTCTGCGTTTCCATTTGATTAAATGCGAGTGATTTTTGGAGAGATACCCATGATTCTAGGATGATGTGTGGTTCAGGTAGTTTAATCTCTGAAAAGCTACGATGAAGGGCATTTTGAAATGCAGCATTAAATTTACCATCGAATAGGTTTTTATCCATTTATATGCACCCTAACTTTGTTGAGCATAAAGTCCTATTTATTATAGTACACTTCATTTGCTCAAGAGTCAGCGCAAACATTATGCATTATTTACCATTTATTTTTCGATTTAATGCAAAAAAATGCAAAAAAAATTGTATATCGGTTATTATCCGAATATACAATCTCTTTTTAATTTGGTAGAATTAGGAGAAGTCATTTCCACCATAGCTGTACGGTTTCTGTGGCTTTTTTCTCGAATAAGGTTGATTTAACTGCTTGTTCCTCTGAGGGAGATAATTGATAAGTCTCTAATATTTTCCCATTAATTAGATTGCTTGCAGAATTAAACAAATTAAGTTTTTTTAAGTTTCTTACAGCAAGATTAAGCTGAGGTGACCATGTAATCGTTTGCATATTTCACCCCCATCCTTTTTTATAAATGTATGTTGTGGATTATTATACCAGAAATAAAAGGGATGTTAAACGATGAAGAAAAAATATATTGTTTTTGTTTTGATAGTGATATTTTTAGCAATTCGAGCATGGGTTGTTTATGTTTCTTTCAGTTATCCATATAGTGGAATAAACTTATTGAAGAATAAGAGCAATGAATATGTAATTAATCAATTTGACATGGCAAAAGCAGCTTCTGTGTTTGGATTACAGTTAGGAGATATTGTATTGAAAGTAAACGGTAATGAGGTGGATGAATATTCTTATGTCCAAAAGTGGAGAACTTTAGACCGCTTCGAATCTTTATTAATAGAGCGAAATGGCCAGCGAATTACAGTTGTAGCTCCTAAACATACTTATTTTGCTAATAGTTTGCTTAATCTTTCATATTTAGGTGAAATTTTAAGCTTTGCAATGGCGTTATTGCTCTATAAAAAGCTCCGTTCATATTCGGCCCGTTTTTTATCACTTGTATTCCTTAATGCAGGAATTGTTTTTATGAGCTTAGGTGTGTCCATTAGAGGTGATTTATTAGGCAAAGTATTTATTAATGCGGGGGTTATGCTGGTTCCAGTTCTTTTCTTGCATTTTTTAATTATCATGCTGCATGAAAAGGCAAATCTTACACTTCCTCGAGGATTTCTTAAATACTTATATTTTCCAATTATTTTATCTACTTTATTATTGTTTATTTGTATTAATATGAAAAACATTGCCTATTTAGTAAATTACTATACCTCATTAGCAACTATGCTATATTTCATCTTGGGTCTTATACTGAATCTATTACTTTTGTCCTATATTTATTTCATACATCGCAATAAGAAAACCTACGCATCTACTTTAATAAAGATTGTTTGGTTAGCGCTTTTTACTTCATTTCTGCCATTGGCACTATTATCATTTTTCCCTAAGTTCTTTTACGGATATGAATGGGTCAACTCATCCATAACTGGATGGGCAGTACTATTTCTACCCATTACTTTTGCTTATCTAATTACGACCAAACAGCTATATGATATAGATACGATATTTCGGAGGATTTTGTTAACCCTACTTATTTCAATTGTTCCAAGTGGTTTCATAGTTGGAGTTATTTCCTTTTATCTACCTAGAGAGAATCTTATTAATAATGTAGGCACTTTGTTTTTTTTAATCCTGATAGTAATCTCATTTGTTCTTTACTCCCTCGAATATATAACAACTAAGCTAGAAAGGGTTATCTTCCCTCGCAAGAATCAGTTAAAGAATGCGTTAAAGAAAATTTCGAAGAATATGGAGTCGATTTCCAATATGCGTGAGCTGAAGGAGATTATTCTAGTAGATATTGTGCAAACGCTACATGTATTCGGAGGAGCTATCGTCTTCCAGTATCCCCATGAGATTGAGTCGATTACGGAAGGGAAAATCAACTTGGCCACAATGGAAAGTTCGCTTTCTAATTGTGAATTAGATTCGGACGAATCTGACTATTCCGTATTCCCCATTAACCAACACGAAGAATACAAAAGCTTTCTCGTCATGACCCGCAATAAAACGAATACACATCTCAATTTAGAGGAGAAGCAATGGTTGGGTTTAATCGTTTCCTATCTGGCGGTTAGCTTAGAGAATCTATATCTAATTCGCAAGCTGAACTTGAAGCTGCATGAGCTAGCAGCGCAAATTCCCAATGAGCAGGCTGCTCAGGAATTTGTCTGGTTTCGCAAGATTATGTTTGAGCTGCAGGAGAAAGAACGGGTTCGCATCGCAATGGATCTCCATGATACAACAATGCAGGATCTCTATTTCTTGAAGTTGAAAATGGAGGCTTTTATGAAAGAGCACATTATATTGGAAGCAGGTGAACGAAAGCTTGCCAGCATTTATGATTATATTGAAATTATTAATAGTAATCTGCGTCAAAGCTGCTTCGAGCTGTATCCGCATTTATTGCAAGAGATTGGTTTAATCGATACGATTCGTCAGGTCATTGAACAAGAGGAAATCGGCTTGCCATTCAAACTGCAATTTATTACAAAGGGCGCTATTAAAATTGAAGAAAGTAGCTTAGAAGCTAAACGTCATATGTTTCGGATTTTTCAAGAGCTGCTGAATAATGCGAAAAAACATTCTAAAGCGACTTCAGTAAAGCTGGAATTAACCTTTCGTCAAGATTATTTTTATTTTATTTATGAGGATGATGGTATTGGGTTTGAAGAGGGGCGTGTAAGTGCTAAAGAAATTAGTTCATCAGGAAATGGTATTGAACAATTAAAAAGCAGGGCGATCTATCTCAACGGAAGATTTGAACTGGAAACGGAGCTGGGAAAAGGTGTGAGGATGCAAATTATTCTACCGAAGGAGGGGTTGATAGCGTGAATAAAGTGATGCGAGTACTTGTAGTTGATGATCATCCCTTGTTTGCCAATGCTACAAAAGCCATATTGCAGGAAATGGAACGAATTGAAGTGATAGGAACGGCAGGCAACGGAAAAGACTGTCTTGAGATGGTGAAAATCCATCAGCCAGAGCTTGTTTTTCTTGATTATTATTTACCGGATCAGCTGGGGAGTCAGGTTGCGAGAATGATTAAAACTCAATATCCGCACATTCATATTGTTATTTTTACTGGAGTCGAGGTATCCAAAATTTTCAATAAATTAATTGAGGCAGGCGTTTCGGGTGTTATCTCTAAAGGTTCTAGTGAAAATACAATCAAGAATATGGTAAATTGCATTAGGGATAACCATGTTGCGGTGCCTCTGTCATTTTTTCAGAAAATGCGAATTATCGAGGATCATACTTCGAATTCATTTGAGCTAACACATGATGAAGTGCAGATTATGACTCTGCTGGTTGGTGGATTTACTCACGAGCAAATCGGTGAGCAAATCCATTTAAGCAAACGTACGGTGGATAATTACTTGAAGCGAATTTATGATAAAATGGGGATTAAAACCAGAGCACAAGCTGTCGAGCAGTTTGTGCAAAGTGACTATTATCTAGAGGCGGATGGGAGAGGTTAAGGATGTTAGTGAGTCTATGCAAAAATCATACTTCCGAAATGAGCAGGTAGATGAAAGTTTATTTTACCTGTAGGTGACCACGCCCAGTAATGGCGATTGCCATGTGGATCATCGTCAATTCTATAGAAGTTAACACTCCAGGCTGATCCGCTTTGTATAGGAATTGAAAAGTTATCTGTAGAGAGCTTAATGGAATAAACATAATTTTTCTCTGCAATTCTCTCGGCAGTAGTCTCAATTCCAACTGCATTCCATTTCTCATTTGGTATTATGGTACCTGCTAAATCATTGGTTACCATGGCATCGAACAAGACGTTGTGAGGACTGACCTCATACTCTTGATATTGACGGCCATCTCCAACTTCATCAATGAAAACCTCGACTACATCTTCTAAATATAAGGGTTCATCTCTATGCTGAAAATTAGCTACTATATAGTCATCCTCACACTCGAAGCGGAAGCAAACAAAATCTTTATTCCAACAAGCTTTAACCTTGGTTTTGAGCCTTGGTTGCTCACCATTCGCTGTTTCTACTAATTCGATCGCTGGAATAGCTTGCCAAGCCTCCGCGGAAAGGGTCTCTACTTTATTACATACATAACTATATGGATTCTGCATTTTATAAGCTCCTCTTTAGGATGATGTCTATGCAATAAATGGTAAACGATGTGATTCTATAAGTAAAGTGTAAGCTGTATGACTTGAAATATAGTATACTATTAAGGTAATATTGCGAAACCAAGGAGGTTGAAAGTATGCCCATCCCGAGATTACCGCAAAATGATCGCGAAATTACTTATCAGGTTGGCTGGAAAAAAGGCACAATACATAAAAAAGTGGATATCGAAACACCTGCTGCTATTGTTGTTGAACCAAAAGGGCTTATATCATATATTTGGCACAAAGCACCTAGTCTTCCTGCTTCAATGGACCTATATGTTTTATGTGCACTCCCTTTGATTAGCGTCTTAGCCATAGCTGCGCTTATTTATTTCCTTACCCAATCTTAGTCAAGCAGAAAAGAGGTACAGCATGTATACAATTTTAGGAGTTTTGGCTGCCGTTTTATGTGTTTTGATCACAGCTGGGACGATTTATACCATTTGGTCGATAGTTAGGCAAAGAAATAATCAACAAAGTAAACAACCTATTTCTGAAACAGTAGGTCGTTACTTTCTAAAATGGTCCTTCATGGATTACGCGATTATCATCGTATTTTTATGTGGTATGTTGTTCTTATTGGCTGAGGTGATTACTGTTATGAAGGATCGGGAAAGCTTCCCACTTTATCATTATGGTTATCTCTTGTCTGGCTTTATTTTTTCATTGCTGGGCATGTTATTCATGGTTGCTCGTTTTGCCATTGTATTAAGGATGGTGCAGAGTATGGACCGAATTGCGCTTGTAGACCATCATAATGAACCAAATGATACTGATACAACCAAATAGCGGATACAAGGTAGATAGCAGCATGCTAAATCCAAGCTGGCTGACCATGTAGCTGAAGCCTAAGAGCAGCGCTAAGAGTATATGGGGGTGGAGACGAGTATAGGGCTGAAGCTGCTGAGTGAGCCCGTACAGACCTGCAATGTAGGTTGTAAAGATTTCCCCGAAAATAACCAAGGTGTACATCAACTGAATACCTCTGCCAAGCCGTTGGATGATGTGGCCCATTGGGATTTCGTATTGTTGAATCCCAGGCATTTGCGCAGATAAGGCGTAATGGGCGGAAAGCAGCAATAAGCCAATTCCAATACCACCTAGAATTCCACCCCAATATAGCACCGATTTATCCTTGATGGCACTACTTAGAGGGACGAGTACTGCTTGAGCGCCTGCCAAGTTAAACGCAGCATATACAATAGGTGAGAACCATATCTGTGCATAGGGGAAATCACTGGTGATTCTTAACCAGCCTGTATGATTAGGAATGTGCCAGGTATGCCAGACGACAATGATTGTAAAAGTAATCATTAGCGGAACAACAAAAGAATTAACCTTCATAATGGCCTGAATTCCATTGGTCAGAACAAAATATGCAAGGACTAGTGTAAGTATCAAGCCAGTTTGGTAAGAGAAATGTAGCTGTTCCTCGAACAAAGAACCTGCTCCAGCTAGCATTACAGCTGATGTCCCCAGTAGGATGAGCATCATAAACCAGCTAATCCAGCGCCCAATAATGGGTCCGAATAAGACTTTGTTTAAATCTTCGTAATTAGAGGCCCCGGCACTTTTAGCCAGAAGCATGACCTTCACACCTATCCATATAAATAAAAATGTCGCCAGTACAATGGTCAAAGCTGCATATCGGCCATATAAAGTGAAGAACTGAAGGATTTCTTGACCGGAAGCAAAGCCAGCACCGACAATCGTTCCCATGTAGGTGAAAGCTACAAGTATAATTTGCTGCCATTTTTTGTTCATTATTTTTTATTTCTCCTTCCTATAAGCTTTTGTACAAGTTATGTAACGGGCCGCAATTGCATGACTGTAAATAAATGCAGGCAAATAAAAACGGCACACCGTTAAGGTGTGCCGCAAACAACATGTATATTTAATTAGGATTCTTCGACTCCGAATAGCTTAATGGATTGAATGGTTTTTGTTTTTGGGTCAATGTCTAGCTTGAGAATAGCTGTTTTAGTATTATAGGAAATCACATAGCTTGTATTCTTATCGGGTTTGCCTAGTAGCTCTAGGGCTTGAGCTGACGTTTGCCCTAAACGAAGTCCGCTCAGTCCAGGATTCACTTTAGTGCTGCTGACATCAACGAATTGAATGCCATTTGTTGTATTAAAGCCAATGCTAAAGCCATCATATTGATAGACTGTAATGGGCTCGGCGGGATCCTCCATGATATAAGTTTCAAGTGGTTTGCCATATTGCACTATTGCCTTCTCTTGAGCTTCACCAATGGCTAGTCCCATAATTTGAGGTTGTTTGGAGCTAAATACGGGAAGCTTCTCTTTAGTTTCAGTTGAAAGGGTCTGTTGAGCATTATTACTAGCAACTGTAGCTTGATCGCTTGATTTAGTTATGGTTGGTTCATTGCTTGTGCTCTGAGTTGGTAATGCTGTCACAGGTTGGACGACTGGCAGATTAACATTCACAACCTCATGGGTCGGTGAAGGTGTGGGTGGAGTAGAAGCAATTGTCGTGTCTATTAAAGTGGAATTACAGCCGGATAGCAATAGTCCGCCAATTATACAAATACAGCCAAGTAGGATTTTTGTTCTTGATTTCATAGGTTCTCTTCTCTCTATAAATAGTGTCTTATAATATTAGACCACTAAATGTGCTAAAAAGTTGCATGAAATGTATATATTTTGTGAAAATTCTTGAAATATTTTCTAATTTTAATGTAATTTATGACTAAGTTTAGTTTATACTTGATAATGACTTCTGGGTTATGATAAATTTACAGCAGATATACGGGTTTATTTAGGGGGTTATTAGATGGAACAATTGAAACAGCGCATATTGGCTGAAGGTGTCATAATGACTAATGAGGTATTAAAGCTCGATGGTATTCTTAATCATCAAGTGGACCCACAGCTCATTATGCAAATAGGTAGACAGTTTGCCTTGCTTTTTGCCAGTGAGAAGCCTACAAAGGTTCTGACCATCGAATCATCTGGTATTACGGTTGCGTTTGCTACTGCTTTGGAATTAAAAGTGCCTATGGTTTTTGCAAGGCGGAAAAAAACACTGACTACGGATGATGATTCTTATTGTGAGCGGGTACCGTCTTTTACAAAAGGAATTGTGACTGATATCATGGTGTCAAAGGCATTTATTTCCAAAGAGGATCGAATCTTGTTTATCGATGATATTATTGCCAATGGTGATGCTGCTAGGGGAATTATCCGCATTATTGAAAGATCGGGTGCTGATTTAGTTGGTTTCGGCGTAGTCGTAGAGAAAACATTTCAAGCGGGGGCAAGGACAATACGTGATTTAGGCGTTCGAGTCGACTCCATTGTGAAGATTTCCAGCTTAGATAATGGAATTATTGCTTTCGAGTAATAAGGAACGGGAAGAAGGGAGGAATTTCATATAATTCACTTCTTCCAACGCAATCATTTTTAATTTATAATAAGATTATGGAATAGAGAGGAGGCAACAACATGGGGAATGAACTGATTCCGTTTGATTACCTAATGGGCAAGCTTTCAGAAGCCAAAAATCATTTTGAACGTGCTCTCGATTGTAAGCACACAGATTTTGATGATCTGTATCCCTATATGATTGAGCATCCTCAATTCTTCTGGTATAAGAGGTATGTGGCTTGGTCCGAGCTTCTGACACTTGTAATGCTTTGCAACGAGTTAAAGGTACTTTGGCAGGAGAGTTTTTCAGAACCGCAGGTGGATTACATCTCTAAACGTGTTATGTCTAGCAAAGTGCTGGATTGCTGGTTTGAAACCAATGATTCCAAAGAACATGTCAGCTAATTTCAAACTAGTTGAATTGTATGACTTAGACCTAAACGTTAACATTCGTTTAGGTCTTTGTGTTAGAATCAAGGATATGCATCGTCTCAATATGCTGTCTTGTTTCGGTTGTCCCTAATTCGTGCAGCTTTATGTAGATATCACGCAGATGATTGTCGTAGGTAGAATTCTCTTCGTTATAATAGGTGCTTAAGCTTAGTGGAAAGCTATGGCTATACGTGGCAAACTCGGCATCTGCAGTGTCTTCAAACAATTGCTTAATTTGATCGTATTCCTCTTCATTGGCGTTAATCACAAAATCATAATTGAATGCAGTTGAGTCTTCCATGATTTCTCCAGATTGTACGGTTACATAGTAGGTTTTTTTATCCATATACGGCTCCTCCTGCATAATCTTATTTGATATTTTGTCCTTGCTGTGGATAATTATGTACAAGCGTTAAATATATTTGGAGGTGTGGAAATAAATGATTACGGATGAACAATTAAATGAATTCCGTGAGGTTGGTACGAAGCTTCGAGTTATTCGTGATATAGATCCCATTAATGACGTAAAGGGCATTGTTGTTGCTTGGGACGAGCATTCCGTATTAATACGCAAGCAAAACCGTAAGGTAATAAAACTTGTACGAAGCTACACCTTCCAGCCTTGGGAGCAAAAAAGAGAAGAGGATGAGACAAATGAAAAAATGGATTCTGGCAGTTAGTTTGGTATTCCTCTGTTTCTTGCCTATCTCATCTGTGTTTGCAGCTGCGGTAAAACCAATCAAAGCAGCGGTAAAACCAGTCAAAGCAGTGGCAAAACCAGTCAAAGCAGTGCCTCCAAAAGTGAAATCGATTTTTATTTTTCTGGACGGCAAGAAAGTAGCTTTTAAATTACAGCAGCCGATCAACGTCAATGGAAGGGTGCTAGTCCCTCTACGTGATATATTTGAAGCGTTAGGCGCCAAAATTGAGTGGGATGATACAACTAAAACAGTCACCGCTAAAAAGGCTGATGTGATAATTACCTATAAGATTGGCAGTTTAACAGGAAATCGCAATAATGAAATCATTGAAATACCAGTAGCGGGTAAATTAGTGGAAGGTACTACGATGATTCCGCTGAGATTCGTTGGAGAAGCGCTTGGGACTAACATTAGCTGGGACGAGCACTCTCAAACAGTACTTGTTTCATCGAAGGTGAAGACAGAGGTTGAAGTGACGAATATTCTCGAAGGGAATGTCGTGGAGATTAAAGGTGGTGACAAAACCGATAAATTAGTTTTGATTGGTTTTGATCAGCTGAATCCCAATTTTGAGGCAGAAGCGACTCAGTGGCTCTCAGAGCAATTAGTGGGTATGACTATTCATGTTGAAATGGATTCTAAGCTAAGGGAAGCACATGGTTATCTGCTGGCTTACGTTTATTTACCAGATGGATCCTTGTTAAACTCGCAAATTTTTGCTAAAGGTTACGCTAAGCTCAAAATGACTGCGCCTAATACCCGCTGGACGGAGCTATTAACTTATGTGCAAAACGGAGCCAAAAACCATAAAATCGGCTTATGGGCGCCCGCTCCGGCAGGTTGATACCTATTCGATTGTAAACTCGCATTCTTCTCGCAAATAGTAGGCGCCGTTAATTTTAACAGAATGCTTCGTATAACGTTCAATAATACCGCCATATTCTAGAATGGCATAAATGTCATCAGCCGTACGTTGCATCACAGAAACTTTACGCTGAGCAAGCGATGCGGCGAAAAGCTCCATGTCGGTTGATATTGTTTTGGATGGGGGATGCATTGGGTTTCACTCCTGTTCAAAGAAATCACTATTACGATTTTACAACTTAACTGCGAAAAAGAAAAGACTGTAATGACCTAGTTTATACTGGAAATTCAAATTTAATTAAATAAACCTCCAAAACTACGATTAGTAGAATTGGAGGTTTTATTCCATTTATTCATGATTACCGATTAATGCAATGATTTGTTTTTTAAGCTGAATGAACTCTTGTGAATCTTTACCCTTGCCCTCATCTTTAAGTGAAGCTGGAATAATAACCTCTTGCTTAATCCGGCCAGGATGAGCATCCATTACATAAACACGTTGAGAGAGGAAAATGGCTTCTTCGATGTCATGAGTTATAAATACAACGGTCATTTTTTCTTTTTTCCAAATGTCCAAGAGCATTTCTTGCATAGAACCTTTAGTCATTGGATCTAGAGCGCCGAAGGGTTCATCCATGAGCAGCACCTCTGGCTTATTGGCGAGTGCCCTTGCAATAGCGACACGTTGCTTCATACCGCCAGAGAGCTCTTTAGGGAATGAGTTGGCAAACCGCTGAAGAGAGACCATTTCCATAAAACGCGCCGAGATTTTACGTTTATCTAAGATATGCATATTCTGCAGGGTAAGACCAAATTCAATGTTCTCTCGTACATTCAACCATGGGAAAAGCGTATAGGATTGGAAAACCATTCCGCGATCTGCACCAGGCCCGTTAATTTCAGAGCCAGAGATTTGAATGGAACCATCGCTTGCTTCCTCTAAACCTGCTAAGATTCGCAATAATGTTGATTTTCCGCAGCCTGATGTGCCAACAAAGCTGACAAACTCATGTGGAAACACATCGAAGGAGACTCGCTCTAAGGCTTGGAATGAATTTTTTTTAGTCTGGTAAACTTTAGAGACGTCTCTAGCAGATATTTTGGCTTCGGTAGCGGTTGTAATTGACATAGTAGCTTATCTCCTTTCCAGCCAAGGGAAGAATTTACGGTGGCAGTAAGCGAAAATGCGATCTGTTAAAAGCCCTAGCAATCCGATGACGATAATTCCTGCGAAAATCTGATCTGTATTAAGAAATCTTTGTGCTTTCATAATGGAGAATCCGAGACCACTACTTGCTGCTACTAGTTCGGCCACAACCAAGTAAGTCCAAGCCCAACCGATTATTAATCGTAAAGTGTTCATTAGGTCAGGAAGCAGGGCAGGAATTAAAACTTTTTCGATGACCTGCCATTGCTTAGCTCCTAATGTATAAGAGACTTGCAGCAGATCATTGGAAACGGCTCTTGTATTGTCTGCAACCATGAGCAGCAGCTGGAAAAAACAACCGATAAATATGACAATGATTTTTGCGGTTTCTCCGATACCTGACCAAACCATGATTAAGGGGATAAAGGCAGTTGCCGGCATATAGCGAATAAATTCAGTTGGCGGAACTAGAATAGCTTCTGCGAATTTATAGGCTCCAGCGAGTATCCCGAGAGGGATCGCTAGTAAACTGGCTAATAAAAACCCCATTAGGATACGGAACAAGCTTATGCCGACATTATTCCAAAAGGTAACTTCATTTAATTGAGTAAAGAGTCTTTGGAAAACCTGGCCAGGAGTCGGAAGAAAGGTTTGCTGCACATAATGGCCATAACTTAATATACTCCAGAATATGAGACCGCCTATAAACATTGAGAGCACACCGGAAACATACCACTTGGTGCTGATTTCGCTACGTATTGTTAGTGTTTTCCATCTACGCTTTTTTTGCACGGTCATACCTCTTTTCGAGAATCAGCTATTTGGATTCTTTGATAATCGCTTCTATGAAGGAGTTATCCAAGAATGACTTAGGATCTGGGATTGATGAGAGCATGTCTAAGCTTTTTAAGAATTCTGCCGTTTTATTAGCTGTGAAATACAAGGATGAATAATCTGTTCCTTCTGTAAATGCTTTTTGATTATCTTCTTTTGTAAAAATCTTCACGCTATCTACACCTAATTTATATTCATCCACTGGAGTTTCAGCTGCTTTTGCCATAATAGCCAAGGACTCTTCCGGATTTTTCTGCCAGTAGTCTAATGCATCAAACCAAGCTAATAGAATATTCTTAACATCATCTGGACGATTTTTAGTAACTGATTCTTTGAATACGAGTAAATCAGGAATTAATCCTGGTGTATCTTTTGAAGAAAATAACAGTTTCCCTTTGCCTTCTGCAAGTGCTTTGCTTAAGAAGGGCTCCCACAATACGGCTGCATCCAGATTGCCTGAGATGAAAGCAGGACCAGCATCATTAACGGTCATATTCGTATATTTAACATCGTTTTCTTTCATTCCGTTTTTATCAAGAGCTGTTAGCATTAAAAGATGATCAACCGTACCTAATTCTGTTGCAATTTTCTTGCCTTTAAGATCAGCGAAGGAATTAATCCCTTCTTTTACAACAACACCGTCTCCACCATTGGAATTATCATTTACAAGAACGGCTTTAAGTGCAATGCCTTTGCTAGCTGGTGCTAGTGTATCACTAAGCGTTTGGCTGTTAGCATCAACCTTTCCAGTTGCTAAAGCAGATAACGAATCACTGTAAACGGGGAAGTAGACCAATTCGGCATTTACGCCGCGTTTTTCAAAGAAGCCTTTTTCTTTAACTAAATACCAGACAAACCAACCTGGCCAAGGGCTTAAAGCGATTTTGATCGGTTCATTCGAGCCTGCTGCACCTTTGTCATCTTTGTTGCCACAAGCAGCTAGTACGGAGCTCAACAATAATACGACAATCATTAATATAAATAGCTTTTTTTTCATTTTAATTCCCACTCTCTTTTTTATTTAATAAAGAAAGCCCGGGAAGATATCGGTTAAGATATCCTCCCGGGCTTTTATCCCTCCGTGTGCACAGCTTTGGACTGTGTGTTTCCTCTTGGACCGAACCGGATAAATCCGTGGAACCCTAGGTAACAATTTGAGTATGTTGTTTTCTTTTTACCACATTTAGGAAGTATTACATTTTGGAGTTCCAAAATAGACTTGCTAATTGGCGAATAAACCTACCTTTAAGCGCGGTCGCACATCTTCGAATAACTTCGATATTGGTTTATCTCATCTTAAGTCAAAACAGCCTATAATGTCAATATACATAACACAAAAATTATTTAATCATGTATCTTAAGTGGATTATTGCTAAATTCAAGATTATATGTGATAATACATAACATAGTAAATGAAAAGGAGTGATCCTTATGTATTCAATTCACTATCACATCAAAATGCATGAATCCTCGCTTAAATCGCAGCAGACTGAATCAGTAACGGAGAAACAAATGTTCAGAATAGATTTAATGAGATGGTTCAAGAAGAAAGCTTAACAAGAAGCTTGTTGTTGACTTAAATAATTTCAGCTTAAGACTATCCAATTATTCATAATGAGGACATAACTTGAGAAAAAGCGTAAAGCCATTGGCTTTACGCTTTTTGATGCTCCGTTTTATTTCACTGGTAGGAAATTCTTGCTTGTTGATTACGGTATTGGGAAGGGGGGATACCATACATAGATTTGAACATGCGTGTAAAATATATAGGCTCCATACCAATACGCAAGGCGATTTGCGTGATCATCATATCCTCTCGCGATTCAAGAAGCGCTGCTGCGGTTTGCATTCGGATACGTTTAAGATATTCGATAGGAGTAGCTCCTAAAACTTGTCTGAACAGCCTTGTTAATTGCCTTTGGGAATAGCCGAATCGTTCCGAAAGCTCTGCTATCGTGAGCCCTCGCTCCATATGGTCTTGAAGGAAAGTGGCTGCTGTGATAACAATCGATTCTTTATAGGATAAAGGACGCCCAGAATTAATTTCCACGGCCTCCCGATTAGATGAGCTTTGTTTGCGAAGTTCTGTCAGGAACACTAGGAGAAGTTCAGTTGTAGACCATATATCATTATCTAGACCAGATAAACCCCATATATCCGAGATTAAACCAATTAATCGACTCGAATCCTGCAAAGCTAACAACTCTGGAACTCCGCCAAATCCCCATGCAGCAGTCGAATCACTTTTTCCCGTGAAAGAAATAAAAGCCACTTGCCAAGGTTCTTCGCCATCTGGAAAATATTCATGGGGAATGGATGCGGGAATATATAGCATGGAAAGTGGAGAAAGTAATTTCCACTCTTTAGCTCCTGAGAAGCGGAATATTCCCTTGCCGGATAAAGTGATTATCAGTTGGTTTGCAGAAAAACCATCGACCCTCGCGATCGGGGTTTGATTCTCAGATCCTACTGTATAGACGGTAAATGGTAGACCAGATTGATGCCCGTTTGAAAAATTTGTCCGCAGCGGCAGCAGTTCAATAGTCATGGTGCATCCCCTTTAAAATGTCCAATTTATGCTGGTGTTTGTCCGTTTTTGAGCTACTTTAACCTATCTATCATACCTTATAATTGGGAAGGTGAACAACATAAAAACGGGCTGGATTTGAGAGGGGACTGTGATTTAGATGATTAACGTGCCAAAGTTTTATGAGGACCTTACTGTCTTACAGCAAGGTCGTTCTGCACCGCGAGCCTATTATATTCCTTACAGCAATACCGAAGCTGCTGCATCTGGCAAACGCGGAAGATCTCCTTACTACCAAACGCTGAATGGCAGCTGGAAATTTCAATACAATACTAGCTTAGCTAGTGTGGAAGACAAATTTTATAAGAATGAAATGGACGTTTCTAACTGGGATTCTCTCATAGTCCCATCCTGCTGGCAGGTGAATGGCTATGACCAATTGCATTATACGAACGTTAATTATCCGATACCGTGTGATCCACCTTTTGTACCAGATGATAATCCAGTAGGACTTTATGTTAGGGATTTTAATGTTTCGGAATCATGGGAGCTCAAAAAGCAGTATATTGTTTTCGAGGGTGTAAACTCTTGCTTCTATTTATGGGTAAATGGTGAGTTTGTTGGCTATAGCCAAGGCAGCCGGGTTCCTGCGGAATTCGACTTAACGGATTTTCTGCGTCCAGGCCAGAATAGAATTGGCGTCATGGTATTGAAATGGTGTGACGGCACCTATATAGAAGATCAGGATGCATGGCGTTATTCCGGCATTTTCCGTGATGTGTACTTACTTGCACGTGACGCTCATCATATTAGGGATTTATTCATTAAACAAGAGATCGCTGATGATTTCAGTAAATCAGAACTTCGAATCGATTTGGAAACAACAGGACCATCAAAGATTATAGCTGAACTAAAAGATGCTGCTGGGAATTTAATTGCTTCTGGAGAGAAGGATGTAGATGGCAATGGTGAGCTTGTTCTGAAGATCGCCAATCCAACGCTGTGGAATGCGGAGCAGCCTTACTTGTATCAGCTTTATGTTCATGCTGGAGCGGAAGTTTTAGTTAACTCAGTTGGTTTCCGTCGAATCGAGGTTCTAAATGGTGTATTCACGATTAATGGCCAGATGGTTAAGCTTAAAGGGGTTAACCGACACGATTCGCATCCCATACTTGGACAAACCATTCCATTAAACCATATGATTCAGGATTTGAAGCTGATGAAACAGCATAACATTAATACGATTCGTACTTCCCATTATCCAAATGATCCACGTTTTCTTGAGCTCTGCAATAAGATTGGCTTCTATGTGATTGATGAGGCAGATCTTGAATGTCATGGAATCGGCATTGCCGAAAATTGGGCAGAGGGAGCGCTGCACAAGCTCTCCGCAAACCCGATGTGGCGTGAAGCCTTTCTGGAGCGTGCAATTAGAATGGTAGAGCGTGACAAGAATCAGCCGTCTGTTATCATCTGGTCCATGGGAAATGAGTCTGGTTTCGATAGCAATCATATAGCTATGCAAGTCTGGACCCAAGAACGCGATGCTTCGCGTTTAGTCCATTATGAAGGCGCAGCTTCCGGCTATAACGGCAGTAAAGACGTGGAAAGCCTGGATATAGAGAGTAGAATGTACGCTACAGTTCAGTCTCTGGAAGAATATGCTATGGACGAGAGCCATACAAAACCACTTTTTCTCTGTGAATACAGTCATGCGATGGGCAATGGGCCTGGAGATCTGCAGGATTACTGGGATGCGATTTATAAGCAACCGAAGCTGATGGGCGGATGTGTTTGGGAATGGTGCGATCATGGGATCCAAACCTACACCGAGAACGGAGTACCGTACTTTGCATATGGCGGAGATTTTGGAGATAAGCCAAATGATGGAAATTTCTGTATTGATGGGCTGGTTACACCAGATCGCAAACCGCATACAGGATTGAAAGAGCTCAAGCAAGTAATTTCTCCAGTTCGCATTGAAGCGGATGATCTAGCAGGCTTAAAGTATAAAGTGACTAATCTCTTTGATTTTCTCGATTTGTCAGTTGTTTATTTAACTTGGAAAATCGAAGTGAATGGTGAAATCGCGAAACAAGGGCATATTTGGGAGCTAAATGCCAAACCGCATGCGAGTCAAGCTGTGAGTGTTCCCTTTGAGAAAAGCTCGAATGGAGCTGCACTGCTCACGTTTAGCGTCCACATGAAAGATGAAACGAAATGGGCTGCAGCAGGCTTTGAGTTAGGTTTTCAGCAATTTGAGTTGGCTGCTGCTACTAGAATAGATAAGGCAAATTTTAAGCCAATATCAGCTATAAAGACTACTGTTCAAGAAAATTTACTAATTCTCGAAGGCTTTGATTTCCGTCATATTTTTGATCAACATACAGGTACATTTATTTCCTTGACTAAAAACGGTGTTGAAATGCTAGGAGCTCCTGCGACTTTTGAAATATGGCGGGCACCCACAGACAACGACAGAAATATTAAGCATAAGTGGATAGAAGAAGGGTACGACAGCACGTTTATGAAAGTTTATGATGTGAAATGGGAGCAGCCAGAGAGATCAAAGGTAAACATTTCGGTATCATTCTCATTAGGCGGCTACATCCGCTATCCGGTTCTTAAAGGCGAAGCTCTTTGGAGTGTAGACGGAACAGGCGAATTAACACTTTCGGTTAAGGCAGCTGTGAGAGATGAGCTAGTATTTTTGCCGAGATTTGGATTGCGCCTAGCGATGCCAAGTGGAACCGAAGAAATTGAGTATGCTGGGTTCGGTCCTCATGAAAGTTATGTTGATAAACGTCGAAGTGTGCACAAGGGTACTTTTCTGCTTTCGGTGGATGAGATGCACGAATCTTATATTTTCCCGCAGGAAAACGGATCCCGCTATGGTACTGAATGGGCCATAGCTTCGAATAGTCAAGGAATGGGATTGAAGTTTGAGAGCTCAACGCCATTCTCATTCAATGCATCCCACTATTCCTTGGAGGAGCTCACAGCTAAGACGCACGCTCACATGCTGGAGAAAAGCAAGCTTACGTTCCTACATCTCGATTATAAGCTCAGTGGGATTGGTTCAAACTCTTGCGGGCCAGAGCTTTTGGACAAATACAGATTAGCTGAAAAGTCATTCACATTCGATTTGAAGATCAGGCCGATATTCAAGGAAGATGAGTAAGGGGTAAATGAAAAGGAGGCATTGGCATGCTATTGGATTTGCGAACAATGGTATTGAGTCGTCCAAACACTTGGCTTGAAGTCATCTCTAAGCTGGATAGCCATAATAATAGAAGTATTTATATCCGTACGATGCAATCGGATGCAAATCCAAGAGAAATATTTCAGATCATTCCACTTGATAGCAATGGGAACGCTAAGCCGTTTGTCGATGAAGCTACAACCTCTTTGGTAGGCTTGAATATGGAGGATGGCAGAGTAGAAATTCTTATTGATGAAGATGGAAATATGCGGATTCGAGGTGTGGCGGCGGGCTTCCAGCTGTTTCGTCAAGAGCCAGATGATAGAGGGTATAAAGCAGATTATCCGTTTGCGATTGGCAAAAGTCGTATTCAAGTAAATGCCTATCGGTCACGTAAACAGTACATGATTTCGATCCTGCAAGGCAAATCTCTGATCGTTGCTCCGTGGGAGGCGGTTACTTGTCCAACCATTGCGCTAAGTTTCTTGCCGGATGAGAGCAGTGGGATTTCGGAGATTGTTATAGAGCCATTTGATACCAGCTGGAAAGAAAGAGTTTACGAAACAGGCTTTCAGACATGTTATGCAGAAGCAGAAGCTGCATTCGAGCAATGGTTGCAGGACTGTCCCCTTGAGGATGGCGGTTATCCAAGTATCCGCGAGTTGGCTGCCTATGTGCAATATGCTTCTATGGTACCGCCGTCTGGATTGCTGACACGGAAAACGATGCTGATCTCTCCGGGCTTTAATGGAGTTTGGAGCTGGGATCATTGTTTTAATGCGATGGCGCTTGCAAGCTCACGTTCTGACATGGCTTGGGATCAGCTGATGATTCCTTTTGACCATCAGGATGATTTCGGAGCTATCCCCGATTATGTGAAGAATGGTGAAATCGTTTGGAATTATACGAAACCGCCGATACATGGCTGGACTTTGCGGAAAATGCTGGAGAAAACGGATGCGATTACGATAACGCAATTGGAGCTTTTCTATCCTAAGCTGACTGCTTGGACAGAATGGTGGTTTAATTATCGGGATTATGATGGGAATGGGATTCCCCAATATAATCATGGCAATGACAGCGGCTGGGATAACTCAACGGTTTTTGGAAGAGCGGGAGCTGTGGAATGTCCCGATTTGTCCGCATTTCTCGTTATTCAGCTGGATGTTCTCGCTGAGTTAGCTGCCAGAATTGGACGCGTTGAGGAGGCACTAGCGTGGCAGCAGCGTTCCGATAAGTTGCTTCAGCTAATGCTGGATTATTTTTGGAATGGTGAAAAATTCATTGCTAAGCGCAGCGGGACGGATGAGGTAATAGATACGGACAGTTTGCTGCATTGGATACCCGTTATCCTTGGATCCAAGCTGCCCAAAGATATTCTACAACGGATAGTAGATGAGCTTGGTCCAAACGGTCCGTTTTTAACGAAGTGGGGTCTTGCTACTGAAAAGCCAAGTAGTCCTCATTATCGCCCTGATGGTTACTGGCGTGGACCTATCTGGTCACCTGTTATGTTTATTGTAGCAGATGGATTGATGAATGCCGGAGAACAGGAGCTCGCGGATGAAATTGCGCTTCAATTTATGCGACTCTGCGAATCAGGCGGATTAGCAGAGAACTACGATGCATTAAATGGTGTCGGCCAGCGTGACCGTTTTCATACTTGGCCAGCGAGTGTATTTCAGCTGTTTGCCACAGATTTTATGAAAGAGAAGGGACCTGTGGAAAAATGAAGCCAAAGTGGAGGGTAGATAATCAAGCAATATCTATTCGGTTTTATGGAGAAGAGCAGCGTTTCTGGAGTATATCCGGGTGTGATAATGAGTGGGAATGGAACATAGAAGCACCGACTTTTGAAGTTAATGGACAGTTAATTCAAGTTAGCTTAAAGGAAATTGATCTGCATAATCCACCTAAACAGCTGCATAACGGGACTAAAGAATATCGACTTGGCGGTAAAATTAGTGGTGCAGAGCATTTACAGCTAGATTGGATTGTCCGAGTGCCGGATGCTGTAAATCCAGTTGTACGTTTCTGCTATGAACTCCGAGCCGACGGAGATTATCGCTTAACTAAGGAAACCGGCAGTGATCGACTGCGTTATGCTGCATTTTCATTGAGCGAATTATCACGTGCTAATGAAATTCGGTTTTCCGAGTTCATCGAGCTGGCCCATAGCTTTTGCCTCACGGAACGTCAGCTTACCTCACGGCATTTTGAGAACAGCGAACGAGTCATGGGACCGATGCTGACAGCAGGTAATGATACCCACCAAGTTTTATTCTCTTACGAGCATGGTTCACAAATACCGGATGCTTTTATTGATTTTCTCCTGACACCAGACCGAAAGGTTGCTATTGCAGCTGTTAAAGGAAATTATTATGATGGTTTTCCTTTAAGCTCAGATATTCCCTTTCGTACAGTCTGGTTACAAGCTGCATACATGTCTGGAAGTGAAGAGGAGCTTTCAGTTGCCTACCGCAATTTTATCCTTAATCATTTCACTCTGAATACGGAGAGCCGCAAGCCTTATATTTTCTACAACACATGGAATTATCAGGAACGAAATCGCAATTGGTACGACAAAAAATATCTCGAGGACATGAATCTCGAGCGAATGCTCAAGGAGATTGATGCAGCTCATATTATGGGGATTGATGTCTTTGTCATTGATACGGGCTGGTATGAGAAAACCGGGGACTGGCAGGTTAGTCGCAAAAGGTTTCCCGATGGGCTGAAGCAGGTGAAATTAAAGCTTGACGAGTATGGGATGAAGCTCGGTTTATGGTTTAACCCGACGGTAGCCTCAATCTCTAGCAGTATGCTTAATAATCATCAGGATTGCATCCTCTCATGGAATGGTGAGAAGTCGCAGCCGCAGAGTATTTGGGAGACAGAAGAAAGTATAACACTTTGTCTGGTCAGCCGTTATGCAGATGCTTTTGCAGATGAGCTAATCCGTCTTGTTCGTGAGGTAGGTGTTACTTATTTTAAATGGGATGGTATCGGTCAATATGGCTGTAATGATCCCAATCACGAGCATGGCACAATATCCAATTCACTGCAAGATCGCGCGGATAGCTATGCTTTCCAACAGGTAGAAGCTATGGTCCGGATTGTCGATAAGCTTTGTGCGGCTTGTCCCGAAGCGATTGTCGATTTCGACATCACAGAAGGGCATCGTTCTGTCGGTCTAGCTTTTCTGTCTGCTGGGAAATATTTTTTGGTTAATAATGGACCTTATTTTCAGAATTATAACGTGCCGATTGATTTGGAGAAGGATAACGTCAACCTATTTTTTTATCCTGGTCCTGCCCGTGGTTGGATTTGCAGGATGCCGCTGGGATATGACAAATGGATTCCATCTGTTCTTTTCTTGACTCATTACCTGCCTGATGATCCGCATGATAACCAATTGATGTCTTTGGCATCACTTATTTTGGGTCAGAATGGGATTTGGGGAGATCTTCCTGCAGTTTCCATTGAGGGAGCAGAATGGATTGGCAGTTTTCTAGCTCGTTACAAAGAGGTTAGCAAAGATATTACAGAGAGTACTTCAGTGAGAGAGGGAGCCATAGGCGGTGTCTTAGAGGTACACGAAAAGCTGTCTGTTACATCCGGAAAGGGTGCAGTTGTACTTTTGTCTGCTGCTGCGGGTATTTATCGTTATATTACTCAGAATAAGCCTAACCCGACTTTCTGGCACACAGAAGGTGTCTCGATTAGCTTTGATACAAAAGGCAGAGCAGTAATCGAAGCCGAGTTCAAAAATACAAGTGCACATATCATTCTATTTGGTATATGAGCTTAACCGCTTCTATATAAAGCCTCCTTTCCATGAGCTGCATTATGGATGGAGGCTTTTATACCTACTTTAAACTAAACATGATATACTAAGGCAACGACATTTTACAATTTATTTACATATAACAGGAGAGTTAACATGCAGCCTTTTCTCAAACGATTCTTTCCCTCCATTTTCATTTCAAAGCTGCTGAAGGTATTTGGTTTCTTAATTGCCAGAGTGCATTTGCTCCTATTACCTCTACTTATATTATTTTATTTTGAATATTTAGCTCGGGATAGTGTAGAAGCCATGTTTACTTGGAGCTGGGAGCAGCCGATGCCTTTCCGGCTTAACTACATCATTGTGTTGGCTTTGTTCCTGCTGTTTATAAGTATTTGCGGTAGGACCTGGATGGCTTATTTGGCGTTAGCAGCGATTATGACGATAATTGGCTTCGTAACCGGTGTTAAGCTCAAGTTTCTTGGAGTCCCCTTGATGCCATGGGATGTTTTGTTGAGTAAAGAAACGGAAGCTATTTCCACGTATTTAACAGGTATTTGGGACTGGATATTGCTGAGCTGGAGCTTTGGGTTTATTGCCATTAGCTATCTGCTGATTCGGTGGGTTCCGCGATTTAATATAAAAATCAAATGGCCAGAAAAAATTATTTTATTGGGGATTTCCTGCTGTATATTATTCAGTGTATATGGCGAAAATCCGCTCGATTTGAAAAATAACTTTCATATTTTTAATGTCACCTGGGATCAAGGACAGAATTATAGATTAAATGGTTTTCTGGTTGCGACTACTTTGAATCTTAAGCTAGCTTTTGTACCCAAACCTGTGGATTATACGGAAGCACATATGAAAGAGCTTATTCAAAGTGTTCCACGCAGAACGAATATTGATCAAACGGTTAAACCTAATATTATTGTTATTCTAAGTGAATCATTATTCGATCCAACTCTGTTGCCCAAAGTGAAGTTTGAAAAAGACCCTATGCCTTTTATGCGTGATCTGATGAAAAATTACTCAAGTGGCTTAATGCTTTCACCCCAATTTGGTGGTGGAACAGCCAATGTTGAGTTTGAGGTGCTTACAGGAAATTCAATGAGGTTTACACCACCTGGCTCCACACCTTATATCCAATATGCTAATCATGGCATTGATTCCTTAGCAAGTATTCTAACAAGGCAGGGTTATGAAGCTACTGCAATTAGCCCTTTTTTTAATTGGTTTTACAATAGTAAGAATGTGTATAAGAACTTTGGATTTTCCCACTATATTAGCCTTGAGTTTTTTGAACAACATTTTAAAGGGCATGAAATAGCCGATGTAGAGGTAACGAAGAATATTATCGCCCAAACCGAAAAGTCAGCAGGCCCTGACTTCATTTTTGCCAACACGATGGAAAACCATCAGCCCTATGATGCGGATAAATTTTATACAAACCCGATTAAAGTGACAGGTGATATAAGTAAGAAGGGATTAGGTATGCTGACGTCCTATACGACAGGAGTAGTCGATGCGGATCTCATGCTTAAAACGTTGGTTGAGTATTATACGGTGAAGAAAGAGCCTACCATTCTCGTATTCTTTGGTGATCATAAGCCTGTTTTGGGTTCGAATTATGGGGTGTATACGGAAACAGGTTATTTTAAGCCGAATGATACGGGGCGTTTAAGAAAGGAATTCGATGTGCCCCTGGTTGTTTGGAACAATTATCTCCCAAAGCATAAGGATGAGCTGGATATTAGTCCTGCATTTCTTGGCTCCTATGTATTGAATCTGGCGGAAAAGGAAGGCACGGCATATACGGATTATCTCTATAATTTCTCGCAAAAGATTCCGATTATTCCACCTTCCTTCTATTATGAAGGCTTTCATATCGAGCAGAATGAGCTTAATCCTTATAAGCTTTTTCAATATGACATGATGTTTGGGAAACAATATGTTTTGAAAGACTACCCACAGCCAATCGTCAATCCTACCTTTAAATTAGGCTATGACAAAATGGTTATAGATTCATTGGATCCTAAGCAAGTTACAGCTGGAGTGGCATTTCAAACCGTGGGCGATGAATCAATTATAACAATATCAGGCCGCAATTTTGTTGAGAAGTGTGAAGTTTATGCCAATGGAAAGCCATTGGATACTCGGCTGCAGGGCGACGGTAAATTGAAGGTATACATTCCACAAAAGCTCATAGATAAGCCTGGTGAAATTACTTTTGTGGTTAAAGTTTTGGATTCGCAAGGTATAGTCGTAGCTGATTCTGAGCCATTTAAGCTAAAAGTCGCAAAGGGATAAGGATAATTTTACAGCGAATACCAAGGAAGATTTCGGAGAAACTAAGGCTGTAGTCCCAATGATATTTAAGGAGGCCATTTAGTTGAAGAATAATAAGAATGATTCAATGGAACAAAAGAACCAAAGCATGAAAAATAAAAGCGATGATGCGCAGAAAAGCAAAGCTAATATCATCGACCCAACGGATAAAAAGCTGCATGCGCCTAACCGTCCTTCGATTTAACTTTTGAGAGAAAATGTCAGTTCGCGATTTATTCGTGGGCTGATTTTTTTTGCGAATGTTTAGACTAATGCGATATCAAATTAATACTCGATATGGCGGATAATAGCCTCTAAATCTTGCGTTTGAACACCCTTCATGTTATTATATCTTCGAATACACGGATGAATTTATTAAAAGTTTTGAAACGTTATTTGCACATTTTAGTCTCACAAGCGGTCATGGCGGAATTGGCAGACGCGCACGGTTCAGGTCCGTGTGGGCTTACCCCCGTGGAGGTTCGAGTCCTCTTGACCGCACCAAACTCTCAAGCCCAACTCTTCCTAGGAAGAGTTCTTTTTATAAATAAGAGATTGACAAAAAAGATCCATTTGTTATAAAATTAAATTATAATTTGAATACGTATTCAAAGTTGAGGTGTCAAGGATGATCTCATCCAAAGATGTAGCCAAGAGGGCTGGTGTTTCACAGCCTACCGTTTCACGTGTACTTAATAATCCAGAGAGTGTTAAACCGGAGAAACGGAATAAGGTCCTGCAAGCAATGGAAGAATTGGGTTATTATCCGAATTTGATTGCCCGCAGCCTGGTTACCAATTCGACAAGAACGATTGCGCTAATATCCGGTACGCTTAAGAATGGATTTTTTGCCGAAACAACGGACTCGATTATTCATATTGCTAAGCAAAAAGGGTATAAGACCATTGTATATTTTGAGGATGAGAATGAGGATGAAATTACAGATTATTGGGATTCGATTATGGGGCATAAGGTGGATGGTATCCTGTTATCGCTGATCAGACTTGATGACCCTAATCTGAAGAAATTAGTTAATTCACAGATCCCTTGTGTCTTTTTTAACAGAAGGCCTCGCAATGAAAGCAATTTTGTTGTACTCGACAATGTAATGGCGGCTAGTTTGCTTACTCAGCATTTGTTGGATTTGGGACACCAAAGAATTGCTTATATTTCTGGGAAAACAGATGTATCGACATTTAACGAACGCAAGCTAGGCTTTGAAGAAACTATGCAACAGTCCAAGATTAAGCAGATACCAGAGCTGATACATTTTATTAATACTTCCAACGATGAGATAGATCAATTGATACCTAAGTTGATTCATAGGGCTGAGCCTCCAACTGCGATTATTTGTGCTACAGATGCTATGGCGTTAATTTGTATAGATATTGTGATGTCTATGGGGCTGCGTATACCAGAAGACATCAGTATTGCCGGAATTGATGATACACGTATGGCTTCACATCAAGCTTTTCAGCTTACGACTGTAGGTCATCAAAAGCTTGCTATGGGAGAGATTGCAGCATTGAATCTAATTGAGATGATTGAAGAAAGCAGCGCTCAAGAGCCATTACGGCAGATTATTCTAAAGCCGGAGCTAGTTATCAGGAAAACAACTGCGCATTTAGTTAAGTAAGGAAGAGTAGCGGCGGTTAATATTCTTAAGCTCTTCTGAACTGGCATTCTCAGAAGCAAATTTTGAATACGTATTCAAAAAAGAATTTTCTTGGAGGTAGACCCTAATGACGAAATGGATAAAAGCAGGAAAAAGTCAATCAGAGCTTCTTGAGTATGACCAGAATGTAAATGAAACAGTACGCGGAATTATAGAAAATGTGGGGAAACACGGGGATAAGTCGGTTCGAGAGCTGTCTGAGAAATTTGATCACTGGTCTCCCGAACAATTCAGGTTAAGCCCAGAGCAGTTGGATGAAATCGTCGCTCGAGTACCAGAACAAGTGAAGACAGATATACGCTTCGCACAAACCCAGGTGCGTAACTTTGCCGAAAAGCAAAGAGCAACCATTCTTGATCTTGAAGTAGAGACGCTTCCAGGTGTTATTCTCGGACATCGCAATATTCCGGTTAATAGTGTAGGCTGCTATATTCCCGGAGGGCGTTATCCTATGGTCGCATCTGCACATATGAGTATTCTTACAGCCAAGGTTGCCGGTGTGAAACGGGTGATTGCTTGCACTCCTCCCATGAATGGAGTCATTCCTGATGCCACGGTTTGCGCAATGGTCTTTGCAGGTGCAGATGAAATTTATATTCTTGGAGGTGTGCAAGCCATGGTCGCCATGGCGCTTGGTACTGAAACCATTAAATCTGTCGACATGCTAGTAGGCCCGGGAAATGCGTTCGTTGCTGAAGCCAAACGTCAATTATATGGTAAGGTCGGGATTGATTTATTCGCAGGTCCAACTGAGGTGCTGATTATTGCAGATCATACGGCAGATGCAGAAATGGTCGCGTGTGATATTCTCGGTCAGTCCGAGCATGGGCCAACGTCACCCGGTGTATTAATTACTACTTCGGAAAAGCTCGCCTATGAAACAATCGACGAAATCCAAAGACAGCTGCTAACGCTATCGACTGCAGATATTGCAAGTGTTGCTTGGCGAGATAATGGAATGATTATTCTCGTTGAAAGCATTGAAGAAGCAGTTATTGAAGCTGATAAGCTAGCCTATGAACATGTTGAGGTTCTTACTGAAAATCCGAGATATTTTCTGGAGCATTTAACCAACTATGGCGCCTTGTTTCTTGGACCAGAAACAAATGTAGCTTATGGTGATAAAGCGATTGGCACCAATCACACATTGCCGACAAAAGGAGCAGCACGTTATACAGGCGGACTTTGGGTAGGTAAATTTCTCAAAACCTGTACCTATCAGGAATGTACCCCTGAAGCAAGCGCTTTGGTTGGAGAATATGTAGCAAGGCTATGTGAGATTGAAAATTTTGCAGGGCATAAAGAGCAAGCGCTCTTGCGTGTTCGCCGTTACGGGAATAAGTAATGTGTAAAATAAGAGGATGAAAACTTGACAAGATTGTTGCTACATTGACAACATCCCTTGCTCAATGATATTATTTGGCAAGCACCACAACACATTCGAGCGTGCACCCCGATTGGGGTGCTTTATTGTATAAATAAGCAGATTTACAACGGGAAAGGGTCGATACATACATATGGAGAATTATAAACATACAGTAGCTTCATTAATTGCCTCTCAATTAGAAGGAATGGAAACAGCCGATGTACTGGAGCTGCTCGAGTATCCGCCGAATCCACAGATGGGCGATCTTTCTATGCCTTGCTTCAGGCTAAGTAAAACCTTGCGTAAAGCGCCATTGGTGATAGCGGAGGAGTTGCAGCGCAGCATCCCAACTCATGAAGCTGTCGAGCGGATTGAAGCTACAGCAGGATATTTAAATATCTTCCTCCAGCCAGCCGTTTTTGCTAAAAATGTACTAACTGAGGTTTTATCCGCACAAGAACAATACGGCTCGCAGAATCTCGGGCAAGGTAGGAAAATTGTTATTGATTATTCATCACCTAATATCGCTAAGCATTTTCATATTGGGCATTTGCGTTCAACAATGATTGGAAATGCCTTATATCAAATATACTCGTTTTTGGGCTACAAGGTTATAGGTGTCAATCACTTAGGAGATTGGGGCACACAATTCGGTAAATTAATGGTGGCTTATCGTCTCTGGGGAGAAGAAGCCATAATTAAGGAAGACGGAGTGACAGAACTACAACGGCTTTATGTGAAGTTTCATGAGGAAGCTGAGGAAAAACCAGAGCTAGATGACGAAGCGCGTGCTTGGTTTGTTAAGCTAGAGCAAGGCGATGCAGAGGCAAATCGACTTTGGAAGTGGTTTGTTGATATTAGCTTGCAGGAGTACAACAAGATTTATGAATTGTTAGGCGTGAAATTTGATTCATTTGCTGGAGAAAGCTTTTATAATGATAAAATGGCTGAAGTTATCCAAGAGCTTAACGATAAAAATATGCTTGAGCAAGACGAAGGCGCTACATTGATTCGGTTGGACGATTACAATATGCCGCCGGCTTTGATGATGAAAAAAGATGGTAGTACGTTGTATCACACACGTGATGTGGCTGCTGCGTTATATCGGAAAAAGGAATATGATTTTGCCAAATCGATCTATGTGGTCGGTTCTCCGCAAAACTTGCATTTTCAGCAGATTTTTAAAATTGTTGAATTGATGGGATATAGCTGGGCTGAGGATATGGTCCATGTTGGCTTTGGCCAAGTGAGCCTTGAAGGCGCTAAGCTGGCAACACGTAAAGGAAATGTAATTATGCTTGAAGATTTGCTGCGTCAGTCTGTTGATAAAATTCGCGAAATTATGGACAATAAACATTCGGTTATACCTAATAAAGATGAAGTGGCAAGGCAGGTTGGAGTTGGAGCTATTATTTTTAATGATCTCAGCACAAATAGGTTGAAGGACGTAGTATTCTCATGGGAAGAGGCGCTTAATACAGAAGGTGAAACAGGGCCTTATGTGCAATATACCCATGCCAGAGCTTGCAGCGTTTTACTAAAAGCTGGAGAGCTTCCTATAGCGGATAGTGTTAATTTTGAGTTATTGAGTAACATAGAGGCAGTTGGAGTGGCAAAGGAATTGTACTTCTTCGTCGAAAGAATTGAGCAAGCGATGAACAAGCTCGAGCCTTCGGTAATCAGTCGCTACCTGGTCGATTTAGCTCAAGCCTTCAATCGCTTTTACCATGAATGCCCTATACTTAAAGCTGAGAATGAAGAAATACGTGCTGCAAGATTGGTATTAGTGCAAGCAGTCAAGATTACTTTACGAAATGGTTTAAAGCTGATTGGACTGGAAGCGCCAGAGCAAATATAATTAGATAACCGTTAATAAGCAACTAAGTCAGAGGGAAGCCTCTGGCTTTTACTTGTTCATATTGAGTTCATAGAATTGGAGTATGCTCATAACAGTAGATAGATACTAACTAGGGAGTGGAAGCAAATATGAACAAAACCAAGGAAACAGGGAATTGGCGATCCTTTTATCGATTGATTAGAGATACAAAGCCATCCAAGCTTCTATTAAGTATAGCGATTGGCTTAAGTGTAATAACATCCATAGGTGGATTGATTATTCCATTGTTCACAAAGAATCTAGTAGACGGTTTTTCGTTGGATAACATTCACCCTAGCCAGGTCATACTTATGGCTTTAACTTTCGTTTTTCAGGCGGTTGCCTCAGGGGCATCGATTTATCTTTTAACAAAGATTGGGCAAAAAGTAGTAGCTACGCTGCGAGATCAATTGTGGAAAAAGCTGCTCATACTGCCTGTTCCTTTTTATGATAAAAATCGTACAGGTGAAACAATCAGCCGAGTTACTAACGATACAGGTGTAGTGAAAAATTTGATCACCGAACATTTAACTAGCTTATTTACAGGCCTAATCTCCATTGTTGGATCTATTGTGCTTTTGCTGTATATGGATTGGCGGATGACATTGGTCATGCTTACCGTGGTTCCATTTTCACTATTAATTCTTATCCCAATGGGTCGTCAGATGCATAAGGTTTCACGTGGTCTGCAGGATGAGACTGCTAGATTTACGGGTATATTGAATCAGGTCCTATCAGAAATACGTCTAGTTAAGTCTTCAAATGCAGAAGCAAACGAATATAAAAGCGGTAAAAGCGGAATAACCAACCTCTTTCAGTTTGGATTGAAGGAAGGTAAGATTCAAGCTATAATTGCACCTCTAATGTCCTTGATCATCATGGCTTTGCTTGTTGTGATTATTGGTTATGGGGGAATGCGTGTATCCTCAGGTGCGCTTACAGCAGGAGAATTGGTTGCATTTATTCTCTATCTGGTGCAAATTATTATGCCGATGGGTCAATTGACCTCCTTTTTTACTCAGCTGCAGAAATCTATTGGGGCTACAGAAAGAATTATTTCCACACTAGCAGCGGAAGAAGAAGATCATACCGCTGGACGTGAACTGATTAACGCAAGTCAGCCAATTAAAGTCGAGCATTTAACTTTTGCCTACGAGAATGGTGAAAATATACTCAATGATATCAATTTTACAATGGAAGCGGGCAAGGTTACGGCAATTGTCGGACCTAGCGGAGGTGGGAAGACGACGATCTTCTCGATGCTGGAGAGGTTCTACAAAGCCCAATCAGGTGTGATTAAATTAGGATCTGATCCAATAGAAGAATTCTCCTTGCAGTCATGGAGGAGTAAAATAGGCTATGTTTCTCAGGAAAGCCCACTGGTTGCAGGGACAATAAGTGATAATATTAAATACGGATTAGAACGTGAAGTCAGTGAGACTGAGCTGCGAAAAGCGGCAGAAATGGCTTATGCGGACCAGTTTATAGATGAATTTGCAGATGGTTATAACACAGAAGTTGGCGAAAGAGGGATTAAGCTCTCAGGTGGACAAAGGCAAAGAATTGGGATAGCTCGGGCTTTATTAAGAAATCCACAAATTCTGATGCTGGATGAAGCGACGTCTAGCTTGGACAGCAAATCAGAGGTTTTTGTGCAAAAGGCGCTGAAGAATCTGATGAAGGGCAGAACTACCCTGGTCATTGCCCATCGCTTATCTACAGTTGTAGAAGCAGATCAAATATTATTTATTGAAAAAGGCCGTATTACCGGAAGCGGCAGACACGATCAATTGCTTACTACACACACCATGTACCGAGAGTTTGCTGAGCAGCAGCTGCAGATCAAAGAATTGGTTTCAGTAATGGAGGTGAGCTAATTTATGACCAAAATATTGATTGTCGATGATGACCCTCATATTCGTGAATTGTTGAGGGTGCTTTTGCGAAATGAAGGCTATGAAATCTATGAAGCAGAGGATGGTTTGCTAGCTCTTAGCTTACTTGAGTCGATTAAAGTGGATATGGTGATTCTGGACATAATGATGCCTAACATGGATGGCTGGGAGCTCTGCCGAGAAGTAAGAAAACAATATGATTTGCCAATGCTTATGTTAACCGCCAAAGGAGAAACCATGCAGAAGGTCAAAGGATTTGAGCATGGGACCGATGATTATCTAGTAAAGCCGTTTGAGCCTCAGGAGCTATTAGTGCGTGTGAAAGCAGTCCTTAAGCGTTATCGGATTGCGGTTTCGCAGACTGTTCAGTTTGGAGATTTGATCTTAGATCGTAAGACATTTGAAATATCGATTGGCAGTCAAATTCTAAACCTTCCGCTTAAAGAATTTGAGCTTTTGTTTAAACTAGCAAGCTATCCAGGCAAAACCTTCTCTCGTGAACAGCTGATTGAACAAATTTGGGGCTATGATTATGAAGGGGATGAGCGAACGGTAGACGTCCATATTAAACGAATTCGCGAGCGTTTTCCAGAAGAGCAGCATTCCTTTAAAATTAGTACGATTCGCGGATTGGGTTATCGTTTGGAGGTTCGGGGATGAATGATGAGCGAACGAAGAAGCGACATGAGCAAAGATTAAGGCAAGAGCAAAAGCGAGAGCGGAGACAGAATTATTCGCGTGGTAAATTGCATGGGGATAATCAGGAGCTAGCAAAAACCAAACTTACTAAATGGCATATTATCAGGGGCATACTTGGTATTATAGCAGTGTTTAGCTATATTCTAATATGTTGGACGCTTGCCTATTACCTGACACCGCATCTCTATGATTGGCTGAATAAACACCCACATCCGTTTGCGAAGCAGCTAATTAATTCTGTTCTTGGTTTTTTTCTTTTTGGATTAACCATTACGATCATTGGCAGTTTAACCGCACCTAAACGCATGGCAGGGTTAAAAGTTATTATCGATGGAATTAGACAAATAGCTAAAGGCAATTTCGCTGTACAGCTTCCTGTTAACCATAGAGGGGATCCATTCACAGAAATCGTGACAAGCATTAATAATATGGCACTTGAGCTCAGTCAGATGGAGCAAATGAGACAAGAATTTATTTCAAACGTTTCTCATGAAATCCAATCTCCGCTGACTTCAATCAGTGGATTCGCTAAAGTGCTGCAGAATAGCGAGCTGGATCATTTGGAACGAGTACATTACCTGAGTATCATTGAAGCCGAAAGCTTGCGACTAGCTAAACTAAGCGAAAATTTATTGAAGCTAACTTCATTGGAGTCGGAGCATCATCCGTTTGAAATCAAGCGGTATCGCTTAGACAAGCAGCTGCGCAACCTGATTCTGGCATGTGAGCCTTTATGGGTGGATAAAGGAATTGAAATGGATATTGATTTGGAAGACATTCACATACATGCAGATGAAGATTTGATGAGCCAGGTTTGGGTCAATTTAATTCATAACAGCATTAAATTCACACCGCAAAATGGGGCTATTCAGATTTCTGCTCATAAGCAGCTTAATGATGTGATTATTAAGATTAAGGATACTGGGCTGGGTATTGCGGAGGAAGATTTAGCTTTTATTTTTGACCGTTTTTATAAGGCGGATAAATCACGTAATCGCTCCACTACGGGCAGTGGATTAGGACTCTCGATTGTTAAAAAAATAATCAACATGCATCAAGGGACAATCCAAGCGGAAAGCCACTTAGGCGAGTGGACAGAAATGACCTTGAAGCTTCCTTTGGAGCAGTGAATGGAAAGTTATGGTTTACTGGATTAAGAAACTCATGTACAATTTAAGAAAGCGGAAGCACCGCCAAACGTAGATTAGCTGCGATTTGGTTGGTGCTTTTTTTGTTGTGAATTTATTTATGGATGGGAATTGTTTTTTCCTGAGGTTTACGAGGCTATTGATTTCAATTATGTGACTTTTTTATCGGAGGAGGTATTTACAGATGTTGTTTTAGGTGAAAGCCGAATAGTAGATGTATTGATTGAAACGAGACTTAAGAATGAAGACGCGCTTATAATCGTTCATTTTGAATCGCAAGCACAATATCAAGAAAAATTTGCCGAGAGGATGTTTATCTACTTTAGCCGGTTATTTGAAAAGTATCGCAGGCGGATTATTCCAATTGCAATTTTTAGTTATAAACCTCTGAAGAATGAACCAGCTAGCTTGATATGTCTTTCTCTTTTATGAAAATTCTAAATTTTAATTATTGTATAATTGAATTGCGTAAGAAAAAATGGCGTGATTATATCCAACAAAACAACCCGGTTGCTGCTGCATTACTAAGCAAAATGAGGTATAATAAAAAAGAACGTGTATATGTTAAGGTTGAGTTTTTGCGGATGCTCGTGAGGTTGAAGCTTGATCCTGCAAAAATGCGATTAATTACTGGTTTTTTTGATACGTACTTAGTGCTAAGCAAAATAGAGGAACAAAAGCTTCAGAATGAAATACAAAGGCTGGAACCAGATGAGGAGGAAAAGATTATGGAGCTGAAGACCAATTGGGAAAAGACAGCGGAATTGAAAGGTAAGCTAGAAGGAAAGTTAGAAGGTAAGCTAGAAGGCAAGTTGGAATATGGGCGTAAATTCATTAGCAAATTAGTTAAGGCTCATTTTGGCGAGGATTGCACAGACATGCTCTTACAAATTGAAAACCTCAGCAATCTCGAAATTCTAGAGCAATTGACAGATGAGTTATTTCGTAGCTCTCAGCTGGAGGACACAAGAAAACTAATAAATGAAGCCTACGAGAAGCAACAAAATCTAAACTAAATAAATTGGTTATGACCACTTAAAGGTAGAATCCTAAAGGTGGTTTTTTTTTTAGCTTTACCTTCACCTAACGTTATAGTTTATAATGAGTTGTAACAAGGAGTGAATGATATGCAAATCAATGAAATTGTGCAAAAGTTGAATATGACTGCGCGGGCTATTCGATTTTACGAAGAAAAGGGTTTGATCTCACCGCAAAAGCAAGCAATTAACCAATATCGTGTTTTTACAGAGCAGGAGGTTTGGCGCCTGCAGACTATCATTGCTTTGAGAGAGGTTGGAATGAACTTAGAGGACATCAAAAGTGCACTCGAGCAAATGGAAGGAGGCGATTATGACGAGCTGCAATATTATCTAGAGCTTCAGAGATCAATGATGTTCTCGCAATGGTTGGAATATAAACAGATGATTGCAACCACGGATGGATTGATCGACTTGCTCAAGCAAGAAAAGAGTTTACCGCTAAGCGGCATATATGAGCTTGCGGAAGGATCTAAACGTTTAAGGAATGTGCGAAAAAACTGGCGGGATCAATGGGATTATGATGGACGAGCGGTTACTCATGATCAAGTAGTAGCCAATCTAGATGAAGATAGGGATCCTGAGTACAAGGATTATGCGGAAGCTTTAAGCTCAGTTGCCGAAACCATTTCACCACAAACAGGTGAGGTAGGATTGGATTTGGGGACGGGGACAGGAAACCTGGCTGGACAATTTCTGGCAAGCGGCATAACAATGTGTGGTGTGGATCAATCCAAAGAAATGCTGCGGCAGTGTCGGCTTAAATTCCCACATATGGAGACTAAGCTAGGCAATTTTCTGGCGATACCTTATTTGGATGATCAGTTTGATTTTGTAGTGAGCAGCTTCGCATTTCATCATTTAACTAATGAGCAGAAGCAGTTATCTTTGCAAGAAATGGAACGTGTGCTCAAACCAAACGGGCGGCTTTGTCTGGCTGATTTAATTTATTCGGAAGCTGAGAATGAGATTAAACCAGCAGCAGGAGCGGGTAAATTTTATGCAAGCTTAGCCGATTTACTCACTTGGTTCGATCAGCATGGATTTATGGTTCAATATAAACAAATCAACTCTCTGCTGCATATTATTCATGCGATTAAAGCTTGATTAGCTGAGATTGTAGGAGTATAGTGGAGAACATTTTAGGGGAAAATAACTCTATAATGTTCGTTAAACAGCTCGGAGGTGAATCGGATGGCCGATAAGGGTGAGGAATTGGTGCAGTACATTACTGAAAAAGTGGCTCATTACATGGACACTCCTAAAGAAGAGCGCAAACGGAACCGCAAACTGCGAAATTCCAAGGAAGCTTGGTTGACTCGCTGGTTCGGAGTGGTCCCATTCGCGTTCTCGATGTGGCTGGATCAACGCAAGAAAAAGCTAAAACGTCGTTAAGGGTAAAAAGCGCCTGCTTCGAGTAAAGAGGACAAAGGAAGGTAACGTGCGCCTTCATCATCCAAAGCAATATAAATTTGATCACCATTCCATAGCTGGTAGCCGGTCAGGGCAAAAGGATGTATTACAGAATGGTTATATAGCTTGCTCATATAAGTTAGCTTTGGATGTGCTTTTATGGCAAGCTTTAAATCAGCTAACGTCTTAACCTTAAGTGGGTTGCCTTTTACCCACGAAAGCTTCTCGAAGGGATCGTAGGCTGGAGTTACGATGCTTTCTTTGAGCTGCGATGAGCTTAGATTAGTAATTACTTCTGTTGATGCTCTAGAATTTAGTAGTTGAGCTGAATTATCAAGCTGATTGACTGTAATAAGCTTCTCACCTGTTTTGCCATCGAAATAATAAACCTCTGAACCGTAAGATACCCGCCAAAAATTCTCTAGTGTATTCAAAATGAAACGTTCCTTCAACCAGCTTGTGTCAATTGTAAAATCAGCTAATGTAAATGATTGATCAATAAGTGCTTGCTGCATCATCGACTGATACAGCGTATTGAAGCTGAATAAAGGCTGAGGACCAAGTCCATATTCCAGAAGCTTATAATGCTTGCCATCTTCCATGGCACCAACAATAAGATAACCAACCTCGAGACTATCTTTTCGTATCACAACAAGCCAGCTATGGGTACCGGGACCAACGGGAAGGCTCTCCCATTTAGCTTTTTTCCAAGCATCAAAGCCAGTTTCATCACTTAGAACAGTTATCCAAGCTTTAATCGCACTCTTTAAATTCGTCGAATCAGATATATCTTGGGGTACTTGTATAGCTTGTCCATCAACAACGTTATTCAAAGGGATAGGTGTGTGGTCTGTAGATCCCACCATACTGATGATGAGTAGTGGAATCCAGAGTAAAACCAATTTCATGATAGCTTTCGCCTCCAGGATTAGGGTCTGACACGATTCACAAGCAATCGTATAATTCTATTGTAAAGGGGAGCTGCTAAAATATTTGTTGGCTTGTTGTAGGCGAAATGTAGTCTTTAACAGGTGAATTTGTAAGTCCTTAGCGTTAATCATCAGTTGATGCTAAGTTGGGGGATTTTGAGATGAAATAATCCGCAGTTAATGGCAGCTGCTTCGATCCGCGGGTGATATTGTGAATTGATTTCTTGCTGACGTTTCTGATATTGCTCCGAAACCTCAGTTTTATGCTCCTCTTCAAGCGATGCCAACAATTCAATGTAATAATCATCCATTCGGCTTTGCTCTACCTTTAAACGTTCCCTTGCCTCAACTGCCCAGCTATGATCATACACTTTCAGCTTATTCTCCATATATTGCTCAGCTAGCGCAGCCGTTTTCTGCAAGGTCATTTGCTTAGGCTGAAGATGTACATTTAAGGGAAGGCGAGGCGACAGCTTTTTCTTCAAAAGAGTCTGGTGAAAGTTCTCGACAATTTCACCAGAGTTTAAGGAGATACCCAGCGAATGGAGCTCACTGCGCTTCATATCACAGGTGAACTCAACTTTATAGTTGATTCCAAGCCAAGTGCTGTATCCCACAGGTGGCTTGCCTTTGGGAGGATTAACGGGAGACGCCTCAAACAAATTTATCCATCGCCCTTTGTTATGAACCGAGCGGAAAACTTGTCCCAACCTAGGACTACCAAAGCTAACCTCATGGCGTTGAACTCTCGCAGCGAAGTCTATTACACCGGGACCACCCATTACTGGCGGCTCCAAAGTATTATTCAATGGGTCAAAGATGAAGCAATACGTCATAGTTTCTGGCTCAATCCCCATCCGTTCAACAAAACCCCAATAGTAGGAACGTTGAGTGAGCTCTTTATCTGCTTGAGGTGAGAGCTTGACTGTGACGTAACCAACGCCTTTTTCAATAATATGGCAATTAGTAGCTTGTAAATATTGCATCATAAAGCTTTCAATCTGCGTTGCATTCATTCTTTCGGCTCACCCCTTAGTAGCTTCAACAAAAGCCTCACCCCATTCATTCAGCTTGGTTTTGATTTCTGCGTCATTAGTTGCTTCTAGAATGATTTTCGAAAGGTGGCTTTCGAGCGATGACTTCTTTTCGATTTTCTCTAGAATGACATCCAATCCGCCAATAACCAGCTCGAACATATTGATTTTTTCGTGCAGCAGAGAAACGATATGCTCTTCTATCGTGCCTGTCGTTGATAAATTATAGATTTTGACATCATGGGTTTGACCTAAACGGTGGACACGGCCAATTCGCTGCTCGACCCGCATGGGATTCCAAGGCAGATCGAAATTAATCATATGGTGGCAGAATTGCAGATTAATGCCTTCACCACCAGCTTCTGTTGCGACCAGTATTTGTGCTCGCTTGCGGAATAAATCCATCATCCAGTCCTTCTTGCCGCGACTCATCCCTCCACGATATGGAACCGCAGTGATCTGGCGATCTTTAAAGAATTTCAACAAATATTCCTGCGAAGCGCGATATTCCGTAAAAATGATCACCTTGTCGCCAATTTCCTGAACTAGTTCAAGGGTTTTATCGGCTTTGGTATTGGACTGGATGCTTTTGATTTTCTCGACTAACCCCCAGATTTCTGCTCTTAGCGGAGAGTCAACGGCTGTCTTTTTAAACAAATTGACAAGTGTGACGAATACCGCATCTCGACTGCTGCAAACCTCACGCTGCAGTGTTACGAGCGAAAGTGCGCTAACAATATCGCCTCCGCCTTCACGATAACGCCCCTTTACATAGTTGGTTACACCATCGTAAAGAGCTTGCTCATCCTCTGAAAGTGTAAGTGGAATGTTGCGCACATGTCGTTTAGTGAAAGAAATGCCGCCATCGCTACGGCGATTGCGAATCATGACCTTGCCGAGCTCTAGCTGCAATAGATCCTCGTTTTTTGGGATTCTTTTATCGACGACAAAGCTGCTTTGGAAATGACTTAACCCCCCGAGCTGTCCAGGTTTAAGAATATTAATTAAATTGTATATTTCGCTAAGATCGTTTTGGATAGGTGTTGCAGTTAGAAGTAGACAATACTTTTTGTGGAGCTGATTGACGAATTGATAGTTGGTTGTTTTCTTGTTTTTGAGCTTATGGGCTTCGTCAATGATTAGCATGTCATACTCCATATTGAGTACGATTTCACGGTGCGGATCTCGTTTAGCTGTGTCAATAGAAGCAACTACAATATCATTTTGTTCCCACATATATTGTTTTTTCTGTGCTACTGCGGGGATACCGAATTTTTGGTTCAGCTCGCGCACCCATTGCAGCACTAAAGAAGCGGGTACCAATATCAGTACCTTGCGGATTAAACCACGTATTAAATATTCTTTAAGAATAAGACCGGCTTCGATGGTTTTGCCTAAACCGACTTCATCGGCAAGGATTGCACGACCGCGCATTTCATGCATAACTCTGCGTGCAGTATCAATTTGATGAGCCATAGGCTCCAGCTGCGGGATATGCTTGAGGCATAATAATTCGTCAAAGCTAGCAATGAGCTGAGCCTGCTCAGCTTCATAAGCCAACTGATACATTTGCCAATCATCCCAGGGACCATTCTGATCAATCCGATTTTGCATTTCTGTTACCCAACTGCGATCCCATTGCAGAGAGGGCTGATCCTGTTGAATCATTAGCCGTTTGGTCGGCGCCATAATCGCCATCATTCAACCTCCTGAGTATTACCTGAGCTAAGCTATTTCTAGAGAGTTTGCTGGTTCAGCCGAGCATTCGCTCGTAAAATATAGTATGATCCAATTGCAGGCATTTCATAACTTACAGCAAGAAAGGAAAACAAAATGGAGACATGGAGATTTATTCGTTCGGGGCTAGGTAGCCCAGCGTACAATATGGCAATGGATGAAGCGATAACAGTGGCACATAGTGAAGGAAAGGTTCCGCCAACCTTGCGGTTTTACGGCTGGAATCCGCCAACCTTAAGCATAGGCTACTTTCAAAAAGCGGCAGCAGAGGTAGATTTGGAGGCAGCGGATCGACTGGGGATTGGTTTTGTCAGGCGGCCTACAGGCGGTCGAGCAGTACTGCATGATCAAGAATTAACTTATAGTATTATTGTTGCCGAGAATTATCCAGGTATGCCAAGCGGGGTTACGGAAGCTTATCGAGTATTAAGTGAAGGCTTGCTGCGAGGGTTTATCAAGCTCGGATTAGATGCTCAGATGATGCAGCTGGAGAGTGGGGCTAAGCGCGAGGCTAATGCAGTGACTTCCGCAGCTTGCTTTGATGCACCATCGTGGTACGAGCTTGTCGTTGAAGGGCGCAAGGTAGCGGGCAGTGCGCAAATGCGACATAAAGGCGCCGTGCTGCAGCATGGCTCGGTTTTATTGGAGCTGGATGTGGATCAGCTCTTTGATCTGTTACGCTTTCCTAATGATGCGGTGAGACAGCGCATGCAGAAGTCTTTTCACAGCAAAGCTATAGCGATTAATACATTGCGCAGCGAGCTTGGGTTGAGCCGAGTGACATTGGATGAGGCGGAAGCGGCTTTTCAGCAAGGCTTTGCTGAGGGGATGGATGTGCAGTTTGAAGCGGCAGAACCAACGGAGTATGAGGTTGCTTTGGCAGAACAGCTGATGGTTGAAAAGTATGGAACTACGGAGTGGAATATGCGGAAGTAGTGGCTGATAACGAATAATGTGTAGTTTGAATAATTGTATTTAAAACCACTAAAAGTTTGTTTTTTAGTGGTTTTAAATGTATTTTAACGGGGAGATAGCTTGGTTGTAAGTAACTAACTCAGAAATTTCAACTCAAACGCTTCTTGAAGCCGCTCCGTTATAGGGCCGATAACACCATCGGCTACTTTTTGCTGATCTATCGCAACCACTGGAGTAACTTCCACGGTAGTTCCCGTAATAAATACCTCGTCTGCAGAACGCAGTGCATCCAAAGTAAAAGGCTCCTCCAAAATGGGCAGCTCCAGTTCTCTGGCTAAAGCTAACACAATAGCTCTAGTGACACCATGCAAAATCAGATTGTTAGCAGGATGAGTATGCAAGACTCCATCTTTGACCATCATCACGTTCGACAGGCTGCATTCTGTGACTAAACCATCCCGATGTAAAATGGCTTCATCTGCTCCGGCATCAAGCGCTTCTTGTTTAGCGAGCACGTTTGGTAGTAAGTTGAGTGTTTTTAAATCGCAGCGCAGCCAACGAATATCGGCTACTATTTTCACAGTAATCCCTTGCTTCATTATATGTACGGGGCGTTTAACTTCATTACAATGGGCGTAAACAACTGGCTCTGATTTTAGCGGGAATGCATGTGCTCTTGGCGCTGCTCCCCGGGTAATCTGCAGATAGACAGTGCCTTCGATAATCTTTTCTACTTGCAGTAACGAATTTAGCTTCTCTTCTAGAAGCTCAATGGAATAAGGGAGCTGAATTTGGACTGCTTCCGCTGTTCGAATCAATCTTGCGAAATGCGCCTCTTTGGCAAAAAGCTCACCCTTATAAACCCGAAACATCTCGTAAACACCATCACCAAAATTGTAGCCTCGATCGTCTGGCGAAATGTGAATCGATGATTTTTCAACGATTTGATCCTGAAATAGTATCATAAGCAACCTCCAATGAAACAATAATCAATATTGTACCATTTGATCATAAGACTGTGAAATAAAAAAGCTTGATAGCAAGAGAGAATGCAAGATAATAGAAGAGAATAGCCTCTCAAATTGTCTAAATCGTCTAAATTTTTATCGATATGCACTATATAGAGGAGTATAATAGAAATAATATACAAGATATAGTTTGTGGGAGGATGTTCTTATGGATACTGTGCAGACCACGAGATTAGAAGGATTAAGCGAAAAGATTTTTCTCGATCGTTATGCTTTAAAGGATGCAGATACCAATAATACCAAGGTTGGCGATCTGGTATTAGCTTTAACTAAAGACGATGCCAAATTTCCGGCTAAAGAAGTTGGAGAAGTCATTAAACGCGAAGGCAATCGAGTTTCAATAAAGCTTAGCAGTGGCGATATTATCGAAACAACCATTGAGAAGCTTACTTTGACCAAAGAAAAAACACCAGACCAGCTCTGGAAGCGTCTGGCTGGAGCAATGGCATCTGTAGAATTTACTCCCGAGAAACAAAAGGAATGGACCGATAAATTCAAATATATTTTGCAGGATTGGAAGCTTGTGCCTGGAGGACGTATTGCTGCTGGTGCGGATGCGAGTGATGAATTAACACTGTTTAATTGTTATGTAATACCATCTCCACAAGACAGTCGTGGCGGGATTATGAAAACATTAACTGAAATGACTGAAATCATGGCACGCGGTGGTGGAGTGGGGATTAATCTTTCCTCTTTAAGACCACGGAGAGCAATTGTTAAAGGAGTCAATGGTGCATCAAGTGGTGCTGTTTCATGGGGAGGATTATTTAGTTATGCTACTGGTTTGATCGAGCAGGGTGGTAGTCGCCGCGGAGCATTAATGCTGATGATCAATGATTGGCATCCCGATCTAGTCGACTTTATTACCGTCAAACAAACGGCTGGACAAGTTACCAATGCTAACTTATCTGTTTGCGTAAGTAATGGTTTCATGAAAGCGGTCAAAGAGGACTTGGATTGGGATTTGGTTTTCCCAGACACGAATGATGCAGATTACAATACACTGTGGGACGGCAGCCTCGAAAAGTGGAAGGCACTGGGTAAAGCGGTCAAGCTCATTCAAACCGTAAAAGCACGCGAGGTATGGAAAATAATCATCGAGTCAGCTTGGAAATCAGCCGAGCCCGGTGTGGTTTTTATGGAGCGATATAATGAGATGTCTAATAGCTGGTATTTTAACCCGATTATTTGTACTAATCCATGCTTTCATGCAGATACTCGCATTTCAACTGAATTTGGTTTAATTCGGATTGATGACCTATTTAATAAAGTGGGCATGGGACATTTTTTGGCAGCTACGGATGATCGAATCATGAATGAAGTTCAAGTGGTTAATGGGCGTTCCTATGCAGTCCCAGGCACAACTATGCGGAGGGCTCGTGTTTTTCCAACTGGGGTTAAACAAACTCTGAAGATAGAATTAGCAAATGGGATGGAGCTTAAAGTTACACCTGATCACCGAATCCTTACACAATTAGGTTGGAAAGAAGCCAAGGATTTAACTTATGAGGATCAAGTATACATCCAATCTGGAGCAGGGCAATTTGCAGCAGAAGATGAGCTGGGTAGAGATTGGGGCTTATTTCTTGGATGGCTTACTGGGGACGGCTGGATTTCACAGCGTGGAGATATTGGAATGGTTTTTGGCAAAGAGGATGAAGAAGTCGTAGCCCGAATGGTTGAAATTGGACTAAGATTAACAGGAACGGAAGCTAAAGTATTCGAAAGAGAAGGCGGAACGAAGCAAGTTTATTGGTGGAAAAAACATTTTAGAGACCAGCTGCTAAAGCTTGGTGTGAAACAAGTAAAAGCTCCAGAAAAAGAGGTCCCAGCTGCATTATTTACTTCTACTCGTGAAACCGTAATTGCATTTATCCAAGGATTATTCAGTGCTGATGGAACCGTATATGAGAATGATGAAATGCACCGATCAGTTAGACTTACATCCGCTTCACGTAAATTGCTTCAAGATGTTCAATTGTTGTTGCTTAATTTTGGGATCCATGGACATATCTATAGTCGAGCCAAGAATAATCAAGCTCAATTTACTTATCGCACAATCGATGGAGTCGATAAGTCATATGAATCTAAAGGATTCTTCGAGTTAATTCTGAGTGGCAATAACATTCTTGAGTTTCAGATGCAGATCGGGTTCTCATTATTAAATCGTAAGCAAGAAGCATTGGAAAGAATCGCACGTCCATCACGTAAAAGCGAGAAATTCATCTCTCAAGTAAAAATCATTACAGAAGGTGAGGCGGTAATGGTTTACGATGTCAATGAGCCAGCGACTCATTCTTTGATTGCTAATGGGGTTGTAGCTCACAACTGCGGAGAACAAGGCCTACCAGCATGGGGAGTTTGCAACCTGGCTGCAGTTAATCTCTCTAAATTCTATGATGCTGACAAACAAGATGTAGCATGGGATGAGCTCGGAAAGGTGGTGCGTTATTCCACACGTTTTTTAGATAATGTTATCGATAAGACACCGTATCATTTTGAGGAAAATAAAGAGAATCAACAAGGAGAACGTCGAGTAGGTTTAGGAACAATGGGACTTGCTGAGTTGATGATAAAGCTAGAAATTCGCTATGGCAGCCCAGAATCACTCACTTTTTTGGATAAGCTTTATGGCTATATGGCCAAAGAAGCCTATATCGCCTCAGCCGAGATTGCTGAAGAAAAAGGCTCATTTAAGCATTTCAAGCTGGATAAATTTCTCCAAAGCGGCTTTATGAAAAATATGGTCAAAATATATCCAGAAGTTGGAGCAGCGATTGAGAAAAAAGGCATGCGCAATGTTACTGTAATTACTCAAGCACCAACTGGCAGTACAGGAACGATGGTCGGAACATCGACAGGGATTGAACCCTATTTCGCTTTTGAATACTTCCGTCAAAGTCGCTTGGGTTATGATAAACAATTAGTGCCGATTGCGCAGAATTGGTTGGATAAGCACCCTAATCAAGAACTGCCGGATTACTATGTAACATCAATGTCTCTATCGGCTGAGGATCATATTCGTGTACAAGCAGCTATTCAAACATGGGTGGACAGCTCTATTTCCAAAACGGCAAATTGTCCAGCAGACTTCACCGTAGAAGAAACTGCACGATTGTATGAGCTTGCTTTTGACCTAGGTTGCAAGGGAGTGACGATTTACCGTGATGGTAGCCGTGATGTCCAAGTGCTTTCCACCGAGAAAAAAGCAGCTGAAAAAGAATCGGCTGTAGCTGCCGCCTTACCCGAAGAAGAATTAGCTGCTGAGGAAGCTTCAGCGAATATTAGCATTAAAAATCAGGAAATTCACGACAAGCAATATAAAAGTCGTCCGCAAATTCTGAGAGGTGCAACTTACAAAGTAAACACACCATTCGGAATGGCTTATATCACAATTAATGATTTAAACGGCATTCCAAGTGAAATCTTCTTGAATGTAGGTAAAGCAGGTTCCGACGTCTTCGCAATGTCCGAAGCGTTAGGCCGAGTTTGCTCCTTGTTCCTCCGTTATGGAGATCACGGCAATAAAGTTAACTTGCTGATTAAACATCTTAAAGGTATTGGCGGTTCAGGTGCAATAGGCTTTGGAGTTAACCGCGTTGAATCCATTGCGGATGCAGTAGCTAAATCATTAGAGCTCCATAATGAAGGCAGCAATAACGGATATGTTTCGGTTGTTCATAACCCGACAGCACCCGAAGCAGCCACACTGGATTATGATGTAACTGTTCCAAGTGTACACACGTCCAGTACTTCGAGCAAAGATATATGTCCATCCTGCGGATCTATTTCATTGATCAATATAGAAGGTTGTAAAACGTGCAGTAATTGCGGGTATAGTAAGTGTTGAGATGAAAAAAAGGCTGAGAGGCCTTTTTTTTGTGTGTAGACATCCTCAGACTGAAGTCAGCTCTGTAACCGAGACTGTGGAAACTACTAAGAATCCTGAGAGTTCTGGTTACGGAGAATAATCTGACAGTCGAGCTACAGCTTATTTTCGAGAAATAAGCTTGGTTGTAGAGAAGCTTTTAACCAGAACGAATCTATTCGTTGCGGGTTAAAGTTTTTTACTGTCTTGGCACATTCTGTGCTTCCTTGAGCAAAACTGCTGGCTTCAAATTGCAGCCTCTCATGAAACAAATACGATAGAATCTTAATTGGATTCGTGCGGTCTGGAGTGGGAGCTACCATTATCTCGAAAACACTCTTTGAAATGTACAACTTCAAAGAGCTGATATGATCCCTATTGCGAAACCTACGCTTTGCAGAGAAATAGGAGTTATATTTCATCGTGTTAAACAAATAGGAAAGGCTGCAAAGGGATTTATTGATATATAAATAACACATGTAGAAAAGCTAAGAAATAATTAAGATTTCCACTACATCATAATTAAGATTTTTTACTTATATTTAGTTAAGTGAAAAGTCCTTAAACTATTTTATGATGAGAGGGAGTAGAGCATGTCATTGGTTTTAGAGGTTAATGGGTTAAGCAAGAAAATTGGCGAGAGCATGCTTGTTAATAAGATCTCTTTTAGTGTTCAGAAAGGTGAGATCTTCGGTCTGCTCGGACCAAACGGAGCCGGTAAAACAACTACTATCCGAATGCTAGTAGGACTTGCCCGCTCCACAGAAGGCACCATCTCCATATGTGGCCATGATATTCAGAGAGATCACCGCAATGCTTTGAAAAACGTGGGCACTATTGTTGAGAATCCGGAGCTTTATCCATACCTTAGCGGGTTGGAAAACCTGCGTCAGTTTGCGAGGCTGTCTGGCCCAATCAATGAAGCGAGAATTGCGGAGATTGTTAAATTAGTAGGTTTAGAAGAGCGAATCGGCGAAAAGGTAAAAAGATATTCATTGGGCATGAGGCAGCGGTTGGGTCTTGGTCAAGCTTTGCTGCATAATCCGGCCCTATTGATATTGGATGAGCCGACGAATGGATTAGATCCAAGCGGTATTCGCGAATTTCGCCAGCTTCTGCTCAATTTAGCCAAACAGGGCACAAGCATACTCATATCCAGCCATCTGTTGGCAGAGCTCGAACAGATTGTCGATCGCGTTGGTGTCATCCATCGGGGCAAATGGATAACGACAGCAACTTTGGCAGAGCTGAGCAGTCAGTCGAAGTTCAATCGGCTTATTTTGCATGTGGATTCGGTGGACAAGGCCTTACTTTGTTTGAAGACTGCACATCCTGAGCTTGAATTGCGCCATGAAAATCTGGGGCAATTGATCCTTGAAGAGCCGCCGAAGGTATTGAACCCGATTCTAGACAGCCTATTGCAAGCTAATGTACAAATTTTCAAGCTGGAAGTACAGAAATCCTCTCTGGAGGATGTCTTCTTAACGATGACTGGAGGGCCTGAGCATGCTTGAGTTTATCCGAATTTTTCAGAACGAATGGATCAAGCTGATCCGGCGCAAACGGTTTATCGTTGTTTTATTGCTTGGCTTAGCACTCATTAGTTTTTATACTTATGCGAGATATCATGATGAACAGAACAACAAGCACTATAACGACCCGGCTACTCAGCACCAAATGATGGATAGTCAAATCAAACGGGTTCAATTCCAGCTAGATACAGATAAGAATCTGAATGAAGAGCAGAAGAAGATGTTGCAGGAACAGCTTGAAGATATGAAGGAAAATAAAGCGAATATTGGAAAAGATGTAAACCAAAATCCACCGACCCAGGCGGATATACAGAAAAATATTGATGAGCTCAAGGCTTCCATAGCTGCATTGCTGCCTGATCAGGCTGTGCAGAAAGGAGAAATGCAAATTCAACTGCTTGTGGCAGAATATATGCTTATCCATCCTGTAAAGGATACGAATCATTCTTTGTCTACCTGGGATGCCATCGAAGATTTTCTCGATGTAGGTACGATGTTGTTTATCCCTCTATTATGTGTGTTGCTTGTAGCAGATATGGTCTCTGGAGAACAAACTGGTGGCACCATTAAGCTGCTTTTGACTCGCCCTGCCTCAAGAGTGAAAATTCTGTTTGCTAAATATGTAACGGCTGTCGTTGGGGCAATTTGCATCCATATTCTTATTTTAGGTGCGCTAACAGGAGGACTGCTTGCCTTTTTTGGCACACATGGTGCAGAGAATCCCAAAGTAGTTGGGATTAAATATGAGCAAGTCAATGCTGTGAAGGATGACGGCACAATCGGCCAACAAATGGCTGCCAAAACAGAGGATGCCACAGTTATTTCCAAGCGCTCTTTTGCAATTAATTCCATGCTGCTTACGTTGTTATCAACCATTGGCATGTGCGGTTTAGGCTTTTTCTGCTCTGTATTGGTCCGCTCTGCAGCGGTTAGTACAGGGATATCCATTGCTATAATCATAATAGGTACTATCATTATAGAGGCCATGCGAGGTACGGACATACTGAAATTCTTCTTGACTCCGAATTTCAATTTACCGGATATATGGACGGGCGATTTCTCTCGGAGTGCAGGGTTTTCGATGGAATTGAACCAAAGCTTGCTAATTTCAGCAGTATGGATCATCGGTATGTATGCGATTGGTCATTATATTTTTAAAAAGCGGGATATTCTAGCGTAATAAATTGGGAAGCGTGCATCTACTTGCTTCCCATTTACTCATTGCTCCAATATGGCTAAAATCCTATTTCTATTTGGGTAATGCACTGTATTCTGTAGGTGTAATACCCTCGGAATTCTTAAAAATACGACTGAAATAATGCTTATCGATATAACCAACAAGCTCGGAGATAAATGGTACAACAAAAACGGAGTTATGCGGGTTCGCAGCTCCGTTTTTCTAATCAATTATTGGAATATCACATGTTTTAGTTTCCTAGGGACAGTTAACTGAAAAACTCCTTAAACAATTTAATGGTTTCTTGCGGATTCTCCTCTGCGATCCAGTGTCCGCATTTATCTAGTTTCACTAATTTAAGGTCAGTTGCATGCGCATGTAAAAATAGATCAAGATTTTTATAACCGGACACGCCCCCAATACCAAGAACTGGCACTGACAGGTTTTTATAAGTTTTCAAATCTTCAATATCTTGCCTGAATGCTCTATACCAATTATTACCTGCGCGAAGTGCCCCAGGTTTTGCATATGCAGCAATATAGATCGCTCTTTCCTCTTTGGTAATAGCGCCTTTTTCATAGGCTAAATAATCAAAGAGCCAATTGTAAGCGATATCCAACTGTTTTCCTTGCAGCAATTGCTCAGGCAATTCTGGTATGGTATTGAATGCAAACCACCAATAAAACTTTGCGCGATCAGGATTATCAACATCGTACACTCCGGGCGGCGGTAAGATCGGGATTTTCAGAAAGTTGTCGTTTGGATGAGAAGCATCCATCATGGCTAGTTTTTTCGTGGCTTGGGGGTACATGGCTGCATAAGCATAAGCAACCGGGGCTCCGATATCATGTCCTGCTAAATTAATTTTTTCATAGCCAAGCTTTTTGACCAAGGCATAAATATCTGAAGCCATTGTCTTCTTATCATAGCCTGATTCAGGCTTGTCGGAACTCCCCATTCCACGATAATCAACGGAATAAACATGATATTTCTCAGCTAGAGCGGGCATAATTTTGTGAAACGCATACCATGTTTCCGGCCAGCCTGGGAGAAGGAATAGCGGTTCACCCTTACCACCTTCAACATAGTGAATCGTTATTCCATTTACCTTTTTGGTACCATTTTTGAATCCTGGAAGTTTTTTGACAAGCTCCTCATCAGAATAATCTTTGTTTTTTGCCTGGTCATTGCCTGAGTTCGAAACAATTTTAATCGGATTCTTATCTGTTGCGTTCTCTCTATCTTGGTGCTTGTTGTTTCCTGCGCAAGCTGAAAGAAGCATCAGCGCCATAATCATCGTAATAGTCATGAATTTGGCAAATAACTTTGATTTTTTTATGTACATAACAATCCCTCCATATTAAATTCATGGTTTTCATTTTTTTCTAAACCGAGAAATTGCTGAGATCAATCAACAAATATATTCACGGCGTTTGTCGGAAAACGAAGTTCTTCAATCTCAACGAAGTTGTAAACATTGTAGCCGCTGGAAAGCCACCAGAGACAGGTTGTCCCCATTGCTTATCCACTGAAACTTGGGATAATATAGATTTCCAAAGTAAGGCACCTTTTATACCTTTCCCTTTTTGAATGATATCCATTATAAAATTAAGATCATACTGTACAAAAGACAGGATCTAAGGTTTGTGCTTGAAGATAAAAAAGTATTAGACTAGATAATAGAGTTGGACAGATATGTTCAACAGAAATAATCTACTTTGAATTTATTTAAGTATTTAATTAAATTGTATTGTAGAAGAAATATTTGAGTTTAAATGAATGTTTTTGGATCTGGTTCACGTCTTATTAACAGAGGGGGTGAAAAATTGGAGATTCAAACAGAGATTGAACATATTAAAAAATCAATCTACGGTGATCAACAATCCTATTCAGTGCTTGTGCGAAAGTATTCCAATGCAATTTACAGTGTGGCGTATAGTATCTTGAATGATTTCCATGCCGCCCAAGATATTGCGCAAGATGCTTTTGTAAAAGCTTGGTTTAACATTGATCAGTTGAAGGACCCTAGTAAATTTGGTGCGTGGGTCATTAGTATTGCGAGAAATTTATGTAACGATCGATTAAGGAAACATAAAATTTTGGAAATGCCATTAAACGAAGCGTTCGATATTCCGGATGAGGTAACATTAGAAGAAATTATCAATCGGAAATCCGATTCTGAGACGATATGGCGAGCGGTATCCGTTCTAGATAAAAAATACCGCTTCATTACTTTGATGTATTTTATTGGAGGGTTTAATGCCAGGGAGATAAGTAAGTTGCTGGAAATACCTGTTCCGACAGTAGAAAGTCGCTTAAGAAGATCAAAGGCATTACTAAAAAAGGAGTTGATAGAGTTGGTTGAAAACGCAGCTAATGAGAAAAAATTGGGTGAAGCCTTCATAGGAAAAGTAAAGGCACGAATCAAAAATGTTTCCGTCGTTTTCCTGGTTGCAAGTCTTGAGGAATCGATTAATTTTTATGAAGAAATAGGGTTCGTCTCTGAAGACATCGGTGGTCATATACATATGAATTATGGGGGAGCTACATTCATTCTGCATGAGGTTAAACAAAACATAGATGTTCGGCCGTTTTCAGCGGCTGTTGGCGGTTTATATTTCGACGCCTTCTGTTACACAGATCCAGAAGGATTAAGGCATCTGGTTGAGGTGTTTCAATTTAAAGGCGTTGAAATTGTTAATGGACCACATTGGACAGAAAGATGGAGTGAAGTTACAATTCGTGATAATAATGGATACCAAATCGCATTCGGTGCAAACAACGAATAGTTCTAATCATTAGAGCTATTTAAAAATAAAACTTGCATTTGTGCATAAACACACTTATATTAAATACATGAATGAACTTGAACCTTTAACCTGTCACTGTGTCGTCTCCCGTCAATTAACCCGGCATATATCCAAGATTTATGAAAGGCATCTTGCTCCTTCAGGAATTACTGCGACTCAATTGGCAATACTGTCACTAATCGAACATCATAAGGAATTGACCATGAATGAGTTAGCAGACTTGTTGTTGATGGATCGCACTACATTACTTCGTGCGTTGAAGCCGCTTCAGTTACTTGAATGCTTGATAAGCACTCGTCATCCTGACGAACCACGTCGGCACATGTTTTCTTTATCGCAAAGTGGAAGCCTTAAGATCCAAGAGGCTAAACCTTTATGGGAAGCTGCTCAAATCGAATACGAAACGGATATTGGTCCTGAGCATGCACGTGCTCTTCGAAGCGATATGTTAAGCATTACAGGGGGCATTTGAAGCAAGTCCCCTTGTAATGGGTAATGTTAAGCATAAAAGTAGACTTTGTGGTTAATTAGTATCTTAAAATGTGCATATACACATTTAAAGATACTTCTAGTAGATCTGATTAGAAAGTAAGATGTACCTTCAAATAGCCACTTTTTGTTGGAACAGACGGACCTGGCAGGGGATTTACAATCATTCAAAACAAAATTCAAATAAAAAGGAGCAAAAAAAATTATGACAAAATTATTAGAAGGCAAGATTGCCGTTATTACTGGTGGAAGCTCAGGAATCGGTTTAGAAACTGCAAAGAAATTCGTCGCCGAAGGCGCGTATGTATTCATTACTGGTCGGCGCAAAGCCGAGCTAGATGCAGCAGTATCCGAGATTGGGCATAACGTTACTGCGGTACAAGGAGACGTTACGAACCTTGCCGATTTAGATAAGTTATATAGTGTCGTCAAGGAAGAAAAAGGCAAGGTGGATATCCTTTTCGCTAACGCCGCGATTGCAGAAGGAGCACCTTTAGAAGCAATTACGGAATCTCATTACGACCGTCATTTCGACATCAATGTCAAAGGTTTGGTGTTTACTGTCCAAAAAGCGCTGCCGTTGTTGACTGAAGGCTCGAGCATCATTCTAATGGCCTCTATTGTTGGTATCAAGGGAATGGGGGGACTGAGTATCTATTCTGCAACTAAAGCTGCAATTCGCAATCTGGCAAGAAGCTGGATTCAGGATCTCAAGGGGCGGAAGATTCGTATTAATGCAATTAGCCCAGGTAATACCGAAACCCCGGGTCTCGCTGGTCTTGCGGGTTCTGAGGCAGAGGTCGGCGGTTTTTACGATTATCTTAGCACTTTAACTCCTCTAGGCCGGAATGGTCAGCCAGCTGAAATCGCGGCTGTAGTTGCTTTCCTAGCTTCGGATGCTGCAAGTTTCATTAACGGTGCCGACATTCAAGTAGACGGTGGCTTTGCACAAATTTAATGCAAGCTTCGAATCTTATATAGTAAAAGCCTGTGGATTTAAGTCGATTTAAATAAATCAATATTAGAGGAGTTTATAAATTTATGAGCCAGAACAACGGAACACCAAGCGCGGTCATCAATAACAGCAAGGATTTAGAATGGTTTGATACAATGCCTGGAGAGCAAATGGCAATACGTATCCATAGCAATCAGGTTGGCGGGGCAGTTACTATTATGGAAGCCCGTGTACCTGCGCTGAGCGGTCCCCCGAAACATTATCATAAGGACCGGGAAGAAATTTTCGAAATTTTGGAAGGCACATTTCGCTTTCATTGCGGCGATGATGAATTTGATGTTACCCCTGGGACAAGCGTTGTCGTCCCTCGCGGCGTACCTCATGCCTGGGCCAATATTGGCACAGATACGGCACGAATTCTTTTTACCTTCGCTCCTGGCGGAATAGATGACTTTTTCACAAAAATTGGCCGTACACCACCAGAAGGCTGGAAAGAACTGTCAGAAAACTATGACACTTGGATTATCGGGCCACCATTACTCGTTGAACAAAAATAAGTATTAAAGCTATATTAATATAATCTAAATCGTATTTCTCCTAATTAATAGAAAAGCTTACAACTAAGAAAAAGTCTCCTAGTCAGCATAGACCAGGGATTCACTTTCTCTTAAGTGTAAGTTTTTTTTAAGTAGACCAAGTTCTTCCTCTTGCAATTAGGGGAATATGAGACTAAAATTAATTTATGCGAAGAGTCAACAAATGTTTAGGAGGTGTTGCTTGTAAAAGTGATTGAATCACATCCGGTTCAGATTGTTAAATACTAAGTTGGCTCATGAAATAGTCGAGGAAGCTCACCAGATTTGCCCTTATGCCAAAGCAACATGCGGCTATATTCGAAGTTATAACGAATATTTTTGGATAAGTTACGCACAAAATGTAAAAAATAAACCAGTCAAAAAAGGAGATGTTACTATGATAACAATGGAAAAGAAATTGTACACGGCTACTGTAAATGTTGAAGGTGGAAGAGAAGGTAAAGCAGTTTCGAGCGATGGTAATCTTAACTTGGACTTGAGATATCCGAAGGAGCTAGGCGGCCCAGGTAACGGAGTCAATCCGGAGCAGCTGTTCGCTGCTGGATTTGCTGCATGCTTCGAAGGTGCAATGGGAACCATTATTAAGAAAAAAGGAATTAAAACAGAAGGAATCTCAATCGCTTCAAATGTTTCACTCGGTAAGGATGCGAATGACGGCTATGTACTTGCAGTTCATTTCGACATTTCAGTAAAAGGCGTAGATATCAGTGTGGCTCAGGAAATTGTCGACGAAGCCCATAAAGTTTGTCCTTATGCCAGAGCAACTCAAGGCAATATCGAAGTCATATCGAATGTGATTGGCTAACGTATCATTTCACAAACCCCCGCTTGCCGAAAGCGGGGTTTTCAATATCTTAAAGCCACATAACTGATTGTTGGTTATACCGATGGGTCAGTCTTTGAAATATAAACAACAAATTAATTTTGAGGAGGTTACAGAATGGAAATTCATTCATTAAGAAAAGAAACTTTTAGGGGACAGACCGATCATGGGATCACACTCGTAGACTTTTATGAGACTAGCAGCAAATCCTGTCAAGATCAGCTTCTCATTGATGAGAAGCTGGCTCAAGAAGTAAGATATCAGGCTACCGTTACTAAGGTTGATATCCATCAGGAAAAAGAACTTGCAGCTGAATACGGTGTGTCGAGCGTTCCAACCATAATGCTGTTTAAAGATGGATATAAAGTGGAGACATGGGTTGGGCAGCAAAGTAAAGAAGTTTTGCAGCAACATATCATAAGCTATGCAACCATGGGTGATTCTTGCGTGTAACGGGTATCGTCCATATAGGTCAAAGAAGCCGATATTCGCGTTAATTGCGATGTTTTTCCTCTTGCATTTACGTGCATATGAGACTAAAATAAACTTTATAAAGGGGCAAACTAGGTTATGGAGGTGTAAAATTAATGCTCACCAATATGGAGTTCTGCAACTGTACAAAATTGAGACGCGCATCACGTCATATTACACGCTTCTACGACGCCTGTTTGGCAGAGTCGGGATCAGGGTTACGAGCTACTCAATTCTCCATTTTAGGCTATCTCAAGCAACGGGGGCCGCAGACGATGATAGAACTCGCTGAACTTATGACAATGGATCGTGCCACGATTGGACATAATCTTCGGCCACTGGAGCGTGATGGTTTGGTAAGTATTCAAGTAAGCGAACGTGATCGGCGTGCTAGAATCGTGTCAATCACCGACGAAGGGCTCAACCGCATTGCCATAGGAATAAAAGGTTGGGATCGAGCTCAGGCTGAATTCGAAAAGCAGTTTGGCTCTGAACTTGCAAAGTCAATGAGGAATATGATGGATGACGTTGTTGGAATTAACTTTTATGCCTGATTAAAGAAGTATCACTTGGTTAGACAGTAAGCAGATTCATTGAGATAATCTGCTCGCTTAGTAAATACGGGCATATGAGACTAAAATACTGCTATTACTGCAGGCTTACATTTCGTGTTTCTTATTAAAAAGTAGGTAATACTAAAATTAACTCTAAACTGAAAACTTTTAAATAAAAGGAGATCAAACTCAATGAACACCAACAACTTTCAAGAGCATCGAATTGACCGCGGACAAGGCAGCATCTATGCCCGAGATTACGCGGGTACTGGACCTGCATTTGTACTCATGCACGGCTTCCCCGACAATTTGCATATTTATGATGAATTGGTACCACACTTGGTTGCAGGAGGCAGAAGAGTCGTCGTATTCGACTTCCTTGGCTTCGGCGCTTCAGACAAACCGACTGGTGCCAAATATAGCTTCGAGCAGCAATTGGGTGATCTTCATGCGGTAGTGCAGGGCTTGGGACTTGACAAAATTATTCCGGTTGGTCACGATTCTTCCGGACCCGCGGCAGTCAACTATGCGATAGAGCATCCGGAGCATGTGGATTCCGTCTGCCTGATGAACGCCTTTTACTTGGAATCACCAACGGCTAAATATCCAGAGCTCATTGAGCTGTTTGCGACTACGAATTTGAAGGCACTCACGCAGGCCATTCTGCGCAGCCCGGAACAATTCGCTTGGGTGCTTAATTTCCAACGGAACAAATTCCAAGAGCATCTAACGGAAGATCAAAAAGTATCCTATGCGAAATTCCTCGGTCCGCTTATCGACGCCAATTTCAGAAATCAACCAAGCTCAGGTCCGGCGTTCGCGCAAATGACGACACATTTGTTCGAAGAAGTCGCCAAAAATACGAAGCGTATTAACAAGATGTGGGCGAACGATATTCCAGTCAAACTGATCTGGGGTGAAACCGATCCTTATCTAAACTACGGCATTGCGAAGCATCTCCATTCACTCTTGAAACATTCTTCCTTGCACATTTTACCGGCTGGCCACTGGGTTCAATTGGATATGCCGGACAAAGTCGCTGAGGTTATGTTAGGAAACGTATAAGAAATACTTTTGTTATTGAAGAGGAGTCCTTTTATGAATAAAATGCTTTGGATTGTTCTTATGATGTCCTGCGGAGCTACGTTTATTTCTTCCTTATTCCCTTTGTATGGCGAGCATTATCGGCTGAGCAGTCTGGAAATCACCATTTTGTTTGCCGTTTATGCCGCTGTCCTGCTGCCAACCTTGCTCATTGTGGGAGCCAAAGGGAGCACCTGGGGATTGAAAAGAGTGCTTCGCTACAGTATTTGGATTTCCATCGTGTCGACGTTGCTTTTTTTAGTTAGCTTCAACGTTTGGATGCTTTATGCGGCAAGGATTTTGGAAGGCATTGCATATGGAGCTTTTACAGGTACTGCCAGCGCTTTTCTATTAAAACAAACTGCTCCTAATAAAGTGAGTACAGCAATCAAATTATCAGGGGTAACAGTGAACCTTGGTTTTGGTCTGGGTCCAGCCATTTCAGGTTTAATCGTGCAATATCTGCATTTTCAGCCGCTTCGTTTGCCGTTTTGGTTTCTGCTCATCATGTTAGTGAGTTCCTTGGTAGTTCTGGAATTGTTACCGAAGCAAGTAGATTCCCAAGCACAGAAACCGGCTAAAACTAAGATTTCGCTGGGTGTTCCCGACAATATTCGTGTTCATTTTTGGTCTTTTATTGGACTTCCAATCTTTACTCTTTTTACGTTAGGTGGAATTGTGTTTTCGCTTATTCCATCGTTCACCAAGAACGTCATTCATACCAATAATCATGCTATTTCCGGGTTGTTAATTTTATTGCTTCTAGGCGGAGGCGCTTTTATGCAGTTCTTTCCTTGGCCGCGCAATCCCGTTACACGGATGCGTTTAGGAATCCTGTCTCTTGCCATTGGATCGTGGATTATTGTTTTTTCTGGTCAGTCTGCGAGTTTATTTTTGCTCTGGGCCGGCATATTGATTCAAGGAATTGGCGCCGGATGGACGTTCCAAGTTTGTTTAAGGTTCGCCAGTCAGTTGCCTAAGCCAGAAGAACGTCCACAAGTCATTTCCGCATTTTATTTAAGTGCTTACTCCGGATTCATTATTCCTCCTGTAGGCGTCGGAGTGCTGACTCAATTTTTTAATTTGAATGTATCGTTGATAATTCTAAATTTGTTTGCTGCGCTACTCGTAATTTATATATTGATTTATTCAGTAAAATTTAATCGTTATTATTCTAAAATGACATCCCGATAATCACCATTGCAGTTTTTTTGCTTTGGTTTATGACTATAAGAGTAAAGGGGGTGAGTTATTCCAACGCAAAGAGCAAGAAGAGCGGAGCTTAATGAATTGGGTTACTCATTACTTTACACTAACTTACAATGGAGGAATTCTTTTGCCCAAAAGAAAATCGCAAGTGTTAAAATTAATGGCTTTAACGCTGATTATAGCGTTGTTTCTTTCAGCTTGTGCAGGAAACAACAATCGGCAAATTAAGAATGAAACAGTTCCAAACTCACAGAGTTCACCGGTTTCGGACTTAGAGTATACAAAAGTTTCGTACTCACAAAGTTCAAAAGATGATTCCGGAGTTAACAAGAAAGCTTATTCGGATAAGGAGCTCGTCAAAAAACTTCCGGGATTCAAAAATGGATACAAAAAGGTAAACGGAATCACGCTTCACTATGTTGAGGGTGGTAAGGGAGAACCACTATTCCTTCTTCCAGGCTGGCCGCAAACCTGGTATGCCTATCACAAAGTTATGCAGGGTCTAGCCAAAAAATATCATGTTTATGTCGTTGAATATCGTGGAATGGGCGGCTCTGACAAGCCTGCATCAGGCTATGACAAGAAGACAATGGCGTCGGATGTCTATGCCTTGGTCAAAGAGCTTGGCTATACGAAAGTTAATATGGCAGGGCATGACATTGGGGCATTTGTTGCTTATGCTTATGCAGCCAATTACCCTCAAGCTACGACAAAACTAGCTTTATTGGATGTTGCTCATCCATCTGAACGCTATCTGGGACTCCCACTCGTGCCGCCACCCGGAGTGTACGATACGAGCATTAAAGATCATCCTATTTACCCTTGGTGGTTTGGACTTAATTCTGTTCCAGAATTGTCTGAGAAATTGCTGCAAGGAAATGGAATGAGTATTTATCAAGATTGGCTCTTTGACTATTTGGCCTATGGCAACAAACCTCCTATGACCAAAGAGGTCAAAGAAGTCTATTATGCGGCATATTCAAATGCTGAAGCAATTCGCGCAAGTAACGAGTGGTATAAAACATTCAGACAAGATATTGAAGATTTGAAAACTTATCCAAAACTATCAATGCCAGTTCTTGGTATTGGAGGTTTTAATTCCACTTTTAATAATCTAGATGCACATTTGCGTCAATATGCGTCTGATGTAAAATCGGTGAAGCTGGATGGAGCAGGACACTGGATCGCAGAGCAGAAGCCGCAAGAAACCATTAAAATGTTTATGGAGTTTTTCCGTTAACAACAAAAGTACTTAACTAACTTACAATGGAGGAAGCCTTATGCCCAAAAGAAAATCGAGAGTGTTCAAGTTAATGGCTTTAACGATGATTATAGCGTTGTTTCTTTCAGCTTGTGCAGGAAACAACAATCGGCAAATTAAGAATGAAACAGTTCCGGACTCACAGAGTTTACCGGTTTCGGACTTGGAGTATACAAAGGTTTCGTACTCACAAAGTTCAATAGATGAATCCGAAGTTGACAAGAAGGCTTATTCGGATAAAGAGCTTGTTAAAAAACTTCCAGGATTCAAAAATGGATACAAAAAAGTAAATGGAATCACGATTCACTATGTTGAGGGCGGTAAGGGTGAACCGCTATTCCTTCTTCCAGGCTGGCCGCAAACCTGGTACGCGTATCACAAAATTATGCCGGAACTAGCTAAGAAATATCATGTTTATGTCGTTGAATATCGTGGAATGGGTAGTTCCGACAAGCCTGAATCAGGCTATGATAAGAAGACTATGGCTTCAGATGTTTATGCCTTGGTCAAAGAGCTTGGCTATAAGAAAGTTAACATGGTGGGGCATGATATCGGGGCACAGGTTGCTTATGCTTATGCAGCTAATTACCCTCAAGCTACGACAAAACTAGCTATGTTGGATGTTCCTCATCCATTTGAAGGCTTCTTGGGAATCCCACTCTTGGCACCGCCGGGAGTGTACGATACGAGTATTAAAGATCATGCTGTTTACCCTTGGTGGTTTGCACTCAATTCTGTTCCAGGGTTGCCGGAGAAATTGCTGGCAGGAAAACAAATGAGTATCTATCAAGATTGGCTTTTTGACTATTTGGCCTATGACAAACCTCCTATGACCAAAGAGGACAAAGGTATCTACTATGCGGCATATTCAAGTGCTGAAGCGATTCGCGCAAGTAACGGGTGGTATAAAACATTTAGGCAAGATATTGAAGATTTGAAAACTTATCCGAAGCTATCAGTTCCCGTTCTCGGTATTGGAGGATTTGATTCCACTCTTCATACTCTTGATTTATTTTTACATCAATATGCAACTGACGTGAAAACAGTGAAACTAGATAAAGCCGGTCACTGGATCGCAGAGCAGAGCCCGCAAGAAACGATAAATCTGTTTAAAGAGTTTTTCCAGTAACAACAAAGCAGTGCATGGCAAGTCTAAGCCATGCACTGCTTTTTTTCGTTCATCAAGAATTTCTGAGGAAAGAGGATGCTCTAACCCGTTTTGGGGGCTTTGCTAATCATTAGGATAAGCTTATTAAACATATCGACTTTCATAATTTGTTTAATCAGAATAAATCCTATTGCACAGCCAAGACTATTTGCAATTAAATCATTGATATCGCTGGTTCTAGAGCTGCTTAAAGTTATTGCCATTATGAGCTGAGCGACTTCTATTCCCAATGATGTAAACAAGCCTATTTTCAGAGCGTTTTTCACAGTCCTCACACGACTATATAATAAAGGTAAAAAGAATCCTAGAGGTACCATCATAATCATATTGAGCGTAAAGCTCGGAATGTCATTATTTATGAAAGGGACGGGGTGGATAGAGTTATACCAGGGTGAGTTGCTGCTGTAAATACCTAAGTTGACATCTATTGGTATAAATACAAAATAGATTACAAAAAGCAGATAGAAAACAAAGGCTGCTTCTAAAAGCTCCAATGGTTGCTTTTTTACTCTCTTCATTCCAAGATACAATAAAACTAAAGGTACCATACTAGGAAAGCCTTGTGCGTAAAGGCGTTCTAGTCTTTTTTAGATTGCGACTAATGAAGGAGTTATTATTATTTCGCCATCTAGAGACATATTTTGAAATAAACAATCTCATTTTTCCCAGTTGCAGGAAAATGTAGGTTATTGTCGAAATAAACATAGTCATTTATATATCGAAATTAGAGGAGTCCTAATATGAGAAAACTTATGGTTTGGTTCATAGTTATTACATTTATTACAGGGAGCAATTCAACTGGCTATATAGCAGCAGCTTCTCAAACTGATTCATTCGATGAGACAGTTAAACAAAAAATCATACCAGAGATTGTGCAACTGCAGGACTCTACTAAACCAATTTCGAAATCGGACATGAGTAAGATGATTATCCGAGCGATAGAGCTACTCACAAACAAGTCTATTAATGACTTTTTAGTTGAAAAAGGCAAGAAAAATCCAGAACATTTTTTTAAGGATATAGACGACCCTTCTGTAATTGCAGCCTATGAATTAGGTATTGTGAAGGGGAAGTCAAATACTGCGTTTGGCCCTAACGATCCTATCCTGCGCAAGGAAGCCGCTGTCATCTTGGCGAATACTGCTGATACACTTGGACGATATATATATAATCTTCCTAGTAAGTTTAAGGATCGCTCGAAAATAGACGGTTGGGCACTGAATAGTATTGATTACGTCTCAGACAGAAAAATCATGTCAGATGACGGAAACGGCAGCTTCAACCCGAATGCTGTGTTAACTGCAGGACAGGCGATTATTAGCGTAATGCGGTTATATAATGACAATGGAAAACTGGCGATCTCCAAAGCAAAGCGGGATCAAATTGTTAAAGACGGCAAGCAGAAAAAAGCTGCAACGCGATTGGGAAGTGATACGATTTACCCCCAGAGCGGTATGGGTGATAATTTTAAGCTTTGGACAATATCGCTAGGAGCAGTGGTCGGATACGCTCTGGAAACCGAAAGTACTGTCTATATGGATGGGAAATACCTCAAGTCCTATGCCGTTGGTAACGTGAACGTCATAGATATCGAAGAACTTAGATCTTTCGGATACACGATCAAAGAGGATTCCAAAAATAAATTGATTTCGATTATTCGGAACAAAAATACGGTGAAAACGGAATATCATGAATCATTCGATAAATCCGATGTACTTATCGGTAATGCAGTTTATACGCTTTTGGCGAATGACCTAAAGGTGAAGACTTTTGATGACCGTGATTATGCACTTAACCTCTCACATAGCATCCCATCTTACACGACTACCACTGGGAAAACGTTGATTTCTGTTGAATTTTTCAACATCATCGCCAATAGATCGGACATTGAGGGCAAGATTGCGTTTGTAGGTAAAACTCCTGATAAGAAGGGATTTATTCTGCACACCTTAGCTGATGAGGATGTCAAATTTGCGACCAGTTACTACAATAGGTATTGGGTCGCCGATAAGTATCCCGAAACAGCTTTAAGTTTGCTTGATACGGAGGAGCAGCAGATTCTGAAAAAAGCACAGAGTATGCTTAAACCTATCATCAAACCGGAGATGGGTGAGTTTCAGAAGGAGAAAGCCATTTACGATTTTTTAGTCACCTATGGCTCTTATGACTACAACACTCTCCGCATTAGTAGAGGCCAATCTGTCGATCTGAGTGATCCTCCAGCTAACCCATACGCTGGTAATGTACATGGTTCTATTCTCGATGGCTTTGCTGTCTGCTCTGGTTGGTCAGAAGCCTACCATTTGCTGTTTACGCTAGTAGGCATGGAAAGCAAGGCGCCTTTAGTTAAATTGAATGGTGAAGCTCACCAATTTGTCTCCGTCAAAGTAGACGGCGAGTGGTATCATATTGAAGCAACTACAAAAGAAGAGCTTGGATCGAAGACATTTTATTACCAATCCTTTAATTTCACATATGAGGATGCCATTCAATTTCTAGGTTATAGTAACGGAGGAGACATGCGTGCAACTTCCCGAAAGTATGATTACCTGAATCATATGAATCGTGTCCGCCAACCGGACAAGAGCCCTTTTGAAATTGAGGATGAGGAGAAAGCTGCGGGTTTTGATGACCTACGTGAGAAAAATGAATAGAATAGGTTGCTTTTAGAGACTCCAACAATAGCTTTCCTTCCTTATTTTGTTCATTAACCAATGTTTCCTGTTTGCCAAGTCAGTTAATTATGGAATATCACCATTAGATAAATGTTTCATTTTCTAATCTCTAGGTTAAATAATTAGTAGCTGGATTAACCAAATAAGATTCTAGGAGAATTTATCATGAGTGACTCTAATCAAAAGAAAATTGTAGGGGTATTTCAAACCGAAGCAGAAACAACACTAGCAATTGAAGATTTGAAGTCTCACGGGTATTCTTCAGATGAAATCTCCGTTATTGCAAAAAATAAAGAGGTTATAGATAGTGTTACTGAAGAAACCGGGAGTAAAGCACCAGCAGGAGCAGTGGTAGGAGCAGCAACAGGTGGTATGCTCGGAGGTGTCGGCGGACTATTTTTAGGAATCGCAGCATTGGCAATTCCAGGAGTGGGTCCAATTGTTGCAGTAGGTCCGATTGCGGGTGCTATTCTTACTGGTATGGCTGTAGGAGCTGGAGCAGGTGGCTTGATAGGTGGCTTAATTGGTTTAGGGATTCCCGAAGATGAAGCTCGTCAATACAATAATTATTTAGATGGTGGTAATATCCTCGTTTTAGTTGATTCTGATGTGGATCGGAATGCTTATGCTTACGATACGTTTCGCAGTCATAATTCGTTAAATGCCAATTCCTACGACATAAATAATATGTAAAGCAATCGTATATTTATCTGTTACCTTTCATTGGCCGATTATAAAAAAAAACACATTATCTAGTCTCCGAGCATAAGCTTAATAAGCAAGAAAGGAGATGGACAATGTATCTGATATGGATAATAATTGTAGGCGGTTTAATTGGCTGGTTAAGTGGCAATCTCATTGGTAGAGATGTTCCAGGTGGTATTCTCGGTAACATTGTAGCCGGCTTCATTGGGGCTTTGTTGGGTACGGAAGTGCTGGGCGATTGGGGACCGATTATTGGCGGTTTCTATATTGTGCCGGCAATATTTGGTGCTGTAGTTGCTTTGCTAATTTTTTTCGCGATTGCACGTGGTGGCGGCTTACGACGACGGTAGTAAGGAATGAACAGCACATATACAGGATCGTTACTCTTTAGTGTTATCGCTGGAGGTTACGGTCCTAAATTCTTATTAAAACCTAGCAGGACAATAGTCCTCCTAAATTGTACTCATATATATATTTGACGTAAATCAGAAAACGTTGTAACCGTTCATTTTCCCTGTCGGAGAGAGAGCGGTTTTTTCTTAACGTTGTCAGGTCTGCGCTTTGATTTAGTAAATAGGGATTTTTTTAGTTTTCAGATCTCCCTCCGAATTTAACTTTTAAGGTTTCACGGAATTGAGAAGGGGTGATTTGTTCTTGCTTACGAAATTTTTCGATAAAATAATTAGAGCTTGCAAATCCGGTTTCAAAAGCTATTCTTTTGATAGATAAATTAGTTGTAAGCAGATACTTCTTTGCAAGCTTTAAACGGTTTTCGAAGAGATATTCGACGAAGGTTTTTCCCTTTAATTGACGAAACATTCGACTGAAATAAGACGGACTGAACCCACTTATTTCGGCTGCTTGCTCGAGCATAATATTCTTCGAACAGTTCTTCTGAATGTATTCTGCTGATTTGTTAATTTTCTCGGAAGCTTGAATTGGTGTAATGCCGTTAATTTGTTTGGAATGAAGCTGCATTTCAACAATTAACTCATAGAGTAATACGGCATATTGAGCCTCGTTTGTTGATTTATCTTGTTTGGTTAATTCGAAAATTCGGATGAATATAGCTTCAATTCTACTAATTGCATCTGTTGTAAATACCCACGCTTCGTTTTTGCCTATGTTGCCTAAAACATTTTGAATTCCCTTCCCCTTGAAAAAAATCCACCAGGCTTCCCACGGTTCCTCTAAATCCGAACCAAAATATTGAGCTTGATCACATCCGTAGAGAAAACCGTTTCCTGCTTTTAAGGGAATCATTTCTGTGCTTGTTTTAATGTAACCTTTACCTTTTACAATAAAATGAATGTTGTAGGTAAAGCTAGGGTGAATGATTCGACGAATGGAATGTTCAGGTTCATCATAAACGTGTCCTATAGCAATGGGATAACCAATTAATCTTGGAAATTCGGATTGGATGAGATATTTATAGTCATTCATTTTTTATAACTCCAATCGCAAAAAATTGATATAGATAATACATTATTGGGATATCTTCCTATATAACCATATTATACACTCATATAAACGTTTGAAAATACCATATCTTTGAATTTATAAGGGTAAGGAGAGTGAAAATTGCATAATTCGCCTAATAGTCAAACTGATCTCATAAAAGCGACCCATGTGACTCGAAGCTTTGGACATGGACCAGGAGCAGTCAGCGTGTTGAAAGGTGTTAATTTATCGGTTCCTTCAGGAAGTTTTATTGCCTTTAGAGGTCGTTCAGGATCTGGCAAAACGACATTAATTAATCTGTTGGGTGCACTAGATAAACCAACGGAAGGTTCTATTTTATTTGCTGGGCAAGAAATAACAAAATATTCAGATCGGGAGCGCGATGAATTAAGACGGACTAAATTCGGTCTCATTTTTCAATCATCCGCGCTTTTACCGATGATGTCAGCCTACGAGAATGTTGATTTCACACTTCGAATAGCAGGTATAAGTAAGCAAGACCGAGATATAGCTGTGTTACGGGCGCTTGAGCATGTAGGCTTGAAATCGCGCATGCATCATCGTCCCTTCGAAATGTCAGGTGGTGAGCAGCAAAGGACCGCTATTGCTCGTGCGATTGCACATAATCCAACGTTACTTTTGGCCGATGAACCGACCGCAGAGCTCGATAGCAGAACAGGATTGCAGATAATGAAAGTTTTTCGTGATCTTGTCAGGCTCGAGGGAATGACGGTAATTCTAACGACACATGATCCAACTATGATGGATCTGGTCGATCAAGTATATGAATTGGAGGATGGGCAATTTGTCGAAACGCAATAAACCTTACATAGCAATCGCATTCATAATCCTACTTGCAAGCTCACTTCTGTCTAGTTGCTCGATATTGCCAAAGGAAGAACAGGGATTGCAGCCACCGCTAGTTCAACCTGCACAGGAAAACTATAATACGGTTAAAGTAGAAAAAGGCACGGTATCTAAAGAAATAAAAGGTGCAGGAATCTTCGTCTCGACTAAAATGGATTCAGCGCAATTTATCAACAGCGGGGGCCGTTTGGAGAAAATAAACGTACAATCGGGTGATCAGGTTAAAAAAGGTGATGTACTCGTTCAGCTTACAGTGGATGGGTTGGATTTACAGCTTAAGGAGCAGGAGCTTGCACTAGTAAGAGCGCAATACATGTTAAAAATAGTTAACAAGACAAAGGGTATTGATCCTGAAAACGTGAAGATTGCTAAGTTAGGGCTTGAGATAGAACAAATTAAGTATGATCGACTTCAGCAATCCGTTGACGGGAAACAATTGAAAGCAAAAATCGATGGACAAGTGACTTTTATAACTGATTTGATTCAGGGAAGTATAATCGAGCCCTATCAAACATTGGTTGTGGTTGCTGATATTAGCAAGCTTATCGTTGCTTGGAATCCAAGTAATACAGAGGATATCCAGAAGGTTGAATTGGGTATGAGTGTGGATGTGACTATGAATACTGGAGATCCAATTATTGGCAAGGTTGTTCAGACACCCTCATCTGCTCCAACAACACAAGATACACAGCTAGCTGATAAATATTCTAAAACATTGTACGTAGAAATGGATAAATTACCGGATGGAGCGGAAATGGGTACTACGGCTTCATTATCTATTTATTTGCAAAAGCATGATAATGTGCTCAAAATCCCGTTAAGTGGATTACGTACATACCTAGGCAGAAACTTCGTGCAGGCGGTAGAGGGTGAAGGCTTGCGAGAGTTTGATGTAGAAACGGGTATCCAATCATCCGTTGATATTGAAATTACAAAGGGTTTAAAAGAAGGACAAGTCGTTGTGCTTCAGAATTAGGACGAATCAAACCTATGCAATTGGGAGGCTAACGCCGTGGCCTTATTTATCATGATTTTTCGTAAAATGGTGCAAAACAAGTGGCTGGAGATCAGTTTATTATTAGGTCTCGTGATTACGGTAGCACTAGTTAGTTCTATGCCAATCTATACCGAAGCTATTTTATCGCGAATGCTAGTTAAGGATCTGGAAAAACAGCAGCAAACTAGCCATATATATTCAGGCTCTTATAGTGCTTTTATGGTATTAACCGGAATAAAGAATGATCAAGTACGTAATATAATTAAACAGTCTGACAGTTTTATGAACAATCAGGCTGCCCTTGGGTTTAAATTGCCAATCAAGGAACTCGTTACTTCATTAGCCACAGCAAGATTTGAGATTGCGTCAGAAGCTTCAAGTTCAACTGATTTAAAAGAGAGTATTAGAGGCATTAGCGTCGCTTCTTCGATTGGATTAGAAAAGCATATTAAGCTTATTGATGGACGCATGCCGGGCGCACAACCAGTAGATGGAGTGTATGAAGTACTCGTTACTAATAATATGCTTATTAAATTAAAGACTGTGTTGAATAATGTTTTTACTATTCAAGACAAGCTTATCACTGAAAAGATTAAGCTGAAGCCAGTAGGGGTTTTCGAGAGTAAAATCAAAGATGATTTATTCTTCTCGACTGCAAGTATGGATAGATATTCGAGTTCATTTATAATGAACGAACAGCTGTATAATCAGGAATTTGTTCAAAAAGCGAAGCTTTCCATTGATAGTGTTGAATATTATTTTGTGATGGATTATAGCAAAATGAGACTTGGCAATGTAAAAGATTTTTTACTGACTAATAATTTAATAAAAAAGTGGGTGGATGGGCACAGCAACGGAACGAGCTTTGAAACTGTTCCTGCCCAAGGTACATTCAAGAGTTATGAGAGTCGAGCTGCTAATTTACGAATCCTAATTTGGTCACTTAATGTACCTGTAATTATTATGTTAGCTTTCTATATGTTTATGGTAGCCAATATGATTATGGAGCGGCAAAAAAATGAGATTGCCGTGCTTCGTAGTAGAGGTGCTGCCAGATGGAAAATAATGCTTATCTATTTAATTGAGTGTCTTTTACTAGCGATCGTTGCTTACCCTGTTGGGATTCTTCTAGGTTTGCTATTAATAAAGATGATAGGTGCATCCAATGGGTTTCTGGAGTTTGTCCAACGTTCAGCTATGCCCGTACATATTAATAGGGAAGCATTACAGTACGGATTAATAGCACTATCGATTTCGCTCATTATGATGTTAATCCCGGCTTTTCTGGCAACACGTGTTACAATTGTGGGTCTCAAGCAGCGGCTGGCTCGTCAGAATATTAAATCGGTTTGGCATAAGCTTTTTCTTGATATGATTGCACTTGGAATTGCCATATATGGCCTTCATATGTTCAGAGTAAGGATGAATACACTCTTGGATTTTGGACTAAGCACGACAGATTTAAAGATAGATTCCCTACAGTTTATTGTACCTGCACTCTTTATTCTCGGTTCTGGATTGTTTCTTTTGCGACTTTATCCTTATCTGCTGCAGCTCATTTATTGGGTAGGTCGTAAATGGTGGCCACCTTCTATATATGCAACACTTATTCAAGTAGGCCGCTCCAGCAGCCAATATCAGTTTTTAATGATTTTTTTAATTATGACGATTGCAACCGGCGTTTTTAGCGCAAGCGCGGCAAGAACGATTAACAATAATACAGAAGACCGTGTGAGTTATGGGATCGGTGCCGATGTTGTTCTACAGATGCAGTGGCCTAATGATGCTCCGCCTGCGGCAACTCTAGCAGATATAATTAAAGCAACATTTGAGAAGACTGGTTTAGCTGAACCACCAGAGCGAATTCATTACACAGAGCCACCAATTGAACCGGTTATTACGCTTCCTGGTGTTGAACAGTATGCTAAAGTTTTCAAGAAGCCTAATATTGGTGTTTCTGCTAAAGAAGTAAATAGCAATGCTACTCTAATGGCGATTAATACCTTTGATTTTGGGCGAACAGCTTGGTTTCGTGATGGTTTATTATCACATAGCTTTTACGAGTATTTAAATCTAATAGCAAGCAATCCAAAGGCGGTATTAATCTCCCAAACCATGGCAGATGAATTAAAGGTAAAGGTTGGAGATTTAATCGATTTAGGCTGGAGTGGCGTCGAGGATAGATCATTTACGGTCTATGGTATTATTAAGTATTTCCCTACTTTTAATCCGAATCAAACAGGTACTGGAAGCGAGCCTGCGCCGATGCTTGTGGTTGCCAATCTACGTTATGTTCAAGCCAATCTTGCAACCGAGCCTTACCAGATTTGGATGAAGCTAAAGCCAGGGGCGACAATGAATGAATTCTATCAGGGAATGAAGGACCGTAAGCTAAAAGCTATTCTAATTCAGGATACAAAAGCAGAGCTTATAACTTCCAAGAACGATCCCTTTTTACTTTCAATTAATGGTGTTTTATCACTCGGTTTTATGATATCACTCGGAATCAGCTTTATTGGCTTTCTGCTCTACTGGATGCTCGCATTACGTGGGAGAACACTTCAATACGGGATTTTGCGGGCTGTGGGTATCTCATTCCGCTCGCTCATCTTCATGCTGGCTGCTGAACAAATTCTTACCTCCGTTGCCGCAATTGCAATTGGTTTACTAATTGGAAATGTAACTAGTCGGCTATATGTACCTGTTTTCCAATCGGCTTTTGATGTGAAGAAGCTCGTTCCGCCTTTCCAGGTGATGTTCGATTCGATGGACACTATGCGGCTCTATATGGTTGTGTCGGTGATGCTGGTGCTGGGACTTTGCATTCTTGGGTGGATGCTGTCACGAATTAAAATGCATCAGGCACTGAAGCTTGGGGAGGACTAATTCATGATTAAATGTGAAGGCTTGGTGAAAATATATAAAATGTCTGAGCTAGAAGTGTTTGCACTTCAGGGCTTAGACTTGCAGGTGGAAAAAGGTGAATTGATGGCGATCATCGGCAACAGTGGAAGTGGTAAATCGACCCTGCTGAATATGCTTGGAGGGTTGGATCGCCCCTCTGCTGGGAGTTTGGTGGTAGATGGGAAGGATTTGCTGAAATTTAAAGAGCGTGACTTGGTTCGTTACAAGCAGGAGACCGTGGGCTTTGTTTGGCAGAATAATGCACGTAATTTAGTTCCGTATTTAACTGCGTTAGAGAACGTGGAAATACCGATGATGTTAGCAGGAAAACGTAAACGACAACGTGCGCTTGAATTACTAGAGTCTGTGGGCTTAAGCCACCGTGCCAAAAACAAGCTCCATCAGCTATCGGGTGGAGAGCAGCAACGTGTAGCCATTGCGATTGCGCTTGCTAACCACCCCAAGCTATTACTGGCTGATGAACCAACGGGTTCTGTAGATTCACGTATGGCTGCACAAATTCTTGATTTGTTCCGAATTCTTAACAGAGAAATTGGTATTACCATTGTTATTGTGACTCATGATCCGGAATTAGCTAAGAAAGTGGATCGAGTTGTCGCTATTCGGGATGGTAAGATTTCATCTGAAATGCTTCGTAAACGATCTTACGATGAGGATCTTGCTGAAATCGAGCAAGGTGGAGTTATTGAAGCTGAAACGCATGTTGAATACGGAATACTGGATAGAGCCGGACGTATTCAAATCCCAAGTGACTATCTAGAGGCACTGGGATTGAAAAAATCAAATAAATTAAAAATTGAATTAGCTGAACGAAGCATTTTACTATCTCCTCCTGAAGAGGCTTCCTAACAGTTGTATTTGAGAATAAAAAAAACTCGCCATTATTACGGCGAGTTTTCTTTATATGCTAATGTGAAGTCAAAACCAGTTATTCAATCATGCTTTTCATGGCCTTATACATCTTTTCAGCGTATCCGTCGATTTCATCTCGTGACATGCGGAAGCGATCCACAGAAGTACCGTATCCAATTTCATTTTTACCCTCTTCTAATCCTTTAAAAATTCCATCTGCAAAGGCATCTAATGGCTCTCCTTGAGTATGCAACCCGGCTCCACCTAAATCTGTATTCACTGCCGGAGGAGCAACTTCAATTACTTCTACAGAAGTATCAGAAAGCTGATGCCTTAAACTCATTGTAAATGAATGAAGCGCCGCTTTTGTTGCTGAATAAATTGGAGCAATCGCAAGCGGTGTAAAAGCTAGCCCGGATGTCACGTTAATGATAGCCGCCTGTTCTTTTGTTGCAAAAAATGGAGCGAACAGCATAGAAAGGTGGAAGGGTGCTTCAATGTTAGTTGTGATTTCTTTACTGAAATAACGCCAATTGTTCTTAGCATCCTCTTTTAACACATTAAAGCGTTGTTGGATTCCTGCATTGTTAACTAACACATTCACTTCTGGATAGTTCGCTGTTACCCAATCAAACAATGCAACACGCTCGGATTCAATATCCAAATCACTTACACGAGTAATAAGGCTAGGGAATTTTTCTTTCGCATTTTGAAGTGCGTTTTCACGTCTTCCACTAACGATGACTTTATTTCCAGCTTTTATAAAACGCTCTGCAAAAGCTAATCCTATACCAGAACTTCCGCCAGTAATAAGTATCGTATTTCCTGAAAGTTTCATATTTGTTCCTCTTTTCTTTCCTGAGTATACTTTGTATAACGTGTAATTTTTACTTCAATTCCTTTTAAGGCTTCTGTCATCAACGAAATTTCAGCTAGCACAGCTTGCTTGTGATTCTTCATCATTTCAAGTCGGAGTTCAGTGGTGCTAACTCCTTCTATTACCCAATCCACATATTGTTTGATTCCACTTATTGGCATGTGCGTGTTTTTTAGATAAATAATGATTCCAATGAACGTAATTTGATCTTCAGAATATAACCGCCTCCCAGCTTCATCACGCTCAATTAGCGGTATTAATTCTTTTTTCTCATAATAACGTAATGTTGATTCTGGAATATTGAGTTTGGCAGCAGCTTCGCTAATTGAATAATACTTCATCTGGAGGCCTCCAAATTTTATCTTTCATTATTGCTAGGAATAGCATACAACTTAAACCATGGTTTAAGTCAACAAAATAACAAAAAAATATTTTTCTAACGAATTAAGGAACAAACCTTCTGGCTATGCACATTTCTCCTGCTACTCAGATGCTTTATATGGAATTTCTCAGGTTGTTGAGAAAGTCAGCATCTCAATGAAATGCACTATTCCTACGATTAGAAGCTAATTTCCTTTCGTATGGATACAAATTTAGCCTTTAGCACAATAATGGTGCGTATAGCTTTCACTTAAGCACTAGTTGAATTGTTACGCACAAAAATCATGCTTATATCTAGAAAACACCCAGATTCTTCAGGAAAGTCTTAAGAATAAGCCTCATTCTTGTGCTTACATTGGATTTCGAGCGCTCCATCTCCATTATAAACACAACAATTAGGCTAATAAATTTTGACATCGACTCTGATGCCAGCATGACGATTTTATTCACCGATAAATTCTTGTACTTTCTCAACAACCTGAGGTTCTCCAGTTAGAACAAAAAATGAGCGACGGAAGCCCGTACGATTTGCTCGCACGGGCTTCTTTCGGCCTCGACACCGACATAGCCGATGATCGTTCAGTTGTTAAAGTAGTGACCTTCTTCGAGATCAAGGAGTAGTGACTGGTGCACTGGCCGCCATCCCAAGCGCTCCTGAGTCAGTGCGCTCGACGTCGGGTTGTCGATCGACGCGAAGTCACCGATCCTGCCGAAGTGGGAGACTGCCTCTTCGTGGGAAATGCTGACCACCGGCAGCTTTAGGTGGCGACCGATGACATCAGCGATGTCACGGAATGGCACACCCTCATCGCCGACAGCGTGCAGTCGTGTGCCTGCCGGCGCGGCTTCCAACGCCATTCTGTACAGACGCGCCGCATCGAGGCGATGCACGGCTGGCCAGCGGTTGGCCCCATCGCCGATGTAGGCTGAGAAGCCCTTGGCGCGAGCAATGCCGATCAGCATCGGGATGAAGCCATAATCGCCCGGACCGTGCACGGTCGGTGCGAGACGTACGACCGATGATCGCACTCCATGCTCCGCCAGCGCGATCGCAACATACTCCGCGAGCCTAGGCGGAGCGGGCAACCCTGGGTCCCGCACGTCTTCTTCTGTCCCGAAGCGAACTGGTGTGAGTATGAATGTTCCCGAGGTAACGACGAATGGTTTGCCGGAGCCTTCAAGCGCTGCTCCAATCGTCTCGATGGCTCGCTGTTCGGCTGCACACTGCTCGGCGTAGTCCAATTTGTCGCGCATGAAGGCGGTGTGGATGACGCCGTCCGCTAAGGCAGCTGCGCTGCGAAGGCTATCAAGGTCGTCGAGGGCGCCGCGATGCACATCGGCTCCAGCAGCCGTCAATGCTGCGGAAGCCTTGTCCGAGCGGGCCAGTCCGACGACCTGATGCCCGGCATCGATTAGTTCACGGACGACGGCGGAACCGACCCAGCCAGTCGCACCTGTTACAAAAACGCGCATAAAAAACTCCTCCTATAATGAAATTCATTACTTACATGTGCAATTCTAAAGTATAGAGTGCACTCTATAGCAATACATTTCGAATCAATGCTATAATAAAAAAATGGAAAACAAATTTTCGAGCAAACAAGTTTCGGAAGAAACGAGACTAAGTATCCACACATTGCGATACTATGAAAAAATCGGTTTAATTTACGGTATAGAACGGGATGAAAATGGGTATCGTCAGTATTCAGAGTCCGATATCGCATGGTTTCAAGCTTTAAGTTATTTTCGTGCAATGGGGATGCCCATTCGGGAGATTCAGCAGTTTGGCGCTTTGCAAAATCGTGAAGACTCTGCAATAACAGCGAGACGGAAATTCATGGAGACTTACCGTGGGAAAGTTATCGATCAAATAAATGAACTTGAAAAGACACTGGGGAAAATTGATCATAAAATCAATTTTTTTAAAAATCTAGAGACCTCAGATAAACTACAACAAGACAGATAACAACTACAAAAAGCAGATCAAAACTGGAGCAATACAGTCTTGATCTGCTTTTTAAGTTTGTTCAACTATTGTATCCGTAGCATCAATATGGACTCTATTATCATTAGTAAGTCACCTGAAGGATACTAGATGAATAAATAGTGCCTCCTTGTAGTGTCTAACCTAGTCGCTGGTTATTCTCTTCTATTGCGCAATATTACTGCAAGTCTGGCCGAAGGAAAAGTTGGCTATTTTTGGTGTGGTGCTTTAGAATTCAACACCATATTTGTGCCGAAAACTTTCCGGGGTGCAGCCAACCTGCTTTTTAAACGTTTGATGAAAATATGAAACACTGTTATAGCCGCAAATATCAGCGATATATGATACGGTATGCGCCGTTTGAATAAGCAATTCTTTGGCTTTGAAGATTCGTTTTGCTCCCAAATAGGCAGGTAAAGAAAATCCCGTAACCTGTTTAAAAACCCTGCTGAAGTGCTCCGGACTTACCAGTGCCTGTGAAGCTAGTATATTCAAGTTAAGCGTAATATTCAGGAAATTATCATCGATATACACTAGTATTTCCTTCAGCCAAATCTCGCTTTTAGTAAGCTTATCCATGTCTGGAGAGGTGTCTTTTCGGTTTTGTCTGCGGTTGACTTCAAGTAAAATCTGATGCAACAGGATCATTGCCGCATGCCGGCCTCCACTTTGTCCACTAAGCAATTCCTTATTAATCTCAGCTAGCAAAACTTCGCAACGGTTTAATTCATTTATGGATAAGGTATGTCGGTAACCTGTTGTATCTGATTTTCTTTCGAATGGCTGTAATAGCGTAAATACTTCTCCGAGCGAATGGGAGTGAATGAGGGAAGGGTGGAATATTATGACGCTACAATCATAAGGATCTGGTTCAGACGGAAGAGGTTTATGAATGACATCCCCTGCAATCGTATATACATCCCCCTTTTTCATGGAATACCATTCCTTATCGATAAAGAATGTGCCGTTACCTTCATGCACGAATACGATTTCATACCAAGCATGAAAATGATAAAAGTTCACTTTGTGTGCAGGATCACCCTTCATACGATAGATCCAGACGAGTGGAAATATAGGATCGTAAGAATGCTCTTCTCTAATGATGTCTTGCATGTAAATCCCTCTTCCTTCATGAATGTAATCTTTGAATGCCTTAATTATAACAAAAAAAATACCAAAAAATATCAAAAAAACACATAGGTAAGATAATATATCTAATCTTCCTATCATTCGAAATAGCTATACTGACAATACAAGCTTCAATTCATAATAGGAGGAGATCCACATGCAAAAAGCACAAACACAACCATTGCCAGAGTTGACGTCGGATTACGATATTTCCGTCGAACAGGTAGAGCATTTTGAGGGAAATGGTCATATTTGTTTAAGAGAGGTTGCTTCTTTGGAGGAAGTTACTGCTTACAGAGAGGTGATTGGGCAAATCGTTCAGCAAAGCGCGAAACAAGCTGATCCAATCTCAACACGAAATACTTATGGTAAAGCCTTTATACAAGTGACAAATCTATGGGAACGCTCGGAGGAAGTAAAGAAGTTTTCCTTTGCCCGCAGATTTGCCAAAATCGCTGCAGAACTTATGGGTGTAGATGGGGTGCGGATGTACCATGATCAGGCTTTGTACAAGGAAGCGGGCGGCGGCCATACGCCTTGGCATCAGGATCAGGTGCTTTGGCCGATTGATGAAAAGGACGATTACGATGTGGATGCCTTTGGTAGATATCTCTGCAGAGGTAGGCTCAATGACTTTCGCGTCAGGCAGTCAAAAGCTGGGATATGCCGCTGATTTATCGATCAACGATGAATCGCATACCACTTTGAGAGACCTGATCAAAGCCAAAGCAATTGAAACCATCACATACGGCGCAATGGCTGCGGGAGATGTTACTTTTCATAATGGTTGGACTATGCACAGCGCCCCAGGTAATCCGACAGACCAAACACGCGAAGTAATGACCATTATCTATGTAGCGGATGGTGCTAGAGTAGCTCAAACTGTAATAACAAGGGCACGCCAGAGTGATTTAGCTGCGTGGATTCCTGGTGCAGAGCCTGGGGAGTTGATCGAAAGCCACTTAAACCCAATCCTATATAAAAGATAATCATGAGAAATAAATCTAAAGTGATGGTCTCGAAAGAGCCATTGCTTTTTTATATTTTGCTGAAGTTACTTCCTTGGGAGATTCATTCCTAATATTCGCAGGGTACAGACTGCAAACAGCAAAAAGTGACGTTTTATCAACATGACAAAAATGTCACTTTATATGTTGTTATATCGATGGTTGGCGGGCAAAATAGTCGGTATAGTATAGTGGTGAAGGAGGTCGAAACAATGGCTAAAATTATTGGTTTGCTGCACAGCTGGATTATTCTGTATTATCCGATTTTGAAGGAGTTAAAGGAATTTCCGCAGCTTAAATCAATTATTTCAGCTGTTCTGATCTTGTATTTTGTTATCTACTGTCTGTTTTATTTATCCTCTGCCAGTGTTTATTATAAAATTGTGAATCAAAAAAACGCAATGAGCTAGTTCTCATTGCGTTTTTTGCTGTAATAATAAATACGGATCATCATCCTTCGGGAAACGAATGATAAATTGGGTATGAACACCGATCTTCGATGTACTTCTGGTTGATGCCAATCCCGCTGTCCCGAATTAGCAGCTGTTTTTCTTGCGGGGTTTCGAATGTTGAAATGGAAATCTCGCCGCCAGGCTCTGTATATTTTAAACTATTCGTCAATAACTGATTGATTATAAACTGCAGCCATTTAGGATCACTTTGAACTTCAATTGCATCTGTCTGCAAGACAATACGAATTTTCTTTGAAAAAAAGGTTTTCGAATGAGCCTTAACGATCTCTTTCGAAATTTGAATCATGTCACAATTCTGAATATCGTAATCCTGATTAAAGCTATCAAGCTTGGCGTAATAGAGAGCTTGATCGACGTAATTTTCAATCCTCGTGATCTCTTCCCTTAGACTATTGGCGTCCATCTCGGTTTGCTGCAGTAAGCGAAGAACCGCAATCGGTGTTTTTATCTTATGGAACCAAGAGACGATAAAATCATAATGCTCATTCTGCCTCGCATGAATCTGATTCATTTCACGGATATGCTGCTTTTTCAGCTCTTCGATGTGTAGTTGGGCCAATTCTCCTTCCAGCGATAAACTTTCATAATCCTCACTTTTCATCTGGCGAATCACAAGTACATTTTTCTGGAAACGAAAAAGTATAAATCGGAGCAAGACAATAGAAGATAGAGTGAAGGCATAGAAAAATGCTCCCCATGCCCAGCCGCCATTGGTATCAGTCAAAAATACTGCAGCCGAGATTAGAAAACCAGCCAGATATAAATAAATATATGGCTTTTCATAGGACAAATAGCGCAGAAAGGTCATTCGATCAAATACCCCATTTCTTTGCGGGTTACAATGAACTCTTCCAGTCCAAGTGCAGCGATTTTCCTCCGCATCCGGTTCACGTTCACGGTCAATGTGTTATCATCGACGAACTGTTCATCATTCCATAATGCCTGCATTAAGTCCTCACGCGAAACAATTTTCCCGATATTCCGCATCATCAATTGTAGAAGAATAAATTCATTCCTGCTTATCTCAATGTTTTGACCTTTATATTCAATTGTTAAGTTAGTTACATTTAATTTCAAACCCCGATGGATGAATCGAATGTTCTCATCTTCCTGATAGGTATATTTCCGGCGGATGAGCGCACTGATTTTCGCGATAAGGATATCCAAATCAAATGGCTTCTGGATAAAATCATCCCCACCCATATTAATCGCCATAATGATATCCATATTCTGATTTCTGGATGAAAGGAATATAATCGGCACCTTGGAAACAGAGCGTATTTGCTGGCACCAGTAATATCCATCAAAAACCGGAAGATTGATATCTAATAGAACGAGGTGTGGTAATTTTTTCATCGTCTTCAATCATCATTATTCTATACATGAAATCCCTCATTTTTGTAAAATGCTCACTTTGAGCTGCGAAATGAACTCGGAGAAACGCCGTAATTTCTTTTGAAGAGCTTAGAGAAGTGGAATTCGTCATAGAAGTGAAGGTTAGCTGAGATCTCTTTCACCGATTGGCTTGTCGTTTCAAGAGATATTTTAGCCGATTCTAATTTCAGCTTCAGCATATAATCACTTGGAGAAAGTCCAGTTTTGGCACGGAAACGTGTGAAAAAGGTAGTTCGGGACAAACCGCTCATGTGCACGAGTTCTTCGCTACGAATTATTTTGCCGATATGTTTGTGCATATAAATGATGACTTTGTTGAGCTCCTGATACTGAGGTTCTATGGCACTGGTTTGTTCCTTGGCGAATATCAGTAAGATTTCCTGCAAAAGTATCGAAGCGGCATACACATATCCATGCTGTTGCTCAATCAGAATGTCAATGATATGCTCGCATTTCTGTATAGCCTCTCCAATTTTCCCAGTCGGCACGACCTCACGGATCGGGATTTTAAGGTAGCGGGTCATATCAAGGCTGCTGAAGTCAATAAAATAAAACTTCCAGTCATCACTTTCACACTTATACGAGCAAGGAATTCCTTCTTGAAGGATAATATATGTCCCGACTTGTAACTCATAGGTTTGATTTAATTGCTTGAGAATTCCTTTTCCATCATAGGTGATAAACATGCCGGGGACATCAAAACCATCATCTTTAGTAGTGTGATAGGCATCGTTCGCTTGAACTTCCCAAATCGATATAAAATGGCAAGAAAAAACTATAGATTTTTCGTTTATTCGATAGGGAATATTCATAAAGGACATCGTTTATCCACCACCTGAAAATGTTCTATTGTGTACGATTATACATGAAGGACATACTGCAATCCATGGTTGATTTCGCTCATTTGGTTTACATTTAATTCATAAGCCACTTATCACATGAACATAAGGAGTGTAGATACAAATGATGCTGAAAGTAGGAAGCCGGGAATTAGAACTAAATGGGCAGCACTTAACGGAGCTTAGAAGCTCCAATGATATTTTCCATGATATTACGGCGTTGCGAGCGAGGATGGAAGAGGAGGGGTACTTGCTCATTCGTGGATTTCATAATCGAGATAAGGTGCTGGATGCTCGTACGGGTATTTTAGAGAAAATGGCCCAGATGGGGAAGCTTGATCGGGACACGCAGCTCGAAGAAGGTGTCATGGCAGACGGCAGCAAATCAATTTTCATGGGTGGTACCAACGAAGATTTGCCAGCGCTTTTGAATGTATTAAATGGTGATCATATTATGCGTTTTTTTGATGAATTTCTTGGCGAACAATCGCTAACCTTTCATTACAAATGGCTTCGAGCTGTGGGGAAAGGAGATTTCACCGGGGCACATTATGATATTGTATATATGGGCAGAGGAACACAGAATGTGTATACCGTTTGGTCTCCGCTTGGAGACGTTTCCTATGAAATGGGAGGTTTGGCAATTTGCCTTGGTTCAAATCGATTTGAGAATTTAAAGCAATCCTATGGCAAGAAAGATTCGGATCGGGATGGGATTGGTCATTATACGGATGATCCGCTGCTTATTACGGAGAAATTTGGCGGTAAGTGGGCGACAACGGAATTTCAGGCAGGTGATGTGCTTATTTTCGGGATGTTCTTATTACACTGCTCTCTCGAGAATACAACAAACCACTATCGGATTAGTGTTGATGCGAGGTACCAATCCGTCAATGAAAAGGTAGATGAAAGATGGAGTGGGAAAAAACCAAAAGGTCATTCTAATTAAGAAGGATGAACCAGCGGAAATCAGAGTGAGAGAAACAAAAACGGAGCTGCGAAAACCGCATACTCCGTTTTTTTTCGTATTCCGCCTGATTCCGATTAGCGCGAAGTGCAAAATCAGCACCAGTGATATTGGTGAGGTACTCATGATCTGCGACCTTTAACTGCAGTTTGTAATGCAATTTCCTGCAATAAATTTTCGCTGCTTTCTTCGAGCTTCATAGGGAATAGCACAGTTTTTTCAGGGTGCAATTTCTTCAGCTCTGGAAATACGGCGGCAGAGGCATAAATTTTGTCCAAGTCCCTGAATGTTTCATCCAAACGCTCGCGATCATTCATTCCCAATGTCTCCAAGTGAAGCTGATTAATCCCGGCTTCCCGAATCCGATTAGCCATCCATTCTCCTCCCGTTTTTCCCAAACAGACAAAGGCGACATGGGTATCTTTCTTCAGTTTAGCAATCTCAAGCAGCAGAGGTGCTTCAATTGTTGCCCCGATTACAATAACTTTACTATCGAAGCGAGCAAAAAGTGCTTTGGCCTCCTCCGCATGATTCAAGGTTGTGATGATGACATCGGAACGTTGGATAATTTCTCTCACTACATCATCATTTCCAGTAATTTCATCCAGAAATAAAGTTTCAATTTCCCCACCAGTTGCTCTTGCTATTTGCTGGCGATAAAAAGGATGATCATGACCTCGGCATTCCACCAGTAAAATTCGTAACTTGCCTGCTGGATATGGGGGCTGTAATAATGAGTAGGCAAGGCCCGCTATAAAAAAGGACTGCAAATCAAATCCCATGGCTGCAGCCTCACGAAGGGTATTGTTCAAAAGCTGCTGCATCGGTTTCCGCTCAGCGATGAGTTGCGTGGTCTCGCTCCCGCTGGTAATCTGCGTCCCGCGTCCCTTCTGCATGGTAACCAGCCCCTCGTCACGCAATTGACTGTATATCCAATTGACAGTATTCCGATTGAGCTCGAGCTCATCGGCTAATTGACTTGTTGAGGGAAGCATATCACCTGCTTCCATTTGTCCAATTCCGATTAGCCATTTAAGCTGTTCTTTAATTTGTGTATTTACGTTAAAGGTCAGTTGGGAATCAACTTGGAGTAAGTATTGTTTTTCTTCCATAACAAAAACCTCATTTCATGGTTAACTAGTTATATTATAACGCTGTTTAAAACATAATCCAACAAGCAATTGAGAATGATATCTATAAAATTGGATTGACATTTAGTTTTAAAAGTTATATAACTAGTTGACTAGTTTAATATGTATATAAAAGGTGGTGAGCGAATTGAGTAAAGTGGATGAAGCGGGAATTTGGCTGAAAATGAGGGGCAAAGCAAAAAGTCCATTAAAAGTCGTTCCAAGGAATGCGCTGATCGGTGCGATTGGTGGATTTACTGCTATAGCTCTTTTAGCTTTTCTATCCAATTTGACAACAAGTATTTGGATTATGGCCCCATTTGGCGCAACCTGCGTTTTGGCTTTCGGTCTCTGGGATGCTCCATTGTCTCAGCCGCGCAATATTATCGGAGGACATTTTATTTCGACATTAGTAGGGCTGCTGTGTTTTCATCTTTTTGGTCAAAGCAGTTGGGTTTTGGCTGCTGCAGTAGGTTTGGCGATTGGCCTGATGATGCTGAGCAAAACAACACATCCACCCGCAGGAGCCGATCCATTAGTAGTTATTCTAAGCGGGAGCAGCTGGTCTTTTCTTTTTGAGCCCGTATTGATCGGATCTGTACTTATAGTAATGGTCGCTTTGATAATTAATAATTTGGACAAGAAACGCATGTATCCGACATTCTGGATTTGATTGGAGGAAAGCGGTATGGAGAATGTTTATCATGAAGGTGAGTTGAAGGTTCAAAATCTTACGGGAGAAGCGACGATCGCTGCCCAGAACGGGAAGATGATCAGTTCCCAGTTTTCGAATGGGATTATTAACTTTCTAAAATATCAACAGTTTGCCGTATTGTCATCCAAGGATCGCGCTGGGAACGTGTGGGTAACATTTTTGACTGGAGAATCGGGTTTTGCTGAAGTTCTTGACGAGCACCGAATTGTGATTCGGGCTGGATTAATAGAAGGTGACCCTCTTGCTTTGGAGCCGTTAGAAAGAGCACAAATAGGGCTCTTAATTATCGATACGAACCGAAGAATCCGGCTGCGGATTAACGGAACGGCCGAAAAGCAGAAGGAGCAATTGATTGTAACCGCGCATCAGATTTACGGAAATTGTCCCAAGTATATTCAGAAAAGATCACTTCGTCCGGAGAAAGACGATTTTAGGCTGTTAAAGTCGGAGCAGCGAAGCAAAGAACTGAGCCTGAAGCAGCAGGAGTGGATTTCAAATACCGACACCTTCTATATAGGCAGCGTGAGTAAGGAGGGAGAAATGGATGTTTCTCATCGGGGAGGAAATCCAGGTTTTTTACACTTAGTCAATGCGAAGACCATATTGTTTCCTGATTATTTCGGCAATTCGATGTATAACACATTAGGAAATATTTATATAAACCCTTCAACGGGTCTGTTGTTTATCGACTATGAACATGGCCATTCGCTTCATTTGACTGGTTTAGCTGAAATCATTTGGGATGAGGAGCAGGCGTCTGTTTTTCCAGGAGCAGAACGATTAGTGCGATTTAATATTGCGGAAGTAGTCCAAGTGAAAAATGCTACTGAAATGCAGTGGGGGGATACAGAATTGTCGCCATATAATCCGGAAGGCTGAGTGGCGCTCTGGAGAGGAGGTGAGGAAGACAACTGAAACTGTTTGAAAACGATAGGCCAAGAATTTGAAAAATAATTATTTTCAGGAGGATTAATATGAGTACTAATAAATATTTGATCATTATTCAAGCTAATCAACAAGATATGGGTAAAGCGATGCATGGACTGCTATACGGCCAAGATCTGCACGAGGCAGGGATGGAGGTTGAAGTGTATTTTGATGGAGCGGGAACGCAGTGGCCAAATGAATTTAGCAAGCCGGATCACATTATTAACCCGTTATATAAGCAAGTGATGAAGACCGGCATTCTCAAGGGAGGCTGCGGAGCCTGTGCTGGATTCTTTGATGTCGAGGAAGAGGTACAGCAAGCGGGACTTAAACTGGTTGGAAGTGAGACCAATAGTGGTCATTTAAACTTTTCTCAATTCATGAAGGATGGTTTTGTACCTATTATTTTATAAAAAGGGGGATATCCATGAATATTCAAAAGCTTCCATGGGCAGGTATACGAGTTGAATTAGAGGACTCATCTGTTGTGATCGATCCGCTTTATCATTTTCCCGCCAAGTTAGGCGAGCCCAACGAGCCTTTCTTTCCCTTAGAGTCATTTGGTTCTGTAGCTGCTGTCTTAATTACTCATCAGCATGCGGATCATTTTGACCCACAAGCGATTATTGCTGCTTATGGTGCTGATGTACGAGTATTCGTCCCAGTTGAAATCGTAAATTTAGCGACTACCAACGGATTAAGCAACGTATCTGGCGCTGCCCTCGGTGAAACCTTCGTTATCGGGCCATTCACAATTATTGCCGCTAATTCCGTGGACGGCTCGGGTGATCCGCAAATATCCTGGATCGTTCGCGGTGGTGGTAAGCAAATGATTCACGCTGGAGATACATTATGGCATGGGTACTGGTGGAAGCTTGTTAAAGCCTACGGCACGTTTGATGTCGCTTGCCTGCCTGTGAATGGAGCCATAACGCAATTTCCGGGAGTGTCTCCATTTAGTGACCAGCCAATCTGTCTTACGCCGGAACAAGCGGTTATGGCAGCATTGATCTTAGGCGCTAATACGCTGATACCTATCCATTATAAGGCAGCCCATCACCCACCACTCTATACGCAGACACCAGATATGATGAACCGCTTAATCGAAAACGCCAAGGATCGGATAAACTTAAGTGTTTTACAAACTAAAGAAATTTTCACGATTTAGGGAGGTAAAGGAATGACGAAGAGAAAGATCGATCATGTAGGGATTATGGTGAACGATATGGATTCATCCATAAAGTTCTATACTGAGGTAGCTGGACTCGAGGTGAAGGATCGAAACGTTCATGCCAATGGACTTGAAGTGGTTTTTCTGGGCTACGGCTTTGAGGATGAGACAGAAATCGAATTGATTCACGGCTTCAAGGACCAATTGCCTTCTGAAGGTAAGGTGCATCATGTTGCGCTGTCAGTTTCGGACATTCAATTGGAATGGGACCGCGTTAAGCAAATCGGTGTAGAGTTCATAGATCAAGAAATTGCAACCATGCCGAACGGAATTCGTTATTTTTTCATTTACGGACCTGAAAAGGAATGGATCGAGTTCTTCCAGAGAGTATAATATCGAGGGATGATTTCTGCTAAGGAGCTGTTTAAAATTGCATCAAAATCGAGTGATTTATCTACTTAGCTTTGGCGGATTTGTAATGGGAACTGCAGAAATCATTGTTGCAGGTATTTTAGGAATGATAGTCAAGGATCTTAATGTTTCCGTAGGTTTAGCTGGTCAATTGGTTTCTATTTATGCAGCTGTTTTCGCAATTGGTTCACCCATACTTATTTCACTCACTGCGAAAGTGGAACGAAGAAAACTGCTGCTTCTTTCTTTTGCTGTTTTTATCATTGGTAATTTAATTGCCTATTTTAGTCCCAATTTCACTGTTCTAATTGTGTCCAGAATAGTTTTGGCGTCAAGTGCAAGTATTTTTACAGTAGTTGCTTTGACAGTTGGATCTAATCTGGTAGCACCGGAAAAGCGGGGGAATGCCATTGGTATCATTATTATGGGATTTAGTACATCCTTAGTCGTCGGTGCTCCTCTTGGCACTTTAATAGGCGAGTATTGGGGATGGCGCTCCGTGTTTATTTTTATAGCTATTTTGGCCGTATTTGCAATGATAGGCATTTATGCTTTTATTCCAAAATTGGCAGGGCAAGAGCCTGTTTCATTTAAAGCCCAATTTAAGGTTTTGAAAAACAAGCGTATTATCAGTGGATTATTAATTACATTTTTCTGGATGATAGGGTATCAATTAATGTTTACCTATATCTCTCCATTTTTACAGAATTCCGCTGGCCTCAATACAAATATGATTAGTGCTGCACTTTTAGTATGTGGAATATTTGCTGTTGTGGGTTCTCGTGCTGGAGGATATGGTGCAGATAAATGGGGGATTAACCGTACCTTGATTTTCAGCCTGCTTTTTCATGCAGTCGCTTTGGCCATACTGCCGTGGGTGGCTGCAACATTAATAGGAGCTTTTTTTATTCTGGCCGTTTGGATTGGTTCAGCTTGGACGACTACACCTGCTCTACAATACTATTTGGTTTCACTTTCTCCCAAGTCCCCCGATTTGGCATTGGGCTTGAATAATTCCGTGCTTCAATTGGGAGTGGCTGCTGGGGCTGCGATGGGGGGTTGGGTCGTATACCAATTTTCCGTAATTAGTCTAGGCTGGGTTGGAGCAATCGCAATCATTTTCGGACTGTTTGCTGCACTTTACTCATTTTCTGTTAAGAAGGCTATTGAGATATAACAAACAGCTGTTGTAATAATTTACGATACTATGGAGGTAATACTAGTGACATATGCAAACCATTCAACTAAACAAGAGTCCATTCATTCCGGATTCGGGCCTAGAACTACGGCAACAGAAGCTTTAGGAGGGCAAGATTTAACTGGGAAAATTGCTATTATCACCGGAGGCTATTCCGGTCTTGGATTAGAAGCTACAAAAGTGCTTGCAAAAGCAGGAGCTACGGTTATCGTGCCAGCTCGTTCATTGGAAAGAGCACATTCGATTGTTGGAGCAATTCCTGGTGTTAAAGTGGAGAGCTTGGATCTTATGAGCCGGGATTCCATTGATGCTTTCGCACAGCGATTCCTTGCTTCTAATCGTCCCTTACACATTCTTATTAATGCTGCTGCCATTATGGCAGTCCCTCTAGTACGTGATTCTTACGGAAATGAATCTCAGTTCTCTACTAATCACCTAGGACATTTCCAACTAACTGCACGGCTATGGCCAGCTTTGAAGAAAGCAGAGAATGCGAGAATTGTCACCGTTACTTCACGGATAGCTAAGCTAAGTGAGATAGATCTGGAGGATCCGAATTTTGAACATCAAGAATATGAAAAGTGGACCGCCTATGGAAGATCCAAGATAGCCAATGCCTTATTTACTGTTGAGATGGATAACAAGGGCAAGGGTGATGGAGTTCGTGCATTCACTGTACATCCGGGTACGATAATAACGGATTTGGCACGTAATCTGTCTGACGATGAGCTGGGCGCAATGGGGGCCTTGAATGAAAAAGGGGAACGTGCTTTACCAGAGTTTAATGACGAGTTTAAGAATATAGAAGAGGGAGCAGCCAGTATAGTCTGGTGTGCCGTGAATCGTCAATTGGATGGTTTAGGTGGTGTATACTGCGAAAATTCTGATATTGCGGAAGTAGTTGCTGATGATACCAATCCTTTTCAACCTGGGTTGTATAAAAGAGCTGTTGATCCCGATTTAGCAGCTAAACTATGGGTTCTAAGCGAGAATTTAATAGGTTTCAAATTTAATCTATAAACAGTTCAGATATAAAATGATGATATGTTTGCAAAAGCCGATTGTTGACGAATTAGTGGAAAAATTTAAGCATCAAGCTACAATCGCAAGAGTGAATATCGAACATGAAAAAGAGTTGAAAGCCGAATACGGTATAACGAGTATTCCAACTTTGATCCTTTTTAAAGACGGATATAGTGTAGAAAAATTTGTTGGACTTCAAACGGAGGACTCCTTATTCCAAAAAATTAAGCTATATACTTCAATAGGGGATACTTGCTAAGTTACTGACCGAATTAAAAAGAGCACTGCACTACCAAACTGAGTAGAATATAAAATGCAGCCAGTATCCTCGAGGAGGCTGGCTGCATTTTGCTTGTTAGTTCAAATGAGACGACCATCATCATTCCATTGCCCATAGATTTTATTCATACGGGTATGTTCAATAAATTTTGTTAATCGGTTCTGGTATAACAGTAGATCATTTTGTACGGACTGAATATTGTCAATTTTAATTCTCACATATAGTTCTGGCAAGCCTTGAAAATTGCGATAAAGCACATCATCCTGACGCAGCTCTGCCATGATAATTTCATTGATTTTAAAAGATTCAACCTTCATATCGGGTAATACTTTTATTCCTGCTTCTGTCATAAATCCTAATTTATCTAACCGTCGTACACGTTCTTTATTGAGCTCTGTCCAGTTACTGTTTTTTTTCCTGGGAGAGAATCGTTGTCCTGTTTGAAGGTCATCCACCTTTTTTTTTTGTACTATCAACCCAGCCATAACACAGGGCTTCTTCAACATAATCTAAGTAGCTGGCAGAATGAGTCTTATTCATAATCAGCCAGCAATAATCTTCCATTTCATGGTAGTCATTTAGCCATTTTCGCCATTCTTGTCTAGTGTGAGCATGCACCATTTTATCTATTTCCATTAATCTGACCCCTCCTTTAATTACTAGTATAAGCCATCTAAACTGACACCCATATGTCAGTTTGATCTAGTGAATCTGAGGCTGGAAAAATGGATAATTTCTTGTAGCAAAGCAATAGTTTAACACCTTACATGTTTGCGTTTGAAACCAAGACGCCCTCCAGCTACTGCCTTTTGAATATTTTCAGAAGCAATTATGAAACTGCTTTTTGGCTTGTCCTTTTTGACTTCTACTGGACCTACTGCCTTGGCGGTCTCAACCGCCTTATCATGTAACGGCAAATAGGATGACCCCACTGTGTAAATAAAATTATTCATAGCGTATTTAGTTCGTTCGGGAGAATCGTGAATCGTATTTTTCACAATATCAAGCATATTTGCAATTTTGCTTTCAGAAAATTCACTGTCTGGGCGATTACCCAAAAGCCAACAGTAACAACTCCAGCCCGCTGACATTCTCAGTTCTTCACCGCTTGCGATCCATTTATCGGCAACTTCTTGTGCAATATCTGCTTCTGACAAGGTTACTGCAACCACCCAATCGGACAGCATATAACAATAAGCCGCATCCATCCAACGGTCAAAATCGGCTTCAGTCATTGCTTTGGGGTCTGCAATTATGCCGGCAAAGTACATTGCATCGTAGTTCCCAGTGGAGTAAAGCTGCTCAGCCAAAGGTTGATTTATTTTAGTTTTCTTGAAGATCGGCTTCATCTCACCTGTAGTCACACCAAAAAGTGGTTCTTGAGCGCCGTTGGATCCGTATATCTTCTTCATTCTTTCCTTGCCGAGAGCTTCAAGTTCCTGCATTACCATTTCTAAATTCATTGTTTAACCCATCCTTTATTGAGTTTTTTAGAGAAATGCTATCCGTTTATTACCCTTGTTTCACTAGGTTTTCTGCCGTACGGAAAGCTAAGGCAAGAATCGTCAATACCGGGTTAACGCCGCCATTGGTCACGTGCACGGAGCCGTCACTCACCCAAAGATTATCGTAACCATGTACACGACCCAAGGGGTCGGTGACGGATGTCGCAGGGTTGTCACCCATACGCAATGTTCCCGCTTGATGCTGTCCTCCACTAAGTCCGCCACCTGGCCTGGTTTGCCAAACCTTCTGTGCACCAGAGGCCCAAAGCCAATTCTCCGCTTGCTCTGCTAACAAGGTCGCAGCTCTAATTGACTCTGGATGGACATTTCCTGATAGTTGAGCGACGGGTATCCCGAAGCGATCTTTAACTTTTGGTGAAAGCCGCACTCTGGACTCGGCGGTAGAGATCTCTTGGATCGGTCCCTGAATTTGGCTAGTGCGCAAGAAGCTCTCGCGCATCGTTTCCTTGCCTGCGATCCCCCAACGCACCGCATCCGGGGCAAGCGCTCGATACCAATGAATGAGTGGTAATCGTGTGAATTCGTTGGCAAGAAATCCACCCCCGATAATCCCGCCACCGTTACCATGATCAAAGCGAAAGGTGGCAATACTTACTCCAGGACCCAAACCATCTTGAACGGGTTCATCAAAGAGGCCGTAGGCACCTGCGTAGACATGACCCTGAAGGTTTCGTCCTACTTGTCCATTACGATTACCTATTCCATTTGGTTCCAAATCGCTTGCTGAGTTGAGGAGGAGGCGAGCACTTTCGATCGCCCCGGCGGCAACCATCACATGCCCTGCACGCACTTGCCTACGCTGGATCGAGCCCGCGACTTCCTGCACTAGGCGAACCCCAGTGGCATGCTTTCCTCCTTCGGTATCGATGCGTTCCACCATGGTATCGCAGATCAAGTCACAGTTACCCGTAGCTATAGCCCTGACTAACATCGTGTTATGGCCGCCATTCTTACTATTGGTGGGGCAAGGAAATCCGACACATTGGCCGCACCGCCCACAGGCTGGTCGACCGTCACGTTCAACTGAGTTGATGAGTAGAGGAACTGGCCCCACGTCCCATCCCAGTTTCGCTGCCCCCCGAGCCAAGCGTTCTGCTTCCAACGTCATCGATAGCGCTGGCATTGGATATGGGCGTCGTCGGTTACCGCGTCCATGATGGGCATCCCCATCACCAGAAACGCCGACTTCCCACTCGGCCCGCTCATAATAAGGTTCAAGTTCATCATATTGAATTGGCCAATCACTTAGCGAACTTCCATCCGGAACCCCATAGCGACTAGCCATACGAAAGTCATCCTTATGGAATCTCCATGCTTGCGCGCCATAGACCCGTGTTCCGCCGCCTAAAGTCATCGCATTATTATGATATTCGCCTTCAAAAGGTGCAGTTATCCGCTCTTCTCCGCCCGCCAAAAGAATCGTACGAGGGTTGCCTTTCAACCCTGGTCCCGTGTTATGGCCATATTTGCTTAAACGATGGTTGCGCAAATGGTCGTTGCCTATTTCATTGTATTGAAGCCAGCTTCCGCGTTCGACAACGAGAACACGAAGTCCCGATTCGGAGAGTACTGCCGCTGCTACCGAGCCTCCGGCTCCAGCTCCCACGATAATAACATCATACTGGTCTCGAAGCTGGTCGAAGGCCAGTTGCGGTAAGTCTGTTTCTTGGACAGGTGCTTGGCTTTCGGAGACAGTGCCCGGACGAAATCCGATCATGTTCCACGATTTGCTTTCGTGATTACCGCCAGCCGTAGGGCTTCCATAGTAACCTTCAATAACAAAGCTCAATAAAGTGTCAAAGAATAATTTAGGTGAAACAGGCCAGTCCAGAAAACGATCATGCTCTAAGTCATGCAACAATCTGTCTTGCTCAGCTGCCAACAGTTCCGTAAACGGTTGGCCATGGAGACCTAATGCTTTTGCATCCAATGCGAGAAGGCCGGGTTCGATCAAATCAGTCCATATTGCCGGCACCTCACCGGCGTGAAGCTCAAGATATTTCAGGACTCCACCATTTGTCGCCGATGGCCATGCATCTTCCGGAATCATCCGATTGGCAACTGCTTCTAATATTGGACGAACCTCGCTCGATAAATCAAAGGTCTTCATCTACGTTCACCATCCCAAGACATTTGGCTTACAACCTGAAACTGACGGATTCTAATCATTCTATAATAATAAAAATTCATACGAATTCTCCTTTTTTTCTGCTTCATAACTATAATACTTCTATATAAAGAACTGATTTCCTTCAAATCGCGATTTCGGGATGAGCGATAACTTTAACAACCTGTTGCTATTATCAATACTGTTGAAAAATACAAATTTTTGTCCATTCCCTCCATTTTCATACTATTATTTTATCGGTATATTGGGATTAACACCACAATCAAGCTTAGGATCATTTAGTAATTTTATCTAAGTAAGTGCAGTCAAATAAAACAACAGGAGGAATAGAAAAGATGTATCTTCATGGGACGAGTCGGATTAATGGGCAGGGACACTTAGAAATTGGTGGCTGTGACACTACAGCGTTAGTAGAGCAATATGGAACACCTTTATATGTAATGGATGAGGCGCAGATTCGTCAACGAGCACGTGAATTTACGGAGGCTTTTCAAGCTTCTGGCTTCAGGTTTCAGATTGCTTATGCAAGTAAGGCATTCTGTGTAATGGCCATGTGTAAGCTTGCAGAACAAGAAGGATTATCGCTCGATGTTGTCTCGGATGGTGAGCTGTTCACAGCTCTAAAAGCTGGGTTTCCAGTAGATCGTATTCACTTCCACGGTAACAACAAATCTCCTTTCGAGATTGAGATGGCAGTGGATGCTGGAATCGGATGTTTTGTTGTAGATAATTTTACAGAATTACAGCTTTTGAATGAAATTGCCGGGCAACGGAACCGAAGAGTAAAAATATTGTTCCGCGTTACTCCAGGTGTCGAGGCTCACACTCACGACTACATCTCAACGGGTCAAACTGATTCGAAATTCGGATTTGATATCGGTAACGGACAAGCCAAACAAGCAATCGAAACCGCAATAAACTTATCAAATATTGAAATATTAGGTATTCATTCTCATATTGGTTCTCAGATTTTCGAGGTCGAGGGCTTCCGTATGGCGGCTGAGCGTGTGGCAGTTTTCGCAGCGACTATTCGAACAGAGCTTGATATTACTCTACAAGTAATCAATCTTGGTGGAGGATTCGGCATTCGTTATAAAGAAGGGGATACACCTCTTCAAATCAGCCAGTATGTGAAGGCGATCACTGAAGCTATTAAAAATTGCTTTGGACAGGTTAATTATCCGTTGCCAGAAATTTGGGTAGAACCGGGGCGCAGTATGGTTGGTGATGCTGGAACAACGTTATATACGATTGGCACTTATAAAGATATCCCAGGAGTTCGTAAATATGTAGCTGTTGATGGAGGGATGACGGACAATCCACGCCCTGCTTTGTATGAATCGGTGTATGAGGCTATGCTCGCAAACAGAGCGAATGAAGCCAATGAAGAGATAGTAACTATTGCGGGTAAAGCATGTGAAAGTGGGGATATGCTCATCTGGGACATATCATTACCTAAGTCTAAATGGGGTGACATTCTGGCAGTTTCGTGCACAGGCGCCTACAATTATGCGATGGCCAGTAACTATAATCGAATTCGCCGCCCAGCTGTAGTATTTGTTCAAGCGGGGAAATCGGATCTAGTCGTTAAACGTGAGTCACAAGCTGACATAGTAAATAATGATTTAATTCCAGAACGACTTTTTGGATAATGCCAGTTTAACTAAAAGATCTCCAAGATGCTGCCTGTTTCGAGTAATCTCTTTAAATTTCTGAGAATTTTGCCTCTATTAATAGAAGAAGGTGCTTCGTAACAGCTTGATGAGTCATAGTCATTTGTTTACAAAAGCTCTCCTAAGGTCTGTCATATTTTGATCAGTCTTCACATTTCTAAAGAACACATTCGTTAGCGAATTATTTTAAATAAACCGAATATATGTCTCTCACGGTTTTGAGTGCTGGATTAAAGTTGAGTTTAAATATTCGTTTACAGGAATATACCTGTCATGGTATATTTACTTCAGAAATTAAAATAATAAACTCTATTTCAGGAGGAATTATTCATGACAAACAAAATGATTACCAAAGCAGAAGGAAACGTACTTACACTCGAGCGCGTATTTGATGCACCGCGAGAGCTTGTATTCAAAGTATTCTCGGAAGCAGAACACTTAAAGCATTGGTGGGGACCTCGTGGTTGGACGCTTACTGTATGCAACGTCGATTTCCGCCCCGGCGGTGTCTGGCATTACTGTATGAAGTGCATAAATGAGGAGCAGGTTGATTTTTTTGGATTTGAATCATGGGGCAAAGCAGTCTACGAGGAAATTGTGGTGCCAGAGAAGGTCATCTTCGTTGACTACTTCTCGGATGCTGAGGGGAATGTAGTAGAAGGAATGCCTTCCTCCCATATAACGATGACATTGGTTGACCTTGAAGGTAAGACAAAGATTATTAGCCGTGGTCAATATGAATCGGCAGAAGCACTTAAAAAAGTCATGGAAATGGGCATGGAGCAAGGTATTACAGAAACTTGGGATCGTCTCGAAGAGCATTTGCAGTCCTTACTGTAATCTTATTATATTTGAAGCCGCCAGTCACAGAGCTGGCGGCTTTTTCCCTATCACAGCAATAAAACCCTAAACTACGCTATATTTCCGCAACCCCATCAGAAAATACATTTAATTTTTACGATCTAAATTTATCGTTATTAGACTGTTTAGAACAATGTTTCAATAAATATGTATACTGGTCGTCTAAAATTCGCATATTCGAATATTGCGCCACCTGCAAGCTGCATTCGGCGCCCAGCGCGCTTCGCCCATGCCGGGATCATTATCATGGATTTCGAAGGCAATGTGTCCTTTCGGGCTTAGCAGATCTCGGACCACTGCGGCGTTATACAATGGGTGCTTTAAGGCAATTGTATCGATTTCAGAAATTTTCATATCGTTGATATGGACTGTGATTCGCGGAGACGCCCCTTCGACGCGGATCTTGAATTCATTCCAATTGTTCCATTTCCAAATAGACAGGAACTGCTCACCGGTTGCCGCATAATCAAGAATTGCTGCTTTGTCGGGTGTCATGGGCTCGAGTGTGGTCGAGGGGTCTTCCAGTCTCAGCCCTACGGGATTACCATGCCCATCGTACTTCGCATCGAGAGTGAAGTTGATGCCATGGAAGCCGCCAATGCCATTGCCATAAATACCTCCTATATTTCCCGAACGACGGTGATCGAGAAGGATTTGGAACCCTTGGGAGCCGAGGGAAGACGTACGCACCAGAATGCCAGTATCCGCAGGCCAGTCGGGATGTGCTTCAAAGACCAACTCGAAATCACCATACACTCCATCGGTGAGGAGATAACCGCCGTAACCGCATCCGGGCGGAGCTTGCCGTCCGGTGATTGCACCATCCTCAACAGTCCATTTTCCTGATGTTTGCATAGCGCAACGGTATTCCTCGGTAGTAGTATCCGGTTCAGGTTGTCCAGGGGCGCGGGGAACAGGCAAGCGAGGGACGAAATGCCAACCCGCCAGTGTTTTTTCGTCAAAAATTGGGGTGAATGTTGCGTCGTTTTTACACATTTTGCCTCCTTGTTTATTTATACTAATCATATTCCGACAATAGGTTTGACTCGGTTAGGTTATTGTTCAATGAACCAGCGGTTCAGTGGACTGCGGAAACGTCGATAACCTGTCTCAAAACCGCAGTGACAAGCTTATGGTCCTGATTTCCAGGCAAACCGGAAACGACAACCGAGCCAATTAAACCTGCTCCGCGAACTCGAATAGGAAATGCCCCGTTATATGGAGCATATCGCGAAGGATCCAAAAAATAACGATCGGCGATCGTTTTGCCTGCAGCTCTTAACTCGACTTCCAAATAGTAAGAACTGCGACCGAATCGATCGACGATACACGCTTTCCGTGCGGTCCAGGCATCATTGTCGGCTGAAGTGCCCGGACAGGCATAATGAAATACTTGCTGTTCACCTATCCGTATATCAATCGTTATCGATTTACTTTCAGCCTTAGCTCGGTCAATGATCGCCATTCCGATACATAGAGCTGTTTCATTGGAGAAAGAATCGAATTGTAATTCCTTCTCCTCCTGTAACAATTCTTCTAACAACTGATCATCTGTCATTGGTTTCACACCTGCCTTCACAAGGGAATATTGAGTTCCGCAGCGACCTTTCGGATATAAGCGGAAGCTTGCTGATACTCTTCGTTGGTCGACAAATGCTCGATAATCAGCGTAGTATCCGGGTTAAGCTTGTTCATTTCAGTAAGGAAAGTTCGATAATCCAGATTACCTTGACCCGGTATAACCTCTTCTAGATGAACGGTTAAGTGATTCCTTAGAAGAATATCCTTAGCATGACAGTTTCGAATATAGGGACCGAGCTTCTCGAAAAAGTCACGTATCATATCGCCATTTCTGTAATAAATTCGAGGGCTGCTGATAATATTCACTGGGTCGAAGTGGACTCCGAAGCCTTTGCGGTCAATTGCCTTGATTAAAGAAAGGTAGGAGTCCGCAGAATCCGGAAATACCCACGGCATCATTTCCAAAGCAAATATCGTGCGCTCAGGTTTTACTGCATCGATGATTTCTCGCGTCGTTTCTACAATCAGTTCAAATGTTTCGTCACTCAAGTTGTCCGGATCCGGCCCATCCCATTGTTCGCCTCGTGATCCAGCGATATTGACACAGCATTGAGCGCCAATCCGTTCGGCAAGCTCCAGCCTTTTGATACAGTAGTTTATGGCTTTGCGTCTTACGTCATCATTCCGGCTTATAGGGTTGCTCCAGGCGCCGACCTCGGAAATTAAGATATCATTTTGTTTGGCCACTTTCAGATAATCATCAAGCTCGGCGATGTCTTCATCACCGCTGATGGGGCAGGTTGTGGCGCGAAAGCCTGCTGCTTTGAGAGCATTCACCCAAATCTCCGGATTTTTTTGTTCTAAAAAGACCTGGCCACCAAGCCGCAAAATAATCACATCCTTCAGTTATTTATAGTTGACGGAAGATTCCGTTTTGAGCAATTATATCATAAACGCGCGTTTATACAATAAAGAGATTATAAAACCCGATCCATGATTTTTAATTTTATTTTTGAAATAAAGCATTGACAGCGCTTTAAAACGCTATGTATAATGAGGGCATAAACACGCGTTTACGAAAGAGGTCAAACATCATTGAAAAACCCAAAGATCAAAAGTGAGGAAATAGCTCGGATAGCTGGGGTATCAAGAAGTACAGTTAGCAGGGTCATTAATAACTATTCGAACGTACCAGCTGAAACGCGTGACAAAGTCATGAAAGTGATTCAAGATTACAATTACTTTCCTGTTATGTCGGCTCAAGTCCTTGCAGGCAAACGGATGCGCACGATTGGCCTGTTTCTCATTGAACCTGGAAATGTTTCCAGTGATAGCCTGACGAATATGTTACTTGTCAGTGTTATTGAGAATGCTTCAGAACACGGCTATTATATCTTGGCAAACATTATTCGCGACACCAAGAATAAGGATACAATCAGAAGTGTAAAAGAAATTTTTATGCAAAAAAGGATCGATGGAGGTATCTTTATCGGCGCAGCGATAAATGAACCGCTGATTGAGGAATTGATAGCAGAAGGATTTGTTGTTGGCGTTGTTGATCAGAACCAAGAATATCCCCAATCCAATCGGATTGTTGCTAATTTTAACAATGATTCAGGTATGAAGCAGGCTTTGGCGTATTTGGTTGACCTGGGACATACAAAGATCGGCGTTATTAATGGGGATATGAACCGCCTTTCTGGTCAAACGAAATACGAGGGCTTCAAAAAGGCGATGCACCTGCATAATTTGCCTGTCAAACCGGACTGGGTTTTGCCTGGCGATTTTCATGATAGAAGCGGCTACGATGCGATCCAAACACTTTTGCACATTCCAACCGATCTGCCTACTGCCATTATTGCAGCCAATGACAGTGTAGCTTTTGGCGCTATTCGCGCACTTAAGGAACATGGATTGCAGGTACCGGAAGATATTTCCGTCATCGGTTTCGATGATCACGTGCTGAGTGATATGCACCATCCCGCACTTACAACAATTCGCGTCGATTTCAACGATATGTTGAAGCACTTGACCACAGATGTGATCGCTAAAATTGAGCTAGGTACAACGAATATTAAAGAAATCACAATGGATTGCAGTCTGGTTGTCAGAGATTCGTGCAAAAGGATCTAAATTTTTTTATCGACAAATAAACGCGCGTTTACGCAAAGGTAAACTAATGAGAGGAGGGATGTCGAATGTAGTAAACGGCTAATATTTTCGTAGGTATCCTATTTCTAATCACTTACTACAATTAAGGGGAATTAAAGTTAATCTTGCCAGGTAAGACAGATCAATCAAAGACTTTAAAACTCATGCAGAAGGATCAAATTTTTTTATCCCGCAATAAACGCGCGTTTACGACATGGATCAAATGCTGTGCCACTATGCAGTTTTAAAAATTAAAGGAGGAATTGTACGTGAAAAAGATGAAACTCAGAAGAGTTCTACCGTTCGTTCTAGTGACCTTGCTTATGGTTTTTATTATTGCAGCATGTGAAAGCGCTCCCAGTCAATCTGATGCAGGCACAACTAAGGAAAGTGCAGGTACTTCCAGCAATCCCCCAGAAAACATGGACCCCAATGGAAAATATTCGAAACCGGTAACGTTGTCGAGAGGCGTTCAAACTGCGGCTGCTACGAAGCTGCTAGATGGTGAAACCTTGGATGATAACCGTTGGAGCCGTTTGATCAAAGACAAACTCAACATTGACCTTAAGGTTTCTTTCTCTGCCGACAGCAGCACCGACGCATATAAAAACAAGCTGAATGCCATCATTGCTTCAGGCGACCTGCCTGACACATTCCAAACGCAGGATGCTAATGTATTTCTGCAGCTGGCAAAGAATGGACAGTTGGCGGATCTCACCGATGTCTATAACAAATATGCATCGGATTCAGTCAAGGCATATCAGACAAGATTTGCTGATTCGTTCAAGGGTGCTACGATAGACGGTAAGCTTTATGCCATACCGCGCATGAACGACAACTTCCACGAGGCGCCATTCCTGTGGATACGTGAGGACTGGCTTAAGAATACCAATTCTCAGCCTCCGAAGACCATAGAAGAAATGGTCGCTCTTGCAAAGAAGTTCGCTACCGGCGATCCGGATGGTAACGGCATAAATGGCGATACGTATGGACTTGCCCTCAACAAGGATCTTATCAGACAAAACCATGGCAGCATTCTTGGTTTGGTCTCCGCCTTTGCCGTTCCCGGACGTGATGAAAGTATGTTTTACCGCGACGAGAATGGCAAGATGACTTTTGCCTGGACCCAGCCGAACATGAAGGCAGCGCTTTCTCAGTTGGCAGATATGTATAAGGAAGGTCTTATCGACAAGGAATTTACCTCCAAAGACGAATCAGCGCTGGTTGAAGATATTACTAGCGGCAAGATTGGCATGGCTTACGGCAGCAACTGGGGCACATGGTATCCTTACAATAATGTTTACAAAAAAGATGGCGTTATCGTACATCCATATCCCATCCCCACAAAGGATGGTTACGATTACAAAATTGGTATCGAGAGCAACGCTGTTGGCCAAATGACAATGGTCAGCGCGAAAGCTAAGAATCCTGAAGCCGTAATCAAGATACTTAATCTGTATGATCAGACTGTCAATTACTCAACGAAAGAAGACTACCTCAAATATTGGTCGAATGAGCAGTATAGGCTGTCCCCAATATACATCGATCAGCCGGGTGAAGTTTATGCAGCTGATTTGTTGAAGGCCTTCGATAAAGGATCCTCTGACGGCCTTGCTCCTGCTGCAAAGCCCTTATATGACTATATTATTGGCTTTGAAGATGGATCACTTGCAAAAGACGATAATGCTTTTGGCACCTGGGGACAGATGTCCAAATCAGGCTCTCTGCCATGGGTATTGAACAAGTACATCCCCGATAATGCAATTGTTCAGAGCATCCTGGGTATTGAACGGCCTGAAGTGTGGTTGACCAATGTTTCTTCGCTGGATACGCTCACGATAACAACCTTTACCAATATCATTACAGGTGCTAAACCTGTCGATTATTTCGACACCTTTGTGAAGCAGTGGCTGAAGGCGGGTGGTCAACAGACTCTTGATGAGCTTGACAAAATGTATCCAGCTAAATAAGTTACACTAATTCAAGGACTGCGGTGGTTTAATTCCACCGCAGTTATATAAACAAGGTTTAGCTGATATGCAGCGCCGTGTCTATTCGAACTGCCGAAATCATCGGGCCTTGTTCCAAAATATGTACAGGTGGTGATAACTGGTGTTTGTAAATCTGAAGCGAAAAGATAAGATGCTAAGAGAGCTTCCTTTGTATTTCATGCTGCTCCCCGCAGTTGCTCTGGTTGCTATTTATAGCTATGGATCTATGGCAGGCGTTGTGATCGCGTTCCAGAAATTTGTTCCGGCAAAAGGTATGTTTGGACATCAACAGTGGGTTGGGTTTCAAAATTTCACTACGTTGTTTTCTATGCCAAATATATGGCCAGTTATTAAAAATACGGTCATTATTGCATTCTTTAAATTGCTTGGAGGCGTGATTGTTCCGGTTGTGTTTGCACTATTGCTCAACGAAGTCAGGAATTTGTTTACCAAACGCATTTTCCAGACGCTGGTCTATCTGCCGCATTTCTTATCCTGGGTTATATTATCCGGTATCCTTTTAAATCTTTTATCACCGGGTGAGGGGCTTGTCAATATATTCATATCCAAGCTTGGAATTGAACCGATTTTTTTCCTTGGCAATCCGGATGTGTTCCCAGGCACGATGGTAGTAGCCGATATTTGGAAGACTTTTGGATTCGGATCGGTCATATACCTGGCTGCACTTACAAGCATTGACCCTTCGCTTTATGAGGCCGCAGTTATCGACGGCGCAAATCGTTGGCGGCAGACATTACACATCACACTGCCTGGCATTTCGGCTATCATAGTGCTGATGACTGTATTGGGTCTTGCTAATATCCTAAACGGTGGTTTCGATCAGATCTATAATATGTACAGCCCTGTGGTCTATTCTACCGGCGATATATTGGATACGCTTGTGTTCCGGCTGGGCATTGAGCAGGCTCAATACTCGCTTTCCACAGCTGCTGGCCTGTTTAAGTCAGGCGTATCACTGGTATTTATCGTTGTGTCTTATTACTTGGCTGACAAATTCACTGGTTATAGAGTCTTTTAATGGGGGATAGGAAAATGAGAATGATGGATTCCACATCACGTAAAATATTCCTTCTGTGCAATATAATTTTTCTACTGATTATTGCACTTGTATGCATAGCACCGTTTATCAATCTGCTCGCGGTATCTTTCTCTGACAAAACTGCAGTGGCTGCAGGAGAGGTTACTTTTTTTCCGATCGGTTTTACAACAGTCTCCTATGAATTTATTACGAACACTTCGAAGTTTTCCGCTTCACTTCTGGTCTCCATCAAGCGGACAGCGATTGGCGTGCCAATCAATCTGCTGTTGATCATCCTGACTGCTTATCCTCTCTCCAAATTAAAAGCGGAATTCAGGGCTCGGAGTATTTTTTCATGGTTCTTTGTTGTGACCATACTTTTCAACGCAGGATTGATTCCTACGTATATGGTGGTGAGGAATACCGGGTTGATCGATTCAATATGGTCGCTTGTGCTGCCGGGTGCGCTTCCTGTTTTCAGCATGCTGGTCGTGATGAACTATATGCGCAGCCTGCCGAAGGAATTGATGGAGGCAGCGTATATCGACGGTGCGAGTCATGTGCAGACGCTGATCAGAGTTGTTCTGCCAGTCTCGACTGCTACGCTCGCGACTGTAACGCTGTTCTCGTTTGTAGACCATTGGAACAGCTGGTTCGACGGCATGATCTATATGAATAGTATTCAAAACTATCCGCTGCAGACTTACTTGCAAACGGTAGTCGTGAACCCAGCGGAATTTATGCGCAACAATACCGATCTTAGCGGCAATTTATCCAAATATCTGTCTTTGGTTAGCGCCCGCACTACAGGTGCAGCGCAAATGTTCTTAGCAATGATACCGATTCTAATTATCTACCCGTTTCTGCAAAAGTATTTCACAACAGGGCTTGTGATGGGTAGCGTAAAGGAATGATGCAGAAAGGAGTAAAAAAAATGAAAGTATTTGTTACTGGAGGTACCGGTTTTATCGGCTCATATGTGGTCAAGGAGCTGCTTTTCCATGGACATGAGGTAACACTTTTTGCCAGAAATGCGAGCAAGGTCCCGGGTTTTGTGGACCATGAGCAAATCCGTTTTATTACAGGACAAATGGATGATGCCAGCGCTATCGCTAAGGGGCTTAAGGGACAAGATGCATGCGTCCATGTAGCGCTCTCATGGCTGGATGGGACAGCAATGAAAACATTAGTAAATGAAACGCTGCCCTCTGTCCGCCTGTTCCAGATGGCTGCGGAAGCGGGAGTAAAGAAGATCATTTATACCTCTTCCATTGCGAGCTTTGGCTCGGCGCCTAACAATGATAGGGGATTTATTAAACCTGATACTTATTATGGCGCCACCAAGGCCGCGACAGAGGCTTATCTTATGGCTATAGCCTCTCAATATCATATTCAGGCAAATATCATACGTCCAGGTTATACCTTTGGCAATCCGTGCGTGGAGGGCGGACCTCTCTATCCCGATCATAAGATTATAAATATGGTCAAAAGCGCTCTGGCAAACGAGTCCATGTCCTTTATCAAGAATGACGGTACGCAGTTTATCTGGGCAGGTGACCTTGCAAAAGTATACTCCACTTTGCTCCATTCCGATGAATTGGACCGCGGTTATTATACCGCTGTGAGTACTGAATTCCGTACATGGGCTCAGATAGCGCAAATGGCGGTAAGCTTACTTGGTTCCCAAAGCCAAATCATATTGGAGGACAAAGGACGTCCTGAGCCAGAAAACATGCCTATAGATGTTTCGCAAATCAAGAATATCTTTGGGTTTTCTTTCAAGGCCGATGCTTACATGAAGGAGCATATTCAATACCTGAGCACTTTGGAGTTGTAATTCACTATTCGGTGTCATGATTAAGAAGGAGGAGCAGCAATGAATATTGTGATCACTGGGGCGAATCGAGGACTTGGCTATGAGCTGACACTAGCTGCAGCACAAAGAGGCCATAAGGTAATAGCCGGAATTCGTTCGTCGCAACCCGGTGGGAAATTACTCGAATTAATCGACCTTTTTCCCGGTCAAATAGGGGCCGTCCAGCTCGATGTTTGTAACGAAGAAACAATAGCCCGTTTAGCGGAAAGGCTGCTGGCAGAACGACAAACAGTTGATGCTGTGATCAATAATGCCGGTATTTTGTTGGGCAGGGGTGTCGCCATAGAAGAAATGCCAATGGAGGATATCGTCGGGTCCTTCGAGATTAATTTGTTTGGTCCGATGATGGTGATCAAGCATTTGCTCCCGCTAATGACGGATGGTGCCTTGCGGGCTGTCCTTAACATTTCATCAGAAGCAGGCAGCTTGACTCATGCCTATGGAGGGGATTATCCCTATGCGATCTCCAAAACAGCGATCAACATGTTATCCAAACAGCTTAAAGAGTATGTAAAAGAAAGAGGAATTCGTGTGTACGCCATTCATCCAGGTTGGATCAAGACAGACATGGGTGGGGAGAAAGCTCCCGGAGATCCCGCTGAAAGTGCCAGAAGCATAATAGATATTCTCGAGATGAAAACAGAAATAGATCCGGAATGCTTTTTTATCAATGTTAAAGGTGAACCGATGCCTATCTGATTTTGCTAGCAAAGAGAGCTTATCACAAATATCTAGGGGGAAATTACATGTCAGACTTTACTATTGGATCATGGTCATTCCATGCGTTGTTTAATTCGGGGAAAATGAGCTTGTTTGGCTATTTGGAAAGCATAAAGTACCGCTATCGACTCCGTCACGCAGATATTTGGAACGGAATGCTGCTCTCCACTGAGGATGACTACATCCAGAGCGTCAAGGATACTTTAGACGAAGAAGAAATGATTGTCGCGAATCTTGCAGTGGATGGTGCTGATGTCTGGCATGATGATCCGAATGTTCGTGATCGAAACCATCAAAAGGCGCTCTTGTACCTAGATATTGCACGCCGGTGGGGAGTTCAAACGCTGCGGATCGATATGGGGATAAACTCGGTAGAAATGACAGATGAGCAGTATGAAATTTGTGTCAACCGATACAAGGAATATGCACAGTTTGCCAATGATCATGGTTTTCAGGTAGGCCCGCAGACGCATCAGGCAGCTGCCCAGTCTCCTCGAAACCTGCAACGAATTTTTAATGAAGTTTCTGCCCCAGGGTTCGGGATTATACTTAATGTCAACCGTTGGCTTATAGACAAGGAAATCGGTGACGAGATTGTAGCGCCTTATACAATCCATGCCCAGTTTGATCGGTCGTTTGTGGATTTTACAGGATCTGAGCTGCTTCAAAAAATACAACTGTTTCGTCAAGCCGGGTATCAGGGCTGCTGGTCTATGGAATTTCGGGGAGGGTCAGATGAATATCTTGAGGTTGAGCGTGATTTGCTGACCATTCGACAAGCTGTAAGGTTGGCGACTCACCAAGAATAGGATCAGAAGAAAATAAAAACAATGGAGATTAAACGATGAATACATTAAAAGAACCACGCAAGGTAGACGGAAGAAATGGGATAAGTATCTTGGAAACGGTAGATGTTTATAGCGGCGAACGCAGCGTCCTAGCCGAATTCGATTATGTAATGGAGGCGCCTAATTGGACCCGCGACGGCAAGCAGCTTGTATATAACAGCATGGGCATGCTTTACACGTTTGATCTCATCACGCATGAAAGTAAGGCTATAGAATCCGGTTATGCTATTCAATGCAATAACGACCATGTGCTTTCACCTGATAACTCGCACGTTGCGGTAAGCCATCATACCATCGAGGATGGCCAGTCTCGCATCTATATTTTGCCTTTAGAGGGTGGCAATCCAGTCCTCATCACGCCATTAGCCCCCAGCTATTTGCACGGTTGGTCGCCAGATGGAAACACGCTAGCTTATTGTGCAGAGCGAAACGGCGAGTACGACATTTACACGATCCCCTTTAACGGCGGCAAAGAAACAAAGTTAACAGATATAACCGGACTGAATGACGGACCTGAATATTCACCGGACGGTAAGCACATTTGGTTCAACTCGGTACGCTCAGGCCTTATGCAGGTGTGGCGGATGAATGCCAAAGGCAATGAACAAACGCAGATAACGTTTGATGAGAGCAATAACTGGTTTCCACATGTTTCTCCTGACGGAGAATTAGTCGCTTATATTAGTTATCGCAAGGGTGATGTCGCTCCGGGCGATCATCCCGCAAACAAAAATGTAGAAATTCGCTTGCTGCCAAGTTCTGGCGGAGAGTTCCGTACTTTGGTTAAGCTGTTTGGCGGACAAGGTACCATTAATGTGAATTCTTGGTCCCCCGACAGTAGGAAACTGGCTTTTGTTAGCTACAAGCTGATTGAATAGAGAGACCATTTACGCGGAGTTTAAAAAAATAGTGGAGGAATAATTATGAAAGTATTTGTTACTGGCGGTACCGGCAATATCGGACAAAACGTTACTAAAGCATTGCTTGCAGCAGGTCATGAAATCGTATTGCTTACGCGCACTCCCGACCGCATTCCTTATTATCAAACCCTATCCAACGTAACTCTTGTAAAGGGTAATATACTTGAGCTGGACGTGATGGAAAAGGCGCTTCAGGGCTGTGACGCTGTTATTCATATCGCGCTAGGTTGGGGGAACGATCCGGTCGAAATGCTTGAACATGATACGAAAGTTACGCTTTTCTTAGTAGATGCTGCAGAAAAAGCTGGATTGCAGAAATTTATTTATACCAGTTCTACTGCTGCAATGGGTGATCTTCGTGACGGCATGGACGAGACTGCTCTGCTGCTGCCAAATAATCTGTACGGTGCAACCAAAGCTGCTTCCGAAATGTATCTAATGGGCTTTAATATGTATTACAGTGGCCAGGGTGTGAATGGAACCAAAACCAAAATTGCAAGAAATGTTATTCGACCCGGTTATATTTTCTCTAATCCAGCTTATGGAGGCGGCGCATCTCAATCTGATGTTCGTTTCTTAAATATTGCAAAAGCTGCTCTTCAGAATGAAGACATCACTTTTAATAAATTCGATGGCACTCAGTTCCTTTCCGGTAAACAAATTGCAGAACTTTATGTGAAATTGCTGGAAAGTGACTTCAACAATGAAACTTTTATAGCGCTGGGGAAAAAAAATATTTTCTGGGCAGAAATTGCCCAAATTGCAATCGATTTGATCGATTCTTCCAGTAAAGTTATTATTCCTAATGCGGGTGAAGAAAGCAAAACTTCCTATTATAATGCCAGCAAAATGGAACGTTTATTCGGATTATCTTTTGAAGGTGATGAAGATCTGATAGATCACATTCAGTGGAATATTGATCGTGCACGCAAAATACTTGCAGGGGAACAGGTACATAACGTTTACCACGTTTGGTAAATAGTATCTGGAGCAAAGGAGAAGAAAAATGGAAAACACTATTCTTGGTACGACCCTGATTTGTCAGGTTGCAGTGATCGTTCGTGATGTGGAAAAGGCTACCCGCCGCTTTGCCGAACTTTTAGGCGTTCCCGTCCCTAACATTATTATGGCTAATGAAGATGGTAGTGATACGGTTTCATATATGGGACAGCCAACAAAAGGCAGGGTTAGGCTATCCTTCTTTCACATGGAGAATCTGGTTTTAGAGTTCATTGAACCGACAGAGGACCCTACTACATGGAAAGAATTTCTGGATATAAAAGGCCCTGGAGTTCATCACATCGCATTTAAAGCGAAGAACAGAATGCTTGAAACAGCGGCTAAGCTGGAGCAATTCGGCTACTCACTTATTCAAAATGGCGATAAATATGCTTATGTTGAAAGCACAGAAGATCTGGGTGTTATTCTCGAGCTTCTCGACATTGATTAAATAGTTGCAAATAATATCGCAGCAAGGCGCATGCACAAGCATGCGCCTATTTTATTTTTGATTGAATCATCCCAGATCTGAGGGGGGTTCATTTTTTGATGCATTCGGAGCCAACTGTGAATACGGCTTGGCTAGAAAAAGCTGCTTAGCGAGAAAAACCGGTGTGTAAGGCATATCATTGCGAAGCCAGGAGATAATTGTACCGATATAGGCGGAAGTACTGTACCAGATTACGATATCATTAGGAACGCTCGCAGCCCAAACCACTGAAGAAACATCTCGATTCTCGATTTTGTTTGTAATCATATCAATCATCAGCTTCATAAAACGTTCGGTAAAGACTGGTATACGTTTTGAGGCTAGCACAACCTTATAAAAAGTAGAATTTTTTGCAATGTGCTCAAGCAATTTAATCAATCTGGACGAATCACTGTCTATACCTGATTGGATCGCAACATCCTTTAATACTGCATTAATTTCATTAACCATGTCATCCGCCATCTTCTCCAGCATATCTGGAACATCCTGGTAGTGAAGATAGAAGGTGACACGATTGATGGTAGCGCGTTCTGTAATACGTTTTACGGATATTTTCTCAAATTCAACTTCCTGAAGCAAATCGATAAAGGCATCTCGAATCAATTGGCGAGTTCGAAATACACGCGGATCCATACGCGGTGAAGCTGTTGACATAGGTTCTCATTCCCTCTCTCCTTAAATACTCTGTACGACAATTTCATCCTGTTTGTAGATTATTATTCACATAAACGACAGATCGAAATTTTCTGTAAACTAATAAACATTTTTCAAAAAGCTGTTGCTTGTGAAATATAAGCTAGCGAATTATAATAATTTACGTTAGTTCATTATACAACACAGTGTCTATTAGTTGCACTAAAAATTTGAAGGGATTGAGCAGGATGAGCAAAGTTTTAGCGTTTGATAGTAGCACCATTAAGAAAGGCCCACTGTTGTTTGTCATGATTGTGGGGGCGTTCATTGCTGTTTTGAATCAGACCATTATGGGTGTCGCTATGCCGGAGCTGATGATCGATTTTGACATTGCGGCTTCTACAGCTCAATGGCTGACAACCGGTTATATGCTTGTAAACGGGATTCTTATTCCGATCACCGCCTATTTAATGCAGCGGTTCACAACCCGTGAGCTTTTTCTGTCATCCATGATTATTTTTCTTGGCGGTACTATTGTTTCAGCATTAGCGAATGACTTCAATATTTTGCTGACTGGCCGCCTGATTCAAGCAGCTGGAGCCGGTATTATTATGCCGCTGCTAATGAATGTAATCTTGACTGTCTTTCCTCCTGAGAAGCGAGGAGCCGCAATGGGGATGGTAGGCTTAGCCATTATTTTCGCCCCAGCTATCGGACCAACAATCGCAGGATATATCTTGGAGCATTATTCCTGGCAAACATTGTTTTATGGAATGATTCCATTTGTACTTATTGTTATTGCTGTTGCCATTATTTATCTGGTTAATGTGACTGAACGATCCTATCCCAAAATTGACGTTTATGGTGCAATTCTCTCAACAATCGGGTTTGGAGCTCTTCTTTATGGTTTCAGCAGTGCTGCAAGTAAGGGCTGGTCAAGTGCAGAAGTACTTTTATTTATTGCTGCCGGAGTTGTCTCCTTGATTTTGTTCGTCTGGCGACAGCTGGTCTCCAAAAGTCCGCTTCTTGATCTTAGGGCGTTTAAATACAGCATGTTCTCCCTGACGACTGTTATTAATATTGCGGTTACGATGGTCATGTATGCAGATATGATGCTGCTTCCACTGTACTTGCAGAATGCACGTGGATACACAGCTATGGAATCTGGGCTTCTGATGCTCCCAGGCGCACTTCTAATGGGACTTATGATGCCGATAACCGGAAAAATGTTCGATCGGTTCGGAGCGAAGTGGCTGTCCATTATCGGGATGGCTATTACGATCGTGACCACAATTGGTTTTGTTAATCTGACCGATTCCACCAGTTATACTTATTTAGTTCTGATGTCCACAGGACGACGTATCGGGATGGCCATGTTTCTGATGCCAATTACAACGGCGGGCTTAAACCAACTTCCCTCAAGACTGAATGCGCATGGTACGGCTATCTCCAACACCATCAAACAGGTGGCTGGTGCAATAGGTACTGCGTTGATTGTCACGGTTATGACGTCAAGCACTAAGTCTCATCTTCAGGATTTGACCGCTGCTGGCGGCTCTTCTTCACAGAAGGATATGATTGTACAGTCGTCTATTCAGGGCATTAATGATGCGTACTTGTTTATTATTGGAATCGGAATTGTCGGTCTGATATTATCTTTCTTCATTAAACGCACGGGACAGGCTGAGGATAAAGAATCTGAAATCCACTTGGACCATAAAACCGTTAAGGTAACTCTATAAAGATTAGGATAAAGCAGCTAGACTACGTCCAGATATTCGTTAATGAATGAAGGAAGAAGGAACGGCATATGCAAGCCTATGATATTATGATTAGTCAAGTGTATAAGGTAAAAAATTCAGTGATCATCGGATCAGCGGGCTTCCCATCGTAAATGAACGAAATGAAATCGTTGCTTACATTAGCGATGGTGACATAATGCGATATATCGGCAAAAAGCACATGACCATGGGCGAAAAGAAAATCAAAAAAGTACCGGTAGAACGACAAGGTGTTTTGGTGGGCATTATAAGCCGTGGTGATGTGATCAGACATGTATTTAAACAATTTATTGATTAATTTCATTACAGAGAGGGCAGACGAATGATTGCATTCGTCCTGCCCTTTACGCATGGGTTCGCAAGCTCAAGAATATTTTTTGCGGAAAATGGAAAAATACCCTTATCAGTGTTTTCTTTGGGGGGGCCAATTCAGTGAAGGGGTTTAGGAAGTGGATGCGCAATAAGCCTGGGTATCCAACAATACCTGAGGATATTCTCTCCGAAGATGAAGAGAACTCCACCAGGTTAACCTCCGATTTAGAGCAAAATGAGTTGGTTTTTAAAAAAATATTCGAAAACAGTACCGACATGGTGTTCCGTAGAGTTCAACTGGCTGGAGAAAATCATTGGCTTCTCATATATCTTGCAAGTCTGGTTGAAGAAAAGGTGATTGACGATCATATATTGAAACCATTGTTATCTAAATATACAAAACAAGAGGATTTAATAAATGAAAAAGCAGCAGGTCTAGATGATCGGATTATCTCTTTAGGGGAAACGAAAGTTACATCTCAAGTAATTGATATTGTTCGACAATTGTTAAACGGTTTTGCAGCCGTCCTTACAATTGGGGACAGCGATGCTATGATGGTCAAGGTTAACGGTAGACCACAACGAAGTCTTGAAGAGCCTTCATCGGAACCTGTCATTCGCGGTCCAAGGGATGGATTTATCGAAAGTATCTCAACAAATATAGGATTAATACGCAGCAGACTTAAAACATCACGGCTAAAAATGGAATCCCTTACGATTGGAGAGCTATCTCAAACGCAAGTAGTCATCTCTTATATAGTTGGAATTGTTTCCGAACCAGTAGTTGAGGAAGTTCGAAAAAGGATAACTCGGATTCAAATTGACGGTATCCTAGATTCAGCTTACATTGAGGAATTTATTGAAGATTCTCCTTTCTCGCCTTTTCCACAAGTAAATAGTACAGAACGACCAGATGTTGTAGCTGCTGAGCTATTGGAAGGGAAAGTGGCCATTCTTGTCGATACAAGTCCATTTGTACTCATTGTTCCCATGACATTCTGGGCTGGACTTCAGGCAAGCGAGGATTACTATATACGCTGGCCTATCGCAACTTTTGTGCGGTGGATTCGTTTTCTTTTCATAATAATTGCGATATTCGCTCCATCTCTATATGTAGCCATTTCTACTTTTCATCAGGAAATGATTCCGACTAATCTCGTGCTGAGTATTGTCTCATCAAGAGAGCCAGTTCCCTTTCCGGCTTTCATTGAAGCCTTATTGATGGAAGTCATCTTTGAAGCTTTGCGGGAGGCAGGTATTCGCTTGCCTAAACAGATAGGGCAAGCGATAAGTATTGTCGGGGCATTAGTCATCGGTCAAGCAGCTGTTCAGGCAGGAATTATATCAGCTCCAGTTGTTATTATTGTATCCATCACAGGAATCGCAGCATTCACAATTCCACGATATAGCTTTGCAAATGCAGTTCGGTTACTACGCTTTCCGATGCTATTTTTGGCTGGTACCCTTGGACTTTATGGCATTGTGCTTGGATTTCTGGGTATTTTGTTACATGTAACATCGCTTCGTTCGTTCGGCGTCCCTTATTTTACTCCAGTAGCCCCGCTTACATTTACTAATTTGAAGGATGTAATAATCCGGGCACCAATATGGGCTAAAACTCGTCGTCCACAAGCAACCGGTTCTAACAATCCGGTCCGTGAACCAGCAGGCCAGAAACCAGGTCCGAGTCAAGGGATGCAGCCACCTGAGAACAATTAGGATGCTAGCTTTTCATAAGATAAAGAAAGGAGCAGGTACTTCTGAATGAAACTATTCCTATATATCGGTTTACTATTCACCGTATTGATTACAAGCGGTTGTTGGGACCGTGTGGAGATCAATGATCTTGCCTTTGTTATGGGAACGGCATTGGACTTATCAGAGGATGGCAACGTAATAGTGTCCGTTCAGATCGCAATCCCTTCGTCAGGGCCGGGGGGGCCGGGGGGGGGCGGCGGGCGGCAAGAGAAGTTTTTTGTGATATCGGCTGTTGGAAAGAATGGCAATGAAGCGCATCAATTGCTTCAGAAAAAAAGCTCGCGCACGTTATTCACCGCCCATCGCGGCGTTGTTTTTATAGGTGAACGGTTAGCCAAACACGGAATTAAAGATGCCGTCGATGTTTTCACTCACGATCCGCGTAATCGCTTAAAAACCTACATAATGGTTGTAAAAGGAAGAGAAGGGCGGGAAATTTTGCAGACTAAATACCCTTTTGAACAAGTGCCTATCGAAGCTGTCAAGGAAATGGAGGGTTTAGGAACTGATTTAGCAGTTACCTTGCGAGACTTTTTTATGGCGGCATCAAGCGAAGGCATTAGTCCAGTTATGGGAGTCATGGATTTCGAGGATTCTAAAGAAGAAATGAAAGAAAACAAAAATAAAATATTTAAGCTAGGCGGATCAGCCATTTTTAAGAATTTCAAATTAGTCGGGTTTTTAAACGAAAAAGAAACAAATGGATTTATTTGGGTTACCGATAAGTTGAAGCATAGCAGGATCAACGCCTATTTACCAGAAGGTAATGGGAATGTGGGAATGGTTTTATACCATGTAAAGCGAAAAATCACCCCAGAAATAAGTGGTGATAAGGTTAAAATCTTGATTCAGCTGTGGGGTCAAGGAAGTCTTGTCGAAAATAATTCCCAATTGGATATCAGTCTTTCGAAGAATCTGGATATTGTGCAGAAAGCATTAGAGAAATCGGTTAAGGAACAAATACAGACTTTGTTAGCTAAAGTCCAAAAGCAGTATAAAGTAGATAGCATGGGTTTCGGCCAAGAAATTTACCGTAACATGCCGAAAAAGTGGGAATTGTTAAAAGGAGAATGGGATAATAAGTTTCCAGAGGTAGACACTTCTATTGAAGTTAAGCTAACTATTAGTGGAATTGGGATGGCAGGTCCTCCTCTACAATTGAAAGATAAGGAGATCATAAAATGATTGTACAAATAGTGGGATATATACTTGCATTGGTTCTATGGTCTTTTGTTAAAATACAGTCCTTGCTTAGTAAGCAAGAAAAAAAAGAAGCAGCATTATATGGCGGTTTAATGGGAGCATCAACTATTATTGGTTCCTTATTAATAGCGCAAGTTGACATTCCAAGTGTGGTTATCCCGTTCAAAGTTATTTTTGAGCCCATAGGAAAAATGCTTTTAAAGCAATGACTTATTGACTTTTCTCTTTAGGGTATCGATCATTAAAAGTGCTAACGGTATAAGGCTTTGTGTGAAAAAGCCCGCGCTCGGATAAATAAAAGCAATATAATTACGAAGCTCCGTTCCATTCTTGAAAACAAATACCGATCCGATTATGGATAATAATGCTATTGGTATTACGAATTCCCGATAATTACGGATACCGATAAGCTGGCTAATACTAAGACTCAAGATAAACAACGATATCGAGATCTTCACAAAAATTCCAGTCACCCACACGGAAACAGCGATTGCTTCCAGACGTTCAAAGGAGCCTACAATACCAATATATTGAATAACACTTAAAAATGAATAGGTTAACCTAGGTGTTAGTGGACCGAGGACCATAATGGTTAATATAACAATGCTGAAAACAATAATAGAAATACTTAAAAGCGCAATCAGCGAGACCTTGCGAGCCTTTTTTGGTTGATTTAAATAAGGAAGGAGCCATCCCAATATAAATACTTGATTCATAAATGCGCCTGCTGGAGTGACAGCGCCTTGTAATATCGGCATTACTCCTGCTGCTAAAATGGGCTTTAGTTGGTTTGAATCAGCTTCCCCAACCATTAGGATAAAAAGCGGAATCAAAAAAATAATGCTCAGTGGGGCAAGAAATTCACCGCATCTTGCGATGACCTCAATCCCAGCAATAACGGCTAGACTGCAAAAGATCAATAATGTTAGACCCCCTACGATCGGTGGGGTTTTTGGCAATAAAACGGTATCAATAAATAAAGTATGCTGCATAATCATAACTGAAATGGACATATACCAAAAAAAAATGTAATAAATGCCTAAACATTTTCCTAAGGCATTCCCCATGATTTTTGAACTATATTGTATAATGGTCATACCCGGATACCGATTCGCGAGTTTAATCATTGCCCAAATAGTTAATATTCCTGTTGCAGCAGCAGGGAATACGGATATCCAAGCATCTTGTTTGGCGAACATTACCATCTGTCCGGGAACGGTTAAGAAAATGGTGGAAACGACAAAACTAAATAGTAAAAAGCCTAGCTGGGTTCCTGTGATTTTTTCTGTTGTCTGCATCTTCAAAATCTCCTTTTTATTGTGTCTATCAGTAGAAGTAACATCGGTATGAGATTTTGGTTTAAAAATGCCAAAATAGGAAAAGTGAAAACAATAAAATTATGAAGCTCCATTTCATTTTTATGAATAAAAACGGACCCAATAATGGATAGAAGTGCTATGGGAGGTATGAAATCACGATAATTTCGGATGCCCATAAGCTGGCTTATACTAATACATAAGATAAACAACGTCACAGATATTTTAACAAAAATCCCCGTAACCCACATCGAGACAGCGATTGCCTCCAGACGTTCAAAGGATCCCTCGATACCCACATACTGAATGACACTTAAAAATGGGTAGGTTAAATTACCTGCCAATGGACCTAAGATCATAATGGTAAGTAATACAATAAAGAAAATAAGAATGGAAATACCGAAAAGGGCAATCAGTGAAACGGTACGTGCCTTTTTAGGTTTATTTAAATAAGGGAGGAGCCATCCCAATATAAATAATTGATTCATAAATCCGCCTGCTGGTCCAATAGCCCCTTGGAGCACTGGCAGTATTCCGCCTCCTAAAATGGGTTTTAACTGGTTGATATCTCCTTCCTTAGTTATCAGAATCAGGAGTGGTATTATAAAAAATAGGATGAGCAGTGTAATAAACTCATTACATCTTGCAATAACCTCAATTCCTGTGAATACTGCCAGGCTGCATATGATAAATAATGTCAGATTCGCTACAATAGATGGGCTTTTTGGCAATAAAAGTGCATTAATAAAATTAGCATGAAGCATTGTAGTAGTCATTATAAAAACAAACCAGTAATAAATGTAATATATCCCTAATAAACCACCTAACCATTTTCCAATTATTTTTGGGCTGTATTGGATAATCGTTAAACCTGGATATCGATTCCCTAGTGCAGTCATTACCCAAATACTTAATAATCCTGATAAAGCAGCAGGAAATACCGAGATCCAGGCATCTTGTTTGGCAAACATCACCGTCATACTAGGAATGGTTATGATGACGGTAGAAACTATAAAAGTAAATAGTAATAAGCCTAGTTGGGTTCCCGTGATTTTTTCTGTTGGCTGCAATTTATACACTCCCCTTTAGCACACAGAGTGTTCCAAGTATCGACTTATCGCTATCTATTTATACGCGTATAGGAAGATGATACAGATGCTGAAAAATAGAAAAAGTGGCCGACTAGGACAAGATTAATGCCTAGTCAACCACTATCTATTTTATGAAGGCTTCTGATGAACACCTTCTAAGATAAATACGAAATACCTGTCAGAGACTCCGATACATCCCAAAGCTGTTTAGTAATTTGTGGATTATATAATTTGAGCACGGAAGTATCAATTTTGGGATAGCCTTTGTTTCCGCCTTTTCCATCTGGACCTAGGTATTCTCCGCCATCGAGCATTGGATTAGTTGCTGCATACAGAGTTGGTAAAGCTCCCATTTCTGCTGATTGTGGCGATAAGAGGAATTTTACTATTCTCATGAGGGGGCCGGCTTGTTTGCCAGATCCAAGCGAGAACAAGTTGGTATTGGCTCGGCCAGGATGACTGCCTAAGCTGATAGTATTAGAACCGCTTGCTTTCAGTCTAACATTCAGCTCTTGGGCAAATAATAAATTGGCTAGCTTACTCTGACCATAGAATTGCACCCTGTTGTAGCCTTTACTGCCATCGAGATTATCAAAATTAATTTTACCTCCATTTGCAACTGTGCTGCTTAGAGTAACAACACGTGAAGATGGAGTATTATTCAGCAAAGGCAACATAAGTCCTGTAAGCGCAAAATGTCCGAGATGATTACTGCCGAACTGGAGTTCAAAACCGTCCTTGGTCTTCTGATAAGGTGGGGTCATAACGCCAGCATTGTTGATTAACAAAGTAAGTGAATCATAAGTTTGCTGATACTCTTGGGCAAATTCATGGATGCTGGCAAGATCGCTAAGATCCAGCTTCATCAGTTTCAGTTTAGCGCTGGGATATTCTTGCATTAGTTGTCTTGAAACCACTGCACCTTTTTCGACATTCCGGATGGCAAAAACCACTTCTGCTCCTTTTGCCGCAAAAGCCCGTGCAGTTTCATAACCGATTCCGCTGCTTGCGCCTGTGATTACAACCCTAATTCCCTGTTGATTAGGTATTTGTTTAACTGTCCAATTGTTTCCCATAAACATCACCCCTATTATTTGACGAAACCAGCGTTATTATTTCAAAACGGTTGGTCTAATCACAATCTCGTTGACTCCGATATCATCAGGCTCATTAATGGCATATGCAATTGCTCTAGCAATACTATAAGGAGAAATGGCCATGCTTTTCATTTGACTTGCCATAGCCTGAATGGCGGGGCTGCTTATAGTATTGAATAGCTCTGTATCCGTCATTCCTGGCGATATGATAGTGGATCTGATATTTGAGGATGGGGATTCCTCCTGGCGCAAGCCTTCTGAAATTGCTCTTACAGCAAATTTTGTAGCGCTGTATACGGCAGAAGTAGGATGTACCTCATAACCGGCAACTGAGGAAAGGTTGATGATATGTCCGAATTTCTGTTCCCTCATAATAGGCAACACAGCAGCAATGCCGTTTAGAACTCCTTTGATATTAACATCGATCATTTGATCCCATTCTTCGACTTTCAGCTCGTTAAGAAATGAATTTGGCATTATTCCTGCATTATTTACAAGTACATCAATTCGGCCATATTGCTCCAATGCGAACTGTGCCAGCTTTTGCATATCTTCTAATGAAACTACATCGGTTTGGATATAAGCAGCCTCACCGCCTGCTTGTTCAATTTCGTTAACAATAGTTTGCAGACGCTCTTCTCTTCTAGCGGCCAATACGAGCTTTGCACCGTTTTGTGCCAACAGCTTAGCTGCAGCCTCTCCTATACCACTTGATGCACCGGTAATTATGATCACTTTCGATTTCAAGTTTTCCAATTTTATCGCTCCTTAATGATAATTCAGCTAGTAAATGAATAAGTGTTGATTATCTAACAGCTGTTGATTATTATTATATAGAGAAGTTAAGTTAATTCAATCGCTAATAAAGGCCGTTTTGTACTATATCCAACAGAAACAATAGAAATGTTCATTAACAGGAGGAGGCTATTGAAGAATGGATACTGAAACTAAAACAGATAGACGCATCCTAAGAACAAAGGAAGCCATTAACAAAGCGTTTCTAGAGCTTTTTTCCGAGAAAGAACTCGAACAAATCACAATTAATGATATATCTGAACGAGCCAATGTAAACCGCGGAACCATCTATCTGCACTACACGGATAAATATGACTTGCTTAATAAATGCATAGATGACCATTTAAGCAAAATGTTCATTTCATGCTCAGTGATCGATATTAATCACGAAAAAGTAAATCTGACCGGAACGCTGAAGGCAGTATTTACCTATTTTGAGCAGCATTTTCTATTCTTTTCTTCCATGCTCTCTAATAAACGAACCTCCTTATTTCGGGAACGCATGCTGCAGTTCATTGTAGCTAACAAAAAAGAGAAGATAGATGAGCAAGGCATCAATCAGGATATAGATAAGGAATTGATTATACAATTTATGTCCTCAGCTTTCGTTGGTATTGTGGAATGGTGGATTCTGAAAAATATGCCACATTCGCCTCAGTCAATGGCAGAGCAGGTATGGAGATTATTTGAAAGGAACGATATTTAGCGTATGTCATGAATGCTTAAGACCAGATCTGTGTAATATTCGATTAACTAAGGCAGGTGCCAGACCCATGGGTAAAAAAATATTAATCTTGGAAGATGACTCAACCATTGCAGCTGGACTTGAATATGCCCTCGAGCAAGAAGACTTTACTGTGATAGTTTGCAGAAATGTTGCTGAAAGCTATGCCTTTTTTGAACATAATGATGTAGATATGGCTCTATTGGATGTATCGCTTCCCGATGGGAATGGATATGATGTATGCCGATTCATTAAAGCGAAATTTGATATCCCCGTGCTCTTTTTGACTGTAAATGATGATGAAGCTAATGTGGTTATGGGTTTGGATTTAGGGGCTGATGATTATATTGCCAAGCCATTCCGCTTGCGTGAATTGATATCCAGGATCCATTCTGTATTCCGCCGATATCGCAAAGACGGTGTATCCAAGCACATAGTCTTGATCAGCGATTTAATTATTCATACCTCGCAAGCAAAGGTATTTAAGAATAAAGTTGAAGTGATTCTGACAGCTCTGGAATATCGCCTGCTGCTAAGGCTAGTCAATCACGAAGGGCAGATTCTAAGCAGGAATCAATTGCTGGAAGGACTTTGGGATATTGCTGGAGATTTCGTCAATGACAATACTCTATCCGTTTACATCAAGCGGCTGCGCGAGAAAATTGAAACGGATCCCCAGAACCCAAGTATTATCCATACCATACGCGGCCTAGGTTATAAGGCGGGTGAGTGATTTGAAATTATTGCGTAACAAAGAAATTCGCTGGCTTTTGTTTGCTTTAGTTTTTAGTGTTGTCATTATTAGTGTTTTTTCATTCATTGCTTATGGTTTGGTGAGCGGGATAATTTCAATCTTCACGGCTCTTGTTTTTACAGCTATTTTTATCCTATTTACTTATAAGAGACATAAGAATATCGGTGAATTAACGGACTATCTGCAGCAAATGAGCAATGGAATTTATGATCTGCAATTTCGCGATAATGAAGAAGGTGAGCTTAGCATACTCAAAAATGAGATATATAAAGTCAGTGTCACACTGCTGGAGCTCGCAGAAATGATGAAAAAAGATCGGCAAGCTCTGGCAGACGCTTTATCTGACATATCGCATCAAATTAAGACGCCTTTAACAGGGATGCAGGTTGCGATTGAACTGCTTTGTGATGGGAATCTTACAATAGCCAAGCAGGACGAATTTCTCAAAGCCATTCGCACACAGCTGAAGCATACTGAAGGGCTTATCACAGCCTTATTGAAATTGTCCAAGCTTGATGCCAAGACAATAGCTTTTAAGCAGCAGAGAATAAATGTGAAAGAGCTTATACATAAGGCCATTCAACCCTTACTTATCATAATTGAACTAAAGCAGCAGCATTTAACTCTGACTGGTGATGACGGCATTGTATTTATCGGAGATGAGTTCTGGAGTATGGAAGCATTGACGAATATCATCAAAAATAGTGTCGAGCATACAAGTGTTGGCGGTCATATTCAGATTGAGTGGCAAGAAAACCCGATTTATACGGAGATCAAGGTATCCGATGATGGAGAAGGGATTGCTAAAGAAGATTTGCCCTACATCTTTCAACGTTTCTACAAAGGCAAGAACAGCAAACCAGAAAGCAGCGGGATTGGGCTCGCCATGGCCCAAAGCATTATCAATGAACAATCAGGCAGGATTTCTTTGTTGAGCCAAGATGGAATAGGCACTAGTTTTACAATCAAGCTTTACAAGAGTGACAAAATTGTAAGACAGCTAGTCACCGAATCGTCACTTTCATAGTTTATGATGGTTATAGATTCGAAAACTAGGAGTGAAAGATATGGAAATTCTAAGAGTGGAAAACGTATCGAAAATTTATGGAACAGGCGAAACCGCCGTGCATGCCCTTAACAACATTTCATTTTCCGTACATAAAGGCGAGTTTATTTCCATCATTGGGCCGTCAGGCTCAGGTAAATCAACACTGATGCACATATTAGGCGGCGTCGATACGCCGACATCCGGCAAGGTATTTGTCGAAAATGTCGATGTTTATGGGCAGAACCAAACGAAGCTTGCCATCTTCAGAAGAAGGCAAATTGGCTTGATTTATCAATTTTATAATCTTATTCCTGTGCTGGATGTTGAAGAAAATATCACCTTGCCGATTCTGCTGGACAGCCGAAAAGTGAATCAAAAGCGATTAGATGAGGTCATTCATACATTAGGGCTAGACCAGAGAAGAAGCCATCTACCGAACCAGCTTTCGGGTGGCCAGCAGCAGCGTGTCTCCATTGGCAGGGCGATCATTAGCAATCCAGCGCTTGTTCTTGCAGATGAGCCAACCGGGAATTTGGACAGTAGAAACGGCAATGAAATCCTCGAATTACTCAAAATATCGAATAAAATCCATAATCAAACGATTATTGTCATTACGCACGACGAAAGCATTGCTTTACAATCCGACCGTATTATCGCGATTGAAGACGGCAGGCTTGTGAAGGATGAGGTCATTCGCCGATGAATATCATAACCAAATGGACTTTAAGAACCCTTAAGCTGAACAAAAGCCGGACGATTGTCACCATCATTGGTATTATTCTATCGGCAATGTTGATTACCTCCGTAGCAACTCTTTGCGTCACCTTCCAAAATTATGCGTTAAAGAAAACCATGGCTACTTTTGGCAACTGGGATGCTAAATTTCAGGTAGCAGCTTATATAGATGTAAAAACCATAACAGAAAATATGCCTATTAAATCAGTCATGCTGCAGAGAACAGTAGGGTTCAATGATATTGGAGCGATACATGGACCAAGGCATCAATATATGTCATTGATTGAGCTGGATCAAGCTTCTTTTGCAGATTTTAACATTGATTTGTTAGACGGTAAATTACCAATCGGCAGCACCGAAATCGTACTTTCCTCCTATTTTTTAGAAGCAAGCGGCAAGAGCTATAAAGTCGGCGATAAAGTGACCTTTGCATTAGGCGAGCGACTTGAAGAGAGCGGGGATAATTCCCGTAAAAGTAAGGCTCCAGAAAAGCAACCCGCTGATACTGCTCCTTCCAAGGCTGCGACTGTTCCATCCAAAGAATATACGGTCGTCGGTATTATGAAAGCAACCAGTGTGAATGCCGGTGTTAATGGTTTTACGGCTATTTCTTATTTGGATCCAGCGACTTTAAAACCAGCCGATGCTGTAAGCGTATATTTACAATCTTCTTCTCCCCGCAGCATTGTTAAGCTTGGTAACTCACTCAGCCAAAAGCTTGGTAAACCTATTATGTACAATACGCAATTGCTTCAGGCGAAAGGGGTATACGCAGGCGGTGATCTCAATATTGCCATATATGGCATTGGGGCTATTATGTTTATCATTATTATGATCGGCTCCATTGCGTTGATTTATAATGCTTTTGCCATCTCTGTCAGTGAGCGGCTGCGCCAATTTGGCATGTTATCGAGCGTTGGTGCAACGAGGCAGCAGCTTCGCAATTCTGTATTATTCGAAGGTTTCTTTCTAGGCCTTATCAGCATTCCAATAGGCATCATTGTTGGTGTTTTTGCTACTGGCCTAACCTTGACGCTATTAGCGCCTGTCATCGAAAATCTTTTCAACGATGGGATTTCCTTTGATTTGGTTATATCAGGGTATGCCATAGGATTAGCTTTTGTTTTGGGGATGGTTACGATTCTCATCTCAGCGTGGATTCCCACGAAAAAAGCAGCCAATATGTCTGCAATGGATGCAATACGCCAAACGGATGACATCCGAATAACCGGAAAGCAAATCAGAACCTCTAAGCTGGTTAAGAAATTGTTTGGCTTTGAAGGTGAGCTGGCGCTTAAAAACCTCAAACGAAATAAAAAGAAATTTCGGGCGACTGTTTTCTCGTTTTTTATTAGCATCGTTTTGTTTATTGTCGTTTCGTCTTTTACGATGTATCTAAAGAACACAGCCTACATATCAACAACAGAGGGGATTGACGGTGATATTCTGATTTCTTTTGTCCATGGTAAATATGAGAATGAGCAAAAGCTAATTGGAGAACTCACAGCTATTCCAGCGGTTACCGATTATTCCGCTTACAAAACCATGAATAAAATAGTGAGTATCCCGACTAAAGCTTTAAACCACTCTTTCCAGAAAGATCTTTATCCAGGTAAACAGGCAGAATACTTGGGACTAGGTCTGAGCATATATGGAATGAATGATCAAGATTACCGGAAATATCTCGAAGCTGAAGGACTTATCTTTGCAGAGTATAACGATCCTAATAATCCTAAAGCGATTGCTATTAACCGAACGAGCTATGTGAATAAAAACAACACTATGGTTTATTCGGACATACTTATGAGTAATCTGCCAGTCCAAGCTCAGATTTTGAGCTTGCTCAATCAGAGATCTCCGGCTTATCAGGTATACGGGGGTGAATGGGAGGACTTAGGCGGTAAAATGACAGAATTTGGCGTGATCAAGAATAAAGTAGCTATTGAAGCTGATCTGTCCAATTACTTTGATTTGCAGGCTGCTTCCGTTTATTCGATCGCGATTGCCCATGAAACCGGAAACGCTCCAGCTGGAATTGCTGGAATTAGCTCTAGCAATATCAATGCCGCCAAAATAGAACTGCTGGTTTCGGATACCTTATTTGAAGAGTTAATGAAAACGACTCCGCATGAAGGCTCTGAATTTGCTCAAGTTATATTAAATGCAGACGATTCGAAGGAAATCATGAACCAAGCTTTCGATGTGTTCGTTAAAAACGGAGTACCCGCTACAAGCTTATACAGTAATAAGGCTAAAGCGCAGCAGGCCAAGAATATTTGGATTATTGTATCGATATTCTGCTACAGCTTTATTACACTTATTACTTTAATTGCAGTAGTTAATGTTTTTAATACGATCTCGACTAATATTTATTTGCGGAGGCGGGAATTCGCGATGCTGAAGTCAGTTGGCATGACACCGAGAAGCTTCAACAAAATGATTATATTTGAAAGTACGTTCTATGGGATACAAGCTTTATTCTATGGGCTGTTGGTTGGTATAACGATTAGTTTTGCCATACATTATCTGTTGGAAAAAGTAGTTAACGGTACAACCGGAACCTTGCCTTGGATTAATATTCTTTCCTGTATTGTTGGTGTATTTGTAATCGTGTTTATGACCATGCGTTATGCAATGGCTAAGGTTAATAAGGCAAACATTATTGATGTTCTAAAAACAGATACGTTATAGAGTTACCTCTTTAGGAGAATAGTTTATTAGAGGTTGCCTCTTTCATAAAGGGGCTATCTTGTGAGGGGCGTTAATTATAACGAGCAAAACTTGTTATCTGATTTATATTTGAGTAACATGGATCTTATATAATATTTAACATGATGGATTCGAAAATCCACCTACAAAAGCGAAATGATAGAAATGGAGGCAAGTAGATGATCTTTTATAGTATCGCTATTTTAGTTGTTCTCGTGGATCAGATTTGCAAAATTCTCGTCAGAATGAATATAAAGCTGGATGATAATTTAGTATTATGGGGCATACAAATGACACATATTGAAAATAGCGGTATGGCAGGCGGTTTATTTCAAGGTTATGCCTATCTTTTTGGGATTGTAGCCATTGTGTTTGTAGGGGCTATCATTTATTTTCGCAAGAACGGTGAGTTAAAAGGGATTATGAACGAGATCAGCTTTGCTTTTCTTGTAGGTGGAGCAATGGGCAATGGAATTGACCGGTTGTTATTCGGGCAGGTTACTGATTTTCTGATCTCGCGTTCAGGAAATGGTGTGCTCAATATGGCTGATCATGCAATTGAAATAGGAGTTTTATTGTTAATAGGCAATTTTGTCTTTCAGTTATTGAAACGCTGGAGCTATAAATTTTGTACACCGGTCTAGTGAAGGTGCTTGGACGCAACAAAAAAGGCCTCAACGGGCCTTTTTTTACATTGTATTATTTAATGTATTTCGCACGAGCGATCTGTGTTGCCTCAACCATATTGCGTAAAGAATCAATGGTTTCATCAAAGCCTCGAGTTTTAAGTCCACAGTCCGGATTAATCCAGAACAGCTTGGGATCTAACACACGTAAGGCTCGATCAATCATGTTCGTCATTTCTGCAACGTGTGGAACACGTGGACTATGGATATCATATACGCCTAAACCAATACCGAGTTTATAAGTGTTCTCCTCGAAGCTGTGCACCAATTCGCCATGGCTGCGTGATGTTTCAATTGAGATCACATCTGCATCCATTTCTTCAATAGATCCAATCATGTCATGGAATTCGCAATAACACATATGCGTATGAATTTGCGTTGAATCATGTACTGTGCATGTGGTCATACGGAATGCTTTGACAGCCCAAGCTAAGTAATTGGCTTGTTCAGCTTCCTTAAGCGGCAATCCTTCACGAACTGCTGGTTCATCTACCTGAATCATGCCAATTCCCGCTTGCTCAAGTGCTTCGACTTCTTGTCTGAGTGCATAAGCTAGCTGATAGGCAATTTGTTCTCGTGAGATATCTTCGCGGACAAACGACCAATTCAAGATCGTTATCGGCCCAGTCAGCATTCCTTTAACAGGATGCTTCGTCCGTGACTGTGCATATTTGGTTTCAGCGACGGTCATCTCTCCCGTAAATGCGACATCTCCGAAAATTACCGGCGGCTTCACACAGCGTGAGCCATAGGATTGCACCCACCCGTTCTGAGTAAAAGCAAATCCTGCAAGCTTCTCACCAAAGAACTCAACCATATCCGTCCGCTCGAATTCTCCGTGCACAAGCACATCCAGGCCAATTTCCTCTTGCAGTTTAATCCAGATATCGATTTGTCCATGGATAAAGTCATTATATTGCTCGTTATTCCAATCACCTTTTCTCCATAGCTGGCGAGCTTTACGAACTTCTGCCGATTGCGGAAAGCTGCCAATTGTTGTAGTTGGGAGCAGGGGTAATTGCCATTTCTGCTGTTGAACTATATTTCGCTGAGGAAATGGTTGATTTCGCACTTGTTGTTGATTACTAATGGCGGCAACGGCATGCTGAATTTCACTGCGTTCACCTAGGAGCTTGAGCGCCTGAAAGGCACGATCGTTTTCCTCCAGCTCATCTGTGATATCAGCTCCGTCTGTCAAGAATCCCCTCACTAGAAGTCCAAGCTCATCGAGCTTTTCATCTGCAAAAGCGAGAGCATCCTTCAATTCAGCAACGAGCTTCTTCTCACGTTCAACCGTTACTGGAACATGAAGCAGACTGCATGAGGATTGAATGATTAGGCGCTCGGGCTTAACAAATTCAGCTAACTCCTTTAAGAGTGCCAGTTTAGCGCGAAGTGGAGCTTTCCAGATGCCACGGCCGTCGATAATACCCACACCTAGAACCTTATCTGCTGGAAAACCCAGTGCTCTAATCGATGTCAGATTACCATTTAAACCGTGAACGAAATCAAGGCCAATTCCTGTGACAGGTAGTGCTGCAATGTCGCTGTAATGCTCAATGGATTCAAAGTAAGTTTGCAGCATAATTTTTAAATTGGGCACGGAAGCAGCAAATGTCTCATAAATTTTCTTTAATTGCTGAATTTCAAATTCGGTTAACTTAGTTACGAGAATCGGTTCGTCAATCTGTACCCATTCCACACCTTCAATAGAAAGCTCTTGCAGGATCTGAACATAAAGGGGCAGCAATTTGTCGAGATAAGCATCAGCTTCGGATAAGGTGTATCCTTTTGAAAGCTTTAAGAAAGTCAAAGGACCCACAATAACCGGTTTACCTTCAATTCCAAGCTTTTCTTTAGCCTCCCGGTAAGCAATTAGAGGTCTATTTTCAGTAAGTACTGGCGATGCTCCGTCTAATTCAGGAACAATATAATGATAGTTGGTGTTAAACCATTTAGTCATTTCGCTTGCAGTAGCATCCTTAGTTCCACGAGCTATCCCATAATAGACAGATAAGGGAACAATCCCATCAATATACGAAAAACGTTTAGGAATAAGGCCAAACATAGTGGCAGTATCCAGCATATGATCGTAATAACTAAAATCATTGACCGGAATCAAACTAATTCCTTTTTCTTGCTGCTTACGCAAATGACTTAAACGGATCTCTTGCAATTGATTGTGAAACTCTGTTTCTTCAAGCTTGCCCGACCAGAATGCCTCAAGTGCTTTCTTCCATTCTCGATCTATACCAATTCGTGGATATCCCAATACGCTACTTTTTATCATCTTGTAAACTCCCTTTTAATTAATAGTTGCAACAGGTGAATGTTTACAAGAAAGATATCATGAATAGCTTGGTATAGCGTAAATCCATTAAACTATACCTAGTTATAGTCTAAGGATATAACGAGTTTATTTGGAGGTTGCCTGCTTTAATGCTTGGATATAGGCGATTCCGAGTATGGAGAGTGAAACATTGCGATGGGAGATCCAACCTACATTAATAATTTCATCTGACTCCAAAGGGATAGGGATAATTTCATTGCCATTTAAATCGGCACTTAATACTCCAGTTGATATAGTGTAACCGTTTAACCCAATCAGCAAGTTAAAAAGTGTCGCTCGGTCATTCACGCGAATGCTCTTCTTGTGGGATAGCGTGCTGAGGATCTCTTCTGAAAAATGAAAGGAATTATACTCCCCTTGATCAAAAGAAAGATACGGATAATGCTGAAGCTGCTCAATCGTCACGCTGGATTGCTGGGCTAGCGGGTTCTTGCTGCTGATAAAAATATGCGGTTTCGCCGTAAATAAGCTGTTGAATTGCAAATTTGCAGCTCGGAGTAAATTATTAATGACCTTTCCATTAAACTCGTTCAAATATAGAATCCCAATCTCACTGCGTAAGCTCTTGACATCCTCGATTATTTCGTAGGTTTGGGTTTCGCGTAAAGCAAACTCATATTCTTCATTTCCATATTCTTGGACTAAACTCACGAAAGCATTTACTGCAAAAGCGTAATGCTGAGTGGATACTGAGAAATGCTGCGGAGATGGCTTCGCATTGAGATAGCGGCTTTCTAATAATTCAGCTTGCTCAACTACTTGACGTGCGTAGCTCAGGAATTCAACGCCTTCTTTAGAAAGCGAGATCCCTTTGTTAGATCGCTCAAAAATCGTGATTTTTAGCTCTTCCTCAAGCTCCTTAATCGCATTTGATAGACTAGGCTGAGAAATAAACAATCGTTTGGCGGCCTCATTAATCGAACCTTGCTTTGAAACCTCAATTACATATTTTAATTGCTGCAGAGTCAAGGCAAACCACTCCTTTCAAGCGTGATAAATTTCATCCTAATAATAGAGGTAAATGTTTCCTTATGTCGAAATTTAAGTGAGACTAAAGTAACTTTTATTATATATTATGGGGGATAGCAGTATGAAAGCAATACAAATGTTCATAGTAATCATTGCTTTAGGTGGCTTAATGGGAATACAGAACAAAGCAACTGCAGCACAAGCTTTAGATCCGAATATATATTTGCCTGATAAAGGTATGGTGATGAATTGGGAAATTGACGAAACAGCTCCGAAACGTCCCAAGCCTATTCTCTTAAATCCTACAAAATATGATTTGAAGTGGAAATTGGAAAATAGTTTACCTCTTAATTTAGTCCAGGATCAACAGGGTGTTTTATATTTTTCAGACTTTAGAGACAAAGTAAATGCTGTATATCCAAATGGAGAAATCAAATGGAGCGTAAAGCTCGATGCCGAACTAACTGTAACCTATTTATTAATTGGCAAGGACGATACACTTTACGCATATAGCAAACTAGATAATGAGGATACAATCATTTATGCCATAGCTGAGAATGGCACGATTAAATGGAAAAAGCAGTCCAAGGATATAATCAGCCGTTATAATAATCAATTCGCAGGTGATTCGGAAGGTAATCTCATTGTATTTACTACAGACGGTTTGGTCTCTTATAATTCCAGTGGTGAAGCTAATTGGTTAAACAAAACGGTCTCAAGCACTAATATAGCATATATTCTTCCCCAAACTATTCATACAGATAATAATAGTAATATCTACGTCGATACAGATAATCAAGAAATTATTTCAATAGACAAGGAAGGGAAGCTTAGATGGAAAACGTCAAATGCCAACTTTCTAGATGGCAAAACTTTTTTTAAGCCATACTTTTCAGCAAAAGGTTTGATTTATTCGGTAACTCCAAGTGGACTGCATATGATTGAGTCAGACACCGGAACTATGATTGAACCAGACAAATTGGATTTCGCCGATATTCAATCCTCTGGCCTGCCAAGTGATGGTAAAGGTGGATTCTATCTTGATAATTCAGGAAACGTTGCAAAAATGGATCATTTAGGTGAAGTTAAATGGCAATACAAGACTAGAGATACTGAAAAGTATGGGCTTGGTCTTCTGGATGGAGTCGTTTCAGACAAAGACGGAAATGTATATTTCACTGGTGGTGTTGGCAATATTTATGGTCTTAATAGTGAGGGGCAAGAATTTTTTGTGCTTTTGAGAAATGCTTTTTGGTACAAAAGTGTGGAATTGGTTATTGGGAAAAACAATAATATCTATGCGATCAATAATGATATAGGCCTAACTTCTTTTGGCAAGAAACAAATTCAAATATTCATTAATAATCTTAGCTTACCGATGTCACTAGAACCAATTAACAACAAAGGAACTGTATTAGTTCCGTTCCGAGATTTATTTGAAGGACTTGGCCTCAAGGTAGAATGGGATCAAGAGACTAAGCTGATAACGGGCTCAAAAGAAGGTCTAACCATCCAGTTTAAAATTGGAGATAAATTCGCTCTAGTTAACGGGGTACAAACGGCGCTATCTAATCCACCGGAGCTTAGAAACGGCAATACTTTTGTTCCGCTAAGATTTATTAGTGAAGCAACAGGTAGCTCAGTCAAGTGGAATGGTAAAAATTCGTCGATTAATATTGAGCAAAAGTAATCACTACAAAGAAACGGCAAATCCCCTCAAGCTGTATGGGGACTTGCCGTTTTATTTTGTCACCTTGGATAGTCCGAGGGCTGCACATCTTTAAGCTGCCACGGAGATTGGATAGATTGTCTAGCAAAAATAAACTTATAGGTGATCGTTCGTTTAGAGCCTCCCTTTTTTTGAATCGCTGCCTTTAGTTGGATTTCGGTTGATAAAAGCTCACCCCAATTAGAGTCATCCGTGTTGAGCTTGTCCGCTAATCCTCGCTGTTTTTCTATTTTGATCGCTAGAATATCATTCATTTGCTCAATAAAATATTCGAATTTAACTTTGTCGATGTCAACTGAAGCTTCACGCAGCAGCTCTAGATCCTGCTGGCTTAGGGCTTCAATAAAGCTTTCGGCCATAACAGCTGGGGATGCCGCTTTTAAGAAAGCCTGCAGCTTCCCAGCAGATTTATACACCATCAGCTGATGGGCAAGATCAGGGGTTGGAGTTTTATGTGTTGTGCTGCGGAAGAAATGGACACAGAAATGTCCCGAAAAATCATTGTCAGGAATGCCATCGCCACCATGCGGCATACCATTCATTGATGCGGCTAGCCATTCATCGCCTGAATGAACAAGGATTGCCCTTCGTTTCCAGCTCCATTCGCCTTGATAAATTTGTTTCATAATAGCTGAATCTGCTTTTGAAAGTGGTTGTACATCTGCATGGTCCCTGCCTGCACGCCGTTGAACCTGAAAAGTAGAACCCGTTTCATAATCCATTATGGTAAAAATGCTTTTAATAGGTACAGCATGGTCTGCATCCTGCCAAGGAATTAATTTTCCGTAAGGCTTAATACTCAATTCTGTGTTAGATGGTTTAATGACTTGATTTACAGCTGTTGAAATATTAATTTCCTCAGGAAGCTGCTTCAACGTTCTAGGAACTGCTCGTGGTTTATGTTCAATTACATGTGAAGAGTAGAGTGAGATGATAACTGAGCCTGCACCTGCGCTGGACCGAATCAAGATGGGTTGATTATATTGATTCTGAAAAGTGAAATCAGGCCCATCCCAGCTAACGGTAGCATCTCGTCCAGGAGGGACATACGGAACATTTCTGCTATGAGAATAACGCTGGATAATTCGCAAGCCTGCTCGGTCTACAGAATTGAATAAGGTAGAGGATACCTGGCAGATCCCGCCTCCAATCCCTTCGGACAGCTCACCTCTGACAATGACTGTTGCTTGCAGGTATCCTCTATCTGCTGTCCGTTTTCCGACTACTTGATTAAATGAAAAGGTCTCGCCAGGAAAAATGACATGATTGTTAAGTGTTTTCGCGGCAAGCGAAATGTTAGACGAACGGTTCTTATTGTTGGCATTGAAATAGGTTATGTAATGGCCAATTGGTTTTTCACGGATTTGGGCAAGCAGTTCGCTATCGACTTTAGCATGTAGGGTTAACAATGGGATATCAAGCTTATTGAGACCATTCCCAGAAAAATAGGAGGTAAATTGGTCCATAAATAGTTCGCGATGCAGCTTATGTCCTGTCTTTTCAGGTATGTTTTCCTGATGATTGCCGATCTTGGCATTAACAGGTGCTTGATACACTTGTTTATCGAGATTATTCAGAAGCTGCTGCAATTTAACCATATCGATTAGTGAAGAGCCAGGTAATACGTATTCCACTTGTTTAATAATAACTAGGGTCTTTCCCTGATAGTCTAGTTCCAAGCTGTCAGGTTGATCCATATGCTGCATTGAAAATAAAAGTCCTGCAATCCACAACAGCTTCAATGTAAGTATTCCTCCTTTATAGCATCTTTAATAATTGTTCTAACAAAGCCATCATTTTATGCATTAATGACTAAAAGCCTGATATCCATTAAGGAGTTTCGGGCTTTTCCTGGTTTATGTTTCAATGTTACTTATATAATTACAAAGTATATTATTATAATTTGGAATGTATATTATTGTCGAAAGCGGAACAATTCGGTAAGAAAAGGGAGAATAGAATGAAAATTATTGGAATTGAAGGCATGACACAGAAAAATATTGAATATGAGCTACAAATGGGTGGGAAATTTGTCATTTATACATATAGTATTTCTGTTCTTGTCCTCTCGTTCAAACGCAGCTCAGATATTTATTTCCACAAGCACAATGAGGGCAGAGTGAAAAAAGGTTTGAAATTCACACTTTTGAGTGCTGTTTTAGGATGGTGGGGCATTCCTTGGGGACCGATTTACACTATCGGAGCGCTTATAACGAATTTTGGCGGTGGCAAGGATGTTACTCAGGAGGTCAACAAATACATAAGCAGTCAAGTCGTATATTAGCTTTAAATAAACCTATAACTAGTTTAAGGGGAGGACACCGAATTGAAGAAAGTGCTGATACTCGGTTTCTCTGGTTCTGGAAAGTCTACTTTTGCTAGACAGCTTGGAAATGCAATTAATATCCCCGTGATTCATTTAGATACCGTGTATTGGAAGCCAGGTTGGGTAGCCAGCAATAAACAAGAATGGGATAAAGTGATTACAATGCTCCTCGAACAAGAGGAGTATATCATTGATGGCAATTATCCCACTTCACTGAATAGAAGGTTACTTGAAGCGGATACGGTCTTTTATTTTGATTTGTCGATTTTCCTCTGTTTATATCGAGTACTAAAGCGAAGGTTATCCACACAAGGTGAAACCGCAATAGATAGAGCAGGGGGCTGTTCTGAACCAATAAACCTGCTTTTTTTTGTGAAATGGATTTGGAATTTTAGAAAAAGATATCGGAATTTTAAACAAAAAAAAGCTGGGATCATAAAGGTGTAAAAAATACCGAAAGAGGTGTAAACGCTTCATTGTTGCAGGTTGAGAAGAGTTCTATAATGAGGACATGAAGCAATTAACTCATTTATAAGGAGAGATTCACCATGACGATCGAGAGTGCAAAGAAGATTGAAATAACAGAGCAAGAAATGAAACAGTATAAAGAGCTGGGCTACATTATTTTCAATAACCTTTTCTCCGCAGAGGAAATGGATAAAGTTCGTGCCATTATCGATGAATTTGATCGAGAGTCGGAGATGATCCTTAGACAAAAAGATAGGGATTTCATCAGTTCAGCAGGACAGATCAATTTTACTTCAGGTCTCAATTTTCGCAGCCCTGAATTGCAGCAATTTACTGCAGATCAACGGTTTGTAGATATCACAACTACCATTCTTGGCCCTGACATCAAGCTTTATTGGGATCAATCCGTTTATAAACGTCCTGAAGCTAGTAAGGATTTTCCATGGCACCAGGATAATGGGTATGTTCCAACGGAACCCGAACAGTATGTTACCTGCTGGATTGCATTGGATGATGCAACGGTTGAGAATGGCTGCATTTGGGTTCAGCCGGGTACCCACCTGAAAGGGTTCGTAACGCATATTAAGACAGATCTAGGCTGGATTTGCTATTATGGAGACATTGAAGGAATTCCAGTCGAGTTAAAAAAGGGAAGCGTAGTTGCTTTCAATTCTTTACTCTTTCATAAAAGCACACCAAATCGCAGCAAAACAGATACTCGTAAAGCCTATATCACTCAGTATTCAGTTGATGGTTCGTTCAATCCTATCACGAATAAGATATTCCAAAATGGTCCGCTGATTGCCAAAGACGGTAAATCTGCTTATACAGAATTCGTTACAAAAGAAAATTGCTAAACGTGAAAATTGGAAAAGGCATAAGGGTGTGAATTTTTGGTCATGAAACCGATAGATTTGGCGCAAGGCCCCTGGTCCGTTCAATTGCATACTGTTAAACAATCCTATTACTCCAAGCTGGATTTGCAAAATTGCCTCTTTTCTCATTGGATTATTAGTTATGTTAAAGAAGGTTATGTGAGGACAACTACTAGGGGAGAATCTCATTATGCAAAAGCTGGCGATATCATGCTGCATCCGCCACATCTGCCTTTTGCTGAATATTCGGAAACCAAGGGGGATCACCTGTGGATACAAGTGAGCCTGCTGTGCTCACACCATTTCGATTTGCTTCAGCTATATCGTGTGTCTCCTATAGTTACAATTTCTGATTTCAAAGGCTATGAAGCCGTATTCCTTAAGCTGATGACGGCATGGGAGGATCAAGGGGCTGCTTTCCGTGATTTAAAACTGACTTCGGCAATGCTTCAGCTAACGGAACAAATTATGGTGGGCTGGGAAAATGCAGGAAGTCCCAAGCGATCTGAAGCTTTTAATTCATCAGGAGATCGTTTTTCAGATTTAGTAGGCCAAATGTCGTTGCGGCTTCATCAAAAAGTTTCGAGAGAGGATCTGGCAGCTCAGGTATGTTTAAGCAGCAATTACATGGACCGTGTTTTTCAGCAGCAATATGGATTAACTCCTATGCAGATGCTTCGAGAAATGCGGTTGAACCGTGCCAAGCAGCTGCTTGAACAAACCACGGATACACTTGAGTCAATTGCCTCCCAGTGCGGATTGACGGATGCATCCTATCTCTGCAAGCAGTTCAAAAAGCAGTTCAGCAAGCTGCCAACGGAATACAGAGAATCTGTGAGAATTACACAGTCAGCAGATCTATATGGGGTCTAAGATGAACCGACGCAGATATTATTTAAATAGGAGGAAGATATGAAAAAACCGATCGATTATGTGAAGCCCAATATTGGTACGATAGGTCATTTGCTTACTTCAACTCAGCCAACTGTTTCCTTGCCTCATGGCATGCTGCAGGTTGCTCCCATAGTAACACCGGGAATTAAAGATCATTATTTGGCTGATAAAATTTTCGGTTTTTCAACAGGCAGCGCGATGATCATGGCTTCGCAAGGGAAACTTGGGCATGAATCATTTCCAATCGCATCCACCTATGATCATGATATTGAAACGACAACCCCTTATTATCACGCTGTTTTACTTGAGGATACGGAAATATATGCGGAATATACCGTTTCCTATCATTCTATGTACTACCGGTTTTCATTTCCAGAGGGGAAAGATTCTACCATTCTAATAAGTATGCCAAATCAGCCTTGTCAGCTGGAATGCTTAGATTCTAATAAAATAACCGGTTGGGTTGCTCAATCAGGAGTAACTCTTTATTTGTATGTAGAGTTTTCAAAGCCGTTTCAATCCACCCTTTTTAAATCCGGAGACAATGGAGAGCTTACTCAATTTGTTCAATTTGAGACGTCAGCTCAAGAACAAATAAGTGTGAAGGTGGGAGTTTCTTATCTTAGTATTGAACAAGCGCAAAAAAACTTGCTCCAGGAGATTAACAACTGGGATTTTGAAGAGGTTAAATCGACGGCTTATTCCATTTGGAATGAAGCATTAAGCAAGATTGAAGTTGATGGAGGAAGTGAAGAGCAGCGTACTATCTTTTATACGGCTTTATATAGATCGATGCTGCATATGAACAATATTACGGAAGATGGAAAATATTATAGCGGATACGACAATAAGGTACACTTCTCTGATAAACATGATTTTTATACCAATGATAATATGTGGGATTCCTACCGTTGCTTGCATCCGCTCCAGCTCCTGCTTGAACCGCAGCGTCAAATGGATATGATTGTTTCTTATTTGCGCATGTACGAACAAAGCGGCTGGCTTCCGCAATTTCCTGCGGTAGCAGGGGATCGACCTTTTATGACGGGGAATCATGCAGCTGCGATGATTGTGGATACTTTTATGAAAGGATATGCCGAGTTTGATCTCGAAGTAGCTTATGCTGCGATTAAGAAAAATGCAATGGAGTCAACAATGCTTCCTTGGGTGATTGGAGGATTGACAGAATTAGAAAAAGTGTACATGGAAAAAGGATTTTTCCCAGCCTTAAAAAAAGCTGAATCTGAATGGGTACAGGAAGTCGATGGCTTCGAGCGACGCCAGGCCGTATCTGTTACTTTAGAGCATGCATATGACGATTGGTGTATTGCTCAAATGGCGAAAGCATTGAATTACATGGAGGACTACCAATATTTCATGAATCGGGCGCAAAACTATAAACATGTTTTTGATGAGCGGATTGGGTTCATGGCTCCCAAGTCCGCTGATGGCCATTGGGTTGTTGATTTTGATCCCAAGCTAAGTGGAGGACAGGGAGGCAGAGATTATTTTGCTGAATGCAATTCGTGGATTTATACCTTTCATGTTCAGCATGATCTTGCTGGATTAATCGAATTACTAGGTGGCAGGGAGCAATTCGCGGCGAAACTAGATTCGCTTTTTGTCGAGCAATATGGTACCTCCAAATATGAATTTCTTAATCAATTCCCGGATTCAACAGGATTAATGGGACAATATTGTCAGGGGAATGAACCTGCTTTTCATATCCCCTATTTGTACAACTACGCAGGAATGCCTTGGAAAACTCAACGTAAAGCAAGAGAGATTATGAAGGTATGGTATACAGATAGCCCATTGGGAATTTGCGGTGATGAAGATGCAGGTGCCATGTCATCCTGGTACGTGTTTTCCGCAATGGGGTTCTATCCGGTATGTCCAGGAAAGCCTTTTTATGATATCGGAAGTCCAATATTCGAGAAGGTAACGATTAATTTAGATCAGGATAAAACGTTTATCATTCAAGCAAATGGAGCCTCCGAGATAAATAAATATATTCAATCCGCCTATTTGAATGGACAGCTTTATGACAAACCTTATCTTGAACATGCTGATATTGTCGGTGGTGGAACGCTTATTTTACAAATGGGCCATCGGCCAAATAAGCAATGGGGATTATCAGGAAGATAGGTTAAGGAAGCACACCATGCTTAATCAGTTGGTTTGGCTGTTATAAGAAGCTTTTTAAGGAAGGTGCCTTCCTAATTTGTGTATGTTGTTCAAGGGAATAAGCTAATTTAATTAGTGTGGGTTCAGAGTAAGCCATTGCGGAGAAGGTCACTCCAAAAGGAACACCAGCCGCAGTATACCCAGCAGGTACAACAATGGAGGGATATCCGGCTCTTGAAGTTACGGTTGCTCCAAAATCTGCTGGGAAGAGTAAGGCATCCAGCTCAAACTCTTTCATGGTGGCATCTATTCCATCCGTTTGGCACGTTTGTAAGTCTCTAGTCTTATCTCGGATATAATTAGGCTCTGTTAATTTTCCTGTTGTAGTAAACTCAGTTTCAATAAGTGTGGACTGGCCATATTTTAAAGTTTCTATAGGGTGATTGTGATTAAAATCAATAATCTCTTTAAGGGAATGTATAGGAGCATGTGGACCCAACCGTGATAAATACATATTAAGCGCAGATTTAAACTCGTTGAATACAACACTGGAATAGATAATTTCACGGCAAGTTTTGATATTCGCAGACTCGACAATTACCGCACCTTGCTGCCTCATACTTTCAACAGCTTTATTAAAAATCGCTAGCTGCTCTTCGGTCAATTCCTCAAAATAATAATCGCGAGGTATCCCAATCCGCGCCCCGTTTAATCCGTGCTTATCCAAGTATGTTGTGTAATCCATTCGTCTTTTACCTTTATTCGCTCCCATCGCAGAGTCATTCACATCATCGCCTAATAGTGCATTGAGCAGCAAAACAGCATCTGTCACCGTTCTTGCCATAGGTCCGGCTGTATCTTGACTATAAGAAAGTGGAAGAATGCCTGAGCGGCTAATTAAACCAACAGTTGGTTTAATACCTACAGTTGAGCTGAGGTTGCCAGGATTAAGGATTGAGCCTGAGGTTTCTGTACCTACAGCAACGGTACAAAAGCTGCAAGCAACAGCTACCGCTGAACCCGAGCTTGATCCCCCCGTAGGTGTAGAAATGTTATAGGGGTTGAGTACCTGACCGCCGCGAGAGCTATATCCGGAAGGCATCCCGTCCGTCATGAAATTTGCAAACTCCGTCATATTAGCCTTGCCTAGAATAATCGCGCCAGCTTCGCGAAGCTTTTCTACAATATAAGCATCCTGGATGGCATAAGAATTCGCCAGTGCAAGCGAACCGGCGCTTGTATGCAGGGCATCTCCAGTATTAATATTGTCTTTCAATAAAACCGGAATGCCATGCATCGGTCCTCTAGAGCCTTGATTTTGCCGTTCATTATCTAAGGCTTCCGCGATAAATAATGCATCTGGATTAATTTCGAGCACAGAGTTTATCGTTAAGCCTTCTTTATCGTAATTAGCAATGCGGTTTAAGTATAAAAGGACTAAAGCTTTGGCAGTCAATTCTCCGGATTCAAATGCATTTTGAATGTCTTGAATGGTTGCTTCCTCTAATTGAAAATGCATAATTATCCCTCTTTTCGTTACTATGTATTCCTTACAAGTTCTTCATAAAAGTCAGATCCCCTGCTTCGCAAGCCGTTTTCGACAAAGCATCTAAGAAATTAACAATAAATTAATAATTGAATAATCATAACGTCATAAATGTGCTAGAGAAAGTCACAAATTTGGTAGTTTTATACAAAAGTGAAGAGTAAAGTAGGTATGTAGTTATTTAAAGATCACAACTTGAAATCGCTTACAAAATAATTGGAGGTGGCTGCGTACTCACGAAATTCAGCTTTCAAAAGGCAAACAAAATTTTAGGAGGTTAGCTAATATGTTAAAGTCCATTCAAGCTTTAAAAAGAAATCATCTCTTAGTGCTTATTTTAGTATTTACATTAATTTGTGCACAGTTTTCATTTGTAAGATTTGCAGCTACTGCATTTGCAGCAGCTTATGAAGCGGAAGCAGGTACTTTGGCTGGAGGAGCTGTTGTTGGTACTGATCATACTGGGTATACAGGATCAGGTTTTGTAGGCGGCTTCACAGATGGTAATATAGGCAATGTATCCTTGCAATTTACCGTAAATGCTGCAACAGCAGGCAGTTATAATGCTACTTTAAGATATGCTAACGGAACAGGCAGCTCCAGAACGCTTAGCGTTTATGTTAACGGCACTAAGATTAGACAAACCACTTTGGCAAGTTTAGCGAATTGGGATACCTGGGGAACTAAGCTGGAAGCTCTGACCTTAACAGCCGGGAATAATACGATTAAATATAAATTTGATACTACGGATTCTGGCAATGTAAACATAGACAATCTGAATGTGGTTAGTGCAGGAGCAACTCCAACGCCTACCCCAACACCGACTCCACCACCAGCAGGTACTTATGAAGCAGAGTCCTCTGCATTATCCGGTGGGACTGCTGTTTATTCAGACCACACTGGCTATTCAGGAACGGGTTTTGTAGGTGGGTTTACAGACGTGAATAAGGGGAATGCTGCTGCACAGTTCACTGTAAATGCAGCCTCTGCAGGAAGCTATAATGTCACAATCCGCTATGCGAATTCATCAGGTCAAGCTCAAACGTTAAGTATCTATGTGAACGGTACTAAAATTCGCCAAACCTCGTTAGCAAATTTAGCCAATTGGGATACTTGGGGGACTAAGGTAGAAGCGTTGGCTCTTATAGCTGGAAGCAATACGATTCGCCTTAAATATGATACAACGGATACAGGTAATGTAAATGTAGATAGAATCAATGTGGCCTCAGGCGGTACAGCAACACCGACACCGACTGCTACGCCAACACCAACGCCAACTCCGACACCAACCGTAACACCGACGCCTCCACCTCCATCTGGCGGCACTTATCAAGCGGAATCGGCTGTAAGAGCAGGCGGAACAGCGGTTGCCACGGATCATACGGGCTATACAGGAACGGGTTTTGTAGGCGGTTTTTCAGATGTTAATAAAGGGAATGCAGCTTTAACCTTCACAGTAAACGTTACCTCCGCAGGTAATTATCCGATTACGCTTAGATATGCCAATGCTTCGGGACCAGCCCAGACGCTTAGCATATATGTGAATGGTACGAAACTTTCGCAGATCATCCTGGCTAATCTTGCGAACTGGGATACATGGGGTACTGTTGTAACTTATGTAGCTCTGAATAACGGCAACAATACAATCATGTACAAATATGATACGACAGACACAGGTAATGTAAATCTGGATAAAATTGATGTTGGTGCCAAGGCTACACCAACGCCAACTCCTTCACCAACACCAGTGCCAACACCAACACCGCTTCCAGGAACCTATGGAGCGACTATGCCATATGACACTTATGAGGTGGAGAGCGCAACGTTTACAGGAGCTTTAGTAGGTCCTTCAACAACTGCAGGAACCCTCGCTTCGGAATCATCCGGAAGAAAAGCCGTACAGCTTACAGCTGCAGGACAATATGCTCAAATTACATTAGCTAAAGCCGCACAAGGCATAACGCTTAGATATTCTATCCCCGATAACGCAGCGGGTACTGGAATTGATTCCGCTATCAGCTTATATGTCGGCGGAACGTTCATTAAAGATGTTAATTTAACCTCAAAATATGCTTGGAATTATGGAGAATGGGGCAGTATTTCGAGTGTAATTCGTTGGTCTAACAACCCGACTACACCTTCTACAACGCCAGCTCATATGTTTGATGAGGTTTCCGTACTATTAGGTCAGCAATATCCAATTGGAACAGTAATTAAATTCCAAAGAAATGCGACTAATTTGAACTTTAGCTCTACAGCAAGTGTAACGCTGGATTTAATCGAAACAGAAGCTGTTCCTGCTGCATTAACAATGCCGGCAAACTATGTTTCAATTACAAGCTATGGTGCAGTAGCCAATGATGGAGCAGATGATACAGCAGCAATGAACAGTGCCATAACGGCTGTTACAGGCTCTGGTGGAACTAAAGTAGGCGTTTGGATTCCAACAGGAACCTTTAACTTTAACACAGGGCATAAAGGTGCAGGCTATGACGGATCAGGCACAAGAATTTACCTGCCGCTTGGCGTATCTGTAAAAGGTGCCGGCATTTGGTATTCAGCACTTTCTGGTGATTATGCTGGTTTTGTCCTGAAAGGGAATTCAACGGTTTCGGGAATGAAGATAAGTGCAAATGATATCATCAGAGATGATCAGCTCGGTGTTGCTGGTATTGATGGTGTAGCAACAAACTCAACGATATCCAACCTTTGGATCGAGCATGGAAAAGTAGGTATCTGGTTCTCCGACGATACCAACAATGGTACGGTTACGACCAATAGAGTTAGAGACGTTTGGGCAGATGGATTGAATTTCTCAAGAGGTACTTCTAATTCAACAGCTACTAATAACTCATTCAGAAACACCGGTGACGATGGCATGGCCATGTGGTCATGGGATGGACATTTAGACAATAATAATACGTTCAGCTACAATACAGTACAAATTCCTACGCTTGCCAATGGCATTGGTATTTACGGTGGTTCAAACAATAAGGTCATCAGTAACTTAGTCACGGATACAGTACGTTCGGGCGGAGGTATCTCTTATGGAACTAACTTTAGTCCTCCATCTATGACAGGTACGTTGCTTATTCAGAACAACATGCTTTTAAGAACGGGTTCTGCTCACAGAGATTATGGCTATCAGATTGGCGCGATTTGGGCTTATTGGTTAAATAACAATGGCTTAGCTAATAACCTTACAGTAACGGTATCAGGTAATGTGATTAATGACAGCACCTATGCAGGGATTTTTATTGAAGAACCGGCACCTAACATTTCGGTTACTTATGCAAACAATACAATCAATAATCCTGGAACCTACGGTGTTTCTGTTAGAAGCACAGCAGGTGGCACTTCCGTATTCAACAGTAATACAGTTAATAATGCACCATCAGGTAAATTCATCAATGCTTCACCTAACTTTACAGTTTCAGGTACAGGCAACAACTGGTAAACTTCATAATAAAGCTTAATAGGTAAACTAAATCAGCGCATACCCTTGATGAAGATCATTGTGGTATGCGCTGGATTGTTTTTCTTAATAGAGGTCACAATCTTAGTATCTTTAGTGATTATTTTAATAGTTACTAGATTGGCATTGCTGTATAATTGGAGCTAAAACCATTTCATTCCAGCATTGGAAAAGGAGTCACCATGAGAAAAGCTACCATTCGTTCCAGGCTAATTATTGGCTTTTGTCTCGTTACTATTCCTTTGACCATTCTTTTGCTGTTGAATAGCTTATATGCGACTAAGGTAATCCATTCCCAGCTCGCGGTATCCAACAAGAATTTATTGACCATGTATATGAATAATACAGATAGTATTTTAGATGAAATCAATAAATTTCTCTATAAAACAGCCAAACAGGATACCAATCTGATTTCACTCAGTGAATACGATAAAAATAGCTTTGAGTATTACGATAAAAAAATTCATGTGGTTAATGAGCTAAATCTGAACTCAACTTATTACAATGCAGCAGACGTTTTATTTGCTTACAGCTCGAAGCATGATGAGCTGCTTATTGCTCCGCAGCAGCTTGTCCCTTATGACAAAAAACAAGCCATTCAAGCGAAGCTATTAGAAATATTAAAGGACCGCAGCATGGTTCAGAAGAACAATCAATGGACTCTGGTCAAGCTCGATCAGGAATATGGTTTAGTGCGAATTGTTGACACGGACTATAAATCATATATTGGCGCATGGATTGATCTTAGTCGACTTATACTGCCTTTTCAGCATTTAAGTGAGGATAATCGAGTGCAGGCTATGTTTGTTTCCAATGCTGGTGAAGCTGTAACGGAGCTTCCGAATGAACATTTGGAGGATCAATCCAAGCTGATTAATTGGTCTCAATATATGAATCAGCCGCAAAAAATCTACAATATCATTAAGCTAAAAGAACCTTATTTTCTCGTTGATCAACAATCTAAATTCGCGGATATTCGCTTGGTGTTGATGATTCCCGAGAAGGACCTGCTTGAAGGTCTAACTTTTTTTAAACAATTAAATTATCTAATTCCATTACTAGTTGTCATTATCTTAATTCTCTATTTGGTCTTCCTGCAAAGATCAATTGTTAAGCCTATTCATAACCTGATACAGGGAATGCGCAAGGTGAGAACTGGAAATTTGTCCGTCAGGCTGGAGGAGCATAATTTAGCAGAGTTTATCTTGATTAATGAAACCTTTAATGACATGGCAGAGGAAATTGAACATTTGAAAATCGATGTTTATGAAGAGCACATCCAAACTCAGAAAGCAGAGCTCAAGCATTTGCAGGCCCAAATTCACCCGCATTTCTTTATGAATTCTTTGAATATAGTGTTCAATCTCGCACAAATCAAGAACTTTGAATTGATTCAGACCATGGCTTTGCATCTGGTTAAATTTTTTCGTTTTACAACAAGGACCCATCTGCTAACCGTTAAATTAAGCGAAGAATTAGAGCACATTAGCAATTATCTAATCATTCAATCCTTGCGATTTCCAGATAATCTAGCTTATGAGGTAAACATAGCAAGTGAACTGGAGGACTACAGTATCCCGCCATTGACGGTTCAACCCCTTGTGGAAAATGCATTGATTCATGGCTTTACCATTAAGCATGTGGAGCCGTTTAAAGTTTCTATCCATGTGACTCTGGATCCGCTTATGCCCGATGAATATATTCTGATTCGTGTTATGGATAATGGGAAAGGCATCGCCTCAGAAGTATTAGAGGTCCTGCAGTCCAATCAATATTATCAATCCGAGGAAGGGCATATTGGCCTTAGCAATGTGCTTCGCCGCTGTAGGCTGTATTACAAATCAGAAGTAAGCCTCACCTTTGAGAACACGGTCCCAAAAGGTGCGATTGTCAGCCTGCGCCTGCCACGGAATGTATAAATGATTGGTTATAATATCACTTTTGGAGGCTATGTATATGTATAAAGTTCTGGTTGTGGATGATGAAATATATGCGGTTAAAGGACTTATTTCTGGAGTCAACTGGGAAAAGCTTGGAGTAACAGATGTGTTTGAAGCGTTTCATTCACTGCAAGCCAAAGAGTTATTATTGGCCCACGATATGGATGTGATGATTTGTGATATTGAAATGCCTGAAGGGAATGGACTGGAGCTGCTGGAGTGGGTGAGGGAGAATAAGCCTGGAGTGGAAACGATTTTCTTCACCTGTCATGCTGAGTTTAGCTTCATTAAAAAGGCCATTCAATTGGGAAGCTATGATTATTTATTAAAGCCTGTTGTCTATGCAGAAATTGAACATGTGCTTCAAGGGGCTTTATTACGTGTAGACAGTAAGCGAGAAATGAATGAAGCAACTGAAGGCTTTCAGAAATATTATCAGCTCTGGCAAAGCCAGAAGCCGATTCGCATTGAGCGCTTTTGGCAGGATTTGTTGAGACAACGCATTCTACCTAATCAGGATGTAATTCGTAATGCATTGGAATCGCATTCATTTGAGGCTGTGCAATCGGTACAGCTTATTCTAATTAGCTTAGAGGAATGGAGTAAAGCTTTTAACTCGCGAGATGAAGAAATTATGGAGTTTGCTCTACAAAAGGCAGCGGAAGAGTTAATTCTAGAAAAGCTTTCAGGCAGTATTTTTAAGGATCATCACGGCAACACGATGTGTATCCTCTATTTAGGCAATGAAATGGTAGAAACAGCTGAAATTAAAACATTATGTGAGCATTATATTAGCTCCTGCAACCAATATTTCTACAGCAAAATATCATGTTACGTTGGCGAGAAGATACCAGTAACCGATATTATGAAGTCTTACCATGGACTATTGAATATGGAATATCGGAACGTCACGCAATCCAATCGGGTCATATTCACACAGGATCAGCTAAAAGAAGATAGAGGAGTAATTCTTGACTCGTTTAATGAATGGGCTGAGTGGTTAGAGCGTGGAGATGTAGACCAGCTATATCGTAACTTGGAGCTGGTTTTTCAAGAGATGAATGAGGAACAGGTGACTGTTGAAACCTTAATTACCTTTTATCATAGCTTCCTCCAAGTCGTCTATTATGTCTTGCATCGCAAAGGAGTGTCGGTCAAAATGCTTCATGATGCCGATAAGTTTCCATTGCCGAACCATGTAACCGATTCTCTATATCAGCTCAAAAATTGGATAAAGCAGGTTATCCCTATTGTTGTTCAATTGCTTTTTTTCAAGAGTCCAACAAATCCGATCATTCAAAAGCTAAAGCTGCATATTAAAGAGAATCTCTATCAAGAAATGACTCGGGAAATGCTAGCCTCCCTTGTTTATCTGAATCCTGCCTACTTGTCCAGATTGTTTCGCAAGGAAACAGGGCTTTCCTTATCGGACTATATTCTGCAAGAAAGAATGGCTAAAGCGGCAGATATGCTGTTATGTACGGATAAAACGATCAGTGAAATTGCGGATAGCTTGGGCTATGATAATTTTTCTTATTTTGCACGTTTATTCAAGAAAATTCACGGGATGACACCGCAATATTATCGGAAGTCCTTGCATGCATGAAGCGTGTTTAGCGAAGAAAGGAGTGGCCCAAATGTACAGAGTGACTAAAGCATGGCATCAGACATTTATTGTATTCATTCTCATTCTTCCTATGCTTGTTGCCTGTAATAAGCAGACGGATCTGTCCGTTAAGGCGGATCCTAAGCAAGCTCCGACACATCTGGTCATGGTGTTTCCTTCTTCAGCATTGCCTAAGGATCTAGAATTAGTTGAAGCCGAAATCAATCAATATCTGCTGAAAAAGATGAATGCTACCTTAGAGATTCGCCCGACGCATCTTGGGGTTTGGTGGGATAAAATCAGCTTAATGTTTACTTCTAATGAGCCTTTTGATTTATTGTTTACTGCAGGCTGGTTGGAGCTTGGACAAGAGGTTGCTAAAGAGCAGATTATTCCGTTAGACGACCTATTGGAGCAATATGGCCAGGATATTACAAAAGTATTGGATCCTGCCATTGTCCAAGGGGGGAAACTAGATGGGAAAATATATGGAGTTGTGACTAATAAGGAATTTGCTGCTACAAAAGGGATAGTGATGCGCAAAGATCTGATTGCTAAATATCAATTTAATCTATCCAATATTCATGAATTGAAGGATTTGGCGCCTATTCTTCAGACGATAAAGCTGAACGAACCGGGCATTATTCCCTTACAAGCCAGATCGGACAGAACTCCCCTAACTTTACTAATGCAGTATGGCAAATATGATATGCTCGGCGATGGTCCCGGAGTTCTAGATCGCAATAGTAGAGATTTAAAGGTTATTAACATGTATGAAACTCCGCAATATAAGGAGTATGCCGAGCTTATGCACAAATGGAATCAAGCGGGTTATATCAACAGAGATGCGGCCACAACCAATGATAACGAATTTTATGCTGTGAAAGCAGGGAAGGCATTTGCCTATGCGGAATCTTTAAAGCCAGGCATTGAGGTTCAAGTATCTCGTGATACAGGTGTCCCTATGACAGCCGTGGAATTGACTAAGCCGTTTACGACTACAGCGGATACGACAAGTGCTATGTTTTCGATTCCTCGCACCTCCAAAAAGCCAGAAGAGGCAATGAAATTTCTAAATTTGCTCTACACTGATGAATACTTGTTAAACCTCTTAAATTGGGGGATTGAAGGGAAACATTATATCAAATCAGCGGATAACCGTATCCAATATCCAGCGGGAGTGGATGCAAGTAATGTAGGCTATAACATTAACGCTTCATGGATGTTTGGCAATCAATTGAATTCGTACATTTGGTCCAATGAGGATCCCGACATTTGGGAGAAATACAAGCAATTCAATGACCAAGCAGATAAATCGCCAGCTTTAGGCTTTGTTTTCTATAATGACAAGGTGAAGAATGAAATAGCGGCATGTCTCGATGTTGATAAAGAATTTGGGCCTGCTTTGAATACAGGAGAGCTAGACCCAGATATTATCCTGCCTAAATATCTTGAGAAATTAAAGCTAGCAGGTATTGATCGAATCATTGCCGAAAAGCAGCGTCAATTGAATGAATGGGCTAAAAAGTAATCAAATAACATTTGGAAAACCGTCCGAGATTTTAGGGGCGGTTTTCTAACGTTAAAAAGATGTCATAATTTTTGCTGTTTAAGTCATCAAATTAATAGTTGAAATATCTGGATTTTTATATAATTTATGTTTATACAGATTCAATTACTAAGGTTTAACAGTTAGAATTAACCATTCTCAGGAGGGTACTACTATGAAGGCAAGTTATACAAGAAAAATCAAGCTATGTTCTCTGTTTATAGGTTTAGTATTAGCCCAAATCTTATTAGTTTCTTGTGATTCCTCCACACCTACGAATTCTCCTACGGTAATGCCTACGCTTGCGGCAACGCCATCTCCCGTTGTCAGGGCGACACCAGCAGCAGCTCCGGTACAAGATGGTGCTGTTATTTATGAAGCGGAGCTTGCTGCAATTTCTGGTGGTGCTGCGATAGCAACTGACCATATTGATTTTACGGGGACCGCTTTTGTAGCCGGATATGTGGATGGGAACAAGGGATTCGCAGCTACTCAATTCACCGTTGATGCCGAAGCAGCAGGTGATTATGATGTCATACTGCGTTACGCAAATGGAACAGGCAGTGCGAAGACGTTAAGTGTTTATGTCAATGAGGCTTTGATTGAGCAAATCAGCTTAGATACGGTCGGCAGCTGGGATGACTGGGGCACTAAAGTCGAGAATTTTACTTTAATTGCTGGAAGCAATGCAATCAGCTATCGCTTCGGTGAATCCGATTCCGGCAATGTCAATATAGATCAAATTAGTGTCAGCCGTTCAGCAGGAGGGCCGAAAGCAACAGCTACTCCACCTCCACGCTTAGGTGGGACTTATGAAGCAGAAGCAGCGGTCTTGTCTGGTGGATCTGAAGTAACTTCAGATCATACTGGTTTCAGTGGGACTGGATTTGTTAGTGGATTTAGTGATGCTAATAAAGCTAAAGCCGCCATTCAATTTACCGTAAATGTACCGATTGCGGGGAATTATCCGGCTTCATTAAGATATACAAGCGCTTTGGGTACAGTGCAAACACTCAGCTTATATGTGAACGAGAAGCTGATTAAGCCGCTTTCTTTTGAAAGCATGCAAGATTGGGAAACTTGGGGGCTTGTGCTCGAAACGTTGGCATTAAATGCTGGCGATAATACGATTACTTATAAATATGATGCTGCAGATTCTGGCAATATCAACTTGGATAATCTCAATATCGGATTATTGCCTCAGGTTACTCCCAAAACAACGCCTAAACCAACAAAACTAGCCATTCCGAACAAAACAACTGCTGTATATGAAGCGGAAGCAGCTTTCTTTTCAGGCGGTGTTCAAGCTGCGAGCAGTTTAAAGGGGTTCTCCGCAACAGGCTATTTAAATTCATTTACAGCTGACGGAGCTAGAGCGATCTTTGCCGTTCACTCCCCAGCTGCAGATAAGTATCTCGTTTCCCTGAAATATTCCAATGACACAGGAGCAACAAAATCTCTGAGTATTTATGTGAATGGTTTAAAACAATTGCAAACCTCGCTGGAAGCTACAAAAAACTCCAGCACTTGGGTTGCAAAAGTTGAAACGCTAACATTGCGAAATGGCTATAATACGGTTAGTTACCAATATGACCAAGGGGATAGTGGGGCTATTCAAATCGATTCTATAAGTGTGGCGAATAGCTCAGTTGGATCAGCTCGTGGAGCTAATCTTCCTTATATCGAATATGAAGCTGAGAAGGGTGTTATTGGAGGTGGGGCAACCATCTTGGCTAAAGATCGAACGTATCTTACCCTTGCTTCCGAAGCTTCTGGCAGACAGGCAGTAAAATTAGCCGCTACCGGACAATTTGTACAATTCACTAATAAGACTGCCGCTAATTCTATGGTAATCCGTTATTCTATGCCCGATGCTGCCAGCGGAGCTGAAGGAATAACGGCTCCACTTAGTATTTACGTGAATGGTGTAAAACAAAGCGTTAATCTAAGCTCCAAATATGCTTGGGTTTATGGTGACTATCCTTACAATAATGTGCAGAAACCGGAGACTGGACATCATTTCTTCGATGAAACGCATACTTTAATTAATGTACCTGCTGGTGCAACAGTTAAGCTGCAGAAAGATAAAACGGATACAGCGGAATACTACATTATCGATTTTATTGATTTAGAGCAAGTAGATGCTCCCTATGCGATGCCTGATAATTATATATCGATAGCAGATGCACCTTATAATGCAGTAGGCAATGGAACTACCGATAATACGAAGACAATTAGGGATGCCATTAAAGATGCGACTGCAGCAGGCAAAGGCTTATGGATTCCGGAGGGTCAATTCTTGATAAACGACCGGATAAATGTCAGCAATTTAACGATTCGTGGTGCCGGACCTTGGTATTCATCGATCAATGGCTGGAATGGCAAAGGTGGGTTTATTGGTAAGGGCGATCATATTGGCATGTTTGATTTTGCCATATTAGGTGATGTGAGCTACAGAAATGATGGGGCTTTTGATGCTGGAATCGAGGGTGATTTTGGTACTGGATCTATCGTGCAGAATGTCTGGATGGAGCATGTTAAAGTTGGTCTTTGGATAGATTCGCCAACGGATGGCCTATACATCGGCGGAGTTAGAGTAAGAGATACCTTTGCGGATGGGGTCAATTTGCATAAGGGAACGAAGAATACTATATTCGAACAAAGCAATGTAAGGAACACCGGTGATGATAACTTAGCGATGTGGTCAGAAGTTACTCCAACTGAGAATAATAATTTCCGGTTCAACACTTTGCAGCTGCCTATGCTTGCCAACAATATTGGGATTTATGGTGGGATAGACAACAAAGCGGAAGACAACCTCGCCTACGATACGGTAAATGTAGGAGCGGGGATTAACATTAATACCGATTATAATTCAATGCCTTTTGGCGGTGTAACAACTCTACAGCGCAATACTTTGGTTCGAACAGGTTCAGTCGGAAACAATGGGATCATAGTTGGAGCTGTATGGGTTAATTTGCCGAAAGCCCCTATTAGTGAGCCTGTCATCTTTACAGATATCCTCATAAATGACAGTACATTTAACGGTATATCCATTTATGGACAGGATATCTGGACGAAGGGCAGCTTTAATAATGTGACCATTGAGAAAACGGGAGCTTACGGAGTTCAGGTTTCGGCCAATGCACAGGGCTCAGCCGATTTCAGTAAGGTTAAAGTATCTGGAGCGAAAGAAGGTGGACTCAATACATTAGCAGATCTGTTCAAAATAACAAAATTGGCTGGAAATAGCGGCTGGTAGAAGTCAAACAAATTTCGCCATGATTTGGGAAAGCAATCGTTTAATGAAATCCACCAACTCTGGTGGATTTCATTAAACGATTGCTTCTGTTCCTAAGCCGATGAAAATTTTAGCAAGAAATGGGATGTCACTTTTCACTGTAAAGTGGTCAAGCCAACCAGTGCCATCTTTGCGTATATGAAGCTTGATGCGTCGACCTAATTCTGTCTCGCAACGCTGAACACCCTCTATAGATAGCTCGACCTCTAAACGGATCAGCTCCTGTTTCATTTTGACAAATGATTCCCAGTTTCCGAGATGAACATGGCGAAGATCCAGCGGCTTCAATACGGCAGGTTCAGTCTCATAAACGACTGAAAGCATCCGGTCACACCGGAATAACCGATAATCATCGCGGGAAAAGCAATAGGCCGGACAAACGATTGTTGATCCCCAAATGTCGTGGGATGCAATACGTCATTCCGCTACCTATGTACGGACGATGCCGACTTGGGGAGGGGGTGCGGCAGCGGCTTTTCTCTTCTCGGGAGCTACCTCTCTTATATGGTATCAGAAAATCATCAATTGGAAAACGTCTACCGGCCAAACCAGCTACTCACGTATTTTACTCATTACCACAGGTTCGGGCGTACTTTTGCTCTTGGTGGCTTATTTCGTACCCATCGGTTTTTTTGGCATGGAGGCATTGCAGCATTTGAACTACATTTGGTTCTCGGTAGAGGATTCGGTCCGGATGAAGTGGTTTGTGGTCGAAAGATTGGTCTATGTGTATATGTTAATATTCGCGTTATATACGTTTTTCGGCGTAATCAGTAGTTGGCATATCGCGTTCCATTACGCAAAATCCTTCTTAATAAACAGGTCGAGAAAAGTGGAATGGCTGTTACTGGCTGTTTTCGCTGCTGTGCCGTTTGGATTTGTATATGTGGTGGATATAAACCTATTTATTCGAATAGGTCGATATTTTGTAATCAGTCGCATAATCGGGAATATGTGTTTGATTGTCCTTCTCATTTACTTAGCTCGGAAAAAGAGTAATGCCCATGTGTAGGTTGCCGATGGTGCTTCTAGTTATCGTAGTAGTGGGTAGTTTGTTTTCCTTATCTGGTTGCAGTGGTGTAGATATCGACAAGCGAAGTGTAGTTGTAGGAATAGGTGTCGATGTAGGTAAAAAAGCGCGTTTTCGCGTGTCGTTAGAGGTCATTGTGCCGAAAGGGGGAGAAAACAGTGGGAATGGCCAATTTTTCATACTTGACCAAGAAGCAAACTCTATCACATATGCCGTAGAGGCTCTTCAAGCCAAGAGTGAAAAACTTCTTGACTTCACTCACACAAAAATAGTCGTCATGGGGGAGGATTTAGCGAGGGAAAATGCGGATTTATTGCTGGACTACGCCGTACGTAAGCCTGGTTTGCAGTTCATCGCCTGGATGGTGGTTGCCCGCCCTAATGCCAACGCACTGCTGAAGTTAAAGACAAAATCAGGGTAACCTTCCAGTATGTATATTGATGATATGTTTTCTGATCTGCACCAGGAATCGACGCATCTTGAGGCTGTACCGATGTCGAAGTTTTACGCACGTTTCTATGAACTGGGCGCTGATCCTTATCTGCCAATCCTGGAGCTCAAAGGAGACAATATTACTACAGAACGGCTTGCTCTATTTGATAAGAAGGGGATGAGGAGCGAACTGGAACCGGAGGAAACGAGCCTCTTTAGGTTAATCACACAAAAGCCGAAACGGTTCTATTACGAGCTTAATGGGAAGGACGAGAATGACCTTATGGTCACAATGATTCGCGATGCGAAGGTAAGGTATATTCTGAAGGAAGATCCAAAGCCGCCTAAAATAAAGTACGATGTTCGCCTAAGCGGCATCGTTGCGGAGAGTGGAAACGAAGAAGTTGTTGATACGTCTGTCTACGAGTTAGTAGAAGAACGGGAAATAAAACTTAAAGTGGTGAGGCTACTTGAGAAAATACAAAGTGCAGGTCTGGATCCACTTGGATTCGGTCTTCACTATCTCTCCTACCACTGGAATCCAAAAGGTGATTGGGAGGCGTGGCAAGCTTTATATCCACAACTGAAATTTGAAGCTGATGTTCAGGTACAACTGCGATCCGAGGGGTTCGTGAAATAATTAAGACTACTTATACTATTAAACCAAGCAATTAAAGGATTGTAGATGGACAAACAAACTACAACGATTTGTGACACTAATCATTACAGTATTTTTCGAGTCAAAATTGGTATGTATTTGAATCGAAGATATTGTAATTGGTAGAAAAAAATATTATATAGAAATAAATCCCTTATAATCTTAGGCTTTTCAGTCCATGTCGACTGACTGAGTTGTGACAAATCTACATTCCAAATCAGTGATAAACAAAGTTACAAATGGTGACAATCTTAATTACAACTCACAAAATAATAGCCAATCAAAATGCAAGAACAGTGTAGAGACTTGAGCGTCATGGATTGCTTAAATATTTCACACTTGTCTGTTCTCCAGCTGAGAAGGCTTATCCAAGCCAGAAAATGAGCTTCGTGAGCTAGTGAAGAAATTCAGAAAGTAAACGAGCCCATATCAATCTCGGAAGTAACGGTTAGAGCTTTGCGGTGGGCGTAGCTTAGAGAGCTATAATCCTAGCTAATTTCATAAAAATAGGCGGTCCCATCTCGGAGTTTTTCCGGGAGGAGATCGCTTTTTTTATAAAAATATAAGTCAATAGTGGATATAGGGCTGCTGTTGGTAAGGGTACTGAGTTTGCGGTGGCTGAGGCTGTAAAGGCTGACCATAGGTTTGATTAAAATAACTCTGATTGGCAGGAATTGAATTAATATAAGGCTGCTTTTGTTGTGGCATGCCCTTCATTGCTCCAGCCACCTCTTGTTTTTGGCAATCAGCAGGTGGACCAATTACTACGGTGTTTTGAAGGGGAGCTAGTGTGTCTTTTACCTTAGCTTGATTAAGACAGTAGGTGTGGGCAAGCACGTTTGCAGGCGTTAATCTTAAGATATCTGAACCAAAAATAGTATCGGGAACAGGGGCATCAAAGATCGCGAGCAGATGGGTGTTGTCTATTGTTGCGATCTCATAATGCCACCAGCCCTGAGGTACATTCGCGACCTGACCAGGAGTTATGGGGAAATGAAGCAGGCAATTGGTGAATGGATTAATAATTGAAACCACTGCCGAACCGGAGATACAGTAAACCAACTCAGCTGCATTTTGATGATAATGGGGTTCAACAACATTAGCTGTACTAAAGTAGATATCCAGCAAAGATGTATTCTCCAAGGTATTTAGCTGCATTATAGAAAGCGTATTGATGTAATTATTGGCGTCTTTTTTGAAAGTGGTGTTATTGCTCAAATCATAAGTGAACTGAACAGAAGGGGACGTATAATCCATGTATGAAGTCATTTTTGAATATTCCTACCTTTCTAAACGCATATGTTTATGGTTCTAATAAAATAATATATGCGTTTACCTATATACAAGTGCGAATTATTGAGATTATAAATTGGTCTTGGTCTGTGGGTATTTGACTACAGGCCATTTTTCTTTGCGTAAAGCATCTAATAAATCAGCTCCAACGTGCAAGTTATCTTGAACGAGCTGTCGAGGTGAAAGTGCCATCCATTGGTTTAATGAGATATCGACGAAGCGATCACTTTTGAACATTTCTAAGAACCATAATGTTTCGCTGCCTGTATTCTGGATGTAATGGCCATTTGCAAAAGGTACATAACCCACATCTCCAGCTCTATAATTGAATGTTCGAGCTATGCCATTGCCAGCAAATACAGTCATTCTTCCTTGGCCTGTGAGATAATACTGCCATTCGTCGTTATTAGGGTGCCAATGAAGCTCTCTCATAGCACCTGGCTCGACTTCGACCAATGCCGCAGCAATCGTTTTGGATATTGGAAAGTTCGATGAATCTACTATCCGTACACTCCCACCAGGCGTTTTTAATGGAGTTTGTGCCAATAATTGATGCTTAAAGCTTAGCGGAATTGTCCCGTAAGGTGATTGTACTCTCTGGCTTTCCAACGAACCCGGAACAGCATCTTGAAATATATAGACTTGATCGGATGAAATAGAGTTAAAGGCAAGCTCTGAAACTCCAAAATTAGCTGAAAGTACTTCTTTTGGAGTATGGGCAAACCAATCTGAGATGGACAAGGTATTCAGATCTGAGAAGCTGCCATCATCAAAAACAAGCAGGAATTCACAGCCTTCCGCTAAACCCTGAATGGAATGTGGCAAGCCTGCCGGGAAGTACCACAAGTCGCCTGGACCTAAATCTGCAATGAAATTTCGTCCCTCTGGATCCATGGCTGTAATTCTTGCCCGGCCTAACAGCATATAAGCCCACTCTGCTTGTTGATGCCAATGTAACTCGCGAACACCTCCTGGTGTTAAACTCATATTAACTCCAGCGAGTGTTGTGGCGATAGGGAGATCCCTGGCTGTAATTTCACGAGACCAGCCACCCTGATTCAACTGCATGTGTGTATCAGAGAAAGAGAGTTTGAGATTAGGAAGCAAGCCATTGTCGGTAGCTGGAGGGACGAACATATTAGGATTTTCAAGATCTCGCATCACATCACGTGGGCCAAGATCGATTCCTCCAGCTCCATCATTTCTTATTGGCTGTGGTATTTGAGTATTATTTTTATGGGAATTCTCAGGAATTTTAATTAGTTTATCTCCTTCCGAATGTGTAAGATGACAAAGATTTCCTAACTATTTAATGTTTATGGTATAAGCTTGAGTGATATGTAAAATTGATTTAATTATCATATAAATATGGTAAAATGAGTTTGAACAGGAGTGATCGAACTTGCAAAAATGGCTGCGCTTCATACTGGCATTTACTATATTGGCTCTACTACTTCCTATGATGTCGGTACAAGCCGCAACTGAAAAAGTGACCTTACAGCTTAAATGGAAGCATCAATTCCAATTCGCCGGCTACTATGCTGCACTGGAAAAAGGCTACTATAAAGAAGCTGGTTTTGATGTAAACTTGAAAGAGGTCGATATATCAAAGGATCCTATAGATCAAGTTATCCATGGTGAAGCTGAATTTGGCTCAGCGTCCGCAGAATTGGTGCAAAGACGTTCACAGGGAGATCCTGTAGTTGTGCTTGGTGTCGTTTTTCAACATTCACCGCTTGTGTTAATTGCACATGAGGACGAAGGAATATCTAACTTGCATGATCTCAAAGGCAAAAAAATTATGCTGGAGACCCAATCTGCTGAAATTTATGCCTATTTAAATATGGAAGGCATTACTAAAGATCAAATGGAAGTTGTGCCTCATTCCTACAATTTAAAGGATTTTATTGAACGACGTGTGGATGCGGTCTCGGTTTATACGACAGATGAATTGTATGTGCTTAACCATCAGGGGATAGCTGTTCATGTTTTTCAGCCAAGGGCGAACGGGATTGATTTCTATGGCGATGTATTGTTTACTACCGAAGCACAAATTAAGAAGGATCCCAAACGAGTCCAAGCTTTTAGAGATGCCAGCATGCGTGGTTGGAAATATGCGATGGAACATACGGATGAGATCATAGACTTGATTATTAGTAAATATAGCAAGCTGCATTCAAAGGAAGAGCTTCAGGATGAAGCAAGAAAAATGCAAATCCTTTTACAGCCCGAATTGATTGAGCCTGGTTATTCTAACCGAGATCGTTGGGAGCATATGGTGGCTACTTTTAAGGATATGGGGATGATTTCTAAGGCGGAATTCCCGATGGATGCTTTCCTTTTTGAGAAAGAGGATACGTATAAGCTGCCTCATTGGGTGAAGAATGTTCTGATCATATTGGCTTGTATTCTGTTGCCGCTCATGATTATTACAGTCTATATCTCTAGAATGAATAGAAATTTACGGTTCCAAATTAAGAAACGCCAACAAGCTGAGGATGATCTAGAGGAAAGTGAAGTTAGGCTGAAGTTGCTTGTGGAGAGCACGGATGAATTAATCGTAATGTTTGATTTAGAAGGCAAATGTATTTATTTCAACGGTTCACTTAAATATGGAATTGATGCTGGGCAGTTGATAGGCAAAACGCACGACGAGTGGATTAAATCAGAGCTGTATAGCGTTCTATTTAAGAATGTTCATAACGTAATCCAAGACGGAAACAAAATGTCTGATGAATTTTCTGTTGAACTGAATGGAGAATTTGTCTGGTTTTCGAATAATCTATATCCAGTTCGCAATGCAAAGCAGCAAATGATTGCTGTAGCTTTCATTACAAGAGACATTACCGAGCGCAAAATAAGTGAAGAAAAGCTCGATTATATGGCTCAATATGATAGCTTGACTGGGCTGCTTAATCGCAATAGCTTTTATGAGAGATTGGCTCACGACATGAGTATTTCCGCAAGAAATCAACAGCAACTGGCTTTATTGTTCATTGATCTCGATAGCTTTAAAGAGGTGAATGATAATTACGGCCATAAAACAGGAGATGAATTGCTGAAAGAAGTAGCGCAACGCTTAACCTCAAGTGTGCGTGAGTCCGATACGGTTATGCGCTTAGCTGGAGATGAATTTGTAATTATTCTGATGAACCTCAAGGGTAAAACAGAAATTAGCCGCATAACTGAGCTGATTCTGCAGAATGTTTGCGCTTCGATTTCGATTGAGGACAAGCAGCTGCAAGTAACTGCAAGCATTGGAATTAGTATTTATCCAGAAGATGGCATTGAAGCAGAAGAATTGTTAAATCGAGCGGATTCAGCTATGTATGATTCCAAAAAAAGTGGAGTTAACAATTATAGCTATTATAGGCAAGAATAAGGATTATAAAAAGGAGTTGATTTTAAATGGAAAATTCAAATTCGAAAATTACGACGTTTTTAATGTTCGAGGGTAAGGCAGAAGAGGCGATGAAGCTTTACACCTCTATATTTGATCAATCCGAAATAATTAGTATTCAGCGTTATGGAGCGAATCAAGCGGGGGCTGAAGGCAGTGTACTGCAAGCCACATTCTCATTGCATGGACAAGTATTCATGTGCATCGATAGCAGCGTTAAACATGGGTTTACTTTTACACCAGCCATATCCTTGTATGTAACTTGCGATACTGAAGCTGAGATCGACCGCGTTTTTGCACAGCTGTCTGAGGATGGAAAAGTGCTAATGGCATTAGACAGTTATCCGTTTAGCAAAAGATTTGGTTGGCTGCAGGATAAGTTCGGTGTTTCGTGGCAATTAAATCTTAACAACGGTAATAACATAGACTAGATGAAGCATCTAAAGAGTAGCCCCATTGGTTACTCTTTTTACTTATATAAATAGATATAACCGATCTAGCGGGCTGCTTTTTTTGTCGGTTTAAAGTGCTTTTAAGAGCTGGGCAATTAGTGTAGGATTATTAGTAGGAAACTTTAACAAAAGGAGTGACAAGTGAATGCTGCTAAACAGTAAGTTTTTTCGGTTTTTTCTAGTGATATGCTCGCTTTTAATTTTATTGGCGATTGTTTACATGACTGCGAAAATTAGCTTTATTTTTAGGCCTTTAGCGATGATCTTTAATATTCTCATTCTGCCCTTTATGCTAGCAGGCTTCTTCTACTATTTATTACGTCCGTTGGTGACTTACTTTGAGAAAATAAAAATTAATAAAACCATCTCGATCATTTTGATTTATTGTGTTCTGGCTGCTGCTGCCGTCGTATTTTTTATTATTATATGGCCTTTGCTGCAAACCCAGATTGAGAATTTTATCAAGAGTGCTCCGGAACTGATTAAAGGCTTTCAGGCACAGATCAATAAAATTCAAGAGAATCGTTTGGTAGCGATGTTCGTTGGGGATGATTCCGATCTGTCAACGAAGTTATCCGAGTATTTGAATACAGCTATTACGATTGCTTCGAATTATATTTCGAATATTTTTGCAATTATCACTAGCTTCGTGATTGTTATTGCGACAGCGCCTATTATTCTGTATTACATGTTAAAAGAAAGCGAGCATATTCCCAGTTCGATTCTTCACATTATCCCAAGACGGTTCCGCAAGGATGGCAGGGAGGTTATTCTAGAAATTGATGATGCCTTAAGCGGCTTTATTGTAGGCCGTGTTATTATTACTTGTCTGTTAGGTGTTTTACTATATATTGGATTTATGATCATCGGGCTGCCTTACGCGTTATTGTTGGCAGTTATCGCTACGGTGCTGAATATCATTCCCTATATTGGACAGTTTTTGGGTGCTATACCTTGTCTAATTGTTGCTTTTATTGATGCGCCGTCGATGATAATATGGGTAGTGATTGTTACGGTAATTGCTCAACAAATCGAAAGCAGCTTTCTATCACCGCATATTTATGGAAAACGTCTGGATATTCACCCATTGACTACGATTATTCTGCTATTAGTGGCAGGGGATATCGTCGGAATACTTGGTGTTATTCTAGCGATTCCAGCTTATATGGTTGTGAAAATAATTATAGTGCGAATCTATCGCATCTTTCTGGCTGATAAATTTGAGGAATTGATTGAGTGAGATTATCCAGTCAGATACGGACTTCATAAATCTGCGTTTTGGTGCTGTCTTGCCTGATTCTAGCTGGATTCCCGATGTAATAAATTCCACGGATAACCTGGACGTCCCATTCGTCCAATTGGGTCAGGTTTACGCAAGCGATGTTGTGACGGCCATTATTCGAACTGTCGAGGCACCGATTAAGCTAGAGGTTCGTACTTGTAATTTAGTGGGGCCGGATTCCAACTGCAGTATTTCTACACTCGAAATGCTTCGCATGATTCTGAAGGATAAAGCGCCAGAATTTGATCTCTCTTATTATGAACAACCGGGGAATGCCCATAAACCACTTTATGCGATGGATGGAATTTATCGTGAATTTGGTTTTAAAGCAATCAAATCAACACGTCCTTTTGAGCATGGAGTAATTAAATGAATTGACAACAATTAAATTTAGTGTAAGAATAGATTAACTTTTATAAAAGAAATTCGTTAACGAGAAAGAGTAAGCTATGATCTTGTTCCCCAGAGAGTTGGCGTATGGCTGAAAGCCAATGTTCATGTTCTAGCTGAAAATCCGCTCCGAGAAGTAAAGCTGAAGCTTGAGTAAGCTTTACCGGGATCCCGCCGTTACAAGGGCCGCGTATGTTAGTACGCAGTTGAGGTGCTATAGGAGCAGATAATGCTTTTATGGAATTAGGGTGGTATCGCGAGTTCAATCTCGTCCCTTTCAGGGGCGGGATTTTTTGTGTTTTCAACTATGATTAAGGAGTGGGTTATATGCGTCCAGTTGATGTTAAGGAAAAAGCTGCAGATCGTGAGAAGAGGATTTATGAGCAGTGGAGTAAGGATCAGACCTTTGCTAAGTCAGTTAATCAACGAGCTGGCAGTCCGCGTTTTGTATTCTATGAAGGCCCGCCAACCGCTAATGGCGCACCGCATATTGGCCATGTTCTTGGTCGGGTTATTAAGGATTTTATCTGTCGGTATAAGACAATGACAGGGCATCAAGTATTACGCAAAGCTGGTTGGGATACGCATGGATTACCTGTAGAGCTTGGGGTGGAGAAGGAGCTGGGTATCTCAGGCAAACAAGCAATCGAAGCTTACGGTGTTGAGAAATTCATCGATAAATGCAAAGCCAGTGTGTTCCGATATGAGAAGCAATGGCGTGAATTAACCGAGTCAATCGGCTACTGGACCGATATGAATGATCCTTACATTACCTTGTCTAATGATTATATCGAGAGTGTTTGGCATATTCTATCCAAAGTCCACAAGGAAGGCCATCTCTATAAAGGCCATCGCGTAAGTCCTTATTGCCCAAGCTGCCAAACAACTCTCAGCTCACATGAACTAGCACAGGGTTACGAAGATGTGAAGGATCTTAGTGCAACCGTGAAATTTAAAAGCAGCGAAGGGGAGAGTTTCCTAGCGTGGACGACAACGCCTTGGACTTTACCGGCAAATGTAGCCTTGGCCGTAAATCCCGAGCTGGATTACGTTAAGGTAAAGCAGAATAATGAGGTCTATATCCTAGCCAAAAATCTGTTAGCTAAAATTATCCAAGAGCCTTACGAGCTGCTATCTGAGCATAAAGGGGATGAATTTGTAGGTGTTTCTTATGAAGCCCCTTATCCTTATGCGACCGATAAACTTAGATATGTTGTAATTGCAGCAGATTTTGTGAGTGATACGAGCGGGACGGGAATTGTCCACATTGCTCCAGCACATGGGGAAGATGATTATCGTGCTTCACAAAAGCAGGGTATTGAAATTCTGAATGTGGTTGGACTGGATGGCTGTTATACCGCTGATGTCACTGAGTTCGCTGGTCGTTTTGTTAAGGATTGTGATGTGGATATCGTTAAAGATTTATCAAAACGCAGCCTATTATTCTCAAAAGAGCGTTATGAGCACAGCTACCCTTTCTGCTGGCGCTGTAAAACGCCGCTGCTCTATTATGCCATGGAAAGCTGGTTTATCCGAACTACAGCAATTAAAGATAAAATGATCGCAAACAATAAAGCAGTCAAATGGTATCCAGATCACGTGAGAGATGGACGTTTTGGTAAATTTCTCGATGAGCTAGTGGATTGGAATATCAGCCGAAATCGCTATTGGGGAACACCGCTTAATGTATGGGTTTGCCAAGACTGCGGCAATGAGCACGCACCAGGAAGTATCGCGGAATTGCGGGAGAACGCTACAAAACCAATATCTGAAAATTTGGAGCTGCATAAACCTTTTATAGATGAAATCCGGCTTAATTGCTCAGCATGCTCAGGCGAAATGGTACGTTCCTCAGAAGTAATAGATGTCTGGTTTGATAGTGGCTCTATGCCATTTGCGCAGCATCATTATCCGTTTGAGAATCAAGCAGCATTTGACGAGCAATATCCTGCAGATATCATTTGTGAAGGAATTGATCAAACTCGTGGCTGGTTCTATAGCTTGTTAGCGGTATCGACCCTTTTTACAGGGAAAGCTCCTTATAAAGCAGTGATGGCGACGGGACATATTTTAGACGAGAATGGTCTGAAAATGTCTAAGAGCAAAGGGAACGTTGTGGATCCATGGGAAATAATCAATGAATTTGGTGCGGATGCCTTTCGCTGGGCTTTGCTGTCTGACAGTGCTCCTTGGCTTAGCAAGCGTTTCTCAAGATCGATTGTGGCAGAAGCTAAATCTAAAGTTATCGATACACTAGTAAATGCTCATGCTTTTTATGTTATGTACGCTAAGATTGATCAATACGATCCAGCGGTAGATGTTAATGAAGAGTCTGCGAATATGCTCGATCAATGGATGATATCACGACTTAACCAGACGATAGATAAGGTTCGAGCTGGCTTGGAAACTTATGATTTCATGAACGCAGCTCAAGCTATTGAAAGCATTGTAGACGAATTCAGTAATTGGTATATCCGTCGTTCAAGGGAGCGTTTCTGGGGCAAAGGATTGTCAGAGGATAAATGCGCTGCATATAGAACGATGCGTCAGGTGTTATTAACGCTCAGCCGATTAATGGCTCCTTTTACACCTTTCCTAGCGGAAGAAATCTATAGTAATTTAGCAGTCGGAGGCAGCGTTCATTTAACTGATTTTCCCGACTCCAATCCGTCTGTTATTGATTTGGCCTTAGAAGCAAATATGGGAAGAGTTAAACAAATTGTTGAGCTCGCGAGGATCATTCGCAATGATACAGGCCTTAAGAATCGTCAGCCGCTATCGGAGCTGATCGTCATTATGGAAGGGACTCTGGGTTCAGCTGCATTTGTTGATATTATTCAAGATGAAATGAATGTGAAAGCCATTCGCGTCGAATCACAGAATAACGAGCTTACTAACTACTCGTTGAAAATGAATTTAAAGCTATCAGGACCCAAATACGGCAAGCTGATCTCTGGAATGCAAGCTTATTTGAAGGGCTTAGAGCAAGCGAAAATTCTGCTGATGCTCGAGAAGGGTTACTTTGCTTACAAGCCTGAAAACGGAGAGACGATCAACATTTCCTTGGAAGAAGTGTTGGTAGAGCGTCAAGCCAAGCCAGGTTTCGCATCGGCTACCGGCTATAATATGACGGTTTCACTCAATACGAGCCTTACGCCTGACCTCGAAAAAGAAGGGATGATCCGGGAGCTGATTCGTGCGATTCAAGATCTTCGCAAGAAATACGATCTTCCGATTGATAAGCGGGTAGACCTCGTTATTCATACAGACGAAGACACTTGGAGTACAATCATTCAGTTTGAAGATTTACTTCAAAAGAACGTGCTGCTTCAATCATTGAAATTTGGGGAAAACAGCAGCGGAGAGCAAATTCAAATTGCGGAAAAAACATTATGGCTTGGGATTGAATGAGTTGAATTGAAAAAAGGAAACCTAAACGGAGTCTGCCAATGCAGCTCCGTTTTTTTAAAGGAAAAACTCCCTTTAAAATGATCGCAAATGGATTAAACGGTTACTTAACGGTACATTTTCCAGCTACAGAGTGAGCTCTAACGAACCAGCTCAATAAACCTGCTTGCTGAGCTGGATAGCGGCATGTTGCGCATAGTCATAATTCCTACATGAGAAGGCGGCAGCCGTACATCTAATTGGATCTCGAAGAGAGAGCCCTCTTCCAGCTCCTTGGAAACAAATTCTCTGGTTACGTAAGAGATTCCAAGTCCTTTCAGCGCAAACTCGATGAGCAGATCCACACTTCCGACTTCGATTTCAGGTTTGAGTTTGTAGCCGTAGCTTTGGAATAATTCCGTAATGGCCATTCGCGCCCGGCTATTGCGCGAGAATAGAATGACGGGGTACTGGAGCAGCATATCCAGTGATAAGACTACATCCTTAAGGTCGGCATAACGGGCCCCTGCTACAAAACAATCCGATAGCTGGATACTCTCTCTCACTTCGAGCTGGGGATCGACGATTGGCATACGCACGACACCCATATCGATTCTGCCTTCTTTTAAGAAAGCAATAATCTCAGGCGTAGTTCCATGATTAAGTTGAAGTCGGATGCTGGGATGCTTCTGATGAAAGTCTTCCAAGTAAGGAAGCAAATAATGCTTAAACAATGAATCACTTCCCCCGAGCCGCAGCTCGCCGCTGTCCAAATTTTTAAGTGCAGCCATTTTTTCTTCGGCACGCGAGATTAAAATCTGAGACTGTTCAATATAGGAGTAGAGGATGGCACCTTCTTGCGTCACCGCAACACCTTTGGAATTCCGATAAAACAAAGTAATGCCAAAGCTTGATTCGAGCTGTTTGATCGCGTGGCTAACACTTGGTTGGGTGAGATACAAGGCCTTGGCTGCTTGTGTCAAGCTGCCTGTTTTCGCAGCCCAGTAAAAAACTTTGTATAATTCATAGTTATTGTTCATAGATGGGGTCTATAGCTCCTGTGAAATATATTGATTACTTGTATAGATGATAATCGTATTATAATCAAAATATGAAAAAGAAACCAGAGCAGACGGATTGACAAGCAGTCAAATTGCTAATGCAGCAGTCGCTGCCGTCAATGCGGACAACAAAGAGAGCTCATCTGGAAGGAGAAAGAAAAATGGAGGCAACCACGTTTGTCTTGTTCGGAGCGACAGGGGATTTAGCCAAAAGAAAAATTTACCCTGCCTTATATAATTTGTTTATTGATCAAAAGCTACCTGCTTCCTTCTCTGTAATAGGACTTGGCAGAAGAGAGCTTTCAAATGAAGTATTTCAGAAAAATGTGGAGCAATCTCTTCGTAGCTTTTCCAGAAGAGCAGTGGACGATCCAGGATCAGTGAAAGCTTTCTTAGAAGCATTTCGTTACAGCGTTTTGGACGTTGGACATAAAGAGGATTATCAAAAGCTGCTGCAGTTGGTAGAACAACGCGAAGCTGAACTGAATATTCCACAGAATCGTCTGTTCTATTTATCAGTTGGTCCTGAGTTTTTTGACATTATTGCTACTAGCATCAAAGAGAGTGGACTTGGATCTACAAAAGGCTGGAAACGCCTGATAATCGAAAAGCCATTTGGCCATGATTTGCAATCGGCTAGGGAGTTAAATCAGAAGCTGAGCATATCCTTTGCGGAGCATGAAATATTCCGCATCGATCATTACTTAGGAAAGCCAATGGTGCAGAAGCTTGAGGTACTACAGCAAGCCAATCCTGTTCTACAGGCATTATGGACCAATCATTACATTGCCAATGTGCAAATCACAGCTATTGAAACAGTCGGTGTTGAAGAAAGAGCTGGTTACTACGATCACGTTGGCGCCATTCGTGATATGTTCCAGAATCATATGCTGCAATTACTTATGATGTTATCCATTCACCTGCCGAAGGGCAGCACTTCTGAAGAAGTCCGTTTAAAAAAGAAACGGATTATGGAAGCTTTAGAGCCGCTGCAAAAAGAGGATGTTGCTATGAATGTGGTTCGCGGGCAATATACAGCTGGTACAATCCAAGGCAAAGCCGTAGTCGGATATAAAGACGAACCTGGTATTGGCCAAGACTCCATGAATGATACCTTTATAGCTGCCAGATTGGAGATCGATGACGTTTTTTGGAGGGAGGTTCCCTTCTATATTCGAACTGGCAAAAGAACGCAGGAGAAATCAACGCGAATTGTTATTGAGTTCAAAGAACCTTTAAAGCAGCACTCTTCTACATACGAGGAGAAAACAAATCCCAATCTTTTAATATTTGAAATCAATCCAAATGAAGGCATTACCTTGCAATTAAATACCAAGGATCCCCAGCATGAAGGTGAGTTTAAGCCGATTCTAATTGACTTTCACACGAGCCGCAAGGATGTGCCAGAAGCTTATGAAAACTTGATTTACGACGCTCTGCGTGGAGATCCAACCTTCTTTGCTCATTGGGATGAAGTAGAATTGTCTTGGAAGTGGGTTCAACCCATCTTGAATGCATTTGAAGAGAATCTCGTTCCGCTTCATCCCTATTCAGCAGGTTCTTTTGGACCGGATGAAGCAGACCAGCTGTTAGCCAGAGACGGCTATCATTGGTGCACTAATTCCAACACAGATCAAAAAATAGAAACGATAAAAGGAGAACAATATGCCTATCACACAAACGATTGAACAACTAGCTATTGATACCATTCGCACCTTATCTATTGATGCCATTAATAGTGCGAATTCTGGCCATCCAGGCTTACCCATGGGCGCTGCCCCAATGGCGTATACTCTCTGGTCTAAACATTTAAATCACAATCCAGGCCATGCAAAATGGTTTAACCGTGATCGATTTGTGCTTTCAGCAGGACATGGTTCCGCCTTACTTTATAGCCTTCTGCATTTGTCAGGCTTTAAAGTAGCGATTCAAGATCTAAAAGAATTTCGCAAGCTGAATAGCTTGACACCTGGACACCCTGAATTTGGACATACGGATGGTGTCGATGCAACTACAGGACCTTTAGGGCAAGGTGTAGCAATGGCGGTTGGTATGGCCATGGCCGAAGTGCATTTGGCTGCAAAGTTCAATCGAGAAGGCTATCCAGTTATGGACCATTATACGTATGCACTTGTTGGTGACGGATGCTTAATGGAAGGGATTTCTTATGAGGCGATGTCCATGGCTGGACATATGAAGCTGGACAAATTAATCGTCTTGTATGACTCCAATGACATCTCGCTGGATGGAGATCTGAACCTTTCCTTTGGAGAAAACATGCAAAAACGTGCTGAGTCAGCTCATTGGCAATATTTAAGGGTTGAGGATGGCAACGATATCGAGCAAATTTCTAAAGCGATCGAAGCAGCCAAGCAGAATCAATCACAGCCAACGATTATTGAGATAAGAACGATTATTGGTTACGGAAGCCCTAAGGTAGCTGGGACTCACAAAGCACACGGAAATCCGCTTGGTAAAGAAGAAGCAAAAGCAACAAAAATGGCGTATGGTTGGCAACATGAAGAAGAGTTTACCGTTCCTGTCGAAGTCAAAGCTCATTTTGATCAGCTTAAAAGCAAGGGAGAAGCAAAAGAAATAGAATGGAATCGTCTAATCGATGCTTATAAAAAGAATTTCCCCCAACTGGCTGAAGAGTTTGAGCAAGCGATCGATGGTACTGTTTTGTTTGATGCCGCAGACATTCTTACTTTTGACACGTCGAAAGCTGTTTCAACTCGTGTGGCAAGTGGTGAGGCGATCAATCATTTCGTGAAAAGAGTTCCTGCGATTTTCGGGGGAAGTGCCGATTTATCCCATTCAACAATGACGGATATCAACGGGGAGCAAACATTTGCCGTTGAATCTTATTCGGGACGTAATGTATACTTCGGCGTCCGCGAGCATGCGATGGGTGCAGCAGGCAATGGTCTTGCGCTGCATGGCGGGATTAAACCATTTGTCAGCACCTTCTTCGTATTCAGTGATTATTTGCGGCCGGCAATTCGTTTAGCCGCTCTGCAAAAGCTGCCTGTGATTTATGTGTTTACCCATGATTCCATTGCTGTTGGTGAAGATGGACCAACTCATGAGCCAGTCGAGCATCTAGCTGCGCTGCGGACAATTCCTGGTCTAACCGTTATTCGGCCAAGTGATGCCAATGAAACAGCAAGTGCTTGGGCATATGCCCTGCAACAGAAATCAGGTCCAGTAGCCCTTGTGCTAAGTCGGCAAAATCTGCCCGTTTATGAAGCAACTAAAGCCAATATAGATGAGCTGGCAAAGGGAGCTTATATCCTGACGGAAACCAATGATCAGCCTGATGTCATTCTTATCGGAACTGGATCAGAAGTATCACTGGCAGTCAACGCCAAAGTGGAGCTGGAGCGAGATAACCTTTCCGTCCGCATCGTTGCTATGCCGAGCAGAGAGCTATTCGAACGTCAATCCGAAGCTTATAAGCAGTCGGTGCTTCCATCAGCTGTTACTAATCGTCTTGCTATCGAAGCAGGTATTTCGTTAGGCTGGGATCGTTATACTGGACCACTAGGCAAAGTAATATCGATTGATACCTTTGGAGCATCAGGAAATGGTAATGAAGTCATGGAGTATTTTGGTTTTTCGGTTAACAATGTGGTACGTCTAACTAAAGAAATGCTAACAACTAAAACTAATGGAGGTAATTGATTATGAAATTTTTCATTGATACAGCAAACCTGGTAGACATTAATAAAGCGTACAAAATTGGGGTATTATCCGGTGTGACAACGAATCCTTCGTTAGTTGCCAAAGAAGGCGTGAAGTTCGAAGACCGTATTGCCGAAATTCTACGTGCAGTGCCAAAGGTTGAATCTGTTTCTGCGGAAGTAACGCCAGATGCGATCACGGCTGAAGAAATGATCGCTGAAGCGAATGAGTTAATTAAAATCAACAATTATGATAAAAACATAACTATCAAGCTTCCAATGAATTTAGCCGGTTTAGAAGCTTGTCGCTATCTAACTGAAAAAGGCGTGAAAACGAATGTAACGTTGATTTTCACAGTAAACCAAGCGCTTTTAGCTGCTCGGGCCGGTGCTACTTATGTTTCACCATTCTTAGGCCGTTTGGATGATATTTCCGAAGATGGTGTCCAATTAATCGTCAAAATTGCTGAACTATTCCGCACTCATAACTTAGATGCACAGATTATTGCAGCTTCTGTACGCCATCCGGATCATGTAACACGTGTGGCTATGGCTGGTGCGCATATTGCAACGATTCCGTTTAGTGTAATTGAACAAATATCCAAGCACCCTTTGACTGATCAAGGGATGGCGAAGTTTGCTGCCGATTGGAAAAAAGTACTATGAGTATCTCATTTAATTATTCCAATGCATTACCTTTTATGCAGGAGCATGAAGTCACCTATCTGGGTGACTTTGTGAAAGCTGCTCATGAAATGCTTCACGAAAAAAAAGGACCGGGCTCTGAGTATCTTGGTTGGGTGGATTTGCCGCTTCAATATGATCAAGAAGAATTCGCAAGAATTAAAGCTGCAGCGCAAAGAATTCGCAGCAACTCCGAGGCATTAATTGTTATCGGAATTGGAGGTTCGTACTTAGGAGCAAGATCAGCCATTGAAGCACTATCGCATACGTTTCATAACCAAATGGTCGGTAAAACTCAAGTATATTTTGCCGGGCAGAATATCAGCTCAGCTTATATTACTCATTTATTGGAGCTTCTTGAGGGGAAGGACATTTCGCTTAATGTCATTTCCAAGTCGGGGACAACGACAGAGCCTGCTATAGCATTTCGTATTTTGCGTGATTACATGGAGAAGAAATATGGAAAAGCTGGAGCAAAAAGTCGGATTTTTGCTACGACGGATCAAGCAAAAGGCGCTTTAAAAACACTTGCCGATAAAGAAGGTTATGAAAGCTTTGTAATTCCTGATGATGTAGGCGGACGGTATTCCGTACTTACTGCAGTTGGTCTGCTGCCCATTGCTACTGCGGGGATCGACATTGATCAAATGATGGCTGGAGCTGCTGCCGCTGCACAGAAGTATAACAATGCCGACCTTGCAACTAACGAGAGCTATCAATATGCGGCGGTTCGTAATGCACTCTACCGTAAAGGGAAAACCATAGAATTGCTGGTTAATTATGAACCTTCGCTTCATTATGTTTCTGAATGGTGGAAGCAACTATTCGGCGAGAGTGAAGGAAAGGATCAAAAAGGGCTTTTCCCTGCTGCTGTTGATTTTACAACTGATTTGCATTCGATGGGACAATATGTGCAGGAAGGTCGCAGAGACCTGATTGAAACTGTCCTTTCCGTGAAAAAACCACAGATTGAAGTGACCATTCAAGAAGATGAAAGCAATTTGGACGGTTTAAATTTTGTAGCAGGCATGACTATGGATGAAGTGAACAAAAAGGCTGCACAGGGCACACGTCTAGCCCATGTAGATGGCGGCGTTCCGAATTTGATTGTTGAGCTGGATGAGTTAAATGCTTACACGTACGGAGAAATGGTTTACTTTTTCGAGAAGGCATGCGGAATTAGCGGGCTGCTGCTCGGGGTAAATCCATTTGATCAACCTGGTGTAGAAGCCTATAAGACCAATATGTTTGCTTTGTTAGGCAAGCCTGGCTTTGAAACACAAAGAGATGAGCTTAACAAACGTTTATCAGATTCCACACAGTAATAAATCCATAAGCTTTTGAAAACAGAAAGGTTGTTGAATAGAATGGAAAAACAGCAGGTTGGAGTAGTTGGCCTAGCCGTAATGGGTAAAAATTTGGCTTTGAATATCGAGAGCAAAGGCTTCTCAGTAGCTTTATATAATCGTTCTCCTCAGAAAACAAATGAGCTTTTGGCAGAATCGCCAGGTAAAAAATTAAAAGGTACTTTCAGTATCGAAGATTTCGTCCAATCGCTGGAAACACCGCGTAAAATATTAATTATGGTCCAAGCAGGGAATGCGACGGATGATACGATTAATCAGCTTGTGCCTTTCTTAAGCCAAGGAGATATCCTGATTGATGGCGGAAATGCTTTTTTCCCGGATACGAAGAGAAGGAATAAAGATTTACAGGCTCAAGGCTTCCGCTTTATTGGAGCAGGTGTTTCGGGCGGTGAAGAAGGTGCGCTAAACGGACCAGCGATTATGCCAGGCGGGCAAAGAGATGCTTATGAGCTTGTAGAACCAATCTTGACTGCCATATCGGCTAAAGTTAATGGAGATCCTTGCTCCACATATATTGGTCCTGACGGTGCGGGCCATTATGTGAAAATGGTGCATAACGGCATCGAATACGGCGATATGCAGCTGATTGGCGAAGCGTATCAATTATTAAAAGATGTATTGAACGTAGATACCAACCAATTGCATGACATTTTTACAGAATGGAATCGTGGGGAATTGGATAGCTATTTAATAGAAATAACAGCTGATATTTTCGCGAAAACAGATCCAGATACAGGTAAACCAATGGTGGACGTGATCCTTGATTCTGCAGGGCAAAAAGGCACTGGAAAATGGACAAGCCAAAGCTCTTTAGACTTAGGTGTTCCGCTTTCTATCATTACGGAATCCGTGTTTGCACGGTTTATCTCAGCAATGAAAGATGAGCGTGTTGCTGCGAGTAAATTGTTAAAAGGGCCAGCTCTATCAAGCTATGATGGTGATCCTAAGGAATTTATTGAAGCTGTTCGCAAAGCATTATATGCAAGCAAAATAGCTTCCTATGCACAAGGCTTTGCCCAAATGAGAGCTGCTTCTGATGAGTACAAATGGGACTTGGACTATGGCAGCATTGCAATGATATTCCGCGGGGGCTGCATTATTCGGGCAGCATTTTTACAGAATATTAAGGATGCTTACGATCGTGATCCGGAATTAAGAAATCTTCTGTTAGATCAATATTTTAGAGATGTGATTACTAACTATCAAGAAGCTTGGAGAAAAGTGCTAGCAATTGCTGTAACTAGAGGGATTCCGGTTCCTTCCTTCGCTTCCGCGTTAGCTTATTATGACAGCTACCGCACTGCAAGATTGCCGGCAAACCTGCTGCAAGCTCAAAGAGATTATTTTGGAGCCCACACATTCCAACGCGTAGATAAAGAAGGCAGTTTTCATTTTCAATGGATGGAATGATAAATAAGTGACTTTTATAGATTTTTTTAAATTGTTGTTTAAATGAGGTGCAGCATATGGAACGTGAACTAGCATTGGAGTTTGTTCGTGTAACGGAATTAGCGGCGTTGGCATCCGCACCTTGGATGGGTCGAGGAGATAAGATTAATGCAGACGACGCAGCAACTACGGCGATGCGGGCGATGTTTGATTCTGTTACCATAACGGGAACTGTTGTGATCGGTGAAGGAGAAATGGACGAAGCTCCGATGTTATACATTGGTGAAAAGCTGGGAAACGGACAGGGGCCGGAAGTAGATATTGCTGTAGATCCATTGGAAGGAACTACTTTGGTAGCAAATGGATTGAATAATGCTTTATCTGTTATTGCGATTGCAAATAAAGGGAATTTACTCCATGCACCAGATATGTATATGGAAAAGCTCGCTGTTGGACCTGTACTAGCAGGGAAGCTAAATCTACTTGATCCCGTGGAGGTAACTTTAGCTAAAGCAGCTGAAATCCTGCATAAAAGAGTTTCTGATTTATGTGTGATGGTCCTGGATCGGGAAAGACATCAATCCTTAATTCAAGCTTTACGAGACGCGAATGTGCGAATTAAATTTCTTTCAGATGGTGATGTGGCAGGTGCCATTGCGCCAGCTTTCCCAGAAACGGGGATTGATATCTATTTAGGCTCAGGCGGTGCGCCCGAAGGTGTGTTGGCTGCAGCAGCTTTGAAATGCTTAGGCGGTGAATTTCAAGGCAGATTAATTCCAGAAAATCAAACCCAATTTGAACGTTGTATTGCAATGGGGCTTCAAGATCCACTTAAAGTGCTAACGATGGAAGATTTGGTTGGTAACGATGATGTGATCTTTGCCGCAACAGGTGTGACGGATGGAGAATTTTTGGGTGGCGTGAGATATCTCTCCAATCAACAAGCAGAGACACATTCCATAGTCATGCGTGCCCAAACCAGAACAATCCGTTTTATAAAGACGATACATTATTTGCCAAGTAAAGGCTTGAAGCACGAGGTTAAAACCGGATAACTTGGATTTTTTATTACTCAGAGCTAATTAGAGTTAATTAACATAATAAAATGGCAGTCAAGAACTTAAAGTTCTGAACTGCCATTTTTCTTTTAATTACTAAATGAAATTTAAATAGTTATCCTCTCTAAACCATTCATATATTTCTGCAGCGCCTTAGGAATCCGAATAGAACCGTCCGCTTCTTGATGATTTTCTAATAAAGGAATTAGAATGCGCGGCGATGCCACTGCAGTATTGTTCAAAGTATGACAGTATTGTAGTGTGCCATCAGCTGTGCGATATCGGATATTTGAACGACGTGCTTGAAAATCATGCAGGTTGGAAGATGAGTGTGTTTCCCCGTATGCTTGGCGGCTAGGCATCCAAGTCTCGATGTCATATTGTTTGTAGGTTTTTTGCGACATATCACCTGTGCAAACAGCAACGATACGATAAGGCAGCTCCAAAAGCTGCATAATCTCTTCTGCATTTTGCGTTATTTCTTGAAGAATTCGCTCAGATACCAGAGGGTCATTTTCACATAAAATAACTTGCTCGACTTTAGCGAATTGATGGACTCGATATAAGCCGTGTACGTCTTTGCCAGCAGCGCCAATTTCACTACGGAAGCAAGCTGAGATCGCAGCAAGCTTAATGGGCTCCGTTACGTCTATAATTTCATCACTATAATAAGAAACCATCGGAACCTCAGAAGTTCCAACTAGCCATTTATCTTCTTCTGCAATTTTAAAGGTTTGATCGACTCCAAGCGGGAAGAAAGCTGTATTGGAAAGTGCTGCTCCTCGAACCATTAAAGGGACATCAAGAGCGGTAAAACCCCGATCTGCAAGCAAGTCGAGTGTTAATTGTTGAACAGCTCGGTGCAGAAACAAGCCATTTCCCTTAAGAAAATAGTTTCTTTTTCCAGCTACCTTTACTCCTCGTGGAATATCAATAATAGCATGGATTTCTCCAAGTTTTACGTGGTCTTTAGGCTCAAAATCAAAGCAAGGAATTTCTCCTACGCGTTTAATCTCTACATTATCCTCATCCGACCGACCAATTGGAGTATCTGGGGATATCACATTGGGCACTAATATCATCAGCGTATGGAATTGAGTGACAGCCTCGGTAAGAGCGGTCTCCACCTCATTCAATTGTTGATTTACTTCTTTTGCAGCTGCTTTAATCGATTCCAAATCATTGGGTTTTCCATGTTGACTCGAATTAGCAAATTGCTGAGATAGGTTGTTTCTTGTCTCTCTAAGCAGCTCTGTTTCTTTCAGCAGCAGCCGCTTTTTCTCATCCCAGACTAGCAGTTCTTTAATCGAAAGGGTTATGCCCTTTTGATCAGAAATTCTTTGCAGCATCTCTGGGTTCTGGCGAATAAACTTGATCTCTAACATAGCACCACGCTCCTCTTAATTGGAAAAACACAAAAAGCCCCCTTGTCATTTGGGACGAAGAGCGCTTTTTTCGCGGTGCCACCCAACTTGATCGCGCAGTAATTAGCTGCTTGATCCACTTGGTCCGCTATAACGGTCGGTGCCGGTTAACTTAGGGAGTACAATGAAAGCTATACTCTTGTCGAAAACACCTCGGAGTTGGAAGCTCGTCATTGGCATAATTCAGATTTGAAATTAGTTGTTACAAAGTATATCCTAAATCATATTCGGTTTCAATAATTAGTTATCAGCGCTAATTGAGTTTTTCTAGCGGCGCATTTACAATAGAGCTAGGTTTATATAGCAAAGGGGCACATGAATCATGGAAATATTTTTAGCTATCTTAGTGCTTTTATCTTTAATTGGTATATCGCATGTTATCCAACGGTTCATTCCGTTTGTTCCGATTCCGTTGATTCAAATTATGCTGGGCATTATTCTGATCATGCTGCCATTTGATATCCACGTACCGATAGATCCAGAGCTATTCCTGGTGTTATTTATCGCACCCTTGTTGTTTAATGATGGTAAAAAAACACCGCGCGAAGAATTATGGAGACTTAGAGCCCCAATTTTATTGCTTGCGGTTGGATTGGTTTTCTTAACTATTCTGATAGGCGGTTATGCGCTGCATGCTTTAATTCCGACTATGCCGTTGGCTGCAGCTTTTGGTTTAGCAGCAATTCTTTCGCCTACGGATGCAGTTGCTGTTTCAGCGATGTCAGCAAGAATTCATATGCCGAAGCAGATCCAGAGACTGCTTGAAGGTGAAGCACTGATGAATGATGCTTCGGGTCTAGTTGCCTTTAAGTTTGCGATAGCGGCAACGGTTACTGGTTTATTCTCGATTTGGGAAGCCAGCTTTAGCTTTATTATCATCGCTTTAGGCGGGCTTTTGTTTGGAGCCTTGCTCTCGATGATTTTCATTTGGGGAAGATTATTGTTACGCCGCTTTGGTATGGAAGATGTTACGGTACATATGTTAATTCTTATTCTCACACCGTTCTTACTATATATTCTGGCTGAAGAGTTTGGCCTTTCCGGTATCTTGGCTGCCGTTGCAGGCGGAATCGTGCATGCAATCGAGCAGGATAAATCGGAATCTCCAATTATGGAGCTTAAGGTTGTTTCGGATAGTACCTGGTCAGTGATTTTATTCGTCTTAAATGGGCTTGTGTTTATCCTGCTGGGGCTTCAGGTTCCGGACGTATTGAATAGTATTTTTAGTGACTCTGCTTATAATAATTATGCAGCAGTCGGTTACGTGGTGCTTCTCTACTTATTATTGATGGGTATTCGATTCCTATGGCTATTCCTTGGAAGTAAAATAACTAAACCGGTCGCATGGAACTCCAAAATTAAAGCGGAAAAACCGTCCCTGCTCAATATTATGATCATTTCTGTTTCGGGGGTACGTGGTGCATTAACACTGGCTGGTGCTTTTTCCATTCCTTTGTTTCTCCATAGTGGAGCCCCATTTCCCGAACGGAGTTTAATGATTTTTCTGGCTGCTGGTGTGATTCTGCTGTCGTTAATAGTCGCTAGCATTGCCTTACCTATCCTCACAGCTAAGAATGGTCCGCGCTCCGCTTCTCTCGAGGATGACTTGGAAAAAGCAGCACAAATCAAAGCGATTCAAGCTGCGATTCAAGCGATTAAGAACACGAAGAACAGCGAGAATAATATAGCGGCGTCTTTAGTGATTAATTCAAATGAACAACGGCTTGTTGAAATCAACACCAGTCGTTCTAGAGTGGAATATAACGCGAATAACCGACGGGAACAAATGAAATTGCATCGTTTTGCTGTGGAGAAGGAAAGAGATTATCTCGAGCAATTATTAGATAAAGGCGAGGCTAGTCACCAGGATGTGCAAAGGCTGCAAATAGTGCTCACGAAAATCGAAATGGTATTAACGAATAAGCTGCATTTCATTACCTTGTTATTCTCGCTGCTGTGGGAGAAAGTATTAATGATCCTCTCCCCTCAAAAGCATGCCTTATCTCATACAGCTTCTGATTTAACGACCATGCGGATTCTCAGAATCCGTACGTCTGAGGAAGCCGTAAGACAGGTCAGCCAATCCAAACACAAGGGAAACGAGGTTGCCGTGCTTAATGTTATAGCCTATTATAATCAAATCATGATAGGCTTGCGCAAGCAGCTATCTGCTTATAATTGTACGGATACATTTAATGAGCAGAAGAGTGAAATGGAGATTATCTCGATCCAAGCAGAACGCAATGCCCTGCAGACCATGTTCGAACAAACCATTATTTCACGCAAGGTATTGAATAAGCTGCAGCAGCAGGTGAGCATCAGAGAAGCTGATATTATTGAGGCAGGGCTGTGAGATGGGGGCTGCTAAATGAAGCTATTTAAGCGTTTTTCATTAATTAGATCATTAAAAGGCAATCTAGCTATCGTCCTTATTATCACAACGGTTATTCCAATTATTTTAACGGGCTATATTTCGTATCGCTGGATTTACATTGTACAAACAGAGAAAATTGAGAAAGATATTCAGACTAATATCACACGTGAGACTAATGAGCTTGAAAGAAGATTGGATGATACGACAAGTGTTTCACAGCTGTTGGCGATTGAAGGCGGGATTGGCCGTGATGTTGTCAAATTCATAGCCAATCAGGATGAATTAGAGAAACGTAATTTATATGCCGATATTAATGCTTCCATGCTGAATGTTAATTTTGCCAATCCCAACCTAGGCGTTATGTTTTACTATACTCCGGATTACAAGGATCCGATTATTTTCTCTAATAGCAACATTGCTCCAACCTTTCTGATTGATCAGCTCCCGTTATTTTATGAGAAAAATTTGCTGAAATACTATGGTCCTTATACCTCGTTAAATACGAATGATAATAGTCTTGTTTTCTCCTTGGTCCGGACAATGCCTGATGGTGTGGGTCATACGATTTATGCGTATATTGAAACTAAACTAACTGGAATGGAAACCATGTTTGCTCAGAATGCTAAGACATCCGATTCTTATCATGTTATTGTGAACCCAAAGGGTACAGTTACTTACAGTAATTTGGCGAAAATAAACCAAGTGGGACAAGCTTTTGCAGCTCCTAAAGGCTATAAGGTTTTTTCAGCTACGAGCATTTATGACTGGAAGGTTTATCAGCTAATTCCATTCAGCGTCTATAACCATGAGATAAATAAATGGATTGTGCAATTTATCTTGTTTTCTTGTTTATCGCTCATTGTAGGCGTAGGATTAGCTTGGTTCATCTGGAAAAAGGTTTATGGACCGATTCGTTTGATTAATAAGGAAATCACCCGATTTCGCAATGACCAAACCACAAACTCGCTGGCAATGACAGGGCTGGTTGAATTTGATCAGCTTTTGCTTAATTTTGACCAAATGAGGGGCCAGATTGTCGATTTAATTATGGATGTGGAGGAGAAGGAGAAACGGAGGGGGCAACTGGAGGTAGAAAAGCTGCTTGTGCAGATAAACCCGCATTTCTTGCATAATACACTGAATACCATTCAATGGCTGGCACGGATGCAGGGGCAGACTAACATAGCCCAGCTAGTTACGATATTTACCCGTGTTCTCCATTATAACCTTGGCAAAAAAAACATCATTGTGACTGTGGAAGAAGAAGTTGAAGCAATTCGCGATTATATCCAGCTCCAGAATATACGGTACGATCACGTATTTAAAGTTTTGTTAGATATCGATCCAACTGCATTGGATGTTTCAATCCCGCGCTTTATACTCCAGCCGCTTGTGGAGAATTCCTTATATCATGGTTTTGAGCAAGGGGAAGGCGAGATTAACGTCATTATCCAAAAGGTAGAGGAGTCGAAGCTCTTATTAATCGTCAAGGACAACGGAATTGGAATTTCCGCGGAAAGATTGGCACAGCTGTTTGAACAGGAGGATAATATCCAAAAATCAGGCTTGGGTATTGGCTTGCATTACGTGAAAAAAATGCTCGATATTTATTACGGTGCTTCTGCTCAGCTAGAAATTGCTAGTTCTAACGGTAAGGGTACAACGATTTCCATCCACCTGCCAGGCACAATGAAGGGAAGTCATGAGGATGTATAACGCATTAATCGTTGATGATGAGAGCTTGGTACGCAAAGGCTTGCGAATGATATTTCCTTGGGAAAAATACAAGATTAACATAATAGGCGAAGCTGCAAGTGGAGAAAGTGCGCTGGCTTTTTTGCGTACCCAATCTGTGCAATTAGTCATTACCGATATTACGATGCCTGGCATGTCAGGCTTGGAATTGTTAAAGCACGTTCAGGCTTTTGATTCTACGATTAAGGTGGTTATGCTAACCTGCCATCAGGATTTTGATTATATTCAAGAATCGCTGCGTTTGGGGGCAATTGATTACATCGTCAAAACACAGCTGGAGGATCATAATTTAGATGAAATATTGCAGCGAATTGTTAAGCATATCGAGATTAAACCAATCGCAGGTGTCGTGAAAACGGCAAACATGACGCAGCTAAACCAGCAAATTATTGAACGATGGAGTCAGGTTATTTGGGTGGTTGATGATCGTATTTATGAGGAATTAATTCATGATTCGGTAGCGATTTCAACAGATCATATAGTGGATTGGAGCAGCATAGTAGCTTCATCCTTCGAAAGCTGGCAGCTGTCTTTTCCAGTTTTTACAGATTGGAAGACAGATGGAGGGCTGCCAACACGTTTAGATCAGCTGCTAATTTGGGTCAAAGAATTGCGGATAGAGCTGCAGAGATGGCTGCGAAAATCACAATATTCGGAGGATGTTATTTACGCGATCGTTAAATCTATCGATATGATTCATGAGAATCCTGCAGCGCATATATCACAAACGGAGTTAAGTAAAAAAGTGAATATAAGCAAAAGCTATTTCAGTACGAGCTTTAAGGAAATTCTAGGTATTTCATTCACCCATTATTTGCAGAGAGTTGCCATTGAACGGGCGAAGGCGATGATTGAGAATACGAACCATCCGATTTATTGGATTGCAGAACAGTGCGGCTTCAGCGACCAAAGGTATTTCAGTAAATTGTTTAAGGAACAAACCGGAATATTGCCAAGTGAGCTCAGACAGAACCTCCACAATCGCTAATGTGATGGTTTTTTTCTTCATCGTGTAGTTTTTTTTCTAATCATAGTCAGCTAAGGAAATTGGAGAAAATAATCCCATTACCTTCATATAATCACCACTCACCTCTTAGGGCTAGCGCTTGATAAACTAAAGAGGTCAAAAATATGACTACACTAAGGGATGGGGATCAGCAAAATGAAGCTTAAAAAAACGATTATTGGTTGTACGATCGCGTTACTTGCATTCAGTGCAGCGGGCTGTACTACAAAAACAGCTACCGAAGAAACACCAGCAAATGAAACAGCAAGCTCAACCCCAGCAGCTACAACAGCAACTACGGATGCAACACCACAAGCAGCTATTGACCCGTTAGCCAAGTATGATCCTCCCATTGAAATTACAGCTGTAAAAAAGATTTCGGATGGCACAAAATATCTAAATGGCGACAGTTTGGAAAGCAACGTCTGGTCAAAGGCTTATGAAGAAGCACTAGGCATTAAAATCAAATATCTATGGACTGCTCCGCAAGCTCAATATGAACAAAAATCGAATATTGCCATTGCTACAGCAGATTTGCCTGATGTGATGGAGGTTAACGTAACACAATTGAAGAAAATGGCCGATGATGGCCAATTGGAAGATTTAACGGATGTTTACAAGCAATATGCAGCCCCATTTACCCAAGAAATCTTGGCATCGGATGGTGGTAATGCCATTAAATCAGCAACTTTTGATGGTAAACTACTTGCCCTTCCACAAATGGGCTCTGGATTAGGCCAGACGGACGTCCTGTGGGTACGTTCTGATTGGTTGAAGAAATTAAACCTGCCTGAGCCGAAAACAATGGCAGATGTCTTGAAAATTTCTGAAGCCTTCACAACTCAGGATCCAGATGGCAACAGTAAAGCGGATTCGTTTGGTTTAGGAATGAATAAAGATGTCGCGGATGGAGCGGGGAATTATTTTGCCGCTACGGAAGGTTTCTTTAACGGCTATCATGCTTATCCTAACATCTGGGTGAAGGATGCTGCTGGTAAATTGGTTTATGGAAGCACTCAGCCTGAAATGAAAACAGCATTAGGAAAGCTGCATGAGCTTTATGCTGCTGGCCAAATTGACAAAGAGTTTGGTACTAAGGATGCAGGCAAGGTTAAAGAAGCAGCGAATGCTGGAAAATTAGGCATGCTGTACGGCTACTTTTGGAATATTGGCGCTGGCTGGCTGCAGGATGGCAAAGTAGCTAACTCAGCAGCAGAATGGACTCCATATGCAATTCCAACAATCGATGGACAGCCTGCTAATGCCCAAGTTCCTTTTGCCATCACCACGTATTTTGTAGTTAAAAAAGGTGCGAAGAATCCAGAAGCTGCGCTTAAGATGTTAAACCTGGCGCTTGAGAAGAATTACGGTAAAACCGCAGAGCCTGAGAAATTCAATGTAGATAAAGATGGAACAGCTGTATTCTCCTACGCTTTACTTTACGGAGAAGCTCCTCGTAAAAACTTAGACGCCTATTTACATGTTACAAGCGCGCTTGAGTCTAAAGATGCCTCACAATTAAATGCCGAAGAAAAAGGTTATTACGATAACAGCTTGAAATTCTTGGCTGGAGATGTCAACTTCTACGGCAATTACAAAATGTATGGACCGCTGGGTTCACTTTCCGTAATCGATGGCTACTCGAAGAATAAAACTTTAATGGATGACCAATATTTTGGCGCACCAACTACAACGATGACTCAAAGCAATTCGACACTAAAAAAGCTGCAAATCGAAGCCTTCACCAGTATTATAATTCGCGGGAAGATGGAAGAGTTTGATCAGTATGTTACTAAATGGAAACAGCTTGGTGGAGATAAAATTACAGAAGAAGTGAATACCTGGTTTGCCACTCAGAAGTAATCTGTCAGCTTGCCAAGAATGTATGCTGATAGGAGGCCATTATGCTAAGAAAAAGAACGTTGCGGGAACTGCCTTTTCACCTCATGATCTTACCGGGCGCTATACTGGTGTTCATTTATAGCTACGTTCCTATGGCGGGTATAATTATGGCATTTGAACGGTTTTCTCCAACGAAGGGGATGTTTACATCCCCTTGGGTTGGATGGGCTAACTTCAGATTTATGCTGAATCTACCGGACATTTTCCAAGTCTTGTGGAATACCGTTTTCATTGCAATTATGAAAATAGTGCTAGGTGTTATAATACCCGTTATATTTACATTGCTATTAAATGAGATTAGAAAACGCTGGTTCAAACGAAGCTTACAAACGATTATTTATTTTCCGCATTTTTTATCATGGATTATTCTCAGCGGTATCATAATTGATATTTTATCGCCATCTTCGGGGATAGTGAATCAATTGCTCGGCTGGTTTGGGATCGAACCGATTTATTTTCTAGGCGATGTGAGCTGGTTTCCGTATACCTTGGTTTCGACTGATATTTGGAAGGAATTTGGTTATGGTACGATCATTTATCTGGCAGCATTAACAGGGATTGATCCCACGCTTTATGAAGCAGCTAAGATGGATGGGGCAGGACGTCTTAAACAAACACTTCATGTTACCTTGCCAGGCTTGCTGCCGATTATTATGGTGATGACTATCCTCAGTATGGGCAATGTGCTTAACGCTGGTTTTGAGCAAGTATTCAATTTGTATAGTCCCCAGGTATATAAAACGGGTGATATTATCGACACACTGGTTTTCAGACTCGGGATGGTTGACGCAAATTATGGTGTTGCCACAGCCGTTGGATTATTTAAGTCCGTCGTTTCATTTACGATGCTTGGCGTAGCTTATGCATTAGCTTATCGGTATACGGATCATCGTATCTTTTAAATGAAAGGAAAGGAAGGCAAACATCATGACTACGCATAAATCATGGAGCGGAACAGTTTTCTCCGTCTTTAATTATACGTTTTTAATCCTGATAGCAGCAGCTTGTCTGCTTCCAATGATCAATGTGCTGGCTATTTCTTTTAGCTCCAGTACAGCGGAAAGCGCGGGTCTGGTAAAGCTATGGCCGATTGATTTCACTTTAAAATCCTATCAATTTGTGCTGAATAAGCCTGAATTTATAACTGCATTTCTGATTTCATTAAAGCGGGTAGCTGTAGGAGTTCCAGTGAATATGCTGCTCACGATCCTTATTGCTTATCCTTTGTCTAAAGATAAACGAATTTTTAGATACCGCAATACGTATGCTTGGTATTTTGTCATTACAATATTATTCAGCGGCGGGCTAATTCCGTGGTTCATGACCATTAAAGCTACAGGTATTATGGATACTTTCTGGGCGCTGATTCTACCTGGAGCTGTACCTGTATTTAATGTCATCCTCATGCTAAATTTCTTTAAGTCATTGCCGCCAGAGCTCGATGAATCTGCCTTAATGGATGGAGCCAGCGCTTGGCAAACCTTGTGGAAAATTGCCTTGCCACTGTCTATGCCGGCTGTTGCCACACTAACTTTATTCTGTATCGTCACCCATTGGAATTCCTGGTTTGAAGGCTTAATTCTGATGAATAATCCAATCCATTATCCACTGCAAAGCTATCTGCAAACTGTTGTTGTCAATCGGGATATAAGCTTGTTATCCTCAGCAGACCAAGTAACACTTGCCACTGTCTCCGAAAGAACCTCGCGTGCAGCTCAGGTTTTTGTAGCAACCTTGCCTGTATTGCTGGTTTATCCCTTTTTACAAAAGTATTTTGCTGAGGGCATTATGTTAGGCAGTGTCAAAGGTTAACTCAACTTACAAAATAAATCACACAGAATGGAATGATCATATGCCAAAAATAACTTTTCTTGGAGCAGGAAGCTCAATATTTGCCCGTAATGTACTGGGAGACTGCATGCTCAGCCCAGCATTGGAGTCTGCCGAAATGGCCTTGTATGATATCGATCCAATTAGATTAAAGCAATCCGAATTGCTCTTAAAAACCCTCAGTGCTAATTTAGGTGGAAAAGCGAAAATAGTTGCTTATGACGATCCGCGCGCGGCGCTAGCTAACGCCAATTATGTGGTTAATGCGATTGCGGTTGGCCCTTACGATCCAACGATTCTCGCTGACTTTGAAATCCCCTTAAAATACGGCTTAACACAAACCGTCGCTGATACCCTTGGTGTGGGAGGTATTTTTCGAGCACTGCGGACAATTCCAGTAATGTTGGATTATGCCCGCATCATGGAAGAAGTATGCCCCAATGCTTGGTTATTGAATTACACCAACCCAATGGCCAGCGTTACTGGAGCGATTCTGCATGGATCGAATGTCAAAGCAGTTGGCTTATGCCATAGTGTACAGGTTTGTGCCAAGGATCTGCTTGAGCCGTTTGGGATTAACACAGATAATGTCCGCGCACGTATTGCCGGGATTAATCATCAAGCATGGCTGCTGGAATTGGAGAAGGACGGGGTAGATATTTACCCGGAGATTAAGGCAAAAGCATTAGCTAGAACGGAAAAACATGGCGATATGGTAAGATGCGAGATTATGAAAACATTTGGCTACTATGTAACGGAATCGAGTACGCATGCTGCTGAATATTTGCCTTACTTCATTAAAAGCCGCTATCCAGAGCTGATGGAAGATTTCAGAATTAACACTGGCATGTATAAAGAATGGGGACCTAATCGCGAGAAATACTGGAAGCAATACATGCAAGAGCAGCTGGAGAATAAACAGCAGACTCATGTTCGGACGTTTGAGTATGCCTCATACATTATGGAAGCGATTGAAACGAATCGGACCTATGAAATTGCAGGGAATGTATTAAATACCGGGGGGCTTATCGCTAACTTACCGAGAGAAGCTACGGTTGAAGTACCTTGTCTTGTCAACGCCAACGGGATTACGCCTTGTTATGTTGGCAGTCTTCCACCGCAATGTGCGGCTATTAATCGGACAAACATTAATACTCAGCTTCTGACGATAGAAGCCGCGTTAACGGGTAAACGCGAGCATGTTTATCATGCAGCGCTGCTAGATCCACATACATCTGCGGAGCTGTCCATTGCGGATATCACCAGCATGGTCGACGAGCTTCTTGAAGCACATAAAGAGTGGCTTCCAGTTTTCAAGTAAATCGATTTTAAAAACGGGTCTTGCCTGATCATCAGGTTAAGGCCTGTTTTTGATTTCTCAAATTGACTTTAATCGAACGATCGCTTATTATAGAGCAAAGCTCAAGCGAAAATACGGCTATTTTTACAACAATCTAAATCGGAAATGGGGAGGGTTTATCTTGAAAATAAGAGCGATTATAACAGGAGTTACAGGAATGGTAGGCGAAGGGGTCTTACATGAATGTCTGCAGCATCCTGATGTGGAGCATGTTTTAGTGATTAATCGTAGACCCTGCGGAGTTACACACTCCAAGCTAACTGAAATCATTCATAAGGATTTTCTGGATTTATCGGCAATCAAATCTCAATTAAGCAATTATAATGCCTGCTACTTTTGCTTGGGTGTAAGCTCTGTTGGTATGAAGGAGGATGAGTACTCGCGATTATCGTTTGATCTTACTATCCATATGGCAGAAATGCTCTCAAGTTTGAATCCAGATATGGTGTTCTGCTATGTATCTGGAATGGGGACGGATAGTACAGAGAAGGGAAAAAGCATGTGGGCAAGAGTGAAAGGCAGAACGGAAAATCATCTCCTACAGCTGCCTTTCAAAAAAGCTTACATGTTTCGGCCTGCCTACATTCATCCAACCAAGGGATTAAAAAATACGAATAAATATTATTACGCATTGATGTGGCTTAATCCCATTCTCAAGGCATTTTTCCCAAGCGTTACTTCATCCCTGAAGGAAATTGGCATTGCGATGATTCATACTGTCACTAAAGGGTATGACAAATCTATTCTAGAGAGCAAGGATATCGTGAAATTGGCTAAATCCTAACCGGATACATTTGACTGATCTCATAATCTAATTCATCTGAGCTTAATAATACAGCTGTTTTATCTGGGTAATTATTCTCAATATGCCGCTCGCCCCAAGCACATAATGCATCTAGTATGTGTGTAAGTGAGCGGCCATATTCCGTTAAAGAATATTCTACCTTAAGCGGGACCTGATCATAGGTTTCTCTAAGGATTATGCCATCTTTTTCTAGCTCTCTTAACTGTTGAGTAAGCATTTTTTGCGTAACACCTGGCATTAAACGCCTCAGCTCGCCCGTTCTGAGAATTCCCTCCCCTTTAGTCAGAAAACAAAGGATGACTACCTTCCATTTCCCTCCAATAACCTCTAATGCAGCTTCAACCGGAATGTTATATTTTTTCATAGCTATATCCCCCATAGGCACTTTTTAGTTTCTAGGCACTTGAAAGTGCGTACTGTTTATTTCATTGTTTTCCGTTCATAATAACATTCAAGTAGAATTTTTACTAGAAAAGAACGGAGGTTATTGTATGAACGCAGTTCAGAAACCCATATCTATTGCGCAGAAAAAAGGAGGTGCGTTTGCATTATTTGCTTTAGCGATTGCTGCTTTTGGAATTGGCACCACTGAGTTTGTTCCCATTGGTTTATTGTCGTCTCTAGCAGATGACTTGAATATATCCATTACAGTAGCTGGCTTATTAATCTCTGGTTATGCGATGGGAGTTGCATTTGGTGCACCGATTTTAACAGCATTAAGCAATAGAATGGATCGAAAAAGCTTGCTTTTGCTCCTGATGGTTACTTTTATTATCGGGAATTCAATTGCTGCTCTATCTACAAGCTTTGGCTTATTATTAGTGGCCCGGATTGTAACTGCATTTTCGCACGGGGTATTTTTCTCTATAGGATCAACGATTGCGGCCGACTTAGTACCCGAACATAAAAGAGCAAGTGCAATAGCGTTTATGTTCACAGGCCTTACCGTAGCTACTGTTACAGGAGTTCCACTTGGTACATTTATCGGACAGGCCTTTGGCTGGAGAACAACCTTCTGGGGTGTTGCTGCTTTAGGGGTAATTGCTATTATTGCCATTTCAATATTGGTTCCTAAAAGCTCAAAACAAGCTAAACCGGCAAAGATGAGTGATCAGTTAAAGGTCTTGCGCAGCGGTCCTTTGTTGTTAGCTTTTTCAATAACAGCTTTAGGTTATGGCGGGACATTCGTTGCTTTCACTTACTTGGTGCCGATTCTTGAGGATATTACCGGATATGTTCCAAGCTCAGTCAGTATCCTTTTACTAATTTACGGAATTGCCGTTGCTGTTGGGAATGTGATTGGCGGTAAAGCGGCTGATAAAAACCCGATTAAATTTTTATTTTGGATGTTTGTTGCGCAATCGATCATTATGGTTATTCTAACTTTTACAGCACCATTTAAGCTTGCCGGAACGGCGACGATCATTTTACTCGGATTGTTTGCCTTTATGAATGTACCTGGTTTACAGGTTTATGTGGTCAAGCTAGCGGAAAGGCACGTACCCTCAGCCGTAAATCTTGCTTCAGCATTGAATATCGCTGCCTTTAATTTAGGGATTGCAATTGGTGCACTAGTGGGCGGCTTAATCGTTGACTCAATCGGACTTATTCATACACCTTGGATTGGCGGCTTGATGGTTTTTGGTGCTGTGCTTTTAAGCGGCTGGAGTGGAGCTATTGAAAGAAAGCACGTTCAATTTCAATTAAAAAGGAGAGCATTCAAATGAAAATCGAATCTATAAAAGATACTGCAATTCTTGCAAATGGCGTTAAGATGCCTTGGCTAGGCTTAGGGGTATTTAAAGTTGAAGAAGGTCCGGAGCTTGTAAATGCAGTAAGGCTGGCGATTATAAATGGTTATCGCAGTATTGATACAGCTGCTATTTATGGAAATGAAGAAGGAGTTGGACAAGGAATTCGTCAAGGAATTGTAGATGCAGGAATTTCGCGAGAGGAATTATTCATAACCTCCAAGCTTTGGAATGCTGATCAAGGCTATGAGACAGCTTTGGCTGCTTTTGACAAAAGCTTGTCTAAGCTTGGACTCGATTACTTGGATTTATATCTCATTCATTGGCCAGTAAAAGGGAAGTATAAAGATTCATGGAGAGCTTTAGAAACCATTTATCAGGCTGAAAAAACTAGAGCTATTGGTGTAAGCAATTTTCATATTGGACATCTCAAGGATTTGCTGCAGGATGTGAAGGTGCGGCCGATGGTCAACCAAGTGGAGCATCATCCGAGATTAGCACAGAAGGAATTACGAGCTTTTTGTGCGGAGCAGGGAATTCAGTTCGAAGCCTGGTCACCTTTAATGCAAGGGCAATTATTAGATAATCCTGTATTGCTCCATATTGCCTTGAATCATGGGAAATCAGTCGCTCAAATAATTCTGCGTTGGAATTTGCAAAATGGAGTTGTCACCATTCCGAAATCGACTAAAGAACAGCGGATTATCGAGAATGCAGCTTTGTTTGATTTCAATCTGACTCCTGAAGATATGCAGCAAATAGACGGATTAAACGAGAATCGTCGAGTTGGACCTGACCCGGACAACTTTAATTTTTAAGGGATCATACTGAAAACCCCCAAAGCTTTGGGGGTTTTTTCTAAAACTAATTGCCTCAATAGCTTAAACTGATCCGCCATTAATACGAATGGTTTGACCTGAAATCCAACGAGAATCATTGCTTGCCAGAAATGCAACCACAGAGGAAATATCTTCAGGCTCACCTAACCGATTAAATGAATTTGTACTAGCAAGCTGGTTAATTAGTGCCTCTGATTTGCCGGTAGTAAATAGCTCAGTATTAACGGGACCTGGAGCAACTGTGTTAATTGTAATTCCTCTGGGTCCTAATTCTTTTGCTAATTGGCGTGTGAATTGTTCAACAGCACCCTTGGTTCCTGCATATACGCTATAAGTCGGAAACATGTAGCCAACGACAGAGGTGGAGAAATTAATAATTCGTCCATCTACACCCATATGTTTAACTGCCTGCTGAATAGCAAAATAAGTGCCCTTTACATTTATTGCAAATTGTCTATCGAAGTCTTCCTCTGTTACCTGATCGATCGGCTTAGTTGCCATCACACCAGCATTATTGACCAAGATATCGATTTTTCCATATGTAGCAATGGTTTGATTAAACAGCTGCTCGATGTCGGCAACCTTGCTAATATCAGCACGAATAACAATGGCTGTGCCGCCTTCGCTTTCGATCTCTTGGACAACTTTATCGGCTGCTTCTTGATCGGCAGAGTAATTGATAACTACCTTGGCTCCTTGGGAAGCTAATAATAAAGCAATAGATCTGCCTATTCCACGTGAGCTTCCAGTTATGATAGCTACTTTTTCCAATAAGGGTTGATGTTTCATTGATTATTCCTCCAATAAGTTTATTGTTTGGTTTAACTTCGCTGGGTGAGACCCTTCATTAATAAATTCCACACAACGTTAAATGAATAATGAATTTCTGGATTTAGCCAATCCTGAGCATGGGAGGGATGATGAAAGCGGCTGGTTGCTATAAGAATAGCTTGAGCCGTCTCCCTAGGTTCTATTCCGTTAAAGGTTCCAGCTGTAATTCCATGTTCAATTGTAAGAGTAAGAAGATCAACGATATGTGTGAGATGAAGCTCTAAGACTTCTCTTGCTTCTGAAGCAAGAGTTGCGTATGTCGCGAACATTTCGGGATCAGCTAAAGAGCTCTGTTGTTTGCTCTTAATTAAATGCTCAACGAGCTGGAACAGCTTAACCTCTGGAGGCAGATTCAAACTAATAATGGCATTCATTGGCTCAGTTATGCGATCAAGCCAGCGTTCGGTGACCGCATCACGAAGCGCTGTCTTACTGCTGTAATATTTATAGATTGCTGCATGGCTTACATTAAGTGCTCTAGCGACATCTAACAAATTGGCTTTTGCAGGCCCAAACCGTCGCAAAACTTCCTCTGCCTTATCTAAAATAATTTCTTTGCTTAAAGGAAAATCCGCCATAGCAACTTCATTCCTTTCTTTGATTTAAACTTATATTAGCATATGCGAATACAACTTACAAGTTACATAATATTATAATTGTAACTATAAATACTCAAACATATTAAACTTAATAAACCTCTAGTCTTTCTCTTGACAATTAATTATCCTAGTATTAGAATAAATAATAATAGTGTAACTAAATGGAGGTTATTTTTATGAACATACAAATTATGAATCCAAAGGACCAGGGTAAAGGCGAGTTTGATGAGGGGAAGATTATTGTACAAAAGCCGATTGGGTTTTCAGGGGAAGGTTCGACGATTAATAGATTAGGCCCGCTGTTTTATTGGTCATGGGCGCTTGCAGATTCTAAATCTGGCCTTGGTTTTCACCCCCATCAAGGCTTTGAAATTATGTCTTATGGATTAGCTGGTCAAGGCACACATCGAGATACATTAGGGACAGAAAGCACTATGACAGCTGGTGATATTCAATTAATGCAGGCCGGATCAGGTATTTCCCATGCTGAAAGTGTTGAAGCTGGTTACGAAGGCTTTCAAATTTGGCTGGAGCCCAACTTGAATGATGCTGTAAAACGAGTACCTACTTATGCTTTATTCAAGCATGAAGAATTTCCCATATCTACAGCTAACGGAGTCCAGATTAAGACCATATTGGGTGAAGGTTCACCTGTCGAAATGGTAACAGAGGCTCAAATGATTGATATAGAAATTGAAAAAGGAGCAAGCTTCGTACACCGCATATTGCCAAACTGGACTATTGCGGCACTGGCAATTAGAGGCGGAGGAACATTCAAGACAATTGGCCAGCAGGCTCAATCCTTCGAGCACAAAGACTTTATCGTTTTCCAATCGGATGAAGAGGATGAAGTTAAGCTTGAAGCTAGCGGAGAAAAGCTAAGAATTATTTTCATTGAAATTCCGACCAAAGTCGACTATCCTTTGTATCATAAGCGCAAGTAAGGGGGATTCAAATGTCAGATAACGAATATGCTCGTCAAGAGCTTGATTTGAGACTCATTCGTATAATTAGAAAAATGGCAGATGTCCTTTTTGAGAACCTGAGAAATGATATTAATCGATATGGGTTGGATGCGGAGACATTTCAGATTTTTGAACTGCTTTATAGTAAAGGCCCGTTGCCTATCCAGAAAATTAGTGAAAAGCTGAAAATTCCAAGTGGCAGCATTACATATGTTGTAGATAAACTTGAAAAAAAAGCTTTTGTCCAACGTGCATCAGTTCCTGGTGATCGTCGGAAAACCAATGTAATGCTTACAGAGGAAGGGCAAGTGCATTTTGCGGATATTTTTCCAAAGCACGCACAGGTCATTTCTGAGAATCTTTCTTCTGTGACGGATGAAGAGAAGCTTGTGCTTATTGCATTACTTAAAAAAATCGGTTATGGTGCAAGTGAAAGCCAAAGTTGATCAAGGAGGGATTACATGATTGAAGTGTTTCCGGCGGAGTCGCGTTACCAGAAGGATTTAGGCTGGTTGAAGGTCAAATTAAGCTTTTCATTTGGGGATTATTTTGATCCTAATAATACAGCCTTTGGAGTTATGCGAGTGTGTAACGATGATGAGGTGGCAGCTGGGCTTGGATTCGGACCACATCCACATAGTGATATGGAGATTGTGACAGTAGTCCTTGCTGGTGCTGTTAGACATGAAGATAATTTAGGCAATATTAAAGTAACCTCTGTCGGGGAAGTCCAACGGATGACAGCTGGTTCGGGGATTATCCATGCGGAATATAATGATTCTGCAACAGAAAAGCTTCATGCTTTGCAGCTATGGTTTATGCCTAATGAGTTGGGTTTGAAGCCTTCATTTGAAATCAGTGGTTATGATCTAGCAGATTTGCATAATGCCTTGCTTCCGATACTTGATCCAATTGGATCTGAACATACTGTAAAAATTCATCAAGACATGACGCTGTATTTAAGCCGTTTGGATAAAGGAAAAGAGTTAAGCTTTCAGCAAGCGGAAGGCCGGCGAATATTTATTTTTACAATTGAAGGTAGTTTAACCGTAAATGAATCAAAGCTTGATGAAGGCGATACTGCACGTATTGAATCCCAGTCTCATTTGAGCATCCGCGCTGAAGAAGCTGCGTTTCTGATGCTGATCGATCTGCCGTAAATTTGAATTGGAGGGTTGAAGATGAATGAAGTATTGTTGGTCAAGCATGCTGTTGGAGGTCGAACTTTTATTCATACAGGGAATAACCCCTTAGAGTATTTCGTTTCCAATCAAGGCGAGGGCTGGAGATTTATCATAAAAGTGGGTTTAGACGAGAATGTCCAAGAAATCCTCAAATGGAAAACAGAATTAAATGTTTTTTTATTTCAGGATTATGAAGATTTGCCGACCAAAAAGATTTGGTTCTATACCAAGGGTATAGTGGATTATAATGAACAAGCCCAAGAGCTGTCTATAGAGGCTGAATCCAAAATCGAGTATGTACCAGATGAATTTAGTAAATAAGGTCATGGAATATATTGCAAAGTATGTAAAGGCAATCCCACGCTATTAATTTGGGGGTTGTCTTTTTTCTCAGGACTGATATATTGTTAATGGCAGGGGGGATGCTTGTGCTTAAAAATTCAAGAGTATTTCGCAGATTTTTAACATCTTATTTGATTATTTTGATCATACCAAGTATTGCAGGCTATATGTCGTACCGAACTTCGATTGAAGTTACGCAGTCGGTTTCGATCGAGAATAGCGTTACACAGCTTGAAAAAGCACAAGAAATTCTAGAACAGAGAATGGCAGAAGTAGCAGGATTCACCAGACAATTGGGATTAAACAGAGAACTAAATGTGCTGATGAACGAAAATCCCGGAGCAGACAAAACCAACGTTTATGGAATATGGCAGGTCATGACCGATAATATGGCTTTTACCCAAATCAATGATTTCTTACAGAACTTCTACATTTATTTAAAAAACTACAATGTTGTGCTGACTCAGGGGACTGCCTACTTTAGGCCTGAGCACTTTTATTTGGATTCTCGCTATAATGACGTTACTTTTGAAGAGTGGAAGAAGAATATTTTAGATAAAACACATAATAGTGAAATTACTCCGCTTGGAGACTTTACTTATAAAAAAACACCGCAGTCCAAAGTGATTACTTATATGCAATCGCTTCCTTTGGGAACCTATAGCAGTACATCACCTGCAGTTGTGGTAGTTATTATTGACGAGAAAATTATCGCAAATCTGCTATCGGGTTTGATTGAACGTTATGGCGGGTGGACACATATCAGTGATGCAGAAGGGCATACGATTAGTGAGAAAGGGATCGATGATAAAGCAATTGCGAAGCTATCGGCAGATTCCCATTTCGATAAAGGGAAGGTTAGTCAATTTTATGGCGATGACTTAGTGATCACAACCCGTTCGAAAACCAACGGATGGGTCTATAGAGCTGGAATTCCTAAAGCATCGCTAATGGAAAATGCCAATAAAATTAAATATATCTCCTGGTTGGTTACTGGAGTTGCCTTACTGATTGGCCTGTTGGCTGGTCTAGTACTCTCATACCGTAACAGTGTGCCTATTAATAGGCTCCTTAGTGTGATGAAGGACCAATTTGGTAAAGAGGAAATAGTTGGACGGAATGAATATGATTTTTTACAAGGTAATATAGCTAAAATTATTACGAATAACAAACGCTTAGAAACTGAGCTGAACCGACAATTCCCCTTGATTAGAGATGCTTTTTTGAAACGATTGATTGCCGGAGAGTTTCAAACGCGTGATGAAACTACAGCGGCAGCGTCTCAAGCAGATACAGGATTAAATTTGAATACAGGTTATGTAGGCATTCTCCAGATCCAAGGTTATTCAGGTATGGATAGTGTAGAAATTCTTAATGAATTAAGCGCAGCAAGGCTAATATTGAAGCAGGTTTTGCTTGATTTTGGCAGCCATATTCAAATGACAGATTTAGGCGCTGACCGAATTGTCACATTATTTACGATAAGCGATGGTGAAGCGGGTAAAACTCTGGAACGCAATGAAATTGCTGCTATTCTCGAGAAGCTTATGCAATATATTTTCTACGAATACAAGATAACGATAACTGCAGCCTTGGGCGAACCTTTTTCATCGGTAATGGAGGTCAGCCGTTCCTTTGAACAAGCTAGACAAGCCCTAGAGTATGCCGTTTATGTAAACAAAAAAGGCATTCTTTGGTTCAGTGATTCTCAAATGGAAAGTGCAACCTACTATTACCCTATAGATATGGAGTTACGTTTAATAAGTACGATAAGAGTAGGGGATATTGACGAAGCTAAGCGAATCGTACTCTCCATAATCACTCAGAATACCGAGAATAGAGAGTTATCCGTGGAAATGAAGCACCAATTGATCGGGGAGTTAAAAGGTACCTTGCTTAAATTGCTTGATCAAAAAGCCTTTCTCGAGTCAACAATCTTTGAGAATGTTAAAAATCGGATCATTGGGATTCAAGAGAATGAGGCCATTGAGCTGATCAAACGAGAAATTGATGGGATTATGGAAGCCTTGTGCGGGATCATTACAAGTAAAAAGAACGATGTGCATCTTAAAACCGTCGAACAAATCAATCAATACATCTCTGAAATGTATGGAGATGCCGATTTAAACCTATATCGGATTGCTGAACAAGTAGAACGCCCTGAGAAATATATCTCACAGCTATTTAAAGAGGTAACAGGAACTAATTTATCCGATCATTTAGAAAAAGTAAGAATGGATCATGCTGCCGCATTATTAAGTACAAATCAATATAACGTCGATGAAATTGCATTACGGGTTGGTTACAATAGTTCGCACTCCTTCCGGAGAGCATTTAAACGTGTATGGGGTGTTTCTCCAAGCTCCTATCGGCAATCTGTAGATTAACTCAAGTCCTGGCTGCATTACAGTCAGGGCTTTTCTTTTTGAGTACCCCTTTTGTTGGAGAATTGGACGTAAGTACGGTCAATTGCCCCCTCAAAATAGGGGTATTTGTACGTAAAATGACTCAAATGTACCTATTCAAGTGCTTGCTGAATCACATACAATCAGTCGTGTAGCAGAGTAGAAAGCGCTACCAAACATTAGAAGTACTATACAGAAGCTTTAATTAGGGGGTATTGATTTGGAGAAAGAAATTCTAACTAGTATTCAGCCAGTGGTGCGAAGGAACAAACCAGGCTTTATGCATGAAGCAAGAAAAAGCTTTAAAAAACACTGGCAATTATATCTGCTTATTGTTCCGCCAGTATTGTACTTTTTTATATTTAAATATTTACCCATGACAAATGCGGTTCTAGCTTTTAAGGATTACAACGTGATGAAAGGGATTTGGGGCAGTCCTTGGGTGGGTTTCCGGTTTTTTAGACTATTTTTTGACAATCCTTTATTCTGGCAATTGATCAAAAACACTTTGTTAATTAGTGGGTATCTCCTTATTATCGGGTTTCCGATTCCCATCATGCTAGCATTGGCGCTAAATGAAATCCGAAACGGGAAGTTCAAACGCTTTGTACAACTGGTTTCCTTTGCTCCTTATTTTATCTCAACGGTAGTTATGGTATCGATTATTATGTTATTTCTCTCACCGAGACTTGGCTTCGTTAATGTAGCGATGAATCATTTTGGGATGGATTCGATTGATTTCCTGGGAAAACCCGATATGTTTCGTGCCATTTACGTAACGTCGGATATTTGGCAAAATGCAGGCTATTCCGCTGTTATCTATATGGCGGCGCTTGCAGGAGTAGATTCTTCTCTTTACGAGGCAGCCCGTGTAGATGGAGCTTCTCGCTTCCAGAAAATCCGTCATATCGACATCCCTGGGATATTACCTACCATTACGATCATTCTTATACTAAACGTTGGTAGTATCATGGCAATTGGCTTTGAGAAAATGTATTTACTGCAAAATCCGCTTAATCTGGTGAATTCACAAATAATCTCAACTTATGTCTACGACATTGGTTTAAGAAATGCTAATTATAGCTTTGCTACTGCAGTTGGTTTATTTAATTCAATCATTAATCTAATCCTATTGATTTCAGTAAACACATTATCCAAGAAATTTACTAAAAACAGTCTGTGGTGAAAAGGAAGTGCAAAGATGGCGGCTATTTCAGCTAAGAAAACTACAATAAAAGATTCTTTAGGCGATAAAATATTTTTAATTTGTATATATGTGGTACTGAGCATTATAGTAGTTGTCGTTTTATATCCTCTGATTTATGTACTAAGCAGCTCCTTTAGCAGTCCAAATGCGGTAACCTCGGGTCGAGTTTGGCTATGGCCTGTCGAGCTGTCGTTAAAGGGATATGAAACTTTACTACGGACACCTCAAGTTGTAACCGGTTATGTAAATTCTCTGATATATACGACAGCAGGAGCGGCAATCAGTGTATTTTTAACCATTATGATTGCTTATCCGATCTCACGTAGAACTTTTTATGGGCGAACCATATTGATGATGTTGATTACGTTCACGCTATTATTTAACGGTGGTTTAATTCCAACCTACATGGTTGTCAAGCAAATGCATTTAATCGATACAAGGTGGGCAGTTTTGATTCCTAGTGCCGTATATGCCTATCAGGTTATTATTGCTCGAACATTCTTCCAATCCTCAATTCCTGATGAATTAATTGATGCCAGTGATATTGATGGCTGCAGTGATTTTAGATTTATCCGCAGTGTGGTTATCCCATTATCTAAACCGGTTATTGCGGTTCTAGCCTTATTCTATGCCGTTGGTCAGTGGAATGCCTACTTTGATGCCTTGATTTACCTTAAGTCGGATAAGCTCTTCCCGCTTCAGCTAATTCTAAGAAGCATTATTATTCTTAACAACAGCTCAAATGGTCAAGATGCCTTGAAACTAGTGGAAAGACAGCAGCTATCTGAATTATTAAAGTATTCATTAATCGTTGTTTCCAGTCTTCCAGTCCTAATGATCTATCCATTCGTACAGCGTTTCTTTACCCAGGGGTTATTGGTAGGTTCTGTGAAGGGCTAGTGAAATGGCTGTTAAAAAGCTATTATGAAAGGGGCGATTTATATGTAAGCGTATAAAGGTTTAAGAAACGTAAATTTTAATGAAGTAATGAAAACCTGAAAATTGAAAAGGGAGCGGATAAAATTGAAAAAGAGTCTATTGAGTTCATTGGTTTTGGTATTAATGGTTACGATTTTCCTAGCAGCATGTTCTAAAAAAGAGGATACTACACCTGCTGCAAGTACCGCAGCTAGCTCAGGAGCAACTGAAGCACCTGCTGCTGAAACAACTGCACCTGAAGCTACAAATGCTGCACCAGTAGATATTAAAGTTTTTGCAGTTCAAGAAACGGGTACAGAATTGAATACAAACGCATTTACTAAATTGCTTGAAGAAAAATTCAACGCTAAATTTAAATTTGAAACGGTTCCTGGTGATGGTGCCAAAGAAAAAAGACAAATTTCTTTAGCAAGTGGCGATTATCCAGAAGCGTATATCTTGACGGCTTATATTGACCAATTCACACAAGCTGATGTGGTTAAGTATGGTAAGCAAGGTGTTTTCCTTCCTTTGAATGATTTGATCGCACAATATGCACCGAATATTACAGCAGCTATGGAAGCTCACCCAGATTTGAAAGCGTATAATACTTCACCAGATGGTAATATCTATGGCTTGGTTTCTTACACGCAATGCTTCCATTGCTCGTATGCTAATAAAATGTGGTTAAACACTACATGGTTGGATAAATTAAAGCTTACAATGCCTACAACAACAGAAGAGTTCAAAACAGTGCTTAAAGCTTTCAAAAACAATGATCCAAATGGCAACGGTAAAAAAGATGAAGTTCCATTAAGCGGATCAAAAGAAGATTTTGGAGTTAGATTAATTCCTTTCTTAATGAATGGCTTTATCTATGATGACGATCGCAACTACTTGAACTTAGTAAACGGTAAAGTCGACACTGCAGCTAACAAACCAGAGTGGAAAGAAGGCCTTGCTTACATTAAATCCTTATATGATGAAGGTTTAATTGATCTAGGTGCATTTACACAAAACGCAGAAGCTTTCAAAAAGATTGGTGAAAACGGCAATGCTCAAATTCTTGGAGCAGGCGCAGGTATGCATCCAGCGATTTTCGTAAATATTGATGACGGTAATAAATATTCCAAAGATTATAACGCAGTTCCTCCTTTAACAGGTCCACATGCTTCATTTGCAACTCATGATGGTGGTGGTGTTACTCCAGGAGCAAAATTCGTAATTACGAATAAAGCTAGCAAAGAAGCACAAATTGCTTTAATCAAGATGGTAGATTATATGTATACACCAGAAGGTCAAACGAATTCATCATCAGGTAAAGAAGGCGTAATTTGGAGAAAACCAACAGCAGATGAAAAAGCATTGGGTAAAGATGTAGCTGCTGCATTCGCTCCAATTCCACAAGTTGATGGAGCTGCACCACATAACACTGGCTGGAGCGGAATGGGACATTTCTACCAACCAAAAGAATATAGAGATAGCTGGGTTGCTTCAACAGAAATTTACAAATCATCCGGTTATGAACGCAGACTTTATGATGCTACATTGTTGTACCAAGGCCACGAGCCAAAAGAGCTTTTCCCACTTTGGGCAGTTTGGGTAGATCCTGCGGATGCGGATGAGTCAACAATGCTGCAAACTAACATTAAGAATTATATCGAGCAAGGCGAGCTTCAATTTATTACAGGCAACAAAGATTTGAATAAGGATTGGGATGCTTATGTAAAAGGCTTGGATAACTTAAAGCTTAGCCGTTACCTTGAAATCATGCAAAAGGCTTATGATGCAACAGCAAAATAAGCAAGGTTAGTAACTAGATTAGGTGCTTTATTGCAAAATAAAGCACCTAATTTTTACTAGAAAATGACAGCGCTCACATAATTAAAGCTTTATCAATTGAACAATAAAAAGGAGTTGTATTATAGGTGAATAGCTTAATAAATAAAACGCGGTTTTGGCTTTTGGCCATTATCTTCTTTGCTGCTGCATTCCTTGCGGTTAACCCAAATTCAAATGTAGTGAAAGCTTCTAACAACGGTCTTGCTCAAAAGCCATTAATGGGCTGGAGCAGCTATAGTATGCAGGTTTACAGCAATGCTGGATCTACATGGATCAATGAAACACAGATTAAAGCACAATCGGATGCCATGCATACGATCCTTCAATCTCACGGCTACAATTATATCAATATTGATGCGGCTTGGAATGGAGGCATTGATGGATATGGACGTCCAGTGCCAAGCACGGCCTTATATCCAAGTGGATTTACGAACTTAGTCAATTATGTTCATGCCAATGGACAAAAAATCGGGATTTATATGATTCCCGGTATGTCACCAGCAGCTTATAATGCAGATTTGCCTGTTTTCGGAGCACCAGGCTGCACAATGCAGGATTTTGTTGTCACGCCATTAAGAACAGCAGATTATTGGAATATTGGTTATAAAATGGATTTCAGTAATCCCTGTGCACAGAGCTATATTAACTCGGTAGCGAATCTTATCGCTTCATGGGGCGTCGATTTTGTTAAATTCGATAGTGTAACACCAGGATCTGGGCATAACGATACTTCTATTGATTCACGTGACGATGTTACAGCATGGGCTGCAGCATTGCTTCCACATAATATCTGGTTCGAGCTTTCCTGGGCGTTGGATCATAATTACATAGACCTCTGGAAATCGAAAGCCAACGGCTGGCGAGTTAACTGGGATGTGGAAAGTTATGACCCCGGTGTTTCCTTAACAAATTGGGCTAGTAATGTCCGGCTTTTTCCAGATGCGGAGTTATGGTGGAGAGATGCGGGTCCAGGGGGATGGAATGATTTTGATTCCTTGGATATTGGTAATGGTGCGATGGATGGGTTGACTCAGGATGAACGGCGTACGGCTATGTCATTATGGTCGATGTCTTCAGCGCAATTGTACACAGGCAATGATTTGACCAATTTGGACGCATTTGGGATTAGTTTATTGACCAATGATGAGGTTATTGCGGTAAATCAGGCAGGTCATCCGGCACATCCAGTCGGAGCAGTTACGACTACTAACCAGCAGGTTTGGTACGCCAATAATGGCGACGGCAGCTATACAGTTGGCTTGTATAATCTCGGGAGTGCCGCTGCTACGGTTACTGTGAATTGGAACGATATTGGCTTGAATGGATCGGCAACCGTTAGAGATTTGTGGACGCATACCGACTTAGGCACATTTAATTCCAGCTTCAGCTCAACCAGCTTACCTTCCCATGCCTCGCGATTGCTTAGAGTCGTGACTAATGGCGGAACTGTAACAGCCAATAATGATGATACCTTGGTAAAATACACTGGTGCTTGGCAGAGAAGCTATAACAGAGGTTTTGGTGATTATCAGAATGATGTTCAATTCACTCAGACCAACAACGATTACTTCGAATATACGTTCAAAGGCACAGGCGTTGATGTGATTACAGAAAAAGATTCCTCCCAAGGAAATGTGGATATTTATGTAGATGGTGTATTTAAACAAACGGTTAGCACCTACAATGCTACGCGATTAGTCCAGCAAACCGTGTACAGCATTACCGGCTTGTCCAATGCTTCCCATACGATTAAGGGGGTGAAAAAGACAGGAACGTATATGCTGCTTGATAAATTAGTCTTTAGTGTTGCAACTCCGATTCCTATCAATGACACAGACGCTGGGATTACCTATTCTGGTTCATGGACTTTGAACGGCAGCAGAGGTTTTGGCGATTACAAGGATGATGTGCATTACACATCCACTAACAATGATTATTTTCAATATTCGTTTACTGGAACGGGTGTTGAGGTCGTAACTGAAAAGGATTCTGCTCAAGGGAATATAGACATTTATGTAGATGGTGTATTTAAACAAACCGTTAACACCTATAACGCAACCAGATTGGCTCAACAAACCGTGTATAGTATAACAGGCTTATCCAGTGGTTCACACACTATTAAAGGAATTAAGAAAACAGGCACTTATATGCTATTGGATCGCATAAGTTTTACGGGCGGCAGTAAGATTCAGTACAACAATACCGCTGCGGGCATGACATATTCAGGGACATGGACACTTAATGGAAATAGAGGTTTCGGCGATTATAACAATGATATCCACTATACTTCGACGAATAATGACTACGTTCAATTTACATTTATAGGCACAGGAATTGAATGGATTTCGGAAAAGGAAGCAGGACAAGGCGATGTAGATATCTATATTGACAATGTGTTTAAACAAACGGTTAGTACGTATAATGCGACCCGATTAACCCAACAAAGCTTGTACAGTATTACCGGATTGACCAATGCTTCGCATACCTTTAAAGCTGTGAAAAAAACAGGAACGTTTATGCTCACGGATTCATTAAGAGTTACTCCATAGGCTTAACTCATCATAGTCCCTCCTAGCAGTAATCGGGGAGGGTAACTTAATTTAGATAATAAAGGAGAGATAATAGATGACATTATTCAATAAAAAAACAAGGCTGCTGCTTTTGGTGATCATTTTTTATATGGCACAGCTAGCTATTCTAATTCCACAAACCAATGTTGTTAAAGCAGCTGATAACGGATTAGCTCAAAAACCTTTTATGGGCTGGAGCAGTTATAGTATGCAGGTTTATAGCAATGCTGGATCTACATGGATTTCCGCGGCGCAAATTAAAGCTCAATCCGACGCGATGCATACTAAGCTGCAAGCTCATGGCTACAATGCTATACATATAGATGCAGCATGGAACGGGGGGATGGATGGCTATGGCCGTCCGATACCTAGTACTACGCTTTATCCAAATGGCTTTCAAGAAGTCATCGATTATGTGCATAATAATGGGCAAACAATCGGTATTTATGGAATTCCAGGCCTGTCGCCACAAGCCTATAATGACGACCTGCCCATTTATGGAGCACCGGGCTGTACTATGCAAGATATTGCGGCGCAGCCTTTAGTAACAGGAGATTATTGGGGCATAGGTTATAAAATGGATTTCTCAAATCCTTGTGCTCAGAAATATATCAATTCGATTGCAGATCTTTATGGCGAGTGGGGCATTGATTTCCTCAAATTTGATAGCGTTACGCCAGGATCTGGACATAACGATACGAGCATTGATTCTCGTGATGATGTGAAAGCTTGGTCTCAGGCTTTGGCTCCGCACCATATCTGGTTTGAGCTTTCATGGGCTCTAGATCACAATTACGTAGATTTCTGGAAAAAATATGCTAATGGCTGGCGTGTGGATTGGGATGTGGAAAGCTATAAACCAGGTGTTTCTTTAACAGAATGGTCGAGCATATCCCGACTTTTCCCTATTGCAGCATTGTGGTGGCGAGATGCAGGGCCAGGAGGCTGGAATGATTTTGATTCGCTGAATGTTGGTAATGGCGCTATGGATGGTTTGACACAAGACGAGCGTCAGACTGCGATGAGTTTATGGTCTATGTCATCAGCCCAATTGTATACGGGAAATGATTTAACTAACTTAGACAGCTTTGGTATTCAGCTTCTGACGAACGATGAAGTGATTGCTGTTAATCAGGCGGGTAAACCGGCACATCCTTTATCCATGGAAACAGATCAACAGGTTTGGTATGCCAATAACGGGGATGGCAGCTACACCGTCGGACTTTATAACCTAGGAAGTTCGGCTGCAACCGTTTCTGTTAATTGGCAGGATATTGGCTTGAATGGGGCTGCTTCAGTCCGCGATCTTTGGAGCCACACGAATCTAGGCACTTTTAATTCAGGATTTAGTTCAGTTAATTTAGCTTCACATGCTTCTCGACTGTTTAAAGTAGTGTCGACTGGCGGTGCGAATACGTTAAATAACGACGATACGGGTATTAAATATACGGGTGATTGGACACGCAGCAGTGGTAGAGCACCAGCGGGATCAACCCAAGATCTGGCTATTACAGTAAGTGATTCTCTGGCACAGAACAGTACAATTAGTCCTTCAACTGGCAGCTTTGATAAAAAAACAGCTGTGCAGGCAGATGTCACGACAACCATGACACTTAGTGGAAATACACTAAGCAGCATAGCGAATAATGGAGCTAGCTTAGTGGCTGGCACAGATTACACCGTATCAGGCAACCAAGTTACGATTAAAAAGGAATACCTTGCAGCACGACAATTGGGAACAGTTAGCTTGAAGTTCACTTTTAGTGCAGGCAACCCACAAACCCTTACTATTACAGTAAGTGATTCATCGCTGCAGAACAGTAAAGTCAGTCCTTCTGCAGTAAGCTTCGATCAGAAGGCAGGAGCACAGGCCGATGTAGCACTGACTTTGGCGCTAAACGGCAATACATTAGAAAGCATTAATAACGGTACAACGAATCTTATTGCTGGTACAGATTATACGATCTCGGGCACAGTAGTCACTCTTAAGAAGGAATATTTAGCGGGCTTAGCAACAGGAACTACCAATATGACCTTTAGCTTTAATGCTGGAGCCGCCCAAACTGTTGCACTTATTGTCAGAAACTCAGCGATCGGTGGATCCATTTCACTCAATGATGATAATGCATCCATCACATACACCGGCACTTGGAATCATAGCACGGGTAGAGGAGTAGGCGATTATCAGAACGATGTGCATTGGACAGAAACGAATAACGATTCCTTTGAATATGCTTTTACAGGAACTGGGATTGAAATGATTACAGAACTGGATCCTTCACAGGGTGCAATGGATATCTATGTAGATAATGTGCTCAAACAAACCATAAGCACCAACAACATAGGCAGATTGGCTCAACAAACGGTATATTCGATTACTGGTTTGTCTGCTGGATCTCATACGTTCAAGGCTGTGAAAAAATCAGGATTCTTCATGCTATTAGATAAAATCAGAGTCATTACGGCTGATTTAATCACTCCATCGACTGCTAGCTTTGATAAAAAACCAGCCAATCAAGCCGATATTACGACAACTATGACCGTATATGGAAGCGTATATGGGAATAGTCTTAGCGGCATAACAAATGGCGGAGCAACATTAATTTCTGGTACAGATTACACTGTTGCAAGTGACCTAGTTACAGTGAAAAAGGCTTACCTTGCAGCCCAGCCGCTAGGAATAAACAACCTCGATTTCTCCTTTAGTGGAGGAGCAAATCAGACGCTTATTGTCACAATAAGCGATTCTGATACGCAGCTTAGTACAGTTTCTGTTAATGACAATGATCCAGGAATTACCTATTCAGGCTCATGGGGACATAGCACAGGCAGGGGACTAGGCGATTACTTGGATGATGTTCATTATACAGAGGCCAATGATGCTTACTTCGAATATGCCTTCTCTGGAACAGGAATTGATTTGATTACGGAAAAAGATTCCTCTCAAGGGGATGTCGATATTTATGTCGATAATGTATTCAAACAAACAGTGAGCACTTATAATGACAGCAGATTAATCCAACAAACGGTTTATAGCATCTCTGGACTTTCCAATGGCGCTCATACGATCAAGGCTGTGAAAAAGTCAGGCGGATATATGTTGTTGGACAAATTCAATGTTAGTGCACCTATCGTCATCAGCACTCCTAAGGTTTCGATAAATGATAATGATCCTGGGATTACTTACTCCGGTTCATGGGGACAAAGCACAGGTAGAGGACTAGGTGATTACCTGGATGATGTCCATTACACCGAAACTAATGATGCCTATTTTGAATATGCTTTTACCGGAACGGGATTTGATCTAATAACGGAAAAGGATTCTAATCAAGGTGATGTTGATGTCTATGTCGACAACGTATTGAAGCAAACGGTGAGCACATTTAATGCAAGTAGATTAGTCCAACAAACGGTTTATAGTGTATCTGGACTAAGCGATGGTTCACATACCGTTAAGGCTGTGAAAAAATCCGGCACTTATATGCTGCTAGATAAACTAAATATTATCGCAACAGTAGCTATTAGCCCTACTTCGCGAAGCTTCGATAAGAAGGTAAGTGCTCAGGCGGATGTCAGCACGACAATGACTCTGAATGGCAATACTTTAAGCAGCATTACAAACAGTGGAACTCCTCTAGTGTTGAACACGGACTATACGGTTTCCGGAAATGAGGTAACGATTAAGAAAGCGTACCTTGCTGGTAAGTCAGTAGGAACGACTAATTTAATTCTCACCTTTAGTGGAGGTGGGACATTGACGTTTGCTGTTGCAATAAGCGATTCAACGGAGCCTGTTAACCCGACGGTACCAGCTGCTGGAGCTTCTTATTCGCTCAATAATGACGATTCCCGAATTGCTTATACAGGTGCTTGGCAGAGAAGCAGCAATCGAGGATTAGGCGATTATCGCAATGACGTACAGTTCACAGAGGCTAACGATGCTTACTTCGAATATGCTTTCTCAGGAACTGGCATTGAATTGGTCACAGAAAAAGATGTCTCGCAGGGTGATATGGATATCTATGTGGATAATGTATTTAAGCAAACGGTAAGTGCCTATAGCCCGAATAGATTAGTCCAATATACTGTTTACAGTATTACGGGACTTTCAGATGGTGCTCATACACTTAAAGCGGTTAAAAAATCAGGATCTTATATGCTGTTGGATAAATTGAAAGTAATTGTCGCAGATCTTATCGGTCCAGCTACAGGAAGCTTTGATAAAGGATCGGCGGTAAAAACGGATGTCACTACAACCATCTTACAAAGCGCAACTCTCCTTACCCGAATAGTAAATGGTGATACAGCACTCGTGCTGGGCACTGACTATACGGTATCTGGCAGTACAATAACCATCAAGAAGGGATACCTAGCCGCGCAACCAGTAGGAACAACTAAACTGACTTTCTCATTCAGTGGGGATTATCAGGACGATGTTCATTTAACAACAGCTAACAATGATTATTATGAGTATTCTTTTAAAGGAACGGGGATTCAAGTCATTACAGAAAAAGCTTCAAACTTGGGCAATATCGATATTTACGTGGATGGGGTATTTAAGCAAACGATCAATACCTTTAATTCCACTAGATTAGTCCAACAAACCGTATATAGCCTTGCCGGATTGTCTAACACCGTGCATACGATCAAAGTTGTGAAAAAATCAGGTGCGTATATGCTGGCAGATAAACTGAGCTTTACTAGTTCACTGGCACCACTTCCCAATAAAGATGCAGTGGATGCAGACAAAGCTACATTGGCGATTGGATATACCATCCCAGACAGCTCAAGCAGCGTTACCCACAATTTAAGCTTGCCTTTAACGGGAGGGAATGGGACAACGATCAGCTGGTCCTCGGATAAAATATCGACCATTAGTGATAGTGGAATCGTAACTCGTCCAACCTTTACAAAAGGAGATAAATCCGTGGTTTTAACTGCGAAGATAAATAAAGGAAATGCAAAAGAGACTAAGAAGTTTACGGTAACAGTAACCAAATTAGCTCAATCGAATGCAGAAGCAGTGGCAGCGGACAAAGATTTGCTGGCGATTGGTTACATTAATCCGGACAAAGCGAACAGTGTAACTAAGAATATTACTTTACCTTTGGTTGGAAGCAATGGCACAACCATTAGCTGGTCTTCGAATAAACCAACGACAATTAGTAATAATGGCACAGTAGTCCGTCCAGTGTTTGAAAGCGGAAATAAAGACGTAACGTTAACAGCGACGATTACTAAAGGAAGCAGCAATGAGACGAAGAAGTTTAATCTGACAGTGAAGAAGCTGGATAAAACTCACAACCATCACTAATAGGTAAGGATTTATAATGATAAGTACGAGGCCCCTCTTGAAAAAGGGGTCTTATCTTTTAGTTGAGTTTCATCCATCATACATGATATATTCGTGATTGAAGGATGGTGAGCAGATGAGTAGTAAAATTAGCCGAGTTAATATGACGGAAGAAATTTATCGGATTGTGAAAGAGGATATACTCTCGCATAAATTAAAATCGGGCGAGAAGATCAATATCGATCAGCTGGCTCGCACTTTGGAAGTAAGTAATATTCCGATTCGCGAAGCTTTGTCGCGCTTGCAGTCAGAGGGTTATTTGCACATTATTCCCTTTAAAGGCATGTTTGTTAATATGATGACGCTTAAGGATTTAAACGAATTATTCGAGATAAGATTACATTTGGAGCCTTTGGCTGTTGAGAAGGCAGCATTGATCATACCCGAGGATAAGCTGTCACGTTTAAATGAGGATATGATTGAGCTGCAGAAGAATAACTCCATGCAGGCTGCTTCTGGTCTAGACACCATAATGGTTATGAATAGCTCGATTCATGGCACGATTCTTGAGTATTGCGATAACTCTAACCTGCAAGGATTAGTTAGAGGTTATATTGAACAGATTCAACGATATTTAACCTTTATTAAATTAAATTTGGATATTGATAATAAGAATGTGGAATGGTCGGAGCATAATAATATTCTGCAGAAATTAATCAAACGAGATGCTAAAGGCGCCTCTGACGCGATGACCAAGCATATTAAGAGTTCGCAAAAAAGAACCAATGTCCATTTTATCAACACGGGAGGGTAAGCGATGCAATTGAAAGGGAAAGTGGCGATTATATCAGGAGCGGGATCAGGAATCGGTGAAGCAACTGCTAAGCTTTTTGCTAGTCTTGGAGCAAAGGTAGTCATTGCAGATTGGAATGAAGCAGAAGCAAACCGCGTGGCTAATGAAATAAATTTACTGGATAGCGTTGAAGGGAAGGCACTTGCTGTAAAAACGGATGTATCTTCAGAGCAGCAGGTGAAGCTGTTAGTCCAAGAAACTTTAACCGTTTTTGGAGCGATTGATATTTTATTTAATAATGCTGCCGTTGTATTGCCTAAGGAATTGGAAGATATCACAGAAGTAGAATGGACGCGTACGTTAGACATTAATTTGAAAAGCGTCTATTTGATGATTAAGTATTGTATCCCTGAAATTAGAAAAAGTCGAGGCAGCATCGTTAATATGTCATCTTTAAGCGGCTTGCTGGGCCAGAAGCAGAATCCGGTGTATTCTGCAACTAAAGGGGCTATTATTGCCATGACCAAGGCGCTTGCTCTTGATTATGCGAAGGATGGAGTGCGGGTAAATTGTATTTGTCCAGCAGGAGTAATGACACCTTTACTGGAGGAATGGATTCAGCAGCAGCCAGATCCTACTGAAACGGTACAAGCCTTAATAGATATGCATCCGCTCGGAAGATGCGCGACAACGGAAGAAATTGCTCAGGCCGTCTTATATTTGGCATCGGAGCAAGCCTATTTTATTACTGGTGTGGCACTTCCAGTTGATGGTGGGGCTTCACTAGGCTATTGAAATAACTGTTGATTTTGTTTGACAGTTTTGCAACTAAAGCGTATTCTAATAGTATAAATCATACACGATATACAATATACCAAAAGGAGATTAACCAGATGAAAATTATTAAAGTAGAGAGCTTTATTTTACATGTACCCTTAAATCCGCCGATTACCGACGCTATTAATTCACCGACACATTGGGGTTTGCCCGGGGTTCGTATCTATACGGATGAAGGTATTACTGGCTATGGCTACACGGGTACCTGCGCTCACGGAGATAAGATGATAACGGATACTATTGATGATTATTACGCTCCTGTGCTTTTAGGTAAAGATCCCTTTATGGTTAAGGAAATTTGGGATGAGCTGCGTTTTGGCAAAATGCATTGGGTTGGACGTGCAGGTATTACACATATGGCGCTTGCAGCAGTCGATATTGCTTTGTGGGATATCATGTCTAAAGCTTCGAACAAACCACTTTGGCAATATCTAGGTGGACACAAATCCAAACAAATTAAAGCCTATAATACAAATGGGGGCTGGTTGAACTGGTCACAAGAGCGATTGCTTAAAGATATTAGTTCTTATGTGGAAGACGGCTTTACTGGAGTGAAAATGAAGGTAGGCAAACCCAATACCCGCGAAGATTATGACCGTGTTAAAGCTGTAAGAGAAGTAATTGGCAAAGATATTATTCTAATGATTGATGTCAACCAACAGTGGAATATTAATACAGCGATGACTTGGGGTAAAAAGCTCGAGGAGTTCGATTTATTCTGGCTGGAGGAGCCGTTAAATCCGGATGACATTATGGGCCACAAAAAATTGGCTGATGCTTTAAACGTACCGATAGCATTAGGTGAGCATGTATATAGTAAGTATGCATTCCGTGATTACATTCATGCTGGAGCTGTGGAGTATGTGCAAGTGGATTGCACCCGTGTTGGCGGGATTACCGAATGGCTGCAGGTTTCAGGTCTAGCTGCATCCTATGATTTACCGATTGTTCCGCACGTTGGCGATATGGGTCAAATTCATCAGCATCTAGTTGCCTCTACGCAGAATGCTATTATGCTAGAGTACATTCCTTGGATTCGTGATATATTCGTTGAGCCTGCTACGGTTAAAGATGGCTTTTATGTTTTGCCGCAAATGCCAGGTGCTTCCACAGAGGTCATTCCGCAATATTTTGATAAGTATCGCATTAAGTAAGTAAGGGTTCGACTCATAAGCAATCATAACTAGGATGGTGTTATATGAAGGAATGGAAGCTTTGGTATTCGCAACCTGCATTGAACTGGTCACAGGGGCTGCCTCTGGGAAATGGAAGATTGGGGGCCGTCATTTCAGGTGGGGTAGAAAGTGAAACCTGGCATATGACTGAGCTGACTTACTGGTCAGGGAAAGCGGAACGCACCATAAGCCATTCAAACGGAAAAGTCGATCTGGAGCATATGAGGGAGCAGTTTTTTGCAGGCAACTACAAGCAAGGAGAAGTCCTAGCTAAACAAGCTCTAGAGCCGGAAAAAGGCAACTTTGGGACGAATTTATCGGTTTGTGAGCTCTTGCTGCAGTTTGAGCATCAAGGCGAAGATTTGGTTCGCGAATTAGATATAAGTAACGCGTTGGCAACAATGGCTTACAAAGTAAATGGGAAAAGTCATAAGCGAGAAACATTTGCTTCGCATGTTGATCGCGTAGTGGTTTCGCATTTGTCGAGTGAGGGAGCAGCGGGAGTATCGTTTACGTTAGGAATTGAGGGAAGCACAGAGCATTTTGAGAGCTGGATTGAGCACGGGGATACCCTAATGTTTAAGGGAAAAGCGATAGAGAAGATGCACAGTGATGGTGAGTGTGGGGTTTACGCTCAAGGTATGGTCAAGGTAGTTATACATGGCGGGACTATTCAGCGAAATGATGAGCAAATTGTCATTAAGAACGTCGATGAAGCTTTCATTTATTATGCAGTCAATACGGATTATGAAAAAAGTGATGCAGATTGGGTGGAGGAATCTAGTCGCCAAATAACACAAGCGGTTGCCAAAGGATATTCTCAGCTTAAAGCAGATCATATTGCCGATTATCGCCGATTATATGACCGGGTTAATTTAGATTTGGGTCATTCTGAGCGGGCAAATCTGCCGACGGATGAACGAATCAAGCTGCTGCTGAATGATCAGGAAGGGGATCCGCAATTATTTGCTTTGTTTTTTCAATTTGGGCGTTATCTGACGATAGCCGGTGCTAGAGCGGATTCGCCATTGCCGTTGAATTTACAGGGGATTTGGAATGATGGCGAAGCCAATCGGATGCAGTGGAGCTGCGATTATCACTTGGATATCAATACAGAGATGAATTACTTTCCAACTGAAGTAAGTAATTTAGCGGAGAGTCATCTGCCTTTGATGCGATATATTGAGCGATTATCAGTTGCAGGAAAATCAACGGCTTTAGATTTCTACGGTTGTGAGGGCTGGGTGGCTCACGTTTTCTCGAATGCTTGGGGGTTTACAGCTCCAGGGTGGGGATTAACATGGGGGTCGAATGTTACAGGTGGCTTATGGATTGCTACTCATTTGATTGAGCATTATAAATTCAGCTTAAATCAGGAATTTCTTGAGCAGCAAGCTTATCCAATCATGAAAGAAGCTGCTGCGTTTTTTCTGGATTACATGACGATTCATCCTAGCTTAGGCTACTTGGTAACTGGGCCATCAAATTCGCCAGAAAATAGCTTTTATATAGAGGGTCTGAAGGATACGGAGCATGAGCATCATTTATCGATGGGATCAACGTTGGATCAAGTATTAGTGCGCGATCTATTCGTTTTCTGTTTAGAAGCTGCTGAGCTGTTGCAGGTAGATAGTGAGCTGCAAACAAGGCTTAAAGGGGTGATTGCTCTGTTGCCACCATTGCTAGTTGGCAAAAAAGGGCAGCTGCAGGAATGGCTGGAGGATTATGATGAAGCGCAGCCGGATCATCGCCATCTTTCACATTTATTCAGTCTTTATCCGGGAAATCAGGTGACTCCGCAAGGAACTCCGGAGTTAAGTGCGGCGGCACGAGTAACCTTAGAAAATCGGATGCAGCGTGAAGAATTAGAGGATGTAGAGTTTACGGTAGCGATTTTTGCAGCGAGCTTTGCTAGACTGCAGGATGGAGAAAATGCGTATAAACATTTGTCTCATCTGATTGGTCAGCTATGTTTTGACAATTTATTGAGCTTTTCCAAAGCTGGAATTGCAGGGGCTGAAACTAACATATTCGTCATTGATGGTAATTTTGGCGGTACTGCCGCTGTTGCCGAAATGCTGCTGCAAAGCCATGCAGCGGAGATTCATTTGCTGCCAGCCCTTCCACAGATATGGCATAGCGGCAAATTTACAGGTTTGCGAGTCAAAGGAAATGCAGAGGTGGATGTGATCTGGGAGCAGGGAGAGCTAGTTTCCGCAACTATCCGCGCTTTCTCAACAAGCACAACGTTTCTGCGTTATCAGAATCAGGTTGTTCCAATCGAGCTTGAAGTTGACTCTATATATACAATCGACAAGCACTTGAATGTAATTTGCAATTGCTAATTGACAGTATAAATCATTTGCAATAGGATAAGACAGGGCTGGCGAAACTTAAGCTAGTCCTGTCTTATTTGTTTATTAAGCTTTTTTCAATAAAGAGCAGGAGGAGAATGGTTGAAAAAGCTGTGGAATTTAAGAAAATGGTTTCGTAATCAAAGAATTAAACGGAAAATTATTATTATTTTTATTCCCTTGATTTCAATTCCGCTTTTTGTGCTCGCTTATGTTTCCAATCACATATTTACTGAATCTGTTATTAATAAAACAACTGTGAATGTGACTGGTGAATCAAGGCTGATCATTACTCGAATTGAAGAATCGATTCTCAATGCTGAGAATTGTGCGAATATCATAACTGTAAGCCTAAATAAAATCATTCCAGCTAGCCAGGAGTTAGAACACGATGAATTCACAGAAAAGAAGCTTGTCACACAAATTGTTAATCAGTTAGGTCTTGATCTGCTCTTTTTTCCAGATGTTGAAGCTGTTGCATTTCTTGATATGGACAATCAGCTGTCTGCTTCCAATAATTTAATGGAAGATGGACTTCAAACTGCATTCCAAAGCGGAATAATCCAACAGATCAACAAAACCAGCGGAGAAAATATTTGGTTCACGATGGAAGCACGAGATTTTTTAACTACAGTTAAAGACGTTCCAGTTTTAACATTAGGTAAAAAAATCCTCAATATCAATACCGGTGATCAACTCGGGACTTTAATATTAATTATCAAGGAAAGCTCATTTACCTCGATCTACCAAAGTGTTGAACGAGAGCAAGAACGAAATTATTTTATTGTCGATTCGCAGGGGCAAGTCATCTCTTCACTGAACAAGGAAGTTCTCCTGAAAGCACCAGAGAAAAACATAATTCAGAGCATTTGGTTAAATAAGAAGCCAGTTACTGATATCATTAAATGGAAGGGGCAGCAGTTTCTTGTCAGCAGTATGCCATTTGAAAAATTAAACTGGAAGCTTGTTAGTCAGATCCCATTAAGCATTTTAACGGAAGATAATCGTAAAATTACCTGGTTTATAGTATCGCTCGGCATTTTTGGGATTGTTTTTTCCTTTTTTGGTGCAGAGATGCTTTCTAGAGTGATCGCCAAACCTCTAATCCGCTTGACTAAGACCATGTTAAAGGTTAAAGAAGGAGATTTAAAGATCTATTTTAGCTCCAATACATCTGATGAAATTGGATTTCTTGCTTCTGGATTTAATAAAATGCTTGAACAAATTCGTGAATTAATTGATCAGGTCGGTACTGAGCAGAAACAAAAACGGCATTATGAGCTTGCCTTAATCCAATCTCAAATCAAGCCGCATTTTTTGTATAATACGCTCGATCTTGTTTATGTCCTTTGTGCAATGAATCGAGTTGCTGAAGCTAAGGAGGCGACAAAGGCATTGGCAGATTTCTATCGTATTGCCTTAAGCGGCGGTAGGGAAGTGATCTCGATCGGTGAAGAACTCGATAATGTTAATGATTATCTTGCCATTCAAAAAATCCGCTATATAGATGTTTTTGATTTCTCGATTGATTTGGATGAGACAATTCTGCATGATCAAATTCTTAAATTAACGATTCAACCATTAGTAGAGAACGCTATTTATCACGGATTAAAACCAAAAGGAACGAATGGTAGACTTCATATTATGGGAAGCTGTTCGGATCACGAGATTCTGATCACTGTTACGGATAATGGCGTTGGAATCGATCCTGAAATAAGCCAAGAGCTGTTAAATACGAAAAAAAGTAATCATTCGAACAAATCGTTTGGTTTGATTAATGTTAATGAACGGATTAAATTATTTTTTGGCAATGAATATGGTATTACCATACACAGTATACCTGCTGAAGGGACCTCGATTGTTGTAAGGCTGCCCAAACACACAAAAGGGGAGGATAACTATGTTTAAGGTTCTGATTGTTGACGATGAACCCTTATTTCGTGAATATTTGCGAACCATTATGAATTGGGAAGCCTATGGGTTCATCATTTGCGGTGAGGCTAAAAATGGGCAGGAAGCTTTACATAGAGCAGAAGAAACTTTTCCCGATCTTGCTTTGATCGATATTAATATGCCGATTATGGATGGGTTGGCGCTTTCTAAAGAATTAAAGCAACGGTTTCCAGATATTTCAATTGTGATGGTAACAGGGCATGGAGAATTTGAGTATGCCCGTAATGCCTTAAAAATAGGTGTAGAAGATTACCTTTTGAAGCCTTTTGATCTTGACGAATTGTTTTTGACCTTAGTAAACATCAAGAGTCGTTTACAAAAAATAAGTGAGAATAGAAAGATTCATAGAGATCAGTCGCAATGGTTGCGGGAGCAATTTTTAAATATGCTGATTAGCCAAGATATTACTTTAAATGATGAAGAAATGGTTACACAGCTTGAACGATTTGGCAATTTCAATGGAACTGATCATTACGTAGTGATCGCTGTTGAGATTGATAATTTGTATGAAAGATGGAATGAATACAAAGAAATTCTACTCTGGAAGAATACAATCTCTAATATTTTGCATGAAATAATTACTTTGGAGAGTCATAGTCTTGTGTTTTTTGGTCCGGAGGATCGGATTGTTTCATTATGTCAGTTGCCAGCAGATACGCTTAGTTTCTTAGACGGGCCTAATAGCTTACAGCGATTATGTGATATGGTGAAAAAACATTTCAAATTCACAGTGACCATAGGTGTGGGAAGGCCTAATTATGGATCTAACGGGATTCGTGAGTCTTATATGGAAGCACTTGCCGCATTGCAAAGCAAAATAACCGATGGAAATGGTCGAATAATTAGCTATCAGCCATCGGACAAAACGACTCAAGGGTTTTACTCTAGTGAAATCAAAGAAAAAATGATGCTTGCCCTGCGATTAAATGATTATTCAGAAATTAAAAGGCATCTAGACGATGTGTTCCTCTATATTCGTGAGATGAGACTAACGGCTGAAATGGCTTATATTATTGTGATCGGCTTAGTTTCTATTTGTTTATCCCATATTGTCGCGAGTGGGCAAAATATAGCTGAGATACTTGGAGCGGGTTTTTCGCCTTATAAGGAAATAAAACGTCAGGAAAATTTGGAGAAAACCTATATTTGGCTAGAAGACATTATCCATAAAACCTTGAAATTGAATGATGACCTTGATAGACCGTCACGCTCAAAACAAATATTTGATGAGGCCAAGCAGCTGATCGATCAAAACTATCAAAATCCTGACTTAAACGTAGAGGAAATCACAAAATTAGTCTTTATCAATGGAAGTTATTTGCGGAAAATATTTAATAAGGAAGCTAATATGTCTATTTCAGATTATATTACGCAAGTTCGTATGCTGCGAGCTAAGGAATTCATTACCAAGAAAAAAGCAAATATTACGTCCATTTCAGAAATGGTAGGCTATAACGATCCAGGGTATTTTAGCAAATGCTTTAAAAAATATTATGGATTCACACCAAGCGAGTTTGAAAGTCAAAACTGATTTTGAAATGGAGCGATTATTACTATATTTAGAAGCGAATACTTCATTCAAACGGATTCATACTGGGTCTATAATGTGATTATGGTTGATATAAGCACTAAAAAAACCATAATTTATCTACTAGGGGGATTCAAGAAATGACTAAGACTACCAGATTAAGCAGTATTTTACTCGCATCAGTTATGGCTGTTTCACTTACAGCTTGTGGATCAGGTACTAAAGAGACTGAAAGCCCAGCAGCTAGCACAGATACTGCGGCAGCTACAACTAATGCACCCGCTGCTACTGCAGCAGCAACCGAAAAGCCGGCGGACGAAATTGTCAAGCTGAGAATAGGTGCACAACATTTCGATGATGATACATCCAAGCCTTATGATTATGCAGTTGCCGAGCTCAAGAAAGAAATGCCCAATGTTGAATTAATTTTGGAGCCTACCTTACAAGATAGCGGCCAAAAAATTAAAACACAAATGGCAACAGGTGACTTGCCTGATATCATTGATACATCTTGGGAAATCATGCAAATTGGTAAGAAATCGAATAATCTTCTTACACTAGATGATGAAGCAGAAACAGCAAAATTCAAACAAGATTTAAACAATGGTAACGAGCCCAAGTTAATTGCACCTGACAATCATGTCTATGGATACCCATATGCGGGGATTGAATTTATTATATTGTATTATAACAAAAAAATATTTGCTGATGCAGGGGTAACACTTCCTATTAAAACTATAGATCAAATGAAAGATGCTTCTAAAAAGTTTACAGCTAAAGGCATTATACCGCTTGCTATTTTCTCTAAAGAAAAATGGATTGGGCAAGCTTTGCTGCAAGGATTTACAACACGTGAGGAACCAAAAGGATTTGCAGCTTTGAATGATGTAACAGAAACACCGGCTTCGTTACAGCTTGCTGCTAAGCAGATCGAGGAATTACAAGCTGCAGGTCTTTTCTCGAAAAATGCAACAAATACGAACTATGATCAAGCTTCCGCATTGTTTTATCAAGGTAAAGCGGCGATGTTCATAAATGGCCAATGGGAAATTTCCAGCTCGCAAAAAAATCTCGGCGATAATGTGGATTTTATGAACTTCCCTGCCAAAGATGAAGCTACATATGAAAGCACGAAGTTTTTGATGAATGGAACGGGCGATCCGTCAGGCTTTTCAGTTTCCAGCAAAACTGCACATAAAGAAATTGCTGTTAAGGTAGCGGCGTTCATGGCACGCAAATATGCAGAATATAAATATACGATGGTAGGTACTCCGATAGTTTCTATTAAAATCGATAAACCTGTTACAGCACAAGTGCCAGCTATGCTGACGCGTTTGGCAACGGAATTTATCCCGAATGTAACTGGTTATGCGGAAGTATTAAGCAGTCCTAAAGTAACATTAGCTATTCAAGATAACGCGCAAAATTTATTAGTTTCAGGGTTTAAAACGGATCAATTTGTGACTAATATGAATAAGGCTTTAAAGGATAAATAGCATAAATGAATCGTAACAATTAGTGAGTGACTCACATCGACTTGTTAGTCGATGTGAGTTTTTTACAGAATGGAGGATAGAGATGAAACAATATTTAGGCAATAAGCGGGCTATTCTATTCTTTTTGACACCGGCACTTCTGCTTTATAGCATTATCGTATTTTATCCGATTCTCCAAACCTTTTATCGCAGCTTATTTGATTGGGATGGCCTTAGTGAGGCAACCTTCATTGGCTTTGATAATTTTATTGATCTAACTAGCGATCCGCTTATGATAACTTCATTAAAGAATGGCTTTATTTTTGCGCTCGTCATAGGTGTATTTCAAATAGGGTTAGGTACGTTCTTAGCGCTTGTTTGTGCAGATGCGACGGTAAAAGGCCGAAAAATATTAAAAACAGCTTATTTTATACCCGTTGTACTTTCGGTCTCAGTAGTTTGTCAGCTTTGGTTGGCCATGTACGATCCAGACAATGGATTAATCAATAAAATGTTTCACGCATTGGGTATGTCTTATCAACAAAATTGGTTAAATTCTACAACAGTATCCATTATAGCTATTGCATTTGTAAATGCTTGGCAGTTCATGGGATATCAATTTGCTCTATTGTACGCAGGCGTGAAGTCTGTACCAGAGCACTATCTGGAGGCGGCTCGAATCGATGGGGCGGACAAATGGAAAGCACATTGGTATATCACGCTGCCACTGATGAAAGAAACGTTTAAGTTTTGTTTTATCATTTGTATTACAGCAGGAATTGGAGCTTATGTTCAAATGGCTATTATGACCAATGGCGGACCGGGCACGACCAACTATACCATAACCTTCATGATCTTCCGGAATGCTTTTTCGGCCAATGAATATGGTTATGCTTGCGCCATTTCGGTTGTGTTGGTTTTGATCAGCTTGCTTGCGACTTTAATTATCAATAAAGCCTTTAGCCGAAATGAAATCTGAAGAAATCACCCAATAAAGGAGCATGATTCATTATGATTGGGAAGAAAAAAATAACAGATCTAGTATTACAATCGTTTCTATGGATCTATTTTGTAATTTCGATCTATCCGCTAATCTGGATGGTATTCTATTCGTTGAAGAACAACGATGAAATATTTGTTACTAATCCTTTTGGAATACCGACACATTTTAGAATTGAGAATTATGTGAATGCTTGGAATAAATTTGATTTACCGCGGTATATCTGGAATAGCTTTTTTGTATCTTCTGTTACAACTATAGGCGTTGTCATTTTTGCTGTCATGTTCGCCTATGCGATTGCCAGGCTGCAGTGGAGGTTTCGTGAAACGGTGCGAATTTACATGATTGTCGGGATGTTTATTCCACTGCAGGTAATCATTATTCCTTTGGCTATCATGGTGAAAGATTTTCACCTTACCAATACGTATGGCGCATTAATTATTCCTTACGTTGCATTTGGTTTACCCTTCGCCTCCTTAGTATTTTATGGTTTCCTTAAAGGGATTCCACATGAAATGGAAGAATCGGCTTGTATGGATGGAGCTTCCATATATCGTGCTTTCTTTCGTATTGTCTTGCCTATCCTAACACCGGCAGTAGCGACCATCATCATCCTTCAGTTTTTGGGTACGTGGAATGAGTTCTTGTTAGCTTCAATCTTAATTACAAAAGAGACATTAAGGACCTTGCCTATTGGGCTTGTCTACTTTCAAGGGCAATACGCAACGGATTGGGGCGGGATGGGAGCTGTTATGACCATTTCTAGCTTGCCCATGATTATCTTGTATTTGTTCTTTACCGATCAAGTGGAACGTGCACTAACAGTAAGCTCAGCTGTAAAAGGGTAAAGATTTTATGTTTCTTAAAACATTAAACAACCGTCCTCGAGTATTCCACGAGGACGGTTGTTTAGCTTGTTCAATTAGGTCTAACCTTAGGTATATTAGCGTAGTCCTTGGATTCAATATGGACTGAAGTAAGCTGACGATTTGGACCGAAAAGCTTTACTCTCAGACTAATAGAAACGAAAGCTAGTACTAGGAATATTATGCCGCTCCAGATGACCTGCTGAATGCCCATATGGGCAATGAATAGACCACCTAATGCAGTGCCAAGAGCAATACCTAGATTGGAGAACGAAACGAACAGACCATTAGCAAATTCGGGTGCTTCGGATGCTTCGGAGATAAGCCAGTTTTGACTGATGTTGAGCCCACTGGTAAAGAGAATTCCCCAAACCACAATGATTAGGATCATCGGTATCGTAAAAGCGCCTAAATAATAAACCAACAGATAAATAATACTTAACACGATCGGGAATAATACAGTTGTGCGGATAACACTTTTGCTTAACAATTTACCTGCGATAAGATTGCCAAGAACCCCGCTAGCCCCGAATAAAATCAACATGGCGCTAATTTCTTTCCCACTCATAAGTGTAATTTTACCCAGATATTCTGCAAAATAACTATAAACAGAACAAATCGCTGCAGGGATAAAAGCGACAGTTGCTACACTCAACCAAATCTGAGGTTTCTTTAGAATGCCAAGCTGTTTTTTATAGGATAGTTTTACTGTTACAGGCATCGATGGAAGTAACGCCACAATTCCAATAAAAGCGAGCGCATTAACCGCAGCAGAGAATAAAAATGCAGCTTCTAATGAAAATTGATTCGCAATAAAGGACGTGATCGGGATGCCTAATACCATTCCTACACTAAGTCCAATGAAGACTTTAGAGGCTGCTTTAGTGCTCTGATCTTTGGGGACTGAATTAGCAGCAGCGACGAAAGCTACTGAAAAATAAACAGGATGCAGGAAAGCAGGGATAATTCGCACAAATAGGAGAACCGTATAATTAGGTGCGAAAGCAGAAATTAAATTGGAGATAATAAAAATGGCAAGCACCCAAGCCATGATTTTTTTATGATTGAAGCCCGAGAACAATAAGGTCATGAATGGACCGAAAATGGCGATAATCAGTGCGAAAGAGCTGACTAGCATGCCTGCTTGTGCTGCGCTTATTCCGTAAAGCTCTGTAATTTGTGGTAAAATTCCAACCACGCCAAGCTCTGTATTAATGATGCCGAATATACCAAATGCAATAATGTAAATTAGATATGGTTTTTTCATTATGCTGATCAGCTCCTCTTCTATATTTGTACCGTTTGGTAAATATATAGCATGTAAGGTGAACTGTCAACCACTTTTTTACTAAATGGTACAAATATATAATAAATACTCCCAAGATCTTTAGATCTCGGGAGTGGATGTTAGTTTAGATTAGTTTTTTAGCTTCACTCTGCCTTCGGCCAAACTAACAAGGCTGTTTTCATGACCCGTTCTAAGTCTTCACGGTTACTTCCGCTAGCAGCTTGGACTGAAATTCCACGAATCACTGTAGTGAAATAACGTGCGAGATCAGCGGGGACGGTTTCAGATGGTAATTCACCATTGATTTTGGCTTGCTCCAAATATTGATGTAATTGAGCCTCACCGGCCATACGTCGCAGAATCAACTCATCGCGAATCGGTTCAGATTCTTCTCCGCAGCTAAGTGCACCCTGTACTAGTAGGCATCCAGGAGGATGGGATGGATTCGTAACCGTGTCTATAGCACCTTGCATGAGACATTCGATGACTTTGCGTGCTGTCGGAAGATTAAACGCTTCTTTAGCGTAAGCTCCAGGTCCATTGTCATAACGATCTAACACTTTTCGGAATAATTCTTCTTTATTTCCAAAGGAAGAATATAAGCTAGGCCGGTTAATGCCCATGGCTGTTGTTAAATCTGTCAATGAAGTCCCTTCATAGCCTCTACGCCAGAAAACCTGTAGAGCTTGCTCAAGGGCAGTGTCCATATCGAATTTTCGAGGGCGCCCCATAGTCATAGTGAACCAACCTCCTAATTTTGTACCTAACGATATTAAACTACATTATATAACAAAATGTCAAATCAGCTTAGTGAAATACTTAATGTGGCCGGTGAATTTAAGGCATAAGCAGCCAGCTTTTCCCGATAAACTTGACTATGGGCTTGTTTACACCCTATAATGAAGACAACTTAATAATCGTAACTCCAAAGGGGAGTAGCTAATACAGTAAAGTCGTCAATCCGGGTCCTTGTGACCCCGGCTTTATTGGCAGTGTAGAATATACGCTGTAAGCAAGACCTTTGCCATCTAGGTGGTGAAGGTCTTTTTGTTTGTTAAAAAGCCTTCATCGGGTAACCGATAGTAAGGCTTTTATTTTTTACTATAACAAACAAAGAGGAGTGGTCGTACGTGGAGTTTTTTTCAGCCGAATTTTTTACCGCATTATTAAGCATTATTCTGATTGACCTGGTTTTAGCAGGTGACAATGCAATTGTCATTGGTATGGCGGCAAGAAATTTGGACAAAAGCAATCAGAAGAAGGTTATCCTCTGGGGAACCGTTGGGGCAATTGTCATTCGTGCCTTGGCGACATTAGTTGTAGTCGTTTTATTGAAAATCCCTGGGTTACTGCTTGGTGGAGGACTATTGCTATTATGGATAGCTTATAAGCTATTGACTGAAAAGAAGGATCACGATAAAGTCACGGCTAAACAAGGTATGTGGGCTGTTGTCCGCACTATCATTATTGCAGATGCAGTAATGGGGCTGGATAATGTTATAGCAGTTGCAGGTGCAGCACATGGAGAATTCTTATTGGTCGTAATCGGTTTAATTGTTAGTATACCGATTGTTGTTTGGGGAAGTACATTGTTCATCAAGTGGATTGATAAATTTCCTTGGATCATTTATCTAGGCTCAGGTGTCCTAGCATTTACAGCGGGGAAGATGATTACGGATGAAAAGTTTCTTAAACCGTTCTTTGAAGAGAATTCTTTGATTAAATGGTTGCTTATAGCTACATTAGTCATAGTGGTAGTTGGTGCTGGTAAATGGAAGAAGGTAGAGAATAAGAAATCAGAGCTAGTGAAAATGATGGATTAGATAAGTCTGCTATTCAATTGGACAATGCTTAAGATCATGGTAAACTTGAGCTAATGCATTGTAAAGTTGGAGTAGGAGAGTGGAAAATGTCTTCAGAAAGTCTAGATGAGCGAAATTTAGTCGAAGATTTAAATGTAAAAGAGGATCAAAATTTAAGTGAAGCACATATTAAGCGTGTCACGGAAATGGTCAATGAATACAAAGGGAACATTGAAGAGCATTTGAACCATGAGCAAGAGAAAAGTACCACCTGGGCAGGACGACTCGCAGATAATATTGCTTCCTTTGGCGGCAGCTGGCCTTTTATTATTATTTTTATTTCTTTTTTATTGATTTGGATGGCTTGGAACGTGCTTAATTTCACCGTGCATTTTGATAATTCACCATTCATTCTCTTAAACCTGATTCTCTCCTGTTTGGCTGCATTACAGGCTCCCGTAATTCTAATGAGTCAGAATAGGCAAGCAGCGAGGGATAAGCAAGAAGCTATTATGGATTTCGCTATCAACTATAAAGCCGAAAGAGAGAACTTAGAAATTCAAAGGTTACTAGAAAAAATGGATGCCCGGTTGAGTCAGATTGAACATAGGCTGCAACCCTAATTAACATTAGTTAGCTGGAGACGAGAAGATTACTTTTCGTCTCTTTTTTTTGCGGAATTATTAATAAACTAGAGTATTTAAATATTAAGTTTTAGAAAAGCTAAATCACACCTTTTGAGCTAATCATCATTTTGCTGGTTAGTGAACACTTATAATAGAAGAAAGAGATAGTTATTAACCCAATGTAAAGGGGAAAGTTTGAATTCTGAAAGCATCCGTTGGGGTGGCAGTACTACCACGCTAGCAAAATTTAGTGGTATTTATGGTTCATAGCGCTATAGGTCCATCGGGTAATTCGTAACTTAGCATTAAAATGGACTAGAGAATACCCGGAAAATAAACTCGTTTTATGTGACTTATTTACTTGACTTTTATGAAAAAACGTAATTCAAGTACTTTTTATCCCGACTATTTAAAATTTAAAGGTAAAATATCCATATTTATCCTGTTAAATATTGTAAATGATCCTATTACCCCCCTCCAAAAGGTACAAAAAACGCTTACATTGTAAAAGGCCCTATAAAAGTTAGGTCAAAAGGGAATCAAATCTAGAACCTAGGTTTGATACTTTTTTTTTTCGGGGCAGTCTACAATTAGTTATGAAAACAAATATGAAAGCAAAATAATGGGAAAAACAGGAGGGGAAATGGAGAAGCCGATACTTAATAAAACCATGATAGACTATTTGCAATTCATCAGGAACAAGCTATGGCTCGTTATTGTGTTTGTCTTAATTTCTTGCATATCCACTTTCTGCGCCTACAAAGCATTGGTAACACCGATGTACACCGCATCTAGTGAGTTGGTTATCAACAGTATAACCAAATCGGACGAGGGTCAGATCTACAGCGATGTGACAATGAATCTTAACCTAGTCGAAACGTACAAGGAAATTCTCAAATCAGACAACATCATGAATGCGATGGTTGCAGCACATCCAGAGTTTAAAATGAGTGCTTCTGATTTGAAGCAAAAGCTCAAGGTAAGCTCAACGGATAAAACGCAGGTAATTAAATTGGTCGTAGAGGATTCAAGCTACGCCAAAGCGGCAAATGAAGTAAACGCCGTAGTCGAACAGTTTAATGAGTTGATTCCCACTCTAATGGAACTGGATAATGTGAAAGTCCTCAATCAAGCGGATGCTTCGCTTCATCCAGGTGCAATTAATGCGAGTGTGAAAATGAATGTAGTAATCAGCTTTTTTGTTTCCCTCATGATCGCACTGGGTACCTTGTTATTCTTAGAGAATATCAATCAAACCTTGCGCACAGAGAAGGAAGTGGAGTATTACATAGGACTCCCAGTCATTACATCCATAGCTACAATCAAAAAACAAGATCTTGAGTTTAACAAGAATAAATTGAGCAAAGTAGGTGATCAGACACATGTTACCGTTAAGTAATGTGCTCATATCCAAGCTGAACCCAGCTTCGCCGATTACAGAATCTTTTCGCTTATTGCGCACCTTTTTGAAGAATGGCCGTCCGAAGCAAGCTGAGAAGGGCAGTATCATCTTAGTCAGCTCAGCGGGCAAGCAAGAAGGGAAAACAACCGTTTTAACTAACATGGCGGTTTCCCTTGCACAAGATGGCAATCGAGTATTAATGATTGATTGCCACCTAAGAAGTCCATCGATTAATCAGGTTTTTCAGCTGCCTAATCAAAAAGGACTAACTAATTATTTGCGATCTGGCAATGACTTTGAAAAGTATATAGTTCCTGTAGGTGTGCAGAATTTATTCTTGCTGCCTGCAGGAGAAGCTACAGACAATCCATCCGAGCTATTGAGCTCTAGAGTAATGATTAAGCTTTTGGAGGACCTGAAGCTTGAGTATGACATGATTTTATTGGATTCACCCGCAGTATTAAGCTTTACAGATGCACAAGTTTTAGTCAGTCATTGTGATGGCGCTACCCTGGTTGTTAAATACGGAAAATCTAATCGAAATGCAGTGAGTAAGGCTCGTGCTTTACTAGAATCAGCTGGCGGTAAGGTGCTTGGTGTTGTAATCAATCAAACAGAGTGGAGGCGGAAAGAATGAAAAAGGTAACTAAAGCAATTATCCCTGCAGCAGGAATGGGTACACGATTTCTTCCAGCCACAAAAGCAATGCCTAAGGAAATGCTGCCGATTATTAATAAACCGACGATACAATATATCGTCGAGGAAGCCATTGAGTCGGGGATTAAAGACATTATTATTGTCACTGGTAAAGGTAAACGCGCCATTGAGGATCATTTTGACAGTGCCTTTGAGCTCGAAACTAGATTACTTGAAGCAGGAAAGCTTGAGATTCTAAGAGAGGTTCAGCAATCCTCGAAGGTCGAGCTTCACTTTATTCGCCAAAAAGAACCTTTGGGTCTTGGTCATGCCGTTTGGTGTGCTAGACGGTTTATCGGTAATGAACCTTTTGCCGTATTGCTAGGTGATGATATTGTCACTGGCGAGGTACCTTGTACTCTTCAATTAATTGAACAGTACAATCGTACTCAGAAATCAGTAATTGGCATTCAAGAGGTCCTGGAAAAAGTTACACATCGTTACGGAATTATAGATCCCGGTTTGAATTGGGACAGACTGTATGAAGTAGCTAAATTTGTGGAAAAGCCGCCGCAAGGCTTAGCACCCTCCAATCTCGCTATCATGGGCAGATACATATTTTCACCGAAAATTTTTGAATACCTGGAGCTTCACGAGAAAGGGGCAGGCGGCGAAATTCAATTAACAGATGCAATTCAGAAATTGAATGAAAGCGAGGGAGTATTCGCATTTAACTTCAAGGGCAAGCGGTATGACGTAGGAGAACGATTAGGCTTTATTCTAACTACCTTAGAGTTTGCCTTACAGAATGAAGAGCTTCATTACCCGCTAATGGATGCCATGGTCGAAATGTTAAGTGTAACTCCAATTAAAACTTTGATTGGATGATAACTTTAAATCGGATTACGCTTACGAAGAAATTTTTCTTGCGAAAAATCTAAGGAGGAATCAGTATGAGCTTGCAAAATCTAAAAGAAGAATACGATTATGTCATTTCCGGTAGGGTGTATTATCCGCATTTTAAGAAGAGCCGCGAGAAATCAAATGCGTTTCATATTGTCAAAAGGTCGATGGACATCACAGCTTCATTGTTTGCAATGATTTTCTTTATTCCTCTCTTTCTGTTAATAGGGCTGGGCATTAAACTGGAGGACTCTCAAGGGAAAGTTTTCTTCAGACAGCAAAGAGTGGGTAAAGACGGTAAAATTTTCTATATGTATAAATTCCGCTCTATGGTGGCGAATGCCGAGAAGCTTAAACAAGAGCTGCTGGCGCAGAATGAAGTAAGCGGTGCGATGTTTAAGATGAAAAATGATCCTCGAGTAACTAAGCTTGGCCGCATCTTACGCAAAACAAGCATGGATGAGCTGCCGCAATTATGGAATGTTTTCATTGGGGAAATGAGCTTGGTAGGACCCCGTCCACCTTTAAAAAGTGAGGTTGAAGAATACACCTCCTATGACAAGCTTCGCTTGACCGTTACACCAGGTTGCACAGGGCTTTGGCAGGTCAGCGGACGCAGCAACATCGGTTTCAAAGAAATGGTTGAATTGGATTTAAAATATATCCAGAATCGTTCGGTTTGGAATGATTGCCTTATCCTTGTAAAAACAGTTCGTGTTCTACTGGGATCTAAGGACGCCTTTTAAGGAGATGGATGGAATGTTGTCCGACGGAAAAGAACCGCAACTATCGATCATTATATGCACACATAATCGTGCGGATTTATTGCGAAAGACGCTGGATTCGCTTCTTCATTTAGATGACATAGAGCTTGTCGAAATCATCATTGTGGATAATCACAGTCATGATCATACCGAAGCTGTGATTGAACATTATTTACTCCAAAATGAAGACAAGCTTGCTGTCTATTCTTTATATGAGAGCACCTTAGGCTTGTCAGCTGCGAGGAATGCAGGGATACAAGCCGCTAGTGCGGCAATAGTCGCGTTTTTGGATGATGATGCAATTCCAGCTAAGCTGTGGATCCGAACCATTTTACATACCTTTCGTCAAAAGCCTGAAGTTATGGCAATGGGAGGACGAATTGCACCGCATTTTGAAACAAGCAGACCTCATTGGCTGATTAAGCCATTTGAGCTTCCGCTAACGATTGTTGATCTAGGAGCTCAAATTCGCGAATACCCAGCAAAGCTTCACCCCTGTGGAGCGAATATGGCTTTAAGGAAATCCGTATTCGAAGATACATTGTTCCCGTTAGACCTAGGACGCAAAGGTAATATCCTACTTTCCGGGGAGGAATCTTGGGTTTTCCAGAATCTGAGCAAAGCTGGACATGTGATTCTCTATCATCCTCAAATGAGCGTAGAGCATTTCATTCCAGCCAACCGCTTAACTCGCGAGTGGATGACTCAAAGGTACTTTTATCAAGGCATTTCCAATGGCCGTGCAAGTAAAGGCTGGTTGGATAAGCTAAAGCTAGTTGGCACACTTTCAGCTAAAATGCTTTATATTCTGCTAAATGCCATGCTTGCACGGAGTGAAGGCAGTAAATTACTAATCAAATGTCGGTTGGAGAGCATTCGAGGCTCTCTAACAACATTAAATGTTCGAAAATAAAGGTTTTATAGTGGGTGAGGAGTTAAATGGCGCTTTTACAATATAGGCTCAAGCGATATCCGCTCACATCGATTTTTCTTTATATCTGTACGGCATTAATCGTTGGGGTATCTGTAATTTACCAGCCCATTCTCAGTATTGCAGCTGTTTGCAGCTTAATTATCGGGGCAATCGCGGTTCGGAATCCAGATTGGATCAGTTATGGTGTCCTGCTCACGACTGCAATTTCGATTAATTATTTAATCACTGGAACGCTATTCGGAATTGAGATTCTTTCCTTATACAAGCTATGTATTCTGTTATTGCTTGTCCCAAGTATGCTGGTCAATGGCATCCGCTTTAAATTCGGTTATCCGATTGCAGCATTGCTAGTTATGGTATTTATCACTTTTTGCTTTTCAAATTGGCTGCCTTTATTCAGTGGTTCTCTTGCGATCAAAGCCTTTATCGGTCTATCACTTCCTTTTTTCTTTCTCATGATTCAATGGAAAGAAGGGGTAGCTAAGCGGCATATTTACTTGATTTGTCTACTGCCTATGGTAAGTATTGTTGTCGGATTTATGCTCCAAGCGGTTCATCTATATTCCTTTCTTGATGTGGAGTTCACGGGCGCGGTGCGCGTTCAGGGCGCCAATATCCCCCCGCATTTAGCGATGCTTGCCTGTTTGGGAGTAGCAATTCCATTGATCGAGCTGAAGCGCTCACCTGGTAAAGCCATCTATTGGTATGGCTTGATTGGAATCAATTTTATGATTCTAGTCGCAACGGGTACAAGAGGACCCATTCTATCCTTGCTCTTCATTGTCGGTTACTTCATTTACAATATGATCAAACAATTTCTTCAAGGCAAGGCGATGCTGATTATCCCGCTCTTGGGACTCGTATTATTCATCAGCGCAACCGTCTATGTTCAGCTGGATAATCTGGAGAAGCGATCCTTCGATCGTGCAACCGAATCGGGCATTGATTTATCAGGAAGAACGGAAGCTTGGACCTATTTTTTAGAACGGGTAGAGGATTACCCATGGTCGGGAAGGGGGCTCGGTTCTGTGACGATTGCTAACGACGGCAGCCTTTATAAAGGATTCGTAGTTCCGCACAACGAGTATATACGCTTTTACTTTGATACAGGTTATATCGGCTGTGGGCTGCTTTTTATTTCTTTAATTCTTGTATTTATACGGATTAATCGAGTCCTTGCTAAATCTATTAAGCCCTATTATGCAGCATTTATCTTAATGTTCCTGGTCTATTCTTTCTCAGATAATACTTTATCTACAGTGCAATTTATCATACCGTTTTGCTGGTATCTTAATTGTCTTTACCTGGTTTCCAAATCATCAGATCGCCTACAAACGGCATTTGTACAAAAAGAAGTGATGTTATGAGCAGGGTGAGGATGTTTAACGTTGATTTCGATAATTATGACTTCTTGGATTTGCTGGATTACATTGATCAAGCTATTTCTTATCAGAAGCAATCTTATATTCTGACCTGCAATGTAGATCATTTAATGAAGCTGCGCAAGGATCAGGAATTCCGCAAGGTTTATTCACAGGCGGGTGCTGTAGTAGCAGATGGCATGCCTCTTGTCTGGGCATCCAAGCTATTGAGTAAACCGCTTAAGCAAAAGGTTTCAGGTGCAGATTTGTTTAAGCTGTTAGGAAAATCCTTCGAGGAACGCGAATATCGTTTGTTTTTTCTAGGATCAGCCAAAGGGATTCCAGAGAAAGCAATTAAGAAGCTGAAGGTGCTTTATCCAAAGCTTAATATTGTCGGATGTTATTCCCCTTCTATGGGCTTCGAGCACAATGACGCAGAAAATAAATTTATTGTGGATATGCTGATTGATGCCAAACCCGATATTGTTTTTGTTGGTGTGGGAGCACCTAAGCAAGAAAAATGGATTCATAAGCATTACATCTCTTACAAAGCACCCGTTTCAATCGGGGTAGGAGCGACCTTTGATTTTATTGCCGGATCTGTCAAACGAGCACCACGCATTATGCAGACTACCGGATTTGAATGGTTTTGGCGACTGGCTCATGAACCGAAAAGACTTTGGAAGCGATATTTGGTAGAGGATTCGATGTTCTTGGTTCTATTAGCTAAAGAGCTGTTATTACAGAAAAGGATGAAAGGGAGGGAGGGCGAATGAAAACTGTTCGCTGGATACAGGGATATTCCTTTACCGATGTTATGCGAACCTATTGGTTCATTATTCCCTGTCTCTTGCTAACTTCGTTGTTTATTGGACTGGTCAGCGCCAAGATGAATTATACGATCAGTCCACAAATTGCTTTACTTACTTTGGTCGTGTTTCCTGCTTTTATTCTGGCTTTTCTGCATTCGACTTATCTTATTCCTTATAATTTATTGGTTTGGGCTGTGGCACCGGAAATTAGACGGGTAGCCGATTGGATTGAAGGAGTTTATCATCCCGTTTCCTTGCTAAGTTTAGCTCCCTTAATCTCTAGTGCCACCGTCATTATACCTGCGATTTTTTATATTCATCGAATGAATCGTCCCATCACTCAAGTCATTTGTTATTTTGCAATTGCCTTAGCTTATGGCAGTATGATCGGGTTAATGAAGAATGGGATTAGTACGGTTTATGATCTTGCAAATTATTTAATCCCTATGTTACTTATTCCTTATTGCACCGTTGCGGCTTTTAAGATGAAGGATATGGATCAAATGCTGCGCAATTTTTCCAACATATCCGTTTTAGTTGCCATATATGGGCTGATTCAATACATGGTAGTGCCTCCTTGGGATGCCTTTTGGATGAATCATGTAGAGATGATTTCGATCGGTAATCCATTACCTTTGCAAATTCGCGTATTCTCCACTATGAATTCACCTGGGCCAACCGCACAATTTTTCGCATTTTCCTTGGTGCCCATGATATTCGTACGCAAGTGGCGAGGCGCTTTAAATTGGTTGGGTGTTGTGCTAGTCATCATTTGTTTACTGACAACATTAGTTCGATCTGCTTGGTTAATTTTAATAGTAATGATTCTGAGCTTTGTTCTAACCTCAGCTTCATCGATGAAATGGAGACTGCTTTTCCAGCTTGCTGCTCTTGCTGCAGTGTTGTATATAGCTGTGCCGCATCTTCCAGGAGCGGAAGGATTAGTTATGAGGATGCAAACTCTTTCGGATATTTCCGAGGATCATTCTTATAATGAACGTTTGGATTTATTCCACACTATGCTGCCGATGGTTTTACATTCACCGCTTGGTTCAGGAATCGGTAGCTTGGGTCAAGCGACAAAGCTGGATAATGGCGGTGCCTTAGGGGAATTTGGCGTAATGGATAATGGATTTATTGCGATATTTTTCACTTTTGGGATTGTCGGCGGGATCTTATATTTTAGAGCTTTGTGGCTTTTGGCCAAAATAATTATTAAACGTGTTAGAGAGGATAGCATCTGGAATCTATACACGCGACTTTCCTTATCCGCATTTGCCGGAGCGATTGCGAGTTTGTCTACTGATAATGGATTTCCGGGATTGCGAGGGTTTCTTATCTGGTTCCTAGTGGGACTTGGATTTGGCGCAAAAGAACTGATTGATAATCGAAAGGAGGTGACTTCACATGCAGCAGCTATTGATGAAAATAAAACTACCGTCAATTAAATCGGCAACCACCACGGCAACTCTTTTAACATTTGGGTTCAGCATTCTAGTTCTAGTCATTAATATGCTGACAGGTGTTCTAACTGCCAGATATCTAGGTCCAACCGGACGTGGTGAGCAGACAGCGATGGTTATCTGGTCGCAGTTTCTAGCATTTAGTATGGCTTTTGGGATTCCGTCAGCCTTGATCTTCAATATCAAGAAGTTTACGGCCAATGCCGCGCAGCTTTACGTCACTTCCTTGCGGATGGGAGTCGCCTTTGGTTTGCTTGCCATGGGTATTGGTATAGTACTCCTTCCGATTTGGTTAAAGTCATTCAGCGATCCAGTTATTCTTTTCGCTCAATGCTCCATGGTGCTTTGTCCTTTCTTCGTTATTTCACAAATCAATAATGCTGCAATGCAGGTTCGAGGGGAATACAAGCAATACAATAAGCAGCGTTATCTAGCCCCGCTCTGCACATTAACGGGATTAGCAATCCTTATTGTAACGGGAACAATGAATGCCTATACTTCGGCGTTGGCTTATTTAATACCCTCTATCCCGTTCATTACAGCGACAACGATAAGATTGCTCAGGGCTTATAAGCCCATTGAGAAAATAAAAGGCTGGTCATCTTTTCGGAAATTAATCTCTTACGGAATGGGCTCTTACGGAAATGACTTAATGGGCAATGTTTCTTATTATGTCGATCAGATTATTATTGCCGGAATGCTAAATGCGAAGCACTTGGGACTCTATGCTGTAGCGGTTAGTTTATCACGAATGGTGAATATTTTCTCAACATCGATCATTGCCGTATTATTCCCGAAAGCTTCAGGTTTAGAGAAGGAACAAGCAGTTGTCCTTACATTCCGAGTATTTCGAATAAGCACCTTTGTTGCGCTTCTCGCATCAGGCTGCTTAATGGTTGTCGCTCCATTTGTCTTTCATGTCTTGTATGGACCGGATTTTAAAGAAGCGCTTGGAGTTTTCAGATTGCTGCTTTTGGAGGTTTCCATTGGAGGTGGGACTATGGTGCTAGCTCAGGTTTTCATGGCCATGGGCAAACCGAAAATTGTTACTTTATTGCAAGCTTTGGGATTGCTCTTAGTGATTCCGTTATTGATGGTATTGGTTCCTAAATTTGGACTTATTGGAGCAGGAGCGGCGATGCTTTCATCTGTCTTGCTGCGCTTCTGCTTCATTCTGCTTAATGTCCGCTTTATTCTTAGGATGAAAATCCCACCTTTAGTTGTGACAATGGACGACCTTAGATGGTTGAAGTCAATGCTGGATAGGAAAAGGGGGGCACCTATATGAAAACGCGAAAGAATGAAACTATAGATCAGCGGATATCCGTGGTCATTATCGCTCAAGATGATGAAACGCGAATATCCAATGCGATTAAATCCTGCCAAATCTTCGCTGATGAAATTGTGGTGATAGATGGAGGGAGCAAGGATGCCAGCATGCAGGTTTCAGCTCAGCTGGGCTGTGAGGTCTACGCCAATCCATGGCCAGGTTATGCCAAGCAGCGAATATTTGGAGTGGAGCATGCTTCGTATGATTGGATTTTCTTCATTGATACAGATGAAGTGGTGAGCAAAGAGCTTGCTGCCGAGATTCTCCAGAAAAAAGCACAATTGAAGGACGGGAACACCGCATATTCGGTTTATCGGATTGGGGATTTCCTCGGACGTTGGTTGGATCGCGGAGAGCATCTAGTCCGTTTATATAACCGAAAATACCATGCCATTAAAGACTTATTGGTGCATGAGGCGATAGATGTAGAAAGTGAGCAGATTGTAAAAATGAAAGGTGTTTTGTGGCATTACGGATTCCGCAGTATCCACGATCACATTCAACGATTTAATAAATACACCGATTTGGAAGCCCAAACGGCATATATCCATTCCAAGCCTTTTCGAATCTCTGCCTTGCTGTTTCTGCCACCTGCTCGCTTTTTACAGAAATATATCCTTCATGGGCTTTACAAAAAAGGAGTTGCCGGGTTCGCCGTTTCGATGTTCTGGGTGATGTACGAGTACCAGGTTTGCTTTAAGCATTATGAGCTTTCACATATGCAGAAGCAGGCAAAACGCACTGCCGAGAAAAATGCCAAAGGAGGAGAAACCTATGTCGCACAATAGCTTGAACATTCTGACTACTGGACTTAGCTGGCCATCTTTACAGGCTGGGGGATTGAATACTTATTTCAGCTCCATTAGCAAGAAGCTTGCGGAACGCAATCAAGTTCAAGCACTAATCTGCAGCGCGACTAAGCCGGATGTTCCTAATAGTAAATTGGTTATTCTCAATATCGGCAATAACGAAATGGCGCTCCAAAAACGGAAGCAGGTATTTCAGGAGCATGCCGATCAAATTATGAACCAACAAAAGATTGATATTTTATTTACACACTTTGCGCCTTATGGTGTAGGCCCTGCCCAGGAAGCGAAAAGTAGAGGCATTCCTGTTGTTATGGTGTTTCATGGACCTTGGAGCGAGGAAATTAAGCTGGAGGGTCAAGGCTTAAGACATAAGCTAAAGACGTTGATAGCACGAAATATTGAGCAAAAAGCTTATAGGCTTGCGGATCATTTTGTAGTACTTAGTGAAGCGTTTCGTGACATACTTCATCAGAAATATGGGGTGCCTATGAGCAAAATATCGATTATTCCCGGAGCTGCAGACACACAACGCTTTCAACCATTTGAAGTTTTTAAGGATCGAGTTGCTCTAAAAAGATCCCTGGACATACCTGAGGATCACACGATTGTGTTGACAGTGCGACGATTGGTTAATCGCATGGGTTTGCTGCAGCTACTGGATGCTTGGAAGGAAGTTATTCAAATTCATCCCAAATCCATTTTATTAATTGGCGGAAGAGGGCCTTTACTGGACGAGCTTAATGAAAGAATTAAGCTGCATGGCTTAGTGGATAAAGTGAAATTGCTGGGCTTTATTGCAGACGGCGATTTGCCTAAGTATTATCAAGCGGCAGACTTGTTCGTTGTTCCTACACAAAACCTCGAGGGATTTGGGCTAATTACCGTAGAAGCGATGGCTTCCGGATTGCCTGTTATGGCAACTCCAGTCGGTGGTAACCGTGAAATCCTCCAAGCCTTTCGTCCGAAAATGCTATTCGACAGTCCGAGAAGCGAGGATATGGCAAAAGGTCTAATTCGGTTAATGGGTCAAAAAGAGCAATGGCCAACTGCAGAGGAATGTAGAAGCCATGTTATGGAGAAATACACTTGGGAACAGGTAGTTAAGCAGGTTGAAGCTGTATTGCAGCAAGCTGTGATGAATAAGGAGGTTCGACCATGATACGGATCGCATTTCTTGATCATACTGCGAAATGGAGCGGCGGCGAGGTCGCACTCTACAATATTCTAACCAATTTAAATGATGATATTACCCCACTAGTCATTCTTGCCGAAGAGGGGGAGCTAGCTGATCGACTTCGAGTACATGGTGTTGATGTTCGAGTCATCCCACTGTCTGAAAAAGTTAGACATCGCAATCGTAATGCTCTCAATTGGGGAAGCATTGCTGCTGGTCTTTCGATGTTCACCTACGGGAGAAAGCTTGCCCGTTTGCTGAAGCAGGAGCATGTTGTTTGCATACATACCAACTCACTGAAATCAGCCTTATATGGAGCAGTAGCTGCTAAATTTTCCGGGATACCAGTTATCTGGCACATTCGAGATCACATCAATCCGCCTTATATGAAGCCAATAGTCGCTAAAGCAGTTAAGCTGCTTTCACGCTTTGTACCTAATGGAGTGATTGCCAATTCTGAATCTACGCTGCATGCCTTGAGTTTACCGGAGAAGAAGAAAACACTGGTTGTTTATTCCGCCTTTGCCAAAGAAATTGGGCGCAAAGAATCCTTGAAAAAGGATAAGGATGAATTTATTATCCTGCTGGTTGGACGGCTTGCCCATTGGAAAGGGCAGCACATTCTACTCGAGGCTGCGAAATCCTTCCTGCCTAATAAGAATGTGAAGTTCTGGCTTGCAGGTGATGCGCTTTTTGGAGAAGACGAATACAAAAAAACACTCCAGCAGCAAATCAAATCGAATGGTTTATCTAACGTTTCGATGTTAGGCCATGTGAATAATGTGCTTGAGCTGATGCATCAGGTGGATCTGCTTGTTCATACCTCCATTACACCTGAGCCTTTTGGTCAAGTTATCGTAGAAGGTATGGCAGTTGGTTTGCCTGTTATCGCCTCGAATGAAGGCGGCCCTGTTGAAATTGTTGTTCATAACAAAACAGGATTATTGATTACACCAAGAGATCCTGAGCTGCTGAGACATTCTATACAATGGATGCTCGATCACCCAGATGAACGCAAACTAATGAGCGAAAATGCCTTGAAACGTGTCGAGTCTGATTTCACAATTGACCGCACCATTAAGAAAATCACGACTTACTATAAGCGGGTCATTGTGAAAGCTTGATGTGAATTTCGAGGTAATAATTAGTATGAACATTTTTGTAAATTTGTTCAGAACCCTTTCATTGGTAACTTCTTGGGGTAGATAACCCCAAGTAATAGAAATCAAATACTTAACAAGCTAGTTTTGCTGAAGTGAAAATTAAGCAAATGCTTACGAAGAAAGTTTGCCAAGGCAAACTCTAAGGAGGTTTCCATGAAAATTGCGATTGCACATGATTACTTGATCCAAATGGGTGGAGCGGAGCGAGTTGTCGAGGTGCTGCATCACTTGTATCCGGAAGCCCCTATTTATACAACCGTTATTAATAAAAGCCGGTTGCTTGAGAATCTCAAGGATGCCGAAATTCATACGACGTGGCTGCAAAAAATACCAGGCGTGCAAAAGAATTTTAAATCGATGCTGCCGTTATACCCGCTTGCCATCCGTGATTTTAATTTTGAAGACTTTGATATTGTATTAAGCTCCAGCAGCGCATTTATGAAAAGCATTCAAGTACCTAAAAGCACTTTTCATCTCTGCTATTGCCATACTCCAATGCGGTTTGCTTGGGATTATGATACTTATATGGAGGGTCAATCGAAGTCGAACATAATGAAAAGCATGCTCAAAATGTATATGCAAAAGCTGAAAACCTGGGATAAGCGCACCTCCCAGAATGTCAATCAATTCATTGCCAATTCATCTGTGGTCAAGAAGCGAATCCAGAACTATTATCAACGGGATTCAGATATCATTTATCCACCTATCAATACAACACGTTTTACGAGCTCAACGCAAATTGGTGATTTTTATCTAGTTGTCTCCCGATTGGTTGCTTATAAGCGCATTGATCTAGCAGTCGAAACCTTTAATAAGAATGGGCTGCCGCTCTATATCGTGGGTGAGGGAACAGACAAGAAACGACTGATAGGAATGGCTAAAAGCAATATTCATTTTCTTGGTAGATTGCCTGATGAAGAAGTTACGGGATTGATGTCACAATGTCGAGCATTGCTTTTTCCTGGTGAAGAGGATTTTGGAATTACACCATTAGAAGCGAATGCTGCAGGTAGACCAGTTATTGCCTATGAAGCGGGGGGAGCTTTAGATACGATAGTGCCGAGAGTGAACGGAGTTTTTTTTCAAAAGCATGAAGTGGACAGCTTGCAGGGGGCGATTGAAGAAATTGAAAGTCACCCATGGAACGTCCAAGATATTATCGCTCATGCCCAAAAGTTTGATGAAGAGAACTTTAAAGTGAACTTTAAAGAATACGTGAAGCAATCCTATGCCAAATTCTTAGCCAATCGAGGGGAGTCATTATGATGAAATTAGCAGTGATCGGAACAGGTTATGTGGGTCTTGTCTCAGGCGTTTGTTTTGCAGAAAAAGGTAATCATGTCATATGCGTAGATTCCGATGTAGATAAAATCAATCGCTTGAACCAATATGAATCACCTATCTATGAGCCTAAAATCGAAGCGTTTATAGAACGTAATTTGAAAGCAGAACGGCTTGAGTTTACCACGGATATGAGTGATGCCATCCGACGTTCAGATATTGTTATTCTTGCTGTTGGTACACCTTCCATGGATAACGGGGCAGCTGATTTGAGCTATATCAAGGCAGCGGTCAAAGAAATTGCTGCAGCGATGGATGGCTACAAAATCATTCTTACCAAAAGCACTGTGCCCGTTGGAACCAATGAAATGCTGGCTAAGCTAGTTGCTTCCTTAACCGATCATCCTTTTGATTTTGTTTCAGCTCCTGAGTTTTTACGTGAAGGTACAGCAATTGATGATACTTTGCATCCGGATCGAATTGTCATTGGCCTAGATAAAAATGAGCTCGCAGCGACAATGATTGCCTTGCATCTTAGCTTCTCCGAACAGATTTTCATTACAGATATCCGCAGTGCTGAAATGATTAAATATGCATCCAACGCTTTTCTAGCTACCAAAATATCTTTTATCAACGAGATCGCAAATATTTGTGAAAAAGTCGGTGCAGATGTCATGGAGGTTTCCAAAGGCATGGGCTTGGATCGCCGAATTGGCAGCTCATTTCTCCAAGCAGGAATTGGTTATGGCGGCTCTTGCTTTCCTAAGGATACTAAAGCACTCATCCAAATTGCCGGCAATGTGAACTATGAATTTAAGCTGCTGCAATCTGTTGTTGAAGTCAACAAGGGACAAAGGTTTCAAATTATCTCCAAGCTTAGAGAGTCGCTTCATCAGCTAAAAGGAGCTACTATCGGGATTTGGGGGCTGTCCTTTAAACCTAATACGGATGATATTCGTGATGCGCCTTCACTTGAGATTATCGAGCTCTTGGTTCGTGAAGGAGCCAAATTAAAACTATATGACCCGATTGCCATGGATAAGTTCAAGAAGGTATTGGATCACCCATCGATTAAATGGTGTAAAGATGCTTATGCGGCTGCTGAGGGCTGCGATGCGGTTTGTTTATTAACAGACTGGAGTGAGTTTAGTCAAATCAATCTACCGAGAATGGCTGCAACCATGCAGAATCGAATTCTGATTGATGGCCGTAATGTTTTTAGCAAGGATCAGATCGAAAGCTCAGGCTTGGAATATTATTCAATCGGCAGACCCTTAATCAATCAATATCCACCTAAAACCGCAAATGTGATGTAGGAGAAAATTTTTCTAACAAAACTCGGATTATGTTTACGATGTCAGTTTTGTCAAAACAAAACTCTAGGAGGTAAAATAACATGAAATTAGTTCTTCTATCCGGCGGTTCAGGCAAGCGATTATGGCCACTATCCAATGATTCCAGATCTAAGCAGTTTCTCAAGGTACTTGAAAATCCAGAGGGTGAGCTTGAGTCCATGGTACAGCGGGTTTGGCGGCAGCTAGCGGCAGTGGATTTAACGGATTCAACTTACTTAGCGACTAATAGATCTCAAGTTGAAATGATTCATAACCAGCTTGATGCGGATGTCCCTGTTATTGTAGAACCAGAAAGAAGAGATACCTTTCCGGCCATTGCTTTGGCAGCTAGCTACTTATATTCGATGGATAGTGTGAGTTTAGATACAGTTGTTGCTATTTTGCCAGTAGATTCTTATGTGGATGAGGTGTACTTTCAAACGGTTCAGCAGCTGGAGCAAGTTTTGCATGAAACCAATGCGAACATCGCGTTGATTGGTGTTGTACCCAATTATCCTGCTGAAAAATATGGTTATATCGTACCCAATGGACCTGAGTTTAGTGTAGCGGGCAAAAGTGAAACTAAATATTTGGAAGTAAGCCATTTTCGCGAAAAACCAAATAAGGAGCAAGCAGAGCTATTAATTCAGAAAAATTCTTTGTGGAATTGCGGTGTATTTGCATTTAGGCTGCAGTATCTCATTGATTTCATGATTGCCAAAGGCTTGCCGATTCATTACGAAGAGCTGTGCAAGCAATATAAGCTGCTGACCAAAATTAGCTTCGATTATGAGGTTGTTGAAAAAGCAGATAATGTTGTAGTTGTGCCGTATGATGGAATTTGGAAGGATTTAGGTACTTGGAATACGTTGACTGAGGAAATGCGTAATCATCAGATGGGGAGTGGGATTGTTACAGAAGATTGTGACAATACCCACCTGATTAATGAGCTGGATATTCCAGTTACGGTCATTGGTGCAACCAATTTAGTGATTGTTGCCAGCCCGGATGGAATTCTTGTTTCTCATAAAGCAGAAAGCCCGCGGATCAAAGAGGTTTTGAATCATATTGATTCGAGACCGATGTATGAAGAGCGTCGCTGGGGACATTATCGTGTGATTGATTATATGAAATATATCGAAGGCAACGAAGTGCTTACTAAGCGGATATTTATCCATGCAGGGAAGAATATCAGCTATCATTATCACAATAAACGCAGCGAGATTTGGACGATGATCAATGGTGAGGCTACTGTCATTATCAACGAGAAATCTTACCAGGTTAGAGCGGGAGATGTCGTGCGAATTCCAGAAGGCACTAAGCATAGCATATTCGCAGATTCGGATGTGGAGTTTATTGAAGTACAATCGGGCATGGAATTGGTCGAAGAGGATGTCGTGCGGATTTGTCTGGAATGGAAGCAAATCGCTTTACATCAATTCATAGGCTAGGGGGAAGTTATATGCCTGAACGCTACCAGCAATTGGATGCATTGCGGGGACTTGCAGCTCTGACTGTGGTCTTGCAGCATTTTCTGAGTGTGCTGCCAAGCATGGATGCACATTCGGATAATGCTTGGGTGAATCTGTGGAAGTATTCGCCGCTGCATATAACATGGGCTGGATACGAAGCAGTAATCTTCTTCTTCATTCTCAGCGGCTTCGTGCTTTCGTTGCCTTTTTATGGAGACCGCAATACACAGTATTCTTCTTATGCTTTCAAAAGAATCTGTCGGATTTATCTGCCTTATGTTGTAGCCATTCTCATAGCTATGCTAGTTAGTATGAGCTTCTCCAAAGGAGATTTTGCCGGAGCCAGTGACTGGTTCAATGGACTGTTTAAGGATGATTTCACTTGGAAATCGATGTTTCAGCATATGTTCCTCATTGGTATTTTTGACTTTAAAGCTTTTAATCCAGTGGTATGGTCACTCATTCATGAAATGAGAATATCATTGATTTTTCCGTTTATCATGTTCTTTGTGGTAAATCGTTTGAATTGGAAAATAACATTGTCTGTAGCTGTAATATTGTCTGTTATTGGTTCCGTGTTAAATTCCAAATTCTCTACACCAGCTACAGTAACCATTCATTATTTCATAACGATTCATTATATAGCGATGTTTATCGTCGGAGCTTTGCTGGCTAAACACAGATATTCTTGGATCCACTGGTTTAAAAATGTTCAGAAAAGCTTGCGTGTAACAGGTTTGTTAATTGGAGTACTAGCTTATACCTACAGCTATTGGTTTTTCCCGGGGATATCCTTCATTCATTTAAGATTGATTGACAATTGGGTCATTAGCTTAGGTGCCGTGTTGTTCATCATGTTTTCGTTAACATCGCAAACCGTAAGCCAGCTTTTAGCAAAAAGCGCACTGCTTTTCGTTGGAAAAACCTCGTACAGTATCTATCTCTACCACTTAATTGTGCTTTATGTATTCATGCAATTTTTCAACGATAATTTACCGCTTTGGGTTATATACATTCTTACACTTGTAGTAACCTTTGTATTATCCAAATTTGCTTATTCCCATATTGAGCTGCCCTCAGTTGCGATAGGTAAATGGGGAGCGAAATATATCAAGCGTGGAGAGAAGAGTAATAAAGCACCTTCAGCTCAAACTACTACTTGAAAATAAAATAAAGAATAACGAGCCAAAGTGGGATTGTGATTAGGATGCCCCAAAGGCATCCCTTTGGTAGCTTTTGCTTGTTTATATTGTTGCTCATGAGTATCCCCCGTTAGTAAATCTGATCTCTATTTTACCGTGATTATAGCATAATTGAGCGCGGCTTAGTAGATTTGAATTTTAGTAGAAAGGAAGGATTGCCTATGCTTAGTGTTAGGATATCAATTCCTTTCAGACTTCACTTTTATAGCATTATAGTCTTACTAGTGCTTATTCTCAGTTTACTATCATCGGTTTTTCCGACCCATGTTACTAATTCGCAGCTTTCCGAAACACCGATAACCCCTGTGAATCCAGCAGCTTCAGAAAGCAGCAAGAATCTGTTGGCTTATTTATACAGTCTTTCTGGCAAAATGACGATTAGCGGTCAACACGATTATTTAGAGAGTCCGGACGAATGGAGTCACGTGGTTAAGACCATTACGGATACTTACTCTGGGATTCATGGCTATGAGCTGGGAGCAACACTCAATCAGAGTGATAAGCTCATCTCTTCTCAACGATCGGCAGTTGTGGATAGTGCCATTCAATGGTACAAAGCGGGGGGGATTGTGACGATCGCCTATCATGCTAGCCTTCCAGGAACTTGTGCATGCTGGTCAAACGTGCAAAAAACAATCAGTCAAAAAGATTTTGATAAAATAATTACCCCAGGGACAACTCAATATAAGCAATTAATCGAAGATCTGGATAAAGCAGCCGTTTATCTGAAGCAGCTTCGGGATACAGGGGTTCCAGTTTTGTGGAGACCCTATCATGAAATGAACGGCAATTGGTTTTGGTGGGGTAAGAAAAATAATTACGCATCACTGTGGAATATTATGTATGAACGTTTCGTTGGTTATCATAAATTGAATAATTTACTCTGGGTATGGAGTCCGAATGCCCCCAATGCATCAGCTGATAAATATGAGCTAACTTATCCAGGCTCTGACAAAGTGGATATTCTTGCTGCAGATGTGTATGGCAGTACGAGCGACGTCAAGTATTATACCGATTTATTAAAATTAGCTAATGGTAAGCCAATTGCCATAGGCGAAAATGGCCAACTGCCAAATCCGGCTATATTTAAAAAAGATCAAAAGAAATGGGTCTACGTGATGACCTGGGGGAAGCTGCTGACCGAGGACAATACACCAGCAACTATTCGTTCCTTCTATAATAGTGATGTGATTCTTACTAGGGATGAGCTGAATATCGACCCTATGAATGGAATATTGCCTAACACTATCCCATCAATCGAGAGTTTGCCATGAGAGCTCCCACGATCTTCAAAACTCTCGGTTTATTAATGCTGCTTGTATTCTTGATTGTAGGCTGTAGTGCTATGAAATCTGGAATGAAAAAGCAGCAGGGAGCTGGATCACAGTCATCGCTTAATTCACCTACGCAAACAGCAGCGCTACAGGTTAAGTCAGAGGAATGGCAGACTCCAACGAAGGATTGGGAGCTTTGGAGGCTGGGGCAAGCTGATGGAGAAGCTCAAAAATCGGTGTCTACGGGAATTGCAGCTCAGAATATTCTGGATGCAGGGATGAACGCAGCTCAAAACGCTGATCTTAATCTGCAATACACATTAAAGAAAATCCCGGCGAATGGGGTTTTATTTCATGTGAAAATCAATAATGCCAGCAAAGCGATTCCACAAATGGCTGTGTTCTCTAATCAGCAATTATCGGGAATTATTCAAATCGCAGGAGTAGAGGGTGCAGATGCATCATCCGCTTTTCATAAAACCTATGAGCTTTATATTCCTAAAGAAATGCTGAAATTAGGTGCAAACGAGTTAAAGCTGCAAGCGATTCGCTGCCTTTACTGTTCAGCTAGTGAAAGTAAGTATCTCTGGTGGACTTGGGATGAGCTTGGTATGACGGTATTGAATGCGCCAGCCCAAGAACCGATCCATGGCAGTTATATTCAAACGGGAACTAATGTTAATAATAATCAATATTATTATGACGATGCTGCAGTAATGCATCTTCCTTATGTAATGAAATGGTTGGGTATTGCTTATAGCGGGAATATCATGCGAACAGGCTGTGCGAGTAATATTGGAAAGTCTTGTGAAGCGATTGATTCCTATTATGAGACGTTAAAGGATTACAATATGCAGGCTGTATCCTTTCATTTATTTACAGGTAATGTCAAGCTTAAAGCCGACGGTTCACTTTCTGATGTGGCTCAGCAAACTTTAAAAAGCTACCTTGAAGAATATGGTTCTTCCTTTCAGTATTACGAAGTTGATAACGAACCAGGTCTTTTCAATCGTTCGAAAGCTGTAGATTTAGCTGTTGCAGAGTGGTTGAATAAAAATCGGGCTAAATATGCGCCTTCCTTAAAAATAGTTGCACCTGGCTGGTCATATTCATCGACCTATGCTGCTAAAAGCTGTAAAAATCAAATTGAAGGCGAGTCTCTAAAATGCGGCGATCCAGATGGTTGGGAGCGTGACCCCAAACAGCGTATGGAGCTGGAATACATAACTGACCTCACCAATGGGCATTCCTATGGTGATTCCTACTCCGATTCACAAGGCGGCAGCTTGGTGGAGAACATCAAATCGTTTAGTGGAGCGGCCGATGGCTTGCCAAAGCCAATGTTGAATACGGAATTTGGTACCTCGGACACACATAAGGATAAAGCGATTTATGGAGCTTCGCAGAAGTACTCAGCCATTTTTGATCGAATTTTCCGTGCTCATGTAGGTTTTGCCGATATGTTCGTCCAGCATGCTGCATTTTTCCCGGATTTTTCGTTATTTAAAACAGGCTATAATCTTGAAAATCACAATCCAGCTAAGACGGAAATTTACTATAATCAGCCTGATACAGACTCCCGTGTTGGAGTAATGCGCAGACTGAATTTGGCATATGCCACTCATGGAAAACCGCTGGCCTACCAGCTGGATAATAAGGCTGATTTAGCGGATAAGCTGGTTTATTTTCGAGCTGTTGATACTTCTAAGCTCCAGCCTTTACCTGTAACAAACGCAGTTTCTAATAAAATTTTGTTGAATTTCGTTAATTTTGATACGACTACACAGGTAATGGATGTTAAGGTTACCATGCCTAAAGCAGCGACCTATGAAGGAGAAAGGTTCGGTAAGGGAGACACCTACGAAGCAGCGCGAAGCTATGTGACTGGATTAAAAGCATCACCAGAAATAAACATAAAAGAAACTTTAGCTCCAGGAGAGTCTGTGCAATATATTTTACAATTATCTGAAGGTACAGTAGTTAAGCCTCCAAGCTGGGTATCCGCCTCTCCTGGGAAAAAGCAATCCATACAATTGAATTGGTTGGAGTCTGAAGGTGCTCACGGCTACAATATTAAACGAGGCTTGAGTCCAAATGGACCTTTTGAAGCTATCGCGGAGAATATTTCAACCACATCATACCTAGATAATAAAACGGAGTACAATACCCATTATTATTACGTGATCCAAGCTGTAGGTGCTGAGGGAGTTTCGGCTATTGCCGAGATAACCACCTCGGATCTCAAGCCTTTAGATCGCACCAATTGGCAAATGAGCTCAAACACGGTAGGCACTAATTACAAGGGGGCCATTGACGACAACAAACATACACGTTGGGATACAGGGGCACATCAGGTACCTGATCAATATTTTCAAATTGATTTGGGGATTGCTAAGCCTATTGAACGAATTACTATGGACTCCGCAGATTCGTTGTACGATTTTCCAAAAAGCTATGAAGTGTTTACCTCAGAGGATGACATTCATTGGACTGGGCCAATGGCGGCTGGAGAAGGAACTAGATTGGTAACTGTTGTCTCGTTTCCGCCTAAGCTAGCAAGGTATGTCAAGATCATTCAAAAAGGGTATGCTGGGAAGTTCTGGTCCATTCATGATTTGCAAATCTATGCAAAAGCCTATGAATAGTTTGTTATTAAGGAGGCTTAATTTATATGCTTAAAGAAAATAAAAGAGAGCATTGGATTGATATTGCCAAGGGAATTGGTATTATGCTTGTAGTAGCTGGCCATGAAGGGAATCCGTTCACTTACCATTATTTTTTCTGGTTCCATATGCCGCTATTTTTCCTATTAAGTGGTTATTTATTTAAGCAAATAGCATCTAAGTCAGAGCTGAAAGCTTTGATTTATAAACGAGCAAAACAGTTATTAATCCCCTATTTTATGTTTTTTTTATTAATAGCAAGCTTGAAATTTTTCTTTACTTTACCACACAATAAAACGGGGGCAGTTTTATTCATCAAAGACATTTTTCGAAGTCTCTATGGTGGAAGAGCGCTTTTTGACTATTACGCAGTGTTCTGGTTTATTACCTGTTTGTTCTTAACACAAATTGTTTTTGCAATTATTTGTTTGTTTCTGAAGTCAAACACTGCACGAATATCCATCATTAGTCTTGCCTTTATCTTAGCTCACATTGAAATTTTCTTTAAATTAACCAAGTATCCGATTCCTTGGGCTGCTGATATTGTTTTAATTACATTAGCTTATTATGGAATTGGCTATTATCTACGCCAAATAATATCAACTTACAAAAGTTTAAAATTCTCCCTACCAATCGTTTTAACTTCTATTGTAATTGTAATATTAGCTATTTTTCATAAGCTTCCTTTTAATCTGGATTTAAAGCAGCAGGTGTATACCAATTTAGCACTTGATCTAATAATTCCAATTGTTTTAGCAATTGCAATTTGTTATTTGAGTCAATTGTTGAGTATGACATTGCTGAAAAAACCATTAGCAAATTTAGGAAAACATTCCCTTACCATTATGTATCTACACATGCCACTGAACATTCTGCTTAAAATGTATTTCCCTGCGTATGGATTGATTATTTTTGTCTTAGCTGGACTACTTATTCCCTTGATATTTTCTGTTTTGATTGAAAAATCACAGTTACTTAGATTTTTATTCCATGGTCACTCTGTAAACGTGAAAAAATCCCCACTTTTAGAGATTTATACCCATTAATTGCTAAAAAAGCTGGACAACGAACGCTTGTTCCTATATAATGAAGATAGAAACGCAACAGGATTATCTTCTTCATTATATGAATGAGGTGATATTAATGGGAACACAAGCACTTTGGCTAACGAATCAGGAGAAGGTAGAAGTAGAATCTATCATTGACTCGAATCCAAGCATGAAATATGAAAGCTTAGTCTTCATGGCTAAGAAGGAAGATGGATCAGTCATTATGATTGATCGTCGTGACATCATCCTCGATGAAGAGCAGGTTCTTATTGATGAGCTTGCCGATATTCTATATAGCAGTAAGACACCTGTTCATAATGAACGTTATTCGATTATTATGAAGCAGTTCATTTTTAAAGGTGTTCCTTATGTGAAGAGGCTTTGGGACCGCAAGCCTCAGCAACAAACGTTAGAGCTTTTTGATGCGGGCTGATTAGAAGCATGAAGTTTATATAGATGAGTATTCCGTCGAGGATTCTTCGGCGGTTTTTTTGTGCAAAAGTGGAACAAAATATATGGATGATGCTCTGTATCTATGGTTATAATAGAATCAATAATATTGACTAATCATTTAAGGGATCACTATACTAAAAGAGCACGAAAATACAATATTGGAGGAGATATAAATGTTGAAAACAATTGCAAATATTAGGATTCCAGACAGTAAATTAGCTGTTGGAGCAGCGGAGCTGCTTCGTGAGCACGGTGATACTTTATTATGGAATCATTCCCACCGCGTATATTTATTCGGAGCAATTCAAGGTCAGAATAATGGGTTGAAATTTGATTTAGAGCTGCTTTATATAAGTGCATTATTTCATGATTTAGGACTTACTAAGCAATACAGCAGTCCAGATAAACGTTTTGAAGTCGATGGGGCCAACGCTGCTCGCAGCTATCTTCAACAAAATGGAGTACCGGATGAGTCTATTCGCTTGGTTTGGGATGCTATAGCTCTGCATACAACTATCGGGGTTGCCCAGTATAAAGAGTCTGAAGTAGCATTGATTTACTCAGGGGTAGGATATGATGTTATGGGTGAGAATTATGATAGCATCTCGGAGGAAGTGCGTGAACAGGTAGTAATTGCTTATCCTCGTGACAATTTCAAGAATAAGATATTACCGGCTTTTCTCGAAGGCTTTAAACATAAGCCGGAAACAACATTCGGTAATATTAAAGCAGATGTTTGTGAATTATTGCTACCTGGCTTTAAGAAAACCAACTTCTGTGATTGTGTATTACATTCGCCATGGAAGGATTAATAGGATATAGTTGTTTTGTGCGTTAAGCAGACAATAAAACCTGGAGGTTCCAATGGAAATTAGGCAGCTGGAATATTTTATGGAGATATGTAAAGAGCTTCATTTCACTCGTGCTTCCGTGAATTTAGGGGTAACCCAGCCTACTTTAAGTCATCAGATTAAAGCACTGGAGGATGAGGTAGGTACGTTGTTGTTCGACAGAATTGGCAAGAAAACAGCGATAACGGAAGCAGGGACTATTCTTTTAAAGCATTGCCGAAATGTCTTTAACAGTTTAGAAAGTGCTCGAGGAGAAATTTCAGAGCTCCAATTACTATTACAAGGCAATCTTTCCATTGGTGCTCTAACAGGCGAATTAAATCAATTGGTATCAACATTGTTAGTGGATTTTCACAAAAGCTACCCCCAAATAAAGTTAAAAGTAATTGGCTCCGATAATTTAATTGAACGTGTCATTCAGAATGAAATTGATTTTGCCGTAACAATTCTCCCGACTCATGACGAAAGAATTAGCACAGAGTTATTATATGAAGAGGAATTGTATTTAATAGTCTCTAGTCAGCATCCATTGGCTCAGACTGAAAAAGTTGATTTAGACGATATAATTCAGCTGCCGCTGATTTTATTCCCCAAAACGTATAGGTGTCGTCAACAAATTGATGATACTTGCCAGCTGAAAGGAATTATTTTGAAGCCCATTATTGAAACCGACACACCAGAAACGATTGTTAATTTGGTAGAAACTCAAGCGGGAGTTTCGATTCTATCCAAAACTTTAATTAATATATGGAATAATAAAAATATCAAAATAATAAAAATTGAAAACCCTGCAATTTGCAGACAAGTAGGGCTTATTTATCATAAAGAAAAGTATATAGGGTCTGCTGCTCGTGAATTTATGAGTTTGATAAAAAAATTAAAGGTTTCTGACTTTTAGAGGAGAGTGTATAATGAATGAGGTAACTAAATCTCTTTATTAGAGAAATGACTAATTCGCCTTGGGGGAACAGCATGAAAGCTATTATTAATGTTATTAGTATTATTATTATTGTTATTGTTGCTTTGGTTTTTGCTTTTAAAACTCATTTTTTGCTTGGAATTGCTCTAGTATTATTATTGATAGGTTTTGCGGCTTTTAGAGGACGCGCTAATTATTATGCTATTCGCGGAACTAAGCTATTCAGCAGTAACGAGTTCGAACAATCCTTAGTATGGTTCAAAAAGGCTTATGAGAGTAAACCTTGTCCAGAAGCTCATCAAATTGGCTATGGCTATATTCTAATGAGAACAGGAAATGCCAAGCAAGCCGAGCAAGTTTTTAAGCAGGTTCTACGCACAACGAAAAACAAGGACAACCGCATACAAGCTCAGTGTAACTTAGCAACCTCATATTGGCTGCAGGGTAGGAATGAGGAATGTCTGGTTTTGCTGGAAGAGGTATTTGAACAATACAAGAATTCACTGGTCTATGGCAATTTAGGCTATTTTAAATTATTGAATGGTGATTTTGAATCTGCCTTAGCATTTAATCAGGAAGCATATGCCTATAATGGGGATGACAAAACGATTGTAGATAATCTGGCGTATAATTATTATATGCTAGGACAGCTGGAGCAAGCGGAAGAGATGTTTGCGCTATTGATTCCCAAATCGCCTAAATTCGCAGATCCGCATTATTTTTATGCTTTGACGTTAGAAAAATTAGGGAAGTTAGATGAAGCTGCAGAGCAAATCCAAATTGCACAGAGTAAAGATATAGCTTTCATTACACCGATAATTCGAGCTGAGATTGATCAAGCAGCATTACGGCTGAATGTATCTAGTGAAGAGGTTGTATGAGTACGAATAAAAAAAACTATGGTTTAGAAGCACCCAAATTACCTAAGGTGCTGGAAGAGCTTCCATATAAGGATTTACAGTCGAATGATTTTTTTGAGATGGGCTTGTTTAAAGATGTATTTATCGATAATCGTAAAGCCACTAAGGTTACTTTTGATAATTTTCGTTTTGAGAATGTTACGTTCTCAGAGACAGCTTTGCAGTTTCTGGAGCTGACAGATGTTATTTTTGATAAATGTGATCTTTCTAATATTGATTTAAGCAATGCCACGATCCATAGGACGGAATTCAGAAATTGCAAGATGCTGGGAATAGATTTAACAGAAGCTACTCTGAGGAATGTTGTATTTCATAATTGTATCGGGGATTTTGCTAATTTTCGTTATGCGAATTTCAAGCAAGCTTTATTCGAGGAATGCTCGCTGAGAAGTGCTGATTTTTATAGCGCTGTATTTCAAAAAGTATATTTGCAGCATTGTAACTTAGATGCCATGCAATTATCCGCGGTGAAGCTGGAAGGCTTGGATTTAAGCAATTGTGATTTTACAGTATTAGGAGTAGGGATAGAGGATATAAAAGGCTGTACGATTTCTAAAGAGCAAGCATCGGTATTTGCTAATTTATTTGGGTTGATAGTTAAAGAGTAACGCAAAAACGTGTCAAAAAAAGCAGTTGAATTCTCTAACAGAATTCAACGCTTATGCCACTCGACCGAATATTTTTTATCTCAATCACAATAAACTATTCCTGTACTGATTAGGTGTCATGCCTGTATATTTTTTAAATACCTGAAAGAAATATTTCTCATCGTTGTAACCAACGCTATAAGCGATATCGCTAATCTTTGATCCGCTATTACTTAATAATAAGCAGGATTTTTCGATACGTGTTTTATGGAGATAATCTAGAAAGTTTATTTTCAGCTCTTGTTTGAACAATAAGCTGAGATAGCCTGGTGTAATAAAAACCTCTCTAGCAACCGTTTCGCGATCAATGTCTTTATCGTAGTTTTGGTCGATATAATCGATAATCGTTTTAAATAATTTGTTGTTATTCTTTTTAGAGTTCAGCTCTTCGTTTATTTTGATCAGCGTTTTGTAGATATTGTCCTTGATATGGTCCATACTGGACTGACTTAGCATATTGGAGAATTCAAGGAAATTAGGCCCGAAAACGTTCTGGGTATTGATATTGCGCTCCACACATAAATGATAAAGCGAGAATATGAAGGCCGATGTAGAAACAATAAAATGATCCTTAGAGCTGCTTTCTGGCTTTAGCGAATTTATAAAGTTGTTCAAAAGGTATTCATACTCCGAAATATCGCCATTAAGTAAAGCTTGAAGGATCGACTTTTCCATATTGATTGGGTAAGAAGTATCCTTGGGGTCATCGTCACTGAGCTCTGCATAAGCAACAATTTTATTCTCACCCATGAAATGATTAGCCTTAAGGGCTTTTGAAGCTTCGGTATAAGATTGCGTGATTTGATTCAAGCCTTTGTAGCAATTACTAAGTCCGATCGATACGGTAAAAGGCAGGAACCTGTTGATATTTTCCTTTAAAGATTCAACTAATGGGGAAGAGGAGGATACCTCTAGGGATGTATCCTTATTGAGTATGACTACGATTTCATTGTTATATTCAAATACAACACAATTATGCTGGGCAGATATCGTTTCTTCGGAGATGTTTTTAATGCAAAATTTATATAACTCCATATCCTCTGATGAATAATCTTCATTTAATCGATAGAAATTATCGATGCTCAAAAGCATGATGCTGGTGTAATCATAAGGGAAATGGATATTAAGCTTACTGAGAATTTCATATGTTCTTAAGTGAGAGTGGTTGTCGGATTGAACCAATTTGGTCAAATGGCGTTCTTTCAATACAGGATAGCTTTCCTGAAACTGAGATCTGAGCTGCTCATAGGATTTCTCTTGCAAGCGTTCGGCTTCAATCAGTATTTTTACTTTAAGCACCGTTTCCATGATTTCTTGCTTTTTGCATGGCTTTAATAAATAATCGGTAACGCCGAGCTTTAACGCTTTTTGAGCATAGGAAAAGTCTTCATATCCACTCATGATGATGCATTTAATCGTAGGGAATAGGAGTGAAACTTGCTCGATTAACTCCAATCCATCCATTTCAGGCATGCGAATGTCGGTTAATAATATTTCAGGTTTATGTTTTTCGATTAACTCTATAGCTTCGATGCCATCACGTGCTTCAGCACATATTTCAATCCCATGCGATTGCCAATCGATGACTTTTCGAATTCCCATTCTCGTGTGTTCTTCATCATCCACCAGGAGCAATTTCATCATTTAGTTCTCCTTCTTTATTTGATCGTTAAAGGGGATAAGGATTTCAACAAGGGTCCCTTTACCTAACTCACTATTAAATTTCAGGCTATAATTATCTTTAAAATATAATTGTAATCTTTTGTTTATGTTTTTAATGGCGTAGCCGCCAGATTCTTGGGAAGCATTAGTTTCATTCTCTGTTTCGTTCTCCGTTTCATCCTCCAATATATTTTGCAGGGTCAGTGGATCTATGCCTATGCCATCATCTTCAATTTTAAAGTAGAGATGATCCGCTTTTCTCATACCTAGGATAGATATGGTGACCTTACCCCTTTTTTTACCAAATCCATGTAGAATTGCATTTTCAACAAAAGGCTGAAGAATTAGCTTCAAAACGGTGTAATTCAGAATATTGTCTTCGATTTGTATGCTATAATTCAAATCGTCTTTGAACCTCATTTTTTGCAGGATCAGATAATTTTCAATAAACTCCTTTTCCTTAGCAAGGCTTGTATAATTATTGCCCTTATTCAACGACAGCCTGAACAATTTCGAAAGGCTAATGACCATTTCAGCAATATGGGTTTGATCTGCAGATTCAGCTTCCCAATAGATCATCTCTAAAGTGTTATAAAGAAAATGCGGATTTATTTGAGCTTGAAGCGCATTAAATTCTGCTTCTTTCTCCTTGATTTGCAGGATATAGGAATCATCAATTAATTGTTTAATATTCGCAACCATACTATTGTACCCTCTGCTTAGATCTCCAATTTCATCGCGGTTTCGAATTTCAATGCGTTCTAGGAAGTTGCCTTTTTGGAATCTTTTCATGGAGCTTAATAAATTTTTTAACGGTAATGTGAGATAGAATGATAAGAGGAACATTAAGGGAATACTCAATAATAGACAAACTATAATAATGAAAATAATTACAGTCTTGATTGAATTAATATCTTTGGTTAGAGAAAGAATAGGTACACTGTATAATACCTTCCATCCCAAATTGTTATTCGCGCTATAGGAGACAAGAGCCTGCTTCCCTTGGATAGTAAGAATAGAATATCCTTCCGCTTCATTCTTTAATACATCTTGAAATGGGGGATTTTTTGCAGCTTTTGAGTAGATATCCTCACCCATGCCAGTCATTAATGTACCTGCTTGGTCAACAATGATTACACTTTCTTCACTCTTCACCAAGTCCTTGAGATACAAATTTTGCAGATTCGTTTCATTAATCCCTGCGACAATAAATCCGATGGTTTCACCGGTATTGATATTGCGGATAATCTTAGCCATTCCTAGCTTAGGCGCAATATTATTCTGGATAAAAAGATTTGTTTTTTCAGGCAGTTTAAACCAGAGGGGGGCACCTTTTAAAGCCAATGCCTGCTGATAAAGATCACTATTTCGAATTGTAGAAAAGCTTCCAGGATCACTGCTTCCATCTGAAAAAACAGAATATAAAGGAATGTCTGTGTTGCCGTACAAGGAAATAAAGTCAAGGTTTTTAGTTGTAATAATCAAATTTACAATCAATTGGGAAGAACCATTTAAAGACTCGAAAGTAACAGAAGGAAGCTTATCTTCGGTTTCATTGCTCACAAGCAGGTTTTGGATGAAAGGATCGATACTCATAAAGGTCACTAAATCGGAAATGTTTTTTTGTAAATATTCCAGGTTATTATTAATCTGCCTCGTGACTCCAATATTAGATTCGCTTACACGGTTAATAACTTCCTTTTTCGAAATCCAATAAGAATAATAACCAAAAATTAATGTAATGGCAAAAATAAATACGTAAAATAAAATAAAAATTTTATATTTTAAGCTTAAATAAAAGCTTCGCGATTTCATATGCATCCCACCTTATCCATAAAGTATAAGCGTTAGATATGTTAAATCAAGTAGGTTGAATTTTTTAACAATAGGATTCGACAAATTTCAACCTTATGCATGATTTGTCTACTTATCTTACTTAAAGCATGCTGTATATTAGAAATATGATCTCGATTCGTAATCGAGCCAATCGAAAGGGGTAAAAAAAGAATGCAAAAGAATATTTTTAAAAAGGGATTAAGCGTATCTGTGATAGCGAGTATGACATTGATATTAGCAGCTTGTGGTGGAACGACAAAAACAGAGGAAAGTCCATCTGTTGCTCCAGCAGCTAGTAATGGAGCATCACCAGCAGCAACAGCAGTGACAGGCGCTCCTGTTACATTGAAGTTTTTCTCGAATCTACCTGACCGTAAATCCGGAATGGGCTTTGCTGAGCAAACCGTTATTGATAACTATATTAAGCTGAACCCCAATGTGAAAATTGAGGTTGAAGCACTAGCAGATGAAACATTTAAGCAAAAAATTAAAGCTTACTCTTCAAATAACGAGCCTGTGGATGTAATGATGTTACATGGTGCATCTGATTTGAAATCATTGGCTAAAGCTGGTTATGTTCAAGAATTAAATCCAGCGGATTATTCAACGAACAATTTCTTTGAGGGTTCCCTGAAAAACTTCACGATCGACGGCAAAGTTTATGGACTTCCAAGAAACTCAGATTACATGGTTATCTATTATAATAAAGCGATGTTTGAGAAGAATGCTGTGAAAGTACCGACTACAATTCAAGAATTAAAGGATGCGGCGACAGCCTTTAGAGCCAAAAAAATCATCCCAATGTCCATCAATGGTAAAGAGCTTTGGACGACTGCGTTGTTGTATCAGAATATTGTACAGAGAGTGAGCGGTAACCAAACCGCTATCCTTGATGCAATTGATTCTAAAACAACCTTTACTAAAGAAACCAGCATGCTTGAAGGAGCTAAGGTCCTAAAAGATCTTATTGATGCTAAGCTATTCCAAGATTCAGCACTTACCGCTGATTATGGCGCTTCGCAAAACTTGTTTGCACAAGAAAAAGCAGCCATGTGGTACATGGGCGCTTGGGAAGCGGGGATGGCAACAAATGCAACCTTCCCAGAAAGCTTCCGCAATAATTTAGCAGTAATTAAATTCCCAGTTCTTGATGGGGGTAAAGGTGTTGCAACAGATTTAATTGCTTGGAACGGCGGCGGTTATGGAATAAGCACTGCATCCAAGCATAAGGAAGAAGCTAAGAAATTCTTTGACTTTCTAATGTCTCCTGATCAATGGGCGAAGATAGCTTGGGAAACCGGTGCGGCTGTACCTGCTCAGAAATATGAAATGACAGGTAAAGAAACAGAAGTGCAAAAAGCGTTATCTGAAGTGTTGAATGGTGCTACATCAAGTCCTGGAGCATCCATGATTGATTATGGCGACGGACAATTTAAGAATGATGCCCAATTATTATTTGGTAAAATTTTCACAGCTGGCTATACACCAGAGAATTTAGTAGCTGATCTAGATAAAGCTGCTGCAACTTATTCAAAGAGATAGTACTAAGTATTCAATGTTAAATAAGGACGGGAATCAAATTCCCGTCCTTATTTTTAACTAACTGGAGTGATGAGCGATGCATAAGGTATTAAGTAATAAATGGGTCATATTTTCGCTGGTTTTTCCAGGTGTCTTATTGTTTGTCCTTGCTTTTTTAACGCCTGTAGCACTAAGCGTCTATTATGGCATGACGGATTCACAGGGCGGGGGAGTTCCCTTTAATTTTGTTGGATTGGATAATTTCCGTGCAATCTTATTCGATGATCCAACCTTCTGGAAGTCTCTAATGAATGCTTTGCTTTTAGGCATAGGCTATGTAGTGATTCAACATCCATTCTGTATTTTATTTGCTATTCTAATTGACCGCGTAGGCGGTAAACAAGAGAAATTGTATCGAGCACTTTTCTTTATCCCTTGTGTAATCTCTGTTGTAGTAACTTCAAGAATGTGGATTAGCATGCTGGATCCGGATTTTGGACTCGTTAATAAAGTTCTAGACAGTATTGGCTTAGGCGTACTAAAGCATGCGTGGTTATCCGATCCTAACACAGCGCTCTTAACCATCTTATTTATTGTGATTTGGCAAGGGTTTGGCTGGGGAATGTTGTTCTACTATGCAGGTATAAAAGGGATTTCAGAGGAGATATATGAAGCTGCGAAGATCGATGGAGCATCTGGATTCAAGCTGCATCTTAAAATAACAGTACCGCTGCTTAACCCGATTATTATTGTAAATGTCACACTGGCGTTAATTACAGCCTTTAAGCAGATGGAAACTATTTATTTGACCACAAATGGCGGACCAGGGGATCATACTCAGTTCTTAGCTAATTATTTATATACCAAAGCTTTTACTGCTAACCAATATGGATATGCGAATGCGATATCCGTCTTGTTTGTTCTAAGCTGCTTACTTGTAACATTTATTACTAATCGCGCAATGAGAACAAAACAGGCGGCTTAAAAGGGGTGAAACCATGGAAAAGTTCAAAAAAATTAGTATTTATATTCTCCTGCCAATTGTTGCATTAGCACAATTATTTCCGCTCATCTGGCTGGCTGACTTCTCATTATTAAAGAGTGGAGACTTCTTTTCTTCGGCAATTCTTAAATGGCCGTCAGATCCGCAATGGCATAATTATTTTGTTGCCTGGACGGATGGCAAAGTACCCCACTATTTAATGAACAGCTTAATTGTAACAGGTTCAACCATCATACTCACCGTACTGCTTTCTTTGACTTTAGGATATGCTTTTACGCGTATGAGATGGAAGCTTTCCGGATTCTTTCTTATGATCATCTTACTCGGGATGATGATTCCCATACATGCAACCTTACTGCCTAACTTTATGGTGTTTGGCAAATTAGGGATTACAGATTCCTATCTTGCGCTCATTATCCCCTATACGGCAATAAGTGTTCCATTTGGCACGTTTATCATGACGGGTTTCTTGCAATCCATCCCTGATGCATTGGAAGAATCGGCCGTTATGGACGGAGCGGGTATATACCGTATTATCTTTCAGATGATTTTTCCATTAACTAAGGCAGCGTCTGTTACAATTGTCGTTACCACTTTCTTATCTTGCTGGAATGAGTTTATTATGGCTGCTACTTATTTAAGCAGTGAATCATTTAAAACCCTGCCTTTTGCAGTCATGAATTTCGCTGGTCAGTATGCCTCCGACTATGGAGCTCAGTTTGCTGTAATGACCTTAACCTCGATTCCTGCTTTACTTATCTTCATTATATTTAGTGAGCAAATTACGAAGGGTGTTACAATTGGAGCTGTAAAAGGATAAAATTTTCGAAAAAAGCAGTCGAACTCCAAGTTATCTTGGAATTGGACTGCTTTTTTTCTGCAAGATTTAATAAATCCGATGCTTCGTACTTTATACTTTTGTTTAAGCATGTAGTCGGGATGACACCTTTAAAGTATCGAAAAGAAAGAGTTTTCAGCAGAATCCACAGTATGTTTAAGTAAAGTTGCAATGGTCACAGGTCCAACTCCAGCAGGAACTGGAGTTATTGCACTTGCTTTAATTAAGCAAGCTTCATAATCTACATCACCGATATTGCCTTCATTATATCCAGCATCCATAACAATAGCGCCAGCTTTTATCCATGAACCCTTAATGAATTTAGGCTTACCAACGGCTGCGACTACAATATTCCCTAGCTTAACTATCTCCTCTAGATTTTGGGTCTTTGAATGGCAGATCGTCACGGTTGCATTTCTGTTTAGAAGCATCAATGAGACAGGCTTGCCAAGAATCGGACTTCTACCAATAATAACCGCGTGTTTGCCTTCTATTTGAATATTATAGAAATCTAGAATTGCAATAATCGCTGCTGGGGTGCAAGAAGGAAATGCAGCAAGGGAGAAGGCATTTTGTGCAAAACCTAGGGTTGTAACACCATCCACATCTTTATGAAGCTGAATAGCTTCAAAAGCAGCGCGTTCATCAATCTGTTCAGGAACCGGATGCTGCAGCAATATTCCATGCACGGTAATATCTTCGTTTAATTGTTGAATCGTTTGAATTAACTGCTCCGTTGTAGTATCCTCTGCAAGCACAATTCGCCGGGATTCAATGCCTAGCTTCTTGCAAGCATTCACTTTCATTCGCACATAAGTAGCAGAAGCTGGATCATTTCCCACTAAAATAGTAGCCAAACATGGTGTTATTCCTCTGCCTATTAACTTCGCAATTCGTGGAACTAAATCCGCTTTGATAGAGCTAGCAACGATATTGCCATCTAAGATTAGTTTATTGGTCTCCATGCTGTTAATTCCTTTCAAATATGCCATCTTCATTTCTGGAACACTCTCCTTTTCATTATAGATAAACGAAAAAAAGCATTTGATCAGAGATCAAATACTTTGCCCAGGCGTACGGCTTATATCTGTGGGCTCCCCCATGGTTGCCCATGTTCCGCCAGTAACCTACAGTTTTGCTTGTTACGAGTAGGATACACCTAAAAGTTAATGATTTCAAGAAACATTAATCTTAATCATTCTCTACCAAATCAAAAGTGTATCTGTATTAATAGCACATCCAGAACACTTGTACGCAAATAGAAAAAAGTGTAAAATGAGTTATATGGTATGGGACGATGGGGGCTCGATTATTAAATGGAAATCACGTTAACCAAAGCACAAGCCAGAAGGTTTATTTTGGTTCATCAAGGCTTATTGACCCATCAGCGGTTTGAAGGAAAGCCAGGCATTATGGCGTTTTTGGAACGGGTAGGCTGCATACAATATGATCCTTTAAATGTAGTCGGATTTAATCAGCAGTTGGTACTGCAAGCGCGAATTCCAACTTTTCGAGTAGAAATGCTGCAGGAGCTATTGTATGAGGACCGCGTTTTAGTAGATGCTTGGGATAAGTGCATGTCGATCTACCCGCTTAAGGACTGGGCTTATTTCACGAGACTTCGCGACGCAGCAAGAATAAGGCTGCAAAACATGCCGCAAGTCAATGAAATTGTTCAGCAGGTTATCGAAAGCTTTCTGGCTCGAGGACCTTTATCATCCAGTGATCTTGAATATAAAGAAGTAGTGGACTGGTCGTGGGCGCCTACTCGGCTGTCTCGCGCTGTGTTAGAAAGCATGTATTTTTCAGGAGATTTAATCATTCATCATAAGGCAAGAACGAGAAAGGTATATGATTTGGCTAATCGTCATGTACATGAAAGTTATCTACAGGCTCCAGAGCCTAATGTGACGGAAGAGAGCTACTGGGAATGGTATGTCCTCAGAAGAATTGGTGCCATCGGTTTACTCTGGAATAAGCCGAGTGATGCATGGCTGGGTATTGCGGGAATGAAAACCAAAGAACGCAATGAGGCATTTCAGCGATTGGAGGGTAAGGGCAAAGTAATCGCTCTTAAGGTAGAAGGAATTCTTCCGCAGCTCTATATAAGGGCAGAGGACATGCCGTTCCTAGAGGAAACACTCGTTGAAGATACTATCCCAGCTAAACGAGCTTTCATCTTAGCGCCGCTCGACAATATGATTTGGGATCGCAAGCTGATTAAAGAGTTATTTCATTTTGAGTATCGCTGGGAAGTGTATAAGCCGGCTGTTGAGCGTCAATATGGTTATTATGTGCTTCCGGTCATGTATGGAGATCAATTCATAGCTCGATTTGAGCCTAGCTTGGATAGAAAGAAAAAAGAGCTAGTGATTAAAAACTGGTGGTGGGAGTCAGAGGTAGTAGCAACAGCTCCAATTATTGATGCTTTAAAGCAATGTTTAGCTGATTTCATGGAATTTACAGGAGCTATTACAATCCGGTTGGAAGACTCATTAACTAACAGTGATATAGTTAACTTATTGCCCATCACACAAGCACATAAGGGAAAATAAAAAACTCCTGAAATAAGGAGTTTTTTGGTGAATTAAATTGTAGGCTTATAGTGTGCTAGAAGCCTGAATAAGCAGCTTAGCTAGCATTTCATAGTCTAGTGTCTATCCGTCGCGAATTTCAAGCCATTTTCTTATTTAGTCGATTTTGAGGCCAGATTAGGTACATACTCTCGAACTGTAAGAACTATGCCGCTTGCTAGGATGGCTTTGAACAAATCAGGAAGTAAAAAGGGGTAACAAACAAGTGTAAGTGCTTTGGAGTATGTCATATTAGCAGTATGAGCGAACCATGGAACTCCAGACGTATAGACCAGCAATGAACCGAAGACATACATAACAATCAAAAGCTGAATATAAGCGATAATTCCTTTACCGCGTATGCGTTGGGCAAAAAAACCAATGAATAACGCTGAAATAGAGAACATTAGAATGAAACCACCTGTTTTACCTAATACATATGAAATTCCGCCTTCACCGTGTAATAAAGGAAGTCCCAAAGCCGTAAGAACCACGACAATAAGAATACTGTAAAACCCATAACGTGCTCCCAACAAACCACCAGCAAGCATAATAGCGAAGCTCTGTAATGTAAAGGGGACAGGAGTAAATCCTAGCGAAATTTTGAGGATACTAAAAACAATGAATAGTGCTGCGAATAAAGCCGTAAATACTAAACCGCGAACATTCCAATTTGAAGTTTGCATTGATATATCCCCTTTGTTTTGTTAACCTAATAATTATGGTCTGGTTGACATTAAACGATTGTAACATACTCTATTTATAAAAAAAAGCATCTGGAGCGATTATTTTGAATTTACAAATAGATTTGCAGCTTATAGATATAACGGTTGAAGTCCCTTATGAGAACGGTTCTTTAACATTGCTTAAGGATATCAGTCTGTGTATTTCACAAGGTGAATGGATCAGTATTGTTGGCAAGAACGGGAGTGGTAAATCCACTCTGGCTCAACTATTAACAGGTGTGCGCAAAGCTTCTAGTGGAATTATCCAACGAGGTTTTAGTGGTGACGAGCCAATTCCGTATGTCATGCAGCAGGAAATGCAATGGTTTGGTGAAACGCCTTGGGAGGATATGATTTTCCTGCTTGAGTCAAGAGGAGAAGATGTGAAGCTTATACCTGAAATTATTCAATCAGCCTTGGAGAGAGTGGGTATAGATTTACTCAAGGATCGGCCGTTTGCAGAGATGTCTGGCGGGCAGCAACAGCTAGCTGCAATCGCAGGATGCTTGGCTGCGCGAACACCCATTATCGTGTTTGATGAAGCCACTTCAATGCTGGATTCGACGTCGCGACAGCAAGTACTGGCAGCAGCAAAAACAATAAATCAACAAGGCACTGCTGTAGTTTGGCTGACTCATCATATAGAAGATCTCAGCTTTGGAGAACGCGTAATTGCTCTAGAGTCAGGAAAAATTAGCTATGACGATTCTACGACTGCGTTTTTTTATCGTGGATCAACGTTTGATTTAAATCATACAACGCTTATAAAAACACCTTGTGAAGAGCTTGGATTTACACTTCCATATCCTATTCAAGTAGCCCATGAATTAAAGCTAAAGGGCATTCAGCTCCCAACCTTGCCGTTAACAAGTGAGCAATTAGTTGAGGCGGTGAGTTATCTTGTCAAGTGATTTAAAAGCTGTAGATGTTTCCATTCAAGTGGATGGTAAGCTTGTGTTACAGGAGGTTAATCACGAATTTCGAGCTGGATCCGTGACTTTAATTCTTGGACGCAGCGGAAGCGGGAAGACGATGCTGCTTGAGGCATTGTCTGGATTACGTGAAATTGTTCAGGGGAATGTGTTTATCGGAGCTAGGCCTCTTTGGAAAGGCTCGCAAACAAACAGGAAATTACAACGGCAGGCTATGCTGCTGCTAGGAACAGGCTTCCAGCATCCTGAGCAGCAGCTTTTCGCTCAAACGGTTGAAGCTGAATTCAACTATAACTTGCGCCCCTATCGACTAACAACCGTACAGAAGAAGCAGCGTATTAGCGAAGCATCCTTTTTGCCCCAACAAGGTTCTGATGATTGGCTAAAGCAGGATCCATTCAAGCTTAGCGGTGGTCAGAAGCGTCGGTTGACGCTGGCTCTATTAGAAGCAACTGCACCTGAATGGTTATTGCTCGACGAGCCAACTTCGGGTGTTGATTCGGTTGGAGTAGCTCAGCTATGTCAGCAATTAGAGTTGAGAAAGGCCTCTGGTAAAGGTACGATAGTGGTCACTCATGATTTGGAAGGCTTGATTGAAACAGCTGATCATTTGGTTTTTATCCAAGCTGGGCAATTAATCTGGAGTGGATCACCCTCTGCGCTTCTTAAACAGCCAGAGCTTTTAGAGGCTTCTGGACTTGCACTTCCCGCATCCATGGAAACACAACGAATGCTCCAAGAAGCTGGGTTTAATGTACCCAATGCTTGGCCAAATGCAATTCATACAGCAGAATCAATTGCAAAACAGTTAGTAAATTCGAATAGCAATTTAAACGGAGAAAAAGCAATAAAACCTGATTCAGAAGAACGTTCGCCAAGGATTAATTACAATCTAGCGGATGAAACTAGCGAAAATCCACTCAGACAAGTAATAAAACGCAGTACGCCAATGAAGGGCTTTGATCCGCGCGCGATCTGGTTAACCTATATTCTTATTTCGAGTGGTCTGCTTTGGCAGACAAACTGGGTCGGGTGGGGGATAGCAGCAATAATTACATTAGGAATTATCCAGTTCACTAAGGTACCTTATAAGCTTTGGTCTAGACCGGCGATCGGATTAGCTATATTTACAGGAGTTGCTGCGATTTTCTCTGGTGTTATTATTGGAGATATGGTTGGGTCAGTGGCGCAATCTAATGAAGTTACGGGCTTATTGTGGCAGATAACTCCCCAAGTACACTTTGCATTCAGACCAGCGGTGGCAACGTTTTATCATTTCAGCCGTTTGGTGATGATTATGCTGATTGGATTTGTACTGCTTTCTAATATTAATCATCTACATTTAAAACGTGCACTAGAGCAAGGATTAAAGGGGCTACGTTATTTGCGCTTGCCGATTGAGCAGTTTGCTTTAACTGCTGCATTAATGATCCGATTTCTGCCTTTGCTCACGTATGAGTGGGAGAAATTTGCGCGTATAGCGGCTGCTCGCGGCAAATATGCGGTTCGTCCAGGACGAGTTCCAATTCGTGGACTGCGAATGACAGTGATTCCCTATTTAATGTCGCTAATCCGCTTAGGTGAATTGTTATCGCTTATTCTTATTATTCGTGGTATAGGACTTGCAGGTCGTAAAGAGACGCGTGTATTTCGTTTGGTTTTTCAGAAAGCTGATTATAAATTAGTTTTAGTCGCCATAACCATTTTAGTTTTTTTAATATTAATTGCTAAGTTAACTTAATTAATCTATAGTTTGCGTTTGCGGAATTCGGAGGGAGAAACTCCATAAAAAGCACTGAACTGCTTGGTGAAATGATGGATGGAGGAGTAGCCCAAATTCTCGGCAATCGAGGTGATCGATTGATTGCTCTCCCACAAAATCACAGAAGCTTGTTTCATAATAGCCTTAGTCCAATAAGCTTTAGGTGACAAGCCAGTCGCTAGCTTAAATAATTCATGGAATTGTGTTTTTCCCAAACGGCTTTCCTCCAGCCAGTCCTCATAGTGTGACCCTAAATTAGCTTCCCTATCTATCCGCTCAATAATCGGTTTAATCCGATAGTCCATATGGGAGCTTTGAGAATTAAGCTGCACCAGCTGCATGATGAAGGCTTTCAAAAGTGTGTTAGCGATTTCTGAAGCGTAATGCTCATGATTCTCATAATGACGAACAATCTGAGCGAAAAGCTCAATTATCGTAACATGATGTTGCAGCTGTATAAAGTTAGGCAGTTTTTCCAACTCCGTATCAAGTTTAACCATAGTCAACAGGGTTGGATCAAACTGCGTAGGAGCCCAAACCAAATGAATTTTGGTTATTAAAGGTTCAGCAGACCATAACTCACAATAAATGTTGTAGGATGCAAGCGGATGGGAAGGATCTGAGTAAAATGCATGAGGCAGCTCAGGTGGAATATAGAGCAAATCGCCTTTTTTAACTGGAAAGGATTGATCGGCAATCGTTACTGTTCCTTTTCCAGCATCAATCAGATGAAAGGCATAACAATAACCTATCCGATTGCTTTCACTGGCATTTTTAAAAAAGGAAAATTGATAAAAGTGAGCAACTCGGACAAAGGGATTCATAGTTAACAATGCGAGCATGGTTTACACTACTTTCTCAATCTATTTATTAGTATTAGTATATCACGAATAACATAGACAAAAGAAAAATGACCGGAGAAAATGATCAATAACTGAACATCCTTCTAAATACGGGATAGCAATCAAGTGCTAAAATAATTCTATAATCAAAAGAAATTTTGGAGGGATTAGTATGAAGGCATCCACTTTAATCGGAAGTTTGAGCAAAGAGCAGATTGATTTTTATAATGAAGAGGGTTATTTAATTATTCCTAATTTATTAAACGAAATGGATTTAGCCCCTGCCAAAGCGGCAATGAATTATAAAGTATCACTAATAGCTGACGAGCTGGTGCGTGATGGTTTAATTACAGATAAACTAGAGGATTCTCCATTTAATAAACGGTTGGCGGAGTTAGTTAAGGATTTATCTGCTGAAGATTTCTTAAACTATGGCCGCAGCTGGAGAGATCGGTTCGAGGGTTATTATCACTTAATGAGTAATCCAAAAATATTAGATGCAGTAGAGTCCTTAATCGGCAGTGAGCTTTTCTCAAATCCCGTTTATAATACAAGGCCGAAGATACCTAAAGTAGCCGCAGGTGCCGTGCCTTGGCACCAGGATAAATCTTACTGGCCGGACGCTAATGCCAATCCAGTGATTACGGTTTGGATTCCATTGGTGGATGCCAACGAGATAAATGGCTGCTTGCATATTAAACCAAAAACCCATCGTAAACGCGTATTGAAATGGCATACAGAGGAAACAACCGGAACGGGTTACACAGCCCTGCATGAAAGCCAGCTTGGTAAAACACAAACGGTTGCTATGCCAGTTTCTGCCGGTAGCGCTATTCTTTTCAATGACCGTTGCTTGCATATGTCAACACCTAATCAATCCGATGAGGTTCGTTGGAGTGTAGATCTAAGGTATCAGCCTACTGACCAAGACCCAATGGTGCAGCATGGAGCAGGGTTCTTGGCTCGCAGCGCCAAAAGCCCAGAACGAGTAGCAACACTTGAAGATTGGTTAGCTAATCGTCCGGAGCATATTGGTTAAATTTAAAAGACTAGCAACGCCTTTAATTAAGGCAGCTAGTCTTTTTTATATGTGCTGATTGCTAAAGTGAGCTTTCTGTTTCGTTCAACTGTAGGAGCTTAGCTATGTTAAAGTTCGATTGCTCCACTGCAATAACGAGAGCTGTTTTCCCGTCGTTGGTCTTGGCATCAAGTGGAGCACCATGCTCAAGCAATAAGCGGACGATCGTTTCATTATCATCGTGAAATGCTGCAACATGAAGACTTGTATAACCATTGCTGTCCAATATAGCAGGAGAAGCCTTGTAGTTTAGCAGCATTTGAATCACTTCTAAACTGCGTTTACCTGCAATGGCAGTATGCAAAGCCGTATTTGAAGGGATGTAGGTAATTGTGGAGTGAGAGAGCACATTAGGATCCGCTCCGTATTGGAGTAAAACTTTTACGGTTTCGATATGGCCATAATGGGCAGCATAACCCAATGGGGTAAGTCCATCTGCATTCTCTGTGTTGACCAAGGTGGGTTGAATTTCTAGAATTTCTCGCAGCCGTGTAGCATCTCCTAGCTGCGCTGCTTGTGAAACTTCATCGATTTTTTCATGCAGTTCCATCGATTATCCCTCCAATAAGTTATGATTTTATAATTTCAAAATCAGGCACTTGGTCTTTAATCAACAATAATACAGCTTTGTAAAAATGATCTGGATTGTAAAAGGTTTTATGGACATAAGCCATCATAACAGCTCCATTATACAGCACCTCAAGCTGGGCGGCTAGCTCATCTGGATCTACAGCTCCAGCATCTCGTGCCATTTGAATGACATCTACCCAAAGAGCCTGCCTGCAGGATATAGCCTTTATATGTCCAGGATGATCTGGATTTGGAAATTCAACAACTGTATTTAGAAACGGGCATCCGCGAAAATCGGGTTGCTTCATTCGTGCTGCCATACTTCCGAATAAATATCGCAATTGTTCACTTGGATCGTTTGGGTGAGAGTTTTTTGCATCAGCAACTCTTGCTAAGCTTCTTCCATGGCGCTGCTCTAGAAAGGCAACAACCAGATCGTCTTTAGTTGCAAAGTTCCGATAAAAGCTGGCTTTAGCAACCTCGGATTCAGCAATGATTCGATCAATACCGACAGCTCTAATACCTTCATAATAAAACAACTCGGAGGCCACCTGTAAAATCCGGTCTTTAGCCGATTCTTTTTTCTCCATAACGTTGATTCACTCCCATTATAAAAAAAATAGTTGACATGGTACAGATCTGTCTGTATCATACGGTTATGCATGAGACAGATCTGTCTACTCCAATATAATGGAATTGACCTGATGCTGTCAAATGAAATAAACGATTTCGAAGGAGAATATACCATGTCTATTAACCTCAATTCCACTATGCTGAAACAACAAGCAGTAAAAGCTGATGATCGTCCGAATTCGCTAATTTTGCTTACGGTACTTTTGCTTTCTGTGTTTATGGCTGTAGTGAATGTTTTTATAGTTAATGTGGCGACACCATCGATTCAGCGTGGACTGCAATCGAGCTTCTCCAGCCTGCAATTCGTCGTAGCAGGTTATACCTTATCCTATGCAGTTGCTCTGATAATAGGTGGAAGACTTGGAGATCGCTTCGGACGTAAAAAAATCCTATTCATCGGAATGGCTGGTTTTACGCTTACTTCGTTAATCTGTGGACTTGCTGTTGATGTTAATATGCTGATTGTTTTTCGAATTCTACAAGGCTTAAGTGCAGCGATGATTGCTCCGCAGGTATTATCACTAATCCAAGTTAACTATGCAGCGGAAAAACGTGGAGCCATATTTGGGATGTATGGAGCAGCACAGGGTATTGCAGCAACAACAGGGCAAGTCATTGGCGGCGTCTTAATGCGCTGGAACCCATGGGGACTGGAATGGAGAATGGTTTTCTTCTTTAGTGTTGCCGTTGGCATTCTAATTATGCTGCTGATCCCGTTTATAAATGAAAGTAAAAGCTCGGAGCACGCTAAACTCGATTGGATCGGTGCATTTAGTGTTGCAGGAGGCTTATTGATGCTGATCTATCCGCTTGTACAGGGGCAAAAAGAAGGCTGGCCGTTGAGCTTAAATCTAGTCTTAATCTTATCATTGCCGGTTTTAATTGGTTTTGTGTGGTATGAGAAACGGGTAACTAGAAAGGGCGGGGTTCCTTTTATGAACGTGCAGTTATTTCAGCAAAAGCTGTTTACAGTGGGTATGCTAATTGCGATTTTATTGTACTCAGCACAGGGAGCTTTTTTCCTCATTATGGCTTACTTTTTGCAAATAGGGCTGGGCTTTGCGGCGCTCAAGGCGGGGCTAGTGATACTTCCGATGGGAATTGGTTACTTTCTTGCTTCCTTATATACAGCCAAAGCCATTGCCAGATTTGGCGCCTATACACTGACCATTGGATCGATACTTACTTTCGCAGGTTATATCGCTCTAGCTTTATCTGTGAAAGCAACGGGGATTGATTTTGCAGGCTATGAATGGATTCCAGCACTCTTCTTACTGGGTGTAGGCCAAGGAATGATAGCGGCACCTTTAACGAATTCAGTGCTCTCGAAAATTCGCGGAACAGATGTTGGTTCTGCCTCGGGTATCCTAACCACAGGAATACAAACCTCTTATGCTCTTGGTATAGTATTAATCGGAGTTCTATTGCTTAATTCTATGGGGAGTCATACCGCAGCGGTCAATGGTAAAATAGCTCCAATGCTGCAGCAAAGTTTATCTGTGATCCAGGTAAAAGCAGATGAGAGCAGCTTAGTGCTGCAACAATTCAATAATTCCGATTATGTTCAAGCCAATGATCCTTCATCCTTGCCCAAAAGCTGTGCTGTGAATTACGATTCACCTGAAGTCAAAAACCTGTTTAATCAAAGCTTAAAGATGGCTAATGCAGAGAATTACGCAGATTCTTTTCAGATATGCCTTTACGCACTTGCTATTGTTACCTTAGGCATCTTCCCACTGTCTTTAATGCTAGCACGCAGGAAAAGAGCCATAGTCTGATGCTTAACTTACTAAACATAACTTTGCTTTTTTTGCCTATAGGCACCGGGCGTTAAACCCGTTTGCTTACGGAACAGGCGGATGAAATAATTGTAATCGATGATGCCTACCTGTTCAGCTATATAAGGTACGGTGTCATTGGAATACAGGAGAAGAGACTTAGCTTTCTCAACCCGTTGATATTGGAGGTACTGAGTTGGACTCATGCCGGTGTGCTTTTTTAAGCATCGGCCCAAATAATCGAAATTTAAGCCAAGCTCAGCTTCGATTTGTTGCGAGCTGTGGGATTGCAATAAATGCTCCTTTAAATAGCTTTCGATTTTTTTACTATGCTGGGAAGATCGAGTAGGTGCAGAGCTCTCAATCAATGTATTCTGCAGCAAGGTCAGTAAATGGGCCAATAATGAATTCAATGGCAGTGCACCTAATAGACTGGATTTCTCATGGAGAGCAACCATCGCTTGCAAGGTGGGGATAAAAGAACTTAGCTCAGTTTGGATAAATTTAGGGAGAAACATAGATTGCTCAGCTGGCGCAAGATCGAAATCTGTGCCTTTTTTGATGATTGTCGAGCCCGTAATTTGCTTAGTATCTATAGTAACGGTAGGTACAGGATGGATGAAATGCAACCAATAAATTTCCGTATCCTCTACACATTTTTGATGTCCCCAATGGGTTTTTCCTGCTTCAAGAATGAGAATATTCCCAGCTTTAATTTCATAGGAGATATCTTCCTCAGTCATAAATAACGTGCCCTTTTGAATGAATAATACATCGAATACTTGAAAATTCCGCTTAAAATGAATTTCCCCTGGTCGCCAGGTGGCATACCCGACTGTGATGAACTGAGGTAATGGAGGGATTGTAAGCTGCAAAGCTAGCATAGTAAAAACTCCTCGTAGAGTAGTTGGACGAATCTCACTTTCTATTTTAACATTTGGTCGGAATTATGCTATAAAAATCGTGAGGGATGCTATACAGTAGGCGGGATTTCAGGTAACTTTATCTTAGTAGTTATTAATTAAGGTAGAGGAGATTCTAAATATGCGGTTTAGACAGGTACATCTCGATTTTCATACAAGTGAGCTTATTGGTGCTATTGGTGCGGATTTTTCTAAGGAACAATTTCAAGCTAATCTGATTCAAGGTCACGTTGATTCGATAACCATTTTCTCGAAATGCCATCATGGTTGGGCTTATCATCCCTCTGTGGCGAATGAAATACATCCAAATTTAAGCTTTGATTTGCTGAGTGCAATGATTGAAGCTGCCCATGAAATAAATGTTAAGGTTCCGATTTATATTTCTGCTGGCTTGGATGAGAAAACGGCTAGATTACATACGGATTGGCTGCAGCGTAATGTGAAAGACGAAACGCGCTGGGTAAATGGATTTATGACTCCGGGTTATCATGAGTTCTGTTTCAATACACCTTATTTGGCAGTGTTATTGAAGCAAATAGAAGAGACCGTTACTAATTACGATGGCGATGGGATTTTTCTTGATATTGTTGGTGAACGCGATTGTTACTGTCAGTTTTGCATAGCAGAGCTACGCAGCAATGGTCAAGATCCGAACGATTTGAATGCGGTTAAAGCTCTAGGCAAGAAGGTCTATGCTAATTATACAGCTAAAGTTAAAGAGGTTGTTCACTCCATTAAGCCAGGCTATTCGATCTTCCATAATGGTGGACATATTCATCGTGGCCGTAGAGAATTGGCGCAGATGAATACACATTTGGAATTGGAGTCTCTGCCAACAGGCGGATGGGGTTACGATCATTTTCCGCTCTCAGCGCGTTATGCCCAAACATTGGGGATGGAATTCCTTGGGATGACGGGCAAGTTTCATACGACATGGGGCGAGTTTGGCGGATATAAGCATAAGAATGCTTTACGATATGAGGTTGCGTTAAATATTGCGAATGGAGCTAAGTGCTCAATTGGTGATCAGCTGCACCCAAGAGGTCGAATGGACGAAGCGACTTATGCCTTGATTGGGGCAGCTTATTCGGAAGTGGAACAAAAGGAAGCCTGGTGTACGAATGTGAAGAATATTGCGGACGTGGCGTTACTTTCTAATGAAGCTGCCAAAAAAGGCGAAGAACCTGAGGGGCATGGCATTGGTAGAGTAGGCAAATCGGACGTTGGTGCAGTGCGAATGCTGCTCGAAGGCAAAATTTTATTTGATGTAGTCGATTTAGAGGCTGATTTTCATACGTATAAGGTGCTTATTCTCCCTGATGATATCCTTATAACGGATGAGATTGCAGATAAGCTGCAAGGATTTTTAGCTCAGGGTGGCAAGCTTCTAGCTACTGGAAGATCAGGGCTGAATCCAGCAGGCGATCGATTTGTAGTCGATTTAGGGGTGAAATGGCTCTCGAAAAACCCATATCAACCGGATTATTTTAAACCACACTTTGAATTGCAGAGCTTGAACAGCGCGGCTTTTATTTTCTATGGTGAAGGGCAAAAGATAGCTTTAGAGGGTGGAGTGGAATTAGGCCATCGCGAGGATCCTTATTTCAACCGTGAAACCTTCTCATTCAGCTCTCATCAGCATACGCCTAATACATTTATTAGTTCAGGACCTGGGATGGTTGAGAGTAAGCAAGGGATCTATATCGCTTGGAATATATTCGATGACTATGCAACTAAAGGCAGTCTTATTCTCAAGGAAACAGTGTTATATGCATTGAATCGATTGTTGAAGGATAAGACACTGCAAACCAATTTACCTGCTCAAGGAATTACAACCTTGCAATATCAAGCTGAGGAGCAGCGTTATGTGAATCATGTGCTATATGCCTCCCCAGTAAAACGCGGTGAAGATATTGAGGTAATAGAAGATTTAATTCCTTTGCATAACATTGAAGTCATATTGAGATTGGATTCAAAAGCGAAGCGGGTTTATCTGGCTCCTCAAGGTGTGGATTTGGTTTTTGAGCAGAATGAACAAGGGCTAAGCTATACGATTCCTAGCTTTGAGTGTCACCAGATGGTAGTAGTAGACGTTTAGATAGTTGAATAAGGAGAGAAACCGATGTTGTTTGATCAACATCGGTTTTATTTTCGATTATTTACTTGCCGCTGCCCAGAAAGTCGCATTGCTAATTACCTGCAAAACCTCAGCTTGATGATAAACGGGGAATGTCTCATGACCCGGTCGGAAGTAGAAGATTCTACCACGACCACGTTCATAACAACACCCGCTTCTAAACACTTCTCCACCTTCGAACCAGCTAATGAAGATCAGCTTGTCTGGAGCAGGTATTTCAAAGCGTTCTCCATACATTTCTTCCTTAGGAATCTCGATATACTCGCCAAGTCCTTGAGCTATAGGATGGCCTTGTTCAATAACCCAGATTTTCTCGATCTCGCCAGTATCTCGCCATTTCAAGGTGCCTGTTGCAGTTCCCATCAATTTTTTGAATATTTTTGAGGCATGTCCAGAATGCAACACGATTAAGCCCATGCCATCTAAAACGCGCTGCTGTACTTTTTCAACGATATCATCGCTAACTTCGTCATGCGCCAAATGGCCCCACCACAATAATACATCCGTATTCTGTAAAACATCATCGGTTAAGCCATGCTCGGGATCATCCAGAACGGCCGTGCTCACTTGCAATTGTTCGTCGGTTTTCAAATAATTAGCGATGGCATTATGGATGCCATCTGGATAAATGGCTGCTACTTCCGCATCTGTTTTCTCATGTCGATATTCATTCCATACCGTAACTTTAATCGTCATTTCGTGAAACCTCCTATTGTAGTGAAACCCAAGTACCTGCTGTAAAAGATTCAATAATCGCATCCAATGATTTCTGATTGATTAGTCCATCCTGCATTGTTGCAGATAATCCATCACTTTTCCCATTCACAATATCAAAAAAGGACTGCATTTGATCTGATTTGAAATTATCTGGAATAGCGACTTTATTGAAACCGTTAGAATGGCCGTTTTCACCAGGCATGCATACCTCTAAAGTGTCGTCTTCATCCAAGTTGTAGATCAAGCTGCCTTCAGTTCCGAAAATCTCAATTCGTTGGTAATTCCCTCTTCCATAAGCAAAACGCGAAATAGCTGCAGTTACGGAGATATTGCCTGCATATAATGCCATCCAATGACAGAAATCATCGACATCAACTTGTCCGAGTTCTTGGCTGTCGATTATAGTCCGTTCCTTAACTAGAGTGCCTGCATGTGAAAATATTTTCTCAGCATCTCCGACCAGAAAACGTGTCAAATCAAGGATATGTGAGCCTAAATCTCCTAAAGCGCCAGATCCGGACAAGCTTTTTTGAAACCGCCATATTAAGGGAATCTGTTCATTTATCGCCCAGCCCTGCAAGTATTGCGAGTACACATGTGTGATCCTGCCTAAAGAGCCTTGTTCAACAAGCCACTTAGCATATCTAGCGGCAGCTTTATAGCGATACGAAAAACAAACCATATTCGGAAGCTTGGTTTCTTGAACTCTACGATTCAGAATATCAGCTTCGTGGGTATTAAGTGCAACGGGCTTTTCCACGGCAAATGGAATCCCATGCTCAATGGCTGCAAAGGCAATTTCAAAATGATTGAAGTTAGGCGTACAAATCGATAAGGCATCAATACCCGAATGCTTAAGCATTTCGCTATAATTTGTATAAGAGCGTGAATCAGGTATATGGTATTCTTCAGCTTTCATTTTCAATGTAACCTCATTGACATCACTAATAGCCCACAGCTCAGCATCCTGACTTTCGAGAATACCTTTAATGTGAAAATTAGCAATGCCAGCTAAACCAATGACGCCCATTTTAATTTTTCCGATACTAACTCCTCCTTAATGCAGCTGCTATTTCATGTTTATTATACTTTGCCATAGATTAATCAGGAATGTTCGAATCAGACTATTTTTGTACATTAGCTACTTTTAAAGACCGATAAATTTCGATGAATATCTTAGGGTCTTATCTTAATCTCAACTAGTTAAAATAAAATTTTATTTATAGTGATAATCAAGCCGAAATCAATATTTATTTCATAGTAAATCTGGTAAAATATATGTAATCGCTATCAATTAAACTAATAAAGGAGGCTATGATGATGAACAACCCTCGACAAAGGTTGATTTTTCCTGCCTTGATCGTACTTGGGTTACTCGGTTTTTTGTTTTTATTCTTACAGCATACATACGCGGAAATTCCCGTCTCACTTGGGAAATCTGTAGTCGCGTCTACCGTTTCCGGTGCTACTTATAGCGCTGAGAAAGCAGTAGATGGTTCCATTTATACCAAATGGTCGGCGGGAAGTCTTACACTTCCACAATCGCTAACCGTAGATCTTGGCCAGAACATAACCGTTCAACGAACGGAGACTATCTTTGACGACGCTGCAAGCAGCTATCAGTATCGAATAGACAGTTCACTAGACGGAATTAATTGGACTTCTTTTGTTGATAAAACCAGTAATGTGGCAGCTAGCTATCCAAGATATATCGATACAGGTAATGTTATGGCTAGATATATGAGAATCACAGTCTCTGGAGTTGGAACACCGGGCAACTTTGTGGTGATTAATCAGTTTGATATTTTTCAATCAGCCGCTCCACTTTATTTATTATCACAAGGAAAAACGGCAGCAGCATCAAGTGTTTTTTCTGCTTCTTGGGATGCAGGTAAAGCAGTGGACGGATTAATCAGCAGCAGCTGGGCGCCAAGCTCTAACAATTTACCGCAATGGTTGGTTGTTGATTTGGGACAAAACTTAAATGTGCTGCAAGCAGAAACCACTTATACAAACAAGAATGAGATATATAAGTACAAAATTGATTTTTCAGTGGATGGAATTAATTGGTATCCATTCAGCGATCAATCAACTAATTCCAAGCTTAGTAATCCGCGATATATAGATCTCGGTAATGTAACTGCAAGATATTTTCGAATCTCAACTGTTGGGATTGGTTCTGTTGGAGCCTTTCCTAATATTGCGGAATTCAACCTTTATGGCCCGAATGATGATGGTGGAAGTACACCAACGCCAAACCCAACAATTTCTTCGATTACGCTTAATAATTCCAGCTACAGCATCAATCAAGGTTCTACCAGCCCCTTGGTAGTCACGGCTAATAATTCCGATGGAAGCACAACAGATGTGACTTCGAGTGCAACGTTTTCAAGTTCAAATCCAGCAAGCGTTTCGATTAGTAATAGTGGTGTTATGACAGGGGTAACTTTGGGGAATTCAACAATCACAGCTTCTTACCATTCCTTAACTGCAACAGCTGCAGCTACTGTGACTTCGCCTCTTACCATAACTAGACTAGCTTTTGACTACAGCACTTACAGTATAAACACCAATGCCTATCGAACAATAACTTTAAATGCTTATATGACGGATGGAAGTTATCAGAATGTAACAAGCTCTGCAAGCTATACCACCTCGTCAGCTTCAGTTGCCACGATAAATGCCTATGGCAGCTTATATGGCAATAGTGCAGGTAGTGCAACAATTACTGCGACTTATAATGGATTTTCCGCCTCATCCAGTGTAATCGTAACCTCATTAATTAATAGTATTTCCGCAGATATTAGTGCATTTAATGTAAACGTCGGAAGTATCCATTCTATGGTTATTACTGCTCATGAATCCAATGGTACCAGCACTAATGTAACTACCAGTGCATCCTATTCCAGCTCTAATTCGTCTATGGCTTCGGTTAGCTCTAATGGTGTGACAGGCGTATCACCTGGCAGTGTAACCATCACCGTGACCTATGGAGGGTATACGGCTTACATTTATGTAACAGTGGAGAATAGCAGCTTGCCTACCTGGGGAGCAAATGCTTCTATTGTTCCCTCTGGTGTAACCCAAACTAGTGTGCTGCTTACTTGGTCTGGAGCATTGGATGATTTAGGTGTAACGGGGTATCGGATCTATCAAAATTCGAATTTGCTTACTACAGTAAGCGGTGTAACCTCATTCACCGTAGATAAGCTGTCAGCTGGGCAGAGCTATACTTTTAAGGTTGAAGCTGGAGATGCCTCACAAAAATGGTCTATTACAGGACCATCCGTTTATGTGAGCACGTTAGCTCTAGCAGATTTAGCCAGCCCAACACCAACGCCATTCTCAGCTTCTACATCCAGTGAAATTCCACTAGATATAAGCTTAGTTAGAGAGGACGCCGAAGGTGGCAAGCTAATTTCAAAGGTTCGAATCGAAGCATCGGCTTTGAACAAATCCATAAATGATGCAAGTTCAAATGGCAATAGCTTAGCTGCAATCTCATTCAAACTTGAAGATTATAAAGATACGACTGTCATTGAATTTCCTGAAAAAGCTTTTAATGACATAACGACAATCAGTCCTGGTTTAAGTGTGCTAATTAAGTTTGGAACATCATCAATACGACTACCTGTTTCTTTATTGAAAAAATACGCTCCCCCAGAAAGTGGGAAATTGACTTTCAAAATTCATAGCCTGACCGGAGATGAAGAGGGTAAAGTAAAAAAGCTGATTAGCCCAATGAAAGCCAATCAACTCTTGCCCAGCTCACTGCAATTCTCATTAAGCGCCAATGGAGTTGAGATTCCAAGCTACGAGGGAATATATGTAGAGAGTACAATTACGATTACAACGGATGAAAGTTTGAGCTTAGCTAATGCAACAGCAGTCTGGATTAACTTGAAATCGGGAAAAACAGGCTTTGTTCCCACAACTTCCACTACGGATAACAATCTAACAACCTTTACACTTAAGGTTCCTTACGGAGGTATTTTTAATCTTGTTTCTATAGAAAAGCATTTTACCGATCTTTCACAGCATTGGGCCAAAAGTGATTTGGAATTATTAGCTTCCAAATTAATTATTAATGGTGTGAGCAATACTGTTTTTGCACCTGACCAGGAGATCAGTCGAGCCCAATTCGCTGCCTTATTAATTCGCTCACTTGGCTTACAAAGCGAAGGCACTGTAAATGCCAAATCCAAATTCAAGGATGTTAAAAGCTCTGATTGGTTTGCGGCTGAGGTCCAAATTGCCTCATCAAAAGGGCTTATTGATGGGTATGAGGATGGCAGCTTTAAACCGTTAGCAGCAATTACCCGTGAACAAATGGCAACTATGATCTATCGTGCACAGAAGCTAGTGGATCATATTTCTAATCCAGCTAATCTAGATTCAGCGCTTACCAAGTATACAGATCAAGAAAAAGTTGGCGCATGGGCGCGGACCTCCTTAGCAGCTACCTTACAGGATGGATTAATCCAAGGGGTAACGGAGACTAATTTGGCTCCACAATCCAATGCTACTCGTGCACAAGCAGGAGTCATGCTTAAGAGATTACTGCAGAATATTAAATTTATTAACTAAACGGATTGGGCATATCGTTTTAAGTGCTTTTTTTCATTCAACTAGGGGGTTTGTATGTTAGCCATTTCAATAGATATTATGCCTAAAATGAGGCTGGTAGGCTATGTATCCTATAAAACCCCCTGGATGCACTTTAAACGTACGTCTGATGAATTCATGCTATATTTTATTAAAAGTGGCGAGCTTCATCTTATCGAGAACAAAGTGAAGCATATATTGAAGAAGGGCGATTTTTTTATGCTGCAGCCTTTTTTAGAGCATGAAGGCTTTCAGAAAATGAGCTGCGATTATTATTATATTCATTTCGAGCATTCTGAGATTAATGAATTATCGGAAGTAGACATTTCAGAGCTCGCGCAAAACGTGTTTTTAAGAGATAACGATCTTGCACCAACAGAGCAAGCCATCTGCTATTTACCAAAGAAATTTCAATTGCCACACGAGAATAGCTTCCAGCACATCCTGCACATTCTTAATGAACTCGTTGGTATTTATACAAAACGAGATTACAATTACCGTAGCCTCGCTGCATTTAAGTTTGCTGAGCTGCTGATTAATGCTTCGCGCGAAAATTTTTTGCTGGAGCTGCATAATCAGAGCTTAAATAACCCAAAGTCTTATTATAAAGTACACCAGCTGCTTACTTATATTCATCAGGAATACCGCCACAAAATTACTAGTGAGTTCATTGAACAGGAATTTGAATTGAATTTTGACTACTTTAATCGGATATTCAGTAAGCTTACGGGCTATACAATATTCCGTTATTTGAATATGATTCGAATTAATAATGCTAAAGAGCTGATTCAGGCTACAACCCTTAAATTTAGTGAAATTGGATATTTAGTAGGCTTAAACGATCCCTATCATTTCAGCAAATTGTTCAAAAAACAGACAGGTCTATCACCTATGCAGTATTATAAGAAGCTTAGGAATACTAGCCCCAATATTTAGCGAATCTAAAAAAAAGGACTGATGAGGTTGGAAAGTGAGCTTAAATATCCAGAGGGTAAAGTAATTCAGAACGGGGATATGTTTGAGTTTAAGGATGGGAATGTCGGATTTGTTTTCTATGATGAGCGAGTTGGATGCTGGAATGTGAAATTTCGTGCCAAAAGCAACCAAGCTTTTGAACAGCCTTTAGAAAGCATTCATCGTTGGATTAAAAGCTTTATTATTTAAGAGACTAAAGTGGGGGCTGTATAATTCAGCTTAAACCCTAGGCTAGCTCTTGCAAATTCATGATCAATAGCCAGTTCAAATAACAAATTAAACCTTGGATTCTTGTCAAACCTCGATTTCAAATAAGTGTAAAGCTTAGGCTTCTCAAATCGCATAATGGTGATTACTTCAATTAATGGACCATAGGTTAATTGTATTTTATAGAAGAGATCAATGCATTTTTCCGTGTTTTTCAAATCATCTTTAATGGCATATAATTCTTTGATAATATCATTATTGGTCATTCGTTTTCACCCTTTCTATCTGTTTGCTGCTTCTTAATTCTAATATAAACCTATTTAACAAACTGTGTTGTGGTTCACAAAATCGAAAACATGAATCAATTTAACATGATTTGAGAAGGTAAAATGTTTACTGCTGTCGAATACTTTTTGCAGGAGGTGTTACACGCAATGTCTGATTGGAAAAATGAAATTAAAAGTAGATTTGATGCCTATATTGCAAGGCAAGAAGAGATTAATGAGGTTTTGAAGGAATTATTAAAATCGCTGGAGGTCCATCCTTATAATTTTGCTACAAGCATGGTTTTCAATGATGGAGAAGAGCGGTCTTGGACGATCTCGATTGCAAATAAAGAAGTTTTGATTACAGAAAAAGAAATTACAAACTCTCAATTAAGTTATACAGAGGATCTAAACAGCACGGAACCCTTGGAAGAAAAAGGGGATCTAAGTGAATCCATAATTGAAGTGTTTCTCAAAAAATTTAAATGGACCATCGCGAAATAAGCACCTTAACCGGTGTTTATTTCATTTAGTGAGTTGTCATATAACCAGTTACAACGATAGATATTAAGACGGTTAACATAATTGCCATAAGCCCAAAAATGGTTAACAAATCCCCGGTTTCATTGTCCTCTGTTTTCATATGAATCACCTCTGTTTAATAAAATAACTTCCTCGTTAATTAGAATATACCTGAGGAAAAGGTCTGAGGCAGTGATAAATATCACTTTTGAAAATACTAATGTACAAGTGTTGGTCAATTAGACCAGCACTTTTTTTGCCCTCCACCCACATTCAGCAAACATTCAGCTAACGCTCAAATTCATCTCAGCTAAGCGCTCCATAATAAGCCTATTGAATCAAACGAGCATAAGGAGAAATGCTCGTATAGACAATCGACATTATTAGGAGGCAATTGTATGAGATGGCTAAAGAGTAAAATGATTTTGTTGATTGTAGTGGTATTGGCACTTTCAGGAGGCAGCTACTATTATTTTATGAAAGATAATACGGCTAAAAGCGCAACAACTGCAACGGAAACGACAGTAGCAGTGACGAAGGGTGAAATTAAATCCTCCGTATCAGGTACTTCACAATTCGAGGCAAAGAATATGCAGACGATTGCAGCAACCTCGGATGGAACAATTAAAACGATGAATTTGACGCGTAACCTGGCTGTTAAGAAGGGAGATTTGCTTTTTGAAATTACGAATCCCGATTATGATCTTCAGCTACAGAAGGCTAATCTGACTTTAACTCAACTGCAGAAGGATTACTCGGATCTAGCTCAGCAGCAAGCTAATTTGAACACAAAAGCCCCTATTTCCGGTCGGGTGACTTATGCGAACAATATTGAGGTAGCCTCACAGGTTCAGAAAACAACGAAAATTGCTACGATCTCCGATCCTTCCACATTGACGACTACTTTGCCTTTTCTATTAGAGGATGCTGTTCAGCTTAAGTTAGGAGACTCCATAGATTTAACGATTGAAGGCTATATGTTAAGTAAAACAGGCACGATTGCTAAGATCGCAAAGACACCAAGAGCTAACGCAACTGGAGCGAAAATAATCGATATGGAGATCAGCATTACGAATGATAATACATTAGATGCAGGTCTTAAGGTAACAGGCAGTGTAGTTTTAGCAGGAAATACTAGCGTCTCTCAAGAGCAAGGGATTCTGGCATATATTAAAACTTCAACGGTCCTAGCGAATACGTCAGGAACTATCCAAGAGCTTGCTTTTAAAACGGGAGATAGCGTCAATCAAGGCGATATTATCAATTCGGTTGCAAGTGAAAGCTTAAGTGACGATATGTTAATGAAAAAAGAAGCCATTGCCCAGCAAATGGTTAGTGTGAGTGATATGAAGGATAAAATCAAAACATTGAAGGTGGTAGCACCGTTTGATGGCGTGTTTTCAACTGATTTTGTTAATCAGAAAACGAATGTTTTGAGCAGCTATCCGGTGGGTGCAACAATAATCAATGCGACTCAATTCGGCGCTGTTTCCAGTCTTGACAGCATGCAGCTATCGCTCCAGGTGGATGAGCTGGACTTGCCCAACATTAAAGATAAGATGCAAGCTAACGTGAAGGTAGATTCGATTACTAATAAAACGTTCACTGGCGAGGTCAATCAAATTTCAACGGTAGGAACAACTACCAATGGAGTCACGTTCTATACGGTGGTATTATCCGTTCCCAATACAGACTCGCTTCTAAAATACGGCATGACCGCAACAGCAGAAATTCTCATTCAGGATAAAAAAGACATTCTTATGGTTCCTATTGAAGCCCTGCAGTCCAAGCAAGGGAAACGTTATGTCACAGTTAAAAATGCGGCTGGAGTCAATGAGTCCAAGGAAGTGACCATCGGGATTCGCAGTAAAACGATGGTTGAAATTACAGATGGTATAAAAGAAGGAGATAAAGTTGTTACGACGGCCACACGAGCTCGAGGCCAAACCTTAACACAAACCGAAATTGACGCTCTAAGAAAGCAATTCCAAGGCACAAATGGTGCTGGCGGAGGAGCGGGTGGAGCGGGCGGAGCAGGCGGTACAACAGGTGGCGGCGGCTTTGGAGGCGGAGGCGGTGACTTCGGGGGAGCACCTCCAGCGAGAGATTAATGAAGGAACAAAGAGAGGTGAGAACCAGATGGATATGATTCGACTGGAAGAAATTACGAAGATTTATCACCGCGGCGCAGAGGAATTGCAAATTCTCAAAAGCATCTCACTAAACGTAGCTATCGGCGACTTTGTTGCTATCGTTGGTCCAAGCGGTTCGGGTAAATCAACTTTAATGAATATGATTGGTTTGCTCGATGCACCAACTACGGGTAAATATACCTTGGATCAGGTTTCAACGGAAAAGCTTTCGGATAACGAGCTAGCTACTTTGCGTAATCAGAAGATTGGCTTTATTTTTCAACAGTTTAATTTGCTTCCGCGGCTGACAGCGATTGAAAACGTCGAGCTGCCCATGATTTATGCAGGAATTGGGAGTAAGGCGAGAAGAGCGAAAGCATTAGATATGCTCCAGCTTCTGGGAATGGCTGAACGTGGCCATCATAAACCAAGCGAGCTGTCCGGAGGCCAACAGCAGCGTGTTGCCATCGCTCGTGCGCTTGCCTTATCGCCTTCCTTGCTGTTGGCAGATGAACCAACTGGAGCCTTGGATTCGAAAACAGGCGAGGAAGTATTGGAGCTTATCCTCAAGCTGAATGCCCAAGGCAACACGATTGTTTTAATTACTCATGATTCGCATATTGCCGAGCATGCTAATCGCGTCGTTACCCTAAGGGATGGAGAGATCCTCACAGATGTGCGTAAAGTACCGTTGCGTGCTGAACTGCAAATGGGGGTTGTGGTATGAAGATAATTGAGCTAATTTTCATGGCGTTGCGGACAGTTGTAGCTAATCCGATGCGTACGATGTTAACGATGCTTGGCGTCATTATTGGGGTAGGCTCTGTTGTAACCTTGGTGGCGCTCGGGAATGGGACTTCGCAACAAATAGCCAAACAATATGAGGATTTAGGCACCAATTTACTTGTTGTTAGTGCGAATGGAAGCGGGCGCGGAACCTCATTGGATTATGATGAGCTCATGAAATTTGAAGGCTTTCCTGAGTTTTCAACAATAGCGCCAACTGTAACCCAAGCGAATACGAATCTTAAATATGATCGCACCCAAGCCAGCTATTCTTTAATCGGCACTAATGATCGCTATATGGAAATTACGAAATCAACGATCGCCAAAGGACGTTTCCTTTCCGAAGTGGATTTGGAATTCCGTAATAATGTAGTTGTGCTGGGAAGTGAGGTAGCGAAGAAGTTTTTTGGCTTACTTGATCCTGTTGGCGAAGAATTGAATGTTAATGGTGTAGTTTTTACGGTAATAGGAGTGTTGAACGCCAAGGGCTCTAATCTAACAGGAACCTCTGTCGATAGTACCGTAATTGTCCCGCTTGAAACGGCTAGACGAGCATTTAAGCTTGGTTTCATCCGCACTACATATATAGAAGCTCCAACCAAGGAAGACATTTATAAAGCCCAGGAAACGATGACTTCTTATTTAACTTACAAGTTTAAAAGCACTACGGCATTTACTTTAACAAATCAGGATGAACTGCTAACTGCAAAAACAGCAGCAACGAGTACTTTAACCAATCAGCTGGTTGCCGTAGCCTGTATTTCACTTTTAGTAGGTGGCATTGGGATTATGAACATCATGATGGTGACGGTAAGTGAACGTACAAGGGAAATTGGCATTCGAAAATCAATTGGTGCCAAACGACGAAATATTTTATTCCAATTTCTTGTGGAAGCTACGGTTATAAGCGGCCTTGGCGGGTTGATTGGTTTATTGGTTGGAATCGGATTTGCTCTAGCGTGGCCGCACTTCTCCCCATCCCAAACAACCAGTATCTCTTTGGATATAAGTGTTTATGCTTTTATATTCTCTGTATTAGTTGGGATTGTATTTGGCTTATATCCGGCTAATAAAGCTTCGCGATTACGGCCGATTGATGCTTTACGATTTGATTAAAATATAAAAAATATAAGTTTCACATTATACTGATCTTATATTTCCGGACAAACCCACCGTTTTCATTCTGAAATACGGCGTAACCGTTTATCCTTGATAGCTTAAACCATTGGAGGTTGATTCAATTGAAATATGCCCACATTCAGAAAAGCTTAATTAGAAAATTTACTTTATTGGCCTCAGCACTCCTCTTAATTGCAGCATCCATTTTGACAACTGGTGTAGAGGCAGCCAAACAAGGCGTTTACGCGAATGCTTCGGTTTATTTTACCCTGGATAATGCCTTATTGACCGCTGGCACAACAACTCAAACATTAAGCTTTACGCTAAATTTGATCAACCAAAGCTCAGCAGCTGTGGATTTAAATCAATATGGCATCCGTGTGATGGATAAGGCAGGTAATAAGTATTCTGCGCAGCTGATTGAGAAAGCTTCGGCTCGTGTCCTGACGAAGCAAACACAAGGCTATAAATATACCGCGCAGGTTCCTAGTAACATGACCATCGGACAATTCAGCATTAATATTTTCGCATGGGATGATACCTCAGCAACCTATATGCGTAATCTAGGCAGCTTAGATGCATCGGAGGCAACCACGACTAAGGTGGCGAGCAGTACCACAAAGGCAATAATTAATTTAGCAAACGTAAATGCAGCCTTGCCGGCTAGCTCCTCCGCCTCTTTTGAATTAGTCAGAAGCTACAAGGTGCTTAAGAATAACATTTGGTATTTATATTCAGATTTTCTAATCGAGAATTTAAGTGCCAAAGCTATTCAATTACCGGCTAATTTGCTTTTTAATTTACGAGATGCTGCAGCACAGACGACCCCAATTTCCATCCTATCTGGGGCAAATCAAACGATTCAGTCCAAGCAGCTTGGAGTGCTAACGACACAAGTATCTCTAGCTGCGGTGGATACGACGGGTAAGCTGAGCTTAGAGCTGACGAAAAAATCAGTCTCATCGACAACAATAACAACAAGCTTATTGGCCAGTTTATCCGTTGACGATTCTTATATTAATTCACAAGTAGGCAGCAGTTTGCTCTATATTACGAAAACGACGACTCAAGCATCGAGCATGGTCGCTAATCGAACGGAGTATACCTACTTGCCTTACAGCAATGAAATTGCGGTAGATTATACCTTGAAAAACGAAGGACTAACGTCACTGACTCTACCTAAGCTTTCCGCAAAATATCAAGTAGGAGACGCAACAATAGATACTCCTGCAGTAGATGCAGAAGTACATCCGTTGACTTTAGCTGCTGGAGAAAGCGAAACGTATCATTTTACAGCTAATTTTCCCAAAGCTACTGATACAAGTACCATTGAGCTTGTTGTTATGGAGAAGGCTCAGTCGGGTACAATTAAACCAATCAATCTTGTCCATTTACCAGCAAGCTATTCACTCCTCGCAGATTCTGGCTTTTCCGAAACAACCGGTTTGGATATGAAAGATTTTGATGCTTCATTAAGTAAGTATTCGATGTTCTCTTTTCAGGTGATTCGCAGCTACAATACAACGGTGGATGGCAAAGCCTTGATCAATATCGATGTCATTGCTAAGAATCAGAATGCCAGCACTTTAAAGCTGCCAACAGCATTAGCTTTCACCTTACTGGATAGCGCCAATCTGACTTATCCGACTACAGTATTAAGAGGAGGTGGTCAATTGATCCTGCCGCATCAGAGCAGTGAGTTTACTCTACAAGCCGCTATTGGTGTTGAAGATAAGAGCAAGCTCTACAGCTTACAGCTGGTTAAAAAAGCAGCAGCAAGCAATTCAAATCCAGCAGCTGCTGTTGACACAACAAGCACCTCAACAACAGCCGCGGATAAAGTATTGGATACATTAGATTTAACGAGCTCATTCGCCAATACTAAATCCAATAGCTCTGTAGCTACAACGATCGGCAAGCTTGCTGTATCGCTTAAATCAGCTTATAGACTGGCTAGTAATGGCTCAAACGATGTGCTAGTTAGTGAATTGGAAATCCAAAACGTGGATACCAAGACGATAACTCTGCCAAGCCCCATGGATACATCCCTTTATGGAGGATATATGCTCGGTGATCTTGATGCACAGGGCAAGGTTATCCAAATTCAAAGCTCGCCTTACTTATATCCTAACCAGAAAACCACCATTTACATTTATGCGAAAATCCCATATACCTCAGCTATAGTAGATGGTTATATTTACTTAGGTGACGGTACATGGAATAGCCAAGCTCAGACATGGTCTGCAACCCATGAATGGACGGAAATCCCTTATACGGCGAGCACATCTGTTATAAGCTCGGCTAACTTGAATATTCCCTGGACCTTAGATACGCCTGGAAGAGCTTCAATCGCTGAAGTAGTGGACAGCCAAATCTACGATATTAACAATCAGAAAATGCTGGCTGTTCGGATTCTACAAACCAATAAAGAAGCCCGTAATGGTAGTATAGTGCCTTACACAGGATATTTATCAGGTGTGGATGGCTCGGTTCTTCCATTAAAAACAACAGATGATTCAGCTAATACAACGGCATTAAGCAAGGAAGGTTTAGCGTTAACGACATTATGGACACTATTACCGACTGGACTTGCTGCGGATAATCAACAGTTTATTTTTGGGCAGAAAATCAATGCAGATGCCTTTGCTTCTCCACAGCAATATGCCTTTACACCCAGCACGCTTGTAAGTGGGGGGGCGTTGAATAGTGTAGCAGTATACCCGTATACGATATCGGCGCAGAATCCGGAGCTAACTCTTGTATCCAACTCTGGAGTCGCCGGTTATGAGTTCAGCTTTGATTACACGATCGCTAAAGCACTTAGCGCAGCTGGAACGGCCACAAATCGCAGCTTGGTCTATAAATTAACCGATGATAATGGCGTAGAAGTTAAATCATGGGAGGAAGCATTAGAAGGAACAGCGGCTTGGGTGACAGGGAAACAGACATTAACTTTTACTTACTCAGATGTCACAGACCCATTAACCTTTGCGCAATCCCCTAAGCATCTCAAAGTTTATGAGAAATTTGAGGGCGGAACCCGTTTGCTAGGTTCGATTTCTACTGACTTTTAAAGCGATATTCATGCAATATAAACTCCAAACAAGTAAATTTTTCGTGAAAATAGTCGAAATATGACATGTAAAAATTGACTAACTATATAATTGAAGCTATCCTTAAGTCAAGAAGTGGCTTTTTGGATAGCTTCTATATATGGTTAGAAAGACTTATAAATGATTTTTTACTAATGATATATAGTAGAGTTACCGAAAAATATAAGAGAAGGTTAAATACATAATTTATTTTGCAGAGGAGTTACAAGAATGAATGCATTAAAAAAGATCAATCTTTCATTAGTGCTGCTAATTACATTATCATCTGGAATTGTTGAAAGTCATATATCAGCTGCGGATACCACTGTAAAGGCGGATGCTGCGGTTTTTTCCGATGCCAAAAGTCATTGGGCCAAAGCTACCATAGCATGGGCAACAGAGAAGAAAATTGTTAACGGCTACCCAGATGGAACCTTTAAACCGGATCTAAAGGTAAAAGAAGCTGAATTCCTTACTATGTTTGCTAACGCATTTGGCTTCGATGCACAGTCTAGTAAATTGGCATGGCCAGAACCTACCTATAATTACTTGAGTGAGTTCAACTTTCCTATTAAAGGGGCAATAGATAAAAACCTCAGAACTGCCTATATAAACCGTCTACAGGTTGCTGAAATCATTACAGGCGCTAACGGAGTTAATTTTACTGGGAATAATGCTATTCAATATATTTTAGGCAAAAAGCTTTCGAATGGTAAAGTAAGCCCGACTATTAGCGGCTATATGGGGACAGATAATTTAACTCGTGCAGAGGCAGTTACCTTCATTAAGAATTTATTAGATCAAGGGATGTCGAAGCTATTGCCGCGTCCTCAGGAAGCTTCAGCTGCTAGCTTGCTGCCAGCATTACCGTTTGATCCGACAAATTTACCACCAGCGATTGCCACTGCTTATACCAAATTACAAGCAATAATTAAAAATTACCCCGGATTTAATGTGACAGCAACAGCGGATCACATCGGGATAGCCAAGGATGGCAATAAGTTCGATTCAGTAATCTTTAAACCAGCTAATATTAAGGGACAGGTTTCGATTACACAATTGTTTGGCGACGGCAGCAGTACGAGTATCTCGTTAGCGGTAGAGCTGCTCAAAGCACAAGGTCTCGAAATTAAAGAGGATTTTGCAGCAAAAGTTAAAAGCGCGATGAACATAGGGGAGAAAGCAACAGTCACGGTTGGGAAAATAGAAATTCTTATTGCACCTTCCCCTGATGTGAAGGATAACGTAGAGTTCTGGTATGCGATTAATTAATAATTAGGAGAGTGAAATACAACATGATTAAACGATTGTTTTTGCAAAAATCAATGCTAATAGGACTTATTCTTTTACTTTTACCAATGGGTTGGAGCGGGAAGGCATTTGCTGCCGAAACGTTCTCGCGAATGGTATTATCCACGAATGAAGTAAGTCTTGAGGTTGGAGATAGCTATGAATTAACGGCAACTGCCATCTATGTCAGCAGTAAAACAGAAGATGTAACTTTGCTGACGGATTGGACGACTCAGGATTCATCGATAGCCACCGTTTACAACGGAATTATTACTGCAAAAGCTAAGGGGAATATTATTATTACAGCCAAATATCTAGGAACATCCGTTAGTGTTAGTTTAGCGGTCGATAAAAAGGTTCGCAGTCTTACAAAAAATAAAACAAGTGTCTCCATGAGAGTCGGTAATATTGAACAAATTACTTTAATGGCGACTTATACAGATAACACGGTTTCTAATGTTACTTATCAGGTTGATCAATGGATATCTAGCAATGATTCAGTTGCTAATGTTGTAGATGGTAAAATCACAGCGCTTAATTCTGGGAGCACCATAATTACAGCGAAGTACGGCACCCAAACCGTTTCCATTCCTGTAGATGTGGATAAGGTTCTTCGACTTAATCTGGAGAATAACACCGTATCTTTAACAAATTTAACGCTTAAAGTAGGTGCTCATAAGCAAATACAGGTTATGGCACTATTCGATAATGGTGACTACGAAGATATTAGCAACAAAGCTACATGGATCTCAGATTCGGACAGCATTGCTTATGCTTACAAAGGATTAATAACGGCTTATAATTCAGGAGAAGTAACTGTAACTGCCTCATATGGAGGGAAGTCTGCTAAAATCGTCGTCGATGTTGATGTAACGAAACGTTTAGTTGCAGATCCTTTAGAAGCTTTCATGCATGTTAAGGCTACTAAATCAATTGCACTTAGTGCTTTCTATGCAGATGGGTCAAGTGAAGTGGTCACTACTAAGGCTAAATGGGAATCCAATAATGATAATGTAGCCACGGTATCCAATGGTGTTGTTACTGCATTCTCTAATGGTAACGCCTCTATCTCAGCAACTTATGGAGGTAAAACAACTACGATTGCGATTGATGTTGATGTGGCACGCAAGTTGATTTTAGATAATACAACCATGCAGCTAAGTGTAAATGGGAACAAAACGGCGATTCTAAAAGCAACCTATGCAGACGGAACTGTAGAGGACGTAACGGATCGTGCTACATGGTCATCTGATAATGAAGCAGTTGCAATTGTATCCAAAGGTAAAGTTAGTGCTATCAAATCTGGGCAAGCTGTGATTAATGCTCAATTTGGTAATAATACGGCTAAGCTAGTTGTTGATGTTGATGTTGCCAAAAGCTTATCGTTAAACAAAACAAATGTATCCTTACGAAAAGGAGCAACAGAGCCTTTAGTTCTAACAGCTACTCTTTCAGATGGAATCTCGAAGCCAGTAACGGATCAAGCTACTTGGACGTCAGACAATGATGCTATTGCTTATGTGACGAACGGAATTGTTACCGCAGTTAGCAGTGGACAAGCAGTGATAACAGCCAAATATGGCGAAAGTACAGCAACGGTCACGATACAGGTTGAAATTCCAACTCGCTTGGAAGTAAACCAAACCGATCTTTTCATGAAAGTAGCAGATTCACAGCAGTTGAGTTTAAATGGTTATTTTACCGGCAGCAGTGAACCAGTTGACATAACGACTCAAGCCATATGGACAACAAGCAATGAAGAGATTGCCAGTGTTTCCGAAGGTCTTGTTACGGGAATTGCAATGGGGCAAGCGACTTTAGTTGGGAAATATGGTGGGAAGTCAGTTTCCATTACTGTGGATGTGGCTACGCCAAGAAGACTTATTGTAGATAAATCAAGCATTGAGATGCGGGCTAACGAGGAAGTACAAACGGTTGTTACAGCTACTTATGCTTCGGGGGAAACCTATGATGTAACAGAGATAGCGGAATGGACAACGGATAATGCAGATATTGCTTCCGTTATTAAAGGAAATATTACAGCCTATAAAGTAGGCCACGCAACAATTTCTGCTGTATATGGCGGGAAAAAAGTAACGATTTCGGTAAATATTGATCAAGCTACTGTTCTAACGGCTAATAAACAAACACTACAGCTGCAATCAGGTGCTTCCGAGCAGGTCACAATTACAGCAACCTATTCAGATGGATCTTCAGAAGATATTACGGATAGAGCTGTATGGAAATCCAATTCAACTGCGATTGCAGATGTAAAAGGCGGCTTAATTACTGCAGTGGATAAAGGCGAGACGAAGATAACCGCTAGTTATGGCGATCGTACAGTTACTATCTCTGTAATGATCGGAGTGGTTGCCTCTCTGGAGTTTACCAGTCCATCCGTTTTTACAATGAAGGAAGGGGATAGTGCACCGGTATCCTTGCAAGCCAATTTTAAGGATGAAACCTCAAAGGATGTCACAGACGAAGCTGTTTGGACCTCATCCAGTGATAAGATTGCTAAAGTGAGCAATGGGGTTTTAAAAGCTTTTAGCAGTGGGAAAGCGACCATAACCGTTAAATATAGTGGATTAATAGAAACACTTACGGTGGAGGTTGATTTAGCAGTTAAATTATCAATTGATCTGAAGCAAGTGGTAATGGAGAAGAATTCTTCCGTCCAGCTTGTTCTAACTGCTACACATAACGATCGCACCAGTGAAATTGTCACTCAAGCAGCAATTTGGAAATCAAGCTCAGAGAAAGTTGCCGATGTATTGGATGGAGTGGTTACTAGCTATGGAAATGGTAAAGCAACCATTACTGCAACCTACGGTGGTAAATCAGTGACTGTTCCAGTTGAAGTAAATGTAGCTACTAAAATTTATCTCAGCAAAAAAGAAGTCTCCATTAAGTCAGGAACTCAACAATTATTAGTTCTGACAGCTGTTTACTCAGATGGTACTGAGAAGGATATTACCACAGAGGCAGAATGGACCACATCATCTTTTAAAGTAGCAGATGTTGTAAAAGGGAACATTATAGCTAGCTCTTATGGTAAAACCTCAATCACAGCCAAATATAGCGGGAAAACAGCTTCAGTGAAAGTTACTGTAGATGAGCTCAAATATTTAAAAATCACCGAAAAGAATGTAACAATGAGTATTAATAGCACGAAGCAGGTGCATGCTGTAGCCACATTTAAAGACAATACAGACGAAGATGTTTCTGTTGAAGGACTATGGTCCAGCTCTAATGATTCGATTGCTGATGTCAAGGATGGCGTGATCACAGCCTACGGAAAAGGCAAAGCCAGAATCACCTGTAAATTCGCTGGTAAAACAGTATACTTGCAGATCGTGGTAAGTTAATTTAGTACAAGCATAAAAAAGAGGCCTTCTAGAGTCGAGTGATGACTTTAGAAGGTCTCTTTTTATTTTGAACACTCCACTTATTACTTCAATAAAGGCAACCAGACATAAAATGTGCTTCCAGAGCCTTCTTTACTTTCGATTCGAATGGCGCCATTATGCACCTCAATAATGGATTTTGTAATGGAAAGTCCTAAGCCAGCTCCTCCATATTTTCGAGTTCTCGAGGAGTCACTACGATAGAATCGATCAAATAAGTAAGGCAAATGCTCTTTGTTAATGCCCGTGCCATTATCTTGGATCGATAATTGCACCCCGTCAGCTGCTTGTTTTAAGGTAATAACAATGCTTCCAGATTCAGCGTCCGTATGTTGGACGGCATTGTAATATAAGTTAAGAATGACTTGCTTCATTTTGTCTGAATTATACATGCATAGCATATTAGGGCTAATCGAGAAGCTGACTGATCTTTTACCAGCCAGAACTCGCAGCTGAGGTTCCATTTCATGGAGAACATCGTCCAAATCCCCTTCTGATAATTGAATATGCGGCGTGCGGTCAAGCTTAGCTAATAATAGCAAGTCCTCGACCAGCTTATTAACCCGTTCGGACTCTCCATACATGCTTTTAAGCGCCTTTTGCAGCTGATCTGGATTATTAGCTGCACCGCGCAGCAGAACCTCCAAGAACCCATGAATGGAGGTAAGCGGGGTACGTAGCTCATGAGAAGCATCGGCAATAAATCGCTGCATTTGCTCTCTAGCTTCTTTTTCCGCTTCAAATGAAAACTCCAAACGATCCAACATCCCATTAAAAGAAATCGAGAGCCGATCAATCTCGAGCTGACCTTGATGATCTGGAAAACGCTCGGTTAAATTCCCGCCATCAATTTGTTCTACCGTATCGACTAAGTTGGATAAGGGAACCAATGTTTTTTTCAATACAGGCAAGAAAGTAAGTAAGCCAAGGATTAGGGCAGTTATTGAGAGTGCCAAGAATGTAAAGAGCTGACGGAACAAGACATCATTTAGGGTGCTGGTGCTGGTATTAACCTGGGCTAATCCAATCAATTGCTGACCCCTGCCGACAATAGGAGTGAGTACTACCAGCTGCTCTACACCATTAGAATCGTTAATAATTTTATAATTTAAATCATTAGGGTTATTTTTTTGCTGTATAACTGCTAAATATTCTGCGGTTGACAGCTGCGGAGGAACAACATCATCTGGTCCGGTTAATGCAGTGAAGTTTCCGTTAATATCAATTAAAGCTATTGGTGAATCAAGAATAAAGGGTGGAAAGCGCTGACCTGGATTATTGTTTGGATTATTGTTTGAATTGTGATTTTGATTATTATTCTGATTGTTATTCTGATTATTATTCTGATTGTTATTAGGATTATCATCCAAGTTATTGCCTAATAATTGTTCCCAGCGTTCGCGCGGATACTGTTTTATAGCTTCTTTCATACTGGCCGCTTTACTTTTATAGATGAAGTCATGCATCAAAACGTATTGCAATAATCCGATAAGCATTAGTAAGCCCGCAAGGATAAACAAGGATCTCGATAATAGCTGGTAACGCAGGGAAAGGGGGGAGAAAAAACGTTTGATTCGACTTAGCCAATGAGTTTTCATGTCAAATCTATCCGATAACCTGCGCCACGAATGGTGCGAATTAAGCGATGTTCCTTATCATTCAGCTTTTCACGCAAGGAACGGATATAAACCTCAACAATGTTTTCTTCCCCGCCAAAATCATAGCCCCAAACCTTATCTAGAATCATCGCTTTACTGAGCACAAGCCCATGATTGATCACTAAAAATTTCAATAATCCGTATTCCGTAGTGGTCAGCTCTAAAACACGATTCTCAATAGATATTTCTTTACGGCGATCATCAATGCGGAAGGGGCCTTGAATAACCTCGCTTGCTAGGTTGGGAAATTGATTGCGTATACGTGCATGAATACGAGCCAAGAGCTCTTCAAAGCTAAATGGCTTCATCATATAATCGTCGGCTCCAAGACTCAGTCCCTTAACGCGATCTACAACTTCATCTTTAGCCGTTAGCATGATGACCGCTATGTTCTCGGTTTTCTTAAGCATGCGGCAGACCTCGAAGCCATCCATCCCGGGCATCATTACATCTAAAATAGCAAGATGCGGTTGAAAGCTTTTGGCTAAAGTAACTGCCGTCATGCCGTCCTGTGCAGTTTGAACTTCAAAGCCTTCATTGACAAGCCCAAGCTCTAGAAATTGTAAAATCGTCGCTTCATCATCTACTAATAATATTTTAATGCCTTTGATTTGGTTCATATTCAACACCTCAGCTTTATTTTACATTATTTTGTATGGATTGTACCTTTATTATGTTATCTTTTATTGAAATCTAGCTGAGTGAAAGCTGAAGGTAAGCTGAATTTCTTGTTATAATAAAATTCTAGTTATTATTCAGCATTTCTTCAGCAATCACTCATTTACATCTCAGGTTTATCAAGCATACTAGGAGAATAAAGCTTTGGTATACATACAGGAGGTCGTTTAAGATGAAAAAATCCAAATGGTTGAAATGGAAAATAGGTTTTGTGGGTGCTATTGGATTAACGATTCTCTTTCAAGAAGTAAGAACAAGTGCAGCTTTTGAAAAAGCATTTAGGAATGCTGATAATAATCAACCAACAGATACAGTGGTTCAGCAGGATCCGGTGATGGACGAATTTATTGCCAGTGTTGAGGAGCAAGACATTCAAATCGATCAGCAAGAAATTCAGTCCAGTCAATCGGAAAGTTCGACTATACCTTCCAATAGAAGATCACATACGAAAACAGGGCGCTCTTAAATGGACGAGTGAAAAGGAGGCGGGAGTTATGGTTTCTCAGCATCAAGTTACATTTAACGCAATGAATACTCAAGTAGAATTGACCTTCTGTAGTGTAGATGAAGCTGCTGCTGGAACTGAAGCCTTCGCTAAAAATTGGTTCCGTTATGTAGAAGATCGCTTCAGCAGATTTATCCCGCAAAGCGAGCTAAGTCAGCTAAATCGCTTAGCCGGGGATTGCTGCCTGGTATCAGAAACGATGCTTGAGGTCGTTCAACTTGCTGAAATGTATCGGCAATTAACCAATGGTATATTCGATCCGCTATTATTAAATAGTTTACTTAATGCAGGCTATACGGAATCCTTCGAACAGCTAATAACCGCCAATAACATTAAAACACATAGAGCAGCTAACTCTAATCAGAGACACTCCATTATAATAGATAATGGCATGAAATCGATTCAATTGCCTGAACAGGTCACAATGGATTTGGGTGGAATCGTCAAGAGCTGGGCAGTCCAACGATTGGCTAATCATTTTCAGAAGAAGCTATTGATCGATAAAGGAATCATTAATGCTGGCGGTGATCTTACTTGTTGGAATCATTCTTCTACTGCTAACGAGCTGCCTTGGGTCATAGGAATTGAAAATCCATGGCAAGCGAATGAAGAATTGGGACAGCTGGTTATGTCTAATGGTTCTATAGCAACCTCTAGTAAATTGGGTAGACAGTGGCAGAATGAGCTAGGTAGCATGCATCATATTATTGATCCGAGGACAATGCTGCCTAGTGATAATGAGGTTGTACAATGCATGGTTATGGGGAAAAATGTGATCGATTGTGAGATTTGGGCAAAGGTAATTTGCATTGTAGGCTGCTCTGAGGGGATAGAATTATTAAACGCCAAAACAGAGGATTATGAAGCAATTATTTTTACTGCACAGCAAGAAACGCATTATTATGGAGAAAAGGCATTACTGGATTCACATTGGCTTGAGCTGGAAATCGATCATTATCATGTAGGAGGTTGTTAAGATGATTGAGCTCATTACAACCTTACCGATCTGGCAGATTATTCGTTCGTCAGGCATCGCATCATATATTCTCTTAGCTGTTGGAATTTGTTTAGGAATCCTCTACAGCTTTCCTTTTTTTAAAGGTAAAAACAAGGTGAGATTGCATAAAATGCATACTTTTTCTACTATCTCAGGTACAGGTATTGGCATGTTGCACGGGATGATTACGGTTATAGATCAATATACGGCATTTAACTGGAGTGAGGTGTTAATTCCATTTACAGCTGTGCGCGCTCCAGTTCTGAATGGCCTAGGTACCTTAAGTGTTTATGGGATGCTGCTGCTTATTTTCACCTCTGATATTCGCCATAAACTCCAGAAAAAAGTTTGGCTGCTGATCCATATGCTATCTTATCCGATCTTCATAATGGCGTTTATTCATGGTTATTTCCTTGGGACAGACAGCAACTTATCTGGGATTAGATGGGTTTACTTTGGTTCGATTACATTAGTTATTTCATTGACTGCCTTGCGAGCTGCTCTAGTACCAACATCATCAAGGTTTAAGTCCTCTAAACTTAAATCTACTGTTCAACGTGACTTTTAAAGGCTTTGCAGCCAAAGCATGAAACTCTTAATAAATTGAAAATTTAAATGTTTATGCGGCACATGAGGTGTTAATTTCCAAGCCTCGCGTGCTTTTTTTTCGATTTCGGATTTAACTTGATTCATTCTGGTTTCATATTCGTAAAAGCTGTTCATATGCTTCACTCCCTTATGACTTAATTATAGCTAGATAAAGATGAATAAAAATTGTAAAATATAATTTATATATTTCACCTTTTAAAAAGGAGTTGGGCCTACGATGATTCTGGAACACTATTACTTAAAAATTAGACAATTGAACCCAACGGTGGCTAGAGGAGTTAGCTTTGAGATTACACTTCAAGAGTTAACGGATTTGTTTGAATGCTCGGGGCGTAATGTAAATTTAATTCTCCGTAAGATGGAGGAGCGGCAATGGATCGATTGGATTGCAGGGAGAGGACGCGGGAATCGCTCGCACATGACATTTCTGGTTTCAAGAGAATCACTTGTCCTGCAAATTGCCCAGGAGTATGTGGAGAAAGGCGATCTTAAACAAGCCTTTGCTTTTCTAGAAGACTATGCACAGTTACCTTTTGTTAAGGACCAGTTTATGTATTGGCTGGATACTCACTTTGGCTATCGTACAGAAACGAATAATATGAATGTCTTGGAAACTTTGCGTATTCCCTATGATAAAACGATAAAATTCATTGATCCAGCATTTATTTATTATGCCGTCGAGTCACATTTAGTCAAAAATGTTTTTGATTGCTTGGTTAAATACAATACTCAGAACGAGAGCTTCGAGCCACATCTAGCCCACTATTGGACGAAGAATGAGCAGGGTACGGAATGGAGCTTTTACCTGCGCAAAGGGGTTTATTTTCACCATGGCAGAGAGCTGACGGCACATGATGTAAAGTTTACCTTAGAAAGGCTGCTGGATAATGAGATTAAGTCACCCTTTCGCTGGTTAGTAGCTGATATTGAGCGGATAGAAGTGGTAAATAATCATGTAGTCAGTATTTATTTAAAAGCTGCTAATCATTTATTCTTGAGATTTTTAAGCTTTGACGCTACTTCCATAGTACCTCAGGATGCTGTTAAAGATTTGGGTGAGCAATTCATGCAGCTGCCGGTGGGAACAGGTCCATTTAAGCTAGTTAAAAATGATGAGAATATGATTGTGCTTGAAGCTTACCACCGTTATTTTGACAAGCGGCCTCATCTAGACAGGGTTGAAATATGGTTGACTCCAGAACGAAAGCTGGATAGTGAGAAACGAGATACAGATTCCTATCAAATGCGCAATTACCTTTGCGGGGAACGGGGGATTAACGCGCCAGATGAATGGTTGGTAATTGAAACTAGTTCAATAGCCTGTCATTTCCTCACATTCAATTTATCTCAAGATGGCCCTCAGCAGCATAAATGGTTTCGTCAAGCCTTGCATCATGGTTTGAATCGTAAGAAGCTATTAGATATCATGGTACCCGAAAATACTAAAGAGGTTGGGAGCTTTTTCCCAGATCCTGAGGTGAGCCAATTTGAGTCCAGCTATGATCTGCCATTAGCCCGCAAGCTGCTTGCAGAGAGTGGGTATAATCAAGAAAAAGTGACTATCTATGGAGCTATGACGAATGAGAGCATGCAATGGTTTGTTAAAGAATGTGAAATTTTAGGTATTCAACTGGAGATTATTCAACCACCTAAAAATGGTGCACAGCAATTAATAAAAATCAAAGAATCCGACTTAGCGATTGGTTCAATTGTAACGGAGGATGAATCTGCTTTTTCATTAATTGAGATCTTCCTTAGTGAGAATACCTGCTTTCATAAGAGTATGAGCCCACAGCATCACGAGCAGATGAAGGGGATCATCAAAAGAGTATATGAGGAGCCCATACCTGTGGAACGTTATAAAATAGCTAAAGAGCTGGAGCAGATGCTGAAGCAGGATGATGCCGTGCTTTTTTTATACCACCGTCAGCTGAAAACGCAGGTACATCCATCTTTAAAAGGGGTACATTTGAACTCTTTAGGCTGGGTTGATTTTCGGAGCGTATGGTTTGAGTCTAAGGTATGAGAATAATTCTCCCTTTCTATATTGTTTTCTGGAAACTTTTAAGATTGCGTTTTTCTTGATATACTTACAAAACGAGGAAGAGGAAGGGTGAAGTTATGTTAACAATTTCTAGCTATACAGTCGAGCTAATTAAAGATCCATTTGGTATTTTAAGCGGGAAACGATATGAATTTTTGCTGGATTTGGATGTGCCTGATGATGACGAATTATATTCCGAGAATGGCATGTACGTACGTGCGTTATATTTAATTGATGAGAATAAATCAGTATTGCTTAAGTATGAGATTTTCGAGAAAGATACCGAGATTTATCAGGACTTTGATCTCGAAGATGATGAAGTGGAAGTCCTTGCCGCTTTTTGTAAAGCGAATTATGCGGAAGCTGAGGAATAAGAAATTTATAAAAATGACTTGTAAATTAAATTGTATATGCTAGAATCAATTTCATAAATCATTTTCTTTATAGACAGGCTGACCGAATATTCATACTATGATTTTTTAAAAAAGTGCTAAGCAGTAGACTTTTTCATTTTAATGTATTGATTTAATCGGTCAGCTGTTAATTTGCATGCCGTGTAGGTCAGACAGGCGAATTCAAAATCAACCTTTGCTAATGCGCCACGATGGCGAATGTTATTTAGTTGAAAGAACTCTTTTAAGTAGGCATTTACACGTTCAACGGCTGTTCTTTTTTTGTACTGTTCCCTATATCGGTCACTACCACGTGCTGGAACCGTATATCTTCTTGGGTTATCATCGATCTTTTTCTTAAATACTTTCTGACAGTGTCCATCGTTAAAAGGGCAGGTTGAACATTCTTTGGGCTGTGTGTATTTGATCGTTTCGTACTTCGGGTCAAAACTATCGTATCGATAAGAATGACCTTCTTTACAGACGGGACGAAAGTATTTATCCATGCCATCTTCTTGATGTTCATTCCGGCGGTTGTAATCGATGAGGGCCCTTGCACCCATGCTCTCGACTTGCTTATAAATCGGTACGAGATCATAACCTGCATCCGCGATCACTTGAGAAATGGCTAGTTCAGGATGCTTTTCAGCAAGTCCTTTAAGTAAGGGAATGGCCAACTTTCCATCATTCATATTTCCTGATGTAAGTAAGGCTGTAAGGATATATTGGCTTTTGCAGTCGACGACAAGATGGGCTTTGAAACCGTACCAGAATACATTCTTGCCTTCCGAATTTTTCTTTACGCCCCAGGCTGGAGTTAACGGGATTTCCTTCACCAACTCGTCATAGCTGTAGGAGGCTTGGGTTTCTACCTTTTTCTCGAATAACGTTCGATTCTCTTCCAGTTCCAACTGTTCCTTGAGCCATTGTTCTCGCTCACCCTTGGACTTGCGTCCCCGTTTCTTCGTTGGCGTTTTCGTGTTTAGTGGTTGACTGTCTTCCTTCTTTTTCTCGGGTTGACGATCTCTGGCTTCAACATGAGTTGCATCTATAGCTACCGCGGAAGCATCGATAAAACCCTCATGAAACGCTTGCTTGACTAGGTCTTGTTGAGACTGCTGGAACACTTCCGATTGTAGTAGTTTCTGGATAAGTCGCGTGTAAGAAGCTTCACTTGGAATTCGATCAGAACCCATAAATCCACAATCCGTGCTAAATTCGATACTTCGTTTCAATCGTTTCCGCAGATCTTTAATGGTTGGAATACGTTCAACGATTCGAATGAATAAAGATTGCAGCATAGCTACGTAGTTGAGCTGAGTTGGTGCCCCTAAAAATGCCTTTTTAGATACAACGCGTAAGAATGGATTAATATCTAACGTCTCAAAAAGATAAGCAAACGTATCTTTGGGTGACATTTCTAATAAATCCTGCAAGGAAAACAGACTTTCTTGTTGAATATTGTACATTGGGAGATGCTCCTTTCTTCTCATCAGTGTCTGGTAGGGGTACTAAACACTTCGAGATTTGGGGAGGCACTCCTTTTTTTATGCTCTAAAAACTTAAGCGCAATAAGGCTTTGGAATTATGAAATTGATTCGCTAATATGTTAATAAATTAAATGAAACGGCAATGAAGAGAAAAACACACAAGTGAGTTATGTTCAGAGAGCAGAGGGATTGGTGAAACCTTTGTCTTAAAGCGTTGTGTGATGTCATCTCTGAGCCTTTGATCGAAAGTCAGTCAGCCTTCTGGGGGATGGCGAGTAGAATCAAACGGATTGGCACTCGTTATTGTGCTTGAGGGAAGGATTGTCTTTCCTCATGAGACCGGATTCGCAAGAATTCCGGTAAATCAGGGTGGTACCGCGAAATTTCTCCTTTCGTCCCTTTAAAGTCACTAAGTTTTTGTGATTTTAGAGGGGCGAGAGGTTTTTTTATTATCCAAAATGCAATGAAGAGAAAAATACACAATTGGTTTATGTCCAGAGAGCAGAGGGATTGGTGAAACCTTTGTCTTAAAACTTTGTGTAATGTCGTCTCGGAGCTTTTGATCGAAATCCGGTTTGATAGCAAGCTGAGCTGGAAAGTAGAATCAAACGGATTGGCACACGTTAAAGTGCTTGAGGTAAGGATAGTCTTACTTCATGAGGCTGGAATCGCAAGATTACCGGTAAATCAGGGTGGTACCACGAAAATTCTCCTTTCGTCCCTTTAATGTCACAGAGTCATTGTGGCATTAAAGGGGCGAAAGCTTTTTTAATTTGAAGGAGGTACTACCATGGAAACAAGCAAACAAAATCATCAAGAAACCGAACAAAAGGCTATTACAGGATCGGAGCTGCTATTGCAATGTTTACTCTCAGAAGGAGTGGAATGTGTTTTTGGCTACCCAGGTGGAAACGTACTTTATATCTATAATGCCATGTATGATAAGCCAGGTTTTAAGCATATTTTGACCCGACATGAGCAAGGGGCGATTCATGCAGCTGATGGTTATGCGCGTTCGACGGGAAAGGTTGGAGTATGCATCGCGACCTCAGGCCCAGGGGCAACTAATTTAATTACAGGAATCGCAACTGCCTACATGGATTCTACTCCATTAGTTATTATCACGGGCAATGTGCCAACAACGGTAATGGGAACAGATGCATTCCAAGAGGCGGATATCGTTAGTATGACAATGTCGATCACAAAGCATAGTTACTTGGTGCGTGATGTTAATGATCTGCAGCGTATCATCCAAGAAGCTTTTTATATAGCGAATACAGGACGCAAAGGTCCTGTATTGATTGATATCCCTAAGGATATCTCCAATCAACAAATTATGATGCAAGAGACTAAAATTTTGCTTCGTGGATATCAGCCATCCTTGGAATTTAATTATGAACAGGTAGACAAACTGTTAGAAGCAATAGCCGCAGCAGAGAAACCCGTAATCATCGCTGGAGGCGGTGTTGTTTATTCAGATGCAGCTGAAGAGCTCTTAGCATTCGTGCAAATGGCTCAAATACCTGTAACTACAACGTTGCTTGGATTAGGTGGATTTCCAAGCAAACACGAGCTTAGTATAGGGATGCCAGGGATGCATGGAAACTTCACTGCCAACACAGCTATTCAACAGGCTGATCTTATCATATCTATTGGCTCACGTTATGATGATCGGGTTACCATGAAGCTCGACGGCTTTGCGCCTAAAGCTCAAAAGTTCGCTCATATGGATATTGACCCTGCTGAGATTGGCAAGAATGTTCGAACGGAACTTCCATGCATAGGTGATATTAAAGCCATGCTAGCCTATGCTAACCAGCATGTTAAACAGGCTAATACCAAGCATTGGCTTGCAGCAATTGAACAGAATAAGCAGCAATTTCCACTGCGTTATAAGGATTCCACAGAGGTGCTGAAACCGCAGTTTGTCATAGAAATGATTAGTGAGACAACAGCTGGGGAAGCCATTATTACAACAGATGTAGGCCAGCATCAAATGTGGACGGCACAATTTTATAAATTCAAGCATTCACGCTCTTTGATTACATCAGGCGGTTTAGGCACAATGGGCTTTGGATTTCCAGCCGCAATTGGCGCTCAAACAGGCAATCCAGATCGCCTCGTAATCTCAATTAATGGTGATGGCGGAATGCAAATGTGCGCGCAAGAGCTGGCTATCTGTTCAATCAACAAGATACCTGTAAAAATAGTTGTCATTAATAATCAGGTTTTAGGCATGGTTAGACAATTGCAGGAGCTTATTCATGATAATAGATTTAGCCATATTGATTTAGCTGGCAGTCCGGATTTTGTTAAATTGGCTGCAGCCTATGGGGTTAAAGGGCTAAGGGCAACGAATAAAGCGGAAGCCGAGGAAATCTGGCGGCAGGCTTTAGAGACGGATGGTCCTGTGCTGCTGGAATTTGTTGTTGCCAAGGAAGAGAATGTTTTTCCTATGGTTGCCGCCGGCAATACACTAGATAAGATGATCATGGGTGATTTTGTATAATGTAAATAAAGTCATCTACAATACGCCTTCTTTTACAGCATGTTGAAGTGAGGGAAAGTGTGGTGCAAACCCAAGCTGCGTTTGAATCTTTTTGGTATTTACAATTTGCAGCCAAGCTGGAGCAATAGCCCGAGTCATAGCATCATCTGCAAACTTCTCATCAAACAATTCCATGATTTCAATAGCAGCAACAGGCGCATCATCAGCAACATTGTATATTTGTCCATCGATGCCATCTGTTTCAACTGCAAGAATGATGGCTTGAGCTACATCCGCGTGATGTACAATATGGATTTGTTGCTGCGGATTCCAATTGCGGAACCAGGCTAATCCTTCTTTTAGATGAGGATCATTCTCCCCATATACAAAAGCAAAACGAAGAATTCTTAAGCCTAATCCTTGGTTGCTGTGGAGCTCCATCAGCTCCGCTTCAGCAGCAGCTTTAGTCGCTGGGTATGGTGCTTGAGGATTCAGAGTATCCTGCTCATCAAATGGTACTTCACGGCCAGGTCCATACACCAGATTGGTGCTAGCCATTACGAATCGCTTAACTCCAGCCTTTAGAGCTAAGCTTGCGAGAGATTTGGTGCCTTCCAGATTAACAGCTTGTGTTTCTTCCGGGGTAGCTCCTCGAAAAAATGCAGCGAGATGAATGATTGCATCGATGTTGGCGAGCTTAGCTTCATAGCTATCTGGAATTAATAAATCGCCTGCTATTAGCTCCACACCTTGCCCTTTTAAATGAACGGCTTTCTCGGGCTGACGAACTAGCAAATGAATGTAATGGCCTCTCTCCAACAAACGGGCAATAAGCCGACTTCCAATCCGCCCTGTAGCTCCTGTTACCATAATATTCATCTTGATTTCCTCATTTCATCGATTCTTAGTATATTTGTAATACGTTGAATGGTACAATCCTATTATTACTTTTATTTTATCGTAGTACCACATGCTCTTTATCCTAGGATTAAGAGTGTTAGGATAGGAGGATGAATGATGAATGATAACGAAAGACGGCAAGCCTTGGCCGACTTTCTGCGTACAAGACGCGCACACCTTACGCCAGCAGATGTCAATCTGCCCAATGGGAGTCGGCGTCGTACTCCAGGCCTTAGACGTGAAGAGCTAGCACAGTTAGCTAATATTGGAACGTCGTGGTATGTTTCTTTGGAGCAGGGGAGAGACGTGCGTCCTTCAGAGCAGGTTTTGGAAAGCTTGGCAGTCGCACTCCGACTTTCTTATGCAGAACGCCGTCATTTATTTGTACTTGCTCAGCCCCATGAGCTGATGATTACGGCTCCACCAGAAGAAATCGTCACTGCCGCACATCTCAATTCGATTCATGCTTTGAATCCACATCCAGCTTATATTATGGGCAAGCGTTGGGATTTACTGGCTTGGAATAAAGCAGCGGAGCTCGTTTTTGCCTTTTCTGAGATTGCTCCACCGCATTCACGAAATTTTTTATGGAGATGCTTTACCAGTCCGGTTTTACGAAGCCACTCACAGTGGGATAAGCTTGCGGAGAGTTTGATTGCTCAATTTCGTGCAGACAGTGCGCGGTTTCCTGGTGATAAGTGGTTCTCAGAGCTAATTGACGATTTAAATCAATCAAGCGAGGTCTTTCGTTTAGGGTGGGCTAAACATGATGTAAAGGGCATTCCAGATGGGCATAAATCTATGAATCATCCCGAACTTGGAAATCTGGAGTTTGAACATGTTACCTTACAGATGCCAGCCGACCCAGACCAAAAAATGATTTTATATACTTGTTCACCTGATACAGCAATCAAATTAACTACACTTTTATCCAGTTAAATGAACGGAGAAGAGAAAGGATGGTCATGCAGCTATTAGACGTTTTTGTTTACTTGGGAATTGTAGCAGCAGGAATATCTGGTGCCCTAATTGGAATCAAAAAGCATATGGATTTGTTTGGCGTGATTTGCCTATGTATTGCGACTTCTTTAGGCGGGGGGATCGTTCGCGACTTATTGGTAGGTTATGTGCCTCCCGTGGCTTTCATTGAGCCAAGCTATTTTTTTGTAAGCTTAACCGCAGGGATTTTAACATGGATCTTTTACCATAAAATAGATCGGATTGGCTATCTAATCCTTATTTCAGATGCGATAGGTTTAGGTGTATTCACCGCAGTTGGCTCCAACACAGCGATCAGTCTCTATGATAATGAGCCGTTTTTAGTTGTCTCGATGGGTCTGATTACGGGGATTGGCGGTGGTGTATTAAGAGACTTATTTGCTCAGGAAATTCCTTATGTGTTTCGTAAAGAAATTTATGCTATAGCTTCCATTTTAGGCTCCATTAGTTTAATTCTAACTTACGATCTCTTTCCCCACATGATTTCCTTATACATTTGTCTTGGGGTAACTTTTAGCTTACGGATGGTTTCTGTCATTTATAAGCTCAACTTCCCTGTTCTAGCATCTGAGAAGAAGTGAGGTTCCCATGACACGTCAGCGCAGTATTACATTAACACAAGGGATTGCTTTATATATGGGAGCGGTGCTTGGTTCTGGCATTCTGATTCTACCAGGCTACACAGCGGATGTGGCAGGACCTTCGTCGATTATTTCTTGGATAATTATCACACTATTGAGTGTCCCCATTGCTTATACTTTTGCTAGATTAGCTTTAAAATATGAGAACTTTGGCGGCATTGCAACAATCGTACAGCATGCATTCGGCACTTATTGGAGTGCGATTGTTGGTTGGTTTTTCTATGCATGGGTAGCAACGGGGCAGGCAGTGGTTGGATTAACAGGTGCTGCTTATATTGTCGAAGCACTCCATTTAACAGAGCCTTATCTCTATTTGTTTGCATTCTTGTTTCTGTTGCTTGCTGTGGTATCTAATTTTTTTGGAATGAAGGTTAGTGGATTATTTTCATTGGTGTTAAGCGGGGCTGTATTAGTCCTATTAATTATTACCATAGCCTTCGCTATGCCGCAGATGGAATCGATTCATTTTACGCCTTTTGTTCCTCATGGAATTTCGGGTATCGGCAGTGCTTGTGTGTTGATCTTTTGGGCCTTTTTTGGTTGGGAGAGCATTACGCATTTGGTGCCAGAATTTAAGAATCCGCAGCGGGATGTCATGCGCAGTATGTGGTTTAGCGTTTTTATCATCGGCGGGGTTTACATCCTGCTTTCCGTGGTAACGATTGGGACACACACCTATGGTGATGCTAGTATGAAGGCTCCACTTTCCGTACTAATGAGTAAAACAATTGGAGTGAGTGCTGGTTTAGCTACTGCAATTGTTGCCTGTATTGTATGCTTGGGTACGTTAAATGTATATTTAGCGAGTTCATCTAGATTGGGATATGCTTTAGCGAAGGAACGTAAATTTCCTGGATGGTTTGCGGGGATAAGCAAGAGTGGCTTTCCTTACCGCAGCGCGCTGTTTTTGTTTTTAACAAATACAGCCACATTAGGCTTTAGCTATTATTGGCGGTTTTCCGTAGATCGGCTCATCTTAATCCCGACTACATTGGGTATTTTCGTATATATAATTGCTTCGGCCGCTTGTGTTAAATTGCTATGGCATGATCGCATTGGCCGGATTTCTGCAATACTAGCTTTAGGCTGCTGCTTATGTGTAGTACCTTTTGCCATTCATTATCTAATCGTACCGATTGTTGTTGCAATTGCTAGTATCTTATATTTGAGAATAAATCGAAAATTCGAAAAATAGAAGGGAATGATTATGATGGCGAGCACATTGTATTTCAAGGATAATTTTTTTAATTCAGGTAAAACAGATATTCTAAGTGAGAATCAGGAAGTTCTGGGCGAGGTCGATTTACGCAGTTCTTTTGGCTCGGGATTAGATATTTATAATGCAAATGGCGACTTGATGTATACAGGTACATTCCCGATGCTTTCAGGTAAATGGAATATAACTAATGCTAATGATGAAGAGGTTGGCAGGGTAAGGTCTAGATTAGCTTTTTTTGCCAAAAAATTTGAGTATGAAGCTTATGATAGAGGGATTTATGAAATAAAGTCTGAAATTTTCTCGACCCAATATGAAATGTTTGACGAGGAGGGGACATTAGCTGCAAGCTTTCAACGAGTGAGCGGATGGTTCTCGGCAGATGCGTATTGTTTAGAAAATCATTCTACTATTCTGGATAGTTATGAATTGGTAGCAGTGGTCATGGGGATGCATGAAATTCAAAAAAGACAGCGCTCCAGCTCCAATGGCTAATAAATATATTTAAATAGCATTGTCGAGATGTGTCGATTGCTTTACAATATGAATAGAGTCTATCTCTCACAAAATGACAGCTTATTCTGCAATTTAGTTAATGGAGGACCTATTCATGAAGTTTTCACAATTAAGAGTGTCGGCATTGAATATTATAATTATCATTGTGATGATCATTGTTAGTTTATTTAGTTATTACTCATTCCTATCTGTACAAAAGGATTCTGACTTTATTGTAAATGATACCATTCCGGTTATTAAAGCATCAGAGAATCTACTTCTAGATTTAATCAATCAAGAAACGGGAATAAGAGGTTATATTATAACTTCGGACATTAAATTTCTTGAGCCTTACAATCTTGGCGAGAAGAATCTGCAGCAGGACTTAGATACTATAGCTTCTTATGCGGATGCAAACTCTACTAAGCTGAGTGATATGACTAAGAATAAAGTAAGGCCGCAAATAGATAAAATAGAGAGCTTTTTCCAAGAGCAAAAATCTCGTGTGGAAAAAGGTAATGTAGATGAAGCGCGTACTCGGATAAATGAAGGCAAACAGAATATGGATTTATTCCGTGAAATTAATGCGGATCTTATCAATGAAATTGTTGGTATTGTAAGCAGCTCGCAATCTGCAGCCAATTCTTCAAGTAAAATCTCTCGCTTCATTATTGTCTTAGGTATTCTATTATCTCTCATCGCAGGGGTTGTATCGGTTTGGATGTATAAACGTTCTTCCAGAGCAGAAAAAGTCCTCAGGGAAAATGCAGAGAATCTCGAACAACAAAATGAAGAAATTATTTCGCAGCAATTGGAACAAGAAGCTATTATGCAAAAGCTGACGGAGATAGTTGCTGAAAACGAGCAGCAGTATTGGCTGAAAAATCAATTTGCAAGGATTACAGGCTTATCGCAAGGCGTTATAAATCTAGAAAAGCTGGCTAATATGCTTATAACGGAATTAGCTAAGCTGCTTGAAGCAGGTCAAGGTGTTTTTTATATCAAGGATACTAATAAGAAATCTCTGCATTATAGTGAATATGTGCTGATGGGAAGCTATGCGTTTACGGAGCGTAAAAACATTTCCAACCATTATCGCGTAGGCGAAGGTTTGGTGGGTCAGTCCGCTTTAGAGAAAAAATCTATTCTATTGACTAATGTACCTAGTGATTATATTCATATTCAATCCGGTTTAGGGGAAAGTAAGCCTCTAACAATATTCGTGCTGCCCATTGTATTTGAAGATAATGTTCTTGCTGTTATTGAGCTGGCTTCTTTTAATATGTTTAGCCAAGTCCAACAAGATCTATTAAATCAGGTATCTACCGCCTTAGGAGTCGTTATTGATAGTGTTACTAGCCGTCAACGCACAGAGCAATTGCTGAATGAGTCGCAATTATTGGCAGTCGAGCTGCAAGCTCAGCAAGAGGAGCTAAAGGCATCAAATGAAGAGCTCGAAGAACAAACCAACATGCTGAAACGATCTGAAGAGAAGCTGAAAATTCAAAGTGAAGAGCTGCAAGCCATTAATGAAGAGATGGAAGTCAAAACCAACCACCTCGAAATTCAAAAATCAGACATTGAAGTTCAGAATAAATTGATTCAAATCTCCAAACAGGAAATAGAAATTAAAGCCAGTGAGCTTGAGCTTGCCAGCAAATATAAATCAGAGTTCTTGGCTAATATGTCACATGAATTGCGCACACCGTTAAACAGTTTGTTGATTCTTTCTAAGTCACTAGCTAATAATGCTGAGGAAAATCTGACGGAGGATCAAATTGAATCTGCTAAAGTAATCTACAGCGGCGGTTTAGATTTGTTAACGTTAATTAATGATATTTTGGATTTATCGAAGGTCGAGGCAGGCAAGCTCGATATTCAACTCGAGGAGATTCAACTAGATACGATTCTGAATGATATTCGCAATCAATTTAATCATGTTGCCAAGGAAAAGAGCATACAATTCCACCTCGAAAAAGCAGATAATCTACCTGAAGCGATTCTAACGGATGGACAACGAACAGAGCAAATTCTTAAAAACCTGCTATCCAATGCTTTTAAGTTTACAAGGGAAGGCAATATCACACTTAGAATAGAGCGCCCTTCTTCAAATGTTAAGTTCTTCAATAGATCATTAACAGCAGATCATACCATTGCCTTATTAGTTAGAGATACAGGGATAGGTATTCCGTTAAATAAGCAAAAAGCTATTTTTGAAGCTTTCCAGCAAGCAGATGGTTCTACAAGCCGTAAATATGGGGGTACAGGGCTAGGCTTAACGATCTCTCGAGAGCTTGCCAAGCTTTTGGGTGGAGAAATTCAATTAGAAAGCCGTGAGGGTGAAGGCAGTAGTTTTACTTTATTCCTGCCGATTGTTGGGATTAATAAGGTGGATCAAGCTGATAGTTTGGAGCCTTTTAATGAAAATGAAGTCTTTGCCAGAGCTCAAATAAAGGCTGGAGAATCTCATATAGCAGCTGTAGATAGCTTTAATGAACCCTTGTTAATTAAGCTTTTTATTCCAGATGATCGGGATCAAATTCTAGCAAATGGTAAAGAAAAAACAAAATTTGTGCTTATCATTGAAGATGATCGGAATTTTGCTAAGGTTCTGATGGATTTGTCCCGTAAAAAAGGCTTTAAATGTCTGGTTGCTGGAGATGGCTTTAGTGGAGTTCAAATGGCTAAGCAGTATGTTCCAAGTGCAGTTTTATTGGATCTAGGACTTCCAGATATGAATGGCCTTAAAGTGCTGGATCATCTTAAATTTAATAACGAGACACGGCATATTCCGGTCCATATCATCACAGGAAATCAAGATAGTGCAAGCTCGCTTACACGAGGGGCGATCGGATTCTTATCCAAACCAATTAGCAGCGAGGACATCGATCTAGTATTTGCCAGAATTGATGATTCTCTAAGCGAACGAATCAAACAGGTCCTAGTCGTGGAAGATGATATCAATAACCAAAAAGCAATTTATGAGCTGCTGAAGCATAAAAAAATTGAAATTCATCGTGTTTATACAGGTAAAGAGGCATTGGACCAAATTCAAAGCAAATCCTATGATTGCATGATATTGGATCTTAAGCTGCCAGATATGACAGGCTTTGAGCTGCTTGAAGCTATGGTTGTACTCAAGGATGTAGTGATCCCACCCATTGTAATTAATACGGGGAAAGAATTAACTCAAGACGAATACAAGGAATTGAATCGCTTTACGGAAAGCATCGTTATAAAAGGAGTTAACTCTCCAGAACGTTTATTGGATGAAGTATCCTTATTCTTGCACAGCGTGCAGAAACAATTTCCACATGATCAAAAGCAGATGATTCGGATGATACATGATTCGGATGATACCTTAAAGGGTAGAAAGATCTTGTTAGTTGACGATGATCTGCGGAACACTTTTGCTTTATCGAAAGTCCTAAAACAGCATGGGCTTGAAGTGATTATGGCGGATAATGGAAAGCTTGCTTTGGACAAACTAGAGAGTGAAACAGGTATCGAGCTGGTTATAATGGATATTATGATGCCAATTATGGATGGATATGAAGCCATGAGGCACATTCGTGAGAATCCGGAGCATCAGAACCTGCCAATTATTGCTTTAACAGCTAAAGCAATGACCGGTGATCGTGAAAAATGTATTGAAGGGGGAGCCAATGATTATATGACAAAACCTGTGGATAGTGACAACCTTCTTTCTTTAATTCGTGTTTGGCTTTTTAAATAGAGATTATGGAAAAAGAAACGGAAAGAATTGAAGTTACCCTTCTCTTGGAAGCCATTTATCAAAAATATGGCTATGATTTTCGAAACTATGCCCGTTCATCTCTAATGCGACGGTTGGAGTTTATACGTAATAAATCCGGCTATCGTTATTTGTCCGAGATGATTCCGAAGCTGTTGTATGACGAAGCTTTTATAAATCAGCTATTACTGGATATGTCTGTAACCGTTACAGAAATGTTCCGTGATCCTGATTTTTTCAATGAGCTGCGAGTTAAAGTGATTCCATTGCTTAAAACCTATCCTTTCGTCAAAATATGGCATGCAGGCTGTGCAACAGGTGAAGAAGTTTATTCAATGGCTATTTTACTGAAAGAGGAAGGGTTCTATGATCGCGTGCAAATTTATGCAACGGATATGAATCAAGAATCTTTACAGATTGCTGAAGAAGGAATTTATCCCATAGAAAGCATTCGCAAATTCACCTCCAATTATAATAAAAGCGGTGGAACAGGCTCCTTCTCAGATTATTATTTTGCGAAGTACCAAATGGCTAAGATGAATGACGACCTCAAGAAAAACATTGTATTTACCAATCACAACCTTGTAACAGACCAAACCTTCGGTGAAATGCATTTGATAATTTGCCGTAATGTATTGATTTATTTTAACCGGGATTTACAGAATAGAGTGCTGCGTTTATTTGATCAGAGCTTAGTACATCGTGGTTTTTTATGCTTAGGCAGTAAAGAATCCTTGGAATTCACAGAAATCGTAGATGCTTATGAGAATGTTTCAGCTAAATGGCGTATTTTTCAGCAAAAACTACAATGAGGTGTTAAATGAGCGATCCACAATATGATGCTATTGTCATTGGGAGCTCTGCAGGTGGATTGCGAGTGCTCTTGGAGCTACTCGCTTTTATACCCAGTTCCTATCCAATTCCGATAATCATTGTTCAGCATTTACTAGATGGAAATGATAGTATGCTTGCTGAATTTTTGGATGAGAAATCAGCCATTAGCGTTAAAGAAGCAGCGGATAAGGAACCGATTATGAAAGGCTTTGCTTACATAGCTCCTCCAGGCTATCATTTATTGATAGAAGAGAATCATTCTTTAAGTCTATCGATGGATCCGCGAGTTAATTTTTCGAGACCATCGATCGATGTGCTGTTTGACAGCGCTGCCTATGTTTACGAGGAAAGATGTATCGGTATTGTGCTAACTGGGGCAAGTGGTGATGGCAGCCAAGGATTGAATAAAATAAAATTAAATGGTGGTCTAACATTAGTCCAGGATCCAGTGACTGCTGAATTCAGTACAATGCCAAAAGCGGCTATTCAAGCCACTGCAGTAGATCATATTATGACTATAGATGAAATGGGTCATTATTTACTATCGATTGTAGGGGGAGCATCATGATTAGCTTAGTAAACCAAGAAAAAATCGTAGCGAAAATTTTAGTAGTCGACGATCGTAATGAAAATTTATTTGCTATGGAAACGATTTTAAAGGCGCTGCATTGTGAAATTTATAAAGCGCATTCCGGGAATGAAGCTTTGTCGCTTACCTTACGCCATGATTTTGCACTGATTTTATTAGATGTGAATATGCCTGAAATGGATGGTTTTGAATTGGCCGAGCTGCTTCGTGGCAATGAAGAAACAGACAGTATTCCGATTATCTTTGTTACGGCTATTAACAAGGAAGATAAAAGTGTGTTTAAAGGCTATGAATCAGGTGCGGTTGATTATTTGTTCAAGCCTGTGGATACGGATATTCTATTGAGTAAAGTAAAGGTTTTCCTAGAATTAAACTTGAAGAAAAAAGAACTGGAAGCCTTTCAGGTTAAGCTGGAGCGAAGCAATGAGAATTTGAATGAGTTTGCCCAGGTTGTCTCCCATGATTTGAAAAATCCGCTTAATGTTATTATGGGACTCAGTGAAATGGTACTTAATAAACATGGCGAAGGCTTGAGTCCAAAAGGTAAAGAATGCATGCTGCACATTTCACGAGCGGCAGATCGCATGACTAGACTTGTTACAGATTTATTGGTTTATGCACAGGTGGACGCTCAGCCTGCTCAATATAGCTTAATTGATTTAAATTCCATTGTGGAAGACGTGATTCATGATTTACGCAATAATATTGAGGAATCTGGAGCACTCGTGGAATTAGTTGGTCAGTTAGCGATAATTGAAGCAGATCAAACACAAATGTACCAGCTGTTTCTTAATATAATTGGAAACGGAATCAAGTACCAAATCAAAGGTCGTACACCCTATGTAAAAATAACAATGAGCCCTTCCGTTGTCGAGAATTGGTGTCAAATTACCATAGAAGATCATGGTATCGGGATGAATGCAGCAGATATTGCCCATATTTTTGAACCTTTTAAAAGGTTGGAATCGGCGAAAGGCTATGAAGGTACGGGTTTAGGGCTAGCTACGGTTAAGAAGATTATGGATCAGCATCAAGGAACAATTAAAGTGGAAAGTACCCTTGGAGAAGGGTCAACCTTTCATATTCAGTTGAAACTAAAACGATGAAGAAAGAGAGCTTAATTATGCAAATTTTGATTATTGATGATGATGAATCCACACAATTTCTCTTAAGAAATTTATTGGAGCTGGAAGGCTATGAAGATATTATAGTGACGAATTCTTCCGAATCAGCCATGGAATTATTAGGAATCAGCGGGTTCAACAACGATGCAATAGAACCTAATCTGATTATTCTGGATCTGCATTTACCCGACTTGGATGGGATTCAAACCTGCATGCGTATTTTAGGTGTTGAGAAATTTCAGGATATTCCAATCATTATGCTTACCGGGAGTTCAGAAAAAGCTTCTTTGCGCAAAGCTTTTGATGCGGGTGCTGTGGATTATATTACAAAGCCGTTTGATAGTATCGAGCTGATCTCTCGAGTTCGCTCAGCGCTCAAATTGAAGCACGAAGTCGATTTAAGAAAAACGCGAGAGGCTGAACTGTTGGAAACCAACCAAATCCTAGAAGAATTTGTTGCTAGATTAAAACAAGCTAGTGACACAGATGGATTAACCTTGGTGGCCAACCGCCGTTGCTTTGACGAGAATTTAATAAAAGAATTTCAGCGGATTAAGCGAATGAATTTTCAGGCAGAAGCAAAATTAACACTGTCTTTGATCTTATTGGACGTAGATCATTTCAAAAAATACAATGACAATTATGGTCATGTTGAAGGCGACTACTGTTTGCAACGTGTGGCTAGAACACTGACTGAGGAATTAAACCGGCCAGGTGATCTTGTGGCTCGTTATGGTGGAGAGGAATTTGTTATTCTACTGCCTAACACAACCTTGGAGGAAGCCAGATCGGTTGCTGAGCGTTTGCGCAAGGCTGTGGAGGATATGCAAATTAAACATGCTTTCTCATCTACCAGTCCTCATGTAACTATTAGTCTAGGTGTCGCTTCACTAATTCCAGATGATAACGTTACCTTGAATTTATTCGTAGATTCTGCGGATAAGGCCATGTATCAAGCCAAAACAACAGGCCGCAACCGCGTTGTTACGTTTTAAATACGGTTTATCTCATTCGCCCTCATTTGAGGGTTTTTTGTTGTTTAATTTTCCTCATGTGATCCAACAGTAAGACGTATACGTATCTATAGTAATTGCTAAACATCAAAAATCAGTTGTTTCAAAAAAATCAATATGGGTTAAACAAAAAATAGTTAATAATACTAATTGCTCGGATATCTATTGTTTCTTGAAGGGAGGTGATTATGGTGAGTAATTATACTTCACACGCTCATAGATTTTTAAGCAAGCTGGGTCGTTTGAAAATTTTGCACTTAATTGTTTTTTCAATTGTTACATTGCTTGTTTTGTTGGTTTATCACCCTGATAAGGCTGATGCAAGTCTAGGGGGGTTATTACCGGTAGAAGTACCGATATTATCCCAATTAGAGCCATCGCCTACTAATACACCAACTCCACAGCAGTCAACAGCGGCACAAGCAACTCCAACACCGGCAGCTTCCCTTTTGGAAGTAGTAGTACCCCAAATTGATTTGGGACTACCCGGAATTGAGGTCAAGCTACCTGAAACACAGGTACTTGATGTGAAATTACCGGAGAGCGGGAATATTCTTCCACAAATTAAAATCGAGCTGCCTGCTGTTGAAGTACCTAAGGTGGATTTACCATTAGTAAGCCTACCTCCGATACAAATCAACCTTCCAGCAATTTTGATACCTGAAGTGGAATTATTAATTCCTGTTCAGCCTGTTGTAACGGTTGAATCTAAACCAATTGAGATTAAAGTTCCGTCTGTACAGGTTAATGTACCACAGCTGCAAGTAAAGTCGATTGATAACCAAACATCGACTCCAACACAAACTCCTTCTCCACAGCATGTTGAGCCTAGCTTGCAGCCTATTGAAACGAATGCTGCAACAGCAACTCCAACTATTAAGGAAAAAGAAGCAGTTGTGAAAAAACCAGACAAGCTAGTTAAAACAGAACCAAGGAGTCAAACTACAAACGATTCCAAAACGGATAAAGTAACTAAGGTTCCTTTACCGCATAAAGATCAAGGTCCCTATCGTCTTCCGATAGAAGCAATATGGGTTAATACGACTACCGGCACAGCTGGTAATGGCAATGGATTGGTATCAACTAACGGGCCTGTTGGATTTGCTTCACAGGTTTTCATTATTAGTGATACAGACACAATAAACTATTCCATCAGCAGTCGTGTCTATTACACAATATTTGCTAAATCGGATCAATGGGCGCAAGCCCCGCCTGGTCAACCACCTAAAAATTTCTCCGCTCAACCCAAAAAGAGTAAATAATCTTTTTAAAATGAGATGGAGGAATTTAAAATGACAAACAAACTAATAACAAACGGTAAAAGCATATTGAAGGTAGTCGTCCTGTCGGGAGCTTTATTCACTGGTTTATTTACAGCAAGTCACGTATCTCACGCATCCGGATTACTTGGTTTAGATTTAGGTGCTGCTATTAATGTAGAAGCAAATGTAAATCTCGATAGTCAACTGGATAGCAGGAATCAAACAAATGACAGCACTGTAAACGATATTCGAGCCAGCAATTCCGACACAGCGTCAGATGTAGATACTTCCCTCCAAGCAAATGTAGCTGTTGCTGCTCAAGCAGATGCAACAAGCACTACGAAAAGCGATGAAGGAAACTGGAATCACGCTAACGGCGATAGCAATACAGCTACTAACGTGGATTCAGCTCTTCAAGCAAACGTAGCTGTTGCTGCTCAAGTAGATGCAACAAGCACAAGCACTACGAAAAGCGATGAAGGAAACTGGAATCAGGCTAACAGCGATAGCAATACCGCTACTAACGTGGATTCAGCTCTTCAAGCAAACGTAGCTGTTGCTGCTCAAGTAGATGCAACAAGCACAAGCACTACGAAAAGCGATGAAGGAAACTGGAATCAGGCTAACAGTGATAGCAATACCGCTACTAACGTGGATTCAGCTCTTCAAGCAAACGTAGCTGTTGCTGCTCAAGTAGATGCAACAAGCACAAGCACTACGAAAAGCGATGAAGGAAACTGGAATCAGGCTAACAGCGATAGCAATACCGCTACTAACGTGGATTCAGCTCTTCAAGCAAACGTAGCTGTTGCTGCTCAAGTAGATGCAACAAGCACAAGCACTACGAAAAACGATGAAGGAAACTGGAATCGGGCTAATAGCGATAGCAATACCGCTACTAACGTGGATTCAGCTCTTCAAGCAAACGTAGCTGTTGCTGCACAGGCAGATGCAACGAGTACTACGAAAAGCACTCATTCTACAAAAAACAAAAAAGGTAACTGGAATCGTTCAGACAGCCGTGGGAACACAGCATCTGATCTTGATTCCTCCCTTCAAGCAAACGTAGACTTGTCGCTACAAGCAGAAGCAGACAGCAACAACTCATACAACTCGCACGAAGGTAACTGGAATCGTTCAGACAGCCGTGAAAACACAGCATCTGATCTTGATTCCTCCCTTCAAGCAAACGTAGACTTGTCGCTACAAGCAGAAGCAGTCAGCAACAACTCATACAACTCGCACGAAGGTAATTGGAATCGTTCAGACAGCCGTGGGAACACAGCATCTGATCTTGATTCCTCCCTTCAAGCAAACGTAGACTTGTCGCTACAAGCAGAAGCAGACAGCAACAACTCATACAACTCGCACGAAGGTAACTGGAATCGTTCAGACAGCCGTGGAAACACAGCAACTGATCTAGATTCTTCCCTTCAAGCAAACGTAGACTTGTCGCTACAAGCAGAAGCAGTCAGCAACAACTCATACAACTCGCACGAAGGTAACTGGAATCGTTCAGACAGCCGTGGAAACACAGCAACTGATCTAGATTCTTCCCTTCAAGCAAGGTTAGATTTATTGTTTATAACATATGCTAACAATCACTATAATGAGTAATTGCTGTTGAGGTCAAAGCTTAATTAACTAATATAAATCAAATGTCCTATAAGTGAAACTACTTATGGGACATTTGATTTTTAAAGCATATTAGTATAAGCAATATAGAAGAGATGCCATTCTAAATAATTTGCATTAACTGATTTAGTGCCCGGGAGCAAAAACTGAGCGAAAGGGATAAAGGCCAAAAGGATAGGGTAAGCATCATCTTCTCAAGCTTGAAAATGGATCATTTACATACCCCCATAGGGTATGTTAAACTAATAATTACAAAGTGAGGTGATACTGTGGTAGATGAGGATATACAAACAACTGCTGCTAGCCATTGCTCAACGGAATCGATTAGAAAAAGTCATCATTCGGATAAGACGAAAAGCAACTTAATTTCACGTTTGAACCGAATTGAAGGGCAAATACGTGGAGTTAAAGGTCTGATTGAAAAGGATACTTATTGCGATGACGTGTTGAATCAAATTGCTGCCATTCAAGCTGCGTTGAATAGTACTGGGCGGCTGCTGCTCGAAGGCCATATGCGAAGCTGCGTAGTGGAAAGAATTACGGAAGGCGATCACACTGTGCTTGATGAGCTGCTTATTACGATGAATAAATTGATGAAATAATAATTGGAGGGAATAATATGCAAAATGTAACATTAAAGGTTGAAGGAATGTCTTGTGGTCATTGTGTTAGTTCGGTTGAAGGTGCGATTAGCAAGCTAGGAGCAACAGGCAAGGTAGACTTAGCTAATAAATCGGTTTTTATTGAGTATGAGGAAGCTAAACTAACATTGAAATCGTTAGAAGAAGCGATTGAAGATCAGGGCTATGATGTCATAAAGTAAAAAAATTTATCTTCTAATATACCCTAATGGGGTATGTAGAAACGAGGTAATAAAATGGAAGAAACCAAGCAAATCAATTTTGATATCTCAGGTATGACATGTGCTGCATGTGCGACACGAATTGAAAAAGGCTTAAACAAGCTGGAAGGAGTATCCCTTGTAACTGTTAATTTAGCGCTTGAAACAGCTCATGTGGAGTACGCGCCTAAGGATATAACGCTTCAAGCAATGATGGATAAAGTTTCGCACCTAGGCTATCAGGCCAATATGAGGGAAGAACACAAAGCAACGATGGATCAAAGGGAACGAGAAATGAAAAGCCAGCGGCTCAAATTTATTGTGGCTGCGATCTTATCACTCCCCTTATTATGGGCAATGGTGGGACATTTCACTTTCACATCTTTCATTACTGTGCCAGAATTGTTAATGAATCCTTGGTTTCAGCTCGCTTTGGCTTCTCCAGTACAATTTGTGATTGGTAAGCAATTTTATATCGGTGCTTATAAAGCAGTGCGTAATCTTAGCGCAAATATGGATGTTCTGATTGTATTAGGAACCTCGGCTGCTTACTTATATAGTTTATACGGAACTTTTAAATGGGAGTTCAGCATATCGCATCATCCCGCACAGCTGTATTACGAAACCAGTGCCATTCTAATTACTTTGATCATTCTCGGTAAGTTATTCGAGACTAAAGCTCGTGGCAGAACCTCGGAAGCGATCAAGTCTTTAATGAGCTTACAGGCCAAAACGGCTTTGGTTTCTCGAGAGGGTCAAGAAGTCAATTTACCCATTGAGCAAGTACAAGTAGGAGATATAATAATCGTAAAGCCAGGCGAGAAGATTCCGGTGGATGGCCGTATAATCGATGGTTTTTCGTCTCTAGACGAATCGATGCTTACTGGAGAAAGCATTCCTGTAGAGAAAGTCATTGGAGATTCGGTAGTAGGTGCTACACTGAACAAAAATGGACGCCTCCGTATCCAAGCTACACAAGTAGGAGAGGCAACAGTATTGGCTCAAATCATCAAAGTTGTAGAGGATGCACAAGGCTCTAAGGCTCCTATCCAACGAATAGCTGATAAGATCTCAGCTGTTTTTGTACCGATTGTAATTGCGATTGCAGCTTTAACTTTTATAGTCTGGTATTTTTGGATCTCGCCTGATGAATTTGCGCAGGCGCTTGAGAATGCAATTGCTGTTCTTGTTATTGCTTGTCCATGTGCGCTTGGTTTAGCAACTCCCACTTCGATCATGGCTGGCTCTGGCAGAGCTGCGGAATATGGTATTTTGTTTAAAGGTGGAGAGCATTTGGAAGCCACACATCAGCTGAAGGTGATACTGCTTGATAAAACAGGTACAATTACCAATGGACATCCCAAGCTGACAAATGTACTGCCTAGTCGTCTGGATAGAGTTGAATTCCTGCAATTAGTAGGTTCAGCGGAGATGGGATCGGAGCATCCACTTGCTCAAGCAATCGTCCAGGGAATTAAAGCGGAGGGAATTGAGCTGCTTGAGCTGGAATTCTTTGAAGCTTTACCTGGTTTCGGTATTCATGCTAAGGTCGCGGCTAATGATATTTGGGTGGGAACACGTGAATTAATGTCCAACCATGGTATTCAGATAGCGAATGAACAGGAAATGAGGTTACTTGAAAACACGGGGAAAACAGCCATGATAGTCGCAATTAATGATGAGTTTGCCGGTATTATAGCAGTTGCAGATACTGTAAAAGATAGCTCGCGTGAAGCAATCAATCGTCTTATACACTTGGGTATTAAAGTAGTCATGATTACAGGTGATAATATTAGATCTGCTAAGGCTATTGCAGATCAGGTAGGCATACAGATTATACTGGCTGGGATTTTACCGGAAGGTAAAGCTCTGGAGGTTAAGAAGATGCAAGAAACAGGCTATAAGGTAGGCATGGTGGGAGATGGGATCAATGATGCTCCAGCTTTAGCGATTGCAGATATAGGCATCGCAATTGGTACAGGCACGGATGTAGCCATGGCTGCTGCTGATATTACATTAATTCGCGGAGATTTGAGAAGCATTGCAGACGCAATAACCATTAGCCGAATAACGATGAAGAATATTAAGCAGAATTTGTTCTGGGCGTTAGCCTTTAATACATTGGGTATCCCAATTGCTGCTTTAGGCTTATTAGCACCATGGGTTGCAGGTGCAGCTATGGCTTTAAGCTCGGTATCGGTTGTACTAAATTCACTTCGTCTACAGAAAATTAAGCTATAATCGATAAAAGAGGTGTAAGGCAGCAATGAGTTACTTCAGTCAAATTCTATTAAATAATGTAATTCCGCTTTGTATTATGATTTGCATAGGTGCTATCCTCCAAAAAATATTCCGTTTGGATATAAAAACTTTATCAAAGCTGAATTTCTATTTATTTTCACCAGTAATCGTTTTTAAAATGTTATATGAATCTACGATTTCTGGCAGTATTCTGCTACAGGTCCTGCTTTTCGTCTTTATTTCTCTCCTATTATTAGCGGGGATTGCTGAGATTATTATGCTATTTCGCAGATATAAAGCAGGAATGCGGACTGCGATGAGGAATAGTGTGATTTTCTATAATAGTGCAAATTATGCCATTCCATTGAATCAGCTGGTCTTTGTAGGTGATGCCTTTACCATGTCTATTCAAATTATCGTGATGATGGTGCAAAACCTACTTCCTAGTACTTACGGGGTTTATAGTGTGAATTCACACAAAAATGACTTGAAAGCAACTTTGCGAACGGTTTTTTCTATGCCCTCCATTTACACAATTCCGTTAGCTTTTCTGATGAAGGGCTTTTCAGTCCCCATTCCGAATACTATTTATATTCCGATAAATTATATATCTCAGGCTTTTATAGCTATTGCATTAGTGACTTTAGGTGTGCAGCTTGGCACAATGAAATGGCAGATTAAATTTTCAGATGTGATGATTTCCAATTTTTTAAGGTTGATTATGGGGCCGGCGATAGGCTTTCTAGTTGTTTACCTGCTCGATATTCATGGGGTAATGGCCAAAGCACTTATTCTATCTTCTGCAGTTCCTACTTCACTGAATAGTGTCTTGCTTGCAGTCGAGTTCGATAATGAACCGGAATTTGCCTCTCAAGCGATATTTTCATCTACTATTTTCAGTATCTTTACGGTAACGCTAGTTATCTACTTACTTCAATTTATACACTAAAAAGGACTAACTTATAAAAAGTTAATCCTCAGGTTAATTTCTATACATTCCACTTAGACTAGGGTTGAAATTTGTTTGCTTGCTCTTCTGCAAAATCGCCAATAACCGGCAGTTTAAACAGATTGCCTTGATAGGCTTGGTACAAGAGAAAAAGCCATAAAATGAAAAAGATCGGAGCAAGCAATAAAGTTAGCAGCCAGCCTATGATTGGGAGAAATCCTAATACCATATTAAGAATAATGTAGACAGCTGAAATGAGAATCGATTGAAAGGCATGGAATCTAACAAATTTACTTTCTTTTTCGATCACTAAGAATATGATGCCTGTTACCAATCCAAAAACATAAGTTACCAATGCGGCTACATTTTCATCCATTCCTGTTGATGATTTCCCTTTTACTTCGGACAAACTACTCAGCTCCTTTTATAATCTACTATTGTTTACATATGTATTCGCGATAATTTAATTTATCACCGCTTTTACTATTATTAAACAATGAAATTATAGAAACCTAAGCTACACTTTATTTTTTTTCAATAACGGTCGAACCCAAATCCAAAAGAAGCTAAAGTTAATTAAAATCACTAAGCTGGTTAATAAAAAAGGTAAAGTATAATTTTTTTGTGTCAGGATAAGTCCAGTCAAGTAAGTAGAAGCAGCAAAGCCTAAGCTGCGAAACACAGAGCGCATCCCTGCAAAGAGGTTGCGCTTTTCTTCTGTAACCGCAGACATGGATTGGCTTTCTGTCATGTTATTCAACAAGGTAAATACTCCACTCCGCATGAACAAAATTCCAATGAAAATAGGATTAGGAAGCACCATGTAGAGTGAAAAAGCCGCTAAAATATTGACCATATAAACGGCAAGAAAACTTTTAGCAATACCAAAACGTGTGAACATATAGGGCATTATTAAGGAACCTGCAAATAGGAACAATCCGTTTATTGTTAAAGCAAACGAGACCCATTCATCGCTCCAATTCATGCGGAATTTGACTATAATATTAATGAAATTTGCAATCCAGCCAAAAGCAAAGCCAGACAGCAGAATGAAAATCGATAAGATCAAGATGGAATGATTTTTTGGGGATTTGTTTATTGGAATTAACGGATCCTTAGTTTCATTTATTAAAGGAGATATCCACACAGGCTCTTTGGGTAGCCAAACTGCCCTTAGCAAAGCATTTAAAAGTAAAACACCGGCTGCAACTAGCAATGAGCTTTGATAAATAGTTGTGCTGCCGCCTAACCATTGGGGTAGAATACCGCCGATCAAGGTGCCGAAGCCTGTAAAAAGCGTGAATATAGCAAATAATAGGCTAAATGATTGCGTTTCTTCTTTCTTTGATTTGCAGTAACGAAATAATAATTGAATCTCCGAAGTGACCAATAACGTCACTCCAAAGGATTGGAGAGTTTGGGCCGTATAGAATACCCAGAGCTTAGTGCCAAGTCCAAAGCATAAATAGCTTATGCCCATCAAAACAAGCCCACATACCAGCATTCTTTTTCTGCCCCAATAATTAGCAAGAAGCCCAGAAGGAATCCCAATCAATCCCATTATTAATGCGCCAATGGATGAAAGTCGTCCAATTTCAGTTTCGTTTATACCTAAGTCTAATAAATGTAAATTTAAAACGAGCGTATAAAGCCCAATTCCTGTCCCAAGTAAGATTTCACTTATAATGAAACGACGGACGCCAGAGGATAAGCCCCGTAGTTCTTGTATATAATTATGCATGGTAGCTATATTCCTTTCCTTACATTGATTAAAGCATTTAGTAAGTATATACCAGAACCAACCTTTTGTTAATTTGAATGATTCAAAATGCATCTTTTAGGGTAAACAATAAATAGGGCAAAAACGCCGCTTAACATTAGATTCAGGAGGTGCACATATGAGTAACACTATTCATCTAAAAGAGAGATCAACAGGATCAACTAAATCATCATTAAAACAATTGAGAGCACAGGGAGATATCCCAGCGGTTGTTTATGGGCAGGAAATTGGCAGCTTACAAGTGACCGTAAATGAAAAAGAAATTGTTGCAGCTATGAAACGCAATTCTCGTGCAATCCTTGAGGTTGTATTACCTTCTAATCAGAAGCATCCTGTCTTGATTCAGGAATTTCAACGAGATTCAATAAGCGGCAAATTGCTACATATTGATTTTCATCAAATTAACATGAATAAGAATATTGAAACGCTTGTAACCATTCATTTTGCTGGAGATCCAGTTGGAGTGAAGGAAGGCGGTATTCTTCAAGTTGAGACTCATGCAGTTTTAGTTCGTTGTATGCCGAAAAAGCTTCCAGATACAATCGAAATAGACATAACTAAATTAACAATTGGAGATCACGTTCTGGTTTCTGATCTAAAGGTTGATTCAGGTGTAGAGATTCTAACAGAACCAACTACAATACTTGTAACGATTCTAGCTGTTCAAAAGCTGGATGAAACACTTGATTCATCCGTTCCTACTGAAGAAGAAGTTGCGGCAGAAGCCAAAGAAACAGCAGAAGCCAAATAATAAGTTTAGATATGATGAGCTTGGCCTAGCGGCCAAGCTCATTTTTTGGATACAAAGGAATAATGTTGTTAAAACAATAATTCCATATTATAATTGGTTAAGCGTTTAATTAAGGGTGATAACATATGAAAAGAATTACTATTAAAGATGTTGCGAGGGTAGCAGGTGTTTCAACAGCAGCCATTTCTTATGCACTAAATGGAAAAGAGTCGAAGGTTTCAACAGGTACATTAATGAAAATTCAAGAGGCGGTTGCTTTGCTAAACTACATTCCTGACTTTTCTGCAAGAAGTCTTGTGAATAAAAAATCGTATCTGATTGGAGTTGTCATTCCAGAGACAGAGGAGCATAACCAAATGATTCTTGAGAACCCTTTCTACAGCGAAATTGTAAGCGCTATCGAAAGTGAACTCCGGAAGCATAATTATCATCTTATTCTAACTGGCACCGATAAAGGAAAGGGTTATTTTGATCTCTCTATGCAAAGAAATCTGGATGGTGCCATTATTATGGGGATATATCATGAGAGTTTTTATGAAGAGCTAAAAAAGGTGAATATTCCGATTATCCTAATTGATAGCTATATAAACGATACGTATTTCAAAAAAATTGGCATTGATGATAGGTGTGGCGGTGGATTAGCTACTAGACATTTAATTGAGAACGGACACACGCAGATTGCCATTGTAACAGGGGAAATAAAAAGGAATGGCGTTGTGGAGGAGCGGTTCTTGGGATATCAAGATGCTCTTGCAGAAGCGAATTTATCCTATAGTTTGGAATATGTATTTGAGGAATCAACAAGTTATGAGCATGGTGTACTAGCAGGAAAGCGAATTGCGAGTAATCATCCGGAAATTACAGGGGTATTTGCAACAGCAGATATCGTTGCTTTTGGCATCATAAGTGGTTTAAACGAATGTGGGAAACGTGTTCCTGATGATATTTCTGTCATTGGTTTTGATGATATTACCATGTCGAGAATGTTTATCCCTCCATTAACTACCATTCATCAGGATATTAAAGCCAAAGGCATCCAAGCAGTGAATTGTTTAATACAAGCGATTCAATGTATTGCTTCGAATGATCACGAGAAAATTACTTTGCCGCTGAGTTTGATGGAAAGGCAATCGGTAAAAAAAATATGAAAGTCTCTTTGCGCGCTAAACTCATTATTGGTTTTTGTGCCGTTACGATTCCAATGTTTATCTTATTAATGTATAACAATTATTATGCAATGAAGGTTGTTCGTACCCAAGTTGGACAGTCAAATAAAAATTTGTTATCGATGTATATGAATCAAATGGATAGTACATTTGAAGCAATCGATAATTATTTATACACCTTTATTCTGAAGGATTTCGGCCTAGGGGATTATTCCGATTTGGCACTTTTTAGTCAAAACAATTCCGATAATAATGAATATTTTTTGGCAAAGGTACGGTTACAGAATAAGTTGAACATGGATCTTAATAATTTCAAGAATGCCAACATGTTTTTTGTTTATTCCTTAAAGGATCATGATTTATTAAGTACATCCTTTCTTGGTTCAGAAATTGAAAAGTTACAATCCGTTAGTAAAGATTTGATTTTGTATATGCTTGAGAATGAAGCTAAGGAGTTTAAGGATAACCGGTGGAAACTGATTCGTAGTGGTGGTGAGGCGGCGTTGATCAGACTTGTTAGAACAGAGTTCGATCAGATAATAGGGGCATGGATCGATGTTAGCAATCTGATGGTTCCACTGAATTACCTAAATCTAGGTCAGCAAGGGCAAGCAATAATTGTCTCAAACGAAGGCGTTCCATTGACTAGGGTGACTATTGAAGCGATGAACAAGCCAGACTTCAGAATGACGCTTCCTAATGAACAAGATTTATATAGTACCTTATCGATGGGAACAAATTATTTGCTTGTGGATACCAAATCCCAGCATGGGGATATTCATTTAGCCGTACTTATTCCGGAGAGCACACTTTTACAGCAGCTGCCTTACTTTCAAAGGCTTATTTTTATTATTCCATTGATGGGCTTAGTCATTTTGGCTATTTATTTAGTGTTTTTGCAAAATATATTGTTGAAGCCAATGAAGCAGCTGATCAAGGGAATGCGACGTATAAAGCAGGGGGAATTAGAAACACGGCTATCTGGAGATAAATCCAAGGAATTTATGTTAATCAATGAAACGTTTAATGATATGGTCGATCAGATCCAAGGATTAAAAATTAATGTTTATGAAGAACATATTCTCACACAGAAAGCAGAATTAAAACACTTGCAAGTGCAAATTAATCCGCATTTCTTATTGAACTCCATTAATATCATTTATAATCTGGCCGAATTAAAGAAAAACGACTTGATTAAGAAATTATCAACTCATCTTGCCGATTATTTTCGGTTTATTACACGGACTAATTTATCGAAAGTGAAAATTTTCCAAGAAATCAACCATATTGAAAGTTACTTGGAAATTCAGCAGCTTCGTTTTCCGTTATATTTACGCTATGAGACTTTTGTGGAACCAGGCTTGGAGGATGTAGAGATCCTGCCGCTTATCATTCAGCCTTTTGTAGAAAATGCTGTGATTCATGGGTTCCAGATGAGCGATGAGATTTTTTGCATACGTGTGTCGATTACAAGGTCGAAGGAGCATCCAGAAAGTTTATATGAAGTGGAAATTGGCGATAACGGTAATGGTATAGAGCCTGGGAAATTAATTGAGCTGCAGCAAGAGGATTTACAGTCGGATTATGGTGAATACCATCTTGGTATTTGGAACGTTCGCCATCGCTTGAATTTACAGTATGGTGAGATTTCTCAGCTACGATTTGAGCCAGGTAATCCAAAAGGGACTATCATTCGTCTAGTAATTCCAATTCAATTTGGAGGGGAAAACCATGTATAAGCTGCTTATTGTAGATGATGAAATGTTTGCTGTAGAAGGTATTGAAGTAGGAGTGGATTGGCTTAAGCTTGATTTTACAGAAATTCATAAAGCCTATAATGCAGCGCAGGCAAAGAAGATTATGCTTGGCAATAGGATTGATATCATTATCTGTGATATCGAAATGCCGGGTGAGAACGGTATTGAATTCATGGAATGGGTTAAAGAGCGATTTCCTGGAATTGAGGCCATTTTCTTAACCTGTCATGCTGATTTTAAATATGCTCAAAGAGCCATTCAGCTTGGGAGCTTTGAGTATCTCTTAAAGCCTGTTGAATTTGAGGTGCTGGGGAAAACAGTTGAGAAGGCGCTTGGGAAATTAATAATTGAGAGAAAAACCAAGCAGTTAATTGATGATAATTTGCAATATTTTGATTTATGGAAAACAAAAAAGCCAGTCCTCTTTGAAAGATTCTGGCAAGATTTGTTCTGGCAACGAATTATCCCAACAACGAATCATATCGAGAGTGCTCTGGCTTCGAATTTGATGCCGCTTTCTATCCATAGTAAAGTACTGCTTATCATGCTTAGTATTGAACAATGGGGAAAAAAGCTGAATTCACGAGATGAAGAAATAATGGAATATGCACTGCGAAACGCTGCTGCTGAAATGATTTTAGGTGAGCTCCCAGGGCAGGTTCTACAAGATCGAAACGGTGTTCATTTTGTTTTGTTATATGCAGATGACTCGCATAAACCCACTGTCACCTTTGAGCAAATTAAGAAGAATAGCAAATCATATATTGACGCCTGCTCAAAGTATCTTTTCTGCAGTATTTCCTGTTATATCGGCGAATGGGTTTCACTCCATACTGTGTGGCAATCCTATAATATATTACTGCAAATGGAGCATAATAACGTAACTTTGTCTAAATCCATTCTTTTCTCTAAAGAACAACCAGGGACTCAACAGGCATTGCAGCTCCCAGCTTTGTTTGAATGGTCGGAGTTAATGGAGCTGGGAAAAACCGATGAGCTGGATCGCCTTGCTATTAATATGTTTGGACAATTGCGTAAGGAATCGAATGTCAGGTCGGAAACCCTAAGCACTCTCTATCATGCCTTGCTTCAAACGATATATTATGTGCTGCACAAGCGGAGTATTTCTGTACAAGCGATATTTGCTAATGGTGAAGCTTTGGACCAGGCGTTGGCGATTAGATCATTGGATCAGCTTCAAGATTGGACTAAACGAATCTTTAGAATGGTGACGGAACATCTGATAGCCGTTGAACGAGGGTCTACAGTTGTAGATAAAGTAAAATATTATATTGCAGAGCATATATTTGATGAAATTTCACGGGATGATCTAGCCGTTTGTGTACATATCAATTCCTCATATCTGTCACGATTATTCAAGAAAGAAGCAGGCGTTAGTTTGACAGATTATATTGTTCAAGAACGTATGAAACATGCGAGAGATTTGCTCATTCATTCGGATGAGATGATCAGCAACATCGCTAAATCCTTCCATTACACAAACTTTTCTCACTTCTCCAAAATGTTTCGTAAATATTACGGAATGAATCCACAGGATTATCGCAAGCAATTTTATAAAGAGCTGCCTTCAAAGCGAAACTAAAATATTTACTTCTTAAAAGTCGGGATCTTCTCCGGCTTTTTTTATATTTTGAATGTCACAATACGTATAGCGTATGTCATTAGATGTGTAGTCCGTTGATTTGATAACGGTTATGATCTAAGTACAGCAAGCAGACAAATAGAAAAGGGGGGATGTAACTTGATACCCGCAAAAACCGTTATAAACTCGAATTCCATCGTTGTGCGTAAGAAGTCTCTCTGGATGTTGATTAAAAAATATAAAGTGCTTTTGATTATGACATTGCCAGGCTTTGTATATTTTCTTATCAATAGTTACTTACCCATGGTTGGGATCATAATCGCCTTTAAGAATGTAGATTTTATGAAGGGGATATGGGCCAGTGATTGGGTTGGATTAAAAAACTTTGAGTTCTTATTTAGTACAGAAGATGCATTCATAATCACTCGAAATACTTTATTGTATAACTTGTCATTTATCGTGCTTAACCTGGTATTTGCTGTCGGAATCGCCATATTACTAAATGAGATCCGACGCAAAATTTTAGCCAAGTTATATCAAAGTATTATTTTACTGCCCTATTTACTGTCGTGGGTTATTGTAGGTTATGTTGGATATAGCTTCCTCAGTATAGAATATGGGTTTATAAATAAGTGGATTATCGAACCACTCGGGCTTGATAGCATTTCTTGGTATAGTGAATCGAAGTACTGGCCCTATATATTGCCAATTGTAAATACATGGAAAAATGTTGGCTATTATAGCATTGTTTATTTGGCGGCAATTGTAGGCATAGACCAAGAATACTACGAGGCTGCTAAGCTGGATGGAGCAGGAAAGTGGCAAATGATCCGTACTATTACGATTCCATTAATTGCACCGATCATCATAATTATGACATTATTACAGGTTGGAAGAATTTTCTTTGCAGATGTTGGTCTTTTCTTTCAAGTGACTTTACAATCTGGGGCAATTATGTCGACAACAAATGTGTTAGATACCTATGTTTACCGGGCTCTACTTCAAATGGGGGATATTGGTATGGCGTCGGCAGCTGGGCTGTATCAGTCGATAATAGGTTTCATTCTAGTACTTACCGCAAATTATGTGGTTAGCAGATTTAGTAAGGAAAATTCCTTATTCTAGTTTGGCTGAGGAGAAAATAACAATGAAAACTTTGAAATTAAAAGGCCAATGGTTCACTCATCTTATGTTTATCATATTCTCTGCTATAACCATATTTCCACTTGTTCTTATCTTTGTGGTATCTATTACCGACGAAAAAACATTGACATTAAATGGCTATTCTTTTTTTCCTGAAAAAATTAATTTTGCTGCATACACATATTTATTTCATGATTCTAGTACGATTCTGAATGCTTATGGAGTCACGATACTCGTAACTGTTGTGGGTACCACACTTAGTCTCCTGTTTACATCTTTGTTTGCTTATCCAATATCGCGAAGTGACTTTCCATTTCGGAAATGGTTGACATTTTATGTTTTCTTCACATTGCTCTTTAATGGTGGAACTGTTCCTTGGTATTTGGTTTACTCGAAATATTTGGGGATTACGGATACAATATTTGCTTTAATTGTACCCAATTTGTTGGTCAATGCACTTTATGTTTTAATCATGCGAACCTTCTTTACAACAACAATTCCTCCAGGATTGATTGAGTCCGCACAAATCGATGGAGCAGGTGAGACGCGAATCTATGCTCAAATCATTCTACGTCTTTCCTTGCCAGTTTTGGCTACCATAGGATTATTCAATACATTAGCCTATTGGAATGACTGGTGGAACAGCTTGATCTTTATATCGGAAACAAGATTATTTAGCCTCCAATATTTATTGAATAAGATTTTAGTCGATATCCAAGTCATACTTAATAGTCCTGGAAATACAAGCCAGACTCGTCTGTTAGCGGATATCCCCACTGAAACAGTTCGTATGGCGATGGCAATGATTGGTTTGGGTCCAATCATAATCGCTTATCCATTCTTTCAAAGATTTCTTATACAAGGCTTGACGATTGGTGCTATTAAAGGCTAAACCTAGAATTCATATTCTAGTTGGCATAGATATTCATATCATAGGAGGGTTTTCAATGAAAAATGCAAGAAGACGTATTCAGATGTTGCTGTTAATGCTGATAATGATTTCCTTAGTAGCAGCAGGGTGCAGCAAGGCAAATGATAAAGTGGAGCCTAGTAGTGTATCAGTAGACAGTACTATTGCTCCAACTGTTGAACCAGCTAAAGCGACTGAGGCTCCTGCTCCAACCACAGCAAAGCTTGATCCTTATAAAATTGTCTTGGTTATGCCTGGAACTAATCCCAAAGATCAGGATCTTGTAATGGCTGAGGTCAATAAAATTTTAACTGAAAAAATAAATGCAACGCTTGAAATTCAAGGGATCGATTGGAGCGCATGGGGAGATAAAACAAACTTAATGTTTGCATCCAGCCAAGCATTTGACCTTATCTTCTCGGCAGGATGGTTCGGTTATACGAAAGATGTTGGTAAAGGGAACTATTTAGCTATTGATGACCTAGTCAATCAATATGGGCAAGATTTCCTTAAAACGATTGATCCTGCAGTTGTGAGTGCAGCGAAAGTGAATGGCAAATTATACGCTATGGTTGCTAACAAAGAATTTGCAGCAGATAAAGGTCTTACACTGCGCAAGGACATCGTTGACAAATATAAATTTGATCTTACTAAAATCAAAGATCTAGCAGATATGGAGCCCCTGTTCAAAATTGTTAAAGATAACGAAAAGGGTATGACACCGTTCTATAATAACGGAGGTTCTTCCCCATCAGCCAGTATTCTAGATTATGGCTATTATGATATCTTAGGTGATGGACCTGGGGAATTGCTGCGTACTGGTGAAGGACTTAAAGTCATTAATAAAATTGAAGATCCTAAGTATATGGAATATGCGAAACTGATGAACAAATGGATGAAGCTTGGTTATGTCAATAAAGATGCAGCAACCTTACAAGATCTTGGTAAGGCACTAGGGGCAGGAAAAGCCTTTGCAACGACGGGCTCATATAAGCCAGGTTCTGCTCTTGAGAACAGTCGGTCACAAGCTACTGAGCTAGTCGAAGTACAGTTAGCAACACCATTTACATCGACTACAGATGCGACGAGCGCCTTAATCGCTGTATCCCGTACTTCGAAGAATCCGGAAAGAGCTATGATGTTCATGAATTTGCTCTACAATGATAAAAACCTTATGAACTTGATTGTTAATGGTATCGAGGGCAAGCATTATGTTGTGAAGTCGGGTGAGATCATCGATTATCCAACTGGGCTTGATTCCGCTACAACTGGGTATCCAAACGGAAAGAACTGGATGATCGGAAACTTGCCATTGATTCATGTTTGGGCAAATGAAGATCCTAACAAATGGCAAGCTTATATTGATTACAACAAAAGTGCAGAAAAATCAAGAGCTTTAGGTTTTACCTTTAATGCAGAACCAGTAAAGAATGAAATTGCGGCTGCAAGTAATGTGGAAAAAGAATTTAAAAATGTGATTGTAAGCGGCTCCGTAGATCCTGAGGAATTCATTCCGAAATATCTTGCCAAGCTTAAAACGGCTGGTTTGGACAAAATTATCGCTGAAAAACAAAAGCAATTGGATGAATGGGCTAAAACGAAATAAATAGTGTCTATGTAATATCCTCCCTTTACCTTTGATTACAAGGGTAGAGGGAGATTTTTATTGATCATCTAGGAGGTATTGAATAATGATGGATTTCACTAACCAACCAATAGACCTTTCATTTAGAGAGGAAGCTTTTTTGTGCTTTGATGCAGTTAAACGGGATAGAAAGCAAGAGTCACAGGCAATATTGGAACGCATGGTTTTCAGGTTGAAGGCGTCGGAGGCTAATGCATTGGACTCTGCCTACTGGCTTTGGGCTGCTGGGGAATATGCCAATCAAAATGGGGACAAAGCGATTATTGAGGCATCTAATGAGCGAATTGCTACGTATATCGATTTGATCGAACGAAGCTGGAATAAGCCGGATCAGCACTGGCTGCGTGAAGGGGAAACAGGCTTATTCTTAAGCAATTTAGCTATTTATTACGGAGCATTACGTTCCATTAGTAATTTACATCGCTCAGAAAGTGCGCAGAGAATTTGTAAAGAAATTCGTGAGCTGACATTTGCAGCTTTCATGCGGGGGAATCATTTCATTAGCCGTCAGGGCTCTGAAGAGGTTTGGGAGGATATTATTGCAGCGGCAGTACCTTTTGGACTGGTGAGTGCAGGGGATTTAGCGATGCTCGACGCGATCAGTTATTTGCAGGAAGCGGATATCAAGGATGATGCAGCGGCATTGATGTCCTGGTTTTACAGTGAAAGTGGGCAGCTTGTACGAGCTAAGCAATTTTTGGATAAGGCAACTGAAGGGAGTACGAGTGATTCAGTTCTAATCACATTAGCTGCCAATCATTTGGCACAGAAAGTGGCTGGGCTATCCAATGCTCAAGGGATTCATTTTAATCATGATCCACTTGGCAGTGAGAGTCCTTATATTTTTGCTAATAATGAACGTTCACCGCGTTTGGTAACTCAGGGCGAGAAAGTGACAATTCGAACGTTTGTAGAACCATTTGATGTGGCAGTTCCGGTTAATTTGGAGGTAATAGTAAATCATGCAGAAGCGCAACTATTCTTAATGGAAGCCGTGCAAACTCCGGAGGGTGAACAATTCTGGGAAGCTGTTTTGGTGCCATTTGATGATTTTTCAGAGGTTCAGTACCGATTTGCTGTGATCCAAGACAACCAAGCTTATGACTCAGAATGGTTTAAGTTTGAGGTTTTAAGATGGTTGGATATTGATAAGGTTGTGTACGTTGCAAAAGCAGATCGTCAGGTTGCTGTCTATTTGGACTCACCACTCCAAGGCGGGTATAAATCTGTTTTGACTATAGGAGAGAATGTGGATGGGCTAGTTAACTGCCAGTTCGCGTTAGTTGATCAAGTGGCGCTTAAGAGTTTTGAAAACGCAGAAGTGGATGGCTGCTACTCCATTGGCAATGTTGATGTTCGTGTTGCCGGAGCATCGTTATCACTACATGTAATCAATGATGAAGGCGAGGATATCTCATCGACCTATCCAACAGAGCAATTGCCTTTGCTGCAGATGCTAGTGGATCAGAGCGGCAGAGTGTATAAGCTGCATTTGAACTTTAAGCTAGTGGATGAAGAACGATTATATGGGATGGGCGAACGATTTGCTCGTATGGAATTTCGTGGCTGTGAAGTGGATAACTATGTTTTTAACCAATATAAAGATCAAGGCTTCAAAACCTATATTCCCGTACCATTCGTGCTTAGTACAAATGGGTATGGCTTATTTCTCCAAAGCTCCTTGTATTCCGTATTCAAGTTTGGGACTGTACAAACGGATTTATTGCAGATAGAAGCTGATATCCATGATAAGCAGCAATCCTTGAGCTGGTTTCTGTTTACTGGGGAACCTAAAGAGCTTGTTGCAAAATTTACCTCTATATCTGGTAAGCCCAAGCTTCCTCCTAAATGGGCATTTGGACCCTGGATGTCGAGCAACAATTGGGATAGCGAAAAAGAAGTGGATTGGCAGCTTGCGCAGACGAAGAAGCATGGAATTCCTGCAACGGTCATGGTGATTGAGCAATGGAGCGATGAATCGACCTTTTATATTTTTAATGATGCTCAGTATGTAGGAAAACCAGGTGAAGAAAGGTTCTCTTATGATGATTTTACATTTCCGGAATGGGGGAGATGGCCTAATCCAAAGAAATTGGTCGAGCGTATTCATGATCAAGGGATTAAGCTATTAATGTGGCAGGCTCCCGTGATGAAATTCATGGATGGTATTGCGCATTTGCAGCGAGACGAAGACGAGAAGGTTATGATCGAAAAGGGATATGGAGTCCGCAATACGGATGGTTCACCTTATCGTATTCCGTCCTATGAGTGGTTTCGCAATAGTATGGTGCCTGATTTTACTAATCCGGCTAGTGCGGCCTGGTGGTTCAGTAAGCGCCAATATCTGTTGGATGAAATGAAGATAGACGGCTTTAAAACAGATGGTGGCGAATGTATCTACGGCTCTGATGTACAATTTCATGATGGCCGCAAAGGCGCAGAAATGCGTAACGAGTATCCGAACTCTTACATTAAAGCTTTCTATGATTATACAAACCAACATGTAGAGGGTGGGGGGATAACCTTCAGTCGTGCTGGCTATACAGGGTCACAAAACATGCCGCTTCATTGGGCGGGGGATGAGAAATCAACCTTTGATGCATTCCGTTCAAGTATCATGGCTGGTTTGAATAGCGGGTTATCAGGAATTTCTTTCTGGGGCTGGGATTTAGGTGGCTTCTCTGGTGAGATTCCTACTGCTGAATTATTCATTCGATCTGTTCAGATGGCAGCGTTCTGTCCGGTTATGCAATATCATGCGGAAAGTATAGGCGAATTCAATCTGGATCGCACACCTTGGAATATTGCAGAACGTTCAGGTGTGCCTGCAGTCTTGGAAATTTATAAGCAATATGCAGATTTGCGGATGAACCTATTGCCCTATATTTATGAACAAGCTCAGTTGAGTGCTAATACAGGATATCCTTTGATGCAAGCCATGCTGCTCGCATTTCCTCATGACCCATTATGTCTTGAACTTACCAATCAGTATATGTTTGGCCAGCATTTATTGGTCGTGCCTATTGCTGAAGAGGGTGCGACTAAAACGGAAGTATATTTACCTGCTGGCAGCTGGTTAAATCTGTTCAATTCTGAGGTGATAGCAGGGGGCAGATTGATCACGGCATCGGCGGATATTAGCCAAATTCCCGTTTTTATTAAAGAAAACAGCGTGATCCCACTGAATCTCAATCATACTTACGAGCTCTCGAGTGATGTTGGCAGTCAGGTAAATGGATATGATCAGCTAACCTTGCTGGTTTATGTGACTTCAGAGGCGGATTATCATTTTGCGGATGATCTTGGCAATTCAATTTCATTGTCTGTTGTGAAAAAATCTCTAGCATTAGAGGCTTCTATTGAAATAACGGGAGAATATCCAGTTACCCTATTATTTAGGGGTTTAGGAACAGTAGCTGGTGTGAAACTGAAAGAGGTAGCTCAAGCTAGTGTTGTGGATTTAGAGATCTTCAAGATTGGAAGCTACTTGCAGCGCTGCGAAGATATGCTTATTACAATTCAACAAGGAATGGCTTCGATACGAATTGAGTTATGATAAAAATGCTGCTCCGGGCTATTTACAGCCAGAGCAGCATTTTTAATTATAGAAATCGCGGATACTTGCACCTTTTTAATCTCAATTACTCAGCATTGGATTTATTCATATTGCTTTGTTCGCGTTTTTGAATATTTGCTTGTGCTTCTTCAATGGTTTGTTTGCCGCTCATTACTTTTGCTATTTCATCCTCGATAATGGCATCAAAGTACCGAGTGAAATCATTTTTTGGGAGCACGGGAAAATCGTATAATGAACTGGTGACGTTCTTCATTTTATAGAAAGCATCTATTCCCTCATATTTCAGGCTATGAAGTACACTTAAATGAGTGGTTAATCCGGAATTCATTTGTGTTTTAATTTTTGCAACGGCTTCGCTATTGACATATTTGATCACTTCCCAGGCGGCATCTGGATTGGCTGCCTTTGCAGGGATGGCAAAGATTTGGCCATTACTGAAGAAAGTATTCGTGTTTGGCACTTCCTTAGAAGTGGGAGGAGTAACAATCCCAACTTTAAAACCAAGAGCTTGTGTACTTTTGCGGATATAATATTCAGTTGAATCCAAAGTCATAGCCGCTTTTCCTGATGTGAATAAATCCATTGCTTTTAGATTGTGTGGCATTATTTGATTATCTTTTAGAATAATTGTTGCTGGTTTGTGGAAGAGCCCGGACTGATAACCTTCCAATGCAAGGTGGAATACATGATTCCACTCTTTGCCATCCATGGTGACTTGGGTTGCTTCAGCATTCATGAACTTCAAACCATTCGTATTGGCAATCATATTGATTAGATATACCGGGGAGTTACTTGACATATACATTTCATGAAAGCCATAAATTCGATCTTTCTCTTTATTGGCTGTAGGAAATTGTTTAGCTAAATCAAGGATCTCATCCCAGCTCATCTGATCTGTTGGATAAGGAATATGATATTGATCAAATAATGTTTTGTTATAGAGTAGGGAGCGACTGTTAAAGGTAGGGGCAAGTCCATATATGGAGCCTTTTCCTCTATCCTTCAGAGCTTGAATGGAAGAAGGTAATATTTCGCCTAGATTCAAATGATCGCGGTTAATATATTTATCTAGATTCAGAAGCTTCCCTGCGCTGACCAATCGCTTATACTCATAATCAGAACTGATGGTAATTAAATCAGGATTTTGCTCTTTTAACATGATGTCATAGGATTCTCTATAGCTTTCTTTCAAGGCTGGAGTACGTGGAGTGCTTAATGTTATAGAAAGCTTAGGAAACTGTTGGTTGATTAACTTGCCATAATCTCGTCGAAATTCTCCTTGATCTGTATAAGAAGTTTTAATTGTTCCATTCAATTCAGAAGGTGTTTGGTACAAAGCCTGCGTAGTAGGCGGTGTATCTGAGCTCCAGGGATTTGTCTGCATGGCGAATACACTGAAAGCTATTGCGACCGCGACCGCAGCGCCGCTAAAAAGCCAAGGGCGACTGTTTCTTTTATTGTTTTTCAATCCTTGAATGGCAGTTTGGACTTGCTGAGTATTGGCTGCCATTCTTTTTTCGAGATTGGGGATATCCTGTTTTAACTCGTTTTCCCATTCCATATTCATTCTAATGACTCTCCTTCTTGAATTCGTTTATTCATTTGGGCTCGAGCGCGGTGTAGTCTTGATTTTACTGTTCCTTCGGAAATATGGAGAATTGCAGCTATCTCAGCTAAGGTGAGCTCATGATGGATTTGCAGCAAAAGTATTTCCCTATGCTTGGTGGGCAGCTTCAGTACATGCCGCCAAATATTCTGCTCTTGAAGCTGGCTCATAACCTCTTGTTCTGCAGAAGGTAAAATCTCTTGAGAACGACGTGTGCCCAACAGAATAATTTTACGGCTCCAGGCAGATTTCCACTGATCCCTAACTACATTGCGGGTAATTGTGAACAACCAGGTTTTTACAGAGGCTTGTCCACGAAAACTGTACATTTTCTCATATACTTTAAGAAATACCTCTTGCATGATGTCATCAGCTGAATTCGGGTTCAAGGTTAAAAAAAGCGCATACTTCCAAACGTCCTTTCCGTGCTCTGACATTAAATCGGTTAAAACCTGATCTTTGTTCAAACCTTCTGTGATTGCTCCTAAATAACTAAAATCCACCATTTTCACCTCTTCATTCATTGGACGACATACTCTAGTTTAGGTTCCCTTTTACTGAACTCATTTTTTTGTGTTATAATACATGACATAAAAGTTTGATTATTTTTTAGTTTTGCAATTAAATGTTATGTAACATGACATTTGTAGCTTGTTGACTCTAATTGAATACAAGGAGCGTGCGAAGTGGCCAAAATATTAATCAAGCAAGCTTGTGTGGTTACTATGAATGCAGCGAATGATGTGTTCAACGGAGATGTTCTCATCGAAAATCGTCGAATTGTTAAAATGGGACAATCTCTTCAAGAAACAGCAGATAAAGTCATAAATGCAAATGGAAAAGTGTTGCTTCCTGGTTTTGTGCAAACGCATATTCATTTATGCCAAACTTTATTTCGCGGAAGGGCAGATGATTTGGAGCTAATTGATTGGTTAAAGCAAAGGATTTGGCCATTGGAAGCTGCTCACAACGAAGATTCTGTTTTTTATTCAGCATTGCTCGGGATAGGGGAGCTGATCCGCAGCGGAACTACAACTATACTCGATATGGAAACGGTCAATCATACAAATTCAGCATTCGAAGCCGTTTCGCAAAGTGGAATTCGTGCTATATCAGGTAAAGTAATGATGGATCATGGCGATGAAGTTCCGCCAGCTTTAATGGAGAAAACGGCTGAGTCCTTACAAGAAAGTGTCGATCTCTTGGAAAAATGGCACGGTTTCGATCACGGGCGCATACAATATGCATTTAGTCCACGGTTTGTGGTCTCCTGTACTGAGGAATTGTTAATTGGTGTAAGGGATTTATCTGCTCATTATAACGTTAAAGTCCATACCCATGCATCGGAAAATCGCGGCGAGATTGAAATGGTTGAAAACGAACGCGGGATGCGTAATATTGTCTATTTGGATCATATTGGATTGGCAGGACCGAATTTAGTGCTAGCGCATTGTGTTTGGTTGAATGATGAGGAGAAACGGATTATCCGCGATCGTGGAGTGAAGGTGACTCATTGTCCGGGGTCAAATTTAAAGCTTGCTTCGGGAATTGCTGAAATTCCGGATTTATTGGCTCAAGGCATTCATGTGGGAATTGGAGCTGATGGTGCTCCGTGCAATAATAATTTGGATATGTTTCAAGAAATGCGCTTAACTGCTTTGATTCAGAAGGTACATCATGGACCTACTGTGATGGATGCAAGAACGGTGCTGCGGATGGCTACAATGGGCGGGGCGGAGGTACTTGGATTGGAGAAAGACATCGGGAGTATTGAAGTAGGGAAGCTCGCGGACCTTCAATTATTGGATCTGGATGATTTTCATACATTTCCATCCTATGATGTAGATTTATTCTCGAGAATTGTTTATTCAGCAACACGTGGTGATGTTAATACAGTAATCATTGATGGCAAAATTGTGATGGAGCATAAGATGGTTAGGACGATAGATCGCACACTTGTCTTGAAAGAAGCGGATCGTTCCATCAAACAATTATTAACCCGACTTTAAAGACGAGGTGGGATGAATATGGACATATTCAACATAGTCACAGAAATTACTCGTAATCCGCAGCGCTCGGTTCTCGCTACCACCGTTTCAGTTCAAGGGCATGCTTACCGCAAGGTAGGTGCAACGATGCTCATGCTGGAAGAGGGTCTATCCATTGGCTGTATAAGCCCGGGGTGTTTGGAGCTTGATTTGCAGGAACGGGTTTCTTTAATTCTATTAGCTGATAAACCGCAATTAGTCGAATATGACATGTCGGATAAAGATGATCTTTCGTGGGGAGAGGTTATTGGTTGTGGAGGTAAGCTGCAGGTGTTATTAGAGCCTGTTTCGGGTGTTCTGCTTGAGTTTATGCTGGAGGTAAAACGAAAGCTGGATCAGAATATAGGGGTTCATTTTATTCGCTTAATTGATCCCGATGGAGTTCATGTGAAATATAAGCTGGTGCCATTTGCAGAAAGCTTAGCTGAAACCATAAGTGTGCCTGGGATGGATGGGTCAGCAAAGCTGTTTGCGCAGACTTATACTCCCAAGCCTCGTTTGATCATTTTTGGTGCAGGCCATGATTCTATTCCGATTGCAGAGCTTGGAAGGAGATCTGGCTTTCGAATCGTTATTGCGGATTGGCGGCCGTTGTTGTGTGCAAAGGAACGATATGGCAACGCGGCAGAGTTTGTCATTGGTTTTCCGCAGAAGATATTGCAGCAATTGCGCTTGGATGATAAGGACTATGTAATTGTAATGAGTCACCATTTGCGTTGGGATAGCGAATTTTTGCATGGGGTGGCGCAGTGTGATGTTAAATACGCGGGTATAATGGGATCGCAGACCCGCTGTGAGCTGCTTTTAAAAGGTATTGAAGCACCTGAGCGGTTTCATGCGCCAATTGGGATGAAAATTGGTGCGGATGGTCCGGAGGAAATAGCGATTAGTATTCTGGCTGAATTGATTCGTGTGAGGAGTTTGGGTATGAGAGTGAATGTCTTAGACAAAGGTGATTCCTATGAAGCAAAAGGTGGTTGGAATTTACCTAGCCGCGGGAAAAAGCAGTCGGATGGGGCAGCCCAAATTATCAATCAAGCTCTCGAACGAAGAGAGGCTTGGATCTAAAGCCCTTAAGGCGGCTTTTCTCTCAGAGCTCTATCACATTATTATTGTAGCGCGAGCTTCAGATAACTTGGAGTGGCTTCCCGCTGAATACGAAGAGGAGAGTTTATTGAAAAGATCGCAGGTGCTGATTTGCGAGGAAGCAGATTTTGGGATCTCTTATTCCTTGCGGTTTGGGTTAGGGACGGCGAAATTGCTTAAAGCGGATGCGATTGTTGTCATGCTCGCAGACCAGCCTTTTATCACCTCTGAAATGATTAACAAACTTATTGGTGAATTTTACAAAAATCCAGCTGTTGATTATATTGCGAGTGGAGATGCTGGGCGTAAGAAACCACCTATACTATGGAATCGGAGCTTATTTCCGAGACTTGCAATACTTGGAGGTGATGAAGGGGCGCGCTCGATTCTCTTATCAACTGATTACTATGGAATAGTGGTGGATGAGTCGTTAGGTTATCGTTTTTTGGATGCAGATACTTTAGAGGATCTTGAAAAGATTAAGTCTGTGCAAAAGCAATTGTAATGTCAAAAGGAGTGTAGTTGGATTATCAGCTATACTCCTTTTAATTATGTATATGTTATGTTATATAACATTAAATTAGAGGAATACGTTGTTTTGTGCAAAATTTTCACTGAAATTGGAGAAATAACATATTTATATGTTAAATAAATTGACACAATGCTCACTCTATTTTATAGTTTGGTTAAGTCCAAAGCACTGAGTGCTTTATTACGGTGACGATGGTGCTGTTTCAGAATAGAAAGAGGAGGAGCTGTATGAAACATATGAAGAAAAAAGCGTTGATGGGGATCGTTTTATTGCTGGCCGTATTTGTCGTATTAAGTGGTTGTTCTAAAAAGTCGGATGATGCAACTATGAGCGCTAAGCCAGAAGCTTCAGTAGCTCCTGCAGCAGGAATTAAAGCACCACGCGTGGCATTTGTTTACATTGGGCCTCCAGGAGATGGCGGCTGGACGTTCCAGCATGATGAAGGCCGTAAATTCATGGAAAAAGAAACAGGCATTAAAGCTGATACGGTTGAGAATGTTCCAGAGAGTGCGGATGCAGAACGAATAATTACAGAACTGGCTCAGAATCACGATTTGATTTTTACAACAAGCTTTGGCTATATGGATCCAACATTAAACGTAGCGAAGAATTTCCCGAAAGTAATTTTCATGCATACTGCAGGCTATAAAACAGCTCCTAATATGGGGACCTATTTTGGCAGAAATTATCAAGGCAGTTACTTAGCAGGGATGGTAGCAGGCAAGATGACTAAGAACAATTCGCTAGGTTATGTAGGAGCTTTTCCGATTCCAGAAGTCATTTATAATATAAACGCCTATACGCTTGGAGCACAGAGTGTGAATCCAGCGATTAAAGTAAATGTAGTATGGAGCAACACCTGGTTTGATCCAACTACAGAGAAACAAGCAGCAATCAGTCTTTTGGATAAAGGCGCTGACGTATTAATGGCTTATCAAGATTCGCCGGCAACGCTGCAAGCAGCGGCTGAGCGAAAAGCTTTTGCTGGAGGCAATGATTCGGATATGACGCGGTACGCACCAGATGCTTACTTAACGAATCCGACTTGGAACTGGGGACCTTATTATACGAAGGTTGTCAAAGATTTAATTGCTGGAACATGGACGAACGAGCAGTTTATGGGTGATATGAAGGAAGGTATGGTGGGTATTGCACCACTTGGCAAATCAGTACCTGATGATGTGAAAAAGCTAGTTGAGGATGCACAGGCGAAGATCATCAGTGGGGACCTGAACGTTTTCAAAGGTCCAATCACAGATGCTGCTGGAGCTGTAAAAGTAGCCGATGGCCAAGTATTGAGTGATGCTGATATTCTAAGCACTAATTGGTTCGTCAAAGGTGTAGAAGGCACGATTCCTAAATAAGATGCTTCATTCATAGCCTATAGCCTATAAACCAACAAATCTCTTGTGCTTACAAGAGGTTTGTTGTCTAAAGGGAGTTTATTAACTCTAAGGGGAAATTTATATGAATGAAAATATTGCAGTCGATATGCAGCAGATCGTTAAACGATTTGGCGCTGTTATAGCGAATGACCAAGTAGATTTTAAAGCTCGTGTCGGTGAAATTCATGCGCTGTTGGGTGAAAATGGTGCAGGCAAAAGCACGATGATGAGTATTTTATCTGGAGTATATAAGATGAATAGCGGAGAAATTATTATTCGTGGGAATGCTGTGAAAATCCGCTCGCCTAAGCATGCAATGGAATTAGGGATTGGCATGGTTTTTCAGAATTTTAGATTGGTTCCAACTCTAACGGCTACGGAAAATATTATCCTCGGTGAAAAAAGCAGCATCTGGCGTGGAAAATCGTGGATGAAGCATAAACAGCTGGAAATTGAGTTGCTTTCACAAAGCTTTGGTCTAGCATTTCCAACCGATATCCCAATCTGGCAGCTATCGGTTGGTGAACAGCAGCGCGTCGAAATTATCAAGACCTTATACCGTGGAGCACAAATTATCATTCTCGATGAACCAACCTCGGTGCTTACCCCCGGTGAGGCAGAGCAATTATTCACTACATTAGAGCACATGAAGCAAGCTGGAAAAACGGTGATTATCACAACGCATAAGCTTATGGAAGTAATGATGGTTGCAGATCGGATCTCGGTCATGCGCAAAGGTAAAATGATTCAAACCTTGGACAAAGCAGTTACGAATGAGCGCGAGCTGGCGCGGATCATGATTGGGCATGAGATTAACAATACCAAGCCGATCTTAGAAAATCTTGCTGGTGAACCCTTACTTGTTGTTAAGCATTTGGAAGCTTTGGCTGACCATGGGAGTCAGGTGTTAAATGGCATCCATCTGACGGTGAATCGCGGTGAAATCGTTGGGGTTGCAGGGGTTGCCGGCAACGGCCAGAAGGAATTAGCTGAGGTGCTTACAGGCTTGCGTCCTCGAGGCAGCGGGATTGTAATCTATAATGGCAAGGAAATGAAATCAGCTTCTGTGCGGATGGCAATTGATTTAGGGATTTCGCATATTCCAGAAAATCGTATGAAGAGTGGTTTAGCTGGAAGCTTGGGAGTTGTAGATAACTTATTATTTAAAACCTACCGGACTTCGGAACGTCTATGGCTTGGCTTTTTGCGAAAAGGCAAGAATCGGATATGGTCTCAGATGCTAGTTGATCAGTTTGATGTAAAAACACCAGATTTAGATACGCCTACTCGCCAGCTTTCCGGTGGTAATCAGCAAAAGCTGCTTTTTGCCAGAGAGATCAACCAGAAGCCGCAGCTTATGGTAGCTGTTCATCCAACCCAGGGCTTAGATGTAGGGGCAACGGATGGAGTGCATAAACTACTGTATGATTTACGCAATAAAGGTGGCGCAGTATTGCTAATTTCCGAGGATTTGGATGAGGTTTTACAGCTATCGGATCGTGTATTGGTTATCTACAATGGAAAAATCATCGGTGAAATGAGCCGTGAAGCTGCAAATAAAGAACGGATTGGCATGTGGATGGCAGGAGTCTTGGATGATGGGGGTGCCGCAGTATGAGTGAAGAGTCTGTTACGAATCGCTGGCGGTTTCCCATTCGTTTGGAGCTTGATTCGACTAAAAAAGAAAACGCCTGGTGGGTTCCCTTTCTTTCGATTTTTCTGGCATTGCTCTTTTGTGCCGTGTTTATTGGTTTAAATGGCATGAATCCATTGACGGTTTATCTCAAAATGGTTAAAGGTGCTTTTGGCTCAGGCTATGGGATTAGTGAAACTCTTGTTAAAGCCATTCCTTTGCTGTTATGTGGATTAGGTGTATCGATTGCCTATCGAATTGCGATTTGGAACATTGGTGCAGAAGGACAATTTATTGCCGGGGCTTTAGCAGCAACAGCAGTGACGATTTATTTTCCAGGATTGCCTGGATTTCTAGTTATACCGCTTATGGTTATCTTTGGAATAGTGGGAGGAGCCATTTGGGGTTTACTCACTGCAGTTCCACGAGCCTATTTTCAAGTTAATGAATTGATTACCTCATTGATGTTGAATTATGTAGCTTTGCTTTTGTTAAATTATTTTGTGTTTGGTCCTTGGAAGGATCCGAAGGGATTTAATTTTCCAGGCACACCTGAATTTGAATCTTATGCACAGATGGCAACATTAGGAGGGACTCGTCTCCATCTTGGATTGATCTTTGGATTAGTTGCTGTCGTGCTTTATGCTTTTTTTATTAAATATTCCAAATGGGGCTATGAGCTTCGCTTAATTGGAGCCAACCCAACGGCTGCTAAATATGCAGGTATTCACATTAACAGGCATATACTTATCGTAATGGCGATTAGTGGTGGACTTGCCGGCTTGGCGGGTATGAGTGAAGTCTCAGGTGTGGCGCATAAACTAATGTATGGAATTTCACCAGGATATGGATATACAGCGATTATTGTTGCTTGGTTGGCAAAATTGAACCCGATGGGCTTAATTATTTCATCTGTTTTGTTTGGCGGGTTAATCGTTGGCGGCTTTAGTGTCCAGACGATTGGTTTGCCATCTTCAACCTCTCTTATGCTGCAAGGAGCTATTTTGTTTTTCTTGATTGGCGGGGAAAAAATGAGTCGGCTTCGTTTGAAATATAAAAAAGCATAAGTTTCGGGGAGGAGGATACTAAAATGGATTTCATGACTCAGCTATTGGCTGCTGCAATATCCTCGGGCACACCATTGTTGTTTGCGACTCTAGGTGGAATTATGTGTGAGCGTGCGGGGATTATTAATCTGGGTGCTGAGGGCTTGATGCTCATTGGTGCTGTAGCCACTTGTATCACTTATCTTCATACGGAAAGCGTGCTTTTGTCTATATTGGCTGCCTTTGCTGCCAGCGGTTTATTGGGTCTCATTCATGCTTTTCTTAGTATTACTTTGCGTTCTAACCAAGTTGTCAGCGGTTTAGGGATTACGTTATTCGGGACTGGACTTAGCGCTTATCTGGGCAAATCTGTTTCTGGTACTCCGCTGCCTGTATCTGTACCGAAGCTTAATCTTGCATGGATAGAACCTATTCCTATTATCGGTAAAGTTTTTGCCCATTTGGATTTGCTGACTTGGTTTAGTATTCTTCTCGTTATTCTAATGCATTTATTCATTAATAAAACCTCATGGGGGCTTCACCTGCGAGCTATTGGCGATAGTCCAGGAACTGCGGATGTCATGGGGATTCGAGTATTCTTAAGCCGATATATTTATGTTGTTGTGGGTTCGATGATGATAGGTTTGGCGGGAGCCGATTTAATTCTCGTTTATTCTCCTAGCTGGATCGAGGGTATGACAGCAGGACGAGGCTGGATCGCTGTTGCATTAGTTATTTTTGCCAAATGGAATCCGATTCGAGCTTTAGCTGTGGCTTACTTCTTCGGGGCATTGGATACATTGGGTTTTCGGATCCAGCTCATTGGCAGCCATATTCCGTCCTATTTTTTAAAAATGCTGCCTTATATTCTGACCATCCTTGTCCTTATGTACATGGGCTGGCGTAATCGGAATAAATTAACTGGAAAACCGGAAGCCGTTGGCGAGCCTTACATCAGGGAGCAAAGATTCTAGGAGGCGATCAACATGACAGTCAGTGAAGAATTCGTTGCGAAAGCACCTTCAGTATGGGAGCCGGATTCTGTTGAAGCTGCTTGGCAGTTACTCCAAACATGGGGATCCGCTAGTCAATTAGTTGCAGGAGGCACCTGGCTGCGGACGCAGTGGGAATCAGGTGTTTCCGCAATGCCCCAGCATTTAATTAGCCTAGCTATCATTTCAGAGATGAACCAAATTCAGCAGCAAGAGAATTACTTTGTAATAGGAGCAGGAGTAACTTTATTTAATTGTAAAAAAAATGCGCTGCTACGAGATGAATATCCGCATTTAATTCAAGCTCTTCAGGATATCGCCGCTCCATCCATTCGCAATATGGCTACTTTGGGTGGGAATATTCTTACTGTTGTAGGAGATGCGATTCCTGCCTTATTAGTGATTGGGGCAGAGTTAACTTGGTTTGATGGCAATATCCGCATAACGGAATCACTTACTTCATGGCTGATCGCAAGAACGGAAGAAAGAGTTGAAACAGATAAACGTATTTTAATTTCGATTCGATTGCCGTTAGCAGCCACTAAATTTTATGAAGCTGAAAAACAAATGTCAGGCAAATGCCTAACCTTCTATCATAAAGTTGGACGAAGAGAAGCTTTTACTCCCTCCTTAATAACCGTTGCTTATCAAGGCCGAGTTATGGCGAATCGAGATTTGGTTGGTTTTCGGTTTGCAGTTGGCGGTGGAGCTGCTTCCGCAATGCGATTAACACATGCTGAGAATCTAATGAATGGCAATCGATACTCGACAGCTTTACTACAAAAGCTGCAGCATACTATTCGCGAACAAGTTATAACCTATTCAGATGCTTTTGCTTCTGCACAATATCGCAGAAATACAGCAGCAAATTTGATTAGTGCAGAGCTATGGAAGGTGTTTACCTGTCGGTAACGGGCAACAAATTACGATTCCATTCCGATAAAATGCGGACTAAGGAAAGGGGAGGTTATCATGCAGCTGAACCGCGAAAGTAGCGCGAAACGATGGCATATCCGTCCGGATGGTCCAGATAAAGTCACAGGTAGGCTTAAATATTTAACTGACCTAACCGCTCCGAACATGTTAATTGGCAAGGTGTTGCGAAGTATTCATCCACATGCCCTCATTCTTGATATTCGCACAGAGAAAGCTGCTCAAGTTAAAGGTGTCCACCGTATAATCACTCACCTAGATGTTCCGGGATTGAATCGCTTTGGCATTGTTACTCCTGATCAGCCTGTATTATGCAGTGATAAAGTGCTTTATATGGGGGATGCAATTGCTGCGCTTGCTGCGGATACAGAAGAAATTGCCGAATATGCCCTAACTTTAATAGAAGTGGATTACGAACCACTGACTATCTTAGATACTCCGGAAGCGGCATTAACTAATAAAGAGATCAAGCTGCATCCCTATGGCAATGTCCTGCATCGAACGGATCAGAAGCGGGGTGATGTTGAGAAAGGTTATGCTGATAGTGCTTTTATTGCAGAAGAAACTTATTACACTCCTAGACAAATGCATACTTATATGGAGATGGAAGGCGGTTTGTTCATTCCTGAGTCCAACGGAAATCTAACCGTTTATTCGGCAACTCAGCATGGATATATGGACCAATATCAGCTGTCGCGTATTCTGGCAATGCCTGTTTCTGCAATCCGTATTATATCCAGTCCGATTGGAGGCTCTTTTGGTGGCAAGGATGAATTAAATGTCCAGCCATATGGAGCGATACTTGCTTTGTTGCTAGATAGACCTGTGAAAATGCACAATTCTCGTTGGGAATCGGTACGTGCTGGCTTAAAAAGACATCCGATGAAAATTACAATGAAAACAGGCGTAGATGCCGAGGGGCGAATTATGGCTCATGAGGTAAGGATTATGGCGGATACAGGAGCCTATTCTACGCTAGGTGAACCTGTATTGAATTTTGCCACTGAGCATGTGACGGGTTTATATATTATGCCCAATGTAGATATAGAAGGCGTTTCGGTTTTTACTAATAACGGGGTTTCCGGTGAATTTCGTGGTTTCGGCGGCAATCAGGCTATATTCGCCTTGGAAGGGCAGATGGATCGTTTAGCAGAGCTAGCTGGATTAGACCCTTGGACTCTTAGGCGCATTAATCTACGTGAAAGTGATGATTTAGGTCCGCTGGGCCAACGGATTGTGCCGACTCAAGGTGCCTATCAGGTCTGGGACTCGATTCATCGTTCTTCGCTTTGGACTAAGCGGCTGGGAATAATGGTGAATGGCAATGGAAGCTCAGCCGCTCCTTGGTTACGCCGCGGAATAGGCGCAGCAATTACGATGCATGGAGCAGGACTTGGCTATGGCATCCCGGATCCTTCCGGTGGACGAATTTCTTTAACTAACTCTGGAAAAATCGAAGTCGCCTTTGGATTCGAAGAGTTTGGCCAAGGGTTATTAGCTACACTTGAACTACTGTTAATGGAGCAATTCGAATGTGCAGCAACAGATATTCAGATGATTATTGGAGATACGGATCATGTTCCCCAAAGCGGTTCAAGTACGGCATCTCGCTCTACAAGTATGATGTGGATGGCTATCCAAAAACTAAAGCCGCCTTTTCTGATTAAGCTGCTTGGCGCTGTTTCTAAATTTACTAATATACCTGTCGAGCAATTAACGACTGGACCTCGCGGAGTATGGTTAAAAGATCAGCTTTTGAAAGATACGGGTCAGCCCTTATTAACCTATAGCCAAATTGCAGCCATACTAATTGAACCTATTCGTTTGGAAACAGAATTTCATTATCCAACAACGCCGGATGAGATTGTAGGAGGCCATTTTTTATATACGTTTGCTGGAGTTGCTGTTGAAGTTGAAGTGAATCTGCTGACTGGCAGAGTTAAGGTAATCGATCAATTTCACACCATAGCCGCTGGTCCTGTGATGAATCCGCAAGGCTATATCGGTCAAATTGAAGGTGGAAGCAGCATGGCTTTGGGGTTTACCTTATCAGAGGATGCCTTAATGGAGAAAGGGCAGTATCTAACTAAGAATTTAGACACTTATCTAATTCCGACTATCTGCGATATTTCTAGAAACTTTACGATCGAGGCAATTGAAGAGCTGCCTAAGGATGATAAGTATGGCCCGCGTGGCGTTGGTGAAATCGGTACGGTTATCCTTGCACCTGCAATAGCATCTGCCGTTTTTAATGCGGTAGGTAAACGAATTACTAAGCTGCCCATCGAGCCCGAGTTTCTTCAAGAGGACTTTCATATACCGGAAGGAGTGATTTAGTCATGGCTGCTGCTAAGTTTCAAGTATCTTCACATTGGGAAGGTAAGGTGAACGGAACTAACGTTGCGATTAATATGGCTCCAACTAAACGGTTGTTGGATATATTGCGAGAGGATCTGGGGCTGACAGGCACCAAGGTTGCGTGTGAAATGGGGCGTTGTGGTGCTTGTATGGTTTTAGTGGATGGTCAAGCAGTTAATGCATGCTTAACCATGGCTTACCAATGCTCAGGCAAAGAAATTACAACAATCGAGGGACTGGCAGACGAAGAATTACATCCGATTCAACAAGCTTTTCTAGATGAAGGTGGATTCCAATGCGGCTATTGTACACCTGGAATGATCATTTCGATCGAAGCTTTGCTGTCAGATAACCCCCAACCGAATCGGCAAGCAGTTGAAGAAGGCTTATGTGGGAATCTATGCCGCTGTACAGGTTATGGCGGAATTGTACGTGCAGTAGAAAAACTAATTAGGAATGGGGTGGTATCACAATGATTACTAACGATCACACCTACTATTTAAGAAAAGCAATTGAGGTATCTGAGCAAGCGAGATCAGCAGGCAACACGCCTTTTGGCGCTGTTTTGGTAGATGCTGTAGGGAATATCGTTTTGGAGCAAGGCAATATTGAAATTACAACCGCTAACTGCACAGGACATGCAGAAACCTCGTTAATGGAGGCCGCATCCAATATGTTTAGCAAAAGCTTCTTGTGGGAGTGTACGTTGTATACCTCAGTTGAGCCTTGTGCGATGTGCGCAGGTGCGATTTATTGGGGGAATGTAGGGCGAGTCGTTTATGGAATTTCCGAAAAGAAATTAGCAGAATTAACTGGCGACAGCGATGTTAACCCAACACTTGATTTACCTTGTACGGATGTATTTGCCCGCGGTAATAAAGCGATTAAAGTGATCGGTCCCTTCCCGGAAGTGGAAGCCGAGGTTGTAGCTGTTCATTTGGGATATTGGTAGGAGGATTAAGATGGCAACTATTCAATTAGAAGTCTTAAATGAATCCGATTTTAATGAGTGGCAGGTTGCATTAGGCTGGGTATTCGAACATTCACCTTGGGTTGCCGAGAAAGCATGGATATTCCGTCCATTTTCTTCGATAGATCAGCTTCATCAGATTATGCTGCAAAATGTGCTGGAAGCTTCGTATGATCAGCAAATTCAGCTAATACGAGCTCATCCTAACTTAGCTACTAAGCTGCAAATTAGTGAGATTTCGCAGAAAGAGCAGCAGGGTGTGGGGTTGGATCGTCTTACTTCGGAGGAGTTTGCAGAATTTACTGAAAGTAATGATGCGTATATGCAGCGATTTGAGTTTCCTTTTATCCTGGCGGTTCGTGGTCAGACGAAGGAGTCGATTTTAGCTTCGATGCGTGAACGTATCCATCATACTGCCGAAGTGGAGCTAGCTAAGGCATTAAATGAAATTCGTAAAATCACGTTATTTCGCTTAAAGGACTTAATCATCGAATAAATCCGGCGGAGGTTGATCGAAAGATGCCTAAGAAAACTACTGAACGAACACTCTTTTATGGCAAAGATGATGTGCTGGTTTATCGGACGTATGCAAAGCGTTTAGCTGGTATTAAGCCGATTCCCGAATCGAATTTTATCGGGCATGATAATGTTATTTTTGCCTTGAAAGTGAAATTTGCTGTCTATGGCAAGCAGCTATTAAGCTCTTTTACGGAAGGGGATAATACGCTTGTTGTAGCTACAGATTCGATGAAAAATTTTATTCTGCTCCATGCGGCTTTGTATAAGGGGGAGACTATAGAAGGTTTTCTAGCCTTTGTCAGCCAAAGGTTTATGGCTAAATATTCGCATATTGAATCGATTTCAATTACGGGTGACCGTTTGCCCTTTGATCCTGTTTATGTTCCTGGCAAAGATGAATGGACGGATAGTGGCTTGGTTTTTCGCCGCTCTCATAATGATCACACCTCAGCCAGCATGGAGATTACACGTACTGAAGATGGGACTGAACCTACAGTTAGCACTCATTTGTGTGGACTTGCCGATTTGCAGCTGATTAAAGTAAGCGGCAGCTCTTTTTATGGCTTTATTCGTGATGAATATACGACCTTGCCAGAATCCTATAATCGTCCACTTTATATCTATCTGAATATTTATTGGATTTACAACGATATTACGAATGCTATATCCGATACGATTACGGACTATGTACCTGCAGAGCAGATCCGAGATATTGCCCAAACGGTATTCCATGAATATAAAACACCTTCAATTCAATTCTTAATCTATCAAATCGGTTTGCGAATTCTAAGTCGCTTTCCACAGCTGCTAGAGGTTAAATTCGAATCGAATAATCGAACCTGGGAAACAGTCGTTGAAACAATTGAAGACTCAGAAGGCAAGGTTTTCACGGAAGCCCGACCGCCATTTGGGTTTCAGGGATTTTCAATGACACGTGATGATTTGAAAGAGTAGGTGATGGTTATGGGCGGAAGATTAACGACTCATGTGCTAGATTTATCACGCGGAATACCTGCAGCAGGTATGTTAATTGAATTAAGGCGCTTTTCAGAATTAGGTGAAGCTGCATTAATCGTGAGTGTTGTAACTAATTCAGATGGACGTACGGAGTCGCCCTTATTGGCAGGTGATCTGTTGTTAGAAGGTGAATATGAGCTTTTATTTGCTGTAGGTGCCTATTATCGTAGTGATCCTATCATTCAACTAGAATCACTGTTTCTCGATCGGGTACCGGTTCGTTTTCATATTGAGAATTCGCAGATGGCTTATCATGTTCCTTTACTTGTTGCACCTGGCGGCTATAGTACTTACAGAGGGAGTTAGAGGTGAGCTATTCATGACAAAGAAGCTGGATTTAGTAATCAGGCAAGGTTTTGTTGTGCTTAAGGATGAGGTTCGTTTATTAGATATAGGTGTTAGCGAGGGCAAAATTGTAAGTTTAGCGGAATCCATAGAGTGCGAAGATTGCAGAGAAATCGATGCTGCTGGTTTATATGTGCTCCCAGGTATGGTTGATGTGCACGTTCATTTCAACGAACCTGGATTAGGGAGCTGGGAAGGGTTTGCAAGTGGATCAGCATCCTTAGCGGCAGGAGGCTGTACAACCTATGTGGATATGCCTTTGAATGGAGTTCCACCTACGGTTAATGCGGCTGCTTTCAAGCAAAAGCTTGCTGCAGCTGAATCCAATTCTTATGTGGATTATGCTTTCTGGGGTGGCTTACAGATCGGTAATTTGGATGAGCTGGAGACTTTAGCTGAATGTGGAATTGTTGGCTTTAAAGCCTTCATGTCTTCACCAGGTGGAGATGGCGAGGATATTTTTCGTGAGGTGGATGATTTAACGCTTTATGAAGGGATGCGGAAAATCGCAGCAATAGGTGGAATCTTGGCTTTGCATGCTGAAAGTGAACCGATTGTTTCTCAATTGGCGCTCAAAAGTATCACAGAGGGACGACTTACTGCTAAGGATTTTATTGAATCTCGGCCAATTCTGGCAGAATTGGAAGCTGTTAATCGTGCTTTATTTTATGCGGAGGAGACGGGCTGTAAGCTGCATTTTGTTCATATTAGCAGTCCGCAGGCTGTGGCCTTGATTCAACAAGCGAAGTTAATTGGTTTGGATGTAACTTTAGAGACCTGTCCTCACTATTTAACTTTATTAGCAGAAGACATGGAAAGCTTGGGAGCGATTGCCAAATGCGCACCGCCTTTGCGCGGACAAGCGGAGCAGGATGCACTATGGATGCTTGTTCGCAATGGACATATCGACATGATTTCATCGGACCATTCACCCTGTCCCACCAGCATGAAATCCGTGGATAATGCAAACTTCTTCGAAGCATGGGGCGGGATATCTGGCGCACAAAGCAGTATGGAATTAATGCTGCATGAAGGCTATCATCGCCGGGCTATTCCATTGCCTTTAATCTCGAGAATGCTTTCGCTTGAGCCTGCCAAACGATTTGGGCTTCATCCTCGTAAGGGAGAAATTGCTTTAATGGCGGATGCAGATTTGGTTATGGTGGATTTGAACGCGAGTTATATTTTGCAGAAAACAGATTTGTTATATAAGCACAAACACAGTCCTTATCTCGGTAAAACATTGGATTGTCGTGTGGTTCAAACCTGGAATAGAGGTAAATTAGTTTATCAGCTAGGTCAAGGTCATGGTATTCAGGAGCCAGCAGCTGGTGCTTGGTTAGGAAAGAATTGAAGAATAAAACGATTTAATTTTTATGAAGGTGGTGGGCATCTAGTGTTTACAGAAGCGCGAAAAACAGAAATCAATAATCAGCTCATACTTGAAGCTGAGACTTATATTAATTGGTTAGGCAAATTTGGTGGACAGCCAAATGGCGGTGTCACTCGATTGCTTTATACAACAGAATGGAGGCAAGCACAGCAAGCATTAGCTGAGAAAATGTCGGAGTGCGGTTTGCAGGTTTACGATGATCGGGTAGGCAATTTATTCGGCCGTTTGGAAGGAACCATTCCTCATGCGCGAACTATACTGACAGGTTCACATATCGACACGGTGAAAAATGGGGGCAAATATGACGGCGCTTATGGAATTATAGCGGGTATTATTGCTTTGGATTTCTTGAATAAAACCTATGGGAGTCCAAAAAGACCACTTGAGGTAGTTGCATTATGCGAGGAAGAAGGCAGTCGATTTCCATTGACCTTTTGGGGATCTGGTAATATTACCGGACATCATCATATCCGTAAAGTGGATGGAATTAAGGATGCAAACGACATTCGCTTCGAAGATGCGATGCTTCAAGCTGGATTTGGGCAAGTAGCTCAAAAAGATTGCATCCGCTTAGATCTTGCTGCTTTCATTGAGCTTCATATCGAGCAAGGGGTTGTACTGGAGAGACAGGGTGTTAAATTAGGTGTGGTGGAATCGATTGTTGGTCAAAAACGCTACACTTTTATCGTAGATGGGGAAGCGGGTCATGCAGGAACTACTCCGATGCACATGCGCAGAGATGCTTTGACGGGTGTAGCGGAAATGATTAAACAGCTTGAGAAATCAGCGCTGAGGTATCATGATCAGCTCGTAGCAACTGTGGGCTTTATTGAAGCTATTCCCAATGCTAGCAATGTCATTCCAGGTCGAGTTATTTTTACGGTCGATACTAGACATACCAATGAAAAGCTGTTAAATCAGTTTGCGATTGGAATGATTAGTCGTTTTCATGAAATTGCGGCTGCCCGTCAGCTTAACCTATCGGTGCAGATGTGGATGGATGAAACGCCGACCCAGTTAGATGTCAGTTTGACAGCTCGTCTTGAAAACATCTGCCAATCCCAAGGTGTTTCTTATCAGAGAATGATTAGCGGAGCTGGACATGATTCACAGATTTTTCAGGCTTTATGTCCGACAGTGATGCTATTCGTACCTAGTCGCGATGGAATTAGCCATTCGCCCTTGGAGTACACATCCCCTGAGGATTTAGCTGTTGGAATATTGGTTTTAATAGAACTGTTATATCAACTTGGTTATGAGGAGAATACAGATGAAAATCTATAAAGATTTATCCCCTTCACCCAGAATAATTATGACTCCAGGTCCAGTTGAAGTAGATCCTCGTGTGCTTCGTGCCATGTCATATCCGATTCTCGGTCAATTTGATCCCGAATTTACTGGGCTGATGAACGAATCAATGGAGATGCTGCGAGATATTTTTGAAACTAATAATCAATGGACTTATCCTGTAGATGGCACCTCGCGATCTGGAATTGAAGCGGTCTTGACGAGTTTAATCGAGCATGGGGATAAGGTGCTAATCCCTATATTTGGCCGTTTCGGATATTTGCTGCAGGAAATTGCTGAGCGCTGTTTGGCTGAAGTTGTTACACTGGAAAAAGAATGGGGCAGCGTCTTCGATCCAGAAGAAATCATCCGTGCGATTCACCGCGAGAAGCCGGCTATTGTAGCTATAGTCCATGGCGAAACATCGACAGGACGCTTGCAGCCTTTACGTGAAATAGGCAATGCCTGTCGCGAGTTGGACATCTTATTGGTCGTGGATGCTGTTGCCACATTATCTGGAATTCCGCTCAAAGTGGATAGCTGGATGCTCGATGCTGTAATTGGCGGAACCCAAAAATGCTTATCCATCCCACCAGGGATGGCACCAATTACCTACAATGAACGCGCAGAGCGCAAGATCCAACAACGCAAAAAGGTCGAGCGAGGCTTGCTAGTTAGCGGTAGTCCAGTTTCTATAGGGGGGCATAAAAGCATCCAGAGTAACTACTTGGATTTAAGCCAGCTGCAGGATTATTGGAGTCCAGCTCGCTTGAATCATCATACGGAAATGACATCTATGCTATATGCTTTGCGCGAAGGTATGCGAATTGTATTGGAGGAAGGGCTTCCAGCCAGATTTGATCGACATTTGGAACATGAGCGTGCTTTAGTGGCAGGACTGGAAGCAATGGGATTAACGTTATTCGGAGATTCAAGCTGCAAGCTTCCCGTAGTGACATGCATTAATATTCCCGACGGGATAGATGGCGAATCTGTCCGCTCCATGTTATTACAGCAATTCGGGATTGAAATTGCCAGCTCATTTGGTCCGCTTAAAGGGAAGATATGGAGAATTGGCACAATGGGTTACAGCTGCAGTAAACGAAATGTGCTGTTAACATTGGGCGCTCTCGAAGCGGTGCTTAAGCGTCATGGCTTATCTGATCTTGGCGGAGATGGTGTTCAAGCGGCTATGGACCAATATGCGATTGTGAATTAGATTTGGCTTGAATGAAAAAGCATCAAAAAAGCATGGACCTTGCGGTCTATGCTTTTTTAAGTGCGGCGGCGCGGCTGGATTTAAAGCGCGGGCGGCGCTTTAAATCCAGCCGCGCCGCCGCGAAAGAGAATGTAAAGCGTCCACGCCGCTTTAAATCCAGCCGCGCCGCCGCGAAAGAGAATGTAAAGCGTCCACGCCGCTTTAAATCCAGCCGCGCCGCCGCGAAAGAGAATGTAAAGCGTCCACGCCGCTTTAAATCCAGCCGCGGCCCCGCGAAAGCGAATGTAAAGCGTCTGCGCCGCTTTAAATCCAGCCGCGCCGCCGCGAAAGAGAATGTAAAGCGTCCACGCCGCTTTAAATCCAGCCGCGCCGCCGCGAAAGAGAATGTAAACCCGCGAAAGCGAATGTAAAGCGTCCGCGCCGCTTTAAATCCAGTCGCGGCCCCGCGAAAGCGAATGTAAAGCGTCCACGCCGCTTTAAATCCAGTCGCGGCCCCGCGAAAGCGAATGTAAAGCGTCCACGCCGCTTTAAATCCAGTCGCGGCCCCGCGAAAGCGAATGTAAAGCGTCTGCGCCGCTTTAAATCCAGTCGCGGCCCCGCGAAAGCGAATGTAAAGCGTCTGCGCCGCTTTAAATCCAGTCGCGGCCCCGCGAAAGCGAATGTAAAGCGTCTGCGCCGCTTTAAATCCAGTCGCGGCCCCGCGAAAGCGAATGTAAAGCGTCTGCGCCGCTTTAAATCCAGTCGCGGCCCCGCGAAAGCGAATGTAAAGCGTCTGCGCCGCTTTAAATCCAGTCGCGGCCCCGCGAAAGCGAATGTAAAGCGTCTGCGCCGCTTTAAATCCAGTCGCGGCCCCGCGAAAGCGAATCTAAAGTGCTAGCGGCTCTTTAAATCCAGCAATCTGAGCACAAGAGTCAAATAATGATTGAAAAAATCATTTTAATGATTTATAATTTCATTATAAGCAATTAATAAGGAGCAACAAGGATGAAAAATGTAGAGCTATCCAAAGGCGAGAAACGTCGGAACGCGATAATGAACGTTCTCAAGCGCCAAGGTAAAATTACAATTCAAGAAATGATTGAAAAGTTTGCAGTTTCCGAAGCAACGGCTCGCCGAGATCTAGATGAACTCAAGGAAGCGGGGATCATTCGCAGCTTAGGAGGTGCTCAGCTAGAAGGGTTTTTGGATAGCCGAGAGGTGCCATTTCAAGAAAAGAAGGATGTTCTGTGGCTAGAAAAGGAAGCGATAGCTGCAAAAGCTGCTTCCCTTGTTGAGGAAGGTGACATTATTGGCCTCAGCGGAGGGACAACGACCTTTCTAATTGCTAGAGCACTTAAACAGCATAAACGAATAACCGTTGTGACTAATGCTGTCAACATTGCCATGGAATTATCGGAAGGAACGGATGTTCAAGTTGTGCTTACGGGTGGTGTGATGCGTCGAAACAGCTATGAGCTCTGTGGTCCGTTAGCTGAGAAATCTGTAGAAGGCTTGAATATTGGCAAAATGTTTCTGGGTGTGGATGGTTTTACCTTACAGCATGGAATTACTACATTTTCCGAGCTAGAGGCAGATATTGCTAAGATGTTAATCCAACGTTCTTTACAAACCTATGCTGTATTTGATCATACTAAAGCAGGCAAGGCTTCGCTTTTTGGGATAGCGCCTTTAGATTGTCTACACGCCTGTATTACCAATCAGAAATTGGATGATGAGTTTGTTGCTCATTTAAAGCAGCGGCAAATTGAACTGTATATCGCGGATTCAAATGTTATGGATTAGTTGTCTGAATGATATAGGAGTTGAGTTATGGCTCGGTACATTGGAGTAGATATTGGAGGTACTAATATTGTTTTTGGCGTAGTAGATGAAGCGAGCAACTGTCTGTTATTCAAAAAAGTAGCGACAGAAGCGGACAAAGGTTCAACTCATGTTATTCAAACCATTGCTGCTCATATTCTTGATCTAGCTGAACAAACGGATGAGCCTATACTAGCAGTTGGAGTGGGTGTCCCAGGTTTCGTAGATCATGCGAATGGGATTGCCGTAAGCGCTGTGAATTTGGGCTGGGAGAATTATCCGGTTGTTGCAGAGCTAGAGAAGCTGATAACAATCCCAATTTACATTAATAATGATGTAAGGCTTTATGTATATGGTGAAGCATTAGCAGGGGCGGGGAGAAATTATAAGCACGTTCTTGGTGTGACATTGGGTACTGGAATTGCATCAGCAATGGTTAACGAAGGCCAGCTTTATTATGGAAGCGGCAATCGTGCCGGGGAATTAGGCCATATCACTATGCCAGGTAATACTTATGCCTGTAAATGTGGATTGGTTGGTTGTTTGGAAACAATTGCTTCAGCGAATGGGATTGTCCGCCAAGCCAAAGACGCTATTATCCAAGGGGGCAATAGTCTATTAAAGCTCTGGTATCCTGGAGATCAGATCGACAAGGTTACGGCATTAGATGTTTCCAATGCTTACGATCAAGGTGATATTCTGGCCATTAAGGTTATGGAGGATACAGGAGTTTATCTTGCAAAAGGTTTAGCATATGCAATTAATTTCTATAGTCCAGATCTAATTGTAATCGGAGGCGGGGCTGCTATGGCGGGTGAACGCTTGCTAGGTCCGATGAAACGACAATTACAAGCATCGATACTTCCGCTTTATTGGGAAGGGCTTTCCATTACAATAGCACAAAGAGTAGAAGACGCCGGAATCATTGGCGGCGCACTCTACGCCAAAAATCAATTATCATAAAGGGGACTTTATTATGCCATTAGTATCATCTACTCATTTATTACAAGCGGCTAGAGCAAATGGATATGGAATCGGAGCATTCAATGTACATACACTTGAAATGCTGCAGGCTGTAATTGATGCAGCAGAAGAAACGAATTCACCGGTTATCCTGCAGTCAACCGTAGGAACGGTTAAGCATTTGGGCGCTGACTATATTGCAGCCATGGCAACAACCGCTGCTAATCGTTCGCGTGTTCCTGTCGCACTGCATCTGGATCACTGCACGGATTTTGACATTATCGTACAATGCATACGTGCAGGCTATTCCTCGGTTATGATTGATGCTTCTCATGAAACCTTTGAGGAGAATGTTCGTCAGACGCTTAAAGTTACAGAAATTGCCCTTGCTGCTGGAGTGAATGTAGAAGCTGAGCTTGGGAAAGTAGGCGGAGTAGAGGATGAAATCGTTGTAGCGGAGAATGAAGCGCTAATGGCTGATCCAGATGATTGTGCTAAATTTATTGAGCTAACACGTGTGCCAACATTGGCACCGGCTATTGGGACTGCCCATGGTATCTATAAAGGTGAACCGCAAATTGATTTTGATCGTATCCAGAGAATTGCTGCATTAGTGAGTGTACCCTTAGTGCTTCATGGAGGTTCAGGAATTCCGGAAGATAAGGTTAAGCGTGCGATTTCATTGGGTATGGCCAAAATGAATATTGCCACAGAAATCCGAATTGTCTTCTCGGATGCGATTAAAGCTGTATTTGCTCAAAACCCAGATGAAAATGATCCGCGAAAATATATGATTCCTGCTAAAAAAGCAGTTAAGGAAGCAGCTATTATCAAAATGATTATGTTAGGCTCCGTTGGTAAAGCCAATGATGCCAGGTAATCCTATTAACGAAGGGATTGTGTTTAGTTGATAACCACTACTACTCTGAATGCGGCCATAGATAAAACCTATTATGTTAAACAATTCAAGCTTGGGGCTTCCCATCGTGCAACAGAGGTGTTTGCCGAAGCAGGTGGAAAAGGGATTAATGTTGCGCGAACGCTGCTAGAGCTGGGAGCAGATCCTTATGCAATGGGCTTTCTTGGCGGCAATAACGGCAGCTTTATTCAAGATGAATTGGACAAACAGGGTATCAAGCATGATTTTATCCGCGTGAGCGGTGAGTCGAGAATTAACTTGAATATAATTGACGAAAGTGATTACAGCTCAACCGAGGTTTTGGAATCGGGACCGGTAATTTCTGTGGATGAGCTGGAGCAGTTTCGAACTAAAATTGCTGCTCAATCTAAACGCACGCCTTGGATGGTATGTTCCGGCAGCTTGCCAAGGGGAGTAGCGCTATCAACTTATGCAGAGTTAATTGAAATTGCTAGAAATAATGGCACGAAGGTTTTTTTAGATACGAGTGGGGAAGCTCTGCGTTCAAGTATCCAAGCGAAACCATTCTTCATCAAACCGAATGAAAAAGAAATTGCTGAATTGACAGGACAGTCAGTTGCAGACGAAGATGGGCTTTTTGCTAATATCCACGCATTAATGAACCAAGGGATAGCCTGTGTAACGGTATCTTTGGGTGAAAAAGGATCGATCACGGGTTATCAAGGCAGGTTATATCGGGCAACTGTTCCTCGGTTGGAAATAGTCAACACGGTGGGGTGCGGAGATGCTTTTGTTGCAGGGATGGTTGTTGGATTCAGTCAATTAAAGTCAATTGAGGAATGCATTCGATTGGCAACTGCGACTGGTTCAGCCAATGCTCTAACCCAAAGTGCAGGCTATGTGCAAATGGAAGAAGTAGAACGAATTAAAAAAATAGTGAACATTGAAGAAATACAGTGGACTTCCTCTAAATGAGGAGGTCCATTTTTTTGATTGTTTTCACCTCACTATAGATTTTCCGAAAATTATTATATAATAAAACAATTAAGATATCACTATTGAAACTGGGGAATTAGCTATTAAGATGAAGAAGCTAGTTAAGGCACCTATTTATTTCTACAGAAAATTTATCTCACCCTTAACTCCACCAAGCTGTAGATTCTTTCCAACCTGTTCTGAATATGCGCTTGAAGCCATTGAAGTGCATGGACCTATTAAAGGCACGTGGTTAGCAACTAAACGCATCTGTAAGTGCCATCCCTTTCATAAGGGTGGAGTAGATTTGGTTCCACCAAGTAAACACCCCAAGTCTCAGACTTGACATTGGTCATGGATATTCGTATATTTTGATTAATTAAATGTTTCGTTTCAATGAAGGGATAAGTACATAGCTATACCCTACGACAGAGAGCCGGGATTGCTGAAATCCGGTTAGGGAGCGCTGTAGAACATGGTCCTGGAGAATTTGCTTCCAAGCGTTGGGCTTATGCTGACGTAAAGGAGTGACGTGTTCCGACGTTAAAAGGAGGGTCTGCCATAAAGCAGACCAACTGAGCTCAGTATTCGTAAGAATCTGGGGAATGTGGGTGGTACCGCGTGAGCTGCAAGCTCTCGTCCCAATTAGGATGAGGGCTTTTTGTGTTTTTTTAAAGACATTTACCTAGGAGGTTTCTGAAATGACAGCAGATAACAAAACGTTTTATATCACAACACCTATTTACTACCCCAATGACAAATTGCATATCGGACATGCTTATACAACAGTTGCTGGCGATGCCATGGCTCGGTATAAGAGACTTCGCGGTTATGAAACTTATTTTTTAACAGGCACAGATGAGCATGGCCAGAAAATTGAACGCAAAGCTGCGGAAGCAGGGGTAACACCACAGATATTGGTTGATGGAATTGTAACGGGAATTCAAGAATTATGGAAAAAATTAGATATATCGCATGATGATTTTATACGTACAACTGAACCACGACATAAGAATATTGTTCAGGCTATTTTTGAGCAATTACTTAAGCAGGGTGATATCTATAAAGGTGAGTATGAAGGCTGGTACAGTATTCCGGATGAAACCTATTATACAGAAACCCAGTTAACAGACATTCAACGAAATGAGCAGGGGGCTATTATTGGCGGTAAAAGCCCAGATAGTGGTCATCCAGTAGAACTCGTCAAGGAAGAAAGCTATTTTTTCAAAATGAGCAAATATGCAGACAGGCTTCTTACTTATTACGAGGAGAATCCAGGTTTTATTCAACCGGAATCACGGCGTAATGAGATGATTAACAACTTTATTAAACCAGGTCTAGAGGATCTGGCAGTATCGAGAACGACATTCGACTGGGGAATTCCTGTAATTGGTGATCCCAAGCATGTTATTTATGTATGGATTGACGCGCTTTCGAATTATATAACGGCACTTGGTTACGGTTCAGATAAGGATGACTTGTACCGTAAATTTTGGCCGGTAGACGTCCATTTAGTTGGCAAGGAGATTGTGCGATTCCATACGATTTATTGGCCAATTATGTTAATGGCCTTAAATTTGCCATTGCCGAAAAAAGTATTTGCCCATGGCTGGCTCTTAATGAAGGACGGTAAAATGTCCAAATCAAAGGGTAATGTTGTCGATCCAGTGACGTTGATTGATCGGTATGGCCTTGATGCGTTAAGATATTACTTATTGCGTGAAGTTCCTTTTGGAGCAGATGGTACATTTACGCCAGAAGGTTTTGTGGAACGGCTTAACTTTGATTTAGCGAATGATCTCGGTAATTTGTTGAATAGATTTGTTGCAATGAATGATAAATATTTTGCTGGTGTTCTCTCGCCATATGTTGTTAACGCAACAGCTTTTGATCAAGGCTTGGTCGATCAGGCTCAAACTACTGTCAATAAAGTAGAAGAAGCGATGGAAAGGATGGAATTTTCCGTTGCACTTAGCTCGATTTGGCAGTTAATTGGCCGGGCTAATAAATATATTGATGAAACGTTGCCTTGGAATATTGCCAAAGATGAACAGCGGAAGAACGAGCTTGGATCCGTCATGTACCATTTAGCTGAAAGTCTGCGGATTGTATCTATTCTAATTCAACCGTTTTTAACCCAAGCTCCAGCGAAGATATGGCAGCAGCTTGGAATCGTTGCTGGTGAGCTAACCAGCTGGGAGAGTGCGGCTGTTTTTGGCACATTGCCTGCTGGAATTCAACTGCATAAAGGGGATCCAATCTTTCCTCGTCTGGACGTTGAGCAAGAGGTTGCTTACATAGCAACAGCAATGAAAGGTACCGTAACGGCAGAAGCGGCAGCAAAGCCAGAAAATACTAAACCAACGGCAATAGTTACTGAGCCAACAGCTCAAGCGGAAGAAATTACAATTGATGATTTCTTTAAAGTAGAGCTTCGTGTGGCAACAGTTCTTGCGGCAGAACCATTAAAAAATGCAGATAAACTGTTAAAGCTTCAACTGGATTTAGGAACAGAGCAAAGACAGGTAGTATCGGGTATTGCTAAATTCTATACGCCAGAACAAATGGTAGGCCGTAAAGTAATTTGTGTGACCAATCTTAAACCAGTGAAGCTCCGCGGTGAATGGTCACAAGGGATGATCCTTGCAGCCTCCCACGGGGATCAGCTTACTTTAGCAACAGTTGCAGAAGATTTACCGAATGGTGCAATTGTTAAATAGACATTTAGTTTTTAAGGAGGGGATAGAATGGCAGATGTCAATGTATGGTTTGCATTTTGGGCAGGGTTAGCTTCCTTTATTTCACCATGCTGTCTGCCCTTGTATCCTTCTTTTCTTTCTTACATAACGGGAATATCCGTAAGTGAGTTAAAAAGTGGTGGTAAATCACGAGAAGTACGCAACAGCACGATGGTACATGCGCTGTTTTTCATTCTTGGATTTACGATTATTTTTATGCTGATGGGATTGACTGCTGGAGCACTAGCAGAAAGATTTCAAGATAATAAAGATCTAATTCGCCAAATAGCTGCGATATTGATCTTTATTATGGGCTTGGTAATGTTGGGGATTTTCCAACCGATGTGGTTGATGAAAGAGCGCAAGCTCCAGCTTAAATGGAAACCAGCTGGTTATCTAGGCTCTATACTGATTGGAATGGGTTTTGCGGCAGGCTGGTCTCCTTGTGTAGGGCCAATGCTGGGAGCTATTCTTGCTTTATCGACGACAGAGCCAGGAACATGGCTTTTCCTAATCTCGGCTTATTCGCTTGGCTTTGCAATTCCATTCTTTGTTTTAACCTTTTTTCTAGGTTCCACCAAATGGATTTTGCAATATTCAGCCGTACTCATGAAGATTGGGGGTGTGCTGATGATCATCATTTCTATCCTGCTTTATACAGATCAGATGGTGCGAATTACGATCTTTTTCAATCAACACACGCCTGAATGGTTGAAATTTTAAGTGAAATAATCAATGCTGGCTTGTGGAAATTTCGTGAAAATCTGTTCAGTAATAAACGTACGCAGGGCATTGGCTTGTTCATCGGGATATACATACTTTCCTTGACCGTATTTGCCCCATTTATATTTGCGCTTAGCTTCATCCATTTCTAATTTTGTTTTGGGGTAGCGTTGTTCGATTACTCGCTTTGCTGTTTTCGTAAAGCGATGCTGAATCAATTCGAAAGTTAGATCAGTAGTTGCGTCCTTAGGTAAGGTAGCTTGCAGTTTGGTCAATAACTGAGCATATCCGTCCTGCCAGCCTTCATGCCAAATGATTGGAGCAATAATGAAGCCAAGGGGATATCCGGCCTTAGCGATTCGCCCTGCAGCTTCTATACGTTCTGAAAAGCTTGAAGTACCTGGCTCAAAATTGCGGATTACATAATCGGCATTTACGCTAAACCGAATGCGCGTATGCCCGTTATGTTTCAATTGCAGCAAGGGATCGACATGGTGAAATTTAGTAACAAAACGTAAGCGGCCATAATCTTGATCAGCCATAAATTCGATAAGCTCCTTCAAGGAGCCGGAGATATGCTCAAGTCCTACAGGATCGGATGTACAGGCTGCTTCAAACCGGGTTGTTTCTGGAATACGCTCATCGATATATTTTTGGGCAGCATCCATGATGTCATCCGTATTTACATAGATCCTAAGATAAGGCTTGGCACCAAGCGTCGTCTGTAGATAACAATAATGGCAGTGAGCCATGCAGCCTGTGGCTATAGGGATTGCATATTCAGCGGAAGGCTTGGATTGCTCGAATTTCAAGGTTTTTCGGATCCCTACAACAAGCGTTCTTTTGGCGATACGGTATTTTTCAAGCTCCGTTTCCCCAGGTAAATTGGTAATTCGATTGTGTGATTTGGTTATATGAATCGGCAGTTTTTGCTCGGTAGCCCAAGCATGAATTCGTTGGCCTTTCGGGTATTCTAAAGCATCAGGTTCAAAATAAACTAGCTCAGGAATAAACAGCTGCGTGCTGGTTGGAATTCTGGTTTGAAGTTCCGTTGCGACTGAAATCACCCTCTTTATAAGTTTAGTTTATTGTGTGGAATTTAGGGTATCTCAGTCATGGAAAATTCAACGAATTGTACAGTCATGATATGGGAATTAAACTTGCTTTGTTTGCGGTAAATGGTTTATCATACATAGAGTGCTGTAGGCTTTAAAAGCATACAGATATAGGAGGGAATCGCATGGCGACGCCAAGTATGGAAGATTATCTAGAGCGCATTTATAAGCTAATTGACGAAAAAGGCTACGCGCGCGTATCTGACATTGCAGAAGGTCTTCAGGTACACCCTTCATCCGTTACAAAAATGATTCAAAAATTGGATAAAGATAACTATTTGGTATATGAAAAGTACCGTGGTTTAATTCTTACCCCTAAAGGTAAAAAGATGGGTAAACGCTTAATGGATCGCCATCGCTTGCTTGAGGAATTTTTGGGTGTTATAGGTGTGCAAGAAGGTAATATATACGGAGACGTGGAAGGAATTGAGCATCATTTAAGCTGGGATTCCATCACTTGCATTGAAACGTTATTAGAGTTTTTCCGCAGAAATCCCACACGTGTAGAAGATTTAAAGCAAATCCGTAATGAGTTGGATCAAGAATAAACTCCTTTTCTACTAATTTATGCTATAAGGAGAGTTGTATGAAATCTCAAAAAATCTTGTTAGCCGATGATGAGTTAGCATTGCGGTTTTTAATTTCCGAAACGTTAATTGACGAGGGTTATGATATTACTGAAGCATCTGATGGCCAAGAAGCTATCGATAGTTTACAAAATGAAGAATATGATTTAATTATTCTCGATTATATGATGCCTGCCAAAACAGGGATTGAAGTTTGCGCATGGCTGCGGAATTCAAACTCTGTCAATAAGCTCAAGCCAGTATTATTACTAACAGCTAAAGCGTTGGACAGAGACAAGGAACAAGCATTGGCTGCTGGTGTAACAACCTATTATCTTAAACCATTTAGTCCGTTACAGCTTATTTCCACTATCAAACAAATGATCTAATTGGATGTGAAGTGTAAATGGATCCAGTTCAAGGCAATAAAATCAAAGTAGGACGCAAAATACTTATAAATGAATTAGGTAAAAAGATAACCATCTTAGATAATCTCGAAGATGGTTCTGTCGATTTTCTCAGAGCACAGCATATATATCGTCTAGTACATAGTTTAAAAGGCAGCGCTCCTGTATTTGGCTTGATTCGAATTGGACATATTGCAGACCAGCTTGTGAAAAAGTGGGAATGGGTTAATAGAGAAGACATCAATCTTTCTGAAGAGTTAATCCCATCTGCTATTGCAAGTAGTCTGACGCTTGTTCACGAATTAATTGAAGAGTATGAAATAAGTAAAAAAATGATCGAAGTTGATCGGGATGAGCCTGTATCTACTATTCAGGTTTCCGCCCATCCGGGCAGTCGCATTCTAATTGTGGATGATGATGAAGCATTACGTTCTTATTTAGTTAAAAGCTTGCAGTCTGATGGGTATATAGCAGATGGAGTACATAATATTGACAATGCAAAAGCAAAGCTTTACCAAAATAAATATGATTTAATTACTTTGGATTTACGAATGCATCCTCAATCAGGCTATGACTTGTTTTATTTCCTCAAGGAAGATCCTACTTTGAAATGGTTGCCGTTAATTGTTTTATCCGGAGAAAATGATTTACAAGATAAAGTACGCTGTTTGCAGCTTGGTGCTGATGATTATGTCACCAAGCCTTTTCAATATGAGGAACTGGCTGCGCGGATTTTCAGCTTATTACGCAGGACGATGATTTTTTCACAGATGGCCTTTCGGGATCCGCTTACAGGGATATTCAATCGACGTTATTTCGATAACCAAATGCAGCTTGAATTGAAGCGAATAGAACGTTTCCCTGCACCTATATCATTAGCTTTTATTGATATAGATCGTTTTAAGAATATTAATGATACATACGGGCATTCCATCGGCGATCTAGTGCTTCAGGCAATGGCCCATACTCTGCAAGAATATGTTCGCTCAACAGATTTGGTAGCACGTTTTGGTGGTGAAGAATTTGTGATTATATTCCCCAATACCACTGGACAGCAAGCAGCTGCCCTTATTCAAGCTGTCTTGGATAAAATTCGCCGCTCGCCAATAACTGAGCATGAAGGACAAGCCTATAACATTACTTTTTCAGCAGGAATAGCGCAATGGCAGCCTGGCGTTGATGTGCAAAAATGGATTCAAGTGGCAGATGAAACCATGTATAAAGCTAAAGAACAAGGACGCAATCGATGTTTGCTTTATGATTATTCGCTAGAAGAAGTGTCGACTTCAGCCATTAGAAAACGGATACTTATTGTTGATGATGATCGTATGATTCGTGCTATTCTGATGTCTAAGCTAGCTCATCTTCCAGTAGATTTAATGGAAGCTACAGATGGGGAGGAAGGCTTGCAAATTCTTATCACGGAAGTAGTTGACCTTTGTTTACTCGATGCGATTATGCCTAAGATGGATGGGTTTGGCTTATTGCTTGCACTTCGAGATAATAAGAAAGCTTTAAATGAAGAAATGAAAGTTATTATGTTATCAGGACGAATCAATGACGAAGACATCGCACGAGGATTGATGCTTGGAGCGGATGATTATATTTCTAAGCCTTTTTCGATGATAGAACTAGAAGCTAAAGTGAAAAAAATTCTGCAGTTAGAATAAAGAAGTATACTGTTAACGGGCAACTTGTTGCTTTTCCATTCGAACGAAATCCGCGAGAAATCTCGCGTTCTACAGGAATGGAATCGTTAATTGTTGCCCGTTACCAGTAAAGATATCATAACGAGGTGCTTGGTAAACTATGCGCATAAAATCGATCCAAGCATCAACCCGATTAATCACCTTATTATGTATTTTGCTATTGTTTGGGGTGTCCAGCTTGTTTTTCTGGGAAATCACTATTTCAACAAGTGGATTACAGGTGATTGGTCTAGGTTTTTTTTCTTTAATTGCATATTTATTAATCAACAATTCAAAGCAAGATAAGGTTGTTCTTACACTCAAAGATGAGCTTAATCAAGAGAAAAAACGAGCTCGGCGGATTATGGAATCTACTCAAGAATCGATTCTTATAGCTGATAAAATGGGGAATATTCAGTATTCCAATTCTAATTTTAAAAGTTGCTTTAAGCTTGAGGACAAGGTTGTTACAACGCTTAAAGCATTTTGCGAGGATATGCGTATTTACTGTACAGAATCAGACAGCTTGCAAGAGTCTATTAGTAAGTACTTAACCAATGATAGCAGTGGCAGTCTGACTTTTCAGTTCAAATTTTCTTCTGCAAATGAGGAGGATCAATATTTTGAGTTAAATGCTACTAAAATTGAAGGGGAAATTATTAATTCAATTCCTGCTTATTTATTTGTTTTTCGTGATCGGAGCGAGGGAGAAAAAGTTTTACAGATGAAAAATGAATTAATCAGCATTGTTTCCCATGAATTAAAAACGCCATTATCCAGTATTTTAGGCTTTGTTGAAATCTTGTTGTATCGTGAAGTTTCTGCGGATAAGCGCAAAAAATACCACCAGACGATTTATAATGAAGCGATTCGGTTATCTGATTTAATTAATGATTTCCTTGATTTGCAGCGAATGGAGGCTGGACAACAAAAATACTATATTACACCTTTGGCCTTAGATATATTATTAGCTGAAATTGTTGAACAATGGACTGAAAAGCAAGGATGTCATATACAGCTTCAGCTGCAAGCAAAAACAATTTTGGTTCGTGCAGACGAGAATAGATTACGTCAGGTATTAAATCATCTGATTAACAATGCTCTTAAATACTCTCCTGACAATGAAAACATTCAAATAATAGTTGAGCTGGATCAAAAGAATGTTTCGATCCATATCCATGATCGTGGTATTGGGATTCCAGATGAAGCGAAAAGTAAGCTTTTTACTAAGTTTTATCGTGTAGATAACTCGGATAGAAGGCAGATGGGCGGGACAGGCTTAGGGTTGGCTATCTGTAAAGAAATCGTTGAGAAGCTTGGTGGACAGCTTAGCTTTACGTCTGTATTAGGAGAAGGAAGTATCTTCTCAGTGGAATTGCCTGCGTATGAGGTGGTTGATCTTCATCAGAAAATGGTTGTTGTTCGAGATAATGATACCATTGCGCAATTCATGTTTAACAGCTTTACGCAATTGAATTTTCCTTTTGTGCATTTAGATACTCCAGAAGAATGTATATTGGCGTTAGAACACTGTAATCCTGATAATAGGCCTGCGATGATTTTTCTTGATTTGAATTTACAAGGGTTAAATTCGGGGTGGGGGATCTTAGATAAGCTGCATGAAATTTCTGGGTTTATTGAAGTTCCTGTTATTATATTCAGGTCTTTGGAGACATTTGGAGATTCCAATGAATTTGAAATCATTGCACAGCTGATCAAAACGATCGATACACAAGCCATTGCCGGCTCCATATCCTATATGATGAATAAACCACATCAGCATACTTATCTATTCTCAGAAAGAGATGTATCGATCGTTTCGTCATTAGTACTTCGAGGGATGAATATTAAGAACGTAATTGCTAAGCCAACTTATTTAGAAATCGAGCTGGTTCCAAAAGAAACATTTAGTGAAATTTAGGGGTATCATCATCCGATGAATCCTTATTGCCTTGAATAACACGGAAGGGAGAGGGCTTTTTCTTCTCCCTTGTTTTGTTTTGATACGTGTACGATGTTTTGGAGCTGCCTTTACGAATCAATCCATTAGGTGGATATTTGTACAAAATAAAAATTGCGGCAAAAATGAATAGTGGAATTAAGTAACTGGAAGGCGAACGAATAATACTCCCCAAAAGACCAATGATGATCAATCCGATAATAACCTGAGTAGGTATCGAAAAACGTCTTCTTTTCATTTGAATTCCTCCCTTGAGTTTTCGTAAGAAAACTTTCTACGTAAGCATAGGCTGAGTTTACCTTAGTAACCTAAGCGTTACGCATATCAATTTCTCTCATGCGATTGAATGATGCAATGGAAACCTCAACCTGAGCATCTTCTGGTTGTTTGGTCGTTAATTTCTGCAGCCATAATCCAGGATAACCCAAGTAACGAAGTACAGGAATATCACGAAGTGCATTAGTAATCCGCAGTGCTTCATAGGATACCCCAATTACCACGGGTAATAAAATAAGCCTTTGGATAATTCGCTCCATAAAGGTGTCATAAGGAACAAAAGAATAAATGATAACACCGATAATGACGGTTAGAATAATAAAGCTGCTGCCGCAACGGTAATGCAGCGTATTGAATTTTTGCACGTTTCGTACGGTAAGCTCAAGGCCTGCTTCGTAAGCGCTGATTACTTTATGCTCAGCTCCATGGTACTGGAACAATCTTTTAATCAGTGGAGTTAGAGATATTACATAAATATAGCCTACAAGAAAAATAATTTTAATAAGTCCTTCTAATAGGTTATGGTAGATTCGACCTTCAAACAAATTATTGAATGCTAAATATTCGATAGCGGGTGGCATTAGGGTAAAGAATAATTTACCAACGACAAAAGAAAGCACACCTACTACTGCAACACCGAGATATAGAGATATTTTACCGAAAAATGAAGGCTCTTCCTGTTTAACCTCTCCTTCTTCCTCCGCATAAACCTCAGCAGAAAAATTAAGATGAACAGAACCTTTAGCACTAGCTTCAATAATCGCAACTAAACCGCGAAGTAAAGGAATCTTCTTTAAATTGCGCACCCAGCCTTTTTCTGTTTTAGGTACTTCCAAAAAGCTGATTTCATTGTTTTTACGACGAACTGCTGTAACGTGCACGGATCGTCCTGCAAACATGACCCCTTCAATAACAGCCTGACCACCGTATACACTATTGGTTTGTGACAAAACGCGCACCTTCTTTTCTATAGATGTTGTACTTTTCTATTGTACCGAATTTATAGGTGGATTACCACTTGTTGCTCATCAACTCGTATAATATCAAATTTATCTGGGTAATCTACACATAATTCACTCAGTTGGATGGTGTTAACAATGGACTTAACGGATAAAACAACCATTAAAGACTATAAATCCGTACCGATATTTAATACTTTAAATGACAATAAAGCGTATTTGAGCGAAATATTCAAAGATAGCTCTGATATTGTAATCAGGGAATTCGAGATTGAAAAAGGCCCCATTGCATTATTCGTATACATTGATGGTCTGATTACGACAGATGCCGTTGATAATGCCATGAAAACCTTGATGGTGCTTGAAGGAAATGAAGATATTATTAAACAAATCCAAACTCATTCCTTGCCAGTTGCTCAAGTAATGGTAATTGAAAATTATATGGATCTCTTGAATGGCATTCTTTCTGGAGATACTGCGTTTATCGTAGATGGTAATCAAACCGCCATAAATCTGGGTTTGAGGGGCGGAGAGCACCGCACAGTATCGGAACCACAAACGGAATCGGTTATTCGTGGCCCCAGAGATGGTTTTAACGAATTAATTAGAACAAATACCTCCTTAATTCGCAGAAAAATCAAGTCGCCTAGATTAAGAATGAAGCCGATGGTAGTTGGGCTGCAAACCAATACTAATGTTGTCGTATCTTATATTGATGGTCTGGCTGATCCTGAATTGGTTAAAGAGGTAGTTGCACGAATTGAAAGAATAAAAATCGATGGTGTTCTAGAAAGCGGTTATTTAGAGGAATTAATTCAAGACAGCGGTTACTCGCCTTTCCCACAGCTTCAATATACAGAACGTCCGGATACTGTTGCGGCAGCATTGCTTGAGGGTCGAGTTGCTATCATTACGGATGGCACCCCATTTGTACTGCTTGCACCGATCGTATTCTGGCAATGGATCCAAGCTAGTGAGGATTATTATGAAAAGTTTTATATAGGCTCACTGCTGCGTATCTTACGGTTAATTCTCTTGTTTATCGCACTTTTCACGCCTGCGATCTATATCGCAATTTCTACCTTTCATTCTGAAATGATCCCAACCAGTTTACTTTTAAGTATTGCAGCTTCAAGGGAATCGATTCCATTTCCTGCAGTTGTCGAAGCCTTGATTATGGAGTTTGCATTTGAAGCGCTACGAGAAGCCGGGATACGCTTGCCAAGGGCTGTAGGCCAAGCGGTGAGCATTCTTGGGGCATTGGTAGTGGGTCAAGCTGCCGTTCAAGCTGGAATTGTCTCAGCGCCAATGGTAATCGTTGTGTCAGTTACAGGGATCGCTTCTTTTTCACTTCCTAAATATAATGCTGCTATTTCTGTGAGAATTCTGCGTTTTCCCTTGATGATCATTTCGTCCATTTTCGGTCTACTCGGTCTTATAATTGGGATCATGTTCATCATGGGCCATATGGCACGGCTTCGTTCCTTTGGCGTTTCTTATTTATCGCCAATTGCTCCATTGTCGATCAGTGATTTTAAAGATATTCCAATAAGAGCTCCTTGGTGGGCTATGAAAAAACGCCCGGCATTCTTAAAGTCAGTTAATAAGGTAAGAATCGGGGATATGACTGAGAAAAAGGGCAAGATTGGAGAAGCTGAAAATAATGAATAATAGCTCTTTGTTAAAACATCTTAGATGGATATTCCCTTTTGTATTATGCCCTTTAGTATTGAGCGGTTGTTGGGACCGCAGAGAAATTAATGATGTAGCCTTCGTATTAGCATCTTCAATTGATAAAGAAAACGATTTATATCGGATTAGCATCCTTATTCCCTTACCTGGAAATATGGGAGGGGCCAGTGGAGGGGGCGGAGGTACAGGCGGTGTAGAGCCTTATACTATTGAGACTGAAGCGGCGAATACGATATGGGAAGCAGTTGATAAAATACAATCTCGGCTGCCTAGAAAAATATTTTTTGCGCATCGACGTGTTCTGTTATTTGGAGAAGATATTGCAAAAGATGGAATGACCATACCAATGAATTACTTAGCTGATAGACCAGAAAATCGGCTATCCACGTTTGTGGCCGTAACAAAAGGTAAAGCTATGGACCTTTTGGGTGCAAAGGTTAAGCTTGAACGATTCTCCGCCGAGCTGATGAGGGAGCTTCTACAATCGGATGCTACAATTAAGACTTCAGAAAAAGATATAATTACGAATATGAACTTGATTGGAAAAGATGCATTCATCCCTTATTTAGAACTTAATAAAGCAGAAACCAATGGCAATAAATCGGATGAAATTGTATCAACAGGTTTCGCTATAACTAATAACGGAAAAGAAGTAGCTGTCTTAAAGAACAATGATGCACTAGCTTTGCGTCTCCTCGCACCAAAATTTTCAATGTATTCTCAAAGGTTGAAAATTGACGGTGAAAGGTTCTCCTACCAAGTGCGTAATGTTAAAACGGTAATAAAGCCAATAATAAACGGGAATCAAATTAATTTTGAAATTTCTGTGGTCGCCATGGCGGATATCAATGAATTTTTAAGCACAAAGGATATTTTTGAAGAAATGCCTAAATTCCAAAAGATAATTGAATCACAAATGAAAAAGGATCTGCTGCAAGTATTAGATATCTTAAAAACGAAAGGCAGCGATGTTGTAGGCTTCGGCCAAATTCTTAATAGACATTATCCGGAGAGATGGTCCAAGGATTGGGAGCCGCAATGGAATACTGTATTTGCTAAAACAAATTTCAAGGTTACAACAAAAGTACATATTTATGATATTGGTGCACTTAGTGGAAATATGGTAAAGAAGGGGAATTGATTATGCGAATAAGCTTTTTACTTATCCTTTTTGCATTCTTGGTTTACACTCTCTATACAAACTGGAGAGCATTAAATACGGGTTCAGATAAGCTTCTCTTAATCCTGTTAGGCACATTTAATATGATTCTGTTGGTTATGTACTTGTTTCATCTAAAATTGCCTTTTCCAGCGGAGTGGTTTTAGCATAAAAGGCAGGGATTCAAATTTGAAAGGGGTGGGAAAGTGGCTATTAAGAAAATATATATTAGCAATTACCAGCTTGTATTATTGGTTTGTGCTCAATTATCTGTGTCAAATCTGCTTACTTTACCTAGGGGGTTGGCAGAAACTTCTAAACAAGATGCATGGATTTCCCTCTTTTTCCCAATTGTTTATAGCCTTCTAATAGCTTTAGTTTTATTTATAATTATGAAGCGTATGCCTGGACAAAACATTTTTGAAATTTCAAAAAGCCTCTGCGGTAAATTTTTAGGTGGGGTTCTAAACATTATTTTTATTGTATATCTCTTTTGTGACCTTGTAATAAACATAAGAGTATATGCTGATTATTTTAGTACAGGGATCCTTGAACGGACCCCTATTGAATTTATTATTTTAATTACTATTGGACTAATCATGTATTTCGGCAGTGGGACTATTGAAGAAGTGGCAAGAATTGCAAGCTTGTTTTACCCTATTCTCTTTATTGTATTGCTTTTATTACCGGTTTTATTGATTAACGAAATTGATATGGCTAAGCTGCAGCCAATTTTAGCTCGAGGCTCGCATGCTATCTTCAAAAGTGGGTTATTAGGCGTGGGTTCTTTTGGCGATATTGTAGTCTTTGGAGCCTTTCTCAACAATATTAAAAACGCTCGTGGATTTTATGTTTCCATGAAAACTGGAATTCTTATTTCGGGATTCATGCTTATTTTTGAGCTTTGCCAAATAATCGCAGTTTTTGGACATATAACGGCCTCAAAAATTATCTTTATTGGCTGGTTTTTGGTTCAACAAGTACATATAACTGATTTTTTGGATCGCGTAGATTTATTCATTATGTCTCTGTGGTTGCCTAATGTGTTTATTAAATACATTATTCTTTATCTTGCAATTCTAATTGGATTGGCATCCTTTACAAAATCCAAAAGCTATAAAGAATATAACGGCTTACTTGCTTGCTTGGTCATTCTGGTACCTATTTTATCGTTTGATAATATTTCTGAAGTTATTAATTCTTACACTTATGGAATAGTTCCTGTTACTCTTTTTGTTCATATTGTATTTTTTGGAGTTATTTTAGCTGCTCTTGTGATTCGGAAATCCAATGTCGCTCAGATTAAGGATCGTTGGAAACATGGACGATTTGTTTGGATATCGCTTTTCTTATGCACAGCGGCTATATATCTCAATGATGTGGTTAGTCATAAAACGGGTATGAATGGTATTATTCTAGGTATTTCATTTACTTTTTTCATCCTACTGGCTATGGTTTTATCAATTAGGGAATTCAGTAAATTAAACAGGGATCCCAACTAAAGAGTTTATAGATCTACCATAAAAATATTAAAGCTATTCAAAGCCTAGCTTCCTATGGTAAAATGTCTACGTTAAAAAGAAGTAGGATCGGTCAGGTGATTCCACATGAAAAAAGTCTTGGTTTTACATGGTCCTAATCTCAATATGTTAGGCATTCGAGAACCAGGCGTATACGGTTCCGTAACGCTTGAGGCGATAAATCTGAATCTCATACAGCTGGCTAATCAGCATGATATGGAATTAGAAATTTTTCAATCGAATCATGAAGGTGAACTCATTGATCAAATCCAGCGTGCGTTTGGGGTTAAAGATGGAATTGTGATTAATCCAGGTGCATTTACGCATTATAGCTATGCGATTCGGGATGCGCTAAGCTCAGTGAGCTTACCAACGATTGAAGTACATTTATCGAACATTCACCAAAGAGAGTCGTTTCGTCACCAATCGGTTACAGCACCGGTTGTAGTCGGTCAAATTGCCGGCTTTGGAGCTTATAGCTATGAGCTCGGGCTGCTTGCGCTTGCAAAGCATCTAACTGTTAACGGGCGATTGTAATATTTGTCCATTATCTGTATACAAGGGAATAGGTGAATAGGCATGGAGAAGGTTAGGTTGCTCAAGTTACGTGAAGCAATGGTAGAGCAGAAGCTTGACGCTGTATTTATCACAAATGCTTTTAATCGAAAATATTTAAGCGGGTTTACAGGCTCTTCGGGTTATTTAATCATTACATTAAATCAAGCCATTTTATTAACAGATTTTCGTTATATGACACAAGCGCCTGCTCAAGCACATTACTACGAAGTCATCGAGCATGGACCGAAGGCAATAGAGACTGTCAAAGAAATATTAACTAAATACGCGATAACACAGGTTGGCTTTGAACAGAATGAGGTTACCTATGGGTTGCATCAAAGCTATGCTGCGGTTCTGAATCCCATTAAACTTGTACCAACTGATCAACTTGTTGAGAAGCTGAGAATGTTTAAAGATTCGGCCGAATTGATAATCATGCAGGAAGCTGCAGATTTAGCAGATCAAACATTTTCTTACATATTGACCAAGCTTAAATCAGGTGTTTCTGAAAAAGAAATAGCCTTGGATATGGAAATTTACATGAGGAAGCATGGCGCAACATCATCCTCATTTGATACAATTGTTGCATCTGGAGAACGTTCCGCATTGCCTCATGGCGTAGCGAGTGATCGAATTCTTCAAACCAATGAATTTGTAAAGCTTGATTTTGGCGCCTATTATAACGGTTATTGTTCTGATTTAACTAGAACCGTTGTTTTAGGAAAACCAACTGACAAACATAAAGAAATTTATGATATAGTCTTGGAAGCACAGCTGCAGACATTGGATAAGCTCAAGCCGGGAATGACAGGTAGAGAAGCTGATGCAGTAGCCAGAGATATTATTCGCAAAGCAGGCTATGGCGATCATTTTGGACACGGTACAGGACATGGATTGGGTATGGAAATTCATGAAGCGCCTAGATTGTCTTTCCAGAGTGATGTTGTTCTAGAAGCAGGCATGGTTGTAACCGTAGAACCCGGCATTTATATTCCTGGCTTCGGTGGTGTTCGAATTGAAGATGACGTTGTCCTTACGGAAAACGGAATTCGCATATTGACCCATTCGTCTAAGGATTTTATTGTGATTGATTAAATAACCCATAATACAGGAGGAAACACAAGTGATTTCAGTAAACGATTTTAAAACAGGTGTAACGATTGAAGTAGATGGCGATTTATTCTCAGTAACCGATTTTCAACATGTAAAACCAGGTAAAGGAGCGGCATTTGTCCGTTCTAAATTAAAGAACATTCGTAACGGGAATGTGGTAGAAAAAACGTTTCGTGCCGGTGAGAATTTAATTCGTGCTGTTGTCGAAACTCGTGAAACTCAATACCTTTATACAAGTGGAACCGAGTATTCTTTCATGGATACAGAAACCTTTGATCAATTTACATTGTTGTCCAAGCAGCTGGAATGGGAACAAAAGTTTTTACAGGAAAATATGATCGTAAATATCGTTAGCTATCAAGGTGAGATTCTAGGAATTAATTTACCGAATACAGTTGAATTAAAGGTTGCAGAAACCGAGCCAGGTGTAAAAGGCAATACAGCACAAGGCGCTACTAAAAATGCAACACTTTCAACAGGGTTGACTCTTCAAGTTCCGATGTTTATTAATGAAGGCGATATACTGTTGATTGATACTCGTGAGGGCAGATATATTTCTCGTGCATAGGTTTAGTTAATCTGCTATCTGGTTTTAATTATTGCGGTTAGCAGTGAAAAGTAAGGTTGGGAGTGAGTGGGTTGTCTTTAATCGTAATGAAATTTGGCGGTAGCTCAGTTGGGGATGCTGAGCGGATGATACGTGTTGCGAAACGCATTATAGCTAGGAAGCAGCAAGGTCATCAGTGTGTTGTTGTCGTATCTGCAATGGGAGATTCAACCGATGAGCTCATTGATTTATCCCGAAAAATCTATGATGGCAAACCTCCTGCACGTGAAATGGATATGTTATTAAGCACGGGAGAACAAGTTTCCGTTGCTTTGCTATCCATGGCAATTCATAACCTAGGTGAGCAAGCGGTATCGTTTACAGGCTGGCAGGCTGGTATGGTGACAGAAGCCATTCATGGTAATGCGCGTATATCCGAGATCAATCCAGTGAGAGTGATGGAAGCTCTTGCTAACAACAATGTGGTCATTGTCGCAGGCTTTCAAGGCATGACAGAAATAGGCGAAATTACGACACTTGGACGCGGTGGTTCAGATACAACAGCGGTTGCAATGGCTGCTGCGATTAAAGCAGATATATGTGAAATTTACACAGATGTGGATGGTATTTATTCTACCGATCCGCGTGTAGTGAAGGTTGCGCGTAAGCTAGATGAAATCTCGTATGATGAAATGCTAGAATTAGCTAATTTAGGAGCAGCAGTTTTACATCCTAGAGCTGTGGAATATGCCAAGCACAATCAAGTAGCCTTAGTCGTTCGTTCCAGCTTTAATGAGAATGAAGGCACTCAGGTAAAGGAGGAAGTCAGTATGGAGCAAGGGATTGTCGTTCGCGGCATTGCTTCTGACAAAGATGTTGCACGCATCAGTATCATAGCTGTACCCGAAAAGCCTGGACAATTGGCTACCGTATTCACCGCATTAGCCAAAGAGCAAATTGATGTGGATATCATAGTCCAAAGCGGCGTTCAGAATGGATCGGCTGATTTCTCTTTCACTGTTTCAATAGCTGATATTGCTAAAGTTATGCAAGTGTTAGAAGGAATTCAGGAGCAGGTTGGATATCAAGAAGCGACATCTGAAGTGGATTTAGTTAAAGTTTCTATTGTTGGCGCAGGCATGGTAAGTCATCCTGGAGTAGCTGCAACTATGTTCGAGACTATTTCTGCTTTGGGAATCAGCATCAATATGGTCAGCACTTCAGAAATTAAAATGTCCTGTGTGATTAACAATGCTAGATTGCATGAGGTCATCAATGCTCTACATACCGCTTACGGCTTGGATGCTGAGCAGCAAGCATTTGTTGGCGGGCCATCTGATCGCAGATAGGGAATTTGGTAGAAGCAAGTATAAAAACATCCATTCACTTGTTACTGAAGTGAATGGATGTTTTTTTGTTTTGGTTATTCTCCTTTAGTGTCGATAATCGACACTGCAGCCTTTGACTTGGGGTTTTTTATTGCTCTAGTGTCGATAATCGACACTAAAGCCTTTGTTTTGGGGCTTTTTATTGCTCTAGTGTCGATAATCGACATTGGAGCTTTTTACTTGGGGTTTTCTATGGCTCTAGTGTCGATAATCGACATTGGAGCCTATGTCCGAAGTCATATACTCTCGAGCCGTAACCGCTCTGTAACGCCAGAAAGTGGCTTTACCCGCTATTGCACGAGCCGCAACCGCTCTGTAACGCCAGAAAGTGGCTTTACCCGCTATTGCATGAGCCGCAACCGCTCTGTAACGCCAAAAACTGGCGTTACCCGCTATCGCTCCATATGCCCAATATCAGCAAATGGGAAATCAACTACTAAAGCTTTCCATATCACTATGTACCAACCCTACATCTTAAAAAAGAAAGAAACCACCTTTAATAATAACGCTGTAATCCCAGCAGCCATAAGTGGACCAACAGGAATTCCGCGCATAAAAATGATGCCGAAGATCGAGCCCATTACCAGACCTGCGATTATTTGCGGGTCTACTTTCAGCAATTCAAGCCCTTTGCCATTCATATAAGTAGCAATGGCTCCGCCAGTTAAAGCGATAATTCCAGGCCAAGAGCTAAAGACAGAAAGTACATCACGAGCAGAGATTTTTTCACTGGCAAAAGGGACTAACACACCAATGGTTAGAAATAATAATCCAAGCTCAAGCCCCCTGCGTTCAATACTAGGCAAGTAACGGTCTAGACTTAATAGTTTCACAATGAGCAGGATACAAGCAGCCGAGGTTATTATGTTCGACCGCCCAATTAGTCCGATGATGATTAAAATAACCAACAGAATATTGCCATTCATTCCATTACCCCTTGTCCTTAACGCAAACATTCGTTAAATTGAACGAAGCTATTAAGCGGTCGTTCAATTTATACAAGTTTATGAAGGACAAACATTTTTAGAACGATGCGAAATTAGCTTCCCGTCATACAGAACAGGCACAGCATCCATTATATTTACTTTAGAACAATAAAGGATGTCTGACTCAAAGCCCAAGAGAGTTAACTTTTTTCCATTAGCGGATTCCAGTAGAGCCTGATTCAGCTTTTGTTCTACCTCCAAGTAACTGGTTAGCATACAAAGACCAAAATCATTGACTTGAAAGGACTGGCCCGTTATTTGTTGAAGCTCATGAACAATAAACCCCGCACAAAGGCCATCCTCCCAAGAGAAAGCATCATTAGTTCCCGCACATAGAATGGTTATGTCATCTTGCAGTTCCAACGCTGCTAGTGCGCAAGCATGTGCATTAATAAAAGCGCCTGCAAGGACATGCTTAGCTGAATTAGCTTGTTGAATCACACGTGTCCCATTAGTTGTTGTCATCAGAATTCGTTTATCGAAAACTTGAGGCGTCATGTATTCATAAGGTGAATTGCCTAAATCAAAATCTGGCAGCTTGAGGCAATTACGTTCGCCCCCCAATAGATCTCCTGAAACTTTCAGGCTTTTTGCTTCTTCTATGGTCTCAAGCGGAATAATTTCTATACAGCCGAACATAAGAGCAGTGATCATATTACTAGTTGCACGCAAAACATCAATAACAATCACAGTCTGATTTGTCATGGAATCTAAGCTCATATCCTTTGAGCTTTGTATAACAGTAATTTGCATCTACCTTCTGCCTTTCAATTAAATATCATAATTCAGCTCATATATTTCCTCAGCTTTAGGTTGGTTAGGAAAAATAAAAGTATCCGATCTTAGCCCTCGCCGTAATGCCTCCAATGCCAATATATCTTGAGCACCGATATTGCCAAGATTGATTTCTGGACCTAACATCCGGATTAAATGGACCTGCTGTGATTTTTGTGGTGCCTCCCATAATAATAAATTACGATTAGGAATGTTCGCTAAAACCTCGAGAATTTGTTCATCCTTACAGTCACCATTTTGATCAAAAATACCAACGCCTACACCAGATTCTCTACCTTCAATGGTAACCAATTCAGCACCGAGGCGGACATCCATGGCAACCGTTTGAATCAGTGATCTCAATTCAATCGTCGATCCCCAACACTTTTTCCCATATTCCGTATAAACCGTTAAACCCGCATCCAAGCCTTTGAGGATTAAACGACTTCGTGCGCTGCGGTCGAGCTCTATGGTTCCATCTGAAACTTCAACCCCTGTAAAACCAAGATTACGAACCGTTTGAAAATATTCATCCACTAGGTTATTAGCCACAGCAACCTCAAGAAATGTTCCACCTGGATAGACAGAAATATGCCTTGCCTTTGCTGCTTCAATTTTTTGCTTAATCACATGATGCGGGTAAAGAGGTGAAGTGCCAAAGCCTATTTTGATCATATCTACATGGGAAGCAGCAGTTTCTAGCATATCCTCAAAGGCGTTCCAACCCAATCCTTTATCCATAATCATGGTTTTACCCGATATGCGAGGCTTCGCTTCTCTTGTTCCTGTTGGGTCAAGCAGTGTAGGATGCCAATCTGTTCGCTGAATAGTTTTCATCTATGAATCTCCTCGCTCTCATTGTAGGGTAGCGTTCTGGAATCAGCATATGCATTTTGAAATGAAGCGGTGCCCAATAAGGCTAAAAAAGCCTAAATTAATACAAGCCTGCATAAAATATTAGTATTCATTTTCGTGAAAAAGGAGTGGGGCCATTGATTAATAAATTTGTGATGAGTATGGCGAGCCTAAGGCTGCTTTCGGGCAGTATTGAATTAATTGCTGCATTGCTGATGATTCGCTACAACCAAGTTGAGAAAGCGTTGTTGATTAATTCCGGTCTTGCTGTAGTAGGCCCATTTATTCTATTAGCTACAACGACAATTGGGCTGTTAGGCGTTGCAGATAAGCTATCGGTAAGCAAAATGCTCTGGATTTTAACGGGAGTTAGCTGTCTCTTTTTTGGTATTCTTAAAAAATGAACAAGCATATTTTACTCGTCCAAGCATACATATGTTGTAGAACAGTTATAGGGGTTATGGAGGAGAATGGTCATGTTTGTAGGCATTGAGGAATGGCTGCCAAAGCTTATTAGGATGGCTATTATTCAGCTTTCAGATGACATTCGCGGTTCACTGGAAGAGATCCGGATTCGTGAGGGGCGTCCGTTGGAAATTATCTACAGAAGCCAATATGGCTTCGTTACTTCTCACGGCAAGGTTAGTTTAAATCCTCAGGAGGCTATTCATCCAACAAGAGAGGATTGTGCTAAGCTCTTGGACGTATTGACGAACCATTCCGTCTACTCTTACGAGGAAGAGCTTAGAAGGGGCTACATCACCATTGCTGGTGGACATCGAGTTGGGCTAGCGGGTCGTACCGTATTGGAACAAGGGCGTGTGAAGCATATCCGTAATATAAGCAGCTTTAATATCCGGATTGCACGTGAGGTGTTGGATTGTGGTAAGAAGGTACTTCCGGCTTTAGCAGATCTGGATTCACGAACCGTACATCACACCTTAGTTATATCCCCCCCACAAAAAGGTAAAACCACCTTAATTCGTGATCTAACTCGGCTGATCAGCTATGGATTCTGGGGCGGAAATATGGATATGAGGGGACTTAAGGTTGGTGTTGTGGACGAGCGTTCTGAGCTGGCTGCCTGTGTAAGCGGGGTTCCCACATTCGATCTTGGTCCGCGAACGGATGTATTGGATGGATGCCCAAAGGCGGAGGGAATGATGATGATGATTCGTGCTATGTCGCCAGAAGTAATTGTTGTAGACGAAATTGGCCGTGAAGAAGATGCCACTGCTATTCATGAAGCTCTTCATGCGGGCATTCGTATCATTGCAAGTGCTCATGGCCATGATTTAGATGATATTCGTCAGCGTCCTGTTATGCAGCATTTAATTGCAAGCGAAGTTTTCGCTCGTTATGTGATTTTGCATAATGCCGGAGGGACTCCAGCTGTACATGAGGTTTATGACAGCCGTGGCAATAGAGTCCGATGGTAAGGCTGATAGGGGCATGTTTAATCTTGTTTGCTGGTACGATGCTCGGTTTTTACCAAGCCCTGCAGCTCTCACGTCGACCTCGACAAATCCGCCAGCTGGTTCAAGCTTTACAAAGGCTGGAAACAGAGATATCTTACGGATTTACTCCCTTACCCAGTGCCTTATTGACGATAAGCCGCCAAATTCCTCAGCCATTATCTCAGTTATTTCATCAGGTAGGGGAACAATTAGCAGGCTCTGGAGAACTTACAACAGAAGAAAGCTGGCGTTCGGCAATAGATAATTGTTGGCAGCACACAGCTATGAAATCCACAGAAAAAGAAGCTTTTCTGCAGCTTGGCTTAACTCTAGGAATTACGGACCGTGAGGATCAGATCAAACATTTGCGGCTAACAGCCAGCCAGCTACAAACCGAGGAATTGACGGCTGGGGAGGAGCAGAAGCGGTATGAGAAAATGTGGAAAAGCTTAGGCCTGCTCAGTGCGACGCTCGTCGTAATCCTAATGTATTGATTATGGTGAGGTGCCAACCATGAACGTAGATGTGAATGCGATCTTTCAAATTGCCGGCATCGGCATCATTATCGCAATGATTCATACCGTGCTTAAGCAAATGGGAAAAGAAGATATGGCACAGTGGGTGACGTTAATTGGATTTGTGGTAGTGATGTTTATGGTCATCCATATGCTGAACGATTTATTTAAAGAAATTAAAACGATCTTTCTGTTTCAATAACCTTGTTTCAATAACCCTGTTTGAATAGATAAAAGTGGATGAAGGTGATTGAGTGGAAATCATTCAGATCGTCGGACTGGGTCTCTTGTCAACCGTATTGGCTTTAATTATTAAAGAGCAAAAGCCTTTGTTTGCTTTTTTGTTAACTACATTCACCGGTATTATCATCTTCATGTTTCTAATTGGCAAAATTCATACCATCATTGAATTATTACAAAACTTAACGCTGCATTCGAGCATCAATCCGATGTATTTAAAAACAATATTAAAAATTATCGGCATTGCTTATATAGCTGAATTTGGTGCACAAATTGTGCGTGATGCAGGGCAAGAAGCTGTAGCTTCTAAGATAGAGCTTACTGGTAAAATATTAATTATGGTTATGGCGGTACCAATAATTTCTGTCATCGTAGAAAGCGTCATTCAATTAATGCCGACATAGTGGAGGGCAGAATGCGCTTTTGGCTAATATGTACACTGTTTATACTCATAGGCTTATTGTTTTGCAGTCCCGTTCAAACCATCCATGCTGCACCAACCCCGGCGCCAGTAGTAGATCCGCTTGTTGAATCGCAAGCTAACCAACTGCAGCTGGATCCAGTTGAGAAATATTGGGCAGAGCTAACGAAGGATTATGGCAGCTATTTTACAGATAATCAACCTCCAAGCTTTATGGAGCTATTAGTTCCAAAAGGCAAAGGGCTGCACCCTTCCAATATCCTCAAAGGGCTATTTCAATTCTTTTTTCGGGAAGTATTGATGAATGGAAAGCTGCTGGCGACCATTGTAATTCTGACGGTATTTAGCATGATTCTTGAAACCCTGCAGAGCTCTTTTGAGAAAAGCAGCGTTAATAAAGTGGCTTATGCCGTTTCTTATATGGTTCTAATTGTGCTTGCTATGAACAGCTTGAATACAGCGTTGGGTTATGCAAAAGATGCTATTTCCGGCATGATTCATTTCATGCTGGCGATTGTACCGCTTTTACTGACTTTATTGGCTTCAATGGGTAATTTAACTTCAGCTGCTATTTTTCATCCTTTAATTGTTTTTATGATTCATACGATTGGCACAGCTATTTATTTGGTTGTTTTTCCTTTATTGTTCCTCTCTACCTTATTGCATGTAATTAGCTCGATTTCTGAACGTTACAAAGTCACGCAGCTAGCCAATCTTATGCGTTCCATTGCCGTAGGTTTACTAGGTTTTTTTGTAACTGTTTTTCTAGGAGTTATGTCTGTACAAGGTGCAACTGGAGCCGTAACGGATGGGGTAACCATTCGTACTGCTAAATATGTGACAGGCAACTTCGTGCCAGTTGTCGGTCGAATGTTCTCTGATGCATCGGAGACTGTTGTAGGTGCCTCATTATTGGTTAAGAATGCTGTTGGCATTACCGGAGTTGTTATTCTAGTGTTGCTCTGCGCTTTTCCGGCGGTAAAAATATTGGTACTGGCTCTGATCTTTAAGGTTTCTGCAGCGATTTTACAGCCTATGGGCGATAGCCCGATCATCCAGTGCCTCCAAATCATTGGTAAAAATATGATATATGTCTTCGCTGCTTTAGCCGCTGTAGGATTTATGTTTTTTCTCGCCATCACCATAATTATTACCGCTGGAAATGTATCGGTTATGATGCGTTGATCCTATAAGGCAAACACTTCAGCTCAATGGATGGTGCAGCCTATTACCCTTTGTTGGAATCGAGGTTAGTTATGGTCTGGTTAAATGGGTGGGTCAAGGAATTGATCTTAATAATCTTGCTTGCTTCGTTCACTGACCTGTTATTACCGAGCCACGCTCTCCAACGATATGTACGAACTGTGATCGGATTATTCCTGCTGCTGGTGCTTTTATCTCCCTTATATGAGCTGTTTCATCATCGCTGGACACCGAATCAATGGATGCAGGCTGCACTCGGAGAGACTTCGGCCAAAGGAGATCAAATGCAGTCCTTATCTGAGATCGTTACACAATCCAATGAGCTCAAAACAGCTAATCAAAAGCAAGCTAAACAGCTATTGGAGTCTCAGCTTGCGGTCTCTATGAAGGAAAGTATTGAAAGTCAAAATCAGGTAATAGTTAAAACTCTGCAAGTCACCACTCAATTGGACGATAACGGAAAGCCAACTATTGATCAAGTTAAAGTGGTGCTAGGTGAAAGTGGGCAAGAAGACAAAAAAGGTGATTCGCCTCAATCCTCGCAGAAACCTTTTATCGCCGCAATGAAACCTGTTGAACCAGTCGTTATAGACTTAAAAACAACAGATAATGGGGATAACCAAACCAAGCCTGCATCTTCAATTAAGGATGAACCGCTCACAGCCATTCAGGATGAAGTCAAACAATTCATTGCCAAGGAATGGCAGTTGAAACCAAGTCAGGTTCGAATTAGCAGCTAATAAATTATTATTTTTTATTATTCCACATCTCTAGCATTTTTTTGGACTTGTTGTCATAAAAATGATAGACAAGCTTATTGAGCAGCCAGTTATTCTTTCAGAGGGAGGTGAAGCGCAGGATGGGCAGCTTTTTGAAAAAGATGGAGCAATGGTTAAGCGGCGGTCCGAATGGGACCAAAAAAGTAAAGACGTTTCGTTGGCTGTTATTAATTGGCTTAGTTGGCAGTGCCTTAATGATTTTCAATACATTTTCTTTCCCCACTGTACATGATGTTGATCCCAATACAGCAGGACGCGCTTCCCCGGAAAATGTGGATACGAAGCCGACATTAGGCAGTGGAAGCAGTAAAGATAAATCAGTTTTTAGTGAGTACGAGCGCGAATATGAGGCAGAGCTGCGAGATATTTTGCAAAAAATTGTTGGAGTTGGTGCTGTCGAGGTATTAGTGACGATTGATTCTACCGAAGAAGTTCAGCTGGATAAGAACATCCAAGATACACAGCAAGTAACAACCGAAAATGATCACAATGGAGCGACACGCCATATTACCGATGTTACTCGCAACGGTGAGTCCGTGCTTTATCAAAGCTCAGGCGATCAGAATCCGTATGTGTTGAAATATACCAAACCCAAAATAAGGGGGGTCGTTGTCGTAGCGAATGGCGTTGAGAATTTAACAGTGAAAAAGCTGCTTCTCGAAGCTGTGGAACGAGGACTGGATGTCCCTAGCAATCGTATTTCGATTCTACCGCGTAAGCAATCCTAAAAAATAAATTCCCAGGAGGAAAGAACAATGAATTCAAAACGACAAACCATATGGTTGGTATCGATGTTAAGCTTGATGGTGGTGCTATCTGCCTATTACTTATTTACAGAGGATGCAAGTAAGCTGGATTCGGCAAAAAATGCTTCAGAAACGGAACAAATCATTGTGGATACAAAAGTAACAACACCGGATACTTTAGATAATCCAGATACAGTTACACAAGCGCAAACGGATAACGAAACGAGTGTGGAATCGACTACTGATAAAATAACAGATAAAATAACAGATAAAATAACAGATGAAGCCGTATTAGAGAAGGTCGAGCAGCAAGGCAAGTCGAATGAAGATTACATTATGGCTCAACAAATGCAACGCAATGATAATCTTGCTAAACAAATGGATAGCTTAATGACCATCATCACCGATTCCAAGCAAAATACAGAAGCAGTGGGTAAGGCATATGATGATCTGCAGGTCATTCAAACTCAAACAGCTAAGATCAATGACGTCGAGGAAGCGCTAGGTAAGGACTTTCCTAATGTAATTGTTACGCAAGCAGCGAATAAATGGAAGGTTGTTCTCCAAGATAATAAATTAGAAAATAGCCAGGCGGTTAGCATAATAGATTTAGTTATGAAGGAACTAAATGTAGGGATTAAGGACATTTCCATTGAAGTTATGCCGGAACAAAACTAACTAAATAGGTTCGACTTTGAGAGTCCGGTGAAACTGGGCTCTTTCCATTTCATTGGTTTGTGTTATAATACTAACGTTAGTCTTATCCTTTTCAAAGTCTATGTATTTTTAATGTAACTTATAGGAGTGAGTTTCTGATGTTCAAATTAAGCGAAATCAAAGAATTAATTAAACTAGTGGATCAATCCACGCTTCAAGAGCTTGAGATTCAGAATGAAGGATCCAGACTGCTTATTCGCAAACCGAATAAAACAGAATCCGTTATTGTGACATCGGCACCTGCAGCACATTATCAGCAAATGGCAGCTCCAATTCAAAATCAACAAGCAGTAGATGTTCAATCCAATGGTTCAGCGAATCAAGCAACAATTTCAGCAATCGCAGACCAGTCTCACTTGCATCGCATCGTATCTCCCATGGTAGGTACTTTCTATCACGCTTCTTCACCTGAATCGGGTCCATTCGTTAAGGTCGGAGATAAAGTAAAAGAGAGAACAGTGGTTTGTATTGTTGAAGCGATGAAGTTGATGAATGATATTGTAGCAGATACAACAGGTGAAATTGTTGAGATCCTCGTTGAAAATGGTCAATTAGTTGAATACGGCCAACCGCTTTTCTTAGTAAAGATATAATAACGCCGCTGCGTAAGCTTAATTATTTAATGCTTACGAAGCCAGTTTCAAAGATCATGCTTACGAAGTGAGTTTTCTCACGAAAACTCTTAGGAGGAATACATAAATGAAATTTCATAAGGTACTCATTGCGAATCGTGGAGAAATTGCGGTTCGTATTATCCGAGCTTGCCGAGAAATGGGCATTTACACGGTTGCTGTTTATTCTGAAGCCGATCGCGATTCGCTTCATGTTAAACTCGCAAACGAAGCTTATTGCATTGGGCCCACCTTGTCACGCGACAGCTATTTGAATTTTACTAATATAATGAGTGTTGCTACTTTAACAGATACAGATGCGATTCATCCTGGCTATGGCTTTTTAGCTGAAAATGCAGACTTCGCAGAAATTTGTGGCAAATGCAATATTACCTTTATCGGTCCTTCACCAGATGCCATTCGCAAGATGGGCGATAAATCAGTTGCCAAATCGACGATGAAGGCTGCTAATGTCCCGATTATTCCTGGTTCAGATGGATTAGTGGAAGATATAGAGGATGCTCTAAGCATTGCTCGTGATATTGGCTATCCGATTATTATTAAAGCTACTGCAGGTGGCGGTGGTAAAGGAATTCGGATCGCTGAAGATGAAGAATCCTTAGTTCAACAAATCACATCGGCACAACAAGAAGCTCAAAAGGCTTTTGGTAACTCCGGTGTTTACCTAGAGAAGTTCTTAACAGGTATGAAGCATGTGGAAATTCAGATTATTGCCGATAAACATGGCAATGTGGTTCATTTAGGTGAGCGTGATTGTTCCATCCAACGTAGAAGGCAGAAACTGCTGGAAGAATCCCCATGTCCGATTATTACTCCTCAAATCCGCAAGCAAATGGGAGATGCAGCAGTTAGAGCAGCAAAAGCTGTGAACTATTCAGGAGCTGGAACCTTGGAGTTTTTATTAAGCCCTGACGGTAAATTTTATTTCATGGAAATGAACACGCGAATTCAGGTGGAGCATCCCGTTACGGAGATGGTTACTGGCGTTGATTTAATTAAAGAAATGGTTAGAGTGGCAGAAGGCGAACCGCTTTCTTTCACACAAGAGGATATTGTCTTTAATGGTTGGTCCATTGAATGCCGGATTAATGCTGAAGATGTCAATCGTAATTTCATGCCTTCACCAGGAACCATTAGTTTTTATTTGCCTCCAGGTGGCTTAGGTGTGCGAGTAGATAGCGCAGCATATCCGGGATATACGATTTCACCTCATTATGATTCTATGATTGCCAAGCTAATTGTCTGGGGAAAAACGCGTGAGGACGCTATTGCCTGTATGAAGAGAGCATTGAGCGAATTTTCAATTGAAGGTATTCATACAACAATTCCTTTCCATCAACGTTTACTAGAGCATGACACCTTTATCAAAGGGGATTTTGATATTAAATTCCTTGAAGATCATGATGTGAATGACCCGCATTCTTAAAAATAGTATAGTCATTTATCTTAACTTGATATTTGTCATATATTTTCAAGGATGGTATAGTATTTATAAGAGTTAGGAGGCGTTTATGTATGACTACTATAGCCGCAGATTATGAAAAAACAGATATGGGTAGTATTCAAATTGCACCAGAGGTTATTGAGGTTATTGCTGGTTTAGCAACTATAGAAGTTCAAGGTGTAGCAGGCATGAGCGGTGGGTTTGCCGGTGGGATTGCTGAGTTGCTTGGACGGAAGAATTTATCCAAGGGTGTTAAGGTTGAAGTAGGACAACGCCAAGCAGCGGTGGATGTTTCGATAATTATTAATTATGGCTACAAGATCCCTGAGGTAGCACACGACATTCAACGTAATGTTAAGCAGGCGATTGAATCGATGACTGGCTTGGATGTTGTTGAAGTGAATGTACATGTTCATGATGTGCATTTCAAAGCAGTCGATAAAGAAAAGACTGAGGAAGACAACGGAATTATGCTTCGTGTTAAATAATTGAAATAGGGTATGACAGGAGAACCCCCTACAGGATGCAGGGGGTTCCCTCTAATATTGGAAGGGGACAGGCATTTTGGCCAAAATCATCGACCGACTTCTTTTGTTTATACTAAGCTTAACTATTATTGGGAGCGCTTGTTTATTATTGCTGGCGGCATTTGGAGTCGTTCCTTATGATTCAACGATTAAATTTGTACGTGATGTTTATTATGAATCAAAAACGGCTGTCTGGTTTATTACGGCTAGTATGATTATTCTCTTGATTGGTATTCGTATGTTCTATATTGCTGTTCGACCAAGCAGTGTGAATTCGCCTTCGATTGATCAACGTACTGATTTTGGAGATATTCGCATTTCCGTGGACACGGTGGAGAATTTAGCGCTTAAGGCAGCTCAACGTTCGCGTGGAGTTAAGGACCTAAAAGCAAGAGTATCCATTAGCCCCAGTGGTTTGGAAATTATTATTCGGACTTTGGTTGATGGAGAGAGCTCGATTCCTAATCTAACCGAAGAAATTCAACAAACCGTGAAAACTCAAATTGAAGAGGTCACAGGAATTCCAGTTGCTTCTGTTTCTGTTTTTGTTGCGAATATTATTCAAGCAAGTCCGGCGTTTAAAAGTAGAGTGGAATAAAGGTGGGCGATTCCATGTGGAATGAATGGTTAACCAATCATAAAGGTAAATTAATCGGAGCCATTATCGGAATCTTCTTTGGATTTATTTATTTGATCTGGGGTTTCTGGGACATGCTGATTTTTGCTTTCATTGTTTTTATTGGTTATTATATTGGGAAAAGGTTAGATCACAAGGAACCTGCTGTCCGTGCGGAGCATTTATGGCATTGGTTGACGGATCGATGGAGAATGTTCAGATGAAATCCTGTGAAGGGCAACTCCTCTTAACATGAGGTTGTTCATTCATAGGTTTTTTAATTTAGGAGGATCAAGAATGAGAAGAAGACTGGCGAGAGAGATTGCATTACAAAGCTTATATCAAATGCAAATGAATGAGGTTACAGCAAGTGTTGCCATTGCTATGGCTATTGATGAGGCAGAGAACGACAATGAAAGCGAAATGGAGCTTAAGGATGAGAAAATTGATCCCAAGTATATCGAAGAGCTGGTTGTCGGAACAGAACAGAATAAAGTTCTTATTGATGAATTATTAGTTGAATATCTCAAAGGCTGGCAAATTGATCGTTTATCCAAGGTAGATAAAGAGGTGCTTCGTCTAGCAGCCTATGAAATGATTTTCCGTGATGATGTTCCACCTAAGGTTGTTGTGAATGAAGCAATTGAGCTTTCTAAGCATTTTGGGACAGAGGAATCAGGTAAATTCGTTAATGGAGTTTTGGGTAAGATGATCAAAGAATTAGACGAGATAAAAGCTAAGCATCCTATGGCAACGGGAAATTAATTAGATAAGGGGCGGTATTTAATGACGGCACACATAATTAATGGTAAAGAAATTGTTGGGCATGTCCGCGAACAAATCAAACAAGAGGTGCAAGCTTTAGCAGCTAAAGGCATTCAACCAGGTCTAGTGGTTATCTTAGTAGGCGATGATGCAGCTTCCGCTGTATATGTACGGAATAAAGCTAAATCCTGTGAAGAGGCTGGGATTTATTCCGAAGTTCATCGCTTGCCTGCAGAAACCTCACAAGCGGATTTGCTTGCGTTAATTGCACAACTGAATGCAGATAAGAAAATCAATGGGATTTTGGTGCAATTGCCGTTGCCGAAACATATTGACGAGGATCGTATCATTGATTCTATTGCTGTAGACAAGGATGTGGATTGCTTTCATCCGATTAATGTCGGCAACCTAATGATTGGTAAAGAAAGCTTCTTACCTTGTACGCCAGCAGGCATTATTGAGATCTTAAAGCATCTGAATCTTCCGATTGCAGGCAAGCATGCAGTTGTCATTGGGCGAAGCAATATAGTGGGTAAACCGATGGCTATGCTGCTGCTGCGAGAGAATGCCACTGTGACTATTTGCCATTCCAAAACAACAAACTTGGAAGAAATAACAAAGCAAGCAGACATTCTAATCGTAGCAATAGGTCGAGCAAAGATGGTAAAACGAGGCCATGTTAAACCAGGTGCTGTCGTAATAGATGCAGGCATTAATCGTTTGGATACGGGCAAGCTTGCTGGAGATGTTGATTTTGACGATGTTGTTGAGGTTGCAGGTTATATTACCCCTGTACCTGGCGTTGTTGGCCCGATGACCATTACTATGCTTTTGCGTAATACCTTGGAAGCGGCGAAGAAGGCGAATTCGGCTTCTGTGCATGCTTAGCTGTGACTCACTATGAAACGTGAAGCGATTCTCTCCATTAAGGATCTTAATAAATATATAAAAGCGGTTCTAGAGAGTGAAGATTTATTGCAGGATGTTTGGGTACGCGGGGAGATTTCTAATTTTACCCATCATTCCAGTGGGCATATGTATTTTACCTTAAAAGATACTGACAGCCGCATCAAGACGATTATGTTTGCTAAACAAAATCAACGATTGCCGTTTATGCCGCGAGAGGGAACCCGAGTTATTGCTCGAGGGAATATCTCCGTATATGAGCGGGATGGACAATATCAATTCTATGTGACTGAAATGCAGCCAGATGGCATTGGCGGCTTGTATATGGCTTATGAGCAATTAAAGCAAAAGCTGGAAGCGGAAGGATTATTCGCTGCAAGCAGTAAAAAACAGATTCCACGCTTTCCCAAAGCAATCGGCATTATTACTTCCCCTACGGGTGCAGCAGTTCGAGACATCATTATAACCTTGCAGCGCAGGTTTCCGACGATACCTATTCTACTATATCCAGTCTTGGTACAAGGCACACAAGCGGCACCTGCGATAGTTAAAGCGATTAAAGAAATGAATGCTAGAAAAGAAGTCGATCTTTTAATTGTTGGACGCGGCGGCGGATCACTAGAAGAGCTTTGGGCTTTTAATGAAGAGGCCGTTGCGCGCAGTATATTTGCATCCGTGATTCCGATTATTTCAGCGGTTGGCCATGAAACGGATTTTACGATTGCTGATTTTGCAGCGGATCTACGAGCGGCTACTCCTACAGCGGCAGCAGAATTGGCTGTACCGCATCACATGGAGCTGAGGCAGCAGATGGCTCAGCTTACGAATCGTTTGCAGCGTGGGCTATTCCAGGAGCTGCAAGCAAAGCGTGAGCGCTTAGAGCGGGTAAAGCGATCTCCATATCTGCTTAATCCACGTAAACAGTTGATTCAGCCTACAGAACGGCTCGATCGTTTGACGGAGCAGCTGCGGTATAAGATTCAGAATAAGGTGACCCGTGCAGAGCAGAAAAAGCTGAAGCTGGAACAGCGATTAAGTGGCTTCAATCCGCAAGAGCAGGTTCTATATACTAAGCGAAGAGTGGGTCAAGCGGAGCGACAATTGCTGCTTGCCATGCAAACATTGCTGAAATCACATCAATATCGCTGGAATACACAGCTGAAGCAATTGGATGCATTAAGTCCTTTGAAGGTTATGCAGCGTGGGTACAGTCTTGTATATGACGAGAATAAGAAAAACCTAATTAAATCTGTAACCCAAGTGCAATTAGGTGACATAGTGAACATTACTTTAAAAGATGGTCGAATGGATTGTCATATTTGGGCGGTGGAGGAGATTACGAATGGCCAAGATTAAAGAAGATGTGGTACTTAGCTTTGAAGAAGCGATGGATCAGCTGGAACAGCTTGTTGGGAAATTGGAAAACGGTGATGTTCCTTTAGAGAAAGCAATTGATTTATTCCAAGAGGGAATGAAACTATCCCATTTATGCAGCCAAAAGCTGGAACAGGTTGAACGTAAAATTGAAATTCTCGTTGAAGAGAATGGGGCTTTGAATAAAAAACCATTTACCAACGGTGCAGATGAAGCTTAAATAAATTAAGTATGTAATAAAGGGTGAAGTAAAGTGGGAAGCCAATTAACTATTGCACAATACGTGAGAGAGCATGCAGCAAAAGTGGAGCAAGAGCTTGGCCAAGCAATACCAGCAAGCTGGGATATTCCTGGTGCATTGCGAGATGCCATGCAATATTCACTAATGGCAGGCGGCAAGAGATTGCGGCCCATATTGGTTATTGCCGCCGCCGAGGCTTTAGGTGGTACGATTGACGCTGCAATGCCAATAGCTTGTGCAATTGAAATGATACATACTTATTCACTTATCCACGATGATTTGCCAGCAATGGATAATGATGATCTTCGCAGAGGAAAACCAACCAATCATAAAGTTTTTGGAGAAGCTATGGCGATACTTGCCGGGGATGCTTTACTGACCCAAGCCTTTTACCAAGCGACCCAAGTTTTACGAATTGCTCCTATATTACCAGAGCAAGCTTTGAAAATTATCGAAGAGCTTGCAATATTAGCAGGGGCAATGGGGATGGTAGGCGGGCAAGCTGCCGATACTTTAGGGGAACAAGGTATTACTCGAATTGAGGAGCTTGATTATATTCATCGGCATAAAACGGGGGATATAATTGTATTTTCACTTCGTGCAGGTGGAAGAGTGGCTAATGCGACGGACCAGCAGCTGCTTGCATTAGAAAATTTTGGCTACAAAATTGGGTTAGCTTTTCAAATACAAGATGATATTCTGGATATAATAGGCGATGAGTCCAAACTAGGGAAACCCGTGAAAAGCGATGAAAAACAACAAAAGGTTACCTACCCTTATTTATTGGGAATAGCTCCTTCACAAGAAAAAGTCAGACAGCTCACGGAAGAAGCAAAATCAGCTATAATAGCGGCTGGCTTCATTAATCCGGAGAGGCTGCTGCAATTAGCAGATTATTTAGTGGACAGAGACAGCTAGACTACTACTACTATACTGTTAAAGGGCAACATGCTACTTTTCCATTCGAAAGAAATCCGCGAGATGGCTCGCGTTCAGTTGGAATGGAATCGTTAATTGTTGCCCGTTACCAGCATATTCATAACCTATCATTGAGCATCTTTTATATCCTGTGCTATAATGGTCTCAGTGAATTATGTGAGTGGTGCAGTATTCTAGTCAGTCTACCATTCCTGAGGACGGGTCTAAAAATTCGTCAAAGGGCACATCGATGAAGTTCCTTGTGTTGGCTTTCGACGCCCAGTTGGGGGCTGATGCTGGGAGTTAAGGTAGTAGGGCGATCCACAATGGCATGTGGGCGTTGACCCTGCCTCCGCGGAGGCCCAAGTGCGTAGCTTTTGCGCCACCGTGCGCTCGGTTACGGCTTGGGGTATGAACCTGCAATTGCGGGTCTCACTTGTATAATGACATTATTCTTAATTAATTCGTTATGCTAAAACGACTTGTGTGCAGCGTAGCCTGCCTTGAGTGAATTCAGAGGGGATTATAGATGGTAGGAGCTCGTTTCTTAGGCCAAAGGAACTTGCTGCGGATGCTATATGAAATCTGGTTTGCAAAAGAGGCTAAGGAATGGTTAAGGGCTGCCGAGGAAAACTCCTAGACTGTTTACAATGTGAGGCTTTTTGGGGATTATAGTGTGGACTAAGTGGTAATCCAGTCTGATGAACGGCAACGCCATCAAGACGAGCATAAAGGGAAACCGCCCTTCCGGCAACGCTAGGGTGTCTTGTCTGGGAAAACCTACTGGACCTAAGCCACAGCGTTTACTCAAAAAGCTGCCACTCTCTCACTATTTTTATTCTTGCACTACAACAGGAGAAAGTTCCATGAAATTTTCAATTAAGAGCTCCATGCGTTGGAGCGTATTAATATCTATGGTCACTTTCGTTATGGCATGCATCTTCACGGTAGCTTCGTCTAGCCTTTTGGATGGAGTTAGCTGGGGCATTGGCATGCTGATTGTGATCATTTTGATTTTTATTGGTGTCGTGTTCGATATTTTGGGTTTGGCGGCAGCATCAGCCAATGAAGCCCCCTTCCATGGGATGGCTTCGGAGAAGGTGAGCGGCTCCCGACAAGCCATCTATATAGTTCGAAATGCAGATCGTTTTTCTAACTTTTGCAATGATGTTATTGGCGATATCACTAGTGTTATTAGTGGAGCGGCGGTAACTATAGTAGTGATTAAATTATTAAACACCTATGGTGATGGCGATGATTTTATGCGAACAGCAGTCACCGTTATTTTTACAGCGATTGTTTCAGCGTTAACCGTTGGTGGTAAGGCAATGGGAAAATCATTTGCGATTCATTACTCCACTTCGATCGTGCTTTTTATTGGCCAAATTTTTTATCAGCTTGAGAAACGGTTTCGAATTCGCATTTTCGGGCCTAAACGTAAAACTAAATCGTCCAATGGAAAGCGAGGGAAAAATCATGCTCGAAACAATTAATCAACCTAGTGATTTGAAACGTTTGTCCATAGGCGATTTGGAAACACTTGCAAATGAAATCAGACAATTTCTAATTGAGAAGCTTGCCGCAACTGGCGGACACTTAGCTCCAAATTTAGGTGTGGTTGAGCTAACCCTAGCCCTGCATTATTTGTTCGACAGTCCTAAGGATAAGTTTATCTTCGATGTGGGGCACCAAGCCTATGTGCACAAAATGTTAACTGGGCGTATGCATTTGTTTGATACTTTGCGCAAGTATAAAGGGCTTTGCGGCTTTCAGAAGCGCTCGGAAAGCGAGCATGACGTATGGGAAGCTGGACATAGCAGTACATCGCTTTCTGCTGCCATGGGGATGGCAATAGCACGTGATCTTAAAGGTGAACAGCATCAAGTAATCCCCATTATTGGCGATGGCTCCTTAACTGGAGGTATGGCTTTTGAAGCCTTGAATCATATCGGCCACGAGAAGAAGAATATGCTGGTGATCCTGAATGACAATGAAATGTCAATTGCCCCTAATGTGGGCGCATTACATAATTATTTAGGTAAAATCCGTACAGATAAGCATTATAAGAAAGCCAAGGAAGAGCTCGATCATCTTCTGAAAAAGATTCCTGCAATTGGTGGTACTTTAGCAAAAACAGCCGAGCGGGTTCGACATAGCTTAAAATATTTATTAGTGTCTGGTGTATTATTCGAGGAGCTGGGCTTCACTTATTTTGGACCGGTTGATGGACATAACTTACCTCAGCTTATTGATACCTTGAAGCAAGCTGAGAAAGCCAGTGGTCCTGTTATGGTTCATGTTGTGACACTTAAGGGCAAAGGTTATTCACACGCTGAAGAGAACTCAATGATCTGGCATGGCTTAGGCACTTACAAGATGGAATCAGGTGAAGTGGTTAAGTCAGCAGGGCATCCGATGTATACGGACGTTTTTGGACAAGCAATTATTGAGCTTGCTGAGAACGACGAGCGAATCATCGCGGTCACACCTGCTATGCCTAGCGGCTCTGGTTTAATTAAATTCGGGCAACGATTCCCTAAACGGATGATTGATGTAGGAATTGCTGAACAGCATGCAGCCACAATGTGCGCAGCATTGGCATCAGAAGGCATGAAGCCTATATTTGCTGTATATTCGACCTTTTTGCAACGAGCTTATGATCAGGTGGTTCATGATATATGCCGTCAAAATTTAAATGTTGTGTTTGCGATTGACCGTGCAGGTTTTGTTGGACCAGACGGAGAGACTCATCAAGGGATCTATGATATTGCTTTCTTGCGCCATATTCCAAACATGGTATTAATGATGCCTAAGGACGAGAATGAGCTGCGCCATATGCTGAAGACTGCTTTGGACTATGAGCAGGGCCCTATTGCTGTACGGTACCCTAGAATCAACGGAACAGGCGTTGTCCAAGATAAAGTCATGCAAGCCATTCCCATTGGAACCTGGGAGGTTGTACGTGAAGGTGAAGGAATCACCGTGCTTGCAGTTGGACCGATGGTGCAGATAGCGGAAGAAGCCGCTTTGACACTTGAAGCTCAAGGAATTAAGCTTCAAGTAATCAATGCACGTTTCATTAAACCGTTAGATGAGAATATGCTCTTGAAGTTATCCAAGGAACAGACCCATATTATTACTATGGAGGAAGCTGCTTTGCAAGGCGGCTTTGGCAGTGCAGTTCTAGAATTCTATGCAAGTAAAGATATTTACGGGATGCAGGTTAAATGTTTAGGAATCCCTGATTATTATGTAGAGCACGGCAGTATTAAAGAACAGCGTGCTGAGGTAGATCTAACTGTCGAAAACCTGATTCAACAAGTAAAATTGATGATGCCGCGTAAAAGACAGCGCGCTTTAATGTGAGGAGCCGCTATGTCATCGACGAAAGAACGCATTGATATCCTTTTAGTAGAACAAGGATTTTTTGAAAGTCGTGAAAAAGCTAAAGCCTCTTTGATGGCAGGACTTGTATTTGCCGACGAAGAGCGTATTGAAAAGCCAGGGACCAAGCTATCCCGTGAAGTGAAAATAACCGTAAAAGGTGCCATTCATCCATACGTTAGCCGTGGGGGATTAAAGCTGGAGAAAGCATTGCGGTTTTTTGCAATCTCTGTGCAGGATGTTATTATGTTGGATATTGGCGCTTCAACCGGTGGTTTTACGGATTGTGCCTTGCAGAATGGAGCCGCGCACGTAATCGCTATTGATGTTGGGTATAATCAATTGGATTGGTCCCTGCGCAGCGATTCACGTGTTCATGTGATGGAACGAACGAATTTCCGTTATTTGCAGCCAACTGACTTACCCGAAGGTAATGAAGCCAATTTTGCAACTATTGACGTTTCGTTTATCTCACTTAGGTTGATGCTGCCGCCGTTGAAGCATTTATTGGCCTCAGGCAGCAAGATCATTGCCTTGATCAAACCCCAGTTCGAAGCTGGACGGGATAAAGTTGGCAAATCCGGCGTTGTCCGTGATTCAGCCGTGCACCGTGAAGTGCTGAATACGGTCTTGGAGTTCGCAGCAAAACAAGGATTTCAGTTAAAAGGGCTCACTTTTTCGCCAATTACTGGCGGCGAAGGCAATATAGAATTTCTCGCTTATTGGACTTTAGACAAGAGTGTAGAAGGCTTAGATGATGAAGCTGAAAGTGTGATACCGACTTTGGAGCCTCATTGGCATAAGAAAATCGATGACACCGTGCTTGAAGCTACATCAACCTTTAAAGTAGCAAGTAAGTTCTAATTTATCTCCACTCATACAAAGGGTATCAAACCAATTTCTCATGGTTTGATACCCTTTTTTTGCATGTTTAATTATTTAAAAATGGTTAAGAATTCGGATAAACGCACATCATTATAAACAGTGCATTAAACAAATTTAGGGGTGAGTGCATATGACTAGGAGAAGATTAGGACAATGGCTGCAGCAAACCGTCTTTGTCGGGCCAGCATTGCTTGTGTTTATAGTTATCATTGTAATCCCGTTGGTTATGAGTGTTTACTATTCCTTTACAGAGTGGAATGGGATATCAACAGCCGTTAAGTGGGTAGGCCTAGACAATTACAAGCAAATCTTATTTCATGATACGTTATTTCGAGATGACTTCTATTTTACATTTCGTTTGGCCTTGGTACAGGTTGTGCTGACGAATGCAGTTGGTTTGCTGCTTGCGCTTATGCTTACTCAACCACTCAAAACTAAAAATATCCAACGTACAATATTTTTCATGCCCAATGTTATTGGAGGCTTGCTGCTAGGTTTTATCTGGCAATTTATTTTTATAAAAGGCTTTGCCTCTATTGGAGAGATCACGCACATTGGTTTTTTTCAATTACCGTGGCTAGGGGATGCGGCAACCGGTTTTTGGGGAATTATAATTGTAAGTGTTTGGCAGGGAGCGGGCTATTTAATGATTATTTATATTGCTGGCTTCGCTAATGTGCCAAGTGATCTATTGGAAGCTGCTCGAATTGATGGAGCTAGCCGTTGGCAGCTGTTTCGCAGCATAAAGCTCCCGTTGATAATGCCCTCGGTGACGGTTTGTTTCTTTTTAAGCATTTCATGGGCATTCAAAATATTTGATATCGTGCTCTCCCTTACAAAAGGAGGACCCTATAATTCTACAGAGTCGATTGCGTTAAACATTTACCAAGAAGCTTTTCGTAACAACCGCTATGGGTTAGGAACGGCTAAAGCACTGATTTTCTTTGTCATTGTTGCGCTGATTACAGTCATTCAAGTGGCGTACACGAAGAAAAAAGAGGTGGAGGTTTAATGGATTCTACAAAGCGTTACACCCTTGAAATATTTTTGCTTGAAGTTTTAGGAATCATCCTTGCGCTTTTGTTCTTGGTTCCGTTTTATTTTGTAATCGTCAATTCGCTAAAAAGCTTCTCTGAGATATTATTAAATGCTTCTAATTTGCCGCACAAGCTATATTTTGACAACTATAAGCAGGTCTGGACGATTATGAAATTTCCCAAAGCTTTTCTTAACTCCTTGATGATCACCGTATTTAGTAATATTGGATTGATTTTGATCAGTTCAATGGCTTCTTATCGCATGGTACGAATGCCAACTCGTTTCAATTTGGCTTTGTTCGCTGCTTTTGTAGCTGCGATGGTTATCCCGTTTCAGTCTATTATGATTCCATTGGTACGAGTAGCAGATAAGGCTCATTTAATGAATAGCATTTATGGTTTAGTTGTTTGTTATCTAGGCTTTGGAGTCATGTTGAATGTTTTTCTTTATCACGGATTTGTGAAGTCAATACCTCGAGAAATAGAGGAATCTGCAGTCGTAGATGGAGCCAACCCATACGGAGTTTTTGTCCGTATTGTGTTTCCGTTATTGAAGCCGATGAGCATCACAGTACTTATCCTTAATAGCTTGTGGATCTGGAATGACTTCTTATTGCCAAGCTTAATCCTCAACAATCCGAAGCTGCGAACGATTCCATTATCTACATTTTCTTTTTTTGGGCAATATACAAAGCAATGGGATTTAGCGCTTGCTGCATTGGTATTGGGAGTCACTCCGATCATCATCTTCTTCTTAGCCTTACAACGCCATATTATTGAGGGCATTACTGCTGGTTCTGTTAAAGGCTAGTCCAACTGTGTTGTAAAAGCGAGAGCTTTTCTAAATTCTAAGAAAGTAGAAGTTTTTTTGCTGCTGATCTTAGAATTCCGGACAAACGCACTGTTTTCTTTCAGAAAGAAGGCGGAGTCGTTTATCCTGGCAAAATAGCAATTCCACACATATACCGGGAGGTTATCAAGAAATGAAAAAAATAACGATATTATGTTTGATCTTTGTATTACTTGCGATGACAGCTGTAGGTTGTGGTAAAAAGGATGAAGAGGTAGTTCCATCAGCGTCTGGAGCTGCAGGTGCTTCAAGCAGTCCTGCTGGGACGAAGAATGTAACGATCAAAATATTTCAGTTTAAAGTTGAAATTGCCGAACCGTTAGGTAGAATGATTGCGGAATATGAGAAAGAAAATCCAGGCGTCAAGATTCAAATTGAAACCGTTGGTGGCGGTGCAGATTATGGTGCGGCACTAAAAGCGAAATTCAATTCTGGTGATAAGCCGGATATTTTTAACAATGGCGGATACTCGGATTTAGAGCTTTGGTTGGATCAGCTTGAGGATTTATCAGACCAGCCTTGGGTCAAGGATTTAGTTAAGGGCGCTAATGAACCAATGACTAAAGATGGCAAGCTCTATGGACAGCCGCTTAATCTCGAGGGCTATGGCTTTATTTACAACAAAGACTTGTTTATAAAGGCAGGTATTACAGCCCCACCTAAAACTCTAACTCAATTGGAGGATGCAGCCAAAAAATTGCAAGCGGCAGGAGTCACACCTTTTGAGAATGGATATGGCGAATGGTGGGTATTGGGAAATCACTTTGTAAACATTCCTTTCGCACAGCAGCCAGATCCCAATGCGTTTATTGACACTTTAAATAAGGGGACGGGCAAGATACCAGGTAATGCCATATTTAATGATTGGGTGAAGCTGTTTGATTTAACTTTAAAATACGGCAATAAAAACCCGCTCCAAACCGATTATAAGACGGAAGTGACGGATTTTGCACTTGGCAAAGCGGCCATGACCCAGCAAGGGAATTGGACTCAGCTTGATCTCACGAAAACCAATCCAGGCATCAATGTTGGCTTTCTGCCAATGCCAATCAATGACGATGCAGCTGCCAATGATAAATTGCCTGTAGGTGTTCCTAATAACTGGGTTATTAATAAAAGCTCTGCCGTTAAAGATGAAGCTAAGAGCTTCTTAAATTGGATGGTTAGCACAGATGTCGGCAAAAAATTCATTACAGATGAATTTAAATTCATTCCAGCGTTCACGACAATAAATGCAGATGAAAAAGTGTTAGGGCCGTTAGCGGCTGATATTATTAAATACGCCAAGGATGGTAAAGTCCTTACTTGGAATTGGTTCAAGTTCCCTGGAGGGGAAGCATCAAGTAAGAAATTTGGTGATTCCATGCAGGCGTATGTGGCTAAGAAGAAGACCAAGGATCAATTGCTGGCAGATTTCCAAAGTACATGGGATAGCTTGAAAAAATAGAACGGCATTAGTCGTAGAAGAGAAGGCACTCGCTCAATTGGCGGGTGTTTTTGCTTTATTTGTTTGTGGATAATAAAGGGATTTTCATAAAACGAAGCGAAGTAGTAGATTGGGGTGATTCCATGCGATCTGGAGACCAGTTGGTGCTATTGCTGATAATCGGTATAATAGGAATAGCTCTGTTTATGGGTTTACGCAGCCGTTTGAACAAAAGCGCTCAAAGCAAGTGGGTTTTAGTTCCAGATGAAGAAATTCCTGTTACTGATGCAGTAGCCTTGCTTGAAAATGCAGGTTATGAAGTAATGACAACGAAACGGAAGATACCGATTCGGATGCTTGTTGATGATCAGGAGGAGCTATTTAGCCGTTATTTTGTCGATCACTTTGCGCAGAGTGAGGATAAGTGGTATGTCGTTAAGATTGCCCGTTCGCGTAATCCATTTGAAATGAGAGGCAGCTCCATACGGGATCAGCTTCTGCCTTATCAATTGATTTATTTAGAAGCTGCTGGTGTGCTTTATGTAGACGTTTCCTTGCAAAAAATAGTAAAAATACAATTTGAGTTAGAAATTTAAAGGGGAGTTCCACAATGAAAGGTCAACGGCATCTTAAAATACGTGAAATTCTAAACAATCAAGATGTAGAAACACAGGATGATTTGGTGAATGCTTTACGTAACGCTGGATTTCAGGTTACTCAAGCTACGGTTTCTAGAGATATCAAGGATTTACATCTGATTAAAGTTCCTTTGGATAATGGCAGCTATAAATACTCTTTACCGACTGAGCAGCGCTTTAATCCGCTGCAAAGATTAAAACGAACGCTTACTGATCATTTCACTAGTATTGATTATGCAGAGAATTTAGTTGTTCTGAAATGTATGCCAGGTACAGCCAATGCCATTGGGATGCTAATGGATAATTTGGAGATGGATGAAGTGATGGGAACGATTTGTGGCGATGATACCATTTTAATTATATGTCGGACCAAAGAACATAGCAGCTTAGTGGTTAACCAAATTTTAGCGATGATAAACTAGCGGGGTGATTGGATGTTAGTGCATTTAAGTATTCGGAATTTAGCTGTTATTGAATCGGTTCAGCTTTCTTTTCGCCATGGATTTCAAGTACTGACTGGGGAAACAGGTGCAGGTAAATCAATTGTGATTGATGCCTTAACTTTAATTGCAGGTGGACGCGGTTCTTCGGAATGGGTTAGATATGGAACGGATAAAGCGGAAATCGAAGCGTTGTTTGAAATTGTCAGCGATCATCCCGTATGGGCAGTTCTTGAACGAATAGGTATCACAGCAGCCTCCGAAGAAAGCTTAATTATTAGACGGGATTTATCGGCACAAGGGAAAAGCACGAGTCGAATTAATGGACAGCTGGTTAATTTAACGATGCTGCGTGAGGTTGGCGAATGGTTAGTCAATATTCATGGCCAGCATGAGCATCAATCTTTGTTGAAAGCGGAAGAGCACATGAGTTGGTTGGATGCTTTTGGCGGTGTAGCGATAGAGGGGATGAAACAGCAATATCAAGCCTCTTATGATCGTTATATTGGTTTAAATAAACAGCTTGCTGCTCTGGAAGAAACCAGCAAGCAAGCCCTGCAAATGCGTGATTTATATTTGTTTCAGGTAGATGAAATAACAGAAGCAGATTTAAAACCAGCGGAGGATGAATTATTAGAGGAAGAAAAGCGCAAACTAAGCTATGCAGAGAAATTATTTCAGAATTCATCTGAAGCCTATGATGCTATTCATGCTAATAAAAGCGGATTAGATGCAATCAATAAATCGATTCAACGCTTGCAGGAGATCGCAGGTTTAGATCCAAGCCAATTAAAGCCGTTGCTGGATCAGGTGCAGTCTGCATTTTACCAATTGGAAGATGCAGCTTTTCAGCTGAGAGATTACCGGGATCAAATTGAATTTAACCCAAAACGAATTGATCAAATCGAAACACGCTTACATTTAATTGCTTCTTTTCGCCGCAAATATGGTGTGAATGTAATGGAGATTCTACAGTACTTACATAAGATACAAGATGAGCTTCAATTAATTGAGAATAAAGATGAGCTGCTGCTGCAGATTCAAGAAAACGCGAATGCTGAATTAAAAATCGCCACTAGCCTGGCTTATACCTTATCCAAACAACGCCAGAAAAGCGCAACAATCCTAGCATCAGAAATCGAGCGAGAATTACGTGATTTGCAGATGGAACGGACGCGATTCTCAGTACGCATTGAGCGGCTGGAGGACAAGCTGACACGTAATGGCTGCGATCAGGTAGAATTCCTTATCTCGGCTAATCCAGGAGAGCCCTTACGCCCAATGAGTAAAATTGCTTCTGGAGGAGAACTCTCACGAATCATGCTTGCGATGAAATCGATCTTTGCTAAGGTTGATCGGATACCAGTCCTTGTCTTTGATGAGGTTGATACAGGAGTCAGCGGACGCGCAGCACAAGCAATTGCCGAGAAGCTTTCTGTCTTGTCGGGCGCTTGTCAGGTTTTCTCGATTACTCATTTGCCACAGGTTGCTTGTATGGCGGATGCCCATTATTTAATTCAGAAGATTGTGGAAGGCGAGAGAACGTTTACGCAAGTAGAGGACTTAAATGTACAAGGCCAAGTGAATGAGCTTGCTAGGATGCTTGGAGGCGTTGAGATTACAGAAACTACTCTTGAGCATGCACAGGAAATGCTGCGAATGGCGAATCAAAAGAAAAAAGATATTCAGAATGTTAAGGTATGAAATTTTGCGATTTGAGGGATGATTTTCAGTAATAAAACGTATGGCGTGGGGTTAACTTAAAGGTACGCAATTGACGAAATACCTTTTCGTCAGGCAGTAGAAGGGGAGTGTAACCTGCTTGAAGCCCACACATACAAAAAGATGGATCGGACTTATGCTTGTTTTCTTACTTGGTTTACTGATTTGCTCCACGCCATTTCAGAATTTTGCATCCTTTCCGAATCAGCTGCGCTTATTCTCTGGGCAGGATAAAGAATTAAAGCTTTCGATGCCTGTTAGTGCAATGCTGACTGTGAAGGATCCGAATATTCTGCGTGTCAATGGCCACTCACAGCCCTCGTTTCGCGTTAATTTAAACGAACCCATCAACTTGCAAACCGGAGAATCTGGCGTCACAGAGCTGAAGCTGAAGCTGTTTGGGAAAATTCCTTTAAAAACGGTAAAAGTAAATGTAATGCCTGATTTAAAGGTTGTGCCAGGTGGACAAACCATTGGAGTAAAGCTTAAATCAGCAGGTATCATGATTGTAGGCCATCATTTAGTCTCCATAGCGGATAACAGAAAAATTTCACCAGGTGAAGATGCAAGGATTTTAGTTGGCGATTTGATCATGAGCATTAATGGTACGATGTTGAATGACGTTTCCAAGGTCTCGGAATTTGTTTCCGAAGCGGGCGAAGCCAAAAAGCCATTAGAGCTTGTTGTTCAACGTAACGGTATTAGAATGAAGGTCATTCTTCAACCCGCATATGACATTATTGATAAATCATATCGCTTAGGGCTCTACATTCGTGATTCCGCTGCGGGGATTGGTACATTAACCTTCTATGCACCTGATCAGCAAGTATATGGGGCACTGGGGCATGTTATAACAGACATGGATACTCAAACGCCAATCGTCGTAGGCGGTGGAGAGATTGTCCATTCTAATGTTACTTCAATCGCGAAAAGCCATCATGGTGAGCCAGGAGAAAAACGGGCTATATTCTTTAAGGATAGTAAAATTTTGGGAAATATAGAGAAGAACACAGCTTTCGGAATTTTCGGTAAAATGCGTGAGCAGCCTGAGCATAGCTTTCAGAACGAAGCTATTCCAGTCGCATTTGCTGAAGATGTGAAGGAAGGGCCTGCACAGATTTATACCGTACTGGACGGACAGAAGGTTGAGAAATTTGATGTGATGATAACCCACGTAACTCGGCAAGACTTCCCATCAACCAAAGGAATGATTGTCAAAATTACAGACCCGCGGCTATTGGATAAAACAGGTGGTATCGTTCAAGGGATGAGCGGAAGTCCAATTATCCAGAATGGTAAAATCATTGGTGCCGTGACTCATGTATTCGTTAATGATCCAACCAGTGGATATGGCTGTTTTATTGAATGGATGCTGCAGGATGCGGGAATTTTATTAAGAAAGAATGATCAAGAGCTAAAGGCGAGTTAAATGCCTTTGGCTTTCTTTTTTTCTATATTTCTTGTCGAAATTTGTTGAACTTTGAAAAATTATTTAATTATATCTTAAAATTAAAAAAAAATAAAGAAAAATAATATTCGACAGAAGGAATTTAATTATTGATGTCGAAATACTTGTATTAGGATAGACAAATAAATCCAAATAAGTTCCAAGGAGGGAGCATTAATTTGCAAAAAATTGAAGTTTTGTTAGCGGATGATAACCGTGAGTTCACCAATCTATTATCGGAGTTTATTGACGACCAGGAGGATATGACGGTTGTAGGGGTAGCTTATAACGGAAATGAAGTACTTCGCTTCATTGAACAGCAGCGTAAAGCTCCGGATGTATTGATTCTAGACATCATCATGCCTCATCTAGATGGACTGGGTGTTCTTGAAAAACTACGCGAAATGAATTTGCCCAATCCACCTAAGATTATTATGCTAACTGCATTCGGACAAGAGAACATTACGCAAAAAGCTGTCCAATTGGGAGCTGCTTATTACATATTGAAACCTTTTGATATGGAGGTTTTAACCAGTCGTATCCGTCAGTTGGTTTCAAACGGTCATTCTGTTACATCGAATGTGTCTAGCTCTTCGCATAAAGCGAATGTGGTCCCTTTATCCAAAGGTAGAAATCTCGATGCTAATATCACCAGTATCATTCATGAAATTGGTGTACCCGCACATATCAAGGGCTATCAATATTTACGTGAAGCAATCACAATGGTTTATAATAACATTGAAATTCTCGGTGGAATTACGAAGGTTTTGTATCCTTCCATCGCTGACCACTACAAAACGACACCAAGCCGCGTAGAACGCGCTATAAGGCACGCTATCGAGGTTGCGTGGACTCGTGGGAACATTGACAGCATCTCGCACCTATTCGGCTACACAATCAATATCAGCAAGTCTAAGCCGACTAATAGCGAGTTCATAGCGATGGTTGCGGATAAATTACGGATTGAGCATAAAGTATCGTAAATTGTAGGCCCTTACATTTATACTTTAGAATCATACGTCATCCTTAGCCGGGTGGCGTTTTCTATTCAAGTTTTTAGCTGGAAAAAGATTTTTGATTCAATAAATTTGATTAAGGTTAAATAAATTTGATAGAATAGGCTAATCAAAGCTGAGAAAAGAAGGTTAGAGAAATGACAAACAACAACATCGGAGAGCTGCACGAAGGAAATTGCTTAATTGTAAATTATGTACTTTCAACAGGACAAAAGGGAACATTGCCGCTTAATAAAGAGCAATGCAAATATTTTTTGGATTGTATTGATCAGAATAAAACGATGATTTTACAGGTAGGGGATGAAATTCGCACTTTAAATCCTCAGCATGTGGCATTCACTTACGTCAAGGGAATGAAAGAGAATGATATTGTAATTAAAACTCATGAAGCTATTGAAGATAAGACTGTTGAAGCGATACAGAAAACAGATCCAGCTGAAGAATTGTCTAAAGCTTATAACAAACCTAAGGAATTGTTTCGAGTGGAATGCAAGTGTGGTGAAACTTATGAAAAAGAGCTGCCTTTCTACACACAAAAAAATAGCTGTGAGAAATGTGGACAAATGGTTTTTGTCGATAGAAAACGTGGGAAGCAGCCTTCTGGCACTGAATTTGTTTGGATAATGACCAATCGATATTATGTGGAAAGGGAATTTTCTATATATAAAACTACATAGATTTACCCTGGAAATGCTGGTTTTAATGAGCAAAGTTAATTTTAAGTTGCATAAACGTTCAACATATGACACAATTTAAGATAATAATGTACAAGTGCTCGTTAAGATGAAGATTTAGATTGTAGCAACTTTTTCTTTGTCGAATAACCAAAACATCTAGATCACTGAATGAATACATGGTGGTTTTAAAAGAAAAAGGGGAAGTGTGAAAGTGAAAATCAATTTAAAATTTTCCACAAAAGGCCAAATCGCGATTAAGAATTTTGAAAACGATGAAATCCTTGAAATTTTTACGCGTTATTCGAATACGCTCAAAAAGAAGTATATGGTGAATGTTAATGTTCCGACTGATGTAAATCAGAATATTATTACTGACGGTAATCTAATTATCATCTTAGAAAATGTAGAATGCGATATCGAAACTTTCTTTAGAGAACTGGGTAGAGACATTAAAGTACCTTTGAAAAAACGTTTTGATGGCAAGCTCGATAATCTATTTAAGATGGAAGTTGTGGAAAATTAATTTAGGTGATTTTGAACATACGAATAAAACCCAAAAAGGATTGGACTCTAATAAGTCTACTCGTTTTGAGGTTTTATTTTTTTATTTATACCTATACAATTCTTTGGGGAATTTTGGTATGCTCTCTATGTAACGTTTTTCTTATAAATTGAGGTGATGCGGATGGATAAGGCTGAAATCAGAACAGAAATGGAACGATTGTATAAAGCAAGAAATCAATTGGTGGAAGAAGGTATTTATAAAAAAGCGGAAGAGATTGCCAAAATGCTATTTGTTGAGAGGAATAAACTGGATTCTGCTGGATTTGAGCAAATGCTCCGAACATTGGCTAATGATATTCTATTTGCAACAAAAGAATTACGATAGTCCGAAATTTCAATGGAAATGGGATGAGCAGGGATGGAGCTGAACAAATATCAAATTAAATTTGAGCTAATCCGCTTGCAAAAGCTGAGAAATGAGCTGGTGGAAGATGAGATTAAAACCAAAGTAAAAGCAGCTGTCCAGCAAATCCATTTGAGCAAACGTGAGATATCAGAAGATGAGCTAGAGCAATTATTGGATTTATTCGTACAAGAAATAAAATTATCACTACTTTAAAAATTCTATGTTATAGTTATACATATTGTAAATTTGATTAAGAAGGTGCTTTTCATGTCAAAGATTAAATTGCCAGATGTACCTATGCCTTATGTGAAAGCCAATCAGATGGGAATTGTAGCGTTCGTTCTTTTATCAACTTTCTTTCAATTGCCATTTTTATTTTTAGTACTCTTATGGGTTATCCAAATTTCTGGTGCTATCTTTGGCTCTAATTTATTCATTCAATTAGCTAAAGGCTTTGTAAAAGTTGAAGGTAAAGAAACTCAAGCAGCTGAGCTTCAAAGATTTAACCTGACACTGGGTATTCTATTTTTAACCGTTTCCTTGCTATGTTTTGCTAACCACTGGAATATGGCAGGATATATATTTTCCTGGATTCTTGGTATTGTAGCGTTGATCGCATTATCCGGTTATTGTTTAGGGTGTATGATTTATTATCAGTTTAAGCAGATTAAAAATAGGAGTACAATAACTAAAAATAAATAAAATTCACAAACAATTGGATTTCCTGCGGGAGATCCTTTTTGTTTGTGAATTATATATAGTGTAAATTCATCATATGATAGTTCATTAGTGGCCTTTTCAATCCTAAAAAACGATAACCATAGCTGTGTATCCTAAAACAATGAAAGCCCTACCTCTCTTTCATCCTTACGGCTCCGAAGCCGCGCCAGTGTGAATCAGTGAACACTTGTACAAATTCTTGGGTTAATTGTGAATTTGAGAAAATGGATGGAGGAAAAACTTATTCTATTAGAGGATCGAAAAGGGGAGAAGCGATTAATTTACTTCTACATCATACTACAATCATTCGAAAAACACAAGTTTTGCAAATTGTCAATAAATAAATCGTCTATTAATTATAAAGTTGTTGCCGTGTTTACGTTTCATAATAAGCATTTGTTCCTTGACAAAATCAACCATTGACTTCAATTTTTGCGTTTTAGGCATGATTGTTTCTATGACTACTCCATTAACAATAATATCAAATACGACCATGGGCTTCATTCCTCCTTTATTCATCTATATATATATTGTATGATAGAAGTATTAACGCAAGATTAAAACCATGCGTCAGTAATGTGAACTTTTGCTCATGGAATTTTCGTAGTTAATAAGTCTTAGGTATTAATTCCTATTTCACTACAATATCTGCTATACTGAGTAAATAAGCTGCTTTATTTGCGAAGGAAGGTGAATACGATTAGTGAACAAGATGATATAAGACAAAAAATGATCCTTACCTTTATCCAACACCTCCAAGCTATGAAGGACGATCGTAAAGATTTACCCAAAATCAGAGAATTCCTCAGCGACATTTTATTGCTGCGTAAAGTGACACCTCCGATAATTGAGTTCACAACGGTGCTAAAGTATAAGAGACCTAACGTTTATCGTGCACTTAAAGATTCTTGTATTGCTGGAACTGCGTTTCATCAGCTTCTGCTTTTGGAAGTTCCATTGGATATTGCCTTAGATCGGTTGGGTTTGAATGAAGATTTTCTAACTACATAATATTATTTGAAAGAGGTTATCATTCATGGTTTTAGAAAGTGAAGTACCAAAAAAACTTGTTATTGGGGTAACATACACAGCAAAAGAAATTTATTACTTCTTGGGATATAACGATACGATTATCTTATGTGAGGATACACCGATGTTTAGTGATAAGGGGAACTCTACCTATATTGTAGAGAATATGTATGAAACCTTCGTTCACCGTAATGAGAATAGCAATACTTATCATATTCCTGTCAGGAAGAAGAAAGTTTATGTGATAAGCAAGAATTAGATTAGCCTATTTTGCAGGGGACGTCCAAACACTTCAAATCCGTCTTACATACAATACCTCATGATCTGAGGAAGGGGCGATGGAAATGAGTGTACTTGCAGGAGGATTTACATCAACAGCTTCTATTTTAGTGCTTTTCATTTTATTGGTTATTATCAGTCGGACTTTTCTCATATAATTAGTTTTCGGTTGAGATTAGATGTCAGTATGAATCCTAAGAAAGCTCACTCCTTTTGGAGTGAGCTTTCTTAGGATTCAATTAAATTCTGATTATTCCGCTGATTTTGGCTTAAATCTGGCTATAAAATCTACATAACAATTAGGATGTATGGAGTATTTTTCCCGTTTACCTGTCAGGAAATAAAATTGTGCATTCTTCTCAATTAAATTCTTACATTTTCCACAATCGCATGAACGATTATAATTAGAAGTTTGTGTTTTTAGTTGTTCAGTCTCAGACATAATGATTACCTCCTGTAAAATAGTTACTTTATAAGCCCGTGTTATTATAACACAAACTTAGGGCAAGTGTGAAATAATTGGGAGATGCATAAAAGACAATAAAAAAAGCCTGAATCATCAAGGCTCGAAAGAAATAAAACGGATGACCTGAACAGGGATCGAACCTGCGACCTCTACCCTGTCAAGATTGCAGGGGAAGCATTCTGTAACAGTCAACGTTATTCCGAAGCCATATAAACAAAGGGTTTAACGACATTCAAGAAAGTATTGTTCAATCAATAACATTCGAAAATATTCACTATTAATCCCTTAATTCGTGCCAAAATTCGTGCCAATTATTATTTATGTGCTTGCGGCTCCCAATATTGTAATCTATATGATTTAGTCACCCCATCACCGGATAAAGAACTTTTTATTTCAACGCCACCATATAGTATCAAATTAGCACCATTTGATGGCAACGAAACTTCGATGTAGTTTTCATTAGTGACCAAAACTGGAACAGGCTTGTATGCTTCATCTGGAAAATAAAGGTTTGGCAAGCCTTCAACTAGCTTTGTTATTTCTAGATAATCCTTAGAATCGTTAATCACAAAACCACTAATATCAACTTGTATATTATATTTTGTTTTAATTATTTTTTCAATAACTACTTTTAGGTGGTGACAAATAAAATAAAAATTTGTTAGGTGGAACTTTAAATCTCTATTTATCGAAAAAGCAGTATCCTGATTATTAAATTGCTTATGAATTTGCCGGTCACTCCCTAAGTTTCCTTGCGAGTCCACACCCTCTATGAAGTACCCATTAATCATTCCGAATTCAGTCTTAAATCTCAACAAATTTATTTTTGCGTAATTGTGCTTAATTTTGTTGGCGATAGGAGCAACATGTTCTCTGTATTCTTTTATTTGCTCTTTAAATTCATTGATTAATTTTTTTTCTATGGTTTCTAGCCACCTATCCGCAAATGGTATGACCTTGTTTACTGAGCTTGCGGGGTAGAATGATTTGATGATATGATACGCGCCGTCTATGAAAGACATTATTGAATCAATTAATCCCTTTATTGATTCGGTATATGTTTTTACTTCTGCATTACCAGCGCTAGAAATATCACTAAGTTCTTTCTTAATTTCTAATATTAAGGCTTCGAGGGCATTCCTTTGAATTGGGTCTCCTTCAACAATTAAACTTGATTCCGCTATTTTTAATTGCTCATTTTTACCACTTATCAAGTTATCATAATCATTTAATGATTCTACTGCAATTATAACATCTTTTATACTGGTCATTACCTGACGGAATGTAACGTTATATATCCCTAAAGGATGGCGGGAGTTGTGCTCATGGTGAAATAAGATGTGTTCGGGCAACGCATTTAATAGTGCGAATAAATCAGTGTTCAAATTTCCGCTCTGTATCTTTATCTTTTTCTTCACTGAGCTAGCCTCCCAAAATGTTTAACTAAGTATAAAACGGGCTATCTTACCCAACATCTTCGGATTTGTAAAACAATTTACCAAACTCTTCAGCAGTATCCTTTTGCATACTCGGCAGGACGTGGCTATAGGTGTCCAAGGTAATCTTAACACTGGCATGACCTAACCGTTCTGAAACGATCTTAACGTTAACGCCTTGCTTCAGAAGCATTGTAGCATGGGTATGCCGAAGATCATGGAAACGTATCTTCTTTACTCTGATTTGAATTTCCTTTCCGTCTTCAACAGGATTGCATTTTGCTACGATTGCCTCGAAACTTCTGAGAAGATTTCTAGGATTAACAGGTGTTCCGATAGCAGTGCAAACTACTAATGAATTCTCTTGATATAACTGCGGACCAGCAGCGACCTTTTCCTCAACTCTAAACTTTTTCAGTTCCTTTAGAACGGCCATAGTCGCACTGTCAATCGATACAGCTCGGCTACCGCTATCTGTCTTAGCACCATCATTAAATTCCTTTCCGTCATGGCTTAACGTTTGCGTGATTGAAACTCTATTGCCGACGAAATCAACATCTTTCCAAGTTAGGCCCAATATCTCGCTTTGTCTCATTCCAGATACAAGGGCTAAGTAATAAGCAGGGTAGAATCGACTGGACTTAGCTTCTTTTAAGAATATGCGCATTTCCTCATCTTCCCAGACAACCATTTTCTTTTTTGTAGCAGTTGGCCGCGCTACAAGTGAAGCTACATTCTTGCTAACCATATCCCACGCTAAAGCTTTCTTGAGGGCTTCATTGATAAGTGAATGCACCTTTTGAATATTTTCATCACAAAGGCTTCCAGCGCTTGAAAGATCATTGTATAAATCTTGGATGTTACGAGGCGTTAATTGCTGCAACTCAATGGAGCCGAGCTTGGGCAAAATATGATTGTTTACTAAGCTTGAGTATATCCCAAGCGTTTGCTTCTTAACAGTTGTCTGTTTGTCGTTAAGGTAATCAGACATAAACTCACTAAACAGTGTCTTTGATGGTTGTATGTATGTGCCTTTGTTCATATCGTTTTTATGTTCGACCATAGCAGCTTCAGCCAACTTCTTTGTTTTGAATCCGCGAATTCTTTTTTGAACATACTTTCCGTTCACTTTTAAATTAATTGTGTAGAACCAAGCGTTACCTTTTGCGTTATCATCTTTATACGCTGGCATTCAGTTTCACTCCCTATTAATCTACTATGTAAAAATAATACAATTTAAGATAGAGGTCGTCAACAAATATTTCATTCACTAAACATTTATAGGCGTTTATAAGGTTCAGATTATTTCTATAACGCTCAGATTGACTTACGCTTGCCACCTATATATGAGAGAAGAAACAGAGTGTAGCGAAACCTAGCAGGATTATGAATAATCCAATACTTAAGTTCAGGTCAATCCTACCAGTTACTTCTCGTGGCTTTGGGATCAACAAAGCAATTGTGTAGCAATATGTAGTTTGTGCTATTGCGCTTTCGCAAGGGGATTGGTGGCGTAAGACGCCAGTCAAGGATTCAAATCAAACCAATTAGAGACAGTGCACAGAGGGGTAATAGCCCGAAGCTGTAAAGGTGCGTAACGAGGCTCATACCGAGCATGGCGGATTCGCGGTAACCGCATGATTATAAATTACCGCTTGCCAAAATGATTCGTGCCCAGTGTTGACCGTTTGGTCGAAGGTAAGCACATCATATAGCATGGGGAACAATACAGCGCCATGTCAACGTGATATGGTGGGCAGGATTGCAGTCACTTGACGGCGGGGTTAGGGTGGCATTAAATACCGCGAAGTGTTGCCAGAGCGAGAGGGTGGGTTATCATGTCGTTCCATCTTGCATAGCGAAGCCTGACAGGTGATCCAGATCAGTAGCAGAAGTAGCTATTTATACGTGGTGGCGGAATATGAGACGCTAAAGTTTAGTTTGGATGAATAACTTCCGAGGTGTTGTATCCCTAGTCAATATCGGATTAGCCAAACATACAAGGGTTTGAGTCCCTTGCCCACGTTTTAACATGCGGGATTCGTTCAATGAGGACACCAGCCTTATGGTTTGGAAATTGGGGTTGAAGTCCCTGCTCCCACTTAATCATCACATACGAACATTACGCGAACGGTTGCCCATAAGGTAGCCGTTTTTATGTTGTCTGAGTAATCTAACAGCATCAAACATTTGAAAGCCTTAAAAACGATTGTAGACGCTCAAAAGGAGTTGTAAGAATGAATCAACCTATGTTTGACTTCCCTTCATATGGAAAATGGTTGTTAACACATAAGGGTGATCGTAATTGTCGCTTGTTAGCTGATCGTCATTATAGCAGGCAGCATATAGGTCATCCAATGTTCACACGCCCCGGGCGCAATTTGGTGCTTCGTACAGCTGATGGCATGGCAACATGGGTCACATGGAAAGGCATTAGAGATGATGGATTAGATGCATTTGAATGTACGATATTCCGAAACGAATCTGCAAACCTAAGTTCCGATATGATTCGTTCAGCTGTGGCAGCAACAATTGCCGAATGGGGATTACCTCCTAAAGACGGCATAATCACATATGTAGATCAATCAAAGGTCCGGAGTTCTAACCCGGGCTTTTGTTTTATAAAAGCAGGCTTCGAAAAGATTGGATTTAGCAAAGTTCGAGGCTTGCTGTTACTGCAATATAAATTAGCCTAACCCTAACCTTCAGATAAATGCTCAACCTCTCTAAGCGTGTCCATCATGTCGCTTGCTCAAGGGTAAATGAGTAGAGCGGACACCACTCCCCAATACCCAGTGATCACAGCTGGCGATAAGGTTGATGATCGTGAAGGCTTGCCATTGAGCCTTAAAATCAATGGAACACTATTCTAGGAGGAATTATGATGGGAGAATGGTCGGATAGACTGCAAGCATTTTGGTGCGGTATAAATGGATGCGAACATATAGCTTGGAAGGGTTCTTACGAAATTGGAATATATCAAGGCGATGAATCTCCGCCATCCTCATTCATAATATCTCCTAAGAGAATTGAAACTGTTGAAGATTTTGACTATTGCATGAATCATGGCGAGAGGTGGAAAGCAACTTATGAGAGAGTTTAGACTATCTCCATTGTTGATCTCGTATTTTCGATAAATCGGAACAATATGTATTCAAGGACGGTGAGAAATGATTAAGCCAATTGAATTACACGAATTCATGTTTAACCAATTAACTCCTGAACAGAAGGCAAGCGAAGCAATCACAGAGCTGTTGCCCGTGATTGTTAGAGGGATTATAAAGGCTGTTGAATCAAAAAATTAGACCTACAACTCTTTAGGTTTGTAAGTCCAATTTTTTATATGTAAGCAAAAATTACCTACTATGCAATGTAACCACGAATAAAGATAATGAATCACAAATTAATGAACCATTGAAATAACTGTAAACTCGCAAGCGTTCTTGAAAAAGTAAGAGTCAATGGTTTCTATGGCATGGTGGCCTTGGGATAAAATATAGCCATTTCCCACTTCTTCGCCATCTTGCGTAATGGACACTAAGCATTTAAATAAAATAGCATTATGAAAGTCTACATCCGTCTTTAATTTGAAACCATGTGTCATGTGATCACTCCTAATAGTTGTTATTAGGTATGACAGCTGCATTAAAGGGAAAGTTACTAGTCCTTAAGAATTATGTATTAATGCACCATGGAGCAAACCTTAAACTCGCAGACTCCTTTGAAATAAATAGCATCAACCGTATGTATACAATGTTGGGATTGCTTAATTAATTGTCCACTGCCCATATGTTCGCCATCTTGGGTAATCGACACAATGATCTGAAACATAATGGCATTTTCGAAGTCAGCTGGGCTTTTTAACAATTGTCCATGTGACATAATTTCCCTCCTAATAGGTTTATATTAGGTAGGACAATGGTTGGGTCGCAGTTGTTACAGATAAATTTAAACTATCGATAATCACTTACAGTGCAGGGAATAATTACCTGTCCATCGAATATGTATTGATGGATGGGAGGTGAAAATATATGGCAAAAGGGTTGGATGAAGCTCAATTAAAGGATTTGAAAAGCTGGCAAGATGAATTAAAGATAGAGGAAAAGCAATTAATTACATCCTTAAAGGATTTAGGCGAGGAAACTAGGTTACTAAGAACTCGTAAACACGTATTAGATTCGATTGTTCGTAGGTTTGGAAGTGATACCAGTGGTGTCGAAGACTTTAAAAAGGATAACGTAAATGATTTATGGGATCTAATTAAGAAAAAAGAAGAACAATATAATGAATTAGAAGTTGTAACTGGAAAACGCGTCGCCCACTTGAGACACATCATTTCAGAAATTGAAGATACTTTAGCATAAAAACCTAAACACCCTAACAGGTGTTTTTTAATATAAAAAATCCACTATACGAATGAGCTCGTAGGTGGACAGAATAAGTAGATTATGTAATATCCTTAATGCAAGCATTATAAAATTTCTGCCCAAATGAAGTCCGATGGTATATGAATTTATTTATTTGATATTGCAAACCATCATCCTCTATCTGTTTTATCCTGCTGAGTATCTGAATGTGGTTTTCTAAATCGTTATAATAAGTTTTATCTGTGAGCGATGTGTTATTGATTTGAATCAACCCAAGCCTATTAATATTCTCAATATAAGAGGATCCTAATTCTGGGAATTCACAACCAATACTATATTGAATGATTGTAAAATTCTTTACAACAATTGAAAAACTTGAACCTTCAACAAGCCTATTCAAGTCTATTATAGGCATGAAATTATTTGTTTTTATTAACTTTAATATCTTTGCTTCATCTGAAGTTAACTGTTTTATTATTTCAACAAAGGATGGATGCGCCATTTTTGCAATTTCACTATTCATAGAAGTCGCCAATAGATTGGAAAACATCTCTCTCAGTTCTTCCTTGTGCCCGAGATATCTGAGTGCTTCGATAGTGGGAACTGCAACTTCTGGAGCTGGAGATATTATGTTTTCTCTTGGTACATTTTTAAGCTTATCTTCTAATGATTCCTGGATAAATCCTTTTATAGTATCGTATGACCAAACTAAGGCTGAAATTGGTGAGAGAGCAATGTTCACGGTTTTCGCTAATGTATGAATGCCTTTGCCCAATTCTTGCATAGCTGGTTGTAATAGATCTGGGTAAATAGGAACTGATTTCGTTATACCTTCAATTGCATCAGCGGCATCTTTTAGATTTCCCAACACAAATCACCCCATTAATTAATTTATCATCTATGACCGATTCTACTAAATTTTAACAAGAAATACTAGGAGTCGACATGTTCTCATATTTCCAATAATGGAAGCAAATGTTCGCGAGAACTAGCATTCGTAAGATTTTGCACAATCAATTTAATTAAATGCCCGAATATGGACGAATATAGATGTTCGACATTATGTGATATCGTGTTTCTTCATATAAGGTTTATAAGGGCTGTATTTATACTCTAGTTACTAGATACGTAAGATCTTTAAGCGAACAGCAAAGCGAGTTCGTGCTATTGAGCCGCGCCAAGCCGAGCTCCATTATCCAAGCGTTCTCTATATGAGAAACGTTTATTTTTCTGTTTAAAGCAGCTCTTTCCTATGAGTAGTGCAAGACATGGTTTAAGTAGGGCGGTTTTAAAAAATCAGAGGCGCAATAGCACCGTGTAGGGGTTTGATCTTAAACACCGCCTTAATTACACGAGTGCTCTAAAGAAGAACAAATCGAAGGGGTGTTGTATATGAATAGTCAGGAAGAGTACGAGAGTCAGCCCAAGGACAAAGAAGAGGTCACTAATGAGGATGTGGGTAGCTTAGAAGATATACTAGGTGATCCATCTGCGTGGGTATGAGTCATTGCAATTATGTAACTAAATGTATCGAAATGATCAAAAACGCCTTAAATGATACGATATGGTACGCAAAAGGTACTCCCAGCCACCTAGCCCGTTGGTGGGTTCGTGCGAGCCCGAAATACACGTAGATAAAAATTTCAAATTTCACTTTCCCTTTCTCTTTCCGAGAAGGGATTTTTGTGTTTATAAATTTTAGCTTCAACTAATGTTCTTCTAATTAGCATGCATTTTGAATTATCTTTTACGAAAGCGGGGCGGACAGAATAGCAAAACTGATTGAGCTCACACAAAATAAATTCGCGACTGTTGATGATGAAGAATATGAAAGAATCAATAGTGTAAAGTGGAGGCATAAATACGGCTATGCCATACGAACGGAATGGGATCAAACTAAAAATAAAAAAATAACTATTTATATGCATCATCGAGTTATGGGGACTTCGGTAATTAAGAATTGCGAGATGGACCATATAAATGGGGATCGCTCAGATAATAGAAAGCAAAACCTGAGATTGGCTACGCGCCAACAGAATGCGAATAACAACGGAAAAATAGCAAACGGATCATCCCGACACAAAGGGGTCTCTTGGGATAAGGAAAGAAAAAAATGGCGAGCTAAAATTACAATTAAATCTAAGAAGAAAAGTATTGGACGTTTTGAAAATGAATCAGATGCTGCACTTGCCTACAATGAATACGCTAAAGAGGTGTTCGGAGAATTCGCGCGATTGAACGTTATATAGAAAGCGAGCTGGGGAGAATGGCGAAACCTAAAACAAAGCTTGAGCAGCAGTTGGAAAAGGAAGTGTCTACCTCAGAACTGGGAGCAATCATCGGCAAAACTCCGCAATGGATTCGCCAATTAACCCGCGATCGTATCTTGTTCCAGGTAGGCCGAGGTAAGTATATATTAGTCGATGCCGTTCAAGCTTATATCCTTTATGCTTCTGGCGGTAAAGAAGAGGATAACAAGCCTCGGCTCGTCGACCATAAGACAGAACACGAGCGAATCAAGACCGAGAAGGCATCTTTAGAGCTGGCGGTTATGCGAGGTGAACTGCATGCTGCCGCTGATGTTGAGGCAGTAATGAATGACATGCTAATTTCATTACGATCTAGATTATTGGGTTTACCTAATAAGATGGGACCTAAGATTTTGAATAATTCAAGCCTGCCATCCGTTATTGATATTCTTACAGAAGAAATAAGGACATGTTTAACCACATTGGCTGACTATGACTCAGATGCATTTAAGGCAGGTGCAGCAGATGAACGAAGATCGGAAGAGGACTGAACGATTATTTCGAAATACTCTCCGTTCATTAGCTCCACCAGCCAAAATGACCGTATCAGAATGGGCAGATCGTTATCGAATTCTTTCATCGGTGTCTTCTGCTGAAGCTGGTCCGTGGAATACGAATCGAGCCCCTTACCAAAGAGGGCCGTTTGATGCAATAACGGATCCTAACATTGAGACGATCGTTTTAAAGTGGGCATCTCAGTTAGGGAAAACAGAGGGCTTACTTAATGCCATAGGATTCCACACGGACCATGAGCCGGCTCCTATGATGTTGTTGCAGCCTACACTTGAATTAGCCCAAGCATTCTCTAAGGATAGGCTTGCACCTATGTATAAGAAATCACCCAAGCTTAGAGAGGTTGTTGGTAGCGGCAAGAGTCGCGATGGAGGCAATACATTGCTACACAAGACTTTCGCAGGTGGTCATATCACAATGGCAGGGGCTAACTCTCCAGCTTCTTTGGCGTCTCGTCCAATTAGAATAGTTTTCTGTGATGAGGTTGATCGTTACCCCGCATCAGCTGGCAAGGAAGGCGACCCAGTTGCATTGGTCACAGCACGTATGGAAACATTTTGGAATCGCAAAAGGGTTCTGGTATCAACGCCAACCATTAAAGGCTCATCGCGTATTGAAAATTTCTACGAGGACAGTACCCAAGAGGAATGGTGTGTACCTTGTCCCAGTTGTGATGAGCTCCAGCCTTTTTCGTGGAAGCAAATCAAGTTTGAATACGACGATATTAAAATGAAAACAACTTCCGTTGCGCATAGCTGCCGTTATTGTGGTGTTTTACATAGCGAGCAGGAATGGAAAGCGGGGATGGAATACAAAGGTAAGTGGATTGCTCGGAAGCAGCACGCAGATACCAGAGGCTTTCATTTAAATCAACTCGCCAGCACCTTCTCGAGCTGGCCCCGTATCGTTCAGAAATTTAAAACAGCTGAGAAGTTGGTAAAAAAAGGCGACATCGAATTGATGAAGGTCTGGGTTAACACGGTGCTCGCTGAAGAGTGGGAAGAAAAAGGCGAGAAGATCGACGAAAGTGTTTTAATGAATCGCCGTGAAAAGTATCATGCGGATGTTCCAGAAGGCGTGAAGATCCTTACAGCTGCAGTTGATACACAGGACAATCGTTTCGAGGTTGAAATCATGGGATGGGGCGCTAATCATGAATCTTGGAGAATCGAGTACCACAAGATTTATGGAGATCTCAAGCAGCCTCAAGTATGGAAGGACCTTGACGAATATCTGCAGCGCGTTTGGAAAGATGAACACGGTAGGGAATTTCGTGTTGCAGTTTCTTGCATGGATTCAGGGGGTCACTTTACCAATGAGGTGTATAAGTTCTGTAAGGATCGCTTCACCCGTCGCTTATTTGCAATAAAGGGTGAAAGCCCGGGCGATGGTAAGTATCTACCGCTGGTGGCAGGCACATCTACAAGCAATCGATATAATGCAACAGTGGTTCGGCTCGGAGTTGATGAAGGAAAAGCGAAGGTTATGGCCCTGCTTCAACAAAAAGCAGATCAACCAGGCTATTGTCACTTTCCTTTAACGACTCGTGAGAAGGATCGGGGCTACAATGAAGAATACTTCGACGGATTAACTGCCGAGGAATTGCGCACACGTTATAAGATGGGAATTCCTTATACAGTTTGGGTGAAAATAAAAGCAAGGAATGAGCCGCTAGATTTAGCGGTTTACAATCGTGCTGCCATTGAGATATTAAACCCGAATTTAGATGTAGAGCTTCCGCCATTAAATATTGATGAAGACAAACCAGCAACTGTTCTGACGAGACAGAGGCGAAGAGGCACAAGCAGTAGCGTTTAGCGTGAGGGGAGGTGAAAGGGAATGGCACAATATTCATTAGAGGTTTCACAGATGCATCTAGATTCTTGGCTGGCTGCCGAATTAGCCTTATCAACCGCTCAATCTTACACGATAGGGAGTAGATCACTTACTCGCGTGGACCTGAAAGATGTAATGACTCAAATTAGATATTGGCAGAACCAAGTTAATGGAGCAACACCTGGCATGGGGAAAAAATCTAAAGTCCGCAGGTACATTCCTATTGATTTATGAGCTGGATTGATAGAGTTGTCGGCACGATAGCCCCCAATATTGCACTCAATAGGGAACGGGCACGAACAGAGATTGTCCGCAACCAAAAGATACAACAGGTTTTGAATCAAGGATACGGAGATCATGGGGCTAGCCGTAAAAGGAAGTCCTTAGCTGCTTGGAATCCTTTTGCTGGCGATGCTGAAGAAGATATCCACGAGAACTTAGATGCTCTTAGGCCGCGAGCTCGTGATTTGTATATGGGCGGTTCAATGGCAAACGGAGCTTTGAAAACAATGCGTACAAATATTATCGGCACGGGGCTACGGTTGAAACCTAGCTTTGATGCCGATTTTTTAAATCTTACAGAGGATCAAGCCGGCGAGTTAAAACGGAAGATCGAGCGCGAGTTTTTATTGTGGGCCGAATCAAAGGATTGTGATTCTACCGGGCTTCATAATTTCTATGAGCTCCAGCAACTTGCTTTTTTATCTTGGATTATGAGCGGGGATGTCTTTATATTGCTACCGCTTCTACCTCGTGACCATACGGTTTACGACTTGCGGGTGCGGTTGATAGAGGCAGATCGTTGTAATAATCCAATTGGCAAAACAGTTGTGGATACGGCTAAGATTAGCAGCGGCGTTGAAATGGACTCGGATGGAATGATTGCAGCTTATTGGTTTTCCAATAAACATCCAGGATCATCAACCGCAGTATTAGCAGACTGGAAGCGCGTCGAAGTCATTGGCAAAGAGAGCGGCAGGCGTAACGTTCTGCACCTTATGGAAGCAGAGCGCCCAGAGCAGCGCAGAGGTGTTCCAATCTTGGCTCCGATCATCGAGTCATTAAAACAATTGGAGCGCTACACCGAGGCTGAACTGATGGCTGCCGTAATCAGTGGGATGTTTACCGTTTTCGTCGAGACTCCCGATTCAGAACCGGATCAATTTGGAATTACGCAACCAGATAATCCAACTGGAGAACCATTACCAATTGGTGACCCGGGTGATTTAAAGCTTGGCAACGGAGCTATTCAGTTTTTAGAACCTGGCGAGAAGGCCACAATAGCCAATCCGCTTCGTCCTAACTCAGGGTTCGACCCGTTTGTTACATCCATATTAAGGCAAGTTGGCGCTTCTTTAGAACTACCGTATGAGTTGTTACTCAAACACTTTACTGCCTCTTATTCAGCAAGTAGAGGTGCTCTACTAGAAGCTTGGAAAATGTTTCGCATGCGCAGGGCTTGGATGTCTTCTGATTTCTGCCAGCCGATTTATGAAGAGTGGTTTGCTGAAGCTGTGATCAAAGGGCGGATTGATGCGCCTGGTATATTCGACGATCCGCTTTTATTCAAAGCCTACACCAAAGCAGAGTGGCACGGCCCAAGTAATGGTCAGCTAGATCCACTCAAAGAAGTTAATGCTGCTGTCATTCGTGTGGCGCAAGGATTTAGTACAGCTGAGCGTGAAACGGCTGAACTTACTGGCAGCGAGTGGGAAAACAATATTAGGCAGCTTGCTAGGGAAAAAGCTTTACGAGAGCAATATGGCTTAAATGTTCCGGTTGAAGGGGGTGATAACAAAAATGCCGAAGAAGATCAACCTTAAAGGGATCATAGTTTCAAATGACGATATTGAAATTTATGATTGGTTTGGGATTGAGGCGGTGAGTCCTAATAAGATTGCGGATCAACTAACTGAAGCCAATGGTGAGGATATTGAGGTTTATATCAATTCCCCTGGTGGTAGCGTTTGGGCAGGATCTGACATCTACGCATCCTTAAAAGAATACTCAGGAAATAGCGTATCTAAGATTGTGGGGATGTGCGCTAGCGCAGCTGGGGTTGCGGCAATGGGCACAAAGAAGCTCATGATAGCCCCTACGGCTCAATTCATGATTCACAATGCTGCGAATGGACAATATGGTGATTACAGGGATATGCAAAAAAATGCTGACTTCCTAAAGCAAGTAAACGATTCTATTGCCAATGCCTATATTCTCAAAACTGGACTGCCTAGGGATGAGTTGCTGAACATGATGGATCATGAGACTTTCTTCACGGCTCAACAAGCTTTGGAGAAGGGATTTGCTGATGAAATCATGTTTGATGATGCGAATCAACTTAAACTAGTCGCTAACCTAGGAGTTTCATTTACTCTACCTCAGGCAGTCATGGACAAAGCGCGGAATGAATTATTAAAGAATAAGTTACCACCAATTGAACCAGAGCCTAAAGGCGAAGAAGGAGATGATAGTTTGAAAGATTTAGATGAATTAAAAACAAAGCATCCAGAAATATATAACGCAGCTATTCAGGTTGGGTTGTCTCAAGAGCGCAACAGAATTACCGAGCTCAATTCATTAGCAGGAGCACCCGGGGCGAAGGACATTGTAGCCAAAGCAATCACAGAAGGTAGCTCTGCTGCTCAAGCTGCGATGGATATTGTCAAAGCATCTGCGGAACGCCTTACTACCGAAGGGCAAAAGAGATTGTATGACGCTAAAAACAGCGGTGCTGAAGGTGTTTTACCGGGTGATCCGGACGATACCAAGCCAACACCTGAAGCGCAATCGCAAGAGGATGCAGACGATATTCTAGAAGAAATGAAAAAACTTAGAGGAGGTCGGAACTAATGGCAGCATATGAAATCGATAATTATGATGAATTAATTGCAGGGATGGTCGAACCAATTGTAACGCAATCCATTATCATCAACGTACTCGCAGGTGCTGTATATACCCGAGGAATGGTTATGGCCAGAATATCTTTTACTGCGGACGGTACTTGGGTCTGCAAAGCAGTTGATTCAGCTGCTGCAGGTGCGCCAGATAAAGTTCCTGTTGGCATACTTGCTGATGAGAATGTGGATGCGACCGTAGCTATTCAACGCGCTACCATTTACACACAAGGTGAGTTTAACCGCGCCGCTCTAAAGTTCGGCGGTACCGATACAATCACTACTCACGAAGCAGCTTTAAATGCAGCAAAGCTTTACACAAAACGAGCAGTAGGATAAGGGAGGAATAACCAAGATGGCATTCAAAGATATTTACTCATTCCCAACGCTTATAAGAGTTGTTGGTCAATTGCCTCCACCGAGCACTTATATTCTCGATAAATTTTTTCAAGATGGTGAAAGTTTTGATACTGAGTTTGTTGAGATTCAAACTTTAAAAGGCAATAAGCCGATCGCGCCTTACGTGTCTGAATTACAACCAGGTAAGGTTATTTTACGAACTGGTTTTACTGCCAAGCAGTACAAGCCCGCTCTAATCAAGCCTGCTCGCGCTATCACTTCAATTGATTTAAAGGTTCGAAATGCAGGTGACAGCCTGATCAACCCAATCCAACCAGAAGTCAGAGCTAAAAAATTAATTGCAAAGGACCTTATTGAACTAGCCGACACTATTACACGCCGTCAGGTTCAACAGGCCGCAGAATTGATGTTTACGGGCAGGGTTACACAAATTGGCGAAGGTGTTAGCCAAGTAATCGATTATGATTTTACTAATATCGAAACACTTTCAGGCACAAACCTTTGGAGTAACTCAGCATCTGATCCAATTGCGTATCTTGCCGCTAAAAGACAAGCGATCATCGCTGCTAATGCCCCTACACCTAACATCTTGCTTTGCGAATACAATGCAGCCGTTGCTCTAATGCGTCACCCGAAAGTATTGGCACTTGCTGCTAATGTGGGCGTTGACGTTGGTAATATCGATACTACGTTGCTACCAGATGGCGTAACATACCACGGTCGTTTACGTGACGTAGGACTGGACGTGTTCAGTTATACAGGCACATACACCAATGATGCAGGCGCTGACGTTCCTTTCATTCCAGCGGGCAAGATTGCGCTTCTTAACGACAAAGAAAAGTTCACTTTTCTTTATGGGGCAAATGTCATCATGGACAAAGTTACTGAGCAATTCGCAAGAGTTGTTGGTAAAATCACACCTCAATCATGGGTAACAATCGAACCAGCTCAACGTTGGTTGCAGTTGTTATCTCGTCCATTACCAGTACCACCAAACGTTAGTGGTTGGTTTGTAGCAACTGTACTTTAATTAAAAGGAGACTAGTCAAATGGGTTATACAGCCAAAGAAACAATTATTCACAATGGTGAAAAGTATATAGCAGGTGAAGAGGTTCTAGATCTGAGAGAGAGCGACATTGCGAGGTTGATGCGTTTGGAAGTTATTGAAGGATCGGGAGAGGCCGAGGATCAGGAAGTTTATAAAACAATTGCCGAATTTAAGGCATTGAAGCCAACGGAACAAGCTGAGTATCTTGCTAGCGTGGGACTAGAACCGTCCGAAAACACTGGAGAGTACAACAAGCAGTATAAAGGTTGGTACGATTCAAACAGATAGGAGCAGTAATCCATGAAATATGAAGTAGTGCGAGGTACAGCTAGAAACGAGGGAGCCCTTTATCGCAAGGGCTCTTTTTTTGATGCTGATCATGACGATTCGGAAGTTAAAAGGCTTACCAGTAAGGGCATTATCGCTCCTGCAATGGAGAAAACGCCTGCGAAAAAACCTAAAGTTGATGATCTGGAATGAATTTCAAGGACCATGTAGCTCAAGATATCGCCAATGTTTTCTTTAATACGGACGAATTTAGCGACTTAGTGACCATCGATGGACAAGAATGCACTGTTCAAATCGATAGCGATCGGCTAATAAAGCGCTCAGAAAAAGAATACAACGGCATAACAGCGGGCATAATCCTTTACTTTATTCCTGTTTTGGATTATCCAAACAAGCCGAAAGTCGGTAATACGCAGATATTTAACAACAAACTTCACTTTATTGACTCCGTTTTAGAAAGTGACGGGGTTTATGAAATTGTGATCAACCAGAACCGAGGCGAGTAGGCGTGGCTCAAAGGATAACGATAGATGTGTCGGCACTAGATGGTGTTATGAAGAAAATGCGCGGATTTGAAAAGGAAGTTCCTGCAGCCATCCAGTCCGCGCTCAATCGTACTATTAAGCATGTTGAAACCAAAGTCGGACAAGTCGTGCCTAAGCTCTACAACATCACCAAGAAAGAAGTCATAGGCGGAACGGACACCAGATATGCAAGTCGAGGGTCGCTTAATGCATTTGTAACAGTGCGCGGCAAGAGATTTACTCTTGCTCGTTTTCTTCCCGGAGGACTTGGATCCAGTTCTAAGATCGCAAAGGTCAAGATCAAGAAGGCAGCTGGATATAAGCGGGTAGGCGGTGATCCTAAAGTGTTTGTTCAGAAAGTGACAGGAAATACACAGGTAATGCGCAGAGAAGGCAGAGGTCGCTACCCAGTCGATGTAATGCGGACAATCGCCACGGCCCAAATGGTTGAAAACAAGGATGTTGCTCCTATCATCCAAAAGAGTGCAAATGCGATGCTCGCCAAGCGGGTCGAACATGAGATTGAGCGCAGATTAAGGAGGACGATTCGATGATAGACAATACGATCTTAGAAGCGATAGAATCCTTCTGCAAAACTCATGTAAGCCCTAAGATCATGCTCATGGTACCGAATGATGATGACGTAAGTCAGTACAACCTCATGTACCCTAATGTATTTGTGGGTTGGATACCACCGCCGAACCAATTGGAGGATGTGCCTTTACAGCTTCCTGAGGGGTTAAAGAGTGCAATTCCTGCAATAGTCATTGGAATGGATGAAGCTGAGGACGATGGTAATGATGCCGGTCTTAATATCCGCATATCTTTCATCGTATATAACCCCGGGCTTTATCCCGAACCAGGCACCTTAATTCCTAACTTCAAGGGTTATAAGGATCTGCTTAATCTTATTTTTATATGTAGGCAGCAACTTTCAAGCCATTATTTGATTGAAGGCGGAAAGACTGCAGCTCAGAAGCCATTTAGATGGGGCATGTATTTGCAGCAACCTGCAGGCTATTATGTCGGGTGGCTTACATTTCGGGCAACGGCAACTATTCTACCATTTATGGATTCACCTAATTATATTATCGATTAAGAAAGGAAGTGAACCACCTTGCCATATTTACATGGTGTATATGGGCAGCAGTCACCAACAACGGATACTCTTTCTCCTTCTGGCGTGAGTACATTACCCGTTTATATTGGTACAGCCCCTGTTCAACAACTGGCAGATCCAGCAGCTGCAATCAATGTTCCAATAATTATCAACAGCTTTGCAGATGCTGTGGCTAAAATAGGATATTCGGATGATTGGGTCACATTTACCTTAAGCGAAGCTGTATATGCACATTTTAAGAATCGCATCCAACCAATTGGACCGATTGTAGTAATAAATGTAATGGATCCTGAAACGAGCGTGACTGTAGGTACCCAATCAGTGGCGATTGCAAATGGAGTAGGTTATATCACAGCCCCAGCGGTTTTAGACACGATTGCAATCACGGGTAAAGTGTTAGGGACTGACTTCAAGGCGGAATATACAACCGATGGACGCGTTAAAGTGTCTGCCTTACCCACTAAAACACTTGTTAATCCTTCACCTGCTACATTCGATAAAATGGATATTGCAGAGGTCACTAGCTCTGATGTAATCGGGGGCAACTTAGCGGGAGTTCGTACAGGAATTTCAGTAGTGGAGTTAGTTTATGTAACCCATAAACAAATCCCAACAATCCTAGCTGCTCCTGGTTGGTCACAAGTAAAACTAATCAAAGAAGCGCTTGTTACAGCTTCCCAGAACATTAATGGGCATTGGGATGCGCTTGTTGCAGCTGACTTAGACAGCGGAGCAACATCCGATACTATTGCTGAAGCTATTGCTTGGAAGGCCACAAACGGATACACAGACATTGGTGTAAAGGTTGGATGGCCTAAGGCTAAAAGCGCTGGCAGAATCTTCTGGACTTCAACACTTATGGTTGTTCGCATGCAGCAAACCGACTTTGCTTCTGACAATGTTCCATACATTTCTCCATCCAATAAACAGGTCGATATTACTGGTCCAGTTCTTGCGAGTGGAGCAGATTTCGTATTCGACGAAAATCAAGCAAACGAACTGAATCAAAAAGGGATCACAACTTTCAATTTCCGTAGTGGCATTTGGGTTTTATGGGGACCTCATTGTGCTAATTATGAATACGGCGCTTCGATTGACCCTAAGGATGTTTTCGACGCAGGCATTCGTATGATGATGTATATGACCAATACATTCCAAGACCGTTTTATGTCTGATGTAGATGGGCCACTCAATCGCAGCATGAAAGACACGATTCTAAACGATGCTGGCACTTGGATTAACAGTCTAATTGCTGACGGCAAGCTCTTGTATGGTGTAATTGAGTTTCTTGAGACAAGCAATCCAACGAGCAGCATCGTTGAAGGTAACTTCTTGTTTAATACTCAGATCACTACTACGCCAGTCGCTAAATCATTAACGTTTGTTGTGCAATATACAACCAAGGGCATTACAGCCTTATTTGGGGGTGAAAGTTAATGCCAAAGATTACAAACAAAACGATCCAATATAAACTGAAAGCATCCAATCAAGCCAATGCAATGGTATTAATCGACGATTCAAGCGATTTACAACTGCCAAGCATTGAAAAGCTTACGGACACAGTCAAGGGGTCTGGAATCATGGGGGAAATTGATTTACCATCATTCGGACAACTTGGGAGCATGACATTTGCGGTCAACAACAGAGCGGATAACGCTCAGTACGCGATAATGTCACGTCCGGGAGAAATAAAGTTTGAGATTATCTGGGTTGTTGATGTGTTTGACTCTAGCCAAGTAAAGGTTGGCATTCAGCAACACAAAGTGTTCTTGAGTGGCGTAAGTAAAAAGTATGACATGGGCAAGATCGATGTTAATTCTGGAGCGGATGGGTCAAGCGAATTCGAAATCTACTATTTACGTAAGATTGTGGATGGTAAAGAGGTTTTGTTGATTGATAAGTTCAATTTCAAATATGTCGTAAATGGCACGGATTACATGAATGACCTCAGAACAGCCCTGCAATAATAGGGCTGTTTTATTTTTTTATTCGAAGGAGAAATGACAATGTCCAATACTAAATTGAAACTGACCAAGCCTGTAGATATCAATGGTGAAACTGTCACTGAATTGCCGTACAACTTTGAAGACATGACAGCTCGCGATAAAGCGGAGGCAACAAAATCATTCAAGAAATCCGGAAATATGGTCATGGTTCAAGAATTTGATTGCGACTATCACCTTTACATTTTTGCGGCAGCAGTTAAAAAGGCTGATCCTTCAATAGAAATTGATGACGTTTTACGAATCAGTTTCAAGGATTCGGTAACAGCGGAGGCGTTGGTACGAGGTTTTTTCTTCTTGAATTTGGAGGACTCCTCACCGACGAATACCTCTCCAACTGTATAACTCAGTTAGTTTTTAATCAGTTTTCAAGCCGAAAAGAATGCATGGAGATGAGCCTTATTGATCTAATTGGGTTTTTCGAGGATCTTGCAGACGAAGCAGAGAGGCAAAGGAAGGAGGCGGATCGTAACCATGGCTAGTAAAAGTGAATTAGAGGCGGTCATAAAGTTAGCAGGTAATATTGACCCATCTCTACGCAAGGCGTTATTGGATGCTCAGAGACGCATTGGCGATGTTGGTAAAACGTCGAGTATGACTGGTAAATTGATAAGCAAAGCTTTCACGGTTGCTGCTACAGGAGTTGCGGTTGGGATTACTGCAATAGGCGCTGGATTGCTCTACGTTGCCAAACAAGGTTTGGATCTCGCTTCTGACCTAACCGAAGTGCAAAACGTTGTTGATGTAACTTTCGGCAAAGGCGCAACGCAAATTAACGCATGGTCCAAACAAGCCCTACAAGCATACGGGTTAAGCGAGTTGTCAGCAAAGAGATATAGCAGCACATTAGGTGCATTGATGAAAAGTTCAGGCGTTTCAAGCGAGAACCTTATTTCAATGTCTGAAAACTTAACAGCTTTGTCTGGTGACTTTGCATCCTTCTATAATTTAGACCCTGCTGAAGCATTTGAGAAGATCAAATCCGGTATATCTGGGGAAACAGAACCCTTGAAAGCATTGGGCATTAATATGAGCGTGGCTAATCTAGAAGCCTTTGCGCTAGCGAAAGGAATTAAAACTGCATGGAGTAAAATGGGTCAAGGTGATCAAACTATGCTGCGTTATAACTTCCTATTGGAAAAGAGCGCTGATGCACAGGGGGATTTCGCGAGGACTATAGGTAGCTATGCCAATCAAAAACGATTGTTTAGTGAAGGATTTAAACAGTTGTCTTCCACTATTATGAATGCGGCATTACCTGCATTCACTAGTCTATTTAAAAAAGGTAACGAAATGGTCAGCGCTTTTGCCAACAGTCCCGAGAAGATAAAAAAGTTACAGGATGCAATTGCAGGAGTGGCAAATAAGATTATCGTATTAATACCAATTGCACTTGGTCATATTCAAAATATCACCGGATTTCTTGGTGATCTGTATAATTCAGCAGTTCCAATATATCAATATATTTCTGACAACTGGTCATTAATCGGGCCAATAATTTTGGGTATAGTTGCAGCCATAGCCGCATGGAAGCTGGCAATGGGCATCATTTCCACTGTTAAAACACTCACAATAGGTATCAATGCTTTGAAGATAGCCTTTGACTTCTTGCGAATATCTAAGCTTAAAGATGCTGCTACAACACTATATCTAACAGGTCTTTATGCAAAGGACACGATTGTAAAAGGGTTCAACACGGCAGGCACTTGGGCAATGAACGCGGCTAATAAAGCATCGCGAATTGGACTATTGGCGGCAGCTGCTGCGCAATGGGTACTCAACGCTGCTGTTTATGCCAATCCGATTACTTGGATCGTTATAGGTATTGTTGCTGCGGTCGCTCTTTTAGTAGGAGGGATAATCCTACTCGTTAAATATTGGGACAACGTAATAAACGCAATGAAAAACGCTTGGACATGGTTTCATAATCTAATTAATAAGATTCCAGATCTAGCCCTCGTATTAACTGGACCAATTGCACCTATGCTACTACTGATTAAACACTGGGGCGCAGTTAAAGATTTTCTCACAAATTCTTGGCAGATTATCAAAATGGCCTTCGCTATGGGAGTGAATATTATCGTTGATAATATAAATTGGTTGATTGAGAAGATGAATAAGATACCTGGTGTAAACATCGATCTCATTCCAAGGATGGACACAAGTGCCTATACCGCAGCTGCTAATTCAATCCCTACTCACGGCATGATGATGCAAGAATTTGCAAAAGGCGGATTTGCTAACCAACCATCCATATTTGGCGAAGCTGGACCAGAAGCAGCAATCCCACTTAAACGAACGCCAAGAAGCTTGAGTTTGCTAAGCAAGACAGCCGAAGTGCTTGGTGTTGGCGGTGGCGGCACAACTGGTAGCGGTAGCGGACCGACATTCGTATATTCTCCAACATACGGCTCTAATACAAGTGAGAGCCAAGTGAGACAAGATTTTGAAGAATTTAAAGCAATGTGTAATAAATGGGTGAAATCCATGAGGAGGGAGAACTTTGCTTAAATATTACTTATATACAGCCTTGTCTCATGACACCTTTGATTCTATTGCATTAGATTTTTACAATGAAGAAACCCTCTCTGGAAATATCATTTCTGCCAATCCTCAATATCGAAATACAATCCTATTCAGTGGAGGAGAAGTTCTCCAGATTCCAGTTATCGAAGTAAAGGCGGCGGAGACATTGCCGCCATGGAAACGATCATGAATATAATTTATAACGGCGCTGATATTACGGGATCTGTGCAACCGACCAAATTACAGTTAACAGATAACTCTGGAGGGAAACCAGACAGTTTAGAAATATCATTCTCTGATAGCGATGGTGTCTGGTCCAAATGGAAACCTGTTAAAAACGACACAATTCAAATATTAGAAAGTGGTTTTGATTCTGGCATCATGTTTGTGGATCAGCTAAGCCAATCTGCGGGGATGTTCGGCATCATGGCACTTTCTATTCCTCAGGCTAGTAAAACGGCCCGTACGCAAGGCTGGGAGAAGGTCAGGCTACTGGAGATAGTAACGGAGATTGCCACTCGTTACGGTTTAAGCTTGCAAACCTATAATATAGCGAATCATTTATATGAGCGAATTGATCAGCAAGAAATTGCAGACTTCGTATTCTTAGCAGATCTTTGTTTGGCTGAAGGATATGCATTAAAAATCAACAACCTTTCATTGGTTATATATGATGAATATGCGCAAGAACAGATTGCGGCTGATCCGAAGCTTTCTTTGTTTGGAGAAGGAAATATTAACGATTCCTTCGAATTCTTGAACGAGTCGACTGAAATTTATCAAAAGTGCATTGTTTGCAGCAATGGTACTGAATATATCGAAGGGTCATACTCTGCTACCGATATATTAGGTCCAACCCTAAAACGAAGTGTATATGCAACCAACCAAGCGGAAGCTAACAGGTGGGCTAAGGGGCTGTTGCGGAGCTACAATAAGCATATGATAACCGGATCGCTCTCTATTAACCTAAACACCAATTACGCAGCTGGAACAAATATAAGTGTAGAGGATATCGGTTTATTTGATGGTAAATACGCCATCCACAGTCTCACACACGACCTAATTAACAATAAGACTTCATTATCCCTGCGAAAGCCACTGGAGGGCTATTAATGACGCTAAAAGGGCAAGTCAGTTCAGTGGACACTATAAACCGCAAAGCTCGGGTGATCTTTCAAGATTTTGATAATGTAGTCAGTGCCGATGTTCCTTATGCAACTCATCTCACGATTGAAGTAAACGACATGGTTGCAGTCGTTTTTTTCTCAAATAATAAATCAGACGGGCTGATAATCGCGGCCTATTAAGGGGTGTTAAGGTGCCGATTGCAACGTTTAAAAATAAAGTATTTCAAGTAAGCTCCAATATAAAATATCCCCTTGATGGGCTTGCGTGGAGTAGTGCACTTAGTTCGGAAGCTCAGGAGAAGTTAAAGAGTAAGCCCAGCACTTATATTAAAGGCGAGGCACTTATCCCGCTAAGTTTTACAATACCGCTGTTTGCCACTCTTGGGATTAACGTTAGGAAAGAGATCGAATCTTGGCAGGACATTCTTTCCAAGCAACTACCGGATTACTTCATTCTCGGAAGCAAACCGATAAGTAAGAATAAGTTTTTGCTGAAGTCGGTTGGCGTAAGCGACACCCAAATAGATGGTAAAGGAAATATGCTTAAGGCAACTCTAAAGCTGGACTTCGAAGAATATGTGAGAGCCGGCAAAGCAGAAGTTAAGAAAGAAGAGAATAAGACAGCCACAAATAATAACATTCAGCCCAGCACTTATATAACAAAACCAACTACTAAAGCTGAGGTCAAAAGGGAAAACCCTAACGCAAGTGAAGCGTTCCTTAAACTCTATTTAAAAGGAGAATGATCGTATGTTGATCGAGATAAATACTTCGGAATCAACCGACATCGATTGGGGGGCTTCAGGAGTCAGTGAAGTTGCTCAGAATGTCTACACATTGATTAATACCTTGAAATATGAAGTTGCATATGATCGGACACTCGGGCTACAACCCAACTTCATTGATATGCCCTTAACTGAGTCAGTCGCATTAGTTACAGCTCAGATCTATGCAATAGTTGATGAAAGAGAGCCTAGGGCGACCGTAGAAAGCGTTGAATTTATAGGCGTGAGCGAAGATGGGAATTTGATGTTAAGGGTGGTGATTGACGTATGAGCGAGTTTACAGAGATTCAATTTGTCGATGCGGATGCGCAGCGTATCGAAAATGAATTGATAGATGCTTATTTTCAAGAGACGGGGCAAGTGTTGTATCCGGGAGATCCGCGAAGGATATTCCTTCTGCAGTTGTTGCCGGTTCTCGTTGCTCTTAAAAATAACATTAATTTCACAGCTAATCAGAATCTATTGCCATTTGCTATTGGTGATGTATTGGATGGGCTTGGCGAACGCATAGGTGTTCCTAGGCTTGTTGCTCAAGTAGCGTATGCAACGATGAGATTTACATTGAGTGCCGTACAATTGAGTCCTGTAACAATACTACAAGGCACTCGAGTAACACCTGACGGAATACTTTATTTTGCAACAATAGCGGATTTAGTTATAGCACCAGGCGACACAACGGGCGACATGCCAGTAAAGTCAACGGTTGGCGGTAATAAATACAATTTTTTCGTTGCTGGGCAAATCAATATTATTGTTGACCCCGTTCCATTCGTAGCAAGCGCGGTAAACTTAGGCACAAGTTCAGGTGGATCGGACGATGAAACAGACGATGCTTATCGGGAACGACAGCGACTAGCTCCAGATTCGTTCAGTGTGGCTGGTCCAACAGGTGCCTATATATTTTTTGCTAAATCCGCAGATATCAACATCGCTGACGTTTCTGTGACCTCTCCAAGCGCAGGGGCTGTTAATGTATATGTATTAATGAAAAACGGCTTGCTTCCAGATGCACCTATGTTGGCTAAAGTTTTGTTAGAGGTAAATACAGACAACCGCAGACCACTTACGGACTATGTGCAAGTTCTTGCACCCACTGTTGTTAACTACAACATCACACTAACTTATTACATCGCATCTGAAAGAAGTGCAGAGGTTACAACAATTCGCGCAGCCATAGAAAATACAGGTGGTGCAATTGATCAATATGTTTCGTGGCAATATGCCAAGCTCGGAAGAACTATAAGTCCTGACACGCTTCTTTCATACTTGTATGGAGCTGGGGCTTTTCGTGTTGTCATAACTACTCCAGCATATGCAACCATAACTGCAAGTCAAGTCGGAAAGTTAGTAACGAAAACTGTCACGTATGGAGGGTTGATATAATTGCAGACTGAATCCATTGATCTCTTAGCTTTACAGACCAATAACATGCAAAATGATATTGGAGTTAGAGGTATGACGGCAGCATTAACCCCTCAATTTATGCAATTAGCTGAACAAATAATCAATGAATTGATTTATACACGAATCGATGATTTACCTGAGAGTGCCTTGGATATCTTAGCTTGGCAATTTAACGTTGATTGGTATGTGCCAGACAGCGATTTAACAACTAAAAGACAGGCAATTAATGGTGCGTTGCTTGTAAAGAAAATTCAAGGAACGCCAGCGGCGGTTCAACGTGTCGTAGAAATATATTTTGGGGATGGCGAAGTGGAAGAGTGGTTTGATTACGGCGGATCCCCTTTTTATTTCCGTGTTGTAACGAATAACCCAAGAGCAACAGGAGATCAAGCGGCTTTACTTATTAAAGCTGTAAATTCAGTTAAGAACCTACGATCTCGACTCGAATCAGTTATTATTCAATCGGTCGATAATATGGATCTTTATTTTGGTTTTGCGCTTCAAATGACCGATAATCTAACGTTAAAGCAGGTGGTATAAATGAGTAATTTCGGGGGGCTTATCCTCACGAATAAAGGCAGGGCACTTCAAGCGAAGGTACAAGCAGGGGCGGTCTTGCATTTCAACCGCATAGCCATAGGTGACGGAAATCTCGGGAGCACAACAATATCTAGCCTTAATGCGTTGGTTTCCGAAAAAAAATCACTTGCGATAACAAAGCTAAAAACTCAAGGTGTGGATAAAGCGATTGTGGGCGGAGTTCTTTCTAACAGCGCAATAGTGACGGGGTTTTACTTCAGGGAGATTGGTGTATTTGCACAAGACCCGACTGATGGAGAAATCTTGTATTGCTATGCAAACGCGGGGGCGGGCGCTGAGTACATTCCGGCTGGCGGTGGTCCTGACATTATCGAAAAGAATATCGACGTTATTACTTTAACTGCAAATGCTGCAAGTATCACCGCGACAATAGCCAGCGGTATTTATGCCTCGGTCGTTGATTTTACAACCCATCAAACCGCGACGACTCTTGATCATCCGGACTCATCGGTGATAACCGCAAAGATTGCACCAAAAGCTGTAACGGCTGCGAAAATAGCAGATAATACAATCGGAGCTGGACAAATGGCAGCGGGGGCAGCCACAGATACGGTTATTGGAAATAGAACGATTGATGATACTGTTGTTGCGGCAGCCGGGGCAGACACACCAACAAGGCTTTGGTCAAAGATCGGGTATGTATTAAAAACACTTATGGGTACAGCAAACTGGTGGACACTACCCTCTTTGACTATAACAGCAATAATAACTGCTCTGGGATTAAAAGCTCCGCTAGCGAGTCCGGCATTAACCGGAATTCCGACCGCTCCAACAGCCGCTGCGGCAACGAGTACGACGCAGTTAGGCACAACGGCGCACACACAGGCGGCAATTGATGCGAAATACACGACTGCGGATGTTTTAACGAAGCTTAAGACGGTAGATGGATCAGGCAGTGGTTTAGATGCCGATTTATTGGATGGATCACAAGGAACTGAATACGTAAGAAATAACTATGGTTATTGGGCTGGTAATAATGCCAATACAGCCATAACAGAGGGAACGTATAATTTTCAATCGGGTTCAACGAATACACCTAACGGTGATTGGTGTACACTTCATGTTTTTAGTGCAGTTGGTTCAGCTAGCGATAGGGTAATTCAAATAGCTAATGTTTGGAATTTAAGTAATGACATTTACGTCAGGAGACTCAATAGCGCTACTTGGTCGGCTTGGACAAAAATGTGGACAGATGAAAACTCACCGGCATCATTAGCGGCAAATGGCTATCAAAAACTAGCAAGCGGGATTATTATTCAAGGGGGAACTGCAAATGTAGCAAGTGGTGCTTTTATTCCTCTTAATATTACTTTAACTACTAGGATTGTGTCTGTTACCGTTACCCCAAGAAATTCCTCTATGCCTGCTACGGGAGTTGCTAATTCAGGTGGAATAACTAATTTTCAAGTATTTCATGGGTTAGGGGCAACGGCAATAGACATGCATTGGATGGCAATAGGATATTAAAAAAGGAGGTTAGACAATGACACAACTTTACGCTGATTCAGATTCAAATGGTAACATATTAGGGTTTTATGCAGATGATGTTCACACACCTGAGCAAATACCCGAAACAGCAATAGAAATAACACATGAAGAATGGCAATCCTGCTTAGAATATCCAGGTAAATGGATTGTAGTTAATGGAGCATTGGCGTTGGATTTAGTCAATTACCCGCCGCCTTATGTAGAGCCTGAACCATTGCCGCCAACTCCTGAACAATTGCGGATCGCGCAGCTTGAGGAAGAAAATGAAACTATAAAAGCCGATGGTTTGATGACGATGGAAGCCATAGCGGAAGTCTATGAAATGATATTAAACATGCAAGGGGGTGAATAACCCTTGGCTAAAATTTACTTCAATCTTATCAAAGAAGGTCGTCGTACAATAGATCAGGTGCCGGAAGCGATTAAAGAAGCGGTGCAGGCTTTACTAAACGAGGTGCAATAATGACCTCGTTTTTATTATGGTTACTTTTCCTTTTTTCGAAGGGAGGTGAAACTACTATGGTAGCAATTTATGTTGCTTTGATAATCAACGGCAGACGTACTTTTTCACAGGTTCCAGTAAGCTTACAACCAGCCGTACACGCTGATTTGTTGGCTCTTGGTTTAGATGATAACGGACAACCGTTAGTTTAGAAACACTTAAGCCCCTTCATTGGGGCTTTACTTATGTTTAAAAATAGAAAGTGGGTGGCGAATTGACTGATGAAATCAAGGCGCTGCATGAACTTATTACAAATGTTCGCCTAGACCTACGAGAACTAAATGTAAAGATGGATGGAATTAAAGATTTGACGGAGAAGGTTGAGAAAATACAGATCGTTGCAAATAAAGCTTTGCAAAGTACGGACTCAGCCCACAAAAGGTTAGATGAACGGGATACGAAAATAGAGTCCATTGTCAGGCATTATGAGGATGAAATAAGGGCTGTGAACATTAGAGTTACAGCAGAGGTCAAAGATATTAAAGAGACTAGGGAAGACGATATAAAGGACCGTAAATCGGACCGCCGCTGGTTAATTGGTACTTTGATTACAGTTGGTGGTTTGAGCATGACTGTTATCGGTTTGGTAATGAAGGTTTTTGGAAATTAATGGAGGTTTTATAAATGGAATGGTCCGCAATATTAAATTTAATTGATCCAAAATTATTCATTGTTGTTGCTGCATGTTGGGTACTTGGCTACATTTTAAAACAAACGCCAGCTGTGCCCAATTGGTCAATCGTTTTTATTGTCACCTCATTTGCGACTGGGTTCGCCGTTTGGATGATGGGTCCACAACCAGAGATTATCCTTCAGGGTATTTTGTGCGGGGCTGTCAGTGTTTATGGCTATGAGTTTATCAAAGGCATCAAGGGAGCAAAGGAAGATATTCAGGACGGTGTAAAATGAATCCATTTGAAGGTTATCGAATAACAAGCCCTTATGGAATGCGTACCGATCCATTCCCGCCATACCCGCAAAAGATGCATACCGGAATTGATCTTGTGCTAGCTGACAAAGCTCCTCTTAAAGCATTTATGCCAGGTAAAGTAGTCCACGCCAAGGAAGGTGTAACTGGCTCAGGTTTCGGAGGATTCGGTAATGTCGTAGCATTGCTAGATGATCATGGCGCTATTCAATTCTACGCACATCTAAGCAGCATTTCCGTCAAGGTCGGGGATATTGTAAAGGCTGGTCAAGTGATTGGCACACAGGGCAACACAGGACATTCAGCAGGATCTCATTTACACTTTGAAGTTAGGCTGAACGGAAAATCTTCTGGTTTTGGTTATGAAAGCAACGTAGAGCCAACGGCTTACTTGCAGAAATACATGAAGGAGGAATCTGAAATGTCTAAGGATGAGGGAATGAAAATAATCACTTCACTCGGTAAGCTCTACGCTCTAACAAAGGATAAGGCGGAAAAGGCAGAAGTGCATCGCCAAGCAAATGCTATTCGAACAATAATCGGTATACCGTTACAATAAGCTAAAGCCCTCACGCTATCTCAGGTGCGGGCTTTTTTTATTTCGACAAAATATTTCCAAAATCAAACAGATGTTTGGGAGGATTTAGAAATTAATTCTAGAATTATAACTATAAAATATATCAATATGAATGGATGAATAAATTTGACAGCTGAAATAGCCGTTTTAAACCGCTTTGGAGTTGCCTTGGCTGCAGATTCAGCAGTTACTGTTGGGTCAAATAAAATATTTAATTCAGCTGATAAACTCTTTGCACTTTCTAAAATACACCCTGTAGGTATAATGGTTTATGGTAATGCGCATTATATGAATGTTCCTTGGGAAACTGTCGTGAAAATATATCGCAAACATTTAGGAGATCAGGCTTTTCCTACCCTAAAAGGATATTGTGATCATTTTTTTGATTATATTAATACCGATGCGCGATTTACTTCACCTGAGTCAGAAAAACAAATGGTTGGTAATTTCTTCTCAGTTTGGCTAGAAGAGTTTTTAAAAAATCTTAATCTGTATATTGCCAACACGTTTACTCATGAGCCAACAGAACAAGAAGTTCAGATTGAAATGTTATCAGCAACCAATGATCTGATTCTTGAATACAATGCATTAGATTATGCAAACACGTTTGACGACAGTTTTAATACTTGGTTCAATCAAACTTATAGTGGGTATATAGCATTAATTTTCAATGACAATGTAAATATTCAAACCACCCCGCAAATGATTGATAATTTGGTGTATATTGCTGGATCGTTAGTTTGTAGAAACTACAAAAATGATGGTCGCTCAGGTATTGTTATTGCTGGTTTCGGGGAAGATGACATATTCCCATCCCTTTATGGATATCGAATAGAAGGAATTTTTAATGGAATTATGAAATATGCTGAGGAAGAAAGTTCTGAAATTGGTGCCGGTAAGAGTGCCGAGATTGTGCCTTTTGCTCAACAAGAAATGGTTCATTCTTTTTTGACTGGAATGGATCCTAAAATTGAGTCTGAGATTCACCAATTTCTTCACGAAACTGTAAATATTTATCCAGACTTTGTAGAGTCATTAATAAATCAGTTAGTTGCTACTTCAGATAACGATCAAATAAAGGCCGAAATCACACAAAAAGGTATCGATTTATTTACAGAGTTTTCCCAATCTCTCCAACAATTAAAACGGAGAAATTATTTAATTCCTGTTATACAAACGGTTGCATCCTTTCCAAAAGAAGAATTAGCTGCAATGGCAGAGGCATTGGTAAATTTAACATCTATTAAACGAAAGGTCACAAATCAAGCCGAAACTGTTGGTGGACCTACAGACGTGGCAGTTATATCAAAAGGTGATGGATTTATTTGGATTAAACGAAAGCACTATTTTAGTCCGGAATTTAATTCACAATATTTTAATAATCTAGTTAAGGGGTGAATTTATGGTGCAAAGTTCAAGTTTTGTCACATCAGTACAAGGAAGAGGTTACTTTAATCTTCCTTCAGATAAACAACCTACCAACAAATTTTTGAAGAAAAAGGATGACGATAAAACATTAACTGAGAAGGTATTAGGTAAGGTTTTTTCCGAATATACACATGAAAAAAAAGAAAAACCAACACGAGATTTAAAAAATGAGAAGTGAGTTTACTTTTTACAAATTTATATAATAATGACTTGCGTTAATATTTAGCTCTTGCCTAATCAGCAGGGGCTTTTTTACTTCTCCCACAGAAAGATAAAGCCCTTATCGCTGCAGGATAGGGGCTTTTTTCGTTTATTTAGCTTCTTCGATTAACTCCGCATTCTGATTCTTCACATTACCCACATCTTTACTCACCGGGCAAGCCCTCATTCGCTCCATTGGATACTTATGTATATTATGCTTATAATTCGAGCAATTAGGTTCATCCACATGTTTCAATATCCCTTAACATGTTTATTATTAGATAGTAGTAAAATATGATTTAAGGGGTGATTAATAATGAATACATTACTAATCATAATTGTAGTTATATTAGTGTTTGGTGGCGGCGGATTCTTTTACAGTAGAAGGAGATAAATAAACTAATATTTGAAAAGGAGGCGTCCTTATGCTTTGGGCAATTTTTGTTATCGTATTACTCATGTGGCTTTTAGGTTTTTCTTTTCATATTGCAGGTGATTTTATCCATATTCTGCTTGTCATCGCATTGATTTCACTGATCTTCAACTTAATCAGGGGAAGAAGTAGTCGTTAGACTTACTACCAACTCTTATAAATATTAGTTGTTTGATTTAATTCTTTTCTATAAGCATCCCTGATTCTTCATATTCCTATGAGCTCTCACCTAGTCAGTGGGGGCTTTTTTGCGTTCAATTCCGTTTCGGCCTCGCACCTTAGTATAAATCTATTTTCATGGGAAAGAATGAATGATAGATAGATTGAGGAGGGTGAACATAATGCATACAGTTTGGAAGGGCGCTATATCATTTGGTTTGGTACATATACCCGTGAAGATGCATTCGGCAATAGAGGATAAGGATATAACAATGAAATACATCCATAAAGAATGCGGCACCAACCTTTCTTATATAAAATCCTGTAAAGCTTGTGAAAAAGAAGTTTCAGGTGAAGATATTGTGAAAGGTTACGAATATGAAAACGGGAAGTTTGTGATTTTTAATAAGGACGAAATTGAAGAGATTCTACCTGAAAATACTAAAGAAATAAAAATTTTGGATTTCGTTGATCTTCATGAAATAGATCCGGTTTATTTTCAGAAAACATACTATTTATCCCCAGGCGATACGAGCGCAAAAGCATATTATTTACTTTACGAGGCAATTAGAACTAAGGGGAAAATAGGTATTTGCAAGGTGATTATTCGCTCGAAAAGCAGCCTAGCTGCACTTAGAATTATTGACCATTGCTTAGTTATGGAAACCATTTATTATCCGGATGAGATAAGACCTGTTCAACAAGTACCAAATTTGAAACTCAATATGGAAGTTAGTGAAATGGAATTGAAAATGGCACATATGTTGATCGACCATTTGTCAAAACCATTTGATCCGAATAATTACCAAGATGATTATCGCGAGGAATTAACCTCATTAATTCAAAAGAAAATAAATGGCGAAGAGTTCCACGTTTCTAGAGTTGAAGCAAAATCAAATATCTTGGATTTAATGTCTGCACTGCAAGCAAGCCTGAGCAGCCTTAAGCCAAAAAATGAAGTAGGTAAACCTAAACGAAAAACAACCAGAAAGAAAAAAGAGTCTGCTGTTGTAGAAGGAACAGGTTAAATTTGTTTGATATAAGAATACTTGTTCGCATATAATGTGGATGAGGTGATCGCATGAGCTTTACAATGGAACTGTACGAACTGTTAATACGATACACAAAGGATTCTGAGGACAAGGATATATCAATGGCAGAATTGCAGAGAATAGCTTGGTGGCGTTGCGTTTGGGGATGGTGGAGGGCTCTGGCATTTTACAACATGAGAGATCATTACGAGCGATTAGAGGACGTTCCAGAAGGAATGCTGGAGTTTACTATCCAAACTAAACATTTGAACACGAGGTATTATTTGTCGATGGGTAACCAGATAACCCAAGTAATTGACGTTGAGACTTGTAAGAAATTTTATGGGTAAGAAAAAAAGCCCCTGAGGGCTTTAATGGAAAAATATAAATTATTTTTTCATTCCAAACTTCCAAATTGCTTGGCCTTTGGAAAATGGTTCGGAATAAATAAATTCATAGTAAGCAGATTCAGGAGCATCAAACGCTACTTCGCCACGAACTTTTCTTCCAGCCGCCAATTCCCCATCTAAAGATCCTTTAACATCAGTGAAGAGTGCCACATCAAGTTTAAAGGATTCCGCATCATTTAATGCCATGCTCATCAAAGTAGAAATTGCCGCTGAATCCGTACCTTTATTCTCGATGGTTAAATCTAGAATTATAAACATGGCTTCTTCTGGCGTATCGAAATCTGATCCTTTGTTACCCCTGACCCCATTAAGTGTGATTTCTAAGTCATTGAACTTTACTGTGTCACCAATCGAAAATGTCTTAGCTGCAATGTCCGCTTCTTGTTGTTCTTTCATCTTCGCTAGCGCCGCTTTCTGAGCTTCGGCTTTGTCAGCATCGGGAGTAGCAGGGGCAGCGGAAGCTTCGGCGGTTTTTTCAACTTCTGCCGCTTGGGTAGCGGCGGGCTTTTCTACCTTTTCAATTTTAGCTTCCGTGCATCCAGCAAGTGCAATTACAAATAATAATGTAAGCAAATAAGCTTTTTTCATAATATCCCCTTTGAAATGAAATAATTGTCAAATATTAGCTTAACAGAACTGGGTATATTTTACTACATTTTTGTTATTCATATCTTATCAAGCAGAACAATCTCCTCATCGGATTTTTGATTTCTCTGCAAAACCCATGGGATAAACAGTATCTTTGCATCAAATATGATGTGAATCAGAATAGGCAGGATTAAGCTTCCTGTCAGCAAGTAAATCGAGCCAAGAAACAGACCTAGGAATATAGTCATAATGATTCCAGACATGCCTTGCTGGAAGTGTCCGATACCAAATAGCAGGGAAACGAGTAGCAAGCTCAGAGCTGCGCTCAAGCCGTAAGGCGATGCCTGAAAGTATTGGAAGAGGTAACCGCGAAATATAATCTCCTCACAGATTCCCACAGTAATTGGCACTATCCAAAATACCTTTTTCTCCCTAAAAGTTACTGGGTGCATTGGCACAAGACTAAAGGTTTTCGCAGTTAGTTGGCGCATTTTTCTGCTGAAAAATATTAAAACGATTGGTAGAAATTGATCGAATGTTAAGTAGACCAAAGATACAATTAAGGCAATTCGCACAATGGTTAAATTCTCACTTATGCTCGTGATGCTAAGCGTGCTGTCGAAACTTGAAAACAGTATAAATAGTAAAGTTATCGTCCAGTATAGAAAAAATATTTTGTAATAAAGCTTCTCTCTCACAAAACTCCCAACAGCATTGTTAATTCGTTTGAATTCTAAAATTGCCGTTACTGGCATCCCGATTAATACCAGTCCGACTAATATATGATTGACCAACATTAAATAACCTCCTATCGAATATAGACTATTATCTCACAAAATAGATTTACTATAAATAAATATTGACGCTCGTTATCGGGCGTGATATTGTTACATTAACAGAATATTACAACCACTTTTAGGGGGTTAGATTATGTGCGAACCTGAATCAATCATTGATTTAAAAGTGTTGATAATGGGGACCGATGAAGCAGCTGATTTATGGGGGATATCCCAAGCTCAAGTAAAAAGGCTATCACGAGAGGGGAAATGCAATGCCACGCTAATAGGCAAAACATGGGTGTTACAAAGGGGTCAGGTTAACCCCTCGAAGAAAAATAAAAAGGATGTTGATCAATAATATGGACATTTACATAAAGTTACTGATGACTTTTATCACTATTGCAGCAATGATGATCTTTGTTTATAGTATATTTAGTTTACATTTAGCTGACGCACACAAACAAATCGCCATCCTGGCTGTGTCAGTAGGATTTACAAATTACTATTTTAAATTTGTGATCGATTCACCTTACTCCTTTGTAGCTCAAACTGCTATATGGATTGTAATGATGATTATACTTAGGAAGTACTCATTTTTATTCTCTTTAATCTTTTGTGGGGTCGGGACAATCTTTGTAGCAATAGTGGATGGCGCAACGACTTACGCAGTTATCGCCCTAAACATTTCCACAATGGACAAAATGATTAGCAATCCTTTGCATTATACTATTTTACATCTCGCAGTCACTTCAATGTACCTATTAATCGCTTATGTTTTAAAGAAGTTTCGCATTGGTTTTGTATTCCTTAGACTTGGATATTCGGGCAAGACGTTATTAAAACCACACAACTTTATATTAGCGGCAGCCTTGATATTAGTTGTTTCTTTATTTCAAATTTACGCCAATTCTTTTACTACATCGTCTATTGATTTCTATTTAATAATATCTATGACTCTAGTAATCATATATGTTCTATACAGAGCCTTTATAAAAAATAGATCAGATTACAACTCCAGGTTCGTTGGGGAAGGGAGTGGTAACAATAAAATTATTAAATCAAATAAACCCAGTAAACATAATATCAAATAATTTTGCGATGTTTATTAAAAAACATTCACCTAATTCATCATCTATTCCCGTTCTTGTTTTGGGCATTTCCACAATGTTAAATCTTATAATCATGTTCTCTTTAGTTACAATCATATCTTTAGTTACAGGTGATTTTATAAAGGGATTTATTGCAACAATTGGCTTTTGCGGATTAAGGTATTTTAGCGGAGGATTGCACATAAAATCTGCAAATGTTTGCAACGTTATTTCGGCTCTAATTGTATTAATTTGCATATACTTACCTATTGGTTATTGGTATAATATTAATGTGTTAAATGCAGTTTCAATATTGTTGTTAGCTTGGAATGCGCCAAACGGAATCAAGAAAAGCAAATTACCTGTCAAATTTTATCCAGCTCTTAAATTGATCTCGATATTAATTGTTAGCTCTAATTTCTTCATTGAATCTCCAACACTATCAATGGCATTTCTGCTGCAATCTATCACCACCGTTCCTATTATTTCCGTTTTACTGAATCGAATGAAATGGTAAGGAGGCGCGTCTAATTGAAAATGTTTATTGCGAAAGTGGCTAACAATGTATTGACTTTTGTTGCAAAAAAACAAGCTCTAACTGGTTGTTACTGGCTTTGTCATGAATATGACATCCCAGAAGAATTACTTTAGTAGAATATAAAGCAAAAGCGACTTCAATTACGAAGTCGCTTTTTTTTGCCGAAAAGCCTGAGCATTGCTTTGGATACGGTTTCGAATAGTCGGATCTGATGAGCAAGCGATAATACATCTCGTTCATTGTTTCTCTTATTTAAATCTTCCAAAGATAACACATAGTCTATGTTGGGGTGGGAAACGTGCCTGGTAAGCAGGATGAAACAAATCTCTTCCTGATCCTCTGAACAAATCAATGAATTTATGCTAAAAAAAACATTATTGTCGTTCGTTATATATATCCCCGCTGCACCAACACCGTCTATATAATGGTTATAATCTATATAAATACCTTCTTTTCTCGCAGAAGAAAACACATTCTCAAAATCTAAATCAACTTTCTCAAGTTCCTCATTTTGCTTGTCCACTAATCCCACTCCTATCTAATTCTATTGATACCTTTGCAAGATTGTCTATTTTTGTTAAAATGGACAAGTATTTCGTAACGCGAAGGTGTGATGCAAAAGGTGTTTGTTGTGACCCAGATAGAAATTGGTCACTGCCTTCTGGACAAATGCCTAAGACTAGCCCGCATGAAGCGAAAAGATTTGGTCAAAAAGACAGGTATTAGTAAGCAACGTCTCTCTGAGTATTCAACTAAAAAAACCGTTATGACCGTCGAAACCATGTACACGATAGCCCTAGCTATTGGATGTGAGGAGAAAGATCTGTATGAGCGGAATGTGGTAAAGAAGCTTTGGCAGGAAGGCAATTGACGAAGAGACCATTTTATGGGTTTTCTTCTATCGGGTCTGTCATGTACATACATGACAAAATTGGTTCCCTAATTGTTTAATAATACCACTTATCATAATACCAAATTACCATTTTATGCAAGACCTAATTATTAATTAAATGCAAGGCACATGCATGATTACGCAATTCGCTTGCGTCTTATACTCTAGCTAATACATATTATTAAAAAATAAATATCCTTATGCGATTATGTGGAGCATAAGGAAAACGTATGTATAAAATCTATTTATCCTCTTTCTTAAACAAATACTCCAAGTAGTTCAATGCCTCTTTCAACTTCTGCTCATCCACTTCTTTTCCGTTTCTAAGTAAACTTTCTGACTTTTCTAGATATCCCTTAATTTTAGCATCTTTAGCAAGTGATTCTTCGGAGCTGTCAGTAAACATGTCAAAAGAGTTTTCAACCCTACCTAACAGATAATCAACGGACACTTTGAATTTATCTGCTAATTTTGTTAAAACCTCAACTGGAGGGATATTCGTGTTTGATTCATACTTAGCAACATTAGAGCGCTGCATTCCAATCTCTTCCGCCAGTTGATCTTGTGTATAATTTTTGCTAATTCTTAACTCCCGTATTCTCTCGCCTAACCCCACATCAATCAACCCCTTAATTATATATTTAGATTACATGTATTATAAATCACAATAATATTACTTGCGTGATTATTAGTCACTATGCTATAGTATGTCCCATGGAGGTGAAATATGCAGAATCAACAAAGTCGAAAAGGTCCTAAGATGCTAATTACAGATAACACGAAAAGACCGGGATTTAAAAAGCGTCGAAATTCAATAGGGTCTCAAAGCGAAGTGGCCTTAAAAGTGAGGGTGTCAACTGATTCGCTTCGCAGTGCAGAAAATGCGTTTATGAACCCGAGCCTTTATGTTGCAATTAAGTATTGTCTATGTATGGACACAACGCTTGAAGAGCTTTTCCCTGACTTGTTCGAGCAAGCCAGAACAGAATTAAACTTAATAAATATGTGATTCTTACTAACGTATTTATTATACTATGTGATCTAAAATCACGCAATTGGAACAGGTGTTCTAAATGCCTTATTTTCCCATGACTACAGTGTTCCTAATAATCACTATTTCATTAAAAACGTGACCCAATTTAAAAGGAGGCAACTATATGATCGAACAACAGATTCGTTTAATGGTTCAAACCGAAGTCGCTGCACAGCTTGAAGCAATATTCGGAACGCTGCCAGAGGTTCAAAAAGCTGAAATCGAGCCACTGGATATACACGCTATCATTTCAAGATTCCTTCAGGAGATGGGCATACCAGCTCATATCAAAGGTTACCAGTTCTTGCGAGAAGCCATTACAACTGTTTATGAGGATGGCGATGCAATCAACACTTTAACAAAGGGTCTTTATCCGGCAATTGCAACAAAGTTCAATACACTGCCTACTCGGGTCGAACGTGCTATGAGGCATGCAATTGAAATCGCTTGGACGCACAGCAACCTTGAAACCATCACTGAGCTGTTTGGGTATGTGCTTAAAACCAATAAGTTCAAACCAACCAATGGACATTTTATTGCAATGGTAGCGGACAAGCTGCGGATTGAACACAAATGAGCACCGACCCTTGCGTTGTTGGAGGCTACGTTCTTTTAGGTCTCGTGCTTCTAATGATCATTCACGGAATCGTAACTGCAAGGTCAGGTGATGGTGCATGAAGTGGTTGTTACTAGTCGGCTTTGCATTAATAGGACTGTTTTATTACGGCTTCGCCAAATATGTAAAAACCGTTCCTGAGGTAAAAGAATGACTTTATAGAAAGGATTGATCTGATTGACAAATGAACTGGATTTAAGAGAACTCATTCCTCAGGAATTGTTTGATGAAATCAAGGAGGAGCCCAAAACTACGCTTAAAGCTGTTGATGAAGTGGATGCAGGATTCTTCGTTAGCGAATCACTTCCTAATTTCACAATGACTTTGTATCACGGCGAAGATGGAAATTATTATGTTGAGATTTTGCAAAACGAGCCTATCGGAGATTACGGCAGCCATATGGTTAGCTACTGGCACAAATGCAATGACAATGAAGCGGTTGAAAAGATCGTGGAGGGAATTCTCGCTTGATAGAACCCCCTAACCAAGAATCGTACACCAGAGTAAGACACATCGATTTGCTAGATGCACCTAAAGTTGAACACGATCCTGAGCTTCAGGAGATCAAGGAATTAGCCGCTTTAAAAATAAGGAAGCCCGTTGGGGACTAGGAGGAAACATGGACCCTAAAACATTGCTTTACATGGGCCAGAGAGTTGATGCGGCTCGGGAGTTACAAAAGAAGATTGACCACTTAAAAGACCGCTTGGCTATGGTTTCTAAGGGATTTAAAGTTATCAGCATCCAATATGAGAGTACTTCGTTTTCATTAACTGATTGGGGAAAACGTATTGAAGTCATGAGTTATACCGCGCTTACTGAGGTTTATATGATCAATCTCTACTTCGATATGACAAGGGATCAGATCAAGTTGCTTGAGAAGGAGTTGGCAGAACTTTGACATCCTTAACCCTAATCATTCTAGCCCTTGCCTGTTACCGCCTCACGCACCTTATTGTGTTTGACCTAATCTTTGCACCTATCCGGGACTTATTCGTTACAAGGGATTTCGAAACAATGACCTTCACACTTCAAGGCGGTCGGATACGCAGTGTAATTGGTAGAATTTTAATTTGTCCGTGGTGCTCCAGTTTATGGGTTTCTGTTCTAATCACTATAAGCTATTACTATTTTGAATCAATTACTTATTGGATTTGTCTATTATTAACACTATCAGCTTTCACTAGTTTAATAGAAACGGCTTGGATGAAATCAGTCGGGTTCCCCGGGATGAAGCCAAGTACGAACAAGGAGGAAAACAAGAATGGGTAATCCAGCATATTCGAAAAAGCAAGAACATTTAAGCAATTGCGTTTCGCGGAGGTTCGCTAATCCTAAGCAGGAATTGAAGGTACAAACCATTGCAGGCGTTATCCGTGATGCTGTAAAGGGCAAGGGTGGTTATAACTCACCAAAAGCTGGGCATCGTCCGTATGGCGAGAAGCGAGTCAAGAAGACTCCTTACAAATGGGGAACGCTAGGTTTGTCCTCAGTATCGGAAGCCATTAAAAAGGATCAAGTAGTTATCTCAAAGCGTTCAATTCGCAGGAGAATGGTAAGCCACAACAGCCAGTTCGTCGCCTATACGATTGGCAAAGCCATAACTCAGCTTCCATTCAAAGTTATCCAGCAGGCAGCGAAAGCGCATGCCTACAAGGACAAGATCAGTTCTCGTAAGTGGAGAAAGGCGGCTGGGGATAGATGATCGTTAAATTTATCGAGCTAGTCCTTCATAATTTCAAAGCAGTTCGTGATCTGAGTTTAGATTACACTGACGTTTTGAAACTCACTGGTAAGAACGGGGAGGGCAAGACAAGCATCGGAGAAGCCCCAGTTTGGATTATGTGGGGCAAGGATTTATTCGGAGCAGATTATACCAAAGGTATTTCTAGCCCGCGTCCGACCACTTATGAATACGATAAGGTATTTGCCTCAATCCTGTTATCTATTGATGGATCGGAATATAAATTTGCTAGAGAAATAGATGGATCAAGCAATAATTTTTATGTAAATGATGTGGGCAAGACCGCTTCTGAATTTAAAGATTCTGTTTCCAAACACTTCGAGCAAGATGAATTCATGGCACTTTATTATCCGGGATACTTCTTTAATCTCCACAAGGACAAGCAACGCGAACAATTGGTCCAAGCCGTCCCAGTACCGCTTAATAAAATGGTTTTCGAGGAAATGTCTCGACTGTCTCCAGATCAAGATCGCAAAGATATTAAGTTGAATCCTCAGGCTGAGAAGTTGGCGGAGATGTTCAAAAAGCAAAGTGTTGATGATATAAAAGCAATTCATGCTGGACCTAAAAATAAGAGTGGTTTGAATGCAAAACTTAAAACCGATCATATCTCAGCTCAGAGTAAAACCAAAACTCTCAAAGAACAGTTGCAACGCCTTCCATCGGTAGTAATTGACATTGCTTCAAAACAAACCGCAGTCTCTGTATTCGATACTCAAATCACTGAAATTGAAAAGGTAATTGCGACTGCAGGCGAAACAAATTCGGTTCATACATCTTTGCAAAACAAAGCCACCGAAGCCCAACGCTTGGTTAATTTATCAAAAGACAAATGGCTGCCACTTAGAGATGAAGTGATTGAGGATACTTGCAAGACCTGTAAGCAACCTGTGCTAGCCGAATCACTTGCTGCCGTCACTTCTGATAAAGATCGTCGCAAAACGGAGTATCAAGCTAATCATAAGGCGCTCGTAGCTGCTAGGGATGAAGCGAACCAACTGCTTGCTGAAGCTAAATACATCGACGTTACTGAACAATTCCAGAATATTCGTGATCTTGAGCAAAAGCGTAATCCTCTATTAGAAGAGATTCGCAATCAACAGGAACGCGAACGCTTAACGGCAGATGTTGAAAAGGCTAAAACGGATGAGGAAAAAGTGCTTGCTGATTTGCGAGAATCAACCTTTATTCTGGACGCTGTTAAGGCTTTTAAATCCAAAGAAACCGAGATACAGGCTGAATCAATTCAGGCGATGTTTACTAGCTTATCAGTGCGATTGCACAAATACGTGAAATCAAATGATGAGTGGGAACCTGATTTCAGCGTTCAGATGAACGGTAAAGATTTTGTCAGCCTATCATTCGGGGAAAAGATTACTGCAGGTCTTGAATTAACGGAGGTTCTTTTCAAAAATTCCAACTTGATTACTCCTGTTTTCGTAGATGGAGTTGGAGAATACACCGGAGAGTACAAAGTGTTTGATCAATTAATTACGGCTCAAGCGGTATTAGGCCAAGCATTACAAATCAATGGGAAAGAGGTGGCTGCATGAAATTAACCCAAGCGCAATTAAATGAACTTTTCAAAGACGGCAAGGTCAAGGATCTAAACGTTGCCATAGTCAAGCAAGGCGATTGGACACAGGAGGGAAGATGGCAGAAAGCGGAGATCATTTTCACTGATGGTGATAAGAGTTTTAAAGCATTCGTCACCCGAGCTGCTACCCCTAAAGAGGATTGGCTGCTTGAAGATTACGGAGATGCCAAGGTCGAAGAAGTCCGCAAGATGAAGAAAACTATAGATTTTTGGGAGGTAGTTGTAGTTGGCTAATCAAATTGTTGAATACAAAAAGTTTACCTTTGGCGACCTGGACGAAACAATGATCCAGACTATTCATGAAACCATTGCTAAGGATTGCACCGAACCACAATTCAGGTTGTTTATGACCATCGCTAAATCACTTGGAGCTAATCCACTGCTTAATGAAATCTATCCAACCGTATATTCCGGTAAATTAACTCCTCAGTTCGGTATTGGCTTTTATGTCACCCAAGCTCGTAAACATAAAGATTATCGCGGTTATGATGTACAGCTGGTTCATGAGAATGACGAATTCAGCATGCATCAAGAAAAGGATGAAGGCGACGAACGCTATTATACCGTTATTGATAAGCATAGCTGGGGTTTCCCTAGAGGTAAAATTATAGGCTGCTACGCATTCGCTTATAGGGAAGGGTTCAAACCATTCTCGGTTGTAATGGGGATCGAGGAAGTGGATCATCTCCGCAATTCCAATATCGGTATGCAAAAGGCGATGTGGAATAACAACACTGGCGATATGTTCAAGAAACATATTTCCAAGCGGGCTTTAAGTGCTGGTTTCGGATTAGGGTTTGATGATGAGGAATTGTCTGGAGATACAGGCGGGAATGAGCCTTATGTTAGGAAAGAAATCAACCCAGAAGCGGATCCGGTTATTATCACTGAGCCGGTAACCAAGACCACTAAAACAAGAGCTTCAGAAGCTGCGGGCGCTGTTGAAGCGGAGGTAACGCCTATAGATGAAGTTGCCGAGCGCAAAGTAGTCAACGGCACCATTAAGGCCAAACTGAAAGAATTGGGAATTACCACAGATGCAGCCATTCTCGATTATATGAATACCAACATGAAGGCAGCAACACCAGATTCCCCGACGCTTGCTGAGCGTAAAACCTTACTAAAGTTCATTGAAAAACAAATCGCCGATAAGAGCGATGAGCTTGAACCTTGATGGAAGTAAAAATCATAGCTGGAGGATCGGGCGGCAATGTTATCGCCGTTCGGTCCAATGACACCATTATCATTATCGAGTGTGGTTTGCCCAAAACAAAAATCGAAAACCTGCTGATCCAAAACGGATTTAATCCAACCGATATTCAAGCCATTTTTATTACTCATCCACACCAAGACCATGTGCAGGGAATTGGGTTAGCAAATAAATACAGGATCCCAGTTTATGCTTCTGAAGGAACTTGGAAAAATGAAAAGTACATGCAGACGGTAGAAGAGGATTTGCGGAATGTTGCCACTGTTGCGGACGAGATCAATATCGAGAATGAGTTTTTCATTACACCATTCAGCACCCATCATAACGACTTTGATCCATTCGGGTTCGTGGTCATTGGGGATAAAGGGAACCGGCTTTCCATTTGCTTAGATAGCGGAATTGTGGATCAAACCATGATTGAAGCTATGGCGGGATCAAACATCTTTATTATTGAAGCGAATCACGATTTGGACCTGCTGATTAATGGAGAGTATCACGAACAATTGAAGGCTCGTATTTCTTCTGATTTAGGGCATTTGAGCAATGAGCAGACAGCCGAGGCGCTTGCTCAACTCATTGTAGGTAAGGGCGAGCGAATCATATTGACCCATTTATCAAAGCAGAACAACACTCCCGAGCTAGCTGAGAAGGCTGTCGAGGATGCGCTGGAAGCTAAAGGATTTGAAAGAGTGTTTGATTATCAATTGGAGGTCATTAGATGAAAGTTAAATTGTTAGTTAATAAAGGCGACATCAAGAAAGGCGAGATATTCGAAGCAAGGATAATCCCGTTTATGTTCGGGACCGCTTATCAATGCATTGAAGGCAAACTCATGGGAATTGGATTTCAGACTAACGATGTTTTCGAATTGGATGAATTGCCAATCAACCAAGAGGAATTTACCCAGTTACAACAAGAAAACCTCCAGAAGCGCGAAGAGGTGCGAATCTTAATGGGTCATCGTTCAGAGCTTCATGGCAAGGTAGTACGGCTTGAAAGTCGGGTTAAGCGTTTGGATGAACGGAATATCGATAAGCACCTTAAGGTTACGAAGTTGAATGAGGAACTTAGCAAAGCTTGGACGGCTTATAATGCGGAACACGAAGCAAGGATTCTTTTGGAAGCAACTCTCGAAGCTGCAATATTGGATCACCAGCCGGTACCATTGCCGCAAGTAATCATTGACGCTTTGGTTTACTACGACAAGCCAGATTCATCATTAACCAAGTGGGGGATATTGGAATGTATTTTAAAGGAGCCTTGCGATCTTGCCAAAAATGCCAGGATGGAAATGTTTCGATTAGATATCGATGATCTTGTTTTTAAAGCCCTTGTGGTTGGCTACATCGTCGAGCAGCCTGTAATTGATCCAGTAACCGAACTTGCTGGCATGTTGAATAATTGGGTTGATCGAGATTACTCGGAAGATGTTTCCGTCACTGAGCAGAACAAAGGATTTGCTAAGGAAATCATTGATTTTGTGGAAGGCATTAAGAAATAAGCGGGTGGCACTATGAGTTTAATGAAAGAAAAAATGTTCTTGTGTGGCGATTATGTCAATGCCTATCAATGCGACCAATGCGAAGAAGAGCGTTGCTGCTCTTTCCAACATTGGGCAGATAAAAACTTCACGCTTTGTAGTAAATGCTTGGAAGCGGCTTATAAGGAATTATTCCAGATACCATTACCTGGTACTTCTAAGAAGAAAAAGAAAATTTCAGTCAGGCTTAGACTCGCCATTTTCAAAAGGGATTCTTACAAGTGCAAATATTGTGGATATGGCGAGGATTTAGAGGCTGATCATGTCGTCCCTGAATCAAGAGGCGGTGAAACAAGCATTGATAATTTGGTCACAGCTTGTAAGGTCTGTAATCAAAAGAAGGGCGCAAGGACACCGGAAGAGGCTAACATGAAATTAATGCCACTAAGCAGGTGAAAGAATGGCAAACGTTCAACCGGATAAATACACCATGGTTGCCAACGAACTATTGGAGCAGGTACCCAAGTTTAAATTCAACGGAACCCAACTCCGCATTATCTTAATTGTCTGGAGATACACTTTTGGATTCAAAAGAAAGGACTCTGATTTTTCATTAACCTTCCTTCAAAAAGCTCTTGGATCACACAAAAATCTAATCAGCCGAGAAGTTCAGTTTTTGATCGAAAAACGAGTGTTGAAAGTGGTTTCGGAGGGTACTTTTACCGAATCTAGGACGCTTCGCTTCATTAAAGACTACGACACTTGGTTGATCGAAAGGGGGTCAACTAAAAAGGTGGGGGGCAACCAATTAGTTGATACCCAGTCAACCAATAGTGGGACTCCCCCAGTCAACCAATTAGGTGACCAAGAAAGAAAAAGATCTTTAAAGAAAATCTTTAAAGAAATATATAGTCTCGAGGAGGAAGAAATGCTTTTCTCTAAACTTAAGGAATTGGTCAAAGCCATTTATGAACATTGGAACGAATGCCGCTTAGTGAAGCATAGGGCATTAAATCCTCAAATTGAGTTGCAAGTGAAATGGGCTCTGGAGAGTTATTCGTTCGATGAACTGAAACAAAGCATTTCAACGTATTCGGATATTTTGAATAATGCCGGTTATGTGCTTACCACAAGATGGAGCTTGGATGATTTCTTGGGCAAGCGCCACTTTGAGAAATTCTTAGCTGATCGGGACCCTTATAGCTATTATCCGATGGTTAAGAAAAATGCTCAGGTCAGCCAAAACGAACAGCTTATGCGAGAGATTGGGGAGGGCATGCAACTTGAACAAAGTAGAGGTAAAGCAACTCTTCTTGATCATTAATAATTGTTATCCCAATTTTCAGTATGACGATATAAAAACGGAAATCTGGACCGATATGCTAAAAGGAGTCTCCTTTGAAACGGGTCAAAGGAACTTAAGGGATCATATCGCGGCGAGCCGTTATTCACCTACTATTTCAGATATCGTTCAGCAAACCTCCAAAGAGGACCGCGAAATCTTATTACGCAATGCCGACCTAGCTTTTGAACAATACGTGAATGAGGGAGGTGATCCCTATAAATACGTACCTGGAGATGGATCCGGATATAAGAAACTTGGAGGCTGAGCAAGCAGTCTTGGGTGCAATCTTCTTGGACCCCGCAGCATTAGATAAAATCGACTTTTTAGAAGAACGAGATTTTTCAAGAATGTCGCACGAACTTATCATGAATGCGATGCGAAAGCTGCGGGAGAGAAACGAACCTGTCGACTTGATTACAGTCACCAATAGACTCCAAAAGTTTGGAAGACTTCTAGAAGTGGGGAACGTTTCTTATCTGGCAGAACTGGAGAACAGCGCCCCTACAGCTTCCAATATCGAATCATATGCCAAAATCGTTCGAACGGCAGCTCATAAAAGGCGAATTGTCGCATTAGGTAAAAAGCTCATCGGTCTTGCTCAAGAGGAATTTGAATCGGATGAAGATTTGTTTTGCTCAGTAGATGATGAAGTCATGGAGATAAAGCCTAAGACCACTTCAAAAATGAAGAGCTTTGCAGAAATGCGGAAAGACTATTTCACCCACTTAAAAACCAAAGCAGCTAAATTGCTGAGCGGATTTAAAGACTTTGATGATTGGGCTCAATTGTGGCTCGGGTGGCTTTATATCCTAGCAGGCCGTCCAAGCGTAGGTAAAACTGCAAAGGCTTTACAGATGGCTTATGGCATATCCAAAGAAAACAAAGATGTTGGATGTGTTGCGATCTTTAGCCAAGAAATGAGCTTCACCGAAGTCATTGATCGAATGGTTTCCAATATAGCAGGCGTGAATTATACCAGGCTAATTAATAAAGGCGATGAAGGTAGATTCCGCGAGAACGAATGGACCCGAATCAATGCAGCCTATGATGAAGTGGAAAAAATGAAATTGTTTGTGCAAGATTCTGCTGGAGTAACTATTGATGAGATTGAATCCACTTCTCGGAATTTAGAGAGGGAACACGGCAAAGTATCCTGCATCCTTGTTGATTACCTTCAGATAATGGGAATTAACGAAAAGCGCGGTGAAAGTCGTTCTTCTGCAATCGGTCGTGTTACTCGGAGATCTAAGAACATCGCACGTAATCGGAAATGTGTTTTCATCATGCTTTCCCAATTGGATAGACAGGTTGATGAAGGTGAACCCAAAATGAAGCATTTGAAAGAGTCAGGCAGCATTGAGCAGGATGCGGATGTGATTGAGGCTTTATACGATACAGGCGATCGAGATAACGGTGTTAAAATCATTGACTCTATTTTCTTGAAAGGTCGTAACGTTGGGCTAAACAGATTTAGGTACCGCTTCGAATGGTGGTATCAACGCTTTGTCCCTTATAAGAAAAAGGAAGATGATGCAGCTTGATAATTAGAGATGACGTTCATTATGAAAAAGGATTGAAGTGGTTGGCAGGCGAGGCTGAGCGATTGGAAGAGTTGGAGATACATGATAAGTTAGCTCGGCCTGAATGGAAGGCAGAGTTGCTAATTAATTACAACAAAGCAGAAGGCAACCTCTTAATGTATCAACGGGCGAAAAACGTTCTTGCTTATCCAGAGCTTAAAACAGAATACAGGGAGATTGGTTGGGCATTTGAAGAACCTGCCCCTGAGATTGTACCTGAACCAATCGCCCTACCTGCTCCAATAGCTAATAATTGGCTTAACGAAGATTAAGCAATCATTCAACCCAAAATATTTTAGGAGGCAGCCATGTACAGACCATTCCTTCAAATCATTCATAGGTCTACATTAAATTTTAGTCCAGAAGCAATCGCAGCACACCAAGCAGCAAAACCATTACCTCTTGAATTGGAAAGCTGGCTTAAAATCGAGGTGCCATTATCCATTACATTCGACTCTCCGCAATGTACTCATTTTTCAGCAGGGGCATCATTAAGGAGGTTGGCTGCTAAATATGGTGCAAACCACATTCAAAATGTATGTGAAGCGCAAGAAACCACCAGTCAATAAAATTGAGTTAATCCAGTATTGGAAAGGCATTATCGACTTAGGAGCCCGAGAGTTGATCGTTGATAACTTCGCAGGAGGCGGAGGGGCCAGCACAGGAATTGAACAAGCCACTGGCTGCAGCGTAGATTATGCCATTAACCACGATCCAGATGCAATCGCAATGCACAAGGCTAATCACCCTGACACTATTCATTTTTGCGAGTCTGTTTGGGATATTGACCCGCGAGACATATCTCAAGGTCGCCCTGTTGGATTGGTTTGGCTATCTCCAGACTGCAAACACTTTTCAAAAGCGAAGGGTAGCAAGCCAGTTGAAAAAAGTATTCGCGGGTTAGCGTGGGTTGCCATTCGATGGGCGGCTACGGCCCGGCCAAGAGTTATCATGCTCGAGAACGTAGAGGAATTTAAAACATGGGGCCCAATTATCCCAGATGATGAAGGTAATTTTTATCCGGACCCTAAACAAAAAGGCAGAACATTCAAGTCATTTATAAATGCTTTAATGGCCCAAGGCTACGAAGTGGAATGGAAAGAAATGCGGGCATGTGATTACGGAGCGCCAACTATTCGCAAACGATTCTTTTTAGTGGCTCGGTGTGATGGATTGCCAATCGTTTTCCCCGAACCAGTTCTAGGAGATCCGGACGGACCACAGGTAAATGCTAATAAATTATTGCCGTGGCACGATGTATCGGAAGTTATTGATTGGACCATTCCAGCGAAGTCAATATTTGGACGAAAAAAGGATCTTGTCCCAAATACGCAACGCCGAATTGGATTAGGTACTTGGAAGTGGGTCATTAATGATTCGAACCCATTTATTGCACCAGTGCCATTCGATGCAGATAACAATAACTCTGAATTGGTTTCCGCTTTTTTAATTCAATATCACAGTTACGGCGACGGAGTAAGGGGGCAAGCATTAACTCAACCACTACTCACGATTGACACATCTAATCGATATGGCCTTGTGACGGCTCACATGATGAAGATGAAGGGGACCAACATTGGTCAGGCAATGGACACGCCACTCCATACAATTACAGCCGGCGGTATTCATTTCGGAGTTGTCCAGTGCTTTCTTATTCAATACAACGGAGCGAGTATTGGGCAGGATTTAAATAGACCGCTCGGAACGGTGCCAACGCATGACAGATTTGGGCTAGTGATGGTACACGGAACACCTTATCAAATTTATGATATCAGGCTACGAATGCTTGTCCCGCGCGAATTGTTCGGAGCTCAAGGGTTTCCAGAAGAGTATATTATCGACCAAGATCACGAAGGCAAACCTTACCCTATTTCAAAACAAGTAGCCAGGTGTGGGAATAGCGTTTCGCCTCCAATGTCTAAGGCTTTGGTTAAGGCAAATTTACCGCATATGTGTACCGGCTCAGGTAAAGTTTTAGCTTTCCATCGCTACGATCCAGCAGTTAAAGCAAATGGACAGCTGGAACTATCGATATGAAAAAGCTCAACTGGACAAAAGCCACTCTCGGACAACTTTACACAATCGCACTCTATGACCACGACTGCCATTACTCTCATAAACTAGCAGCGCGTTATGAGATTCGCAGGCGGTTTATGGCTTCAAAAGCAAAAATCAAATATGTGGAGAAGAGGTGAGACATGTTCAAACGAACAAAAAAAGCATCTGACCCTAATGCAATCGAACCGACCAAACTAAACTCTAGCAAAGTGATTGTTAACCTTAGGAGCGGAAATTCAAAGAAGGTAACGAAGGCAATGTTGGAGGGGTTTAAAACCAGACCATATGACAAGGATATCTATTTTGTATTCGGCTCGGGATTGGAAGCTAAGTATTATACAGAGGAACTGCTGCCAAAAATTAATGCAGGCAAGATTCTTGTTAGATTTCAGCCTAGGTTTGAAATACTGAAGAAGCTTGAAAAGGATGGCGTTAAGCATCTAGCGATTACGTATACTCCCGATTTTGGCATTACTCCAATCGAGCACTTTGGGCAGGTTCTGTTATATGGGACTGAATACTTTGTTGATGTGAAAGGAATGTCGAACGAAACATTCCCGCTTAAACACAAGATGTTTGATGCAGCGTATCCCGATTTTCCGGCTCTAGTTGTGATGAAGCACTGGAAAGCTCGCGGTGGGTGGATGACACTCAAGGAATTCGATGCAATTAAAAAGGCTGACAAGAAGGCTGGAAAGCTCGCGGCGGTGAAAGAGGCATGAGAATCTATAAAAAGCCACCAGAACCAAACCCAAGCAGCAACACTTTAACAACTAGACTCGTGACAGAAGAAGAGGCTGCAAAACTGGGTATTCCTTTCAAAGGAGTTAGTGTCTTTAATGGAAAACCGTTGACACCAAACTTTAATAAGAGTGGACATTACAAACCCAAGATGATGCGCAAGCAGGAATATTTGGATAAGCGTGTATCTGGAATGAGTCGCGAACAGATTGCAGAGGAATTGAACATTCAAGTGCCCAGCCTATACAAATGGTTGCGACAGTGGGATATCAAAAAGCCAGAAGATGAATTGGCAGCTATGGAGGCGTTGGATGTTAAATGAAATGGACTTAACCATCTGGGACTTCGAGACTTCGGGTCTTGATCCATTAAAAGAGCAAGTAATCGAAATGGCTGCTCTCAAGATTCACAAGGGCATCATAACAGGCTCATTCAATTGCTTCGTGAAGCACGACAAACAATTAAGCCAAAAGATAACGGAACTCACTGGAATCGTTGATGATGATCTAAAGGATGGCTTTGACGAAGACATTGCATTTAAAATGCTCAAGCAGTTCATGGGCAACAACATCATAGGTGCGCACAATGCAACTTTTGACCTTGCTTTCCTGCACCATTCTCGCATGCGGCTATTCAACCAAAGCTTCAGCAATAGTTTCATAGACACGCTGACGATTGCTAGAGATCGAGTGCCGTTCCCTCACAAACTCACTGACCTTACTACAAGGCATAACATTGAGATGGACACAGCCCACAGAGCCCTTGCTGATGTTTATGGCTGTTACAAGCTTCTGCAACATTACGATAAAGAGGAATCTGTAGAGCCTTGGATCAATCGGCTAGGGTACGTTAAAAAGTGGGGACCAGCGACTTGGTATCCCGAACATGCAAAACCATTTGAGCAAGGATATAAAAACTGAGAGGAGTTCATTCCATGGCAATGACAAAAGAGCAGTATCTAATCTTAAGGAAATCAGGAATACGGCGAAATGAAATTCAAATAGAGTATTTCGGCAACGACAGCATCACCTTTAGGACATTTCTGTCCATGGTTGGCTTGCTGCCACTCGAAACGGAATTACTCGCAATACGAGACTTTGTAAAACCCGTTGAAATCAAAGATGAGAAATTGCCATTTGAACCAACGAAACGGGTGGCCAAGGGAGAAAAGAGTGATACGAAACAAAAGGGCAGAAAGTTGACTTTCCCGCACGTAAACAAAGAATTCATCGAAGCCGCTTTTGCACAAGGCAAAACAGCCGCGCAGATTGAACGCGAGGAAGGTTTAAATTCGGGAACTATTTTCTCCCGAGTTAGCAAATGGGGCATTGTTAATCCGAACGCAAACAAGAAGGTAGCTGTGCAACAAATTGTAGAAATTAAACATGAGCCAGAGGAAATCGTACAGGAAATTGCCGAAAATGATCAAGGTGATCCAGTCATTGTGCAACCGCCAGAGTTACCACCAAATGTCCAAACGAAAGAAGTGGCAGTTGAAACAATCAAAGATGAGCAGCTAACTCAATTCATTTACTTCCAGATTCCGATTATCAAAGATTATCTGATTGCTGATAGAGGGCTTGCTGATTTGTTTGGTGCAGTACAACTTGCGGCAACAAGGAATATTGACTTGGTTCAGTCGGCAGAAGAGCTATTCGTTGTTATGCAGCGTTATACCCAATTACTACATGTGCAAATGGAAACTTTAATTGTTGAGGGTAACCCAGCAGAACACGTTCAGAAGTTTATTCAAAAGCACAATACGATTCACATCAACAAACAGACGGCGACAGAATAGGTCACGTAAGCCCCATATTTAGCCCACGACGGAAGTTTCTGACTTTCGGAGGATAGTTGCAGGGGTCAAACCAAACATACGCTCCTGCGAACAGATGGGAACGTCAAGAGAGGAGATGGGTAATCATGCAAAATTATGCTTTTTACGAATGTGAGTCTTGTAGCTTAGGATACGCAATTGAAGAATCATCCGGAATAGAAGAACCTTCATGCCCTTCGTGCATTTGTGACAACAATCGATTTGTTGGAGTAGTCGAGCTCCCTATGCCATTGCCGATCATTGAAACTAAATCATGAGTTTTTACATGAACGAAGCGCAAATCAATTTAAGTATTGAATCCAATCTTAAATGCATTGAGGATGAGCTGGCAACAATAGCCCAAATCGAAAAGCAAGTCATTGCGGATCGCAAACTTAAGAAGCCTACAAACAATGCGGATGACGTTAAATATTTTGACGATATGATCAAACGCAGTCAAGAAAACATCCTCATGGGGGAACGGGTTATCAAAGCTCGTCACAAGCAATTAGAAAAAGGTTTAAGTGTTGAAGAGGCGTTCAAGCAAGTAGATCAGGAATCGGATGGACAGTTAGGGTTATTCGATTAAAGGGAGAGATTATTGTGAGAATCGTAATTGAGAAATTTTATGACAACGAAGGCGTTGAAATTGGCGAGCTCGTTATTGAGTCAGACGGAATGCAATTCAGCATAAGAAAATATAAAAAGTCAGAAAAAGCGGAATCGGGCTTTAATCAAGAGATTCACGGACATTATCTTTCTTTGGCAGGGGCTGTAAAAGGTGTGGTTCGTATGAAGATCATGGAAAGCACAACGACGACACTGCGAGAACTGATTGAGGACTTGAAGCGGATCGAGGCTTGGATTCATGAACAGATTCAGATTTAAGAAAAGGTGATTAGATGGAAAACCGGATCTTTTCTAACCATCCAGGTAGCACACTAAGCAAACTCCTGACATTACAAGCTGAACTTGTTATCAAAGCAAAGGATCCTGAACGGGGCATGTATGAAATTGATCAATATCAGCTATATGTCCATGTGATTGACGTAATTATTAAAAATAGTACATCAGAACGGGAACTTGAAAGCCAGTACATCAATACAAAAAACAACCTCTCTACTCTTAAAATGGTTTTGAATGCCTCTAAATTGATATTTGCAGAAGAAGTGGAACTCGGAGGTTTAAGTGTTCCAAACGAGAAAGGGCAAATAAGTTTTGCTTGGTAGAATAATCGATTTGTCAATTAAACCAAAAGGAAGTGTTTGAATGAGCGCAGTTATCGTAAATATCGAATTTACTGAAATGAAAAAGAACAAAAAGGAGAGTTTGAAATTTACTCTCAAGGGTGATGATTCACAGGGAATTGGCAAAAGGCTCTACGATCTAGCGGGCAGCATTGTCCATATGGAAATAAAGGATTGCGCTGTTGGTAAATTCCCCGCTGAATTTGTGGACATTAAGAAATCTGCAAAAGGTGTTGTGGCTAACTTCTTACTCAAAGGAGATTTATCGGATGAAAAGAGCGGACAAATTTATTCACATTCAGGCGGCACAGCAGTTGAATTGACTCTGGAATCTTCGCAAATGAGTATTGAGGATTTCCACGACCCTGAGACTGAATGGGTAGAAACCGAGGGCGATGAAAAGCAGGCGGGTCTAGAGGTCAAAGTTGATGCTAGCGGAACGGTTGAGCTCGTTGCAAAGAGCGAGGATCCAATGGCAGCTTTTATCGAAGAAACCAAGGCTATTCAGGAACCATCGGATGATGACTTACCTATATAAATAATTTTTGGAATATTTTAAGCGGGAAATGACAAAGCCCCTTCGGGGGCTTCTCCTAAAGGGTGTGGGAATATCCGAAACGATGCTTTAAACCAGATTAATAAGATATTGGACACCAAATGCAATGGCTGCCCCATAAAAATTAAACTAACTGCCGGTTGCAAGGGGAATTACGCACCGCTCGAAAAACACTGTAAGACCATTTGCGAACATGGCACAAAGCTAAGGGAACTAGGCGGAAAGTTAGGGAGAGGAAGGGATAAAAATGGATAAACAATTCGTACAAATCAAAGAGTTTCATATAGCATGTGGTGAAGAAATGGCAAGCAGCCCGACAATGCTTAGCAAAGGTCCACTCATTACAAATAATTGGCTATCAGGTTCAATGTATGAGTTAACACAGGAGATCAAAGCATTATCGAAGATGCAAAGCGATGGTCAAGACTTGGGCGGCATAGTAGCAAAGCGAGTGTCTTGGATGTTGGAGGAATTAACCGAGTTTGCCGCAGCTCACACCATCGAAGATCAAGTAGATGCCTTAATAGATTTGCTCTACTTCACAATCGGTACATTTACCATAATGGGCGTTAAACCAGAAGCCATATTTGATATCGTGCATGCTGCCAATATGGGCAAGGTAACGGACGGTAAGGTGACTCGAAATGAGCAAGGGAAGATTCTTAAGCCTGAAGGCTGGAAAGAGCGCTTTGCTCCTGAGCCTAAGATAATTGCTGAGATTAATAAACAAATGGGGTTGAAATGAAACTCTCCACTCAAGCCAAAATAGCACAAAGGGTTACCGAGCTCCTTTACCCAGCAATTGTTACAGGCAAGAATTATATCTTTAGTTCCCATCATGGTCGGGTAGAGCGATTTGTTGTAAGTGTCGGAAGGTATGTCCTTTATCGTAAACCCAGCGGATTCGGGCAATGCCCGCTTGCAACCTTTCAACGGCTTTATGAACAATATGGAGTGGAGGAAAAACAATGAAGGCATTGGAGATATTAGAGAAATTAGAAAGTGATGTACAGGAAATGAGGGAGTCAGGTGATACCGATTTAAGAATGGTCATCGGCTTAATCCGAGCTGCTAAAAAGGAAGTTGAACCCCATGAGTAAATACACCCGCGAACAAATCGAAGCTATGACACCCGAACAGCTGAAGCGATCCGTAGCAACGGATGTGATGGGGCTGAGCGTCTACCATTACGACAAGGATTTCGAAGCAAATTGTTATTACATGTTGGTGGATGGAATTGATCCTGTAGCTCCATTCGATGGACTAACAACGGGTGAGCGAAAAACGGAAGAGGAAGCTTGGTCGGATTGCCCCGATTATTTAAATGATATTGCGGCAGCGTGGAAAGTTATTGAGGAAATGCAGGTTAAGGGATTTGCGACCGTCTTACAAAGACTAGGTGATTACTTTGCACCAGACGATTTATGGGAATGCCAATTTGGGCACATGCCAATGGCAAAGGATGAATCTGCACAAGTCGTGATATGTAAAGCCGCCTTACTTGCAGTGATACAAGATGAGAAGAAATCATACTTTCACGACCCAGACGATGAACTTCCCTTCTAAATGGAACAAGCGCCAACAGGGGAACTATTGGCGCTCTATCAACCAGACAAATGGAGTGAGCCAAAGGCTCCTTAGTATTGTTACCAAGTTTATCTAATTTATTCGTTTAAATAACCCTGAGGAGCTGAGGGGATGAAGGAAGAAAAGTTACCGGAATTGGACGAGCGCGGGTTTATGAAGGATTGGAATGATCTCAAATTATCATATCGAGGCACATTGCGAATGCTACAGAAAAAGGGTAAGCAGCTCGAATGTGATTTAGAAAAGGCCATAGCATTAAATGTAGATCTCGATTCAATAATGAAAGATATCGATTTTATTAAGGACATGATAACGGACGTTAACCTAGCAATTAACTGGCTACATACTGGTAAAATGCCAGGTAGCAAGAGAGGCATCGAAAGACGATCTGCATATCAAAAAAACAAACTAATGGACCCGTTAAGGATGCAAGCATTCTCTAATCAATATAATTCGCGGAGCGCATCAACTTTAACTGATTGGCAAAGGTATCAACTTGAGGATGCTTTGAGCCGGTTGAGCCCGCAGCAAAGAGAGTGTTATGAACTAGCTCATGGTGGGTGTTACCCATACGCTGAAATTGCTATTATGCTCGGCATCAGTAAAGGGACGGTCCAAGGCTACGTGGAACGAGCTCAAAAGAAAGTTACGGAAGATTTAAATAGCAGCTTGTTCTTAATATGATAAAGGATGGTGAATCGATGGGGCCAAACGAAACAATTAACGATAAAAACAATACGCTTGATGATTACCCGCCAGTGTTGGAACCAAAACATATTCAACAAATATTGTGCATCGGGCAGAAACAAACTTACGAACTTTTGAATTCAGAACCAAGACCATTCCATTATGTAAGAGTTGGCAGGATGATCAAAGTATCAAAAGATGTGTTTCTAAGGTGGTTGCAAGGCGCATGAAAATATTGGGGAGTAGGGCATACAAGCCTTACTCTTTTTTCGTGCCAATTCATGCCAAAAATTAATTCGTGCCAAATTCGTGCCAAATCAATAAAATGACTAGTGATATCTATTGAGTAATGGAAAGCGGACAAAGAAAAAACCCTTATGGGATAAGGGTTTAAGACTATAATGTATGAATGACCTGAACAGGGATCGAACCTGCGACCTCTACCCTGTCAAGATAGCGCTCTCCCAGCTGAGCTATCAGGTCAAATTAGTGCGACAAGTGTTATAATACCAAGGTTTGGTTGGGTTGTCAACAAATAGCCGCGAACGAATTGCAGAGGGGCCAATTCATTCACGGCTATTGATTCTATGGAAACATTATACAGTTTGTTCCTCTTCTTCGACTCCAGGATTAAATTGTAGGTTTGACTCAAATTCTTCTTCAATTTCACTTGGAGTAGCGTTGAAGGAGCTTTCTGTTTTGTCATGTAATTCTGGGAAATAGTTACTTAGTTCTAAATAATTTTTGCTCATAACACGTATCCTCCTTATTTGGTCCAAATTTTGAGTGGAAGAGCTTATACCTATATAAACCAATTTGGTAAAACTGAAACAACACAAATCAAAAGACCTTACAACGTAAAGTGTAAGGTCTTTAGTATATGCTATTTGCCTAATAAATAGACTTCTCTTCTAATGGAAAAGAATAAAGCTGATGCTTTTTAGCGAAGGTCATCTGTCCGATCTTATCTGTGAAATTCTCCATGTTGTCGCCATAATGCATTAAATAAATAATTTTCTGCATTTCTAGGGGAAGGGTTAATAAATCATCCAACGTAGCGTGTACCGTCTCAGGATTAAAAAGCTGACAATCGTGGAAAATCGCCGTGCAATTTCGTTGATAGAATAAGGTGTTTAGTAGCTTTAAATCAAAACATGTGTCCCCACTATAGAAAAAGTGATCATTTAATAGAACGGCATAACTAGGTTTGTCTGGTATATGTTTGGTTAGAAACGTTTCCAGTGTAAAACCTGATGCTATCTCAGTTCGGACTCCTACTGGAATTTCGTGTACATCGAAATAATCTTCAAGACTAGTAATATTCTCACCGGGATTCTCTAGGCCGCCTCTTAATGAATAATCCCAAATTGCTTGACGCAAGGTTGTTGGGATAAAAAGAACGGGTTTCTTCTTATATGTATACATCATTTGAAACGCATACTCTTCTAATCCGCCTATATGATCAGCATGTAAATGCGTAATAAAAACGCCATCAATTTGATAGGGTTTAATATTGAGCTCGTGCAAAGCTGCTGGGGCCGTAAAGCCGCAATCTAGTAATAGGTTATAGCCTTTGTATTGAACGAGAGCATTTGTGTTGTTATATTTTTTTGAAAATGCCCAGCCAGTACCTAACATTTGAACGGTCAGACTCATGTTGCTCCCCCTTAATCAATAGGTCAAAAAGGACTTTTTATTAATTTAACATTTAATAAGTAAAAACAAAAGTAATAAATGCCAATAAAAGAATATTTTTTTGGAATTTCCGGTCCTTTTGCTCATAAATCGCATAATTTGATGGCATATGGACAAAAAATGGAGGCGAGGACAACAAGATGGGGAAAAAAGTCATTAAGAAAAAAGTCATATCATCCTTAAATCGCAGTCAGTTTAATTTAAAAATGGTAACTTCAGATATATGTGATCACTGTAAGACTCCGTGCAGCAGAGGGATTAGATACAGAGAGTATATGAGAATACCAGGAAGTGTGGGACGTGGTGTTCCGTGTATCTTGACCAGAGGGATAAAGCTGCAATAAGGAATGTTATAATTTGGATCTGTTATTTATGCCCCGCTGCGGTTTCGTTGCAATGGGGCTTATTTGTTTTATTGATAAGAAATCCCTATTATTGGAACAGGTTCAAGATACTGAAAACACTTGGGGCGATTTTAAAAAAATCAAGTTTTTTTTATTATTCTTCGCAACTCTTTAACAACTGCTGAGTATATATTGATATCACAAACACAAGATGCATTTGTTAATGGCGCTAGATTACCTAGTCCAATCTATAGGAGGGAATTAATGAAATGAAAGCCAAACGATTGATTATTTTGACTTTGGTATTCTCAATGGTCTTTGGAGCAACCGTATACGCAGATTCCCTTTGGGGGACTTATAAAGACTTTCCAAAAGCTAAAGTTTTTGTGAATGATTCCGAAGTCACTTTTAAAGAGGGTGAAGTTCCAGCCCTCGTAATTGATGGAAGTACAGTATTACCTATTCGCAAGGTTGCTGAAAAGCTGCAAGCTATTGTGGAATGGAACAAAGATACTATGACAGCTAATATTTATAAACCTAATGTACACATGTTCGTTTCGGAAGAAGTGAAGATTGACAAGAACAAACAGGTTTCAGTTATTAAATCCCCGTTCAGCGTAGTAGAGACAGGGAAAACGGTTGAATTTGCTGTTGTTGTACAAGTCGATGGTCTAAAAGCCGAAGCTACAGGGTTTAAAATTTCCATCATAAAGCCGGATGGTGAAGAAATTGATAGCAAGGAAGTTACGGCAGGCATCACTTCCAATAGCTTATTGCCTTCCATTTTTGGCTATACTAGTTTACCATTTGACCTCAAATTTTCACAAAAGGGTACTTATCTTGTAAGATTCTCTTTCAAGGACAAGGACAATAATTATACGGTTATCTCACAGAAATCAATTGACTCCGTATAAAAGTAAAAAGGCCGACTCGTAATCAGGGTCGTTCTTTTTCTGTTTTATTAAATATAAAGTAAAGGTGACATGCAGGATGCTTAAACAGATGAATAGAGCTATATTTAAACAATTTCAGCTAGCCGCTTCAAATGAGGAATATAATGAATTACAGAATCTATTTGCGCATGGGGGCTATTCACTCTTCAGTCAGCTGCTTGAGGGTTTGAAGGAATATTTGGTAACCTGCGATGACAATATGATCGAACAAGCGCAACTGCTGATTTCCAAAGGCAGAGAAATCGTACCTCAGCCTGCAGTAATCAGTCCTTCTTGGGAGAAAGTCTGGGGAGAAATGGAACGTCTGATTTTTCATAAAAGCGAGGCGCTTCGCAGCATACCACTTGCAGATCGAGAAGGAGAATGGCAGGTTATCATGGACAATCCATATACCAATGAAGGGATTACTTGCTATCCTGCATTAACATTTTCCGATGCAGCCTATCTGTATGCTTATTTTCGCAAGGATTTGCGCAAAAATGAATATATTAGGCTTCAAAAAATTATTAATGTGGTTATGTCACATGGCGAATAATCACTTAATTTTTCAAATTGACCTGTTTCAGTGAAAATGTTACGATATGTAGGGAAAATATTTTGCAGGAAATGAGGTTGTACAATGAGTGAGCATATACATGATGAGAATTGTGACCACGATCATGATCATGATGAGAATGTGTTTGTAGTTACAGATGCAGAGGGTGTTGAGCATGAAATGGTAATGGTTTATACCTTTGAATCAAACCAACAAGCCTATGCAGTATTGCTAGACCGTAATGAACCTGAAGCAGATGGCGTTATCTTCCGTGTTGAAGAAGAGAATGAAGAAGCATATCTGGTAAGTATTGAAGAAGATGAAGAGTGGGATCGAGTTGTAGCCATATACAATGAAATTGCTGCAAAAGAAGCAGAAGAAGACAACTAACAAAAAAGAACCAATGACATGTTGCAAGCTGTCATTGGTTCTTTTTTTGTCTATTATTTGCGGGGGTTGAAGTACATAACCCGACCGTTGAAAAGGTGAAGCTCCGCTTTAAATTGTTTTCCGAGATGCTTGCAGAATTCATTGGCCTTGGATTTATCACCAAAGGTTGAATCATCCGGCAATACAGCTTGTACATAGTTCCTTACCAATTCTCCTTGAGTTTCGCTGCCAACTCCAAGAACAATGTGTTTGTAGCTAGCATCTTTGCCTTTTAGATAAAACCACTTGCCTTCACCTTCAGGCTTGCTTTCGACCGTATAAGGAAAACCGGCTGCATCGTATTCCCAACCCAATTGCTGTCCCGTTAAAGCTAGCTGATCTCTATATTTGGCCAAATGATCTTGTAATTCGTCCAATGTCATGGAGGAAACAGTCGAGCCTTCAACAAACTTGATAAATGCACTTTGACTCACGATTACACCTACTTCTGTTTAAGTTCAATCCATATCATAGCATTCGAAGGTGTTATTTTCAATTAGAACTTATGAAATTGCCGTCGTTTCCACAATCACTTTGACATACTCCACACTGCGATCTTCTGGCCCTTTCACAGGCAGTCCAACCTCAACGTGCTCAATGATATAATTAATATTACGTTGCGAGATAACTTCACCCGGAAGCAAGATAGGGATACCAGGTGGATATACATAAATAAATTCAGCAATAATTCGACCAGCGGATTCTTTAAACGGAATTATTTCGGTATCACCATAGAATGCATCACGTGGAGATAAGGAAAGCTGGGGAATGTCTGGGATTTTTACAATCAATTCATTAGCTTCTTTTAACTCGTAATGCTCAACGGATAAACGACGAAGCGCCGTCAATAGAATCTCGACGTTCTCAGCTACATCTCCAGTTGTGATCAAACAGAGAATATTGTACATATCGCTTAATTCCACTTCAATGTTATAAGTATCTCGCAACCAATTTTCAACATCGTAGCCAGTCAAGCCTAGCTTGCGGACTTGGATCGTTATTTTGGTTGGATCATAGCTAAAAGTGGCTTCAGTGCCTAAGATTTCAGTTCCAAAGCAGTACAAGCCAGGGATTTTGTTGATTTCATCACGGGTATATTGAGCTAGATTAATCGTTTTTTCAGCCATTGCTTGGCCATGAAGAGCCAAGTGACGACGCGATGTATCCAAGGATGCCAACAGGATGTATGAAGTTGATGTTGTGGTAAGCATGCTAATAATTGTTTGTACACGCTTGGAATTAATCAAGGGACCTCTGATGTTAAGAATGGAGCTTTGCGTCATCGAGCCACCAAGCTTATGTACGCTCGTTGCCGCCATATCGGCTCCTGCTTGCATTGCTGACATAGGCAGCTTGTCGTGAAAATGAATTAACACGCCATGCGCTTCATCGACAAGAACAGGGATATGATACGTGTGGACGAGATCTACGATTTCTTTTAAGTTTGTGCATACACCATAATAGGTTGGATTAATGACAAGCACAGCTTTGGCATCGGGATGCTTCAAAAGTGCCTTTTTAACCGAGCTTAATGTAATGCCGTGATCGATCCCAAGATTGGAATCACTTGTAGGCGAAATGAAGACAGGTTTAGCACCTGAGAAAATAATCGCAGACATAACCGATTTATGTACATTGCGCGGCACAATAATCTTGTCACCTTCCGTACACACGGACATAATCATCGTCATTATGGCTCCGCTTGTTCCTTGTACAGAAAAAAAGGTATAATCGGCTTGGAATGCATCGGCTGCCAATATTTGTGCTTCTTCAATAACACCAGTAGGCTGATGAAGATCATCCAATGGAGCAATATTAATTAAATCAATCGATAAAGCGTTATCTCCAATAAAGGCCCTGAATTCTGGGTCCATACCGACGCCTTTCTTATGACCTGGAATATGAAATTGAATAGGGTTCTGCTCTGCGTGGTGGAGTAAGGCAGAAAACAGGGGAGTGCGATGATGATCCATCTGGACATCTATCCCTTCTACAGTAGAATGAGTTTGATTAGTTCAAACACAGTTGAGTATAACAAAATAGGACAAGGATGCAAGTAAATGTTTAGTGAAATTCAATAATTAACCAAAGCAATAACGGAGGTTGGTCATGGCAACAAAGCTGTTAAAAGAAAAGCTGGTTCCCAAAACGATATTTTCAGGGTTTGTACTAAAGCTCCTTTTCATTATGTTTTTTGTGGAATTTGTTAAGGGAGCATTAATTATTACTTTTTTACCGATTTATCTAGATGATGTGCTTAAAGTGGGAGCTTTAGTCATCGGTTGGACATTAGCCGTGCAATATCTTGGAGATAATCTATTGCGAACACCCATTGGGTGGTTAATTGATCAAATAGGCTATCGTGCATGTATGCTTACAGGAGTCCTTTCTACATTTGCCTCTGTTGCTATCATTGCCACGACATCAAGCTATTTTTGGATTATTGTTGCATGTGCTTTGTTAGGTATGGGAACAGCTCCATTATGGCCATGCGTGATAACAGGAACAACGGAGATAGCAGGGGAGAAGCAACGCGGCACCATAATGGGCGTTGTTTACATGGCTTGGCTTTCAGGGGTTGGTTTAGGTCCTTTTGTGATTACTTTTTTCATTGGCAACGATCATTATCAATCCGCCTTTAGACTGCTTATTGGTATTATGATTGCCGTTGTTATTGTTGCCTTCCTACTGCCAGGGATGGAAAAGCATTTGCAGTCCAAAGAAGCAGAAAAGGCAAAAATGCAAAAAAATGCTGCACACGTTGGATTGAAGCGACCAGGCAATCGATTTCAACGAGCTCAGCAATATTTAAACGAAGTGCGCAAGTCACTCACTATGAGTCCTTTGATGTTTCCAGCTATGTTTTTCCAAACCTTTGCATTGGGGCTGCTTACTCCCGTTTTAACCTTATATGCTACTAAAATCTTGGCATTGTCCGGAGAACAATATCGTTATTTTTTGCTTGCAGGTGGTTTAGTCACCGTTTTATTCATGGTGCCTGTTGGTAAATTGGTCGATCGTTGGGGAACCAAATGGTTTTTACATATAGGTTTTTTACTAAGCTCACTGGTATTGCTTGGTTTTACTTATACCCGCTCTATGCCAATGCTGTATACGCTGGTTGTTTTACTGGGAGCAAGTTATGCACTGCTGATCCCCGCATGGAATGCTTTGATCGCTGCCGCGATTCCACCGGAGAAAAGAGGGGCTGTATGGGGCTTCTTCTTAACCATTGAAGGGTTGGGCACAACGATTGGACCTGTTGTTTCGGGGAAGATTTGGGATGATATAAGCTACCACGCGCCGTTTTTAGCTAGTGGAAGCGTATTGTTCGTATTGTTCTTTGTTCATATTTATATCTCACAGAAAAATAAGGGGGTTTTACAGCATGAATAGGCAAATGGTTACGATAATGCTGCTGTTAATGACCGTTTTTATTGGTTTTGGAATCATCATACCGATATTACCGGCAATGGTGGAGAGTACAGGCGGGGCTCAATTCCATTTGGCCTTGTTGCTTTCTTTATACTCAGCGGCTTCTTTTTTTATGTCCCCGGTTTGGGGGTCTTTATCCGATAAAATTGGCCGCAAACCAATTCTTTTAATTGGCCTATGTGGATTTGGGATTAGCTTTTTTATCTTTGGCATTTCAGGCGGTCATTTATTCTGGATGTACACTTCTCGTATCTTCGGCGGTTTTTTCTCAGGAGCGGTTACAGCTTGTGCGGTTGCATATGTCGCTGATATAACAACAGAAGAGAATCGTACAAAAGGCATGGGCTTAGTTGGGATGGCCATTGGCTTAGGCTTTATTTTTGGACCGCCGATTGGTGGATTGTTAAGTCTTGTTTCACTGGAATTGCCTTTTTATGTAGCCTCCTTTTTATCCTTTTCACTTGTTGTACTAGCAGCTCGAATGCTCGTAGAATCATTGCCTAAATCTAAACGGACTCTGGCTACCGCAGAGAAGGTTTCACGCTGGATTGCTTTCTCGGGAGCTATTAAATATTTGTATTTGCTTTCTTTCTTTGTCTCCTTTTCATTGGCAGGCTTGGAAGCTACTTTTCAATATTTTCAAATAAAGCAAATTGGTGCGACTCCATTTGAGGTTAGCATGATGTTTCTGGCAAGTGGAATTGTTGGTGCGGTTATCCAAGGCGGAGTTGTTCGCAAGCGAATTAAAAAGGGTGGTGAAATGAAAGCCATTCTGATTGGGCTAATCTTATCATCCGCAGGCTTTTTTCTAATCCTAGCTTCGAATAGTGTATTAACAGCAGCCATTTACATGTCCGTTTTCGGGGCAGGCAACGCACTCATACGTCCATGTGTAATCTCTTTAATCACACAGAGAACGACAGTAGGGCAAGGAGTAGCTACAGGACTAAATTCTTCTATGGATAGCTTAGGACGCATTTTAGGGCCTTTGGTAGGTTTGGGATTATATGGGGTTACGATTTCCTTGCCGTTTTTATTCAGCGGTCTCTTATCGTTAGCGGCGATATATCTATTAATTCGTTATATCAGCGCTGAGGCCAAACGCCGAGCCCATGAAAAAGCCGGCTTAAATTACTGAATTCTAAAAAAAGCTGTATCCTTGTTGATGAGGATGCAGCTTTTTTTGTTATTGAGTTATTCTCATTCGCGTGGAGCTAAACCATGCATAATGAAATCGATGCTATATTCGATTTCTTGCTCTTCGTCCCAATCCAATTCCGGTAACAAGAAGAAGCGTGCAAAGCAAAAGCCAATCAATACCGAAACGGATACACGTACAGCTACATGACTTGGTATAGCAATGATCTGCCCATCACTTTGAAAATGCTCAACAACTTCCTGCAAGCGATTAAATACCTTTTTGGCAATGTGTTCTTTAAATTGGGCTTGCAGCTCGCTTTGAAAAGGCAGCTCATGCAGCATTATTTTAATTATCGGTAAATTATTACGAGCAAACTCCATACGGTTCTTAATAACTGCTCTCAGGAAATCCTCATACTTGGGATAGGCAGAATGAAGTACCTTATTAAAATCCTTAAGTACGAAAGGGGCGATTAACTTTGTCATCATTGGTGCTACTATGGATAACAATAAATCTTTTTTCGTTTTATAATGACGGAAAATAGTTCCTTCGGCTACTCCAGCCTTTTGGGCAATTTCACTTGTCGATGATGCCGCATAACCTTTTTCTGAGAATGTTTCAACGGCAGCTTTAATAATTTTAATTTGTTTGTCTGTCATTTTTGCATCCAAATCGTTGATTCGCAGCATTTCAGCAACCCATTGTTCCATTTCTTCACTCATCCAACCACCCTGCAATTCTCCATATTTCTATCTGGGCAATACTTTACTATATTTTACGGTGCTTACGCAATGCAAGTACATTTGCAGCCATGAAGAATAGGGATAAAGCCAATAACACATAAACATTTAGGGCAATGGCGTCCCAGCCTTTCCCGCGAATCATGATATTTTTAAGTGCCTCAGCCCCGTAGGTCAGCGGCATAATCTTACTTAACCATTGCATCCACTGCGCCATATTATCCATATTAAACAGCCCAGAAAGGAAGATCTGCGGGACAATTACCAAGGGGATGAACTGAATCATCTGAAATTCGGTATTGGCAAATGTAGATAAGAATATTCCGAGCGTTAGGGCAGTCAGCGACATTAATAAGGTGATCAGTAAAACAAACCAGAAGGATCCTACAAGCATTAGCCCTAACACTTGCGTGGCGAACCAGGCAATAAGCGAAGCTTGCAGCATTGTAAATATACCGAATCCGAGTACATAGCCTGCAACAATTTCCCATCGCTTAAGCGGCGTTGCCAGCAATCTTTCCAAAGTTCCACTGGTACGTTCTTTCAAAAAAGAAACACCAGCAATTAAGAAAACGAAAAAGAAAGCAAAAAAGCCTACGAAAACAGGTCCTAAATTATCAAAAGCTTCAAGCTTATCTGTTCCGTATAAATAAGTAATTTGGGGAGTTACAGCATTAGGAACAGGACTAATCTGCTGTATGGCTTTTTGTAATAGCATTATAACCGTTTTACTTGATGCCGGATTGCTGCCTTCTAATTGAATCGAAGGTACTGAACCATTAAAGCTAATTACGGCATCTATTTGTGAACTTTCTATCTCTGACTTTGCTTCCTCTGCAGAATAAGAAGTAACGGAAGCCCCCTGTTTAGCAAGATTTTCACTTAAAATAGCAGGTACGTTGACTAGACCTATTTTGGCTAAGCTGGATCCACCACTGAATACCAATGACATCATGTACAAGATCAGGATAGGGGCTACAAACATGAGGGCTAGTGTTCGTTTATCATGAATAAACTGTTTAAGAATACGAACGATCAGTGCTTGAACTCTCATGATTTAACACCCTCATAATAAAGAAAAGCTTCTTCAATTGTGTTTGTTCCAGTTTGTTGCTTTAATTCGGCCGGTGAGCCTACAGCAATGAGTTTGCCTTCACGGATCATACCTAGACGATGGCATTTATCTGCTTCATCCATGACATGTGTAGTCACAATAATCGTTGTGCCTTGCTGACTTAAACGAGTGAATTCGTCCCAGATGGATTTTCTCAATACCGGATCAATTCCAACTGTTGGTTCATCCAGAATCAGAACCTTAGGTTTATGCAGCAGGGCAATGGCAAGTGATAACCTTCGCTTCATTCCTCCAGAATAGCTGGCAACTGATTTTTTCAAAAAGGCTTGCAGATCTACTAATTCCATAACTTCTTGAATTCTTATTTTGCGGGCAGCAGCGTTTAAACCGAATAATGCCGCGAAGAATTCGAGATTTTCCTGTGCACTTAGCTCCATATAAAGCGCATCGGATTGTGACATGTAACCGATTTGATTCATCATCTCGAGCTTGGGCATGGAGACATCTAACAAGCGGATATCCCCAGATGTAGCTACATCAATACCAGAGATTAGCTTCACTAATGTGGTTTTTCCAGACCCAGATGGCCCAAGCAAACCGAAAATTTGTGACTTCGGTACCTCCAGCGTGATGTCTTGGAGAACGACTTGATTGCCAAACTTTTTATAGACATGGTCTACCTTTACACAGCTGTTTGAAAGCATAGTATAATCACCCCTTAAAATAAAGTGAGTAATCACTCACTAATTAATTAAAGTATATCTTTAGGAGATAGAAATGTAAAGTGAGTAATCACTTATTTTTAACTCAAATAAAAAGCTGCCCTAGAAAGTCAGAGGCAGCTTGATATTCATTATTATTTGGCTTTATGGTCAACCGCTTTTTCAAGAAATGGAGTCATCTTGTCTTTAATTTTTATAATCAGCTGATCCTTGCTTATACCATTGGCTGCGGCAATCTCTGTGATCGATTTCCCAGCCTTAAGCTGCTCAACAAGCTTTTCTTGCGGTATGCCTATGATCGTGGCTAGCTTTTCGGGGCTCATCATTTGCCTAGCCTCATGTTGAAATGGTTTTTTGTGATCTTTGGCATGAAGCTCCAATAAATGCTTACTTCGAATCATGAAAGTGATATGCTCTTGCATTTTTGCTTTGATATGGTCGGCTTTTTCTTGGGTGATTGTACCTGATCTGACAGCTTCATCAACTTTAAGAATCCGCAATGCCAAAAGCCTGCTGGTAAAATCGGTTTCGCTCAAACCTTGCTCTACTGCTAAATCAAGTAAGCTTTTGCCTTCCTTTAGAGATTGTTTAATCTTGTCAGATTGAAGGCCAAGAATTGTAGCGGATTCCTCAATAATGGGGAAGGATCTTCTTTTAATTTCTTTTGTGGGTGCTGCCTGAGTGCGGGAAGCTCCTAAGCCCAATCCATCTGCCATTGCTGTAGAGCTTGTACCTTGGACAATAATAGTACTGCTAAGAATAATCGAAAGGGCTAAGAAGCTAGCCCATATTTTATTGCGTCGTGAACTATCCATGTTTACGAACCTCCTCAGAGTTTTTGTGAGAAAACTAGCATCGTAAGCTTAAGCTGAATATTAAGTCTCCTTACTATGTTACACAAAAAGCTTAATTTTTAGTTAAAAAGGCGTAAATTTTTTATAATTTTTGTAAATTACCTTTATTAGGAGGCCGCACAAGCCATTTTATAGAGCGGAATAAGTGACTCAACAATAGATTTAGCTTCCTGTGAGAATGCTTCTCCGTCTTGAAGAATGGGGTCATCAGCAAGAAAGTGACGCCCGATCAGCAGTTCAACCTTTTGAATGTCGCGGAATCTCTCAAGCCCATGCTTCCATTCTTTTTCCGACAGCTTGCCCGAAGTAACAGATTCCTTCTGCATATGATCAAATGAAATTACATAATCTTTAGGGATCAGTTTTTTAATTTTAGTCAGCTGGCGCAGGTAGCTTTCGGCAATAGCCTTTTTGTGGGGCAATTCATAAATCAAGGCAAACCAAACGAATACATGATCATCAAAAAGACCAACCTGGAAATGAGGATGCTGCTTATAACCACGTTTATTGTTGCTAATGGCTAGCCATGTATCTTTTGGTGCATTAACTTTTCTGCGTGCATGTCTGGCAATATGTAAATACATTTCGTTTCCTGCAAGCATTGCAGTTTCATTGCATAAGATATCTCCTAAGGCTTTAAATTTAGGCTGAATTCTTTCTTTAATAGCGATCATCCGGTTCTCAAGACCGTCGATTGTAAAAGTAGCAAAGTCGGTTGGTGCAAATCCTGTAAATGACATAGTTGATCTTCCTTTATGATTTATTTATTTGTAGAGTATAACACAGACCTAGAGATTAGCTCTAAAAAATGTAGCTTTGACACGTTGCTATTAGAGCGGTTTCATAATAAAATATGAAGTATACTGGTTAAAGAGCGACGTGTTCTTTTACCAGTAGATAACCATTACCTATACACATGAGTATTCTGTCAAAACAGGGATCGAATTTGGGAGGGATGGCAATGAGCAGAAGTCATGAAGTCGAATATTGCAATCTAGAACTAAGGTTTGACCGCCGTCTTATCCGGAATTTCATTAAAAGCTTGATTCAGGAAGGGTATTCCCTATATTGGAATGAAGGCGAGAATCAATTCACTGTCTCGATTCGAACAGGGCGTAAGCTAGTTAAGTTAATATTCCAAAGGATAGGAGACCGTTTCAAAATCGTTGGAGATTATTGCTTTAAAGATGACAAGCTAGCTGAGCTGATGGAAAAGATGATTGGCGACACTCGGGGGCATGCTGTAGTTAAGCGGTTTAGAGATCGGCAGATTCTGATTGAGAGCATTATGTTTGGCGAAATTATTCGGATGGTTGAAATTAATGGGATGGAGCACAAGATCCTCTTTCAACGAGATCCAGTTATTACTGTGCTAGAAATGAAGCAGGCGATCTTATCCCAGCGTATTGAACAGCGGATACCTGTACTGCGATTGGAGCTGGATTATGCGCTAATTGAGCTGTATGACGCTCTTGAAGCCAAGAATGCTGAGGAAATAGCCAGGATTAAATCCAAGCTGCAAGAGCTGCAAGAGGAAATGTTTAAACTCGAAGTATAAGGATGGTAGTCGATGATTAGAACCGAATATTGAAGATCTTTGTGCTTTTTAAGCCAAAGGTCTTTTTTTGTTTATGAAATCGACAATAATAAAAATTTAGCGATTTTTTGAGAAAAAATTTTTACCAAATGAGTTCCTGTGTTATTATAATTTTTAGAATAATAACGAAAATATAGAGAGGTTGTTGAATAGGAATGGGAAAACAACAAATTGGAGTGGTGGGTTTAGCCGTAATGGGCAAGAATCTCGCCTTGAACATTGAAAGCAGAGGGTTTTCGGTTTCTTTATTCAATCGTTCACCTGAAAAAACACATGAATTGGTTGCTGAAGCACCTGGGAAGAATGTTGTTGGCACATTTACTATCGAAGAATTTGTGGAGTCTTTAGAAATTCCGCGCAAGATATTGATCATGGTTAAAGCAGGACAAGCAACGGATGATACCATTAACCAATTGGTGCCTTTTTTAAGCCAAGGAGATATTCTGATTGATGGAGGAAACGCCTTTTTTCCAGATACCCAAAGACGTAATAAAGACCTTCAGGCACTGGGCTTCCGTTTTATTGGCACAGGTGTTTCTGGTGGAGAAGAAGGCGCGTTAAAAGGGCCTGCAATTATGCCAGGCGGCCAAGAAGATGCATACAAGCTGGTAGAGCCTATCTTAACAGCCATTTCGGCTAAGGTGAACGGCGAACCTTGCTGTACTTATATTGGACCTGATGGAGCCGGACATTACGTTAAAATGGTTCATAATGGCATCGAGTATGGAGATATGCAATTAATTTGTGAGGCCTATCAGCTATTGAAGGACGTACTAAACGTCGACACTACTGAATTACATGAAATCTTCTCCGAGTGGAATCGTGGAGAATTGGATAGCTATTTAATCGAAATTACAGCTGATATTTTCTCAAAGAAAGATCCTGAAACAGGCAGCCCGATGGTGGATGTGATTCTTGATTCTGCAGGACAAAAAGGAACAGGGAAATGGACAAGCCAAAGTGCTTTAGATTTGGGAGTTCCGCTTTCCATTATTACAGAATCTGTTTTTACCCGCTTCATTTCTGCAATGAAGGAAGAACGTGTTGCAGCAAGCAAGCTGCTTAGCGGTCCTACCAATAAACAGTATGATGGTGATGCTAAAGAATTCATTGAAGCAGTTCGTAAAGCTTTATATGCTAGTAAAATTTGTTCGTATGCCCAAGGTTTTGCACAGATGAGAGCAGCTTCGGATGCTTATAATTGGGATTTGAACTACGGTAAAATTTCAATGATTTTCCGCGGAGGCTGTATTATCAGAGCCGCATTCTTACAGAACATTAAAGATGCTTATGATCGCGATCCGGAATTAAGAAATTTATTATTAGATCAATATTTTAGTGATGTTATTGCCAATTATCAAGAAGCTTGGAGAGATGTAATCGCGTTAGCAGTAAAACGTGGAATCCCAGTTCCATGCTTTGCATCGGCTTTAGCTTATTATGACAGCTACCGTACAGCAAGACTGCCAGCTAACCTATTGCAAGCGCAAAGAGATTATTTCGGTGCACATACTTTCGAACGCGTAGATAAAGCAGGCAGCTTCCATTTCCAATGGATGGAATAGAGTAGCAGTACAAATCATAAGAATTGCGGCTCTACACATGGTGGTTGAAGTAGGTCCTTTATATAGGGATCTGGTTCAGCCACGTTTTTTTGTAATTAAATTTAACCGTTTCTTATGATATGATAGACCATGTTTAGAGGAAGAGGGGATTAGCATGCAGCACAATAACATCGTGCTAGTGGGTTTTATGGGCACAGGTAAATCAACGGTCGGGCGGTTTCTAGCTGAGAAACTAAGCTGGGAATTAATTGATACGGATCATTACATAGAGAAACAAGAGGAAATGAGTATTGCGGAGCTTTTTACTAAGCATGGCGAGGTTTATTTTAGAGAAATTGAAACACGTGCCATACAATCGATTATGGTTAAAAGTAATCAAGTGATTGCCACAGGTGGAGGTGCAGTTCTTGCGGAAGCGAATAGAGTGTGCCTTAAGGAAAATGGGTTTGTAGTAGCACTTACTGCATCCCTTGAAACCATCATCCAAAGGGTCGGGGGAGATCGGAATCGTCCGTTGTTGCTGGGGAAAGCTGCGGAGATAGTGCCGCAATTATTGCAAAAACGCAAGCATGCCTATGATTTTGCTGACTACACAATTTCAACGGATCGCTTGCGCATTGAATTCATTGCCCAACGTTTGTTGGTCGCTTATCGCAAACAAACAAAGGGTTAACCATTACCATTGAAGCATGCCGCCATCCATATTGAATAAGTTTTTATAGCCTTGATTTTCTAAGAATTCATAAGCTTTTTGACTTCTTTTACCACTGCGGCAAACGAGAATTATGTCACCCTGCTGCTGAATTTCTTGATAACGCGAAGGAATATCACCTAATGGGATATGGATTGCACCCGGAATCATACCTTCAGCAACCTCATCCGATTCACGTACGTCGATTATGGTTATTTGCGCGCCTTGGCTTAATCGTTCCTTTAAATCAATAGTTGAAATGCTTTGAATCATCAGTCTCAAATCCTTCCTTAATCCAGATAAGTTCACTTAATTATGATAAGTTCATTGGATTCTGTTGTCAATCGATCTAAGCTTTGCACGAGTACGTTCCTAAGCTACGTTGTTTATGTTAAACTTAAAGAATAAAGTCATCTAAAGGAGATTCAATCCCATGAAAGCAATTGTAAAACCTGCCGTTCGTTTGCAGGGGGAAATTAACGCGCTATCCTCTAAAAATTATACAACTCGTTATTTATTAATTGGTGCTTTAGCCGAAGGGACGAGTTTGATTTACTATCCAGCCCACAGTGATGATAGTGACGCTATGCGCCGCTGTATTCGTGACCTAGGAGCTATTATTGAAGAAGATGATGAGAAAATAACGATCACGGGATTTGGATCTAATCCAAGTGATATTAAAGAGTTGAATGTTGGCAACGCGGGGGCTGTACTTCGTTTTCTAATGTCAGTAGCAGCATTTTCTCCAGAAGTAACTTTTGTCAATACTTATCCTCAATCCCTAGGAAAACGCCCTCATCATGACTTGATTGATGCTTTGGAGCAAATGGGTGTAACAGTCAAGCATAATGAGGGGAAATTGCCAATTACTATTCTTGGTGGACAGCCTCGTGGTGGCAAAATTACGGTTTCAGGCAATGTCAGCTCACAGTTTTTAAGCTCTTTGCTATTCATGCTCCCATTGTTGGATGAGGATAGTGAAATTGAGGTGCTTCACGATCTTAAATCCAAAGTTATTGTCGGACAAACCTTAGAAGTATTAGAGATGGCTGGCATAGTAGTCGAAGCGAGCGATGACTTAATGTCATATCGGATTAAAGGCAAGCAGAAATATGCGCCACAGAAATATGTGGTTCAAGGTGACTATCCTGGTTCTGCCGCCATATTAGCTGCAGCGGCAGTTACACATTCAGATGTTAAGATATTCCGCTTAGCCGAGCAAAGCAAGCAAGGAGAACGCGCGGTTGTTGATGTTCTAAAGGCGATGGGTGTAAATCTAACCCACGAAAATGGGATTGTGCATGTATTAGGTAATCAACAGCTGAAAGCTGGGGAATTTGACGGAGATCACTTTACCGATGCAGTACTTGCTATGGTAGCAGCTGCTGTTTTTGCCGAAGGGACTTCCCGTTTCTATAATGTCGAGAATCTACGTTACAAAGAATGTGACCGCATTACTGATTTTGTTCGTGAGTTAGTAAAAGCTGGAGCAGATGTGGAAGAAACCCAGAGTGAAATCATTGTTCATGGAATGCCTGAAGGCGTGGCCGGCGGAGTTGATATTGATGCCCACTATGATCATCGTGTGATTATGGCTTTAACAGTTGTGGGGCTTCGATCCAAAAAAGGCTTGGTCATTCATGATGCACATCATGTTGCTAAATCGTATCCGCAATATTTTCGACATTTGCTCGCCTTGGGTGCTGAAATTGAACTAGTCGAAGATTAATTTTTCGGAAAAATATAGGGTAAGCGTGGTGTGACATGACTTCTTTTGGGCAGATGATGAAATATAGCTTAAGTGTCATGCTCATTATCGTTTTAGCTTTTTCAAGCGGTGCATTCGGTATTCTGATCTATGGAAAATTTACGGAAGATGTCGAATATCCTGTCAATCTGAGTAGTGGTTCCAATGGTGAAATAGTTGCTCCAGTAACTCCAGCTCCATCGAATAAACCAGTTGCGTTAACTAGAAAAGCTTCAGCAATGTTAAAAGCACCGATAATCTCACAATACCCGGAGCTAAGATCAGGCTGTGAGATTACTACCTTAGCGATGCTGCTGCAGTTTTATGGAATCAAAAAGGGGAAGCTAGACCTGCTAGCGGACATGCCTTATGATAAAACGCCAGTAAAAGTAGACGGTAAGAATAAGATAATTTCCTGGGGGAACCCGAATATTGGTTTTGTCGGTGATGTAACCGGCCGTAAAAAAGGCTTTGGGATTTACCATACCGCGTTAATGGAGGTACTGCAGAAATATGTGCCTACAGCCGTTGATTTGACTGGGAAATCATTCGAAGCTCTTGAGGATAAGATAGCGGAAGGTATACCCGTAGAAGTTTGGACAACAAGTAAATTCCAAGATTCCGTAAACTGGACTATTTGGGATACCTCGCTGGGACCTTTTCGTGCAACCTTTTCCGAGCATGCTGTTTTATTGGTTGGGTATGATAAGGATAATGTTTATGTCAACGATCCATTAACGGGCTTAAGCCAAGTAAAGATTAACAAAGCTTTGTTTATTCGCACATGGGAATTGATGGAAAAGCAAGCGATATCCTATAATAAAGGAGCAATTTAAAATGGCTTTTGAAAATCCAGATCGTGAAGAAATTAAACAATTGTTAGTTGAAAGCAAGATCATTGCTGTTGTTGGATTATCGGACAACCCAGATCGTACCTCCTATATGATTGCAGAAGCGATGCAGAAAAGTGGCTATCGGATTATTCCTGTCAATCCTAATGCGGAGCAAATTCTCGGGGAAAAAAGCTATGCATCTTTAACGGAAGTTCCAGAGCAGATTGATATCGTCAACGTTTTTAGACGCAGTGAGCATATTGTTCCCATTGCAGAGGAAGCTGTAAAAGTAAAAGCTAAAGTCCTTTGGCTGCAGCAGGGAGTTTATAATGAGGAAGCAGCTTCTTTGGCAAGTGAACAAGGATTAACTGTTATAATGGATCGTTGTATTAAAGTTGAACATGCGATACTTGTACCAAGAAACCATTAGTTCCCTATAATAAAATAAGGATGTTCCGACAAAGCTAAGTAAGGCTTCATGTAACCCATGAGGACTAACTTAGCTTTTTTAGGAGGATGTTACGTGAATAATCAGAATTTCTCGCAAGGACAATCCCAATATGGTAGTAATCAGAAAAGTTTTCAACCATCCGGATTTGTGCAATCTAGCTACAATCAGAGTCAATCGCCAAATTTCGGGATGAATCAACAAAACGAAAACTCACAATCTTACCGAACATCACAATATTATGGGAATCAACAAAATCAACAAAACCAACAAGGGCAATATGGAATGAATTCAAATCAATCTAGTTCACAACAAAACCAATTTCCTTCACATAGAGTCATTGGGACCTCCAATAGCACATCTTTTGGAAATAACAGCTTCTCAGGAAATAGTTCAATGGGAAGCAACAATAATTCACCACAATCCTTTCGGAAAAGCAACTATTCTGGAAATCAACAAAATCAGCAACAAAGTTCGTTGCCCTATAATACACAACAATATATGAACCACAATGTTAACGCCAACCAAAATCACAGTAATTTCCAAAATCAGCCACAAAGTTCACTACCTTACAATACACAACAATATCTTAACAATAACAATAACAATAACCAAAGCCAAAACCAAAATCAAAACCAATCACAAAATCAAAACAACACAGGATTTTATAGCCAAGGTAACTGAATGGCAGACACTCAGACTTCTACAATCATGAATCGCCAGGTGATCACAGATAAAGAATTGCATTATGTAAAAGATTTTTTGTCTTGGGAGCTCCTGGCTATGAAGAAATGCAAGGATGCGGCTAATCAATGTACAGATTCAGATCTGAAAAATTTGATTCTGCAAACAGGTGAAAAGCATAAACAGCACTATCAGAGTATTTTAGCGCAACTCCACTAAATTAAATGGGGGATATCCATGGCTGTTGAGCTCGCAATGCCTAAACCCGTTGGAGAACCTCAGGTGAAGGGTCCGGAATTTAACGATCTGGATCGGATCACAGATATTCTTACAACGGAAAAGCATCTGGCTAATAACTATAGCGTGGGCTTGAGTGAAATGCAGAAACCAGAGCTGCGTAAGGTCATTCAAGATGTCTTGAAGAATACTCAGGATACCCAAGCACAAATCTTTGATCAGATGTTTCAAAAGGGCTGGTACAAGATGAAGGTTGCAGATAAGCAAGAGATAGAAGCAGCTAAAACCCAATTCAGTAACTACAGTTCACAATTCCCTCAATTTTAATAGACTCAGACCCTGAAATTCATTCAGGGTTTTTTCTTTGACAAAAACTTGGAGAAGCTTTACCATCTAAATTAATGCAGTTAAGGGATGGAAGGAGAATCGTTTCATGAATTGGATGGGAAATTTGCAGCAGCTTGGGCGTTCTCTTATGCTTCCGACGATTGCATTACCTGTTGCCGCAATCTTTTTAAGTCTCAGTGCACTTCCATGGGACGCTTTAGGTATTGAATCGGTTGGGCATGTGCTAAATTTTGCCGGAACGACTATTTTTACGTATCTTCCGTTTATTTTTGCTGTTGGAGTAGCTATGGGTTTAACCGAAAATGCAGGGACGGCAGGGATGTCCGCTTTACTTGGTTATTTTCTTTTTAATGAAATGACATTGCGCTACATAGGTCCAGAGTTTCAGTTAGGCGTTTCTGGTGGGATCGCTATTGGTATATTAGCAGCACTCTCTTATTATGCATTTCGTAATATTAAGCTCCCCGAATATATTCATTTTTTTGGCGGTACAAGGTCCGTTCCGTTATTTATGGGAATTATTACGATATTAGTATCTGTGCTCATGATTAAGATAGGACCATTCCTCCAAAGCTCACTGATACATACAGGGGATTGGTTACTGGGGTTAGGTGGTTTTGGTACGTTTTTATACGGTGTTGGTTATCGTTTATTAGTGCCAACAGGCTTGCACCATATCCTTAATAACGTTTATTGGTTTCAAGTGGGGTCTTATGTTGAACCTAATGGGCATATCGTTTTTGGGGACCTGCCGCGTTTTTTTGCTGGAGATCCAAAAGCGGGGGGGTATATGGCCGGATTATATCCGATTATGATGTTCGCCTTGCCCGCCATTGCTTTAGCGATTATTCATGAAGCACGTGAGGATTTAAAACCAAAAATTCGCATTACATTTCTAACGGCAGCATTAGCCTCTTTTTTAACTGGTGTTACCGAGCCGATTGAATTTGCCTTTTTGTTCGTTGCGCCTTATTTATTCTTCATTCATGCGATTTTATCTGGATTAGCTATGTGGATTGCTTACTATTTTGACATACATCATGGATTTTCTTTTTCAGCGGGTGCGATAGATTTTGTGATTAATGAGCATTTGGCACATCGTGGACTCTGGCTTATCCCGATTGGGATTGTGTACGGATTAGTTTATTACTTCTTGTTCCGTTGGGCTATTGCACGTTTTCAGATTCCAACGCCAGGGAGAGAAGAAGGTTCCTCTTTAGAAGAGTGGGCAGGGGATATTCCCTATCGATCTCCATTGATTCTACAAGCTTTAGGCGGCAAGAATAATATTAAAAAAATGGAAGCCTGCATCACCCGTTTGCGGTTAACCGTTGATAATGACCGTTTAATCGATATTCCTGCGTTGAAGCATTTAGGTGCTGCAGGAGTTATTAGTTTAGGCGGTGGTAACATTCAAGTGGTTTTTGGAACTTATTCAGAGCTTATTCGCGAAGAAATTATAAAAGTAACACGTAAAGACATTGTCCCTGTGATGTTTAATTCCCCAGTACAAGGCAGAATGATTCCATTGGATGAAGTGCCTGATGCGATTTTTGCACAAGGCATTGTAGGTAGTGGGGTGGCATTTATTCCGGATCGTGGAGAATTGGTTGCACCAGTAGCTGGTAGAATCATGCTAGTTTATCCTTCCATGCATGCTTTAGGCATTATTACGGCAGAAGGTCTTGAGGTGCTGCTTCATATTGGAATTGATACGGCAAACCTCCAGGGGAAATGGTTTACAGCCCATGTGAAGGAAGGCGATCAAGTAATAGCCGGTCAATTGCTAATTAAATTCAATCTGCAAAAAGTTAAGCAATACGGAAAGTCCTTGGCTACTCCTATGATTATTACCAATCCCGATCGTGTGAAGTCTTGGAGTTTCGCCCCTTTTAAAGCTGTTAAGAAAGCTCAAAATTCAGTGATGTCTGTAGTAATGAAAGAAGACTCGCGTACTAAAGGAGGACAATCAAATGGCTAAAGGCACAGGAGCATCCTCAGGAATCGCGATAGCAAGAGCATTTGTTCTACCGACACTTGAATGGGATTTAACGGATAAAATGGTGGATGTAGCTGATTTAGCTATTGAATTCGAGAAATTATATGATGGCATACGCTCTTCCAAGGTAGAACTGCTGCATATTAAACAAGATATTTCTGATTTAATTGGGGTGGAAGAATCCAATATATTCGACGCTCATTTGGCAATTCTTGAAGATCCGATTTTCATGAATGAAGTCCAAGGCATTATGCAAAGGCAGTTTAAAGCGGCTGAAGTAGCGGTTAAAGAGACGATTGATAAGTTTGTGGGCATGTTTGAGCTGTTGGATGATTCTTACATGAAAGAACGCTCAGCAGACATTCGAGATGTAGGGAATCGGTTGCTGAAGCATCTTCTAGGTGATCTGGAGGAGCCTAAGCCACCGTCTGAAATTCCGTATATTCTGGTAGCCAAAGAGCTTTCGCCTTCTCAGCTGGCACATGTGGATAGCCAACAAATTCTTGGCATTGTTACCCTTCAAGGGGGGACAACTTCACATGCGGCGATAATGGCGCGAGCCTTAGAGATTCCTTTTGTATTAGGGATGGAAGGTAAATTAGCAAAGCCGATCTTAAATGGAGACTTGTTGATTATTGATGGTGAAGAAGGTATGGTTTATGTAAATCCCGTCCAGGAATTAGTCGAGCTGTATCTCCAACGCAAAAAGGACATTCTTGCTCATCGTGAATGGCTTCAGGCTCTGGCAAATGTTAGGCCTGTTACCTCGGATGGACAATCCATAGAGCTGAAGGCTAATATAAGCTCACTCAAGGAATTAGATTTGGCATTAAAGAATGGGGCTTCTGGAGTGGGGCTATTCCGTACGGAATTCATCTATATGGATCGAACCATGCTGCCGACAGAGGAAGAGCAATTCGATGTATATCGCAAAGCAGCTGAAAGGCTGCAGGATAAATCTTTGATCATTCGTACTTTTGATATTGGCGGAGATAAGAGTGTGGGATATATTCAATTTCCCGAAGAAGATAATCCATCACTTGGTTACCGAGCAATTCGGATTTCATTGGCGCAAACGGATATGTTTAAAACACAGCTAAAAGCGATTCTGCGAGCCAGTCATTATGGTTCTGTGAGAATCATGTATCCGATGATTTCCTCTTTGGATGAGGTTCGTAAAGCGAACCATGTTCTGGAGCAGGCCAAAAAAGAACTAAGAGAAAACAATCAGCCATTTCAAGAAAATATTGAAGTTGGAATTATGATTGAAGTGCCTGCTGCGGTAATTATTGCCGATCAATTGGCTGAAGAAGTCCAATTTTTCAGTATAGGCACCAATGATTTAATTCAATATGTACTTGCGGTTGATCGAATGAATGAAACGATTGCGCATTTATATGACCCTTACCATCCAGCCATTATACGGTTGCTTAAGATGACAGTTGATTCAGCTAAACGGCAAGGTATTCAGGTAAGTGTTTGCGGCGAGCTGGCTGGGGATGTTCTAGCAATCCCACTTTGGCTAGATCTGGGGATCGAGGAGCTTAGTATGTCCGTACAATCGTTGCTGCCTTTCAAAAATCGTCTGCTTCATACAGAAAGAGCGGCAAGTCAAGGTATCATTGAGCAAGCTTTACTTTGTAAAACAAGCTTAGAGATTCGTAATTTGTTAGAGAGAAGCAGAATTAAACATTAACGTTTTGGAAGGAGATAACATGAGCTTAACAGGGAAAAAGATTTTGATTTTTGTCGATGAGGAATTTGAGGATCTGGAAATGTGGTATCCGGTTTTAAGATTGAGAGAAGCCGGTGCGCAAGTAGATTTAATCGGACCAAAAGCTAACACAGTTTATCATGGTAAGTATGGTGTTCCAATTACCACGGATTATGCTTTCGAAGATGTGAAATCGGTTGATTATGATGGCTTGTATGTTGTGGGTGGTTGGGCGCCAGATAAATTAAGACGCTATACGGCAGTCTTGCAGCTAACTGAGCAATTTCATAGCCAGCAAAAGCCGATTGGGCACATTTGCCATGCAGGCTGGGTGCTGATTTCTGCTAAGATAGTTAAAGGTTATACCATGACATCGACTCCCGGCATTAAGGATGATCTTGAAAATGCTGGCGCCATTTGGGTGGATGAAGAGGTTGTAATTGATCGCAATATTGTCTCAGGAAGGCGTCCGCCAGACCTGCCAGCATTCATGAAACAGTTCATTCGAGTCATAGAAAAATACAGCAAATAATAGATGTCCTCTATGGTGCAAATTGGATAATAGCCGTGAGCAGGAATTTGCCTTTATCGGTAGAATTGTTCTTGTATCGATTAATGCGTTAAACGGGCAATGTCGTCCGTTTAACGGATTAGTACCTTTTGTAGATGGAGGATGGTATAAGTTGTCTAAGTTATGCAAATGTGGGCATAAAATGAATATACGCCTAAGAACGGTTATTTATAAGAACCGCATAGAAATTGATAATGTACCGATTTACACCTGTGATTCTTGTAGTAAAAGTGAAGTTTTTCAACCAGTAAAATCGGAGTTAACGGAGCTGATCAGTCAATTTGGCAGCAACCCGGAGAAGAAGCAATTCTTTTTCAACGAAACCAATGAATTGGCGTTCCTGCTAATGATTGCCTCACAGAATGAATATAAACATACTTCAGTAGACAAAATATTGGAATATCGCATAAACGAGCTGTTGGATCTTTTGCTGTTAGCCCGCTCATTGCAAGACGATCGTTGGGTAGAGGATATCCTGAAGCGTTTATCTCAAATTACACTTCAAAGTTTAAATACATATGATTTGACCTAACAAAACCACAAGAATGGATTGTTTGGCAGTTTTCGTTGCACAAAGCCAAATTTTGTCGTATCATATGCTTAACTTGTCTTGTAGGAAAATTTTATTGTGTAATGGAGAGAATGACATTGACTGTAACTATTTATGATGTGGCTCGCGAAGCAGGAGTATCCATGGCGACTGTTTCCAGGGTTGTGAATAACAATCCTAATGTTAAACCGCAAACGCGTAAGAAAGTGTTTGAAGCGATTGAAAGACTTGGATATCGCCCTAATGCTGTAGCTCGTGGTCTTGCAAGTAAGAAAACGACGACAGTTGGAGTGGTTATACCCGATATTTCTAACGCCATTTTTGCAGAGGTAGCACGTGGAATCGAAGATATTGCCAACATGTATCGTTACAACATTATCTTGTGTAATGCAGATAAGAAGAAAGATAAGGAAATTAGTGTAATCAACACATTGCTTGAGAAACAAGTGGATGGGTTATTGTTTATGGGTGGAACGGTCACTCAAGAACATATTTTAGCCTTTAAATCCTCTTCCGTTCCTATCGTGCTTTGCGCGACTACAGATGATAATAATGCAATACCGGCAGTGGATATTGATCATGAGAAGGCGGCATTCGATGCAGTCCAACTATTAATATCGAATGGTCACCGTAATATTGGAATGATCAGTGGAACCTTGCAGGATCCTGCAAATGGATATGCAAGATTTCAAGGCTACAAGAGAGCGCTAGAAGAAGCAGGTATTCCTGTTATTGATGATCATATTCGTGTAGGCAACTATCGGTATGAATCAGGAATTGAAGCTATGAAGTATTTTATCAACCTAGCGGATAAACCAACAGCGATATTTGCAGCAACAGATGAGATGGCTATCGGAGCTATTCACACGATTCAGGATGCTAATTTAAGAGTGCCAGATGATATTTCCGTTATCAGTGTAGACAATAGTCGAATGGCTTCTATGGTTAGACCTTTATTAACCACCGTTGCTCAGCCCATGTATGATATCGGTGCTGTATCGATGAGACTTCTAACGAAGCTGATGAATAAGGAAAATGTAGAAGTAACGAAGATTGTCTTACCACATGAAATAATTGTTCGCAAATCAGTGGCTCACGTAAAGTGAGCCGCGTTTTTTTTGCCATATTGTAAATTTTAACTTGAGTAGAAGGAGCATAATGATGAATTTTCGTAAAATTGGAATTATTGGAGCCATGATTGAAGAGGTAGAGTTAATTCAACAAAAAATGACCGTCAGTCGCACGGTCCAGTTAGCAGGTATTCCATTTATCGAGGGGACCTTCGGCACTAAATCAATTGTTGTTTGCAAATCTGGGGTTGGCAAAGTGAATGCAGCGATGTGTACACAAGCTTTAATTGATTTTTTTGAAGTAGATGCGGTTGTTTTTACTGGTGTAGCAGGAGCGCTTGACCCTAGCTTAAATATTGGCGATATCGTGATTTCAACGGATTGCATGCAGCATGATATGGATGTAACCGCATTGGGTTTTGCTCGTGGCATCATACCATTCCAAGAAACTTCCATATTCGTCGCAGATGCGGAATTAAGTAAGGTTGCTTTTGAGGCAAGCCTTAAATTATTCCCTGAGCAAGCCAAATTAGGCAGAATTCTATCGGGTGATCAATTTATTGCAGACCGCGATAAAGTGCATGCCTTATACTCAGAGTTGAACGGTTCATGTACGGAAATGGAAGGCGCAGCGACTGCTCAGGTCTGTGCGACGAACAAAATAGCTTTCGTTATCATCCGCTCCATGTCCGACAAAGCAAACGGTTCTGCACCGGATAACTTTACCGAGTTCATGAAGCATGCCGCTTTGCATTCTTATCAAATAGTCGAAGAAATGCTTACTCAGCTTTCCTAAGCTTATTATTTCTGGAGATACAGCATGGAAAGTTCTTTAGTTTTACGATTTTTCTCGGTTATTTCAATTCGTCTGGGCATTGCATCCCATTGTTCTGTATCATCAAGCCAGGTTTTTGGAAGCTCCTCTGGACTTTGCTGCTGCCAGCGTTCCAGCCAGTCCAGAGGGAGCTCAAGCTGTTGATTGCTTTCTAAGGCATGAACTATAGGATGCTCATTCATCACAAGCCAGAGCAGGCTCCATGCCCTTGGTACCACACGCCATATATCATAGCCTCCGCCACCTAGTGCAACCCAACGCCCCTCGCACCATTTATGGGCTGCCTCGTGAATGATCTCGGGCATGTGCCAATAGGATTGCATACTGCATTGGATGTGGGCGAGAGGATCAGAGGCATGTGCGTCACAGCCATGCTGAGAGATGATTATATCAGGTTTAAAGCTAGCAACAGCCTGATTAAAGACCTCAGTGAAACATTCCAACCACGATTCGTCTTCGGTATAAGGCTCCATTGGTAAATTCAAGCTAAAGCCAAATCCATTCTCTTCACCGCGCTCATTAACAGCTCCTGTACCTGGGAATAAATATTTGCCTGTTTCATGGATCGACAACGTTAGTACATCTGGATCTGTATAAAACATCCATTGCACACCATCACCATGATGAACATCCGTATCGACGTACATGACTCTAGCTTTATATTTCTTCTGAATAGCCGCAATGGCTACGGCTGCATCATTATAAACACAAAACCCGGAACCTTTACCAGGCATGGCATGATGCAATCCTCCTCCTAAATGAAGCGCATGCTTAGTTTCCCCGCTCATGACAGCTTCGACAGCCGCTAGAGTACCTCCAACGATTTGAGCACTGGCCTGATGCATCCCCTCAAAATAGGGAGTATCTCCTTCGAGATCCAGTCCAAAAGAGCATGCTTTTTTTAACCAATCCTCATTTATCGCTGTTTGACTTAAAGCACGCACAGCTTGGATATAAGGTAAGCTATGTACAAGAGCAAGCTCTTCGTCAGATGCCTGATCAGGTAATCGTAAAATTTCTGCTGGTATTGCTCCAACTCGCCGTAGCAGATCTTCGGTTAGTTTAAGCCGATGCTGGTTGAAGGGATGCCCCTCATAAAAATGATATTTCATTTCATTATCGGTATAGTAAAATAAGGCATTCTCAATGGCAGCCAAGCTCACTCGCCTCCTGTTGGTCTATAAATCATCATCTGCAGCTTTAGTACATAATTCTTCTTTGAAACCGAAGTCGATCAAATCGTACTATGGAGGAATGTGGAACCTCGTGGCCAATTTTGACCATAAGGCAATTGGCTGGATGTGAACAAATCTCAGGATCATCGGTTGCGAAGAGCGACATGCCAACGCTTTCCATCAAGCTTTGCATCATTTTACGATATTGCCATACGTTCAAGCCACTGCTTTGTAAATCCCAATGCCAATAGTATTCGGTAGTGAAGACAATTGTGTTGTCGAATTGCCCATTTGCAAAAGCAAGTGCAATTAATTGCTTGCCAATTCCCATGGAACGATAAGCATTAGCTACTTCAATAGCTCCGAGCTCAACTAAATCATCGAGGCTTCCTTCGGACCACCGCTCCATCTCATCAGGATAATGAAACGTAACATAACCCACTATGGTTTCCGCATCTCGAGCAATCAGAATTCTTCCTTCTGGTAGATCAGCAATTTCAAGTAAGGCAACCTGCTGGTCTTTGGGGCGACGAAATGCATCAAGCTCCGTGTGCATAGTATAAGCTCTGAAATGCTCAGAGGTGAGCGGACCTTCAAGAACGATAGACTGACTTAAGCGATGAATAGTATGGGATTGGTAAACCTTTTTATGTTCCACAGTAACAGCAGCCCCTTTGTTCATCCTATATACTACTTATAACAAATATAATATAAAATATACAGGAGAAAATATTTTTCGCAAATTTAAATCTTTTTAGGTAATTAATTTTCATAAAATGAAAAAAGGGTAGGCGACATGAGAGGGCTATGTTATAATTGGAATTGTTGTTTGGGATCTAGAAGCTTGGAAATGTTTATGTTGTCGTCGTTAGCTTAGACGTTTATATGTAAGCGTTTCATATATTATTTGCATCAAATGGAGGGTAATTTATGGAAAACATGCATGACGAGAAAATTGTTGCTACAGCAACTAAGTCCAATCTAGGTAATTATGATACTGCAAAAGAGAACTTCAGCTGGGAAGAAGTGCAACAACAGTTTTCATGGTCGCAAACAGGGAAGGTAAATATGGCTTATGAAGCCATTGATCGTCATGCTGAATCATCGCGCAGCGACAAAATCGCACTTTACTATAGTGATGCGACTCGTGATGAAAAATACACTTTCTCAGAGATCAAGAATGAATCCAATCGTTTTGGCAATGTGCTGCGATCACAGGGAATCGGCAAAGGGGATCGGGTATTTATTTTCATGCCGCGGACACCGGAGCTCTATTTTTCATTGTTGGGAGCATTAAAGGTTGGAGCTATTGTGGGCCCGATGTTTGAAGCATTCATGGAAACAGCTGTCAAGGATCGGTTGGAAGATAGTGAAGCTATAGCTATAGTGACAACTCCAGCTTTATTGCCGCGTATTGCGACTGCGGATTTACCTCATCTGAAACATATTTTTCTGGTTGGAGATGGAATTGAAACAAAACCGGGATATATTGATTATTATAAAGTCATGAAAGATGCTTCACCAGAGCTTGAGATTGAATGGTTAGGTCTAGAAGATGGACTAATCATCCATTATACTTCTGGATCAACCGGCAAGCCTAAGGGAGTCTTCCATGTTCAGAATGCAATGATTCAGCACTACTATACAGGACGGATTGTCCTTGACCTGCAAGAAGATGATATTTATTGGTGTACAGCCGATCCAGGCTGGGTAACAGGAACTTCATACGGCATTTTTGCGCCTTGGTTGAACGGGGCGACTAATGTCATTCGTGGTGGACGCTTCAGTCCCAAGGATTGGTACCAAACGATTGAACGCTACAAAGTGACAGTTTGGTATAGTGCTCCAACTGCATTCCGCATGCTAATGGGAGCAGGAGATGATACGGTAGAAGCACATGATTTATCATCACTTCGCCATGTATTAAGTGTGGGGGAACCGTTGAATCCTGAAGTGGTTCGCTGGGGAATAAAAGTATATAAACAAAGAATCCATGATACCTGGTGGATGACAGAAACTGGGGCTCAGCTAATCTGTAATTACCCGTCTATGACGATTAAACCTGGTTCTATGGGCAAACCGCTTCCTGGAGTTGAAGCTGCCATTATAGATGATTCTGGCAATGTTCTGCCTACATATCGTATGGGGAATCTAGCAATTAAAACTCCATGGCCATCAATAATGCGCAAAATATGGAATAATCCCAATAAATTTGAGGAGTATTTTAGATTGGATGGCTGGTATGTTTCGGGAGATTCCGCTTACTTGGATGATGATGGATATTTTTGGTTTCAAGGTCGAGTCGATGATGTAATTAACACTTCCGGGGAACGAGTAGGGCCATTCGAAGTGGAAAGTAAGCTAGTCGAGCATCCAGCCGTCGCAGAAGCTGGTGTAATCGGCAAACCTGATCCGTTGAGGGGTGAGGTTATCAAAGCATTTATCTCGCTTAGAGAAGGCTTTGTAGCGTCTGAGGAGCTTAAGGCTGATATCGCCAAATTTGTAAAAGAAGGCTTATCTGCACACGCAGCTCCACGTGAAATTGAATTTAAAGACAAACTCCCTAAGACGCGCAGTGGAAAGATAATGCGCCGAGTGCTTAAAGCCTGGGAATTAAATCTCCCGACAGGTGATTTATCTACGATTGAAGATTAATTAATAAGATATAACACATGAATAATAAAACCCGTATCTTGGATGATTATCCGAGATACGGGTTTTATTCATAATTATTGCTATCATTTATTGTTCGGTCGAGTAGGCAACTGGTGTTGAGGAAGAAGATTCCCCAGTATTGTTGATCGCAATAATACTGTAATACCCTTTGTAAAGGCCGGAGAAGTATTCAAATTGCGGCTGGAAGGCTGTACCAATTTTTTGATAATTTCCAGTTTCCGTCTCACTAAAGTAAACATCATATTGTGTGATTTGTTCAATGGCTGGATTTGGCGTCCAATCAATTTGGAGATTAACTCCGTTCATTTGAAACGATAGCTCAATTGGTGTTGTTGGAGCGGGAGCAATAACAATAGCTCCAGTGTCTGGATCAGGGTCGTCTGTATTCTCCGTAATTGGCCCAACCACTGTTCCTGCTGAGAGTACAGTTGAACTTGGAACGGATTCCTTACCTACTATATTTACCGAAGTTATATAATATCCTACGGCATTACCACCTGGTAGAGCCGGATCAATGAATGATGATGGCTGATCTGTTGTAATCACTTTAGCTTGCTTTTCAAAGGTTACACCATCCAGTGAACGATATATTCGATAACCGACAATATTAGGATTTAAGCTTGGTGAGAAAGTAAGCTTGTTCTCAGCTGCAGTGCTTTTGAGAATGACATTGGCTGGAGCATCGGGCACCAGATTGTCATCGATACGCGGATCAATCTCCTCTGGTGCATTGGCAGCGATATCCAATGGGATGAAAGCATCCATTGATCTGCGTTTGCTAGCAGGAGTCTTAGCCATGATTTCTTTGATTTGTTTAAGTGTAGCGGTTAAAGATTCCTTACGTTTGACAACTACCTTTTCCTGCAAGAATTCTTCAGGTGTTAATGGGTTAGGCAGGTAATTGAGTTTGTTATAAACCAAGAATTTCATCTTGACCAGAACATCATCTTCCTTGGTCGGAATTTGTTTTTTGTTGATTAAATCCGAAACAGTATGACCAGATGCTTTAGTTAGCTCACTTGGTAATAAACCGGATAAATTAGAAACGGCCATGGTAATGATATTGGCTGGCTTTTCAAATGTTTTAGTTGGGAACAGAGCCGGCTTCTTGCTAATAGCCGTATCCATTATAAGGGCCCATATATCCTTAGCACGGTTTGTTCCGCCTGGCTTGCTTAACTTATGGACAAACTGATCATATCCAGCCCAAACACCGACCGTTATATCAGGTGTATAACCCATAAACCAAGCATCTCCGTCGTCTTGAGTGGATCCCGTTTTTCCGACAATCGGGATTTTACCATAATTTTTAAACTTTTTCATTAAATCTGTTGCCGTACCAGCGGTAATAACAGTACGCATCATATCAGTCATTAAGAAGGCTGTTTCTGCCGTGAAAACATTAGTTGGCTTTTTCTGATGTTCAAAAATGACCTTGCCATTGCCATCGACAATTTTACTGATCAGATACGCATCGTTATGGACACCTTTGTTGGCAAAGGTACTATAAGCTGCTGTCATTTCCTTTACACTAACACCTTTGGATAAACCACCGATTACACCCGTTTGAGCATAGAGATAATCGTCTGGAGTAAGTGAATTAATTCCTAGTTTTTTTACGTAATCCCAGGCATTCTTCATTCCAACTTCATTAAGGAAAATACGTAGAGCAGGTATGTTATAAGACATGTTTAAGGCTTTTCTGGCTGTAATCAAGCCCTGAAACTTGGAGTTCCAGTTCATTGGAACATGGAAACCAGATGCTGAGCTTTGATCTTTAAGCACGATTGGTGAATCATCGATTATTGCTGCAGGGTATACAAGTCCCATTTCAATCCCTGGACCATATGCGGCAAGTGGCTTCATAGTGGAACCAGGCTGTCGGAACGCTTGGGTCGCATGATTCAGCTGTTCTTCATAGAAATTCCTGCCTTCAATCATACCGAGAATAGCACCATTGTTGTTGTCAATCATCAGGGCACCAATTTGTTCCGTTCCTTTAACCTTGTCATCCGGAGAAAAGTTCTTCGGGTTCTTGGCGATGACTTGCATAGAATCATAAATAGTTTTATCAATCGTTGTGTAAATTTTGTATCCGCCACGCTGCATTTGTAAATGAACATCTTTGAGAGCTTCATTGTAAGCGGCTTTTTTACTGTCTGTATCAAGAACTAAATCGGGATATTGCTGTTTTAGGATTGCATCGGCAGCATTGTTTTCAACTTCAATCATTAAGTAAGGATAGGTGGTATATGCCTTTGCTTTGGTTTTAGCAAGAGATTTCTTTAAATCGAATGCTAAGGCATCATCATATTCGGCTTGAGTAATTTTATTCTCTTCTAGCATCCGCCTTAAAACCAATTCTTCACGGTTCACGGCTTTCTCAAACGCTTCATTATCAAATTCACCTTTACCGTTAAAGGCAGAATAATTGCTTGGGGATTGCGGTAAGCCAGCAAGATAAGCACTTTGGGCAATGTTCAAATCAATGAGTTTATCTTTATCAAAAATGCCCTTTGCAGCAGCTTTAATACCAGATAAATTATAACCAGATGAACCATTTCCATAAGGGATCTTATTAAGATAGGCCAACAGAATTTCATCTTTGGACATAATCCGTGTCACACGCATAGAAAGTAAGATTTCCTTGAATTTACGGCTGTCCTCACGATCTAAGGTTAAGAAAGTTCTTCTTACCAGCTGCTGCGTAATGGTACTGCCGCCTGTTTGTATCTCTTCATGACGCAGCCTTTGTTCCACAGCACGAAGCAATCCATTCATATCTACTCCATTATTTTCGTAGAAATTCTTGTCTTCGATGGAAAGAGTGGCATCCTTGATAATCTGTGGAATTTCATCCAAAGTAGCAAGTCTGCGGTCTTCTTCCGTACGTAATTGCCCTAGCAAGGTAGTATTATCATTAAAATAAACAAAGCCAGTTGTAGAGTTCTCAGACATCAAATCGTAAATCATGTCTTTACTGCGCACCGGATCATCTTTAACTAATGCTGAAGCATAACCAAAAGCAGCGCCTGCTGCGAGCAAACCAGCAATAATGACCAAGATAAGCATCCATTTGATTGTTAGAAAAATGATTAATAAAGGCCTTGTTACTGCTGTGCTGGTTATTATTTTTATTATGTAGTGTAACACTTTTCTCAATTTCAGCATCCCCCTTGAATTCGCCCACTTATTATAACATATAATTGGTAAATAAGGCTAAATTCACAACAAAAAAGCGCCATTAAAGGCGCTTTAATTAGTAAGACCTACAAGAAAAGCAGCAGAATTACTGAATAAACTTGACCAAATAATAATTCTTTTTGCCGCGTCTAATGACAATATATTTACCGCTAAGGCGATCTTCGTGTGCTAATAATTTATCAACCTCGATAACCCTTGCTCCATTAATATAGATTGCGCCGCTTTCAATATCTTGTCTGGCTTGTCTTTTGGAGGGGCTAGCTTGAGCCGTTATTAATAGATCAACCAATCCGATAGCTTCGGAATTCGTTATCTCAACGGAAGGAACATCTTGAAATGCTTGCTCAATTTCGTCTCCGGATAATTGTTCTATCTGGCCATTGAACAGAAGCTGTGAAATATTCTCTGAGCTGGCTACAGCTTGATCTCCGTGAACTAATGCAGTAACTTCACGCGCTAGAGCTCGTTGGGCAGTTCTCAATTCGGGACTAAGCTTTAATTCACCCTCTAATTCGCGAATTTCCTCGATAGAAAGGAAGGTGAAATATTTAAGAAAGCGGATTACATCTTGATCATCGACATTCAGCCAAAACTGATAGAATTGGTAAGGGCTTGTTTTGCTGGCATCCAACCAAATGGTACCTGATTCTGTTTTGCCAAATTTAGTTCCATCACTTTTTGTAACAAGCGGGAAGGTAAGGCCAAAAGCAGAATTGCCAGTAGTTCGCCCAATCAATTCCATTCCAGCTGTAATATTACCCCACTGATCACTGCCGCCAATTTGGAGCGAGCAATTGTTTTCTTGACTCAGTTTAAGGAAATCGTAGGCTTGCAGGATCATATAACTGAATTCAGTGAAGGATATTCCTTTGCTCAGACGAGAATCAACAGAATCCTTAGCTAACATATAGTTAAGGGGAAAGTGCTTGCCAATATCTCTTAAAAACTCAATGACATTCAATTGCTTAAACCAATCGTAATTGTTTGCCATTTGCGCAGGGTTCTGATCAGCGTTAAAATCTAAAAAGCGAGATAACTGAATACGCAGCTTTTCGGTCCATTGATCGACAACCTCAGCAGTATTCAATGTACGCTCCGACGCTTTGCCGCTGGGATCACCAATTAAACCAGTGCCTCCACCAACTAGAGCAACAGGGATATGGCCCGCTTTTTGAAAACGAACCAAGCAAAGAATAGGAACAAGACTGCCAATATGCAAGCTATCAGCTGTTGGATCAAATCCTGCGTATAAGGTAATGGGACCTTCATTAAGCTTCTTATTTAATCCGTCTTGATCGGTTACCTGGTGTAATAAACCACGATCCATCAGATCTTGGAGAATATCCATTTGACTCGCTCCCTTTAACAATATAGAAACAAAAAACCCGTCCCCCAAAGAGGAACGAGTTCATCGCGGTAATACTTTTATTATCTGCTGTAGAACTCGACAATTTGTTTTTCATCAATTTCTTGCGGCAACTCTGAACGTTCAGGTAGACGAAGGTATCTGCCTTCCATAGCTGCTTCATTGAATTCAACATAAGTAGGAATGTGATGACGGTTAGTCAAAGCTTCTTTTATCGTTGATAAGTTTCTGCTTCTTTCGCGTAAACCAATAACATCAGTTGTGCTTACAGTAAAGGAAGGGATATCTACTTTTTTGCCGTTGATAAGCACGTGACCATGAGCTACCAATTGACGAGCGCCAGCACGTGAGTTTGAGAAACCAAGACGGTAAATCAAGTTGTCTAAACGGCTTTCCAAAAGAACCATAAAGTTCTCCCCAGTCATGCCTTTCATTTTATCCGCTTTATCAAATAGATTGCGGAATTGTTTTTCATTCAAACCGTACATGTGGCGTAGCTTTTGCTTTTCTTGCAATTGCATACCATATCCACTGATTTTTTTCTTTTGGCCTGGACCATGTTGACCTGGAGGGAAAGGACGTTTTGCGATTTCTTTACCAGTGCCGCTTAGGGAAATACCAAGACGACGACTTAATTTAAATTTAGGACCTGTATAACGTGACATGTATGAATTACTCCTTTAATGGTTGGTTTTAGAGTTTGAAAGGGATAATGCGTTGTGCCCGACTTTGTTTAGGTACTTTCTGACAAGAGAGTTCAGCCGCTGTCCTGTCAGCAACAAAATCAGTGAGGGTGACACAATATATTCATCCAAGAATCACTATTACTACTTCCTACTCAACATATTATATTATATGAAATTATAGAAGAAAGTCAAGGTGTAATTTTTAGGTGGATCCAAAAGCAGCAGTCAGAGCTGATTTATTAATTTTGATTGAAATGTAGTGCATGTTTGTCAATTACATAGTATTATTGAACTACATGGTTTAAGAATGAAATGTAAGAATTTAGTGCTTTCTTCGTAGAAAGGGGGTTGCTACATGACGAGTAATCTTCAGAATGATAAGCTTGAACATATTTCAATTGATCAATTGCTTGATTACAAACCAACTCAATTAGATGAAATGCTCACTGCAAGCTTTATCCATTGGATAGAGCAATTAAGTGTTTTCAGTTCTTTTACTGCGAATACATACTTTGTTTGCTCTAGTGATTATAATATGTTGCACATAAGTTCTCCGGATAATTCCTTGCCAATCAATCAAGATTTAATTATTCGAGCCACCCGTGCTGCTAATGAAGCGGGGGAGATGGAATACGCAGTTAATGAAAGAGATCAAGCTTTTAAATTAGGGGTTCTTCCTATACATGCAGTAGGTAACCAGCTTATCGGCAGTGTAGGAATAATATACAACATGGATCAGTCAAAATTTTCAACTCCGAGAATATTAAGTTCCTTCTTGCCTCATATATTGCTGCAAGCAGAGAAAATGGAAAATAAACGGTTGCTCGTTCATCAGCAGGAAGCTGAACAGAAATTCAATATTACAGAAATGCTTTTTGAAGTCGTGCAAACGCTGCATTCCTTAAATGATGTCGAATCTGTATTGACGGAAGTTATTGATCGTATTGGAAAGCTATACCCATTAGTACAGGTGAGTTTATTGTTGTCACAGGATAATCAAAGCTCCTCCTTGCCAGTTAAACCACTGAATTTCACAAGTGCAGAGAATGACATTTGTACAAGAGCTTTTATGGAAGGCGAACTGATTTATAATCCTGCTATAGGAGAAGTAGATGCTGAGGTTGCTGCACCGCTTTCTGGAAAACAAGGAGTTTATGGAGTTTTACATCTTCATGTTCTTCCGATCCATTTTGATCATAATGATATTCAATTTATTCGATTGCTTGCAAGCAGTGCTGGTGCAGCATTTGAGAACGCTAAGCTTTACGAACAATCTAACTTTCTGGTTAATGAACTACGCCTGATTAACGATATTACCATTAAATTGAACCAAAGCTTAAAATTAAGTGAAATATTCAGTTTCGCCTCTAGCGAGTTAATCAACATTTTTGGTGCTGACTTTAGCTGTGTTCTGCAAATGGACAAGACCGAGAACGAGATGGTCGTTCAAGCAAGTAATTTACCCACTATGTTTCAAGAGAAGTTCTCGGTAGATTATGGTTTTTCTGGACTTGTTTATACAACCAAAGAGCCAATTATTATATCTGATTATTGGTCTAATCCAGTTGTGCAATCTAAGCTAATGGAAGTAACCGGTTCAAGATCGATGATAGCATCACCTATACTGGTTAATAATGAAGTAATGGGTGTTATTCTTGTTACACACCGTTATCCTAATTTCTTCTCCTATGATAATTATAAATTACTGCAGGTATTATCAGGGCATATTGGTCTTACTATCGCTAATGCTTCTTTACATGCTGAAGTCAAGCGTATGGTAATTACAGATAATTTAACCGGCTTATATGCTAGACATTATTTAGATGAGCAGGTTAATTTTTACCAGAAAAAAGACTTCTGTGGTTCTTTGATTGTAGTAGATATCGATAATTTTAAAGGTGTTAATGACACTTTTGGCCATCAAATTGGCGATAAAATATTAATCCAAGTGAGTAGCATTATCAAAACCTGTATCCGGGATAGCGACATTGCAGCTCGGTGGGGCGGCGAAGAGTTGGCGATTTATTTACCTCAAGTGTCGATTGATCAAGCTGTGCGCATTGCAGAGCGAATTCGCAATCGTGTCTTTAACGAAACCCAGCCTAAGGTTACGGTATCCTGTGGAGTATCGGATTGGCATTGGGAAGATGAGAAAATAAGTGTTGAGCTTCTGTTCTATAAATCAGACATGGCTTTATATAAAGCTAAACACGATGGCAAGAATCAAATTAAAGTTGGCTAATAAGCTATCGCAATTGATTTAAACTCCCTTATCTAAGTGACGAGGGAGTTTTTTTGGCTTATTATGCATGTTTTGCTATATTAAACTAAGAATAAAGGTACGAAGTGAGGAGGGGCAGCTTGAAAACATCGACAAAGATAAGATGGAGTTTACTTAATATAGGCATTGCTGCATTGATCATTGGTTTTATTTATTTTTTATTGTTCACCCCATCCGGGTATAAATTAACTCATACAAATATAGATGAAATGTCAGCCTATTTGAGGTCATATGGATCATACGCGTTGATATTTGGAATATTAGCCATTCTGCTTCAAACCTTTATTCCATTTTCACCATTTATTTTATTAGCTGCTGCGAATGTACTCGTTTTTGGGTTTACTCGCGGTTTAATTATTAATTACATTGCTGCCTGTTTAGGGGCTTACTTGGCTTTTTTGTTCGCTCGTTACATAGGCAGAGATTGGGTAGAACGCAAAATGGCACGGTTCCCTAAGATGCATGAATTCAATAAACGTATGGAAACGGAAGGTTTTTTTTATGTGCTTTTGGGAAGATTGATTTCGTTTTTCCCCTCCTCCATTGTTAACTATGGCGGGGGTATTTCAAAAATAAAAATGCGTGATTTTGTTCTGGCAACCTTATTAGGCAAGTTTCCAATTATTTTTATTGAATGTTTAATCGCACACGATCTTCAGCATTGGAAGCAATACCGTGGAAGAGTGCTCCTCTTGATTAGTTTTCTTATTCTACTTATCATCATTGGAAACTGGATTAGAACCCGCAGCTCAAGAAGGCGAAGCAGTGAGAGAACCTAGAAAGCTAGCATTGGTTTAAACAATTGTAAAAAGGATGGTTGCATAATCAGGGTAATCCAATGTATCATTACAATAGGTTCATTTAATATCTTGTCAATTAGCAATTAATGGAGGGAAATCCAAATGTCAAACTCGAATAACGCTGCGATTGTTGAAATCTCGCAAACAGCCAACAAATTTCGTTCGTCAATTGTATTGCAGTTTGAAAACAAATTTATCGATGTAAAAAGTATTCTAGGATTATTCACAACTTTGCTGCAAGCAGGAGAATATAATCTGCATGTACATGGTCCAGATGCTGAAGAAGCGAAGCAAGCCATTAAGGACGTTTTTGTTAAACACGAAATGAAAATTCAAGTTGTAAACGATTAAATGGTCTAAAAAGGTACCCCTGTTGAAGGGGTGCCTTTTTTTTGAAATTTAAGTAAGTATAAGTTTCACCTATATACAGTTCTTATATTTCCGGACAAACGCACCACCTTCTTTCAGAAAGGCGGCGTAGCTGTTTATACTTGCGTATAATGGAAATAGGGATTCTCTTGTGTATTGCTTGGTTTTCGACTAAAATATGGGGTAAGGATTATTGTTAACGTAATGGGGGGAAGCGGAATGTCATCATCTGAATTAATGATCAATTTAAACATAAGAGCCTATAATCTTCTTCAAGAAGATGCCGATAAAATTGCCAAGCTGATCGAAGTTCAAATGGAGAATTTAACCACACGTAAATGTCCATTGTACGAAGAAGTATTGGATACGCAAATGTACGGCTTATCAAGAGAGGTAGATTTTGCAATTCGCGCAGGGTTAGTTGCAGATCAGGCAGGCAAAATGATCCTAAGTAAGCTTGAACGCAATCTTGCTCAATTATACGAAGCTTTGGACATTAAGCTGTAAAAAACGAAGTAACCGCCGAGGTTACTTCGTTTTTTTGTAGGTCTTGTAAATTATACTCGGTTTAAACCAAGTAAAAGGCAATGCCCAGTATAACATATACAACTAGCAACAGAACGCCTTCGAACCAATTCGTAGAGCCGTCTTGTGATATGGATTTAGCTATGAATACAGCTACTCCGATTGCGACAAGCTCGTAAGTTGTGAAAACCATATTCATCGTCTCACCCATGAAAAAGCTGATGATGACCAAGAGCGGGGCGACAAACAAAGCAATTTGCAGGCTGCTTCCTATGGCAATTTCCACAGCGGCTCCCATTTTGTTTTTCATGGCCATCATTATTGCCGCAGAATGCTCAGCTGCATTACCAATGATAGCAATTAAAAAGGCTCCAACAAATAATTCCGACAAACCGAATTTCGCTGAAAATTGATCGATTGTTCCAACAAGCCATTCACTAACAAAGCCGACTAACACCGTTGCAATAAATAAAAATAGCATGGACCGTTTGAGGGACCAGGGAGCCAAGCTATGTACCTCTTCGGTTGTTTCTTTATGATCCTTCAATTCTTCTTTATGTGTGACCATGGAGAAGAATATCCAGAGCAGGTAGCTGAGGATTAAGATAACTGAAACAATAATGCTCAGAGTATTCGTATGCTCCACGGTTAAGCCTTTAGCAAACACCGCAGGGATGAATAGTGCTATCACAGCTAAGATCATCAGGGAAGCGTTATGACCGGCTAGCTTGATATTAAAATGCTGGGATTTAAATTTCAAACCACCCGCCAGTACGCTTAGCCCTAAGACTAAGAGCATATTTCCAATGATGGAGCCTGTAATGCTTGCTTTAACCATGTCGAATAAGTGTGTCTCGCCGTTTACAGCTTTTTGAATCAATACAATGGCAATAATGAGTTCAGCTGCATTCCCAAACGTAGCATTTAGAAATCCGCCAATACGTTCACCCGCATAATGGGCAACACTTTCAGTAGCTTTGCCTAAGAAGCCAGCTACAAAAATAATAGCTACTCCCGCAATACAAAACTGCAGGACTGCCGACATCCCAGCATAATGGGTAATGGCACTTGCAGCTACTGCTGTAACCAATCCGTAATAAAACAATTTCTCGCGCAAATCCTTCACCGCTTTCTATGTATGGTTTCAAAATGTACTCTCATTTTACTACAAAGAATGGAAATGTCTAGTTTGTAGTTGTTCGTTGACTCTAATTGGCTGATATCATTATAATAAGCATATAAACCGATTTGCGAAGGAGTGAATCCAATGTCCGAAGATATTGAAACAGGGGTTATCCGCATCTCTGATGATGTTGTGGCGACAATTGCAGGTTTAGCCGCGTTAGAAACACCAGGAATTTCAGCTATGTCAGGCGGTATCTCAGAAGGTATAGCCAAACGATTGAGTGGACGCAATGTGCAAAAGGGAGTTTCAGTGGAAGTTGGGCAATTAGAAGCAGCGGTTGATCTGCGTGTGATCGTCCATTATGGTTCTCAAATCCAGAACGTGTGCCGAGAGCTACAATATAACGTACGTGAAGCAATTGAGAATATGACGGGCCTAAGAGTTGTTGAAGTTAATGTAAAAGTGGAAGATGTTCATTTTAAAGAAGATGAGCTGCCGGAAGACTTGCATCGAGTGAAATAATAGATTATCGAAAAAGCTGCTGTCAGAATTTATGACAGCAGCTTTTTCGATATATCTACGGTTGTAGTATGCTTATATTCTGATTTCAAAATTCCATAAAAGGAAACATCCTCGTAATCATCCCATTTTAGAATATGTTGACGGAAGATTCCTTCATACTGCATATTCATTTTGAGCAAAACCCGAATGGAATTTATATTCTTCGTCATGGATGCGGCCCATATTCGATGCAGCTGAAGGTTCTCAAAGCCAAAATGAATTATACTGCTAGCTGCCTCTGTTGCATAGCCTTGTCCCCAGTGAGCTTTTCCAAACCAATAAGACAGTTCTGCACGTTTATGTTGTTTATCGATAATTAAGCTGATGCTGCCGATTAGGCAAGCATCCATTAGACTTTCAATGGCAAAAGCATAACGAGTGCCGTTAAGGAAAGCGGCTTGGTTACTTAGAATTGACGCTTCTGCCGCATCAGTAGAGTAAGGATGTGGAATTAATAAAGTTGTCCGTGCCACTTCGATGTCATTACATAGGGTATAAATAGCATTTGCATCACTTAAGAGGAAAGGTCGTAAATGTAATCGCTTGGTTACAATTCTGTCTTCCATCTGGAAGCCTCCTGAGCGGGCTCTGCCTCGTCTTTGTTCTGTTCTCTTGATAGCCCAAGCACAATCCCTATACTAGCCATTAAAACGAGTACGGAGGACCCTCCGTAGCTTATAAAAGGTAATGTAACCCCAGTTAATGGGATTGTATTCGTTACTCCACCTAAATTGATCAATGCTTGAATTCCAATCATCCCCATAATACTCACTCCGACTAAAGAGCCAAATGAATCCTTACAGCGTAATGAGATGAGAATACCGCGCCAAAGAAATAATAGGTAAAACAATAGAAAAAGCGTGCAACCAATAAAACCAAGCTCTTCACCAATGATTGCGAAAATAAAATCATTATGAGGTGCTGGAAGGAATCCGAGCTTCTGAATGCTTTGTCCAAAACCTGCACCTCTTATTCCGCCATGGCCAAAAGCCATTAGGGATTGAGTAATATGAAATCCATAGCCTAGCTGATCTGCCCAAGGATTGATATAGGCTAATATCCGGTCTGAACGAAATGAATTGCGATCCATGAGATAAGGGACTAGAACAACTAAAGAAGCGAGTAATATTCCGCAAAAGGATAAACTGAAAAAATGCTTTAGATTGGCTCCTCCAATGAGAATAACTAAACCAGCAATTAATCCCAGAACAACAGTGGATCCGAAATCAGGCTGAAGCATTATTAATCCACAATAAAGACCAATAATAATAAGCGTTGGCAGCAGACCTTTTTTGAATTCGTAAAAGCGCTCGCCTTTTTTATGGATTAAAGCAGCAAGGTAAATAATAAGAGTAAGCTTTGCGAATTCTGCCGGCTGGAGGTTTAAAGGGCCTAAGGCAAACCAGCTTGTAGCACCTTTGTTTTCAACTCCAATGAATGGAACTAAAAAAAGCAAACCCAAAACGAGAATAAAAAGTGGAACAGCCCATTTTTTTAGCTTGCTATAGTGGAGGTTCATAAAAAACACCATAAAAATCAGGCCAAGCGCAACCGCGATAGCCTGTCTTTTGATGTAGTGTAAGGAATCTTGATAATTGATTGAAGCGGACATTGAGCTTGCGCTATATACCATTAAAAGGCCAAACGCAATCAAAGCAAATGTCATGATTAGAAGCAAGAAATCAGGCGTGCCTCTTCGCGAAGGATTCATAGGAGCGCCTGCTATACTGACAATTTAGCTTTGAGTTGATCAAGCTTTTGTTGAGCAGCATTAAGAATGGCTGGTGGAATTGGAGAGACATAATCTAAACCATGTGGGAAAGTTGTCTTACCCATATAAGCATCTTCAACATTAAGTATAGCGTAAGGGCTTTCCAATTTACCTGTTTCAACACGTGCATTCAAGCGCAAGAAATATTCAGCTTGGTTTGCCGTATCTTCAAATTTCAAATCGTATGTAGCGCGATAATATTCCCATTGCCAACGGACAAAGCCTAATTGGGTCGTTACTTCATCTAAGTGAGCAAGGTCACTTTTTAAGCCTTTTAGTCCTGTATTTTCAATAATCACGTTTTAACGCCTCCCGTGGAATTTTTAATTGTGGATGTGTCTTTATCATTTTCATGATAGTATGTTTCCATAACTTCTGCAACCCTAAACCAATTTAGTAGCCCCAATATTATGTGGCTATTTTGTGGCAAATCTATTAATGCGTGAAACCAAACCCATTATTTGATAAAATATAACAAACGGAGGTCGACGCGAATGAAATTAGCAGAGAAAATAAATCAATTATTTCCCCAAATGATTCAATGGCGTAGATACCTGCATCAACATCCAGAATTATCCTATCAGGAGAGCCAAACGGCAGCTTTTGTTGCTGGCCATTTGCAGCAGCTTGGGTTGCAGGTGCAAGCCGATGTTGGCGGACATGGAGTAATTGGCTTATTAGTAGGAGACTTACCAGGTCCTACCGTAGCTTTGCGCGCCGATATGGACGCTCTACCCATCCAAGATGAGAAAACAAATGAATATGCCTCACAAGTGCCAGGGGTGATGCATGCATGTGGCCATGATGCTCACACCTCTACATTATTGGGCTTAGCTTATATTTTTAGTGAAATGCGCAGTACACTCGCTGGCTCAATCAAATTTATTTTTCAACCGGCTGAAGAAGTTAGTCCGGGTGGAGCGCTGCCCTTAATCCAGAATGGAGTGCTGGATGATGTTGATGTTATCTTTGGCGTACATCTTTGGACTCCATTCCCAGTAGGGAAAGTGTACAGCAAAGCTGGACCGTTTATGGCTGCGGCTGATGAATTTTCGGTTGAAATCCAAGGGAAAGGTGGACATGGCGGCTTGCCTCATGAGACGATCGACAGTGTTATGATTGGTGCACAGCTAGTAACAAGCCTGCAAACCATCGTTAGCCGCAACGTTAATCCAACGGAGCCGGCAGTTGTTTCCGTAGGCTCCATCCATGCTGGTAAAAGCTTCAATGTGATTGCCGAACGCTGCTCACTTTTGGGAACCGTCCGAACTTTTAATAGCGAAGTCCGCGACCAGATCCAGAAACGAATGAAAGATATGTCCCATTCCATTTGTGAGGCTTATGGAGCTTCTTGTGAGTTTGATTATAAAGTGGGGTATCCTCCAGTAAGTAATCATGCCAAGGAAGCAGAACGATTTTTCAAAGTAGGCAAGGAGATTTTCGGGAGCGAGGCTACCTTGGAATCACCTCTAATCATGGCTGGTGAGGATTTTGCCTACTACTTACAAAAGGTTCCGGGCATCTTCATGTTTGTTGGGGCTGGGAATGCGGATAAAGGCGTTTGGGCTCCTCACCACCATCCATCCTTCGATATTGATGAAGAATCCATGCGTAATGCAGCTTTGTTGTTAGCTGGGATGGCTCTGGATTATTTTGAATCGAATGATTTTTAGCAGACAGGTTATCCTAGGGGTGTATACCCACTAAAGGAGGCTGAGCTAAAGATGAAAACCGTTAAAGAAATCATGACCAAGGATTGCATAACTGTTACTTTGCAAGATAATGTCTATGAAATTGCTGTGAAAATGAAACAACACGATATCGGATTTGTCCCAGTAGTAGATGGTAAAAAGCTGATTGGGGTCGTAACAGACCGAGATCTTGTTGTTCGGGGTTATGCGGAAAAAAGAGAAGGTTCTACAGCAGTTGAACATGTAGTAAGTAAAAAAATAACCTCAATTCCTTCAAGCACATCTGTAGACGAAGCTAGTCAAATAATGGCTAGAGAAAAAGTAAGACGTCTTCCTGTGGTAGACAATGGGGAGCTTGTTGGTATTATTGCCATCGGTGACTTGGCGGTCCGTGATAAATTTGAGAATGAGGCAGGAGAAGCCTTAGGAAAGATCTCAGAATCCAATAAGGTATTAGCGGGCAGTGCGAAGTAACAATCATTAACAACATTAATAGTTCAGGTGATTAAGTCAGTCTGGTGATCGTATGCTGGACTGACTTCTTACTTGTGCGCAACTTGAGAAGGAGTACATAATGAAACAGAGAAAAAGAGTTAAATCAATTTGGTTTTTAGTGCTCTTTATTGTATTAATAAGTTATATCGGTTATAAAAGCATACATCAGAAAGTAGATAATACGGCTTCAGTATCTGCTTCCTCTATTCTAAAAATGGACGATAAAACGCCATACATAGATGCACTTGTAACTTCAGTTGTTGACGGCGATACCCTTCATGTTTTAATTAATAATAAAAAAGAAACCGTTCGTCTGGTGCTTGTAGATACACCAGAAACTAAACATCCAACTAAGCCGATTGAGCCCTTTGGCCCGGAAGCCTCTAAATTTACTAAAGAATTATTGGAGGGAAAAGTCGTCAAGCTGGAGCAAGATGTTTCGGCAACGGATCGGTATGGCAGGCTGCTCAAATATGTCTGGTTGAACGGTCAAATGGTTAACGAAATTTTACTTGAAAAAGGACTTGCTAGAGTCGCCGTATTTCCTCCGGATGTTAAATATGTCGAAGCATTCAGAGCTGTACAGAAAAAGGCCCAGGAAGCCAAGATTGGCATATGGAGTCTAGAGAATTATGTAAAGGATAATGGGTTTGAGCCTGCAGCAACAACAAAGGCAACATCCTCAAATCAAAATGTGGAGTATGCAAGCTGCGCAGCAGTCCGTGCTGCTGGAAAGGCGCCGATTCATAAAGCTGACCCTGGATATAGCCGATTGTTGGATCGTGATGGAGATGGTGTTGGTTGTGAATGAAACATTTTGGGGAATACTAAAGAAAAAATGATCTTTGAAGGAGCATGCTTATGACTCGTCAGGAGCAAAAGCCTTTATTATTACAAAATGATTTTACCGTTTGGCTAGAAGCGGACCATCCCAGCTTTTTAACGGTGCGGCAGCAGCTGAATGAATTTGCTGATTTAGTAAAAAGTCCTTCCCATATACATACGTATCGCATCTCATCATTAAGTCTTTGGAACGCTGCAGCGCTAGGAAAACGACTGGAAGAAATCGTTGCGTTTTTGAGCCAGAACAGCAAGTGGGGTATACCCAAAATGGTTCATGAGCAGATCGTGATCTGGATGAATCGATATGGTTGTTTGAAGCTGATCAGACAAGAAGGGAAATTAATGCTTGTGTCAGCTCAACATAAGCTTTTGCCAGAGCTTTTTAAGCTTCCCTCTAGGGGGGGATTTATTAAACAATGGGTAACGGAAGACTTAGTGGAGATCCACGCGACTTATAGAGGCCTATTAAAACAAGAATTTTTAAAATCGGGTTATCCCATTGAAGATCAATTAGGTTATCATGCAGGAGAAGCATTCCCAATTCAATTAAAGCATCATTTAGCTAATGGCGATCGTTTACAGCTTCGAGATTATCAGTGGAGTGCAGTGGATGCATTCTATCGAAGAGGTTCTGAAGACCAGGGGAGCGGGGTTATTGTGCTTCCTTGCGGTTCAGGTAAAACGATTATTGGATTAGCAATAATGGAACGATTAAGCTGTGCAACCTTAATTCTCACTACGAATACGACTTCAGTAAAACAATGGAAAACTGAGATTTTGGAGAAAACAACAGTAACGGAGGAACAAATCGGGGAGTATTGCGGATCTCTGAAACAAGTGCGCCCCATTACAATAGCAACTTATCAAATTTTAACGCATCGGAAATCAAAAGAAGACTTATTTACTCATATGGAATTGTTTCAGCAACGGGACTGGGGTTTCATTATTTACGATGAAGTTCATTTACTACCGGCTCCAATATTTCGCGCAACCGCAGATATTCAAGCTACAAGAAGATTAGGATTAACAGCAACCTTAGTTCGAGAAGATGGGCGTGAAGAGGATGTCTTTTCATTAATCGGCCCTAAACGTCATGACGTGCCATGGAAGCGATTGGAAGCCCAAGGCTGGATTGCAAAAGCTACCTGTATCGAAGTGTTAATTGAGCTGTCAGATGAAGAACGAAGCTTGTATGAGAACGCAGAAAACAAAGATAAATTTCGAATTGCCTGCGAAAATTCTTCTAAGCAATCTGTAGTTAGCACGATTATTACGCAGCATCAGGAGGACTCTATTCTCATTATTGGCCAGTACGTGGATCAGCTTGAGATTTTATCTTCCTGTTTAGGTGTCCCTTTAATTTGCGGTAAAACCCCTCATGAAGAAAGAGAACGTTTATATAATTTATTTAAATCTGGGGTATTGAAGCAGCTTATTGTCTCTAAAGTGGCTAATTTTGCTGTTGATTTACCTAATGCTGCTGTAGCTATCCAAATTTCGGGGAGCTTTGGCTCCAGACAAGAGGAAGCCCAGAGATTAGGGAGAATTATGCGTCCGATGGTTGGCAGCAACGATGCTTACTTCTATTCTTTGGTCACAGAGGATTCTAAAGAGCAGGTTTTTTCGCAAAAACGCCAATTATTCTTGATTGAACAAGGGTATGAGTATTTACAAAAGGCAGTTGGGACGTTATATAACGATTTGCCAAACGAGCGTTTATTAATGGAGAAATGCTAATGAAAATCTCTCTAATCACTGAACAAATCCCACAGCAATTACTGGAATTGATTATTAAAAATGAACCTATCTCATCGCTTTTGCAGGATGGGGTTTTGTTGTCTGAAATCATGCTCTCAGAAAAGACTTACACTAGCTTATATCAAGCAATGAAACTATGGGAGAAACAAACCATCAAGCTAATTGTCTGTCATTTTGCTGCACGTCCATTTGAATTGTCGAGTCTTCAGGAAATTGCTTATGGAACTGGAATATCTGGTGCAGAAGTTACAGTTGGCTTAGCTGGTTTGCGGAAGAAAGGGATTATCTATGCGATGCGTAAACATTGGGGAGAGAGCAGCTACGCTTTACCTACAGATATGCTGCCTATCTGGCATAACATAGTTATGGAATCAACACCTCGCTGGGAAGAGACAGAGGATCAAGACGTCTTATCTGTCATGGAAGCCCCAAGCCTAGTGTTGGTCAATCTAATGCTATTTTTAAAATATATCGAATTAAACGAAGTTGTTTTGACCAAAAGGCGAGAAATACCGAAACGGCATATTAATAAAATAGTGCAGCAACTGCAGTGGAGCGATGAATTTCCATGCATATGGAAGCCTAAACCTGAATATATGGTTCTATACCCGCTGCAAATGTCATTAGTTATTGAGCTTGCTGATCGATTAAATCTGATTTACTGGGGTTTGAGTGAGCTGGGTCTTAGCAGATCTAATCTACAGCAATGGCTGCAGCTGTCGAAGCACGAAATGACGAATCGTATTTATGCTATATTTCAAGAGGTGTTTGTGCCAAACTCGGCAGCAGATGAGCACTTTTTAGCGAAATTAACTGCATTATCATTCCAAAAGTGGTATTTGCACGAAGATTTCTCTTCCTGGCTGCAAGAATATGATATAATAATGATGTTTAATAATTGGATGGATGTTCTGGAAGCATTCAGTTGGATTGAACAGGGGCTTGATCAACAAGGTAGAGCTATCTTTCGTTGGATGCTCAATCAAGAAAATTCGTTTGACGAAATTGTTCCGCAAGGCAGGTTTTATGTGCAGGCGGATTATGAAATATTGGTTCCACCAGATGTTTCATTCGCTGTTAGGTGGGAGCTAAGTTATTGGGCGGATCATATTCGCACAGATCAGGTCGGGATTTACCGTTTGAGTGAACAGAGTTTGCAGCGTGCACTATCGAATGATAGAACTTTGGAACAATGCTTGATTTTTTTAAAGGAGCATTGCTTTTATGATATTCCGGATTCGATTCAATCTGCGTTAAAGCAATGGGCGCGAACAGTGGGGCAAAGTCTATTATTACCTCGAAATCAAGCCAGTTTGGAGCCGGGCAATACGGTTACGGTTTCAACAGCTTTTCGAGGCACAATAGATTCAGGCATTTACGAGCTAGTCGTGGATATTCCATCAAGAGATCAAGTATATCCAGGGTGGCAAACTGTCCCTCCATTATGGTGGAGAGAAGGCAGAGCTTATCATCCATCGACACAGAAAGAAATCGCTTATCAAGCGATTGAATGGAAGGCTACATTAAAGCTCAGTACGGCGAACAGAACATGGACTTTCAATCCTAAAGAGGTTAAGGATTGTGAGGAAGGTTGGGTTTTATATGGATGGGCACAGTCCGATTTAATTTCATATACGGCGGATCAGTGGCAAACAATACAGCTGATCCTGCCTGGATTCGATGATTTAATTATTAATTAACTCTCTCAACTAAGGAAGTGAAGATATGGCGTTAATGGAAGCGAATGCTTTAGATATGTCAACGATTTTGTTGCAGGCTTATGAATTAGGCGATTGGATTAATGGCTCTGTTGAGGTTGCTGAGTATTTACAGGCTAAGCATGAGATGGAGCATGACAATAGTGTGAAAGAAATAATTCGTTCATTTGCTAAGAAGAAGGAATTATTCGAAGAATGCGAGCGTTTTGGCCATTTTCATCCTGATTACAACTCGGCTATGGAGCAAGTCCAAAAGGTCCAAGAGCAAATGGAGCAAAATCAAGTATGGAGTCGATTCAATCAAGCTGAGCATCAGCTGGACGATTTACTATATACCGTTTCCAAAACGATTGCACATTCTGTTTCGATGACGATTAAAGTTCCAAGCAATGTGATGCAGCCAGACAACGGTTGCAGCTCTGGGGGCTGCAGTACGGGTGGCGGATGCAGCGGTAAGTGCGGATAAAATGAATGACTTTATTAACAAAGATAAGCATAAAATGAATTAAAACCTAAAGGGAGGTTTTTATGTTTACAGAACGCTGTGGTCTTATTATTTGGGTAAATGATCTTAAAGCAACAAAAAACTTAGAACGTTATGGTACCGTGCATTATACTTCCAAAAAAATGCAATATGTTGTTATGTATGTACATGCAGAAGTGTTGGATGAAACGGTGCGAAACCTGCAAAAACTGCCTTATGTAAAAAATGTTGAAAGATCTTATCGCACAGAAATAAAAACGGAATATAGTAGTAATCCATCCGATAAAGCGAAGCTCTATTCACAATAAGGATACAAAAAAAATAATATTTGGAAATCATTCTGTTTTAGAGTAATATAGGTATATGGAATGTATATAGTCTATAAGGCCTTTTTTTATAGGAGAGGAGTTGCGATAATGAGAGACAAAATGATGAATCGTTGGAACACCTATGAACCCTTTTTTGTCGAACTTGCTGATAAAAAAATTGCTGATATTGTCATTACCAATCATGCTCGAGTGCGATGGGTCGATCGTGTTGAAACTGAAAAAACAGGATTCGAAGACATTTGTGCTTTCCTGTGGGACAAGTTGAAGAATAACAAGATTGAATCTTATTATCGCAACGAAGAAGATGTCTATTTGATTGATGATGACTTGGTTATGGTTGCAGAATTTGCCTTAATTGAGAATGAAATTGATATCGCAGGAAATCCTTTGCATAAGATGATCATTGTAACTTTTCTAGGGCGTATGTCAGAAACGATCGAATTACGCGATTTGAAATCTTATTATTCTTGGCTCCGCCATTCCCGAAGAATGACCTTAATTAAAAATAGCCGCAAGCGTAAATAATATATTCATGTGGAGCATGCAGGAGTTTCTGTATGCTTTTTTAGTTTTGTAACGAAAACTAGGTTTATGCTTACGATGTGAGTTTTCTAAAGAAAACTAGGTTTATGCTTACGATGTGAGTTTTCTGAAGAAAACTCTGAGGAGGAACATATGGCGTTTAATTTTCATCAGCTGCATATTTTTTATACGGTTGCCGAGAAAGGCAGCTTTTCTGCCGCTGCTCAGGCACTCTATATGACTCAACCAGCTGTAACTATGCAGGTGCAGGCTTTAGAGGAGCATTTTGGCAGTAAGATGTTTGCGCGGACGACAAAGAAAATTGAGTTGACTGAAGCGGGGCGGACTTTGCTGCCTTATGCGCTTAGAAGCATTGTATTGATGAAAGAAACCGAATCGTCTATGGCCAAATTTACTCATATGCTGAAAGGTAGATTACAGCTTGGAGCAAGCTTAACAATGGGTGAGTTTATTTTACCCCAGCTTTTGGGTCCTTTTGGAATTCAGCATCCACACATTTCGCTCAGTATGAAGGTCATGAACACATCTCAAATAGTCGATGAAATTATTCATAATCAATTAAATTTTGGACTCATAGAGGCCCCTATTGATCATCCTGATGTACAAACGGATGCAATCCTGAGTGATGAATTATTGCTGATTCTTCCCATAAAGCATGAGCTGGCTAGCAAAGACACAATTACTTGGTTCGATGTACTTAAATTTCCTTTTATTCTTCGTGAGCAAGGCTCAGGCACTAGAAAGGTTATGGAAGATGAGCTGGTGCGCAATGGTTTTGATTTAGCAAATTTAAAGATTATAATGGAACTAGGCAGTACTGGGGCAATCAAGTCTGCAGTCGAAGCTAATTTAGGCATTACCATTCTGTCTCAGTCATCAATCAAACATGAGCTGACGCTTGGTTTGTTAACAACGAAGAAGATTACAGGGCTTCGTTTCATACGCAGCTTTTATTCAATTTATCTGCGCTCTACCTTGCTTCCGTTATCGGCAGTAGTATTTTTAAGTTTCTTTCGTGACCATTTTGAGAAGCAAAGGAGTTTATTGGATGAAAATTCGTAAAGCAATTATACCAGCAGCTGGACTAGGGACAAGGTTTCTGCCAGCAACGAAAGCACAGCCTAAGGAAATGCTGCCAATCGTAGATAAACCAGCAATTCAATACATAGTAGAAGAGGCTATTAACTCAGGTATAGAGGATATCATTATTGTCACGGGTCGCAATAAGCGGGCGATTGAAGATCATTTTGATAAATCAATCGAGCTTGAGATGCTATTGGCTGAGAAAGGCAATCAAGAGCTATTGGAGATTGTGCAAAATGTATCGAACTTAGTCAATGTACATTATATTCGTCAAAAGCAGCCTTTAGGGTTGGGGCATGCTGTATTATGTGCAAGGAGGTTTATTGGAGATGAGCCTTTCGCTATATTGCTGGGCGATGACATCATCGATTCCGATCCTCCTTGCTTGAAGCAAATGATGGATCTATATGAAGAAGCACAAACCTCCGTGATTGCCGCACAAACGATTCCATGGGAGGATGTTAACAAATATGGGATCATTTCACCCGCTGCGCTTGAAGGCAAGCTGCAATACATAAGTGATTTAATTGAGAAGCCGGACCGTGACCAAGCTCCATCGAATATGGCTGTGATTGGACGTTATGTAATTGAACCAGAGATTTTTGCGATTCTTGAGCATTGTCAGCCTGGTAGAGGCGGCGAAATTCAGCTAACGGATGCCTTGCGTATCTTAAATCAGCAAAAAGCGATGGTAGCTTATATGCAGCAAGGTAAACGTTATGATGTCGGGGATAAATTCGGGTATATCGAAGCGACGATTGAATTTGCTTTGAAGCGCGAGGAGCTGCAGCCGCAATTGCTGGCATATTTGAGGGAATTAATGAAACGGTGGCCATAAATAACAAAAAGCGTCCTAAACTAATTAATAGTTTCGGACGCTTTTTTTGAGCTATTAAAAAGTCTTTCAATAAATTTAGCGCTTAATAATCGGTTGCATTTGTTTTATGCTCTGTTCATTTGGCGTGACGAAAAGTGTTTTTTGATGATCGTAAATGACGAACCCAGGCTTGGCCCCATTCGGTTTATGGACATGGCGAATTTGCGTATAATCTACGGGAACCTGGCTGGATTCCTTAGCTTGGCTGTAATAAGCAGAAAGCGATGCTGCTTCAAGCAAGGTTTGTTCACCAAACGTAGTAGAACGAATGACGACATGTGAGCCAGGGATATCCTTAGTATGCAGCCAAGTATCAGAGGATTGAGCAAGACGATTCGTCAGGTAATCGTTCTGAGTGTTGTTTTTACCTACATAAATTGGGATACCTTCACTTGAAGTGAAGCAAGCAATATTTGGTTTCTCGATTTTTTTCTTTTTACCCTTCTTTTTGCTGCGGTCGCGGATATAGCCTTGTTCAATAAGCTCTTCACGAATTTCGACGATATCGGCCAAAGATGCAGCGGCAATTTGCTGCAAAAGTGATTCCAGATAAGTAATTTCAGTATGAGTATTATTAATTTGTTCTTCCACTATCAGTAAGCTGTTTTTGCTTTTAGCATATTTTTTATAATAGCGCTGCGCATTCTGCGATGGTGTTAATAAAGGATCTAATGCAACTTTTACCGTTTGCTGATCTTCGTCGTAATAATTGACCGCTTCCACACTGGAATCGCCTTTTTTAAATAAATGCATCGAAGATGTCAGAAGTTCACCAAGCACACGCCATTTATCAGCATCCTTGGCTTCTTCTAAAGTCTCTGCGAGTTTATCGAGCTTTTTAACATTTTTGTTCTTCTCATTCTGTAGGAAACGAAGTAGATCTGCCATTCTTTGCTTTACAGTATCTCGTTGTGCTTTGTCCCCATAAAAAGCCTCTAAACATTCACTAATCGTATTGAAGCGCTCCACTTCTCCATTAAGATGAGTCAATTCGACAACAGAGAAATAAGCTTTCCCATTATCCTTTTTGGTTACGAGTGATGGTGTATATTTATGCTCGCGAATTTGGGTCATGACACTAGAAAAAGCATTCCAGATCAGCTCAACCTCTTGCTCGGATTGAGCACGATAGATGATTTCCTTGGCAACAAGCGGGCTTAGCCCACTGAATAATTGCACAATTCGTTGATCGCCGGTTTCTTCAAGTGGACGATTCCAGAACAGTTCTTGAAAGCCAGCCTTATCGATTGTTAAGGGGTCATGCTTGCCCTGATCGGGTGGAGCAACAAAGGTGCTTCCCGGCAGAACAATACGGTGACTGCTGATAGCGGGAGTAACATGATGAATCCCATCCAGGATCACTCCATTATCTGGATTCAACAGAATAATATTGCTATGCCGTCCCATGATTTCGATATGGATGGTTTTCAAGCTTAAATCACCCAACTCATCACGATGGCGAATATGCATTCGCAGCATACGTTCTAAGCCGATTTGCTCAACGCCTTCAATGATTCCACCCTCACAATATTTGCGGAGCAGCATGCAGAACATGGGAGCATCTGTCGGGTTTGCATAGGTATGCTGGGTGAAATGAACCCGCGGATAGGTCGGATTTGCAGATAACAATAAACGTACATTATTATTCTGTGCACGAAGCTGAAATATAATATCGTTTCCTGAAGGCATATGAATTTTGCTAATACGCCCGCCAACGCAGGCTTGAAGCTCTTGAACAATTGCATGTACGACTAAACCATCTAATGACATAACCAATCTCCATTCTTGTACAAAGCTATTCTATATAATGCCACATCTTGCAGAAAAACTTAAGCTATAGCTTTAGTATACCTATTTTTTCCCTTGAGGGATAATTTGCAGCTTGTCTGAATACATTTACGCTAAGAGTCTGTCCCTAGTTTTTGCAGAAAACTCTATAGGTTATCCGATAAAAGTTTTTATTGTTTGGCGAAATTACTCAAGGAGGCAATCAAATGGAGCAGCAGAAGCAAGAATACCAATTATCCGTAAACGAAACCTTACACGAGCAGCAAACACTGCCAACGCAGGGATTACATTGGGAAGAAGCAAATAAACGCAAGGGTCTTGTAGGGGAGAATGCACTCTCAGAAGGAAAGCGAGCATCATCAATCAAATTGCTTTTGAATCAATTTAAAGATTTTATGGTTTTGGTGCTGATGGGAGCAACTTTAATCTCAGGGTTATTAGGCGAATACTTAGATGCGATTACGATTGTCGCGATCATTGTGATGAATGGTGTCCTAGGGTTTGTGCAAGAGTTTCGTGCAGAACGTTCGTTAATTGCGTTAAAGGCGTTATCGGCTCCGACAGCAAAAGTTATTCGAGAAGGAACTATTCATCAGATTCCGGCAAAAGAGCTGGTACCCGGTGATTTAGTGGTATTGGAGAGCGGAGATCGCATACCTGCAGACATTCGATGGATGAAAGCGAATAGTGTTTATGTGGAAGAATCAGCGCTTACCGGTGAGTCGATTTCGGTTAATAAGCATACAGAACCTATTTCCGACGATCTACTGCCGCTTGGTGATCAGAAGAATTTAGGTTTTATGGGGACAATGGTGACACGCGGTACAGGAACAGGCATTGTTATTCGCACAGCAATGAAAACAGAAATGGGAAAAATCGCTGGCTTAATCCAAGGGACAGAATCGATGGAAACTCCGCTGCAGCACAGGTTGGAGCAGCTAGGTAAAATATTGATTGTGGTTGCAATTGGCCTAACTATTCTTGTCGTTGTAGCAGGGATTTTACACGGACAGCCACCTTACTCGATGTTCCTCTCAGGAGTTAGCTTAGCAGTAGCAGCCATTCCAGAAGGCTTGCCAGCGATTGTTACTATAGCGTTAGCATTAGGCGTTCAACGGATGATTAAACGCAAGGCAATTGTCCGAAAGCTGCCATCCGTAGAGACATTAGGTTGTGCTTCAGTAATATGCTCGGATAAAACAGGTACTTTGACTCAGAATAAAATGACCGTTACACATATTTGGTTAGGCGGGCAAGTGTTAGAGGTGACTGGAGATGGCTATGATCCTAATGGTGAGATAACTGGTGAAGGAAGTCCAGTCTCTATCCGCAACAATGAGATGCTGCGGAGGTTGATGCATGCATCGGTTCTCTGCAATAATGCCACTTTGAACGAAGAAGTGGTTGAAGCAAGCGGGAAAAAGGGTAAGCAAGCAGCCAATCATATTTGGAGTATTAAAGGAGATCCAACGGAAGGGGCTTTAGTAGTCCTAGGAGCCAAAGCCGGAGTTAATGAAGCTGCTCTGCAGGGGTTTCAACGTACGAAAGAATTCCCTTTTGACTCCGATCGTAAACGGATGTCAATTGCAGTGACCTATCCGGGTGGAGCTTTGATTTATACCAAAGGCGCTCCAGATGTTCTATTAGATCAATGTAATTACATTCTCTGGGATAACAAAGTCATTCCGTTTACGGCTACATTGCGCAATAAAGTGATGTCCGCTAATGAAGGCATGGCGAGGTCGGCACTACGGGTGTTAGGTATGGCTTATCGCGAAATGAAAACAGCTGAAACATTAGACCAAGCAGATCAGGCCGAGAGTAATTTAGTCTTCATCGGTCTAACGGGGATGATCGATCCACCTCGCAAAGAAGTGCGGGAAGCTATCAGTAAATGCAGAAAAGCTGGCATTCGTACCATAATGATTACAGGGGATCATCGTACAACGGCTGAAGCGATTGCTAAACAATTGGGGATGCTGCCGCCAAAGGGACTAACCTTAGAGGGCAAACAGCTAGCTTTGATGAATGAGCAGCAGCTAGATGCTGTAGTTGAGGATGTTTATGTATATGCGCGAGTATCTCCTGAGCATAAGCTTAATATTGTCAAAGCCTTGCAGCGTAAAGGACATGTTGTAGCCATGACAGGAGATGGAGTTAATGATGCACCAGCGATTAAAGCGGCGGATATTGGGATTGCCATGGGGATTAGTGGGACAGACGTGGCTAAGGAAGCGTCATCCTTAATTCTCAGCGATGATAATTTTGCAACGATTGTTGCAGCGATTGAAGAAGGTCGCGGTATTTATGAGAATATTCGTAAATTCATTCGTTATTTGCTTGCATCCAATGTTGGAGAAATTCTGACGATGTTTTTCGCGATGATGCTTGCTCTGCCTTTGCCTTTACTGCCGATTCAAATTTTGTGGGTCAATCTGGTAACCGATGGGTTGCCTGCGATGGCACTTGGTGTCGATCAAGCTGAAAAAGATTTAATGCAGCATCATCCGCGTTCGGCTAAAGAAAATATATTTGCGCGAAGATTAGGCTGGAAAATAATTAGTCGAGGATTTTTAATCGGGATATGTACACTTGGAGCTTTTTGGTTGACTCTGCATAGTCTGCCTGATAATGCAGCTAGTTTATTAAAAGCCCAATCGGTTGCTTTTGCAACTTTAGTCATGGCTCAGTTAATTCATGTATTTGATTGCCGCAGCTCGCGCTCGATTTTTCATCGCAATCCTTTTCAGAATAAATATTTGGTTGTTTCCGTATTCTCTTCAGTGGTTCTATTGCTTGGGGTCTTATATATTAGCGCGCTTCAACCGATCTTCAAAACCGTTTCACTGGACTGGGAGGATTGGATTCTTGTCTTGATTGCAGCGGGTATCCCAACATTCTTAATGGGGATTGGCAGTGTGCTCCAAACTCCTTCAAGCCGTAAGAGATTAAGCTATCGTACAAAGTCTGTAACTCGTTAGATAGTAAATGCTTGCCTAAGGCTATGCATTCCCAAGGTTTTACGATATGATAAAGTCTAAATGTCTTTAAAATATAAGATTGTATAAGTTTCACCTATATACAGATCTTATATTTTCGGACAAAAGGACCGTCTTCTTTCAGAATGACGGCGTAGTCTTTTATCCTTACACATATTATAATCAGGGGTGTATCCTACAATGAATTTTACAAAAATGCATGGATTAGGCAACGATTTTATTATAGTTACTGGCGAGCCAAAATTACCTGAACAGGCAGCTGAATTAGCTATCAAGCTGTGTGATCGTTTTTTTGGAATTGGTGCTGACGGATTGGTGTATATTCTGCCTTCAGAAAAAGCAGATTTTATGATGAGAATTATGAATTCAGATGGATCGGAAGCTGAGCAATGCGGCAATGCGATTCGTTGTGTATCTAAATATGTTTATGATCATGGAATGATTGGGCAAACGGAAATTTCGATTGAAACCATCGGCGCGGGCAAACAAAATGTGCAGCTATTTCTCAAGGATGGCAAAGTTGATACCGTTCGCGTCGATATGGGACAACCGATTCTAAAAGGTACTCAAGTACCAACGACTGTGGATCAAGACATTGTTAAGGATTATCCAATTGAAGTGGATGGGCGTGAATTTCGCTTTACAGCCGTGTCAATGGGCAATCCCCATTGTGTGATTTACGTGGATGATGCGATTAATATGGATCTGCAAACTTGGGGCCCTAAGCTTGAGACTCATCCAATGTTTCCACGTAAAATCAATGTAGAATTTGTTACCGTTAAATCTCGTGATTATGCGGATATGCGTGTATGGGAACGCGGAGCGGGTCCAACATTGGCTTGTGGAACTGGTGCTTGTGCTACTTTAGTTGCATCTGTGCTAAATGGAGTAACGGATCGTGAAGCTACGATCTCCTTAAAAGGCGGTAATTTATTTATTGAATGGAATGAAGTGGACAATCATGTTTATATGACTGGACCCGCGCAGGAAGTTTATAAAGGATCGGTGGAAATCTAGCATGAATCCTGATGAGAAGCTAGATCTGCGAGACGCCTTAAAGCAGCGAATCATCATTGGTGATGGTGCGATGGGGACCTATCTATATCAATTAGGCCATCCAATTGGTGTTTCCTATGAAGAGTTTAATTTATTAAAACCAGCTAATATTATGGAAGTGCACCGTCTCTATTATGAGGCAGGTGCACGTTTGATTGAAACGAATACCTTCTCCGCCAATCGCGAGAAGCTTTCGAGATATGGTCTGGAGAATGATGTAGTAGCCATCAACCAGGCTGGTGTCCGCTTAGCTCGACAAGCTGTGGGCGCAGATGCTTATGTGGTTGGAGCTGTGGGTTCTGTCCGTTCAGGTAGACAAACCAATATAACTACAGTCCAAGTCGACTACGATTTACAGCAGCAAATCGAAGCCTTGCTATCGGCTGAGGCGGACGGAATTCTGCTTGAAACCTTTTCAGACTTCTCGGAAATCAAGTCAGCACTTGCGATTATTCGTAAGATAAGCGACGTTCCGGTAATCTGTCAATTTGCTACAGAAGATAGCGGTCTTACAAGAGATGGCATCCCATTTGTTGAAGCTTTTCAGCAGCTGCAAGCAAATGGGGCTTCTGTTGTTGGGTTTAACTGTCATAGCGGCCCGAATGGGATTTTACGAGCCCTGGAGAAAATAACTCCATTTGTGAATGGACCTTATTCGGTATTCTCGAATGCTGGGTTACCTGGTTATGTAGATGGACGTTATATGTATCGTGCGACACCTCAATATTTTGCAGAAACTGCTTTGCAATTTGCTGATTTAGGGGCGCGGATTATTGGCGGCTGCTGCGGGACTACACCAGAGCATGTGGCTGCGATGGCTAAAGCATTAGAATTGTATATTCCTTCCACAGATACTACTCCTAAATCTCAAGTTATCGTAATTAATGAGCATAAAGTGGTTGAAGCAAAGCCAGAAGTCGAGCTTCCAGTAGCGGAGCCTTCGATTCTGGAGCTAGTCAAAAAACGTCACACCGTTATTGTGGAATGGGATTCTCCGCGCGACTTAGCAATTGAGAAGTTTATGAAGGGTTCCCAGGCCTTAAAGGATGTTGGTGCTGATGCTATCACGCTTGCTGATAATTCATTGGCTCAAACGCGAATCAGCAATATGTCGATGGGGCATTTAATTAAAGATCGGATTGGAGCAAGGCCGTTGCTGCATGTGGCTTGCAGGGACCGCAACTTAATTGGCACACAATCTCATTTAATGGGGTTACATGCGCTTGGAATCAACCATATCCTAGCGATTACTGGAGATCCGGCAAGAGTAGGGGATCTGCCTGGTTCCAGCTCTGTTTATGATCTAACTTCATTTGATTTAATCCGGATGACTAAGCAATTGAATGAAGGCATAGCCTTTTCGGGTAAGCTGTTAAAACAAAAGTCGAATTTTATTGTCGGTGCTGCTTTTGATCCCAACATTAAACATTTGGATAAAGGCATCCAGCGTATGGAGAAAAAGGTGGCTGCAGGTGCTGATTATTTCATGACTCAGCCGATATTTGATGTGACGCAGATTGAGAAATTTTATCTTGCCTCAAAGCATATTGATATCCCGATTTTTCTTGGGATTATGCCTTTGGTGAGCGGAAGAAATGCGGAATTTTTGCATAATGAGGTACCTGGCATTCGAATTTCGGATGATATACGCAAACGTATGGCTGGTTTAGAAGGCGAAGCGGGCAGACGGATGGGTGTAATCATAGCGAAAGAGCTGGTTGATGCGGCTATGCAATATTTCAATGGGATTTATCTAATGACGACGATGACTTTCTATGAAATGACGGTAGAATTAACCCAATATATTTGGAAAAAATCAAATCGTGTCGATTTGCCCTTGTACCCGCCAGCGAAATGAATTAAAATGGTAGGATATATGTTCTTAATGACGGTTTGCTTCGGCAGGCTTCTTGGATGTGAGTGAATTGATTCAGAGCATGACTGGGTTTGGACAAGCGTCATTAGCATTTAAAGAGTATCAGCTTCAGGTTGAATTGAAATCTGTGAATCATCGTTATTTGGAAATGACAATACGATTGCCAAGACAATGGTCGCGATTAGAAGATGCGGTTAAACAGCGGGTTCGTTCTAGTCTCCAACGCGGGAAATTAGATGCGTTTGTCAGCATTGTTCGTCAGACAGCAGAGAATCATGTTGTTACACTTGATTGGTCGCTTGCTGAGGCTTACTATAATGCGGCACAGCAGCTGCGAACTAAATTTGGCTTGCCAGACACATTAACGATTCAGGATCTTTTGCAAATTCCTGAGTTAATTAAGCTAGGAGAACCATCTAACGATGTCGATCCTTTACTTCAAGATCAAATGCTTTCATGTTTGGATGAAGCTTTAGTAGAATTAAATCTAATGCGACAGACCGAAGGCAAGCATTTACAAACGGACTTAGCGACGAGATTGGCTGCGCTACGTGCTTTGCATCAATCGATGCAGCTATTGGCACCTAAAGTGATTGAACAATATCGACAGAAATTACGAATTCGTTTGCAGGATGCTCTCGAAGGAATTCCTTACGACGAGCAACGACTGCTGCAGGAAGTCGCCTTACATATAGACCGAACCAATGTAGATGAAGAGTTAACTCGACTTGAGAGCCATTTTCAACAATTTAGCCAGCTGCTTCAAGCAATAGAGCCAGTAGGAAGAAAGCTTGATTTCTTATTGCAAGAGATGAATCGTGAAGTCAATACCATAGGCTCCAAAGCAAATGATAGTGACCTGATCAACGATGTAGTGGAAATGAAAGCTGAATTGGAAAAAATGCGTGAACAGGTCCAAAATATTCAGTAAGTTTTCTAGCGAAAACTCAGATTATGCTTACGATGCAAGTTTTGCTAACGCAAAACTCAGCTGGTGCTTACGAAGAAAGTTTTCTAACGAAAACTCTTAGGGGGATCTAAAGAATGGCTATCAAGCTAATTAATATTGGTTTTGGGAACATTGTTTCCGCTAATCGCATAATTTCGATTGTCAGTCCAGAATCTGCACCGATCAAAAGAATTATTCAAGAAGCCCGTGATCGTCATATGCTGATTGATGCAACATATGGTAGAAGAACGCGTGCCGTTATTATAACTGATAGTGATCATGTCATTTTATCAGCTGTGCAGCCCGAAACTGTTGCACATCGACTATCGAACAAGGACGATGATCATGACGAATAAGAAAGTGGCTGATTTGGTCAGTGACAAAGGGATCCTTATGGTCTTATCCGGTCCATCCGGCGTTGGCAAAGGAACCGTATGCGCTGCACTTCGAAAAAGCACAAATGACTTGGTATATTCCGTATCGGCAACTACACGAGAACCTCGTCAAGGTGAAGTCGATGGCGTGAACTATTTTTTTAGGACGAAGGAACAGTTCCTTCAAATGATTGCGGATGATGAATTATTGGAATGGGCTGAATATGTTGGTAATTATTACGGCACTCCGCGCTATTTTGTTGAAGAGGTCTTAGCCTCAGGCAAGGATATTATCCTTGAGATTGAAGTGCAAGGCGCTTTAAAGGTGAAGCATAAATTCCCAGAGGGTGTATTCACTTTTTTATTGCCTCCTTCGTTAGATGAGCTGCAAAACCGCATCGAAACAAGAGGGACAGAGAGTGAAGAATCGATTCGTAACCGAATGTCTGTAGCAAAAGCAGAGATGCGACTGTTAGAGCATTACGATTATGCTATAGTTAATGATGAGGTGGAGGCGGCATGCCGTCGGATCCAATCCATTCTAGTCGCCGAGCGGTGCCGGCAAGAACGAGTGCTGCACAAAATAAAAAAATGGATGGATGAGGTGTAGGTTATGTTGTATCCTTCAATCGACAAATTATTAGATAAAGTAGACAGCAAGTATTCTTTGGTTGTTGCGGCTTCCAAGCGAGCTCGCTCGTTAAGAGACGGATCTAAATCGGAGCTTCGCAACCCTAAATCATTTAAACAGGTTGGCGTGGCGTTAGAAGAATTATACGGAGATTACATTTCATACGAGAAGCTTCCTGAAAAAGAAGGCATCAAGTCCAAACAACAATAGGTGACGCTTATGTGTTGGCGGTTAACAGCAAAAAAATAACAACCCTAGCGGTTGTTATTTTTTTCTCAAATTATAAGAAATATTTAATTAAGCAAATGGGGGAGGTTTAGAGATGACACTAAAAGGCAAAACAATTGTACTGGGCGTTTGCGGTGGGATTGCTGCATATAAAGCAGCTGCACTTTGCAGTAAGTTAGTTCAAGCTGGAGCTGAGGTTCATGTTATTATGACTGCCTCTGCGATCAAGTTCATTGCCCCCTTAACGTTCCAAACCTTATCGAGAAATCATGTTACCGTGGATACTTTTGCAGAAATGGATCCTTCGGTAGTTACCCATATTCATTTGGCAGATCATGCCGATTTGATTATTATTGCGCCAGCGACGGCGAATATGATTGCGAAAATGGCTTATGGTCTGGCTGATGATATGCTGAGCACTACTTTACTTGCCGCAGAAGCACCGATCATGGTAGCTCCTGCGATGAATGTGCATATGTACGCCCATCCGGCAGTGGTGCAGAATATGGGGATTTTACGAGCACGTGGTGTAAGGTTTATTGAACCAGGAGAAGGCCAGTTAGCTTGTGGGTATGTTGGAAAAGGCAGATTGGCAGAGCCAGAAGAAATTGTAGCTATAATTGAAGCTAAATTTGCTGAGAATAAACCTTTAAAAGGCAGGAAAATACTTGTTACTGCTGGTGGAACGAAAGAACGCTTGGATCCTGTCCGTTATATGACCAACGATTCCTCTGGGAAAATGGGGTTTGCAATAGCTGAAGCTGCGAAAGAAATGGGTGCAGAGGTTACTGTCGTTTATGGAGCTACGACCGTCGAACCGCCTCAGGGAGTTGAGTTGATTTCAATTGAATCCGCTAATGATATGTTAAATGCTGTCTTGAGCAAGCTGCCTCAAATGGACATTGTCATCAAAGCAGCAGCTGTTGCTGATTATAGAGCCGAGGAAATCTCACCACATAAAATAAAGAAGACGGATGAACGGCTTACCATAACCTTCGTTAAGAATATAGATATACTTCAAACTATAGGCAAACAAAAAACTCATCAGTTTGTAGTTGGATTTGCAGCAGAAACGGAAAATTTAGAAGCCCATGCAATATCTAAGCTGAAAAGCAAAAATTGTGATTTAGTTGTTGCTAATGATGTCACACAGACTGGTGCTGGCTTTGGCACAGATACGAACATCATCCGGATTTATGATCGATCAGGGCTTGTTGTGGCATTGCCTCTAATGGATAAGAAAGCGGCCGCTAAACATTTGCTCACTCTAATTGCAGAACGTACAGCCGCTCCAGGGAGCGATGAATAATGTTCGCGAAGGTTATAGTGGATGTACCAGCCAAACAAACAAATCGTCCATTTGATTATAAGATCCCGGATGTATTGTTGGAGTGGGTTGAGGTAGGCAGCAGAGTTGCGGTTTCTTTTGGACCACGAACCTTGCAAGGCTTTGTAGTAGAAGTTTTTGAACAATCCGACTATGAAGCTTCTAAGATAAAATCAATTGAGCATGTATTGGATCTGGAGCCCCCACTAACTCCAGAGCTTGTTGAATTGGCGCACTGGATTAGTGAGACCTATCTTTGCCATGAAATCACAGCCCTGCAGGTAATGATTCCAGGTGCATTGAAAGCCAAATATGAACGGCAGCTATCTTGGAGCCCGCTTAGGGAAGAGGAAGAAGCTTTATTATCTTTTCCAGAACAAAATCAACTCATTGCTCATATAAAAAATAAAGGCAGTGTGACTTTTGAAGCGTTGTTAGCCATCTTTCCAGAGCAAGGACCTTGGATAAAACAATTGCTCCGTACAGGATTCCTTATTGAATCTCAAATTGTCAAAGACCGCATGGCTAAGAAAAAAGTTTTAACGATTTTCCCGCCAACGGATTTATCACAGCTTGCCTCCCAGATGGAGCAGTTGAGCGATAAAGCTAAACGTCAAAAAGAAATTCTGCAATTCCTGTTAGAAAATTCACAGCCTATTCCTTTAACGGAGTTGATGTTGAAGCTTGATGTTGGAGCTAGTGCGGTCAAAAGCCTGGCAGATAAAGGCTGGGTGGAGCTTAAGGAGATTGAGGTTTATCGCGATCCTTATGCTAACCGCAGCTTTCCCAGAACGCAGCCCTTGCTATTTACGGAAGAGCAGCAGCAGGTTTTTAATCCGATAAGTGAAGCTGTAAGAGCTAGTCGGCATCAGGTATTTCTCTTGCATGGCGTAACGGGCAGTGGTAAAACAGAAGTATACCTGCAATCGATTCAACAATGCTTGGATCAAGATAAAGAAGCGATTGTACTCGTTCCGGAAATCTCCTTAACTCCCCAAATGGTCGAACGCTTTAAAGGTCGGTTTGGAGATAAAGTAGCGGTATTGCATAGCCGATTGTCACAAGGCGAGAGATATGATGAATGGCGTAAAATCTCCTTGAAGCAAGTCATGGTGGTAATCGGAGCAAGATCAGCTGTATTTGCACCTTTTACAAAGCTAGGTCTGATTATTATTGATGAAGAACACGAAGCTTCTTACAAACAAGAAGAAAGCCCCAAATATCATGCCCGCGATGTCGCGATAGAACGTGCCAGAAGGCAGAATGCATCGGTTATTCTAGGCTCGGCTACTCCTTCTTTAGAAAGCTATTACCAAGCGATTGGTACAGGGATTCCTAACGAAGACAGCAATTATAAACTATTGACAATGGCCGAACGAGTACAAGGAAGACCAATGCCGCCTGTGCACATTGTTGATATGCGAGAAGAGCTGAAGGAAGGCAATCGTTCGATGTTTAGCCGCGGGTTGTATAAAGCGATCGAAGAACGGTTAAACAAGAAAGAACAAACCGTGCTTTTGTTAAATCGGCGTGGATATTCTACTTTTGTGATGTGTCGCACTTGTGGATACACGGTAGGCTGCCCGCATTGTGATATTTCATTGACTTATCATCAGAACAGCAAGCGATTGCGCTGCCATTATTGTGGGTACACCGAGCCTCAGCCTCATGAATGCCCAAGCTGCAAAAGTGAGCATATCCGTTATTTTGGGACAGGAACTCAGAAGGTAGAGGATGAATTAAGCAAGCTGTTTCCGGGTATTCGAGTCATCCGAATGGATGTGGATACAACAACGGAAAAGGGCTCGCATGAAAAATGGTTGAATTTATTCCGCGATCGAAAAGCAGATGTATTGTTAGGTACACAAATGGTCGCTAAGGGCTTGGATTTTCCTGATGTGACTTTAGTTGGCGTTATTGCTGCAGATACGGTATTAAATTTACCAGATTTCCGTGCAGGGGAACGAACATTTCAATTGTTAACTCAGGTTGCAGGTCGAGCAGGAAGACATCAGCTGCCTGGCGAAGTATTTATCCAAACCTATACTCCCGAGCATTACAGCATCCAAAGTGCCAGCCAGCATGATTACCATGCTTTTATTGATACAGAGCTTGATTTGCGTCATTCCCGTGGATATCCACCTTATTATCGTTTGATTCTTGTTACACTTTCACATGAGCAGCTTGCTTTGCTTGTTAGAACAGCAGAATCCTATGTGAGCCGAATTAAGGAATTAGCGAGAGAAGCTGGGATTATTATGTATACTGGCAATTCTAATCAGGTACCTGAGTTAGATATTATGGGACCAGTAGCTTCACCGATTCCACGAATCAAAGATAGATATCGGTTCCAATGCATGCTAAAATATCGGGGAGAGGCACATATTTCGAATCTCGTCAGAAAAGCTACAGCATTTTTCGATGACCTGTGCCGCCAGCAAAATTTACAGATTAGTGTAGATGTCGATCCGCAATTGTTACAATAAAATTATTAAAGCTAGGGAAGGTGTTAATCATGGCCATACGTATTATTGTTAAAGATCCAGATCCCGTATTACGGGAAATCGCAAAACCTGTTCCAAAAATAACGCCTAATATCATTAAATTATTGAACGATATGGCAGATACGATGTATGATGCTCCCGGTGTCGGCTTGGCTGCTCCGCAAATAGGCATCTTAAAGCGTGTCATTGTCATGGATATTGGCGATGAGAATGGCTTGATCGAGCTAATTAATCCGGAGGTTATAGCCGAAGTAGGCGAGCAGTTTGGACCTGAAGGCTGCTTGAGTATTCCTGGTTTAACAGGAGACGTTCTAAGAGCTTTAACGGTAACAGTTAAAGGCTTGGACCGCGAAGGCAAAGAACGGATTATAGAAGGCAGTGATTTATTGGCGCGTTGTATTCTCCATGAGGTCGATCACTTAAACGGAGTGCTCTATACAGATTTAGCAGAGAAAGTTTACCGTACACCGAAAGAAGATGAAGAAGAGGAATGACAAAACCAAAGCTTATATTCATGGGTACACCTGATTTTGCCGTACCCATTCTACAAATGTTAGTCGAAGAAGGTTATCCTATTCTCGCCGTTGTGACGCAGCCTGATCGTCCAAAAGGTAGAAAACGAATTATGACACCTTCTCCTGTTAAAGAAGAAGCCCTGAGGCAGCTTATCCCTGTGATTCAACCTGAAAAGCTGCGGCATCCTGATGCGGTGGCACAAATCAGCGCTTTGCAGCCTGATTTAATCGTAACAGCGGCTTATGGTCAGATTCTACCTAAGTCTATCCTTGAATTGCCTCAGTATGGTTGTTTGAATGTCCACGGTTCCTTGCTGCCTAACTATCGGGGCGGGGCACCAATTCAACGGGCTATTATGAATGGTGATCCTGTAACGGGTGTTACCTTAATGTATATGGCTGCAGGCTTGGACACAGGGGATATGATCCGCAAATCCGAGGTTATCATTACAGAAGCAGATAATACAGGCACCATGTTCTTAAAGCTAAGCCAAGCTGGAAAAGAGCTTTTGCGCTCTACACTGCCTGAGTTGCTGGCTGGACATATACAAGCCATTCCTCAAGACAACAGTCAAGCGACATTAGCGCCGAATATTTCACGTGAGGATGAGCAGATCAATTGGAGTCGTGCAGCTGCAGAATTATTCAATCAAATTCGCGGTCTCAGCCCATGGCCGGGAGCATGCACATTATGGAACGGAGAGAATTTCAAAATCTGGGCTAGCCGCAAGCAACCTTTGAAACATGAAAGTGCTGCAGCAAGCTTCCCTACAGCAACTCCAGGCACTGTCTTACAGGTGACTGAAGATGGTATTGAGATTACGACTGGTGAAGGTACCTTATGGTTAACCGAGATTCAACCGTCTGGCAAAAAAGCAATGGACGCTGCCCAGTTTAGACTTGGAGCAAGTATGCAAGCAGGTACAATTCTTGGATTGCCTTTAGAGAAAGGGGATTCGAATTGAACAACAAGTCGCCAATAAATAAGAAGCGCCCCATGTCTGCTCGGGAAATGGCTTTAGAAATTCTGACACGAGTGGAGCAGGACAAGTCTTACAGTAATTTGTTATTGAATCAAATGCTGCAGAAGCATCCGCTTGAACGAGCTGATGCGGGCTTGGTTACTGAAATTGTATATGGAACGATCCAGCATTTAAATACAATTGATTATTATCTGAATTCTTTTGTTGCAAAAGGGCTTAAGAAGCTGGAGCCTTGGGTTCGCAGCTTGCTGCGTTTAAGCCTTTACCAGGTTGTTTATTTGGAACGGATACCCGATCATGCCATTGTTAACGAGGCTGTGAATATAGCTAAGATCAAGGGGCATCAAGGGATTTCGGGCATGGTAAATGGTGTTCTGCGTAATGTCATTCGCCAAAAAGATCAATTAAAGCTCCCAACCGACCTTCCACCTGCTGGGCGTATTTCTTTGCAATATTCACATCCGAAGTGGATGGTAGCACGTTGGATTAAACAATTTGGTGAGCCAACTACGGAACTCATTTGCGCAGCTAACAACTCATCACCTTCAACAAGTGCTCGTGTTAATACTTTGAAATTTACCCCAGCTGAAATGCTTGCAGCTATGCAGCTAGAAGGTATAGAAGCAAGAGCATCAAAGCTTGCACCAGACGGAATTATTATGGAGCACGCTGGTAATTTAGCGTTTACTCGCTGGTTTGGTGAAGGAAGCATCACGGTTCAGGATGAAAGCTCGATGTTGGTTGCTGAAGCGGTGAATCCACAGCCCGGTATGCGAGTTTTGGATTGCTGTGCAGCTCCTGGCGGTAAAACAACGCATCTAGCCGAGAAGATGAAAGATACAGGAAGTATTGTCGCCTGTGACATACATGAGCATAAAATCGCCTTAATCCGTGAACAAGCTAATCGTTTGCAGTTGAAGTCGATTGAAACTGTGTTTAGTGATGCGATTGATTTATCCAAGCATTATGAAGCAGAATCCTTTGATTGTATATTGCTGGATGCGCCATGCTCGGGGTTAGGGGTGATCCGCCGTAAGCCTGATCTTAAATGGGCGAAGCAGGAGCAAGAAATAGCGGCAATTTGTATCATTCAGCGCAGTCTATTAAATGCGGTTCACAGCTTACTAAAGCCAGGTGGTATTCTGGTCTATAGTACATGCACAATGGAATACACCGAGAATCAAGGGATGGTTAAACAGTTTATCGAGCTGCAGCCGCAGTTTTCATTAGAAGCTTTTCCTAATGATCAATTAGCGGAGATTAGTGCCGATTCGGCTACAATAGGAATGCTGCAAATTCTTCCGCATCAATATAATTCAGATGGGTTTTTCATCGCTCGGATGCGCAAGAAACAAGCATAAATTTTCCCTAAAATGAGTGGAGCTTATTTATTTATCACTTTTGTGATAAACTAGACAGGTTAAGCAACAATATAAAGTAAAAAAGCAGGTTGTGAGCAGATGAAACCATTTATTTATGATTTAACGTTTGAACAATGGCAGCAATGGGTGATAGACAACGGGGAATCCGCTTTTAGAGCTGGTCAGATCTTTGATTGGCTTTATGTTAAACGCGTGGATAACTTTGAAGATATGAGCAATTTGTCCAAATCCTTGCGAGAAAAGCTAGCGGATCAATTCCAATTTGTTACGCTACATGAAATTGCACGTCATGAGTCTAAAGATGGCACAGTTAAATTCTTGTTTGAGCTATATGACAAGAATGCCATTGAGACGGTAATTATGAAGCATAGCTATGGAAACAGTGTTTGTGTAACGACTCAAGTAGGCTGTAGAGTAGGCTGCACTTTTTGTGCTTCTACCTTAGGCGGACTGAAGCGTGATTTAACCTCGGGTGAAATTATTTCACAAGTGGTGAAAGCACAAAAATTGATGGACGTTACAGAAGAGAGAGTCAGCAGTATTGTTATTATGGGTATTGGCGAGCCGTTTGAGAATTACGATGCAATGATGAAATTCTTGAAGGTTATGGTCCATGAAAAGGGATTGAATATAGGCCAACGCCATATCACCGTTTCCACAAGCGGGATAGTTCCGAATATTTATCGTTTTGCAGATGAGAATACACAAGTTAACCTGGCTATTTCGATTCATGCTCCTAATGATGCATTGCGTTCGAAGCTAATGCCAGTAAACCGCAGATTTCCGTTTGCCGATTTAATTGAAGCTTGCAAATATTACATCGAAAAGACAGGAAGACGCCTTACTTTTGAATATGCTTTGATGGGCGGAGTCAACGATCAACCCGAGCATGCGGAAGAGCTTGCTCAGGTTTTGAAAGAAATGCCGTTAAGCTATGTGAATCTAATTCCAGTAAACTTTGTAGCTGAACGTGATTTTAAACGTACGCCACGCGATGATATTTTTACGTTTCAACGTATTCTTGAACGGAATAAAGTTAATGCAACGATTCGTAGAGAACATGGTAGTGACATAGCCGCTGCATGCGGTCAATTGCGTGCACAACATATGGAGTCAAGTGCGAGGTGAATTTAAGTGAAAGTAGCCAATAAAACGGACATTGGGCGAATTCGTTTAGTAAACGAAGATCGCTCGGTAGTCCAAATGGAATTAAATGGCTTTGTGTTAGCGATTGTTGCTGATGGTATGGGTGGACATCAGGCTGGTGATATCGCAAGTCAAATGGCTATCGAAGTGATTCAAAATCAGCTGCAGACGCTTGAAAAGGACATGTCTATCGATATGTGCAAAGCCGCTTTGCAGAGTGCTATTGTGTTAGCAAATCGAACCATCTATGAATTTGCCCAGAGCAGAGAGCAATATCATGGGATGGGCACTACAGTAGTGGCGATTTTGGCTAATGAGCAGTTTCTGGCTATCGGACATATTGGCGACAGTCGTGCTTATCTTATAACTACGGATAATATGACACAGCTGACAGAGGACCATTCCTTGGTAACCGAGCTGTTAAAAAGTGGACAAATTACTGCAGAAGAAGCTGATCATCATCCACGAAGAAATGTATTAACTCGAGCACTTGGGACAGATGCTTTTGTTGAGGCTGAGGTTGGCCACTATGAATGGCAGCAGAATGATATTGTTCTGATGTGCAGTGATGGGTTAAGCGGGCAGTTGGACAGTCATGAAATATTTACTATTTTACATAAGGAAGAAGATTTAAACTGGAAAGCAGACCAGCTTGTAAAAGAAGCTTTAGGGGCTGGCGGAGACGATAATATTTCCGTTATTTTGCTTGGGAACGAACCGATATTGAGGGGTGATCATTCGTGATAGGTCGGCAGCTAGGTGGTAGATACGAGATTTTAGGTCGCATCGGCGGCGGCGGGATGGCGCTTGTATATAAAGCACATGACATTCTATTAAATCGATACGTAGCTGTTAAAGTTCTCAGACAGCAGTATGTAAACGATGAGGAATTTATTCGTAGATTTCGCCGTGAAGCTCAATCTGCAGCATCGCTTTCCCACCCTAATATTGTCAGCATCTATGATGTGGGACAAGAGCTTGAAGTCCATTATATCGTAATGGAATATGTAGAAGGTGTTACTTTAAATGATGTGATTAAAGAAAGAGCACCCTTGCAGGTAGAAGAGGCTGTTCATTTTGCAAGCCAAATTTGTGATGCGCTTGACCATGCTCATGTGAATCAAATCATACATCGAGATATTAAACCGCATAATATTCTAATTGGCAAGAATGGCAGAGTGAAAGTAACTGATTTTGGTATTGCTCGGGCTACTAGTTCATCCTCCATTACTCAGACTGGCTCTGTTGTTGGTTCTGTTCATTATTTTTCACCAGAGCATGCTAAGGGCACCACGACTGGTGCTAAATCAGATCTCTACTCATTAGGGATAGTGCTCTATCAAATGTTAACGGCTAAGCTTCCTTTTATTGGAGATAGTCCGATTAGTGTTGCACTTAAGCATCTGCAAGAGTCGATTGTAGACCCTCGTAAAGTTAATGCGTTAATTCCACAAAGTGTAGAGAATATTATCCTTAAAGCCGTCCGCAAGAATGAACAAGAGCGCTATCAGTCCGCTAAAGAAATGCTGATTGATTTGGAAACTTGTTTAACCGTTTTAAGACGTAATGAAGCTAAAGTTGTATTTCTAAATCTCGATGAGCATGATGATGAGAAGACTAGAGTCATTCCTGCCATTCGCGTTAGCAGCAATCCGAATACGGCCAAAAATGCCAGCACAAACTATACACCTATTGCGGATGCCGTAGAGGAAGCTAACAAAAAAAATTATTGGATTGGGCCATTGGTTTGGTTTATTATTTTTCTGGTAACCATAGGTGTATTATGGTACGTCGTTTTGCCAATGATTAAGGATAGTGGAGCTCCCAAGGATGTTGATGTCCCTAATGTAATAGGAATGTTAAAGGTCGATGCGGAAGACATGCTTACCAAGGCTGGATTTAAGCCGATCGAGAAATTACAAGCGAGTACTGAAATACCTCTAGATACTATAATTAACCAAGATCCAAAAGGCATGAAAGTTAAAGAAGGCGCTAATATTACGCTATTTATTAGCAGTGGAATTGAAAAGGCTAAAGTTGAGAATTACAAAGGCAGAAAAATTTCAGAGGTTGTTGCTGAATTAACTGACTTGGGACTTGATCCAGAAACTCAAATTATTACAGATCTACAATTCTTAACAGAAGAGAAAGATACGATTGTGAATCAAGACCCTCCAGAGGGGGATGAATTTGATCCAAAAAAAGTCGTTTACAAATTTACTGTAAGTCAAGGCAGTGAAAAGATCGCAATGCCAGATTTGACGGGGAAAACCAAACAAGAAGCGATCAATATACTTGCACTACAAAGCCTTTCTCTGGATAAGCGTGAAAAAGTAGGTGTTATTTACAAACCAAGCTTTCAACAGCCTAAGGATAAGATTTTTGATCAATTTCCATTAAAACCCGGAGAAGATATCGATCCTGGAATGGATAAAATTGTTATTTGGATAAGTACGGGTGATCCAGCGGATGCCGGCGATATGACTACCTCGGTTACTTTAAAGCCTGCTAAAGAAGGAACGTCCTCCACTTTCCGAATCAATCTGACTGATGCTAGAAATGATAATGTTGATTTAAAAACAATTGATGTTTCTGAAACGCAGATTGAGAATATTAAAGTAACCGTGACTAAGGATACTAAAGCGGTAGTCAATATCTATCGTGATAATGCTTTATATGACACCCAAAATTACACTTACCAGAGTTATTTAGATTATACGACATTACCAACACCAACGGCGTCACCTGCACCAACAATCGATGGCCAATCACCATCACCAACTCCTATTCCTGGAGATCCGGCTGCTTCAGCTGATCCAAGTCCAACACCAATACCTGTCATTTCAGCGGGAGGCTAATAAATGGCTCAGGGAATGATTGTGAAAGCGCTAAGTGGCTATTATTATGTGCTGCCTGAGAATTTAGTTCAAAGAGGCGAATCACAGGCCGAGATAGGTAAAGATCACAATCTCATTCAATGTCGTGGAAGAGGGATATTGCGAAAGAACAAAACATCTCCGTTAGTTGGAGATCGTGTTATTTATGAATTAACCGAGAACGGTGAAGGTATGGTTGATGAGATTATGCCTCGATCGACTGAGCTAATTCGGCCGCCAATTGCCAATGTTTCCTTAGCTGTACTTGTATTCTCACTCAATGAGCCAGCACTTAATCTCCAGCTTTTGGATAAGTTTTTGGTGCATATTGAGCATGCAGGGCTTGAAACATTAATTTGCTTTACTAAACAGGATTTAATAATGTCGGCGGAAGATAGCTCTGCAGAATTCGTTTCCGAAACATCGAAGGTATATCAATTGTACAAGTCCATGGGCTATAACGTTCTGACAACTAGTGCATTGAAGCAAGAAGGCATTGAAGCGGTGCTGGATCGCTTGCAAGGGGTTATTAGCGTATTCTCAGGACAATCTGGAGTGGGGAAATCCTCCCTATTGAATGCAATGATGCCAAGCTTGCAATTAGAGACCAATATCATTAGTCATAAGCTAGGCAGGGGAAAACATACTACTCGTCATGTGGAACTGATTCCTCTAGGTAATGGAGGCTGGGTCGCAGATACACCGGGATTCAGTCAATTGGATTTCTTACAATTGGAAGCTGAAGAGTTAAGCTCTTGCTTCATTGAATTTCAAGCATTGTCGGAAGGCTGTAAATTTCGTGGATGCTTGCATCAGAATGAACCAGACTGCCGTGTTAAGGATGCACTTGCTCTAGGCACAATCGCAGCTTCTCGGTATGAGCATTACATTCAATTTCTCGTTGAAATTAAAGAGCGTAAACGGAGGTATTAATATGAGTAATCTATATATAGCACCTTCAATCTTGTCTGCGGATTTTTCTAAGTTAGGTTCAGAAATCAAGGAAGTAGAAGCTGGAGGAGCCAATTGGCTGCATGTTGATGTAATGGACGGCCATTTTGTGCCGAATATCACAATTGGTCCACTAGTGGTTGCAAGCATTAGACCGCTTACTAAGCTTCCTTTGGATGTGCATTTAATGATCGAGCAGCCGGATTCCTATATACCTGCTTTCGCAGAAGCTGGGGCCGATTATATTAGTATTCATGCAGAGGCTTGCGTTCATTTGCACCGTTCACTAAGTTTGATCCGTGAACATGGTGTGAAAGCGGGTGTAGTATTAAATCCGGCTACCCCGTTGTCTGCCATTGAGCTTGTTTTATCACAAGTAGACTTAATCTTAATCATGACGGTAAATCCGGGTTTTGGCGGGCAGGCGTTTATACCTGAAATGCTGTCCAAAATAAAGCGGCTTAGAGAGATGTTGAACGAACGTGGACTGACTCATGTTCACCTGGAAGTGGACGGTGGAATTAATGAGAAGACAGCTCCTCTAGTAGTTGAGGCAGGGGCAAATGTATTAGTTGCCGGCCAAGCTGTATTTGGCCAGGAAAATCGAAAGCTTTCGATGGATAAGATTCGTGCAGCTGCACAAACAATAAAAGCATAAAAGAAAATATGAAATCATACAATGGGTTACAGGGGCGGACTGCTTCTGTAGCCTTTTTGTTTAAACAGTTAAACTCAATTTCGATTGGCGGCCTTGACTGAGGTTTATCCTTGTCCATGCACGTAGTGAGACTAGATGAATATACTAGGAGTATCCATTAAAGCAGAAGCCATGGCGGATGTCGATATGAAGGAGGGGTAGAGATGAAATTTTACACCATTAAGCTCCCAAAAATTTTGGGCGGCGTTGTGAAAGCAGTTCTCAACACCTTTAGTAAAAACTAAGGGTGAAACGGGGGATAGGTGCATGCAAACCGCCTTTTATAGAAATGAAAAAAAGCACCTACAATGAGGTGCTTTTTGCGTGCAAATTAATTATACACGAGTTAGTTTCCCGGATTTTAAAGCACGCGTACTAACGTAAACACGTTTAATTTTACCATCTACAAGAATGCGAACCTTTTGTACATTGATACCCCAAGTACGTTTGTTTTTATTATTAGCATGTGAAACGTTATTTCCCGATTTTGGTGATTTACCTGTAATATAACATTTGCGTGACATATATGACACCCCCTCTGTAAGCTTTCGGAGAAAAACTTAGATAATTAGCGCTCGCAAAACATACTAGAATATAATATCATAGTAAAAGAAGCTGAGTCAACCCAAAGAAAAACCAAAATTGCATTTATTTCTAGAATTGAATATAGTACAATGGGTTGTAGTCCTAAAGCTCTACATGGATGGAGGTTAAAAAGGATGTCCTATCAGATGGTGAGTGAATGGGGAAAAATCCATATTAGCAACGAGGTCATCTCTGTAATTGCAGGTTCATCAGCATTGGAATGTTACGGTTTGGTTGGAATGGCATCGAGAAAGCAGCTAAAGGATGGAATTGCCGAATTATTGGGAAAAGAAAACTTAAGTCGCGGAGTAGATGTGCGGTTAGTACAAAACGAGGTGCACATTGATTTATATATTATTGTGAGCTACGGTACCCGAATATCAGAAGTTGCCCTAAATGTACAAAACAGGGTGAAGTATGTTTTGAATGAAATTATTGGGTTAAATGTTAGGCATATACATATTATTGTTCAAGGTGTGCGAGTCATGCTTTAAGGGAAAGGGGAAATCAATTTGCGAAAGCGCTTTATTAAACTGGATGGTTCTGACTTCTATCAAATGATTGCCTCCGGAGCCCAAAAATTGCAAGAAAATATGGAGTATGTAAACGGTCTTAACGTATTTCCCGTGCCTGATGGGGATACAGGGACGAATATGAATCTTACCTTTGCCTCCGGATTAGAGGAATTAAGCAGTAAGAAGAGCTTGCACATAGGACAAGCGGCAGAAACCCTTGCCAAAGGCTTGCTGTTAGGCGCGAGAGGGAATTCAGGTGTTATTCTATCTCAGTTATTTCGTGGATTTGCTAAGGCTGTGCATGACTTCGAAGAAATTAATGCCCCGCAATTTGCTGTAGCACTCCAACAAGGGGTAGAGATGGCCTATAAGGCAGTAATTAAACCCGTTGAAGGAACTATTCTTACAGTGGCTAAAGAAGCCGCTAAAGGGGCATTGACGTCATCTCGGCGAGTGGATAACATAGAACAAGTGATGCAGGATACATTGCTGCAAGGCAGTCAAGCCTTAGCTAGGACTCCTGAGCTGCTTCCGATATTGAAAAAAGTCGGTGTAGTGGATGCAGGTGGCCAAGGTTTAATTTATATATATGAAGGTTTCATGGAAGTTCTTCTAGGAGTAAAGGCAGATTTTAATTCACCTATTATTGCTCCAATGCCAATAAAGAGCGCGCAAGCCCATTTAGCTACGGACTCCATTGAGCATGGCTATTGTACGGAGTTTTTGGTGAAATTAGATCCAAAACAACCACAAAAGACTCTATTCCAAGAATCACTGTTTCGCCAAGATCTTGCTCAATTTGGCGATTCATTATTAGTTGTTGCCGATGATGAATTAGTTAAGGTACATATCCATGCAGAATATCCAGGGCAAGTTATGGACTATGCAATGAAATATGGTGAATTAATCAAAATCAAGATTGAGAATATGCGAGAGCAGCATTCTCATATTCTTATGTCGGAATTTAATGAAGTTCAAGTATCCGCAGTTTTAAAAGAATATGGCATTGTTGCCATTGGTGCAGGTGAAGGAATTTCGGCGATTTTTAGCAGCTTAGGTGCAGATATTGTCCTTGCCGGCGGCCAGACTATGAATCCAAGTACAGAAGACATTGTGCAGGCTATTCAACAAATTGCCGCAAAAACGATTTATGTCTTACCGAACAATTCGAATATTATCTTAGCTGCCCAGCAAGCTAAGGAATTATTGGAGGGCCAACAAATTATAGTAATCCCAACTAAGACAATCCCCCAAGGAATGGCTGCGATGATTGCATTTAATTACGACAAACCGCAATTAGCCAATACAGATGGGATGCTAGCTGCTCTAAATCATGTTCAATCCGGACAAATTACTTATGCAGTTCGTGATACGGAGATGGATCAGATATCGATTAAAAAAGCCGATTTCCTCGGGATGTTAGATAATCAAATCATTATTGCTAACGCTGATTTACTAATCACATGCCAAGAGTTAATCACGCGAATGCTCATGAACCAAGGTGAAATACTTACTATCCTTACTGGACAAGATGCTCTAGAAGACGTAACGCATGCTCTACAAGCCTTTATTAAAGCAAACTATCCAGAGGTTGATATTGAAGTTCATTCCGGTGGTCAGCCTGTATATTCATATATAATTTCAGTTGAATGATTTAACAAGCTCAGGAGGCATAAAGAATGGGAATAGTTAGACTAGTTACAGACAGTACGGCAGATATCCCACGCGAGGTTTGTCTTTCTCTGGGTATTGAAGTGGTTCCTTTAAAGGTGCATTTTGGCAATGATACTTATAGAGATGGCGTTTCTCTGCAAGCAGAGCAATTTTATGAGCTATTGAAACAATCTCCAGTAATGCCAACAACCTCGCAACCGTCTCCCGTAGATTTTTTGGAAATTTATAAACGGCTGAACGAAGAGCCTGATGTGCAGATCATCTCGATCCACATTTCCTCCGAGCTCAGCGGAACCTACCAATCGGCAGTATTAGCTAAATCGCTGCTTAAGGAGAAAGCAGATATTACAACAATTGACTCTCGCACAGCTTCCTACGGGTTTGGAGGGATTGTTGTTGCTGCGGCTGTTGCTGCCGGGCAAGGCAAGAGTAAGGAAGCAATTCTGATACTCATCCAGAAACTAATGGATCAATCTAAGCTGTATTTTCTTGTAGACACATTAGAATATTTACAAAAAGGCGGGCGTATTGGCAAGGTAGCCGCGCTTCTAGGTTCTCTATTAAAAATAAAACCAATTCTAAGCGTCGAAGAGGGAGAAGCGGTTTCAGTAGAAAAAGTTAGAGGTCAAAAGGCAGCGGTTCAACGAATCATTGAGCTATTCAAGCTTAGTGAAATGGCTTCATCCAAGGTTAATGTCATGATTGCACATTCTAATACACCTGAGGCAGCGGAGCAGCTTGGTGAGCTAGTGAAGGCGAGTTTCCAGCTGACTACACTATCCTTTACGACACTCGGACCCGTTATCGGAGCTCATGTAGGGCCCGGAACTGTGGCTGTTTTCATGTTTCCGGTGGAATAGATGGATTTATATACAATTCCCGTGAAAAATGTTCGCGGAGTCGGTACACAAAAAACAGAGGAGCTGCTGCTGATTGGCATTCAAACCGTAGCGCAGCTCATTGAATATTATCCATTTCGTTATGAGGATTATCAGCTTCGTGATTTAACGGAAGTGAAGAACGGCGAGAAAATTACAGTCCAAGGCACCATTTATAGTGAACCTCTGCTGCAAATGTATGGGAAAACCAAATCGAGACTAACCTGTAAAGTGGTTGTCGAGAATTTTTTTGTCACGGCTGTATGGTTTAATCGTCATTTTCTAAAAGATAAGCTTAAGCTTGGCCAAGAAATTATACTAACTGGAAAGTGGGACCAAGGCCGACGTCATCTTTCCGTTTCGGAGTCGGAGTTCCCTGGACAAGGAACTACACGTATAGGTACACTGCAGCCTGTATACTCCGTTGCAGGACCCATCACACAGCAATGGATGCGTAAAACCATGATGCAAGCCTTTTCGCAATTCGGCGAGATGATTGAGGAGAATTTACCTCAGGATTTAAAACTGAAGCATAACTTTTTACCACGTAAACAAGCGATTTATCATATTCATCATCCAGTGGATATAACAGAGGGGAAACACGCGCGCGCTCGTGTTGTTTACGAAGAGTTCTTCTTTTTCCAGCTCAAAATCCAAGCCTACCGGGCATTATCGCGCAGTAAAGCAGAAGGGTCTGCATTTGCTGTGGATTTACCGGCTGTTCGTGCTTTCGTAAGAGCATTGCCTTTTGTACTCACAGATTCTCAGAAGCATGTTATTGGCGAAATTATGCATGATCTGCAGCAGCCTTATAGCATGAACCGTTTACTTCAGGGTGATGTGGGGTCTGGTAAGACGATAGTTGCCGCTGTAGCTTTGTTTGCTGTTATCCGCACTGGTGCACAAGGTGCCTTAATGGTGCCAACGGAAATATTGGCTGAGCAGCATTATCGTTCCTTAACACGTTTATTTGAGCCATATGGAATAAGTGTAGGATTATTAACAGGAAGTTTAACTGAAAGAATACGAAGAGGGATCATAAGCTCTTTACAAACAGGAGAATTGCAAATACTTATCGGGACACATGCTCTGATTCAGGAGGATGTTTATTTTCACAATTTAGGATTGGTTGTCATTGATGAGCAGCATCGATTTGGAGTACAACAAAGAAGTATCCTACGGCGAAAAGGTCTGCATCCTGATGTCCTCACGATGACAGCGACGCCTATACCACGTACACTTGCGATTACGGCTTATGGGGATATGGATGTATCCTCCTTGCGAGAGTTGCCCAAAGGCAGAAAGCCAATTCGCACCTACTCCGTTAACCATAACATGCTAGAACGAGTTCTAGGTTTTATTAGCCGTGAAGTGCTGGCAGGCAGACAAGCTTATCTCATATGCCCACTGATTGAAGAGTCAGAAAAGGTAGATGTTCAGAATGCAATGGATCTTCATGCTCAGCTAACACAGCATTTTCCGGATTTTCGTGTTGGTCTATTGCATGGGCGTCTGCCAACTGTTGAAAAAGATCATGTTATGCGTGAGTTTAGTGAGAATAAGATACAGGTGTTGGTGTCTACGACGGTTATTGAGGTTGGAGTCGATGTGCCAAACGCCACAATAATGGTGGTTTATGACGCACAGCGCTTCGGTTTATCTCAGCTGCATCAATTACGTGGCCGTGTAGGTCGGGGGGAGCATGCTTCCTACTGTATCTTAATTGCAGAAGCTAAAAGTGAAGTTAGTAAAGAGCGACTAAAGGTAATGACAGAAACGAATGACGGCTTTGAGATAGCAAGGCGCGATTTAGAGCTTAGGGGTCCAGGGGATTACTTTGGCACTAAACAAAGTGGTCTTCCTGAGTTTCGTTTGGCAGATCTAGTTAGTGATTTTGAAGTATTAGAGCTTGCTCGTGATGATGTAGCTGAACTGCTCATGCGAACGGATTTTTGGACCGGGCTGGAATACCTTGCTTTCCGTCAATTCCTCCAGCGCGAGCAAATATTTGGTGAGGGTTTGATTGACTAGTATCACGCATTGAAGCCCTTATTAATTAATACTCTCGATTTTTCAGTCAATATGTACAAGTCATGCCTCATATACTTACCAGAGCTATCAAGTGGAGGTGTATGTGGTGGGCTATGCAGATTATGGAATCGATCGAACCTTTGTAGAACGCATCAAAATAAAAATGAAAAACCCGCAATTAAATCAGCGTGTGAAAATGATCTTAAACGGAGTCAGCAAAGCCGATTTGCAGGACTCAGTTAAATTAAATCGCTTATTGGATCAGGTGGCTAAGGTTTTAGGAGAAAAGCTGACGGAACGAATGTCGAACAATATTGTTGCTTTTGTTATTGCTCAAAAAATTGATCCAAACAATACCTTTCATCTAATCAAGCTTTGGGGCATGTTTCGCTAAAAAGGAATCCAAATCGCAATATTTGTCGTATAATAGACAAATACTGCGAGGAGGATTCTTTGATGCGCGTTTTAAAGAAATTCAGCCAAGAAAGAATATTGCCCATACCGAGAGAAGAAGTCTGGAATATTCTAGCCGATACGAACCATTTGAACTGTGTGCTTGGCTTGTTTAAAGTGGAATATGCGGGTATATTTCCTTCCAAGTCAGGGGTTTACCGCCAAACATTCACTAAAATTATTGGATCTTATCAGTTGAAGTGGAAAGAATATCCTTTCCAATGGAACAAAGGAAATTACTATAATAATCTGCGTGAGTATGATAATGGCCCAATGAAATCGTTTCTGACACTTGTTGAGGTTTATGACGCTGTAATGGACGATGGCACCTTAGGGACACGCCTTGTACTAGGTGCTCATGTATTGTCGGCTAATTGGATTGGTGATTTATTAATTCCTCCTACAGTTGATAAATCGATTAAAAAAATGTTTGATTTCACATTGGAATATCTGAGATTGAAGACAGAAGGCAAAATCCATGCGGTACCACAGCTTAAACCGACATTTGAGATTAATACTATAGAATTAGATCGACTCTTCGACGAGCTCAAACGAACAGATGCTAATTTATCGTTTATTCCATTATTTCGTGATCATATTTTGCAGCAGGGTGATGATGAGGTTACGGATATGCGCCCTTATCATTGGGCAGATCTTTGGCATTTCGACCGCGAAGAAATCTTAAAGTTTTTCCTTTATTGCACTAAGGTTGGTATTTTCAATCTAAAATGGCACTTAATTTGTCCCAATTGCCGTGTTTCTAAATCGACTTCAGATACATTAGGAGATATTGCTGACCAGTATCATTGTGATTTTTGCGGAGTTAATTATGAAACCTCACTCGATAAATACATGGAGCTTTGTTTTTCCGTACATCCAATAATTCGTAAAGCATACAAGATGGTATTCTGTGTGGGAGGTCCACAAATTACTCCGCATATTTATAGTCAAGCTTTTATAAGAACGGGTATTCCAGTCGATTTGACTTTTCCTGATGGTGTGGAGAATTTCAGAATTCGTGTGCTTCAAGCCAACAAATCAGTAGCATTTATCCAAAATAATGAAAAAACTCCAATGAATGGAAAAAATAGTCTAAACTATGATACTGCAGGTTGGTCAGAGTCAGAAATTTACTTTACGAAGGATCAGCATAAGATTACCATACATAATCATACTGAAAATGACATTATAGTTGTATTTGAGAAGGTGGATTGGGATGATATTGTAGTAACAGCGGCCAAAGTGAGTTCTATGTTTGAATTCCGCCGTATGTTCTCATCCGAGGTTTTGGCACCTGGACATGAAGTGAGTATTGAGAACCTGACGATTCTGTTTAGTGATTTGCAAGGTTCTACATCGTTTTATGAGAATGTAGGCGATGCTCATGCTTATGGACAAGTTCGCAAGCATTTTGATTTCTTGGAAGAGTGGATTTATAAGAATAGGGGAACCATTGTAAAAACGATCGGAGATGCGGTCATGGCTGTGTTCGAAAAACCTGTGGATGGAGTAAAGGCGGCATTGGATATCCAAACACATATTAGCCAATTCAACAATTCAATGAATAGAGAAGAAGATCTTGATTTGGTTATAAAAATTGGAATTCATCAAGGAGCAACTATTGCTGTAACATCCAATAATCGAATTGATTTTTTTGGCAGAAACGTTAACATTGCCGCAAGGGTACAAGGGCTTAGTAAAGGGAACGATATCATACTAAGTGATAGCTGCATGGAGAGTCCGCAGGTAGTTCAACTCCTGGAGGAAAATAACATTACGCCGTATAAATTTGAAGCATTATTGCGAGGTATTGAAGATAAGCAGTCTGTTTACCAAATCAAATTTACATAGCTCCACCCTTTTTAGGGTATGTTAAGCTTGCTGAGAAAACATAATCTAATCCTAAAAAGGAGGCTTTTTAATGACAGAACATCCCATTCAAGGTCTAATGAAAACGGCAATGGAAAATATTAAAGAAATGGTTGATGTCAACACAATCGTTGGTGATCCTGTGCAAACGCCAGATGGCAGTGTGATTTTACCGATCTCAAAAGTCGGATTCGGCTTTGCTGCTGGCGGCAGTGAATTTTTAGGTGAATCAGAGCATGACCCAAGCAGTAAAAATGATGCTAATAACGCTTCGGTTTCTTTACCTTTTGGTGGCGGTAGTGGAGGTGGCGTTTCGATAACTCCTATTGCTTTTCTGGTGGTAAACTCAGCTGGAGTAAAGGTGGTTCCTTTGGATAATCAAACCCATCTTTATGAGCGATTAATCGATTCCGCTCCACAGGTTTTTGATAAAATTCAAAGCATGCTTAAAGGCAACAAAAACAATAATGCAGGTCTAGGAGCTAATGCAGCTTTCACTGATTCATCCTCAAAAGATTACAAAAATACGACAGGGCAGAGTCAATAATTAGTTAATTTTATAGGAAGAGGCTATCAGAAAGTGTGAAAAACTGGATGAAGCCTCTTTTTTGTGTTAATTTCTGATTCTTTTGATTGCACTTTTTGAAACTATCTTTTATAGTAAAGTTAACAAAATGAAACTGCGGGGTTATGTATGCGTTTACTTCCGACCAAACAATGCCAAGCTGGAATGCGCTTGGGAAAAGGGATATATAACGAAGAGGGAATTATTCTTCTCGGGATCAATGTGTCTTTGACCGATCATTTGATTAATCGATTACTTCAATTGGGCATTGATTATCTATATATTCAAGATCCCAACACAGATGATGTGGAGATTAAATCACCACTCAGTGAGCAAACACGATTTAAGGCAATTACAGAAATACGCAATAATTTTCGCTCGTTAATGGATCAAGCTGCCAGCAAAAGAGCAGTTAAGAATCCAACTTTAGGTAAGTCATTTAATAATGTTTTGCAGAATATTATCGATGAATTAAGTGATCACAAAGAAGCTTTGATTATGCTGACTGATATTAATGTTATGAATAACTATATTTATAACCACTCTCTGAATGTTGCTATCATTTGTATTTCACTAGGAATTACGCACGGATACTCACGAAATGATTTGTTTGCTTTGGGATTAGGCTCGATTCTGCACGATATTGGCAAAACAAAAGTCCCAAGTGAGCTGCTTACGCTGAACCGGGCTTTTACTCCTGAAGAATATAAGGAAATGCAGAAGCATACCGTGGTAGGCTACCAATTGCTTAAGGATGAACCCAATATCCCGCTATTAGCCGCACATTGCGCTTTCCAGCATCATGAACGTATTGATGGATCAGGCTACCCACGAGGAATTAAAGGCGAAGAGATCCATGATTTTGCTAAATGGATTGCGATTGCCGACAGCTATGATGCCATGACGAATCATCGTCCTTATCGGACTGCGATGTTGCCGCATGAGGCCATGGAGGTTCTATATGGCAGCGCTGGATCGCTTTATGACCGCAAGAAAGTCGCGATGTTTCGTGATAATGTTGCGATCTACCCGCTTGGACTGACAATCAAGCTGAACACAGGTGAAAAGGGAGTAGTCACCCAAATAAATCCCAACTATCCGCAACGCCCGACGGTACGTATTTTTGAAACAGCAGATGGTAAAGCAGCCCAACCAATTTATGAAATTGATCTTTCTCAAAAACACACTTTATTGATTGAAAGTGTAAATCCAGTATAAGACAAGCTCTTTTTATGGGACATGTTTCGAATCAGACAAGCATATGCTTTTACAGTAGATATGTGGTTGGATTCGGGAGGGGAACCATGAAGAGAGCTTTTTTGTTGTTTTGTTTACTAATTATAATGAGTAATTGCTTTTCTGTTGATCTTAAAAAGGCAGGGGCTGCAACGGAATCTATTCAAACCCATGCGCAAGCCGCTGCTTTAATTGATGTTACCTCAGGTGTTGTGATATACAGCAAATTGGGGGATAAACAGATGCGGATTGCCAGCTTAACCAAGGTTATGACAGCTATTGTTGCGATAGAGCAGGGGGATTTATCTGATTCCGTAACTACAAGCAAAAGAGCGGCAGGTAGAGAAGGGTCATCGATTTATCTTAAATTAGGTGAACAAATGAGTTTGCAGCATTTGCTATTTGGTCTTATGCTTCGCTCAGGAAATGATGCAGCAACAGCAATAGCGGAACATGTTGGCGGTACGGAGGAAGGCTTCGTTTATTTAATGAATCAAAAGGCAGAAATGCTAGGAATGTTAAACTCTCATTTTATGAACCCGCATGGATTGGATGTTAAAGACCACTACTCAACAGCTAATGATATGGCTATTTTAACCGCGTACGCTCTGAAAAACCCGATTTTTCAAGAAATCGTCCAAACCAAAATAAAAAAAGTGCCTAATCCCAACGAATCCTGGGGTTATATTTGGACTAATAAGAATAAAATGCTTTCTTTATATCCTGGCTCTGATGGCGTTAAAACAGGCTATACCAAGCTGTCTTTAAGATGTCTCATTTCCTCAGCTACACGTGACGGACAGCAATTAGCTGTAGTTACCCTTAATGATTCGGATGACTGGGCAGATCATAGCCGTTTATTGAATTATGGGTTTAAGAACTTCCCTATAGGTCACTTAGTAGATAAAGGTGAGCCTGTTGAGAATGGATTGGCGACGCTCCAAGCCTTCAACTATCCGTTAACCCCAGAGCAGTCGAAGCTTATAACACGTTCCGTAAAGTTAAATGATCCTGCTTCACTTTCATATCGACTAGGAACAAAAGGGATTCTCCAGCTTTCTCTATCGAATAAAATTATTGGAACAGTACCTCTAGTGACACAGGGAAGTCCATTGCTAGATAAGCAGAATGCACAGGCTTTTAGCTTTCAGCAAAGCATAGCAGCACCTGAGGCGGCATTCGTAGATAATTGGCATTTTTTTGTTCATGCTTTATTTAATCTTTAACAGCTTATGCTTACAATGCTCGCTTTCTTGCGAAAGCCCTGTCCATGCTTACGAAGCTGGTTTTCTAAAGAAAACCTCTGGAGGGATACTTATGGTCAATTTAATTTGGTTGTTTTTTATAGTTGTCGGTTTTGTTGTGGCTGCCATTCAAGGCAATATTGAATTGGTTACAGCAGCCGTATTTGATGGGGCAAAGACAGGGGTTACGGTTTGCTTTGGTTTGATAAGTATTCTTGTGTTTTGGTTAGGGATTATGCGGATTGCGGAAGATGCCGGATTATTGCAAAAGCTAGCAAAGCTATTAAATCCTTTTGTGCGGTTTTTATTTCCGAGCATACCTGCAGATCATCCCGCAATTGGTTATATCATGTCTAATATGAGCGCTAATATTCTTGGATTGGGTAATGCAGCAACACCAATGGGGATTAGAGCCATGCAGGAGCTGCAAAAGCTGAACTCGAATAAAGAGGTTGCAAGTCCTGCGATGTGTACCCTGCTAGCTTTGAATACATCGAGTATTACACTTATACCTACGACACTTATTGCCATACGAATGAATTACCATTCTTTAAACCCAGCGGAAATCGTGGGCACCACGCTGCTTGCGACCATAATCTCAACGATGGCTGCTATATTGGTGGACAGGTGGTATAGAAGGCGATATGAACGCTTGTCGTATTAGAAAGGATGAGGGTACATCGTGTATGCAATCGTTTCGACGCTTTCCACATGGGCAATTCCATTATTGATCGTATTCATTCCTTTGTATGCAGCCTATAAAAAAGTACCTACCTATGAGTCCTTTGTAGAGGGTGCAAAGGATGGATTTCAAACCGCAATCACAATTATGCCACATTTAGTTGGAATGATGGTTGCGATCACCGTTTTTCGTGCATCTGGCGCCATGGATTTATTAGCCGGCTGGATGTATCCTTTTCTTGCAAGAATCGGCATTCCGGGAGAGGTACTCCCGTTAGCTTTTTTACGGCCTATTACAGGGGCTGGATCTTTAGCGTTTACAACAGACTTGATCAAGCAATTTGGACCTGATTCATTGATCGGAAGAATTGCCTCTACAGTTCAAGGAAGTACGGATACAACCTTATATGTATTAACCGTTTATTTTGGCGCTGTAGGGATTAAAAAAGCCATGTATGCCTTGAAAGTGGGATTAATTTCAGATGCTATTGGTTTCATTGCCTCTATTGCTATCTGTTATTGGGTATTTGTCTAAGGGGACACTTGTGATTTATGACCCAAATCGGTATCATTAGGTTTGAGGTGAAGGTAAACATGGAAAACATGGAAAGATTACAAAAGGTTTTGGCGAATGCTGGCATAGCGTCACGTCGAAAATGTGAAGAAATTATTACTGCAGGCAGGGTCGAAGTAAACGATGAAATCGTCAAAACGCTAGGGGTAAAGGTTGATCCTATCAACGATATCATCAAAGTAGATGGCAAAGCCATCAATCGACAAAATAAAATTTATCTATTAATGAATAAGCCCAAAGGGGTTATAACAAGCGCATCGGATCCGGAAGGCCGCAAGGTAGTTACGGATTTTATTCATGGCATTAAAGAAAGGCTGTATCCAGTAGGACGCTTGGATTACGATACTGAAGGGCTGCTAATCCTGACTAATGACGGGGATTTCGCTCATTTGCTGACACATCCTAAGCATCATGTACCAAAAACCTATCATGCAACTGTAAAAGGTGTGCCTCATGGTTCATTATTAGAAAAACTAAAAAGTGGAGTCCAGCTTGATGACGGCTTAACAGCCCCAGCAGAGGTGGATTATTTTGACGTGAATCCGGTTAAGAATGAATCAACGGTAACAATCACTATCTACGAAGGACGGAATCGACAGGTTCGAAGAATGTTCGAAGTAATCAATTTCCCAGTCATTCGCCTAAAACGGATTAGCTTTGGATCGTTATTCCTCACAGGTGTTCCACGCGGCAAATATCGTTATTTAACACCTAAAGAAGTTCAAGGATTAATGGATTCAGCGACCCAGTCACACAATGTTCGAAATAAGTAATAAATGCTTGCATTAAAGTTAGTTATAATGAGGATAGTTAAATCTAAGGCTTACGTAGGTGAATGACTAATGAGAAATAGAAAAACCTTACAAATAATTATCCTTTCAATCGTTATTCTTGTGGGCGCATATACGCTTGTTAATGGTTTGTTTAGTGATAATGCCATCCCTCAGGTTGGCGATAAAGCTCCCAAATTTAAATTACTTGGTTTAGATGGTCAGGTGCATCAGTTATCTGATTATAAAGGGAAAACAGTTATCATTAATTTTTGGGGGACTTATTGCCCTCCCTGCAAAGCAGAGATGCCAGCGATTCAGACGCAATATGATAAATGGAAGCAATCTGATGTTGTTGTACTGGCTGTTAATATGGGAGAAAGCCCTATCACAGTACACGGTTTTTTGGATCCGCTTAAGACGACGTTTCCAGTACTTTTGGACGAAGATTTTGAGATTCGCAAAAACTATGGGGTCATTCAATATCCCACAACTTTTTTTGTGAAGCCAAATGGGCGAATAGCCAAAAAAAATGTCGGCGGTATGGATGAGAATTATATTCAACAATCGCTTTCTGCAATGTTAGGAAAGTAGGAGGTTTACCCAGTGTTTGAGAATACGAAATGCGAATGTGGTCATCAGAATCATGTGGGAACTGTATTGTGTGAATCCTGCGGTAAGCCGCTATACGAGGAAGCAGGTGGCGGCGAAGAAACCTTAGAAATGCGCTATGACGGAGTTGCACGCCGCTCACAGAAGAGTAACCCCATGCTGATTGATCGAGTCTGGAATTTTTTCTCTTCTGTAAAGATAGCGATTTACATGATTCTTGTTACATTGCTCACTTCTATGGTGGGTACTATCTACCCGCAAGAAAGTACATTTATCAATATGAATCCTGCCATATTCTATAAGCAGAATTATGGGACATTAGGCAACATTTATTATCAGCTGGGTTTGTCGCACACGTATGATTCTTGGTGGTTTAAGCTTTTGTTATTTATGATCGGTACTTCACTGGTGATCTGCAGCTTAGACCGTGTATTGCCGCTTTATCGTGCCTTGAATAAACAACAAATTCGCAAGCATCTCCAATTCATACTTCGTCAAAAGGTGACCTATACGGTTAAATTAGATTTGAAAAATGATCCAAAGGTTGAATCTACAGAGCAATGGGTTGCTGAAATGGGCAAACAGCTTCGTAAACAGAATTATCGGGTACATACAGATGGTTCTGCGCTATTGGCGGAAAAATACCGTTTTAGCCGCTGGGGACCTTATGTTCTGCATATTGGTTTAATTATATTTCTATTAGCTGTTCTAATGCGAAGCATTCCAGGCTGGCATATGGATCAATATATGGGCTTTCTAGAGGGACAAACGGTTAAGATACCAAACACATCCTATTACCTTAAAAATGAGAAATTCATCCTTGATTATTACACCAAGGAAGAAATGACGAAGCAATTTCAAGCTAAAGATCTCAATGTACCCAAGGTTTATGAAACAAAAGCAGTTTTATACCAGTGTACAGAAAAGTGTGATGATCCTGCCCAAACACCCGTTTTAAAAGAAGTGCACAGACAAGATATAATTGTAAATAAACCGCTGAATTATAAAGGCTTTATGGCCTTTCAATTTGATTTTAAAGAAACACCGCGTATCCTTACCGCGAAACCTACATTAAGTAATAAAAAAACTGGAGAAGCTTATGGTACCTTTGATCTCTCCATGACAACTCCCAAGAGCAGCTTTCAAGTAGGGGAGTACAAGCTCCAGCTGCGAGATTATTATCGGGATTTTGAGCTTGGGGAAGATGGGAAACCGAAAACGAAATCCAATGATGCGATTGTTCCAGCGTTTATATTTATTATAACAGGTCCAGGACTTGCAGCTGATGGTGAGGTTTACATGTATTTCCCACGTCAGATTGATAAAGTAACCTATCATCAGGATGAAATTAATGGAGCTATTGGAAAAGAATTAGAAATATCCGTGCCTTCGATGAACGATGTGCAAATTGCTAATTATACGAGCTTCCTTAATATCCGTGTAGATCGAGCCATGCCCTACATTTGGGTTGGAGCCGCTATTGCCATGCTTGGGCTTATAATGGGCTTCTATTGGCAGCATCGCCGCATCTGGATTAGGATTGATGATGATGTCCTATCCTTAGGTGCCCACACGAATAAGAATTGGTTTGGGATCCGTAAAGAAGCAGTAAAGGCATTAAACAAACTAGGCGTTCAAGTGGATGCTAAAGCTTTAGAAACGGGAGGGAAGCAGGCATGACAGCTTTTTTTGATAACATCAGCTCGATTAGTATGAATTACTTGATTATTGCTTTATTTGTTTACTGTCTTGGCTTTACTCTATTTGTAATATCGATTCTCGGTAAAAATTGGCGTGGACGCAAACCAGAGCAGCATATGAAACTTTGGGGAAACATTGCTTTTATAACATCGCTTGTTGGTTATGTGTTGCATATAATGTTCTTTTTTACCCGTTGGTATAGTGGTGGACATATTCCAACGGCTAATATGTTTGAGTTCATGACCTTTCTTGCCATGATGATTATGACTGCTTTTGTGATTATTTTTTTAATCTACCGCTCCTTAGTTATTGGGGTGTTCGCACTTCCAGTAGGCGTTATCATTTTATCCTATGCTTTAGTATTTCCGCATGAGGTACAACCGCTAATACCTGCACTTCAGAGTTACTGGTTAAAGATTCATGTAACTACTGCCGCAACAGGAGAAGCATTTTTTGCAGTTGGCTTTGCTGGCGGTCTAATGTATTTATTGCGTACAATTAATTTTAAATCTAAAGAACGCAAGGATGTTAAAGAACAACGCAGTCTTGAGTTTGTATTGTTTGTACTGTTAATGATTGTTGGTTTTGCAGCATCGATCTTTATCTTTCTTGCAGCAGATTATAAAGCCACTTTCACAAAGGATATAGTTACTAAAGATAAAGCCGGTACAGAAGTAACCATGAGTCAACCTGTGGAGTATGTACTGCCGCCTATTTTTAAACCTAGTGGAGCAACTTTAGTCACTATGAAACCATTTTTAGGCATTAAAAAGCCATTGCTTGAAGCTCCATCATGGATGAAGGGAGCTAATTCAGGGAAAAAACTGAATACGGTGGTTTGGTCCATTATAAGCGGTTTAATATTGTATGGTTTATTAAGGCTTATAGCACGTAAACCATTAGGTGCTGCAATTAGCCCGATTTTGAATGATATGGATCCAGAAGATTTAGATGAAATCAGTTATCGTGCGATTGCGATAGGATATCCGATCTTTACATTGGGTGCTTTAATATTTGCGATGATTTGGGCAGCTGAAGCTTGGGGCCGTTTCTGGGGCTGGGATCCGAAGGAAGTATGGGCTTTAATCACATGGCTCTACTATGCGTTCTACCTTCATTTACGTTTATCCAAAGGCTGGCAGGGCAAGAAGTCAGCATGGTTAGCTGTAATTGGATTTACTATCGTTATGTTCACACTTATTGGCGTTAATTTAGTTATCGCAGGTTTACATTCCTACTCAGGTGTTTAATAATTGATTAGAGGAGCTGGTCTACAATGACGGAATGGAAAGCGAATATTCTAATTGTTGATGATGAAGAACGCATTCGCCGCTTGCTGCGAATGTATTTGGAAAAGGAAGGCTATACGATTGCAGAAGCTGAGGATGGCGAAACGGCATTGCAGAAAGCATTGGATCAAGACTTTGATCTAATTCTGCTCGATCTCATGCTGCCTGGTATGGATGGTATTGAGGTTTGTACACGATTGCGTCAAACTAAGGCTACACCTGTTATTATGCTGACGGCCAAAGGGGAAGAAGCTAATCGCGTTCAAGGCTTTGAAGCTGGAACAGACGATTATGTAGTTAAACCGTTTAGTCCGCGAGAAGTAATCTATCGTGTGAAGGCCATTTTACGACGAGCTTCAGCAACAGCATATTTGTCTAAAGAAGATAGTCATAGTAATAATATTGTTTTTCCACATTTGTTAATCGAACATGATGCACATAGAGTGACTGCAGGCGGGCAAGAGGTAGCTTTAACCCCTAAGGAATATGAGCTCCTGCATTATTTAGCCGTTTCACCTGATAAAGTTTTCTCCCGTGAGGATTTGCTTAAGGATGTTTGGAATTATGAATTTTTTGGTGATTTACGCACCGTAGATACCCACGTTAAACGGCTTAGAGAGAAGCTAAACAAGGTCTCTCCAGATGCTGCTACCATGATTACTACAGTGTGGGGAGTCGGCTATAAGTTAGAGGTGCCTAAATAGTGTCTATTTTTAAAAATATCGTAGCCAAGCTTTGGATGACCATTATTGCACTTGTTGCCGTCGTGTTGCTCATTCTGGGCTTGTTTTTATTCCAATATATTGACACGAGCTTTCCGAAAGCGAATGATCAATCGACCAGCTTAAAAGAGCTTGCCGGCGAAGTCGCAGCACAAGCACAAAAGCATCATAATGAACCGCAATTTGTCGCCACTATGAATGATTTGTTGAGCCCTCAGGATGCCGGTTTAATCCTGCTAACACCAGATCCAGCCTCTCAACTGTTGCTGATAAACTCGGCATTGTTCCTTAGAGGAGAATCGAATTTACTAATCGATCAGGTTTTCAACCAAGCTGAAATTGATGCTGTATTTGCTGGGAAGACACTTGAACATCGCAAGGGTGACTTTTTATTTATTGCAGTACCTGTACAGAACAAGGAATCAGCGGATTTAGCGATTAAAAGCATTATTATTGTCCATCAATCGCAGAAATCAGTGGAAAGCACACAATTATATGTCAAAAAACTATTTGCACTTGTTTCCTTAATTGGTTTTCTACTGACGACATTTTTTGCTTTCTTCCTCATTACTAAGATAACAAAACCGCTGCAGCAGCTGAAAAAAGCAGCAGATTTAATCACACATGGCGAATATGGAAGTCGAGTTCCGATTGTTTCATCGGATGAATTAGGGGAGCTGGCTCAGACCTTCAATTTAATGGGAGAAAGATTGGAAGAGACGATCAAGGATTTAAATTATGAGAAAGAAAATTTATCAAGTGTATTGCGGAGTATGGCGGATGCTGTAATTTCGTTTAATGTGAAAGGGGATGTTATTTTTACAAACCCACATGGAGAAGATATTATTGCAAACTGGCGTGATATCCAATGGAACACATCAGAAAATGATACAGCTGAAAATCCAGACGACTTTAATTCTAATGCATCTGTGAACGTAATGAGGTCAAAGCAAATCCCAGAGCCGCTGCAGCAAATTTTTGCTAATGTCGTTCAAGATACCAAGGAAATCACATCAAAGCTGCATGTGCACAATGGTGTATGGTCGATTGTAATTGCACCCTTGTATTCTCGAGAGCTGGTTAGAGGCGCTGTGGCTGTTCTACGCAATGTAACGGAGGAGCATCGACTAGAGAAGCTGCGCAAGGATTTTGTGGCTAACGTATCGCATGAGCTGCGTACGCCGTTGTCTATGCTGCAAGGTTATAGTGAGGCTTTGTTGGATGATATTGCCGCATCACCGGAAGAGCGAACAGAGCTTGCTCAAGTTATTTATGATGAGTCATTAAGGATGGGGCGATTGGTTAAAGATTTGTTAGATTTGGCTCGTATGGAAACGGGGCATTTGGAGCTAAATTATCAAGCCTTTCCCTTAAATGCATTGCTTAAGCGAGTTCATCGTAAGTTTAATGCCCTCTGTAAGGAGCAGGGATTGCTGCTTGTGCTGCAATGTCCAGAGGATGACATTATACTGCCCCATGCAGATGAGGATCGACTAGAGCAGGTGTTAACTAACCTATTGGACAATGCGATACGTCATACGGCTTTAGGTGCTCAAATCACGATGCGCTTGGGGCTGCATCATAGTGGGACAGATAATAGTTCAGCACTAATCGAGATAGAAGATCAAGGACAAGGAATTCCTCCTGAGGACTTACCCTTTATATTTGAACGTTTTTACAAAGCGGATAAAGCACGAACTCGTGGAACTACGACCGGAACTGGACTAGGTCTAGCTATTGTAAAGAATATTGTGGATTCGCATCATGGTACGGTACAAGTGAAAAGCACGCTTGGCCAAGGCACCATATTCTCGATTTATCTCCCAATCTAGAAAAATAAAGAGCTTTCCTGAATGACTCAGGAAAGCTCTTTATTTGTAGAATAAAGCGGTTAATCTTGTTAATCGTGAAACAATCGACTTTAAATGCTATAAAGAAATAGCTTTCACATGAAGTAAATCTGTAAGCTGCCCTAATTCTTCTAGAACCTCGCGTGGGGCTTCTTTATCAATAGATAGAACCATAACAGCAGATCCACCGATAACCTTACGTCCTACTTGCATGGAAGCAATGTTGACTTGATTATTACCTAATAGTGTACCTACACGTCCGATAATACCAGGTTTATCACTGTGTGAAATCAACAGCATGTTTCCTTCAGGTGCAATATCGACAGGATATTGATCGATTTGTACAATACGTTCGCCATAACCGGAGAGCAGGGTTCCTGCAACCGTTCTTTCTTCATTCTTCGATTTCAAGGTTACGGACACTAAGTTTGTAAAGGTTTTGGAGGTAGTTGCTTTTTGTACAACTATATTCAATTCTCTTAGCTTAGCCATGTGCATCGCATTAACGATGTTTACTTCTTCTAGATGATTAATAAGTACACCTTTGACGATATGGCGAGTTAAAGGCGTTGTATCCACATCGCTTAAGTCCCCAGCGTAATTGACGATAATTTCTTGTACAGCACCTTCAGTCAGCTTGCCAACAAAACGTCCTAATTTCTCGCCTAGCTGGAAATAAGGCTGAAGCACGCTAAGTACATTTGCTGGAACTGGAGGCATGTTAACCGCATTCTTAAACGGCTCATTACGCAAGATATGCAGGACTTCCTCCGAAACATCGATAGCTACATTCTCTTGAGCTTCTATTGTAGAAGCGCCTAAGTGAGGGGTTACAATAATGTTAGGATTATTAAGGAAAGGATGGTCAGCAGCTGGCGGTTCTTCTTCAAATACATCAAATGCTGCGCCTGCAACAATTCCTTGATTAATTGCGTCAACTAAAGCAAGCTCATCGACAATCCCGCCACGTGCACAGTTGATAATCCGCACGCCTTTTTTCATGATGTTAAATTGGGCTTTCCCAATAATATGGCGAGTTTCAGGTGTTAATGGAGTGTGAACCGTAATAAAATCAGCTTGTGCTGCAATCTCATTCACCGTACAAAGCTTTACGCCCATTTTTTCAGCACGATCTTCTGTTAGGAAGGGGTCATACCCAAGTACTTCCATTCCAAAAACCTTAGCACGCTTGGCAACTTCACTGCCGATCCGGCCCATCCCAATGATTCCTAAAACCTTAGCGCGCAATTCTACGCCTACGAAGGTCTTACGATCCCATTCTCCGGAAACGGTTTTCTTATAAGCTTGAGGAATTTGTCTGGCGACAGACATCATCATGGCAAAAGTGAGCTCACAAGTTGCAATCGTATTACCATCTGGTGCATTAATAACAACAATGCCGCGTTTAGTAGCAGCTTCTAGATCAATGTTATCCACGCCAACTCCAGCACGACCTACTACTTTTAATTTCTTGCCTGCTTCCATAATACGTTCAGTAACCTTTGTTTGGCTGCGGACAAGCAGAGCATCGTAATCGCCAATAATGGCAATAAGCTCGTCTTCTTTTAAGCCTGTTTTCTTATCGACGATGACATCAACCGCATCGTTTAATTGTTGGATCCCTAAATCGCTGATCGGGTCAGAAACCAATACCTTATACATTTTGTTTGCCTCCTGGGTTTTGTTGAAATCGTTTGTTAACATAAAAAAAACTCCCAATCCTCATACGTATGCCGTATGAAGGGACGAAAGTTGACTTCGTGGTACCACCCTAATTCGCTGCTTGTATAATCAAGTAGCCTCAATGGTCTCAATGACCGGGAAATTAACGGATTCCTACCGATTGCACCTACATTTAATGTTAACAGATAATCTGTTAACTTACCGTTCAATGCAATAACTCCGGAATGCTCCGCATCATTCTCGCCACCGATTCTCACCCATATGTTGATAAGCAGCTAATCCTACACGCTTCTCATCAATCATATACATCGGCTCTCTGAAGGCTTCTTAATGCTTGGTTCCATCATTGTGTTTTACTGTGTAGTTTTCATTATGGTACACTTCACTACGTTGATGTGTCAAGGGCTTAAGGGCATATCCAGTTATTTGTCACAGCTTTGACAAAATATCTGTGAAACCAGCTATTTGTTTTATAATTATTTTGAGGAGGTGCAGGATGGAACCATTGGTGATTGAACCCGAAGATTTTAATCAAAAACTGCAAGCAGGAGAAATAGCGGTGAATCAAGTTATTGATGTAAGAGAAAGCGGAGAGTGGGAATTCTATCACCTGGAAGAAACCAGACATATTCCAATGAACACGATTCCAGAAAGATGGAGCGATTTTGACCAAGAGGAAACCTTATATGTAATATGTGCTCATGGTGTGCGAAGTGCTGCAGTTTGTAATTACCTGACCAAACAACACAATTTCACACGTGTGATAAATGTAGAAGGGGGTATGGCAGCTATCGCAGAGCTACGTGGCTTTCAGTATGATTGAGTGTAAACAACAAACGCGACCCGTCCTGATAGGATGGGTCGCGTTTGTGCTTGTGATATATCAATTAAACATCAATTTGTGCTAAAGAAAAACGGAAGCTGCGGTATTTTTTCGGCTCCATACCATTTCATTTTACCTTGAATAAAATCATCCTGACGTACAGCTCCAGTTCCAACAAGAATATCAGTAAGCTCCTGTACGGTACTTACATTCATTTTCTTGGCTTGTCCGGATTTAATCATGTCATCAATACCGATAAGCAAATCTTGTGGATTATATGGTTTGAAATACTTGTTCTTTAACATAATTGCTGTTATATATTGATTTTTGATATTGAAGTTCATTTGATTCCACTCCGTCAAAGGTAGTGGGTCATGACCAACGAAAAGGGCACCTTTTAAAGCATTCACTTCGACGGTTTCATTCCAGAGCACGATTGAATCATAGAATTGTTTTTGCGCTTGTAAGGCAAAGGACTTAGCTTCTATAAAATAAGCATCTTTATCGATTTCTGAAGCTAGTACATTAACCTGCATGGAGTTAGCTTTAGTTTGAAAGGATTTGGCGGCTTCACTAAAAAGCTTTAAGCTTTTTAAATAATTCTTATGAGCATCCTGAAGTAATGGAGAAGTAGATGGCATTGATTGTGTGACTACGGTGTCATATTTGGCGCTTGCAAGCTTGCTTAGTTCTTTAATTAAAGCAGCAGGATCTAAAGTATTGCCTCTTATTTCAATATCGTTCATATCTTTAAACCAGACCGTCTGAAATTCTTTAAACGGTAAATAAATCGTGTGGTAGAATGAAACCAGATAAGATTGATTATAAGAAGTCTCGCCTTTTGCTTTTTCAATATCTTTGTCAAGCAATTCCTGCTGTTTGGCCTCAACACGTTCCGTTCCCAACTGAATCCCATAAAAGAAAGCACCGACAACACCAAGAAGCATAAAAATAATGATTACTGAGAAAATATAGTCTGATCGAGAAAGCCGCTTGTTCATTGTTAAAGCTCCTTCGACTTTTTTTGCGAATGATTTTATTATAGTATAGGATAAAAGGCAGAAAAAAGGAATACTTGCGACGAGAGGAATTAATTGATGAAGAAATGGAACCTGCGTAAATTTAAATTAAAAACTTTGGACATAAATGAAATTAGTGATCGTATGCTGCTAATGAATTTATATATTACCCAAGCACTTACTGTTTTCATTGGAGTGATTATTCTTTTTTTTCAGAGAAACAATATTTTTATGGATTTAAAAGATTTTAACGTTATAAAGATCTTGGCTTGGGGAATCGGGTATGCAGGCTTGTTTTTAGCAATCAATATGATTTTATCACGGTTTGTTCCCGAAGATGTGTCAGATGATGGCGGGGTCAACGATAAACTATTTGGTAATCGACCTCTGTGGCATATATTTGTCATCTCTACGGTAGTTGCCATTTGTGAGGAAATATTATTCCGCGGAGCCATCCAGCATGCAATTGGCGCTTATTGGACAAGCATTTTATTTGCTGCCATTCATATCCGTTATTTAAAGCATTGGATTATGACCGCGCTTGTTTTTGGAGTTAGCTATGGCTTAGGTTGGATTTACATCCAGACAGGTTCTTTATGGACCCCTATTGTTGCACATTTGGTTATTGATTTAGTGATGGGCTGTATAATTCGTTTTCGTAAAGATAAGGAGTGAAGATGTTAATGATTTCTGACGACAATTCAGTTGAATCTGGATTAGGTGAATATGAGCTTCCGCCTCGGACCATTGTACATCCATCATCAAAAGGCAGGCTGTCCCGACTGTTTTATTCTAGTATTGTTATTCTATTTATTTTGTTAATATTATCGCTTATCGGGTGGTTTTTATATAGCAGTACCTGAAGAAAATATCATCTGTTATATAACTTATTTACATCTGTTATATAGGGATGATTTTTGATATAAACAGTTGATTTCGCTAAGATTAACGCTTATTTTTTCAAAAAAGGCAAACTAACTGTTGCGACTTAAAACTGTTGTTGTTATAATTTAATAATTAGTACAATGTGAATGGCCGATTTTATGTAAATTGTCTATTCCGTGATGAAAGAAGGGGGAAATCAGCATTATGTCTATTTTGCCTAAAAAAAATGATCTTGGTTTTTTTGAAATCCGCTTGGAGTCAATTGGTGGATTAGGCGCGAATCTTGCCGGTAAAATGTTAGCAGAAGCAGGCGTTGTTGGGGTTGGGTTAAACGGTTTAAGTTTCTCATCCTATGGGTCTGAGAAAAAAGGCTCGCCTGTTAAAGCTCATATTCGCTTCTGTGACATTGATACCCAAATTCGTGATACTTCACCAGTTGAAAGACCTCATGTTGTTGGTATTTTCCATGAAGCCTTGTCAAAAACAATCAATGTGAGCAGCGGGATCTACGAAGATAGCATCGTACTTGTAAATTCGGCACATTCTACGGAAGAATTAAAAGATAAGTTAAAAATGGTAGGTGGAATCATAGCCGTAGTTGATGCAACGGGTATCTCACTAGAGGAACAGAATCGCGCAAACATGGCCATGCTTGGCGGATTGTTCCGTTTATGCGAATTCCTTGATCCCCAAATTATGCGAGATGTTATTCGTAAATCACTAGAGAAGAAGTATCCGCAAGCAGTAGAACCTGCATTACGTACTTTTGATCGCGGTTACAATGAAGTGAAATTTCAAACTATTGCGTTGCCTGAGGGTCATCAAATGCCGGCGTTCATTCGTCATGATACGCCAGTTCTAGGTTATTCCACTCAATCCATGGGCGGAACTATTACGAATCCAGGAAACAGCATTCTTAAAGATATCAGCATCTCTCGTTCGGGAATGATGCCGCATTTTCATGAAGATAAATGTATTCATTGCGCCGCTTGTGATACAGCATGCCCGGATTTCTGTTTTGTGTGGGATGAGCTTCCAGACAAAAAAGGACGTCCACAAATGTTCTTGCAAGGAATTGATTATCAATATTGCAAGGGTTGCTTGAAGTGTGTTGTGGCTTGCCCAACAGAAGCACTTTCGGATGAACGAGAAACAGAAGGATATGGCGAAGCCAATCGTGTACCACATCGTTTTGACTTAGTATTGAAACAATAATCGATTCATAAATGAGGATGTGAAAAATTATGTCGATCGAAATCAAAAAGGAAGTCAGTCTAGGAACAGTTGAACAAAGAATGGTATATGAATCCGGCAACGAGATGGCCGCTTATGCAGCACATCAAATTAACTATCATATTATGGGTTACTTCCCGATTTCGCCTTCAACGGAGGTAGCACAGTTTTTAGATTTAATGAAAGCAAGTGGACAGCATGATGTGGTGCTAATCCCAGCTGATGGAGAGCATGGCTCTGCAGGTATTTGTTATGGAGCTTCAACGGCAGGCGGTCGAGTATTCAATGCGACAAGCGCCAATGGTTATCTGTACATGATTGAGCAAATGCCAGTACAATCGGGAACTCGTTTTCCAATGGTATTAAACTTAGTTTGCCGTTCAGTATCCGGACCGCTTAACATTCACGGTGACCATTCCGATTTATACTACGCTCTTAACACAGGCTGGCCTATCATCATGTGTCGTGACCCACAAGCGGTTTATGACATGAACATCATGGCAATTAAATTAGCAGAGGACCCAGAAGTACGTCTTCCAGTAATGGTTGCTTCTGATGGTTATTTCACTTCTCACCAAAAACGCCGTGTACAAACTTTTGCCCATCGTAAAGATGTTCATGCTTTTGTTGGTGAATTGCCGGCTAAGCTAGGTCAACCGGATGTTTTGGATCGCAATAATCCGATTACTGTTGGACCTTACATGAACGAACCCGATTATATTAATAACTGTTACCAACAATCTGTAGCTATGTACAATGCTGAAAAGGTATTTGAACGCATTTCCAGAGAATATTTGGAGCTTACAGGCCGCGATTATCCAATTCTTGATCTTTATCGGATGGAAGACGCCGAAGTAGCTGTTTTTATAATGAACTCATCTTCAGAAATTATTAAAGATGTAGTTGACCAATTGCGCGAAAAAGGGATCAAAGCAGGTTCATTAGCACCTAACATGATTCGTCCTTTCCCACAAAAAGCAATTGCAGAAGCTTTGAAGAATGTAAAAGCGTTGACAGTTGCTGATCGTGCAGATTCATATGGTGCATACGGCGGGAACATGACCCAAGAAGTTAAAGCTGCCTTATTCACATATAACAATAGTGAAATTATGGTTGTTAGCCGTGTATACGGTTTAGGCGGTAAAGATTTCTACGCTGAAGATGGCCACGCAATGTTTGGCTACGCTTTAGATTCTTTAGCACTAGGTCATGTAGCTGTTCCTTTTGATTACCACGGTCATACTGCTGGGGATCCGAATAAAAAAATGGAACGTGTACTTAATCCTATGAAGTTTGAGGATTTAAAAACTGGATTAATTACAGTAACGAAGAATGAAGAAACAGGCATGCTGAATGTTAAGATTCCACCACTTCGTGCCTTAACTAAGAAACCTAAGCGTATTGCACCAGGTCATGGGGCTTGTCCGGGCTGTGGGATTTTCTCAGGTCTTGAGCTGTTCTTTAAAGGCATTGAAGGCGACATTGTTTCCTTGTTCCATACAGGCTGTGCGATGGTAGTTACAACAGGATATCCTTACAGTTCACACAAAGCGACTTACATTCACAATCTATTCAATAACGGGGCTGCAACGCTTTCTGGTGTTGTTGAAATGTTCTGGGAACGTAAACGCCGCGGAGAATTAGATGAATACAACCTTAAGGATGATTTCACTTTCGTCATGATTACAGGCGATGGCGGTATGGATATCGGTATGGGACCAGCGATTGGTGCTGCACTTCGTAACCATAAAATGATCATTTTGGAATATGATAACGAAGGTTACATGAACACAGGAGCGCAACAATCTTACTCCACTCCAATGGGTCACCGGACTTCTACTTCAAATGTTGGTAAACATCAAGGTGGAAAGCTTTTCCATCATAAAGATACTGCGCAAATTATGGCTGCAACTAATATTCCTTATGTTTTCACAGGCTCAGAAGCACATCCAACCGATTTGGTTAGAAAAGCAGCTAAAGCCCAATGGTATGCACAAAATGTTGGTTTAGTTTACGGGAAGATCTTGATTACCTGCCCGCTTAACTGGCTTTCCGAAGAGAAGGAAGGCTCAACAATCATCAGTGCGGCCGTAGAATGCTGTTTCTTCCCTCTTTATGACATTGAACAAGGGGTAACTACCATTACCTATAACCCAGAAGACAAAGGCAAACGTGTCCCTGTAGCGGACTGGTTGAAGACAATGGGGAAAACGCGTCATATGATCAAACCGGAATACGCGGAGTCCATGAAGATGTTTGAGGATGAAGTGGAGCGTAGATGGGTTCGTCTCAAGGCTAAGAGTGAGCATGAGTTTCTGTAAGTGTTAAGTAGGTGGATGAGAATGTGCTGAAGTTACGGAGTTGTATGTTGGCTTCGGCCACTCTTGAAATTGCATCCTCTTTTATTGGAATAAAACAGGTGGTAAGGATGCAATATTCAAAGGCGGCACGTAAACTCTACGCTCAACACACAAATCCTCCACTTCATACTTTCTCAACAACCTTGCAATTTAAGAAATAGATAGATTCAACGTTTTAGCGTTTCGTCTTAGTAAAGTAAAAAAAGTAAGCCCAGATATCCGGGCTTACTTTTTTTAGGATAAAACATGTAATTCGTCAAAAGAAAGTAGGAAAATCAATATGATAACTAATAACGATGGTATACCCAGTGAGGATTTTAGTGATTTTAAAAAGATAGAATTTCAGTTCGAGGGACGGGACGCCATTCTGGTTTGTCCCGATGAGGAAATTAAGACGAGGAAATGGTTGCTGAAAACGGAGTATTTTGCGGCGTTTCCCGGGCTTGAGGTGGAGATGCTGAAACGCGGCTGGCATGTAGCCTATCTGAAGAATACAAACCGCTGGGGTCTTGATGAGGATATGGACGCTAAGAAGGCGTTTGCGGGTTTTCTAAATGAAAAATACGGCTTGTACGAGAAGTGCGTGCCCGTAGGGATGAGCGCTGGCGGCCTTCACGCCATCAAGCTCGCAGCTAAATATCCAGAGATGGTTAGCTCGCTTTACCTTGATGCTCCGTTGCTGAACATTCTAAGCTGTCTTAACTTAGCGGGCACAAGTATACCGAATGAAGCACTCAAGGAAGAGGTGCTAAGTGCGCTAAACTTGACTTTGTCGGAGTTAATTAGCTACAGGGAACATCCACTAGACAAGCTTCCTGCGCTCTTAGCAAGCAGGATACCTGTTGTGCTCGTATATGGCAGTAACGACAATATCGTTCCCTTCCACGAGAACGGCGCGTTGCTTGTTAAGGCATATGAGCACACTGGAATTGATCTCGAGGTTTATAGTAAGGATTGTGGTCACCATCCGCATTGTCTCGATGACCCAACGCAGATAATAGACTTTATTCTAAGGCACGCTGAATAAATGAAATAAAAAAAGCCACCTATTTTAGTTGAGAATAACTAAAAATAGGTGGCTTTAGTATGGCATGCTACAATTCCGTATCAATGGCCCGTGGGTCCAAGAAGCTATAGCCTTCATCTTCAAGTTTAGTAAGCAAATTATCAAGCGTAGCAACGGTCCAAGGGAGCTCATGCATGAGGATATTGCTGCCTTTATGAAGCAATTTGAATACATTTTCGATAACCAACTCTGATTTTTGCTCTGTTGTATAGCCTTTCTTTTCTAAATCCCAATCTAGCGAACCGTCGGACCATGTCATGAATAGCATTTTTTCTCGCTTAGCTGCTTCACGTACATAATCATTAGAAGAAGCAAAAGGCGGGCGGAAGAAAACAGGGGAGATGCCAATGGTGTCTTTGATAATTTTTTGAACATCATTTAATTGCTGATCTATTTTGGCGTTGCTTTCTTTCTTGAGCTCAATATGGTCCCAGGAATGGTTCCCGATAATTTGTCCACGATCATAAACCAATTTAAGCAATTCGGGGTGGGCTTTAATGCGATAGCCATTCATGAAAAAAATGGCTTTTGCTTTGTGTTTATCGAGCGTGTCCAGCATAGGTTCAATCATTTCTTTTTCTTTGGGTCCATCATCAAAGGTCAGCAAAACGACTTTTTTGTTGCCATTGGGATCTTTTGGCACCAGGTCGTAATTCTTATTCATTATATAGGTTTTTTCTATTTCTTCCGTGTTCGGATTGGGCGATGCAGTTGGTGTTGGAATAGGCGTGGCTATGGGTGTAGGAATTGGCGTCGCTGTTGCAATTGTAGTAGTTGGAGTAATAGTTGATTCTGTTTGTTGGGATGGCGTAGACGAGCTTCCGCAAGCTGTTAAAGGTACGGAAAGTAAGAGGGTGATAATGATTAATTTTTTCAAGTTAGATTCACCTCGTTGCAGAATATTGTCATTGTATCACATTTGATCTTGAATATCCTTGACTTCAATTTCCTATTTTTTGAATGCATAGTTCCAATGGATTAGAGGAAAATATAAAATGTACGAAGAAAAATATGATGAAAAGGAGGAGATTTTATGCGAGTGGGAACTTTTTTATTAGGTGGCATTGTTGGTGCATTGGCTGTAAATTACATTAACCGAAATAATGGTATGATGATGGCTAATTTAGCTAATGCGGGTCAATCGATGGGAAGCATGGTTAATAAAGCCAAGTCCAAATTTTCTAACATGGATATGGATATGAGCAACAATGATCATAATAATACTCATAAAAGTGTAAACCAATCAGATAATTCTAATCAGCATGCTGAATTTTCTCGAGTGAAAGAAATTTTAAATAAAGATCCTGAGTTAAAATCCAAGGTTGATGAAATTTTGGCAAATAATCAACAAAGCACCTCATCCACAAGAGTACAATAAGACAAAACTCACTTTTAAATCACATATCATAAGGACCTCTCAGGCAAGTAGCTAATGCTACTTTCTTGAAAGGTTCTTTTTTTTTCTATTGCATTACGTTTTAAAAAAATTAATAACATGATATAATAATAAAGTAGAGAGTATGGACATTGTAATTATCACATTTCCATGCAATAATCATAACCTGTAGTATACTTCAAGTGATGTTGAGGGGGATCCTATATGAAAATAGAGCGACTGACTCCAGACAAAATTAGGATTTTCCTAACCTTTGATGATCTGACTGAGCGAGGTATTCAGAAAGAAGATATGTGGCGCGAAGTGCCTAAGGTTCATGAATTATTTAGTGAGATGATGGAACAAGCCTATTCGGAGCTGGGATTTGACGCTTCTGGACCTTTAGCTGTTGAGGTTTTTGCGCTTCCTGCACAAGGAATGGTTGTCATCGTAACCAAAAGTAGAATGAATTCATCACATAATCAGAATCATACGGATGAAGAAGATGATGAAGATGTATACGAGATGGAAGTTACATTAGAAGAATCTGATTTAATCTCTTATGCATTTCATGATTTTGAAGATTTATTGAGCATGGCCAAAGTAATCAATCCGTTGTTAGTGGACGGCGGCATCTTATTCTCTTATAAGAATAAATGGATTTTACAATTAGAGCCTGTGGATATGGAAGAAAAAGAAAGTCGATATCAAGCATTAATTGCCGTTTTATCTGAATATGGTGAAGCTACATCTGTTACTCGCGCAGTTCTCGAGGAGTATGGGAAAATCATTATTGCAGATGATGCAGTAAAAGTCCTATGTTCTTATTTCTAAAAGTGGTCAAAGGAAGTAATAACCTAATAGAACCAATTAAACACTTTCAAAACTATCTGTTTTGAGAGTGTTTTTTTGCCTATAAAAGGGGATAACACAAGTGAGTTGATAAAATAAGTGAGGTGTAGGCTTCATGATTGCCATAGAAAATCTAAATGTATTGGATTCCACACAAATAATCATTGGTGAAGCAATTAAAAAGCTCGGCTATTCTACAGAGATGTATGAATTGTTAAAGGAACCGTTAAGGGTGCTTCATGTTCGTATTCCCATTCAAATGGATAACCAGAAGGTGCGCATATTCACAGGTTATCGAGCTCAGCATAATGATTCAATCGGACCTACAAAAGGCGGGATTCGGTTTCATCCGGATGTTAATGAGGATGAAGTTAAAGCTTTGTCTATCTGGATGAGCTTGAAATGTGGAATTGTCGATCTACCATTTGGTGGAGGTAAAGGTGGTGTTATTTGCGACCCGCGTGAAATGTCTTTTGGTGAGCTGGAGCGTTTAAGCCGAGGATATGTGAGGGCTATCAGCCAAATTGTCGGCCCTAACAAAGATATTCCTGCCCCAGATGTTATGACAAATTCGCAAATAATGGCCTGGATGATGGATGAGTACAGCCGTATTCGTGAATTTGATTCTCCAGGCTTTATTACAGGGAAACCTATCGTATTAGGCGGTTCCCAAGGTAGGGAGACAGCTACTGCCCAAGGTGTGATTATCATGATCAAGCAAGCTTTGAAGATACGCGGAAAGAACCTTAATGAAGCTAGCGTGGTTATTCAAGGATTTGGCAATGCCGGCAGCTACCTAGCGCAGTTTTTGCATGAATCAGGCGCAAAGGTTGTAGGGATATCAGATGTATACGGAGCGATATATGATGAGGATGGTTTAGATATTCCGAGCTTATTGGATCGCAGAGATTCTTTTGGCACGGTGACAAAGTTATTCAGCAAGACGATTACCAACCAACAAGTATTAGAGCAAAAATGTGATATTCTAGTCCCTGCTGCCATTGAAAATCAGATTACACAAGAGAATGCAGCCAAGATTCAAGCTGGCATTATTGTCGAAGCTGCTAATGGTCCCACAACAATTGAAGCGACGAATATCTTGACTGACCGCGGTGTGCTAATTGTGCCAGATATCTTGGCAAACGCAGGTGGTGTGGTGGTTTCTTATTTTGAATGGGTGCAGAATAATCAAGGATATTACTGGTCGGAAGCGGAAATTGAATCCAAGCTGCAAGATAGGATGGAAAAAGCTTTTGATAATGTCTATAATGTTCATGAGACACGTGGTGTCAATATGCGCTTGGCAGCCTACATGGTTGGTGTGCGTAAAATGGCGGAAGCCTCTCATTTACGAGGCTGGATTTGAAATGGATGAAATGATTAACTAAGGAGTGAAGACAGATGTGGTTATCCATTCTGGTAGCTGCTATTGCCCCAGGAATTGCACTTCTCTCTTATTTTTACCTTAAAGATAAATATGAGGCTGAGCCGATTTCGATGGTGGCTCGTTTATTTATATTCGGTGGGATACTTGTTTTCCCCATTATGGTCATACAAAGAGCATTTGTTTTAGCTTTTGGCGAAAATCCATTTGTATTTTCATTCGTATATTCGGCGGGGATAGAAGAGGTTGTTAAGTTTATTATTGTTTATTTTGTAATCTATAAGCACATTTATTTTGATGAGCCGTATGACGGGATTATTTATGCTGTCGCTTTATCTCTAGGCTTCGCTACAGTCGAAAATGTGATTTATGCATTTGTCGATTTCTCTTCATTCTCGCATTTGCTGTTTAGGGCATTTTTACCTGTATCTGCTCACGCTTTATTCGGGGTTTTTATGGGGTATCAGCTAGGTAAAGCCAAATTCAATCCCTCTAAAGAAAAGAAGTATTTACGCAATGCTTTATTAGTACCTTTAATATTCCATGGAATATTCGATTATATATTACTTGATTTCAGAACTACATGGCTATGGTTTATTCTTCCGTTGATGCTGCTCTTCTGGTACTTCGGTTTGAAAATGCTCAATAAAGCTAATGAACGTTCTCCATTTCGTGCTGTGCAGCGTGAGGAAAAATTTTAATTTCATGCATAATTCCACAAGCGTCAACGGATGCTAATAAAAATGACAGGAGGTAGAAAGGGGATCCAAAGATGTATAGAAGACTCAGTGCAATTCTTTTTCCCGTTGCTATAATAGCTTTAATTGGTGCTGGTATATGGGGGTATCAGGAGAATCAAGAGAAGAACGCTATACTAATCAAGGCAGAGAATCAATATCAGCGGGCATTTCATGATCTATCCTTCCATATTGACAAGCTACATAATGAGCTGGGTAGTGCGATTGCAGTAGATTCAAGCTCGCAGGATTTTTATAAAAAAGGTCTTGTGAATATTTGGAAAATTTCCAGTCAAGCCCAAAGTGAGATTAATCAACTGCCCCTAGCTTGGCTTCCGTTCAATGAAACAGAGAAATTTTTAAATCACATATCCCAATTTTCATATAACACAGCTGTTAGAGATTTGAATGAAAAGCCACTTTCCCCCGAAGAAAAAAATACATTAAATACTTTGTATAAACATTCAACAGAAATTACCGATAAGCTGCAAGGTGTACAAAATAAAGTATTAGCGAAAAATTTGCGCTGGATGGATGTAGAAATAGCTTTAGCAACCCAAAAGAATGGCACGGATAATTCGATTATTGATGGTTTCCGCACGGTGGATAAGGAAGTTAAGACAAATACCGATATGGATTGGGGACCCACAATGATGGGACTGATTCATCCGAAGAATTTATCTATGCTCTCTGGAGAAATAGTCACACCTGATCAAATTAAGCATAAAGCGGCTAAGTTTCTCGGGACTAAAGACGAGTCAGCCATGCAAGTCACGGAAAATGGCAAAGGAACAGATTCCAACTCTTACTCTGTAACTCTCAAACAACCCAATCAAACGGAGATCACGCAAATTGATTTCACCAAAAAAGGTGGAAATGTGATTTTCTATATGGAGCCTCATCTGGCAAAAAGCAAGGTGCTGGATATTGCTGGTGCCAGAGAAGCGGCCTTGGAATTTCTGGAGACACATGGATATAAAGCGATGAAAGCTGTCAATTATGACGAATATCAGAATATAGCCAATTTTACATTTGCCAAAGTGCAAGATAAGGTCACTGTTTATCCTGAAAAACTAACCGTTAAAGTAGCCTTGGATGATGGAAATGTCGTTGGGTTGCAGGCAGCAGATTATTTATTGGAGCAAAAAACGCATAAATGGCCACCGCCAAAGCTTAATTTAGAGCTAGCTAAAAAAGAACTGAATCCTAAATTTAAAATCCAAAGCCATTCGTTGGCTCTGATCAAAAATGAAATAAATGAAGAGGTTCTATGCTATGAGATCATTGGGAAAATAAATGGGAACAACTATAAAATTTATATCAATGCTCAAAACGGGTATGAAGAGAAAATTGAGTTGATTCGTCCACAAACGGCTAAGGTGTAGCCGTATTTATTAAAGAAGTCAGAAGAGAAGTCACAGACTTCTCTTTTTTTTGTTTCTATTTTCCAATGTCATGGTATAATTATAATATCAAAAATTGCTGGAGGTGCCCGTTTTGCTTCCGAAAGTTAACCAGATCTTATACATGCAAGTTAATTCCATCGATGAAGAAGAAGCTAAAGAAGAGTTGAAAGCACGTATTGCCGATGTTTTGGATGAGCATGTTTTAATTGAATTACCATTACGCGTCAAAACGGGTAAAGTGAAACGATTATATGCCGGGGATGAATTATCCGCGTATTACATAACAGAGGGCGGAGTGAAGAATTATTTTATCACTTCTGTTCTAGGTTTCAGAGAAGATGTACTAAAGCTAGTTGTACTTAAGAAACCAGAGCTTGAATCCATTACTAAAGTGCAGAGACGTAATTTCTTACGTGTGCCTGCTGAGCTTGAAATTGCCGTAAAAGTTTCTGAAATTGTGCAATTCATGGGGTATACTGATGATGTAGGCGGTGGTGGGATCTCATTCCTTTGCGAGAAGAACATTCCTATTCAAGTTAAGAATGAAGCTAGCTGTTGGTTGCTCGTCCCATTTAAGAACGGAAAAGTCGAACACGCTAATTTTAAAGCCGAACTTGTACGTGTCAAACAAACAGAAACGGAACAGCAATTGGTCATGCTTCGCTTTATTGATATCTCCGATCGAGAACGCCAAAAAATCATAAAGTATTGCTTTGAACGACAATTGGAGCTAAGAAAATAGTTAGTTTTGCATCCAACCCCAAACCTATGGTATAATTTTTCTCGTTCGCAGGCGCGTGCCTGCTTTTTTTAATATTGCTTGCAAAGCAAGTTCATCTTGGAAAGACTCTAGTATGACTTTCAATGTAGGTTTTGCAAAAGGAGGACGCAGACATTGGGCAGAATCAATGTTGCGCTGGATGGACCCGCAGGTGCAGGAAAAAGTACAGTGGCTCGTTTAGTAGCTGAAGAACTAGGCTTTGTCTACATAGATACCGGTGCAATGTATAGAGCGGTAACATGGAAGATTATCCAAGAAGGTTTAAATTCGGATCAAGTGGATCAAGTGATCGCAGTAGCTAAACAAATGCAGATTGAATTGAAACCTGGGCAACAGGGTCAAAAAGTGTTTGTGGATGGCATTGAAGTTACGGATGCGATTCGTTCCGAAGAAATCAATCAAAATGTTTCATGGATTGCAAGCATTCCCCAAATTCGTGAGTTACTGGTCCATTTACAGCAGCAAATGGCTGTATCTAAAGGGATCGTCATGGATGGAAGAGATATTGGAACTCATGTCTTACCTGATGCGGAAATCAAGGTTTTCCTAACTGCAACCGCCAAGGAAAGAGCCAAACGAAGATTTCAAGAAACCAAAGATCCGGACATAACCATAGATCAGCTTGAATTTAACATCAATCAACGTGACCGAATGGATGAACAGCGAGAAGCTTCTCCGCTCATTAGAGCAGAAGATGCCATCCTGCTTGATAGCACCGAAATGTCACTTTCGGAGGTTGTTACCCAAGTCTTGGATTTATGCAGAACTCATGTGGCCGGAGGTAGCTAGAACATGCTCTATCGCTTTGGGAGAGGCCTATTTCGAATTATGTTTCTTGTGTTATTCCGCTTGAAAGCTTATGGTAAGGAGAATATTCCCGACGAGGGCCCATTGATTTTCTGCGGCAATCATCGGAGTACGTTCGACCCGCCCATGCTCGGGTCCCCCATAAGAAGAGAGCTTTATTTTATGGCTAAGGAAGAGCTGTTTCGCATCCCGATTTTTGGTGGGCTTATCAGGCGTGTGCATGCATTTCCTGTAAAACGGGGAGGAGTAAGCAAGGACTCCATTCGTTTGTCGATTCAATTGTTGAAGGATGGAAAAGCCATGTGTATTTTTCCTGAGGGTTCCCGTAACAATGCGGGAGGCGTTGGGAAGAAAGGCGCGGCAATGCTGGCACTAAGATCTAATGCCATAGTTATTCCCGTAGCAATTATTGGAGATTATAAACCTTTTCGCCGAATGGCGGTTTATTATGGCAAGCCGGTAGATTTGAGTGAATATGCTCAAAGCACTTCAGATAATTTAGAAGCTGCAACGGATAAAATCATGAGCGAGATTCGAGCAATGGTAGCAAGATATCAAGCCTAGCTAGTTGTCATGAATGGAAAAGGGAGCTTAGAATTATACTATCACATAGGAGGTTGTAAAGATGACAGAAGAAACTAAAATTACAGAAGAAATAACTGCATCAGAAGAAGTTACAGCAACAGAGGAAACGAATGTAGAAGCAGCACAAGAGGAGCAAGCTCCAGAAGCTGCAGCAACAGAAGCAACACCAGAAGTACCAGCAGCTGCGGCTCCAGTAGCAGTAGAAGCTGAATCTGTGAATCAAGCAGATCATTTGGATGTAGCTGTAATTAAAAAGGGTGTAACCGTTAAAGGTAAAATCGTCAAAATTGATGCGGATCAAGCATTTGTTGACATTGGCTATAAATACGATGGCACTATTACATTACGCGAGTTGTCTTCTGTAACTTTAGAGAATGCAGCTGATGCTGTAACTCTAGGCCAAGAAGTCGAATTGAAAGTAGTTTCTATTAATGATGCAAAAGAACAGCTTATCCTATCCAAGCGTGTTGTAGATAGTGAAAAAGCTTGGACTGAGCTTCAAGCTAAGCTAGAAAGCAAAGAAATTTTCGAAGCTGTTGTTGCTGAAGTAGTTAAAGGCGGATTAGTGGTAGACGTTGGTCTACGTGCATTCGTACCTGCATCTATGGTTGAGCGTCACTTCGTAGAAGATTTCACGGATTATAAAGGTCGCACTTTAAAGCTTCGTGTTAAAGAATTGGATCAAGAAAAGAATAAAGTTATCCTTTCCCAAAAGGATGTATTGGATGAAGAATTCGAAGTTAACAAGAAGAGCGTAATGGAAGGCCTTAAGATTGGGCAAGAGCTTGAAGGAACTGTTCAACGTTTAACTCCATTCGGAGCGTTTGTTAACATCGGCGGTATTGATGGATTGGTGCATATTTCTGAAATGTCATGGCAGCATATTGATCACCCTAACGAAGTAGTAAGCGAAGGCGATCAAGTGAAGGTTCAGGTATTAAAGCTTGATCCTCAAAACGATCGCATCAGCCTTAGTCTTAAAGCTACTCAACCAGGTCCTTGGCAGAAGCTTGGCAGTGAATTGCAAGTGGGTTCCATTGTAACGGGTAAAGTACAACGCATTACTAATTTTGGTGCATTTGTTGAAGTAGCGCCTGGCATTGAAGGCTTGGTTCATATTTCACAAGTAGCTCACCGCCATATTGCAACTCCTCATGAAGTTTTGAAAGAAGGACAGGAAGTGCAAGTGAAAATCCTTGATATCAATCCAAGCGACAAGAGAATTAGCTTAAGCATTAAAGATACTGAAGAAGCTCCAGCTGGATCAGAAAAACAAGAAAAACCAAGATCCGACAGCAGAGGCGACCGTCCAGAGCGCAGCAGACAACCAAAGAGCGACTATGTTCAACAAGAGAACCAAAAATTAACAAGCACGCTTGGCGAATTGTTCGGCGACAAATTAAGCAAATTTAAATGAGCAGCAATCTAAAATAATAAAAAATCGGTGATCTCTTAACAGAGGTCGCCGATTTTTTTGCATGTATAGGACCCGTTTGCAACATACTAAATTCGGTAGGTGATGCAAATGAATCCTGGATATATGACGGTTGTTGTACTTTTAAGCATAGGGATATTGTTGGGGAGCGGTTGGAAGGATTACTTCTTTAAGGGATTGTCCTATAAATCGATTGTGCTCTTTGTTGCTGCTTGGCTTATAGGATCACTAATTAAACTAAGATTACATGTCCATGGATTAGACTTACAGCTTAATATGGCTTTTACTTTTCTATTATTATTTAGTGTGTTTTTACTGATTCGTTTGAAATCAGCCTTGGAACGTTTGAATCTCTTAACGATTGGTTTAATGCTGTGCATTTTAGATTTTACATTAAGAGAAGCTTCAGGGCTGCCAATGGAGTATATTGCCATTTGTCTGGCTATTGTTGTAACTGGCTTACAGAAAAGATTGGATAAACAGCTGGCTTCCTTACTTCTAGGATTCCTATGCGGGAATGTATTAAGCTTGTTGGCTCATCAGAATTCAAGATTATTAATTTTAGCGGATCAGTCTTATCAAGACTTATGGTGGTTAACCTTGTTATTTACAAGAGTTTTTGTTGTCCTATATGAGAATGGAATTGCTGGTTTTAGAAAATGGGTTAGTGTTATTTTTGAGAAAAAATAAGCTTTGGGGGTCTTCTATTGGAGTGGATAACTATACATCGTTACACTCTTGGGGTCATGATTGGCGTGATATTCGGTATGATGGCCAGAATCATTATGTTACGAACAGATTATCGGCAATACCCGACTTACCCTCATGGAAGAATTATACACCTGTCGCTAGGAGCGATAGCTGCAGCATTAGGAGCAGTCGCGGTTCCCTCCTTATTGAATAAGGAATATACAGCTGTTACCTTTTTGGCATTAGCTGCGCAGCAATTTAGGGATGTCCGTAAAATGGAGCGGGAGACACTTACTAAATTGGATGAGTATGAATTAGTCTCAAGAGGCGGCACTTATATTGAAGGGATCGCAATGGTATTTGAGGGCAGAAACTATATGGTTATTTTTACATCCTTTATTGCTGCATTATTCAGTACTGTCTTTTCCGTTTGGTATTGGGGTGTCCTTGCAGGTATTCTTGCACTCGGCTTAGCTTATAGATATAAATCGGGCAAGTCGATTGAAGGAATTGCCGATGTTCGTGAGGCACAGCTGAGATTTGAAGGACCTGATCTTTATGTGGACAATATTTATATGATGAATATCGGACTAAAGGACAGTCAGAAAAAAATCCTACAACATGGTTTAGCCTTAATAGTAACACCGAAAAACATGAATTCTCGTGTAACCTTAGCAAATCTTGGACAAAGACAAGCGATTTTGTATGATTTATCAACGATATTAGGTGTTTATCGAGATTCAGGTGAACCTTCCTTGGTTCCATTAGCTAAATTAGATTTGTCGGATGGGCGCTTGGGGGTATTCATACTTCCATTAAATCGTAACATTGAGAAAGCAAAACAAACGCTTTTACGGGCTCCCCTGCTGGAGAATGCTGTGCGAATGCCTTCAGAAACTTGATTTATTAGGAAGGAGAATGTGAGATGGCGTCATCCATATTAGCGATTATTACATTGGAGCATGGAAAGGTTGCAGGAGGTGCACCTATTTTTTTCGTTGATTCAATTGAAGAACAGCAAAGCACCTCATTATATTTAGAGAAAATATTAGACGCGACCGCTCATGATCTGAAAAATGGAGCAATGATCATTGTAAAACATAGTTAATAATGAATAATGATTGAGCTTATTTGTCAAGGCTAGCCATTTAGATGGTTTTTTGCTATGATGGAGGTTGTGCATTTGATGGTAAAGACAGGAATAACAAGGAGTGGAAGAAATGGCAAAACCAATTATCGCGATTGTCGGCCGTCCCAATGTCGGGAAATCAACAATTTTCAACCGAATTATTGGCGATAGGCTAGCAATTGTTGAAGATAAAGCAGGAAGCACACGTGATCGACTTTACGGGTCCAGTGAATGGAGTGGCAAGGCTTTTAATATTATTGATACAGGCGGTATTGAAATCAATAGTGATGATGATATTTTGCGTTCTGTACGGATGCAAGCAGAATTAGCGATTGATGAAGCAGATGTTATTATTTTTATGGTAGATGTAAAGGCTGGGATTACTCCGGCTGATCTAGAGGTCAGTCAAATTCTGTTTCGTGCCCGCAAACCAGTGATTCTTGCGGTTAATAAAGTTGATAATATGCAACTTCAGGAAGATACTTATGAATTCTATGGATTAGGTTTTGGTGAGCCTATTGCCATATCTGGTTCCCATGCGATTGGTATTGGTGATTTGCTTGAAGCGGCGGTTAACAGTTTCCCTGAAGAAGTGGAAGAGGTTATTGAAGAAGATGTGATCCGTATCGCGTTAATCGGTCGTCCAAACGTGGGCAAATCCTCTCTGGTCAATGCGATTCTAGGAGAAGAGCGTGTTATTGTTAGCGCTACTGCCGGTACAACACGCGATGCAATTGATACTCCCTTCGAGAAGGATGGTCAAAAGTATGTCTTGATCGATACAGCAGGAATGCGAAAACGCGGCAAGGTTTATGAGAATTTGGAAAAGTACAGTGTTATGCGTGCCTTGAAGGCGATAGAACGGGCTGACGTTGCCCTTGTGATCATTAATGGCGAAGAAGGCATCATTGATCAGGATAAACATATTGCAGGCTATGCGCATGACGCAGGCAAGGCGAGTATGTTTGTGATAAACAAATGGGATGTTGTCGAAAAAGACGATAAAACCATGCAGGTTTTCTCACAAGTCATTCGCGACCATTTTCTGTATATGAGTTATGCGCCGATGCTGTTCGTTTCCGCTAAAACCAAGCAAAGATTAAATAAACTGCTCCCCATTGTAAATGAAATAGCTGAACATAATTCGATCCGTGTGCAGACACATGTATTAAATGATGTCATCTCAGATGCTGTTGCGATTACACCGCCTCCTACTAGCAATGGTAAGAGATTACGTGTTAAATATGTGACTCAAGTCGCTGTTAAGCCGCCAACTATTGTTGTTTTTGTCAATGATCGCGAGCTGATGCATTTCTCTTATGAGCGATATTTGGAGAATAAGCTTCGTGCTGCTTTTGATTTCACCGGTACACCTATACGGCTTTTCACTCGGAGCAAAAGGGATGACGAATAAGCATGAACACTATCATAGCCATTATCGTAAGTTATTTACTGGGATCCATAAGCTTTAGCTTTTTGGCAGGTAAATTCCTCAAGGGAATCGACATTCGTGAGCATGGAAGCGGTAATGCAGGGGCAACTAACACCTTGCGCGTATTAGGTAAGGGACCTGGTTTAAGTGTGTTCGTGCTTGATATTTTCAAAGGTGTTTTGGCGATATGGATTGCGGCTTGGTTGGTTCCTGATACGGTAAGAGTTGAAATACTATGTGGCTTTGCAGTAGTTGCTGGCCATAATTGGCCTGTGTTTTTTAACTTTAAAGGCGGTAAAGGGATTGCAACGACGATTGGCGTCATGCTAACTTTATGCTTTTTGCCGGTTATTTACGCGGGTATTCTAGCTATTCTAGTAATTGCAATTACGAGATATGTTTCAGTTGGATCCTTGCTTTTTGCAACTGTTCTTCCTTTATTTATCCTGTGGATGGATAAGCCTCATGAAATTCTATGGCTGAGTTTAATTGTTTTTGTGTTTGCCTATGTACGTCATCGGACAAATTTGGTTAAACTATGGAATGGCAAAGAAAATAAAATTAGCTTCAAAAAATAATTCTCAATAAAATTTTATGCTTATGAAGTGAGTTTTCTAAAAAAACTCTAGGGAGGCACAACGATGAGTGTGAAAAAAGTTGCTGTTCTGGTCGCAGGGAGCTGGGGAACTGCGCTGGCTTCGCTTCTTGCAGACAGTCACTCTGAAGTAGTGGTTTGGTCACGCAACGCAGCTGAAGTAGATGATATCAACCAATCTCATATGAATCGGCGGTTTTTTAAGGAAGTAGTGCTTTCACCTAATCTAAAGGCAACCTTATCTATGGAAGAAGCCATCCGTGAAGCGGAAGCGATTATCCTAGCAGCTCCATCTGCTGCAATGCGTGGGGTGTGCGCGGCATTAAGACCGTTATTGACGCCAGTTCAATTAGCCGAATCTTTAATCGTTCATGTTGCTAAGGGATTTGAAGCCGAAACTATGAAGCGAATGACGACTGTTATCGCTGAAGAGCTGCCTGAATACGATGCCAATAAGCTTGTGGTTTTATCGGGTCCAAGCCATGCGGAAGAAGTTATTCTACAATGTCCGACCACGGTAGTTGTCGCCTCTGGCAATGTCGCAGCGGCAGAAGCTGCCCAGGATTTATTCATAAACGCTTACTTTCGTGTCTATACAAACCCTGATGTGATCGGTGTTGAAGTCGGTGGTGCGCTTAAAAACATAATTGGTTTAGGTGCTGGCTTAATTGAAGGACTAAACTTTGGAGACAATGCAAAAGCAGCTTTAATGACCAGAGGACTAGCTGAAATAACCCGGCTTGGCGTTAAAATGGGAGCGAATCCATTGACATTCGCTGGTTTAGCTGGGATAGGTGACTTGGTAGTAACTTGTACAAGCAAGCATAGTCGAAATTGGCGGGCTGGTTATATGCTTGGACAAGGTAAAGCTTTGTCAGAGGTGCTGGATAGCATGGGGATGGTTGTGGAAGGCGTGAAAACGACCAAATCAGCGCACAAGCTAGCAGAGCAATATGAAGTCTCTATGCCTATTACAGAAGCGTTATTCCAAGTGTTGTTTGCTGGGAAAGCTCCGATAGAAGCGGTTAGTGATTTAATGGGCCGAGTTAAGACACATGAAATTGAAGAGGTTTGAAGTACATATTTACGGATGCCCGGATTAAATAGTTGATTAGCCTACACTTTTATCCTCCCTCGCTCATAACATAGTTTATAAGCTGGAGATTAAAGTGGGAGGATGAGCAATGACCAATAAAGATGTTTCTAAAGATGTGCTGGGTGTCGTAAAAAAGAAAACAGGTAAAAGCGTAACTGAAAAAGATATTCAAAAGCTTGCAGTTACGGTTAAGCCTTCAACCTTAAAAAGTGAGGCTTCATTACGGCAGCTAATCAAGCAGGTATCTGGTTTAGTCAACACTCAGGTATCTGAGAGTACGGTAAATGAAATTATTAATGCAGTAAAAAACAGCAAAATCAATCCGGACAATGTTGAACAATTAATGAAAATGATGACCGGAAAGAAGTAAATGGAGGCATAAGTGGCGTTTACAACGCGCTTATGCTTTTTTTTTATGTTATAATTAGCTTTATTTTAAATGCAAATGACAGGATTGGTGAATACTAGTATATGAGTGGTTTAGATAAAATGTGGGCTTCCTTTGTGGCCATGGGATTAATGGTTTTCGCTTCATTATTGATTACGTATGCCAGACGAAGACCTCCAGGTGCGCTGAGATTGGTCCTTTCAATTATTGCTTTCCTCATTTTCATTCCGATTCTGTTGTATATGCTGGTGTCCATGACATGATAGAACTAATCGCTCGATTAAGCAGCAAAACGGTTGAAGCAGAAGCAAGTTTTTCGATTCTCGATTTGGCAATTAAGCATGACATTCCTTGGTTATTTTCCTGTACTCATGGAACTTGTGCCCGCTGCAGATGTTTGGTTACAGAGGGCTTAGAGCTGCTAAATGAGCCTACGGAAGCCGAGCTGGATCGATTAGAACCAGAGGAATTCGAACAAGGCTATCGTTTGGCCTGTCAGGCAAAGGTTGTCTCACAAGGTCATGTCAAGGTGAAGAATGTACCTTATTTTTAAGAATATAATCGTTTTTCCTTGGCTAGGATGGTACCTATGAAGATTGGTTTACCTATAGAAAACCTACATGCAATTGAACATATTTACACTGAGCTTCAATTGACGGAAGTAAATTGGCTGGTTGGCGGCAGCTGTGGATTAGTGCTGCAAGATGTTGTAATTGATAAGTCACCCAGAGATTTGGACATCTATGTGGATGCTAAGGATGCTGAGGTTGTTTATGAGGCTTTACAGGCGTATGCGACAGATCAGCTAGTAAACAGCCAGACGGGGATTTATATATCATTATTAAGTCATTTTCTAATCCATAAAGTACCTGTAGAAGTTGTCGGTGGGTTCGAAGTACACGCAGAACAATCGCATTACCGGATAGAAGTCAGCGATTTATTGAAGACTTATGAAGTAACCTATGAAGCTAATAATTGTCGATTCGGATTAATGCCTTTAGCCCATGAATTGGTTTTTAATATCCTGCGTCAGCGACCTGATCGTTATCAAGCTATTGCTGAGAAAATGCGGACTAATAAAGCCGTATATTTAATCCCATTAAATAAAATATTAGAACGTAATTCATTTAGTGTTGATTTTCACAATAGACTGAACGAGCTGCTCTAATATAGAAAGGAACTATGGTTATGCTGCCAACTGTACATTTTTATCCAGACCACCGTAAGATTCAAGTCAGATCGGGAACCACTGTTCTCGATGCTAGCTCGAAGGCAAGAGTTCAGATTCGCACGCGATGTGATGGAAAAATGGCTTGTTTAATGTGCAAGGTCATTATAGAGGACCAGACTGGGTTAAGCCCGATGAAAAATCATGAGAAATTGAAGCTCGGTGAGCTTGTCGACAGCGGTTATCGTTTGGCATGCCAAGCTTGTGTGATTGGAGATACGAATGTGACTGTGCCCGAGGATCCTTTAAAAGCTGTGATTCGTGCTTTGCTGGCGAAACAACGAGAGGAAGACGAATTTTGAAAAAATATTTAATGTTACTTTTACTTCCCTTATTGCTTACTGGCTGTGTGTATGGCAACGAGATTAAACAACAAAACGCGCCTGCTACGGGTGAATTTATCAATGTTGTACAAGGGGCTGTGGATCAATATATCAAACGCAACGGAGTTCCACCTATCCAGAATAAAGAGGAGGATACTCCTCTTTACGAGAAATATCTGGTAGATTTCGCAAAGCTGAGAAATTACAACATGATCAGTACAGTTCCAACAAATGCATTTGAGAATGGCGGAACAGCTATTTATGTATTGGTGAACGTTGAAACAAAGCCTGAAGTTAAATTGATGGATTTGCCTTCCTATCAGCAAATGCTAGAGCTGCAACGCCAGGTGAATACCTATATTAAAAAGACTAGCAAGCTGCCTAAAGGTGAAGCTGTTGCCGATCATTTCTATCGTTTAGATGTAGATAAGCTTTCATCAAAAACATCGCAAATCAAAAGTCCCTATTCCCATCAGCTTTTGGAAATTGTGATTCATGATACTGGGAGAATAGCCATCGATTATACCCCAGAGCTGCTAAAGGCAATGAATAAAGATGGTTTGCAGCCAACGGAGGATCCGAAGCTTGATTTAAGAACAGTGTTAGTGGAGCAAGCTTATTTCGTTCCTGCTTGGTCCTATCCTTATCATTGGAAGGATAATCAGCCTACCCTTAGTGAGCAATAACAGTACTCGTAAAGTCCTCAAGTTCGTAACAATTGAACCTGAGGGCTTTTTTAGTTTTCTGAAATAGACATATTCATTAAATAGAGCTCATATAATGATTACTAGTCCAAGTGTATGTACGAACTTGTAGGAGGGATCATTTTGGAGAAGGTCGATATTTTCAAGGATATTGCAGAACGAACCGGGGGTGATATATACCTGGGTGTAGTTGGTGCTGTCCGAACTGGCAAATCTACTTTTATTAAACGATTTATGGAAACGGTTGTGCTACCGAACATTCGCAATGAATCCGATCGGATTAGGGCTATTGATGAGCTGCCGCAAAGTGCAGCGGGACGTACGATTATGACGACTGAGCCTAAATTTGTACCTAATAATGCCGTGCAAATTACAGTCGCTGAAGGCCTTAATGTCAATGTAAGACTTGTTGATTGTGTAGGTTATGCCGTAGTCGGAGCAAAAGGCTATGAGGATGAGAATGGACCTCGTATGATCACAACACCTTGGTTCGATGAGCCTATTCCTTTTCAAGAGGCAGCTGAGATTGGGACACGCAAAGTCATTCAGGAGCATTCCACCTTAGGGGTTGTCATTACTACGGATGGCAGTATTTCTGAAATTCCTCGATCCTCCTATGTGGATGCAGAAGAGCGGGTAATTGCAGAACTGAAGGAAGTAGGCAAACCTTTTATTCTCATCATCAACTCTATGAAACCTTACGGTGAATCGGCAATTGAGCTGAGAAATGAATTGGCTTCCAAGTATGATATTCCTGTCATGGCCCTAAGTGCTGCTACTATGGGTGAAGAAGAAGTGACATCGGCACTAAGAGAAGTTCTTTATGAATTTCCTGTGCATGAGGTTAATGTGAATTTACCAAGCTGGGTAATGGTTTTGGACGAAAACCATTGGTTGCGCAGCCGCTTTGAGAATTCGGTTCGTGAAACCGTACAGGATATACGCAGATTACGTGATGTTGATCGTGTAGTTGGACAATTTGCCAATTATGAGTTTATTGATCGTGCTGCTTTAGCAGGGATGAATATGGGCCAAGGAATTGCCGAAATTGATTTATATGCACCTGATGAGCTCTATGATCAGATCTTAATGGAAGTGGTTGGTGTTGAGATTCGCGGCAAAGATCATCTACTGCAGCTTATGCAGGATTTCACGCACGCCAAACGAGAATACGACCAATTTGCCGAAGCGTTGGAAATGGTCAAAACAACGGGATATGGGATAGCTTCCCCAACTATAGCGGAGATGGTTTTAGATGAACCCGAGCTGATTCGTCAAGGTGCCAGATTTGGTGTACGCTTACGGGCAACGGCTCCATCTATCCATATGATTCGTGTAGACGTTGAATCCGAATTCTCACCTATTATCGGGACTGAGAAGCAAAGTGAAGAGCTTGTGCGATATCTAATGCAGGATTTTGAACAAAATCCACTGAAGATTTGGGAATCCGACATATTTGGTCGATCGCTTCATTCGATTGTACGAGAAGGCATTCAAGGCAAGCTTGCCATGATGCCGGATAATGCTCGCTACAAGCTGCAAGAGACGCTGGGACGCATCATTAATGAAGGCTCTGGCGGATTAATAGCCATTATTCTATAATACGGTAAGCAAGGTTCAGAGAGCGCTCTTCGGGGCGTTCTTTTAATTTTTATAGGAGAAAATAACCATTTTACGTGTTTATTTTGAAATAATGCCCATTAAACCTTGTAAAAGATTTCGTAGTGTATTACTATAAATTTGTCCGTTTTAGTATGCTGTACGTATATTTATCGCCTAAACGGTTAACACAAGAGAGTATAGCCAGAAATTAGTGAATATGAGGAGGTGAATGGCATGAATAAATCCGAGTTGATTTCAAAAGTAGCTGAATTGTCCGAGCTTAGCAAAAAGGATGCAACTAAAGCAGTTGAATCTGTTTTTGAAGCGATTTCCGACGCTCTAAAAGGCGGCGATAAAGTACAATTAGTAGGTTTTGGTAACTTTGAAGTTCGTGAACGTTCTGCACGTAAAGGACGCAATCCACAAACAGGTCAAGAAATCGAAATCGCAGCAAGCAAAGTACCATCGTTTAAACCGGGCAAAGCACTTAAAGACGGTATACAGTAATACTCAAAAATACTTATTTATTAGAATTAGGCTTTCATTTAAGAATCTTCTGGATTCTTGGGTGGAGGTCTTTTTCTTTATATTGGATTATAAGAGTAAGAGGGAAACATTAGCAGAGATAAGGATGTCTCTGAATACTAGTAAAAATTTAATTCTTTACTGATCGTTCCCAATATGATATTATAGCTTTTGTAGACAGAAACATTGGATTTCAAAGGGCGTGAGAAACTTCATGGCAAGAAGCAAAGAGTTTGAAGTTAATACAGTGTTAAACAAAGCCATGGATTTATTCTGGAGGCAGGGCTACGAGAAAACCTCGATGCAGGAGCTCGTCTCTCATATGGGCATTCATAGAAGAAGTCTGTATGATACGTTTGGTGACAAACATTCTTTATATATGGAGGTAATGAACCGATATAAGACAATAATGACGGCAAATATTAAAAATCGAGTGGAGCAATCCAATTCGGCAAAACAGGCGATAAGGCAAATGTTCGAAATGACGATTTATTTGGTTGGGGATCAGCCTAAAGGTTGCCTGATGGTTAATACAGCAGTCGAGTTAGCCATGCACGATACAGATACGGCAGCTTTTGTTAATGAGGATATTTTTAATTCAGAGAAGCTGTTTTACGAGCTGATAACAAGTGGGCAGCAAACAGGTGAAATTGCCGAGCATCATGATGCTGAGCTTCTGTCCTATTATTTGAACAATGCTTGGATAGGCTTGCGAGTTATGGTTAAAACTACAGATGATAAGAAAAAGCTAGAAATGATTGTTAACACAACCTTGGCAATCCTGAATTGATTTTTTTTGAAATAATTAGAATGATCATTCCCAATAATAAAAATATAAATTAGAGGAGACTTTAAAATGACAACAAACACTAACAATCTTGAGGGTAAGGTAGCTTTTATAACAGGCGGGAATCGTGGAATTGGTTTAGAAACAGCTCGTGAGCTAGGTAAGCTCGGTGCAACGGTAGTTATTGGTGCGCGCGATTCCAAAAAAGGCCAAGCAGCAGCGGAAGCACTTCGTTCAGAAGGTATTCAAGCTGAAAGTCTTCTATTCGATGTGACATCGGCTGAAGATCGTCAAGGGGCGTATGATTATTTCAACAAAAATCATGGCAAGCTTGATATTCTAATAAACAATGCAGGCGTACAAAAAGAAGTTGAACATCTCCAACCCATGAATAATACAAGTACTGTTTCGTCAGCTGTTTTACGTGAAACGTTTGATGCAAACTTCTTCAGCCTGATTGAAGCTACTCAGCTTTTGCTTCCGCTCATCCGTTTATCGTCTTCAGGAAGGATTGTAAACTTATCCAGTGTTCTTGGATCGCTTACAGTTCATGGCAATCCTGAGTCTCAAATATTCAATGTAAAGCTGCTTGCTTACGATAGCTCTAAGACAGCATTAAATGCATTCACAGTCCATCTTGCACATGAGCTTCGTGATACTGCTATAAAGGTTAATTCTGTTCACCCAGGCTGGGTAAAGACCGAAATAGGCGGGCAATATGCTGAAATGGATGTTAACGATGGCAGCAAAACTAGCGTAAAGCTCGCGACTTTGTCCAATGATGGTCCGACCGGGAAGTTTTACTTTTTAGATGATGAGCTGCCTTGGTAATAAACACCTTGTTAAAACCTGCCTATAAATGCTAAAATTTCAGAAACTCGCACTAAACCATAACGAGTTTGTGAATAGGAGCGTTTATATGCAGGCAAGATATATTAGGGATTCAAGAGTAGTCAAAACAAATCGGGTTTTCCCCACGGATGTGAATAATCACAATACCTTGTTTGGTGGAAAACTGATGTCTTATATCGACGATATTGCTTCGATTTCGGCGACTAGGCATTGTCGGCAATCTGTCGTAACAGCTTCGACAGATTCCGTCGATTTTTTACTTCCGATAAACCCCAGCGATTCCGTGTGTTTGGAATCCTTTGTCACGTATACGGGTAAAAGCTCAATGGAAGTGTTTGTGAAAATTATCGCAGAGGATTTAATGAGCGGCGAAAGAAAGATAGCAGCTACAGCTTTTTTAACCTTTGTAGCGATGGATAGTTTAAAAAATCCGATTTCTGTACCCGAAGTCATACCTGAGACAGAAGAAGAGATTGAACTTCATGAATCAGCACCGCAAAGATCGCAAATACGAAAAGCCCGCAGGACGGAAAGCAAAAAGCTTGCAGCTTTCCTGACTACAAATGATCCATGGGAGCCACGAGCATATTGACAATGCAGGCTTTTTTAAAGTATTGTTGGGGTAGACTATTCATACTGGCATGTTACTGAAGAAGGCATGAGCCGTTGAAGGATTTCTAGCAAGAATAGAAATCTTTTTTGGGCTCATTTTTATTTAGCTAATTGTAAAGCCAAGTTAAGGATGGTGAAGGTTAATGCAACAGGATCATGGTTTCAAAATTGATCGAGTAATCGGTAATAATGTTTTGTTAATTAAGGATATTAGCACCGGTGTCGAGCTTATATTGCTTGGCAAAGGAATCGGCTTTGCGTCTAAGGATGGAGGCTGGATTGATGCCAAGGATCCACGTATTGAAAAACGGTTTCGTTTGGATGATCGTGATCAGCTGAGACAATATCAATCCTTGCTTGAAGATATTGATCCTGAGGTACTGCATATTTCCGAAAAAATCATTGCATTGATGGAAGCTGATTTCAAAAAAGAGGTACATAACAAGGTGTACTTAGCACTTCCCAGTCATATTCAATTCGCTGTTTATCGTCTGAGAAATAATATGGAAATCATTAATCCATTCTTATATGAAACGAAGATGTTTTATCCCAAGGAATTTGAAATTGCCCAGAAGGCTGCCCAGATGATAAGTGAGGCTTTTAAGTTAACAGTGCCCGAAGATGAGGTTGGTTTTTTAACCTTCCACGTTTATTCTGCAGTCAGCAACGTTTCAGTAGGACAGCTAGTTAAGTTCACTAATTTAATAAATGAAATGATTGAGTTGATCGAGATACGCAAGGAGATCCAAATCCCAAGAGAAGGCGCTCATTATATTAGCTTGATTACTCATTTGCGCTTTTGCATTGAGCGAATCATTCAAGTCCAATTGGTGGCTAATCCATTCTTGGCCGAAATGAAAAAGAATTATAAGGACGAGTACCAGCTCGCTTTGGAGTTAAGTGAGTTGATGAAAGATCAGCTGCATACAGAGGTGCCTGAGGATGAGATTGGTTTTATGGTTATGCATTTATATAGATTGTTTCAAGTACTAGGGAAAAAGTAAGGGGAATGGGTATGAAACAAACAATTGCGATAGCTTCTCCATTAAGCGGGGAAGTCATCCGACTAGAGCAGGTCCCGGACCAAGCTTTTGCGCTTAAACATATGGGTGACGGTGTAGCGATTATCCCAACAAATGGCCGGCTATTGGCTCCTTTTGATGGTATCGTGCTTCACTTGGTTAGTACTAAACATGCGATTATTATTCAACATGCTTCTGGTCTCCAATTGCTAGTGCATTTTGGATTGAATACTGTAGGTTTGCAAGGTGATGGGTTCATTGCACATGTTGCAAATGGCGATCAGGTATCAGCAGGACAATTAATGATGGAGATTGATTTGGAGTACATTCAAAGCTTGGGGTATAGCACTTGGACTCCAATCGTGGTAGCTAATGAGGATTACCGGGTGGAGATTGATAGCGACTATAAAACCGTTCTTGCAGGTGATTCAGGAATGATGAATGTGGTTTTACCTGTTTAGTTGTGTCATGACTGTGGAGAGTGGTGAATTTGCATGATAGCTTTTTTGCAAAAAATCGGTAAGTCACTAATGTTACCTGTAGCAACTCTACCCGCAGCAGCACTACTACAACGCTTTGGTAAAATAGATTACATAAAAGATTTTCATTTAGGAAACTCTTTTGGCGGTTTTATTAATCAATTCGTAGCTCCTTTCTTGTTAGCGGGTGGTGAGGCGATTTTTAATAATTTGCCACTTATATTCGCGATTGGCGTTGCTATTGGCCTTGCTGGAGATGCGGTTGCGGCACTTGCGGCTGCGATTGCTTATGAGGTATTAATTACCGTATTGGATAAAGTCCCACTTGCCTTTAAGAATATTGTGCAAACCAATATGGAGCTTGATATGGGTGTGGTTGGCGGGATTATAGCTGGGATTATCTCTGCATATGTGTTCAAAAGATTCCATAAGGTCCAGCTTCCAGATTGGCTAGCATTTTTTAGTGGGAAACGAGCAGTCCCGATCATTACTTCGCTGATTATGATCATTGTAGCGATCCTATTAGGAGTGATTTGGGGACCTATTCAACAAAGCTTGGATACATTCGGAAGGTGGACAGTAGGGCTGGGTGGAGTGGGTGCTGCCATTTTTGGGATAGCTAATCGCTTATTGATCCCTTTTGGCCTCCATCATATTATTAATAATATAGCTTGGTTTCAGATCGGCAGCTTTAGGGGTCCAACGGGTTCTGAAGTTCACGGAGACCTGGCGCGCTTTTTTGCTGGAGATAAATCGGCTGGTATGTTCATGACAGGGTTTTATCCAATTATGATGTTTGCTTTGCCAGCAGGAGCTTTGGCGATAATTCATACGGCTAAACCTGAGAAACGGAAGGTTATTAAATCAGTGTTTTTCGGAGTAGCGCTTACTTCATTTCTAACTGGAGTAACGGAACCGATGGAGTTTGCATTCATGTTTGCGGCTCCCGTATTATATATCTTTCATGCTATATTAACAGGATTGTCTGGTTTCATTGTTGCATCGCTTGGGATTAAGCTTGGCTTTGGTTTTTCCGCTGGCTTTTTGGATTATTTAATTAGCTTTCAGCAAGCCACTAAGCCGTTGCTGATCATTCCAGTTGGCCTTTGCTTCGGTGTAGTCTATTATGTATTATTTCGTTTTCTGATCATTAAATTGAATTTGAAGACACCAGGCAGGGAGGATGAGCTGCAATCCAGTAATCCCGCTGCCAGTTCCCCTAAAAACACCATACGAGAAAGTGCAGCTCAAGTGCTTGCTTCGATTGGAGGGGCTGATAATATAGGAAGCATGGATGCTTGCATCACTAGGCTAAGGCTTGTTGTCAAAAATGATAAGCTAGTTGACGATAAAAGACTTAAGGAACTAGGTGCATCTGGAGTCATGAGACTTGGACAAGGTGTTGTGCAAATTATATTTGGAATGCATTCAGAAAGATTGAAAGATGAGATTGATAAAATACTTTGAGCGTGGAGGTCGAACATGCAGCATATCTTCGAAATAAAAAACGTGTTAGGCCTCCATATTAGACCTGCTCGGAAATTAGTGGAGTTATCCAAAAAGTACCGCTGTGATGTATTTATTGAAAAAGAAGGTAAACGCTATAGTGCAAAGAGCTTAATTAATGTTTTATTTGTAGGAGCTACTTATGGTGAGAAGATTATTCTGATTACAGAGGGCGAACAAGAAGTGGAAGCATTAAGCGTTATTGGTGCGTTTTTGGCATCCAAGATAGAATAATTGCAGGTAAGGAGTAAACCTATATGGAGCTTTCTGGTGTTGCAGCCTCAAATGGCTATGCAATAGGCTATGCTTATGTTATGCGATCTAGAGTCCAACATTCTAACAAAATAGTCATGGGTAGCAGAGAAGTTGATTTGGAGATTAAGCGTTTTGAAGCTGCAGTAAGTCAAACCAAAAGCGAATTAAATCAATTATCGAATCAATTAAAGCTCAGCTCTCGTGAGTCAGAAGCTGAAATGGTAGAAGCATTATTGGAATTATTGATGGATGATGAATTTTATTTGCGTATTTTACATAAGATTTCCAAAGATTATTTAGAGGTGGAAACAGCTGTCAGTGAAACGACAAATGAAATTGCAGCAAGAATTCAAAGTTTAAGTGATGAGTATTTATGTGAACGATCCGCTGATATACGGGACATATGCAAACGCTTAATGAACTGCCTTTTGGGTACGGCTGAATGGGTTATAGAGGATATCAATCAACAGAGAATACTAATAACGGAAGAATTGACGACTTCCTATTCTGCCCAGATTAACCCGCAAATTATTGTGGGTTGTGCAACAATTACTGGCGGAATAATGGCCCATTCTGCGATTATTGCACGCTCATTGGGAATTCCCTTTGTTGTAGGGCTAGGAGAGCTGCTTCATCAAATTGAGGATGGACAGCTTCTTATTCTAGATGGAGTAGAAGGTAAATTGATCGTAGAACCCAGTGAAGCTCAAATAGAATATTATACGAAATTAAAACGCCGATTTTCAGGAATAGGAGCAAGTAAACCTAATCTACCCTTATTAAAGTCTACTGCTGTTACCCTCGATCAACACTCTGTAGATTTATTAGCTAATATCAGTTCAGTTGAAGGTGCACGCGAAGCTAAGAATTTAGGGGCAGGTGGGATTGGTTTATTCCGTACTGAATTTTTATATCTAAACAGACCAGCTCCACCCTCTGAGGCAGAACAATTTGAAATTTATCGTGAGGTTGCTATGATTTTTGGCAAGGATGCGCCGATAATTATTAGAACCTTCGATCTCGGTGGAGATAAGCAGCCTGATTTTTATTCGTTTCCTCAAGAGTTAAATCCATTGCTGGGATATCGCGGAATTCGTGTGAGCTTGGATCAGATAGCTTTATTCAAAACTCAGCTGCGTGCCATTCTGAAAGCGAGTCCATATGGACAATTGAAAATCATGTTTCCGATGATTGCGGTTTTAGCTGAATGGAAAGCTGCCATGCTCATTCTTGCAGAAGTGAAAGATGAGTTGAATACAGAAGGAATTGATTTCAATGTAAATCTAGAAGTTGGGATGATGATCGAGGTGACATCTGCAGCTTTAAATGTAGAGCAATTTGCTGTAGAAGCTGATTTTTTTAGTATTGGTACCAATGATTTGATTCAATACCTGCTAGAGGTGGATCGCAGCAACACTTCAGTTGGTTATTTGGATAATGGCTATAACCCAGCTGTGCTTCAATTGATTCAGGATGTTATTCGCACTGCAAATAAACATCAGAAATGGGTCAGTCTTTGCGGTAATATGGCAGGTGATCCAACAGCAGCGTCGCTTTTTCTCGGAATGGGTTTGCAGAAATTAAGCATGAATGCCAACGAATTATCAGCAGTAGCGTTGCGAATAAGCCAAATTAAATACACAGAGCTGCAAAATTATTTAACAGAGATCTTAAAAATGAGTGAGGCTAGAGAGGTTATTTCCTTTCTTGAAAATAACAGTTGATTTCCAGAAATCTTCATAGTATATTAATATTAATTAAAAAAGCGATAACGTGTTACCGAAAGGGCATTAGTTATTGAAGCGATTTTTGCTTCATTAACTGATGCCTTTTTTTCGTTCTAAGAAGTATAAAGAGGAATGTTTATACAGATCTTAGATAACATGAAAACCGTTTTTTTTAAGAGAGAGAACGAAAGTCCAATACGAGATTTTTAAAAAAGGGAGCGAACAAGAATGAAGAGTAAAAAATGGTTAGTGTTGTCCGTGGTAGTTGCATTAGTGCTAACAATGTTAGCAGGCTGTGGCAAAAGTGATACAAAGGATGATGCAGCAAGCGCAGCACCTTCAACAGCAGCATCAGCAGCACCAGATGCTGGAGCAGGTAAGCTAACTGGCGATTTGGAAATTCAATATTTTGTTGGTGGTTATGGCGACAAATGGTGGAAACAAGTTATTGGTGAGTTTCAAGCAGCTAACCCAGATTTGAAAATCAAAGAAACTTCAGGACCTAAGATCAATGAGCAGAATAAAGCGCGTTGGATTGGCGGAACACCTCCGGATTTCGTATACATCGATGGACCTGAATTTAATGAAGTTCAAGCAGTAACAGATGGTCAGTTGGAAGATCTTTCAACCTGGATCACAGATGCTAAAAACGTGGATGGCGACAAGATCCTTGATATTCTAGCACAAAAACCAGAATTGCATGACGGTAAAACTTACTCAGTGCCATTAGTACTTGGTACATGGGGAATGTTCTGGGATAAGAAATTATTCGCAGACAAAGGAATTGCAGAACCTAAAGATTGGCCATCTTTCATAGCAGCAAGTCAAAAGCTTAAGGATGCTGGTATCACACCATTTATTCACACGGGTAAATACCCGTACTACATCCAAAGAACATTGCTTTTACCAGCATTTGTTTCAGCTAACAACAACGACTTCTCAATCTTGCGTGACATTGCTGATTTGAAGCCTGAAGTATGGGCAAATCCTGCTATCCTTGCTGGTTTGAACAAGCTAGTTGAATTACGCGATAAAGGCTTCATTGATAAAGCATCTACTTCAATCAATCACACAGATTCACAATCCTTATTCTTGCAGCATAAAGATGGTTTCATTCCTAACGGATTATGGTTGCCAGGTGAAATGGCTAAAGACGTTCCAGCTGATTTCAACTTCGGTCAAATTCCTTCTGTAACTCAAGATGCAGGCGGTAAGGTTGTAGCTAATACTTCAACTGCAACTGTTGCTATCGCTGCAAAAGGTAAAAACAAAGAAAATGCTAAAGCTTTCTTACAATTTATTTTCTCCAAGAAACAAGCAGGGCCGTTTGCAGAATTAAGCGGTGCACCTTCTAATATCAAAGCGGATATTACAAGCTCCAACGCTCTACCTTACCTTAAAGATGCTGTAGCTGCTCTAAGCTCAGATAACACAGTTGTTGTTCCTTCTATTACATTCCCTGATGATCTTGATAAAGCTATGTGGGATGCAGATGTTGCTCTTACAAGTGGTAAGATTGAACCAGCTGAATGGATCAAACGTGTTAGTGAAGCTGCTGCAAAAATTAAAAAGTAATCCATAACTTAGTTTTGATACGAATATAATAGATATGATTATCGCGGATGATGGTTAAGGTAATCACTTAATCATTATCCGCAATTTTACTGTAGGGGACGGTGAAGTCGAGTGAAGAATAAAACAAAAACCAATTGGAATCGCATTATATTTATCTCCGCTTTTATCATTCCAACTTTTCTTGTATTTTTCGTTTTTACTGTTTATCCCGTTGCACAAGCATTGCAAAAATCTCTATACGATTGGTCAGGCATGTCTGACAAAATGGAATATATTGGTTTAGGGAATTTCAAACAGCTATTTGATGATCCGATCATTCTTAAAGCGATCGGCAATGATTACTTTCTAGTAGTAGGTAAAGTGATCGGCATTATGATTCTTGCGACATTTTTTGCAGTTGCGGTTACAAGATTTGGTCTGAAACGGGCAGGTTTTTTCCGAGCTATATTCTTTATCCCTAATGTTATTTCAGTTGTGGTTATCGGTGTGTTATGGAATTTAATTTACAATACTCATATTGGTTTTCTTAATGCTTTTTTATCTTTATTTACAGCTGAGAAGGTTGATATTAACTGGTTGGGTTTTGAATCCCATACCATCTGGATGCTCTTGCCTCCAACGATTTGGGCGGGAATTGGCTTTTACATGATTCTAATGATCGCTGCAATATTGAATATTCCCGATTCATACTTTGAATCAGCCAATATAGACGGAGCCGGACAATGGAGACAATTTATTAGTATTACCGTTCCGTTAATTTGGGAGCAGATTCAGGTATCCATTCTCTCTATTGTGATATCAACACTTAATGGTTCTTTTGTTATTGTCATGCTCATGACAGAAGGTGGACCAGACAACAGTACTCAAGTTATGGGGTCATATTTATTTCAACAAGCATTTAGACAATACCATTTTGGTTATGGAGCATCGATTGGGGTAGTAATTCTGATATTGGCAATTATTACGACCGTAGTTCTACAAAGGTTGATGCGCCGCGAAACGGTTGAATTGAGTTAATGTTAATGAAAATATAATGTGAGGCAGGGGTACTATGAATCAGACACTTAAAAACCCAGTAATCAAGCTATTGATTTGGGTAATCCTCCTCTTATGGAGCATTGCCGTTTTATATCCATTATTATGGACACTTCTCGGCTCACTGAAGAATAACAAACAATTTTTTCTCAACTCGCCATGGTCTTTGCCTCACTTCCCTTTACTTTGGTCCAATTTTAGCAATGTTTGGACGACTTATCATTTAGGGACTTATTTCACAAACTCGCTCGTCGTTGCAGGTGGCAGTACACTTCTTGGATTAATTTTGTCAGCAACAACGGCTTATATCTTGGGGCGGTATCCATTTAAAGGCAGTAAATTGTTGTTTATGACTTATATCGCTTCCCTGGCTGTCCCATTGCAGCTCGCGATTATTCCATTATTTTTCTTAATGCAGGATCTTCATTTAATCAACAAACCGTTGGGTCTTATTCTGGTATATACCGCACAAACACTGCCATTTGGCATCTTTCTGTTGGTCGGATTCTACAAAGCTTTGCCTAAAGAGCTTGAGGAAGCTGCTGTTATAGATGGAGCCTCTTACTTCGGTACATTCTTTAGAATAATGCTGCCATTGTCACAGCCCGGTCTAATAGCTGTAGCAATTACGAATGTGTTAGCAAACTGGAATGAATATTTCTTCGGCTCGATCTTAATTAATGATTCCGCTCATTATACCGTGCCGGTTGGAGTAGCGATCATGCAGGCAGAGTTTCAATATCGTACGGAATGGGGACCGTTGTTTGCTGCACTTATGATTACCACGATCCCAACCTTGATCTTCTATATAATTTTTCAAAGGCAGATAGCAAGTGGGATTACGGCGGGTTCAGTAAAATGATTTAAAATTCTATGAGAAATAGATAATAAACTGGATTTCCTTGCAATAAAGGGATTCAGTTTTTTTGCTTAAACTGATCTTAGAATTCCGGACAAACGCACCGTTTTCTTTCAGAAAGAAGGCGGAGTCATATATCCTTATTGACATCCAAGCTTTTTTTTAGCATCATAAGGAAAGTGGTGTTGAAGCAATAATGGAAAGGGATGAATGGAAATGAGTCAAGACGATTATTTTGTAATAAAGGCTAAAGATAATGGAGTTCATGTCATTGGATTAACGCGTGGTCAAGATACGAAATTCCACCATACAGAGAAGCTGGATAAAGGCGAAGTGATGATTGCCCAGTTCACCGAACACACTTCAGCAATCAAAGTAAGAGGCAAAGCAATCATCATGACTAAGTTTGGAACACTGGATACGGAAGAATAATTGCTCCTTGCAGGCATAGCCTGCTTTTTTTCATTATATGATGAAAGAAAGGCATTGGCGTTGCATGCATGGGAGGCAATCAAATGAATCCATATAAAAGAATTCTTTTAACCATTATTGGCTCGGTCTGTATTTCATTTATTTTGATGTGGATCGTGCAAAGTCAACCGATTAATGATAATGATTTAGAAGCAACAGCTAACTTGAACGGCAGCCAGCTGTCAGAGCTTAATTTGGTAGATCACATGGTGAACTTGCCGCTTGAACTCCAAATTGCTAAGGTAAGCTATCAGCATTCTATCCTCTCAGTTGATTTGCTTTCCGTTCCAGGCAATACAATCGATACGATGGTGTATCATGACTTATTTGAGCTGTCACAATTTGGACTTTTCCATGTTTCCAATGTGAATCAAGTGCTTGTGCGAATTATTGAACATAAAGAAACAGTAGTAAATCGCAATGAATTACTGCTTGCCATGGATTCACGTAAAGAGAATGTGCAGAATCAAGGATTAGCTAAAAAAGATTTAAATACCGTTAACAGACTTAAGTATCTACAATCCCACTATAACCTCACTTATACACAGAAGTGGAAAGAACAATTTGTTGATTAGTTCGATGCTTCCTTTTGTGATATAATGAATAGCTATTGGAGGCATGTTTATGAACGCTTTTCGCATTGCAGAAATAACGAAACCCTATACAGACTATGACATGATTCAAAAACATACAAGCTTACCTGAGCTTGCCGAATGTCGAGCTAATCTGTTGCTGCTTTTCTTAAATACCGCACAGGAAGACACTGCACAGAATGAGCTTATTACAATAGCTACTTCTTTAGTTCAGCTTGGACTAGACACACATGATTTAGTACCCGTCAACAATGTGCAAAAAGAGGAAAAGGATGCTCGTTCCAGACAGTTAAAGGTTTTAGCTGGAGATTATTTCAGCTCGCGTTTTTATCACATTCTCGCTAAAGCTGGACAGATTGAGATGATTAAACAGCTCTCTAACGCCATCTGTGAAGTAAACCGCACTAAAATGAACTTATATCTCAAAATGAAGCAGCAGAAAATGACGACAGTAGAATTTCTCGAGCAATCCACGCAGATTAAGATCCAGCTTTTTCTAAGCTTTGAGCATTTATTGAATGATGAGCAACGGCAAATATGGTCTGAGATTCTACATATGCTTGCTGTAGGTGAGGTTCTTTGGGTTGAGATTGAACGCAGCAAAAATCTGGATGATTTCCAAGGCAGCTGGGCGTATTGGCACCTCTTGCAATCCGCAACGAAAGATGAGAAGAAACAACTGCAGCAAGGTGAGCCGGACAAGCTCCGCGAATTAAATACCAAATATCGCAGCACATTGGAACTTCAATTATTATTGGATAAGAATATAGGGCAATTAAAAAGTAGAATACAGCAGATTGAATCAGAAAGCTTAAAGCATAAAATCACTGCTATTTGCGAGCCCCATTTAGAATTCCAGACAGCAACTGAGGTGGCCAACTAGATGAAATCGAAAGAAGAGTTTGTTCATTCCGTGTTTGAGAGTATTGCTCCTAAGTATGATTTAATGAATAATGTTTTAAGCTTCCGCCAGCACAAGTATTGGCGGAGGTTTACCATGAAAAAAATGAATGTGCAGGAAGGGCAAACAGCGATTGATTTATGCTGTGGTACCTGTGATTGGACTATCAGCCTAGCTCAGAAAAGCAAAACAGGGCCAATTGTCGGGTTGGATTTCAGCCAGCATATGCTGGACTATGGAGCCATTAAAGTAAACGAGCTCAACCTGCAGAAGCAAATTACCTTGGTACAAGGAAATGCGATGAGCTTACCCTATGAGGATAATTCTTTCGACTTTGCCACGATTGGTTTTGGCCTGCGCAATGTCCCAGATTTGCAGCAAGTGATTCGCGAAATGCAGCGCGTAGTTAAACCAGGTGGTAAAATTGTTTGTTTGGAGCTGTCCAAGCCGACATGGGAGCCGTTTAAATCGCTGTATTATTTTTATTTTCAGAAGGTGCTGCCTTTATTGGGCAAACTAATAGTCAAACGATATGAGCAATATAAATGGTTACCAGAATCATTAATTCAATTTCCAGATCATAAGCAGCTGGCGGAAATCTTTCGAGTACAGGGATTAACGGAAGTGGAGGCAATTCCGCTTACAGGAGGAATCGCCGCGCTGCATGTCGGGGTTAAAGCAAAATAAGTGCGGGGAGAAGAGTGAATCCAGTGTTAAAGAAGTTTAAAGTCTTTTTAGAAATGATTAAATTTGAACATACTTTATTTGCCCTTCCTTTTGCTTACATGGGGGCAATTCTTGGATCTATGGTACTAAACGACGCGTTGCCTAATTGGGAGCAGATTGGATGGATTACCTTAGCGATGGTAGGCGCCCGCAGTGCAGCAATGGGGCTTAATCGTGTAATCGATAAGGTAATAGACGCTAAGAACCCTCGAACGGCAGGAAGAGCAATTCCAGCAGGCTTGCTTTCTTCCAAAGAAGTGCTGCTCTTTATTGTAGTATCATTAGTCATATTATTCATTGCAACGTCGCAATTAAACAAGCTCTGCATGGAATTGTTGCCGATTGCCGTATTTTTCCTTGTTATTTACTCCTATACCAAGCGATTTACTTGGGCATGCCATTTGATTTTAGGTCTTACTATTGCGCTTGCTCCCTTAGGTGGCTGGGTCGCGGTTACGGGTAAAATTGATATGGTTTCGCTTGTTTTCTATTTTACAGTAGCTTTCTGGACAGCTGGATTTGATGTAATCTATGCTTGTCAGGATATCGAGTTTGACCGCAAGGAAGGGTTATATTCGATCCCAAGCCGTTTTGGAATACCTAGAGCATTACTCCTAGCTAAATTGTTTCATGTTCTAACAGCTATTGGTTTTATGAGTTTATATTTTTTAACAGATTTGAGCTGGGTCTATTTCGCTGGTATCATTATTGCTTATCTGATCCTGATTTATGAGCACCGTTTAGTTTCTCCCAAAGATCTCTCTAAGCTCAATACGGCATTTTTTACGATGAATGGTGTGTTAAGCGTACTGATGTTTACCTTTACCTTTATTGACCTGGTGGTGCGCTAAGTATGGAAAAACCGTGGGTCATTGGGATTACGGGGGCAAGCGGAGTTGTTTATGGCATTAAGCTTTGTGAATATATGTTAGCTATAGGGAAAACCGTGCATTTACTTATTACCGATGCAGGCTGGCGTGTTTTGCATGATGAAATGGATTGGGAAGTGACACGTCGTCAAGAGACGTTGGAGAAATATTTCAAGCCTGCTGTTGGCAAACTGGTCTATCATCCTATTCAAGATATTGGAGCAAGTGTAGCCAGTGGTTCTTTTCGTACCGAAGGGATGTTGATCGTGCCTTGCTCAATGGGTACTTTATCAGCTATTGCTCACGGTTCTTCGGATAATTTATTAGAGCGGACGGCTGATGTGATGTTAAAAGAGGGCAGGAAGCTGGTTATTGTTCCGCGTGAAACCCCCTTGCATACCGTGCATTTAGAGAATATGTTAATTCTAGCTAGAATGGGTGTAAGGATTATTCCGGCTATGCCTGCCTTTTATCAAAAACCGCAATCCATAGATGAACTTGTTAATTTTCTAGTAGGTAAAGTTTTGGACAGTGTGGATATCGAACACAAGTTATTTACAAGATGGGGAGAAATACAAGCATGACTATCAAACAGCCCATAAGAATAGGTCGAATTAATTTTGCAAACGCATGGCCGATTTTTTATAATTTTCCACACGATCAGTTTAAAGATGAAGTTGAATTTATTAGTCAGGTTCCTACAAGCTTGAATCAAGCATTAGCCAGGAACGAGATTGATATGGCTGCAGTTTCATCATTCGCTTATGGACAAGACTTTTCGCAATATGTACTTTTACCAGATTTATCAGTTAGTGCATTTGGGGAAGTGCAGTCGTTATTATTATTTCATCAAAAGCCAATTGCAGAGCTGGGTCAAGGCACTATTGCGCTACCAACGACTTCAGCTACTTCGGTTAACTTATTGAAGATTCTCTTGACGAAGTTTAATGGAATTCGTCCACAATATCAGTATGCAGCACCTTCTTTGAATGATATGATGAAGCAGGCAGATGCAGCTTTGCTTATTGGTGATGATGCTATTAAAGCCAAATGGACGAATTCTGATTATAAAGTTATGGATTTAGGAGAAATGTGGCGAAGAGCAACAGGAAAATGGATGTCCTTCGCTGTATGGGCTGTGCGTAAGCAAGTCGTGGAGGAACAGCCGGAGCTGGTTGCGAGGATCTACAAGGCTTTTCTATATAGCAAGCAGATGAGTTTACTGAATTTAAAGCCTTTGATCGCAGAAGCGCAACAAACAATTGGTGGAAACGAAGCCTACTGGCAACGTTATTTTACACAGCTGAAGTATGACTTTGGGCCTGAACAATGGGAAGGCTTGCAGCTTTATTATGATTATGCTTACGATTTAGGATTGCTCCCTCATAAAGTACCAATACAAATTTGGCAAGATACTAAGTTGAACCGGGTGAAGGAATGAAAATTTTAGACATTTATGCGCGACTAAAAAGAGATATGAACTACATCGAAAAAGAACTGGAAAAAAGCATTTATTCCGACTATACGATCATGCGGGAGACGTCAGCCCACTTGCTTAAAGCGGGTGGAAAACGGATTCGTCCTGTATTTGTTTTGTTGGCGGGTCAATTCGGCAATTACCAGTTAGATCAAATCAAGCATGTTGCCGTTCCCATGGAGCTTATTCATATGGCTTCTTTGGTGCATGACGATGTCATTGATGATGCAGATACTCGGCGTGGCCAGCTTACGGTTAAATCCAAATGGGATAATCGGATAGCGATGTACACGGGGGATTATATTTTTGCTAAGGCTCTGGGTGTTGTGACGCAGCTGCCTAATCCATGGATTCATCAAATTATGTCTAAAGCAATTATGGAAATGAGTATTGGGGAAATGGAGCAAATTCGTTTCTTTTTTCATACTGGGCAAACCATACGCAACTACTTATTGCGCATTAAACGGAAAACGGCATTATTAATTGCCATTAGCTGTCAGCTTGGAGCGATTGCCGCGAATGCACCTAAATCCGTTTCACAAAAGCTGTTTCTGTTTGGCTATAATGTGGGAATGGCTTTTCAAATTCGCGATGATGTGCTTGATCTTTGTGGAACAGAGCAGCAGATCGGCAAGCCTCCGGGAAGTGATATAAAGCAAGGCAATATTACACTCCCAATGTTGCTGGCTTTGCAGGAAGAATCCCTTAGAGAGCCGCTGCTTCAGGAAATCGCCAGAATTCAAGCAGTGGATGGCCAAACCGATGTATCTGCTTTTATCCGCATGATTCGCGGCAGTAATGGAATCGTTAAAGCAGAAGCCATGGCAGCTCGTTATATTGAGAAGGCTATAGTAGCGCTCAAGGATTTGCCTGATTTACAAGCTAAGAAAGATTTAATACGCATTGCTCATTTTGTTGGGAACCGGTCTTATTGATCTGCAAAATACATAGCAAAGTGGGTATTATTGGATGAACGATGATGAGGATTTCGCGTTATTTGTCAAAAAGATTAAAGAGTTTACAACGATTGATCTTAATCAATATAAGGAAGCACAAATGAGAAGGCGATTAACTACCTTAAGAACAAAAAAGGGGTTTTCAACATTCGTTGCTTTCTACGAAGCTATATCTAAGGATAAGAATTTATTGTACGAGTTTCTAGATCGCATGACGATAAACGTTTCTGAGTTCTGGCGTAATGCGAATCGTTGGGAGATCCTTGAGAAGAAGTTCATTCCCGAGATGCTGCAGCAAAATCGTAAGATCAAATGCTGGAGTGCTGCTTGTTCTACCGGAGAAGAGCCCTATACACTAGCGATGATTATTGCTGAAACGCGCGGAGGACTGCAGGATATTCAAGTTAGCGCAACAGATATCGATGATGGTGCGTTAGAAAAAGCGCGGGCTGGAATTTATTTGGATCGTTCGATTCGAGATGTGCCGGCAAACTATCTAAAAAAATATTTTAAGCAAAATGGAATCATGTATAATATTACATCCGATCTTAAAGCTGCGGTCAAGTTTCAAAAACAAAATTTATTACTTGATAAATTTGAAATCAACCATGATCTTATTGTTTGCCGAAATGTGATGATTTATTTTACTGAGGAAGCCAAGCATTTGCTATATCAGAAATTTGCACATGCCCTTAGACCAGGCGGGATTCTCTTTGTTGGAAGCACGGAGCAAATCTTTACTCCAGGTCAATATAATTTAGAGCCTGTTGATACTTTTTTCTATCGCAAGAAATAAAGGTGTATAACGTTTTCCTAATATTCCTATACTAGGCTTATCAGGCGTGTTTAAGGGAGGCTTTCAGTTTGGATAAGCGTAAAGTCATAACTGCCTACCGAAGAGGTTTCATAACCATTCAAGAGTGCGCACAAATACTTGGGCTTGATCCTAAGCAGGTTATTTCTCTAGTAACTGAGCCCATGAAAGAAGATCTACCCGATCATCTGATCAAGCAGTCCATTCATTAAAACGCTTTGCTAAAAAGCACCTCAAGCTTCGCATTAGGCGAAATTGGATGCTTTTTTTTGTATTATATACTTGTGAACCGTCTATTTTCTTGTCAAACGGGAAGCGCTATACTATAATTATACATACTTTGAACGGTATATATTTTAGGGGGATCTATATGAGATATTTAACAGCGGGAGAGACACACGGACCACAGCTTACAGCCATTATAGAGGGAATGCCAAGCAACTTACTAATTAGTGCAGAAGCAATAAATGAACAATTGGGTCGTCGTCAAAAAGGGTATGGCCGCGGATTAAGAATGCAGATTGAAAAAGATACAGTAAATCTGGTTGGCGGAGTTCGCCATGGTAAATCAACCGGCGCTCCAATTGCTCTTGTCGTAGAGAATAATGACTGGAAGCATTGGACTAAGGTTATGGGCGCTGAGCCTGTAGATGAGGATAATGAAGGCCGTCGCCGTGTACATCGTCCGCGTCCTGGCCATGCGGATTTAAACGGGGGTCTGAAGTACAATCAAAAGGATTTACGTAATATTCTTGAACGCTCAAGTGCGCGTGAAACAACGGTACGTGTTGCTGTTGGGGCTGTTGCAAGACAATTTTTAGCCGAATTTGGGATTAAAGTGGCAGGTCAAGTATTGCGAATTGGTGATATAGAAGTGAAACGCGTGGACTTGCCTATTGATGAGTTACAGCGTTTGACGGAAGCTTCTCCTGTACGCGTTGTAGATAAAGATGCAGAGCTATTGATGATTGCAGCTATTGATGCTGCTAAAGAAGATGGCGATACGCTAGGTGGAATTGTTGAAGTTATCGTCGAAGGTGTGCCCGTTGGCCTTGGCAGTCATGTGCAATGGGATCGCAAGCTGGATGGCCGTATCGCACAAGCTGTTGTTTCCATTCAAGCTTTTAAAGGTGTGGAATTTGGCATAGGTTTCGAAGCGGCGAAACAAAGAGGCTCCAAAGTGCATGATGAGATCATGTATACAGAAGGAAATGGCTTTTACCGTGCTTCTAATCGTGCTGGAGGGTTTGAAGGCGGAATGACAACAGGTGAACCGATTGTAGTTCGTGGAGTAATGAAGCCAATCTCAACCCTATACAAAGCATTGCAAAGTGTGGATATCGATACTAAAGAACCTTTTACTGCACAAGTCGAGCGTTCAGATACCTGCGCTGTACCTGCAGCTGGTGTCATTATGGAGAATATCATAGCTTGGGAAGTAGCGCATGCCTTTTTAGAGAAGTTTGGCGGGGATTCGATTGAAGAAATTCATGCCAATTTAGCTAACTATAAAGCGCAAGTGGAGTCCTACTAAAATGATGGAATTAAAAGTAGATTTAGGAGAACGTTCTTATCCGATTTATATAGGTGAAGGAATACTGGATGATATTGTTGATTTATTCAATAAACATCGTATTAGCAAGCTTTCACCGATTTTATTAGTTACAGATGATCAGGTAGCTGAATTTCATTTAGATAAGGTCTTGGAGCTTCTATTAAAAGGCGGCTTCCAAGTTGTTTCTTCGATTATTCCAGCTGGGGAAAAGTCTAAATCAATAGCACAATTTGAGGATCTAATTACAGTAGCGATCGAATCAGGATTGGATCGTAAGTCAACAGTTGTTGCCCTAGGTGGCGGAGTTGTTGGTGATTTGGCTGGGTATGTTGCAGCGAGCTACATGCGTGGTATTGCCTTCGTGCAAATCCCGACGACGATCCTCGCACACGATAGCAGTGTCGGGGGCAAGGTTGCCGTTAATCATCCATTAGCTAAGAATATTATTGGTGCTTTTCATCAGCCTGAGCTTGTTTTGTATGATATTGCTACCCTTCGTACACTGCCAGAGAGGCAGATTAAAGCAGGATTATCCGAAGTGATTAAGCATGGGTTTATCCGCGATGCTGATTTTGTTGCTTGGATTGATCATAATGCCTATAAACTGCTAGAGTTAGATAGTGAAGCGTTGGAATTTGCGCTTTATCATGGGTGTCGGATTAAATCGATCATTGTTTCTCAAGATGAACGAGAGAACAATCTGCGAGCCATTCTCAATTTGGGACATACAATTGGACATGCATTAGAAGCCGTGGCTAAATATAATGGGTTATTGCATGGAGAAGCCATTTCTATCGGGATGGTTGGGGCGGCTAGGTTATCCGTGCTACTGGGTAATCCAGAGCATATCTATACCGAAACTAAACGGATTCTTCGTAAGCTTGGTTTACCCATTCAGCTGCCCAAGCAATTGGATATTGATGAGATAATGGTGGCTATGATGCATGACAAAAAATTTGATTCAGGCCGTATGACCTTTATTATTCCTACAGAGATTGGTGAAGTTGAAATCAGTAACCAAGTGACGCTTGAGCAAGTGAGCCAAGTCCTAGAACAACTAAAGCAGGAGGAATAAGGGATGTTTGTAAGAGGAATTCGTGGAGCCACAACGGTTAAGAACAATGAAGAGAAAGAAATTCTTGCAGCGACAACGGAATTGTTGTTACATATAATAGCGGAGAATCAAGTAGTGCCTGATGATATTTGCAGTGTGTTCGTAACCACAACAGAAGATTTAACTGCAACATTTCCAGCACGAGCTATTCGTCTAATGAATGGCTGGGAGCTAGTCCCGCTGATGTGCTCCCTTGAGATCCCGGTTAAACCTAGCTTACCGCTTTGTATCCGATTAATGGTTCATGTGAATACTACTAAGACTCAAAAACAAATCAATCATATTTATTTGAATGAAGCCAAAATTTTGCGTCCTGATATTGTCAGCAAAACAAATTGACCTAATTCCTATTATTGTTGTATAGTAAGAAAGAGTTGAGCTGAGAAAAACAGCTATACAAGTAACCTCAACAATAGTGTTGAATGTGAATTGTATAGGTGAGTTGAGTTGAGATTAGTGTAACCGATTGTTGAAGATAGGATAGCTGGATAATAGCTAGTTCTATTCTTATTGCTTCGGACAATACGCGAATATTTCACTCACACCTCTACTTTGATGTAGAGGTTTTTTAATGGAAAAATATAAAGGAGCGATGGTTATGACGTATTCATTGGAGCTTAAAGAGGTAAGTCGCTTGGCTGAGCAATACAATTTAATCCCCCTAGCTCGTGATTTAATGGCGGATACAGAAACACCAATTCGTGTCTTCCAGCATTTCTATGATGAGCCGAAAGCTTTTCTTTTGGAAAGTGTAGAGGGGGGAGTCAAATGGGCGAGATACTCTTTCATTGGTACAGATCCTTTCTTAATGATTCAAGCCAAGAATGGGCAAACCGTTATTGACACCGGTGTCGAAAAGAAAGTAACAGATGAAAAACCAATTGAAGTCTTGAAGTCCTATCTACGTTCATATAGAAGTCCATCGTTGCCGGATTTACCAAGATTTACAGGAGGAGCAGTTGGTTTTTTTGGATATGACCTGCTGCAATATTACGAAAAACTGCCTAAGCACCGAGTGGATGATTTACAGATGAATGATATTCAATTTATGTTTTGTGATCAGGTGATTGTTTTCGATCATTTTAAACAACAAATCAAAGTCATTGCCAATGTGCATATTCCGCAGCATGCTTTGCCTAATGATATTGCAGAAGCCTACCAAGTGGCTTGTGCGAAGATAGATGCAACGGTCGTAAGACTTGGGAAACCGCAGTTAAAGTCACCGCTGGCACAACAATCGATTCCGCGAGATGTTGAGTTAGGTGAGATTCAATCCAATATAACCAAAGAACAATATATCTCGAACGTGGAGCAAGCTAAGGAATATATTCGTGCAGGTGATATTTTTCAAGTGGTCTTATCACAGAGATTTGAAATTACAACGGATGTTTCACCTTTACATGTGTATCGAGTCTTGCGTTCGATGAATCCTTCCCCATATATGTATGTTTTGAAAATGGACGATGAGGTTATCGTGGGCACTTCACCAGAATTGCTTGTACGTGTTGAGGACGAGAAGGTAGAAACACGGCCTATCGCCGGTACGAGACCACGTGGAGCCACACCTGAGGAAGACGAAGCACTTGCAGCAGAATTACTGGCAGATGAAAAAGAACGCGCTGAGCATTTGATGCTAGTAGATTTGGGACGGAATGACATTGGGCGTGTATCTGAATTCGGCAGCGTAAAAGTCGATTCTTTTATGGAAATTGAACGGTATTCGCATGTGATGCATATTGTTTCCAATGTAATTGGCAAGATAAGCCCCGATAAAGACTTTTTTGATGCATTCCTCTCTTGTATGCCAGCAGGAACAGTGTCAGGTGCACCTAAATTGCGCGCTATGCAAATTATTGCTGAGCTTGAGAATGAATATAGAGGCGCTTACGCAGGAGCGATAGGTTATCTAGGCTTCACTGGTAATATGGATACCTGTATTACCATTCGGACGATTATTTTCAAGAATGGAAAAGCCTATGTACAAGCAGGAGCAGGCATTGTGTGGGATTCTATTCCAGAGAAGGAATACGAGGAAACAGTCAACAAGGCCAAAGCATTATTGAAATCGATTCGCATGGCTGAAGTGATATTTGCCGAACGGACCATTCAATCACCAATCAATCAAGATTATTACGTGAACTCTTAGATTATGCTTACGATGCCAGTTTGCCAAGGCAAACTTTTAGGGGGAATCCATATATGGAAAGTCAATTTACCATTCAGCAAGCCATATCTCAAATCGTTAGTGGTGTTCATTTAGAGCGTGCTGAAGCCAAGCTTGTGATGGCAGGTATTATGGAGGGTAACGCAACTCCAGCTCAGATTGCGAGCCTAGTAACTGCACTGCGAATGAAGGGTGAAACAAGCGAAGAAATTACGGGTTTTGCTGAATCGATGCGCAGCAAATCGGATCGTGTGATCACAGATAACACTAATTTATTAGATACCTGTGGAACGGGGGGAGATGGCTCGGATACGTTTAATATCTCAACCGCTTCAGCACTTGTTGCTGCTGCAGGTGGGATTAGAGTAGCCAAGCATGGTAATCGTGCCATGTCCAGTAAAAGTGGAAGTGCAGATGTACTTGAAGCATTAGGTGTGAATATTCAATTGAATGGTGAGCAAGCAGCTCAATGCTTGGCTCAGGTTGGAATATGTTTCATGTTCGCTCAGCAATTCCATCAGTCAATGAAGCATGCAGCTGTACCACGCCGAGAAATTGGCATTCGTACTATATTTAATTTATTAGGGCCTTTGACCAATCCTGCTGGTGCAGATCATCAGCTTTTAGGTATCTTCGATCGAACTAAGACGGAGCTAATTGCTAAAGTTATGCATGAACTGAACGTCAAACGCGGATTGGTGGTTGCCAGCTTAGATGGGTTGGATGAAATTAGTATTGCTGCAGCAACTCAAGTAACGGAGCTGAAAAATGGTGTAATCAAGACCTATCAAATTGTTCCAGATGATCTCGGACTGCGTATTTCTGATATCAGCAACCTTAAAGGCGGAGATGCCCAGACGAATGCGGAGATCATACGTGCTATTTTTCAAGGTGAGCTAGGAGCAAGGCGAGATGTGATCTTGGCCAATGCAGGCGCATGCTTTTACGTAGCTGGTCGGTGTGGAACTTTGCAGGAGGGTGTAAAGTTGGCGGGATCGATTATTGATTCTGGGAAAGCAAATACGAAATTGGCGGACTTGGTTCGCTGTACAGGGGAGCTTAGCCATGTTTCTCGATAAAATAGTTGCAACCAAATTAATTGAAGTTGAAGCACTTAAATTGAATTTTTCACTAGCTATGGCAGAAAAACAAATTCAAGAGCTGCCTCCTTGCTTAGGATTTGCTCGCGCCATATCAACAGATCGCAAGCGGATAACAGGTTTAATTGCTGAGGTGAAAAAAGCCTCACCTTCCAAAGGGCTCATTCGTGAGCATTTTAACCCTGTTGAGCTTGCTCAATCTTATGAAGCAGCGGGCGCGGACTGTATATCTGTTTTAACGGATGAGCAATATTTTCAAGGGAGTAATTCCTATTTATCGGAGATTCGGCAGCAAGTAAAAGTTCCGATCCTGCGTAAAGACTTCACCATCGATTTTCGCCAAATATTCGAAGCACGTTTAATAGGGGCGGATGCAATCTTATTGATTGCGGCCATACTTACAACAGAGCAAATGCGTGAATACTTACAGCTGAGCCGTACACTTGGTTTGGATGCGTTGGTTGAGGTGCATGACCGTGAAGAGCTTGAACGTGTGTTAGAGCTGGATGCCGATTTAATTGGAATTAATAACCGCAATTTGAAAACCTTCGTTACGGATTTAAAGACCACGGAGCAGCTTATCGGCATGATCCCAGCTGGAAAAACAATCGTTAGTGAAAGCGGGATTGTTCAAGCCGAGGAGATTGAATACCTTCGTCAAGTAGGTGCAGATGCCGTTCTGATTGGGGAAACCTTTATGCGGAATGCCAATGTGGAGCTTGCAGTTGAAGAAATGATGGGTAAGTATATACCAAAAGAGGTGCGCTAGTTAATGGAAAATGACGTGGAAATCAAGACAACAACAAGCGTTAAAATTTGCGGGATAATGAATCTAGATACGGTTCGAGCACTAGCCGAGTTGCCGATTGATCAGGTCGGGTTTATCTTCGCCCCAAGCAAACGCCAGGTTACCCCTAAACAAGCGGGTGAAATGATTGCTTTGCTGAAAAACGTTTATGCTGAGCATGACTTAACCACTCCTCAAACTGTTGGTGTTTTCGTAAACCCAACTCAAGAGCTAATTAGCGAAACCATGGCTAAAGCCAAATTGGATATTATTCAATTACACAGCCCAGAGCCTGTAGAATTCTGCCAATGGATAAAAGAAACTTTTGATGTAAAAATATATAAAGTCATCTCGGTATCCGAGTCTAGCCAAATTCAACAGCAGCTGAGGCTGTTACAGTCCTACGTAGGTGTAGTGGATGCCATATTGCTGGACACGTATGATCCTATTGTGGGTGGGGGAACAGGCAAGACCTTTGCCTGGCATTGTATTAAAGAATATTTAGCATGGACTAAACAACGCGGCTTGCAGCTGATTGTAGCTGGCGGATTAGATGAAGAGAACGTGTCACAATTGATAGCTGACTATCATCCGGATGGTGTTGATATCTCCAGTGGTGTTGAAACGGATGGCAGCAAGGATCCATTAAAAATAAAACGATTTGTAGAAAGGGTGAAAGGGTTATGAAGCAGGTTCCAGACGAGAATGGACGATTCGGTAAATTTGGTGGTAAATATGTACCAGAAACCCTAATGAATGCTCTAATTGAGCTTGAAGAAGCTTATAATAAATACAGCAAAGACCCTGAATTCATTAATGAGGTTAATTATTTACTCAAGCAATATTCGGGCAGACCTACTTCTTTATATTATGCACAGCATTTGACTGAAAAGCTGGGTGGAGCTAAGATCTATCTTAAACGTGAAGATTTAAACCATACTGGCGCTCACAAAATTAATAATACGATTGCTCAAGGCTTGCTAGCAAAGCGAATGGGGAAGACGAAAATCATTGCTGAAACCGGTGCAGGTCAACATGGTGTGGCTACTGCAACCGTAGCGGCCTTGTTAGGTATGGAATGTAAAGTGTTTATGGGGGAAGAAGATACTAAAAGGCAGCAATTGAACGTCTTCCGGATGAATTTACTAGGGGCAGAGGTTATTCCGGTCACCTCGGGCTCGCGTACTTTGAAGGATGCAGGCAATGAAACACTGCGTTATTGGGTTAGTAATGTTGAGGATACTTATTACATTCTTGGCAGCGTGGTTGGACCGCATCCATATCCGATGATGGTACGAGATTTTCAACGTATTATTGGCGATGAAGCGCGTAAACAAATTATTGAGCAAGAAGGCAGATTGCCTGATGTAGTCATTGCTTGTGTCGGTGGCGGAAGTAATGCAATGGGGATCTTCTATCCCTTCGTTCAAGATGAGTCCGTGCGTTTGATTGGGGTTGAAGCTTCTGGTAAAGGGATTGATACCGATAAACATGCAGCAACCATGACGATGGGGACACATGGTGTTTTCCAAGGCTCAATGAGTTATTTGCTGCAGGATGAATTCGGACAAGTGCAGGAAGCACACTCGATTTCTGCAGGACTTGATTATCCAGGTGTCGGACCTGAGCATGCTTATCTTAAAGATTCGAAACGAGCTGAATATGTGCCTATTACGGATCAGGAAGCGCTAGATGCCTTGCAGCTGCTTAGTCGTACGGAAGGGATTATTCCGGCTTTAGAAAGCGCACACGCGATTGCACATACCTTAAAAGTCGCGCCTACGATGAGCAAAGAAGAAATTATCATTGTCAGCCTATCTGGTAGAGGCGATAAAGATGTAGAGTCAATCATGACTTATCTAGGAGGTTTGAAGCATGAATCGCATTGATCAAACCTTTGCTAAGCTGAAGTCGATTTCAAAAGCAGCCTTGCTTCCTTTTTTAACAATAGGTGACCCCAATTTGGCAACCTCAGTTAAGATCATTCACGAATTAGAGGCAGCAGGAGCAGATATTATTGAGCTGGGTGTTCCTTATTCGGATCCATTGGCAGATGGACCTGTCATTCAAGAATCGTCACAGCGTGCTTTGTTGAATAAAATCACGATCATGGATTGCATTCAAGTTGCGAAAACCTGTCGTGAAGAGGGCAGTCAATTGCCTTTTATTCTATTTACTTACTACAATCCTGTTCTGCAGGTAGGCTTAGAGAAGTTTTTCAAAATTATTAGTGAAAATGAAATTAGTGGACTTATCATTCCAGATTTACCAGTTGAAGAAAATGGAGAAGTGCTGGCTCTTGCACAACAGCATAATATTCATTTGATACCGTTGGTAGCTCCAACCTCGAATGATAGAATCGCCAAAATCGTCAATAGTGCATCTGGCTTTATTTATTGTGTGTCCTCCTTAGGAGTAACAGGAACTCGCGCACAATTCCATACAGGTATCAACGAATTTATTGAGTTGGTTAAGCGCAGTTCATATCTGCCTGTTGTAGTCGGATTTGGAATCTCAAACAGTGAACAAGTCGCACGTTTCTCACAAATTTGTGATGGAGTTGTTGTTGGCAGCGCACTAGTTCGTAAAATTTCTGAGTGTATTCCACAGCTGCAATCAACGAATGAAGCTGAGCAAAAAGCGGGGCTCTTGCAAATTCGTGAATTTGTGAGAGAATTGAACTCGTATTAAACACAAATTTCTGCGGATATTAAATTTACCAATCGAGGTGTCGTATTCATGTTACCTAAGAAAAATATTGTTCATTTGCCAGTCTACCAGCCAGGAAAACCGATTGAAGAGGTTAAGAAGGAATTAGGTCTCAAAGAGGTTACTAAGCTTGCTTCGAACGAGAATCCATTTGGTTGCTCTCCAAAAGCCAAGGAAGCGATTCTAGCAGAAATGGACCAAATCAGCTTGTACCCAGATGGAGCAAGTCAAAGTTTGACTGCTGCAATTGCACAAGAATATAGCTTGGAGACTAACCAAATTATTTTTGGGGCTGGGTCAGATGAAATTATATTAATGCTGGCACGAGCTTTTCTAGAGCCAGGTGATGAGAATATTATGGCAACTCACACTTTTCCCCAGTACAAGCACAATGCCGAAATCGAAGGTGCGACTAGCATTGAAGTCCCTTTGAAAGAAGGTACTCATGATCTTGACGCAATGCTTGCCAAAGTAACTGCCAAGACCAAGATAATCTGGATCTGCAACCCCAATAATCCAACAGGAACTATGCTAACGCATGACGAGATACAATCTTTTATGAAACGTGTGTCGCCACAAGTGCTTGTTGTTTTGGATGAAGCTTATGCAGAATATAATGTATCAGGACTTTACCCAGACGGGCTCCAACTGTTAAAAGAACACGCGAATATTATCCTTCTGCGTACTTTCTCCAAAATATATGGATTAGCTTCCTTAAGAATTGGATACGGTATTGGGCGCGCCGAGGTAATACGTTCAGTCAACCAAGTCCGCGAGCCTTTTAATACGACGAGATTTGCCCAAGCTGCCGCACTTGCCGCTTTTAAGGATACCCAATTTATCGATGATTGCCGTAAAGCAAATGCGATTGGCATTGCCTATTTAACGGAACAATTCACGCGCTTGGGATTTTCTTATTACCCCGCTCATGGGAATTTTGTAATGGTTGATGTTCAACGTCCAGCAGCACTTGTATTCGATGGGTTATTGCGTAAAGGGATTATTATTCGCGGTGGTCATATGTTAGGCTTTCCTACATCCATTCGAGTTACGGTTGGCAGTCAGGCACAAAATGAATTATTTATCCAAATGCTAGAGCAGGTTATTGTAGATGTGACTGTACAGGCATAATTAATCGATAGAGGTTGAATTAGATGATAAAAGTAGCAATATTAGGCGTAGGTTTAATGGGCGGCTCGCTAGCCCTTTGCTTTAAAGGGAAACCGAATGTGTATGTGATCGGGCATTCGAATAATCCACTATCCATGGATAAATATATGAAAAGCAATGTTGTTGATCATGCTACAACTTCGATGCAGGAAGCGGCAGATAATGCTGATTTTATATTTCTCTGTGTGCCAGTGGGACAGCTGGAGAGCTATTTTAAGCAGCTTAGTGAGCTTAAGCTGAAGGCTGGCTGTATTGTTACTGATGTTGGAAGCACTAAAGCTTCAATTGTTGCTTACGCAGCGCAGGTGGCTTTAAAAGGTGCTTACTTCATTGGCGGCCATCCTATGGCAGGCTCTGAACGCTCTGGTGTGGAAGCTGCAACAGCTCATTTGTATGAGAATGCTTTTTATGTGCTGTCACCAGCTCCCCATACACCACCTGAGGTCTACCAACGATTGGTTGATCTATTAAGCTACACAAAAGCGAACATTATCCAATTAGATGCTGAATCTCATGATGAGATAGTTGGAGCCATCAGTCATTTGCCGCATATGATTGCAGTCGCACTTGTTAATCAGATTGCAGGTTACAATGAGTCCAATGATCTCTATCAAATCTTAGCTGCTGGCGGCTTTCGTGATATTACACGCATAGCCAACAGCGATCCGATTATTTGGCGAGATATCCTCCTGAATAATAAAAAAGTCGTGCTGAAGCTGCTTCAGGATTGGGGCTTAGCTATGGAGCAATTCAAGCTAAGTATTGAAGCGGATGATGGGGGAGCTATTGAGCAGCAATTTGAGAGTGCACGAACTTTCCGCAGTAAGCTGCCAGAACGTCGTAAAGGCATGCTGAATGCTATGTTTGATGTTTATGTGGATGTTCCAGATCACCCAGGTGTAATTGGACAAATTGCCACATTATTAGGCAGCAATCGAGTGAATCTCAGCAATATTCAAATTAACGAAAGCAGAGAAGATGTTCCAGGTATACTTCGATTGTCCTTTCATAATGAATTGGATATGGATCGTGCAATGGAGTTGCTAAAGCCAGAGTATTCCATTCATCAATAGGATGAGTGGAGACTCCCGCTTGTTCATGATAAGAAATCGCTTACAAAAAAGTATTGACAGAATGTAAACGGATACAATATAATAAAAGTACAGTATGGTTTCTCTCCACTCCTATCCTTTTTGCACAATGTGCTCCCACCAGTTGATGGTGGCTTTTTTTTGCCCAAAATCAGGTTGTCCTAAAAATAATCTTAATATGTCGAAAAGCAGGATTTAAAGTCGAACCTATAGAATTGTACAATTACAGAGTTTTTAGGTAGATAATTTCCATTTATTTGTACTATTCTCATTCTTTTGTTAACATAAGTTATTATATTTATAAATCGCCGCAACTTTTTACTCCCGTCATAGTAAAATTAGTATTAAATGACAGGGAGGAACCGAGGGATTACGAGGAGGATCGCTTGTAATGACCGATTCCCAGTTAATTAGAGAAATTAAGGATGGCAATGCCGAACTTTATGCTGAACTGATGCGCCGCTATGAGCGAAAGATTTACGCATTTATTTTTCATATGCTTAAAAGTTCAGGTATGGAAGCTGTCGCTGAGGATTTGAGCCAGGAAACTTTTTATAAAGCATATCGAAGCTTACAAACTTTTCGCGAGGTTGAAGCCTCTTTTTCGACTTGGTTATATACTATTGCACGCAACACGGTATTGAGCGAGTTAAGAAAGCAGCATAAGAACAATCCCGTATCTTTAGATCAAGGAGGGTACACTCCATACGCATCTTTTGATGCTATGCCAGAGCCTACTCTATTGAGAAATGAAAAAGTAACTATGGTTCGGGAAGCTATTAATAATCTACCAGAAAAGCAAAGATCAGCGCTCATTTTAAGAGAGTACGATCAATTGGAATATCAAGAGATTGCTAATATATTGGGGCAAACGGTCAGTGCCGTTAAATCTCTGCTATTCAGAGCGAGAGCAAGTGTCAAGCTTCAGCTAGAGCCTTATTTTGCAGATCCGTTATTCGAAGAATATGAAGGGATGAATTGATATGAAGTGTGATGACATTCAAGAATTGTTTGGGATATATTTTGATCTCCCTGATGATGATTTGCGTCGCAAAAGTGTGGATGAACATATATTGCGATGTCGTGTCTGCGCCGAAGAATTTGAAATTTGGTCGGAGAGTATGAACCTAATTCGTTCGATGCAAGATATTCCACGGATGCCAAGAAAATCGACACCAATTGCTGACAAAGTAATGAACCGGATTTATGAGGATGAATCCTGGCGAATTCCTGTAACGGATCGCATCTATCAGATTCCCTATAAGTTAAGACGAAATTTGACTGCGATTATTGCCCTATGTTTAGCTGTTTTTGTAGTTAGCTTTCTTTTCAATTTGATTTATCCCAGCCACATTACATTGAGTGCAGAAGAAGCGTCGCCATCTGGATTTAATACAATAGCTAGTGCAGCGGGAATCACAACAAGCTCAGAAATTGTTGCAGAGAAGAATGCATTTTCTCAAACGGCAGTAGCCAGCACGAGTGCATTAATAGTAGAACCGATTAAATTAATTTATATTCATACTCCTAACTATTGGTTAGCTCTTTCTTTATTAGGTCTAATCAGTGCGTTACTAACGATGAATTGGCTGTCTAGAACACGATCATAAATCAATAATCTTCGATCCAGCACTCGAATTTTGAGGACTGGATATTTTTTTGAATTAAAATTAAGGTAGATTAAATGGTTATAAACTATTTGGGGGTTATAATAATGGGCGATTTTCATGATAGCTTTGAAAAATATGCGATGTTAGCTGTAGAAGTTGGGGTGAATCTGCAATCTGGGCAAACCTTATGTATTATTTCACCTGTCATTGCCGTAGAGTTTGTAAGGAAGGTGACTGAGCACGCTTATAGGATAGGAGCTAATTACGTGCATGTTGAATGGAGTGACGAGCAAATTACTCGGACAAGATTGGAGCTCGCACCTCAAGAGGCATTAGCTGAATTTCCATTATGGCGAATCACTGGAAGAATTGAAATGGCTAAAGAGGGAGCGGCCTTTTTATGGATTGTTGCGGAGGATCCGAATTTGCTGCAGGGAATCGATTCTCAGAGAATTGCTATATCGGATAATGCCCAGCAGCATGCACTGCAACCGTTTCGTGAATTTTTACAGCAAAACAAGGTTGCATGGTCCATTGTTGCCGTTCCAACGCAAGCCTGGGCTGATACTGTATATCCAAACTTAGAAGCAGGAAGTCGCATCTCTGCCTTATGGGAGGCGATATTTATGGCGACTCGTGCAAACGTGATGCAGCCGGTAATTACATGGAGAGAGCATGCTCAAATGCTGCAAGCCAAAGCGAAATGGTTGAATGCTCAAAGATTCAAATCGCTGCATTTTAGAAGCCCAGGAACTGATTTAACGATTGGTTTGCCTGATGGGCATATCTGGGCATCTGCCGGAGCAGTGAATGAAGCTGGAACTGAGTTCATTCCCAATATGCCAACGGAAGAGGTTTTTACATCACCGATTAGAACTAGTGTGAATGGAATTGTTTCGAGCAGTAAGCCGCTTAGCTATCATGGGAAGCTAATTGATAAATTTTCGTTCACTTTTGTAGATGGCAGAATCACGGAATATCAGGCAGAGCAAGGATACGAAGCACTAAAGCAGCTTGTAGAAACTGATGAAGGTTCTCACTACCTAGGTGAGCTCGCTCTTGTTCCAATGGATTCGCCTATATCGAATACTAACCTGATCTTTAATAATACGCTCTTTGATGAGAACGCTGCTTGCCACTTAGCCATTGGTTTTGCGTTTCCTTTCTGTCTGGAAGGGGGGCTTAGTATGAGCCAAGACCAGCTTCGTGAACAGGGATTAAACGAAAGCTTAACGCACGTTGATTTCATGATTGGCCGTGCAAACCTCGATATAGATGGCTTATTGCCAGATGGTAAAAAAGTGCCTATTTTTAAGAATGGCAACTGGTTCAAATAAACAAAGCTCAGTAAATAGAAATAATAAGGTCCTGCAGTCTTCTTCCAAGAAGGCTTTTTTTCATTCCAAGGAATAGAAAACGCCAATTATACCCATTTTAATACTAGACAGTTAATTAAGTAGACGGCTTACTAAATTTCTAGGAGGGTATAACATGAATCTCACAGATATGCTAAGTTACGCGGATATTTATGATTTAAATCGGATTGCCAAAAACTATGCTTGTGAATGCAATGGAAATTCAAAAAATGAATTGATCCAATCTATTTTAGTGGCGATAAATCAGAAAGATACATTCGAACAGCAGATGAATGCATTGGCAATAGAAGATATTCGCTTGCTTAATTATCTTGTTTTCAATCAAAAGGGGGCTTATAGCCTTGAGGATTTGTTAGCCAGAGTTAAACAATCTAAGTTTGAGACAGTGGAAGATGATAAGTGGAATCCGCGCAATGTGATTACTCAGTTCAAGCAACGAGGCTGGTTATTTAATGGACATGCGCAGCAAACTAAATATCTATTCCATGTACCCGTAGATTTGAAACGAAAAATTATGGATGCACTAACAGTGCGATTTAAAGCCCGTATTTATTACATGACAGAAAATCCAAATGTTTATCGGGATGAGCAGGGGCTATTAAGTGATGATATTACGTTATTTCTTAAATTTATCGGACAAAATGAAGTTCAGCTTTCAGCAGACGGCTATTTATATAAAAGGACACTGCAGCTTATTAATGATTATTTCTCGGTATCGGAGGAAGCTGTGACTAAAACAGCATGGCGTTTTGGCTATGGGCGTAAATTTAAGGAATACCCCAGTCGGTTTTCGTTTATCTATGATTATTGTTTTTTTCATGATCTGATTGCTGAAAAAAGTGATTTATTAGTTTTAACTGCTTCAGGGGAAGCGATGATTGCGGCTAATCAGCGGGTGGATATGCTGCAGATGTATCGGTTCTGGATCAAGCTTTATAAGGGAGCGATTCCTAATATTCAATCCTTGGTCCAATGGTTTGACCGTTTGGCTAAATCTTGGGTTGCAGTATCCTCATTAGGTGAAGTATTAGAACCACTGATTAAACCCTATTATTACGATGCATCAGAGTCGATTTACAACCAAAGAATGATTATGATGCTGCTTCATCTAGGAATAATCCGTTTAGGAGAGGATGCTACACTGGGACCTGTCTTGCAGGTAAGCAAATTGGGAAGCAGCTTGATTCAAGGGGTTTATGTTGCGGAAGAAGAAGCAATTGAATTAGACAGCGAGCTAACGTCTAAATCTCTGCATTGACAATAGAGAATGGTTATTGCTACAATCACTCCAAACTTAACCCATATTATACCTAGGAATGGAGTGATCTACATGCAAATCAGTTATAAAGGAATATATCCTACAATAGAAAAAGATGTTTTTCTTGCTGAAGGCACTCAAATTATTGGAGATGTCACCATTCATCAAGATGCTTCCATTTGGTACAATACCGTACTAAGAGGAGACCTAGCACCGATCTATATAGGCCATAAAACAAATATACAAGATGGTTGTGTGGGGCATGTTAATACAAATCAACCGCTTTGGGTCGATGATGAAGTTTCAGTAGGGCATGGAGCGATTATCCACGGATGTAGTATTGCAAAAGGAAGTCTGATTGGGATGGGCGCTATTGTATTGAATGGTGCTGACATTGGTGAATATGCGCTTATTGGTGCTGGATCCATTGTTACTGAGAATTACAGAATCCCCCCGTTTACCCTTTCATTTGGCTCGCCGGCTAGAGTCATTCGTGAACTAACTGAGCAAGATCTACTAAGGATGAAGAAAACCATGGAGAGTTATGTGATCAAAGGTTTGGAATACAGGCAGGAGCTAACAAACAATGAAATTTAACGAAATTCAACAGGATGATTGGGATGAATTGAAGCCTTATTTGGATACTTGCTTGCTGCCATTGACTGGATTATCAGGAGAAGAGTCTCCATGGGCGGTAACAAGAGCACTTGAAGAACTACGAGATATAATGGACCTTGTTGAGATACCTTATAAGGGAAGGGTAGTCACCTATCCAGCAGTACAATATGGATCAGAGGATAATCTGATGATAGCTGCTGTGGCTAACCTATGTGAGAAGTTAAAGGCGGACTCATTTAAATATGTTATTCTAATCACAGCAGATGATAGGCTTGCTAAGCTTTCATTCAAAGGGCAAGATTTATTGTTTTCACCCTCGAATCTTACAGCAGATATCAACGAAGCTAGGGCAAAAGTTGTTTCGGAAGTTCAAAAGCTTTGGAATAATTAAGATCTGTAACCAAGCCATGTATGATTGGAAAAGAAAATGCGAACGCTAGTTGAGCAGGTTGTTGGATAAACCAGTGCATACATGTGACAATTTCGTTACCATTTTAACAATAGGACTTACGGTTTCAACAATAATGAGCCCTAACATTCTTGACGCTTAGGTAGCCGTGAGCTATTATTATTAGTGTCCTAGTATATTGTAATGTTATGTCGATAAGACGTGTGATATGTTCGGTTAAAGGGGGTTAAACAATAACATGAGCGATAACAAAACGCATGAAGCGCATGGTTCAGATGTCAGACAAAAAGCTAAGAAAGAAATGTCTCGTCGCCAATTTCTAACCTATACACTTGGTGGAACTGGAGGCTTCTTGGCAGCAACAATGTTGGTTCCAATGGTACGATTTGCAGTGGATCCAGTCTTGCAGCCAAAAGTCAAAGCAGATTGGGTTAAAGTTGTAGAAGAAAGCAAAATTACCGATACGCCTGCTTCATTTAAATTCCAAATTCATCAAGTTGATGGCTGGTATGAGAGCGATCCAGAATTAGAAGCTTGGATTTCCAAAGAAGCTGACGGATCTATTCTAGCACTGAATCCAACGTGCAAGCATTTAGGCTGTACGGTTAAATGGGCTGGAAATCCGGAGCATAAGGATCAATACGGATGTCCTTGTCACGGAGCGCAATATACCAAAGAAGGCAAGGCACTAAGAGTTGCTAAGCTGCCTCTTGATCAGTACAGTGTGAAATCTGAGAATGGCTTCATCTATGTGGGTCAATTGCATGCAAATGAAGTTGCTAAATAATAAGGAGGCGAAGAGATCAGATGCTAAAGAGTGTTTATAACTGGATTGATGAACGTCTTGACATCACTCCGATGTGGAGAGACGTAGCCGATCATGAGGTTCCGGAGCATGTAAACCCTGCCCATCATTTTTCCGCCTTTGTATATTGCTTTGGTGGATTAACGTTTTTTATTACAGTTATTCAAATTTTATCAGGGATGTTTCTAACGATGTATTATGTGCCTGATATTCTGAATGCTTACAAGAGCGTAGACTTTTTGACGCATAAGGTTGCTTTTGGGATTATCGTACGTGGTATGCATCATTGGGGAGCCAGTTTAGTTATCGTTATGATGTTTCTACATACGCTTCGTGTTTTCTTTACTGGATCTTATAAAGCTCCACGTGAAATGAACTGGGTTGTAGGAATGTTGATTTTCCTAGTTATGCTAGGTTTAGGTTTTACCGGTTATTTGCTTCCTTGGGATAACAAAGCTTACTTCGCTACACAGGTTGGTATGAAAATTGCTGGATCTGCTCCTTTTCTTGGAACTTATGTTAATAAGTTTTTACAAGGTGGAGATATCGTAGGTGCACAAACTTTAACTCGTTTCTTTGCTTTACACGTATTCTTTTTCCCCGGCGTACTGCTTGCATTGTTGGGTGGACATTTTTTCATGATTCGTAAACAAGGCATTTCAGGACCGCTATAAGAAGAAGGGAGGATTCAACGTGGCACATGGTAATAAACCGGATGAAAAAATAGTTTACATTGGCGACTCTCGAGTTCGCGTAAAAACAGAAAAGCTTAAGCAGCAAGATTTTTCTGCTTATCCTGGTAAATCTGAAGTTTTTATTCCTAACTTTCTTTTGAAGGAATGGATGGTTGCTGTTGTTTGTATGGTTGGGATTCTATTGTTGGTGATGTCTGATCCACCTCCACTAGGCTATCCAGCGGATCCAACTAATACCGCATTTATTCCTATGCCTGACTGGTATTTTCTTTTCATGTATCAATTGCTTAAATATCCATATACTTCTGGAGATTTTATTGTTTTTGGTACCGTAGTTATTCCAGGCTTGCTGTTTGGCGGCTTGATTATCGCCCCTTTCCTAGATACTGGCAAGGAACGCAGATTCTATCGTCGTCCTATCGCTTCGGGTATGATGTTTCTAACCTTATTTGCAGTCATTTATTTAACCGTATTTTCTTGGCACCATTATCAAGAGGAGCTAACGGCTAACGGTCAAATACCTGAGCACATTCAACGTGAGCTTGATATAGAAGAAGCTAAACAAAGTGGCAAGCCGGCTCCTGGCAGTACTAGTGCAGCACTTCCCGCTATTGTTGCTTCAGATGATCCCGGTGCAGCTATATTTCAGAAAGCTACTTGTGTAGCTTGTCATGCTACAGATCTAAAAGGTAATAAAAATATGGGTGCTCCAGCTTTATTAGGTATTGGCGACAAGCATGATAAAGCAGCCATCTTGGATATCATTAAAAACGGATATGGCAATGGTAAAATGGGTCCACAATATGACGCTAATATAGCTGGAGGCTTAACGGCTGATGATATCGACAAATTAGCTGGCTGGTTAGCCTTACAAAAAGCAGCAAAATAAAGAAAAAAACCGCCTGACCCTTGATATAAATTGGACGAAAGTAAATGTTTTTCGTTCAGCTTATACCAATAGGTCAGGTTTTTTGTCGGATTTTGACTTTTGGAGGCAATTGAGAATGAACTCTTCCGTGCAACTTGCTTTTTTTTGGAGCAAAGCATTTTTAACCTCAAGACGAATGTTATGGCTGCTTTTTTGGGTAAATTTATTGGGAACCATATACGGCTATGAATGGTATTGGAATCAAATGCAGGAAACAGTTGCGGATAAGCCATTATGGCTGGTTGTTTTTGTACCTGATAGCCCAACGGCAAGCTTCTTTTTCACTCTGACCTTGGTTTATTTACTAATCGATAGCTATATTAAACCTACTATACATAATAGGAATAAAGCTGCAGATCTCCTGCGTAGTATTGTTGAAGGGCTTGCAGTCATGGCATCCTTTAAATATGGAATTTGGGCAGTTGCGATTATTCTGCTGGCAGCTTTCAAGGGTGAGCCAATGAATTGGCAGGATTGGATGTTATCTATTTCACATGGTGGTATGGCCATCGAAGCTTTGTTATTCCTGCGATTTTTCCGTATTGGCTGGATAGGGCTTGGAATTGCAGCTTTATGGATATTTGGCAATGATTATATTGATTATTATTATGCTGTGTTTCCATGGCTTCCAGATGTGTTATACCCCATATTGGATTCTGTGCAAAATGCTACTATTGGTTTAAGCATTTGCACCTGCGTTTTGTTCGGAAGCTTATACGTTATTCATTTCAAAAATCGGGTCTAAAATAGGACATCCCCCCATATCTTTAATTGGAGGAGGGATGTCCTATGTTTTTTAGGCAGATAAGGTATGGATTCCTATTACTGTTTGTTGTATTCCTAATAACAGCGTGTACCCGCACAGAACAAGGCGTTAGTATTGGTGTTGAAGCAAGTGTAGCAACAACTCAACAAATGGAAAGATTTGGCCAATTAGGTGATGAGGTATATACCGATACAGTACAAGCAGATTTTTTAGAAGCACGTAAAAAAATCATTCAAATGAGCGAGCTGCTCCCCCAAATGCAATTGGAGGGAATTACTACACCAACAGGGGTAAAAACGCTAGCAGATACCTTACAGCAAGCTATAAAAGTCTATAATGCCGTTCAATTGAATACAGAGGAAGCACTTTTTCAATCTACGCGTATCCGATTAATGGCAGATGCCTTAACTCACGCCAGTTCGCCACTTTGGCTGCAATATAACAAAGTGGTCCAGGAGCATTTGCTACAAATGGAAAAAGCCATTAAGCAAAAAGAACAGGATAAGCTAAAAACAACCTTCATTAATCTTAAGAATCTGTACCTATCACTAAAACCGGCCTTACAAGTAAGTCTGCAAGAAAATGAGGCCAGTAAATTAGACTCTGCATTTGTTTATGTACAAAAAGAGCTTCAAACAGCTCCTATGAGCATGACTAACTTAAATCATGGCATTAAGGCGCTGCAAAAAGTGCTGGAGGATCAGTTTCAGAATAAAGCAGATGCATCGGCATACCTACCTTTTATGGAACTAAACGAGCCTTCCTACCATTGGATGATCGTTCTCGCAACCATTATTATGATAATACTGAGTTATACAGCTTGGAGAATGCGGGCAACTAAAAATGATATCATTACCATATATCGTAAATAGAACATCATTTCGAATGTTTTTCTATTCGGAAGCCTTCACCAAGCACATCATTTACATCGCTGATAATTATAAAAGCCGAGGGATCAATCCTATGAATGATTAATTTAAGGGTTCTCACTTCGGATCGAGATACGATACAATAGATAACCTCTTTGGTTTCTTTAGAAAAAGCGCCTCTCGCTGGAAAAAGCGTAACGCCACGGTCCATTTCCGTTGTGATGGTTTCCGTAATTAACTGGAACTTATCAGTAATAATGGTAAAGGCTTTTGCTGCATAAGCACCTTGTGTAATGAAATCGATCATTCTCGTGGAAATAAAAATCGAGATCAAGCTATAGAGTACTTTTTCTTGCGGTAGGTAGAATAAAGCAACTAATATGACGGCAGCATCAAAAACGAGAATCACCTGGCCAACGCTCCAGCCACGCCATCTATTGCCCAGTTGGGCAATGATATCCGTACCGCCTGTTGTCGCTCCAAAGCGAAATACAAGCCCTAAGCCGCTTCCCAAGGTTACGCCTGCATATAAGGCAGCCAATAAGTAATCATGATCGCTGGTAAAAGGGATGATCCATTCATGGCTAATCAAGGTTTCCATTACCCATAAGAAAAAAGATAAAGAGAGCGTACCCCATAATGTATAAAGCATAGAATGTCTACCCAGTGTTCTCCAGCCGAGAAAGAATAAAGGGATGTTTAAAGCTAAGGTAGTAATGGACGGCGGGATATGCACGGAATAATTGATTAGCAGGGCAATCCCAGTTACTCCACCTTCCATAAGCTCATTGGAAATAACAAAGTAGTGTAAACCAAAAGCATAAAGCGCAGTTCCTAAAGTTACAGGAATCATATTCTTAATTATTATGATCCATTTGGGCTGTGACATAAAGATTTCCTTTCTTCTAGAAGAGTGTATAATTAATTCTGTGAATGAATTCATTATACCCTTTTTTTGTTGTTCGACAGAATAGAAAATAATTTGTTTTCACATCCTCTTTGGGTTAACATAGAATTTAGTAGAATGTGGATGAAGGAAGTGAATACCTATTGAAAAAAAGCTTATTTGAATTACAGCAAGAAGTAGATGATTATATAGCTCAATTTAAAGAAGGTTACTTCAGTCCGCTTTCCTTGCTGGCTCGGATGTCTGAGGAAGTTGGCGAGCTGGCTCGCGAAGTGAATCATCAGTTTGGCGAGAAGCCTAAGAAGTCGACAGAAGAAGATAATTCAATTGAGCTCGAGCTAGGGGATATCTTATTTATTACCATATGTTTTGCTAACTCACTGGGAATTGATCTAACGGAAGCACACGATAAAGTGATGCATAAGTTTCAAACCCGCGATGCCAACCGTTGGACTAAAATAGACACGGAATTGGAATAAATTACATATGCTGTTTTTACTATAAGGGGAATAGGTGACTATATGATCAAGGTAGCTGTAACAGGGGCAACAGGCAGAATGGGTATAGAGGTTGTGAAAATGGTGCTGGATGATCCAGAGCTGCAATTAGTGGCTGCGATTGATCGGGCATCGATTGATTTGGATATTGGCAGAATTGCTGGTAAAGAAGCATGTGGTATCCGAATCCAAAGTGATCTAGAATTAGCATTAGTTGAATCCAAGCCTGATGTGATGGTTGATTTTACTACCCCGCAATCAGTAATTATCAATACAAAATTAGCGATTAAACACAAGGTCAGACCGGTAATTGGTACAACTGGGTTTACTCCAGAAGATATCGCCGAATTGGACAGGCTTTGCCAAGCTCAAGAAATCGGTGGTTTGATTGCGCCTAATTTCTCTATAGGGGCTATTCTAATGATGAAATTTGCTGCACAAGCAGCTAAATATATGCCGCATGTTGAAATTATTGAATACCATGGCGATCAAAAGCTAGATGCGCCATCAGGAACATCCATTAAGACAGCCGAAATGATTTCAGAGGCTCGCCAAGAGCTTCGTCAAGGCAATCCTAAGGAAGAAGAGACCATCGAAGGCAGTCGCGGTGGTTATTATGATGGCTTCCGGATTCATAGTGTGCGTCTGCCTGGTATTTTTGCGCAACAAGAGGTCATTTTTGGCGGCTATGGGCAAACCTTGAAAATTCGCCACGATTCTTATGAACGTGCTGGTTATATGCCAGGTGTTAATATAGCAATAAAGAAAGTAATGGGCTACACTGGACTTGTTTATGGCTTTGAAAACTTCATTGATTGAGAGATGATTGCCTTATGGGATTGAATATAGGATTAATTGCACATGATCGTAAAAAAGAGGAAATGGTTAATTTTGTGCTTGCCTACGAGCATGTTTTTGCGGATGGGCATGCTTTATTTGGCACGGGCACGACCGGATTAAGAATCATGGAAGCTACCGGCTTGAAAGTGCATCGATTTATGTCAGGGCCGCTTGGTGGAGATCAACAAATTGGGGCGATGGTGGCTAAGAATGAAATGGACTTAATCATCTTTCTTAGAGACCCACTAATGGCGCAGCCACATGAGCCGGATATTATCGCTTTGCTTCGTTTGTGCGACGTGCAAGGAATACCGGTTGCTACCAATATTGCGACTGCCGAAATTTTAGTTAAGGCTTTGGACCGTGGCGATTTTGCCTGGAGAGAGCTAGTTCATAAATATAAGCCAGGAATTGACTTATGACGCAACAGCTCGATATTCTAATTTTTGGCGCACATCCGGATGATGCTGAGATTGGCATGGGAGCTACGATATACAAGCATACAAATGCAGGCTATCGTGTGGGCATATGTGATTTGACGTATGCTGAAATGTCATCCAATGGGAATAAAGAATCACGAATGCAAGAAGCAGAGGCAGCTGCACAGATTCTGGGGTTAGCTGCACGGACTAATCTGGGACTGCCTGATCGTGGTTTGTTTGTATGCCAGGAACAGATTGAAGCCATTGTTTTGGAGATCCGTAAGTTTAAACCAAGACTCGTCTTTGCACCTTATTGGGAGGATCGCCACCCCGATCATATTCTCTGCAGCCAATTGGTACAGCAAGCTGTATTCAATGCCAAGCTGCCCAAGTATTTGCCGGAAACACCTGCAACCACAGTGGAGCAATTATATTTTTACTTTATTAATGATGTGCATGCAACGGATTTGATGGTCGATGTGACAGAGTTTTATCCACATAAGCTGGATGCTTTGCGAGCTTATCGAACGCAATTTCTAGCAGCGCCTAGTGGTGAAGAATATATCCAGACTCCAATTAATCAAGGCTTTCTCCAAGCCATCGAAGCTCGTGATCGCTTGTTGGGGCAGAAGCGTCAAATAAGCTTTGCTGAAGGCTTTGTTACTAAGCAACCTCACGTAGTTAACCTTTTTTAAAATTATAAGAAGGTATAAGTTTTGTTACTTGTACTTACTCTAAAACATATATAGCAGCTCTCCAGGAGGTTTCATATGGTCGATAAATTAAAGATTGGGATCACTTGCTACCCCACACTCGGGGGTTCAGGTGTTGTTGCGACGGAATTAGGCAAGCTGCTTGCTGAAAAAGGACATGAGGTTCATTTTATTACACATAGCATGCCGTTTCGTTTAGGGAAATTCGACAAGAATATTTTTTATCATGAAGTTGAAGTCAATGATTATTATGTTTTTAAATATCCACCTTATGATTTGTCCTTAGCATCGAAGCTTGCACAAGTGGCTAAGAATGAAGGCTTGGATTTATTACATGTCCATTATGCGATTCCTCATGCGGTTTGCGCCTTACTGGCCAAGCAAATGGTAGGTGATCATTTGAAGGTAGTTACAACACTCCACGGTACGGATATAACGGTATTGGCTCAGGATGAGTCGCTCAGTGATTTAATCCGATTTGCCATTAATGAGAGCGATGCTGTAACAGCTGTTTCTAAAGATCTAATTCAGGAAACCCGCAATACTTTATCGATTGATAAAGCCATTGATTTGACCTATAACTTCGTGGATAAACGCGTTTATTATCCGCGTGATGTGGAAGCCTTAAAGCGCGATTTTGTGCGGCCAGGTGAAAAGCTCTTGATTCATATTTCTAATTTTCGCCCTGTAAAAAGAGTCTTGGATGTTGTAGAGATCCTTGATAAAGTTAATCTTCATATGCCGACAAGATTGTTATTTGTAGGTGAAGGTCCTGAACTATCCAAAGTTATGTCACGAGTTAAAGAGCTGGGTTTAATGGATCGCGTTATTTTTTGTGGTAAGCAGGATGATGTGGCTCAAATTATCTCTTTAGCCGATGTCATGATTTTACCTTCCGAGAAGGAAAGCTTTGGCCTTGTTGCTCTGGAAGCAATGGCTTGTGGTGTACCAACTGTTGGGTCGGATACTGGAGGGATTCCTGAATTAATTACTCACGGAGAAACTGGTTTTCTTGAAGCTGTTGGCGATACAGAGCGTATGTCTGAAGATGTGTTGAAGTTGTTGCGTGATGATGAATTATATGCAAAGGTTTCAAAAGCTTGTTTGTACCGGGCACAGGTCTATTTTTGCGATAGCGTGATTACGGCACAATACGAACAAATTTATTATCGCGTTCTAGGCAAGGAAATGCCGCTTGTTGATCTTGAAAAGCAAAAACTGAGCTGTCTAGGCTAATAATAAACGAATAATCAGACTCACTCACCGATTGGGGGGGCGTTATGGAAAAGTCTGCGAACCAGCTATTGGACAAGTTATTGGCAAATCAATATGAAGCTTATTTGGTTGGAGGTTGTGTACGCGATCGACTGATGCATAAGCCGGTTCAAGACTTCGACATCGCAACTAATGCGCTGCCGGAGCAGGTGATGGAGCTTTTCTCTCATACGATCCCTACAGGCTTAAAGCACGGTACAGTTACTGTTATGCTCGAAGGAGTTGCTTTTGAAGTAACAACCTTCCGCAAGGAATCCGCTTATGAAGAACATAGACGACCCCAGCAAGTGGAATTTGTTTCTGATTTACAGGAGGATTTGCAGCGCAGAGATTTCACAATGAATGCTATGGCTATAGACTTAAAGGGAACGGTAATCGACCCTTTTGATGGTCAAATAGATATCGCACAGAAATTAGTTCGCTGTGTTGGAAACCCAAATGAACGCTTTGAAGAAGATGCACTTCGGCTGCTTCGCTGCATTCGTTTTGCTGTAAATTATGGCTTCCGTATTGAACAAGCTACCTGGGAGGCTTTGCTCCAGCATGCTCATCTGCTTAAATTTGTTGCGATGGAACGTGTTAGAGTCGAACTGGAGAAAATGCTAGCAGGCGATAATCCTTATCAGGCACTTGAATTGCTTTTGGATTCTCAGCTGTTGAAATATGTAAAACTAGAGCTGCAGTTTCCTTTCATTAAGTGGAAAACAGCCGATTTACCGGTTTATCTTAGGAAGTTAAGCCAGCTTGATAATCCTTTACTGCGCTGGGCTTTATTGTTTTATAGCATGCAAACTACATCTGATAAGGCAAGTCGAGCCCTTAAAAAATTAACCTTTTCAAGTAAACAATTAAAGGTCATTATCCCGATTCTTAATTTAGAGATTTGGTTGCACGAGCAAATTGATCATGCGCTGCAAGCGAAGCGGACTCCAGATAAGAATGATCATGTTGCTTTATCATCTTCGAGAGTTTCCGTCGATCGGCCTGATTTAATCTGGAAGCAAGCAGCGATCCAATTCGGCAAAGATACTTTGTTAGATTGGTTAAGCATTAAACAAATTGAATTCTCTGAGCTTGCAAGCAATACTAGCTTAGATTTGAAGCAATCCGTATTTATTGTTTTCTTACGCAGCGGCAATGAATGGATCTCGGAAATGCCAGTTGAGACTTTAAGTGAGCTTGATTTGATCGGAAGTGATCTTTTGACTCATTTTGACATGCCGGCAGGTCCATGGGTCAGTGAATTTTTGCAGCGTTTGTTATTGGATGCCGCATTTGGGAATGCTCGCAACCAAAAGAATCATTTGCTAAAAAGAGCTGAAATCTATCGCAAAGAGTTGAATAAACATGAATGAATTAATTTTGCAATATTTTCAAGAACATGAAGGTGAATATGTTTCAGGCGAAGAGCTAAGCATTAAGCTGCAATGCAGTCGAACGGCAGTATGGAAGCACATTGAAGCCTTGCGCAAGCAAGGATATGTGTTCGACGCCATCCCGCGCAAAGGCTATAAAATGCTCACTAAACCAGTTATCATTAATGCAGCTAAGCTCATGCAAGGCTTGCAAACTAAAACATTAGGCAGGGTAGTGCGGATCTATGATGAAGTCGATTCGACTCAGAATATTGCCCATACTTTAGTTCGCCAAGGAGCGATTGAAGGAACCTTAGTAATAGCAGAACAGCAGAATGCAGGTCGCGGGAGAATGGGACGCAACTGGTTTTCACCAAAAGGCAAGGGGATTTGGATGAGCCTGATTCTCAAGCCAACAATTTCTATGCAATTTACTCCTCAGCTAACCTTATTGGTCGCTGTAGCTTTATGTCGGGCGATTCAAGCACATATCCCACATCAGGTAGGGATTAAATGGCCAAATGATTTGTTAATAAACGGGAAAAAGATTAGCGGGATTTTATTGGAATCAAGTGCAGAGGATGAGCGTTTGAATTATGTAATTGCTGGAATAGGCATTAGCGTAAATTTATTGGCTGAAGATTATCCTGAAGAGCTTAAGGCAAAAGCAACCTCCTTATTCATTGAAAAAGGCCAGCTGGTGGACCGAGAGCAATTGATTTGTGATTTCCTGCTGCAGCTTGAGGTATTGCTTGAGCTTTACACACAGCAAGGTTTTGCTCCGATTCGCTCTTTGTGGGAGGCACTAACAATCTCTTTACATAAACCTTTGCGTATTCAAACGGCAAAAGGTTGGGTTGAAGGGGTGGCTAACGCAATTGATGAAATGGGTGCTCTGTGGGTTACACTGCCAAATGGGGAAAATATAAAGTTATATTCTGGAGATATTGAGCTTTTGCTTTAGTAAATTCTTTGGTATAATACATACTAAGAGGCGATATCCTAATCGAATCGCACTCAAGTAAGTGGATAGTCTACAACTGAATAATGATGTCTATGTTGGATTCTGCTCAGATTCGTATGAACCGAGACAGAAGGATCATAAATACAGCTTATTTGTATGAATGAACCTTTTTAGTTTTGGCTAAAATGGTTTTTTAGTTTGTAAGGAGAGATGTAATCATGGTCAATCGCAAACCTCTAACAACCGTAAAATTAAAAAAGATGAAACAAGACGGGATCCCGATCTCGATGATCACCGCATATGATTACCCATCTGCACTTTTAGCGCAAGAGGCAGGTATTGACGTTATCCTAGTAGGAGACTCATTAGGAAATGTGGTTTTGGGGTATGATACAACGGTTCCTGTTACATTAGACGATATTATATATCATACAAAAGCCGTGACAAGAGCGGCAACAAGCTGCTTTGTCGTAGCCGACATGCCATTTATGACATACCACGGCAGCATTGATGCAACCTTGGGAAATGTAGGACGATTGATGCGTGAAGGGCTTCCCCAATCTGTGAAAATGGAAGGCGGCATTGAAATTGCAGCTACTGTAGCAGCCTGCGTTCAAGCTGGTGTTCCCGTTATGGGACACTTAGGGCTTACACCGCAATCCGTTCATCAAATCGGTGGATTCTATGTCCAAGGTAAGAACGCTGTACAAGCACAAAAGCTCATTGAAGATGCAAAAGCTTTAGAGCAAGCAGGCGCCTATGCAATTGTATTGGAGCTGGTGTCTGAATCTCTAGCTGCCTATATCACATCACAAATATCAATCCCAACTATTGGAATTGGTGCCAGTGTAAGCTGTGATGGCCAAGTGCTGGTCTTCCATGATCTGCTTCAATATGGAGCCTCAGAGGAACCTAAAAAAATGGTGAAAACCTATGCTAATATTGGGAATGAAATCCGTAAAGGTATTTCTGAGTATGTAAAAGACGTCAAATCTCGGCAATTTCCGCAAAAAGAGCATGTATTTCAAAACGAAGCCTGGAGGGAGTAACATGGAGGTTATCCAAACAGTTGCCGAATTACGCTCCAAGCTGAATGAGAGAAAAAAACATTATACGAATTCACAAGCTTCAAACTATAATAGTGGAGTAGGATTCGTACCTACGATGGGTTTCTTGCATGCTGGACATGCTAGTTTATTGCAGCAAGCTCGTCAAGATTGTGATATTGTGGTATTGAGTATATTCGTCAACCCGCTTCAGTTCGGTCCCAAGGAGGATTTTGAACGTTATCCAAGAGATCCAGAACGTGACTTAGCTTTAGCGAGACAAGCTGAAGTCGATTATGTCTTCATGCCGGAAACCGCCGAAATGTACCCAGAACCAATAAAAACGATGATTAAAGTATCTGATTTAACAGATAAGTTAGATGGGGCTTCACGCCCTGGGCATTTTGATGGAGTTGCTACAGTTGTTGCCAAGCTTCTGCATATTGTTGAGCCTGATCGTGTTTATTTTGGATTGAAGGATGCCCAACAGGTCGTTGTTATTCAGCGTATGGTTAAAGACCTTCATATGCGTACAGTTGTCGTACCTTGTTCAATTGTACGTGAAGCTGATGGCTTAGCGATGAGCTCGCGGAACGTATACTTAAGTGCTGAGGAACGCAAGCAGTCACTAGTGCTCTCACAGGCGCTTAATCAGGTCAGTGGTTGGTTGGAAGCCAGTGGTGAGATAAAAGCTTTAGAACAGCAATTAACAGCTTACATTCAAACTGCGGCTTTGGCAGAAATTGATTATGTGAAAGCATTGTCTTATCCTTCCTTATTAGAGATAGCCCATATAAAAGATGTAAAAGCTGGAGAGCGTTTGATTGTGGCATTAGCCGTGAAGTTTGGCCGCACCCGCTTAATAGATAATAACTTACTTGATGTGAACTAAGAGAGGAGTGGTTGAATTGCTAAGAACCATGATGAAATCCAAGATTCATCGCGCAACGGTGACAGAAGCTAATTTAAATTACGTGGGCAGCATTACTATAGATGAAGATATTCTTGATTTAGTTGATATTTATCCAAATGAAAAGGTGCAGATTGTTAACAACAACAATGGAGCACGTTTGGAAACTTATATCATTCCTGGACCCCGAGGTTCAGGTGTATTCTGTTTAAATGGTGCCGCAGCGCGAATGGTTCATGTTGGAGATACGATTATTGTGATCTCTTATGGACTGATGACAAGCGAAGAAGCCAAGAACTATAAGCCAAAAGTTGCTATTATGGACGCGAATAATAAAGTGATTCAAACGGTTAATGAAGAACCGCATTCCACTATTTTTTAACAAGTATGAATCGAGGTCTCTAAACAAACAATGAGGGTTAACTGCTTGCAGTCCTATTCGCTTTGTTGGAGGGGATCGACATTTTTGAACAGCTTTTTATGACGATGAATGAGCATTTAGCAGAAATTGCCGCACATTACGGATCGGCAACATCACAAGAAAAAGTTAATTTGGATGATCAGCTGGCCATGCTCAAAAAGATGAGTGATGAATACATGGAGCTGTGGCTTTCTTTTGAAGAGAAGCTTGCTGGATTTTATGTGGATCATCCAGCTTCTGCCACTTCTTCAGCTGCGGCTTTAAATCATAGCAAAAAAGCGAGTGACCAACAGCCTGTTGCACAAACTCAAATGGATCCAGGCTTCGCTAAAGCACAAGGATTCTATAAATTATATATGTTTAAGCATGCGGTTAGAGAGCTTGAAATCCTCATTAAACAGCAGCCGGATGATCTGTTGGCTAGAACGTATTTAGCTATGGGTTATTTGCGATTAGGTGAAGATGGCGATGCTTATCCTCATTTTCAAATGATTTTGCCATTAACAGATAACAAGCAATTAAAGGCCATTTCTTATAACGCGATGGGCTGTATTCAGATTAATAAGAAGAATATGCAAAAAGCCATGGAATATTTTAGCTTATCCCATCAATTAGATCCCGCTTGTTTTATGGAGCCTTATAGTCAGGTTGGAGCAAATCTCCATCATCAGCAAAGACTGCCATAGCGGTTTTCGGTATACTTTGGTATGCTAGGAGGAGTATTTACAGGGATTAGGAAGGGATTGGGTACGCGCAATGAAATTTGCCGTTCTTGACTTTGAAACGACGGGAAGCCAACAAACGGATGAAATTATTCAAGTAGGCTTAGTGATTATAGATGAACAGCAAATTACCGAGAGGTATACTTCACTGGTGAAGCCAGTTGCAGGTATACCATCTTTCATTACCGGATTAACCGGAATAGATGATGCGATGGTTAAGGATGCACCAGAATTAGAAGTGGTTATGGTTGAACTCCAGAAGCGATTAACAGATTGTGTACTGGTAGGGCATCAAATCTCATTTGATTTGGCTTTTTTGCAGCGTTCCTTGGATTATTGCGGATACTCGCCTTTTACAGGTCAAGTACTCGATACCATGGACCTGCTGCGTATAGTGTTTCCTGCGCTGCCTAGCCTGCAATTAAGCATGGTAAGCCAATCACTAGGAGTGACACATGAACGCCCCCATCAAGCAGATTCCGACGCGGATGCGACTGCTGATATTTGGTTGAAATGCATGCAGCGCTTTAATGAGCTTCCATTGATCACCATTCAGCGGATAGCTCAGATTTTTGTCGAGGACATTACCGACTTTTCGCTTTTTCTCCAATGGATGCGCGAGCAAAAAGAACATGCCGTTGCGCTTGATCACGATAATTTTCGTTATTATCGCCAGTTTGCGCTGAATGTCGACGATTGGGGCGATGAGGATGATATCCGCTCGGAAGAAGAAGTTAAAGCGAAGCTTGATATTCCATTTGAACAATTTTATAGTGCATTTAAACAAGAGCTGCAGCAGAAGTTTGCCGTTTACGAAGATCGTGTAGCCCAAGAGACAATGATTTCTGAGGTTGCGATGTCTTTCTCAGATGACCGGCATTTAATGATTGAAGCAGGAACAGGCACGGGGAAATCGCTTGGTTATTTAGTGCCTTCTTTGTACTATGGCATCCCGCATGGTGAAAAAGTAGTAGTTAGTACACATACCATTAATTTACAAGAACAGCTTCGCCAGCGCGATATCCCGTTACTCCATGATATTTTCCCAGTTCCTTTTCGGGCGGCTGTGCTTAAAGGGCGCAGTCATTATCTTTGCTTGCGTAAATTTGAGCATAAAATGACCTATGCAGACTATGAGGCAGCCAAAGAAGAGCGAATGACCGCTGCGCAAATGGTCGTATGGCTAAGTGAGACTCAGCATGGGGATGAAGAGGAGATTCATTTCGCGAACCGCGGACATGAATTCTGGCAAACGGTGGCCAGCGATACCGACTCTTGTTTGAACCGCGCCTGTCCATGGTTTAAGAAATGCTTCTATCATCGAGCTAAGCATGAGGCTAATATTGCCGATGTAGTAATTACGAACCATTCCTTGCTCTTTACGGATATCAAAGCGGAAAATCGGCTTTTGCCGGCTTACAAGCATTTAGTAATTGATGAGGCGCATCATTTTGAAGAGGTGGCTAGCAAGCATCTTGGGATAGAAGTGCATTACATGCAGTTCCTTAATTCGCTGCTTTGGTTATATAAGGATAGTAAGAGCGGACAGCTGCCTAGCTTACGGCAAAGGCTTGCTAGAATAGAAGGGGATTTGGCGGAAAAAGCAGCAGATTGGTGCAGGGTTATTGATGATCTCTATCTATCGATTCTATCCGTTAAAGAGAACTGGGATGAACTAATAGGCCTGTTATATGAATTATTAACAGGTAAGCATGATGGATCTGGCGAAGTGGGCCAGCTCGTACTAAGGATTAAATCAGAATACTTACCTTCGCAATGGAACCAATTATTAACGATAGAAGAGAACATATATGTAGTTTTAAGCAATGCTCTGCGTCAAATTGATAAAATGCTCCAAGCTTTGAAGGATTCCGATGAGTTTGATGTACAAAGCGCGATAACCGATATTAGCGGTACCGTGAAGGATTTATATCGCCATCGCGACGGTTTACGCTTTTTTATGAAACGTACAGATCAGGATTATGTCTATTGGATGGAAGCCAGTGCTTATTTTAAAGCAAAATCGTTACAGCTTATTTGTGTGCCTTTAGATGTCAGCCCAATGTTGAAACAGCATTTTTTTGAAATTAAAGATAGCGTTATTCTCACATCTGCCACTTTATCGGTAGATAAAAAGTTTCATTATACCTGTGAACAGCTAGGCTTGGATGCGGACGGAAATTCGGATAAGTTTAAAACGGTTTTATTGCCATCGCCATTTAATTATCGCGAGCAGGCTTTAGTTTGTGTTCCACGTGATTTTCCTGGAGTTAAAGGCGCTGGCGGGGAAGCATATTTTATTGACAACCTAATTCAATCTTTAAAAGAGGTTGCAATCGAAACAAAAGGGCGAATGCTAGTCTTATTCACTTCACATCGGATGCTTAAGCTGGTTCACCAAGGACTTAAAGAACCACTGCAGCAAGAAGGCATTCAAGTTCTAGGGCAAGGTGTGGATAGTGGAAATCGCAGCAAGCTTACTCGGATGTTTCAAGATAGTGTTTCGGCAGTTCTTTTAGGCACGAGCAGCTTTTGGGAAGGTGTAGATATTCCTGGCAAAGCGTTAAGCTGCTTAGCCATAGTTCGTTTACCGTTTCAACCGCCATCTCATCCCATTGTCGAAGCCAAAAGCGAGAATCTGATTAAAAATAAGCAAAACCCTTTCATGAAATTTTCTGTTCCTCAAGCGGTAATTCGCTTTAAACAAGGCTTCGGCAGGCTGGTTCGCACCGCATCGGATAAGGGAATTGTTATTATTTACGATACGCGAGTGATTGATACCCAATATGGCAAGTATTTTTTGTATTCCCTTCCTGGACCGAAGATTGAGAGTATGAACACCAATCAGCTTGTGCCTAGAATTAAGGATTGGATGAAGGAGGAAGAGCATGAAAACACCTAAAATATCGGAGGCGGTTGTACGGAGGCTGCCCATTTATTTACGATATTTGAATGTACTTCATCTGCAGAATGTGCAAACCGTATCCTCAAGCGATTTAGGGCAAAAGCTTGATCTGAATCCTGCACAAATCCGCAAGGATCTAGCTTATTTTGGCGAGTTTGGCAAAAAGGGGATTGGTTATGATGTTAATTACCTAATAGAGAAGATTCGCCAGATTCTCAAGCTGGATCAATTTATTCAAGTTGCACTAGTTGGAGCGGGTAACTTAGGCAGAGCACTTAGCAATTATAATGCTTTTCTCAAGGATAATATGAAAATTGTTGCTGTTTTTGATGCCATGGAAAGCAAGGTTGGTGATAAAATCAATAATCTTACCGTGCAGCCGATGCAAGAAATGAAGCAAACAATTAAGTCGATGAACATTCGGATTGGGATTATCACAGTACCAGCTTCAGAAGCTCAGCATGTAGCAGATGAATTCATTCAATCGGGGATTGAAGCGATTTTAAATTTTGCGCCAGCTATTATCAAAGTTCCTAACGAAATTCGGATTCACCATGCTGATTTTACAACAGAGCTGCAAAGCTTGGCGTTTTATTTGGATTAGAGCTTTTTGAAGTAAATACAAAAAAGAAATCGCTGTTAATGGCGATTTCTTTTTATTAGACAAGCGCGTTTAAGCATAACGCATAACAATGCTTTCGAGAATATTAGCTACATCTTCACAGGCATCCGTAGTTTCTTCTAAGCGTTCATACATTTCTTTAAGCTTGAAATCATGGTAGGGATCACGTTGGTTAATGAAAATTTCGCGGATTCCTTCGCGCATCAGGCGATCGCCATCATTCTCCAGCTTATTGATCATAACCGTATGAACGGATATCTGCATGTATTTCTTCTTGGAGAGCAGCTTGAAAGCGTCAAGAATATGCTGGCAGCTGGAAACGATGACTGCGGAGAATTCCTTCATATATTGATCAGACTTCAGAATATACAAGTAATCAAAACGAGCAATAGTAGCTTCAATACCATCAATTACATCATCCAGCTTCATCGCTAAATCAAGGATGTCTTCGCGATCAATCGGGGTAATGAATACTTGGTTTAAGCCTTTATAGATGTTGTGGGTAATGGAGTCGCCTTCGTCCTCCAAAGCTTTAAGGATAGGGAAATATTCTGCAGGTGGCTTATCACCCAGCATGGCTTCACGGAAAATATGTGCTGCCTTTAACGTATTCTCAGCTGCCTCAATCAATAGTACGAAAAAATCTGCTTTGCCTTTTTTTGCTGTTGTCATCAATAATAAGCCTCCCGTTACTTCTTTACACAAACTTAAAAATAGCACAAAACGTGGGGGAAAAGCAATGTCTCACCGAGCTTTTTATCGAAAGAATATTGATTTTATATGGTTGAAGTTGTACTCTGTGAAGAGAAGAAACTCACTGAAAAGGAATGATGTTCTAATGTTGCGTACAATCATTAAAAACGGAATTTTTGTTACAATGGATGAATCGAACCCAATTGTACATGGTTATATGACTTTCGAAGGCAATACAATCACAGGAATACATGAAGCTCTGCCAGCACCATTAGAAACTTTTGATGAAGTAATCGATGGTAAACACCGTTTGTATATGCCGGGCTTAGTTAATACCCATGGACATGCAGCCATGTCGCTATTGCGTGGTTATGGAGATGATTTGGCACTTCAAGTCTGGCTTCAGGAGAAAATGTGGCCCATAGAAGCGAAGTTCACAGCACATGATGTTCGTTACGGTACGCTGCTCTCTATTGTAGAGATGCTTAAAGGCGGCACAACCAGCTTTGTTGATATGTATGACCAAATGAACGAAGTAGCTCAGGCGGTTGAACAGGCAGGCATCAGAGGCTGTTTAACGCGTGGGGTTATTGGTTTTTGTTCACCCGATGAGCAAACTATCAAACTTAATGATGCTAAGCAATTAGTTAAAGACTGGCATGGCAAGGCAGACGGTAGAATTACGACTATGATTTCACCTCATGCACCGTACACATGTACGCCAGACTACATCTCACGTTTTGTTGAAGCTTCACATGAGCTGAATGTACCGCTGCATACGCATATGTCTGAAACAGCAAGAGAAGTGGCTGAGAATGTGGAGCAATATGGACAACGTCCTGTCGTACACTTGGAGAAGCTTGGTTTTTTCTCACGTCCAAGCATACTTGCTCATGCCGTTCATTTAACCGATGAGGAAATAGAAGTATTAGCGCGTTATGATGTGCGAGTTTCCCATAATCCAGGCAGTAATTTAAAGCTTGCCAGTGGTATTGCGAGAGTAGTTGCTTTGCAAAAAGCAGGTGTGCTTGTTTCCTTGGGAACAGACAGCGCAGCAAGCAACAATAATTTGGATATGTTCGAGGAAATGCGTTTGGCTGCTTTACTGCATAAAGGCATATCCGGTGATCCAACTGCAATTCCAGCTGCAGCAGCCTTGAAAATGGGAACAATAGATGGTGCAAATTCAATATGGTTAAATAATGTAGGTAGTCTGAAGGTCGGATATAAAGCTGACTTTATTGCCATTGATATTGATCAAGCCCATTTTTTACCTCGTTCCAACTACATTTCCCATTTGGTTTATTCAGCTTCAGCTAAGGATGTTACGGATGTTTGGGTGGACGGAAATTGCTTAGTACGTGCAGGAAAATGCCTCACATTGGATGAAGAGAAAATCAAACGAGAATTTGAGCTTTGCTTCGATCGACTGACAGGTAATTAAGCTATGTGGAATAAGAAAATCATTGTAATGGGTGTCATTGTTGTTTTTGCTTTGTTGCTGTTTGGGTTAGCGCAATTTTTTCAAACCATTCAAGCTGGAGCTTGGTCTGAAGAAAGCGAAGCAGTGGATACGGCTTATAAGAAGACGATTATGGCCAAAGCTACTAAAGTCGATACATTCATTAATGACCAAACCTTCAAAATTGTATATGGGGAAGATGCTGTTGGCCAGAAGTTGATTGTCTGGATCAGTGATGAGGAAATTCACACGGAATATGTGTCGGAAGGCTTAAAGGATAAGGACTTGCTAGCGCAATTTGCTCAAAAGGAACCAACTGCTAAGCTGATGCGCGTCATGCCAGGTAAATTTAAAGATAAGTTTGTTTGGGAATTATATTATAAAAAACCTGGTGAATCAGGGAGACAAACGTACTATTATGATTATATTGATTTTAAAGATGGCTTTTTATTAGATACCTACAATCTCGGTGATAAGCAAATGATGTAAAATGGTTGAGATAAACTATAAGTTATATATACATTTGTATGAATGGGACACTGCTGAAGAGGCGGTGTCTTATTAATTTCCACACTTTGCATCCCATTAGTTGATATACGATGTGATATACTCTCAATATACCTAAATTGATACACAGAAAGGAAGCGTGAATAATGAAGCTACGTTTTATACCTATTCTCATTACTGTTGCGGCTTCTTCAGCCTTGTTATTCGGCGGCTGGTACTTCTATCAAAACAATGTCGTGGAAAATCCGATAAAAGACGTCATTCTTGGTGTTCAGGGTGTCAATCAGGTTTCAACTAATATTAATAATAGTCAGGTTTCGATAGATTTGAAATTGAATAAAGATGCTGATCTGCGTAATTTGTATTCGACTATCTCGAAGGAAGGTGCTTCGTTATTGCGCAATCGTGAGCTTAAGCTTAACTTAGAGAGTCAAACGTCTCCAGAATTGGAGCAATGGTGGTCTACCGCCTTATTTGATGTTGCACAAGCTATGGATACTAAACACTACGCAGATATTCCACAGGTTCTGAAAGCACAAGATCAAGAAATTCCAGGCTTAAAAGTTATGACAGAGATGGACGAAACCAATGTTTATGTCCGATTGACTGACGGGGAGCATAGTAAATACGTTATCCTGCCCCGAACGCCTGCACAAATGGGAGTGTGGCCAAATGAGTAAATATGGCAAGGAAATTGCGATTGGTATTGTACCTGTGCTGCTTATTTTTCTTGGGTATATTGGGATTAATGTTGTTCCTATTCTATTTATGTGTGCGGTTGGTGCAACCTTGCTGGTGATGACCCGTTCACGTGGTGGGCTCAAGGTAGGGAGTGAACGCAAAGGCAAGCAGCGTACTCCAGCCTATTTGAGTTTTTCTGATATTGGTGGACAGGATCGTGCTAAAAAAGAATTGCAGGAAGCTCTGGATTTTTTAATTAAACCAGATGATATTAAGCGTTTTGGGATTCGTCCACTTAAGGGCATTCTTCTGACAGGTCCTCCAGGCACTGGTAAAACGCTGATGGCTAAGGCTTCTGCCCATTATTCGGATTCGATTTTTATGGCTGCTTCAGGTAGTGAATTTGTTGAGATGTATGTTGGTGTAGGAGCAAGCCGCGTTAGAGATTTGTTTAAAGATGCAAGAGCTCGTGCTCAAAAAGAGAATAAAGACAGTGCAATTATTTTTATTGATGAAATTGAGGTTATTGGCGGTAAAAGAGATGGTGGGCAGCAGCGGGAATATGATCAGACTTTGAATCAGCTGTTAACCGAAATGGATGGCATTCATACGGATGACTTTCCCCGCATCTTAATTATGGCGGCAACCAATCGTAAAGAAATGCTGGATAGCGCCTTAACACGTCCGGGTCGTTTTGATCGACATATTCAGGTGGATCTGCCTGATAAAAAAGGCCGCAATCATATTCTGCACATTCATGCGAATAATAAACCACTGGCTGAGGAAGTAAGCTTGGATAAGATAGCGGAGCAATCGTTCGGATTTTCTGGAGCACAGCTAGAAAGTGTAATGAATGAGGCGGCAATCTATGCGATGCGTGAGAGCAGTGAATCCATCGCTCAGCATCATTTATCGCTTGCTATCGATAAAGTAATGCTAGGTGAAAAATCGGATCGAGAAACAACAATGGATGAGCGAGTTCGTGTAGCTTATCATGAGCTAGGGCATGCTATTACAGCAGAGCTAGTTAAAGCAGGCTCTGTATCTCAGGTTTCCTTAAGTCCAAGGGGACAAGCATTGGGATTCGTGCGACATAATCCTCAGCAAGACCAATACCTTTACACAAAATCATTTCTAGAGGAACGAATCATGATTGCTCTAGGCGGCTCAGTTGCTGAAGAAATGTATTATGGAAGTCGCAGTACAGGCTCGAGAAATGACTTTGAGCAAGCTTTGCAAATGGTGGAAACGATGATCGATTCCGGTCTAACTTCATTAGGAATTGTTAATCGTTCGCAGATTAGTAAAGAGCTGTTAATGATTGAGAATGCATCGATTATGGATCAATTAATTGCACGGACCAGAGAGCTTTTAGAGCAACATCGACTTGTTTTTGATCAATCGCTAGAAATTTTGCTTAAGGAAGAAGTACTTTCAGGTGATCAATTCAGAGAATTAATGCAGGTCGCCTAATTAGCTGTGTGCTGAGAGGCATAAGAGGAGGATCGTTCTCTTATGCCTTTTTTGCTTGTATGTTGTAAAGCCACAAAACCGCCTTACAGCTGGATTTCAGATGTGCTCATATGCTGTAAAGCCACAAAACCGCCTTACAGCTGAATTTCAGAGGTGTTCGTATGCTGTAAAGCGATAAAACCGCCTTACAGCTGATTATCAAATTTGTTCATAGAGTATTCTGCTTAGCGGCTAATTTGGCAGACATTCGACACATTTTTGCAAATGGCAACAGTGCTTTTTATCACTGAAAAATGTATGATGGTAAGGCATAATAGGTGTTAAGGCTATAAACTTGGATTTAATTCAGCAAAGCGGGTGAAGTTATGAAATTTATGCGAATAGGTGTTATAGGTGCTGGGACGATGGGACAGGGGATAGCAGAAATGTTGGCTGTCAAAGGGTTAGATGTCTATCTGGTCGAGCAAACCCCTCAGAAGCTGGATCAAGCCTTTCAAATGATCGAGTGGAGCTTGGATAAGCAAATGGAGAAGTGGGCGCTTACCGTTACGGAGAAAAAATTAATTTTAGCTAAAATACATAAAACCGATCAAATCAAACAGCTGGATAATTGCGACATGATCATAGAAACGATTACCGAGGATTTAGCTGCAAAAAAACAAATTTTCAAAGAACTTGATTTATATGGCAATAGCGACGCCGTTTTTGCAAGCAATACCTCGACTTTAAGTTTAACTGAGTTAGCAAATGAAACCTCGGCGCCGGAGAGAGTCATCGGTTTGCACTTTCTTTATCCCGTGGCCAAGGTTCAGTTAGTGGAAATTATTCGCGGGCTAAAAACATCGGAAGAAACCTATATCAATACAAGGGAATTCGTCGAGCAAACGATTCAAAAAAGAGGGATTCAGGTCTACGAATCGCCGGGGTTTGTTACGACACGATTGATATGTACACTGATCAATGAAGCCATCCATACCTTAACGGAAGGGGTGGCAACTGATGAGGATATTGATGCTGCAATGCGTGTAGGATATGGTTTTCATTATGGACCCTTGGAAATGGCGGACCGCTTTGGATTAGATTCGGTTTATGCGGCTATGGAGCGTATGTTTCGCGAATTTGGTGATATTAAATACCGACCAAGCTTCTTATTGAAGCAGATGGTCCGCAAAGGCCATTTAGGCGCCAAAACAGGCAAAGGTTTCTTTCGTTATGATAAGGATGGTGATCGATTATGAATATTCTGGTGATTAATGCCGGCAGCTCCTCTTTAAAATATCAATTATACAGCATGCTGGATGAAAGCGTACTGTCTAAAGGCAGAGTCGAACGTATTGGCATGGAAACCGCTATTCTAACCCATGAAACGGCCGGAAAGCCTGAAATCCGTGAAGTAAATGAAATTTTGGATCATACAACAGCGATTCGCAAAGTCTTGGAAATGCTGCTTCATAAGGAGCATGGTAGCATTCGAGCGGTTAGTGAGATTAATGCGGTTGGCCATCGCGTAGTACATGGTGGTGAAGTATTCTCTAGCTCTGTAATCGTAACAGACGAAGTAAAACGAGAAATTAAAAAGCTTTTTGATCTTGCTCCTCTGCATAATCCAGCTCATATGATGGGGATTGATGCTATTGAAATCAACCTCGCTGCGATACTGCAGGTTGTTGTTTTTGATACGGCGTTTCATCAATCGATGCCAGCTAAAAGTTACTTATATCCTATCCCAATGTCGTTATATCACAAGCATAAAGTACGACGTTATGGATTTCATGGGACTTCACATGAATATGTCAGTCGACGTGCAGCCGCATTTATTGAAAAACCACTTGATGAGCTAAAGTTAATCACTTGTCATATTGGCAATGGTGCAAGCTGTGCAGCAATTGTGAACGGACAAACCTTGGATACGAGCATGGGCTTGACTCCATTAGAGGGCTTGATGATGGGGACACGCAGCGGTGATTTAGATCCGGCAATTGTACCCTATACGATGGGTAAGGAAGATTTGACCTTGAATGAAGTCAATTCGATGCTAAACAAACATAGTGGATTAATCGCCATTTCAGGTATTAGCAGTGATATGCGCGAGGTAGAGAAAGCCATGGGTGAAGGCGATAAGAATGCAAAGCTAGCTTTTGAGATGTATGAGTATCGGCTTCGTAAATATATCGGTGCATACGTTGCAGCTATGAATGGATTAGATGTTTTGATTTTTACAGCGGGTGTAGGCGAGAATAGTGTATTATTAAGGCAAACGGTTTGTAGACAGCTGACTTTTTTTGGAGTGGAACTGGATGAGGAATTGAACCAAGTAAGGAGCTCACAGGAAAGAAGAATATCAACAAGCCAATCCAAGGTTCAAGTGCTAGTGATTCCAACCAATGAAGAATTGATGATAGCACGTGAGACTTACCGCCTCGTTAAATGATCGAGAAATTTAAGTAGAATGAGGTGTCTGTTTTGAGGAAGCAAGGCGATGATAAACAATTGCAAGCGGCAGTTCTTGCTGGTATGAAGACGGGGAATGTAAATATACCTTTGATGCTTTTACAGGTTTATTCTATCCTTAAGCTAAGTGATTTGGAAGCGATGCTGATCATTCAGCTTATTGCCTATACAAGCCAAGAGGATAAAGAGTTCCCAACGGTTGAAGAGATTCAAGCTCGATTATCTTCGTCTCAGGAACAGGTCATTAAAGCTCTGCAGAAGCTGCTTAAAGATCAGTGGATTGCCATCGAAGAGCGCATAGACCCGATTTCTGGCATTCAATACGAGCGTTATGACTTAGATGGGGTATTAATTAAGCTATCTGAATACATATCCGATGAAATGAGAAAGCAGAATTTGATCAAAAAGAAAGATGAACCCAAAGAAGGCAAGGATATATTCAGTATTATTGAACGTGAATTTGCTCGGCCGTTGACCCCAATGGAGCTAGAAATGGTTACAAATTGGCTGGATAAGGATCAATATAAAGAGGAACTGATACTAGCCGCGTTAAAGGAAGCCGTATTTGCCGGCAAGGTCCACTTTAATTATCTGGATCGAATACTTTTGGAGTGGAGTCGCAATCGTGTTTTTACGGTGGAACAAGCCAAGGAGCATTCTCAAAAATTCCGGCAAAACCGCTAGTTTTAAATCTTATAAAGAAAAGGAGCTATCTGCTATTCAGGCAGAAGCTCCTTTATTGCGTTTAGCGTCTTCGAGTTGAGGCGCGTTGGATGAGGTTTAGTTTATAGGAATATTCAAATAGATATTCAAAAGCCTCCAGATGACGCTTAGCTTCAAATGCATCTGCACCCCATGCATAAATACCATGCTTACGCAGCACAATGCCAGGAATGCGAGGAATTAAAGCAGCTTCGATTCCGGATGCGATTTTTGCAATATCGGCATAGTTAGGCAGGATAGGAATTTCAATGCTCGCATCTTCTTCCCAAATGTTAAAAGCTTTAATTAGCTCGACACCTTCAATTGGAATACTGCCTTGCTCCCAGCAAAGCTCGGAAAGTAGATTGTTATAAACGGTATGGATATGAAAAATAGCACCGCATCCAGTTAGACGGTAAATTTCACTATGGATCTTAGTTTCAGCGGAAGGTTTAAGGTTAGTGGCTTCCGTAGGCAGGCTCAGTTCATTAACTAGCAGAAAGTCTTCAGGTGTTGATTGTGATTTATCTTTACCGCTTGCTGTAACAGCAAATGTGAATTTCTGATCGACAATCTCACCTACACGGATCGACAAATTACCGCTTGTTGCTGGAAACCAGCCTCTTCCAGCAAAATCAGCTTTTATGGTGCTTAATTCGCTGTAGGCTCGTTGTTTTTGCTCTAAAGTAATAGGTGATGACATAAGGAAATCCTCCTAAAGGGTGGTTTTAAGACTCGCTAGCTGTTCGATTACTTCAAAAAAGGTTTCATAGGGATAGTAGGGCATATCTAATTTACTGCATTCCGAAGCTAAGTGGGAGCGGGCAAAAATGAAGTCAGCCAGCTTAGCGCCTGCGAAATCTGTAATACTGTCGCCAATCAAAATCCGCGTATACTGAGCAGCAGGATAGGAACGAATGAGAGTTGCCTTACACATGCCACAATCCTGATCGCACCATTCATCACATGGATGGGGCCATTCGATTTTAATTTGCGCCTGTTCAAAATTACTTTTATTGCAATAGATCTGCTCTTTTTCAAGTCCAAAAGGAAGCAAAGTAGGATAAACAAAGAAATCTATCCCGCCACTGGTGACAAAGAACTGAATTTGCTGCTCCCGGCAATAGCTGAGAAACTCAGCAAAGCCAGGGCGAATTTGCATATTATCTAGCGCAAAACGAATAACTTCCTCTTGTTGTGTGGAGGGAAGCAGTGCAAACATCGACCCAATGGTTTGTTTAATCGAAATTTCTTGACTCATAGCTTTATCGAGAATATCTTTCCAGCCCTCAGGGTCAAACTGCTTCATAATCGCAATAATATTATCATTCAGTGTTATCGTTCCGTCAAAATCACAGAAGAGGACGATAGGCTTCATTCCTTGACACCCCATGCAGTTATAGCAGCTTGCAATTCAGGATGATCCTCAGCATATTGCACCAAGGTGCTTCCATTTAAATTAGCATCAATAGCTTGGCGGAAAGCGCGTCCACCTGCTGCAGCACCCATTGGATGTCCGTGAACACCTCCACCTGCATTAACGACAACTTCATGACCGAAGTCTTTAAGGATCAACGGGACAAGACCTGGATGAATGCCCGCTGAAGGAACAGGAAAGCTGGTTTTAAGTGATGGAACCAAATGAATTCCTTCTGTATGAGCATACATGTAATCCTGTTCTAAATGGGTTGTAAGCAAATCATGTTTGATCGCCATATTTTCATCTTTTGGCATAACTACTGAGCCATAAGGAGAAGGGAACAGGACTAAATCGGCTCCAGCAATTCTCATAAGCTTACCAAGCAAAAGAGAAGCGGAAACACCATGATGAGGCGATGGATAAAAAGCACCAGCCATGGCGGGATGAGCCATAATCGGTACGGATATATTAGGGTTTGTACTTAGTTCATGCAAGGTATCAAAACCATAAGCCAACACATTGAACAGTAAAGCGTTAGCTCCAGCAGCAATGGCACGTTCAGCTTGTTCAGCCAATCGGGAGGTAGAGCCGGTTAAATTAACGGCATAAAGTAATTTTTGCCCAGTTTCGGCTTCAGCTTGTTTAGCTGCTTCCATACAAATCTCAACGCGTTTAGTTAATGGCGTTAATGGATTCTCAAACAGGATCTCATCATCCTTGATTAAATCAACTCCACCAAGCGCTTGCTGGAGAAACTGCTCACGCAAGCCCTGTACATCATGGCCAATTACCGATTTAAAAATACTCATCAACAGCGGACGGTCCTGAACATCTAGCGCGTTTCGAACACCTTGTATGCCAAATTTAGGCCCTGGAAAAGCAGCTAAAAAAGCAGGCGAGAAGCTTAGGTTAAGCAGCTTTATCCGACCATCCATCGATAGCTTGCCGAATACGGTAACCAATAAAGCTGGTATATCTCTGCTAAAATTGACATCGGGGTAAGCAATTTGAATGTCCGCATAACGATCTTGGAGTGCTGGATTAGCTCCTCGTTCGAAAATCTTTACATCAATAACGAGACCTAAGTGTGGCTCCATACTCTTTTTTTGCGCTTCAGGTAAATCGGTCCAGCTGCCAACCGTTAGTCCTACAGCTATACTTTGAGCTTTTTTATGAAAGTCTGCTTTTTCGTCAAAGCAGCGATAAGTTGCTAAACAGTAATCATTCATTAGAGGGTACCACCTTTTGAGAATTATTTAGTTAAGCTTTATGGCATCTGCAGCGATCATTGCTCCAAGCTCATTTGCTCGTTCACTTGCCCTCAGAACAGCTTTCTCTACACCTTCTGTAAAGTGGAAGTGGTCCATCGTTTCCAACGCTGCTTGGGTTGCTCCATTGGGTGATGTGACATTCTTCCGCAGAATTGCGGGATCTGTTTGAGTTGCTTTGACCATTGAAGCAGCTCCCAACACGGTTTGAACTGTTAAATCTCGAGCCATTTCTGGGCTTAATCCACCTTGAATTCCACCTGAAATCATCGCTTCCATTAGATAATATACGTAAGCTGGACCGCATCCGGAAACTCCTGTAAGAATATCTATTTGCGATTCTTCAATCACGAAGACTTCCCCAACGGATGCGAAAATTTCAGTAGCCAATCCTTGTTGAGAGGATTCTACGCTTGCAGAGAAGCTTAATCCTGTTGAGCCTAAACCGATCGAGCTTGATGTATTGGGCATTGTTCTAGCAATTGGAAAGGAAGTACCCAGTAAAGCTTCAATGGTCTGAATCGATAAACCGGCAATTAAGGAAATCAACAGCTGTTTGTTATGCAGCTTAGTCTTTAATTGAATAATAGCTTGTGCCGCATCCTTAGGCTTCATAGCAAGCACAACAATATCAGCGGCTTGAAGAGTTTCATTGGTTAATTCACCGATGGAACCAACCTGGATATCATATTGACTTTGCAGCTGTGCTAGCTTGACATGGTTGCTGCGATTAAGTGCTAGAATTTGAGTGGGATTAATTTTATCTTTTTGCAGCAATCCGCTAATGATCGCTTCAGCCATCGAGCCAGCGCCAATGAATATAATTTTTTTAGTAGCTAAAATAAGTGGCATTGTTTATGAAGCCTTCTTCCATTATTGTCGTATTTGACCATTGCCATGCACATAATATTTGGTTGAGGTTAGCGCAGGCAAGCCCATTGGACCGCGTGCGTGCAGCTTTTGCGTGCTAATGCCGATTTCAGCTCCAAAGCCAAATTCATAGCCATCTGTAAAGCGAGTAGAGGCATTATGATAAACGGCTGCAGCATCAATTTGCTGCATGAACTTTTCCGCGGTTGCAGCATTTTCTGTGACGATACATTCGGAATGCATCGTTCCATATTGGCGAATATGCGCTAAAGCTTCGTCCAAATCAGCAACTATCTTCACGTTGAGAATGTAGTCGTTATATTCAGTTGCCCAATCCTCTGATGTGGCAGCTTTCATTTCAGGGATTAGCTTTAGCACATTTGCACTACCGCGCAATTCCACATGAACTTCTGCAAATGCCTTAGCAAAAGCTTGTAAATGCCGCTCCGCGAAATCTTCTTGCAACAGCAAGGTTTCCATTGAATTGCAAACAGAAGGACGTTGAGCTTTGGCATTAATGGCAATCCGCAAGGCTTTTACTGGATCCGCATCATTATCCGCATACGTATGGCAGATACCTGCACCTGTTTCAATAACAGGAACGGTTGCATTCTTCACGACATTTTGTATTAAGGAATGTCCGCCACGTGGAATGACAACGTCCAATAAACCGTTTAACTTGAGCATTTCATCGACGGAAGCCCGATCTGGATTGGTCACTAACTGCAAAGCATCTACAGGAATGTCGGATAGGGCAAGGGCACTATGAAGTACCTCAACAATTCGTTTATTGGACGAAAGAGCATCAGATCCCCCACGCAACAACACGGCATTGCCTGATTTCAAGCAGAGGCCTGCAGCATCTACAGTCACATTAGGACGAGCTTCATAAATAATGCCAATCAATCCGAGTGGTACTCGAACCTTACGAACTAGTAGACCATTAGGACGTGCAAATTCTTCCAACAGGTCACCAATTGGATCGTCGAGAATGATAATTTCCTTCAAGCCCTCAGCAATTGCAGCAATGCGAGCTGGATTCAACGACAAGCGATCCAACATGGAAGCGGCTAGACCATTGGTTTTTCCTCTTTCCAGATCCACAGCGTTAGCTTGAATAATGGAATCTGTTTCAGCGACTAAAGCTTCAGCCATCAGACGCAAAGCCTCATTTTTTTGAGCCGTAGACAGCGTGCCCAACATAGGGGTTATAGCTTTAGCTAACGTTGCTTTTTCTCTAACTTCACTCATATTTATGTCTCCTTCATAATTTATATTTTAAATGGCAATCCATTCATCACGATGTATGACTTCAATTCGTTGTACTTCAACTCTTTTCTGAACCTCTTCACTGGATAAACCATAAACGGCTTGAAGCTGCCAAGCTGCGTAATTAACAATTCCACGACCAATAATTCTTTTCTCGAAGTTGCGAACTTCAATCACATCACCAGGAATAAATTCACCAGTTGATTCGGTAACACCAGCGGGCAGCAAGCTTTTTCCGCCCATTATTAAAGCTGCTTCAGCACCTTGATCGACATAAATCGTACCTTGGGATTGCGAATGGTAGCCAACCCATTGCTTCTTCATGGAAAGGGAGTGAGATTCTGGTGCAAAATAAGTCCCTTTCCCACAATCAGCAACAGCAGTCGTTAAATCTCCTTGTTCCAATACGCTGCCGATGAATACAGAAACCCCGCCACGTGTGGCAATTCTTGCTGCTTCCAGCTTAGAACGCATACCTCCAGTCCCGACGGATGAGCCAGATCCTCCAGCCATTTGGTAGAGCTCATCACTAAATTGCTCCACACGTTCAATACGCTTAGCTGCTGGGTTAATTCTCGGGTCCTCGGTATACAAGCCATCCATATCTGTAATAATGATCAATTGATTGGCTTTTACGAAGTTGGCAACTAAAGCAGATAAGTTATCATTGTCACCAAACTTAAGCTCTTCAACAGCTACGGTGTCATTCTCATTGATGATTGGGATAATTTGATGCGCTAATAATTCCTGCAAGGTTTTTAATGCATTCTGAATGCGTTGGCGATTAGAAAAATCAGCTCGAGTTAAGAGGATTTGAGCGATGGAGACACCATCTTTTTGAAAAGCTTCGTTGTAGGCTTGCATAAGCAGTGCTTGACCGACTGCAGCTGCGGCTTGTTTTTCATGTAGAGCTTTTGGTTTATTTAAATAGCCGATTGTCGTAAAGCCTGCAGCAACTGCACCTGATGTGACCAATAGAACCCGATTTCCGGCTTTTTGCAAAGCTGCTAATTCTCTTGCAAAGAAATTAATTTTTTCGCGATTTAAGCCGCCTTCTCCCGAGGTTAAAGAGCTGCTGCCAATTTTGATGACTATGGTTTGTTGCATGAGAATTACACTTCCTCTATCTAAATAAATTCAAGCGGCCAATTCGTTCAACTGCCTCCGTTAAACGAGCTTCAGAGGATAGCAACGCCAGCCTTACATAACCTTCACCATGGGTACCGAAACCTACACCAGGTGCGACGACAACCTTGGCTTCCTGCAGAACCAAGTCTGCAAATTGGTTTGAGGTGTACCCTTTGGGAATGGGCAGCCAAGTAAAGAAAGAACCTTTTGAAGGCTTTGCTTCCCAGCCAATGGTTGATAAAGCCAAATATAGAGCATCTCTGCGATTCTCGTACATTTGAAGCAGATCCGTAACGCAAGCTTGTGAAGCAGTAAGAGCTTCTGCAGCAGCAGCTTGAATGCCGCCAAATAAGCTGCAATAGTAATGATCCTGAATTAGATTTATCAGTCGAATGACTTCTGGATTGCCTAGCGCAAAACCAACACGCCAGCCTGCCATATTATAGGTTTTGGATAGAGTATAGAATTCAATTCCAACCTCTTTAGCCCCTTTTTGCTGTAAAAAGCTGACAGGCTTTTCACCATCAAAACCAATGGCCCCATAGGCAAAATCGCTTGCAACCACAACTCCATTTTTCTCAGCAAACCGAATAGTCTCGTCATAGAATTCTGCCGAAGCTGTTGCCCCGGTTGGATTGTTAGGATAATTTAAGAACATTAATTTAGCTCTGTTTAAGTCGGCAGGGGAGAGCGCACTATAGTCTGGCAAGTATTGATTACTTTCCTTTAATGGCATGAACACCATTTCAGCGCCTGCTAGTGCTACACCTGACCAATAGTCGGGATAACCAGGGTCGGGAACCAAACAAACATCGCCTGGATTAAGCAAGCATTGACTGATTTCGATTAAGCCCGTTTTACCACCGAAAAGGATAGCTACCTCTGTTTGAGGATCTAGATCCACATTGTAGTCTTCCTTGTATCGCTTAGCTATCGCTTCTTTAAGAAAGAGAAATCCATTAAAAGGCGGATATTTATGATAAAGCGGATTAGCGGCAGCTTCTTGCATTTTACTGACTATATGCGCAGGTGTTGGCTGGTCGGGATTGCCTTGTCCTAGATTAATCACATCATGTCCTGCTGCAATTTGGGCATTAGCCTTCTGAACTAAGCTGGCAAAAAATTGCACGGGAAGCTGTTGTAAACGAGCAGCTGGTACTATGGGGACTGTGGAAGTGAATGTTAGATTATTGGATGACATTATAGATTCGAGCTCCGTTCTTTAGGCGAGAAACCCCGCAGGATAATAGGAATAATGTATCAAAAAACGTGAGCAATGTATAGTAATAGCTGGATTTAACTTATATTCTTCGAGGATTAGCATATCCATGCTTTTTATTGGAATAATAACCAAAGCGAGATACTGAAGAAGAGAGGACATCCATGGACTCAACAGAATCAGTAGGAAAAGAACCTATCTCAAAAAAATTAAGTGAAAATCAGGATTGGTTGAAGCAAACCCTAGCTGACTGCTCAGATATTAATTTTCAATTGCATCACTATGGTTCCAATTTTGAGCTTGGTGCATTAGTCGTTTATTGTGAATCCCTAATACAGTACTTAGAAATTAACTACTTGAAAAAAGCATTACAGGACTTGGTCCCGCAAATAATTGGACCTGCGACAATGGTTACTTTAGAAGAAGTCATCCTTTTTTTTGATCAAAATGGTGCTTCTTCAAGACAGACGGAAGTTGTAGAAAAATTGGAGGATGCCGTAAAAAAAATAATGTATGGCCATGTCGTAATAATATTTGATGGTTGGGATAAAGCACTTTGCTTTCATTCTATATGCATGGAGAAGAGATCCATTAGTGAGCCCATTAATGAGTCGGTAGTTAGAGGGCCACACGACAGCACAGTTGAGGATTTGACGATAAATCTCGGCTTGCTGCGGAATCGGATGAAAAGCGAAAAGTTTAAAATTCATAAATGCTTTGCTGCGGGTGAAACTGAAACAGAAGTGGTTTATGGCTATTTAACTGGAGCTGTAAATCCAGAGACATTGGCCGAATTTAAAAAACGCTTCGAACTCGCGATCAAGCATGAAATATTGGAAAGCTCTTATATTGAAGAATTAATTGAAGATTCAAGCTATTCACCTTTTCCGCAATACCAATATACGGAGCGTACGGATGTTGCTGTTGCTGCTTTATTAGATGGGAAAATTATAGTTCTGGTTGGTGGAACTCCTGGTATTCTTTTATGCCCTGGCTTATTCTCCGATTTTTTTAAATCTCCTGAGGATTATTACGTAAGAACGGTTTTTGCTTCGTTAATTCGGATCCTAAGAGTGGTTACTTTTTTATTAGCCTTAACATTGCCTGCGCTTTATATTGCCTTTTCCAACTTTGATTCAGAGCTGATTCCTACTGTATTGCTGCTTGCCGTTCTTGACTCACGTGAAGGAATTCCGTTTCCAACATTTATCGAAGCTATGTTAATGGAATTTTTATTTGAAATATTACGTGAAGCTGGAGTCCGACTTCCTAAGCCTGTTGGTTCTGCAGTAAGTATTGTCGGAGCCTTAGTTATTGGCCAAGCAGCGATAATTGCCAAAATTGCCTCTCCCGTTGTCATAATAATTGTTGCGCTTACCGGAATTGCTTCCTTCTCTTTACCTGACTACAACATGGCTATTGGCATACGAATTTTGAGATTTATCCTGATGGTCTTTGCGGCTATACTTGGCGTTTTTGGCTTAATGATCGGACTATTATTCATATTCCTGCACTTGGTTTCACTAAGATCCTTGGGTCAGCCTTATATGGCTCCTTTAGCTCCATTTCGCTTTTCCGAATTACGAGATGTCCTGGTACGTGCTCCGTTAAAAAGACTAATTCGATCTCCGCGGAACCAGCATATGCATAAATTTCGAAAAGATTAACCAGCATGCTCTACTAAGAAAGCAGGAGAGGATATGAGATTGCGTATCGCTTTGGCATTTTCAAGCTTGATCTTGTTATTAATGACGGGATGCTGGAACCGTGCGGAGCTCGATGAATATTCATTCGTACAGGCAGTAGCCATTGATAAGAGCGAGCAAGAGAATATTAAAATGACAACCCATTTCTATAAACCGAATGGAGGCGGAGGTGATGCAAGCGGTAGTAAAACCAAGTCCATGGGTTCCTCACTTAATATTCAAACAGAAGGCGAGAATATTTTTGATGCAATTCGGGATATTACGCTTCATTTGGGGCGTAAAAGCAAGTGGGATCATAATCGGGTTATTCTGGTTAGCGAGGAGATAATTAAACAACAGAATATTGCTGAGCTGCTTGATTTATTTATACGCGATCATGAACCTAGACCAACGACTTATATTTTAGTTACAAAAGGAGAGGCAAGCGATTATTTGGAGCTGCCTCCTTATATCGAGAATACACTAGGGCAGCAATTTCGTTCCATGGATCAGGTTTCCTATCAATCATCAGCTAAGGTTATTAAAGCGACGATATTGGATCTAGAAATTCAAATGAAAAGCCCCACGGGTATAGCTCTTTTACCTACTCTTTATCTAGAAAAAAAGCATAAAAAAGAACCTGCTATTGCAGGTATTGTTTTATTAGAAAAAGGCAAATTAATTGATAGCTTACCTGCTTCTGAGGTTAGAGGCTTGCTTATGCTGACTAATAAAATGAAAGGTGCAGCTTTTAGTATTCCATGTGAGGGAAAAGTGGGGGGGAAAATCAAAAAGGATGCTTTTGAGTTAAGCTTTATTAACTCTAAAATTAAAACATCAATAAAAAAAGATGCGGTAGATGTTCACATTGCTTTGGCATTAAAGGGGTCAGCTGGAGAGCTAGTATGTTCATCACTCATAACGGAGCAGGACGAAGCGGCATTTGAGAAGAGAGTGAGCGATTTAGCCAAGAAAGAAATGCAGCAAGTCATTACTCACCTGCAGGATAAGAAAATAGATGCTCTAGGGATTGGCAATAAAATATTCGCAAAAAACCCGAAAACATGGTTGAAGTGGCAAAAAGATTGGAATGAACGTTTTGCAGAAATCCATTTTTCCATGGATGTTAAGGTTGAGATTCTGCATACTGGTTCATCAATCGGTAAGCCATCTTCACAATAATAAACGTCAGAAAGGAAGCGGGAAATGCTGGAGCGAGTAGTGCTGATTAGCTTGATCTATTTTTCTCTATTTTTCTTTGATATGACGAAATTAATCAAAAAACCACGTATTGAAATTTATTTATATATATTCATTGTAATGATCTCGCTTTATTTAAGTCTTAAATTTGTTTTTGAATTAGACTGGTTCAATATGTACGATTTGATTGCTGTATTGATTGGAAAAATGGCAGAAAATATAGTCGATTATTTAAATGTTATTCCATAAAAAGTGGGTGGTCAGGTGACAAATCAAGAAACGGTAAGCGCTAAACAAATGTCAGCCTTATTTCTTTGTTTTACGACGGGTTCTTCGGTTATTAATATTCCAGGTCCTTTAATCGGATTTAGTAAAAATGGAGCTTGGTTAGCTTTGTTAATGTCACTTTCAATGGGGATGATTTTCTTATCCTTAATCCTGTTTCTATATCGAAGATTTCCAAACAAGAGCATGATCGAATACTCTAATGAAATGCTTGGGAAATGGATCACAATTATTCTTGCTATTCCGTTCATATCCTTTTTACTTCATATTGTTACTGGGATTGTACTCGATATAGGATTGTTTATGACCAACTCTATGATGCGGGAAACACCTTTATACGTGTTTAATTTGTTGATTTTTCTACTTGCGGCTACTTCGGTACGATTAGGAATTGAAGTGATGGCCCGCATGTTTGTTTTACTTATCCTCGCTGTTCTTGCTTTCATTTTTTTCATTCTTGGTTTGGCTAGTTTGAATTATCACCCAGAGTTTCTAATGCCAGTAATGCCTTATGGCTTTAAACCTATTGTTTTGGGAGCTTACTTTTCGTATGGATTTCCGTATCTAGAAATAGTGGTTTTTGCCATGCTTTTGCCATTAGTGCGAAAAGAATCAAATAATAAATTACATAGAGGTATGTACTTATCGCTATTATTTAATGGATTTTGTTTAATGGCTGTAACCGTATGTTCGATTATGTTGTTTGGTCCAATTGCAGGCGAACAAAGATATATCATTTTTCAGCTGGCTCGAACCATCGAAATATTAGAGATATTTCAACGCATTGAATCTTTAATCGGCATTTCGCTAATAGTTGGCTCTTATATGAAAGCGACAATTGCCTTATACGTTCTGAATGTAACCATTAGGCATTTATTTAAAATTAAAGACAAAAAATTGATGATTTTCCCACTTAGTTTGTGTTGTTTTCTACTATCTCTGCTTGTTATGAACGGAGGAGAAGCACAATGGATTCATCTTATCGCTGTTGTTGCACCTCTATGGGGGACCTTTGCATTTGTAGTACCGCTTATTGTACTAACGATTGCTGCTTTGTTCAGAAAAAAACATTCATCGATGAACAATTGACGCGGAGCTTTATTATTAGTTACGATGTAAGCAGGGAGTGATATTATGAATCAATCAAATTTAACGATTAGCTTATTACAAATGGATATAGAAATTGGCGAACCTGATCGAAATTTTGCTAATCTAACTCTGATGCTAAGTAAAGCAATTAAAGCAGATCCTAAACCAGATATAATCATTTTTCCGGAAATGTGGAATACAGGCTACGCTTTGGAGCAAATTCAACAGCTGGCAGATTTAGAAGGAGAGCGAACTAAACGATTCATTTCACAATTTTGTTTAGAGCATGATGTCAATATCATTGCAGGTTCAATAGCTGAGAAAAAAGGCGATGAAGTACTAAATACTGTTTATGTTTTTAATCGACAAGGTGAATTAACAGCTGACTATTCTAAAATACACTTGTTTCGCTTGATGGATGAAGAGAAATTTCTCGCAAGCGGGGATCAAATTGGCAAAATTCAAATCGACGAAATACCTGCGGGTGTAATGATTTGTTACGATATTCGCTTTCCAGAGCTAGCAAGAAAGCTAGCTTTAGACGGTGCGAAAATTCTGTTTGTGCCTGCAGAATGGCCTAATCCTCGGTTACACCATTGGCGGACTTTATTGATGGCTAGAGCTATTGAGAATCAAATGTTTGTTGTAGCTTGTAATCGAGTTGGGATAAGCGGTAAAGCGGAGTTTTTTGGACATTCGTTAATTATTGATCCTTGGGGCGAGATTATAGCAGAAGGTAGTGAAGAAGAAGAAATATTAACTGCTACATTGTCAATGTCAGATGTCGATCAAGTTCGTGCTCGAATACCTGTGTTTGAAGACCGCCGCCCCGAAATTTATAAGCTCTAATCAGCCGTGACCTCAAGCAAAGTAGCAATAAAAGCTTCTGCAGCTTTCGATAAATAGCGTCCTTTGCGATAAGCAATGACTAGGGTACGATAGGGCTTCTCTTGTAACGGTATATAGGTAGGAGTAAAAAGCATGCCTTGTTTTCTTGCAATCATCGAAGGGATGAAAGCAATCCCCATTCCGGCGGCAACAAGCGATTGTACGGTTTCGATATTACTGCTTTCAAAGACGATTTTAGGCTGGAAGCCAGCGGTTAAACATAGCTCTTCGGTAATTTGACGAAAACCTTGCCCTTTTTTGAGCACAATAAAGGGCTCTTTTTCGAGGTCGCTAATTTGTACCCATGAATCTTCAGAGTGTTCATCACTAGTTTTCGCTTGGAGTAAGGCATGCTGCGGTGGAAGCGCCAGCCAGATCTCCTCATCGATCAGAGATTGATAGGTTAAAGAAGGCTCATGCAAGGGAAGGGTTAACAAGCTAATGTCAGTTTGCCCGTTAGATGTCAAATGTTCAAGACGATTAGAGGTTTCTTCCACCAGGACAATTTCAATCTCAGGATACCTGCTTTGGAATACAGGCAGCACCAACGGAAGTATATGAGAGCCTGTAATAGGCAAGCTGCCGACAACAAGTTTACCTTTGCGCATTTGAGAGATGTCTTCCATCTCTTTTTTTAGCTGATTGACCATATCCAGAATCTTCTGTGCCTTTTCTACAAACACTTCACCGGCATGTGTAATCTCAACAGAATTCGTATTGCGTTGAAATAGAAGCACGCCAATTTCCTTCTCTAGCTTAGACAATTGCTGACTTAGTGAGGGCTGTGCCAAGTGAAGCTTCTCTGCTGCTCGTGAGAAATTCTTCTCCGTTGCAATTTGGATTGCATATAAGAATTGCCGTAATTCCATGTTTTGTTCCTCCTAAAATGAAGTGAAATGTGGTATTGTTTTTAAAAAGCTTAAACTTAAGGCGCCTTTATATTAATTTCCTATCAAGCTTATAGATATTATATCTTGGAACAATGAAGAAGGAAATGCTAGTATTACTTTATAATGAATATTAGAACAAAATTAATATCGAAGAGGTGAGTTATCCATGGCTAAAAAAACAATGTTCGAAAAGATTTGGGAAAATCATGTGATTCATCAAGAGGAAGGCAAGCCTAGCATCATCTATATTGATCTACATTTGGTTCATGAAGTAACATCTCCGCAAGCATTTGAAGGCTTGCGTTTATCAAGCCGTAAAGTACGTCGTCCGGATCTTACTTTCGCTACAATGGATCATAACGTCCCTACACAGGATCGTTTTAACATCAAGGATCCAATCTCTAAGCAACAAATCGATACGCTATCGCAAAACTGCGCTGATTTTGGCGTAACTCTGTTTGATTTATATAGTGCGGATCAAGGCGTTGTCCACGTTATGGGGCCTGAGCTTGGCTTAACACATCCAGGTAATACAATCGTTTGCGGAGACAGCCATACTTCCACTCATGGTGCTTTTGGCGCTTTGGCATTCGGAATTGGTACAAGTGAAGTGGAGCATGTTATGGCTACTCAATGCTTGCAGCAGTCCAAAGCCAAAACCTTGGAAGTACGCATTAACGGCAGATTAAGCCCTGGTGTAACAGCTAAGGATCTAATTCTTGGCGTTATCGCGCAATACGGTACGGATTTCGCAACCGGTTATGTTCTTGAATATACGGGTGAAGCTATCCGTGCCTTATCTATGGAAGAGCGCATGACCGTTTGTAACATGTCTATTGAGGCAGGCGCTCGTGCGGGCTTGATTGCTCCGGATAATGTAACCTTTGACTACCTGCGTGGACGTGATTATGTGCCACAGGGAGAAGAGTTTGATAAGTTAGTTTCCATATGGAGTCAAATCGTAACAGATGATGGCGCTGAATATGATCGTGTAGTTGAGTTTGACGCACAAGCATTAATCCCGCAAGTAACCTGGGGAACTAGCCCTGGAATGGGAATCCATGTGACTGCAGCAGTGCCAGATCCACAAAGCTTCCCAACTGAAAACGAACGTAAAGCAGCAGAAAAGGCTTTGGAATATATGGGGCTGACACCTGGTACTCCAATGACCGATTTAGCAGTTGATGTCGTCTTTATTGGTTCATGCACGAATGGGCGAATTGAAGATTTGCGTGCAGCAGCATCCGTAGCTAAAGGCCATAAAGTATCACCTAACTTAAAATATGCAATCGTAGTACCAGGATCAGGACGCGTTAAGATCCAAGCAGAAAAAGAAGGCTTGGATAAAATCTTCACTGAAGCAGGCTTTGAATGGCGTGATGCAGGCTGCAGCATGTGTCTGGCAATGAACCCGGACATGTTGAATCCAGAAGAGCGTTGTGCTTCTACTTCGAATCGTAATTTTGAAGGTCGTCAAGGTCGTGGAGGCCGTACACATTTAGTATCACCTGCAATGGCAGCAGCTGCTGCTATAGAAGGACATTTTGTCGATATTCGTGAATGGGCATTTAATTAATACCATTAAACATATAGAAGGGAGTGCCTAACAATGGAAGAATTTAAAGAGTTTACTGGCTTAGTTGTACCCGTTGACCGTGTAAATGTCGATACGGATGCTATCATACCTAAACAATTTTTAAAGAGAATTGAACGTACCGGATTTGGACAATACTTGTTTTTTGAGTGGCGCTTTTTTGAGAACGGCGACGTAAACCCTGATTTTAATTTAAACAAAGAGCGTTATAAAGGCGCTTCGGTTTTGATTTCTCGCGCCAACTTTGGTTGCGGCTCCTCGCGTGAGCATGCTCCTTGGGCGATAATGGATTACGGCTTTAAAGTGGTTATTGCTCCTTCTTATGCAGATATTTTCTACAACAACTGCTTTAAGAATGGTATTCTGCCAATCGTTCTTTCCGAAGAGCAAGTAGAGGATCTATTCCAACGGACGAATGCTAATGAAGGTTACACACTTTCAGTGGATCTAGTTGCCAAAACACTTAATGACAACCACGGGTTGAAAATTAATTTTGAACTAGACGAGCATCGCCGCCAATTCTTGCTTCAAGGCCTGGATGATATTGGCCTTACCTTGCAGCATAGTGATGAAATTACTGCTTATGAAGCTAAGCATAAATCACGTATTGTTTTTAAATAACTCTAAAAAGTGAAAGCAATCCATAAGGTACCCCAATTATAAAAGATCGCCCTCCTTAAGCCATGATGGCCAAGTGAAGGGCGATCTTTTCATGGTCTGGCAAGCTGCTGTAACTTGAAATACCTCAAGTCTTTGAGACCTAAGCAGAGTCTATTAATAATTGGATTATATGGTTGTATTTTGTTGACATGAGTATAACTAAGGTAGGTGATGTATCAAAGACGCTTGGTCAATATCCAGCAGCAACAAAAGACAGTTCATCCATTGAGTGATTGTCTCGATTTAATATTTCCCGCTTCATGGCTGTATAAATAATCCATTATTTGGATAAACCCTTAGTCTCCAAGACCTATCTTGTGGAACTAAGGTTTTTTTGCGCAACCTTTCGTGGTTCCTCGCGTCTAAACTGTCAAATAACGTCGAAAATGAGGTGAACAATGAAGAAGTCAGTCTACACCTTTTTAGCCGCGCTTTTTTTCTTATGTTTATTTCCACGATTAATCCATGCTGAAGAAGCCATTCCACTATTTCTAAATGGAAAAGCGTTAGTTTCTACAGTTCCTGCGCAGAATATCAAAGGGACTACAATGGTGCCAATTCGGATCATTTCGGAAACCCTAGGGGCGGTTGTTAGTTGGGATGCTAAAGAGAAAAAGGTAACTGTTATGAACGAAAGCTTGAGTATTGAAATGCAAATCGATAAAAAAGATGTAGCTGTCAACGGTGAACTACTACAATTAACGGAAGCCCCTTTGAATGTAGAAGGTACTGCATTACTTCCTTTGCGTTTTCTAGCGGAGAAGCTTGGCTTAAAAGTAATTTGGGATGAAAAGGCCAGATCTGTTAATTTATCTAGACAATTGATCGATTTGCCAGTAATTGGTGGCGAGCAGCCACAAGAACCAGTCGAAACTCCAGTTTCAAATGTACCTAGTGAAGAGAATACGGATCCAAGTCTGACTATTCCCGACCCTATAGTGGCAGCAACTGAAATTCAAGCCATAGCAAGTGAATATGATCAAGTCACAATACGAGGAAATGGAGATTTGCATCCAACCTTGTTCTATTTAACAGGACCTGATCGTTTGGTTGTAGATTTTGAACAAAGTAGTCTTGCTGCAGACCTAATCTCCAGTAATCAACCGACTATAATGAATGATATAAACACAATTCTCGATTCTTCAAACATCGATCCTTCAATTATCGATTCTTCGATCATCGATAACTCAAACATCGATGACTCAATCATTGATAACACAATTGAGAATACAGAACCTCCGGCAGAAGTGAATTATTCAGCAGTTACCAATGGTTTCAATGTGTCAGATAGTGTGTATATTGATAAGGTTAGATATGCTGATTTTTCGGACAAGCCTCCAACTGTTCGTGTAGTTATTGATCTTAAACAAAAAGGAAATTACGAGCTGATTGAAGATAAAGTAAATCATGTTGTAATCATTGCGAAAAAGACAGTTTCCTATACAGTTGTGATTGATGCAGGACATGGGGGAAAAGATACCGGTGCTATCTCTGTTACTAAGCGTTTAGAGAAGGACTTTAATCTAGCTGTCGTGCTTAAAATCCAAAAATTGCTTCAACAAGAACCATTGATTCAAGTTAATCTGACCCGTGATGATGATACATTCGTAGAATTAGACGAACGTGTTGCTATTGCCAATAGACTGGGAGCTAATTTGTTTGTTTCTGTTCATGGAAATTCCTACGCTAAGACATCCAAAGGAACGGAAACCTACTATTATCGCAAAGATAGCTTAGCTTTTGCACAAGCCATGCATCCACACATTGTAGCAGCAACAGGTTTCGTAGATAAAAAGGTTAAACAAGAAGATTTCCGTGTAATTAATAAAACCAAGATGCCGGCGATTTTATGTGAGATAGGTTATCTCTCTAATCCAACCGAAGAGGCTCAACTGTATAATGAAGATTTACAGAATAGAGTAGCGGCAGGAATTGTTGCAGGAATTAAGGAATACTTGAAAATTAGTTAATGCTAATGCTCTCGAAGGAGAAATGTCCATGTACAAAAAACTTATGCCATTGCTGGTTATTCTTAGTTGTATTCTGGTATTGGCTGGTTGCGGGAAAACTAAAGAGGCTGTTTCGGCTGCAAGTACCTCACCAGAAGTTTCGGCGACTGCTTTACCGACGCCATTAGCTACACCAGAAGCGGCTAAACCTACTTTAATGAACCTTTACTATGGTAATGAAGATGGGGATGCGCTAGTGTCGAAAGAGGTTAGTTTAGCATCCACATCAAACTTATCCGCTTATATCGAGGTCTTAAATGGACTAACTAAAAGCCCAGATGATCAGAGTGTTGCTTTATTTGACGGATTTACTTTTCAGAGTGCAGAGCTTAAGGGAAGTACATTAACCATTGATCTAACGTTGCCTGCTGAGCCACAGCTTGGTGCACCAGGAGAAGAATTATTAATAGAATCACTTAAAAAAACAATGTTTCAGTTTGAAGAAGTACAAGCAATTGAAGTCCTAGTCAACGGCCAGAAAGTAGAAAGCCTGTTGGGACATGTGGATTTACCTCATCCTATTGCAAAATAATTGAAACAATTAGCAAAAATATACCGTCTAAGAGAATAGGATGTCCAAAAAAAATTGGATTCCTTCTCTAAGACGGTTTTTTTTCGAAATATTACAAAAAATTTGCAAAATATTCGATATTGAAGTGCAATAAAGCATTGAAATTGGGATTGATTTTAGCTAAACTATAGGTTATTGAACCGAAAGTAGGTGAATCACCGCCAATGAATCAGAAGCAAATGCGTTATGCTCTCGATACAATTGGCCAAATGTTTCCCGATGCTCACTGCGAATTAAATCATAGTAACCCGTTTGAGCTAACTCTTGCTGTGTTGCTTTCTGCACAATGCACGGATGAGACTGTGAATAAAGTGACTGCAAACCTTTTTGTTAAATACCGCAAACCAGAGGATTACTTGGCTGTTCCGGTTGAAGAGCTTGAGCAAGATATCCGGAGAATTGGTTTGTTTCGCAATAAAGCGAAGAACATCCAAAGCCTTTGCGCGATGATATTAGAAAAATACGATGGGCAAATTCCAGAAAGCCATGAGCAGTTGGTTGAGCTTCCAGGAGTAGGGCGCAAGACAGCAAATGTTGTCATTTCAAACGCTTTTGGTGTACCTGCTATAGCAGTAGACACCCATCTTGAGCGAGTATCGAAACGACTTGGCATTGCTAAACATTTAGATTCCGTACTTGAGGTTGAAAAGAAGCTTATGAAGTTAGTGCCTAGAGAAGAATGGACATTAACTCATCATCGACTTATTTTTTTCGGGAGATACCATTGTAAAGCTCAAAACCCCAAATGTGAGATATGTCCCTTATTAGAAACCTGCACTGAAGGAAAAAAACGTATGAAATTACCACAAGTTAGGAAATCTAAAGATAAAGCTATTAATTAGACAAAGAAAATAGAAACCAAAGGATGGGATTTTAATGAAATGCATAGCTGTGTATACAAGTAATTTTGAAGTGTTTTCGGATATTTACGAACAGGTGATCAATACTCCACTTGCAGAGAATGAAGAGAAAATCGTTGAAGGCATTACGATTAGTGAATCAGGAGAAGTTCCTGAAAACTACTTGCAGAAGATGAAAGCTAAGCCAGAAGTTGTAGTAATGAAGGTTAGAGAGCGTAACATTACAATTCTACAGCATGGTGAAGTATTTGAAATTTTTATCCCCGAATTGGTTACTCAGTAAAAGCCGAATCCATTCGGCTTTTTTTTTGCAATTTAACCACAAGCTTAGGAGAATGAAACATGAACGAGCAAACATGGATTGATCTGGAGCAAACAATGCGTGCCTCTGGGGATGAATTCCATGCACAAAAGCTGCAGCAGCTTAAGTTAAAATATAAGTCAGGCCAACTAAATATCGCTTTTTGCGGACATTTCTCAGCAGGGAAATCCAGTGTGATTAATGCACTTTGCGAATATCCATTATTACCTTCTAGCCCGATTCCAACCAGTGCTAATATTGTTTCAATCCGAAATGGTCCAGCAAAAGCCTATATAACACATACAAAGCTACCTGATTCCGCAGAGACTTCTATGGTTTCTATTGAATTTGATCAGCTTGCTGCATACTGCAAGGATGGGGAGAATATTGAATCCATAGCGATCGAATATCCTATTGAGTTTCTTGGCAATAATACGCAGCTCTTGGATACACCAGGTATCGATTCCACAGATGGCGCCCATCAAATGTCGACGGAATCAGCCTTACATTTAGCTGATGTAGTATTCTATGTCATGGATTACAATCATGTTCAATCGGAGACTAATTTATCGTTCGCTAAGCGCATGAAGGATTGGGGAAAGCCCGTTTATTTAATTGTTAATCAAATTGACAAGCATCAAGAGAATCAGTTAACTTTTGAAGCCTTTCGTTTAAGTGTAGATGAAGCCTTTCGCAATTGGCAAGCTGATCCAGATGGGATTCTATATACGACTCTTAAACAGCCTCAGCACCCTTATAATGAATGGGGTAAGCTGAAATGGCTGTTGTCAGAGCTGATGCTTCATGCTGCCAAGCTGCGAGAATGGAGCCTTGAGTGCTCATTACGGCAAATTGTGCATGATCATATTGAAGTAATAAAGGCAAGCCATGAAGAGGCTAAAGACCAGCTAAGGAAGCAGCTGCCTGAACAAGATGAGCTAACGGAACGGCTGATTCAGCGTGAGCAGTGGCTAGCTAGAAATGAACAGTTAAAGGATTGGCCAGAGCAGCTTTATCTCAAATGGAATAAAGAAATTACCGCAATTGCCGAGAATTCAAACCTGACACCTGCTGTAACAAGAGATCTAGCACATGAATATCTAAGCAGTCGGAAACCTGGGTTTAAGCTTGGTTTGTTTGCACGAGCATCACAGACAGCTAAAGAAATTGAGCAGCGCTTAACTATTTTTCATGCTGATTTTGTGGAGAAGGTACATGCACATCTAATCTGGCATCTTAAGGATTATTATAAAAAAACAATCGAAGAATATGGATTATCAAGCTTGGCCAATCCGGCTGATCTGGAGAATTTAACTTTGGATGTTACAGCAGAGTGGATTGCTGAGCAAGTAAATCCTGGTGCGGTTTTTTCGAATGAATATACCATTCATTTTGCTAAACAAATTTCAAGTGAAGTTAAAGCTAAGCTGCGTAAATTAAGTCTGAATTTAATGGATCAGCTGCGTAAATTGATTGAGCAAGCATCAAAAAGTGAACAAGATCAGCTTGCTATCCAGCTTGCAGATTTGGACGAGCGTTTATTGGCTTTAAGTGAATTGCAGGGCTTGGAAAACCAGGAACAGAATTACAACGAAACCCTGCAAGCTGAAATAACGAAAGCTGTCGAGGTTTCAACAGCACTTGAGCTGCCTGATTTTACTGAATATAGATTAGCGCCTGAGATGCATGGGGAAGCAGCTTATACAATCGCTCCTAAGGAAGAGAACACTTTTCAAACAATGTCAGTGAGTAATAATAATTCAAATAAGGTGCTAAGCGAATCGGATGCTGTTCAAGCAAGCGGGCTTGCTAATCAAGATCATGCCATGAGAATGAAGCATACAGCTAATCGTTTGTTAAGTGCTGCTGAACTAATTAGCGATGTCTCGGCAATGACAATATTAGCTAAATCGATGCGTGAAAAAGCAAAAAGATTGGCTAATAATCGGTTTACGATCTCTTTATTTGGTGCGTTTAGTGCTGGGAAATCTTCATTCGCCAATGCATTGATTGGTGAGCGGCTGCTGCCCGTATCGCCTAATCCGACTACAGCTACTATCAACCGAATAATGCCTCCTACAGTAGATTGGCCGCACGGCTCAGTGCGAGTGAAAATGAAATCGGATCCCTTCATCCGCAATGAAATACAATTTTCAGCAGATGTTGTAGGAATTTCAGCTAAAACGGTAGCTGAGGTTTTTCAGAGTATCGATCATTTATCTTCTCAAAGCTTAAGCGCTAGTGGAAAGCCCCATCACAGCTTCCTCAAAGCAGCTGCCCTTGGGTGGAGCCATGCCGAGCCGCTTTTGGATCAAACGATATCGATTGATATAACTGAATTTGCCTCTTATGTTGCGGATGAAACAAAGTCTTGTTTTGTTGAACGAATCGATCTCTTTTATGAGCATCCCCTAACATCGCAAGGTATTATTTTTGTAGATACGCCTGGGGCGGATTCCATACATGCTAGACACACTGGAGTTGCTTTTAATTATATTAAGAATGCAGATGCGATTGTTTTTGTAACGTATTACAACCATGCCTTCTCACAAGCAGATCGCGAGTTCTTATTGCAGCTTGGACGTGTTAAGGATACTTTTGAGTTAGACAAAATGTTTTTTATCGTTAATGCTGCCGATTTAGCAGCGAACGAAGAGGAGCAGCAGCAAGTAATCGAGCATGTCAAAGCAAATCTGCTGACTCATGGGATCAGACATCCACGGATTTATCCGGTTTCGAGTATGGAAGCCTTGGATGGTAAATTAAATCATAATCAGGATTTAGTTAATCATTCGGGCATGCAATCATTTGAAAATGATTTTATTAGGTTTACTTTGGATGAATTAACTCAAGTAGCCGTTCATTCTGCTGAGCTAGAGATCGCTAGAAGTATTGAAGTACTTGAACTGAGAGTTGCAAGTGCTCAACAAGGTGAAGCGGAGCGGAAATTAAAGCTGCTGGCTTTAGATGACACATTTGCACAGATTATGAAGCTGCTTATTGACCAGAAGGAAGCTTATGATGCTAATGAGGTCACTCAAGAAATTCAGGAGCTTTTATATTATGTTAAACAAAGAGTATCCTATCGGTATGGTGAATTATTTAATTTTGCCTTTAACCCCTCCTCCTTGCGGGAAGATGGCAGAGACATCCGTAAAGCCTTAAAATTAGCCTGGAATGAACTATTACGCAGCTTTTCGTATGATCTATCTCATGAGGTATTAGCAACCACATTACGGATCGAACATTTCATTGGTGCTAAGATGAAAAAATTATATGAACAGCAAGTCGGATTAATCACAAAGCCATTTGTCGATTATCGGGGAGAGGCATTACCTGATTTGGATTATGAAACACCTGTTGTTGATGAAATGCTGGAAGAGAGTCTTTTAGAAGAAAAATGGCTATTTGGCTACTTTAAGAATGGAAAGCACTTCTTCGAAGGTGAAGGTAAAGCCAAGCTGCGTGCCGAGCTGGAATTGATCGTAAATGAGTTGATTCAACGCTATATGTTTAAACAGCAGCAATTGCTATTGTCGGCATATCAACAGCAGCTGAGAGAAAGCTTGCAAAAAGCTTTTGAGTTGCTCGCGCAAACGGTTGGGGAGCATGTTGAAGGGCAACGTGATGCTTTAGAAATGAAAATGGATCTACAAACGCTTGAGTTTAAAAAGCAAGAGTTGAAGCTGCTGCTGAACAGCTGATTTTGCAGCTGCCGGCGAAGAACTCGCCCTTCAACACCACAATGTGGCGTTACGCGCACCTAATATCACAGCCGCACCATTTAAGCAAAATGGAGCGGCTTTTTGCTGCTCTCGAGCACATATTCAGCATCAAATCAAGTTATTCGACAAGTTAAAATGCAAGCATTTATCTGAATCACCCTGAAAGGGCTTACATCCCGACCGATTGATACCATATGTAAGGATGATACCGATTATGTAAGCGTATCGCTAAGATACGTTTCTATATCGAATTATACGTAGTTTTTTCCACATTGTAGGTTGTAGCACAAGGTGTTAAACTTTCCTAAGATTAACGAAGCGGGGGTTTCCAATGAATGTTTTTAAGCAGCTGAAAGAGTTTTATTGGCCAAAAAGAAAGCTATTTTTTATCTCTATTTTATGTTTGGCGTTTGCAACTGGCTTAGGACTCGTTTATCCCAATTTACTGCGTTATTTAATCGATGAAGTCATTGTTAAAGAGAAGTATGACAAAGTGCCTGTTCTCGCTATCATTGTAGTTCTCGTAGTTACTTTAAAGGGAATGCTGCAATTCCTGCATGGTTTGACAGGTGGGCGTTTAGGAAATTGGATGGCGTATAATTTGCGTAATGCTCTATATGATAAGCTGCAGCAGCTATCCTTTCAATACTATGACAAAGCAAAAACAGGCGATTTAATGTCGCGGTTGACTGCTGATTTAGATGCCATACGTATGTTCCTTGGATTTGGATTCGCCCAAATATTAAATGTGGTTTTGATGCTAGTTTTTGGATCAGCTATGATGTTCTCGATCAATTGGAAGCTAACTTTGTTAACCTTGATTTTTATGCCTTTCTTGGTCATCACTGCTTCTAAATTTGAAACGAAAATACATCCCGCCTTTCGAATAATTCGTCAATCGATGAGTGATCTGACAACGGCTGTACAAGAGAATATTACAGGTGTGCGTACGGTTAAATCATTTGCTCGTGAAGAGCATGAAGTGAAGCGTTTTATGGTCCATAGCGCTGACTATAAATCAAGCAACTTGCTTTCGGCTGGAATATGGGCTAAGTATTTTCCAGTTATGGAGCTGTTTGCGAATTTAAGTGTCGTGATCTTGTTAGGGATTGGCGGATATATGGTCATTCAAGATAGCATGTCTATCGGGGAATTAGTCGCCTTCTTCAGCTTGATTTGGTACATTATTGGCCCTTTGTGGGGGATTGGCTTTCACATTAATAACTATACGCAATCCAAAGCTTCTGGTGAGCGGGTACTGGAAATTATCAATCAATACGTACATGTTAAAGATAAAGAGCATGCTATTTCACTAGCTCCTTCTCAGGTTAAAGGCTTTGTTACCTTTGAGGATGTCAATTTTGCCTATCCCGATAAGAAACCTGCATTAATTGATTTAAGCTTGGATGCTCCTCCTGGAAGTGTAATTGGAATATTAGGCGGGACTGGAGCAGGGAAATCAACGATTATTCAGCTATTATACAGGGCCTATAATTTAAAAAGCGGTCGTATAACTTTAGATGGTTATAATATCAACGATATTTCACTTGAGAGCTTACGACGTCAAATTGCGGTAGTTTTTCAAGAAACCTTCCTATTCTCCGCATCGATTCGTAATAATATCGCCTATGGGATTAGAGATATCTCGATGGAGCAAGTCATTCAAGTGGCGAAGCTAGCCAGAGCACATGATTTTATTATGGAGCTGCCATTGGGCTATGATACGATTGTAGGTGAACGTGGATTAGGCTTGTCTGGTGGACAGAAGCAAAGAATTGCTATTGCAAGAGCCTTACTTAAGGATCCTAGAATATTGATCCTCGATGATGCTACAAGCGCAGTAGATATGGAAACGGAGCATGAGATTCAAGCAGGCTTCCGCGAAGTTATGAAGGGCCGTACCACTTTTATCATTGCACATCGGATATCTTCTTTAAGACATGCAGATGAAATAATTGTGCTAGATCAAGGAAAAGTTATCCAAAGAGGGACTCATAATGAGCTGTTGCGTCAACCTGGGCCTTATCTAAAAACTTACCAGATTCAATATGCAGATATGCAAACAGAGGCTGAAAAAGCTCCAGATAAAGTGGAAAAAGAGAAGGGGTGGGTCCTTTGATAACAGCCGAACAGCAAGAAGAAAAGGACATTAAAAAACAAGAGCGTTTTGTCTATCAAGATGATGACATTATGGAAAAACCGTTTGACTGGAGCCAATTAAAGCGATTAGGCAAATACATGAAGCCATACAGCAAGAAAATGCTGCCGATCATTATCATCACGATCCTTATTGTTACGCTGAGTAAGCTTGCTATTCCAATGCTCATAACTTTTGCGATTGATCATGCTATTTTAGAAAAAAATGGTTCATTATTGCTTATAGTAACAGGGACCATGGCTGCCGTTTATGTGATCCAATGGCTTTCCAGCAATTATCGAATTCGTTATACAAACGATATTGGACAAAGGGTCATTTATGATCTAAGGCGAGATTTATTCAGTCATATTCAGCAGCTTTCCTTTCGTTTTTTTGATAAAAGACCTGCAGGATCGGTATTAGTTAGAGTTACAAATGATGTGAATTCACTTCAGGATCTATTCACGAATGGGGTTGTGAATGTCTTAATTGACAGTATACAATTGCTCGGGATAATTATTATTCTACTGAGCTTTAACCTTAAGCTTGGGCTTGCTATAATGATTACAGTTCCCTTAATGTTTATGGTTTCCACTACATTACGCAAGCGAATTCGTCGAGCCTGGCAGGATGTTCGGATGAAGCAATCCCGAATTAACTCGCATTTGAACGAGAGCATACAAGGCATTCGGGTAACTCAAGCTTATACACAAGAGAAAGACAACATGAACTATTTTGATGGGATGAATAAAGTCAATCGGTTCTCCTGGAACAAAGCTTCGGGCTTAAATCAAAGCTTTGGCCCAATCATTGAAATCACAGGAGCAATTGGGTATTGTATTCTGTTCTGGTATGGCGCTCATTTGGTGCAAACGGGTGAGATTAGTATTGGGATATTGGTCGGTTTTGCTACCTATATCGGACATTTTTGGGATCCAATCAACCGATTAGGCCAAATGTATTCCCAATTGCTGATAGCTATGGCGTCCTCTGAACGTATTTTTGAATTTATTGATGAGAAACCGACAGTTGAAGAAAATGCCCATGCTCCTAAGATGCCTCCGATTAAAGGGAATATCAGTATCGAAAATCTAGTTTTTGAGTATGAGCCTGGCAGACCAGCATTAAAAGGGATAAACTTAGAGGTCCAGGCAGGTCAATCCATTGCCTTAGTCGGACATACGGGATCAGGCAAGAGTACGATTATTAATCTGATTTCACGGTTTTATGATCCAGTTGAAGGTCGGATTCTAATTGATGGACATCCGATTCGTGAAGTGACTATTCAAAGCTTGCGTTCTCAAATTGGGATTGTACTTCAGGATACTTTTATATTCTCAGGTACGATTCGCGATAACATTCGTTTTGGGCGTTTGGACGCTACGGATGAAGAGGTTGAGCTTGCAGCAAAGGCTGTTAATGCAGACGATTTTATTAAAGATCTAGTTAATGGCTATGATACTGAGGTCCAAGAGCGTGGTAATGTGTTATCCATGGGCCAACGCCAGTTAATATCCTTTGCACGTGCTTTGCTGGCGAATCCGCGAATTCTTATTCTCGATGAAGCAACAGCAAGTATTGATACGGAGACCGAGCTGAAGATTCAAGAGGCACTCAAAATCTTGCTTGCCGGGCGCACCTCGTTCATTATTGCGCATCGTTTATCGACAATTCGCAACGCTGACAATATCGTGGTTTTGGATCATGGGCGGATCATGGAAATGGGCAGTCACGAGCAATTGATCGAGGGAAAAGGCATCTATTATGGTCTGATCCAAGCACAGTTCCGTTTCTTAAATGAAACAGGCTAATATAAAGGATGTGTCGGTACGTGAAGGTAAGCGGCAATTATCATGCACTGGTTGAGGATCGGATTTTTTTTGGCGGTGCGAGAGACGTAGAAGCGATGATTAAGAATGAAGAGGTTGACGTTATTATTGATTTACGAGGTGAAGCTACTCAAAGTGCGTATCCTTCTGCAGGCACAGAGTGGATTCAGATACCTTTAGGCGATAATTCACCTATAGTGACGGAGCAATTGTTTAAAAAGGCAATTGAAGAAGTAGTTGGGGCTTATAAAGCAGGCAAAAAAGTTGGTTTTCACTGCGGAGCCGGAAGCGGCAGAGCCGGAACCGTAGCTGCCGGGACTCTAATTGCGCTTGGTTTAGCTTCTACGGTAAGTGAAGCTGAGGACTTAGCCAAGAGTATTCGACCCATTGTTAGCTTAGGTTATGCACAAAAGGAAGCTTTGTTTAAGATATACCCGAATCCTTGAATTGGAGGATATCCAATTGAACAGGAGATAGAATGGCGATGAATGATTTCAGTAAAATTAAAGATGTGATTACTAGCTCTGAGGAGCTTAAAGCGATGCTCGAGCCTCCACATGAGCATGTAGTTAAAAAAACAATCACACATATTGATCCGCATATTGCAGGCTATTTAGCCATGTCGTCCATATTCTTTCTTGCAACCTCAGCATTAGATGGACGGACGGATGTATCTCCGCGTGGAGATAAACTGGGGTTTGTTAAAGTTCTTGATGAGCGAAGATTGGTTTTTCCAGATCGTATGGGGAATAGACGGATTGATTCTTTATTGAATATCGTTGAAAATCCACAAATGGGTATGATTTTTCTCATACCTGGTCTAGAGGAAGTCCTTCGTATCAATGGGCGAGCCATAATCACGCGAAGTGAAGAATTTATTGCGAGCATGCGGTGGGATGGCAAAACGACAGGTTTAGCGGTTGTGGTTGAGGTGGAGGAGTGCTTCATTCATTGTCCGAGAGCCTTTAAACAAGCCGGAATGTGGAATGCGGAGAATTGGTTTACTAAAGAGGAACTACCTTCTGTCAATGAAATGTTCCGTGCACATTTGGTTATTAATGGTGTTTCACTGTAAAAAAAAGGTCAAAACGAATTTTCACTCGTTTTGGCCTTTTTTGCTGTTAATTGAGCTACATATTCTCGACAACTTTATCAATCAAGCCATATTCTTTTCCTTCAGCAGCAGAGAGAAAAAAATCACGATCACAGTCTGCAGTGATTTTTTCAATGGACTGCTTAGTAGTTTCAGAATATATGCGGTATAAGGTATCCTTCGTTTTTTGGATATGCAAGGCACGAATTTGAATATCGCTCGCTTGGCCTTGAGCGCCACCCCATGGCTGATGCAGCATGATTTCGGCACTAGGCAAAGCAAATCTTTTCCCAGGCGCTCCAGATGTAAGGAGGAGAGATCCCATGGAGGCTGCCATCCCTACACATATGGTCGATACATCGGGTTTAATGAATTTCATCGTATCATAAATGGCAAATCCAGCAGTAGTGGAACCGCCGGGGCAATTGATGTAGAGATGGATGTCTTTCTCAGCATCTTCAGCAGCTAAGAAAAGTAATTGAGCGACAATAGCATTGGCACTTTGATCATCAATTGGACTGCCGAGGAATACAATACGGTCCTTCAAGAGTCTAGAATAAATATCATAGGAGCGTTCACCACGCCCGCTTTGTTCAACTACCATAGGAATTACACTCATTGTCTTTATCCTCCTTAGAACTGTTCAAATTTAGTTTAGTGCTTTAAGCAGCCATGCTTTGAATCCCATTTCCGCCAAAGCTGCGGATCGTGAATCCAGAAGATACCATTATTAGCTTAACAGGCTTGATTGCTTCAACTGCGGGCACATCCCAGCTAACAATCGTTGATTCCTGGCTGCGGCGATAGTCTGATAATTCCACTACTTTAGTGTGGGATTTTTCCTGAGGGAGTGGAGCTTCCTGCCAAACTAATAAATCCTTGCTTTCCTGCTCAGTCTTCATCGATATTGCCTCCTTAAATGGGTTGTGGATATACGGCTAGGATAACCTGATAAGCTGTTTCATCCTTAGAATCGCTGTGATACTTAGCTACAAGCTTATGAACCAAGCTGACATATTCCTCGACAAAGGCATGGCGTTGTTCGGGATCTGCCAGCTTGACCTGCAGCTGCAATGCAGCGCTCGCAATGACTTCATTCTCATCCGATTGCTCCATGAGTAGAAGTGCGTCTTTTTTCATTCGTTCCGAGGTTGTAACAAGATGGGCGAGTGCGCCTTGATCCTTCAGCTTCCGGACTGTCTCAGGCTTCATGCTTAGTGATTCTGCTAGCACAAAGCTTTTGGCAACAGCCTGAAAGAGTACTTCTACCAAATTGCGCACCTGCCTCGAACCAACTCGCCGCACAATGCCAACTTTTTCTAATGATTTTAAATGATAATTAACTCGTTGTGGTGTTTCACTTAAACGCCTAGCGACTTCTGATGCAGATGCAGGCTCCAGCAAATGAGCGACAATTTCAGCTCGAAGCGGATTGAGCAAAGCCATGGCTTGCTCGGGTGTTTCCAATACATAGCTTTCTTGAATGTTAACCAACAAGTAAAGGACCACCTCATTAACATATATATATTACGTAAAAATATTTTATTACATAAAAATTAAATTGTCAAACAAGAAAATACAGTTCGTTTGCATAATTAGTGATGAAGCTTTAATCTTATTTGTAAGGGCTTGGTTACATATAAAATTTAAGTTTTCGATAAGAAAACTCTGAGAAGGAGACCTCCGGATGAAATCTTCGCGAACGCTTTGGCGTGTGGTTGGTTCAATCGCAGCATTTTCAACATTATTATTTATTTTTGGTTTTATTTATGCAGCCCAGGATGTGATTAATCCGAAGCCTTCCGATTTTGGTGAAGAGCCTTCCTCAACTAGCGGAGGTGTAATGGAGATGTTTCCGAAGGGCGATGTTACTATTGTAGCTTTAGGTGATTCATTAACCAAAGGCACAGGAGATTTATCTTTAGAAGGTGGTTATGCCGGGAAAGCGGCTAAAAAGCTTGAAGTCATTTTAAAAAAGCCCGTTCATGTAATCAATCAAGCCATCAATGGCTGGCGTGCAGATAATTTGCTGAATTCATTAGAGGAACCGAATATTCAGAATCTAATAAAAAGTGCAGATATAATCATGTTAACTATCGGAGGAAATGATCTAAATCATGCCGCTGACAATCCAATTGATGTGACAGATACTAAAATAAAAGTGACTCCAGCACCGAGCGAAACGCCTGGGAGCAATCTTGAAATTAATTATGCGGAGATTAAGAAAAGCTTGTCAGCCTCTGAAGAGAAAATGGCAAAAATTTTAACCACAATTGCCACATTGAATCCTAACGCCAAAATCGTTTATGTAGGCTTATATAATCCCTATTACGAACAGGATACAAAAAAAGAAGGAACAGCTATCCTCCAGGATTGGAACCTTAAAGCCTCACAGGTTGCTAGTGCGTACCCCAATATGTTGGTTGTACCTACATTTGATCTATTCCAACTGAATATCAAATATTATCTATACATCGATGAGTTTCATCCGAATTTATTGGGTTATGAACGGATAGCGGATCGAGTTGTACAAGCATTATCATTGCCATTGCCAGAGTGAAACTAGTTAGGAAGGCTGTGTAACACTATGAAGGATGAAACCATTGTCTTATCCGTAAATAACATTAAGAAAAAAATAAAAGATAAATGGATTATTAAAGGCATTTCATTCGAAGTTCGTGCTGGAGAAGTGTTCGGGTTTCTAGGTCCGAATGGATCAGGGAAAACGACAACAATCCGGATGTTAGTCGATTTAATTAAACCGACGGAAGGTACTATTTCAATCTGTGGCATTTCGGTAAGCAAACGGCCGGATGAAGCCTTGCAGCATGTTGGTTGTATCGTTGAAAATCCCGAGCTTTACGCTTATTTAACTGGCTGGGAAAACTTAGAGCATTTTGCTAGAATGCTGCCGAACGTAACGGAAAGCAGAATCCATGAGGTAGTCGCAATAGTGGGAATGGATCAACGGATTCACGACAAAGTGAAAACCTATTCGCTTGGGATGAGGCAGCGCCTTGGAATCGCTCAAGCTTTATTAGGAAAACCTAAGCTGCTCATTCTGGACGAGCCTACTAATGGCTTAGACCCGCAGGGGATTAAAGAAATGCGTATATTCATTCGCAATTTAGCTAAGGAAGGGTTATCCGTTTTTGTCTCCAGCCATCTTCTAAGTGAAATTCAACTGATGTGTGATCGTGTGGCTATCATAAGTCATGGAAATGTCATCGCTGTAGGTAATGTCGATGATTTAATTAGGCAGAATACGACGATTGTTGAGTGGAGGCTAGCTCCTTTTGAGAAAGGGTTGGCTTTGCTAGAAGCAAGCGAGGGAGTAACCTTAGTTGAGGCTAATAAAGAAGACAGCATAGAAGCTATTGCAGCACCATCCAATGTTATTTCATTAATCCGCACACTTGTCTGCGAAATGCCTGAGCATCAAATCCCGATTATTAATGCTAAGCTAGTCCAGAATTTGGTTCAGGTCCACGGTATTAACATTAAAAATCCAACGCTCGAAGATTTATTCCTGCGTTTAACGGAGGGTGAGAAAATTGATTAGTTTATATCCGCTCATCCAGAATGAAACGATTAAGATGCTGAAAAAACGTCGATTTTTAGTGATTATTCTGATTATTGCTTTATTGATTCCTGTGTTTACCTATGCGCAGTTGAAGATTGCCGAGAGCTCGCGCAAGCAATTTGGTACGGAGAATTGGCGTGTGAGTACACAGCAGCAAATCTCTGATTATACGAACCGTTTGAGCAGTAACCGAGTCCCCGAAGAGTGGAAACGGTATTTAAAGGTAGAAATTAAACGTCTGCAATATAGCTTGAATAAAGATATCGATCCGCAATCTCCAAACGGAGTAACCTTTACTCGTGACTTCTTTAAAAATGCGATTGGTTTGTTTCTTCCATTAATGGTAGCAGTCGTTGCAGCCGATATTGTATCGTCTGAGCAATCAACGGGTACAATCAAAATACTGCTGACGCGACCTGTACGCAGATGGAAAATTCTGATGAGCAAGCTGATCACCTTATGCTTATTTATTTCCTTAATCATACTCACGACCGGTTTGTTGTGCTATGCTATCTCAGGACTCGTTTTTGGTTATGCGGGTTGGACTATGCCTGTTCTGACCGGATTCCAGGTATCAGGCACAGAATTAAGCACAGCTAATGCTCATGTCGTGGATCAATGGCTCTACCTGCTGATGGAAATGAGCTTAGGCTGGTTTTCTTGCATAGTAGTAGGTTGTTTATCCTTGATGGTATCTGTGTTGGTAAGGAGCACCGCCGCCGGTATGGGGATCATGCTAGCAACATTAATTGCTGGAACCATTCTTGCGAATATGGTTTCATCTTGGGAAACGGCCAAATATTTATTCATGGTTAACCTCGAAACAGTTACTTTTTTAAGCGGAAGTGTACCGCCAATTCCAGGGCTGACGCTGCCATTTTCGCTAAGTGTGTTAGCTGTTTGGGCGTTGCTTTCGTTATTAGTTTCATTTCGAGTATTTACAAAAAGGGATATTTTGAGCTAAAGTAAGAATTGTCGTGTTATAATGCTTAATAGTTTACATTGTTGAAACAGGGGGCTTTTGCATGGCCGAACAGCTAGAAATAGAAAAGAAAGATCCAAAGCCACCGAATTCGAACTACGAAGCGGATGATATACAGGTACTAGAAGGGCTTGTTGCAGTACGTAAAAGGCCGGGTATGTATATCGGCAGCACAGGTCCATCCGGGTTGCATCATATTGTTTGGGAGATTGTTGATAATGCAGTGGACGAGCATTTAGCGAAGCATTGCTCTGCGATTGATTTAGTTATCCATCGCGATCAATCGATAAGCGTACGTGATAATGGTCGGGGAATTCCGACAGGCATGCACAAGACGGGGGTGCCGACACCTCAGGTTGTGTTTACAATTTTGCATGCTGGCGGTAAATTTGGTGGTTCTGGTTATAAGAAATCAGGTGGCTTGCATGGAGTAGGCGCTTCCGTGACGAACGCTTTATCAGAATGGCTGGAAGTTGAAATTTCACGTGATGGTAAAATACATAAACAACGTTTTGAGTATTGGGTGGATGCAAACGACAAAGAACATGTAGGGCAGCCAACTACAGGATTAGATGTTATGGGTACGACTAATAAAACAGGAACAAAGGTTACTTTCAAACCCGACAAACGTGTATTTCAAGCAGGGATTGCCGTAAACTATGATACATTGTCAGAGCGGCTGCAGGAAATTGCTTTTCTAAATTCAGGTTTGAAGGTAAGTATTAAGGATGAGCGCTCAGATAAACAGGATACTTATCAGTATGAGGGTGGAGCCAAGCAATTTGTTGAATTCTTAAATGAGGATAAAACAGTTTTGCATAAGGTTGTCCATTTTACGGGCGAGAAGGATGATATTGAGGTTGAAGTCGCTTTGCAGTATAACGATGGATATACGGAAACCTTAGCTTCCTTCGTTAATTCCATCCCCACTCGTGGAGGCGGAACCCATGAAACGGGCTTTAAGGCAGCCTATACCCGGGTTTTAAATGATTATGCGCGAAAAATGACTATTTTGAAGGAAAAGGATAAGAATTTAGAGGGTTCAGATTTACGTGAAGGCATGATGATTGTGCTTAATATTAAGATGGGCGAGGTTGAGTTTGTTGGCCAAACCAAAGACCAGCTAGGAAGTTCGTCTGCTAGAAGCGTTGTAGATTCCATTGTAGCGGATCGTATGGCTGTTTTCCTTGAAGAAAATCCAAACGATGCACAAATGATGCTGAAGAAAGCCGTTCAATCTGCAAGAGCAAGAGAAGCAGCTCGTAAAGCACGCGAAGAAATTCGCAGCGGCAAAAAAGGCAAAAGCGAAAGCTCTAATCTCAACGGTAAATTAACACCTGCCCAATCGAAGGATTATCAACGCAATGAGCTGTTTATTGTCGAAGGGGATTCCGCTGGAGGCTCTGCCAAGCAAGGCCGTGATTCAAAGCATCAAGCGATCCTGCCGTTAAAAGGCAAGCCAATGAATCCAGAGAAAGCCAAGCTGCTCGATATTCTGAAGAATGAAGAGTATAAAGCGATTATCGCGGCGATTGGTGCTGGGGTAGGACCTGAATTCGACCAGGAAGAAACCAATTATGGAAAAATTATTATCATGACAGATGCGGATACAGATGGCGCACATATTCAAGTACTGCTGCTGACATTCTTTTATCGGTATATGAAGCCGTTGATTGATGCAGGAAAAGTATATATTGCACAGCCGCCGTTATTTAAAGTGACTAAAAAAGCCGGCAAAAATACGCAAATGAAATATGCCTATACCGATGATGATTTAAGCAAGATTACTAAAGAGTTTGGCGGTAACGTGGAACTGCAGCGATATAAAGGGCTTGGAGAAATGAATCCGGATCAATTATGGGAAACTACGATGGATCCAGAGCTTAGAACTTTGTTTCAAGTGCAAATTGAAGATGCAGCTAAGGCAGAGCGTCGCGTTTCCACCTTGATGGGCGATAAAGTTGACCCGCGGAAGCGTTGGATTATTGAAAATGTAGATTTTACGGAATATGTGGAATAAAGGAGCAAGCAAATGAGTGTGAATGAGCAAATTTCACCAGCCTTTTTGGAGGATTTGGTAGGGGACCGATTTGGACGCTATTCTAAATATATTATTCAAGATCGCGCTATACCTGATGTTAGGGATGGTTTAAAGCCTGTGCAACGCCGAATTCTCTATGCGATGTATGATTCAGGCAATACCCCTGATAAAATTTACCGTAAATCAGCGAAAACCGTTGGTGATGTCATGGGGAATTACCATCCGCATGGTGACTCTTCGATTTATGAGGGTATGGTACGGATGGCTCAGCCTTGGAAAATGGGGCATGTGCTAGTTGATGGCCATGGCAACTGGGGATCACAGGATGATGATCCAGCAGCAGCCATGCGTTATACGGAAGCTCGTTTGTCCGAAATCGCAATGGAATTACTAAGAGACATTGATAAACGTACCGTTTTGTTTAAAGATAACTTTGATAATACAACCAAGGAACCAACGGTATTGCCATCTCGTTATCCCAATTTGCTCGTAAACGGGGTTAGCGGCATATCCTCAGGCTTTGCGACAGACATTCCTCCGCATAATTTGCGCGAGGTTATTAATGCTTGCATCGCAATGATGGATAATCCTCAAATAACTTTAGAACAGATTATGGGGATCATAAAAGGACCTGATTTTCCAACGGGTGGAATTATCATGGGCGAAGAGGGGATTCGCGAAGCGTTCCAAACAGGAAAAGGCCGAATTTACCTTCGGTCGAAAACCTCCATTGAAGATATGCGTGGCGGACGCCAACAAATCGTGATTACGGAAATACCCTACCAAGTGGTTAAGTCGCGTTTAGTTACAGCCATGGAAAATCTGCGTCTTGAGAAAAAAGTCGAGGGAATCGCCGAGGTTCGTGACGAAAGTGGACGTAATGGCTTAAGAATTGTGATTGAGCTTAAAAAAGAAGCAGATGCTCAAGGGATTTTGTCCTATTTGCTCAAAAAAACTGATCTGCAGGTGGCATATAGCTTTAATATGGTTGCCATTGTCAATAAAACCCCTCGTCAACTAGGAATCAAGGATATATTAGAGGCTTATATTGAGCACCAGAAGGAAGTTGTTACCTTCCGCTCCCAATATGAGCTTGATAAAGCGGCAGACCGTGCACACGTACTTGAAGGGCTTGCAAAAGCGCTTAATATCTTAGATGAAGTGATTGCGACGATTAAAGCTTCTAAAAACCGCTTAGATGCTCAAAAGAACTTAGTAAGTGCATATGGCTTTACCGAACGCCAAGCAGATGCCATCCTAATTCTCCAATTGTATCGTTTGACCAACCTTGAAATTCATTCTTTGGAAAAAGAGCTTAAAGAAGTCAACAAGAATATCGCCTATCTTAAATCAATTCTTGGCAGCTTAAATAAGCTCCTAAGCGTCATTAAGGAAGAGATGAGCGAGATTCGTGATAAATATGGGATAGATCGCCGCTCTGAGATTCAGGGGGAGATTGAAGAGCTTAAGGTTAATCTAGAGGTAATGGTAGTCGCCGAAGATGTACTGGTAACGATTTCTAACGAAGGTTACTTGAAGCGTACCAGTTTATTATCCTTTACCCGATCAGGCGGGGATATGAATACAATTGGCTTAAAGGAAGGCGATTATGTTCGCTATCGTTTGGATGTGAATACCATCCATAATCTGCTTATCTTCACCCAAAAAGGCCAATATTACTTATTGCCTGTCCATCAAATTCCGGAGTTCAAATGGAAAGAGAATGGTACAGCGATCGTGAATGTCATTCCTATTCCTAAGGAAGATCGAATTGTATCTGTTATTCCGATTAAGGATTTTAATGATGAAGAGAAATCACTCGTGTTCGTAACTCGAAAAGGGCAAGTGAAACGAACTGAGCTTAAAGAATATTATACGAACCGTTCTATTGGTATTGTTGGTTGTAAGGTTAGTGAACTGGACGAAGTTATCCAGGTGAAGCTTACAGACGGCCGTAAAGACATCATCTTAGTAACGGCGCAAGGGATGAGCATTCGGTTTAAAGAAGTTGAAGTGAATGCGATGGGTCGAGTGGCTACTGGGGTACGCGGGATTCAATTAAAAGATCAGGACGTTGTTATTGCAGCAGAATGGGTGGAAGGCGAAGAAGGAGAGCTAATGGTCGTATCCGATTTAGGCTACGTAAAAAGCTCTTTGCTGCTGGATTATCCAATTCAAGGACGCGGCGGTAAAGGAATTGTTACCTTCGAGTTTAAAGAAGGCAAGCGCGTCCGTCCGAATGGAACTACATTAATCCGTGCATATGCCATTAAAGAAGCCTGTACGATGGTCGCAATAATTAGCGGCGGAGAGAAAATTACCTTCTCAACCGAAACGGCACCGATTGAAGATCGTAAGTCGATTGGTAAATTACTAATCCCGTATGCTAAGGGAAGCCGAATTCTGGAGCTATTGAAGCTTCCACAGGCTTAAGCATCAATCGTAGCTTTTGGATGGCGGATCGACAATATCAACTAACTTTAAGACAATTTCAAGCACGGCCCACACTGGTATTGGTTCATTCAACCGATTCAACCATTGTGGGTCGTTTATTATTCCCATGGTTTGGGCCTTCTTGTAAAGCTCTTTTTTCCATTGTTCTTCGTCCATGTGTGAGCACCTCCTAAGAGTTTTGCGTAAGCAAACTTTCTTCGTAAGCATTAACTTTAAATTATATAGGCATTTGTACTGCCACTATATGTAGAATGCAGTCAAAAGGTGCGAAAACACTCGATTTATGACATAAAATATTAATGTAATTAAGCTTTTACTCTCCCAATAACCATGATATAATAGAGCAAATGATCGGAAATCGGAGGGATTCTTCCATGTATTCAAAGGAATTTGCTAAGTTGTGGTTTAAGCTTTCCAAGGAAATGAAAATGCATATGGAATCGAAGCTGGCAGATAGTCTAACAGAAGGTCAGCTGCATCTGTTGGAGCATTTGCTGCAACAGGATCGGATGAAGCCTTCCGATTTTATTCAATATCTTTCCACGACACCTGCTGCAATTACAACCTTACTGGATCGCATGGAGAAAAGTGAATTAATTAATCGTGAACGTGATGATAAAGATCGGCGAATTGTCTGGATTACGGCCACAGAAAAAGGCCAAGCTGAATGTCAGCGTGGCCTTGATATTAGACAGCAATTCATTGAAAACTACTTGAATAAGATTTCCTCACACAATCAACAGCTGCTTATCTATCTGTTAGGCAAGGTTACAGCTGTCTAACTTTTCAGGTACTTATTTTCTTCCCACACATTCCAAGGGAATGCCGTTGTCGGGGGAATCGAATGGAAGGTTACACGTTCTTTCAAGGTAGGATGCTCGAAGGAAAGCTCTGCTGACCATAAAGCAATTTGTTGACCTACTTGATTTACATGTGCACCATACCGTTGATCTCCGAATAAGGGGTTGCCAATCGTCGCAAACTGCACTCGAATTTGATGGGATCTTCCCGTATGCAGCTTAATATGCACTAAGCTCAAGTCATTATGGTGAGCAAGGATCTCATACTCGAGAATAGCTTCCTTGGCTTCAGGATGCTTCTTATCCACAGCGGTCACCATATTGGTTTTCGTATCTTTTACCAAGTAATGCACAAGTTTATCTTGTGCTTTTTTTGGCGTTCCATGGATGACTGCAAAATAACATTTACCAAAGTCACGGCTGCGGATGGACTCGGATAAACGAGATGCTGCTTTCGATGTTTTGGCAAAAACCATAGCTCCTCCAACTGGACGATCCAGCCGGTGGACCAGACCCAGATAAACGCTGCCTGGCTTGGAATACCGTTGTTTAATATCTTCTTTTAAAGCAGTTAAGAGATCTAAATCCAAGGAGTCATCCGCTTGAGTTGGCATATTAGGAGGCTTGACCACGATAAGCAAATGATTATCCTCGTAAATGATCGGAATGGAAGGGATGTTAAAACCAGACATTCTAAGCCTCCCAGCGACCCAAGATACCGCATGGCAGATTAAGGCCTGAGGTTGTGATCGGGATTCCTATTTCTCCGCTTGTTATCTTGCCATTATATTTAGTTTTCATTGTTAAACTTAACACATTCGTCAAAACGGAGGCAGAGATTCCTGTTGTATAAGAGTTGATCAACATGAAAAGCGGATTAGGCGTTAGAATGGTCATGCATTCTTCGACAAAGGGATATAGATTCGTCTCAAGCTTCCACATTTCCCCGCTAGGTCCACGCCCGTAAGAGGGAGGATCCATAATGATCGCGTCATAGAAGCTGCCGCGCCGTTGTTCTCTTTGGACGAATTTAAATACGTCATCGGTGATGAAGCGCACTGGTTTATCACTTAAATTAGATAAAGCCAAATTTTCTTTGGCCCATTGTACCATGCCTTTAGAAGCGTCAATATGGCATACTTCTGCTCCAGCATAGGCGCAAGCTACAGTTGCTCCACCTGTGTAAGCAAAGAGGTTTAAAACTTTAATGGGCCGATTAGCCGCTTTGATTTTATCCATCATCCATTGCCAGTTCACAGCTTGCTCCGGAAACAAACCGGTATGTTTAAAGCTAGTTGGTTTAATGTGGAACTTCAGTTCTTTATAAGCTATTGTCCAACGTTCAGGTAGCTTAACCTTCTCGTTCCACTGGCCACCACCACTTGAGCTGCGATGATAATCCGCATTTGCATTATTCCAAAGCGAAGGATCGGCGGAAGCCGGCCAAATCACCTGCGGATCAGGGCGTCTTAATACGACTCCTCCCCAGCGTTCGAGCTTTTCTCCGTCTCCCGTATCCATCAATTCATAGTCTTTCCATTCATTAGCTAAATACATATTAATAGAACCTTCCTTCAAATCAACTGTAAAACATTACTTTTCATTGTACTTTATTTCAATACCTAATATCCAATTAGAACGCAGAATTTTTAATAATAAGCTGATCTTTTAGCTAAATTATCCCTTAAAAGGAAGCTAAATCTTCAATATTTACCTATATACCTATGATAAAATGTTGTAATAGTTTGAGCAATGTCGAAAAAGGGTAGATAGGGTTAGAGGGGGAGCGGCATATGACAAGTGCTAAAAGACTATTCGGCTTTAACCCAAGAGAAGTAAAACGTTATATGAGCAAGCTTGAAACGGATATTAAGCAAGCACTAGCCGAGAAAGAGCTTCAGCAACAATCATATGATCTAAAAAGAGATGAGCTTCTTCAACAAGTCGATGAGCTAACGGAGAGAGTTTCACATTTAGGTGAACTGGAGCAGGAGTTGCGCACATGGATCGAAAAAAGCCATTAAGGGATCTATTTCAGAAATCTTGGTTTGGGTTAAACAAGAAAACGACAATCGAGGCCATCGAAAAGCTAACGGATCATTTATCAGATATACAGCTGAATGCAGCATTGGAAAAAAAGATTAACGACGCAGAAGTAACGGCACTAGATATAAAAGTACAAGAATTAACGGAAGAAATTAATCAGAAATATTTGCGTGTTGGCAGTTATATTCATCTAAAAAACAATCTCAAATATAGAGCGTTTTGGGCTAAATACGGTTTATATGAAGAAGATGCCAAGCTGGAGAGCTTGACCTCGATTCCTGTTGTGCGGCTTAAGCTTGGAGATAGGCTTATTGCGGATGGCCTTTTAACGCAGGAACAATTAGGGCTAGTTTTCGAGCAGCAGCAAAAAGTTGGTGGGCGTTTAGGTGATATTATTATAGAAATGGGCTACATGTCCAAAAAACAAATGGAGCAGATTGCTAGCAACCAGCCCGGTCACGGGCGTTTAGGTGATATGCTGGTGGATTCAGGGGAGATTACCCAGGATCAGCTTAATAAAGCCATTGAATTTCAGCAAAAAAGCGGAGGCGTCTTAGGCGACGTATTGCTGGCTTTAAGATTTATTGCCCCTGAGAAGCTATACCGAATCATAGCAACCCAGAGCAGCCTAGGCAGAGTTGGATCTGAGTTCAGCTTCGAGAATACAAGAAAGCTGCCGGAACAGCTGGCAAGAAAATATGATGCCATTGTCATTAACGAAGATTCGAATCGTTATCTTGTTGCAGTCAGTGCACCGCTTTCTGAAGAGGCAACTCAAGAAATAGAAACCTATTTGGGTATGCCGATAGAGCTAGTATTGGCAACTCGGGATGAGCTGGAGTTTTTCTGGAAGAGTGTTTATGAAGAGGAGCTCATGCTGGAAAGTACGCAAAAGTTAGTCGAGGAGCAGCCACAGAACTCAGCGCATATTACCTTCACTAAACCTCAAATTACAATTATTGGAGCAATGGCGCTCTTATTTATCGTATGTTTAATCTGGAGCTGGCTTGTAACCTTAATTGTCGTTAATTTGATAGTACAGGTGTTTTATTTTGTTATGACGTTATTTAAATTTATTACGATCTTATATGGGACGAGAGATAAAGCGCAGCTCAGGTTTACACCTGAAGAAATTGATGCCATTGATGAAAAAAAGCTGCCTGTTTATACGATCCTTGTTCCGATGTACAAAGAAGGTCGCGTGATTCCCCAGCTTCTGCAGAACTTGGAGCGTTTGGATTATCCCAAGTCAAAGCTGGACGTACGTTTGTTGATTGAGCAAGATGATATAGAAGCTCAGGAAATCCTCCATAACATGGATTTACCTGCTTATTATACGACCATAGTCGTACCGCATAGCTTGCCCAAAACGAAGCCAAAGGCTTGCAATTATGGCCTTATTCGCGCTCGGGGAGAATATGTGGTCATTTTTGATGCAGAAGACCGTCCTGATCCCGATCAGCTTAAAAAAGTCTATGCTGCCTTTTTGAGAAGTCCTAGCAATTGCGCGTGTATCCAAGCAAAGCTGAATTATTTTAACAGCAATCAGAATTTATTGACCCGTTGGTTTACACAGGAGTACAGCATGTGGTTCGAGTTGCTGCTGCCTGGCATCATGCAATTGAATATTCCAATTCCATTGGGCGGCACCTCTAATCATTTCAAAATGTCTGTTTTGCGCGAGGTCAATGCTTGGGATCCTTATAATGTGACAGAGGATGCGGATTTAGGTATTCGTTTGTACAAATCTGGTTATACGACAGCAATTGTCGATTCCAGAACATGGGAGGAAGCCAACAGCCAAGTCGGCAATTGGATTCGCCAGCGTTCGCGTTGGATTAAAGGCTACATGCAAACCTGGCTTGTGCATATGCGTAACCCCTATCGATTATGGAAAGAGCTTGGAACTAAAGGGTTTCTTGGCTTTCAGCTAATGGTTTTAGCAACTCCCTTGATTCCTTTACTAAACCCGCTATTTTGGGTAATGATCATCCTCTGGTATGGCTGGAAAGCAACAATTATTAAGCAATTCTTTCCTGGATTTATCTATTATTCAGCATCATGGGAATTTTATGCAGGCAACTTTTTGTTTGTATTTAGCAATATTGTCGGTATTTATTGGGTCATTCACCAATTGGAGCAGAAGAAAGAAACCGTTTTTAGCTACCGGCTTGTTAAATATGCCTTGCTCACGCCTTTTTATTGGGTGTTGATGAGCATAGCTGCCGTTAAAGCAGCATGGCAGCTAGTAACCAAGCCGTTTTATTGGGAGAAGACTACCCATGGCTTATCTAAACCGCATCATGAGAATGGGAACGGAACAGGTAAATTCGTCGATCACGGCGGTTTATAAAGTATAGGCAACATAGATTAGATTGGAGGCGCAAGGATGAAAAAAAGCGGAAAACGGACGGCTATATTCATCTTTGCGTTGATCTTTCTTATGGAATTTTCATTTGGTTTTTATTTAAGCTATATCTATGGATTTATGTCGGGTGATGCGTTAAGTCGGGTGAGCAATGCTTTCTATGTGCTATATAGCCGCTTTCCAGCTTTAGCTAATATCGGTTTTGTCTGGAATCCTCTGCCAAGTATTATGGAGTTGTTTCTGTTATTATTTCAGCCTTGGATTCCTGCTTTGGCATCAGATGGCTTAGCTGCGGTTTTACTAACATCGCTTTTCTCTGCATTATCGGCTGCCATGCTTGTAAAAGCGGGCTTGCGTTTTGGCTTAAATTTACAGCTAAGTCTTGTTTTAGCACTATTATATGCCTTTAATCCTTATATTTTTTATTATGGGGCTAACGGATTAACCGAAGTGATATTTATCTACTTTCTCCAGCTTATTGTTATTCAGTTCTTGCTCTGGATGGATAAAGCGGATATACGCCCGATGATCTTCATCGCATTTGCTCTGGCAGCTGCATTCTGGACCCGATATGAAGCCATTCCATTTGGAGTAGCAATCTCGCTGGCAGTAGGAATAGTAATCTTTAAGATGCGTGATGAACAGAAGACATGGCGTGAAAGATGGGGAACTGCGGAAGGAATTTGGATTGTCCTAATAACCCCAGTTATTTATTCAGGATTTTTATGGCTATTCTTCAATTACACAATAATGGGCAATGCGTTTTATTTTTTAACATCTTCATATAGCAATTTGGGACAAGCTGAATTAATTAAAGACAGTCAGGCTTTTGCTAAATTAATTGGCCATCCTTGGCTGGCGATTAAGGTAGTCGCAGATAAAGTAGGCTATTTCTGCTTACCATTAGGGGTTATTGCCTTAATTAGAATGGTCGAGCGTAGAATCTTCCGTTGGGATTTTCTAATTCTCCTCTTGCTGGTGTTTTCCATTCCAAGTTTACAGCTACTTTTGTTAATTAAAGGTGCTTCCGCAGCTTGGATTCGTTATTACATGTATCCTTTACCGCTTGCCATGGCTTATCTGCCTTATGAAATCAGTCGGATGAAGTTTCGCAAAATCGGGATTTCTCTTTTGATTGTAAGTTTGATAGTAACGATGGGAATTATGCTGAAGGTAATGAACAACCCCAATGTGGCATCTGATGAATATGAAGCGTTTCACCAATCCAAGCTTTATGAAGAACAAGCGGTTAAACGCGAAGTAGCTCGATATATTTCGCAAAATATGTCGCAGAATCAGCATATTTTAACCGACTCTTTTAGCAGTTTTAGTATAATAATGAGCAGCAAGCATCCGAAAAGCTTTATCATCACAAGTGATCATGATTTTCAAGCTGCGCTAAAAGATCCAGTAGGTCAGGGAGTGGACTTTATCCTTATTCCAATCCCAAATGCCGTATTAAAGCTGGATGCCGTGAATCAGCTTTATCCCAATCTTTATGAGCATGGTGCTTCTTGGACAACTTTATATAAAGATTTCGGCGGATATTGGAAGCTCTATAAGATAAACAGGTAGACAAAAAAGGTTCTTTGGCAATTGGGTTGAAATCCACCATGCCAAGGAACCTTTCTCATAAACAAGTTAAGCTATTTATTTACTAGGAGTGGAAACAATTAATCCAGGTAATTCGTTAGTTGTGAAGGTTTGGTAGGCTTGTTGAATATGATTAGCGCTTAAAGCTTCTTTTGCTTGCTCAAAAGTGGTTTGTGATTTAGCATCAACACGAATGATGTGATAACCAAATTGAGATAATACTGGCTCACTTACTTTATTTAGTGGGAGAGCAATGACGGCATCCTTAAATTCGGTTACCCAGCCATTAACATTGGTGCTCTCGTATTGACCGCCATTATCTTTAGAGCCCGCATCGTCCGAATATTGTTTAGCCAAATCTGCAAAGGCTTCGCCAGCATTTAGCTTGGCAATAACTTCGTTCGCACGCTTCAACGCATCTTCTGGTGTGCGAGCAGTACCATCTTCAAGCGTTAAGGAAATTAGAATATGGCTAACTGTCGCATTATCATAAGCATTAGTTGATAAGCCTTTAATATAATCATCGCGAAGACTGCTATCGGAAACCTTGCTCGTTAAATAAACATTGCCTAACAAACGTTCTTCCAAATAAGTTACCATATTTGCATCTGTGATCTTTAACTCTAGCAGACGTTTATCCCAAGTAACTTCGGTACCAAAAACCTGAGCAAATTGAATTTTCAAATCAGCCAGCTGAGCTGCAGCATCTTCTTTAAAGCTTTTTCCGGTAAGAGCTTGTCCGCGTTTAGCAAGTATTTTGAGCGTTATGTCATCCTTAAGCATCTGTTCATTGAAAGCAGCATCTGTAAGTGATTTAGTATAATCGGGATTATATAGCTGCATGATAGCAAGGAATGTATTGAAATCTTGCGTACTGAGGCTTCCGCCTTTGTATACAGCAGCTGCTTTTGCACCAGTGGCTGGTTTTACATCAGTAGGTTTAGCAGCAGGCTTATCACTGAACCAAACGGTTTGATTCTTCTCATCCCATTTGACTTCTTGACCTAATGCTTCTCCAACGAATCGTAACGGAACATAGGTTGTATTGTTATAAACAAAACCTTGTCCTTGAGTAGATTTTTTCTCTACACCGTTAAACATATACTTGATACTCTTGAAAACTACTTCAATTTGGGTTGCGCTTGCATAGGCGGCTGATCCAGCAATTAACGAACCTATACTTAAACCAATAATTAAGCCTTTAACCTTGTCCTTCATTATCAAATCTCCTTTTAGTTCAGAATAAGTCTAGTTTAGTAGGAAAGCGTCTAAAATACAATGTTTTTTATAGGATGACATGTCCAAAAAGTATGGAATATGGTACATTAAAAGAGAGCATTTTTTGAAATATAAGTAAGAAGAGGTGGTTGCTTATGGCTTTTGAATCCCCAACCCCTCACGACTTATATCTTTTCCATGAGGGTAATCTTTTTCAGAGCTATCGGACTTTAGGATCACATGTTACAAATCAACATGGAGTGGAGGGGGTGCTCTTTTCAGTTTGGGCTCCTAATGCTAATAAGGTTAGTGTAGTCGGAGATTTTAACCATTGGTATGGAAGCAATCACGAAATGAATCGACTGGAGCAGTCAGGCGTTTGGTCCTTGTTTATCCCTTATTTGGGTGAAGGCACGGTATACAAATACCAAATCGAATCCCAGCATGATGGCTTGCTGCTGAAGGCAGATCCTTATGGCGTTTATGCTGAATTAAGACCAAAAACGGCCTCCATCGTCCGGAACTTGTCCGGGTTTGATTGGCAGGATCACGAATGGCAGAAGCAAAAGGCAGAGCAATCACACTTTAAAAGACCGATGAATATTTATGAAATGCATTTAGGCTCTTGGAAATTAAATGACGATAAAAGCTTTCTTACTTACGAGCAATTAGCTAATGAATTAGTGGATTATCTCGTATCTTCTGGGTATACACACTTGGAAATCATGCCTTTATCCGAGCATCCTTTTGATCGCTCGTGGGGCTATCAGATAATAGGGTATTACGCATTAACTAGCCGTTACGGAACTCCAGAGCAATTCATGCATTTAGTTAACCGCTGTCATCAGCATGGGATTGGTGTCATTATGGACTGGGTGCCAGGCCATTTTTGCAAGGATGATCCTGGATTACGTCGGTTTGACGGTTCACCTTTATATGAATATCACGATCCCAAGAAAGCAGAGAAGCTGCTTTGGGGCACGTTAAGCTTTGATTTTGGCAAACCAGAAGTATGCAGCTTTTTGATTTCAAATGCCGTATTTTGGATGGATGTCTATCATATAGATGGTATACGGGCAGATGCAGTGGCAAGTATGCTGGACCAGAATTTCGATAAACCGCAAGAGCAGTGGACATTAAATGAACAAGGTGGAACTGAAAACTTAGAAGCAATCGCTTTTCTGCAGAAATTGAATAAGACGGTTTTTCAATTATTCCCGCATGCACTAATGATTGCTGAAGACTCATCAGACCGCCCGCTTATTACTGCGCCTACATACGCTGGAGGGCTTGGCTTTAATTACAAATGGAATATGGGATGGATGAACGATACGCTGCGTTACATGGAGCTAGAACCAGAGCAACGTCGGCATCATCATAATTGGATTACCTTTTCCTTTTTATATGCTTATTCTGAAAATTTTATTTTACCTTTTTCTCACGATGAAGTGGTACATGGCAAGAAATCCTTATTGAACAAGATGCCAGGTGACTATTGGCGCAAATTTGCTAATCTCCGTTTGTTATATGGGTTTATGGCTGGACATCCAGGCAAAAAACTGCTTTTTATGGGCAGTGAGTTTGGTCAGTTTAGTGAATGGAATGATAACGAATTCGCCCAGCTGGATTGGCAGCTTATCCACGATTTTGAAAAGCATCGCCAAATTAATGAGTATAAGAAGCATCTCAATTCTATCTATAAGCAGCAATCTGCTTTATGGGAGCTTGATTTTGATCCAGCAGGTTTTACATGGATTGATGCGGATAACGCCGAACAGGGTGTATTATCTTTTATTAGAAAATCACAAGATCCAAACGAGCAAATCGTGATTGTTTGTAACTTTACGCCTAATGTATATCATGATTTTCGCATAGGTGTGCCTAGCTCTTCACAGATGTATGAGCTGTTGAACAGTGATGAAGAACGTTTTGGAGGCTCTGGCTGCATCAATTCAGGGCAATACCATGCACAGTCGATACCCTATCATAATCAAGCTTATAGCATTCAAATGACGGTACCTCCTCTAGCAACAGTGATGTTAAAAACATCAAAACCTAATTAAACGCGTCAATCCGTGTACTATTCGAAAGGGGACTTATCTCAATGCAGAAAAAAGAGTGTGTAGCCATGCTATTAGCGGGCGGAGAAGGAAAGAGACTAGAATCCCTAACCAAGAATTTAGCCAAACCAGCAGTACCTTTTGGCGGTAAGTACCGGATTATTGATTTTACCTTAAGTAATTGTACGAATTCGGGAATTGATACAGTCGGCGTATTGACCCAATATCAGCCTTTAGTCTTAAATTCTTACTTGGGGATTGGCAGTCCATGGGACTTGGATCGCAAAGAAGGTGGAGTTGCCGTCCTCCCGCCTTACGTAAAGCAAAAGGGTGGAGATTGGTATTCAGGAACAGCCAATGCCATCTATCAGAATATTGGCTTTATCGAACAATATGATCCCGAATACGTCTTGATTATTTCTGGAGATCATATTTACAAAATGGATTATGACAAAATGCTGCAATTCCATAAGGAAAATAATGCGGATGCTACTATCGCTGTTATTGAAGTGAAGTGGGAGGAAGCCAGCCGGTTTGGGATTATGAATACGGATAGCAGCAATCGAATTACTAAATTTGATGAAAAGCCTAAGCAACCAGAGAGCAACCTAGCTTCGATGGGCGTTTATATGTTTAGCTGGCAGGCATTAAAGAAGTATTTGATTCAAGATGCAGGTAAAACAAACTCGAATAATGACTTTGGCAAGGATATCATTCCGGATATGCTGAAGGATCAAATGAGTTTATTGGCTTATCCTTTTGAAGGCTATTGGAAGGATGTCGGAACGATCCATAGTTTATGGGAAGCGAATATGGATTTGTTAGAAACCAATCCCCAGTTGAATTTAAATGATCGCTCCTGGCGAATTTATACACTGAATCCGAATCAACCCGCTCATTACATCGCTGCTAACGCTAAGATCAGAAGATCGATGATTAATGAAGGCTGTATCGTTTTTGGTGAGGTGGACCACTCCGTACTATTCTATGGAGTACATGTGGGTGAAGGCAGTCAAATCAAGGATTCCGTCATTATGCCTAATGTTATCATCGGTAAGAATGTAACCGTTTATCGCGCGATTATTGGCGAAGGCTCTGTGCTAGAGGATGGAGCAGTTGTAGGTGATCCCAATTCTCCTGATGCACCGATTACCTTAATTGGAGATAACGCAACAATTACTTCTAACCATAAGCAAAAGGAGGCGGAACTTAAATGAAGAATGTAATGGGTGTTATCAATCTAGTAAATGAATTGGATGATTTAGAAGAGTTGACCTACGGTCGATGCGTAGCTTCGGTGCCGTTTGGCGGCAGATATCGCTTAGTTGATTTTATTATGTCCAGTATGGTCAATTCGGGAGTAGGCAATGTCGCCGTATTCGCACATACGAAATTTCGCTCTTTAATGGATCATTTAGGCTCGGGTAAGGAATGGGATTTGGATCGCAAGCGGAATGGTTTGTTTATTCTGCCACCTGCTGTGGATGAAATTCAGGAAATGTTAAAAGGCGATTTGTATCATTTTCATAAGCAGCGGGATTATTTCTATCGCAGTACACAACAATATGTCATTATCAGCCGTAGCCATATGGTTTGCAACATAGATTTAAAGGATGTAATGGAATCTCACCGTGCGAGCGAAGCCGATATAACGTTGGTTTATAAGGATCTCGATGATACGACCAATGCGAAGTCACGTAAAATTATCGTCAATGACGAAGGCCGCGTTACTGTCATGCATGATCATTCTGGCAGATTGCAAAGTACGAAGGTTTCTATGGAAATCTTTGTGATGAAGAAGGAATTGCTGCTTGATCTAGTCGAAACCTCCATTGCTCAAGGGCATGATCATTTTGTACGTAACGCGGTTATGCGTAATATTGAGCATTTGAACATTCGCGGCTATGAATACAAGGGTTACTTAGGAATTGTTAATACGATTCAAAGTTATTTCCATCATAGTATGAACTTGCTAAACCCTGATGTATGGAGCGAGCTGTTCTACAAACCAGGCCTTATTTATACCAAGATTAAAGATGAGCCGCCATCCAAATATCTCGAAAATGCCAATGTTCGTAATTCTTTAATTGCCAATGGGTGCATAATAGATGGAACGGTAGAGAATAGTATTCTTTTCCGCGCAGTTAAGGTCAATAAAGGGGTTCATCTTAAGAATTGTATTGTCTTGCAGAACTGTGAGATTCGTGAGAATGTTTCCATTGAAAATGCTATCCTAGATAAAGATGTTATTGTCAAAACAGGTCGTGAATTAAAAGGTGATATGGCCGTTCCGTTTATTGCAGCTAAGAAAAAAATCATTTAATCCTATCTATTCGGAAAAGGTGTCTCTATGAATGTTTTATTCGCCGCATCAGAAGCTGTACCGTTCGTCAAAACAGGTGGATTAGCTGACGTGATTGGTTCTTTGCCAAAGGCTTTAATTGAGCAGGGGGTCGATGTAAGAATCATTCTGCCCAAGTATGAGGATATTCCAGAGCATTATAAACAACAGATGACGACCAAGCATATCATTACCGTAAAAGTTGGCTATCGAAATCAATATTGTGGGATTCAGGAGCTCGAGGTAGCTGGCGTCCACTATTATTTCATCGACAATGAGTTTTATTTTCGGAGAAAAGGATTGTATGGCTACGGAGATGATGCAGAGCGTTATGCTTTCTTCTGTAGAGCTGTAATGGAAGCATTGCCTTTGTTGGATTTTAAGCCTGATTGGATTCACTGTCATGATTGGCAAACGGGATTGGTTCCCTTCTTCTTAAAAACACAGTACGGTGGACGAGCTGAATATGAGAGCATTAAGACTATGTTCACCATCCACAATTTAAAATATCAAGGAAGCTTCTCACGGGAGCTGCTTAAAGATATTGTTGGAGCACGAGATGAGGATTTTGCGGATGATGGAATCGGTTACTATGACGGAGGCAGCTGTCTTAAAGCAGGCCTTGTTTACTCGGACATTATTACTACCGTAAGTAAAACCTATGCGGAAGAAATCCAGACTTGGGAATACGGCGAAAAGCTTGAGGGATTGCTGCAAAAAAGAAGCGATGTGTTGTTCGGTATTGTGAATGGGATTGATAATGAAGCTTTTGATCCGATGACGGATACTCATGTCACCTATCCTTACCGTGACTCACTGACGAAGAAACGTAAGAATAAAACAGATATGCAAGCAAATCTTGGACTAACCGTTGATGAGAATATTCCGATGATTGGGATCGTTTCACGTTTGGTTCAGCAAAAGGGCTTCGATCTGATTGAGCATTCATTGAATGCTATTCTAGAAATGGGCGTTCAGCTTGTTGTTCTAGGAACGGGAGATTGGAATTACGAGGAAATGTTCCGTGAAGCCGCGCTACGTTTTCCGAAGCAGGTTTCGTCTCATATCTCATTCTACGATCCATTTGCGCGGAAGATCTATGCTGCATCCGATATGTTCCTCATGCCATCCTTATTCGAGCCTTGCGGATTGGGGCAGCTAATCGCTTTACGTTATCGCTCCGTTCCCATTGTGAGGGAAACAGGCGGTTTGAAGGATACAGTACAAGCCTTTAATGAGTTCACAGGCAAAGGCAATGGATTTACATTCACCCATTATTTTGCTTCTGATATGCTGCACACCATTCGGAGAGCTGTAGATTTCTATCACAATGAAGCCGAGTGGAAGAGAATTATCAGCAACATCGCTAAGGTTGATTATGGCTGGGACGCATCAGCAGCGCAGTATATAGATTTGTATAATAAATAATTTGTGGATAGCAATAGGAAAGGCTCTCTGATTGCCAGAGAGCCTTTTTGCTTTAAATTTGTGCTTTTTCTGTTTTTAACTTTTCAAGTAAGATTTGCAGTGTTTCGATATCAGCTTCAGATAATTGATCATAGCGATCTAATTCCTGTTTAATAAAGGCAACGGTGCTGTTGGTCTCTTTAGTATGGCTGATAAAGTAAGTGGCAATGGAACCCGTGGTCATCCCAATTAATCCAATCCCAAAAATCATTAACAAAATGGCAATTAACCGACCCGCTAATGTAGCAGGAGATAAATCTCCATATCCCACCGTAGTTGCTGTGACAATACTCCACCATAATGCATCTTGATAGGTATTTATTTTTGGCTCAATTAAATAGATGGGAATCGCAGAAATAAAAATTAACCCACAAGTAAATGTGATCATTTTATGCAAGCCATTGGTTTGGATAATGGAGAAGATAGGCTTTGCAAAATGAGAGGCCATGGCAATTAGACGGATTAATCTAAAAATTCGGGCAAACCTTGCAAAAAGGAAGATGGAATCAAAAGGAATAATCGCGATAATATCTAGTGGATGCTTCTTGATATATTCCCATTTACTTTCTGAGCGAAAGAAACGCACACTTACATCGAGTACAAAGATGAGCCAAACAATCGTATCGACATAATGCAAAGAAGGATTAGCAATCCAAATGAAAGAAACAGAGATGAGAGCAAGCAGCAACATGAATATCTCATAGATAAAAGCGAGCTTAGTTTTATTCATGGAGGGAAGCCTATTTAACCGTTTCTAGAATTTTCAAGCGTTGTTCTTCTCGTTCCTCAGGACGCATTCTAGGACAGGTGTGACAGTAATCATGGCCTTCACAGCGATATAGCAGACAGCAGGCGGAACGAATCATTAATGTAGTACCCGGATTATAAGGATTGTCGACATATTTAGGCTTGTGGTTAAAAGGATTCTTCTTGCGATTAAAGGTTTCGGGAGGCAGCTGGTTGGCGATCAAATCATAAACCTCTCGATAACGGTCAATAACGTCTTGACGTTTTTCATGCTCTATTATGTAATCTACACCGTAAGCCAAGCTGCCGCCAAATTGATTCCAAATCAGATCGGGTTTAACATTCGCACTCAAAGCAGTGAGCTCAATTACAGGATTTATCGTATTTTTGAAATAAGCTTTAAACTCTTCAGTCAACCACGCTTGTCGTTCAACCTCCGGAACTTCCTTCCAACGAAGCTGATTAATTTTAAAACCAGTATGGGCATGATCTCCATGGCTTTCAATCTCAAAGGTTAAATTTTCAAGGCTCAAATCAAGAAAGCGATTATTAGTCGCTAAGACGATTTGAAGGCTGGCACATAGATTAAAAAAGGATTTGCCGATAAATGAGGCTCCAACATCCAAGCCTTTACCTTTATACAGCTCCATACCTAGACGAACGATAGCATCCATCTGGCTTTTATTAAGCAGGTCAATTGCGGGTATCGATAGAACTGGATCCTTCATTCCAGTAGGGGAAATATGAAAAAATGCTTCCAATATTGCTAAATCCATAGTTTCTTCCATATGAGTGCCTCCAAAAAAAATATAAGATATGAAAATGATAATCATTATCACGAAATATTGCAAGCAAATCTTTAAACCTGTATTAAGGACAAATAACAATTTATTAGAGTCATATATAATTTAACACCTCAAGCCTACAATAAAAGAAAGCGATTTATTAAAAGCTGTAGATATAACATTAGCTCAATTAAAGGAGAGAAACAGATGAACATTGTAGTATGGAATGAATATCGCCATGAAAAAATCAATCAGGATGTAGCTCGAATTTATCCAGAGGGTATTCATAACGTAATAGCGGAATACTTGCGAAAAGAAAATATGATTGTTGGAACAGCTACATTAGATGAAGATGAGCATGGGCTGACAGATGAATTATTAGACAAAACAGATGTACTCATATGGTGGGGGCATAAAGCTCATGATGAAGTACAAGATGCTATTATTGAAAAAGTATATCAACGTGTGTTAAATGGAATGGGATTGATTGTGCTGCATTCGGGACATTTTTCAAAAATATTCAAAAAATTAATGGGTACCTCTTGTGACTTGAAATGGCGGCAAGCTGGAGAAATGGAACGCTTATGGGTTACTAATCCAAGCCATCCAATTGCGGAGGGCATTACGGAATATATAGAACTCGAGCAAGAGGAAATGTATGGAGAGTTTTTTGATATCCCTGAGCCAGAGAGCATTGTATTTCTTAGTTGGTTTGCAGGCGGGGAAGTATTTCGCAGCGGATGCACCTATACACGCGGTAAAGGCAAAATCTTTTATTTTCGGCCAGGACATGAAACATACCCGACTTATCATAATGGACAAATAATGAAAGTGATAGCCAATGCGGCACGTTGGGCATACTCACCAAAAGGATCAAAACTTATATTCGGGAAAACGGAACCATTAAACCTGTATTAGTGACAAATATCAATTTATATGGATCATATAATTTTAAAAAAATCGGTTTATAATAAAGATGTAAGCGCGTAACAAATAAAAATTTTTTTGATAACTGATGATAATACACCTTAGTGATTACGTAATATGGAGGATTAATAATGCCAAAACAACTTGTTGCAACAGCACCACGAAAAACAGAGCTATTGGATTATGAGGAAGCACTTTTAGGAGCGGGTCAAGTTAGAGTCAAAGTGGAATTTGCATCTCCGAAGCACGGCTCAGAGATAGCGGATTTTCGCGGAGAGAAGGATCATACAGAGGATGTATATGATTCTGAATGGCAAAGCTTTATGCCAAGAAACCTTGAAGAAGCAGCAATAAGTAGTCCATTTGGACGCTGGAATATTGGCAATCAATGGGTCGGCAGGATCATTGAATTGGGAGCAGATATTCAAGGGTATGCAATTGGCGAGCGTCTATGTGGATATGGCGGCATACGTGAATCTCATGTCGTTCAGACCGTTAATGCTTCCAGGTTAATGAAAATGCCGGAGAGTATGTTATGGAAGAATGCACTTTGCTTTGATCCTGCACAGTTTGCTTTAGGCGGTATTCGTGATGGTCATATCCGTGTAGGTGATCGAGTTGCGATTTCCGGCTTGGGAGCTATTGGTGCAATAGCAGCTCAGATGGCTAAATTGGCGGGTGCAAGCTACGTTGCGGTTATCGATCCAATTGCTAAACGCAGAGAAGCAGCGCTAAGAGCTGGAGCGGATGAAGCCTTTGATCCGTTGGTACAGGATATAGGCTTGGAGCTGAAAAAAGCAACGAATAAATTAGGCGTTGATGTCATTATTGAAACGAGTGCTAATGAGTTTGCACTTCAAGGCTGTTTGCGAGGGCTGGCATATGGTGGTACAATCGCATTTGTTGGCTGGGGAAGGCCTTTTACTGGGGGATTAAATTTAGGCAGAGAAGCACATTTTAATAATGCCAAGATTATCTTCTCTCGGGCTAGCAGTGAACCGAATCCAGATTATCCACGCTGGAGCTGGAAACGAATTCAAGAAGCTTGCTGGCGGCTATTGGAAACCAATCAAATTAATTGTGAAGAAATCGTAGATCCAGTCATTCCTTTTGCTGAAGCAGCGGATGGATATGAATTATATGTAGATCGAGCGCCTGAAAAAAGCGTTAAGCTTGGGATAGCCTTTACTGATTAAGCTCATTAGGTTAAAGGATGCGTAGAGGGGGATTATAGGTGAATGATGATGTGATGGATTTAGATCTCTTATTGCAAAATGCAGTCCTCAATATTATTGAGTTTGATATAAACACCCGTCATGAAATGAAAACCTATAATCGTGTTCGCCCTTGTTATGTAATGTCGTACCATAAAAAAGGGAATGCGAAATTAAGAATTGGGGACGAGATTTATGCAATTGTTCCTGGAACCGTTATTCTGATTCCACCCAATGTCCCTCATGATCATTTCAAGGAAAACGCAGATGAATCCGTGTTCCTCTGGTCTCATTTTACATTCGAAATTGCCGGTGTAATTGATGTACTCAAGCTTTTTCAAATTCCGATTACCTTCAAGCTGCGCGATTCCGTTGAATTTGAGAAAGTGTTCATGCAATATAATGAGCTTAAGCAACAAACGGGATTTTTGCCTCGAACAATATTGCGGAAAGCCAAAGCTTTGGAATTGATTTACCTTGTATTGGAAAGCGCCATTCGGATGGATCAAGATATGGTCATGAAAATTCAATCACGCAGTTTTCTAGAAATATTAGCAAGAATCATCCAGAATCCTGAACAGGATTTCACCTTGGCTCATTTTGCTAAAGAATTAAATATGCATCCGACTTATATTAGCAATCGATTTAAGGAACTATATGGCCGATCACCCATTCAAGTCCAACGTGAAATGAAAATTCATAAAGCTAAAACCCTATTGAAAACGACTCAGTTGTCGATAACTGAAATTGCTCAATCTTTAGGCTTTATTGGGATTCCGAATTTTACACGTTTATTCAAATTGTATGTCGGCACATCTCCCTCTCATTATCGAGAAATTAATAAAAATAAAATAAACGGTTATTTCTCAAAATCATAAGCGACAAAAACAGATGAAGGTGGTTGCTAGCATGAAGTTTGTCATACAGGATAAATTAACAGGATTAACTAATCAACAGGCTGTTTTTCAAATGGCTAAGGACATTGGTTATGATGGGGTGGAATTGAATCTATTTCAGCAGCGTTTGGATGATAAGCTGACGGACGAGCTTCGTACGGCAATAGATTCAACAGGCATACCTTTAACCGCAATTTGCGGAGGATATCGGAATTGGATTGGACATTTTGATGAAGTGAAGCGATTAGAAGCAGTAGCAGATATTCAAAGCTCGCTAAAAAATGCTGCTCTACTAGGAGCTCAAGGAATTATAGCTCCTGCAGCTTACGGAATGTTCTCTAAGTCATTGCCCCATCTAGTTTTACCGCGAAATGAAGCTGATGATCGCATTGCTTTATTGGATTCACTTAACCGCATTGCCGAGAGTGCTGAAAAGCTCCAGGTTCAGCTAATTCTCGAGCCTTTGAATCGCTATGAGGATCACATGCTGAATACGGTAGCTCAAGCTGCCGCACTCATTAAAGAAGTGAATAGCACAAGCCTCAAAGTTCTGGGTGACTTTTTCCATATGAACATTGAAGAATCTAATATTGCCGAGACCATTGCAAACGATTTCAATAGCTTAGGCTACTTTCACCTTGCGGATAACAATCGTCAGCTTCCTGGTAAAGCTCAGCTCGATTTTCGGACGCCTTTTCAAACATTGAAAAGCCTTGATTATAAAGGGTATTTAGCAATGGAATGCAGAATTGGTGAAGAGAGGAGAGAGCTGCTGCAAGAAACCTTACATTTCTTACGTCAAAGCTTAAACTAATCATGAATCATAAAAACGGGGAGAGATTAAAATGAAAAAAATACTTAGTGCTAGCTTTGCTATTCTACTTACCAGCAGTTTAATGTTAACGGCCTGTTCGACTAAAGCACCTATCAAAGATGGGGCTGCAGCAACACCAGCTGCTTCAACAGCAGTAAAAAACGATAAGCCAGTCACCATCAGCTTTTGGGATAATTATACGGATCCAACACAATCTAAAGCTATGGATGAGATCATTGCAAGCTTCGAGAAACAAAATGGATTAATCAAAATCAAGCGATCATCCATGAAAGCAGATGATCAGCGGAAATTAATTAAGCCAGCTTTGGTAAGCAAGGAAGGTCCTGATCTTTTTGCTTATGATGCAGGCCCTGGTTATCTAGGCGTATTAGCTAAAGCTAATTTACTATTGGATCTAACAGCTCAATCAGAGAGCTTAGGCTGGAATAAACGTTTCCCATCGTGGATTCAGGAACGCAATACCTTTAACAGTAAGATTTATGGGGTTGGGACTCAGGTTGAAATGCTTGGTGTTTACTATAATAAAAAAATCTTTACTGAATTGGGAGTTAGCATTCCAAAAACTTATGAAGAATTTCTAGCTATCTGTAAAGCCGCAAAAGATAAAGGAATCACAGCTATTGCTTTGGATGATAGAGATCAATGGCCTGCCTTCCATTTGGAAAGTATATTCTATACGGCAGTAGTTGGTAAAAAAGAAATTGAGACGGTTTTGAATGGTGGAAAAAGCTTTGATCAACCGATTTTTGCAGAGGCATTAGATACTTTTAAGAAATTAATTACGGATGGATATACAACAAAAAGTCCATTGGCTATTTCTTATGATGATGGCAATAAAGAATTTTTCTCAGGCAAAGCAGCAATGAGAATGACAGGTACCTGGATGGTTTCGGGGATGGTTGAGAATTTGAAGGAAGATGTTGGATTCTTCTTGCTCCCTTCCGTTAAGCCTGAGTTACCGTTAATGGCACCAGGCGGGATTGGCGGTACATTCGCTGTATCAGCAGATACCAAAAATCCTAATGAAACAGTTAAATTCCTTGATTACATGTTCTCTACAGAAACAGCAAAAATTTGGTATGAGGCAAGCGTAATTCCGCCAGTACCCATTGACGTAAGTACGATCAATGCTAACTCATTATTTAAAGAAGTCGTTAGCTTATCCCAAACGCCTGCTGGACTTTCCTACAATATCGATGTATTGATGCCGCAGAAGGTAAATGATATTACGATGAATGATTTACAGGAACTAATCGCAGGAAAGAAGACGGGAGCAGATGTCGTCAAGGATAAGCAAAAGGTATTTGAAGAAGAGAAGGCTAAAGGAAATTATTAAAGAATGGTTACATGGAGATAGGGCGATATGCCCTATCCCTATGTTTTTTAATAAAGCTGCAGGAGGTGCAAATATGAACATTCTTTCCCGAATAAAACCATTTAAAGCTCTGTTTTTTATTTTACCTGCTTTGGTTTTCTATGTTGTATTTTTAATTATTCCTATTATCCAAACTGCACAATTCAGTTTGTTTGAATGGGATGGGGCCAGTCCAGTGATGAATTTTGTCGGGTTTGACAATTATGCTCGTTTGCTTCAAGATCCTATATTCTGGAAGGCATTGGGTCATAATCTTTTCTGGATTGCTTGGACAGTGACTATCCCGATTTTTTTAGGCTTAATACTTGCGCTCCTTGTGCGTTCTAATGGGATTAAGGGAGCATTGATTTTCAGAGTAACTTATTTTATGCCGACGATCGTTTCGTTGATCGCTGTTGGTATAGTTTGGAACTGGATGCTGCACCCAAGCTTTGGAATTGTTAATACGATCCTCGATAAAATCGGTTTAGGCAGCTTAGCCTTGGATTGGCTCGGTAATGAACATACGGTCATGCCTGCCTTAGCAACTGCCGGAAGCTGGACCTATTACGGGTTTTGTATGGTAATCTTTATGGCGGCCATGCAGGGGATTGATAAGAGCTATTATGAGGTTGCTAAGCTAGAAGGGGCAACGGTCATTCAAACCTTTGTGCAAGTGACTATACCCTTACTGAAGAATACGATAACTTTATTAGTTTTAAATTCGTTGATTGGATCCTTTAAAGTATTTGATATTATTTATTTAATGACAAAAGGTGGACCATACCATTCCTCTGAGGTTATTTCAACCTATATGTTTGATAGCGCCTTTCGGTCTAATGAGGTTGGTTTCGGAGCGGCAATTTCGATTGCACTAGCTTTGATAATTGCAACCTGTTCGATTGTATATATGCGTTTTTCTGAACGAAATGATTAATAAGAAAGGAGATTATCTATGCATGATTCGGCTGCCAGTCGACCAACAGCACATAAAAACTCGTCTGCTTATCTTAAAAAGACGCTCATTTATTTCATCCTAGTCTTATTCTTACTTATTTCTGTAATGCCGATTGTCTGGATTGTTTTGGCCGCACTCAAGCCAGCTAATGAATTAAACGCGAACTTGTTCGCCTTCCCGAAGCATATTACATTTTCCAATTTCTCCGAAGCCTGGACGGTTGGTAAAATGGGTCAATATTTTGTGAATAGTGTAATTGTTGCTGTGCCGCGGGTATTTTTTATTCTGATATTAGCATCTTTAGCTGGCTTTGGTTTTGGAAAGCTTAAGTTTCCCGGTAGAGATTTCTTGTTTTTCTTCTTTTTGTTTGGAATGATGGTACCGATCCAAGCGATGATTATTCCACTGTATTATACAATGCAGCGTTTGGATTTAATCAATTCGTATTGGGCTTTAATTTTGCCGAATTTTGGGTTAGCTATGCCGTTTGCCATTTTTATGATGCGCTCTTTTTTCAAGGATTTACCGGATGAACTTATGGAGGCTTCTAAGATAGATGGAGCTAATAATTTTACTGCTTATCTTTATATTATGCTTCCTTTGACCATGCCGGCGTTGACTTCATTGCTTGTGTTTGAATTTATGTGGTCTTGGAACGATTTCTTATTGCCCTTACTCTTTGTTTATGATGATGCTTTTCGCACGCTTCCGCTTGGAATGATGTACTTTTTTGGGGAATATACGTCGAATCAATCTTTAATTGCTGCAGGAGTCTCGATTGCAATCGTCCCGATTATTGTGATTTATATTATTTTCCAACGTAAGTTTATTGAGGGGATAACAGCTGGTTCAGTAAAGGGGTAAATTAGTGATATAACCGAATAAGCCTGAGCTTTTGGAACGAAATGTTCTGAAAGCTTTTTTTTGTTAGAAATAAGTTTAATGTGGTTTAGATGTGGAATTAATAGTAAGATAATACGAAGGCTTCAGATTATGCTTACGAAGTGAGTTTTCTAAAGAAAACTTTAAGGAGGAATGGTTGTGGCGTCTATTCATTTAAACAATAGCAACGGATGGAATTGGCAGCAATTTGATCCTCAAGATAAGCATGATATAAAAGTGGATTGTGCGGATAATTGGCAATTTAAAGATTGGCTAGAGAAATGCGATAAACGTACAACGGATTATACCGGAGTCAGGAACCAAGGGGAGGACCACGCTTTATTCGGTTCTTTACTTTATTATCATGATCCCAACCAAGAGAAAACGAAATCATTCCTGCATTATTATGTGACAGAAGGTTATCTAGTAACAAGCCATTTTGACTTTAGTATCTACCAACGTACAAACGAGCAGGATTTAATGGATAAATTAAATGCCTGTACAACAGCCCAAGACGCGCTTTTTATTCTGATTGGGGAGATATTAAATTCATTCTTAGAGGGAATCGATGAATTCGAGGAGTCTCTACGGAAGCTTCAGGAAGAGCGCAAAAAAGGACGCAACGGTGGAGAAATGTTAGATAATATCATAAACCTGCGGTATTTATTGCTGCATTGGACTGCCTTAACCCTTCCGATCCAAGATACTCTATTAGCTGCTAAAGAAGCATTTATGGATAAACTAGAATCAAATGTTGATTATCAAAGAGCATTGCTGCGACTTGAGAGAATTCTTACTTTACAGAAGTATTATGAGGATGAGATGGACACCTTGCTGTCTATTGAAGATAATTTAACCAATTATCGTGGAAATGAAATCGTTAGAGCTTTGACTGTGTTTACAGTCGTTTTTATTCCGGTTTCAGCATTTGGTGCTATATGGGGGATGAATTTCAAGCATATGCCTGAGCTGGATTGGGAATGGGGATATGGCTTGTCTTTAGTATGGATTATCCTATTCATGAGTATGGTCTACTTATTTTTACGTAAAAAAGGCTGGACGGATGATTTACTGAAGCGAAAAAAATAGTTAATTAATTTTTAAATTGATTACATAAAAGAAGCGGGTAGCAGAATGAGAGTAAGCTTTGATGAAGGGCAGCCTATTTTTCAGCAGATTGCCGAAATGATTGAAGATGATATCCTAAGTGGGGCCTATCAGGAGGAGGAGCAGGTCATTTCGACAACTCAAATTGCTAAGGCTTTTCAAATAAACCCTGCTACGGCAGTTAAAGGCATTAATTTGCTGGTTGATACAGGTGTTTTGTATAAAAAAAGAGGCTTGGGCATGTTCGTAGCCCAAGGTGCCAAAACAAGCATTATGAATAAACGGCAAGAAGGATTTTATAACGAATTTGTGCTCAAGCTTTTAGATGAAGCGAATAAGCTTAGCCTGAGCTCCGAGGATATAATAGCCATGATCAAAAAGGGGAAGGGGGGTTCAGGTTAAGGATTTGCTCATTCAAACAAATCCAGCTGTCTTGGCGCTAAACCCTGATCTCCTTCCCCAAGCAAGCTAATCAGTTGTTTGGCATTATCTGCTGCATCTCCGCCAGAGTTATTATTGAACATTACATATAATGTTTCGCAAGATTTCTCTAACTCACGCAATCTATCCCGCCATTCGCTTAATTCTATCATGTTGTATCTATATAGATATCGCAGCTTACGCCAATCAGGGTCACTGCTTTTGTGCCAACCACTTACATTTCGCCCATGCAAACGAATTAACGTTTTATCGGGAGTAGTGACGCCCAGCACGATAGGAATGGAACCCATTCCTGCTTGGGGTTCATCTGCAATCGTATGAATCCATTGTTGCTTGCTTAGAAAAGCTAATGTCTTCTCTCGCGTTTCGGGAGTGTACCAAGTTTGATTGCGAAACTCGACAGCACAAGGAACATCACCCATTCGTTCGCGTGTTTTTCGCAGAATAGCGACATTTTTCTGATTGCATTCAAACCAAGGCGGATATTGAAAAAGCACCATGCTTAATCTCTGTTCCTCTATTACTGGTTGAATGGAAGTATGAAAGGCTGCAAACATCGCTTCATCCGAATCAAAGTAATTTTTCTCGCCTCTTAAGTGGCCTGTCATTCCTTGATAAGCCTTAATCACAAATTGAAAGCCATGAGGGGTTTCACTGAGCCATTTAAGGTAGTTTCTAACTGGTTGAACGGCATAGAATGAGTTATCCAATTCTACGACTCCGAAATAAGCGCTGTAAGCCTTCAGCCTCTCTGAAGCCCTAACTCCATTGCCATACAGCTCCTCATGATCACCAAATCCAGATAATCCAACCCGAATCATGGTAAATTAGGGGCAAAATAAACCTGCCCATTCTCAAGTGAAGCAATACGTGCTAAGGAATCAACACGATAGCCAAGCTCTTTAAGCCTACTAAATCCAGGCTGAAACGTTTTCTCAATCACAATCCCAATTCCAGCAACCGTTGCTTGGGCTTGTTCAACAATACGAGCCATCGCTAGTGCAGCATCTCCATTCGCAAGAAAATCATCGATGATGAGAATGCGGTCATTGGAGTTAAGAAATTTTTGCGAGACTGAAACTTCATTGGTTTCTTTTTTGGTGAAAGAGTGGACTGTTTCGGTATATAAGTCTGTTTGCAGAGTTAAGGATTTACGCTTTCGGGCAAAAACAACAGTTACATCAAGCTGCAAGGCAGTAAATACGGCAGGCGCAATCCCAGAGGATTCAATGGTCAGAATCTTGGTAATACCCGCTTCACGATATAATTCAGCAAAATATTTTCCGATTTCAAGCATTAATTTAGGATCAATTTGGTGATTTAGAAAGGAGTCAACCTTTAATACATTATTATTTAAAACAATACCCTCATGCACAATTTTTTGCTTCAACAGCTCCAATATGAAAACCCCCTCTATGTATCATCCACAACAATCGACAAGATAAGCCTAAATTATTCCTATTGTAACACAACTTTAGCTCAAATGGTTTCTATGAACTAAAGAGAAAAATTAGAAATTAGCAGGGCGGAAAATGGTGAAATATAGTATAATTTACTTTAGTTTAATGCTGATCAAGAATACAATACTTCTTCTATAAAAAAACGCTTAAATGAGAAAGAGGATGCTATATATGAAAGGAATTGTATTTACAACCTTTATTGAAATGGTAGAGCAGAAATTTTCTTTAGCAATTGTAGACCAAATTATTAATGATTCTGATCTTCCTTCCGGAGGAAGCTATACATCAGTTGGCACTTATGATCATGGGGAAATATTAAAGCTGGTCGTTCAACTCAGCGAAAGAACGGGGATTCCCGTATCCGATTTGGTTCGTGTTTTTGGTGAGTATTTATTCGGACAATTGATTGAATTGTATCCTCAATTTGTACAAACAAACCCGAATTTATTCGATTTTCTAAGTAAAGTAGACAGCTACATTCACGTTGAAGTACGTAAGCTGTATCCGGATGCGGAATTACCTGGCTTTGAGTATGATACTTCCGATTCCGAGAAGTTTGTGATGATCTATCGTTCTTCCCGTCCTTTTGCCGATCTTGCTGAGGGCTTGATTCTAGGTGCAGTTGGGCATTATGGTGAACAGATTGATATCCTTAGAGAAGCATTATTGGATTCCTCTGGCACAGCGGCCCGATTTACTCTAACGAAACGGAGCTGAGCTAATGAGTGAAATCGAGCTTTTACGCAGACAACTGGAACGTGAGAAGACAGCCCGCAAAGAAGCAGAAAGAATTACCGAGCTGAAAACACGTGAAATTTACTATATCAACCAGGATCTTCGTCAGTTAAATGAGCATTTGGAAGAGAAGGTAAATGAACGCACATCAGAATTAGAGAGGGCTCATGATGAGGCTATTGAAGCTAATTTAATTAAGAGTCAATTCCTAGCCAATATGAGTCATGAATTAAGGACGCCCTTGAATGCAATAATCGGGTATAGTGAAATGCTTATAGAAGAAGCAGAGGAAATTCATCAACAATCCATTGCAGATGATCTACTAAGAATAAATAAATCAGGCAAGCATTTGCTTTCGTTAATAAATGATATCTTGGATATCTCGAAAATTGAAGCAGGTAAAATGGATATCTATTATGAGGAAAATAATGTACTTGATTTGATTCAGGATGTTCTGACTACAGTTAAGCCGCTTGTTAAGCTGAATGGAAATTTACTTGAAACTCAATGTGTAGATGGCAGGATTGCCATTGATACTACTAAACTTAGACAAATACTAATCAATTTACTTAGCAATGCAAGTAAGTTTACGAAAAACGGCATGATTACTTTCGATGTGTATAGTGATCAAAGAGACCAAGTGGATGGTTATAGCTTTAGAGTTAAGGATACAGGTATTGGCATGACTTCAGAGCAAATGGATAGATTATTTCAACCATTTACTCAAGCAGATTCATCTATGACTCGCAAGTTCGGAGGTACAGGTCTTGGTCTTGCGATAAGCAAACGTTTTTCTGAAATGATGAACGGAAGCATCCAGATTGAAAGTGAAATGAATCAAGGCAGTATCTTTACATGCTGGCTTCCCAAAGACCCTATTCTGCAGAATTCAACTGTTAATGGCGATTTATCTGAACAAGGATATGATATAGAAGATATGACGTCAGTAAGCATTCTATTTATCGATGATGAGCTTTCCAATCAACAGCTGATGCAGCGCTACCTTGCAAAAGAAGGATGGTCGATGGCATTTGCAGATAGCGGACAGGAAGGACTGCGTTTAGCTAAAAAGCTTCGCCCAAAAGTAATCTGCTTAGATATACTTATGCCAAGCATGGATGGTTGGAGTGTTTTATCTGCGATGAAAAGCGATCCGGAGCTCGAGAATATTCCAGTTATTATTTTATCGTTAACAAACGACAAGTATTTGGGCTATACTCTGGGAGCTGCCGAATTTATTACAAAACCCATAAACCGCGATAGACTTATCGAAGTAATGGATAAGTATATGTTTAACCGTTCTGAGCATACAGTCTTAGTTATAGAAGATGATAAAATAACTAGCGAAATGATGACTCGTTTATTACAAAAAGAAGGTTATTCTGTAACTGAAGCTAATAATGGTCGTTCAGCTTTGGCAAGTATAGAAAATAAAGTTCCAAAGTTAATTTTGTTAGATTTAATGATGCCTGAGATGGATGGGTTTCAGTTCATTCTAGAGCTTCAAAAAAAACAAGCCTGGACCTCGATTCCTATTGTCGTTGTTACAGCAAAATCAGTTACGGCAGATGAACGATTGAAATTAAACGGTTATGTTAAAGAGATTGTCCAAAAAGGAATGTTTAACAAGGAGACATTCCTAGCCGAGATTCGAGGGTTAATAGAGGGTGGTTAATAAACGAAAACGAAACCTATGATGAATGATCATCGCAGGTTTCGTTATTTTTTAAGTAGGATTATTATTTAACCAAGCTTGTAAGCACGTCATCGATAACTTGAGAGTTGGCAATGACACCACCATATAACCAGCTGTGTTTACTGTCAAATTCATAAACATGGCCATTTTTTACTGCCGGAATGTTCTTCCACACAGCGTCTTTAAGTGCTTCGGAGCCTGTCTCTTTATCACTATTAATTAAGAATAAATGATCTACATTCATATCAGCTAGTTTCTCCATTGAGATTGGCAACCAATTTCCGGTTCCTGTTTTTGAAACTTCTTTCACAACATCTGGAGCAGCTAAGCCCATATCTTTATACAATACAGAACCGCTTGATAGATTCTCGCTCACGATATAGAAGTTTTTTTGAACAAGCCAGATTGCTGCAGCAGATTGTGTGCCAATAGATTGCGTAAGCTTTTCTTTAGCTTCTTTTGCTTTTGCTTCGTAAGTATCAAGTGCTTTTTGTGCATCTGCACTTTTATTTAAGATCTCACCGATTTTTAGTAAAGCTTGACGCCAATCTTTATTGATATCATCACCAAGCACGTAAGTGGGTGCTATTTTATTATATTGCTCATATTTACCGTCTTTAACTTCACTATTCGAAGCAATTATTAGTAAATCCGGGTTAAAGCTAGTTACTGCTTCGAAAGGAAGATCATATGAAATGTTAGGAATTCCGGCAAGGTCTTTTTGTAAATAATCTTGAATGCCATTAGGTACGGACCATTGTGCTACTGGTTTAACTCCAAGTGCGACAAGTGGATCTTCCAGATATGAGGCAATAATGCGTTGTGGATTAGCTGGGATCTTAACTTCATTCCCTAGTGCATCCTTAACCGTTAGTACAGTAGGAACAACTGTTGCAATAGGTGTAGCTTCTGGTGCTTTAGTTTCCGCAGGCGTTGCTGCAATAGAAGGTGGCGTGCTTGCTTCATCCTTAGCTTCTTTGGTACCACAAGCTGAAAGGACTAATAAAACCATAATCAAACTAATAATTAATGATAAAGATTTCTTGCTTTTGAATAATAACACAGCAGTTCCCCCTTGAGGATAGTATATTTTTTTGGAAGTAACCTTACTTAGGGTTATCTCCCAATCCCAGAGTAAATGATAACAATTATCATTATCATTGTCAAACCATAATTTGTATGGATATTATGATCTTTAAATTGTAAATGTGTATTAAATTTTAAGTGTCAATTTATGGCGAGAAAATGTGCAAATCTTGTAGGTATTTTGATTTAGAAATGGGGGGAAATACAGTTCCTAATACACTTCCATAATTAGCCAATTAGGCTTAATCTATAAGGACAACTTGTAAAATGGTAGAAATCTTCTTTTTATGAAAGGGGGATTCTATTAATGGAAACGTTTCAGGCTATTTCTATCATGTTTGCATTTGGGTTATTCATACTCACTTTGTTAAACTACATTGAAAAGCGGAAATGATCCGACAATGCTGTTAGTCATGGTTTAAATGGAGCCATACTGGATACCAACTGCCATTTACAAGTTGCCTCTCATTAAGCTTGTCTCATCTTTGAATTGTTTGGTACAATGGAAGAAAAAGGAGCTGAGGTGGAAATATGGGAGTAGATGAAGAGGAATTATTGAAATTAATCGATGCACTTAATAAGCGAGTTGATGCTATGGAGTTAAGAGGTGAAAGCATTAGCGAACGTGCGGAAGCCATTATTAGACATGTTGAATTCTTACACGAAACTCTAATCGCGATTACCCAAGCAAAAAGCTTAGGATCAGCAAAAATTCTTGCGCAGAATGTTTTAATGTCCATGCCTAAGATTAACCCTCTGCATTAATTAGATTTATGTTTCGAGCGTATGCAGATTGGAGAGTAATTTAATGCAGAAGAGTAAACCGATAAAGCTTGGCTATATATTTTCCATCCTATTTATATTGTTAACCGCATGCAGCAATAATAAAGAAATAGTGGCTAGCGTTATACCAGCTGTAATCTCGACCGTGACACCTACTGTATCAACTCCGCAAGCTTCTGCCGTTTCCACTTCACCTATTCCGTCGGTGCTGTCTGATAAGCCATTATATGAAGTCTACAAGGGAGCATGGATTGATCGCGAATATAATTATAAACAATGCATGTTTTGTCATACCGAAATTGATATTGATTTTCCGCAAGTTTCGGACGACTTAACCAAAACGGATGATATTGATGTGTATTTAACATTTTATGATGGTATAAAAATGATAAGAATAGTAGATGCAGTTACAAGAGTTAAATTGAATCAGGCAGGTTTTGGAGAATTTGTGATAAACGAAGAACAAAGTGGTTTTGAAGGAAAAGGAACAATACGCTTGCAGCAAGATCAAATTGTAGTTGATTTGACAGTGAGTACGGGTCCTGAGAAAGCTAAGGAAATCTTTAGCAGGCAACGAACTTTTATTAAGGATCCCTATCAGTTTGTGACCCTAGCGGAACCTCTAGAGCTGGCGAAGCGAAACTGTGGGAATTGCAATACATACATAATGAAGCTTGAACCAGGTGTGGAATGGCATGAAGATTTGTTATCGGGTGAGTATTTGGAAGTTGTCAATGCATGGGATCAAAACGAGGAGATTGTTCGGAAATTTATCGTAAATACAGTCAAAGGAACCGTCAGGGAAGTACCGTTAACGTCTGAACCCTCTAACACCTTTTGGGACAGTATGGCAGAAACGACAACGATTTTGCAGGATCCTTCATTAATGATTAATCATGAAGCTATCTCATTAGATAATTTGAAGGCTGGTCTGAGATTTGCGAATCCTCAAATACGCTTGTACTGTGTTGATAAAATAATGGAAGCTTTAACTAAAGACAATCGCGAGGAATTAGCTAAGCTAGTCGCTCCATTAATGGATGACGCTGATGAGACTGTCCAAAAAGCAGCTCAATTTACGAACGCTTTACTTACACGTACCTATGACAACCAAAACCGGAAAAGTCGATCAGATTTTTAAAATACTGAATCTAATAAAGGCGTAATTCCAACTGATTTTAAATGGTAATGATCTAACAACTTGGGGGCAAAATGAAAAAATATGGTGTTTTAGCGGTGGCTTTAGTTGTTACGTTGTTAATGGGCTGTCAGCCTATCAGTCAAGAAGAGAAAGCTTACCAATCAGCCTTACAATCCATAGATAAAAAAAGCTTTCCCGAGGCTATTGGTAATTTATCAGATTTAGGAGATTACAAGGAATCAAGAGAAATGGTTTCTAAGCTGAGATATATCGTGAATGGCGACTATATTGGGGCAGGAGGCTTCTTAATTGCAGCTATAAAAAGTGACGGAACAGTAACCCATAAAGGTGGAAATGAAGATTCAGCAAGCTCGGATAGCTGGAAGGATTTTAAGACATTATCCACACGAGGTGAGTATATAGAAGGCTTAGATGAGAAGGGGAAGATCGCGACAACTTCCCCAGTTAAAGTGGAAGATTTTGAGTCATCGACTCTAGCTTCGGCAGGGGGAATGATTAACGTTATTAACGAAATGCCAAAGTTAGAACATGTTTCCGCTTTTCAATCCTATTATCCTAGTGGAGTAATTGCTTTATTAGAGAATGGCACGGTGCAACAAGTAGGATTACTATGGGATTATAAAGAAATTGCGGTTGTTAAAGCCTGGAAAAATATCGTAGCAGTAACAGCCAGAGGAAGTTTTGTTGTTGGATTATTGGCAGACGGTTCAGTTGTTGCGACTGGCGAGCGTATGGAGCGAGATGAAGTAAGTAATTGGAAAGACGTTGTGGCGATCTCTACGGATACCAATACAATTGGCTTAAAAAAAGATGGTACGGTTATTGCTGCTGGTGAGAACAGATTTGGCGAGTGTAATGTTGAAGGTTGGACAGAAATCATTGCGATTGCCACTAGTGGACATCATAGTGTAGGTTTAAAAAAGGACGGTACGGTTATAGCAACGGGAGACAACTCATATGGACAAGGTAACACAGCAGATTGGACGGACATCGTCGCCATTGATGCAAGCTGGTACTATACTCTTGGATTAAAGAGTGACGGAACCTTAGTTATTGCAGGAGATAGCAGTTCTGGGGGGACACCCACTCCAAATGTGGCTAATGTTTCAGGATTAATGGTTCCGACTATTCATAGTAATGATTGAGGCAGAGGTTAGAATCCACAAACAATATCCCCCTTCACAGGGGGAAATAATTATCATCTTGGTCTAGAGGTATTTGATTGCTCACTGTTTCTTCTGGAGCTTCCTCAACAGTTTCATTTAACCCTCCAGAAGCAATTGAGCCATGCAAGCGGTCATTAACAATACTGGCAACCTTGGATACATTTTTGTAAAACTCTTTTTCAGTATCGTTAAATTCATTATCTTCAGTCATGGGCAGATCTCCTTTTCCACAGGGTTTATTTATTCAATTAGTATTTACTGGAAAGGAAATCTTTATCCGCGGTTTAATTAGTGCGTAGTAAGGTAGCTCGTTACTAATATTGCAATCATAATGGAAGAGAATAAAATAATGAGTCCAATCACATGCATTAAGTTTTCGTCTATTTTCTTCATAGTCACACCTCGTAATAAATGATATTTAAGTGTATGACAGCTTGAGGTAACTAAGTCGTAGAGTTTTTGAAATTAATAAGCGGATGTTCCAATTCTGCTTAATTATAAAAGCGACTCCAGATAATCAAGGATTCCTTCAATTGCTCCACCTATGACAATTCCTAATAACTTAAACATCATCAATCAACTCCCATTTATTTTGAATAGCTAAGTGCGCACAATAACCTGGCTAATTCAATTTATGAAAAATAGGAATAGAAGGTGACACCAAAATAAACCGATCTGCCTAAGCATCGGTTATTCAGCCTGAAATGGTTTCATCATCCAAAGACACAGTTTTATAATGATTTTAAAAAGAGGAAGACGGATCCACACATTATTATAACGCCACCTACCTTGCACATGAAATAATAAAAATCGCTTGGTTCAGAGTCTTGAACCCATATCCAATGTAGCGAAATAGTGAATAGGAAGCTCTGAAATTTTCGAAATCGGTAACCGCACCATCCATAGATTAATAGAACTATTGAAAGAACAAATAATACAAGACTTCCTTGTTTGGAATGATACTCTGGATAAGCAATCGTAACAAGCGAACCAGGCAAGTAAATCTCTTCCCCATTTTCGAGAATCCTTTTGTTATCTGCGTACAAGTATACCTCTAGAACCCATTCACCCTTTTCGTCATAGCTCATTAGCTGTCCAGCTTGGTCGACGACTTCATATTTATGGCCATTAGGGTAAACTACTTCATATTTTAAGTTGTTTGGGTCTTGATTTTTATAAATTAAGTATTTCATTCCATCTATTATTATCGTTCTATCCTGATCGGAGATATGTACTTCGATAGACCGTGCTTCTCCATTGCGGTAGGAAATTATTTTCCCTTGCTGATCCTCCATTTTGTATTTATGTAGATCTACATAGAATATGGATTCAGAGTAATACGTTTTGGACATGACCACCAAAAGAACTGCCAAAATCATTAAACATAATACGATCAGTAGGGCGGATAATCGTTTTCGTTTTAACAAAATTAATTTCATATGGAATGATCTTCATCCTTTCCTTACCTTTTCTATAACAACTGAGTATTATTTACTAGATGTTCTTTAGCTTATGCGAAATATAAAGTATCTTAAAATCATACAGAATATGAATGATAATCGGCAGCAGCAAACTCCCTGTAACTAGGTAAAGGAATCCAAGCAGGTAGCCAAGAATCAGCGTTTCTACTATGCCGCTTAACCCTTGTTGGTAATGTCCAAGCCCGAATATAACCGTACATATAAGTAAGCTTAACAAGGCGCTCAAGCCGTAAGGAGAAGCTTGGAAGTATTGGAACAAGAATCCCCTAAATATAATTTCTTCACAAATGCCTACTGTAATCGGAACTATAATGAATATGTAGCGCTGTCGAGTAGTGGTAGGGAATACATAAGACTTTTTATCGAAGCTTGCTGATGTCATTTCCCTGAACTTGCTGCTAAACGAAATCAGAATAACTGGAATGACTTGGTTAATAAAAATATATATGGCTGCTAGATAGGCGAGGATCGTCCAAGTTATGTTAAAAAAAATCTCATATGGATAGAAATGAGGAAGGTCCGAAAAGAGCATGAGGCAAATGACGGTTCCCCAGTAGACGGCGAATAGTTTATAGTAGGTTTTTTCTTTGGCAGCTGGATCAATGGCCTCTTTTAATCTTTTTGTATCGAAGAATACATAGATTCGAACAACGATTAAAAATAAAAAAACTAAAATGTGATTGATCATTGAGATATCCTTTCTAAAAAGCACTAATTGTTTTTACTAGTTTAATTTAATCATACTTTATATGATTATAACAGCTTATTAAGCATGCTATTTTTATATTGACAAAATTCATACAAAGTATGATAATAATTTCATATAAAGTATGAAAGGATTGATTAGATGGGAAGAAAGAGACTACCTATTGAAATTCCTCCATTGTGCGGCTCTAAAGAAGTTTCAGATATATTAGAAATTAAAACAACGTCCGTACCTGGCGCTCGAGCATTGAAGGGATTTCCTGAACCAATACAAGTATTGGCAAGCGGCCCAATTTGGATCGAGAGCGATATCATAGACTACAAAGAAAAACGAGATTTAAAAAAAATGAAAAGGGATGGTGAGGAGTGATGGATTTATACATAAAGTTTATCGTTGGGATCATATCGACATATGCAATTGTAATTTTATCTTTTGCAATATTTCAAATAAGAATTAGGGAAAATGACAAACAAATTGCCATGATTGCTTTATGTGTTGGTGTTACAAATGTTTATTTTAAATTCGTTGTAGATTCAAGTTATTTCTTTTTAGCGCAATCCGTGGTGTTCATTCTATTGTTAACTTTATTAAGGAAATATCCACTGCTGTACTCAACAATAATTCATGTGGTGGTCTCAGTAGGCGTGGCGGTTGTTGAAGCGTCCATCACGTCAGCTGCCTTCGGTTTGAAATTAATGTCGGCGGATAGCTTAGATGAAAACATAAGACATTTCATATCATTGCATGCGGTGGTCAGCATTATATTTATCGCAATAAGTTTAATATTAGTGAAATATAAAATAGGATTTACTTTCGTTGTTAGCAGGTTCTCGGGGAGAAGTTTCTTGAAAAAATCTACCTATGTTTGGGCAATTCTTTTGATTATCGCTACTAGTGTTTTACAAGTGAGTTCTCAGCAATATAAGATTTACAGTGTAAATGGAATAATTATTTCAGTAGTATCACTATTATTTATTACGGTATTAATCTATTCATTTTCCCAAAATAAGCATGACCTTGTTGATAGATTCGGTAAGGAGAGGAAATTAAAACAATGACCCCAATAGTATATAGATTGGCTGATAATATTGCTCAAAGCATTCGAAGGAACGATCCAGAGTCATCTTCGATAGAGGTGTTAAGATTTGCTCTAATCGCATTGATAAATGCAGTAATTGTAATCGGTTCTATGCTAGTAGTCGGGGCATTAACAGGGCATTTTCTTGACACGTTAATTGCGTCTTTTGCATTTCCAGTACTTAGGTATTTTAGTGGAGGCATGCATTTAAGATCATCTGCTTTATGCAATGTAATTTCCGTTGTAATAATAGCGATTTGCGTATACACTCCTATGGAGTATTGGTATAATGGACTAGTACTTAATGCCTTGTCGATTGGCTTTCTAGCAATCTACGCTCCAAGCGGTATAAAACAAAGTAAGATGAAAAAAGAAAATTATTTTATTTTGAAATGTATTGCAATCTTGATAGTTAGCACTGATTTTATATTTCATTCCTCAGTGTTAAGTATCGCACTTTTCGCTCAATCGGTTACAACAGTACCTATCTTCGAGAAGTGGCTGGATCGCATAAACTGGTAATAGGAGGAACATGAATGAAGCAGATTCTAGCGAAAATTTCAAACAGATATCTTACGAGAACTTCAAAAACTTTAGCAAAAACTGGATGTTATATTTTTTGCCACAGACAAGAAATTCCACAGGAATTACTTTAGTTAAGACAACAAAAGCGACTCCTTTAACAAGAGCCGCTTTTTTATTTACTTATTTATTGTCATACCGACGATCAGAGGTGCAAATTTAGTGTTGAGTATAAAGTTTTTCATACGAGTTAATATCTGGTGTGAGCGATCCATGTGTAGAATATCTTGTTTAGTTATGCATGAACTCAACTCTTTGTTGCCAATGAATTTCGCTAATAGTTGAAAACATACTTTTTCCTGAACTTCATATTCTTCACTAGAATTAATAAAAAAAATACTAACCTTGCCCGGTATATACATACCGACTACATCGCCCAAAATGTCTTTATATTCAACGTGCACTCCTAAGTGTTTAGATATTTTGAAAGGGGAATTTTCCCCGACTTCTTTCAGTAATTCCTCAATCGTTTTGCCCTCCATGATCAAATCCCCTTTATAGTGGTTTATTATTCTGTAAAAAACTGTTTAGATTCTCTCGATAATTGAGTAAGGCTCATGGAGGTAGCAAAGCATTTGTGTAAGAGAGTATTGATCAAATCCCTTAATTGTTATCTATTACCAGTATATCACAATCCCAATTATATTTGCACTTCACTTTAAGCTGTTAGGTATTAATATTATTTTTCTTCTCGTTCATTTTTTCTTCAAAAGTAAATTTCATATAACGTAATATGTTTTTTAAGACTGCATCTTCGATATTCGCATTTTCATGCAGCATCATTTCAGCTTGAACCATGAAATCTGAAAGACTTTTCTCTTCTTCAAGACTTTGACCGTTCTCACTTTTATATAGTTCAAATGGTTCGTCAGTCCTACCAAGCATGTAATCTACGGATACGTTAAATGTATTTGCTATTTTAATTAATAGATCATACCCAGGTAATGATCTATCTTTGCCTTTGCCCATATATTTAGAGATACTTACACGAGAAACCCCGAACTTAAGAGCTCCCACGTCTTGATTCCAGCCTTTTTTATCCATTAATTCAGTAAACCGTTCATGGAAGATATCTGACAATCTATTCACTCCTAAAAAATTAATTATGTATATTAATTTTAATCACTTTTTGATTATACAACGTAACTAACGGTTACACAACTGTAATTTGTTCGTTAATGGGTATGAGACAAGTAAAAAGCCCCCTTCACAGGGGGCGAATATTACTTTTTCTTCTCCTTATCAACTTCTGATGATTCTGGAACCGTCGTATTAAAAGCTCCAGGTGCAAAGGAGTCATGTAGCCGCTCATTAACAAAATTAGCTGCTTTCGCTACATTTTCATAAAACTCTTTATCATGATCATCATTTTTATTTTCTTCAGTCATTGGCTGGACTCCTGTTCTATGGACATTTTATTAAATTATTATTTACTGGGAAGTTAATGTTTATGCGTTTATGAGCGATCGGTCGTAGACTTTTGAAGATGTAAGAAGAAAGCAGTAATCCAAATTGAGATTAACATAATGATCAAGTAACCACAGAGCAAATAGGTATAGTTCATCCATTCATATATTTTGAACAGATCAAGCCAGGACATAAAGGGCTTGAAAATAAATGAGATGAATAGACCAAGGATGGTCAAATATAGGTAACGATTTTTTTGGTGATTCACAGTCCATTGATAAACAAGCATGCAAGCAACTGGGAGAAAGGAAGCGTCTAAAGCGAAATTCGTTGGCATAAATGGGGATAATTTGTATGGATAGGCCCAAAGACCGTAACGCGTACCGAATTCGTCGATACATGTGAACCAAACGTGGACATTAAATCCAAAGAAACCAAATTGCAATGCTTTCCTTTTATCAATCAGAAAATATAGTGCAATTAATGGAAGTACAAATAAAGCTAAATTTACCCAGAACTGCCAAGTGTTCGCATTTGAATATTTTATCCAATAATCTAACATTTCACTTGTTTGTTCTTTTACAGCTTGCCTTAAATGTTCAAATATATCTTGTTGTTCTTTTGTCATTATCTAAAACCCCATTTCTTCGGTATGGAAAAAGTTTCTCCGAATAATAGGTTTTTAATGCATTAAGCAATATATTTCATATACCCCTAGTGCGGCACTCGTTAAGAAAATGAGCTAGTGGGGCTGTTACTGATTCGAACGGATCGACGACATTTCCGATCACAATTCCTACAACAATAGATTCGGGTGATGGAATATCCATTCAACTGAAAGCAGGCAATACGGCTGCAACGGCTGCTGTAATCGGCGATTTGATTATATTCACGAATTAAAGGGAGCATTTAACAAAGCTAGCTAATGGGTTGATTGCAAAGAACCGGACGGCTTTTAGCCTTTCGGTTTTTTGCATAAAAATGTCTAAGACTTCCATTATTAGATGATTTTCTCCCTCTATAATCGAAATGTACACCTAGTCAAAATTCACTAATAATTTTATTCTTAAGTAGTACATAAAACCTATTAGGAGGTCCACTATTTATGAAAAAAAGTCTTCTAGTCACTGCACTCAGCACGATCCTTGTGGCGACAACGGCCTTAGGTACGGCTGGTGCAGCAACAAAAACAATTACCATGGTTGTAAGACACACCCAATTGGGCGAGGCGAAACAACAACGTCTCAATATCCTAAATGATGTTTTGAAAAAGGTTTCAAAAGATGTTCCAGGTATTAAATTCAAACTAGACGGTGTGGATTCAGACGTTAACCGCAAAGAAAAATTGCGTTCTGAAATGGTAGTTAACAGACCTCCTGCAATTTTCGATCTATTTGGTGGAGCTGACACTCAGTTGTATGTTGAAGCAGAAAGGCTGTTGGATCTTACACCGATTCTGAAGGAACTTGGTCTACAGGATAAATTTATTTCATTGGGCGAATTTACAGTAGGTGGAAAAGTATATGGTTTGCCTATCGGCGGCTACCAAGAAGGTTACTTCTACAATAAAGATTACTTTAAAGCCAAAAATTTGAAAGTTCCAACAACAGTAGCTGAACTTGAGAAATTGGCTGATACGATTAAAAAAGACGGGAAAACGCCTTTTGCACAAGCTTCCAAAGCTGCATGGGTACCGTTAATGACAGCCAATACTTTGTGGGCTCGCTATGCAGGACCTAATTTTACGGATGGTTTCTCAACAGGTAAAACCAAATGGAATAGTCCTGAAATGGTAGCAGCTTTTACCAAGTACCAAGATTGGGTGAAAAAAGGCTACTTTAAAGAAGGCGAACTTGGTTTGGATTATGCCGAACAGCGCAACCAAATCATTCGTGGCGAAGCGATCTTGATGTATGACGGATCATGGGCTTCCAGCGTATTCGCAGATCCTAAACAAGCTGGGGATTTAACAAACAAAGTAGGTTATTTCTCATTGGGATCAGTGGTTAACGGAAAAGGCAGCCAAACAGCAGTAAACGGTGGCTTCTCCAACGGTTATGGATTCTCGGCAAAAATTAAAAAAGACAAAACGCAATTAGCTGTTGTTAAATCGTTTATTAAGAACATGTACAATGACGATATGCAAATTCGCGGACTTGAAGCAGACGGCGTATTGCCTTCCATGAAAGTAGACAGCAAGAAATTGGCTAATGCCAAAGCTTCTGATCTAGTGAAAGAAATTATTGCAGTAGGCAATAAAGCAAGCGGCGCTTTCCCAGCATTCGATTCTTTGGTTAAGCCTGATGTAACTACGGCGATCAGTGAAGGAATTCAAAAATTAATTGGCGGAAAAGTCACACCTAAGGCTATGCTGGACAGTGTACAAAAAGCTCAGGATGCAGCAAATAACGACGATTTCTAAATTATGATAAGTTAGAGAAGTTAGAGAAAAGTACCACCCTCCTCAGAGTGGGTGGTACTTTTTTAATAAAAAACGATTTATGAAGCAAATTTCTGATTATCACGGAGGTAACGATGAATAAAACATTAAGAAACCCATGGACGTATGTACTGTTTATGCTGCCTCTCCTTTTGCTGTATGTTATGTTTTTCATTTATCCAATGATTTCTGCGTTTCTCAAAGGCTTTACGAAATGGAACGGTCTTACTGAAGCACAATTTAATGGGTTGGCAAACTTTAAGCATGCGTTTGCAGACGTTAAATTTTGGGACTCCGCCAAAAATAACGGGTATTTCATTCTGTTCTCAGTTTTTGTGCAAGTTCCTCTGATTATATTTTTCTCGCTTTTGATCAGCAACGTTAAAAAACTCAAGGGTTTATATAAAACGGCTGTATTTATCCCCTCCGTCATGTCAACTGCGGTGATAGGAATTTTGTGGAGTTTCATCTACGAACCGGATATCGGTTTATTTAATCTAATTCTGGAGAAAATTGGTTTTCAGCCTGTCATGTGGTTATCCGACTCTAATTGGGCGATGTTTTCAATCTTGATAACCAATGCCTGGCAGTGGACGGGATTCTACATAGTTATGGTTCTTGCTGCAATAATGTCGATTCCGAGGGAAATAGATGAAGCTGCAATAGTCGATGGGGCTAGCGCTTTTAAACGCGCAACTCGGATTACGGTACCGCTTATAATGCCTATCATTTCCGTTGTAATTATGCTTTCCATCGCAGGTGCAATGAAAGCGGCTGATATTATCATCGTAATGACTAAAGGCGGTCCAGGTGGGGTAACGGATGTAATGGCAACCTATTTGATTAAATACGGAATAACGAATGTCAAATACGGGTATGGCAATTCTATTGCCGTGTTAATCTTCGTTTTCACGCTTATTCTTACAGTACTGTACCAATTTTTAATTGCCAGAAGAGTCGAAAGGGTCGAATACTAATGACGATGACACTAAGATCGCTGAAAAAAAGTATCCCCCATATTTTATTACTAGGCTATTTAGTTGTGATCCTTTACCCGTTCCTGTTCGTCCTCTTTTCATCTGTAAAATCGGATAATCAGGCGATTGCGAGTAATCCATTCGGATTCCCATCTTCGTTTCATTTTGAGAATTATTATGAAGCTTGGGTGAATGCGAAAATCAGCGTTTACTTTTTTAATAGTTTGTATATCGCAACACTTTGCTCAATCGTGACGATCGTCTTTTCGTCCATGGGTGCTTATGCGATTACGCGGATGCGATATTTAAAATTGAGCAAAGGAATGTACCAATTCATTCTTATCGGCTTGCTCATTCCAGGTAATGCTTTACTGCTGCCTATTTTTATTATGTTGAAAGATATGGTGGTATTTGGTCAACCTATATTGGGTACCCATATGGCGCTAATCCTTCCTTACACTGCTGGGGCAATTCCATTTACAGTTATCATTTTGTCGGCTTTTATGAAATCGATTCCGAGTGAAATTGAAGAAGCTTCTGTCATGGATGGATTGAGTGCAAAGGGGATTTTCACTAAAATAATTATACCCATTACAATCCCGGCATTGGTAACCGTATTTATTATCAACTTCATTGGAAATTGGAATGAGTTTCTATTGGCGAATTTCTTCATCTCCACAGATGAATTGCGTACGCTGCCAGTCGGGATGGTCGGTTTTCGCGATATCTATAACACGAATTACGCGCAAATGTCGGCAGGAATCGTATACAGCATCCTACCGGTCATGATTATCTATGCAGTTCTGCAAAAACAAATTATAGAAGGTTTAACCGCTGGTGGTGTTAAAGGTTGATCTGCTCATTACCTAACTAAAATCAAGAACATCACGATGTATTCAAGATCTTCAATCCTACTTCCAGTGAAACCCCTTCTTTGGGGTTTTTCTTTTGTTTGTAGGAGATGTTATCTATCGGTATAGTAGCAGTAGAAGGGGGAATCAGGGGAATGACTACAATCCTAATTTCTCGCGAACATTTTTCCATTGATTTTTTACTGTATTCAAAGACTTCTGTAAATGTTTGGCGATTTCGGTTTTATTCAAGCCTTGCTGCTTTAGTTCATAAACTTCTCTTTCCACTGGAGTCAACAAGTTAAGCTGGAGCTCCTTTTTGGCTAGCATTAATTCTTTTTCGATATTTTGGAAGCCAGCGAATATTTTGGTGTTGCGGATAACCACTGCCGCCATATTTACGTAAGCTTCTACTGTTTGAATTTCTTCGATGGATAAATTCATTGCGATCCCATAATCAAATAAATAAACGATCCCAAAAATTTCTTCCTCGTAGGTGATAGGCAATGCAAGTAACGATTTAATCTGAAAAAATTGTACGATTTTGGGATCTGGACGTTGATCAACGGATGTGTCAGGTATATAGATACTCTTTTTGAAGGTAATAATCTCTTGAGCGAGCATGTCATTCTTTGGATCCACGTTAAGTTGATCTAGCATTAACCCGTTGAGACGATCTGGTTTGCCGATGTACCCTTGAAATGTACCATCTGGCTTAGGTAAATATATTCCGACAGCATCACAGCGGACAATTTCTTCGGAGATGGCTACCACTACCTGCTCCAATGCTTCTCTTAAATCAAGTTTTGAATTGATTCTCTCTGCGAGTTTATAGTACCTTGATGATTCTAACATTATGAGTAATTTTCCCCCAGTATATTTATTGATATTTCATTAAAAATTAAAAATAAATCAGGGGGACTATAAAACTTAGTCCTCTTTTTTATGTCAACATTATAATACAATCTAATAGAAGATAAAGATATATTAATTAATGACTTTCAGCTGAATCCTTTTTTCAGACCATATAAAATATTGTTCATATCCTCCTCATATTTTTGAAATTATATTGTTTTGCATAAACTTTTACATAAGGTTGGTGACTGTTATTAATGAAAAAGAAAATTACTATAGGCGATAAAGTTAGGATATCTGGGTATTATGGTGAGCTATTTGAAGTGAAGGGACACTTCGAACAACTTGATTACGAAAGTGCAAGTCTGAACTATGAATTATGGTTAATTTTAAGTAATAAATTAAACGATAAAATTGTTGAGGAAAATTCACAAAATGTTTTATTTGTTCATGGTGGAGAATCAAATATTAATAGCTTTTTAGATGAATACAACGACTATATTATTTTGGAACAGTTGTTTTTAGATGGAGAATATAAGGCGAAAGCCGAAGAAATATTAAAACAATATAAGGAAATCTAGAACTATTATGTTATTCAACCTAAAAAAGGCAGAACTCTCAGATTGAGAGTATCTGTCCTTTTTGCATGTATATAAATTGGAAAAAAAGCAGATTAAGTAATATAATGAAGATACAATAGGATTGGATGTGCAAAATGAATAGTACTGCTATTAAAAGTCCAGAGGTTAGCGCGGTTTTCATGAGATACTCGCAGGAAGAAACGCTTAAGTGGGGACAGCTGAGCTACCTTACACTGAAATCCAAAAGCGGCAGTACAATTCGGATTGACTGTTAACGATGATATCCCCCTAGACGAATTAAGCTTCTGCATTTCATTGGCACTGACTTATCACCTCAATAAAAAGTTGGATATCTTCTGAAATACCAGAAAGAAGTTATCTAGAGGTTTTCGTGTTTTACAAACCGACTAAAACAAGAAAAATCCCCTTATCTACTCCAACATGCCCATAACCCAGTGAACTGGTAATCGTTTTATAATAATTAAAAATAAGCCATTTACTATTCCATTTAACTGTGGAATATAAGCAAATGGCGAATAGTTTTTTTGTACTTCCAACTTTAAAACTTAAAAAAAGTTTTTTTAATTTCCTACATAATAAGTTGGTGGATTATGGTAGGTTGGAGGATTGTGATAAGTTGGTGGATTATGGCTGATAATCACTGGTAATTGAATGATTTCGATGTTCTGCTGAGTTGTGGATAAAAGTGTACTGCGCGAAATAGTATCGGCACTTGCTGCCACTGGTAAAGCCAAAATAGCTGAAACCACTACACTTACTAAACCTAATTTGATTGTTTTCTTCATAATATAAATCCTCCTATTTTTCCTCTAATGAGGTTTCTCTTGCTACAAATTCATCATAAGCCATATCTATGAGGAAAAATATACTCGAAAATTGAGTAGTATTTTAAACATAACTTAAAACAAATACAGTTCATAAGGTTACATCTTCATAGGAACATCATAAGAATAAGCCAATTTGCCATATATCCATCCCAAACGCTAAATTGACCCCCTCAATGAGTTCAGTTCTAGCTAATGCAACAGCAGCTTTATTTACAGCAGAAGCCTTATCTTTTTCAATATTTGCTTTCCCTGCTTCTGTTAAAATAGGAGTTGGAATGGGTGTTGGTGCTAAAGTAGGAGCTGGTATATCAGTACTTACTGTTTTAGCAGACGCAACTTCTGTTTTAGGTGAAACAAGTTGTTTCTAATTGAGAATTGTCAGTGAATTAATTACCTTATTATGTAACATATCTCTTGCTCTTCCTGTCCTACCTAATATAAACCATTAGGAGGGGAATTTATGTTACTTGGACAAATCTTATTGACAGATTCAGATTTTGAAGATGCAATTCTAAATGATATTGAAGTTAAAGTTACGCAAGACGGAATGCATTTAGGAAGCGGACGCGTTGTATCTTATGGTTTACATACTGTTAAATTGACGAGTAGCTATTTTTTCAAGGATGGCTGCGAGTTTACGGTTATTTCAATGTTTCATTAATTAAAATTAAATGGAATTAGAAATGTAATTTGGTATTGCCTGTGCAGAGAAGCATGGGCTTTTTGTATTGGTGAATAAAATAAAATTTTACATAAGTTGTAAATATCTTTATAAATATTTTACAAAATAGTTACTCATTCATTGAGTGGTTATTTTTTGGGATCAACAAAGCATTCTCGCAAGGGATTTGGTGGCATAAGACACCAATGGGTAAGCCTTTGCGGGGATACTGCCTTCAAGTTGGGTAGTGCTATACATGGCAAGACCAATGAGATTATATTACCTCTGTTTGGTAAGCTTGAGGTGCTAACGAATAATGGCAAGGTAACATTTACCCATAAAACAGAAAGCCATGTCATGGATCAGCAGTAAATAAAGAGTAATGCAGCTGTTGTTATTTACTCCAATATGATAACAATATGAGTAAAGACAAGCTATTGGAGTGGATAATAGATGAATGCTGAATTACTAAATCAATGGTTAAATGGAATGAAGCAAGGCAATCAACCCGAAGGAATTAGTTTCATTGAAGTATTACAGTCAGAAATTCATCTCGGAAGGTTTAATGATGAATCAGCAGAATTGAAAATGAAGGAAACAGCGGGCTCCACTATTTCTAAAAATGAACTATAAAAGCTGACTCGAGAACGGGCAGCACTTAATCACTTAGGTGATTCGGTGTCGCCTTTTTCTTTGCACATTTTTGGGTATACAAATGAATGGAGTGATCTTATGAATCCGATTACGAAAAAGTTTGAGAGGAAAATCGAGAACCGTGAAATAACATTTTCCGACTGTGGAATCATTGACGAATGAGGACAATCAAATTCCGAGGCAAGAGAACAGATAACGGTGAGTGGGTTTAGTGGTGGTTAGCCATTAACGAAGTTTTCTGTCCATTAGAAAAGGACCAAAGGGCAAAAATGCGGCGATAAAAGCCAGTAATGAACTACCTAGAGTTAGTTTGTGCAACAACCAGGCATGACCGATCGCAAGGAGATATAACGAGAACAAGCCTCCATGAAGTAACCCGACCCAAAAGACGACCTCTGGTATATCGGCAATATATTTAAGCGGCATGGCAATTCCGAGCAGGATCAGGAAAGAAATGCCTTCGAAAAATCCAATGAACCTCAATCTTCCAATGGGCGTAGTCAGCATCTGAATACCTCTGTCTCTATGTTTTCCTTTATGATAACATCTCTAGTTCATCAAAACCATGGACAAGTCGTGTCATCCTTAGTTTAACTAAACTTTCGAATGGCTGCTTTTCCTTTTTTAACTTCACTATGCTAAACTTATTCAATAATAAAGAAATCAAATTTGAGGTGTTTATTACCATGGCAACCAATTCAAAACCTAATAGATTGTCACAAGAAAAATCCCCATATCTATTACAACATGCACACAACCCAGTAAACTGGTATTCATGGAGTGACGAAGCTTTTGAATTAGCGGCGAAAGAAAATAAACCGATCTTCCTAAGCATCGGTTATTCAACCTGCCATTGGTGCCACGTAATGGAAAAAGAGTCCTTCGAGGACGAAGAGGTTGCAGAAGTATTAAACGCTAATTTCATCTCTATTAAGGTAGATCGGGAAGAGCGTCCAGATGTGGATCATTTATATATGGCGGTCTGTCAGGCTATGACAGGGGCCGGAGGTTGGCCTTTGACTATAATTATGACACCGGAGAAGAAGCCTTTCTTCGCAGGCACTTACTTCCCAAAAAGACGTAAAAATAATCGCTTTGGGGTTATGGATCTGCTGGGTCAAGTTACGGAGAAATGGAACGAAGACCGTGAGAAAATTATTGATGCAGGTAATCAGATAGTAGCTGAAACACAAAAGCGCATGCTTTCTAATCTGCAAGGCGAAATTAGTACAAAATCACTTGAAAAAGCCTATGGCATGTATGAGCAAATGTTTGATCCGATGTATGGAGGTTTTGGGACTGCTCCCAAGTTTCCTACCTCACATAATCTTTCATTGTTATTGAGGAATTATCTTAAAACCAACAACGCCAAAGCTTTGCAAATGGTTGAGAAAACGCTAGATTTTATGTATCGCGGCGGGTTATATGATCATGTAGGCTTCGGATTTTCGCGCTATTCGACAGATGAAAGATGGCTGGTGCCGCATTTTGAGAAGATGTTGTACGATAATGCTTTGTTGGCGATGACTAATTTAGAAGCTTATCAAGTAACTGGAAAAGCTCAATATGCGGAGACCGCAGAACAAATATTTGCATATGTTCTTAGGGATATGACGGATGTAGGTGGAGCTTTTTATTGCGCAGAGGATGCAGATTCTGAAGGGGTAGAAGGCAAGTTCTATGTATGGAAGCCACAGGAGATAATTGAGGTTCTTGGGCAAGAAATAGGTGAACTGTACTGTGAGCTTTATGATATAACGGTTGATGGCAATTTTGAAGAGGATAATATTCCTAATCTAATCAATCTGACAGTTGAAGAGTTTGCAAAATTAAAACAAATGCCGTTGGAAGAATTGAAAAAAACGATAGAAGAAGCGCGCCAAAAATTATTCATCCATCGTGAAGCTAGGATCCATCCTCATAAGGATGATAAAATTCTCACCTCTTGGAATGGTCTGTTCATTATGGCATTAGCCAAAGGAGCTAAGGTTTTACAAAAACCCGTCTACGCAGTGGCGGCCCAAAAGGCTGTAAGCTTTATACTGACAAATATGCGTAATGAAGACGGACGACTGTTAGCTCGATATCGCGATGGTGAAGCGGCTTTTCCGGGTTATGTCGATGATTATGCATTCATGGTTTGGGGCTTGATCGAGCTATATGAAGCAACCTTTGACATTTCTTATATAAAACAGGCTATAGAACTGAACCAACAGATGCTTGATTTATTCTGGGATGAGCAGAAAGGCGGGTTATTCTTCTATGGGAATGACAGTGAGCAGCTATTCATTCGTCCTAAAGAAATTTATGACGGTGCGATGCCATCTGGAAACTCAGCAGCAGCGTTAAATTTGCAAAAGCTTGCTCGATACACATTTAATGCTGCGCTGTCTCAGAAAGCCGATCAGCAGCTAAAAGCTTTCGCTGGTGCTGTAGAAGGTTATCCTGCTGGTCACGCTTTATTCATGGCTGCCATTGATTTCGCATACAGTCCGAGCAGTGAGGTTGTAATTGCCGGAGATCTCAATGCCGAAGATACCCAAGCGATGATCCGAGCGATTCAAACGAGATATGCACCGAATACATTAATTATGGTTAATCCGACAGGTGATGGGAAAGCGGAGGTAGAAGCTTTAATTCCATTAATGCAGGGCAAGAATGCATTAGGAGGGAAAGCTACAGCGTATGTTTGTGAAAATTTCTCTTGTCAATCGCCAACCTCAAGCATAGAGGAATTGCTGGATATATTGAAATAAATTACAGCTAATAATTGATTTATCAGTAGAATAATGTTACTATACGTAACATATAAAGTTAACTAGTTACAGAGCTTTGTAACTATATTCTTACAACTCACATAATTCTACTATCGAAAAAGGCAAACCCGTTGAAAGACGGTGACGCAAAGCCATGGATCTAATACTTTCGACTTTGAAAGAGATGATTGCCAGGTTCCCGAAGTATGCAATATACTCCTTTTTTTGATGCTTGTGATCCGATTCTTCGGGTTGCTTGGGTTAAGAAAAGGTGTTTTTTTGTATGAGAATACTTGAAAAAGCAGTGAAAAATTAAAAAAGGAGAGAATCAATAAATTTTATATTAATCACTATACTTAACCCAAATTTGGAGGATGACACATTTTGAAAACTATCACGGCATTATTGCAGAAGCAAAAAGGATTTAGAATCGAGAACCCCATTAAATCAGTAGGCATGAAATTATTTATTATCTTTTTCTTATGTATTGTAATCCTAGTCGGAGTAACGGGTTATTTTTCTTTTATCAAATCAAAGGCAATTATTACTACAAAAATGGCGGGAGCTACGCAACAAACCGTTGAGCAGGCTGGAGATAAATTAGATCTTATTTTTACGAGTTTTGAGTCTACGACATTTGATGTTTTGACAGATACAGAGCTTACCGATAACTTAGAGATCTATTCTTCTGAATCGGATGCATACGAGAAATTGACAGCTTCCAAAAAGGTGTTAGAAAAACTAACCAAAAAGATTTATGGAAAAACGGGATTAACTAATATACATCTATTACCGACTGATCCTAAATTGGGTCCGATTACTACCGCTTCAGCATCCAAATTAGAATTACCGGAGAAATATGTTAAAGAACCTTGGTTTGAGAAGAGTGTTAAAGCGGATGGTGCTGTAACATGGGTGGAAACTAAGCAAAAAGGTTATACCGAATTAGGAAAACCAACCTTTGCAGCAAGCAGGCTTTTAAAGATTGGAGATAAAAGATTTGTATTGCTCTTGGAAATAGACAGCCAAATTTTGGTTGATGGACTAGCTAAAATTAAAATAGGTAAAACAAGTGATATCATTATATTGAGCCGTGAAAACAAACTGATCATACCAGCTAAATCACAAAAAATTGAAGAAGTTTATCACATACCCTCCATTGTAGACTTCAATAAATTAGCAGCGGATGATCCGGCAGCAGTTTCCGGCAACAAAACAGCAACAATCGATCGTAAAAAGCAGCTATTAGTCTATAAAAATATGGCTACCTCTGGATGGACGATTGAAGCAATTGCACCAGTTTCTGAATTAGTAGAAGAGACCAGTCAAATTGCAAAAGCCACTTGGGTTATAGCTTTTATTGCTGCGCTAATTGCTTGTTTGGTTGGATATTTTGTTGCTCGCATGATTGGCAGACCTCTAATTATTCTGCGAAACCTGATGAGAGAGGGCGAGCAAGGAAACTTAACCGTTCGAACTCACCACAATAGTAAGGATGAAATCGGTCAGTTGAGCACAAGCTTTAATCAAATGATGGAACAAATCACAAACCTTGTTAAACAAACTAATCAATCGGCTAGTGATGTTCTGACCACTGCTGGACATCTTCTACATTCCTCAAATCAGACAGCAATTTCAGCACGGGAAATTGCCCAAGCAACAGAAGAAATTGCGAATGGCGCTTCCAGCTTAGCAATGGATGCTGAAAGAGGGAGTGGATTAACGAACGATATTGCTTTGCAGATGAAACAAGTTGTCGAAGGCAATACGAATATGGGTGTTTCTGCAACTGAGGTTCAGAAAGCCAGCCAACAAGGAACCATTTATATGGAAGAATTGACAATTAAGACAACAGCTACAGAAATCATGACTCGTTCTATGGTTGAGAAGGTAGAACACTTAAAGAACAGTACTTCATCCATTCGTAAAATTCTTGATGTATTAAACGATATGACTCAACAAACCAATATCCTGTCATTAAATGCAACGATAGAAGCTGCACGTGCAGGAGATGCGGGAAGAGGCTTTATGGTTGTAGCAGATGAAATCCGTAAATTAGCGGAGCAATCCAAGCACAATATTGGGATTGTAGGCACAATCACAGTAACGATTCAGAAAGAAATTGATGAAACGGTATCTGTTTTATCCGAAGCATATCCGATGTTCCAGGAGCAAATTAAATCCGTGAAGGACGCGGAGCTTATATTCACACAAGTGCAAACAAGGATGGGGGGCTTTGTCGAGCAGCTTTCTAGTGTTACAGGCTCTATTCTGCTTCTTGATGAATCACAGCATATTCTAACGGATGCCATGACTAACGTAAGCGCGGTTTCCGAACAATCCTCTGCAACATCACAAGAGGTTGCTTCTCTCAGTAATGAGCAGTTGAATGTCAGCCAAGGCTTGGTTAAGCTATCTGAGGAATTAGAAAACTTATCACATTCCTTACAAGACACACTTTCTAAATTCAGAATATAGTTTATCTTGCATAAAAGCCCTTTCCAATTAAACTGGAAAGGGCTTTTTAGCTTGCGTCTTTAGAAATCGATAACTAATTGTTTCTAATTTTTAGATGTGTATCTGGGTCACAAACGACAAACAGCTTTGCAGTCTCAGGAATCAACCTATCCAATTTGCGGTTGATTCCGAGATCATTGCGATCTGCAATCAGTGTAGCTCCTTGTTTTAGCAAATCCTGAAAAGCATCGTTATATGTTTTCCATTGTGGTTTGCTTGGTACCTCATAGATATCCTCACCATATTGACGGCTTATTAACTGCATATAAAGATCAATCGAACCTTCGTTCAGTGCAGATCTTACAGCTAGATTGGAAACGGCGTCATGAGAGAGTATAAATTCATTTACTTTAACATGGTGGAAGTTTTTAATATGCTTCTCTGACATAATTTCTGCTGTGGTATGGACTTTAGGCGCCAACCTTTCAATACTAGAAGCGATCAGAAGTGTTTTCCCATCTATCAGCAGATAATCGTCGATTTTCTCATCAGCAAAAATAATTGCTGATCGCGCCGATCCCAAATTTGCTCTTAACAAAACATCATCTTCTGTAGGATCTCCACTAACATAGTGAACTTGTTTATGATCATAAGGAAGACGCTCATTCTCATCGATGATAACAATCTCTATTTCGGGGCCACATGCGATTAGCTCTTTAACTGCAGATTGGGCTTTTTTGTTCCATGTGATAATAACGATATGATCGCGACCGTGATAATTCAATTTCCCTGTTTCCCTCCTTTTATGGATAGTTGCTAATGCCTCGAGGATTTTACCAATAATCAAGCTCAGTAAACCAATGCCAAAGAGATAGAGGAACATAGTGAAGGCCTTGCCAAGCGTACTTTTCATAAAATAATCGCCATAACCAACTGTAGCCATAGTGGTCATAACCCAATAGAGGCTGTTAAACCAGTTTTTGAATGTATCTGGTTCAATCCAATAAGCAATTAAGGAGCTTAGAAAGATAAAAGCCAATATGAACATTGCCAAGAAGGTACTGCTTAAGCGAAATATACGATGGGAGTACTTAAGCAGAAAAAGCACGATTGTCACCGCCAGTTTACAAATTATTCAAGCTTCTTAATAGTACTATAGATATTGGATTATGTGGTATTTATTTCTCGTTCATTAGAGTTTGCCAGAATGAATTTGGCTCATAGCCTAAACGCCATGCAGCAATTCCAGCAATCTTTAATTTTTTGGCAAGTGTAACCCGCGCAAGCAGAGTTGTTTCGTTCTCATTCCAGAAAACGTGCGTTTTTCCACCTTCGACATATTCAATCTTATTCTGTCCAGCTGCGGCGTCCCAAGTGGTTTTTACAGATTTCCCTTTAAGTAGATCGGGGATATCCTCCACATAGATGGCTTTGTTGCTTGCCAAGCTGCCATTTTTATTAAGAGTCCATTCACGCACATAGAAGGGGATCCCCATAATGATTTTCTCACGCGGAATTCCATAGGAGAGGAATTCTTCAATACCTTCCTCGACCCAGTTTAACCCGGCAACAGGACCTGCCGTGGCACTGCCTGAATAAAACTGATCGTAGGTCATGATCATGATATAATCGACAATCCCGCCTAACTGTATATGATCAAAAGCAGTAAGCTGGTTCCATTTCAAACTTCCCCGAGGTAAATCCAAGGAAACAGTGAGTCCTTTTTGATGCGCATAGGTGGTTAAATTTTGGATAAATGCTGTGAATTTATCGCGATCATTTCCAGCAAGGCTTTCAAAGTCGACATTGATTCCGGTCAATTTAAGCTCCACACAACGATCAATTAAGCTTTGTATAAATAAGGCTTGCGCATTAGGGTCCGCGAGGAATTTAGTAGTCATCCCAGCATTAAATTGGTTATTGACAAGCGGATGAACATTAAAGCCTTGGGAAAATAACCAATCTGCAGCTTCTTGACTGGATGCATCATCGAGCTTACCACTGGCATCAGCTAGCTTAAACCAGGAAGGAGAATCGATATCCAAGCCTATAGTCGTACTCAGTTGATTCTGGATTGCTGTTAAGCTGGAGGAACCGTTCCAACCCCAGTAAATAAGCTTGGATTTGTTGCTCCAGATGACTTCATTAATGTCATTAATAATAAGACTATCATTAACAGTAAGCGCATATGCAACCGCTTCAGCAATTATATTGAATTCACCTGCTAGCTCATCACCATTCATTACTTTAAATGAAGCCTCATTGGTCCAAATAGTTGTTTCGCCAACTCTTACGGAGACATGCTTGTAATTCATCGCAAATTGAATGGCATTTTTTAAGCTTACGAAGCTATCAACTAAGTTTTCTTTTTGATAGACCGAATATATTTTCAAATTGGAATAGACAATTTTATTCGTGGCTCCACCAATCACTGGCTTGAATAGGACGATGGTTGAGTTATCGAGTTTAGCTGCTATTCGAATGGCATCCTCCAGATAAGAAAATTTCCATTCTTCTTTAGTAGTTTCAGACTGATAAATTTGATATCGTTTGGTTTGTGCACGCTGAGCTTTCTTTTGTTGCTTGGTTAAGTTATCCCAGACCCAGCTATTATCCTCTAAGAGAATGATATGTGCATTGAGATAGCTTTTTGCTTCTTTTTTGGCATCATCGATGGAGGCGAATTCCCAGGTATCTTTCGTTATCTCTCCTTGAAAGAGCCGATATTTCGGATAATTATCCCAAACCCAGCCAGGAGCTTGCAGATCTTTAATACTAGCGTGGTTGTATGAAGCTGCGAATGCTTTGGCTTGCGGTAGACTAGTGAATTCTCCGTCAGGTAGTGGAGCATCATTCTGATAGACTCGATAGCGCGGTAAATTATCAGCAAGCCATTTGCGGCTAGTAATCTCTTCGACATGGCTGTGTTTAAGTGTGCTGGCATAATACTTGGCTTTGTCTAAATTATCATATTCTTCTAAAGCTTGATCATTCTGATAGACGCGGTAGAGGGTGGTTTTATTGGCTGCTTCTGCTGCATGGGAATAAACGGGAATCATACAAATTAAAAGGAGGATGATGACTGAAAAGCGAATGTTCTTAAATAAATGCATGCTTTTATTGCCTTCTTTCTGTCGTGGCTTCTTTATTGCTTAAACGAAAGTAAGGTTAGAAAGTTGCGTTCAAAACAAAAACAACCTCAGCTTTTGGCGAAGGTTGTTTAAGATCTTTAATTCTGTTCGTCAATATTTGCAAACATTTCTTCATCAATATCCAATGTAATCTGGCTGCGAAATACACGATGATCCCAGAGGACTAGCAGGTAGCGCTCAATTGCTTCAAGTATACTGGCTTCAATGAGGATTTGACTGCGTCCTTCGGCAAGAACCTCTGCAGAAAAACCCAAGTCTTCATCCCACATTAGCTGTACTTTTACAAATTCAGGTTTGATTTGTTTACGCTCACCCACATGCATACAAATCGCATTCATAATATCCTGTTCACTTAATCGCATGAGCTTAGTACCTTTTTTCGTTCGTTTTGCGACGATTGATGAAATAGACAACGATGTTGCGAATAATCATAAAGAGGAAATATATCGCGAGTACGTTAATTAATAATCCAAAGATATTACCTAGAGCACCCATGCTGCCGAACATTCCACCAAACAACATACCAGCAATTCCGCCGATTAATAAACCTTTCATCAAGCCGCCGCCACTAAAAAATCCGCGATTCGCAGTTGTAGCTGCACCATTGGTTGGATTGGTTTTTTTGGTGTTGGAAACATTGTCAGTTGATTTAGCAGGAGCTGTTGGTTTTTTAAAGCTTCCACTTGGAGATTTGTAGCTTCTTCCTTTTGCATCGACTACTGATGGTGTGACTACAGCAAAGATTAGCAGTGATGACATGATGACAAGCAATAATTTTTTCATGATAAGCCTCCGTTAAGTTTTGTTAGTACAGTAGAGTATTACGTATATTGTCGGCTGAGGTTTCAGTTTTTATCCGATTTTGGTAAACTAATAGTATAAGAAGTGAAATGAGGCGAATCGAATGCCGCGGTATCCTGAACCCTATATAGAATATTTGATTTATTTGCACGTAGAACGTGATTTTTTTGAGTGTCATGAGGTGTTAGAGGAGTACTGGAAAAGTGTACCCAATAGTCCATTGAGACAAGCTTGGCATGGTCTTATTCAAATAGCGGTAGCCCTATATCATCAGAGAAGAGGTAATATAGCAGGAGCTAGGAAAATGCTAGAGAGCGCCATTCATAATATCTCTGAGGATCATATGGAACAGCTTGGTCTGCAGGTTGATGCTTTCTCACAAGTATTATCAGATAGGCTAGAGCAATTAAAGCAGTCTCCACAAGCAGTATTTGAAGATCTGAATTTTCCGATTGCGGATAATGAACTGCTCTTATTGTGCCAAAGCCATCCATTAGCGGCCAATAAGCTCTGGTTGTCACGAAGTGATTTATTGGACACGGGCCTCATTCATAAGCATACCCTGCGAGATCGTTCTGAAGTCATTGAAACACGCCAAAAGCAATATGAGCTCAGAAAGCAAAGCCGTGAGTTGAAAGGGTGAAAATGATGTCCAAAATATTAGTCGTAGATGATGAACCGAATATTGTCGAGGTGATTCGACTCTATTTGGTCCATTCCAGCTTCACTCCGATTATTCTGTACAATGGAAAAAAGGTGCTTGATACCATCCAACAGGAAGAGCCTGAGTTAATTATTCTCGATATTATGCTGCCCGATATAACGGGCTTTGAGTTATGTGAACAGATTCGCAAAATGGCTTCATCCTTATCACGGACTCCAATTATCTTCTTAACTGCCAAAGGAGAAGCGATCGATAAGCTGAGAGGGTTTAATCTGGGTGTTGATGACTATATTGTCAAACCTTTTGATCCAAATGAATTGATAGCACGAATGAAAGCTGTCTTACGAAGATCTCAAACCAATCAGGAGCCTATAGACAACCGTACCTCAACCAAAAGCGATACCGCAACAGGACTCAAAAAAACCTTGGATTTCAAAAGCTTATCGATTGATTTGAATCAATATAAGGTAATCGTCAGCGGGAACAAGGCAGATTTAACCCCTAAGGAAATTGAGCTGTTATTCTTTTTGGCAAGTCATCCGGGCCGGGTTTATACACGTGAGGATTTGCTGAAGCATGTTTGGCATTTTGATTTTGGCGGTGGAACACGTACGGTGGATGCCCATATTAAAAACCTCCGAAAAAAATTGGGCACACATGAAGATTGGAATATTCAAACGTTATGGGGTATAGGTTACGCGTTCGAGGTGGCTGTCCATGCCTAAACGCTGGCATCAAAGCCTGTATATCAAAATATTCTTATCCTTTCTGGCAACCTGTATTTTGTTTTTTGTGGGACTTGCTGTATTTTGGAATTTTTGGTTTTCGGACCTGTTTTACAAAGAGAAGAAAGCTTTGCTTGTATCACGTATGGAAGAAGTTAAACAAATCGTACGGAATTATGATGAAGGTGCTATTTCAACTAGAGAAATTCACTTTGGCCTTCGCCTAATTGCTCGCAGCTATAATGGACAGGCTTGGGTCGTGGATGAAAATGGAGTAACTATAGTTAGCTCTGATGTTCCGCAAGAAGGTATGAAAATTCCCAATGTAATGGATAAGGATCTTATCCAAGCTAAGAAAAACAGTTCAGGCTTTTCGATCAGCCATTTTGAAGCTGGACCTTTAAACCAGCAAATGAGTTTGTTGAGCTATTATTCGCCAATCCAAATGCAGAACCAACAAATGATCATTTTCTTACATACACCTGTAGATGATATCAATAATATTATTTCAACTGTGCGTATAAACATTGGGCTTCCATTGCTTTTCTCGTTATTAGCCGTTGGGTTTATACTATTTACTTTATCTCGTAAATTAACGGGACCTTTGCAGCAAATGAATAAAGCGGCATTATCGCTTGCTGAAGGAGATTTTCTAGCTAGAGTACAAGTAACTTCAAATGATGAGGTTGGACAGCTGGCGAAAAGCTTTAATTTCATGGCTGAACAGCTCAAGCAATGGGAAGATACACGACAGGAGTTTTTAACTAATATTTCGCATGAGCTGCGTTCACCACTTACTATACTGCGTGGATTAATTGTCGGGATGAACGATAAAGTTATTTCTGTGGAAGAGCAACCGAGGTATTTGGAAATATGTGATCAAGAAGTACAGCGGCTGCAAAGGCTAGTGAATGAGCTGTTGGATTTAGCACGGATTCAGAATCGGATGGATGTATTTGATTTAACTCCGGTTAATGTTATGGAGAAATCGAAGAATGTGATTGATCTGATAGCACCTGTTATTGAGGATCATGGCTTGAAGCTGGAGGTTTGGATTCCTTTTGATTACTCCGTTCCACCGCTTGTTGAGTTAGATGCCGATCGTTATGCCCAAATTCTACACAATCTGATTTACAACGCCATTCAATTCACGCCTTCAGGCAAAAAGATAAAAATCACTCTTCGTATTGAGGCGGGGCTGTTTAGCATCATTATTCTAGATGAAGGCTTAGGGATGAGTGAAGCAGAAATGAGCCGGATGTGGGAGCGTTTCTATAAAGCAGATCCTTCTCGGGGCAACCCTTCGGAAGGGACAGGGCTTGGCTTGACCATTGTGCGACATTTGGTGCTGGGAATGAACGGGACTATTTCGGTAAAAAGTGTTTTGGATCAAGGGAGTGAATTTACGGTTAGCTTTCCCTTATTAAGTGAAACCTAATGGTGAAGGTTGACTGAACTATAGGAGGTTACGCCCGATGACACACTCAAGGCAGCATCAAGAACTGGTTAAAAAGGCTGAGGAGCATGCAGAAGCTACTATTACATCTGCACTGAATGCTGGAGAAATGCTGGATGATGCACTGGACCGAGCAGATCCTAAGCTGATTCTGTCCTCCCAGGGGAGATTGAATCAAGTGCAGCATGAAGTAATCAAGTCACAGGAACAATTGACTGAAGTAAACAGGGAGCATAAGCACGACGCACAGCTGCAGCAAGTAACTGAGAATTTGGATCTTGCGCAAGAAGACGTTGAGCAAGCCATAGATGCAGCGCAAATGCCCCAGCAAGTAATAGAAAGATAGTTTATGTAAATAACCGTTCTATTGCCGAAGTCCATTCGGTTGATAAAGCGGTTTGTTTCTTTTTTGAGATCAGTCTAGGCCTTTAATTAGATTCTTTGCATTGTGAACTGGTTGTGAACACGGATGTTTTTGCAGGGGCAGTGTGCTATCATAGCAATTATAAAAGCATTTCAATTCATTTGAGGAGATTATTAAATATGAGAGATCCAAGACTACAAGTGTTTGCGAGAAATATAATCCAATATTCCGTCAATCTGCAGCAGGGCGAGAATGTATTGATTGATTTTATCGGAATTAAAGATCCTGAGCTTGTAAAATGCTTCATAGAAGAGGTTTACGCAGCTGGGGGACATCCGTTTATTGAAATTCGCGAGCCTGCAGTAACACGTAAAATTCAAATGAATGGAACGATCGATTTATTTAAGCAAATGGCTGAAATTGAGCTCTTTCGCATGAAAAAAATGCAAGCTTATATTGCCGTTCGCGGTGGAGATAATATTACGGAAACCTCAGATGTTCCAGATGCACAAATGAAGTTATATATGAAGGAATATCTGCGCCCAGTAACCGATCATCGTGTTAATTTTACCAAATGGTGTGTAATGCGTTATCCGAGCCCGTCGATGGCGCAGCTTTCTAACACAAGTACAGAGGCATTTGAAGACTTCTACTTCGAGGTTTGTAATCTGGATTATAGCAAAATGGCGAAAGCGATGGACCCATTGGTAGCCTTGATGAATCAGACTGATAAAGTACGTCTCGTTGCACCAGGTACGGATATAACGTTCTCGATTAAAGACATTCCAGCAATAAAATGCGCAGGTTTACGTAATATTCCAGATGGCGAGGTGTATACAGCACCGGTCAAAAATTCCGTTAACGGCGTGCTTGCCTACAATTGTCCAACAATATATTCTGGAACATCTTTTGAGAATATTGTTTTGCGCTTTGAACAAGGGAAGATTGTTGAAGCGACAGCTAATAACACAACGAAGCTAAATGAAATTTTGGATTCAGATGAAGGCGCGCGTTATATTGGGGAGTTTGCAATTGGCGTTAATCCGTTTATTCAAACACCGATGAAAGATATACTGTTCGATGAGAAAATTGATGGTTCCATCCATTTCACGCCAGGCCAGGCATATGAGGTTGCGGATAACACTAACCGATCTTCCGTGCATTGGGATATGGTGCTGATCCAAAGACCTGAGTATGGTGGCGGAGAAATTTATTTTGACGATGTCTTGATTCGCAAGGATGGTCGTTTCGTCTTAGAAGAACTTTACTGCCTTAACCCAGAAAATTTGAAATAAAATGAGAAGCTAAAAAGGGACGGTAAGTCGAAGCTAGCATCACTCGACAAACTGTCCCTTTTTTTATAAAATTTTACTACCTTGTGCCTTTAGATTAGGTAAAGTAATGCAGAGTAGAATAACTCCAACTCCACTCCACTGGAGAAGCTGTAAATGTTCATGTAATAATAAGGTGGAACAAATCATTGCCACAGGGAGTTCGGCTGAGCCTAGTATCGAGGCCATACCCGTACCGATCTTGGGGATTCCTATAGTAAAGAGGATAGTCGGAATAACCGCACCAAAAAGTCCAAGCATTAAGCCGAAACCTAATAAAGTAAAATCTATTCCAATAAATAAGTAAGAAGGTGGGAAGAGCAGAAAAACGAACAGCAAGCCACCTGTTGACATCCAAGCACTGCGGTAAATCGGATCCAAGCGCGGTACAGTTTTTCCACTGAAGAAAATAAAAAAAGTATAACTTACTGCAGATAGCAAACCTAGCCCAATTCCCAATATTGGAGCAGAAGCAATGCCCGATTTGGTAATACCCGCAGCTAAGCCTGTTCCAACGAATATAAGTCCTAAAGTGATGCTTTGAAGCTTACTAGGCCATCTGCGCTTCGTCACAGCTTCAATTAGAACGCCAATCCAAGTAAATTGAAATAATAAAATGATCGCTAATGAAGCCGGTATATGCTGCAAACTCCCATAATACAATAAACCGGTCATTACCATGAAAGTTCCAACAAGTAATAAAAGCAGCTTTTCATTAATTGTGGCCTTTTTAACTAGATTATCTTGGCTGCTGACAGCTTCCTGTTGTCGCTTAATTGAAGATCTTCGCTGCACAATAATAGAAATAGTCCAAGTGATTAAAGTACCCCATAACATTTGTGTACCTACGACTTCACCGAGGGAATATCCATGGGAGTAGGCGACTTTTACAATCGAAGAGAGCACTCCATAGCTGCAGGCTCCCAAAAACACGTAAATCATATACTTAAACATTTAATTTCTCCTTAATCCGCTTAATTAGGCAAGCTTCAAAAAGCACAAAAAAATCCCTTCATACAACATATCAGATCAGAGCTTAACAGATCCAATATTCGTAGTCAGGAATTTACGGCTCCTTGTAGAAACCCTTAAGCCTTATTCTTAAGGATATACGAACAATATTTAGGGTGAAGCAAAACCTTAATTAATATACATTGTAACTGCGGTTATGTCAATTATTCATTAACAAGGAGAATTTCGTTGCCTACCTTTCATAAACCTACTCTCCATTTATCCTTACTTATATTTATGGGAATCGTTGCAATTTCATTATCATCTATTTTTATAAGATGGTCTTCAGCGCCAATTTCGATCATGGCGATGTATCGTTTACTAATGATTAATGCATGCATGTTACCTTTTCTTGTTTTTCATAGGCATGAAATCAAACATATTTCTCCCCTTATAGGGTTCAAGCTTTTTATTTCTGGGGTAGCATTGGGCTTGCATTTCTTGTTCTGGATGGAATCTTTAAGATGGACCTCTGTGGCGAGCTCAACAACTATTCTTACTCTAGAGCCGATTTTTGTGATGTTAGGTTCATTATGGATTTTCCGCCAAAAAATTACGCGAGCAGCACTTCTAAGTATGGTTATTGCTATTGTTGGAGCTAGCTTGATTGGTTGGGGAGACTTTAGCTTCATTGGTACTGCACTGCAAGGAGATTTATTATCCCTACTAGGTACTTTAACTATTGTGATTCACATGCTGCTCGGGAAAAGCCTGCGTGCGCACATGTCTGCATTTCTCTATAGCTTCTTTGTATTTCTGTTTGCAGGGCTAATACTAGCTGTTTATAACTGGATCCAAAGCTATTCCTTTACTGCTTATCCACCTAGAGAGTGGGGAATATTCTTACTGCTTGCGTTAGTTCCTACTTTATTGGGGCATTATTTATTTAATTATTTGCTAAAATATATGAGTGCCACCTCGGTTTCTATGACCATCCTAGGAGAACCGATCGGAGCAACAATCCTAGCCTATTTCATCTTAGGTGAGCAGATTACGCTATTACAATTCATTGCTGGATGTATCTTATTAGTTGGTGTTGCTTTATTTATTCGCAGCAGCAAAACGGCTCCAATTTTATCTGGATAAAAAAAATAGATTTCTTATGTATAATGTTCTTATACGTGAAACTGGGTTTCATTCAATGAAACTTCAAACAGGAGGAAATAAGATGGCTTTTATCTATTCTGGAATTGATCATGTTCAGCTAGCTGCACCCGAAGGCTGTGAAGCTGAAGCTCGAAAGTTTTATACGGAGTTATTAGGATGGATTGAAATTCCAAAACCCGAACAACTAAAGAAACGTGGTGGAGTATGGTTTCAATGTGGCGTGCATCAGGTCCATATTGGGGTACAGCCGAATTTTGTTCCAGCAACAAAAGCTCATCCGGCATTCCAAGTCCATTATCTGAATGAATTAAGAGCTCATTTAAACAAACATAATGTACCGATTATCGATGATGAGGCGAGAGAAGATGAAGGCGTTATTCGTTTTTATTTAAACGATCCGTTTGGTAATCGCCTTGAGTTTCTTGAATGGACAAGTAGAGATACCAAAACAAGATTTACCAATCGCGTTGAAAACTATGTGAAATATCGTCCTAGCTATCCTCAGGAAGCGATTGATTATTTATTTAATACAGTTGGTCTTAATTCCGAATCTGAAATAGCAGATATTGGAGCAGGAACGGGCATCTTCACGCAATTGTTATTGCAACGAGGAAGCCATGTGACAGCGGTTGAGCCTAATCAAGCCATGCGTGAAGCCGCAGGGCACATGTTAGCTGGCGAATCTCGTTATACCTCTGTTACAGGTTCAGCAGAAGAGACCCAGCTGCAAAGCGATTCTGTTGATTATATTGTTTGCGCACAAGCCTTTCATTGGTTTGATCAAGCAGCAGCACAGCTGGAGTTTCGGAGAGTACTGAAAAGCGGCGGGAAAGCTGCTCTGATCTGGAATTCCCGTTTGAGAAAAGGCAGTGCCTTTTTGGAACAGTATGAGCAATTACTGAATAAATTTGGCAGTGATTATGCAAAGGTTAATCACAGCAATATTTCTCAGGATGCTTTGATTGCTTTCTTCAAGCAAGGCGAGATGAAGGTGGGACGCTTTAAGATCAGTCAAAAGGTTGATTTTGATGGATTAACTGGGCGATTGCTTTCTTCATCCTATATTCCCGAAATCGGACATCCGAGCTATGAACCGATGATGGTTGAATTAAGCGGTATTTTTGAGCGGAACAATCAGCACGGAACCGTTTCTATAGACTATGAAACCGAAGTTTATTGGGGAGAAATATAAATAAGGATTGACCGTATTATTAAATAAGGCTATAATTTTCCAATATTGATAAATAAACGTGCCTATGAAGAGAATCCAACTCGGAGGCGTTTTCGCTAATAGAGACTTTTTGAAGTCGAAACTAAGTTAACCGGTCCTGCCCGTTATCGCAGAACCAAGTGGGGGATACGTATTTATACGTTCCTCAAATAGGGTGGCACCGCGAGCTAACGCTTCTCGTCCCAATCGGATGAGGGCGTTTTTTGTGTTTTTTAGTGCTTACAAACATTCTGAGGAGGAACAAACATGGCAGAACGATTATTCAATTTTAACGCAGGACCGGCAGCACTTCCGCTTGAAGTATTAATGCAAGCTCAAGAGGAATTTGTAGATTATCAGAACGGTGGCATCTCATTATTGGAAATGTCGCATCGTCATAAACGTGTGGAAGAAATGAACCAAGAAACGCAAGCGCTGCTTTTGGAGCTAATGAATTTGAAAAAGGGCTATCATGTACTGTTTATGGGAGGTGGGGCAAGTTCACAATTTGCCTTAATCCCGCTTAATCTTCTGCAGCAACAGCAGTTTGCAGCATATGCACTGTCCGGTAGTTTCTCAGAGAAAGCATACCAAGAGGCTAAATATGTTGGGGAAGCGCGTATTATAGCTAGCTCTAAAGATCAGAATTGGAGCCAGATTCCGCAATTAAATACACAGATGATTGAACCTGATTGCAGCTATGTTCATATTACTTCCAATAATACAATTGAAGGCTCGAGGTATAACTCTATTCCACAAACAAATAAGATTCCACTGATTGCAGATATGACCAGTGATATTTTGAGCCGCAAGCTCGATTTCGATAAATTCGCGATGATTTATGCTGGAGCACAAAAAAACCTAGGTCCAGCCGGAGTTACTACTGTTATTATTCATGAAGACTTGCTGCAAAATGCTTCCAAGCAGATCCCGCTTATTCTGAGGTATGAGACTTTTGTAAAAAATCAATCTTTATACAATACTCCACCTGTTCACGCTATTTATATGATGAATTTGATGCTGAAATGGGCAGTGAAGCAAGGGGGAATTGGTGCTTTGGAGCAGCAAAATAAGCAGAAAGCAAAGCGAGTCTATGAGGTTATAGATAATTCCAATGGATTTTACCAAGGCTTTATTGATCTAAAAGATCGTTCGGATATGAACATAACCTGGAGAATGTCGTCCGAAGAACTTGAGCAACAATTTGTTAATGAATCGTTGCTGCATGGGTTTGAAGGATTAGCAGGGCATAGAAGCATTGGCGGTTTAAGAGCCTCGGCGTATAACGCTGTCCCGTTAAAGGCATGCCAAGCTTTAGCCGAGTTTATGATTGAGTTTCAAAGACAGCATGAGTAAGAATGAGGGGATAGGATTAAAAAGCAGGGTTACAACAATTTCGATATTAATTATCGTTATGATGCTTATAAACGCTTGTATGTCGAAGAATGATATCCCAGTGTCAACTGCACAGCCTCATCCTGATTCTGTAGATCTACTCTTTAATCCTGTAGAAATGCAGTCAGTTACAGAAGGTAAACTAGATAAGAGCTGGGAGCTGCTGAAAGTAATTCCTTTTGGGGAGATAGATCATCATAAAGTTGAGATTTATACGTATCATGTGCCTAAAAAAGCGGAAGATCTGTTTGAAGTAAATCGTGCTTTTATAAAATTTCAAGAGAAGTATTATCTAATTAATGATCCCATATCTAATGATTTAGCTTATTTTCCACAATATGAGCATTCCACTGTGTTTTTACTGCAGCATACATTTTCGTATTTAGATAATCAGCTTGTAATGATTGGTGGAATTGAGGTTGAGGCAAATGGACCTGGAAGGGTTGACTATCTTATGTATGACTTGCAGAAGAAAACATGGTTCATTTTCTCAGACTGGGGTAAACCGCAGTTTATTGATTTGGATTCCGATGGGGAAGACGAGTTTGTGATTCAATTTGAAGGGCTGCATCTGGCATGGCCTGATGTAATTATTTATAACTGGAATAAGGGGAAGCTTGAAGTAAGTCAGTCATTGAAACAAACTATAATGGGGGATGAATCTATCCAATCTTTTGCAAATTTAGAAGCTAACAAAACGATTGCTTTTGGAGAAGTTAGGGAGAACGGCTCGATTTTACATTACAGTTATCATAATAAAAAGCTTATTAAACAATAAGTTAAAGCTGACAAATCGACACCATTTTCTAACAAAATGTATCTATATTCAAGCTCCCAGTTATATTATGATTTTTCTAATGATATAAAGGGGTGTGAATCATGCGGATCAACAAAATAGTATTGTTTACGATGATCGGAGTAGTTGCTTTTACGACTAGTGCGTGTACGCAATCCAAAAAGGATACTGAGCCAGCTATCATTCATTATCAGGTTCTTGCATTGAAAAATAATGCAGCATTAGATCCAATGACTCAAATTGAGCTGGATGCGGCTGAGCATTTCAACAAATTGAACCCATCTATCCAAGTTGTCATTGATTATATGCCCGAAACTCCACCAATGGCATATTCTACGCAGGATATAATAAAAATACTTCAATCCAACCAACCGCAAGATATTGTTCCTTTATGGGAGACTAGCATGCTGCCTATCCTTGATAACAGGAAATTATTATTGGATTTAAACGACTTTCTTTCAAATACAAATGATAAGGACATTAATCAACGAATCTTGGATAACGCCACTATAAATGGTAAATTACTTTTATTGCCCAATGCAGCTTATGCTAATTTAATGATGTTTAACAAAGAACTATTCGATGCTGCTCAAGTGCCATATCCTCAGGGAGATTGGACCTGGGAACAGTTCAGAGAGATATCAAAAAAAATCAAGCCGTCTGGTCCAGCTTTGTCCTATGATTTAGGTACCTTAGATATGCTAATGGGCGGGAGTGGAAAAAAGTTATTATCAACTGATGGGAAAACTGCTATTGGCTATTTGGATAGTCCAGAAGCAGTAAGTAGTCTTAAATGGCTTAACTCCTATTATCATGATAATGATAACCAGATTTCTCCCTTACACATTATGGATCTATTTGGTCGGTTTGATGGGCATAAAATGGGTATGTTACTAGGTGGTATGGGTAATACTTTTCTTCATTTGAGGGGAGCAATCTGAATAAGCTCGGTTATGCTCCATTGCCTCACTTCGAAGGGATGGAACGAGCCAATCCTATTGGATTCTCTGGGTTCGGAATTTCGGCGAAAAGCAAGCATGCAGCGGAAGCTTGGCAGTTTATCCAGTATCTTATCCTTTCCAAAAATGAAGATTCTGTCAAGTTTGCAGCTAATTATGTGACGACTAGTAAAATAATGGCCGATGCGACAGAGCAAAGCTCAGATCCAGTCAAGAGTATTTCATCCGATGAGATGAGCTATGCAACTAAGTCATCCAGTGATTACAATCTTTACTTTAACATAGCATCATCTAATGAAGAATTAACTGCCCAATTTGATGATTTGCTGGCAACCGCAGACTCTGATATTCCACGCAAACTTCATGAGCTGGCGCTGAAGCTGGATCAAGAAATGAAACGTTTGAAGGATACTGAAGAACAGTCAGCGGGTAGCTTAGCACCCTAATTAATAAACCCGCCCAAAACTGGGCGGATTTATCTATTTAAATAGCTATGGATAAATTCTATCTTTTGGGAAGCATATTCACATAATCATCAGAAAGCTTCATTTGATTTAGGACATAATCATAATCATCTTTATACATTGAAAAATCAGTAACTGGCTCTAAGGTTGTAAGTGATGTTGCTTTACCGTCAGCAAAGCCTTTGCCAGGAACAAACATAATGTCATCATTAAAGAATGAACCTGTTGGCAAATAATAACGCATACCGAACACATTTTTCTTGATATTCATTAAATCCTGTCCGAAATGCACAAAGTTTTCTTCTTTAAGTGAGATACCCAGTAAATTAGATATAGTCGGCATAATATCCATTTGCCCGCCTACTTGATTGATGACCTCACCCTTTTGTAAATTAGGTGCATGGATGAATAGCGGAATGTTGAAACGGCTTATATCGGGATGATACTTAACGCCAATGGCTTTATAGATGGCTTCAGCGGTGTTAGTGTTTTCCTTAGGCTGCAGTCCAAAATGATCACCATAAACGACTAAAACGGTATTCTCCCACAGCCCGGCTTTTTTTAATCCATCAATGAAAACTCCTAATGCATAATCTGTATAATTAATTGCTAATAAATAATCGCCCAGTTGGCTTCTAGTTAAAGAGTCACGTAAAGCTTTATTCTGATTCTCAACAGGTATTTTGAAAGGATGATGGCTGGAAAGCGTGATAAATTGCGCATAAAAGGGTTTGTTTTGCTTGCTAATGGCTGTTATTTTCTCTAAACCCACACGGTAAAGCTCTTCATCGGAAGCGCCTAAAGTATTGAAATTATCATTCTTATAGAATGGTTTATCAAAAAAGTGGGTAAAGCCTAATGCAGGATATAGCTTGATTCGATCCCAGAAGGTGACATCATTTACATGAAATGTATCGGCTTCATAGCCTTGTTTTTCGAGTAATTTGGGCAAGCTAGGGATATCACGATCCCCGTAACCCGTTGACATGGCAATTGTCCCTGTAGGGTAAATAGATGTATTGGACATAAACTCAGCATCGGAAGTGTTCCCTTGGCCAATTTGTTGAAAAATATGCGGGAAATAGTAGCCGTCTTTAGCTAAATTATTCAAAACGGGTGTAACTTCAGTGTTATTTAAAGAAAGATTTATTGGGAAGTTCTGAAAAGCTTCAAGCTGAATGACGATTAAATTTTTGCCTTTTTGTGTCCCAAAGAGCTTATCCGTGCTCTCCGTAACTGTTTCAGCTTGCGCTTCTGCAATGGCTGTTTTTGCTTCGGTTAAGTCAGTAAAGCTGTTTTGATTTCTCAAGAGAAAAGTATTAAGTTCATAATTAAGCACACCAAGCTGGTCCGCACGTACAAGCTCATTAGTAAAATCCTTGTCCATTTTATTGGATAGAATCGTGAAACTGATACAAACTACAGCTAAAACGAACCATGTTTTATTTTGGACAAAAAGTGGACGGAGTAATGGTTTTTTAAGCTTCGTAAGTTTCTTGGATACCAGATAGAATAGGAATGCAACAATGAAGTCTGTGAAGAATAAAAAATCCTGCGGTTTAATCAATGCTTTTATACTTGCTGAGACATCTCCAGCTTGTTTAGCTTGGAAAATCGATGTATAGATGATGATGGAGCCAAAATATTCAAAGTATACAACAGCAATAAAACATATAATTGAAAGTATTAAATTAATGGACCAATAAAAACCTTGGGTTAGTTTCTTAGGTACTATTAATTCAATTAAGCTGGCTAATACCAGGATGAATGCGAGATCAAACCCTAAACCTTTTAAGCTGATTTCTTCAAATAAGAAAACTCGGAGCAGAATAATTTTAATGAGCATGAGTAAAGATAGAATTAGAAATGGGCTTTTCCATAGTTGACGCTGATCTTTTTCCAATATGTAACCTCCAAAATAAATCGTTTTACAATTACTTAACAAACTATATGATATGATACAGCAAAAAGCTTAATATTTCATTAAGATTATGAGCCTGCTAATATTTTACACTTTTTTCACAATTGCCATACTGAATATTCATATTTTTCAACTAAGCTGATCTTGTATCAGTTTTTTTTATGTGAAAAAAAGGAGAGAGCGCTAATTATGAAAAGTAAAATGTATGCAGGAAAACTAGGATTTATAGCGATGCTCGTAGTCACTTTGGCTGTTATGAGTGGCTGCGGCAAACAAGCTGCAAGCTCTGAGCCCGCTTCATCGGTTCAAGCTAATAGCCAAGAAGCTGCTGTAAATTCGGATGCCCCTAAGGACCAAGTTATGAGTCCGAAGGAGCTTGAATTAAGCATGTTATTCCGCGGACTTCTGCAAATGGACAATAAAGGTGAGCTGCTAATCTCTAAAGAACAAGCAGTCAGCATGCAGCCGATTGTAACTAAAAGCACAGAAGACGGTGAAATTACGGCCGATAATCAAAAGCAGCTAATGGCTTTGTTAACTCCGGAGCAGAAAAAATTCATAGATGACCTGAATGCAAGATTTAAACAATTTGCGGGAAATCGCAACAATCCCGATGCAGCCGGTGGCGGTAAGCGACCTGCTTTAACGGATGAGCAACGTGCAGAATTTCAGAAGAATCAGGCTAATCTAACGGACGAGGAACGTAAAAAATTACAAGAAGCTAGAGGCAATCGTGGAAAAGGCCAAGGAACAGGAACTAAGGATCAAGGAGCAGGCACAGACGCTCAAGGTGATCAAGTTCAAGGTGATCAAGTTCAAGGTGATCAAGTTCAAGGTGATCAAGGTCAAGGTCAAGGTGATGGTCAGGGGAATGGTGGCTTTGGCGGCGGCTTTGGTGGATTTGGAGATAATGTAGAACAGCAATTAATGGATCTGCTAGATACTAAAATTAATAATTAATCGTCATTATTTCTATAGGAGGCTTATCGATGAAAGGTTTTTTTCGTAAAAAAATTGTTATTTGGAGTTTGATTGTGCTTGTACTAGCTGGAGCCGGGACTTTCTATTATCAAAAACAAAGTAAGCCGTCACTTGCAGCAGCAGCCAAAGAAAATATTATAGATGTAAAAAAAGGCAATCTTCGTTCCACGGTTTCGGGGACCTCACAGTTTGAGCCTACGAAGATGCAGACCATTACCATTCCCTCAGATGGAACAATTAAAAAGATGAACTTATCAAGAAACAAAGCAGTAAAAACAGGTGATGTGTTGTTCGAGCTGAGTAATCCAGATTTCAATATTGATATGCAAAGAGCCAAGCTGACCTTAACTCAATTACAAAAAGATTATGAGGATCTGCAAAAGCAACAAAATGCACTAACGATGATTGCGCCTTTAGGCGGCAAACTAACTTTTGCGAATACGATAGATATTGCCTCACAAGTGTCGAAAACGTCCAAAATAGCGACTATCTCCGATATGCGTACTTTGAACGTTACGCTTGCATTCTTGATTGAGGATGCTGTTCAATTTCACGTGGGTGATCCGATTGATATCGCCGTGGAAGGCTATATGCTGACAAAAACAGCAACTATTAAAGCAATTAATAAAGTACCACATGCGGATGCAACTGGTAATAAAATTCTCGATGTAGATTTAGAAATCATCAATGACAATACATTGGATGCAGGCTTGCAAGTGCGCGGCAGTACGACTATCGATGGCCACGTTAGTGATTCGCAAACTCAAGCACCTTTGCAATATGCAAAAACCGTTACGGTAATCGCAAATGCCAATGGCAATATTAAAGATTTAAATTATAAGACTGGGGATCAAGTTGAGCAAGGCGAGGTATTAGGGACTATTTTTAACGATACCTTGGTTAATGATATGTCCAGTAAGCAAGCAACAATCGATCAACAGAAAATTACAATCAGTGATTTGCAAGAGAAGCTAGATAGTTTAATTGTTAAAGCTCCTTTTAATGGTGTATTCTCGACAGATTTTGTTAACCAGAAAACGGATGTATTAGCGACTTATCCAGTAGGGGCAAAAGTCTCATCAGGCATTCAACTGGGAAGTATTGCAAGCTTAGAAAGTATGCAGCTTCCTGTGCAGGTGGATGAATTAGATTTGCCTAATATCAAAGATAAGATGAAAGCAGATGTGAAAATTGACTCCTTAGCAGGAAGAACCTATCAAGGTGAGGTCAACCAGGTTTCAACAGTTGGGACAACCACCAATGGTGTCACTTTTTATACGGTTGTACTTTCAGTGTCTAACAATAACAATACGTTGAAATATGGAATGACGGCCACAGCAGAAATTCTAATCCAGAATAAGCAAAATGTATTACTTCTACCTATAGAAGCGCTGCAATCCTCACAAGGTAAACGTTATGTTTCACTTAAAAAGGCAGATGGTACGGTCGAACTAAAACATGAAGTGAAAATTGGGATTCGCAGTAAAACTCAGGTTGAAATTACCTCAGGCTTGAAAGAAGGGGATAAGGTAGTTACGCCAGTCTTACAAGCTCAAGCAAGAAACTTAAGCCAAGCGGATATTCAGGCATTAAGAGAGCAATTCCAGAATGGTGCAGGTGGCGCAGCTGGTGGATTCGGTGGATTTGGCGGCGGTGCTGGAGCTGGAGGAACCGGAGGAACTCGAGCTGGTGGCAACGCCGGTGGTGGCGGTGGCGGTAATAGAGGGAATTAATCGCTAGGGAAGAGGTAAAACGGCATGAATATGATTGACTTACATGAAATCTCAAAAATATATTATCGCGGTGCAGAAGAGCTGCAAATTCTCAAAAAAATTTCCTTAACCGTGAAAAAAGGTGAGTTTGTAGCGATTATTGGTCCTAGTGGATCTGGTAAATCGACGTTGATGAATATGATTGGATTACTGGATGCCCCAACTTCAGGTAATTATACCTTGGATGGCGTAGCCACTGAGAAAATGTCAGATAATCAATTAGCTACTTTACGCAATCAAAAGCTGGGCTTTATTTTTCAACAATTTAATTTGCTTCCGCGTTTAACCGCGATTGAAAATGTGGAGCTTCCGATGATTTATGCAGGGTTCAGCTCAAAGCAGCGAAGAGAGCAGGCCATGAACATGCTGGCTTTACTTGGGATGGGAGAACGTGGCCATCATAAACCAAGTGAGCTCTCGGGGGGGCAGCAGCAGCGTGTTGCGATAGCTAGAGCATTAGCCATGTCCCCATCGCTTATCTTGGCTGATGAACCAACAGGTGCCCTAGATTCCAAAACAGGCGAGGAAGTTTTGGAATTGATTATGAAATTAAATGCTCAAGGCAATACGATTGTTCTGATCACTCATGACCAGCATATTGCCGAGCATGCAAATCGAGTCATTTCATTACGTGATGGTGAAATTTTAAGTGACGTTCGCAAAACCTTACAAGAGGTTGAACTATGAGGATTGTGGAGGTTAAAGCATGAAAATAATGGAGCTTGTATTTATGGCCATGCGAACGGTGCTCGCTAATCCATTACGTACTATATTAACGATGTTAGGGGTCATTATTGGAGTAGGCTCAGTAGTAACCTTAGTTGCACTAGGAAACGGGACTTCTGATCAGATCGCAAAGCAATATGAGAATTTAGGTACAAACCTTTTAGTCGTCACGGCTAACGGAAATGGTCGTGCGACTCAGCTAGACTATAGCGAGCTAATGCGGTTTGAACAATTTCCTGAATTTAAAACCGTTGCGCCTACGATGTCCAAACCCAATTCCAACATTAAATATGATCGGACCCAATCTACTTATTCTTTAATCGGGACGAATGATCGCTATTTAGAAATTACTAAATCCAAAATCGCCAAAGGTCGCTTTCTATCAGAAGCCGATTTAGAGTTTAGGACAAATGTTGTAATTCTCGGCAGCGAGGTGTCTAAAAAGTTTTTTGGTTTATTGGATCCCGTTGGTGAGGATGTTAACATCGATGGGATTGTATTTACAGTTATCGGGTTGCTTGAGCCTAAAGGCTCGAATATTACTGGAACCTCAGTAGATAGTGCTGTGATAGTGCCGCTTGAGACGGCGAGACGACAATTTAAGCTGGGAAGTATCCGGACAACTTATATTGAGGCGCCAACTAAAGATGATATCTACAAAGCACAGACTACAATGACACAGTACCTAACTTATAAATTCAAAAGTGCCGACAATTTTACATTAACCAATCAGGATGAATTGTTAACTGCCAAAACAGCTGCGACGGATACTTTAACGAATCAGCTGGTGGCTGTAGCTTGCATTTCCTTGCTCGTAGGCGGTATTGGAATTATGAATATTATGCTGGTAACGGTTAGTGAACGTACGAGAGAGATTGGTATTCGTAAATCTATTGGCGCCAAGCGAAGGAATATACTCTTTCAATTTCTGGTGGAAGCTACCGTTATTAGTGGAATGGGCGGATTAATAGGCCTGCTCCTTGGAATAGGCTTCTCCATTGCATGGCCGCATCTCTATCCCGCTCAAACGACGAAAATCTCTTTGGATATCAGTATTTATGCTTTTTTATTCTCAGCTTTTGTAGGCGTTGTGTTTGGTTTATACCCAGCCAACAAAGCATCAAAATTGCGGCCTATCGATGCTTTGCGTTTTGATTAGTCATCATTATCAGTCATTCTATTATTCATAGGAGGTAGAAACAATTGAAAAAAGCATTATGCGTAATGATCGCCTTTATACTCCTAGCCGCTTCATACTCACCCACAGTGACAAATGCAGCCCAACAGAAGGTTAGCGCTAATCCTACGGTATCTTTTACAGTAGATAAAGTGGTCCTCACCTCAACTACAGATGCTCAAGCGCTAAGTTTTACTTTGAATTTGTCGAATCAGAGCACGCAAAATGTGGATTATAACCAATATGGAGTTCGGATTAAAGATAAAAACGGCAATAAATATTCGGCACAGTTAACGGAAAAGGCATCTGCAAGAATTTTGCCGAAAGTAACTCAAGCCTTTAAGTATGCCGCAACAATTCCCAGTGACTTATACATCAATCAGCTGAGCATCGAAATTTTTGCTTGGGATTATAGTCTGCCTTCCCTAATTCGAGTTCTAGGGAGCTTCGATGTAGCCTCAGCCGTAGATACGACAAGCAATGCACCTGTTATTAAACAAGCCACAGTAAATTTAAGTGCACTTGATGCCAAATTACCTAAAAATACTTCGGCTACCTTTACTTTACTAAGCAGCTATTCCGTTTTAAAGAGCAGCGGTTGGGTCATCTATTCAGACGTACTTATCGAGAATCTAAGCGCAAAGACGATTAAATTGCCTGACAATTTACTATTTAATCTGCGTGATGAGTCTAGTCTGTTCTTGTTAACCTCGGTGGTTGCAGGTCAAAATCAATCACTGCTTACGAAACAACGTCGAATAATTACTTTTCAAACGCCATTCAACTCTACGGCCACACCTACAACAAAAGGTTTAACTTTTGAGTTGAGAAAAAGGCCTTTAGTTGTCAACACTACGGGTACAGTATTAGGCGGCTTGCCGATGGATCCAACTTTTGTTGATTCCCGTGTAGGTACAGTTCTAACTGCACCCAATCTAGCTAATAATGCACTTACAATTGCAGCTGAGAAGGCGACATATAACCATAATACCTTCAATAATGCGATTGATGTGACCGTTACCTTGAAGAATGAAGGGAAAACGAGCTTACCCGTTCCTGCACTTTCAGGTAATTTTCAAGTAATGGATGGCTCGATATCAACTCCAGCTGTTGAGAAGGAGACTCATCCTGCAGCTTTGGCAGCTGGCGAGTCTACAACCTATCATTTCAAAGCAGAATTCCCACTAGCTTTAAATGAAAGCTCGATTCAGTTAGTGATAACGGGAGTGAAGTCAGCTACTCAAGCGATTAGCAAGCCAATTAATGTGATTACCCTTTCTACGAGTCATATTCAGCCAGGTGTTACTGGACTTACTGAAGTAACCTCCTTGGATCTAAAAGATTTCGATCCAACGCTTCCCATTCATTCGATGATCAATTTACAGGTGATTCGCAGCTTTCACTCCGTTTCAAATGGAGAGCCAATGATCAACTTAGAGGTTAGCGCAGAGAACGAAACAGCTGTTGCCTTAAAGCTTCCTGCGTCCTTATTGTTCGAAATACGCGATAGCGCGGAGCTTTCGTATCCGACTACTGCCATTAGTGGAGCTGATCAAACGATCATGCCTCATCAGAGCATTAAGTTTACGTTGCAAACTAAGACAGGCAGTAAAGACGAGCAAACGGCTTATTCTTTTGATTTTGTTAAGAAGGCGGCAACACCAGCAGAAGCAAATGTGCTCCTTGATTACATCGATATATCGAGTTCTTTTGCAAACACACAATCCGTGAACAGTCCATTGGTTACAGCCATTGGCAGGCTTGGAGTTACCTTGAAATCGACCTATAGATTGGCTTCTTCAAGCGGAGACGATATTCTCATGAGTGAAGTCGAGCTTGAAAATCTAGATACAAAAACAGTTACATTGCCAAACGAAGATGGGCTTTATGCCGGTTATATGTTAAATGATGTAGATGCTGGAGGCAAAATAGTGCGGATTCAAACATCCCCATACTTGTATCCTAATCAGAAAACAACCATCTACATTTACACAAAAGTCCCTTACAGTACTATAGCGGAAAACGGCTATATCTATGTGGGAGATGGCACGCTAAACAAACAAACATCTGTTTGGACTTCAACTCATGAATGGACTGAACTACCCTACACATTAGGTGCTAATACATTATCGGCAGCTGTGTTGGACAAGGAATGGGTGCTAACAGATGCAGGAAGAGCATCATCAGGTAAAATAGTGGACAGCCAAATTTATGATATTAACAATCAGAAAATGTTGGCTGTGCGTATCCTGCAAACAAATAAAGAGCTGCGAAATGGCAGCATTGTTCCTTACACGGGATATCTGACCGACACAAATGGATCTGTGCTCTCCTTAAAAACAACGGATGATACAGCAGGGACAGCTATTCTCTGTAACACTTGTACTGCTTTATCAACATTATGGACTGTATTGCCTACAGGTTTTACAACTGAGAATCAGAGCGTGATTTTCGGTCAAAAGCTGGATGATCAAGCTTTCACAACACCTCAGAAATATGCTTTTGTATCAAGTGGAGGAACTGCAACAAGTGGTTCATCATTAAGCAACATTGCGATTTATCCCTATACGATTAGTTTGCAGAATCCAAAGCTGACCTTATATAGCACAGGTTCGGGAGCTAATTCATCTGCTGCTTATGATATCGCCTTGGATTATACAATAAGTAAATCGATAGATGCAGCGGGTTCTGCCAAGAACAGAAGCTTGCAATTCACATTAACAGAAGGGGATGGCAAAGTAATCAAGACTTGGGATACGCCACTTGTTGGAGGGGGTGCCTGGACAACAGGCAGCAACAAGCTAAGCTTTGCCAATTCAGAAATTCCCGATCTGCAGAGCTTCATTAATTCCCGCCAGCTGAATGTTTACGAGAAATTCGAAGGTGGTACTAGATTACTCGGAACTATAGCTATTGATTGGTACTAGAATATTGACATGGAGGCAGCCAGCTATTATGGCTGCTTTTTTGTTTCACAGCTTATTACGTTAATGTTGACACCTTAACAGACATAAGAGTATTCTAATGTGTACTTAAAGGAGGTTTATATGTATGAAGTCTCATACCTCTGACCGTATTAAAATCCCGCCAGGATTTTGGGCAGGTTTACATCAATTAGGGATTTCCGCCGACGACGTAGCTTGTAAAGCACGACTGCCACTCACCATAATTACTGAACCTATAGTCTCCACTGCCCAGTACTTCGCAATCTGGCAGGCTTATTCCGATCTCATTGGCGACACTGCCGAAGGAATCATCAAGCTTGCGACCGTTTTTGAAACAGCGAAGTACCCACCGACCGTCTTAGCGACTTACCACGCTCGTGACTACCGCGACGCTCTAAACCGAATGGCACGGTACAAACAACTGTGCCCTCCCGAAAGCTTACATATCACCGAGCAGGGCAATCTCTGTACAATCGAACTGGAGTGGCTGAATACTGAGCAATCTGGTCCGCCGATGCTGGTTGGTATCACGCTGGCATTTCTTCTGGAGCTTGGGCGTCGAGGCACAGGTCAACCTTTGACGGCGCAGTTAGTCGAATTTTCGCAGCCAATGGGTGATGTACAGGCCCTTAAAGCTTTCTTCGGCTGCCGTATCCGGATAGGTGCACAATGTAACCGGTTGACGCTGCATCGAAGGGATCTGGACCGTCTCTTTATCTCGTACAACGAAGAGTTGCTGGAGATTCTGACTCCCGTTCTGGACCAATCGTTGGACGAACAGCAGCGCAGCCGCACAAGCAGCGAGACGGTCAAATGGATCATGAAACGCAGCCTCACAGCTGGGCGCCCCAACATTCAGGCTGTCGCGAAGGAGATGGGGATGAGTGATCGTACCTTGCAGCGCCGGCTTACTGACGAAAACACAAGCTTCAAGCATCTGTTGTCACAGGCTAGACATGAGCAGGCACGAGAGTACTTGGCAGACCCATCGCTCAATATTAAAGAAGTGGCTTTCTTGATTGGATATGAAGATCAGAACTCGTTCTACCGTGCCTTCCGCCTTTGGGAAGGTGATACTCCTTTAAATTGGCGCGTTAAACAAGAACTTTGGCGCAATAGGCTAGTTACTAAATAATCCAGACAAGTTAACATAAACACTATCCGGAGATAAGCAAAATAAAAGGAGAAATGTATTATGGATATGGGATTAAACAATAAAACGGCTTTAGTTACAGGTTCAACAAAAGGTATAGGTAAAGCAATTGCCATTGAACTTGCCAAAGAAGGTGCTAATGTACTAATTAATGGACGAAATTATGAAGAGGTAGAACGTACTGTAAATGAAATTAAGTCGGATTTCCCGGCTACATCTCCGCAAAATGCTACAGCCGATATAGTGGATATTCAACAAAGAGCAGCTTTATTTGAAAAATACCCTAACATTGATATTTTAGTTAACAATATGGGTATTTATGAAATTATGAAATACAAGGATATTGATGATGAAGTATGGGAAAAATACTTCCATACTAATGTTCTTGCTGCAAATGGATTATCAAAGTTTTATTTACCTAGAATGTTGAAAAAAGATTATGGCCGCATTATCTTTATTGCGAGCGAAGAAGCAATTATGCCTTCAGGACTAATGCCACAGTATAGTATGACAAAAGCTATGTTATTATCATTGTCAAAAAGCTTATCAAAGTTAACCAAAGGAACAGAAGTTACAGTCAATTCGATCATGCCAGGACCAACACTCTCTGAAAATGTGCATCAAATAATTGACGGAATGTACCCTAATGAAGATATGACTTTTTCAGATAAAGAGAAAAAATTTATGGCTGTAAACCTACCTCAATCTGAAATACAACGATTTATCAAGCCCATCGAAATAGGTAGACTAGCTACTTTTTTATGTAGTCCATATGCATCCGCATTTAAAGGTTCTCCAATCCGTATGGATGGGGGAATGGTACCGACTATTTTTTAACATTTTGCATATTTCAAAAATTGTATATAGGTTAGCAAATATACAACAAAAGGATGCGCCATATTGCAGTGTGGGCGCATCCTTTTGTTTAAGGCGTTAATTAACTAGGTTAATTACCTTGAATTTTCTCTTTTTCCTCTAAATACACATATCCATCCTCAACAACATCGAGCTTACCTGTATTCGGAGAGATAACTAGTCCATGAACCGCAATCTTCGGAAGAAGCGGGTGGTTGCGAATCAGCTTAACGCTGTTGCGGACACTTTCATTGACATCGTCAAAGCCTTTGAGCCATTTTTCAAGATCGAGCCCGTAATATTCCAAGGTTTTGATGGTTTCGTCCTTAATGCCTTCGGCCTTGAATTTCTCTTTCATCTTACTAGGATCAAGACTGCCCATTCCGCAATCTGTGTGCCCCACGATAAAAACTTCAGAAGCTTTTAGCTCATAAATCGCAACAATGATACTTCGCATAACGCTTCCGAATGGATGAGCTACAACCGCACCCGCGATTTTAATGATCTTCACATCGCCATTCTTAATATCCATGCTTGCAGGTAAGAGCTCAATTAAACGCGTGTCCATGCAGGTGATAATGACAAATTTCTTTTCAGGGAACTTTGAGGTTAGAAAAGGGATATATTTTTCATTCTCAACAAATTGTTTATTATAATCCAATACTTCATATAACAAGGTTTTCATTGCAATGCCCCCTTAGCAATTAAATTAAGATTATTATTATAGATCTGATTAGAGCTTTTTAATATAAATGAACGACCGGAGGCCTTATAGTCAATGATTAACCGATCTTCAAAGTAAATCTCATCTTTCCGCGCATAGAGGATATGTAAGTCGGAACCTGTAGCTTCTGACCAAGCCTCTGACTCAGCAGCAGCTGGTACCATCCATAATTGTGCCACTCCATTTACCGCGCAGCCGCAGCCTTCATTATCATAAACAAGTTTCAATGCATGCATGTCATTTTTAGCAAGCTGAGCTGTTATTTCGTTTTGCGCATTTGCTGTGACTGTAATCTCCATGGGATCAATCTCCTTATGCTTCTCTTTTAAAGGCTATTTTATCATAAACCAGAGAAAAGTTGCTTATAAAATAGAGAAAAAGGTATATTTATATTTAGAAAATGTTACAAATAGGAGGCTATTCCATATGAGTGAAGTTCAAAATCAATTAATAGCGTTTCGCGAATTAGTCAAAAAAATAAAAAGCTACGAGGAAGCAGTCGGTTTAATTTATTGGGATATGCGCACAGGCTTGCCGAAAAAAGGGGTTGAAAGCAGATCCGATGTGGTGGGAGTTCTCTCAACTGAGATGTTTAAATTATCGATTTCCGATGAAATGGGCGCTTTTTTACAATTCTTATCCGAACCACAGCATTGGGAGCAAGTAGACGAGTTAAATCGTAAAATAATCCTTGAATGTCAAAAAGATTATGATCGCAGCCGTAAGATTCCCACTGAAAAGTATCAAGCTTATGTGGTTTTAACTTCTAATGCAGAGTCGCTTTGGGAAACAGCCAAATCTACTTCGGATTATGCTTTATTCCAGCCCTATCTGGAGAAAATTATTGCAGCAAATCTCGAATTTATCGAGCTTTGGGGATATAAGGACAACAAGTATGACACCTTATTAGATATGTATGAGCCAGGGATGACCGTTGCCAAGCTCGATGAAGTATTTGGAGCCTTGCGTAAAAAGCTTGTGCCGTTGGCAGCCAGTATTCAAGCTTCAAAGAACCAACCGGAAACGGCCTTTCTTCGTCAAACCTTTTCCAAAGATCAGCAGCGTCAATTCAGCCTGTTTATTCTTAATCAAATGGGTTATGACTTTGAGGCTGGGCGCCTCGATGAAACAGTTCACCCTTTTGCTACAGGCTTAAATCCAGGAGATGTACGCATTACGACTCGTTATTTAGAGGATGATGTGGTTAGTGCCTTGTTTGGTACCATCCATGAGGGGGGCCATGCTTTATATGAGCAGAATATCTCTGCAGAATTAATCGGGACGAATTTATGCACAGGCACATCGATGGGTATTCATGAGTCACAGTCTCGTTTCTGGGAGAACATGATTGGTCGGAGCGCTTCGTTCTGGAACCGATATTATGCGGATCTGCAAAAAACATTCCCAGGCCAATTTGATGATGTGTCAGTTGAAGCGTTCTACAAAGCTATCAATGAAGTTAAACCTTCCTTAATTCGGATTGAAGCGGATGAGTTAACTTATAACTTACATATTATGATCCGGTATGAAATTGAAAAAGCGTTGTTTAACGAAACGATTACAGCTGCCGAGCTCCCCCAATTCTGGAATGAGAAATACAAGGAATACTTAGGGGTAGAGCCTTCAACCAACGAAGAGGGCGTTCTGCAGGATGTTCATTGGTCAGGTGGTGCTTTTGGCTACTTCCCATCCTATGCTCTAGGCAACATGTATGCCGCGCAAATGCGTCATACCATGCTTGCGCGTATGCCTAATTTTGAGGAGCTTGTAGAGCAAGGCAATCTGCTTCCTATCAAGGAATGGCTAGTTGAGCAAATATATCAATATGGCAAGTCATTGACTCCCGCAGAAATTATTCAACAAGTAACAGGAGAAGCATTGAATCCGGATTATCTAGTTGCTTATTTGGAAGAGAAGTATCAAGAAATTTATAAACTGGTTTAATTTATTCTCATCAAGGAGGGCATAAGCTTTGATTGGGATTCGTGTGATCAAAACAGCAGCAGCTGTTGTTATAGCGATTTATCTAGCTCAATTTTTTGATTTGCTTTCCCCGTTTTCAGCTGGACTTTTTGCCGTATTGGGTGTGGATGTTACTAAAAAACGCGGAATTAAAACCTCCGCGATTCGGATTCTTGCTTCTTTAGTTGGGTTACTTTTAGCTGCATTAATTTTTTATTCATTGGGCTATCATATTTGGGCAATTGCGGTATTCGTCCTTGTGGTATATTCGTTATTGGCTAAGCTTAACCTTCATGATGGCATCGTCACAAGTACCGTAGTGATGCTCCATTTATTTGCCTTGCAATCTGTTTCTTTGACACATATCATGAATGAAGTTTATTTGTTAATTATCGGTTTGGGCTTGTCCACAATCATTAATTTGATCTACATGCCCAATGAGCACCCTAAGCTGGATCAAGCGAGAATTCGGCTGGAAGAGCTGCTTTCAGCAATATTTAAAGAATTTGCGCTACATCTTAATGATAATGAGAATCACGTTTGGGACGGTAAAGAGCTGCTGGAGGCTTATGATGTAATTGAAGCAGGCAACCTTATCGCAGAGCGGTCTGCAGATAATAAGCTTTTGCAAGGTAATGGCGATTGGGTGCGTTATTACGAGATGCGACGCCAGCAATTAGAATCAACGCAACGCATGCTTGATCTCGTAGCCCAGGTCTATCGCTCGTTGCCGCATGGCCATCAGATCGCACAGCTTTTCGAGGAATTGAGTGTCGAGGTAAAGATGGAATACTATCAAGGTAATGTGGATAAACATCTCTCGGAAATGGAGGCCGACTTCAAGAAGTATCCATTACCTGTGTCTCGCGATGAATTTGAGGTGCGTTCAGCCCTGCTGCAGCTTTGTGTAGAGCTTAAAAACTATCTATCAATTGCCAAAAGAAGTAAAAAGCGTAAAGAAGCGTAATCTTTTATTTAGAAACTGCAAAAATAGTTGTCACTCTAGACGTATGTCCTGCATACAATTTAAAAGAATGATCGTATGGAGGAGGTAGCAAGGATGTCAATCAAAGATAAAGACCTGCAATGTCGAGAGATCATTACGAAAGCGGTCTGCGGCAAAGGTCGGAAGTTCAGTCAGGTGAGCCATACCGTCACTCCGCCGCATGCTCCGACCAGCATCTTAGGCGCATGGATTATTAACAATCAATACGAATCGGCAAAGTCCAGCGACGGGGTAGAGGTATTAGGTACTTACGATATTAACATTTGGTATTCTTATGACAAAAATACGAAAACGGATGTTGCCAAAGAATCTGTCTCGTATGTTGATGTTGTTCCGTTAACCTACTTAGATAAAAAACATAAGGCAGGTACCGTAGAGGTTTCAGCTGACGCCACACAGGAGCCGAACTGTGTGGAGGCAAGCGTTTCCGCGCAAGGAAACAGTGTAATCATTCGAGTGGAACGTGAATTCGCAGTTGAAATGATTGCTGAAACCAAGGTATGCATCGTCGTATGTGACGGTGGGTGTGATGATGACGGAGATAAGCATTTTGACTTTGATGCCAGCAGCAGCTTAGATTACGATGACTTAGATCCAGAAACATTTGACGAAGATTTGAATTAAGTTAATTTAAAGTAGTATATGATTCATCATGTAGTTTGGCAGGGGGCAATTGCCCTCTTTTTTTTGCGAATATTGGATAGTATATAATTTTATACTTTCCGTAGATATTCCTTGGCAAACGCACCCGTCCAATAGGACGGTGTAGCCGTTTACCCTGGCTATTATTAATTATTTTCACGGATATTATAGGAGAGAGGTTGAGCTGAAATGGAAACTTATCTATTACATAACAATCAATCCGGCGTAGATAAATTACTTCCTTTGTTACATTTTGAGCATGGTGAGAGCTTGTCTCCAATTTTCCAAAAAACAATGATCCTCTCATGGGGAGCTGATTTCTCAGGAAGAACAATTACTGGTGAAAATATCCAGATTTTTAATGATCCGAAAAGCGTGCTTCAGTGTAATAATAAAAAAACAATGCGTCAGATCATAGAGCTACACGGGCTCAAAATTTCCCCAGCTGAAAATAGGCCTGAATATCGAATCGAGTATAGAATACCGATCTTTCACCTTAAAGCGCTAAGTGTATTTATTAAAAAAAGTAAAACAACATTGTGGTCGTCTAGATTGTCTTTTTCAGAATCCAATCGGGGCCGTTTTGAAGAGCTGGAAGTGAATGAACGGGTAGGCTTTTATGTTAGGCGTGCCATGCGTGAAGCTCGAAAAGCTGTATATGCGTTAGGGTTAGAGTTTGCTTTAGTGCATATTGGCATTCTAGGAAGGGGAGATACAGTAGTTATCGATGTGAATCCCACACCTGTGTTAAATCAAAGATTAGCCCAATGTTATGCAGATGAAATGAATGCTTTTGCTACCGAACTAAGGACTGTAAACCCTCCATATATAGCTAGAGTTAAGCCAATTCTAATTGGTGCGGATCCCGAATTCATCCTGCGTAAACCAAATGGGAAGATTGTCTCAGCGGATCGTTTTATGGGGAGAGAGGGTGTTGTTGGCTGTGATGCTGTGGTTCTCTCTGGACATCGAATTGTACTGCCGCTAGTTGAGCTTCGTCCACAACCGAGCACAAGTCCGATTATCCTAACTCATCATATAAGAAACCTAATGCAGAAAGCGCAGAAAATGATCAACGAGCCCGAATTAGATTGGTTAGCTGGTGCGATGCCAGTAAAAGGCTTACCTTTAGGCGGACATATCCATTTCAGTGGAGTCGAGGTTAATTCGATGCTGCTTCGCGTACTGGATAATTATTTAGCGCTGCCGTTAGTATTATTAGAAAGTGAAAGCATTTATCATCGCAGGCCACGATATGGTTTTTTAGGTGATTTTAGACGTCAATCCCACGGTGGCTTTGAATATCGCTCGCTCCCGAGCTGGCTGGTATCTCCAACCGTCACAGTGGGAGTACTGTCGCTTGGTATGGTCATTGCTCACCATTATCTGGAATTGCAGCAGCGTCCATTGCGGTTATTAGAGGTGCAACGAGCCTTTTATCAAGGAGCTAAAGATAGAATTAAACCCCACATCGAGAAGCTTTGGTTGGATATTAAACAAACCACTACGTATCTGAAATATCAAAAAGAGCTGAACCGCTTATTCCAAATGATTTTGCTAAAAGAAGATTGGCAGGAGGAACAGGACTTTCGTAAAAATTGGAGAATCGATTCTCAGCGTGAATTCATGTTATAATAAATTCATTACGGATCACTGATAAAGGACAACAATTTACCCATTAACAGTATCCGTATACGAACTGGATGTATGGAGGATTAAGATGATTAAATATACACCAATGATAGAACAATACTTGTTAGTAAAAGCAGAAGTGCCCGATGCTTTTTTATTTTTTCGACTCGGTGATTTCTATGAAATGTTTTTTGATGACGCGATATTAGCTTCTAAAGAATTGGAAATAACCTTAACAGGCAGAGATGGCGGGACTCAAGAGAAAATTCCGATGTGTGGAATTCCTTATCATGCTGCAGAGAATTATATAGCCCGCTTAATTGAAAAAGGCTATAAAGTCGCGATTTGTGAGCAAGTAGAGAAACCAGAAGAGGCCAAAGGTATCGTACGCCGTGAAATTGTGCGGATTGTTACTCCAGGAACTCTAATGGAAGGCAAGATGCTTAGTGATTCCGTTAATAACTATATTGCAGCGGCTATAGCTCACGATGATAAATATGGCTTTGCCGTTTGTGATCTGTCGACTGGAGAGCTTCATGTTACTTCTGTTGAACTCTCGCTTGAGCTTCTATTGGATGAATTTACGGCGTTCGCACCTTCAGAAATGTTGGGTGCCGCAGATTTAGTGGAGCAAGTAAGAGCTAATTTATTGCTGACTTCTAAAGCAGTTGTTTTTACTCAATGGGACTCTGTAGATGAACAATTCACTCGACAGCATTTCGCTGCGGAGCATATTAAGCCGCTCGACCCAGCATGCTTGTACGCGCTAACCTTATTAATGAATTATCTGAGCGCTACACAGAAAAGAATGCTTTCGCACATTACGCATATTAGGCAATATGAATCCAATCAGTTTATGATGATGGATTCCTTCACCAGACGGAACCTGGAATTGGTTGAAACGGTAAGGGAGCGCAGCAAAAAAGGCTCATTGCTATGGCTGCTGGATGAAAGTGTTACCTCTATGGGCGGAAGAATGCTGCGTCGATGGATTGAGAAGCCGCTTATGCAAGTTGCGCAGATTGATCAAAGACTGGAAGCGGTAGATTGCTTTTATCGCCAGTTGATCATTCGTGACGATATTCGTCACCATTTACAACAGATTTATGATTTGGAGCGTTTAACAGCTCGAATCTCCTATGGTAGTGCTAATGGACGAGATTTGCTCGCCCTGCAGCTGTCACTAGCGGCTATTCCAGCCTTGCGCCAGATTTGCCTCGATTCGGATTCCAATACTCTACAGCAATTAGCCAAGCGTATGGATCTCTGTGAGGATGTATTAAGCTGGATTTCAGCAGCGATAGTGGACGAGCCCCCAGTATCGATTCGAGATGGCGGAATCATTCGTGATGGTTACCATGAGCATCTGGACCAGTTAAAAGAAGCCGATCGCAATGGCAAGCAGTGGATGGCCGAGCTCGAGCGGCAGGAACGAGAAAAGACAGGAATTAAATCATTAAAAATTGGCTATAATCGGATATTTGGTTATTACATAGAAATAACGAGGTCACATCTGGTCAATCTGCCTGAAGGTACTTATGAACGTAAACAAACGCTTGCTAATGCTGAACGTTTTGTAACACCTGAGCTTAAGGAAAAAGAAGCCTTGATCCTTGAAGCGCAAGAGAAAATGGTCGATATCGAGCAGGAGCTGTTTATTAAGCTAAGGGAACAAATTGCACAGCAAATTTCCCGCTTGCAGCAGCTTGCTGAAATTGTGGCTGAGGTAGACGTCTATCAATCACTTGCTACCGTAAGTGCAGCGAATCGCTTTAAACGTCCTTATCTTACGGATGGCTACAGCTTTCAAGTCGGACAAGGCAGACATCCGGTTGTGGAAACTGTGATGAAATCAGGCTCATTTGTGGCCAATGACACCCATTTAAGTGAAGAGGATGGCATAGTTTTATTGATTACCGGACCTAATATGGCGGGTAAAAGCACTTATATGCGACAAGTTGCTATCATTGCGATTATGGCTCAAATCGGTTGCTTTGTGCCCGCTGAGCATGCTAACGTTTCGCTGATTGATCGAATTTTTACGCGGATTGGAGCTGCTGATGATTTAATTGCCGGTCAGAGTACTTTTATGGTAGAAATGATGGATATTCAAGTCATGACGGAGAAAGCTACCAAACGCAGCTTAGTGATTATTGATGAGCTGGGTAGAGGAACGTCAACAGGTGAGGGAATGGCTATCGCCCAAGCTGTGATTGAATTTATGCACGATGAGATTGGCTGCAAGACCCTGGTCTCGACGCATTTTCATGAATTGGCTCATTTGGAGGAAACCTTAAGCTCTTTACGCAATTATTGCATGGCAGTCAGAGAAAGCAACCAGCAGGTGACTTTCTTACGCAAGCTGATACCCGGAGCGGCAGATACCAGCTATGGCATCTATTGTGCCCGTATAGCAGGCTTGCCTGAATCGATTATCCAAAGATCCTATACGTTATTAAATGGTTTTATAGCTAGAGAATCGATAGCTCCGTATGAGACTCAGCAGGTAGCTGCTGCCGCAGAGCCTTTTGTACAGCTTAGCTTATTTGCTGAAGCGGACAAGCCGCAGGCGGATAAAGCCAAAAAGAAGCTGGATCCTAAAACCGAGCAGGTCATAGATGAGCTTCGCAATGCAGACATCATCAACATGACACCTTTGCAAGCGATGAATTTGGTTTATGAGCTCAAGAAAAAGCTAGCTGAGAAATAAAACAAGCTTAGAGAAAGGGATGAGTCCATGTTTCGTTATATTTCTAGAGCTAAGCTTCATAAGTCCTTGCGAAAAAGTCTACTTATTCTTACCCTATCAACCTTAGGTACTCTACCCATCCTATCGATCGCAAGCGCAGCGGATAGTACAGCGCCGACCGCAGTTACGGATGAAGTATTCAAGCTGCTTCAAGATAACCATTTCAGCGCAGTCTCACCGGAAAAGCTGAGCGACAACGCGATTAAAGGCATGGTAGATGGGCTTAATGATCCTTATACCGTCTATTTTACGCCTAAGGAATGGAAAGGCTTTGAGAACGCTTTGGAGCAGAACTATGTGGGAATCGGAGTTCGTTTAAATACGGATGAAAATGGAATCTTTATAACTGAAATCTTTAAAGGCTCCCCTGCTGAAGCGGGGGGGATTAAGATTGGTGATTACATCACAGGTGTAGATGGGAAGACAACGAAGAAGGTAACCGTTGATAAGCTCATTGAAATGGTGCTGGGTGAAGAGAATACCAATGTAACGATCACAGTAACTCGCAATAAAGAAGTGCTTGACCTGAAGATGCTTCGTAAAACAATTAATTTGCCAGTAGTGACGGGCAAGCTATTCGAGGATGGTACAGGTTATATACAGCTATCAAGCTTCTCGACGGACGCAGACGAATTGTTTGCAGCTAAGCTTAAGGAATTCCAACAAAATCACATTCGTTCCTTAGTGATTGATTTACGCGACAATGGCGGTGGATTATTGGACACGGCGAGCAATATTGCCAAGCTTTTCATTAAAGAAGGCACATTAATCCATACTAACGATCGCAACCATATCGATGCGCCGATTACCTTGAAAGGCGGGGCAACTGTTGATTTTCCAGTTTATGTACTGGTGAATGAGAATAGCGCAAGCGCATCTGAGGTACTAGCTGGAGCTTTACAGGATTACAAGCTAGCCACAGTAATAGGAACCAAAAGCTTTGGTAAAGGAAGCGTACAATCGATCTTCCCTCTAAGCAATGGTGGAGTCTTGAAAGTAACCATCGAGGAATATTTAACTCCCAAAAATCACAAAGTCAATAAAGTCGGAATTACTCCAGATATCGAGTCATTAGGTTATGTACCACAGCTAATCACTGCTTTTCAAACTGCAGGGATGAAGGAAATTAAGCTAACGAAAAATAATAATGAAATCTCAATTAACAATCAAGCCTTTGGCGGAGAGAATTATACAATTAAGACCGTTAATAATAAAATATATGTGCCATCGCGAATTTTGGCTACGCTGATTAAAGGTAAAATAAGCTGGAATACAGCTGCCAAAGCTGTTCAAATTACCGCCTCGAATAAAAATGAAGTATTTCCGGTGACTGCAGGGGGGACCCTGAATGAAAAAGGCACTACTTATCTCGAGCTCGCAAGCTTTAGTAAAAAATTCCCGCAGCTGCAATGGTCGATGGAAAAGGATCTGCTGACACTGCAAGTGAAAGGAAAATAAGCCATGGGTATAATACATGTTTTAGATGATCATATTGCTAATCAGATTGCTGCGGGCGAAGTAGTAGAGCGGCCTTCCTCCGTAGTGAAGGAGCTTGTAGAAAACAGTGTCGATGCTGGCAGTACGACAATTGATGTTACCATTGAAGAAGGTGGGCTGCAGCTAATTCGAGTGGTAGACAATGGTTCAGGAATCGAACAGGACGATTGTGAGCTCGCCTTTTTTCGCCATGCGACAAGTAAAATCAACTCAGGCAAGGAATTGTTTCAGATTCGGACGCTTGGCTTTCGTGGTGAGGCATTACCCAGTATTGCTGCCGTTTCCAAGGTTGAATGCACAACATCCACCACTAAGAATGGTCTGGGCAGGACGCTGATAATTGAAGGCGGCACGGTACGCTCTTTTGTCGAGGCGGCGGCACGCCAAGGAACAGATTTTAAAGTTCGCGAATTGTTCTACAATACACCTGCACGGTTAAAGTACATGAAGACAATTCAGACTGAACTTGGCAACGTATCCGATTATATATACCGATTAGCCATGGCGCATCCGCAGATTGCCTTTACTCTGCGACATAATGACAATCTATTGCTGCAAACCTTGGGCAATGGCGATCTATTGCAGGTTATCGCTGCTGTATATGGTTCAACGTCTGCTAAGCAGTTAATCCCTGTACAGGAGGAAAGTTTAGATTACACGGTTCAAGGCTATGTCTCTAAACCGGAATGGACACGAGCCAATCGCTCAGGCATTACCACGATTATTAACGGCCGTTACATCCGTAATTTTGCTTTAGCACAAACGATTCTACATGCTTATCATACTTACTTACCGATTAATCGCTATCCTGTTGCTGTTTTGCATATTACGATGGATCCGTCCTTGCTTGATGTCAATGTTCATCCATCCAAGCTTGAGGTTCGATTTAGTAAAGAACCGGAGCTGCTTGCTTGTCTGGTCAAAACGATTGAAGACGGTTTAAAGAAAGTTAACTTGATACCGCAGGGAGGTCAACAGCGCAAGCTGGATAAACCCGCTGTGGTTCAAGAACAAATGGAGCTTTATCGACCAACAACGACTCCAAATAGCCAAGCCCCAAGCAGATCAGTACCTAGCAGTACAGCTCTAAGCAGCTCAACACCAAATAACTATAGCTTTCCTAAACCGACTATAGATTTCACACGAGCTAAAGTAAATGAATATGTACCTATGCCCGCTCCTGAACGTAAATCGGTACCATATGATGCCGTTCAAAGATTAATGCAGCCGGCAGTCGAGTTGGAGCAACCTATTAAACTGCCATCATTCCCAGAGTTAACGCCTATTGGTCAATTGCATGGGACTTACATTGTGGCTCAGAACGAATTGGGTTTGTTCTTAATTGACCAGCACGCAGCTCATGAACGGATTCATTATGAATATTATTATGAGCAATTTGGCCATCCAGCTGACGCCAGTCAGCAATTATTAGTCCCGATTACCTTGGACTTCACACCCACGGATGCGGCCATGCTCAAGCTTAAATTAGACATATTCGTCCAAGCAGGTGTATATATTGAGCATTTTGGCGGGCAATCTTTTATCGTCCGTGCTTATCCTCATTGGTTTCCAGCAGGCGAAGAACAAGCGATTATTGAGGAAATGGCGGAGTGGATTCTCGCTGAGAAAAAAGCGATTGATCTAACTAAAATTCGTGAGAAGGCGGCCATCATGTGCTCATGTAAAGCCTCGATCAAAGCTAACCAATTCCAGACGATTGCGGAAATGGAAGCCTTGTTGGAGCGTCTGGGTGCTTGTAAAGTTCCTTATACCTGCCCGCATGGAAGACCCATTGTCGTTAGTTTTTCTACGCACGAGCTTGAAAAAATGTTCAAACGGGTGATGTAATGCTAGTGACAACTTCTTACAAGCCATCGAATGAATTAGCCATTAAAGCACAACGAATTGCTGATCAGCTAGGTGGAGGAAAATATGTTTTGCGTCGACAGTTTTCATTGCCAGCGTTGCGGAAACGATATACCGAAACTGAAATTATGCTGCTGACGGAGCGGGAAATTCGTTATTATACTTCAACGGATGATTCTGCGATATTTTTTCATCCAAGCACAGCAGCCATTCGGATTAAACGCTTAATTCGAGGCGAAGTGGATCCTCTAATTGCATTTGCAGGTATTAGTGAAGGAGACTCCGTGCTGGATTGCACAGCAGGGCTAGCCTCAGATTCAATTGTGTTTGCTTACGCAGTTGGCGCAACAGGCAGCGTGGTTGCGCTTGAAAGCGAACCGACGCTTGTTATGCTTCTACAGGAAGGGCTTAGCTGCTACGAATCTCCGATTGCTGAGATAACCGAAGCCATGCGTAGAGTCAAGGTCGAGCATGCAGATCACTATTCCTATCTTCAAAGCTTGGAAGCTAAGAGCATCGACTACATCTATTTTGATCCGATGTTCCGCACCCCAGTTGTCGATTCCAGTGCAATTTCACCTTTGCGTGAGATTGCGAATATGCAAGCTATTCAGCTAGAAACTATTACAGAAGCCAAGCGAGTCGCACGCAAAAAAATTATTATGAAAGAACTTAAAGATAGTACTGAATTCGCGCGATTAGGCTTTGCCACAACCTATCGATCCCAGACTAACATAGCTTATGGAGTGATTGAATTATGAGTCAATTGATTAACTCCGACAAACCCAAATTACTTGTTCTTGTCGGACCTACTGCTGTTGGCAAGACAAAGCTAAGCCTTGAATTAGCAAGAATCCATGGATGTGAAATTATTTCAGGTGACTCTATGCAGGTTTATCGAGGGATGGATGTCGGTACAGCCAAAATTTCTTATGAAGAGCAAGAGGGCATCCCACACCACCTGATTGACATCATTGAACCCGATGAAGCTTTCTCGGCAGCTTCTTTCCAACAATATGCGGAGCCATTAATTCTTGATATTCAAGCGAGAGGCCAGCTTCCGTTCATTGTGGGAGGCACCGGGTTATATATAGAATCACTTTGCTATCAATTTCAATTTAGTGAGGCGACAGCTGATGAAGCTTTTAGGCAGGAGCAAGCAATTTACTTAGCGGAGCATGGTGAACTGGCACTACATGAGAAATTAAGAGCCGTAGATCCGACTTCTGCGGAACGCTTGCACCCTAATAATACACGCCGTGTGGTGCGAGCCTTAGAAATCTTGCATCTCACAGGAATTACACTTTCAACACAATTAGCTGGCCAGTTGAAGCAATCCCCTTATGAGTTATGCATCATTGGGTTGACAATGGATAGGGATTTGCTATATAAACGAATTGAACATAGAATTGATTTAATGCTCGAGCAAGGATTGGTTGAAGAGGTGCGTATGCTCCTTGACAAAGGTTATACAACGGATTATGTTTCCATGCAAGGATTGGGCTATAAAGAGATCATTCGCTATCTGCAAGGCGAGTATACTTTAGAGGCTGCTATCACGCTTTTAAAACGGGATACCCGGCATTTTGCCAAGCGTCAGTTATCATGGTTTCGTCATATGAAAGACATTAATTGGGTGGATGTGACAGACTTCACAAACTTTTCTACGCATTTGCAAAAGATTAATGATATAATAGCAGGAAAGTTTACGCTTCCATAAGAATATACATCAGAACAGCCTATGTTTTGACTGTAATTGTTTCATTTTATTAAAAAATGGTTAAACAAAAATCTAGGGGGTACTTTCATGAACAAATCGATCAATATTCAAGACAACTTTCTCAATCAGCTGCGCAAAGAAAGCATTCCCGTGACAGTCTATTTAACAAATGGATTTCAAATTCGCGGCATTATTAAAGCATTTGACAATTTCACGATTATTATTGACAGCGAAGGCAGACAGCAAATGGTTTATAAGCATGCTATCTCTACATTTACTCCGTTAAGGTCCGTATCTTTTATTCAAGATCCAACTGCTGAATAATTATGGATAAATGGCTACGCCATCTTTCTGAAAGAAGATGGTGCTTTTATCCGAAAATATAAGAGCTGTATACAGGGTGAAACTTATACTTTCTTATATTTTGAAATACACTATAACGAGCAATTAATAATTGTTGCCCGTTACCAGTTTAACGCAACCTAATGAGTGCAATTACGTCTAATAGAATAAAGCTTGCTGCAGAGCAACCCAAGCTTTACGCGGGTTGCTCTTTTAATTAGAGAGATGAATAGGGGATGTTCCATGTCTAGAAACATGAATACCAAACCAAAAAAGAAAAAGAAATCCAAATGGTCCGTACGCAGAATGATATTCTGGATGATTATTACGGCCGGTACTGCAACGGTTTGTGTGCTAGTTGGCTATGCTTTAATTATTTTTAATGGCCAGAAGCTGCTGGGTAAGATTGATCCAAGTGAATTAGTTATGGGAAGCCCTACAGCTATTTACGATGAAAAAGGCGTTTTTGTAGCTAATTTAAATCAATTAAAAAGCGAGCCTGTTAAATATACGGATATCCCGCCTTTGATGATTGACGCCGTTATTGCTACAGAGGATAAACGGTTTAATGAGCATACCGGAATCGACTTTCTTTCGATTGGGCGTGCTGTCGTTAAGGATATTATTCACCGTTCTGCAGTTGAAGGCGGGAGTACGATTACCCAACAGCTGGCCAAGAATATCTTATTTGAAAATCCCGATAAAACATTATTCCGTAAAGCAACTGAAGCATCCTTAGCGATAGCTTTGGAAGAACAATTTACAAAAGAAGAGATTATTACTTTATATCTCAACCGAATTAATTTTGGCAATCGCTCGTATGGAATCAAGGTCGCAGCGAAGCGTTATTTTGACAAGGAGCTTAAGGATCTGGAGCTGTGGGAAATGGCTACATTAGCTGCGATTCCTAAATCGCCTAAGTATTATTCACCCGTTCTCTACCCGGATAACTCCAAAGATCGTCGTGCTGTGGTTCTTAAGCTGATGTTTGATCAGGGCTTTATTACCGAGGCAGAGAAGGATAAGGCTAATGCAGTAATCTATAAAGCTCCTCCTCAGGTCGCAACCTCAGAGAATTATTTATCCTTTATTGATTATACGGTTGAAGAAGCATTGGATAAGTATAATATTGAAGAGGATGCGCTTAAAAAAGGCGGCTACAAAATATATACAACGATGAATACCAAAGCCCAAAAGATCATGGAGGAATCGTTTAAAAATGATAAAATGTTTCAAAAAAGCGATGAAGAGCAGCAATTTCAAGGTGCTATGGTTATCGTTGATCACAAGACCGGTGGATTAGTTGCCATGGTTGGAGGACGCGATTATGAGAAGCAAGGTCTAAACCGTGCAACGCTTAAACAACAACCAGGTTCATCGTTTAAACCATTGGCTGTTTATGCGCCTGCCATTGAAACTGGAGAGTATAATCCATATTCCATTCTGGAGGATAAGCAAAACGATTACAATGGCTACAAACCACGCAATTATAACAACCAATACTTAGGTGAGGTTACGATGTTTGACGCAGTTAAAAAGTCGATGAATCAGCCTGCTGTATGGCTTTTGAATGAGATTAAAATGGCTAGAAGCTTGAAGTTTCTTAAAGCTTTGGATATTCCATTGGAGAAAAATGATGAGAACTTAGCCATTGCACTTGGTGGATTAACTAAAGGAGCTACACCCATTAGTATGGCTCAAGCCTATGGCAGCTTTGCTAATAATGGAGCTATGTATACCGCGCATTCCATTCTCAAAATCACATTAAATGATGAGGTCATTGAAACCTTTAAAGCAGATAAGCCTAAGCAAGTGATGAGCAAAAAAACCGCCTGGTATACGACACTTTTATTGAAAGGTGTTATTGAATCCGGTGGAACGGGTACGGCAGCTAAGATGAACCGCCCAGTTGCAGGTAAAACGGGCTCTACACAATTAACTATTAAAGGCTATGAGAAGTTTACCAAGGATCTGTGGTTTGTTGGTTACACACCTGAATGGACGGCAGCCGTTTGGATGGGATTCGATAAACCGGATAAAAACCATTACGTTACGATCAGCAGCGGCAGTGCAGCTGCGTTGTTTAAGGATGTTATGAGCAAAGCACTAGATAAAGTACCTGTAACTAACTTCGTTAAACCAAGTGGTGTACCTGAGTTAACAGAACCGCCTAAAGGCATTATCGATTTAACTGTGACCTTGGATCCTGCTCTTCCTAATAAAGCGAACATAAATTGGACACCCATTGCAGACTCTGCAGTTTCATATCGGATTTATCGCAAATCAACAGAAACGGAATTTGAGATGCTGGCGGAGATCAAGAATAACCAAGCTGTTAGTGACCTAACGATCGTCCCTGGGCAAACCTATCAGTATTATGTGGTTACTTTCTTGCCTGACTCTAACACGGAATCCAACAATTCCAATGTTGTAGATTTAGTTGTTCCCGTAACTGATGTAAGTCCATCGCCTACAGAATTGATAATCCCGTCACCTACAGATGACGGTACAATTCCAGTGATTAGTGAATCACCTAATCCAGAAGAATCAACTAATCCAGATGAAACACCTAGTCCAACACCAACGGAATCTTCGACGCCAGAACCAACACCAAGTTTAACGCCAACGGAGTCGCCGCTTCCCACACCAACACCTGTACCTGTAATCGAAGTTCAGCCTTAATTGGGATAAGATGAAATTTTATTAGGGCTATGTTATACTTTCAAAAGAAATTGTATGAATACACAATATATAAAAAAAGGTGGATGTTATTAAGAATGACTAAAGTACGTTCGATTTTAATGTTGAGTTTGATCTTATGTTTAGCAGCAGTAACAATGTCAGCATGCGGTAAAGTAAAAAACTTAACGGAAGGCCAATCTGTGGCACCTTCGCAAGCACCAGCGGCTTCTGTAGCTCCTGCAGCAGCAGAGTCACTATGTACTAAAGCTGTACAAGCTACACCAGTAGATAAGACAATTTCAACTGTAAAAAGCTATGCGGCAGCTCCAGAAATGACCATTGATGCAAGTAAAACCTATTGTGCTATTGTGCAAACGAGTAAAGGTAATTTGACGTTAGAATTATTTGCGAAGGATGCACCTAAAACCGTAAACAATTTTGTGTTTCTAGCTAAAAACAACTTTTATAACGGGATTATTTTTCACCGAATTATACAATCCTTTATGATTCAAACAGGAGATCCCGAAGGTACAGGAGCGGGTGGGCCGGGCTATTCTTTTGAGGATGAGCTTACAGGACCACAAAATTATGAGCCAGGCGTGGTTGCCATGGCAAATGCCGGAGCCAATACGAATGGCAGTCAATTTTTTATTAATACAGTAGACAATTCTAAAAATTTGCCGAAGAATTATTCTATATTCGGAAAAGTAGTAGCTGGTATGGATACAGTAACGAAAATTGCAGCAACACCAGTAGAAGCAGGCGGAGAGGGTTCAACCCCAACCGAGAAAGTAACGATCGATTCTGTACAAATTATTGAGCTTTAAGAAGCAATAAGTAGAAAAAACCGTCCAATATCTGGACGGTTTTTTGCTGTGTATTTAGCGTATAGCCGATGGATTTTTGCCGAAATGCTTTTTGAATTGCTTACTGAAGAAATAAACATCCTTATAACCCAGCGCATCCGCAGTCTCGGAAACGGTTAAACCTCCGTAATGCAAAAGAAATTCCGCTCGTTCAATCCTACTCCGAATCTCATAGTCGCGTGCATTAACCCCCATTATCTCTTTAAATTTTGCTGAGAAATAACGTGGAGACAGCTGAGCCCTATTTGCCAGTTCTTCAATGCTGAACCAATTTGCAGAATGCTCTCTCATATAATTGGCAATTTCTAGAATCCGATCATATAAAACTAAGCTAGTTTTGGGTTTAACATCTAGTTCCAGCTGATCGTATCGGAGTAGTTGAATCATTAGCTGTTTAAGAATCAGATTAGCTTCCACTTCTGAACCAAATAATGCAGACAATCTTGCATGAACATATCGACTTAATAACGTTTCTATTTCAGTGAGATTAGAAAGCTGTCTGTAGGTTGAAGGAATAAGATTTGGCTGCTCAAGGAAATTGAAATGGATATAAGTAAGTACTAATGGATGTTGTTTATCATGGCTGGCACTTGTATAATCCCCGGGCTTGAACAAAAAACAGCTGCCTTTTCCAACGGAATAGGAAGTGCCATTAACAATCACTTCACCCGTACCTTCCCAAACATAGAACAAGTCATAATTGCTCAAAGGCAGCTCGCGTTGCGGCCATTTCCAGGTGGGCTCACATTTAATTTTGGAATAAAAGGGAGTGGGTAAGTAGGCTGCTTCTGGAAGGTAAATCACTCTATCACCTCTGTAAAAGAATACAAAATTTTAAACGATCATTCCATTTTCTTAAATAGATCTTAACGATATATTAAGAGGAATACAACAGATGAGTAGATGGAAAAGTTTCAATAGAAGGGTGAGAGTCGAATGAGCAGCTATATACAAAATTTATTCGCCGCTAGAATTGGCGGCAGGCAATTTGGCCAAGATGAAATACTCTATAAATTCGAAAAGATTAAACAGGCAAAACGTGAAGCCGTAAGATTGAATCCCCATATCATTTTATTAGATTTTGGAGTGGGTGAACCGGATTGGATGGCAGATGAACCGGTAATTAATATTCTAGCAGATGAGGCAAGCAAGTGGGAAAACCGCGGCTACGCTGATAATGGAAGCCTAGCATTTAAAGAAGCAGCTGCTATGTATATGGAAAGTACATTTGGTGTGCGTGAACTTGACCCGTTAACGGAGATCAATCATTGCATCGGTTCAAAATCAGCACTCGCCCAGCTGCCGGCTGCTTTTATAAATGAAGGTGATATTACGCTGAGGACTGCACCCGGATACGAGATAATCGGTACACATACAGAATGGATGGGTGGTGAGGTTTATTTATTACCTTTGCTTGCTGAGAATCAATTCCTGCCTAATTTAAGCTCTATCCCGGAAAACATCAAAAAACGGGCTAAGCTTTTGTATCTGAATTATCCGAATAATCCAACAGGGGCGACAGCAACTAAGGCATTTTATGAAGAGGTTGTGCAATTTGCCAGAGATAATCAAGTGATTGTAGTTTCGGATGAAGCCTATAGCGGTCTGACTTTTGATAATGAGCTGCCGTTGTCTTTCTTATCGATACAGGGTGCTAAAGAGGTCGGAATTTCCATACACTCCCTGTCTAAGGCATTTAATATGACTGGCTGGAGATTAGGGTTTATCGCCGGAAATGAAAGAATCATTCATGCTATCAAAGCAGTGAAGGATAATTACGATTCAGGGCAATTTATGGCCATTCAAAAAGCAGGAGTCTATTGCTTAAACCACCCAGAGATTACAAAGGCAACCAATGCTAAATATTCTAGACGACACGACTTATTAACAAATGTATTAAATGGTATAGGTTTTAAAGCTGTTAAACCCAAAGGATCATTTTTCCAATATGTAGAAGCTCCACGTGGGTTGAAAGCGGGTATAACCTTTAATACTGCCGAAGATTTCTCACAATATTTAATAACCGATAAGCTGATTTCAACCGTACCCTGGGATGATGCAGGCAAGTATATCCGTTTTTCTGTAACCTATACAGCAACCATAGAGCAAGAAGTAGCCGTTATGGAAGAATTAAAAAGTCGCCTTTGCCATGTACCGTTTATCTGGTAATTCAAGAGGAGTGAGCATATGTATAACTTGTTTAAAGAAGAAGTTGTTTTAGAGAATAATCGTGTAAAGCTTGTGCCATTCTCAAAGAAATATGAAGGTGAATTGAGAAAAATCATCATAGATGAAGATATATTATTTACTGTAAACTGCAAAACAACGGAAGATGTCACACATTACGTCGAGAAAATGTTAGTCAAAAGGCATGAAAATGTGCTTTATCCGTTCATTATCATAGATAAGCTAACACACGTAGTCGCAGGCTCTACTAGCTTTGGCCATATTCATCCCGATAATAAACGCCTTGAAATAGGTTGGACCTGGTATGGACGATCTTTTCGAGGGTCTGGTTTGAATAAGGCCTGTAAATTTGAGTTGCTTAAATTTGCGTTTGAGCAAATGTTGTTTCGCAGAGTTCAGCTTAGCGCTGACATTGATAATATTCGCTCACAAAAAGCTATTCTTAAGTTAGGTGCTACACGCGAGGGGCTTTTCCGCTCCAATTATATAAATGAACTTGGAGAAAGCCGTGATGACGTTTATTTCAGCATGGTACATACAGAATGGGAAGCGATTAAAGCGAATAATTTTAGTGAGTTTTTATTGGTTTAGACGAGTTCGATAATGATAATCATAAACATGGGTAAAGCCCAAGCGTGTGTATAAATTTAGAGCAGCTTTGTTATTTTGCATGACCTGCAGATAAAGCTGATTTGCGCCGTTTAATCGACTCCACTGAGCTAGTTCTTGGACAATACTTGTCCCAATGCCTTTATTCCGATAGTTCGCAGCGGTAATGATATTGCCCAACCCAGCCCATCCATCCTCTAACACAGCTGATCCTAAACCTACTAATTCCTCATTTTGGTATATGCGCAGATAACAAATTTTAAGTTTAATTCCTGAGAAAATCTGTGTGTAAGCTGGTTTTCGTTCATAAGGGTGCTGTTCCAAGCGCAAAAAGTCCTCTAACCACTCATCCTCTAAGGAATTATTAATTTGGACTCTTAATAAAGGATTTGCAGGAATAGGGTTACTGAGAACCTGATTGCAGGCTGCTTGATATACCGCTGAGGGTGATTGAATGATAAGTCCATGTTTCTCAAGATCCAGATCGACATCAGGGTCAGTTGCAGCGCTAATATGAAAACGAAGCGGAAGGGATAGGGCTGCATAAAAAGCCGTAATTTCATCCATCCAGCTTTGAACAATGGGCAGTGAGCCGGTAGTTAGTACACTGTTGGCACGCATAGTAATACCCGTTCCCGCTCTTAGAATCCAATGCTCAAAAGCTTGCTGAGTTGGAGCAGGCCAAGAGTTAGCCGCCATTTGTTCCAATTTGACTATTAAATGATGCCTATTTACATCCATTGTTCATATCCTCCTTAATTAAATTATGAATAAATATACAATTTAATTTATGAATATGCAATATATGTGTTGTAATTGAGTATAGTCATTTAATCCGCCTGCAAAAAGCCTGATTGGCTTGCTTTTTCAGTAAGCTTTGCATAGACTTATTCTGAAGCTGTTTAAGTCATGCTGTAATCCTTTCTGGGCTGTTGCGTATAATGTAACAACGCAGTGATGAGGGGGATTTGACATGAGAGAGCCGAGTTCAACAAGCTCTAATACTAAAGCAGCAAGAAATCCACGACAAATGAACATTGTGCTTCGCAATTCGGAGGCAAACCATACTTCTTATTCTACATTGAGATATGGAACAGATGAAGCTGCCGCTTTAAATGAGAGTAAATCGTTAAATCGCGAGCCTTTTGCAGAAATTGCTAAGGAATTTGATTCATTTATTGGGATGGATCATGTCAAGGATATCGTCTATGAGATATTTGCTTTGCTGCAAATTTCACAATACCGTATGGATATCGGATTAAATTCACCCACCCAGGTATACCATATGCTGTTTAAAGGTAATCCGGGAACAGGTAAAACGACGGTTGCACGCATTTTGGCAAAGCTATTTCTGTCCATGGGGGTACTCAGCAAAGGGCATTTAGTTGAAGTAGAGCGCGCAGATTTAGTCGGTGAGTATATTGGACATACTGCATTAAAAACACGCGAGCTTGTTAAAAAAGCGTTAGGCGGTATACTTTTTATAGATGAGGCTTATAGCTTAGCCCGCGGCGGCGAGAAGGATTTTGGCAGAGAAGCCATTGACTGTTTAGTCAAATCAATGGAGGACTATCGCAATCAATTTATTCTAATATTAGCTGGATATCCGGAGGAAATGGATGACTTTTTGAGCATGAATCCTGGTTTGCCCTCACGTTTTCCATTGCAGATCGATTTTAATGATTATACCGTGCAGCAGCTCATGCAAATCGCCGATTTAATGGCCAAGGAAAGTCAATATGTCTTTGCTCCACAAGCTGAAATGAAATTAAGGCATCATTTGGCGGAGGAAAAGCTAAACTGCGGCTACAGCTTCAGCAATGCAAGGTATGTCCGCAATTTGATTGAGAAAGCCATTCGCCATCAAGCCGTAAGGCTGCTTCAGCAATATTCTACAAACCCTTCAAGGCAAGAGCTAATGCTGCTAAAAACCGAAGATTTACGCTGGGAACGCAAAAATTAAATGGTTATTAAAAGGAGAGAATCGCTTATGAAACAAACGACACATCACGTCATCCCTCATATTCTGGAACGCGCCATTCTAGTTAGCTTGGTCACTCAGAAGGAAAAACGCAATGAATTTCTAACGGAATATTCCTTGCAGGAGTTAGTCGCACTTGCTGAAACTGCTGGGGTACAGGTTCTAGAAACCATGACCCAGAATAAAGATGCCAAAGACTCCAAGACATTTATTGGTAAAGGGAAGGTCGCTGAGCTGAAGCTTCGTTTAGAGGAGCTGGATGGTAATACAGCGATATTCGACCAAGAGCTGTCTGGAGCGCAGGTACGGAATCTAGAAGCAGCACTTGATGTAAAAATTATTGATCGAACTCAGCTGATTCTGGATATCTTCGCACAACGGGCGAATACTCGTGAAGGTATCTTGCAAGTAGAACTAGCTCAGCTGAGCTACCTACTGCCTAGACTTTCTGGGCAAGGTAAGAATCTCGCTAGATTAAACGGTGGCGGGATTGGCGCACGTGGACCCGGAGAAACCAAATTGGAAATGGACCGTCGTCATATTCGCGATCGAATTGACGAGTTAAAGCAGCAAATGCAGGAGGTTGTTCGTCACCGGGTACTGCATCGCGAGAGACGTAAAAAAGCAGGAGCTTTTCAAGTTGCTTTAGTTGGCTACACCAATGCAGGTAAATCAACAATCTTAAATCAATTAACTCATGCAGACGTTTATGTGCAGAATCAGTTATTTGCTACATTGGATCCAACCTCACGCAACTTAAAGCTGCCAAATGGCAAGGAAATTATTCTAACGGATACAGTTGGATTTATTCAGAATTTACCGCATGATTTAATTGCCTCATTCCGTGCGACATTGGAGGAAGTATTAGAAGCTGATTTGATTCTACACGTTGTGGATAGCTCGCTTGAGATGCATATGGAGCAGATGAACATTGTAAATGCTGTCTTGAAAGAACTTGGCGCACGAGATAAAGAGCAAATCACCTTGTTTAATAAATCGGATCTTTGTGTGACTACCGAAGGGCAAATGGATGCAGCAGAAGGGGAGTTCTTGCGCATTTCTGCTTTTAACGAAGCAGATCTCGAACTAATAAAGCTGGCCATTCAAGAAAAATTAGTAAGTGACAGTAAATGGTTTCGTATCCCAGCTAATAAAGGTGATTTAATTGCGTTATTGTACCGAGTAGGTGAAGTGCTTGAAACAGATGTCGATGGAGATGACATGCTTATTCAAGTAAGAGTGAATGCTGGCGATTATGCCAAAAACGCTTATTTATTAGCTACATACGAGGATAATGGTCAGGTGGAAGAGGGAGCGACAGTGTAAGCATGGTATTTTCGGACAAGGTTCAAGCTATTATGGGGAAAGTAGAACAAAAAATATCTGGAGCTATCCAGCAAGTGGATCAATTAATTGATCCTAATCAATGGAAGGTTGTTGCTGCATTTCAGAAGCATCGCGTAAGTGATTATCATTTTAATTCATCGACTGGTTATGGCTATAATGATCGTGGCAGGGAAGTCTTGGATTTGGTATATGCGGATGTTTTTGGCGCTGAAGCAGCGCTTGTACGCCCGCATTTTGCATCTGGGACACATACTATTTCTACCGCATTATTCGGAGTCCTGCGTCCAGGAGATGAGCTATTATATATTACGGGAACGCCTTATGATACCTTACATAAAGTTATCGGTGAACCACAGGATGGAAAAGGTTCTTTACAGGATTGGGGAGTGCATTACGCTGAAGTTGCCTTATTAGAGGATGGGCTTCCCGATTGGATTAACATTCAGAAAAGCATAACCAGCCAAACAAAGGTTATCGGAATACAGCGTTCTCGCGGCTATGAGTGGAGAGCTTCTTTTACCGTTGCTCAAATTGCAGAAATGGTACAGTTTGTTAAAGAGATTAACCCAGCTTTAATTGTATTTGTAGATAATTGTTATGGAGAATTTACGGAACTTCTTGAACCTACACAAGTAGATGTAGATTTAATGGCTGGCTCATTAATTAAGAATCCAGGCGGCGGTATTGCCGAATCAGGAGGTTATATAGCTGGTAAACATAAATATGTCGAGCTGGCTGCTTTTAGATTGACCGCTCCGGGGATTGGCGGGGATGTAGGGGCAATGATGGGGGCAACTCATAAGATGTTCCAAGGGCTATTCCTAGCACCGCACATGGTGGGACAAGCTCTAAAAGGGAGCATATTTGCAGCGGCCATGTTTGAAGAATTAGGATTTGCAACTCAGCCGAGCTGGGAAGAGTCAAGAAGTGACTTAATTCAGGCGATTCGCTTCACAAGCGCGGACCATTTAATTGCTTTTGTACAAGGCGTGCAAAAAGCTTCTGCAGTAGATGCCCACGTTGTTCCTGAGCCTTGGGATATGCCAGGTTATGAGCATCCCGTTATTATGGCCGCAGGTACTTTTATCCAAGGCGGCAGCTTAGAGCTGTCAGCAGATGCGCCCATTCGTGAGCCTTATATTGCCTATATGCAAGGCGGGTTAACATACTCCCATGCAAAACTCGGCGTGATCTATGCAATTGAACATTTAATTGCAAAAGGACATCTGTAAACCTTACATCACTTGACATGTATTTAGGGAAAAGCTACAATAATAAGGAAGGTTTTCTAGGAAAAGATCGACCTCCCAGTGAGGTCACAGGAGTGAATGGCATGAATGATGATATCCGCAAGAATATGGCATTGTTTCCAATTGGTATTGTAATGAAATTAACCGATTTAACCGCTAGACAAATTCGCTATTATGAACAACATGAGCTAGTTATGCCAGCTAGAACGGGCGGCAATCAACGTTTGTATTCGTTTAACGATGTATCTCGCTTGCTAGAAATCAAGGACTTGATTGAAAAAGGTGTTAATATTGCAGGAATTAAGCAAGTATTGCATACGGTTTCACAGGATTCCGATGAAGCAACCGTTATAACTGAGCAAACAGAGAATAAGCGTCGGGAAATGACCGATTCACAGCTTCACAAGATGTTAAAACAGCAATTGATCAACGGTAAACGCCCGGGTCAGGTTTCATTGATCCAAGGCGAGCTATCGCGCTTTTTCCATTAAAACGCTTTACCATTCGAAGGAGGAGATAAACCCGTGATTCAATATACTAAAGAAGATATTTTAAAAATTGCAAGTCAAGAGAATGTACGGTTTATTCGTCTGCAGTTTACAGATTTAATGGGCTCTATTAAAAATGTTGAAATTCCAATTAGCCAGCTAGAAAAAGCTTTAGATAATAAAATGATGTTTGATGGTTCTTCCATTGAAGGCTACGTGCGTATTGAAGAGTCCGATATGTATCTATATCCGGATTTATCCACTTGGATGATTTTCCCTTGGATAGCATCGAATCGCGTAGCACGTTTAATTTGTGATATTTATTTGCCGGATGGTCGTCCTTTTCCAGGGGATCCACGTGGAATTCTCAAACGAGCTTTGCAAGAAGCAGTTGATATGGGCTATAGCGCAATGAATGTTGGACCTGAGCCTGAGTTTTTCTTATTCAAAACGGATGAAAAAGGCAATCCTACATTAGAATTAAATGATCAAGGTGGATACTTTGATTTAGCTCCGATGGATTTAGGTGAGAATTGCCGTCGTGAAATCGTGCTAACTTTGGAAGAAATGGGCTTTGAAGTTGAGGCTTCTCATCATGAAGTAGCACCAGGCCAGCATGAAATTGATTTTAAATATGCCAACGCACTTAAGGCAGCTGATCAAATTCAAACCTTTAAACTAGTAGTCAAAACAATAGCTAGACAGCATGGCTTACATGCAACCTTTATGCCGAAGCCGCTTTTTGGTGTTAATGGCTCAGGAATGCATTGTCACCAATCGTTGTTTAAAGGCGAAGTAAACGCTTTTTATGACGAGAAGGATAAATTAGGCCTAAGCTCAGATGCACGTTATTATATGGCTGGAATACTTAGGCATGCACGTTCATTCGCTGCTATCACTAACCCAACTGTCAATTCCTACAAGCGTCTAGTTCCTGGTTATGAAGCACCTTGTTATGTAGCGTGGTCTGCAAGTAACCGCAGCCCAATGATTCGTATCCCTGCTTCACGCGGGTTAAGTACTCGAGTAGAGGTTCGTAATCCGGATCCAGCAGCTAATCCTTATCTTGCGCTTGCCGTTATGCTCAAAGCAGGTTTGGATGGAATCAAGCACAAGATGCAATTGCCTCCTCCAACTGATCGCAATATTTATGTAATGTCCGAAGAGGAAAGAGAAGATCAAGGCATTCCTAGTTTGCCAGCTAATTTAAAGGAAGCTTTGAATGAGTTATTACGAGACGAAGTCATCTGCGATGTGCTTGGAGATCATGCACTAGCTCACTTTTATGAATTGAAGGAAATCGAGTGGGACATGTATCGTACACAGGTTCATCCATGGGAACGCGAGCAATATCTAACTTTGTATTAGAATAAATAATCATATAAAAAAAGACCATTGAAAGTTATCCCTCAATGGTCTTTTTTATATGTAATGAACCTTAGTGAATACTGCGGAATAAACCAATAACCTTACCGAGAATGGTTACTTTATTCAAACGAATTGGCTCCATAGAGGCATTCTCCGGCTGTAAGCGAATGTGATCCTTCTCTTTATAAAAGGTTTTAACAGTTGCCTCGTCATCTTCATTCATAGCCACTACGATGTCTCCATTATTAGCGGAGGACTGCTGACGAACTATAACGTAATCTCCGTCATGAATTCCCACTTCGATCATACTTTCTCCCATTACGCTTAGCATGTAAACTTCATCATCTTTGACAAAATGGTTAGGTAGCGGAAAGTAATCCTCGATGTTCTCACTAGCTGTAATGGGAACACCTGCAGTAACTCTACCAATTAAAGGGACTCTGGTAATAGTATGTGCAAAAGCAGAAGCTGAATCATCTAAACCTAATATTTCAATAGCTCTTGGTTTGGTAGGGTCACGTCTAATTAAGCCTTTTTTCTCTAAGCGCTCTAAATGGCCATGAACCGTGGAACTAGAAGCTAAGCCAACGGATTCACCGATTTCGCGAACGGATGGAGGATAACCTTTCTCTCTAACTTCACTTTTTATAAAATCTAGAATGGCAAGTTGTCTGTTTGAAATCTTACTCATATAATGAAATCCCTCCAAATTGGTAATTATTTAAATGAAGTATAACATAGAATAGGAGTTCGTACAAACATAAGTTCGAATAATTATTGACACAAACAATTGTTCGTGTTATCTTGTAAATAGAACAAACGTTTGGGGAGATGAATTGGATGAACACAGTTGATAACAACCCGGTTTATTTTATTGAAGAGGATCAGAAAGTTACAACAACTACATACTATAGAAGCAAGAATCAAGCTCTATTGAATAAAGCTACTCAACATACATGGAAGCATAAGAAATTTCTGCGAATCATTATTGTAGGAGTTTTGTTGCTTATTGCAATTACTTGCGGTACACTCATTCATGCTTTTGCAAGCACACACGAACAGATAAACGATAGTTCCTCTAATATATTGGCTATTAATACAGTAGCATTAGAAACACCTGAAGCTGATGTTCCCAAAGCTGAAGCTCCTAAAGTAGATGTTGTACAAGGTGATACTCTGTGGTCCATCGCAAACGAATATGCTCCTGCTAAAGTCAGTGTTTCATCCTATATAAATCAGATTAAAAAACTAAACGGACTGAAGAATTCGGTAATTCAAGAAGGACAAATGTTATTGTTACCTAATTGAATCAAAGGGTAATAGAAGAAGATCATTCATTCGGATGATCTTCTTTCTTTTTTATGTCCATAAGTTTGTCAGGGCTGCTTCTTGACAATGTAGAGTCAGAATGGCAAAGTAATAGAGATAACGAACATATGAAAGACTTCGTTTCCATTACAACGTATGGTTTGGAGGATTGCAGATGAGTATGGAAGAGAAGATTGAACGCATTAATCAATTAGCAAGAAAAGCAAAAACCGTTGGATTATCTGATGAAGAAATCGATGAAAGAAATGAATTACGCAAGCAATATATCGAAATCTTCAAGGGGAACTTAAAAATTCATCTTGATTCAATCCGATATGTAGAAGATGAAGAGAAGCAGTAGCTTAAGTTAGAGGGGGAACCACCGTGTCACGCAAATGGGAACGTATGGTCTTGAAGAATAAAAAAATTACCAATAAGCAACGCACTAAGCAAGGTAAAGAAGTCATCTCTAGAGTTTATAAAGAACCCATGTTGAAATTTTTTGGGCGCAGTTGGTTTTTACCGTTGCTTTGTATTGGGTTCTCACTTTTTTTCACACTATCTTACCCAACTAGTGGGCAGGATGCTACCACAAAATTTGTGATCATTGCTTATTTTGTCATGGGTTTATTTATTTATTTTGTTAGACGTCCCCGTTTAAGTGTCGGCAAAACGACGTTATCGTCTCGCCGTTTCTCTAGAGATGTTACCTTAGAGGCAGCTGAGATCGATGGAATTACCGTACAAAAAGCCTATGTGATTATTCATTTTAGACAAAAAAAATCTCGATGGGTATTTTCCAAGCTTATGCACCGCTTCGATATCAGAGCCATGTCTACAGCAGTAGAAGAATTTGCAAACAACAACGGAATATTATTCATTGATCAAACTAAAGGGGTATAACGATGTCACTAAAAGCAATTTTATTTGATTTGGATGATACACTATTATGGGATGATCGTAGTGTAGCTGAAGCATTTACAGCAACATGTGAGGCGGCTGTAAGGCAATATCCTCAGCTTAAAGCAACTGAATTGGAAGCTTCCGTACGCAAGGAAGCACGGGCTATGTATGAAAGCTTTGATACATTTCCATTTACGAAGATGATTGGTATCAATCCTTTTGAAGCTTTATGGGGTAATTTTAGCGAAGGCGAAGATGAGAACTTTGTTAAGCTCCGATCTCTAGCACCTGGTTATCGCACGGCTGCTTGGACCAAAGGCTTGCTTGCTTTAGGAATTGATGATGCTGAGCTAGGGCAAGTGTTAGGAGAGCTTTTTCCTAAAGAGCGGAGAGCAAGGCCTATCGTTTACGATGATACTTTCGCATTGTTAGATGCACTGAAAGGTAATTATAAGCTGTTATTGCTTACAAACGGTTCACCTGATCTACAAAAAGAGAAAATAGCAGGTGTCCCTAAGCTTGCTGCCTATTTTGATGAAATTATTATATCTGGACAGTTTGGTGAAGGTAAGCCGGCTATCTCCATTTTCCAACACGCTATGAAGTTATTGAACATCAGTCCAAATGACGGCTTAATGGTCGGAGACAAATTGACTACAGACATACTTGGTTCAAATCGAGTAGGGATGCGGAATGTATGGATCAATCATCATGAGGTAGTTCGTTCAAATGAAATTATTCCTACCTATGAAATTAAAGACGTCGGTGAGCTAATGGCGATCATCGAAAATTTAGCTCTAAGAAGCGCATAATCAAAAACCCGTTCTACTTCATTCAGAAGTGGAACGGGTTTTTTTAAGATAAATATAGTCCGGATTTAAGCTTTAACAAAGGAAGGATCTTCATAAGGTTCAGCAATCCAACCATTGGCTTCGATAAACAAGCGAACAGCAACAATAGCTCGGTTATCCATCAGTGTAAAGAAATGAGCTTTGTTCTCTGGGACAGAGATAACATCACCTGCTGAAAGCTCGACATCAAAATAACCAACATCACCGGCGCCTTTAATAATAAAAATCCCTTTACCCGCTGTGATAGCGCGAATTTCGTCCTCGGTATGAGTATGAACGGCTTCGAATTTCTTCAATAAATCACCTAAGTTTGGTGTTGCATCTGATAAAGTAATGAGATCCCATATTTGATATCCGCGGCGTGCAGACAGGTCTTTAATTTCACTGTCAAAGGTAGCAAGAACTTCAGCTTTCTCTGCATCAGACAATACAAAATTTTCTTGTAAGTGAGCAGGAAGCTTACTTGTATCCCAATGCTCATAAACAACTTCTTGCCCTTCGAGAAAATTCCTTACGTCTTGATCGGCACTAATTCTTTCATTTGTGTTGCGAATTCTAATTTCTGCCATCGTTATATCCTCCTTAAAAAATTAATTTAATACCTATTATATGCCTTTTAAGCTTCTATGTCGATAACTGCAGCCTTAATTCATTGTAAATACATCGGAAATGTAAATATAACAACACTTTCAAATTAGACTTTATTTTGCTACACTTTATGTTAAACTTAAATACAGTCATTTTGTAGCAGAATGTATGCAGATACGGAAGGAAGAGCGACTTGAGTAAACCAACCCTACAGGAACAAATGAAACGTAAGATTATGATATTAGATGGTGCAATGGGTACTATGATTCAGCAGGAGGATTTAACTGAGGCTGACTTTGGAAGTGAGGATTTAGATGGCTGTAACGAAATTCTAGTCATCACGCGTCCCGATGTAATATCCAAAATTCATGAAGCTTATTTTGCTGCTGGTGCAGATATTATAGAAACGAATACTTTTGGTGCGACCAGTATCGTACTTGCCGAATATGATTTACAGGATCGCTCCACTGAAATTAACTTGGCCGCTGCTAAGCTTGCAGTTGACGCAGCTAATAAATTCTCCACCCCAGAGTGGCCGAGGTATGTAGCAGGAGCGTTAGGACCCACAACTAAAACGTTATCGGTTACGGGTGGAGTTACTTTTGACCAGCTAGTGGACACGTATTATGAACAAGCTGTAGCGTTAATTCAAGCTGGAGTAGATGCGTTATTATTGGAAACCTCTCAGGATACGTTAAATGTTAAAGCAGGCAGTATTGGTATACGTAAAGCAATGGATGAGCTGAATACTCAACTTCCTATTATGATCTCAGGAACAATAGAACCTATGGGGACTACGCTTGCTGGGCAGAGTATTGAAGCATTTTATATTTCCTTAGAGCATCTTAACCCAGTATCTATTGGTTTGAACTGCGCTACAGGTCCTGAGTTTATGCGGGATCATATTCGTACTTTATCGGAAATCGCGGAAACGGCTGTTAGCTGTTATCCTAATGCTGGACTTCCTGATGAGAATGGCCATTATCACGAATCACCCGAATCCCTAGCGAAGAAAATGGCTGGGTTTGCTGAGCAAGGCTGGTTGAATATGGCCGGCGGCTGCTGTGGTACAACACCAGCACATATTCGAGCTTTAGCAGATATGATGGGGAAATATGCACCTAGAACTAAGTTTGGTACCCATCCTCCGGCAGTTTCAGGTATTGAAACCGTCTATATTGAGCCGGAAAATCGGCCTATTATGGTTGGGGAAAGAACGAATATCTCAGGATCACGTAAATTTAAACGGCTTATTAAAGAAGGAAAGTTTGAAGAAGCCTCAGAGGTTGCCAGAGCACAGGTTAAAAACGGCGCTCACGTTATCGATATTAATCTTCAAGATACAGATATCGATGAAGATTATGCGATGGAGAATTTTTTACAGCATGTAGTAAAGAAAGTAAAGGTTCCGTTAGTTATTGATTCGACCTATGATCACATCATTGAGCTAGGATTGAAATATTCGCAAGGTAAAGCAATCATTAATTCGATTAACCTTGAGGATGGCGAAGTGAAGTTTGCGGCCATTGTTCCGTTAATTCATCGCTATGGTGCTGCTGTTGTGACCATTCTGATTGATGAGAGAGGACAAGCTGTTACTCGTGAAGCTAAATTAGAGGTTGCTGCGCGTTCTTATGAACTCTTAGTTAACAAATATGGCATGAAGCCGCATGATATTATTTTTGACCCGAATATGTTCCCTATTGGCTCAGGAGATCCGCAATATATTGGTTCTGCTGTGGAAACCATTGAAGGGATTAAGCTCATTAAAGAAGCCTTTCCCGAGTGCAAAACTATACTTGGTTTAAGTAACATTTCTTTTGGCTTACCTGATACGGGACGCGAGGTTTTAAACTCGGTTTATCTGTATCATTGTACAAAAGCCGGTTTGGATTACGCGATTGTCAATACGGAGAAACTAGAGCGGTATGCCTCGATTTCACCAGCTGAGCGTAAGCTTGCGGAGGATTTAATTTTTGATACAAGTGACCAAACCTTAGCAGACTTCGTAGCTTTCTTCCGTGTGAAGAAAGTCGATAAGATTGTCAAAATCAGCTCACTTACTTTAGAAGAGCGCTTAGGCTCCTATGTTATTGAAGGTACCAAAGAAGGCTTGCTCCCGGACCTTGAACTGGCTTTAAAACAATATACAGCTTTAGAGGTTATCAACGGTCCGCTGATGGCTGGGATGAGCGAGGTAGGCCGTTTATTCAACAACAATGAATTAATTGTCGCAGAGGTGCTGCAGAGTGCTGAAGTAATGAAGGCTTCAGTAGCCTATCTAGAGCAATTTATGGAGAAGGATGAAACAGCAGTTAAAGGTAAAATCATCCTGGCTACTGTCAAAGGCGATGTTCATGATATTGGTAAAAATTTAGTCGAAATTATTTTATCAAATAATGGTTACAAGATCATAAACTTGGGTATTAAAGTACCACCGGAGCAAATAATTGAAGCTTTCCGCCGGGAACAGCCAGATGCGATAGGTTTATCGGGCTTGCTAGTTAAATCTGCCCAGCAAATGGTGATCACCGCACAGGATTTGAAGTTAGCTGGCATTAATGCCCCCATTCTAGTGGGTGGAGCTGCTTTGACTCGTAAGTTTACTAAAACGCGAATTGGGCCGGAATATGATGGTTTAGTGCTGTATGCCAAAGATGCGATGAACGGTCTGGATATTGCGAACCAAATTAGCGATCCAGAACAGAAAAAAATGCTGATTGAAGAAATGCGGATTTATAAAGAGTCCGATGTCATGGAGGCAGGCAAGAAAACAGAAGTTCCTTTACCTGTACAATCTCGTGCGCGCAGTACCAAAATATCGCCAGATGCGCCAGTATTCACACCACCGGATACAGAACGTCATGTATTGCGTGACTATCCTTTAGGACACGTATTGCCTTATGTCAATCTCGAGATGTTATTGGGTCATCACTTGGGTGTCCGTGGTTCAGTAGAACAATTGTTGAAAGATAAAGATCCGAAGACAACCCAGCTCAAAGAAGTGGTTGATTCCATTATGGAAGAAGCTGTGAAGGACGGAACGATTAAAACACACGGGATTTATCGCTTTTTGCCGGCTCAATCCTCAGGAAATGACATTATTATTTATGACCCAGCAGATACAACTAAAATCTTAAAAACATTCTCATTCCCACGTCAGGCTGTAGAGCCGCACCTTTGTCTAGCTGATTTCTTGAAATCTGTGGATAGCGGGATTATGGATTATGTCGGATTCTTGATTGTTACTGCTGGCCATGGAGTAAGAGATATGTCCACAAAATTGAAGGATTCAGGCGATTATTTACGCTCACATGCGGTCCAAGCGTGCGCTTTGGAATTAGCAGAAGGCTTTGCCGAAAGAATGCATCATATTATGCGCGATATTTGGGGCTACCCGGATTCACCAGATATGACTATGAAACAAAGACATGGTGCTAGATATCAAGGGATTCGTGTATCATTCGGCTATCCAGCTTGTCCAGACCTTGAGGATCAAATTCCTTTGTTTGATTTGCTTAAGCCTGAAGATATCGGAGTAGAATTAACTGAAGGCTGCATGATGGATCCAGAAGCTTCTGTTTCAGCTATGGTATTTGCCCATCCGCAGGCGCAATATTTTAATGTTGAGAAGGTTTGATGTGACTATATACGAGGTAAACTATTAGTAACCTCAAACAATGCTTGCGATACGAAGGAGAAGGTTTTTGTGGAGCTCGTTTTTCTAGGAACTGGTGCTGGCACCCCGTCGCGGCAAAGAAATGTGACGGCGATTGCCCTTGATTTATTAGCAGAGAACGGCGCTTATTGGCTTTTTGATTGTGGAGAGGGGACGCAGCAGCAAATCCTGCGTTCTTCTATAAAGCTGAGCAAACTGGATAAATTATTTGTGACACATTTGCATGGCGATCATATATTTGGAATACCGGGATTGTTGTCGACACGTGCAAATCAAGGGGGCATTACTCCGTTCACTGTGTTTGGCCCGCCTGGAATCCAAGCTTTTATTGATTCTGCCTTATCCGTTAGCCAATCACGATTGAATTATCCTTTAGAGATTATAGAAATTAATGACGGATTAATATATGAAGATGATTTGTTCCGCGTAGAAGCATTGCATGTAGAACATCGTATTGAATGCTTTGGTTATCGTTTCATTGAATTAAACCGTCCTGGCAAGCTGGAGGTTAAAAAACTCAATGCTTTGAAAATTGCTTCTGGTCCTGTGTTTGGACGCTTGAAACAAGGGGAGACTGTTATACTAGAGGATGGAACTGTATTAAATGGCCGCGATTTTATTGGTCCTGAGATTAAAGGGCGTAAAATAGCGATCATTGGTGATACTCGCCGATGTGAGGCGGCAGTTCAGCTAGCACTTGAAGTGGATATCATGGTTCATGAAGCTACATTTGCGGTGTTAAACCAGGATCTAGCGAATGAATATTTTCACTCCACTACCGTAGATGCGGCACAAACAGCTGCAGAAGCAGGGGCCAAAGCGTTGATTCTCACACATTTCAGCTCGCGTTATCAGGAAGAGCATATGAGTTCACTATTGACTGAAGCCCAAACCGTATTCGAAGCTGTTTATTTAGCAGCAGATTTCTCGAGCTATTCCATACCTTTGCTGTAAAAATAATAAAACCCCTTCAGCGCGAAGGGGATTCATAAGAAAATTAATTACTCTAAACTATCCATTGCCTTTTTCAGTTTCATCTATAATTTCTTCTTTAAAAGATGAGATGCTTTGACGACGCTTTTGATTCTTCTCAGCAAGATTATTCAATTCCTCAGAGCTGATTTCTTCCGCATGTTCATCTAAATAGGCTTTCGTTTCTTGTAAGTTATCCACTGTATTCTCAACATGTTCCTGCAAATGTGCTACATTATCTGAACGATCATCTGGTTTAGCCATTGCCATTACCCCCATTCTAGTTGAAATTAAACCAATCCAGAGCGTAGTTTACCACCTGTTTATCCATTTTATTCATTTTAAAAGACAGGACCAGAAACATATATCAAAAAATGTCGATTTGTGCTAAAATTAGTGAGATTATTTCCAAATGATAATCATAAAACTTACTATTTCAAGCACATAAGTCGTGTAAGGCAACTATAAGATACATATTAAACCTTTGGGAGTCGATATATAAAATGAAGTGGATTGAAGTGCAGCATTCTGGACCTCTGTTTGGCACTGTATGTATACCTGGGTCAAAGAATAGCTCATTGGCGCTATTGGCTGCAGCTTGTTTAAGTGATGAACCTTTAATACTCAAGGGAATTCCCAACATTCTAGATTTTAGAGTTATTGCAGAAATTGCGGATGAAATGGGAATGAAGATTGAGCGCAAGGAATCAGGAGATGTTTGGATTGACCCACAGTATATTCATACGGGCTTACTCAATCATTGCAAAACATCTGCATATCGCGCCTCGTATTATTTTGTAGGATCCTTATTAGCCAAAAAAGGCAAGGTTTCAATTGGATATCCCGGTGGCGATAACTTTGTTTCCCGTCCCATTGACCAGCATATTAAAGCCTTGAAGCAACTAGGAGCTAAATTCACCTTTTTTGATGATCATTATGTAGTTGAGGCTGAAAAGCTAGTCGGTACATCGATCTTTTTTGACATGATCACTTCAGGAGCAACAATTAATGCCATGCTGGCCGCAGTTTTAGCTGAAGGACGGACTGAATTGCTTAATGCCGCTAAAGATCCAGAGGTCGTGGATACGGCTAATTTATTGAATTACATGGGCGCTAGAATTACTGGAGCAGGTACGGATAAGATCAAAATTGATGGCGTTAAACAGCTTGGTGGCTGCACCTATACGGCAATTCCCGATCGATTGATCGCGGGGGCTTTTCTAATGGCTGCAGGTGCTACGAGAGGGACTGTAACTATTGAAGAGATCATTCCAGAGCATTTACAATCCTGTGTGCTCAAGCTTAAAGAAATCGGAATGTCCTTCGAGCTTAAGGAAAGCAGCATAACCGCCTATGGAGATGTTAATATCAAGGCAACACGTGTAAGAACGGGTATGTATCCAGCTTTTGCGACAGATCTACAGCAGCCGATGACTTCCTTATTGCTACGCGCACCTGGGCGCAGCATAATTACGGATAAAGTATATCCGGAGAGATTCAATCACATTTCACAGCTGAATAAAATGGGAGCCCAAATCAAAGTGCGTAACGGAAGTGCCTTTATCCAAGGTGCAGCACCGTTACAAGGTAATTACGTCCATGCATCCGATGTTAGAGCAGGGACTTGCCTAATCATTGCTGGATTGATGGCTGAAGGCCTCACGATGATCTCAGGTGTTGAACATATCGAACGCGGCTATGATAACGTGATGAACCAATTCCGCGGTCTAGGAGCCAAGCTATTGGTCCATGACATTGAAGAAGATATCGAAATAGCCGAATATGCTACTCAAGCAGCTGTAAAGTAAACTGAAATTTTTCTAAGGGGATGGAACCATGATCGGGAAAAAATTCAAGTTTATGAGAAATGTGCTTTTGATTTCAACAGTTTTTACGAGTATTGTAGGGAGTTCAGTTACATCGGCAGCAACTAATGTCGGTTGGAAAGGGATGGCTACTGGCGCTTATCATAGTCTCGCTATTAAGACTGATGGTACGCTTTGGGCTTGGGGGCGGAATCATCTAGGAGAGCTTGGAAATGGTACAAGCGGAGATAACAAGAAAGACATATACGCACCTATTCAGGTTGTTGGGGTTACAGATATCATTAAAGTTGCTGCTGGGTATGAGCATTCGCTTGCATTAAAGAGTGATGGTACAGTGTGGGCTTGGGGAAGTAATATCAATGGTGAGCTTGGAGTTGGAACCCAAACCATTATGGATTATCAAACGAATCCCGATAATCCAATTAAGGAAAATCACAATCAACTATTTCCTCAGCAAGTAAAGGGTCTAACTGATGTTACAGCAATTGCTGCGGGCTGGTATGCAAGTTATGCATTAAAGGCTGATGGCACGTTATGGTATTGGGGAAATAATCAAACTACACCTAAATTATTTGATGGTTTGGTTGATATCACTTCCATTGCTATTGGTTTTAATCATTTCATCGCACTTAAGAAGGATGGCTCAGTATGGACTTGGGGAACTAATAACCATGGACAGCTTGGTGATGGCAAAATTACTACAACTGAAATTTTAGCAGGTGCAATTACATATATCGAAAACAATGATACAGGGCCAATGCCTGTTAAAGACTTAACAGATGTGAAAGCAATTTCTGCAGGGGATTCTTTTAGTATGGTGCTTAAAAACGATGGAACGGTTTGGTCTTGGGGTTTAAATGCCAAGGGGCAACTTGGAGATGGTACTAATATAGATCATGCTACACCAGCCCAAGTAAAAGATATTACAGACGTCAAAACTATAAGTGCCGGTACAGATGTGGCCATATATTTAAAAAATGATGGAACTGTCTGGACAACGGGAAATAATAGTGTAGGACAGCTTGGAATTGGTACTTACGCGAATCAGGTCTTACCTATCCAAACAGAAAGTCTGGCAGGAGTTACACAGATTACTGGAGGCATTGGGCTTCACTTAATGGCAATAACAGACAAGGCTACGCTTTGGACATGGGGATTGAATTCAAGTGGCCAAATAGGAGATAGTGAGAAGTGGAACCGTGCTAAACCCGTATGGATAAAAAGCTTTATGGGCGAAACTCGACCAGTGGACTCTACTACTACCGATACAAAAAGAGATTTGATTCAGGTAAAGCTTGATTTTAACGTTTTGAGCTTTGATCAGCCTCCAATAATCATCAATAATCGAACAATGGTACCATTTCGTAAAATATTTGAATCATTGGGAGCAAACGTGAGTTGGGATGAAGCAACAAAACAGGTTACAGCAACAAAAGGACAAAAAATAATTATACTTACAATTGGCAGTAATGTAGCCATAGTAGATGGTAAAGATTTAGCTTTAGATACACCAGCAACTATTTTAAATGATAGAACCCTAGTTCCTGTGAGATTTATAGCAGAATCCTTTGACTCAAATGTCTACTGGGATTCAACCGCAAAAATTGTAAATATAATGACTCAAGTTGAAAGAGAATAGTTTTTTTAGACGCAAACTCCTCAAATGTGACGGTGATTCGAAAGTCCTAGGTATTTTGGACTTATTCCTGTCAAATGAGGAGTTTTTTTGTGTAAAATATGGTATGCTAGATGAAATAATATCCAAATTACAAGTATAGGAGACATAGAATCAATGAATTCAAGACATGAAAAAGAAGGCGGATTTTCACTAATTGAAGTGCTAGCTTCGATTGTCATCCTGTCGATTGCTAGTTTGACCATGACTGCATTTTTCAATAGTGCGATGACTTACAACAAGGGAAACCAGAACAAGACCGTAATGGTCAATATAGCACGTAACGTATTGGTATATATGGAAAAGCAGGATTTTGTTAAGATGAAAGGTTATTTTGTCAATAATCCTATTCCTGACAAGATGAGCTTATCCTATACCGATTGTAACCATACTCAATGCGGTACACCAGAATTTCAAAAGTTGTTTATTAACTCATCTTCTTTAGTCGAAGTATTAAATCCTGTTGTGAATAATATTCCTTATCACGTTACCATTGAATATCAACCTGACAATGTCAATCCAGATTTAAATAAATATCTATTGCCTATTGTTGTGAAAGTTAGTAATATCGACCCCATTCAAAGTAATCATAGAAGTTCAGAAGTGGAGGGATATATCACCAGTGGGGACATTCGTTAAAAAATTAGTTGGTGAGAAGGGCTTTTCAGTAATTGAGTTATTAGCGGCTCTGACGCTTTTTTCGCTAATATCCGGTGTTATTTATGCAACCATTACCTTCGGTTTTGATGCCTACTATAAAGTTAACATAGAAGGATCCTTACGAGATGAAGGTGATTTAGTGATGTCAACCATAATTTCACAGCTGTATGAATATGCGCCTGATAATGTTCAAATCTTAGGGAATGGTGTGGACAATTTAAATGGAGTTATTTTAAATAAAAATGTTTATCGGAATGGTGAACTCAGAAAAGTAATTAAAATAGCTAATGATGCACTTTTTATTAATGATCTGGATAGTGCCGCTTCGAATACCCCAAATGTAAATCCATTCGTAATTAAATCAACAATTGATGGTTTAAATTCAAAAATAACTTTAGACTGCAATGGAATCACGCAATGCAGCAGTGGAATCATCCAAATAAAGTTAGTGCTTACACAGACTTTTAAAAATAAGGTACAAAAGTTAGAGTTGGATAGTAAATTTGGTTTTTAAGCGGGGATGCGAAATGATTCGTCAAGAACGGGGCTCATCATTATTATTGGTATTATTTATGATTGTTATATTTATGATGCTTGGTATGGCTGTCTTAAGCGCTAGTCTTGGGGGGGCAGGGAGAAGTGAAGTAAGAGAATCCGATGTGCAAAGCTTGCACTTGGCAGAAAAGGCATTAAACGAAGCAGTAGCTTATTTGGTTGCAAAATTTGATACCTATCATTCTTTCACTCCTGAAAAAATAGATAGTATTCTCGATGAGTTTGGAGATGAAATGGAAGATCGGAAACGCAACAATGGCGGTGAATTAATAATTGGCACAGAATTATCAAGTGTAAAAAAACCTGTAGGTAGGATAACTGGGTTTAGCGATGGAACTAGAATTGATGATAATACTTATCAAATAGACATATATGCTGAAGGCGTAGTAAATGGGGTTACACGTAAATTAACTCAAGCTGTTACATTGGACACTTATCCTGATTTCTTACGGTATGCGTTAGGTTCAGAGGGAGATGTGTTTTTGAATGGAGCTCCTAAGATTAATGGGAATATATATTCAGGTAAGAATTTAAAAATCAAAAATGAAGCCAATTATTCATACAATAATCAACAATCACAAGAGTTTCAATATCTATCAACGTTGTATCCACTATTAAATGGAATTGCTTACGTACAAAATTTAACTAAGGTTTTTTATTGTCGTGCTTTATATTGTAATACTAATGTGGAATCTAATTATAATAGTATGAGTTTAAGTGGAGATAATAACGCTTTTAATTCACAGAAAATTCTAGGGATAACAACGGATAAGATAATACCTAAAGATCAAGGGAAATTTGTTCCAATAGATATCGATGAATCATTTATTGACAAAGTAGCAGAAGCAGTTGGGGTAAGGGATGCTGATAGAGGAAATATTAACTCTACCACTAGCTTTGATGGATTGATGACTTACTTGATTGCTGCATATGGTCCAGCTAGTACTGTTGAACCGCATAGAATTAATGTAATTGTACCACCTATTTCACCAATAGATGAAAATGACCCCGGAATAGGTGATTATCATGCTGCATTGATTCCTATCAATGAAGAGCTTAAAAATTTAACTTCATCGACCATTTATCAAGGAGATTTAAATTTGGATGGTATTAATTTAAAACAGCTTCTTTACAACGAGTCAGATAAAAATGATCGATATCGTTTTCCACGAAATACATTAGATCCAACGGCTCCATATAAAAGTAATTGGTTGATTGTCAATGGAGACTTAAATATTATTAACGAAAATTCAGCTGCAATCCAGGTTAGAGGAAATATATTAGTTAAAGGCGAGATTTATATCAGAGGCAAGGTGGATTTTGATGCCACCATTTTTTCACTAAAATCGCAAGGTGTTTTAAACTCCTTAAAAGATAGTACGACTACAATCGAGGATGCTGAAATAAGAGGTCTAATAGGGGCAGATGGGGCGAGAAAGCAATTAGTGCTAATATCTAAAGGGAAAATATTAATAAATCGTGTGGAGGCATTTAAACCGGCAATTCCCTATGACGCTACTAATTCTAAAGTACTCCAAGCTTACTTTTATACAGATGATAGTGCAATTTTATTTGGGGTAGGTTCAACCTTTTGGATCCGTGGCGGTTTTTTTGCTAAAAAAGAATTGGTAATTAATGCAGTACTTGGTACAACTCGTGCAACAGGTAATTCTATAACAGTAGATTCTGGTACTGAGGACAGAACCTTACCGAGATTAGTAATAGACTATAATAATGATTTTTTTACTGATCAAAGAGCGGGCTTACCGCGTGTAAATCATGTTAATGTAGTAATTGGCAAAAAAACATTTGTTAAGTAAAACTTTCGATTCCTCTAATTCATAATCTTTTTGCCCCCTAAAATGATGGGTACTTTTTATTAAGTATTCATAGAAGGGGGTTTTGTGTTACATGCATACGCCTAATAGGAGCTTCAATTGATCATTGTAGAAACAAAAAACTGGCTTCTGAGAATTTACAGAAGCCAGTTTTTCGATTGCCTACAATTTGGAGTAGGTAGTTTAAGAATTACTAGTGTTTAATAATAATCTCCATTAACTACATAAACTCTAATTACTGCAAATGTCACTAATGGTCTATCTTTATAGGTTACTCTTATATCAGCAAAGCCAAGTTTCTTTCCGGAAATTTCTCCATTTGGAGTAACAGAGACAATAGAACTATTACTTGTGCTCCAAATTAATGCGCCATTTCGTTTTGATACATCTGTTAAATCAGTGCCAATGGTAAGTAAATTAGTATCAATTAAACTTAAAGCTGCATCTGGTTTAAGTTGAATATTAGTAGATGAAGATGTAAATCCTAAGCTAGTTATAAGCCACTTGACTGTAATAGGTTTAGTTGCTGATACATTTAATAAGGAGACTTGAACTTCGGCAGTGCCAGCCGTTAAGCCTTTAATATCAGTACTGCTCTGATGTATATTGGTTGATGTAATATTCGCAACTGTTGTTGGACCAACCATTTCCCATGTATATGAACTGTTATCAACAATGGTACCGGGAGCAATATTGCTATTAAGTGTAATTGAATCACCTACATAAATTGGATCAAAATTATTAATTGAGATTGAATTTAATGGCTTTCTGACATGAATGATCTTTGTTTTGGTCTTTGGTTCTTCATCATTAATACCGCCAAGAGAAACCATAATAGTAATATCACCTTCTGTTAAACCAGTTAAAGTAGTGGTTTTATTGCTATCCACTTTGCTAGCAACCGCTGGATTAGATGGATTTACTATAGTCCATGTATATCCAGAATTATCACCATTGTAAGGAGTTATTGAAGCAGTAAGTTTTAGAGTATCACCTACTGCAACCTCATCAAAATCACTATCAATATTAACTGATGTAACTGGATTTGAGACTGTTACAGTAAAGCTTCTTGTATAGTCTCTACTTATATCAGTTAAAGTTGTTACGGTTAACTCAATAGCGGCTGAACCCTTTTTCAAGCCTGTTATTACCTTTTTAAGCATACTTGAGTCATTAGTTAATTCAATAATTTTATTTGTACCCGTTCCCCCCGAAGTTATTGACCAAGTAGCAGAGGTTATATTAGGTGTATTCGGTAAGAAGATTCCCTCTAAATTTATCTGTTCGCCAACATTGACCTTATTTGGTCCCGTAATGTTGAAATTAGGTTTGACATGAATAGTCTTTTGCACAGACCTAGAAACTGATCCATTGATACCACCGACAGTAACCTGAACCGTTACATCTCCATTTAATAAGCCTGTTAAAGTAGTTGTATTATTGCTGTCCGATTTACTTGCAATAGGAGGAGTTGATGGATTTAATAGGGTCCATGTATAACCTGAATTCTTACCATCAGAAGGAGTTATCCTAGCAGTTAGATTAATGTTGCTTCCGACTGTAACCTCATCCGATCCGTTAATATCGATAGAAACAGAATCAACCGAGTTATAAACATTTACTATTAGGGTTGTAGAATAACTTCTTGGTAACTTAGTGCCAGCAGTTAAAGTAGAAACATCTAATTGAATGGTTGCAGAACCTGTTTCTAAACCCTCTAATACTTTATTAAGTGGACCTGCGCCATTTGTTAAATTGACTTTATCTGTTCCCGAGATTACTGTCCAAGAAGATGAAGTAACATTTTCATTAATAGAGACGAAAACACCTTCAAGATTGATAGTATCTTTAACATATACTGAATTCTGGCCAATAATGTTAATACCTGGTTGGATAACTGTTACCGTATTAGTGCCTATTAGTCCACTGCCATCCGTGGCATTAACTGTGATTTGTGCGGTCCCTTGATTTACACCGATGTAATTACCAGATATAGGATCAATTGAGACGATAGTAGGGTCACTAGACTCCCAAGTAAAATTAAAATCTGTAGCATCAAAAGGAGCGTATTTTGCAATTAGCTTTGAATTGTCTCCCTTAGCAATATCAGCGTGATCTAAAGTCAAGGAAGTTACTCTGGTAACACCTTGTAGTGAAAATGCTGTAAAAGGAAGTGTTTTCGATAGCGGCGTTAGACTTCCAATTTTAAAATCACTAAAAGTTAAATTTGAATTATTTAATAAATAGTTTTTGTTCTTGGAAGGCTTAACTGTGATTTTAAATACAATTGGATCTGCTATAAACTTTGTTCCATTAAGTCTGTACTGGATATCAGGTAGATTACCATTTAGTGTGAATCCAGTAGCAAGGCTACCGGTTTTGTTTTGACCAGTAATTATACTAGGAAGAGTGATAATGTCCATATCGGCAGGGAATAATTCTTGAAGTTTTATTCCTCTAATAACCAAATCGGATGCAGCAATCCCAGTAGCTGAAGCAATCGATTTTGGAGCAATGGTATAGGTAATATCCACATTTTCATTTTTTTCTATTTGATTTTCTATTACATTTGCAGAAACCGTACGACTTATGTCTAAGTTAGCTGCTACATTGACAATCTTTACTACAATTTCTTTTGTTACGATAGCAAAGCTCTTATCTGTTGTTGAAATTTGAATAGTCAAATCACCACCAAAAGGATAATCTGAAATTGGGAGTGGGTTGGCAAAATTTTGTGTTATAACTTCACCAGATGATCTTTCGGATTCTGCTAGCCAAGTTACCCAGTTCCCACTATTATTAATTTTGTATTTGATAGTAGTGTTTAAAGTACGATCTACCAAGTCAAAATCATCCGGTTTAAAGCTGACTAATATATTACTAGTTGAAGGAATAATATTGTTAGCTGAAATTGAATAAGCTTCAGGAGAGTAGATCTCAAGAGTTGGAGCATGATTGGAACCAATAAATGCTCTATACATTGTGTTAACAAAAAGCTTCTGTTCCCAATCTGGGAAATTTGTATTTGTATGTCCAGTACCTGAATAAGTTACATTGCCGTTGGAATAAGTATAATAATGATTCCAGCTATCATCGTTATCTCGAGTACCTCCAGTAATGTTATACCAAGGTATAATGTTGCGATTTTCTAGATCGAGTGTGTAATATTGGTCATGTGTTAATGCAACGGAAGGAGTGATTCCAGCACTGCCAATATAAAAAGGAAACTGAGTTAATATACCATCATTTACTTTTTTTGTTGTAGTAGAGGTCAGTGGTGCCCCATATCCCATATTAGTCCAAGGAGCAATTTGACCCGTAGCTGTTTGGAAGTAATTAAGCCAATTTTGATTGCTAGTGGTACCGTTATTAAAAATCGTATCATGTGTAAACATTACACTTTGTCCTGTTTTTATAAAAGCTTTAGTTGCAGCAGAAGCAAGCGCATTAATTTCAGCTGAGTTATTATAAGAATCAGTAAATCCAAAAATAATCATATCATATTTACCATTTAAGTTTAGATAATCGCTTGTATTAAAATCAGTTATGGTTTTAACAGTTATATTAATTTTATAATCGGGTGTTTCCAAATAGCTTTGATTTAAGTTGGTTGGTTTTAAGAGGGAACTCGAATCTCCGTTTACAGGTAATACTTGCAATACGTTGATTATTGTTTTTTGATCCTTATAGCGAATAAGTCCAGTTTCCGTATCTTTTAGGCTATTACCTAAATCTACTAATTCTAACTTCCAATAATGAAGCCCTGAATATCCTTTAGGTAGATGGAAGGTAAGCGTATTTCCAGTTAGTGAAGTAATCGGTTGAGTAGCGATTAATTGATCTGCTCCAAACAGCAGAACGTAATCTATTCCCATATATAATTTAGCTACCAAATGCCTTTGGGTAATGTCTGCAACATTCCCTATATTAAAGGTGAAAGTAAGGTCTTCTCCTGCAAAGTATATTTTATTAACGTCTGCTGTATAATCAATTGGTTTAGACGTCATGTTTATTCGAGGGCGAATGTTTGCATTCTGTAATAAATTAGTTTTGTTAATAAAAGCCGTTGTGCTGAGAATATCTGCTGCTGAGACGAATATGACATTACTTTTTGGAGTTAACGAATTGTATGTTGAGAAAGTTGTATATAATTTTCCTCTGCTACCATCTGCAAATTTATTCTGATATAAAAACCCACCGTTAGTAGCTTGATCGCTATAAAACATTACTGGAAGTCCTTTATTGATATATCCATTAACAATCTCATTTGCTTTTAGGTTAGTAATATCATTTAATAAAGCTTTTGTATTATGAAGAGCATCTGTTCCTGTAGCGTTCATTACACCAGGTGCAACACCAGTAGGATTATATATTCCTTTACCAATATAGATAGCATCGTATTTACCATCCAGTTCGCCTCTCAAAGCAACAAAAGTCTTCATCTTTATAGTTTCAAAAACTACAATGTTATTTGTTGTATTACCAATTACCGTGTCCACATTTAAATCAGAACTACCACTTTCGGTAATCTCTAAAATTCGAATTGTTTTGTTTAAATCATATGGGGTCGAGATTTGAAATTGCTCTGCGTTACTAGTATTAGTAAGTTGGCTGGCTGTAAGCTGATTGGTAGTTAAATTTACTGTCACATATTTAAGTGTTGAATTAGAATTTAGAGAAATTGTATTGTTTGAATTAATTGTTTTTTTGAACTTCTCGGCAGAAGTTAGAATAGATGTTGCAGTAGATGACTTAGAGGCAATAAGTGCATTGCTACTATTAACGGATACATAGAGTTTGTTTGCTCTAGATTTTAATGCAAAATCCCCGTTTCCGAGATCTTCTAAATCAAATAGCTCTCCGAACCATACACTAGTAGAAGAAGCTGTTAAAGCGGTTGTCCCTAATTTACCGCTAGATACATAGTTTCCATTCGTTATAGTTGATTTTAATGAAATAGTAATTGGAGCAGCAGCAGCATGGGCAATGCCAGGTTTATTGCCAATATAACTAATTGAGGAAATAATAAGAGTGGCAATTAATAGTAGATTTAATTGCTTTTTTTTCAATCCAGTTTTCTTTGGTTTAAGCTTGTCGAAAAGAGTAAGTGTTTTCATTAGAATCATCCTTTGTTTGAGTCATAGTGAATATTTTTTTAGATTTTTAGTAATAGTTCTGTAGAACTACTCTAAATAAATTTGTTAATAGACAAAAATTAGTGAAATTAACACAAATTCGCTAAAATAATTATTGTTAAATCCAAAAAAAACGTGATATTTTGCGGATATTAAAGAAAAATGCCACATTGTGTTAAAAAATATGCTATGCTATACATATTCTATAATATGTTATAAATAAGGTAAGCGCAAGAAAGAATTTTGAATTATTTTACAAAAAATTAAGACTTTCGAACTATTAAACTTTAGCTCTTTTAGGTCGAAAATTTGTTGTGGAGTTGAATCAGAATGGTAAATGTAAAAAAGAGATTGGGAGATTTGCTAGTTGATAGTGGAATCATATCAGATGATCAGCTAAAACAAGCTTTAGGTGAGCAAAGTAAAACCAAACAAAAGCTAGGCGATTTACTTATCTCACAAGGTTATGTTACAGAACAACAGTTAATTGAAGTATTAGAATTCCAACTAGGTATACCACATGTGAATTTGAGTAAATATCAAATCGAAGCAGCCATCATTCAAATTATTCCTGAAAGCTTAGCAAGGAGATATCAAGTTATTCCACTAAGTAAAGATGGCAGTAAATTAATGGTAGCAATGGCTGATCCATTGGATTACTTTGCGATTGAAGAGCTGAGAATGAGCACGGGGTTTCGGATAGAACCAGCCATATCCAGTCGAGATGAATTGCAACGGGCAATTGCTAGACATTATGGTCTGCAGGATTCAATGAATCAAATGATGGTTGATCTTCCTACTAATGAAGATATAAGAGAAACAGAGATTACTAATGAAGATGCGCCAATAGTTAGGCTTGTAAACCAAATGATTCAACAAGCCGTCCAATTAAAAGTATCTGATATTCATGTTGATCCCGGTGAAATTACACTAGCAATTCGATATCGAGTGGACGGCAAGCTCAGGACTGAACGAACAATTCCTAAGCAGATGCAAGGTTTTATCACAGCAAGACTGAAGATTATGGCCAAGCTGAATATCGCCGAACGTCGTCTTCCGCAGGATGGAAGAATTAAGATGGTTATTGATTACAAATCTATTGATATTCGTGTATCCTCTTTACCGACTATCCATGGAGAGAAGATTGTTTTACGACTTTTAGATCTAAGCACAGGGGTTAAACCAATTAACCAACTTGGATTTAATAAATATAATTCACAGCTTTTTAAAACTATGATCGAAAGACCTTATGGAATCATGCTAATAACCGGTCCAACAGGCAGTGGGAAAACAACTACATTATATTCTGCTCTCAGTCATCTTAATCAGGAAAATGCTAATATTATCACTGTCGAAGATCCAGTGGAATATCAATTGCCTGGAATCAATCAAGTTCATGTCAATTCAACCATTGGGTTATCCTTTGCAACTGGATTACGCTCCATATTACGGCAAGATCCTAATATTGTTATGGTCGGAGAAATTCGAGATGCTGAAACTGCAGAAATTGCGATTCGTGCATCATTAACCGGGCATTTAGTTTTATCAACGCTCCATACGAATGATTCTATTAGTACGGTAACACGCTTTCGTGATATGGGGATCGAATCCTATTTAATAGCTTCTTCATTAATAGGTGTTGTGGCTCAACGGTTAGTTCGTCAAATTTGTGAAGATTGCAGAACGTCTTATGTTCCAACAGAGCAAGAAATTATTTTTCTCACAAGTCGTGGAATTACGGCTACAAAGCTCTATAAGGGAGCTGGTTGTACAGCATGCGGCAGATCAGGCTATCGTGGAAGAATTGCTATTCATGAGGTTCTGCTTATTAATGATTATATCCGGCAATTCATTACAGATTCAGCTTCAATTCATGATTTACGGGTCGCTGCACTTGAACATGGAATGATTCAATTGATGGATGATGGAATTGAGAAAGTGCTGCAAGGAATTACCTCATTGCAAGAAGTAATTAGAGAGACAGTTTCATTATAAATAAATGGAGGGATCTTCAGTGCCACATTCACTAGAAAGTATGGTTGAGCTTCTCAAGATAGCACATGAAATGAATGCGTCAGATTTACACATTTCAGTTGGCTCTCCTCCAGTACTTAGAATAAACGGTTCTTTAAAACCATTAGAAAGTGAGTCACTTAATTCTGAAGAGACTGCAAAAATGGCAGAATCATTGTTAAGTAGAGAACAAGCAGAGCGCTTTGAGAATGCTGGAGAAATAGATTTTTCCTATGAGCTTGAGGGCCTCTCACGCTACAGAATTAATGCCTATAGACAAAGAGGGAGAGTAAGTATCGCGATTCGGACCATCCCTACTAAAATCCCGACACTTGAGCAGCTGCAGCTCCCGTCTATTGTTAGCACTTTGGCTTTGAAGCCCCAAGGACTTGTGCTTGTAACCGGACCAACAGGTAGTGGTAAATCTTCGACGCTCGCTGCAATGATTGATTTCATTAACAAAACACAAAAACATCATATTGTAACATTGGAAGATCCAATCGAATATCTACATACCCACAATAAATCGATTATTGATCAACGTGAAGTCGGCAACGATACAAAAAGCTTTTCCAATGGATTAAGGGCGGCACTTCGCCAAGATCCTGATGTTATATTAGTTGGAGAGATGCGTGATTTAGAAACTATTTCTGCAGCTGTTACAGCAGCGGAAACTGGCCATTTGGTTTTTGCAACACTGCATACAACAGATGCAGCCCAAACCATTGATCGAATTATTGATGCATTTCCTGGTCATCAGCAAGGTCAAATTCGTGTCCAATTGGCATCTGTTCTTGCAGGTGTAATCTCACAAAGATTATTCCCCAAACCAAAAGGACTAGGAAGAAGCTGTGCGACAGAAATTCTGATTAACACGCCTGCAGTAGCAAATTTAATACGCTCTGAAAAAATTCATCAAATTAAAAGTGTAATGCAGACTAGCCGGGCATTGGGGATGCACACTTTGGAAATGACGATCAGAGATCAACTGCAGCAAGGGCTGATTGAACCATCTGCGGCTAAAGCATATCTGACTGAAGGGGGTATGTAATGGCCCAATTTGTATACCAAGCCAGATCAGCAAGCAGCGGGCAGCAAAAAGGTACATTAGCAGCACATGATAAATCTGCTGCAGTAGAGGAACTACGTAAGCGTGGCCTGGTTGTGCTCACATTAAAAGAACGCAAAAAAACGGTGTTATCTGTAGAAATATATATTGGGAATCCGGTAAAAACTATTCATTTTATAGTTTATTGTCGACAGTTTGCAACATTAATTCGAGCAGGTGTCAACATAGTGGAAGCAACTAGGATCCTAGGAGAGCAATCTGAAAGCAAGCCATTAAAAAAAGCGCTGGTAGATGTGAATTCTAGTCTATTGCGGGGAGTGTCTTTTTCGCAATCGCTTATGGATCACAAACGAATTTTCCCTTCAATGTTTGTTAATATGGTTCGGGCTGGTGAAGAATCAGGAGATTTAGAAGGTACGCTTGAGAGATTAGCTATTTTCTTCGAGAAGGAACATGTAACGCGTGAGAAAATAAAATCTGCTCTAACTTATCCCGCTATTGTTGGTTTTATTGCAATTTCAGCTGTAATTTATCTGTTAAAAGCCGTTGTGCCACAATTTGTAACCATGTTTGAATCAATGAATGCAGAGTTGCCCACAATTACTAAAATTGTATTAGCGGCAAGTAATAGTCTTTCTCATCAATGGTACATCTGGTTAATCTGTGTAATTGGAATTATTGTCATTTATCAAATCGCTAAAAGGACTACACGCGGTGCTTATATAATCGATTACGGCTTACTTAAAATGCCAATATTCGGTAAATTGCGCCAAAAAGGTGCTGTTGCTCAAATGACACGCACTTTATCCTCCCTTTATTCGAGTTCAGTACCTGTATTACAGTCATTAAGTATAGTAGAAGAAGTAGTGAATAACAAAGTTATTGGTGGTTTTATTCGTAAGTCAGCAGAATCCCTTCGTCAGGGAAAACCATTATCCGATCCATTACGAAAAGCTTGGGTATTTCCACCCTTGGTAACTCAAATGATTGCAATTGGTGAAGAAACTGGCTCATTAGATAAAATGCTGGAGAAGATTGCTGATTTTTACGAGATGGATGTAGAACAGACAGTTGATAGACTTAAATCTCTGATAGAGCCTTTATTGCTAGTTTTCTTAGCAGGTGTAGTAGGAGTAATTGTTGCCGCAGTCATGATTCCGATGTTTGGAATGTATGAAAATTTTGGCAAGTAGTTCAAACATTGTTCATATTTTTAATATGAATAGTTCTAAAGTCGTGGTATTATTGTACTATAAAATAAAAAATGATAATTGGAGGATTTAAAATGACAACATTTATAATTAAGCAACTTAAAAAGAATCAAAAAGGTTTTACATTAATAGAATTACTAGCGGTAATAGTAATTCTGGGTATTATTGCGGCTATTGCTGTTCCGATGGTTAGTCGGATTATTGGCAATTCCAAAGCCGATGCTGATATAGCAACAGGGCGACAAATTTATGATGCTGCTAGATTAGCGGTTACAACTGAGCTAAATGGAGATTTTAAAGGTAAAACAATTAATATTAAAGGTGGTACAGGAGAAATTACTGGAGTTGCAACTGCTTCTGCTGAAGGTGGTCTAATCTCAAAAGGTTACCTTGAATCAACAATGGTATTACCAAGTACTAAGAATACGATAAATGGTGGAATAGTTACATTTAAAGATGATGGAACACTTGATAACATTACAATTTTAGCTGGTGCTGCAGTAGCGGGGGGTACTACAGTAGATAACAAAACTTTCAACCTTACCCAGTTAATTGATAAGTAATAACACATTATAAATACATTTCAGTAGGGAACCAGTTAAGTCTGGTTCCTTTTTCCCTGAGAAAGTTAATAAGTGAGTGGAGTTTAAAATGACCATACTACTATCTTGTTATTTTTTTGTTTTAGGTTTACTTTTAGGTTCGTTTTTTAATGTCGTAGGTATGAGAGTGCCTGCAAAAGAATCAATTATTTTTCCAGGCTCATACTGCCCTAATTGTAAAACCCCATTAAAGGGAAGAGATCTCATTCCAGTGCTAAGCTTTTTAATTTCACGTGCTAAATGCAGGTATTGCCAAGTGTCGGTTTCGTGGTTATATCCACTCGGAGAGACTGTTACAGGATTATTATTTCTCTGGGTTTACTTACGGTTTGGTTTGACACTAGAAGGTCTAAATGCTTTGATACTAGTCAGTTTAGTTGTCATAATCTCAATCTCTGATTTGAAGTATATGTTGATTCCGAATAAAATTCTGCTTTATTTTTCACCCGTTATTTTACTAACAAGTTTGGGCTTTCCCTTACATACGATATGGAGTTATTTGTTAGGTGCAATTGTAGGAGGGGGAATTATCCTGCTAATAATCATTCTAACTCGTGGTGGAATGGGAATGGGCGATGCTAAACTGTTTTTTTTATGTGGTTGGTTTATAGGTTTCCCTTATATTTTATTAGCCTTATTTATTGCTTCTTTATTAGGGACATTAATAGGTGGCATTCTGTTGCTATTGAAAGTTGTAAAACGAAAACAACCCATTCCATTCGGACCCTTTCTAGCATTAGGGACATTAATTGCATTTGGTTATGGTTCGGATATTGTTGATATTTATCTTTCTATATTTGAAAATGGGATGTGATTTTTGAATGTTTGGCATAGGTTCTAAACGAATAGGTATTACACTGGATCAAACTGGCGTGCGGTATGTCATCTTGAAAAAGAAGGACAAATCCTGGGTGGTTGACATTAACGGCTTTCTTCCTATCCAAGAAGGAACCATTGTTGAGGATCAAATTGTTGATGTCCTTTCATTAAATAACCAACTCAAAGCTTGGGTGAAAAAAGAAGGCTTGAATGGAGCGATAGCAACTATCTCTGTTCCAACCTCACAGATAATAATTCGCAGAATGAATGTATCGACAATTAACCCTAAAGAGGTAGGGCAGTTGGTTGATTTGGAGGTCGAGACGACGCTTCATTTGCCATTTGAGGATCCGATATATGATTATGTCAAAGTAGGAACTGATGAAGTAAGTACCCAGCTATTTATTTATGCAGCACCTAAAAAATTAATTAATACCTATGTGAAGCTAATGCAGGACGCAGGAATTAAAGTGAATTCTGCTGAATTATCAGCAACTGCGCTAGCAAGAGCCATTGCGTTACAGCAGGATGAATCTTTTTCTGACACGATGTTAATTAGCATGGATGAAAAACTATTAGAGATCTATATGTTTCATGATGGTTATCCAATTTTCATGAGAGATATGTCCTTGGAAGAAAATGATGAAGATAGTATTAAAGGTGAATTATCTGTTGAGCAAGTGAGTGAAGTCACAGCTGAAATTTCACGCATGCTGAACTTCTATCAGTACAGCATTTATGAGGGTGCAAGTCGGATTACACGGATTATCCTTACTGGATCTACCGAAGGTAAACAGCAACTGCATAATGGTCTTAAACAATCACTGCCAGATACTATGGATATTCAGACCATTAATTTCACATCGGAATTAGGCAATAAAACGGTTGATGAATATCGTGTAGCAATGGGTTTGGCATTATATGAGAATAATGAATCCAGTATAAGTCTAATCCCTAGAATTAGTAGAGAAGATCAATTGTTTCCACTTATTATTAGCATTATGTTAATTATTTGGATTCTAGGTGCAGGGACTTTGGGCTATTTCTATTATAATAATCTAATCGATAGAAATGCCAATGATGAGATTCTTGTTACTAAGAATCAACAAAAAACTATTTTGGAGTCACAGTTTAAAACTGAGAGTAATGGTCCTTCAGGTGGCCAAACAAATCCAGAGGCTGCTATTGCAGAAATTCAGGCAAACAAACAGAATGTTGCAGCTCAATTAAAAGAAATTAACGATAATCTTCCTCCAGGAGCTTTAATCCGCAGGATTTCTTATACTAATCTCCAAATTACTTTGACAGTGAATTTTAATAACATTGAAGATAGTTCAAAATATTTATTTGACCTACGTGCATCAGCTTTAGTTAATACAGCAAATCTCCAATCCATTTCTGAAAGTGGAAACGCAATTGTTATCAATGGTCAGTCCAGTTTAAACACTCCCTCCGAAAATGTAGCTAATCAATACACTGGTAATTTTGAAGTTAAATTTAAGAATTTAAAAAAGGAGTGAGCAAAATTGGGAAATGTCCGTAAAAATCGTTCTTTACTGCTGTTTTGCGTCATTATCCTTTTTGTAGGTTTATTAGCTTTTTACTACCTCGGATTTGAGTCATCGAAAAAAGAACTTGAAACTCAGGATTCAGATATTAAAAGCTTAAATCAACAAATCACAATACTAACGAAAAAAGCAAATGAGAAAAAAGCAGCACTTGCTAGTTTTCCTGAAAAAGAAGTTCAGGCAGCATTGCCATTATGGGATAACACAGAACAATTAACAATTGATCTTAGTAAAACGAGTGAAAAAACTAATGTTGATATGAATAATCTGACTTATTCCTTAAATGATGTTAATCAATTGCAGGTACTTTTTGGTAGCGAAACACCTGTGCTTCCTAGTGTAAAAGAAGTAAAGATATCATTAGTCTTGAATGGAACTTATAATCAAATAGCTGATTGGCTTAACGAGGTTCAAATGCTGCCTAGATTGATTACAATCGAAGGATTCAATTTGGAAAAGCCTTTAGCAGATCATATTACTGAGAACAAAATTTCAGCAAATCTATCTATTACTTCTTATTACGACCCATCCTACAAAGATCTAGTCAAAGATATCCTAGAACCAACCTTTAACAATTAGAACTTTCCCGGGTAATAGCAGGATAAGCTAAAAATTTACTTTATTCGATATTCATTAATTATGAGCTCGCCATCTAAAAAATGGCGGGCTTTTTCCTTTTTTTATGTGAAATTTCTGGAAAAAGTTGACGTAATAACTAAATAAGTTTAACTTTAATGTTAGTGTGTAGGATATTTTCCAATATTATCTTGGAGGAAAGGAGCAGCAAACCCATGCTTACGTTTTATATCATTTGTTTCTGGGTTGGGTTGATTTTGACTTTAATCACCACAATATTTGGCGGGAATGGCGGCCATTCATTGAATTTAGAAGTCGATATGGATAGTGGCGACTCAGGTCAGGGAGGTCACGGGCATTCTCCGATTAATTTTACAACGATTCTAGCATTCTTAACAGGCTTTGGTGGAACGGGTTATATTCTATTAAAATATAATGGGTTGAGTGGGATTCTAATCCTACTTATAGCCGCAGGGATTGGTTTAGTTATTGCGGCCGCCTTATTCATGTTCTTATCTAAGGTGCTTATGCGAGATGAGCATCTGATGAAATTGGAAAACTATCAAATCGAAGGCACATTAGGTACGGTGACAACAGCAATTCCGCTACATGGTACTGGGGAACTGAAATACATCTTAGGTGGCACAACACGTTCGATAGGCGTGAAGGAGCAAAATGGGCAGGAAATCAGCCGTGGGACCAAGGTAGTTATTGTTGGAATGGAGAAAGGGATTGCGATTGTAACTCCTTTTGAAGAACTAGACTAGGTCGAAGATTCATTATCATAACTAATAGGAGTGGAAGCTGTGTTTATACTATATGTGGTTGGAGCTATTGTAGTCGTTGTGATTTTGCTATTTTCAAGTTTGATAAGTTCATATAAGAAGGTTCCTCCTAATGAAGCATTGATTGTTTATGGGTTGGGCGGTAAAAGAATTGTTCAAGGTGGTGGATTATTCGTCATTCCTGGCCTTCAGAATTCGAAAACCATTTCTATGATGCTCATGAGCTTTGATGTTGTTCCTCAGCAATCGATGTTCTCTAAACAAGGAATTGCCTTATCTATAGAAGCAGTTGCTCAAATTAAAATCAAAAGTGACCCAACCGCGATTCTTACAGCAAGTGAGCAGTTCTTGGACCGTCCAGATAATGAGCGGCAAAATATTATTCTACATAGCATCGAAGGTCATCTTCGAGGGATTGTTGGTCAGCTAGAGGTTTCGCAAATCCTTAAAAATCCAGAAGAAATTAACAGTAAAATGCGTGAAACATGCTCAGAGGATCTGGATAAAATGGGTTTGGAGGTCGTTAGCTTTACGATTAAACAAGTCATGGATAAGCTGGGCTACATTGAAAATTTAGGTGTTCCAGAGATTGAGAAGGTTAAGAAGGAAGCCGCTATCTCACGTGCAGAGAATGAACGCGATGTGGCGATTAATAAATCAGAAGCGGATAAATCAGCGGCAATTGCTCAAGCGAACGCACATCAATTACGAATTGAAGCAGAATCTGCGTCAAAGACTAAAGAAGCTGAATATCAAATGGGGCTTGATATCAAGCAAGCTGAATATAAGCAGGAAGTTGAAACTAAACGAGCTCATGCCGATTTGGCATACGAGCTACAGCAGAATAAGCTGCAACAAACATTGATCACTGAGAAGGTCCGCATCAATCAAATGGAATCCGAAGCAACCTCTAAGGTTCGTCAAATTGAAATTGAACTGAAGCAAAAGGAATTGGAAGCAACCGTCATTAAACCAGCTGAAGCAGATAAGCAAAGAGTAATGCTAAGAGCAGAAGCGGAGAAGGCCCAAACGATCCTTCAGGCGGAGGCACAAGCGGAATCAACGATTAAACGCGGGCAAGCGGATGCGGCAGCAGAATTAGCAAAAGGTAAGGCGCAGGCAGAGGTTATTCAGTTAGCAGGGTTTGCAGAAGCGGCAGCTTTAGAGAAGAAAGCGGAAGCTTATAAGCAATATACTCAAGCAGCGATTGTAGTTGAGATGCTTCGCATATTACCTGAATTAGCAGAACGCATCGCGCAGCCACTCTCCAATGTTGATAAAATAACGGTAATTTCACAGGACGGAGCAACTTCAGGTATTAATAAGATAACAGCTGATATTACGAAAATTATGTCCCAGGTGCCTGAGATCACTCAAACGCTAACCGGTTATCCATTAATGGATATTATCAAAAATGTATTGCATGGCACTGATAAGGCAGATATGCAAGTACCACCAGCAGTTTCAGTTCCGTATCTGAATAAAGATGAAGTTTAACTCTTAAACATTTGTCGCACTCGTACAGCTTATCTAGCTGATATGAGTGCGACATTTTTTTGATTATAGGTTCTACTCCTGAAATATTTTCTTATTAGATAAAAAAAGTTTAAGTAATTGCCCTAAAATTATACCTAGAAAGCAAAATAAGATTGGAAGCCAAACTGGTCCCCACAAAACTCCGAAAATAGTAAAGGTATTAGAGTAAATAACACCAACTGTTAACATATAGGCTGAGCTAACATAAGGAAGGAATGATAAGGAAGGTAAGTCCCCTTGAGCACCTTTAACTGCATCCCAAATGGCAAACATATAGACACATGGATAGAACATCAGCCATCCGTAATCAGTTAACCGGATAGCTTCATGAATTTCTCCATGGAAGCTGAGCATGATGATTTGATTAAAATTCGAATGGAGATTTATTAAAAATTCTAAAAAAATCAATAATAATCCTTTGATGTAGTTTTTATTTAAGAGCTGCCCAAAACCAGGTAAGGCAATACTCCAAAGCAACTTTTCAAATTGGTCCTTAGACATTTCCAAAGGCAAGTTCTTCTTTATGTTGGGTTCCCATTAGTATCCTCCGTGTAAAATATTGTATAGTCTTATCTTTCCTTATAAATCGTTTATCTATTCAAAAAGTGAGTATATTATCACCAATATAGGTAATTCTAAATCCAATGTTTAAAAAATAGATCAAACAAACGGAGTGATTCTGACAATGGCAACGTCAACCATAAAAACAGAACATATAATTAAATTTACTGCCGCAGAAATAGCAAATTTGTGGTCGAGTTATTTTAATGATACTTTAGCAGTTTGTACTATCACTCATTTTTTGGCGCATATTCAGGATAAGGAAATCGAAACGGTGCTTAATATGGCTCTAGATCATTCAAATACACATATTGGAAAATTAAAATCATTTTTCAATGAAGAAAAGCTTACAGTACCAGAAGCTTTCTCCATTGTAAATGATGTTTATCCAGATGCTCCTCGTTTGTTTACCGATGACTTTTACCTTTTCTACATTCAAAATATTGGAAAGCTTGGTTTAGCAACTTATACATTAGCACTGAGTAATTCAGCAAGGCTTGATATGTGTGAATATTTTACAGAATGCTTGAACGAATCTTCAGCTTTATTCAATAAAGCAACAGAAATTCTTTTAAAGAAAGGTTCATTTTCCAGAGCACCTTTTATTCCAGATAAAGAGAAAGTTCAGTTTATCGAGAAACAAAGCTATTTAGGGGAGTTATTGGGTAAGCCAAGACCATTGAACGTTATTGAAATATCAAATATTTACTTTAATTTAATCCAGAATCAATTAGGTAAAACCTTGTTAATCGGATTTAGTCAAGTTGCTAAATCGACCAAAGTACGGGAATACATGATTAGGGGAAGAGAGATTTCAGATAAGCATGTTAGAGTGTTCTGTGACATTCTAGATAAAGAATTTCTTCCTTCAGCCGGCTCATGGGACTCTCTAGCCACAGATTCAACAAGTGCAACCTTTTCAGACAAACTTATGATGATGCATGTTACTATGTTAAACTCAGCAGGTATTGGTCATTATGGGATGAGTATTGGTACTTCCGCCAGAAAAGATATTGGAGCTGACTTCCTTCGTTTAATGCTAGAAATTGTCGCATTTTCAGAGGACGGTGCAAACCTGATGATCGAAAATAGCTGGTTGGAACAAATACCGCAAGCCATGGATAGAGATAAATTAGCAGAGAACAGGGACTAGGACAGAGACTATCCATACGAACGTATGTATGATATTATGAGGATATCAAACAAGCGTTCGGAGGCTGCTATGAATCGTCTGACAGGTAAAATTTCTTCGATGGCGGAGATGATTGATTGGATCAAACAGACTCCAGACCTGATGAGCCAAGTAACATACTGGCATACAATTAAACCGCGGGACGCGAAGATGGCACCATTTCCAATAGGACTCCATAACGGTGTCATCCAAGCTTTACGTGATAAAGGTATTGATGGTTTATATACACATCAAGCCGCATCATATGATGCTGTTATGCAAGGCAATCATATCGTCACCGTTACACCTACTGCTTCTGGAAAAACCATGTGTTACAACTTACCAGTCCTGCAAGGGATTTTAAATGATGATAGCTCACGTGCATTATATCTTTTTCCAACTAAAGCGCTAGCCCAAGATCAGGTTGCTGAGCTGCATGAAATGGTAAAAGGAATCGGCGCGGACATTAAATCAAATACTTACGATGGCGATACTCCTCCTAGTGTTCGACAAGCGATCCGAAATGCAGGTCATATTGTGGTCACGAACCCGGATATGCTTCATTCAGCAATTTTGCCGCATCACACCAAATGGGTTAAGCTTTTCGAGAATTTAAAATTTGTGGTAATTGATGAGTTACATACATATCGGGGTGTTTTTGGCAGTCATGTAGCAAATGTAATCCGTCGGCTTAAGCGGATTTGCAGCTTTTATGGATCGACACCACAATTCATTTGTGCATCGGCAACCATTGAGAATCCGTTAGAGCACGCAGAACGACTAATTGGTGAAAAGGCAACACTAATTGATAATAATGGCGCTCCAGCCGGAGAAAAGCATTTTGTATTCTATAATCCGCCAGTTGTGAATGAGCAGTTGGGTATTCGTAAAAGCAGTGTATTGGAAACACGTAAATTAGCGGGTCATTTGTTGCGTAATGGCATTCAAACGATTGTTTTTGCACGCAGTCGCGTAAGAATGGAATTACTGCTCACATATCTGCAGGATTTAGTAAAGCATGAGCTAGGAGTGAAATCTATTCGTGGTTATCGAGGTGGTTATTTACCTAAGCTGCGACGTGAGATTGAACGTGGGCTGCGAAGTGGAGAGATACGTGGGGTTGTTAGTACAAACGCTTTAGAGCTCGGTATTGACATTGGACAGCTTCAAGCCTGTGTTTTGAACGGCTACCCAGGTACAATCGCCAGTACTTGGCAGCAATCGGGCAGAGCAGGGAGAAGACAAGAGAGCTCAATTACTTTTCTTGTCGCTAGCAGTAACCCGCTGGATCAATATATTATTCAGAATCCGAATTATTTTTTTGAGCGGCCACCGGAAAGAGCCTTAATCCATCCTGATAATTTAATTATTCTCGTTGATCATATTAAATGTGCGGCTTACGAGCTGCCTTTTGAGCATGGTGAGCCTTTTGGCGGGGAGACTTTGATAGAGATACTAGAGTTTCTTACAGAGCAGCAAATTCTGCATCATGCTAATAATCGTTGGCACTGGATGGATCAAAGCTTTCCTGCTCATGATATTTCGTTAAGATCTGCGGCTCAAGAGAATTTTGTTATTATCGACATCACCTCCAATGAGCATCGTGTACTTGGTGAAGTGGATCGTTTTAGCGCACCGACTATGATTCATGAAGAGGCTATTTATATTCATGAAGGTACTCAATTTCAAGTAGAGAAGCTAGACTATGAGGAAAAGAAAGCTTATGTGCGCGAGGTTAATGTCGACTATTACACGGATGCAAGTATGGCCATTCAGCTTAAAGTATTGCATGTGCTTGTAGAAGAAGAATCCAATGGATTAGTTAGACAATTCGGAGACGTAACGATTAATGCTATTCCGACTATTTTTAAGAAAATACGACTGCGTACCCATGAGAATATCGGTTCTGGACCGATAAGATTACCAGAGGAAGAGCTTCATACTAGCGCTTATTGGTTTACTTTTAACGAAGAGATTTCTGCAGGCAAAAGCCAGAATGATTTACAATTTGCTTTGCTGGGAATTGCCAATGTTTTGGTGCATATCGCTCCACTTTATTTAATGTGTGACCCATACGATATCCGTGTAGTCCCGCAGGTTAAAGCGGTGCATAATCAAAAACCAACTGTATTCTTCTATGATCGTTATCCAGGTGGTGTTGGACTAAGTGAGCGCCTTTATGAGGTTCATGATACCCTCCTACTACAAGCGCAGCAGCTTATCCAACATTGCAGCTGTCTAAGCGGTTGTCCGGCCTGTGTGGGACCTATTGAAGAAGTTGGTTTGTTAGGCAAGCAGCTTTCCATTGATTTATTGCAAAGGCTGGTGGTAAGTTCATGAGTTTATTGCAGGAACGCTTGAATCGTTTCAGAAAAACACTGGCAAACCTTGCTCAAAAAGAAGAGCTTATGGAGGTTGATTCGGAGCTACCTAAGCAAAGCAATTCATTGGATTGGGAAGACCTAGATGTAACCACTATAACTAATGATGCAGGTTCTTTTCTGATTCGCAAACGAATCTTTCCTTTACAGCACCAGCATGGCCAATATCAGTTAGGAGTGCTGCTAGATTTTGCACAAGAGCTAAGGGTGTTCCATCCCGATGTAGAAGTTAGCTGGGAGCAGCTTTTGTTTTTTGATACGGAAACAACCGGCTTGGGAGTCGGTGCGGGGAATGTGCCCTTTATGATTGGAATTGGGTATTATGAGCAAGATCAATTCGTCACGGAGCAATTTTTTATTCGTAATCCTGCCGAGGAACTGGCTATGCTGCGATATTTTAATGAGTGCTTACTGCGATTCAGTCATGTTGTATCCTATAATGGCCGTACCTTTGATTGGCCCATTGTGCAGAATCGTTATATCATGAATCGGATGAAATTATCAAATCCGAATCTGCTGCAGTTAGATTTCTTATATGTTTCACGCAGCTTTTGGCGTAATACATTGCCATCCTGCAGACTCAGTAAGGTAGAAGAAGAGCGGCTTGGTTTTTCGAGATTAGATGATGTTCCAGGCTCAATGGCACCTACCTTGTATTTTCAATATTTGGCTGAAAAGCACCCGAGTATTATGTCTGGTGTTTTTGTGCATAACGAGCATGATATCCTATCATTAGCTAGTTTAGCGATTCATTTCTGCTTGGCTTTGCTTGGAAAGTTAGATTATAAGGCGATGGAAGCGGAAGAGTTATTCCGAATTGGGCTTTGGTTAGATAAAATGGGCAAATTAGATTTGGCTGAGAGTGCTTTTACAGTTTTAATGGAGAGACCCGCCGAATTATCCAGTACACACTGGTTATTGCTTGCGGCCTACTATAAGAAAAAGGGACAAGAGCAATTGGCAGTGAAGCTTTGGAGTGATTATATTGCCTTGGAGCGTAATGAACTGGCATTTGCCTCCGTAGATCCTTATATTGAGCTAGCCATGTACTACGAACACCGAGTTAAAGATTATCAGACAGCTTTGAATCTGACGGAAAAAGCTTTTCAGCATGCTTGGAAGCAGGCGTCCTTCCTGAGGATGTCGATGCAGCGCGCATCTTCGAAAGAGTCCAAATCCAAACAGCAGCTATTATGTGATCAGATCCAGAAAAGATTAGACCGCTTACGCAAAAAAATATAAGCCCGTTACATTTACTTAAAAATAGTTTACAATATTCAAAAAAGAGTTGAGGTGCTACGTTGATTGATTTAAGTCATGTGAATTTTATACGAGAAGAACGTACCATTCTAAATGATGTGAATTTACACATGAACCCTGGTGAGAATTGGATGATCCTCGGCAAGAATGGCTCAGGCAAAACAACGATTCTAGAAATGATAAATGGCTATACTTTTCCTAGCTCCGGTCATATTACAGTATTAGATCAATTATATGGAACGGTCGATGTAAGAGAGATGCGTAAAAGCATTGGTTATATCAGCCAAACCTTGTTTGAAAAGCTTAGCTTGACTGATCCTGTCTGGGAAGTAGTTGCAACTGGTGAATATAGTTATTTGCGCTTCTATGAAGATATTCCTCAGGAAGTAATTGATAAAGCACACTCCAAGCTTGAGAGTGTTCAATTGGCTCATTTAAGTGAACAGTTATTGGGCTCCTTGTCTCAGGGTGAGCGTAAGAAAGTCATGTTAGCTCGCGCGTTAATGTCACAGCCTCGTATTCTAATTATGGACGAGCCTTGTGCTGGTTTAGATTTATATGAACGTGAGAAGCTATTGGATAATATTAATGATCTTCGCAAGCAAGATATTATGATTGTCTATGTTACCCACCATACGGAAGAAATCATGCCGTTATTCACGCATGTTGCGTTAATAGATGAGGGTCAAATCATTGCATCAGGCCTTAAAAGAGATGTACTAACTGCGGATAATCTCTATCGGATTTTTCAAATCCCACTGCAAATCAATTGGGTGGATGATCGTCCTTGGATTCAGGTTATTGGATCATTTAATAAATAAAGCAACTCAAATAATAATTAATTTCATGAATGTTTAATGGCGTTAATTAAATAAGTGTGGATTTTATGATCATTTCCTCCTATACTAAGCTACAAATATTGGGATTTGTAGATGAAGGAGGGAATTCATTTGACTTTGTATCGCTCACAATTGAAAATTGGAGCTCTTTTTGAAAACCGCTATTCGATTATTTCACGCTTAGGTGAAGGTGGAATGGGTGCGGTTTTTTTGGCGAACGATCATAAGCTAGCAGGTAAACAGTGGGCAATTAAAGAATCATTATGGCATGCAAGCCAACCTCAAGGATTTGCTGATGAAGCAGCGATGCTGGTAAAGCTTAATCATCCATTTTTGCCTAAAATTATTGACTTTTATCCTCCAGACTCTCAAGGCTTTAGTTATTTAGTCATGGATTACATTAATGGGCAGACGCTGCAAAATCTCTTTGAAGCTCGTAAGTCGCTGACAGTTGAGCTAGTTATTCGTTATGCTAAACAGCTTTGTCAGGTATTTGATTATTTGCATAAATTTAAACCTAAATCGATCATATTCCGTGATCTGAAGCCTTCAAATGTAATGATTGATCAACAAAACAATGTATGCTTAATTGATTTTGGGATAGCCCGGAGCTATACTTTTGAACGAAGCTCAGATACGGTTCAGCTTGGTACCGTAGGTTTTGCCGCTCCTGAGCAATATGAGCTGCAACAAACGGATGCAAGATCAGATCTTTATACTCTAGGTGCGCTGCTATTTTATTTATTGAATAATGGGCAGCATTACTCTTTTCAAGCTAAGCAATTACAGAAGCTGACAGAGCGGATTCCAGAGAAACTGATTTGGATAATAACTAAATTACTCAAAATAAATCCCGATGAACGTTTTCAAGAGGCTTCACATGTTTTGGCTGAGCTGGAGCAAATATACGAAGTCAGTCCTGTTGAGCTTCCCCCTAAAAAAGTTGTTAATTATCCACTTTCTTCAATTCCGCGTAAGCTGATTATCGTTGGAAGCTTGTATCCAGGTGCAGGTTCGACGTTCGTTTCACTAGCGCTTGCTCGAGTATTGAATCATTATGCCGTTCCACATGCATTGGTTGAATCGGTACATAATCAACCTGAATTATTTACTTTGTTTTATGGAGAAAAGCATGCTCCGCAAGGCTATCGTTACAGCGCAGACAAGGTCTACAGCGCAACAGGTGAGAAGTCACCGATATGGAATAAGGATTATACGGAGCTGCATCCACTGCCACCAAATGGCTTTAACCAAGCTTGGAACAAAGAGTTAAGCTATAAGCTTTTGTATTTCATAGATCAACCTGTTGTCATTATCGATGTTTCTCATCATTGGGAGGATCCGACCGTAATGGAGTTGTGCAGGCAGGCAAACGAAATTCTGGTCGTTGCAGCCCCATCCTTAGCCAAACTAAATTCACCAAGAGTGCACACACAAGTAGAGATTATTAAAGAGTTACAAGATGCAGGGCTATCCATTCATTGTGTGGCGAATCGTGTAATTGCCTTCCCAGCACAAAAAGAATGGCTTTCAACACTTCCTTTTCGTACAATGTGCGTAATGCCAGAATTTGATTATGCTTCCATACTGCTGTCCGAATGGGGAGGCAAGCTTTTTGCAGATCAGGAAGAATCTATTCAAATTATTACCAAATGTATGAAATCATTATGCACAAAAATAGTACCTCTAGATTTTCAAGCTCCAAGTAAGTATATAAAAAAGCATGCTTTAACACGTTGGTTCAAATAAATTCCAATTTAGGGTTGTATTAATTTGAGAATCTAGTATAATCAAAATTAAATTTAATCATTCATACGGAAGCACCGTATACGTTAGGTTAACCACCTGCGTTTACGCGTGCTTTTTTTGTTGTCTATTTTAACGAAATGGAGGTGATTAGCTTGTTAAAAGCACGTTTTAATCGATTGAATCTAGTTATCACTGTTATTTCACTAGTATTAATTATCAGTGGCTTGTTGCAAATATTTGGTTGGATGGGGGTGTGAACATGGATTCATTAATTATTGTTTTTTTAGATGATGATCGAGCCTATTTAGAAATGATTTCAAGCTATATTCATGATTCGAGCTATCATACAAAAATCCAGTTAAAAACCTTTACACAAAGAATTGCGCTGGATGCTTATCTCGAAACAGCAAGTAAATTCGATTTGTTGGTGATTCAAGCGGATAGTTTTGATTCTCAGTTAAAAGCTCGCATTCAAGGTTCATGTTTCGTATTGCTTGGAGAGAGTAACACAGATGCAACTAATCATGAGGTAACATTCTTAAATAAATATCAGCCTTTGAATTTGCTTCTGGATCGGTTGCTGGATATATATGCAAATTATTATACAAAAGCTTTGGATGTATCACAGACCACTCAGATAATTTCGGTATATTCCGCTGTTGGCGGTACGGGTAAGACAACAGTTGCCGCTAATTTGGCTAAGCTTCTCGCGTTTCTTGACCATAAAGTGTTTTATCTTAATCTAGAGCTTTTTCCCTCCGTTTCGATGTTTCCTGATGGAGATAATAAGCGAAATTTTGAACAATTATTATACTATGTGCAAGTAAAAACGGAGCAGTTGTTTACTAAATTAGAGTCATTGAAGAATTATGATCCGCTTACAAAAGTTGATTATTTTGAGCCAACTAGAAGTCCAATTGATATGGAAGAAATGACAGGCAATACAGTGGAAACTATTATAAAAGCCTTAGCTTTGCAAGGTAATTATGACTATATCATTATTGATTTGGATAACTCTTTGCATGAGAGAATAATTCGCGCACTAACTCTAAGCAACCAAATTATCTGGTTGGTATTGGATGATCTTAATTCGATTCATAAATCTATGGCTGTAAGGAAGGAATTTAGTGTGAGGTTTTCTGGAAGCTCCTTTCATTGGATGGATAAAATTCATTATGTACTGAACAAATTCACAGGAAAGTTTAGTAATGACTTCTCAGCTCAAGGCATTCAATTATCAGGTCAATTACCCTATGTACCTCAATGGAAATCCGTGTTTAAAGTTGAACAGTTAATGAGCGAAAATGCTTTCCACGGCCATCTCTTACAGTGGTTTTATAGTGTAAATGAGCTGAGTAAGGTATGAATGACCAGGTCTATGAAACGATTAAAAACCTAGTGCTTGAACAATTAAAAGAATCGATTGATCTGTCTAATCAACAATTGATGGAGTTGATCGAAGAGATCATGTTTCAAGCTTCACGAGATCAGTATTTATCAGTAGTGCATAAAGAAAAACTGGTCAAGCAGCTGTATTATTCATTTCGTGGATTGGATGTACTTCAGCCATTAATTGATGATAAAACCATTTCTGAGATTATGATTAATCGCCATGATGAAATCTTTATTGAACAAAATGGCAATGTTACACGCTATGATGGGAAGTTCGAGAGTGAGCAGAAGCTAGCAGATATCATTCAATCGATCGTAGCCAAAGTAAATCGAATTGTAAATGAAAGCACGCCGATAGTAGATGCCAGGCTAATGGATGGATCGCGTGTCAATATTGTTTTACCGCCAATTGCTTTAAAGGGACCCACCATGACCATCCGTAAATTCCCTGAAAATCCTATGACGATGGGGGATTTAATTGAAAAAGGTGCCTTATCCGAGGATATTGCGGATTTGCTTCAACAGCTAGTTTTCACAAAGCATAATATTTTTATTAGCGGCGGTACTGGATCTGGTAAAACGACATTTCTTAATGCACTTACAGATTATATTCCTCAAGATGAACGGATTATCACTATTGAGGATACGGCAGAGCTCAGAATTACTCATTTGCCCAATCTAGTTAGCTTGGAAACTAGAAATACAAATACAGAAGGTAAAGGAGGTATCTCGATTCGCAGCTTAATTCATACTTCTTTACGAATGAGACCTAATCGAATTATTATCGGAGAGGTTCGTGGAGCAGAGGCTCTCGATATGCTGCAGGCAATGAATACGGGCCATGAGGGTTCGATTTCAACGGGTCACTCTAATAATACTTTTGATATGCTTAGCCGGCTCGAAACGATGATTTTAAGTGGAAATGCTTTACCCATAGAAGTGATTCGTAATCAAATTGCTTCTGCGGTAGATATTATGATTCATTTATCAAGAATGCGAGACCACTCTAGAAAAGTAACCGAAATCCATGAAGTTATTGGCCTAAAAAATAATGAAGTCCAGTTAAATCCACTTTTTGTATTTGTTGAGGATGATGAAAGCACACCAGTAAAAGTAATTGGAAAGCTTCGTACAACAGGTAATAAGCTTGTAAATAAACTCAAATTTACCCAAGCAGGTTTAAATGTGGAAAGGTGGTGAAGAAATGTTTGGTATTGTTATTGCGGTTATATTGGGGATAGGCTGCTGGGGAATAAGCTACATAATACAACCTCTGAAAAATTATATAAACCGTGGTTCTCCACCCAAAACACAAGAAACAACACAGTCAAAAGCATTAATTGATTATTCGGTATATGAACTATCTAGCAATGAGAAAGCAGCGACACTTTTAGTTTCAGCAGCAGTAATTTTTATGGTTGCGTTTATATTCTATAAAGATATTCTGATCGCTTTTCTATGCTCCACAAGTTGCTTTTACTTCCTGCGACTGCGACGAAGTCAATTGCTGTTACGACGTAAAGCTGAGCTAAATGATCAATTTAAGCAAGCTCTGTTTTCATTATCTTCATCTTTATCAGCTGGGCGCTCTTTTGAAAATTCAATTGTCGAAACGGTGCAGGATTTACAAATGCTGTATGCGAATCCACAAACCTACATCATTGTTGAGTTTAATATTATTGTTCTGAAGCTGCGAAATGGCGAAAATGTTGAAGCAGCATTAAAGCAATTTAGTGAACGTGCTGATATGGATGATATTCGTAATTTTTCAGATGTTTTGACAATTTGCAAACGTTCAGGCGGCAACTTAGTTGAAGTCATCCGCAGAACTGCATCAATGATCGGCGAGAAGATCGAGCTGCAGCAAGATATTAGTTTTTTGGTCGCTCAAAAACGTTTTGAATCGAGAATTTTGAGCTTCGCACCGTTAGTCATTGTTGCGCTATTAAACTTTAGCTCGCCGGATTACATGCTTCCTTTGTATGAAGGAATAGTTGGGCATTCCATTATGACTCTTGCTTTAGTTCTGTTATTTCTATGTTTTACGTTGACTAATAAAATAATGAATATTCAGGTGCAATCACGATGAAGTCTAAACTGCATGAATGGATAACTAGATTATTGCCAGTTACTCTTTATATGATGGAGCGTCTTCGGCTTATCGAACGATACCCTTTGCATGTGGCCAAGCTGCATCTTAAGTGGGTTAATTACAAGAGTGGAAATCAATCCATGGAGCATACGAAGCTATTTATCGCGCAAATAATTACGTACATGTGGGTCTCATTGCTTTCATTTACTTTTCTGGGATTGGTCATTGATGTCATTTTTTTTAGCTGTGGCGCTATTATATTGCTGCTGATTCCAGTTGGGATTATTCAAAATTTAAACCAAAAACTGAAAATTAAAAAACGTCTAATGCTGATCGAATTAACGGAGTTTCTTAATAAATTAACCTTATTAGTAGACGCCGGTGAGACAGTGCAGAAAGCAATCAAACAATGTGTTGAACAGAAAAAGCAGCAAGTGATCACGGTAGAAACAAGCCCACTCTATTTTGAGTTAAATCAAATGGTAATTGCCCTGAATAATAATCGCTCTTTCCAACACGTCATGGAAGAGTTCAACAAACGCTGCAATGTCCAGGAAATATCCATTTTCACCACAACTGTTCTACTAAATTATCGCAGAGGAGGTTTGGAATTTGTTTATGCCTTACGGGAGTTATCCAGATTGGTTTGGGATAAACGTTTAGCACTAACCAAAACACTTGGAGAGGAGGCTTCAGCCAAGCTAGTTTTTCCGATGGTACTTATTTTCTTCATTGTGATGGTAATTGTCGCAGCACCAGCAATTTTATTAATGAATGCAAATGGATAATAGGGGGATTAATTAATGATTAAACAAAAGCTATTGCAATTCTGGAATGAGGAAGATGGGATAGGAACACTGGAAATATTACTAATTCTAGCTGTTATTGTAATAATTGCAATTGCATTTCGTAAATGGATTCTAAAATGGGTTAAGGATTTATTCAGTGGAGCAGATGCAGAGCTTAAATCTCCAACTATGAACAGTAATGATTTATTACCGAGCAATACTCCATAGAAGGGGGAATCGTCATCCATAAGTGGCTAAGAAATGAAGAGGGAAGCTTTACAATTGAGGCTTCCCTTGTATATCCTATTGTCTTCTTATGCACAGTCGCTTTGCTGTTCTTTAGCCTTTGGAGCTTTGAAAAAGCTTATTTGCAGCAAATGGCGGCATTAGCAGCGGACAGAATTGCATTCAACTGGGGCAATTCCAATAAAGATTTGGTGACAGGCGCATATGATATTCATCAAAATGATGGGTTATATTATCGTGTAAATAATGATAGTTTAACCCAATCCAGTTCAGTCTTGATTCCGAATCTAATATCATCTACAGCAATGTCAGGACCTAGCCGCAAATTACAAAAGGCTGCTACTCATTTCCCTAAAGGATTAACAGGCATACTGACATACAGAAATCGATTGATTGAACGAAAAGTGGAGGTGCAGCTTTCACGAATGATTACTCCTTTGCCTTTTTTAGTGCAATGGTTTGGTAAATCAAAAGCTTTAACAGTAAGCTCAAGTTCAGGTGTCACAGAACCTGTTGAATTTATTCGCAATACAGAATTAATGATCACTTATTTACCTTTAATTAAACAAAGTATGACTGATAAAGCTGCAGCAGATGCGATTCACGATACATTACCAGAGGTTAATTTGGATTTATTGATATCCTCTGAGGCAGAGGCAAGCAGTTATATCCGAGAATTAGTTCACGGACATAGTGTTGTTATAGAAACAGATGTTACTGGTGAATCTCGTAAGATAGATGCGCTAGATCCTGATGGAATAGCTCATGAGGCTAAATATACAGTGAATAATCAACAAGCCCATCAAGAAATTCTTAAAGATGTAGAGCTAATTCAAAAAGGTCTAATTAAAGGCGCCGTTTGGCATTTCTTCAAGATTCAGAAAACCGGACAGAATGGGCTTACACCCGCTCTACGTAAAGATTTAGAAGATCATGGCATCATTGTAGTTGTTCATAGTTGAAAGGAGCTTTGTTTTGAAATATCGCCAATTGAAACGTTTCTTTGTATCCAATAAAGGCTCAGTCTCGATCTATTTGATAGTGATAATTGTTCCAATTTTTATATTCCATGCTGTTTTTATTGATTATGCACGAGTAAAGCTAGCAGAACGAGAATCTGAGATGGCAGTAAAATCCGGATTACGTTCTGTATTAGCAGGTTTTGATCTAGCTCTACAACCTTATGGCATATATGCTTTAAAAGATGAGCCTTTGCAAGCTAATCAGCTATTCGGAGAAATGATTAAACAAAATCTAACCCCTGAGTACAAAGGAAGCTATCTCCAGCTGTTGGATGAACGTTTAAAGGAGAATAACTACTCACTGAAATCTGTCTATTCTATTGCTAACCAAACTGTCTTTCATCAACAAGTCCTCGAAGAAATGAAGTATCTAGCTCCCTTACAATACACACTTGAACTAGTTAACAAATTCAAGAAAACAGAAACTACCACTCAATTAAGCGAGTCCAAGCAGTTTATTGAAAATGCAGATGTATTAGAAAAATTGTTAGAAGAGCGGAATGATAAGCTTGATGACGCTTGGTCAAAAGCTTCTGATTTTCTAAATCAAACAGAAGCTAATATTGTAGAATTGGACAAAAAAGTAATTAACATCACTAATGATAATAAGAACGAGATTAAGTCTAGTGCCGAACAATTATACACCAATTTATCAGATGATTTTAAAGATAGTTTGGCTGTTTTAGACGAAGCAGAAGAGGAAAATAGACAGCTAAATAACGAAAAAAACCGCTTAACAGCTGCTTCTGGAACGGGGGATTCGAGTAATGAGATATTTAATCAACTTTTAATTTATGACATTAATTACTTTTCATTATACAGAACTGAATTAAGTAAAACACTAGCTGGTTATCATGGATTAATAACTAAATTGGACAATATACCAACATCCGCTTCAAACTATAGTGATGTATATAAACAAGATAAAGCTGTTTTAATCCAGCAAATTCAGAGCTTCAGACAAAAACAGGGGAATATAGAAAATCAACGCCAGCAAACTCATACAGAAACAAAGCTTAAAAAATCCGAACAAAAAAATAAGCTGAATCAAGCACTTTCAGCAGCGAAAAATACTAATCAAAGCTGCAGTATTATAGGTGCAGATCCTTATAAACCACAATATCAAATGCTTAAAGGTGACTCAACAATTGGATCTATAGGGCTTTACGATAAATATCAGAATTATAATGTGAATTCAAATTTGATCAATCCTAATGAACAAGTTTTTGAACTGGAGTCAGATGAGGTTACACGTAAAAGCTCAATGAATTGGATCGATCAATTCTCAAGTAAAGCAGCTGATTTTCGAGATGAATTATACCTTAATGAATATGCTTTAAATAAATTTAGCTATCGAACCTTGAAAAGCGACTCACCAATAGCAAATCGTTCACTAAAAAACCAAGAGGTTGAATATATTTTGTATGGCTTGAGCTCTTGTTCAGCAAATTATTCTGCAGCTTATGGAGAAATGTTTGTGATGTTCTTGGCCATTCGAACGATGGAGGCTTTACTAAAGCCACAAAATAAATTATTTAGTATCGGATCACCATTATTGGTGTTTTTGGCGGCAGCTGCAGAAGGAGCTCTTGAAGCATTAAGTGATATGAATCAGCTTCTAAAAGGTGAGTCAGTTGCCATTATTAAGAAATCACCAAATCTAACTATAGATTATAAACAGCTTCTCAGGATCTTTTTGCTGCTTCATCATAATGAAGGTCGAATGATGTCACGGATGCAAGCTTTAATAGAATTGGAAACTGCCGAGCCATTAGAGAAAAAAGCCACCTATATCCAGGGGTCTGCGGTAATATCTCTACGCTTATGGTTCATCCCATCTTTATTAAAATCACTTAATGTTGTGGGAATATCCGATTGTAAAATAATTAAGAATAGCTGTGAAATCCATAAGACTGCGGTGATAGCATATTAAGCGAATTAAACAATTAATATCGAATAAGTCTGGTTCAATAGTAATTGAAGCCTCCTTAATTTTACCGTTTTTTATCAGCTTTATGCTTGTTTTAAACTGCTTTATTCAAATTACATTGGCTCAAATTGCTTTGCAAACCGCAGTTTCCGAAACAACTAAGCAAATTGCAACACATATGTATCCTGTAAAACTCTTGTATATGGAGGCAGAAAGTAAAATAACAGATAGTAAACCGGGTATTATCATTCAACGTGTTTTAGAACAAATCACTGAAGCTCGAAGTAAGTTAACCGACTCTGAAGATATCATGGAGCAATATGCAAGTTACATTCCTCAGCCAATCGTGACATTGCTGGAATTGGAGAAAAAGCACCGGGAGCTTCTAGAGTCAAATAGCAAGGAAATGTCTCAGCAATTATTTGATCCGTTAGTTAATAAAGCCTTTACAGCTTTAGTGCTGCAATTTTCAGATAATCAAATTTTACATTCAGACCACTTGCAAGTAGTTGATGTTAGGCTTCCTAATCTGGCCTCATCATCTTCCGATGCTTTTATCGCGATTGAAGCTCAGTATGATTATAAACTGATGATACCCTTTTTTCATCGCACATTATCCTTAAGAAAACGAGCAATTGAGCGACTTTGGATCGGAAGTTAGTCCGTGAAATGAATAGGGGAGGCATTCAAATGATTCAATGGAGTTTAATAGGATTAATTACCGTATTAGCGTTTTATAGTGATATTCGACTTTACATAATACCTAATTGGCTAACAGTCTCTGGCATACTGCTTGGACTATTCTATCATGTAGTTACAGGAGGTACGGAAGGTTTTATATATTCAATTAGCGGTATATGTGTTGGACTAATTTTGCTATTTATCTTGTATCTATTTGGAGCTATTGGTGCAGGTGACGTAAAGCTTTTTGCTGCTTATGGAGCTATTGCTGGAATGGAATTTGTATTTCAGAGCCTGATTTATACTTTGCTCTATGCCTGCTTAATTGGCTTGGTTGTTCTTGCAATTCAAAAAAAATTGTTTCACAGAATGATTTGGATCTTCAATACGCTATTTTCGTTTTTGATCATGAAGAATTGGTTAGTTTATAAGACTTTACCATCCAATCAAATGCTGCGATTTCCGCTTATGTGGGCTGTTTTACCAGCTATTTTCACCTATAGCTTAAGCATGAAAGGGATAATCTAATGACAACCAATTATATTTACGGATTGAAATACGCTTTGACCCTAAACCCTGAACCCTGCTTAGTTTTCTCTAAAGATAGCGTTTGGACTGAGGATGATTTGATTGCAATCGAAAAAAAGATGATGATTAGCTATCCAATCTCCAAGCTGCTGCCTTTGCAGATTAATGAAATGGATTTACAGATAACCTTATGTTATAGGTTTGGAACAAGAAGAACCTTAAGTCATGTGTTCCAGCACCAGCTATTAAGTGAAATGGAATGTATGCAACTATTAATTGCGATTGTATCTACGATATTAAATAGTAAAGCGCATTTGCTAAATGAAGAGAGATATCTAATTCAAGATTCTTTCATTTACTTAGGAGCCGATCATATGGATGTTAGTTTAGTCTATTTGCCGATCAAGGATCTTTCCGATAAACCCCCTTTACAACAGGAGTTATTAAAACTGACGAATAATCTATTAAGTAAACAAGATAGGGTTCAATCTCATTCCATAAGAAAAATATTCCTAATGCTGAACTCACCTCATTTTCAACTCACGGCATTGAAGGATTTACTTTTGGAAGTGATCTTAGAGTTGGACTTTCAGCCGGCAGCAACGATACTTCAGCCCGATCATACTTACGAACCATGGCTTCCACAGACAACCAAAGAACGTTTTATCCAATGGCGTTTGCCTAAGACTCATAATCCAACACTCTTAACTTTTTGCATTTTAATTATAATGTTAATCGGTACCTTGTACTTTATGTTTCCTACTGTAGGAAATCTTAATTTATGTCTAGGACTGTGTTTGATGGTGTTAAATATTGGTTTTATGATGAATCGTTCTTTAGCTAAAATGGAGACTGGAGAACTGCCAAGTGATCAGCGTTTAGGAAGCTTTAATCAACAACAGGTCCCGCTCGAACCAGCAACCGATTATTATGTGCACTTAGCAGATCAAACCACTTTGCTAACGTCTAATCATATTATTTCGGATGCAACTGTTTTACTGACTCCAGCACCAAAAGCTTTTTTAGAGTTAAAGCAAGGTGAAGAGTCCGAATTAATAAAAATATCCAATGATGCTTTTATTATTGGCAGAAGTACCGAAGCGGCGCATTTTAATGTAAATTGGATTGGTTTATCACGAACTCACTTTGAAATAAGTCGCTTAGAAAATGATTATCAAGTCAAAGATTTAGGTTCGAAGAATGGCAGCTTTCTTAATGATGAATCGATGGTTCCACATCAATCTTATCCGTTAAATGAAGGTGATTGTATTAAAGTTGTCGAAAAACAATTTATTTACAAAAAATTATAGTTTTATATACATATGTTGTGTTATAATTATGAATTGTGATCAGAATTCAATATAATACACGACGGGAGTTAACTGAAGAATCATGAGTCTTTTAACAGTAGAGGATTTAAGCCATAGCTTTGGAGGACGGACATTATTCAAGGATGTATCTTTTCGCTTGTTGGCTGGAGAGCATGTTGGATTTGTAGGAGCTAACGGTGTTGGTAAATCGACATTGATGAATATATTAACGGGACAATTATTGAAGGACAACGGAAAGGTCGAATGGACACCTAGAGTTCATTACGGTTATTTGGATCAGCATTCCAATCTTGCAGCTGGTAAAACAATTCGTGATGTGCTTAAAGATGCGTTTTTGCCATTGTTGGAGCAAGAGAAAGAGTTAATTCTAATTTCCGAGAAAATGGCTACAGCTTCAGTTGAGGAATTAGACGTGTTATTAGAAGATATGGGCAATATTCAAGAGCGTCTTGACTCCAGTGGGTTTTACTTGTTGGATGTTAAAGTAGACGAGCTAGCATATGGTTTGGGACTTGATGCTATTGGTTTGGATCGTGATGTTGCCTCATTAAGTGGAGGTCAGAGAACCAAGGTTTTGCTGGCTAAGCTTTTATTGGAACAACCGACAGTCCTGCTGTTGGATGAGCCAACGAACTATCTTGATGTTGAGCATATTGATTGGTTAACCAACTACTTGCAAAACTATCCTTATGCTTTTATGTTGATTTCCCATGATACTGAATTTATGAACAAAGTGGTCAATATTGTTTATCATTTGGAATTCACTAAGCTTACTCGTTACACAGCTAACTATGAAAAGTTCCTCCAGATGGCTGATATGAATAAAGCTCAACATATTGATGCGTATGAGAAACAACAGGATCACATTAAGAAAACCGAAGAGTTTATTGCGAAGAATAAAGCAAGAGCTTCCACCTCTGGACGAGCGAAAAGCCGCGAAAAGCAGCTGGATCGGATTGATCGGATTGAGAAGCCTGAGGATTCCATTAAACCAACCTTTAATTTCAAAGAATCACGCGCAAGCGGAAGAATTGTGTTTGAAGCTAAAGATATGGAGATTGGCTATGAATTTCCTCTGTTGCCGAGAATGACAATGTCAATTGAGCGCGGCGATAAAATCGCGATTGTTGGCTGTAACGGAGTCGGGAAATCAACATTATTGAAAACCATTCTGGGTAGAATCCAGCCTTATAGTGGCAGTACCTATCTTGGTGACTATTTATTTTCGGCTTATTTTGAGCAAGAAGTTAAGCTAGGCAATATCACACCGATTGACGATGTCTGGAATTCATTCTCACATATGACGCAAAGTGAAGTTCGTGGAGCTTTGGCGCGTTGCGGCTTAAAGAATGATCATATTACTCGTCCGCTTAGTAAGTTAAGTGGTGGAGAGCAAGCAAAAGTACGTTTATGCAAGCTTCTGATGCATCAGAGCAACTGGTTATTATTCGATGAGCCAACGAATCATTTGGACATTAAAGCCAAAGCTGAGCTGCAAAGAGCACTGAAAGAATACAAAGGCACAATTCTGCTTGTCTGCCATGAGCCTGACTTTTATGAGGATTGGGTAACCAAGGTTTGGGATGTTGAAGAATGGTCTCAACAAATAGCTAAATCATAAATTTGAAAGGGGAAATGAAACATGTTAACACACATCGTATTTTTTAAGTTGAAGGAACGTACACCTGAGGTTGTTCAGAAAACTAAAGAGGTTTTATTGAACATGGAGGGAAAAATTGAACAGCTACTGAGTATCGAAGTAGGAGTTGATGTCGTTCACTCAGAGCGTTCATTTGATATTGCCTTAGTAACGAAATTTAATTCGTTAGCGGACTTAGCGATCTATAATGTACATCCGCTTCACCAAGAAGTGATTGCTTATATGGGAACTGTAAGAGAAGCTGCTGTAAGTGTTGATTACGAAGCATAAAGCTACCAAAAGTTTGGTTTATTTACCATAAACCAGAGCATGATTACCATAAGCACAACATATAGCCAAACATTGAATCGTAATTTGTTGACAAGCTCTTGTCGATTGTTATGATCTGGTATAGCCAGCTTTCGGATAGTTGGAGAGAAAGCACGAGCTATAAAATATAACGAACTAACTAGAATGAATATGGTAATGAGTACCCATGAAGTGAGCCAAGATATATGACCAATCCACATCATTAAGACTCCAGAGGTTACTAGAACGTGACCACAATGCTTGGATAAGCGTACTGCAAGTGTGAAAGTAGGCAAATATATTTTCAATTCATCTGAGCTAGCAGTGCGTAACTTACGAACTAATGGGATAAGCACGAAAAAAGGTCCTAAAGATGGAATTACGCTAAGAATATGTAAGTAAAGTAAAAAAGAATAAATCATAAACCCTCCAGGAATGAAAACAGTGTAGTAGCCGCAAGCGATTTCTACACTGTTTTTGTTATATTACTTATAATGTTAATGGTAAATCATTGACCTTTAACTGTTAGTTAAACTGCACGAAATTCATGAACCCATACTTTAGCATGAGGGATCCAAGGCATACCTTTATGCATCGACAAGATATAATTCTTGTAAGTTTCGAAATCTGTATAACCTTCTGCTTTAGCATCTGCATCAGTCATATCACCTAAAGCTTGTTGATATACTTTAAAAACTTCAAAGGATTTTCCGCCTAGCTCCATTATTTCTCCTGGATCTGCGTAACGTCCATTTCGACGAGTAACGAGTTTCTCTCCACTAAGCACAAGCTTGACATCATCTTCAACTGTAATTAGTCGTTCAATGGAACAGGTTTTAGGTGCTAATACTTCTTCTGACATGTTGTAAGCCTCCAATAAATCACGATTTTAGTTTTACCATTGGTTATTGTACAATAAAACCAGACTCAATTACAAAAAATAGAAACTAGGGTGAACCGTTTGAATATTTTATCTGTGGAAAACTTGTCAAAAAGCTATGGCGAAAAAATCCTATTTAAGGATATTTCCTTTACTATTGCCGAAAAACAACGAATTGGATTGATTGGAGTTAACGGAACCGGAAAATCATCTTTACTGCGCATTGTAGCTGAATTGGATTCGCCAGATAGTGGTAAATTGGTGCATGCCAATCATTTCCGTGTGCAATATTTATCACAAAATCCGGAGTTTACGGAGACTGAGACTGTCTTGCAGCATGTTTTTGGTGGCGATTCTCCGTTAATGCAAACGATTCGTGATTATGAGATAGCCTTACAAGACCTGGAAACAGATTATGAAAGTGAACAGAAACAAGCTAAGCTGTTTGCTGTTCAGCAGCGTATGGATGATATGGATGCTTGGGATGCAAGCACACAGGCACAGATTATTCTTACAAAACTAGGTATCGAGGAATTCCATAAGCCAGTTTCCTTAATGTCCGGTGGACAAAAGAAGCGTGTAGCACTAGCTAGCGCACTTATCCATCCGGCAGATTTATTGATTCTAGATGAGCCTACGAACCATATTGATCATGAGACCGTAAAATGGCTTGAAGAGCATTTGGCTAAATATCGCGGTGCGCTTCTGCTCGTAACGCATGATCGTTATTTTCTGGACCGTGTGACAAATCGAATTTTTGAAATCAATTTTGGCAATCTTTATAATTATGAAGGTAATTATGAGGTTTATCTAGAGAAAAAAGCAGATCGCGAAGAGCAGGATGCTTCATCTGAGGATAAAAGGCAGAATTTGCTACGTCGTGAGTTAGCTTGGCTGCAGAAGGGCGCTAAAGCCAGAACAACCAAGCAAAAAGCAAGAATTGATCGGGCCGAGGAGTTGCGGGACCGTCATGTAGATGGACCTAGAGATATTATGGATATTGCGATCGGGGCAAGCCGTCTTGGCAAGAAAGTGATTGAGCTGATCGATCTTGAAAAAAGCTTTGAAGGTCAAACGATGATCAAGGATTTGAATTATATCGTTATGCCGCGTGATCGAATTGGGATTATTGGACCTAATGGGAGCGGTAAATCAACTTTGCTTAATTTATTAACAGGGCGATTGCAGCCTGACAAAGGTGTAATTGATGTTGGTTCTACTGTAAAGATCGCTTATTATACGCAAGAAAATGTTGAAATGGATGAAAAGCTGCGAGTAATTGAATATGTAAAGCAAGCCGCAGAGAACATTCGTACTACAGATGGCGAGACGATCTCAGCGTCACAAATGCTAGAGCGCTTCTTATTCCCATCCTCCTCACAATGGACGCCAATCGCCAAATTATCAGGTGGAGAACGCAGAAGATTGTATTTGCTGCGTACTTTAATGGGCGAGCCCAATGTATTACTACTGGATGAGCCAACCAATGATTTAGATATTCAAACATTGACGATCTTAGAGGATTATTTGGAACGTTTCCCAGGAGCAGTTATTACAGTTTCTCATGATCGCTATTTTTTAGATCGGACGGCTGAACACCTATTTGTTTTTGCTGGAGATGGAGAAATTCAGCGGTTTCAAGGAACCTGTTCCGAATATCTGGATCAGAAGCAATTTGAGAACAGTAAGGATTATATAAAGGCTGCAGCACCTGCACAACCGATTAAGCAAGCTCCACCAATTGTTGTCCCTACAACGATTGCAACTAACAGTAAACTTAAAAAGCTTAGCTTTAAAGAGCAAAAAGAATGGGAAGAAATCGAAGCGAAAATTGCGGCGATTGAGCTTCAAATCTCACAGCTCAAACAAGAAATTGCTAATAATGGCGCCAATTACGATAAAATTCAGCTGCTATTTGAAAAAGAACAAAAAGCTACTCAAGAGCTCGATGCAACGATGGAAAGATGGACGGAGCTGTCTGATTTGGTTGAGGAAATTAATCAACAAAACGCAGTCAATTCGCAGAAGCCATAAGATTATGGTATAATGTAACTTATTTATTAGGATAAGGCGGTTGTTAATAATATGATTAGCACAAGTGGAATTACCTTACGCTACGGGAGTCGCTCGTTGTTTGAGGATGTCAACATTAAGTTTATCCCTGGTAACTGTTACGGACTCATTGGAGCAAACGGTGCAGGAAAATCAACATTTCTCAAGATCTTGTCCGGTGAGATCGAACCTACACGTGGTGAGGTTCATATTAATCCGAATGAGCGTATGGCTGTTTTGAAGCAAAATCATTATGAATACGATGAGTATGAAGTGCTAAAAACAGTGGTTATGGGTCATGCTAAGCTGTATGCCATTATGGAAGAAAAAGATGCCATTTATGCTAAAGCAGAATTCAGTGATGAAGACGGGATGAAAGCCGCTGAGCTTGAGGGTGAGTTTGCTGAAATGAACGGTTGGGAAGCAGAATCCGATGCTGCCGAGTTATTAATTGGCCTAGGAATTCCAAAATCGATGCATGAGCTGCAAATGAAGGAACTATCCGGGAATGAAAAGATCCGTGTTTTACTAGCACAAGCCTTGTTTGGTACTCCAAACATCTTGCTGCTGGATGAGCCGACGAATCATCTTGATTTAGAATCGATTAAATGGTTGGAAAATTTCTTGGCTCGTTTTGACGGTACTGTTATTGTAGTATCTCATGATCGTCATTTTCTAAATCAGGTTTGTACTCATATTGCTGATATTGATTTCAGTAAAGTGCAAATGTATGTAGGGAACTATGATTTTTGGTATGAATCCAGCCAGTTAGCTACACGCTTATTGCGCGATGCTAATAAGAAAACGGAAGAAAAACGTTTGGAGCTAGAAGCATTTATTCGTCGCTTTAGTGCGAATGCATCGAAATCTAAGCAAGCCACTTCCCGTAAGAAGCAATTGGAAAAGCTAACATTGGAAGACATTCGTCCATCGTCTCGTAAATATCCTTTCATTAACTTCAAGTCTGAACGTGAAGCCGGTAAACAACTGCTTTCCATCGAGAATTTATCGAAGAAGGTTGGCGATGAGCAGGTATTGAATGGTTTAAATCTTCTTGTTAACAAAGGCGATAAAATTGCTCTTGTAGGTCCTAATGGTTTAGCTAAAACGACTTTAATGCAAATTCTAATTAAAGAAATCGAAGCGGATGCAGGCAGCTTTACTTGGGGTGTAACTACTTCTCAAGCTTATTTCCCTAAAGAAAATACAACCTATTTTAATAGCGATTTGCCTTTAGTTGATTGGCTTCGTCAATTCTCTAAAGAACAGGATGAAGGCTTCTTGCGCGGATTCTTAGGCAGAATGTTATTCTCCGGTGAAGAAGCTTTGAAAAAGGTCAGCGTGCTTTCTGGAGGAGAAAAGGTTCGTTCGATGTTCTCAAAAATGATGTTATACGGTGCAAACGTATTGTTATTGGATGAGCCAACGAATCACTTGGATTTGGAATCCATTACCGCATTAAACAATGGTTTAGTTGATTTTGATGGAACGATAATATTCGTTTCACATGATCATCAGTTCTTGCAAACCATTGCTAACCGGATTATTGAGTTTACTCCAACCGGGATCATTGATAAAGTTATGAGCTATGATGAATATTTAGAGAATAAAGATGTTCAAGAAATGCGCGAATTGGCATACAAGTAATCCATTTTGCACAAAGAAAAAGAGCTGGCGTTTACCGCAGCTCTTTTCTAATATCTATTTACTTAGCTTCCGCCAGTACGACGGCGTTGATTGTTGATTTTCTTAGTCATTTGGCTTTTTGCTTCCATATTCCCTGCCTTGAGGGATGGATTGTTTTTTTCATTCATTTGCGCTTGCTTGTTCTGAGATAATTTATTACGGATCGCATCTTTTAAAGTCATTTTCTTCGGTTCAACGGGAGTGGATTCGTTTTTAGTTTGATCGGACATCTGAACACCTCTTTTTAATGTTAATATCTTCATTGTAATGTTAAACTTAGTTGGAATCAAGCATAAACGATCTTCAACTGTTATAATAGCACTGTGGTTTATAAAAACGAGGAGGCTTACAAATGTCAAAGTCTATTTATGAAATTGAAGTTGCGAATGCAAAAGGCGAACCAAAAACTTTAGCCGAATATAAAGGCAATGCGCTTTTAATTGTTAATGTAGCATCTAACTGTGGATTTACACCGCAATATGAAGGGCTAGAAGCATTAAGTCAAGCTTATAAATCAAAAGGTTTACTCGTGCTTGGAGTTCCATCTAATGATTTCGGTGGTCAAGAGCCTGGTACCTTGGAAGAAATCCAAGAGTTCTGTAAATTAAATTATGGGGTTACTTTTGAATTGCTCGACAAAGTTCACGCTATAGGTGAAGAGATTCATCCTTTATATGCTTGGTTAAAGAGTCAATCTGAGCTTCATGATGATGTGAAATGGAATTTTGAAAAGTTTTTAATTTCTAAAGAAGGTGAGCTTCTTGGCCATTATTCCAGTAAAGTAGCTCCTGATGATTCCAGCCTTGCAGCTGATATCGAGAATGCTCTGTAAGTTCGAAAGATAAGGTGAAGGTAGGGAAATCTATGTTTGATCCAACGATTTATGAGAATATGAAGGTCGTCATTGAAGGGGCTGTATATGACCTTGATTTGGCAGGTGAAATATTAGTAACAAACCGTTCGGATCGGGTAGAACTTTCCACAATGTCGAGATCCTATAGTATTCAGTTTAAGCTTCTCGGACTTGGAGATGTGATGGCAGAATTATGTTTGGCTGCGGCAACTGAGGACCTAGCATCGGAAATTCTAGAGAAAACGACGATGACCCCTGGCTGTACGCTCCAAATTAACCTGCAAATGCAAATAGCGGATGTTGAAGAGGATTGTTCAGCAGCTCAGCACATATTGTTCGATATTTGGGGCAATAGCTGTGAAATAAGCCAAAAGCTTTCTTTTATTTACGGGAAGAATCATCACTCCAATTACCTCAATGAGATCTCTTTGGATTTCGGGCGGAAGTTTGGTGAAAGCCTTATTGATGATATTCCAAGTATGCTGGAGCACATCGTGCTTTCCATAGAACGTTTAAATGAGATAGGGGGCTAGCTATATGTTCGAACGAGATTATATTATGCGCATGTTAACTTCATTTACTGCTGTAGTGGCTCGCCTTATGGGATTAAGGAAGGAAATGAAGCATGAGCAGGTGTTTGTAGTAGTCAATGAAACCTTGGAGAAGTATTACCGTCTAAATAGCAAAATGATTCAATCGTTAACCGACCGTAATCTTCTGGAATTGTTATCTAGCAATGGTGAATTGGATAATGAAAAAGCTATCACCGTAGCTTACTTGTTGAAGGCGGAAGGGGAGAGTTATGAGGCTCTTGGCTCGACGGATGAAAGCTACAAGAGGTATTTAACGGCATTAACTTTGTATACAGCTGCTATTCAGAACGATGCAGTATTAGAAGAAATTGATATACTGCACGAAATCGATGACTTGTTAATTAGGCTTCAGAGCTACCAATTACCTGCACCCTATTTACTTCAATTGTTCGATTATTATAATAAAATTGAACAATATGATGCTGCTGAGAACAAGCTGTTCGAATTAGTTGAGGCAGAACCAATCATTGAGAATGCTGTTACCTTAGATATTTCGTTAAAAGGTGTTAAATTCTATAAAAAACTATTGCAGCTAGATGATGCTGAGCTGATAGCAGGTGGATTGCCTCGTAGTGAAGTCTTAGATGGGTTAGAACAATTTAAGCAAAAGGCATCCATTACAGAATGAAAAGACTACTAAAAAGAGGATGTCTGGTAATTCTCGTTTTAGGAATAGCTTATATTAGCATAATTACAATAAAAATGGTCCAGATTAGCCATCATGCACCTGAAGCAAATGCTAATAGCATGATCATCTTAGGTGCTAAGCTGAATGGAGACCAGCTTTCACTAGCATTGAAAAATCGCATGGATGTTGCATTGACCTATCTGAAAAGCAATCCTTCCACCCAAGTGATTGTTTCTGGAGGACAAGGCTCGGATGAACTAACCTCTGAAGCAGCAGCGATGAAAAACTATTTAATTAAAAATCAAATTGACGTCTCACGAATTCAAACAGAAGCTTTATCCACTTCAACCTTTGAGAACATTAAATTCTCCCGAAAATTAATTCAAGGTGAGAAAATTATCTTGGTTAGTAATGACTTTCATGTTTTAAGAGCTAAAATGATTGCAAAAAATCAAGGTTTGATTGTGGATACGTTAGCAGCACCAACACCTAAGTCAGTTAGAATTCAGCTTTATGGCAGAGAATATATCGCTTTAATCAAATCCTTTCTATTGGACCGATAGTAAGGATTTTTTCCATTTTTGATGGTGTCGAATAAGCACTAAATATGTTATAATGTGTTGATTTCAATCGTGATTTCGGATACTTGGAGATGGATCATTTGGCTCGTATTTTTCGTTTCTTAGGCTTACAAGCAGGGGATACGCGCAAGCTTGGAATAATGGGACCTGTTTTCTTCGCAGGTGGCGTAGCCGAATTACTTAGTTATACCGCATTTATGGCTCTATTTAATTTGCGCTTTGGAGTTAAATTTTTACCAATTGTTTATATCATAGAAGCGGTAATCTTACCGCTCGAAGGCTTAATTCTTTCCTACATAGCTAATCGAATGTCCAAACCGCAGCTGATGCGAACCTTATATATTCTGATGACAAGTACCGTGCTTATTAACGGAATTATTCTACTGATGATTCTCTATTTTAAATGGGATATTCGGTATTATTATCCGATTTTATTCTTATCCTCTAATTTCGTTGTTAGACAATTCTCTCTATTAATGTGGAGCCTAGCTTTTGATTTATGTCCGACCCAGCAAGCCAAACGACTGATGCCGATTTTTGTTGCCCTAGCAACTCTTGGTGGAATTACCGCAGGTCTTATTGCACAGGTTGTAGGGCCTTTGTTGGGAACAGAATATGTTTATTTCTTGGCCTCTTTAATTTTGATAGCTGGCTTTTGGAATTTCCGTAAAGCCATTCATGATTACTTAGTCCCGTTAACTTTAAAGCTAGATAAGAAAGAACGTCAAATTAACCAAACTGCTAGTAGTGGGCAAAGCAATCTAAAACAATTGCTTAAATCTCCATTTTTACTCTGTGCAGTTGGCTTAATGACCTTAATGCCTGCCTTGTATTTCTTAATAGAGTATCAATATTTTACAACTGCACAAGGATCATTTAGCAGCGAACATGAATTAACTTCTTTTTATGGACGGGTATTTACGATACTTTTTACTGTGTCGTTATTACTGCAGCTGGTTTCCGGCAAGCTGATGAATTGGCTGGGCGCAAGCAATATGCTGTTAGCCATTTCAGGCGTCTTTACGGGTGGGTTCATCCTTGCTGCTTGTTTTATTGATTCAAGATTTGCGCTAGTTGCGATCTCAATAAGTTATATTTTCATCTATTTGCTTTATTACTATTTTGCAGAGCCTTGTTATCAATTATTCTTTAAAATGCTTCCATTAGCACAACGAGATGGTTTCCGTTTTCTTGCACAAGGCATAGCTGCTTCAGCTGGGATTTTACTCGGAGCTTTATTATCCTTATTGAACTCTGGTGGCTATATCCCAATGACGATTCAAGCTATTCTTGGAATCATAGTCTCTGGAAGCCTTGTGGCTCTAGCCTGGTACAGTCGTCAATTATATATCAAGGAATTAATTAAAAGCATCCAAGGAATGAATTCGTTTGTCTCGGAAGTAGTTGCTTCTTTTTTAGGAGGTGTTCGCAATTCGAAAGCGATCACTGCTGTAATCGAGCTTTTGAAGCATCCTAATAATTATGTGCGTGAAATCGCCCTAGAGATTATGGCTCGATTCCAGGATGTTGCTTTATTGCCGCGGTTATTTGTTCTGGTACAGGACCCAAGCCCGCGAATTCGTTTAGCCGCTTTAAAAGCTATGAACTTACATAATGTTGATTTAATAGGAATGGTAACTGTTGCTGCATGCTTAGAAGATACCGATTATGAGGTTCGAGCTCAAGCCGTTAAGGTTATTGCTCAGGCGGATCACTTGAAGGAGCAAGCTCATTATTTTATTAGACTTAAGCTGCTTGATCCGGATCCACGAATTGTTACGGAAGGAATTAAGGCGTTGTATACGTTAAAAAGCACACAAAGCTATGCCGCTTGCGAAGAAGCTATTGATCGACTCCTGATGGAAGATGGAGACGCTCCTGTTCTAGTGTGCAATGTTATTCAAGCCTGTAATTTAACGCAGTTTAGCCGGCAAGTGAATGCGTTGCTCTGGGATGATCGCCCCGCTGTGAAGGTAGCAGCCGTGGAATGTTTAGGAAAATTAAAAGATGTCCACATTGTACCGCAGCTGTTAACCTTTTTCCCATTGGCTGATCATGAGCTGCATGAAGCTTCTTTGCAAGCCCTAATCGATTTAGGGGAGACGATAATTCCTGATTTAACAGACGTATTGAAGGAATCACATCCTATGATTTGGAGTGCTGCTGTTAAAGCACTGTCCAGTATATGGAATGAAACGGATGTAAAAGCGAGCTTAATCGAGCCTTGTATCGAACGAGTAACGCAGTTAAACACAGAAAGAAAATTCGTTTTTGCTCTTGAGCAAATGAATCACCTAGAATTGGCAAGCTTAGCCGAAAAAAGATTCTTAGAAATTCGCCAAGCGCTTCATGATGCCATTTGGTCTGTAATAGGAAGATTAGCAGATGCTGAGGTAGTTAATAAAGTCCGTCAAGCAATTGACGATGAGGATGAAGAAGTACGTGATAATGGACTTGAGGTTTTGGCAGAAGGATTAGGAGATCGTCGCTTAGCTTCTGTGTTACTTGAAGATATTAAGCAATGGGACCAGAAAACCGCGGATGACGTTACCGACTCAGACTCGTTAAACGTCGACTCTTTTGAATTTATTAAAGCAGAATTAGAGGCAAACGATCATTGGTTGAGGGTCATCGCAGTTGACGCCTTGTCGCGAAAGGAGATAGGTTCCATGCATGATGAACGTGTATATCTAAGCCTACTTGAAAGAGTTATTTTTCTTAAGCAAGTTCCGATGTTTGATAACCTGAGCTTAGAGGAGCTTGGCTTGATCGCAGATATTGCTAGAGAGGAATTTTATCCAGATGAAACGATTTTGCTTCGTGCTGGAGAGATTAATGATACTTTATATCTAATTATTTCAGGTAATGTTGAATTAAGCAGTGTTTCCTCTGAAGGCTTGGAAGGTTCGTTTGGTGTATTGGGTCCTAAAGAGTCCTTGGGAGATACTTCGATTTTGGAGCACATTCCTTCTTCACTTACCGGACAAGTTTTATTAGGTGAGATCCATGTCCTTGAGATGAATGGAGAGGACTTAACTCGATTAGTCAGACGTTACCCGGAAATTGGGATTGGGTTATTGAGAGCTGCAAGTCGCAGAGTCCGCCTATTAGAGAAGATGATTATTAAAATGGGCTGATGGGAGGAATTAATAGGTGAATTCGGATGGAAGCATGATCTTCGAAGATACCATTGAATTGATGAATGATTTAAGTGAGTTAAATCGTCTGACCCAAATCTTTCATGCCTTACTCACAGCCCAGAGGATCGATGAAAAAACACTATTTTACTTAAATCTAATTGGAGATGAACTGGTTACTAACATTATTTCTTATGGTTACGAGGATGAATTAGTGCATGTTATACAATTGCATTTTGCGATAACTCCATTGCAATGGACTTTAAAAATCGCCGATGATGGACGACCGTTTAATCCATTGGACCGGAAGAATCCGGATCTCAGTTTATCCGTTGAGGAAAGAGAAATAGGTGGACTAGGCATTCATTTCGTTAAACAGATTGTTGATGAGATCAGCTATGAACGTACAGAAGGCCATAATATCATTTTCATGAAAAAATATTGGACACTAAGAAAAGAGGAATGAATCATGGAAATTCAATTAAGTAAAATCGAACAGGTATTGAAGCTTAGCTTAAATGGACGATTGGATGGAGTTACAGCAAGTATAGTAGAAAAGGAATTTCAAGCCCAAATAGATTTAGGAGAAAGGTTATTTGTTTTTGATCTGACACATGTAAGTTATATAAGCAGTGCAGGCCTTAGAGCCGTGCTGATTGCTGCCAAAAAAACCAAGTCTGTGCAAGGAAAGCTAGCGTTTGTTGGTCTGGATGACAATGTTAAGGAAGTATTCGACATGTCAGGCTTCTCGACCATTCTCTCCATTTATTCCACTGAGCAAGAAGCCATCCAAGCTTTTCAAGCTTAATGAGGTTTTATACGGCTAGTAAGAACAGGAGGGCCATTGGATGCTTTATCTGATTTGTATATTGTTTTGTGCGACGCTCATCCCGTTAACCCTATATATTCTTAAAAATAACGAAAAAAATCGCGAACTAACCCGAACCAAAATCCTTTTCGAAGTCAGTTTGCAGCTAAATTCGACGATCAAGAAAAAAGAGCTGCTGCAGATCATCATGTCCACCACTGCCAAAGTATTAAATGCGGAAGCCTCTTCGATAATTTTAGTAGATAAAGTAAAAGGCGAGCTATATTTTGAAATAGCCACTGGAGCTAAAGAAAATGAAATTAAAGAGATTCGTTTAAAAATAGGCGAGGGTATTGCAGGCTGGGTTGCACAAACGGGGGAATCTATCCGAATTGATAATGCGTCAAGTGATGCACGCTGGTCTAACAAGGTATCTTCTAAACTTGATTTTCCAACTAAAAACTTATTGTGTGTGCCTGTACGAAGTCGCGGTGAAATTATCGGTGTCTTGCAGGTTCTGAATAAGCAGCGAGGGGCGCATTTTAATGCCATGGATTTACAGCTGCTAGAAATGATAGCTTCTCCCGCAGCCAGCGCTTTAGAAAATGCACAGTTATTTGAAGCTTTAGAAGAATCTATCCTAAGTCTTAAAGAAACAACGGCCGTTAAAGAGCGCATGGAAAGAGAGCTACAGATTGCCCAAGAAATTCAGATGAGCTTTCTGCCACAAAAACAATTTGTCTCAACATCAGCTGCCGAGCTTGAATCTTATCTTAAACCTGCTAAAGTCGTAGGCGGAGATTTCTATAATTATTTTTACATAGATGAGGATCGCCTGTTTATGACGCTTGGCGATGTGTCAGATAAAGGGATTCCCGCAGCATTGTTCATGGCAGTGGCGATGACTTTAATTAAGGGCACGATGCATGCAGAGATGGAACCGGCGGATTTACTTTATAGTGTTAACAATGGGTTGTGCAAGGATGACTCCAATATGTTTGCCACTATTTTCTGCGGGATTTTGAATATTCGTACAGGTCATTTTATTTATAGCGATGGTGGGCATTGTACGCCATACATTATTCGTAATACAGGAGAAATAGAGCCACTGGCCGTAATTAAAAGTTTGCCATTAGGTGCTTTTCCTGATGTAAGCTACCATAACCAAGAAACCATGCTTCAAACTGGCGATACGATTTTTGTCTATTCGGACGGAATAACAGAAGCAGAGAATGCTGCGCAGAAGCAATTTGGCACAACGCGTTTATTACAATCTTTGGCTAATGGCCAAACAATAACACTGCAAGCTTTACTTCAACAGCTCATTATTCAAGTAGAAGCTTTTGTGGATGGAGCTCCGCAGTTCGATGATACAGCTTTGCTAATGGCTCGATTTTCAGCAAATTCTTGAGAATCAAGAGGGGGGCATCATGATATCAATCGTGAATAGTACTTTGGAAGAAGTTGCTGAGGTTTGTAGATTGGATAAGCTAGTGTTTAGTGAGAAATGGGATATACCCCTTAGTGATGGTGAGACAGCGTGGCAAAATAACCAAGAAATCTATCGTTTTATTAAAGATGATGATAAAATCATGGGCTATCACTTTGTCGCACCTTTTCAACAATATGTATACGAGCAATTATTATCTGGTGAAATGGATGAAAAAAATGCATTGCCTTTTATTCTGAATTACGACGAATGTAACGAAGTCTATCTCTATGTATATTCCATAGTAGTCGATATGTCCGTTGAGAATTACAAGACGTACTCCAAACCACTTATACAAGATTTGGTAGACGTTATTCAAAGACTTAATGAACGTAATATCGAAGTTAAAGATTTTGGCTTTATTGCTATTACACATGCAGGTATACGTCTAGCTGAACTAATGGGCCTTACTTTTATTGAGGAATTTGAAAGTGATGAAAAACCTAACCCTCAGGTGTATCGTTCGGAGCCTAGACATTTCAAAAAAGAGAGTATTTTTCTAAAAGGGCAGGTTGCAAAATAAAAGCTTGCAAGTTTCCTACATATTATGTCACTATTTAACTAATATTGATTGTCAGATGATGCCTAGATTTGTCGAAAAACTAGCTAATTGTGGGAGGTTATATTATGTCCTTGCAGCATCGTATTCAAAAATCAGCAAAACCTAAAACTTCGGATATATCCGAGCACGTTAAACCAAAAACAGATCAATCCGCAGGGGCTAAACAATTAATGACTGCTGGTGCTGAAACTGCCATGTCACCCGCACATATCATGCAGCTTCAACGCACAGTTGGGAATCAAGCCGTTCAGCGTATGCTTGCTAACCAGAATACACCACTTCAACGGGAAGCAATGCCTGAAGAAGAATTGCAAATGAAGGCTGATCCGAATGCAATACAACGCGAGGAAGCTTCTGAGGACGAAATGGAAGAGCTGCAGATGAAGGCTGATCCGAATAAAATGCCAGGTAAAGTACAATCCAAAATGGAGAATACCTTTGGCGCTGATTTTTCGGATGTTAGAGTTCATGAAGGCAACAAAGCTAGCGATGTAGGTGCTCATGCCTATGCACAAGGCAGCGATATTCATTTTGCTCCAGGACAATATGATCCAGAAAGTCAATCAGGCCAAGAATTGCTAGGGCATGAACTGACACATGTTGTACAGCAACGTCAGGGTGAAGTGAAGCCAACTACACAAGTAAATGGCGTAGCCGTCAACGATGACCCTGGTTTAGAAAACGAAGCTGATCAGATGGGAAAAAAAGCTGCCTCACAACCTGATCTGGATATTTAAATTGTTGTGAAACCTGTCATTTTATGATAACTTAAAAGAGAGAATTTCGACGAAAAAGCGCTTATTTAGTCGTTTTTCTGCCTATGCGTTGATTTACTTGGTTTTTATTCATAGAGACGAGGCGTTTAGTTTGTCGAAGAACCTTTCTGATATCGATAAACGGTCCGAATCTAGTCCTATTTCACTAGTTGGTTATTCAAGCTATTGGGACTATTATATGGATTCTCTGAAGAAATTGGATATGATGGTTCAATTTCAGATGAATCGTATGCATAACATTCCATCTGATAATCCGCTTGACCAATTTAGAGGTTTATTGGTCACAGAAGATGAGGTTATCTCGCTGTTGCAGGATAAGGATGAGATTAGCGATTTGCAAGTAATGTGGGATGAAGAAAATGCGCAATTACTGTCATTTGAAGCAAACATTCGTCAGCGCTTGGAACTGAGCCCATCAATTCAGATACCTCTGAAACAAGCTGTAATGCGTTTTAATCTTACTCCACAAGAAGAGCAATGTGTTTTTCTTTGTCTCGCTGTGGAGCTGGACCGTAAGTATGAGAAAATTTACGGTTATTTGCAAGATGATGTGACCTGTAAATATCCTTCAGTCGATTTAATTCTTAATTTACTTTGCCATAATAAAGAAGAGAAGCTTCAGATTCGCCAATCTTTTGCAGCAAGCAGTAAATTAAGTAAATATTTTCTGAGAAAAGATGAGGAATCCAGTAGTAAAGGCTCCCTTCTTACAAAAATAATTAGATTAGATGAGCGAATGATTGCCTATTTGATAAATCCATCTGAATCTCTGCAAACATCAGCTTCCTATTATCAGATATATGAGCCAGTTGAAGTGTTAGAGAATTTGCTTATTGGTCAGGATATACATAATAAATTAATTAATTTTGCCGCTTCAAGCTTTGAAGGTAGTGAAGAACCCTTACATAACCGTCTGACTTTTAATTTATGGGGCAATTCGGGCATGGGTAAGAAGCTCCAAGTAAAGCATTTCTGTCAGCACCTGGATAAGAAATTGATTATAGTTGATCTGCGTGTGCTGCGTGAGAAAACTCAGGAATATGCTGTTCCTCTTGAACACATTTTTCGAGAAGCCACTCTGCATGACGCTGTGATAGCATTTCAACATTATGAGATTATGTTTGAGGAGGATGAGGCAACTCGACGTGTTCAATCTAAGATCAATCTCGAAATGAATGATTTTAATGGCATCCTTTTTTCACTATCGAGCAAGCCTTGGAAACCAAACGAACATAATCGTCAGCAAATTTTCATCTCTATTGAGTTATCTATTCCTGAGGATGAAGAGCGTATACAGCTCTGGAGAGCTTTTGGGAATAAATACACATTCGAAGCTGGCTTTGACTGGGGAGTAATGGCAAGTAAGTTTAAGTTCAGCCCCGGCCAAATTAAACAATCGCTGGTTACAGCCGATTATTATGCAAAGTGGCGGAATCACGAGGAGATCAGCATTTCCTCAGAAGAGCTGCATAAAGCTTGCTACGATCAGGTGCAGCACAAGCTAGAGAGCAAGGCCACCCATATTAAACCTAAACGTTTATGGGATGAAGTTATTTTACCGCCCGAACAGAAAGAATTGTTGCGTAATGCCTGCAATCAAGTGAAGTTTAGACATATTGTTTATGGAGAATGGGGCTTTGAGAAGAAACTTTCCTATGGAAAAGGTGTCAGTATACTTTTTGCAGGACCACCAGGAACAGGTAAAACGATGTCAGCTGAAGTTGTTGCTAAAGAGCTAATGCTCGAAATTTATAAAATTGATCTATCGCAGGTGATCAGTAAGTACATAGGTGAAACCGAGAAGAACCTTCACGAAATTTTTCATGAAGCCCAATTCAGTAATGCGATCTTGTTTTTTGATGAAGCAGACGCATTGTTCGGTAAACGTTCAGAGGTCAAAGATTCGCATGATAAATATGCTAATATTGAAACGGCTTATTTACTCCAAAAAATCGAAGAATACGCTGGTATTACCATATTAGCAACAAATTTCTCACAGAATATCGATGATGCCTTCATGAGACGTTTGAATTATGTGATTAAATTTCCGTTTCCCGATGCCGAATATCGCGAGAAAATTTGGAGATCAATGTTTCCAACAGAAGCACCCCAGAACGAAGATATTGATTTTAAATTTATTGCACAAAAGTTTGAAATAGCTGGCGGCAATATTAAGAATATCGTTGTATCCGCAGCATTTCTAGCAGCAGTTAGCAACCAATCCATTGGAATGAACCACATTATCCAAGCGGCCCGACACGAATTAAAGAAGTCTGGAAAGCTTCTGCTTAAAGAGGATTTAGGCGAATACGATATGATGTGAAGATTGGGGTGAATATAATCGCTCAATATACAGTGATTGCAGATGTTGGAATTACTATTGTCCAGCTTTTGCGTGATAACATGGTTAATGAACCGATTCAACAACCCGAATTTATCGGATTGAGTCATCCCAATGATAAAGGTGATTTAAGTCTTTCCTTATTCCTATATTCAGTCAAAGAGAGTGCTGATCGACAGACCCAAATGCTCAGCAGAGGGCAGAGCACCTTGCAATATCCGCCATTAACGGTTGAATTGTTCTATATGTTAACTGCTCATTCTGCTGCCGAGCTGCAAACCCGAGCTTTGGATGAACAGCGCATATTGGGAAAAGCATTGCAGGTGCTTTATGATAATTCGATTATTAAAGGACAAGCGCTTCAAGGTTCGCTTGCAGATACGAATGAAGAGCTGCGTATAGTCATGGAAAATTTACCCTTAGATACACTAATTAGTTTGTTTCCTAATTCACCCTATAAGCTTTCAGTATGTTTTTCCGTAGGTCCCGTTTATATAGATTCCACACGTATAAAAGCAACAAAACGCGTTGTTGAAAGAGATATCAGCATAACCGGATAGGAGTCAATCCATTGGAATATGTGAGAAGTGTAAAAATCAAGACAAGCTTTTCATTTGCAGTTAGTCTAATTGATTCTTATACAAGCGCTCCAGCTATAGGAAAAGATCATATAGTATCCATTCAAGGCTTAACAGTAAAGCCAATTCCTAAAATCGATGGTTACTATATATTCACTGACTTACCTATACAAAGCTATCAGGTTGTTGTCCAATCTAAGTTTTACGTGCAAGAAATCATAGAGGTTTCACTAGATTTACTCGATTCTAATGAGCCTATTCTTTATGTACCTTTAATGCCCAATTCACAGTATCCTTTCGGTGAAGAAGCAACATCACTTGTCGCACTAGTTAAAGATGCTCAGGAAAACGCCGTTTATCAAGCAAGAGCAAGGGCAACGGTTACCAGTGTGGAATGTGTAAAAGCCAAATTGGCTCAAGATAGTAAAGAAGAGAGCCCGGATCAAATCTTTCTTGCACAAATAGCTGGGAAATTAACCATTGGAGATCGGTTTTTATTGCAAAACAGTTCAGGTAAATCTGAATATTGCCGATTGGTGAAGGTCGATGAAGTTACTCGTTGCTGCAGCTTAGAAAAGCCGCTGCAATCTACCTACGAAAAAGGAAGTCTGCTATTTCCAGTTATTGAATCTATAAGTGATGTTAAGGGAGAAGTGCTCTTATTCTTCAAACCCAACCGCATCCCAACCTTCGGAATCACGCTAGAGTTAACATATGGCAACAAAAAGCTGATTCAAGATTTAACATTGCAGCAAGGCGTTATCAAAAGCTTAGGTATCATCCGACTAGTAAATTGAATTCATAAATGCAATCATTTATGGCCATTCAATTTTCTATATAAAAGGTTACGAAAGGAGGAACTGGTTTTGGATTTTGATTATTTACTAAAAATCTAAAGCTGGGTAAAAATGGCAGAATATTTATCACCTGGAGTCTATGTTGAAGAGTTTGATAGTGGCGGACAGCCTCTGGAGGGCGCCAGTACAAGTACAGGCGGGTTCATTGGTTTAGCTCAAAGAGGTGCTATTGCTGGGCTTCCTGAATTGGTTACAGGAATCAATGACTTTAATCGTATTTTCGGTTCTTATTTATCCGAGAATGCATTTGGGGAGTTTCGTTTCTTAGCCTATGGCGTTGAACAGTTCTTCATGAATGGAGGCTCACGTTGTTATGTAATGCGTGTTGCTCCATCGGATGCAAAGGCTGCAGACAATGCTGCTGTTGCAAGTCCTCTTGGAATAACTGCGAAAAATCCAGGTTCATGGGGAAATCAAATTCGTGTGGTTATTTTGCCTTCAAGCAAAGCAAAAACACAAATTTATGAATCAGTTGGCGCTAATAAGTATCGTGTTAAAAACTCGGCTGGTTTTAATACAGGCGATGTAATCATTTTTGACGATGGTGCTACACAAGAATACAGCCAAGTGGTTTCTTCACTTGATAATGTAATTGAGTTGTCATCCGAGCTTTCTGGTGATCCAACAGACAATAATCTTTTGCCTGTTAAAGTGTTAAAAACTAGTGAATTTACCGTTCAAATATTCTATGGAAGTGAAGCGGAAGAATTTGAAAGATGTTCATTGAATGTCTCCGCAGCTAACCATGTAAGTAAAATCCTTGCTAAATCCAATATTGTTCTAGTTGAAGATAATAGCTCAGCTGCAGCAACACCAACAACGCCGTTCCAGCTTCTTACTGGGGAAACAGCGGATGCAGGTAAGTTCCAAATCACTCTTTCTGGTGGTAGCGATGGTTCATTCGATAATATCACACCAGATATCTATATCGGAGATGAATCAGGTGGACCTGGTAAAAGAACAGGAATTAAAGCTTTTATTGATAATGATGAAGCTAGCATTATGGCTATTCCTGGTGTTACAGATCCGAATGTTCAGCTTTCCCTTGTTGCTCATTGCGAAAACTTGAAAAGCAGATTTGCTATTCTTGATATTCCGCGCGATAAGAAAAAAGTAGCTGATGTAATGACTCACCGTAATATTTTTGATACGAATTATGCAGCACTTTACAATCCTTGGTTGCAGGTATTTGATCCATTAGATAAACGCAATATTTTCGTTCCTCCATCAGGTTCAATGGTGGGTGTTTATTCCAGATCCGATCAATCCCGTGGCGTACATAAAGCACCGGCGAATGAAGTGGTTCGTGGCGTAACTGGCTTGGATTGCCAATATAACACAGGCGAGCAAGACATTCTGAATCCCAAAGGCGTTAACCTTATCCGTACATTTACAGGACAAGGCATTCGTGTTTGGGGAGCAAGAACGGCATCATCCAATGGCCTTTGGAAATATATCAACGTTAGACGTTTGTTTATTTTCCTAGAGCAATCCATTAAAAGTGGAACCAATTGGGTTGTATTCGAACCCAATGATGAACAGCTCTGGGCTAGAGTAGCCCGTACTATCGATGCCTTCTTGACTCGTGTATGGAGAGATGGAGCTTTGATGGGCAATAGCCCGCAAGAAGCCTTCTACATTAACATCGGTCGCAGCACGATGACACAGGATGATATTGACAATGGTCGTTTGATTTGTGTGATTGGTGTAGCACCTGTTAAGCCTGCCGAGTTCGTAATCTTCAGAATTACGCAAAAAACAAGCGAGGAATAATCGATCTTTCAAAAATATTAAACATGGAAGGGGTTTACAATGGCTGGAGCACGTAAGGATCCATATAGAAAGTTTAGGTACCGCGTTGAAGTGGAAGGTATTACTCAAGCAGGCTTTAATGAAGTTTCAGGTTTTGATGCATCTATTGATGTAGTGGAGTATCGTGAAGGTAATGAGGTAATTACCCCGCGTAAGCTTCCCGGATTAGCTAAATACGGAAACATCACCCTTAAATGGGGAGTCACGGATTCCATGGATATGTACAATTGGATTCAGGCTACGATTCAAGGAACAGTTACTCGTAAGACAGTAACGATTATCGCAATCAACGAAGCAGGCGGCGATGTGGCTACTTGGAAGGTTATCGAAGCTTGGCCATCCAAATACACAGCACCTGATTTCAATGGTACCGCTTCTGAAGTAGGAATTGAACTTTTGGAAATGGCGCATGAAGGTATGACAAGAACCAAATAATAAGTTAACTTGAAAATTAGGGGACGTAAAGCGAGAGTGTGGAGCGTGAGCACTCTGCTTTATACCCCTTTTTTTCTCCAATAAAACTAAGGGAGATTATAACCATGGCATTTAAGACAGAATTTGATTTCGAGCTACCAAGAGGTTATGTGGATGAGGAAGGGACTTTACATAAAAGAGGTATCATGCGTTTAGCTACAGCTGCTGATGAAATTCTGCCAATGAGAGATCAACGTGTCCAACAAAATCCAGGCTACCTATCGATTATTCTATTAACACGAGTAATTACTAAGCTCGGTGATGTTCGTGGGATTGACACACGTACTATCGAAGGGCTATTTACAGCCGATCTTACTTTCTTACAGAACTTCTATCGTCAAATCAATGAATTGGAAAGTGTTTCTGTTAAAACTTCATGTCCTAAATGTGAGCATGCTTTTGAGGTTGAAATGGCTTTTCAGCCCGTGACGGAGGGAGCTTAGTCGGTTATCCCGTTGACAAGATCTATGAGGAAGCAGGCTTTATTGCCTATTATTTTCATTGGCCTCATGACGATATTATGTCGATGGAACACCGCGAACGTAGAAAATGGTGCGAACAAATTTCCAAAATTAATCGCAATATGAATGACGAACCGGAGAATCCATTTGATGTATTCAATAAGAGGTGACATGAGTGGTAACTGAAGCAGATAAGAAAAAATGGGCAGACCATAAAAAGGTCGTCGTAGCCTTTCGCTTTGAAATAGAAATAAATGGTTTAGTGGAAGCTGGATTTAATGAGGTTTCTGGTTTGCAAGTTGAAACGGAATTTGAAGAGTATAATGAAGGCGGTTTAAACGAATATACCCATCGTTTTCCAAAACGAATCAAATATCCACCATTGGTTTTTAAAAGAGGGATCATTCAATCTAATACCTTATGGGACTGGTACCAAGGATTTACACTTGGGACAATCAAGCGAATGGGCGGCGCCATCATACTTAACAATTCTTATGGTGTAGCCATTGGAAGATGGGAATTTGTTAATGCATATCCCATTAAATGGATGGGACCAACCTTAAGTGCCAATAAAAGTGAAGTTGCGATTGAAACATTGGAAATTGTTCACAATGGTTTAAAGGCTATTATTTTAGGCAAATAGTAAGGGGTGAATTCACATGATCAAGAATACGACTTTAACACCCCATAGGTCTTTATATATTCCGGATCATAGCCAGTTTGCATTGGGCATCATCGGTAAATATCAATATACGACCGATAATTATTTAGGGATGCTTGGTCTAACCTTTCGCGATAATGTAGCTACAGAAGCCTTAGATGCAGCACCTATTTATCAATATTTGATTCAATTACGATTGCAAATTCTCCAGCTTCAGCATGTTAATAATCGCTTTATGGGTTCAAGATCTGCAACCTTACAAATGCTTCAAACTAAATTAAATTCGAATATAGAGCTCCAACAAATAAATCAGCTGCTTTCACAGCAAGAGATTACCTATTCCAACCCAACTACACATAATCAAGCTATTTCTAATCAATTGATCGAACGCAGAATACAGGCAAGTAAGCTGCTTTCAACACCAGCATATGGCCGGACCATCCAAACTATTCAACAAGCTGTTATGCAACAAACTTTCCGTTTAGCTGATCTTAGAGTGCCTGCCAGTGAACGAGATGGTGCACATAACTCAACTACTATTTTTGATGTTCAAAATAAACAAGCCACTTACCTCAATAATCATCATATCCAGCAGTGGAACCCTTTGTTAGAGAAAACTTTATTTCGGGACTCCAGAATTTCAACAGAAAATATCACCACAACCACTGATCGAACGCAGACCGTTGCCTTTATCAAATCGCTTATTCAAATAGATCCAATTCCGCCAAGTGCTAATCAAACATGGAATCTTGCAAAACCAATTGTCGAAATCAAACGTTATAGCACAAAGCTAGTTGATAAGAAGCTGATTAACAATAGGGTAGAGCAAACGAACTCAAGCTCTCTATTTCCTGTAGAAAAAATCTTCAATATCTCAAACCAGCTTTTAAATCATCCAACTACTGTTAATAACACGAATACTTTAAACTCACTATATTTTGAAAATAATCCAGCTGCTAGCAAGCTTACAAATAATTATCTAAGAAATTATAATTCCGTATTTGGTTCTTCTTTTGTACAATACATTGCGAATAAGCTTACACAAACCCATGTAGAGGCTGAACAATTAGTAACAAACAAGGTATTACTAGTTGATCGCAGCTTAGTTCAACGAGGTTTATCGATCGAAAATGAACATTGGAATGAGAACCTAAATTTAACTATAGCAAGCCAAAATTCGACAATTGAGAACAACCATATAAACAATCTTCAAACGGATCAAAGTATCCATAACATTCTCTTTAAAAGAATGCCGATAAGCTCCTCATTTATCCAAACGATTATTGAAAAACAATCTTACTCTTTGAATGAAATCAATGAGAGCAGTCAATACAATGAGTCAAGACAAATAAACGAAATTGAAAATAAGCTAAATATTTCATCGCGTTTGCATCTTATAATTGGCAATCAAAATACGAATGTCGATGCTAGCAGAACTGATTTTATCAATGAACAAAGTAACCATAATTATTTCTATAAGAGAATGCATGAGCGCAGTAATTTTATCCAATCGATTATCGAAAAACAAGCTTACTCAGATAGTGAATTTGATGTAGGCAATTTATATGAGGAATCTACAGTAATAAATCAAAACAAGCAAAGCATTTCTTCACGTTTGCAGCTTATAATTCGCAATCAAAACACGAATATCGATGCTACAAGAAATGAACTCAACAATGAACAAAATAACCATAATCATTTCTATAAGAGAATGCATGAAAGCAGTAATTTTTTCCAATCCATATTTGAAAAGCAAGCTTATTCAGAGTATGTGTCCAATGAAAATAATTTGTACAATGATTCAACAGAAATAAGTCAAAGCTCGTTAAACATATCTTCTCGCTTGCAGCTTATTATTCGCACTCAAAACACGAATGTCGGTGCTACGAGAAATGAACTATTAAATGAACAAACTATCCTTAATTTATTCTATAAGAGAGTACATGAAAGCACTAAATTCATCCAAACTATTCTTACGAAGCAAGCTTATTCACAGCATGATAACAACTCTTATACTAAGACTACTGAAATAAACGAAAGCCCTAGAAATTCGCTGCAAATCAAACATACTTTACTTAAGAACTTAAATATAAAGGGCAATCTTTATAAAAACGAAATTTCACTTTCAAGTCTGCATTTTGCTAATGCTTTAATTCATAAATTCGATGATGATTCAACTGCATCCAACCACACAGAATTCAATACCAAGCTTATACTAAAAGATAATAAACAAAATAGTTCTGAAACAGCTAGCGAGCCTATTCACGTTACTAATCGTGTTTATCTTAAATCTAATTTTCTATATACGGATACTAATTCCCAGGTCTATCAGCAATTCCGTGTCAACCTTTTGCAGTCCAAGCAGGTTTTTAAAGCCTTAGAATATCCGGTTTCACCCGTTCAACTAATGAATCGTCTATTTACTAGTCGAATCGTGCAAGAGCATATGAGTGAACAAAACATAATTATGCAGCTAAACCCCACAAATTTAACTCATCAGACTCTAGCCAATTATCCAACAGAGATATTCAATGAGCAAAGGTTAAGCTCATGGGTGCAATTGAATTCAGTGAAAATCGAGCAGCAGTCTGTACTAAACCATAATTATGTGGACCATATACAACAAGACATTGAACATTCCCTATATACTAATTTAAACACCTTGCAGCTTATTGAACGTAATTATTCAACTGAGACCTTGTCCAATAACAATCAAGCTTATCATAATCTAACTATTTTACAGCAACCTAACCAACAACAAAATGTACAAAAGTTTCTATCATTTAAGACAAGCATAAGTCCTAGCTTATATCAGAAGTTTTCCTTAACTCAGAATAATCAGCAACTCCATGAAAGCAATTTAAATCGAACTTTAATAGATATTCAAGCCAATACGGTTGTCACTTCAATAAACCAGTCTAATCTCATCGAAAAAGTCGTTCAGACACATATCAATGATTGGTCAGCTCAAATTCAGTACATCCCGATAACCTCGGTTAATTATTTATTGGACCAGATAACGAATGAAGCAAAAACCAGCTTTAATGAAATAAACGTCAATTCTGTCCAACATAATAATCAAGCTTTAACGCTAGTTGAACGTAAAAATTTTGCTAGTAGCGAGTCTTTAATTCAGTCTGTGGGACTAGAACGTGTTTCCATTCTTCAGCAAAGTAAGGAAATCATCCAAAAGGCAATCTTTTTGAAACAAAGATCAAGTAAATTGCAAGAAATGAACAATAAGATTTCAATCCATGTTAAGGCTAATAATCCTAATTACGTATCGTTTGTTTGGAATAGTAGAAACATTCTGCAAGAAATAAGCTTGAACTCTGGCTTAAACCCAGCATTGATCCAACAGCTTTGGTTGAATAATAGGTTTGTTCAACAATCGACAGCTCATTCAGTCAATAATAACTTTCAGCTTCAACCTGAGCTAGTTAGACATATTATTCAAGAACGAATAGGTGATTTATCTCAAATCATTCAGCTCAATTCAACACAGGTAACAAATCAGCTATTACAGCAAACTAATCATAAAGCTGATCTATTAATCAAGAATGTTGATATTGCTGCTGAGTCTATATTCAGTAATAATCATTCTATAAAACTTGTAGATCGTTTACTAATAGATCGAGGTTTTTTGAATAAGACTTTAATCATCAAACCTCAGCCAACAATTCATCATCATATTGATTTATTAAGCTTAGTTCAACAATTTAAGGCAGTACCGGCACAACTAAGCTTTTCTTTAAGACAATTAACCAGTAATACAGATATTCAATCCACTCAGAATACTTATAATCAATCACATTCAGGTCCGGCAATGACAGTAATAACTAGCTTAAGTCCATTGATTTATAAAAAATATACTTTACAATTACTTCAGAATCGATTGACTACCAAACCTGTTAAAAGAAGCTTAAAGCGAATTATTACTTATAAAGATGGGGTATTACTAGATCAAGATACTGCTAATATCGAAACCAATAATTTAACCGAACGAATAGTAAATCAACGTATTCATGCTTTGTCTTCCTTGATTTTGCAAATGCCAATATCGTCTTCAAATCTTTTGCTGCATCAACTGAATATGGACATTTATAGTAAAACTGAATTAGCTAAGCAAATCGAACATACCCATTCTCAAGGTAGATTAGAGCTGGTGGATCGTAAAGTAATCGAACGAGGTGGAATTTCAAGCTTACTTACTGAAACCTATGAGCGAGTTTATAATCGATTAAGCACGACAGAGAGTATGCTTAAAGCTGCAGATTGGGTAACCTTAGATCGTTCATCCATTCAGGACACTGTGAAAATATTTAGCCAAGAACGTAATCTTTCACGGAAATTGACGGATAACCTCTTATCCAAAGTAACCAATGAATCTTATATTACCGGCATCCTTAATCATTCTCTGAACATGGTCGTGAAAGAATCATCCAATCAAACAAACTACAACCAACAGAATCTAACCGCTAAAATTATTCATGAGCGAATTGGTGGAGCAACCTCGGTATTGCAGCTTTTTCCTGATCACCATGAGAATTTACTGTTTTTTGCCAATCATCCTATAATGACAATCAATCACTTATTGGAAAAGAATACGCAACTGTTTAAAGAGAAAACAAGCTTGAAATTAATTGATCGCATGCTTATAGATCGTGGTTTACAAGCTGCCGCAGTTGCAGTTAATAGTCAGCAGAATGGAACCAACCGACTAGCAACGGTCATGCAAGTTCTCGAAAGAGCTGTAAAAGATGAGCTGGTTAGATCGTCAGTCAATAGACAACCTGTACCAAATCTACTTCAGGTTATCCATCAGCTTAAAGATCACAGAACAGAATTGCATAGAACCAGTGGACCAGTCATCAGTTTTTTAAGCAGCTTGAGTCCACTTATTTATCAAAAGTTTTCGTATCGCAGTCATTCAACTAAGTTAGTGCCGACTCAGCAGATAAAACGTAGATTAACAGAAGCGATATCCCAACAACAAAACGTAGATCACAGGGATCTTGCACTAACTTCTGTGTATAACACTATTTTAGCTGCAAATAATAACCAAAATAATACCAACCCAACAACGATTCTACGAGATGTAGTGGAGCATGCGGATTCAGTAACATTAACCTATCACGAGAATCTGACTGAAAAAATAGTTCGAGAACGAATCAATGAAATCAATTATTCCGCTCAATTAATGACATTAACTAATGACAAACAAATCTCAACTCAAGCTCAAATACAGGTAATTACACAAGCGCAGCAAGAGCTGGAACAACAATTATCAGCAGTTGATTCTATAACAGCTTCTAATGAAACAAAAACGCGTCCGCATTTAGTGCTCGTAGATCGCAATTATACAGATCATACTATTGTCCAATCCGTTACCGATACTTTATTAAGATCAAGAACTCAGGAACGTCCAAGACCAGAGATATTAATGGATCGAAATAATCGTTCTGTCATTCCATTCCGTGCGCGGGAGGCATTATTGAATACATCATTTCGCTCAGCTGAGACGCATATTTTGTTCCGTGAGCTGCTTACCAAGAAAGTCGTTAGCGCACAAATCAATGATATTCTAACACAAACGGATCATTCCGTTTCCATGCATTCACTACAGAAGAATCAAATCAATCAACAATTTATCGAAAAAGTAACGACACAATTGATAGTAGCCAACGAACGAAATCTAAGCACCGAGCGTGAAATTCGCAATGAGAATACCGAAAGCTATGAACGATCACTTATTAGTAACACGGAATCATTCTTAGTTAATCGAAGAAATAGTCATGAAACAACGGAAACTTCAGAAGAAATTGCTGCTTTAATGGCACAATCAGAAACTACCCTTGAATATTTAAAAACCAAATCCACATCAGCTGAGCCGATCCAACAAAGCGTGGCTAATGTATTAAATCAGAAGGAACAATTAGCTTCCGCAACAGATCAAACTAATGGCAAAGTGACACCGATCACTAAGCTCGAATTCGATAAAATTGTCGATCGTGTCTATAAAGAATTGCAAAAACGCTTCACGTATGAAAGACAAAGACGAGGTATGTAGGGGACTGAAGCAAAATGGCCTTTGTAAAAGCGAAAATTTTTGTCGATATTTCGGGTACACTTGAATTTGAAAAACAATTCGATGTTCTATTCAACCCATCTGATTACTCGATAGCTTCCTCCAATTCATATAATTGGGCAAAAGTAAAGGGACTCTCGTTGCCAATCGCTCAGTTTGACAGTGGAGAAAGCGACACCTTGACTATGGAGTTGTTTTTTGATACTTATGAGGCTAAATCCGATGTGAGATTCCACACCTCAAAAATCAGCGGTTTACTTGATATCATTCCCGATTTGCATGCTCCGCCTGTAGTACGCTTTGTTTGGGGAAATCTTAACTTTACTGGCGTTGTAACGAATGTCTCGCAAAAGTTTACGATGTTTTCTGGAGAAGGTGTACCTGTTCGTGCAACTTTGAATGTGACCTTTAAGGCATGGATGAGCAAATCGGAGCAGCTCAAAAAGCTGCCGAGAAATTCAGCAGATAGGACTAAACAGAAGACGATCAACCAAGGGGACCAATTGTGGATGATTGCTGCTAAAGAGTATGTAAATCCAGCCCTATGGCGTGATATCGCTAATGCCAATGGAATTGACAACCCACGCCTGCTTCAATCAGGTAAAAAAATAGTAGTACCGCGGCTGGAGTGATGATTAATGGGTGACTTAACCTTAGATGAGAGTACATTTACCTTTGAGGATCTAGAAAAAAAATATGGTAACTTCTATTCCCCAACTGTCGAAGTGATTATAGAAGGGACCAAAATAGTCAGAGAAACGCCCGCTGCTATTACAAAGGTTGTCGTAGAATCCAGTATAGATTCAAAAGCGGATACTTTCTCGTTTGTGGTCATTAATGCTTTCGATCTGATTAAACGGGAATTTCTTTGGGTAGATGAGTATTTTGCATTAGGTAAAGAAATAGAGATTCAAATGGGTTATGTCGATAAGCTGGAGACGGTTTTTTCGGGAATAATCACATCGATTTCCTTTACTTGCGAGGATGATACACCTAATATTATTATTAAAGGGATGGATAAGTCATTTCTAATGATGACTAGCAATAAATCGACCTCTTGGGACAAAAAGAAATTCAGTGATATAGCCACAGAAATTGGTGGAAAATACGGTCTTAAGTCTGTCGTCGATGCAACAGCTAATCAAATGATCAAAATTGCCAAAACAGAAGAGCAATCTGATTTTCAATTCCTGGCTGACTTGGCCAAAAGAACCAATTACGATTTTTTTGTATTTGGCAAATCCTTGTATTTTCGGAAGCCTTTAACGAGCATGACACCAGTGGTCAATCTCATGTGGGGAATTTCCTTAATTAGTTTTAATGCCGATGTGAATCTGGCTTCACAGGTTGCTTCCTATACTGTTCGCAGCTTTAAAACGAATAAAACGGAAATTATCGAATCAAAGGCAGTCTCAACCGATATCAAGAAATTGGGTACCAACACTAAAACGGGTGCTGATTTGTTAAAAGCCATTGGCTCGTATTTCGACCGATATGAATCCAATAAGGTTTTGGACTCCGCGGATGAAGGCAAAGATATAGCCAAATCCAAGCTCAATCACGTTTCGATGGATTTAATAACTGGAAGTGGCCAATCCCTTGGTATGCCAGAGATTAAAGCAGGTCGATATATCAAGCTAGAGGGACTAGGCAAAAAACTCAGTCAGCCTTACTATATCTCAGCTGTTACCCACACAGTTGATGAGAGTGGGTACAATACCTTTTTCTATGTGAGAGGAAACGCAATATGAATTTTGATGATTTGTTTCAAGCGCATACGGAATACTCCAATCGTGTCGATGGGGTTATGGTGGCCATTGTTACGAATAATGAGGACCCGGAAAAGCTTGCTCGAGTTAAGCTAAAGCTGCCTATTCTTGATGGCGAGCATGAAACCGATTGGGCTCGAATTGCAACTTTTATGGCGGGCAAGGATCGCGGCAGCTTATTCATCCCTGAAGTAGGCGATGTGGTGCTGGTTGCTTTCCATATGGGCGATATCCGCGAGCCTTTCGTAATCGGCATGCTCTGGAACACAGACCAGCCTTCACCAGAAGCAGGCAAGGATAATAACATCCGTAAAATCAAATCACGAGAGGGTCATGAGATCATTTTTGGTGACGATGCCGCAGATGGAAAAATTACCATTAAGACAAAAAAAGGACAAATTGTTGAGCTTATGGATAAAACTGATATAATTAAAATTGCTGAAAAAAGCGGAAATAACTCGATTGAAATCAAAGGCGGCTCTGCCAATGAAATTACAATCAAAAGCAGCACCTCCAAAATAACCATGAACGCTAAAGGCGACATCTCCATCGAGAGCTCAAAAGCGATCAAAATCAAGTCAACACAAGTCCAGATCGAAGCATCCGCCCAGCTTTCTCTCAAAGCCGGCGCCGCCCTCGACATCAAATCCGACGGCATGATCACCATCAAAGGTTCTTTAGTTAAAATAAACTGATCTAACTGTTTATTGTGTTGGTTTGTGGTTGGTTTGTGGTGTTGGTTTGTGGTGTTGGTTTGTGGTTGGTTTGTGGTGTTGGTTTGAGGTTTAGATTTAAAGTTTAGCATTTAAATGCATGAGTAGTGGAGATGCTGTATGTACCTAAGAGGTGACTTTTGCAGACGTGTTTCTTCGTTCCGGAGGCCCATTAAATAAAAGGAAACGCGTCTGCAACGGAACCCGTGGTGCATATAGGATCGCAACTGTGAATAGTTGTAGTTTTCTGTTTTATCTTTATCTTTATCACTAAATCTTCAATCACCAATAAACTTTTAGGAGGTCCCCTATGGGAAATGCATTTTTAGGAAGAGGCTGGAAATTCCCAATTCAAGTCGATGAGACAACAGGTCGCATCATGACATCTGAATTTGAAGAAGATATCGCCGAATCCATACGCATTATTATTGGTACCACCAAAGGTGAAAGAGTCATGAGGCCCAATTTTGGCAGCGGTATTCAAAAATTCCTGTTCGGTTTAACAGACAGCACCACCATTAACTTATTAAAGTCAGAAGTAAAAGAGTCGATTAGAGAATGGGAAGCACGTGTTGGCGATATAGAAGTAGAAGCAGAGCTGGATCGCAGTCAATCAGGCAAATTATTAGTTACAGTTTCTTACATAGTTCGTTCTACCAATAATATGCATAATCTAGTATTTCCATTTTACATAAATGAAGGATCCAAAAATTAAAGATAATGGGGTTATGCGATGATGAAGGCGAAGAATGGAGGTGAATTTATGCTTCCGCCAATGATTGATACTAGAGATATGCAAGCTCTAATTCAAAAAATGAGTGAAATGGTGCCTTATTACACACCAGAATGGAGATTCACACCAGAGGATCCAGACCCAGGTACAGCTTTATTCTCGATTTTCTCTGAGATGTTTATGGAGAATATCAAACGCTTGAATCGTACGCCAGTTAAGAATTTTATTGCCTTTCTTAATTTGCTGGATGTATCGATTTTAACAGCTAAGCCAGCATCATCTTATGTAACGTTTAATTTAAGCTTGGGTGCCCAAGAAGCGGTTTATTTACCTGCCGGAACTCAAGTAACAGGCAAATCAACCGATGGCAAGGATGATCTAATTTTTGAAACCGAGAAAAGCATGTTAGTTACTCCTGCAGTACTTAGTTCTATTTATAAGGTTAGTACTAAACAAGATAAAATCATTCAAATTTCCGATTCCTTTAATGAAGACCGCAAAGACGACAGTTTATTTCCGATTGCTTTGTATAATTATGAGCAAGGTGAGAATTTGCAGCAGCATAGCTGGTACTTAGGTCATGATTATTTGTTTAATATTAAACAAAGCGCACGAATTGAAATCACAATTACCCATTCCTTACAGAAATTCATGGAACAAACCTTATGTGGAAAATTAGCGAATAATCAAAATATAGAATGGTCATTTAGCGGGTTAGAAGGCTGGATTCCATTTGACGAAGTTAAGGTTGAATCCAATCGCTTAATCCTAATTAAAAACAATCAGCATGAGATTGTAGAGCTGGAGCTGGAAGGTAAAACAAATCGTTGGCTGCAAGGCAAAGTCAAACCAAGGATGTTAGAGGAAATCACTCTGAAAAATGGTGATATCGTTATCGATGGGATTCAAGTTAAAGCCGATTATTATGATCATTTACAGCAAGGTGGGATTGCACCGGATCTAATTTTTAGCAATGATCTGCAACTGGAGAATGTAGGGATGTTTCCATTCGGTGAACAGTTTCTGCCTAACAGTACTTTTTTCATTTCAAGCCAAGAGGTTTTCAGTAAAAAAGCAGCGCAGATCCATTTGCAATTCTCCTTAAAAAATGTTTTAAATCGTATCTACCCTGAGATTACTCAAGAGGTAGACTGGAAGCTGATTATGAAAGAATCTAAGCTAAAGCAACCAGAGGTTACTTATATTTCTGTGCTGAAAGTCGTTTGGGAGTATTGGAATGGAAATGGCTGGGTTTTACTATTCTCCAATAAACAATATGATGAGATCTTCTACAAGCCAGGTGAAGAAATTAAGTTCCATTCATTGAAATTCAAATGCCCATCTGATCTGGAGCAAACCTTTGTTAATGCCCAATATAATTACTGGATTCGGGCGCGGATTCTGACTATTGAGGATATGTATTCTGCTAATTCAATCTATTTAACACCATGGGTTGAGAATATCTCTTTGCAATATGAATATGGTGCTGCACAACATGAGTTTATGAATATATTTGCGACGAATAACCTAGAGAGCAAGAGCTGGCTTAGCTCTGAACAAACGAGTAAAAAAAGCTTTAAACCGTTCTTTAGTCTAGAAAGCAAATTTCCTGGCTTCTATATGGGGTTTGCTTCTAAGCCTGCAAAAGGGCCGATAAGCATCTTTTTCTCCTTAGTACCACAAGCCTATACGGAAGATCAGGTTCCCTTGATTGAGTGGGAATATTTAAGCTTAAGAGGCACTAAATTGGAGTGGGCGCCGCTTAAGGTTGCCGATAAAACCGATCAGTTCATCCGCAGCGGTACGATTAAATTTGCTGGTCCGCTAGATTTTGCTAATGCTTCGTTGTTTGGCAAGACCCAGTATTGGATTCGCGCTGTTAATCGTGATGGAAAGTTTGATCGGAATAATGAATTGCAGCCTATCCCAGCCGTAAAAGGAATTTATTTAAATACAACTTTAGTGATTCAACAAGAGAGTATCGAAAATGAGCTTCCTGATCCAATAGGTGAAGCAGGCAAAGAGGAATATGTACTATCCCGTTATCCGGTTGTTAGTGAAGCCGTATGGGTAGACGAAACCAGCCATTTTGGCGAGGAGGATATTCTTGCTTTTCAAGATGATCCCGTGCATTCGCTTGAAATCATACGTGATTCTGAAGGCCATATTCAGAAAAGCTGGGTCAAGTGGCTGAGAGTAGAGAATTTCTATGAATCAGAGTCCAATGATCGCCATTATATTACCCATCGTTCATCTGGAAAAATCCGATTTGGAGACGGGAAGCACGGTAAAGTTCCCCCTAATCCCGGAAGAGATAAAATTAAAGTCAATTATAAAATTGGCGGAGGAAAAAAAGGCAATATAGCCGCTCATCAAATCCAAAGCCTGCAGAATTCAATCGCCTTTATTCAATCCATCGACAATCCTGAGCCCTCTGGTGGCGGCTGTGACATGGAAACACTAGGCGAAGCCTTACGGAGAGGTCCACAGCTAATCAAGCATCGTAATCGCGCTGTGACCGCTGAGGACTTTGAATGGCTGGCAAGACAAGCAGATTCGAATATAGCAAAAGTGAAATGCCTATCGAATGTAAATGCCAACGCTGTGAAGGAAGCCGGGTGTGTAACGGTTGTTGTTCTACCGAAGGGTGGAAGCGCAGGACTAGCATTCTCTAACCTGAAACGTCGTGTCGAGCAATACCTCTTGGAACGTGCTGCTAATTCGATTGCTTTTCCAGAGAAAATTCAAGTGATTGAGCCTGCATATATCGAAATATCAATTTATGCAGATTTAGTCGTAAATTCAATAGAAGATATAATTCCTACTGAAATGGATACTAATGCCAAGCTGACTGATTTTTTAGATCCTTTCCGCGGTAATTATGATGGTAAAGGCTGGGACATTGGCCAACGGATTCATAGCTCAACCTTCTATGCTTTGCTTAAGTCGATAAGTAACGTAAATCATGTCGCCCAATTATCGATGACCCTTAATAAAATCGAGCAAGAAAAGCGCACGGAAATCAGTATGGAAGCTTTTGATCATATCCAACATGGTATTCTAGTAAATGGAATCCATAAAATCACGGTGAATGTACTATAGATAGAAAAAGTTGAGTCATGGAGCTGGAAATATGCTGCCTTTGCCGAATTTAGACGACAAAATGTTTGAACAAATCGTACTCGAGGCTAGAAAATCCATTCCTAGGCTTTATCCAGAATGGACAGATGAGAATGCGCATGATCCGGGCATAACCTTTATCGAATTATTCGCCTGGTTAACGGAAATGCAGCAATACTACCTCAATCGGGTCACGCATAAAAACGAACTCAAGTTTCTAAAGCTTCTAGGCATTCAATTGCAGGACGCTGTTTCCGCTCGGGCGGAAATTGCTTTTACTGGCGTTAAAACCGAGTTGATTCTTCCAAAAGGGACTAAGCTGCTGGCTGCTGAACAATCCTTTGAAACCGTAGAAGATTTACTGCTGCTGCCAACTAGAATCGATAAAGTAATTGTGCGATCTCAAGTCGAAGGCAACGATATGACCTCAACCAACGATCACGAAGGTGTAGCTTTCTATGCATTTGGCTCTGATACTAAGGTTGGAAGTCGGCTTTATATTGGCTTTGATTCTGCTTTGCCCGTTGGTAAAGCAGTTAGTTTATCCGTTAAGCTATTTGACAATTATCCTGTTAAAATGTCCCTAAACACTAGCGATACGGAATCCTTTTTCACTCCTTCTGCCAAAGTTTCCTGGAAATTCTATGGGGCTGAGCCGAATACAGCTAATCCCGCTTCTGGCTGGCTGCCATTGCCAATTATTAAGGATGAAACGCTGCATCTATCCCATAGTGGACGTGTGATCTTCAAGCTTCCAGTAGCTATGAAAGCAATGACCATCCATCCGGCTAATGAGCGTGGACGTTATTGGATCTGCTGCACATTAGAAGAAGACAATTACGAGGTTTACCCAAAAATTGATAATATTCGTTTGAATACAATTTCTGTTGTTCAGCAGGAGACCTTAAGTGAAGCCAATCTTTTCGATAGCGATGGAAAGGCTGATCTAATTCTAGAATATTCTGACCATCTATCATTCTATGGAAATATCACTTTGCAGACCCATAACGGTAATGGAAATTGGGTCGATTGGCGAGAGGTTGCCTCATTAACAGAAAGTAAAGCTAATGATCGACATTACGAATGGATGAAAGAACCGCAGAGTAAAATGACAGTTCTTGCTTTTGGGGATGACGTTCATGGTGCAATTCCGCCTGCAGGTACCCGTTCGATTCGTTTGATTGCTCATGTATTGGATTTTGCTGAAAAACGATATATAGGTCGCAGCAATGGACTGCCTAATCAACAATTCGAAACCCATTACACCAATCTTTTAAAAGCAAACTTACAGCTGCAGGTATCTATAAGGGATGCCGCTTCACGCGATGTGGTATGGCAGGATTGGTATCAGGTTGCAGATTTCGATCAATCGACCTCAACCGATCGCCATTTTGTCGTGGATGCAGTGACGGGGGAGATCTTTTTTGGCAACAATGAAAAAGGTCTAATTCCAGCCTTCTCGGAAGAAGTGGATAATATCCGCTGGATTACTTGCCAATTAGGTGGAGGCACACGAGGGAATGTCAAAAAGCATCTCATTCAGCAGCTGATTTCACCCTCTAGTGAGTTTCAAGGCGTCAAAGCAACTAATATGCATGTGGCTTCTGGAGGAAAAGAACGAGAAACCATAGAGGATGCTAAACGTCGAGTGCAGAAACAGCTGCATCATCCATATCGGGCTATCACCAATGAAGACTATGAACACATTGCCAAATCAACACCTGGACTAAGAGTTGCCAGAGTGAAAGCTATCCCATTGTTTAAGCTTGGCTTAAAGGACTACCCGATTCAGAAAGCGCCGGGGCAAATTACCGTTGTAGTGGTGCCATACAGTGAATTCAAAAAGCCAATGCCCAGTAAAGGATTTTTGAATACAGTTCGCTACCAATTGGACAGGCATCGACTTATTACAACCGAGATTCACGTGATTGCACCCGAATATATCAAAATAACCGTACATGCGGTAGTTGTCGTAGAAGCACATTTGCAGAATGAAGCTGATCGAATAATTAACATACTTAATGAATTTATTCAGCCCTTGGACCACTATGACCAATACTCCAATCACAAAGCAGGCTGGGAGTTTGGACGCTCGGTTTATAAAGGCGATATCTATGGTGAGATTAATCGTATTCAGGGCATTGAATATGTTCAAGATCTTTGGTTAAGTGCAGAAGGCACCGGTATCCGTAAAGAAGCCAATGGCGATATTCATATCCCGCCTCATGCTTTAGTCTATTCTGGAGATCATCAAATCGAAATTAGAAGCCCGCTAGACATCTAAGCAACAGGAAATGAGGTGAAGCTATGAACCCCTATTTTTCATTCAATAAGCCAGCTGACTGGGAAAAAGGCAAGTCGTCCAATTTAAACATTTCAGATGAAGGTCTTTCCGTAAGCCAAACTGAAAAATATGGCGTTCAACGTATCATTCCACTAGCTGATGTTTTTCGAATTCTCAATCGTACCACAGAAGACGGTGCAGATCGTGCGCCCGTGATCAAGGATTTTGCAGTGGGTCGTAATGGTAAGCTGTTTTTGATGGATGAGCATACTAATTTGTGGATGTATGATTTTCAGAATGAGAATCGAGAATTGCTTTTTACAGCAGGTCATGAATTATTTAGCAATAATGCCAAGCTAGCCGCTTGTGAAAGTACTTTATATTTTGCTGATCCATTGGGCGAGCGTAAATTAGCTGCTTATTCGGCAACAAACGGACAGGCCTACTGGAGTCTGGATGAGTGGAATGGACTTACACTTTATCCCTTATCGTTTGCAGTTAATGAGGCTTATCATACCTTTGCCTTAGTGCCACTTGATCTTCAGATGAATAATGGGGAAGTGGAAGCAGCAGAGAATGGCCGATTAGGTGTTATTCGAATTAATGATGCAGGTACTGTAACACGCATATACGAAAGCGTTGAACTGCGGATTTCAAATGATATTCCAATAAAAAGTATGCTGCAGCGTTATAACCTAACCTTATTGCCTAATGATTGCATAGCTGTTGTGGATACGATAAGCCATCAACTATTCACCTTTACGGACACAGAAGAGTTTCAGTATCCAATCTCCAGTGATTCTCTTATCGAGCTTTCGGGCTTAGCCGCAGATTCATATGGAAGTCTCTATATGGGCAATCGCCGCAGTTTGGATGTATCACTCGAAGAGGATGAACGGTTTGTAATTAAATACACAGACCATGGCATAAAAGCAGCACAAATCGCCTGTTTTCGCGGAAGAGTAGACAAATTGCTCTTAGACCGCAATAATAAAATGTATCTACTTAATCATGAAGAGGCTATGCTGACCATTTTACAGCCCAATTACCGGACGATGGAGCACGAGGATACACATTTGCTGCAAGCGATCTATTACTCACCTGAGATAGATAGCCAGTCCACAGAAACGGTTTGGCATAAAATTCAAGTAGAAGCCAGTATTCCAGAAGAAACCCAAATTCGGATTAGCTATTTTGCCTCCGACTTAAAGGATCATCCTTTTCCCATGTGGTCAACCCCAATTGTTAACCCTAAGGATGCCTTGTTTTTTGAAGCAAAGGGCCAATATTTACGTTTAAGAATAGAATTCCATGCGAGCGAGCAAAAGACGCCGCTATTACATAGATTAAGAGCTTACTACCCGAGAACTTCTTTACTTTCTTACCTGCCTGCGGTGTATCAAGAAGATCCCACAAGCCAATACTTCTTGGAACGTTACTTGAGCTTATTCGGTACTTTTTTTGATGAAATGGAAGAGGAGATTAGTGAGGTTTCCCAATATTATGATGTGGACACGATCTCTGGTGAATTTGTAAAATGGTTAGGTACCTGGGTCGGCATTCATGCAGATGAGGTTTGGAGTGAATCGCAGCTCAAGGAATTGATTCGACGATCGCCAGAATTATATCAGGAACGCGGTACTAAACAAGGCATTGAAAAAATGGTCGAAATCTATACAGGTGAAAAGCCTCTTATTGTCGAATATTTTCAGTATAAACAAATGTTAGAGAAACCTGAGCTTAAATCGCTCGTCACGCAGCTATATGGAGCAAGCCCATATACATTCTGTGTTCTGGTTCAGCAGCATTGTATGGAAACGGAAAAACAACGCTTGTTCGTTCAGAAAATATTAGACGAGCAGAAGCCCGCCTTTACTGAAGCTAAGCTAGTCGTTTTACAGCCATGGATGTACATGGATACACATAGCTACATTGGGATTAATACTTATTTATCTGAGCCAAACTGGCTAAGCTTGGACCAAAACTCGACTTTGCCTTTTGATACACTTCTGACAGATGAAGAGAATAAACACCGCCTTGGATTTCATACAAGAATTGAACTTGATTCTGAGCTAGAATAATACCATTTGAGAGAAATGAGGCTTTATTTATGAAAAATTTGCGGTATTTTCCGTTTGAACGAAATTTATTTTTCAAGGGCAAACTGCTAACCGTTCGTGATTTTGAGTCAGAGCAAAAATATTTTAACGACAAAAGACGACTTCTAAACCGCTTAATCTACGGGAGTGGCGTTGTTTCGGGCTTGCAAGTCATTCGGGTAGACGACAAACAAATTTCCATGGAAACTGGAGTCGCTCTGGATACCTTAGGCCGGGAAATTGTTGTAGCGTCACCTGTTAAGATGAAGCTTTCGATGATTGATGGGTTTAAGAACAATGACTACGCTAAGAATGTATACTTGTGTATTTCATACGATGAGAAGGGCAAGGAGCAGGTTTATTCCGTCAACAATAACTCTTCCAGCTCAGAGGAACAAAGCGAATATAATCGTGTCATGGAAAGCTATAAAATATTTATTAAAGAAGAGGCGCCAGATCCAGCAGCTTTTGAGCATAGCAATCAATTTGCTAGCATTTGTTTGATTTATGATGATTCTCAAGTTCGCATTTGGCAATCAACGCCACGGTACGTAAATCCTGGTGAGATATTTGAGCTAACCCTACATATTGAAAAAACGATTCAAACTCCTAGAATAGAATTTGAATATGCTTTGGATACGAAGCATTTCAGCTTAAATTCAAGTAGCAACGTGTTAGCCTTCTCCGAGCCTCTGGATGGACAAACAACCGCTTATCAGAAGACTTTCTCGATTAAAGCAAGCGATCTTCCAGCCAAATCAGAGATTACGCTTAAAAGCGATAGCGCTAAACTGAGCATTGGGGATAAATTACTGCATATTACAAGTAAAGAAGCGACCAATGTCATTGAGATTATTACGGGGGCGATAAAAGATCGTTTACTTGCTGATTATTATGATCGTTCGCTAGATAAAGCAGTGGAGTTTACGTCCGATTCTTGCATCTATTTAGCTAAAATCTGTTTATTGCAAATGGGCTCTACTTACATGATTGAGAAAATTGATCCCGTTCCGTTTGGAGAATATATCTATAATACGACTATACTTAATCAATTAGCTGGGTTTGGCGGCAGTGGCAGCACAGGAGCTACAAAAGCCAGCTACCGGGCTAAATCTACAACAGTGGAGTTAAACGCCAACGAAACTCCTAAATTCTCAGTTGATTACAATGAAGCTAATCAATTGTTTGATTTTAAGTTATCCTTACCCAAGTCACAAAAAATCAGCAATGAAGTAACGAAAGGTTACGTTGATATCCCAGTCAAATCTAAGGGAATTAAACCATTCTCCAAGCCGGAAAAAAGTTTTTTCAGTGATGAAATTGATCATTTTCTAGGGAGTGGTCAAGTCTTCGTAGTCACAGGGATGGAAGAGCTAAGCGGAGATCCAATATCAGGGATGTTGAACCGCAGTGAGCAGGTTTATTTTGGCGATAATGATGTTTTTAAAGATACGCAATATGAATCCGAGATTAACAACATCGCCATAGGGACGTTAATGTATCCGCAGAAGGGCACCTTCCGCATTGGAGTTAAGCCACAGGGAAGTACATCATCTACAAGCGTCAGAGTCCATTGGTGGGCTTTCAAACAGCTTAGCGAGGAACAAGAGGGGCTTGCATCCGAAGAGGCTATAAACGAGATCCAGAGCGGTTTGCTAGAAGCTGCTGGAAGTACTGAATCGGGTACATGATTGTTAACTTATTTGAATAGAGTACAAACAAAAAAAAGCCAATCGATGGCTTTTTTTGTTGTGGCCTTTAGCTTATTTCCAAGCGATTCAAGCTGTTATCTTTGCTATTGTAGAAGAAAGCGAACAAGTTCTTATCGATTTTGTAGGTTATGGAGTAGAGCAGTTCATCTACCGGCCGTTTTAAACCCACATCCTCTAAATCTCCTTTAACATAACCTTCCTTTAATTCATTGTGAAAAAGCGTTACTAGGCTTGAACTTGTAATGATCATTTTGCTGACAGAGCTTTCTTTAGGATTACTAGCAGAAAGCTTGAGAATGAAAGATAGCTGTTGGTCATTATAATTTGAAATCAGCGATTCCGGAAAGTTAGGATCTTCATTCACAATGATTTCAGATGGTTTATCTAGAATATCCTCCAGCTTCGTCCGGGAAATCCCAAGAAACCCTTGTGGAAATAGCCGATCCTGCTCAAAAAAGCCTTTATATAATATCGTTGCATCAGCTGCGAATAAAGTGCCTATTCCTTGATAAAGCCCTTCTTTGAAAGGACCGCTATAAAGCAACAAGCCTTCTTCATTGCTTTTATCACCGATACCATTATATTTGCCGCCAAAAAAACTGCCTTTATAAAGCGTAACACCCGCTTCGTTGATTGATTCGCCTAAACCACTATATTGGCCAACGAGGAAATCGCCTTTGTATTTTACTAAACCACTTGCATAATGCTCAACACCAGCACCTGAAAATATCCCATTTTTAAAGTTGCCTTCGTATTGTAATGTACCGTCCTCATTCATCAGCTGACCAGCACCGCTATATTTGCCATCAAGGAAAAGCCCTTTGTAGCGTGCTAGTTTATTAGAGTAGAAATCTGTGCCTTCACCCGAATAAAAACCGTTCTGAAAATTGCCATCATAAAGCAATACGCCTAGCTCAGACCAATGCTTTCCTGCACCATTATAGATTCCACTGCTAAATAGCCCTTCATATAACAATGCTCCATCTGGATAATAAGCCCGACCGGTTCCATCAGGTTTACCATTCTTATATTCACCTTCGTATAAGACCTGTTCGTTCTCTCCATAGGAGGCACCTTGACCGGAGTATGCGTCATCAACAAACGTGCCTTTATAAATCATCTGCTCTTGGTCATTATATAATTCGCCTGCTCCGTTCTTAGCGCCGGTTTTGAATTCGCCTTTATACAACAAACCGCCTTCATTGTTATATAACGTTCCATTCCCATTATAAAGGCCATCCACCAAGTCGCCTTGGTATTTTAATGTTTTCTGTGAGGAGATAACTTTGATTTTGCCCGTATTATTGTAGGTTTTTCCGACTTTTTCATGAATCACAGTGAAGCGGTCAAACCATCTATTAACAAAGGAGGGGGGCTTGATGAACAGGATATATAAAAGAAAGCAGACGAGGAGCAGCATGAATAAAAGCAGTCTTTTGGCAACTAGAAAACGTCCTACCCGGTAATAGTTGGTTAAATTCAGATCTTTGGGTTCTAGAACAGCTTTTACCCAGCCAGTTATGGTTTTAAGTAATGCTTTTGGCAAATCTGTAAGCTTTTTAAGCCAACCAAGCTGAGGAGCAACATATTTTTTGAACGCTAAAATAAACGGATTGAATACGGGCAGTATGTATTTCTCTGAATACTTAATTAATAATTTGTCCAAAACAATTCTCTCCTTTTAAGGCACCTGAATGGTCATTTGTCCTGCCATATTGATCTGTATGACGCCAGCCCAGTTGCACATCAATTTGGAGCTATTGTTTAAAGCAGGCATATTGCCGATTTGAACGGTTGGACAGCCAGGCGCCCAAGGTGCAGCCGTTACCGGAATGCACGGCATTGGTGTCAATACACCTAACGCAGCTGCAGTTGCTGCCGCTACCATTGGATTAGCCAGAGATTGGCACATTCCAAAAGGGAGAATATTCACCAGCGGTTTATTGTCCATTATATTAGCGATCGGCATGACTGTTGTTACTAGATTCGCCGGCAAAACCATTAAAGAACTTGGAGCGACACCAAAGCTGCATTTCAGCAGAGCACCACCGCATACGACTTGACCCATAAGTACGATCTCCTTTATATGGTGAAAATAGTCTAATTATCAGTTTCACTTATACCGTGGGCCATAACTATTCCCTATTAACAGTACTTGTCAATCATACTACAAAACTTTTCAAGGCAACAACAAATTATTCGAAAAATGTCGAATCTAGCGGCATTAAATGGTAAAATAGATCGAAACAAGCTTACTCCCATCCTATTTAAGGAGATTACCTATACATATGCTTAAGAAAATTGGATTGTTATGCTGCTTGCTGCTGCTTTTACAAACTCATATTCCTCAAAAAAACCTTTACGCAGCTTCGATTCTCTCTTTAGAGGATGTTATTAAACGTGGATTAAAGCAGGATCAAGATTTGAAAGACTTACAAGAAAATCTTAATCAGAAAAAATATGAACAAACCCAAGCACAGCAAGCCATTCAGGATCAAGCTGATCGTGACGCCAGCTCCGTTGCTAAGCCGCATAGCTTGAGCAAGGATATTGATCTTGCGATGAAAATACCAACTGCTAGAGGTGGATACAGCCTTGCTATGAGCGCTGTTGAAGATAAACAGAGACAAGTTACCGCTAATATAACGAAGCTGTATATCAAAACCTTTCAAGCTATGCGAGTTGTCCCTAAAGTTCAGCTGAAATTGGATGCTGCTAACAAAGCACTTAAGGATACTCAAACTAAGCTTAAATTTGGAATAGGTACCCAAGACGATGTTAAAGAAGCCGAAAAGGCAATCGAACAGGCGAACTCAGAGCTTAAGCTAATGCAATTGGATTATAAGAATAGCAAGATTGAGCTCGGTGAGATAATTGGACAAAACCTCGAGCAGGATGATTTTATATTCGAAGTTAAGCCAACCTATGCCAAGCTCAGTCAAAGCTTAATCTGGCAGCTGATTCATTTAGCAGAGAAAACGGATATGGAGCTATTGACGAATGTAAGCTCTCGTAAGCTAGCGGAAGAGAAGGTTAATAGTACACGTAACCTGTATGCGTCTAAATTTGGCAGTGGTGTCATGGTTCCGCTAAATTCCTTATACAATGCTCAAACCGTTGATTCAGAGCTGCTAACCACCTACTATGATCAATTACTGGTTGATGTTAAACAACAATGGGGCGGCAACTTTCTTTTTCCAATACCGGTAACTCCATTTGTAATGCCCATTCCTAAATCGATGCTGCAAGGCGAATATGATGGATTGCGTTATTTTGATGATATTAAATACTCACTCCCCATCTCAACACTAGCCATGAACAAGGCAAGAGCGACAGAGAGCCAAACACGTAAAAGCCTGATTCTGAAAATTAAAAAAACTTATCTGGATACTAAAACAGCTGAAGAAAATTATGCTCAAGCATTGAAAGCTGCCGAGGAAGTTAAACTATCGATGAAAGCAGCAGATAAAAAGCTGAAAACCGGCATTCTTAGTAAAGAAGAATACATTAAGCTGCAAGAAGCAACTGAGACGATTAATGATAATGTCGTGACGAACCAGCTCTCTTATCAAGCTGCGCTTACTCAACTAGATTTGGATACAAGTGGAGCGCTGGATCGCAATATTGTTCCTGGTATACTTCCGTGGAAAACGATTGACAGCGGGTTGGATCCCTTGAATAAAGTGCCTCCTGTTGCTAATCCTGTTATAGGAAGCTGGAGCCTTAAAACTATTGCCGATAACCTGACTGTAGATTTCTCAATTAAAGTAGATAAGAATTTAAAAGCAACACATTACGCCTTATTGACCTCAGATAATCAACTAATAGGTTCGAAGCTGAAGTTAACTAGCAAAATTCGGCATTTAAGCTTTATGTTTAATGATCCCAGTAAACTAAAGGTTGTTTTGTATAAAAAAGATACTATTATCGCAACGGCTTTAATAGACGGGCTAGGTGCTAAAGGTGATTTGCTGCAAGGTGATAAAGTGATCAAAGCGACCGATATCAAGCCTAGTAAAGTAGATAAGGAAGCAGGAACACTCCTAATCGGGACCTATAAAATTAATCTAGAAAAGCTAACTAATGCAAGCTTGCTAGCTGCCCAAGAAACTATGAAAAAAACCGGACAAGGCATGTATTATAAATCGGAATTCTCAAGCGGCGCATGGATTGGTATCGACAAAGTAACTGATATGGATTCAATAAATACTTCAACTGGCGCAAAACCAGTAAAAGCTAGTGAAATCGAACAATTGAAATTTACGGTAGTGATTAATGATGTTGGACAAATAGCAAGTGTACAAACACCAGAGGAATTGCAATCCGCTTTAGCCGAATTAATTCAAGAGCAGCAACAGCTGAAGGTTGATAATACTGTGGCAATTGCAGCAAACAAAGCTGAAACAGCGGCCAGTTTAAGCTTGCAATTGAAAGAAATCGAGGCACAAATCGCCTTTACGCAGGCATTAATAAAAGGCGATGCGGATGAAGCGGCCAAGCAAATGGCAATTATGAACACACCAGCTGCTGCGCTATCAGCACTTCCAAGTAATACTGCTGAAGCTAGTGCAGCTGCAAAAGCTGACTTAAACAGTGAGCTTGCAGAGCTAACTGCTAACTTACAGCAAGCTCAGACGAACGGTGATGCAACGTTAACAGAGCAGCTTAAGTTGAGCATTACTTCGACAAGCACCCAAATAATGAAATTGCAGCAAAGTATGGACGAGGCAGCAAAAACAAATTTAGCTCAAAGTCAGGCTGCAGATGCAGCATTAGCTGATCTGCAAACGGAGAAAACTAATCTTCAAAACAGCTTAAAGCAAGCCAATGAGCAAGGCAAAAAAGAATTAACTAAACAATTGCAGCAGCAATTAAACGAGCTATCTTTAAAAATTACTGCAGCAGAAGAAAAGAGTGAGCAGGCTCAGATCATTGTTGCCCAAGATAATGCAGCAAAGCAAGGTGTTGTAGAAATTCCAGTGGCTTCCGATGAAACGAAGCTAGCAGAATTGGATAAACAGCTAGCTCTAATAGAGGAGCAAATTAAACAAGCTCAACAAAAAAGTGATAAATCTGCCGTTCAAGAGCTGCAATTAAACTCACTGCAGTTGGAGATGGATAAGGCCATCATTGACTCCGGGTTAGGAGAACAGATCGCTGTATTTGAAGCAGCCCAGCTTTCTTTGCAGAAATTAGCAGATGAAGCCGTAAAAAAAGGAGATTCCGCCTCTTTTGACGAATTAAAGAAGTTAAAAGCTAGCAATGATATTGCTTTACAGCTAGCATTAAAATCGGAGCTATTCCTTAACAAAGCTAATCTCGAGGATTCACTCGCCGAATTGAAAGCGAATGGGCAGGCTAATCCCTTGATTGAGGCTGAAATTATTAAAATAACCAACCAAATTGTTGATAATGAAAAAAGTAAATATTCCAAAGAGCAGCTACAGAAATTAGCGCAATTAACTAAAGAAATACAAACCGCAACTAATAATCAAATCCAAGTTTTGCCTGTCGAAAAGCTGATTTCACAAGGAATTAATATACCGCTCGAATTGCCCCCAGTTATAATTAAGGGGACTACCTATATCACGGTTCGCCCATTATCAGAAGCCTTTAAGTCGACCGTTGTTTGGGACGATTCCGATCAAACGGTCACGATTACCAATGATCAAACTACGATTATTTGCCAAATTGATAATCCCATAGCTTCCGTTAACGGTAATGAAGTTCGCTTGACAGAACCACCTCGATTACTCGAGCATAGAACAATTGTCCCTTTACGCTTCATTGTTGAAAGCTTAGGTTTAACAATCGCATGGCAGGATTTAACGCAAACGATTGAAATTTCCGGTCTATAGGAGTGATAGGGGTTTATGAAGAAAAAAGGGTTTTTGCTGCTTTTTGTTGCCATTTTAATAGCTGGGTTAGGGTATTCTATCTTTCAAAATCGCAGCTTCCTCTCACAGTCACCCCTGCAAAAATCCAAGCCATTTGAGAATCTATTCAATGTCATTTCAGATCGTCATGGACATGAATATATGATCACTAAGTCCAAAGAGAGTATATTAATGCTCAATACATCAGGTACCTTACAATATCAGATTGATCTTGTTCGCGGTACCGATGGTTCCTTGAATAATTTCAATGATTTAGCGGTTGATTCCAAAGGTTATTTGTATGCGTTGCAGACTGGATTAGATGCTTTTGGCTTATACGTCAAAAACGAACAAATTGTACGATATAAACCGGATGGCAAATTTGACAAGCTGCTCTATAATCAAGATTTTGATGATAAAAGCAATTTATTGCGAGTAGGTACTATTCGTTCTTTACAGGTCTACGAAGATTCTCTATTCTTTTATACATATATCGATAAAAAAATTCAATTAAATCAACTCAATCATGAAGAAGCCACACCAGTAAAGGCATTTAGCTTCACCCTGCCTAAAGATTTATATTTATCCGAAATAACTGGTAGTAAACCTGGTGAGATCTATTTAACAACAAAAACAGGGAAAATTTACGAAGTATCCAAAACAGGGGATTTAAAGCTGCTTTTCCCACTGTCAGGTGATAACAACCCAATGAAGTCTGTACCGATTCGGATTACGCTCGATAATAATAAAAACCTCTATTTTATAAATTCAGATAATAATGATGTCTATCGAATCCCAGTTAGTGAGCCTGCTAAAATTGAATTGGTTTATACTAAAGCACCTGATGATACGGACACGGAGAACTTAGTAGACCTTGCGAATTTAATGGATGGTCATTTATTATTAGCTAGTTCAGATAGAATTACGAAGATTGATGGGACTAACCAGATATTATCACAAGAAAATGAAGCTGCTTTTTCCAAGCATTTAATCCAATTAGGTTATTTGTTTTGGTTGCAGGTCTTAGCGGCAGTCATTTTGCTTCTCTGGAGTATACGTTATTACTATGTGCATTTTATGAATAGACGTATTTCATTATTACTTAAACAAATTATCGTCTTCGTCCCGCTTGTAATAGCTTCTTTAATCCTGTTATCGATTTTAATTTATTCGAGCTACTCCAAAGAATTATTAGTAACGGTTGGCAATAATTTAAAGCTCTTAAGCCACAACGGACAGAATATCATTGACGGAGATAAGTTAGAAAAGCTTACAAGCGCCAAGGATTACATGAATGAGAACTATGTATCCATTAAGGCAAGTAAAAATGCCGTTTTTTCAGGTGGAGCCGGTAGGGATGGACTCTATAGTACTTTATATAAATACGAGAATAATCAAATTTATCGAGTTATGGATGATGATGATAGTGAGACGATGTTTCGTAAATTCCCTTCTGACGAGGATAACTCAAAGGTTATTAATGAAGGCCAAATTGTTGTAAGCGAATCTAGAGATGAGACTGGATTTTTTAAATATGCCATTGGTCCCTTATATACCTCGCAAGGTAAAATTATTGGTATATATGAAATAGGCCGTGATATGAATGCCTTTGATCGTCATAAGCGAGAGCTAATCTTAAAAGTTGTAGAAGGCATACTCGGGATAACGCTTGTTATTATTATTGTATTCTTATTTCTTAGCTACTACTTATTATCTTCGATACGCACCTTGCGCCGCAGCGTTGTTGATATTGCAGGCGGTAATTGGAATACAGTGGTTAATATCCAATCTCGTGATGAAGTCGCTGATTTGGGTGATAACTTCAATCACATGGCACAAAGCATTCAGATGTACATATCGAATATTACTAAGCTTAATGAAGCTAATAACCGCTTTGTTCCGCGGCAGTTTCTCCAATATTTAGGTAAAGAAAGTATTCAGAATGTGGAGCTTGGCGATCAAGTAGAGCAGGAAATGGGTATACTTATCTTGAATATGCAGTCCTTTTATGAATTCTCAAAGAACTTAACACCTAAAGAAAATTTCAACTTCATAAACTCCTTTCTCAACCGTTTTGGACCGATTGTCAGGAAGAATGAAGGGATGATCAACAAGTATCTTGGTGCTGGCATTATGGCTTTATTCCCTAATCGTGCTGAGGATTCACTGGATACAGCTATTGAGATGAGACAAATGCTTGATGTCTATAATACTCATCGCTTGAATTCAGGCTATTCAACAATTGACATCAGTATTGGGATTCATCGCGGACCTTTGATGCTAGGGATTATAGGTGAAGAAAAGCGCATGGAAGGCAATGTTATCTCTGATAATGTCAATATTGCAGGAATACTTGAGAAAATGTCTAATTCTATGGGTGTTTCCATACTTATTACAGATGAAATTTATAAGGTGCTAACGGAGCCTAAGCAATATGAAAGCCGCAGCCTAGGAATGGTTTATATCGAAGGTAAAGATGAACCGATACATCTTTACGATGTATTTCAAGGAGATCCTGAACATGTGCGTAAGCTTAAGCTCAAAACTAAGGCTACATTCGAAATCGCTGTTGAAGCTTACCAGAATGGACGCTTTTATGATGCACGCGAAGCATTCCTTGAGGTAATCAAACTGAATCGCTGGGACAAAGCGGCTCGTTTATACTTCTATTTAGCGGATGATTGTTATCAGAATGGTGCTTCTGAGAAATGGATTGGGGCATTAAATGTTTCTTAGCTCATGACTATATTTTAGGAGATCGGGCGTTTGGTATGATATGATAAAGACATAATCTAATTACACATCCATTTATCGTTGTATCATATAAAAATCGGGGGCCAATCTTTAGTGAAACGATATCCTTTTGCCTATGACGCTTCACAATCATTTGTGCAACAAGCAAGTGATTGGATAGCAGATGTATTCTATGAAGTATTACCGGAAGTCGGCTTTGAAGTACGTGATGAACAAATTTATATGGCCTTTCAATTAGAACGGGCTTTTGCCGATAAGAAAACCATTTTTGCTGAGGCAGGTGTTGGTACCGGTAAAACCTTAGTTTATTTACTTTATTCGATTTTCTATGCGCGACACACACGGAAACCAGCCATCATTGCTTGTGCGGACGAATCATTAATTGAACAATTAGTTAAGCCCGAAGGTGATATTGCAAAGCTTGCCAAACATTTAAATTTAACCATTGATGCCCGCTTGGGTAAATCTCAGGATCAATATTTATGTGTTAAAAAGCTAGGTGAAGTGCGTAACCCTAATGATGAGACCCAAGTTTTTCAGCAAATATATAGTCAATTGCCTGAATTTGTTGAGAAATATGAAGCCTTACAAGCGTTTTATCCTTACGGGGATCGCAGAGAGTATGCACATTTAAACGATGAACAATGGAGAGAGATCAATTGGGATACCTTCCAGGATTGTTTTGTTTGTGATAAACGCCATCGTTGTGGACAGACTTTATCGAGAGAGCATTATCGTAAATCCGCAGATTTAATTATTTGCTCGCATGATTTCTATATGGAGCATGTTTGGACCTATGAAGGTAGAAAAAGAGAAGGCCAGCTGCCTTTATTGCCTGAGCATTGTGCAGTCGTTTTTGATGAAGGCCATTTGTTGGAGAATGCAGCTCAAAAAGCCTTAACCTATAAGTTAAATCATGAGGTTTTTGAAGAAATTATTATTCGATTGCTTAAAGGGGAAGTGCGTGAATCCTTTGCGCTGGTTGTTGAAGAAGCCATTTCACAGAGTGAAGCTTTATTTAAGCTATTACGCAAACAAAGCAAATCTGTAATTGGCTCTGATCGCAAAGAAATCAATTATAATCCCCTATTAGTCCGCGAGGTTAATCGCTTCCGTGATCTAATTGCAACTATTGAAGATGAATTGGTATTTGAAAGTGAGCTTTATACTTTAGATATGTACCAGCTGAAAATTGTCGAAGAGCATTTGGAGATGATCCAGCTTGCTTTGGCGTTATTTAAACAATCCGACCAGCTAATCGCTTGGGTTATGGAAGATACAGTGGGGCTAACCTTGGTGATTATGCCAAGACTAGTTAAGGAAGTACTGAACGAGCGTGTCTTCACACAGAAGATGCCGATTGTATTTTCTTCCGCAACGCTTTCTATTGATGGATCCTTTGACTATGTTGCTGATAATTTAGGCATTGAAAGCTATTTATCCTTCTCAGTTCCTTCTCCACATGATTATGAAAACCAGATGAAATTCATTGCACCACGGTTGAATGAGAATTTTACTATTGCTGATAAAATGCAGTTGGTTGTTCGTTTATTACAGGAGACTGAAGGTAGAGCTTTAATTCTCTTTCCTTCTAAAGAAGAAATGAGACAATTCAAACAAGATATTCTGCAATACGATGCTTGCAAGGATATGCGCTTCGGTTTTGAAGGTGATCAGGAAATCAGCTATCTGATTTCAGCCTTCCAGAATGATGAACAAAGTGTTCTATGTGCAGTAACGCTTTGGGAAGGACTGGATATTCCAGGGCCATCCTTATCGAATGTAATCATTTGGTCATTGCCGTTTCCTCCGAATGATCCCGTGTTCTCAGCAAGAAGGAAAGCATCCCAATCCGCCTTTGAGGAAGTGGATCTTCCCTATATGCTGCTAAGGCTTAGACAGGGCATGGGGCGCCTTATTCGTTCTAAGGATGATCGTGGTATTGTAGCCATTCTAAGTTTGGAGTTATACGAGAATGAAGTAGTTCGTAAAAAGGTCCAAGAAATTTTACCTAATGGTGTCGAATGGAATGAAACGTTTTAATTTCACAAAAGCCGCTGTAAAAAAGCGGTTTTTGTGTTTAAACTACCCAATCATTTTTTTAGATAAGAAGGGGTGCATAGTATGAGTTTAACGGAAAGCGATTGGCAGTTTGAACAACAACGCATGGAGCATGTTAATGATCAATTAAACCAACGTATGGAACAATTAGCACAGGAAGTTGGGCTGGTCAAAGGTGACATTGGGGATATTCGCAAAAACTTTTGGGACGGCATTACAATAAATTTAGGCAACCCTGATGATATGGGCGAAACATTTTTTAGTATTAAACAACAGGCTGATGTTATTTCTGAGCGTGAACGGATGCATAAGCTTGCTGTTGTTACTTTAGATAAACTTAATCGATTGCTGCATTCTCCTTATTTTGGCAGGATTGATTTTGTCGAACAAGGTACGACTAATGTGGAATCTATTTATCTGGGAATTGCTTCGCTTTTGGACGCAGATGGCATTACGTTTCTGATTTATGACTGGCGTGCTCCCATAGCTAGCCTTTATTACGATTACCCGCCTGGGCTAGTGAAATATGAAACTCCCGATGGTGAAGTAACCGGTGAAATGCTGATGAAAAGGCAATACATGATTCGCGACGGAGTCATTGAATTGATGTTTGATACGAGTGTGACGATTGGGGATCAACTGCTGCAGAAGGTATTGGGCCATTCTTCAGAAGCTCAAATGAAGAGTATTGTCGCCACCATCCAGAGGGAACAAAACCAGATCATCCGCAATGATCGTAGCCGCATGCTGCTAGTTCAAGGAGTTGCAGGTAGTGGGAAAACTTCTGCTGCTTTGCAAAGAGTAGCGTACCTTTTATACAAACACCGTCAAACCTTAAAAGCAGATCAGATGCTCTTGTTCTCACCAAATCCGATGTTCAATAGCTATGTGTCTACAGTACTGCCAGAGCTCGGAGAAGAGAATATGCAACAAACGACCTTTCAACAGTATCTGGAGTACCGTTTAAATGAGGAATATCAATTAGAGGATCCGTTTGAACAACTGGAAACCATTCTTAGTGCTGAAGAAAATACAGTCGAGTATGAAGCCAGACTTGCAGGTATTCGCTTTAAATCTTCAATCGAATTCTATAAGGTTATTCTCGCCTATAAGGAAGTGCTGCAGCACCAAGATATTCTATTCAAGCCGCTTGTTTTTAGAGGACGCAATGTCGTTTCCGTAAAACGAATGAAGGAACGCTTCTACAGCTATGATCCAGCAATTCGACTTGCTAACCGCATCGAGCTGCATCGGGATTGGTTGCTTAAAGAATTAAGTGTATTTGAAGAGAAGGAGTGGCGTGAGGCGTGGTTGGACGATGAAGTGCAGAATCTGGATTTTGATGATTTGCATCATTCTTTCAAGAAGCTGCGTTTAAATCAAAAAGGTAAAGGCGCTACTTTTGATGATTATGACAAGCAGTATGAGGTATTGGCGCGATGGGTTGTCCAAGAAAAATTAAACCCGATTCGTCATCGTATTCAAACTCTGCGATTTGTCGATGTTTTGGGACTATATCGTCAATTATTTAGGGATGATAACGCCTTATCCATTAGCGCCTCTAAGCATATTCAGTTGCCTGATAATTGGCACGACATCTGCGAACAAACCTTGTTAAGGCTGGAAAAATTACAGCTTTCCTACGAGGATGCTACACCTTTTTTGTTAATTAAAGATTTGGTTCACGGCTATCAGTCCAACCATTCTATTCGATATGTAATCATTGACGAAGTGCAGGATTACTCGGCTTTTCAGCTTGAGTTTATTAAGCATCTGTTCCCACGCAGTAAAATGACGGCTTTAGGTGACTTGAATCAAGCGATATATGCGCATGCGTCCATTCTTCATGAATCTCAGCCGGTTATGGAAATGTATGGTGCCGCCCAAACCGAATTAATTCGTTTAGTGAATAGCTATCGTTCCACTCGTCAGATAGTTGAATTTACCCGTGGCATTGTCCAAGGCGGCGATCAAATTATGCCCTTTAACCGTCCTGGAGAGAAACCGCAAATCATTGTCGTAGATGATCATGAACAGCTTCACAAACGCATACTCATCGATATAGAAGCTTTTCTTGCCAGAGGCTTTGCCTCCATTGCGATCATTTGTAAAACAGCTAAGGAAAGTGAAGCCGCCTATGAAGCAATGAAGGAACAATTACCTTTACTGCTCATTACCAAGAACACCATTTTGTTTGAAAAAGGCATTCAAGTTATTCCCGCATATTTGGCCAAGGGGGTTGAATTTGACGCAGTTATCCTCTATAACGGTTCCAAAGAACAATATAGGCGGGAGAACGAACGAAAGCTCTTTTATACAGCTTGCACAAGAGCCATGCATGAATTGTTCATATACTCATTAGGTGAGCTAAGTCCTTTCCTAAGCGCATTGAATGCAGAGACTTATGAGAGGAAGGAATACGTTGACCAGAACGTTAGTCGTTAGTGATATTCACGGATGTTATGCTAAATGGATAGATCTGCTTAGAAAAGTTGAATTTAAGCCTAAGGCGGATCGTTTAATCATACTTGGGGACTATGTGGATCGTGGCTTACAAAGTAGAGAAGTGGTAGATCATATTATTCGCTTGGTTCAAGACGGTGAAGCCATCGCCCTACGTGGAAATCACGATCAACGGTTTATGGAGTGGGTCACGCTTAATAATACGCTGCATGATACCAAGTTTGTGGAACACGGCGGGTTGCAAACGATTAATAGTTATTGTCAGAGTAAATATTCCTTAGCAGATATACTAAAACCAGGAGTACTGGAGCAAGCTAAAGCATTGATTCGAAAAAACTATCGAGCTCATATTCAATTTATTGACAGCTTGCCTTTATATTACGAGGATGATTATCATATCTATGTTCACGCAGGTTTAAATCCATTCTATAAAACCTGGAAAGAGCAGCCGGAACGAGATTTCATTTGGATTCGTGATGCATTTGTTAGGCAGCCTACTGTCGTTGATAAAATGGTTGTATTCGGCCATTCCAAAACAGTAGATATTCAAGGAACGGGCGATATCTGGTTCGGAGGCGATAAAATAGGGATTGATGGAGGTTGTGCTTATGGCCTGCAGTTAAACTGTTTAGAGATTACTTTAGATCAAGATCAGGTAAGCTATTATAACTTTTCTGTCTAAGATTCTTATCTATATCATCACCCTGATCATCTTCTACTTCCTTTTCTTGTTTATCCTCATGAAATTCAACAGGTGCCTGACCCATAATATAATCAAAAGGTGTATAATTGCTGCTCGGCAGCTCTTTCTGTTTAAGCATTTTATAGACGACAATCCCTAATAAGATGAAAATCGGGCCGATTAAAGAAAGAATAACATAGAACGAAAAATCCATAGTTTAATCTCCTTTTCTTGTTCTAATGTTTCTAAAGCGGCATAATTGGGTAAACCATACATAAATCGAAATATGAAGGGTTGGGTGGATTATGAGTAAATTGTCGGAAGATCAAGTGGCGGTAAATTTAAGCTTATTACCTTTATGGAAACACGAAGGCGGGAGCCTTGTCAAAACATTTGTTAAAGAAACATTTATGGAGGCCATAGATTTTGTCGTTGCAATTGCTAAATTAGCTGAGGCAGCCAATCATCAACCGGATTTACTAATTCAATTTAATAAAGTTACGATTACTTCATCCACACATGACAGTCATGGGGTAACCGGTAAGGATTTTCTGCTCGCACAGCAAATAGAAAGCATAGGCTAAGTTTATTTTGTCGAAGTTTCTCTAAAAAGATGCGATTTATTAATGAATACGTTATAATTAAACAAACACAGAGAAAATCCAATTATAACTTGCGAAAGGAGTTAATCTGCTATGAAATCAAAAGAATTTGTTGTAGGAACCATTCTAGGAACTGTGGCTGGAGCCATTGCTGCAATTTTATTGACACCCAAGACAGGACCGGAAATTCGTGCTAAGCTTTCATTCCAAGTCGAGAATATAACCGAAAAAACACAAAAGCTTGCTCATGATGTTACAGATAAAACTCAACGTATTGCTAATGAAGTATCCGACATGACTCTGGAGATCGCTAAAACAATGAGTGCTCATACCAATCAGCTTGCTGAGAAAGCAAATGGTCTTGCGAGTACTGTGGTTAGCGGAGTGAAATCTTGGAGAGAAGACCGTCAGTTAGCTTCCGAAGGCGAGCAGGCACAGTCCGATGTTAAGACGGAAAAGCTTTCCTAAGCAATGAATAGCTTAAGCCAAAAAACCGGGGAGCATACCTCGGTTTTTATTTTGAATATAAATAACCATACAGGAGGTCACCTAACATGAAGACTCCAAATAAAATCCTTATCGGCTCAAGCTCAGGATTAGTGGAAGCTCCATATGAACGACTTATCAGTTTGTTATTAGATGTTCAAAGTGGAATGGTAGGTGGAAGCCGAATCCCTTTTATCCTATCGGGGTTAACTCAAGCTTCAACATCAGCAAATTTAGATATCCGAGGAGGACCGGAGCATTTCACTGTGTATTCAACCGGAGTTCATGTATCTCGACTTGTTAATGTAGAGGTGCTGAGAAAAGAGGCTTTAGTAGCAATCTATGGCGGGTACTGGTATCGTGGTGAATATACACTGGAACAACATCAAAAAGGAACACTAATTAAGTTAAGTATTTATAATATTGCTCCTGGATTCACTAAGGTTTTTGTGCCTTTTTTAAAGGAATATCGCCAATTACGTAATGGATATAGCAGTTCAAACCCAAGAAATCCAGCATTTGAAGCTTTCTTGGAAAGTATTGGGAAACAGCTTGCTTGTAAGGCTTGTACTATTTAATGCTATTAATAATTATTGTTATTAAAAGGAGAAATCAAACCATGTGCCGTAATATCAAGACACTATTTAACTTTGACCCTCATGCCACAGATGAAGAGATACAAGCTGCTTCACTCCAATTCGTCAGAAAACTCTCAGGCTTTAATGAGCCTTCTAAGGCTAACGAGTTAGCATTCAATCTTGCCATTAAAGAAATATCTGTTGTGGCCCGCAATTTGTTAGATTCACTTGTTACCAACTCGGAAGCTCGCAACCGTCAAGTAGAGATCGATCGCGCTCGCTCAAGGAACATTAAAAGATTTGGTGCTAAAGAATAACAATTCCGTCCGTATAAGAATGACAAGATGCAAAGCACAAACGTGGAGCTGCAGTCAGGTAATGAAGAGCTGGTATAACCAATGCATTTCTTTATAATGAGAAATGCTTTTTTATTTGGATAAAAAGGCAAAACTTTTTTACAAGTAAACAATAAAATTCACCAAACGATATCAAATGGAAACTTTTTACTCTTAATTCTGTCTAATGAGTATGTATATTTGAAGTAAGGAGATGGGAACGAGATGCTGCAAAAAATGATAGTTGTGGTTATGGGATTGGCGATTATCTCTGGTTGCCGGGACAGTGGGGAGGTGGCTTCCAATCAAATAAACGTGCTGCAAATTAAGCTAGCCGATATGGAACAAAAGCTGAATGAGACACAGCAAAAGCTGGAGGTATCTATACAACAGCTTGAGGAATCGGAGGTTAAACAGCAGAAATCAGCCTTGGAATTGCAGAACTCGCAAGATACACTCCAGAAATTTCAAGAACCACATATGGCTATAGACTGGAATTCATTAGATAGCTTAGGTGAAGTACATGAAGATCTTGATTTGAACGGTGATGGCAGTGTTGTCCGAACAGCTATTCTGGCAGATCATGGAAATCCGCTTAGAATCAGTACGGATGCAGCCAGCATTGCCATGGAAACCGACGGATTGGACGGAACCTTCGAGACGGTTCAAATTGGCAAAACGGACAAATCGCGGCAGTTGGCTTTTCCAGCTACGGGACCCAGCGGAATGGGCATGACGTATTTCTTCCAATATAATAAAGATAGTATGATTTTTGAGTATCTTGGAGTTGTGCCGGGCAAGGGCGATGCGTTGAAAATTACAGGTGACGGAAGTGTGATTACTTCACAGGAGCACGGAGCGATTCTTTACACTTGGTTTCACGAGCAAACTTACCTATTATCCATTGATCATAAACTGAAGCTTATGCCGCAAGATCTCTACCTCATGCCTCCCGAAAAATTAATTTTGAAAATAAATTTGACCCTGCAAAAATCACGCAAGGCTTCATCGACTGGCGTTATATTAAAAAAGGGAGAAGAAATTACTTTGATCGCTACGGATGATAAGGAATGGATTCAAGTACGGACAAAAGCTGGAGTGGAAGCCTGGCTAGCTTTAGATGGCTACGACACGGTCCGTTCACTGAAATTGCCTTTTGAAGACGTGTTTGACGGTTATCTAAGTCACGCAGGTTAGCCGGAGCAATGGAAAGAAAAATAGAAAGGATGAGAAGCTAATTGAAAAAGAGACCATTTGTAATTTCCATTAGTGGTATTTCTGGAGCTGGTAAAACATCTTTAGTGAACAGACTTACTGAATATTTTGGTCAAGAGGCTATTTATGTATCCCTAGACGAGTATTATGCAACAACAAAATTCCCGGAAAATGATATGGAATGGGTCGAGAGAGGGGCTGATCCTAACGAAATTGATGATCCAAAGTATTTGGAAGATTTGTTTACTTTACTTTCTAATGGAAGTATTATAAATCCTCATACAAAGCTAGAAGTTAAATCTACAAAGTTTATTATTTTAGATGAACCTTTTGGTCGCAGCAGATATAGAATGAATGAAATTATTGACCTCTCCGTACATATTGAGATCCCTTTAGAAATTGCTCTAGCTAGAAGAATACAAAGACAACTAATGAAGGATGAAGAGCCAGAAGCCTTTATGAAATTCGCAAAGGAATATATACCAAATTACTTATATAACGGCTATAGAGAGTTCTATTTGGCGGTAGATAGAATCGCAAAACAAAATTGTAATTTGAAGTTAGATGGAACAAAATCATTGGATGATCATTTACAGACCATATTGAACCAATTGAGCAGGGGCAATTCATGAAAGCGAACTTACGTACTATTCTAATTTCGTTATTAGTCATATTGGTCCTCCTATCATCCGCTAGTTATTTTATTTTCAGAGTCACTGAAAACCATGTAGTTGTAAATAAGATGATTAGATTCTATGAAGTTCAACCCGATTCTGAACGTGTGTTAAAAGATGAAGAAGCAGTAAAACAATTCACTTATGCCGTTCGATTCGCGGATAAACAACGAGGAAGGGTGGACATGGCAGACCCTCCATTTCAGTTCACACTAGGAAATAAGGTGTATTATCTCTGGGTCAGTGAACGTTTTGGTAAAGGGACACTTATGAAGCTTCCGAATACAGGAACGGTCTACACAATCGGAAAATCTAGGACGAAAAGTCTTCTGGACATCTTGAATAAGGAATATTGAATAAAGTAATCTTAGCTCCTTCTGTGTCCTCACATGACGGGAGCTTTTTTGTGTCTGGATCGCAGTTAGTTCCCCTTGAAATGTGGATTGAACAAAATAATGATGCATTAAAGCAATTATTTGGACTATAAGTGGCCGGTTTGCAGGAGTATCCTTGAGGTGCAGTCACCAATAAATGAGGAGGCAAGAGATGAGTAAGCATTTTAGGAGTATGTTGGTTTTCGCTTTTATGATTTGTAGCTTCATTATTTTCGGATCGATAACTGCAAAAGCTTCATCTACTATCACGGTTGTCAACCAAAGCCCTTATATGATTAATGACGCTGGAACGAACAAAACGGAAACAACGCTCACTGTCACCAACACAGATCCAGCTTACAGCGCATGGGTTAAAATTAGTGTCACCGGAAAGACAGCCTACATGGAGTCTGTAGGCTCGATGAGCACTGGGACTAATTCTAAGCTCGTACATGTAGTCGAGCTTAATACAGATGGGGATAATGTAACCTTTGCCGTATTCGACAATTCAGGCGGTACGGGTACAGCAAAGGCTACGATGACGCTTTCCCAGAAAAAAATTCGCCATTGGAGCGTGTTCATGGCCCATGATTCACATGTCGATATTGGCTATATCCAGCAGCAGGAGGATTTGCGAAATACGCAGTGGCCTACACAAACGGATGATACGTTTACTTATGTGACCGCGACGAATGCTTAGGCGCCTAACGATCAGTTCAAATACCATATGGAATCCTCCTATTTGCTTCTGGGTTCATGATTGAATGTGCGGAACGCTGATAAGGTGCAAGCTTTGAAAACCAATCTAGCCAGCGGCAGAATGGCGTATTCAGCCAGTTACATGAATCAATCGCACGAGGCAATGAGCACGGAAGAGCTTGTCCGTTATTTCTATTACTCTGGAAGAACGCTGAAGGATATGATGGGAGTCGGATCAAGCGGGGTTGCAATGGAACGGGATATGCCGAGCTTTTCATGGGCGGACGTTGATGTTATGACTGATATGGGCAAACAGCTGCGTGAGCTGAATTCGCTATCGCTGCACGATGGACAAATGCAAAGCTTTATCGAAGATATCAAGCATTCGGAAACAATTGATGAACTGAAAGCGAAGACCAAAGAATTGTTGGAGTCCATTCTCAGCTATGCCAGATTGGGGCATATTGACATGTCTCCAATCACCAAGTCAGTGGAGTATATCCAATCCAATATACATAAAGATATATCACTGCTGGAGGTTGCCGACTATGTAGGTATGAGCCCGTCCTACTTCAGCAAGCTGTTTAAGCAAGTGCAGGGCAACAACTTTATTGATTTCATGATCACTATGCGAATGGAGAAAGCAATTGATCTGCTGGAAAAAACCACACAAACCATTGCTCAGATCGGGTTGGAGGTAGGTTATCAGAGCTATCGTTATTTTACCAAGGTGTTTAAGGACCATTATGAAATTACGCCTACGCAGTATCGAGATAATGTTAAGCTGAAATGATGGGGGCAGTTTTGCAACTAGTGCTAAGCAATTATTGCAAGAACAAATCTATAAGATTATAATATCGATAAATATAAGATATATATCAAATCAGATGTGGCAGAATTAAAGGAGACTCATTATGCATTCCTATTTAAATCAACCCAATGGCATTTTCCCATCGGTTTGCTCTCTAGATTGTCCAGATCAATGTGGTCTGCTTATTCATAAAAAAGACGGAAAAATCGTAGGAATTAATGGAGCCCCACAACACCCTGTTACAAAGGGGAGCATTTGCAATAAAGTACGCCATATGACTGAAAGAATATATGATCCAAAACGTCTCCAACAACCGTTGAAACGCATAGGTGCCAAAGGTGAAGGTAAATTCGTGCCTATAAGCTGGGAGGAAGCTATTGCTACGATTACTTTCAACTGGAAAGAAATCATCGATAAACATGGACCGGAAGGCATCCTTCCTTACAGTTTCTATGGCAATATGGGCAGATTAAACGCAGAGGCTATGGATATGCGTTTTTTTCACCGTCTCGGGGCAAGTAAGTTAGATCGTACTATTTGCGCATCTGCAGGCTCAGAAGGCTACAACTATACAATGGGTAGCAATTATGGTGTAGACCCTGAAGATACCATACATGCTAAACTTATTATGATGTGGGGCATTAATGCGATCAGCACGAACATGCATCAGGTAGTCTTTGCTGAAAAGGCTCGTAAAAACGGAGCTTTTATCGTTGTCATAGATGTTCACAAAAATCAGACAAGCCGTTGGGCAGACTGGTTTGTACCTATTCTACCTGGCACGGATAGTGCGCTTGCTCTTGGTCTCATGCATGTATTGTTTGCCGAAAATATGGAGGATACTGCATTTCTTAGGCAATACACAGTGGGTTATGAGGAGCTTCGAGAGCATGTCATTCAGTATGATCCAGACACAGTATCTGCTATCACCGGTGTTCCAGTTGAAGACATTTACAAGCTAGCCAGGTTATATGGTCAAACTTCTCCTGCTTTTATTCGCATCGGAAATGGCATACAGCACCATGATAACGGTGGAATGTGTGTACGGACAATTTCATGTCTCCCGGCAATTACAGGTCAGTGGCTTGTTCGAGGTGGAGGTGCGATCAAGGGCAATTCAGCGTATTTGGCATTTAATAAACAAGCCTTACAGCGCCCTGATTTATTGCAAAACAAGCAAACAAGGACGATCAATATGAATGTAATCGGCAGTGCTCTGCTTGAACTTGATCCGCCAATACTTTCCATGTACGTGTATAATAGTAATCCAGTTCTTGTAGCTCCCGAAAGTAATAAAGTAAGACAGGGTATGGCACGTGAAGATTTATTTACTGTGGTTCACGACTTATTTCTAACCGAAACTGCGTTGTATGCTGATCTTGTGCTACCTGCAACTTCAGCGTTTGAAAATGAAGATTTTTATACTTCTTATTGGCATCATTACATCCAAATTCAACAGCCAGTCATTGAAAAATATGGAGAAAGCAAATCGAATGTGGAAGTTTTTCGGTTGTTGGCTAAGGGGATGGGGTTCGAAGATTCCGTCTTTGATGATTCTGAAGCTGATATGATCCGCCAGGCACTTAATAATCCTCAAAATATCTATTTAGAAGGCATAAACTATGAAACACTTAACGAAAAACAATTTATGAAGGCCCAAATAAAGTCACATTTTTTGAATAACCTTGCTACGCCAAGCGGAAAAATTGAACTCTATTCAAAAGCGATGGATAAAGCGGGATACCCGCCACTACCAACTTATACTCCCCTTGTAGAACAAGGCGATTTTCCATTCCTGTTTGTTCCAGGACCCAATCATAATTTTCTGAATTCAACCTTTTCTAATAATACAAAACAATCAGAAATGGAAAAGCCGCTACGCTTGTATATGAATTCATCCGATGCAGAAGCAGCTTCAATATTGGACGGAGATACAGTGAGGATCTGGAACACTCGTGGAGAGTGTGAGCTCGTTGTATCCGTTGGAGATACTGTACTTCCAGGAGTTGTCGTAACCCAAGGGCTTTGGGCTGACTCGCCAGGATCCAAGCAAGCCGTTAATTTATTAACACCAGACCGCATCGCCGATATGGGTGGAGGCGCTACCTTTTTTTCGGGACGGGTTGATGTGGCTAAAGTTTAGTGACTACACTCCAGTTTGTTCAAGAAAGGTAAAATAGTAACGTGCTCGAAAAGTGAAATTTGCGTCCTTTTGAATAGTCAATCGTCTTAATAAGCGAAAGAAGAAAACAATCAAAAAGGGCCTACCGGTTATGGCGCCAAAGATGCAAATAAGACAGCTGTTGAAAAATAACATAAGTATGGAGGTGATGATTATATGCAATCGGAGAAGGTGTGGAGATCCTTTAGTGATCCATTGAAACAATTTATTGGCAAGAGAGTTTCAAATGAATTTGATACGGATGATATCCTTCAGGATGTATTTATAAAGATCCATCTCCATATCAATAATCTTCAGGATGACAAGAACATTCATAGTTGGATTTATCAAATCACTCGTCATACCATCATTGATTTTTATCGTAGAAGAAAACGCGATTCGAGTTCTACTCAAACAATTATTGAGCAAGAAGATTTATTTTTTCCTGATTCATCGGATGCTCATGTAGAATTGGCGAAATGTTTAAAAGAAATGGTAAATGATTTACCTGTAGCTTACCGTGATGCAATTCAGTCCACTGAGTTTGAAGGCATGACTCAAAAAGAATTGGGAACGAAGATGGGCTTATCTTTATCTGGAGCTAAATCTAGAGTGCAACGTGCTAGAGGAAAGCTGCAAGAAATGTTGTTGACCTGTTGTCAAATCGAATTGGACCGAAGGGGTACGGTCATATCCTATACCCCATATAAGGTTGGATGTGCTGATAATTGTACTTCCAATCCGAAGAGTGTTAAATAACCATGAAAAAGAACTAGGAGTGTTTTAATTATAAATATAATCACTGAAGACCAAATCAGGCAAAATGTACGAAGTCGATATAAAGAGGTTGCTTTACAAGGAATAACATCAAGTAGTTGTTGTTCAACTGAAGTAAATTGTTGTGAAACTTCGGTTGCCTTCGATTCTGAATCTGGCAAGCTTGGTTATTCAACAGATGAGCTATCATCTGTACCTGTTGGAGCCAATTTGGGGCTTGGCTGCGGCAATCCTCAAGCGATTGCGGCATTAAAGTCAGGTGAAGTTGTGCTTGATTTAGGAAGTGGGGGAGGATTCGATTGTTTTCTAGCTGCTAAACAAGTTGGAGATCAAGGTAAAGTTATCGGCGTAGATATGACTCCAGAAATGATAAGTAAAGCTCGTTTAAATGCAGCTAAAGGCGGATTCACAAACACTGAATTTCGTTTGGGTGAGATCGAGAATCTACCAATCCCTAACGAAACGGTCAATGTGATCATATCCAATTGCGTAATTAACTTATCTCCTAATAAGCCACAAGTGTTTAAAGAAGCTTACCGTGTACTAAATTCAGGTGGAAGGCTTGCCATATCCGATATAGTTACCACTGCTGCTGAGCTTCCAACCGAGATTAAAAATAACATTGAAGATATGTACTCAGGCTGTATCTCAGGTGCCTCATCCATTACAGAACTAGAAACTATGTTAAAGCAAAGTGGTTTTATCGATATATCTATTGAACCAAAAGATGAATCAAAAGAATTTATAAAAGATTGGGTACCTGGTGCAAATATAGATAAATATATTGTTTCAGCAGTAATTAAAGCGAGAAAACAATAGTCACATGAATACCATCGGCTTGCTAGTAAAGAGGTCGATGGTACATATAATAGCTTGAAAATATATATCTTCAAATTGAGCGACTCGGCAGCAGTTTTTTTGTTATAATAAATAAAATAAGAAAAGTTGATTATTAAGGTGGTTGCTATAGTGATACAGGACATACAGGAATTATGTGATGAAACTTGTGAAGGAACAGGGTTATTGGAAACAACTTCACTTACAGATAGAAGGATAGAGGAACATTTAGCCCTTAATCTTTCCGATATTTTTAAAGCATTGGGTGATCCTACCCGAGTTAAGATTATATATGCCTTGGTACAAAATGAACTTTGTGTGCATGATTTATCAGTAGTACTTGAAATGGCACAATCGGCGGTATCCCATCAATTGCGATATTTAAGAAATTTAAGAATTGTGAAACGGCGTAAAAGTGGTAAAACTGTATATTATTCGTTGGATGATGATCATGTTGAACAAATATTTGTTCAAACACTACAGCATATTAAACATGAATAAAACTATCCGGAAAGTGTGAGTTATGATGATTGTAAATAAACACCTTGTTCATGAGCTTGGTTTACACCGTTTTTTCGGCTCATTAGAGGCACGAATTATGGACCTATTTTGGACTTCGGCTCAATTAACAATCAAAGAGGTTCACGTCAATTTAGATGCAAAAACTCCGATTTCGTTTAACGCTGTTATGACAGTAATGAATCGGCTTTGGGAGAAAGGGCATCTGGAGAAAACAAGCCAAGGCCAAGGAAGAACAAAGCTAACTCATTTTTGTGCAGCACAAACTAAAGATGAATTTATAACGGAACAGACTAAAGTAGTTACACATGGCCTTGTTAAAGAATTTGGTGACCTTATCGTGACACATTTAGTGGATTCATTGGAAGAAGTAGATCCCAGACTGATACTGAGACTGCAGGAAAAACTGGATCAGATTAAGAAGAGGGAAGAATGATGAAACATGAGATAACTCATCGCTTAATCGTTGGTTTGGTTCCATTCATCGGAGGATTAGTTTTACTTCAAATGAGTTTGCAATTGGTACATCAATGGAGTGATATGGATTCATATCTTAATTTAAACAATCTTTTTTCAAAGCTAATAACGGATATATTTATGAATCATACTCTTTTTGAATTGATCTTTAATGGAATTATTGGTTTCACTGTAGCTCGAATGATTTGGCAAGCTTGTAAACAGTCCTATTTGCAGCAAAAATGGAATGTTATATTTAATAATAAGAAACATAATGAGTTAACAAAAAAATTAAACAAAAAATATAAATCATGGAACACAAATTTTCTCGTTGTTAGAGATAGTTCGTTTTTTGCATTAACTATGGGTTTGTTCCATCCTAAAATTATTGTTTCAACAGGTTTGCTTGAGGTCATACAAGGTAAGGAATTAGAAGCGATTTTTTATCATGAAAAATACCATTGTGAAAAACATGACCCCATGAAAATATTTCTTATAACATTAGTGATGAATGGTATGAGTTACATTCCAGCGATTAAAGGTGTAGTTAAGTATTATAAAATCTGGAAAGAACTATTGGCGGATCGTTTTGCCATAACAAATATGGGATCAACTTTAGAGTTGGGTAACGCTTTGCTAAAAATGATATCCTACGGTAAGCAACAACAAGTAGTTGGTGTTCACTTTGGAGGAACTGCAATAGATTATCGCATTTTGCAAATAATTGAGCCAAACAGTGTAATTATTGTTCCTTCGTTAACTTTTAGATCAATGCTTGGTTCTATTATTGTACTAGTGTGTATGATGTTCATTACTTTTTTCGGACATTGATTAATAGTATGATTAACGAAAAATAAAGGGTAGAGAGCATTAACTTGCTTTCTACCCTTTTTTTTGGAATACGATTGTGGATAATTAATGAATTGTTTGCGTCCTCAGTTGACAATTAAACATGAATTGGTTACTTTTAAGTAAATTAAACTATACACTGTAGTGTTTAAATGGATGTAAGTTTCTTTCTCAAAAAGATGATCAGCATCTCGGTGGAATTATTACGAAGATTAAGTAGGAGTGTGTGCAAATTGCGAAAGGGGGACAAACAACATGCTATCAATTATTATTTTTTTAGCCATTTGTGTCGTCGTTGCAGGTGTACTGGCATATAGAATCCATATAGCAACTAAAACAAACAATCATAATAACAATCACAAGCAATGAGACACAATCAATTATAAAAGAATTATATAAATTCCACCTAAACACAATCCCACGGTGAAATTCTAGAGAGGACAAATGGGATTCCCAGTGTTATCCCTTCTAGACTACTACCTAAAGCAATGCCCGAAGGGAAATTATGCAAAGCTATAGCAAAGGTTAATACTATTCCTGAACGAATATAAATATCCTTTCGAGGGTCGTTCGTAATAATAATAATCCGATGAAACAATCGATCTATTTGTTTAGCCAATATATACCCTGTAGTGATTCCAATAAAAGTTAAAAAAATCCCGCCTAATTGAATGCTTTCGGGTACAATCTCAAAAAGTACCAGGGTAAATATCATCCCTACAGCTGAAATAATCAGCAATGGTAGGATAACGCGATGCAAATAAAGCAAAAAATAAGCTGCTAACCCTCCAATACCGATTCCGCCTCCACCAATAATAAATCCCCATAACCCCGAATGTATTGCACTTGAATTTCCTATCAAATTATTCACCTCCTGTTCGATAAGGTATGTCTATTTCATCGGCAATATGATGATTAAGAGCAATGAGAAGGCATGAATTTGAGAAATTTCACTATTCCTACATAATAAACTACTAATTGTAGTTTAATGTGTTGAATGAACAGATGCTCATATGTTATGTTAGAAAAGGATTAATCAAATACGGCTTTTTTGTAAGGAGGTAAGCATGAGAAAGACAAAAATCAAACGACTAATAGGGGTCTTTTGGATATTCATTATTATTTTATGCATTATTGGCGTACGGTCCAGTATGAATCAACGATATATTCAGGCTGATCCTAATGAGGTTTATTTAGGGAAGAAAGAAGCCATATTCAAAGATATAGCGGACGATGCTGCTCTATTATTGCTTTTAGAAAACAATATCCCCATTAAAAAACTCGGTATCGAATTGAAAATTGATGGTAAAACAATAGGCATTGTGAAAGATACTGAAACGGTTAATGAAGTCATGGAACAAATAAAAGCCCCATACCTTGTAAATTCACAAGAGGCTAGTAAGGTAAACATTTTGTCAGATACTAATAGAAAGATGAATATAAAAATGGATAAAAATATTCTAGAATCTGTTGAGTTTGAACAAAAAGTAGATATGGCGACAGTAGAAATCAACCCGAAATTGGTTTTAGAACCTAGTGAATTACTTCGAAAACTACAAACTGGTGATGTTCAGATGCGATTATATACCGTCCAAAGTGGAGATTGTATCTCTTGTATCGCAAAGAAATTTAGTGTGCCCAAGGCTGTTATTTATCAGAATAATCCTTGGATAGAAAATGATTTTATAAATGTTGGAGATGAATTGAATCTTACGGTGTTACAACCGCAACTCACTGTAAGAACTATCGAGAATCGGATGGAAAGCATGGAAATGATGAATGAGACTATCTATGAGGAAGATAAGAATATGAGAGAGGGAACATCCAAAGTTATTGTCGAAGGGAAAACGGGCATGAAACAAATAACTTACAGGATAACTAAGATAAATGGTCAAACTATAGAAGAAAAAACCCTAGTGCAAGTTATTCTAAAAGAACCAGTCACCAAAGTAATCAAGCAAGGAACAAAAGTAATTCCTGGAATTGGGAGTGGCAGTTTTGCGTGGCCAGTTGTAGGTCCTCAATTAACAAGTGAATTTGGAAAACGTTGGGGGAAATTACATGCAGGAACGGATACTGTTTCTGATAATAAAAATATATTAGCTGCTGATAATGGGAAAGTCATATTTGCAGGGAAAAAATCCGGGTACGGAAATTGCATTATTATCGACCATCAAAATGGATACCAGACTCTATATGGACATTTAAGTAAGATAAATGTTGTGGACGGTCAAAAGGTGCTGAAAGGTGAAAAAATAGGTTTAATGGGCAGTACAGGAAATTCTACAGGAGTTCATCTACACTTTGAAATTCGAAAAGATGACAAGCAAGAAAATCCCTTAAAATATTTAGATTACTAAACATAAGAAGTAATATATCATTTTCATAAATGTGGTGAATTGGATGGATAGTACAATTAAAATGATTGGAGCTATTACTCCAGGCATTTGTCTACTTACTTATTTTTATTTGAAGGATAAAGATCAACCGGAACCACTAAGACTCGTTTTTAAAATGTTTATTGCAGGCGGGCTTGTCGTATTTCCTTTGATTATTTTGCAATCCATTTTTACCTATTTTTCCCCAGGGGTATTCTTACATTCATTTATTGTTTCTGCATTCAGTGAGGAGTTGATAAAATGGTCACTCATGTATTACTTGATTTTTAATCACGTCGAGTTCGATGAGCATTTTGACGCAATTGTTTATTCTGTTGCTACTGCTGCTGGTTTCGCCACGATTGAAAACATATTCTATGTGTTTTTGGAACAAGGATCTATCCTTTCTATTATTTGGAATAGAGCATTTCTTCCCGTTTCTGCCCATGCCTTGTTTGGTGTCACTATGGGTTTTTATTTAGGAGAAATGAAAATAAAAGGATATAAACGGTTTGGTTTATTGGCTTTGTTATTACCTATTCTTTTCCATGGATTATTTAATAGCATTTTATATTGGTCGGATTGGTTAGCGACTGTGTTTATTTTATTATTTATGGTTTTCCTTTGGATATTTAATATAAATAGAATGAATTCGGCTTTAAAAGAGAAGTGAATGGTGGGAGGAAATGATGGTTAAGAATGAATTTTATCAAGGATTAAATCTGGATCGTAATGAGGAACGATGGATTGCTTGGGAAGGACATCGGTCAGAAATTAACGAGTTTATTGAAAAATCGTTGTGTAAAGATGGGAAAGCTGAAACAGCTATAGTTTTAGGGGCAGGAAATTGTGATGATTTGGATTTACAGTTTTTAAGTCAATTATTTGGTTCCATCACTTTAGCTGATATTGATGGTGATGCAACGGAGAGAGCTGTATTAGCAATAGACAATGAGCGAATTAAGAATCAAATCCATGTGATGAAAAATATTGATTTTACGAAATTGGATCAAATTGATTTTTATCATCTTTTTGAGCAAATGCTAGTGCAGAAGGTATCATCTAATGAAATAGCAGCGTTTTTGATTTCAAGTGGAAATGAAATGGATAGCTGTTCGCTTCTTAGAGATTTTCATAAAGGTTACTCCGTTGTTATTTCATCTGCAGTGTATACGCAGGTTTTTTATATTCATGCTTTAACCATATTTGCGAAATATGCAGACTTATATTCAGAACAAGAAGTGAATCAAATTGTGAAAGGACTTGTTCAATTAAGAGACAAAATTATTAAAGATTATAATGATCTACTGATTTTCTTAGTTAAAGATTCTGGCAGGATCATCGTATGGACAGATGTACTAAGATTGGACTCTTCCATGGAAGCAATTATTGTAGAATTATATGAATTTCGAATGGATAAGGATCGATTTAATTATTTGTTAAAAATAATTGCTCAATTCGGAAGAGAAGCAGCAATCGTTGGACTTCAGGATTTACAGGGAAAGTTATCCGAAACTCCATATTTACAGCGTTTTTGGAACTGGCCTTTTAATGATGAGAAACAATACTTAACCATTGGACTCTCTGGTAATCCGAAAAGGCCCTTACTAAATAATAGGCATCAAATAGATTGACAATTCCCCTTTATTAAATTAACATATGAACATGTATTCATATGTTATATGTTGATGGAAAAATAGGAGGCATTTCAATGGAGGAACTTCGTGTAAAAGGTCTTTCGTGTGCTAATTGTACGCGTGAGTTGGAAGAACAAATTCAAAAATTAGAGCATGGTCAAAGTGCAACGTTGAGCTATAACAGTGGAAAACTTATGCTCGATGAAAATGTATCCATTGATCAAGTGGGTAAGATACTAAGCTCAGAGGGGGCTTATATTGTAAAACCTGAAAAGGTACAACTAAACAAAGAACATAAACAAGATGAAGATCATAGCGGTCACAATCATGGAAGTAACGATAACAACACCCATGATCATGGGCACGTTCATGGACAAGGTGGAGCGAATATTAAGCTATTACTAGGAATCTCTGCAGTTTTGTTTGTTGCAGCCATTTTTCTTCAAAGCCATGTTCATCAAGCCATAACCATAAGTATATATTTAATATCAATGTCCATAAGCGGCTATTCAACCTTTCTCAAAGGCGCAAAAAATTTATTGAAGTTTAAATTCAATATTGACACGTTGATGACCATTGCACTCGTTGGGGCCATTGGTATTGGGGAGTGGAAAGAGGCTACATTAGTTGCCATCCTTTTCGGAGTGAATGAACTACTCGAGGGTCTAGGTATGGAGAAAGCACGACGTTCAATGGAAGTCCTCCTGCAGGTTGCTCCGAAGGAAGCAACCTTAATTCAAGATGGAAAAGAAACCGTGGTTCCAATTGCCTCTCTTCAAGTAGGTAATGTCGTCATGGTTCGAGCAGGGGAAAAGATCCCTTCCGATGGAAGTGTAGTCGAAGGGAAAAGCTCAGTGAATGAGGCTGCTATCACCGGAGAGTCATTACCCATTGAAAAATCACCTGGAGAATCAGTATTTGGTGGCAGTATTAATAACGAAGGTGTTATGAAAATTAAAATTGATAAGGCCTACAAAGATTCTTCTTTAGCTAAAATACTTCATTTAGTAGAAGAAGCTCAAGAAACAAAAACACCTACAGAATTATTTATTAATAAGTTTGCCAAATACTACACCCCTATTATTATTGCAGTGGCATTTTTAGTTATTCTTATTCCTCCATTATTTCTGGGTGGTGATTGGAAAACGTGGTTATACCAGGGCTTAGCTGTTCTTATTGTAGGTTGCCCATGTGCATTGATCCTTTCATCTCCGATAGCTATAGTAGCAGGAATAACATTGAATGCACGCAACGGAATCTTGATTAAGGGTGGTGTTTTCCTAGAGCAACTTGGTAAGATTGATACACTCGCCTTTGATAAAACGGGTACGCTTACCAAAGGGGAGCCTCATGTTGAAACAGTGATTGAGTATGACGAAGGTAATTTTTATACAATTGCAGCGTCTATTGAAAAATCTTCCTCTCACCCCCTTGCTAAGGCGGTAATGAAAAAAATAGAAGAACAAGGAACAAAAACTATAGATCCGGAAGAAGTTGAAACTATATCCGGTCAAGGGATCGTTGCAACTATTCAAGGTGAGAAGTACTGGCTTGGAAATGAAAAAAGCATGAATCACATTACGATTACTGCAAAAGTACAACAAGATATTGATCAATTAAAAGAAAATGGACTGACTTTAGTGATCGTTGCAAATTCAACTCATATTTTAGGTATGTTTGGTATATCAGATGAAATTCGTGAAGAAAGTAAAGAGGTTATTGCGGCCATTCATCGGGCTGGAATTCGTCATACAGTTATGTTAACCGGAGATCATCAGAAAACAGCAGAGAAAGTAGCCAAATTAGTAGGAGTCACAGACTACTTCGGCAATCTGTTACCTGAAGATAAAGTAGAAAAAATTAAAATGCTTTCCCAAAAAGGTAAAGTTGCCATGATAGGGGATGGTATCAATGATGCACCAGCATTAGCAACTGCACAGCTTGGTATTGCAATGGGTAAAGGCACCGATAGTGCTATCGAGACTGCAGATATCGTACTTATGCAGGATCATTTAGGCAAACTGCCAGAAGCAATTGCAATCGCGAAGAAAGTTAATCTGATTGTGAAAATAAATCTCTCATTAGCGCTAGGCTTGAAGCTTATTGCCTTACTTTTAACAATTCCTGGACTTTTAACATTATGGATTGCTATACTTTCGGACATGGGTGCTACAGTTATTGTTACTCTATTAAGCTTAACGATTTTAATCAAGAAAAAATGAAAGTAAATGGACTATTCAATTTACAGCTGAAAGGGAGCACAAATGAAAAGCAAAAAATTCATCGAGAGCTGGAGAGAAAAACGAGAAAAAGGTAAGAAACACTATGTACTAAGATATGGTATTTTGGGTTTTGGTGTTGGATTAACCTGTCTGTTTACCATTTTTGAAATCATTTTGAATGCCTCTATGTCATCCGGTTATCTAGTTCCACGAATACTCATATTGCCCGTAATTGGAATATTCCTTTTTAGTTATCGTTGGGAATCGCTAGAGATAAAATATGCAAAATTAATAAGTCAAAATCGTAAGGGAAATTGAAGTTTTTCATATAATGGTGCAAATAAAGAATAATATTTTTTGAGTTTATAGACTACAAAATGTAGTTTATAAATACTGTAGGAAAGGACAAGTAGAACATGACTTTTGTTAGTGATGCTTTTTTATACTTGTGTTTTGCTTTGCTGATTGGTGGCTTGTTGTCCTTGGCAATCCCAGCAAATAAGCAGCCTAATGTACAAGTGCCGAAATGGGTGCTCCCACTTGCAGTTGTTGGGGTTGCTATATTATCTTTTATGCCGGTCTGGAGAATCATTTCATACTTTGCCTCGGATCTTGGGTTCTGGATAACATTTAAGAGTGTGCTATTTACATTCGAAGAAGGGAAGGCATTTTTATGGACGCTTGCATTATCCATTATTTTGCTCATTATCCTTACGGTATATGATATCCGAAATCAACCAACACTGCTTGTACTTTCGCTTTTACTTACCCTTTTGATGGTTTTAGCTCTAGGCTGGTCTAGTCATGTAGCAAGTAAATACGGAGAGGTCGGATTCTTAGCACATACGGTTCATTTTTTAGCTGTCTCTGTATGGATGGGGTTGCTGTTCGTTACAGGTTGGTTTGCGAAGGATCACAGAAACTGGTTGGCTTTCTTGAAATGGTATACACCTTTATCAATAATATGTGTTACGGCTGTGCTCTTCACGGGGTGGCTTATTACGCAATACTTGGCACCTCAATACGTGGGATCTTGGGTGTTACCTTACGGCCAAGCTCTGTTAATCAAGCATTTATTTATTATCCCCTTGCTCGTTTTTGCATCTTACAATGGTTTCTTCATCAAAAGGAAATTCCAACAGGTACCACAATATAATCCTATTCCATGGGTACGAACGGAAAGTGTTATTACCTTATGTATCTTTACAATTACAGGTTATTTGGGTCAACAATCTCCACCACATGATGTAGCATTAACGCTGAATGAGAATAAACCTTCCCAATTATTTCTAGCTTTCCATCCCAATGGAGTTGATCCAAAAAAATTGCTCCTACTTGATTTCAACCTTACCAGCATTTTACTTGCTCTTTTAGCTTGTTTGTTCCTTATTGCCGGTACCGTATTTTATTTTAAAGGATATCGCAGCTTCCTCACTTTGATAGCTAGTGTATGTTTTGTAATAACCGCCTATATATCCTTAATGTTGTCCGTAAACTAAATATAAGAGAGGAAATTATGATGAAAATGGCAGATAAACAAGTTGGTAAAATGAAAGGGTCTTATTGGATTGGATTGATATTTATAGCACTCATACTTGTGCCTTCTACCGTAATGGCTCATACAGGTTTGGACACATCGACTCCTAAAAATGGAGATATTATTAAGGAAGACCTTCAAAAAATTACAATGATGTTTGAATCGAAAGTGGAAAAACTGAGCAGTTTTAAAGTCTACGATGAGAATAATCAAGCAATTGAGATCGGTCCACCACGTTTTGAAGGTAAAACCATGGAGGGTTTGCTAAAAGAACCCTTACTGAATGGAGCCTATAAAGTTGAATGGAATATTGTTGGTACTGATGGTCACCCCATTAAGGGAGAATTTTCTTTTAGGGTTGAAAAAGCTGTAGTCGAGCCAACAAAAACTCCAACACCAACTCCAACGATAACACCAACACTAACACCTACAATAACACCAAAACAAACTGAACCGCTAAGTCCGAGTATGGATAATAATTCACAAACAGATGTACAAGCAGTTGAAGATAGTGTGAAGGACCCCGTTGTGGAAGACGAATCTGGGAACAACAAAATACTATTTTTACTAATTGGAGGGTTCCTTGTAGCTGGTTTACTTATATTTTCAGCGATACGTGTAATGAAGCAGGGGAAGAAGAAAAATGAATAATATTGATTTAACGGTATGGTTAGCATTAGGTGCAGGTTTTTTATCCTTTATCTCACCATGCTGTTTACCTTTGTATCCGTCTTATTTGTCTTACATTACCGGTGTTTCTGCAAAAGACTTACGTGAAGGAAAGGGTATATTTGAAAGGAGAGCATTCACCCATACCTTTTTCTTTGTATTGGGCTTTTCAATCATTTTTTTCGCTATGGGATTGTCTGCAAGCTGGATTGGAAGTTTGTTCGTTGGTGCAAATAGGGATTTAATCCGGCAGCTAGGTGGCATTTTTGTAATTCTTATGGGATTAGTTCTCCTCGGTGTGTTTAAACCTTCATTATTAATGAAAGAAAAAAGATTTCAATTTAATAACAAGCCAGTCGGATACCTGGGTTCGTTTCTAATTGGAATGACCTTTTCGGCAGGATGGATGCCTTGTGTAGGTCCTATTTTATCTTCTATATTAGCCCTCGGTGTTACCAAACCGGATCAGGCGATTCTTTATATAACTGCATATACTTTGGGGTTTGCAATTCCATTTTTTATCATGGCTTTTTTTATAGGGAAAGTAAAATGGATCCTGAAATATTCCAATAGCATGATGAAAATAGGCGGAGGATTAATGCTTATTACTGGTGTATTGTTGTATTTTGATCAAATGACAAGAATCACCATCTGGTTTATTCGTTTGTATGGTGGATTTACCGGGTTTTAGCTTTTATTTAATTGAAATAGTATCACAATTTAATGGTTTTGAACTCAAATAATATGAGCGAGGTGTAAGTTATGAAAAAAAAGAAAAACCTGTCTAAAAACCTAGTTATATTTACGCTTGTCTTCTTGATACTCATGATATCGTTATTCATTCTTAATAAAGCAACAGATAAATCGAGCGGCAACATTGCTTTTGATAATCAACCAACACTCGAAAACCAACCTATTTTAGGAAAGGCTGATGCAAAAGTATCCATTGTAGAATTTGGAGATTATAAATGTCCTGCATGTAAAGCATGGGGAGAACAAATCTTCCCACGATTAACTAAGGATTATATTGACACAGGGAAAGTAAAGTTTTCGTATAGAAATGTCACTTTCCATGGGGAAGAGTCCAAACTGGCTTCTATTGCTGCTGAATCTGTATTTGCTCAAGATCCACAAGCTTATTGGACATTTCACAAGGAAGTATTTAAAGCGCAGCCACCCGAGCAATCTCATGATGATGCTTGGATCACACCAGAAAAACTTTTGGGAATCGCTAAATCTTATACCCCTCAAATTGATCTAAAGAAGTTGGAAGAGGATATTAAAAATCAAACAACACTGCCCCAGGTAAATCAGGATATCAGCTTGGGAGAAGAGTTTAATGTACAGAATACACCAAGCATAATAGTAAATGGAACTATGGTGGCAAATCCTTTCGATTATGATAATTTAGTTTCAATTATTGAACAGGGATTGGGAGGGCAATAAATGGAGACATTGAAAAGAAATTTTAATCTGCAAGATTATACTTTATATTTGGCTTGGATCGTTTCCCTTGCAGCCACATTTGGAAGCCTGTATTTTAGCGAAATCAAGGGTTACATTCCATGCGAATTATGTTGGTATCAACGAATTGCCATGTATCCGCTTGCCATTATTCTTGGAATTGCAGCCTATGATAACAACAAAAATATGAAAAGAATTGTATTGCCATTATCCATTATTGGAGGGTGCATATCGATTTTTCATTATTTGGAGCAAAAGGTGCCGGCTATGTCGGCAATTAAGACTTGTTCAAAAGGTGTTCCATGCAATGTAGACTATATAAATTGGCTTGGTTTTATTACGATTCCATTTTTGGCCTTGATTGCGTTTTGTCTAATTACCTTACTCATGATTTATACTAAGAAAGATGACTAAATTCGGTTGCTATTCTGCTGATTTCCCTTATATTATAGTCAAGAATTAATACAAAATTAATCTATAGGATAATTCTCCTCAGAAGGTGTGAGGAGGGTTATTTTTATTTCGCATACTTGACTATTATTTATTACATTATTTTTAAACTACAAAGATTAGTAGATGGTATATATATCGATTTAAAAAGGGATATTATTCTAATTTGTCGAATTGAAAGCAAGAGAAGATTTTCTATAGAAAAGAGAGTTGAGTTCATGACAAAAAGGCAATGGGTCACTAAATTCATGGTGATGCACAAATGGGTGTTATTACTAGGGTTCGTCTTCACTACATTATCGACGATGATTAATATGATTTTTCCGTTTCTCAGCGGAAAAGTGATTAATATCGCTTTTTATGATAAAGACATGTACGCCTTTATGAATTTGTGCTTGATCTATGCGGGCATCCTTATTTTCAATCAGTTTGTCTTAACGACATTAAACAATCTCGTTTCGTCACATTTGATGACGGGTTTTGTCTTTGATATACGGCGGGCTCTTTTCAAAAAGATATTGCATAAAAAAGGGAAAGACCTCTCCGGGATGTACAGCGGTGATATGATCAGTCGAATGAACAATGATTCCACGGAATTTATGAATCTCGTATTCTTGAGCGGTCTTTGGGGATATTCCAACCTTTTGCATATCGGATTCGCTGTCTTCTTCATGTTTTACTACAATATACTTTTGGGTGCTTTGACAGTCTTTCTGGTACCCATCGTATTCTTCACCTCGAAGCATTTCAAGGAAAAATCGCAAAATATCAACAACGATATAGCTAAAGAACAGGGCAAACTATCCTCTTACTTATTCGAAATTGCGAAAAATTTGCAGGAGATAAAAATTCTTAACGCAAGTAAAAAAGTAACGAGAGTATATGCAAGCAAAACGACTTTCATCAATAAAAAGCTCGTGGAAAACGGAAGAATCGAGGTTACGACAGAAAGGATTAATTCGTTCATCATGCTTATCGCACAGCTGTTGATATTTCTGATCTGTGCCTATTTCATTGTTAAAGGCCATATGCAGCTCGGCGTATTTGTAGCCGCCATAAGCTATTTCAATATGGCTGTAAACTACTTCAGTTCCATTAACGGCAAGATCGTTGAAGCCGGGAAGCAAATGGTCTCTGTACAACGAGTCGTGGATATTTTGAATGAAGATGAAGAGGATTACAATGAAAGCCAACATCCGAAACAAATAAAGGATGGCACTATTGAATTTATCAACGTCACATTCGGGTACACCGAAGATAAACCTATTCTGAACGGGATTAATCTTCGCATTGATGCTGGAAGCACGATTGGGCTTGTCGGAAAGAGCGGCGCGGGTAAAACGACGATGGCGAACCTGCTATACAAATTATATAACGTTGACGGCGGCGAGCTTATGATTGATGGCATGAATGTCAATACATATAACCTGCATAGCTTGCGGAGCCAAGTGGGTATTGTCCATCAGGAGACTATTCTTTATGATGGCACTCTGCGTTACAATCTATCTTTTTCAAATAACAAGGATAATGATAACGCATTGATGGCAGCTATTAAGAAAGCTGCCCTTTATGAGGTTTTCCTGACACTCCCGAACGGGCTGGATACTCTATTGGGAACTGAAGGGCAAGAATTATCCGGCGGGCAGAAGCAGCGTCTGGCTATCGCGCGGATATTAGTCAAGAATCCCAAGATTTTGATCTTCGACGAAGCCACATCGTCCCTCGACAGCCAGAACGAAGCGCTTATTCAGAACGTGATGAGTAATATGTCGAAAGATCGGACGTTAATTATAATCGCCCACCGTTTTTCCACTATTAAAAGCTGTGATAAAATCGCGGTTTTTGCGAACGGCGTTATCAAAGGCTATGATTCTCACGACGTACTGATAAAAAGCAATGAAACGTATATAAATTTATTCCACGAATAGTGCATTGGAGGTGAAGTCGCATGAAACGGTTGGAAACATTTAAGGCATTAACCCGGGATATTGACGGCATTAAAAAGCCGTTGATAGCGCTCGGCTTTTTCAAGGTGTGGAACTTAATATTTGGGCTTATCCCTTTGTTCTTGTACTCGTTTTTGGTTAATCGCGTTTTAGTAGATAAGGATATGAATGAGCTTTGGCCTGTCATTATCGGTTATCTGGCTGTTTTCCTGTTTGCGACAATGGGGATCGCAGTCAGCAAGAAGTTTTCAAACCGGTTAATATTGAAATATGACCTGAGAATAAAGATTAAATTGCTGAAAAAATATACCAGACTTGATACTAATGTATATAGTAAATATAGCATTGGTGACGTTAAAAGTCGGATTGATAACGATTCTGTGGTTGCTGGGAATTTTTTTGAGACCCATGTATTGGAGTTTATCTACGCCGTCGTTTAAGCGGTTGCGTTGGCGCTTATTTTACTAAGTTACGACTGGCGAATCGCGCTCCTCAGTTTTATTTTTGTTCCGATATCCATTATAACGGTTAATTTTTGGGGAGGAAAAACGAAGAAAGCCGGAGAGGAAATATGGGAACTGCAAACAAAATATGAAACTTTTTTACACGCGAATTTTCAAAATTGGAAAGATATCAAGATCAACAACCTTGAAGAGGCGCAATTTGATGAATTAAACGGACACTACAAGAAGATAAGCCGAATTTGGTTTATTAATCAACTCTATTTGCATCTAGGGATTACATACTCTTTCTTCACGAAGAACTTTATTACCCAGCTGTTTATCTATTTTATTGGCGGATTATTTGTAATTAAGGGTTACTCGGAAGTCGGTGTGCTGCTCGTTTTCATCAGCTTTTACGGGCAGTTTTTCGGGTGTATAGAAAGCATTAGTAATTCCATGATGAATTTTAAGAATGATTCGGTGAAAATCGAAAAAGTGATCGAGATACTGAATTTAGAAGCAGGCAAGAAGCCATATAAGCATATTGAAGGAACAGACATAAATGTTGAAAATCTGAAATTTACCTATGAGGGAAAAGATTCATTGGTTCTTGACGATATTTCGTTCACTGTGAGTAAGGGCGAGCACCTGGCAATCGTAGGAGAAAGCGGCAGCGGCAAGTCTACACTCGCTAAACTGTTGACAGCACAGATTAAACCGCAAGGTGGTACTGTCCGCATTGGCGGCATTGATATAAATACTGTAAACAGCGAGAGTGTGCCAGAAAAAGTGAGTATAGTTGCGCAGGAACCCGTTCTTTTCAATATGACGATCAGAGAAAACCTATTCCTGGCAAAAGCTGACGCAACCGATGCGGAACTGATAGAGTGCTGCCACAGAGCGAGTATTTATGATTTCATTGAAACATTGCCGAATATATTGGATACGATAATCGGAGAAAAAGGTGTAAAACTTTCAGGTGGCCAGAAACAGCGCTTATCTATTGCCCGTGCTTTTTTACAGGATTGGGACATCATCATTTTTGACGAAAGTACAAGCGCGCTTGATAACGAAAATGAGAATGACATAATTACAGAACTCAAGAGCCTTTCAGCGGGGAAAACCATGATTTCCATTGCTCACCGTTTATCTACTATTTTGGACTGCGACAAGGTGATGGTTTTAAAAGATGGAGTGATGGTTGCTTTTGATACCCATGAAAACCTATGTAACAGAAATGAAACCTATGATTTTCTTTTTCAAAATCAATACAGCAAGGAAGTCAATCATGCTGTTTCGAAAAGCTATTACAACCGATATCCCGCAGTTAATTAAATTTCGTAAGATATTGCTATGTCATGAGGACAACAGTAGTATGGATGAAACATTTAGAAAGTACTTTGTTTCCTCATTATCAGACAAGTCACTCGTTGTATGGGTTGCTGATGATGACGGAGTGGTTGTATCAACAGTATGTTTTTGCTTATGTAGATTTGCACCACGATTTGAAAATCCTTCTGGATTGGTTGCCTATATGGCTAATGTTTTCACAATCCCAAATTACCGTCGTCAAGGTATAGTATCCAAACTTGTTAGTGAAGCAATAGACGATTTAAAGACACAAGGAATTAGAAAAATTCTGCTACATTCGTCTGATATGGCTAAACCGTTGTATGAAATTCTTGGTTTTGTTGAAGGAAAGAACTATATGTCAATAAATATTTGATGCTAGAATAGAGATTGAACCAATTAGTGAGATAAATGAAAATAGACGGAGCAATGAACGCAACCGTCTAATTCGGATTGAAGAATGGGAAGAAATATGAGAGTCGGTGGATGGAGCTCACATATCACATCATATGAAGTTATTTGAAATTGGGAACGATTTGCACTTACGTTTAAATGATATTTTTCTTAGTTTTCCAAGACGATCTCAACCTAATCTTTATGGCTTTGAACCAATTAAAACAACAGAACCTAAGTATTCTTTATAAGTATTAATAAAATCGATGTACTCAAATGAAGTTTGAAGAGCTTGAAAATTTGTGAAAATATGACTATCTGGATACTGGAATTCGTCCGGATGGTTTACTTGATCCCTATTATCCAATACAAGTAATGAATAATCCCAGCTGGATACATGATTATATTTAATGCTGTTAAGTAATGACTTCCATTGATCAAGCGAAGCAAGTTGTCTAAATGCAAAGAAATCAAACAATGGAGGTCTCAAGTCGGAAGGAATAGGTATTACTTCGACTATTTCTCGGTCATATAAAGTTCCCCCAGATTTCAACACACGATAATATTCGGAAAGTGCTGTGTGATAATCAGCAAAATTTGTAACAGATTCAGCTAAGATGACATCAAATTGATTATCTTTGAATGGCAAGCAACAAACATCAGCCTCTACAAAATTTATATTCAGTTCTTGGGCTTCTGCTCTTTTTTTTGCCTTTTTGAGCATATCCGTATCAATATCGATTGCTGTTATCTGATATCCATTCTTAGATAGAAAACAAGAGGTTCGTCCAGTGCCACAGCCTACCTCTAAAATGTTACTCTCTTTTGAAATATTAAAATGTTGGAGTTGCTCTAAAGTAGCAGAAAATCCACCGGGATGTGCGCTGCTAGCACCGAATTGTGACAACATTTTCAAATAACTCACTTAAATTCCCCCAGTTTGATTTTTCATTTAACTTATGTAAGACCTGGGGAAAATGATAGGGTGCAATGCCCATATAAAAATATATGGCCATATTTAATTTTCAAAAATAAATTAGACACAAAAAAATATGCATACACCCAAGATTTTTAACAAATCAAACATACAATAAAAATATACTGAACGCTTGGAGGTGTAAACTATGGGTGTTGTTGCAGGAAGCTGTGGTGGTTTGGGTTTGGGCACTAGTACAGCAGCTATTTTGGTTCTGTATATTCTTCTAGTTATTATCCTATCTGCTGGATTCTTTGTTTAAGAACTCAAGGGAATTGTAGAGGCAGGAACTATGTCATAACAACAGTTACAAGTATATGGAATTCATAATTATTTCAAAAGAGGCTGTCCCCATTCTGATATTACAGAGGGGGAAGTCTTTTTACTTTTATTTATAGTGTTTTGCATGTTTGGGAAAGCGTAATGAAAGTACAATTTCTTACATATTTATAATAATTATTGAGTGTTTAACATCAACTAAAGAATGATGAAATATTACTGTTTATCGGAGGACGAATTGTGAATCAAGATCATAAGGTATTGGCTGTTGGCTGCGGTCCTTTTTTGCTCTCACTGATTGCATCGTTACTAGAATCTGGATTATGCAAGTTCCATGTGCTGATTACGGACTCCGTTCTAACTGATCGGCAACGGTTAGCGAAATTGGTCGAACAATTTTATCGAACCGACCCTGAAACATCAATAGAAGAAATTCCCTTCCAGAAGGATAAAGCGGAATATTTGCATGAGGTCATAAAGCCATTTCAAACCATCTTATATGTCTCGCAGGAAGGAGATATCAAGGAACTGCGGTCTATTCATACTATCTGCAGGGAGGAGAAGAAAATGTTCATCTCTGCCATATGCATAGGACAGTCTGGTCTTGTCGGACCAATGGTAAAACCCGGTGTAGAAGGATGTTGGGAGTCATCGTGGCGTCGTATACACAGAACAGCGCTTTACAAAAAAATGCAGTTGTCTGCTTTTTCTTCCGCTGCTGGGGCGCTATTGGCGAATATAATCGTATTTGAGCTGTTAAAAGCGGTTATGAGAGCAACCGAATCCGAACTTAAACATAATTTTTTTCTACTTGATATGGATACTTTGGAAGGGGATGTGCATTTCTTTGTACCTCATCCACTAGTAAACGAGCGTGTGTCAGCTAAATGGGTGTTGGATATCAATCAACGGGTAGAGCAGGATGCAGGTAACAGTGATCCGGATGTATTGCTTCAGTTCTTTTACCAAATGACATCGGCAGTATCAGGAATTTTTCAAATTTGGGAAGAAGGGGATTTGACGCAGCTTCCGCTCTCTCAGTGCCGTGTTCAGGTAGCAGACCTCCTATCAGAGGGACCAGCCGATCTTATGAATGACATTGTATGTTCCGAATTCACCCACAAGGAAGCTCGCAGGGAAGCGGGTCTGGTTGGAGTTGAAGCGTATATCTCACGAATGACCCGCTTACTTGTAACGTCGCTTCATTACAATCAGAAAATAGTGCCTGGGATGATAAAGCCTCAGGAATTCGTAGCTTTCGGTGCAGGCGAAACATTTGCCGAAGGCGTATGCCGGGGGTTGCAAAAGTGTTTGAATGAAGAACTGATTAAGCGGCATTCGAATCAAACTCATTCTCTTAAACAAGTGCAGCTTGATGCAATAGAAGATAAACAATGCGAGTATTATTGGAATGCTCTGAGTAAGATGCAGGCAACACCGAAGATTGGCTTGGGTGAGAATGTTTTCGGTTTTCCGGTGCTATATGTAGGTTCTGGTGGATATTGGTATAGTTGTGTAGGACTAAATATGACGATCGCGCTACGAAATGCAATGAAACAAGCACTGCGACAGGTACAAAACCAAACAGTTTGCTTCGCCCCACAGGGGATTAAGGATTCCTTGGTAGATATAGAAAAAGTGACGCCGCTCAATCTCGTAATTCGTTCTTTCAAGAACACAACAGCTCAATCGGAAGTTCTGCAGACTTCCCTGTCAATCTTGGCGTTAAACAACAAACATCTTTATGTATTCGATCTAGAACTGGAACCGTTTTTGAAAAATGAGCCAGTAAAAGTATTTGGAATGCTGCTTCGAGAGGATGTATGCTAGTGAGTGCTGTCATTGCAGTTGTCGGAGATGGAATGTTGGCTGATTTCGTGTGTGGAGAACTATCTGAGCACTATGATGTGTTTCGTCAAACTGATTTTACAGCAGGTGTACCTAAAGCGAGTGAATTGGTTTTAATGCTAAATGATAATCAGGATTCATCCATGTATCTTAAAGCTGAAGAGGAGCTGCGAGCTGTTGGTATCCCTTGGCTGCGAGGTTTTGTTTCATTTGACGAGGGCGTGGTCGGGCCTATGGTTCATCCGAACATACCAGGGTGTTCGCTGTGTGCAGATAACCGGCATCTTAGAGCAAGAAACAACACCAAAGTTCTAGCGGACTTTCAAAATGAGTTTCAGGAATCACAGGAAAATCTCAATGATACAAGAATATCGCATTCCGGAATTTGGCATGTAGCTCACTTGGTTTTAGCTGAGACGCATAGAGTGATGGAGGACAAAAGAGCACAAACTATAGAACACATGTATTTAATTAACCTGAAAACGTTGAAGAGCTCGCTCCATTTCTTTTTGCCTGATCCCTTTTGCTCCATATGCGGACAAATGACAGATGATTCATGGACGGCTGCCCAGATTTCATTGGAGTCGAGCCCTAAGATAAGTCAGGAAAGTTATCGCTGTCGTTCATTAGAACACCTTAAGGAAGTTATGCTCAAACACTATCTGGATTCGAGAACCGGCCTTCTTAATGCCAAAATGCAAGACCTCACGTCACCGTTTTCAGGAGTTAATGTGAATCTGCCTTTGTTTATGACAGAGGATGAGGTGACAGGTGGACGAAGCCATTCTTATTCTGAAAGCGAATTGACTGCTATATTGGAAGGATTGGAGCGGTATTGCGGTCAGTTTCCTCATAGCAAACGAACTGTGATCTGCGACAGCTTTAACAATCTTAAAGAACAAGCACTCGATCCAGTCAAGACAGGATTATATACGAAGGAACAGTACGCATTGCCTGATTTCCCATTCGAGCCTTTTGATCCTGACCGTCCAATGGATTGGGTTTGGGGCTATTCTTTTTTTCAAGAGTGTCCCATCCTTGTTCCAGAGAATCTTGCTTATTACAGTTCAAATTATGGGGATAGTTTTGTCCAAGAAGGCTCCAACGGATGTGCAATTGGGGGGAGTCTAGAGGAAGCAATTTTCCATGGGATTATGGAAGTGGTGGAACGCGATGCGTTCCTGATGACTTGGTATGCTAAGCTGCCAGTCCCACGATTGAATCCTTATTCTTCTAACAATCTGGAACTACAGTTGATGGTGGAAAGGTTGCAGGCGATCACCGATTATGAGGTGTATTTGTTTAACATCACGATGGAGAATGGAATTCCAAGTATATGGGCGTTGGCGAAAAGCAGAAATCCGGGAAAAATGAATCTTTTTTGTACGGCAGGAGCTCATTTAGATCCCGTACGTGCCGCAAAAAGTGCGATTCACGAATTAGCCGGCATGATGTTAGTGAGGCATGAAAGATTTGAAGCAGGCCTTGATGAATTTGCACAAATGCTGCATGATCCGTTTTTGGTCCAGCAAATGGAGGATCATTTAATGTTGTACAGCTTGCCGGAAGCGGAAGAAAGACTGCAATTTTTATTGGATAAACAACTTCCGTTACGAACTTTTGAGGAGGAATTCAAGATAAAAACAAATCATCTGGATTTGACCGATGATTTGAAGGACATTCTTCAAGTATTCCGCAATTTGAATCTCAATGTAATTGTAGTAGATCAGACATCACCAGAAACTTTGAAAAATGGGCTCTATTGTGTAAAAGTACTGATTCCTGGGATGCTGCCGATGACGTTTGGACATCAACTTACTCGAGTTCTAGGGCTAGAGAGAGTATTTCGCATACCAGTGGAACTTGGGTATATGCAACAACCACTAACGTCTGAACAACTTAATTCGCACCCACATCCGTTTCTATAAAACGAACCATTCTATAGGCATCAGCATATGGTAAAGTAAAATTTATTATGTGGAGGAATATTTAATGAGTGTAAATCCAGCCCAACAACAAGTTTTATATCAGGCTACCCCAAACACTGTGCAAGCTTTAAAATCTATTAGAGATCAATTGCATACAGTAACAAGGCCATATATTAACCAACCCGTAAGAGTTCAAATGTTAGATGGTCAGACTTATGATGGTATTATTGTAAATATTGAAGGTAGTTTATTATATCTATGCGTAGCCCAACCTCCTTATCAACGACCATTATTTAATCAGTTATATCAGCAATATCAGTATAATAATGTAATTCTTCCGTTAGTACTTTTTGAATTACTTGTTATTACTTTGATGTCAACTTAGAGGAAATCTATCTAGACTCTCTTTAGGAGGGTCTTTTTTTGTGTAATGTTTTTAAAACAAATGATAGTTGGTTGTGGTGCAAGAATTAAAAAAGTTTAAGAGAGGAGGTGGTCACAAATTCATCCCAACATACCATCAGATAGGCTAGGAGAGTATCTCTGCCTCTTCATACCTTACTCCTTTCGGTGCCTCGCAGCCCGGAAATATGCGCTTTGGGCTGCTCAAGGGGCTAGTAGTTGAACATAGCGATTTGCTGAGTAAGTGAGTTTCCGAAGATGTTCCTCCATTACATAAAAACAATAATAGTACCTTGGGAATTCGGGTGCATTGTTTTCACACTGTTCTAAAGTTAATGTTTAATCACATTAACTAATGCAAAAGAAAATGAGTTGAAAGTTTCTGCAATGTTGAACAACGTCGAATGAATGGTAATGATTCTATTGTTGCTAAAATAAGTTAAAAAATTTTGTATCAATCTTTGCTTCCTCGGTTATTTATTGGATATATTTAACCGTATTAATTAAATTCTTTTAAAAAAGTAATTGAAAAAAAATCTATTTAAATTCTAATACTTTGATCAGTACGAATGATTAAATAGCCGCAGAACCGCGGGAATAGCTGCGATCGCCGATGGCACGCCACCCGACTACCGCGCGTAGATGATGAGGGAGGAGAACGCAAAAGGCTGATCAACGCAGGCACGCCGAATAAAGAGGCTACAAGCAAACACGTCGTGAGACGGTTCGGAGTTATGGGTAGCAAGTGGAAGTTTTCCGGCAAAAGCATCTTGTCTTTTCCTGTGAAAAGAATCAATTACAACATTCCTTGACGGGAATATACTCATAATGGTATATTTAAACACAAGCAATATACTATCCAATTTGGAGGGAAAAGAAGTATGAATCAGGAAGTTACAGCCTATATCGAAAACCTGCCCAAATGGCAGACCGACATCAGTTCGACCTTGCGGGACATGGTCCATGAGACGATTCCGGAAGCCGAAGAACGCATTCAGTACAAGAAGCCGCATTTTCTGAAAAATGGGCATTATGCAGCAGTCATTTCACCTTCCAAAGATGCCATTGCATTTATGGTCATGAATGCGAACGGCATCGACTTTCCGAAAGGGTTTGATGGACCTGCCGAACGGAAATGGATCAAAATGCGGGAAGGCGACACGCCGGATCTTGCCATGCTGTCCGGACTTCTGAAGCAAGCCTCCAGCACACTGTAGCTGGAATCAATTCGTGGGCGAAAACGGTTCGATCGCCTTTCCGATTAACTTAAATATGGTCAGAGATTCATAAAAATCCAAGGAGGAATTTGAATGAGTAGTCAACAAGGTCTTTTATTAAGACGTGAGTTCAATGCGCCACGCGAACTTGTGTATCAGGTGTGGACGGAACCCAAGCACTTTGGCAACTGGTGGGGTCCCAAGGGCTTTTCGCTGGAAGTGACAAAGATGGACGTCCGGTCAGGTGGCATGTTTCTCGGATGCCAGAAGTCTCCAGACGGGCAGCACAAGATGTGGGGCAAGTTCGTTTACCAAGAAGTCCAACCGCCAGAGAAACTCGTTTGGGTGCAATCGTTCTCTGATGAGACAGGAAACACTGTCCGCGCACCGTTTAATCCTAACTGGCCGCTTGAAATTCTTAACATCCTGACACTTGAAGAGCGCGAAGGAAAAACTGTGCTGACGCTGCAAGGCGGCCCGCTCAATGCATCCGATGAGGAGCAAGCTGCATTTGATGCGATGTCGCCGATGGTTGCTCAAGGGTTCGAAGGCACGTTCGAGCAACTTGACAATTACTTGGCAAGTCAACAATAAGCGATTCCGATTGGTGATAAGGAAGCCGCGGGGCAAACCCGTAGAATTATCTTTAACAATCAATAATTAAGATGTCAATGAATTCATAGGTTTAATATATTTAGAGTGGTAATATTTTATTGGTTATCCAGCGACACAAATCTGGGGACATAAATATTTCGTGAAAAGCTTGAGAAATCAAGCTTTTTTATTTTTATGTGCTCACATTTGTGTTACAAAAATCTGTATTTACATGACTATATGAGCATTTATTATGCAATTAAATAGTAAATGATTTATTAGAATTTCGGCTTAATTACCAAGCTTAATATGGTGGATCAAGCACGGGATTGGATATATAATGAATTTATTGTTAATAACATTAATTATATGTATAGATATATAATGATTAGTATAGCAACAGCGTAAGCTTATAGTCGGTTATTTATAAGCTGAAACTATATAAATTGATTGTAGCGTCAGACATTTATGACAATAGACACTATTAAATCAAATTTCGGTTTTTTGAATGAGATCGTGTTTGATCTAACTGAACACACATTTCGAGCTTTCAATAAAAGTTTTTAAGAACACTAGATGATATATAATTAACATTTGTGAGTCACCAATAGAAAGAGGAAGTATATACATATTTATATAAAAGAAGATTAAAAGGTAATAAATAGTATTTTGTAATTAAATGGTTTAAAAGGGTGTTAAAGTTAAATTCACCATTTGAGTCCGATAATATATATTATGTAAACAAATATCGAAGTTTTTTACTGGGCACTGAATTATACATATTTTGTAAATGTCCGAATAAACAAACTTGGGCCGATAAACAACGAAGTCTCATTTCGTACTAACTTTACAAAAAAAAAAGTTACATTAGCAGCTCCGTTTATTAATTGTCCGCGGACATGTGGGTATATAAAAGCCTGTTAATATTTGATTGTCTTTGTTTCGAAAATAGAAAAAGACGATCTACATAAGTAGATTCGTCAAGTTTTATCTAATTGAGTTTAGACCTCAGATTTATAGGTGATTTTAGGTATCAATTTCAACAGTCATTGAAAGTATTGTGCAATTTTAAACTAATGGTTTTGTAAGGTCTTATACTTACTATTGAATGAAATCGAATGAGAAAGACATAAAAATGAATTTCGATTATTCTATTCAATAAAAAACAGTGTTAAGTTTAATATGAATGAGTTTATAAGTAGGTATTATATTAAAGAAAATTCATAAAAATTTACGATCTTATAATAATCAGTTTCATTAATTACCGGTGCAAATTTTATATTACTATACTCTCATTATAGCCAATTTATTAATAATTAAACCTATGGTTATTATTTTTTTTTATTAAACAGTCTCATTCAATTTTAATAATTCCATTTTGAACTAACAGTTATGTATCAGTACAAAACAAATAAATTACACAGTATCTGGATCTTGATACGCACCCGGAAATTCCTCTTTACGAACAGGTAGGATTGCTTTACAGTACACATATACACAAAATTCGGATTTTGTACATATGTTATAAAGTCAATAAAATGAAGATAATACCAAAGTTAATTTAAAAAAGTAGCTCATGCCTATTTACTACAATTATTTTTATTTACTGCTAGTTTTCTGATTTTCAAGACCCTCCATTGCTTTTGCTTAAGAAAACGGCTTACCAGTCAATACTTGAATAACTTTGCAGAATCTTTTCCATTCTTTTGGATAAGCATTGCTGCCATGGATATGTATTGATCTATCTTCTAATTCGATGTCCAGACTCCATTGTGTTCCATCAATCGTATCAGGATCGATATACTCTTTGTCCCATTCTAAAATGCCGCACTTACTTAGAGCTTCTCTGAATGCATTAATATCCCTATTGTCCATTTGTAGAGTTAATCCTGGTTCCAAAACACCCTCTTCTCTTGCTTCCCAAATTGTCTTTCCGTAATCAAAGTTGACTTCAAATGAATAACTTGTACCAAAATATCCACCAATAGAAGCGGCTGAACACCCTTATGCTGGACGCTACACCTCTTAACGAAATGATCTCATAGAATTGCTAGATATTGCTCTTATTTGCTCCATGTTTCACGTTTTACACCTTAATATGTTTAGGCTGTACGAGATTATTCTTTAATGCTTCGATATATTCATAGGGTGATAGGTCATAAATACTCCCATGAATCCGTTGTTGATTGTAATCTTTTATGAATTGGGAAACGATCTCATAGACCTGTGGATACGTTTCAAATTCATGGCGTTGATAACATTCAGCTTCCAAGATAGAGTGGAATGATTCAATGTGAGCATTCTTATTTGGTGTTCTAGGTGGAATTCGCTCATGAATCAATTGAAAGTCATCGCAAGCATTTTCAAACAGGTTGCTGATGAATTGTGGACCATTATCGGAGCGTATAAAAGGTTTCTCTTCCATTGGCTTACCAAATAATTGCCGCTTCATAAGGGCCTCCTGAGTGATCTGAACCAGGTGTTTAGCCTCACAGGTTAAGCCAAGATGATACGAAATAATAGCACGATCAAACACGTCTATAATGCTCATTATGAAGAAGAAACGGTGCTCGCCAGCAATCCAACCATACTTGATATCCGTTTCCCACAATTGATTAGAGCCGGTGATTAAACGGTTGTTAACCAGTCTTCTTGGATGTTTATTTTTCAGCTTACGCTGCGGACGTAGTACGTTCATACGCTTGCATAGCCTATAGACTTTCTTCTTATTAATCACAAGTTTGTGGCGTCTTTTAAGAAGCACGGTGAGCTTGCGGTAGCCATAGGCAGCTCCCTCACCCGCTATAAATTCCATCAGCCATTCTGTGATCTCTTCATCACTTACAGGCATTCCTTCTATTGTATAAGATAAACCAGGTGCGGGGCGACCGACCCTGTGGATAGGTATTTACGACAGAAGGAGCAGTTGCCGGGGGCAAACTGCTATATGATTTGTTGAACTAAAGTTCCCGTTAGCTCAATAGTCTTATGTTTTAATTAGAGTCGCTGCTTATAGTTGCGAGGCTTGCCGAACACCTAATGCAGTGACGTCCCGACGGGCTTAGGGGGCTGGATGTGGTCACTCGCTTCTCAGAGTGACCCGGAGCGTCAATATGGTGTTAGCCGAAGGAAGTTCTGGAAGCAGCCATTGCATTTAAGGCGTTCTCAAAATAGCTATATACTTCATCTGCAATTCCCAGAAACTCTTCAACAAGTACATTACTATCCAAGTAACAAGCATACAGATAATCAACTAAAGCGGAGTCAATCTCACAATAGTTTAATATGGCATTCTTCATCTTAATAATGTCATCTTGCCATACACCTGTATCTTCTAAAACCAAAGAGTATAATGCACGAATTAATCTCTTAGAGTAACCTTTAATATATCTAGTTTTCATTGTGTTATCACTAGCATTAGAAAGTAAACTATGTATACGATCTACTTCCTCCTTGGTCTCTGTATTTAAGTCTAAAATGAACTCTGGAGAAATAATTATCGGTGGTACTTTTTCACCAACGTCATAACCATATATGCAAACACAAATTATCTTTACCCAAAAACCCCACTCATTTGGTTTACTTAATACATCGTCAATCGAGCAAATTATCGTATCAATCTTAGTTACTACTGGATATTCTTCCAAAAGCCTGTCTTTAATATTTGACAATCTTTCGTAATCAATATCTTTGGGATTTACACATACAATAGTAAAATCTGCATCTGACTTAAAAGGTTTAGCAGTTCCTTTTGGAATCGAGCCACACATATAAATGCTATGAATCTTACCTTTAAATTCGGTAAGTATATTATCTATATACTTATCAACAAAATCCTTATATTCACTTTGTATTACAATTCTATTTATAACTTTTTCTAATATCATATAGATCCTCCTAAACTAAGAACTTCTTTCGGCTAACGTCTTTTTGCGAACTTCGTAAATTCGTCATGACTTAAGTTATTCGCGAAATCATTCAACTATCCTGCCCGTAGCGTAATGACCGTATTGATTCTTTGTTCCGTTATTGACCAAAGATACTATTTCGAAAGATTACTTACTGTGTTATTATAAATGCAAATTTATATTAGTTTGATATACTGAAGAAAGATATAGTTTGCATCAAATATATAGGACGAGTTAATGTATATGTTAATTTAGGAGGTTAGTTTATGATATATAGAAGTGAACGACTTAATTACAGGGAATTCACAGAAAATGATTTTCACTTATTTTATTCAGTATTTTCGAATGAACAAGTAATGCGGTATGCCTTGATAGAAAAATTTAATTGTGAAGAAGATATACTTCCATATTTTAAGAAAGTATTGAAAAATAATATTACTATTGAAAATCGAAATGCTTATGAATTTGCAGTTTTTTTAACTTCTGATGACAGTTTTATCGGCTTTGCAGATATCGAGATTCATAATAAAAATAATTTAGGTGGTTGTGGTGAAATCGGTTACTTCCTAATACCAAGTTTTTGGGGTAATGGTTACGCCACTGAGATTTCTAATTTACTATCTGAAATCTGTTTCAAACATATCAATTTACATAGAGTAGCAGCAAGATGTAATTCTAATAATCTTCAATCAGAAAAAATTATGAAAAAAGTTGGAATGACCAAAGAAGGAGAATTTAGAAGGGTTAGATTTAAAAACGGAGAGTGGGAAAATGAACAACATTATAGTATTCTTTTAGATGAATGGGAACAAAGTTGCAGCGAAATGTCAGAGATTGTATCTTTTTAAGTCAAATATCCCATATTATAACAATGCACAGAAAAACAATAACAAATAAATTTATATATACTTCATATTTATTATGAAAATGTATAATAGTCGATAAAGGCACTCAATTTGGAGTGCCTTTTAACTAACAGACTATTTTTATTTCAAATACTTTTTCGTTTAGTTGGAAAGTGATACGGTGAACCGTACCATAAATGGATTAGAGCATATAAAAGCCGCATGCACTTCTAGAATTTTTGTATTGTACTTGGTGCCGTGTGGGTGAAGTTCTGGGAAGTTGCTCGGTCTTCGTAAATGGTAAAGGTTCAAAACAAAGGGAAGTTTATTTTACAACAGAATGTAAGGTAGCCTTGATATACAAGGGATTCGGCGGTTTTATATGTATTCAGGGCAATTGAGATATATCAGAATCGAATGTAAAAAAGGCGGAACGTTATAACGTGATGTTAATCGGCGTTAATTCGTGTTCGATCATGAAGAAAAATTCAGTAATATCAAGGACTTCGCTTGAGTATTTCGACCAGAGTAGAACCAATATAACTAAACTATCCTGCCTGTTAGCGTAGCAAAGGATTGCTTCTCAGCAGCCCTTTCGGTATTGAACTAATCTTCTACGTTACTTCAGTAGAAAAGAGGAGCCGCTGCAGAGCAAACTCCAACGCTATCGTGCCCGTTAGTGGAATATCGATTGTTTACTGTAATCCAGTCATCAACGTTTCTATGTCTACCAAAACCGACAGTATCAAACTCATCTTTATCTTTTGATTTCTTTATTCCTAATATCTCTAATGCTTTATTGATTGCGTTATCGCTAAGTGTTTCCTCAAAAAATACTTTTTCCTTATCCCAAACAATTCCGTTTTGAGAACCTATACCACCAAAATATTCAGCTTCGACATAAGCAATCTTACTAATCATCGAAATATTCGAGCAGAACAGTCCTATTCTATCAGTAAAGTATTTATAGTTCTTTATAGATACGCTTCTGTTTTCATTTACTTCATCAAATAACTCATCAGTTAGGGGGATTATCACCAAATTATTATATAAATTGATAATATTTAAGTTCTTATATTTATCTCTGGAAATATTTACAATGTTATCTGTACTAATCATGCCTCGAAAGTAATATCCCATGGTTTACCTCCATGTAACTAAAATTGGAATAAATTCATTTTACCATAATCAGGAATCCAAAATCCTAATTATTAAGATTTCCCGTGCCTCTTTAGCTAGGTATACTGCCCATTACTTCAATGGAAAAGAGGAGCTGCTGTATATCAAGCTCCTCCGTTATCGAATTCGTTAGTTGAGGAGCTTATATTTCAAACCCCTCAACATCTAAGTCGAAACTATGGTATCTTAATTTTTTTTGTTCTAACCAATATTCTAAAGGGATGATCCAGGCACGAAACTTGATATATTCTCTAACTTCAATAATAGGTACAAATTTTATCTCGATTACATCATCTGGGTCAATATTGTTCGTTTTCGAGAGAATATTACCACTATAATAAACTTGTAAATATTGGCCGTATTCTCTAGTTTTATACTCTGTAATAAAAGCAACTCCATCAATAAGAAAATCAAACCCTGTTTCTTCATTTCCTTCTCTGAGCGCTGTTTCTTTAAATGATTCACCCTTCTCAATGGAACCCTTAGGTAAAGTCCATCCATGCTTATCTTTAACCAAAAGTATCTTCTCATTTTCAACAATAACAATTCCACTTGCTAAGTTATGTGACACATTATACCTCCTACACTCTGTTGGAGTTCATAATTTCCTGTAATACAATTTCAATATGAATTTAGTAATACCTTTTTTGCATTAAACTGCCAGTTAGCTGAGTAAGCTGCCGATATATCGGCAGCCTGCTGTCATTACTCTATCAGGGTAAGTTAGCGTAATTTATCGTTCGATAATTCCACTGGTTATCTTCATATTCGGGGCACAAGTTAGAACCGCCTCGTTATTAAATACTTTTGACAAAAACGATTCTAGCTTGTACTGTTTCTGTGCTTCTTCAACAGAAGCACCACGGTTCACTAATCCAGTGATAAACTGCAATTCTTCTCCAGTATCTGCTCCAAAGCCATCTTCCTTTAACGAGTTGAATAGCACTCCCTTCTTTGCAGCATCCGAGTTGGGATCTAAAAAATTCACCTTATCACTGACCCTACACTCGATTTCCCTTACCCCTAGCTGGCTTAAATATACGGGCACTTTTATCCCGATATTCCCATCCTTCCCACTGCGCAATGCATCTCTTTCAAATAACTCCTGGAGAAAACCTAACTGCACCACATCAGATAGGAAGTACCCATCAAGATTATAGCTTGCCATATTTGAGATCCAGTGAGGTTCAAAACATATTATCCTGCCTCCATCGACCAAACAATCTATCATCTTTTGAAGAATTTCCTTTGGATTTGCCACATGCAATAAAAATGCATGACAAACTGCAACGTCATACTTTCGTTCTAAAGCTATTTCCTGAATGTCCCCAAGGTAAAATTGTGCTTTAAATGGAGCATGTTGAAATACTTCCTTTGCATGACCAATTAATTTGGCTCCAGCATCTACACCTGTATACGTGGAGCCATCAGGTAGCAGCGGCATAAGCTTGGTACCTAAATATCCGTAGCCACAACCAAAATCGATGATTCGAACAGGTGAATTCATTTTCCAGACACTTTTAACAAGGAAATTCAAGTAATCATCATTGTAATATAACCATCTGGTCTTACTTAAATAATCGATTTTGCTGTCCCAATAATAATCTCCCATTCGGAATTTCCCCTTTAGATAAATTCATAGTGGCGATATGGTGATTAACTCATCTTCTACGATTTCGCCGTTGTCACGGAATCCGAAGTTCTCATAAAGCTTTTTGGCGTGCAAGTTATCTTTCTTATAAGAAATCCAGCAGTAATGTGCAGGTCCAGCTGGAAAGGTCCGAATAAATCCCAAGATTTTTTTCATGGCTTCCTTACCGTAACCCCTGTTCTGGTGCTGCTTGTCAATCATCAGTCGCATGATGCAATAGCTGTCGTATGCGATTGACGGGAACTCGTATCCGGTGATTCCATAGGCCAGCATAACAAAACCGACGGGTTGCCCATCCGAGTAAATGGCAAAAGGAAATGGATGTCCTCCATTGGTTGCAAGGACATAACACGAAGCCATGCTTGACAGATTGGAAGCAACGAAACGTCGTTGTTCTTCTGACACTTCCAAATTAAATATGGCACGCCGGTTTTCCAGTGTGATTTTTCGGAGCGTAATCATGCAGGTTTTCTCCCTTCACAAATCGTTTTTGCGCCGCGGTCGCATGAATAAACATACAACTTATACCAGAAAAGTAATAGACTTATGTTGAATTTTTTTATATACTATTATGTATTCATGGCATTTTTAGGGTTGTCCTTTTAGCATATGGGCAAGGGTTTAACCGGTACATAATTGTACCGGCTTTATTTTTTATTTAGACATAAATAGTTATATATTAAGCGAGGTAGTGTTATGCAAAAAATAGTATTTATGAGGCACAGCAAACCGGATTACTCATTTGTTTTGGAAAGAAAATATATAGGACACGGAATAGACTTAGCTCAATTAACTGAAGAAGGCATTTCAATTGCCGAAAAAGCTTCTTTTGATAATAGATTAGACAATTCCGAAATTATTATTTCTTCTCCATATACACGCGCTTTGCAAACAGCGGCTATTATATCCAAAAACAGACAGTTGGGCATAAAAATTGAATTGGATTTACATGAATGGATGCCAGATTTATCTTTTCAATTTAAATCTATTGAAGAAGCTCTGATAGCAGAAGAATTATGCACAAAATACAAAGGGGTGTGTCCGGAGAATAGTGAGATGAAGTTTGAAGATTTTGAAAATGTATTCAAACGTGCTAAAAAAGCTCTTTTACGTTATAGCAGTTATAAAAAAATAATTGTTGTAGCGCACAGCATTGTTATATGCCGGTTTGTTCCCTACCCAAACATACCTTATTGCGGAATATCAGAAATCGATTTTGACGAATCATATTCTTGTACAGAATTTGATTATTGTTAGAACGTACCCAAAATAAGGATTAAACGTAAAAATAAAAACGAAAATCTAGCACCCGTTAATTAAGCACAAAATAGAATATCAATATCCCCGTCTACAAATCCAATTCCAATAGCAGATGCACTTTTGAGGACGTTTACATACTCTCCTTCTTTAAGATAACGTTCTACTAACATTGTAATGTACTTTAAACCTTGTTCCCATTCTTGAATATCTTCTGTTCTTTTTATAGAGCAAATATTTTCTTCCAAATTCAAATAGTCGGTACAAGCCCAATCTGAGTCATTCTCATCGAATTCATCTGAACCTATTAATTGTATATCGTATGTATCATCTGACCCTTCATATAAGGTGAAATTGAATGCATTTATACCTATAAGGTGAAATTGAATGCATTTATACCTAGAGGGATGTCTAGCTCTAAAATCTGATTTAACCAAATTGAAAACAATCTATAATTCTCCATATACATTCCCCCACTTTTAATATTAGTTTTGTTAATTGTGATGCATAAGTAAGCCCCTCAACTATAGTATCCGTTAGTTCAATGAACATCATTCATTATCATTACGACAAATATGCTAGATCCTTTTAAAAATTCGAATTCCTTGTGGAATCGGTGCTTTTCGTAAAGGTTTATAGCTCTTTGATAAAACTTTGCCACAGTTAATCTAAGAGCGATCTCTCCGTAAGTTTTATTAAGAAAGTGAAAAATACTTGTGAAAAATGTAGATCCATTGCCCTTTCCTGTTAACTCAGGTCTCATACCTAATCGTTATAATTTTTCGTTTCAATAACAAAGATACATAAGGTGAAATTACGATATGGTCGATTTGCGAGTATCCTGTTTTGGATTTAGAATTTTTTATCATGATATCACTTAAGTATGTACAATCCTTTGGAAGCTGATCTAACTGTATGTTTATCTTATATTCCCCTAACTCACCTATACGAGTGGGTTTTACCTTTTTCTTTTGATTTTTTTTTGGTATTGACAGTTTGGGAACTTCTTCTTTCACTTTAAACAAGTTCATAAATTTTTTAATCATAATATGGCTCCTTATTTGAAAATACCTCTGGTTATAAATCTAAAGACTTTTAGTATTATCGGACGCAGTAACATCTGGGCTAAGTTTTTCTGCGCTTCCGTTACCGTCATTGATAAAGCCGTCCAAAGACATGGTCATACCAGCGAATACTTTTCTCATAGAAAACCTTCCTTTCATGTTCTTTATGCCCTCTATAAATTTATATCAAATGGTTTTAATTGTGACAAATGGTATTTATGTATCAAGCACCTGTACGGAGATATAGAAAATTACAAAAACTGTCTTTTCGGGAGGGCAATGTTGTGATTATACTTTGTCTGAAGCTCGTAACCTTAAGGATTTAATATTATTTACCAGAAATTATTTGCTTCATGGAATAATAAACTCGATATTATATTCATTTTCAATAAATTTCATATCATGGTCTCTCGAAACTAGAACTAATTTCAATTCTAAAGCAGTCGCAATAATAAGAGCATCTGGTGTTATAAGTTTTCGTCCTTTTAAAGATTGTTCCTTCCGTATTGCTCCGGCTGCTCTTGCAATTAGAGAAGTTACTTCAATACAACGCTTAGTATTAAATAATTTGTTGGCAAGTAATTGTTCTTCAAGCTTTAAACCTGTATAAACTTCACATTCCGTGATTACAGAAAAAATAGTTTTCGTTTATCGTTGAAAGCTTGTTGTGCAAAATTCATCGTAGATGTTTCATTCATAAGTAAGGCTATTGCAATATTAGTATCCAATAAAAAGTCTTGAGTTGTTAATCCCATTCTTCGCGTGACCTCTTAACTTCATCATAAAGTTCCTTTGCTCTTTCTGGAGTTAAGGTTCCAGCAGCCTCTAAAAGGTCGTCAATGGAGTAGTCATCATCTTCTACTTCAATCATTTCTTTAGAGAAATCTATCGTAACCCTTTGGTTATGAATATCGAGCTCGTCTAATATAGATTTTAATGCATTTACAGTCTGACGATTAATTTTTTTGGGGATCACTGGTATCCCTCCCATCCATAATTATAGATTTATTATAACATGAATCAATTTCATAAATCATTTTCTTTATAGACAGGCTGACCGAATATTCATACTATGATTTTTAAAAAAAGTGCTAAGCAGTAGACTTTTTCATTTTAATGTATTGATTTAATCGGTCAGCTGTTAATTTGCATGCCGTGTAGGTCAGACAGGCGAATTCAAAATCAACCTTTGCTAATGCGCCACGATGGCGAATGTTATTTAGTTGAAAGAACTCTTTTAAGTAGGCATTTACACGTTCAACGGCTGTTCTTTTTTTGTACTGTTCCCTATATCGGTCACTACCACGTGCTGGAACCGTATATCTTCTTTGGTTATCATCGATCTTTTTCTTAAATACTTTCTGACAGTGTCCATCGTTAAAAGGGCAGGTTGAACATTCTTTGGGCTGTGTGTATTTGACCGTTTCGTACTTCGGGTCAAAACTATCGTATCGATAAGAATGACCTTCTTTACAGACGGGACGAAAGTATTTATCCATGCCATCTTCTTGATGTTCATTCCGGCGGTTGTAATCGATGAGGGCCCTTGCACCCATGCTCTCGACTTGCTTATAAATCGGTACGAGATCATAACCTGCATCCGCGATCACTTGAGAAATGGCTAGTTCAGGATGCTTTTCAGCAAGTCCTTTAAGTAAGGGAATGGCCAACTTTCCATCATTCATATTTCCTGATGTAAGTAAGGCTACAAGGATATATTGGCTTTTGCAGTCGACGACAAGATGGGCTTTGAAACCGTACCAGAATACATTCTTGCCTTCCGAATTTTTCTTTACGCCCCAGGCTGGAGTTAACGGGATTTCCTTCACCAACTCGTCATAGCTGTAGGAGGCTTGGGTTTCTACCTTTTTCTCGAATAACGTTCGATTCTCTTCCAGTTCCAACTGTTCCTTGAGCCATTGTTCTCGCTCACCCTTGGACTTGCGTCCCCGTTTCTTCGTTGGCGTTTTCGTGTTTAGTGGTTGACTGTCTTCCTTCTTTTTCTCGGGTTGACGATCTCTGGCTTCAACATGAGTTGCATCTATAGCTACCGCGGAAGCATCGATAAAACCCTCATGAAACGCTTGCTTGACTAGGTCTTGTTGAGACTGCTGGAACACTTCCGATTGTAGTAGTTTCTGGATAAGTCGCGTGTAAGAAGCTTCACTTGGAATTCGATCAGAACCCATAAATCCACAATCCGTGCTAAATTCGATACTTCGTTTCAATCGTTTCCGCAGATCTTTAATGGTTGGAATACGTTCAACGATTCGAATGAATAACGATTGCAGCATAGCTACGTAGTTGAGCTGAGTTGGTGCCCCTAAAAATGCCTTTTTAGATACAACGCGTAAGAATGGATTAATATCTAACGTCTCAAAAAGATAAGCAAACGTATCTTTGGGTGACATTTCTAATAAATCCTGCAAGGAAAACAGACTTTCTTGTTGAATATTGTACATTGGGAGATGCTCCTTTCTTCTCATCAGTGTCTGGTAGGGGTACTAAACACTTCGAGATTTGGGGAGGCACTCCTTTTTTTATGCTCTAAAAACTTAAGCGCAATAAGGCTTTGGAATTATGAAATTGATTCACATAAATAAAATATGTTTAAACCGCAAAGTGTATAGGCTAATTAATCGCTCTAATCCAAATATATAATGTTAAATCAGTTAAATCGGTTGTATTTCAAACTGATTCACTGTTTGTTTAATTCATTTATCGGGAATAATTGATTTAATGGGAGCGACACATAACTCCTGGGGACGAGCCCGATAATATCCAAGGACGGTACGATAATTATGTCATCGTCCCGATAAGTAGCGAAATGCCCGAACGTAATATATTATGTAAACAAATTTTAGTATTATCGGACACAGTTGTACTTATCGTTCACAGTAATGCTGTAGAATTATTTAGCGATAACCCGATTGTTGCTCCTGGTAGTGTGGCAGCTGCAAGATTTATTACAACACTAATGTTGTACAAACCCGCATTTTATATTGTGAAAACACTTTGTTACTGCGTTATAAGTAAGTGCAGTAAATTGGTTTGGAGTAATATTTAAAATATTTGATCCCGAAGCAATTGTCTGAGGTTGAATATTACCGTTAAAGAATGCGTTTACAAACGTAGGTGCTGGGCCTGTTGGGCCTGTTACCCCCGTAGCTCCTGTTGCTCCTGTTGCACCAGTATCTCCTGTTGCTCCTGTTGGCTCTATGGAAGTGGTTGACTGCAAAATGGCTTGAAGTTTGTTTTCCAGAAGCATTTCTTTCTTGATTGCTCCACGCATAGTGGCTTGAACACTGTCATTCACAAGTAAGATTGTGCTTATGAATGAAGGAATAGTTAACCCTGGGAGGGTTCCCAGACTATAGTGTATCTTCTCAGCTTCTGCATTGATTATGTAACTTAATCCTAACTCTTACATAGCGATCGAGGCTAATAGAAGATTGATTGCATCATCTCTAGTTATATTAATAGTTGGGGTAATATTTGGGATATTTGCTTGACTCAATACATGTCACTTCCTTTCATATATTTTTTACTACAAAATATAATATGGAAAATCAAACATTTCACATGAACTAAAGCTCACACTAATACCTGAATTATTCATGATGGCTTAGAACGGTTGAATGAAATGGGGAAGTTTGTGTCATTCTTCTATATTTGCGGAATGGTCAGTCTGTTCTGCATTAGAGAGCGTAATGTTTTCTCCTTTTAATGGTTGGATATAGGTTATATAGTTAAATATGGATATAGAATGATTCGAGCATCCATAGGACCAATCAGCATTTTTTAAAAAACCGCCCTTTCCCGAGAAAGGTTAAGAGCGGTTACAAATGTATTGGCCCGTGCCATTCTATTTTACTTTTCTTTAGGAGCAATTCTTTCCTATATTGTTCATTATAGAGTCAATTTAATAATCTCCAACGAGGCGTTTACAATCTGTTGACCATCAAGACTAGTAGCCAAATTATCCGCAAATCCTACATTTCTTAAAGTAATAGTTGCACTTGCTGGAACAGTAATGATGGAATGACCTGCTGTCTGAAAAAAACTATTTGCTGAACTATTGACACCAAACCCAAAGAGTGTTTGTGGAAGCGTTGCGCCATTTAGCACAATCGCATATGCAGTTTGTATATTTTGATTAACGGTTATACTCCATTGGATATGGTAATTACCTGCAACTAAGATGGTCACAGGAGCTGTTCCTGCTATATGAGAGATCCCTCCTACCAGAGGACCGTTATTGCTGAAAATAACGTCAACATTGGCCCCTACACCCTGAACTCCTAAGTTGAAAACATAAGCATATGCGGAAGAGACAGCTCCTGTAGCTCCCGTTGCTCCTGTTACACCAGTATCGCCTATAGCTCCTGTAGCTCCTGTAGCTCCTGTAGCTCCTGTTGCACCTGTTGCACCTGTTGCACCTGTTGCACCTGTTGCACCTGTTGCTCCAGTTACTCCTGTTGCACCTGTTGCTCCAGTTACTCCTGTTGCTCCTGTGGCACCCGTAGCTCCAGTGTCGCCAGTCGCACCTGTAACTCCAGTAGCGCCAGTAGCTCCAGTAGCTCCAGTGTCGCCAGTCGCTCCCGTAGTTCCAGTAACGCCAGTCACACCCATAGCTCCAGTGGCTCCAGTGGCTCCAGTGGCTCCAGTTACTCCTGTTGCTCCTGTGGCACCCGTAGCTCCAGTAGCCCCAGTAGTCCCAGTGGCTCCAGTGGCTCCAGTGGCTCCAGTGGCTCCCGTAACACCAGTAACTCCAGTAACTCCAGTAACTCCAGTAGTTCCAGTAACTCCAGTAGTTCCAGTAACGCCAGTAGCTCCAGTGTCGCCAGTCGCTCCCGTAACTCCAGTGGCTCCCGTAGTTCCAGTAGCGCCAGTCACACCCATAGCTCCAGTGGCTCCAGTAACTCCAGTAGTTCCAGTAGCTCCAGTAACTCCAGTAGTTCCAGTAGTCCCAGTAGTTCCAGTAGCTCCAGTGTCGCCAGTCGCACCCGTAGTTCCTGTAGCGCCAGTCACACCCATAGCTCCAGTGGCTCCAGTAACTCCAGTAGTTCCAGTAGCTCCAGTGTCGCCAGTCGCTCCCGTAGACCCAGTAACACCAGTCGCTCCCGTAGTTCCAGTAGCGCCAGTAGCTCCAGTATCGCCAGTCGCACCTGTAACTCCAGTAACGCCAGTCGCACCCATAGCTCCAGTATCTCCAGTAGCGCCAGTAGCGCCAGTAGCTCCAGTATCGCCAGTCGCACCTGTAACTCCAGTATCGCCAGTCGCACCTGTAACTCCAGTATCGCCAGTCGCACCTGTAACTCCAGTATCGCCAGTCGCACCTGTAACTCCAGTATCGCCAGTCGCACCTGTAACTCCAGTATCGCCAGTCGCACCTGTAACTCCAGTAACGCCAGTCACACCCATAGCTCCAGTGACTCCAGTCACACCCATAGCTCCAGTGACTCCAGCCACACCCATAGCTCCAGTGGCTCCAGTCACACCCATAGCTCCAGTATCTCCAGTAGCGCCAGTGGCTCCAGTCGGTCCTGTTGATCCAGATCCTCCTGCTGCTAATAAAGCTACATCATCAACTAAAATGTCTGCCGTTCCTGCTTGCGGAAGATTGTCTATTAAAACAAATGCTTGCGTGCTTCCTAAAGGAGCTGGAGTAGTAGTTTGGTAGATTTCAAGCCATGTGTGATTATCAGCAGTAGGAATCCGATCAATTGGAACATTTGTAAAAAGTCCTTGTCCCAACAAATTAAATATACTATCAAAATAAAAAACTTGTATTATGACAGGCGCAGCTGGCAGAAATCCTACTTTGGCTAACGAAATAAGAATTTCAAAACTATCTCCTTGAGTTACCGGAACAAATTGCCCAATATATGAGGTTACTGGACCACCTTGTAGCCTTGCTGAAAATGTACCTGAATGTGAAAATAGACTGGTAATTGTTGTATTAGCTGGAATCCAAGGTGCTAGGGTACCTGTTTCAAAACCACCATTAACGATTAAATTTTGAATGCTCATATCATTTTTTCTCCTTTCTTACTAAGTCGACTTTTTATAGTAAAGTCTCTCTATCCTATGTATCTCAATATAAATCGTTCTGGTCTGTTATATTAATTTTAATAATAAAGATCCGAGATGGTATTTAAAATACAGCCTTAGTTATCGTAATCTAGTAGAAATGATGGACGAACGATGACTACATATGACTCATACAACTATCATGCGATGGATTCATCAGTTTGGACCGGAATTAGACAAGCGAATACGTCCTTATTTGAAGTCGACAAAATGATTTCTATAAGACGGTTGAGACCTATATTAAAGTCATTGGGCAGTGGAAGTATCTTTACAGGTTGTGGTGCAAGAATTAATAAAGATAGCAATTTCCCAATAAATTGTAATTAACTATGCCATAATACCAAATATTTTATTAAGCCATTCAAATGCAGAGAGGACAGACGAATTATTTCCGGCCTGCCCTTTCCTAATCATATGCATGGCCTCGATTCCCAGCATAGCCTTACCAGTATTTCCTCCCACTATAAAGTATTGTTTTCGCCTGTTTTCTCGCTTACTCTTAGTTTTTCAACTTTGACACCTAGAGGGTAATGGGAGAATATTGTCGTAGAACCATATATTCTATAAGGCTCGTGGCGGGAATAGGGCTTGGACTCGTTTTTATCCAAACTGTGATAAAACTTATGATCGCACAGTGGATCTCCACATTCACCCTTGGGGTTTACCCTCCCATATCACACTGGGTCTATGCCCTTACATTCCTTCGTTCTACCTCTCAAGGGGTGGAGGCCGATTCTTGCTCCTAAACTGGGTCGTTGCCCTTATGGAAATTAACTTTCGGCTTCTCCGGTGCTTCTATTGTCATTGTTGTCCATATGTTAATAAGTGAGGTTCTTGCTATTTATTCTTGTCTACCTGTTAATAAGGGAACATCTTAATTCCATTTATGCAGCATTTTCTTGTAATTGTGCTAATCGAATGGGGCCAAATACTTCATTGACATCATATTCTTTCTGCTTTGTTCCAAGTGTATAGAGCACACGTATCAGTTTTCCGCACAAAGCGATAAGAGACTGCTTCTTTTTCAAGGGATTTTGGTTTCGTGTTGTGTAATGCTTGTGTAGCGCTTTAAACTCTGCATTTTTAGCCACAATTGGCATAATACAACGGAATAGCAGCCCCCGAAGACGAGAGCGTCCTCGCTTGCTTATACCGGTCTTGCCTTTTCTCTTACCTGAACTGTTCTCTCTGAGGTTTAAGCCAGCTAAGCGTATTATCTGTTGACCATGATCATACTTACTCAGGTCGCCCACCTCTGCTAGGAACCCAGATGGTCGTAATCCCCACACCTGGAATACTCAGCATTTGAACTGTTCCTGGAATCTCATCTAGGATTTTTACGACTTCTTGCATGATCGTTTCAGCTTGTTTGGAAAACAGGTTAAACTGCTCTAATAACGTCGCTAGCTCTATTCGGGCGGCAACTCTTCCCTCGGTAAGACCTATAGAGTTTACGGCGGTCTCATACAGTTTCTCTGCTCTCTTGATGCCTATACCTTGCTTAATTTTCGTCTTCCAATGTACAAGAACACCTCTGGCTCCTGAAGAGATAATTTCTTGCGGAGTCGGAAATTGCTGCAAAGTCATAAGCGATGCTTTTCCCGTCCAATCTTTAAATACCAGTGGATATTCAGGGAAAAACCGATCAAACCAGTTGTGTACGCGTGCCTAGACCTGGCTCAAATTTACTACGACTTTCTCGCGTAAATTCATTAGAATACGTAAGTCTGCATAAGCTTCTGTTGGTAAATTTGGTTCGGAATACTTTCCATTGCGAACCAGATCAGCAATGACCTTAGCATCCTTATAGTCGCTCTTGGTTTGTGAATTGTCTTCAATTTCCTTGGTCTTATTTACATGGTGTGGGTTGACGAGCACAATCTTAATTCCCTCACCTTGCAGGAAAGCTGCTAACGGAAACCAGTAGTGTCCGGTAGGTTCGATTCCAAATACAATCTCGCTTTTGGTATGAACCTGTTGTAGCTCCTTCATCCACGTCGCTAACTTCGTTAGACCTTCTCGATCATTGTAAAATTCACAGTCCTTACCTAACTCGATTCCACGATAATCTACAGCACGTGCAATGTGAATCTTCTTTGCAATGTCCGCTCCTACAACTAGCGTTGTTTCACTAATACGTGTAATAAGTTGATTCTGCTTTTGTTTCATCTTATACTTCATTTGTGTGCCTCTTTTCGTATCGGTTATTTGTTCGGCCAGAACAATTCCCAGTATACTAGAGGTGCATTTTTCATTCAAAGCTCAAATTACTTCATTACAGGAATAGCTCCTATATTGTATTCCATATTCGTAATTTCCTTCGCACCTGTTTATTGAATATTTAAATCATAAACCCACTTTTTTATAGAATCATTAAGAGAGGGAGTTAATGTGATTTTCCAATCCTTTAAATTTTCTTCTGATTCCAAAGAGATTGTTATTTTCTTGAGGATTGATTTATTCTCGTTATCTCTTACGTTTATAAGATAAACAAAAAAAGCAATTAATAACAGAGTGCTAATTATAATTGCAATGATTTTCTTCATGTTTCCTCCTTTAGCAGAAATTCTAATTAACGTCTATTACGAACTACGCCAATTCTCCGTACTTGAAATATAAAGCGATAGGGAAAAATTTATAAATTACCTTTTTTAATAGATTCAAATGTTCGCCAGGAACCAAATATAATGACGGATGTTAAAAGAAAAAACATAATGACAAACCTACCAAGAGAACTTGCTTCGTTACGTAATAAACTAACATGCTCAATTGTAAAAGTTAAAAACCAAATATCGAAAAGCGAAAGTAAGATCAATAGTATGATAATTGCTACTCTCATTTGTTTCTTCTAACTGTCAGATTGCTTAACGTCACCATTTAATTCAGTCTTTTTGCTTTTATAAATCCCAATAATTCCCACAGTCAAAAAGCATATCCCTGTAAATAATTGCCATGTGAAATTAGTCCAAATTACTGCATCATTAGGACCATTTCCAACTGGTCCAACTTTAGGTTGATATGCGATCCATGTTTGTATTATGGCTATTAATATTAAAACAACAGCAATAAAAATTGTAAATACATAACGTTTCATACCGATCTCACCACTTCCAACTAGGTACTAACTATTAAGCCTTTTCATATTTACTTTAATTACGTTTTTTGTGTTGAGTTATACTGCCCGTTTCAATAATCCAAAGAGGAGTTGACCAAACCAAGCCCTCCATTATCGTATCCGTTCAACAAAAATCGGTCTTAACGACTGTAGCTTTTACTCATGTGCAGTGCGCTTTCGTTCCGCGCGCAGCTCCCAGCGCGCGGTGGACCATATATTCGTTATATGACAATTTGAAAGTTTAACATTATACTTTGAATGAGTTTATTCAAAGAATATTTGATTTTAATTCACTGTTTGTATAACTCATTTATCGGGAATAATTGAATTATAGGGAGCGACGCATAACTCCCGGGGACGCGCCCGATAATATCCCGGGACGGTACGATAATTATGTCATCGTCCCGATAAGTAACGAAATGTCCAAACGTAATATATATTATGTAAACAAATATCGAGGTTTTTTTACCGGACACTGAATTATACATATTTTGTAAAACAAAAAAATAAAGAACGAATTTATTTAAAATTCATTCTTTTGTATATCAATAACTTTGGCCATTGTTTTATCAGTGAGATGAGCATAAATTTGAATTGTCTCAGGTGAAGTATGTCCAAGTTGTTCTTGTGTTGTGTAGAGATCATTAGCATATTTAATTACTAACGCTTGAATAACGGATGAGATGTTTCTCTAAATCTTCTAGAAAAATATCTTTGAACGAAACAGCATTCGATAAGCCTTCCCCTAATAACCTAGAAAATAAAGCTTCGTAATCCCGGACATATTCAAGCAATGATGAGGGTGAAAGATCCGGTAATTTATAATTAATAAATTTTCCAACAAACCACGGCATCTGAGGCAATTTATTTTCCAACGTAAGACGATCTTTAGCTTTGATGATCTTCATTGGCTTTCACCCCAGTTTGTTAGTTACATAATCATTAACCCTAGCGAACTATATATGTTGGGTTTCTAATCCTGTGGATGAAAGTGCTTGAAACACTGCTTGGCTTATATTGCGCTCTGCCTCTTCCAGGTTAAGTTGTTGGTTACCATTCATTCCCCCTAATTTTCAGACTTCAATTTCAAGTCGGCATTTTTTGATTCACTGGTAAGCATTTGCTTAATATCTCCTTTGCTTTTAAAGGCATCTCGAAATGCCGAGGTTAACTCCGGTACAAAGGACTCCCAACGCCCATTCATATAAAATGAGCTCTTCTCAGAGAATTCCATTTCATTGGAAAAAACACTTAAAACAGGATCCTCCAGAATTCCACTTCCGTCAATTACTTCCCTTATTGCAATAAATTCATTGCTACCGAGCTCCTTGGTAAATTCATTGGTTTCAACTGCAATTTGCTTTAGAAAATCCCATGCAGCTGGTACGTTTTTAGATTGTGCTGAAATACCAATGCCATAAGAAAAACCAGTGTTAACTTTTTTTCCAGCTTCAAATTTGGGTAAGCCCACTACACCAAACCGATCACCTAAACTTCCTTGGATTTCGGTTAATCCATAATAAAATTGCATAGTCATACCTACCTGCCCATTGGTAAAATATCGAAGCGGGTCTTCAGTATAGGGGGCAACTTTTTGAACATTTACCAAATCAACCAGCCATTTAAATGCTTTTGAAGAAATGTCACTGTCTAAATATCCTTTTGACTGCAGACCATCTGATGATAAATAGCTGCCTCCCATACCAATCGTCAATACTTCAACTGGATCCGGATGAATGTTAATCGCCGCACCGAATTTATTCGAATCACCCTCAGCATTTGCCACCATTAATTTTCTTGCAATTACAATGAACTGTTCCCAGGTCCATCCTTCTTGCGGATATGCCAATTTCGCTTTATCAAACCAATTCTTGTTATAGAATATTACGTAAGGATCACCAAAAGTAGGCACTGCATATATTTCTCCATCTGAGGTGGTATGATTTAGCATGGCTTTGTACAATCGCTCCTCAAACTTAAAATTATCCAACCTCTCAAATTGGTTGAGGGATATAAGCTGTTGGTTTCGATATAATTGAGCCAAGTCTGGATTAGCTATATTGATAAGATCCGGTGAAGTTCCAGCTTCAAAATCTTGTTTTAGTCTTTCACGATACTTATCATATTGAATCCTTTCAATATTAATTTTTACATTGGGGTGGTCGGCCTCATATTTAACTTTTGCTTTTTCATAAATATCAATTCTTCTTGATTGCTGGGGAAAGTCAAGTGCCAACATATTTAATTTAATAATAGAATCATTGTTTGATTTCTCTTCAGGAGTATTGGCTGCTATGGCAACCTCTATCTCTGGAGATTTTTTACATCCATTAAAAATCGTCAATACCATTATCATTGCAATTAGAAAATATAGTTTTTTCATTTCAACCTGGTGCTCCTTTTGTTAAATTTTTATAATACTCAATCCAAGCGTACCATGCTAAAAGTCACAAATATCAAGGGAAGTAGTTTATTCTCCTTACAATTGATCATGCTATATCCATTGGATAATAAATAGAATACAATTTTCGGAAAAGTGTACTCTTTAAGTATAAGTTACATGAATATATGAAATTAACGTGCACCGATTGAGTATCGGTACACGTTGGCGGCATAGCTTTTTTCAATTGTTTACTTCAATAAGCATAATGGAGTTGGATTAAATCCTGGATTTAGAAGCATTGGCTCTAAGGCTGTGCCTCCTGCTCCTGCTCTTACTCTTAGATCAAAAAAGCAAACAACGTATGCAACCAAGAGAAGCGGGGAAATTAATAGATTTATTAATATAAACAAAATAGCCGTATAAACAACACTCAGCATCAAGAAGCTGAGTGTTGTAGCGACTATAATCAAGACAATTGCAATAACATACATAGTAAAAAAAACTGCGAAAATACGCCAAAAGCTTCCTTTCGTCAGCCTCCAGGAACGGAATATACCCACACTATCTTCTTTTAATGCTACAAAGGGAATAAAAAAGCTCCAACGCACTACAATATAAACAAACATTAAGCAAAAAGAAGCTAGTACTATTAGTATAATTCTTGGAATTACCCATGCACTACTGAAGAAATTTTGAAAGTAATCAACTAGAAAACCATATAAACCAAACGATGACGTAAAGCTTAAAATAATCACAAAAGCAATAATAAACATCAAAGCTATAAATGAGAGAAAAAAGAAGAAAACGAAACAGCTCACCAACATTGACCAGAGCCTTTTGAACGAACGACGCATGGATTCTCCAATACGGGCAGGCTTATTTTGATTAACCGAATCTACCATAAATACTACAGTCGATATCGCAATCGATATAAATAAAACCATCATGATACCTAATACAACTGCAATTAATCCGGGAATCTCAGTGCTTACTGTATTGAGAAGCTGATCTCCTGTTAGATCTGCAGCATTTTGATTAAAGATAACAGAATTAATACTAGCCATACTTATAAAAAAATCGGAAAAAAATATAACTTCCAGCAAGTTATAAAGACAAAATAAAAGGAATACCAACAAAAAAAGCTTAACAAATAATGTGCGATAGATCTGAAAGCTTAGAATCAATATCTGTCCATATCCCATAGGTTTTAACATCTTTCCATGCAAGTAAATTCCTCCAAAATTCTCTCTAATCTATGTTATTAATTTATTTCAGTTTATGATACATTTCGTATCATGTCATGCAAGTTTATATCAGAATAGGAGAATCTTCATAGTTGATGACAACAATGATAAATTTGTAACTTCAAACTCATTACTTTCGAATATCAATCGCTTCAGACATCGTTTTATCGGTAAGATGAGCATAAATTTGCGTTGTTTCTGGTGAAGCATGTCCAAGCTGATCTTGTGTTTTATAAAGGTCGTTACGTAAATAATAATCGGTGGCAAATGAATGCCGAAGTTTGTGTACAGTCAAAAAAGGCTTTCCAAAATGCTTAGCATATTTAATCACTAAGGCTTGAATAGCTCTTTTGCTCATTCTTTCGCCACTATTTTTACCGTTTGCAACAGCGAGGAAGAAAGCATTTTCTTTTTTTGGAGCTTTATAATGAACTTGACGAAGGTCAAGATATTGACTCAAGCCTTCTGAAGCTTCTTGTCTGAAATAGACTGGCGTTTTAAATGTATCATCATTTGCACCTTTACGATAAACATATGCGAGTCGTTTTTTAAGATCGATATCATTTACATTAAGATTGGTAACCTCAGAAACACGTAATCCGGAATTTAGAAACAGACTTATAATGCAAATATCCCTAATTTTGTTGATGTGATAAGAGTACAGAGCTTGTTTATTATTGGCCACAGACAGTTCATAACCACTATTAATGTATTCTATAAACTCAATAATTTCGTTTTCTTCGAGTAATTTACCAGCTAATTTAGCAGCAGTGTCCTTCGGTTTATTCGTTCTTTTGATTTCAACTTTCGCCATAACGTTTCTCTTAAGCAGAGGATAAAAGTTCTCATCTTCAGCAATTTGACTTAAATAATGAAAAAGGGAACGAATCGATGAAAGTTTTCTTGAAATAGTGACCCTAGAATTAGGATTATTCAATCTTGATAATAGAAACATCTTGAAGTTATCAATGCTGTCCATATGCAGCTTCTCTAACTCTTCTAGAAGAATATCTTTAAATGAAGTAGCGTTCGATAAGCCTTCCCCCAATAACCAGGAAAAAAAGGCTTCGTAATCCCGGACATATTCAAGCAATGATGAAGGTGACAGATCCGGTAATTTATAATTAATGAACTTTTCAACAAACCAAGGCATCTCAGGCAATTTATTTTCCAACGTAATACGATCTTTAGCTTTAATGATGTTCAATGGCTTCCACCTCGGTTTAATTAGTTACATAATCAAAAAAATCCGTATTTTGTACACATGTAACTATAATGGAAAAGTAGCTTGTTGTCACTTTAATTATTCTTATGAAAAAAGACCGATCGATGATCGGTCTCCCAATAAGTTATCGTTATCCCCCAGCAGGATAGATTATGCGTGCGTCTCCCCAATCCGCATGATCCCAATCACTACCGTTACCGCCGTTAGTCACGACAAGCTTCAATTCATTGACGCCAGTGATGTCAAGATCAATTACTTGTGTCGCCGATGTGGCGTTCATTACGCTGCTGTCGAAAGCCAATATGCCGTTCAGCCATACTTCGAAGCTTACGGAACCGTTCCCAAACGTCTCGTCATCAACGCCAACGCTTGATTGGAATCTTGCATATTTGCCTCCGAGCGTGTAAACGACCGTTGATGCAGCATGGGTACCCAAGCCTTTCGCATAGACGACGTCGTTTAGCGTGATCGGTTTGCCATCGGACGATTTATCCCTCTGGATATTACCCCAACCCGCAACTCCGTAATCCCATGAATAGTCACTGAGGTACACCGTCGGCGACGCAGGCGGAGCCAGTACTGCAGTAACCTGGCTACTTGCATTGGAAAGATTGCTTGCCGCATCTTTCGCTTTTACGGTAAAGGTACTTGCCGTTCCCGGAATAAGTCCGGATACCGTAAACGAGGTAGCGGATGAGCCGGTAGTCGTACCAACTATGATGCCATTCCTGTATACTTCGTATCCCGTAACTGCCTTATTGTCCGTGGACGCGGACCATGACAAATTAACGCTGGTACCAGTCACGGACGCAACTATCAAATTAGAAGGCACCGTTGGTGGCTGCGAATCTGGCAGTTCTGTTGTTACGCTAAGTGCTGCACTGGGATTCGAAGCATTACCGGAGGCGTCGCGCGCGCGTAACGTAATACTGTAGGTCGTGACTGCCGTTAGCCCCGTAAGCGAGAATGAAATTTCTCCAGGTGCCGTTGAACCCGCTAGTACGCCATTTTTATAAATATCATAGCTGACGACGCCAACATTGTCAGATGCTGGACTCCAAGTTAGGGCAATCATCTCATCCGTTTTAGACGTCGAAGCGAGATTCGTAGGCACGGACGGCATTTGCGTGTCTGTTGCCCCTGGTCTGACTAGAATGATCTTCTCCTTAACATTGGAACGGCCTTCATTGTCCCAAACGACAAGAATGACCCGGTAAATACCGGCTTTATCATAGACGAAAGTCGGAATGCCAGACGAGCTAGGCAGCCCAACACCGAAGTCCCATAAATATGTAACGATGGATCCATTGTCAGTCGAGAGACTTTTGAACGTAACTGGCTCCCCAATACGAACGATAGTAGGACTTGAAAAGTCAGCGACTGGCTTCGGATTCACAAAACCGCGCGAGACCGGTTGTGTATTGTCACCGTTCTTACGTACGGTATTGCCGGACCACTCCAGATGTTGAGCATCCGTCGGATACGGATCCATTGTCACCCCTTTATTTCCATAAATGATATTCTTCGTAAAACTAAGCCGATCAACCCCTGCCGCACCAGTAATTTCGATCGCCTTACGTCCGTTGTTCGCGATGATATTGCTATCGAAAGATAGATTTTTAGCATTGCCATGGATGCGAACCCCGTTCCCCTCATAGCCGGGATAAGCGGCTTTAGGGTTGCCAAGCTGCGTATCGATAAAGCTATTTTTGTAGAAATATTGGAACTGCTCGGTTTCGCTGGAGCCCGCACCTTGTAGCTGCATGCCCCACATGACCATGTTCTTAACGAGGTTATAGCCCCACAATTGGTGGCCGGTTCCCGGTGATTGCTGAATGCCGACCTGTTGCCCTCCATCCACAATGTTATCTGTAGTCACGGCATTATCAGCCATGATTTCAAGACCCATCGATCCTACTCTTCCATCAGTAGGACGTATTACGTTCCGTCTAACAGCGATATTCTTCGAACGAACAGCACTGATCCAGAAATCCACCTGATTGTCCTCGATGATGGAATTATCGGTATTCGTATGTAACTCGATGGAAAGGCCTAACTCTTTCAAACCCGAACCTGTGATTTTATTGGATCTAACGATAGCCCCAGAGCTTCCGTCATTAACGAAAATGCCTCCACGACCCGTATTCGCAATGACGTTTCCTTCGATGACTGCATTCTTTGAATCCCAGCCTGCTCGAACGGCGGCGCCCCAGATAGAGCCTATTCCTATATTTGAGACTTTATTGTCGGTAATACGAACATTATTGGAACCGATGACGTAAAGCGCATGGGGACCGAAGCCATCTATGGCGGCGAAATCCTTGACGATCAGCCCACTCATTTCGTTGGCTCCGCCGCCTTCGGATACAGCTGCCGACATCGCTACCGTGCTGTTATTGCCGTCAAGCGTCATATTTTTGATGGAAGCGTTTGATACATTATGCAGATAAAACATGTATGTCTCTGGGCTGTCCTTGTATTTCACTATCGTTTTGATACGGTCCTCTCCGCGGATGGAAACTCCCGACTTGCCATTTACGGTACCAGCCAAATAATACGTGCCTTTTGGGAGGAGTACGGTATCCCCAGGCAAAGCCGAATTGATCGCCGCTTGGATGGCGGCTTTGTCGTCGAGAGCGTCCGTCCCGTTCGCCCCAAAATTGACGACGGATAGTGTCGCTGGTGCGACTGGACCTGCAGCGGCACCGGTCAATGGGCTAGCTGTCATAACCATAACTGCCGATAAGAATACGAGAATAACATCTTTCTTGAATAACTTCACTTTCATCCTTCAATCCATCTCCTTCATCTTTGAATTGCAGTGACTTCCAATTGAAAATTTAAAACTAACTGCTCTTGCAGCAACTTTACGATACTGGAGTCGACTCATGTTTGCGTCCTGATGCGCGGTTATTTCGGATAAAGTATCATCCCCTTTAAGATCTCGAATGAAGGCACTTGTAGAGTGCTCACCTTATATGCTATATCACTTGGTAAAACGTGGATAGTGTACAAAAGCTGAAAATGAACATACCAACGAAATCAAGGCGTATACATTTTTCGGAATCATGTACAATCATGAAAACTTCAAACTAAATTACCTTTTGAAGTATAAAAACCTTTTGGTCTATATTTAAAAATAAATACGGACTTTCCCCCACTTACCCAGAGAAAGTCCATTTATAAGCACTTAACTAAATTAGTTCGTAAACAAGCGCCCTGTAGGTATAATTTGTTTCGCTTGTGAGGCACTTGACCAGGAAAGCTGCGCGTGTGCATTTCCACCGTTCTCAATATACTCCATCTTGAGATCGTATTTCACACCGGCGGAGAGTGTGATTGTTGCACTAAGTTCTCCGTTCATAGCTACCCAGTTGTTAATCAATTGTTGCCCATTTACCCATAAACGGACACCATCATCTGTGTTCGTGTAGAAGGTATACGTTTCTGAATATTGTGGTTGTACTCTACCAGTCCAACGTGCGGTGAACCATTCACCTGGTACATCCACTGTTGGTCGGTCGCCACCCCAATCGAAATTAATGGTTGCATCGACGCGGCTTAGTGCCAGAGTTCCAAAGTCACCTGAGTAATATTGACCGTTCACGCCGTTTGTAGATGGTACCGCTGCATTTGTTGTTACACTCAGCGCAGTGCTCGCCACAGACAAATTGCCAGCCGCGTCTTTCGCTTTAACAGTAAATGAGTACGTCGTACTTGCTGTTAATCCAGTCACTGTAAACGCAGTTGCTCCCGTTGTAGATCCTGCCAGATTGGTTCCATTGTAGATATTGTAACCAGTTACACCGACATTGTCGGTCGAAGCCGTCCATGAGAGATTAACACTCGTATCCGTTTTGGAAGGTGAAGTAAGTCCTGTCGGAGCTGTCGGAGCTGTTGTATCAGAAGCAGCGTTCGTCGTCACAGTAAGTCCACTGCTTGCCGCTGACAAATTGGCAGCCGCATCTTTCGCCTTAACGGTGAATGTGTACGCCGTACTGGCTGTTAATCCAGTCACTGTAAACGTTGTTGCACCCGTTGTTGAACCAGCTAGATTTGTTCCGTTGTAGATATTATAGCCTGTTACGCCAACGTTATCGGTCGAAGCTGTCCACGAGAGACTGACACTAGTATTCGTTTTAGAAGGCGAGCTGAGTCCTGTTGGAGCAGTTGGAGCTGTCGTATCCGAGCCAGCATTCGTCGTCACACTTAGTCCGCTGCTTGCTGCCGAATTATTGCCGGCTGCATCCTTGGCTTTAACCGTGAACGTGTAGGCCGTACTGGCTGAAAGACTGCTTACAGTAAAGCTTGTCGCTCCAGTTGTAGTACCTGCTAAGGTGCTTCCGTTGTAAATGTTATATCCCGTCACACCTATGTTGTCGGTTGATGCCGTCCAAGATAAGCTAACACTTGATGAGGTTTTCGAAGGTGATGTTAAACCCGTTGGAGCTGTTGGGGCTTGAGTATCCCCTCCGCTTCCACCAGCATTATTGACATCGCAAGTTTTGTATTGGCCTACTGCAGGGTCCGTGCCAAACCCGTTAGTGGAGCACATCACGGTGCTTGTGAACGTCCCGAACGCATAGCTGCCTGGTACCCCGAATCGAACTTGCTTCGTACCTGTAAAGTTACAAGGGTTGTTCTCACCAGCACAGTTCACCCAATTGGCAGCTGGATCCGTCGTGATTGTTATGGCATTGCTTGCTGCAGATAGATTATTTGAAGCATCTTTCGCTTTGACTGTGAACGTAAACGCCGTGTTCGTAGATAAACCAGTAGCTGTGTAGGAGGTTATGATGCTTCCTGTCGTGCTAGCTAACAAGGTAGATCCATTATAAATGTTATACCCCGTGACTCCGACATTGTCCGATGAAGCTGACCAGTACAAGCTGACGCTTGTGTCAGTCTTCGCCGGGGATATCAGATTGGTCGGTGTCGTTGGTGCTTGAGTATCTCCAGCAGAAGTTGTTACGCTTAGCGTATTGCTTGCTGAGGAGACATTGCCTGCAGCATCTTTTGCTTTTACCGTGAAGCTATAGGCTGTGCTTGGTGTCAAACCCGTGACGCCAAATGTCGTCGCACTCGTCGTTGATCCGATCAACGTACCATTCTTAAACACATCGTAACCAATGACTGCGACATTGTCCGTCGAAGCTGACCATGACAGGTCAACGGTAACATTTGACTTTGTTGGTGCCGTCAAGCTTCCAGGAGCTGAAGGTGCCGTCGTATCCGGTGGACCTGAGAATACGTTAATCGATTGTTCTTTTACACTAGCTCTTCCTCCATTATCCCAGACTCCAAGAATAACCTTATAGGTACCTGCCTTGAGGTAAGTATATGTCGGGCTAGCCGTTGTAACTGGAAGTCCTTCACCAAGATCCCAGAGATTCTCTACAATGGTCCCATTATCCGTAGACGAATTCGTAAACGTAACAGATGTTCCAAGCTGCACTGTAAGCGGAGCTGTGAAGTTAGCTATCGGCTTGGCGTCGGAGAATCCACGGCTGGTAAGCTGCGTATTCGTTCCATTGCCACTTACCGTATTGCTGCTCCACTCCAAATCTGCTGCGGAGGACGGATACTGATCAATCGACGGTCCGCCATTGCCGGTGATTGTATTATTAATGAAGCTAAGACGGTCTGTACCACTTGCCGTTGTAATCTCAATGGCTTTACGGCCGTTATTAATGATTTGATTGCTGTCAAATACAATGTTTTTCGTATCGCCATGAATCCGAACCGCATTGCCGTCGAATCCAGGATATGCTGCTGCTGGATTGCCAATCGGACCGTTTTTCCAAATATTTTTATAGAAATATTGATATTGCTCGGTGAATCCTGTCCCTGTTCCTTGAAGCTGCATGCCCCACATCACGCTATTCTGCACCGTGTTGTAATTCCACAGCTGATAGCCTGTGCCAGGAGATTGCTGCATACCGACCTGCTGGCCTCCATCGACCAGATTGCCAGATGTAATCCCATGATCCACCATGACCTCTAGTCCCATGTTCCCAACTGAACCATCGTTAGCTTTGACGATATTATTACGCACCGCAACATATTTGGAACGTACTGCACTAATCCAATGATCAACATTGTTATTCTCAATTAGAGAGTAGTCCGTATTGGTGTGCAGTTCAATTCCTAGACCTTCCATCTTCTTGCCTGTACCCGTAATCGTATTGCCTCGAACGGTTGCATAAGGGCTGTCATCGTTGACAAAAATACCGCCGCGTCCCGTATTTGAAATTGTATTGTTCTCGATCAGAGCATGGCTCGATCCCCAACCCGTACGCACCCCGCCACCCCAATCAGAGTTCACTCCGGTATTGGTAACGATATTGTCGGAAATCTCGAGATAAGTTGACCCAATAGCATAGAGTGCGAAGGGGCCGAAGCCTGCACTAGCTGCCAGATCTTTCACTCTGAGGTGACGCATCTTGTTGCCAGTCCCCGATTCGGAAGTTATCGCAGATAACAACACTGTACTGCTGTTTCCATCAAGCGTCATATCAGCGACTTCTGAATTAGTAACATTATAGAGATAAAAGAATTTCGTAGCTGCTGAACCGGATGTCATTTTAATTGTTGTTAAATCACGCCCCGCACCAGCGATCTTTACGCCTGTTTTACCATTTACATTTGTAGATAGATAATAAGTGCCCGCTGGAATCAGCACAGTGTCTCCATTTGCCGCTGAATTCACCGCATTTTGAATCGCCGTTAGGTCATCAGATGTATCACTGCCATTTGCACCAAATGTGGTTACATTAATCGTTGCTGCTAAAGCCGTTGTTACCGGTATTACCGGAAGTACAAGTGTTAATGCGCATACCAAACTAAGTACCTTTTTCTTCAACTTACTAGTAATCTGATTGACCATCCTCAATAATCCCTCATTTCGGTTATTTTATTCCCGCTGGATGTTGCACCAAACGTCTTGCATACATCGAAACTTTACCTACGAACTTGTTGTGTTATCACTCCTCTCGCCTCCATTCTGCCATGCACTTATAGACACGTATACTGTAACAAATTCGAAAAAGCATACTCCGAGGCTGTAATAAATAGGAATTCATGTACCAGGGGGAAGATATTTAGAAAACAAAAAAAGACTTTTCCTTCAAATTGAAGAAAAGTATAATATTTACACCATATGTTAAGAGGTTCTGAATTAATAAACAGCAACCCCTCAGCCTTCAATATATAAAGCGAAAGGGTTACTATTTATTCTGTGTTACTGCTTAAGGAATAATACTCCATTGTTGACTAGTGGATGAACCTTGAGTCCATTGAACTGCATCGCCGCCAGCTGCAGTGGAGCTCCCGCTAACATCAAGCGCCTTACCGCTGTTTCGATTAATTAACTTATAATATCCTCCACCTGCATCGACAATTTGCCATTGCTGATTAGTGCCGCTGGTGCTACTCCATTGAATTGCATCCCCTCCATCGGTTAAGGATGATCCGCTTATTTCCAACAGCTTCTGACTATTCACATTGACAATGGTATAATAGCCACCGCCAGCATCTATCAGGTTCCAGCGTTGATTTGCCCCGCCGTTGTCCGTCCATTGAATGACATTTCCTCCATTCGATGTGGATTGACCACTAACATCTAGAACTATGCCGCTATTCCGGTTGGTGATTTTGTAATTGGTGGAAGGGTTCCATCCCGTACCCGTAGCTGCTGTTGCTCCAACATTATCGAACCTAGCTGTACCATTGTAGGTACCCAGTCCAAAATAACCAGAGGCATACGAGGAGTCATTTGTATCAATTATCGGGCTGGTCCCATTATTTAAATATACTTTGAAGTTAGTGCCTGAAGCGACGACCTTAAGATGATAGTCGGTATTCAGTGACAAAGGTATGCTGTAGGTGGCAAGAGATTGATAAGGAAATTTAAAGAGCTTAATATAATTGCTTCCCGTATCGATGGTGACGGCATAGGACATCGTTGCATTAATATTGCTGCGAAACAATAGGGTTCCCGCTCCGCCGGTGGTTGTAACACGGATGTCGCCTTCGTAAGTGAAATTATTGCCTTGCGAATTGCGCATGAAGAACGCATCTGAATTCGCTGGAGCAATCCCTTGAAGGGAAGCTCCCGTATTAGACCAGCTGCCTGCTAAAGATGTCCATCCTGTCGTTGCGCCATTGTTCCAATTGTCTAAGAAGTCTGCAGTAGATGGAGGAGAATAGCTAAGTCCGCTTATGACATAAGTAGTAACTGATCGCGCTTTGGCTTGAACATTAAGCTGCTTGCTTGTAATAGATGCGTTTGCTAGCTGTACGTTATTCTCAGTAGACGAAGTTCGATATACAGCCGCAGCACTTCCGACTTGGTTAAACCCAGACAGGTTCAAGGTATAGTCTGTATCCGAAGTCGCCGTGTTCTTCACTACGATAGCCATTTTACCTGAAGCTTTATCCCATGAAGCTATGACGTTTGAATTATCCGCATCAATAAATTGGTAACCCGGACGGATAAATTTGGTAAATTGCCCATAGGTATAATACTGCTTGGTCACATAATAATTTCCATTCGGGTTATTCGCATATGGCGCATGAATCAGATTTACGTTTCCAACATTTGAAGCTTGTTCCTCGCCTTCAACCAGCAGCCATTCGATCCAGGCACTCGGCTTGAGAATCTTCAAATCGGAAAACATTTTATCAGTTAGCTCCATTGATGAATTGAATTCTGTATGTGTGGCATCGTGCGGTCCTGGGAATACACATACTTCGTCCATCCATAGCTTTTTATCCAGTGTCTTGGACAGGTTATAAAGTGTAGTACGTTCGGAATCGCTCCCCCCATAGGTATGGGTATTGATTTTACTAATTTGGCTCTTGGTTGTGGAATTATAATAATTCAAATCGTAAATCGTATCCCCGAGAATACTTCCTTCGGATGCTGTTATTTGTGTACTTAAGCTTTTGGAGGCTAGACTTGTCGAAACTTTGTTAATGATTGTCTCTTGATCAGGTCTGGACCAGAATGATCCTTCCTGAACGCCACATCCGCCTTGATAACATCCCCACCATGAGGAATCAGGCTCGTTGAATATACTAAGGTAGTTAAACGTTGTCCCCCAGCTGTCCTTGAAATGCTTGACCACTTCGGTTAAGTAATTAGCATAATTATCGTATTGCGAAGCTTGCAGATTAGTTGTTGTCCCCGCTCCGCCACTATCCCCATTCAGCGTCATCCAATATGGAGGAGAATTAGCGAATGCTTCAGTGATGGTGACGCCTCGTTGCAGCGCCCGCTCTAATACATACCGTTGGCCAGCATCGGCATTCCAATTCCATACTCCTGCAGGGTTCAGAAAGCTGGGCATTTCTGCACCTATTAGCATATGATCGCGATTAGGATCCTCTCCTGCACCGATATTGTAACGAGCGATATTCAAGCCTAAACTAGTGCTTGGGTCACCAAAAGCTAAATCAATGATGGCATTGCGATTTGCATTGTTCCATTGACCGATTACATTCGCCCACCATGCTAATGAAACACCCCATCCTTCCCACTTTTGATGCTCTAACGCTGGATTAATTATTACGGCTGTAGATGCATGGGCTTCACGCGGCTGAATAGCAGTCAGCTGAACAAGCACGATTGCGATAACAGCGATAACACCTAATTTTTTCATTAATTTGATCATTTTAATTCTCCCTTATTTCAAATTTAGCAAACGCTTACAAATTAACCCCCAATCCAAGTCTTTTACAAGCTGCATTTCCATCTTTTCAACAAATTATCTCCTTTCTTCTATTGATTATTATAGATTTAATTCAATGGTGTAGATAACCCCTTCATTCTTCGGTTTTACTGTATGGATTTCGGGAAACGATTCTACCTGTTTTACGCAATGAGCGTTCTTGCACTCATGCTCTTGACTTGTTAGTAAATCCGTACGAGATCGTAACCTGCATCCAACTTTCTTCAGTAAGATATAAATTCGAATTAAATGACAGTTGATTTAACCCTATATTACATGAATTCCAATATTGTACAGTTTTTTTTTGTTGTCATTTTTGCCATGATTATTATGAAGTTATTATGAACTGTAAAGGAGTGGATCCGCTAAGCGAGAAATTTTCCCTATAAAAAGAATGGACTCATTGAACACCACGATTGGATCTTCATGTGGAGCAAGAAACCATCCTTCAAATTTTAAAAATCGAAATGGAGCTGAAAATTAATGTTGAAGAAAAAAACCAAAAAAGCTTTACGCATGCGTTTGTTTAGTTTTGTCTTTACCTTGTCACTCCTACTGCCGCTAATTCCGTTGCCTGGAATTGCAGCCGCTGCAACACTCAATGTTACCTCATATGGGGCTAACGGAACTGATGCAAACGATGATACAGCAGCCATTCAAAGTGTAATTGATGCGGCAGTTTCTGGCGATACTGTCTATTTCCCTAATGGAACCTATACTTTGTCCACTGGAGGTTTGGTTGCTAAAACGGGAGTTAAACTCTTGGGCCAAAGCACAGCTGGCGCTATTCTTAAATACACATCCTCCTCGGACGGCTATATCCTCAATATCAATGATAAAAGCAATACGGAGGTTTCTTACCTGACATTATGGGGGAATAACCATACCATTGCTGGAATCTGGTCAGAAAATTTTAGTACCTTACCAGGAAACCATAATTTTCATCATATGTTATTAAAAGATTTTACGATGACAACAGGCTTTGGCCCTTTTGGAATTCTAACTGCGAATTCCAATGATAATAAAATTACGGATAACCAGTTTAACAACATGGGCCCAGGCTCTATTTGGGGAGCTGCCATTCGGGCTGGCTGGAATTCCAACCGTACACAAATTCTCCGCAATGTTATAGATACCACGGGAAGAGGCGGTATCTACGCGAATGATGGCTGTCAGGATGTCGTAGTGTCCAATAATACAATCACTCGTTCCGGATTAGCAGAGCATGGGCTTTCCATTGAGCTGCATACCAATTGCGATCGCGGAATCGTCGAAGATAACAATGTGGATCATTGGCTGAGTGTTGTACGCTCCTCCTATAACGCAGTCCGTCGCAATACGGTTCATACCACGGATGGAACGGTCCAGGGCATGGGATTGGAAATCATGTCAACGAATTCAGTTACAACAGACAATTTAGTCGATGGCGGCCAACAGGTGGGCATTCAACAATCACCAGGCGAAGGCTACCAGTATTGGGGCTACAACACGGTAAAAAATATGGTTATGTGGGGCATGCAGCTGCAAGGTGACGGCTCTCCTACAGAACGATTGCAATATTTCTATAAAAATAAATTCCAAAACGGACCTAATAACAATCCACAATGCGCTTATTCCGGTTATTGCGGCAATGCAATCCGAATCAATGGGAATACTACCGAGCTTACTTTTGACAGCAATGAAATTACTGGCAATGGCAATAAGGCTATCGAGATTACCGGCGCCGGCATAGATCGTTTAAGCTTTATTAATAACACCATTACGGGAAATGCGGGTCCTTCTATTGACCAATACCCATCTTCAGCAGCTGATTTGGAATGGAGTGGCAATACAGTAAGCGGTAATGGCACGAACACGCAATTAACTTCACGCGGTTTCAGCAATGCCAAACCGGTTGCCAACTTTACGGGCGGCACTACCATTTCATTGGGCCAGCCAGTAACATTCACGAACACTTCTACGGATTCCAACGGCACAATCGTTAATAATTTGTGGGATTTTGGTGAAGGTGTCCCTGTAACAACTGTTAGTCCTACCTATACTTATCAAAAAGCCGGAACATATAGAGTAGTGCTAGTCGTCTGGGATAACCAACATCGGGCAAGTATTAAGGAGCAAATCGTAGTTGTGAGCTCAGGCCCACCAGACACTACAGCACCTTCTGCTCCAACAAGCTTGGCATCACCGTCGAAAACGGATGTTGCTGTCAATTTAACCTGGACAGCATCTACAGATAACGTAGGTGTAACAGGCTATAATATTTATAAAGGCGGAGTGTTGGCAGGTTCAACAAGCGGAGCTAGCTCTACAGCCTTTACTGTCACTGGCTTGACTGCAAGCACGGCTTACGCCTTTACAGTAAAAGCAGTTGATGGAGCGAGCAATCTGTCAGCTGCCAGCAGCACTTTGAATGTCACCACCAATGCACCGGATACTCAGGCACCAACAACTCCTGCAGGCTTAAGCTCACCGGCCAAGACGGATACAACTGTTAGCCTGTCATGGACGGCTTCGACTGATAATTTTGGAGTTACCGGATACGAGGTGTATAAAGGCGGAGTGCTTGTCGGATCGACGATTGGCGCAAGCGCAACTACATTCATGGTAACAGGTTTAACTACCAATACCACTTATTCGTTTACCGTAAAAGCCAAGGATGCGGCTAATAATCTATCTGCCGCCAGCAGCGCTTTATCAGTAACAACACCAACGGTAACTTATGTAAGTGATTTGACTTGGGTATCTGCAACCTCGGGCTGGAATACAACTCGCAACAATTTAAGCATCGACGGGAATACAATCACGCTTGCTGGCGTTACTTATCCCAAAGGGATCGGGACACATGCCAATTCCGATGTAATTTATAATATTAGCAACGGTTATAGCCGATTTGTCTCTGATATTGGTGTAGATGATGAAGTTACCCACGCTAATGCTTCTGTTATTTTTCAAGTATGGCTGGACAGTGTCAAGGTATATGACAGTGGGCTGATGACAGCCAACTCTGCAACTAAAAGAATTGATGTTGATGTAACAGGCAAAAGTCAATTAAAGATGACAGTGACTGACGCAGGTGTCAACGGTAGTGATTACGACCATGCAAGCTGGGGTGGCGCTAAATTAACGAATGGCACAGGCACACCGGATACAATAGCTCCATCAGCACCAACAGGACTGTCGAGCCCTTCAAAAACCTCCACTTCAGTCAATTTGTCATGGACCGCTTCTACAGACAATATTGCTGTAACCGGTTATGACATTTACAAAGGCGGTGTGTTAGATGGATCAACAACTGGCGCTACCACTTACACGGCATCTGGTCTAACTGCAAGCACAGCTTACAGTTTTACTGTAAAAGCCAAAGATGCGGCAGGCAATAACTCAAGTGCAAGCAGTGCTTTAAGTGTTACTACAAATTCGAGCACAGATACTACTGTGCCAACAACACCGACCGGATTAAGCAGCCCTTCAAAAACGGCTACAACTGTTAATTTATCTTGGACAGCGTCAACCGATAACATTGGTGTTACAGGTTACGATGTTTATAAAGGCGGCGTGTTGACTGGATCAACAACAGGGGCAACAACCTTCACAGCGACTGGCTTGACTGCCAATACAGCGTATAGCTTTACGGTAAAAGCCAAAGATGCGGCAGGTAACAATTCAGCTGCAAGCAGCGCACTAAGCGTAACTACGAATTCAGCGGCAAGCTGGGTTTATTGCGCAGGAGAGAATAATCAATGCAGCTTTACCGGGACTAAAGATGTCCGATACGGCGGAAACGATTCCTATGCTTATGGGACTTATACCAACGGTGTTATGTGCAGCAACAATACCTTCGGTGATCCCGCACCTGGATTCTATAAAACCTGTGAAATAAGCGATACTGGAGGCGGAGATACACAAGCGCCATCAGCACCGACAAGCCTGAGTTCTCCCTCCAAAACAACAACTACAGTTAATCTATCATGGACGGCTTCGACCGATAATGTCGCTGTGACCGGATATGACATTTATAAAGGCGGAGTATTGGCTGGTTCAACAACAGGAGCAACGACCTTTAACGTAACTGGATTGACAGCAAACACAGCTTATAGCTTTACAGTAAATGCCAAGGATGCAGCAGGCAATTTCTCAGCAGCAAGCAGTGCTTTAAGTGTAACAACTAATGCTACAACAGATACGACTGCGCCATCGGCACCAACCAGCCTGACTTCTCCTTCCAAGACAGCGACAACTGTAAATCTTTCTTGGACGGCTTCGACCGATAATGTTGCTGTGACCGGGTATGACATCTATAAAGGTGGCGTATTGGCTGGTTCAACAACAGGAGCAACGACATTTACAGTGACTGGTTTAACAGCAAGCACAGCGTATAGCTTTACAGTTAATGCCAAGGATGCTGCTGGCAACTTCTCTGCAGCAAGCAGTGCTTTAAGTGTAACAACTAATGCTACAACAGATACGACTGCGCCATCGGCACCCACCAGCTTGACTTCTCCTTCCAAGACAGCAACAACTGTAAATCTGTCATGGACAGCTTCGACAGATAATGTCGCTGTAACGGGATATGACATTTATAAAGGTGGAGTATTAGATGGCTCGACAACAGGGGCAACCACTTATACTGCAAATGGTCTGACAGCAAGCACAGCCTATAGCTTTACAGTTAAAGCCAAGGATGCAGCGGGTAATAACTCTGCAGCAAGCAGCGCTTTAAGTGTAACAACTAATGCGAGTGGTGGAACAGGCAGTATCATTCGTGAATACTGGACAGGAATCTCAGGAGGCAACATCTCCAACATTCCAACTGGAACCACACCAACCGGAACTTCAACATTGACCAGCCTTAAAACGCCATCGAATTGGGCAGACAGCTATGGAACCCGTATCCGGGGTTACATTGTTCCAACCACAACAGGCACATATACATTCTCTGTTGCTGGCGATAATGCATGCGAGCTTTGGATCAGCACCAACAACTCACCGTCCAATAAAGTTTTAGTTGGTTATATTGTGGATTGGACGAATGAAGATGCTTGGAACACTTATCCGATTCAAACCTCTGGAAATATAAGCATGGTTGCCGGACAAAGCTATTATATAGAAGTTCTGCAAAAAGAAGACAGCGGCGGGGATCATCTTTCAGTAGGCTGGACTGGTCCTGGAATTAGCACAAGAGTTGTAGTGCCTGGTACCAATCTTGCTCCGTTTTAATGAAACTTGGATTTAGGCATTCTGTATGAATGACAAACAAATGATATAAAGAATGAATTATTAACAGTAAAAACACCTCCATTTACCAATTGGAAACACTTAAGTGCATTCCAATTGGTCAAGGTTGGAGGTGTTTTTTTAGTTTAAATCCTGATAACATCTGTTTGTTCTAATTCGTTGTTGTCGTAACATTATCCCATTTACTTTCCAATAGCCTTCCTAGCCGCTATGTGTGCCATTTTATGCAGCGGATTATTCTTTTTATGTTTGCTTATGTATTTGACTGTTACATCGACCTCGGGAAATCTTATTTTCAGATTATCAAGAGACTCTGTGATTTGGTTCCTAATCGCTTGGTAAAGGGGCTTGGAGGTATGATTTTTTAATAATAATCGTGTTATACAACTGCAATCTGTATATAAAACAGCGAATTTAGGAAGATACTCATTTAATACTTCTCCAAGAATATCAAGGCTGTAAAAAATCGCTAATAATTCACCATAAATAGAATCCCCTAAATGCTCGAAGGATATTTTTTTAGCCGTCACATTAATCGCTCTATTATAAACAAGACAGCATGCTAATCCGCAATACTTAACGTCATCGTGACCGGAGAAATCACAATATAAGTAAATCGTGCCTTTGTTGATAATAATTTGTCTTAGAATTGGAATGGCATATGCCCTTTTAATTAAGGTTTGATGTGCAACTTCCATGCCCAATCCCCTCTACTATTGCCTCATTTTTATTTATTATATCTCTTACTTTCTTGCTTTAATCATGTATAGCAACATCTCTTTATTATACATCCAACACTGATCTTAAAATAGGCATCGCCTTTTCATAATCATTTTTGTAATGGCCAAAACTCTCTTTTTCAAGAATTTCAAAACCAGCCTTTAGGTAAAGTCCTATAGCTTTGTAGCTCCAGGTTTGTGTATGTAAGTAAATATCCTTGTCACCTTCCAAAAGCAGTAATCTATTTAGACACTCTGAAACCAAAGCCTTCCCCAGTCCTAAACCTTGATACTCATTTTTCACTGCAAACCAATGGATGGATGGATGTCGTACTTCTCCAGTTAGGTTCCACCAACTAGTGATTGTGCCTATCTCTTCACCGTCTTTATTCTGTATAAACAAAAGCCTCCGTTTTAGCTCATCTAAAAAAGGCATATATTCAGTCCGAAAATAAGCAAGGCCTTGTTTTGTATTTTCAAATTCACCTACAGCTGCTTCAATCTCTGCCCATTTTTCTTCATCGTTAGGAGTATACCAAGTAAATTTATATCCTTCAGGTAAAGAATAATTAGGCAAGGCAATACCAGCACTACGCTTCATGATCACATTGTAATAAGGTATGGATTTATCTAACAATGCCTTTCCCCCTCCTACTTATATTCTATATGTTTATATGCGATTACTTCTTCCTTCCTAGCAGTAGTTGATCTCGCATCCATTGATTCTGAACTAAACCGTCTCCGTCTTGATACAAAATGTCATATAAACGTTTGCGAAGTTCTTGGACCACATGACTGTTTGATGGATGCGAAATGACATTGTGCAGCTCATTTGGATCCCTTTGCATATCGTAAAGTTCGTCCACATCCGTGGTGTTCCACACATACTTCCAATCCCTCGTTCGAATCATGCGCTGGGTGTAAAGCCCGAATTGCTGTCCATTATAGGTAGCCACAACCTCATCTCTCCATGTTATCTCATTCGTAGCTTTTAGCAAAGGTTGTATGGATTGCCCGTGAAACCGGTGATTGGTTGGCAAAGGTGAACCACTGAACTCCAAAAGTGAAGGAGGCAAATCGAGAAGCGGATATACGAATTCATCACAATAGCTGTTTGGAGCTATAACCCCAGGCCAACGCATAATCAATGGCACCTTAACGACGTCCTCATACATAATGTAGTGTTTATCCATCATCCGATGCCCACCGCACATATCTCCATGATCAGAAGTGAAAATAACAATTGTATTATCACTTTCTCCTAACGTATCCAGCTCCTTTAAAATGCAGCCCAAAGCATCGTCCAATTGGCTGATAATCGCGTAATAACGGGCGACAATTGGCGCCCAATCCTGCCAACCATAATGAGCAACATGCCAGTTTCGCAGCTGTTGTTCTTGGATATAAGGCTTATTGGCAAAAGTCTCCACAAAGCTGCCCCACTCCGGAATACTATCCGCTGAATAAAGATTAGCGAACGCTGCTGTGGGGCGGCATGGGAGATGAGGCTCCTTGAAATTAACACGAAGGTGCCACGGAGATCCGGATCTAGACAGCTGTTGGAGCAGCTCCGAGGTCATTCGTGCTGTTTGATGGGTTCGTGTATCTGCCAATGGTAAAGGATCTATTTCTCCAAATAACTCATTTGCGTAAGCTAAGTCTGGATAACGTTCCGTAATCCAAGTTTGATAAATTTGCTCGCTATTCACATATACATAATAACCATAAAAGGTTGGATCGTAGGTGGGATGTACATCCCATTTACCTATATAACCATTATAGTAGCCCGCACTTTGTAAAGATCGTGCCCATGAATAGGCAGCTGGTTCCAAAGCACTTACTTTTAAACCAAGTGAAAAATTCCAAAGTCCGCCGAATGTTTCAGGCCGCTGGCCACATATGAAAGATTGTCTTGCCGGGCCGCATACTGGGATATGATTATAAGCGCTGTTGAACCACATTCCTTCTGAAGCCAACGCATCGATATGAGGTGTAATAACAGGTGCCATGCTGCTGAAGCCAAGACAATCATATCGAAGCTGATCGACCATGATGATCAGGATATTGGGTTGATTCTTCAAATGGAGGAACTCCCTTCATGACTTGCCGCTATAGCTGCATCATCGAAACGTTCCCGACAGGGATTCTCCATCCATTGCGACCAAGTAAGTCCGTATTGCCTCAGAATCTCGTTAATACGGTTACGAAATGGGAGACCTGCCTCAATCTGTGTAGTCATGGGATCCACTTGTCCGTTAAGTATTTGGGCAACCCATTCATCTAGACGATACTCAAGATCATCCGCCATAAGGGTACAGCTTTCGGCCACATTCAGCGTTTCCTTTGGATCGGAACGCAGATCATATAATTCTCTTCTAGGACGTACAAATGGTCCTGAATCTAATGTTCGTATAAATTTGTAATCCTTCGTGACGATTCCTCGGCTGGCCTGCCATGCGCATTCGCTCAGATAAATGAAATCGCGAGTGCCGTCTGCTTCCCCCCGGATACTAGGCCATAGGCTGCGTCCATCCAAGGAAGGCGGTAATGTGATACCTGCTGCTTCGAGTACTGTAGGCATCATATCTACCTGCTGGACAAGGCCAGTTACTCTGCGCCCAGACGGAATACGCCTTGGCCACCTCATCAGCATTGGCACATGAACTGTCGTTTCATATAATCCGCAATGATCCCAATAAATATCATGTTCTGTCAGACTTTCTCCGTGATCCCCGAACAAAATGAGCAGCGTGTCATCGTAAAGTCCCTCTTCAATTAGCCGTTCGTCGAGTTCACGTAGTCGATCATCCAAATATCGAACTTCAGCATCATACAGGGCATTCATATACGCGGCATCGGTTACAGGACCCAGAAGATCATAGTGATGATGCTTGAAAAAAGGGTAAGCCGCATGATTATATGCAGCTTGCATACTTTGATTAGCAGGGTCATAAGGGTTCTGACCCTGCTTATAAAATTGTGGAACATAGGATTGCGGCGGCTGATAGGGGGTATGTGGGTCCCAATAGTGGAGAAACAGGAAGAAATTATCCTGTTTATGTTCATGAATCCAAGGAAAGGCTAGCTTATTTACCGTTTCTCCATCTATACCGCGCTTTTTTCCGACGGAGTTGATGTAATACCGATATCCTCTAGCGAACCATTCCTTCAATTGGTATAAGTTATCGACTGCCCCCGTTGTGAAACCATAATTTTGAAGCAGGGAAGGCAGCCAAGGTTCTTTTTTCGGCAAATGTGTCAAAGGGGATCCATGGGCTACAACCCCTGTTCGTAAACCAACTTTTCCTGTAAAAATACCTGTATGCGCCACTTCTGTAGGAATATCTGCGGCATACGCTCTTTCGAAGAGCACACCATGAGCAGCAATTTGATCCATATAAGGTGAAGTAGGCTTATTGTACCCATAGCAACCAAGACGGGACGCCCGTAGCGTGTCTAACGAAATAAATACAATATTCATACAGGCTCACCCCGTACCGATTTGGTCGTCATATAATCCATTATTAAGGCAACATTGTACTGGAGTTCATCCTTGTGTGTACGGATAACGATATCGGACTGTTCAGGAATATCATAAGGATCACTGATCCCTGTAAATTGGGAGATTTCTAAGTTTCTTGCTTTGGCATATAGCCCTTTAACATCACGGCGTTCACATACTTCCAATGGACAATCGACGAATATTTCGACATATCCAGGAATCTCCGTGCGAGCAAGCTCTCTCATTTCCTCATAGGGGGTAATCACGGATACAATAACCGTAACACCGTTTCGTGACAATAAACGGCTTAAATAAACGATTCGACGAATATTATCGATTCGATCCTCCCGACTGAATCCAAGCCCTTTGGAAATGGTCTTACGAAGATCATCCCCATCAAGCAGTTCTACTTTCCCGCCATTTAATTGTAGGGTTTCAACTAAAGCACGAGCCGTCGTTGATTTCCCAGCCCCGGAGAGCCCTGTAAACCATAAAACTAGCCCTTGTTCGTTCATAACCTTCCTCCTTTGGATCGGTCATTACGGCAGCATTTTAGGAAACTGCAATCACTGCACCGTTTGAAAGATGAGAGCGAATAGCTGCTTCTATAATTTCTTGAACAGCAAGAGCATCAGCGCCAGATGCTTCGACCAGATCGGGTGATACACCTTCCTTCACTTGGCGGATAAAGACGTCTAACCTCATTCGGAAAGTATCCTCAAACCCCCGCATGCCACCCATAATGGAGTTGCGATAAACACGAAGCTCTTCCTGTTTGTGAGGGTAATAGGTAAGTGATTCATAAACATTATCGAGCACGAATCTCCCTTGGTTTCCAGCGACTTCACAAGCTTCGATCGAATGCCCCCCAAACATGTCATAGCTTCCCATTAAGTGACCAACAGCGCCAGAGGCGAACTCCAAATTAATAGAGGCGGTTGACCAGACAGACCTGCCTGGTGCTCGTGTCAGAAAAGCTTGAACCCTGCGAACATCACCGGCAAAATAACGCATTACATCCAAAGAGTGCGGATGCAGCGCACGCAAGTGAATCCATGGACTCGATTCATTGGGGTTACCAATCGTCAGCTTCATATTCACGAAAAGCATATGTCCTATGTCGCCTGTATCGATCCATTGCTTTGCCTTTTGCGCTGCAGGAGTGAAGCGATGATTGAGATTACAGCCGAAGCGAACTCCATTATCCCTAGCGAACTGGACCATTTCTTGGGCTTCTTCGATGCGATTCGAAATCGGCTTCTCGACTAGCACGTTTTTGCCAGCTGCGATTGCTTTCATGACAGGATCCCTATGATGGGATCCGTTCTCTATACCGCCTGTTGCAACACTAACGATATCTATCTCTTCACATTCCAGCATCTTATCTATATCGTAATAAGCTTTTACATGAAATTGAGCTGCAACTTTGTCTGCAAGCTCTTTGTTTAAGTCACAAACTGCTATCAATTCAACATCCAAGTGTTCGGCATAGCAGCGGCAATGAATCCGCCCGATATGATTCACACCAACAACAGCTACTTTTAGCATGAATGAAACTCCTCCTATCTTCACCTATTAAGCAGACGACTGTTCAGCAGTATCTACCTCCATAGTGGAATCCACCTCTTCGTCCTTGGTCTGCAGCATTTTTGCTGATCTCGGTGATCCAATATGCATCGAATCGAAAGCTTGTTGAGATGTTTTAAAAGGTCCGCAGCCGAGTCCATGCCAGTTTAGATTCGTGTAGATCGGATTCTCACGGCCTGTTTGACTTTCCCGCTTAGCGATATGAGTTTCTATTCGAGCCAACAAAGAAGCAACAATGTCTGGCTCTTTATCGACAACATTCAGAAGCTCATCAGGGTCACGAATCAAGTTATACAACTCGAATGTTGGTTTGAAATGCAGATCAGGCTCTAGAGCCACGATTAGCTTCCATTCCTGTGTCCGCCACCCGTGCTTACGCATCCAAGTACATTCTGTGAGATACATTTCGCTCTCTGGAATCTGCAATTTACCTGCTACTAAAGGCATTAAGCTGCGGCCGTCAAAGGGAATATCGCTTTCGATGCTTAGAAGTTCAAGAATCGTTGGCATAATGTCCTTAATTTGCGTGACACTAGACACTCTTTTCCCTTCTGGCAGCTTCCCAGGGAATCTGAGAATCAGAGGAACACGCAAATTGGTTTCATATAAACCATGATGATCGTAGTAACAGTCGTGTTCATTTAAGGTTTCACCATGGTCTGAGGTGATGACGACAAGTGTATCTTCCTCGAGTCCCAACGCTGCAAGAGAGGTGAAGATCGCTTGAATGCCTGCATCCATATAAGCAATAGCTCCATCATACTGTGCATCAATATAACTGCTATCCGAACATCCTTCTGGGAACCAGGAGCTAAAGTAATCAGCAAAAGGTTTAAACTTATATAATTCATCCAATGAATGGTTATCTGGATCACACTCGTTACCCTCATAAAATATTCGCTCGAATGGTTTCGGCGGTAAATAAGGGGAATGGGGATCCATATGGCGAAGAAAGAGGAAAAATGGTTTTCCTTCCTCTTTCAGTCGCTTCAACTCAGGAATTGCAACCCGGTTCATATTGTCTGCCTTCGGACTTCTGCCCGTATGATCGGCGCCCCAGCTTTCGTAATCCAAATAGTTTTGGAAACCACGAGATGATGGGTTTCCGGTGAATCCAATACAAGTCGTGTTGTAGCCGTTCTGCTCTAAGAGTTCAGCTAACGTCGTCACATGTTCACCGACATCACCCCCATGCCGAAGTGCGACTACATCCGTACCGAAGCAATCCATGCCAGTTAACATCGAGGCATACCCGGGAGTCGTCGGGATACTTGGGGAGAAATGTTGTTCAAATAACACACCTGTTTGACTAAATCTGTCGATATGCGGCGTCGTAAGCCTCTTATAACCATAACCGCTCATGTGGTCCCTGCGTAGGCTATCAATTCCTAGCAGCAGCAAATTAGGTAATTTAGGTGTCATACCTCTATCTCCTTATCGTTCAATTCGGATTTATCTCGCTCCAGACGAACGGAGCACGGCATTCAAGTAGCCATAGCTTTCAGCTGCAACTATAGATACCTCAGTAAGTGAGTGACCATTAGCACCGATAACCTCCAGGCACACCGGACCGTCATACCCGCTGTCAGCAAGCACTTGACAATACCCAATCAGATCAATGTCTCCTCGACCGCAAGCTTGCTTATCAATTGACCCGGGACCTGCCTGTCGACCGCTGCAATCCCGAATATGAATGTGCTTAACGCGTGATATAACAGCAGGCAGCGCCTGTTCCGGATTTTCACCAGCGCGATATATATGGCTTGGATCCATGTCAATTCCGAATGAAGAGTCGGCGATCGACTCCATAGCACTTAACGAGGTGGACGTATTGTAAATAGATCCACCTACATGGGCTTTCACACAAAGTGTAACACCATATTCTCCTGCTAATTTGGCCATACGAGTCAGCTTTTCAATCGTAAACTGGAGGTCTTCCTCCACATCTGATTTACCGCCAGGACCGACATTCACAATTGGAATGCCCAGTTCAGCAGCTGCTTCGAAAGCTAATAACAGCCTAGTCTCGTTGAGTTCCGCTACTTCCATGGACAACAGCTTGAGCTGATGATCTGCTGCGATCTGCTTGATTGCTGCTGCTTGCTCGCGCCACCGATCAAGCTCGATATGCTCACACATCCCTTTAATCGCGGATAATTCAACACCGTCATACCCGCAAAGCTTAATATGCTGAGCCGCAGTAGCGAAATCGAAATCCTTGAATAGGACCGAATTAATACCTAATGAAATCATACATTATTACCCCCTTTATGCTTAGAGTTCGACGATACTAGATGTTTCAAAAGAACGAATAGCCGCTTCAATGATCGATTGTGCTTTCAGCGCTTCTTCACCGGAACCATTAATTTGATCGTAAGGCACCTTAGCGTCAAGCTGTTCAATCCAATCGCTGATTCGGCTTTTGAACGTTTCATTAAAATTGCGCATGCCCCCCAAATAGCTATAACTCTCCGTTGCAATGCTATGACGAGGGTAGTACGTCAATAGCTCGCATGCATCATCCAAGACAAACCGCCCTTTGGAGCCAACGACTTCGCAGCGCTCCAAACCATAACTAGCACCAGCATCATAGCTTCCAACTAAATTGCCGATCGCGCCATTCTCAAACTCAAGCATCACCTGTGCATTGGACCAGATCTTACGACCTTCTCCCTTCATCATGAAAGCCGCCACTCGCTTCACATCTCCGCAGAAATAACGGATCACGTCGAAGGAATGAGGATGGAGCGCCCTGAGGTGAAACCATGGAGATGTCTCAACAGGGTTGTTAATCCACATTTTCATATTAATCATATGCAATTGACCCAGTCTGCCTTCCTCCACCCATTCCTTAGCCCTAAGTGCAGCCGGCGTAAATCGGTGGTTTAGGTTAACGGCAAAAGGCAGCTGCTTCTCCTTGGCTAGAGCCACCATTCGCTCTCCTTCATCAATCCGATTCGAGATCGGCTTCTCCCCAAGGACAGGTATATTTGCAGCTAGAAGCTCCATGGTGGGCACATAATGCTCGCCCCCATTTTCCTCGCCCTTCGTCGCCATCGAACAGGCATCGAGATGAATTCCGCTTTCCAGCATCTCTCGCACACTATAAAAGGCTTTGCATCCGTACTTTGCTGCGGCCGCATCTGCCTTCTCTTTCACAATGTCGCAAACGGCAACAAGCTCAGTCTTTGCGTGCTCCGTGTACACATTTGCGTGTATGGTTCCGATGTTTCCGATCCCAACGACTCCGACTTTTAATGTCATGTTCATGCCTCCAACCATTGGATTTATCGATCAAGTTTATCGTTATTCACACTAGGATGGCAGCTGAATGACGTTGATTGATTTACGCTGAAGCAGTTGAATATTATCAATTGGTGTTTGGCTATCTGTAATCAGATGATGAATTTGATTCCAACCACTTATCATCGTGAACGCCTGCATATCGAATTTACTATAATCGGCAAGCACGAATACTTGCTCTGCCATTCCGACCATTATTCTTTTGACCCGGGCTTGCATCTCATTGGATTCACTTATTCCGCGCTCCATATGGACGCCTTTACAGGAAATAAACGCTTTATTGACGTGATATTCTTCCAAGGCATGTTCCGTAAGCGGCCCCACGAAAGATAGTGAATTCGGCACGAGGATGCCTCCTGTGCTGATGACACTCACGTTTTTTTTCTCACTAAGCACTAGTGCTACTTTCAAAGAGTTGGTAATGACGGTTAAAGGAATATCGGGTAGTTCCGCTGCCATGTGCCAAGTTGTTGAGCTCGCATCCATAACGATCCGATCATTAGGCTCCACATACTTGAGCGCCTCGCTAGAAATGCGCTGCTTCTCCATAACATGTATCGTTTCCCGTAGTTGGTAGGACGTTTCCGTCGTTTGCGGATGGAGCCGGATCGCTCCACCATAGCTGCGCAGCAGTCGGCCTTCATTTTCTAGCCGGTCCAAATCACGGCGGATGGTCTCTTCGGTTACCCTGCATAATTGACTAAGTTCAGTCACACGCATGCTTCCCCGTTCATTAACCAGCCGTAGAATGTGTTGATATCTTTCCGCGACCAGCATCATCAAACACCTCCTGAACCCCAGTTTTCCAACATTCCCGAATACATTTACCTGCTTCGATCAAATGCCAATACTCGATCTCTTATTTCGCAAAAATTATTGATGTTAACATACTCTAGAATAAATGGCACACCTTCCGTATGCTGATGATACAAATTTAGAAATGTATGCCAATCCATATCTCCGTCCCCCACGACACGGCCATAGGTATCATTTACTTTTCGATCTTTTCCATGAAAATAAGCAATATGCGGGGCCAAATACCGGAACATCTCTTCCTCAGAGCTATTTGCAATCAAATTTGCCGGGTCTAGAAGTATCTGTACATGGGGTGATCCGACCTGCTCCAGAAAATCGGCTGTCCGTTTGGCGCTAGGGACTACATCAAGTACACAAGGCTCGAGTGCTAGCTTTATGCCATAATGTCCGGCACGTTCTCCTAAATAGCGCACCTGCTGTACGAGCCGCTCGAAAGCAGTTTCGTATGTATCTGCATGAATACCGCGTTGGCCAGGGATAAACCCACATTCGGTTGCTACAATTGGTACACCGTTTAATGCTGCAATTTGCATATGACGTTCAAAATACTTTAAATTTTGTTCCAGCTCACTTTCATCCGTTTCCAGCAGATTAGTAAAGACGCCAATGGAGGCAACTTCAATATTGTGCCTCCTGTATGTTTCAACAATTTCACGGCTGCGTTCATCGGTAAGATCGCTCAAGTCACTTCGTCCATTGTATCGCCAGTAGTTGGAATCCGTTTGTGAGAGACATAGCTCGGTCCAAGTAAAGCCACTTTCAGCAAGTAGAGCCGCCACTTCTTCATTCGTTAAATGAGGAAAGCTGCGTGAGACAACGCCAATTCGCATGATGGCTAGCCTTCTTTCTCTATTTTAATTTTTTGAACAGCTTGATGCCGAGCTGACATAACTGCCAGTAAGGTAAGCAGAATCGCAGCCGAGCCTTCAATAAGCAATACCTGAATATTGGAAGGAACCAATGATGACCGAATTAGTAAATTCGAAAGCAGATCACTAATAAAAAGGATCCACATCTGTATGGAAAGAAGCCTAGCAATTGACTTCAATACCTGTTTGGCTATCACTTTTTTTTTCAAATACCATTGGCTATAGTAGACATTTGCTAACCATATAATGCCGAGCAGGAGAAATGTGATATTATCAATCCCTTGCCAAGCAGATGGCTTAACTTCAAAAAATGCAAGGAGCGACAAAATTAAACTTCGCAATGCCAACCAATTATATATGCCCAACACAGAGGTTAAGATGGTTAACCCAACAGAAATTAACCCTGCCGTAGGATGCTTTTGGTTCATTTCACGAATGGTATTCATCTTAATTGGCCTCCCTCAAATCACATTCAACCCTTTGAAGAATGCGCAGAGTATGGTTGCGGGAATCTTCATTTTGAAGCAGATTCGTTTTCTTCACATAAGCAGTTAACTTAGAGATTTTGTTTAAATAAAACCTTCTCGATGCTCGCTGAACTCGTTTTAACCTCACTTCATCTCCAAGCTCTTGCCATCTAATCATGCGCTCTGTATATTTAGTCGACCATTGCTCAGGAATCGTACCCGTAGCAGTCAACGTTTCAAGATCTCGCATTTTTCTGCCAATTATTAGGTCTAACAATACCCTCATATACCACATAGATCCCCACATGATGAGACAAAGAAAGCCGAAGAAGATCAATAAAAGCACAAGAATATAAGTCATATTCCAACGGCTCCTCTCAATGGAAGCTCACCTGCGAAATGACAAGCCGCATAATGTCCATCGCCTACCTGCTTTAATTCTGGCGATTGTATTTTGCAAATGTCTTTCGCATAAGGACAACGGGGATGGAAATAACAGCCTGTTGGAGGGTTCGCAGGGTTCGCTACTTCGCCTGGCAATATAATACGGTTTGATTTCTTACGCGGGTCTGGAACAGGCTTAGCAGACAAAAGCGCCTCCGTATAGGGATGTTTCGGAGAGGCGAATAAATCTTGGGTGGAAGCTGTTTCCACCATTTTGCCCACGTACATTACGCCGACGCGGTTGGATATATGCTGTATGACACCAAGATCATGGGAAATAAACAGATAGGATAAATCCAGCTTTTCTTGCAAATCCTGCAACAAATTAATAATCTGCGCTTGAACCGAGACGTCAAGGGCTGAAACAGCCTCGTCACAAACTATGAATCGTGGATTAGTGGCGAGTGCTCTTGCAATACCAATACGCTGCCTCTGTCCTCCACTAAACGCATGCGGGTAACGTTCCAGATGTCGACTGTTTAAGCCAACCATCTCCATGAGTTCAGACACGCGCTCTCTCAATGCAGCTCCATGTGCCAAACCATTGCATACGAGAGGCTCGGCGATAATGTTGAGCACAGTCATCCGCGGATTGAGCGACGAATACGGATCTTGAAAGATCAGCTGCATATCGCGTCGAATGGCTCGCAATCCCTTGGAATCCAGGGCTAAGACGTCGAGCATCTGACCGTGGCGATCCCGGAATAAGATGGATCCTGCTGACGGCTCAATTGCCCGAAGAATACAGCGCCCGAGAGTCGTCTTACCGCAGCCTGATTCCCCAACCAAGCCGAACGTTTCTCCCGGCCTAATATGGAACTCAACGTCATCGACTGCTTTGACATAACCTACATTTTTTTGTAGAAAACCTTTTTTTATCGGAAAATATTTCTTCATATATCTGACATCCAAGATCAATTCATCGGTTTGAACACTCATGAGACCACCTCAATTTCCTTATGTTCGGCTTCGACCATTAAGCAGCGGACCGTGTGACCTTTGGAGACTTGGATCAGAGGAATATCGCTCACATTGCATACACCATCGACGGCCAGCTTGCAGCGAGAATAGAAGCCGCAGCCTTGAGGTAAATTCATCGGGAACGGGACCGTTCCTTCGATGGATTCTAGCCGTTTATTCTCCCTTCCGATGGCAGGAATGGAGTTCATAAGTGCTTTCGTATACGGATGCTTCGGATTATAGAATAGGGAATCTACATCGGTATACTCGACAACCTTCCCTAAATACATGACAGCAACGTCATCCGACATCTCCGCAATAACGCCTAGATCATGTGTGATGAAAATAACAGACGTATCATTATTAGACTTCAAGTCATTAATGAGCTGAAGCACTTGTGCTTGCACGGTAACATCAAGCGCTGTTGTCGGTTCATCCGCAATTAGGATGGATGGGTTGCATGACAATGCCATAGCGATCATCGCCCGCTGCCTCATACCACCTGAGAGCTGATGAGGATATTCGCTTAAACGCTGCTCTGGATTGGACATTCCGACTTTTTTCAATATATCCACAGCTATTCGATAAGCTTCCTCTTTATCCTCAGTGGCATGAAGCAGAATGGCTTCCATAATTTGATTTCCGATGCTATGAATCGGGGAGAACGCTTTCATTGGTTCCTGGAAAATCATTGCGATTTCCCCGCCCCTGATATCCCGTATCTCCTTACCTCGAGGGTTGAGGTTCGTCAAATTAGTCGCTTCATTCTTGTGATTTGCATCGTTACGATACAGATTAATGTCACCTACTACCTCTCCTGGCTTAGGAACAATCCGCAAAATCGCTTGAGCGGTGACACTTTTTCCACAACCGCTTTCGCCAACGATTCCTAACGTTTTTCCACGTTTAATTTGCAGGTCGATCCCATCCACTGCCTTTAGCACACCTTCATCCAAATGAAAGTGAACTTTAACATCTTTCATTTCCAATATGATCGCATCATGTTCTGACATTAGCTCCACCTCTCTATTTATAAGGGTCTGCCGCATCTCGTAGTCCATCCCCAAGAAAATTAAACATCAGAACCGTCATAATAATAAACGCCGCTGGCCACAACAGCCATGGATGATGAGCCAATGTTTCCAGATTCTGCGCATCTTGCAGCAGCACCCCCCAGCTAACAACCGGAGCTTGAAGTCCAATGCCAAGGAAGCTTAAAGCCGTTTCTCCTAATATGGTTCCAGGAATAGAAAGCGTGACGTTCACTATAATGTAGCTGGCAAATGAGGGCAGCAGATGCTTCCGAATAATCCGGAGGTCACTTGCCCCGGCTAATCTAGCAGCCATCGTAAAATCTTCCTCACGAAGCGACAATATTTTCCCCCGAACAACACGGGCAAGTCCCGTCCAACCAATGATTGAGAATATAATGATGAGTCCAAAATAAGTTTGCAGCGCCGACCAATCCCTCGGTAAAGCAGCTGTCAATGCCATCCATAACGGAATTGTTGGTATACAGATAAGTAAATCAATCGTTCGCTGAATAATGGTATCTGTAACACCACCCAAATATCCGGATATACCTCCAAGCAGCAGCCCGAGGAAAAGTGTGAGTACGATACCCAGTAAACCGAACGACAGGGAAATCCGCGCCCCGTAGAGAATACGGGAAAATAGGTCATGCCCAAGCTTATCAGTACCCATAACTATGAGCGCTTCTTTTGGATCTTTCAGTCCAAATAAATGCCTATCCATTGGAATCAATCCCCAGAGCTTATACGATTCGCCTTTTGTAAAAAAATAAATTTCAAATTTCTTTTCAGGATCTTCAGAAAATGTACGTTTAAACGTATCCTTGTCGACTTTTTCAGTCAGCCCGTACACGAAAGGCCTCAGTTGAAAGCCTTTGTTCGGATCGACGAAATGAATGCTTTGCGGTGCCGCATTCTTATATTGGGTATACCTGGAATCTTGTAGAGTAGGTGCCAAAAATTCGCAGAATATGGCGACCAGATAAAAGATGATAAGCATAATAGCAGAGAAGACAGCCATCCTATGCTTGATGAATTTCCACCACATAAGCTTCCATTGCGAAGCAACTTCATAATCATTATCTGTCCCTCTTTTATTTTGCTGCTTAACTTTCGGTCTGCGTAGTCGATTCATAATCGTCGTAATTGCACTCATTCTTCAACACCCCCGAAGCGGATTCTAGGGTCGACAAAAGCAAGTAAAATATCAGATAACAGTGTCCCAATGACCGTCATCACGCTAAGTATGAGCAAGAAGCTTCCCGTTAAATAAATATCTTGGAACATTAAAGCCTTTAAGAGCATTGGACCTGTTGTCTGTAAGTTTAAGACGATAGATATGATAGCTTCACCTGAAATGAGTGCAGGCAGTGTCCATCCAATAGTGGAGATAAGTGGGTTAATGGCCATTCGAACTGGGTACTTAAAGAGCAGCCTGCCCTCTGAAACCCCTTTTGCACGCGCTGTAATCACATACTGTTTCGACAATTCATCTAGCAACATCCCCCTGGTAATCCGAACCAATGAAGCCGTACCTGACATTCCGATAACGACCACAGGAAGGATCAGCCTTGGCAGCATGTTCATGATCTTGGCCATATCCCACGGTGCATCGACGAATTGAGGCGAGAATAGCCCTGTTATAGAGACACCAGTCTGTGCGAATATAAAGTAGACAATGATTAAGGCAATGAGAAAGCCTGGCATAGCTAGCCCAATAAAACCTATAAACGTAAACACATAGTCAAGAACGGAGTATTGATGAGTAGCTGAATAGATGCCAATAGGGATAGCTATAACCCACACAAAAACAAGGCTTATCAGTGAAATGATAACAGTCAATGCTAGTCTGGGACCTATAACATCAGCGACTGGTTGATTCCATTGGAAGGAACGACCCAAGTCACCGTGAAGCAGAATATTTTTCATCCAGAAGATATATTGGATAATTAACGATTTATCTAGGCCATATTGCTGCTGCAGGTTAATGACTGTACTCTCAGAAAGAGCCGTGCCAGCTTGCTTCATCTGCGCAATGTATTGCGTCAAGAAATCCCCGGGAGGAAGCTGAATAATCACAAAGACGATAATACTGATTGCGATTAACAACGGGATGAGCTGCAGAACACGGTAGGAGATATAATTAAGCATGTGATTCCTCCTTCCAGAATAAACACTGTCTACAATAATGAACCTTTGGGTTCGGACGAATTCATTGCAACCATCCGAACCCAATCAGGTTCATCACCTTTTAGTTACCAAAGAAGAATTGCTCTCCGCTGAAGTTGGCACCGATAGCAAAGCTGGTGTCATTCGGAATGTTATGCAGCTTTGCATTGACAATCAACGGCTGTTTTACTTCCGCGATCGGAATGAAGTAGTACACGTTATCTTTCATAATTTGTTTAATTTCTGTTACTTTCTGCTTTGCATCATCTGGGTTAGCCGCAGCAGAGTCATTGATCATTTTGTACAGGTTCTTCACATCCGCAGGCGGTTCTTTTCCTAGCTTACCACCCGAAGTACGCCATAGATCCCATTGATTCCCCCACATCTGAGTACCCCAATCTCCCATATACCAGAGAGGTGTATGTGTCCAGATCATCGTGGCTTGTAGTTCATTATTGGTATTGCGAGTCGTCCATAACGTCTGGTCAATCGTCTTCATCGTCACGTTTAGACCCAGTTCTTTCCACATCTCAACAACTAATTGAGTTAAAGGAACAATATCCGGTGCTTGAGCTCCGACTTCGAATGGAATCGTAAATACTTTATTATCTGGACCTAATCGTTTTCCGTCCGTACCTTTCTTAAGACCCATGTCATCGAGCAGTTTATTCGCTTGATCAAGGTCAAATGTTGGATCTTCGATGCTGCCTGGTTGCGCAAAATCATAGTATATGGTGTTAATGATCTCTTCCCGGTTTAAAGCCAGACTCAGCGCTTTACGGAAACGAACATCTTGAACGACCTTTTGCCAGTTTGGATTATTGTAAGTCTGATTGAGGAATATATCAGTCGGCGTGACGTGCATATTCGCTAACATTGCTTTATAGCCATTCTTTTCGTTTTCCTTATAAAGCGGCATTTTGATAAGAGACGCCGATTCCCTTGAGAAATCCACTTCACCTGAAATTGTTTTCAAACCAACCATTTCAATATCCTGTACGAGTGTACTTTGAACACGGTCGATATACGGCAATTGGTTACCGTCAGAATCGACTTTGAAGTAATACGGGTTGCGCTCATAAGTAGTCAAACTCTCTGTATTCTTCACCATAATCCATGGGTATAGCACGGGAAAGCCAATGGCCTTCTTATTTGCAAGCTCCCAGTTTGTAATATCCTTATCGTTGAAAAGATTGAACCATTCGCCAGGCTGGAAACCAGCTTTTTTAATCAACGGTTCCAACTTATCGAGCGCTGTGTATTTCGTGTGGAACTGTTTGAGATAATGTGCAGGACGGATGAGCTCTGTATATCCACGCCAGCCTTGAATCGCAAAACGGATCAAGATACCTCCGTATGGACGATCAAAGATAAGTTTGAAGTTCAAATCATCGATAACTTCAAGCTTCATCGGAGCTGCATCCGCTTCTCCACCGCCACGTAACCAGACTGGAAAGATAGGCGTAAGTTTGGGATCATTCAAGATATCTTCGATAGTAAACTTCACATCTTCTGTTGTTACAGGTTGACCGTCGGACCATTTCAACCCTTTGCGCATGCCAAAGGTGAATGTTTTCTGATCATCACTAACTTGGAAATCTTTAAGCACGTTGCCAGTGATCGTATCACCGAGAATACCCGGCGTGTTCAGCAGCGGCTCATTATTCATAACGAACACATCCGCATCCCAGTCCGGAGCTGATGTAACCGTTCTCAAAACACCGCCAAATGAACCGATTTCAAACTTCATCTGGCTTTCTGGAATTTCGTTAGTGATCTTATAATCACCAGGTAATCGATCCATCACAGCAGGTAGACCCTTCCCCTCCAAAAATGGTGAATCTTTAAAAGCTGTAAGTGTTGTTTGACCGCCACCCCCCGCTGCTGTTTCAGTTGCCTCTGGTGCTGTGGTTGCCTCTGGTGCTTTCGTTGCCTCTGGCGCTTTTGTTGCTTCTGGTGCTTTTGTCGCTTCTGGTGCAGCGCTTTGAGTTAAAGTTGGCGTCGTGGATGCTGGACTGCTTTTACATCCTGATAGTGCGAGAGCGAACATGAGTGCAGTAACTAGGAGTATCATGATCGACTTACTCATTAACTTCATTTTGCAACCCTCCGATTCCCATAAATTATATTTGAGTTTGTGGACTCCTCCCTAATTTATGGCGAACTCAAAAGGAAATCAACACAATTATCTAGTATTTCAATATATTAACTAATCCCACCACTCGGTGTTAAGATCCGACAAGATATGCTCGGTTCGCGCGTAAATTTCTAGGCATTAAACGCCACCCTTATAGCTGAAATGACAAGAAAACTCCTTTATTTCATAATCTTCTTTATCACCGTTTTAACGTGGATCCGATTGTTTACCTTATTTCCAATTCAAAATTCAATAAAAGTCAAACAAAGACAAAAAAAGTCCCACATCGGGACTTTGAATACTCTTGGAATTCAAGTTGTAATTAGTAAGCGTTTACATTTTAATTTGTTAATATTGCCGTCTATGCTGTTGAGGTGTCATTCCTAAAGATTGCTTAAACATTCGAAAGAACTGTGACTTATCAACGTATCCCACACTGCGTCCTATGGATTCTACCGAATCCTCCGTTTCCATAAGCAACCGTTTGGCTTCTCGAAGCCTGACTTCATGCACATATTCTGTGAATGTGAAACCTAAACATTCTTTAAACATTTTGCTTAAATAATTAGGAGAGTAAAAGCTTTCTTTCGCCAGATCCTGAAGGGTAATATGACCTGCATAATGCTGCTCGATATAAGATAATAATTGTGGCAGCATATCATAAGCTGTTCGTAGATCAGAGCTTTGTAAATTCTCCTCCATCATTCGGAACATACGCGTGAGTAACAGCGTTGCATAGCCGTGCAGCATAGATAAATAGCCGATCTTCTTACTGCAGTACTCCATATACATGATATCCAGAAGGTGTTCTAACTCAATCATAGATTTGCCCCTAAATTTCACATTAGGAACTGGGCTTGCTAAGGAATCTTGGAATTCCTGGAATAGCTTCAAGGGCAGGAATTGATGTGTCGAAGCGGTCGAGGTCAATTGTTCATTTAGAAAATCGGGATCGAATAAAATATTCATATACTGCATGTCTCTCTGGACAACGAACGAATGTCGATCCCCTACGTTCATGAACAGAAAGTCTCCTCTTTGGACATCATAAGACTTCCCATTTACCTGTTGACAACCAGCACCTCTCCAAATATAGACTAGCTCAATAAAGTTATGACTGTGTTCAGGCTCATTCGAATGATTCAAAAGTTTGTACAACGCGATCTTCTCATCTTGTAGGATAAAGTCAACGGATTGGTACATCTTCATTTCAACAACACTCCTTCTCGTAAAGGTCATGTATGCCTTATTTGGATCATTCTGTTATATTAACCATATCACAAATAAAGTGAAAACGTTAGATGAATAAATGCTTATTTAATAAGGTTAAAATAGCATTTAAAGCGCGAAATATCTTGTCGAATTGCACTTGGAATTGCAAAATTAATCTATCGTAATAAATAGGCTATGATAATAAAAGCTTGATCTTTCGACTTATTCTATCAACCATTTCTGGATCCTCTGCTTCAATATTGCTTAATAAAATGATGACAGTGTCTTCTTCTATAAATCTGGAGATTATTCCGATTCCTCCACCCGAAATATGTCCGGAATGCGAAACTAATTTACCATTATCAGATATTAACCATCCATAACCATAAAAATCATAGCTATTGACTGATACATAGGGTTTAAAGATTTTCTTTAAGGTTTCGCTTGATACAAGAATATCCGTATATAACGCCCTATCCCACAAATACATATCTTCGATTGTTGAATAAAGAGAGCCCGAACCATGGGTTAGCTGTATACTTCCTCCCAAATCCATTGTTGTTCCATAATTGTTTTTTCCAATTGCTATTTTAATGTCCGGGGTTTTACGATGGAAATAACCGGAGTTATCCATACCCGCCACCTGAAAAATATTCTCATCCAACACATCTTCATACGGCTTACCGGTAATTTTTTCAATAATATAGGCGAGAATTAAGTAGCCGGGGCTGCTATAACTAAATCGATTGCCCGGCTCGAATAGAAGTGGTATCTCACCGATTCTATTTATTACTTTTAAGATTGGTGTATCATAATTATAAGAATAATAATAGGGCAGTCCCGAAGTGTGTGTGAGAAGATGATGAATGGTTATTTTATTTCCGTTTGGATATTCCGGTAAGAATTTCGAGATAGGATCGTCCAGATTTAAACTTCCTTTTTCTTCTAACTGCATAACCAACATAGCAGTAAATGATTTAGTGATAGAACCAACGAGAAATTTAGTATCGATTTGATTAACTATCTCTTTATTATAATTGGCCATACCGTATGCTTTTTTTAGAATAATATTACCTTGACTTCCAATAAGCACAGTGCCGTTAAAATTTTCGTTTTTTAAATACTGATCAATTATGGAATCCTTCTGTTGAGTAATCGTTGATGCTGCTGGAATAGCAGTAGTCACAACTGTATGGATCGGATCGACTATTTCAGGTTCAAGAACTGGCATAACTATTTCAGGAGTGTTAATTGGCAAACGATCTGATGCCAAGGGAGCTACTACAAGACAAATTAGAATCAGAAATAGACAACATAGAAGCAACCGTAATGGTAAACTAAACATGCCATTCTCCCTCCTTGATTTCTTAATTTCACAACCCACTAAGCCGTAGCCCATAAAAATATTGCACAATTGGATGCTTCAACTTCATCTTTTCGCTCATGTTTAAAATCCGCTTTTTTCCAACTCGTCTGTCCACCAAAGCCAAGATATTCAGTAAGATATCATTGCTCTCTATGCTTTCCTCTATAGAAATAGATAAAAACTTATTAACTACAACGATAAAATTTGATTTACTTAATGCTGACTGTGCTGACAAAAGCTCCTTTGCATATTCTGATATTTTTCTATTTCTGGCAATTAATTTTAGTCGATCGTCCGGAACTATCCCCTTGGTATCTTTTCTGACCGCTTCAATTTCTTCATCGTTGATTGGAATTTGGATATCTGGATCATTCTTTATTTCCAGCTCAGTCTGATACCATCTGATTAAGGCAGTTATATCAATCATATTGAGTACGTTCTTTTTATCTACCGCAATATAACACTGCCCTGCTTTATCAGGTAAATAACGGTAGCTGGTTGAACGGTATTCTACCCTTCCATGTAACGCAGGACAGAGAAAACTCTCCAGCTGTTGCTTCATTTTGCTCCAGGCCATGAAATCCTCCTATGTTCTATATCATAAATATTAAGCGATCATATCATGCCTTCATCTAACGCTTTTTTGGAAGCTTTGATGCGATCATGCACATTGAGCTTGGAATAAATGATTGAAATATAATTTTTAATGGTACCTTCTGAGAGAAAGAGCTTCTCGGCTATTTCACGATTGTTAAGTCCCTCAGAGACATAATGTAGCACTTGTAGCTCCCGAACACTGAGATCATACGCTTCTCCCTTAGAAAGTTTATTTGTTCTCGATTCAGAGATTTGTACTTCTGTCCCTGAAGCCACAAAAGAACCATGAGATCCAGAAGCGATACCTGCCATTTTGAGCTGAGAAACGAGCAGCTTGGCAATGTCCTGAGGGATTAGGGTCCCTCCTTGACTTACCCAATGGATGCCTGCAGCAAGGTCTTTAGGATGGATCGCTTTCAACAAATAGCCTTCGGCACCTGCACTTAGCGCTTCTACAACATACTGAATTTCTTGAAACGTAGTCAAAATGATGACGTGGATATTAGGCCAACGCAATTTGATTTGTCTGGTCGCTTCAACACCATCCATTTGCGGCATATGAATATCCATTAGTACGATAGTGGGAGATAGCTTCTCACATAGCTCAATAGCAATCTGTCCATTTTCTGCTACTCCGATCACTTCAATTTCCGTATCCATATCAAGCAGGATATGGAGGCTTTCTCGTATCAATTGTTGATCGTCCACTAGCAACAACTTAATTTTTTTCATCATCCATTCCTTCCTGTAAAAAATAATAGTAGCTCAAATTATATGAGTTTTATCGTATAGGTATGATGCAGGTGACTATCGTTCCTCCTCCAAAGACAGAGTGGATTTCCAATGTCCCCTGAAGTGCGTCAAGACGTTCCTTCATTCCGGTTAATCCAAACCCCGCTTCAAGATTTTGGCTTCCGACCCCATTGTCTTTAATTCGAAGTTCTATGTAATGTTTGTAGAAGCAAACCGAAATTAGAATATCCGTTGCTTGTCCATGCCGTTTAGCATTGGTCAACGATTCCTGTAAACAGCGAATTAATGTCAATTGTACAGGCTTAGGTAATTCTTTTTCGTTACCAATTAGTTCAATATGAACTTGAGTCCGGGTGTGGATTGCAAACTCATTAGCTAAAAGAGAGAGCTGCTGCAATAATGTTCCTTCTTCAAGCGAAATTTGGTGAATGCTTCGGCGGATTTGCTCCAGGCCATTCCGGGTAACATCACGAAGCACATCAAGTTTTTCGCTCGCTTGTTCAGGGGATATGGGGATTAAATAAGATACTACATCCATGCCAATAATCACGGAAGTGAACGTATGTCCCACAGTGTCATGCATCTCTCGTGCCACGCGGCTACGTTCCTCTAAAAGTGTTAGCTTCTCTACTTGATTTGCGTATTGCTCCAACGTATCGTTTATGTGGCGATATTGCCTAAGATTCTCTTCATAAAGTTGCTTGGCTTTCAAATTGGATTCAAGCACCTTGCTCACACTGAGACCAATTCCATAAGCTAATGCGAGATTTAAGATATGACTAATAAAATCACCAAAAGATTGATCTATCTTAAGTATGAACAAATCGATGAGAGGTAACCCAATAATAAAGATCAGGATAGACCACCACATTGTTCTGCGGATTGCCAAAAACCCAACAATGATCAATGGAATTGTAATAAATGGAGTAATTTCATGGAACGAATAATTGGCGCTAACTTGAATTACACCGCTTGTCAGCAGGACAGCAATAGGAAAGGCAGGTTTATTGATATAACCGGGACGCCAAAAGATCAACGGTGTGAAATAACAAATCAATGTTCCGATAATAGCACCTATAAAGATAGAGGAACCGAAGGTTTCTTCGATGAGCAATTCCACTATATTTAAAATCATCCAAAATGTAAAAATCCCGAAAAAAAGCCACTCCATCCAATGCCATTTTCTTTTTTCGATCATAATATCCTTCCTGCTTCACTAGATAATGTTACTTTTTATTGTACTTGATTTAATCGGTCTGTAATAGTGACTACAGTCATCTTCAGCTATGACTTTATTATGACTTTCAAGTGACGTGAGGCACTTATAGTTAAGTGCTTTTACATTTACACTAAAAAAGGAAGAAAGCCACCACAGAGGTATCTGAACGATATCGCAACGAAAAAAAATTGATTTATACGAGGAGTAATAAGATGTTTAAAAAATTGACTGATGTTAAAAAAGGGCTGCTATTTTGTGTTTTAGTTTTATTAATTTCGCTTTTCTTTGGTATTTACATGCCTGCTGCTGAATTACCCAACCAGATTTCACCTATGTTTGTTGCCTTAATCATGATGTTGGTGATTACTAGAGAGGGTTATACAAAGGCTGGATGGAAGACGCTTGGAATTCATAAATTAGGTTTGCGAACCTGGCTATTTGCCTTATTAGCTCCCTTAGTTATACTTGCCATTGGATATGTAATAGTATTAGGTCTAGGTACCGCTAAACTTATTGAACCTGCTGATGCTACGTGGATGGGATTTATTATCAACATGTTTCTAATGATAGCTGCTGTAACGATATTATCGCTGGGTGAAGAGTTCGGCTGGCGTGGTTATCTTTTTCCTAGGCTCTATAAACTGGGACGGGTTAAAACAAGTATTATTATCGGCTTGGTTTGGGCGGCTTGGCATTATCCAATCCTGCTTTTGACAGATACGTATCATCCGGGTGGAAATAGACTCGTAGTTCTTCTGCTATTTACTTTGATTATTGTATCCGCAAGCTTTATTTATAACGAGCTGCGGATGATTACAGGAAGCATATGGCCTGCCTGTCTATTACACGCGTCATTAAATATTGGATACAATAATCTACAAACTTTGCTAGATGGCAAACAGTCGTCAATTGAGTTAATCGCTGGAGAAACGGGGATTACTACAGTAATTATAGTTGGGTTCGCGGCTATATGGATTATTAAAAACCGAAAACCGTATGCTCAGGTATAGCCATATATTGACTTAAATCATCCGATGCTTCTTGTCTGAAATAGACTGGTGTTTTGAATGTACCATCGTTTGTACCTTTGCAATAAACAGAGGCAAGTCGCTTTCTAAGATCGATATCATCTACACTGAGATTAGTTGTTGATATGATAGGAGTATAAGGCTTGCTTATTATTAGCTACGTCTAGTTCGCATCCGCTGCGAATATACTCGATGAATTGGTTTAATTCGTTCTCCTCTAGTAGTTTTCCAGCTAATTTAGCCGCTGTATCCTTCGGTTTATTCGTTCTATTGATTTCGACCTTCGCCATAATGTTTCTCTTTCCAACAAATTATTATCTGTGCATAAAATTGACGGCAGCTCTTCGTTCCTTGGCCAGCTGCCGTCGAATCTTTTAACTTTTGTGTCCTATCCAAGTCGTAAAAGAATATCTCATCGCGATAGGCTTGAATAATTTCGCCTGTGACTAACCATGACTGCCATAGAAATGAATTACTTAAACACCGCTCACGCCATGGATATTAACGACTATTTTGCCAAAGTCAGGTCCGTTCAGCTGCTGAATAAAGGCTGACTTTGCGTCCTCAAACGCAAAGCGCTGGCTGATAATGGGATGAATATTCTTTCGTTCGATGAAGGCATTCATTTCTTCAAACAATTGGCGCGAACCAACGCGCACGCCTCGGACGGTGATCGCTCCGAAAATGACGGGCATCGGATCTATTTTCCCCGCTGGTGGAACGATTCCGACCAAGTGGACCATGCCTTCGATCCGAGCAGCGAGAATAGATTGTTCCAACGTATTCGAACCTACTGTTTCCACAACATGGTCGACCCCCATACCTTCAGTCAAGTCACGGACCGTTTTATGCCAATCCGGGTTGCTTCGGTAGTTGATTACATGGTCGACCCCGACTTCAATAGCCCGAGCAAGCTTTGCGTCGCTGGAGGAGGTGATAATCGTTTTCGCTCCGAGCGCTTTTGCAAACTGGAGTGCAAAGAGGGCAACCCCTCCGGTGCCGAGAATCAAAACTGTCTGCGAGGAGCGAATGTCGCGAACTGCATTCCAAGCCGTAACGGCAGCACAAGGAAGCGTTGCGCCTTCCTCGTAAGACAAGTTTTTCGGCAATTGGACCAAACCCTCTTGGTTAAACACGCGATATTCAGTCAAATTCCCGTCGAGTCCATGGCCAAGGGACGTGCTGGAATTAAGCGCATGCACAGGAATGGGACCGTAGAGCCAATCCTGAACGAGTACGCCCGCAACGTGGTCGCTAGGTACGAAGCGATCCACGCTAGAACCTACGGCCACGACCTCCCCTGCTCCATCCGACAGCGGTACTGTTGGACGGGGCAATTGAATCCCCTTGTCACCCGCAATGTAGAACGTGTCTTTGTAATTGAGCGAAGCCGCGTGGAGCTTGACGAGAACTTCGTTAGGAGCAATTTCGGGTATTTTTTCAGTGTTCATTTGAAGTCCATCCAGGGTAGGAGCCACCAATCGGTATGCACGCATGTCGCGTTTCTCTTGGCTCATTGGTTTTGTAGTTGTCATTGTTCTCTTCTTATCCTCCGATTTTTTTGAGAGTAGTCCGTTCCTAATTTCGGAAAAACCCTATTCCTAATTGTTCCGTTGTCTTCTTGTAATATTACTTACTCAGTCCCGTAAACCAGTTATGTCAGCTTTGCAAAAACATCCGCCGATACAGGTGTAATGTCATCCAATCGTCCCTCACGAACCTTATTTGCCCAAGCAGCATCGGCTAACAATGAGCGTCCGACTGCAATCAGATCGAATTCCTCCCGCTTGATTTGCTCGTTCAAGGCATCGAGTCGTGCATAGGGGTTACCGTCATTCGCGGAGCCAAGAACGTCCGCTTCAAGACCGACCGAACCAACGGAAATGGTCGGTTTGCCCGTCACTTTCTTGACCCATCCCGCCAAATTCAATTCGGATCCTTCGAATTCCGGTACCCAGAACCGGCGAGTCGAGCAGTGAAAAATATCCACACCTGCATTCGCCAGTGGCATCAGCCATTGCGCGAGCTGATCCGGAGTATCGGCAAGTTTCGCATCGTAGTTGTCTGCCTTCCATTGCGAAATACGAAGCACGATCGGAAAGTCTGGTCCGACCGCTTCCCGGCAGGCTTGGATAACCGCTTCAGCGAATCGGGTGCGTGCCGTCAAGTCGCCACCATATCGGTCCGTGCGGCGGTTCGTTTTCTCCCAGAAGAACTGATCAATCAGATAACCGTGAGCGCCATGGAGCTCTATCCCATCGAACCCGAGGCGCTTCGCGTTGGCAGCTGCTTGCGCGTAAGCATCGACGATGGAGGCAATTTCCGACTCGTTCAAAGGATTCGATACTTGTTCACCTTGGAGATTCAGCCCGGAAGGTCCGACCGGATTGATATCAGAATCTGGAAATTCGCTCATCTTGCGGGCCATGCCCGTATGCCAAAGTTGAGGCATGATTTTGCCGCCTGCTGCGTGCACCTCTTTTACGACCTGCGACCAGCCGTTCAACGCGTCTTCTCCGTAGAAATGCGGTACATCATGGTCTGCCGCGGACGCGGGGTGATTGATGACCGTCCCTTCGGTAATAATCAGTCCAACCCCACCTTCCGCGCGACGGCGATAATAAGCGGCAACGTCTGGGCCTGGAACTCCATTGGGGGAAAAGTTTCTTGTCATCGGAGCCATGACAATACGATTGCGTAAGTTCAAGCTCCACAGTGATAGGGGATGAAATAAATTGGGTTTGTTCATTAAATTTAACCTCCGATAAGTCATATTTATTTGAATACTCAATCCAGTAATTGACGAAAGATAAGCTCATTACTTGAACATGAAATCAAGTAATGATCAAGCTATAATTATTTGGACACTCTGGAAATAGACGTCGTAAAAACCATGACTTTTTGATAGAGCCAGTCATCGTTTCGCTAAGCGGTCTGTCCGCTCCCTAATTGTTTTTTCTTCTCAAAAGCTAGCCATGTGCTGAGTCCTTACTGAAGTTCATCCAGGTTAGGAGCCGTCAATCTGTATACACGCATGTCGTGGCTATCTTGACTCATTGACCTTCACCACCAGCGGGCATCGCAGATGCGAGCAAATTCTTAATTTTCGATGCCCCACCTCGGGAAAGCCAGGTGTTAAAATTCATTAGCGACGGATACATCGCTTGCAAAGCGGGAATATCGGCATGCCAGTTACTATAGCGTACGATACCGTTATTGCCGTCAACCGCCCTGTTGCTTGGCTTCGCATGGCTTTCCAGCTTAACATCGGTCCATTGGTTGATCGCAAATAAAATCTGCCCGAGGGTCAGCTCATCGCCAGCCAACTCAATCGCATGACCAATAAATCGCTCCGGATGTTGGAATACGAGCGCTGCCATAGCTCCGATATCTTCCAGTGCAATGAGCTGTACAGCTTCGTCAGGCGGAATTTGAGCTAGTATCGAACATTCTCCTATCGGTCCCCATGTGACATCCGCGAAGTTCTCCATGAACATGGTTGGCCGCAAGAATGTGGCCGGGAGGCCGAGTTTCCGAATGTACTGCTCGACCTGCCACTTGAATTCCCAATGCGGAATTCCAGTGTTCCGATCGACGCTGCCCACTGACGCGAATACCATATGTTGAACCCTGCTGCCAGCGCAGCGTTGGCAACATTGATACCGCGTTGGAGTTCGTTCTCTGCAAAGTCGGGTGGAAGATAAGACGGCTGGATGCTGTATACACCCTTAACATCTCTCATTGCCTCGTCAAGCGATGCGCGGTCATCCATATTTCCGATCATCAATTTGGCTCCGGCATTAGCCAAATGTTGCGCTGCGGGAGCGTTCGGATTACGAACGAAGGCACGCACGTCAAGTCCTTGGGCGAGCAGATGCCGGGCAGTTGCACCGCCTTGCTGGCCGGTTGCTCCCGTGACAAGAATGGTTTTAGTAGTTGACATTATTGTTATATCCTCCAATCCTTTTTTTGTTTGTAGGGGTGAATCAGATCCGGATTTGATTTCATTATGCATGTTGATGCAATATCGCACATCTGTGTATAATATAAAATGAAAATATGATATGCTCAATAATCAAAACTACTAGATCTGTGCCTAATTGCACAAGCTGCTTTTTTCTGTGCAATTAATCTTAAGAAAGTTGGTGTTGACTATAATGAGAGTGATGGATAGAAGAGTTCTCAAGTCACAAGAAGCAATTAAAACAGCTTTTATTGAACTGATGTCTGAAAAGAACTTTAATGAAATTACTATTCAAGATATATCCGACAGAGCAAATGTCGGTCGAAGAACAATTTATCATCATTATTTGGATAAGTTCGATCTGCTGGATAAACTTATTGAAGAACATTTAAACGAACTAAGGAAAATCTGCGAATCATCATCAGATTTAAATTTCGTAGCAGCAAATTTGATTATGTTCGAATATTTTGAACGTAATTTTTCTTTCTTTTCGACCATGTTAGCAAGTAGTGGATCCCCTACCTTCCGTAACCGTCTGCTTGAGTTTCTTATTGAACAATTAAAAAATAACGTAGATATAACCCAAGGTATAAATAAAGGATTAAATAAAGATGTGTTTCTAAATTTTTTTGGAATTGCTATCGTTGGAATTGTGGAATCGTATGTTACGAATGGAATACCTGAATCGCCTCAAGTAATAGCAGAACAAGTGGGAATTTTGTTAGAGCGGAATCTATAGGAGAAGGAAATTCAGAGTCGTTAATGTCACTAAGATTTAAAAACTAAGCCATTGTTTTGTTATAGGGTTTAGCTTATCACATTTAAACTAAACTCAAGTTACAGAAAAAACACAGTCCTCTCAAAGTTGAGGAGCTGTGCCTTTTATTTTTCTCTGAAACTTTTTCAGTGGCCTCAATTCATTAAGTGAGCGCTTTATTGGAAAAGATAAAATGAAAGTAGCTTGTTGAGGGACCAGAGCAAACGTACCTATATTGGCTCCCATTTCCCGATTAGAAATTTCAAATGTACCCCGGTGTCCCCCCCTTCTCTACCCTGCGCAACAATTGCATCACATCTAGCCTGTTCAGCTAATAACGCCTCATTGACAGTTGTTACCATTGTAATAATCCGCATGCCAGCAGATTTAGCCTGCCGAGTGAGATCTTCAGGAAGAACACCAAAATCTGTGCTGATGACAGGTACCTTCTCTTCCAATACAACTGAAAATTGTTTTGTAAAAAGGTTCGGAGTGACGGGTAATTAATCAGAAGCGTGCATCATATTCATTGTACCTATGAAATATTTTTTTGGCCGTCAGACTTCGCCATTTATTTCTACTGCATATGAATAGTATCTTAGTACTTTTCATCTCCTTTGTAATATAAAATCAACTTTTAAAATATTTTTCTGTCGGAATCATTAGTTATTGCACTTAGATTTTTTTCGTAACAAGATTATTTTGCGGTTTTAGGCAAGTTTAAGGCGGGAACTGCCTATTTAGTTTCTACTAGGGATGCAATAATATTCTTAAGAACATTTGGAGGAGGCAATCTCATATTAAGCCAATAAAGCTGCATCCGTTTATGCCGATAAAATAATAATTAAACCAAACACAAAATTGGAGGTATTTCAAAAATGAATACATTTAACGAATATAATAAATCACCCCAGAAGCCCCTTGCATCTGGTTTTGGAAAAGAGACGACAGCGCAGGAGGCGCTAGGTAAGCGAGATCTTAGTGGTAAAATAGCCATTGTGACTGGAGGATATTCCGGAATTGGCCTTGAGACTACACGCATTTTGGCTGAAGCAGGAGCGACTGTAATAGTACCGGTCCGCACACCTGAGAAAGCAGCCGCTGCACTGGCGGGTATTCCTAGAGTAGAGTTAGAGCTGATGGATCTAATGAATCCAGCTTCAATCGATGATTTCGCTCAGCGTTTCCTGAATTCGGAACGTAAATTGGATATACTTCTCAATAGCGCAGGTATTATGGCGGTTCCGCATTTGCGAGATGCGCGTGGTTTTGAGTCACATTTTGCCACCAATCATTTAGGGCATTTTCAGCTGACGGCGCGGCTTTGGCCAGCATTGAAAGCTTCGGGAAATGCACGGGTCGTCTCGGTTTCATCGCGGGCGCACCGCATTAGTGGTGTAGATTTTGATGATGTTAACTTCGAGAAACGTGAATATAACAGACAAATCGCTTATGGGCAATCCAAATCTGCTAATGCGCTGTTCGCCGTTACATTAGATAGAATCGGCCAGCCCCATGGCGTTCGCGCTTTCTCTGTCCATCCAGGCATGATTGTTACTGAGCTTTGGCGCCACCTAACCGACGACGAGCTGCGTTACTTAGGTGCCCTAGACGAGCAGGATCGCCGTGTTACCCTTGATAAAAATGGCGTTTTCAAAACCGTTGAGCAAGGTGCAGCGACAAGCGTCTGGTGTGCAGCGAATACACAGCTAGACGGCAAAGGCGGCGTTTATTGTGAAGATGTGGATATAACCATTGATATTCCTGTCAATCCTTCAGATGCTCTGGATAGTTCAGGTATAGTTTCTTGGGCTTCAGACCCAAGCATAGCGGAGCGGTTGTGGTTGCTCAGCGAAGAAATGACTGGAGTTAAATTCGAGAATTAAGTGTTAGCGAAAAGATTGAATATTAATGATTCGGCAGTCTGTTACCTCGAAAGAGGATCAGGCTGTTTTATTTTTTTCCATCCTGAATTCTTACTATAAGCAACTAACCATTCTCTAATTCGCTTGCAAGTGAGCCTCTTTGCACAGCTTTTATATCTTTATGAGGAGGCAGTCCAAAAAGTCTTCGATATTCTCGGCTAAATTGGGATGCACTCTCATAACCCACCTCAAAAGCAGCAGTTGTTGCATCCATAGAACCGCTGAGCATAAGGCGTCTTGCTTCCTGAAGGCGGAGCTGCTTCTGATATTGCAAAGGGCCCATCATCGTTATCGCTTTAAACTTATGCTGTAATCCCGAGAGACTCATATTGTTTAATTTTGCGAGCTCTAGAGCAGTAAATGAACGAGAATAGTTTTCTTTGATCCATGCGATTGCTTTACCAACTCCGTCAGCTTTTTGGTCAAATAGCACCTGTTGGAAGAATAAGTGTCCATAATCTCCAGACAATAAATTAAAAATCATTTCACGCTTGATGAGTGCAGAAAGAAAGAGAACTTCATGAGGCTTATCGATAAGGTTTAATAACCTGATAAATAAATCAAACAGGCTGCTATCGGATTTGCCGATTAGGTCTTCGGTATTCAGCTTTTTAACCTTTGGTTTAATATTGATTTTAGCCTCCATTACAACTGAAGCTATTTCTTTTGTCGTAAAGTCAATGTGTAGTCCAATATAAGGTGACTTTTTAGTAACAGCAATGGTTTGTGCAGATGCAGGTATATCTATCATCGAGGCCAAGTAATCGCCTGCTTGAAATTGAATAATGTTTGGTCCAAGATGCAGCTGCTTAGTCCCTTGAAGAATGAGACAAAATGAAGGGCTCAAAACAATAGGATTCAGTGGAGTGGGATGACTGTCTCTAATAATGGAAAGAAACGGGACTAGGGTTGGAGTTGTTCCTTCTGCGGTGGAAATTTTCTCAGTCATCGCAATAATTCGACTCAATATCTTTTGATGAATGGAGATGCTTTCTCCAAATAAAGCTCGGCTTTTAAGCTCTGTTTCCAACATCAATATTTCACCAGCCTTTATGTTTGTTCTATATTAAATTATACCTTTATCCGAGTAGAAGGCAATACAGCCGAACCATGTAAATTACAGCATTTTGCAGCTTTAGGCATGTTTTATGCGGGAATTAATATAGACAACTTTTAATTTTGAAATATGAAGTGGAGTTACTTAACAAATACAGGGTCCTTCATTTCTACGTCTACCTCATTAGCGGACTGATTTTCATATACAAACTCAATTTTGTTCTTATCTCTTACATTAATTTCTATGCTTATGCTAGATTGAACGGTAGTAAGCTCAATTATTTTAAAGATTTTACTATCTAATTTAATCTGTATAGTTACCTTGTCATTTACATCAATAATTGCGGCTTTAGGATAAGCAAATGTTGTACTGAATCTTCTGTAATTGTTAAACAAATTAAAGGCATAATGGATATTTGCTTTCGATTGTAGTACATGAACATAGTTACCTGTAGCTTTACCTGAGCTGTCCATAATAGTAGCTTGAGGTTCTTTTACTACATTTTCATTGATATCTGTTACTTTAATATGATTTTGCGGCGATGGAACATTTATAGAATGATTTAAATCAGGATAATAGTTTGTCCCCTCACTTCTTAGGTAGAAGCTAATGTTCTCTTTAGTTACTACCCTATCTTTAGCAACTGGCTTCCTATACCCTAAATTCTCCAAAAATGAACTTGGGAAGTAGGTATTCCCTTGTATTATTCTAGGTCTAATAAACGGATCAAAACTTAATGGTTTACCATCGATGTAAAAGTTGGAGATCAGGTCCCTTGTCGTTATTGAAATACTAGAATTATCTTTAGCGCGAGTCACATTATAGCCCAGTTCATTCAATGTAAATTCAGAAAAATATACACTTCCGCCTTCTAGAACCAAGGGTCGTTTTGCTTGTGCAGTAATATCCACGCTTTTGTTATTAATTGACATCATCTTGATAGTCGTAAAAGAAAACTTATCTGCTGCAAATACCTGCAGTGATGTAAAGCAGCAAGCGCCGACTATGAAACCGATTAGATATCTTTTCATTATCTTTACCACCATTCATTCCAGTTATTTTCCAATCAATTTTTCTGTCTCTTTTAATTCTTTTTGCATTTTCGATATTTTATCACGAGATATAGATGTTTTGGAAAGTTTATTTAATATTTGTTTTGCTAAAATAATATTGTTTGGTATTTTATATTGAAATAACAAATCTCCAAACTTATTAACCATTGCATTAATTTCAGCTTGTGTGGGTTTTGCTACTGGGCTTGAGGTAGGTTTTGCTATAGGAATTGAGGTAGGTTTTACTAATATCTTTAGTGGTTTTTCGTGATTCACAATTGCTGTTGCAACTGGAGTTGGCTTGATAGTGGATTTCGGAGTTGCAGTTACAGTTAATGTGGGAGTTGGCTCTGGAGTTACTATCTGTGTAGGTACAACAGTTGGTTCTTTGGTAATGGATGGTTCAATTGTTTCTTGAACTGTTGTTGCTTGTATAATAAGTGCCTCAGTGTTTTTTTCAGGCTTGCCAGATTGGTTAAATATCATTGCACTGCATAGGATAAGGACAGCAAAACCACCAAGAATGTATATCATTCTTTTTTTAAGATTTGCTTTGTTTCCTAACTGTTCATTAGTTACTTTTTTTTCAAAATCCTCGCTAACTCTTTCTATTTCTGATCTTTTAGAATAATCATTTAGATGGATTTCGATTTCCCTATATAGGCTGTCAGTTTCTGGCAGTTGATCTTTAATTGAATTGTAAATTAGCAAAGCGGCAGGTATATTCCCGAACTTCTCCAGTTCTCTTGCTTGAGCAAGTTCATTCTGAAATGACCAACTTGGCAATAATACATTCTTATTAACAGCCTCAATCATTTCAGTCGAAGACATCACTGCAACATACCATTCACCAAATGTTGGACATTGAATTAGCTCACCACTGTCCCAGGTTCTTATGAACAGTGTGGCGATTGCTGAACCCCAATGCTGTTCAAGCTTGGCATGCATTAAACGGAATCTATCCGAGTCCTGCTTTATTTCCTCTGGTGCAAAATAACTTCCTCCCCATGATGCTAAGCGAATTTCTTCGATCGACCAAGCCAGCATTTCACAAATCAGAATTGCTCCTGAGAAACGGTCTGAATACTTGTTCCATATCGGTTCTTTGTTAGATAGCTGATCGGAGTATCCCGGTGATCCTCCTTCTAATAATTCTGGCTTTTCAAGCCCAATCCCATACATTTGCTCGATATCAACCAGCTCTACGAAGAACATCTCATTGCTCTCTGAGTCATAGGTTTCCAAATGACCTGGAAGAATCAGATTAGCCGCAGACAAATCGCAATGTGCTAACCCCATCTGCTCCATGGAAGCAAGAATCTGTGCCAAACTACAAGCTGTCTTACGCGATAAAGAGCGAGTCATCGGCTGTTTGTCCATTAAAACATCATACCATTTAGGACCATATACCCACGGCATAACAACGGCATACATAAGATCATTATGCTTGGCTAGCAGCTCAAATTCATTCTGCGGTATGATCACCGTTCTGTTACTTACCACTAAACCTTTAATAGCAGAATAAGCATGCATCAGTTCTGATCGGTATACGAGAGAAGGAATTCTAAAATTTGATTTAAACACTTTCATAGCTAGAAATCCTGTGTTTGCCCCCTCTGGAATAAGCTGATATACGAAGCCTTGGCGACCTTCCTGGCAATAAAGCCTCTCCGCCCATGCCGGATGCTCACCTAATAGATAACGATTTTTATTCAAAGTTATACTATCTAACGCATTTGGTTGAAATGCCATATATTACCCCTTGCTCCCAATTAATAATATTTAATATATAGATTTTTGGTCAAAATATAGCTATTCCTATTCATTAAATTATATCTCATCACTTATTTATTGGGTAGTAAATATTGGTAATTACCTATTCCCGTTATTAAACTGCCATTTTTATTATATGTATTGAAAATTGAAAATTTTTGTTATAATTATATCAGATTGAGATAATATGGTATCTAGAGTTGATAGATTACAAACTTTTAATAATTTAGAGGGAAGTGGCAACAATGGAATCTGCAATCGAGATGTCAACTGAGGAGAAAATTAACAGGTATTATTCAAAAAAAAAGGATGAGTACAACAGAAAGTATAAAATTGGCGATTATGCGCACATTCACCCAGGATATTTTGACAAGCAACTTTTTCCGGTCCTCTATTCATTAGACAGTTATGTAGGATTGAAGCTCGAAAAAATAAGGAATTACATGCATAGCGGTCAGGAATTAGTCGTAAGCGATGTGATTCAAGAGATACATAAACGTTGCGAATCCAAAACGACAATTGATGTATTGGATTGTGGTGCTGGACATGGCGCAACCTCAATCTCGGTGGCGCAAGGCGTCAACGGAAGCCAAGTGACAGCACTTACGCTTTCGCGGGATCAAGTGAAAGAAATTGAAGAGAATGTGGCTTCTTTATCGATGGGTGATCGTGTGAATGTATTGTATCAAAATGTATTCGATTATGAAGTAACTGATACCCATGATATCATTATTGGAATCGACGCCTTCTGTCAAATGGGGAGTATAGATAAATTATTTAAGATATTATTTGATTCTTTGAAGAGCAACGGACATTTAATTATCCACGATATCTTTGCTTTAAACCCTCATTCCGAATTTTACGAATATTTTAACAATTATTGGCAGAGTGACATTCAAAATTTAAAGGATTTTATTAGTGTGGTCTTGGAAATTGGATATAAATTGGAAATCATAGAGAACACGACCACTTTGCAGATGCCGTTTTGGAAATTAAGCCTTGCCTATAGTGAAGTTATGTTGAATAGCAAGAAAACGAATGAACTCGATTCTGATAAGCTGAAAGCATCAAGAGAATTTCACGTAGCCATGATGGCAGCCCATTATAATCGTGATGTCGGATACTATAAAATAATATTGAAAAAAATCTAACTTGGAAATTAACTTCCTTATCAAGAATAAAACGTCCATAACGTTTATAGTTATGGACGTTTTCAATATATGATTTAAAGGAGCTTTCTTTCCCTTAAGACCCGCTGTGGACTTCTGCTTTGGAGTAATAAATGATGCAGAAGGTTAACGAGACAAGAAAAGTAATGACAAGAATGATTAATGCAGGTATCACATAAGGATTTGGGCCCATTTCGGCTAGTCCTTGAGCTAGATCGCGAACAGGCCAATAAGGAGTAAGCCACGGAAACAGGATACCTCGCATACCATGCCCCATTTCGCTAATAATGTTGACGATGGTGATGAATACGCCTAAGACAGTGGTAGGAATAACGCTTTTGCTAATCATACTTAAGGCTGCTGCTACTGGAATCGTACCAAATGAAAGCACACAAAGCATAATATTCATTCTGATTCCTGTCCAGACCCTATCAAATCCGATATCTTGAGTGAAAGACTTGATGACACCAATTACAGTCACAGCTATACAAGAAAAAGCTGTGGTCAATACTATTAGTAAAACGACTACGGATAGTTTAGCTGCAAGAATCCTTACCCGCGAGACTGGATATGAAAATAGCTGATTAATCGTACGTTCCTGATATTCGCGCGATATAATATATCCTGTCATCAAGGCGAACATGAAGGGTCCCAATATGGTTAGTACCATCCCTTGGCGATAGAACATATCCTGTAAATCAAAAGCTGCGCGAGCACCATCTGGAGTTATTCTAGGCAATAAAGCAAACAAGGAGATTAAGTTAGCAGGCATTGCTCCCATTAGCACCAACCAGCTCATTTTTGTGCTTTTCAGCTTCATGATTTCAGATTTGAAAATACTAAGCATGCTGACCACCTCCAGTCATTCTGAGAAAATAATCCTCTAGACTATCGCCGCGCAACACTATTTCTTTCACACCTATACCATTACTGGATAACGCAAAATTAACCTTTTCCGGCAGATCCAAGCACTCATAAAGGCGCAAAACACCTGGTTTGTCTATAAGATAGTCAGTAATCCCAAGCTCTTGCTCGATAATAAAAGCAGCCCGTTGATCATCATCAACTTTGATTTCAAGATAATGACGCGTCTTTTTCTGCAGGCTCTCACTATCTATTTCTTCTAAAAGATTTCCCTTATGAATGATCCCGATTTTAGTAGCCAATTGCTCAATTTCGTTTAACAAATGACTTGAAATTAAGAAGGTAATGCCACGCTGCTTTGCAAGATTCATAAAAAGCTGGCGAATGGCTTTGATGCCTCCAGGGTCTAAACCATTTGTAGGTTCATCTAGTATCAGAAATTCCGGGTGGTGCAGCAGTGCTCTAGCAATGCCCAATCTTTGCTTCATTCCTAATGAATAATGCTTTACCTTCTGATGTTTAGCATCAAGTAGTCCGACAGTCGACAAAACCTCGTTAATGCTCTCTTTATTACTCATCCCCATATAACGGCGATGAACCTCCAAATTGTCAGTCGCGCTTAGGTTTAGATAAAAACCTGGATACTCAATAATCGAGCCGATTCGTTCCAGTGCCTGGCTTCTTCCGCCACTCAAGCTGGCCCCAAAAAGTTCAATCTCCCCTGCTGATGGCTGAATCAGTCCCATAATCATCCGCAATACAGTTGTTTTACCTGCGCCATTTTGCCCAAGAAAGCCATAGATTTCACCTCTTTGGACATTCATGTTGATATTATTGACGGCTAATTCTGTTTTGTAGCGTTTGGTTAATTGATTTGTTCGCAACACATAGTCCACGCAAATCCCTCCTTTAATACCTAGTATATAGGGAAGTTCTAACGTGCCGTTTTCATAGTTCTTACAAAGTACTTAAGTTTTTAAGCTTTCGTTATGTAAAAGGAAAATACTGTTCTCTCGCCTGGCGAACTACTTACTGTAATCTGACCGCCTTGCTTTTCAACCAGATTCTTAACAATGGTCAATCCCAAGCCAGTGCCACGAAGCGATGCGTTTCTTGAGGCTTCACCAGTATATAGGCGCTCGAAAACATGTGGCAAATCCTCAACCGAAATACCTTTGCCTCGATCCCATACCTCTACCCTAACCAGCCCTGATTCCTCATGGAAAGCAATTCCGATTTCCTTACCATCATGTCCGTATCGTAAAGCGTTAGACAAAAGATTATCTAAAATTCGCCGCAAATAAACCGAATCACCTCTAACATAATAAGGAGCGTCAGAGATATCGACCAGAGGAGTAATCTCAGCTTTTGTAAATTCCGGATATAGACCAAGAAGAGCTTCCTGGACCACTTTGGTCAAGTCGACCTGTTGAAGTTCAATCTCAATATTGTCAACTTCCAGCTTAGCCAGTTCAAAAAAATCTTGCAATAAGAAAAGCAAGGTATTACCTTTGTCAGCAGCGATCCGTAGAAACTTCTCTCTTTCATCCGTTTTTAGAGATTTGTCGTTTTGCAATGCTTCCATATATCCGAGTAAGGAAGTTAACGGTGTGCGTAAATCATGTGAGATATTGGCAATCATCCGCTTGTGTTCTTGCTCCAAAAATTGGGTGCGCTCGAAGGTGCCTTGGATATAGTTCATCAATCGATTTAACTCCCCTGCCAAGCCCTCCATAGATTTCCATGATGTGTGCATTCGGTAACGCAAATTAAAGTTTCCACTTTGAATTTCCTTTGTAGTCCAAGTAATCTTTTTTATTTCATTATGTAGTCGTAAGCTTTGTAACAAGAAAAATAGGCATAGGATTATGAGAACAATCAAAAGAATTGGAATCCACATATCAATGCACCTCACCCAGTTTATAACCAAAACCCCAGACTGTTTGAACAATTATCGGATTAGAGGGATCTTTTTCTATTTTGGCCCGCAGCCTATTGATATGAACCATGACCGTATTGTCATCGGAAATGCTTTCTTCTTGCCAAACAGCTTCAAATAGCTGTGATTTAGTAAAAACGCGGGTAGGATTGGATAAAAGCAGTTTTAATATAGCAAACTCTTTTGCCGTTAAAGACTTTTTTTGCCCATCCACAGCTACTTCAAAAATGGCTGTATTGAGTTCTAGATTACCATGCTTTAAGACTTTGGCATCATCATTAGTGTTAACCGAATTAAAATCCATATATCGACGAAGCTGTGCTTTGACTCTGGCGATTAGTTCACCTATGGTAAAGGGCTTAGTTATATAATCATCTGCTCCAAGCTCTAAGCCTAATATTTTATCCATTTCTCTGTCTTTGGCAGATAAAATAATCACTGGAACAGTTAGTTTTTCGCGAATTTTGCGCAAAACCTCCTGCCCATCCATTTTGGGCAGCATCAAATCTAAAATGATGAGTTGATAATCATGCGAGGCAATTGATGAAAGTGCATCCATTCCATTATAAACAGAATGTGTATCAAATCCCTCTTTATCCAAGTATTTCGTTATCAGCTGATTTATTTCTATATCATCCTCAACTACAAGAATCTTTTTCATATGAAATAATCACCTCCCCTAAGATAACATTGCCTCATAAATCCTTTTAAATCAAGATTAGTACAACCAAAATTTATACGGACGCATAATATAATTCGAAATTAAAAGATTCATTACTAGGGTTTGCATTCATTCGGATAATCTATACGCTTGAATTATTGGGGGGTGAGGAAACTGATCAGTGTAATTGTGCCTGTTTTTAACGCTGCTGAATATTTACATTCTTGTATCGAAAGCATATTGAATCAATCCGAGACAGATTTCGAACTGCTTCTTATAAATGATGGATCAACCGATCGTAGTGAAGAAATTATTCTATCTTACTCAGACTCGAGAATCAAGTATGTGAAGCAAATCAATCAGGGTGTAGCTGTAACTAGAAATCTAGCCATCGATATGGCGAAGGGGAATTATATTGTCTTTCAAGATGCGGATGATATCTCTGTTCCCTCTCGCTTTGATATTTTAAAACGTCATTTTTTCTCCGATTCAGTTGGACTCGTTCATTCTGATGTATTACTAATCGATTCAGATGATAAACCTGTAGGATATTACAGTAACCGTAATATAGATAGGAAACGTGCGTTACGTTATTTCTTTAAAATAGGGACTCCAATTTGCGGGGGAACTGTGATGGTCCGTCGAGAAGTGTTTCGAGATGTACGTTACGATCCTGCACTCAAAATTGGTGAAGACAACGATGTACTCTCGAAAATTACACAAGATTGGGATTCTATTCACGTACCGGAACCATTGTATTTATATCGTCGGCATGGAAATAATTCGGCTAGAGAAATTCGATACGATATGGTATTTGCACATGTTCAAAAGCTCCTAGAAGTATATTCACTACAAGAACTGATCCCCGAAATAAACTGGAACAACGGGGATTATGGTAACAATCAAGCGCGTGCCCTAAGTATAATTTCCTTGTTTCTAAAACGTAGGGGGATGTATCTGCATGTTGAAAACTGGAGAAAAGCAGCTGAAGATAAGGCATCCGAGGCAGACTCCAAGCATTTTATCGAAGGTATTACCTTTATAATTGAAGAAGATTACGCGAAAGCACTTAAAGCTTTTCAGTTATGTAACGCTCACGATCATATCGTTGAAAATTATAAAGGGGAATGTTATGCATTATTAAGAGAAGTACAAGATGCAGTCCATTGTTTTTTAGAATCATTAAACATATCTCCTGCCTATTCAGAGCCAATTGATAATCTAAAGGGATTAGGAGGGCTTTCTAATTTCAACATGGGTGATATTACTTGGTTGAAATTTAGATGAACTCCTATTCCAAGATATTCTTCAATTTGATTTTGAGATCAGCCAATAGATATTCTTTGTCTTGTTTGTTTTCTAAGAGAGATACCTTGCCATCTTTCACTTTAAGAACACCTTGAGCGCCCCAAGAATGTCCAGATTCGTTGAGGAATAGGATGATTTCATCACCTTTTTGAAGGAAACCATGATCAGGCATTACGATTTTATCAGAAAGCTCCCCTCCTTCTTCCCAATAAATAATGGTGCTCTTGTTCTCCTTATTTTTAATGTATTCCGTTACCTCAATCGTAATTGGGGTCTCCACGTTTTCAAGAAACTTTCCTTCGTTTTCATTCGTTACATCCATTTCCGTTGAGATAGGTATTTTGACAATTTGCGATTCCCCTCTTTCTTTTACAATCCCATTCACCACAACTTCAGCTTGCTGTATGAGATCTTCCATTTCTATGTATGTATAGACTGCGCTGCTATGCACAACTGGCTTGATTACTTCGATAGCTTTTTCTGAATGCCCTAAGTATGAAAAGTATAAACTTGCCGTCAAGCATACAGCTAGCACTGCTACAATAATAGCAATTTTCTTATTCATAAGATCACCTCCTGATTTATAGGTTTATTGATGGCCATAGGTGCCCAGCGACAGCAGAGACTAGCAATAAATGGTACTTTAACAGACGAAAATTGGAGTCAATAGTTGCATTCAGTGTTCATTCCATCCTCTTAAGCATAATATAATTCAAAATTGGAAAAGTTGGTGGAATCATGACGTTTTCACTCTCTGAAGAAGAATGGAGTTCCGTAATAAAAATAGGCTGTAGAGGTGAAACAGATTTAAGAGCATTTGCTGCAGAAGGAATCTATCGAGGAGGAGAAGAATTTGTTAATAATCATTTGGGAATTACCCATGTTCTCCCCCTCGATATCGAACAAATTATTAAAGCAGGTATAAATGCTTTGTCATCTGATATCATTAAACTTCACTCAGCGAAGGAAATCGCAGTTTGCATAAAAGAAGCTCTTGAAAATAAACAGGGTTACTCCATTATTCGTATGGGTGATGGCGAACTAGTTTCTCTTGCTCATGATTTATTGATTTCAACAGATGAATTAAATAATGATAGCCGCTTTAATTTCCTTTCATATTCGGGTATAACAATACCTGACCATTCATCTCGAGACACATTAGCCAAAAATGTACTGAAAGCGGATGTAATAGGAATACCTCTTGCCCGTTACCCCACCTTTCAATGTTTATTTAATAAAATCGCCAAATATTATAAATGGCCACTTCACACTATGTGTTTAAGCAGCTCCAATATTCAAACCGAGCTTAACAACGAAACAACATTATTTCACGAACTAATGAGCGAGTATAAGATTTTATTAATTGGTAACCGCATGAATGAGGCTAAAAATTTATTCAATTACTGGGGGTACGACAGCATTGTCGGCACTATTCCGGTTAACGGTATCGAATCGGTAAGCAGCGTTCTAGATGCAGTCCAACAGTATGAATTTGATGTTGCTATAGTTTCTGCTGGAATTCCAGCTAATTTAATCTGTGTAGCCCTCGCGGAACAAAATAAAGTGGCTATAGATTTTGGACATCTAACAGACATGCTTCTTAGAGGTCATGCAGTAATTCGAAAAGTATAGACGTACCTATTCCAGTTCAAAAAACGGCCAACTCTTTAAGAGTTGACCGTTCTCAGCTTATTATAGGTAGCTTTAATGATTGCAGTATCTATGATTTCATGGAAATCTTTTAATTCGTAGCACCCTGCAAGAACTTAACACGCTCCCCCATCGGCGGGACCTCATCACCATCGACAACAATTTCGATAATCGTTGTTTCATTGCGCGAAAACCAATAATCCATATCCAAATGCTGCAACTCTTTGGCTGAATTAACCTGTGAATAATGAATACCTAAAGCACCGGCAACCGCAGCAATATCGACTCGGGTTTGTGAAAAATCAGCTAGACAACGTTTATACTGCAATAAATGCCCGTGATGCACCATGCCTAAACGTGCATTATTAATTACAAAGAAAATGACGGGGAGTCCATATTGCTTAGCCGTTAGAATTTCTAAACCGTGCATAAAGAAGCACCCATCACCTGTAACACATATAATCTGTCGGTGTGGTTCAGCCAATTGTGCCCCAATCGCACCACCAATTCCAGATCCCATAGCACCAAAATTAATATCAATATCGAAATCCTGTTGTTCTTTTATCCGGATACTTTGGATGGAATAGGTCATGAATTCACCAATATCTATGTAAAAACGCGTATGATCTGGAGCAAATTCACTAATTCTTGAAATAGCATTTAAGGTATTCCAATCTGCTGTATCTTCCACTAAAGGTTTTGACTTGGTTGGGAAAAGTGAATTAATTGGTGTTTGAGCTTCTTTAGTCGGAATTGTAGACAATAAATATTCCATCACCTGTGGAATTGCCCCGCAAACGGTTAAATCCGTTATATAATTCTGCCCTAATACCTGTACATCATAATCCAGATGTACTATTTTTTTACCTTGTACTAAAGCATGCGACCAATTACAGGTAGCTAATTCTCCTAAGCTAGAGCCGATAACAAAAAGCAAATCATATTCTCTTCCATTGAGATAACTTATGGCTTGTTCATTACCGGACAGCCCATAAACTCCAAGAGATAGCGGATGATCCTCAGGAAAAGCTCCCTTTCCACGTGGGGTTGTTGCCACTTTCCATCCGGTTCTTTCGGCAAAAGCGCGGATCCCGGCTTTCGCGGATTTAGCACCATAGCCTAATAAAAGTGTACCTCGCGAGCCTGTTGATTGTAACAGTTCTGTAACCTCTGACAATTGTACAAGGTCTAAAGGATCTGGATGAGCTATTTTCTGTATGTTTTGAAATTCAAAATCAAAATCAATCTCAGTCATTTGAATATCAATCGGAATGGCCAAATGTACAGGACCAGGTACACCACTGTTTGCTATCTCATACGCTTCTGCTATTGCTGCAGGTAATTCCTTAGCATCAATAACCGTTTTATTATACTTCGTTATCGATGTAAACAGCACTTCTCCGTTTAATTCCTGCGCTCCGCCTTTTCCCATTTTACTTAGTGGTACAGAGCCTGTAATAAAAATTACAGGCAGCTTTTCTTTCCAGGCATGCGCAGCAGCTGTTACCAAGTTAGTCGCTCCAGGGCCGCTAGAGGCTACACAGAGAGAAGGAATTCCTGTAATCCGCGTGTATGCTGCAGCCATATAACCTGCTCCGGTTTCATGTTTGGCTACTATTGGCTTTAACTCGGGCAAATCCATTAATGAATCATAGAGTGCATTGATAGAGCCTGCTGGGATGCCGAATACATATTTAACTCCACTTGCAATCAATATTCTTAAGCCAGCTTCAATTGCCCGCATGTGCCAACATCCTCTCTTTCGGTAACATAAAAGCAAATAGCGAGCCTTGATTTTCTTGACTTTCAAACCAGATTCTTCCTCCATGCAATTCTATGAGCTGTTTTGAAATAGCAAGCCCTAAGCCTGTACCCTTCAAATGATTATTTACTTGGTAAAACTTTGTGAAAATATGTTTTTGTTTATCCATAGGAATACCTTTTCCTGTATCGACAACTTCTATATAAAAAGCATGTTCTTTTTCATGAGTATGAATGGATATCGTTCCGTTCTCAGGTGTAAATTTATTTGCATTTGAAATTAAATTTATCAGTACCTGTAAGATGCGCTGTCGATCTACCTTGACTTTAACCTTGCCGCTGTATTTAACAACTAGCAATTGTTTCTTTTTCTCAATTAAAGGCTCCATAATCCCTAAAGCATCCGATATAATGTCTTGCAAAGATACATTAGTGTCATTCAATTCAAATTTTCCGTCCTCCAGCTTTGCGAAATCCAACAGCTCATTTACTTGATTCAACAAACGTTCAATCGCTTTATTGGTTGTATCCAATAATTCATGCTGAGCAAAGTTTAACTCGCCTAAAATGTTTCTTTTTAAAATATCAACCGATCCTTTAATAGCCGTTATTGGTGTGCGAAGCTCATGAGAAAGCGATGCAATAAAATCGTTTTTCAGTTCGTTTAACTGTTCCAACTCAATGACAACATCTTCTAGCTTGAGGTTTGCTTGCTGAAGCTCTGCCGTACGTTCTTTAACTAATTGATCCAAGTTCTCTGTATGCATGACATTAGATAATGCTGTAGCGGTTACATCCGCAATGGATTGGCAGAATTCGATTTCATGTTCGATGTAGGTTTTGGATGCCCCGATCTCTGGAACGGCAACAGCACCTAATACATTGCCTTTTGCTAATAATGGAATAAGCAGCAAGCTTTGAATACCAAATGATCGACAAGCTTTATGGTTTGGACGATTGTCACTGAATACATCCGAGATGGCAATCGCCTTTTTACCTGTGATTACTTCGTTGAATAATAGGTCGGTATCAATGTTTAAATTTATCTCTTTATTGTGTTTATCTCTCCATTCCTTCTCAGAGACATGAACGGATGAAATATGAAAGGGGGTAAGCATCCTCGTCTTTTCATCATATAAATGAATGGCCACATCCTTTGATGCTGTTGCCTGCTGCATAAATCGAAAACAGGTGTTAAGCACTTCATGCACAGATAATGAGCAGGATAAAGCATTGGTTGCATCTAAAAGCAGCTGCTGTCTTTCTAACAAATGCTGTCTTTGTTCAAAGATATGGATGTTACGAATCGCCACGCTTGCCATACTGACAAACGCTTCAGTCATTTTCATTTGTTCTTCCGTCAAGTTCATTTGCTTACCAAAATCGTGGATAAATACAAAACCAAATACTTCGTTATTAACAATAACGGGGATTCCGAGTAAAGATTTTATTTTTAATAAAGCTACTTTTACTGGATCTGGACGCATGTCTTTGCTGGTATCTGCAATATACTCCATATTGCGTGTTTTAATAATATCTCTAACAAACTCATCATCTTCAGGGTCGATCACGAGTTCCGTAATATCTACTGGAAGCTTGTTCCCTTTGTAGCCGCGAAATTTCCCATCCAATTGAAGGATAAAAAAACCAACTAAATCCGCTTGAGTAATCTCATTTGCGATCGTCTCAACTAGAACTTGCATAATTTCCGGCAACTCAAACTTCGAGTTAATTAATTGGGTCATGTGGAATAATCTTTGATTGCTTTTTGGCTGCATACCTAACGCCTTCTTTCATAGTTTTAGGAGATATAAATCCGATTTCTGCCACGGTTTTTAGCATCGTATAATGCTGTATCCGCGCACGCAATCACTCGCTCTGTTGTTTTATATTTATAGCTCTTTGACAAGCCAAGACTAACCGATACCTGAATACTACGTTTAAATGGTGTAATCAGATTAAGCGCATCAACCTGGCCGCGGATCGATTCAGCAATACTGAGATAATTGCGTTCCTCAACCAACAGGACTAGAAACTCATCACCGCCGTATCGAAAAGCTGCATCATGACCAGCCCTTATCGAGGATAAAATGATTTTCGCTACCTCTTTGAGAACCTGGTCCCCCATGAGATGCCCATGCTCATCATTAATTTCCTTGAAATAATCAATATCTATCATCATGGCTATTGCGAATTGCATTCCCCCCTCCTTGACTTGTTCAATTACACTTTGTAAATAATTGCGATTATATAAGCTGGTAACAGGATCAATATTTACCTTTAAGCTCAATTCAGCATTCTCTGACTTCAGATTAAGTATCTCGGTACGATTGGCGATGACAATAGAAATTTTCTTCTCTATCAAATCCAGATCAAAAGGTTTTGTTAAATAATCTACTGCCCCTAACTGCAAGCCTTGTAAAATATCATCCTTCTGCACTTTAGCCGAGAGAAATACGATTGGTATATTAAATCCAGGCTGATCTCTCCATATTTCGGCTACATTAAAACCTGACAAATCAGGCATCATCACATCTAATAAAATCAGATCAGGCAGTATATCCATAACATTTACTAAGGCATCCTTGCCACATTCTGCCTCAAAAACTTCATATCCCAATGAGTTCAAAAAAATACGCAAAATAGCTAAATTATGCGGTTCGTCATCCACAATCATGATCCGTTTAGTCATCTTCGTTTCATCCTTTCATACTAAGCTGTAAGGGTTTATTTTCACCTGATTGTTGATGACTTCCAAAAATTGCTTTGTCATGTTTTCGTCAAATTGTGTCCCCGCATTCGTTAACAGCTGCCTTTTGACTTCATCGATATTAAGCGAACTGCGATATACACGGGTTGAGGTCATTGCGTCAAATGCATCTACCAATGAAACTATTTTTACAATGTACGGGATCTCCGTTCCTATCAGCCTATCTGGATAACCACTGCCATCAATTCTTTCATGATGCCATCTCACTATGGGTAAGATGGACTCAACATTGGCAAAATCTTTTAGAAGCTCATAGCCTAGAGCAGGATGTTCTCGAATAATTTCAAATTCTTCGTCTGTCAGTCTTCCCGGTTTTAATAAAATATGTTTCGGTGTGAATAGCTTCCCTATATCGTGCAGCAAGGATGCTACCTTCAGCTTCTCTAAATCAACTGCTGATAAACCTAGCTTCATCCCAAGCAGCGAAGCATAAAAGGAAACATTGTAGCTGTGATTCATTGTAAAGTGATCTTTAATCCGCAAAGTATTGAATAAACTTTCATATTCCGTTTGTTTAAGCAGCTGCTTTCGAAAATGAATTTTTTCTATTAAGTGCTCCAAGTGTAAGCGAATTAAGTGACAGTTTTGCTTTTTATTCTCTGTGAGCTGTGAATTATTCGGATAACAAAAAATTAAAGTACCGCAATAAAAATCGTAGATAAGCTGGAAGGAGAATATGGAAGCAAATGGAGTATGTATGATTTCATTTTTGAGCTGATCCGAAATCCGTTTGAAAACCCGATTATGTTGTATTTCCGAATACACATTATCTCCTTCTGGGATCAGCTTAAAGTAATCCGATTCTTTGGTTAGCTGACATAAAACTTTTAAATCAGCATCAAGAATATTAAATGCATAGGAAGCGATCGAAATATTCTCATATTTCTTATCTGCAATAAATGCGCATACATGCTCACAATCGAGATATTCCTTGGCAAATTCTTTGATGTGTTCTAATCCTTCTTGTATTGAATTTGAATCTAATACACTTTTTAGAAAATGCGATGGCTCCATTTAAATTGTCCTCCTTCCGATTTGCTGGATTATTGAAATTAAAGTAGAAAAAAGTCTATTTTCATATATCGCTTAATCTAGCTAGCTAACTATTAATTTACCGCAACTCTTTTTTGATAATATCTTTTGTTATTTAACAAATACCAACAGTTAATTAACAATCTAATCTATAACTAAAAAAAATACTGTCGAAATACACAGTCGAATAACCACTTCCTTTGTCGAAAGTGGCTTTTTAGTAACATTTACCCATCACTTGAGGTAAAAAACTCTCATTTGAGAGATTTAAAAAATTGTTTATGATTTATTCGAATCTGTAATCTAGGTTACAGATAGTGACAAAGTCCTGTGATAAAATGCCTGTAAATTGATTAATTATTTACAAAAACGGAGGACTAAAAGTCATGAAAACGAAGAAAATCCATTTTACGCTTGCATTTATTTTAGCTTTTCAGCTCTTTTTTACTGGCGTGATGTTAAATGGAGTAAAACAAGTCTATGCAGCAACCGGGCCAGTTAACCCCAATGAAACGACGGAAGCAAAGGACCTTTTAGCCTACCTTTACGCTCTTCAAGGAAAAGGCATGCTAACCGGTCAGCATGAATACATTGAAGCACCAGATGTATATGCCGAAACTCTTAAAACATTGACTGGTAAATATCCAGCAGTGCACGGCTATGAAATAGGGGGAATTACAGGACAAAGTGACACAGTGCTTGCAGACCAACGGCAAAAGGTCGTCAACAGCGCGATCAATTGGTCCAAAAACGGTGGTATTGTTACAATGATGTATCATGCGAGTTTCCCAGGAGCCTGTCAATGCTGGAATCAAGTACAGCGAACTGCGACCCAAGCTGAATTTGACAAAATCGTTACCCCAGGAACTATTGAATATAATCTGCTTATCAGCGATATGGATAAAGTAGCTGTTTTCTTGAAGCAAATGAAGGATGCCAATGTACCTATTCTTTGGAGGCCTTACCATGAAATGAACGGAGGATGGTTCTGGTGGGGACAAAAAAATAACTATGCGAAGCTATGGAATATTATGTATGACCGCTATGTAAACTACTTTCATCTAGATAATTTGTTATGGGTCTGGAATCCCAATGCTCCTAATTCCACAGCTTCTGATTATGCCTCCACTTACCCAGGCAGCAATAAAGTAGACATTTTGGCGGCAGACATTTATAACAACGACTATAAACAAAGCCATCATGACGGACTAATTGCCCTTGGAGGCGGAAAACCGATCGCGATAGGTGAAAATGGCGAGCTTCCGAGCATGGCTACCGCTACTACTACACAAAATAAATGGGTATGGCAAATGACATGGGGGAAAATGCTTAATGAAAACAATACGAACCTGACTGTACAAAATTTCTTCAACCATCCCTATGCATTTACGCGTGACGAAGTAAAAATCCCTCCCATAGTTTTAACAGGACCACCGATAGCACCTGTAAATTTGGTTTTACGCAAAACTGCAGTTGCCTCGAGTACAAGCTTTGGCGATACAGCCTCGAAAACAGTAGATGGCGATGCAGTAACAAGATGGCAAAGCGGATATTCCGATAAGGAATGGATTTATGTCGACTTAGGGAAAAATTACAATATAACCAGTGTCGCAGTTCAATATTTAAACCACCGCGCCCGAAATTACGATGTACAGGTTTCCACTGATGCTATCAACTGGACCACTATAAAAACGGTTGTTAACGGACTCGGTACACTAGATGAATTCAAAAACCTTCAATCTCAAGGACGATATGTGAAATTAAATATGACATTGCGGTCAAGCCCTACTTACGTTTATAACGTACAAGAAATCAAAGTGTATGGAACAGAATAACAAAACAGCCTTCTTCAAGATAATTGAAGAAGGCTGTTTTGTTTAAAATAAAGCAAGATTACTCAAAATTCTTAGCCACAGTACTCAAATATTCTTCAATGGGTACTGATTTTCTAAGTTCCATTAATCCCTTGCCCATATCGCCTACTAATGTACGGAATTGATTGCTTTTTCCTGTTGCTAAAGAATCAATCACATCTACAATATCCTGAGGATCGCCTAGATGACTGCTATCTCTATTTTCCATAAGAAGTTTAATTTTAGCCGTAATCGCATCATAAGCTTTGATGTTTTCATCCGTATTCCACGTAATGTTATCACCAAAATTGTTTCCAGAGGATCCGCCTTGCTCCACTAATCTGAGCTCAATATTAAGTGGCTTTAATTCATAATAGAGACCTTCAATTAAACCTTCCAACGCAAATTTAGACATATTATAAAGAGAGCCAATTGGTACAGCAGTGGTCACGCCCATAAACGAACTAATGTTAATGAACATTCCCCCACGGTTAGCTCTGAAGTGCGGTAAAAAAGCTCGAATTACATTTATAGGACCACGTACATTAACAGCATATTGATTGTCGATTGCTTCCTCGGTTGCTAGTTCCAATGCTCCATAAGTACCCATCCCGGCATTGTTAACTACAATATCAATTTTGCCAAATGTAGCAATGGCTTGTTCTATCGCCGTATTCACCTGTTCCTGTTTAGTAACATCTAACTTGAAAACTTTTATATTGCTAATCTGCGTAAGCTCCGTTTCTTTTTCTGGAGTACGCATTGTAGCCGCTACGTTCCACCCTAGCTTTGCAAAATGTTTAGCTGTCAGCTTGCCTAACCCTGAACTCGTACCTGTAATAAAAATTGTTTTTGCCATTTTTATTTCTCCTTTTATATGTGAATTATGAATTATTAAAATAAAAACTAATCGGAAACATTCCTTACTAGTATTGCCTTCTCCTTTCATTTCTAACTTATCACTTTTATTGAGTGAATGTTCATTCATAATGAATAAAAAAACTTCAAAGGTAATCTACTTACTTTATACCTTTGCAGTTAAATTCACAGACCATTTATCTTTGCTAACCGAGTTCCAGCAGGAATGAATCGCAATATCAATCACTTCTTCTGTCAGCTTATTATTGTTATATAACTGGCTCTTTATTAAATACACCATCATGCCGTAATGCATCTGAACTGTCAGCCGTGGCGGGCTGTCGATAAACAACTGCTGTTCCATAGCTTGCTTGTATAACTCTGCCATTGGACGGCACCAGTTATTATCGTAAACTGTCTGTTTCGTTTCATCGTAAATATACGGCGAGAATGAATATTGTTCAAGAAACTGAAACGCTGGCAAATTATTCAAACTTACCCTAACAAGGTTATCCCATACCCGGAGAAAACGCTCTTGAATGGATACCTCATCATAAAAGCCATTCAATAATGAATCTGTGTAGAAATCGGCTATTCCTTTGAACAGTTCATTAATTATATCTTCCTTACTGCCAAAATTATTATAAATACTGCCTATCGGTATGCCAGATTCCTTGGATATTACAGACATAGATGTTGCCTGCAGTTCCTTTTGGCTAATCATTCGAAGAGTTGCATCCAACACAGATTTTTGAACGGTTGTGTACTTTTCGAACATACGACCATAACCTCCGTTACAGAATAGTTAGTTTATTGATAAATGGTAAGTCAATCAGAATGAATGATCATTCACTAGATTTTATATTACATTCTGTCATTCATTTTGTCAAACAAGCATTTCCATGTTTCATTGTTATATAATAAGTTTATTACCTATTAATAAAACTTACCCAAAAGGTGAGTTTTTTAGAGTGCAACTTAGAAAGGAACATCATGACCACTACAAAACTAGTTAAATCCCTTTTCCCTCAACGAAAGTGGCTGCGCTGGCTGCTAATCGCTTTCCTCTCTTTTATCATGCTTGGTGTGATTTTTGCCATTTGGTTTTCAATTTGGTTTGCCCAACTGAACATATCAAAGCTTGCAGAACCTCTTCCACTACCCACATTGATTTATGATAAAAATGCGAAGCTAATATCCCAGCTTTCTTCAACGAAAATAGAAGCAGTTACCCTTTCAGAAATCCCCCAACAGCTGCGTGACGCTGTGATAGCCACCGAAGATCGCAGATTCTATGATCATTCTGGAGTAGATTTACGCTCTATCCTTCGAGCCCTTTGGCGTGATTTGCGGTCTGGCGGCCTTGTTGAAGGTGGTAGTACAATTACACAACAACTAGCTAAAAATATGTTTCTGCCCATGGATAAAACGTTTGGTCGAAAACTTAAAGAAGCAGCCTATGCGCTAAAAATCGAAACCTCCTATTCAAAAGACGAAATACTTGTACTCTATTTGAATAGTATTTATTACGGAGAAGGACAATGGGGAATCCAACGAGCTGCAAAAACTTATTTCGGGAAGAATACTAAGGATCTCAATTTAGTAGAAAGCGCAACTTTGGCAGGACTTCCCAAAGCACCTAGCAAATATAATCCCCTACGCAACAAAGATGGCGCATTGAATCGCCGAAACATCGTCCTGTCTTTAATGAATGAACAAAAAAAAATCTCGGATACTGATTTCAAATTAGCTTTTTCAACTCCACTTCTTTTGGCTGCTCAAAACCAAGAAATCGCTAAACAAAGCTATCCTGATTTCATTGACGCAATCTTGTCAGAGGCAACAGAACTTTATGGTTTTACGGAGGGGCAATTATTAACTAGTGGATTGAGTATTTATTCATCTGTAGAACCCAAGATACAACTAGCAGCCGAATCCGTATATGCAGATAATCAATTCTTTCCGGAAAGTAAGCCTGATCAGTTGATTCAAAGTGGTACAGTGATCATTGATCAACATTCGGGTGAAATTCGCGGAATTGTCGGTCATCGCGGCGACGGTGTTTACCGAGGGTTTAATTATGCTACAAAATTAAAACGACAGCCTGGTTCAGCATTTAAACCATTGTCCGTTTATGGACCTGCCTTAGAGCAAGGCTATACACAAGATTCCATGCTTTCTGATAGTGAAATTAACATTAATGGCTATCAACCAAGGGATTATGATCTGCAAAATCGAGGTCAAGTTACACTCAAGGAAGCAATATCACGTTCCTACAATATCCCCGCCGTATGGTTATTGCATGAAATTGGGATTGATACAGGAATTAATTTTGCAACGAGAACCGGCATTACATTAGCTAAGGATGACCGAAACCTCGGAATTGCGCTAGGTGGAATGTCTGAGGGTACCTCTCCACTTCTTATGGCCCAAGCCTATACTAGCTTTGCCAACCTTGGAGATATGCATCCTGCACATACTATTGTCCGAATCGTTACAAGTTCAGGACTTGAATTAGTCAATAACGACTTTACTCTTGTGAAGGTTACGTCACCAACTGTAGCTTATACGATGACTACTCTGCTGCTTAACGTTGTTGATGAAGGGACAGGAAATGCAGCTGCACTGGATCGACCGACAGCTGGGAAAACAGGTACAACTGAGCTTCCCGATACTGCCGAATTTAACGGTATTGCCAGTTCAGGGGCCGTATCCAAGGATGCTTGGTTCGTTGGCTACACCCCAGAGCTTACAGCTGCAGTTTGGATGGGTTATGAGAAAACTGATAAAGATCATTATTTAACTTCAGGATCTACAGCAGCGGCAAAAGTTTTTAAAGAAATCATGTCTCGAGCTTTGCTAGATCAACCCATTGTACCATTTTCAGTTCCCGCTGATTTTACCATTACTGATAAAGGCAAAGATGAAGACAAGCATGATGAAAAAGACAATAAAGACGATAAAGATGATAAAGACAAAAAAGATGAAAAACCTAATAAACATGAAAATAAACCAAGAGGAAATCATGGTAAAGGCAAGGATAAATAGTAGTTAATATAAAAAAAGTTTTACTTAAAGTAGTTTTTAGTTACTTCGAGTAAAACTTTCTTTTTATTGAATTTATAATTCTTATAATAAAGATCGAGCGAGGCGGAATCCAAGGTCGTCGATGCTTAAAGTTGGGTGGCTGCGACGCCGACACGAAACCCCACATCCTCTGGCTTCTTCAGCCCAGCTGCCACCGCGAAAAATGCGGTAAGAGCCATATACTTTCTCATCATATAAATCCCAGCACCACTCCCAAACATTTCCCAACATGTCATACAGCCCCCATGCATTCGGATCCTTTTTTCCTACTTCATGCGCTAGGCCATCTGAATTTTCGTTATACAAGGCAATCTGATCAATTTCTCCGTATCTATATCCTGTAGATATTACAAAAAGCAACCGCATCATTCCAAGAAATATTCACAGCTGGCTTTTGATCTCCTTCATAAAGATTAGATGTTGTATTTGTAATAGCAGAATATAGTTCCCTAGTTACAGGATACTGGGCAAGAAGAAACGGTCTTATTTCAACTTCCCATCTCCTTTTTGTTCTATCATCTCTTAATTCTATTCTGCCACCTGAAATTTTAATCATTGGATTACCCTTTATTGTATTTTTCAACACTCCTATTCCATAAAAAATGCGCTGGTAAGAGGGCTGTTTCCTGCTCTACCAACGCTTCGCTATTAATGCATATAGTGTTCTCGGATAAAGTCTGGAGGTATCTCAATTTCTGGTGCTGGTTCCCCAGGATATGTACTCATAATATCTGCAGGGTTCATAGTCAAGTCGGAAGTCAAACCAGCTTGGGTACGAAGTGCATTGAAAGCGACTGAAACATCATTTTCCATTAGATAAATGTAAGGATTATCCCACCGGCTAGTTAAAGGCATAGTACGGATCTCTTGTGGCTTAATATCTGAAAAATGCAAAATCCAGCTGCGCAGCTGATCGGCGGGAATATCCGTTTTAACATGATCGCCGATGATTTCTAGAATATTGCCCCATTGTGTGATGCCGCCGAGCGATGTCATTTCATTGAGCATTCCACTGAGTACTTGCTGCTGACGGCCATTACGGGCAATGTCCGACGATTCATCCGTACCCATGTTGGACTTGCGGTATCGGACAAAATCAAGTGCCTGTTTGCCATTCAGGTGTTGAAGTCCCTTTTTCAAATTAATATTCGTTCCATCCGCAGTATCGACATATCGCATGTTCATATCGACATCAATATCTAAGCCGCCTAACGCATCAACAATTTTACGCAAACCGTCAAAATCGATCACGATCATATAATCAAGCGGTAAATCGAGCAACTCAGAAAAAAAGCTCTTTGTATTGCTAATTGCCGTATCCTTATCTTTAGCATAATAATGGGCGTAGTAGTAATTAATTTTGCGTGCTTCCAGTTCTGCAGGCTTAAGCTGGACATCGCGGGGAATGGAAACAAGTGTGGACAGCTTCGTGTCCATATTCAGGCTCCCGAACATTAGAACGTCCGAATTCATCGTGCCGCCGCTTCCTTCACGGTTATCCACCCCAGCCAAAACAAATGTGAATGCATTTGCTTTCTTGACTTCTACAGGTTGAACTTCCTCTGTCACTTCCGGCACTACATTAGTTTTCAGAACTGATTTCAATTTAACTTCGGATTTTGGGGCGGCAATTTTTTCAATTGCTGCATCCGCCTTTAAATACATATACCCTGTGAAGCTGCACACCCCTATGATAACGACTGAAAGAATCGATACAAGGACGATAAGGATGATTTTACGCGTTTGTTTTTTCATTTTGAACATGGTCATGATTTCCTCCGTTGTTAACAAAAGGCTATTTAGAAATGTATCTAGATTCGCCGCCAATTAGGTATATTAGTAGAAATTTCAAATATAGTCAATATTCAATTAATAATGACAAATATTAGACGCAAGAAAGGCTCAATAAGTTGCAAAGTATATCAAAAAAAGTATATGTGTGGGAATTAATATTTGTTCCATTAGTCGTCGAACAGGCTCATCTGGACAGCCGACTGAGTTGGAGCTTGATAATATGGCATATTTGTTGATATTCCATATCTAGAGCAAAGTTCATTGAATTGATGCTTCAACTCCATCTCTCGTTCCGAACGGCACTCGTAAGCATTGCCAAACGTTCGCCTATATCGATCACTTAATCCAGGGAATTCCCCATCCAGCTTGTTAAAGAAATAATCCCTTTGCCTGTCTCGCAATGTGACCCCGAATGCAGCAACAATATGCTTAACACCAGCAGCAGCTGCTTGATTAACAATCTGATCAATATTCTCGGGATTATCCTCAAGAAAGGGAAGAATCGGCATCATCGTAATGCTCGTAACAACACCAATCTTTCCAAGTTCGGCCAATATCTTGAATCGATCCGTCGACGTAGGTGCATGCGGCTCTAGCTTTCGCGCCAAATCATCGTCTGCAGTAGTGATCGTAACCGCTACCGAAGCATATTTGCGGGATAGCTGCTGCAAGATATCGAGATCGCGCAAGATGAGATCGCTTTTAGTCGTAATATGGACAGGAAACCTAAATTCAGCTAGAATCTCTAGCGCATGACGCGTCATCTGCAGCTTTCGGTCCATCAAAGTATATGGATCGCTCATCGAACCTGTGCCTATTGTCAACGATTTGTTTCGTTTCGAAGCCAATTCTCTGCGTAACAGCTCCAATGCATTCGTCTTTACCGTAACATTATGAAAGTCTTCAATTCCGTACCGCTCACTGCGAGAATCACAATAAATGCATTGAATATCGCAACCGCGATACAGGTTTATCGTATAATTAACCCCAAACCAGCCAGCAGGATATTTGTTTGGAGTAAGGATGCCTTTAGCTGTTACAGATTGCATGATTGCCTAATACCTCCATTAGATACCTTGTTTCCATATTGACTAATAACAAAAATGCATTTACATTACCTCAATCATATGCTTGCAAAGGTAATGTATAACTCAACATTTTAACAGACGTTTGTATATAGTACTATGAATTAAGCGATTTTTCGATGGGAAGCTTGAAAGACTGGTCAGTCAACAAATGATACTTCTAATTAAAAAGTGTTTACGAATATTAATAAATGGGTTAAAGTGGAATTCGACTTACAAATTCATACATAGCCTATCAAAAACTGACATTATTATTAGGAGGAATCATTTATGACATCTATTCAAGACAACTCTGTTTACACAGTACCTACACACTCATTCCCACGGAAGAAGCGCCCTATGCGGTTAATTTTCAGTATTGTGCTGATTATTGTGATTTTAGTCTTAGGTTCAGTAGTCGCATACGCCAAGTTTGATGTATTCAAAAGCCCCAAAACAATCTATCTGCAATCCGAATTAAACTCTTTAAGCTCTGCCGGAAGTTCTTTCGGTTTTTTGAAAGACAAGTTTAATAGTGAGGTCAACCCACTACTGAAAGGCCCACAGCATTATACGGTTGATATCTCCAAACTCAGTGTTGATTATACAGATCAACAAGATGAGCAAATACAAGGTATTTTAGATTTAATTAATAAAATCAACCTATCATTTGATATACAACAGGACGGTAAGAGTGGTAATTCACTTAACAAGCTAATATTGAACGTGGATAAGAAATCCGTCCTTACTTTTGAAATGGCCTATAATAAAGAGCAGCTTTCCATCCATATTCCCGAAATTTATGAAAAGTATGGATATGTTAATCTTAAAGATTTAGATTCATTAGAAAATGACCTTAGTCTTGAAAACATGCCCAAAAAAATATTAACTACTCAGGATATAATAGATGCTATTTCGATTAAGCCAGAAGAACTGACTGATGTACTAATGCCTTATGCCAAGTTATATGCCAGCTCCATTAAACCAGAGCAGGTAACATTAAATAAAGACAGCCAATTGGTCGAGGGTAGCACCTCTATCCCTGCTCGTGAAATAACCGTCACTTTAACTCAAAATGATCTTACACGAATTTCAAACAGTTTTTTGAGTAAGATGCTTGCGGATACTACTCTTCAAGACCTAATCTATACTCGCATAAAGAATGTTATCCAACTGATTAATGACTCCGGTTATGCAATTGATGAAATCAGTAAATCTGAGTTTTTAGAGAACTGGAAGCAAAAGATCGTAGATATGCAAGATTCAATTGAAGATAATAGTTTAGTTGATGGAGCTACCATGGTGTTATATATTGACGGAAACCACCGAATTTTAGAGCGCAAATTTGCTTTTAAAGTAAAGGACGAAGATGATATAACATCTTCAGTAAACCTCAATATAGGCAGCTGGACGGATGAAAGCTCTCTAACTAATTCGCTCTTTTTCTTGCGCGTTAAAGATAGCGATGGTGAAGATGGAGAATTTAAACTAGTAAATAAAGCTAATAGTAATGATAAGGGCAGTAAAGGAAATCTTAGCTTAAACTTTAAGGTCACTGACTCTGATATCGATGATGTCGACTTTAATGCTGAAGTCGATTACGATCTGCTTAAAAGTAAAACGGAAGATAGTGGAACTTATAGCTTTAAGATAGATGTTCCGGGCGATGGCGAGGATGCTGGTTCCATTAAAGGAACTATCACAACAGCGACCACTAAAACAGGCGATTCCAGTGAATCTAATTATGATGTAAATATTAATTTAAAGGATTTTGAAGATAATAGTTCCGTTAATAGCGTTAAATTTAAACTTCATTCTAAACAAGAGCCTATTCAAGAAGTTAAATTACCGGTTATGACTGCAGATAATTCGTTTGATTTTGTGAAAATTAGTGATGAAAATCAAGGGGATCTGCTTGAGGAATTATTAAATGGAATGCAAGCTTTCATAGAGGAAAATACGGAATTGTTGCAATCTTTTGGATATGGAGATTCCTATTAAGTAAACTTTAATTATAACCGATATTTCGCTTGTTAAAAAAAGAAACAATCGGTTATGATTTCTATGGAATGTCTATTTAATTTAAATACTAGTATCATACTGGAGGAGATTATCTTGTTAAAAATTGCAATCATAATTGGCAGTACACGACCAGGCCGCAGAGGTGAAGCAGTCGCACAATGGGTGCATGAGATAGCCCAAAAACGTAGTGACGCTATATTTGAAATCGTCGATATCGCAGATTTTAATTTACCATTATACGATGAACCTAATCCGCCTATGTTTGCGAAATATACCAAACCACATACCTTGGCATGGTCAGAAGCGATTAATTCTTATGACGGTTTTGTCTTCGTGACGCCCGAGTATAATCATGCTATTTCCGGTGCACTCAAGAACGCGATTGATTTTCTGTTTAATGAATGGAAAAATAAAGCGGCTGGCATCGTCAGCTATGGCGGCGGCACAGGCGGGGCGCGTGCAGCAGAAAACCTGAGACTCATTTTGGGAGAGCTGCATGTTGCTGATGTTCGAGCTCAGGTCACCCTTTCACTCTTTACGGATTTTGAAAATTTCAGTATTTTAAAACCCGCACCACGCCAAGAGGCAAACGCCAACACCCTTTTCGATGAAGTTATCGCCTGGAGCGGTGCATTAAAACCGTTGCGTTAAACCACCAGCAGATTACCTAAATAAACAAACCGTTAAATGTATACAACCATTTAACGGTTTGTTTATTTTTGCACTTAGATCATACTTTGAAAAAATCAGCGCGATGCATGTAAATTTCTTGGACATCTTTAACGATGGGACCGCTTATCTCCGAATTAGTTTTTGCTTCAATCCATTCCGGATCTTCTCTAAAAGCATTCCACTCCGTATCGCGCTCCTCCATATCTTTATATTCCATAATGTAATAAAGTTTGGGCTCATTATTAGCATCTAACCAAAAATCATAAACCTTCAAACCTCTTCGTTTGAAAATGCCAAAAGTATGATCTGCAAACCGATTCTTGATTGCGTCCATTCTGTCTGGGTACATGGTGTAAATACGAAGCTCGAATAACATAGTTGTCCACTCCTTATTTTTAATGTTTCGTTCCTTACATGCTGTCTACTTTCTTGCCTATCTCCCAATGATAACCAAACGGATCGACTATACGGCCAATTCGCCAACCATACTCTTCCAATATGGGATTTATTATGGTTGCGCCAGCTGCAACAGCCTGATCAAATACAGAATCTGGATCTTTGACAGTCATAATCATTCGGATCGAACCACGACTAGCCATTTCAGGCGTGAATTCTGGATCCTCACTTATCCAAAAATTAGCCCCGTTGACGGAAAGCTGAGCAAGCTCTAACTTGCCATTATCGTTCTCAAGTCGATATAACTCTTGTGTACGGAATGCTGTCATGTAATATTCTGCTGCCAACTCGGAGCTGCTAACCGTAAGCCATACTGCTATTTCGGTTTTTTGTATATCTGACTCAGGAGTTTGCATATTCATTATAGATCCTTTAATTGGAGCAGTTCGCTAACAGTCACGAGCTGATATCCTTGAGCAAGCAGCTCAGGTACTAGAATTTTAATTGCAGCCAGCGATTGTGAGCGATCGCCAAAGCCATCGTGAAACAGAAGGATACTGCCATTTCGGATGTAATCTCGCGTTTTATCCAGAATAAATTCAACTCCTGGCTGCTCCCAATCTTTCGTTTCGACGTTTAAGGCTCCAATTGATAGGTAAGTAAATTCTTTTATGACATTCTCTAATTCATCGTTCGATTGTAAAAAAGGGGCACGAAATGTTCTTGGTTTTTCTCCTGTAATTTGCGCAATGAGCTTATCTGTGCGATCTAGTTCTGATTTTTGCTGAGTTTGATCTAACTCGGTAAGGTTAGGGTGGGAATAGGTATGATTTCCAAGTTCGTGCCCTTGTTCATGAATCAATTTGGCGATTTCCGGATATAGCTCTAATTGCTGACCTATCGTATAAAAGGTAGCTTTAGAGCTATATTCCTCAAAAGCAGCGAGAAATTGCGGTGTATATTCTGGATTAGGTCCATCATCAAAGGTGATTGCAATTACCTTCTGATCCGTAATAACTTCAGCTAGCATAATAATAACTCTCCCTCCACAAACTCAGATATATCTCTATATTAACTCTACTGGCTGTTAATTTAAACCATTGTCGAAATGTTTCATAATTCGCCAACGTGAATCGACATACTTTTCAATTCTTATCTCCTATAATCATTAATATAGTTAAGCAGTTGTTTAAAATAAATCTTTGAAGGAGAATGGAAATGACGATGCATAAAAATGAAATTGGCTTGAATAGTCAAACATTAAGCAGTTATGACCCTTTAATTTGGAGAAAAGATGTACATGTAGTTTCGCAGAAATTTCCACAGCACCTTGTTTCAGATTCCGGTAAAGCGGGAAATTCGGAGAATAATGTTGAAAATATGTTTTGGACAAATGTATATTCAAGAACCCGCCCTTGAGAATCAAGGGCTTTTTTGTCTAATCTCTGTGTAGTATATTACTCATATTTGGCTTAATAGCACCCCGCCTGCTAGACCTGCAAGGACAACTACCCACGGTGGAAGCTTCCAGAAAACAAGCATGACAAACAGTATGGCTGCAAGTGCATAGTCAGCTGGCATTTTTATTGCTGTCGTCCATAAAGGATTGTAAAGTGCAGCTAATAGAATTCCAACTACCGATGCATTAATCCCTATTAATGCTGCCTGTACATGAGCGTTTCTACGTATAGAGTTCCAAAAAGGCAAAGCCCCTATAATGAGCAAGAAGGCTGGAATGAAAATGGCAATTGTTGCGATTACAGCTCCAAAAACACCCTTTGCCATAGTCCCTAGATAAGCAGCAAACGTGAACAAAGGGCCGGGAACTGCTTGGGCTGCTCCATACCCAGATAGAAAGTCACTTTCGCTTACCCAGCCTGTTGGCACAACTTCTCTTTCTAAAAGCGGTAAAACGACATGCCCCCCGCCAAATACAAGCGACCCCGAACGATAAAAACTATCAAACAAAGCTAACCATCCATTGGAGATTATACCACTCATAAGCGGTAGCCCAATCAAAAGTCCGACAAATGCAATCAGACAGGCAATCGCAGCCTTGCGACTGATTGGAACCCGAATACTCGGAGCCTCCACAATTTTCGTTTTTCGAAATAACCATAAACCTAATCCCCCGGCAATAATAATTACCAGCACTTGGCTAAACGCGGTCTGCCACAACAGTATGATAGAAGCTGCAATAATTGCGAAGGAAGCTCTCGTCTTATCAGGTGCGAGTTTTTGTCCCATGCTAAGAATGGCTTGAGCAACAATCGCTACAGCAACAATTTTCAACCCGTGAATCCACCCCGTATTGCTAATATCTAATCCTTTTAACAAGTAAGCAAACAAGACTAGAAGGATAACTGATGGCAGTGTAAAGCCGATCCAAGCGATTATTCCTCCCCAAAATCCAGCACGAATTAGACCAATACCAATGCCGACTTGACTGCTGGCTGGACCAGGAAGAAGCTGACACAAGGCTACAAGCTCTGAATAACTGGCTTCGTCCATCCACTTTCGCTTACGTATGTATTCATTATGAAAATAACCTAGATGAGCAATCGGTCCACCGAATGAGGTCAGCCCAAGCTTGGTTGAAACGATCCAAATCTCTAGCAGCTTTTTAAATTTACTGGCAGGCGGATTCATCCTTACAGCTCCCTTTTCAACTCGTTTTTCTAATTATGACACTTAAACTTAAAATGAGCTATCCATTATGAAAACTGGATAGCTCATTTATAATTCTACGCTCTCTTTAGCTGCTTAGCATAACGATATATTTTATGAAATGTCGCTTTATCCTTTAATTGTTTAAAAATATAAAGATCAGGATTTGTATTTACTTCAATGATCCATGGGGTTAACTTCTTGTCTACTCCCACATCTACCCCAAGCATGTTGAGTTTCGGATATTTATGGCTCATTGCTCCTGCTACATCTTTACCAAATTTCTTCAAGGTTTTTTTGTATTTCTTTGTTTTTCTAGCTGTTAAATGCGATTTAAAAATCTTTTTAAAGCTCAAAGGTGTTCCTCCATTATGATAATTGGTGACAATTTTTTGAGGATGAGCGGCTCGCCCAATAATACCGGTTGTTTCCCATTCCTTTTCTGAATTTCTTTGCACCATTATTCGCAAATCAAACAAGCGATTTTTATGCTTCAATAAATGTATCCCTTGCTGCGCAATATAGGGGCGTTTAACCTTACTTTTTTTAATTTTTCGATATAAAGCACTGACCGAGGGAAATTTTCTTTTCTCTTTGCCTTGTTGATATTTATATGTTTTTTTACCATTACTTTTGAGCTTCTCTGCACGAATTACCCCTCTGCCAGCAGTTCCATTAACAGGTTTTAAATAAATCATTTTAAACTCCTTCAACATGGACTTCAATACCCGTTTATTTAATTTTCTTGTTTTCGGGATATATTTTCTTATTAATTTATTTTGTAATAATACTTTAGTTTTACTCCACTTGCTTCCTACGTACTGACCTCGCTTTATCAACTTTTTGAATTTTTTCATGCTTACCTCCGCCCTTTTGCTTTCAAGTATTTGGCACGTGTGCGTTTAATTAAACGATATATGGATTTATCAGGTAAGCGTGCAAATAATCCGTGTGACGGAAAATCAAAATTAACTTCAATCAACCATAATCGTCCGCGTTTATCCACAGCATAATCAATTCCAATTTGTGAGCTATACTTGTAACGGTTAAATCTTTTACAAATGCGGTAACTGGTCTTAATAAGCTTACGCTTAAGCTTTTTTCGTTTTCTGGCTGCAGGAGCTACAGATTTCTTCAATGCTTGCCCTACGGTTATGGCATACCCTCCGCCTCGCCGAATATTGCTAATAATGCTTGATGGCCCCATCACTTTGGCGAGCATACCTATATAGGTCCATTTGTCCTGTTTATTTCTCATCATCATGACTCGAATATCATATGAACGTCCGCGATAATGGGCGAGCGGGATTGTTTTTTGAATAATATATGGTTTATTCCGCGTTATTTTCTTAACTTTTCTAATCAATTTCTGGACATTAGAAAACTTATGCTTACCTTTATTGACTCTAACCAGCTTGTATTTCTTCGAAGTCTTAACTGCTTTCATAATGCCTTTTCCCATATGCTCCATATTCGGTTTAATATAGACGGATCCATAACGCTTTATAAGCTTACGAAGAGATGCTTTGCTTAAAACCTTTGTTTTAGGCAATAAGCGTCGAATTTTGCGATCCTTCGAGTAGAATGTATGTAATCCCCATTTTCCAGGCATATCTTTACCCTCTCCCCTTATCTGGCGTGAGCGCTAACACCATATTTTATACACATAGTTTGGAGGGGGAACGGCTATATTCTAAAATTATTTTCTTTTGATATTGATTTTTATACTGCATGGAATCTTTGTTGATGAGCATTGGCAAACCATGATAAAGCCTGATGGGCTAGTAGCCATCCAGCCATGCAAATGACTTGGAGATTGCAAATCATTCGTATATAAGGTTAAATGTTGTCCTATTCATAATGTGCCTTAGCTAAATTCAGCAAACCACAGGTCATGAAGTTCAATTTTCATACTTAAGAATGAACAACGCCAAGAATGCGTATGTATGAAAAAGGCAAGGTGAGATGAAAATGATAAGGAAACAGGTTCAACAAGCCCTTGAATATTTAACAAATGATCTAATCAAGAAGCAATCCGCGGATGGCTCCTGGCGTTTCAGCTATGAAAGTGGTGTGATGACAGACGCCTATATGATAATTACATTACGGACCTTGAAGATTGATGATGAGTTATTGATTCGTGCGCTACATCATCGTATTAGTACTAAGCAAGAGACTAATGGTGCTTGGAAAGTATATCCCGACGAGCAGGAAGGAAATTTATCTGCAACGGTCGAAGCCGTTTTCGCCCTGTTGTATTCCAAATATAGTCAGCCCTCTGATCCGCATATCCAGAACGCCAAACATTTTATTGAAACACATGGCGGGATATCTAAAATAGATAGTCTAATGACCCGAATCATTCTTACCTGCTGCGGACAAAATTTATGGCCTTCCTTCTTCCCGCTCCCCTTAGAATTGCTGCTAGTCCCCTCAATTTCACCTGTGAATTTCTTTGATTTTTCCGGATATGCCCGCGTTCACCTCGCTCCGGTTATGCTGCTGGCAGAAAAACGATTTATCATCACTAATGAGCGAACTCCTGAGCTTTCAAATTTATTTCGTTTGGATCCTTCCTTACTTGATCTGCCTGAACATAGTCAACGATCTAATTCGATTTGGAATGAATTGAATTTAATTATGGATAAAGTGACTTCACTGCCAGACCAGCTTCATCAAAAAGCCCTTCACAAAGCGGAGCAATTCATGCTCGATCGTATTGAAGCCGACGGAACCTTATATAGCTATAGCAGCGCTACTATTTTTATGATTTTTGCGCTGTTATCACTTGGCTACGATAAACACCATCCACCAATCGCACGCGCTGTTCAAGGCCTCAAGTCACTCCAATACCATACTGATGGCACCATCCACATTCAAAATTCATCATCAACTGTTTGGGATACTGCTCTTATCAGTCATGCCTTACAGCAAGCGAACTTATCCTGTAAACATCCAACAATTCAAGCTTCAGGCCATTATTTACTTTCAAGACAACACGACAAATTAGGTGATTGGAGTCAAAACGTTCGCAATCCGGTTCCAGGTGGCTGGGGATTCTCCGATATTAACACCTTAAATCCCGATGTCGACGATACGACTGCCGCTCTAAGAGCCATACATAACTTGGACGTTCCTAATCTAACCTATCGTAACGCCTTTAATAAGGGACTTCAATGGATCATATCGATGCAAAATAAAGACGGAGGCTGGCCTGCATTTGAGAAAAAAACGAACAATCCCATGATGACCCTACTCCCTTTTAAAGGAGCAGCTGCTGCGGCCATTGATCCGTCAACCGCGGATTTAACAGGGCGTACTTTAGAATTTCTGGGAAAGGAAACGGGACTTACCTCCCGCCACTCTTTTATTCATAAAGCAGTTAGCTGGTTGCAGGAACATCAAGAAACGGATGGTTCTTGGTATGGTCGTTGGGGAATTTGTTACATTTATGGCACATGGGCTGCTTTAACTGGCATGATAGCAGTCGGAGAAAACCAGGATCAGAGTCATATTCGCAAAGGTGCGGAATGGTTGAGCAGTATACAAAATTCCGATGGTGGCTGGGGTGAATCGTGCTCAAGTGATCACGTGAAACAGTATGTCCCGTTACATCAATCTACTCTTATTCAAACTGCTTGGGCAGTCGATGCATTGATAGCCTGCTATCCGATAATGAATTCAACAATTATTAACGGCATTAATTATCTCCTAAACAACTTAAATAAATTAAACCAAGAAGCTTACCCAACAGGAGCTGGATTACCTGGCCAATTTTATAGCCGTTACCACAGCTATCCCTATATTTGGCCATTGCTAGCACTTAGTCATTATAAGAGTAAGTATGAAGATACGATTGGCAGCCCAGTGGAACATGAGAATAATTGTTGATGAAAAAGAAAAAACTCACTTTATCAGTGAGTGGGCATCATACTCATATCCATATACAACACATTCCATCTGTGTCCATCCAAGTCAGCAAAAACGCAGCCGTACAACCAGCCCTTACCTTCAGGCTTACTATGTATAATCCCTCCAGCTTGCTCCGCTTTGATGACTATTTCATCAACCGCTTCTCTCGATTCAGCATCAATAGAAAGCAATACTTCGGTCGATAAACTCGTATCTGTAATCTCATTTCTCGTAAAGCTCTTGAAAGTAGCCTCTGGGAAAAGCATGATCATAAAATTCTTTTCTCCAACAATTAAGCCGGCTGCATCCTCACTGTTCTCATGTCGCGGATGAAAGGAAAATCCTAGCTTGCTGAAAAATTCTTTTGATTTCTTAAGATCCTTCACAGGAAGATTCAACCAGATTTCTTTAGCCATCTTAATCACTCCTCTATAAATGATTTGATCTACTTATATTACCATAAAATGAAATTTATCAGGCGTAGAAAATTCATTTTTTCTCATAGGATTTGGATGAAAATCACTCAAGGGGAGTAAAATAGCCTAAATGAACAAAAAGGAGTTTAACCTTGCTATGCACAAACGCACGATTTCGGGTCGATTGTTGGTAATTGTTATTATTATTTTCACTTTCCTTACTACAGCTTTTAACCCTTCGAGAATTGTGGCAAGAGATAGTGCATTTACCCGATCAGGAACTGGACCTTTATATTGGATAAGCTATGAATATCAGTACGATAATGATACTTTCTTACCTTATAGCCGATGGTTAGCCAATGTAAATTGGTTTGCGCAAAATTTCATGCCTTATGGGTATCAGATGGTTTCAACGGATGGCTGGATTGAAGGTGCGACCCAAACCAATCAAAATGGTTATGTTCTGAGCCATAATGATAGCTGGCTCCCTGAGCACTCATGGAATAAGGTTACTCAAGAGGTAAATGCGCTTGGCTTGGATATGGGGGTCTACTATAATCCTTTATGGGTAACGCAAGCGGCAGTCAACGATCCAACGAAAAAAGTGATAGGCACTTCAATTAGTATTAAAGATATCGTTGCTCCAGGTGACTTTTTCACAGGTAATCCAAATCCCTCGAAGCACCCTTATTGGGTGGATGTTACTAAGGCCGGAGCTGAGCAATACATCAAAGGATATGTGGATTATTTCAAACAAATGAATGTGAAGTTTTTGCGGATTGATTTTCTTTCTTGGTTTGAAACAGGCACAGATAGTGATAAGATCGTGGGAATTTCTCATGGATCAGCTAATTATGAAACAGCCTTACGTTGGATGTCTGAGGCTGCAGGAGATGATATTGAGCTTAGCTTTGTTATGCCCCATCTTAAAAATCATGCTGCCACCGAACTCAAGTATGGAGATATGATCCGGATTAACGAAGATGTTTTTGCAGGTGGTTGGGAGCATCTTAGCGGCAGAAGACAAACCTCTAAAGCGGTTTGGTCGCAATGGGCGAATACTTTTCAAGGATTAACTGCTTTCTCCGATATTAGCGGCCACGGCAGCATGGTGCTCGATACGGATTTTCAAAGATTACGAAAGCTAAATAATGATAATGAGAAACAGACATCCATCTCACTAAGTATTATGGCAGGTGCACCAATTGCTATGGCAGATCAATATGATACTCTTGCTCCAGCGGACTATATCTTTTATCAGAATGAAGAGCTGCTTGCATTAAACAAACAAGGCTTTGTCGGCAAACCCCTTTACAAGAATAAAGCAGCCTATCCGATCAATCAAAAAGACAGCGAAAGATGGGCTGGGCAGCTGCCAAATGGAGACTGGGTGCTCGGTTTATTCAATCGCAGCGACTCATCAAAAACAGTGAAAGTTAATTTGCTTAAAACATTTGGATCCATGGATGCCTTCTCGGTAAGAGATCTTTGGGGTGGAACTGAGCTTGGTTTAATATCCGTTTATAAAACTACTTTGGCACCACATGCAGTAAAAGTCCTTAAGCTAACCTCACCTTATCGCACAGGGAACTACTATAATTTTTCCAATCCATCCAACATTAATTCCAAAGCTCTCCATCAACAACCTATCCAAAAAACCTCACCTATCCGAAAATATGGTTTTGGCTTGCTCATTCTTCTAGTTATTCTTCTGATATCCACTTTATTAGTTAACAGAAAACGTAGTTGAAGGGGGCAGTCGTCCCAGCTTAAAGAGTTCCAATAAATTGACTCAGCTTGGATTGATAGCTGGTTTGGAGAGCCTTAATTTCATGTTCAATATCCGTTCGATGTTTTCTTGACCCCATTTGCGGATGATCGCGATATTTAACTAAGGTTTTATCAATAAATGATAACTCATAGCCTGCCAGCATTATACGCATCCACAAATCATAATCATGGGTATAACGAAGGGATTTATCAAACACTCCGCTAATTTTAAGCATTTCCTTGCTCATCATGACCGTACAGCCGTTAATTGGATTTCCCAGCAGGAAGCTTTCTGCAAGCTCCCGTTTGGAGTTTACTCGCTGCCCATAAGAAGCAGCTATTACATTATTAGCCGCGTCAATCACATCCCAATTAGTAAAACTAAACGAAACCTGATATTTAAGCATGTAATAAAGCTGGTCTTCCACTTTATTGGGGTAATAAACGTCATCGGAGCTTAGCCAGGTGACATACTCTCCTGTGGAATTTCGAATCGCTGCATTCAGTGCATTTCCTGTTCCGGCATTATATTGATGGATATATTTAATTCGGGAGCGAAAAGGCTGCAATTTATCCAAATGTAAGGTTGAACCGTCGTTGACAAGAACAATTTCGATGTTGGAATAAGTCTGGTTTAGCGCACTTTCAAGTGCTTGATCAATATAGGGACAATTATAAAAGGGAATAATAATTGAAACCTTCACCTGATCTACCTCCATTCCCAATTCATCTGAATGGGAGAACTCATCCAATTTAGCAGCTCAATCATTTGCTGCTTATATACTGGAATCTCATAATGAAAGTCTTTACGAGTATTTACTAGAGTTCGATCCATAATGACAGCCCCTTCCGTCTCCAATTTAATATCCTGAATACTGAACGTTTGCTGAAAGTGCTTCAGCAGCTCGAGCTTGCTGATCTTCTCTGGTGAAACTAAATGAAGCAAGCCGACAATAGGATGCTGGATAATATAATGAATCGCTTTTGCAAGCTCAATGGTTGTTAAACCGTTCCACATCACATTTGAGAAACCTTTGACGACTCCTTGCTGCTGCAGAAACCAATGTAATAATCCAATACCATTCCCCCTAATTTCAGGACCAATAATGGAAGTCCGAATGGTTAAATGATTCTCATGAATGACTTCTCCAAGCGCCTTGGTCCGGGCATAAGTGGAAGTACCGTCGGGTCGATCCGTTTCTGTATAATCGCCTCGCATTCCTGAGAATACACAATCGGTGCTAATGTGAATCAATATGCTTCCAGTTCTGTCCGCAATTCTCCGTAATTCATGAGGAAATAAACCGTTTATTCGATAAGCATCCAATTTATTCTTAGCCGCATTATCATTCAACAAACCAATACAATTGATAATTACATTGGGAGACACCGCTTCAATGATTTTCTCTACCATTATAGAATCGCTAGCATCCATATATAATCCAGTTGCATGGCGTTTATCCCGAGTTGTAAAACTAACATTGTAATCCGTACATTTGGTGAAATATTTCACCATCACATGTCCAGCCATCCCATGACCACCCAGAATCAATAACTTCATGATATAAAACCTCCAAGGAGAAGCATGCTTTTAATTTCATTAATACTCATTAAAGCGTCGTTTGAACTATAATTTTTAAATGAAACTTGTGGATATGGGTAATAAAATGCCTGTAAGTCTGGGATGTCGATCGTAGGTAAAATGACTAATAATTGTTCGTCGTAAACAACTGTAGATTGGCTTTCAAATTCGGTATAAAGGATCTCATGGGTTTTTTCACCTGGACGAATGCCAAGCTCGATAAATTCGACTGTTTTTTCACCCGATGCTTCAACTAGTACTTGTGCCAGATCGATAATCCTGCAGGCTGGCGTTGCCATTACGAAAATCTCTCCTCCTTGACCTATTGCAGTTGCTTTTAATAGGAGATCTATGGCTTCTTGAATATTAAGGAAAAACCGCGTCATAAGTTTATCTGTAATCCCAATCTTACGTTTTTCCTTAATTTGTTTAATAAATAAATGCATGACACTCCCGTTGCTTCCTAGAAGATTGCCACCTCTAACACAGATAAATTTTGTATCTGAATTCTGCAGGTTTGCAGATACAATCAATTTTTCACCCATTGCTTTCGTCATTCCGTAAAAATTGGAAGGATTGGCAGCTTTATCAGTGGAAATAGCCACTACTACCTTTACTTTATTCTTAATCGCAGCATCAATAATATTCTTGGTCCCGATTACATTCGTTTTTAAAGCCTCAAAGGGTTGATCCTCACAGACAGGAACATGCTTTAAGGCTGCCAAATGAAAAATATAATCGACTCCTTTACTTGCTCTAGTTACCTCATTTAAATCCCTGACATCCCCAATGCAGAATTGCAGGTGAGGATTATTAAAGGCACGCTCCATTTTCACTTGGTTGTTCTCGTTTCTTGAGAATACAATGATTTTCAATGGATTCAATTTCAGCAACTGGCTTACTAACTCGTACCCCCACGATCCCGTCCCACCTGTTACCAGAATAATTGAGCTATCAAACATCGCACTTGCCTCCCAGTAAAAATTTGATCACCTTATCAGAAACATTCGTATCGAGATATCCCTCCGGACAGCACCAATCTGTCGGTAGCTGGACCATTAGTTTAGTGGCTGCTAGTATTTGTATTCCACCAATACCTGCAACTATATTGCTTCCACAATCAACGGTTTCTGGCCTTTCCGTGCTGTTACGCATCGTAACCGTCGGCACATGGTAAATACAGCACTCCTCTTGAACGGTACCACTGTCTGTCAGCACACAAAGTGCGTGTTTCTCTAAGTGCGCAAAATCAAAAAATCCAAACGGCTCATGAAATTCAATTAAAGGATGAATAGTCGTCGAAAGGTTTTGCTCAATGCGTGCACGAGTTCTTGGATGAACGCTGAAAATAAGACGAAGCTGATACAATTCAGCAATCAAATTCAATCCATTGATAATTTCTTGCAAGCGCTGTGGATGATCTACATTTTCTGAGCGATGAGCCGTAACCAGAAAATAGGATCTAGCTTTAAGGTTAAGTTTATTTAATAGGGTGCTAGAATCTATTTGCGGCTGATAGTGCTGCAGCACTTCGTAGATAGGATTGCCTGTCAGAATGATCCGCTGAACAGGAACCCCTTCACTCAGTAAGTTTTCTTTACTTTGTTTGGTATAAGGCAAGTTATAGCTTGAGATGGCATCTATTACTTTTCGATTCTTTTCTTCCGGCACTTCGAGATTGAAGCAGCGATTTCCGGCTTCCATATGAATAACAGGAATACCCATCCGTTCTGCTAGAATGGCGCTTAGGGCACTATTCGTATCACCTAATACCAGCACTTTATCGGGTTTCTCCTGTAGTAGGATTTTTTCTATTTCACGAAACATCATCGATAATTGACCGCCAAGTGATTGAAATTGATCATTTAACAGATAATCGGGATCTCTTAGCTGCATTTCTTGAAAAAATAAACGATTAAGAGAATGGGTATAGTTCTGTCCAGTATGAATCAGAATGGGATGGTCCGCATATAGGTTTAATTTATTAAGAATAAGGCTCAATCTAATTATTTCAGGACGAGTCCCTAAGATTGTTGCAATTTTCAATCCCCACGCCACTCCCTTTCAGTTTCTCGTATTTTTTTCATAAGATAGGACATTATATTAGAATAATTAACTATACGGCACCATATATGTCCACTACGATTGGTCTAAATAACCACAAAGATCAACATTTCCACAACAAAAAAGCAAGCTGCCAGGGCAGCTTGCTTCTCATAATTAATTTGTGTAATTAACACCTCAATAATAGCTTATCCAAAAATTCGACGTGCAGTAACATAATGATCTTTCCACCAGCCTGAATTAATATTGGAGTATGTAACTCCGCCTTTACCATAGGTATGCACGAAATAACCTTTTTCCGAGTAAATGCCGACATGCGCAATCTTTTTACCAGAAGCAGATGTTGTGAAGAATACCAGATCACCTTTTTTCAAATTGCTTTTGGAAACATACTTGCCCATCTTCGATTGTTCAATAGAAGTACGCGGTAAATACATGTAATTACGCCCAAACACATACTTAGTTAATGAAGAGCAGTCAAACTCATATTCAATGTTCGTTTTGGCTCCAAATTTATACCTTACTCCGAGATACCAATTGGCAGTGGTGATCAGATTAATGCCTGTCTGAATATTCTTGGAATAGGCTTGTACCGGTTGAGGCATTAAGATTGCAGCGCTTGCAGAAAAAGCAACTGTAAGCGCGAGGCTCACGGTAACAAACTTGGTGGTCAGCATTTTAATTGAAAATTTCATTTGTGTTCCTCCTGTGAAGTTCTGTTTCCAAAACTATATTTCGTAAGTCGCTAGCTTACTAAGAGCATAACACAAATATATTTACCACTATTTACTAGAATTGGGACGAGACAAGTCACTGACTAGTCTCGTCCCTGTTTCTGAGAGTTTAATGAGAATTTTCTCAGCTTAATTTCATTGTATTGATCTAATGTTAATGCAGTTCTCGTAATACCCATGGTCTATTTAACCGTTTGCTCCATAAATTCCCAAGTAATACCGCCATCTGTAGTCTTATACATATTGTATTTAGCTATTGCAAAGCCATCATTTTGTGAAACAAAGTCAAGATGAACACCTCTAAATTCGGCGGTTTCAAGTGGATGTGTGGTCCAGCTCCTCGCACCATCAGTAGTCACGTATATATTAGCACCGTCTGTAGCATAGCCATGATCAGCATCAATAAAGTCCCAAGCTTCGAAATTACTTCGTTCGGGGATCAAAGGTGTCGTCGGCTCCCATGTTTGTCCACTATCATGCGTAGAATAGAATATTAGGGGCTTCTTGTCGTCCTTAGATAGACTAACTGGTAATATGCCTTTCTTGCTCTCGAAGAACTGAGGCGGGTATGAATAAGCTGCTCCTCCGTCTGCAGAAAAACCACTTGGTGCTAGCAATGTTTGTTTTTGCCAATTCAATCCACCGTCATGACTTGCAAATAACCAAATTCCGTCTTCTTGAGAGGATCCCGTTAAATATCCATCCTGCTCAGTCGCAAAAGTAACACCTGATTTAGTTCCTTCCAATGGATTAATGACCCACGATATTATTTTCCAAGTCTGACCACTATCCATTGTTTTGAACAATTCCCCAGACTCAGATCCCTCTGCTGTATCAAAGTGAGCCAACATCCAACCTGTATTTTTATTTACAAAGGTTATATTAGGGTTGCTTGCTCGAATATTTAGATCTAAATTGTTGATTGCTTTGCTAGAAAGCCAAGTTTCTCCACCATCTTTAGTTATATAGACGGTTAATCCCGACCCTGAACCATCGGGAGCAGCCACATAAGCAGTAAGGGAATCAATGAACTTAGCCCAGATTTCCACATTTCTTGATTGAAAATCAATCTCAGCGATATGTTGGGTTTTCCATGTATTGCCCCCGTCAGTCGTCCGTAATATATTCCTAGTCGTTTGTGCCCAACCAATTTTCGTATCGATCATTTGAAAGCTCTTTAGATCTTTATATAAAGCTGTATTCTCAGGGGTTAGATCTCGCTGCGAGGGTGCTTCTCCTTCCCCTAAGCTGAGAATCTTGCCTGTAATGGCATCCATTGTTACTTTCATGTTGTTTCCTGCTGGATAAAGAGCTTTAACGATCCATACCGAATATACATCTGGCTTATCTGGCTCGCCCTGCACATTTTCCTTGAAAAAAGCAGACCATTGTAACTCTGCGTTAGCGTCCATTGCTTTTGCAATTCGCATAGCTTCTTCTTTAGAAATAAAGGTTATCCCAGGTTTAGGAGTTTGAGTGGATACTGGATTATTAACTGTGATCGATTGCTTGCTTGTTTTTAACCAAAGATCTAAATGATCCCAATTCAGACTGAGTATAATACCAAGTGAGCAAGCAATAATAATTGAACCCCATACCATTCTTGAGGAATGATTTCGCTTAAATTGTGATACACCTTTAACGTTTGCTTCCGTCTGGCGCATCATGACTTCAGTAAATTTTTTATTAATAAAAGGCCCTTCTTCCAGCTTATCATACCAATCGGGCTTAGTCGTTTTCATGGCCATTTGCCTCCTTAAGTGATTTCGTTACCGCTTGGCGAGCCCGATAAAGCCGGGATTTCACCGTACCTTCGGAAATGCCCAACAAACTGGACATTTCCTTACCAGATAATTGGTGCCTGGCATCAAGCTGCAGCACTTCACGATATTTGGTAGGCAGCTTCATCACTATCTTCCAGAGGTCATCTGTATAAGACTGATCCAAATACTGACTTTCGGCTGAATTCTGCGATCCGCTCCCTCGTACAACATCTACTAAAGTAACTCTACGAATGAAGGCTGATTTGCGTATATTATAGGCAAGATTGCGAGTGATCGTCAGCAGCCAAGTCTTAATAGAAGATTCTCCGCGAAACTCTGCAATTTTCGTATAGGCTTTAAGAAAAACCTCCTGAGCAATATCATCGGCTTGATGAGTATTCCGTGTAATCGAATAAGCATATCCCCAAACTTCTTCTCCATACGCCTCCATCAGGTTTCGAAAGCTAATATCATCCATGTATTCGACATGTATTAGATAGTCATGTTCCGTAGCAATCATCCCCTTATGCTCCTTGATTTTACGCTGAAATATTACAGTCTTAAGAATAGACAAACTAAGTGCAAGAAAGTTCCCATTATGGATAGAAATTATATGAAAGCATAATAATTCACACAATTAGCATAATAATTTCCATCGTTGGTATTCTGTTCTACGTAGTACAATGTGAAATGTACCCCTTTTAAGCACTTCAAATTTGGTTAAGGCAGGTGATGGTAAAGAACTAGTTTAGCAAGAAATGAAAGCGCATTCTATTGCTGCTTCACCAAAAGAAACTAGGAGGATGATTATGACTGTTAACCGTTTGATACTGAAAAAAAATCCATTTGTTATTTGTTTGCTTGTATTTGTACTGCTTGCTGCACAACTGGCGTTTTTCCCTTCCCTCAGCTCTGCCGCGACAAACCTCGCGCTCAGCAAGCCGATTACAGCTGGGAATTACACGCAGACCTACGTGTCGACCAACTCCAATGACGGCAACCAAGCTACGTACTGGGAAGGCAGCTCCTATCCCAGCTGGATTCGTGTTGACCTCGGTGCAGCAAGCTCTGTTAATCAAGTTGTTTTGAAGCTTCCTAGTGCTTGGGGATCCAGAACACAAACCCTGTCCGTGCAGGGCAGTATGAACGATTCCACCTATACCAACCTTGCCGCTTCTGCGAACTACACATTCAGCCCAAGCGCCAACACTGTGACAATTAACTTTACAGCAGCCAGTGTTCGTTATGTCAAAGTAAACATCACCGCTAACACCGGCTCAACTGGCGGACAAATTTCCGAGTTTGAAGTTTACGGTACGCAAACTCCGACTAACGGAACATACGAAGCTGAAGCTGCTGCTCTCTCCGGTGGTGCAAAGACGAACACCGACCATACAGGCTATACAGGTTCGGGCTTCGTTGATGGCTACCTGACTTCAGGTCCGCAAACTCTGTTCACGGTAACAGCAGCAACAGCAGGCAACTACAACGTTGCGCTGAGATACGCCAATGCATCCGGCAACGCGAAGACACTGAGCCTGTATGTCAATGGCACGAAAATTCGTCAAACCTCACTCCCGAACCTAGTAAACTGGGATACCTGGTCGATCAAAAACGAAACAATCGCGTTAAATGCGGGATCAAACACGGTCGCATTCAAATACGACACAACGGATTCTGGTAACGTCAATATTGATCAAATTGTGGTAACTTTGGCAGGCACAACGCCAACGCCAACGGCTACACCTACTGCTACACCTACTGCTACACCTACTGCTACACCTACTGCTACACCAACAGTTACTCCAACACCTACAGCAACACCAACTGCTACTCCTACACCAACAGGTACTCCAACTGCAACACCTACTCCAACACCAACGGCTACGCCACCTCCGGGCGGCAACATAGCTCTTGGGAAAGCAATCTCGGCTTCTTCATCGACACAAACTTTTATTGCTGCGAACGGCAATGATGGCAACACAGCTACTTATTGGGAAGGCGGAGGCAATCCTAGCCAGCTGACACTCGACCTTGGAGCCAACCACAATATTACTTCCGTAGTTGTGAAGCTGAACCCTGACTCAGCTTGGGGCACGCGCCAGCAAACTATTCAAGTGCTTGGACATAACCAGAGCACGACGACTTTCAGCAGCCTGGTTTCCGCACAATCCTATACCTTCAATCCTGCTTCCGGCAACACAGTAACGATTCCGATTTCTGCTACAGTTAAACGGATCCAACTGAATATTACGACTAATTCCGGTGCTCCTGCAGGTCAGGTTGCTGAATTCCAAGTATATGGCAGCCCGGCTCCAAACCCGGATCTAACGGTTACTGGCTTGACTTGGACACCAGCCACTCCGATTGAAACCAATCCAATTACGCTGAATGCTACAGTGAAAAACAATGGTACAGCTGCATCCACAGCAACCAATGTAAATTTTTACTTGGGCAGCACATTAGTTGGAACTTCTACGCTTGGCGCATTGGCAGCAGGCGTTTCCACTGTTGTATCTGCCAACATTGCAGCGCAGAATGCAGGTACCTATGCTGTAACGGCAAAAGCAGACGAAGCTAATGCGGTTATTGAGCAAAACGAGAATAATAATAGCTTTACCAGCTCCAGCTCACTTGTCGTAAGTCAGGTTGCAAGCTCCGACTTGGTTGGAACTGTTTCTTGGACACCAAGTACTCCGGTGGTTGGTAATGCCGTTTCTTTTACCGTGAATCTTAAGAATCAAGGAACTATTGCTTCTGCAAGCGGAGCTCACGGTATCACATTAGCTCTGAAGAATTCTGCAGGTTCCACGCTTCAAACCTTTACAGGTACTTATAACGGTACATTAGCAGTTGGAGCCTCCGTCAATGTAGCTCTAACTGGAACATGGACTACGGCTACTGGCAACTATAGTGTTACTGCAACTGTTGCAGTAGATGCCAACGAAGTATCGACCAAGCAAGCAAACAATGTAAGTACATCAAGCCTGATTGTATATGCTCTGCGTGGTGCAAGCGTACCGTATTTCCGGTATGATACCCCTGATGCGACACGTGGTGGTGCTGCCACTCTTAAGACTGCACCGACATTCGACCAAGCACTAATTGCTTCGGAAGCTTCCGGTCAGAGTTATGTGGCTCTTCCATCGAACGGCTCAAATCTTCAATGGACGGTTAGACCAGGTCAAGGTGGTGCTGGTATAACCATGAGATTTACTATGCCTGACTCATCAAATGGGATGGGATTGAATGGTTCGCTTGATGCTTATGTAAATGGCGTCAATGTCAAAACAATACCATTAACATCCTACTTCAGCTGGCAGTATTTCTCAGGTGATCAGCCTGCAGATGCTCCTGGTGGTGGACGCCCTCTCTTCCGTTTTGATGAAGTACATTGGAAACTGGCCACCCCGCTCCAGCCTGGAGACATCATTCGTATTCAGAAGAATAATGGGGATAGCTTGGAATATGGCGTTGATTTTATTGAAATAGAACCTCTTCCTGCTGCTGTCGCTCGTCCGGCCAACTCGGTTTCTGTAACCGATCATGGTGCAGTTGCCAACGATGGCCAAGATGACCTTGCGGCCTTCAATACAGCAGTAACTGCAGCAGTAACAGCTGGTAAGAGCCTATACATTCCAGAAGGAACATTCAACCTTAGCAGCATGTGGCAAATCGGTTCTATCGCTAATATGATTAATAATTTTACAGTCACTGGTGCAGGTATCTGGTATACGAACATCCAGTTTACCAACCCCAATGCATTTGGCGGCGGTATCTCACTCCGTATCTTAGGCAAGCTTGATTTCAGTAATGTCTACATGAATTCAAATTTGCGCTCACGTTATGACCAAATGGCGGTCTATAAAGGCTTCATGGACAACTTTGGAAACAATTCCATCATCCACGATGTCTGGGTAGAACATTTTGAATGCGGTATGTGGGTAGGGGATTATGGACACACTCCAGCAATCTTTGCTAACAATCTGCTTGTTGAGAATAGCCGAATTAGGAATAACCTTGCCGATGGTATCAACTACTCGCAGGGAACCAGCAATTCGACCGTACGCAACAGCAGTGTGCGAAACAATGGTGATGACGGTCTTGCCGTTTGGCCGAGCAATACCTTCGGAGCACCTGATGGTGTAAATGATACTTTCTCGTATAATACAATCGAGAATAACTGGCGTGCAGGCGGTATTGCATTCTTCGGTGGTAGCGGACACAAGGCTGATCACAACCTGATCATTGACACTGTTGGTGGTTCTGGAATCAGATTGAACACCACGTTCCCCGGAGCCCATTTCAACAATAATACCGGCATTCTGTTTTCAGACACTACTATTATTAACAGTGGTACCAGTCAAGACCTTTACAATGGTGAACGTGGTGCAATCGATCTAGAGGCATCTGGCGATAGCATCAAAAACGTAACGTTTACTAACATCGATATCATCAATACTCAACGTGATGCTATCCAGTTTGGATACGGTGGCGGATTCACCAATATCGTATTTAACAACATCACTATTAATGGTACCGGCCTTGATGGAATAACGACCTCGCGGTTCTCGGGACCCCATCAGGGTTCCGCCATATACACCTATACAGGTAATGGCTCTGCAACGTTCAATAACCTGACGACCAGTAATATTGCTAACCCTAATCTGAATTACATCCAGACTGGTTTTAATCTGATCATTCAGTAACGATTTATGTAAGTCTCTGTAGGGAGGAGTTTTTCGGAACTCCTCTTTTTTTATGGTTGAAACAGAAAAACCCAGAAGCTCAGTAAGAGCATCTGGTCTAATTCTTTGTATAAGCTAAATATCTTTTTTGAGATAATAGTGTGTATGCCTGCCTGCATTTTGAATAGTTCCAAAAACTACAAAACCTTGGCTTTTGTAAAAATCTAAGGCTTGAAAGCTTAAAGTATCCAATTTAATAAATTCACAATTCTTCGCTTTAGCTAGTTTCTCTGCTTCTAGCAACAGCTTTTTTCCATAACCCAACTTGCGATACGTTTCATCTACAAACAGATATTCAACTTCCATCCAGTTCCAGCATATCTCCCCAGTTATTCCACCAAAAATTTGGCCATCGGTATTTTCTAAAGTTAATGTAAACTCTTGATATCTCCCTTTTAAATCATCTGGAAAATGCATTAAATTATACTCAATCATTTTATCAACTACATAAGTTTTATCAGAACTATTTAAATCATTGGATATGTAAAGCTCCATTTTTCTTCGCTCCCTTAAATATCCGCTCCAAAATAAAAAGCTCTATTTTTCAAACCATTCACTAATCTCTCTCTCAAATTTACTAACCACTCGGGCTCATTATCCCATTGATCAGCCATTGATCTTAAAATTCGAACATATCCATATAAATTCGCAAAACGTCGGCATAAAGGTAGCAAAGACAGCATTTCATCCGAAATTTCAAATTCAGCTAAATATCCGTCCATGAAGATTTGTTTTTTGAGATCAAAATTCTCAGATGGGACATTATCTTGCAAACTATCAAGTACTTGCTCGATATCCATCACGTACCAATGATACATCGCATCATCAAAATCAATCACATTGCAGGATTTAGCAACCTCATCATAAAACACATTATCATATTCAAAATCATAATGAATCATCCCAAAATTAGCTTTTGTCTGCGGAATTGTTGAAAAGTAATCTCGAAGTAACTTTACTTCCATCAAAGCGGCTGTTTCCTGTGGGAAATCTCTCAGAATATCCATAATCCATTCAAAAACATCTTTATATGACCATCGTTTGTTATTAATTGGAGTATATTTACTAGAGAGTTGATGAAGCTTGCCTAAAGCTTTTCCATGACTGAAAACAATAGCATCACTTAAATCAGTCTCACTTAACTGCACACCTGATACACGTTTGAAAACCGATGCATAATACACACCCCACGGAGTACGAACCTCTATTAGATTTTCTCCTTTTTGGGTTGCAACTGATTCTAATGCCTTATAGTTGTTATTATGTAGATAAGAAATAAACTCAAGCTCAGCTTCGATATTCTCCTTAACCTTCTCCGTCTTAGGGGCAAATCTTAATAGCTGAATCTTCCCTTCGAATGTAAATGGATAAATGGCGTTTGAAGAGATGCGATAATACTTAAACATGTCTAAAGATTCTTTATCGAATTCCCAATTTTCTAAGATCATTTCGGCTAGATTTACATTATTGAATAGATATTGCAGTTTTAACAAAAGCATTCTCCTCATAGTTAAGTTTATATGATTACAAAAAGCCCGCAAGACTAGCCTGCTGGCAAAATGATTAGGATTAGGCTAGCGGTTACCCAAAATATAGTTTATTTAATGAGTTATCACAAGAGGACAGTTTAATTATAATTAAATCGAACAGGATTTTTTGTATATGGAGACCTTATCCAACTCAGATTCTCGGTAAATATGAAAGGCAGGATAATGGGTGTCCACATAAAGCGTAAAACCTAGTGCTGCCGCCCGAATGCAGAAATGTCTATCTTCGCCCCAAATCGATAAATTGTAGATTTCCGCATAACGAACACCTGATTGGATAGCCTTCATTGATATTAAGGTACAAGCACCTAAACCACCCACTTTATATATGCCAGGCACTCTCAGATTAGCCATAAATTCAAAGGATTTCCGAGTACCCTCTTCATCGGATAAAGGATTTTTGCGATTGCTTGTAAACATCTTATAATCATCCTGCACCCAAACCTGAGGCATTTCCATCGTATTCGGTTGCCATTGCGTCCAAAATATATTACTTATTATGTCCTTGTCTGCCTTTATAAGCTGCTCTAATGTTTGAGGGTGCAGGATCAAATCAGAATCCACTAAGAACAGGTAATCATATTCATGTTGTTTGGCATATAGAATGATCGAATCCTTCATTGCAGCAACCTTCCAAATTAAATCATCACTCCAATAATGTGTATACTCGTCTTTTTGATATTGATTCGAATTCTGAGTCTTAATAATAATTGCATTCGGGTTCTTCTGTTTGAAATCGTCCAGTAATAGGCTTGAATCTTCATCTGTATTATCATCCATGAGCATATAATCAACTGTTAAAGAGTTTTTCTGTAATTCATTCAATGAGATAAGAAATTCTTGCAATACGTTTGATTTTTGATGGATTGGACTGCCTATTAGCACCTTCATTTATTCCTAACTCCTCTCCTGAAGCTTATATATGTTATTCATGCTCATTTTAAAGTGACAATAACAGTGAGTAATGATAAAGCTATCCTTGCGATCTTTTCAGACCTAAGGATAGCCCATTATTAAAACTTATAAAATTATTATTCTATTGAATCAATTTCATAAATCATTTTCTTTATAGACAGGCTGACCGAATATTCATACTATGATTTTTTAAAAAAGTGCTAAGCAGTAGACTTTTTCATTTTAATGTATTGATTTAATCGGTCAGCTGTTAATTTGCATGCCGTGTAGGTCAGACAGGCGAATTCAAAATCAACCTTTGCTAATGCGCCACGATGGCGAATGTTATTTAGTTGAAAGAACTCTTTTAAGTAGGCATTTACACGTTCAACGGCTGTTCTTTTTTTGTACTGTTCCCTATATCGGTCACTACCACGTGCTGGAACCGTATATCTTCTTGGGTTATCATCGATCTTTTTCTTAAATACTTTCTGACAGTGTCCATCGTTAAAAGGGCAGGTTGAACATTCTTTGGGCTGTGTGTATTTGACCGTTTCGTACTTCGGGTCAAAACTATCGTATCGATAAGAATGACCTTCTTTACAGACGGGACGAAAGTATTTATCCATGCCATCTTCTTGATGTTCATTCCGGCGGTTGTAATCGATGAGGGCCCTTGCACCCATGCTCTCGACTTGCTTATAAATCGGTACGAGATCATAACCTGCATCCGCGATCACTTGAGAAATGGCTAGTTCAGGATGCTTTTCAGCAAGTCCTTTAAGTAAGGGAATGGCCAACTTTCCATCATTCATATTTCCTGATGTAAGTAAGGCTACAAGGATATATTGGCTTTTGCAGTCGACGACAAGATGGGCTTTGAAACCGTACCAGAATACATTCTTGCCTTCCGAATTTTTCTTTACGCCCCAGGCTGGAGTTAACGGGATTTCCTTCACCAACTCGTCATAGCTGTAGGAGGCTTGGGTTTCTACCTTTTTCTCGAATAACGTTCGATTCTCTTCCAGTTCCAACTGTTCCTTGAGCCATTGTTCTCGCTCACCCTTGGACTTGCGTCCCCGTTTCTTCGTTGGCGTTTTCGTGTTTAGTGGTTGACTGTCTTCCTTCTTTTTCTCGGGTTGACGATCTCTGGCTTCAACATGAGTTGCATCTATAGCTACCGCGGAAGCATCGATAAAACCCTCATGAAACGCTTGCTTGACTAGGTCTTGTTGAGACTGCTGGAACACTTCCGATTGTAGTAGTTTCTGGATAAGTCGCGTGTAAGAAGCTTCACTTGGAATTCGATCAGAACCCATAAATCCACAATCCGTGCTAAATTCGATACTTCGTTTCAATCGTTTCCGCAGATCTTTAATGGTTGGAATACGTTCAACGATTCGAATGAATAACGATTGCAGCATAGCTACGTAGTTGAGCTGAGTTGGTGCCCCTAAAAATGCCTTTTTAGATACAACGCGTAAGAATGGATTAATATCTAACGTCTCAAAAAGATAAGCAAACGTATCTTTGGGTGACATTTCTAATAAATCCTGCAAGGAAAACAGACTTTCTTGTTGAATATTGTACATTGGGAGATGCTCCTTTCTTCTCATCAGTGTCTGGTAGGGGTACTAAACACTTCGAGATTTGGGGAGGCACTCCTTTTTTTATGCTCTAAAAACTTAAGCGCAATAAGGCTTTGGAATTATGAAATTGATTCTATTAAAAATTTTTAGTTATTTTTTCAAATAAACTTAGGCGATTGTTACACCTGCACTTGCATAGCCATTAATAGTGTTAACTAAACTTAAACCAGCAGCAGTTGCCGAGAAGACCATGAGGATACGATCTTGTGGTGAAACTGGAATATTTAAGCCAGTAATTATACCATTACTTATAGCGCCAAGTAATACGGTTCCAGTAAGTGCTGGTGATAAAGTAACTATAGCTCCTGGAATTGGAATAAAAATATTATTTGGTGTCGCTGATCTAAACAATTGTGCTCTAATTGTAACAGCCGAACCAATTAATGAAAGCCCGAGTGTCACACTGAAATATGCAGCAATGCTCGTAATTGTTCCTGCACGCGGCATTGAAAAAGAAAAGTTGAGCAATAAACCACCTGCACCAGTCAGATCGATGGTACCACCAGCAATATTAACATTAGTTACATTGTTTCCAAAACCTACTAGGCTACCTGTTCCCACAAGCCCACCAAGAATTGTTGTTAATGAAGCGGGTAACCCAGATGCGAAAGGAATAATGGCGCCAGCACCTGCTGCCCCGGTTGCTCCGGTAATTCCTGTTGCACCTGTGACTCCTGTGACTCCGGTTGCTCCAGTTGCTCCGGTTGCTCTGGTTGCTCCCGTAAGTCCAGTTATTCGTGTTGTTCCGGTTATTCCTGTTGTACCTGTGACTCCTGTTACCCCTGGATCTCCTGTTGCCCCAGTTACACCTGTTACTCCCTGCGCCCCAGTTGCACCTATAGCTCCCGTTGTCACTATAACCGGTGGGGGAGTAGCAGATTTCAGAATAGCTTCCAGTTTATTCTCCAGAAGCATTTCTTTCTTGATAGCTTCACGCATAGTCGCTTGAACACTTTCATTCACAAGTAAGATTGTGCTTATGGATGTAGGTACTGTTATACTAATAATTGGTGTAATATTTGGAATATTTGCCTGACTCAAGTCTATCACTTCCTTTCTTTTTAACTCTAAATAGTATATGGAGTAACCAAAATTACGGATGGACTGGTGTTCTTAAACTATAAGTAGCTCTATAATTCTAAAAACCTTGTGTCTAATTTATGTATAATTTTAGTAGAATAACGTCCTTTGAAAAACGCACAAAAGGCCAACCTCTGAAAGTTGGCCAATCCTCATACATTCTGCTAGATCTTTAGACACTCTCTTTAATAGCTAACTTTCCTTTCAATCGTAGAAGCAACCAGACCTGATCCCCCCATGTATCTCTATGTAATTCCTCATAAGAAAAGAGTCGTTCCAGATCGGCAACAAACGGATAATGGTTAAAATCATCAATTAGAATCAAGGCATTTTCTTTCAACTTCAAATATAACCATGTGAAAACAAGCGAACGTCCATTTCCATGCGGACCATCTACAATTAATACATCTATACTCTCATTTAAAAAGGTAAACTGACTTAACTCCCCATAAAATGCATTTCGGATTTGATAATGATCATATTGATCTGTTTTTACATATTTTCCAAGCCTTCCGCATTTTTCATTAGCCTCAGCTGGATTATTAAACAAGTCCTCACGCTCTTCATCAGTCAGTTGCTTTAAACAACTCCAATGCACGTCGATCCCTGTCATTGCTTCCGCATTTTGGATCAATTGACTTGCACGCGCAGGATGATGCTCGATTATAGTTGTTTTTATGGGTAGAAGGTTTAATTCATGCAAAGAATTCCAGACCCAGATGGCTTGCCCTCCACCTAGCTGGACAATTCTAATTTCATCATTAGACTTTTCCAATCTACGTAATAGATGAATGAATGCGCTTCTACTAATCGAATCATTATCTGGGTTCCAACCTCTTCTCCCTGCAAGAGAAAGAGCGACTTCAATATCTTTAACAAGCATGCTTACTCCTCCCAGTCTACAAGATTTGGAGATTCTTCGAGAATTGAATCATACTGTTCCTTCCAACCATACCTAGCACCAGGATCTAATAATTGATAACGATCATATTTAAATTCGCGATCTTTCTTAAGCGACCATCCATAATGCTGAATCCGAGCTGGATGGCATTGATAAGTAAACTGAACTATAGTTAGCGGAAATCTACCGCAGTGCTGTGGAGTTTCTTTCCAAAGGTATGAAACATCGGAACGATATCTGACGAGAAATGGACGATAAAACTTATGCGCTTGCCAGTAATGATCTTCTCTATATTGCGTCATGCTCCACATGTCATATAGACGAAAGTAATAGACGTCATAGTCTGATTGGATTAGCATCCGATCTATCTGAGCTCTATCGAAGCTGGTTTCAAACATTTCGTCAGCATCCAAATTTAGAATCCATTGAGGATTAGTTTGAATCGTTTCGTCCCACTGTTGTTTTCTTAGCGTTATTTCATTATGAAATTTGGAGGCATCATTTCGGATATATTTCAGCGGGATACCTGCTAATGCTTCATGACATATTTCTGGTGTAGTATCGGTGCTTCCATCATCTATAATAACTGCTTCGTCTATTAAGCTTCTATGACGCGTTAAAGCTTCATGCAAGTACCGTCCAGCCTCATTTTTGACAATCATTGAAAGTGTTACTTTACCTCGTTCCATTCCTATACAGTCCTCCTTTGCCTAAGTTTCTTGCTTTCTCTGAGCCAATACTTTTTCTAAATATGATTTGTTGCTTAGCATGCTGGAATGCGTGGGTTGATAGGTCAAAGCAATTTCATTGTGACGATAAGCCATCTCATAATTGCCTAGACGATCATAGCAAACACAAAGCTGGATATGCGGCAGCCAGGTCCAAGATGGTAAATCTATCATCCCCCCTGTAAGCGGAGGTTCTCCAAGTATGGTTGCCACCAAATACCAATGTTTTGCTTGATTCCACCGTTTATTTTCCATAAAAAAAGCAGCCAATCGACAACAAATCTCTGCCCGAGGTGTATCAAGCTCAAACGAGCGAAATAACACCTGAAGCTGTTTTTCATACTCTCCCATCCGAGAATAACAATCAGCCAATTTAAGACACGAGGTGATGCGGTCTTCGATCCACCCTAGCTTTGTCGCCCAGAACGTTTCGTATATAACGGACGCTTGCTCAACTAAAGAGTGATCATAAAGTTCGTTAGCATAATAGAACAGATCACGCGTCGATAACGATTCCCCTGATTCCACTTTCTTTCTGTAAATGCGCAAATTTCGATCTGTATATACTCTTTCTTTCTTATGTGTAACTGCGATTTCGCTTTGTAAGCATTTCCCACTAACCTCTAAGTACTCGTGGACAGCACCTATCCATACAAAATTGCAATCTCTCCGAACCAGCCGATTACGTCTCATACTAAAGGTAGGCTTACCTGTATGATCAAAAGAAAGATGATACGGCATCATCACTGTATTGTACGAAGAATCTAAAGTTTTTTTTAATTGAATGAATTTTTCGCGATCGACTTTTTCAAAAACATCATCTGCATCCAACCATAGAATATATGATTTCGTGGCTTGTTGAAAAGCAAAGTTCCGTGCAGCAGCGAAATCATCTATCCACGTAAAATCAACTATTTTATTCGTAAACCGAGCAGCAATTTGTTTGGTTGAATCCGTTGAACCTGTATCCACTATGATGATTTCATTAGCAATATTTTTAACCGATGTTAGACAGCGCTCTAAAGTTTCTTCTTCATTTTTCACAATCATACACAAACTGATTGTAATCATAACACCAACCCTTTCGGACTATGAATGACCGTTTTTTTGTTCAATGTATGAGAATCACATTCTATTAGTGCCGAAATTGTGTGTTAAACCCAATTGCCGAATTTTCGCATAAGACTTCGTTTTTTTTCAAAATAATATTTAAATTGTTGAAATTGAGGCTTTATCTCATTCTGTAGATTTGGATATTGGTTAGTCATTTCCCATAACTCATCTATTCGCCTATTTAGCTTCATATAAGAGTGATAGTAGATCACATAGTCATCAATTAACTTCGTATGCTCCATATTCACTAGGTAAAAGGCTGTCATTTTTAACAAATTGTTTTGAATTTTAATGATTGATTTTAAAGCGTTGGATAAAGGAAGTACTTCATTTACTAAAAAAAACAACGTTTTACGTTGTTCAATGGATCGATAAAAAATTACAACAGACTTAAAATAATCAAATAAAGACACCTCCAATTGATTAATAGCTGTCCATGTCATTTGTTGAGTCTCCGATGGCCAAGCTTCTTTATTCGCATGGAATTCCTTCATGCCTATACCTCATTCTTCCTCATATTCATCTTCATAATGATTTTCGTTGCTGTTATCATAAGCAAGGATTTCTAGGGATGTCTCCAATTTTCTAAACAGCAGCCATTCCTTCATAACGATGATATCCACTAACTTGGTAACACTCTGATTAAATCTAAGTATGTCGAGGTTTGTAGGATTAGTAGGAAAATCCATTTGATGTCCAACAAAAGCTTGAATCTTCTCGGCTTCTGCATTCAAAAGATGTGATATAGCTGTTTCTTCCATGGCAATGGATTTGAATAAATCGATAACTGCTTCTCGGATCGTAGGACGAAACAATTCTTCTGGTATTGTAGGCATACTCATCTATATCACCTCATCCATTTCATTCGTTCTAATATATGCCCATATTGTTACGCAGGTGCCCAATAATTTCGAAAACACAGTTGAAGATGGATATGTATGCACGCAGTTCATAAACATACATAAGCTATATAAGTTCAGTCGAGAAAGGAGTGAAGAACATGTCACAAGCCAGCATACCCGATATTACACCTGATATCTCCATTACTATTGGGCAAACTATCCCACTTCTTTTGGCCTCGATTGCATTAGAGGAAATAGCTTTAGCCCATATCATCAATGCTGAAGCAGAGAAAATACAATTTGTACTTGGTACACTTTCTACCGAAAACACACTTGATGACACAACTATTACAATCTCCAACCTGTTACTAATCAACCAGAGCGTAAGCCAGACCATGAGGGACGTAATTAAAAAAGAAATGTTGTTACAATTCAAGCTGGATACGGTATTTAAATTATATCTGCAAGATCAGGGGGCCTTATTCTAAAAAGTAGTTACTTCCTTGGAGGTGGGGAGCGTTATTTTGCACGCTCCTCATCGATACATAAAACGAAGGAGTGTTCATGTGGAACAATGGAAAAGATTATCCTTATGCATGATTGTTAAAGACGAGGAACAATTTCTTGAAGCCTGCTTAAGGAGTGTTAAAGATGTAGTAGATGAAATGATCATCGTCGATACAGGGTCTACGGACAGCACTAAGGAGATTTGCCATAAATATGGAGCGCTTTTATTTGATTATGTATGGCAAGATGACTTTGCAGCGGCAAGGAATTATGGTTTAGTACAAGCAACGGGGGATTGGATACTGTGGTTGGATGCGGATGAGGAAATGGATATAAACGATCGGTTTAAGCTGCGGGATATTTTATACATGGATGAATTTGATTTAGTATCACTCCATCTAATCAATTATTACGGTAGTGAGATTAACCCGGATGAAAGCTATCATATTGCCCATACGAGATTATTCAGGAATCATAAAGGGATTCTTTTTGAGAATAAAATTCACGAATCATTAAATATTCATAATCACGCTCCTATACCGATGGCACCGATCAAATTGCACCATTATGGATATATGAATCCTGTAGTCACATCAAAAAAAAAACTGGAACGAAACCTGACTATGTTAGAAACAGAGATTAAACAAGGAAGCCAGAACCCTTGGACCCCTTATCATATGGCAACCGAATATCATAGAGGCCAGCAGAGTGAACGTGCTTTTGAATTTGTGAATCTATCTATCCTGTTATTCATTTCACAAGGATTTACTCCCCCATCTATTCTATATAAATTAAAATATTCGATTATGCTGAGTCTTGGGTGTATCGAAGGAGCTTGGCCTGCTATTGAGAAAGCAATCATGCTTTATTCAGATTATGTCGACCTGCATTTTTATAAAGGATTAATTTTATTGGCTAAAGATAGGTATGAGGAAGCTCTGGCAACCTTCAACCATTGCTTAGAATTAGGGGAAACCAACCTAAAGCATCTTATTCTAAAAGGAGCAGGCAGCTTTCAGGCATGGTATCAAATTGGCCGCTGCCAGGAAAAGCTGGGCAGCCTAGATGAAGCCATTAAATCCTATCAAATGTCTATAACCTTGTCCCCATCATTTAAAGATCCCGTTAAAGCTCTTCAAACGATAGGGGTTACCATGCTTTAATCTGAGTTTAAGTTCATCTGCCTTATTCTTTATTTATACTGAAGCCGAATCCAGCACCAATATCAGCATTTTTACCGGAACATCCTTCTAATTTGTAATTAATCATTTTGGCTTCTTCCGTTTTAGTAAAATCCTTACAAACCGTACTCCTTACATCGCTGGAACCAAACTTATCATTAGAGTTATCATACTTATATTTAATTGTTTGCCCATCATAAGTAAAATCAAAGTATAACGGATCTCCTTCAATCGTATAGCGAGTAATACGGATTTTATCCATTTTCTTATCTTTAACGCTATTAATGAATATATCCAATCTTGCTTCATTTGTAACTTTCCCGTGTATATCCACAATGTCACCGCGTTTTGTCGCTTTAGCTGGATTATAGGAGCGACTGCATGAAACCAATGACACAGTACAGATAATGATCAAAAACACTTTTATGACCTTGTTCATTGGAGTCCTCCAATTTTATAAATACTCTACTCTGCAAAAACTACCCGTATTACTGTAAATTGGATTTACAATATATTTTCCTTTTTTATCAATAAACCCAAACGATTCGCCTACGCTAACTTCTGTTAATTTACCGTAAAACTGACTTGCCGTATCAAATTGAGGATTAATGATTATTTTACCTTTTGTATCCATATACCCTTTTCTGTCATCCGTAGTCACGATCGCATATCCGTTATAGAATCGTTCAGCTTTATCATAAATGGGTAGTACCACATATTTACCTTTTTTATCAATATATCCCCATTGGTCACCTTGCTTTACTGCAGCCAATCCATCATGGAATTGCATAGCACCATACAGTGATCTATCAAAAGATTCTGTATCATCAAATTGGGGATTGATAGCGATATTTCCTTTTGAATCAATAAATGCCCATTTCTCGTTTATTTCCACTGCCGCAAGACCTTCATTAAACATATCTGCATTATCAAATTGAGGATTGATTACTATGTCACCTTTATCATTGATATAGCCCCATTTATCACTCAATTTTACAGCAGCAAGGCCATTTTGAAAGTCCTTTACTTCGTCAAACTGTAAATTCACAGCAATTTTTCCGGTATTATCAATAAATCCCCATTTACCGCCTACAACACCATATTCATCCTCATCATAAACTCCACCAAGATTAACGAATGCTAATCCATCATAAAAGCCGCCTAAATCATCATAAATGGGCTTGATTGCAAAGCTGCCATCTGTATTCAAGTAACCCCATTTATCCTCTTTTTTCACTTTAGACAAACCTTCCCAAAATCCAAAAGCTTCCTGAAATTCAGGATTCACGATCATTTTTCCGGTATTATTTATTACTCCATAAACATCACCTATTTTGACCATGGCTACTCCTTCATGGAAATCTGTGGTTTCATCATAGGTTGGAGGAATGATTGTCTTCCCAACTTTGTTTATATAGCCCCATTTATCATCCAATTTGTAACTTGCTATATCTTCAGAAAAATCAGATACCACTTCGAATTGTGCATTTATAACCATTTGGCCTTTTATGTTAATAAAGCCCCATTTACCTCCAGTAAATTGGTATTCATCAAGCTTACCACCTATATTAACCTTAGCTATTCCATCTTGAAAATCTTCAGCTCTGTCGAATTTAGGTGCAATTAATTCTTCACCTGTGTCATTGATGTAACCCCATTTATCGTTCACTTCAACGCTAGCCAAATTTGTACATATTGTCTTGAAAATTTCCATTGTCTGCTCTTTAGAACCTTTGACAAAGTAAAAATATAAACTACCAATTATTAGAATCAAGACAATAAGCGAACTAATAATAAAAGCTTTGCTTTTAAATAATTTTTTCTCCACTGTGACTGGACTTATTTCTTCCATTTCTAACTCTTTAATCTCTGTTTTCTGTTCGTTATCCACCCAAATAATCCCCTTTTTGTGTTTATTGTGAAAATAAGCAAAATAAAATAATGGCACCATAATAGTACCATCATTCGCCAATTTTCGCAGTTATTTTTGGATTTTCAGGTGATTATTGAATAACGAATATAAGATATAGCTTTTTTATAGCTTATTTCAGATAATAATTGAATTCCCCTCTGGATCGCTAATAAAAAAATGATTGTCAAATTCAACTTCTGTAAGAGTCTTAATGTTTTTACTGACAATAAACCGATATGCTTCCTCTATATCTGGCCCCTTCAACATAAAGGTAGGATACTTTTCACAGTAACCATTGCTTCGATTATCATCCAATAAAACCCCTGTTCCGTTTTCCATATCAAACCAATAAATCGGACCTCCAGTCTGACGATCTGGTTTAATAACATGTCCAAGCAAATGGGCATACCATTCTGTAGCTCGTTTTAAATCTGTTACAGGCACTACGATAGAATTAATGTGGTTAACAATCGGTTTATCCAACTCATTTAATTGTTGCGAATTGGGATTTACCCAATTTGATTGAATGATCATCATTACATTGCCTTCTGAATCGCTAATATTAAAATAAGACAAACCAGGGTGAACATGTTGAATTTCTAAATTTATCGTAATCTCGTTTTGTTTAGCCCAATTATAGCTTGCCTCAATGTCCATAGTATTTAGCATGAAAATGGGATGTTTGGCTTGATCCTGCATAAAACGATGATCATCAAGCATTAAATTAACACCATTAATCATTTCGAATACATAATAAGGCGTTTCTGATTCAATTTCTGTTATTGGAGTACCCAAGATGTCCCCGTACCAGCTGACCATTAAGTTCAAATTACGTACGTGTAGAATAGCACTGCCAACCGATTTTATTCCAGATCCTTGTGCATTTGATGTTTGCATTTTTTTTTCCTCCTAGAATAAAGTTAACTTCAGTTTATAGACGTTTGTGGGATATAAAATCTATCACTTTTTTTGAATCAGTTGTAAATATATTTTTTCTAATGCCACTATTCCATTATTTTCAACTGCCTTTACCTTTTTTAAGAGATCAATCGTCTGTTCACGAATGTCCATCTGAACGCCAGGCATACCATAAGGATAGGAAGGATACAGGGTTACATAGAGCTCATGGACTATTTGAAAATGATCCATAGCATCATGCCATAAAAGTATAATTTCTGAATTCCCTTGTATAAGAGGGTGATCTTCCCAGCTTTTCAAAAAGCGGACGGCATGCTCCCTTGCTTCGGTTAACAAGCTTACTTGATAAGCATGTCCGACTGGTTGAGCTTGGCCATTCTCAAAGGCTTCAATCCAAATATCATATGCTGCAATTCCAGTGAAATATCCTGCAACACCTGGCTCTATGCCTCGGGCATGATCCATAATGGTTTTCAAAGCTTGGATTAGGTTAGGAGTCTTAGAAAATTCAATTCTATCCGAATTCTCAAATGTCCCTACGAATAGTTCCGGATTTTCGAGAGTCCTGCCTAATTTCTCATAAGAAATCTGCAAGGATTCCTCCACAGCATTACGATAGGTTAATTGTTGCAGCTGATCGTTATAACCGTAGATAACTCCAAACTCTGATTTAACTAAATTCCAAACTATAACAGACATTCCCCGATCAATAGATAAATGGATCATATCCAGGGCTTCAATTAGGATATCTGGTGTCAGCACTCTGCCAGGCCGTCCTATACTTCGAGTCTGGAAGCCAAAGGCTATTAATGCCCTTTCCATTACCCAGCCCCAATCATATATTAAGCTGCCACTCAAACCGCAATCGACCGTCGTTTGAATTCGAAATGCTTGGCCGGTAAAACCCATTATATCGCTTAAGCTATAATTATTATCATTCACATTTGAAATCAATTCATTTAACAAATGTCCCATAGAACTATACGCCGAACGATAACTCGGAATAGTTAATAGCTGAGTTGTTAGTAGACTCCGTGCCATTTTTTGCTGAAGGTATTTGGTGGTTTCCTTTCTAAATCTCAGCTCTTGCAGTTTTATTTTCGATCTTGAAATGATGTTGTAGACATTACTTATTGTCATCTGAAATTCCTCGGCAATTTCATCAGGAGAATGCTGTTTAAAGAAATGAGCTTCGAATATTAGCCGATTTCTAACTGGCAATGACTCCATTAGCAAGCTTATAGATTCCATCCATTCCTTATGTAGCGTTACGACTTCAGGTGTATCCGAATCTACAGTGTGATTTATTTCTGAATTATGAATATATAGGTTATTACGCTTATTCTTACGAAGAACATCGATTGCCTGATTACGAACGATATTGCGAAGCCAAGGAAGAAATCGGTCTGGGTGCTCTAGCGATTCCAAGTGCAAATAAGATCGCAAAATAGCATTTTGGGCGATGTCTTCGGCTAGATAGGAGTCATGGGTAATTGACCTTGCCCAATCAACTGCCTTAGATCTATGCTTCATGACTAGATCACTAAAAGCTGCTTGATCTCCGTTTTTTGCACGTTTGATTAACTCTTGGTCTTCCTGCTGATTAATCAATGCTTTTTCCCCTTAGCTGATCTCAACGAATGCTTCCATTCGAGCTGCCGTTTTATTTAAAGAGTTACTTTCATGGTCCATGAAGTCCCCGAGATCCCACAAAACACAAAGCCAAGCTTTTCATATAATCGAACCGCCAGCAGATTGTCTGGATCAACACTTAAAGAAAGTGCATTATAACCTTCCAACTCAGCCTTTTGCATGATCCCTTTCATTAATGCGGTTCCAATTCCTTGCTTTACGTAATCTGATCTTATAGCGATACCCAGCTCTGGAGTTTCATTATCAACAAATCCATACCCTTTATTAGTTTCGTTAAATAATCTATACCAGACAGCACCAACCGGTATCTCGCCACTCCACGCAATTAAAGCCCTATCTCCTGTTCTCCCCCATCCATCGCTGTATTTTTTTATATTTGGTGCATTCAGTAGCTCTTGTTTGGGAGGCTTGTCCTCCAGAATGTGAATAGATTCATAATGCATGTCCATTAAAAATTCAAAATCCGATTGTACCAAAGGTTTTATTGTTATCATAGATGGTTAGAAACTTTATCTAAGTGGACACCTAAATGGTTAAATAGAGTTGGTTTTTCTTTTAAATCTAACCAGGAATATTCATAAATCCAACCATTATCCTCATCATCGCTTTGTACGATATGTGTAAAATACTCAGGGCTATCCGCTTGCATTTGATAATAATAACGTTTAATAATGCGGTCAGGCTTCTCCATGTTGTATGTAAATTCTCCAAGATATTTAACGTTTGACACCTCGTTGATGCCCGCTTCTTCCTTAATCTCTCTAATTATTGCAGCCTGTAAATCTTCATTTTTCTCTACAGTTCCACCAGGAACTTGAAAACCGAGATGCTCATAGTCTTTTTCCTTAAAGACTAATAATTGCTGATTTCCCTTATTAAATCGCGTTATATAAGCGGTAACTTTATAAACATAATCACTCTCCATATACTCCCTCGCTTCATTTATTTACTCTGTTTACCAGCCTGATCGTTCGATTAGTGAAGTAATTTGTGCAATATGATGCCGGTTATGCCAAGCATATCGATGAGTCGCCACTTCAAGAGTCATATTGCCATGAGTTGGACTTGTAAATGTCTTCTGAAAGTCAGATGCGTGCAAAGAATTTAACAGGATTACAAATCTGCTATGAAGAGCTTCGAGAAGTATTAAGGACGGCTCAATCGGAGCAATTAAATAATCACTGAGTTCAGCCCATAAATTCTCATGATAAGAGCCTGATATAGGATTGTCTTCGGTTAATGCCCTCTTGAAACGAATAAAAGCATTCATATCGTTATCTTCTATATGGTGGACCACCTGCTGAATAGTCCAGCCACCCAGTCGATAAGGTGTCTGCAATTGCTCCAAAGTTAAATTTTGCACGACTAGTCTAAGGACCCTTGGCATTTCTGAGATTTCAATAATCCATTGATTAAGTTGTTCTTGTGTTGGTTGCTGCTGGTGTTGGAATCGACCTATTGGATAGCGCAACTGTTCCATTTTCTCATCTCCCCATTGTTTATAAAGTTACTATCAAATGTACTTTACTGCGAGTGGACTCCAGATGAATTCTACTTGAAGCTCTGGGAATGCCTCAAGAACAATCTCTACGACTGTTAACATACCAGCCTCCTCGCTCTTCTGATGGCCGGTAATGATTAGTGCCTTCGTAATTTCCATGAATTAGACTCCTTTCAGTCCTTTTTATATTAGGATAACACAGTAACTATTAATCTTTTGAGAATATATAGCTAAGTTGAAGCGTTCCCGTATTTCTTATGCCATTTCTCTTTCCATTCTTTATAAGTTAACCCGGTTGCTTCCTCTAAAGTTTTACCGTCTAATGTATATGCGGCTCCAAGTAATCTCTGTTCTCCTTTACCAGCAGGGAAGGATGTCCCACCTATCACTTTGCCATCGCAAAGCATGATGGATACAGTGGTCTTTAAGTTATATAATTTTTCTAACGGATGATTTGAAACTGTGAACCCATACATGGATATATCCTTGCCAAAATATTTATCGGGTTCTATCTGCTGCACTCCCCATATCTGCTGGTTCAATGTATCTTCCATGGTCCCCTTTTCTATTATGTATTTATAAACTTGCTCATTAGTGGAAGTAATTTTATATCCCAGCTTCTCAACGTATTGTTTAGCTGTTTCTTGATCACCCATTACCTCTTCCTTACACCCAGAAAGAATTAATAATACTAGACCAAATATAGTTAAGCTTAGCGAAATTCTTTTCATTTCTATCACTCCTCATCTCTTTAACGAAGCTGAATAGTTAAATGTTACCAGCTTAATCCAATTTATTAGATTCTGGATTTAATATCGGCAGATATATACTAATCGAAGTTCCAATCCCTTTTTCACTAACAACCTCAACAGTTCCTTGATGCTCATCCAAGATCCATTTTGCAATAGATAATCCTAGTCCTGTCCCTGGAGTAATCCCCCTTGAGGAGTCGGCTCTATAAAATCTTTCAAATATATGGGGAATTTCGTTAGGATCCATCCCAATACCGGTATCTCGAATCATTAATCCCACTCTATCAGCCAATTTGAATACTCTAAGCTCAACTAAGCCATTTTCGGTGAACTTAAACGCATTATCGAGAATAATGAAAATCAGCTGTTGTAGATAATCCTTATCCCCCATAACTTGAAGATTATCCAGCATCTCAAGATTCTCCATCTTCCATTCAATCAGCTTTGGAATTAACTGCAGCTTTCTTACTACAGCCTCAACAATTGGTTTCAATTCAATCTCAGTTCTTACTATCTGCAGCCCAGCATCTGTTCGGGCTAGAATCAAGAGATCATTAACCAATTTGCCCATCTTCATTGCTTCATCTGTTATGTCATGAATAGCCTCTACAGATATTTCAATTTCTTTTAGTTCAATCAGGCTAGGATTGTGGAGGTAAGTTCCCCATATCTTTTTAAGAAATTCTGCATTTCCATTTATAGTTGTGAGTGGAGTTCTTAGCTCATGAGAAGCATCAGCTACAAAACGGCGCTGTGTAATATATGAACCATCTAATACTGCATACATCATCTGTATACGTTCAAGCATACCATTCATCGTCTTACTTAAAAGGCCAACTTCATCATGTTTGTTATCGTAGTGAATTCTTCTCGCTAAATCATCGCTATTTTGAATTAGTTCCGTTTCACGGATTAAGCTGTAAATCGGTTTTAACGCTCTTTTTGAAACTAACCATCCCAAATAAGAAGCGATCGAAACTACAAAAACAGATAACACGACGAGCACTAATTTTAAAATCGAAAAAAACAAGCTGATCACACTAATATTGTAAGCAGCCTGTAGGATGCCAACTTCAGTTCCATTAATAATCAACGAATCATTGTAAATATAAAATGGTGAATTATGAATATTTGCAGTTACAAAGTAACCCTTATTGGGATCATGGCCCTCCGTGGAAAAGGGCAAATCAACTCCATTTAAGTTAATTGACTTTGCAATCTCACCACTCGTAAAGTTAATAAGCTGCAAATACATCCCTGATTGCAAGGTATCAAAATCGTCGAGCTTTATGGATAAACTCCAACCCGTAGAATTAATTCTAAACTTATAATTAACATTTTCCTGAAGATCAGCCGTTTGTTCCTTAAGGGAGTGTTCCAGTTCTTTGTAGATATAGAAATGTAAAATATTATATAGGAGCGCACCGAATAGCAATAAAACTAGACCAAGTATCCCTGAATATAACAAAGTCAATCTCAGGCGAATTGTCATAAATCCTCCGCATACTTTTTCCTTTATTATCCACTTCGATAATTAAAACAAAATGAACGTAGGATAAATTATTTGGAGGACTGTACAATTAATTATTCTTACTCGTTCCATGCTACAATTCTTAATCTTTTATAATCCGCATACCAAATACCGTCTATAAATAGATCCTTTTTTGCTAGATCCGATACTTTATTAAAAATATCAGTTCTTTCGCTTTCGCTGAAACCTTTAAAAAATTCATCTGCTGCTAGACCTGCTAGCCAAATATTGAGTCCATTCTCGCCATCTTCCAGCTTAGTTGACCGATCAAAGTGTACAGCATAAGTCACTCTGAAGCCCATCTGTTCTAGCAAATTACTATATTCACCAATACTTGGGAAGTACCATGGGTTAAACGCACTAGCATCGATTCCATAATCTCGAGCTAAAATTTTAGAAATGGCTTCTACAATTTTCTCCACATTGCCTTTCCCGCCAAATTCCACAACAAAACGTCCATCTTTTGCTAAGGCATTCTTAACACAGGAAATGACTTTAGCTGCATTCTTTATCCAATGTAACGAAGCATTAGAGAATACAGCGTCAAAAGAATGCTTGAACTCAAACTCTTCAGCATTTCCAATAACGAAATCAATGTCTGGATATTTTCTTTTTGCCTGCTCAATCATAGTAGCTGATAAATCCATCCCCACTACCTTTGCTCCACATTTGGAAATCTCTGAACTCAAATCACCCGTCCCACAGCCCAAATCAAGAATTCTTTCTCCCGATTGAGGATTAAGCAGCTCCACTACACCTTTGCCGAATTGTGAAACAAATCCTAATTTGTTGTCGTATAATTCCGGCTGCCATTTATGAATCGAACTCATCTTACTTCCCCCTTTATTAGTGTTAGGGTTATTGTTGCATAACGTTATTTATTTATGAAATATATAAAATCTATTCACTTTATAATCAATCCCTATAAAGGTGCATACAATATATCCTTCTATAAGATTTGTTTTTTAAATTCAAAGTTTTATTAGATCTCTTTAGTAAAAATGATTTCTAAAGGCTCTTTATCCAGCAATAGACATCCTGAATCTTTATAGCCTAATTTTCTATAGAAATGCTGCGCTTCTTCATTAGCTAAAGTGGAGGTCATGAGCATTTTACAACCCTTGAGCTTCATTTCATATTCCCAGAAGAGTACAATTCGTTTCCCAATACCTTTACTTCTATATTCTTCATTGATCCAGATCATGTTCATAAAAGGCGTTTTATCCCAAAAATACCCAAACCGCATCCAACCGATATATACACCCTCTCGGTTTCGAAGGATGTAAATTTCTTTTGCCTTAATTTTTGCTGAAATTAAGCTTTCTAATATGTGTTTATCATTTTCGAAAATATAATCGTAGTCCGTTTCCACTGCAAACTCAATTTTCATTCAGACTCCCACCTACATTTTCAAGAAATAGTTTAAATTCCACTAAACTCTGAAATCTATTAATTTTTACACCTTGGGATATGAGGTGACTTTCAAAAAGAGAACTGAGTCGTTCCACAGCAGCTTGAAGTTTTGTTAAGTCATGAGGATCAACAAACGTAATTAGATCAGGAAATCCTAACTGGAAATATAAATCCTGATAAGTTAAATTACATTCCAACTTAATTGGCCAGCTCCCTGTTTCAGCAAAAAATAGCAACCGGGCGATTTCATCCTGGATTCCAATCGAAGCAAAGAATGCTGTATGATAATCGTTACTCTCGCATGCTGTTATGATCTTGTCAAATGTTCCCTTTGTCTCTTCGTAGCACCCTTTCAACCGATCGGCATAATAAGCTGTGCCTAGATAGGACTCTTTTTTCTTCAAAATTAATGCGAGCGTCTCATCTGTCAATTCCTCACAAGCTAATCTAATCTCTTCAGAGCTTCTGGTACTCATAATAACTTCAAGAAGCTGCTTCAAACAAGTTGGTTTCAGTGGATATTGTAAAATTTGCGCTATATTTTTGCCCCAGCCTTTGGTGAAATAAGTTTGATTTAATAGCGCTAGACTTTGAAGTACTTTCGTCAAAACTGCATTTGCTTCCGTACGATAGAAATTTATATTCACCGCAGCGTTCTCACGACTCATTTTATATAAATGCAAATAAGCTTCGTTCAATTGTGTTTCGGCTTTCTCCAAGAGCACTTGTCCATGACTAGGCTCACGCATTGTTGTTATAGAATCACGCAGCTTCATAAATCGAGCTAGGTCTTCGTCTGAACGATTATATAATAGCTGGCAATCTGCGATAATTGTCGTAAAGGGATCTTCAAAAGAAGCCATTTTCTCAGCACGTTCCCAGCCAATTGGCCAAAAATCAAAGCTTATGTCATTCAATATAAACTGGATACTGACTTCATAGCCTTCAGGCGTAGCTGGAATAAAAAAGAAGTCCAAGTCAGACCGCTTTGATGCTGTTCCTTGTGCATAGGACCCGTAATAAGCAATAATGGCAATTTCATTGGGATAATTAGATTTGATATGGTTGACTAGTGTTTCGGAAACATCAAAAACGTTTAACAATTTATTTCCTCCTTCATGTGTCACAAAGTCATAATATCAGAGTCTAGAAGAATTTTGTTGGGAAATTATAGCTATAGGCATATTTTATTGTCTCTTAATATCTTTAGATAGAGAAGCGCACTTTTTTCCTTTTCTTTAATGTCATTAAGCAATTGAATAGCTTTGTCTCTAATCAAATCTTCCCGTGGGTTTCCTCCAGTTGGATATGGAAACAATAGCTCAAGTTCGTTAATTAGCTTTACTGCTTCGATCAAAGAATTCTTTGATTGATTAATTAATTCAATTTCCTCTTCTTTAATAAACTCATTCTTAAATTTGTTTAAAAATCCAATTGCAGATTCACGTGCATTTTTAAGTACCTGAATGTTAAATGAATTGCCATAGAAATCAATTTTTTTATTATTAAATGCGATAATCCAAGCATCGTATGCCGGCAAACCAGTAGAGAACTCCCAAGTATCATGAGCATCAGTCAACCCATACTTAAGAATTAAATCAAGTGTGCCCATAATTCTATCGTTTGGACTCCTGTTAATGACTTCATCTATTGAAAGCACATAAAACTCAGGGGTATCATCCCCCCGTCCTATTCGGTCAAACGGTATTTCCCCTTCTATAGCTGCATCAATAACATATAAACTCTGGCTTTCATCATTGTATCCATAGATTATCCCAAATTCAGGTCCAAGCGGCTCCCACATAATTAGCGGAACTCCCTTATCAATAGATTGGCGTATTAGAGCGATCGAATTATTCAATACATTTGGCACTTCCATATGATAACCGGAATAGGCGATATCTTTTGAAATTAAGCCTAGATTATGTAAGCCCCTTGGGATCACCCCATCCCAGTCGTACATCGTTGGTCCCCATTTATCTATCGCTTCCACTCTTACGTTGATGTGAAAGGCATGTCCGGTGTAACCCATGATTTCTTCATATGTATATTTAGCTTGATTTATGTAGGGCAGAACATGGAATAAGCAAAAACAAAAAGAGGACAAATTGCTAATATCGCTTCCGATACAATTAGGTTTAGTAAGTTTCATTGTGTTACCTCCATATGGATCTAGATTTATTTGAAATCAATTTCCTTTATTCCTTATAAGCATGTAATCAACAGGCCCATCAAATAATGCAGAACCCGTAAGATGCATCCGCAAGTTCTGTAAATTGTCTTCCTCAAAAGCAACCTGAAACGGTAATGATTGCACATCGAATATATTAGAAGAACGTGGGATTAAAATAGTTTTTGTCCAGACATGCGGTAGCCCATCAGCAACCAGCTTTCCCTCTTTATTAACTATCAAACTAACATGCTGATCCATATCTTTAGACTGATAGGTTCCTACAAATCTTTGAGCATCATAATTTCCAAATCTCTCAAACTTATCTAGATTAATATAGAGGAATTTCAAAATCTCACTATTATATAGAGGCCAATTACCATCAGAATTGTTTATGGATATTCTCGACATACTTAATTCTTTAAACAGATCATCCGTGAGCACGCGATAATCCTGCCAATAAGCAGTTAATCCATCAAATCCAGACAACCCCCTAGATAAACCATAGACAGAACCAGTTGCCGCATTTGTAAAATTCTTCTCCGTATCGCCGCTTCTTCGTTCACAGATTTTCGTAAGTGCAGCATGAATATCATTTTGATAGAGATAAATTAAATGTGGATTGCACCCGCTAATAAGCGCCTCAACCTTCAAGGCATATTCTTTTATTTCGTCAATAGGCACATTGTAAGGAAACAAACTCCAAGTTAAATAGCCAAAAAGGCTGCTGTCTACAATAATGATTTCGTCAGAGGCTTGAATGGCTGAACTAAATCTTGCCCATTGTTCAAGAGCTAAATCAATGACCTCTCGATAATTTCCATTGGCTAGGTTCGTCACAACCTGCTGCATCGATTCATGATCCTCGTAAATGTAAATGGGGTGTTCTTTCTCTTCTTCATACCACCATTTATGTAAGATATTATTGGTTCTCAGCACTTTTGATATATACTGTGCAGTCGTTGATTTACCTGATCCTGGGATACCTTCAATTAAGATTAATTTGCAGTTTTTCATATTTCCCCTTTCATTATTTTCCAATCTATTTCATTTTGTCAATTTATACTCCCAGATCTTGTAAAAGTTGTATCGCAGCTAAAATTTGTTTTAAAATCGTCATGAGTTTGTCACTGTTTCTTAAGGTTGATTTAAGCTTGTTTGGGTATTCTATAAGTACCCCCTTTTATTAATATAGCATTGGAAAAGAGACCTGCAACTCTGATAAGTTGTAGGTCTTTTTTTGTAATAAAATATGAAAACAAAAAGACGCTCTCTAAGAGAACGTCCATTTGATGGATTAACAGGGAATGATGGGATCGAACCACCGGTGCGGGAGTCAGAGTCCCGAGCATTACCACTTTGCTAATTCCCTATAAGGTTAATAATGCTTTTTTATTCTAACACATTTTACTTTCAGATGGAACCCATTCTCTTTAAGTACTGCATTTGAACTTTATCCTTGCTATAATATGACTATTGAAAAATTAATTATGAGGATGGCGTGACATAAAATGGCGTTTGGTATCAGCAGAAAAGAGCTTAACCAATGGAAAGAAGCTGTAGAAAGAGAAGAAATTAGCTTCTTAACCCACTTTTGGTTGGATAAGCGTTTCCCTCAATTCCATACAGTTACAAAGGTAGGCTGTTCTAATCTCGAACGTTTGACTTTATGGTGTGTGACCCATGGATTGAATCCAAAATATATTCATAACCGGCAGCCCTTCCCCCATTTTGATCTCATGGGTCCCAAACAACAGGAAATTCTGCATAAGGAAGGCATGTGGGAGCAATTGAAGCGTTTTAGAATCGAAGCACCTTCTATTGAGTAGCATTATTTATTATAAGCTTTTTTGTGATATTGGTTTATATATTGAAAAAGCTTCTCCCCGCCTTCAGGCAGACCATTGGCTTTGTCCATGTTCAAGTACATAGCTTGGTAAGGTTCCGGAACCCATATATACTGATGGACATATTCAGTGAGACGGAATCCATAGGCTTGCCAAAAACGAATACGATTTGTATTCTCTGGATTAGATTCCGCTTCAACCTCGACAATTATACCCCGACTTTTTGTTGTTTCTGCCCACTCTTTAATATAATTTATTAGTAATTTGCCGTGCCCTTTACTGCGAAGGTCTTCCCTAATAGCAATGTAATCAATAATTAATACTAAAGCCTGTTCATCCATGGCTGTAAGAGCCATTGCGATTACCTCGTTATTATCGATGGCTAGGTGCAAATGGCACATTTTCCGCTCAAACATACGCCTTATATTAGTCCGACTTTTTCTGCCTTCTTTAGGGAATGCCTGCTGATATATGCCTTCAGTTTTTTTCCAAATGAGTTCATCCCATTCGGTAATGGTCTTATATTCCAAAGTCTATTCCACCTGCCTCTGCCCCCTTATAATACCCTATTTAATTCAATAATACATAACCTATAGCTTGCTATAATCGCTTTTCATGATCGCTTTAACAGCACCCGACCATTTTGGATTGGCTTGGCAGTATTTCTTCGATACTTTTTCAACGGTTGTGTATCCCTTATTTATATAATTTTTTGAGATGAGCTGACCAAATTTCCGCACACTGTCCCCTTTTGTTTTAAAGCTGAATGCCTTATTGTACACATCACCGTCTAATGCGTTTAACCCAAATAAATTATTCTTATTTTTAGCTATTCTACTTTTTCCATTGCCGCTCTCAAGCTTCATTACGGCAATGGTAAAGTAAGCATTAATCCCAAATTCCTCTTCTATCTCAAGGATAGCTTTTTCTAGATCATGGCCAGCTAAAGAGGTCCCTTTCAAAATTTCTTCAATATTGGCTTCCCGAAGTCCGGAATCGGATTTTACATTGGAGGTTGGTTTAGCAATGTCTTTCACTACCGAGGATTGTAAAGACAATGTCTTCACTTGAGCGATTTTTTTAACATTTTCGATCTTTAGCTTAGTATATTTGCCATTGACGTACCCACCTTGTTTAAGTGCAAGCCACCCATTCTTAGCGGCATTAATTACCTCAATTAACTCCCCTTTGTTAATGACGCTAAGTATCTTTGATGCTGCATTGGCTTTTGAACGAATGTTTAAGTGCTCAGAAGTCACTTCATATTCATTCAGGGTTTTCTCTATTTGCGTTAGCTCCTTACTTGCAATCTTCTGGATAGCTTGGACAAATTTCTGTGACTCTTCTGTTTTCTTCTCTGAATAATTGATAGAAGTAAGTTTAATTGTGGGTTGTGAATAGGTTAATGGCTTATACTCTGATCTAATAATATCGACGTTAGCTTTTACAATTGGCTCAGGTGCAGCAACTATGTACGGATTATGCCTAATTTCGAAGCTATTTCCCATGGTTAGAATGAAGGTCAAGCTCAAGAAGTAAGTAATCAATTGCTGTTTAAGCCTATTACTCATCTATTGCACCTCGCTATTTAGGATTTACTAGAATCAACTAATGAACATAACTTTGCTCATTCTTCCAGTACCTAAATAGATTGTACCTAAGTATAACTGAGAAGCTTGTCAAACGGTCAGTGATTATTAAGAGACAATTTGTCGTAATCGTAGGAAATGTAAGTTATTGGGATGGTTATCAATGTCATTATCAGAATTCTATGTTTTAATGGTACAATAGAAATTGTAGATAGAAAATTTCAGAGTAAAGGAGAACAACTATGAAAATTTCCTCTTTTCTATTACCCAAAGAAAAAGTAGCCTTTTTAACCTCTTCATGTTCCATGCTTGATGCGATAGAACAATTGGAAGGCCGATATTATACCGCACTACCTATCGTTGATGACGAAGGGAAATATGTAGGTACATTATCAGAAGGTGACTTGTTGTGGAAATTAAAGAGTACACCTGAGCTAGACTTTGCTAATCTTCAGCAAGTGCCCGTAAGTGAGATTAAGAAACATATCCATAATGAATCTGTCTCGATTAATGCGCAAATGGACGATATGCTCGCATTAGCCGCAGATCAGAACTTTGTTCCTGTAGTAGATGATGCCGGTATTTTCATTGGAATTATTCGTCGTAAAGATATCATTGAATATTACATGAAAAGCATTACAGATTAATAAATTATATCAAGAAGGCCCATGCGCAATTGCATGGGCCTTCTTGATTCAATACAAATTCCTCACCTATGAAAATACTCTGAAAACCAGTCCTCAACCGATTTATTTTCATTAAACTTAATCTCGCTTTTTTGAGATTCATTGCCAGCTATATCTACAGCAGATAGCACGTACATATAATAATTCTTTTGATCTCCAGTAACAGTAAACTGCGCTTGATCTTGAGTTGAAATTGGTTTTACTTGAATTGCTGAGAATGTCACTCCATCATTGGAGCCAAATAAGCGATATCCTACGACATCCTGCTCTGGATTCATTGCAAATGATACAACTACAGCTTCGTCTGTATTTTGTAGATTGATTCCATTTGGCGTGCTTGGAACTTTGCCATCTTCAACCCGTGGATCTATTTCAACTGGCCCATCTAATTCAGCATCCAACGGCGTGTAATGGGCAAGTGAGTTTCTTTGATCCTCTGGAACCAGCTTTAATCCAGCTCGAACCTCATTTAAGATTTCGGAAATAGGCTTTTCTCTTTTCACCATAAAGCGTTCTCCAACCATATCCGCAGGTGTTGCCGGATTTGCTCTATAGTTTTTGCCATTATAAGCAATATATTTAGTCATACCTGCTGCATCATCTGTTTCTGTTGGAACATATTTGAGATTAAACAAATCAGTTACCACATCATCTCTAGCCAGAATCTCAGCTGTTGGCAGTTTTCCTGTATATCTGGATACTGTCTTGGAAACAATTTCCTCTGGCTTAATAAACTCTTCTGTAGCCAATAGCTTGGGTTGTTTATCTGCAGTTGCATCCATGATTAATGCCCAAATTTTCTTCGCTCTTGTAGTGCCACAGCCAGCAGTCTCCGAGCAATGCTTAGTAGTTAATTTGAATTTGGATTGATCATATCCTGCCCAAACCCCAACCGTTACATCCGGGGTATAACCAATAAACCATGCATCTGCATCCTCTTGAGTGGAGCCCGTTTTACCAACGAACGGAGTTTGTTTATAATGCTCGTAATAATTTTTCATATCTGCGGCTGTACCCGATTTGACAACCGTTTTCATCATGTCTGTCATTAAAAAAGCAGTTTGTTTGGAGAAAACAGTCTTGGGTTCTAGCTGATGCTCATAAATAACCTCTCCCAACGCATTTTCGATTCTAGAAATCAAATAGCTGTCATTATAACTCCCTTGATTCCCAATCGAGGTGTATGCATTGGTTAGCTCCTGTACAGAAACACCATAAGTTAACCCGCCAATTACACCTGTTTTGGCTTGTGCATCTTGAGCCGTAATTGTCGTTATCCCTACTTTTTTGGCAAACGCCCAAGCTGTCGGTATTCCAACCTTATCGTTAAACAGCTTTAATGCCGGAATATTATAAGACCATTTTAGAGCTTCTCTAGCCGTAATTAGCCCGTGGAATTTACCATCCCAATTCTCAGGTAGATGCGCTTTGCCACCACTATCTGCTAATACAATTGGCACATCGTCAATTATGCTTGCAGGTTGTATTAAGCCGGCGTCCAAAGCTGGTAAATAGGCTGCTATCGGCTTCATAGCTGATCCCGGTTGTCTGACCATCTGTGTAGCATGGTTTATTTGCTCTTGCTTGAAATCTCTTCCTTCGATCATTCCGAGAATCGCGCTTGTCCGATTATCAATCATAATAGCGCCAACTTGCTCAACGCCTTTCTCTGGATCATTGCTTGTAAAATTGGCCTTATTGCTAGTAATCTTATTCATTTCCGCATAAATAATTGGATTAATGGTAGTTGTTATTTTATAACCTTTGTTGATTAGATTATTTCTAGCCTCATCCCACGATTTTTGATAATCCTTATCCGTCTTTTTAAGATTCGGGTGATCTGCTTTCACTAATATTTCAGTTGCCTTTTGTTCTACCTCTGTCATTAAATAAGGATAAGTGGAATAGGTTTTAGCTTTAGTCTTGGCCAATACTGCTTTTATATTATACTCGTCGGCTAGTTTGAATTGCTCTGGCGTGATTTTTTTTTGCTCCAGCATTTTTTGCAGCACTAGCTTTTGACGTTTTATCGCGCCGCTGAATGCTGTTAGATTCTGCTTGCCTTGACTATCAAAAGCTGAAAAAGCATTCGGCTGCTGAGGTAATCCTGCTAGATAGGCGGATTGCGCTGTATTGAGATTATGTAAGTCATCTACATTAAATATCCCTTTGGCAGCTGATTTAATCCCATATAAATTATTGCCATCTGAGCCTTTACCGTAATAAATTTTAGTTAAGTATGCTAATAATATTTGATCCTTGGACAAAATTCTTTCCATACGAATGGATAAGAGGATTTCCGCCGCTTTTCTTTCATAGGTTTGATCCAAGCTGAGAAAAACCCGGCGTGAAAGCTGCTGGGTAATCGTGCTCCCACCTGTTTGGACTTCTTCGTCACCGATTTGTTGCTTAACTGCTCGCAATGTCCCTTTTATGTTAAAACCATTATGAGTATAGAAGCTTTGATCTTCTACCGCTATAGTAGCATCAATAACCTGTTGCGGAATATCACTCAGAGTGGTGAGCATATGGTCTTCACCTGACAGAAGCTTTCCAACCTCCGTATGATCACTAAAATACACAAAGCCATTAATATCATTATCCTCGATAGCTTTTACAATGCCATCATTGGATCGAATCGGTTCATCTTTAGTTAAAGAAGTTACATAGCCATATATCAATCCAAATCCAAGACATCCGCACAGAAGAAGGGTTAGAGCTATTCGCTTGGTTATCGTTCTCACTTTTCTTTTATTTATAAAAAGCAAAATGGTTTTATATGTATGTATGAGTTTTTGTTGAATGTTGCTCATGTTGTACCTCCAGAAAAAAACAGTAAATTTTGAAACACAAGAATTATTATAGACTTCTCTGCTCCAATCGTTTTTAAGGGGGTACCCTGTAATTAATATTTTTCAGTCCTTGACGTAAACGTTTGCAACTTCATATAATTGCTTAGTCATATTATAGCTAAATGCCCTCAGGAGGATATGTATCATGTCAGAAAGACTTATTATGCTCAAATTATTAATCGTTTCTTTGTTATGGGGCTGTAATTATGTGGCTAGTGCTTATCTGCTTAGAGATTTTTCACCTATCTTCCTATCCTTTTCGCGTCTTCTCGTAACTTCACTTTTTCTAATAAGTGTAGCATTAATAAAAGGCAATCTTAAAAGGCCGACAATGCAGCAATGGATTTTACTCTGTTTTGCCGGAGTATTCGGAACTCTATTAAATCAACTGTTTTATTTTAAAGGATTGATGCATTCTATCGCGGGTAATGCTGCGCTAATCATTGCTTTATCCCCCATTGCAACTACCTTTCTCGCGCGTATTTTTCTCAAAGAAAATATAACTTGGTTTAAGCTCATTGGAGCTTCTATCGCTTTATCAGGTGTTGGATTTATTGTGCTTTATGGCAGTAAAAGCTTTGGGATCTCCACGGGTGACGTTTTTATCCTGCTTGCAATGCTTACATTATCGATCAGTCTGCTTTTCATTCGTAAATTAACGGTCTCTTTAAGCTCTTTCGATGTGACTATATATGCAACTGTGATCGGAACCATTTTTATGACACCAGCAGCGATAATTGAATTTGCTCAAGGGAATCTTCACTACAGTGTTCAGACACTTTCGTGGATTTTACTAATTGGTGTTGCTGTAATTGGGCAAGGATTGGCAGGATTCTGGTGGAACGAGGGTATTTCAGTGGTAGGTGCATCAACAAGCTCCATGTTTATGAATATTCCGCCATTCGTGGCGATTGTAGTTGCTTTCTTTGTACTTGGAGATCCGATTCGCAATGCCCAAATTGCTGGCGGCCTCTTAATTCTAACAGGCGTAGCTCTATCGAATAAAAGGTTCAAGGTTAAAACAGTCAGTTCGTAATTAAATCTCTTTATGTCACGGCATCCCAACGATGTGTTGTGCTCTCTAGCTTAGGATGCAGCTTGGAAGTCGTTGCAGATGTCATATCCACACACAACCGCAGCTTTTTAATCCAGATATCGAAATCATTAAATGCAGCGAGCTTATTAGCCATATCTAGCGTCACATAAACGAAATAAGGACCTTTAAACTTTTCCTCTAAAAATCTAAAAGAAGTATCCATCGGTGTATACTTTTTACGGCGCCCTTCCCAGCGTTCAATAACGGTATCCACCGTAATATCCATCTGCTCCAACAGCTCCTCCAGTCCGTCAGCTCTCCGATAAAAAGCCACAGCCGTCTCGCCTACTCTCTTCAGCGTTTCCTCATGCAGCGGGTATAAGACCAGCTTTTTCATTTCCATCCGATGTGCCAAGTCCATAATTCGTTGAAGCTGCTCAAGGGTGAATGCTTCAAAACTGCCATATGCCCACATACAGCCATGCAGACCTTTCTGCTTATTGTCAATTTCAAATCCAAATGGTACCTGTATTCGGCTGGGCTGTTTTTTCATTTCGATTCTCCTAGTCACTTAGTAATAGCCACTTCATGTTTTTCCTTTACCCCAATAATTATACTTTATTATCTGTTAACATGCATGAAGCCATCCTGATAAGGGGAACTTACATGTAGCTGAATTAATTAACTGCGATCAAATCAATTTTAGTGGAGGTAAAATATGTTAAAAAAATCAAGTTTATTAAGCTTAGGTGTCATGCTAACTATTTCAATGTCAGCCTGTAGTAAAAGTACTCCTGCACCAACTGCATCTCTAACAAATACACCAGCAAATAGCGCAAATGAACCCACAAGCTCAGCCAATGTTGATTCAAACTTAGTTGCACAGACTGTGTTCAAACAGAACTGTGTAAGCTGCCATGGAGTTGATCTTGCTGGAGGGTTTGGACCCAATCTCCAAAAGGTCGGGGCTCATTTAAATCAACAGCAAATTGTCACTACTATAACTAATGGCAAAGGCGGAATGCCTGCGTTTAAGGAGAAACTAAAACCAGAAGAAATCGATGCTTTAGCGATTTGGTTATTTTCCATGAAATAACATTAGTTAACGGACTGGCAGATTTTATGGGATGAACCTGTCTATTACATATGCTAGAATTGTACCGATCCCATGAAGGGTTAACGCTTCTCTGGGAAATCGCTCAAAAGGCCGAAGCTTCTTATGAAACACGGGGGACCCATCTTTAGGGGTGAAGCCATTTCATTGGCCGGGTACTTCTCTGTTATCCGAATCCGTCAGCTAACCTCGTAGGCCGCTATTAGGAGAGGATGGTTTTGATGCATTTCAGAAAACTAGCTTTAACGGGTGTAATTGCACTCGGTACAATTGTTGGTGCTGGAGCTGTTTCTGCTGCTCCATACACGGTCAATGGAAATGATTCCATGTGGTTGATTTCCAAGCAATATGGGATTAGCTTGAGTGGTTTAATTCAAGCGAACCCACAGTTATTCAACCCGAGTAATATCTGGCAAGGAATGGTTATCAATCTCCCTGGTAAAGGTCCAGCACAAGCTCCAGCTCAAGCTCCGGCACAAGCCCCGGCTCCGGCACTGGTCTCATCTGCTTCATTTGCCAATCAAGTCGTTTCTCTGGTCAACCAAGAACGTGCCAAAGCAAACTTGAAGCCATTAACAAGTGACGCTAACTTAACCGCAATGGCTTTGGATAAAGCTAAAGATATGTACGATAAGCACTATTTTGATCATACTTCCCCAACCTTTGGCTCACCTTTTGATATGATGAAATCGTATGGCATTAGCTTTTCTTATGCTGGCGAGAACATTGCAATGGGACAGAAAACTCCGCAAGAAGTCATGACAGCGTGGATGAACAGCCCAGGACATCGTCAGAATATTTTAAGTCCTAATTTTACTAAGATTGGAGCCGCTTATTATAATAGTGAGTGGGTTCAGGAATTTATTGCGAATTAAGCTGCAGGGGGCACCTAGCCCCCTGTTTTTTTGCACTATGTCCTCTTAAGCCGCTTTGCATAGCGATACATCCTCCGAAAAATCTTTTTATCTTTTAACTTCTTAAAAATATAAAGATCGGGATTAGTATTAACTTCGATTATCCACGGATAAAGCTTCTTATCCACTCCCACATCAATACCCAGCATGTTGAGATTCGGATATTGTTTACTCATCGCCTTTGCGACATCCTGTCCAAATCCATTTAGTACTTGCTGATATTCACCAATTTGTTTCGTTGACAAATAGGACTGAAAAATGGTCCTAATCGACATAGGTGTTCCACCGCTATGATAATTAGTGACGATTTTCTTCGGATGAGCGACTCTTCCAATAATACCCGTTGTTTCCCACACCTTTTTCAGGTTTTTTTGCACCATAATCCTTAAATCAAATAGACATTTGTTATATTTTAATAGATGAATTCCTTGTTGGGCAATGTACTTGCGTTTCAATTTTTTCTGCTTGATCTTTTGATACAAAGTAGGAAAGTCTAGAAAACGCTTTTTATCTGTCCCCTGCTGATAACTAAATATTATTCTACCATTAATACTGTGTTTCTCAACACGCATAACCCCTTGACCATATGTGCCTTTAATTGGCTTTAAATAAATCATTTCAAACTCATTTAGCATTTCTTTTACAATAGACTCATTGAGTTTCCTTGTTACTGGGATGAATCTACTTAAATAACGATTGTGCAATAAAACATTGGTTTTTCCCCACTTACTCCCAATATATTCACCTGTCTTTGTCAATTTCCTTACTTTCTCAGCGAGACTCCCCGATTGAGTCTTAACTTTGCTCAGCACATAACTTCTTCGCATAAAACCCTCCTTCAGCTAAGTTTCAACACGTAGATATTTATCATAGAATATGAATATTAGTTATTTATTGCACTAGGCATCTACACAATCCGCTTCATCTCCGCTTTCATATCATTTACAAACAACTAAAAAGGAGAACTGAGATGCTCCGTTTGATGTGCAAAGGCAAGATCCATCGTGCAACGGTGACAGAAGCAGATTTAAATTACGTGGGCAGCATTACAATTGATGCCAAATTAATGAAAGCATCCAACATCAGCCCTTACGAAATGATTCAGGTGACCAGTCTGAGAAATGCTACTCGCTGGAAAACCTATGCGCTCCCAGCTCCTGAAGGATCAGGTAAAATCTGCCTAAATGGTCCTCCCGCACATCTATTTGAGCCTGGTGATATAGTGATTATTCTCAGCTTAGGATTATTGAATGAAAATGAAGTAACTAACCTTCAACCCAAAATAGTCTTTGTAGATGCACAAAATCAGATTACTCGAATCGAAACTCACGATCTTTTGATACCTGAATCATAAAGGAGTTAATGGGATGGCAAATAAACTAGCAAGATTGTCTAAATGGAAGATGCATCGTTTTTATGCCAAGAAACCAGCGTTTGCCAAACATTTACCTCACTCGGCTTCATTTTCATCAAGATCACTTGCCAAATTTATGAAAAAATATAAAAACGTCTACATTAAAGCAACCCATCAGCATACGGGAAGAGGAATCATTAAAGCCTGGAAAATTAATCGGGGATATCGTTTTATTAAAGTACGCGGAAGAGCCAGATTCTCACCAACGATTAAACATTTATATAAAAAAATCAGAAAAGTCGGCGGAAGTCGGTCGTACATTATCCAGAGAACAATCAAATTAGCTCGAATTAACGGCAGGACATTTGATATTAGAGTTATGATGATGCGAAACAGAAGACGCAAATGGAAATACGCGGGGATCATTGCCAAAGTATCTGGCTCTGGAAGTGTTGTTTCAAATGTGCTTAGAGGGCGTGGTTATGCTCTAGGGCTAAAAAAAGCATTAAAAAAATCTTTAAATTGGAATGCGACCAAATCTGCTAAAATAAAAAAACAACTAATCCGTTTAAGTAAAAAGATCATCCGATATTCCGATAAATACCCCTTCTATTCTTATCAAAGCGGGATCGATCTTGCCATAGATAAAAAAGGGCGCATCTGGATAATTGAAGTGAATCTGCACAATCCCTCACACGGCCTCTTCAAGGATAAAGACAAAAAAGCCTATAAACGCATAGGCCACTTGTACTCCAGCTATCGCAGACACAACAAACGGGTCATTTAAAAGAGATAAATTCGGTTAAAAGCTTTTAATGTCATTAAATTGTTTAGTGTTAAATAGCCTTTCCATTCCTTTTTAGCCGTCACCCATTCTTCTTCATATCTCCCCCAATCCCAATTTGGCCCCCATGTCCCATCTTCATTTTGGCTATTAATTAACAGATCCAAGTCATTCGGAATGACATCCGTATATTTTCCATAAAAGTAAGATGAGGGACTATTCACAATTTGAAGCGGGACTGCACAATAACCATTTCTATCTGCTGGATTTTTCACAATGCAATTTTCGATGAATTTAGATATAGAGGGCTCAATTTCGCTTTGTAATTCAATAGGCAATCTAACAAATAATCTTATATAACAAAAGAGTTCGTGCATTTCAGTTTGCTCAGAGGTGTTCTGAAGGTAATCAAAACAATATGTCTTCAATAACCCAGTTAAATATGGATCAGAAAGCTTCGCGTATTCGTAAAAATATCCTAGTATTTCAGCATTAGGATTGCCCCATGTTTTCTGAAAACCATTATAATTCCACCAATCTGCACGTGGTGAATCATTGGCTGCTATTGCGATGATTTCCCATCCTTGGTTCTTAGCGTCAAATGTATTCTGGAGATACTCGAAACATTCGCTAACAAGCTCCAGCTTATCATCAGTAGGTATTAGTGAAAGATATTGGAGCGCAAATGTAGTAGCCAATGAAGAGGATTCTTTACAACGGAGGTCGGGTTCCAGAGCATTGCCAAATCCTTTGTCTTCATTCTGATAGCACTTAAGCGCTGTTAGAACTTCATGCGAATTGCCATTTTCAAACAAATAATTAAACATGGCTTTATCAATGTCTCTTGCATTATGTAGGAGATATTTTCTTGCGCTCAAGTACTTACCATGGGATAACTTAACCATTGATATCACTCCAATTTTCGATTTTTTCACTTAATATACTAATTTTCAATTGTTGTTAATACCATTAATAATTTTATTTACCTCCTCTATCCAATTCCCTAATGAATCCGCCTGTAATGTACTCCAACCAAGCTTTGTTGCGGGAGGGAAATTTTTTGCTTGGTCATCTACAAATAGAATAGGATTGCGGCTATTTATGTGCGAGCTCACAATCTCATAAATCCGAATATCAGGTTTACAAAATCCGACCTCGCTGGAAATCGTGCAGCTCTGTATATGGGGTTTAATTGAGCTCAAGAGAGGTCTTAGCCATTCCACTCGATGATTGCTTAATAAATGAATATTCGCATACTTACTCCATTTAGCAAGATGTTCTATTGCTGGCAGTGCTATTAAGTTGTTATTTAATAACTTGCGAGCCGCTTCCATATCAAGGTTGGGGCAGATTCGGACAAGCCATACCCAGAACTCTTCCTCAGCCATCCTCCCTGACCAGAAATCTTCTCGTAATTCAGCTTTGAATCTCTCTTTTAGCTGCTCACAAGAGATATTTCCAGCTAACTCCGCAATTTGCCTCCAGAACAAAGGAGATAAATTGGATACTAATACACCGGCTAAATCAAGAACTAGCTGAGTTTTTTTAAACATTTATGTATATTCTCCTCTAAGCTTTATTGGGGAGTGATGACTTCCTTGCTGGATTTGATTCCTTAGGAACGTAGATGCTTTAGCATTCACGTTCCTTTAGACTTAACATCCATACACATACAGCTGAATACTTGATTTTTTTAGTAGTATATTTTAAAGAATACCATATTTTTCAATTTAGTGATCCTATTGTTTATTTATTTTCTTACATCCAAAAAATCCTGATAGCTCTTAATAAGTGGAATATGTGAGGCATGTTTTCCAGCACTATATTTCATCGCATGAGAGGTGTTAAATAAAACAACCTTATCCTTCTTTTGGATCCAGCCCGTTTCACACAGACGCAGCATTCCTGCCCAAGTTGCAGCACCTTCAGGGGAGGATGATATTCCACTCAAGCCTGTAGCAGCTGCCGCTGCTCTTATTTCAGCTTGGGTAACTGTGACTGTTGTTCCATTCATTTTGCGTATTATAGATGCCACAAGCTGTCGGTCAGGTGGTTCCGGTACTCGCATCCCTGTAGGAGCTGGCAATGTTGCGTAAACAGTTAGTCCAGTTTCCTGAAAGGCATCACAAATCGGCGTGCAGCCATATTCCTGCACAGCTGCAATTCGTGGCATTTCGCCATTAACTAATCCCAACTCAAGGAGCTGGCTAAAGGCTCTCCATAGTCCAATAACTCCTGAACCTCCCCCTGTTGGGTAAATGATAACATCTGGCAGGGTCCATTCTAACTGCTCAGCGATTTCAAATCCCATCGTTTTCTTGCCTTCAACCCTTCCAGGCTCCCTTAATGTACCGACATTAAACCATCCTTGCTCAACTTTTCCTGCTTCGACAATAGCTCCTGCATCATGAATGAGTCCATCCACAAGGTAGGTTTTAGCCCCATAATGCAAACACTCTTCCACAATAAGATAGGGACAATCCTGAGGAATGAACACATAGGCATCTATGCCAGCCCGCCCTGAATAAGCAGCAAATGCTGATGCAGCATTGCCATTAGACGGTACAGCTGCTTTTACAATACCTCTTTCTTTCAATAATGTCAGTGCAGCTGAGAAACCTCTAGCTTTAAAGCTGCCTGTTGGGTTCTGTTCCTCGCGTTTAATATATAGCTTACCCAACGGAAGCTTTTGCTCCCAAGTATTTAATCTGATTAACGGTGTATAGCCCTCGCCAAGCGAGACAATGCAATTGGGATTAGTAATTGGCAGCAGTTCGTGATATTTCCACATCGAAGAATGTCTTTGTTTAAGATTAGCTTTGGTGAATGTCCTAGCAGCAAGCTCTATATCATACTCAACAAGCAAAGTGCCTCCGCATTCACATTTCCCTTTCAACGCAAACACTTCTGTCTTATTGCATAATGTGCATTTTAAAAGGAAACAGTCCATTAAACCATCCTCCATATAAATCGATTCAAAATGACTGCATAATTCAGCTGTTATTTTTCATCATATACGGTTTCAAATTAACTGGAACGGCACTCATACCGAGCCCTCTTAATAAACAAAAAACAGTAAGCTGACGATTAAATTCACCGTCTTCTTACTGCTTCCCCGTGTTTTGTTATGGTTTGGTTTGATCCTTACTGCCAAGCTTCATTCATATCTCGAATCAAATCTTCTGGACTTTCCATTCCTACATAGATTCGCACCAATGTATGATGTCCTTGAAGCGAACTATCCTCAATTGCTTTTACGGTTATTAAGCTCTCAAAGCCACCCCAGCTTACGCCTATTTTGAAGTAACGTAGGCGATTAGCCCATTCTCTTAGCTTCTGAACCGGTTCATCTGACTCGAAGGAAAACAAGCTGCTGAATCCAAGCATTTGACGTAGAGCCAATTCATGCTGGGGATGAGAAATCAGTCCAGGATGATTGACTTTTGTTACAAATGCTTGTTTTAAAAGGTGTTTAGCTATGATTAAGCCACTTTCTTCATGTCTTTGCATACGCAAAGGCAACGTTCGCAAACCTCTGATTACTAGCGCAGCACTTTGCGGTGTCATGATACCCCCGAAAAGCATATATTCATTCTGGCTAAGTCGATCTATATGCAGCTTATTGCCGATTACCACACCACCCAAACAATCACTATGTCCAGCAATATATTTGGTTATGGAATGAACGACCATGTCGACACCGAGCTTTAAAGGTTTCTGATTGCAGGCAGTTGCCCAGCTTCCATCACAAATGGTTATAGCCCCTACACTATGTGCAAGCTCAACAAGCGCCTGCAAATCCTGCAGCTGAAAGTACGCACTCGTTGGACTTTCCAAATAAATTAATTTGGTATTCGGGCGAACAGCTGCTTTCCATTCCTCCATGGAAGTACCGTCCACAAAGGTTGTTTCTATGTTAAAACGTTCTAAGTATGAGCCAAGAAATTCTCTTGTTGGCCCATAAACCTGATGTGTGCAGATAATGTGGTCTCCACCGCGGATAACGGACATAATGGCTGAAGAAATAGCTGCCATCCCAGAAGCGAAGCATTTAGCAACCTCGCCCTCTTCCAATTCGGCAAGCTTTTGTTCCAGATATAATACGGTAGGATTATTACCGCGTGAATACACGTGATGGTCTAATACATTTACCATTGCCTGATCAAAATCATCGTGGTTATCAAAAGCAAAGAGGCTGGTTTGATAAATCGGAATACTAATTGATCCATGATGCCTAGAATCCATAGGATCGTGAGCTACAGAAGTAAATTGAGTTTCTTGATGTTTAGTGTCGCGCATAGTTCCAATCCTTTCTAATAAAAATGAATCTGAATCAGCCTTTTTCGGCTCCTTGAGTTAAACCCTGTACAATAAATCTTTGTGCAAAAGCGAACAAGACAATGGAAGGTAGAATAGACAATACAGTCCCTGCAGACATCGAGCCCCAATCCACATCAAATTTAAGTACAAAAGAGTTCATCGCAACTGGTAGTGTTTTTAATGCTTCGCTATCGATAAACATAACGGCGAGGAACAGCTCATTCCAATTCTGCACAAAGGCGAAAATAAAGGTTGACGCTATTCCTGGCAGCATAACTGGAATAATAATGCGGATTAAAGCCATAACCCTTGAACAGCCATCAATCATGGCCGCTTCTTCCAAGCTAACCGGGATCCGTTGGAAAAACCCGCGGAGAATAATGGTGGAGAAAGGAATCAGTCCTACGGTATACAAGAGTACTAGTGAAATACGTGTATCAATCAAATGCAAATTCGACATCAATAAATATAATGGAGCCAGGGAAATAAATCCTGGAAGCATTTGTGTAAGGAAAAACGCCAGCATGATCTGTTGATGACCACGAAATCTATAGCGTGCTAATACATAAGCACTAAGCGTAGCAATAGCTATAACAATCGTAGCTGAAATAATGGATACCAATAAACTGTTCCCTATATAAATGTGAAATTTGGAAATTTTGAATACATTCACATAATTATCAAAGGTCAAATGAGTAGGCCAGTACTTTAGCGGAAAGCTAAAAATATCTTTTTGTGGCTTTAAAGAGGTAATTACAATCCAATACAATGGAAAAACCATTACGATTAAATGCAGGGCCAGGTAGAATACTTTCAAACTGCCAAGAAGACGTTCCTTCATTAGAAATCCCCTACCTTCTCTGATCTAGTTACTGCTAAAAAGAATAATGTATAAAGCAGTAGAACTACAATCATAATGACACCAACTGCGGAAGCTGCTCCATAATCTCTACCATAAATAATTTTATCCAGCATAAAAGATGAAAGAATATGGGTACTGCCTGCTGGACCTCCATTAGTCATTCCATAAATAATCGTTGGATCATTAAATATCCAAATAGCTCTTAGCAATGTAGTAGTTATAATAGTTGGCATGATAAACGGTAAAGTAATATTTACAAGCCTGCGAAAGCCATTAGCACCATCAATACTGGATGCATCATAAAGCTCAGCAGGAATAGATTGCAGGGCTGCCAAAATCATAATCGCAAAAAAAGCAATGCCATACCAAACATTGGTAATAATAATCGCCTTCATCGCCCATTTAGGGTCAGAGAGGAATCCAATCCGTTCATTAATAATACCAAGCTTAAGCAATAAGTCATTGATAACCCCGATTTGAGAATTGTACAACCATTTCCAGATCATCCCGATAATAAAGCCTGATAAAGCCCAAGAATAAAAAGCAAGTCCTTGATAAATGCCACGCCCTTTGAAAGGTTTATTCAGCAGCAAGGCTAATATTAATCCAAATAAAAACTGCAGGATGAGTGAAACAAATACCCAATAAGCTGTATTAGAAAAAGCTGTGAGAAATTTAGGATCCTTAAATGCATCCTTGAAATTATCTAATCCTACATAATGGATATTCTTCAGGTTAAACAGCTTATATTCTTGAAAGGCCATCACTATTCCCTTGAGAAAAGGATAGTATGTAAATACTAAAACCAAGAATAATGTAGGAAGTAAGCTCAACAAGATAAATCGATTTAGACTTTTCATGGCTTGCACCCCTTAGATTTAAAAATGTGGTGGGCAAATTTCCATTACCCACCACTTTTCAATACGTATTATTTCTTCTTCGATTGTATTTCCTTTTGATCGACCCAGAAAGCATCCCAGCCCTTTAGAGTATCCTCTAAAGTTGCTTTGTCAAATAGTAAAGCTTGATTGGCTTCCATAGTAATTTTGTTCCATTGTCCTGTACCTTCATATTCAAATGCCGGCTTGTAATTAACAAAAACATCTGCTTTAGCTGACATATCCAATAAAGTTTTATACGGACCTGTTTGGAAGAAAGGATCCGTAGAAGCTGTAGTGTGTAACGCAATTACACCTGTTGATTTTGCTATCTTAAGATTTTGCTCTGGATTTGAGAGGAACTCAATCAATTTCCATGCTTCTGGTTTGTTCTTGGAATTGGCAACCATTGCCCATCCAGCTGCGCCAGTTGCTACTAAAGCTTTGCCAGTTGGACCAACAGGAATAGGTGCTGTTGCCCAAGTTCCTTCTTTCATCTTTTCTTGAATTCCTTGGATCGCATCTGGATCTTGAAGCAGCATAGCTGTTACACCTGAAGTGAAAGCTTGTACTTGCTCATTAAATCCCCAGTTAATAGAATCTTTTGGTGATGCTTCTTTATAAATTTTAACATACAATTCCATTGCTTGTTTAGCTTCCGGAGAAGAATAAATCGTTTTTCCGTCTTTTAGGAATTGTGAATCCTCAAGATTATCATTATCCGCGTTGTAAGAAAGAATCATCGCATCCGAAGTTCCGTTTGAACCTGAACCTCCACGGAATGAAAACCCATAACGATTCTTAGCAGGATCTGTTAATTGTTTACCGACTTCATATATTTCTTGATAGGTTGTTGGCACTTTTAAGCCTTTTTCTTCAAACCAATCTTTTCTATAAAATAATTGTCTTTGATACATGGCATTAGCAAGGAAATATAATTTCCCTTGGACAGTCCCAACCGCTTTTGCAGTACCACTAACTGTTGCGAAATCCTTCCAAGCAGCAGTGTAAGTATCCAATGGTTCAATGTACTCGTTATTAACTAATTCGCCAACGTTTAAATCTCTTGCTTCCATTACGTCAAGATCTTGGTTAGCTGCTAGCATTGTTGTAATTTTGTTGTCCGCTTGATCAAATGGAGGTGAAATGAGATCAACCTTGATATTCGGATTGGCTTTCTCGAAATCAGCAAGTATCGCCTTAAGTGAATCTGTTCTTGTAGGACTAGTTAGGCTTTCAATCATATGAAGCGTAACTTTCTTTCCTGATTCACCTGCTGGAGCACTTGATGAAGCATCTGAATCTTCCTTGCTTGCACAGCCTGCAAGAATCCCTAGTACCATTGTGAGCGAGAGTAGAATTGAAGCGACTTTCTTAGTGCTTGGTCTGTTCATTTAATGATCCTCCCCATTTTTGAAAGCATGTATCATACAGTCATCCTGTCTGATAGGTTGATTATAATTGAAAGCGTTTTACCCGTCAAGAAAATTTTTACGGCTGCTACGCTTACTCTTTATAGGATGTGATAAGCTCTTCAATACAATTCATCATCTTATTAAATTCTTCTAAAGCCCCTGCTGCATCATGTTCAGAGATCGCTTTAAACATGGTGAAATGGAATAAATAAGTATCATCAAACAATTGTTTGTTGCCAAGCGGATCATTAAAAAATTTATTATAAAGATCTGCAATTGAATTTAAAACACTTTCAAGAATCGGGTTTGCTGCAGCTTTCATGATCAGGTGATGAAAAGAAAGATCGATCATGGAGGTATCTTTATTGCCTTCCTTAAGCTTTTTGTACTCCACTAAACAAACTTCTATTTCTTTAATCTGCTTGGGAGTGATATGTTTAGCAGCTAATTCTATGGCCTTGCCTTCAAGTGCACGACGTACATCCAAAATGGACAGCAGGAATTTTTTCTCATTCTCTACTTTTACCTTACCTGAAAAACGAAACGTATCTACATCTCTAACAAAGATGCCTTTGCCATTCTCTACTCTTATGATTTCTATAGCTTCTAAATAGCGCAAAGCTTCGCGCAAGGACGAACGTCCCACACCAAACATAACGGTCATTGCTTCTACGGAAGGCAGCTTCTCCCCTTCTTTAAGCTCGTTCTCTTGAATGTAATTTTGGATTTCCTGGGAGACTTGTTCATGTAAATGAATTTTTTGAATTTTCCTCATTTGTATGTACCTTCCTTTATATCCTATTCACCTATCAGACAGGTGAATCATATTTTATTTAGCCTTCACTGTCAAGTAAATAATCCTGCCAATACAGCAAAAAAGAGCGCTGAAAAATTCCAGCAGCTCTTAAACAACGTTGAATCCTATTTCAGATATCTCTTTCCTTCTACTACCCAATTATTTGCATACTTGGCTGTAGCCCATTGCGCCATAACCATGCTTTCATTATCGTGAAGATCCACTTGTAAAGCTAGTTTGCCTATCTGATTGTTAACAAGTGGATATGCATAAAGTTTATCGGCTGTGATAATCGCAATCATATCCCCATCTGGTGAAGATGCCGCGTCAATTGCTTGAGGCTGAGCTTGAACAATTTGCTCCCATGTTAAGGCTAATTTATCGTAGGAAACAACACTCTCTGGTAATGAAAACGGAAGTGGGTGCAAAATATAGGATGTGGCATAGCTCGTCGTATCTATAGTTTCTGCAACCTTGGGTATCCATTGCCCTTGGCTTCTGCTAATCGTCCAGCTATTCCCGGTTAATTCATCCTTGATCATGGACTGAGGTGCCGGTACTTGATCTTGCAACTGTGCAATTGCTTGGGTAGCTTGATTATTGAATATCTTTTCTAGCGATATCGTATTCTCCGCTTTATTGGTTGGATTATTAACTTGCTCTATGGTTTTCGTCCAGATTTTTTCGTAATGACCTGGTTGATTACCTGACCACTTGTCATCATTTTCATGAATAGAAACATATTGATTGCCGGCAAACACTAATTTCTCATTATGCATAGACTCTAATACACCTGCATCCACGGTTTGTTTTCTTTTTGTGATCCCTTCACTCGCTTTATAGGCAGTCAGGTAATGATAAGTGTTAGCTTTGTCTTCGATAGTAATAGGTTCAATTTTCCAAAAATTTTGATGATAGGGAACCAAGATACCGCTGCCTTCTGCGGCAACTTCTAATTTTGCAGGATCATTTACTGCCCCTGTAATCATTAGCGATCTATACTCACTATAGCTGAGCTCACCAAAAATTGACTTCTCATTCTTGGACTTTAAATCCGTTCGCAAACCAATTAATAAAACAGATTTTACCGGCGTAGGTTCCGTAATAACGACTTGCTCCTGGATTACAATTGCTTTTTGATTACTAAGATGTACGGCAGTGTCTTCAAAAGAAACAACAGATTCTGTAATTGGCGTCCAGTTCAAGCCTATAAAACTGAATACGAGCAGCATAATACACCAAGCGCCGGCTAAGCGATAGGAACGATTTCTGAACAATTTTGATTGTTTGTCCATCTTATTCTCAATCTGCCTTTGCAGCTGCTTACTAAAGCCTTTTTGCGAAAAAGGGCCATCTGTCAGCTCATTCTTCAGCTTCTCCCAGCTGGGATCCATATTACTCCCCTCCCTTTAATTTAAGCAATCTCAGCCGCGCATTATGTAATCTGGATTTTACTGTACCCTCATTAATATCTAAAACTTCAGCAATCTCTTTCATCGATAATTGATCATAACCAAACAGAATAATCACTTCACGATATTTTAAAGGGAGCTGCATAACTTTTTCCCAAATATCACTCACACCGATTTTTTCCATAACTTCGTTTTCAGCAGACCTCTGCGTTTGCAAGGTTTCGGCATGGCTAACCAGCGAGACCTTACGGAAAAATGCGGTCCTACGATAAGAATAGGCTGTATTGCGCGTGATCGTAAATAACCATGTTTTAATGGAAGCCTCATTGCGAAAGGTAAATAGATTTCGGTAAACCTTAATAAATACTTCCTGAGTAATATCGTCTGCTTGCTCACGTTTACGTGTCAGACTGAATGCATAATTCCACACCTTTTCGCCAAAAGCTGTCATAAGATCGACCACAATTGCTTTTTTATCCGATGTATCGGCTACTGTTCGTAAATAATCAAAATCCATATGGACATCCATACCTATAAATCACCTCGCTTATTAGACTCCACAGCTTTAGAAAAGTTCATTTTTTCAAAAAAAAAAAAACGCCCACTAACCTTACTCCATTTATGGGCATATAATGAAACATCCGAATCTGAAAGGAACATGTAAATGAATATGAATACGAATAGTCTGTCTTATGAACAAGAATGGTTAAACGCTTATAATCGTGCAATCTCTGAAGAACAATGGATTCCGATATATCCTTCATCGGCAGATTTTCAACAAGACCATCGCGAGAGGCAAGAACCGCTTACCTTCGTATTAATCCACGGATCGTGGGCTGATGCTAGTTTTTGGGATGGAATAGCTGCAGAATTAAGTAAAAAAGGCCACACCGTTTATGTACCTGAATATCCGGGACATGGTGCAGATACTAATAAAAACGTGACACATGCAGTGATTACAAAATCTATTGCTGATTTCATCGTGTCGAAAAATTTGCATAATGTCGTTCTTGTCGGACATAGCTTTGGCGGTAGTTTGGTACAAACTGTTGCCCAAATAGTGCCTGATCGACTGAAACGTTTGGTTTTCTTAGATGCATTTGTGCTGAAGGACGGCGAAATGCTGGTAGAAGAATTGCCGCCTGCTGCACAAGAGGCATTTCAACAGCTACGCCAGAGCTCAAATAATGATACCATCATGCTTCCCTTCCCTTTGTTCCGCGAAACCTTTGTCAATTTAGCAAGCTTAAAGCTAGCTCAAAGCATCTATAGCCATGTAACCCCAGAGCCAGCAAAACCATTCTATGAAAAACTCGATCTCAAAAAATTCTACAGCTTAAATATTCCAAAAAGCTATCTGTATCTTACGGAAGATAATGCACTGCCTCAGGGTGATGGCTACGGTTGGCATCCTCATATGTCCAGTCGATTGGGCGTATTCCGTTTAATTAAAGATCATGGCGACCATATCTCCACTGCTAAAACAGAACCTGCAAGATTAGCTCAAAAAATTTATGAAGCGGGCAGAGATTAATCAGCCATTAATTTAGACAAAATAACGCGGCTTCCCCCATCGATAAAACTGGATAATGGCTATCAGGCATAAACTACCTAATAGATAAGCTCCCAGCACATCACTGGCCCAATGAGCTCCAAGGTAAATACGTGATATCCCAACAGCTAAGACTTGACTGCCGAATAGAATCAGAATCACATTCCGTTTCCAAGATGGCCTAAGTAAAACAAACGCTAAAAAACAAATAAAGCCAAAAAATTCCGTATAAAACATAACATGTCCACTGGGAAAACTATAGCTATCTAGCTTGAGAACCACGTTCACCAGATCTCCAGAAGGACGATCTCGATGAATAAGCTCTTTAATTAACCAATTTAGCAATTGACCAAATATGCCACCTAACAGGGTTACGGCTGCCTCCCAGCGTAAACCAAGAAAATAAATTAAGCCCACAAACAATAGCATGAGGACTACAGATTGTGGCGGAAACCCAGCCCAGCTAAAAAAAACCATTATTCCATTGAAAGCTGCAAAGTCTATGCTCTGGATCGAATGAGTAATACGAAGATCCAATGAAAAGGATGAAATAGCTTGGACCAGATAAGTTAAAATGGCAAAAGCAATGATTAGAATGACTATACTTATTTGATTTTTATTAAATGCCATTTTATTTCCTTTCTCGCTTTAACTAATATATGAAGGATAATATCCCAACAATTCGTTAATTTTAAACGTAATGAATTTTAAACCTTTAGGAAATACTTTTCTTGAAGGAGGGAATATGAATATGTTTCAAAAAATAGAAAATTTAAATAATCAAATGCATCAATTAGAAACGAATAATTGGCTTCATCATGATTTATTCACATATCAATGGTGGATTATCGTGCTCGTTAATACTATTTTCTTATGTTTACTGTTTATATTCATCGATCGAAAGCGAATATTTCAGATCGCACTTGCTTTTATGGTCTGTTATTATATCGTTTGTGTTTCGGACGATCTTGGACAATATTATGGTTTATGGAGTTACCCACACCAATTCGTTCCGTTCATATCTGAATTAGATGCCGTTGAGTTTGCAGTAATCCCCGCTACCTTTACTATTTTATACCAAACCTTTGATTCTTGGCAAAAGTATCTGATAGGGGGTATCCTTATTTCAATTGCCTGTGCCTTTATCGGTTTACCTATTTTTGTGTATTTGGGTATAACTAAGCTAAGCAATTGGAATTACTTCTACTCGCTCCTTGTTTTAACTGCAACTTTTATACTTTTGAAAATAATTGTGGATTCAATCTCAAGTGCTTACCGAAAATTAAAACAACAAGATTATAGTAATCCAAAACCAACCTTCAATCCTTTTCTCTCTAAAAAGAAAGCACGCTAAAATGGCCACAAATTCAACAAAAATGGAGTGCTTGAACTATTTCCAGTTCGCACTCCATTTGTTATTTGTAGATTATCTAATTCTCAATTTGGATCTCAAAAAGGCGGGCTGTCAGTAATTTGGGAAGTGTGACAGTCAGTTCATCAACCTCATCATTCCATTTCCATGCCGCATCATTTTCCAAGGGATAAGCACATTTAATCGTAGCATTTCTTGCAGATACTGCGGGTAACGGTAAAGCGATTGTAGCAGAATCACCTTTTATGCGCCAGACAGCTAGATACATCTTATTGCCGTAATGAAGTCCGTAGGTGATCCAATCATCCTGTTGAGTAGGCAATCCTAATGGCCAAAAAGGGAGAGAATGAGCAATATCTAGTCGGATTTTCTTATAATAATCCAACGCTTCTTTAACTAAGGATTTTCTGCGCGGACTAAGCTTGGCTAAATGACCGCTTTGGTGTACTCGTAATAATAAAGCATTAACCATATTAAAGATTACTTCTTCGTCATCCCCCTCTGATAAAGGGTATGACCAAATTGCGGATTGTTCTGGTGTTAACGCAGTTGGTGAGCTTGCTGCAATTTGCGCATATTTTACGTAATCCTCTTGATCACTTGTTGATTGAATACTATGACGGCTGAGTAAGGCATAATCCATTCTCATTCCACCACTGGAACAATTTTCGATAACGAGCTGTGGATATCGGGCAAATATGTTATCTAACCATGCCAAGTAAGCGCGATTATGCTGCAGCAAACCATCTCCAACGCTATCCGCATCCGTTTCGGTACCGATACCTGCATTAATATTATAATCCATCTTAATGTAGCCTACCCCGTAATCCTCCACTAGCCTTCTTATCACTTCATTAGCATGGTTAATTACCTCGGGATGACGGAAATCCAGCTGATAACGGCTGCGATCCTTCACTAGCTTTCCATGGCGTTTGAAAAACCAATCCTCTGTGGTTTCAGGCAACAGCAAGCTGTTAATACCTACGACCTCCAGCTCCAGCCATAGACCAGGAATCATTCCTTTACTGCGAATATAATCCAGCACAAACTTAATTCCTTCTGGAAAACGCTCAGACGATGGTTGCCATTGTCCGACTCCATCCCACCATTCACCTGCATCGTACCAGCCAGCGTCAATACAGAAATATTCACAGCCCACTTCAGCAGCTGCATCAATTAAAGGCAGTTCCTTGGCTGTAGTTGGATCAGCCCACAGACAATTCATATAATCATTAAAAATAATTTTTAATTCACGATTATCTTCATTAGGACGACGAATCGCCCTGCGATAATGAGTTAATTCGGCAATTGCTTGTTCAAATTCACCTTTAGCTGAACCTACAGCAACGGGAACGGAAATAAACTCTTCATTCGGCTGTAATTTTTTCCACCAATGATTATCATGCTCTGTTGGACCGCTAATCAGGATGGATAAATGATCAAATTGATCGATAATTTCCCAGTGCCAAGACCCATTGTTCTCAATTTGCCAGAATAAACTGGTTCCTGCCTCTTTATTCTCCAGATAACCCATTGGCAAATGCTCGGAGGATGACCATGAGCCCGTATTACTGCAGCTTATACGCTTAGAGCTACGTGTAGCTACATGGGATAAGCCTAGCTCCGGAAGTGTGTAGGTTCGCCATTGCAGCTCACTTTGCCAGCCATTATGCGGAATCGAAAGCAGCATTTTCTCATCTCTGTCTTGTTTCCCTTCTTTAGCAAGCCCAGTTAAAGCGAAGGATGAGACATATTCCAATTCGATTGGAGCAGCTCCCCGATTCTTAATGACCGTCCAGCAGCGAACAGCTGCAATTCCATTATAAAACTGATAGTGTGCTTCAGCTTCCAAATTAGTTATTGGATCCTGCAAAGTTATTTCGAATTTGCGACCCATTTCATTTCGGGAATCCTCATGCTTGACATACTTCAAACGTAATCCAGGAAAAGAAGCACGGTGACTTCTTCCATGATATTCGGCACGATCCTCGCCAGAAAGCTGGACTTCAATTAAACGAAAGCCTGCGATTTGATTCTCTTTAATACTCGCTTCTTCAAAGGGCAACGCTCCAAAATGCAGCAACAATACATCTAAGTCCACTTCCACGGATACAACCATATAAAGCCCATTTTCGACCACTTCAATTCTCATAATAGCTACTCACTCTCCTTATATAAACTTGTAAACAAAACTTAACTCAGCACAAGATAGCTGCGCCGAGTTAAGTTTTTCAATATCCTATTTTGTTGAAGAAAAATTATTTAGCTGCGCCTAATTGAACCCAAGCTTTTTGAATCTCATCAATCGCTTGATCTCTAGTTTTTGCTTTACCAATATAAGCTTGCATGATTTCGCCTAGCTTTTGGTTGAAGCTGTCCAAGGAGTAGATAATCGATAGATCGGCAGATTTTTCTGTTTTAAGGATTTCATTCATAGCTGTAGGGATTTGCAATGCCGGCATTTTACCATCTTTGATTGGTGGAATAACCTTAGCTACATCAGAGAACCACTTTTTCCCATAATCTGAAGTGTATAGCCAATTGAAGAACTCAACTGTTTCTTTAACATTTTTGGAATCCTTGTTAATTCTCAGTGCTTGATCCGCACCTGTAATAACCAATGCTTTACTTGGATCATCACTAACCGGGTAACCCATGATTCCCATTTGGAAGTCAGGAGTAATTTTAAGAATACCATCTTCTGCCCATGCGCCTTGACCTGTCATGATGGCTGCTTTTCCAGTTGCAAAGTCACTGGTTTCAGCTGAAAAATCTCTTTCCAACTGCTTTGGAAGGCCATTTGCAACAGTCAAGTCTACAAAATCAAAATAGTTGTTCATAATCGGGTGATCCTTGAAAGTAGTTGTTCCAGCAATAAACTCTCCAACTAATTTACCTGCATCGTCACTAGCTGCATCAACAAAGCTTTGCAGGATATGCTTTTGTACCCACCATTCTTTGTATCCGTTAGCAAATGGAGTAATGCCTTTTGCTTTCAATTTAGCAACCGCATCGTTTAATTGAGCTGTTGTTTTTGGAACTTCAGTAATTCCTGCATCTGCAAACAATTTCTTGTTGTAGATTAGAGCAAACAAGTTGCCTTTAACCGGAAGTCCTAAAACTTTACCATCTGCTGACATATTGTTTTTAACAGCGTCTGTCATTGCAGCGGCAAGCGGCTCATTGGTTAGATCTGCACTATATTCTTCATACTGCTTGATCTCGCCTCCAGCTGTTGACTGGAATACATCCGGGATATTGGCTGAAGCAATCTTCGATTTAAGAATCGTCGGATAATCAGCTTGGATAATTTCAAGCTCAATCGTTACATTTGGCTTAACTGTTTTGTATTCTTTAATATAAGCATTAAAAGCATCTGTGTATTCTGGTGAAGCTGTGAACATTTTAATCGTGACTGGCTTGGATGAATCTACTGCACCAGTTGCTGTTGGTGCTGAAGTACCCTCTGATGCCTTGTCCGAATTACTGCCACATCCTGCTAGTAAACCAACAATCACTGCTGAACTTACTGCTATCGAAACCATTTTTTTCATCTAGTTAAACCCTCCATTGAAGATAATTTTGCTACACCTTTATAGTAATAAAATTGATCTTTAATAAGAATGCACTTAAGTAATCTCTTATGGGTAAAAAAGTAATTTCATTTATTCCGGTTCGATCTGCCCTTGGTTTAGCCTTGAATCTGATGGTGAAATCTGATAGTAATTTTTAAACGCCTTACTGAAGTAATTTTTATCGCTGTACCCGAGCATTTCGGAAATGGTCTGTATTTTCAGATTGGAGTCATTTAGCAGCTCTTTAGCCTTCTCCATGCGCACCTTCTGAATATATTCATGAATCCCATAACCAAACTCCTGTTTAAACAGCTTCATCAAATACTCTCTGCTTAGGAAATATTTTTGGGTAAATAATGAGATTTTAATCGTTTCAAAATAATGATTATGAATATACTCTTTGATATCGTTGACGTTAAAATTCTTAGAGGACTTAATTGAGCTTTTTATCTTGTCGCTATAATAATGGAGAATATGAAACAGAACCTGCTCGAATTGTTCAAAGGAAGTATAGTCCAATGTAGTCCCCTGAGTCAGCAACGCGGCTTCGTAATCATTGGATAGCTCCTTCTGTTGTACACCAAATTCAATCGCAATATCCTGCAGTAGAATAAAAAACTCCAATAACGAACGATCTGCATTCCCTATATTAAAATAACCTGATTTCTTAATCTTATGTGTATATTCATAAAGAATATTAGTAATCGTGCTTTGATTGCTGTCTTCTAATGCACTTTTAATCAAACTCATCCGATTGGTAATCGAATGGCTCTCAAAGCTATCTTTATGGAGTACATAGATAAATATGGCTTCCTTCAAATCAATTAAATTCACTGAATTTAAGATAGCCTCTGCTGTTCGATAAGATACGGACAGCTCAAACGCATCCGAGCTGATATCCCCAATACCTGCTATAACTTCAATGCCGAATAACTCATTTAATTTTCTAACGACACGCTTCATAAAGCTAATGGATAACGATTTGATCTCGTCCGGGAATACACCTTCGTAAGTGAAAGTGATTATTATCTCGCGTTTTGCCTTAGGGTTTACGAAGCTGAAGCATTGAAAATTATCACTGCCCACCTCATTAATTACATTGGTGATAGCAAAATATAATAAATCAGACTCCTGATTAAAGCGTTTTTGTTTAATTTCCTCTAAATTCATGATTCTAAGCAAGGCAATACCAAAGCTATTGTTTTTATTGTCGGGAAAAATCATTTCAAGCTGCTCTTGATTGGTATGCCGATTTACTGTTTGTTCGATGATCGACATCAATATCTTCTCTTTAAGCTTAGGTAAAGACATATTCAGCGAGATATTAGCATCAATACTTTCCGTTTCCTTTTTCCTTTTTACTTTTAAGCTATCTATTGCTTTTTGAAGGACAACATTTAACTCCGTTTTATTAACAGGCTTTAATAGATAATCTGCTGCGTTGGATTGAATGGCTTGTTTGGCATATTCAAAATCACTATATCCACTGATTACAATGCGAACAAGGTCGGGAAATTCTTGGGTCACAAGCTTTAAAAACTCCGTTCCGTTCATTTCGGGCATTCGCATATCGACCAGCACAATATCCGGCCTTTCTGCTCGCACTAGCTCCATACCCATTTTGCCATTTATCGCTTCTAGAACGGAATCAACGCCTAAGCTATCCCAATCCCCGAGAATTTTGATCGCATCTCGTGATGGCTCTTCATCATCTATTATCAGTACTTTATACATCTTGGCTTCGACTCCCTCCAGGGATAATGATTGACATTTCCGTACCTGCTGCACTGGATTGGATAAGCACACCAGCTTCGTCTCCAAAAATCAGCTTTAATCGCGCATTTAAATTTTTCAATCCAATACTTTCGTCATCCCAATCCTCCCACTCCATTTGCAGCGATTGGTTAATTTCAGTAAGTTTATCAGGATCAATCCCTGGCCCGTTATCTTTAACCGTAATCACAGCATTAGATCCAGCAAAATGCACTTGAATAAGGATCGTGATCGTTGTTGAAATTTTTTCCAAAGCGTGTTTTATACAATTTTCTACTAAAGATTGAATCGATAATTTCGGGATATCCAAATCCAAAGCATAAACATCTAATTCATAAATCACTTCAAGTCGACTGCCAAATCGTGCCTTCTGGATGATTAGATAATTCTCAATATGCTTTATTTCATCTCGGAGCTTGACGATATCTTTGCCATTAATACAATATCTTAAAGTTAAAGCCAAAGCATCGACCATTTCAGTAATGTCCTGCATCCCATTCTTAAGAGCTTTGGTTGAGATGGCTTGCAACGCGTTATAAAGAAAATGCGGATTAATTTCGGCTTCTAAAGCTTTAAGAATCGCACTTTTCTCGATCAGCTTCATTTTATATTTTTCATTGATCAAGTCATCTATTCGAGTCACCATCGTATTGAATTGTCTGGAAAATAGCGCAATCTCGTCTCTGCCTTTAATTTCGGTCTCTACTTCAAAATAACCCTCACTAAATCGACCCATTTTTATAGAAAGCTTCTTTAACGGCTTTGTTATCGCATTTGAAATTAAAGCAATGAACAAGATCGAGACGGCTATGAATAAAAAACCAATTAAAAAGCTCAGGTTTCGATTAGTTTGTGCGACCTTATAAATCGCACTATTCGGAATAGCCTTCATTAACTTCCAATCACCAACTACATCAGCATTGTAGATGACCATATACTTTCCATTACCCTTCCCCCAAGTAAATCGCCCTTCCTGGTTAGCAGCTTTAAGCACAGAATTCGTCGTGGAGTTCTGAAAATCATCATAAAAATCAGCATCATCAAGGTAAAACGGCTTATTATTCGAATCGGAGAAAATGATATGCTCCCCTTCGTTTAAAGGAATATCCTTAACGATTTCGTCACGAACCGAAGTATTCATATAAAAGGAGATAACTGCTTTAGGAGCTCTGTCAATTAAGTTCCGCAAAGTTCGATGGTAAGCCATAAAGGTTTTATCATAATTAATCTGATACCCTTCTTTATTGGACAAAAGCAGGGATTGCACGGTACCGCTCTGATTATTTTGCGTGGCTTTTTTAAACCATTCTAAGTTGATAATATCCTCGTTACTATTATTGCGAACCGTCGGATTTTGATCTTCTCGTGAAATATAGTAATACTTTTTGCTGTCGATCAGATACAAATAAATCCCTTCGATATCTTTTCTGGAATAAAATAAGCCTCTCAGGTAATCCTCTAAATAGGACTTTGCGGAGTAATCATCCGATTCTGTTAAAACGGCATTCATCACCTGCTCAAATTTAAAATAAGGAAATGAGATCAGTTCAATATCTGCAATGTAATTACTAAAATTTTTGTTTACGAGCTTAAGATTACTTGTATTGCTTGTGATGATATTAGTGATCGACTCATTTTCTAACATTTTGGAGGAAATAAACGTCAGTGATACCACAACAAGCAGGATAAGTGTCGTAAATAGCAGGATGAGCTTGTTAAACAAGCGTTTGGTACTTTTTAGAATGAGTGCTCGGACTAATCCTTTGATCCACTCCATAATTGTTTTCATAGCTTCCTCATCCTCCATAATTAAGAACTCTGTCATTATAGCTTACCGCTCTGATCTAGTCTAATGAAGAGATATTAAAGAGATTACGTTATTACCCTATTCTGATTACTTAATCACATTTTTTTAGAGCAACAACTGAACTATACTGAGTTTACATTTAATAATGAGGTGAAGATATGTTTCGATTTGGCAGAAGATCGTTTGAGAAGATTGAATTCAGTTTATTTATACTACCTGCTTTAATTGCGATTGCTTGTTCATTTTTTATCCCTTTCTTTATGAGTATGGTTTATTCCTTTACCGAATGGAATGGAATTCAAAAAAGCCCGACATTTATCGGACTAGATAACTTCAAGCAAATTTTCTCCGGAGATACTAATTTTATTAGCTCCTCTATTTTCACCATCAAATACACGGTTTTGTACATTATCATCATCAATGTGTTTGCGATTTTACTTGCTGTCATTCTCGATCAGAAGTTTAAAACCTCAAGCATCCTAAGAGCAGCCTTTTTCATTCCTTATATCTTAAGCTTAATAGTGGTCGGATTCATTTGGAAGTTTATTTTCATGCAGGGCTTTGATGCTCTAGGTACGCTGACTGGATTTTCGTTCTTTGGATACAGCTGGCTAGGTACACCTAAATTAGCTTTTATCTCCATTCTGATGGTCTCCATCTGGCAATCGATTGGCTTCTACATAGTCATCTACATTGCAGGCTTACAGTCGATTCCTCAGGAATTACAGGAGGCTGCAACCATGGATGGTGCCGGGTTCATGCGGAGGTTTTTCAGCATTACGTTGCCTTTGCTTGCTCCATCTATTACGATTTCAATTTTCTTATCCTTAACGAATTCGATAAAAGTGTTCGATGTCATTCTTGCCTTAACTGGAGGCGGACCTGGAGGCTCAACGTACAGTATCACCTATGATATTTTCCGCGACACCTTCCAGAACAACATGTATGGTTATGGTACAGCCAAGGCTTTAGTTCTATTCATCGCTGTCTTGCTAATCACCATCGTTCAGCTTAAATACTTTAAGAGCAAGGAGCTTGAAAGCTGATGAAAACTCAAAAAACAGGCTTGATTTTATTAGAGATTGTGATGATTATATTGGCTATCGTTTTCTTATTTCCACTTTTCTTGATCTTCTACAATTCATTAAAAAGCTATTCAGAAATCCTGACCAATGTTATGGCTTTACCAACTCATTACCAATTCGGCAACTATTCGCATGTTTGGACTTTGATCAATTACCCGAGATTGTTTCTAAATAACTTTGTCATTACAGCTATAGCAATCGTCGGCATTATCGCTTTTGGTTCACTTGCCGCTTATAAGCTTTCCAGAACCAACAGCAGAATCAGCGGCATCATTTATATGCTCTGTATCATTCCGATGCTGATTCCCTTTCAATCCATTATGATTACGGTGCTAAAATTTTCTAAAATGCTGCATTTATCCGATACCACCTGGGGATTAGGCATTCTATACTGGGGCTTTGGAGCACCATTAGCCATCTTCATATATCATGGCTTCGTCAAAACCATTCCTAAAGAAATCGATGAAAGTGCAACGATTGATGGAGCTACTACGATCCGACTATTTAGAAGTGTCATTTTCCCACTGCTGCAATCTGTAACAGCAACCATCGTTATCATTGATGTTATGTGGATTTGGAATGACTTCCTGCTACCATTAATTATGGTGAACGGATCTGCTTCCACCAAGACTTTAACCTTGGCTGCTTATACCTTCGTTGGCCAGTATACAACGGATTGGCAATACGCAATGACCGCGATGGTGATGGCTGTGCTACCTTCCATTGTAGTGTTCATCGTGCTGCAAAAGCACATCGTTAAAGGTGTCGCGGCTGGAGCGATTAAAGGTTAATGCTGTTAATAATCGATTCATAATAAAAATCCCTTCCTTTTAATCGAGGAAGGGATTTTTATATTCTATAAATTTGCATGTGCCTTATGTTGAAAATTTCTAGCGAGCTTTCCTTCTTCTTTGAAAGAAATTGAAGTTAATTTTAGGCTCTGATTTTGCAGGATGCTCCACTTTAAGATTCCTTGCAGTAATGAAATGTACAATAATTTTGACTAGCACGCCGGTTAAAAACAAAGTGAAAAATGAATTGATGTAAGCCCAATTGCTTAATTCAGTGATACCTAAGTAAACAAAGAGCGGCAAGCCAATAAATGCGCAAACCAACGAGACTGCAATACTCGCAAGCAAATATCTTCCCCACGTACTAAAGGTTTGATGAATTAAAGCAATCATCACAGGAACAACAGCAAAATCGGCTGCATTAAGATGATTAGAGAACTGGACAAACTCGTGGGAATAACTCCACAATTGAAAAAAAGTTCCTATTTCATCTAAAGTGCCTGTTAAAAATCATTCCCGCAACGAGAGCCTTCGTATTATTCTTCTTTCATCCTCAGCTTAATTTGATCAATCACATCATGTAATTGCGGTGGATTTAGCAATTCTACTGGAGATACGCCTTTTTCAAATTGGATAAGCTCGCCTTCTATCAGGATTACATATCGTCCATTCAGCTGTGTGATATGAAGCTGATTGCCATAATCGGATAAAAGTGCTTTAATGTTGATCCCATCCAGCTTGAATTTAAGCTCAATGTCTTCCTTCTGCTCGACTAGCTGAGTTGTAGCTTCAATCACCTGTTCCGGTTCCCATTTCTTCTGCAGCACTCTTTTCTCGCTTGCTGCCCAAACCTCCAAGCTCGCTACTTCGTCCTTGCGTTCCTCATCCTCTTTATCCGGATACTTTTGCTCTATGTACTCATAGACCATGTTCGACATTTGCTCATTCATGATCTCTGGCATTGATTTTTCATAGGATATGAATTTTAGAAAATCTTCAAAATAACGTGCATGCGAGGCTTGATGTATTTTTAATTCACTCTCCTCGATCATGCCCGGTTCAGGCATATAAGGATATTGAATCGATTTAATGTTTCGGGCACTAATCGCCATTTCGACTTGCGAAATCAAGTTTTTTTCATCGGAAATCCGAGCAATATTAGGTTCAAAATCACATTTCATCACAAATAAAAAGGAGGCTTCCGTATATTTGGGCAGCTTAGCACGAGAAATAATAAACGCTCCGCCTCGTACTGAGCTTGTTTCCATATATAAGCGAACCAAACCATCACATTGATCCTGAAAATCGCCCTTGGTATCTGCAGTTAGAATATATTGAAGAAGATTATAATTCGGGTTGCTGTCGAGCTCATATCCAGGCTCTACTATAAAATGGCCAATTTTAGTTGGCGCTTGGTCCGTATTCGGGTTCTTTTCGACTTTACGTTTAGCAATTCTCGCAAATTCACTATTCAGAAAACCTTTTAAATCACTTTCCTGGTAGCTTTCCTGGTTCAAGGTTTGATAATGTTTAAATGCTTTTGTTGCATTCGTTTCCTTATCCTCCGCTTGAACCACGAAAAATGATAAATAATCAATTGAAAATTCCATTGCTGCACCCCAATTTCGCTTAATCACACAAAATCCATTGTATCATATTTTGCGGCTTCCGCTTATTGCGATTTTTAAACGCCTGCGATTTGAACCTTCTTGCCTGCTGCTTTGATCCGAATAGCCATTAATGCTGCATACAAACAAACGAACCCTGCTACGATAAAAGGTAAAGTATAGCTTCCTAATAAATCCCGCATAACGCCAGCACCATAAGCTGCAGTAGAAGCACCAATCTGATGAGCCACTACAATCCAGCCAAATACCATACCCGCCTTCTCTTTGCCAAAGACATCAGAGGTAAGTCTGACTGTAGGCGGAACCGTTGCGATCCAATCCAAACCGTAGAAAACGGCAAAGATTAACAACGATGTATAACCTAGACCCAAGGCTTGCGGTAAAAAGATCAATGAAAGACCACGAAGTCCATAATACCAGAACAGCAGCTTTCGACTATCAAATCGATCTGACAACCAACCAGATAATGTTGTCCCCACCAAATCGAACATTCCCATAAGTGCAAGTAATCCAGCCGCTGTTACTACTGGGATACCATAATCTCCACATGCTGGAATAAGATGCGTTCCTATCAAGCCATTAGTCGAGAATCCACAGAAGAAAAATGTTCCCGCCAGCAGCCAAAAGGTTTTATTCTTGGAAGCATCGCGAAGCGCACGTAACGGTACCATAAATAGATTTCCCGTAAAAGGTGTTGGCTTCAATATCTCATCCGTCCCAAGAGAAGCTTTCCCTACATCGAACGGATGATTTCTCATCCAGATAGCGACTACTGGAAGCAGAATCAGCAGCGCCGCTACTGTCGTATAAATCGCATATCGCCAGCCTATATTTATTGTAATGTTGGCTAGTAGCGGCAAGAAAAGCAGCTGCCCTGTGGCGGCACTCGCTGTAAGCATACCAACAACTAATCCTTTATGCTTGACGAACCAGCGATTTGCAATTGTTACTCCTAGAACATTGGCCAGCATACCTGTTGCAAGCCCAACAACTACACCCCATAACAGAAAGAACTGCCAAAGCTCTGTAATTTGCGGAGTCAGCGATAAGCTAACAGCCAAGAAAGCCATTGAGGTAACCATCATTCTACGAATCCCAAATTTGGCCATTAATGCCGCTGAGAAAGGTCCCATTAAACCATATAATAGAATCTTGATGGATACGGCACCTGAAACTGCAGCACGATCCCAACCAAATTCCTTTTCAAGCGGCAGCATTAAGATACTCGGAACAGAATTAATCCCTGCTGATACCAACAAAACCAAGAATGCGATGCCTACAACAAACCATCCGTAATAAACCTTTGAAGCCTTCGAAGTCTCTTGCATCTCATTCTCTCCAATCTTGAATAAATTACTGTATCAAATAATATTACAGTAAAAATCAAAAAAAATTATAAGCTTGCTTCCGCTTGCACTCGCTCCAAAATATCAGCGATTGTGTAATTAAGTAAATAATTGCCCACTTGATTTTCTAAAGCATCGAATATTCCATCCATGGCATTCTCAATATTAGCACCAATTAAACATTGCTTATTGGGATTAGGAAACTTAGGCTTTAAAGTCCCTTCTGATGTAAGCAAGTAAAGCTCATTCAAAGTGACATCCTCCGGCTTGCAATTAAGCTCAAAACCGCCCTTGGCTCCTTCTTTGGAATTAATGTAGCCTTGTTTACACAGTAGGCTTAGAATCTTGCGAACTCTGACGGGATGTACCGAAACACTTTGGGCAATTCGGTCACTTGGCGCACTCTGTGTAGGTAAATGAGCCAAATAAGAAAGACTGTGTACAGCTATCGTAAAATCACTATTCATAGGTGGCCACCTCTCACTTTCGTTAACTACAATATTATTCATTACAGTTAATTTCGTCAAGTAAAATATTTCATATCCATTCTGGGAAGGATAAACAGAGCAGTAAATTTTATAATAAGGAGTCGATTGTTCAATGGGTGAAGGAAAAAGCATGGATCCTGTTTCAAGCGAAGATGTTGAAACTGACGGCGTCTATACAACAGAATGGGGGCGTGAACAACTCTTAAAACGTGGAGATAAATTCCCAAGTGACGTAATGATGGGTGATACAGAATGGAAATTAGATAGGCTTCCCAATGAAGAACAGAAAGAAAAACTCAATCATGAGCGTGGAAAAAGAGAAACTTAGACTGCCAAATTACGAATTTTCTGGTTAATCTCCAATATCATTCTATAATGATATTGGAGGGATTGCTTTATTAACTCTGCCGTTAACTAGTATTACCTTTAACGCGATTGGCCATTTTCATTACGATATGTTTCCACTCAAGCGTACCTCCAACCTCTTATCCTTTAGCCGGCGACATAGCTTGCATCATAGTCACAATAAGGGAAACTTCGGCTTCTTATTGCCGATTTTTGATCAGTTATTTGGGTCTTCCATTTCCAAAAAAATAGAAAGCGAGACTCCTCCCCTATGATTCTCGAAGTCATATCCCATTGTGATCATTTCCGCCGCTTGCCATAGCATGTTTCTTGCGGTTTAATAGAGCATGCAATTCCTCTGACGAAAGTCCATGTAAAATCAACCGATACCCCGCACTAATCGTACTTAAAGGTACCAACGGATGCTTGTTATTCAACAGTGCCAAATGCTGGGGGCTATTTAAAATCGTTGCCGCATAAATCCCGATCGTTTCATCCAGCTGCAAGGAATTAGAAGCCCTCCAAAAGTCACTATCGGTTAAGAGTAACTGATAGACAGGTGTGAATATCTCAATCGCTGTGGTTAAATCCAAAAAGTTAGTCCAGCGATTGGGCATCGGCTCGATTCCTAAGGAATCATCCGAAATATTATCCAGATTGAGCTTTTCCGGCGGCTGCAAGCGAATATTCTTCTCTTTCAATTCTTTATTAAGTCGAATAATAAAATTATAAAGATTCAAATCGTGGATCAGAAATAAATTGTCTTTCACAGCCAGCAAGTTTTTCGGTTTTAATGGGTTCATTTCTATGTCTACGGAAGTATTGCTTTTGATGAAAGCCAGAATTTCTGAACCAATATTAAAATGTCGCAAAATCATTTCATTGGCTTGCGGAGACACGAAAGTTTTCATCCCCCAATAAAGGATCTGATGCAATAAACGCGGTGAAGTGAATTTTTTCGGAATAACCAATTTAATTAATTGAAATAATACAATGCAAAGTCTGGCAAATGGGCGTATTACAGGCAATAGAAATTGCCGTGATTTCGATTGAGCATCCTGTAGGAACAGCATCTTCGCTCGATTGTTAAAAGGAATACTTTTGTCCAAGTAAAGGGCTTGCCAGGGATTTGGGTCATTAGGATCTAGTTCCATTTCATCATAAAACGTTTTTTCCATGCTTATTTATCCCCTTCGCCTTTTAGATATTACCCAACTCTTCCAACTGAAGCAGATATAATCTAGCCGTAACTTTCGCCGTTTTCACCACCTTTTCAGCAACCTGCATCGTCAGAATATCGGATTGGATTGATTTCTCCAAGCGATCGAAATGATTGATATCACTAACACTATGATATAACAGAAACGACACTTGATCATCACGTAAACCTAATTGATCACGGATTAAAGTCCCCCAATGTTTAGCCATTCGGTTTCCTAAGCCTTCCACAATAAACATGCCGCCTAACAAGTCAAATGGATTTTCACGACTCGCACGTTGGAACATATAGGCGGATAGAGCTTCACTGCCTACATTTTTTTCACCAGAAATGATATCTTTAAGATTTCCACCAACCGAAACATAATTTTTCTCCAGCATTTGATAATCGCGATGCTCATCCGAAGCATGAGCGATGAACATGGAGCGAATATCGATTAAATCTATCGAAACATTAGAGGCAGCTCTAGCAATCCACTGTGATCCTTCAACAACCTGCTGACGTATATTTTCCATTAAGATTTTATAATCCTCTAAAGTAAACTTGCCCGCATTTAACTTATGAATAATCGGTACCTGATTAAGCTTTGATTCAAAATCAATCCAGACCCGCACCAATTGTCTAACGAGCCACTCTTGTGTTTCGGTACCTGTTGTTGCAATATGGGGTGCTTCTGGTACACGTATTTCAGGTACCTCAGGATTAGAATTCTTATTCCCAGTGGGACCAACTACCGTAAGCATCATATAAGCCATCATAAATCGGCCGCTTTCTGGGACAATACAGCATATTTTTTGCCCCATCTTCAGTTTGCCTTCGTTAAGCATTTCTTCCAGCATAATATAAATCGATGCAGAGCCTGTGTTCCCCTTGGTGTACAAATTTGTAAACCATTTGTCTTCAGGAATATTTAAACCGCCCATATTTAAAAGCTTGAAGATTTCTGCTCTAAAAAAATCAGAGGAATAATGGCAAACAATCCAATCCAGCTCATTCGGAGCTATTTTACCTTCATCAATAAGACGGAAAAAGCCATCTACTCCAAGCTTAGGCATGTTCTGGACAAGCCGAATGTCTTGTTTAACATTTAATGCGCCAGCATCGGCCGCTTCCTGAAAGGTTGGATAATCAAGCCAGGTCGTATCCATTTCACCAGTTTGAGTTTTGTTTGCACCCGAGTACATACACGGTTCATATTGGGAAGCATGCGACTTAATATCAATCCACTCGATTTGCAATGAGAGTCCATGAGGACTTGGATGATCTTGTAAAACAGCCGCACCCGCACCATCTGAAAGCATAAAACGCAAGAAATCCGTATCAAATGGAATGCTGTCTCCATCTCGAAATTTAGCTTGAGCCTCATATCTGCTGCTTTTAAAAACACGACTCGGAAACTCACTCGCACAAGCTACTGCATATTGCTTTTCGCCTGTTTTTACTTGCAGATAGGCACTTTTGATTGCGGTCATTCCCGTTACACAGATGCCAAACAAATTAGCCAGCTCACATGGAGGGGTTCCCAATTCAGCATGAACCATACTTGCAAAGCCAGGCAGGATTAAATCTGCTTGTGCCGTCGCCACCGCTAAAAAATCCATTTGATTCTGATCAAAATCAACATGGCGCATACTATCTTTAATAGCAAATGCTGCCATTTCTGCATTGCTGTAAAGTGAGTTTTGTTGTTTATCAATGGCGTAATGGCGAGATTTAATCCCATTCTGATCAAGTACCCGTTTTTTAGCTTTAGAAGGTTTTCCGCCTATCCTCCCTAGATAATCCTCCATTTCATCGTTTGCAATCGGAGCTCCAGGCAGAAATTTACCCAATGCTGTTATATAAACTTTGTTATTCATATTAAGCCTCACTCCTACTATGTTTCTGTAATATTTTCCATATTACAACTTATACGCAAAAAAAGAAGTACTATTATTTTCTAGTACCCCACTTAAAGCCTTATCCTCTTGAAATCAAAAGGATAAGGCTTTCTCTTAAAAATATTCAATCTAAATGGTCAACCTAGCTTTCATCATGATTCAATGCATCTTTGTGTCTACGATCATTGGTATCCTGTTGGATTTGCTGCGCCTGATGGCTGTTCACAGCTGATTTCTTCAAATTTTTATCGACATTTTGTAGATTCTTATCCTTGGCTTTTTTCTTTGTCATTTCGACTTGGCCCCCTATTAGACTCCATTTGTGTTTAATGGTTCATCTTCATGCCCTTCGTTAATATCATCCTTCATAGTATTAACAGAGGTCGTATTATCGGCATTTTCTAAAGTATCATTAACGAAAGCTAGATCTTGATTCTTCGCATTCATGTTAGTCGTTCCAACATAATTCCCGCTATGTTCCTTATTCTCCATGGACTCTTTCACCCCCTCGTTAAATCGATACGAGATAGGGTGTGCCAATAAGCCGTTTATTATTTATCTAGTAGACCATCCTTACGATATGCTCCGGGTGAAGTTCCCATTATCCTTCTAAAAACAGCAAGAAAGGAATTCATATCTTTATAGCCTACATTTTCAGCAACTATACTGATTTTATCTTGAGAATCACGCAGCATTTCACAGCTTTTACGAATCCGTTGCTCCTGAAGATAGCTGCGAAACGATTGACCTGTATGCTTATGGAACAACCTCTGTAACTGTCGTTCACTCCATCCAGTTATGGCTGCTAGCTGCTGTAGAGATATCATTTCTGCATAATTATGCTCAATATGTTCAAGGGTATGTATGAAGGTTGTTTGCTGCTTATGTTCATTGTTCGAATCTGGATCTGGCAACGTGCAGCGATAAATTTCAATGATCAGCTGCAGTAATAAACTATTTAAACATGAGTAGCTTCCGTTTCGAACTAAAGAGAATTCTTGATATAACGCCGTAAACAGCTTCGAAATATTACCCTTTGCATCTAGAACTGAAATAGATGAAATGGCGTCCTGAACAAGGGTATCCACAAAACTTTGAATATCATTTTCGACAATAATGGCTTGCAAGGCTTGAAGAATTAACGGTGAAAACAAACAATTATAAACGACTAGCTTGTCTTTGTGGTCACCTGTTGTAGAAGGTCGGAATACGTGGGAAACCCCAATCGGTATAATAAATAATTGTCCGGAACGAACGGGTTGCACTTGATCCTCCATATGATGAAAGCCGCGCCCCTCTGCGACGAATGCAAATTCAATAAAATCATGGGCATGATACGGATACTCGAAATGCTCGATGGAGCGAGTTATAAATATCGGAGAACTAGCAGGAAAATAATCTGCTCCCCTTAATGTTTCAGAAGGTCTCTTCATTCGCTCGCTCCCCTCAGCTCTAATTTATTTAACGAAAGTCTTCTTAACCGCTTCTAAGTAACCATAACCATACAGATCATCCGGCAAAAGATAGCTAGTTTCCGTCCATTCATTCCAGCTGTTGATGGTTATTAGCGGTGGCTGCCCTGGATGTGCATCGGCATATTCCTTGGCTTGAGCAAACGCCTTTTGGACATTTTCCGGCGTATTATTCTTCACAATGCCTGAAACCAAATCCTTGAATCGCGGATTATTGTCCCAGCCCACAGAGATATGAGGAAAATAGGGAATATCATGATCCTGTTCAATCTTCGCCCACTCTTCTACAACATCAACCATAATATCGTTATAGTCACGATCAATATCGACAAAATGCACAAACTGATAATGGGTCATACTATCAAAGCCTAAAAACTTAACGATTTCGTTTGAAGTAGCCTTATCCCCTTCATCTACACCGCTAAGATTGAAATTCTCCTCACCCCACTTGGTCAGCTGAAGATGAAGTCCCGGCAAGCCAGCAATTACAGCCTGAGCTCTGAACCATTCAAAGGCATCTTTGGTTTCCTTGGCACCGCCTAAACCTATAATCAGGTTAGCAAGATCATAAATCATAAATACAGGCTTGCCTTCAATTGTATAATAAGACGGATGTTTGAAATAGTTATCAATTAATCTATGAGCAATGATCTCAAATTCCTTACGGTCAACGGCTGCATCCCAAATCATATTATCTGGTTCATGGGAATTGCGAATATCCCAGGTATTATTAACATTATGGTTAGCCCACATTAGATAAAATTTAACTCTGTCATTATTCTTTGCTTTCAAGTAGCCATCGTTTAGACAATTCTCGAGAAAAGGACGCCTATCGTACCAATACCAATCATAAATAAAAACATTTACGCCATGATCGGCTGCAGCATTTATCTGCATTTCCATGACATAAGGATCCGCTTCGTTAACATAGCCCCATATCGGTTTTCTTGGCCAGTTATGTTCGGGGAATTTTTTAACGGAGTTTTTAACAGATTGCCACTCGCCAATTCCCTCGGGCCAGAACATTCTTGTTCGCTTTTCGTCACCCGTATAGGCCGGCCAAATGTAGGCGGCTACATCATATTCTTGTTTCATTTCAGGTCCTCTTTTCTCATTATAATAGATTTGAATGACTTGTCTATTAACCTAATTATAATGAAATACTTGAGATTACCTCATGCCATAACTGACAAACTATTACGGTAAATACGACATTATTACTTAACGACGAATCAATTCACTTAAAAAAGCTAAACGGTAGATTTGCTTAGGCCTTCCCTTGGCACTAGGTTTCTCTTCACCGATAATATCGATCAGCTTTTCATCTACCCAATTGCTTAATAATCGGTGTGTACTGCGAATAGTAACCCCTAAGCATGTCGATAATTCATCTGCTGTATATTCTGTTTTCCCATGTCGGGTTATATATGCGGCCATTTTACTGAGATACACCTGGGTCATCCCACTATTCTCCGTTCGCTCTATTAATTCAATGGGAATCATCGATAAATCGACTTCATTGGCTGCGGCCATCTCTAAGGGACCAATCATACTGCCATCCTCACGAATAATAAAACAGATATTGCCGCCTGCTTCTTTAGCATTTCGTAAAGCCATTCGAGCATGAGTCCCTGCTTCACTAGCAGAGCGACCAAAGCCAATTCCTATACTCAGCGAAAGATGAAATGCCTTCTCTAGCTCATGAGCCAAAGGTATTGATTTATAACCACCTGTTTCTCGTTCAAAAATACCGCGAGTCGTAAAGAATAAATAATCGTCCCCGCCAAGATGAGTCAAATGACCCTCCAAAGACTCTACATAACCAATCAGCATTCGATAAATATCCAGCTTTAACCGTTGAATATCATGCTCCGACTTCTTTTTCTCTACCAAACGGCCAAATTCGTCGACATTAATCATCCCAACGACAATTTGCGATTCTTTACTTCTTCTAGTCACCGTCGATAATAGCGCACGTTCAAGGCTGACGATTATATCGTGCTCAGTGGGCACAATCCAATCATTCGGAATCCCTTCCTTGGTGAGCATATCTGCAACCGATTTGATACCCGTTATCGCGATACCGCCTCGATGACTTGCATAAAGCTTGCGATGAAAGCTAACAAGCTCTTCCGTGGAAGGATTAGGTGAACCATCATAACAAACAATAGCAGGTAAATCCGCGCCCATTTCAATAAACGTTTTCTCCACTAGCTTTTTGCTCAATGAATCAACCGTGAAAATGAGCCGTTCCTCAGACTTCTGCACCCGAAACAATGCACGAAAAAGCCCCATGCCAGTTAGCGGTAAGTAATGCACTGGAATGGGGAAATTCATTTGTTCTTTAGCGATCTTATAGGGATGAAGCCCCGAAAACAGCAGAACTTCAGCTATTTCGCATAATTCCTTAGCTAATTTAGGAACTTCAGCTTCATCCGTATAAGCTTTAACAATGGGCGAAAAAGAAGGGAAACCCTTAAGTGCTTTCTGGATGTTTTTAACCATCATTGGCGGTCCGATTATGCCAATGGTGATCCCCTTCTCGTTCGAGGTCGTTTCCGCTGTATGATCGAGCATGCAGACTCAACTCCTATTGTTTATTATTCCGATAAAGCTGCTTCATAATTTTCTTGCCAGTTGGAGTTTGCGCCAGCCCGCCTTTAGCAGTTTCGCGATGTTTAGCTGGCATTGCACTGCCAACTTCGAGCATTACCTGTACAACCTCATCGGAAGGAATAACGCTAAGTACACCTGCCATAGCCATATCTGCTGCAGCCAAGGCGGTAACGGCACCGAATCCATTGCGGACTATGCAAGGGATTTCGACCAATCCACCAACTGGATCACAGATTAAACCCAGGGAATTTTTCAGTGCAAGGCCAACAGCATGAATGGCTTGCTCAGGTGTTCCGCCACGAAGCTCAACTAAAGCTCCTGCCGCCATGCCAATTGCAGAACCAACCTCTGCTTGACAACCACCTTCAGCTCCAGAAATGAATGAATTGTTAGCAATTACATATCCAATAGCCCCTGCACAGAATAAGCCATTAACCATATGGTCATCCGTCCACTGAAACCGCTTCTGTGTCCGAATAAAAACGCCAGGAATTATCCCGCAGGAACCAGCGGTTGGCGTAGCAATAATTCGCCCCATTGAAGCATTAACCTCGGAAACGGCAAGCGCACATGCCATAGTTTCACAGGCTTCAGCTCCCAGGGAGGATTCATTCGTCTCTAAGAAAGTCATGATTCTTTGAGCATCCATCCCTGTTAGGCCACTTCGCGAAGTAGTGTCTTCTGTTAAACCTTTATGAACAGCTTGTTTCATGATTTGATAATATTCAGCCATTTTGCGAAATTCGCTTTGCTGGCTATGTCCCGTTTCAGCTGCTTGTTCTTCTAACATAACCTGAGAAATGGATTTATGCTCAGCATTACATATTTCCGTTAGCTGTGCTAAGGTACTAAATCTCATTGTGAAACGCCTCCTGTTATATCGACCTTACTCACATTAGTCACACTTGGAATGCGACTTATCTCGTCGATAAGCTCCGTGGATATTGAGCTATCCAATTCGAGAGCTGTAAGGGCCTCGCTACTTCTCCCTTTACGATCTATATCCATATAAGCAATATTGATATTTTTCTTAAGTAGAATTTGGGCTAGCTCCGCAACCATACCTGGGCGATCCAGATGAAAAATTAGCAGCGTTGGATAGCTCCCACTGAAATTCACATCAAAGTTGTTAATGTGGTTAATTTCTATTGTACCTCCCCCAATGGAGGAACCGACAACTTTGACCTCATGGGTCTTCGAGGTAAGATGCATTAACACGGTATTTGGGTGAGCGACGAGAGCTTTGCCTCGTTTGAAGCTAATCTCAATCCCCATTTGTTCTGCTGTTGCCAGTGAAGTTGCAATACGTTGATCGAAGGTTTCATAATCAAGCAAGCCTCCAATGATAGCATAATCGGTACCATGCCCCTGATAGGTTTCCGCAAAAGATCCGTAAAAGGTAATTTCGGCTTTTTGCGGTACTTCAGCTAGAATATGCCGAGCCACTCGTCCTAAGCGAACCGCACCTGCTGTATGTGAGCTGGAAGGGCCAATCATTGCGGGACCAATAATCGAAAATACATCTTTAAAACGCATAGGTAGCCTCCTCAACTGTCCAATTACTATTTTAACCACTCATTCAAATGAAGCTTTACAAAAGCATCATCGTTTAAGCTCGGATAACTTGCATAAACTCGATCAATTTCTTCTAATTGACCGGGTGAAAGTATTTCCTCTCGATCTAAGCACCAAAGTCCGGCTAATAAACCTTGTCGACGCAATACCTCATGAATCCCTGGAATACATCCCTCATAGTGATGCGAAGGATCGAAAAATGCTGCATTGCTGTCTGTAATAGCAATATTCTTCATTAACCAATCTTTGCTGATTTCTTGGTTGTTGCGGACTAATTTAATTTGTTCCAGCAATTCAACTGCTTTTTGAGTCCATACCGCCCAATGTCCAAGCAAGCCACCAACAATCGTTTTCTCTATTGATTTACCTTCAATATTGAACCGATAAGTAGTCAACAAATCATTAACAATATTATCATCATTTCCTGTATATAAAGCAATTTCATCACACCGTTTAGAGTAGCATACAGCACGTACAACATCAATGGTTTGATAGCGATTGAACGGCGCCATCTTAATCGCAACAACACCTGGAATATCGGCAAAAGCCTTCCAAAAATCAAAGCTGAGTATCCTTCCACCCACGGATGGTTGGAGATAGAAACCAAATACCGGGATATGCTCTGCAATTTGTTCAACGCGCTTAATTAACTGGGCTTCCGTTAAATCCTGTAGTCCTCCCATGCTTACTAAGCCAACATCATAACCTAGCTTAGCTGCTAAAATCGCCTCTGCAACGGCTTGTTCAGTTGGGCCGCAAATCCCGGCTACTTGAATAAAGGGTCGATCTAGCTTCGCTTTTTGAACCTCTTCAGCAGCTAATCGTAAGACAGTTTCATATAAGTCGATAGCTTTATCCCGAATAGAGAATTGTGTCGTATGGACGCCAACGGCAATACCTCCAGCTCCTGAAGCGATATAATAACGTGTCAACGCTCGCTGGCGACCTGCATCAAGCTGACGATCTGAATCCAGCGCAAGTGGATGAGCTGGGATAACTAATCCTTCGTGCAGTGCCCGATTTAATTCCGAACTTAATCTTTTGAGGTTTGTCATTAGTATTTACCTTCTCTTTCCTCAAAATGAGTAGGTTTGTTCCACATTTCCCCGCCATCCGCTACCCACTCTGCTATCCAATCAATCATTTGCAGCAAGGATACGCGTGGATAACCAAAAAGCTGATGAGCTTTCGAACAATTGCTTAATAAAGCCGTAGCCGATTCTACTCCCTCATATTGAGGCTCTAGCCCAAATCGTTTAGCGAATAATGCGGCAACCCAGCGCAATGAGATGGTTTCTGGACCCGATACATTCAATACCGTTGGAGGTGTCTGGCAAACATTCAAGGAGCGGATTGCCCACTCATTAGCATCCCCCTGCCAAATAACATTCACATGCCCAGTACCCAATTGAACCGCTTTACCTGCTTTAACCGATTTAGCAATTTCAAGCAGCACGCCATAACGCAAATCTACGGCATAATTTAAGCGAAATATAGTCATTGGAATTTTATATTTGTGGGCAAAATGCTCAAAAATTCGTTCACGTCCTAAACAGGATTGTCCGTATTCCCCGACAGGCCCAGTTGGTGTTTGTTCAGTAGCCCCGCCATTGAAAACGGGTGTCAATGGATACACATTTCCCGTTGAGAAAACAACAATGCGCGAATCCTTATACTTCTCTGCCACTCGCCCCGGTAAATAAGCATTCATGGCCCAAGTAAAATGCTCATTTCCTGTTGTCCCGAATTTATTTCCAGCCATATAGATCACGTTTCTCACATCTGGCAATTTTTGCAGCTGTGCATCATCAAGCAAATCGACAGCGATCGTTTCAACACCATCGTTATCCAATTCATTCCGCAGCGCTTTATCAGAGAAACGTGAAGCTCCATAAATTTTTTTATTAATGCCTGCTTCCTTTAAGGCGTTTTTTGCTAATCTTGCTAAGCTTGGACCCATTTTACCTCCAATACCCAAAAGCATAATATCCCCTTCAATCTGGGTTAAATCCTTAATTAACGCCTCTGAAGGCTTCGCTAGCTCAAGCTCTAATTGCTCAATTGTTTTCATTATTTACTTTCCTCTCTTAACTGAAATTCAACTTATACCTTCATTCTATGTCCTCCTCTTATAATAAGACAAGACTATATGTTGTCTTTAAATGTCATCAACAATAAGCAAAAAAACTCAATCCGATCTCCATAAGATCCAATTGAGTTTTTGCGCTCAGCTTCCATATGCATTTCCTTTACTTCAACAAACTAAAATGTAGATTAAATTAACTCATGACATAACTTTAGAATCTCATCTGCTATTACTTCTGTTGTCATGTCACGATTTTCTTCATTCATCGCATATAGTTTTATGCCAGTTAATTGTTTTATCTTGTCAATTTCAGGGTGTCTATCTACGCAAATTGTCCCTAGAATGATATGTTGAGAGCTCGAAACAGCTTCATGGATCATTTCTTGAAAGGGAACGGATAACATTTGCATGAAGCCAATTTCATCGATAACTGTAATCTTCTTCGTATCTAACGATAGCCTCACTGCCTTTAAAGCAATATTCTCAAAAGTATCTATTTCAACTCCATATCGCCCTACTCTTACCAAGCTTTCACTATCAACACTCGCAATACGTTGACTCTCACCACTAAGAGTTACACAATTAAATCCAATGCGATTCGTCGAGTTGCGTACTTCTTCTGTGTAAAAACCACCAAAATATTCAGGACCAATTCGATTAATAATTAGTTTTATTGCTGTTGATTTACCCACGCGAGGTTTCCCAATTAACAAATAACATGTAACCAAATCATCAACTTCTTCCATTAGCTGAATGAACGTTTATTAGATATGTAGCTTTACCATTAATTTGACGTCCATCTTCAATCCATTCTAATTCTATTACAACCGTTTCATTTTGATTAGGCAATTTGCCACTACCTTTAACATGAATTGATGGGGATGGTGTTCCGGTCCCTGCTCCACTAACCTGGAATCCATCCATATGAAGTGTTAATGTTGTAACCTTCCCAGCCCCTGTAAAAACTGCATTGAAATCTCTATCTGGCATTAAAGTTATATTCCAATTGTTTAAATTTTCTTTTGTAATCAACTTCACTTCTGCTGAATTAACTTCTTGTGGCTGAATCAATTGGTTAGCTGTTTTTGCTGATGTGATCCCCTTAAATGTAGCATAAGTAAATATCGAAACAAATCCAATCAAAATACAGGCTAAACAGACAAAATACCAAAATTTATACTTCATATAATTTTCCTTCTTATGTTTGAGACGTACGATCAAAATATACACTTTATGTTTATCTATTTTTTATCAAAGTTAATCTTCAACCTCTATGTCATATTCACCATCAAGTACTCCATCAATATAAATTGCGGGATGTTTAAGAAATTTTTTCCATGTTGCATCCAGAAGGATCGTTAGAGTTGCATGTTCTATATCGTAGCTGCCAAGTAATTTTTTTGATGGAATCCAAACAAGCATACCTAAAAAATCATATGCATCAATTTCTATTAGAAGATTAAGGAGTTTAACTCCTTCAAACTCCAGTTCTGTTACATCTTGAATTGCACAAAACTCAATAAATTTTACATGTCGGGAATCCTTGAGTTGGACTCTTTTTCGTGATTCACCCAGATCCTTCTGTATTACTGTTGGTAATCCCGCTTTTTTTATATCTAATCATGTAGTTCTCTCGGTTCGTACGTTTTTATCAGATCCATAATTTCTTGATGTTTATATCGTTTTGCTACTGTGTATGGCCGGTTACCGTATTTATCCTTAATTGTAGGGTCTGCTCCAAGTTCCAATAAAAAATGCACAATATGCACATGACCACGTTGGGCAGCGACTTGCAAAGGGGTTGGGCAGTCAGAATGAACTTGATCGTAACCGTGGTAATTTATATCTGCTCCTTCTTTAAACAGAAGCTGTAAAATTTCCTCTTTTCCATCCCAAGCAGCTCCTCGTAAAGGTTTCCCACCGTGAATTTCTACATCTATCCCAGATCCTAATAAAAATTTGATTACTTCAATATTACTTATAGAGAGAGCCGAATTACCTAGATGGTTAACAGCATTAATATTGGCTCCACGATCAAGGACATATTGAATCTCCTCAATCTTTCCCCGGTAAGCGGCATCGGTAATTGAAGGGTATTTCGAGTCATTTAAATCAGCACCATGATCTAACAACAGTTTAACGATTTCAAAATCATAATCTTGAAAATCAGTCCATGCCATACTAAGGTAAGTGTTACCAACGAGCTTTGTATTTATATCCACTCGCCCTTCAGTAATTAATGATCTAACTACATTTATGTCTCTTTTTCTTATAGCATCCTCAATTTGTGGATCCACAAAATTCAATATATTCACATCTTTCCATTTTATTTAGTAGATATAAATCAATGCATTTTCTTGGTTTTGTCATATCCCGAAGCAATTAGTATACCAACTGCTCCTACAACTAATGTCACAACAATTAGTGATAAACTATAAATAGTATCATCGATGGTATGAACGGAATGTGATAATTCATAAAGTTTGTTTACTTCAATGTAAAGAATTACAATCCAACATAAATACATAATAGATAAACCTATTCTAAACATTTTGCACACCTCCTTATTTTAGAGCCTAAATGACTACAATTCATACTACCATAATTAGGGAATTAATATCCCAATTATATCTTAATGTTACCAGTTTTCCACAAATATTACCGCACCGCTTCATTAAATTATGATCGCGGTAACATTGGGAATTTCGGGCAAAAAAAAATAACCCCGTTGGGAGAGCACTGCAAAAAGCACGTATTTAGCTTTTTTAGAAGTATGGAATTAAATTTATACAAGAAAACTGAGATTCTATCCAAAAAATGCAGCTATCCTCTTCAAGAGGTTGGCTGCATTTTGTCCATTAGCTTTATCATTCGCTTGACGTTTACTACAAATATAGTGAGGAGTGTTTGCATTCGCATGCGAAAGAGACCACGGTATTTCGCCTTGGCCAGCCCATGATGTCTTTTTAATTCGGCATTTTTGTGTTCAATAATTGGTCGCCGTTTCATTCGTTTATTAAATGACTCACTCTTCTCGAATGCCATGTGATCCTTAAATTGCTCGACAATGATTCGAATCGAATACGTCTTACTCTTGGATTCAGGTTTGTAACACCCTTCTCGGAGTGGGCATGTCTTGCACTTTTCTACATTAAAGTAGAATACCAACGACCGGCTGTTTCCAGACGTTTTACTTCCCTGAAGCGCTTTTCGAATACTGTGTTCTCCAGCCGGACAAAGAACGAAGTCCGCATCTTTGTTATACTCAAACCCTTCTTGCTTCAAACCTCCATTATGTACGATTGGGTTTAGAGGAATAATGGCTTGGATTTCGTGTGCTTTCAATTTAGCTAAATTATCTTTTCCAGAATAAGCGGTATCTCCGAGGATTTCTTTCACTTCCAAGCCCAATTCTAAAGATTGTTTGAGCAAATTCGGTAATTGCTTTCCATCATCACTACTGCCACCCGTCACTTCAACGGCTGTAATAATTTCCTCTTCAGTCATTGCAATATGGTTCTTGTAACCAAAAAAAGATTTTGTGTTGCTCTTCCATCCGAATCGCGCTTCTGGGTCAATGGCGGACATAATCCCTTTGTTTGCAAGTAGACGCTCATCTTCAACAATTTGCTTCGCGATCTGCAGTTTCTCTGAAATAGCACCCTCATGATCAGGAAGTAACATTTCGACCGATTCACCAAGTTGAGCCAAATAATGTAGCATCACCTTTTCAGCATCAGCTTGATCTTTTTTAAGCTCGGGTTGTCTAGGTAATTTTTTTTCAAGCTTGGGATGTTTTTTAACGACGGTTCGTAAGAGTCGCTTCGCCGCATCTCGCAAAACATCTAAGGCTCTTTGCTTTTGACTCGCTGCTAGAGAATGCGTAGAATCCAAGATTAACGCCTTGGATTTAATCAATCCTTTTTCAATACATTGTTTTACTATTACCTTCAACAATTCGTCGATTTGACTTGCGCCTAAACGATGATTGCGAAACCGAGAAAGCTGCGAGGCATCTGGAAGGGCTTCCTCGGGGTTCAAGCCCACGAACCATTTGTAAGCTAGATTCACTTGTGCATCTTGTATCATTCTTTCGTCAGATAATCCATAGAGAATCTGCAGAAACAATAGACGAAACAACAATTCAGGTTCATTTGCGGGTCTTCCATAATATTCGCAATAGGAGAATCGCACAAGTTCATGGACAAACGAAAAATCCACAACTTCATGAATCTTACGAAGCAAATGGCTTTCGGGTATGAGTTTATATAATTCCGCATGAAATGAGGCGGTTAATTGTTTGGCAGAGTGTAGCATGCTTTCTCACTCTTTCTTTTTTTCTTTTATTATACCAAAATGCAGAAAACCCAGCACCTATAAAGTACTGGGTTCCATTTTACAAATATTGTATTCGTTTTGCAGTGCTCTCGTTGGGGGGTGTATATGGGTAACGTATAGAATAGACTTCTGCGAAACATGACGTGAATTTATTCAATTATCGTAAGCCGTTAGTTGAAAATTCATATCCATCTATTCTATATGCTTTCGTTTTTGAGTTATCCAATTAATCTGTGTATTTCTTGTATAGCAATTTGTTCTACCCAAGAAACAAAGTTTGGGCATTCATTAATTCTGTAAATGGTATATTCGGGATAGCCTTCTAGAGGTATTATATGCTCAAAACAATGATCATGAGCAAGCATAATTATTGATGAGTTGTCTTTATGGTATAAAGTAATATTACCATTCGCCTCGAAGGCGAACGCTATGTAATCGTTTGGAGTGATATAACTTTCAAAACCCTCACCATTGCACATATCTGCGATGTAATCTTGCCATCCTTGAAACCCCTCTTCTGCATCTTCAAGAGTTAGTGCTGAGTTTAAATTCAAAAGCCAGCTTATTTCAGTCTCGTTCCATCTTTCCGTAATTCCTCCGAAATTTGATAGAAGTATTTTATGTTCATTGCATAATGGTTTGTTAATTTCAAAAGTAGGTGGTTTTGCTAACCAGCCGAATGAATTTCCTTCAAAGTCAGACCAGCCTAATAACTGATAGGACTTATTGTTAACCTGAATGTTAGTTACTCGTGCTTTCAGTAACAATTCGCTTAAAACTGGGTAGATACTTATGAAAGATTCAGAAAATTTAAAGAATTCTATCCCGTGGTACGTCTCAGATAAGGTGATTTTATCAATTGGGTTAATAAACCAAGAGATGTCATTATTGAAATCATTCCAATCATTATTTAACAGCTTCATTTCCACTTTTACACTCCCCTTCAGTAAATTGACGTTACCATATTTAGTTTCTATATGTTTTCCTATTTACCTTCTCTCAGAAAAACTACCTAACGAGTGAGACTAGAACCACACTCTACTGCCTATTTGCGAAACAGGCTACCGAGATTAAAACAGCGGTAACCTGTTATAGTCAATTATTAAGCTCTCATACTCGTTTGTAACGAATTAATTTTGAATTGCTGTTCAAATATTTAGTAATTCAATCCTCGCTACTAAATGTAAACCGATAACTTTTCACATCACTTTCAAGTTTCGGGTAAACCTCCTTATAAAAATTTTCGTCCGTATATACTTTTAACTCTTTATTTTTATATTTTTCCATTAACCAATTTGAAATCGTTTGGAGGTCTTTGATAACAATCGCAACTTGTTTAATATTTCCGTAAGGTTCTTTGGAATTACTTTCAAGATAGGTTCGATATGAACGAAGCTCATTTAGGTAATCATTGAGTAATACCCCTGATTGCATAATGCTTTTACCGCTCAGTGCAATTGCTTGGAATTTCGAAGCTGCCATATAATAAGATTCGGCAAGTTGAACTCCTTCAATTATTACACTTAGCTTATCTGGATTATTAATGTATTCCATAATAGCAATATTTTCGGGATTATAAAAGACATTTGAAAAGGTTGCTGCATGATTGCTCATGAAATCTTCAGACATATTTATATCGTTTTTTCTTTCGGAAATAAGCATTTTGTATTGATATGCATTTATTCCAAGTGAAATGATGATAAGAAAGCATAATGCATATGCAAGTAATTTTCCAAGAAATGATGATTTAATTGTCGCTGGCATAACTACTTTCACCGCCTCCTCTTGCTTAACCTGTTATGGTAATTTATTACTCTAACGTACCCGTTCGTAACAAACAAGTATGTCATCCTAGTTAAGCCCATCTTCTGAATAAGATAATGACCGTACCGAATAGTGCTAGGAATACATTTATATCAACGTTTGAAACGATTTATTGACCATCTTTACATTGTTCATTTTTGCCCAACTCTTTAAATCCGAAATACCTCTATCTTCATCCTTTGAATACCTAAATGTCATATCCACTGGGACGATTTTCTTCCTGTAAGGTAATATCCCGATAACAGGTTTAAAGTACCCCCCGATCATAATCACTTTAATATCCCTCGAATTAATTATATTCCCATTTAATATGATTCGCTCACTGGATAGGCATAACTCGGTTGGTTTCTTGAAAAATGTTCTGTACAATGCGAGTAACAGTACAGCTAAACATAGAAGAACCGCTGTTAACGAAGCGTAGAATACACCTCTCTGATCCCATGATCTCAATACAAGAATAAATTGGCTCAATATAATAACAATCATGCCTATAATGGTTCTAATCCTTGATGGACTCTTAACTGGATGCTTTATTCCCCTCAACATTGTCCCCCCTTATTCAAATCCCTTATATTAACATACTACATATTGGAACTATCCTGCCAGAGAGTTTAACAAATAAAAAAGGAGCCGCAGTAAAGCTAGCCCCTCCATTATCGTACCCGTTACCTAACACAAATCGAATCACATAAGGAAAAAGTGAGATGTACTCTCAGTCCATTGATTTAGCTAGTTGCATCATCTTATCTTTTGTTAAACTAAAGCTATCCATCTGGATATAAGTACCTATTTAGCCCCCTAGGAGACTTGGACAGTACACCCCTTAATCAAATATAATTATATTAGACGGAGGGGAACGTTATGAAGCGAGTACAGTATGATCTTAATTTTAAGATGGATATCATTCGAAAAGGGAAAGAGATTGGGAACTTTACAGCAGTAGCCAGGCAGCACGAACTGGATCCCAAGATGGTCATGCGATGGGCAAAAGAATTAAATCGTAAGGATGTGGATAAGTTAGATGGTGCTAGCAAAAGACAAGCCCAGTTTATACCTACCCCTGATGATTATAAACAGTTAGAGCATGAGAATGAAAAGCTGAAGAAGCTACTAGCGGAACAAGCTCTGGAAAGAGAAATTCTCAAAGACCTACTAAAAAAAACGAACCCAAACTTGCGGATAAAATAGAGATTGCCCACAAATATATTGTCCAAGGGCATTGTATTACCTTAGTGCTCCGTGTGGTGGAAGTCGAACGCTCGACGTATTATGCACATGTGAATAAAGCGGAATTAAAACCTATCCACAGGGTCGGTCGCCCCGCACCTGGTTTATCTTATACAGCAGATGGCAAGCCCGTAAGTGATGAAGAGATCACAGAATGGCTGATGGAATTCATAGCGGGTGAGGGAGCAGCCTACGGCTACCGCAAGCTCACTGTGCTTCTTAGAAGACGCCACAAACTTGTGATTAACAAGAAGAAAGTCTATAGGCTATGTAAGTCTATGAACGTCCTACGTCCACAGCGTAAGTTAAAGAATAAGCATCCAAGAAGACTTGCTAACAACCGTTTAATCACCGGCTCCAATCAATTGTGGGAGACCGATATTAAGTACGGATGGATTGCTGGCGAGTACCGTTTCTTCTTCATAATGAGCATTATAGACGTGTTTGATCGTGCCATTATTTCGTATCATCTTGGCTTAACCTGTGAGGCTAAACATCTGGTTCAGATCACTCAGGAGGCCCTTATGAAGCGTCAATTATTCGGGAAACCACAGGAAGAGAAACCTTTTATACGCTCCGATAATGGTCCACAATTCATCAGCCAACTGTTTGAAGATGCATGCGAGAACTTTCAAATGATTCATGAGCGGATTCCGCCTAGAACACCAAATAAAAATGCTCACATTGAATCATTTCATTCTATTTTGGAAGCGGAATGCTACCAACGCCATGAATTTGAAACGTATCCACAGGTCTATGAGATCGTTTCTCAATTCATAAAAGATTACAATCAACAACGGATCCATGGGAGTATTTATGACCTATCACCCTATGAATATATCGAAGCATTGAAGAAAAATCTCGTACAGCCTAAACATATTAAGGTGTAAACCGTGAAAAATGGAGCAAACAAGAGCAATATCTAGCAATTCTATGAGATCATTTCGTTAAGAGGTGTAGCGTCCAGCATAAGGGTGTTCAGCCGGTTGCCATGTTATTATAGTAAGAGATATCTGAATAAATTGGAGGTCATTATGACAAAAGTAATCTTTGGTATGACAATGTCACTTGATGGATTCATTAATGACGTGAATGGCAGTGTCACCTTGCTCTATCCTGATCTGAAGGAGCTTGACCAAACCGACCTGATGCAAGAGTCGATCCGCACAACCGGAGCGGTAGTTATGGGGCGCAGAACCTTTGAAATGGCCAGTGATCCTGATTCCTACGCCGATGCCTATGAGTTTCAGGTACCAATTTTTGTCATCACTGGGCAAGCGCCAGAGAGAAAACCAAAAGAAAATGGCCTTATAAGTTTTACATTCGTTGATACTGTCGAAGCTGCTATTCAGCAAGCCAAACAAGCCGCTGGAGAAAAAGACGTCACGGTAGTGGGCGGCCCGAACGTTGGCCTGCATTTGTTAAAGGCCGGTCTCGTGGATGTATTGGAAATTGGCATTATGCCTATCTTGCTAGGTGAGGGGCAGCGGCTTTTCGAGCACCTTGAAGGCATGCAGATAATACTCAAGAAGACTAGACTCGTTGAAACGGGCCAGCGTACTGACATATGGTTTACTGTTCAAAAGTAATGCCGTTAAAGTTGAACTAGTCCATTTGTATCCTTTAGAAAGCCCAGGCTTCTCGTTTGCCTGGGCTTTTATTTACCCTAAACTTGTGACTATACTGCCAGTTAGCGTAATGAAAGGCTACCACTTGGCACCACTTGGCAGCCCTTTCGGTGTTCAACTATCGTATCCGTTCGTAATGAAACTGTTGTAAAACCTTGTCACTTCGTCACAAGTAATCCCTTCACAATTTCTTCCACGCGTTCATCTTTAAATGCGTCTTCCTTAACATAGAAAAGTAATGCATTCGCTATTTCGTATTTGCTGTGAATTACCACACTTGCCGTTGCTGTCTTATCTTCAAAATCCTTTAATCCTTTTTTAACCTCTTTGTTTGAGGAATAGACATAAATGCTGATTAACTGATTTTCATTAATTGTATAAGTTTCAGGTGTGCCATTATTCAAGTCCATTAAAAATACATTTCCTGGATTTAATCCTTTTGGCTCTGACAATTGAATATCATACGTCTCAAATGAAGCTTTAATCTGTTCTGACGTAATTAATATTTCATCCTTTGTGCACCCAGCTGTTATGACACACATTAATAAAAAAATAATCATAACTATTCTCACGCATTTCCCTCCTTCGTTGGAATAGCAAATATCCTATAAATTAAGACGCTAAACATAGTACGAATGTTACGGTAATGTCAGCAATAGGTAAGCCTTTGATGTGATCTCCAGCTTTTCCCCTGCTCCACACCGGACGTGCCAGTTTCCCGGCATCCGGCGCTCCCTCTAACAGAATGTACTAGATCATAAGTTCCTCGTTACTCATAGATCTGGGATTATTAGACTGGTTCTTGTCCGTATATCTTACGATATTGGTTGACTTTAATTTTCATCAAGTCTGTGATGCCTAGTCTATTTATGAGTGCTTCAATCGTCTCTTTGTGTGTGAGGTGGATAAGTTCATATACCTCTCTGTGGAGGATGCGTATGTTATTGAATTTGTCGCTTCCACCGAGATATAATGGGATGAAGTGGTGGCAGTAGACGTCCGATGCGAAGAGATACATCCCTGTAATTTCGCATTTCCCCCTCTTCATGCTGTACCTGCTTATCCGGTTATCCATGTATTCCACACTTTGGTTCGGGATGCTAGATTCCATCAAAGAAAGAATTTCTTGACGTATATCCGGACGAAGCTTTTTGTGTATTTCTTCCCTTCCTGCCGTTGTATAAAGTGAAAGATCTTGACTGAAACCCATGGTGTTCTTTGTTTTCACATTGGCAAGCGGATATAAATAGACATTAGCTACTTTGAACGTTCTGTAACCCAAACTATAGAATTTGCCGTAGGAAGGCGGTGGGTTAGCAGGATGTTCATATTTCCCGATTTGATTAAGACAATTATACATGAAGGTTCGCAAGTCATAGGCAAGACGTGAGAACGCAACACTAACATGAGTTGCCCGATTAAAGTAGTTATGGATTCCCAAAACAAAGCTATTGAAGAGTATTGCATTTTGAGCCGTTGGAGAAGTTCTCAGTTTTTGAAGGCGTTTTTTAGCTTCCATCTTGAGCTTCTGTATTTTATTGGCTTTAATACCTGTATGCGCGACTCTAATTTTTCCCTTTTTATTCGCTCGGATCGTGAAACCTAGAAATTCAGATTCTCGCTTTCGCAGATTTACAACTTGCGATTTTTCAGGCGAAACGTCCAGTTTTAGACGGTGTTTTAGATAAGACACGACAGCATGGTACCACTTGTAGGCGGTCTTGTAGTCTCTGCAGATGACTTTGAAGTCATCTGCGTAACGCACCATGTATCCTTCTTTAAGGGAAGTACGGTTTTTCCAATACAATTCACTGCTTCTTGTTTTATGAGGTTGAGTCAGAGGGAAGAACTCCCATTGACCAGCCACCCAATGATCCAAGTCGTTGAGAACGATATTTGAAAGTAATGTCGACAACAGACCCCCTTGCGGCACGCCCCGGGTAGGTATTCCTTCTCCATCGATTTCAGCTTTCAGCATCTTGGAGATGCATGATAACACTTTTCTATCCTGAATCCCCATGTTCCATAATTGTTTCATCAGTAGAGTGTGATTCACATTGTCGAAGAAACCTAAAATGTCAATATCTACCACATAATGCATCTGTGCTCGATTCACGAGAAATTGCACTCTTGCCATTGCATGGTGTGTTGACCGTAGGGGTCTGAAACCATAACTATGTTTGTAGAAATGAGCTTCTGCTATGGCTTCTAAGACTTGCTTAAAGCATTGCTGAATGATTCGATCCAGTATACAAGGAATTCCGAGCGGTCGCCATTTGCCATTGTCTTTTTCTATGAGTTTCCGTCTGACTTTCTTAGGGCGATAACACTTTAGATTGTTTTGAATTTCTTTTACTAGTTCATCTTCGGACACCTTTTCAATGTCTGTGATGGTTTTCCCATCTGTTCCTGGCGTCTTTGATCCTTTATTGGATTTCATTGTTCGATACGCAAGCCGAATATTTTCTCTAGATGTAATCAAATCGTAAAGGTCTGAAAAGGATTCGCGCTTGCAGGCTCTCTCATATAAATCCGTAAAAGATTCCGTCATGCCGTAGTACTCCCAATTTCGCAAAGCTTGCACTGTGGCATCCTCTCCTTTTGAGGTGATGTTCCCACGTTCTTACCCGACCGGTGCAATTCACGTTTGGAAAATGATCGTTCTTTACTATTAGACTTGGGGCTGTTCCTCCACTTCCATTACAGGAGATTCATCAGTCGTGCCCCTACCCTCACAAGGATAAATGCATTTCGGTTCTCACCTTATTGCAACCGTCTTGGGTAACAGCCCTTGTTGCGACGTCCCTTGTTTTCCAAGTACCTTACAACTTAGCTTTCTCTTCTGAACTTAGGTGCTTCCTGTAGGCCTGTGAGTTTGATGCCGCCATCGTTAGGCATAGCGTATTTCAGAGGGCAGATTTTTACTTTACGCCGCTCACCCCATCGTAGGATGGTACATAAGTTTCCTTATGCTGTAACTTTAGACCTGTACATTCGGTTGTTCGTCAGTTCCTTACACGGAACCATACTCACCATATCCAGTTTTTCAGCCGCGCGGCATATCCGTTAGCATACCTTGAATTGGCTCTAGCCTTCGTTCTGCCGAATCTACCTGATCTTCAAACCCCATGACCTGTTAGCCATGACGCATGCAGGAGTATTGGCGGGATGGTTTCAGGATACATGGTTCCGTCATTCCCATCCTCGGTTGTAAAGTTAAGATTATTTGATTTAATCTCCTGCTTTTCACGCGATGGTGCGCTTATAGCAGAACTTGTCGAACGCTGCCCGTTACTTCAATAGAAAAAAGGAGCTGCCGCATAGCAAACTCCTCCGCTATCGTTATCCGTTAGCGGTTAGCTTATGGCATAACCTTAGTTTGCCAAGGTGAACCCGAACGATATTCTTTAATTTTCCAATTTCCGTTCTTTTTCACAAGGATAAGGTTATCCTCATATTGTTTAACCTTATTATTTTCCGCATTAACTAACAATTTAATGGTTACTTTTCTAACTCCAAATCCTCTCCATCGCGATTCCAATTGCTTGTATTCTTGGATACTTCCATACCAATGGCGATCGTTTAGCAGGCTTTGGGCAATAATCCCCATCTTTGTTTCCGAAGGTAATTTTTCATAATCTGGAATTGACTTAATGTTGTCAAAATAGGTGTACATTGTTTGATAATCTTTATTGATAAAATCACTGTAAAATCGGTTAACCAAAGGAGTAAACTCATTTTCATCTCTACTCATTTTCAATAAAAATCCCCATAGTAACAATATAATAACAAAAAAAATTGCAATATACTTTTTCATTCTTATAAACTCTCCTCAATTCATGAATCCATTCATTAATCAACCAATTAGACGTTTGAGTTTCAAGTTTGTTACAGGAATCTATTTCGGTTTCCGCAATGAGTTATCGAGCTAACTGCCCGTTACTGCAATAGAAAAGAGGAGCTGCTGCATAGCAATCTCCTACGTTATAGTTTCCGTTAGTTCAGCCTTTTCGTGAGTTGTTTACCGTCGAATTTAAAAACTAAGGGTGCTCCCTTTTCTTTAGGGTTCCAATCTTGTTCAAGTGACTGCTTGATAAAAAACTCTAAATCTTTAGGTCTTAAAATTTTTAAGTTCAAATGTTCCGTATTAGGAAAGTTCACCCAGAGGCTATCTATATCTGATTCGATATACACTTCAAGCCGTCTCCCATTATAGGATTCAAGCTCTGCTATCATGATGATATATCCACTTCCAGGAGAAACAGTCCAAACAAAATGTTCATCACTTATTACAATTTTTCGAGAACTCTTCTTGTTTATTGTCATTTCTATTCTCCTATAAGTCCTTTGTGTTCATATTCAACTATCATTTCCATAAGCGTAATGATTGATCGACCAAGGGGCGAGTGCACCGATGCGTGAAGACAGTGTAAGACTGAATCTACAAAGTGCTTAATTATTATTTTTTAAGTGCTTTAAGATTGCTTTAACTCCATAAAAAATAGCCATCAATGCTGTAAGAACACTCAAACCTAATAACTTAGAAAAATCGACATCGAATAGTAATATAATAATCCATGATACCAACCAAGCCCATCCTGCCCACCAAAATGAAAATCCCAAATAAATAATGCTTGGATAATCCGTTATTTTATAAAGTATTGCACCAACAAGTAAGAACCCAATGGATATATATAAATGCTCCAAAAAAACACCACTTCCATAGTAATTTCAAACCTGCCCGTTCAGAGAAAACCAAAAATGGCTTCCAAAGCACCGCTTATTAGACAAACGTTACCAGTTAGTTCAATCATCATTTACTATATATGGGCTTTAACATAACATAAGAAACTTTATTATTCTTTTGTGTCACGATTAGATTTTGATAACTCCAACAATGCTTCTTTTGCTACATTTCGTACATTAAGATGTTCATGATTTTCATATCTGATAAAAATTGGAACATACTTTAAATTAAAAGTAGAGCCTAAAGCATAAATTGCATCTGCGAGCAGTTCAAATTCTAGTAATTCAATTCTTTCTGCCAAATAATCTAACGAATCCTTTTAATAATCGGTAAGTAATTGCAAAATATCTTCTTTAACTTCCTTGTCATGTTTTTCAAACAAGTGTTTTTCTAAAAGAACTATTATCTCATCGAAATATGGCAAGTTGTACCAAAAATAAGGGTCTAGGTATTTATCTAAGCAAAATAATATACTTCTTTTTTCAACAGCATTAGCACTTTTTAAGATTTCACCGATTGCATCTACACCTCTAATAACAATGTCCTGATGCTTCCTAGTATACGATACCAACCTAACCACCACCTTATAATCATGACAATGCTATTAAACAAATCTACCCGTAAGTAATCGTTCACCACTAGTTCAGAGTTTAATTATCACGTTCATGTTCACCCTTAAAATGAAAGTGCTCATGGTGTATACCATCCATACCTACTAACCTACCGCTTTTTTTATGAAAATAAGCAAAATTACAGTTCAATGGCAGTTTAAGCAAATCGTAATTCATATCTTTTGGTAACGTTTGAATTACTTCTATTGCCTTTTCACGAGTCTCATAGAATGCAATGGGAAAAAAGTTTGGAAGGCATCTAGTATCTTCTGAAACAAATATTCCCCAGATAACTTCTCCTTCATGGTCCAAGTGTTCACTCCGTTCTTGATTGTCTTTTTTCCCATATTATAACACTTAAAATTGCATTAAACTGCCCGTTACTTCAATAGAAAAGAGGAACCTGTATATGAAGTTCCTCCATTATCGTACTCCGTTAGAGTAGCAACCTATCTTCACGAATTTGATGGTGGCTCTTTTATTAAATACAACGCCAAATCGTGACCAACTAATACATTACTGCCGGGTTCCGCCAGCTGATCTAGATACATCATTCCTCTTCCGTCGGGGACATAACCACGCTTAGCATAAAGTCGTTGTGCGTTCCCATAATCGTAATATAGTCCTACACCTAGCCAACGATTCCGTATTTTTCAAATGCTATTTGTTCAATAGCATCCATTAATGCATTACCGATACCATGTCGACGTAATGTGGGAACTACATCAAAATTATTTATTTCTGGGATCCCCTGTTCAACAAAAAATGAATAGTTTGATTTCGATAAAAGATGTAACCACCCAGCAAACCTGTCGCCATATAAAGCTATTAGCGTAATCCGCTCTCCGGTTTTGTTTTCTTCCCAGCACCTCTTTATGTATTCTCGGGGTTTTCCAATTTGGGCATCATCAAGAGACTGGAATACCATTTCAACGTCTGCGTATTTCATTTGTTGGATTGTATAATCGAGTTCATCAAGCAGCTCCCAAGTATTTTTTTACATAATTGTATCATAACCCCTATGGTGGAGTACGATTATAGTTAAACTATGCTGTCCGTTACTTCAGTAAGCAAAAAGGAGCCGCAACAAAGTAGATCCTGAGCTAAAGTATCCGTTCAATAAACTATAGTGGATTGTCAGTCCAAATCCTTCTTATATTCGATGATATGCCATCAATAGATAGATGGTACACATCAGGATTAGATAATGCTTCCCATTCTTTAAATCCGAACCGTTTATTATCGTAATACTTAAGTAATAAAGACATTAAATTTCCATGAGTAGTTATAACTACATTGTTAAATTGACTATATTTTAGATCGTTGATAACTGATACTACACGATTCATTGCGGATCTACTTGATTCCCCGCCTTCATAGCACAGTTCAAAATCAATAAAGGTATTATGAAGCATTTCTCGCCAGTTAGGATGATCTACAGTACATAATATTCTTTCAGATAAGCGTTCTTCTGTATCCACTTCAATCATCAATTTCTCTGCCAGAGGGAGAATAGATTGATTTGCCCTAGCAAAAGGACTACAAATAATCATCTCAATTTTTTTGTCAAATAGAAATGTGGCAAGTCTATCAGCTTGTAGGTATCCTTCATCGGTAAGATTTGCATCTAATGACTGTCCTTCTGCTTTACAGTGTCTTACTATATAGATGTTCAAGCTTAACCTCCGTTTTGATTATATTTGTTAATTTCTTTGAGTTCATTCTCAGCTTTTTTATGCATTCCATCATCCAAATTTGTCATCTCACACCCCCTGCTAAAGAAAAATCATATACTCCGCAATATGGAATTTCCTCAGATGTGAGATCAAGTAAGGTGGCAATAACCATTCCATGGCAAACTACTATTACTTTGTTATAAGCTTGATATTTCTCCAATACATTTACTACTCTATTACGGACACTTTCCTTGCTTTCCCATATTCTCGTCTCATTTTCTGGGTGTACCCCATTGTTGTCCATATAATCCTGCCATAAAAGGGTTATTTCTTCCACTGATTCTGCTGTCCAATTATCAGGAGTCCATTCATGTAAGTCAAACTCAACTTGTAGTGGAAGGCTGTACGAACGATTGATAATGGCAGCAGTTTGAAGGGATCTTGTATAGGGTGAGGAAATGATGATATCGCAAGTTGAGAAATCATTTAACTGGGATACTTGTTCAACTTGTTTTATTCCGATTTCAGTTAAAGGAACAAAATCCCTAAGTGCTGCCATTAGTTTCTTTGTATCTTTGAGTCCCCAATTCGGTTCTCCATGCCTAATTAAATAGAATTTCGTCATATAAGTCTCCCAACAGGACTTTGTGTTGATCTGTCCCTAGTTATTCGCTTGTATTGCATGGTTTTCCTCTTACTTAAATCAATGAAAAAGGAGCTGCTTCAGAGCATACTCCTGAACTATCCTGCTCTGTTAGCGGAACATGCTACAACATTAAATCGGCAGTACCCTGTTATGGCTGTATATTCAGCTCTCGTTACCGATAGTTGAAAAAGACCACTCATAAGCTTTGAGCGATATTCGTAATTTCTTGATTGATAGACTGAACCTCATTACTGTCCTTGATTACAAATGAATAGTCAGCTTCGCCTTCTGCTGGTGCTATCACATTGTCATCTTGAGACTCAGCCTGTTGTAGAATTAGTACTTCTTCAAAATTTGAAGCACCCCTAATAACTGTCGTGCTGCGCTGACTTTTAGCGATGCGCTCCATAAGAACACAATCTGGAATATCAAAATTTACAAGAATACTGATAAAACCTTGATTATGAAATTTTTCGAGAAGATCCAAACGATTTTTGCGATGGCGATTTGAGTTGCAAAGAATAAGATGAAAATCAGTCTGATTTACCGCATAATTTACAATTGTTTGAGTGACGGCATACTTGAAAGTATAAGGACCTTGTTCTGGCATTAAGGTTTTGTAATAGGTGTTGATAAATTCCGCATGATTATCCTGGTCAATCACAAGTGAGTTGTGTAATTGCTGTTCTAATTCTTTAGTTTTACCACTATGTGTTTTACCAACTGTAATTATCAAAAACCTTTTCATGAATGCTTCACCATTCCCAAGAGCTGTGCGTTAAATCTTATTGGCTTCACAAATTCAAAGGTGAAGTTAACGAACTTCAGTTGATTGTAATTACGTGAGTACTTATATTCCAAATTATACTATATTTTAACAAGTATATTGAACAAATCTGCCTGTTAGTTCAGCGTCATAATGGAAAAATGAAAAAACTTTATTATGAATTAAACAACTTTATTATAAAACAATAGAAAAAAAGACTCCGAAGGGTCTTTTTCTCAACAGTAACGTTTTGCACTAAGTTTCTTAGTTTATCCATATCATTCCAACGTCCAAAGACGCACAGAGTCCTCATCGAAAAAGGCACAAATCTGAATAGAACATTAGGATAGAGCAAATAAACAACATTCCTTGACAGGAATATTCTATTTGATGTATATTCAGATCAACAAATAAAATATCGTTTCAGGAGGAGTTAAAATGACAACTCAACAATCATCCAACAGTAAGGCACCGGTTATCAATGAACGTGAGTTTTTACTGGAAAGAGTATTTAAAGCACCGAAAGCGCTTGTTTTTACGGCTTTCACCGAACCCGAGCATTTAGCCAAATGGTGGGCACCTAGGCCTTATACCATTCCGATCTGTAACATTAATCTTCGTGTAGGTGGCAAATGGCATTATTGCATGCAATCACCTGAAGGTGAGCGACATTGGGCTTTAGCCATTTATGAAGAAATTAACAGTCCGGACAGCTTGGCTTATACAAGCACATTCTCAGATGAACTAGGAAACCCGACTAATTTTGTTCCTGAGCAGCATGCTACTGTGGTATTCAGAGAAGTTGATGGCAGCACCAAGCTTAGTATTTCCTACCGGTTTGAATCTGCAGAGGCGCTTCAGGCAACAATTCAAATGGGGATGATTGAAGGGCTGTCAATGACATTGGACAACAATCTGCCTGATCTATTGGCTGAAATGCAGAGCTGACCTATGTACATCCTATCTTTTGAGTAGGTTAAAATTATGAATGAGACGATCTTTAGCGCTCTTGCCGAACCGAATAGGCTGCATATCGTCGAGCTGTTACGCACGGGTCCACTATCTGTGGGAGAGATTGCCCACAGTCTGGGCCTGAACCAGCCCCAAGCCTCCAAACAATTACGTGTGCTTAGTGATGCCGGTTTAGTCGAAATGAAAGCTGACGCCAACCGGCGGATTTACAAGCTCTGCCCCAAGCCCTTAATTGCGCTGTACGCTTGGCTTAATTCCTTCCACCTCATCTCGGACGAGCGGCTGGATCTATTGGACGACTACTTGCAGGGGCTTCTTAGATGAAGTTCTCCAGAAGGTGGATACAATTATAAAGGCAATTATATCAATTGATATATTGGCCTTTATAATTGTGGTAAAGTAAGAAATTTGAACCCTAACAGCCGCTCGTGAGCTTAATTTGTTCGCCTCTTAGGCTACCATTCTTGAATAAAGTCATAAAATTATCTTATTCAACTAAATTTTCATCCAAGCAGTTAAATAGATACCCTCCTACGCTCTCATAATCCATTAGCTGAGAAGATATGGAGTCCTAACTTATTTAAATTTGGAGGAACATTAGTTTGAATTTAATGTTTAGTTACCAAACTATTCTTCATGCGAATAATAGCACTACTAGAAGAGATATTTCGTGCACATTTAATTTTTATAGCACACTCCATTGGATCATGCTTCTGTGTGTCCACAGTCAAATCGTAATCCATGTTCTCATGTGCAGTATGAATTTGAGATTTGGCTAACCCAACAGCGCGATCACCACGAGCAAGCTCCCGACGCTCAAGTTCTTCAAGAGGACAATGAACTCCAACAAAGGTTACAGGATAATCGGATAGAATATCTACACATTCTATCAACCAATTCTTATCGGTGATAATATGATCTACTATTACATTTTTTCCGAGTAATGCCAATGCTGCGACTATATGATGCAAGAGTGAAGCTACTTTTGGAATCATCAAGCTAGCAGCTTTACCCAATTCCTCGTGCGCTTGTATATTTGTAAAATACATGTTGATGATCGGTTCGACTATACTATCGAAAGAAACATATACATAGGGTTCTTCCAAAATCGTTTCTAATGCCTTTGCCAGACTTGTTTTCCCAGAACTTGATGTTCCGTTTAGAAAAATAATATGTCCGTGGATCATCTTAATCCCCCTAGAATTCTGTTGCTTTTTTTGATGCTACTTTATTTATCACTCATTAAATATTAACATCCAGTCGCAATTAGAAATTTTTTAAATAACTCTTACATACGTTTCTCGTCCAATCATGGTAGTTCTCCCAAGTATCCCAAACGTTCCTGCTCCATTCCATCAGCATTTCATTACGTTTCACCTCTACTACACTCGCATTTCACACTCCCTGTAACAACGGTAGACATCATTTGGGACTTAATAACCGTAATTTACCAATTAAGTATAATTATCTTGCAAGTTAGCCCGTTTGTTTTTCTGTCTGCTGCATTACTACCCGTTAGTGCCAATTCATTTAATAATCCTATCTCTACGTGGATTGGGAGGTTTTAATCTATTCTATTACTATTCTGACCTAGAGTATCCGTGAGTTCGCATAACTACTCTCCAAAGCTAACTTCAAAAACCTTATTCGTTTATAGTTTTAATAAATTCTTCTTTTATTTCATCCTTTGGATCCCATATAGACCACGCTACTTCTAAGAGATTTCCCTGGTTATCTCTGAAATAAAAATATTTTGCCTCACCAGCTCCCAGTGTCTTCAAGTCTTCAACTTCAATTCCGTTGCCCTTCAAGTAACTATGAGTAAATTCTATATCTATACAGTTTATAGCCATGATTGGAAAAGGCTTCCCATTCCTTGATATTTCTAACCTATTGCTGTCTTCTGTCTCTATAAGCAATAATGCGATTGAATTCTTGTGGGGTTGTTGTAAAACAGCCAAAAACGAACCACGATCCTGGAATTTATTCATCAATCTAAAATCCAAGTTATGAGTATACCACTCTATTGAATCATCTAAATTTGAAGTTGGTATATAGACATAACCTATACGCGTAAATACAAATCCATTACTCACTTACAAACACTCCCTTAGATTGTTTTATTGGTTTTTGTTATGTCTTGTACCTAAGCTTAATTACGAAAACCCTTCTAATTTTAACATAATTAGGGAATTAATGTGTATATTATTGTAATGCACATACCACTTATCTTTACGCATAGCTGAAGCAAAGTCCCCGTTTATATATAGTTTACGGTGTGACGCTTTCCTTCTGCTGGTCATCCTCAATCTTCAAGCGGTTCATCTCTTGATCTAGCTTTAGTGCAAGTTCGTGAAGTTTGTCTTGAATGTCATTGTCATCCGTTGTAAGAAGGTTAATAAATTGGGCTCTCAGATCTTCGTTCCAATTGTAATTGAACACGTTATTATTACGGGACGGTTTGACCACATAATTCATCTCATCTTCAAATATACTCTTGATCGGATCTGATTTTTGATGAAACGCTTCCGACATGGATTTACTGGGCGTCAAATAATACTCTGAAAATTTTATTGAATCTTCATTTGTAGATAAAGCGAGATATTGAGTAAATCTCCAAGCCTCATCAGGGTGCTTGCTTTTTTGAGTAATTCCGAATCCATAAATATCCGATAAATGATTGGCGCGCTCGCCACTTTCGAAGTGGGGTAATGAGGCGACGCCTATTTTATCTTTTAAATCCCCAAATTTATTTCTATAGTATGAATATGCGTAAAAACTACCGAAAACCATCCCAGTTTTTAAGGTTTCAAATCCATAATCGGTACCTAAAACACCAGTATCCTTTTTTTCTTTATCATCATGAAAATATGCATTTAGCCATTGAATCGTACGAATCGCCTCAGGACTGTCTAAATAACCAATAGAAGTTTTTCCGTCGGGAGACAGAATGCTTTTTCCGTAACTTGCCAACAGAAGATCAAAATAATCTGTCATATAAGGAAGCATGGATCCACCTTTTAATTTTTTGGAAATGTCTCTAAATTGTTCCCATGTCCAATCACCTTGAGGATAGGGAATGCTGGCTTCATTAAAAAAATCATTATTATAGATTACTACATACGAATCGGTAGTGTATGGCAAGGCAAGTAGTTTGTCATTAACCATCCCCGTGTCGAGAATTCCTTTATAAATATCTATTTGCTTTGATCCTGATGATCGCTGCAACGATAATAAATCGACTAATACCTCTTTTTTCTCAAGAGCAGGAAGGCTGGATAAAGGGAGTGGAACAATGTCTGCCGCTTCGTTACTCTCTATGTATTCTTGAAATGAAGAATAATTCCCGGTTGCTTGAACAACCTTGATCGTGATTTGCGGGTTTAATTTGTGAAAATTTTCAGCAGCATCCTGATATACTTGGCGATAACTAGTAGAATAGGCATCGTCACTAATCGCAAAAGCTGGAAGTAGAAAATCGATCTCGACGGGTTCTATGTCTTTCTTGTTTTCGCTGCATGCGGAAGAAGTAAAAGTAATCAGAAGTATCATGGTAATTATAGGAATTTTAAGAATCACTTTTTTATATTCAAAATATCAAATCCCTTCTATACATGTTTAGGAAAATTATATAGCAAAGGATAAGTGGAATATAGGTATATTTTGTTAGAGAATGGTGTCGATTTGTTAGATAACCCAGTTAGTTCAAAGGAGACTGCTGAAATCTGGTGCTTAATCATATTTCTTCTTCCACTCAGTTCTGATTATTGCGAATATATCAACAAGGACTGCCAAAATAGCGAAGAACACAATACTTTGCCAATCGATTTTCTTATTGATTAGTAATGAAATGATGCATAGGATGATGATGATTACCACTGTACTTATGGATAACTTTATAAATTTGGCCTGGAATTTTGTCATTAGCTCACCTCTGATATCTTTCTACCGTTAATAAATGGATAAGGTATTCAAATAGAAACCCTACACCCCATTGAATCACTAAGACAAATGATAATACAATACCCCATTTGTTAATGAAATGTTTCGATACATTTCCCTATATTTCCCTCACCTATATATATTGGAACTCAAACTTTCCCTAATCCTTTTAATGCCTCAAATATTTTAGTATCGTCTCTAGGATCCTGATTTTTTCCATATTGTATTTTGTACATATTATTATCACTTCTTTTAAGCCACACAGAAGAGATCCTCGGAATATCAATATCAGGTTTAAATTGAGAAGAAAAGGAGGACCAAAAGCTCCCTAGATATATTCTTTCATTACCCACAACTACAACAAAAGGTTTACCACTTGCTGGTACTTTCCCTTCTAACTTTTCCTCTAAACTAATACCTTCCTTCATTGTGAATTCATGTTCAGTCCAATTGTATGTACTAATTTCCTTGTCAGTAAGCAGAGCTATAGTTTCTAACGGAAGATCATCAAGCTTTTTACTCATGGCTTCAGTTGTTGATAAGTCTTTAACCAAATAGATTGAGAATTCATTAACAGACCTAACCTTATCATTACAGCCAACAATCAGTAATAGCATAACATTCAGAATTACAATTAATTTTATATTAGATGATATCATAAGAACTCCCCTCTTTTATTTAGACACTCATTAGCAGACAATTGATATTTATAAAGGTTTCATTTAATGGTATTCCATCCAATATTAATATTATCGTTGCTTCAATAGGAAAGAGGTGTTTGCCGCATAGCAAAAAGGCTCCACTATAGTACTCAGTTCATATAGTTATTATTTTTCTTTGTTATAGTGGATTTCAATATTCTCATTTTTTATTATCATTTCATCATTTTTCAATTCAATTTCATAAAGTGAACTGTTTATTGAAATTTTTTTTTTTGATCTCCATTCATATTTCATTTTTTCATCTGATTTTGTTATGTTTTTAACCGTTATATCATCCTTTATTTCATTTACATAATTCCCTAAAGTTATATTTCCTTCTTTAATTTCCAAGTAATTAAATTGACTTAATACTTCGTCACTACCTACTTTTTGAGAAGCTTGATCTGATACCCATATACCTAGAATTTGAGATTCATTATCTTTCGAACAACTTGATAAAATGAAAGGTAAAACAACAACTACAATTAGAAGAGTAACTAATCTTTTCATTTTTAGCTCCTATTTTTATTTTATTTCGAGCATTTCGCATATCGTCTTGCTTACTAACTTCGCATATTATCCATAATTTCCATTATATCTCATTAATTGTTTATAGTGTTATTACAATTGATGTTACAATTCCAATTAAAGAGATCCAAATAAAATACGATTTGAAAATATTCTTCATCAAAGTGTCCTGTCCTTGAATTACTTCTCTATGATTGTGCTCTAATTGTAAATCAGTCGTCGATCCTGAATACGGATCAGCATTATATCCAGTCATTCCACGTCTCCCTATACCTTTAATTATTAATGTGAGTATCAGAAGTGCTACTGATCCTAGAAACAAGTAATTAGATAATTGGATTAATGTCATTTAGTCTACACTCCTTGTAATGTTTTAGTTCATGGTGTGATTGGATATTATTTAGTTACGAACTATCCTGCCCCGATTATAGCTCGTTCACATACTTTTCCAAATGGTGAATATAATTAAATATTGTTCATCAGGAGGAAACGAAGTCTATGGTACAACCGACACACTCGTTCATGAGAGGTACATTAGTTTTGTCCGTCGCCGCTTTCATCAACCGCATTCTCGGCTTTATCAGCGGCATATTTGTCGCCCGCGTGTTGGGCGCAGAGGGAATTGGTCTCTTGATGATGGCGCATCCACTCGTGCCACTCGTCATTACGATTACGGAGCTCGGCTTACCGGTCGCGATCTCGAAACTGGTCGCGGAGGCCTACGCTCGAGACGAGCGTGCTAAAGTGAGACGTATCCTGCACGTATCGCTCGCTGTCACCACTGTCTTGAGCGTGGCGTTGACGACAGTCTCACTGCTCTGCTCAGAGTGGATCGCTTCCATCCTGCTAAGTGACCAACGTGCGTATTACGCGATGCTCGCGATTACACCGATCGCACCGATCGTCGCCGTCTCCGCGGTGCTGAAGGGCTACTTCCGTGGCAAACAGCGAATGATGACGATCGCTGCTTCCGACGTGCTCGAGCATACAGTGCAAATCGCATGCGTATTGGCGATGGTGCATCTGTTGATGCCTTATGGAATCGCGTATGCAGCTGCGGGCGCAATGGTCGCTTCCGTCGTTAGCGAGGCGATCAGTCTCTTATTCCTAATGGCAAGTTATAAGGTATACGGTGAATCCAAGGTGTCTGGTGAAACATGGGTGAGCCACCTGAAGCAGGGGAAACGCACACTCTCCGAGCTGCTGCAAATCGGCCTGCCGACGACCGGGCATGGCGTGATTCATTCGTTATTCGGCGCATTTCAGCCGCTGCTCATTACAACCAGCTTAGCATTAGCCGGTATTGGCACAGCACTCGCCACGAAGCAGTTTGGCCAGCTCGCCGGCTATGTATTTCCGCTGCTCTTCATGCCAGGCTTTATTACGTCATCACTGTCCACGGCACTCATCCCGGCGATTAGCGAGGCTGCAACAAACAAGAACGGTCTGCTCATACATGAACGGATGGATCAAGCGCTGCGCTTGGGACTCCTGATCGGTGCTCCGGCAACCGTCATCCTGTTCGTGTGGGCGACCCCGCTCACGACGCTCATTTACGATGCACCGGATGCAGGATTACTGCTGAAAATATTGGCGCCTATGTTTTTTTTGTATTATTTCGATGCGCCGCTGCACGCGATATTGCTTGGGATCGGACGAGCGAATGTTTCACTATGGAACTATGTGGTTGCCACAGCATTCAAAATACTCGCTATCTTCGCGTTCGGCAGCCAATTCGGCATAATCGGCGTAGCGTATGGCATCGGTTTTGGTATCGTCATATTGACGCTGCTGAACTTCTTATCAATCTCAAGCTTGATCGGGTTTTACTGGGATATTCGTCCATATGTCAAAAGCAGCATCTGCATGGTGATTATGGCGCTATGCGGGAAATGGGCCTTTGGCTACCTTAACAACCTAGGACTGTCCCTGCTATGGAGCGTACTCGATTCGATCATCTTATCCTTGCTCTTCTACTTCGTTGTGTTCATTTTAATGGATATGGTGAAACGTAAACGTAAACGCCACATTTTTTCGATACCATGGTAAGCTGTTCGCGGATGACATGTGTAAAATGAAAACCCAACAAATTGTAAGACATTTCTTCGTTAATAAAAGGGAGATATGACTTCTTAGACTCCATAAAGAAAAATGGAATGCCTGCATTTTTATATACCTTTGCATATTTTTAATTTGCAGCCTCAGTTTGATGTTGCTTCATAATGATAATGGCATCAAAGGCTGGTGAAAGATTTTGATCCTCTAATTGATTAAAAGTTATTTTTTTGAAGTCCACATTTTTTTCTCTTATATTCGGAGCATCTCCAATAACGCCTATAACTAAGCTTTTGCCTTCGTACCGAGGCGTTTCGATTGTATCAGAGTTACAACCCGCTAATATCAAACAAATAAAAAGAAGGATTATTGAAATTTTATTCATTTCCGTTAAAGTAATTGAATTGCGATTATTCATGCTTATTTCTTATCATAAGTTCTTTTATATCACGCAATTCTTGTAATATTTCTTTTGAATATTGAGTGCTTTTAGAATTATCTATGCCTACTTTAATAATTAATGCTCCTACTACCAAATAAACGATAAACATGATTATTACGCCCATCTTATTTTCATTCCTCTCTAATAGATACCCAATTTTTTCACAATTGTTATCCTGTCATTTTACCACAATATGGATTTTTAAAGACTGTAAAATTCAACAATGTTACAAAAAGTAATAAGCAATAAAATTACTTTACTTGAATAACCTTGGATTTCCATCTATTCCACTCCTATTATTTATAAATTCACCCCCATATGTTTGCTCGATGACCTTTTAGACGTTATATTAGCAAATAAAATCCACAAGTTTAGTTCCCCTCCTAAACCATCCTTAACAATAATAATTACTATCTTGACAGGCTTAATGATAGAGATTACAATTAGCAACAAAGCAAACAGGAAATAAGGAGTGATTGATTTAATGGGCTGTGAAATATTAGTTCAGGACGTCACTGTCCACCTTGGCAATAAATGCATATTAGATCGTGTTACCTTTACAGTAAAACCAGGCGAATTTCTTGGAATTATTGGTCCTAATGGTGCTGGCAAAACGACTTTATTCCAAGTTCTATTGGGTATTCTCGAGCCTCAGCATGGACGCATTCTTTTTGAGGATGATTTACATAAACAATTAGCAGGCTCTTCCGTTATCGGTTATGTGCCGCAAGCTCGTCAAATGGATCCTGAAGTTCCAATGACCTCATGGGATTTTGTCAGCTTGGGCTTACCACATAAGATTAGGCCTTGGTTCACCTCCAAAGATCGCACTGCTATTAAAGAAGCATTACGACTAACGGATGCTGAAAGCTTATCGGACAAAATGATCGGCAAATTATCTGGTGGTGAAAGACAGCGAGTCTATCTTGCACAAGCCTTGGTCCGTAATCCGCAGATCCTATTATTAGATGAGCCTACCTCCAATCTTGATCCCGGTGCTCAAGAGAAGATGGCAGCTGTTGTTGCTAGAATCTGTAATGAAACAGGCACAAGCGTATTATTCATTAGTCACGATGTGAATTTAATTGCTAGATACGCTCACCGTATTTTGTATTTAACTAAAGGTCATTATGCAGTTGGAACGGTTGAAGAGGTTATGCAGTCGGATGTACTTAGCAATCTTTACGGCAATACAGTTGAAGTCATGAAAAAAGGCACTAAGCTGATGCTGGTTTCCGATGCTGATGATGCTGTTTCCTCAATTTGTCACCATAACTCTTAGGAGGTATTATTTTGTTTCATTATGCTTTTATGCAGCATGCATTTATTGCAGGGACACTAGTTGCCATTATGTGTGGAGCTATTGGTGTGTTTGTAATTGCGCGAAATCTTTCTTTTATTGCCCATACTTTTTCACATATCGGATTCTCTGGAGCGGCATTTGCCGTTTTCATGGGCTGGAATCCACTTTATGGGCTGCTTTTATTTACAAGTACAAGTGCTTTGGCCGTTGGTCAGATGGGTGTAAAAGTATTCCGCCGTGATGTTTCTATTAGTGTGGTTTTGAGTATCTTTCTCGGATTAGGCATCCTTTTTTTATCGCTTAATACCAAACAAACCACCTCGATGTTCGCCCTTTTATTCGGAAGTATCGTTGGTATTAGTAAAAATGATGTTTGGGAGCTTGCCGGATTATCCACACTCGTACTGATAGTACTGATTTTTGGTTATCGCATGTTAAAGTTTGATTCCTTCGATCCCCTAGGTGCGCAAGCAGCAGGCTTACCCATTCGTTTAATTTCGATTGGCTTTTTGCTCTTGATGTCCATCGCGGTTGCCGAAGCAATTCAAATTGTTGGTGCCCTGTTAGTCTTCACTTTAATGACCATTCCGGCAGCTACTGCACGCTATTTATCACCTTCCATTTTTAAAATGATTCTCTATTCCGCAGGCATTGCTGTTCTAGGGGTCTGGTTGGGACTTATCTTAAGCTATTATACGAATGCACCCGTAAGCTTCTTCATTACGATCAGTGAAGGGTTCTTCTATTTCGCAGCTTTAAGCTGGTACACCCTGCGTGAGAAATCAATCGCTAAAAAAGCCATGCAAGCCTAAATCATGTAAACTAAAGGCGAAACGGTTACCTGCATTCATCTGCAGGTATTCCGCTTCGCCTTTTATATTGTTTGTTAACGACCTTAATTACCTGGCTTCCCTGTGAATCGTGTATTTTTTTAAACGAGATGAGTATTTTTTCTTCTCGATCCGCTCTGGATTATTACGTTTATTCTTTGTTGTTGTGTAATTACGATCCCCGGTTTCCGAACAAGCTAATGTTATGGTTATTCTCATTTGTTACCTCTCCCCAATAATTAGATTAAGCACGCACCAATTCTTCGTCCTTATGATTAGGCAATTCGTCTATAAACGAATGCCAATTCATCTTGAGCTCAGCTTCATTAAGCAAGCAAGCGTCTAGAGTAGTGATTAAATGAGATTTATCTAAATTTATACCAATGAAAACAAGCTTATTGATCCGATCTCCATAATCATCATCCCAATTTTCTAGCAGCTCAGGCTCCTCATTAAACATTTGCTGTCTTTCTGCTTCAGGAAGTGTTGCAATCCAATGGCCGGCAGGACCAAATTGAATTGATGGGCCAGCCTGGCTTAGGTTCTGCCCCATCTCATTACGAGAAGCGAGCCAGACTATGCCTTTGGCACGGACGATCTCCTCTGGCCACTCCTCCATCCACAAGGTTAAGCGTTCAGGATGAAAGGGAATTTTTCGCTCAAAGACAAAAGAAGATATTCCGTACTCTTCGGTTTCCGGCGTATGAACCGTTTTATTCATCTCCTGCATCCAGCCTGCAGACTGGCTTGCTTCATCGAAGTCAAATAATCCTGTATTTAAGATTTCTTTTAGATCAACTTTACCGTAAGTACTCTGAATGATCTTAGCACGTGGCTGCAGCTTGCGCATTATCAGCTCCATTTCAGCAAGTTCATCCGCAGCGATCATATCACATTTGTTGAGAATCAACACATCACAGAATTCAATTTGACTGATCAATAAGTCTACAACCTCTCGAGTATCATCTTCACCTACAGCTTGCTGACGATCCAAAAGACTTTCCCCTGAGGAGAAATCATGCCAGAAACGAAAAGCATCTACTACCGTCACCATGGTATCAAGCTGACAGAGCTTAGATAGATCAATACCCAGCTCTTCATCGACATAAGTAAAAGTTTGTGCTACAGGAATAGGCTCACCAATGCCCGTAGATTCAATAAGAATGTAATCAAAACGATTCTCTTTCGCCAGCTTTTCAACCTCCTGCAATAAATCCTCTCTTAAAGTACAGCAAATACATCCATTCGACATCTCGACCAGCTTTTCATCCGTTTTAGATAGACCGCTGCCCTCCCTAATCAAATCTGCATCAATATTAACTTCGCTTAAATCATTAACGATGACAGCTACCTTCAAACCTTCCCGATTATTCAGTACATGATTGAGCAAGGTTGTTTTGCCAGCACCTAAATATCCATTTAAAACAGTAACCGGCAGTTTTTTCAAATTCGCTAATTTTTCCATACTTCACCCTCCTAATTTAGTAATTATTACGATTAATGAAAATAATAAAACCGAACTTCGCGTCCGGCCGATTCATTAAATGTAATTATTACTATTACGAGTATTATAATATCGTTACAAAGGATGAGTGTCAATAACCACATTAACATTTTAATAAACTCAAAGATATCTAAGTCTAATATCATTGCCTTGTCTGATTAAGCTGATGTTTAATGAAGACAATTTGACGAATATAATATTATTTTTCGAGAACATATCAGCCAGCTGACTATATTCTTTGTATACCGTTAATTTAATTTCACCACGATTGGGCAATCTATATATGAAAGAAGACTCGTTTGCTTCAAGATAATTTTTAAATACTCTAGCTTGGATAAACTCGTTTCCATCTAGAATAAAATATTGATAGGTTTCATTGCTTGAATCATAGACTTCAAAATCATTAGATTTCACAAAAAACTCAATGTTAGAAAATTCATTTGTGATCAATCTTTCTGGCAGCTTCTTCTCTATTTTCACAAGCACTTCAACTATTTTACCCATAGCAAGAAAAAACACTCCGCCAATGATCATATTTACTATAATGGAGAGATCACTAGAAGTTAAATTTTTGTTAACACCAAAACCATACAACACAGCTACTGCAATGATAAAATATCCTATAATATAAAGAATGAAATCCATAATAAGTCCTCCTGTATCTTCCTTTTCTGTACTGCTATCAATTTGTATCTAATGGAACATTACTTACTGCATATGATACACCGCGATTTTCATCCCATGCTTTATGTAATTCCTGTGCCATTATTGCCAAATCTTTATATGGCATGGCCGTAGTTTGGACCTTGTCATACTTATGTCTAAAATGCTTTCCTTGTTTCATTATTCTAAGTGCTCCTAGATAGTCATCACTTAATGCCCAAACTACACGTTTAATATCTGCTAGAATAATGGCGCCTGAGCACATCGGACAAGGTTCAACCGTTGAATATAACGTGCATTGATTCTTGTATTCTGGTTTCATTAATTCAAACCCTGATTGTCTAATTACATCAATCTCTGCATGCCAGGAAGGATCATGAGCCGTGAAAACTCTGTTTCTTCCTCTACTTAAAAGCTTCCCATCAGGTGAGACAAGTACGGCACCAATAGGAATAGTACCTTCTTCGAATACGATCTTTGCTTCTTCAAGAGCCATCTCAAGAAAATAACGATCCAGTTCCATAAATACACCTCCGCGAGTAAAGTCTATTACACTTTAAATATCTTACTTGCACTATATTACCATAAACTGGATTAATTGCATCCATCCAAACTAAAAAAGACATCAAAGGTTATTCCCCCTCGATATCTACAGTTGTAATTAGCTTAATTTAATTATAAAGCTTAACTTGCTTACTCCGCTGTAACAGGCTCTTCTTGTTCAACTTTTTTCGGTGCTGCAGCACAATCTGGACAGATCCCAAAAACCTCAAAGCGATGCTGGAGAATTTCGTAGTTGCCAGGAAGTGTCGACATGAAATTCATTGGACAGAAATCGAACGTCATCGTCTTCTCACAGTTGGTGCAAATAAGGTGATGGTGATGATGCTTCAGACAGCTAGCCCTAAACTTCAAGCCTTCGTTGAAATAAAATTGCTCCAATACCCCCATTTCGCTAAGCAAACGGAGATTGCGATATACCGTATCGAAGCTGACTCCTGGATAAGGAATTTTCATATAATCATAAACATCCTTGGGTGATAAATAGCCTTCGGCTCCTGCAAACAACGTAGCCATGCTTTTACGCTGCTCTGTAATCCGCCAGCCTTTGGATGTCATTGCCTGTATAATTTGCTGAATTGTCGCATTATGTTCAACATTATGTTCAACCACGTTAGTAGCTCCTTTATAAAAGTATTCGCTATTTAATTATAGTGAAGCATTTAGCTAGGGGTGTCAAGCAATAATCGACTTAAAGCTTGTCTAATGCAAGCTTTATAGCTTCTTTCGAGAAATTCTCGCCAATAAAAACAGCGACATTAGGCACCTTACCTTGTGGAGTGATCTTAATAAGCTCAGTCTGACGATAAGCATATTGAAACAAAAATCGACTTTCTTTGTCCTTAAACTCCATAATCCCTTTAGCCCGGTAGACTTCTTTTGGTAGCTCCTTGATTAATTGATCAAAAGCCTCACTCTGGATAGCTCGCTCAAAATAATGAGTATAGACCATAACATGATCATGCGAGTGATGATGTTTTTTGTCATTATGATCGTGCATGTGTTCATGATTGTGCGGCTCATGTTCCGTCTCATGCAGCTGATCCTGCTTTCTATCCCAAGTGATATCATCCAATTCATCAAACAACTGAATGTCGATCTCGCTATAGACAGTCGGATAGATTGCAGCAAAGACATTCCATTCGCGAATGATGCTTTCTAAGCCTTGAAGCTCCCCTGAAGAAACCTGATCCATTTTATTTAGAATAATTGCGTTGGCACAGCGAATTTGATCACGCATTAAACGAAAGGTTTTGCCGGATTTTTTTTGTGATAGCTCTAATAAATGTCGTGCATCAACTAGGGTAATGATCGATTTCAAAGCAATTTTCATTAAAAGCGAAGCTTCTGTCACGCCGTCCATGATTTCCATGGGATTAGCAACCCCTGTTGATTCAATAAAAATTACATCTGGCTGATGATCTTGATAAAGCCCTTGAATCGTCATACCCAAATCTCCACGAATCGTGCAGCAAATGCAACCGCTGAGCATTTCCTCCATTGGTACGGTTTCTCCAAGGATTAGTCCATCTAAATTCACATCACCAATCTCATTCATAATAACTGCCGGCTTTTTGCCAGACTCTTTATAATAATCCAGTGCTTTTTTTAACAAGGTCGTTTTGCCGCTTCCTAAAAATCCAGATATAATATGAATCGGTATGATCAACTCCATTTAACATTGCCTCCTGTGATTCAACTTCCATGTATAATAGTAAAACTTACTATTTTGATATTAATATAGCTTTACTGAATAACCATGTCAATAAAAAAACAACACCTCATATTCTGCATGGAGCAGAAAATAAGATGTTGAAAAACGCTTCATTTAATAAAACTAATCCCTTTACTTCGTTAATCCTGCATGAATGATATCTAAATTCCACTTCATCATTTTTAAATAACTATCTCCATTTTGACCTGGTTTCCCTGTCGAGTCAGTAAAAATTTTACCTTTAATGGCAACGCCTGTTTCTTTAGAAAGACTGTCCATACTACGAGAATCAACGCTGGTTTCCACAAACAAAGCCGACACTTTTTTCTCCTTGACGATATCCACTATTCGCATCATTTGATCGGGAGTCCCTTGATTTTCGGTATTGATCTCCCATATATATTGCGCATCTAAATCGTAAGCCGCTGAGAAATACTTAAACGCTCCTTCGCTTGTTACCAATATGCGACGTGCTTTTGGAATATCTGCAAAAAGTGCTATGGCATGCTCATCCAGCTTGGTTAATTCTCCAATATAAGTTTTGGCATTCTGCTCATAGAACTCCTTATTATTAGGATCTTTGGCAACCAAAATTTCGAGTGTATTCTGAGCATAGATAATACCATTCTTAATGCTTAACCAAGCATGCGGGTCCTGTTCAGATTCCTTGCCAGCCGTAGTCAGATACTTAGGCTCCACCCCTTTACTTAAAGGATATACTACATCCGCTTTGCCTTTTTTATGGGTCGTTTCTAGGAGTCTATCGAACCATCCATTCCCTGTTTCAAGGTTAAGTCCATTATATAGAATGATGTCAGCGTCACTTGCGTGCTGGACGTCCAATGGTAAAGGATCATATTCATGAGGATCTGTGCCAACTGGAACTATGCTGTAAAGGTCTACTCGATCAGAGGCAATGTTGCTTACTATATCATAGAGAATGGAATAGGTAGCCAATACAACAAGCTTATCTCCATCTTCGCTCTCTCCTGAATTGTTATTTTTACTCCCACATCCCGTTATCACCGCAATAGTTAATAAGAAAATAAATCCAATTTTAAATGTGTGTTTCATCATTTCTTTCCTCCTTAAGACTTCATTTAATTATTGTGCAGATCGCTGTTTTCTAGCTCGTAGAGATCTCCATACGACACCTTGCTTCGGTGAAAATGCAAAAGCGACTGCGAAGAAAAAGGCAGATGCGAGTACTATCGAAGCACCTGAAGCCAGATTATACGTAAAGCTGAAGAATAGACCGACGATTGCCGAAGCCGCCCCAAAGGAGGCAGATAAATAAATCATAACCCATAACCTATCCGTTAGTAGATAGGCGGTTGATGCCGGTGTAATGAGCATGGCAACAACCAAGATAATCCCCACTGTTTGCAACGAAGCCACGGTAACCATCGTCAATAAGGTCATCAAAAAATAATGAATGAGTTGATTCGGTAATCCATAAGCAGCAGACATAACTGGATCGAATGAGCTAACAAGCAGTTCTTTATAGAAAACATAAACTGCGGTCAGAATTACAAGGCCAATAACCAATGTAATCCACATGTCCGATGAACGAACAGCGAGAACATTTCCGAATAGGATGTGATACAGATCGCTTGAGCTTTTGGCAAAGGTAATTAGAATAATCCCTAATGCGAAAAAAGCTGTGAAAATAATTCCTATAGCAGAATCATTCTTAATCCGACTATTCTGACTCACATAGCCAATACCAATCGCAGTAAGCACACCTGTTATCACAGCTCCAAAGAAGAAATTAATACCCAGCATATACGAAACAGCAACCCCTGGCAGTACAGCATGTGAAATGGCATCCCCCATCAACGCCATCCCTCTAAGCACAATAAAGCAACCAATCACACCACAAATAATTCCCACCATAACGGAGGTCAATAAAGCCTTTTGCAGAAAATTATATTCAATCAAAGCGTTTATAAAATGCATCAGACTCTCACCTCGTTCAATTTTAAGAAAGATAATTGTGAAGCATATGCTTTCATCATAATATCGGGCTGAAGTATTTTTTTCACAGGTCCGATGTCAATCAAATCCTTATTCAATAACACTAGTTCTTCAAAATACGTTTCAGCTTTGCTTAAATCATGATGTACGACAAGCACTGTCTTACCCTGATCTCTAAGCTCTTGCAGGATCGAAACAATTATTTCCTCACTAGTCACATCAATAGCGACAAACGGTTCATCCAAGCAGAAAAGTGTTGCATCCTGTGCAAGTGCCCGTGCTATAAAAACACGCTGCTGTTGCCCACCGGAAAGCTCACCTATCTGACGATTGCTGTATGCTTCCATTCCTACTTTTTCCAAACAGGCGTATGCCCAATCCTTGTGTTGCTTTTTGGGGCGGTGAAACAGGCCTAGTCTCGGATAAGTTCCTAGCAATACTGTATCGATAACCGTAATGGGAAAGGTCCAATCCGTTTCATTTCTTTGCGGGACATAGGCAATTTCCTTGCGAACTTCTTTAATGGGCTTGCCTAATATATGGACATGTCCCTTATCTCTTGTAATTAACTCAAGCATCGATTTCAAAAGGGTTGATTTCCCTGCTCCATTGGGTCCAATAATTCCGACCATCTTCCCTTGCTGGATTGTGAAGCTTATATCGCGCAAAGCTTGGTTACCATGATAGGAGACGGATAAGTTACGCACTGAAACGGCTGTTGTCATTCTATATGCAACTCCTTTATTATTAGTATTGGATGTTAAACTTATTAAGTTTCCTATTCGACAAAATGTTTCCCATGGGAAAGTTATTGGTTTAAAGATAATACACTTATTCGATTATGTAAAGATATTTTTTCCCTGCGCCATCTTATTTTCACTAGGGCAACATATTTCCCAAAAAATTCATGGATATTAAAATAATTTTCACTATTTGTACAGTATCATGTCTCAAACGAGCTTTCTTATTCGCGTATTCAGCCGATTGCGCTTCCCTTTAAACCTAAATCTACTTATTAGTAATTGTTACAGATAAAATTATTGACATCCTCTATTCGGAAGGATTATAATTAGGCACGTTGCTACTATGTGTAATAATTACATTTAAAAAAGGAGATACACCATTTTATGAAAACACCGACTCTATTCCATCCATTACTAAGCAAGGCTACTCTATTATTAACTTCTATTGCCCTAATAAGTTTACTCAGTGGCTGCGGTAAGGATAAAGACGAATTCCCAGGTAAAATTAAAATTGTCGCTGCTGAGAACTTTTATGGAGAAGTAGCTCAAGCAGTTGGAGGCGATTTAGTTCATGTGGTCTCTTTACTTACTAGCCCTGATATGGATCCTCATGATTTTGAGCCAACTCCCCAGGCTTCCAAAGATGTTGATGCAGCACAAATCGTGATCTATAACGGAATTGGCTACGATGAGTGGATGGCCAAAATTATTAAAGCATCCGGAGGAACAGATTCTAAAACAGTTATTGCTATTGGCAGTGATATTATGGGCAAAAAAGAAGGCGATAATGAGCATCTCTGGTATAACCCAGAAACTTTCCCTAAATACGCTAAGGTTCTTGCTGAGAATCTAAGTAAGCTCGACCCGCTTAATGCCGATACATATGCTAAACAAGCGGATGCCTACATTGCAACCCTCGCTCCAGCCACTGAATTAGCTAAAGAGCTTAAACAAGCAACAGCCATTCCGATTGCTGTATCCGAACCTGTATTTGATTATATGGCTGAAGCACTTAACCTTACAGTCACAGATAAAAAGTTTGAATTAGCTGCCGAGGAAGGCGCAGATCCCGCACCAGCAGACGTAGCAAAGCTTCAGGATGATATCAAAGCTAAAAAAATCAAAATGTTTGTGTACAACACTCAATCCTCTAGTACGACAATTCAAAATATGGTTGCCTTATCGAAGGAAAATGGCATTCCAATTATTGAGGTTACAGAAACGCTGCCAAAAGATAAAAATTATATCCAATGGATGACGGATATCCTAAACCAAATCAAAGCAGCTTTAAAATAAGCTATTTGCTAGCTCGAATTGGATCCATGACATCATGGGCATCAAATAATTCTAGCAGCTTCGTGCGTTGAGTCATTAAAGCTACACCATCGATGTGTCGTCGGTCCATCATCAACACTCCAGATTGCAAGGTCAAATACGGCTTAGGCCCAACCGAACATAACACAGTAAAACCAAGCTTTTTCAATGCATTGAACTTGGCGCTATCGGTTTCCACGCGGCTGCCATACGGATAAATATAGATCGAAGTTGGACCGATCAGCGGTTCAACTTCACGTTTCCAACGCTCCGTATCTTTAACAAACCGCTCAAAGCTGACTTTAACTGCATCCAAATGACCCCAGCCATGGCTGGCAAACGACCAGCCTGTTTCCTTCAATCTTTGAATCACCGCACTTGCTTCTACCTGCTCCGCTTTTGCAATTTCCACATGCTCATCGTTCGTTCGATACCCAAGGATACCTTGATAACCAGTCAGAGCAATAACTCCTTTGGCGCCGTGATCAGAGAAATCCGGATGCTCATGAACAAAGCTGTCGAGAATTGGCACTATTTCGTTATCATTAAATGCTGCTTTATTCCCTTGTGGATCAATTGATTCTGTTATAACATCCCCAGCAGGATTCGTTACCAGCTTGCTAACGTTCCCATTATCAATCATATAATCATAATAGTTTAAATCGTCAATCGATAAGATTAGCGGCTTTTTGCCCTCAGGCAGCATCAAATCTTTGGACTTGATCTCATTCCCGCCAAGACTTGAATTCTCTTCATACAACGAATGTATATCAATCAGGATATAATTATTTTTGTACAGTTGGCTAATAATTTCTTTAAACTCCGGCACCGTTATGAACCAATCATTATAGCCTTGGGCCATGGAATCCCCATCAAAAGCAAGCTCAGGATAAGCGACCAATGGGTGAAAAAAAATATGTTCAACAGCTCCCTTATATATCACCGTCGGCTCAGGAGTTGGAGACTCCGTTGCTTGAGGTGTTACGCTAGCTGGAAGCACCTCAGTTTGCAGGTGTGGTTGTGGCGTTGGCGTTGAAATGGGTTCAGGAGAATTAGATTCATAGACCGTGGGACTAGGAATGGTTGTGCACCCTGCAAAAAGCAATGTTATGGTAGTAATTATTGTTATTAATTTCTTTTTCATCGAGACTCCCCTACCCTTTTACTCCCATATTTCGACATTCTTGTATTAGACTACATCAACACAAAAAAAGTTCACGAATGAAAGTCTCATTCATAAACTTTTATTAATAGCTTATTTACTTAGAAGAACAAAGCTCCCATTATGATCGACCCAACAAATACGGATAACGCAACTAGGCAGATCAACAATAAGACAAACTTTGCACGGAAGGCGCTTAAGAGCATTAATGTGCTTTTGAAATCCAACATAGGGCCAAATACTAGAAATGCCAATAAGGAGCCTCCAGAGAAAGTACTGGTGAAGGAAGATGCCACAAATGCATCGGACGTGGAACAAAGCGAGAGAATATAAGCAAACCCCATCATAAATAGATGCGAGCTAATCTGCCCTTGACCAATATCAATCAACGAGGCTCTAGAAACCAATGTCTGTATAGCTGCAGTCAGAAGCGAGCCCAGCACCAGATATTTGCCAATATCAATAAATTCACTGCCAGCATGCTCAAACATCGATAGTAGGCGAGTTCCAAGCTTTGGAGGATGACCAGTTGAATGGGTATGTAAATGTGTATCTTTGCTAGCCTCGCTATCTTTCAAAGCATTTTTCTTGACGAAATAATAGATGAATAGTCCGATAAACGTTCCAACCAGCAAAGCCAGGACCATTCTGCTATAAACCATCTCAGGATTAGTCCGAAAGGCTAAGTAAGTCGAGGCAAACACTACCGGGTTAATGATCGGCCCAACAAGTATAAAAACAATCCCAACATATAATGGCATGCCCTTCTTAACCAACCTACGCACAATCGGAATCAAACCACATTCACAAATCGGAAACAGCACTCCCAGAAAACAGGCGAATAAAATAGCCAACATGGGATCGCGAGGGATATATTTTTGAATTATTTTATCAGATATAAAAATATGGATAAACGAAGAAACCAATACCCCAATCAGAATGAAGGGTATGGCTTCTAGGATAATACTGATAAATATGGTTTTAAAGCTTTGCAGTCCGTATCCATATGACATTCGATGTCCCCCCTTCCCAAACTGGTAACGGGTTTCTTTAAACCTTATCTACTTATGTTTAGGTAAATTATTCACATAGCTATCCGACATCTTAAAAAGCTTGAGCGCATTATTAAACTGTTCCTCGGAAGTTATGGCTGTAGCTGCAATTGGCATATTCAGCGGATGTTTGATCCCATCTGCAAAACCTTTTCCTGGTATAAAAATCTCTGAATTATTAATCAGGGAACCTCTTGGCAAATAATAATGCTCGGGTAACAAGTTTGTTGTTGTATTGATAATATCCTGGCCAAAATGCAATTGATTATCCAAAGATATTCCTACTAAATTGGCTACTGTCGGCAAAATATCAACCTGTCCTCCCGCTTGAGTAAATACAGCAGGTTTTGTTGTTCCAGGTGCCACGATCAAAAGTGGGATATTCAACATTTGTGAGAAGGAGTAATTCTTACCAAGCATTTCATGAAGTAAATCATCATCCGTATCTGACAAGGAATAGATCGGCAAGCCCATATGATCCCCATAAATAACGAACAAGCTATTCTCCCAGAGATGCGAAGCTTTTAATTTGTCTATAAATAATCCTAAGCTGTAATCCGTATAATTTTGTGCTTGGATATAATCGCCAACAAACGTATTCTCATAACGGTCTGGAAGCTTCAAATGATGCTTATTCTCTGGTATTTGAAAGGGATAATGAGCGGATAAGGATATGAGCTGTGCGTAGAAAAGCTGATTTTTATTATGCAGCTTCTCCATTTCAGCAGCCGTTTTATCATACAGCACTTCATCGGAAGCAGCTAATGCAATCGGATCCGCATCTCCAAAAAAAGCCTTATCATAATAACGATCAAAGCCTAATGCTTTATATAACTCTTCACGATTCCAGAAGGTAATATCATTCGTATGAAAAGTCATCGATTCATAACCAATTTGTTTGAACAGCTTAGGTAAGCTAGGTAAATCTTTGTCCGCATATTCAATGGATGCAGCACCATGAGGTGGTATATAAACGGAAGTGTTGACTACAACCTCAGCATCAGACGTATTCCCTTGTCCCACCATCTGATAAAAGTTGGGAAAATACATGCTCTCTTTGAGCAAGGCATTTAAATTGGGTGTCACTTCGACTCCATCCAGCTTCTGATTAAGTAAAAGGTTCTGAAAAGCTTCAAGCTGCAGAATAATGACGTTCTTCCCCTCGGCAGCTTTCCATAAAGTGGGATTAGCCACTGTGGAAATTCCTTTTAGCTTGGAAATTTCAGCTTGGCTTATAGTTGTAGGCAGATTATTATTTGCATTGCCATCCGGGAAAAAAGTATACACCTCATAATTGAGAATCCCCATTTGTTCGGCTTGCTTAATCTCATTCATCGTGAAGCGTCCATTCCAAATACTAAAAAAACAAACCACGATAAGCAGCAGCATCAATCCAGCTGCCCCAGTACGAACACGCTCTGAATAAGCTGTCCCCCAGCTTCTAGTTTTCTTGCGAAATAGAAAGTAAGCTAGGATCACAACATCTAGAAAAACCAAGAGAAAATACGGATGAAGCAGCTGAAATACGCTGCCTTTGACTTCGGTAACCTGATTGACCTGTTGCAGTGCATGATAAGTAACGATTACACCAAAATATTGATGATACATGATAGCGGCAAAATAGATCGCGGTCATAATCAGATTTGCAATGAAATAACCCATAATCTTACGCTTGGTCATTCTCCATTCAATTAAGAGGAATACTACCCAAACGGCTGGAAGACCATTCAAGATGGGTAACCAAGCTGATGCATCATCAAAAATAATCATTTGAGTCAGATACATTTTAAATAATAGTAAAACCGTAAAAACAACAAAAGGACTTCTGACCCAAAACGGTAATTTTTTTAACATTTCTCTGCTCATTCCTTGTAGCTATAATAGGTAATCTAATCAGAACTTTTAATCATCACATAAGTATAGTTGCGTCTAATATTCCTTGTCAAATGAATGGCTTAAATGGGCACTGGCTGCTAATGTTGTTCCTGTTGATTGCCTATGCTACTATTGTCACAAAGCCTCAACCTGGGAGTGAATCTCTGATACTATGACCAAACCGAATATTCAAATCTTTCATTATGCAATCCGCTGCTTTATCATACTTGGTTTAGCTTTATACATTGCCTATTTAGTGAAGCATGATACTCTGCAGTATTATATTGCCCCACGCATGATGGGTTATATCCAATGGTCCGCTATTCTGCTATTTATCATTGCGATATTTCAATTGTATTTTGCCTTACGCTCAAAAGCTGAAGTCGACCTGAATTGCGATTGTGAACATACACCTTCAAAGTCCAAAATTAAGAATATAGTTTCTTATACTTTGTTAATTCTTCCGTTGTTATTTGGATTCTTGCTACCGGATACCACGATGAACAGCGCTTTGGCTGCCAAAAAAGGCGTGATTCTAAGCATCTCATCTAGTAATAGCCCATTAAACCATGCTGCTGTTACAGGTAAAACTCCACTTGACATGCCTGCCCCGCCAAGCGAAGATGCTATACCTCAAGTAGACGGTAAATTTATAACTACTCAGCCATATAATCAGGATTACGCTAAGCTAAGCTCGAAATTGTATGCAAAAGAAACCATCCCCATCAAACCGGAGATTTTTCTGGAAACCTTAACCTCACTCGATTTGTTTATGGATGATTTTGTAGATAAAAAAGTGGAGTTAAGTGGATTTATCTATCGTGAGCCTGGTATGTTGGCTGATCAGTTTGTTGTAGCTCGATTTGCGTTACAGTGCTGCTCTGCTGATGCTATCCCATATGGATTACTCATTGAATTTTCAGGAGATAAAACCTATGCCGACGACTCATGGGTTAAGATTACAGGAACCCTGCACACCACAACCTACAAGCAGCAAAAAATAATCAAAATAAGCGCATCCCAAGTAGTTAAACTGGAAGCGCCTAAGTCGCAATATGTTTATCCGAATTTAGAATTTCTCGAGGAAGTGCTATAGAGCTTATTTAAACCAACCTTTTCTGCGGAACCACAATACCATACCGATACCAAGCAAAGACATAACAATCATAATCCCAAAATAACCGAAGCGCCAGGTCAATTCCGGCATATTGTCAAAATTCATCCCATAAACACCAGCAATGAACGTCAAGGGCATGAAAATCGAGGTTGAGACCGTCAAGGTTTTCATGATTTTATTCATGCGGTTTGAATTGATCGACATATAACTGTCCCGCATATCGGCCGTAATTTCACGATTGGATTCAATCATGTCGGAGAGCTTTAATAAATGATCATAGATATCTGTAAAATAAACCAAGCTGTCTTTTTGACCCGCCAAACGTTCTGAATTGATAATACGATAGAGCAAATCGCGCATTGGATTAATCGAACGGCGCACCTTGAGCAGCTGCCCTCTTATTTCATATACCTCTTCCATTAACAGATCAATTGATTTATTTTTAATGTCATTTTCTAGCTGCAGAAGATCATCTTCGATCTGATGTAAGACAGGGAAAAAATGATCGACAAGCTTATCAATTACGAGATGAGCACAATTAATTGCACCTCCTGACCAAAGCTTTGAATTACCACACATACGCACCCAAGCTTCTTCAATTTCAAATTGAGCCTTTAGATGAAAGGTGACAATATAATTCTTACCGATGAACATATCTACTTCTTCAGGCTCCAACGTCTTCTGATTCATCGCGTGCAGTACAAAGAAATGATAACCTTCATAATAATCCATCTTCGGGCGCTGTAGAAAATGGGTACAATCTTCAATAGTTAATGGATGAAAGTGAAAATGCGTATCCAACAATAAAATTTCTGCTTCGGTTGGTTCAATAAAATCGACCCAATACCAGATGATCTCAGGATTGGATAACTTAACTAAAGGAATATCCTTTTCTACAGTATGATTTAAAGTAACAGCCAATGTGCGAATCATGTAAGAACATACCCCTCGTTTAACCGCTTATTTTCGATATTTAAACTCATTTTACCATTTTTTCAAGTGGGGAGATTAATTTTATTCTGTGAAGACTTGTGCTTCATAATCAGCTACAACCAGAATGTCTAAATCCCTTGTTAGCCGCAATAGCTTTTTAACGACTGAGCCTGCTCGCAATTCCTTCCAGAATGAGAGCTTTGACTGCCCAATGATCAGTTGAGTTGCTTCAGCTTCTTTGGCTTTAGTCGTTATGATTGCTGCAATTTCCTTCTTATGCTCCGTCTGATGAATGACAAATTTACCGCCTAAACGCACAGTTAATTTATGTAATACCTCTAATCTAGCTTGAAGATCTGGCTTATCTCCCCCACTTATTTGCACATAATTAACTTGCCAATTAGCCTTGAGGCGAAAGGCAATCCTAAACCCACGACGAATTAAACGCTCCGCATGCTCTGTGCTATTGACACAAACAAAGATCATTTCCTTTCTGCGCCAAGGGCCTCTTAAAGAATGATTACGCTCCAGCGACTCCAATCTTTCATCTACATCATCTGCTATTTCCCGTAAAGCCAATTCTCGCAAAGCAATTAAATTGCCTGTTTTAAAAAAATTGTTCAAGGCTTGATCTATTTTTTCGGTCGCATAGATTTTTCCCTCTTTCATTCTCGCTTGCAGCGATTGCGGTGAAACGTCAATTAACTGTACCTCATCAGCCAGCTGGAGAATGTGATCGGGCACTGTTTCACGCACGTGTATCCCCGTAATTTGAAAAACGGCATCATTCAAGCTTTCCAAATGCTGCACATTAACCGTTGTGATAACATTGATTCCGGCATTGAGGATATCCAAAACGTCTTCATATCGCTTTTTATATGTGCTGCCTGGGACATTGGTGTGAGCCAATTCATCGACTAGAATGACATCCGGTGATCTGGCGATTATTGCAGCTGTATCCATTTCTTCGAGATGTATTCCCTGATAGATTAGCTTTTGGCGAGGAATTAGCTCCAAGTCAGCTGTCTGGGCTAACGTCTCTTTCCTGCCATGAGTTTCAAGCAAGCCGATTAAAACTTGAACGCCTTTTTTCTTCAGATCATTCCCATCGCGCAGCATAGTATAGGTTTTACCTACTCCAGGGGCAGCTCCGATATAAACCTTCAGTTTCCCGCGTTTAATTTGACCTAATTTATCTTTAATTTCTTGGGTATTTAATCGGTGAAATACTTCCTGCGAAGTTTTCTCTGAATTCATTTTTGCAGGGAGGATTCTTTCTCCATCAATTTCAGTCCGATCCGCTACAAGAAATACATCGATATTGTGAGTCTTCTGGATGATTTTATTAGCTAGAGAACCCTGCCAAAGCTCCTGCCACCACGTGTGTCTGGAATGGCCGAGCACTATTCGCGTAATATTATGAGAAATGGCATATTTAATAAGTGCATGCGGGATCCGCCGACGATTTATATAAGGTAATTCCTCGAACTGCCCCTCTACCTTTTCTACCAGCTTTGAAATTGATTTTTTAAACATAGCGGTTTCTTTTGAATCGGTTTTCTTGGAATTATGAAAGGATACTACAATTAAATCACCATTTAAGCGCTTGGCGATTTGTTGGCCTCTCCGTACATAAATCGAGCCATTCCAATGATACTGGACAGAAACCAGAATACGCTCTGTTACACCTGATGGTCCTAATAGGCCGATTTCTTCGCGATGTTTATCTAACGAATCATTCACATCCTCAGCAACAATCCGTAGGGCTAGCTCTCTGAGAATGCCTAGATTCCCTCTTTTAAACAGCATACTATCTTGGGTACCTTTTAAATCCCCTTCTGCAAAGCGGCTGAGGATTGTTTCAGGAGTCACATCAATAAGCCTAACCTCATCTGCCAACTCCAATGTATCCGAGGGAACGGTACAGCTAGCTTCGATCCCCGTGCGCTTTTTGGCAATTTCCATAATCCCGTCTAATTCGTAAACATTAATAGTTGTAATAACGCTTATTCCATGACTAAGTAGATATTTAATATCATCCAGTCTAGTTGGGAATTGCGCATTAGGCCGATTTCGATGAGCCAAGCTATCCACCAATACAACCTCAGGATTGCGTTCAATTAAGCATTCTAAATTGAGATCCTTTTGCTCCGTGCCTTTTTTATCCCAATGTATGCTCGGAACTCTTTCTAAATCACCTAGCTGCTCCATAGTTTCTGGACGCTGCAGCGTTGAGATCGCGCAAATCACGACATCATTGCCTTGCTTTTTAAGTGCCTGGCCTTCACGCAGCATATGATAGGTTTTACCTGTGCCGCTTACAGCGCCAATATATATTTTAAAACGGCCGCGATGCAGCTCCGAAATCGATAATAAAATTTCTTCTGGTGTTTTCCGTTTATAGCTTTCCACTGTCATAGCCTCCCTTCTTAAGCGCTGAATGCCCGAAAGCCACTCCCAATTATATCAGGAGCGGCTGTGATCAGCTTATAATTTAATTGTCTTCAGCAGCTCCTGGTTCAGTTCAAGCACATTTACTCTGGGCTCTCCAAAAATACCAAGCTGGCGGCTTTTACTAATTCGATCAATGATCCCATTTAAATCGCCTTCTGTCATGCCAGTTTCTTTGCTAATTCTCGGCACTTGCGCTTGAGCACCAGCAATCGATAAATCTGGATCAAAGCCTGAGCCTGAGGTAGTGACTAAATCTGCAGGAATATCCTTTAGAGTAGGATTCTCCAGCTTAAGTGCATCCACCTGCTCTGTTATCGCTTTAATGTAATCGTCCGAAGCAACGGCTTTATTCGATCCAGATGAACCGGTTGGATTATATGCCGCCGCTGAAGCTCGCGAATGAAACAATTTCGGTGATTTAAACTCTTGTGCGAGCAGCTCTGACCCTTGGACGAAACCATTAACCTCAACCAAGCTCCCATTTGCCTGCTTATGAAAGAACAATTGAGCCAAGCCCGTTGTGACAAGCGGATAAATAAATCCACAGATTACTAAAAGTACAACCGAAGTCCTTATTGCTATCCAGATTAATTTCATGTTCGATTCTCCTTGTATTTAAACCTAGTTTAAACCCAACCTTTAATAATTAAATCGATGATTTTTATTCCCAAGAACGGAACGATCACCCCACCAAGACCATATACGAAAATATTGCGAGCCAGCAGCTTATTAGCCGATGAAGGAATATATTTTACACCTCGCATAGCTACCGGGATAAGCAACGGGATAATGATCGCATTAAAGATCAGAGCAGACAATATAGCCGATTGAGGTGAAGCCAAATTCATGATATTCAATGTCTGCAGCTGAGGAATGGCCAGTATAAACATAGCCGGGATAATCGCAAAATATTTGGCAATATCATTAGCAATCGAGAAGGTTGTTAATGAACCACGAGTGATCAACAGCTGCTTGCCGATTGAAATCACAGACAATAGCTTGGTAGGATCGGAATCCAAATCAATCATGTTAGCTGCTTCCTTGGCTGCCATTGTACCCGAATTCATTGCAAGGCCAACATCTGCTTGAGCAAGTGCTGGTGCATCATTGGTTCCATCTCCGGTCATAGCAACTAATTTACCCGCTTGCTGTTCTTTTTTGATCGTAGCAATTTTATCTTCAGGTGTGGCCTCGGCAATAAACTCATCTACCCCAGCTTCACGAGCAATCGTCGCTGCTGTTAACGGATTATCTCCCGTACACATGATGGTTTTAATCCCCATAGCTCTTAGCTCTGCAAATCGCTCTTTAAGTCCTGGCTTTACTGTATCCTTTAAATAAATCAAGCCAAAGATTTGATTGTTAATCGAGACAGCAAGCGGTGTTCCACCTTCGTTGGCAATCCGATCCGATTTATCAGTCAGATCATCCGGAACGCTTCCGCCTTTAGCTGTTACATATTTCTTGATCGCATCAACAGCGCCTTTGCGGATTTCTGTACCATCTGGCAGATTTAAACCCGACATCCGAGTTTGGGCCGTAAAATCCACAACTTCTGCTGTAGTATAAGCCGCTGAGTCCCAAGTTACGTTCATTTTATGCGCCAGCTCAACAATGGAACGACCTTCTGGCGTTTCATCCTTAACGGAGGCTTGTAGAGCTTTCAGTGTGACTTCATTCACTGTAGCCGTTCCTACTGGAATAAATGCAGCTGCCATCCGGTTACCAAACGTAATGGTTCCTGTTTTATCGAGAATCATTGTATCAATGTCGCCTGCTGCCTCAACTGCTTTACCTGACATCGCCAATACATTAAATTGCGTGACACGGTCCATTCCGGCAATCCCAATTGCTGATAGCAAACCGCCGATAGTTGTCGGAATCAGACAGACCAGCAAAGCAATTAAAGTTGCAATATCTAAGTCAACATTCAGGTATTTAGCCATCGGTACTATGGTCATAATAACAATTAAGAAAATTAAAGTTAATACCGCTAATAATGTCGTTAAAGCTATTTCATTGGGTGTTTTCTGTCGTTTGGCACCCTCGACTAAAGCAATCATCCGATCCAAAAAGGATTCACCTGGATCTGTCATCACTTTAACAATAATATAGTCAGATACTACTCGTGTACCTCCAGTTACAGAGGAGAAATCACCGCCAGATTCTTTAATAACTGGTGCAGATTCACCTGTAATCGCCGATTCATCTATGGAAGCAAGCCCTTGGATAATTTCACCATCGGATGGAATCATCTCTCCGGTTTCAATCCGCACGATATCGCCTTTCTTTAATTGCGTCGAAGAAACCTGCTTGAATGAACCGTCTTTGAGTACAAGACGCGCCAGAGTATCTGACTTTGTTTTACGCAAGGTATCTGCCTGAGCTTTACCTCGCCCTTCGGCAATTGCCTCGGCAAAATTGGCAAATAACAAGGTGAATAAAAGAATAAAGAATACGGCAATATTATAGCCTTGACCACCGCTTGTCGTCCCAAATGCATTCGGTGCGATCGATAAAATCAAAGTTATCAAAGTTCCTACTTCAACGACAAACATGACTGGATTTTTGATCATAACACGTGGATCTAGTTTTTTAATAGCGTCCCAAATGGCGCGAGTCACCATTTCTTGCGACATCGTTTTTTTACGTTCCGTTGACATATAAAGCCTCCCTAATCTTTAATGAAACATGCCCAGATGCTCGGCAATTGGACCAATGGCTACCGCTGGGAAGAAAGTCAGCGCACCAACTATGAGAATAACCAGAATCAGAATACCAGTGAACAGAGAGGTATCGGTGCGTAAGGTTCCCGTGGAGACAGGTACAATTCGTTTCACTGCAAGCGATCCTGCAATAGCAAGCATGCATATAATTGAAATATATCGTCCAAACAACATTACAAAACCAAGAGCTACGTTGTAAAAATCCGTATTAGTTGTTAATCCCGCAAAGGCTGATCCATTATTAGCTGCTCCTGAGGTAAAGGCGTACAACACTTCGGTAAAGCCATGAAAGCCTTGGTTCGCCATGGATGCAACAGCGACAGGATTCATCAGTGCAATAGCCGTTGGGACTAGAATAAGCACAGGATGAATTAGCAAGGCAATCGAAGCTAGCTTAATTTCCTTTCCTTCGATTTTCTTGCCGAGGAATTCAGGTGTACGTCCCACCATTAAACCGCAAATGAATACGGCTAAGATTACATACATCAAGCCATTTAGTAAACCAACACCTTTACCGCCAAACACATTGTTCAGCATCATTCCCGCAAGAGGAACCATACCTCCTATTGGAGTTAAAGATTCATGCATCGCATTTACTGAACCTGTAGTTGAAGATGTAGTTGCAGCAGCAAAAAGTGCGGATTCCGAGATCCCGAAGCGGACTTCTTTTCCTTCCATATTGCCGTGAATGCCCAACGTTTCAAGTGCAGGCGTACCTTTATATTCTGCAAAAAACACGGTACCGATCAAGACAACGAATATTAAGCCCATTGCAGCAAAAATCGTCCAGCCTTGCTTTTTGTTCTTAATCATTACACCAAATGCGTAAACCAGTGCAGTTGGCAGCAGCATTAAGCTGAGAATGTGAACCATGTTCGTTAATGGAGTTGGGTTCTCAAAAGGATGGGCAGCATTCGTTCCAAACCAGCCACCGCCGTTCGTCCCCAAATGTTTGATTGATTCAAGAGATGCTACCAGTCCTCTTGTAATCGTTTGTTTCGCTCCTTCAAGAGTCGTTGCATCTACTGCTCCCATAAAGGTTTGAGGTACTCCTTGAAAAACTAGAAAAAGGGCAACTAGGATGGAAAGCGGTAAGAATACCCGTGTAATCGAACGAACCAAATCCACAAAGTAATTACCAAGATTATCTTGTTTGCCAATCAAACCTCTTATGAATGCAATAGCTAATGCAAATCCCGTTGCCGCCGAGGTAAACATTGGGAAAATAATCGCTGCCATTTGCGAGAAATAGGATAATGAATTCTCACCGCTATAGGACTGCCAGTTGGTATTCGTGATAAATGAAATCGAAGTATTAAAAGCCAACCATGTCGGCATATTTCCAATTCCATCTGGATTGAGCGGCAAGTACTTTTGCAATCTCAACACAGCGAAAAGAATCAACAGCATTACAAAGTTTGTTAACAGCATGGCTCCAATATATTTTTTCCAGCCCATGGCTTCATGCTCTCGAACACCCATCAAGCGATAAATCCCTCGTTCAGTTGATCCAAAGAAACGATCCTGACCTGATTTTTCATAATTAAAAACCTTAACTAAATAGTTACCTACTGGCTTCACAAGCAATAAAATGACAACCAATGTTATGATGACTTGGACCAAGCCCATTCCCATTTTAAATTCTCCTTCTGCAAAAATAATTTCATAGCTAATTGATCTCACATTTAGAATTTCTCTGGTTTAATTAGTACGAACCCAAGATAGGCAACTAATGCAACTGCAATAATTCCAATAACTATCATCGATAATGCCTCCTGTTAATATCTTCTCTACTGACCATTAGCTTTATACTCTCGCAGCTTTAGATCTTAGTATTCCCTCTTGGAATAAAGCTAGTACATCTCTCAAATGCAGCGGCAGTTTTCTCATCCATTTCTCCTTCTTCTTTTTCTGCTCTTAGCTTATCAAAAAACAAATAAAGCCGGTGTGAAGAACACCGGCCCTCGTATAAAGATGTTGTGAAGATTTTTATTCATCCACCAAACGATAACCAACGCCTACCTCGGTTAAGATATACCTTGGCTGCGCTGGCTCCTTCTCTACCTTTCGGCGAATATTCGCCATGAAGACACGGAGTGACTGCGTATCATTTCCGGAATAGGAGCCCCAAATCTCGTTAAGGATAAATTTATGCGTTAATACTTTTCCCACATGCTTGGTCATCAAAACCATTAGCTTGTATTCTATGGGGGTCAAATGGATTTCTTCCTCAGCAAGTAAAACACGCCGTTTATTAAAATCAATCTTCAGATCACCTACTATAAACAAGGAAGGCGTATCTGCTTCCGACTGGTTCGCTTGATTCATATGTCTGAACGCAACCCGAATTCGTGCCAATAATTCGGCAACACTGAATGGTTTGGTTAAAAAATCATCCGCTCCACTATCCAAAGCTTCTACCTTTTCTCGATCCAAGCCTCGCGCAGATACTACAATTATAGTTGCTTTAGTAACCGGCCTAATTCGTGTAATCACATCGATGCCATCTATATCCGGAAGTCCTAAATCCATAATTATAATGTCTGGGTTGTGAGAAGTAACGAGTGAAATAGCCGTTTTACCATGCTGTGTTTCCAAAACCTTATATCCTTGTGTTTCAAGGGAGACACAGATAAAATTACGAATCGGCTTCTCATCCTCAACTACTAGAATCAACGGTTTGTTATCCATCCAATTCACTCCCATTTTCATGATTAATGTTTGACTCGACAATAGTCGGTAAAGTAACCTGCAATGTTGCTCCACCAGTTGGATTATTATAAGCTGTAATCTCTCCACCATGTGCAATAATAATAGATTTGCAGATCGCGAGACCCAATCCGGTGCCTCGCCTTCCTGTTTTATTAATGGTTGATGCAATATAGAATCGATCAAAAATTAACGGTAAATCCGCTTCCGCAATCCCATTTCCATTATCTACAATTTCAAAAACCAGCTTGTCCTCTGCTAAATAGGCATTCAATTGGATGATTGATCCATCAGGAGTGTACTTAATTGCATTGTCCATCAGGTTAACCAAAACTTGTCCAATTAACATTCCATCCATCGGTATTAGGATCAGCTCATCTGGAATTTTTATTTTAATAATATGATTTACGGCGAGTTTTTTGACCCTAGCAACAGATTCCGCAACAACTTCCTCTACTGCCTCCATACTTTTGATCAATTCCAAATTCCCTTCATCCATCCGAGTTATGCTCAGGATATTCTCAACTGCATGCATTAACCAGCCGGCATCCTCATAGACTCCAAGCAGCAAATCCTTTTTAACTTTTTTCTCGAGCACATCATCATGATCGAGCAATGTACCTGTTGCACCTAGAATACCTGTTAAGGGAGTTCGCAAATCATGTGAGATAGCGCGCAAAAGATTGCCGCGCAGCCTTTCCCGCTCGACTTCTAATTTAGAGCTTTGCTGTTTCTCTGATAATCGCTCACGTTCAATAGCTAATGCGATTTGTGTCGTGACTGCCTCTAAAATTGTTTTCTGCTCTTCTGTAAGCAGCTTATTATCAAAACATGAAACACCAACAACTCCTAAAACACCGCTTTGGCCTTTAATCGCAAGATAATAGGCAGAGCGGTCTCCATGCTCATTCATTCCCGTGCCCATCGATTTCCCTGTATTAAAGACTTCGGATAAGACCTGCAATTCCAAGAAAGAAGTAAAGATACTGGCACGCTCATCATCGTCATTGGCATAAATGTAAGGTTTATCTAACTCATCCGCAGCATTGATAGTCGCCATTATAACAGAGCGATTTAACAGCTTTGCGATATCTTTTACTCCTACATCTGCAATTTGATTACTATTTCTAACCTTTAAAAGATTTTTACTAAACTGATAAAGAACCTGCGCTCTCTTTTCACGCATTATCGATAATTTGGTTTCTTGTTTAGCCTTTGTTGTCATAGTACTTGTAATAATGGCACAAATCAGCATAATCACAAAAGTAATGGGATAGTCAGGCCTATAAGCCATTAACGAATAATAAGGAACCGTGAAAAAGAAATTAAAAACCAGCACACCCAACACAGAAGCAATAATTCCGTATAAATACCCTTCTGTTTGCTTGGCGACGAGTAATACACCAAGAATATAAGCAATAATAATATTCGATTCATCAAAACCAATGTAACGGAACAAAAACGACAGCAAAGTTGCAAATAACATAATACTTAACGTTACGACAACATTTATTCTATTTAACCTCATTAAATATCCCCTCGTTATTCCGTGATTTATCCATTTCTAAACTTTATAAAAGAGTATAGCACAAAAAATCCTTATCGCGTTCTGTCTAAGCTGCGCCGATAAGGATTTGTATTCTATATTTATTACATTATAGAGGCAATGAGATTTGAGCTAACGCTTCGCCAACTGTGATCTCATACCCTTTATGAGTAGCCATATCACCAAGTGTTACGATGCCTAGCAGTTCACCATTTAATACTACAGGAAGCCGGCGAATTTGCTCTTTAGCCATAATCTGCGCGGCTACCTCAACAGTCTCAGTTGGTAATATTGTTCTGACATCCTTGCTAAGTACTTTCTCAACTGTAACTGCTTCATCCTGATGTTCGGCATATCCGCGAATCGCTAAATCTCGATCCGTAATCACACCCAACAATATTCTACCCTCAACTACCGGAATAAAACCTATATTATGATCTTTCATTTTTGTGGCAATATCGTGAAGGCTATCCTGCAAAGTAGCTGTAATGAAGTCCTTAGTCATGATTTCTTTGACCAGCTTAGCATCACTTAGCTCTCTTTGCAGCTCAAATAATTTATGTCTGCAGAGCTTGAGAATATGCTCTGGGATAGGTGAATCATAATCCAAGCCATGTGGAAAAGTTGCTTTGCCAATGTAGGCATCCTCGATGATTAAGATTGCATAAGGGGACTCGAGTCTACCTTGGGTTGATCTCGTATTCACTCTTAAATAATAGTCCGCATTGTCCGCCTTCTCTTCGATTTTGAAATCATAGGTTGCCCGTGTATATTCCCACTGCCAGCGTACAAATCCAAGCTTAGTAGTCACTTCGTCTAAATAAGCAAGCTCGCTAACCAAACCTTTGACTTCAACATCTTCTATTATCATTTGAATCCCTCCAAGTAGTTGGTTATGCGCAGCTATATTTAATCTCTACTCTATTACGATACTTCACTAAAAGTCACCTGTATGTAGCTAATCTAAGCTAATTCGTGACATTTCCATGAAGAACTTATGAACATTTAGTAGATCCGCATAACTTTCTCCGAAACCGCTTCATTATCGTCTCCATCCACTAGGATCAGCTTAACCTTCCATTTTCCCGGAAAGGCTAAATAAGTGCCTTCTGCAGAAAAAGTAAATTGTTCAATAGCAGCATCGCCTTTACTTACGGATTGATTTAATAATTTTAAAGGTATCTTAATCGGAGCTATTTCTTTATGACTAATGGCTAAAAGCTCGATAGAAACGGACTTGAATTCCGGCTTTTCGATTGGTTGTGTTAAGTAAACAGTAAATTGATTATTCCCAGCAACATTAGGTGTAATGGTTATATTTCGTTGCTCATTTCTTGAATAGAACCGCCAATCTAGGGGACTATTGCTCGGGACTGGAGAAAGATAAGTAAAAATACCCACAATAATCAGAATGCCGAACATCAGCGTAAAATCTCTTTTTAGCCAAATTCTTAAGCTTAGTTCATTCTCTGACTTTAAATAATGACGGATTCGACTTCCTGTGATCATAACAGCGGCAACCAAAACGAGCTTAGCTAGTAGAAAAAGCCCCCAGCCTGTATAGAGTAAATACTCGATTTTGGGTATTAGGATTAGAGCATAGAAAGTACCTGAAATAATAAGTACAATCATGCTAAGCAAGGCACCTTTTGAGAATATAGGCAAAAAGCGCGTGATTAAAAGCCGATGATTTTTCAGAAACAGTATGATAAACAGAAGTCCACCAACCCAAATCGAAGCTGCCAATAGATGAAGCCAATCTAAGATAAGTGTTATAACTGGCGGATCCGTAGCAAATGCATGCCCGCTAAATGCTTGGGTCACTAACAAAAGCATGACCCAAATACTAACGATCCACTTAGATTGCTTCGCAACCCAATAGGCTAGCAATGAGATGAAAAGCATGCTGAACCATGCAATCCCAACGGAGGTACCTGTCCATAACGCCCAAATATTCACAAAGGTAATCTCATCCAATGAATCCACGCTCTGCAATAATATGGTCTGGATGACAAAAAACAGATTTAAGTGAATGAAGTAGCGTAACCATTTTGTATACTCTTGCTTCTCAATCGGAGTTGCAAAGCGGATAAATGGCAGCCATAACAACCAGCCTACCAAAGATAATAGAAATAGATAATGCACAATACGGAAGCTATAAATAGCTTCCGTATCCGTATGACTATGGCCTTTTATTATCGGTAATTGCGGGTCAGAGGGCTGACCTAGCGTCCATACATATGTACTTTTTACAGCATGTCCATCCGCAGAGATGAGATGGTAAGTAACCGTAAATACACCGGATTTCAGCTCCGGAAGGGCAATACTAATTACCTTCTGATTCGCACTCATTCTTGTAGTGCTGCTCGTGCTTAGCTCGCCTTTATCATCATAAACCTTGATGGAGTAAAGCTCTTTTTGCAATCTTTCATTAAATTCAAGCCTGATTTCCTGCGGTGCTGCTTGCAGAATACTGTTAGGAGCTGGCAGTGCTTGCAGAAGCACGGAATGTGCCAATGCCGGTTTTGGCATAGCAAGTATGACTATAATTAATAGAAGAAATGCTATCCATTTTATAGCAATACTTAACGGCTTCATTAGTTCTCCTCGTTCGGTTTTGCAGGAGTGACTGGGGAAGGATATGTGCCTACGATCATATCAATCGAAGGATTGGTCACCCCAAAATAATGATTAGAGCTCTTGAAATGATGCAATAAATGGAACTTCTTCATCCATCTTCCCCAAGGAGTCAGGGGTCTAATCGAGCGATGAGTAACAAAGTGGCTCCATTCATAGTAGAGCTGATAGAAAGTGATGCCTAACATAAATGCGCAAGCAAGATGGAAATTCTGAGTGACCAAAAAAACGGTCGCGCCAAATCCAATATGATAGGAAATATTATAGATATTAGGAGTCAATAAATATTCAATATCATTAGGATTCTCATGATGCATGTCATGTCCTTTATAGGCTTTAGGCATCCATTTGGCAAAATATCCATGCAGAATAAAACGATGAACAATATATTCAACCAAGTAAAACCAGATTATCCCAATAACTGCAGCGATCCATACCCCATTAAAATCGGTTGAAAATAGCGTTGAAATACAATAAAAAGTAAGCACAGATAATAGAAATAGAATACGTCGATCAGTCAAAAACTCTTTCAAATGAGTTGCCACCTGCAACCCTCCAAACATCATTAATTTTTTGGCAAGCTATGAACCTTTCTTGAGGATAAAGTTAATCCTCTACAATAATAACACAAAACATGAACGGTGCTAATCCAAAGTTTTTACACTCTTGTTTCTCTAGCATATGCTGTAGTTTTACTAAAGTGACTTTATTAGCCTCAAGACCATCGAAACCGGTGCTTGGCATCTTCCGCTCCTCTAGCATATGCATCAACTACGGCTGCTATCTCCTGAATGCTCATCGGTTCTGTTATTTTTTCAGTTCAATGCTAGATTTCCGAGCATAACAGGCTCAAATTGAGCTTTTGTAGACAAGGAATTACCACCTTTTTTGGAAGATCATTCTCAGTATACAGCATTTCTATTCTTGATCCAAAAAACAAATTTACGTAAACCATACCTCCTACCGGCCTTTCAGTCTTTTTTTATTTTAGAAGTCTAATCCTTCTCTAAACACAGCAAGCTGCCCAATGATGCGGCAGCTTGCTCATAACGATTATGAAGTGAAGTTCTCTACCATGCGAACTTGGGATTATCAATAATCGCAACCTGGCCATCCTGTTCAACAACAAGCTTGCGATAGCCTTTGGTTTCAATTGTTCCGTAATCATGGCCAGCATCTGCCCGAAACACAAAAAACATTACTAAAGGCACATTGCCTGTATTAATACTTCTATGCGCATAACGTGGTGGCACATAAACGGCTGAACCTGGCTTCATTTCTTGGGTATCCCAATCACCCTCTGGGTTTTCCATCAGCAAGATGCCTTCTCCACTTAGACAATAATATACCTCTGCTGTTTCAAGAATCGTATGGAAATGTCCTTTAGTCATATAATATTCATTGCCAACCTTACCAGGATTGACAATGCTCGTGCCGAACAAAAGCTCTCCCGGTTTTTCTGGAAGCACCAATTCATAGAACTCATACAACAGCGGGTCACCCTCGCTCAGCTTCTGTTCAAAAGCAAGATCATCCGCGTACATGCCTTTCATCTTAGACAGATGGCGTTTCGTTGTGGTTCGGCTTGAAGAGTGTCCACTTAATAGATTAAAATCGATCACAAAAGGCAAGGTAGCCTTATTCTCTTCCATTCTGCATAACTCCCTTCTTATTTTAAGCTATTTGAGATTCGCTCTATTTCGCTAAATTGTTGTGGTGTGATTTCAAAGTGGAACACCTCTGCAATGACTTGAGTCCAGCCATGGATAAAATAAATCCAACCATCCTCAACCTGTAGCTGCTGTTGTCCCTGCTGCTTCCGAGCTTGCTTCAGGAAATCAAGCTCTCCTCGGTAATTGAGCTCCCAAACTACACTCTTATCAGGAAAAAGCGCATCATCTGTGAGCGGTGAGCCTGGGCGATCTTTGCCTAAACCTGTAGCATTGATAACTAACGAGTGTGGTTTCAGCTTATGGAGCAGCTCGTCATTGGTGATCGACTCTGGTGTAAGATGAATAAATCGTGCCATTAATTCAGGACGCATCTTGCTCACGAGTCGCTCGATTTCCTCTAAACGCGATAGGCTGCGATCTGAAATAAATAGCTGGCTTGGAATATTGGTTCCGTGTTTTTCATTCAGCAAATATGAACAAATCGCAATAGCACTACCGCCTGCACCCATAATAAACAAGTCTCCACTGTGCTCGCTCCAATAATCTGCAGGTACAAAGGCATCCATCGCTAAACCACTGGAAATCGGGTCTTTGGCAAAGCCTTCAAGCTTGCCAGCTTTTTTGGATATGGAGGATAATTCACCAAACATCGTTGCATAAGGATCGAAATAATCAAACATATCCGCTGCAGCTTCATATAAGTCAATTTTGTGAGTCGTCACTAAGGCTCCTAAAGACAGCACATCCTGCTTAATAAAGCCAACCGCTTCCCGATAAACCTCTTGCTTGGCATGAAGTTCAATATCTATGCCTTTAATAATCGCGTTATCCAAGCCTAATACCTCTGCCCACAGAGGAAAAAGCTTCATTATCGAGGATTGGCCTGTTGTGACACCTATAAAATACATCGTAGGCTGAGTTGCCTGGGTAGGTAGATTCATATATGGTCTCCTTACTTAATGCCATTAAGCATTTCCAATAAATTTCTGGTTGAATAAAGCACCATTCGCTCTACAGATTCATGAGTGAAAGCTCCAATATGCGAGGTTAAGATGAAATTATCCAATTTAATTAGTTTGTTATCTGCCTCTGGAGGCTCACTTGAAAATACATCCTGTGCCGCCCCATAAATTTGATTGTTAACTAGCGCTTCATACAAATCATCTTCGTTAACTAGTTCTCCTCTGGAAGTGTTGATCAGCATTACTGTTGATTTCATCCGCTTAAGCGCTCGTTGATCAATCATTTCCTTAGTCTCTGGAAGATAAGGCACATGCAGCGAAATAATGTCGGATTCTTGATATAAAATGTCTAATTCTGAAATGATTTGAATTTTATATTGTTCAGCGAATGCTGTATCTTGCCAAAAAGGATCATAAATCGACACTTCCATCTGCAAGCCAATCGCTCGCTTAGCTACTTCACGGCCAATTTGACCGCCGCCGATTAAACCAAGCTTTTTCCCTGTCAATTCATAACCGATGGACCGCTCCCACTTTCCACCTTTAACTTTTGCGGCAACAGAGGTAATATTCCTCGCCATAGTCAGCATAAGTGTGATGGCAAGCTCTGCAACGGATATATGATTAGTTCCAGCGGCATTCATCACTTGAATTCCCAGTTCTTTTGCCTTGATTAAATCGATATTGTCCATGCCCATTCCATACTTAGAAATCGCTTTAAGCTGCTTGAATTGCGCTAAAGCGAAGCCTGGTAAAGGATCAATCCCGACGATGATTCCAACTGCTTCCTCCCCTGCCAGCTCGAGGATTTCTTCGACAGTCAAAGTGCGTCCAAGCTTATTTTCGATAGGCTCATATCCTTGTTCACGCAGCAAAGCAAAAGCCTGATCTTTATAAAGACCAAATGATTTTGGTGTTACCAGCACCTTTTTCATTACACAAGATCCATTTCAGCTAAGGTAGCAGGAATTTCATGTGCAGTGTTCACTTTATCGGGACCAGTAACTAAATCAAAACAAGAAACTATTAACTTGCCTCTATAAACAATCGGTTCTCCAGGCTGATCGAGCTCTCCATGAAAGCCATCTGTATCCGGACTTTGAGCTAATCGCCTTACTTTACCATCTGGCGAAACGACAGCAATTGCATTGGCTGAAAAATCCGCGATATAAAGATTGCCGTTATCATCCATAATCATTCCATCTGTAGATTGCAGCTGCGTTGGATCCTTCGCCCAAACCACATTAGCCAGCACACTTCCATCGCTGTTAAAGCTGATTTTGTGTACAGCTCCATCCCCGAAATTCCCGACAAATAGATTACCAGCAGGGTCAAATTCAATTCCATCCGCTCCATATTGGCAGGCTGGATCTAAAGTAATAAACGTAGTCAAGATATGCTTATCTTCAAGTGTATTAGTAATCTGAATATCCTGCTCTTCTAGAGCAAATTTGTATACACAGCTGACTAGCAATCCAGAAGAATCAATGACTTTAGTTAACATGCTTTGAGTTACATACATATAGCCGTCACGAATCCGAATCCCGTTGGGATGCTCCATCCCCGCAGCAACGACAGTGGTCTTAGTCACAATACCATCTTGAATCCGCAGCCTTAGAACACGACCTTTGAATATCAGCTCTGGAGCTCCAGACCAGCCTTGATTATCACAAACATACAGATCCTCATCCGGACCAAAAGCAATCCCCATAGGTAAAGCAAGCCCGGTTTCCGCTAATACAGGAACATCGATCCACTTCGTGATTTGCTTGTTTTCATCAATCTTGATAATGCAACCAGGCTTTGTTGTATCTGCATAATTAGGACAGGATAGAACGAGATTCCCCTCTCTATCTATGGCCATTCCGTCAGGTGTCACCGCATAGTCTTCAGGTAATAAAGTAAATAAGCGAGATTGTTGCATCTCTTCTCCACCTTTATCGATAATTTTAGAATTGAATAATCATCTTCCGTACCGATCCACTGTTTACAAGCTCGAAAGCATCCAAAACGTTGCTAAAATCCATCACATGGGATATAAAGACTGCTGGGTCCAAAACTCCCGCTTGTATCCATGCGATAATTTGTTCATGACAAAGTGATTCCTCCAGCTTAGAAGGCCATTGCACAAACTGAAGTGTCCAATTATAGGGTGCCAAACTCCAATCTAGATTCATCTGCAATTGGGATGAGATTCCATAACAGCCAATAACCCCGTTATATTTAACCAGCTTCATGGCTTGATTAATAATCGCATTGTCTCCTACAGCATCAACAATATAATCTATTCCATCCGGAGCTAGCTTCCTAATCGCTTCCACTTCATTGACTTTATTGCTGTTAAACGCGTAATCCGCCCCCATATCGATGGCTTCCTGGAGCTTTTCATCGCGATTAACAGAAACAATGATCGGGCTCATGCCTAATAATTTAGCAAATTTCACAAAAGCCAATCCGACAGGACCTGCACCGTAAACTACTAAACTTGCCTTCTCACGAAAACCAAATCGCTTGCAAGCGCTTAATACCTCACGAAAAGTAATAATCATCGCCGCATGTACAGATGAGATTTCACTAGGTACTTTTTGCTGTGCATAATAGGCTTCCGAAAAACTTGGGTTACCTGGCCCTTTGCCATGAGCAATCATTGCAGCAGCATCACCCACAACGGCAAACTCGGAAAAAGCTCCCCAGCCTGAATAATAGCCATCTGTTTCCGTTTCAATAAAGGGCAGCAATACCAAATCTTCCAACTCAAAGCTTTGCACATACTTGCCTAATTCAATAACTCGCCCCACTCCTTCATGCCCCAAAATCGCAGGATAGGTATGAAAGCCTTTAAACTGTCCATGGATCAGCTTTGAATCAGTGCCTCGGCAAACGCCGCAGCTTTCCATTCTAACAAGTGCTTGATAATCATTGATCTGAGGGACAGCAATATTCTGAATCGATAGATGACCTTTATCGTTTACGGTTAAGCTTTTCACATGGACATCCTCATTTCGGGTTAATAGGTTTTTCGGACTAATTCGTTTACTTCTAAGCTAGTTGGCAGTGCAGGGATCGCGCCGATTCGAGTAGTTGCAAGCGCACCTGCCGCATTAGCAAACTGCAATATAGCAATTAATCTCTCATCTACAGCCAAGGATGCATCCTTACCCACATTTATATTTTGCGATAGCTGGTACAAGACCGCCGCCATAAAAGCATCGCCTGCTCCTGTCGTTTCAATGGCATTAACCTCAATACCGCCTAAAGAACCGCTATGCGTGCCATCGGAATAATAACAGCCGTCTTTTCCTCGCGAGATTAGCACTAATCGTGGGCCCATTTGCAGAATAAACGCAGCACACGCTTCAAGTGACTGGCTCCCTGTAATAAATTCCATTTCTTCTTCACTTATCTTGACAATATCGGCATATTGAAACCCAGCATTGATTTCTGTACGTGCTGTTTCTTCCGTTTCCCATAAGCTCATTCTTAAGTTAGGATCATAAGAGATCAACAATTGATGTTTACGAGCATATTCCAGTGCTTTTAAGCTCGCTTGCTTACTTAGTGGGGAATTAAAGCTTATAGAGCCGTAATGAAATATTAGTGCTTGCTTGATATACTCCTCAGAAATATCGTCTGGACTTAACAGCATATCCGCACCTGGGTTTCGATAGAATACACAATCGCGGATTCCGCTAGAGTGATTGGCAACAAAAGATAATGTTGTCCTAGCATCTTTATCCATTGCAAGACAAGTAGTATCCACAGGGATTTCTTCCAATACGGCTTTTAAATAATAACCAAACGGATCATCCCCAACCTTGCCGATAAAACCCGACGTACCACCCAGCTTGGCAAAGCCAGCGGCCACATTAGCTGGTGCACCACCAGGTGCCTTAGTAAAACCTGAGCTATCGATCAACGATACATCCCGCTCTAGAACTACAAAATCTATTAATAGTTCACCTAGGCTGATTAATTGCGGCATTGATTAACCCCCTTAATTAGTTTGTTTATAATTAAAAGGCAACGCTTTCCATCAACAAAAAGAAAGCCTGACCTTCTGGTGCCGTTCCCGCTTTACTAAAGGTTGGAGCACCGCATACTCCCTGTACCAAACCATATTCATCGACCTTAGTATTCGCTGCTGCCCTCATTCGTCTTGCAGCATCTAAGTAGCTGTCGTCGATCCAATTTTCATTAATGGCATTAAATATAGCATAAGCCAACATCTGCGCCGTATTCGTTTCTACAAAGCTTTCTGTATTATCCAACACATCATGGAACAGTCCATCCTTACGTTGATAAATTAAACAGCCAGCCAAAACTTCTTTTAAATAACCGATTAATCTATTACGTTCGAGCTCCATCGAGTCAGGCAGTGCCTTAATAACACGGACAATACCTGCGGCTGCCCAGCCATTACCTACTCCCCAGCAATCCTCCCTCACATAAGCTTGTTTTTCATCATCCCACATATGTGCATACATTTGTTTGTCTGTTAACCAGAGTAAAGAGCGAAATCCATCGATCTGTTTAACCGCTTCCTCTGGATGTCCTGCTGCTGCGAGAAATGGCGGAGCCATATAGAAAGAATCCACCCAAACCTGGCGATGATCGACGGTATGATTCAGTATCCCGTGCTCCGTTTTGGGAGCATGATGTAATAGATAATCCAGCATCTTATCGGCTGCCAGCTTGAATAATGGATCGCCCGTTGCTTTCCAAGCAAATAACACAGGCTCACCATTAGCAGCTGCGTCAGTAACGCCATTGCTATCACTTAACATCCCTAGTCTGCCAAGCTCATCCTGCCTAACAACAGCATCTTTGGCCATTAAGATGACATAGTCTGTTTCGCCCAATTCCAGCATAGCTTGAGCGGTTACACCTTGCTCCCAAGAAAATCTTTGCATACTGAGTAACGCTTGCTTTACCTTATTTACAGCTTGGTTTGGATCCATCGGCATCTCCTTCTTAGCTCAAAGGTCATTATGTCATTACATTTGATCGTAAAAAAATTATTTGGTAAGCTCAAAGCTAAATTTACTGCGATTCCCTCTATATTTAGCTAATGAATATTCAATTGGCGCTTCATCAGCTAGATACGTTATGCTTTTAATATATTGCAACGGCGATCCAATATCAATCTGCAATAAAGCGGCTTCATAGTCCCCTGCGATCACCGCTTCAAGCTCGCGAGTTGCCTTTAATAAACATAAACCACATTCCTGTTCCAATATTTCATACAGCGATTCGTGCTGGAGATCCTTCTCCAGAATTAAGGAACATTTGCTGTAGGGTAAATAAGTAACCACATAGACAATCGGCTCTTCATTAGCATATCGAAGCCTTCGCAGCTGAATGACTTGACTATCAAGCGGAAGCTTCAGCTTTTCACTGACTTTCTCATCACTTTTTTTCACTTCCATACTGAGAACCGTTGTTGTGGGCTTAAGCCCTTTTTTAATCATTTCATTATTAAAGCTATCTAACACCTGCAGGAAGGATTGTGAAATCTTCGGTTTAATGATGAAGGTCCCTTTGCCTTTTTGCCGATATAAGTATCCTTCAACAACTAGCTCATTCATGGCTTGACGCACCGTAGGTCTACTAATACTGAAATGTTTGCTAATTTCAAGCTCGGTTGGTATCTGCACATCTTGATTAACATGATGCTCGGTAATGTACTCCAAAAGAATTTCTTTCAATTGATAGTAATAAGGAATTGGAATATTCTTTTTTAAGCTTTTACTGAATAAAATCGACATATGGCAACTCCTTTCTATCAATCAAACTATTGATTACCCTTTTACTGCACCGACTGTAAGGCTGTTCGTAATTTGTTCCGTGAAGATCATGTAGAGAATAACGGATGGCAAAGCAATTAACGTTAAAACTGCAAATTGCGCTGCATAATTGGAAGCGTATTGACCTGTAAATTGAATAAGTGAAAATGGCAATGTTTTATAAGCATCTGAACGGATAAACGTAATCGCCATGATAAATTCATTCCAAGTGCTCAGAAAAGCTAAGACTGAAATCGAAGCAATGACTGGACGTGAAATTGGCATGATAATCTTAAATACAACACCTAACAGACTCAATCCGTCGATTACAGCTGCCTCTTCAATAGCTCTATGTGTAGTTTGCAAGAATCCAATGAAAATAAAGACACTTACTGGAATTAGAAAGGCAATATTCGGCAAAATCAGCGCAAAATAAGAATCGATTATTTTTAGCTTACTAAAGATAAAAAAATTGGGTAACAGTGTCGAATAAATCGGGACTATTAAACCAACCATCACCAAAGCCAAGATATATTTGTTTCCTTTCCACTCAATGCGGGCTATAACATAACTGAGCATCAACGAAGCCATAACCGTTACAAAAATAACAACGGCAGCAATTAAGGCACTATTCGATAAGTATTTAGCAATGTGCCCTACATTAAAGGCATCCACATAATTTTTCCATTGGAATGGGTTGGGCCATTTCAGAATAGCACTCCCATAAAAATCACCGCTTTTCAACAATGAAAAGTTGATCATCCAAACTAAAGGGAAGACCTGTACGATGGCTACCAAAGCAAGCAAGACTACCATAATTAGTTGAAGCAGCTTGAACTTATTTCGTGTAAAAATCATCAGAATTCACCTACATCTTTCTTTAGCAGACGATTCATTATCAAGGTAACGACTAAGCAGAATATGACAAATAGTACTGAGATCGCATTTCCATAACCAAAAAGTCCGTCTCTAAAGGCTTTGTAATATAAATACGTTCCAAGGAATTGAGTGCTGTTGGCAGGTCCGCCGCCTGTCATCAAGAACACCGTCTCCATTTGTTTGAATCCTGCAACAATTGCAAGAATGACATTAATCCTAATTACCGGCATCAACAAGGGTAATACTACCTTCATGTTGTATTGAAGCTTACTGGCTCCATCCACAATTGCAGCCTCATGCATTTCCGATGGAATTCCTTTAATTCCAGTATAATACAATAAATACGCATAACCAAAGCCCTGCCACATCGCTACGAAAATAATTGAGAATATCGCGATACTCGAATTGCCTAGCCAATCCTGCTGCCAAGAAGGTAACCCTACGGTAACCAATATACGATTAACTAGTCCAAATTGTGCCGATAATAAACTTACCCACATTTGCGAAGTAACGAACGTTGAGATAATCGATGGAATAAAGATAATGATCCGCAAAGGTCGTTCCCATCTGCCACAATACGGAGTTACAATAGCCAAGAATATAGCAATCGGATGCTGCAATAGAATAAAGCAAATCCCTAAAACTAAAGCATTGCGCAACGAGCTCCAGAACACACTATCATGAAAGAATATTTCTATATAATTCTTGAATCCAATTAGTTGAAAGTCAACACCATCATAATTGGTAAAGCTTAGAAAAATCGCTATAGCAATGGGGACTAATATCAAACCGGCAATAAAGAGCAAGCCCGGTGTAATTAACAAATAAATACTTCTTTTCTCCATCCACAGTTTGTTCATAATCACCATTCCGTTCATCTTTATCTTTTCTTTGTAAAAAAATCGAGCAAAACAATTTGTTTTGCTCGATTTTCATCCTGCAATTAGTTAAGGATTAAGCTCTTTGAAGGACTTATCAGCAATGGCGTCAATTTCTTCAGCAAATTTCTCTGGAGTTGATTTCAAAGCAATTAATTGCGTAATCTGATCCAGATAGCTCTTCGAAGTAGCAGTAGAGAATTTATCTTGAGAACTCGTTCCACTAAAAACGGTAGCAGTGCTAAGAATACTGGTTAAATCTTTTTGAACTTGTGTTTCTTTACCCGTATTAAATTCTTCATAGGCTTGAGCAGGGAAAGTTATTCCGTTCTGCCAAACTGTTCTTGCCCAATTCTCTTTCTTGAACATCCAAATTGCGAATTTCTTGGCTTCAGCTGAGTTTTCAGATTTACTAGAAACACTATAACCACCACCAAACCAAGCAAGTAGGTCTGTCGTTTTACCTTTACCGTCATCAGAAGCCGGGTATGGAATAACAATCATGTTGTTTCGAACATCTTCTGGGAAGTTAGCATCAGTAGAAATCCCCATTTCCCATTCACCCATTAGATACATGGCTGCTTTTCCTTGTCCGAATAGGTTTCTTGCACCGCCATAATCTAAATTTAGGAAGCCAGTTCCGAACATGCCTGCTTTAGCCATATCCTGTATTTTTTTGGCGCCGCTGATTACAGCTGGATCTTTAAATGAACCCGTACGGTCCATTGCTTTTTGATAAATTTCAAATGATCCTGATTGTCTAGCAACAACCGCATCGAATAATAATCCCAAAGGCCATGCATCTCTTCCATCCAACGCGATTGGCACAATGTTTTTTGCTTTTAATGTTTCAGTAATTTTGAATAAATCAGATTCCGTTTTTGGTGGCTCTAGTCCATTATCTGCGAGTAGTTTTTTGTTTACGTAAAGGACTAAGAAATCTGTATTCTTTGGAATTGCATAAATTTTACCATCCAATGTAAAAGGTGCAAAAGCTGCATCAATGAATCCTTGTCCTGCAAAATCTTCTTTTGTAAACGTTACCAATGCTTCATTCTTTACTAATGGTGACAGGTAACGTGCTCCGCCCCACATCATAGTCATTTCGGGTAAGTCATTTGTTGCATTGTAAATTTTTAGCTTATCTTGGAATTGTGGATCTGGTGATAATGTTTCTGCAGTAATTTTAATATGCGGGTTTTCCTTCATGTATTGATCGATTAAAAGCTGCTCCGCATAACCTTGTCCTGCTTTGCGGTCTGGATTATTACTGAAAAATTTGATACTAGCTGGTTTGTTGCTTTCAGGTGCTTTAGTTGCTTCAGGAGCGACTGTTGCCACTGCAGTTGCTGCAGGCGCTACGGATGCCGTATTTACAGCCTCATCCGCTTTCTTGCCCCCACATGCCGATAATGAGATGGATAGAATCAGTACAGTAATCATTAGTAAAGCTAATTTTTTCAAAAATATCCCGCCTTCTGTATAATTTTTACTTAGATGAATATCTTTTTTCTTTTCTCTAAGTGACTTTAGTATAAAACATCGTTAAAAAATCCATAACCCATGATTATTCTGTAAAATTGTACGATTATTCGATTCTGCTTATTTTTTGTACTGGGAAGGCAGCATACCTGTCCATTTTTTAAACATCCGTACAAAATGTGACTCATCGTAATAACCTACTTGTTTAGCAATAATATAAATCTTGCCATTCTCTTCTTTCAGCAGCTGCTTGGCTTTCTCGATCCTGAATTGATGCAGACAATCCAAAAAGTTAATCCCCATTTCCTGGCGAAATAAGGTAGACAAGTGTGAGGGTGATATGAAAACTTCCTCCGCAATCGATTTTAGTGTTAGATTGGTCATATATTTTTCCTTAATTAAAGCCATTACATGTTCAATTGTTTTGTGAGTTGGCTTCTGTGCATTCATTAATTCGACCATTTTCTGAATAATAATTGTCAAAAGCGTAGAAAGCTCTTCGAAAGTTTCCTGATATTCAATTTGCTCTGCATATTTCTCGAATAGTGCAATATGCTCCTTCAGGAAACTATCATTTCCTGTATTAACCACTTTAATTAGCATATTTACAAATGAATAGGCATGCAAATGGATGCGTTGTATAGATAGCTCCTGCTCTTGGAAAGCGTTCAGCCATTCCTCAACTTCAATAACGAAATCTGAAAAATTACATTTGGCAATATACTCATTTATCTTGGATTGAAAATCGGATATTTGCTCCTGAAAGGATGAATACACCTTGGAAAAATGATCTTGGACTTTTCCCTCGCTATAAATGAATATCTCTCCCCCGCCATAGTAAAAGCGGTTTGCTAGAATTTCTAGCGCTTCATCATAGGAACGCTGTATCTCAATTATGTCCACCTCTGAGCCAACGCCAATGCTAACGGTTACCTTAAGGAAATCCGTTAAGTTTTTTTGCACTGCAAATAAAGTCCCTTTTAATAAGTCAACCTCATTGGAATCAACTGCATTGGCAATCAGAATAAACTCTTCCTTTTGAGTCATAATTTCTAGCCGCCCATTAAAATAGCCATGCAAGCTTTCTAGCATAATATTAGCTGCCGCATAGCGGATGAGATGCAGATCATTCTCATTGTAGTGCAGAGTCTTTAACTTCTTGCTGTCGAATTGCAGCACCATGACCAAACATACTTTATCCTCCAATTGCATGTGACATTCCGTAATTTCACTCAATCGTGCTGCTTTATTGCGTGGTGCAGATCGCAACCATTTTAACATGCGGTCTTCTTTAATCGTCTGTGAATGCACTTTCATTTGACGTTCTAGCAGGTTAAACTGCAAGTCTTTGTTTCTGCGGAGCAATAACTCGGTTTGAGCACGGACCATCACATCACGAATTTGCTTCGGCTGACAAGGCTTAAGAATGTAATCAAATACACCAAGCTGAAGCGCTTGCTTGGCATATTGGAAATCATCATAGCCCGATAAAAAAACAGTCATAATATCCAAATTAGCTTCGTTAATCCGTTCAACAAGCTCTAAACCAGTAATTAACGGCATCCGAATATCCGATAATAAGAGATCTGGACAATCTTTCTGGATGAAACGCCAAGCTTCCTTACCATCTGCACAAGCTCCAACTATTGTAATATCGAACTTATGCCAATCTATCATCGTTATTATCCCCTCCCGAACAGAAGGCTCGTCTTCTACAACCAAGAGTTTAAGCATTTAAGGGTTCCTCCTTCTTAGGAAATCTTACGGTTATTGTGGTTCCAAACGTCAGCTTGCTTGAAATTTCAATTATAGACTGTGCTCCAAAATGATTGGTAATCCGATCCCGGACGTTGATCAATGCAAAAGAATGAATCCCATCTGACTTCCCTGATGTTTTCTTAGTCTTAATTCCACTGTTTAATTGCTCTAATAACTCCCCTTGAATACCCATCCCATTATCCGTAATCACAATAATGACCTCATCCTCCATTTGATGAATGGCAATATTAACAAAACCTTGCCCCTCCATCGGTTCAATTCCATGCACGATTGCATTCTCGACCAACGGCTGGAGAATTAGCTTCGGAATGTACATCGCTTTCAAATGTTCATCCGTTTCAATCGAATAAGTAAGTTTGTTGCCAAAGCGGATTTTACTTAGGAACAGATAATCTTCAATAATTTTCAATTCTTTATCCAAGGTGATAATATCGGCTCCTTGGTTTAAGCTAAAGCGGAAAAAATCCGACATTTTTTGAATCATTTCTGCTGTTTCTGGCGAACCATCCCGATGCAGCAACCACGAAATATTGTTTAATGTATTATAGAGAAAATGTGGATTAATTTGTGATTGCAGCAAACGGAGCTCGGATTCTTTCTTGGACAGCTCAGATTCATAAACATTCTGAATCAGCTCCCTAATGCGCATAACCATTATATTGTAACCATTTCCCAACTGACCGATCTCATCCTTCAAATCAATTTCAACCTTTTGATTAAAATCCCCCATCTGCAATTCACGCATGGATTTCAGAATTCGCATTAAGGGCTGAGAGAAGAGCTTGGAAATATACCAGCCAACAGGGATATTAATTAAGAGTATTACGAGCACTAGACCAAAGGTTAACCATCTGATTTTATTCAATTGCTGCAGTTCTTCCGAGCGTGGTTGTATGACTAGCGTATGCCAGCCTGTCTCCTTGGATTCGGAATGGGCAACAATCCAATCCTGATTATTACTGCTCCAATTAACTTGTCCGAATGGAATATGATCATAATAAGGGAGATCATTGAAAGACCTTCCACTCCAGGCATCATTAGAATCGGATAAAACGGTACCATCTTGATTGAGTATAATAATTTCGATATTCTCATTCTGTGAGCTGCTGTAGGATTTGCGGAAATTTTCTTCGTTCATTCCAATGATCATCAAGCCTTCAATAGCCATTGTCCCCGGGTTGGTCAACATTTTACTATAGAACACTTCTCTACTCTCGTCACCAACGAATAATTTAAATGCTTTTGTCTCCACTCCCCAAGTTCCTTCGCCTACATTTGCTAGTGTTTTGGTATAATACTCACTTTTTTTAAATTCTTCATATTCCATTATGTCGTTGGTGTTGATGCTATTAAACTTAATTGTTTGGTGAGTATCTGAATAAATAAGCAAGGTTTGAAAATATTGGCGTGTAATCATCAAGCGGTTAATCATCGGGTAAACAACGCCGGAAGAGCTAAAATTCTCATTAGGTGAGAATAAATCATGCAGCTCGCTAGAAAGCCACAAATAGTTATTGATATCATAAATATCCCTTGCCAAATAATCCAAATGTGCGATTGTCTGGGAAGAGATATTTTGCTGACTTTGTCTGATTTTCTCGAGGACCTGATTAGAAGCGGTTGAATAAGAAATGAAGCCAATACAGCCTGCCGTAAAAATTAATAGAGGCATAAACCAGATTTGCAATTTTATACGAATCGGCAGCTCTAAGTAGACGGATCTGAGAAAGCGAAACATAGTATCCCTCTTTGTTATAGATATAGTAGATTGAATGTACATATTCACACTGCTATTGTCAATCCTATTACCAGATAGAACAATAAAAAAAGCCATACAGGATCTTTCCCTGTACAGCCCAGCTCCCTATTAAATATATTAATTGATATTCACAAAATCCAGCTCAGCATATCTCGTGGTTCCTTTTGTAAATCGCAATGTATTGAGTTGCTTCATGTAGAATAACCGTTGCATCACAAGCGCCCCATTGGATGGCATAACCAACACTTTATTAGACTTACGGCAGAAATTACAGATTATGCGGAGGCTGGAGCTAAGATATTGATTGAAAATGGTTGGATGGAGCAACCCCCGTTAGCTTCAGATCGCGATAAATTAACGCAGCATTAGTTAGTTTAGCCAATCCCATACCGAGCTAGCTGTCTGGTCTAAATTACTCGTTCCAAACTGATTGATAAATGGCTCTCTACTGCGAAAATAATCGGCATGGCCTCCAACCATCGGTATTGAATATACCGTTGAAGGAGCCTTTTTCCGGCTATTCCAGCGGACTATTCCCCCACTTCGCTCCCAGCCTCCCCAGCTTCCAATCCGTGTAATCGGATCTGTAGATTTCCCCACCTGATTGACAGCTCGAATGAATAAGGATGACGTTTGGGCTGCAGCAGAAACCGCACATTTGGGAGAACCAATTTGAATTACTCGCACATCTGAATATTGCTCGGGATCAAGCTTCTCTGCTGCATGAATACCCGCAACCCCACCGCTGCTATGACCTATGATAACAACTCTGCCGCTTCTATGAGTCTTCATTATATGATTGGCAACTAATTCCCCGCGATAATAGCTGCTGTTCCTTGTAAGTCGAGGCAGCATATCATAGCTAATTTCCATGACCTGCTTCCAGAGCCTTCTACTCCAATCCCCATACGGAAATAGCATACTGGATTGAACCTCAAGACCAGCATGCTCATACCGTCTTATTACCTCAAGCTTAAAATCGTCCATGAAATTTAACGAGGTCGCTACACCTGCCAAGAAATATAGGGATACTTTATTCTCTGTATTAAGCATAAGCAGGCACTTTAATCCTCTCTTTAAATCTAACTCACGGTTTCGGGTGCTCTTTAAGCCATTTCAAAATATCATCAATCGTCTTTACAGGAACAATGTTTAAAAGCTTTGCACCCCGACGGGCTTCTTCATATTGATCATATGGAACGAAAAATACATCAGCCGCTGAGCGTTCAACGGTGTAAGCTTTTTGGCGAATACCACCAATTTGACCCACCTGGCCAAGGCTATTAATTGTTCCCGTACCTGCTACAATATTGCCGTTTGTAATTCCACCAGTTGTAAGCTGATCAATTAAAGCCAGAGTCAGCATGGCCCCGTGGGACGGTCCGCCAACATGTAATAGATAAGGTTTGAACTTAACCTTCAAGGGAAGATCCAGCTCCACTTCATCACTTACCTGTACACCAATTACAGAATTCTTGGGTTCCTTCGCATCTGCTTGAGTTTGAATGGCTACTTTTAACTCAGCTCCATTACGTTTAATAACAAGCTTTAGCTCATTGCCTGGCTTGATTTGTTTAATGTGGTTAATTAAATCGATGGTTGTCGAGATCGAGTCACCATTCGCTTGGATAATCACATCCCCAGCTTTAAGCTGCTTAGCTGCTGGAAAGTCTTTGACAACTGAATTAACCATTGCCCCATGTGATATCGCTCCTTGACCTAGGCCAACTTTAGCAAAAGCCACTGCACTGGCCACTTGATTCGCGTCGATTTGCTGGGTTCGAACTTCTTGCAGCTGTTCATGCAAAGATGGCTGGTTCACTGCCTTCTTCGCAAACTCGTATACTGTGAAAAATTTGGCGTAAAGCCGATCAATCCGAAATGCTGGACGCTCAAAAATCAGTACGCCTGCAATTTGATCACTGGAATTGCCCTTATCCACCTGCGCATATTCGTTCATATTCATCGTCAAACCTGGATAAGTAACTACATAATTTGTGGGCCATAGCAAAAAATAAAGCAACACAATCGTAAACCCAAGGAAGGTTAGGCTTCTAAAAGGGACTCGATGTTTGTGACTCCATTCACTCAGATGTATACTGATCAAGCTCGTTATCCAGGCGCATGCCAAACAAACAACCATCCAGAGATACTGCTGTTGAGCAAAGAGGATGCAATACATCACTATGAACGAGCTAATTAAACCGACAGCTCTCATGAAAACTAGTGTGATTGAAGCAGCAGCCAGCTTTTTTGTCGTTTTCCAGCACTTTAATTCCCTGTTGATATTCCTTACTGCAGCCGTACTCCAGAGTATTAAAGGCAGCAAGCCGATATAAATCAGCTCATCAAACAATTCAATCCAGTAAACATGGTGCCCCACTCTTAGAGGGTCAGGGAGCCAGATCAACTCTCCGAAAACAATGAAAAAAAGGGCTAGACCCATAGCGCTCAGATCTAACCATTGCGATTTTCTTGTAGCTGTTTTACATGCTGAATCTTTGACGGTATCCGCACTTGCGACATAATTCTTCAACGACTTCTCTCCTCGAAAAACCATCCACCAGATTATTAGCTCTTTGACTCTCAATAATTTCCGCAAAAGGCGTTTGATGCACATTGCCTAAATTAATGACACCTTCTCCATCCAAGCAACAAGGAACCACAGTCCCATCGGATAGAATAGCCGCTTGATTACGCAGCCCATGACAGAAGCCTTTGCCATCATCTTCTTTTTCTTTAAGTGCCGGCCATTGAAACTCATGATCCTGATTTAAGTAAACCCGATCTGTAATTTTATGTCCACTGCCGCGAACGAACTTCTCTTCAATTTTATAATCCAAATTAAATTCCCGCTCTAGAATCTCTAGAACCTGCCGATTCTTGTTTCGTTCTTGGTTTGTTGTATTGTCGGTATCTAAATTCCATAAACGTAAAGAAAAGATAATATCCGTTTTCTCCAAGGCTTCTTTAACAAAGGTAAGAATATCAGAAACATAACCTTCTTTATTCGTTGAGCCGACATGGCCATCAAAGCTGTGCAAGGAGAAATTCATCTGCCTCAGCGCTGGCTTCATCATGATTTTAGCTCTATTCTTGTTAATCAAGGTCCCATTGGTTGTAATGTTAACTTTAAAGCCTTTCTCATGGCTTAAATCCAACAATTCATCGATCTTCGGATGCAGCAGCGGTTCACCTTTAACATGATAATAAATATAATCCGTGTGTGGCTTGATCTCATCTAATATTTTACTAAAGGCATCCACTTTAATGAAATTGGACGCTCGTTCCGTAGGCGGGCAAAAGGTACAAGCCAAATTGCAGACACTTGTAATCTCTACATAAAATTTCTTGAATTTTTTCATGTGGGTACTCCATTCATCTGGTCTCTAGCTTGAGCTTTTAAAAATATTGCGCCAACCAAACACCTTCACCTGAACCAATAATTTAGAAGTCCAATGGGCGAGTACATAAAGAGCAATAAAGACGAAAACCAAAGGCTTAAAAAAGATCCATGCCAAGAACCAGCTTATAATAAAATAGGTCGGCTTAATGTTTTTAAGTGAGGAAGGCATTAGCAGCATACGATAAAATCTATCATTTTTCTGTAAGCTCTTGAGATATTCTTCGCGAATTTGATTATTTTGCGGATTTAAACGTACCGCGTTTTTGAAATATTCAGTTTCTTTCTCATCTTCAGCTCTTAGTTCAGCCGCCCAAGCGAGATAAATGAATACTTGAGAATCAGAGGAATGGATGCGTAATGCTTGACGCTCAGAGATCCGCGACTGAACGAGTTCGCCTTGGCTTGCTTGCAAATAACTATAAGCAGCTAGATACAAGGGTGCATCCGGGTTAATCTCCAGCGCTTTAAGCATTTCAGCTTCTGCTTCCATACGATTCCCTTTTTTATGATAAATATTAAATCTTAAGAAATAATATAACGATTGAGAGGGGTCAATCCGCAGCGCTACCGTTACGGCTTCAAAAAACTCTTGCTCCTTACTCTCGCAATAATAAGCAAACACACGAACATACCAAGCAAGAACATTCTCAGGATCATAGCGAAGCGCTTGATTAGTCCAATTGTGAGCTTGCTCAAATTGATTCTGCTTTAAATTTATTTGAGCGAGAGTCGCATAGGCTTCAGCATTACTGGGTTCGCTGCTTATCCACCGCTCCGCTTCAGCACTAGCTTCCTTCCACTTTCTCAAGTCTATTAGCTGAACAACTTTTTCGCGGTTTACCGAACCATTAGGTAAATTCAAGGCCATCTCCCCTTAATCCATTTCATAGATTGACCCTGAGCGACTTGCGAACAGCTCCGTATATACTTTCTCCGCATAGGCATCTGTCATTCCCGAGATATAATCGCAGACTAAACGTTCCCAAGTCCATTGATCTTTAAAATGGTGATAGCTTTCAATCCAATCTGGAGGCAAAATCAATCTACCCGTTTCATACTCTTTAAAGCTGTCCCATAAACGATGAACCATAATTTCACTGCGCTTCTGCAAGCGTTGGACTCGAAAATCTTTAATTAACGTCACCCAAGCCAGCTTTTTAAGAATCTCCATCGTCCGCAATAAGTCTAAATCCTCTTGCCCGTCAAGCACGAAGGTGACTCGCTTCCAATCCTTCTTGGAGTCATCTATAATCCCAACCTGATGAGCGAATTTACTTACCCAGCGAGCCTTCATTTCGCGACGCGTTCGCGAAGCTTCTCCACCACATTCAGCATAGATAGTCTCCCATTGAGACAAGTAAGAAGCCAAAACCTGTTGAACCATTACCTTTAAATCTACTTGGTCCCAGCCCATTTCTTCATTGCCAGTATCATCGATTACCTCTTGCATAAGATGGGTTACTAAGCGATCGTCTTCAAAAAATGTACGGTTCATTTGAATTTTCCCTGCTCTAATACCATCTTCAATATCATGGGTGGAATAAGCAATATCATCACAAAGATCCATCAATTGGGCTTCGAGTGTGGCACAGCCATCCGGCATTTCCCACAATTGGCGCAAGTACTCAATTCCTTGCCATTCGCGAGCGAAAACCCCTTTAATCCGACCAGGGTCATCCAAACAAAACGGATATTTGTTTATTCCTAACAATACCGCTGCCGTTAAATCCAACCCGCTTCCACTTCCAGCGCGTTTCTCAAGAAACATTAGAATGCGATAGTTTTGTGCATTGCCTTCGAATGCCAGTCCATACGCATCCTTTAGCAGCTGATTTAGCACCTCTTCACCTTTATGGCCAAAAGGCGGATGCCCCAAATCATGGGCGAGTGAAGCTACCTCTACGACCTCTGGGTCTAGCACTAAGCCCGGATGCTCACGAAAAGCTAGAAAAGGTAACGTTCGGCTTAATCGCTTAGCCATCTCTCTAGCAATTTGCGATACTTCCAATGAGTGTGTCAATCGGGTTCTATAGTAATCACCTGATCCAGCGCCAAATACCTGCGCTTTTCCCTGTAATCTGCGGAAGGAAGGCGATTGGATTAAACGAGCATAATCTTTCTCGAATTCATCGCGATCGTCGCTAGACAATGTGTTCTCACTATCGAATAATCTCAGTTTACGGACGTTCACTAGCTTTCTCCTCCTCACGGGAGGTATACCCGTCACAAATCTGCTCCATAAAACCTGTTTCGGGATGCATAATAAAGCCGTGGACAGGAATGAATACAGGAACTAGTGGATGATTGCGAATCATATTGACACTATGCATAACGCCTTCTTCTGCGCTTGCAAAGCCTTTGAGAAATCGATCCATCCGAATACCTGAGTTTTCTAAAGTCGATAAAACTTCATCCGAAATTCCACTAGCACGAATTTTGGCAACCATAGCTTTTGAATCAAGCGTGGTCATGCCGCAGCCATGATGGCCAATAACCAGTACTTCCGCTGCACCCATTTCATATATAGCTACAAGAATACTACGCATCGCACTGCCAAACGGCTGAGTCAGAATCGCACCTGCATTTTTAATCAGCTTGGCATCCCCATTCCGTAAATTTAAAGCTTTGGGCAGCAGCTCAACTAAACGCGTATCCATACAAGTTAAAATGGCGATCTTTTTATCTGGAAATTTATCGGTTAAGTATTCCTTATATTGCTCTTGCTTCACGAACTCTTGGTTAAATTCTAGAATATTCGATACGACTGACATCCTACCAGCTCCTCGTCTTCATTATTGGGGTATGATATCTTTGGGTATTTATTTTAATTTTACCTGTATACAACCTTTTAAGCAATCCATAGAAACACATCCCTAGATTGGCAATGTATTTAAGATTTTGCTTTAGTTACAGACATCAATTCTCTAATATAATTTATTTCATCCCGATGCGTGCCGTCTGCCGCTGGAGCCGTCTCCAACACAATGGCAGTATCCCGTACAAAAGCCGAGCTTAATACGGCAGTTAAATGCTCACTTCCAATAAAGCCTTGGCCAATATTCGCATGACGGTCGCGGAACGACCCTGTTGGATAGAGAGAATCATTCAAGTGGATGGCTTTAAGGTGCGTCCAGAATCCAAGCCTTTCTCCATTAGCTTCAACCTCACTCCAATTGGCTCCGTTCCATAATCCGCTGGCAAAAGCATGGCAGGTATCTAAGCAAAACCCGATTTTATCTGGATAATTGGACAGTGAACGAATCTGAGTTAGTTCTTCAAATGTAGTCCCCATAGGATTGCCGCTGCCTGCCTGATTCTCCAGTAAGATGAGCGCCCGTCCCTGCCATTGCTGTAGGGTTTCATTTAATACCTGCAGAATATGCTTGTACCCCTCTAAAGTATCTTTACCCGAAAACCTGCCAAAATGGACAACAAGTCCGATAGATCCACAAGTATCTGTTATTTCAAGTCCATTCAAAAGTGCATCAACCATGACAGCTTGTTGATCTTGTACAACGGCTAAATTTAATGGATAGGGAGCATGGCCTATGGAAACAAGTGAATTCTCAGCACAAAACTGCGCACATGCTACTGCATCGGATACGTTGAAGGACTTGATATTCAAACTTCGCGGATTTTTGGGGAAATATTGAAAAGCACTCGCTCCATTGCGAAAGGCAAATTTAGCTGCTGCTGCATAACCGCCTTTAGTGCTAACATGAGCTCCGATATACATAAATCACCTCTTTATGAGATTACTTTTGACAATGACGGCAATAAAAACATTTTTTAGAGCTGACCTCGTCCTTAATCAATGGATATCCACAACGAAGGCAAGGTTCTCCCTCTCGATCATAAACCCGGCATTTCGGATCAAATTGCCCTGTCAATCGATCACCTTCATATAAAGGAGTGTCCATATAGCCGCCAAAATAGATCGCTTCTTTAAGCACGGTTTGCATAGCTTGATAAAGCTGCTTTTGCTCCTGCTCCGTTAAAGCATTCACTTTTCTAGTCGGCAGCAATTCAGCTATAAAACAAATCTCATCCGAATAGCAATTTCCAATCCCCGACATCACACTTTGATCGACAAGCATTACCTTTAAATTGGTTCTGCGCCCTCGGAGTACCTGCTGAAAATCAGCAAAGCTAAATTGATTATCGAGTGGCTCTGGCCCTAATTTAATGAGAAGCTGCTCCACCTCTTGAACCGTATGCAGGTGCAGGTAGCCTAATCTTAAGCCAAGAAAATACAGGCTAGCCTCATCTCTAAAATGCAAAATAACCTGAGCAGTTCGCTCAGGAGCTTGTTTCCCATAATATAATGATCCGCCTAGCATCAAATGCAGCAATAAGACAGAGCCCGTATCCAAAATAAATAAAAGATGCTTAGCTCTTCGCTCAATAGACACGATAGAATGCTGCAGCACCTTTTTCCGAAATTCGTCTACTACTATGTTGATTGTTTTTTCCCTGGTAACCGTAAGATCTATAATGGGCTTATTCACTATTAGTGAAGACAGCAATCGTTTATAATTTTCCATTTCGGGTAACTCTGGCATCGAATCATCCTAACTTTGGTTATCTACTATGCTGTATAACCAAGTTAGGAGCAAAATAAACGATATTATATATATCGCGCAATAATAGTTTGATAAGCTTCTTTAGAACGCAGACCCACCAGCTTATCCACTGGCTCACCATTATGGAATATAACAACTGTAGGCAACGACATGATGCTAAATTCAGCTGCAAAGTCAGGAGATTCATCACAATCCACTTTTACGAATGTAACACTCCCGCCATACTCATGATCCATTCCATCTAATATCGGCAGAAGTACTTTACATGGGGGACACCAATTAGCACCGAACTCCACTACAGTAACTCCAGCTTGACGTAAACTATCCTTTAGCTTCGTTTCTTTGTTTGCTGTAATCATCTTGTAACCTCCGATATGGATTGATTAGATTCCTCTTTAATAGAACGAATACGTTCTTCAAGGTTTGATTTAATCGCTTGCATTTGTTTAATTTGAGTATCAATTTCGGCTAGCTTAGTTAAATAAACGGGCAATACCTCCGTACAGAATGCTTCTTTATTCAAAAGAACACAATGCAGAAAGCTGACAATTTGCTCGGTTGTGAGCCCTAAGCCAAGGTATAGCTGAATTGTTTTCACTTGATCCTCAGCAAGTACGGAATAGTCGCGATAGCCATTCTCATGACGGGTTGGCGCGAGCAGACCTTTCTGCTCATAATAACGCAATGATCGAATGCTGACTCCTGTACGCTGAGCTAACTCTCCAATCTTCATACCTCCAACCTCCCTTCTATCCCGCTAATGCAAGTATAAACCATGACATTAATGGCAGAGTCAAGCGATTAATTCAACATAAGTAAACGATCATCATCTGCTTTAGGCGTACCTCGCCCATCTGTATTATTAGTTATAATATAGGTCTTGCCATTATGGATTTTCACATCACGCAATCTGCCCTGATTTTCTAAAATCATTTGCAATTTATTGCTTTTCGGATCATAGCTGAACAGCTTTTGTCCCCGTAAGGTTGCCATAAGTAATTGATCATCAGCAGTAAAACTGACTCCAGAAGGCGCAATAGCGGTTTCCCCCGTATGGTATAACGGATTAATCAAACCTTCCTTCTTCTCATCACCAATGATCAATGGCCAGCCATAATTTTTACCAGGTTCAATGCGGTTTATCTCATCATGTCCCCCAGGTGATCCAGATGGACCATGCTCCGAGCCATACATATTTCCTTGGCTATCCCAGGCGATTCCTTGTGAGTTGCGATGGCCATAGGAATAAACATAAGAGTCCGCGAATGGATTATCCTGTGGAATTTTGCCATCTAATGTCATGCGCAATATTTTGCCTCCAAGGCTTTTTAGCTCTTGTGCTAGCACATCTACAGTTGAGTCTCCTGTTGTTATGTAGAGGTTATGATCAGGACCAATTGCCAGCCTGCCGCCATTGTGATTCATTGAACCTGGAATTCCTTCCAGATAGACTTTTACTTCCTCCCAGCCTTCTGGATTTTCTTGAATGAGCACAACTCTATTTAATATTTTCCCTGCCTCTTCATATGTATGATAGGCATAAGCTTGTTTGGTAGTCGCGAAGTCTGGAGCCAGCACAAAGCCAAGAAAACCGCCTTCTCCACCTTGCTTAACCACTTTGCTTAACTTAACCTGCTGCCTCGTTAGCTTTTCCCCTTCTATTTTGGCAATAGTTCCGACTCTCTCACTAATATAAATTTGCTCTCCATTAAAATTAATCGCCCAAGGTGTTTTCAGATTTTTAGCAATCACTTCAAATTCCGTAGCTGGTTTCGTTGTTGTCACTTTTGTAGGTTCTGTGGTAGGTGTAGTCTGTGTGGGACTACCGTTGCCTGAGCATGCTGCGAGCAGGAGAACAATTAATAAAAGCACTGATTTCATCCTAATAACCACCTTCATCTAGTTAATTAAAAAAAACCACAAATGATTTCTGCAAGGCAGGATCATTCGTGGTAGTTGTAGGTTAGTATAACACATGTGGACAAGATCATAAAACGGTTTGCCTTCATCGTTATAATTCAGAGGTGTATGCAAAAACTCTCATCCCCTCCTTCTTATTTTGTTGTAAAGCTTTAAATATCTATCTGTCATTTTCTTAGTGGTATATTTCTCCATAACATACTTTCGCAGCTTTCTTGAGGAGGGGTAACGACCTCGTTTTACTTTTCGTACCATTTGTTTTACATTTTTGCAGATTAACTCAGGAAATCTAGCTAAAATTTCCGGAACTGCTCCGTTATTCAAAGCAACCACTGGTGTTCCGCATGCCATAGCCTCAATCATCACTAAACCAAATGGTTCTTCCCAAACGGTTGGGAACAGCAGACAAGATGCATGTTTCAGCAGCTGCTGTTTTTTCTTTCCGCCAACCGCTCCAACATAACGAATTCTTGGATTCCGCTTTATACGTGGTAAAATTTTATTTTTAAAAAGCTTGTTATCTTTAATTGGACCCGCGATAATTAGCTTCTTTTTCGTAATATCGGCAATATCCAATGCATGCAGAATGCCTTTTGATTTGAGAATGCGGCCAATAAACAGCAAAAACCCCTGTTTATTCTCACTATATTGGTAATCACGCGGATTGATTCCATTGTGGACATAGAAGCCCCTGCCCTTCCCCATTACAGATCGGGCTCGTTTACTCACATAAACGGGATGCTTCACCCAATGCTTTTCTGGCATATGCAAGGTACAAAGTGTGGGGATCTTGGTTTTTGATCTGCCTAACACAGATTTAAAGGTGTGGTCATGAATGATATCTACTTTTTTGGGGAGTGTGTTTAATACAAATGAACCAATGGATTTGGACTTCAAGCCCTTCGGATAAGTAATTAACCTCGCGCTGCTTCGACTTCCTTTTGCTGCATATAAGTAAACATCCTGTCCACGATGCACTAGCTCTTCCGTTAATTCATAGACTATTTTTTCTGTTCCACCTTGGTTGGTTGGGGGTACGCGGTTGGCTTGCGGGTAATTGGAGATGACTTGGATAATTCTTAAACGTTTATGCTTATTCTTTCGTTTATGGCTCTTGTGTTTGTGTTTGCCCTTATGTTTATGCTTGGCTTTAAGCCTTCTTCTGGCTTTATTTTTTCCGTTTTTGCTTATAGTTAGACTTAGGCTGCTGCCTATGGTTTTACTTAACATTGTAGCGTTTCCCCCATTCTTCAAGTTTGTATACTGGTAACGGGCAACAATTAATGATTCCATTCCATCTAAACACGGGGATTCTCGCGGATTTCTTACGAATGATGGAAATGCAACAAGTTGCGCGTTAACAGTATAATTCGGCTACAAAAAAGCTCACTTTCTAAAGGATATGCGTATTGAGCTTAAGAATTGTGGACATATTCATCGAGATTGAAAAATATACCTATGACTCACTTTTCTTCTACATTGCTATTGGTAATATTAAGTTATAGGAACTTAAGGTTTTTAATTGTAAAATAAAGAAGTAAAAGATTTAGTTTATAAGTTCAACAATTGGTTGAATGAAAGGAATGAATAACATCATGGGCAAACAGAATAAAACGAAAATCCGCAGTTGGGCATTAGTTGGCATGAGCTTAATCATGTCTGGAGTTCTAGCAATAGCACCTGCATCTGCACGTGAGAGCCAATTCACACAAGATGGAACTGGACCTTTATATTGGAGCACATACGAATATCAATATACTCACGATTCACCTATGGATGAACAAGAATGGAAGAAGAACATCGATTGGATCGCCAAAGATTACAAAGCCTCCGGCTATAACATGGTTACTGCAGATGGCTGGATCGAGCAAGCACAGGAAACCAATGAGAACGGTTACATCCTTAATCATAATGATAATTGGACACATGACTGGACTTATTGGGCTAACTACATTCAGAAAAAAGGCTTGGATATGGGGATGTATTATAACCCGCTTTGGGTTACAAGAAGCGCGGCTTCTGATCCTTCAAAGAAAGTAGTGGGAACCAATTATCTCGTTAAAGATATCGCCAGCTCTAAAGATACTTTCAATAAAGATCTCTACTGGCTCGATGTAGCTAAACCGGGTGCTGAAGAATACTTAAAGGGATATATTCAATATTTTAAGAATATGGGTGTCACCTTCCTACGGATCGATTTTCTATCCTGGTACGAGACCGGCAGAGATAAAGATTCGTACAAAGGCATTGACCATGGAACCGAAAATTATAAGCTTGCTTTAAAATGGATGCATGAAGCAGCAGGGAATGATATGGAGCTAAGCTTGGTTATGCCGCATCTTAAAAATCATGCTGCTTCCGAACTTCCTTATGGCGACATGGTCCGAATTAATGAAGATTTGGCTCATGGAGGCTGGCAGAATCTCAGTGGACAAAGACAGAATTGGATAAACGGCTGGTCCCAATGGGCTAACCCGTTTATGGGTTTTACCGGATTTTCAGATATAGCTGGTCGAGGTTCGAATATGATTCTTGATGGCGACTTTATCCGTATGAACAAATTTAGCAATGATGATGAACGAAGATCCATTATTAATCTGTTCACAATGGCGGGGTCCCCCATTGCAATTACAGATCAGTATTCAACAATTAGCACCTATGGCAGCTTTTATAAGAATGCCAACATGCTCGATTTGCATAACCAAGGCTTTGTCGGTAAACCCTATTATAGGAATGGGAATCCCTTCAATACGGATCCCAACGCTAGAGATTCCGAGAAATGGCTTGGACAGCTGCCAGATGGCAGTTGGGTTGTCAGCTTGTTCAATCGGGATGATTCCTCCCAAGTCCGTTCGGTCGATTATAAGACTGATCTGGGGCTTAATGGATCGGCAAGTACCAAAGATCTATGGACCAATGCTAATCTCGGTTCCATTGCTAGCTTAAATCCGAATTTAAATGCACATGCATCGAAGATAGTTCAGATTTCTCCAGTGGGTTCGTCCATACGTTATCAGTCTGAGGTTGCCACTTGGTTGAATGGGACACATTTTAATAACGATCACAAAGGATATTCCGGATTTGGTTTTGTGGATGGCTTAGGGAATGTAGGCGCCAAAATCGTTTATGCTGTTGAGGCTCCATCCACTGGCAGCTATCCAATATCCTATAGATATGGAAACTCTGTAGGTACTACGAGTACAATGAAGGTCAAAGTCGTGGATGAGAACGGTACTTCTGTTCAGCCAGCTAAGACCGTATCCTTCCCCAACCTCGCGAATTGGGATACTTGGTCGAATAAATCGGATCAAATAAGCTTGAAAAAAGGTGTTAATTTAATTACGATCGAACGTACAGCTGCGGATTCAGGTGCGATTAATTTAGATTACATTGAGTTGGACAAAACAGCTTCGGGCACAGCAAGCTTAATTCAAAATGCAGGTTTTGAGTCCAACAATCTTAACGGATGGTCAGAATGGCATCCCGATGGACAATCCGCTGCTTTTGGTGTTGACACGAATGATAATCACAGTGGGATGAATAAGTTGTATTTTCACAATAACAATGCCTTTAAACAAAGTGTACACCAAAAGCTAAGCGGTCTTACGAATGGGAGCTATACGGTTTCAGCTTGGGTGAAAGAACGAGTATACGGCGGCAATCCATTGACTGTGCGGATGGAATTAGCTGACTACGGTGGTTCAGCTCTTTACGCGAATATTAACCCATCCGATGTGTATACTAAAATCAGCAGATCAGTTAATGTATCGAACGGACAGCTCGATATTGGATTCTATCTAGATTCACCGGGCAATACTTCACTGCAAATCGATGATGTTTCCATAGTTAAAAATTAGATATTAGCTTTATCAAAACCCAAACATCCTCTTGAGGGCGATGTTTGGGTTTTTGCTTATTAAAATTAACTTTTTGATAAAAAGCATTTTTTATTTGCATGCTAAGTGGTAAGATAAGATTTAAAATTCAACTAAACGTTAAAGGAGATCATATATGGCTATTGTCGAAGTTACGATTATCCCCATTGGGACCGGAACCACCAGCCTGAGCAGCTATGTCGCTGATCTTGTCAAGGAGCTGGAGCATGCTCCAGAAGCCATTCATTATGAGCTCACGGCGATGAGTACTATAATTGAAGGCTCATTAGAGGATTTGTTTACGGTCATTCGTCGCTTGCACGAAATTCCGTTCTTGAATGGCGCTGCCCGTGTCTCCACTTCAATCAAAATAGATGATCGTCGTGACATAACAGGCTCCATAGCTCAAAAAATGAAATCTGTCACAGATAAGCTTTAACTCAGAAAGGAAATAACCACATGTCAAAAACATTGCCAAATCCGGCACCTAATTCTACTGCTAATCTTTCGGCTGCTGTTCCAGCAACTATTTATCCGATCCTTTTTGCGATCAGCATTGTCCATTTGTTAAATGATTCGATGCAATCCAGCATCTCTGCTCTATTCCCGATACTTCATGATTCTTTAAATCTAAATTTTGCACAAATCGGTATCATAGCCTTATGTATGAACCTTACCGCATCCGTTTTACAGCCGATGATTGGTTTGTATGCGGATAAGCATCCTAAACCATATATTTTGCCTATCGGCGTATGTTTTACGCTAATTGGCATCATTGCCCTTGCGATAGCGCCTAATTATGCCTCTGTGCTACTTGCTGTCGCTTGCGTAGGTGTTGGTTCTTCCATCTTTCATCCAGAATCCTCAAGAGTAGCTTACATGGCAGCTGGACAAAAACGTGGATTAGCCCAATCTATATTCCAAGTAGGAGGCAACATAGGCAGCTCGTTAGGACCGTTAATGACCGCATTTATTTTTTTACCGCTTGGTCAATTTGGAGTCATCTGGTTTACAATTGCTGCCGGTACTGCTATCATCATTCAATTCTTCGTGGCAGGCTGGTATAGCAGGCAGAATTTACTCGCACGCAGATCAACAAAGCCTAAAGCTGCTGTTAAAGCGAATTTACTTACTAGACGCCAGGTTGGCTTTGCCTTGACGATATTGATATTACTGGTTTTCTCGAAAAATGTGTATATGGCTAGTATTACTAGCTTTTATAACTTCTTCCTCGTTGGCAATGTTGGCGTCACGGTTAAGCATGCTCAGCTGTTTATTTTTGCCTTCTTAGCAGCGGCAGCGGCAGGGACATTCATCGGTGGACCTTTATCTGACCGCTTTGGGCGACGCAAAATAATTTGGTTCTCGATTCTAGGCACAGCTCCATTCTCCATTTTGTTGCCTTATGCCAATATATTCTGGTCAGGTGTTTTATGCGTATGCGCAGGTTTTGTTTTATCCTCGGCTTTTTCAATCATTGTGGTTTATGCCCAAGAATTGCTTCCTGGTAAAGTGGGGTTGGTTTCCGGTTTATTCTTCGGCCTTGCTTTTGGATTAGGCGGGCTAGGTTCCGCTGTCCTCGGCTTTATTGCAGATGAAACCAGTATCGCTTTTATTATGAAAATTTGCTCTTATTTGCCGCTCATTGGATTACTAACCGTCTTCCTGCCTAAGGATGAAGCCTTGCGCGGACAATGACCTTAAAGCGTTCGACAAAAAAGCTGTTGAGAAGCCCATTAGGCTTCTCAACAGCTTTTTTTCAAGTATGCTATTACGCGTTCCACTCGACAATACTAGCAGACAAAGGATTACGTTGATTTGGCTTCTCACGCTCTTGCAGAGCTTCTGATAAAGTAGCTTTATCTCCTTGATAGCCAATAACAATAACGGCATGCAAGTCAATATCAGCGGGTACATTTAATAGCTCACGTGCCTTATTACTATCAAATCCACCGATCGCATGAGAACTTAGTCCAAGCAATGTAGCTTGCAATGCGATATGCGACCAAGCGGATCCTGCATCAAATGCATGTGCTCCATTAGGGTCTCCCTTAGGAGTTAGCTTAGCTGATCCCAATAAGATCAACTGAGGTACTTGACTCATCCACGATAGATTGAATGGCACGATGAATTGTCTGAAAACCTCAAGCTTAGCTTCCGTATTCGCCACATAAAATCTCCATGGCTGCTGATTATTCGAGGATGGAGCCCATCGAGCTGCCTCTAGCAATTGGTTCAATTCTGCATCAGGTACTTTTTGATCCGTGTAAGCACGCGGTGACCAGCGGTTTAAAAAAAGGGGACTTACTTCATGCTCAGGTTCACGGTTATTTTTTACAACTTCTAATAGGTCTAGTGCGGGATGAAAGGCTTGTTTCTCAATTGAGCTCATTCGATAAAAACCAACTTTCTATATTAAGTTTAGTAGCTATTATCATTATACCAGAGTATAAGAGATTACTTAAGTACCTATTTTCAGTTTGGATTGTAGCTTGGCTTGTGGACATAGGCCGTCCGTCCAATTCGAAAAGCCTGCCAGCAGCTGATAGCGAAAATGCAGCCTGTGACGCCGAACCAACCATTAACCCCTAAGATCGCCGTAATCTCTCCACTCAGTAAAGGTCCTAATAAACTTCCCATAAACATCCATGAATTGCTAATCATAAAGGTTCTGCTTTCCATTCCTGGCTTCATATACCGGCGAATTTGCGCTTGGATATTCGGAATCATAGCAGCTACACATAAGCCAAGGAGAAACCTGCAAATAAGAATGCTCAGATAGGAATGAACATACATTTGCGTAAAGCCTAGGATAGCAGCAGCAAACGTCGCTATTTTTAGAAGCGGCAAGGGACCGATACGATCTGCAAGCTTTCCTAGCAGCGGTGAGAATAGGATGACTGCTAGCGAAGTTGCCGCAAGTGCTATGCCAATACTTAGCGCTTCACTCCATATAAGATGGGATGATTGCTTAATATAGAAATGAATGATCGGACTTGTTCCCACTAAAGCAAAATTGATGCAAAAAGCAGAAATCAGCAGCTGCTGAAAGGGTCTGGTTTGCCAAACCTGCCTCCAATCCTCGATTAAGTTCTGCTTGGGCAAAACATGAACTGTTCGTTCCGGTTCTTTAATAAACCAAAGTACGCATAAGGAACCAAGCAGAATGAAAAAGCTCATCATCGGCATTACAGATTTTGCATGCAAGAAGATTAATAGTGCTCCACCCAGCAATGGACCAATCACAGAGCCGAGCTCACCAGCCATTTGCAAGCTTCCTACGGAGACTCCTACTTTCTCTTTAGGTGATCCAAGCACAACTAAAACCATCGTAAATGGTAGAATACCCGTGAAACACCCCTGGATAAAGCGCAAGATCACCAAATCAAGGGGGTGTTGGGCAAAAAACATCAGAAAAGTAACAATCACCATGCCAAATCCAGACCAAATCATCACGGGCTTCTGTCCATATCTATCCCCTATCTTGCCTAAAAGCGGCATGGCAATCATCATCGATAGGAAATTAGCTCCGAAAATTAGCCCGCTCCACACCAAGAGCTGATCGCTGTTAAGCCCACCAATCTCGATTAGATAAGCAGGCAATATGGGTATAAACATGCCATGTGCAGTCATGACTGTAAATTGCACGATCAAAAGAAAACTAAATTGCTTGCGCCAGCTTCCCATTATCTAATCCGTAGCTTTGTGGTACATAGCTTTATACATTTCATAGGAACCGTCTAGCTTAGCTGTAGATTTGCGTCCATGACCCCAACCGAGCTGCTCTCTATAGCTCCCAAGTATGCCATTCTCCCCAAGCAATTGCTCCGAAAAGGCTAGCGACTCATCGACCTCTGGTGCTACATATAAAGCATCAGCCGGACAATAAACTTCACACATAAAGCAGGTTTGGCAATCACTTTGACGTGCGATTACAGGAATCCCGCCTGAAGTTTTATCGAATACATTGGTTGGGCATACGGATACACATATGTTACATTCAATACAACGTTCTTCGCTTACCAATTCAATCATATGGTGAACACCTCCGCCTGAGTTGAAGTGCTTTCTGGTTTCACCCAAATCTTATCTAAACCACCAGTAATAAAACGATGCTGCTGATCCGAATTCTGGCCTGGATGATCCGTACGACGATGCATCCCGCGTGTTTCCTTGCGTTCAAGCGCTGTCGTATACATCCACCTTGCCGTAACTGCCATAGCTGTAGCTTCTGTAGCTTTTAATGAAGTCGTTCTAAACGAAGCGATACCTTCTTTAACCTCATCCCAAACCTGATCCAAACGTCCTAATGAATCGCGAAGACCTGTTTCAGAGCGGAATAAATTTTTATCATACGGATAAACCTCATCCTGAACGGCTTTAATAATCTCAGGGATAGAAGCTGAATCCTTAAAGCCTGAACGTGCTTGAAAACTCGATTGAGTTACACTCTTTAAATTTCTTTGCGCTGCATTTTCACCTAGCTTCTGAGCATAGATGGCTGCACCTTCACCAGACCAGAAACCGGATGACATCGCCCAAGCCGCATTATGGCTGCCGCCGCCTGTAAATCCACCACAGATCAATTCACGTGTAGCTGCATCCCCTGCTGCATAAAGCCCTGGCACTTTAGTTGCACAGCTTTCATCAACAATATGGATACCGCCAGTACCGCGAACAGTGCCTTCCAGACGCAGGGTTACCGCAAATCTTTTGCTAAAAGGATCAATACCGGCTCGATCAAATGGCAGGAAGAAGTTAGGCTGTGCTCTGCGCATCCATACCTTCATGCTTTCATCTGCTTTATCCAGCTTAGCGTAAACCGGCTGTGTTAATAGTGTTTTGGCAATGATCGATCGGCCTCTTTGTGAGCCAGCCCCTTCAATAACTGAGCCATCTTCGTAGGTAAATGTAGCCCAATTATAAAAAGCTGATTTGGTTACAGAAGCAAAAGCAGGAGCTAGTGAATAAGCATTGGAGAATTCCATTCCAGAAAACTCGGCTCCCGCTTCAGCAGCTAGTAAATAACCATCGCCAGTAAGCACATTACAGCCTAAAGCCTTGCTTAAAAAGGCACAACCACCAGTCGCAATAACTACTGCACCCGCATGAACTGTCCAAGGAGCATCTGCTTTTTGCGTTTGAATTCCTTTGGCACCGCCAACTCCATGCTCATCAGCAAGCAATTCTAGCGCTGGACTATGATCCAATATATGAACACCAGCCTTTTGCACCTGTTTACGCATTAAACGCATGTATTCAGGACCTTGCAAGCTGCGGCGAAATGGATTGCCATCATCATCTACCGGAAATGGGTAGCCCGCTTCAGCCAGCCAATTGATATTCGAATAGGTTTGATTCAATACTCTGGTCATCCAGCCGCGATCAGCCAAATAACCGCCTAATGCTTCACGGCTTCTCATGGCTTCTTCACGTTCATTTGCCTTGGGAGGGACATACCAAACCCCTGTTCCTGAAGGAGCGGTAGCACCACTGCTGCCGCAATAGCCTTTATCCACTAAGATAACTTTAGCTCCATTTGTTGCAGCGGTAATAGCTGCCCAGGCGCCTGCCGGACCTCCGCCTAGCACTAGTACATCTGCTTTTAAGTTAATCCCGTTTGATTGTTCGCTCATATTGTTGCCTCTTTTCCGATGTTATGATCTATTTTCCATTCCACAATGCTCTCCGATAATGGACGCCGATTATTTGGTTTTTCACGCTCTTGCAGAGCCTCTGCTAAGTCCTCTTTATTGCCTTGATATCCAATAGTAATAATCGCATGAATCTCAAAATCATCGGGTACCTGTAATAGCTCACGAGCCTTGTCTCTATCGAATCCACCAACCGCATGTGTGACCAATCCCAGCAGTGTTGCTTGCAAAGCCAGTTGAGCCCAAGCAGCCCCTGTATCAAAAGCATGTGCCAAGCTTGGCTCACCAACGGCATTAAGCTTTGCCGAAGTTAATAGCACCAATACTGGTGCATGGTCTGTCCATAATCGATTATTAGGTTTAATAAATTGCTGGAAGGTTAAAAGCTGCTCTTCCGAAGCAGCAATATAAAAACGCCATGGCTGCAGGTTGCTTGCTGAAGGAGCCCAACGTGCCGCTTCCAGAATACGGTTTAAATCCGCTTTTGTAACCTTCTGCTCTGTATAAGAGCGCGGTGACCAGCGGTTCAAAAACAGCGGGCTAACAGCATGCTCCGATTTGCGATTCAATTCAACAATCTCAAAAAGCTTTTCTGTTGGATCAAATGTTTGATATGAGGAATTACTCATTACTATCTCCTACCTTCCTAATGACTGAAAGGCCTCCCATAAGCAGGAAAGCCTCTATTATTTAAATCAAATTACTTTAAAATCCAAGCATTTAAATCAAAATCATTTTCTGCTAATTTTTCTTCAATTAGAAATTTCTTAGTGCCCTCGAGCAATTGAATCCCAGCATCTGAAAAGGGTTCTTCGGCAATTGAGCTTATCGGGCTTGCTTGTCTGACAGTTTCCTCTGGCAGTTTGCCTAAGCTTGTAGCAAATTTATAATAGTCGTCTTCTTTTGTTTTTAAATCGGCTAATGACTGCTTGCGTAGATCATTCCACAGCTTAGGGAATCCTGGGAATTTGCTTAAATAATCTTCCGTTACGACCGTTGTACTGGTTCCGACAAGATTAGCATGATCCGCTTCATGGTCCAGAACAGGGTAGCCTTGTGCAATAAGCTTGACTGCATTCGCTGATGCAACTGTCGTTGCTTCAATATCACCTTTAACTAGAGCTGCTTCAGCATCTGGAGCCAGCAAATGAATTAATTTCACATCAACATTTTGTTCCTTTAGTAATCCTGCAGCATAACGGTGCATATAAGAGCCTTTTTGTGTTGCTACTTTTTTGCCTTTTAACTCAGCAATGGTTTTTACGCCACCTTTTTTACCTATAATATAAGCGTCTAAGACCACAACTTGCTGTGCAATTAGCCTTGTTTTGGCTCCATTTGAACGAGCAAGTATGGCTGGCGTATCACCTAATAATCCAACATCCAGTCTGCCGCTAATCAAGGATTCCGTTAAATCCGGGCCATTCGGAAAGCCTGTAAAGGTAATCTCGGTAATGCCTTGTTTTTTTAATTCATCGGAAATAATACCACTTTTAAAGCCCCAGCCTTCAGCTAAGCTTGGCAAGTTAACTGAGCTTGCGCCAATATAACCAATGTGTAAAGCTTTTGGTATGTCCGTTTTTGCAGGTGCAGCAGAATCTTGTGTTGCTGCTGATGCCGCTGGTGCAGCCGAATCAGCCGAATCAGCCGTATCCGTAGTATCTTTGTTGCCGCAAGCTTGAATAAGCAATAAAGCTACTAATCCGATTGATAAACTAAGAATTTTAAACCGACTTACCCCTTTTTTTGCTTGAACATGTTTCATTTTAAATTACCCCTCTCATGGTGTATCCCATTTTTTACTATTACATTAACTTGGCTAATTTGTAGAAATCATCGGAAATCGAAACGGGCTTTCTACCGCGTCCCCAGCCTACTTTTTCTCTATAGCCGCCTAATAGCCCTAGCTCTTCTAAATCGGTTTCGTTTAATTCCACATTACTTTCCAGATTAGGCGCTACATAAAGTGCATCTGCTGGACAATATAATTCACACATAAAACAGGTTTGGCAATCCGATTGACGAGCAATTACCGGAATGCCGCCCTCTATGCGGTCAAACACATTTGTTGGACAGACCGATACACAAATGTTGCATTCGATACATTTGGTTTCGCTGACGAGTTGAATCATTGGGTAACAGCCTCCTTCTGGGCTGGAATAGGTTTAACCCAAACCTTGTCTAAACCTCCACTCAGCAAACGGCTCTTCTGCTGTCCATCCTGCTGCGGAAAATCCTCGCGTTTATGCATGCCTCTGGTTTCTGTACGCGCAAGCGCAGAGCTATACATCCAACGGGCAGTTGCCGTCATTGCAGCAGCTTCGCGAGATTTAACAGCTTCAGCTTGCGTAGGTGCAGCATCATTGCGGATATCCTGCCAAACCTGATCCAGCCGTTGAAGCGAGATTTTTAATTTCTCTTCCGTGCGGAACAAATTAATTTCATAGGGTGTCGCTTCATCTTGGACAGCACGTGTATATTCGGCTGCTTTCGACGGAGCTTCCTGCGCGCCTGATTTACCTAGATTAGTAGATGAAAGTCCTTTTACATTTCTAGTTGCCGCTTGTTCACCAAGCTTACGGGCATAATTAGCTGCCGCTTCGCCAGACCATGAGCCTGAAGACATCGCCCATGCAGCATTATGACTGCCGCCACCTGTAAAACCACCACAAATCATTTCGCGAGTAGCCGCATCGCCTGCTGCATACAAGCCAGGAACCTTAGTAGCGCAGGTTTCGTCTGTAATATGGATACCACCTGTACCTCTAACCGTCCCCTCTAAACGCAAAGTTACTGGAAACATTTGAGTGAATGGATCAATCCCTAGTCTATCAAAAGGTAAAAAGAAATTCGTTTGCGCTGTTCGCAATAAAGGTTTCAGCTCATCTGTTGCTTTATCCAGTTTGCAATAAACGGGCTCCGACAATAACGTTCTTGCAATCACGGAACGGCCTTTCGTTGAACCCGCCCCCTCGATAACCGTTCCATCCTTATAATAAAAGGAAGCATATCGATAATAGGCTGTTTTTGTAACCGATGAGAAGGTTGGCGCAATAGCATAGGCATTAGAAAATTCCATACCTGACATATCTGCACCAGCTTCAGCCGCCATCAAGTAGCCATCACCTGTTAATACATTGCAGCCGAGCGCTTTACTTAAGAAGGCACAGCCGCCGGTAGCAATTATTACGGCTCCTGCTGTAACCCTCCACGTATTACCGGTTTGGGTTTGCACCCCTGACGCTCCTCCAACTCCATGATCATCTGCCAGCAATTCCAATGCAGGACTGTGATCCAGAATCGTAACCCCGGCTTTTTTAACCAATTGACGCATCAGCTTCATATATTCGGGTCCTTGAAGGCCACGACGATATTGGTTCCCTTCATCATCTAATGGAAATGGATACCCCCAATCAGCAAGCTTATTCATATTGCCATAGGTACGATCCAGCACACGATCCATCCACGCTTTATCGGCCAATTGCCCGCCTAAATCATAACGGCTATTCTTAGCTTCATCCCGCTCTTGCTTATCCGGCTTCACATACCATACCCCTGTTCCGGATGGTGCAGTAGCACCGCTTGAGCCACAATATCCTTTATCAACTAATACAACCTTGGTGCCTGAAGCTGCAGCTGTAATAGCCGCCCATGTACCCGCAGGTCCTCCCCCAATAATCAATACATCTGCCTCAAGTTGAATGCTGGTTCCTAATAAATGACTCATTTAAATGACCTCCTAGTGATTTACTTTAGCCTTGAAAGCTATCCTGCCATTTAAGAAATCTACGCTCTGCTACTCGGACAATCCAATCTGTCAATCCACCGACAACTGCAAAAATCAAGATCCCTACGAAAATAATAGGTACATCCGAATCTTGTTTGGCCTGGAGGATAAGAAAGCCTACACCCGATTGCGAGCCTATTAGTTCAGCAACAACTAAACCGATCCATGCGATTCCCATGGATATCCGTACTCCCAAGAAGATATTGGGCAACGAAGCGGGCAGAATCAAACGAGTGATTTGTTTAAAGCGATTGAACTGCAGCACCTTAGCTACCTCAAACAGCTTATTATCCACATTTCGGATCCCCAAGAATGCATTCACGTATAAAGGGAAAAAGCATCCATTTGCAATAATCACTACCTTTGAGGTTTCATCAAAACCAAACCAGAGGATAATTAGCGGCGCAGTGGCCAGATACGGAATTAATCTCAGGACTTGAATGGTTGGATCGAGAATTCTTTCCGTTTGACGGAATAAGCCGACTAGAAGCCCAAACAACAAACCAAGGCTGCCCCCAACTAAAAATCCACTACCAGCACGAATTAAACTAATTCGCACATGAATCCACAGCTCCCCGCTCAAGAGCAATTTTTTAAATGCTGCAGCTATTACTAGCGGTGTTGGCAGGAATAGCTCCGAAATTAAACCGAATTCACCTAAAACCTGCCACACCACCAAGACGAAAAGGGGTAAAATAGCACCGACCAATAAAGAAGAAATGTGATTATTTAACTTAAACTTTGTTAAAACTCGCTTCGAAGCTTTTGTGGAATGCAGCCGCTGTGCAATAGCTTCCGTTTGGATACTCATCGAATCTCACTCCTTACTAAATTCCCGAGCTGTCTATCAATTCAAGCTCTTCAATTTTCTCGAATTCGTTCAAAATCTTAAATCTGAATTCCTGAAAAGACACATTTGACCTTTTGCGCGGATAAGGCAAATCAATTGGAAATATACGTCGTATCGAGCCAGGTCTAGGCTTTAGCACCACCACACGATTAGCTAGATAAATAGCTTCATCGATATCATGTGTTACAAAAATCATCGTCGTTTTGTTCTTCTGCCAAATATCCAATAATACATCCTGCATATGCGATCTTGTGAATGCATCAAGGGCGCCAAAAGGCTCGTCGAGCAGCAGCACCTTCGGGTTTCTCAATAATGCACGTGCAATGGCAACTCGCTGAGCCATCCCGCCAGAGAGCTCTCGGGGATAAGATTTTTCAAAGCCTTTCAGCTTAACCAGCTCTATCAACTCATCGACTTTTTGCCGAATCTGCGGATTTCTTAACGATAAATCTGCTGCTATATTCTTTTCTACAGTCAACCATGGGAATAACCGCGGCTCTTGAAATATAAAGCCTTTATCAATCCCAGGTCCTGCCACTTGTTGATTCTCCAATTTGACACTGCCGCTATGCTGTATATCTAAACCTGCAATTATTTTTAGGAGCGTGCTTTTCCCACATCCACTAGGTCCAATCACCGTAATAAACTCGCCTGCATTAATGTTTAGATTTATTCCTTCTAAGGCTTGCACATTTCCATTTGAGGTTTCAAATTTTCGATTTAATTGGCTGATTTCTAATAATAAAGCGCTCATGAATATCCCCCCAGCTTGTATTTATTGGCCTCGGTAATTATCCTGCCAGCTTAATAATTTTCTTTCTAATAAGCGAACCGCAGTATCCGTAATAATTCCAACGATTGCAAACATCAGAATCCCCACAAAAACCACAGGTGTTTTACCAAACTGCCTTGCGTCTGACATTAGATAACCAATTCCTTCAGAAGCACCAATCAGCTCAGCAACGACTAAACCCAGCCAAGCGACACCCAATGAAATTCGTACACCTAACAGAATATTAGGTAAAGCTGCCGGAATTATTAAGCGGATAATTTGCTTGAACTTACTGAACTCTAGAATTTTTGCAACTTCAAAGAATTTATTATCTACATTACGGATGCCAATAAAGGTATTAATGTACAGGGGGAAAAAGGCGCCTTTTGCAATCAGATAAATTTTTGAAGCTTCTCCAAATCCAAACCAGAGGATAAACAATGGAGCTACAGCCATCGCTGGAATCATTCGGATCATTTGGATCGAAGGATTTAGCGACTTTTCAGTTCTTTTAAACAAACCAACAAATAATCCAAAGGCAAGACCCAAACTGCCGCCTAACGCAAACCCTCCAATAACTCGAATTACACTAATTTGCAAATGTTCGAATAATTCCCCTGAAACGATCAGCTTTTTCAAAGCTTTAAAGATTGTATACGGTGTTGGAAACAATAAATTTGAAATATACCCCAAATCCCCCAGCACTTGCCACGTTAGCAGAACAGCGAATGGAAAGATCGCACCTAAGATCCATGGCATAAATAGCTTTTTAAAAATAGAGTTCTTGTTCAAAAGCATTTTTCCAACTTGGGCTGTTTGTATTTCGGATGATTGAATACTCATTTGCTTAAGCTCCCCCTTCTAACCCATCAAAAAGAGACATTCTCTTAGTAACAGAAAATGTCTCCGTTCAAACGGTCGACTGTTGTCTTTATGCAATTTTCCCTGTAAAAAAAGGATCAGATTCCAGCTTAAATGCTGAAATCCAATCCTCTAGTTATCTAGTCGGTTAATGGCGCGTTATCATACTATTTAATTCCAATAAGTTTACTTGGTTATTATATTAACTCGACTAGTGTGATCTTGTCAATCTATATTTGCCAAAAAATTATAGGTTTTCGCTAAAGCGTCTTCTAGATATGGAGTTGTTCCCGCAAAAGGATGTACAGCACCGAAAGTGTGCGTACCACCTGGAATGCTTAGGTGTGTTTGCTGAGGCGCAGCTTCACGCAATTTACTTGCGCCGTATAACAAGCGATTGAAATCCTTATCTCCTTGAAGAATTAGCGCAGGAATAGCCAAATTTGCAAAACGGCCAATGATATCAAAGCGTTGGCGATTCTCTGCTAAATCATTGAAAAAGGCTGCGGTTATCGGCATTTGTTGCTTGGTTCGGGCATTCTCCGTATACGCAATTCCTTTCTCTCTGACCTCAGCCTCGAAGACATCATCGAATAAATTCGGATTGGCACTGCCATTCCAAGTCACGACTGCTTTAATTTCAGGATGGTCTAACGCATAAATTAAGCTGTTTGCACCGCCTCGACTATGTCCCAGCAAATAAATGCATTGCTTATCTGCACCAGCCGATTGTGGTAAGCTCCCCTCAGTAATCTGCTCCACGATCGCATCTATGTCCCGCTGATCTTGTGAATATGTATTGTCGGCAAACTTAGCTAACTCATCAAAATCCGTTACGTTTACTCCATTGCGCGAGAAATTAAAATGAACCGTATAAAAACCACGCTCTGCAAACCAATCGGTAATATAGGGAAAAAAGCCCCAATCTTTAAAAGCCTTGAAGCCATGACTGACGAGCAAGATTGGTTTTTGCTGATTATCCTGTAAGGCTTTCGTTTCTCCACGAACCGTTAAATCATCTCCAAGCTTAATTTCAAAATGCTCCGTTATCACGTTTATTAGGCTCATTTGCGAAAACTCCCCTTTAATTTAGTATGGTAGTTATATACTAAACTTACCAAGGGAATCGTGCAACTCATCCAAATTTATCAATAAATTTCTAACGAGAATCCGCTAATTTTTCCGCTATATCCTGAGCAATTAATCTGCCATGAAAACGACCGGTTTCAATAAACACTTCATTCGCATTTTCACCTGAGGCTATAACGCCAGCAATGTATAATCCCTTGACATTGGTTTCCATAGTTTCCGGATTATGCTCAGGCTTGTCTCCCCCAGGCTGCATGCGGACTCCCGCCTCTTCCAAGAGCTTTCGGTTAGGACGAAAGCCTGTGAGCGCCAGCACAAAATCATTTTCAAGGGTTACTGTTTCAGTATCCGTTTGGATGGTTATACTGCGAGGGTCGATTTGCTTGACGTTGGCTTGAAACAACATTCGGATTGTGCCTTTTTTCACCAAGCTTTCATAATGGGGTCGTACCCATGGCTTAATGCTAGTAGAAATACCTTCTCCGCGATAGATGACCGTCACTTCCGCCCCCACCCGATTAAGCTCTAAAGCTGCATCTACAGCAGAGTTGCTCCCGCCAATAATCGCAACCTTCATCCCTGTATAGGGATGGGCTTCACGGAAGTAATGAGTCACCTTACTAAGACTTTCTCCGGGTATATTCAATAAATTCGGCTGTTCAAAATACCCTAAGGCTATCACAACATGACGAGCTTCATAGCTGCTGGTTTCTTGAAAACGATTAAGGGTTTGCACCTCAAAATGGTCACCGAGCTGATTAATCGCGATTACCGCTTCATAAGGTTGAATGGCAAGCTTATAATGTTTAGCAACATTGCGATAATAAACCAAGGCTTCAGTGCGTGTTGGCTTCTCATTAGGTGTAGTAAACGGGATATTCCCAATCTCCAGTAATTCAGGCGTACTGAAAAAGGACATATAGGTCGGATACATATAAATCGAGTGAACGATCGAGTTCTTCTCAATAATCAGCGATTGGAGCTGTATTAACTGCAATTCAATAGCGGCGGATATCCCACACGGACCCGCCCCGACAATGATAACGTCCCTCATGATAGACTCCTATACTCGTACTTGTTGAAATGTTAGTTTATTATATATTAATACTAGTCAATCGGGTTTAAATCATAATTGGGCTTGGATTGGGTATTAACATGATTATGCGCTAGCCTTGCACAGCTTGCCGAAACTAAGGCACAAACGGTATCATCCATAAATGTATTGCATTTGCCGTTTGAGTGATCGCGATCAAGCTCACCAATGATGCCAGGCTTGGATTTATCCAAATAACCAAAATTCGTAATGGCAATCATCCCATACATCATTGAAATTGATATGTTCACGGCCTCGTCTACACCGTATAAGCCCTCATCATTAGCAACTATTGCTTGAAATTGCGCACCAAACTCGTTTTGCTCCACGCCTTCATCGATTTGTGCACAAAGCTGAATTGTATGAAAGGTTTGCTGTTTGCGAAGCACGCCTAATACATGACCTTTACAATCCTCAAAAGTCAGCTCCGAATTATAAGGCTTTTGGAGAATGAAAACCATATCAACAAGATGATTCAAGGTCACACCGCGACGTAATAGAATAGCGAGGTTCTCTTCAGTATAATCTTGAACGATGCCAGTTACCAAGACCTCTGCGGTACAAGCAATTAATGCACAAACCCCTTTGGCAATAAAGCTTTTTGGGTGCTTTTGCGGGAAAAAGCTGCGAAAGGTGCAATCCACATAACCAAAAAAACTAACAGCGCCAGAGCTATACATATGACAGATATTCAATGCAATCGTCCGATGCTGGTTATAGGAAGGATGTTTCATGCTTTCCTGTAAAACCTCATCCACTTCTGCTTTCTTTTCCAGCTCCATTAAGGTTAATAATACCGAATATGTCTCGGTTTTTTTAAGCACAGCATTCAAGGCTAGTTCAACATCGGTTAATTCTACAGGGATTGTTTTGACACTATGCAGCAATTGAATGACCGCCAGCATGATCTCTTGTTTGGGGTAAAACGTATATAATTCCGCAAGTAAATCGGAAAAAGTATGCTCTTTGTCAGCTAAAAATGATTTCATTTCCTTCAGCTCCTCTAGGGGTTCTTCCTAACACCTTTCATTATAGCACAAAGGATATCCGCGCTAAATGTCGAAGAAAGTAGTATACTTACAAATCCATCATTGATTTTTAGGAGGTTTTTATATTGCGTAAAATGGCTCGAGTCAAGCATTTAACAATTGGTTTTGTCTGCGGTGCGCTCTTTTTCTCTGGAATGACCTATGCAGCAACTTCAGTTGGAATTGACGTTTATTTTCGTCCTGTTCAATATTTCTTCGATGGCGTGAAGAAAACGCCGACCGATGGCACACAAGGCTTCCTATACAAGGATAAGCTATATGTTCCTCTACGATTTCTTTCTGAATCATTGGATAAGCCAGTCTACTGGGACGAGCCCAATACCTCTGTCTATGTTGGCTTAAAGCCTGAGAACACAGGGGCATCGAAACCACAAACACCCATGGGTAATATTCAAGTCTTCCCAGCCAATAATCCATGGAATACAGATATCTCTAAGCTGCCTGTTCATACTAAATCTGTTGATTACCTCGGCTCCATCGGCTTAACAACAGGACTGCATGCCGATTTCGGAACGGTCTGGGATGGTGCGCCAATTGGTATTCCTTATACAATCGTCGGCAAAGATCAGCCCAAAGTCAAAATCCAATTTACCGATTATGGGGACGAAAGTGATCCTGGCCCCTATCCGATTCCGTTGAATGCCCCAATTGAAGGCGGACCTAATGGGGATGGCGACAGGCATGTGATTGTTGTTGATCGCGATAATCAATTGCTATATGAGCTCTATAATGCTCACCCGACAGCAACAGGATGGACAGCGTCTAATGGAGCTAAATGGGATTTGAAGTCGAATGCTTTAAGGACCAAATATTGGACCTCCGCAGATGCAGCAGGCTTGCCCATCTTCCCTGGACTCGTACGTTATGATGAGGCTGCATCAGGCGAAATCAATCATGCTATTCGCTTTACAGTTAGCAAAACCCAGAAAGCATTTATCCTGCCAGCGACACATTATGCATCCAGTGATACTAAAGCAAGCCTGCCGCCAATGGGTCTAAGAATACGCTTGAAAGCAGATTTCGATATCACGAAATATTCCAAAATCAATCAAGCTATCCTCCGTGCCATGAAAACCTATGGGATGATTGTCGCAGATAATGGCAGCAATTGGTATGTAAGCGGCGCACCCGATAAACGTTGGGATGATGATGACCTTCACGAGCTGGGCAAAGTAAAAGGCTCCGATTTCGAAGCCGTGCTTACTGGAGAAATTGTGAAATGAGCTTTATTCGATGCTTAATAGAGCACGGTAAAGGATTGGATCCCAGGTAACCTTGGCTCCCAAGGTTTCTGCAACAAATCGCAGTGGAATATATATATGCCCTTCGCGAATTGTCGGTGCCACATCCAAGGTTACAGGCAAGCCATTTACTTCCGCTATTCGATCATCTGGGCGAAGCACGAGTGTTGTTTCGCCCTTTTTAGCGGTTAGCACGCGTTTAGCTTCATCCCATTTGAATTCTGCTTGAATGCGTTCAAAAATCCCGCGAAACGGTACCATCGTTTTTTCCTTATATACATAGCCGCGAAATTCGTCAATGAATTGGCCATTTACCGTAACTTGAACCTGCGGCTCCTTATAACGCCTAACAACCAAAGCATTACTTAACAAGCGACTTGGCGTGCGCTTCATCGAACCTTCGTAATAAAGCGCAGAGCTTGCGCCTCCGTCCATATTCATCGCATCTGTTAAGCCTAGCTTCAATAACACATTCGCCATATCTGAAGCAGTTGCTGCTGAAATTGTACCTAGCACAAGTTTTTTACTTTTATCTACTCCTACAAAGCTGCGCGCGTTGGCGTTTGTGGTTATCTTAGGATCGGTAAAACCATCTCGTTTATAATCGATATCGACTTTTCCATTGGTTAAAAGCTTAGGTCCCACGCCAATAGCAGCCTCCCAGTTTTCGCTGCTGAGTGTTTCATTGGCTTTTTTTACAGTAGCTTCGAGCTCAGCCTTATCACCAACATGGAGCTTCGATACAATATATTTAAGATTGGAGTCCGTATTCCCGACGAATATAACTTGCCCATTGGTAGGAATTGCAGCTGTATTAGTCGTAATTTGCTTGATCACTTGATCCGCAATCACGATTTTGGTTCCTTTGGTGAAAGCTACTGACTTGCCGAATTCAGTTGTATATAAATTGACTTGATCCAATACAGCAGCACCGTAATATTTATTCACTCCCCATGGAGAAAATGTATATTGGGTTCCATCTGAATGTGTGATATGGATCTTCATCTCTGTTTTGAGATATTCAATTTGTGGAAGCTTGTCTATCCCAACTGATAATGATTGATTCGCACCAGAATGAATAATCTCACCCGAGCCAACCAATAAACCATTGGGATATCTAATTGTCGCATTCTCTTCATATGCGTCAAAAAATGTACCGTTTATCCCTGCAACTGCATCATTGCTACTAAGCATTGAAGCGAAATCCTCGACATGCCCGACTCCAGCATCAGCAACAACTGGCATCACACGTAAATAAGGATCTTTAAGATCGACTGTAACCATTTGAACCGTAAAAGCCTTACCTTGATAGGTAACAGACTGAGATTTATAACTAACTGAACTGCTGGCGCTGATGGTGGTTGGTATGGAAGCTCCAAGCCCGACAGAAAACCCAAGGATCGTTATGCCAACAATCCGTTTAGCACCCCTGATCCTCGTATTGAGCTGCATGATGCTTACCTCCCCATTTCTTGCTCTATCAGCTCGCTTGTTGTTTTCAATTTAGCAAACCGTCCGCCAATAATAGCATTATGATGCTGAATAATTTGACCGGCTGTGAGGATCCTGCCATCAAAAGTACTATGCGCATCTTGGACCAGAACATTCTGATAGCCCATACTAAAAGCTCTTCTGCAGCTAGTATCCAGACAAAATTCGGTTTGCATGCCTGCTATTATTAAATGCTCAATCTCAAGCTTCTGCAGCTCTTCATGTAATGGAGTGAGATGAAACGCATCCCAGGTTGTTTTCTGAATAATAAGCTCATCTGCTCTCGGCGACAGCATTGGGTAGATCTCCCAGGTTGAACTCCCTCGATAGAATTCATCGGTTTCATCGGAGCTTGTATGTTGAATAAAAATCACTGGGATTTGGGATGAACGAGCTTTCTCTACAAGCTGCAATAAATTGGCCAGAATTTGTTGCTCATTGAATAGCTTGAAATTCTCGTACGTAAACATTGCCGTTTGGACATCAATAATTAATAAAGCGGTTTTCTGCATCACGCTATCATCTCCTTACATCACAATTTCTTTAATATCGGTATAAATTTTCGCAAAAAGATCGGCGTCCTTGGATTTCATCTGACGAATTAAGCGCAGATTTGGACAGACTATACCAACCATACCACCGGCTGCTTTAATAGCAAGGATATAATCTGTAAAGCTCTTTAATTCTAAATCGGTTAAAGTTTCCAGTTCAAAATGAAACACGACCTTTAAAGGTTTAATGAATAAAAAGCCCTGCATCGCTGTATTAATCGAACTCATTGAAACCTCATCCAAATTAGGATATACGGTAATGATAAAAATCCCATTTTTATTATCAATCACAAACGGCTGATCGAACTTGCTGGCTGCCAAGAGCTTCCCGTCCTCGATTGAATCTCCTTCGCGTTTATCCTGAGGCAAATCAAGTACAGTATTAATAGTCATCAGCATTTTCTCCAAAGTGATTGGCTTGAGGATATAATGCATGGCGCCATTCTGAATAGCTTCGAAAACCATACTTTTCTGATCCAAGGCGCTGATCATGACGACTTTGGCATTGGGATAGGTAGCAATAATCTTCTTCAGCGAATCCAAGCCGCTCATAATCGGCATCGTAATATCCATCGTTACTAAATCGGGTAAATGCTTGGCATATTCCCGGTAGCCTTCCATTCCATTAGAAGCCTCCGCAACCACTTCATGTCCCGCTTCAGCCAAGAGCACTCTTAAATTTCTCCGCATAAGAATTGAATCATCTACAATAAGAATAGTAGCCATTAGTTAACCTCTTTTCATAATTACAAAGCTGATTTGCATGCTCCCAAATTCACATTCCATTATACATGACCAAATTTCTGCATCTGTATATTTAATCGATGCGCCTTCCGTATAAATCGTAACAGGTGGATCCATGATCATAAAATCAGAGAAATATTGAAACAGCTTAATCGAATTGCCCAGTATTATATTCGAGGTTTCAGCAAGCGCATCCTCCACATAGGTATCTAGCTCATCCCCAGTTAATGGATCCAGTACAATACCTCTAACCATCTCTCTGGATAACGCTTCATCAACAGTCATCACGAAGATACCTTCAACTGCTCCTTTGAACCCGACAAAGGAAGTTACCTTTTTCAGGGATAGCTTCTCCCCAGTTAGACGATCAAAGCTAGGTTGTGACTTTAGGCTCAAATGTGCGAATTGCTCAAAATATTGCAAAGTGGTCTCAATACAAGGCTGCAGCGTTTGCGGAAAATCAATTTCCTGAACGGAGCTAAGCTCCTCATAAGGCACATAAAAACGGAAGCTTGTCCCTTTACCTACCTCTGTAATAACCTCGATACTTCCACCAAGCTTTAATACTTCTGCTTTCACAGAAGATAATCCGATGCCTCTTCCTGAGATATCACTAACTAAATCCTTGGTCGAAAATTGATCGTGAAAAATAATTTCAATGATTTGCTTTTCGCTCATAGCTTCCATTTCTTCAAGTGTATAAATCGCCTTTTCTAAAGCTCTAAGACGAATAACCTCAGGATCAATCCCTTTACCATCATCAGAAAGCTCTATACAAACTTGACTTTGCTCAATCTGGATAATGCAACGAATGCTGCCGCTTTCTGCCTTGCCTAACTCAACCCGCTCTTCTGGTTCTTCAATCGCATGATCGATCATATTACGGAAAACATGAATCAAGCTGCGGCTGAAATCATAATAGAGCTCTGTGTCCGCGAAAAACTCGCCACCGACAATTTCTATGGGCTCAACGAATTTCTCCATCCGCTCTGCAAGGCCACCGATGTATTCGGGATAAGTTTTTAATAAATCGCGGAATGATTTAAATCTGAGCTTGCGCAGATCAGGAATAAGGATTTTGCATTCATTGGGTGAAAGAATCGTCAGCATTTTGCGTTCGATTTCCATAATCTTCGATTTATCAACCATTAATAAATCGTCCTGATGGAAGAACGATTCTCCAAGGATGGAGTGCAAGATTGCCATATCAGCTTCCAACCATCCACTGATGCCAATTCCTTGAATTTCTGCTTCGAGACCAGCTTGACTTAAATCGTCCGAAATTTTGAGCAGCTCTGAGAAATGAGATTCCGCTTCATGCAATTTTTGGACTACGTTGGTTAAGCCAAACTGTGAAAAACTGCCTTTATAGGTGTGAATATCGCGATAAATGGCCAGCAGCTTAGACTTCACAGCTTCATTCTTAAACAGAATATCCTGAAGCTCTATCTCTGTGAACAGCTTGAAATTACGTACACAATCCGTGAAATCACCATAGCTGACAATAACTTTAACGACCATTTTGAGAATATTGCGCTCTGCTTCCATTTGGCTTTGCAGTTCACGTTTTTCCGAGATATCGGTTAGGATGACCATTATGGATTCAGAAGCTAGCATGTCATTACTGGCGATCATTTTAAAATCCAAGCGGATATGCTTCTGTCCTAATACTATTTCTTCTGGCAACAACGGAAAATAAATGTTGCGTTTGGCTTTATCTGTTTCACTAAACAGCTTATGCAGCAAATTATCAATGAAACGTTTTTGCTCCACATCCCCTTCAGTAATTAGACTTGCAAAAGATAAACCCTCAATCTCTTGCTCAAAAAGATGTTTGCACTCCCGGCTATACTCTGGATCTACCAGTAAACTGCTGCTGAAAGTAAGAAAACCTTGTCCCGCATTATCCAGCAGATTACGAATCGAATTCCCGCTTCTAATCAACTGCTGCTGAGCTTCCTGCAGCTTCAACTTAGATTGGTTTAACTCTTCATTCTGAGCTTCAAGCTCTTCATTCTGGTCTTCCAATTCATTCTTCTGATCCTGCAGCTTTTCGCTGTAGTCCTTCATTTTGTTCATAATTAAATTAGAGGTATCTGCTAAGGTTTCAATTTCACGCAAAGGTTTAACTAAGACAATTTGACTGTCCATCGAAGTTGATTCATTAGCTATTTCGATCATTCTTCCGGTCAATTGCTCCAAAGGCTTTAATAAAGGCTTTGACATTAGCTTACTAATAAACCGCGAGATAATTAAACATACCACCATGAGAATAAGGAAAAGTATCGAAAGGCCAATAAATATAATAACCATAAATTGAGGTGCGATCATAGAAGAAACCTGGCCAACTTCCAGCTTATTTTGATCATATAATGGATTTGTGGATTTAATTGTAAAGCGCTTGAGCAGCCAGTCAAATATAAAATTACTTTCCATATCACTTAGCTTTTCATCATTTGCATACAATACTCGATCACCCATTTGAATACGAAGCAGGATAAAGTCAAGATCAAAATCGAGGCTGGTTGAAATTGATTTTTTGGCTTCTGCATCTTTATTTTCCACCATTTTATTCAGCGCTTCAACCGGGATATAGCTCTCCAGCTTAGTAATATGATCCATGCTTTGCACCCACGCTTTAGCTTGTGCCGCTTGCGGGTTAAATTCCACTAAACTAGCAATTTGCTGTTCATGAAGGAAGCTCTCTGAATTCATTTCCCGTGTTATCGTATTGCTAATAATATTGGAGAAGAAGCCTGAAACCGGCTGTAAGAAAATGTTGAGCCCAATTACAATGGTAATGCTAAATAAAAAAATACTGAGAAATGATGCAGCATACACGGTACGTGAAATCCGTTTCTTCAAAGTACGTTTATTTACTCTGTGACTCATCCTATTCACCTGCCTTTAGATTTCTCAGCGCTTCTTGACATCGATCTATATAGAGATTGACTAGTATATCTTCAGGACAAAGGTCTTTAAGCTCGATTAACTTAGCTTGTGCCTCTGAAATTCTCTGCTCATGATAGCAAGCAACTGCTTGTTCGAATAACACCTTATGTATTTGTTTATAGTATCTTGTGTCAGGTGCGTCGGCTTCAAAAACCTCATAAACGTTAAGCGGTTGAGCTTTACCTTTAACCTCGACTTTATCTATCCAGCGAACCGTCTTTCGATTGGCTTCTCGCAGCTGATTGTAGGTAGATTCACTTATGAGAATGGATGTGTTATAGACTTTATTCAAATCTTCGATTCGCGAGGCAACATTCACGGCATCACTGATGACGGTCCCCTCCATGCGGTTTACTCCACCTACAATACCCAACATTAAACTGCCAGTATTAATCCCAACACCAATTCGGATCGAATCAAATCCAGCGAGCTCTCGACTTGTATTATAGAGCTTTAACTCAGCTATCATCTCGCCTGCCGCTTTAATGGAAGCATCCGGATCTTGATGAAACAAGGCCATAATGCCATCTCCGATAAATTTATCAATAAAGCCATAGTTCCGTTGAATGATAGGCTCCATACGCATAAAATAGGAATTCAACAATTGGAAATTTTCCTCTGGGGATATGCTTTCAGACAAGGTTGTGAAGCTGCGAATATCGGCGAACATCACAGACATTTCCGTTTTTACGTGATCACCGTGCTGAACTTGGATAATACTCTGCTTCTGTAAAAAACGAATGAAATCATGCGGCACGAAGCGCTCATAAGCTTGGGTTAATTTAATTTGTTGGAGCTTGGCGAAACGTTCCTCTTCAAAGCCTTTTTCGAGATGATCGACATTCTTAAGCATTTGGTGGTTAATCTGCAGTACTTTGTCAAAAGCAGCAGAAATACTAGGTTCAGCTTTGAGGAATATAGGCTGGGGCACATTATCTACGATAAAGCCTTCTGAAATATCCTCTAAAGTTGCCAGGAAATGCTGCAGAGGTTGCTCGATTCTTTGTTGATAGATCCGATAGACAACAACAGCATAGATACCTGCCAACCCTATCCAAACAAGTCCCCCGATTATTAATCGAACGGATAATTCAGCTAAGGTAACCATGCTGTTTAATAGGTAATAATTAATTAACAAGGCTGGAATTAACACCATAACAACTAGTAAAATCAATAAAAACCGCAGCAGCTGTAGCTTCGGTTTATTCATAGGTAATCGTTATCCCACTGAAATGTTGAGTTAAGCTAACTTGCAGCTCTTGGCTTCGCGCGATTAATTGCACGACTCCTTCAGCTTGGCGAATTGTTTTGATAATTTCTGTTAATTCAGCAAGTATCGATTGCTCGAGGAATGGAGCTTCATTGAAGTCAAAAGCAATATGTAAGGGTTTAATAAATAGCAAGCCCTGCAGTGCTGATTTAATCGGCTGTAATCCTTCGGCAGACAGCTTCTGCGGGATGGCAACTACAAACATCCCATTGCGATTGGATATCGAGACAGGCTGATCTGGATTAGCACTTGGCATTGGTTCAGACGTGGATTCTGCTGCTAAGACCTTTTCTACTACATTCAATAGCTTGTCCGCAGTGATTGGCTTAATAATATAATGCTTCGCCCCATGCTCCAGTGCTTCAAACAACATGCTTCGTTGGTCAAACGCAGAGATTACAATGATACAAGCATCCGCATAATCGGCTCTAATTTTCTTTACTGCTTCTAAACCATTCATAATGGGCATGGTTACATCCATAGTTACTAGATCAGGAAGCAATCGCACATAGGTTTGGTAAGCTTCTTCTCCGTTAACCGCTTCAGCTATAACCTCATAACCAGCTTGGGTGAGAATCGAACGTAAATTCTTGCGCATTACCGTGGAATCATCCACTATCATTATTCGCTTCATTGCTTAATTGATTCTCCCTATTTCAGACTATATATACGTTTAAACAACTCTAGCAGAAGCTAATATTATAGCATTTAATGCCAAAAAAGGCACTTCATAAGAAGTGCCTTTTCGACAAATTACACTAAATTTCTCGCTTTATTTTGTAACTTCAACCTTAATCGAGAGAATCTTCACATCATAAGTTGGATCACTCATCTCACCATATGCGCTTTCTTGGACAGGTGTTTTTGCAATGGTTTGCAGAACATCCATTCCTTTAGAAACCTTGCCAAAAATCGAGTAATTGGGCAACTCATTTAGCTGTGCACAATCTGCTCCCGTACAAATGAAGAATTGACTGCCATTCGTATCTGGTCCGGCGTTAGCCATTGCAAGGGTACCAGGCTCATATTTATGTCCATTCTTCAATTCATCTTTAAATGTATACCCAGGTCCTCCTGCTCCCGTACCTTCAGGATCCCCGGCTTGCACCATAAAGCTCTCCATAATCCGATGAAACAGAATATCATTATAAAAACCACTATTGGACAGTACAAAGAAATTATTAACCGTTAATGGAGCATCCTTGGCGAATAGATCAATTGTAATCGTGCCTTTTGATGTAATCATTGTCGCTTTGTATTTTTTTTTCGGATCAATCACCATAGCTGGTGCTTCCGTATAGGTTGGTCTACCCACGTAAACCGTTTCTGATTTACTGTCATAGCTAACTGGTTTACCCATTGATTCACCAACAAATCTAAGTGGAACATATGTTGTCCCTTCATAGATAAAACCTTTGCCTACTGTAGGCGCTTGTTCAACCCCATCAATTATGTATTTAAGATTATTATAGAAAACCTCAATTTTCGTACCTGCCGCTGCATATACCACAGATGAACAAGCCAATACCCCAATCAGTAACCCAATTACTAAACCTTTTAATTTATCTTTCACAATACTCCGCCTCCACTATCTATTATGATGTACACGTATTATTTCGTCATTCCCTACACAAATGTTAATAGTTTTTCGAATATCTCATAGATTTTAAACATATATTCCTCTAAAAGGAGGTCGTAGCCTGATGATTATTAAAGCAAGTGTTGCTATTATCGCCATAGCATTCGTTGTATTGGTTGTTTATCTAATTCGTATTCTTATTAAAGGCATGGGTTCGCTCGAAGAAACGAATAAAACCTTGTCCGAGGTCAGGAACGCCATTCATGGACTTACCCAAGAATCCAAGCAGCTTATTCATACTGCCAATCAAATCACAACCGATGTGAAGGGTAAAATAAAAACCGTTGAACCTATCTTTGAATCCGCTCATGAGGTTGGAGAAGCGCTACATAGTGTTACGAGAACAGTTAAACAAGCTGCTTCCGTAATTGGTGATGCCCTCCATCCCACGATTGAAAGCGAGCCAAGAAGACCCTTGCAAATAAAATTAAAATAAGAGCAGGAGGTGAAAAAAATTGCCAACTATACTCGTGCAAATTGCTTATCTGATTATCTTTATCTGGTCAGTCATGATGCTGGTTCAGGATTTACAGGTATCTCGCAAGGCTTGGATCACTGTTTTACTTCATGCGGCTGTAGCTATTGTATCGCTTGATTTCTTTCTGGCCATAACTGACTTCTAGATGAAGTTTGGCACAATAAACAAGCTGAAGCCTAATCTTCAGCTTGTTTTCTTTTTTTTGCAGCTTTGTTGATAGAGGTTAAGCCAATGATCCATCTCAATGGATGCCGTAATCACTTCCGTGTTCAAAAAATTATATTGATGTTTTTCCACGATGCGAATTAATTCCATTCGCTGTTTTTCTATTGTATACTCTATTAATCCAATAGACGCATGACTTAATTTATTTAAGCTCATATCGATAAATCCTCCTAAGCAAAGAATATTAATAACCAAATTCAACTATTATATATCATTCGTAGGTAGTAGTAGAATTATGTCGTAGAGTTGTCGATTTGTGTCATATAAATTCCAAATCTTAAGATTCAGGTACAAATTGAATGACAATCTCGATAATTTCGGATCGACTTCCTAATCGAATAGGTGGTCCCCAGCTTCCAAATCCGGAAGAAACTATCGTATGCATATTTCCTTTTTTTAAGTAACCCCAATCAAGCTCGTACAATCTTTTCGTAATCCAATGAAAAGGCGTCATTTGCCCCCGATGAGTATGGCCGGATAACTGTAAATCGATTCCTTGTGCTGCTGCCTGATCCAGATGATAGGGCTGATGATCCATCATAATTAAAGGAAAGGCTTTATCTACTCCTTCAAGCAATTTATCCACCCCATCTCGACCATAGGCAGAACGATCCTTTCTCCCAATCACATAGAAGCTATCCGCTATCATTACAGAACGATCCATTAAAACTTCAATGTCGATCGCCTTCATTTGTTTAACGAACTCTTCAATTTTACCACCGATATACTCATGATTCCCGAGAATAGCATAAGTGCCAAGCGGAGCTTTCAGCTCTTGCATTTGTTCGGACATGCGATGTCTAATAAACGGTTCAATGTCGTCATCCAATATATCACCAGGCAAAAGAATTAGATCTGGCTTTAATGCCTTTACCTGATCAACCAAACGCTGCAAATGTTTATTCCGCACAATAGAGCCCAAATGTAAATCGGAGGCTGCAGCAATTCTGAGCTGCTTCATCTCTCCAGCTGCTTTGGGAATCAAAATTTCATATTTACGAACAATTGGATTCCATGCATTCCAGGAGCCGCGGAGAATAATCAGCGTGATTACTACTAATAGGCTAATACCTAACCAAGGGATATAAGTATCAACTTCAACACCGCCTAAATGTAAAATCCAAGCGATAAGATCAACTAGCGGCAGGAGAAGCAGACTATATGTCATGATGGCAAACCAATAAGAACCCATAACCTTGAGCAGCTGGGAAAAGGCCTTAGGCATCCCTCTTGCCCCTAATCTGGCAATGATATAGGAATAGGCAATAAACCAGAAACAAAGCCAATAAATCCAGCTTAAATGAACATCGAACAACTGATTGATAAATAACCTGCTTTGCGAGCCAATATAATAATTAATCGCTGTAAAAATAACTAAAATCGTAAGAATAATCCCGATAATACGCGGTTTCATTTAAACACTCCTAATCGGAAGAATAATAGTAAAGGTCGTTCCTACGCCAGGAGTTGATTTAAACTGGATTTTGCCATTATGATTCTCAACAATCCGATAACAAATCGACAATCCCAAGCCTAACCCATTGTCTTTAGTCGTAAAAAACGGTGTGAAAATATCTTTCATTTGCTCATCCGTTATCCCCGTCCCAATATCACTAATACTTATTACAATAATATTGGGATCAAGAGAATCATAGGAAAGGCCAATCTCAACCTCTCCTCCGCTAGGCATAGCTTCAAAGGCATTTTGAATCAAATTAATCAACACTTGCTTCATTTGAACAGCATCGATATAAATCATGATTAGCGGATTGCATAGATTGACAGTAAGGAGCATATTCTTCAAATTGCCTTGAATCGTCATAAACTGTACAGTATCTAGAATAAATGCTTGCAGCTGAATGACTTTCTTTTCAGGAAAGCTTGGTTTAGCCATCAGCACAAAATCAGACACCATTTTATTCAAATCACGCAATTCACTAAATACAATTTCTAAATACTGTGAATCCTGAATTTGAGTTGATTTCCTTTCCCTAATAAGCTGGATAAATCCCATTATGGTTGTAAGCGGATTGCGAATTTCATGGGCAATTCCTGCTGCCAGCTTACCAACTGCCGAGAATTTCTCGTAGGTTATGATCTGCTTTTCAAGCTCAAAACGCTCTGTAATGTCCCTAATCTGCAAATAAGCTCCTTTAATCTCTGCTCGATCATTGCGGATGGGGATCGCGTCCAGTAAACAAATCATTCGTTCATTATCTACTAAAGTAAACGTACATTCGACATTCGCCAAGTGGCATCCTGAGCTTAAAACCTTCTGCATATATTCTGCAAATATTTCAAAAATCAAAATGGAGCTGCCTATAACTTCTTCCCGCTTAGCACCTGTAATTCGTTCAATTAAAGGGTTGAACTCAATAATAATCCCTTTGTCATCTGAAATAATAATGCCATTATTAACCGAGTTGATCAGAATTTCATTCAATAAATCCTGATGTCTATTCTTACGCCTTAGAACTATCTCACGCTCCATTGAATCTACCATATTGGATAACAGCGGCAATACGAATTGACTATGAAATTCCAGCAAAGTTAATATATTAACCGTGCCGCCTAATTGATCTATATTATCAAAAGAAAAGGGAATGCTGTAGCAAGCCGACAAATGCAGATGTTCGTGAAAATGATTTTCACCTAGCAGCTCTACGGGCTTTTTCTGCTCCAATGCCAAATAAGTTGAATTCGTACCCATATCAATCTCATTCATTTGAATGCCTTCTTGGATCCCTAAATGATGAATCATCTCTCTAATCGCTTTATTTCCGACAAAGCAAATGACATATCCACGATCATCCGTTAATGCGATAAGTATCGGGGTTTTTTCGAGAAGCTTGGTTGTTTTTGCACCAAAATAATCCAAAACCGAGATAACCTCACTATAATCCTGCTGCATTTTCTGTAATTCACTTGCGCTTAAGCGGTTTTTGATAGTTGGGATTACATGGGGCTGCAGGCCATTTTCGAAACATCTTTTTTTCGAATCTATGATGTATTGTGCTTCCATATTGAATTTCCTCACTTTTGATTAAATCGCTTTTATACGCTTAACATGCCATTTGTACCTTTTTAACAGTAATATTAGCATACCACAAGAAAGCAAAAAAAGCCTTGAAGGCGTGTAATCCTCCAAGGCTGTCTCCCTATTACTTTAAGCGCCAAGCAATCTCATTCCATCTTAACTCGTTCCGGAAGGAATGCAGCTTAGTATCCTTATCGATGATGATACATTCAATCCCAGCCATTTCAGACCAATCGACCAATTGTTCAACTGAAACCACATAAGAGAATACCGTGTGATGGGCACCACCTGCATAAATCCAAGCTTCAGCGGAATCACGCAAAGAAGGCTGCGGCCTCCAAAGCACACGAGCGACCGGAAGCTTCGGCATATCCTGCTGAGGCTCTACTGCATCGACAACATTAACTATCAAGCGGAAACGGTTGCCCATATCCACTAACGAAGCAACTACTGCAGCGCCAGCACCACAATCAAACACCATTCTTGCTGGATCCGCTTTACCGCCGATTCCTAACGGATGAACTTCAATTTTCGGTTTGTTCGAAGCAATCGTCGGGCAAATCTCAAGCATATGCGCTCCAAGCACTAATTCATTGCCAGGCTCAAGATGGTAAGTGTAATCCTCCATGAAAGAAGTCCCTTTGCCGCCTGCGAGAATTTTCATTACCCTTGTAAAAGCAGCTGTTTTCCAATCCCCTTCGCCGCCAAAGCCGTAGCCCGCTTCCATTAAACGTTGTACAGCTAAGCCAGGAAGCTGTTTAATCCCATGAAGATCCTCGAATGTCGTTGTAAAAGCACCAAAATCTCCCGCTTCTAGGAAAGCTCTCATCCCAAGCTCAATCCGTGCTTGTTCTTTAATCGAGTCCTGAACGGAACCCGCTTTAAGACCTTCAGCTGTAATTTCATATTGGACCGCATATTCGGCGAACAATTGATCGACCTCAGCCTCTGTGACTTTAGCGATATATTCAACTAAATCTCCTACACCATAACCATTGATTTCCCAACCAAATTTAATTTGCGCTTCCACTTTATCGCCTTCGGTTACAGCAACCTGACGCATGTTATCGCCAAAACGCGCTACTTTCAGCTGACGCCCTTCTGTAAAAGCAATTGCGGTGCTCATCCAATCTGCTATACGTTTACGAGTGGCTTGATCCTCCCAGTAGCCTGTGATTACTTTACGAGCAACACCCATTCTTGCTCCAATAAACCCATGCTCTCTATCACCATGAGCGGATTGATTAGTATTCATGAAATCCATATCGATTGTTTCCCAAGGAATATCGCGATTAAATTGGGTGTGAAAGTGTAGCAACGGTTTGTTCAATATCGATAAACCAGCAATCCACATTTTGGAGGGTGAGAAAGTGTGCATCCAAGTAATAATTCCTGCGCATGAATCATCCGAATTAGCTTCAATTACAAGCTTGCGAATAGCATCAGGACCCGTTAAAACAGGCTTAAATATAACGGAAAAAGGAATTATAGCATCTTGATTTAAGCCATTTGTGATAAGTGTAGAATGCTGAGCTACTTCTTCTAAAGTTTCGGGGCCATACAAATGCTGACTACCGGTAACGAACCAAAACTGATACGGTTTAATGGCTAACATGAAATTTCCTCCTAATGTTGGTTTTTCTGATATTTTAAGAAAGCGCAGCTTCTTTAATGGCTTTAAGTCGTTTCATAACATCGTTTTCACCACGGCCAAAATAATCATGCAGCTTGCTGTATTCTTGATATAGCTTTTCATAAACAGCTACATTCTCAGGGATTGGCTTGAAGGATTCATCACGCACACGAGCCATTTTCTCAGCGGCCTCGACGATTGAAGCAAACCCGCCTTGCTTCGCCCCTGCGGCAACCGCACCGAACATTGCGGCTCCAAGTGCTGGCGTTTGTGTAGAATCTGCGATTTTAATTTCACGATTGGTTACATCCGCATAAATTTGCATCAACAAGCGGTTGCGCTGCGGCAAGCCTCCGCATGCATATAATTCATTAACCTCGACACCATTTCCGTGAAAAGCATCCACAATTTTGCGTGTCCCGAAAGCTGTTGCTTCAAGTAAAGTACGATAGATTTGTTCAGGCTTAGTCAATAAAGTGAACCCAACCATTAAGCCAGTAAGATCTGTATCAACAAGTACGGAACGGTTTCCGTTCCACCAATCCAGCGCTAGCAATCCTGTTTCGCCTGGTTTGTAGGCTGCTGCTTTCTGCTCTAGCCATTCATGAACACCGATACCTGCTGTTGCCGCTGCTTCCGTTACATAAGCAGGAACAGCTTCATCCACATACCATGCAAAAATATCACCAACTGCGGATTGTCCAGCTTCATATCCCAGGTAACCTGGAATAATCCCATCTTCGACAACACCGCACATACCTTCGACTTGTTTCTCTTCTGAGCCTAAGAGCATATGACAGATTGACGTGCCCATAGCCATAACCAGTTTACCTGGTGTTACAACGCCAACCGCTGGAACAGCAGCATGTGCATCTACATTCCCAACTGCAATGGCCGTTCCTTCCTTAAGCCCAAGAATCGCAGCCATTTCTGCTGTCAATCCGCCTGCTTTCGTGCCTAGAGGAACAACATCCCCACGCAATTTAGTCGTTGTTAAATTTTCTAAACGCGGATCCAAAGCCTTGAAAAATTCTTGGCTTGGGTAGCCTTTTTGCTTATGCCAAATCGCTTTATAGCCTGCGGTACAGCTATTGCGCAGCTTAGCGCCGGTTAGCGAGAATATAACCCAGTCCGTTGCTTCAAGAAACATATCTGTCCGATCGTATATGTCCGGTGCTTCATTTAAAATCTGCCATATCTTAGCGATCATCCACTCTGAAGAGATTTTACCGCCATACATCGGCAAGAAAGCTTCTCCACGTTTAGCCGCAATTTCATTGATCATATTAGCTTCGTCTTGGGCAGCATGATGCTTCCAGAGCTTTACCCAAGCATGTGGGTTATCTTTAAGCTCCTCGTCAAAGCATAATGGAGCCCCATTTGCATCAATCGGCAGCATGGTACAAGCTGTAAAATCAATCCCAAGTCCAATAACATCCGCTGGATCGATGCCTGCTTCTTTAATAACAGCGGGTACGGAGCGCCTCAGTACTTCAATGTAATCGGCTGGATGCTGCAAAGCCCAATCCGGTTCTAATTTGCGGCCTGAACCTGGCAAGGTTTCATCGATAACATTATGGGGATAAGGTGTCACATGTGTAGCAACCTCATCTCCATTAGATAAATCCACTAACAAGGCACGTCCAGATTCCGTTCCATAATCCACACCTATTGCATATTTTTTAGCCATTCGGTTTACTTCCCTTCTGATCATTTATTTTAAATCAATTAATTCTGTCCGTAATAAGCTGTAGCACCGTGTTTTCTTAAGAAATGCCGATCTAATAATGTTTGATCCATGGCTTCAACTGTGGGCTGCAAAGCGAACGTACGGTAAGCTATCTTGGCAACTTCCTCGAGTACTACGGCATTATGCAAGGCATTATGCGGATCCACTCCCCAGCTGAATGGAGCATGGCAATTCACCAATACGCCAGGAACCTGAGCTGGATTCAGCTCCTTAAAGGTTTCAATGATCACATTTCCTGTTTCCAATTCATAAGCGCCTTTAATTTCTGCTTCTGTCATTAATCGTGTACAAGGCACTTCCCCATAAAAGTAATCCGCATGCGTCGTTCCTAATGCAGGAATAGCTCTGCCTGCTTGTGCCCAGCTTGTAGCCCACGGAGAATGTGTATGTACAATTCCGCCAATACTTGGAAAAGCTTTATAAAGTGCAAGATGAGTGGGTGTATCCGATGAGGGTTTAAGCTTGCCTTCAACAATGTTGCCTTCAAGATCGACTACGACTAAATCCTCTAATTTCAGCTCCTCATAAGGGACTCCGCTTGGCTTGATCACAACTAAATTCTTCTCACGATCAATTCCACTAACATTTCCCCATGTAAACGTCACCAACCGATACTTCGGCAAATCCAGGTTGGCTTCCAATACCGCTTGTTTTAGTTTCTTTAACATTAGTTATCCTCTCTTTTCCTTGAATTGAGATCCTATCTAAACAACATTATACACATGTACGTACAAGTTTTCTATAATCAATTATATTTTCTAGTTGAGCTGCGAATTACGAGCTCTGGGACGAATATACGTTGCAATGGAGAACGATTCATCGGCTTTTGTTCAATCATCGCAATTAATAAATCTGCTGCAGCAACACCCATCTCTGTTTTGGGATGTGTCAGAGTCGTCAACTTAACTTCTGTTGCTGTTGCAAGTGCAGAGTCATCGAAACCAACCATCGAGAGATCTTCCGGCACACTTAAACCAAGCTTGCGAACCACCTCTAATAGGTTTACGGCAAGCCCGTCGTTATAACAGACTAAAGCAGTCGGCCTATCTTCAAGCTGACCCAATAATTGCATGGCTGCATCATGGGTTTTGGTTTGCTTCTCTTCGGTAGAATAACCAATTACCATTTCCGGTAAAAGTGGGATTTGATATTGATGATGCGCCCGGATAAACCCTTTAAGGCGATTGACACCTTGCAAATCATCGGTTTTAAAAAACCCGGCAATTCGGCTATGGCCAAGCTGGATTAAATGCTCAGCAGCAAGAAACCCGCCATTCTCATCATCGATTCGCACATAGGCACAATCCATCTCAGGATAACGCTCGTTGATCATTATATAAGGGATTTTCTGATAATCCAACGATAAATAGTAGCTTAAATTAGGGTTGCCTTCTGCGCTTTTGGTGGGCTCAATGATAAGGCCGCTTAGCGGCTGACTCATCATCGAAATGAGACATTCCTTCTCCTTCTGCTTATCATTATCCGTGCTGGAGAGGACCAAACGGTAGCCTTTATCACGCAATACCGCCTCAGCTCCACGCACAATTAACGGAAAAATATAATCGGAAATATACGTGGTCACTACGCCAATAGTTTGGATCGACTGAGTCTTCTGTGTTTGGGGATTGGAGACAAAGGTGCCTTTACCCTGCATGCGAAACAACCAGCCATCCTGCTCCAGCTCGCCAAAGGTTTGACGAACCGTTTGCCTGCTCATCCCGAACTGTTCGGCAATTTCATTCTCGGAAGGCATTTGTTCATTAGGCTTTAACTGACCAGAATGCAACCAAGAAAGAATTTCTTGTTTCAGCTGCAGGTATTTGGGCATCTGTTTATCTTTCATGGTTCACCTCAATCCAATTTTGCTTGCAATAGTCTGTTTATTATAGCATTCCCCAAACTTGTATGTACATATATTCTATTTCAACAAAAAGAACCCCTTGCGGAGTTCGATTTGGTCCATATCCGATTAACAGACACACATTTACTCTTAAACACTCTGTTCCTAATAAGTTACTCTTCTAAAGCTGCTTTTGCCGCGTCAACCAACTGATCGAAAAACTCATCGCTCTCATCGAGCTGTTCTTCTACCGCAAAAATCTCTTCCTCGCTGCCTGATGCATTCAAGAAATGCAGCCCATAGCTCCACTCCTTGGTATTCTTGCTATAAAGTGTGATTTCATAAGCTTCTTTATGAGATTCAACTAGAAACTCGACATTACCCACAAACCCATTTTCCTTGCTATGCGTCATTGCAGCCTTTTGAATAATTATTTTCATCTACATGACCTCCCTTTATTAATATTATTCTCTAGATACATAAACAGTGGGCACAAAGCCAGTCTTTCCGGTACCAATGATTTCAACTTTAGCCCGAACAAAGCTTTTGCTGATTAAAGTTATTTTAGTCCCCTTTGTTGCTAAATAGACCTTGCCCAGCTTAATCATCCGCTTTAGAGTAGCTGCATCATTCGTTGCAATAAGGGCTTGCATGGTATTGAAATCTTCATTATCCTCGCTTAGGCTCACAAAAGCATCCTCGTTAATTATACCATCATCACCTAAACTAAGCTGTGATTTAGCGTAAGCACCTAAAGGCTTTGCAGCATCACGTTCTTCTTGCTCCGCTTGAACCTTCTGCATATGTGGGACAATCTTTAACGAAAGTAGGATAAAAAAGCTAGCAACCACCACATAAAATATATATTTGGAATGGCGTTTTGTTTTTCTAATATAGGCAGTTAAAGCCATAATTGAAAAAATGATTAGCGCAGCATAACTTACTATAGCAACTGCCGTCCACATATCTAATACCTCGCTTTAATCTAAACTCATATTCATTTAATTATACCCTCGGACGAGCTCGATTGGTCGGGAGCGCATGCAAGGGATCATCTGGCCAATAATGCTTGGGATAACGACCTTTAAGATCCTTTTTCACTTCAAAATAAGCATTTCTCCAAAAGCTTGCTAAATCTCGTGTCACTTGGACTGGCCGCTGTGCTGGAGATAGCAGATGGAGGGTCAACACCATTCTCCCTCTAGCAATGCGCGGCGTTTCTGCTTGTCCGAACATTTCCTGCAGACGAACGGCTACAAAAGGTGCAGTTGGGTCCTGATAATCAATCGGAATATGCGATCCGCTTGGAACAGTCAGATGCGTTGGTGCAAAAGCATCTAATTCTCTTCTTTGATCCCATGATAACATACTCTGGATAATATCAAATAGCTGAAGTTTCTGAAGATCGTCACGGTTTCTCTTCCCTTGCAAATGTGGAGCAAGCCATTCATCCAACGATTTAAGCAAAGCAAGCTCGGACACCTCAGGCCAGTCTGGGTCACTAAGGTACATACATTCTATTCGCTGCTGTAACTGGCGGGCTGCTCTTGTCCATGGCAGAATGCCCAGCCCTTCCTCTACTATGCCACAAATCAAGGCATTAGTCATCGTTTCGATTGGTGGCTTATGCATAGGGTCATCTCTGAATATAATCGCGCCTAAACGTGTAATCTTTCTAGCTTTTACAGACAGTGCATCATGGTCCCAGCTAATAGGGGTATCCAGTTCAAATTGATCTTGAAAATGCTGCTCCAGATCTCGGAATGATAAATCAGCAGCAAGTAGTATTCGACTTTCAACGCCTTTATCATCCAATTCAGCAGCAACCAAATAATCTGCGTTGGATAGCTGCTGCATTTCGGCTAGGTAGGCTCCACGACCGTTTCGCAGAAGATACCTACCTGCCGCTTTACGCGCAGCAATTCGGTCTGGATATGCAAAAGCAAGCAGAATACCGATTGCTTCCAGATCATCTTGCTTGGCTGAATTCAGAGAATAACCTCTTGTTGTTTTCCAATGCTGGATTTCAATTAGCACTTGTCGACAAAGATTTGTATTAAGATTATACCCAAAAGCTGTTTCAAACGATTTACCTTCCCTTGCGTAACGACGAATGATCTCAACTCGAAGCCTCAAATCTATATTAAAAACATCGGAGTCTTTTTGAATAATATCACGTTCATTTAGCAAGGCAGCCAGTTCACAGGCTAACCCGCCAAGCTTAAGCTCATCAGCACGAACTATCATATGGGCTAATCTTGGATGTAGACCGATTTCCGCCAATTGGCGTCCATGCGCGGTTATCCGCTCTTCGCTATTCAACGCCCCCAGCTGCCGCAGCAGCTCAGTTGCTTGTTGATAGGCTGCCTTGGGCGGAGCATCCAGCCATTGCAGCTCCTGAGGGCTTGATACACCCCAAACCGCAAGCTCTAGCACCAGTGGAGCGAGATCTGCTTCTAGGATCTCAGGAGTACCCTGCAGCGCCAATCGATGGTCATCTTGCTCTGTCCACAGCCGGATGCATAAGCCGGGTCCAAGACGTCCTGCTCGACCGCGTCTTTGATCAGCTGATGCTTTAGAAATCGGGATGGTCTCTAATCGCGACATACCCGTGCGAGGTGAGAAGCGTGGGACTCGCATTAAACCGCAATCAATCACAATCCGAACTCCTTCAACCGTTAGACTCGTTTCCGCGATTGAAGTCGTTAGCACTATCTTACGTATACCTGCTATAGCAGGCGCAATAGCACGATCCTGAGCTTCGGGAGATAAAGTCCCATGAAGCGGATAAATCCGCGCTCCCTTGTCTAAACCGAAGCTGTTTAACAAGCTCTCTACTCTTCTGATTTCACCCACACCAGGTAGAAAAACCATTAAATCTCCTTGTTCCTCTTTAAGTGCTTGGAACACACATTTCGCTACGGCTTGCTCTATACGCCCTTCCACACTCCGCGGCAAATAGCGGGTTTCAATTGGAAAGACTCGGCCCTCGCTTCTCAAGATAGGAGCATCATTCAATAAAGCAGCTACTGATTGATCATCTAAGGTTGCAGACATCACAAGAATCCTTAATTCCTCGCGAAACATGGCTTGTGATTGAAGACATAAGGCTAGTCCAAGATCAGCATGCAAATTGCGCTCATGAAACTCATCAAAAATCACAAGCCCAATCCCACTTAAGCTTGGATCTGTTTGCAGCATTCGTGTAAGGATGCCTTCTGTTATCACTTCAATCCGTGTATGCGCGCTGATACAGGTATCCCGCTTAACGCGGTAGCCCACGGTTTCACCAGCTTGCTGGCCAAGAGCAGCTGCCATGAAACGAGCGGCACTGCGTGTCGCTAATCGTCTTGGCTCGACCATCACGATTCGTTTATGCTCATCCAGCCAAGGTTCATCCATTAAGGCAAGTGGTATTCGTGTTGTTTTCCCCGCTCCAGGGGCGGCTACTAGTACTGCAGAATTCCGTGAGCGGAGTGTGTCCTTTAATGCAGGAAGCAGTGAATCAATCGGCAGCATTAGGTAAAGTCTCCTTAGGGGTAGATCAAATCTGGAATATACTTGCGCATATGAAGCTTGGTTTTATACAGCTGTTGCTTCGCATTAGCTAAGTGCTGATTATCCAATTGAGCCATCGGGATAATTTGAAAACCTTTATATTTTTTTGAATACGTAAAGGTTGGCGTAAAAGTAGGCTGAACCAAGTCAATAGTCGACTTGTCTCCTACCTGGGTTTTAACTATCGTTATGGTTCCCATTCCGCCAATCCACTGTAGTAATTCACTTTGTGCGGAAATGAAATTACCTAATGAATACATAACAAAGGTTTTATGGCCACTTGCGTTTTTGATCCAAGCAGATGGCTGCAGCACATGGGGATGCGTACCGATAATGATATCGACTCCCCAATCTGCCAGCAGCTTAGCAATCCGTAATTGCTCCGCATTGGGTTCGATTTGGTACTCAATTCCCCAGTGCAGCGAAACTACTGTAACATCCCCAAGCTTTTTGGCACGTTCAATATCTTTTTTCATCAGATCCTCTTGAATCAAATTCACCAGATAGGGCTTGTCCTTCGGTACAGGAATACCATTGGTTCCATAGGTGTAGGCTAAGAAAGAAAATGTAATATCGTTTTGCGTCATCGTGCGAATCGTATCTCTGTCTGCCTGTGACTTATAAGCACCCGTGTGCGGCATGCCAATTTTATCCCAATAAGCCAGAGCGCTTAATATCCCCTTTTCTTTCTTATCCATCGTGTGATTATTAGCCATGGTAACGAAATCTACACCAGCATCCTTAAGCGCATCACCGATCTCATGAGGGCTGTTAAACATCGGGTACGAGGATAATCCCAGCTCGGTGCCGCCAGTCATCGATTCTTGATTAGCTACTAAAATATCTGGTTTCTGGAGAATATCCTTCACTAAAGTAAACATTTTATTGAAAGAATAGCTTCCATCTGGCTTCTTAGCATCCTCATAAACTCTATTATGTATCAAAATATCACCTACTGCCCCTAAAGTGACCTGAGTAACAATCGGTGCTGGAGTGGCTGAAGGCAGCGGAATTGCAGTTGGCTCTACGCTAAGCTCTTGACTATTATCTGTAGGATTAGGACTAAGACTAGGGACCGAAAGCTTGTTCTGTTCTGTACAGCCGCTTCCCCATAGTAGAATTGAAATCAGGCTGAGCACTATTATGTTTTTCATGCGAGTATCTCCTTATCATTGCAAAGCAATTGCCTGCTGAGACTGCTCAGCAGGCAACTCCCTTACTTTACTTTTCTTAGTCTCTAGTAATCGTGATTGTTTTTGTAACGTCTTCCCATTTAACCTCTGCACCTAATGCTTTGGCAATAAATTTAAGCGGTACATAGGTTGTGCCGTCGCGATTGCGAACAGCGCCTTCTAAATTAAAGGTATCCCCGTTCCAAATAGCTTTTTTACTTTGCAGGGTTAGAATAATTTTGTTTCCGCTAGCAGCGTCATTAACTGTAACCTGCTGTGTCGCTGGATCAAAAGTCACATCCGCATCCAATTGCTCGGAAATGAACCTTGCTGGAACCATTGTCACATTATTATCAATATAAGGCAGCATGCTGTATGGTTCGTATTCCGAATAACTCATATTCAGGACAATTGATTTTTTGGTGATCTGTAGATCATCTTTAAGTAAAAGATAAAGTGCTGAATCCTTGTCGAGAATCGCTAACATTTCAGCTGGCTTTGTAATGCTATCCATAGTGAAGCTATCTGTCGTATCGATTACATCTGCAATTACCGGTTCATTGATATTCCAATGCTCACTTTCCATAGTAAGCTTAACGGACTCAATCCCTTCGTTCTCCTCAGCTGGAGGCGTGAAGTTCAATTCCGTCTTCGTTTTACGCAGCTTACCTGAATTATCGATATACAAATCAGCTTTGACATATGATTTATCACTGAATACGTCTTTAACCAGCGGATCTTTAATCTCATCGACTGTTTGTAAACCAACCATTGCTAAAACTAGCAATTGCTTAACTTCCGTATGAATCAATTCAATTCCCATTGCGCGGTCTTTAAGCACCGACTCTAAACCTTTCAATATTGGACTTAAGAACGAATCATACCCAAGTGAATCCTCATAATTGGCTTCAGGATCCTCATAATTGGCTTCAGGATCTTCCAAGTCAGGGTTATCGGATGATGTTGCCTCCGAATCTGCTATAGCATCAGCTTCTGCCTTAGCTTTAGCTTCAGCTTCTTTTTTATCCATATCATCAAAGACTGCGATTAGAACAGGTTGAACTACATCATAGAACTGTGACACAAACTCGCGTAAGCCTTTATCATCTTGTAACAGGTTTAAGACGAACTTTTTAACTAAAGGTATAATTTGGCTGCCATCGATTTTGGCTTGCACGTGGTTCAAAGATAGGCTTTCTCCATATACGGTTTCCGTAACATTATCAAGTGTTATTCCTTCTGGGTTGGGCAAACCATTTACTAAAAAATTCAATGCTGCTTTATGCAAATTAACATCCTTGGTTATCTTGCTTGTGAATTGCTCAATAATATCTTTTTCAATACCTAAGGAAAGCAAGTCTGCTGAATCTATTGCCTTGCCAGCCAAATCCAAGACTAGCGGTTTTTTGGCACCTTCTAATTTTAATACTAATAAGGTTGGTGATACAAAAGCTTCAAAAGGAATCGTCCGATTCAGTACTTCAAGACTACCTCTCACAGAGATTTTTTCGAGGCTTTCTTGTTTAACTTGATCTAAATTTAGCTTCAAATGACTAAACAACTTAAGCACGGCTGATTCTTCATCAGACTTTGAGGTCTTGCTGTCATCCGTAATTAAATCCAGAGTAAGCGATTGTTTCGACATCTGTGAGTTAGCAAGCATCGCATCGACGATTGATTTGCTTAAATCTAAACTTCCCAAAGCCTGACAGCCTACAAGGACAACCAGTGCGATAACCAAAGAGAAGCTTATCAATTTTTTCCAAGCACGTTTTTTCATTTCTTACACTCCTTTATTCTATATATTTTATACACAACAAAAAAACCTAGCATCCCAAACATTCGACGTTAGGTAATGTTTTCCTGCTTCTCCTTATGAAGTTAAAGCTTCAACCTCTGATGTGCAAAATTTGCAGCGATTTGCTTTTAGAGGAATTTCGGATAAACATTGTGGACATTCCTTCGTATTAATTGGGGCTGCTTCTACCTTTTTCTTGAATCTTGCTAGCTGACGGACTACCATAAAAATCACAAAAGCAACAATAATAAAATCCAAGAAAGTCGACATAAATTTGCCATAATATAGAATCGGGGCACTTGCCTTCACTGCTTCATCTATATTTTTGAAATGCCTACCGTCTAAAGATATGAATAAATCAGCAAAATTAACACTCCCGAGCAAAAGTCCTAAAAATGGCATAATTAAATCATTAACGATGGAAGTAATCACTTTACTGAATGCAGCCCCAATAATCACCCCGACTGCCAAATCCACCATATTCCCCTTAAATGCAAAACTTTTAAAATCCTTCAGCATTTCCGTCCACTCTCCTTAATTAACTATTTAGAATGTTTCAAAGCTTAGAGATTGGTGTAAATGAACTCAAGAGTTTTATATCCGCAATATGGAGGTGCTAGCATGATTTATTCAAAAATATTAGTCGCTTATGATGGCTCGCTTGAATCCGAAGAAGCCATGAAGCATGCCATTTTGCTCTGCGAATATTTTCCTGGCGCAACTTTATTAGTCTTGCATACTTTTATGCTGCCGACATTTATGCTAGGTGAAGCCATGATTGCTTCATCTGCAGAAGCAAATGCTGAGGCTTACGCTCATGCAGAGGCCATTGTTGATAATGCTAGAGTATTAATTGCTTCAACTCCCAATGCATCCGTGGAATTGATCCTAGGAAAAGCCGGAGAAACGATTGTTGCACAATCCAAAGATAGATTCTTCGATTTAATCGTTATTGGAAGTAGAGGCATTGGCGGCATGCGTGAATTAATGTTAGGCAGTGTTAGTCATTATGTAGTCCAGCATGCGCTCATTCCCGTTCTAGTCGTTAAATAAATTAAATCCTCTGGCAGAATTTACTGCGAATTCCAAAGCTATAAGCGGTATCCACTAATGTAATTAAAGCAGGAAATAAGGGCAATCCCATCGAGTCTGCCATCGATTTAAAGGTTGCTCCCGCCACGCCTTCGCGAATTAATATACAACTGCAAGATTAATAGAGTTGGTACTGAAAACTGGCTTCAATATAATTAGCTTAATCGTATATACTATTTTTCTCTGCTTGTGTTAATCGGCGTCCTTTGACATCTACTACGAGCTTACCGTTGTTAATCCCCCAAATACGTGTAGCATATTTTTCGGCTAATTCCACACCATGCAAGCTGCAAATGACGGTTACGTTGGTTTTTTCACACAATTGCTTTAAATCCATCATTACCTTCTGTGCATTCTCCGGATCTAATCCCGAAATAGGCTCATCTGCAACGACAATTTCTGCTCCTTGGACAAGCGCTTTAGCTATGGCAACACGTTGAGTTTCACCACCACTAAGCAAGTTGGTTTTCTGCAAGGATAGATCCATTAAACCAACTTTTTCTAAATAATCCATAGCCATAACATGTTCATCCAAGGCAACTTTTCCTGTAAGCTTGCGCCACCAAGGTGTATCATAAAAACGACCTGACAATACATTTTTTAATGCTGATTTATTGGGATTTAGTGTCGGTTTTTCTTCCACATAAGCCCATTTTTTCTTATACTTAAGCTTTTGCCAAGCATTAAGCGCGACAATATCCTTCCCCTCATAAAAAAAATGACCCGCAGCCCATTTCTCTTGCAGAGTGATACAGCGAAGTAATGTCGTTTTCCCGCTTCCGCTGCCGCCAATCACAGCAATGAACTCACCGCGACCTACATCAAATTGAATACCGGAGAGGATTTCTGTATCTTTATCAACTTTATAGACTAAATTACGAACCGTGATTAACAAATTAATTGACCTCCTATGACTTATTAAAACTTAACAATTATATATTCAGCTGAAATCCTGTTGTAGCAAGCTTAACATGATCTGGCAATTCATAAAGCTCGGTGATATCAATGCCGTGTGACATGTGGGTAAAGTATACCTTTTTGGGCTTTGTATCCACAATCAGCTCTAATGCTTCTTTTATATCATAGACAGAGCGAGTTTCAAAATCAAACGGCTCATAATAAAAGCTTGTCCCAAGAATAAGTAAAGCTAAATCATATAACGGTGCTTTTTGTTCTCCTTGCAAATTAATCGAATCCGGACAATAGACCCATTGGTGATCCTCATTGCTAAACCGATAGGCAAACGCATATCCATTCTTACCATGACTAACCTTCCAAGGCTTGATTTGCCAACCCTTAAAGGCAAGCCCATCATCAATTGCATGAAATTCCAAATTAGCCTGCAGCCAAGGAAAAGCTTTAAGTATCGTAGCAAGCACTTCCTGTGGCGCATAAATATGTCCTTTAATAGCTAACCAGCGACATGCATCTGCCCATTGAGGTAAACCGGCTATATGATCGTAATGTGCATGTGTAATTAGAACATGCTCTAGCTGTTTAATCTCCATTAGCTCCATTTGGTGCAGCCAATCAGGACCACAGTCAACCAGTAATAAATCCTTTACTGACTCTGAAGATATTTCCAATAGGATAGATGATCGCCAACGCTTATTTAAGCCGTTGCTTCTAGCTTCCTCACAAATGGTACAGCTGCAATAAACTCTTGGTACTCCCATGGAGTCTCCTGTACCAAGGAATGTAATTGACGTAGACAAAAGCCTTCTCTCCTAACTTGGTTACATAAGGTAATATGGGAAAAGTATAGCATGAATCCAAGCTGTTTTGAAAATGAAAAATGATAAAATACGCCATCTCTAGCCTATTTTTTATTAATAGCCTTAACTAATTTTTTTGCCGCTTTCTGTACGGAGCCTTTAGCATGATTGCTGTAGTCATTCCCATACATTAATAGTTCAACACCATGTGTCGGTGCTGTGATCACTACTTTGGTCATGGCATTCAATGCGCGTGCTAAATGCTTTTCCCCATACAAGGTGACCGCTTCTATAATTATTGGCATTACTTGGGAAGCAGCGTGTTCACTAACCGTTGCTACATTTCCTAAACAGTCAATAACGTAGTCCCTAACTATAGTGCTTGAATCATTATGTAGAATAGTCGTAAATATATTCAAAAGCTGAAGAATTGCATCTGCATTAAGCTCTGCGGTCAGTGCTATTGCATGCATGGCTTCCCATCTAACTCGAGTTGCCTTATGGTTTAACAGCAACGCCAAAGCTCCTGCAAATGGCACAACAACCCGTGGATTAAACTCAGCAACTTTAGTAAAAACCTCCGCACAATCCCCAATAACAGCTGGATCCTCAGAAGTAAGCCCTTCCAAGATCTGAACAAGAAGCTTAGGGTTTTCTAAACATAAAGCCGCAACTCTCCGATTTGCTTCCTCTGTACGGTCACCGCTTTGGGAAGATAACTGGCTAATTAAATCCATGACTGCTCACCCTCTCTTTTTTACTGCTAACGGGTAATAATAAATGGCTTACCGGTTAGCAGTGTGTCCCTAATTAAATAATTAAAGGACGCTTCGAAAGTTACGAAACGCCCCACATTTAAATGATGTTAATTTAAAACAGCCGTCATATGAGCTACTGTAATAGCATAATGCGAAGTATTCCAGCCATTCTCTTTATTCTTTACATAAATAATTTGAGGTGAAGCATGTTTAACGGCTACATCTTCGGCAATTTGATTCGAAACGGGTCTGGATTCAATCACTTTAACTAACAAATAATCGACATCTTCGTTTGGAGTCTTGCTTAAATATTTCTCGAACTCATCCAATGCATTAGCGCTAACCGGACAAGTTGTACTATGCTTAAGAATGACAAACGGCTTTTCTGCTGAATTGGCATATGCTTCATTCCATTGCTCTAATGTATCAATTTCTTTCCATGCTGCCATATTGATCTCTCCTCATTTTTAATGGTATAAGCTTATTTTATCATACTTGGTTTTTAAAAGCATTTCTTGCCGCAGTTATTCGAGTTGTCACATATACACCGCTTAGAATGAGCAAAGCCCCTACGACATGATAGAGCTGAATTCGCTCTCCTGTGAACAGTGTAGCAAAAATGGCGCTGAACAAAGGTATAAAATTGAGGAAGCTTGCACACCTCGAAGGACCGATTAACGCTACGGCTTTATTCCAGCAAGAGAATGCAACCAACGAGGCAAAAATACCTATATACAAGACGCCTGCCAATGTATGCCATGAACCACTCAAAGTAGGATGAGAAAGGCTCAGTTCTACAATTGAGAACGGGATTAGAACAATAACACTTAACAATACCGTAATTAACAGCATTTCTTTTGCAATAAATTTGCCCGTTGTTTTACGAACTCCAATGGAATACATGGCCCAGAGAAACACCGCTAACAGCATCCACAAATCCCCGCGATTAAAGGACAAACTTACAATACTTCTCCAAGAGCCATGACCAATTATCCATAAGACTCCGACTAATGAAATAACAATTCCCAAGCCTCTTAACCCTGAAAAGGATTCACCTAAAAAGAACATCGACAATAATACAATAATAATCGGAGTAGCGGCATTCATTAATGAGGCATTGATAGAATCCGTGTATTGTACAGCTATATAAACAAAGGTATTAAAGCCTGCCACCCCTGTTAAACTTAAGAATAGGACTGTTTTCCAATTATCCAAATAAATTTTTCTACGCTGCCATACCGTTCTCCCCCAAAAAGGAGTGATGCACAATAACGCGATCCCCCAACGAAACAGTGCCAGTGTTAACGGTGGAATTTCAGTCACAAGGGCTTTACCTACAACAAAATTGCCACCCCATAGGCAAGTAGCTACTAATAGAAGGACATAAGGTGAATTCCATTTCATCCGGCTAACTTCCCCTCTATCTTTCATAAGTAGCTCAATGTTTTATATTCTAAGCGATGCAGCCGAATATGAACAGTCCCATATGCATCTACATGGGAGTTGTGTATAATAGAACAGACTTAATTTGACTACGGGAGATGTTACAATGAACACAACAACGTACAAAATGATAGCTATTGATGTGGACGATACTTTGCTGAATGATGAAATGCAGATCTCAGAGGGTACCAAATTAGCGATAGCTGCTGCGAGGGATCAAGGGGTTCTCGTTACACTGGCAACTGGTAGAATGTTTGCTTCCGCCCAGAAAATTGCTAAACAGCTAGGGTTTAATGTTCCTATTATCACTTATCAAGGTTCCTTGGTTAAAAATCTTTTTGATGAAGAAGTCTTATATGAGCGATCGGTTCCTGCCGAAGCTGTGCAATTCCTATATGATTATGCGGAGCGCAATGATCTTCATATTCAGGTTTACCATGAGGACAAGCTTTATGTGAAAGTAGACAATCAGAAAATTAAAGAGTATGCCGCAATGTCGAACATTCCTTATATCGTTGCAGAAGACTTTAACTTCTTCCTGGACAAGCCTTTAACAAAAATGCTATACATCGATGATCCCGCTAAGCTGGATGAAATTGCTATTGATCTACAGAAACAGATTGGCTCTATTGTGCATATTACGAAATCCAAAGCCAACTTTCTTGAATTCCTTCATCCTGAAGGAACCAAAGGGCACGCTGTCAAAAGCCTAGCAGCTCATTATGGTTATGACATCTCCGAGGTGATTGCCATTGGGGACAGCTGGAACGATCATGAAATGCTTGAGGTTGCTGGATTAGGCGTCGCGATGGATAATGCCATAGATGCGTTAAAGCAAATTGCTGATTTCGTTACGCTTAGCAACAATGATGACGGAGTTAAGCATGTCATTGATAAGTTTATTTTAAAGCTTAGCTAATATGAAAAGGACCTTCAAACGAAGGTCCTTTATTTATTGGGTTGTTCTTTGCCAAGCACAAAACGCCACATAAACTCCTGACCTTTTGATATTCCTATTCGCGAGGTTTTGATTATCGATCGATTGTGATTATTTTTTTCTAAAACTAGCTCATCTGTGGGTTGAAGCAAATCATACCCATTGAAGCCCATATTGATATTTAAAGCTTGAGTTAATTTGGCTGGCCCATTAATAAGATCACGTTCTGCAGCCTTCGGTCGATTAGCACGGATAATATCGTAACCTTCCATAACTTCAGCAGCTCGCAGTAATATCGCCCCTACTTCGCCTTCACGATGAGACACAATATTCATGCAAAAGTGCATCCCATAAATAAAATAAACATACACCACCCCCACATCACCAAACATCAGCTGATTACGTGGGGTTAACCCTCGATAAGAGTGACTTGCCGGATCTTCACTGCCTTTATAAGCCTCGGTTTCTGTGATTCTCAGACGAATTCTTCCTAGTGGTGTTTGTCGAACAAGGTGATAGCCAAGTATTTGTTCAGCTACCTTGACTGGGTCCTGTTCCAAGAATGCTTTAAGCAATATAATCCTCCTAGTGATATCTCAGCGCGTGAATCTCTGGATTAGATAAATATCTGAATTCGGTTTCTGTCCATTTATTATCACATCATTTGTTGAAGTTCCTCGTCTCTCATCTGTCCAAGCAATATAATCCCCATAAACAACTGAACCGCTCTAATCTACTTTTTGTTTAGTCAAAAGTTCACTTTTGTTCGTTGTTAGGTCGTAAGCATATACATCTGCATTGTAACCAGCTTTTCCGGAATTATAATCATCCCAAACTACCCGATTGCCAGAAATGTGCGGTCTTGCTTCCTTTAGCAGGCCTGTCGCAATAGGCTTGGTTTCTTTTGTAGAAATATCATATAGATAAATGTCCGTATTGTTTTTCGGTGTATTGTCCCCAGCACGGATGCCTTTATTCGAGACATTGCGGCCGTCCTCCCATTCGGCTCATTCCGCAAGTCCGACCACACCACAGAATCTCCAAATATATCAAATCCAATTGTGGTTGTGGCTATCGGGATAACTGCAATTTCCTGATTATTATTCAGATCAATCACTTTTAAGCTATCCTCACTTGGTTGTCTAACCGCTTGTTTTTCGCCACATCCTGATAGGATAATAATCACAAAAGATAAACCGATCATTATCCGGACTTTTCGCTGAAAATTTACAAGCTTCATAGATTAACATCCCCTTTTGCATAAAAAGTAAAATTTTAACTATTACTACCTAAACGAACCTTAGCAAATATTGTTGCATATAGCAAAAAATAAACTCCACAACATATCGTTGCAGAGCTAACGGTTTATTAAATAATTAAGTTCATATCACCAAATTCATGCCAATAATAGCCCATCTCAATCGCTTCATGATAGCCGTTCATCAGTAGATCCTGTTGAACAAAAGCCGTTAAAAGCTGGAGATGGCTCGTTTTGGGTTCATGAAAGCCTGTAATTAATCCATCGACTATCTGCAAAGGAAAACGATCATGCACATACAAGTTGGTCCAACCCGCTTGTGCTACTGAGCCTCCAGCTGGATCAATAGCTGTTTCTAGAGTGCGCACAACTGTGGTACCTACTGCAATAATACGTCCTCCCGCTGCCTTCGTTTTGCGCACAAGCTCAGCTGTTTCTACGGGCATATTATATTGCTCATAATTATGAAAAGGCTCTTGGTGCCATTTATCGTCCATAAAATAACTCAAGCCTGTATGCAGCTGAATATAGGCTATTTGAATGCCGGTACGCTGCAAATCAAACAATAACTCCCAGCTAAATGCCCTGCCTGCGGAAGGCATCTCAACCGATCCAGGGTCTGAGGCAAAGACAGTTTGATAATAATCCAGCGCCCAAGGAACATCAATGTATTCGTAACGGACCGGCTGCCCTAATAGGTAGATCTGCTCGATTAGAGCGGCTCCTTTTAAATTAAAATGCAAGGTATTAAAAGGGTTAGTTATGGAGGAACCCGCTACCTCAGCTGACAATAACGCCGAGAATTGTAGAACATCGCCCATTTCAGCATTGGACTCCAAGAGCAGCGCTTCCCATTCCTGCTCATTCTGACGATGAGCCAATCTAACCTCCAGCTGATCTGACAGCAGCAGCCCCTTACGCCACAAGCTCGCTTTTAATATCGCTGGAATCGTCCGACTGGAGTTTAACACTAGGAGATCGCCTTTTTGCAGAAATTGCTTCAAGTGATTGAAAGTTGAATGTTTTGTTTCACCCGTTTTTTTATCCAATACCATCAGCTTAACATGATCACGTCTAACACCTCTTCGTTCAGGCGGCATAGTGGCATTAAGTACATTTGGAAAATCAAATGATTGCGTTGTAGACTCCATTAGCTGATCCCCTCCCTAACAAACTCCTGTGCGCGAAATCGTTGGCCATGGACAGATGAGGCAGCTTCAGATGCTAAATATAAGAATACATCGACAACAGCTTCTGGCTCTGCAAGCTCATAATCGCAATCTGGAATGGCCAGCGCATGCATGGATGTATTCATTTCACCGGGATCGACCATATTCACACGTACCGCTGACTCGCTGACTTCGTCCGCCCAGATTTGAGTTAACCCTTCCACGGCAAATTTTGATATCCCATATGCACCCCAGCCCGCGTAACCCACATTTCCGGCTTCAGATGTAAGATTAATAATTGAACCTTGATTATGCTGCAGCATGCTTGCAATTACTCTTCGTGTAACCAGGAACATTCCGACTGTATTGACCTGCAGCACTTCGATAAAATCTTCTTCCGGATAATCAAGTAAATAGGGCATCGGACTTGGACCCAGAATGGATGCATTATTAATCAAGACATCAATTTTTCCAAAATGGGCTTCCGCTGAACCAACAAGACACTCCACATCCTTGGCAATGGCAATATTTGCAACGATTGACAGCACCTCAGCACCTAGAGCTTTTGCTTCTAATGCAACTTCATTTAATTGCGGTTCATTCCTTGCGCAGAGAACAAGCTTATCTCCACCTTTGGCAAAAGCTAATGCTAGTGCTTTGCCCAAACCTTTGGAAGCTCCAGTGATCATAACGACCCGTTTAGTTTGATTTGTCATGGTTACACATCCTTTTCATACTTTATATACTTTTATGTATAATATGTATTTAATATAGCATGAATGAATTGAACATGCACCTATTTATTTACAAAACACAAAAAAAAGGCGACTAGTCCGTAGCCGCCAAATCTGTTTTTCATATGATATTTTATATTCAGTTTTGCATTCGTTGCTTTACAATACGAATGCGCGACTGATGATGACCAAGAGAATGAATAAAACCAAGATACTCCCAGCTGAGGTTCCTCCGCCACACACTGCTGCCGCCGCATAAACAGGTGCTGGTTTCATAGGACCGCAATGCATTGGGCTGTAACCCATTGTATGCGCTGGTGCAGTATACGCAGGCGCTGCATTATTGGCCCACGCATTTGCTGCCATCTCCGCATTCGGCATGCCGTATGAAGGCATCCCCATGCCTCCATAAGCTCCCGCTGTTGCGACAGGTGGCATATTATTGTTGTAATTTGTCATTTATCCATCATCTCCTCTTTCAACTTTAATAGCGAATACAATGCTATTCTATGTCAAATGCGGATAGACGATTGTGTGCATGCCTACTAGGTCACAAATAGTTGTGGACTTATCCCATTTATTCCTTATGTAGCTCCTGTAGCGCAGGCTCTAGCTCTTTGAACTGGAATACATAGTCGTGCTCAAGAAGAACCTGTGGCAGCACTCTCTGACCCTCTAAAACCAATACAGACATCTCCCCAAACATAAGCTTTAGCACAAAGCTTGGAACTGGGAAGAGATGAGGCCGATGCCAAACCCTGGCGATCGTTTTGCCGAATTGCTCCATAGTTACTGGATGAGGCGAGACCGCATTCACTGCACCTGATATATGATCAGAGGTTAGACAATAATCAAAAAGGCGCACCATATCCGTAATGTGGATCCATGATACCCATTGCGTGCCCTTGCCTACTCTGCCCCCAATCCCAAAGCGATAAGGCATGACCATAGTGGGGAGTGCTCCTCCATCCAAACTTAATACTAAACCCGTTCTTAGTCTCACTACACGTGCGCCTTTAAGCTGCTCTGCTGCTTTTTCCCATTCGCGAACAACCTCAGATAGAAAATCGGTCGACTTAGATTTACTCTCTTCTGTAAATGTTTTTGTATCCGATGTTCCATAGATCCCAATTGCTGAACTATGGATGATAACTCTCGGCTTAACCTCCAGCTTTTCCATTAGCTTAGCTATATGGTGAATAATCGTAATTCGCGACTCGATAATCCGTGATTTAGCTGATTTGGTCCAGCGCTGGTTGATGCTCTCTCCTGCCAAGTTAATCCATGCATCTAGCTTCTCTATGCGGCTGCTATCTTGGTCCAATTCAGCCCAGGTTACACAGACTACCTTCTCTTGAGTTATTTTGGGGGAACGTGAAATCAAGAGAACTTCATATTGCTTCGTTAACAAATAGTTGATTAAATGAGTCCCAATGAAACCACTGCCACCTGAAATCGCAATTTTCATTTCATCATCATCCTCGCTTTCATAACCTATTCATGCAAACGCAACGATCTTTTAGGCAGCTTCCATTTATAGAAAACGGACAGCATCCGCATAACAATAACAGCTCCGAACAAAATAGTCAGCTGAACAGTTCCATTCACCCACCCCAGACCAATAAATAAACCAGCTAGAATTGCCCATACGGCATAAATTTCATCCCGGAGAACCAAAGGTTTACGTCCTGCCAGCACATCCCGGATAATTCCACCGCCAATTCCCGTCATCATGGCTGCAACTAAAACTGCACTAAGCGGATGCCCCATCTGTGAGGCATATAAAGCTCCCTGAATCGCGAAAGCTGCCAGTCCAATCGCATCAAAAAACGATTCCCAAGCCTTCCACCATTTAATCCAGATAATCGGAAGACAAAAAGCGACTGTTATGGCAATTAATGCTGTTCCCAGTAAATCCCCTTGCTCCCAAAGAGTTGATATGGGTCTGCCAATCAATAAATTTCTCACAACCCCTCCACCAAAAGCCGTAACCAAGCCTAATACATAAACACCTAAGATATCGTATTCTTCCTCCATCGCCACAATAGCTCCGCTAAGCGCGAAGGCAATTGTACCAATTATTCCTAACAGCTCCCAATCCAACTTGTGCAGCCCCTTATCCTCTTTTAATAAACTTTTATTGAAACAGCTTGTTGTGTTATAGTATCATCATATTGCAAAAGATAAAGCCACATCCATATTAATCGACAAAAGGGGAATATTCATGAGTGTCCATACGGCAATAACCGCCCATTCCAAAAAACAACATGATCATATTGAAGCTTTTCTACAGCTAGACCAGCTTCGTGAACAGGCTATTGATCAAGCCCTTCAGCAATGCATCAAGAAGGAATCCTTCAGCATTACAGAAATCAATCAAATCAGCCGTCAAATAAATGAACATGCCTTGAAAGGAATATCTCCCGTTCGCAAGCTCGTCACAGAGCAAATGATTCAAGATTATGCGGATCGGACCAAACAGCAATAACAGCTTAATTCAAAAATGAGCCGTCCCTTTGAATAATCGAAGGCGGCTCATTTTAATTATTTGAAGTAATCCTGTTCTAGACTTTCCAATTCCAACAAGCATTTTTGGGCAAACAGAATATCATTCTCCAATGATTTCTTATCCTTTTCTAATGCTCTCCGCAGCGAATCGCCATATTCAGGAACAGCTTGACGATATACTGAAATCGTATCAAAAGGCATCAAAGCAATTTCTTGGTTAGCCAGCGCACGTCTTTGATGAAAAAAACCAACGTTAGCTTGATTCGGATTATGAAGATCACCTTGAGTCGGGTGCTTAACCACCGCTAATACCTTCACCGCTGCTTTCATACCTGAAACGTCAACCACTTCTCCAATATACTCACCTGTTTTATACGCCGCAATCACGTGTTCACCTACAAGGTACATATTTTACCTCCTCCGAGTTAGCATAAACTTATTTATACACCAAACCCATCAATTACAGCCGTGTCCAGCTTTTCGTCCTCGTCCACAGTACCCGCTTCAACTTCAATTTTTTGGGCAACCGTATCTCTAACTACTCCCATAACAAGCTGGAGCAGATAATTGATATCGCTTTGTGATTGCTGAAATTCGCTTACAATCGGAATTTGATCCAATTCTTCCTGTAAAAGAACGATTTCCGCTTCAATTTTATCGACCATTTTCTGATTGCGGAACGATTCAAAAGCTACAATTTCCTTTTGCTTCTTCTTAATGATATTAATTAACCCTTGAACATGCTCATTGGTATTGATTTGCTTTTCTGATTTCTGGTAAAACTCAACCTCTGAAGAAGTAGAAATTAATGCAGCAAGCTCTAAAGCTTTTGCCATTATATCATCACGTACGATTAATTCTGTAGAATTATATTGATCCATTACTAGCTTTGTTTGTTCATGACCACATTCACTCATTCTCACACTCTCCACCCTTATTATTAGACCACACTATGAATGACTTCATTGACGATCTCGCCTTTGATAATCCATGTCTGAGCCTCTGTAACCTTCACGGTTACTTCTCGTCCGATTAAATCCTTAGAGCCTGTAAAATGCACCATTTTATTCGTCCGTGTCCGGCCAGACAATACATCAGGATTATTCTTACTTTCCCCTTCGACCATCACTTCAACAAGCTGACCACGCAGCTTCTCGTTGCTTTTCTTGCTTAATTCATTCATCGCATTGTTTAGGCGCTGCAAGCGAGCTTTTTTCTCTAGCTCTGGAACATTGTCTTCCATTTCAGCAGCAGGTGTACCCGAACGAGGTGAATAATTATAAGTAAAAGCAAAATCAAAGCCAATCTCATTAACTAGAGACAAAGTTTCTGCAAACTGCTCTTCGGTTTCACCCGGGAAACCAACAATAATATCCGTTGTCAGTACAACTTCTGGGATAGCGATTTTAATTTTAGCTACGAGTTTAATATATTCCTCACGGCTATATTTACGGCTCATTCGCTTCAATACTTCCGTGCTGCCTGATTGTACCGGAAGATGAATGTGCTCCATCAAATTACCACGTTTACTCAAGACTTCAATCAAATCATCGTCAAAATCCCGTGGGTGAGAAGTAGTGAAACGCACACGAGGGATATCTATTTTATGAACATCATTCATTAGATTTGCAAAAGTATACTTGATATCAATAAAATCCTTACCATATGCATTAACATTCTGTCCAAGCAGCATGATTTCCTTAAAGCCCTGTCTAGCTAAATCCCGTACCTCGGCAATAACATCCTCAGGTCTTCTGCTCCGCTCTTTACCTCTGGTGTAAGGAACAATGCAATAGGTGCAGAATTTATCGCAGCCATACATAATATTAACCCAAGCCTTCATACCCTCGCGCTTTTTCGGAAGATTCTCAATAATATCGCCTTCCTTGGACCATACATCAACAACCATTTCCTTGCACATATAAGCTTCTTCAAGCAGGTGCGGCAGACGATGGATATTATGAGTTCCAAATATTAAATCTACAAAGGCGTGCTTCTGCATAATTCGACTGACAACTGCTTCTTCCTGTGACATACAGCCACAAACGCCCAAAATTAAATTTGGGTTTTCCAGCTTTAATGCCTTCAGATGTCCAAGCTCGCCAAAAACCTTATCCTCCGCATTCTCACGAACCGCACAGGTATTTAACAAGATAACATCGGCAATAAGCTTGTCTTCTGTTCGCTCATAACCCATTGCTTCGAAAATACCCATCATTGTTTCCGTATCATGTTCATTCATTTGACAGCCATAGGTCATTATGTGATAGAACTTTCCCTTGCCTAAATGGAGTAATTCCTCCGGGATACCCTTATCGTATATGACTTCAATGGCTTCTTTACCACGTTTCTTTTCTTCTTTATAGCTTGGCTCTGATTTTAAATTAATAATCCGGCCTTTTATTTTAATCTTCTTTCCATTCTCGTCTTCACTGATTAACTTAGCATCCGAGAAGTCAAAATACTTGGAATAGTCTTTTTGTTCAGCCAATTTTGGCACCTGCCTTCTATACATGGATAAACGACTATGCCGTCTTTTAAGACGGCGTTTGTCCGGAAATATAAGAGCTGTATATAGGTGAAACTTATACTTTTTTATATTTTAAAAAACAAACCTATAATTGTAATAACACCTAGACATTTTATCACAAAATAGATTTGTTATCCAACGAGTAAGGTTGTATTTTATTTCTATTATACTTATTAATCTATAATCTCTGCATATTCATCTGTTTTTACACCAGCAGCATTCGCTTCATCCGTATCTATGTGTAGATCCAGCGCAAATTGATCCGATACCCGCGCCAAAACATTTTCGAGAATTAAAGGACGTTCCCCGTTAAGCTTTACTTTTAACATTTGTTGATCAACAATTCCCCAAGCCTCAGCATCTGAAGAATGAAAATGGATATGGCGAGCCGCAACAATCACACCTTGCTGCAATTCGACCTCTCCAGCAGGGCCGATTATCTTAATACCTGGCGTGCCCACTATATCACCGGATTGCCTTAAAGGTGGATTCAGCCCTAATGCAAAGCTATCAGTGCGTGAAATTTCAAGCTGGGTCTCACTTCTTGCTGGACCAAGAATACGAATTTTATCCATACGCCCTTTCGATCCTTGCACGGAAACAACCTCTTCAGCGGCAAACTGGCCAGGCTGAGAAAGCGCCTTAAATTCATGAAGCACATAACCTTGTCCAAATAGAATTTCAATATGAGCTCGGGACAAATGAATATGACGTGCGGATACACCTATATGAACTTTTTTCATGTTAGTTCCTCCTAAGAAAACATTATCTGAGTTTGCTTGCATCGTACCTGATTTCGAGTAACTTATCAAGGATAAACGGCTACGCTGATCTTCCGATGGAAGACGGTGCGTTTGTCGGGAATTATAAGATCAGTATAAGCATAAAAAATTATACTTTCTTATAATTCAAGAAAAAAGGCATATGGCGTATGCCATATGCCTTAAACAGGCAAGCTTATTTAAATTCTTGGACAAGCTTGTCGAACTCTTCTTCAGTAATTTTGATATCCTGACCAGCCAAAGATTCTTGCTTAAAGCCATAAACCAATTCTTCATAATTCTTTTTAACTTTATCTTGATAGATAAGACCAGTAAGCATACCATTGGTCTCCATTAGCTTAGTCATCGCCATAACACGGTTGGAAGGATCATAATCCGGAAATTCTTCCAAATCAACAATGTTTTCTTTAAACCAATCGTAAGTGTTTACTTTGTTAAAAGTTACACATGGACTGAACACGTTGATCAAAGAAAAGCCTTTGTGATTAAGTCCTTGCTCGATAAGTGACGTTAATTGCTTCAAGTTGCTTGAGAACGATTGAGCAATGAACGTAGCTCCTGCGGATAAAGCAATTTCCAAAGGTGCAAGCGCTGATTCAATTGAACCACCTGGTGCATTTTTAGGTGTTTTGAAGCCTTCTGCACTTCTTGGAGATGGTTGGCCTTTAGTTAAGCCATATATTTGGTTATCCATTACGATATACGTGATATCGATGTTTCTGCGAATGGAATGTACAGTGTGACCCATTCCGATTGCAAAGCCATCACCGTCGCCGCCTGAAGCGATAACAGTTAATTCGCGATTAGCCATTTTTAAGCCTTGTGCAATTGGCAATGATCTGCCGTGAACGCCATGAAAGCCATAAGCATTGATATAACCAGAAATTCTTCCTGAACATCCAATACCAGAAACGATAGCCAAATTCTCAGGCTCAAGTCCTACATTAGCTGCCGCTCTTTGAATCGCTGCTTGTACGGAGAAATCTCCACAGCCAGGGCACCAATTGGGTTTTACATTATTTCTAAAATCTTTTAACGTTGCCATTGGATCAGCTCCTTACACTCTTTATAGATTTCGGATGGCAAGAAAGGATTCCCATCATATTTAAGATGACTATGAATTTTTTCACTTGAACCCACATGCAATTTAATTAAAGCAGCTAATTGACCTGTTGCATTATTCTCAACTACAATCAATTTCTTTGCTTTGCTTGTATAAGCCTTAAGCTGCTCTGCTGGGAAAGGATGCAATAAACGCACGGTTACATGGTTTGTTTTGATGCCATCAGCTTCTAAACGCACTCTTGCTTCGTCAATCGTACCACCCGTTGAACCCATACCAATAATTAGATAATCCGGCTCTTCATGAGGTGCATCTGCTTTAATTGCGTTTGTAACCTGCAAATTATCCAGCTTGCCTAAACGTTTGTCCATCATTTTCTTACGATTGATCGTGCTTTCTGAAGGACGTCCTTCTTGATCATGTTCCACTCCAGTTACATGATGAATACCATGCTTAGTACCTGGGAAAACACGCGGCGATTGACCATCTTCCGTAAACTCATAACGCTTAAATAATTTGTTAGGCTCTTGCTCTTCAGGGCTTGTTACGATCTTTCCACGATTAATAACAATTTTGTTATAATCTAAAATCTCAGCAGATTGCTTACCTAAGCTAAGCTGTAAATCTGTCATAATAATTACTGGGCATTGATATATTTCAGCCAAGTTGAAAGCTTCAATTGTATCGTAGAAGCATTCTTCAATTGTGCTTGGCGAGATTACGATTTTGGGGATTTCACCATGTGTACCATAAATCATGGCATTAACATCGCTTTGCTCTTGTTTGGTTGGCAAGCCTGTTGATGGGCCGCCACGTTGAGTATCGACAATAACAACTGGAGTCTCTGTCATACCTGCTAAGCCTATAGCTTCCATCATCAAGCTCAGTCCAGGACCTGCAGAAGCAGTCATAGTACGAACACCGCCATAGTTAGCGCCGATTGCCATGGTAACTGCGGCGATCTCATCTTCAGTTTGAATAACAGTTCCACCAAATTTAGGCAGAGCTTTGATTAAGTATTCCATAATTTCTGAAGCAGGTGTAATAGGGTATGCTGGCATAAATCTACAGCCCGCAGCAACAGCACCCAATCCAATTGCATCATTTCCGATCATGAATAGCTTTTGCAGACCGTCTGCTGGCTCTAATTGAAACTGGTCTAAAGGCCCACCTGCTTCAGTTAATACAAATTCAGCTCCGCGCGCAACAGCCAATACATTCTTCTCGACAACCGCTGCACCTTTACGTCCAAACTCTTCTTCTACTGCTTTATTAAATACCTCCATCGGCAAGCCGAGCAATGCCCACGATGCTCCGGAAGCAACCATGTTCTTCATAAGGGATGTACCCAGTTCTTCAGCAATACCTGTAATGGGAACCGCGAATAATCTTGCAGCAACACCTTCTGGTACAACGGGACTAAACTTAGCGTCGGCAACAATTACACCGTGTTTAGTAAGCTCATGTGCATTTAAATCAATCGTTTCCTGATCAAAAGCAACCAGAATGTCCAAATCATCAGAAATGGCACGAATTGGCTTCGTGCTGATACGAATCTTATTATTAGTATGTCCACCTTTAATACGGGAGGAGAAATGTCGATATCCATATAAGTAATATCCAAGACGGTTCAATGCTGTTGAAAAAATACGATCTGTACTTTCAACACCCTCGCCCTGCTGCCCACCGATTTTCCACGATAACTGACTAATCACTAAATGCCAACTCCTTTAATTTTGAGAGCGTAATCTATACTTAAATCTTATGGCTTTAACCGCTAAAATGCAAGGTTTTACGCCGTTTAGAAAGATAGCTATTTTAGATTAAAACTATATCAAAAAGAGATCAATCATGCTTTTTAACATCTACTTTTGGGATGTAAGCTATTTTTTAAAAAGTTTAGCCAATTCCTATAAACAAGTTTATCTACCAAATCAGCTGGATATTTTTTGCAAAGCTCATTAATTAATTGGTCATACTGGCCAACATGCTCTAAATGGGGGATAAATGTCTCAATGCCATCAAAATCAGAGCCAAAGCCAAGATGATCTTCACCGCCTAAGGAGCAAACATGATCAATATGCCGTAATAAATCGCTAATTTGCGGATCATTTGATTTCACAAAATAAGGGACAAAGGTCAAGCCAATTGCGCCTTGCTTCGTGATAATCGCTTTTATTTGCTCGTTCGATAAATTGCGCGGATGTGGGCAAAGCTCAAATGTATTGGAATGAGAAGCAAGCACAGGCGCTTGCGACAGCTCCATCAGCTGCCAGAATCCTGCCTCTGCTAAATGAGATACATCTAATAGGATGCCCAATTTATTGCATTCTTTAACAAACCTCTGCCCTTTTATTGAAAATCCTCCATTTCGGGTTTCCATTACGCCATCTGCAGCCCAATTAGCATAGTTCCAGGTTATTCCGATACAACGGACTCCCAAGTAATAAGCGATCCGTAAATTCCGCAGACTGCCTCCTAAACCATCAGCACCTTCAAGTGTTAGGATCGCTCCGATCTTCTTATCCGTAATCGATTTCTCTAGATCTTCTCGACTTTTTATAAATGCAATCGCTGGATTAGCCGCTATTTTCTGATAGAACAAATCAATGCTTTCAAGAATGGGTTCAAACCGTGAACTATCTAGTTTTTCCGAAATATAGATTGCAAAGAATTGAATAGCCATATCTACCTGCTGAAGCCGCGGCAAATTTACAGCAATATCCGACTGAATTTGATTAAAATCAACGAATGGGTCTTGCAGCATTTTGCTTAATAGGTCGCAATGGCTATCAATTATTCTCATTTTCACGCCTCCACAATCCAAAAATATCCGCAAAAAAACCTGTCTACAAGGTAAACAGGCGTTAAAACAACAATAGGGTATTTAATTACCTAGGCTCAACAATCAATTTAATTGCCGTACGGTCTTCTCCATCAATAACAATATCCGTAAAGGCAGGAATACAGATCAGATCCACACCACTAGGAGCAACAAAACCTCTAGCAATTGCTACGGCTTTTACTGCTTGGTTTAAAGCCCCCGCACCAATTGCTTGAAGTTCGGCCGTTCCACGTTCACGCAACACCCCTGCTAGTGCACCTGCTACTGAATTAGGATTAGATTTCGCTGAAACTTTTAATACTTCCATGAAAAGTACCTCCTCAGGAATGTTGGGATAGACTCCAATACCCATAATATTCTAGAGAAGCAAATTTAATTCCTGCCCACCCGTGAAAAATAAACATTTATACGGTTAACGGGCAACAATTCCGGAACAGTAAAGTGATATTAAGTTGTTTTTAAGACATAATAAACTCGTCTTCAAACAATCTAACTAACTGGATGCTCTTGCTAAAACCGGTTTGTTCATCTACATCGATCAAAACCGCATGAAAATGCCATTTTCCTTCATCTACAACAAACCTAACAGGAAGCGAGGTTCTAAATCTCTGCAGCACAGCTGTCTTTTCCATACCTAGTACACCATCTCTTGGACCCACCATGCCTACATCCGTTACATAAGCCGTACCTTGAGGCAGCACTCGTTCATCATGGCTTTGGACATGTGTATGTGTCCCTACAACTACAGATACCTTGCCATCGAGATGCCACCCCATGGATATTTTCTCAGAAGTGGCTTCTGCATGAAAATCAACGAGAATAAACCGATCTCTATGATCCAACTGCTCTAGAATGTAGTCAACTGTTTGAAAAGGACAGTCCAGTGGCGGTAGAAAGGTTCTGCCTTGGATATTAATAATAACTAATTCCTTGCCATTGGCTTTAATTGTTGTCCAACCCAATCCTGGTGTACCTTCAGGAAAATTAGCCGGACGCACCATTCGTCTTTCATCATCAATAAAATCAAAGATTTCTTTTTGATCCCAAGTATGATTGCCCAAGGTAATGCCATGAATCCCCATATCAAACATTTCTTTTGCTATTTGCTTTGTAATTCCTCTTCCGGCTGCTGCATTTTCCCCATTCGCAATGATCATTGTAGGCTGATGCCTAGCTTTCAGAATGGGCAATACTTCTTTAAGTGCTTTTCTACCGACAGAACCAACAATATCCCCTATAAATAAAATTTTAATGGGTTAGACTCCCCTTTATAATTATTCTTCTTTACTACTTAACAGACAATTTGTTGCCCGTAAGCAGTATAATCCTTATCTCCCAAAAATTAAATAGCTATACGGCTAACGAGCAAGTTATTGCCCGTAAGCCGTAATCCACAAATTGAAAAAGTGGCTTAATTCAGCCACTTTTTCAACGAATCAGCTATTTATATTGGTTTAAACCTTTTACTTAGCGTATTCAACGGCTCTGGTCTCACGAATAACAGTGACTTTAATGTGACCTGGATAATTCAGTTCGCTCTCGATTGTTTTCGTAATATCACGAGCGAGACGGAATGCTTCGGTATCATCAATTTTATCCGGTTGAACCATAACACGAATTTCTCTGCCTGCTTGGATTGCATAAGATTTCTCAACACCATCGAAGGATTCGCAGATCTCTTCAAGCTTTTCAAGCCTTTTGATGTATGTCTCTAATGTTTCTCTACGCGCACCTGGACGAGCTGCTGATAAAGCGTCAGCTGCGCCTACAAGCATTGCAATTACCGATGTAGCTTCGACATCACCATGATGGGATGCAATACTGTTGATAACCACCGGATGTTCCTTGTACTTTTTACCTAATTCGACACCAATTTCAACATGGGAGCCTTCGACCTCATGATCTAATGCTTTTCCAATGTCATGTAGGAGACCGGCACGCTTCGCCAAAGTGATGTCTTCTCCTAATTCTCCAGCCATAAGACCGGTTAAATAGGCTACTTCCATGGAATGCTTCAGTACATTTTGTCCATAGCTTGTACGGAACTTCAGTCTACCCATGATTTTAATTAAATCAGGATGTAAGCCATGTACTCCAGTTTCATAAGTAGCTTGTTCTCCATACTCACGAATTCTTTCATCGACTTCTTTACGTGATTTTTCGACCATTTCTTCAATGCGAGCCGGATGTATTCGACCATCTGCGACAAGCTTCTCTAAAGATGTTCGAGCAATTTCACGACGAATTGGATCAAATCCAGATAAAATTACTGCTTCAGGAGTATCATCAATAATTAAATCGATCCCTGTTAGAGTTTCAAGTGCACGGATATTACGACCTTCACGTCCAATGATGCGCCCCTTCATTTCGTCATTCGGCAAGGTTACAACAGATACTGTTGTTTCCGCCACATGATCGGCAGCACAGCGTTGAATAGCAAGAGTGATAATTTCACGTGCTTTCTTGTCGCCTTCTTCTTTAGCTTGCTGCTCAATTTCTTTAATCAGCTTCGAGGTTTCTTGTCTAACTTCTTGTTCAACACTCGTTAGAATAATTGCTTTCGCCTCTTCGGTGCTTAAAGCTGAAATCCGTTCCAATTCAGCAACTTGCGTTTTGTAAAGCTGATCAATCTGAGCTTGTGTATCTTCAATTCTCTTTTCTTTATTAACCACTTGCTCTTCTTTACGCTCTAAGGATTCTAGCTTTTTATCCAACGATTCCTCTTTTTGCAAGAGACGTCTTTCTTGTCGTTGAATCTCATTGCGGCGTTCACGTATGTCTTTCTCAGCTTCAGTACGGAGTCTGTGAACTTCGTCTTTGGCTTCAACAACGGTTTCTTTTTTAAGTGATTCCGCTTCTTTTTTAGCGCCTTCCATAATTTGCACAGCGGCCTGTTCAGCACTCGAGATTTTCGCTTCTGCGAGAGATTTGCGGATAAAATACCCAATCCCTGCGCCAAGAAGAAGACCAACAACGAGTGCGATAAAGGCCAGGACGTAGTTCATACTGTTCACCTCCTCGTTGATTCTCCAAGGGATTAGCTTGGGTTAAATTCAGTTTTAAACTGCTCAATACTTACATTCGTTTTCAATAACATTGCATTGCTTACATTTTCAGATGAATAAAAGTAAAAATTGGCGTTTTTTTACTTTGCGGAAACATATCCACTATTCAAATAAATAGCCAGATATGAACCTAAGTACATACATACTCATGATCATTTTAGCTTTTAATGAAGAAACTTGTCAAGCTATTGTAAATTCCGTTTATTGGCTTCTTAGATTATCCGTTGCTTTGTTAAGTTTAATGTCATTAATTATTTCTCTAGTTAACTTCCTCAACTAGATCATATCCAGCTCATCCAATGATTCCCCTGTTACTTGCTTCAGTACAGTATTGACCATTGTACTAGGATACCCCCTTCGCAGCATAAAGCTTGCTAATTTATGTTTGCGTTCAAAGGGCTCCCCTTTTATAGTAGCCCATTTCTTCTTAGCAGTATCATATGCAGCTTGAAACTCTGCCTCTTCATCAACGTTAGATAAGGCTTCTTGTATGTGTTCTTTCGATAGGCCTTTTTGTTGCAGCTCTTGCTGAACCCAACGTCTGCCTTTCTTCTGTGAGAATAGCCGATGCTCGGTCCACATATGAGCAAATTGCTCGTCATCAATAATCTTCTGCTCTAAGAGCTTCTGTATGGTTCGGCTAACAGCGTCTTCCCCGTAGCCTTTTTCCGCGAGCTTAAACTCGATTTCTTTACGTGATCTTGGACGTCGTCCAACGAATCTTAGCGCTTCCATGAATGCTTTGTGGTATTCATCTTCCGTAATAATCATTTCAATTCTTGCTGCATTTACATATTCGCCTTTTAACAAACGATGTTTAACAAGCATATCCTCATGCACCGAAAAAGCAAACAGCTCATTTAAAAATATATTATACCGATACCTGCTTCGCTTTTGTTTCTCTACTGAAGTGATCAATACAATGGTTTCTTCATCTTCCTCTTCCACGATATGCCCCCCTTTACTTATATAATGAGAAACGCACCTCATTGAAATCATAAGGTGCGACATTTTAGTTGTTATTCAAAATCCAAATCTTCTGCATCATCATCAGCAGTTGCACTGGTTACCGCAGGTACCGTTATAGTTGCTTCTCTAATTTTCTTCTCAATAATATCCGTTACCTTGTGGTTGTCCTTCAAATACTGCTTAGCATTCTCACGGCCTTGACCTAATCTTTCACCTTCGAATGAATACCAAGCACCGCTCTTATCCACGATATCCATCTCGGTACCAATATCAATCAGGCTGCCTTCTTTGGAAATGCCTTCACCGTACATGATATCAACTTCAGCTTGTTTAAAAGGAGGAGCGACTTTGTTCTTCACTACTTTAATGCGTGTACGGTTACCCACTACATCGTTGCCTTGCTTGATGGATTCAATCCGACGTACATCCAAACGAATAGTGGAATAGAATTTAAGAGCTCGTCCACCTGGAGTAACCTCTGGATTACCAAACATAACGCCGACTTTTTCCCGAAGCTGATTAATGAAAATTGCGATAACCTTGGACTTGTTGATTGCACCTGATAGCTTTCTTAAAGCCTGTGACATCAATCTTGCTTGTAGGCCGACATGTGAATCTCCCATGTCCCCTTCGATTTCAGCCTTAGGCACCAAAGCCGCTACGGAGTCAACAACAATAATATCGACCGCACCGCTTCGTACAAGTGCTTCTGCAATTTCAAGTGCTTGCTCGCCTGTATCGGGCTGTGAAAGCAACAACTCATCTATGTTGATCCCAAGCTTGGCTGCATAGGCTGGATCCAATGCATGCTCGGCATCAATAAAAGCAGCCGTACCGCCATTCTTCTGTACCGATGCAATGGCATGTAGCGCAACTGTAGTCTTACCTGAGGATTCAGGTCCGAATACTTCAATAATACGCCCGCGTGGAAAACCACCAACTCCAAGAGCAATATCAAGGGCTAATGCTCCAGTGGAAATAGCTTCAATTTGCATATGCGTGGATTCGCCAAGCTTCATTATGGAGCCTTTTCCAAATTGTTTCTCAATATTACGTAAAGCCATTTCTAACGCAGCACGACGATCAGCAGCCAAAAGACTCACTTCCTTCTTTGATTATATTTACATGATAACTTCTTTTTGCCTTCTTGCCAAGTGTTTTTTCGAACATACATTCGTTTTTTTGATAAATGCAGCTTTTTAGCTAAGTCCAAACAAAAAAACCGCTACAAAAGAAGGTCTCTTTTGTAACGGTTCTTCCGCTAACTATTGATACCAATATATACCAAACTTTTTATTTGTGCAATAGTTTTTTTAAGACGGCTAAGCCATTTATCCTTGCATGTTAAATATACAGCTACTCCACTAGCCTTTTCCATAAATGATATAAAGCCGTTTTGGCAGATTTAAGCTTGATTAAATCACGGCCGCCTGAATGTGTCACATTAACTACTAATGTGGGTTGCCCCTTTTGAGCAACTCCAATATACACTAGCCCAACAGGTTTACCTTCAGATGGGTTAGGGCCTGCAACGCCTGTTATTGAGATAGCATAGTCCGACTTCATCAAAATTAATAATTGCTCTGCTAATACTTGAGCCGTTTCAGCACTAACCGCACCTGGCGCACCTTCACCTTCTAACATCGTGGTTGGTACTCTCAGAAGCTCATGCTTTACTTGATTGGAGTAACAGATGATCCCGCCAAGAAAGCTAGTAGAACTGCCTGAAATAGAAGTAATTAGATCACTTAGCAAGCCACCTGTACAGCTCTCAGCTACGGCTAATGTAGCATTTTTCTCAGCCAATAGCCGCAGAACAGCTTGCTCAATCCCAATATCTTCTTGCGCATAAAGATAGAGGCCCAAACGATCACGAATCATTTGCACTGTGGAAGCCATTTGTAGATTAGCTGCTTCTTGGGAATGTGCTTTGGTAGATAAGCGAATCGTGACTTCCCCTTCTTTTGCGTAGGGGGCTATGGTTGGATCCTGCTGACTCTCGATTAAATCAAGCAGAGCATGCTCTAACGAAGACTCGCCAATCCCGCAAAATTTAAGCATTGTTGAGTATAGCGGCATTTCATCCCTCATGACCGTACGCAGCCAATCTTTGGCATAATTCTCGAACATGGGCTTCATTTCACGAGGTGGACCCGGCAGCAGCACATAATGTGTACCGTCTAACGTCATTGCGTTCCCAACAGCCATTCCAGTATCATTCAACAGGGCATCGCTGCCAGCGATCATTAAGGCTTGTCTAGCATTGCTTTCAACCATAGCTATGCCCCGTGCTTCGAAGAAAGCAGTTATCCTGTCCATGGAAGGCTGATGCATAATTAATTCGCGTTGGAGAAATGCAGCAAGCACATCTTTGGTTAAATCGTCTAACGTCGGCCCTAAGCCACCTGTAAAAATAATCAGCTCTGCCCTATCTTTAGCAAGGCTGATTGCCTGCTTCAACCGTGCTTCATTATCACCAACAACGGTTTGAAAATAACCATCTATCCCCATCGCTGCACATTGCTGAGCAAGATACTGTGCGTTGGTATTAACAATTTGACCTAACAAAAGCTCTGTTCCTACTGCGATTATCTCTGCTTTCATCTAAGCTTCATCCTTCCCTATTCGAAAAAAAAACAATAGGAGGTCCTATTGTTTTTTTCATCCTCAATCTGAAAAATTGATTACATGTTTGTTTTTGACAAAATAATCAACACCCGAGTAGACCGTTATGATAACGGCTGCCCAGCTAGAAATTAAATCGAAACGAATGTCGATAAAGTTAAATGGAAAATTGTTAAGCAACAAAGCAATAATCGCTGTGATCTGAATGCCTGTCTTCCATTTCCCCAGCTTGCTTGCCGCCATAACGATACCTTCTAATAGCGCAATTTGCCTCAACCCTGTTACAGCGAACTCTCTGCCAATAATGACAATAACTATCCAAGCATCAATTTTCCCGAGTTCAACCAAATAAACCAATACCGCCGTTACCAGTAATTTATCAGCAAGTGGATCTAATAGCTTGCCCAGATTGGTAACAAGCTTACGCTTACGGGCGATATAGCCGTCTAAACCATCCGTACTGGCAGCAATTATAAAAACAAAGGTAGCCAGAATTTGATTATAGGTAATGGTAAAATCAGAAAGATGGATAACCGGGAATGTTTTGACCTGGAGGAAAACCATAATCACAGGTATAAGAGCTATTCTTGCAACCGTGATTCGGTTGGGTAAATTCATACAATACCCTCCCCAGACAAATCATACTCAAACGAATGCGTGATTCTTACTTTGGTCATAGAACCAATGGTTGCCGTGCTGCTTGTTACAAAAACCTCTCCATCTATTTCTGGAGCATCATATTGTGAACGTCCAATGTAGACATCATTACGCCCGTCATAACGTTCGATCAGAATATCCAAATCCTGTCCAATGCGATTGCCATTGCGGGTTTTGGAGATTTCACGTTGAATTTCCATCAAGGTGTTGTTGCGGAACTCTTTAACATCCTCATCTACTTGATCAGGCAAACGTGATGCTGGCGTATCTTGCTCCTGTGAATAACTGAAGACACCCAAACGGTCAAATTCCATTTCGCGCACAAAAGTAACCAAATTATCAAAATCCGTTTCTGTTTCGCCCGGAAACCCGACAATAAGTGAAGTACGTAGGGAAACATTGGGAATTTTGGCACGAATTTTGAGAATCAGCTCTCTTGAATCGCGTTGTCTGCCAGGTCTATTCATCCGTTTCAGGATCCGATCTTCGCTATGCTGAAGCGGCATGTCCACATATTTACAAACTTTTGGGTTATTTGCTATGGTATCAATTAATTCATCTGTAAAGAATCCAGGATAGGCATAATGCAATCGAACCCATTCAATTCCGGGTACATCTGTAACTTTATTCATTAAGGTAGGCAGCATAAAGGAATCATATAAATCCGTACCATAATTAGTCGAATCCTGTGCAATCAAGCTGATTTCCTTTACACCCTGTGATGCCAATTCAGTCACTTCACGGATAACAGACTCCATACTGCGACTACGGAATTTACCACGCATAATCGGAATACTACAAAAAGTACACGCGTTATCGCAGCCTTCAGCAATTTTCACATAAGCCGTATAACGTGGTCCGGATGAGCGTCTTGGCAATGCTTGCTCGTAATTAAACACGGGATTTCCGACCATCACCGGCTTATGGCCTGCTAATGCCTGCTCGACAATGTCATTAATGTTATGAAAATCGCCAGTACCTACGATTCCGTCAATCTCAGGCATTTCCTTCATTAATTCTTCCTTGTAACGTTGTGTCAAGCAACCTGAGACGATAAGCGCCTTTAAATTCGCTGTTCGTTTCAAATCCGCCATATCTAGAATAGTATTAACGGATTCTTCTTTAGCTGCATCAATAAAACCGCAGGTATTCACGATAATAACCGTTGCATCCTCTTTGTTGTCGGCTATTAAGTAGCCTTTTTGATGGACTAAACCGGTCATGATTTCAGAATCAACTAGATTCTTCTCGCATCCGAGTGTAACCACCATTATCTTTTCTGTCATTACGAGATCCCCCAATATAGTGCAATTCATTGCAATTCAAGATGAACGGGCTACAAAGAATAAAGTAGCCCGTTAACATTATAATTATAATACATCGTTATAGGAATTGCTACCCGCGAAAATTGTTGAACTGCAGCTCCAAGGGTAAATCCGCTTGTTTAACAATTTGCATAATCTTCTGCAAGTCATCCCGATTTTTGCCTGTAACTCGAATTTGATCGCCTTGAATTTGGCTGGTTACTTTTAATTTGGAATCACGAATGAGGATATTAATTTTCTTAGCGTCCTCTTGGCTTATCCCTTGCTTTAAGGTAATTCTTTGTCTAACTGTTGTCATAGCTGCTGGTTCAACTTTACCATGCTCCATATTTTTCAAAGAAATTCCACGCTTGGCCATCTTCGAAGTCAATATGTCTACAACGTTCTGCAGCTTAAATTCATCATCGGAGACTAGGACTAGCTCTTCTTTTTCTAGCTTGATGCTGCTTTTGCTGTTTTTGAAATCAAACCGAGTGTCAATTTCTTTCTCGGCTTGGTTAATCGCATTATTCAATTCGGCCATATCAATTTTCGAACAAATATCAAACGAGTTTTCTGTACTCATGCCAAACACTTCCTTTTCTAAACAATCGTTAGTTCATTATAGCAAGTTTTTCTACATAATAAAAGAAGACACCCCATTAAGCTTAAGGATGTCCTCTAAAATACTGCTCCGAACTAATGTCTTCGAACTGGCACACGAAACATATCCAGCAGCCCTAACACAATATGTGCAAGACCAAAACCAAAAATTCCGTATCCCCAAGCACTAGGTGTTAAGTACCAGCCCAATAAACTGACTATAACCCCCAGCCCTGTTACAACCCAGCTTGTTGGCATTTGCTTAACCTCACTTTTACAGGAATGAATAACTACCGTTATCCTCCCCTATAGCAAGGCGTTTATGCGAGCTCAAATTGAAATTTCTTTACATTAGGTAAATCTCCCACGGGGATAATCACACCGTTTACTTTCACTTCTGCCGCATTGGCTCTTCCCAGCTTAACATAGACAGGTTTTTCCAAGCTCCAGATTTTCTTACCAGTGGTGGTCTCCAGATTGCCGGTCTCAATCAACTTCTTGCTATTGACTCCACTCACTTCATCAATTTCAAACCAACATTTATCTGTGGCAACACTTAGCTCTAATTCAATTTTGGTGGCGTTCGAAATAATATAATAATCAACTCCATTAGCACTAGAAGCCAACTTAACTTCTGCTAGGGGACTGGATGCCTGTGGGGTTGGAGTATTCGGTTCAATTGTCGCAATAGGTGTTGCGTTAGGGTCAACCACATCAACTGCTTTGTCAGTTAGGCGAGGACCTTGTTCCTCGGTATTGTTAGTATTATCCGCCGTTTTACTGTTCTTATCTATAAAATAATAGGCTAAAACAATAATTAAAACCAAGAAAGATATAAAAACAAGCGTAGTGATTCTTTTGCTCCAACGGTCGTTCGTTTTAATACCCGATCTTTTGCGATGGTTAGGCTCTACCTTAGATTCGACTTGAGAAGCAGGAATCACATTCCGATAAAGACGAAGCACCTCATTAGGGTCTAAGCCCACACTCTCCGAATAGCTCTTAATAAATGCCCTTACATAAAAATTTCCTGGCAGCAATTTATAATTGCCATCTTCAATGGCTTCTAAATATCTTTTTCGAATTTTAGTGGTTTCTTGCATATCCTCCAAGGATATCCCTTTTTCCAGCCTAGCCTTTCGCAACAACTGTCCCAATTCCGACAAATGGTTCACCTCCCGTCAACGTATCTACTATAATTTTTAAAAGCCTTCATCAAATGGAGTCGTAAAGCTATCATAGGAAATCTCTTCATCCGGTGAATTACGCAATTCGATAATATAATCAAACGTATGATAATCATATTCCGATTCGCGAATAAAAATATCGGGGTGTTCTATGACCTTGGTCGATGGCATAGCCATAATTTGTTTCAATAAGCTGTGATGCTTTTCATTAGATCGCATGGTCGAAACAATACCGTCAATTATAAATATATTGTTGGGATTCAATTCATCCTCAGACATTTGATTACGAACCGTTTGGCGAAGCAATGTGGAAGAAACAAAATTCCAACGTTTATTCGAGCATACACTTCCAGCAATAATGGACTCTGTTTTGCCGACACGCGGCATCCCGCGCAAACCAACGACCTGATTGCCGTCTCTCTTGAAAATCTCACCTAAAAAGTCCACAAGTAAACCAAGCTCGTCCCGTGTAAACCGGAAGGTTTTGCGATCATCCGAATCACGTTCTATGTAACGGCCATGCCTAACAGCGAGAATATCGACTAATTTAGGGGTGCGTAAAGCCGTAATAGTAATATTATCTACTTTACTTAGCATTTTACCCATAAGCTCAATGGTTTCATCATCATCGGTTTGCAGAAGCATGCCGCGAGTACGATCTTCGACTCCATTAATCGACATAATATTAATTTCCAGCATTCCCATTAAAGAAGCAATATCACCAAGCAAACCAGGGCGATTCTTATGAATCCTGTATTCCATGTACCATTGTTTCATTCTGTGGTCCAACCCCTATTCGATGACAGACTATTATTCTACATTATTCTACAACATTTGCTTATTTCCTTTATTGCCTTCATTAATTAGTAATTAATCTTCATTTGCTGAGTTGTGTAGTAATGCAGCCCTTTTTCAAAGCTATTCAATTGAATCACTTTTAACTGATCTGCCCAAATGGAAGGCCAAATTAATATAACAGCTCCCGGCTTTTGGAGATTAATTGGCGGAATATTCGGACTTGGTGTTGGTGTTGGCGTAGGTATGTTTCCATAAGTAACGGAGCCAACAGAATGATAAATTCCATTCATAGTTAGCTGTTGTTGCTGAGCTTGTTGTGTGCGGGCAACCGCTTCATTCCATTGAGTCGTCAAAAGGCTAGCATTCAATTGATATACAGCAACATTATCTGGTATGGTCGTTGGGATAGCTTCCAGATGGGTAGCATCAGAAAGCACAATCCAGCGTTTATCTGGAGCTTTTCCAGCTTCTGTTAGTGTGGTAGGCGTTAAATCTGAGCTTATAACCATAATGTAGGAATATGGAATCTGATTTATTTTATTAATAAGCAGGTCGTCTACCACGTTCACCTGCTGAAGCCATTCATAGGTAATCAACTCAGTTTGCTTCCAAGTATTAAGAGTTTGAACTAGCTGATTCTGTAAAGACTTGTCTAACGAAGGTGAGGTTAAGATTAGAATAGCTTTCTTTTGCTTAAGCAAATCAACTGAAGCTGTTGGAATGGGGTGACCACACGCCGTTAAAAGGACAAGAAGAAACAAATAAACAAAAAATAGCCTTATTTTATGAAAATACATCGACATTATTCCTTTTTAATTTCAGTATATCACGAACTACAAAGAAAAGCCCCCCTATAGAGGAGGGCGAGTCAACTTTACTTGCTAACTAATTTGACCATCAAACTCGCCATCGTTTTACGTTCTTGTTCATTCCCGATATCCCAAAGCTCCTTCAAAATACGTTCCTCGGGATTTTCTGGATCAATTTTATCCTGCAGGAATTCACCAATTTGAAAGGCCAGCTTGGTCACCGTCTCTTCACTCATCCCAACGGATTCAGCTTGTGAAACACGTTCACCTAAGAATTGCTTCCACTTGTCAAACGATTTTAATACAGTTGCCATACGTAAACCTCCTCATCTTAGACTAATAGCAATAACAGTTGTACTATTCGCTTTTTAGCCGGAGTTTATTCACGCAAAGCATTTCCAATTTAAGGTGATTTATGTAAGCCATCCACCATTTGGGCTAATAATTTGCCCAGTAATATAGCTAGATTCCGGCAAAGCCAAAAAATAAACCAATGATGCGATCTCGTCCGGCATGGCAAATCGTCCAGCAGGAATCTCACTTTGAATAGCAGTTACTTCCTCAGCAGCTAAATGGTTCATCATAGCTGTATCCACAGCCCCCGGTGCCACTGCATTCACAGTGACATTCGAAGGGGCAAGCTCCTTGGCTAAGGCTTTTGTAAAGGCATTAATGCCTCCCTTGGTTGTGGAATAGGCTACTTCACAGGAGGCACCTGATATTCCCCAGATAGACGAAACGTTAATAATTCGACCATATTTAAGCTGGACCATTCGTTCCATAAAAATCTGCGAAGTAAAAAAGGTACCTTTAAGATTAACATTCATCAGATCATCCCATTGCTCTTCGGTGACATCCGCCAGCATCCCATAATGGCTAATGCCAGCGTTATTCACCAGAATATCAGGCAGCATCTCATGTTTAGCGAGCTTCTCCTGCATCTTCAATAGCTGCTCTTTGCTGCGAATGTCAGCAGAAATGGTAAGCACCTTAGATCCCTGCTGCATACAGCTCCGAGCCACCTCATTAGCGGCCTCATGCCCCTGATTATAGTGAATCACAATATTCATGCCTACAGCAGCAAATCGTTGCGCTACGGCAGCCCCTATACCTCTGCTCGCCCCAGTAATCAAGACGGTTTGTTGCTTAAAAGGGGTTGTCATGCCTGCTCACTTGAGACTAGAGATGCTGCCATCTGCTCCCAATTAAAATGCTTGCGCATCCGCTCATTTACATGGCCCAATGTCATTTCTTGATAGATCTGCAGCATGCTAAACAGATCACCACCCCTGAATTGGTATTTAGTAAATTCATTGGCAATGGATTCCGGTGAATTCAGCATCCGCAGAAAACCACCTGTTCGCTTCTTGCGGGTTCGCTCGAAATCTGCTTCGGCTACTCCTGATTCAATAACCTCCCCAAGCAATTCCTTAATACGATTCAGCAAAGCTTCTGGATTCTTCGTGTCCCCGCCAATAATTGAAAAGGCATAATCCCGATCACAATTGTATTCATGCCCGAAATTATCCGAGATTAAATTCTCATCATACAGAATTTGATAAATCGTTGAGCTCGGTCCGAATAGCACATCCATCATAACCTTCATCGTCAGCTCTAATCGCAGCAATTCCAGTCCTTCCACGTGCGGTGGAGTTTCTTTAAAGCCGAACAAATATTTCGGTAAGGAAACCGGCAATTGGGTCGCTTTAAGCTTGATGGCTACCCCGCTAGGCTCATTGTCAAAAATCCGCCGTATTTCACCCTGAGCTTTATAGCCTTTAGCTGCTTGGTTGTCACGGACGAGCTGCATAACCTGCTCGGGATCAACTCCGCCAACAATGAACAACATCATATTGCTTGGGTGATAGAACGTGTGGTAGCAAGCGTATAACGTCTCTTTCGTAATATCTTTAATCGACTCAATCGTGCCTGCGATATCAATATGAATCGGATGCGTTTTGTACATAGCCTCAATCAATCCAAAATAAGAACGCCAATCCGCATTATCCTGATACATCGTAATTTCTTGATTGATGATCCCCTTTTCTTTCTCGACATTTTCATCGGTAAAATAAGGGTTTTGCACGAAATTTAACAAAGTGGTCAGATTAGCGTGAATCTGTTCGGTTGCTGAGAACAAATAAGCGGTACGATCAAAGCTAGTAAAAGCATTGGCCGATGCGCCTTGTGAAGCAAATGTGGCAAAAATATCACCTGTTGGCTCTTCAAACATCTTATGCTCCAAGAAATGGGCAATTCCGTCGGGAACTCGAACTTCAGCTTCACCACTAGCTTGAAAATGGTTATCAATAGAACCATAACGAGTGCTAAAAGTCGCATATGTTTTCTGAAAGCCTTCCTTTGGCAAAATAAAGACCTTCAGCCCGTTATCCAGCTGCTCGGTATATAATTTTTCATTCAAGTGCTCATAATTCAAAATTTCCATCGTTTAATCCCCCTTTTGATCGCGCAGGAAGTATAGGGTATCCAATTGCACCTTTTGGGCAACCTTGGTGATTTGAGGGCGGTCGACTTTCTCAATGGCATCGATAAGCTCGATGACGGAGCGTTCAACCCCAGACAATACACTATTGTAATCAAACGAGATCATCTCGAATGCCGAATCATTAATTTCCCTTAGCTGATTAGCAATCATCGCTTGGGTTTGTGAAAGCTCGAGCTCGGTAATATCACCTTGGCGCATAGCTTCAAGCTGTTGCTGAATAATCTCGGAGGCTTTTTCATAGTTCTCCATTTCGATACCGGAACGAATCGCCAGGATGCCTTTATGGCCATCTAAACGTGAGGAAGCATAATAAGCTAAGCTTGCTTTCTCTCTCACATTAATAAATAGCTTGGAATGTGGATAACCACCCAATACTCCGTTATACATGAGCAGAGCACTGTATAATTCATCGGCATAAGTCGCATTGGTCCGCAGTCCCATATTCAGCTTGCCTTGCTTAATATCTAATTTTTCAATGACCGTCCGAACCTGCTTGACTTCATGATAAGTTGATCTCAAGTTATAGGTAGCGGCTGATTCACGTTTTAGCTGAATGGCGTTAGCCACATATTCAGACACTTCTGCTAATGTCGTATTGCCTACCACATAAATATCGATCGGCGCTTCCTGTAACCATGCCCTATATTTCTCATGCAACGAAGCAGCACTTAAGCTCTGTAAAGCTTCAATGGTCCCTAGCTGGAATAAACGATACGGCTCGTTTTTGCACATTTCTTGCATGCAGCGTTCTTCGGCATAACGAATTTTATCATTAATGACCGCTTCAATCTTGCGACTCACTGTGAGCTTCTCAGCTTCCACATATTTCTCTATAAAATGATTATCCTCCAGTGCAGGCTCTGTTATAGCACCACCGAGAAAACCAATGGCTTGCGCTAATAAAGATTTCCCACTCTCATTCACATAACGATCTTCAATGATGTCCATTCGAAATTGCACAATTTGATAATCCCCACGTTTGAAAATATCAAAACCAAAGCCTGCTCCATACAAATCATCTAATTTCTCACGGAAGGCTTTCGTTTCGGGATAAGCTTTAGTCCCTCTTCGTAGTACATGGGGCGTTAAAGCAATTGGGGTAACCGTTTCTTCGGTTAATGGACTGCCAATATATACCGAGATAGCAAAGGTCTTAAATTGCTTTGTCGGCAATACATGAACTCGAATATTATTGATGCTGCTGCGTTCGAACGTTGTATTCTTCAAGCTGCTGCCTCCCTTCATTTCACCATACCATTATATTCCAAGCTCGAGAAAAGAAGCAACATGGGAGAAATAGTTTATATGGCAAAAATATGTTTGCCAATCGTTTTAACTTGCTTGCGTGTCCAAATCCATTTAGAGGTTGCCGTTTCTGGGTTAAAATAATAGATACAGCCATTTGTAGGATCAATGCCGCCAATTGCATCATTCACGGCTTTTTTAGCTGTCTCATTTGGCGTTAAATTGATTTGGCCATCTGCAACTGCCGTAAATGCACCTGGCTGATAAATAACGCCGTATATGGTGTTGGGGAAGCTTGCATTTCTCACGCGATTGAGAATAACCGCTGCCACAGCGACTTGACCAATATAAGGCTCGCCTCGAGATTCGCCATAGACTGCATTTGCCATCATCCTTAAATCATTAGCCGTCATACCCGCCATGGAGCTCGGTGTTAACGAAGCTGTATCATCTTTAGGTGCATTCGAGGGATTACCTGCAACCGGTTTATTCTGCTTCCAATCAGCCGTAGGTGCCCAATTTTTAGTCGCTTGCCATAGCTTGAGCTTGGTTTTGGCACCAACAATTCCATCCACCTTCATACCAAACTCAGATTGAAAATATTTCACTGCTTTTAAGGTTTGGAATCCGTATTGTCCGTCCACACTTCCTTTAAAAAAACCAAGATGCTTCAATCTTCCCTGCAGCTCAAATACATCTTCCCCTTTAGCTCCGTAATGAACGGCCGAATTACTAAACGTCTCTTGAGCATCATGAGCAATTTTTGCATGCTTAAATTGATAACCTCCGTACAGCACAACTACCAACAATACAGTAAACACTACAAGTCGATTTTTCTGGTTTTTTTTCACTTCACTCAACCTTTCTAATTTACTGTTAGCAGTCAACATATAACTATTGCCGGTTAACAGTGTAACTGCATCAATTTCAGTTTGCAGTTATTATTGGAAAGGAAGAATTGTTCTATGCATCAAAGGATAAATGTCTACACCGTCTTTCTGAAAGAAAACGGTGCGTTTGTTTGAATTATATGAGCTGCATATAGGTGAAACCTAATCTTTCTTATATTGCAAAAAAATAAAACGGTTGGGATTTCTCCCTACCGTTTTATGAGCTCATGCGGTTATGATGAAACTGTTCAATCGAGAGTAACACCTCTCTTGGTTTGCTGCCTTCATAAGGTCCTACGATCCCCTTGGCTTCCATGGAATCAATTAAACGAGCTGCTCGGGTATAACCAATTCGCATTCTCCGCTGCAATAAAGATACAGAGGCTTGCTTGGCTTCAACTACAATCTGCACAGCTTGATTGAAAAGATCGTCTTCCACTTCTTGGGGTATATCGTCTTTCTCTTCCAGCTCAGGCACCATTTCTTCCTGATATTGCGCTTCCTCTTGTTTACTTACAAAGTGCACAACGGACTCGACTTCCTCATCGGAAAGGTAAGCACCCTGCACACGGACTGGCTTCGATGCACCTACAGGTAGGTAGAGCATGTCTCCACGTCCTAGAAGCTTCTCTGCGCCCCCCATATCGAGGATAGTTCTCGAGTCAACCATAGAGGAAACACCAAAGGCAATTCGCGAAGGAATATTGGCTTTAATGACCCCCGTAATAACATCCACAGAAGGTCTTTGTGTTGCAATAATCAAATGGATTCCCGCTGCACGTGCCATTTGAGCTAATCGCGTAATGGAATCCTCGACATCGTTCGCTGCGACCATCATTAAATCCGCTAACTCATCAACAATTACAACGATTAATGGTATTGGAGGCATTGGGTTGCCGGCTTGTCCGTTTGCAAGCAAGTTATTGTAGCCTTCAATATTACGTGTACCCGTTTTGGAGAAGGCTTCATAGCGTTTCTCCATTTCTAGCACGACTTTCTTCAATGCAAGCGAAGCGCGCCTTGGATCTGTTACAACAGGTGCCAAAAGATGCGGAATCCCATTGTACATATTCAATTCGACCATCTTCGGATCAATCATCAGAAATTTGACTTCTTCTGGCTTAGCTTTATATAAGATGCTCGTAATAATTCCATTAATACAAACTGACTTCCCTGAGCCCGTAGCTCCTGCTACAAGTAAATGCGGCATTCGAGCTAAGTTAGCTACGATAGGCTGTCCCGAAATGTCGCGTCCCAGTACAACGGATAACTTGGCGGCTGAATCACGGAATGCAGAGCTCTCCATGACTTCACGCATAGTTACAATCGATACCTCTGAATTGGGCACTTCGATCCCAATGGCAGATTTACCTGGAATTGGAGCCTCCATCCGAATGTCTTTTGCCGCTAAAGCAAGTGCGATATCATCCGTTAAACTAACAATACGACTGACCTTAACACCTACGTCAGGCTGAATCTCATAGCGAGTTACAGCAGGCCCAATGACAACGTCAAGCACCTTTACTTTAACGCCAAAACTCTCTAATGTGGTTTCCAGTTTTCTAGCATTCGCTTTATAGTCCAAGGAGCTTCCAGCTTTACCTGGAGCGGGCAAGGACAATAGACCTAGCGATGGGAGTTCATATGGCTTATCTGATTTTTTACCTGTTGCTTCGACAAAAGGAATATCCGTTGCCTCTGCTTGTCCTTCAGCAGGCTTCTTAATCACTATTACAGGAGGAGGAGACATATCTATAATAGGCTCCACTTGATCTTGAAAATTTCGAATGAATGGAAGTGGTTCCTCTTCTTCTACGGGACTTACAGGCTGAGGCTGGGCCCGTTTAACTTCCTTAGGTAAAAGCTGAATTAACGGCGCTATCGGATGAGCAGGCTCCTCATCATGTTCCTCAGGAGTAGATGGGAAAATTTCAAAGAAAACCGATTTAGGCTTACCTTTAGGACGATCGGAGAAATAATTCTCTTCATCGAGCTCATCATCCATCGGGTTATGTATTTTTTGTTTTTTCACTTGAATGACTGGGCCTTTGCGGATCGGACCCTCATCTTTGGCTGTAAACCAGCCTGATACTCGTTCTAGAACACCTGACTGCATGCCGCTAGTCCGGTTTCTTAGCTTGCCTATTAAGTCAACAACAGAGATGCCTGTTATCAAGATAATACCGATTAAACAAAGCGTGTAAGCAATTAAATTCGACCCCAAATTACCAAACAAGAAATAAAGTGTCGCATATAATAAAGCTCCAACCATTCCTCCGCCAACATTTGTAGCTAGAATGGGTGCGTCTGGCACATCTGGCTCTAAGCCATCCATCATGCTTGCCCAGGTAACTTGAATAATATTAACCGGTATCTTAAGATCATCTGTTGAGTTTATGGAGTGGATCATGGACATATGATTGATCACTAACCAACCAAATAAACCAAGGACGACACCCGTTTTCCATCTGCTCCAGCTCGAAGGCCAAACACGCTTCATCATTACATAAAGTCCGATATATATACAAATAATCGGGATCACCTTATCGGAGGTTCCAATTAAGAATCGAAACATATAAGTTAAAGCTCGGGCAACTCGACCTCCACCAGATAATGCGATGACCGACAATATTAAAATAACAATGCCGTATAGCTCGTACCTTAAAGAGGTTTTAGCTGCTGTTTTCTTCTTTTTCTTGCCTTTGGCCAAAATGTTCACCCCCATCCTTGCTAGTATAGCATACAATAGGGGGCGATATAAGTGGTTACAGTCCTAAATTGAATACAGGCGTTCTCATTTCACAGTTCAACACTAGGCTGATAGAAAATCATCGTCCCAGGGTTATAAAGTGGATTTAAGTAATCTTCAGGACGGCAGCTAAGCAAACGCACAATTTTGGCTTGGTCTACACTTACTCTTTCCACTTGCATGGGGATTCCTCCCACCACTACTTCAACATAATTGTAGGTTTGTTGATCCATGCCTGCAAATATTACCTCCATGGGCATGATGGAATACATCGTCATTGAACTAAGCCTCCTCGCATGTTTCGCTCAGCTTCAATTCGCTGGTTTAACTCTCTAATCGCATCCCCTACGCCACCAATTGCATTTATCAAGCCAAATTTAACAGCATCTCTTCCGACGACAGTTGCCCCTATATCGCGTGATAGCTCACCCATCCGAAACATTAATTCCTTCAGCTTTTCCTCTGTCATTGCCGAATGGGATGTAATAAAGCGAATAACTCGTTCCTGCATTTTTTCTAGGTATTCAAAGGACTGAGGAACCCCAATCACCAAACCATTCAATCGAATGGGATGGATAGTCATCGTAGCGGATTCCGCAATAATTGTATATTGAGCAGAAACAGCAATTGGCACACCGATACTATGCCCGCCTCCAAGCACTAGGGCGACTGTTGGCTTAGATAAGGATGCAATCATCTCAGCAATAGCCAATCCAGCCTCTACATCCCCGCCTACGGTGTTTAGAATGATTAAGACCCCTTCAATCTTCGGGTTTTGCTCTGCCGCTACCAATTGTGGAATGAGATGCTCATACTTCGTCGTTTTGTTCTGCGGAGGCAGGATCAAATGACCTTCAATCTGACCAATGATAGTCAAACAAATAATATTCGATTCGCCAGGTGTAGCAAGCACAGTTTGACCAAGCTGTTGGATATTTTCTAGAATCGGATTTCTCTTCGGATCATTTGGATCGATGGGTTGTGGAAACTCTTCTTGTTTCTCAGGATTAGATGGGGTTAGCATAGTTCCTCCTTGAATTGTACTCCGTATTATCAGTCTATCGTAGTATGGTTTACCTCATCATTCTTATCCCACTTTTCGCAACAAAAAACTCCTCAAACCATAATGGCAAGAGGAGTCATATTGAAAAATTATAAGAGTGGTAACGGGATTATACTTCCATGATGATCGGAAGAATCATCGGTCTTCTTTTCGTTTGCTCATATAAGAATCGACCAAGCGCGTCTTTAACATGTGTTTTTAGTGAAGCCCACTCGTTTACATTCTCGCTCATCAATTTGTTCAAGGTTGTCGTTACAATCCGATTTGCTTCATCCAGCAAGCCTTCAGATTCACGTACGTACACAAATCCTCTTGAAATAATATCAGGTCCAGAAAGTACTTTACCTTCTTGCTTACTCAAGGTAACCACGACAACTAGAATACCATCTTGTGATAATAATTTACGATCACGAAGTACGATATTGCCTACATCGCCAACCCCTAGCCCATCAATCAATACATTACCTGCTTGTACTCTGCCTGCTTTACGAGCGATACCATTGACAATCTCAACGGTTTCCCCATTATCGACGATGAAGATATCTTCTTTAAGCACACCAACATCTTCTGCTAAATTTGAATGCAATTTCAACATGCGATATTCACCATGAATCGGCATAAAATATTTGGGTTTCATCAAGTTAAGCATCAGCTTCAATTCTTCTTGACTGCCATGTCCCGATACGTGAACACCAGATACAGATCCTGGTCCATAAATAACATGTGCTCCTAAACGGAACAATTCATCTACAGTTCGTCCCACGTATTTTTCATTACCTGGGATAGGTGTTGCAGCAATAATAACGGTATCTCCTGGCATGATATCGACTTTACGGTGAGTAGCTCTTGCCATACGTGTTAACGCAGACATAGGCTCGCCTTGACTTCCAGTCGATAGAATAACAACACGATCTGAAGCCATTCGATTAACTTCTTCCGGCTCAATAAGCATACCTTCCGGTATACGCAAGTAGCCAAGCTCAGAGGCAATGGAAACCACATTAACCATACTTCTACCAATTACGGTTACTTTACGGTTGGTTGCTTCTGCAGCGTCAATAACTTGCTGAACCCGATGAATGTTGGATGCAAAGGTAGCTACAACAACACGTTGCTTCGCCTTGGAAAAAATACTTTCAAGCTCAATCCCAACACTTCTTTCAGAACCCGTAAAGCCTGGACGTTCTGCATTCGTACTATCGGATAGTAGCATTAATACACCTTTAGTACCAATTTCCGCCATGCGATGCAAGTCTGCGAAATGACCATTCACTGGTGTTTGGTCAAATTTAAAATCTCCAGTATGCACTACATTACCTTCTGGTGTTTCCAAGCATACCCCTACGCAATCCGGAATACTGTGATTGGTTTTGAAGAAAGTTGCTTTAATGACACCTAAAGGCAATTCTGATTCTGCTGTAATAATATGGCGTTTGGTATCACCAAGTAAATTGGCTTCTTTTAATTTGGATTCGATTAATCCCATGGTCAATCTTGTAGCATAAATAGGCACATTCAATTGGCGTAATACATAGGGTAAACCACCGATATGATCTTCATGTCCGTGAGTAATTAAGATGGCTCTAACTTTATCTCGATTATCGAGTAAATAAGTAATATCTGGAATAACAATATCAATTCCCAACATTTCTTCTTCTGGAAACTTCAAACCCGAATCCACGACTACGATATCGTTGCCATATTGCACCACATACATATTTTTACCAATTTCGCCCACGCCGCCTAGAGCGAAGATGACCAATTTTTCATTTATTTTCTTTGACAAGACAATACCTCCTAATTTTGAATTGACGACGATCCTCCGATTCGCGCACCTATACTGCTAAATCGCAACATGATGTTTTTGTTGCCAGCTAGCCGTTTGAAAGAAACCGCACCATTCTCTTGACCTTATTATACATGAACAAAAACTACAAAAACAAGCCATGCTCCGTTACCAATACTTATTACATGCTATTGGATGCTCGTTTTCAGGGTATCCATTAACGATTTTAAAAACTGCTCTTCTTTTTCTGTAACATCGATTAAAGGCAATCTGACGCCACCCACTTTTATGCCTCTTAATTGCAAGGCATGCTTGATAGGAGCGGGACTTGGCATCCGGAAGATCCCTTTAAAAATCGGGAATAGCTCTGCATGAAGCTGAGTAGCCTTAGCATTCTCACCTTGTAAAAAATGAGTAATCAATTGTTTCATTTCAACGCCAATTATATGGCTGGCAACACTAACAATTCCATAGCCACCAATTGCCAAAACCGGCAAAGTTAGCGAATCATCACCACTATAGACTTTAAAATCTTTAGGTACTCTTGTCACAATTTGTGTCATGTGATCCAGATCTGCATGCGCTTCCTTTGAAGCTACAATATTAGGAATTTGCGCTAAACGCACAGTGGTTTCATAAGCGACAGATATCCCCGTGCGATGTGGCACATTATAAAGCATGATTGGTAATTTAGTGGCTTCAGCTACAGCCTTGAAATGCTGATATAAGCCTTCTTGCGAAGGGCGGTTATAATAAGGCGCAACTACCAGAACACCGTCTACACCCAGCTTTTCCGCTTCTTGTGTGGCATGTATGGAGCTAGCTGTTGCATAACTGCCTGTACCTGCAATAATTTTGCAACGTCCTTTGGCAATTTTCACAGCCATTTTGAAGAGTCTAAACTTCTCTTCTTCTGTCAGCGTTGGAGATTCACCCGTTGTCCCACAAATGACAATACTGTCGGTTTTCTGAACCTCGATCAAATAATTAATTAAAACCTCTACCTGTGACCAATTTACTTGAAGATTTTCATCAAAAGGTGTGACCATCGCTGTCACTAATCTCCCGAAATCCATGTGTTGTCCTCCTCAGGGTTTTCGTAAGAAAACCGTCATCGTAAGCATAGTCTTGGGTTTTCATAAGAAAACCGTCGTCGTAAGCATATGCTGGGCTTGCTTTGGCAAGCCTGCATCGTAAGCATAATCTTATACTGCTAACTTAAATTTGGCATGAAGCGTGCGAACTGCTAGAACCATGTCCACTTCATTAACAAGCACCCAAATGGTTGTATGTGAATCCGAGGACTGAAGAATAGTAATGTCCGCATCCATTAATGCTTCGACAATATTCGCCATAATTCCCGGTACTTCATTCATTCCTCCACCAATAACAGAAACCTTTGCACAATGCGAAGTACTTTTGACATGATAGCCTAACGGCTCTAATGCTTCTAAAGCAAGTGCAGCATCGCTTTCAAATACCGTATAAATAACTCCCATTGGATTAACATTTATAAAATCTACGCTAATCTTATGCTGTGCCATTGCTTTAAAAACATGCAGCGAAGTATCATATTGTCCTTCTCCATTCAACACAGTAAGCTGTGTTAACGAAGGCACATAGGCAATTCCTGTTACATAACGATCAATAACTGTATTCGTTTCCAGCTTTAAAGCTTCCAGACTAGCTACCAAAGTCCCTGTACCTTCGGTAAAAGTAGAACGAATACGTACAGGCAAATTAGCTTGCATGGCAATTTCTACAGCTCGAGGATGGATTACTTTGGCTCCATGATGTGCCAAATGGCAAATTTCATTAAAGGTTACATATGATAAAGGCTTGGCATCCTCGACAATACGCGGATCAGCTGTGAGCACCCCATCAACATCTGTAAAAATATCGACTATTTCTGCGTTTAGGGCTACACCTAAAGCTGTAGCCGTGGTATCACTGCCACCTCTTCCAAGTGTAGTGAAATCGTGATCCACTGTCGCGCCTTGAAAACCTGTAACAATCACAACCTTCTGTTGCTTCAGCAAATCCAAGATCCTTTGAGGATTAATGGACAGAATCTGCGCATTGCCAAAACGATCATTCGTTGTGATTCCTGCTTGCTCACCGTTTAACACGGCCGCCTCAATATGCTCTGCGTTTAATAAGCTGCAAAGTGTAACCGCAGATATGGTTTCCCCACAGCAGAGAATCATATCTCGCTCTCTTGGAGAAAGCTGATTGCCATTTAATCCAACCCAATCAAGCAAAGTGTCTGTGGCGTATGGATCGCCCCTTCTTCCCATTGCGGATACGACGATTACGAGATTGAATGCTTCGACTAAAGCTCGCTTAATATGATTAATTACATGGATTCTAGCTTCTACGGAAGAAAGGGAGGTGCCACCGAATTTTTGAACTAAAATTCGCATGAACAAACCTCCTCTTAAAACAAGGATATACGGCTATACAAATAAATTTTTATTGTTCTAACGCAATGTATTCAGCAATTTGCACAGCATTCCATGCTGCGCCCTTTAATAAATTGTCAGATACAATCCACATATTTAAAGCTTTGGGATTGCTTAAATCTCTACGTACACGGCCTACAAAAGTTTCTAGCTTCCCTGCTGCTTCAGATGCTAAAGGGTACAGCTGCTCGTTTGGATTGTCTTGGAGTACAATACCAGGCGCATTTGCCAGCAAGGACTTTACTTCATCGATATCAAAATCTTCTTTTAATTCGACATAAACCGACTCCGAATGACCATATACAACAGGAATACGTACGCAAGTAGCTGTAACCTGCAACGTTTCGTCCCCCATAATTTTCTTGGTTTCGAGAATCATCTTCATCTCTTCATTAGTGAAACCATTGTCTAAAAACTTATCAATTTGTGGAATGGCATTAAACGCAATTTGATGTTTCACTGGCAAAGAAGATACCGGTAGAATTTCTGGCTGAACTTGCTTTTCATCCAAAACATCACGTGATTGACTTAACAATTCATCAATCGCCCGAGCTCCAGCTCCCGAAACAGCTTGATAAGTAGATACAATAATACGAGAAATTCCATAACGATCATATAATGGCTTTAGCGTTGCAACCAATTGAATGGTCGAACAATTGGGATTAGCAATGATCCCTTTGTTTTCATTAATTTTCTCGATATTCACTTCTGGAACTACGAGTGGAGTCTCTGGATCCATACGATATGCACTAGTATTGTCAATACATACAGCACCGCTTGCAACTGCATGTGGAACCAGCAGCTTGCTTATATCTCCACCTGCACTAAAGAAGGCAATATCAATACCATCAAAGCTTTCTGGTGTTGCTTCTTCCACAGTAATTTCCTTGCCTTTAAAAGCAATTTTAGTTCCAGCTGAACGCTTTGAAGCTAACAGCTTTAACCGATCAATCGGGAAATTCCTTTCACTCAGCAAACGAATGATTTGTTGACCAACTGCGCCTGTTATTCCAACAACTGCAACATTAAAAAGCTTCTGGTTCGACATCGCCTGTAACTCTTCCCTTCAATAAAAATGATTCTATGAAAAATTGAATCTTTCGATAAGCATGGGTTGAAATTGTTTTCCCTGCAGTGCACTTTCACACGTTGGCATAATCAAATCCATGCGAGCTACCAAAGAATTCGGCTTGGCAATGGGTGCGTCTTGCCCATAAGGCACAAAATAAATATTCTTAGTGATTAACAGCTTTGCTATATTAGCGGCGTTCAGACCAAGTCCATCATTAGTCGAAATCGCCAAAACGAGCGGTCGTTGATTGCGCATCTGAGCCTTGGCAGCCATTAATACGGCACTTTCGGTCATTGCATTTGCTAATTTACTTGTGGTATTGCCCGTACAAGGAGCAATAACCAAGACATCTAATAATTTGGAAGGTCCGAGCGGCTCGGCAGAGACGATTGTAGAAATAATGTCATTCCCTGTTATATCTTTCAGCTGTTTTTGCCAATGTTCAGATGTACCAAATCGTGTATCTGTTGACATCAAGGTGTTGGAAGCAATTGGAATGACTTTGGCTCCGGCATCTATAAAACCTTGAATCTGTGGCATAACCTCTTCAAAAGTGCAATGAGATCCTGTTAAAGCGAAACCAACCGTTATCCCTTGCCAATTCATTGTCCATTCCCCCTCGTCATAAGCTGATTCATAAGCAATTCGCTAAGCGTCTTGGCTATGATTCGTCCAGCTGTTCGAGGAGCAACTATTCCTGGTAAACCCGGTGCTAACATGGCTTTGATCCCCCGCTTTTCCGCAAAACGGAAATCGGTGCCTCCTGGTTTGGAAGCTAGATCAATAATTAGGGCGCGGTTTGGAATATTAGCAATAATTTGTGCTGTGACTATCATAGTCGGAATTGTATTAAAAAGCAAGTCAATATTAGTGACTTGATGGCTTAATTCCGTTGTGTAGAAGGGCTCCAGCCCCATCTCCCAAGCACGTGCGAACTGCTCTGGTTTGTGTACTCCGATCTTTACATGAGCACCTAAAGCTTGCAGCATTCTAGCCAGTGTCAATCCCGTTCGGCCAAGTCCCAACACCATACATTGCGAATCGTGTATAGTAAAATCCGTATTCTGGATGGCCATCATTAAAGCACCTTCCGCTGTAGGAATGGAGTTAAAAATCGCCACATCATCCCGTTCAAAAAGCTCAATAAGTTCAATAGCTTGATCCGAGCATATTGTTTTTAGATAATTTTTAGCCATACCCGTATAGACCTTTGCATGCTTTGGCAATGCAGCGATATGCTCACTCGTCAAAATCAATTCACTGGTTGAGAAAATAGATTCCACACACCCTTTTTCATCTGTACCTACAGGCGGCAGAATTATCGCATCCATCGTGTGCAAAACCTCTACGCTTAACGTCGATTTGGTGATCCCGTTAAATGCATATTGCAAGTTATCAAACCCGATTAATTGTACGGATGCATCCAGCTCAGAAAATTTACGAATAACTTCAAGCTGCCTAGCATCTCCTCCGATTAATGCGATCTGTAATCCCGTTAGCATCCGTTTCCCTCCATCGTAAAGCCACTTTCGAATACAGTATAGTATGCTTAAGCCTAAAGATGGGTTACAGGTTTGCTTTGCTTTCAGAACCCGATTATTAAATGGTGATAACATAAAAAATCGCATTCTCTAAGACATACTGTCTCAGTAGAATACGATTTGTATAATCATTTATTCTTTTCACAATCACTTGCCTGTATGCCCAAACCCACCGGTCCCACGAACCGTATCACTTAATTCTTCAACCTCTTCAAGCTGAATCTGCGGAACGATTTGGAATACCATTTGGGAAATGCGTTCATTGCGTTGAATAATAAAAGCTTCTTTACCGTGATTGATCAATAAAACCTTAATTTCGCCTCTGTAATCAGCATCGATAGTGCCAGGAGAATTCAAGGCTGTGATCCCGTGCTTAAAGGCTAATCCGCTGCGAGGACGAATTTGAGCTTCCAGCTCAGCTGGCATTGCAATCGCAAAGCCTGTTGGGACTAGCACTCGTTCACCGGGATTAAGCGTTAATGGTTCAGCTACAGCAGCGTACAGATCGAAGCCGCTCGCTAAATCAGACATTTTCTGTGGCAGCACTATATCTTCATTTCCGGGTAATCGTTTGATTTCCACCTTATAGGACAAGCTGATCCCTCCTGAAATCTTTAATCGCAACATCGCTTTGTCCAACCATTGCTAAGGCAAATGGACTAGCAAATAATTGCTTGATCAAGGAGTCAATTTGCTCCATTTCAACGGCTTCGATTCTGGCTAAGGTTTCATCAAGCGTATAATGCTTGCCAAGCATTAGCTCATTCTTCCCCATGCGGTTCATTCGACTGCTTGTGCTCTCCAGACTTAAAATCAAGCTTCCTTTTAGCTGCTCCTTGCCCTTACGTAATTCGGATTCTGTCATACCCGTTGCAATCATTTCACCAATGATATCCAAAGAAACCTTAAGAACTTCCTCTGTTTGTTTAGGCGCAGTTCCTGTATATAACGTGAATAACCCACTGTCCATATAGGAGGAATGATAAGAATAAACCGAATAGGCTAACCCTCTTTTTTCTCGAATTTCTTGGAATAACCGCGAGCTCATCCCGCCGCCAATCGTATTATTCAACAGAATCATCCCATAAATCCGTTCATCCAATATCGAGCAGCCTGGTAAGGAAAGACAGATATGATTTTGTTCGGTTTGTTTGGTTTGATATACGGCTTCTCCTGTGAAAGGTGGTGCTATATATTCAGAGCTAACACCGTTATTGGCAAATTGGCCGAAATGCTGTTCAATCAATTCAAGAATGCGATCATCCACATTGCCCGCTACACTTATTACCGTATTTTGAATATTGTAATGATCCTTCATGAACTGACGTAAATCCTCCGAAGCCAGCGCATTTAAATTTTCTTCCGTACCTAATATGGTATAACCTAGGGAATGCTCACCGTAAGAAGCTTTAGCTAATAAATCATGAACCAAATCATCTGGAGTGTCATCATACATTGAAATTTCTTCTAGAATGACATTGCGTTCCTTATCGAGCTCTTGCACATCAAATTGGGAATGGAAGAACATATCTGCTAAGACATCTATTGCAATCGGTAAATGTTCGTCTAGAACCTTTGCATAATAACATGTATATTCCTTGGTAGTAAATGCATTAACATTTCCGCCAATTCCGTCAAATACTTCTGCAATATCTTTAGCCGTATATCTATCCGTTCCTTTAAAAAGCATATGTTCAATAAAGTGCGAAATCCCGTTTTGCACAGTCGATTCGTTTCTAGAGCCAATTTTCACCCAGATGCCGAAGGAAACGGAACGTAAAGTCGGCATTTTTTCTACTAATACTCTTAAGCCATTTGATAATTGATGCTTGTTCATGTGCAATCTCCTCTACCTGCTTTAATGAATTTCTTGAACAGTCTTTACGCGATCTGACGATAACAATTCACTTACAGTGCCTACAACTAAGCCTTTTCGTTTCGCATCTTTAATTATCGCTTCCAACGCTAAGCTAGAAGCTGCCGTGGGATGCATCAGAATCATAGACCCAGGCTCGAGCCCTTTTGTTACCCTTTGGATAACCGTTGCAGGACTAGGCTTAGTCCAATCCAAGGTATCAATGGACCATAAAATCGTTTTTAATTGCAGCTGATGGGCAATCTGCACCGTTTCCTCATCGAAATCACCAGATGGAGGTGCAAACAATGTATTCTTAATCCCTAAATTTGTTTCAAGCAATTGCTGCGTTTTTACAATTTCGCTTGTAGCTCTCTCTCGACTTAGCTGACTCATGTTCTTGTGGGAATAAGCATGATTGGAAAGCTCATGCCCTGCCTTGCCGATTAATGCCGCAGTGTCCAAATGCTTGGATAGCCAAGAACCGTCAAAAAAAAATGTAGCATGAACATTCTCATTATTCAACACTTGAAGGATAGTAGGAATAAATTCATCCCCCCATGCCACATTAATTAGCAAGGAAATCATCGGTTTTTGCGGATTCCCTTTGTAAATCGGATTAGCCCCTAGATCTCGCAATTCAATCTTTGGCTTTATCTCTTTATATACGAAATGAATCGGTTGGTCAAGATTGGCATGCTTGCTGAGCTCAAAAGTTTTCTGAATATCTACCTCTAAGCCATTATAGCCCGGAATAGCTTTCCATACACGATCTACCTTTGCATCAATCGCAGGAATCCTTTTTTTGTCTGCTTCCGCAGTTATCTTATCTAACCAAGCTTGATCATTGGTTGATGATAATGGCGCTGCAGTTGTGTCACTTACAAACACGAAAGCTCGATTAGTGCCCAGCTTGACTTGTTTGATGTAATCCTCGACACCTGTCATTCTCGCAAAGCTCCAAGCAACCATTACAAAGAGACAACTTGTTACCAGTATCAGCCAAGGGTTATTCTTCGTTTCATTCATGATCCTATCTCCCCATATTCGTCTATGGGACTTTATATGCGAATTGGGACAAGATTAGACCTCTCTAAGCAAGGATAAACGGCTCGTCGTTTTTCTAAAAGAAAACGGTACGTTTGTCCGGAAATATAAGATCAGTATAATATAAAATTAATACTTTCTTAGATTTCAAGCAAAAAAAGAGCAGATTAACACGGATAATGGGCAACTAAAACGTTGTCCATTTTCCGTGCTAATGACTCTTTCCATTCCAATCTATACATGATACTCAACTAATTAAGGAGTTAATACCGCTTTACGTGAAAGATTTACGCGACCTTGTGCATCAATTTCTGTTACTTTAACCGTAATTTTATCTCCTACGGAAACAACATCAGAAACATTAACTACTCGTTCAGAGGATAGCTGTGATACATGCACTAAGCCTTCTTTGCCAGGCAGTACTTCTACAAAAGCGCCGAATTTCTCTACACGTTTAACCGTACCTAGGTAAACCTCACCAACGATTAACTCACGAACTATACCTTCAATAATCAATCTAGCTTTTTCGATCATTTCAGCATTGGATGAAGCAATGAAAACTCGTCCATCTTGTTCGATATCGATTTTAACGCCTGTTTCTTCAATAATCTTGTTGATGATTTTACCACCAGCCCCAATGACATCACGGATTTTATCCGGGTGAATGTTCATGGAGATGATTTTTGGCGCATATTGGGAAAGCTCTTTTTTCGGCTCACTGATACGTTGCAGCATTTTGTTAAGAATAAACAATCTGCCTGCTTTAGCTTGTGCTAATGCTTCATCGAGAATCGCACGGTCGATACCGTTAATTTTGATGTCCATTTGAATCGCTGTGATTCCTTTTGCTGTACCTGCAACTTTAAAATCCATATCTCCAAGATGATCTTCCAATCCTTGAATATCCGTAAGAATCGAGAAGAAGTCGCCTTCTTTAATCAATCCCATAGCAACACCAGCAACCGGTGCAGTAATTGGAACGCCTGCATCCATCATAGCCATTGTGCTTGCACAGATACTAGCTTGTGAGGATGAACCATTGGATTCAAGTACCTCTGAAACTAAGCGAATCGCATAAGGGAAATCGACCTCAGAAGGAATAACCATTCCTAATGCACGTTCTCCTAGAGCACCATGTCCAATTTCTCTGCGGCCTGGAGGACGCAACGGACGGGCTTCGCCTACGCTAAACGGAGGAAAGTTGTAGTGATGCATGAAACGTTTGGATTCTTCTAAATCTAGGCCATCCACTCTTTGTACATCGCCTAAAGCACCCAAAGTACAGATACTAAGTGCTTGCGTTTGCCCACGTGTGAACAAACCAGAACCATGCACACGAGGAAGAATGCTGATATCGCAATCAATCGGACGGATTTCATCCAAAGCTCGTCCATCAGGGCGGATTTTATCTACTGTAATTAAACGGCGAACCTCGTCTTTAATAATGTCATGTAAAGCTTCATGCAAATCAGCTATTTTTTTCGGTGTTTCTGCATATGCTGAACTAAAGTGTGCGGCAGTTTCAGCATTAATTGCATCAATTGCTTCTTCTCTTTCCAGCTTTTCTTTTATTTTTAAAGCATCGATTAAACGAGCTTCTGCATAACCACGAACGTCAGCATTCACTTCAGGATCAATCACCTGCAATTTAACTATCATTTTCGGTTTGCCCACTTCAGCAACAAATTGTTCAATGGCTGCAACAATTTTCTTAACTGCTTCATGGCCAAACATAATCGCTTCAAGCATGACTTCTTCTGTAACTTCATGAGCTTCGGCTTCTACCATCATGATAGCATCCTTAGTTCCAGCTACAACAACGTAAATTTCTGTTTTTTCATTCTGTTCTACAGACGGATTAATGATAAACTCTCCATTAATTCTGCCTACAATAACACCAGCCACAGGTCCGTTAAAAGGTACGTCAGATATAGCCAATGCTGCAGAAGTACCAATCATAGCTGTCATTTCTGGCGAACACTCTTGGTCAACGCTCATTACTATATCAACGATTTGGATATCATTACGAAAGCCTTCAGCAAATAAAGGACGAATCGTACGATCTGTTAAACGACTGGATAGAATCGCTTTTTGTGAAGGTCTGCCTTCACGTTTATTAAAGCCTCCAGGAATCTTACCAACCGCATACATTCTTTCTTCATAATTCACGGTTAGTGGGAAAAAATCCAATGGTTTAGGCTCTGTTGATGACGTTACCGTACATAATACAGCTGTATCTCCGTAACGTGCCATGACCGAACCATTGGCTTGCTTAGCTAGACGGCCTGTCTCTAAAATCAATGTTCTGCCGCCAACCTCAATTTGTATTCGCTTTTCCATATGTTTCCTCCTACATTCGTTTGTTAAATATAAGCATTCATTTCTTATCTGCTGATAACGAGCAACAATTGAAGATTCCATTCCTAAATTGTACGAGCATTTTCATGCAATTTAGGAATAGATCTGGCAACAAGCTGCCCGTTATCAGGCATAACGTAAACTTTCTGCCAAGGAATATCAGTTTAAAAGTATAAAATATATACTTGCTGATATTACAAGAAAAAGCAACCCTGTTGCCCATGCAAACAAGCAGCAGGGTGGAACAATGGTTGCTTTCCATCTTAATTCATTATCTACGAAGTCCTAATTTTTCAATTAGCGCGCTGTAACGTCTAACATCATTATTTTTCAAATAAGTTAGAAGCTTACGACGTTGACCAACCATCTTCAACAATCCGCGACGGGAATGATGATCTTTCTTATGCTCACGAAAATGTGTCGTTAAGTTCACGATATTTTCCGTAAGGATAGCCACTTGTACTTCTGGTGATCCAGTATCGGATTCATGAACTCTATGTTCTTGAATCACTTGATTCTTACGTTCTTGTGTAATTGCCATCCTATTCACCTCCTTCAATCGATATGATCCCCAATAGCCGAGAATTCGTTGGTGATACGAGCATCCAAGCTACGGTTCCAGCAATAAAAATTCGACTCTTCATTGCCAACGAAAATTATACCATAGATCACTTGTAGAAGTAAACAAAACTTAACCGAATATTGAGCCTAATCAAGAGTATCCAATTAACTCAGTATTCTTTTAGCTTCTGCAGCATCTTGATTAATTTGCTGAACGAGTTCATCTTTAGAAGCAAACTTGCGTTCAGAGCGAATGTAGTTGATAAATTCAACTTCAATAGTCTCCATATAGATCATTTGGTTAAAATCAAATATATGCGCTTCTAGAGTGATTTTCACTTCATTTTCGTTAAAGGTTGGCTTTGTGCCAATATTCATTACCGCATTGTACACTTTACCATGAAGGTTGCATCGTACCGCATAAACACCTTTTCGGGGAATTACGTAATCTTCAGCAGGCTCAATATTAGCTGTTGGGAATCCGATCGTTCTCCCTCGTCCATCGCCAGTTACAACTTGTCCACGAATCAGATAGGTCCGTCCAATTAACTCATTGGCTGCTTCAATAGAGCCTTCAAGTAAATTTTCACGAATGCTCGTACTGCTTACCTTCTCTCCCGATAAATGAAAAGGCGGAACAATTTCAACAGAAAACTTACCCAGTCCCATTAGCTCTAAACCTTCTGGGGTTCCTCTACCTTCACTTCCAAAAGTGAAATCAAACCCAACAATAACAGAAACCGCGCCTAAAGCTACAAGCACACTTTCAACAAACTCCTCAGGGCTAATTCTTGAAAATGCCAATGTGAAGTCCATTAAATAAACATATTCAATCCCCATCGCCTCAAATAACTTCATCTTATCCTGAAGTGGAGTTAGATTTTGCTCATATTTGGACTGTCCTAGGACAACACGCGGGTGTGGATGAAAAGTCATAATGGAGGCTGGCAGCCCTAGACGTTTAGCAGCTGATGTTGTTCGCTGAATGACTTCTTGGTGTCCCAAATGAATGCCGTCAAAATCTCCTAAAGCCATCACTTGTTTAACAGTATTCAGTTCATTAAAAGTTGCGGAAGGGTAGTTTACTTCTATAATTTGCATATCGATCTCCTACAATCAATTAAATACTTTTTCGGGCGAAAAGCTTTTGGACTCGTCCTGCCAACGAAAAAGGCCAAGAAAACGTTCATCGTTTGAATATAGCCGAACTATTTCTTGATCTTCATATACATCGTTAGGTAGCGAGCTTAGATGAATTTTTTTTCCTTGCATTGCATGAAGGGCTTCCAATTCTGAAACCTGACAAGAAGGCAAATGTGCGATTGCTTGATCCGTTGCTATCATTCTGGATGAAACATCGTTTTTCTTAGCAAGCTCAGAAAGCTCCTCTAACGTGATGCAATCAGCCAATAGAATGGGGCCTGTTGCTGTTCGCACTAACTCTGACATCACTGCTGGATATCCCAATGCTTGGCCCATATCTACACACAAAGTACGAATATAAGTACCTTTAGAGCATTTAACACGAAATTTGATCTGTGGATGGTCAAGCTCCAAATCCAACTTGATTAACTCAAGCTCATAAATTTCAACCTGGCGTGATTTACGCTCGATAACCTGTCCTTGTCTGGCAAGATCATATAAACGCTGCCCGTCTACTTTTATTGCTGAATACATGGGAGGAACCTGATCGATGATGCCGAGAAATTTAGCAAATACTCTATGAATATCAGCCTCTGTCAAATCGACTTTCTCCACTCGTTCTATTACGGTTCCCGTCATGTCTTCTGTATCCGTTGCTAGCCCAACCGTTAGAACAGCTTCATATTGCTTGGGTAAATCCTGAATGTATTCTACCACACGAGTCGCTCTACCAATACATAACGGCAACACACCGGTCACCTTAGGATCCAGTGTGCCGGTGTGACCAATTCTACGAATGCCGAGAATGCCTCTGACCTTAGCAACAACATCGTGGGATGTAAAATCCACCGGTTTAATGACCGGCAAAACTCCTTCTAATGTCATTGCAGCTTCAGACCTACTTCCTTGACAACCTTAGTTATAGTAGCTTGTAGTTCGCCAGGTATCGTACAGCCAGCAGCACGGAAATGACCACCACCGCCAAATGATTTGGCAATAAGGGCAACATCGGCGATTCCGGCAGAACGCATACTGACTTTATATTTATTAGTCTCTACTTCTTTGAATAAAATCCCTACTTCAATTCCCTCTATATTACGCGGGTAATTGACCAAGCCTTCCAGATCTTCGTTAGACGCTCCAGCTTCGGCAATATCCTGCAAAGATACGCTAACCCATGAGATTCTCTTATCTGCTGTAAAAGCAAGTGTACTTAATGCCTTTTGCAGTAAAATAACATGTGAATAAGTTAGCTTTTCCAGTAAACGGTCAGCTAAATCATTGCCATCAACACCTACTTGCAACATTTCTGCAGCAATACGCATTACTTTAGGTGTGGTGTTTGCATATCGAAAACCACCTGTATCCGTTAATAGACCCGTATAAATAGAATCTCCTAACTCAGTAGACCAATTTAGCTGCAGCTCCATCGTTAAATCATACAAAACTTCTGCCGTTGCAGCAGCATCTTCGCGGATTAACTGGAAAGCACCATAAAAATCATTGGTACGATGATGATCTATATTGAGAATTTGCGTTGTTGGGCTAAATAGAGATTTTACTTTGCCAATACGTGAAAAATCAGCACAATCTACCGCAATGACATGCTCAAAAGTCCGTGATGGTGCTGCCTTAGAATAATCAATAATTCCGTCAAAACCCCATAAAAAATTAAACTTACCCGGTGTATGACCTTCATTAATCATCGTAAATTTTTTATTCAGCTGCTTAAGCATCCAACCAATGGCTAACGTAGAACTAGCGGCATCTCCATCAGGATCGATGTGAGATACCACTAGAAAATCATCGTTGCTAAGAATAAATTGCTTGGCAGCTGCCAATTGTTGCTCGTATGTGGTTGCTGTATTTCGACTCATAGCTCTGTTTTTCCTTCATTTAGTTTGCTTATGATATGCTCAATTCGGCTGCCATAAGCAATCGATGAATCCAAAATGAAAAACAATTTAGGTACAATCCGCAAGCGGATCCGTTTGCCTAGCTCTGTACGAATATAGCCATTCCCTTTACTAAGCGCCTTCAAGGTGTCTTCCTTTTCTTGATCAGATCCAAGAACACTAAGATAGACTTTGCATTCCGAAAGATCGTTGGTGATTTCCACACCTGTTACAGTAAGAAATCCAATTCGCGGATCTTTTAGCTCGCCTTGTATAATTAAGCTTAATTCTTTTTTAATTTGCTCACTGACTCTGCCTGTGCGGACTTTTGCCATTATCTAATCACCTCTCAACGGTTTCCATTACGAATGCTTCTATAATATCTCCATCTTTAAAGTCATTAAATCTTTCCAAAGTTATCCCACATTCATACCCTTGAGCAACTTCCTTAGCATCGTCTTTGTAACGTTTAAGTGAATCAATTTTACCTTCAAATACGACAATTCCACCACGAATCAAGCGAACTTCAGCGGAACGTGTAATTTTACCTTGAGTGACCATACAGCCAGCGATTGTTCCGACCTTAGTTACTTTAAATGTGCTGCGTACTTCAGCATGGCCGATAACAACCTCTTTAAAGATTGGATCGAGCAAGCCTTTCATAGCTGCTTCAATTTCCTCTATGACGCTATAGATAACACGGTGTAGACGAATATCGACTTTTTCTTGGTCAGCTGTTGCTTGAACGGCTGCATCTGGGCGAACATTAAATCCGATAATAATCGCATTAGAAGCGGAAGCAAGAATGATATCTGATTCCGTAATCGCGCCAGCACCCATATGGATGATTTTAACACGAGCGCCTTCAACTTCAATTTTCTCTAATGAGCCTTTGAGTGCTTCAACTGAGCCTTGAACGTCACCTTTAATGATTACGTACAAGTCCTTCATTTCGCCTTCTTTAATTTGCTTATAGAGATCATCCAATGTAACGCGTGTGTTAGCACCGATCTCTGATTGACGTAATGTAATCGCTCTGCGTTCTGCAATATTTCTTGCTTTACGCTCGTCTTCATAACATAGGAATGGATCGCCTGCTTGTGGAACTTCATTAAGTCCTGTAATTTCTACAGGGGTTGAAGGACCGGCTTCTTTGATTTTCTTGCCTTTGTCATTAACCATGGCACGCACGCGGCCAAAGCAAACACCAGCTACAAAGCTATCTCCAACTCGCAAAGTTCCGTTCTGAATCAATACGTGTACAACAGGGCCTTTTCCTTTATCAAGCTGCGCTTCAATAACTGTTCCTCTAGCTCTTTTGTTAGGGTTTGCTTTTAGCTCTTGCACTTCTGCAACAAGTAAAATCATTTCCAACAAATGCTCAAGCCCCAAACGTTGTTTAGCGGAAACCTCGACATAGACAGTATCTCCACCCCATTCTTCGGGAACCAAAGCGTACTCAGTCAATTCTTGTTTGATCCGATCGATATTTGCACCGGGTTTATCAATTTTGTTGATAGCAATCAGAATTGGCACATTAGCTGCTTTCGCATGGTTAATTGCTTCAACCGTTTGTGGCATAACGCCATCATCCGCTGCAACAACTAGAATGGTAATATCCGTTACTTTCGCACCACGCGCACGCATTGTTGTAAAGGCTTCGTGACCAGGAGTATCAAGGAAAGTAATTTTCTTACCGTGTACTTCCGTTTGATAAGCACCAATATGCTGTGTAATACCGCCTGCTTCACCTTCAGTAACACTCGTCTGACGAATCGCATCCAGCAAAGTTGTTTTACCATGATCGACATGACCCATGATGGTTACAACAGGAGGTCTTTCGCTCAAGTCACCATCTTCATCTGTTTCCAGAATAAGCTCGAAATTATCTTCATCTACTGGAATTTTCATTTCAACTTCAACACCAAAATCTGTGGCAAGCAATTGAATGGTTTCCAAATCTAATTCTTGGTTAATATTAGCCATTACACCTAGGTGTAATAACTTTTTAATAACCTCTGATACATCTTTGTGCAACGACTTGGACAACTCGCCAACTGTCATTTCACCGCGTACGATAATTTTCTTCGGTGTGTTGTCCACCTTTTCTTTATAAACAACGGGAGCCTGATTTCTACCTTTGCCGTAACGACTGTTTGAACGGTTTTGTCCGCCTTTGTTCGTTCCGCCACGATTGTCATCAAACCGCTTTGTTGGTGGTTTTGCTTTTTTGGCAACACCATTGCTGTCTAGGTCCTCGTTAATGGAAGGAGGCGCCACAGTTGGTTTAGTTGCTCTAGTTTCATTGAATCTTTGTGGAGGCGCAGAGGATTGACCGCTGCTGCGATTCGTACTTGGATCAAATGTACGGCGTGAATTATCCGTACCTTGGTTACGATTAGTATTAACCGCCCCAGTTGTACCTGTACCAGCGCTTTGCCCTTGCGGACGTTGGCCTTGGCCTGATGATGATGTCGGACGTTGTCCCGATGATGCAGGACGTTGTGAACTGGAGCTATTATAACCGCCTGTTGAGCTGCCACTTGGTCTAGCACTTGAGCTTGAGCCTGTAGAAGGTCTGCTCTGTCCTTGACCTGATGATGCTCCAGCAGGACGATTGTTGTTATAAGGCTGAGAAGGACGTGAAGTACTGCCTTGACCCGGTGTATAAGGTCTAGCTGGCGTGGATTGCGAATTCGAACGCAATTGTCCACCCTGCGAGCTTGAAGATGTGCTGCTTGTAGCTGAGCTTACTGCAGGACGTGGTGCTGCCGCTACCGGTTGGCTAACCTTTGGTTGCTCCGCAATTGGCGCTGCAACAGGCGCGTTAGCTGCTTGTTGTGCGGCTGCCTGAGCTTTCGCTGCGGCTGCGGCTGCTGAAGCTGCTGTTGCAGCGGCTTGCTTAGCTGCATTTTCCGTTGCCGCTCTCTTAACTGCTGCATTGGATTTAATATCATGAAAGAACTTCTCTACTGAAGATACGGCATCATTTTCCATTACGCTCATGTGGTTGTTAACACCGATTCCTAACCTCTTTAATATGGTAATGATCTCTTTACTGCTCATGTTTAAGGATTTCGCATATTCATATACGCGCAGCTTATCTTTATTGTCTTGTTTATCCAAACTACTCCACCTCCGCGGGTTTTACCGAACACTTTATTATCATTTGTGCAAAGCCTGAATCCATTATCGCAATGACAACTCGCTCGGCCTTGCCGATACTTGAACCTAATTCATCACGACTGCCGCTTTCCAGTAGACGAACCTGGTAAGAGCTGCATTTATCTCTATATTTTTTCTGTGCATTGCTCGAAGCATCTATAGCTAGGATAACCAATTTGGCTTCACGCGATCGGATAGCGCTCATTACACCTTCATCGCCCGTTACCAACTTGCCTGCACGCATCGCCAAGCCCAAGTAAGAGAGCATTTTATTGTTCGTCATCAGGTATCTCATCTCTGCTGAGTAAATATTCATCTTCGACCCGAATAAAGTCTTGGGCCAGCTGTTCATAAATAGAAATACTCACGTTTTGTTTCAAAGCACGATCAAAGGCTTTGCTTTTTTGTGCAAGCTTAAAGCATGCTATTTGGGCACACAAATAGGCGCCTCTTCCTGCTTTTTTACCGCTCTGATCAATTTGAATTTCTTCCTGCGGGGTACGTACAACCCGGATTAATTGCTTTTTAGGCTTCATTTCTTGGCAAGCCACGCATTTTCTTAAAGGAATTTTTCTTTGTCTGATCATGACTGACCACCTACTTTATCGTACGACGTTTAATCAACACTAACGGAATCTTGACGCATTTCATCGGATTGCGATTTAGGCCTGCCATATTCCTGCTCAGCTTGAGTTTCGCTCTTAATATCTATTTTCCATCCGGTTAACTTAGCTGCTAAACGTGCATTCTGTCCTTTAATCCCAATCGCTAAAGACAATTGATAATCAGGAACAATCACACGAGTCATTTTCTCGTTTTCGAATACGTTGACCTCAATGACCTTGGAAGGACTGAGTGCATTTGCTACGTATTCTTCAACGGAGTCTGACCAACGAACAATATCAATTTTTTCTCCACGCAATTCGTTGACAATGGTCTGCACACGAACCCCTTTTGGACCTACACAAGATCCAACAGGATCTACTTCCAAATTACGTGAATGTACCGCAATTTTTGAGCGGAAGCCAGCTTCTCTTGCAACAGAACGAATTTCAACAACCCCATCAAAAATTTCAGGAACCTCAAGCTCAAAAAGGCGCTTTAGCAGCCCCGGATGTGTACGAGATAAGAAAATTTGTGGTCCTTTTGTCGTATTCTCCACTTTGGTAATGTAGGCTTTAATCCGATCTCCATGCTTGAACTTTTCAGTTGGCATAAGCTCGTTCAACGGCAATACCGCTTCTACCTTGCCCAAATCCACATATATATTACGTGCATCCTGACGTTGGACAATACCTGTAACAATATCATCTTCTTTTTCAATGAATGCCGTATAGATCAAGCCGCGTTCAGCTTCACGAATACGTTGTGTAACTACTTGCTTTGCCGTTTGAGCAGCAATTCGCCCAAAATCACGTGGCGTCACTTCAATCTCAACAATATCAGCTAATTGAAAATTGCCACTGATGTCGCGCGCAGCTTCAACAGAAATTTCTAATCTAGGATCCAAAACTTCTTCGGTAACCGATTTGCGAGCATAAACTCGGATCAAGCCAGTTAATTTGTTGATATCCACACGCACATTTTGCGCCGTGTTAAAATTACGTTTATAGCTCGAGATTAATGCAGCCTCAATGGCTTCAAGTAAGATGTCTTTGCTAATGCCTTTTGTACTTTCGATTTCGTGGAGCGCATCAATAAAGTCAGTATTCATTTGGTAGGAATTCCCCCTTTCAAAATTAAAAACATACAAGAACCGTATAATGTGAAACTTATACTTTCTAATATTTTAAAAAAGAATCGCTTGTCTTGCACTCGCGATCTTGGCGCACTCAATGTTAACTTTTTTCTTACGCGTCTGAATTGTTAAAGTTTCCTCATCATAAGACAGCAGCTTTCCTTCAAATTCCTTCAATCCATCGATTAGCTCATAGGTAGTGACAAAAACCTGCTTATCAATTACCTTACGATAATCATCCGGCTTTTTAAGCGGGCGCTCTGCGCCAGGCGAAGAAACTTCAAGAAAATATGCAGTCGGAATAGGGTCATTCTCATCCAGCTTTTCACTCAAAAATTCACTAACACGTCCGCAATCATCAATATCTATGCCTTGCTCTTTATCTACATAGATGCGTAGAAACCAATTGCTGCCCTCTTTTAAATATTCAACATCTACCAGTTCAAAACCATGTTCATCCATAAAAGGTTGGAGCATAGCTTCAACGATTGATTTGATTTGCGAACTCAATTTAAAACCCTCCTAAGGATAATTCAAAGTATTTCCAATTTTTTACTAAGTCTATATCAAAATGTAAAGAGTGGGTTTCCCCACTCTTCAGTCGCGTAATGATATCAACAAGTTTACCAAAATAGATTATACCATAACAGAACTTTCCACACAAGGGTTAGCCTTTTCAACTGAATCCGTGATTAAAATAATGAAAGCTGGTTGGATTCAGGCATTGCCCCAAAGCAGCCTAACGCATTTAGAAGCTCAATTACTGTTTTGGAAACTTTGGATTTTTGCTGAAAGTCTTCTATTGATAAGAAGTCACCATACTCCTTCGCCACCGCTATTAGCTTAGCGGCATTTTCACCAACACCTGCTACCGATGAAAAAGGTGGAATTAGCGAATCTCCTTCTATAATAAAGCGCGATGCATCCGATTTATAGATATCAATGGATTTGAAATTCAACTTGCGTGACGTCATCTCCAAGCCCATTTCCAGAATGGAAATCATCGCTCTTTCTTTAGGCAAAGCTTGAAAGCCTTTTGATTCAATCTCCAATAATTTTCGTAGAATTGCGTCATACCCTTTACAGAATAACTCCACATCAAAATCTTCGGCACGAACGCTAAAGTAGGTCGCGTAATAGGCAATAGGATGGTACACCTTAAAATAAGCCGTTCGTACTGCGGAAATAACATAAGCGGCGGCATGCGCCTTAGGAAACATATACTCAATTTTTTCACAGGAATCGATATACCAAGCAGGTACTTTATGCTTTTTCATATCGTCTTTCCATTCCTCGGTTAACCCTCTACCTTTACGTACACTTTCCGTTATTTTGAAAGCTAAGCTTGCGTCCATATTAGCTTTATAAATCAAATAAAGCATGATGTCATCCCGACAGCCGATAACCGTTTTAATATCGCAAGTACCCTTTTTAATTAACTCCTGAGCATTCCCAAGCCATACGCCTGTACCATGAGACAAACCAGATATTTGCAATAAATCGGCAAATGAGGTTGGCTTTGTTTCTTGAAGCATTTGGCGAACGAATTTAGTGCCCATCTCGGGTACTCCGAAGGTAGCAACTGGTGAACGGATTTGGTGAGGTTCAACCCCAATTGCCTCAGTTGAATTAAAAATACTCATAACCTTTTGATCATTCATCGGAATGGTTGTTGGATCAATTCCTGTTAAGTCCTGCAGCATTCGCATCATAGTCGGATCGTCATGACCCAGGATATCGAGTTTAAGGAAATTTTCTTCGAATGCATGGTAGTCAAAATGAGTTGTCTTCCATTCTGAGCTTTGATCATCCGCAGGGAACTGCACTGGGGTAATCTCTTCTACATCGATATAATCCGGAACAACTACAATTCCGCCAGGATGCTGGCCTGTGCTGCGTTTAACTCCTGTACAGCCTGAAGCAAGCCGGTTTAACTCCGCATTACGCCAGCTTTTCCCTTTATCCTCTTCGTACTTCTTCACATAACCAAATGCCGTCTTATCCGCCACAGTACCAATGGTTCCTGCACGAAAAACATTTTCCGGACCGAACAAAATTTTTGTATAATTATGAGCAATAGCTTGATATTCCCCAGAAAAGTTCAAGTCAATATCGGGAACTTTATCGCCTTTAAAGCCAAGAAAAGTTTCAAAAGGAATATCCTGACCTTCTCCTCTTAGGTTTTCTCCACAATTGGGGCATGGCTTACTAGGTAAATCAAATCCGCTTGGAATACTGCCATCCGTAAAGAATTCATTATATTTACAAGCTCTGCAAATATAATGAGGCGGCAAGGGATTTACTTCCGATATACCGAGCATAGTCGCTACAAAAGAAGATCCAACTGATCCCCGAGATCCAACCAAGTAACCATCTTCATTTGATTTTTTAACTAGCTTCTCTGAAATTAAATAGTTGGCGGAGAAACCGTATTGAATAATCGGTTTCAATTCCTTTTCTAGACGGGCTATAACAATTTCCGGTAATGGCTCTGCATAAAGCGAAGCCGCTGTTCGGTAACAGGTTTCGCGGATTTCATCGTCTGCACCTTCAAAGATTGGGGAAAATAAGCCATTATCAGCAGGGCCGCCTTTTTTAGGAAACAACGATATCTCTTCAAATTCATCTGCTAGTTTAGAAGTATTGCTTACCACGACTTCCATCGCCTTGGACTCGCCAAGAAATTGGAACTCACGCAGCATTTCCTCCGTTGTACGAAGGTGAACATCTGGTTTATTCTGGTCCTTCAAAGGGCTAAACCCTGTTATCCCAAAGATGGTAATATCGCGATTTATTTTTTCGCGTGGATGGAGATAATGGACATTGCCCGTAGCAATGACCGGCTTATTCAGCCGATCTCCCATCTCGCAAATCCGGCGAACCGTCAGCTCCAGACTTTCCCTGCTGCCGACAAACCCTCTGTCCACTAAATGCATATAGTTGCCAATAGGCTGAATTTCCAGAACATCATAGAATGCGGCAACTTCTTCCGCTTCCTCTAAGGATTTATTAAGCACAGCTTCAAAAAACTCGCCTTTATCACAGCCTGAATTAATGTGCAGACCTTCTCTTAATTGAATTAATTTACTCTTGGGAATCGAAGGTACTTTGTTGTAATGCTCGGTATGAGAAATAGAAATTAACTTATATAAATTCTTTTTGCCAATCGCATTTTTTGCATAAATACAGCAGTGAAACGGGCGTGTATTACGCAAATCAATCCCTGCGTAATCGTTCAAATGATGCAAATTACGGATATTACGCTCTGATGTCTCTTTGATTAAACTTGATAAAATGTGGCCAAGTGCTTCAGCATCCGCAATCGCCCGATGATGATTATCCAAGCTAATCTTAAATTTATCTGCCAATGTGTTTAAACGGTGGTTCTTCATGCTAGGAAATAAAAAACGTGCAAGCTCCAATGTATCTAGGACCGGATTCATGAGTTCTGGCATCCCTAATGTTTTGCAATTGGCTTGTATAAAACCCATATCAAATCTAGCATTATGGGCAACTAATACGGCGTCTCCAATAAACTGGGCAAATTGCGGAAGCACAGATTCGATTTCTGGGGCATCCTTTACCATATCGTCGGTGATATGAGTTAGCTGCGTAATATTATAAGGAATAATTTCGTGCGGATTAACAAAGCTTGAGAACTCACCAATCACCTTGCCATCTTGCATTTTCACTCCAGCGATTTCAATAATTCGATTGTTCATAACAGACAGACCTGTCGTTTCTATATCAAAAACAACATAGGTTGTACTCTCTAAATCCAAGTCAATAGAGTTAAGTACAATAGGAATAGAGTCATTTACAACATTAGCTTCAACCCCATAAATGATCTTAACTCCATGTTTCTTCCCTGCCTTATTCGCATCTGGATAGGATTGCACACCGCTATGATCGGTAACCGCAATAGCTTTATGTCCCCAGCGAGCTGCTGTTTTAACATATTCACCTATAGGTGTAATTCCATCCATAGTGCTCATAGTCGTGTGTAAATGAAATTCGACCCTTTTGTGTTCAGCATTATCCATACGGTCCATTGGTGCGACGATTTCATTGATATCATTAGGAATAAGCATCAGCTCTGGCGGCTGCCCAAAACGATCATACTCCACTTTGCCGCGAACCTTTATCCACTTGCCATTTGCTATTAAATTATATATTTTTAGATCTTCTTTTGTTTTGACAAAGGCCTTCACCATTAAGGAGTCCGTGAAATCCGTTATATAAAATTGATAGAGGGTTGTACCGGTTTTGAGCACCTTGACCTCAATTCCAAAAACCATGCCTTGCATCGTAATTTTCTTCTCTTCTTCAACAATTTGTTGAATGGGTACCGGAATATCTCTGATTTCATAACCTACCATGAGCTTTAATTCGCCTTCAGTAGCTTTGGAAGCTTCCACATCCTTCTCAATCGCGGAAACTAAGTTCTGCGTAAACATTTTATCTTCTTGCTCGTTTTGTTGAAAGTATTGCACTCTTTTTAACTCAATTTCGTTAGATTCAGTCACATTAAAACGTACGGTAAATTCTCGAGCAAAAAAATCACGAAAATAACGCTGGATCCATAATTCTCCGCTTTTCTTTTTGACTATCTCCATGCCAATTTCTTCTAAAATACTTACCGTAATCACATCGCCATTGAGCTCATATTTGGCATCTCTAATATAACCATTAATCGACGGCACCGCCTTTTTGATCCATTCACTGCAATGCGCCCAATAGGTATTTATTAAGCTATCTGACGAAACTTCTGCTAAATCATATTTCACGATAAAGTCAATCTGAGCAATGTGAGCAAACTTATCACGGATCGTTTTACAGAAGATTTGGTAAATGTCAGAAGGTAGGATTTGTTTCTTAGCAAGCGTAAAGGTCCATTGACTGTTACTGCGACTAACCTCAACCTGGTCTATGTATCCTTCAGCAAAATGCCCATTAATGATCTCACTGGAAAAAAGTGCTTGTTGCAGCAATAATTCAAATCGTTCGCGTTTTTTAATCATTTCATTTCTCCTAAAAGTTTTCGTTGGAAAACTCGCATAATCTCGTTAAAAAAAGCAAAGGGCAATGGACTTACTCATCCGCTGCCCTTCTCTATTATATACATAAATCAAATTAATAGGAACGTCCAAAAACTACTGTATGCAAAGCTGGTTCTTCACAAACCAAGCAATGCGTTTTATGCTCCGCTGGCGAGAATGGAATATTGCGGCTTGTTGCACCTGTCTCTTCTTTAACCTCCGCTTCACATGCTGCTGAACCACACCAGCCTGCTAAAATAAATCCACGTTTTTTCTCCAGATATTGCTTCATTCCATCCAAGGAATCAACCGAAGTAAAGTTATCCTCACGGAATTGCTTAGCCTTTTCGAACATTTCTGTTTGGATTTCAGCTAGTATTTGTTCAACCTCTTGAACAAGGTTTTCTTGTTTTATAATTCTTTTTTCACCACTCACTCGCGAAACTAGCACCATTTGGCCATTTTCCATATCACGAGGCCCCAACTCAATACGCAAAGGAATTCCACGCATTTCGTATTCATTGAATTTCCAGCCAGGTGTAACGTCTGCACGATCATCAACCTTAACTCTAATTCCAGCTTGTTTTAATAATGTGTATAGTTCATTCGTTTTTGCCAAAACAGGCTCACGTGATTTAGGAGGACCAATTGGAATCATTACCACTTGAGTAGGAGCTACTTTCGGTGGAATGACTAGTCCGCGATCATCTCCATGAACCATGATCAATGCTCCGATTAAGCGCGTGCTTGATCCCCATGAAGTGGTGTGTACAAATTGATGCGTATTCTCACGATCCAAATATTTAATATCAAAAGCCACGGCGAATTTAGTTCCTAGGTAATGAGAGGTTCCTGCTTGAACGGCTTTCCCATCTTTCATCATAGCTTCAATCGAATACGTATCTACTGCGCCAGCGAATCGCTCAGAAGGTGTTTTTTGACCTACTATAACTGGAATGGCTAGGAAATCTTCAACAAAATCACGATAAATTTCTAGCATTTGCATGGTTTCTTTCCGAGCATCTGCTTCATCTTCATGCGCCGTATGGCCTTCCTGCCACAAAAACTCACTTGTGCGGATAAAAGGAAGCGTACGTTTTTCCCATCTTACCACATTAGCCCATTGGTTGATCAATAAAGGCAAATCACGATAGGAATTAATCCATTCCGCATACATATGGCCAAACATGGTTTCTGAAGTAGGACGAATAGCCAGACGTTCTTCTAGCTTCTCACCTGCTGCTTCCGTTACCCACGGCAGCTCTGGATTGAAGCCTTCGATATGATCCTTTTCCTTTTGAAAAAAGCTCTCTGGGATAAATAATGGAAAATAAGCATTACGGTGGCCTGTTTCCTTAAAGCGCTTGTCCAGCTCACGTTGAATATTCTCCCAAATTTCATAGCTGTCCGGTTTAAAGACAATACAGCCGCGCACAGGTGAATAACTCATTAAATCTGCTTTTTTAATAACGTCCAGATACCACTTTGAGAAATCCTCACTTTGTGGCGTAATTTCTTTTACAAATTGTTTTTCATCTGCCAACTAGACCACCCAATCCCTCTATACCTTCCACTAACCATTAATTAAGCGGAGAATATCGTTATATGTTACAACAATCATTAATAGCATTAACATCGCAAACCCAATAAAGTGAACTACACTTTCCCGACTAGGATCAACAGGTTTGCCTCTAACAGCCTCAATACCTAAGAATACCAATCGACTTCCGTCTAATGCCGGGAATGGCAAGAGATTAAATAAGCCTAAATATAAGCTCAAAATTCCTGACCAGAGGATCATCGGCTTGATGCCTTCATGGGCTATCTGCGAAGTAATTTGAATCGTTCCTACGGGTCCGCTTAATTCATCCATTTTGAATTGTCCAAGCACAAGCTTTTTCAAGCCTGAAACAATGCTTTTCGTCCAATAAACCATAGTATCCCAGCTGCTAGTGACTACTTCCTTAAAAGAAGCATTACGGCTGTCAAAACCTACGACTACCCCAACTTTAGGACTTCCATTGTCAAGCGCAGGTGTAACCTCGGTTTGTTTTTCCTCTTGGCCTCTTATAATAATCCAATTCATTGGTTGATCTTTCGATTTTTGAATCAAATCGATAAATTTCTCACGATCTGCATTTATTGGGATATGATTGACTTCTTTAATAATGTCTCCAGCTAGTAAACCTGCTTTTGCAGCAGGTGAATCAGCATTTACTGTATCCAGCTTAACATTGCTTGCCACACCGCTCAATGCTACAAAAAGCACAAACAAAACAAAAGCGAGCAAGAAATTCATCAGTGGACCAGCGAATATCGACAAAGCACGCTGCGACACTGTTTTGCTGCCAAACTGACGATCCAATGGAGCAATTTGCGTTTCGCGACCTTTAGTGACCATTATTGCTTGTGGGTGCACGTCAAAGCGCTCCGTATCACCTTCAATACTCAGCATAACAAATAATTGCTTTTCCAGATCAATTTGCTCCACAGTCCCTTGAATAGCCAGAGAGCGCTGATCTAACTGATCTGTGAATAAATGAGTGACCTGATTGTCCTTGATCTGAAGTGCAACACGTTGCCCAGGCTGAATAATCACAATCTCTGGATCTTCACCCGCCATGCGCACAAACCCGCCAATTGGCAGTAAACGTAGTGTATATCTAGTTTCACCTTTGGTATAAGAGAAGATTTTGGGGCCAAAGCCGATGGCAAATTCGCGTACTAATATGCCCGCTCTTTTCGCAAAATAATAATGCCCCCATTCATGCAGCGACACCAAAACAAAAAACATGAGCACGATCTGTAAGCCGATTTGGATCGATTGCATTATGGTTCCTCCTTAGAGTTTTCTTCAAGAAAACTCACATCGTAAGCATAAACCAAGCTTGCCTTGGCAAGCTGTCATCGTAAGCATAAACTTCATAAGCATGAGCTCATTATCTGAGTTTGCTTAATGTTTATGATATAAGATTAACATTATTCATAACAATAATACAAACTCACAGCTATTCCCATTCATCTTTCCCTTACGGACTGAGATCAGTTGATAGCAGCAGCCTTTTCCCTTGCCCAACGATCTGTATAAGCTATCTGCTCTAAATCAGGATTAGCTACGGATTGATGCAATTGCATCACACGTTCAATAATTTCTTCAATTTGGAGAAACTTAATTTCACCAGCCAGAAATCGAGCAACGGCGATTTCATTGGCAGCACTATATACAGTTGGGACAGAGCCACCTTCTTTACCTGCTTCAAATGCCATACGCAAACAAGGAAAACGTTCATAATCCATCTCTTGGAATTGTAAGGTACCTATCTCTGTTAGCTTCAACGGCTTCGTTGGAGTTGGGAACCTATTCGGGTAAGTTAGAGCATATTGAATCGGCACACGCATATCCGGATTGCCTAATTGAGCCATGACACTATAATCGACGAATTCAACCATGGAATGAATGATACTCTGGGGATGAAGCATGACTTCAATTTGCTCATACGGAAGCTGAAATAACCAATGTGCCTCCATAACTTCTAGTCCTTTATTGACCATAGTGGCTGAATCAATTGTAATTTTTGCTCCCATAGCCCAATTGGGATGTCGCAGCGCTTCTGCTACGGTAACATCTTTTAATTGCTCACGGCTTCTATCCCGAAACGAGCCACCCGATGCCGTAATAATTATCTTCGATAGCTGAGCTCGTTTTTCTCCATTCAAGCATTGAAATATAGCCGAATGCTCACTATCAATGGGAATCAGCGAAACTCCATGTTTAAGTACCTTCTCAGTCACCAAATGGCCTGCTGTAATCAAAGTTTCTTTATTAGCTAGTCCAATATTTTTGCCTGCTGCAATGGCTGCTAAGGTCGGCCTTAACCCTTGGCTTCCCACTAGCGCAGAAACAACAAAATCAGCATCCGTTGATGCTGCAATCTCAATTAGTCCAGCTTCACCATAGAAAACCTCGGTTGCCCCTGTTATGTAAGACGATACTTCATCAGCTAATGCTTTTGTTGCTACCGATACTTTTTTAGGCTGAAATTGTTTGATTTGTTCCAGTAATAACGAAACATTCGAGCCTGCTGAAAGTGCTTCAACCTGATAGCTTTCCCTATCATGTGCAATGACATCTAGTGTTTGCGTCCCAATGGATCCAGTAGATCCTAGAATGCTGATTCTTTTTATCATATTGCCTCCCAAGCCTTATAAATGCGGAATTAATCCTAAAAAATGAACGAAGGGAAATACAATCAGCCAGCTATCCACTCGATCTAACACGCCGCCGTGACCAGGTAATAACGCTCCTGTATCTTTAATCCCGTAGGTACGTTTATAGGCTGATTGGATAAAATCACCGACTTGTCCAATTATCGCAATGACAACTCCTAAGATAATAGCATCACGTATCGACAATAACTCCGGCTTAAAATAGGAGAATATTAAACTCACAATAACAGCTAAAATAATACCGCCCACTGCACCTTCATATGTCTTCTTAGGACTGATTGCAGGCCATAATAAATGCTTACCAAACAGTACGCCGCCAAAATAAGCTCCTGAGTCTGCAGACCATATGCCAATTAGCACAAGTGAAGTCCAGAATAACCCATTTGAATCCAACAATCGTGTTTCCATAATATAATGAAAGCCTAAGCCCAAATAGACAATACCAATAAAGACTAATCCTGCTTGATTTAACGATACTTTATTCTTTGTAACAACAGTAGTGAATAAGAATAATAACATAAACATCCAGATGATCTTTTCCCATGAAAGTATTTGTTCGATTCCAAATTGATGCCATGGAACACCAATGATAATCACACCGATTAGCCCCAGAAGATAGAGGATTCGGCTTTCTTTCAATTTAAGCATTCTCATGTATTCATCAAAACCAATTACGGCGAGTCCCATAATAAGTGCGGTAAACAAATAGCCTCCGAGAATTAATACTCCTAGAAAAAAAACGCCTGCGATAAGTCCAGTAACTAAGCGCTGCTTCAACTTCATTCCTCCATCATAAAAACTTACAGACCACCATATCTACGAATACGCTGCTGGTATTGTTCGATGGCTTCAAAAAAATGCTCTTTGGAAAAATCCGGCCAATAACAAGCTGTAAAATATAATTCCGTGTAAGCCAGCTGCCAAAGCATAAAATTGCTTAAACGCTGCTCACCACTTGTTCGGATTAATAAATCCGGATCTGGCAGCTCGTCGGTCTGTAAATAACTGGAGAACATTTCCTCATCGAGCTGCTCTAAATGGACTTTACCCGCTTGAATATCCACAGTCACTCGTTTCATGCCTTCGAGCATTTCTTTGCGACTGCCATAATTCAAAGCAAAGTTAAGGATAAGCCCGGTATTGTTTTTCGTTCTATCTACCGCTTCATCCAATGCTTCAAGAGTGTACTCAGGGAGACCTTCTCGCCATCCAATGACGCGAACTTGAACGTTCTTCTCAATAAGCTCGTTTAGTTCAAGTAATAAAAATTGCTGCGGAAGCTTCATCAAATAATCAACCTCATCGCGTGGACGAGACCAATTCTCTGTGGAGAAGGCGTATAAGGTCAAAATTTTAACACCTATTTCGTCAGCAGCAATGGTTATTCTCTTAACAGCTTTCATCCCAGAATGATGACCGGCAATACGCGGCAAACCTCGTTTTTTAGCCCAGCGCCCATTACCATCCATGATAATGGCAACATGATGAGGTACCTTATGCACCGATATTTCCGATTGTAAGCTCACGGATTTTTTTTTACCCAGCCCTTTTATCCAGTCCATCATCGTGTGGTTACACTTCCATTATTTCTTTTTCTTTGGTAACTAAGGTCCTATCTACTTCTACAATATATTTGTCCGTAGTTTTTTGGATATCCTCTTGATGACCTCTGGACTCATCCTCAGATATGCCCGCTTTTTCTAATTTCTTGATAGCATCATTAGCATCACGACGAATGTTACGAATAGCCACTTTTGCCTCTTCACCCGAACGTTTTGTTAATTTCACTAAATCTGCACGTCTTTCCTCGGTTAAAGCAGGAATGCTAATGCGAATTGCGATCCCATCATTGGAAGGATTTAAACCCAAATCAGATTTCAGAATTGCTTTTTCAATGGCTCCCATAGACGACTTATCCCAAGGTTGAATCAGCAAAGTGCGTGAGTCTGGTGTATTGATATTAGCTAGCTGTGTCACAGGTGTTAGTGCGCCGTAATATTCAACTTGAATCCGATCCAAAAGCGCAGATGAAGCACGGCCTGCACGAAAAGAAGCTAATTCTTTTTTTAATGAAACGATCGCTTTTTCCATACGTTCTTCTAAGTCTTTTTTAATTGCCAGTGGCATTAGGATACACTCCCTCTGATAATAGTACCGATTTGTTCACCAAGCACAACACGTCTAATATTGCCCTCTTCTGTGATTGAAAAAACAATTAGTGGAATATTGTTATCCATACAAAGTGAAGCGGCTGTTGCATCCATGACGCCTAAATTCTTATTCAGCATGTCCATATAAGTTAACGTTTCAAACTTCACTGCTGTCGGATCTTTGGAAGGATCGGCGGAATAAACACCATCCACTTTGTTCTTAGCCATTAGGATGACTTCGGCTTCAATTTCAGCTGCCCGAAGTGCTGCAGTTGTATCTGTTGAGAAGTAAGGATTGCCTGTGCCAGCCGCGAAAATAACGACTCTGCCCTTTTCAAGATGCCGCATGGCTCTTCTTCTTATGTAGGGCTCTGCGACCTGCTGCATGGTAATTGAGCTCTGTACACGTGTAGGTACGCCAACATTCTCTAATGCATCTTGTAATGCAAGTGAATTCATTACAGTAGCTAGCATTCCCATATAATCTGCAGTAGCCCGATCTATTCCTTTAGCACTGCCTGCAATGCCGCGCCAGATATTACCGCCACCGACTACGATCGCGATTTCAATGTTTAATTCGTGGACTTTCTTAACTTGCTCCGCAATGGATACAATGGTCTGCGAATCAATTCCATATCCCAATTGACCTGCAAGAGCTTCCCCGCTTAATTTGAGTACGATACGTCTGTATTTGGGTTGTTCCATTTTAATTCCTCCCGTTACTAAAGCTTAAAAAAGAAGGAACACATAGGTGTTCCAACATAGTTTCAGCTTGTTTGTTTATTTTTGTGTTTGTGCCATAACTTCTTCGACAAAATTATCTACTTTTTTCTCAAGTCCTTCGCCTAGTTCGAAGCGTTGGAAACGACGAATGGTAATGTTTTCGCCAATTTTACCGATTTTTTCATTCAACAAAGATGCGATAGTTTTATCGGGATCTTTAATAAATGATTGCTCCATTAAACAAAATTCTTCGTAATATTTGGAAATGCGGCCATCGACCATTTTCTCAACAATTTTCTCTGGTTTGCCTTCGTTTAGAGCTTGTGCTCTCAAGATTTCGCGTTCTTTATCCAAATCTTCCTGAGGTACTTCTTCTCTTCTCACATAACGTGGGTTAGAAGCTGAAATTTGCATAGCAATATCTTTAACAAACGCTTTAAATTCATCCGTGTTAGCTACAAAATCAGTTTCACAGTTAACTTCAACTAGCACACCAATTCGTCCGCCTGCATGAATATAAGAACCTACTGCGCCTTCAGTTGCAATCCGTCCAGCTTTATTAGCAGCCGCGGACAAACCTTTTTCACGAAGCAAATCTAATGCTTTCTCAATATCACCATTTACTTCATCTAGTGCTTTTTTACAATCAAGCATTCCTGCTCCAGTTCTTTCACGAACCTCTTTAACCATTGCTGCTGTTACTGCCATTTATAATTCCTCCTTAGAGTTTTTGTATAATAACTTTCTTCGTAAGCATCATCTGAGTTTTTGTAAAAAAAATTTCGTAATCTTAAAAAAAGAGTGGTGATGGGTTACTACACCATCAACCCACCCTTTTGTGTTTGCTATATGATTAAGCAGTTGTTTGTTCGCCTTGGCGACCTTCAATAATAGCATCAGCCATTTTTGCAGTCAAAAGCTTTACGGCACGAATCGCATCATCATTACCAGGAATGACATAATCGATTTCATCCGGATCGCAGTTTGTATCAACAATGCCCACGATTGGAATACCTAATTTGCGAGCTTCTGCTACTGCAATACGCTCTTTACGCGGATCAATAATGAACAATGCGCTTGGTAAACCTTTCATGCCTTTAATTCCGCCTAAAAACTTCTCTAGACGATCTTTTTCTTTACGAAGAATGATTACTTCTTTCTTAGGAAGTACTTCGAATGTTCCATCAACTTCCCATTTCTCTAATTGATGCAAACGGTCAATACGCTTTTGAATCGTTTGGAAGTTTGTTAAAGTACCGCCCAACCAACGTTGGTTGATATAGAACATTCCACAACGTGCTGCTTCTTCAGCAACTGAATCCTGAGCTTGCTTTTTTGTTCCTACGAACAAAATCGTTCCATTGTCGGCACCGACGGATTTTACAAAGTTGTAAGCCTCGTCAACCTTCTTGACCGTTTTTTGTAGGTCAATGATATAAATACCGTTTCTTTCTGTGAAGATGTAACGATCCATTTTCGGGTTCCAGCGACGCGTTTGGTGACCGAAGTGTACTCCGGCTTCCAATAGCTGCTTCATGGAGATTACTGCCATCTTCTTTCCTCCTCATGTTTTGGTTTTTTTTGTTTACCTCCGCTAGTCGCACCTTCAACATAAGACTTTCATAGAAAGCACCCTTACCTGAATTGAATAGCGTGTGTGATAACACCGTCAATTACTATATCATAATTGATAGTTCTGATGCAAGTTTAAAAACGTCTTTTTAAAAGTGATTAACCTTAGTGTCCTATTGAAAGAATGAAGCTTTATTTACGAGTCGTTATTTTATTAATGATATCTTCGTCCTTCTCATCGGGGAGAAATGTGAATGTACCAATCCGAATGATCCGATCTAGCTTGAGTTGACTAAGCGCATTATCAAATGCTTTTTTGTCCTCAATAATCCCCTTTTCGAATAATAAGCTCGAAACCTCTGATGAGGTCATTCCATTTTCAATGATCACAGACGTACCAGAAGGATCTACAATAGTTGCTGCTGGAGCTGTAGTAGGGACAGCTGGCTCATCTGTTTTAGATGCGGCTGGAGTTTCTACGGGAATTGTTGTTGGAGTTGAGCTTGGTGCAGCTGGAATATCTGTAGTTTCTGTTGGTTTAGTTGGTTTAATGGTTGAGAAAGGTGCTAGGGAGGCCGTTGGTACTACAGAAGGCGAAATAGATGGCGACGGGCTTTGAATTTCATTGTTAATCGTCTTGTCATCCATTACAGAAAAATTCATTAATTGCAAAAGACCCGCCCCCAAGATCAGGCCTAGCCCTAACCCGTACAGGAATCCTTTATTTTTAAACACGATTTTGTTCCTCCTGCTTCGCAAGCTGAATAATCAACTGGACTTCGCCTTTATTCAAATTCAATTTTTTAGCTATATATTCAACAGCCTTTCCTTGTTCATGTAAGGAAAAAAGCTCCGAATAACGCTCTTTCATCTGCATAGGCAAAACTTCTTTTACTATTACAGGAGTCACTTCTTCAGACTGATCTCTTGTAGGCTGCTTGTTCTGCTCATGCCATTTATTTAAGACGATGCTCTTTATTTCACTGGAAAGATCATAATTTTGCTTTTCTAATTGATCTACTTTAGCTATAAGACGATTCATTTGTTGTTCATGATCCGTTTTAATTTGAGCAACGGATTGGAGAAGTTGATTATTCTCTTCTTCAATTTCGTTTGCAAAATGCTCCATAGTATCTTCGATTTCTTTAACCATATTTGCGTTATCATTCGTGACCGATCTAGGCGCAAAAAAAGAAATGACTATACATACCAGACCAAGCAATACTACTAATATCCAGGGTTCATACATTGCGATCACCTTCTTAATTTACTGAAACAATTTATAATGAGAAATCAATATGTTTACCTTTATAGGGATGCCCTCCACTAACAGAAGACCGTGATCCCTCCATAGTCTCCGCGGCTTTAACTTGTTTCTTTTTAGTCTGCTTCAACATTCTGTTTTTGCCATTTTCTTCATCATCACGTATTACGTGGTTAACGGACTCATCCACTTTACTACTCTTTTGCCGTGAAGATTCAGCACCTCTCTCGAGTGTTGTAGCTAACATGGCTTGATCCAGAACAGGCTTATGCATCAGCTGATTCTGCTTCATGCCTGTTTCCGTGCTTTTCTGAACAGCAATTTGCATGTCGATAGCTTTGAAACTCATAGGATCGCCTCTTTACTTAGCGTATGGTCATCATTACAATATCGCCATCTAATAATCTAAAATAGACTCTTGAAATGGGGTCTTTAATAAACTTGGTATACCTGCCGATTACTATCTTGGTTCCCCCATACATCATGGAAGCTACCTCTACTCGTGCTTTTTCTGTATCCTCTAACGACTTCTCTATTTCAAGGACACGATCCTTGCATTGATTTTGTTCATCTATGGTCTGTTTCTTAGAGTTCGCCAACCTAATTTTCATCGAGACTTTTTCAGGTGATAACAATCCGGCCGCTGCCATTTGATCTAGCATTCCAAGTGCTTTATCCGTCTTCTCCAAAGTTTCCATATGTACTCTCAATTGACCTCTCAATTGAAGCATTTCATTGCGTAATTCAGGCAGTACGCCAACCTCAATAACGGTATTGGTAGCCATAGAATTTCCAATGGTTCTGGCAGCTACTTTTTCCCCTGCTTGAATCATTCCACCAACAATTAGCCCTTTAACACCTTGGCAGATCACATCTTTACCAGCACGAATCGTGGAATGCATAATGCTCTGAGATACAAGCACATCTTCGCCTGCTTCAACAATCCCATCCTGGATAAATGCCGTTTTAACATTCTTGCCTGCTTTAACAAGACCTTTGTTCTGACCAATAATACCGGCGCTAATTTCAATTGAGCCTGCAGCATCTAGTTCTGCACCCTCCACACTGCCAATGATCCGAATATCTCCATCTGCTTTCACCTTGAATCCTGATCTAACGTTGCCACGAATGACAATGGTACCTACAAAATCTATATTGCCAGTGTTATAATCAACATCGCCATTTACTTCGAAAATTGGAAAAACATTGATTTTTTCACGATCTGTAGAGACAACCATCCCGTCAATGGCAGCAAATAAGAAAACTTTATCAGCATCCATAACGACATTTTTACCTATTTTGAAGCGATCTTCCTTGCCTGTTTTTGCGAATAACACTTCACCTGTAACTGCCTTGCCATTAATTCCATCTTTAGCGACAATTCGTTCAGCAATTAACTCGCCTTTACGTACATTGTTGATGTTTGCTACTTCTTTATAATCAACTGTACCGTCTTCCATTTCCAATGGTTTTTTGCCCTTGCGTTTTAATTCGAATAAAAAGTTTATATAACCGCTTTCACCTTCAACAGGCGTATCCCCAGAAGCAACTATTGTCTTCGATTTAAGATATTGATGCGGATTATTAGCAATGTTATTTAATACTTCGTGTTGGACACCATAAATTATAAAGTTTGTTTTAAGCACAGCATCCAGCTGCGCTTTGGAACATTTAAAATCTTCATCGCAATTAGTGAAATGAATAGTAGCGGTCAATTTATCATTAGATACCGTTACATTGATATAAAAATCAAGTGGAAAAGTTTGGTCGCTCATATTAATTCACTTTCCTTCCGCTTTATTGCTCATTAAATAATTGGATTTTCATTCTACCTAACGTTCCTTTTAATCTAAGAATAGCTTTAGAATGTAATTGGGAAATACGAGAAGGTGACAATGACATCACTTCCGCAATTTCACTTAATGACAATTCGTCAAAGTAAAAAAGCGAAACAACTATTCGTTCTTTTTCAGTTAAGCGTTCGATGGCCTTTTCCAAGGTTTCTTTCAAGAAAAATTCATTGACTTTATGTTCAGGATTTTTAGCTTTCTCATCAATGAGCAGTGATAATCTAGTTTCCGACTCTTCTTCACGAATAGGTTCATCAATCGAACAAATCGTAGTGATCGCCACATCCTGAACCATTTGTTGGAATTCAGCTTCTGATATTTGTAAAAATTGACTAATTTCAACATCCGTTACAGAACGCAGGTGTTTTTGCTCCAGCTTCTGATAGGCGTCTTCTATTTTTTTTGCTTTTTCTCTAACAGAACGAGGTACCCAATCACCTTGCCGAAGCCCATCAATAATGGCACCACGAATTCGCCAGGAAGCATAGGTTTCAAATTGCAGCCCTCGTTGATAATCAAACTTTTCTATAGCATCAATTAAGCCCATTATACCATAACTGACCAAATCTTCTTTGAATATATTTTTGGGCAGGCCTATTGCTAAGCGATTAGATACAAAGTCTACTAAAGGAATATAGTATTCTATTAAAGATTTCTTTGCCTCGATCAATTCTTCTTCTTTCCACTGCTTCCACAAATCCATATTGGATAAATGAGATTGCTTTGGAGCAATCATGAACGATCACCATCCTTAATCTTCTGACATATGGCGAATTGCCTTTACCATTTCCTCAGGCTCTAAGACACGTTTTGAAACTAATTTAGGTGGGTTTAAAGGAATAAACTCAGATGACTCTGCTTCTTTTTCCTTATCATTCCGTATAAGCTGGTGAATTTCATCCGACTCATCAGGTGTAATCAGATCAAATTTATTACCAATGTGCGTTTCCCCTGGAGCTGTCAATAACAGCGTTCCAAAAATCCATCTAAACAGGAATGCGACTAAGAAAAGAATAATACCGCTATAGATCCCGTTTTTAAGGGCTGTAGTAAAAATATTATTCGGAATTGAAATAATAAAACTAAGAATAAAACCAAATACTCCTAACACTACATTCCATAGAATGGTGCCAATCATCGCTTATAATTCCTTAATTCCATGTTGGACACTTCGAATAAGAAGCATTCCTGTTTCGCAATTAAACTCAATAGTTCTTCCATAGCTTCCACCCGTATCTTCAGCTTTTAATGGTATCGCAAATTTTTTCAGCATTTCTTTGCAGGATTCCGCATTCCGCGGACCAATTCTCATCGTATCACTTTGACTGGAAAAAGCGAACATTTGTGCTCCACCAGCCATTTTCGCTTCTAATCGAGATACATTTGCTCCAAGTGCTTTCATTTTTTCAATCATATCCGGAATAGCCGTATCTGCATATTTGGCTACATTTAGCGTACCTTCTTTGGCTATTTCAGATGAAGGCAGCATAACGTGCGCCATGCCTGCAACCTTAGCTTTGGCATCGTACAAAGTAACTCCCACACAAGAGCCTAAACCAGTTGTTTTTAAGATACCAGTTAAATTAACAACCTTTAGGTCAGCCATAGCAACTTTTATAAAATTGTCTTGAATCATTGTGGGGATACTCCTAAAGCTAAGAATATTTTTTGAAAGGATTCTGGGTCAGGGATTAAAAAGAAATGCCCTTCGATTTCATCCGTGCCATCCAAAAATTTGGTATCAATAAAGAGAGCATGATCCCCCATTTCCCCATATTGCAATAAACCATAGCTCAGAATTGCACCTGCCATATCTATAGCCAAAGAGGGGACGGTAGGAACCATATAAAGATTAGTGAAATCTGCAAGAGAGGTTAAATAGGAGCCTGCTAGAATATTGCCGATTTCATTCAATGCTGATATTTCCATCTCTGAGTAGCTATCTTCGTTTTCGACTTCTATCCCTACCAGGTTTCTCAGCATTTTTTTGGCAGACTCTTGACTTAGAATAAAAAAGATATTACCAGGTGTTTCTCCTTCTACTCTTAAGAAAATAGCAATAACAACCTGCTCTGAGCCTCCCACACTATTGGAGATTTCCTCAAATGGAACCATTCTTACGGTTGGCACGAGCATATCCACTGGCTTATCAAGCAGTCTAGATAAAGCGGTAGCTGCATGGCCTGCGCCGATATTACCCACTTCTTTAAGAACATCCATATGAAAATCGGCAAATGGTTTAAGTTCGCTCACGTTGTTTTACTCCTCAATATTCTCTAATTGAATAATTTCGCTTTTACTTAATACTTCACCTAAGTTTAGAAGCACCAACAAACGTTCTTCTGTCACTCTAGCAACCCCACGTAAGTATTTGGCTCTAATTCCGCCTACTATCTCAGGTGGATCATTAATCGTATCCGAATCCACATCGATAACATCATTCGCTGAATCTACGATTAAACCAACTTCCAATTCATTAGCAGCTACGATGATAATACGCGTGTTCTCTGTATATTCTTTCCCTTGCATTCCAAATCGTTCTCTTAAGTCAATAATTGGAATTACGATACCTCTTAAGTTAATTACACCTTTGATAAAAGGCAGCGTTTTGGGAACGCGAGTAATCGGCTGCATTCTTTCAATTGTTCTAACTTTTTCAACTTCAACCCCATATTCTTCTTTACCTAATGCAAAAACAATGACTTTTACCTCTTCGCCCATATCATGTACCTCCATAAAGTAAAATAAGTGCTATTTAATCAAAGCGTTCGTATCGATAATTAAGGCGACTTGTCCATCTCCTAATATCGTAGCCCCAGATATGGCAACAACATTGGCCAAATATTTACCTAATGTCTTCAAAACAATTTCTTGCTGGCCAATGAATTCATTGACGATTAGTGCGGCTAGTTTTTCGCCTTTTTTGATAACAACAATCTCTGTTTCATTGCTAACAAAATTAGGATCAGCAGGTATCTCAAAAAATTTCGTTAAAGATATTAACGGAATTACATTGCTGCGGAAATTCACGAATAAATTCCCATGAATGGTACGAATCTTATCATTCTGGATCACAGCCGTTTCAACTATTGAACTGAGTGGAATTGCATACTTCTCATTCTCAACACGCAATAGCATTGCTGATATTATGGATAAAGTCAGTGGCAGCTGTACAGAAAATTTAGTTCCTGCTCCTAGCTTCGACTCTATGGTTACATGTCCACCTAACGAATGGATCTTCGTCTTCACAACATCTAAACCAACACCGCGACCAGAAATGTCTGATATTTTGTCTGCTGTACTGAAACCAGATGCGAACAAGAGCTGATAAACATCTTCATCTGTCATTTTACTAGCTTGATCAGCGGCAACAATCCCATTCTTAATCGCTGTCTTTAGGACTTTTTCACGATTAATGCCTCTGCCATCCTCTTCGATCTCAATAAATACGTGATTCCCACTATGGAAGGCTCGCAGATTAATGGTTCCTGTCTCTGTTTTCCCAGCTGCAATTCGATCCGTGATTGGCTCAACTCCATGATCTACTGCATTTCGCAATAGATGAACCAATGGATCACCAATCTCATCAATAACGGTTCTATCCAACTCTGTATCTGCACCTGTAATGACTAAGTCGACTTTTTTATCTAATGATTTAGCAATATCACGAATCATTCTTGGAAAACGATTAAACACGGTATCAACAGGTACCATGCGTAATTTTAAGACGATGTTCTGAAGATCACTACTTACGCGAGATATATGTTCAACGGTTTCGATTAAATCATTACGACGAATTTCACTAGCAAGCTGCTCTAAACGTACTCGATCAATCAATAGCTCACTAAATAGATTCATTAAGGAATCCAATCGTTCTATATCCACTCGTATCGTTCGATTGGATACGGGCACATTAGCTGGAGCTGCTTGTTGACCAGATGTATCTTTAAGAGCTGCCGTGTTAGGGCTAGGTGCTGCAATGGATACATTTTCTGGAGCTGCAGTTGCCGCAATTTCATTTGCTGCATTAAAGTTCTCTCTAGTAACCATCTTCAAGCTTTCACTATCAATAGGAACAACGCTGACACTTTCAATCTCAGAAACATTAGAAATGCTTTTTTCAAGTATTTCTTGTGAGATACTAGAGATGAAATAGACGGAGAAAACCTTTTCAAATTTCTCTTGTTCAATTTCTTGAACAGAAGGAGTCGATTTAACAACTTCACCGTTTCTTTCAAAAACATCAAAAACCATATAAGCTCTCGCTGCTTTCAAGACACAATCATCACGTACAGCCACTTCCACATAAAAAACTTGATGTCCAGAAGCTAATGCCTGCTCCATTACGGAGTATTGAAACTCATCGATAATTGTAGCTGGAATAGTTTCCTTGGCTACAGCCACTGTAGAAGCAGTTTGTTTCAAATGATCACCGGCAACGATAGCCTTCAAATTCGTCACAATTAACGAAACATCCGCTCGTCCAGTTCCACCTTGCACAATATCCTCTACCATGGCTTCTAATGCATCCGTACTCTTAAATAAGCAATCAAAAATCACCGCATCCATCTGCAGCTTAAGGTTACGCAATAAATCCAGTACATTCTCCATTTGATGCGTGAGTGAAGCAATATCCTCATAACCCATTGTAGCGGACATGCCTTTTAACGTATGCGCGGAACGAAAAATGTTGTGAACGATCGCAATATCATTTGGATTTTGCTCCAAATTCATCAGGTTATCATTCAATGCTTGCAAATGCTCTTTTGATTCTTCAATAAACATGGAAAGGTATTGATTTAATTCCAATTGCATACACCTCCGTAAAGTTTCAATATATGCCGCTATTTCACAATATCTAAAATCAATTGCTCAGCAATTTTTTGTTGTGGCAGGATATGATCTACACAAAGTAGCTCTACCGCTGCCCTAGGCATGCCGTACACTATACAAGTTTCTTCGGACTCCGCAATGGTTGATACGGCTCCTGCTCTTTTTAAAGCTAGCATCCCTTTGGCTCCATCACTTCCCATTCCCGTCATCAACACCACATATTTCTTAAGCTCTGTAAAAGGAATCAATGATTCAAACATCATATCTACTGAAGGTCGATGTCCAGAACGCGGATCTTCCTTAGAAGTACGTAAACAAAAGTTTTTCAAGCCATCTTTATAAATGGTCATATGGAATCCACCAGGTGCGATGTATGCCGTACTTGCTTCTAAAGGCATGCCGTCTTCAGCTTCAACCACACGAATATTCGAAATCGCATCCAATCTTTGTGCCAAGGACTTTGTAAAATTAGGCGGCATATGTTGCACTATGACAATAGGTGCAGGGAAAGCTTCTGGAATCATGCTTATCACCTGCTGCAAGGCTCTCGGTCCTCCTGTAGAAGTACCAAGAGCAACAATTTGATTGAAGCCTTTGTGTATGGACCTATTGACTGACGTCGGTTTACGTTCCAAGATACTAGGTTGAATAACGTTATTCTTCACTTTTGAATGTACCGCGATATCAAGCTTCTCAAAAAGCAACTGTTTGACTTTATGTAAGTCCAAAGAGATAGACCCTGAAGGCTTCTTAACAAAATCCACAGCACCCCACTCTAGGGCTTGAATCGTTTCATTGGCCCCTGCTTTCGTTAAATTACTCAGCATTATGACCGGTGTAGGGGATTCTATCATAATGATTTTTAAAGCTTGTAAACCATCCATTTCTGGCATTTCTACATCCATGGTAACAACATCTGGCTTATGCAGCTTGGTTTTCTCAACAGCATCTCTACCATTCTTTGCTGTTGCTATCACAGTGTAAAGCGGGTTTTCTGAGATTAAATCGGAAATGAGCTTTCGCATAAATATTGAATCATCAACAACAAGTACCTGATAGGGTGGCATGCGCTTTCCCCTCCTTCATGATGTAATAGCTAAATTGTTAGGAAAATTCACTTTATTTAAGCAGTTTAATCATTTTACTTAAAAAACCTTTTACACCTGAAACCTGAGTTTCAACTTCTGTTATGTTTTGACCTTTGATGAAATGATCCGCTAACTCTTTAATGCTTCTTGAAGCATTGCTGTTGGGAAACGCTATCGTAAAAGGAATTTGCCTTTTTACTGCTTTGGAAACAAAGCTATCGTCAGGTACATAACCCAATGTTGGAATTTCAATCTGTAAGAATTTTCTAGCTACAAGACTGATTTTATCAGCTGTGTATTGTCCCTCTTTATCATCTGTTACGCGATTAATTACTAGACGGAATGGGACCTTATAATCCATATTGTGCACCATCTTGATGATCGCATAAGCATCTGTAATAGAGGTTGGTTCAGGTGTAGTGACGACTATCGTTTCCTGTGCGGCTAAGATAAATTTAAGCGTTTCCTTAGATAAGCCTGCACCGGTATCAAAGATTATAAAATCAACATGACCATTAAGCTGGCCTACTTGTTCTGCAAAATAATCCAGCTCCTGCTCAGTCAATCGCAATAAATCCGTAAATCCAGAGCCTCCTGCTATAAATTCTAAATCGTGATAGCCTTTATGAATAATTTCCCATATTGTCTTCTCACGCTTAAGCAGGTGATATAAATTAAATTTAGGCGAAATCCCCATTAATACATCAATATTGGCTAAACCAATATCAGCATCGAACACCAGCACTTTATAACCTTTGGTCTGTAAAGTAAGGGCAAAATTAAGGGTGAAATTCGACTTTCCAACCCCACCTTTTCCACTTGTGACTGTGATAACCTTTGTTGTTCGTGTTTGAGTTTCATTCTGCGATTGGACCAAATTCCGTAAGCTTTGTGCCTGATCATTCATCGCTGGTAGCCCCCATAATCAGGCTTATGATTGCATGCTCATCAGCCACTGTAATATCGTCTGGAACGTTTTGGCCGTTAGTTACGTAAGAAAGTTTTAGTGGAAAGTCATTCAGTAAATTAACAATCGAACCATAAGAGTCCGTTTCATCCATTTTTGTGAATAACACTTTATCCAAATTGAACTTTGAAAAGTTGTCTGTAATTACTTTCATATCTTTATATTTAGTTGTTAGACTTAAAACGAGAAAGGTTTCACTCTTGCCTCTGCCTTGTAAAAGTGCATGTAATTCGGATACATACATTTCATTCCGGAAATTGCGACCAGCCGTATCCATAAAGATTAGATCGCGATCTTTAAGCTGAGCAAAAGCCTTATTCAAATCCTGAGGTGAAAAAACAACTTCAAGCGGAATGTTCAATATGGTTGCATATGTTTTTAATTGTTCGACTGCTGCTATTCGATATGTATCTGATGTAATAAAACCAACCTTACGGTGATGCTTCAGAACTTGCTCTGCAGCAATTTTGGCAATGGTAGTAGTTTTCCCAACACCTGTTGGTCCAACAAAATGTACGACTTTCGTGTCAGCAGCAATGTATTTGGATGCATCGGTTTTGATCAGATGCAACAAATAGTTTTTGGCAATTGCATGAACATTGCTAGCCGTTAACTCATCACCAGAGCTTAGGAGTTCATCATCCACGCGGTCTAGAACCTGTTGAATAATTAATGGGCTTACTTCCTGTGCAATTAACTGCTCTTCCAAGGCTGCAAGTATAGGATGACGTTCTACTGCTGTAAATTGTGATCGCGATGCAAGCTTACTCATCATTTCTTTCATCTGTCGAATCTCAGTAAGCACTGTATCATCTTTGGCAACTGATTTATCCACAACAATGGGAGGCATATGGTTTAAGATAACATCCGGCACATAAGGCAACGGTTCCTCTAAAACAGCTACTGAGCTGATTTGAGCTAGAACACTTGCTGCTGTAGCTTGAGCTTGTGCAATTGGTGTTTTTATTTCTTGTTTTAGAATAGGCTTTGCTTTATTAGTGCTGGCTTGCGTATCTAACGCTGCAATCACTTCTATTTTCTTTTTGGAGAATAAGCCCAAGAATCCACCAATCCGGATTTCCTTAGTATTCAGAATAACAGCGTCTTTTCCCAAGTCACTTCGAATTTTCTGCAAGGCGTCAGGCATTGAATCCACGATATATTTTTTTACTCTCATAAATTCACAACTCCCATGCTTTGAATTTCAACACTTGGTTCCAATTCACTGTACGATAAAACTGGAATGTCTTGCATGGTACGTTCAAGTAGTTGTCTTAAATACATGCGTATCGTTGGTGAGGTAAGAATAACAGGCTGCTGACCGGATTGAATCGCTTTATTCACCTGTTCGTTTAAACGATGGTAGATCATTTGTGAAGAGGATGGATCAAGTGCAAGGTATGACCCTTGATCAGATTGCTGAACAGCTTCAGCTATCCGTTTCTCCAATGCAGGCCCTACTGTGATTACCTTTAAGGAATCCCCTGATGAAGCATATTGTTGTGTGATTTGACGAGATAATGCCTGCCTTACATACTCCGTTAGAATCTCCGGATCTTTAGTATAACCACCATTATCAGCTAACGTCTCTAAAATGGTAACTAAGTCACGTACGGAAATTTTTTCTCTAAGCAGCTTCGACAGCACCTTCTGCACGTCACCAATCGACAGCATACTTGGGATTAAATCGTCTACTAGCGCAGGATAAGATTCTTTGACACTTTCCACCAAAGTTTTCGTTTCTTGGCGTCCAACCAACTCATGTGCGTGCTTTTTAATCACTTCCGTTAAATGTGTCGCAACTACAGATGGCGGATCGACAACCGTATACCCGGAAAGCTCTGCTCTCTCTTTCATTGCTTCATCTATCCAAATAGCAGGCAGACCAAAAGCAGGCTCTGTTGTTTCAATTCCCGAAATTGAATCATCATCAATTCCAGGACTCATAGCTAAATAGTGATTTAGTAATAATTCACCACGAGCCACCATATTTCCTTTAATTTTGATCATATATTCATTAGGTTTTAGTTGAATATTGTCGCGAATTCGGATAACAGGTACCACTACACCCAATTCTAAGGCACATTGTCGACGAATTAAGATAATTCTGTCTAACAAATCGCCGCCTTGCTGAATATCAGCCAATGGAATCAGTCCATATCCAAATTCAAATTCGATTGGATCCACTTGCAGGAGACTTATAACACTCTCGGGACTTCGAACTTCCTCAATTTGCTGCTCTTCTTCCATCTGGACATTTTCAACCTCTTTACGCTGTAGGTTGGATTGCATTTTTCTCGCTGTTATATAGAGAATTATGGCAATAGGGTAAGTTGTAAAGATCGATATAGGCGTGAATGTTCCCAATAAAAATATGGTTCCTGAAACGATATACAGTAGTTTGGGATAAGAAAAAAGCTGTGTGGTTAAATCAGACGCTAAGTTACCTTCTGACGCAGATCTTGTCACAATTAATCCTGCAGCAGTTGAGATTAGTAACGCTGGAATTTGACTAACAAGTCCATCTCCAATAGTTAGAACGGAGAAAGTCCGGCTTGCTTCACCAAAAGACATACCCGCTTGAGTCATTCCAATAATCAAACCACCAATTAAATTGATGATTAGAATAATAATCCCTGCAATTGCATCGCCTTTTACGAATTTACTGGCACCATCCATGGCACCATAAAAATCGGCTTCTTTTTCAATCTTTCTACGTCGCTCTCTTGCTTGCTGCTCATTAATTAATCCGGAATTTAGATCCGCATCAATACTCATTTGCTTACCTGGCATTGCATCCAATGTAAATCTAGCGCCTACTTCAGCAACACGTTCAGCACCCTTAGTAATTACGATAAATTGCACAATTACAAGAATAAGAAATACTACGAGTCCGACAACAATATTCCCTTCAGAAACGAAGGAACCAAAAGTAGCAACAACATTCCCTGCCTCATGCTTCGCCAAAATATTCCGAGTCGTGGAAATGTTCAGCGCTAATCGAAATAATGTCGTAATCAGCAAGAGAGAAGGGAAAATCGAGAATTCAAGTGCTTCTTTGGTATTCATAGAAACCAGCAAAATAATTAACGCTAATGTGATATTAATAATAAGAAGAACGTCTAACAGTAAAATCGGTAAGGGGACTACCATCATCAAGACAATACCAATGATACTTACTAAAATGACGATATCCTTAATTTTCATTGCTTGACGCTCCTCCTTTGTTATTTCTATTTTTGCTTATTAACTGGATTTACCTTTAATCTTGTAAACATAGGCGAGAACCTCTGCAACAGCCTGAAATAAATCAGCCGGGATTGATTCACCAAGTTCAACCTGATCGTACAAAGCCCGAGCTAAAGGTTTGTTTTCCATCATGACAATATTGTTCGATTTCGCAATCTCTCTGATCTTGAGTGCTAAATAATCTTTACCTTTGGCAATGACTTTAGGTGCTTCCATTGCAGTAGCATTGTACTTAAGCGCAATCGCATAATGAGTCGGGTTGGTAATGATCACATCTGCATTAGGAATTTCCTGCATCATTCGCTGCATGGCAAGCTTACGCTGTCTTTCTTTGATTTTCCCTTTAATTAAGGGATCACCCTCGGACTTCTTATATTCATCTTTAATATCTTGCTTTGACATCTTTAAGCTTTTTTCATGCTCATATTTTTGATAAATGTAATCGAATAGAGCTAGCACCACTAAAATGGCACCTATTGTAATGCCAAGCCTTATAGTAATAGAAGCTACAAAGCTTAACGTATTTTCCAAAGATATGTGTGACAACTTCATAATTTGGTTGATTTGACCTGATAAAGTTATGTAAACTACAACTCCAACAACGGTAACTTTTAGCATTGATTTTAAAAATTCTACAATAGAACGAAGCCCGAATATTTTCTTGGCTCCTTCTAATGGATTAATTTTACTAAACTTCATCAAAAGCGGATCACCCGTGAACAATAACCCGATTTGCAAATAATTTCCCATCAAGGCGAGGAGCATGGTTACGAAAAAAATAGGTGTGAGCAATATTAAGCCTTCAATCATAAGTTTTCCGAATAAAGTAACTACATTAGGGATCGTAATATCAGAAAGCAGGTAATCAGAGAAAGTTAAATTAAATATATTGAAAAAGTGTTTTTTCAAAAAAGCACCAAACATCATAAAAGACAAAAAGGTAAATAACAAAATAAAAGCACCAGGCAGCTCACTGCTTTTTGCAACCTGACCTTTCTTCCTGGCCTCTTGTCTCTTCTTAGGTGTAGCAGATTCCGTTTTTTCTTGTGAAAACAACTGAAGATCAAGCTGTAGTCTAAACTTCGGCACTACTCAACCTCCTAAAACAATAAAACTAAGTATCTTAGCTTCCTAATAGCTCCAACAACTTCTGCATTGCACCAAACATCATCGTGAACAATTCAGAAAATAAGTTTAAAAAGCTTGGAAACAATAATGTTAACAGTATAAATCCAACTAAAACTTTTAGGGGCATGCCAATAACAAAAATGTTAAACTGTGGTGCGGTTCTTGCTAAGATACCTAATCCAACATCGATTAGGAATAAAGCTGCAATCATCGGAGCAGCCATTTGAAAAGCTAACGCAAACACTTTAGCAAACGAAATTAGCAAAAATTCAGATACCTGACCATTATATATGTGAGCAAATGCCTCATTCGATAGAGGTACCCATCTATAACTATCCACAATCGCGTGTATAAAATAATGATCCCCATTAAATGTGATAAACAGTAAGACGGCAAGCATAAATTTCAAATTACCTAGTATCGGACTTTGTGTACCCGACATAGGATCAATGATATTCGCCATACTGAACCCCATTTGCATGTCTATAAAGGAACCTGAAATTTGTACAACTGTGAAAAAGAGATAAGCAACAAAACCAAGTAAAAGTCCGATAACTATTTCTTTCATCATAGCAACAATATAAACACTATCAAAAACCATAGCATTCTGATCAATCGTCGAAAAAGCAAGCAATGAAATAAAAAAAGCTAACCCAATTTTAAATTGCATCGGTACATTTTTAGCTGAGAATACGGGTGCTACGACAAAAAACGAGCTAATTCGACAAAAAACCAGCAACAAATTAGGCAAATACTGCAGAATGACCCCCATCAACTCACCTTACCCAGCATATTTGTAAAGGTTATTGAGAAGATTATAAGTAAAATCTACTAAAGTACTTAGAATCCAAGGTCCAAAGATCAAAATACTAAAGAGCACAGCTACAATCTTCGGAACAAATGCTAATGTTTGCTCTTGTATTTGTGTGGTAGCTTGAAAAATACTGATAATTAATCCAACAACTAAAGCAATGACAAGCATAGGTGCACTGGCTTTGAGAACCGTAAATACCGCTTCTCCCGCTAACTTAATGACAAACTCGGAAGTCATGATAGATCTCCTCTTTATTCATATCAGACTCTAAAACTTAATAATAAGGATTTTACAATCAAGTACCAGCCATCGACCAGAATAAATAGCAATATTTTGAAAGGTAGAGATATCATGACGGGTGGCAGCATCATCATCCCCATAGCCATTAAAGTACTCGATATGACCATATCAATCACTAGAAAGGGGATAAATATCATAAAGCCCATCTCAAATGCTCGTTTCATTTCACCAATTGCAAAAGCTGGAATAAGTGCAGTAAGAGGTGTATCTTCAATTCCGGTTGGCCGTTCCGCTTTGGAATAATCAAGGAAAAGCTTTAAATCCTTTTCACGTACTTGGGCACCCATAAATCGCTTCATTGGCAGTGCTGCATTTTGTAATGCTTGCGTTTGGTTTATTTCATTCTTGAGATAGGGCTGAAGTGCTTGTTTGTTAATATCGCCTAAAGTCGGTGACATTACAAACAGTGTCATGAACATGGCAAGACCAATTAATACTTGATTAGGTGGCATTTGTTGGGTTCCCAAAGATGTTCGAACAAAGCTCAAAACAATGACAATTCTTGTAAAACTAGTCATCAATACTAGAATAGCAGGAGCAATACTAAGAACAGTAAGCATCAAAATAATTGATATTGTACTAGAAGCGCCTGTTGAGCTTGTTGCACCAGACACTCCTTCGTTCCCGCCAATATTAATGTTTATTCTAGGTATTATATCAATGCCAGGGTTGATAGGTTCGTCTGCGGCCGTAGCAATAGCAGAAGCAGAAATCATCAAAAAAAACAAAGTAATGAGTAATATTGAAAATTTCTTCTTCATCATTTATCATTCAACCGATCTGATTCATTGTCATTATGAAGCAATTCATCCACACGTTGCTTGCGGTTCGAAATCCGTTCCATTTTCTCATGAAATACCTGCTGGAACGATGGGGATAAGTCTTCTTCTTCAATATGCTTTTCGCCCTTTAAACCTTTGAACCATTTACCAAGAGATGGAAAATCCATATTACCACGGATTTGCATATTATTGATAATAAACTCAATTTCTTCGGCATCTTCAACCTTGGAAATAAGCTGAACATTCTCGCCTACCCCTACAACATATAAGGTATGACCTACTTCGACAACTTGAATGGTTTTATTCTGTCCAATCGCTACTCCGCCAATTAGTTTAACGGAACGTCCTGACATCATTAATTTATTCTTTTGGGAGATTACTTTAATGATGACAAAGAATAAAGCAATAATAAGAATAAGGCAGAATATCACGTAACCTACCATTTTGATACTGCTGCCAATATTTCCAATGCTGCCTATGTCATTGTCTGGTTCATCGATAGCGGCAAAGCTATAAGAGGCAAATCCAAAAGATAAAATAATACCTAATAGAGACATGAAAATGAATGGAGATTTACTTAGTTTTTTCAATCTTTACATCCCTTTCGTGTGGCGCTTAGGCTTTGATATTAACCCAATGTCTTCTTGATTGCTTCAATAACACGATCAGGTTGGAATGGCTTAACAATAAAATCTTTTGCTCCTGCTTGAATAGCATCAATAACCATCGCTTGTTGACCCATTGCAGAACACATGACTACTTTAGCAAGCGGATCAATCTTCTTAATTTCTTTAAGTGCAGCAATTCCGTCCATTTCTGGCATTGTGATATCCATCGTAACTAAATCTGGTTTAACTTCTTTAAATTTCTCTATTGCTTGTGCACCATCATTGGCTTCTCCGCATACTTCATAGCCATTTTTTGTTAAAATATCACGGATCATCATTCTCATAAATGCTGCATCGTCTACAATTAAAATTCGGTTAGCCATCGGTAAACAATCCTCCTAGAATATATTTATTGTAACTTTTGAATCCGATCCCACTGATTAATAATATCCGTGACACGAACCCCAAAGTTTTCATCAATTACAACAACTTCTCCTTTAGCAATGAGCTTGTTGTTGACAAGGATGTCAACTGGTTCCCCTGCAAGCTTGTCCAGTTCGATAATCGAACCTTGAGAAAGCTCAAGAATGTCCTTTATTACTTTTTGAGTTCTTCCTAGCTCAACGGTTACCTTAAGTGGAATGTCCAAAAGCAGACCTAAATTCGTTTCATCTGCTTGCATTCCTGGGCCGGCATTTAAATTATTGAATTGTACAGGTTGAACATTCACATTACGATTATTCATCATGTTCCCGTACTGTTGTGGCGGCTGTTGATACATGGGCTGCTGTTGATTCATCGGTTGCTGATACATCGGTTGTTGTTGGTTCATAGGCTGCTGATACATCGGCTGCTGTGGATTCATAGGCTGCTGATACATAGGTTGTTCATACATCGGTTGCTGGTACATCGGCTGCTCATACATGGGTTGCTCATACATCGGTTGTTGCATAGGAGGTTGCGCAGCTGGTATGTCCATTGGGATGGAATAATCAATCTTCGGAGGTTGAACCGCATCAATATGATCATCCACCATTTCACTGCCACCCATTAAGATCGAAACCATGTCTCTTGCAAAAGAAACCGGTAAAAGCTGCATAAGGGTTGAATCAATTAAATCACCTATAATTAAACGGAAGGATATCTTAATAAAAATATCTTCCTGAGGGATTTCAGCTTGACCTTCTCCACCCGCCAAGTTAAGTATATTAATTCCAGGCGGTGAGATGTTAACAAAACGATTAAATATGGTTGACATGGACGTAGCAGATGAACCCATCATTTGGTTCATTGCTTCTTGAACTGCGCTAATATGAATTTCGCTCAGCTCACCTAACTGTCCTGCGCCATCTCCACCCATCATTAAATCTGCAATTACTTGGGCATCTCTTGTTTTGATCACAAGCAGATTCATGCCGTGAAAGCCATCCACATAATTCACATTAACCGCTACGTGTGGGATCGGAAATTCGTCTTGCAGCTCTTCATGCGTAATCATCGAGACTTTAGGTGTAGTGATATCAACCTTCTTACCTAACAATGTAGAAAGTGCGGTTGCAGCACTACCAAAAGTAATATTACCAATCTCACCCAGTGCATCTTGCTCTAAAGAAGACAAGTAATTGTCAATTCCTGTGCCAGATGGGCTATCCATTGGATCATCAGATGATTGCTTTAGTAGAGCATCGATTTCCTCTTGAGACAAATAATCCTTATTATTCGTCATCTTCTTCCACCCCTTCACTCACGATTTCACTAATTTGTAAAGCTACTTTTCCTTTTACGATGCCTGGACTACCGATAAATTTCAATTTCTCGCCGACCTTGACATGAAGCCCTTCATCAACCGACTTATCCAGACTTATCACATCACCAACTGCTAAACCTAGGAATTCTCTGATCGATATGGAAGAATGCCCTAATTCTGCAATAATCGGCAGCTTTGCTTTGTTTACTCTGCTTTGCAAAGCCTCGGTTTCTTCATCCGTCTTGGTTTTCTTATGTGTGACAAACATATGGTGAACAGATAATCTAGGCATAATCGGCTCAATCACAACATGTGGAATACATAAATTGATCATCCCTGTTGTGTCGCCAATCTTGGTACTTAAAGATATCAAGGCAATTGTGTCATTAGCAGAAGCAATTTGCATGAATTGCGGGTTAGTTTCCAAAGCTTCTAAACTCGGAAATACATCAGCCACAGTCTTCCATGCTTCTTGTAAGGTTTCCAATGCTCTACTAAAAATTCGCTCTAAAATGATATTCTCAATTTCAGTCAATGCGTTAATTTTAGTTGGCGAGGCACCCGTACCTCCTAATAGCCGATCCAACATAGCATAAGCAACATTGGGATGGACTTCCAGTACCATTCTGCCTTCTAACGGATCTGCTTCAAAAATATTCAAAATAGTCATTTTCGGAATGGAACGAATAAACTCGTCATAAGGCAGCTGCTCTACTTGTACCACGCTTATTTGTACGAAGGTTCTTAGCTGCGTAGAAAAATAAGTGGTCAACAATCGAGCAAAATTCTCATGAATTCGCGTCAAGCTGCGAAGATGATCTTTAGAGAATCTCGTAGCCCTCTTAAAATCATAAGACCGCACTTTCTTTTGCGTTTCTTCTTTTTTTAGTTCTTCTGCATCCATCTCACCAGATGATAGCGCCGCAAGCAGGGCATCAATCTCATTTTGCGAGAGTACGTCAACCAATAGAGTCACCCCCTTCAAACAGATTAATAATAAGACATTATTGGGTTATGATATTAGGGATATTAATCTCTGTTACTTTGCCTTCTTCCATGAAAGCATTAATTTTATTCATTAGCGTAGATTTTAAAGTATCTTGCCCTGCAGACCCTGTCACTTGCTCGACAGTTAAATCAGCTAAGGTTTGATTAATCACAGATTTAACCTTTATTTCTAAATCAGTAAATTCGTGCATGGCCGCTTTATTCTCCAAAACAAATGCAAATCCGACAACAATTATTTTATTTTTTGTAGCGAGATTTGTCGTTATATCTTTCAAAGTAACCGTTAATGATTTTACTTTGGCAGCTGAAGGCGGTTTAGGTGTAACATGTTTTACTGAGCTTATCGCTTCAGTAGCTGGATCTGTTGTTTTGTCTTTATTCATGAAAACATCCCATAAAAAATATGTAGCAATCAGAATCAAGGTGATTACGACAAGAACTGCAATCATAACCGGTAGTAATTTTTTAAACACCTATGATTCCTCCCTTACTTCTAAACTTTTAATTGTTGCATTTACCGTGCCAATACGCTTTAAATAAGATTCTACTAAGCTTACCACATCAGGTGCCTTCTCGAGAACCATAATTTTTTTCCCCGTAATTAAGGTAAGCATGGTGTCCGGAGTTTCTTCTATCGATTCGATGAGTAAAGCATTTACTATCAACTGTTTTCCATTCAACCGAGTTAGAGCAAGCATTAGAGTCCCTCCATCATGAAAGTGCCGGGGTGGAAGCAATCCACCCCGTTATTCCATTACTAAATCTTAGTGTTTCAAGTTTACAATTTCTTGTAGAATTTCATCAGATGTTGTAATAATGCGCGAATTCGATTGAAAGCCACGCTGTGCAATAATCATTTCTGTAAATTCAGAGGTTAAGTCAACATTCGACATTTCCAGTTGGCCGGAAACGATCGAACCTGTTCCTAATGCCGCATCGTTGGGCGCTACAACATCTGGTGTTGGATTTACATCCGAGTTAGAGTTAGTACGGTATAAATTGCCGCCAATTTTCTCTAAACCTGAAGGATTGGTGATTTTAACTACCCCAATTTGAAAATCCGTAATAGTGGATGCTCCGTTATTATCTATCCCAATAATTCGACCATCTTGTCCAATGGTAAATGCAGTTATTTCTACTGGTAAACTTATTTTATCTGTACCCCCAAAATTCATAACATACATACCGTCAGAAGTGACGAGATCTCTGTTGGCATCGATAGTGAAATTACCTGCTCTAGTTAAATACGGTGTTTCTTGATCAGTACTTGCTTTGACGGCAAAGAATCCATCTCCATCAATACGTAAATCAGTTGATACATTGGTTGTTTGTGCACTACCAGGTGTATGAATGGTGTCAATCGAGCCAATAGCAACACCTAAACCAACTTGCTTAGCATTTACCCCACCTTGGTTTTCTCCTGGTGCTGTAACTCCACCAACAGTTTGGCTTAAAATATCTTTAAACATTACACGGCCCATTTTAAAACCAATTGTGTTGACGTTAGCAATATTATTACCGATGACGTCAAGCTTGTTTTGAAAACCGCGCATACCTGAAACGCCTGAATAAAGTGATCTTAACATATATTTTGGGTCCTCCTTTAAAGTATGGTATCTGAAATTCTTGTTGATTGGCGGTTGCTTCGTTCGGTCCACAACCTAGGCTTCCAATAATGAGGTCCAGCCTATTGATTTAAGTAATAACTACAGCACTATCAATTTGAGTGAAAACGTTATCCTGCATAGATGCGCTATCCAAAGCGGTGACAATTGTGCGGTTTTTAACATTCACAATGAAAGCCATATCTTTGAATAAGATTAAAGAGTCCTTCGCACCCTTAGCAGCAGCTTTATCAATGGCAGATTCAATCTTGGCCAGTTGCTCTGGCTGTAGCTGGATACCTCGTTGTTCTAATCTTTGCTCTGCATGATGACTAAATCGCACCATTTTATCTTTGAAAATTTGATCAAACGACTGACCATTCTGCAGAGCCTTATTTAAATTAGCTTTGGGTTGTCGCAGAGATGCAGGTGTTACGGTTGTTGGGTATAGTTGCCCAATTGAAATTTTTTCGGTCATGGCATTACTCTGGAGTTTCAGTCTCGGACTTGGTTTCGGTTGCGTTCGTTACCTTAACGATCTGATCCAGAGAAACCTCCTCTCCTCCAACACTTGCATATTGAATACCGTCTTTATATTTTAACGCATCCACTATACCTGTGTTTACAACTGTATTGCCTAACGAGTCTGTTTTGGACCAACTGATCTCTTTACCAATGAAGGCAGGAGAAAGTCCCATTGTTTGACGTAAGGCTTTCATTTCTGTATTCATGTTTGAAAGCTGCTCAAGTGAAGTGAACTGTGCCATTTGAGCAATAAATTCTTTATCCTCAAGCGGTTGTGATGGATCTTGATGTTGAAGCTGAGTAATCAATATCTTCAAAAAATCATCTTTACCTAGTGTTTTTGAAGCATCTTTTGTTGTACCTCTTGGGCTATTCTGAGCAATAATATCCTTAACATTACCAATTGGTGATGCCATGGTTTCACCTCCTGTATAAACTATGTTGCATTAAGCTGTTGCATTAAACGCATTACCGTAAGCCTTGCTAGCTTTAGCCATATTCGCCATTTCGACTGAAAAGGATTCAGGCAAAGCATCCAAAGTACTGTAATTGCTCTTATTCTGACGTGCAAATTGCTGACTGAATTGCTGTTGTCTTTGATCTTGAAACATGCTTGATTGTAAGTTGCTGCTTTGAGTTACCTCAAGTTTTTCAACTTGCAAGCCTTGACCTTGTAAAGATAGCTTTAATTGTGATAATTGACCTTCTAGCATCTCTTTACCAAGCAATGTCTGTGCTGCGAAATGAGCGACAAGCTGACCGTTATGCATAGTGAGTTTTACATTCACTTGACCCAAGTTTTCTGGTGACAATGTTAGATTAGCTTCTGAGAAACCGTTCAACGCATCTACCTTGAAATTCTTCATAACCAATTGGCTCATGTCTTGTACAAAGCTTTGAGCTGTGATTGGTTGTGCTGCTTTAACTTGCTCCGTTTGCAGCATACGCGTTAAATCTTGAAAAGCAAGTGTATTGGTTGGGGCTAATACATCAGTAGTCGCTTCTTCATCTGAACCGATACCCGATTGCATAGCAGCTATCATCATGCGATCTGCCATTCCACTTTTGGCGGATAAAGCATCAAGCTGTGCGAATTGCTTATTCCCTTGCAGTGCTTGTATCTTGAAGGCTAATTTAGAATCGCCTTCTTTAACTTCAGCAGTTTCTGCCGTTGAACTATCTCCAAGCAATGCTTGGACAGTTGCTTGCAGCTTTGATAATGATTCGTTTACTTTATTGCTTACCTCAGGAATTAAGCTGTTGTTTGAAGCTTTAGTCGGGTTCGCTAGCACTTTAGGTGCTGCTTGTGCTATAAGCACAGGCGTAACGATTTCTTGAAAGCTTTCGACTAATTGCTGAAACAATAAGCTGTCTTTATTCTGACTAAGCGCAGTCATAAACTGATTCACAATCGCTTGAGCTTGCACAGCTGTTTTCGGTAAGGCTTGTTCATCAGAAACTTGCAAAACATTCTCAGTATCAACTGTTGCAACAGCTTTAGGATCAGCAGGTTTCATCGAAGTCAACAAATCGCTAACTTTTGAGAGCCATTGTTGAAATGCACCACTGTCGATGAGTTGATTTAAAGCATCAGATTGCTCATCTAAAGCTTGCAATGCTTTGACAATTGCTGGGTCTAATTCTGTTTTTTCTACCTCACCTGTTTCAAGCTTATCTGCTTGACCTTGGGTAATAAGTGCCATTAACAAGGCAGGGGAGAGAGTTTGCAGCAAGGCTTCTAATCCTGTTGCTTCATCACTGGGTTGATCTTCAGCTTGGCCAGTCAAAGCTTGACTAAGCACATCTGTAAAAGATTTAGTTTCTTTCCCATTTACTTGCACGGTTTGAGCTGTTGCCTTAGCAGAAGCAGCAGTTCCACTTGCGGGAGTAACGGGTGCTAGTATTGCAGCTACTGTAGATTGGGCTGTCATATCCATATTTTTTCACCTCCTCTCAAATAATAACTCTATCTATCATGGTGCTAGTTTAGTTGTAATGGCAGCCGCTGTTTCTTTAGAAAGATCAGCTAAAGCAGTCATTACTTTGGCTCGGCTAGCATTATCCATGGCATTAAGAATATCAACAACCTTAGCCGGCGTTATAGATTGCATTTGGAGCAGCACGGTAGCAGCACTCTTCGCGGTCATAGCAGCAAAGGTTTGCCCCAAATCATTCCTAGTAATTTCCTGTGAAGCTACTGTGCTGTCATTTAGTTTAATTCGATCTTGGAGTGCAGCAATTTCACGATCCTTGGCACTGACAACATCTTTCAGGTAAATGGATGCCTCTGCTGCCTTAATCGGATCCATTTTTTCCAGAACCTTAACCTGATCAGCTTGTTTCATTTGGCTAAGCACCAAAACTCTTTCTTGCAAAGTCAGATTTTCTAAGATAGGTGCTGACTTGCTTGGATTCATTTTGGCATACATTTCAGCTGTAAGCTTTATTTGATTGTGATATTCTTCATCACTCTGTGTTTTCGTTTTTAATTGTTCTTCCAAAGCTACACCTTTGGCTTGTAGATCTTTGATCGTCTGATCTTTTTGGAGTGTTGATGTATCTGCGGCTTTCATCGCATTTTCTTGATCAGCGAGTTTTTTAGTTAGATCGGCAATTTTCTGATCTTGATTCTTAATTCGAATCTCTGGTATCTCAGTTGCTGGATCTTCTGTCTTTACTTCAGTTTTGGGTTCAGGTACAAGCGCACCTATAAAAGGAATCTTATTGCCTTGTTTAAGAATGTCATTATAAATATTGGTATCGAACAAAGAGAGTAGCACACCTATACCGATGACTGCAAAAACAATCGGAATGAAGAATATATACAAAAATCTTTCAAAACCACTAAGTCCCGATTCTTCCATTTCTGCTTTCAACTGTGTCAACTCCTTTGCTCTTAGAATTAAGAAGAATATTTATGTCTGGTTGTTGCCATCTCATCTAAAACTTGTTGCTCCTTGGTGCGCGCTACCGCATCAAAAATCATTTTTGCTTTATCTTTGGCTTTGGACCATACTTTTTCGTCGATCATTTTTGCCGATAAATGTCCTTTTTTGTGGAGCACATTTTGTTCAGCATGTTCAACATCTTTTAATTTTTTTGTAATGCGGCTATCCAAATGGGTCATATAATTCTGATAGGTTCTTAGCTGCGAAATATTGGCGCTAGTTCCGACTGCAGAAGTGAGATCCGCATGAATTTCACTTTTCTCAGAATTTAGTGATTGGAGTGATAACTCTTCTTCTTGCAGTACGCCCATGGCATGTGAAAGAATCCATTCAGCCTGTGTCTTCTCATTTACCTTCAAATCGACAATTTTTTGTAGCGGATAGCGAAAGCTCACAATCATCCTCCTCCAGAAAATTCAGTTGTCAATCTTTCTTGCGCTTCTTCGTAATTCACTTTTTCATTAGTCTTTTGACGTGTGAAATTCCAGATGCTTTGTATATATCGCAAGGACATGTCAATTTCTGCATTTGATCCTTTTTGATAAGCGCCAATATTAATTAGATCCTCAGAATCTTTGTATACGGATAGCTGTTTTTTCAAGAATTCCGCAGCATCCTTTTGTTCCTCTGAAACTATCTCATTCATTACACGACTTACGCTTGATAGTACGTCAATAGCAGGATAATGTCCACGATGTGCCAAATTTCGATCTAATACGATATGCCCATCCAATATTCCCCTCACTGCATCAGCGATAGGTTCGTTCATATCGTCGCCTTCCACAAGAACAGTATAGAAGGCAGTTATTGAACCTTTCGGCCCTGTACCTGATCGCTCTAATAGCTTAGGTAGTCCAGCAAATACGGAAGGTGTATAGCCCCGAGTTGCAGGAGGCTCACCGACGGCTAGTCCAACTTCACGCTGTGCCATAGCATACCTGGTAACAGAATCCATCATCAGCATGACATTCAAGCCATGGTCTCGAAAAAATTCGGCAATGCTAGTTGCAATTAGTGCTCCCTTAATCCGAATCAGCGCTGGTTGATCTGAAGTTGCTACAATCACAACCGATTTTGCTAAACCTTCCGGGCCTAAATCTCGCTCAATGAAGTCAAGCACTTCTCTGCCTCGTTCTCCAATTAGAGCAATAACGTTGACATCTGCCGAAGTATTACGGGCTACCATGCCTAATAGAGTGCTCTTTCCAACTCCTGATCCGGCAAATATACCTACTCGTTGACCTTTGCCAATAGTTAACAACCCATCAATACAACGAATGCCTACGCTTAAAGGCTCATTAACTCTAGGCCGATTCAGCGGATTACTTGGTGCTCGATGTGTGGAATATTGTGTCATTCTTGAAGGTAGAAAAGAACCATCAAGCGGCTGGCCCAACCCATCCAGTACTTTCCCCAGTAATTCGTGTCCAACAGCTACTGTAAGCGGCTTACCCGTTGCAACAACGTCACAACCCGGTCCAATGGAATGCAGCTCACCTAGTGGCATTAGAATCACTCTATTGTTACGAAAACCAACGACTTCTGCTTTTAAAGGCACTTTGGATTTCAACGGGTAAATATGACATACATCGCCAATACTTGCATCTGGACCTTCTGATTCGACGGTAAGTCCGATTACCTGAATGACTTTTCCATTAACCCGAACGGGGTCCATCTGTTTGAGATGTTCAATGTACTTGGTGGCTTCTAGAGGTTTACTCATGGTCCAGAGCACTCTCATTTCTTTTTGCTATGAGCTGCAAGGCATCTTTAATTTCTTTTAATTGGGTATCTATTCTAGCATCTACACTTAAAAATGGAGATCGAATCACACAACCATGATCGGAGACGGTTGCATCAGGCAAGATTTGCAATTCTGCCTGAGAATCAATATGTAACATGAATTCATCTTTAGCATCCTGCATAAATGTGAATTGCTTGGGAGCAACACAAATCGAAATTAAGCCCTTTTCTCTGCGGCGAGATAAAATCCCTTGTGTGTATTCGATTATCCAGGACGGTTCTATATTTAACTGTCTTTGAATTATTTTCTCTGCTATTGAACAGCTGAGTTCAATTAGAAAAGGTTCAGCCTCTTGAATAATCTGTTCTTTCATTTGTGATGCTTGCTCTAATATAGTTTGAGATTCATGAATCATCTCAGCATAGGACGCTTTAACAAATGTTTCTGCTTCTAATTGTCCGTGGATATAGCCTGCTTCATATCCATTGCTTTGAGCTTCCGCAATTGTACGCTCGTCTTCTGTTCGTCGTTCCTGCCACCATTGTTGGATTTCGAGTAAGGCATTTTCTTTAATAGTATTGGCTTCTGCCATCGCAAGATTAATTTGTTGCTCTGCGATTTCTTCAGCATCTTTAAGGATTTGAGATTTAATCATTTCCAATTCATGATGTTCTTCGCTTTCTATTTGATCCTCCGAATGATCCACTATTCTCACAGTTTGGATAATAGGTGTTTCAATTTGTTTTAATTCGGTTAAAGGAGTATAGAAGTCCGATTTAATAAGCTTAGACAATGATATCGTCTCCTCCGCCACGTGCGATGATAATTTCACCGGCTTCTTCTAAACGGCGAATCGTAGCCACAATCCGAGTTTGGGCTTCTTCCACATCACGTAACCGTACAGGTCCCATGTATTCCATTTCTTCTCTGAACGTTTCGGACATGCGTTTGGACATATTCTTGAAAATGGCTTCACGAACTTCTTCACTAGCCACTTTAAGGGCAAGCTGAAGATCGGCATTCTCAATATCGCGTATAATTCGCTGAATCGAACGATTATCAACATTAACAATATCTTCAAAGACAAACATTCTTTTCTTAATTTCTTCAGCCAATTCAGGATCTTGAATTTCAAGTGCGTCGAGAATTGTTCTTTCCGTACCACGGTCAACACCATTCAAGATTTGGACAATCGCTTCGATACCACCTGCAGAAGTATAATCCTGGGTTACAGTAGCTGATAGCTTTTGTTCCAATACACGTTCAACCTGACTCACTACCTCTGGAGAAGTACTGTCCATCAAGGCAATTCTTTTGGCAACCTCAGCTTGTTTATCCTGAGGCAAGGCCGACAAAATAATCGAAGCCTGTTCGGCTTGCAAGTAAGATAAAACTAATGCAATGGTTTGCGAGTTTTCATTCTGAATAAAATTCAGGATTTGAGCAGGATCTGCTTTTCTAGCAAAATCAAAAGGCCTAACTTGTAGTGTTGCCGTTAAACGATTGATAATGTCTAACGCCTTCTGAGACCCTAATGCTTTTTCTAGAATTTCTTTTGCATAAGATATACCTCCTTGAGAGATATACTCTTGTGCCATACATATTTGATGGAACTCTGATAATATGGATTCTTTTTCGGAAGAGTCTACTTTTCTCACATTGGCAATCTCTAAAGTTAGCTGTTCAATCTCTTCATCTCGTAAATGTTTGAAAATTTGTGCTGAAACTTCTGGCCCTAAACTGATGAGAAGCAGCGCAGCCTTTTGTCTACCCGATAATCCTACTTGAACTGCTTTTGCCAACTTTTCTCACCGCCTCTACTCATCAACTAACCAAGTCCGCAATAGATTAACAAATTCATCTGGCTTCTTCTTGGCAAGCTGCTCTAATTGTTTACGCACTTGGCTATCATTGCCTACTTGATCAAAATCAAGTGTTGGAAATTCTGCTTTAGTAGAAACAGCCATTTCAGCTAAGGCTTGTGCTTCTGCTGTTTTTCTTCTTCTCGAGAAAACAAAGCCAACAATAGCAGCCACTATCAAAGCTAAAATACCAATTCCAATATATACAGCAGTACTGCTGCTTGCCTTATCGGTTGTCGTATCTAGTTCAGCAAAGGTGTGTGCAAAAACAGTAACTTTCTTCGCTAGCTCATCTTCCGTGTACACTTTCCCACTATTGCCCAATGATGCACTTACAACACTTAATAATATTTTCTGAATGTCATCCCTGACAGGTTGAGTTAACGACTCTGGTTTTGTCTTATCAGGCGGTTCTATTCCGACACTTAGTGATATGTCCGTAACTGTAAAAGGGCTGTTTTTGATTTCATTGGTGTAATGGTTAACTTCATTGTTCACCGTTTTTTGATTTTCTTCTTTTGTGGTTTTCCCAGTGCTTCCTGTACTCCCAGGATACCCTGGAACATCTGTTGATCCCGTGCCAGCAACACCTGCATCCGTTCCACCATCACTCTCATACGAGTTTTGGATATCTTGAATGCTTATTGCAATCCCCGTGTTATCTTCTAAATTTACAGGCGTAACTAGCTTCTCTACACTTGTTCTCTGATCAAAATTAATATTAGCTATAACCATAGGAATGACTTTAGCATTACCAAGAATTCCACCTAAGATGGTCTTCACACTTGCTTGAAGACTTTGTTCAAAGGCTTTTTTTATTGCAAATTGGTTTGATGCTTCCCCTGTTCCGCCTCCTGCTACTCCACCGGACTTGGAATAACCTAGAGTATTTCCATCAGAATCACCTATGGTTATGTTCTCAATGGATAGGTTTTTAATGCTTTTGGAAACCAGATTATAAATCAAATCTACATTGGCTTGATCTAATTTATAGCCGTTTTTTATCTGAATGACAACAGAAGCCGTAGCTTTATCGCTCGTATCCCCTTGCGGTAGAAAAAGCGTTTCTTCTGGCAAATTAATCAGTACCTGGGAGCTGCCAACAGCTTCTATAGAATTAATTAATTTCTGAATCTCACCATTCAAAGCATCTTTTTTCTTCATATTAAACTCTTGATCCGTAGTTCCGAAAGTACCGCTTGTACGAAACATTTCATAACCAATAGAAGAACTTTTATTAATTCCCTGTGACTCAACTGCAAGCTGTACATCGGATACCTTACTTCTCGGCACTTGTATGCTTTTGTTGTCTGGACTAATTTTATAAGGAATTCCTGATTCCTTCAGATAAGTAGTGATTGCTGCAGCGTCATTCGTCTGTAAATCTGTGTACGCCAATGCATATTCCGTTTTGGATGAGCTTGATATGACAATAACAATGACTAATATAAATAATAATAAACCGACACCGATAGAGATTTTTCTATTTCTACTAAGCTGGTTCCAATATTGGGTAGTTCGGTTCCAATATTGAAGTAGAGTTTCGTTCACTATGTCACCCCATCTAAAAACGTTGGTTATGATGAATTGATAGATTACATCTGCATTCTCATAACATCTTGATATGCTTCAATCACTTTATTTCTTACTTGTAATGTCAGCTCTAGTCCAAGGGAAGCTTTCTCAGCAGCTATAGTTAATTGATGAACATCCGCAAGATTGCCAGAAATAAACTGATTACTAAGCTGTTCCACTTGTGCTTCTTGATTCGATAGATTGGACATAGCAGTATTTAAAAAGGAGCCAAATTGTTGTGCAAGATCCGTGCCTCCGACTTCAGTCGTTACTTGTGGCTTAGTAAGCATAGTTAACGGTTTAAGCCCAATTGCATCTATCATCTAAAAGCCCCCTTTTCTTATCTTCCTATTTCTAATGCTTTAGTTATCATAGCTTTTGATGCATTGAGAGCTGTTACATTGGCTTCGTAGGAACGAGTAGCTGAAATCATATCAACCATTTCCTTGAGAATATCAACATTTGGCATCAATACAAAACCATTCTCATCCGCATCTGGATGACTGGGATTGAAGACCTGTTTAAAAGGTGTAGAGTCATCAAAAATCTTCGTGACCTTGACACCTTCACCTGTCGAATCTCGCATATTGGTATCTAAGATTTTGGCAAAAGGCGAGCTTGATTCTTTTGGTTCCATTGTGACAATCTTGCGTGAGTAAGGCACCCATTTACCATTAACTAGCTTTGTTCGTGTTGTATCCGCGTTAGCAATGTTAGAAGAGATAACATCCATACGTAACCTCTGTGCCGTTAACGCGGAAGAGCTGATGTCAAAGCTGTTAGTTAATTTCATTTATTATTTCCCTCCCGATATCGCAGATCGCATAATCTTAAATTCGTGATTTACCATTTGGATTTCAGTGTTATAAGAAAGTTGATTTTTCGCCATTTGTGACATTTCAGTATCCATATCCACATTATTTAAATTGTTATTCATGATTGAAGCCTGATCTTCCGAAATCTGAGGCGAAATTTGTTGTAAGCTGCCCCCGAAAGAAAAATGTCGAGCATCCGTTCGATAACTTGCTAGTGTAGGCGATGTGCCCATTTCTTTCTGCAGTAAGCTTTCAAAGGTAACATCTGATCTTTTAAAATAGGGAGTGTCTACATTGGCAATGTTGTTGGTGATGGTTCTCTGTCGCATTGTGGCGGCATCTAAAGATTTCTCCAATAACTGAAAGCTTGGTTTATTAATAGAAAACATAGTTCTCCCTCGCTTCAAATAGTGATTATGTATTCATATTCAACATAGGATAACTAAATCCTTCTTCAATCGGCAACATTTACAAAAATATTAGCAGAATATGTCGAAAACTACGAAATATGAAATAAAATTAATCATGCATGATAATGGGTACATTTTACAATAAGAAAATAGCCCCATTTTTTAGAAAAATAGGACCATTGACCCAGACACAAAAATTTTAATTATAAACCTATAAAATATATTGGCTTAAATCACGATTCTGTGAAATGTCGAAAAGTTTATCTTTCACGTATTCAGGTGTTATAGTTAAATGCTCTAAAGTTATCTCGGAAGCTTCGAAAGAGAGGTCTTCTAAAAGCTTTTCCAGTATGGTATGGAGTCTTCTAGCACCAATATTCTCCGTATTTTGGTTGACTTCTACGGCTATACGAGCTATTTCTTCAATGGCTGCAGTTGAGAAGTCAATCGCAATACCTTCCGTTTCAAGAAGCGCAATGTATTGTTTGGTAAGCGCATTTTTCGGCTCCTGCAGTATCCGCACGAAATCCTCATGCGTCAAGCTGCTTAGCTCTACTCGAACTGGAAAGCGGCCTTGCAACTCTGGGATTAGATCAGATGGTTTCGAGACGTGAAATGCTCCTGCTGCAATAAATAAGATATAATCTGTTTTTACAGGACCATATTTTGTAACAACCGTTGAGCCCTCCACAATCGGCAGGATATCACGTTGAACGCCTTCCCTTGAGACATCTGGTCCATTCGCTTTTCCAGGACTGGCCACTTTATCAATCTCATCTATAAAAATAATCCCGGATTGTTCCGCTCGTTTTATCGATTCCACAATCACTTCATCTTGGTCCATTAAGCGATTAGCTTCTTCTTGACTCAAGACATTACGAGCTTCCTTAATGGTAAGTTTGCGAATTTTCTTTTTCTTAGGCAGCATACTTCCGAGCATTTCTTGCATGTTGAAGCCCATTTGTTCATTGCCTTGCCCAGCTAACATATCCATCATGGAAGGCGAGTTATCCTCGATTTCAATTTCAATCGATTCGTTCTCCAATTCTCCCTTAGCTAAGCTAATCCTAGCTTCTTCACGTTGAGATAATATGGATGGATCTACTCGCTCTTCATCTTGATTACTGTCATTACTGCTATTGAATAACATCTCAAAAGGGTTTTTCTGTGCTTTAGGTTGTTCAACATTAGGCACCAACAAAGTGATTAGCCGTTCATTAGCCAGCTTTTCTGCTTGATCCTTAAGTTTTTCCGCTTTTTCTGCTTTCACTATTCGAATAGAGGTTTCCACTAAATCGCGAATCATCGATTCAACATCGCGGCCAACGTAGCCAACTTCAGTGAATTTGGTTGCTTCTACTTTAATAAAAGGCGCGTTAACTAACTTAGCAAGTCTTCTCGCTATCTCCGTTTTACCAACTCCGGTAGGTCCTATCATAAGAATATTCTTAGGAATAATTTCGTCACGAATGGAGTCATCCAGCAAACCACGACGATAACGATTCCGCAATGCTACCGCCACGGAACGCTTTGCTTTATTCTGACCGATGATATACTTATCCAGCTCCAGCACAATTTGTTTGGGTGTTAACGATTGATTCATAAATTAACCTCCTAAGAATTATTATCAAAAACTGATATCCTATGCATAAACCGAGTTTTCGTCAGAAAACTGACTTCGTAAAATTTGGTGTTATTCAATCTCTTCGACAATTATATTATGATTGGTGAAAACGCAAATTTCAGCAGCAGTCTCAAGAGAGGCTTGCGCAATTTCCTTAGCAGTCATTTGAGGAGCATATCGATGCAAAGCTCTTCCAGCAGCCAATGCAAAGCTGCCGCCAGAACCAATTGCCAGAATACCATCGTCAGGTTCGATAATTTCTCCATTGCCAGAAATTAGCAGCAGACTTGTCGAATCCATGACCAACATAAGCGCCTCCAGTCTGCGCAGGACACGATCTTGACGCCAATCCTTCGCTAGCTCAACTGCTGCACGTTGGAGGTTGCCATGATGCTCCTCGAGCTTGCCTTCAAATTTTTCAAATAAAGTGATCGCATCCGCTACAGACCCTGCAAAACCAGCAATAACTTTACCACGGTGCAGCCGCCTTACTTTTTTGGCGTGGCCTTTCATGATCATGCTATTGCCAAAAGTAACCTGACCATCTCCAGCTATTGCTCCTTTACCCTGATGACGGATTGCAAAAATCGTCGTTGCATGAAATTGTTCCATGGGTTAGCTCCTTTACTTTAACAAGGATAAACTACTATGCCATCTTTTAAGTCGGCGTTTGTCCTGAATTCTAAGATCAGTATAATCATAATTAAACTTTCTTAGAATTTAACAAATTTAGGCTCGTGGATGGGCTTTGTTATAGACCGTTTGTAAATGATCCTTCGTTACATGGGTGTAAATTTGAGTAGTGGATAAATTAACATGCCCTAGCAGCTCCTGTACTGAGCGCAAGTCTGCCCCCGCCTCAAGCATATGTGTTGCAAAAGTATGCCTGAACGTATGAGGACTGACATGATTTAGAGTCGCTAACTGCATAATATATTTATCAATAACTCGTCTTATGCTTCGATCTGTTAATCTTCCGCCGGTATAATTCAAGAAGAGTGCTTTCTCATCTTTATGATGCAGAAGAAGTGCACGGCTAAGCTGCAGATATGCTTGGATAGCTTGGATAGCATGTTCTCCAAGTGGAACATATCGCTCCATAGACCCTTTACCAAAAACTAAGGCTATGCCGTTATCTAAATCAACAGATGCTAAATCTAATTGTACCAATTCACTCACCCGCATGCCACTCGCATAAAGGGTTTCCATTAATGCCTGATCACGAAGCCCTAGAGGGGTTGAGGTATCTGGTGCTTCCAGCATGGCTTTCATTTGCTCTACATACATAAACTGTGGCAGCTTCTTATCCTGTTTAGGAGTTTTAATATAACTAAACGGGCTCACCTTTAGTATGCCTTCCCTTAGCAAATAGAGATAGAAAGAACGCATGGAAGAAAGCTTTCTTGCCACACTGCGTTTAGCATATTGTTGTTCATTTAATTTGGCAAGATACGTCCGTACATTTAAATAATTGACCTCAAGAAAATCATCTATCTTCTGCTTTTCGATAAACTCCATAAATTGCATGATGTCTTTGGAGTAATTTTGCAGCGTATGTTCAGAGCAATTCTTTTCAGCATGAAGGTAATGCATAAAGCCTTCAACTAAAAAATCATTTTTCATCTCATTTCACCCCGTGCGTGGTGGCAAAGCTTTGGATGGCTAGGATAGCTCGCTCAGCCAAAGCCTCATTTTTCAGTTTTTTGCTGCGAACGCGTTCTCCTAAAGGCGGAAAAAGACCGAAATTGGCATTCATCGGTTGAAAATGATCAGGATCCGCAGTTGTAATATAATTCGCCATTCCGCCAAGTGCCGTTTCAGCAGGGAAAAGTAAACAGTCCAACCCCCTTGCCAAACGTCCAGCATTAAGTCCAGCAATTAAACCAGACGCAGCCGATTCAACATAACCTTCTACTCCAGTCATTTGTCCAGCAAAAAACAGCTGATCCTTGCCCTTAAACTGATAAGTCGGTTGAAGCTTTCTAGGTGAGTTAATAAAGGTATTGCGGTGCATGACACCATATCGCACAAATTCAGCATTCTCCAAACCAGGAATCAAACCGAATACTTTTTTCTGTTCTCCCCATTTAAGATGGGTTTGAAAGCCAACTAAATTATATAACGTACCCGCTGCATTATCTTGTCTTAATTGAACAACGGCATGTGGTAGCTTACCCGTATGTGGATTTATTAAGCCAACTGGCTTCATAGGGCCAAAAAGCACGGTTTGCTTACCACGGCTTGCCATCACTTCGATCGGCATACAGCCATCAAAATAAATTTCTTTCTCAAATTCCTTTATCGGGGCAACCTCAGCAGCAATTAAAGCATCATGGAAAATAGTGAACTCTTCCTCGGTCATCGGGCAATTTATATACGCTGCTTCGCCTTTATCATAACGAGATGCCAAGTAAACCTTGCTCATATCAATGGAATCCTTCTCCACTATGGGAGCGGCCGCATCATAGAAGTATAAATATTCTTCACCCATTAACTTTTGGAGGGTCGCAGACAAATCAGGAGAGGTTAATGGTCCTGTTGCCACAACGGTAATCCCTTCAGGTAACTCCAGTAATTCTTCATTTCGTACTTCAATTAGAGGGTGATTGCGCAATTTCGCTGTCACTGCTCCAGAAAATCCATCACGATCGACAGCCAACGCCCCGCCAGCTGGTACGGCATGCTCGTCTGCACATGCCATAATTAACGAATCCATTTGTCGCATTTCTTCCTTCAATACCCCAACTGCATTAGTAAGTCCATTGGCACGCAAGGAATTGCTGCAAACGAGCTCAGCGAATTGGTCGGTTATATGAGCCGGCGTTTTACGCACTGGCCGCATTTCATACAAAGTAACGGGTACCCCTTGTTTTGCAATCTGCCATACCGCTTCGCTGCCCGCGAGCCCAGCTCCAATTACAGTAACTCTTTGAATATCTGACATGATTTTTCCTCCTTAGAGTTTTCGTATGAAAACTTTTTTCGTAAGCATAAGTCTACAAAGTCAAAACTAAGCTCCCTAAAGAACTTAGTTTTATATGAATGCTATTCAATAATTTATTCTGCTGCTTCATCCAAATCTTCTTTTTCTTCTTTAAAGTCACACTCGACGCATTGAATATGAGTACCGCTCTTATTGGTTTTTTGAATAAGCATGGATCCACATTGCGGGCACGGCTTATCGACCGGTCGATCCCAGGATACAAAATCACAGCCCGGATAAAGATTACAGCCAAAAAACACTCTGCCTTTTTTACTGCGGCGTTCGACAATATGACCTTCCTTACATTTAGGGCAAGTAACGCCAATGTCTTTAATAATCGGCTTTGTGTTTCGGCAATTAGGGAAACCAGAGCATGCGAGGAATTTGCCAAAGCGACCCATCTTGTAAACCATCGGCATTTCGCACTTTTCGCAAAGCTCATCGGATACTTCATCTTTTATCTCGATTTCCTTCATTTCTTCTTCGGCAAATTCCAAGCGCTTTTCGAAGGTTTCATAGAAGGTTTCGAGCACTTTCACCCAATTTTCTTTGCCCTCGCCAACGTTATCCAGCTCTTCTTCCATCTGTGCGGTAAAGGCAACATCGAGGATCTCCGGAAAAAATTCGATCATTAGCTCAATAACTAATTCGCCTAGCTCCGTTGGAATAAACTTCTTTTCCTCTAAAGCTACATAACCACGCTTTTGAACGGTTTCTAGAGTTGGAGCATACGTACTTGGACGTCCGATACCCATTTCTTCCAAAGCACGAACCAATCTTGCTTCCGTATACCGCGGAGGAGGCTGTGTAAAATGCTGCTTCGGTAAGATATCCGTCTTTTCAACTTTATTGCCTTCTTTCAATGGCGGAAGCAGACGGTCTTCATCTGTAGTCCCATCATCATTACCTTCAACATATATCTTCATAAATCCTGGAAATTTCATTTTAGAACCAACAGAGCGAAACGTTGCATCCCCAACAGCAAAATCTATGGTCATTGTATCTAAGATGGCGGAAGTCATTTGGCTAGAAACAAAGCGTTCCCAAACAAGCTTGTATAAGCGATGCTGATCCTTGGTCAAAAAGCTTTTGACTTCATCTGGCTCTCTTAATACAGAGCTCGGGCGAATTGCTTCATGAGCTTCTTGTGCGTTTACAGCTTTTTTCGAATAAACTCGCGGTGTTTCCGGTGCATAGCTAGGGCCATATTTCTGGATAATGAACTCCTTGGCTTCTTCTTGAGCAATTGGAGAAATCCGCGTCGAATCTGTACGCATATAGGTAATTAAACCGACTGTTCCTTCTTTGCCAAGGTCAATCCCTTCGTAAAGCTGCTGAGCAACAGACATCGTCTTAGCTGCTCGGAAATTAAGCTTTCTTGCCGCTTCCTGCTGTAAGGTACTTGTAATAAATGGTGCCGAAGGATTACGTAAACGTTCTTTTTCCTTAACTTCACTAACCAGAAAGTCAGCATTAAGGATAGAGTCAAGAATTACTTGCACTTCCGCTTCGGTATGTAGTTCTTTTTTATCCTTGTTCATGGCATGGAATTTAGCCTCAAATGCCGTTGTACCAGCAAGAAGCTGAGCTGTAATGGACCAGTATTCCTCTGGAATGAACTCGTTGATCTCATGCTCACGATCGTAGATCATTTTAACGGTAACGGATTGAACACGACCTGCAGAAAGCCCCTTTTTAACCTTTTTCCATAGCAATGGACTGATTTTGTAACCCACTAAACGATCTAGGATACGTCTAGCTTGCTGGGCATTAACCAAATCCAAATTGATTGGACGCGGGTTTTTAAAGGCATCCTTTACTGCTTGCTTCGTAATTTCATTAAAAACAACTCGGCAAGGCTCGCCTACTTCTAAATCTAGGTAATGCGCCAAATGCCAGGCAATTGCTTCCCCTTCACGATCCGGATCGGCTGCAAGATAGACATTCTTCACACGTTTAGCTGCATCTTTAATTTCCTTCAAAATCGAGCCTTTACCACGAATGGTAATATATTTGGGTTCAAAGTTATTCTTGACTTCGACGCCAATCTGACTTTTTGGAAGATCACGAATATGACCCATTGATGCTTTTACGATGTATTTGCTGCCTAAATATTTACCGATCGTTTTCGCTTTAGCGGGTGATTCCACGATGACTAGTGAGTCTGCCATAATGTATCTTCCTCCCTTCCTTTATGCAAATAGATATAATTTGGTTTAACGAATACTATATATAGAACCGGGAAGCTGGTTAATCGCTAATTTCATTACCAAAGATAACAGAATTGTATGCAAATGTCCAAAATTAGTTTGTGTTTCTTCTAATAGAGAGTCAAATGTGGCAGGTGCAAGTACCAAAATATCGATGATTTGTTGTTCATCTGCATTATATACAGCTTGTGTTGGATTGTCATTAGCATTGCCAAAATATGTTTTTTCAATCTCTATAAAATGCTTATATTCATCAAAAATATCCTCTGGACAGATAACGATCTTAGCACCACTTTTCATTAAAGTGAATACCCCTTGGCTTTTAGGTGAATTAATCGGGCCTGGGATGATAAAAACATCTCTGCCTTCATCAATAGCTTGATGAGCTGTAATGATGGATCCACTCTTTAGCGCTGCTTCAACGACTAATGTCCCTAGGCTTAATCCAGATATAATCCGGTTTCTTAGGGGGAATAATCCAGGCAACGCTGGTGTACCGAGCGGAAATTCGCTAATAAGCAAGCCTTTGCTGGCTATCTCACGATAGAGCGATCCATTCTCTGGAGGATAAACGACATCTACGCCGCTGCCCAGAATAGCAATCGTGCTTGCTTGTTGCTTGAGCGCTCCAATATGAGCACAGCTATCAATACCTCGAGCTAATCCACTAACAACGGTAAACCCAGCCCGAGCCAAATCTTCACCGAACTGCTGTGCAACATTCTTCCCATAAACCGTAGGTACTCTAGTTCCTACTATAGCGATTAACGGGTTCAGCAATAAATCCAAATTTCCTTTACAGTAAAGCACCCATGGCGGTTCTGCGGTATGCCACAGCATGGTTGGATATTCTTCGTCATAAATCGTCAGGATTTGCACACCTTGCCGTTCATAGGCGGACAATTTTCCATTAACAAAATCCTCATTTAAGTTATCACATATCGTTTGGGCTTGTTTAGCTCTAATTCCTAAACGTGTAAGCTCGGATGGCTTAGCATTAAGGACTCCCTTTAAATCCGTATAAAATTGTGTAATTTTGAGGATCGTGATCCAACCTATCTCATTCATCTCATGTAAAGCAAATAAAATCATCCTTGGGTTCATCTTACTATCCGCTCCTTTTTTTAATTGAGTCTAGAAAAACAAAAAACCCTCCAAATCCGCAGAGCGGAAATGAAAGGTTGCTTACCTATTCAGGGTTATTCAATTAATGGCTAAGCTTACTTAACCGTTATACATTTCTCTAATAGGCCTTGTGCTTCAAGAACAGCAACAAGAGTTGAGCCCATTTCGGATGGAGTTGCCGCAACGCGGATACCACAAGCTTCTAAAGTTGATATTTTCTCAGCAGCTGTTCCTTTACCGCCTGAGATAATGGCACCAGCATGCCCCATACGCTTGCCTTCTGGAGCTGTTTTACCACCGATAAAGCCAACTACAGGCTTCGTCATATTAGCTTTAACCCATTCAGCAGCTTCTTCTTCAGCAGTTCCGCCAATTTCACCAATCATGATTACTGCGTAAGTGTCTGGATCGTCATTAAATCTGCTTAGAATATCAATGAATTCTGATCCTTTTACAGGATCTCCACCAATACCAACAGCTGATGATTGTCCAATACCACGAGTAGTCAATTGATGTACTGCTTCATATGTTAAAGTTCCACTACGGGAAACAACGCCAACATGTCCTGGAGTATGAATGTAGCCTGGCATGATACCAATTTTGCATTCACCTGGTGTAATTACGCCCGGACAGTTAGGTCCGATTAGTACCGTACGTTTTCCTTCTAAATACCGTTTAACTTTAACCATATCAAGTACTGGAATACCTTCTGTGATACAGATAACCAAATCTAAATCGGCATCAATAGCTTCAAGAATCGCATCCGCAGCAAATGCTGGAGGAACATAGATTACAGAAGCGTTAGCGCCTGTACCTGCAACTGCATCAGCAACCGTATTATAAACAGGAAGCTTAGCAACTGTACCGTTCTCCAATGTAATATCAACTGTAGTCCCACCTTTACCAGGTGTAACACCGCCTACCATTTGTGTTCCGTAGTCCAATCCACCTTTGGTATGGAACAAGCCAGTTGCTCCTGTTATCCCTTGTGTGATGACCTTTGTATTTTTGTTGACTAATATACTCATGAGTTATTTCACACCCTTTATTGGTTTCATTAACTAATTTTTTTAACTTCATCAACGATCTTCTGAGCACCGTCTGCCATGGAGTCAGCAGTAATAATATTAAGTCCTGACTCATTAATAATCTTCTTACCAAGTACCACGTTAGTGCCTTCAAGACGAACAACCAAAGGACGATCTAAGCCAACTTGTTTAGCTGCTTCAACCACACCATTTGCAATAACGTCACAACGCATAATACCACCGAAAATATTAATAAAAATCCCTTTAACCTTCGCATCAGACAGAATGATTTTGAAAGCTTCTGTAACTTTCTCTGTTGTAGCGCCGCCCCCTACGTCAAGGAAATTAGCGGGTTCTCCGCCGTAATGATTGATAATATCCATTGTGGCCATAGCCAGTCCTGCTCCGTTAACCATACAGCCGATGTTGCCATCTAATGCGATATAGCTTAAATCATATTTGGAAGCTTCAATTTCTTTAGCATCTTCTTCTTCTAGATCGCGAAGCTCAACAATATCTTTACGACGGTACAAAGCATTAGAATCAAAATTCAGCTTAGCATCCAATGCCATGACATCGCCGCCGCCTGTAACTACCATCGGATTGATTTCTAGAATTGAGCAATCCTTCTCCACGAACGCTGTGTAAACGGAAAGAATAAGCTTAACTGCTTTGTTGATCATTTCATTAGGTATGTTAATCGCATAAGCTAGCTTACGTGCTTGAAAGGCTTGTAAACCGATAGCCGGATCGACGATTTCCTTAATAATTTTCTCTGGGCTGTGCGCCGCAACCTCTTCAATATCCATGCCGCCTTCTTCCGAAGCCATCACAACTACTGAACCTGTGCCACGATCTACAACTACACCTAGATAATATTCTTTTTTAATATCGCAGCCTTCTTCAATCAATAAACGTTTTACTTCTTTACCTTCAGGACCCGTTTGGTGTGTGACCAAGATCTTACCAAGAATCTCACCCGCATATGTACGGACTTCATCTAAGCTCTTCGCAACTTTAACGCCGCCTGCTTTACCACGACCACCCGCATGAATCTGTGCTTTAACAACAACAATCTTCGTGCCTAGCTTTTCTGCTGCTTGAACAGCTTCTTCAACGGAAAAGGCAACTATTCCATTAGGAACGTTGACTCCATATTGCTTAAGGACTGCTTTTCCTTGATACTCATGGATGTTCATTGTATAACTTCCTCCTATCAAAATGTCTTTATAGCCCATGCAAAAAGCGGAAATCTACGTTCCGCTCAATAAACCTTTATAATTGTATCATGTTTATCCGACAGTTTCCTTATAAATTATTGTAAAATCAACATTATTTTTCGCTAAAAACGATCTACTTTGTAGATTGATGAAGCTTTTTCTCATTGTTCAGGAAATGTACAGGCTGCGTTTTGATTACATTGTACGGGGTTCTCTTTCGGCTTGTTTAATAAAACGCAGCTCATTGCCAATAAAAGAACAAACTCGGCATTGGATATCTGGGTCCATACTTGCTGTAAACTCATCATCAGCCATTTCTGTAATCGACCCATCATGTGCATTTTTCATAAAAGCTTGGGAGTGTGTGGTTATTAAGCTGAATTTCACACGATTGGAGCGGCAATTTGGACAAAAATACGGTTCATTATTCATTATATTCACCTCGTGCCTAGTATTCCCAACAAAAATGTTTTTATTAACCAAGCAGGAAAATCAAAGCTTGAAATAGAATGTTATAAGCTAGTGAAATTTAATGGACATTGGTAAAAGGAAGCACCTTATCCAATAGTGAACCTACTATGGAGGAGTGTGCTTTTTTATGTATGGAAAAGTGTTTAGCGCATGTGTGCAAGGGATTCATGCTCAATTAATTACCGTTGAAGTTGATATTAGCAATGGTTTACCGCAAATTAATCTGGTAGGTCTCCCAGATTCAGCAGTTAGAGAATCTGTGGAAAGAGTCCGAGCCGCCATTAAGAACTGCGGTTTCTCCTTCCCGATGGAACGGATAACTGTTAACTTGGCGCCAGCAGATGTACGCAAAGAAGGAGCTTCGTTTGATTTGGCGATAGCTCTAGGTATTCTTCTAGCAAGTGGTCAAGTCAAGCATGAGAGCTTGCTTAATGCTTTAATTATTGGGGAGCTATCGCTTGATGGAGTGATTCGACCCGTCCCAGGCGTATTATCGATGGTACATCAAGCCAAAACCTTAGGAATTAGGAACATCCTACTGTCCACACAGAATGCAGAAGAAGCCTCCTATATAGAAGGAATGCATATCTATCCGCTGCATAACCTCCAAGAGATTCGGCAATGTCAACATGATTTAATTAGCGGCATTAATTATTTAGATGGTTTAATTAATCGCAATGAACACCCTCATGCAACCCAGCTAGATGCCAGTTTTAATACCCCCGATTATGCAGATGTCTCCGGTCAGCACCATGCCAAAAGAGCTTTAATGATTGCTGCGGCTGGGATGCACAATATAATCCTCATTGGACCCCCTGGTTCTGGTAAGACTATGTTAGTGCGTCGATTGCCTTCGATTCTGCCTCATATGCAAGACAATGAAGCCTTAGAGGTTACTAAAATTTATTCAGTGGCTGGACAATTAAATGAATCCAAACAATTTATTCGGGCTCGTCCTTTTCGTGCTCCTCATCATACTATCTCAGCTGGCGGGCTAATCGGCGGTGGCTCAATTCCTAAACCGGGTGAAGTTAGTTTAGCGCATCGCGGCGTACTCTTTTTAGACGAACTGCCCGAGTTTTCAAGAAATGCGCTCGAGGTTTTACGCCAACCATTAGAAGATCGTCAGGTTACCATTGCTCGCGCAAGAGCTGTCTTTAGCTTCCCAGCTGATTTCATATTTGCAGCTTCGATGAACCCCTGCCCCTGCGGATACTATGGTTCTGAGAGCCCAGCACATGGCTGTATTTGCAGCCCGTTGAAAATAACTCAATATCGTGCTAAGATATCTGGCCCGTTGTTGGATCGTATTGATTTACATGTGGAAGTACCTAGAATGGATTACGCCTCTTTAACAACTAAAGAGAATCAATTATCTTCCAAGCAGATGCTGGAGTCGGTTTTAATGGCACATCAGAGGCAGCAAAATCGTTATAAAACGCGAGGAATAAGCTTTAACGGTGAATTAACCGGCAGGCTGCTGCGCAAGTATTGTGCTTTAAAGCCTGATGCCGAGCAGCTGCTGGTTCAAGCCTTCGATGCACTCGGACTAAGTGTAAGAGCACATGACCGCATTCTCAAAATCGCCTTAACCATTGCCGATTTAGAGGAAAGCGATACAATAGAGAGTCAGCATCTTGCTGAAGCTATACAATATCGCCATTTGGATCGCAAGCAGATTTAATTTGGAAAGCTTACTTCAGATGATCCAGATAATGAATTCATATTAAATTGATTCTTTAATAATCATGGAACTTTTCGATAAGTTTCTCGTAAACCTATATAACAATCATTAAATCTCCATTAAATTACTTTTCACGAAAGTAGGTTCATTAACAATGTTATCCACTCTGGTTTTTTTAGTTTATCTCTTCATCCTAGCTATTTTATTAATAAGGACAAAACAACGTAAATTCAGGAAGCATATTGCAGAACATACAGGGCTAACGATCATTGGAATTGTTTTAACCCTAACAGTTATGAAGATAATGTTTATTTTTAGTATCCTACTATGTGCGATTATGGTGTATGTTTATATAAGAGGGATTAAAAGTAGTCGATAACAAAACAGATGATGAAACATGGACTTCTTTTAGTTAAGAAGTCCTTTTTTTCTCCTACATACTTAACTATCTTTTTATCACCATACTAAATGTATTCTTATTAACTTGGTTATCCTTATTTGCAACGTACTCATTTAGCTTTATCTGTGTACTAATATAATCGTGATGTGATTTAAGCGGTATTCTTTTTGATTCAGTAACAAACAATTCATTTATTAAGCTAGAATCTACCGTTGAACCCAAGAAGGTTCTCGCTATTTTGTTTTTAAGAGGAATGCTTTTAATAATTTCTGCATCAAACGAACTCAGAGTATATAGCTCAATCTCGTTATTAGAATTAATGCCCCCAAATGCCATTTGAATCCGGAAACTTGAAGGATCTTCTTGATAGTGAGTTTGTAGTTTAAGATCAACAATAAAGAGTTCGAAATGTCTAATCCAATCGTCAAAATCATTAGATAATCCACTAACACTATTTAAAAATAATTCTCCACATTCTATATTTCCTGTGCATGCAACAAAAACGGATCCATCATTATAACTTTTGAATTGTGGATAATCTTCTTGAAGTATTTCTCCTGTCATTTCGTTTGATACTCTTCCGTCAGACATAACGCAGCATAAATTCAAATTGGCTAAGATGGATATAAAGCTCATTCCTATCACTCCTCGTAAAAACAGTTAATTCATTGTAAGTTGTTTTTCGTAAACAACCAGATACTCACCCTGATGTAAACCACTACTTATTTTTAAATAGCCTAATTTCTTATAGTTATTAACATCATCGTAGATACTTTCATTTATTTCATAGTGGACTGTGATCTGCTCAACCTTTTTAACTACTTTCATACATCTACCCTCTCTGACTTACATCAAATTTAAATCTATCATTATTGTTCTTTTTACCATAGATTAACTTCCTTCCGAAAACTATATAATATCGCCATCTGGATCGCAAGCAGCTATAATTCAGAAAACTTAAAATTATGCCTATTTTCGAAAAAATAAATGAATTGAAACTTATAAAATTTTCCTTTATAATTTTAAGTTGATACATTATGTATCCAATTGATTTAGGGAGGTTTTTTGATGTGAATAAATTTCTAACCAGACTAAGTAGTTTAATGGTGATTCTGGCATTAGCCTTACTCTTGATCCCACAAGTACACGCAGCCCCACCAGCTGGTGATATTACATTCGGCACTATGTTTACTCCACGTCCTAATCTTACCGATGGGAGTGGGATAATTCTCGTTCCTCGAAGCTTCGAGTTTGCTGTTCAGATTACTTCGACCAAAGTAATTTCGAAAGTGACTGTTAAAGTCGAAAACTTTACAGCTAAAATGGATTTTTCAACAGATGCTAGCTGCCATTATTGTGCAGGATACATCACAAAGATTGAACTTGGAGCTAAATCTCAAAATGGCTTGAAGAAATTAGTGGTTAAAGCGACAGATATAAATGGATACTCGACAACCCACGATTATTATGTGACTCTAGGCGATCCAGACCACCCTCTACCATCTATCGAATTGACAAGTAATGTCAATGTTTTTTCAGGTAAATCGTTTGATATCATTTATAAATTACGAAATGCATCTTTACCGATATTTGGGCAAGAAATCCTGTTAAACTATGACCCACTAAAAGTAGAATTCGTCTCTGCAAAATCAATGCAGCAGAATGTAAAAATTCTTAATAAAAATACTTTATATGATGGAGTTGTCATATTAAAAGTTGGACGCATGGATATCACAAAGAATACCGATAGTCTTTCTTTAATAAAATTTCAATTTAAAGCAAAAAAATTAAATGCTAGTTCAACGACAACAATGTACTCAATAGTATCAGTTTTAGACGATAAAGGTGTCAAACTAAATCAATTAACTGGCACTGACAATTTCTCCACTATTAATATTATCAAAAAATAAAAAAATATTGAGATGAATTAGAGGGGGATTAACAATCCTCCTTTTTCTCAATTGAGTTTGAGTTAATGGATAAATAAAAAAGCCACTGTTTTAGAGTGACTTTCTTTATGTAGCCTTACTTTATTCAATCTCTAGGATAGTCAACTTTCATTATATCCATATACTTAACCTTAATAGTACCATCTGTTTGTTTAACATGTACTGTCCCTGTTCTGGAATCCATGAGAATGATCTGTCCACGTATTTGTTCTTCCCAACCCCATATAGTAAATAATATTTCAGACTCCTCTTGAAAAGCTTCGACAATTTGATTACCTATTTCCTCCATCGAAAACTCATCTCGTGTTGGTCGTTTAGTTATTTTTGGTTTTGCCATGCGTTACCCTCCCGATACAAGTTAAGAAAGTATTATATCACAGATTTACATAGTATTAATATTTATTTATCTCCTCTTTATCTCCTCATAAAACCAATTGATGTTTTATTGCCAAAACTCCCACACTTATAAAACTAATCTCCCATATACTATCCTATCAACTAAACGAGGAGGATTAGAGATGAACTCTTCAACAATTCGTAAAAAAAGCAATGAGTATTTGCACAAACGGGTAAGAATTAAAGCAAAAAATGGTAATATTTATACAGGTTTCCTTGTAAGGGTCGATGATAACAAATTATTATTAAGAGTCACCGCTATAAGTAACGGAAAAAAAGTTCAAACAGCCTTTTTCCCTTTTTTCTTACCTTTATTTTTCTTCGATTTATTCTTTATCGGTCTATTAATCTAAGTGATCATTCAGCTAGTAGGTTATACCCTCATTTGAGGGCTTTTTTTATTAGTCAACCATTCAGAAGGCATACTTTAAATGATCCAAACGGATAAATTCACTCTGCGAGTTTAATTCGACTGAAATAAGGTCAAACCTGATCTTGCGATCGTGTTTATGTTGCTGGTGCAGATAAACCTGTGCGGTTTCTCTGACCTTTCTTTGTTTACGTTGATCAACGGATTCTTGAGGGGTACCGTAACGGCCAGTCATTCTTCTAGTCCGCACTTCAACAAAGACAAGGATGTCTGCATCCTGAGCAATGATATCCAGTTCTCCGCTGCGGCATCGCCAATTCGTCTGGTGGATTAAATAATTCAAGCTGACCAAATGTTCTTTAGCCAGCCCTTCACCATATTCACCTAGTTTTTTTCTGGGGTCGAGTTTTTCATTCTCACTCATAAATGCTTAATCATCCCTTTGGCTCGTTGGTCAGAACGATAAATAAAGCTGAGGATTTCTGCCACCAATTGGTATAGCTCTGCAGGAATTTCTTGGTTCAATTCGAGCTTGGAAAGCACCTCTACTAAAGAAGCATCCTCCTGCAGCGGAATCCCGAATTCCTTGGCTTTTAACATAATTCTTTCAGCTACCTCACCTTGACCTTTGGCAATAACAACGGGCGCTTGCTGTTTATCTGAGGAGTAGCGAAGCGCTACTGCCTTTTTTATTTCATGCTTCTTTTCAATCATACGCGCAGATCCACACCTTTATAAGGTTTAGAAGCATAAGAAGATACATTGGCATTTCGTGAGTCTTTCGTTAATGCTGCTTGCTCCGAAACATCTTCTGGAAAAGGTGAGATTTTGAGTGAGAGAAATTGATAGCCAACATTTTGTAAGCTTGCAGCAATTTCGTCACGAGAACCTTCTAATAAATTCGCAACAAAATCATGATCATTATGCACATGAACACTGACTATTTTGTTGAATACTTGGACATCAACCAACGTATCTCCGATTGATTTCATCTGCAAATCAAACACCAAGCGACAGTTGTTCGCATCAATTTCTCCCCGACTGCCTTTGCGAGATTGGATATGGACAGCCGCTGTTTGCTGACCTTGCTCATTGTTCATCGGAATCATCATCGTAATATGCGAAAACATGGAAGTCCTATCAGGCGAAAGCAATAGCTGCTGTCCCGTAATTTGCTGGAGTAGCTGCTGAGCACTTTCTTTAAGCGCTGGCGGTGTGTCATCCATGGAGTTCAATTGCAATAATGCAGCTTTTAAAGAATCCGTGACAACTTGTTTGGCTGCTTCAACCGGGGTGCGATTGCCTTCTATTGTAAACTCAGGTTCGAGTACTAGTTTCTGGATTAAATGTCCCTGTTTATCCAACCCAGGTGCTTTATCCAAAGCTTTAAAAAGCTGCTGCTCATGCTCAACGCCTAGTGATTTTAACCATTTACTAATCCATTGGGGAGTTTCGGTTTGACTGGCTTGTTGTGTTCTATTCACAGTTGTTTCGTTGTTTGTACTCGCTAATTTTACGGTCTCGGCATTCGTTAACGGAAGCTTTACAGATTTATTTGCTTCGTCTGCTGCGACTGGATTTGTTGGTTTTCCATCGGCTGCATTTTTCACAGTTGACTCACCTTGCGCTACAATAGGTGGGTTTGATTGCGGCAGTTGATTTCCTATCGCTCCCAATGCTTTGGCAGTTGTTGATTGCTCTGTACCTGATAAGCTTACTGTATTGGAAATTAGCTGATCTTTAGCCGATTGATTTGTATTTATTGGCGTATTTATAATGTTCGTTGTTGTCACGGTTGGCTTACTACTTGTCTGCTCCTCACTTAGAGGACTTTGAAAAGCTTGCGAAGATGCAGCCTGTAATTGGCTGAGTTGCGATTTAATCTGTGTAATCAAATCAGAGACTTCTTTAGATAATGCTGGATTCGTTTGAGCTGCGTTCAATTGCTTAGCTAGTTGATCCAATTGTTGATTGATTGGCGCCCCATATACCACTTGATGCAAGGCACTCACGGTTTCGACCGTGATTGGCAGATTATTCTTCACTGCCAAAAGTGTGGATTGCAGCCATTGCTCTGGTACCGCATTAGCTGGGTTTGCTAACACAACCTTAGCGAAGGCTTGCATATTTTCTTTAGTTAAAGAGATATTCTCCTGATGCATCGTTTGCACGATTTGGCGATTGGCCACTGTATCTTTTAGTCCCATATTGCTTAGCACATCCGCAAGCGATTCATCTGCAATTAGCACAGTTGAATTTGCCATTGGTTTCAATGTAATTTGACCATTAGTGGAATCGGGCTGCACCTGTAGCATCGTAACCTCACCTTGTTTCAGAGGTGTCTCTAAATGAGCCTTTACTTGTACGCCACCAATGTTAATTAGGGCATCCTGACCAGCCAATAGCTGTAGAACCAAGCCTTTGACAATTTGACCGACTTTGAGCTCTAAGGTTTTGGGTTCACCGGGCTGCGCTTCATTCAATAAGCTGCGTAATAATTGGCCTACATCCATTGTAACGCCTCCTTACTTCATCATGTATAGTATATCGGCATCCGACTTAATTTTTAATATTAAAATAATTCCTGTTGAAGATTTAGCAGTTTTTTCAGAAAAGTTAGTCGGTGTAAAGCTGAAGGCCCATGCATCAAAATACGCTCACGATGCAGCTTGGTGGCATAGCCTTTATGTAAGGCTATTCCATAAACCGGGTGCTGTCTATCCCACTCCAGACACATACGATCACGAGTGACTTTCGCTATTATGGAGGCTGCCGCTATAGATTGACTTAATGCGTCACCATGAATTATCGCTTTTTGAGGAATCGAGCTGTCTACTTTTTCCGCATCAACCAGCAAGTATTCAGGCTGTATGGTCAATTGCTCCAATGCTTGCCTCATTGCCAGTCTTGCCGCTTGTTTAATATTAATTTGGTCTACCGTTATGCAATCGACAATCCCCACTCCAATAGCTAATGCTTGATCCCGAATAATGTCATATAATAAATCTCGTTTTTTCTCAGATAATTTTTTCGAATCATTAATCCCCTCTATCACCAGTCCAATAGGCAAAATAACTGCCGCAGCCACAACATCACCAAATAAACAACCTCGCCCTACCTCATCTATGCCTGCTATGTATTGGATTTGCTTGTCCCATAGCTCTTGTTCAAATTGCAGCATGCTAACACTCCATTCATAGATTAATAGTTTCTGAGTACATAGATTCAGGCATTAAAACAAGCATATCGATAAATTTTGTCGTAATCAAAGGTAACGTAATACTTTTCCGTACAGCTATTCCAATACCTCGTGTGGGGATTGGTTCTTTTGTATGGATTTCGAATAAACTGCCGTTTTTTAGTTCATCACTCACAAATGACCTTGAGATAAAGGCTGCTCCAAAGCCACGTTTAGCCAATTCTATGAGTAAATCAATACTGCCAAGCTCGATATCTACCTCTACTGTGATCCCTTGCGCCAAGAACCACCATTCCATAAAAAGACGGGTACTGCTACCTTGTGATAAGCAGAGCAGAGGTAATTCACTTAGCTTAACGGCTGTCAGATGGCCTTTAGCAAGCTCACGATAAGCTTCGCCAACCACGAAACAATCTTGCGTTTGCGTAAGCAGACGTACATCAAGTTGTGGATCCGCTAGCGGCAGATGAACAACTCCACAATCTATCAGACCATCCTTAAGGCGTTGTGCAATTTCACTAGTTTTGCCGTGAGATAAGCGAATGCGAATAGCAGGAAATTCTTGATGGAATTGATCCAATACAGGTAGCATTAAATGTTTAAATACAGAATCACTGGCACCTACACGCAGTTCTCCGCCATTAAATTGCTTAAGATCCAGCAGCTTCTTCTCCCCTTCATCCAACAAGAGAAAGGATTTTTCAACATATTCTAAAAGTGCTTGACCTTCGGCCGTTAATTCTACTCCTTTCGAATTACGATTAAATAGCTTTAAACCAAGTGCTTGCTCCATTTGCTTGATTGCATAACTAATCGATGGCTGAGTGATGAATAACTCCTGTGCAGCCCTTGTAAAATTTCCTGTTTTAGCAGTATGTAGAAAAATTCGATACCACTCTAAGTTAAACATGTGATAAACCACCTCTATGACAAAGCATCAATATTCCAATTATATCTATTTCTTTTTTTTCATTATAATCAAATTAAGAGAGATAAACAATGGAAAGGGTGACCGAAATGAACACAGTAAACCAGCACGAACCAGAAAAGGAAGCACAATCCCCTTGGTCTAACTACATCGATAAACAAGCTGTTCGAATTAGCCCATCTGCAAGTCCAGTGCAAGGTACAATTACCATGCCAGGCAGTAAAAGCTTGACCAACCGCGCCTTAATTATGGCTGCTTTAGCAGTTGGGACCTCTCGCTTGGAGGGAATTCTCAAAAGCGACGATTCCTATTGGTGTATACACAATTTAACTCAGCTTGGGATCAAGATTCAGGTAGATAGGGAGATCGCGATTGTTGAAGGCAATCGAGGCGAATGGACCTTACAGGGAATTGAATTGTATGTAGGCGCTGCAGGAACGATTGCTCGTTTTTTACCGGGAGCTCTGGCGATTGGTCGTGGAGTTTGGCATCTAAAAGGAAGTAATCGAATGCATGAACGTCCTCTTGCTCCACTTCTTGATGCTCTAACTAGCTTAGGTGCAGTTATTCAATATGATGCTAACAGCGGCTTCCTTCCCTTAACGCTTCATGCAAATGGTCTTATGGGTGGGCTTGTATCTCTTGCCGGTTCCGTATCCAGTCAGTTTATTAGTGGGCTTTTGCTAGCCGCTCCCTATGCTGAGGAAGCAATCACTATAAAAATGGAGGGTTCTATCGTTCAGCCTGATTATGTCGAATTAACCCTAGAAATGATGCGAGCGTTTGGAGTTCCATCATCATGGAGTGACAACGGGAGTTCAATTCTAATAAGACCTCAGAAATACAAAGCGCAGAATATTAAGCTTGAACCCGATGTATCGACGTGCGGTTACTTTTGGGCGCTTGCTGCACTTACCAACGGGCGTATTAGGGTAGATGGTATTCACTCCAAAACACGTCAGCCTGATATCGAGCTATTAAATGTCTTGGAAGTCATGGGCTGTACAATTAATTTGGGTGAAAATTATATTGAAGTATGTGGCACCTCTAATCTAAAAGGTGGCTTCACCCTCAATATGCAACGTTGGTCTGACCAAGCTCTTACTCTAGCTGTATTAGCTATTTTTGCTGATGGGCCAATTACACTCTTAGGTATTGAGCATATTCGCCACCACGAATGTGATCGAATTGCAGCCATTTGCAACGAGCTTCGCAAATTAAGTATTCAAGTAGACGAGCATATGGATGGATTTACCGTCTATCCTGGCTTACCTAAAGCTGCACAATTAAATCCGCACGATGATCATCGCATGGCTATGGCGCTAGCCCTAATTGGAAGTAAGGTGGCGGGAATCAGCACTCTGAATCCAAGCTGTGTTTCCAAAACGTGCTCCGACTACTGGGATCGATTATCCACTCTCGGCGTTGTGATAGAATTAATATAACAGTCATACAAATGCACAAAAGCCACTTTATCTAATTAGGATAAGGTGGCTTTATTTAGTATAGCGTATTATGGAGCTTCTAAACTGATCCGCCCCATCTTACCTGCACGCAGTTCTCTGAGAATGACCATGGATGTCTTATCCAAGTCAACTCTTCCACCACTTTGGATGATTCCTCTTTTACGTCCGATAACTTCCATAATTTTCACAATTTCATTGGGATCTGATAAATCCGTTGGTATAGATTCCATGTTAAACCGCTCCATTAGCTGACCTTTATAATGCTCGGCTAAATAGCGAATCGTAAAAAAAGCAATCTCATCGGCATTCAAAAGTACTTCCTTGATGGCACCTGTAGCTGCAAGCCGCATTCCTACATTCTGATCCTCGAATTTCGGCCAGAGTATTCCTGGAGTATCAAGCAGTTCCATTTCCGTACCCATCTTAATCCATTGCTGGCCTTTGGTAACACCTGGACGATCTCCAGTAGCTGCAATTTTCTTACCGGCTAAACGATTCGTCAGCGTCGATTTTCCCACATTCGGTATTCCGACGATTAAGGCGCGAACCGCACGCGGGTTGATGCCTTTACGGATTTGAGTTGCAATCTTATCCTTGAATAACTCTTTACAGCGTGGAGCAATTTCTCTTACCTGATTTCCGGATACTGCATCAATGGGCAATGCGTCCAGTCCTCTTTCTTTGAAATAAGCGACCCAAGCAGCAGTCACTCCCGGATCAGCCAAATCCGCTTTATTCAAAAGCACTAAGCGCGGTTTTCCCTTAAGAATCTCGTCAATCATCGGATTACGGCTGGACATCGGTATTCTCGCGTCCAATAATTCGATCACGACATCGATCAGCTTAAGCTTTTCTTCGATTTGCCGCCGCGCTTTAGTCATATGGCCGGGGAACCATTGAATGGTCATACTTTCACCTCAAAGTCTAATGATGCACAAATTTTATTTGTTTCAGCGGCCAGAAAATGAAATCCGCTCTACCGACAATTTTAGAAAACGGTTGTGGTCCAATAGCACGACCATCGTGGCTTTGGGGACGGTTGTCACCCATTGCAAAAAAGGTGCCTTCAGGTACAGTTTGCTCAGCATAATCAGGAGAATTGTAAATTTCTCCACGGTCAGCAGCTTCCTTAACAGCTTCACGAACATAATCTTCATCCAATTCCTTACCGTTCACATACACTTTATTGTTCTCAACTTTAACTTTTTCACCCGGTAAAGCAATTACTCGTTTGATATAATCTTTTCCTTCTGGTGCATGAAACACTATAACTTCGCCATGCTTAGGTTTACGAATCGTGTATATGATCTCATTAACAATTAATCGTTCACCTGTGTAGAAATTAGGTTGCATGGAAGGACCGTCCACAATAAATGGTGCAAAAATAAACGTGCGAATCACGACAACCAGTAATCCTGCTATAACCAAGGCTTTAATCCATTCCCAAACTTCACTTTTTGCACGCACTGGCTGCTCTACAATGTCATCTTGCTCCATTCGGTACACCTTCCTTATATCACTAAAAATACGAAAAGGAGCTTGCTTCCAAGCTCCCCGTTAAAACTATCGAATTTCTTTGATTCTTGCTTTCTTACCGCGAAGTTCACGTAAGTAGTAAAGTTTAGCACGACGTACTTTACCGCGACGAGCTACATCGATTTTGTCTAGTTTTGGTGAATGCAATGGGAATGTTCTTTCCACGCCAACACCGTACGATATTTTGCGTACTGTAAATGTTTTGCTGATCCCAGTACCGTGGCGTTTAATAACAACACCCTCGAATAACTGAATCCGCTCACGAGTTCCCTCGATAACCTTTACATATACCTTCAATGTATCGCCGGGGCGAAAACTTGGAAGATCGGAACGCAATTGTTCTTTAGTAATCTCTTGAATTAAACTCATTTGGACTTCCTCCTTCCACTCAGGTGTTCTTTCGCCGTTATAAAGTCTCACATAGTTGTAATGCGAAGCGGACCACCAGATTAAACAAAAATTCACAACAGACTAATGTTACCATAGAGCCCTATGAAAAACAATAGAAACTTCTAATTAGATTGAATCCGCGGGATTTCGCTCCCAAGCTTGGATCCATTGACGCTCTTCTTTTGTCAGCTCAACATGGGTCAATAGCTCGGGACGGCGCTGCCAGGTACGACGAAGCGATTGCTTGCGCCGCCAATTTGCCACATTGATATGGTGACCGGAAATCAGCACATCCGGAACCTCCCACTCGCGAAATTTAGCAGGACGCGTATAATGCGGGTATTCCAACAGTCCTGTACTAAAAGAATCCGTAACTGCAGACATCTCATTGCCAAGTACTCCTGGCAGTAAACGCGCTACGCTATCAATAACGACCATAGCAGCCAGTTCTCCGCCTGTAAGTACATAATCCCCAATTGAGATTTCATCCGTTACCAGATGCTCACGAATTCGTTCGTCAAAGCCTTCATAATGCCCGCAAATAAAGATCAGGTGGGACTCCTGTGATAATTCCTCTGCTTTTCGCTGCGTGTAAGGCTCCCCTTGTGGACACATGAGGACTACCCTAGGCTTTGCCGCACCTTCTGAAATTAAAGCTTCAACAGCAGCAAAGATCGGCTCAGCTTTCAGCACCATCCCGCCGCCTCCGCCAAATGGGGCATCATCTACAGTATTATGTTTATTATTCGAATAATCACGAAAATTAATCGCTTGCAACGAAACAATGCCCTTTTCTTTTGCTTTGCCAAGAATGCTCGCCGCAAATACCTCTTCGAACATAGCTGGGAATAAGGTAAGCACATCCATCCGCATCAATCGATCAAACCTTCCATGATATAAACGAGAATTTGTTTGGCAGCGATATCAACCTTCAATACAACATCATCTATAACAGGCAGAAGTACAGGCTTACCGACAGGTCGTGTAACCACCCATACATCATTTGCTCCAGGCGTTAGAATATCCGTAACAGTCCCCAGCGTCTCGCCATCCTCTGTTACGACACTACAGCCAATAATTTCATGATAATAATACTGGTCGTCTTCAAGTTCAAGTAAATCTGAAGCACGGACTTTAAGCATCCAGCCCTTATACTTTTCCACAACATTAATGTCAGTAAAGCCGACAAATTTGACAATATATACGTTTTTTTGCAAACGCCCAGACTCGACTTCGACGATCATTTCCGTCTTTTTATCAGGATCCACCATGATGAGCTTATTGCCTTTTTGAAACCGAGTTTCCGGAAAATCTGTCTGCAGCAGCACCTTGAGCTCGCCTTTAATTCCTTGCGTATTCACGATCTTCCCCACATTATACATGGCTTCACCCATGGGTAACCTCCGATTAAAAATGGTGTTGTTATACAGTAAAAAGGGCTAGGATAATCCCGCCCTTTTTGTACGTCTAAGAGACTATTTCCACTGAAACGCGTTTGTTTTCTTTCACTGCTGCTGATGTAACGACGGTGCGAAGCGCTTTGGCAATACGACCCTGCTTGCCGATCACTTTACCAATATCGGTAGAATGAACAGACAATTCATAAATGGTAGCATTGGCATCCTCAACAACATTCACACGCACATCTTCCGGATGATCAACCAACGCCTTCGCGATAACGGTTATTAGATCCTTCATGATACCCTCCCGACTGCAACAGAATTACTTCTGTAGTTTAAGCTCGTGAAATTTGGTCATGATGCCGGCTTTGCTGAATAGACTACGAACGGTATCAGATGCTTGAGCACCTGTTTGCAACCACTTAAGTGCTTGCTCTTCGTCGATGTTAACCGTAGCTGGTTTTGTTAACGGGTTATAAGTACCGATCTCTTGGATAAAACGACCATCACGCGGAGAACGGGAATCGGAAACGACCAAACGGTAAAATGGAGATTTGTGTGCACCAATACGTTTTAAACGGATACGAACTGCCATGAATTTTCACCTCCTTAAAATAATAAACCCAAGGATAACCGGCTATGCCACTTTCTGAAAGAAAGTAATGCGTTTGTCCGGAAATATAACATCTGTATAGGAAGATACCTATACTTTCTTATATTTTTCTATGTTAAGCATCAGCCAAAAGGAAACTTCATCCCTTTGCCAAGCTTGCCCTTCAAGCCTTTCATACCTTTGCCGCCTGAGCCCATCATGCCTGAGAATTGCTTCATCATCTTGCGCATATCGTCAAATTGCTTAATCAAGCGATTGACTTCCTGAACCGACGTTCCGCTGCCTAAAGCCAAACGTTTACGACGGCTTGCATTGAGAATTTCGGGCTTGCGTTTCTCTTGAGTCGTCATCGATTTCACAATAGCTACAGTGCGGGCCATTTGTTTATCGTCAACCTTCAAATCCTTAGCACCCTTGAGCTTATTCATGCCAGGCATCATATCCAATAACTGATCCAATGGCCCTAGCTTCTTAACCTGCTCAAGCTGCTCTAAGAAATCCTCAAAAGTAAACTCGTTGTTGCGCATTTTAAGCTCGAGTTCCTTCGCTTTATCTGCATCGATATTCTCCTGTGCTTTTTCAATCAGCGACAGCATATCACCCATGCCAAGAATCCGCGAAGCCATCCGATCTGGATAAAACGGCTCCAAAGCGTCGACTTTCTCACCCGTAGCAACAAACTTAATCGGACAGCCTGTTACAGCTCTTACCGATAAAGCCGCACCACCACGTGTATCACCGTCTAGCTTTGTAAGAATTACACCGGTTAATTCCAATTGTTTATTAAAGTTATCCGCTACATTTACGGCATCCTGACCCGTCATCGCATCGATCACCAGTAGAATTTCATCTGGATCCACTTCTTTGCGAATATTAGCCAATTCTTCCATAAGCTCTTCATCAATATGTAGTCGACCTGCTGTATCAATGATTAAATAATCGTGACCATTGTCTTTAGCATGCTGTAATCCGGCTTTTGCAATCGCAACTGGACTTACTTGATCTCCCAATGTAAAGACAGGAACTTTGATTTGCTCACCGAGCACCTGCAATTGTTTGATCGCAGCGGGACGATAAATATCACCTGCAACTAGCAAAGGACGATGATTTTGCTTTTGGAGCAATTTGGCTAACTTCCCAGTTGTGGTTGTTTTACCAGCTCCCTGCAAACCAACCATCATAATAACCGTTGGCGGTTTATTCGAGCGTGCTAGCTTGCTTTGAGTTTCACCCATTAAGGCGGTTAGCTCTTTATTAACAATATCGATCACAAGCATGCCAGGTGTAAAACTCTTCGTGACATCTAGACCAACAGCTTTTTCTCTAATTTTGGCGATAAAATCCTTGACTACCTTAAAGTTCACATCGGCTTCTAGTAAGGCTAGACGCACCTCTCTCAGAGCTTCATTGACATCTTCTTCGGATAGTCTGCCTTTTCCTTTGAGCTTACTGAACACGTTTTGCAAGCGACTTGCTAAACCTTCAAACGCCATAATCGTTCACCTCCGGAGGATAACCGTTAACCTAATGTTTCCATTTGCTCTAATAGAGCTTTTAGCTGCTGCTTGACTTCTGACGATGCTGAGTCTTGAATAGCTGTGATCTGCAATTCTATTTCCTGGATCATTTGTCCCCGCTGCTGATGTTTTTCCACCAAATGCAGCTTACTTTCATAGTCCTCTAGAACAAGCTCAGCACGTTTAATGTGCTCATAAACCGCTTGTCGCGTAATATGAAAAAGCGAGGAAATTTCACCAAGTGTATAATTATCTTGAAAGTAATAACGTGTGAAATTCTGCTGCTTCTCTGTTAATAATGCTTCATAGAAATCAAATAATAGATTAATACGAGTATTCTTCTCTAAGGCTTGATCCTCTGTCACCGCACACTCACCTCCCGTAAAGGGAAAACACTTTACAGCAACAACATGCTTTAGTTTACTAATTTCGGAATCGCTTGTCAAGTCTTTTTACTTTACAGTCCAATTCGATTAATCTTCATTCTCATTAGTCATCAAACCAGTAAATAAGGCATGCACGAATTGCTCCGAATCAAATGGCTGCAAATCATCCATTTTTTCACCTAAGCCAACGAATTTAACCGGAATGTCCATCTCTTGGCGGATCGCAATGACGATACCACCTTTAGCTGTTCCATCAAGCTTGGTAAGAACGAGCCCGGTTAAGCCTGTTTTATCGCTAAAAAGCTTGGCTTGGCTTAAGGCATTTTGTCCTGTAGTTGCATCTAACACCAACAATACCTCGTGTGGCGCTTCGGGAATTTCACGACGAATGACTCTATAAATTTTGTTCAGCTCTTCCATTAGGTTAGTTTTATTCTGCAATCTCCCAGCGGTATCACACAATAATACATCGACATTACGCGTTTTTGCGGCCTGCAAAGCATCAAACATCACTGCGGCAGGATCTGCGCCGGATTGTTGTTTAATCACGTCCACACCTACACGTTGCCCCCACACTTCAAGCTGCTCAATCGCTCCTGCACGAAAAGTATCACCAGCAGCCAAAAGGACTTTTTTACCTTCCTGCTTCAGCATGTGTGCCATTTTGCCAATCGTTGTTGTTTTTCCTACGCCATTAACACCAACGAACAAAATAACAGTTAATCCACTCTCTGCTATATTTAACGTTGTTTTAACTTCTCCTGGCTGCAGCAAGGCAACTAACTTCTCAGAGAGGATCGGCTGTAGAGCAGCGGCTTCTTCAATCTTCTGCTTGCGTACTTCTACGCGCAACTCGTCAATCAGTTTCATCACTGTATTTACGCCAACATCTGCACCAATTAGAATTTCTTCCAATTCCTCATAGAACTCTTCATCAATTTTTTTGCGACGTGAGAATAGATCCTCAATGCCCTCAACGAACGCATTGCGTGTTTTACTCAAGCCATCCTTGAATTTATTCGTTACGGCTTCTGCCTTTTGCGAAATACTGTCTTTCAGCTTCTTAAAAAAACTCATAGGAATCTCCTTTGTTATGCTAATTAAATCTAAATATCATTTTAAGCCGGTACAAGCTGTTCATCTCGATCTTCCAATCGCACGGAAACGAGCTTGGAAACCCCGCCCTCTTCCATCGTAACACCATAAAGCACATCGGCTTCTTCCATAGTTCCTTTGCGGTGAGTTACAACAATGAATTGTGTCTCATGTGAAAACTCACGTAAATACTCGGCAAAACGCGACACATTCGCTTCATCTAGAGCTGCTTCAACCTCATCCAGCACACAGAAAGGAACTGGCTTAATCCGCAGAATAGCAAACAGCAAAGCAATCGCCGTTAAAGCGCGTTCTCCGCCTGAGAGCAGCTGCAGATTTTGTAGTTTTTTGCCTGGAGGCTGTGCGATGATTTCAATGCCCGTATCCAACGGATGACTAGGCTCTGACAAAATCAGATCAGCCCGTCCACCGCCAAAAAGCTTGGAGAAGACGATTTCAAATTGCGTGCGAATCAATTCAAAGGTTGTGGTAAAGCGCTTGGACATCTCCTCGTCCATTTCGCGAATAACTTCATATAAAGTCGCTTTGGCTTCCATTAGATCATGCTTCTGCTCATTAAGGAACTCATAGCGTTCACTGATCCTTGTGAATTCTTCAATCGCCCCTAAATTCACATCACCTAAACTGGTAATTTCGCGTTTTATTTCTTTTACTTTAATTTGGGTCAAATTCACATCTTCCGGCAGAGCATAGCGAGATTTCGCCAGCTCAAAGCTCAGCTCATACTCCTCAGACAGCTTCTTCAGCAGATGGTCCAGTTCAACATCCAAACGAGTCGATCTTACTTCTGTATGATGAAGATCCTCTTCAACACGCTTAAGTGCAATTCTTTGCTCTTTCGTTTCATTCTCTGCTGTTTCAAGCTTTTGCATCCAACCCACTCGTTCTGCACGAGTAAAGTCTGTTTTCTCCGTGCAAGCTTGCTTCTTGAGCTTATGATCGTTCATTTGCTCAAGCTGCTTCACTGTATCCGCATTGCATATCGCAATTTCTTCATTCAGCTGTTGAATTTGCTTATGATTGGCTTCAAGCTCATCTCGAATCTCACGATAGTCCGCTTGCATCCGCTGCTGCTGTTCCATCAACGACTGCTTCTCTTGCGTGCTAGCCGCTGCTTTCACTTTAAGCTCAGTGAGCTGTGCCTGCAGCTCCTCCTTAGCCGATTCGCTCGCCTTGCGCGCTAGCTCAGCATCACGAATAGCCTGTGACAATTCCACTTCTTTGCGTTCTGCCTGCTGCAGCGTTACTTCTGCTGCCAGCTTCTTCCCGGCAAATTGGGTGACCTCTTCGCCGAGGACTACATTATCCTGTTCCGCCACATACAGCTGATCTTCCATCGTTTGGGCTTCATTCTCCAAAGGATTCATTTCTGCGACAAATTGTTGTTCCTCAATTCGCTTCAATTCGCCCTGCTGCCGCAATTCCTCAAGCTGGCGACTGCCAATCAGCAATTCAGCCTTAGCTTCTTCTGCTTTTTCTTGCAATTGCTTAAGCTGAGCTTTGGATTGGGCAATTTCTAGGACCATTTCATCAATTTGCCGCTGACGACCCAATAAGCTGGTTGTCTTCTTATGCTGACTACCACCCGTCATTGAACCACCTGGATGCACAACATCGCCTTCAAGCGTTACGACTCGAAACCGATATTGAACCTTCGCAGCCAGATGATTGGCATCCTCCAGTGTTTTAGCTACAACAACATTCCCTAATAAGCTTGAAAAGATCTGCTCATACTTGGCATCAAACTTAACCAAATTAACGGCAATACCCACATAACCTGGCGAACCTTCAATTCCACGCCGTTCATGATCACCAATTGTTCTGCCCTTAATAACATCCAAAGGCAGGAATGTAGCTCGCCCAAGCTGACGTCTTTTCAGAAAATTAATTGCCTCGCGGCCATTAGCTTCATTCGCAACAACTATATTCTGCAGAGCTCCGCCTAAAGTCGTTTCAATGGCCAGCTCGACATCTGCCGGAACTTTGATCAGCTCAGCCACCGCGCCATGAATTCCTTTTAGGCCATCTGGACGATCCTTCGCCTTCAGTACTTCTTTAACCCCTTGTTGAAAGCCATCATAGTCATTCTGCATTTCACGCATCGTATCGCTTCGTGAAACCAACGCATCCAGCTTCTGCTCCCAACGGCGAATTGTACCCAGTATCTCTTCGTACAAGCCTTGTTTGGTTTTAAGCTGATTGGATAAAGCTATGTAATTATCTCGAGTCTGCGAAATTTCAGTCGAAATCTCAGCCAACTTAATCGTTAAAGCCGCCTTTCGCTTCGCCAGACCTTCCTTTTGCTCATTCCATTTCTTACGTTCTTCTTCTAAACGATCGCCTCGACGCCCAATTGTTTCCAATTGCTGCTCCACATAACGGATTTCATTACGGCTCTGCGCAATTTGATTCAATGTTTCCAACAGCTCGGATTTGAGATTTTCCTCAGCTTCACTGCTAAGACCGCCAACAACGCCTAGAAGCCGCTCTTCCTCCGCTCGCAGTTGGGCATTATGCTCAACCAATAACGCGCTGACCTGATCCATTTTGAGCTTGAATGTATCCATTTCTAATTGCTTATCAGCTAAACGCTTGGTTTGAACAGCAATAGTCTGTTCATCACGCGTAAGATTGGCGGATAGATACTTATGCCTTTCCTTCAAAACTTCGCCTTGGCCCTCGCATTTATCATACTCTTCGCTAATTTGCAGGAGTTGTGCATGGAGCTTTTCCAGCTCCTCATCCAGCCGCTTCGTCTCCCAACGGTGCTTCTCCAATTGTGCGTCATGCTGGTTAACTACCGTTGCAAAGGTCAACTGCTCGACTTGCAGCCTAGCTAGCTTATCGTTCGTATCTTGCCAGGAGATATGCATCTGCTCAATCTGATGAACGTACAACGAAATCTCACTATTCTTCAATTCATCTTTAAGCGCTTTAAACCTAAACGCTTTCTCCGATTGATCCCGCAACGGCTCTACTTGATCTTCCAGCTCCGAAACTAGATCATGAATCCGCAGTAAATTCTGCTCTGTATCACTAAGCTTTTTTTCTGTTTCTTTTTTACGCGATTTATATTTGACAATCCCCGAAGCCTCTTCAAAAATACCGCGGCGATCCTCTGATTTCGTACTGAGAATTTCTTCAATCCGCCCTTGTCCAATAATAGAATACGCCTCTTTACCGATTCCCGTATCCATGAACAGCTCTGTAATATCTTTAAGCCGGCAAGACTGCTTATTGATCAAGTATTCGCTTTCTCCGCTGCGATGAACCCGTCTAGTAACCGTAACCTCGCTAAAATCCAACGGCAGCGCATGATCCTGATTATCCAGCGTTAAAGAGACCTCGCCATAATTGACCGCTTTACGCGCATCACTTCCAGCAAAGATAACATCCTCCATCTTTCCACCACGCAACGATTTTGCGCTTTGCTCACCAAGCACCCAGCGAATTCCATCGGAAATGTTGCTTTTACCGCTTCCGTTTGGGCCAACTACGGCAGTTATGCCTTGGACGAATTCCAATTCTGTTTTGTCCGCAAAAGATTTAAAGCCCGTCAATTCAATTCGCTTTAAAAACATCATCTCACCCCACACCTATTGTACCATGCGAAACTTAAAGAAAAAAAGAGCAGATTAAGGAACCCATTGCTGGTTCTTCATCTGCTCTACGTTGTAGTTCATCATCATAGAACCGTTACATTCATTTTCAGTAAGGCTTGCGAAGCCGCTTGCTGCTCTGCCTCTTTCTTAGACCGCCCATTGCCTCGACCAAGCTGAGCTTCATCCATCCATACTTCCGAAACAAACTCTTTCTCATGCGCAGGACCTCGTTCATCGACTATTTTATACTCAATCACGCCAAGACCATGCTGTTGTGTATGCTCTTGCAGCAACGTTTTGTAATCGATAATCTGCGGCTTGCCTTCACCAGAAATTTTCGGGAATAAGTAGGTCTTCAGAAAACTAATCACAGCTTCAAGCCCTTGGTCCAAGTAAAGGGCACCAATGAAAGCTTCAAACACATCAGCAAGCAAAGCTGGACGTGTTCGTCCGCCTGTGATTTCTTCCCCTTTGCCGAGATGAACATAATGGCCAAACTCGAGATCCTCTGCGAACAAAACTAAGCTGGGCTCACAAACAATCGAGGCTCTCAATTTCGTAAGTTCACCTTCGGACCGATGAGGATGCATTTCAAATAAATAATGCGATACTGTCAATTCCAATACAGCATCTCCCAAAAACTCCAAGCGTTCATTATCCTTATGGTTAGCCATGCGGTTCTCGTTCACATAAGAGGAATGAGTAAAAGCTTGTTTGAGAATATGTTGATCACGAAAAGAAATACCGAGCTGCGTTTGAAGCTGCTTTAAATCTCGATTCATGTATTTCACCTAAGCTTCGAATTTTTTCAAAATGATCGTCGCATTATGACCGCCGAACCCAAAAGAGTTCGACATCGCGATATTCACATCTGCCTTACGTGACACATTCGGTACATAATCCAAGTCGCATTCCACATCTGGATTCTCCAGATTAATCGTCGGCGCAAGCTCACTATGCAAAATAGATAACCCACAAATCACGGCTTCAATCCCACCTGCTGCCCCTAATAAGTGTCCTGTCATCGATTTAGTCGAGCTGGCAGGAATTTTATAAGCAGCCTCACCAAATGTAGATTTGATCGCTTTAGTTTCGGCAATATCACCTGCACCCGTTGAAGTACCATGCATATTAATATAGCTTACATCCTCAGGTGCTATCTTAGCATCCTTCAGTGCTTTAACCATACAACGTGCTGCACCTTCTCCACCTGGAGACGGTTCGTACATGTCATAAGCGTCCGAGCTCATCCCGTAGCCCACGACCTCAGCATAGATTCTTGCTCCACGCTGCTGTGCATGCTCAAGTGATTCCAGAATAAGAATACCTGCGCCTTCACCCATTACAAATCCATCGCGGGCCACATCAAATGGACGACTAGCATGCTCTGGATCATCATTTCGCTGAGACAAGGCACGCATAGCGCCAAAGCCACCCAAGCCAGTTGGGCATATCGGAGCTTCCGCTCCTCCACATATCATTACATCCGCGTCACCGCGCTGAATAATTTTGAAGGAATCGCCAATCGAATTCGTACCAGTAGCACAAGCAGTAACTGCTGTACTGCTAGGACCCTTTGCTCCGGTATGTATGGAGATTTGGCCTGTGCCCATATTCGCGATCATCATTGGAATGAAGAACGGACTAAGACGTTTAGGACCTTTTTCAAGGAGAATTCTATGCTGCTCTTCCCAAGTAGACAAACCGCCTATTCCTGAACCCACATAGACCCCAACTCGCTCTGGATCTGTATCTTCATTAACATTCAAGTTTGCATCCTTTAATGCCGATAGGCTTGCAACCACAGCAAGCTGAACATAACGATCCATCCGCCGAGCTGCTTTTTTATCAAAATAATCCTCGGGATTAAAGTCTTTAATCTCACCGGCAAAACGTGTTGTATATTCGGTCACATCAAAATTCTCGATCATAGAAATACCTGATTTGCCTGAAGTAAGATTGGACCAGAAGGTTTCCAAATCTTTACCTAGAGAAGTCATAACACCCATACCTGTAATTACAACGCGATGCGCCATATCTTCACCTCTATATTTAACAGCATTATTTTCAAAAAAGAACCCCATTTTCGCTAAAGAAAATGAGGATAAGTCCCGTTTATGAGAACGGGACTTAGTTGACCTACGTATGAGATTTTATATACTCATAAACTTCGCCTACAGTTGTTATCTTCTCAGCATCTTCATCTGAGATTTCCATATCAAACTCATCTTCCAATTCCATAACCAATTCAACTACATCTAAAGAATCAGCGCCTAAATCATCTTTAAAAGATGCTTCGAGGGTGACTTCAGACTCTTCAACCCCTAGACGATCGATGACAATACGTTTTACACGTTCCAATTTGTCGGACATCCGGTTCACCTCCTCCATGGTATTATACGAGAATTAATTTCAAATTACCATCCCGATATTACAAATTCAAAATACTTGTGAACATTACATGTACATTCCACCATCAATATGCAGGGTTTGTCCCGTCATATAGGAGGCTTCATTTGATGCTAAGAAAATAACAGTTTTGGCAATATCATCGGGCTGTCCGAAGCGTGCTAGAGGGATTTGCAGCAAAAGCTGCTCCTTCATTTCGTCGGACAGCTTATCCGTCATATCTGTCGTTATAAACCCTGGAGCAATGGCATTCACTGTAATTCCACGTGAAGCAAGCTCACGTGCAGCGGATTTAGTCAGCCCAATCACTCCAGCTTTGGCTGCTACGTAATTAGCCTGGCCTGGATTCCCCATAGTACCTACAACAGAGGATATATTAATAATCCGACCCGAACGCTGTTTCATCATCGTCCTGGTAACGGAACGTACACAATTAAAAACGCCTTTAAGGTTGGTATTGATGACTTCATCAAACTCGTCATCCTTCATTCGCATAATTAGATTATCCCTTGTTATTCCAGCATTATTCACGAGAATATCCAATTGACCAAACGTTTCCAGCGTTTGTTTAACCATGGCATCGACTTCAGCAGAATTACCAACATTGGCTTTAATGATCAGCGCTTTGCGCCCCAGTGACTCAATGTGTGCAGCCACTTCCGCAGCCGCAGCCGCATTGCCGGCAAAATTAACAACGACATCGGCACCTGCTTCGGCTAAGCTAATGGCAATAGCTCGACCAATCCCGCGTGAGCCGCCTGTAACCAGTGCTACTTTTCCTTCTAGCATAATGGACCCTCCTTAGAGTTTTCGTTAGAAAACTTTCTTCGTAAGCATAACTTTAAACCTGAAAGCTTTCTATTGCTTCCTTGCTGTTAATTGCGACTACTCGTACGGTTTTATCAATCTTTTTGACAAGTCCAGTTAAGACGCTTCCTGAGCCTATTTCAATAAAAGTATCAACACCTTGTGAGATCAACCAAAGTACCGTGTCCTCCCAAAGCACAGGAGAATAAACTTGCTCAACCAATAGCTCACGGATCTGTTCCGGTGCTTCAACAGGCAATGCTGTAACATTCGCTACAACAGGAATATTCGGGGTAAGGATCGTAATTTTCTGTAGCTCGCCTGCCAATTGACCAGCCGCTGGCTTCATTAAAGAAGAATGAAAGGGACCACTTACTTCAAGCGGAATTACTCGCTTAGCCCCAATTTCCTTGCCTTGCTCGACAACGGCTTGTACACCTTCTTTGGTACCGGAGACTACAATTTGGCCTGGGCTATTGATGTTAGCCATTTCCACAGAACCGACTTCCTGAGTGATCCGCGCACAAAGCTGAGCCAATGCCTCTTTCTCGGCACCTAGAACAGCTGCCATTGCCCCTAGTCCATTGGGAACTGCCTTTTCCATGAATTGGCCACGTAACCTAACAATTCGCACAGCATCCTCGAAGCTTAAAGCTCCTGCAGCAACTAAAGCTGAATATTCACCTAAGCTGTGACCTGCAACATAATCTGCTTGTACGCCTTTGGCTTTAAAAGCTTCAAATAAGGCTATACTGGTAGTCAATAATGCTGGTTGGGTATGATAGGTTATTTTTAATTCTTCCTCAGGTCCTTGAAAGATTAATTCGGATAATGAGAATCCAAGAGCTTCATCTGCGGATTGAAATACTTGCTTCGACTCTGCGTTTGAATGATATACATCCTGTCCCATTCCCACAGCCTGAGAGCCTTGGCCGGGAAATATAAATGCAATTTTACCCAAGCTGGTTCAGTCCCTTCATTTCAAAAATAATCATTGCCAGATTAGTACAGTTGCGCCCCAAGTCAAGCCACCGCCAAAACCAACTAAAACGATACAGTCGCCTGACTTAATTCGATCTTCTTCGACAGCTTCTGCCAATGCAATTGGTATCGACGCTGCGGACACATTTCCATATTTATGAAGGTTAATTACACATTTATCTTCAGATAAGTCCAAACGATTGAGTGCTGATTGAATAATCCGAATGTTAGCTTGATGTGGTACCAGAAGGTCAATATCCTGTTTGGTTAAGCCTGCTTTACGCAAAGCTTCCTCTGCAGCATTTCCCATGATTCTCACAGCAAATTTATAAACTTCGGCTCCAGCCATATAGATATAATGACTCTTGTTCTCGATACTAACCAAACTAGAAGGATTACGTGATCCACCAGCACTAACTTTCAGCAATTCTCCACCCGTACCATCGGCACCTAGCTCAAAGGAGCGAAAGCCATTTCCTTCGGCTACTGCACCAAGAACAACCGCGCCTGCCCCATCACCAAACAAAATACAGGTATTGCGATCCGTGTAATCTGTAATTTTGGAAAGACATTCCGCACCAACAACTAATGCATATTTATAAGTACCCATTGCTATGAAATTTGAAGCGTTGGCTAAGCCATAAATAAAGCCTGAGCAAGCGGCTGATAAATCGAATGCAGCTGCATTCTTGGCACCTAAGCGACCTTGCAGTACACATGCTGTTGAAGGAAAAGACATATCGGGTGTAACCGTAGCAACAATTATGAGTCCTATTTCTTCTGCAGTAATACCTGCATTGCGTAAGGCAATTTCAGCTGCATGAAAAGCCAAATCGGAGGAAGCTTGGTCTTCGCTAGCAATTCTGCGCTCTTTCATTCCAGTTCGGGTAACAATCCATTCATCATTGGTGTCAACCATTTTCTCTAAATCCTGATTCGTGAGAATACGATCAGGAACATACTTGCCTGTTCCAAGAATGCCAACAGGGATTAAATTCATTGTACTCCACTCACTTCCCGTTGCTAATTTCAGTTGATATCGCTTGAACCAAATTATTCTTCAATGCATGTCTAGCAAGTCGAACGCTGCTTCTAACTGCAGTAGCATTAGAAGCACCGTGACACTTAATGACCAATCCATCTACTCCGAGCATCCCTGCTCCGCCATATTCACTTGAATCCGCTTTGCGTTTCAATCTGCGCAAGCCTGGCTTTAGAATCAAGCCTGCCATCTTGGCAAGAAAGGAACTTGTCATCTCTGTACGAAGCTCTGCAAAAATAACGGATATAGCACCTTCCAGCGACTTCAACATAATATTTCCGACGAATCCGTCACATACTAGAATATCACATTTACCATTCAGTACATCGAGTGCTTCTACATTACCAATAAAATTGATGGGTGCCTCCGATAGTAAAGGAAAAGCAGCTCTCACTAATTCATTACCTTTTATCGTCTCCACACCTACATTAAGTAATCCAACACGCGGATTAGCAATACCATCCACGGTTTTACGATAAACGCTGCCCATTATGGCATATTGCAGCAGGTTCTCCGCGCTTGCATCCATATTGGCTCCTAAATCTAAGCAAAGCACTCCATGACCAGTCCCCTGTATAGTAGGAATCATTGGTGCAAAAGCTGGACGTTCTATACCTGCAATGCGACCGACAATCAGTAAGCCTGTTGCCATTAACGCGCCTGAGTTCCCTGCGGATATCATCGCATCGGCTTGCTTCTCTTTGACCAGTCTGCCTGCTACAACCATAGAAGCATTCTTCTTGCGTCTTACTGCCTTGACTGGTTCGTCCTCAGCTTCTATGACATCATCCGTATGGTGAATCGTAATATTCGCAGGTTTCACTGGCATAAAGGCTTCAATCTGTACCTTATCGCCTACTAAAATAATCTCAATATCCTGCCATTCCTTAGCAGCCATTACGGCTCCTTCTACAATAGCCTTTGGAGCAAAATCGCCGCCCATCGCATCAATCGCTATCCGCATGGTTGTATCCCCCTTCGCTGCGTATTTCTTTTTTGGAATGATAGATTACGAAGTTTCCTTGAAACACTAATTCGTCGTTCACATATGTAAAAACCTCAACCTTTGCTTTCCCTTTAGAGATGGATTGAACAAAGGCTTTAGCCACGCATTTTTCAGCTAATTTAATCGACCGAATGAAGCGGATATCCGCAGAAGCGGTAAGAGCAACCTCGTCATTAATCACAGCAACAGCTAGTGAATTGGCCTGAGAGAAAATATGGTGCCCTCGAGCTATCTTAGTACGGGAAAAAACATGCTCCGGCCGAATCTCAAAAATAGATATACCACTCTTATCCAGCTGCAAATCTATCACATCGCCGATTACTTCATGCAAAGGTAAAGAACGCACTTGATCATAGGATTTCTCAGCCATGAGCTTGATGCGCTCTCTCAGCTCGGGAATGCCCATTTCCAAGCGATCCAAACGTATTGTTTGAATACTGACCTGCAGCCGTTTCATCAGCTCGTCATCCGTTATAAAAGGGTTATCCTCGATCACTTTGGTTAACTGCTGCTGCCGCTGACGTTTAGGTAGACGTTCGATGGCAGACACCACCTTTCCAGTTTAGGATCGTATCTTATTACCAGGTCCTAAAAAACAGTATATATAATTCTAAGCAAAATGTGAAGGAAATATCACAAAAAAATAGCACCCCACCTAAATGAAGTACTACCATTGGAACTATTGTTTGATAATTTCTCTACCTTTGTACGATCCACACACTTTACATACACGATGAGCTAACTTCAATTCGCCGCATTGATCACACTTAACCATGCCCGGCACAACTAACTTAAAGTGAGTACGACGCTTGTCGCGACGAGTCTTCGATGTTCTTCTTTGAGGTACTGCCACATTCCCCACCCCCTTAACAAATTCAATTACAACTTCAATTCAAACGTTGGTTACTCTTTGAAGAAGTCAGCTAACCCGGCTAAACGCGGATCCAGCTTATCCTGTTTACAATCACAGGACGTTTCATTGCGGTTCTGACCGCACTCGGGACAGAGTCCTTTGCACGTAGTACTACACAATGGGATGTACGGGAGAGCAAGCGATACAGTCTCTTCCACATAGGGGTTCAACTCTATTTTATCTTCCGAAACCAAATGTGTATTGTCTGATTCATCCAAAGGCATTAGCTCAGACTTCTGAGTGAATACTTCATGAAACGGGATGAATAGCGTCTGCTCGGTTGTATTAAGACAACGTGAACAGATTAACTCGACAGGCAATGTGAATTGCCCTTTTACTTCAGTCATCCCATAAGCTGACTGAGCGTCCACTTCCATAGAAAGCGTACCATGACCAACTAATCCTTCACGCCCTTGCAATAGTTCGGTTACATCATGCTTTTCCGAATAATGCACGGGTTTGGCCTTTGAAGCTAAATCTCGAATACTGATCAACATCATTATCACTCCAAACAAACAAGGTTTATTATAGCTATATTTAGTAGTGTTTGTCAATAAAAGATCTACATATCTTCAATCAAGAGACTTTTTTCGGTAAATCCTTGAGAAATTTTAGCGCATCATCTAGGGTTGCAATCGAAATTAGCTTCATGTGGGCATGAATTTTGTCGGCTTTTGCTTGGGCATCCTTCATATTCGGTGCTGGTGCTAAGAAGTAGTCTACCCCTTCTCGTTCGGCCGCAACAATTTTATGTTCAATCCCGCCAATAGCACCAATGTCATCTAAATTTGCTTGTTCACCGATTGTCCCAGTGCCTGCAATACGATAGCCCTTGGTAATATCTCCATCAACCAATTGATTATAAATTTCCAATGAGAACATCATTCCCGCTGATGGACCGCCAATTTCTCCGGCCTTCACAGTAACCTGCTTATTCTTATCATCTGCTTGAATCGATTGCACATTAACAGCCGTAACACCTAAGCCTGGGTGCGCCTTAGAGTCTTTAATTCTAGGATCTGCTGGCAATAATACAAGCGTTAATTTCACATCTTTTTCGATATTATCTCGCGTCAACTTAAGAGTTACTGTATCTCCGACTTTTTTATCTTTTAAATAGTCCACTAAGTTTTGGGAATCGGCTATCTTCGTATCATCTACCTGTCTTAGTACGTCCCCAGGCACTAAAGCTTCGCTTGCTGGCGTACCTTGACTTGTGTTTAAGACTAGCACCCGATCGACTTGAATGTGAAAAGCTATTCCTGCTTGTTTATAAGCAGCTATAATTGCACTACTTTGTGAAGATTGCATGACAAATGTCTGCCGTTCATTATATTCACTATCCGTTTCAGTAGTGGGACGAACTAATTTTTTCTCAACAAGCTGCTCATTTGAGTTTACTTTGCTCGATAAATAGCTTAGTACATTAGCCTCTCGGACACTGACAGTGGTGAGCATAAATGTGCCTTTTTCGGGAAAGCCGCCTTGTTTGACTTCGACCATAGGCCGAATTTGCTCCGCACTGCCTGGTGCAAAAATATAATAAGGCAATTTAATAAAAATCAGTCCGTAAATAATCAACACCGCCAGAATAAATGGAACTACAAATGTCAGCGTTGATTTAGGCTGCAAGGGTTTAAGCGGACGATTGCCTGTCGTTATGTAGGGCTCACGAATAGTTGGATCTTTCTCTTCTGTCATAGGGTACCTCCTGCTTGGTCTAATTCCATATTATACTGCGTAGTTTTACTATATGGATAGTGGACAACATCTATACGGTTAACGGGCAGCATGTTGCCTGTCAGCCATTATCCCTAACCATTATATGGAAGGAGGCTTGTTTCATGCATCGCATTCAAATGGGCTCACAAAGCCGATTAACCAGCTTGCTGCTTGCATCTATGGCTGGTCTTCTTGTTGTCTGTATTATTATCTATCCAAACTCGGTTTTTCAGTCCTCTTTAAGCGGAATGTCCTTGTGGTGGGAATATGTGTTTCCTGCGTTATTGCCTTTTCTGATTCTTACCGAAATTATGCTGGGTTCTGGAGCTCTTCATGCCATAGGCACATTGCTTGATCCCTTCATGCGCTTTTTCTTTCGCACTTCCGGAAATGGTGGTTGGGCCTTGGCGATGGGCTTGTTCGCAGGTTATCCCGCCGGTGCAAGCACTACAGCTAAATTGCACGAACGCCAAGCGCTGCTCCCCCAAGAAGCCGAACGCGTGCTAATCGTTAGCCACTTATGTAATCCCGCTGTAATGATCACGGTTATTGGCGTTGGCTTTTTTCATCAAGCCACACTTGGCATGTTTATCGCAATTGTTCACTATGCTTCTGCACTGCTTATGGGACTGACGCTGCGACGCTCTGGGAATGAAAATCTGTTAGTCGCTACCCCCGCTAATTTAGAGCCTATTTGGACAAGAGCCATGCAAAGTGCTAAAGCAGCCCAACAAGAAGACGGCCGGAAATTCGGCAAGCTCCTCGGTGATGGCGTTTCTCATTCTATTCAAACCTTGATGTTAATCGGTGGTTGGATGATGTTCTTCTCTGTGCTGCAGCAGGTCATCCTTCACTTGTTGCAGCCATGGATTACCAATGAAGGATTCGTCGCACAACTAGTCGTCTGCCTCCTAGAGCCTCATCTTGGCGCTTACACCATAGCCCAAAGCAGCTCAGCCTCACTCGTGATCAAGGTAGCTATAGTTGGGGCCGTGCTCGGCTGGAGCGGACTCTCCATGCATGCTCAGGTGAAAAGCTTGCTGAAATCCACAGAGATGCGTTATCTGGCTTTCCTTAAAGCACGGCTGCTGCATGCTGCACTAGCATTTGGGCTGACTTTGCTGGCATGGAAACCACTGAACAACTTGTTGGATCGTTTACAGCCGAACGCATTACCTACTTATATAGAAGGAACTTTTAATTCACCGCATTTAAGCATCGGTAATTGGATCCCTAGCTTGTGGAATTTGGCAGGAGATAGAACCCTGATTTTCCTTACGCTGCTCTCCATTATGTTATTTTGTTGCATGGGCATTTCATGGAGCATCCATAAAGTTCAGCTTCTTAAGCTTAAAAAATAATATATTATTTTCGGCTATACTTTGCGCGTAAAGCTACCTCTACCTCAGGCGGCACTAAATCGCCAATCGGTCCATCAAACTGGGCAATTTGCTTGACAATACTGGAGCTTAGATAAGAATATTGCGTGCTAGACATCATGAAAAACGTTTCAATTTGATCGCTTAATTTGCGATTCAATGACGCCATCTGCAGCTCATATTCAAAATCCGATACCGCTCGCAAGCCTTTTATAATCACGTGAGCTTTCTTTTCATTCATATAATTGATCAGTAAATCATCAAAGCTGTCCACTTCGACATTAGGTAAATCCTTCGTTACTTCCTCCAGCATCCGTTTACGCTCTTCAATGCTGAATAATGGACTTTTGCTGGCATTTTTTAATACAGCTATAATTACCTTATCATAGACCACGGCAGCTCTATGTATGATGTCCAAATGCCCGTTCGTTACAGGATCAAAGCTACCTGGGCAGACGGCAATTGTAAATTTATGAGTGTTCGGTCCCATCGAGCTTACCTCCTATGCTGATATTATCGAAAAAACGGTAAATCGTAATCGCGGTTTCGCCATATGTCGTGCGCTTTCGCACCTGCAGTTGACCAATTTCATCGGCATAGGCATGTTTCGATTCATGTTCGACCAGAACCACGGCTTGATCATGAAGCATCCCCATCTGCTGCATTTCTAGCAGAATTTCATCAGCATTCTTCATTTTGTATGGCGGATCAAGAAAAATCAGATCAAACTTCAGCCCTCTTCTTCCCAGAACCTTTAAAGCCCGCTGCGCTTCATTTCGGTAGACCTCTGCTTGTTCCTTAAAGCCAAGTGCGCTCAGATTGTCTTCTACCACTTGAATGCTGGTTTTCTCCATATCAACGAAAATGACTCGATCCACTCCACGGCTTAGCGCTTCAATTCCCAAACCACCTGTCCCAGCGAACAAATCCAAACCCAAACCGCCGTCAAAATAAGGCCCGATCATACTAAAAATCGCTTCCTTTACTTTGTCGGTAGTCGGGCGTGTCCCTGTGCCTGGAACAGCTTTTAATAGTCTTCCTTTGGCCGTTCCTGCAATCACTCTCACCTTATGTCACCCTGCATGTCCAATTTATTGCTATCGTATCATATTCCAAGGTAAATTCACAAAAATTCAAAGTAATTTTACAAAATATCTGAACAAATTCAGAAAAAATTTGCAGGTTATGTATATTTTTCTGGAGTTGGGTAATCCTTATCTTATCGACATCAACCATGTCGTAGACAACCGCGGAGAGAGCTTACGTTTCCCCATAAGCTTTCATCCGGTTTCTCCTCTCCCATGTAGGGTCTCTGCAAAGAGGCCCGAATATAAATTGAAATAGGATGTCTTGTGAACCCTTTTATATAGAGGGTTTATTTTGTTTTTGGGGTTATTAATAGTTGTAGAATATACCCAGTTCTGTTAAGCTGATTTTTGACAAAGCTAGCAGCAAATACTTCAGCCGATGAAGAACGAATGGTAAAAATCATATGATACTAATAGTAGCACTACTTTTCTCTCTTCTTTTTACCTATCCAGTAAAGCGATTTGTTAAGTTTCTTTTTAGAAGAATGGGATTTAGCCAAAAACACTTATTTAATAGCACTTTCATAATTTCTGCAGTATTATGTTTGAGTTATTTTTGGATTATATCTAATACAACAATACCTGATAGGATTACCATTTCAATAACATCTTTGCTTACTCTTGGGTACTGGCTTGGCCTGGATTATCTTGCTCTAAACGACAAGTCGACATTTATTCGATTTCTTAACCACATAGCGTTTCGCATCGTATTTGGAATCTTTGTATTCTTATTAGTTTTTTTGTTAACCATTAATATGTTTAATGATAGTTTATATATTTCACCGTTGATCACATCAATAATCTATGTGTTAGTTGTTTACAATAAATTTGGTTCAAATAAAAAGAAACTTGCACCAGGAGAAAATCACATTAGCCCAGAAGGAAGACAATTATAGTTATTTAGAGCCCTTCGGGGGCTTTTTTTATTCCCCTCCAAACTCACCTCACTCCTCCTCTTCCTTGAGCTCAGCTTTAATGTCTTAATGGTATCCATTCACATTCATCCTGTTCGGCATATCGATTGTCTAGGATGTCTTAACCATCTTTATCATTGTATCTAAATTGAAAACCGTCACTAGCTGCCGAGAAGCCTTCTTTTAGAAGCGCTTTTAAGCAGCGTAGATGTTGATCCCTGCAGATGAAGAAGATAAGCACAGACAAGCAGCCCTATAAAATACTATTAGAGGATCAACTATATTTTCTATGGCTGACTTGTGGGAGAGTTGGACAATCCTGAAGGAAGAAGTGAAAAGTTGCACAATTATTACAACGGATCCGAATGAACTCATGCTTGATATTCAGGACCGGATGCCTGTGATCTTGAGTATAGAGGATGAACGAAAGGGTTGGACAAGAATAAATCAGTTGAGGAATTAAAGACAATGCTACAGTCGATTCCGATGGAGCGCATGATGGCCTATCCGGGGAGTAAAGAAGTGGAGAGTCTTAAAAATCAAGGATATAACTTATACTGGGTGATTAAGTTCAATCCGTTTTAAGTAATATTGTTAGTGGAAAAGATATCACGAATAAACTCCCTCTATTAATCTCACTCTCTACTTTGATAGTACCATTCATAGCCTTGATGATACTAAAAACTACCATCATGCCAAGACCAGTCCCTTTTTCTTTCGTAGAATAATAAGGAATGCCAAGTCTCTGAATCTGTTCATCAGCCATTCCTACGCCATTATCCTTGATTCGAATAAGAACATGCTCTCTATTTGATAGAACAGCAATATCCACTCTTCCATTTGGTGAAGCCTCTATGCAGTTTTTCACCAGATTGATTAGACATTGCCGAAACTGTTGGCTATCTCCAAGGATTGGTTGTGCTGTATCCACAACACACGCCAATGTAACTTGGAGCATATTTGCATAAGGTGTTAATACGCTGGTAACTTGTTGAAGTTCATCGGATATATTGAGAAATGTCATTTTCACAACCTGCGGTTTTGCAAATGTTAAATAATCAGAGATTATATTTATGGCTGTATCTAATTCATTCAATGCAACCTCGGTTAAATTCCACCTCTTTTCTAACGGTAATTCCCTCTCTCTAAAAACCTGTAGCAAACCTCTAACTGTTGTTAATGGATTTCTGATCTCGTGTGAAACGCTGGCTGCTAATTGACTGACAACTATCATTTTTTCGATTTCTTGAAGTTCCTTTTGCATTTTAAAGTGACCGATTAAAAACTCAACAAGATATACTGTCGCAGATATAGCAACGAACACAATTATCCTGTGTAGGATGATGATTTTTGTTTCTTGGTATTGAAACTCTAAAACCCAAATACCCAGCAAAATTATGAGAATCGGGATTATCGCGGTGGATATAATCAGCACTCTAATTAATTTTGAGCGTTTTCCCAAATGGTGCTTTCTTGTCATAGCCACTAGACTGACATATGTGCATAAAGAAATGATAAATCCATAGTAGAACCCTTCGTCTACGATTATGTATCGAGTTATTACCAAAACAACCAAAAGCGCCCCTCCCACTAATGGACCACCATATATAACCCCAATCACAAGAGGTACTTGTCTAAAATCGAGCATAAATTTGTCCTGATAATGAAATGGGAAGGATAAACATAAGATAATTGAGAAGGTCAAAAAAAAGAATAAAACGATTTTGGAAGGATAGCTGCTTCGTTTTCCGTATTTTATCCAAACTAGAAAATACACAATCGAAGGAGCGCATATGAACATAAAGTTAATAATGATACTTTCTAACATTAGCGACAATATGTTCTCCCCTAATAAAGCATTATTTACACTATATTTATTATCACAAGCAAGCAATTCGACAAAAGATAGCAATTTCCTCCATAAACAGAAAAACAGCCCTTCACCAGTAAAAATGTGAGGGGTCTTTGGATCCATCTTTGGTTTTACCTCCTCCACAATAAATGTAACGCCAAGATAATTACAAGCACCTCGCGCGATCTCTATTGCGCATTCGCTCCGATAAGCATCGGTTAATAAAAGCTTTGCCTCAGCTAGATTATCCATAAACCCACACTCGACTAGTACGGCTGCCATCTTCGTTTCCCTAAGAACATGAAAGTCAGCTGATTGCACACGCCTATCTGCCAAAGTTGTTCCTTGGATTAAGAAGCTGTGAATGATGTCTGCAGCTTTCTTACTCTCTGGGTGTGTTGGGTAGGAATGTATCCACTTCATGTGCGCTGCCCCAGATTCCAGTGTTAGCATTAGCATGGATGGATATATAAAAGTCTGCTTTCGCTTTATTGGCCAGATCAGTTCGAGTTTTTAACGGAGCATCGTTTTCTCTAGGTGTAGTCACTAATGTTTTAAATCCACATCGCTGCAGATGTTTTTCTAGCTTGTCGGCTACTGCTCTATTGAAAGTATTTTCGTGCATAAACGTTCCATCCGGAAAGAGCGGCGTACGTTTACCAGGAGTATCGGGTCCATGTCCTGGACAGATCGCGACTAGTTTACTCATTTTTTATTACCTTTCTCTCTGGGAGGATAGACCGCTAAGTTTTGAATCTTACCTGCTGTATCCATACCAACAATCCATTTAAAAAACATAAAAAGTAAACACACCAGTCCGATCCATCCGCACCTGTAGCTAATTGAGAGAGTAATATGATAAATGCCACAAAGGCAGCATATAAATCAGTAGGTAGCCATGTAGCTATTCTATCAACAATTGATTTTGTTATGTGCACTAATAGAAACGTGGCTAAAGAAGCGTAAGCGTAAAACAGCCCCCACCTTGCACAAGTACAAAGGACGGGGACTAAGTGGTTTTCTTATTGAATACACGACAGGTCAGAGGCAAAGTCTGTGACCAGGGCAATAGCATATCTAAAGATTTCGTGTCTTTTGGGTCTTCTAAATTGGGGAGTTTCTCAAATAGATAAGTCAGGTAGATCATTGGATTTAATCCATTTTCTTTAGCCGTTTCGATCATACTATAGATCATGGCACTTGCCTTTGCACCGCGAGGCGTATTGCTGAACATCCAGTTTTTTCGACCGATGACAAAGGGCTTAATCGAGCGTTCGCTTCGGTTGTTATCGATCTCTAAGCGACCGTCTTTCATGAAAGCCTCGAGCTTCTCCCATTGGTTTTGGCAATAAATAATTGCCTCCCCGAGTTTACTCTTGGGTAAAACGCGAGATCGCTGTGTACGAAGCCATGCTGAAAAAGCATCCAGAATCTGGCGACTACGCGCCATTCGAATGGTTGTACGCTCTTCAGGTTTAAAATCCTTAATCTCTCGCTCAATAGCGAAGAGACGGTTGCAGAAATCTAAACCTTCACTGGCAGTTACAGGAGTGGATCGTTTAGGATCCGGTAATGCCTGCAGGGCCTCATCAAATTTGCGACGGGCGTGAGCCCAGCAACCGACTAAGGTCACATTCATTATCTTGTGGTATCCCGAGTAACCGTCAACATGCAGGTAACCTTTGAAACCCGTTAAAAACTTGCGCGGGTGTTCCCCTGCTCGTGTTGGCTGGTACTCATAGATAATGATAGGCGGACCTTCGCGCCCGGTACGATAAAGCCAAAGATAAGACTGGCTCTCTGCAGATCGACCTGGTTCTCGCAGCACCTGCAAGGTCGTCTCATCTGCATGTAGAATGTCCTTTTGAAGCAGATGCTCGTGCATGCGTTCAACCAGCAATCGCAACCAAGTATCTGCACCATGGATCATCCAATTGGCTAACGTCTGACGGGACAAGGCTACGCCAAGTCGTGCAAACTGCTGCTCCTGACGGTAAAGGGGCATGCTTTCTACATATTTTTGGCTCATGATGTAAGCCATCATCGAGGAAGAGACTAGGCTTCCCGGATAAACCGGACGTGGCATCGGTGCTGTAACCACAGGTGTCGTGGTCGCCTCGACCTCACAGCGACGGCAAGCATAAACGAAACGCACATGCTTCACGAGCTTAATTTCAGCAGGAATAAGCTTCAGTTCTTGGCGCGTTTCAGTGCTCATTTCATGCAAGTTTCCACCGCAGCATGAACAAGTTTGTTCTTCTTCGGACAAGCGGTACTCGATCGTCTCTACAGGTAAATTCTCAACCATGGCCTCTCGTTGTCCGCTTTGTTTCTTGCGGCTGTAGGTAACGGATTCCAACGTTGGTTCTTCTGCAGCGGGATTGGCATCCGACTCGGCTTCGTTAAAGAGATCCAATTGATCCGGATGCGTTCGTTCACTTGATGCACCGAATTGTTTCTTCTGGCTGAGACGGAATTGCTCCTCGAACCAAGCCAGCTTCGCAGACAGTTCGGCGTTTTGTTTGGCCAGTTTTATATTTTGTTGTTGTAACTCTTCTATTGTAGGGTGGGACGTATCCGTTGTGGTTTCCATATCTAACTTTTTCGACCTAGCTCACCGTTTTCCTTTCAACAATTTTGTCAAAATCTCGAACTTCCTGTTCCTTGAAGTTAGATCACGGTGCGTTCGGTAACGGAAGGATGCGCTTGCTGTTGCTCAAGTGAAAGTCCATCCAAAAGCCAGCGCAATTCACGGTAACCGACGACTAAAGGAGTTGTATTCGAAGAAGGCCAACGAAATGTACCGCGTTCCAGCCGACGGTAATAGAGCCAAAAGCCATTGTGATCCCAATGCAAAATTTTGAGTTTGTCTCGATTGCGATTACAGAATACGAAGAGGCTGGATGAGAAGGGATCCAACTCAAAGCCTTCTTTAACCAGCACGGTGAGTCCATCAATCGATTTGCGCAGATCTGTATTGCCGCAAGCGAGGTAAACACGTTCGATGCTCGAAGCATTTAGCATGAAGTTAATGTGCGTACAAGGTCACGAAGTAGATTGGCGTTAAAGTCTGCTGGAACCTCAATACTTGCAGAGCCAACTCGAACAACGAGGTTGCCCGTTATATCTACTTTTTGTTTGTTGCTAGCGAGAGTAACCGGCAGCCATTGCGTGGAAGAAGATGAGGAGCTTGGACGTACGGAAATATTCATTTTCTTGAGCCAGTACTTCAATTGATGCATACTTTGCGTATGCGTTTTGCACCATGCTGACATTGTAAGTCCACTGGATTTAAAGTCTGCTATTCTTGTTATCCAATCCTGAGTTCGTTGATTGCTATCCATAAGAGAACCTCCTTCATTAAATCTGAGGAAGATTATCTCATAGAAAAATTCATATTTTTAGGTGGGGAGTATTTTACGCTTACTTTTATACTTCATTCATATGAATTCAAATGTTGCTTAAATATATGATATCTATCTGGTCCCTCCATTGCGTACCCTCTAATAATAACCATACATTATGTTTTATAAAACATGTCATTCTATAGATGTTTGACTTCCCACACTGTCCTTATTTCGTTCTTGGTTCCAAAACAGGTACCAAACTAGCCGCTATAACCCCCATAACTTCTTTTACCATCGTTTCCACCGTGCGACCTTGAGTATTGCGGCTCCACTGCAATGCCGACCCGAATATGCCCCAACTTATGACAAGAGCTGTAGCTTCCAATCTCTCTTGCGAAACGCTGGTAACGGCCTCTTCTCTTAACCATTTGAGCAGAAGCTGATGAACTTCTTTTTGCATTGCGATTTCAAACATGGGTTCAATCTGCTTATCTCCTGGAGCTATATACTTTCTAAATCCTTTTAGAAACTCGAATACGGTTTGGATGAGTGTAGGCAAACAGTCGAAAGTAAATAATGATTCCTCGGGTAATCTTTTTTTCAAGATCATCTTGGACTTTTCCAACATCCAGTTCTCAAGAAAAGCAAATTTATCTTCGAAATGAGCATAAAAGGTAGCACGATTAACTGTCGCTCTAGTCGTAATATCTATCACAGAAATAGAGTAGATATTCTTCTTTTGATCGAGCAGTTCCGTAAAGGCTTGCATTAATAATTGACGTGTTCGTTTTACTCGAGGATCGTTAGCGTTCACAGGCATACTTTATCTCCCTTATTCATGAACTTAAAACCAACAAAATGACATAAATGTTGCTAACGCAACGAAAACAGCTTTCTGCTGGTTGTTCAAAATACTCAATCTTCTTATACTTTATCTATACAGTGTATTTTACACAACAATGTTTGCCTAAACAACACTGTATTGTTATCGACTGTTTGATGGACCAATTCGTGTAGGTAAGGAAGGGATGATTGTTGTTATGATTATTGTTACAGGAGCTAATGGAAAATTGGGTAGGGCGGTGGTAGAGCAGCTGCTTAAGCGTGTTCCGGCCGAGCAGATTGCTGTGAGCGTCCGCGACCAGAATAAGGCACAGGATCTTAAGGATCTTGGAGTTCGTGTCCGTCCGGGCGATTTCGACGATGCCGCTAGTCTTCTCCACGCCTTTGAAGGAGCGAGCCAGGTTCTCATCGTATCATCCGGCATCTTGGGAGAGGCTGGTATTCGTCAACATCAAACAGCGATTGACACTGCAAAGAAGGCAGGTGCTGGTCGGGTGCTATACACAAGTCATATGGGTTCTTCCCCGTCGTCGCACTTCCCTCCTATGCTCAACCATGCTGCAACAGAAGAATTGCTGAAAGCTTCAGGTATTGCCTACACGGCGATACGTAACGGCTTTTACGCCGCATCAGCGGTTATGTTGATCGGAAGAGCGATCAAAACAGGGGAATTGATCGCTCCTGAGGACGGTCCGGTCGCCTGGACATCTCACTCCGATTTGGCCGAAGCCACAGCGGCTATCATAGCGGCTATCATAAGCGAGCAAAAATTCGACAGCCTGACTCCTAATCTTACAGCCTCTGAGGCAATTGATATGGACGGCATTACGGCAATTGCCTCGGAGATCATCGGTAAACCAATACGTCGAATTGTCGTGTCGGACGAAGAATATCGGGACCATTTAAAATCTCAAGGTCTTCCTGAGGATAGGGCTAAAATGCTCATGGGTATGTTTATTGCGAGCCGAAATGGAGATTTCGCGCAAGCGAGTTCCGCTCTAGCTACTCTAATCGGTCGAACACCAATGAGTATTAGTGAGGTCTTGAAAGAGTCCCTTTCTCATCAACTCGGTTGAAGTCTAAACCTTGAAAGTTTTGATGTCTTGTTTTCGTAAACTTATAAAGTTATTAAATGTAATATAAATGTAATCTTGCGTTCATCTTACGTTAATAGTTTAGGCGCATAATTAAAGAATACCCACTATATTATAGAATGGGTATATACCAATCATACATAAAAGGAGGAGGTAACAATATGAGCGAAGAAGAAGTAGTTCAAGCAATTGAAGAAGAATCGTCAGAAGAATCAGCTGAAGAAGTTGAAAGCGAGGAAGCATAATAGTCAATGTACAAATAATTAATTCATAATAAAATCGAATTCTAGTATAACACTATTAAATATATCCTCCCCCTCAATATTATTTGAGGGGGTTTATTGCGTTTATATCAGTGTCAAATTTAACAATCAAAAGGGTGGGGGAATTTGAAAGAGTTCTTACAGTGCACTCCAGCTACAATTCCATTACCTTACTGCTTTACTCATAATTTTTGCTCCATTCTTTAAAGGACGAGTAACTATCCCTATCATACAACTGTCTTACCTAATACTAACTATTAGGAGTGATCTCATGACAATTGGTTTCAAATTAAAGACAGATGCAGACTTTTACAACGCTCTTTTATTTAAATGTTTAATTTCTATTACTCAAAATGGCGAAGAAGTGGGAAGTGGGTATTTGCTATCACAAAACGAATATGCCATAGAGACCAATGACTCTTTCTATTTCAAGAATGCATGCGAATTTACGGTTATGTCAATGTTCATTGAGGGAGTGCACTGAATAAGCTGCGTTTACCTCTGACGGATCGGAATTTACTTGCTTATAATAGGCATATCAATTTGTGTTAAATGATAGCCATCCTGATCATGAGTTATCACCTTCAAAAGAGTGCTATTTGGATCTATAATCCATACAGTATCTTTATCTATTTGGACTGTGGTAGTTTGAACTGGGTATGCTGGTGCTGGGATACCTTGAAGTGATAAAACATTATTATTAGGTGGCACTTTTAAGTTGGTTACTACCCACACCGTTAATAACGTAACCCATAACATAATAATTAGTGCAAATTTATTATTAGTAGTCATATTAATCATTCCTTCCATTTTTTCATTTATGTTACATCAAATGAAATATATTGGCAATGAATGTTAGCAGTTGGGACATTCCCGGGCTCATTCTTTCAAACATTACCATTTGCTCCTTTACCTTGGGCTAAAACGCGAACTTTTACAATTCTGGTTGACATTTTTAATCATTTAAATTTAGCTGCAACGGGAAAGAAATCACAAATAAACTTCCCATATTGATCTCACTCTCTACTTTGATTGTACCATTCATAGCCTTGATGATACTAAAAGCAACCATCATACCGAGTCCTGTGCCTTTTTCTTTCGTAGAATAATAAGGGATGCCCAGCCTTTGAATCTGTTCGCTCGTCATACCTGTACCATTATCTTGTATTCGAATAACAATATGCTCCCTAATTGTTAGAACAGCAATATCTACTCTTCCATTTGGTGAAGCTTCTATGCAGTTTTTCACCAAATTGATTAGACATTGTCTAAGCTGCTGGCTATCTCCTAGGATTGGTTGTGCTGTATCCACGACATACGTCAATGTAACTTGCTGCATATTCGCGTAAGGTGTTAATACGCTGATAACTTGTTGAAGTTCTTCAGAAAGATTGAGAAATATCATTTTTTCAACCTGTGGTTTTGCAAATGTTAAATAATCCGAGATTATATTTATGGCTGTATCTAATTCATGTAAGGCAACTTCAGTTAAATTTTGTCTCTTTTCAAACGGCAGCTCCCTCTCTTTAAAAACCTGCAGCAAACCTTTTACTGTAGTTAATGGATTTCTGATTTCATGTGATACGCTGGCTGCGATTTGACTAACAACTATCATTTTTTCGATTTCCTGAAGTTCTTTTTGCATTTTAAAATGGCCAATTAAAAAATCAATAAGATATACTGTCAAATATATCGCAAAGAACACAGTAATTCTGTGTAGGATAAAGCTTACTGTCACTTGATAACTTAATCCAAAAAACCAAAAACATAGAAAGATAAAAAGAATCGGAATTATTGCAATCGATACAATCAGTTTAATAAATTTTGAATGCTTGCTGAGATAATGCTTTCTTGTCATAATTATCAGACTTATATATGTCCAAAACATAAGAATTAAACTAAGGTTTGTCCCATGACCGATGATCATATAACGATAAGCAATCAGAATTACAAAAAGAGTCCCTCCTACCATTGGTCCACCATATAAAACACCAATAGCAAGAGGAACTAGTCTAAAATCGAACATGTATTTGCCTTGATATTGATACGGGAAGGACAAACACAAGATAATTGAGATGCTCAAAAATAGGAATAAAACAAATTTGGAAGAATAACCGCTTTGTTTTCCGTATTTTATCCAAACTAGAAAATAAACAATCGATGGAGCACATATGAACATAAAGTTAATAATGATGCTTTCTAACATTAGAGGCATACGTTCCCCACCCTATTTAAACATTACGTATTCCTATATATTATCATCAAGTAATTACATATGTCATTAAAGCCCAAGATAAATATAGTATATATTACCCATTTCTGTTACTCTGATTTTTTTATTCCCATCCTACATCATCCCACTCCTCAACTTCCCTCATCTCAGCTTTAAGAATATCTCTTAAAGGTACCCATATACATTCATTATCTTCAGCAGAAGGATCCTCAAGTTTTATTTTAACCATCTTTATTATCGCGTCTAATTTGAATACCGTCCCTGTGACTCTCTTCAACTCATACTTGTCAAATACGGTTAGTATTATGGTTCCCTTTGTTTGAATGGCACTATGGATAGCCTGATCTATTGCAGCTACCTCTTGTTCGTCAAGATCAGGTTTAATTAACCGTTTTAAGCTCCTATCATCTGCTACAAGAGCCTCGCGATGCTCTGGCAACACCCACTTAGAAGTCCACATATCGTCTAGTTGTTTGGTCATTTGTAGTGTCCTCCGATCATTTTGGCACGTTCCCGTGCTTGCCCGGCTTCTGTAAGTGAACTGGCGCGCATGATTGCGTCGTCTCCATATCGATCCTTTATATTGTCCATTACCTTGAGCATGTTTATCTTCTTGTCACGGTCATCAAAGAGATCAAGTTGGATTGTACCCTCTTCTACCAAACCCGACAAATCTACACTCAATCTGCCAACGGGCTGCTTATTCCAATTTTTATCGAAAATATGTTTAGCGTTTTCGAATATTTCATCATCTATGTTGGTTGGCTGAGAGATCGTCATTTGTCGGCTGAACCCTCCTGAATCCGTTGAACAGCTGAGAGATACAACATACCCGATTACACCATTCTGCCTTGCTCTCCTGCCAACGATACAACAGAGTTCAAAAAGCATGACTAACACTTGCCAAGCTTGCGTATATTTGTGTGTTTGAAGAGCTCTCCCAGCTCCAATTGTCTTTTGTTCTCCATACACACCTGGGCGGACCAGACCGTCATCGATTCCGTTTGCAATTCTCCAGTAATATTCTGCTTTTATGTCGGAATTCTTCCCGAACTTTGCACGCATCTGCTGCTTGAGCTTCCCAAGATCCCTTCTTGCTAAATCACCAATTGTTTGGATGCCCATCATCATCAAGTGTTGTGTCATCTTTGAAGCCACCATATACATTTGATGAATGGGTAACGGCCATAGATGCTCTGCAATTTCTTCTATCGGAAGTACAAATATACCTTCCGGATGTTTCTTTGCGAAATTATCACAAGCGGTTTTAGCTAAAATTTTTGTGGAGCTAATACCAGCCCTGACATAGACCCCAGTCTGCATCATAACCTTCTCTTGGATTTGTTTGGCTATTTCAACTGGAGGTCCAAATAAATTACTTGATCCTGTGAGATCAAGGAACTGCTCGTCTATGGAAAATGGCTCCACCAAATCGGTAAAGGTACGATAGATGCCGGTAATGTCTAGGGAAACGCGGAGATACTCCTCCATTCGAGGACGAATGATGATTAATTCAGGACACTTTCCAAGTGCCTCGCCAATTCGTTCGGCAGTTGTAACCCCCTTCTTTTTGGCAAGTGGGCATGCAGCGAGAATAATCCCCGACCTACGCTCAGGGTCACCAATAGCTACCGGCATATCTTTGTATTCTGGATGCGCAGCTTTCTCAACAGAGGCATAGAAGCTTTGACAATCGAATAGCGCAATAGTCCTCAAGGGTTTCATAGAATCCCCCCGCTTTTAATACTGTTCAAGTCCAGGTTAAGCAACACGCAAACTTTAACAACTACACAAGCTTTAATCATGCTTGGTAAAAACTTAACTTCATGCTTGTAGCCCCGACATAAATATTTAGCTGTTATCCCTCTCTGTGAAGTTTCTTGATCAAATATTTTAATCCCTCGATTCCGCAACTCGCGGTTTAAATCGGTCAACTCAACAGTTACGATTTTCTGAATGTTTTTTATGCTTCCTATGTAAACCAAGGGAATTTTAAAATCGGCATTCTTCATTTTGCCAATATCACGCTCCAAAACATCTAGGATAACAGGATAAATAATACAGTTCTTGACCATTACTAGTTCATCTAACGTCATCTCTTGAGGTTTTTTCATGGTCGAGTTCCTTTCTTATCATCTACAATATACGCACGTATGTTCTATCTAGTATATGCATTATATACGAACATTTATTCGCATTTCAAGAAGAATATTTTTACAAACAAAAAAATCCTCATGTTATAGAGTGCGGCGCTAGTTGATGGACTCCACTGTTTATTAAAGCGGGGTTTATTGGTGTTCTTTCTAAAAGGAAAAATCATAACATAGTTGGAGTAGCAAATAACTTATTGGAGGTATACATGAAAAAAAAGTTATTCCTTGCATTGGGTTTAGCGAGTATCATAGCTCTTTCAGTTTCAATCGGGGTTTATGCAGCAAGTGATATTAAATTGTTTATTAACGGCAAAGCAATAGTCACAGATATTCAAATTATTAAGGGTTCTTCGTATGTTCCATTAAAGGTTGTCAGCGAATCATTGGGTGCTGAGGTTAAGTGGGACGGGGTAAAGCGAACAATAACTATTACATCTAGTACTCAGGTTGCTACTCCAGCACCAGCGGATTATACTCTTGAATTCCCGATTGAGCGATATCCTTTAACCGCTAAACATATTCTACTTGCAATAGCAAAAGGCGAATCCGATACATGCACCATTGATCGTGAAGGAGCAGACGAAAACAGAGACGAATCACTGAAGGGAATCCTTACAAAAAATGACTATGATCGTGACGAGTGGCCAATGGCGATGTGTGCAGAGGGTGGTTCTGGAGCTGATGTTGAGTACGTATTATCAAGTGACAATCGCGGTTCTGGATCGTGGGTTGGAAATCAACTAGAAAAATATCCAAATGGAACGAAGGTCTTATTTATTTTTAAAGCCAGCAGTTCTACAGCTGCAAGTACGCCTACACCTACACCTACACCATCGAATGTAATTGATATAGATAAATATAAATCATGCGCGGAAGTAAAAGCAGCTGGAAAAGCTCCGATCCGCACAGGTGAACCCGGTTACAGTTCCAGTTTAGATCGTGATGGTGATGGAATCGCTTGTGAAATTAATTAAAGAAGTAAAACAAACCCACATCTCCTTCGAGTGTGGGTTTGTTATATTAATGGATTAGAGCTCCTTATTCGTTGCGGGAGGATAAGAAGTTTAGATTACAAATGCACTACTAATAATAACTAAAAGGATAAAAAGAACTAAGATTGAAGCCGAACTTGTGAATCCACCTACACCTACGCCCATATCTCTCAACTCCCCTCATGGGAAAAATTCAATACATAACGTAGTATATGAAGTTGAGCATGAATTGATTGGGTTATTGTTTATTAGCCATAAATGGGTTTTGAAATCCCTGATTAAATTCCCTTTAATATACAATCCGTGCTATAATTCCAATGATTTACATCGAAATCATAACAGAATCGAGTGATCATCAATGGCGGTAAAGGTTTGCAGTTCATGCGGCGAGGATAATAAGGAAAATGCTGTTATTTGTGCTTCCTGCAATAAGACTTTACATGATGCAACCATTAGAGGAACATTAGATTCTGATAAAAACCAGAACTCTTCAACAAAAAGCTCAATAAAATTTTGTTCTAAATGTAACGAGAGATTAGAAGTAGGCGCTTTAAAATGTAAATATTGCCAAACTCCAACTATTAAAGCTAAGAAGGCTCCCACTACTTACAATTCTCAACAAACATACGGAAGCGGAAAATCATACTTTTTGCTTTATCTTGTAACTTTTCTCATCCCTTTTATCGGGTTGATTGTAGGAGGAATTATTTCATTTGATGATGACCCCGAAAAAAGTGAAGCTGGCAAAGGAATTTTAATATTTGGGATCATTATGATTGTAGTTAGTGCTATTTTCTGGACGATAGTCATCTCTTCAGCAACTTGATAAATACCAACAATAATTTACTTTTAATAGATTATTTGACATAATTATGCTTACAATTACATTAATTCGATGTATATTGTAAAAAATTGTCATAAAATCTAGAAGGAAAGTAAATGAAAAAGTTAGGATTAGATAATTGTAGTCAATTCCACTGCTTCTACAATTAATGGAGTACCCGCAGATAAAGTGCCAGTGACCGTATTAAAGGTCAATTCGGTTGCAGTAATAGAATAAGATCCACCCTCTTGAAGTACACCATTTATATAGAAATTATAGTAGCCATTAGTTACAACCGGAAAAGCGGTAGCAGGAACGCCTGTATCTGTTAGAAAAGCTGTTGCTAGGATTTCTGTTCCATCTGCAACGACTAATGGTGCTGCCAAAACATTAAAAAATCTAGTAGAATCACCAGTGACATTGACATGAATATTTATTAGAGAAAGTGCCATTTGATTCACCTCCCTTCCACTCTATAGTAAATGCAACTCTACTAAGAAATGGAATGGCAAATAATAGGGTAGATATGATTCAACTTTTACGGGAGCTATTTAGTAGAGAATCCTACTGATTCTACAATTATGGGTGTGCCTGCAGTGATGATTTCACCTACGGGATTAAAAGTTAATGAGCTCGCACTAACCTTATATAAATTCCCTTCTTGCATAACACCGTTAAGATATAAATTAAAATACCCATTTGGTACGAACACCATAAATTCGGTAGTACGGTTTCCCGCATCATTTAAAAATAATTGGGCTGGGATCACCGTCGTATCTGTGAAATGAATATCCGAGCTTGGAATATAAAAATATCTTTTAATGATTGGTATGGTGCTAAGCTCTGATTTGTTACCTAAAGGGAAGCATCCTATTATAATAGGATTGACTACAATATGTGGCTTACATTCTACTACTATATTTTTGATCATTTTTTGTTCTTTCATAAGTTTTTCTATATCTTTTAACATGCGCATCCAGCGCTTTTTCATATCATCACCCCTTGTGATTATTAATATATGAATATAGTTGGTTGTCTGCTTGTTATATGGCACATAAAATAAAAAACAGATCTGAGGAAGATTATATTCCTAGATCTGTTTTCGCTTAGCTTATCAAGCTTACCTTAAAGCTCGTTGCGGAGCATTACAATCCAGATTCGGGAGCGGGCTGGCCTGGATCGATGTAATACTGGAGCTTGTGGGCTGATCTTGCAAGGATTTATTAATATCGTGAATGACAAAGCCCATCCCTACGACAGCCAGTACAAATATCACACTTAGACTAATTTGCATCATGTAATATTCGCGAATATGCTGAAGCTTTTCCTTCCAATCCAGTTGCTTAAACTGAATTTTTTGCATGGGCGAGTATCCGATTAAAAGGTGATAGGCTTCGTTAATGACGGCAAAAATCGGTTCTCCTAAAGAGGGCTGCTCATCCTGTGCGAGGTACTTGTATTTTTTGACTAAATGAAAATAACGGCTCTCGATCTCCTGACGCTGGGCTTCCTCCGGTAAACCAAGAATCTTGAACGCTTCTAAGCGATCCTGCATGGCGTTCCCTCCTTTTTATTAAAAGGGTTCGCAAAAGGATGGAAGAATATGCACGAGAAACAATAAATAGCCTTATCTCACCTATCTTCTACCCAAACCTAAGTAGCTTGGATGAATAAACTACTTCTGTGGAGGTGAAACCGATTATGAATTGTCAAATTGATGTTGTAACTATTAGATTTGGTTGCCAAGACTGCCATTTTATTATCAAAAAAGTGAATATCGTTGGTAGCGCTGCGCCCTGTAAGTCTTTCTTAGTCGTAGGAAAACGAGTTGCTGCTGCTAGAAAATGCTTATTGAGGAACGGTTTTGTACTTGTCAGCTGCATTAATCACGTTTTTATATTTGAACGCAGACGGTTTTTCTAAAGCCTTTTAATTATTCAGAGATGACAAATTAGACGCACAGCCACAAGGTGGTGTGCGTCTAATTTAAAATTCGTTCTGCAAAGCTCCAACCCTATTCCACGATTAAATTTGCTGTCATATTCATGTGTCCATCTCCACAAGGCACGGAGCATTTGATTAAGAAAGTTCCTGCTTTGTCAGGTGTAAAGGTTGCTGTTGGAGTCTCCGAGTTTAAGTTAACATCAAAATCTACTAGCCTTGCTCCGTGTTTACCATCTTTCATTTCCAAGGACAAATTAACAGGTACACCTTTTTTAACATGATACTCAGGCTTGTCAAACTTGAAGGTTGCTGCGCTGGCAATTAACTTCACTTCTTGTGCGGCTTCTGTGCTTACTGGCGCTGTGGTGGCAGCGGCATCCGTAGCGGCAGGAGCTACAGTCGCTGACGGCGTTTTCTCCGCCATAGTAGCCTCCTCTTTTTTTGCACCGCAGGCGCTTAAGGCAACAATGAGAACAAGTACCGACATAAAGAATAACAAATGCTTTCTCATAAAGACCCTCCTTCTATACCCTTATTTTATGGAGCTATATAAGTTAACGAAGATTGGGCTAGTCCGGTTTGATTTTTATGATCATTCATAAATTTCGCTTCGTCATTTGATAGACACCTGCTGCTCCAAGCCCAATAGTCGAAATTAACACTAGCTTCTCATAAACCACATTCGGGACCAGAACAAACACGGCTGCAATCATAAGCGCGACCAAAGGCAGAAATTTAGTATCTACTAGATTAAAAGATTTAAAGACCGTTACATAAGAGGCAACGATCGCGGATATCGTAATAATCATCTCATTATTCATAGGATCAGCTCCATGCTGCGATTTTACTCTATCATACGAATCTCTTAATCAAACGGTTTGTATGCTTTGTAAAATTTTCGGCATATTTGATTGATTCCGCGCATAAACTATAAATTGTGTGAATAAATCCTAAGGAGTCGATTCTATTTTGAAATACCGTATTGTGCTTGACAATCATAACTTAATCGCATTTGAAGAATGGCCCGCTGCAATTGTTTACTTCTATAATAAAATCTCCACATGCTTCAGTGATGTAATCGAGTTTTATGAGCATGATATCATCATTTTCACATGGGTTAAAGGAAAAGGCTTGATTCATAAAAAAACCAAACCGACACTTTCCCATGAACCATTTGGACGCAAAAAAGGAGCCGTCGAAACGACCCCTTCCTAACTTTTATTAAATTACTTGTTTGCTGATTGAGCACCGTCTACATTGATGAATGGAATCGTACCCCCAGTTACGTTCGGTAATTTACCGTCCCATTTATCAACTGCTTTTTCTTGAACCTCGATTTGTTTAAGTAAAACTAGATCCGGCGTGATCTCCAGCTTCTTCAACCTCAGCGACTCGGCTTCTGCCCCCGCTTCGGCTATCTTCTGCTTGGCTTCAATTTCAATCCGACGCAGATCGTTTTCAGCTTTAATCGCTTGCTGAGCCGCAACTTGCTTGGCTTCGATTGATTCATTAAATGCTTTTTCGAATTCGAAGTTAGTAATGCTAATATCCGTTACGATTAAATCATACTTAACCAGCTTCTTTTCCAAGCCTTCTTTAATACCTACAGCAACGGTTTCACGTTTCGTAACAAGCTCTTCAGCCGAATACATCGAAGTCGTTGCTTTCAATACCTCTTGAATCGCAGGTGCGATAATCACATTGGCATAACCAGCACCTACAGTGGATAACAATCGGGAAGCTCTGGTTTCATCTACTCGATAGTTGACCACTATGCTTGTATGCGTAGTCTGCATATCCTTCGATGAAGCCGCTGCTTGCGTTTCTGATTTCAATACTTGCGTATTCACAATAATAATTTCCTGCATGAACGGAATTTTGAAATGTAGACCCGCGCTTAGATAGCCGGAGTCCAATTTACCCAGTGTTTTTTTGACACCGACATATCCCGATTGCACCGTTGTAAAACCATTAAACACAATAATTAAACCCAGTACTACAGCTAATCCGATCGTCACATAATTGCGAATATTCTTGTTGTTTTCTGCATTTACTTTCTTGACTTGGTCTGTCCCTTGAAATTCCATATTCATCCCCCACTCCGAATCTGATCAAATTTACTCTATACCATACGTAAGACTATAACAAAGGTCTCATTTTTCTTGTCTATAGCTGTATAGGAGTAAAAATAACTTAGCGAAAGGAAAGATAATCATGTATAGAAGTGGATATCGACTGAAAACGGATGTTGATTTTGATAATGCGATTATTTTTCGATTAATTATTTCCATTACTCAACAAGACATGCACGTAGGCAGCGGATTTATTAAATCACATAACAACGAGGTTGTTTACATCAGTAATTTTGCTGTTTCCAAAGAGCACTGTGAATTTAAAATTTGTTTATAGCATATTAGCTTTTACATAACAACTGAATAGCCATATGGTATAATTCGGATAGGATAATCTAGGAGGAATCTACCATGGGAAAAATTTTTGATGCTTTATTGCCTGAACACGAAGACTTCATCCGCAAGCAACGTCTATTCTTTGTAGGATCAGCCCCTTTAAGCGACGAGGGTCATGTTAATTTATCCCCTAAAGGACACGATGTTCTGCGCATTATCTCCCCCACAGAAATAGCTTACTTGGATTTAACGGGGAGTGGCAATGAAACTAGTGCTCATATAGCTGAAAACGGCCGGATTACGCTCATGTTTTGTGCATTCGAAGGCCCACCGCTGATACTTAGAGGATATGGCACTGGACGTGTCATCTTGCCTGAGACGACTGAATGGGATGACTTGATTCCACAATTTGAACTACTTCCCGGAGCGCGCCAAATTATCTATATAACCATGCATAAGGTTCAAACCTCATGCGGGTATGCCGTCCCCAACTTCAGCTACACCAGTGAACGCGAAACACTCAAACGCTGGGCTGTTCAAAAGGGCGAGGAAGGTCTCGAGCAATATCATCGTGACAGGAATAGCATCAGCCTGGACGGTTTGCCTACTCCGATTGGAGAATCTTTGGTATAAAAAAATGGACAAAAGAGCTGCAGCATATGCGGCTCTTTTTTATGTCGTGTAAGCAAACATAAAAGGTTTTAATAAGGGAATACTTTAACAATTAAGTTTCGATTAGGAGGACTTTAATTGTGAGTAATGCAGAAAGTACGTTATCGATATTTTCTTTAGGCGGGATTAATGAAATCGGCAAGAATATGTATGTTGTTCAATATTCAAACGATATTATTGTCATCGACTGCGGTTCCAAGTTTCCAGATGAAAGCTTATTAGGTATTGATTTAATCATTCCAGATATGAGTTATCTCCAAGAGAATAAGCAAAAAATTCGTGCTTTAGTTGTCACTCATGGTCACGAAGATCATATTGGCGGCATCCCCTATCTCTTAAAAAAATTGAATTTGCCCATCTATGCAACGCGCTTAACTCTAGGCTTAATTGAGGTTAAGTTAAAAGAGCATGGTCTGCTTGGGGAATCCCAAAGAGTTATTATTGACTCCGATTCAAATATCAATTTTGGAATGATGCAGCTAAGCTTTTTCAAAACGAACCACAGTATCCCAGATTGCTTAGGCGTGGTATTCCATACACCTGAAGGTACTGTCGTACATACAGGTGATTTTAAATTCGATTTAACTCCTGTAAATGATCAATATCCAGACATCCATAAAATGGCGGAAATCGGTCAAAAAGGTGTCTTGGTTCTCTTATCAGAAAGCACGAATGCCGAACGACCGGGATTTACTGCCTCAGAGCGGATAGTAGGTCAGAATATTGAGGAAGCATTCAGTAAAGCCACCCGCAAGGTTTTTATCTCTACGTTTGCTTCTAATGTCCATCGTGTGCAGCAGGTCGTAGATGCAGCTATAAAAACAAACCGCAAGCTTGTTCTACTTGGTCGAAGTATGGTAAATGTAGTAACGGTTGCCCAAGAGCTTGGTTATTTAAGTATCCCTGAAGGGATGTTAGTTGAAGCAAGTGAAATTAATCGTTTGCCGGCTGATAGGGTGGCGATTCTCTGCACGGGAAGCCAGGGAGAACCTATGGCTGCCTTGTCTCGTCTATCCAGATCAAACTATCGTTCAGCAGAAATCCTCGCAGATGATACGGTCATTATGGCCTCAAGCCCTATACCAGGAAATGAACGAAATGTTGCCCATATCGTTGATAATTTATTTCTGCTCGGTGCCCATGTTATCTATGGGTCAGGGAATGTTACCGGGATGCATGTATCTGGACATGCTAGCCAAGAGGAGCTGAAGCTGATGCTTACCTTAATGAAGCCCAAATATTTTATTCCCATACACGGTGAATATCGAATGCTCCATCAGCATCGTCAGCTGGCCGTATCGGTTGGCGTGCAGAAAGAGAATGTTTATATTATTAACAATGGCGATGTTGTTGATATTAACGACTCGGTTGCTCGTCAGACTCGTAAGGTACATGCAGGGAATATCCTCATCGATGGATTGGGTATTGGCGATGTGGGAAATATTGTGCTGCGTGATCGCAAACAGCTTTCTGAGGACGGCATGCTTGTCATCGTCATTACGCTTAGTAAATCAGAAGGTATAATTATTTCCGGACCTGATACTATTTCCAGAGGATTCGTATATGTTCGTGACTCGGAAGATCTCATGAAAGACGTTAATCGACTAGTCGTAACGACCATCAACAGCTTGCAAGAGGCGAATGTAAACCGCTGGAATGTGCTTAAGCAAAGCATCAAAGAAGCAGTTAGCCAATACTTGTATGCAAAGACAAAAAGAAGACCGATGATTCTGCCAATCATTATTGAAGTGTAAATTTATTGAAAAAAAAATTATTTTATCCCCCTTAGAATGGCGCTTAGATCTTGTTTTGCAACCTTAGTAATTAAATCTCCATGTTTTTTCAAGCGATCTTCTATGGTAAACAAATTAAACGTGCGAAGATCTACATTCTGCTTAACTTCTGTCCATAAAAGCGGTGTAGATACGGTCGCAAGCTTTCTAGCGCGAGGCGTATAAGGGGCAGAAAGGCTTTTCCCTGCAGAATGCTGTACATAATCAATATAAATTTTGCTGCCCCGATTCTTAATCAATCTTTCGATTGTGAATAGATCGGGGTATTTTTCAGTCAAAAATCGGCCTAAAAAATGACCAATTCTGCGTAATTGCTCAAAAGTATGCCCCCTCTTTATCGGGATGATAATTTGAACCCCTGTTGCGCCCGAGGTTTTTGGTATTGAATTAATCCCCAATGAATTAAGCGTATCGCCAATAATAGCGATGGCCTCCATCAGTCTCGGCTCGTCTTCCTCACTTGGGTCAATGTCCAGAATCCACTCTGCTGGTTCTTCTCCGCCCACATATTCGAATGACGTATGGAACTCAAGCGCAGCTAAATTCCCTAACCATAGAAGAGTCGATAAGGAATCTAGAATAACATAATGTATGCTGTCTTTTTGGGCTGAGTTTACGAAAGCAGGTGCTGTGGGTGGGATGTTCTTCTGATAAAATGATTTGCCGTCAATCCCATTCGGATAACGAATCGTCGTTAAATAGCGATTTTGACAGTAAGGCAGTAGATAAGGAGCTAGGATAATCAGCTTTTGCATATATTGCAGCTTAGTAATGCCTAACTCCGGCCAGAGCAGCTTGTTTGGATTGGATAGAGTTATATCTTGTCCTTCTATGGTTATGGTTTCTTTGATTGCAACGGCCATATGGATCGCTCCCTTCACATGATGTGGAATTAGCTGTCTAATTAAGAGGGAACTTTTTCTTTGCGCTTCGTTTTCGCTGCTGGTTTCGCTTTAACCTCACCCGTTGCTTTGGGCGTAAGCTTTGCTGCTTCCAGACTAGCCTGTAAAGCTGACATTAGGTCGATTACATTAGTCTTTTTAACTTGAGGCGAGACTTGAACCTCTTCCCCAGCAATTTTGTGTTCAATGGCTTCCATAAATGCCGCCCGATAATCATCCTTATACTTGGCTGCTTCGAATGGTGTAGAAAGCTGATCTATCAGCATTTTGGCCATAGACAATTCTTTATCATTCACATTAATTTGCTCTGGCAGGTTAGGAACCTGAGTGATAGACCTCACTTCATCTGGATAAAACATGGTTTCCATAGCAAGACAGTTGTCAATAACACGGATACAGCATAAGCTGCTTTTCGAACGAATCGATACTTTAGCGATCCCGATTTTACCTGTTTGTTTAAGCGACTCCAGAAGCAAGCTATAAGCATTGGCACCCGTATCTCCCGGAGAAAGGTAATACGTTTTCTGAAAATAGATCGGGTCAATTTCTACCAAATCGACAAAATCCAATATTTTAATTTCTTTATTAACCTCGCCGTTCAAACGCTCGATCTCCTCTTTCTCAAATACAACAAAACGGCCTGGCTCATATTCATAACCTCGTGCAATATCCTCCCACTCCACCTCTTTATCGCAGGTTGGGCATTTGCGCACCATATTTAGCGGCGTCGAACAGCTTCTGTGAATATAACGTGTTGAGATATCTTTATCCTCGGTTGCCGAAAACATCTTCACTGGAACATGAACCAAACCAAAGCTAATTGCGCCTTTCCAAAGTGTATGCATCTTAATTTCCTCCCTAATGAATGGTTTTAGGCCAATAATGGCATCGTAAACATTATTATGCGTAAGTTGCTCAAATTCCATGAGTCCGCTAGGAGGAAATATAAAAATGAATAAAGCTGTTTTTTTAGATAGAGATGGAGTTATTAATGAAGTGCTCAGCAGTCGAGTTAAGTTTGTTAATAAGCCCAGTGATCTTTACTTATTACCTTGGGTTGCCGAATCCATAAAAATCCTCAATGACCTCAACTACAAGGTGTTTATTATTACCAATCAAGGAGGGATCGGACTTGGTTATATGAGTGACAAGGCATTAATCGATATTCATGTGAAGCTAGTCGAACAGCTTCTTGAGGAAGCTGATGCTCAAATCGATGATATTGCTTATTGTCCACATAAGCCTCATGCTGATTGTGCTTGTCGAAAGCCAAAGCCAACTATGATTCTCGAATTAGCCCAAAAACATAATATTGACCTGCAACGCAGCTTTACCGTTGGTGATCGGGGAGTGGACATCGTTGCTGGCAGATTGGCAGGAACCCGTACCATTCTAATTATTGAGGAAGAAGAAATTATCCCTGTGGTTGATGTAGATAATGTTGTCTATTCCTTGAAGGAAGCCGTTGCTTGGATTGTGGAATTAAGTCAAGTACCTGAGTTAAGCTTGCGTTAAAAAGAAAAGACTCCGCGGAGGGAGTCTCAAGCTTATTGCTGGTATAAAAGTGCATTAGAAATCCCAATAAAATATTCTGATTCTCGCCGTATATGATTCAGTACGACAACGGCTGTGGCATTCTGTTTAAGTGCTTGGCTTTCCGTTCCTAGCTGGTTCAACAGCTTAATAAATTGTTTACTTTGTTCAGCTGCGAACTGTACTAGCTGCATAACCTGAGTATAAAATTGCTGATTTAGCTCTTTGCCTCCTCGCACTACTGTTTCTATATATTGAACGAAAGTAGCCTGTGTGCGTGAAAGCGCCTGTTCCCAAGCTTTTAATGCTTGAACAAATTGTGGCTCTAGATTAGGTACAAGTGCTTGAATAACCTCTGTATGTTCTGCTTCCTGAAGCTTCCAAAACTCTCCTTCATCTAATATACGCAGCGGCATTTTATCTCCATAATAAAATTGCAAGGTTTTCTTCCTCCCTGAATAGTAAAGTAACTACACTTTAGCCTATGCAGGATCAGCAGGTGCGTGCTTCAACTTACAAGATAGAAAAGGCCCCTCGGGAATAGAACCCCAAGGAACCTTAGTATTAAAAAGTGGGCAGCGAATCTAAATTGTTGCTTTTATCTCCATCTGCATTCGATCTTATATGCATTTCGTCATCTCGGCCTTTAAATAGGTTTAAGTTGGCTATCTGATCATTTTTAACCATTTCTTGAGCTGACTTATAATCTACAACTTTACCAGATGACAGTTTAAATTCAATTATATCACCATCACCATTTTTTCTTACAGCTTCGACCTGCTCTTGCGTTTGCACCTGTTTCTCCATTGTAATCACCTCCTCGTACTTCTAGCATGTGCTTAATTGCACATTTTTATGAATTCGCCTAATTAACCCCAATGAATTGCAAGGCACGTTTGGAATGTTGTGCGGCAAGTCCCATAGCAAAGGCTTGATCATAGAACCCTCGATGTTCAAGCTTCAGCCCCCCGGCAGTTAAGGAAATATGATGATAATAGCGATAAAACAACATCCTATTGGGATCCAACTTATCATTCTTTAAGTAGCGATAATAATTCCCGAAACGCAGCTCTAAAAATGTGTGCTCATATTCAATATCATAAAACTCCGCCCCTTCAATATCGATTAAATAGGGCTCCAAATCATGATTAACCAGTATATGATCAGGACCTAGCTCTCCATGGATATATCCATAACGACTTCTAGATTCAATTTTCGCTTCAAGCTCATACAATCTATCCAACAGCTTGCTTTGATGGCTGCCTATGTTGTCTATATGCAGGGATGCATAAGCTAGATCGGATATGGCCTTCTCTACTTGTCCTTGATGACAATTCCCTGTTAGGATTTCACTAGTATTAAACGGCCCAAAAGTGTTTCTTATATTACTATGCATCCCAGCCACCATATCTCCCACCCGCTGAAATACTTTATCTTGAACACGTGGGTCGGAATGGTCAAAATAAACCTCTGCCTTGAGCCCATCTATATATTCCACAAGCCCATAATCAAAAGGATAACGAGCTCTTTCCTGATTCAAATCATATAAAGCGGGGGTTTTAATGCCTTGTTGAGTTAAATACTTGTTGTTCATTTCAAATAAATCAGCACCATAAGAGCGCCTATTTAAATCTTGCTGTTCTATTTCCTCTTGAAAATAATTCATCGTAAGATCCCATACGTACATCACACAGGTGAAGCCATTGCTGCAGTCGATTTTATAGACCACCTTTTGCGCTCCGCCCTGCATTTTTCTTACATCTGCAACTACATAACCGGTACCGAACACCTTTCCCATATACGCTTGTAAATCAGCTTGATTAAGGTGACAAGTATTTTCCATTTGAACAACACTCCGTTTCGTTGGCTTTGCCGGCAACCCAACTATATATAAAATCGAGCGAAAAGTATAGACTGTTTCTTTACGTTCTGTTATGATGTTGAATAAGTTCTCGATCGAAATAGCCATAAAAAAAGAGGCTGTTCCTCTAGTAGATTTTCTACTTTAGGAACAGCCTTTTTTTGTTTTTCTCCACCGATTTCTACAATGGATCTAATGTTTCGAAAACATGTAACCATAAAAGCGCTTGATAAGCTCCGAGACATGATAGCTTTGTTCCTCCAGCACAAAATGCCCACCGCATAGAAAACAAATCTCGACATGGGTTAATTCTCTGCTAAAGGCATATGCCCCTTCCAACGTAAAGATAAAATCATTTTTACCCCAGGCTACTAATACAGGCGGTTGATAAATCCGCATATATTGTTGCCAGCGTGGGTATTCTTCGACGTTTTTTCGGTAATCGTAACCTAGCTCCAGCTGAATTTGGCTATTTCCCGGTCGATCCAAAAAAAACTGGTCCATCGAATATCCATCGGGGCTAATCAAGTAAGGTTGGCACACACCTGTCAAATATTGTTTTTTTGTAAAATCAAAACTCGTAAGCTCTGCAAACGCCTTTTCGGTTGTCGGGTTTCTCTCCGTCCAAAGAGCTTTAAACAGATCGAACGGTTTTCCTAACCCCTTTTCATCGGCTACCGCATTCTGAATAACAAACCCAAGAATACGGTGCGGGTTGCGAATGGCCAACCTAAATCCGATAGGCCCTCCATAATCATGGACATATAATATATAGTGAGAAATACAGAGCGTATCGATTAGCTTTTCAATAACAAGAGATAGGTTCTCAAAGGTGTACCTATACTCGTCTGTTGTAGGCATACTGCTATTTCCAAATCCTGGATAATCAGGAGCGATCACATGAAATCGATCAGCCAGATAAGGAATTAACCCCCTGAACATATGGGAGGAGCTTGGAAATCCATGAAGAAGAATAATCGTTGGATTATTCGGATTACCAGCTTCTCGGAAAAATATGTTCAACCCATCTATATTTATTTTCTTATAAAGCACCATCTTCTCAACTCCCTTTTCAGAGACGCCATATCCTTGTTATAACAAAAATATGTGGAGAGAATGCCTTTAAGTACTTTATTCATTCTTTGAATGCTAGAGAATGATTCCGAGCAAGTCATGAACCAATTTGCGAAGCTCGGTTGAGCTCTTAGCGACGATTTTGAACCCACGTAAGGCGCTCGTTAAAATATAAGCCAACTCTTGTGGAGAAAGACTGATTTGGCTGCCGGTAGATTTAAAATGCGCTTCTAAAAGCGAGGTCAGTATAACTTCAAACTTCCTGTAGCCTGAGTTGAGTGCCTCCAAAGCAAATAAGTGGGAGCTATCCGTAATTTCTTTTACTTCTAGTGAGGTTAAAGAATCCTCAAATTTGTTTATAGACCACACTTCAAACGCATAATGAATCTTATCCTCTATCGTATTCTGAGACGAAAGTCCATCTGATATTTCCTCGATAAGACTGTCGCCATATTGAAGAATCGAGGCGCTAAAAATCTCCTTTTTACTCTTAAAGTATAAGTAGAGACCTGGACGCGAAATCCCAGCGGCCTCAGCGATCTCATTCATAGACACACGATTATAGCCATACTTGAAGAACACATCCAATGCAGTCGAAAGAATATGTAATTTTTTTTTATCAATCATTCTCCACCTCATTCTGTAGCATATGTAGTTTCTTTTTATCAATTATTAATTTATTATTATACACTTTACAAACTTTGTCTAGTAGTATACTATATGCAAATAGACAAAAAGTGTATTATGTCTAAATAGTTGATTAAGGAGTTCTGAAACACAAATACATCTAAAAGGAGTCATTTATGATAACTGAACAAAAACCATTAAATTCAGGATTTGGACCCAAAACAACCGCTCAAGAGGCGCTTGCAGGACGCGACCTTCGAGGAAAAATTGCGATAGTAACAGGTGGTCACGGAGGCATTGGACTTGAAACAACACGAGTTCTTTCAAATGCAGGAGCCACAGTCATCGTTGGCGCCCGCGATGTTAAGAAGGCTCAAGACAATCTCTCCAATATAAAAAACATCGAGGTCATCCAACTTGACCTCGCTGATCCAAAATCAATTGATCAGTTTGCCGCCGAATTTCTAAAGTCAGACCGTGCACTTGATATTCTGATCAATAATGCAGGTGTTTCTAGCCCTCCGGTGATTAAAGACGAACGTGGATATGATACGCAATTTGCGACTAATCATCTGGGGCATTTTCAACTGACACTTAAGCTTTGGGATGCGCTAAAAAAATCGGGCAACGCGCGCGTGGTCGCTCTTTCTTCAATCGGTCATATGACAGGTCCAATTGATTTCAGTGATCTGAATTTTACCAAGAGACCGTACAACAAGGACATTTCTTACGGAGAATCAAAGACTGCGTGCTCGCTCTTTGCAGTCAAGCTTGATAAACTAGGTAAAGAGTACGGTATTCGTGCGTTTTCTGTTCATCCTGGTGGTATTCTCACTGGTTTAGCTCGGCACATGGGTGACGAGGAACTAGCAGCCTGGGGAGTTCGTCGAGGAGAAGACGGTGCCTTCATTTCTCCCGAAGGCTTTAAAACGGTTGAGCAAGGTGCTGCCACATCAATATGGTGTGCGGTGAGTCCGCTACTGGATGGAAAAGGTGGAGTATATTGCGAAGACTGCGACATAGCAGCGGTAGTTCCTGCAGATAGCAAGCTTCACAGTGGAGTACGTCCATGGGCCATTGATAAAGCGGCTGCCGAAAAGCTTTGGACCATTAGTGAGGAGCTTATTTAAGACTTATCTTATTTGCCTGATTGAATTGCCTAGCAAGCCCTAAAATGCATTTTCGGGCTTGCTTTGACTTTTTAAACGTTTCCGCCATTTTTTTCTTATCTGCATAATGACAAATATTAAAGGGATGTAGACATATATAAAATAAAATCCAACGGTCGTATAATAGGCTGTAAGCTGTTTTATAGTGTTGTAATCTTTTATTAAAGCTTCTAAAATTAGAAATCCGATTAGAAAAGCAATTAGACTGAGCGGTTGTTTAATATGCAAGCTGTTTTTTGCTCCGCGGCATGCCACCCATAACCCTAAAGAAATGCTTGCTAGCATAGTTATAAACAATACTGAAACAATAAAAAGCTCCAGTCTTTGAAATAAGGGAACGGCAAGGATCATAATAATATGCATGGTTGGCCAAATATTGAGCAATAATTGATCTTCACTATAATACATAAAAGTAGCAAGGCCAAACGATAAATATAAAAAGGTAGCTGAAAACACAGCTAGGTGCGCCCATTTTTGCGACTTTGCTGGAGCTTGAATGAATGGATGAAACATCAAAAGCGCTTCAATCCCTAAATACTGAAATACCATGCTTTTAGAAGATAACAATAGATCAGCTAAGGAATGGTTTACAAGTGGCAATAAATTTTGCGGATGAAGATATCTAAGGATTAAGAAAGGAAGCGGTAAAATACAAATAATGGAGGCAATAGTTCCCCAAAAGCTTATGCCCGTAATGGAGCGAAACCCACCGGAAATCGTATAGTAAATAAGTACAGCAATAATAAGACTTATCGGCAAGATGGGCATAGCCGGAAACAACCAAACCTGAATAACCGCTACGTGGCCTCTAAAAGTAATAAATGCACCAAAAAAGAAATATAGAATTATCGCAATATTGAGAATTTTTCCAGTAAAAGCTCCAAAACATATCGAATTAATCGCCACAAGGTCTATGCTAGCTTCATTCGATGAAATAATTTTATAAATCATCCATACAATCAAATGGATACTAATTCCTGTGATTACAATAGAAATCCAAGCATTATAGCCAGCATGGTTAACTAAAATCCTTTGATAATTTAATACCCCAACTTCGACCATGCTCGCATATAAAAGGAAAAAAACCATAAAAGGAGAAATATTATATTTATCGCTAATTTTATTCTCCACGGTTCTCAAACACTCCTTCCCCTTATTGTGCAGGATTAATAATTCTCATCAATGAATATAAGCCGATTGGATAACTTTAAACTCAACATCAACATGTGTTTCCAATTTAGAATATTTTTCTTGAAAATCTGAAGATGACCATTTTTCCGACTTACTCCTCACGAAATCACCTAAACCTATTGGATCCACATTGTTATTTTTCGCAAAAGATATTAACCTTTGTATTTCTTGTTCAAAATAAGCAGCCATCCGCTTCTCAAAAATAGAAATTTCCTCATTAGATTGTAAACTCATCTTGTTTGGTACATATTTTATCTGTGTATCCATCTTTAAATGAAGGCTTATGGAAGGGGTTGGTTCCCGTTTTTCCAGTTTGAATTTTACATTAGTATCCAAAAATTTCAATAAAATAAAATCATTTTGAGGATCTTTTGATTCCCCTAGAGGCACCAAAAAACTCCCATTTTTTGCATTTTCGATCAGCAGCTTCAATAATAAAGCATCCCTTATGTTGATCTTAGTTATGTACTTGTCTTTTCTAAATAATGCAAGGCCATCTATTTTGACATTTCCACGTTCCTGTGATAAATGCGGCAAATACATATCACGTCCTTTCCCATAAAAATTAAACAATGAGATTTGCAGATTATTCCTTGGCAAATTCCCCTTTTTTACATTCTGTTCGATTAAATCGGACAAAAAATAAGAGTTCTTGGATTGCCTCGTTATTTCCAATAGCTCTGTGGCATCCATATCGGCTACAGCAAGGTGCATTCGTGAGGAAATATTAGGATCGCCGCAAAGATTTTTCATAATAAGTGCTACTCCTCTTTTCGAGAATTTTTTTCCAAACAACACAACTCCTAATTGTCCATATTCAATGGGATCCTCTGTTTTTGTATTTAATCTTGGCATAAGATCAAATTCGGAGTTGGATACCGTATCCAAGAGTAGAATATCATCTTCCCCTTGCTTCTTATAATCTCCCATAAGTACAGTTCCCTTTATGTTCGCTCCAGCCATGTCATAACCAATGGTATGAACAAGTCTAATGTTATTGACTATTTTCTGTTCGCCACAAGCCGTCAAACAAACACAGAGAACTAAACTAAGGAATATTTTAGCCAAAATACTCGCTCCCCTCTCTAAAAACCTAGTCCTCATCCCAATCATATTTACGTTTTAATGACTTAGGGACATATCTTAATAATGATTTTGCTCTTGAATAACCGGGTCTCCTATTTATTAATTGAAAGGAAGAGCGGATGAAGCTATCTTTCAAATCCTTTACTCTTAAAGGATAAATGGGTACTGTGTAAGGATGTCCCAGTGATTTTAAGCGTGTGAGATGTACTATTAGGAAGCCTATCCCAATAAAAATACCCAATATGCCCCAAACAGCTGCCAAAATAAGGAGCGGAAAACGCAAGAATCGGATGGCATTTGCCATTTTGTAAATTGGTGTGGTAAATGAAGCTAATGCGGATAAAGAAACTATGATGATTAGAATATTACTTGTAAAAGCGGCTTGAACTGCGGCTTGACCGACAATTATTCCTCCAACAACTCCTAAGGTTTGACCAATTTTTGTCGGTAATCTTGCGCCTGCCTCACGTAAAAATTCAATTGTAATTTCTAAGAATAGTGCCTCCATGATAGGAGGGAATGGGACATTAAGTCTAGAATAAACGAGGGGACCCAACATATTGTGCGGAATAACTTCATAATGGAAAGTCATAATGGCCACATACAGGGCAGTAGAAAACAAAGAAAAAATGACACCCGAAATCCGAATCAGCCGAAAAAAGGAGCCTAGAATCCAAGGCAAATAGTAGTCCTCAGGAGAAATAAAAAAATCAAACAAGGTAGACGGTCCCGTAATAAAATAAGGTGATCCATCCATTATGAAAGCCACTTGCCCACTGATAAGCGCAAATACTACCCGATCTCTCCGCTCTGTGCTTAAAAACAAAGGAAAAGGCGTCAATGAGCTGTCTGAAATGATCTGATCCAACATGGAAGAATCGAATAAAACATCGAAATCTATATCGCTTAGCCTTTGTTCAACGGTTTGGATGATCTGTTCATTCGTTACCCCTTCAATATACACAATGGCAATCCTTGACCTTGATATGCTCCCAATTGTAAATTCTTTAACAATTAAATTAGGAATATTGAGTTTAACTCGCAATAAATGGATATTGGTTTCTAGATCTTCAACAAATCCAACCTTCGGACCGACAACACTAAATTCATTTTCGGTATCATTGTTTAACCTTAATCCTAGTTTATTGGCTAAAGGTATCAGAGCACATTTTTGATCGTTTTCATTCAATCGAACTATGACATGGCCTTTCATCAGCTTCGTCTGAATAACGTCGATCTTATCGGTAAATTCAATTTCTTCAATCGGAATCCATTTGCGGATTTCTTCAATATCTTTAATTTCTTCATCTACCACACTATCTTGCAAAGCAAGAATTAAATGCCGTTGAAACACCTTATCATCAATTAAAGTTCCAAAGTAGGAAAGATATAATTTTTGCTCGGAAAAGAAGATCGTGCTCCTAATAAAATCACTTGATTTCTGGGATAGCTTTATTAAATGAGCGATGTCCGGCAGATCCGTTTTCAATATGTCATTGTAGACTTCACTCTTAGCTTGTTTTTTTCGCATTATCAGGTCTCCAAATTTTGAGGTGTTATATGAAAAAAGAGGTACATTCCATATTTAGTATCATCGAAGCTGCAATTAACTATGCAACAAAAAAAGCATGCAATAAATCGCATGCTTGATCGTTCGAGATATTATTTGGAGAGTTTTTCAATTTTCATTTGATCAAGTATTGTATAATCTATAATTTGGTTGTTTTCTATTCTGAGAGAGTTTAAATGTGTTAGCTTTTTTAAGGGTTCAATATTCCTAATCTCATTATCAAATATATACAAAACGGTAAGGGTTGGAAGATTCTCCACCCAATCAACTTTTGTTATTCCCATGTCTTGTACCGAGAGAAGTTCTAGATTTTTTAACGAATACATAGGTGTTAAATCCGTAATCGGGTTCATCCCTACACCCAAAACAATTAGTTTATTAAGACTCTTCAAAGCTTCAATATTATTAACATTGTTATCATCACATGTTAATGTATCAAGCTCAGGCAGATGCTGCAATGCATCTATTTCAGTTACATTATTATGAATAAGGTCTATTGTAGTAAGGTTTTTAAGATAGGCGATGGAGTCTATATTTTCAATTTGATTAGAAGCAATATTTAAATATGTCAGTTTGACGAGGTTTTTCAGCTCAGTTATGTCTTTAATAGTATTATTGGCAAAGCTTACTTGCTCAAGATTTATTAATTTTTTAATACCGGATATGGAAGTGATTTTATTCTCAGATAAATCTAATTCTTTAAGGTTGACTAATTTAGAGACATCCTTCAAATTAGTCAGAGAAATCCCACTTAATGAGAGCTTAGTTACTTTTAATAGATCTGCTTTTTCAAGTGGGGTTTTGCCGGCGATATTAAGACTCTCTCTTACTTTTTCTTCAACTTTTTTATTATTAATAACAAGCTTGTTATCTTTATTTTTATTCATATGGTTTAAATTAAAAAGGATCAAACCAGCAAACACTGCTGCTATAATCAATGGAATACCAATCCCATTTCTTTTCATAGATTCACCTTTCTATTTATGAATTATGCTACAAAATACCATTGGTAGAATATAGCACAATTATGAGTTTACAACAAAATCCTCGTTATTACAATTTTATCCAGTTAAATGCCCCCTACAATATCAATGTTCAAGCCAAATTCCCAAGCCTTTTTGAATAGCTACAGTAAGGAGCTATCCACTGTGGCCAAAATTTTACTCTGAACTATACTTCTTGTTGGTTACTATAAATGGAAATCAACTCTCTTTTTAAGTCTTCATAAATAATTAACGATTGTTCTAGGATTTCTCTCAATTCTGCATAATTCCGGAATTTAGGCAATTTTAATTTTTCATCGTCGTACTTTCCGTACATTTGATCTATAATGGTTGCCCATTTTCCACCAACTACTTATTTCTCCACCCATATAGCCCAAATTAAATTTACTATGCTGTATTTTAAATCAAACGAAAATTGAAATTTTAATAAAGTGTCTTTTTCCACTATCAAGAAACCATCTTCGATATTATCGTATTCTGCGCTGTAACCCAAATCATTGAATATTCGGATTACTTCTAGGTTATCATATCTTCTCATTGTCTTTTTTAAATCAAAATCATATTTCTTGGCTAATGCTCTATTTCTTTCATAAAAATTAATGTTTTCCAAGGCAATTCTAACTTCCGATTTTAACTCCATTGTTATTCCTCCTGAAAAATGAATTCGATGTCTGCTTATGTGACCGTTCTGAACTAGTTATTTCAAATATATTGCAATTATTAGATTATCAAGAAAATTATTTATTTAATATTCTATTCCTACTATGTATACAAAAAAACGGAGTTATGCAAGGATCATCTCCGTTTTTCTATATTGATTCGTTATATCAAAAATCAATGAACCCCCACAATATCAACAAACTTAATCCAGCTTTCATCCGCAGCCTCTCTTACCTTAACCATCCGATTGGATGTATCTATCTTAACGGCAATGCCCGTTAGCTCATAGTCTGCTATCTCATCATATAAGACGAAGGTCATTGGTAGGTTCAGCCACATCGACACACCAATCGCTCGGAGGATTTCTTCTTGCACCTGCTCATCCATCTCTGGCTTTACCTTCTTCTTCAGCGAGCGGTTCTGTTCGAGAATCGCCTCGCGGTGCTCTGGCAGCATCATGCGCGAGGATTCCCACTGCCCGTTTTTCTCCAGCTTTTTGCTCATTTGTAGTGGCCTCCAATTTTGTTGCTGCGGTCTTTGGCTTGACCTGCTTTGGATACAGAGACGGCTTTCATGATCGACGCATCCCCATACCTTTCTTTGATTCTATCCATCGTATGGGCTAAGCCCATTTTCTTCTCGCGATCGCCGAATAGCACATATTGGTACTCCTGATCGCTTGTTAAGTCACTCAAGGTTATTCCAACCTTGCGCACAGGCTGCTTATCCCAATGCTTATCAATTAGAATCTTTGCTATCTCGTATACGTCCTCCGCCAGATTCGTTGGATCGGGCATTTTCATCTGGCGGAAGAATCCGCTAGGTCTACCGTAGTCCGCTCCCATACAGCCAACGCTAACCACCCAGCCCATATATCCCTTGGCGCGAGTATGCTGGCAAACCAGCTCGGCTAGCTCGAGGATCACAACCAGAATTTCTTCAAGTGAGCGGTAATCGCGCGGCAGCGTCATTTGGTGGCCGATCGACTTTTGCGTATCATGAGTATCCAGCGTTACCGGCGAATCATCTATCCCGTTAGCAATTCGCCAATACTGCTCTGCTTGGATGTCACTTTGCTTGCCAAAACGCGTGCGCAGCATGGTTTTTAATCTCGGCAACGGTACCTTGGCCAAATCACCAATGGTATGAATCCCCATGATCATAAAATGGTTCATCATCCGCGAGCCAACCATGAACATTTTGTTCACGGGCAGCTGCCACAAATCTTTAGCTATATCTTTCTGAGGCAGTTCGAAAATGCCTTCTGAATTCTTCTTAGCGAAATTATCGCAGGCCATCTTGGCTAGGATCTTATTCTCGGAAATGCCTGCCCTAACCCAGACACCCGTTGCTTCTTTAACCTGCTGCTGGATGGATCTAGCTATATCCTTTGCAGATCCGAAAAGCTTGCTTGATCCGGACACGTCAATGAATTGCTCATCGATACTATAAGGCTCCACCAGATCGGTAAAGGTACGATAAATATCGGAGATTTGCAGGGAAACGCGAATATATTCTTGCATCCGTGGCTTCACGACGATAATATCTGGGCATTTGCCAATGGCATCGCCAATTCTCTCGGCTGTAGTTACTCCAGCTTTTTTGGCAAGCGGGCATGCAGCAAGCACAATCCCCGAGCGGCGCAAGGGGTCCCCGCAAACGGCAAGCGGCTTATCTGCGTATTCGGGATTTGCAGCTTTCTCCACAGAGGCATAGAAGCTCTGGCAGTCCAAAAGCATCACTGTTCTTAAAGGTTTATTATTCATGTATGACTCCCTGATGTGTGTCGAAATAAACACTTAGCTTTTTTTGAACCTCTGCCTTAACAAACCCCCATAACATTGAAAAATGATAGGGGTACCCTCTGCATAAATATTCTGCCTCAATACTCAAATTGGTTCTTTTTTCTTGCAAAATCTTGATACCACATAGCCTCATTTCCCGTTTTACAGCATTCAGTTCCTGCGTTATATCGTTTATCGCTTGCTGCTGTTTACCTTTTAGAAGGAGGTTATAAATAATCGGGATTTTAACACCCGTGATTTCCATATGCTTGGAATCGTACGTTAACACATCGAGAATGACTGGAAAAAGCAAGGATTTCTTGACCATAACTAGCTCAGCTTCCGTAACCTTCTGGGGTCTTTTCATCCCGCTCCCTTCCCTTCATAATCTCACAAAACAAACATGCATTCGATATTAGTATATGTAGTATACCGAACAAAAGTTCGTATTTCAACTCCATGTTTTTGGGAAATATTTCTCTATAAAATACATTGCCATTTGTTTATACTAGACTGGAGGTGATTAGAATGTGTGGACGTTATACGATCGTGATTACAATGGATGAGCTCATGAGGTACTATATGATGGAGATTCCCCTAGACCGCTACCATACACCTAGGTACAATGTGGCGCCGGGTCAGCTGGTCATGGCAGTCATAAGCGATGGAGAGAAAAATCGGCTCGGAGAGCTGAAGTGGGGATTAATTCCTAACTGGGCTCCGGATGAAAAAATGAGCTATAAGATGATCAATGCCCGCGCAGATACCGTTGCGGAGAAACCGGCATTCCGCACTTCTTTCCAACGAAAACGTTGCTTGATTCCCGCCGATAGCTTCTATGAATGGAAGAAAATTGGTACAGATAAACAGCCTATGCGAATTATGTTTAAAGACGAAGGCATTTTTTCTATGGCTGGCTTATATGATACTTGGACCGCACCCGATGGGAACAAGATAAGCACCTGCACGATTATTACAACAACCCCGAATGAATTGATGGCCGACATCCATGATCGAATGCCGGTTATATTGAGGCGCGAGGATGAACAGATATGGTTGGACAAGCAACAAAAGACGGAGGATTTGCAGGCTTTGTTACGCCCCTTTCCTACAGAAAAAATGATCGCTTATCCCGTTTCCAAGATCGTAGGCAACGTAAAGAATGATCGCATAGAATGTATTGAAGCTTTGCCGGTATAACTCATCCGGATTTGGCCCTAGAGATGGGCCACACAGCAAGAATACTTGCCAGCTTAAAAACTCTTGGCGCCTTTTGCTTCAGGCAATAGGCCTTTACCATATCCCCTTCGATAAACCTAACCTCGATTAGGCGTTGGGTAATCTTCTTATGCTTATCCACATAAATGATCTCCACAATTCGTCCGACATATTTCTCAAGCATGCCGCCCACCTCCGAATGATACTGATAACCGATAGTAAGGATCCAATTCCCGTCAGCAGAATAGAACTAGTGTTCTCTTTTGTTATATCCATAATACCGAACATACATTCCTATTACAAGAGGAATTTTTTACTACAATATTTCAAACTCTACCGACCAGAGAATAGATCCAATGGAGTCCTCTTTATGCCGCACTCGTTCCATATACTTGCGAATAATGTCACAGCTTTCGTCCAGCACACACAGCATTGCCGCATCCCAAGGAACAATCTCAGCGCCACTGGCGTAAGGAATCCATTGCTTAGTCCGCATACTTTGTGGATGAACAGGAAGCTGCATCAGACTGGAGCTGCTCCCGGCTTGTAAGCTTAGCGCACGAATATGCCCCAATAGATCACTTGTCCCCACTTGCGAAGCCGCTAGAAAATAGCGCGGCTGCAACGGCTCATTCTTTTTATAGCGTAAATATCCAATGGTCTCCCCGCCCTTTATTACGATCACCGATCTGATCTCTATATTCGGACTAATCCAATCGAGCAGCGAATTCTCTGGAACAATAGCCAAACTATTGTCCTCAAACCAAAGCTGCCACATTTCACGCAAAAGCGTAATATCCTCTAGTTGAACCTGTCTTTCCTCCAAAAGAACATCCGATACATCCACAAGATCAACCTTAGTCAGACAAGTGCCATACATATGAGTTTGATACCCAAAACGCGGATAATACGTCGGATGCCCGAGCAGAATGGAGAAAGCATACCCCTTTTCCAACGCACGTTTATGCCCTTCGGCAATCAACTGACCGCCTATCCCTTCACGCTGCAGCTCTGGACTAACCCCGAGCGGAGATAAGACCACCCCTTTCAACAGTTCCCCAGCTACATAAAAATCATGCGGATAAAATAATACATGTCCCACCACCTGACCCTCGAACTCAGCAACTAATGATAGCTCTGGATCATAAAGCAGATTCTGGCGATGCAAGGCAACCATGGCTGTAATCGCCCTGTTGTTAATCTCGTTAAAAGCCCGAATGTGCAGCTCAGCAACCTGAGGGTAGTCCTTAATTAATTCCGTGCGTATGGTTATCTGTTTCATCTTAATCTCCCCTTATCTTCATTTGCGTTCGATGTGTGGATTACATTCTTAGGATCGTGCCGTTTTCCCATTTGCTTGCGTTGCTTACGGACTTCCTTGGACTCAAAAACAATATCCATATCGTAATCTCCCTCAGGATAGAGCTGTTTTCTATCGATATACGGGGTCAAGCGTTTGTGGTTGATTCTGACTTTTTCCTTCTGAATGAGCAGCAGCATATCTCCACGCACATCAGCCAGCTCGCAGACAATTCCCGTGCGCTTAAGTGAACGAATCCAGACGCAGTCACCAATGCTGAAGCTTATAGCGGGAGCGACCTTTGCAGTAACAGGCTGCTCTTCTGCTGCTTTCATCGGTTGCGGCTGTTTAGTTAATGCATGCGACTGCAAGGCCGTTTCCATCGAGATCAAAGAATTGCCTTCCACCCCACCCTTGGAGTAAGTAATCGCCTTAGAACGCTCAATAATCTCAGGTGCAATCCCCAGCTGCAGCGCAATGTAGAAGGCGTAGCTGTTGCCAGCTTTCCCGATGGTCAGCTGATATAAAGGTCTTAGCGTCTCCAGATCAAACTCCATACTTGCATTCTCAAACCCTGGCGCGGCATCAGCAAATTTCTTAATCTCGTTAAAATGTGTTGTAGCCACAATTGTCGCTCCTCTACGATGCAGCTCTTCCAAAACTGCGATAGATAAGCCAATCCCTTCCCCAGGATCAGTCCCTGTAGCCAGCTCATCCAGCAAAATCAACGTAGACGGTCCAGCACATTTTAGAATGCGAATCACGTTCTTAATATGCGAGGAAAACGTGCTAAGCGACTGCTCCAAGCTCTGGCCATCGCCAATATCGACCTCGACACGGGAATATACGGCAAAGCTGCAGCCTTTACCAACCGGAACAAGCAATCCAGACTGCACCATAAGTGTCAATAAACCTACGGTTTTCAGCGCAGCCGTCTTCCCTCCCGTATTCGGTCCAGTAATAATTAAAGCGCTATAGGCCTCCCCAATGGCAAAATCCAGCGGAATCGTATGTTTGCCGAGATGAGGATGTCTCGCACCATGAATTCGAATCACTCCATGCTTATTCAGCTCCACAGATCGCCCGTCCATGGACAAGGCATATTTAGCCTTAGCAAATAAAAAATCATAATGCCCGATTGTCTCCAGATTAATCCCCAGTTCATAAGAATAACCCTCCAGTAGATCAGCTAGAGCGCCGAGCACCCTCATTTCTTCCTGCGCTTCCTCAGCTCGATATTCACTGAGCTCATACGTCAGCATTGAGATATCGGCAGGCTCGACGAACACCGTCTGTCCGCTAGCAGACTCATCCAACACAGCTCCATTTATGAGCTTGCGGTATTCTTTTTTCACGGAAAGCACATAGCGGTTTCCCCGCATACTGACGACAAACTCCTGAAGATACGGCTTATACTTCTGCATCGTGCTCTCGAGCTTCTTCTTAATCCGCTCCTCCGTAATAATGATCTTCTTCCGCACCTTGCCCAGCTCCACGCTTGCTTGGTCCGTAATCTGTCCGTGACGAATACAGCGCTCAATTTCACTCTTAAGCTCCTTCAACTCGTAGAGTGATGAGGCATACGAAGTGACGATGGGCGCTACGGTCTCCCTTTTAAACATAAATCGTTTAAGCTGATCGGTGCTTTCCAGCAGCCTGCCCACCAAGCTAAGCTCCTCTCCTGTAAAAAGCATCCCTTTGCCGATTCCACTCATAATGTGCTCTATGCCTTCTAATGCGGGGATCGGTACGCTAATGCCGTGCTGAATCAGCGTTTTCCCTTCCTCCACCTCACTAAGCAGCGCAGCAATGACCTTGATATCTGTTAATGGCTGCATCCGCTCAATATGTTGTTGACCTAGATAAGAGGCAGCGAAGTCGCTTAGTCTTAGCTTAATTTTGTCGTATTCCAAGCGTTGCATTGTTTCGATTTCCATGATTGATAAAGCCTCCTGAGTGAGTAATGTTTATAAAAATGCACAAAAAAAGACAGACCCTGAACATACCTGTTCATTCCCTGCCTGCGTTTAGACGCAAAAAACCATGCTCCAAGAGCACGGTTTCGTCGCGAATAGCTGTTTAGGCACATCATGATCCCGGTGTTCTTAACTATAATTTCCAATAACAACGAAACGCGCGTCAGCTCCATCCACAGCTTCATAAGTACCGATGATTATTACCCTCCGATAATTAGCCATGCATGTAGACAGAAAAATTGCGTGTTCCAAAATGCTGTTATTAATATGAAATTAAACTAGTTAAAAACAACCTCAGACATCAAAACGTCCCCCTGATACACATTATAGCTATATACTATGTAAATCTTAGCTTGATGTCAACGGGAAAGCTTGGTTATAACGGATCTTTACCGCAGACACTTAGTTGAATATTCTAAATAGTATGTAGAAAAGAATTAAATAGGTCGAAGTGAGGAGTGTAATGAATAAAAACCTATGATCTTTCTCAACCTCGTAAAGCTCGTTTCCACCCAAAACAGTAATAATAAGATTAGTAAAGGCTACAATAGCGATAGCCAGAAAGGATAGATATAAGCTGAATAGACCTAGAATACCCGTAATCAGAAACCCTGCGCCAAAGCTAAGCTGCATACTTCCTATTCTAGTTATGATTTCCGCCCAGTTTATTTTACGATTGCCCCGCCAATTCCCAATACCCCAAACGGATACCATCAAAGAAATTATCGACAGGATTCCGATCAGAATAAGCTTACCAATTAGCTGTGAACCCAATGAGCTTTCACCCATTAACATACTGAACCCACCGAATAATCCATTCACTATATTGCCAATTTTATGACTAATCAAGACGGCCCAAATTATAAAACCAATGATCGAAGCCGCTAAGCCAATGATCCCGTATTTAATATCCTTAACCGGGTCTAATCTTAAACCAACTAACGGATTTTTCAGCAGCTCCAAGACCAGGTTTTTGTCAATTTGACTGGCAAGCGCTGAGATATCCTTTCCCAGCGAGCTCCCCCCGCGTTTGGTCGCTGAACCTGAATTATTGGCACAGATGTGGACCTCATCCGCTTTAAGCTCTTGCCCGCACATAGTACAGAACACCATCGTTATAAACCTCCACATTTGTATTTGTTTAATTGTAGCAGAAGGTTTATTCGGTTTGTGTCGGTTTATGTCGAAAAAGCAATTATTTATAAGTCGGTTCTCTTTATTAAATTCGGAAAAACAAAAAACTCCGTGTAAACGGAGTTTAAAATCAGCTAAAGAAACAGCTAAGCAGACTTTATCTAAATGAGACTTAACTTTAACTAACCCTGTGCACGAAATATAACGCTACCCCAGGTCTTTAACCCGCCTTTTGACTTCATAATCCGCCACAGTAAGACCAGCATGGAGTAGAAAAGATAGCCGATACGTATGCTCGCATGGCATGAAAATTCCGTAGAAAACTCGGGATGATTGTATTGCGGCTGTATCGATAGCTTCGGCTTAGCTTCTAAATGGACATATTGAAAAATATAACCAAACAGCGTAGACTTCACTGCCCATAACATGCCTGTGGCCAAAGCCGTTTCCGCAGCGTCCCCAATGCCAAGCCGTGTATTCCAACGAAACTCCGTGCATTTTACGTGGGTAAGCATATGGTGAAGCCAACTGGTAAATTCCCTAACATGGGCTAATAAAACCCGCCCCCAGCGATATATATCTGATATGCGCTCTGGAGTAAACTGTTCTTTTTGCTTCTTCGGCTGCATTTCTTTTTTTGTTATCCGCAGGATCGACTTCATTTTAATAGCAAATCCGCCAAATAACCCGCGGTACTCGAGAATCGGTACGTCCATTTTATAGGAAATCAAGCCACCGAGGAGCTTAAGATGAACGAAAAAATGATCATTATCCTTCACGCGAGAGAAAAAAATATGTACTCGCAAGCGACTTAAGCCGAGCCCTACCATGACAACCACAAGGAATATAACCAACCATAGCCATATCATAGCCCACATATCTCCCCTTTGAGTAAATAAACACAATAAAAAACTTCGCCAGCAGCAACGAAAAGCTCGTCAGCGCTATGCGAAGTTAGTATGCACCACTTGTTGGGAATGAATGCGTGAATCTGCCAAGCTTACCAGAGTTTGAATGAAACGTGTTGCGGATAGGCTAAGAAGCTTCTATTTCGTCACTTCCAGCTTCAGCTAACTCCTCTTCGTCGTCCATATCATCAAAGGTCATTTGTTTACCGTCGAGCTTAGCAAAGAGCATCCGTGTTTCCTCTTCCAGATTAACATCGTTCTCAAACGAGGATGCCTCCGGCAGCTCGTTCAAGCCGCTCAAGCCAAAGTACTCCATAAACTGCTTCGTAGTTCCATATAGAATCGGTCTACCAGGTTGATCCGCTCGACCTACCTCTTCAATTAATTCTTTGGCAACCAGATTATGCAGCGCTCGATCCGCACGTACCCCACGAATTTCTTCAATTTCTACACGGGTAATGGGCTGTCGATATGCTACAATCGCCAGAGTTTCTAAAGCCGATTGAGAAAGTGAAGATCGTGACGGGGAATAAGCCAGACGTTCAAAATAAACGGCGTGAATCGGCAAAGATGTCATTTGGAAAAAACCAGCCAATTCAACAATCTGCACCCCTCTACCCGCTTTCTGAAGATCCTTGCGAAGCTGCCTAACCGTGTCCAGCACGGTCGGTACATCTTCCTCCAGTATCTCAGCCAATTGCTTGGCGTCAATGCCTTCGTCTCCCGATACGAACAACAAACCTTCAATAATTGACTTCATCTGCTTCAAATTCACTGACGATTTCATCCTCTCTTGCCTGTATAACAATATCATCAAACAACCGATGCTGGTAGCATACGATCACTTTCATTTTCATCAATTCAAGCATCGCCAGAAAAGTCACAACGACGTCCTCACGGGTAACCTCACCCGTAAACAATTTAGAGAACAGCAGCTTGCCATCTTTTAATTGTAACAAATGAATCAATTCTTTAATACGGTCTTTGACAGAAATTTCGTCACGCTTAATCCTGGTAATCACATTTCGTGAAACAACACGGCGTAAAACCTTCTGAAAAGCGATCATCAGATCATGAGGAAAAAGCCCTTTGACCGGATTTTCTTTAATAATACGTTGATAGGGCGTTAGATCCAAGGGCTCACGTGTGTAGATCAAGCTGCGCTCCAGCTCTTTTTCTCGCAAATGATCGGCAATGCCTTTAAATTTACGGTACTCCAGTAATTGGCGTACAAGCTCTGCACGCGGATCCTCGCCATCCTCGTAATAATCGCCATCCATATCCATGATTGGCATCGGCTTAGGCAGCAGCATCTTGCTTTTGATATACAGAAGCGTTGCGGCCATCACCAAAAATTCACTGGTAACGTCCAGCTCCATTTCCTGCATTTCACCCAGATAGGCCATATATTGATCCGTAATCGCTTTGATCGGGATATTGTAGATATCCACTTCTGTCTTATCAATTAGATGAAGCAATAAATCCAAGGGGCCTTCAAAAGACTCCAGCTTATAGGTTACTTTCAAAGGTCATCCCCCTAGCTTTTTATAAGTAGAACTCCAGTGCGCAATGAATGTGCCTTCCAGCCAGTTACGCCTTCAATTGTTTAACTAGATTAGCCATTTCGATCGCGGTTGTTGCGGCTTCCCAGCCTTTGTTGCCGGCTTTAGTGCCTGCACGTTCAATCGCTTGCTCAATGGAATCTACAGTCAGAACACCGAAGATGACTGGGACGCCGGTTTTTAGGCTAATTGAGGAAACGCCTTTAGTTACTTCGTTGGATACATATTCAAAATGTGGCGTTGATCCACGTATTACCGCACCTAAGGTGATGACGGCATCGTACTTGCCGCTTTCTGCCATTTTTTGCGCGATTAAAGCTATTTCGAATGCGCCTGGAACCCAAGCCACTTCAACATCGTCTTCGCCTGCTCCATGACGCTTCAAAGCATCCAAAGCTCCAGATAATAATTTACCAGTAATAAATTCGTTAAAACGTCCTACTACAATACCATACTTCGCTTGTTCGGATATCAAATGGCCTTCATAAACTTTTGTCATATTGTAAAATCCCCTTCCACATCTCCAGCAAATTTGAGCAAATGGCCCATTTTATTTTTCTTCGTTTTCATATATCCCAGGTTATCCTCATTAGCAAGAATTTGGATTGCCACTCTCTCCACTACTTCCAGACCGTAGCCTTCAATCCCTTTGATCTTCTTAGGATTATTAGTCAGAAGCCTCATTTGGCTAATGCCAAGATCCTTCAAAATTTGCGCTCCAATGCCATAATCGCGCAAATCTGCAGCAAAGCCAAGTTTATTATTCGCCTCGACCGTATCAAATCCCTGCTCTTGCAGCGCATAAGCCTTTAATTTGTTGACGAGACCAATGCCGCGACCTTCCTGCCGCATATAAAGTAACACGCCAGAGCCTGCTTCGTCAATTTGCTTTAACGCCGATTCCAGCTGAGGACCGCAATCACATTTGCGGGAATGAAACACATCGCCTGTCAGACATTCCGAATGAACACGTACCAAAACGGGCTTTGTTGTATCCAGCTTGCCTTTGACTAAAGCAACATGCTCTTTTTGATCAACTTCATTAGAGTAGACAATGGCATTAAAAATCCCATATTCCGTAGGAAGCTTTGTTTCCACTTCCCGTTTCACAAGCTTTTCTTTTTCATTGCGGTAGTGAATGAGATTCTCGATGGTAATGATTTTTAAATTATGCAGTTCAGCTAGCTCGATTAAATCGGGTACTCGGGCCATCGTTCCATCTTCCTTAACCACTTCGCAAATGACCCCAGCCGGATACGAGCCGCACATCCTGGCCAAATCAACTGCAGCCTCCGTATGACCTGCGCGTCGCAAAACGCCGCCTTTTTTGGCAACTAACGGAAAGATATGACCTGGGCGACGGAACTCATGCGCCCTAGCTTTGGGATCAATCAGCGCTTGTATAGTGCGAGAACGCTCATGTGCTGAAATTCCTGTTGTTGTCGCCATATGATCGACCGAAATCGTAAACGCTGTTCCATGATAGTCGGTATTCTGCGCAACCATTGGAGGTAAATCCAGCTGCAGCGCACGCTCCTCGGTAATTGGCACACATACCAAGCCGCGGCCAATTGTGATCATAAAGTTGATCACTTCCGGTGTTGCTTTATCTGCCAAAGCAATTAAGTCACCTTCGTTCTCCCGATCCTCGTCATCCACGACAATAATCACCTTGCCCAGCATTAGATCAACGATTGCTTCCTCAATTAAATTAAATTTCTGATCTCCCATGACGTTCACTCCAATCCAATGTCTCTATGTTCTGCTTCAATTAAAACCATTTTCTACTAAATAGGCATGTGTTAAGCCGGTTTTTTTGCTTGCTGTTCCTTCTGTGGAGCCTTGAAATTGCAGCAATCTTTCGACGTATTTGCCAAGCAGGTCACATTCAATGTTGATCGAAGCACCTGCATGCTTATCTATAAGAATAGTTTGCGCAAGCGTATGAGGAATAATCGAAACTGTAAATGTTCCTTCCACCACACGAACAACGGTCAAGCTAATGCCATCCAAAGTGATCGAGCCACGAGGAATGATATATTTAAGAATAGCGGAATCTTCCGGTTCAATCGTAAAAGCTACTGCATTCTCCTCCACGGTTCTGGAGACAATCCGTCCTGGAGCATCGACATGTCCCTGAACGATATGACCGCCAAATCTGCCTTGCGCCGACATCGCTCTTTCCAAATTCACGCGATCGCCATGCTGCAGCTTGCGCAAATTCGTATGTCGGAACGTCTCTGGCATCACATCAACAGTGAATGAAGTCGTATCAAAAGCAATGACCGTCAAGCAAACCCCATTAACCGAAATACTGTCCCCCAGATGAATATCCGTGAGGATCAGTTTAGCTTGCACGCCGAGAATCATCGCTTGTCCCTGTCTGCTTATAGAACGCATCGTGCCAATTTCTTCAATAATTCCTGTAAACATTAGCTTCCACCACCTTGATATTGCGGATAACCGATGACACACCAGTCATAGCCGAATTGCTCTAGTTTTAAGCGATCCAGCCAGACCGCCTCACTCATTTTCTCGAAGCCGCCAAATGAAAAGTTAGAGGGTGCATTGTCTCCTCCAATGATCTTTCCAGCGTAGAAAAGATAGCATTTATCAATGAGCTTCTGCTCGAGCATCGCCCCATTTAATCGCCCTCCGCCTTCAAGCAAAATCGAGCCAATCTCTTGCGCCGCAAGCTGCTTCATGGCATCTCGCAAATCCACTCTCGGTCCAGCACCTGCTTTGAGAATTTCTGCCCCAGCTTCGAGCAGTTTCTCTAGCTTATCTTCAGGCGCTTCATCTGTCGTGACCACAATTGTGCGTCCAGCCTGCTCTAATGCACTAGCCGTTGGCGGCGTACGCAGCTTGGAGTCGATAATAATCCGAATCGGATCTAAGGCAGCTACGGAAAGTCTGGTTGTCAATTTAGGATTATCCACTACCACGGTATCTACACCAACCATAATCGCTTGATGCTGATGGCGCAGCGTATGCACAAAAGCCCGAGACTGATCATTCGTAATCCAGCGGCTGTCACCGGTTTTACTAGCGATTTTCCCATCTAAGGTACTTGCCGTTTTCAAAGTTACAAAAGGCATACGCGTTGAAATGAATTTATTGAACTTCTCATTCAGATCAATTGCTTCACGCTCGAGAATACCAAGCTGGACTTCAATGCCATGCTCCCGAAGTCGTGTTATCCCTGTGCCTGCGACACGTGGGTTGGGGTCGGTGCATGCGACAACCACTCGCTTCACATTCTCGGCAATAAGCCTATCGCAGCATGGCGGCGTGAGCCCGTGATGGCTGCATGGCTCCAAAGTGACGTACACCGTGCTGCCTTCTACATTAGCTCCAGCCATATTCAGCGCCTGTACTTCGGCATGCCCTGTTCCCATCTTAAGATGGGCTCCCATCCCGATCACAGCGCCATCCTTAACAATGACACAGCCTACCATCGGGTTAACTCCGGTTTGTCCAGTTGCTCCACGAGCTAGCTGAAGCGCAATCCGCATGTAAAATTCATCATTGATTAAATCCAAGCAAACTCACCCCATTTGAGTAAAAGCTTCCGTATTACTGCGAACTGGCAATAATTACAAGTTTCCCGTTAACGTATAAAACAAAAAACACCCCAACAGTTTTTGTCAGGGCGGCAAAATTACATATTCAAATCAAAGTAAAATAGACTGGCTTCCGATGCGTTTTTTTCACCAAAGGCGCGTAATTAGAGCACTCGCGTCTAGTGTATGTGAAAAAAAGAACAAAGGTCGTCAAACACATTATTTTGAAATGCTCCTTCTCTCATCCAGACTATACTGTCGGTCTTGGATTTACACCAAGTCCACCGGTTATTTGGAAAGATCCGTGCGAACGGTCTCCATAACAAACGGGTCGCGGACTTACTTGCAGGTTAATAACCACCTGTAAGATCACCGCCGGTAGGGAATTGCGCCCTGCCCTGAAGGAATACAACATATTTAGTTGGGAATGATTTAGTGATTTATGATTAGCTACTGACTTTTTAATACCGAGCAACTCACTCAGCTTTCATTGAGAATTTTACACCTACAAAATAAAAAAAGCAAGGATTTTTCTCCCTCGCTCGGCATCTAATTCGACATTTATTTGTGTAAGCGTTTCAATTAAGACAGAGTCAGGCTATACAACTATATTAGCGATAATATGAAACATAACGAAAATACTTCTTATTATTCTTTATTCCATCTGGATATAATATCATTAAACCTTTCAATTACATCAATCTCATTATAATAAAACAAACCCATATTCGTAATTTTACCTTTATTGTATCTAATACGATTTCTATAGCAGTCTTTTGATCTCCACACTTCATAATATCCCCAGACTTCTTTATTATTGTAATTTATTAGCTTTGAACACCTCACTAATAAATAACCCATCTTTATGCAAATTATTTCTTCTAGTATTAGGTTCTCTGCAGTAAAACCTCGCTGCAATAAGTCGAAAAATTTTTCCAATCTTTTTTGAAGTGTTGTTTTGAATATAAGCATACTTCCCCTCTTTCCGAATTTGAATCGAATTCATGTAATAATTAATTTTTCATCTGTGCTGTGAGTATTCTATAAATTCCTTCACCAAATCTTTAGCATTCTTAATTAGGACAGTTTCGGGAAGTTTCGCATTATGTGCACATGCAGAGCATTCATAACCTTCCTCGAAATTGTATTGTTTTAATTCATAATCAATCTCTACTGTCGATGATGAGCTTAAGGAATATGATAGCTTGCTGCCAACAACGTTAAAAGTGTCCAATGGAATCGAGAGTCCCTTCCCGACCGCCTTGATATAACTTTCCTTCAGGGTCCAAATTTTATAGAAGTCAGAAAGGCAATCCTCTGAAACTACCGAATTAAGATACTCTCTTTCCAATGCCGAAAAAAACCGCTCAGCTATCTGGATTGCATCGATCGGTTCAATTTTTTCAATGTCAACTCCTACTGGTGTAGAACCAAAGATACATAAAACCCAAGCTCCAGAATGAGAAATATTATAATGGAAATCATCTATACCCTGAATAGAAGGCTTACCATATGAATTGTGAGAAATAGTTATATCCTGAGATGTGATTCCGAGCACTTTGCTAACTTCCGTTCGCATCAGAATTTCACCAAAAAGAGATCGAAAACGATCTTCTACCTTTTGAAACTTTTTTAGCTTATTTCCAACATGTTCCGGTAGACAAGCTATAATCTGAGTTTCCTGAAATATATCCAACATTTTTGGGATTTGAACAGCGTAAATCCTTATATCTATTTTGTGCCTAGAAGTAGGCTGATAAGGCTCTAATTGCAATGGATACACCTCCTTCCGGATATGATTTTTAAAGCGCTAATATAGGATTCTCTATTGCTAATCGTTTCTTAATTGGTTCCATCTGTAATGGCAGAAATAAAATTTTTTATTAAGATAAGTTCTTTATCTCTCACCTCTTCCAGTAAAACGATTATCTTATTTGTTAATACTAAGTTTCTAGTAAAGCCCATTTTCAATATTAAACCCAAAAGTACGGAAGTATCCCTTTCAATCTCAATAAATAAACTCAAAATAGCCTTTCCATTTTCAATTTTGAAGTTAGTGTCAACATAATCACATAACCTAATTAAGATCTTTTTATGATTATTCAAAAGATGGAATTGCCTGTAGTCTACTGTTAGACTTTTATTCTCACCTGCATATTGAATATATTTAATTAATTCATTGTAAATATCTATTCCCCAAATCATATTTGCAAGTGGGGTATACATCAAAGCCATTCTTTCAGAAGTATTTCGCGAGTATAAATAGTCTTCCAAAAGATCTACTACATCTCTTAATATAAGAATATTGTTTTCTCTTTGAAACGGCATACTTGGAACTACTGGAATAAGCTGCACAAATCCGGTACCGTTTGCAGAGTCAAATCCATTCTCAAAGTCCGAGAATTTTATAGTTTTGAATGCGAATTTACCATTTACAAAGTGCCCTCCCATTTCAAATACACCTTCATTTGAGTTATATCCATAAACGAGAAAACCATGGAGTGAATCTTTGTCTTTTTGAAAAGCTATAGTATCTGGAATATAATAATCGCTTAAACCACTAAAAAAGATATAGTATCCTTTTTTAATGAAATTAATTAGAAACTTGCTAATGCCAGAATCTCTCGCTAATTCTTTTGTGGTATTAACATCAAGTTTAAAGGTTTTATCTTTAAGCCAAGGATTGTTTCCAAAAACGTCGTAGTCAAATAAATAAAAATCGACAAAAATGGAACCTACCTCCGCGTGTGTCTTTAATTGAATGTAATTCATAAATATCCATGGAGCGCAATAATCATATTGTGAAATAATCGACATCAAGCAGGAATGATACGGCCAAGTATTAACTAAAGGATAAGTCACTGGTAATCTTTTTTCCATTTTAATCCCACCTCTTAATGATATTTAGCGCTAACTGAATAGTTCGTCCAACTCAAACTGTGACAGATCCGCCCCGTCAAAATCAGCTGGAGTATACTCTACCTCCTCCTTTTGCAAGCAGTGAGTTATTATTTCCGTAATTCTTTTTTCAAAGTTTAACAGGAATAGTATCGCACTGTTTCCGGGAAATAAAGAGATTGAATAGGATGTGCGGATCTCTAGCTGTCCGTTTACAATAAGGACATTCAGCTCCATTCCACAGCTTAATGGATTGGATGGAGCGCTTTCTGGCCCAACATCTTCAGTAGTATCTATGTCAAAAAAATTATAATTCATTCCTAGGCCAACGTTTCCAATATAATTTAACCGAAATGCTGGAGGAGCCTGATAGTCTAGCTTCTGTTCTAATCCAGTCAAATATTTTAAAACTCCAAATCCAATTCCCCTGTTAGGAATTCTTCTAATTAGTTCTTTAACCGTCTTAATATGATGATTTAAAGAGGTACCTATAATGTTTGCTCCTACCTTCACCGGGTAGATGCTTGTAAACCAACCAATCGTTCTTGTCATATCCATCTGGGACGATATTTCTTCACGACCGTGACCTTCCAGTTCTACAATTTCTTCTTCATTATTCGACCATTCTCTAATAACCATTACTAAAGCTGCAAGGAGTAAATCTTGAAAATCCGTGCCATATGCTTTATTCGCTTGTTCCATAGTTAGAGCGATCAATGATTGCGTTGAATGTAAAGTATAGACTTCTTTATTAGTGTAGACCTCTTGATTTCTATCGCTCTTGGAATAATCCAGTAATTTCCAATATGCTGCTTCTTCAATTGAAACTTGCTTGGCATAAGCTTGCAACCCAGATGCCCAAGCCTGCAAGGATGTTGTTTTGGCTGGAAGGTGATGTTCAATCCCCGATTTCCAAGCAGACAAAGAATTATCCAGATCCTCGAGAAGAATTCTCCAGGAAATTGCATCCATTACCAAATGATGAGCGCTCAACAGAAGTCTTACACCAGCTTCTTCACCTAAATCAAACAAACAAGCTTTAATTAACAGATCTGAGGTTATATTGAAACTCGCTTTAAGCAAGCAGCTATAATGAAGAATCGTTGAGTTAACCTTAGCGGGTTCTGGGGTTAAATGTATAATATCCATTTCAAACGGCTTATTTAAATGCTGATTATTATAAAAAAGTAAATCTTTGGATGGATCATAATTTATTCGCAAAGAATCATGGTGACAAATGATCTTTTCCATAACCAGTTTCAAACCTTTTTGAGTAATAGGATGTTTAATTTTCAGCAATATGGTTTGGTGATAATAATTCGGTTCAGGCAAGTTTTGCGAGAAGAACCATTTTGTGATTGGTGTTAACTCAATCGGCCCCGCAGAAATCTCCTGAGGTATCAGGGGCTGCTTACTCTCCTCTACTAAAGCTGCTGCCATTTCCTTCAGAACAGGGTAATTAAGTATATCTTTGACTTTTATTGAATAGCCTTTATTTTTTATCTTGGTAGCTATCTGGATAGCAGTTATTGAATCACCACCGAGGTGGTATAAATTGCTGTTCATTCCAATTTCGCTATCAAGCAGTATTTCCTGAACTACCATTAGCAGAATTCTCTCCTGCTCATTCTCAGGCAAGGTTTGAAGCAAAAGCTGCTTCTCTGTCCACAAATTAGAAAGCTTGTCTCGATTGATTTTTCCATTGACGGTTAAAGGAAATCGCTCGATAAAAATAATATAAGAAGGTACCATATAAGCTGGCAATTTATTCATCAGCTTCGTTCGAATGCTTTGTTCCGTCAATAAGGTCTTGTTTTCTTTAAGAATCAAATAGGCATAGAGAGATTTATTTCCCAGTTCGTGGGTACGATCTATTACAATGGCTTCACTAATCCCTTCTTCATTTAGAATTTGATTCTCTATTTCCCCGAGTTCAATCCGATAACCCCGAATTTTCACTTGATTGTCGCTTCTCCCGAGATATTCCACACAGCCACCCTCCCGCCTTCTGGCAAGATCTCCGGATTTATACAGGATTGATCCTGGGTTAAATGGGTTCTGGATGAATTTTTCCTTGTTCAAAGCGGGTTGATTTAAATATCCCCGTGCTACTCCGTCACCCGCAATATACAGCTCCCCGGCAATTCCAATTGGCGAAAGGTGTAAATTTGAATCTAGAATATAAATTTGCATATTATCAATAGGAACTCCAATAGGAACCGAACCAGATAAGTCACGATCCATGTCATACTTATAAATCATGCATCCAACAACCGTTTCTGTAGGGCCATATTCGTTAAATAGAGATACGCCTTGTGGGAATAACTTCCCAATCTCCCTTGCTACTGTTACTTTTAAATCATCTCCCCCGATAATAAACGTACGAATGTTGGATGCTTCAAAGATCGATAAATCCAAATCCTTTACTAAGGAAAGATGCGCAGGAGTTAATTTGACGATGGTAACCCTGGAATCCCTCAGAATATTATGAAGAAAATTATCGGTTCCTCCATCGTGATAGACTATGATTCTAATGCCGTACAGTAACGGGGTAAAAATAGAAGTAACCGTTAAATCAAAGGCAAGGGAAGAATATAAAGCGAATGTATCTTGCTCATCCTGAATATATGTTTTTCCTGCCCACCAAATGTAATTAATCAATCCGCGCTGCTCAACCATTACTCCTTTTGGTTTACCTGTTGATCCGGATGTATACATAATATAAACCAAATCATTGGAGCAAGGATAAACTCCAATATTGGATGCTGCAGCACTTGCATATAAGGAGTTATCAGATATAAGGATAATCATTCCCAGGTAAAAATCTTTGCAGCGCTCGGGATTATCAGTAAGCAGAAATGAAGCCTGTGAGTCCTTAAGAATAAACTTAACTCGTTCGTCCGGATAATCCGGGTCAATGGGGATATAAACACCTCCAGCTTTCAATATTGCAAGAATCGCAATAATCACATCCATTGAATGCGTGGCTTCGATTACAGCAAAATCATTTATTTTAAATCCCATACTTTGCAAATATCTGGCTAATTGATTGGCTTTTTCATTAAGCTGTATGTAAGTTAGCTGTTCATTTTCAAAAATTACCGCTGTATTCAAGGGACTTCGTTTTACTTGAGCTTCAAATAACTCAATTATGGTTGTATTCTTTGGATACTCATTTGCTGTTTGATTAAAGTCATAAATAAGTTTCTGCCTATCTATCCCACTGAGCAATTGCAGTTGAGACAAAAGTACATCAGGGTCTTTTATTATCTGGTCTAGAAGATAACAAAGTCGATCGAACATTACATGGATCTCATTCTCATTATATTGACTTATCTTGTAGTCGAAATCCAATTGAATCCTTCCGGAATCTTCCCATTCCTTGACAACCAACTGCAAGGCATACAATTGGCTGCCACTGTGAAATTCAACATTCTCAATTTCACCTCCACTCCATTCAGTGGGCAGCTTCGTATTATAATAATTCACACAAATTTGAAAGAGTCCATTAATAGGTATTAGATTATTGCTTAGATCCTTTATCAATAAATTATACGGGTATTTTTGATTAAACATACATTCTTTAATCAGCTTCACCATCGTTATTAATACATCTGAAATCGTATTTGCTGCCGCTAATGATATTCTAAGCGGCATCGTACTCGTAAACATGCCAAATATCTCACGCTCTCTCCTGCCACTGCGATTTAACACAGGGTTTCCTATTACCAAATCGTTCTGACCTGTCATTTTTTGTTGATAGACTGCCATTAATGCAACGAAAAAAGTATTGAGCGAGACTCCTTTTTTAAATATAAATTTTTGAAGTCGTTCGGTTAACTCCTGTTCCATTAGAAATGACTTTCTCTTAGCTGAACAATCTTCAGAGCTAACGGCTAAGAGACCCTCCGGCATTCCCCTAAACTTCTCCATCCAAAAAGTCTTGTTTTTCTCAAAACGGCTTGAATGCAAATACCCTCTCTCTTTTTCTATATATTCTATATAAGATGGAGCTTTCTCGTAATGAATGGAATGGCCTGAAATTAGCTGTTCATAACATTTCCTCAATTGTTCTGTCATGATCTGGATGGACCAACCGTCTGAGATTAGATGATGAAGCTTCACATAATAACCATTCTTATTATCCTGTAATTTAAACAAGATAAATTCAAATAACCACTTATTTTCAAGTACAAACGGGATCCTTGATTCCTCGTTTAACCATGCTTCATAAGCTGTCTGTGGATCAAGCGCCGCTGAAAAATCCACCTTCTTCAAAATCTGTGGTTCATAAGTGCCCACATATTGCTGCACTTCTCCAGACACCACCTCCAGCTTTAAACGTAAAGCATCATGACGATGAATTAAAGCATGAATAGCTTGCTCCAATAAATCAAGTTGAATTTTGTCATGGATAATTACAGCACCGCCCAAATGATGCAAAGCTTGTCCAGGGTAAATTTGCTCTGTAAACCAAACCCGTTTCTGGGCATGAGTCAAAGAATGAAACACTTTATGTATTGGAGCCGGGATAGTCATTTTAAACCTCCTCTAACCTTTTTTCTATATAACGAATTATGGAATTAGCATCGGAAAAATTAGTATTGAGTAATTGAATGTTCTCAAATTCGATGTCAAAATGCGACTCTATAGCAACAACCAATTGAACAAAGACCAATGAATTAACACCAAGGTCATCCAAGTTCATTTTGAAGTGAGTTTGATCGATTACAACATTTAATTCTGCATTTATCAAATCTATAAATTGTTGTTCCACTGAATTCATTTTGAATTTCCTCCATTCCATTCCGATAAATTGTGCAGCTTTTGATAATATTCTATTTCACTTATATAAATCCGCTTTAAGCTACCCTGTAAACCTTGAAACAACTCGGGGTTATATTTGTTGGAATAATAATACTTGGCAATAACTGCGCGTATAGCAACCCAATCCCCTAAAATTTGCTTAAGTAAAGATTTAAGGTTTTCGTGATTATGAAATAGAAGTGAAAACTTATATAGCTCAACCTGTTTTGCTGATATCAATGAGTTTAGCTTTTCAAGCAGTTGAGTTGTGTAGGGTATAGATGGGGTTCGCTTCTCGATAATTTGCTGTGAAAACCACTCCAGAAACAGCTTGAGCTTCTCCAATCCACTCTGTATGTTGGGAAGCTTCCTTAATAACAATTCCAGATAAAGACTCGATTCACTTTGTGTTGTAAGTTCCTGACCTGCTGAAGCTCCTGCTTTTAGATAAAACTCATAATAAGTTTCCATTATGGGATTATGTCTATGAAAGTGCTCATGAAATCCATCATAGGCTTTCTGAATATCTGCCATTGGAATAGTACGTCTAGCGTAAGATAGATTTTCACTTTGTTTGTGTTCAATGATATGCAATATTTGGGTTTCTTCATCGTACCCATAAACTAGGATTGTATGGGGCAAATGCTTCTTATGAAAAGTATCAGCCCGGATGGAAATATCAAAGCAATCCACCCAGAAGAGGACTGGCCTTCCCTGATTTATGGCAGATATTACTTTTTTCAACAAGTTATCTGCATAACGATCCCCTTTATAAGATATACCGACATCCTCAAGCATTTCCTCCAACGATTTGTTAGGCAAATACTCAATTAAACATTGGGGTCCCTCGACGCTTTCTGTTATATCATAGACAATAACATCGTTGATCAAAAACGGGGCAATGCTTTTGTTAAAATGAAAAACAGCTGGAAATAAAGAATTGTACAAGCAGCTTTTGTAGTAGATATCGTTAAAGGGAGCAATGTTCTCAATGATTATTCTCTTCACAATGACCTTCACAGCCGGGGTAATAGTTATCATTCGCTCAGACCATAGATTTATAAGCTCGACCATAATCGATTCTCGATTCTCTGAAGAAAGGGTTCCTATCCTCTGAATGATATTATTTAGGCTGGTCGCTCCATCCATCTCCAATAGATAGGGATATAAACCAGATGAGATCTTTCTATTGAATTCCTTGGAATAGTTGTGTCCAATTTGAAAGGTAGGAATAAAGGGACCCAAACCTGCCGATTGATCCGTTTTATAGATTCGAACATGAGGAGGTATAGATGGGATAATTTCACCATTATTCAACGCTTCCATTAGATCCGTTTGTTTTCTTCGAATGAGATAATTTCCTATCACCAGATAATGTAGACCTGTCGTCAAATAACATACGATTGCATCCTGCACTGAATCTATAATGGGCTCTGCATGATTATTAAATGAAGTATTTAAGACAAGCGGAATTCCGGTTTTTTCCTGAAATGAACGAATTAGCTTCCAGTACCTTGGATTTGTTCTTTGGGAAACCGTCTGTACCCTTGCTGTACCATCCATATGTGTAATAGCACCGAGCTGCTGACGATGGATTTCTTTAACCTTTAAGACATGTATCATATATAGCAATTCTATATTTCCCGGAGGCAATTCGAAGTATTCTCCTGCCTCTTCTTCCAGAACGGAAGGTGCAAACGGACGATATCCTTCTCTTTTCTTCACCATTGCGTTGATAATTTCTTTATTCTCCGCAGGTCTGGGATCAGCAATAATACTGCGATTTCCCAGTGCCCTTGGACCGAACTCAGAGCGTCCCTGTACCCAGCCTAATACCATGCCTTCTGAAATCAATTGTGAAGCGACATCCTCAATATCATCTTTCTTTTCAAACTCGATAAATGAGCTCCATTGCTGTAAAACCTTCACCACACTATCATCTGTTCCAATATCCTTACCCCAATAAACATGTTCCAATTTGTTCTTCTGTGCTTCCGGGCATTCTGTATGATAGACTTGCAAAGCTGCACCAAGGACAGAACCCGCATCATGGGCTGCAGGCTGGATGAATACTTCTTCAAACATAGCTGAATAAGCTATTTTCCCATTCAATGTACAGTTATGGGCAACTCCACCAGCCAAGCATAACCGGGAGAGACCTGTTTTTTCCTTGTAATGGCTTAAGCAATGAAAGACAATTTCCTCTAAGGATGCTTGCAGCGAAGCTGCAATGTCTTTGTGGACTTGAGTAAAAGGCTCCCCCTTCTTTCGTGGACTTCCCATAGCAAAAAGTAAATGAATTTGCTCTGTATGAATCTTATAACTGCCTTCAGGCAATAAGCTATAAAACCTCTTAAATAAGCTCTTGTATTTCCGAGGTTGTCCATAGGGTGCAAGACCCATTACCTTGTATTCATCAAACATGCTGTAACCGATAAATTTAATCACGTTTAAATAAAAGAAACCAAGCGAATCAGATTGATAGACTGTAGCTAAAGGCTCCATCGAATTGTTATTTCCATGGAAAAGCATACTGGACACACCATCGCCTTGGCCATCAATGGTCATAATCAAGCTTTCTTCAAAGCCCGACATGAAAAAAGAGCTTGCTGCATGAGCAACATGATGAGGGACAAATACAATTTGACTGGGATCTACATCATATTCGAATTCGTTTCGAATCATGGCACGGACAAGAGTACGCACATCTTCATAGGCTAATTTCCCGCCGGAATGTTCCAGATAGTTTTGCTGCAATGTAAAGTTCATAAATTTTTCACTGCCATATACAGCAAATTTATTAATTTCACGGATGTTTATTTGTCCCTGTTCCAGGCAGAATCTCATCGATTTCACAGGGGATTTATTCGTATGCTTAATTCTATTTAGCCGCTCCTCTTCAATTCCCGCCACAATTTTTCCATCAACAAGCAGTACGGCTGCGCTATCATGAGCCATTCCAATGGGGAATTCATAATTGTACTCATGAATTCGATCCAATCCTCCACCAATCCCCAAAATTTTCATAATTTTGTCCCCCCAGATCATAATCTTTCGATAAACGATGCCATTGCCTTAATCGTACTATGCTCATAGATACTTGTTCCATCTATAGAAATACCATATTCCTCCATGGCTACCTCCAATTTAATTGCAAGTAAAGAATGTCCGCCTAATTCGAAGAAATCGTCATTAATGCCTACCTGATCGGCTTTCAATACTTCCTTCCATATTTGTACCAATAGCTCTTCCATTGAATTGCGGGGAGCCATATATTCCGTTCCGGTTTGCATGCTTCCCTGAGGCTCCGGCAAAGCTTTGCGGTCTATCTTCCCATTTGCATTGAGCGGCATTTCCTCTACTTGCATGAAAAATGTCGGGATCATGTAAACAGGCAGCACTTGAGTCAGCGCTCCTCTCAGTTCACCTACTGCAAGTGGTGTATCTGCCATAAAGTAAGCGCACAAATACAGATTACGGTTTTCGTCTTCACGCGCTATAACTGCCGCTGCTTGTACGAACTCCACCTTCAAGAGTTTCGCTTCCACTTCCCCAAGCTCAATTCGGTAACCGCGGATTTTCACCTGCTGATCCATTCGTCCCAGATATTCGATATTTCCATCGGGTAGCCTGCGAGCCAAGTCCCCTGTTCTGTACATTCGCTCCCCTGCTATAAATGGGTTTTCCACAAACTTCTCCGCGGTCAGCTCCATACGGTTTAAATACCCTCTTGCCAGTCCTGCCCCGGCAATATACAGCTCCCCGGCAATGCCAATCGGCTGCAATTGCGTGTGTTTGTTCATAATGTACAATTGCGTATTTGCAATAGGTTTGCCAATGCGTACTTCGTGAGTGTTTGTTTCCTCCTCTACGGATGACCACACCGTTGTTTCCGTAGGTCCATATACATTGTATAAACGAGCTTTCGTGCTCCTTTGCAAGCTTTCCAGCAGAGTGGCAGGAAATGCTTCTCCTCCAATCAAGATCTCGCTTAAAGGCTTTAAACAGGAGGCATAACCAGAATCAAGCAATAACTGCACTCGCGATGGTGTCATCTGAATCATATCTACCTGTTGACTTAGGATTAATTGGCTTATCGCTTGGGGATCAGCCTGCTGCTCGGCTCCCGCAAGGACCACACGTATGCCCTTGCTGAAAGACAATAATGTTTCAAGGACAAAGATATCAAACGCTATCGTCGTGAGGGACAACATCGTTTTTCCTGTTGTAAAGTCGATTCTCTCGGACATCCCTTGGATAAGATTTACGATCGAACGATGCTCAATCATGACTCCTTTTGGTTCACCCGTTGATCCTGATGTATAAATTACATAGGCCAAATGGTTGGGTCCGCTTGTCGGCTCTACTTTTGAGACGTCTGCATGGTAGGATTGTTCATCTTCCACCACAACCACATTACCGGCAAAGGATACGCGCTGCAGCAAATGGCGATTCAACAGAAGCAGCTTTGCTCCTGAGTCCTCCAACATATAGCGGATGCGTGCTTGCGGATGGTCCGGATCGAGTGGCAGATAGGCGCCGCCTGCCTTGAGAATTCCCAGTATGCCTACTAGCATCTCCAACGAACGCTCCACCATAATGCCCACGATGCTATCCGCTATGACCCCTTTGCTAACCAATAACCTCGCCAACTGATTCGATCTATCATTGAGCTCTCCGTAGGTTAATTGCTGTTCTCCGAATACAACCGCTATATTTTCCGGAGTCCTTGCCACCTGTTCCTCAAACAATTGGTGAATGGTCTTCTCCTCTGGAAATGACGTTTTAGTTGCGTTGAATTCTTGCAGAAGCTGATCTTTCTCCGCCTGCGACAATATTTCAATGGCGCCTAACTGCAGTTGTGGGTTTTCTACTACCGCTCGAACAATCTGGCAAAAATGAAGAGCTAACCGTTCCATGGTTTCTTTCTTGAATAACCGCACACAGTACTCCAAATTACAGTGAATGCCTTCCGACCACTCCGTCGCTTCCAATGTTAAATCGAATTTAGCCACACCTGGGGCAAATTCGTAAGGAGTAAAGGTTAATCCTTGGATTTCCAAAGCGGATCGGTCTACATTCTGCAGATTAAACATCGTATCAAATAGCGGATTCCGGCTCCTGTCCTTCGGCAGATTCAGCTTCTCTACCAGCTGTTCAAAGGGATAGTCCTGATTGGCAAACGCCTGAAGGGAATGACTTTTCACTTCCTGCAATAGCTGCATAAACGTTTTGTCCTGCGATGGGAAATTGCGCATCGCCAATGTGTTTACAAACAAGCCAACCATGGATTCAATATCGGCATGATTTCTTCCGGCAATGGGGGATCCAACCACTATGTCTTCCTGTCCGGTATACTTGTACAGCAGCACATTGTATGCGGCTAATAGAACCATATATAGCGTGCTCCCTGTTTGAGCGGCCAGACGTTTTAAGCCTTCTAGCAGCGGTTTGTCCAACAGGAAGGGGAGCCGTTCTCCTGCATAGCTTTGCAACACTGGCCTTGCATAGTCGAGCGGTAAATTCAAAACCGGAATTTCATCAGTAAATTTGCTTAGCCAATGGTTTTCTTGCTGCTGCATCTTCTCCTGTTGTAGAAAATTCTGCTGCCATACCGCATAATCCTTATACTGGATCCGCAGTTCAGGCAGAGTTTGTCCTTCATACAACGCGACGAATTCACGGATCAAAGCAGCCGTTGAGGAGCCGTCGGTTATGATATGATGCATATCTATAAGCAGAACATGATAATTAGCCGTTATTCGGACCACTTCAGCTCGAAACAGAGGTGCCTTTAATAGATCAAAAGGACGGACAAAATCTTTAATGATGCTTTTCAATTCATATTCGGATGCCTTCCACTGATTTAAAGTGATGAGAGCTTCAGCGTGGATCTCCTGGGCGGGTACCCCTTCAACAAGGATAATTGAAGTACGTAGAATCTCATGTCGTTCAACTAATCCTTGAAAAGCTGTCGCCAAACGCTCCGTATTTAAATAGCCTTCAATTGTAAGCACAACTGGTGTATTGTATTGCAGCCCCTCTTTTTCAAATTGATGCAGAATAAACATCCGTTGTTGGGCAGAGGAAACTGGATAGTGGCGACGTTCTTCGACACATTCTATCTCCGAATAACTGGCTTGTTCGGCTTTCTGAATAAATTGGCTAAGTTCACGAATTGTGGGCGAATTAAAAATCACCTGCATAGGCATGTCTATAAGAAATAGCTGATTTATTTTCAAAGCCATACTTGTCACTAAGAGCGAATGTCCGCCTAATTCGAAGAAATCGTCATTAATGCCTACCTGATCGGCTTTCAATACTTCCTTCCATATTTGTACCAATAACTCTTCCATTGAATTGCGGGGAGCCATATATTCCGTTCCGGTTTGCATGCTTCCCTGAGGCTCCGGCAAAGCTTTGCGGTCTATCTTCCCATTTGCATTGAGCGGCATTTCCTCTATCTGCATGAAAAATGTCGGGATCATATAAACAGGCAGCACTTGAGTCAGCGCTCCTCTCAGTTCACCTACTGCAAGTGGTGTATCTGCCATAAAGTAAGCGCACAAATACAAATTACGGTTCTCGTCTTCACGGGCTATAACTGCCGCTGCTTGTACGAACTCCACCTTCAAGAGCTTCGCTTCCACTTCCCCAAGCTCAATTCGGTAACCGCGGATTTTCACCTGCTGATCTATTCGTCCCAGATATTCGATATTTCCATCGGGTAGCCTGCGAGCCAAGTCCCCTGTTCTGTACATTCGCTCCCCTGCTATAAATGGGTTTTCCACAAACTTCTCCGCGGTCAGCTCCATACGGTTTAAATACCCTCTTGCCAGTCCTGCCCCGGCAATATACAGCTCCCCGGCAATGCCAATCGGCTGCAATTGCGTGTGTTTGTTCATAATGTACAATTGCGTATTTGCAATAGGTTTGCCAATGCGTACTTCGAGAGCGTTTGTTTCCTCCTCTACGGACGACCATACCGTTGTTTCCGTAGGTCCATATACATTGTATAAACGAGCTTTCGTGCTCCTTTGCAAGCTTTCCAGCAGAGTGGCAGGAAATGCTTCTCCTCCAATCAAGATCTCGCTTAAAGGCTTTAAACAGGAGGCATAAACAGAATCAAGCAATAACTGCACTCGCGATGGTGTCATCTGAATCATATCTACCTGTTGACTTAGGATTAATTGGCTTATCGCTTGGGGATCAGCCTGCTGCTCGGCTCCCGCAAGGACCACTCGTATGCCCTTGCTGAAAGACAATAATGTTTCAAGGACAAAGATATCAAACGCTATCGTCGTGAGGGACAACATCGTTTTTCCTGTTGTAAAATCGATTCTCTCGGCCATCCCTTGGATAAGATTTACGATCGAACGATGCTCAATCATGACTCCTTTTGGTTCGCCCGTTGATCCTGATGTATAAATTACATAGGCCAAATGGTTGGGTCCGCTTGTCGACTCTACTTTTGAAACGTCTGCATGGTAGGATTGTTCATCTTCTACCACAACCACATTACCGGCAAAGGATACGCGCTGCAGCAAATGGCGATTCAACAGAAGCAGCTTTGCTCCGGAGTCCTCCAACATATAGCGGATGCGTGCTTGCGGATGGTCCGGATCGAGTGGCAGATAGGCGCCGCCTGCCTTGAGAATTCCCAGTATGCCCACTAGCATCTCCAACGAACGCTCCACCATAATGCCCACGATGCTATCCGCTATGACCCCTTTGCTAACCAATAGCCTCGCCAACTGATTCGATCTCTCATTGAGCTCTCCGTAGGTTAATTGCTGTTCTCCGAATACAACCGCTATATGGTCCGGTGTCCTTTCCGCCTGCTCCTCAAACAATTGGTGAATGGTCTTCTCCTCTGGAAATGACGTTTTAGTTGCGTTGAATTCTTGCAGAAGCTGATCTTTCTCCGCCTGCGACAATATTTCAATGGCGCCTAACTGCAGTTGTGGGTTTTCTGCCACCGCTCGAACAATCTGGCAAAAATGAAGAGCTAACCGTTCCATGGTTTCTTTCTTGAATAACCGCACACAGTACTCCAAATTACAGTGAATGCCCTCCGACCACTCCGTCGCTTCCAATGTTAAATCGAATTTAGCCACACCTGGGGCAAATTCGTAAGGAGTAAAGGTTAATCCTTGGATTTCCAAAGCGGATCGATCTACATTCTGCAGATTAAACATTGTATCAAATAGCGGATTCCGGCTCCTGTCCTTCGGCAGATTCAGCTTCTCTACCAGCTGTTCAAAGGGATAGTCCTGATTGGCAAACGCCTGAAGGGAATGACTTTTCACTTCCTGCAATAGCTGCATAAACGTTTTGTCCTGCGATGGGAAATTGCGCATCGCCAATGTGTTTACAAACAAGCCAACCATGGATTCAATATCGGCATGATTTCTTCCGGCAATGGGGGATCCAACCACTATGTCTTCCTGTCCGGTATACTTGTACAGCAGCACATTGTATGCAGCTAATAGCACCATATATAGCGTGCTCCCTGTTTGAGCAGCCAGACGGTTTAAGCCTTCGAGCAGCGGTTTGTCCAACAGGAAGGGGAGCCGTTCTCCTGCATAGCTTTGCAACACTGGCCTTGCATAGTCGAGCGGTAAATTCAAAACCGGAATTTCATCAGAAAATTTGCTTAGCCAATGGTTTTCTTGCTGCTGCATCTTCTCCTGTTGTAGAAAATTCTGCTGCCATACCGCATAATCCTTATACTGGATCCGCAGTTCAGGCAGAGTTTGTCCTTCATACAATGCGACGAATTCACGGATCAAAGCAGCCGTTGAGGAGCCGTCGGTTATGATATGATGCATATCTATAAGCAGAACATGTCGATTCGCCGTTATTCGGACCACTTCAGCTCGAAACAGAGGTGCCTTTAATAGATCAAAAGGACGCACAAAGGCTGTAATAATGCTTTTCAGCTCATGATCTTCCGCACTAGACTGCTTTAAATAGACAGTTGCATTCGCTTCAATCTGCTGAATAGGCACATTATCCTTCACAGTAACCGAAGTACGTAGAATCTCATGTCGTTCAACTAATCCTTGAAAAGCTGTCGCCAAACGCTCCGTATTTAAATAGCCTTCAATTGTAAGCACAGCTGGTGTATTGTATTGCAGCCCCTCTTTTTCAAATTGATGCAGAATAAACATCCGTTGTTGGGCAGAGGAAACCGGATAGTATGTGCGTTCTTCAGTCAGTTCGATTTGCGAATAACCGGATCTCTCGGCTTGCTGAATGAATAAGCTAAGTTCACGGATTGTGGGTGAATTAAAAATCACCTGCAGCGGCACATCCACTTGAAAAACCTGATTTATTTTCAAAGCCATACTCGTCACTAAGAGCGAATGTCCGCCTAATTCAAAGAAATGATCGTTTACGCCAATTTGTACTATGCTCAACACAAATTGCCAAATCTCCAGTAATTTTTCTTCGATCGGATTAGACGGCTCCTCGTAGACGTTATCCAGCCGAATATTATTCTCAGGCTCCGGCAGTGCTTTACGATCTATCTTTCCATTGGAGGTAAGCGGTAAGTCATCTATCGGCACAAATACGGAAGGCACCATATATCCGGGCAGCTTATCCATTAAATACTCCCGCAGCTCCTGAGATGTCACCGATGGATCAAAAACAACATACGCGCATAAATAAGGAGTACCCTCAATATCTTGCCTTTGTACGACAACTGCTTCTTGTACTTGTTCATGCTTGAACAAGTGGCTTTCAATTTCTCCAAGCTCCACCCGAAATCCGCGAATTTTTACTTGATGATCTTTTCGACCCAAAAACTCCATGACACCAGAAGGCAGCATGCGTCCCAAATCCCCTGTTTTATAGATCATTTCAGCAGAATCATTGAAAAACGGATTCTGTAAGAAAGCCTCCTTAGTCTTCATAGTGTCGTTCATATATCCCCGTGCAACACCGACTCCACCAATATACAATTCTCCAGCCACACCGAAAGGCACTGCGTTTAAATGCTCATCCAGAATATAAAAATAGCTGTTATCCAATGGATTTCCATACGGAATGCTGCTGGACATTTCATCCATTTTCTCGACCAGATAATAGTTCGACCAGACAGTTGCTTCTGTAGCACCACCTAAGCTGATTACTTGGGCATTCGGAAATAAATGCGTTATTTTCTCTGGCAAGGTAACCGGAATCCAATCCCCGCTTAAGAAAACAAGACGGAGATCTAGCGATTTAAAGCTTGAATCCTCCTTTCCGATCGTATTTACCAGATGGTTCATTGTTGAAGGAACGGAATTCCAGAAGGTCACTTTTTCTTTATATAATAGTTGCATCAATTCCAGATGATTTTGTACTTGTTCCTTTCGTGCAACAACGATTTTACCTCCACAGGATAATGTTCCAAAGATATCGTACACGGACAAATCGAAGCACATCGAAGTAATAAACAACAGAGTGTCTTGTCCACCAACTTCGAATCGTTTATTAACCCATGTTACAAGATTAACTGCTGAGTGATGTTTAATCATGACACCTTTGGGCACCCCCGTCGAACCCGATGTATAAATAATATAAGCCAGCTCTTGAGCACTTACAGGGATATTAAGATTACCTTCAGCATAACCAGCATATTGGTCTTCATTTAACTTAAGATTAGTCTCGAACTGCAATCCATATTCCCGATCCGTCAGCAGAGCAGTAATTTCAGCATTCTTCAAAATATAAGTTTGGCGCTCTAGCGGATATTCCGGATCAATGGGTACATAGGCTGCTCCCACCTTTAGGATCGCGAACATCCCGATAATCATTTCGAATCCACGCTCAGCAATTAAACCGATAGAGTTACCCTTTTTCACACCGCTTGCACACAGCATTCTCGCAACCTGGTTTGCTTTTTTATTCAGTGCTCCGTAGGACAGTGACTCCCCATCCATTGTCAATGCAGTTTGATTCGGCGTTCTTTCAGTCTGGGCTTCAAAAAGCTGATGCAGCGTTTGCGTTGAAGCATATTTCACTTGCGTTTTATTAAAACCATACAAAATACGATCGCTCTCAGCCTCTAGCAATAATGGCATTTCCTGCAGCAATTTCGCTGGACTTTCGGCCAAATGCTGGAGGACACGTAGATATAAGCCATAGGCTGTTGCTATTTCTTCATCATAAAAATAATTTTTTGCATATTTGATTTGAATAGACAAATGATTCTGTGCACGGGATACTTCCAAATCAAACAACGTGTTGGTCATTTCGCTTGATTCAAGCTGAATCTTACGATTAGAGCTGCGGATTGTCGTTTGTATATCTATACCCTCCAAAACATGGAAGTCCGTAAAGTTGAATATGGCGTCAAACAATGGATTTATTCCATGGTGCTTGCTTTCGCCAATCTGATTGGATATGTCGACCAGCTGCATATTATGGATAAATACATCCTGAAGCTGTTTTTGGACCTGTTCAAGAAATTCCAAGCCTGATAATTGTCGATCGATGGCAATTCGAAAGGGCAATGTATTCAAAAAACACCCCAAAATTTTCTCTCCATCTTCCATAGCAGGGCGATCGTGTGTTACAAGTCCAGTTACCAAATCATTCTCTGTAGTGAGTATATGCATCATAAAAAGATAAGCGGAAAAACAAATCTCCTTAAGTGTACAGCCATATTGGCGCGTTAATTCATCCAGTGATTGCAATAAGCTTGGCTCCAATTGACTCTGATATATAAAGACTGCTTTATCTTTTCGAACCTGCTTTCCGGCTGCGTTAAATGGAAGCTTGTTCCGTGTATATCCTGCCAAATATTTAGTCCAAAAGTGCTTGGTTTCTGCAGAAGACTTATGGAATTGCTGAATGGCTACATAGTCTTTATAGCTCGCTTTATGAGGTACGATTTCAAAGGTTTCCTCTCGTAGCAAACAACCATATATTTCAACCAATTCTTTATTAAAGGTAGCGACACTCCATCCATCCAAAATCGCATGATGAAAAGATAACACGAAACAAACCTCGCGATCAGTCAGCTGGAATATACCAAGTCGCCATAGCAAATCACCGTTAAATTTGAATTTATCATTTATATCCTTGTACATATACTGCCGAATGAACCATTCTTGTTCCTCTTGAGAAGAAGCCGATATATCCTCCAATTCCAAAACAGGAAGAAGAAGGCGATGTATCATCTGCAGCGGTTCACTAAAGGACTGCAAATGCATTGTTGTGCGCAATATAGAATTCTTTCTTGATAAAATAGAAATAGCTTGCTGTAGGACAGACCAATCAAACCTTGAAAATTCCAACAAATAATAGAATTGATCATGATAGATCGGTTCGTCCGGTTTTAACATTGAATAGAACACCATGCTCTGTTGAATGCCGCTAAGCGGATAATAATCTTCCACGTCCTCCGGCAGGGGGCTGTCTATAGACTCATCCAATATCCGCAGTTTCATAGCTTCAATCAGGGCCATCCCGTCTCTACGATCATCTCCGGCTTGTGGATGATGATGTTCCAACCAGTGTGACAATTCATCAATAGTTGGATACTTGAAAAATTCCATGACTGCTATTGTCGTATTAAATCTTGCGTTTAATTGGCTAATCAGACGAATAACTTTAATGGAATCCCCTCCCATTGCAAAGAAATTGTCATGGATTCCCACCCGTTCACGGCGTAGAACCTCCATCCATACAGCAGTCATGATTTGCTGCGATTCTGTGTTTGGAGCTGAGTATCCATTATCTGATTCACTCGTTCTTCCAGGCTGCGGTAAGGTTTTTCTATCGATCTTGCCATTTCCCGTTAACGGCATATTTTCAAGCTGAACAAAGAAAGCTGGAATCATGTATTCTGGGAGCTCCAGAAGCAGTTGCTGCTTTAGTCTCCCGATAGGTATCTTTTGATTTGCTGAGAAATAAGCTATTAAATCCGTGCTCCCGCTATCATCCTTACAATCTATTACTATACATTCACGGATCTGTTCGACTTGTAAAAGTCTGTTCTCAATTTCTCCAAGCTCAATACGATGCCCTCGCACCTTAACCTGATGATCTATACGTCCGAAATATTCAATATCCCCATTCCCAGTCCATTTGGCTAAGTCACCGGATCGGTATAACCTTTCAGAAGGCTCGTAAGGATTCTGCAGGAATCTTTCACTCGTTAGCCGCTCATTATTGAGATATCCTCTTGCCACGCCCTCCCCGGCAATAAACAATTCCCCTACAACACCTATAGGAACAAGCATTAGCTGCTGATCAAGAATATAACAATGCAAGGTCGGTATTGGTTTTCCAATGTTGCTTGCATTGGACTCTATTTCAGTATCGGTAATTTCTTTATAGGTAACATGAACGGTTGTTTCTGTAATACCATACATATTGATGAGCTTTGTGCGGGTATATTTTTCTTTCCATTGTTTAAGCATTGCAGGCCTCAGTGCTTCACCACCGAAAATTACATACCTTAGCAAGAGCTCGGCTTCGTTTTTTTTGAGCTCCAAATAAATTAAATTATTAAAAGAAGATGGGGTTTGATTAAGTACCGTTACTTTTTCTTTTTTCAGAACTTGTAAAAGTTGCTGTGTATCTTGTGCAACCTGCCTCGAAATCACTATCAACCTGCCGCCAAACAATAAGGCGCCGTACATTTCCCAGACGGAAAAGTCAAAACAATAGGAATGAAATAAGGTCCAAACATCAGATTCGTTAAAATCAAACAATGAACGATCATTCAAAAGCAACCTGACTACGTTATGGTGCTCGATCATGACGCCTTTCGGTCTTCCGGTCGTACCTGAAGTATAGAGAACATAAGCCAGCTCATTAGATTTAGCTGCTATACCCAGATTTGCACATTCACCCTTAAATAGATTTTCATCATCAATAAAAAGAATTTCACCTGCTATGGATGCTTTCCCGCTAAATTTTTGTTGAGTTGCTAATAGGTAAGCTCCACTATCTTTGAGTATAAAATCAATCCGGTCTTGCGGATGCTCGGGGTCAATTGGTAAGTAAGCACCACCTGCCTTGAGAATTCCCAGCATACCGACTATCATTTCCAACGAACGTTCCACCATAATTCCCACAATACTTTCGGCTTTAACCCCTTTAGCTACCAGCACTCTCGCCAATTGGTTCGCTCGCTCATTGAGCTCGCTGTAGCTAATTTTTTTATCTAAAAACACTACTGCAATATTATCAGGAGTCTTGCTTGTCTGTTCTTCAAATAATTCATGAATCAACTTTTCCTGCGGATAATTTGCACCCGTATCGTTGAACTCTTTTAATATTTTCTCGCTCTCTTGTAGAGTAAGCAGCGCTAATTGCGATAGCGGCTGGGTTCGATTTTCGGACACTTCCTCAAGCATATGCCTAAAATGCCCGGTCAACCGCTCTATCGTATCCATTTTGAACAAACGGCTGCTGTATTCCAGCTGGCAGTGGATTTCTTCCGCTTCTTCCGCCACACTCAGCGTCAGATCAAATTTCGTGACCTTGTTTTCAAATTCATATGGATTTAATGTGATATTTTCCATTTGGATGTCTGACCGATCTGTATTCTGCAACACAAACAGGGTATCAAACAAGGGATTTCGGCTCATATCCCGGCGCAGCGCCAGCTTCTCCACCATTTCTTCAAATGGGTAGTCTTGGTTTGCATACGCCTGCAAAGCATTCTCCTTCACCTCTTGCAGAAACGCCTCAAATGTTTTATGCCCCTCCGCCTGGTTTCGCATCGGTAGCGTATTGACGAACATGCCTATCATCGGCTCCAAGTCCGCATGCGATCGACCTGCGATAGGCGATCCCACTATGATGTCTTCTTGACCGGAATACTTCGATAGAAGCACCGAATAGACGGCCAGCAATACCATATACAGCGTTGTTCCCGTTTCTGCCATAAGGCGGTACAAGCGCTCCTTCTCTTCTTTTCCGATCGTAAAGTCGACGCGGTTCCCCTCAAAGCTTTGGATAGGCGGTCTTGGATAATCCGTGGGCAGGTTCAGTATGGGAAGCTCTCCCGCAAATGTTGTGAGCCAATACGCTTCCTGCTGCTTCATCCCTTCACCCAAGAATAAAGCATGCTGCCAGGCCGCATAATCCTTGTACTGTATGCGCAATGCCGGCAGCTCTTCCCCTGCATAAAGCGCTGCGAATTCTCGGATGATGACACTCATGGACATCCCATCGGAAATAATATGATGCATGTCGTAGAGCAGGATATGACGCTCGGCATCCAATTGCAGCAGCCCTACCCGCAATAATGGCGCTTGGCTGAGATCAAAGGAGCGGATGAACTCTTTCACAATCGCTTCTATTTGTCCTTCTTCTGCTTCCCTGACGTCCATGCGAAATTCCACATGCGGATGGACACGCTGAATCGGTTCCCCTTCCTTCCATTCAAACGAGGTACGCAGCGATTCGTGCCTTTGAATCAACGCTTCAAACGCCGCTATCAATCGCGCCCGATCCAAGTGGCCCTCCATCGCCAGGACCCCTGGCATATTGTAGCTCGTCTGTGTCCCTTCAATTTGATCCAGGATAAACAGCCGCTTCTGCGCCGAGGAAACCGGATAAAACGCTTGCGCGGGTATCGGTTCAATTGCGGCATATGCGCTGGTTTTCAACCCCAGGATATAGGCTCCCATCGCTTTCACGGTCGGCCGTAGGAACACTTCCTTTAACGGTACCTCTACGTTCATTTCCTTATGGATGCGCGAGATGAGGGTTGTGGCTTTTAAGGAATGTCCGCCCTGTTCAAAAAAGTCATCTGCAATCCCCATTCGTTGGACACCCAATACCCCCTGCCAAATGTTTACCAAGGCGGCTTCCAGTGTGTTTCTAGGTGACTCGTAAACTGTGTTTATATTGATATATCCTTCGGGAGCCGGTAATTTCTTGCGATTCAACTTTCCATTAGGGGTTAGCGGCATTTGCTCCATTTGCACAAAGAATAATGGAATCATGTATTTCGGTAAAACACCTGATAAGTAACTTTTTAGTTCATTTATATTCAATTGCTCGCTGGCAGTAAAGTAAGCACATACATATTTGGAATTGTCCTCCTCTTCGCGAGCGATAACCGCCGTTTCCTGTATAGATTCATAAGCATTCAAAGCAGCCTCGACTTCACCTAATTCAACCCGGAAACCACGGATCTTTACTTGATGGTCTATACGACCCAAGTACTCGATATTACCGTCAGGCAACCATCTTGCCAAATCACCTGTTCGATACATCCGCTGTTCATGTTCAAATGGGTTATCGATAAATTTTTCTGCAGTTAACTCCGGTCTGTTCAGATAGCCTCTGGCTAGACCCTTACCCGCAATGCAAAGTTCCCCACCAACTCCAACCGGCAGTAATTTGAAATTAAGATCAACGATATATAAGCGTGTATTGTAGATTGGTTTTCCAATAGGGACAATTTCCAAGCTTATGCTTGTCGAACAATCATAATGTGAAACATCCACTGTCGCTTCCGTTGGGCCATACAAATTGAATAGTTTGGTGCCATTCCATTGCTGAATCAGCCGATTAAAGGTTCTTACCGCTAATGGACTTAATGCTTCCCCGCTTGCGAATACTTGTCTTAAAGAGATAATATTTGCTGTTTGTTTGGTTTGTTCAATATGATTCAAAAAAGCGTTCAACATGGAAGGAACAAAATGAAGGACAGTGATATTATGTTTTTCTATTGCACGAATGATTAACTGGGGATCTTTTTCTTCGTCTGATCCTAAGAAATATACGCTAGCCCCGGTCCATGACCACCAAAATAGCTCCCATACGGATACATCAAATGTAATTGGCGTTTTTTGCATAATCACATCGTTTGCTTGCAATGGATATTGTTCTTGCATCCAATGTAAACGATTAGCAACAGAGTGATGCTCAATCATAACGCCTTTCGGTTTCCCCGTCGTTCCTGAAGTATAAAGAACATAAGCCAAATGATTAGATTTGGTTACTGCTTCCAGATTTGCGCTTTCGCCCCTATATAGATTCTCATTATCAATGAAGAGTGTTTCTTGCTTAAAGGAAATTTTCAAATTAAATTTATGTTGGGTTAATAAGATGTCGCTGCCACTGTCTTCCAGCATAAAGGCAATCCGCTCTTGTGGATATTCCGGATCAATCGGCAAATACGCCCCGCCAGCTTTAAGAATGCCCAGGATGCCTACAATCATTTCAATGGAACGATCCACCATAATGCCCACGATGCTGTCTGCTTGAACCCCTTTTGCTCTTATCACTCGGGCGAGCTGGTTTGCACGTTCATTGAGCTCTTGGTACGTCAGCTGCTGCTCTCTGAATACCACCGCTACATGATGGGGTGAACGCTCTACCTGTTCCTCAAACACCTGGTGAATCGTTTTCTCCTGAGGATAGGTGGCTTCCGTTGTATTGAAATCCACGAGCAATTGTTTGCTTTCCTCACTTGAAAGAATACTTGTTTTATTAATGGGCTGGGTAATCGTTCCACTAACAAATATCTGTAAAATACGGGTATAGTACTGCATTAATTGATTGGCCATTTTTTCTTCCATGACCGTTTTTAAGACAATACTGCCTTGGTTTAGCGTGGTAGATACGGTGAAATCCAGCAGCGTATTCGTTTTCTCGTAACCGTCTACAACCAACAAATTCTCGGCAATCTCTTTTCTTTCAACCTGATTGTATATATGGAAATCCACATAGTTAAACAAAGTATCCAATATGGGATTCCCGTCATGGGCACTCTCTCCAATGCCCTTTACAATTTCAAATAAAGAGAGACGGCCAAATAACTTGAGCTCCACCTGTTTGGCTTGTACTTTTTTTATTAAATCATGCCACGACATTTCCGCTCCGATTACCATTCGAAATGGAACCGTATTTAGATGGCAGCCTAATATTTTCTCCCCGTCTTCGCAGACCGGTCTACTGTTCTCTACCGATCCTACAACCAAATCATTTCCATATGAAATCATATGTATCGTGTACAAATACGCTGTAAAACAGAGGGTTTTTAGTGATGTATCGCACTGCTGTGCCACTTTCCTCAATGCCTTAATAAAATCAAGCTCCAGGGGAAAGGTAACCATACTTCCTTTATTATTTTCCTTTGCGTACACGGGCAGTTCTAAGCGTTTATAGTCCTTCAGTTCCTCTTTCCAATATTGAATCATCTCCGGTTTATTTTTTATCGCCATTTGTTCGGCAATAAATTCTCTGTAGCTGCTCTTTAAGGGGACGACCTCCACGCTTTCCCCGGCTTTCATTCTGAAATATACATTGACCAGTTCTGTCATGAAGGAGGCCACGCTCCAGCCATCCAATATGGCATGATGAAAAATCCAGCATATGCACACATGGTCCGCGTTTAGTGGAATTAGCTTCATTCTCCATAGAGGGGCAGCATGCAGCCTAAAAGGCTGTTTCCGATCCTCCGACAAAAACACGGTAATTTCGCTTTCTTGTTCATCCGGTTTTAAATGGGAAAGATTTAGTTCATCGATCACGGCTTTTCCCGCATAGTGAACGATTTGAATGGGCTGGCCATATTCTTCCACATGAAAGCTTGTCCTTAATATGGGGTGTTTGGCTACCATAAAGGACAATGCTTGGTTAAGCGTTTCGGCTGAAAAGCTCAGATCCTTGACCTGATAAACAAATTGATCATGGTACATCGCTTCTTCTGGAAACCGTAAGCTATGAAAAATCATTCCTTGTGCAATATCGCTCATCGGATACAGATCCTCCATATCCAACGGCAATTTTGACTTGTATGACGGGTTCTCCAGTATATCTTGCTTTAACCTGATTAATTCTATTTCTACGGCATGCTGCTGTTCATGATCAACTGCCTGCTCCGTACGCTGCTGCATGAACGCTGCCAAGAACCTAATCGTCGGATACTGATATAACTCTCTGATTTGGATATTCCATTCAAACCTTTTATTGATAGCGCTCACAAGCCGGATGCTTTTTATAGAATCGCCGCCTAAATCAAAAAAAGGATCGAGCACACCTATTGGGTCAACGCCCAACACGTCTTGCCAAATTTCAGCCAATTGTCGTTCAAATTCGTTCTGCGGCTCTTCGAATAAAGTCCCTGTGACCCTATACCCACTCGGTTCAGGTAGCGATTGCTTATCGAGTTTGCCGTTAGCGGTTACTGGCATTTTCTCCAGCTGTACAAAGTGCGTTGGAATCATATAATCCGGCAGCTCCTGTGACAGATAGTTCCTCAGGGCAGCTACAGTCAGCGCCTGATCTCCCACTAGGTAGGCGCACAGATACAGCTGACCGTCTTCGTCTTCCTTCGCCAGGACCACACTCTCTCGAATAAGCGCGTGAAGCTCCAGCCGGTATTCAATTTCTCCCAGCTCGATGCGATGTCCGCGTATCTTAACCTGATGATCGATGCGTCCCACATATTCGAGGTTGCCATCCGGCAGCCACTTCGCCAAATCGCCTGTCCGGTACATCCGCTTCCCCGGTTCGAATGGATTCGCTACAAATTTCTCCGCCGTCAGCTCCGGACGGTTCAGATAGCCTCGGGCTACGCCTTCTCCGCCTACAAACAGTTCCCCTGCCACCCCAATGGGCATGAGGTTGCCCGTATGATTCAGAATGTACGTCGTTAATGTGGGAATGGCTTTCCCGATATCCTTCAAGTTAGCTTCCATTTCACGGTCGGTTATTTCCTTATACGTGACATGTACGGTCGTTTCCGTGATGCCGTACATATTAATCAGCTTGGTTTCCGGGTATCTCTCTCTCCAGCCCCTTAGTTTCGCCACACTCAGTGCTTCGCCGCCGAATATGAGGTTGCGGACGTTGAGCTCCTTGTTAGCCGTGGCTAACGCCTCCTGCATTAAACTGTAGAAGGCCGTTGGCGTTTGATTCAAGATTGTAACCTGTTCCTTTTTGAGCAGCTGCACAAATTGCTTCGGATCCTGGGCAACTTCCTTAGCCACTATAATTAAAGTCCCCCCGTACAACAAAGCCCCGTACATTTCCCAAACTGAAAAATCGAAACAGAAGGAATGGAAGAGTGTCCATACATCATTCGCCTTGAAGTCAAATGGCATTTGGTCATTGAATAACAGACGAATGACGTTGCGATGCTCAATCATCACTCCCTTGGGTTTACCTGTTGTTCCCGAGGTGTAGATAATATACGCCAGATCATCGGGACAGGTAAGTGAAGGAAGGTTATCGCTTCTTCCCTTCCATACGGTTGGATCAGCTACATCGATCCACTCTCCGGCATAAGCAATCCGCTTCATCAAGGGCTGAGGGGCGACTACAACCTTCGCTCCGCTGTCCGCCAGCATAAACGCAATCCGTTCTTGTGGATAGTCCGGGTCAATCGGCAAATACGCCCCGCCTGCTTTCAAAATCCCCAGGATCCCGACAATCATCTCGAGCGAACGTTCAACCACTAGGCCCACGATACTGTCCGTTTCGATGCCTTTTGCTCTTAACAGGTAGGCGAGTTGGTTCGCACGCTCATTGAGCTCTTGGTAGGTCAACTGCTGCTCTTTATATACAATCGCAATACTATCCGGAGTTTTGTTTACTTGATTTTCGAAAGCCTGATGAATGGTCATATTTCTTGGAAAACTCGTTTGGGAAGTATTAAAAAAATCATATATCCTCTTTTTTTCCTCTATAGATACTATATCAATTTGCAACAAATCAGTATTGGGTTGTGTCATAACAGCATTGAGATAATTATTAAAATGTAAAATAATCCGGTTTATAGTTTCTTTTTTATACAATCCACTATTATATTTTAAATTAAGTGTTATTTCCTGATCTGTTCTAGAAAACATAAAAACTAGATCTGCCCACGTATTCTCGATACATTCTGTTTCATGGATATTATCAAGTGTAACCCATATTTTTGTATTCAAATGAATATTCAATATTTCTGCAATTTTTGATAGTAAAATATTTTGATTATCGTTGGCTTCTATTATTATCAGATTTATGTGAGTTAATAAGTCTATAAACGATTTGCAGGTGTCAAGTTGGACTCTTAACGGTAGAATATGATCTTTAAGCAATAAATTTTCATCAGCTTGCTGTTTAAACACAGGCATTCCAAATACAACATCCTGATTTCCGGTATATCTATCTACTATGCCAGCTACACAAGCCAGCAAAATTATAAATAAACCCTGATTTGAATGATTGCTTATAGATAACATTTTTTCTGATACTTTGGATGGAAGAATACAATTTATGCTCTCTAAATTATAATTTACGTTTGAAGGGTAGCTAAAATCGGCAGGTAGACTGGCAAAAGTATAGGTCCCGTTTAATTTATTTAACCAATACTCTTTTTCTTTCTCAAACCTTCCACTAGACATCATTAGATTTTGCGTATATTTATCAATCATTCAATAATCCCCCTTTTTTTAATCATTCATCAAAAATTAAAGGCAATATGCTCTACATGTACTTTATTAAGGGATTTAAGTTCATTTTCCAGTTCAATATTATTTAATTTTATAGTTTTATTAAAGATTACTATGTTTAATAATGTAGCAAAGCTACTTATTAATCGCTCAATTGTTTGTATTTCAAACATTTTATTGCTGTATTCCAACTGGCAGTGGATTTCTTCCGCTTCTTCCGCCACACTCAGCGTCAGATCAAATTTCGTGGCCTTGTTTTCGAATTCATATGGACTTAATGTGATGTTTTCCATTTGGATGTCTGACCGATCTGTATTCTGCAATACAAATAGGGTATCAAACAAAGGATTTCGGCTCATGTCCCGGCGCAGTGCCAGCTTCTCCACCAATTCTTCAAATGGGTAGTCTTGGTTTGCATACGCCTGCAAGGCATTCTCCTTCACCTCTTGCAGAAACGCCTCAAATGTTTTGTGCCCCTCCGCCTGGTTTCGCATCGGAAGCGTATTGACGAACATGCCTATCATCGGCTCCAAGTCGGCATGCGATCGACCTGCAATAGGCGATCCCACTATGATGTCTTCTTGACCGGAATACTTCGATAAAAGCACCGAATAGACGGCCAGCAATACCATATACAGCGTTGTTCCCGTTTCTGCCATAAGGCGGTACAAGCGTTCCTTCTCTTCTTTTCCGATCGTAAAGTCGACGCGGTTCCCCTCAAAGCTTTGGATAGGCGGTCTTGGATAATCCGTGGGCAGGTTCAGTATGGGAAGCTCTCCCGCAAATGTTGTGAGCCAATACGCTTCCTGCTGCTTCATCCCTTCACCCAAGAATAAAGCATGCTGCCAGGCCGCATAATCCTTGTACTGTATGCGCAATGCCGGCAGCTCTTTCCCTGCATAAAGCGCTGCGAATTCTCGGATGATGACACTCATGGACATCCCATCGGAAATAATATGATGCATGTCGTAGAGCAGGATATGACGCTCGGCATCCAATTGCAGCAGCCCTACCCGCAATAATGGCGCTTGGCTGAGGTCAAAGGAGCGGATGAAAGCTTTCACAATCGCTTCCGTTTGCCCCTCTTCTGCTTCCCTGACGTCCATGCGAAATTCCACATGCGGATGGACACGCTGAATCGGTTCCCCTTCCCTCCATTCAAACGAGGTACGCAGCGATTCGTGCCTTTGAATCAACGCTTCAAACGCAGCTATCAATCGCGCCCGATCCAAGTGACCCTCCATCGCCAGGACCCCTGGCATATTGTAGCTCGTCTGTGTCCCTTCAATTTGATCCAGGATAAACAGCCGCTTCTGCGCCGAGGAAACCGGATAAAACGCTTGCGCGGGTATCGGTTCAATTGCGGCATATGCGCTGGTTTTCAACCCCAGGATATAGGCTCCCATCGCTTTCACGGTCGGCCGTAGGAACACTTCCTTTAACGGTACCTCCACGTTAAACTCTTTATGTATTCTGGATACTAAAGTAACCGCTTTGATCGAATGACCACCCAGATCAAAAAAACTGTCCCGAACGCCTATTTGTACGACCCCAAGCAGGTTCTGCCAGAGAGCTGCCAGCCGCTGCTCCACTTCATTTTGGGGTGCTTCATAAAAAAGATTGTCTGTATCAGGCATCGGTTCAGGTAGCGATTGCTTATCGAGTTTGCCGTTAGCGGTTACTGGCATTTTCTCCAGCTGTACAAAGTGCGTTGGAATCATATAGTCCGGCAGCTCCTGTGACAGATAGTTCCTCAGGGCAGCTACAGTCAGCGCCTGATCTCCCACTAGATAGGCGCACAGATACAGCTGTCCGTCTTCGTCTTCCTTCGCCAGGACCACACTCTCTCGAATAAGCACGTGAAGCTCCAGCCGGTATTCAATTTCTCCCAGCTCAATGCGATGTCCGCGTATCTTAACCTGATGATCGATGCGTCCCACATATTCGAGGTTGCCATCCGGCAGCCACTTCGCCAAATCGCCTGTCCGGTACATCCGTTTCCCCGGTTCGAATGGATTCGCTACAAATTTCTCCGCCGTCAGCTCCGGACGGTTCAGATAGCCTCGGGCTACGCCTTCTCCGCCTACAAACAGTTCCCCGGCCACCCCAATGGGCATGAGGTTGCCCGTATGATTCAGAATGTACGTCGTTAATGTGGGAATGGCTTTCCCGATATCCTTCAAGTTAGCTTCCATTTCACGGTCGGTTATTTCCTTATACGTGACATGTACGGTCGTTTCCGTGATGCCGTACATATTAATCAGCTTGGTTTCCGGGTATCTCTCTCTCCAGCCCCTTAGTTTCGCCACACTCAGTGCTTCACCGCCGAATATGAGGTTGCGGACGTTGAGCTCCTTGTTAGCCGTGGCTAACGCCTCCTGCATTAAACTGTAGAAGGCCGTTGGCGTTTGATTCAAGATTGTAACCTGTTCCTTTTTGAGCAGCTGCACAAATTGCTTCGGATCCTGGGCAACTTCCTTAGCCACTACAATTAAAGTCCCCCCGTACAACAAAGCCCCGTACATTTCCCAAACCGAAAAATCGAAACAGAAGGAATGGAAGAGTGTCCATACATCATTCGCCTTGAAGTCAAATGGCATTTGGTCATTGAATAACAGACGAATGACGTTGCGATGCTCAATCATCACTCCCTTGGGTTTACCTGTTGTTCCCGAGGTGTAGATAATATACGCCAGATCATCGGGACAGGTAAGTGAAGGAAGGTTATCGCTTCTTGCCTTCCATATGGTTGGGTCCGCAACATCGATACACTCTCCAGTATAAGCAATCCGATTCATCAAGGGCTGAGGGGCGACTACAACCTTCGCTCCGCTGTCCGCCAACATAAACGCAATCCGTTCTTGTGGATAGTCCGGGTCAATCGGCAAATACGCCCCGCCTGCTTTCAAGATTCCCAGGATCCCGACAATCATCTCGAGCGAACGTTCAACCACTAGGCCTACGATACTGTCCGCTTGGACGCCTTTTGCTCTTAACAGGTAGGCGAGTTGGTTCGCACGCTCATTGAGCTCTTGGTATGTCAACTGCTGCTCCCCGAATACCACCGCTACATGATTTGGCGAACGCTCTGCCTGCTCCTCAAACACCTGCTGAATCGTCTTCTCCTGCGGGTAGCCTGCCTCGGCAGCATTGAACTCTGTTAAAATTTGCTCTCTCTCTTGCTGGGTAAGCAGCGCTAATTGCGATAGCGGCTGAATTCGATTTTCGGACACTTCCTCAAGCATATGCCTAAAATGCCCGGTCAACCGCTCTATCGTATCCATTTTGAACAAACGGCTGCTATATTCCAGCTGGAAGTGGATTACTTCCGCTTCTTCCGCCACACTCAGCGTCAGATCAAATTTCGTGGCCTTGTTTTCGAATTCATATGGACTTAATGTGATGTTTTCCATTTGGATGTCTGTCCGATCTGTATTCTGCAACACAAACAGGGTATCAAACAAGGGATTTCGGCTCATATCCCGGCGCAGCGCCAGCTTCTCCACCAATTCTTCAAATGGGTAATCTTGGTTTGCATACGCCTGCAAGGCATTCTCCTTCACCTCTTGCAGAAACGCCTCAAATGTTTTGTGCCCCTCCGCCTGGTTTCGCATCGGAAGCGTATTGACGAACATGCCTATCATCGGCTCCAAGTCGGCATGCGATCGACCTGCAATAGGCGATCCCACTATGATGTCTTCTTGACCGGAATACTTCGATAGAAGCACCGAATAGACGGCCAGCAATACCATATACAGCGTTGTTCCCGTTTCTGCCATAAGACGGTACAAGCGTTCCTTCTCTTCTTTTCCGATCGTAAAGTCGACGCGGTTCCCCTCAAAGCTTTGGATAGGCGGTCTTGGATAATCCGTGGGCAGGTTCAGTATGGGAAGCTCTCCCGCAAATGTTGTGAGCCAATACGCTTCCTGCTGCTTCATCCCTTCACCCAAGAATAAAGCATGCTGCCAGGCTGCATAGTCCTTGTACTGTATGCGCAATGCCGGCAGCTCTTTCCCTGCATAAAGCGCTGCAAATTCTCGGATGATGACACTCATGGACATCCCGTCGGAAATAATATGATGCATGTCGTAGAGCAGGATATGACGCTCGGCATCCAATTGCAGCAGCCCTACCCGCAATAATGGCGCTTGGCTGAGATCAAAGGAGCGGATGAACTCTTTCACAATCGCTTCTATTTGTCCTTCTTCTGCTTCCCTGACGTCCATGCGAAATTCCACATGCGGATGGACACGCTGAATCGGTTCCCCTTCCTTCCATTCAAACGAGGTACGCAGCGATTCGTGCCTTTGAATCAACGCTTCAAACGCTGCTATCAATCGCGCCCGATCCAAGTGGCCCTCCATCGCCAGGACCCCTGGCATATTGTAGCTCGTCTGTGTCCCTTCAATTTGATCCAGGATAAACAACCGCTTCTGCGCCGAGGAAACCGGATAAAACGCTTGCGCGGGTATCGGTTCTATTGCGGCATATGCGCTGGTTTTCAACCCCAGGATATAGGCTCCCATCGCTTTCACGGTCGGTCGTAGGAACACTTCCTTTAACGGTACCTCTACGTTCATTTCCTTATGGATGCGCGAGATGAGGGTTGTGGCTTTTAAGGAATGTCCGCCCTGTTCAAAAAAGTCATCTGCAATCCCCATTCGTTGGACACCCAATACCCCCTGCCAAATGTTTACCAAGGCGGCTTCCAGTGAATTTCTCGGGGGTTCATAGCCAATTCCGGAATCCATAACGGCTTCCGGTGCCGGTAATGCCTTAACATCCCGTTTCCCATTCGTCGTCAAAGGCATCCGCTCGATTTGAATAAAGTAGGAGGGGATCATATAGTTGGGTAAGGCTGCAGATAGATGACTCCTCAATTCTTTCGTATGCAATGGTTTGTTCGCAACGAAATAAGCACATACAAACTTATTGCCTTCATCCTCTTCCCGAATGGTAACGAATGTTTCCACGATAGATGCGTATGTATTCAACGCCGCTTCCACTTCACCCAATTCAATCCGATACCCACGAATCTTCACTTGCTGGTCGATCCGCCCCAAATAGGCTATATTTCCATCCGGCAGCCATCTCGCCAAATCGCCTGTTTTATATAACCGCTCACCTGGTATAAAGGGATTCGGAATAAATTTCTCTGCTGTCAATTCTGGGCGGTTGAGGTAGCCTCTGGCCAAGCCTGCACCGGCTACACAGAGTTCTCCGACTATTCCAATGGGTTGCAGTTCCATCATTGCATTCACAATATACACCTTGCTATTGCTAATGGGACGACCAATTGGAATGTTCTCATACGCATCTTGATCGATGGGGAAATAGGTTGAAAAGGTCGTATTTTCAGTGGGGCCATATCCGTTAATTATCTGTAAGGCCGGACACTCTTTCCTAACAGACCCGATATGATGGGGGGACAAGGCTTCCCCGCCTACAATTAAATGGGTTAAGCCATGGAATATAGCTGGATTCGTCTGAGAAAGTTGATTGAACAAGGAGGATGTCAACCACATCATGGAGATTTCGTAATCCGTTATGAGTTTTTGCAGTTTAAGCGGATGAAGTAAACTCTCTTTCGAAGCCAAAACTAACTGCAGCCCATTTAATAAGGCTCCCCATATTTCGAATGTGGACGCATCAAAAACCATTGCACCCGTTTGCAAGATGCGGTGTCCCTCGCTAAAGGTCATATAATTTGTATTTTGGACTAATCGCAGTACGCTTCGGTTTTCAACCATGACTCCCTTTGGTTTTCCGCTTGAACCAGAGGTATACATAACATAGGCCAAATCTCCCGACTGGTTGTTAGGTTCTAGATTGGCTCGATCTTCCTGATATAGCTGTGGGTCATCGATATCCAAAATTTCACCTGGAAAATGGCTTAAGCTTGCTCTTATCCAACCTGCGGTTAATAAGATGTCGCTGCCACTGTCTTCCAGCATAAAGGCAATCCGCTCTTGTGGATATTCCGGATCAATCGGCAAATACGCCCCGCCAGCTTTAAGAATGCCCAGGATGCCTACAATCATTTCAATGGAACGATCCACCATAATGCCCACGATGCTGTCTGCTTGAACCCCTTTTGCTCTTATCACTCTGGCGAGCTGGTTTGCACGTTCATTGAGCTCTTGGTACGTCAGCTGCTGCTCTCCGAATACCACCGCTACATGATGGGGTGAACGCTCTACCTGTTCCTCAAACACCTGGTGAATCGTTTTCTCCTGAGGATAGGTGGCTTCCGTTGTATTGAAATCCACGAGCAATTGTTTGCTTTCCTCACTTGAAAGAATACTTGTTTTATTAATGGGCTGGGTAATCGTTCCACTAACAAATATCTGTAAAATACGGGTATAGTACTGCATTAATTGATTGGCCATTTTTTCTTCCATGACCGTTTTTAAGACAATACTGCCTTGGTTTAGCGTGGTAGATACGGTGAAATCCAGCAGCGTATTCGTTTTCTCGTAACCGTCTACAACCAACAAATTCTCGGCAATCTCTTTTCTTTCAACCTGATTGTATATATGGAAATCCACATAGTTAAACAAAGTATCCAATATGGGATTCCCGTCATGGGCACTCTCTCCAATGCCCTTTACAATTTCAAATAAAGAGAGACGGCCAAATAACTTGAGCTCCACCTGTTTGGCTTGTACTTTTTTTATTAAATCATGCCACGACATTTCTGCTCCGATTACCATTCGAAATGGAACCGTATTTAGATGGCAGCCTAATATTTTCTCCCCGTCTTCGCAGACCGGTCTACTGTTCTCTACCGATCCTACAACCAAATCATTTCCATATGAAATCATATGTATCGTGTACAAATACGCTGTAAAACAGAGGGTTTTTAGCGATGTATCGCACTGCTGTGCCACTTTCCTCAATGCCTTAATAAAATCAAGCTCCAGGGGAAAGGTAACCATACTTCCTTTATTATTTTCCTTTGCGTACACGGGCAGTTCTAAGCGTTTATAGTCCTTCAGTTCCTCTTTCCAATATTGAATCATCTCCGGTTTATTTTTTATCACCATTTGTTCGGCAATAAATTCTCTGTAGCTGCTCTTTAAGGGGACGACCTCCACCCTTTCCCCCGCTTTCATTCTGAAATATACATTGACCAGTTCTGTCATGAAGGAGGCCACGCTCCAGCCATCCAATATGGCATGATGAAAAATCCAGCATATGCACACATGGTCCGCGTTTAGTGGAATTAGCTTCATTCTCCATAGAGGGGCAGCATGCAGCCTAAAAGGCTGTTTCCGATCCTCCGACAAAAACATGGTAATTTCGCTTTCTTGTTCATCCGGTTTTAAATGGGAAAGATTTAGTTCATCGATCACGGCTTTTCCCGCATAGTGAACGATTTGAATGGGCTGGCCATATTCTTCCACATGAAAGCTTGTCCTTAATATGGGGTGTTTGGCTACCATAAAGGACAATGCTTGGTTAAGCGTTTCGGTTGAAAAGGTCGGATCCTTGACCTGATAAACAAATTGATCATGGTACATCGCTTCTTCTGGGAACCGTAAGCTATGAAAAATCATTCCTTGTGCAATATCGCTCATCGGATACAGATCCTCCATATCCAACGGCAATTTTGACTTGTATGACGGGTTCTCCAGTATATCTTGCTTTAACCTGATTAATTCTATTTCTACGGCATGCTGCTGTTCATGATCAACCGCCTGCTCCGTACGCTGCTGCATGAACGCCGCCAAGAACCTAATCGTCGGATACTGATATAACTCTCTGATTTGGATATTCCATTCAAACCTTTTATTGATAGCGCTCACAAGCCGGATGCTTTTTATAGAATCGCCGCCTAAATCAAAAAAAGGATCGAGCACACCTATTGGGTCAACGCCCAACACGTCTTGCCAAATTTCAGCCAATTGTCGTTCAAATTCGTTCTGCGGCTCTTCGAATAAAGTCCCTGTGACCCTATACCCACTCGGTTCAGGTAGCGATTGCTTATCGAGTTTGCCGTTAGCGGTTACTGGCATTTTCTCGAGCTGTACAAAGTGCGTTGGAATCATATAATCCGGCAGCTCCTGTGACAGATAGTTCCTCAGGGCAGCTACAGTCAGCGCCTGATCTCCCACTAGGTAGGCGCACAGATACAGCTGTCCGTCTTCGTCTTCCTTCGCCAGGACCACACTCTCTCGAATAAGCGCGTGAAGCTCCAGCCGGTATTCAATTTCTCCCAGCTCGATGCGATGTCCGCGTATCTTGACCTGATGATCGATGCGTCCCACATATTCGAGGTTGCCATCCGGCAGCCACTTCGCCAGATCGCCTGTCCGGTACATCCGTTTCCCCGGTTCGAATGGATTCGCTACAAATTTCTCCGCCGTCAGCTCCGGACGGTTCAGATAGCCTCGGGCTACGCCTTCTCCGCCTACAAACAGTTCCCCGGCCACCCCAATGGGCATAAGGTTGCCCGTATGATTCAGAATGTACGTCGTTAATGTGGGAATGGCTTTCCCGATATCCTTCAAGTTAGCTTCCATTTCACGGTCGGTTATTTCCTTATACGTGACATGGACGGTCGTTTCCGTGATGCCGTACATATTAATCAGCTTGGTTTCCGGGTATCTCTCTCTCCAGCCCCTTAGTTTCGCCACACTCAGTGCTTCGCCGCCGAATATGAGGTTGCGGACGTTGAGCTCCTTGTTAGCCGTGGCTAACGCCTCCTGCATTAAACTGTAGAAGGCCGTTGGCGTTTGATTCAAGATTGTAACCTGTTCCTTTTTGAGCAGCTGCACAAATTGCTTCGGATCCTGGGCAACTTCCTTAGCCACTATAATTAAAGTCCCCCCGTACAACAAAGCCCCGTACATTTCCCAAACTGAAAAATCGAAACAGAAGGAATGGAAGAGTGTCCATACATCATTCGCCTTGAAGTCAAATGGCATTTGGTCATTGAATAACAGACGAATGACGTTGCGATGCTCAATCATCACTCCCTTGGGTTTACCTGTTGTTCCCGAGGTGTAGATAATATACGCCAGATCATCGGGACAGGTAAGTGAAGGAAGGTTATCGCTTCTTCCCTTCCATATGGTTGGGTCCGCAACATCGATACACTCTCCAGTATAAGCAATCCGATTCATCAAGGGCTGAGGGGCGACTACAACCTTCGCTCCGCTGTCCGCCAACATAAACGCAATCCGTTCTTGTGGATAGTCCGGGTCAATCGGCAAATACGCCCCGCCTGCTTTCAAGATTCCCAGGATCCCGACAATCATCTCGAGCGAACGTTCAACCACTAGGCCTACGATACTGTCCGCTTGGACGCCTTTTGCTCTTAACAGGTAGGCGAGTTGGTTCGCACGCTCATTGAGCTCTTGGTATGTCAACTGCTGCTCCCCGAATACCACCGCTACATGATTTGGCGAACGCTCTGCCTGCTCCTCAAACACCTGCTGAATCGTCTTCTCCTGCGGGTAGCCTGCCTCGGCAGCATTGAACTCTGTTAAAATTTGCTCTCTCTCTTGCTGGGTAAGCAGCGCTAATTGCGATAGCGGCTGAATTCGATTTTCGGACACTTCCTCAAGCATATGCCTAAAATGCCCGGTCAACCGCTCTATCGTATCCATTTTGAACAAACGGCTGCTATATTCCAGCTGGAAGTGGATTACTTCCGCTTCTTCCGCCACACTCAGCGTCAGATCAAATTTCGTGGCCTTGTTTTCGAATTCATATGGACTTAATGTGATGTTTTCCATTTGGATGTCTGTCCGATCTGTATTCTGCAACACAAACAGGGTATCAAACAAGGGATTTCGGCTCATATCCCGGCGCAGCGCCAGCTTCTCCACCAATTCTTCAAATGGGTAGTCTTGGTTTGCATACGCCTGCAAGGCATTCTCCTTCACCTCTTGCAGAAACGCCTCAAATGTTTTGTGCCCCTCCGCCTGGTTTCGCATCGGAAGCGTATTGACGAACATGCCTATCATCGGCTCCAAGTCGGCATGCGATCGACCTGCAATAGGCGATCCCACTATGATGTCTTCTTGACCGGAATACTTCGATAAAAGCACCGAATAGACGGCCAGCAATACCATATACAGCGTTGTTCCCGTTTCTGCCATAAGGCGGTACAAGCGTTCCTTCTCTTCTTTTCCGATCGTAAAGTCGACGCGGTTCCCCTCAAAGCTTTGGATAGGCGGTCTTGGATAATCCGTGGGCAGGTTCAGTATGGGAAGCTCTCCCGCAAATGTTGTGAGCCAATACGCTTCCTGCTGCTTCATCCCTTCACCCAAGAATAAAGCATGCTGCCAGGCCGCATAATCCTTGTACTGTATGCGCAATGCCGGCAGCTCTTTCCCTGCATAAAGCGCTGCGAATTCTCGGATGATGACACTCATGGACATCCCATCGGAAATAATATGATGCATGTCGTAGAGCAGGATATGACGCTCGGCATCCAATTGCAGCAGCCCTACCCGCAATAATGGCGCTTGGCTGAGGTCAAAGGAGCGGATGAAGTCTTTCACCATCCCTTCCGTTTGCCCCTCTTCTGCTTCCCTGACATCCATGTGAAATTCCACATGCGGATGGACACGCTGAATCGGTTCCCCTTCCTTCCATTCAAACGAGGTACGCAGCGATTCGTGCCTTTGAATCAACGCTTCAAACGCCGCTATCAATCGCGCCCGATCCAAGTGACCCTCCATCGCCAGGACCCCTGGCATATTGTAGCTCGTCTGTGTCCCTTCAATTTGATCCAGGATAAACAGTCGCTTCTGCGCCGAGGAAACCGGATAAAACGCTTGCGCGGGTATCGGTTCTATTGCGGCATATGCGCTGGTTTTCAACCCCAGGATATAGGCTCCCATCGCTTTCACAGTCGGCCGTAGGAACACTTCCTTTAACGGTACCTCCACGTTAAACTCTTTATGTATTCTGGATACTAAAGTAACCGCTTTGATCGAATGACCGCCCAGATCAAAAAAACTGTCCCGAACGCCTATTTGTACGACCCCAAGCAGGTTCTGCCAGAGAGCCGCCAGCCGCTGCTCCACTTCATTTTGGGGTGCTTCATAAAAAAGATTGTCTGTATCAGGCGTCGGTTCAGGTAGCGATTGCTTATCGAGTTTGCCGTTAGCGGTTACTGGCATTTTCTCCAGCTGTACAAAGTGCGTTGGAATCATATAGTCCGGCAGCTCCTGTGACAGATAGTTCCTCAGGGCAGCTACAGTCAGCGCCTGATCTCCCACTAGATAGGCGCACAGATACAGCTGTCCGTCTTCGTCTTCCTTCGCCAGGACCACACTCTCTCGAATAAGCACGTGAAGCTCCAGCCGGTATTCAATTTCTCCCAGCTCAATGCGATGTCCGCGTATCTTAACCTGATGATCGATGCGTCCCACATATTCGAGGTTGCCATCCGGCAGCCACTTCGCCAAATCGCCTGTCCGGTACATCCGCTTCCCCGGTTCGAATGGATTCGCTACAAATTTCTCCGCCGTCAGCTCCGTACGGTTCAGATAGCCTCGAGCTACGCCTTCTCCGCCCACAAACAGTTCCCCGGCCACCCCAATGGGCATGAGATTGCCCGTATGATTCAGAATGTACGTCGTTAATGTGGGAATAGCTTTCCCGATATCCTTCAAGTTGGCTTCCATTTCACGGTCGGTTATTTCCTTATACGTGACATGTACGGTCGTTTCCGTGATGCCGTACATATTAATCAGCTTGGTTTCCGGGTACCTCTCTCTCCAGCCCCTTAGCTTCGCCACACTCAGTGCTTCGCCGCCGAATATGAGGTTGCGGACGTTGAGCTCCTTGTTAGCCGTGGCTAACGCCTCCTGCATTAAACTGTAGAAGGCCGTTGGCGTTTGATTCAAGATCGTAACCTGTTCCTTTTTCAGCAGCTGCACAAATTGCTTCGGATCCTGGGCAACTTCCTTAGCCACTACAATTAAAGTCCCCCCGTACAACAAAGCCCCGTACATTTCCCAAACCGAAAAATCGAAACAGAAGGAATGGAAGAGTGTCCATACATCATTCGCCTTGAAGTCAAATGGCATTTGGTCATTGTATAGCAGACGAATGACGTTGCGATGCTCAATCATCACTCCCTTGGGTTTACCTGTTGTTCCCGAGGTGTAGATAATATACGCCAGATCATCGGGACGGGTAAGTGAAGGAAGGTTATCGCTTCTTCCCTTCCATACAGTTGGGTCAGCTATATCGATACACGCTCCGGCATAAGCAATCCGATTCATCAAGGGCTGCGGGGCGACTACAACCTTCGCTCCACTGTCTGCCAGCATAAACGCAATCCGTTCTTGTGGATAGTCCGGGTCAATCGGCAAATACGCCCCGCCTGCTTTCAAGATTCCCAGGATCCCGACAATCATCTCGAGCGAACGTTCAACCACTAGGCCCACGATACTGTCCGCTTGGACGCCTTTTGCTCTTAACAGGTAGGCGAGTTGGTTCGCACGCTCATTGAGCTCTTGGTAGGTCAACTGCTGTTCTTTATATACTATCGCAATACTATCCGGAGTTTTGTTTACTTGATTTTCGAAAGCCTGATGAATAGTCATATTTCTTGGAAAACTCGTTTGGGCAGCATTGAACTCTGTTAAAATTTGCTCTCTCTCTTGCTGGGTGAGCAGCGCTAATTGCGATAGCGGCTGAATTCGATTTTCGGACACTTCCTCAAGCATATGCCTAAAATGCCCGGTCAACCGCTCTATCGTATCCTTTTTGAACAAACGGCTGCTATATTCCAGCTGGCAGTGGATTTCTTCCGCTTCTTCCGCCACACTCAGCGTCAGATCGAATTTCGTGGCCTTGTTTTCGAATTCATATGGACTTAATGTAATGTTTTCTATTTGGATGTCTGCCCGATCTGTATTCTGCAACACAAACAGAGTATCAAACACGGGATTTCGGCTCATATCCCGGCGCAGCGCCAGCTTCTCCACCATTTCTTCAAATGGGTAGTCTTGGTTTGCATACGCCTGCAAGGCATTCTCCTTCACCTCTTGCAGAAACGCCTCAAATGTTTTGTGCCCCTCCGCCTGGTTTCGCATCGGAAGCGTATTGACGAACATGCCTATCATCGGCTCCAAGTCGGCATGCGATCGACCTGCAATAGGCGATCCCACTATGATGTCTTCTTGACCGGAATACTTCGATAGAAGCACCGAATAGACGGCCAGCAATACCATATACAGCGTTGTTCCCGTTTCTGCCATAAGGCGGTACAAGCGTTCCTTCTCTTCTTTTCCGATCGTAAAGTCGACGCGGTTCCCCTCAAAGCTTTGGATAGGCGGTCTTGGATAATCCGTGGGCAGGTTCAGTATGGGAAGCTCTCCCGCAAATGTTGTGAGCCAATACGCTTCCTGCTGCTTCATCCCTTCACCCAAGAATAAAGCATGCTGCCAGGCCGCATAGTCCTTGTACTGTATGCGCAATGCCGGCAGCTCTTTCCCTGCATAAAGCGCTGCGAATTCTCGGATGATGACACTCATGGACATCCCATCGGAAATAATATGATGCATGTCGTAGAGCAGGATATGACGCTCGGCATCCAATTGCAGCAGCCCTACCCGCAATAATGGCGCTTGGCTGAGGTCAAAGGAGCGGATGAAAGCTTTCACAATCGCTTCCATTTGCCCTTCTTCTGCTTCCCTGACGTCCATGCGAAATTCCACATGCGGATGGACACGCTGAATCGGTTCCCCTTCCCTCCATTCAAACGAGGTACGCAGCGATTCGTGCCTTTGAATCAACGCTTCAAACGCTGCTATCAATCGCGCCCGATCCAAGTGACCCTCCATCGCCAGGACCCCTGGCATATTGTAGCTCGTCTGTGTCCCTTCAATTTGATCCAGGATAAACAACCGCTTCTGCGCCGAGGAAACCGGATAAAACGCTTGCGCGGGTATCGGTTCAATTGCGGCATATGCGCTGGTTTTCAACCCCAGGATATAGGCTCCCATCGCTTTCACGGTCGGCCGTAGGAACACTTCCTTTAACGGTACCTCCACGTTCATTTCCTTATGGATGCGCGAGATGAGGGTTGTGGCTTTTAAGGAATGTCCGCCCTGTTCAAAAAAGTCATCTGCAATCCCCATTCGTTGGACACCCAATACCCCCTGCCAAATGTTTACCAAGGCGGCTTCCAGTGAATTTCTCGGGGGTTCATAGCCAATTCCGGAATCCATAACGGCTTCCGGTGCCGGTAATGCCTTAACATCCCGTTTCCCATTCGTCGTCAAAGGCATCCGCTCGATTTGAATAAAGTAGGAGGGGATCATATAGTTGGGTAAGGCTGCAGATAGATGACTCCTCAATTCTTTCGTATGCAATGGTTTGTTCGCAACGAAATAAGCACATACAAACTTATTGCCTTCATCCTCTTCCCGAATGGTAACGAAAGTTTCCACGATAGATGCGTATGTATTCAACGCCGCTTCCACTTCACCCAATTCAATCCGATACCCACGAATCTTCACTTGCTGGTCGATCCGCCCCAAATAGGCTATATTTCCATCCGGCAGCCATCTCGCCAAATCGCCTGTTTTATATAACCGCTCACCTGGTATAAAGGGATTCGGAATAAATTTCTCTGCTGTCAATTCTGGGCGGTTGAGGTAGCCTCTGGCCAAGCCTGCACCGGCTACACAGAGTTCTCCGGCTATTCCAATGGGTTGCAGTTCCATCATTGCATTCACAATATACACCTTGCTATTGCTGATGGGACGACCAATTGGAATGTTCTCATACGCATCTTGATCGATGGGGAAATAGGTTGAAAAGGTCGTATTTTCAGTGGGGCCATATCCGTTAATTATCTGTAAGGCCGGACACTCTTTCCTAACAGACCCGATATGACGGGGGGACAAGGCTTCCCCGCCTACAATTAAATGGGTTAAGCCATGGAATATAGCTGGATTCGTCTGAGAAAGTTGATTGAACAAGGAGGATGTCAACCACATCATGGAGATTTCGTAATCCGTTATGAGTTTTTGCAGTTTAAGCGGATGAAGTAAACTCTCTTTCGAAGCCAAAACTAACTGCAGCCCATTTAATAAGGCTCCCCATATTTCGAATGTGGACGCATCAAAAACCATTGCACCCGTTTGCAAGATGCGGTGTCCCTCGCTAAAGGTCATATAATTTGTATTTTGGACTAATCGCAGTACGCTTCGGTTTTCAACCATGACTCCCTTTGGTTTTCCGCTTGAACCAGAGGTATACATAACATAGGCCAAATCTCCCGACTGGTTGTTAGGTTCTAGATTGGCTCGATCTTCCTGATATAGCTGTGGGTCATCGATATCCAAAATTTCACCTGGAAAATGGTTTAAGCTTGCTCTTATCCAACCTGCGGTTAATAAGATGTCGCTGCCACTGTCTTCCAGCATAAAGGCAATCCGCTCTTGTGGATATTCCGGATCAATCGGCAAATACGCCCCGCCAGCTTTAAGAATGCCCAGGATGCCTACAATCATTTCAATGGAACGATCCACCATAATGCCCACGATGCTGTCTGCTTGAACCCCTTTTGCTCTTATCACTCGGGCGAGCTGGTTTGCACGTTCATTGAGCTCTTGGTACGTCAGCTGCTGCTCTCCGAATACCACCGCTACATAATGGGGCGATCGCTCTACCTGTTCCTCAAACACCTGGTGAATCGTTTTCTCCTGAGGATAGCTCGACTTGGCTGAATTAAATTCCGTTAAAATTTGTTTTTTCTCTTGTTCTGTCAGCAATGTTAATTGAGACAGCAACAGGTTCTGGTTATTCACTACTTGCTCAAGAATATGTAAGAAGTGTCCAGTAAATCGTTCGATTGTTTTATTTTCGAACAATTTACTGCTGAATTCCAGCTGGCAACGGATTCCTTCCACTTCCTCCACTGCTCTCAACGTTAGATCAAATTTCGTGACATCGTTTTCAAATTCATAAGTATTTAATGTGATATTTTCTAATTGGATGTCTGCCCGATCTGTATTCTGCAACACAAACAGGGTATCAAACAAGGGATTTCGGCTCATATCCCGGCGCAGCGCCAGCTTCTCCACCATTTCTTCAAATGGGTAGTCTTGGTTTGCATACGCCTGCAAGGCATTCTCCTTCACCTCTTGCAGAAACGCCTCAAATGTTTTGTGCCCCTCCGCCTGGTTTCGCATCGGAAGCGTATTGACGAACATGCCTATCATCGGCTCCAAGTCGGCATGCGATCGACCTGCAATAGGCGATCCCACTATGATGTCTTCTTGACCGGAATACTTCGATAGAAGCACCGAATAGACGGCCAGCAATACCATATACAGCGTTGTTCCCGTTTCTGCCATAAGGCGGTACAAGCGCTCCTTCTCTTCTTTTCCGATCGTAAAGTCGACGCGGTTCCCCTCAAAGCTTTGGATAGGCGGTCTTGGGTAATCCGTGGGCAGGTTCAGTATGGGAAGCTCTCCCGCAAATGTTGTGAGCCAATATGCTTCCTGCTGCTTCATCCCTTCGCCCAAGAATAAGGCATGCTGCCAGGCCGCGTAGTCCTTGTACTGTATACGCAATGCCGGCAGCTCTTCCCCTGCATAAAGCGCTGCAAATTCTCGGATGATGACACTCATGGACATCCCATCGGAAATAATATGATGCATGTCGTAGAGCAGGATATGACGCTCGGCATCCAATTGCAGCAGCTCTACCCGCAATAATGGCGCTTGGCTGAGGTCAAAGGAGCGGATGAAAGCTTTCACAATCGCTTCTATTTGTCCTTCTTCTGCTTCCCTGACGTCCATGCGAAATTCCACATGCGGATGGACACGCTGAATCGGTTCCCCTTCCCTCCATTCAAACGAGGTACGCAACGATTCGTGCCTTTGTATCAACGCTTCAAACGCCGCTATCAATCGCGCCCGATCCAAGTGGCCTTTCATCGCCAGGACCCCTGGCATATTGTAGCTCGTCTGGGTCCCTTCAATTTGATCCAGAATAAACAACCGCTTCTGCGCCGAGGAAACCGGATAAAACGCTTGCTCGGGTATAGGTTCGATTGAGGTAAACAGGCTTATTTCTGATCCTTGAATATATCCCCACAATCCATTAATTGTAGGATTTCTAAACATATCTAAAAGTAAAATTTCCACATTAAATATCTTTTGTATCTTTGATAACAAAGTTATAGCTAAGAGAGAATGTCCACCCAAATTAAAAAAACTATCTTCACTAGAAATCGAATTTAACCCTAATACTTCCTCCCACAATTCAATAAGTATTTCTTTATTTTGATTATTTTCAGAAATATGAAACTCAATATCGAAAAGCATGGATAGGTTACTTTGTTGTTCTTCAATTAATGAGTTTATTTCTACTAAACTAGTATCAGGAGCATTTAATACCCTATTTAAAAAATTAAAAAGCTCTAAAATAATTGTTTTCATTTCAGGTATACTAAATAAAATAGAGTCGCAATGAAAATGCAAGTCTACTTTCTCTTCAACAATATTAAATATAAAAATTGAATTTATCTGTAAATCTACTAAACACTCTTTATTATGAATGTTTTTCAATACAACAACCGTGTTGAATATTTCTTTTGACAAAAATAAATCTTTTTGACTTTTATGATTTTTATCAAGCTCCATAACGTTCTCTTTAATTATATTTAACCATTCTTTGAATGAAATCTCGGGAATATATTGCGCTTGTATAGTAAGCATCTTATTTATAAGGGAGGGATTATGAACATTTTGTTTAAATTCTGGTATTCCAACAAGGAGATCTTGATTTCCTGAAAATTTATATAAAAGATACTTTACACTCGATAACAAGATCAAAAAGACTCCATATTCGGAGCCTTTACTGACAGAAATCAATTTTTCACAAATTTCATTTGGAAGATTACAAATAATGGTATTTGTAAGCGGCTTTCTGTTTAACATAATAGTTTCATATCCCTTTCAATTTCAAATTAGATACATAATTAATAAAATTGTCTGGATGTTTTTTTCTATTCTTGCTCTGCTTTTGAAGCAATAGCTAAATCAACTTTTTTGGCAAGCGCTGTTAATTCTGTCTGAAGGTCTTTGTTATCGGATTCAAGCATACTAAACACATCTGTCCGTATAAAATTCTGTAATAATGCATTCCAGTCTTTATTGAGCATGTTTGCACTTTTCTTCACATAATTGTACTGATTATACATAACAGAGAAATAAGGATCTTTTATTGCATTTGCAGCTTCAATTACCTTACTTGATGTAACTACAGATTTAGTTAACAATTCTTCTGTAATATCACTATCATCTATTGCAAGCAACCTGATAAATTCCCAAGCCAGCTTAGGATTCTTTGATTTAGTGGAGATCCCGATATTACTAACATATCCAATATTTGCTTTAATACCATCTTTAAAGTGAGGAATACCAGCCATTCCAATCTTTGTTTTTAATTTTGAGTCCATATTTGTAAAAAAACTATAATATGACATAGCCATTCCTGTTTGATTAGAAAAGAGACTTGTAGTTGCAGAATTAAAATTATCCATTTTTGGGGATACGTTTCTATTCTTAATTATTTCATGAAGCCATTTAAATGCTTCTACGCTCTCCTTACTGTCCAGGTAACCAGTTGCTGTTAAACCATCAGGTGACAATAGAGATCCTCCTTTGCTTAATACAAGAGGTTCAATTAGATCCATTATGAAGGGGATGCTTGCTCCATATTTTCCAAGCTCTTCGCCGCTATTTGCAGACTGAAGTTTTATAGCGATTTCAACAAATTCCTCCCATGTCCAGTCATCTTTTGGATAGGGGATGTTTGCCTTGTCAAACCATTCCTTATTGTATCCAATAACAGAAGGCTCGAGATTTAAGGTTATTCCATATATACTGCCATCACTAGTCGAAAGACTTAATAGATTCCCTGTAAAAAATTCATTCAAATCTATATCTCCAGTTTTTGTAAAAACGTTAAGATCAGTTAAAATCCCCTTTTTAGCATAATCTTGCAATTCAGCTCCCAAAATTAAAATTACATCCATAGGGCCACCATTTTTATATAATGCTTCTACTGTCGACGCATATTGACTGAATGAAATATCTTTAATAATAACCGTAATATCCGGATGTGTTTCTTCAAACTTCTTCTTGGCTTTATCATAAATTGCTCGAAGTTTCGTACCATCCTCATTGGAAGGTGCAAAATTTAAAAAAGTTAACTCTTGTGAAACTGATTTCAGAATCGGTGTAAAAGTTTCCTCAGGTACTAGTGTTTCTACAGCTTTGTTTGCAGGTGAAGAACAACCAATTATGGATACTAATAATATTAAAACCGTTATCATTGAAATGATTTTTTTCATGTCTGACTCCTCCTTCGAATGTTAGAACAAAAGAAAAAAAGGTAAATATTAGAAATTAAAAGTAATTTCTTTCAGTATATCTTTTGGTTTCGTTACCTTAGAATTATTCAAGTCAGAATTTTGTATCCAACACCTCTGATTCTCAAAACAATATAAAGGTAATCTTACCTTCATCCGCTTCTTACCTTCGTATAACTTCTCCCAATCTACTTCTGCACCTTTAGTGTACAACTTACACATTTCGTCCAAAATCCCCATTCCTGGCTCATTTATTTGTTGAAAAGGCACTCTGGCTGCCAAATCTAATTTCTGCATAAAATCATTTCTATCTTCAAAAATAATGGCAAGTCTATGTTGATAATGGCCCCGGCCTGTATTAGCCGTGTAACAAACGTCCGCTAGGTCAAGATCAATATTATTCGTTATAAATTCTGTATACCGTTCAATTAGTCTAAGCAACGAGCCCTCGCTTTTTGCCGACAAGGTAAAGATTTGAGGCTCAACTGCAGCTCTCTCCTGTACAAAAGCTGCTTCCGGTGCTTCCTCCAAAACAACGTGGCAGTTAGTTCCGCTAAAACCAAATGAACTCACCCCACACCTTCTCGGCGAATCTTCACTTACCCACTTCTGCAATTTATCGTTAATATATACAGGAGACTGATCAAAATTGATGTTGCGGTTAGGCCTTTCAAAATGGACCATAGGCGGAATTTCTTTGTGCTTTAAAGCTAGGGCTGCCTTAATTATCGCAACGATTCCTGCAGCACTATCGGTATGTCCAATACTGGTTTTTAAAGATCCTATTGCGCAAAATTGCTTCTTATCCGTATATCTTCGAAATGCTTTTTGAATCGCATCAATTTCTATAGGATCGCCAATTTTTGTCGCTGTACCCATGGCTTCAATGTAAGAAATGGTTTGTGGATCGATCTCGGCATCCTTCCAGGCACGTAGAATCACATCTTCCTGCGCTGCAACATTAGGCGTTGTGATGCCAATAGATTTTCCATCTTGATTAATAGCGCTGCCCTTTATAACTGCGTAAATATGATCCCCCTCTTTAATAGCCTTACTTAAAGGTTTAATGAGGATCGCTGCGATACCTTCGCTTAAAACGGTCCCATCTGCACTTTCATCAAAAGCTTTGGCCTTGGACTGTTTCTGTGATTCAATACCGTAGGAAATAATTCGATCCACTGGCATAAGAAGGATTCGAATTCCGCCAACAAGAGCCTGGTCACATTCACCGGTTCTTATGCTTTGAGTCGCGAGATGCAGCGCTACAAGAGAAGAGGAACAAGCAGTGTCAATAAGCATACTGGGCCCTCTGAAATTCAGGAGCTGGGGAAGCCTCTTACTAATAATCGCCGAAATATTACCCATGACTGATATCTCAAATGAAGCAGGCTCAACATGAGAAACAAATTGACCATACATCGGCCATCCGCTGTAACCTACATACAACCCTGTTCTGCTCCCAGTCAGCTTTTCCCCTCCATATCCGGCATCTTCAAGGGTATTCCACGCTGTTTGCAGAAACAATCTTTGAACCGGATCCATCAGGCTTGCTTCTTTTGGAGAAATATTAAAAAATTTATAATCAAATTTATCAATTTCATCCAGGTATCCGCCAGCGCTATACGTGATCTCCTTATCCTTCATGTAGGTATACTGTATGAGCCGTTCAACATCCATTTGCCTAGTCTCCGGAAAGTCTGATATACAATCAACACCATGTCTCAAATTATCCCAAAACTCATCCAAACTGTTTGCCTTTGGTAATTTAGCAGACATTCCAACAATGGCCATGTTCTCATATGAATTCGAACGGACCTCATTCTCGTTAAGTGATACGCTTTCATTCTTTAATGTTTCGAGCAGCTTTGCCCCAAGATTCCTTTCTATTTGTCCAGAGACAATATTCTCAAAAATAATTTTTGCTATCTTTTCCATATTGGCTCCTTTGTTAAATTATCCCTAAAATCCAATCACTTACTCTTATAATACGTTTCATTTATAGTCATGTCAACGAATTAATGTTTATATTATAAACAATAATTTATAAAGATAATGGTCTCCTATGATTTACTCAGGAAAAAATTCTCTTACTCTCCTTTCAAATTGTCCAGCATTTTATCTAATTTCAAAGCCAACTCATCCAGAAATAATTGAAGACTAGATTCATCACTGTTAATAAAGTTTGTCATCTCACTTTTGTTTATTTGATAATGAATGTTATACCATTCTTTGATTTTGTTATTAACATTTGGAACTATATAGTCTAATTCATTCACGTAATTCACCTTATTTGGATTCGTCTTCAGTACATCCTGATAGGCTGTCTTTGGTGTAATCCAGTTGCCACCTGCTAATTGTTGTGACATTTCATTATTATCAAGCAGGATACTTCTAAGGAATTTCCATGAAGCTTGTGCATTTTTTGATTTTGACGAGATTCCAATACCAGTTGCAGAGCTCGAGGTCACCCGAATTCCTTCCTTAAAATGAGGCAAAGCTACATAACTATACCTTTCATCTGAGATACCTGAAGTTATATCTGGAATAATATTATTAGTCGAATAGGCTGACCAACCTATTGCCATACCAACTTCATTAGTAGTTAACATTTGAAGTGGTGTTCTCCAGTTCCCACTAGACTCAACAGGAGATAACTTTTGCAGCTTAATTAAATCATACACCCATTTAAAAGCTTTCAAGGATTGTTTATTGTTGAGATATCCGCTTGCTTTTGAAAAGTCAGGAGATAAGATGCTTCCACCTAGACTTATAATTAATGGTTCAATAAATTCTAAGCCAAAGGGAAATACAACCCCATATTCACTCTGATTAAAGGCTTTTAGCTCTTTTGCTGTTTCCATGAATTCTTCCCAAGTCCATTCATCCGATGGATAGCCAATATTGGCGTTATCAAACCACTTTTTGTTATAGAAAACTCCAATTGAATTATATTGATTTGGAATAGCTAATAACTCTCCTTCTATGACAAATAAATCGTTGAATTTATCGTAAAAGTAATCTTCATCATTTAATTGATCTAGTTTAATAAACTTTTTCAAGTCGGTTAGATAACCCTGTTCGTTATAATCTGCAACATCTTGAGCCCACATAGTAATTATATCGGGTGGGTTGTTGTCAGTTACTCTTTTATTCAATTCAGTAGTGTAATTATCATAACTGGCTGTTTCTAATTTTATTGTTATAGTAGGATTCTCATCTTGAAATTTTTCGATGGACTTTTCTATTGACTTCTTTTTCGTTAAATCATAAGCACTATAACCAAACTCCATTAAATAAGATAATGTCGTCTCCTCCTTAACAGTTGTATTAACGGTATTGTAATCACAACCAATAGCTCCAAGAATAATAAGCACTATTGGAAAAAATTTAAGTGTTTTCCTCATCCAATACCCCCGCTATAACAATTAATGTCAGCAATCTTATTGAGCTCTTGTTATCCCATACGTTTAAATTGTTTAAATAAGCTACTTCTATTACTTTTGAAGTTCTTTGATGCGGGCAACTTCAATTAATAGCTGCTTAACTCTTTGAGGTGTTATGGTCTGATGAGTCTCTTCATTTAACTTTTGGATCAAAGAAAACAAGTCAATTTCGATTATTTTCTTCATAAATCACTTCACCTTCTTACTTTGGAATATAGTGCATTTCTATCGAATTGTACTTGGCCAATGCTTGATTTACATCCATATTTCCTACTACCAGTTGGTCGAGGATAGCCTGAATACTATCCTTCACTGAATTTGACTCTTGGTCTTTGTGCGGATGTTTAATTTGTTTTTCAATATGCGCAGCAATTTGTGATATCGTCGTGAAGGTGAATAAATCCGCTACAGTAATGACTCCAGGATGCTGCTGATCCAATAGTCTGTGAATTTTAGTGACCATGATGGAATCTCCGCCAATTTCAAAAAAAGAATCGTATGCATGAATGACTGCTAACCCCAATATTTCATTCCAGATGTCGGCAATTTGATATTCCAGCGCGGAATAGTTTTCGCTGTTTCTGCCTATTAGTGAGCTCTTCCCGTTTGTCCTTAAAGTGCTGAGAGCTGTTAGCTTGGTTTGATTCCTTCTATTTTTTTCAATTTCATTTAGGATACCTGGTTCTAATTTAATTAGGGCATCCATAATGGTTTTCCCATGAATGGAACCCTCGTAGAGAATTTCACCGACAATGTAACGATTCGTAACCTGCCCTAACAGCTGAAAAAAGTGGCGTATACCGTCTACTGTCCGTAAGGATCGGAAAAGTGTATCCTCCAACACATTCTGATCAAATGCCATGCCGGTTTCTTTCCATGCCGGCCAATTGATGGTCAAAGCCGACCTTCCTTGTAATTGCTGATAAGACGAATAAGCATCCTGAAATGCGTTTCCAGCTGTGTAATCTCCCTGTCCCGGAATTCCCATCAAGGTGGTATTGGAAGAGAAACAGATGAAAAAATCAAGCTCATCTGCTAGTGACAGCTGATCCAGAAAAACGGTTCCCAGTATTTTAGGTGCCCATATCTGATTTAACTCTTCATAGCTTTTATGGATTAGAAATCCCTTTCCTGCAATTCCAGCACTATGAATAATACCGTTGATTTTTCCAAATTTACTCCGGGCAGAAGCAAAAATGAATTCCAGCTGATTGTAGTCCGCAACGTCCCCGCTATAAATCTCTACAAGAGAACCGTTTGCCTCTATATCATAGATGCCTTGAATTCGTTTTATTAGCTCCATTTCATTTCCTGCTGCTATAATCTGGGACCATTTTCCTCTGGGGGGAAGTGCTCTTCGTCCAATTAGCACAAGATTCACTTTATGTTCAGCTGCAAGGGCTTTACCGATCTCAAGGCCAATTCCGCTTAAGCCGCCTGTAATAAAATAAGTTCCACCTTGCCTTATTTTCCTATTAATCTTTTCGACACTTTTAATACTGAATTGCTCGGTATACCTGACACCCTTTCGGAATGCAACGCTATACATTTCTGATGGATCAAGGATTTCAGCTGAAATTACATGTAAGGCTGTCTCCTTATCCCTATCGATGCCTCTGCATACAAGATTGGGGTATTCCTCTCGTACAACCTTACCTAGACCAAAAGTGGCAGCATGCTGCGGGCGAAGTATCTTCTCAAGCCCGTCAACCGCATTTACTTCCGATGATACGATTGCTATTTGGATCACCTGATTTAGTCCTGATGCTAGGAGAGCTTTAATGAGCTGAAAAAAAGCCTCGGTTCCCTTTAATAGTTGATCTCTTATTTCAAAAAGGTCTGAATTAGGTGGCGTTTCTTCTCCCAGATAAACAATGATTTGCACTTCGGCAGGGATTTCTATGTACGTCTCCCTGATCTTCAGCTTATCTATTCTTGTAACAGTAATTGAGTGCCCGCTTGATTCCATTAGAAACCTTAATTCTTCAGCAACCTCACTCTCTCCACCAACAATCCATATCTGCTTGTAATCCTGTCCAGTGTTTCTTGAATTTGATATCCGGGGATACTCAACCCACTTTATGCCATAATAAGTTGCCTCTTTATTTTCCCAAAAGGTATTTGACACTTTTTTTAGTGAATACTGATCTATCTCCGCTATTACTTCGCCTGTCGAAGCCATAATAGTTACATCAAAGCTGAGCAGCTCAGACTTCTCTGTAATCTCACCATTTAATCGCACATGACTATAGAATAATCCTGGTAAAGGATGAAAAATCCTTATTCCTTTGTAAGAGAATGGCAGGAATATACGATTGCTGTCAGAGCCAAGTGCTTTTTCAATAAGCGGAATTGTAGCCAAGGCATTGTCCAGAAGCGGAGGATACAGCATATAGCTGGAAACCTCATTTACAAAAGCTTGCGGTATTTCGATCTTGGCTATTATCTCAAGATCACCTACGTGCATTTCACTAATATTCCTCCATCGCGGCCCAAATTCAAAGACAGTATTGTCATTATATTTTTCGAAATCCGGTATGATAACAGTTGCTTCAATGTCTGATAATAAATCAGATACCCTAATTTTTTTGTCCTTGTTAACCTTTGTTATTACAACTTTCCCTTCAACATGTTTAATCCATTCATTAACTGGTTCAATCGGGAGTATCTCTTTGTTGACTTTTAATCGACTTGCAGTAAAAAATTGTAACGTTTCAGCCGTTGCTGTTTTTATAAGAATGGTCTGTATTTCCCGGGTTTCTTCTTCAACCATAATCATCGGTGTCAGAAAAACAATATCCTGAAATTCCAATACATCTAAGATATGAGATATTCCCAGCTTGATTCTTAAAGCTTCAGACACTATTTCCAAGTAAGCCGTTCCTACCAGAAAAGCCTTCCCTCCAATTCGGTGTTCGTCCAACAGCCATTTACTCTGCACATTCATTTCTGTATGAAAAATATCCGAATCGATGGTAGAGGTAATATACGAATCAAGCAATGGAAAAGGATTGAGATTGACATTTCTTAAGTGAACCGCAGAATAAAGATCCGACTTTTCAATCCAGCATCGGGTACGCTCAAATGGATACACAGGCAGAGGCCTTCTATTCCGTTGTTCGTGAATATAAAGGCTATTCCATTCAATACTGGCTCCTTCCATATATATCTGGCAAATTTGGTCCAGAACCTCCGACTGGTTGGATCCATTATGCAGGAGATGAATCCATTTTAACGCGTTGCTGCCTAATTGAGAGGCTTTGCGTTCGGTCAATTCTCCTTCAGCAAGAGCTTCCCTATCTTCCGGAACAACTCGATGTTCACTGTAATAAACATTACCCGGTGCTTGCAGTTTATGGGTTGGATCATTCAATAGATTATAGAGAGTATCGCTTAATTTAGCTGCTAATTCCATGGGATTTTCAGCAATAACAGCCAGCCTGAAAGCGAGGTGCCCCCTGCCGGTATTTATTGAATAACACAAATCTGCAAAGGCACTTTCGGAATTTTCCAGATCTTCTGCTTTCAAAAAATCGATGAAGGATTTGATGTATGCGATTAAAGATTTTTGACTCTTAGCCGAAAGAGTAAAAATACGTGGAATATGCTTACTCGCTGCTGCTGCACTATTGACAGTCTTTGCCGCGGGAGCTTCCTCCAGAATGAGATGGCAATTCGTTCCACTGATTCCGAAGGAACTGATGCCGCATCTGCGCGGAAGCTGGTCTGTCTCCCATGGAATTTCCTGATCGTTAATGTAGACTGGTGAATCCTCAAAGCTAATCTTACGGTTTGGCTTGCCGAAGTGTAGAGCTGGCGGAAGGGTTTTATGATGTAAGGCCAACACTCCCTTTATTAACCCGGCAATCCCCGCGCTATGGTCCAGATGGCCGATATTGCTCTTAACGGATCCAATCGCACAGAAGCCCTTTTTATCCGTGTATTTACTGAATGCACGTCTAATTCCGTCGATTTCTATTGGATCTCCTAGCTTGGTTCCTGTTCCGTGCGCTTCCCACAGAGTAATCGTTTCCGGATCAATCGCCGCATCCTTCCAAGCACGTAGAATAACATCCTCTTGTGCACGGGCGTTTGGTGCCGTTATGCCATTCGAATTGCCATCATGGTTTACAGCACTTCCCTTTATTACCGCATAAATATGATCCTTGTCTCTTATCGCGGCATTAAGCGGCTTGAGAATTACAGTTCCAAGTCCTTCTCCTGTACCTGTTCCATCACTATGATCATCGAAGCTTCTGGCTCTCCCATCGGATGCCTCGATCCCAATTTCCGCATGCCGGACTGGAGCTATATGCAGCTGTACACCTCCTGCAATAGCCATGTCACATTCACCGCCAAGCAAGCTTTTGCAAGCTAAATGAACAGCAACAAGGGATGAGGAACAAGTCGTATCCACAAGCATATTCGGCCCATGTAAGTCAAGAATATAAGCAAGCCTTCCGGCAATTATCGGTTTTACATTACCGGGAACAGCCTGTGCCAATGCAGAAGGCTCTAAAGCAGAAATCAATTGCTTATATTCCGACTCCGCACCGTGACCGATAAAGATACCCGTTCTGCTTCCATATAACTGCTTATTTCCGTATCCTGCATTTTCGACGGCATGCCAAGCATTTTGCAGAAAAAGACGCTGATTGGGGTCCATGAGCGCAGCTTCTCTAGGAGAAATCCGAAAAAAAGCATAATCGAATTTATCTATTTCATTTAAATAAGCGGCCTCCCCATCTTCAATGCCTTCAGCGGAATAATTCAGGATAGCCAAAGTCTTTTTTGTATCTTTTAAACGTTCACTAGACATTTTCGTTACAAAATCCGTTTTATTGCATATGCCATTCCAATATTGCTCAGGTGTCTCGGCTGATGAAAACTGCAAGGCAAGACCAATAATAGCAATATCCTTTTCATTGCTGATTTCAGCGTTTTCTTCGATAATTTGAATTTTATTCGGAGACGGTATTTGCGTCTTGGAGAACTTAGTAAATTCCAACAAACTGCATCACCCTCCCACACTCGCGCCGATAGGGTCAAAATCCGGAAATAAATCGCGGGTTCCCGTTTCATTAAAAACCTGCTGATAACGTTCTAATCTTTCTTCCAGTGGAACCTTCTTTGTCTCGAAAACGGAGCTCAGCATTTCTAAAGCTTCCTTCATCTGAGCTATCGTCGGTTCTCCCCCAGTACGGTCCAGCTCATCTTGTATTTTCTGAACCTTTCTGTACGGCTCCACGACTCCTTTCTGATATTCATCATTGTCCCAATTTCTATTCCTTGTACATACGGTTATAGCTATACATTTAGTTACAAGATTTGTCTTAGGCTTGATTATTGTGGCTTTATTCGAACTTGGTTTAGTCTCCAAACTTTTAACAATTGTCGATAACTCTTCTTTGTCCATAGCGAAAACACTTTGTTTTGCCATACTTTTCTTCATAAAATGCGTTAATACTCCCTGTGGGCCTGCTTCTATAACGACATCCACCCCAAACTCTTCCATCCGTTTCATACATTCCGTCCAGAGAACCGGTTCGGTTAGCTGTTTAGTCAGCATGGAAGCTATCTCCAGCTCGCTCTTATACAACTCTCCTGTTGCATTCGATAATACCGGGTAACGCAATTGCTTAAAGTGAATGCTCTTTAAATGCTCGAATAATTGATCAGATGCCGAACTCATGAGTGGACTATGGAAGGGAGCACTAACTTTTAATGGAATAACAATAGCTCCCATGCGGGTAAGCTGTACCTCTGCTTCAGAAACTGCATCACGTTCTCCCGAAATAACAATCTGATCTGCAGTATTATAATTTGAAGGCACTACGACACCACACTGCCTCGAAACGTTGAAACAAATTTCTTCCACTTGATCTTTCATCAGTCCATTAATGGCTGACATAGCTCCCATTCCCGGAAAAACAGCTTCCTGCATGTATTTGCCTCTATGATGAACCAAATATACTGCATCACTGAAGGATATTCCTCCCGCAGCCGTTAAGGCTGTAATTTCACCCAGACTATGTCCCGCCAAGACATATGGTACCGCACCTGTTTCTTCTAAAAGCAAGCGAAATGCGATCATACTTACAGTGAGAATAGCGGGCTGCGTATTTTCCGTCTTTGTTAGTTCCTCCAAATCCCCTTCCAAACAAAGCTTTCTCAAATCAAATCCCAATCGGGTACTTGCTTCTTCGAAGTATTGTTTGGCCGTAAGATTATTCTCATACCATTTACGTCCCATTCCCATATATTGTGATCCTTGACCTGGGAATACTACTGCTAATTTACTCATTATTCCGCCACCCCATCTTTATTTTGAGTAAGAAAGTATGCTTTCTATTAACTGAATGTAACGATTTGTCAGATCCCTAACAGCAGCATGACTTAATTTCTCTTCATTGTAGGTAAAAACAAAATCGTAGCCGGTTATAGAAGCTCCCATTTCAATACGCAGATCAAACCATTGCTTAATCGGTAAAAGAATGCTTGCTGCCTCACTTGTAAAAAAAAGCGGAACGAGTCGAAAATCTTTGGAAGCATCCCTTTTAAATTGAACAAAGTCACAATCCAAAGACTCTCCAGTTTTCTGAAACCTCGATATTAGCTCATACAACGACTCGAAATTCGTAATTCCAGTTAGGTCTACCGAATAGGATTGCAGCCTTAGAGCTTCTTGTTGCAATTGATCCACCGATACTCTTAGTAATGAGTTCATAGGAATGGTCGACTTTTCCGATATTTCGGATAATAGAAATACGAATATGGATATAAAAAAGCTCTCAGGAACTATGGAATGTGAAGCTGCAATAGCTTTAACGTACTCCCTCTGTTCCACTGTCATATGAAACCCAATTGCCGCACCTTTGTGCTGTTTTGAGTTAGAATCGAGATCGTTCAAAAGCGGAAATTCCAGCCCCTGCAGCATCACATCTCTATATTTCACCTTTGAATCAATGAATACGGCAAGCTTACTAATAGTCGCATAAGTAAACAAATCCGTTATTTGAATATGGTCCGGATAAACTCTTTCTACCAAAGCATGCAGCTGCATAAGTGAAATGGAATTACCCCCGACTTCAAAGAATGGATCATTCAGTCCAAAACGATCATGAGCCAAAACCTTTTTCCATATTTCACTTAATTCAATTTCCGTCTGGTTAGCCACATCCGTATCCATTTCTGCCGAGGAGGCAATATAGCGCGATGCATCTGGTTCAGCAAGCGATTTCCTGTCCAGCTTTCCATTGGGTGAAAGCGGGAAGGATGACATAAATACTATATCCTCGGGAACCATGTATCCCGGTAACCGATCAAGCAGAAAGTTTTTGACAGATTCCGCTCCAATTGGTTGATTCGTTATTATATAAGCACACAATGCTGCATCTCCACGATCATTAAGTCTCTCCAAGACAACAGCCTCGAGAACAATAGGATGCTGCAAAAGCTGATTTTCGATCTCGGAGGGCTCAACTCTAAACCCCCTTATCTTAGCTTGATGATCTGATCTGCCCAGATACTCGAGATTCCCGTCCTTTCCCCATCGTACAAGATCACCAGTCCGATACAGCTTCATTTCTTGCTTATGAATGCCCACATTGCCAAAAACAAATCTTTCTTCCGTTAAATGATCGGCAGCATAATAACCCTTTGCTAACCCTACTCCTCCAATATATAACTCGCCTACTAGGCCTCTGGGCAGCAAATTGCCATCGTCATCCAACACATATGCTTCCGCATTAGCAATTGGTTTTCCAATTGGGATAGACATTCCAGTTCTAATATCCTTGGAAGCTATCCGATAAAAGGTTGCGATATCCGTACATTCTGTTGGACCATATGTATTGGCAATTTCTGCTTGGCAGGTCAATGAATTAGTCCATGGAATAAGTTTATTCACCTGAATGGGTTCGCCTCCGAGGAAAACCGTTCGAATACTGCTTAATTTGGTAAAACCGCTCGATAAGTTAAAATCAATTAAAGGATAGAACGCACTCGGTGCACAATTTATACGTGTGATCTGTTGCTGTTCAATTACGGCTGACATCAGCTTGTAATCATAAACACCTGGTTTATAAATGACGAGCGTACCTCCGGTGATTAGTGGACTAAACAGATTTTTCTGAGCAAGATCGAAGCTGGTTGGCGCAATGAGCAGCAGCCGGTCCGCTTCATCGAGTTGGAATTCGGATGTAAACCATTGCAATAAATTGACAAAGGAGTGTGTATGGACCATGACTCCTTTTGGCTGTCCTGTTGAACCGGAAGTGTACAGCACATAAAGCAATCGTTCAGGATCATAGGGGAATTTGAGATTATCGATAGAAGTATTAAGCTCTGGGAGTATTTGGTCCAATGGCAGAATTTCAAGATCTGCAAGCTTGTTTGACTGAATGATATCCAGCCATTTGGATTGACTTAGCAGTAAGGATATTCCGGCTTGACGAAGCAGATAGCTAACTCTTTCAGGAGGGTAATTGGGATCGATTGGCACATAGGCGCCACCTGCCTTTACAATGGCAAGAATGCCCACAATCATCTCAATGGAGCGCTCGACCATAACTCCAACGATTTGATTTTCAACAACACCTTTATTTATTAATAGCCACGCCAGCTGATTGGATTTCTCATTTAGCAGACGGTAAGACATCTTCTGGTTTCCAAACTCAATCGCCGTATTTTCGGGTGACCTTTCAACCTGCAGCTCAAACCATTCATGAAGCCCCAAGTTATACGGATACTCCGCTTTGAACTGAAGCTGCTCATTCAATAAGACCGTTGCTTCATCAAGCCCCAGCATACGGACATTTTTCAATGCAGTATCCGGGGCTCTTACCATTTCATGGACTACTTCATGCAAGTGTCGTCCTAATCTTTGAATGGCATTAAGATCGAAACATTCCTTGTTATAGGTCCACCTTATTTGCAGCGCTTCCTTCATGAGAACCGTTAAAGTCAAATCATAATGCGTTCTTTCGAAGGCTTCATATTGATCAATAACCAATCCTCCCGAAGCTTTCTTAAGCCGTTCGTCCAAAGGATAATTCTCGATTATAACAACTGTATCAAAAAGGCTTTCACCAGAACCGAAACCACTGAACTGAAACAAATCAACCAGAGAAGTTCGCTCAAATTCCTCCCTTTCTTTTAACCCTTTCTTCACATCCTGGAGCAGATTGGAAATATGTATATCTGGAGAGCCTTTCACCCTTAAGGGAACGGTTTGAATGAACAAACCTACTGCCTGATCAATCCCTTCTAACCCGGGAGGTCTGCCAGAGACTGTTGTGCCAAAAACCACATCATTGGATCGAGTATATTTCTGTAAAACAATTCCCCAAGCCGTATATAATAACATGGCGATTGTTATTTCATTTCTAATTGTAAATCGATGCATCTCTGTTTGGAGCTCTTTCGGAAAAACCAGATTCCATTCTCCTCCCTCTTCAATGGTTTCATCCGATTCTCTCAAAACAGGCAATGTTGTTCTTGTATCAAATCCAACTAGGTAGTTTTTCCAGAATTCAGCTTGTTTTTGTTTATCTCCGCTCCTGGACCACTTAACGAACGGTTTAAATTTCATCTTCGGAGAAATCTGGACCTTATACCCGCTCAATAAACCTTCATATTGCTCCAATAGCTCTTTAATAAGGATGCCACCACTCCAGCCGTCATACAATATATGATGATGACTGATAAGCAGCTCACAGCTTTTGCCTCCAAAATTACAGAGTGTAATTCGAAATGGTGCTTTAGATATATCGAGTCCTTTTTTTCGATCCTGTTCCAGCATACTTAATCGTATGCTATCACGTTCAGCTGCATGATTTACCAGTCCAAGCTCTAGAATTGTGATTGGAATCTCGTATTGCTTCAATACAATCTGAACTGGCTTTTCAAGGCCTTTCCAGCGAAATATAGTGCGAAGCATTTCATTTGATCGAGACACTCGTGCCCAGGCTTCTTTAATTAAATTCGGTCGAATATCACCTGTTAGATGAATGCAAAGCTGTTCAAAATAAGGATCTTTCTCATTTGCAGTTAGATAGTGGTAAAGAATACCTTCCTGGGTCAAGGTTAAAGATAATAGATCCTCCACATTGCTTTTATCGAGCTTTTCTACTGCAATCATTTCGGTCAGCCTCCCCCTCAGACTCCATGTATGGACTTAAATTCCAGACAATCCCGAATTATGCCCAATACTTTGTCCATATCTTCATGAATAAAAAAATGTCCACCTTCAAATCCAAACAAACGGCAAGGCAGCTTTGTATGTTTGTTCCATTCTTCCATCCCACCTACAGTTGTTTCATCCTTTAAACCATAAAACACACAAACCTTACTATTTAGCCTATTGGCCTTCTCTTTATACTGATACGTTTCCACTATCCTATAGTCCGCTCTTAGGAGAGGCATAAATAACTTCTTAAGCTCCTCTTCCTCGAATAATTGTTTGGGGGTTCCGCCGAGCTGGAGTATTTCCTCAATAAACTCATTATCTCCATATAAATGTACATTTTTTTCAAGCTCTTTCTTCATATGTGGAGCCGATCTTCCTGAGAAAAAAACAACCTCCGGGCTCCTATGTCCGTTTTGCATGAGAGAATGAGTAACCTCATAAGCAATGGCGCCACCCATGCTATGACCGAATAGTGCATAGGGCTTATCATCTATCTGCTTGGAAATTATGGAATAGGCATCAGCAACCGTATCGATCATGGAATCGTATACCGTTTCTTGAATTCGCCTTCCTCTTCCAGCTAACTCAATAGGTATTATGTCTGCAATATCTTCCAATGGTTTTTTCCAACGGCTGTAAATTGCGGCTGATCCTCCTGCGTATGGAAGACAGAAAACCTTCATTCTGTGCATGAGTCCATCTTCCTTTCCCTGGATTGAATACCAAAACTCATACAGCGATACTTGGCTTATTCTCTACTATGCTTTCAATTTTGCCCATTTCCAGCTTGATCACTTTATCTGCTAAATGATAATAGCGATCGTCATGGGTTATTGCAATAATACAGGCTCCTTGCTGCTTCATTTCAGGTAAAAGGGTTTCGTAGAAGAACCTGCGATACTCCGGATCCTGATCTGCGGCCCATTCGTCAAACAAAAGCAGAGGTTTATTCTCAAGTCTGCTGATCAATAAAGCCAATCGCTTTCTTTGCCCCGTCGATAAATTCAAGGTACTGAATTCTGCATTCTCGATAGAGATCTTTCCATCCAAATCCAAAACCCGCAATAATTCATCCGCAATCTCTTGATAATCTTTTTCTTGAAAACCGTACAATTTTTTAAATAAATAAAAATCATTGAAAATGGCAGAGTATAACTGGCTGAGCTGGGCAGGACGCACATCTATTCCGTTAATGGTGACTTTTCCACTCTGAGGTGTATATAAACCTGTGAGCAGCTTAGCTAAGGTAGATTTGCCGCTGCCATTTCCACCAGTAATAAAAACAATCTCTCCTGAGTGGCATTCGAAGGAAATAGGCCCGAGTGCAAAGGAAGATTCTCCTTCCATTTCGTAATGATACTCTACCTTTTCCAATCTCAGAGCTAAGCTTCGCCCAAACTGTACTATCTCCGCTGGTATATCTGTCGAGAAATTCTCAATTTCTTGCAAAATAAGGTTCATACGTTTCCAACTGATTCGATACTGAATTACGGCAGGAATCGCATTCAATACTCCATTGACAGGCCCAGTCATGTAGAGAAAGACAAATGCATATTCCATTAAATGCGCTTTGCTAATTTCTTTAAACAGAAGGGGAAACAGGAATACTACGGTTCCCAAAACCATTACAAACAATAATTCACCGATTATGATTACACTAGTAAATTTGGATTGGCCGGCTACATTCGTATCCCTATATTCCCTGACACTGCCAGTCATATCTTCGGTAAAATGAGCTCGTTTTTTCCTGTTAAGCTGCAGCTCCTTAATCCCATAAATTAAATCGCCGATAAATTTAAAAAAAGTGTCTTGTACATCCCTATTCTTCTCCATAAACTTTCGGGCTTCTTTCCCAACGTAGAAATAAAGACCACCAGCAGTAAAAATGGCAACAATCGACAATAGCAATCCGCTTAAGCTGACCAATCCCAAGTAAACAAAACAAAATATCAGGGTAACCATATTAACCGTTACACCAATAAACATTCCTGCAAAGTTACTGATGACTTCGGTATCATTATTTAGTACCGTATGAATTTTGCCCTTCTCAATTTTCTCTAATTTTTCGAAAGATGCGTCTGCAATTGTATGAATGATCTGCTTTCTCCGCTCATAAACAGCATGGTTCGTGATCTTAATCAGTTTATTTCGGCCGAATCTTTGACAAATGACATATACGACCATACTTAAGAAAAAATAAAGCATCAGGTCTTTCCTGAAGATCTCTTTGCTATTCAAAGCTTGGATCAGACAAAAAATAATGGCTGCATTACCAAAACCTCCAAGAACACTCAAAGAGATCAATGAAAAATATTGCTTGTCGTTTAATTTGGGATATAGGAAGGTCAATATTACATAGCTAAACATAAGAATTAAGAAGAGAAGACTTGAATAAAGCGCCATTGGAAAGCTTGTCGGACCCCAAATAAGCACGAAACTTATGGGTAAGTCCATAACTGTAGCTTTTTGATAAATGTAATAAACAGCAAGTATTAATCCTATACATAAAACGGCAAAAACCGAGAGTATCAACAGTCTTCGTACAATAGGGATAAGCGCTCTTTTTTTAAAATTAATTTGTCGAATGGCTAATACGACCAGAATAACTATGAAAATGCTCAAACCTATCTCAACAGCAATTAGAGCATATGAAAAGACATCCAGCTGTTTAATAGCGGCTAGTAATGGGTTAACAGCAAGAGGTTCATTAACCGGCTCTTTCGAGTTGAGTATGGAATCCAAGCCACGTGCTATCACCTCGGTATATTCGGAGCTTACATTGGCCATAACCGCTATTCCTGTTTTTTCATTGGGCCGCAGCAAGACGAAGGAGGAAAATGCCGGATTAGCCCCACCATGGAAAACCTCATTGCGCATCGTATCTTTGTACCAACCAAGAGCATAAAAAGGTGCTACAGGTGAACCATTTTGATGGGTTTCCGTAAATAATTCTGTTTTAATGGCTTTGGAAGCCAGAATTCCAAGCTGATATTCCATCCAAATAACCATATCATCTGCACTGGAGATGATATAACCTCCTGGAGAGTTTGCACGGAATACAGGAGCATCAAATTTATGTGGTTTAAGAAATCCCAATTTATATCCTGTTGCCATAAGTGCTTGCATCGCATTTTCTTTACCGACATATGTATTTTTTAATCCGAGCGGCATTAATATGTGATCTTGGATGTACTGCTCATATGTCACACCAGAAACATACTGAATCATTAAGCCAAGAACTGTGTAATTCGTGGTTGAGTACTCATATATACTGCCAGGCGTAGATTCCAGTGACATTTCAGACCAGATATCCACCGTATTCTCTAAAGCATTGTCTGTGGAAGAAGGGTAAAAGTCACCGATCGTAGTAAACGGAATCCCACTCGTATGATGGAGTAATTGATCGATCGTTATTGTAGCTCGTTTGTTATTGTAAGTTGGATGAAACGAAGGAATGTATTGGGTAATGGGATCATCAAGCTTTATTTTCCCTTCTTCTTGAAGTTTAAGAACTGCAAGTGCCGTATAGGCTTTGCTCACAGAACCCAATTCAAATAAGGTCTTCGAAGTAACCTTACTCTGGGTCGCTTTGTCAGAAAATCCATAACCCTTTGTGTAACTAATCGCTCCATCCATAACCAGAGCAACGGCAAGTCCTGGAATCTGATTTCTTTGCAATTGATTCTGGATGTACCTGTCAATTTCCCCCTTCCGCTCTTCGTTGCTCTTGCTTGGTGTTTCTTGATTCGTTAAACTTTCTGCCGCTCTAGCGGGAGTTGTATTTAATAAAACATGAAATGCAATCAACATCCCCAGTAATACAATCCTATTCAATCTGTTCCCCATTCCTTAAAACCCCCACGAATTTTCATCGAATCCTATGATTTTTATTCGCATTTTCAAATTCTTTCTGATATTCTTGTAGTTGATGATTTATGATGTATCTCAAAACTAGAGGTGTAACAAATGAGAATATTTTCAACAAAATTAAAGGAACTTCGTTTAGGAAAAAAGCTTTCACAGGAAGAGCTATCCAAAAAACTGGATATCCCCCGCACAACAATTGCAGGTTATGAATCTGGCGCAAGATCCCTTCCGAGAGAAGCTCGTCTTAAACAAATAGCTCAGTTCTTCAATGTTTCTGTCGATTATCTAATTGGTTATTCCGATGAGGAAAACAATACAGAGGATCTTCAAGCACAAATCATTAGCATAATTCGTTCAGCCGACCTTCATTTTAATAATCAATATATATTTTCCAATGATGAGAAAGAAAAAATTATTGCTATTCTACTTAATCTTACAAATCTTCCCATAATTGAACGAAAAATAGTGTTGGGAATGCTTGAAAAAATGGCTAAATCAACTTAGAAGGATGATCCACTTAATAGAATTCAAGCTTATTCACGAAATCTGTTTACCTTTACCAATTATTGCCTCCTTTCTCTGATCATGTCATGTTCAAGCAGAATTGAATAGAATACGATTTTCGAAATAGTGCACTTCACTTGTGTAATATGTTCGATAGTGTGTATTTTCTTCGTACTTATTTATAAGAAAAGTCTTTATAATGTCTTTATATGGCTGGAAGAAGCCAAGGTTCGACTTTCGAATCAGAAATCAAAATGATAAAGTGGCAATCGTTAAAGACAGCAGACATAGTATTATAGATGGTATTGCTTTTTTAAACGGATCACGTGCGACCACAAGCAGAATAAAGGCTGCAGCCAGCATCGTCGCTCCTAAGAGAAATCCGGATAACATGGCTGCGATAGGAAACCATATTCCCAATATCATTCCAAAAGAGCATAAAATTTCAATAAATCCAGTTAAGAAATTGAATACGGATGGAAGGCCAAATCGGCTGAACTCCTTTGCCATTTTTCCAGTGATTATTCTCGTTCCTGTAATCATGAAAAAAATGCCGACTATAACTTTTAAAATAATAATTAACATAATCGTAATCACTCTCTTTCTAGTTTTGTAAATTCGGTTTTTACATGCTATAGCATATAAATAGGAGGTTTTGATCGCAAATAGATATTTAAATTTGGCTCCATTTATGAGTGCTAATGTAGTCTCATTTACTCATCTTTTACGTTTGAATACAGTTTGCCAAGGAGCACATGCAGCTCTAGAAGTTCATCCTTACTCAAATTTTTGGTAACATGATCATGAGCTGCCATTACAACCGGCAAAAGTTTTGTTTTGAGACCCATCCCTTTATCGCTAAGGAACAAGTTATGGGAACGTCTGTCAGAATCATTCTGAATTCTTTTCACTATTCCTTTTTTTTCAAGTGAGTAGATCATCCTTACAACAGTAGTTTGATCTCTGTCAATGGCTTCAGCAAGCTCTTTCTGGCTCGTTGCTCTTTCCTCATCAAGAACACTGATAATACCCCATTGTTCAGGAGTTACTTCATATTGTTTAAGCTTTTTCGTGAAAAAATTAGTCATTTTCACATCTGTACGATGAACAAGGAAACCAGTGAAATTATATAATTCCAGATTATTTTTGTTTATATAAGCTCCTCTTCTCTATAAGAATTATATTGCATGCTATAGCATGTATACTAAAATATTTTCTCTGATTTGTCAAATAGAAATTTGCCTTTTACCGAATAATAACTATGTTCAGCTTCTTTGGGCCTCCTGCTCGTTTCATTAAACGAAGGTGTTAATACCCTCCAATATATCGCACATTCCGGTGAGGTTGAGATGGATTGTATTCAAATTTATTGGAAGCCTTTACAATCATAAATATTGAATTAATCTGACAATGTTCTCCAAGACTATAGTTTGGTACGAGTGTACTCTCTTTTTATGCACTCGTACATGATGACATACAAACTTTGCATGAAAAAATATATAGGAAGCGAGTAGTAAACTTTCCAGCCGGTATAATGATACAAGCCTGCTTTTGCAGATACCCATTCGAAAAATACGGCGAACAGTGACGTAAGGATAAGTATCGCAACGGTTCCGACTGATTTGGGATGAAACCGATCATACGCATATAAGGACAAATATCCGATGCATGGGTAAGTGAAGTATAACAGCAGGTCGAATAATTCCACTCCCTTAATATCATTCATATAATATTGCTCGAAAGGAGGAAATATCAAGATCGTATCGAACAATTTTGCCAATATGAGGGGGATGAGAGCATAAAGCAATCCAATCGTTGGCGGAAATCTCCTTGGCAGCATCCAAATACAACTAATCACCACAAGCCAGATTATGATGATATACCATTCATTAGTATCGAATCGTTCAGGCAGATACAATATCACGGAATCCTCACCTCCTTGCGGAGTTGATTACGATATAAATACACAAGAAAAAGCAATACAGCTAAAAACACAATCCACACTGAAAACGATGAAGAAATAGACCAATTGTGATATATAATTACTTTCCCTTTCACTGCCAATCCTTCCATTCCCAGTTGCAAAGCCGTACTACCTAGCCAAACAAGCAGTTTCCACCTGTAACTACCTTGCCATAAGCCAATGCCCCTTGTGATAAAAACAACAGAAGGTACCGTAACAAACCCCCAGATTATAAAACAGCAAAATAACCCCAATTGTGTTGAGGCGGAAAAAACGTTGTAGTTGATTGAAGCAATGGTGAAGTAGAACAGGTGCAAAAAAATGCTGATCGAAAACGTAAATATAACTTCTAAAAAGTGAAGGGTTCTCACAGCGAATCCGGCAATTAGCGCGAGTAATAAAGATAAACTTATAAATACTGTAAGAACCAATGAACTACACCACCTACCAATGTAATGCTAAGTCCCCTTTATTTTCCCCGATTAAGTGTAAAACATTCTAAGAAGTAATATTAAACTAGTTATAACCTATAAAAGCGCTCCGCATTTAAGCCAAAAATTTGATTAAGCTGTTTTTCGCTGAGATTGGGAAGTGTTTTATAGAGTACATTTATAGTTTCTTCATAGCTGCAAGCTAGCAGACATACAGGCCAGTCACTACCATACATTACTCGTTCCGTGCCGAAGCAATTCAACACGTGCTGGACGTAGGGCTGTAAGCTGGCAGCAGGATCCTGCTCTCCAATGATACGTGTTACCATTCCAGATAGCTTGCAATATACATTCTCAAGCTTCGAAATCCCTTCGAGATCATTCCACCAAACGTCTGATTTATTATCACCCATGGCAGGATTTCCTAAATGGTTAAGCACCGCTCGCAGCTGTGGAATTGATTTAATAATATCGGTTATTTGCACCAATTGCTGCGATTCAATTAGAAGATCTATAGGAATATTCCGCTCAGCCAATAGCTCCAGCGAATCTATAATCCTCTGGTTTAGAATAAACTCTCCCCGCTCATTCTTTCTAAAGCTAGGCCTCACACCAATAAAGTAGGGATTATGCATAAGACGTCTAAGCTGCTCAGCGAAATTCTCGCTTTCTAAATCCAGCCATCCGACAACACCGGCCAAATTAATCTCCTGTTGGCATAGCTCAAGAAGAAACTCCGTTTCAGCAATCGTTGATGCAGCTTGAACCACAATCGATTTATCTATATTGTGCTGCTGCAGCAATGGAGCTAATTGTTTAGGCAAATAATCTTGGTGCAGATCACCTGCTTCTGGCGTAAGCCATCCATAATCGCCGCGGCTAAGCTGCCAATAATGCTGATGGGCATCGATTCTCATATTTATTCCTCATCTCTCCGTAATTGCATATATTATTCAATCCATAAACGATTCGTAAAATAAATCACTTCTCCTGGCAGGATGCCTTTAACCCCTGTCACACTATGATCGTAAGGAAGATTGAATCCATCCGTCAAGTAGGTGTAAGGCTCCAGTGAAAAAGCCGAAGCCCAATCAGGTCGAAACATAAGGATAAACGGGAATATCGGGTCTATTTGATAAGCAATCTTATAATTACGATTTCTCATTTCTATATAACAGGTACGATCTTCGTCCTGCAGATTAACGAGTGAACATCCAAGCTTAGCATAATCCGAGATAGCTATGCCTTCATTTAAGCTTTCGCTGAATGTCGTAATTGTTGGCTCACCAAGCACAAAAGATTGATTAGTGATAGGCCACTCTGCAGCAGCTGGTATTTGGAGCACAATCTCATCGTTGGTATCGAAGGGTACATAGAAGTAAGGATGAAGTCCAAATGCAAAGGGTGATTCTTCACTCCCTTCGTTATAAATGGATCCACTACAGATCAGACTCCCTTCATAAAGCCTATAAGTGATAATAAACGTAAGCATATGTGGAAAATAGGCGATAATTTCACTGTGAGCAGCAAACTGGAACCGACTAGTAACGAATGCTCCCTGCTCATCCGATGCTCCGAATTCCATGACCTCCCAAGGTCTACAGCTAATTTCACCATGCAAATGATGACTTGGCGGCTCATTCAAAGGCAGCTGATAGCTTTGTCCCTTATAGGAAAAGCTGCCGTTTTTCACTCGATTAGGAGGGAAAAGTATCGGCGTTCCATATTTGAAGTAACCGTTTGATCCGTCTACTAGTTCATGTAAACTCTCTGGTGGCATAATGACATGAATTCCATTGATTGTGAAATGAACAAGATTATTTCCGACCTCAGGTACAATAATAGCAGTTGCCTCTAACCCTGCATCACTTAATTCTATTGTGTTAAATCCTTCTTTCACTACGAGCTCGGCTTTATAACGACTCATCCTCAAACAACCCTCCCATTAATTTGTTAAACAAAATAATGCTTTATTCCACATTAATGAATACTTTCCCGCCTTCCAGTTTGACTGGATAAGTCCGTAAATCAATGCAGACCGGCACTTTCTTAGCTTTGCCTGTGGGGATATCAAATCTTCCGTTATGCTTGGGACATTCAATTATATTGCCGATGACGAGGCCTTTTGATAAATGAAATCGTTCATGGGTGCAATAACCATCAGAAGCATAATAGTCGCCTTTCTCAGTACGATAAATCGCAAAGGTTCGATCACCGTGGTCGAAGCGAATGACATCCTCCACCTCTACATCCTCTGACGTGCAGGCTTCAATCCAATTTTCTGTGCTCATATCTGCTCACTCCTCTGATCTTTGTCTGGATAATAAGGTCCGTATAGATAAGGATTAGCTGTCGGTGGCAATGGCTTCTCAACCACAAATGCTGGATTATGCTTTTGTTTAATCAACGCGTTTATCACTTCTTTTAAGGCTGCAAATAGACTTGATCGTGGAGTCGGAATATCATATAACATTTCTTTATGCAGCTTGGGAAGCGCATGGTACGGGACCATCGGAAACATGTGATGTTCGACATGGTAGTTCATGTTCCAATAAAGGAAGCGAAACACAGGATTTAAATACATTGTACGGGAGTTCAGCCGGTGATCCAGAACGTCTTCATAAAGACCTAGATGCTGCGATACGCCAAACAAAAGGGCTAATACATTTCCATAAAAGGAAGGAAGCACGATAAACATAGCAGGTAATAGGCTGCCAGTAAGGATGCATGCGGTAATTGTACCTAAGATAATAAGCATATAAATGCGAGATTCCCAGAATGTCTTTCGCTGCTGCGAAGCTGGAATATACTCCTTCTCAGGGGTATCCAGCTTGCCAAATACATGGAGAATAAAGCGCTTGATCTCAACTGGTCCACCATATAAGTGAAAAATTTGCATTAACAGAATACGATAGATGGGCGGCCGCTCTGCTGCAATTTCCGGATCTCTGCCGACAATAATGGTATCTGTATGATGACGGGTATGGCTCCAGCGCCAAGGTGTCGCCGAACGAAGCACAAAAAACGAAGCTATTTGATAAATAACCTCGTTCATCCAAGGGGTTTTGAACGCTGTGCCGTGTCCGCATTCGTGCCATCTCGAATCACCTGGAGATGTATAGAGAATGCCATATGCAAGAAATGCAGGAATCGACCACCAGCTTCCCCAGGATAAATAAGCCAAATATCCGAATAAAGCGAGTGCTCCAAACCAGATGATCGTATCGCGGATGGCTGGACCATTCCGACGTTTCATCAATTCTTTCATTCTCGCACGAGGGATTGGTGTAGCGTACCAGTCGGCCGTAGCCAATCCTAGATCCTGCGCCTTTTGATTCTCTGGACCTGTGATGCTGTAGTTCCTTTTCTCCATTCTCACTGCCATGATACTGCCTCCCTTTTGTAATAAGATTAATGTTTAAATAACCTGTTCGATTATCGTGCCCGGGCACATATTAGTCCAAAAAATAGCAGAATACAGAAGCTACTCCTATAAGCTTTCTGATATTGAAATCTGTGTCTCTGTGAAATAATATTCCTGCTCAGGTTGCTTATGCATAAAAATGAAATCATACAGTAGACGCAATGGACGATAACCTTGCTGGTATGGATTTTGCATAATGGTGAAATCTATCAAGCCTTGCCGTATCCCCTCTTCAACCTCTGGCTGCAAGTCGTTGCACACGATTCGAATTCTTTCTTCCCTGCTATTCTTTTTGATAATATCAATGCAAGCCTCAATACTGCCCGTTGCCATATAGATTCCTTGGATGTCTGGGTGGTTTGCAAAAGCAGCTTGCAGCTTCACTTGCGTATCTTCGAAACGTTCGTAACCTTCAATCACTTCCACTATCTCAATCTGTTTTCCAAGCTTCTCCAAACCATCTTTAAATCCTTTCAATCGCGAGCGTTGTGCGTGAAATTTCAACGTGCTCGTTATGACAGCAACCTTAGCGTTCATAGGGAGAATAAGGTTCATAAGCCCTGCAGCAATTCTGCCGCTCTTATAGAGATCTTGGCCGACAAAGCAGATGCGTTTACAATTCTCCACATCCGAATTGAAAGTTATAACTGGCACACCCTGTTCAACAACATAGTCGATGCTTTCTCGAATTTCCTCATCGTCCATAGCGCAGTACATAATTCCGCTAGCTTTCTCTTCAATGAACATGCGAATAGCCTCTACGCTCTCCTCCGACCGATTAATGTCGACATAGCGGTATTCCACTCTAATGCCAAAACCCTTCAGTTCCGCTGCGGCATCATTAATCCCTAGCCTAACATCGTCGAAAAAGCCAATTTCCTTAGGTGGCATTACTATGCCAATCAAAACTGGTTTCTTGCTGTGCGCTAATGCTTTTGCCGCCACGTTTGGTACGTAGTTCAACTCATTTGCGATAAGCAGGATCCGCTCGCGGATTGCTGGCTTAACGCCTGGCCTGCCATTGAGCACTCGATCTACCGTTCCTCTAGACACGCCTGCCTTATCTGCAATTTGTCTAATTGTTATATTCATGGTTCATCTCCGAATCGACTGTGCTCGAGCACAGTTTCATTATGAACAATATCGAGCATTTTATCAAGCTTTTTTTTAAATCCACAGAGATTCTAAACCTATAGTTGTAGTGGTACTTTTATAAGAATATAATAGACAAATCAAATCTCTTGAAAGGGAGGACGACACTATCTTAAAAACAGATTTTATAGACGTTTTATCGGTCATTTCCGATAAATTGTATGAATCAGCTGCCAATGTGATGGATACGGCCAGCAAAATGATGCCGGCGAATACCTTCTGTATTGCAAATTTAGATAACCTTTCTACTACCGTATTAAAAGCATATAATCGCAGTAAAGTTATGCTTGGCGAGGGGCTTGTTGTTGACAACAAGGATTCTTACTGTGCTCTTGTAACCGAGCATGCGCAGGGTCCGTTGATTATTGACAACAATATGACGCATGCACTGACTAAAGATATGGCTGCAACACAATTCGTAGGTGGATGTTCTTTTCTTGGGGTTCCCATCATAACCGGTGATGGAGAAATGTACGGCTCGCTCTGCGCCTTTGATCATGAATTCTATCAATACCAACCCAGAGATGTAGAATTATTGCTTTCTTTGTCCGCCTTCTTCTCTACACTATTGGAGCTTGAAACAAATATTCAGCAACTGAGATCAGCCGAAAATGTAGCATCCAAGATGCTGGCGGAGAAATCTAAGCTGTTAGAAGTGCTTAGCCATGAAGTTCGTAATCCAATGAATGGAGTGCTAGGCATGGCAAGCCTATTACATTCTACTGATTTGACCAACGAGCAGAAAGAATATGTAGATGTAATTATAAAAAGCGGCAGCAGTCTACTCTCGATAATGGATCATATTCTAGACTATTCAAAAATCGAGGCGGATACTCTGGAACTGGAGAGCAGCCCATTTCTTATCCGCGATGACGTAAACTACGTTCTACAAACATTCACTGAGGAATCCGAGCGAAAGGATTTGCGATTGTATGCTGAGTTTGAATCCGGTGCTGATACTATTCTCATTGGAGATAGCAATAAAATACGCCAGATCTTATCCAATCTGATCGGAAACTCGCTTAAATTCACCGAGCAAGGGGAAATCGGCGTTGCAGTACGAATGAGACTAGCTGATGGGGATACAGTAGATTTAACAATCGAAGTGAAGGATACGGGTGTTGGCATACCCAAGGATCAGAAGGATCACTTATTCCGAGCTTTCTCCCAAATTCACGATGTAGATACTTCCGTCAAATATGGCGGCGCAGGTTTGGGATTAGCTATCTGCAAGCGGCTGGCTGAGCAAATGGGTGGAAAGGTTTGGATGGTAGATTCGAGTGACGAAGGCAGCCGATTTGCCTTTCAAATCCCCCTAAAGCAGCTTTTAAGCTCTTTGGGATGAAGGCATTTTCTAAAGATAAATATGGTCATAATTAAAGCTGTGAATCCTTATTTAATAAGGGTTCACAGCTTTTATATTTTTCACGACCTTGTATACTATTACACTACAAGGGGATACTCCTTATATCCATTATCTTGAAAAGGGTGAGCATTCTATGAACACATTACTTCGGAATCTAAGTGACAAGTTTTCTGATAACGATGATTTTTTCAATCTCCAAGAAACACTATCCGACACCCCGATCGTATTATTGGGCTTTTATTCATTAATTGATTTGGCAGTTACGAAATTAAGTATACAAGATATATCCATGCATTCAAAGAAACCAAAATCACGTTGGATGAACTAAAAAACGAACTAGGAGAAGTAAAGAGTGATGCTGATACCAAAGAAGCCCTTTCTAAAATCATTCAAGGTAAACTCCTAATCTACTTCGAGAATGACGAGTCCTATATCATAATGGACCCCACACCAAAGCCGCTTAACCGAGCTATAGAATCCTCCATAAATGAAAATGTATTTCAGGGGTCACTAAACTCTTTTACCGAGGATATCCAATCCAATATCGGAATCGTACGGAAACACATTCTCTCTGACAACATTAAGGTAAAATCTTATTTAATCGGTAACGAAGAAACCACGAAGCTCTCGCTCATTTATTATGAAGGTCGCACGAACATGGAATTCATTCATAAGCTCGTGAATCAAATCGAAAAAAACAAGAATAAACAAATTGAAAACCTGCAGCAGCTATCTAAAAAAATAATGGAGTCTCCCTCATGGATCATGATCTCGAAATTCAATCAAACGGAGCTGCCTCAAGAGGCCGCAAATTTCCTAAGAAAAGGCCGAGCCATTCTGTTTGTAGACAGGCTCCCAATTGCATTAATTGTTCCAGGTCTGTTTTGGGATGTCTTCTGTCTAGATAGCGATCGAAATTTACCTCTGCCATTGATGTTATTTTTACGCGTTTTACGTGTCATCGGCGCTTATGCAACCCTGATTTTACCAGGCTTATATGTCGCACTCGTCTCCGTCAACCCTGAGGTTCTCCGAATAGAAATGGCCTTATCGATCGCCCAAACCCGGATAGGCATCCCTTATCCAGCATTCATCGAGATCTTCCTCATGCTCATCATTCTTGAGTTGATCCTCGAAGCCAGTGTCCGATTGCCGAAAAATATTGGACCCACGATAACTATGGTGGGTGGAATCATCTTAGGGCAAGCTGCCGTGCAAGCAAAATTAGTTAGCAATCTGCTCATAATCATTCTTGCGGCGACCTCAATCGCAAACTCAACTGTCGTGGGGTTACAACAATCACTTGCCCTTCGAATATCGAAATATCTCATTGTTGTAATGGCGGCCATTTACGGTCTTCTCGGAATCTTAGAGGGGCTTTTATTGATTAGCGCTTATTTAGCTAGTTTGCATACCTACGGGATTCCTTATGTCAGCTTCTCGAAAGAAAAGGATGAAATAACTCATGGATAGAACCTGGCAAGTCACATTAATATATTTTATTACCCATGTTGGTCTTATCTTCTTTATTTATCCTGGAGATATTATCAATAGTACGGAGGACGGACACTGGATCCCAATCCTACTCGGCTTTACCGTGCATATTATAGCAATCTCCATTTATATGAAAGGTCTTGGATATATAGGGACCAAGGATGTCGTCAGTCTATATTTAGGAATCGGAAAAGGAATGCCATTCTTATTCTTACTTCCAATAGGTGTATATTTTCTGATGACATGCATCGTCATAGTGAGAACTTTAGGAGAGATCATGACGATCGTGTTCCTTTCAAGCACTCCGCTTTGGGCTATTATGTTTTTATTCTTAGTTATTTCAACCTATATTGCCATTAAAGGTATCCAATCCATCTTTAGAACTGGCGTGTTAATCGGATTTCTTAATGTTCCGATCATTTTGTTCTTTTTCTCGACTTCCTTTCAAAATGTTGATTGGAGGTATATTTTCCCCTTAATCAGCAATTCTTCCTTTCTATCCGATCCTGATTACTTGAAGAGCTTTTTTGTATTCTCGGGAGGTTTTTTGATTTTAGGTTTTGTTCAGCCATATGCCACTTTTCGAAAACGCCATATATTGATTGCCGCTTTGGCTCTTCTGCCTTTCCTTATTTTCTCGGTTTACGTACCCTTGCTAACGTTTGGCCAAGCTACTGCTTCCACGTTCAATTTTCCATTTATTATTACTCTCGATACCATTTCTATTTCATGGGTGATGTTTGACAGAATCACGATATTCCTATTATTAAGCTTGATTTCCTTTTTAATGCTCTTTCTTGCGATCGCCTTATGGTCTACAATGCGGGTCGTTACTCAGAGCTTCCCAGTTATGAAACCCCTTTATTTGCTTTTATTGATTCCAATTTTCGTATTTATCGTTTGCATGATGATACCAAACTGGAAAGACATTGAGGAGCTTTTTTGGTGGAATATGTACTTAAGATTCTATATATTAGTAGCCATTCCGCTCTCGACTTATTTTTTCGGAAAGCATTTAAAAGGAAGGTCGAAATATGAAGCAATCGATTAAACGCGGGCTGGTACTGACAATCAGCATTGCACTGCTAGGGGTTCTATGTGGATGTTGGGACAATAGGGACATCGATCATCGTTCGTTACCCGTCGTCATGGGACTTTCCTTGCATGACGGCTTATATGAGGTTGTCTTGCAAATTCCAGAACCTATCACCAACGGAACCGACATAAGAATAATGAAGCAAACCGGTGAAACCATCAACCAAGCTGTGGATAAGATCAGCGAAAGAATGGAAAGCAGCGTAGATCTTCTACATTTGAAAATGATCCTGATCGAAAAAGGATACGCTCAACAAGGCCTTACTGACAGCATCTCCAGCTTCATACGAGCAAGGGATATTTCTCCGAAAGCATTAATTGTCATAAGTGACGAGAACTTGGATTCTTTTTTCGATTATGTAAAAAACTCCATGACGCCAAAGAAAATAACTCTTTACGATTGTTTCGAGAAAAATGCAGGTTGGAATCCTCAAATAGCCTTGACACACATATGGCAGGTATACCGAAGCATACATTCTTATACCCGTGACGTCGCCATCCCAATAATTAAATCCGGAAAAAGTGGGACGATTGATTATTTAGGCTCGGTAATCATCAAGAATGGGAAAATGGTTGAGCAGATTACGCCGGAAGAAACCTTGCTTTTCAATTCTTTTAACGGTCAAAGTGCACAAGGGAAAATTGAAGTCCTGGATAAAGCCAGCGTTCTGATCTTGAGAAGCTCGATGAGCCAGCACAGTAAACTCATCAATGAGATACCTTATCTGGATGTTCAAATCACAGTCAGGGTGTCAATCGTGGAAACGAAAGGGACAGTTACGTCACAAATCATAAAACAAGAAGTTGAAGAAACACTTTCGAAAAGGTTTAATGGAATGTTTCACAAATCTCAAGCCGAAGAAGCCGACATCCTTGGCGTGGGACAATATTTTAGAAACAAAATACCTAGAACCCAATTGAGAAATTGGAGATCTGAGTACTTTCCTAAGTTGCGGTTGAATTTAAAAGTGAAGACAATTATTCAAAATGAAGGAAATACGAAACTCGAATAGTTTGCAAAATCCGTTAATTTAATTCACCATTGGTTTTTGCTTCATGCTTATTGCCCTTCTTAATAAAATGTTTAAGTTTTTCCTTAGTTTCATTATGTAAGATTATTGTATCGGTTAAATCCAAATCTAATTCTTTAAATCTTTTTCCCCATTTTCTTGAAAATGATCTCCAATCACATACCATTTCAATCAAATATTTAGTTGGCATCGGTACCGCTTCTTTTGTATGTGGATTAACAACCCAATATTCCCAATGATGTTTATTGTTATGTTGGTGATGTAACCAAGCATATTTCCATTCTAATTCTTCAGCTTCAGTAAGTTTAGTATTAGAAAAAAATTTCTTAGCATATGGATGAAATTCTTTTGGAGAAAACTTTGACATATCATGAAAAATTCCCTGGATGTATAATCCTTCTTTCCAACACTCTATTAAGACATTAAGTTTATGATTATTTATGTATAAAAAGCATTTCCAATAAGCTTTCAACAATTATAGGACCTCCCCCATTTAAAAATCGCACCAAATATAGACTAAATAGGGATTTCTCTTAGAACCTCCTGTAAAAATCTACCTGTTAGCGATCCAGCTGTTTCAGCTACTTCCTCAGGTGTACCAAATGCAACCACTTGACCACCATCATAACCACCTTCTGGACCCATATCGATAATATGATCGGCAACCTTAATCATATCCAAGTGATGCTCAATGACAATGACCGAATGTCCAGCCTCCACTAGCTGATTGATACAGTCGATAAGCTTCTGGATATCATGCAAATGCAAGCCTGTTGTCGGCTCATCCAAGATATACAAGTTATGTGAACCGCGCTTCAATTTGCTCAATTCGGTTGCAAGCTTGATGCGCTGTGCCTCGCCACCGGATAATGTAGTTGAGGATTGTCCAATTCGCAAATAACCAAGACCCAGCTGATTCAACACAGTTAATTTTCGCATTATGGCAGGCTCTTCAGCAAAAAAAGGTGCGGCTTCTTCAATGCTCATCTCCAGTATTTGTGCAATGTTCTTCTCGTTGATTCTGATATCCAGTACTTCCTCGTTAAATCTCTCTCCCTTGCAAACAGGACAAACCGATTCGATATCAGGCATAAACTGCAGCTGTGTTGTAATAAGACCTTCACCTTGGCAATTCTCGCAGCGCCCGCCATTCTTCTGGTTGAAGCTGAAATCGCCTTTATTTAATTGGCTGCCTGCTGCACTAGCAGCTTCTTCATATAGCTCACGAATCTTATCAAAAAAGCCCACATAGGTCGCTGGATTCGAACGTGTGCTGCGGCCAATAGGGGATTGATCGATTGTGATAATCCCGGTTAAATGTTCATGTCCTAATAAAGCATCGTGTTCACCAGGAATAATCCGTGCATTATTGAACAGTAAATCTAATTGTTTACACATAACCTCATTGATTAACGTGCTTTTTCCTGAGCCGGAAACACCTGTGATGCACACCATTACTCCCAATGGAATATCCACATTTACGTTACGCAGATTGTTTGCTCTTGCACCTTTGATGGAAAGCGCAGCTCCTGACAGCTGCCGGCGCAAGGCTGGTACTTCGATTCTCCTTGCACCGGATAGAAAAGCACCAGTAATAGATTCTGAATGATTCTGCAGCTGATCCGCAGTTCCTTCAGCAATAATACGACCGCCATGTATACCTGGTCCTGGCCCGATTTCAATAATATGATCCGCACTGCAAATAGTTTGGATATCATGCTCCACAACAATAATTGTGTTCCCAATGTCACGCAGCTTCTTCAATGTATCAATAATGCGTTCACCATCTCTGGCATGCAACCCAATACTGGGCTCATCCAGCACATACAACATCCCCATAAGACCAGAGCTGATTTGGGTGGAAAGCCTTATTCGCTGTGCCTCGCCACCTGATATCGTATCTGAACGGCGACCCAAGCTTAAATACTCCAAACCAATATCCAACAGCAGCATTAATCTTGACTGGATTTCCGAAATAATCTGTTTACCCACATGTGCTTTTTCAGAAGAGAGCTCGATTTTATTCAAGTAAGGGTAAAGCTCTTTTAACGACATTGTACATAATTCATGAATATTGGCATTACCTATTTGGATTGCAAACCGCTGTGACTTTAGCTTTTTCCCTTCACAATCTGGGCAAGTGTGTTCAATCATAACTCGCTTATAGAAAGCATCTTCCGCATTATTTCTATGTTGGCTGCGTTTCATATAAAGCTTGTACCACCAGTTAATTATATGAACGAATCCGCCATAAGCCATTAATTTACCTTCAGAACGAAATTGGGATTTAGTTGCATCCTTGGCAGGAAGAAACGGGAATTTCTCTCCTTTCGTACCAAAGAAAAGAATATCATAGATCTTTTCCGGCAATTCATTAAGTGGTGTATCCAAACTAAATCCATAGTGCAAGGCAAGGCTGCGCATCATTGACCAATGCCAAGTATTCTTGCCTGCACCCAGCAGTTTAACATCGATAGCCATTTTATTAATACTTTTATCTGCATTCTGAATTAAGAATCTGGCTTCTGCACGCATGAAGGTTCCAATTCCGCCACATGTTCGACAAGCACTATCCGGATCATTAAATGAGAAATAATTCGACTTCATCTCACCTTTAGTAAGATGATGCTCCGGACATGCGAAATTTGCATAGAACATCTCCATGTCCAAATGAACTCCAGCCGGCACAGAAATGATTTCAAACCGAATAAAGCCTTCACCGAGTAGATTCAAGCTGTTTTCAATCGTTTTATTGAGGAGTTTGAACACATTGGGCTGAACAATAACTTTGTCTACTATGACCTCAATGCGATATTCCATTTCTTCTTCTAGTTCAATAGCACCGCCCAAGCTATGCCGTTCACCGTCAATAATAACGGTTCGAAACCCTTTAGCCCTGATTTCATCGAAGGTTGTATCATAGTTTTCTCCATAGATTTTATAGACAGGCGCTAGTACTTCAAGCTCCGTACCTTCGGGAAGCTGTTGTATGTGATCAATTATCTGCAGAGATGTGCGAATAGGTACGGAATGATCGCAGAATGGACACGTCGCTTCACCAACAGAGGCGAAAAGCAATCGCATAAAATCATAAATATCCGTCATCGTTCCTACAGTTGATCGGGGATTGACTATTCCCTTTTTTTGTTCAATAGCAACAACCGGTGATAATCCAAAAACAAAGTCAACATCCGGCTTTTTCATTTGATTCATCCGGCTTTTCGCAAAGCTTGAGAGCGATTCGAGGAATCGACGCTGCCCCTCCCCATAGATGACATCAAAGGCCAATGAGGATTTACCTGACCCGCTTACTCCTGTAATGACTGTGATCTTATCGCGAGGAATGTTAACATCGATATTTTTTAGGTTATTCTGCCTAGCACCGCGCACTTCAATATGATGCTTCATCCATTCTTACCCTCCCACTGCATGAAATCATCTTGTTCAAATAAATAGGCAGGCTCCGTTAGTTGAACCCTACTTTTGGGAGTAGCTTTAGTTTCCGCCTCCATCTTCGCAAGTAAACCACGCTCCGCCAGCCAATCACACCCTGTTGTAGCAGAACCCGTATCGATATGAATGATTAAGCTGAATTTTTCCACAATGTCTGTAACTGTTCTGATTTCCGCCTCAGCTTTAAGGAACGCAAGAATGGGCTGGAACAATCGTTCAGCCCTTATGTTTAAATAGTCATTGATTAACTCTAATACAGCCTTGACCTTGGACTCGTTCACCTCTCCCAGGAGCATCTCTGTGTACACAGCATGGAAAAAGTCCGGGTTATAGGTGATCGCTTGTTGCACGGATTCCCTCATAGGAATATCTTCATTCAATATGACTTCAATTTGCGCTAAAAGATCCACGATCTTAATGATCCAAAATGCGCTATAGATGTAATCGTTTTTTATGTATAACCACTTTTCTGCTTTTGCTAGTAAACTGAGCGTAAAGGAACCAATAGTCATCAGCTGCAGCTGGCGGTCTCGCTCGCCTATGTAACGAATTTGGTCAAAATATTCGGTAATCGAAGCATCCTTCGTAAATAGCAATGTGCTGCGAACCAGCATGGAGTGGCTGATCGAGCTTAGCACCGAGCGTTCCACCCAGCGTTTGAATTCATTGCGGGTTTGGATACTCGTATTAATCGGAACATCGTTCTCAACAAAACAAGCATACCCCGTCTTAAGCTTCTGATCATGAACAATTAGCTTAATATCAATGTCTGACTTTTCCCATACCTGATCATAGGAGAGACTTCCCAGTAGAATGGCTGCGATGACTTGCTCATCCTGCTGAATTTTGGATACAAACATTTGCAATGCTTCTCGGAAAAGCTTAGTGGTCATCTCGTTTATCCTTGATTGCATCCTAAGGCCTCCATCCAGAAATTAATTATATTTTAAAACAGAAAACATATTCCCATCTGGATCAATAAACTCAAAAAACCATCCCATTCCTTCGTCATGAATATCAGTAACCGTTACTCCATTGGAACGGAGATGACTATGAAGCACCTCAATTGTCTGCGTTGTAAAACCCACAATGGGCTTTGTTTTCCCCTCATTACTCCAATTAGCTCTTGACGTTCCATCTGAAATATTAAGCGCCAATACAGGGCCTTTTTCTAGCTTCAATATACACATTTCTTCATTTTTAAAGCCAATTTCAAAACCTAAGATTGATTGGTACCATTCCATTGATCTTACTAAATTGGTTACAGGGATATCGTTAAAATGTATTTCCTCTAATAAACTACCCATTTAATTAAGTCACCACCTATATAAAAATAAACTACAAAATACATTGTAATAACGGCTACTCTAGCAGACGTTCTGTAATAATCTCTGATCTGAGTTAACACTATCCTAATTAGTAGAGTTACTCCGTTTAATAAGATGTTACCAATGAGCCTGAAGTTTGTTCCCACTTGGGTCAAAAAAGTGAAAAAAGAAATGTCCATCCTCTTCTTTCATATCATCCACTTCAACTCCACTTTCAATGAGACTTTCACGTAGGCGTTGAATATTAGGACTCGTGAATCCGACTGCAAACTCGAATTCCCCATTTCTAGTGAAGTGACCACGGGAATCACTATCAGCTTTTACTAAAATTAATAAGGGACCAGCGTTTAATTCCACTACTGCCAATTCTTCTGTCATACGCCGTAATTTGAACCCTAAGCATTCTGTATACCAACGTACAGAGTCCTCCAATTCACTTACTGGAATGCGAAAATAATGAATTTCTTCAATTAATGACTGTAACTGCAACTTGGATTTACCCCTTTCAAAAATAGAGTCAATATTTTTATTCACTCACCTACTATTCTACCATAATAATACATTTATTTATGTTACTAGTAATTTTTTTGTGCTTATTATTAACTATTTACTTCAAAGACTTGTGAAATCCAAGTCAATATACGGAATATCATTTATTAAATTATTGATATTAAATGTCAATGCTGCTTTGCTAAAATCATTCCAATTATCAAAGTTACCCATATCAAGACTACGGTATTTAAGACCAATAACGATAGCTTGCCTTAAATTAATAAATAATGGAATCGCTTCTAGTGAACTATGGCTTAAAGTATTTTCCTTGGAGTATCCTTGGTAAAAGTTTGAAAAAAAACGTTTTGCTACTGCCTTTCGAGTATTTTCATCTGGAATAATAAATGGAATTGGAGTTTCATGAAATATCGATGTTGCAATTTCAGAAGCAAACCAACTATACTCGCATTGATCAAAGTCAATGATGCTGGGGTGATCTTCATGATTCAGGTAATTGCCTGGACTAATGTCCCCATGAATAAGCCCAAACGAATCTCTGTCTCTTGACAATGATTGAATTTGACTTATTAATAATTCAAGTTTCTTCTGAAGCAACTCATTAGGAACATAATTTTGAAATTTTGTAAGAGCCGCATTGTCATTCCAATCATACCTTTTTTGAATAGGAGAAAACTGTTTTGATAGCTTATGCATCTTCCCAGTAAACCTGCCAATTCGTTCATAAAAGATATCACTTTCAACGCAAATTTCAGCCCTTCTGCCTGGAGCGAATTCAAAAGCAGTCACTACAAAAGAGTTTTCAGCTTGTTCAATAACTTCAACATATTCACCTTGATTAGAAAGGAGCGCTTTCGAAACAGTCATTCCTGAATCAGCTAGATAAGAAATAAACTCAATCTCAGCAAGTGTCAAATCCTTACTCCTATGTGAGCTATGTGCAATCCTTAATATCACTTCTATTGAATTACGTTTCCCTAAAAACACAAAATTTTGAAAACCGTCAAGTTCTATAGTATCTGCAAAGTTAATGCCAAACCGACCTGCTGCCTCTAAAAAAACTTCTTTTGTAAATTTGTCTTTAATAGATCTTTCGATATGAATCTCCTCCAAATTATGTATATTTCATAACCCTTTCAATCATAATAACCAATTAATAATGACTTGGTTGATAAAAAATGATTATTGTTAAATTATCTTGACAAATAGTATCGCACCCATTGATTCAATCATAGATATAACGTTAATTAGAGCACCTCGTTTTGGTTACATATTTAACTATTTCTTAAAAAAAGAATTATTCAAAATGTTCTTCTATTAATTCTACTATATCCAAATATATAAATTTCTCTTTAAGCTTTTCAGTTAGTGTCTTCACACCAAATATCTCTGTAAACGTATGGCTTCCAACAATTAAATTCATACCCACAAACTTTGCATACTGTATTGTATATAAGATTTTTTCACCTGTTATATATACATCACACCTTGCATCAAGAGCATCTCGAAGATTTTTTGTTGAGTTGCCTGCTCCTGTTATCATACCCACTCTTTTTATAATTTTTTCCGAATTTTTCCATGACTTTATATCCTCATTTAGTACAATTCTTATTTTTTCATTTAACTGTTCAAAAGTAATGGGAACCTTGAATTCTCCAACACCGGGGATACTTCTACCCTCGTGATGATTGGATTGTTGGATGAGTTCATTTATTCCCAGAGCTTTAAACATTGAACTACACGTGCCAAACTCCGCATAATCTAGAGGTAAATGAACGAAGAAATGACTGATTCCATACTCCTTAAGTAAAGTGTGACATTTTTCTTTCATACCAAAAACAAAATCCCATGCATCGTGATGTGTAATGATTAAATCCACCTTATTCTCCTGTGCTTGTATCACGATTTCAGGTGTGATATTTGTAGAATATCCTATTCGGTTAATAACTTTTGGACCATAGTCGTAGAAAGCAAATTCATCCCCTTCTTCAAATTGTGTTAGTAGATTACCAAAAAACATTTCAATCGTTTTTTTAAATTGCGTTGTTTCCACTTTAGCCCTTCCTTCCGTTACCATTTATTAACTATATTCGGTATTTGAGTCTACTACCAAGAAAATATTTTTGCATATCAAATTTCTAAATCACTAGCAATCCAATTCTAGATTAGAGCATTTCATTAAAATTAAATAAAAACGATACATTGGATGATTAATCGTCAAATGTACCGTTTTTTTGTATTGTATTAAATGTTAACTTCACTAACGTTACCACATAGGTGTCACCTCTTTCTTGTATTAGCATAGCATATGAGCCTATTCAATTTGACTTCAAAAACCTTTGATTTAGCTTTAAAAATTATAGCTCAATGTTCATCTCCGTTTATTCCACACCTTGGGTGTCTCTCCGTATGTCCGTTTGAACATTCGGATGAAGTAGCTGGGTTCCATGCCGAGCTGTTGCGCTACTTTTTCGACCGTGATGCCGGATACTTCTTCGAACAATTCCTTCCCCTTCCGCATGCGCAGTTGCAAAATATACCTTTGCGGCGTGACGCCGTAGCTGGCGACGAACAGCCGGTGAAAATGCTGCACCGAATAACCGACAGACCTGGCGACGTTGGACAGAAGAAGCCGTTCTTCGAAATGGTTGTGGATCAGCTTTACGGCGGCATCCAGATTGGTGTTCGGCTGGGCGACTTTGGAGTTGACCTTGTCGAACTTCCTTGCCGGGGCCGCTTCCTCCAACAGAAACAAGAGCATATCGTAAACCCGCTTTGACGTTTCCCAGTAGGCATTTCCCCTGTTTAAGTCGATCAAGTGCCAGAGCGACGACAGTTTATCCCAAAGGGATTCAAATCGCGATATGTCTAACGGGGACATGAGCCTCTCCCCCAACATTTCGAGAAACGCTTCAGAAGCCTTTCCGTTAAAGGCGACGAAGCCAAGCTCCCATTCTTCGCTTTCGTCGAGCGCCGAATACGAGTGACTAACGCCTGCTGGGAGCACGTACGCCATTCCCTGCGTCAACAGCGTTTCGTTTTTTCCTTGTGCTTTAAAAGCGCCGCTTCCCCTTTTACATAGAAACAATTGATGTTCCGAGTAGCCGGTTGGGCGGTCGATCGGCTTCTGATCGTGGCTGCCAACGCAGATAGCGTAGAGCGGTGCGTTGTTCTCTTTGTGCGCGACTTCTGCGAGAAGAAAAGGTAACATTTCAAAATTCAACTCCATGTTAGGATTGTACGACTTTTGGAGAATAATCTTCTACCAGTATAAACGTCCGATCGCCTAAAATGAAGATTGAAGCGAGAATAAGTCGATTATCTAAGGAGATAGAAAAAAATGAACCGCAAATACCCGCCCGTCAGTAACAAACTGCCCGTCCTGATGCACGGAGCCGACTACAATCCGGACCAATGGCTGCATGATCCCTCGATATTAATAGAAGATCTTAGGCTGATGAAGCTAGCCGGATGCAACGTCATGGCCGTCGGTATCTTTTCTTGGGCGGCGCTCGAGCCGTCGGAAGGCCGATTCGAGTTCGAATGGCTAGACAACGTGCTCGATTCGTTCGCGGCTAACAGCGTCTACGCCTGGTTAGCGACGCCGACCGGCGCACGTCCGGCATGGATGTCCGAGAAATATCCTGAAGTGCTTCGCGTCGAACCGAACCGGGTGCGTAACCTGCATGGCATGAGGCATAATCATTGCTACTCGTCTCCAGTTTACCGCGAGAAAACCTCCATTATTAACGGAATGTTGGCCGAAAGGTACGGCAATCATCCAGCGGTCGTCGGATGGCACATTTCCAACGAATATCTCGGCGAATGCCATTGCGACCTTTGCCAAGAGTCGTTCAGACATTGGCTCCGCGACAAATACGAAACGCTTGAAGCGCTTAATTTCTCTTGGTGGACTTCATTCTGGGCCCACAAGTATTCGACTTGGGAGCAAGTCGTCTCGCCAGCACCTCACGGCGAATCTGGCGTGCATGGACATAATCTCGATTGGCGTAGATTCGTATCGGACCGGACCGCGGACTTCTGTCGTTTCGAAGTCGCGACCGTTCGCTCCACGAACCCGGAGCTACCGCTCACAACGAACATGCATATGATCGAAAGCCTCGATTACCGCAAGCTGGCCGAAGAGATCGACGTCGTCTCTTGGGACGCGTACCCAACTTGGCATGACAAGAAAGACGATATCGGGATCGGTTACTATTTCGCCTTTTACCATGACTTGTTCCGCTCGCTCAAGCGCAAGCCGTTCTTGCTCATGGAGAGTACGCCCAGCGCGACGAACTGGCAATCGGTCAGCAAACTGAAGCGTCCGGGCATGCACAAGCTTTCGTCGCTTCAAGCCGTCGCGCATGGTGCCGACTCAGTCCAATATTTCCAATGGCGCAAAAGTCGCGGTTCCAGCGAGAAATTCCACGGCGCCGTCGTCGACCACGTCGGGCACGAGAACACGCGCGTCTTCCGTGACGTGGCCGACTTGGGACGAACGCTATCCAGCCTATCGGAAGTCGTCGGCGCCACGACGCCTTCGGAGACGGCGATCCTCTTTGATTGGGATAACCGCTGGGCGGTGAAAGACGCTCAAGGTCCGCGCAATTCTGGCATCCACTATGAGGAAACAGTCATTGCTCACTATCGGGCATTCTGGGAGCAAGGCATTCCGGTTGACATCGTCGGCTCGCAAGAGGCCCTTTCCTCGTATAAGTTGATCATTGCACCGATGCTGTATTTGTGCCGCGAAGAAACGGGACAGAAATTGGAATCGTTCGTAGAAAACGGCGGCACGCTCGTGACGACTTACTGGTCCGGCGTCGTCGACGAACGCGATCTTTGCCACTTAGGCGGATTTCCGGGTCCGCTGCGGAAGACGCTCGGCATATGGGCGGAGGAAATCGACGCTCTGCATGACCATGAAGTAAACGGCGTTGTCTTGCCGGATGGTAATGCTCTCGGATTTGCCGGCATCTTCGAGTCCCGCGAGTTATGCGAGATTATCCATCTAGAAACGGCGGAAGCGCTCGGTTATTACGTGGACGACTTCTACGCGGGACAACCCGCTCTGACTGTCAACAAACTGGGTCGAGGACGGGCCTATCATATGGCGACCCGTCTGGATAACGAATTTCTCTCAGCATTCTATAGGCAAATCGTTGTGGAGGCAGACATCTCGCGCGCGCTCGACACTGAATTGCCTGAAGGAATTACAGCGCAAGTGCGGACGGACGGGAGTTCTGATTACGTGTTCCTCATGAACTTCGGCGGCAAGCCCTGCAGCGTGGAGTTGGACGAACGGACATACATCGATATGGAGACCGGCGAACCGACGGGCAAGCATCTCGAGTTGCCTGTTTATGGGGTGCGGGTGTTAAAACGAGCAAATTGAAACCTAACCGTAACATCGCTTTCATGATCTAAATAAGAACAACCCGCTCCCTTAATTAAAAAAGAGGGGCGGGTTGAATTTATGTTATTAAGGAAATGAGATTGATTAGTCATGGACTACTCTCTACTCTCAATTCTAATGGGCTCCCGTTCTGTATCTCATATCCCGAGCTTTTCATTAACTTGTATGGGTGCCCAAAAATATCATGAGCAAGTCTGTGATTCCCATTATCCTCTATCCGAATTATCCAATCATCGCCAATTTTTTTAATAATATAATCAATTTTCTTGCATATATTAGTCCAATCAAAAATATACTCTTCGTCCTTTTTTTCAACATGTTGAATGTTATGTAAAATCCATTCAAAAGGGTTACTTACAATAAGCTTGATCTCTCCGTCAATTTCAACAATTTTCGGTTTTTCAATCTCAGTTGTCATTGTTGTTGAAATACCGTTTTTATCAATAACCGGAACTTTAATTACCGCTATATCATCTGTTTCTAAAAAAATCACTTCAACTTCTACACCAGCATTACTTAACCTGGACTTTGTTAAAGATACTGCCTGTAAATTTATATCACTTGCAACCCAGTTCAAACCTAGTTTTTCCGCAACAACAACCGTAGTTCCGCTGCCACAATAAAAATCCCCTATTAAATCGCCTTTGTTTGCAGTCATTTCGAGAATTCTGCGGATTAATTTTTCGGGTTTTTGTGAGGGGTAATTCGTATTTTCCAAAAACAATTCTTCATACATGCCTACATCATCCCAAACAGTATGGTTAATATTTATCTTTTTCTTAACTTCAGTGAAAGTATTTCTATAAAATAATATGGCCTCGTGATTGTGGTGATTATATTCCGTATGATCCAAACTGCTTGATTCGTTTGCAAATTTCCAAATATACTCATTAAGGAAATTCTTTCTCCCAAATGCTTCATCTAATGCGATCTTAATTGCATGAACTTCTTTATTGCTATTCTGAACTACAAGAACACCATCTTCTCGCAATAATTTTTTGGCAAGCAAGAATCTTTTCTTATACTCATCTACATATAAGCTAGGATTTAAATACTGATTCATTGTTTCCAACTCATTTGTTGATTGAATAAGATTTACACCCAGTTCAGGTGTTTCAATTGCAAAAATCCTGCCGGAATTGAAGGGTCCATCGAAATAAATTAATTTAAACTTGTTCTCATAACCATTTTCAATCAAATCAGTCATTATAGTCAGGTTTTCACCACAAAATAATAATTTGTCCATTTAACCACCTATTAATTTCTATTATTTATTTTTATATGTTACGCAAATATAAATAAGATAACAAGCTTTAAAATATTGAATATCTGGAAACGATCGGCTCACCGTCCCAAATAATCTTACTTTCGGCAAAGCGCTTCTGAACCCTTTCCTCTTCCAGAAGTGTGAAGAAGTTTTTCGTTGGCAACTCGCCTAAGTTATGCTTCTTCGAAAGCTTATCTAGAAATGGTCGCATACTGTCTGTGTTTGCTGACAGATTTGTCCCTGCTTGACTCGAGAAAGCATATAGTACGGAAGCAATCGGAACTCGGTTCACCTTAAAGATAGCGGAAACTCTCAGGAAAAAGTCCCAATCCCAGTAATGATATACTTCTTCGTCGAAGTACCCTATTTCTTCATGTATGGACTTGTGGTACATGCACCCTGATGGTATAAACGTAGAAAACTCCCTCATCGCCTCAAGATCCATCAAATAGGCAAACAATTGCCTTCTTTCCGGAGTACGCCCGTTCGTATGTTCGATAAATTCCACAATTTCAGCGTCACTGTAAACAAGTTGATAATCCTTCATGGCTTCGAGCATGCTCTCAGTGTGCGTAGGCAACAGGATATCATCATCATCACAAAGCAGAATAAATTTTCCGTTTGCAGAAGCAACACCATTGTTTCGTGCACGTGGATGCTTCATGTTTTCTTGATTAATAACCTTTATATCAAGCTCAGGATATAAATCTACCACCCATTCTACACTCGTTCCTCCATCGTTCACAATAATACATTCTATATCTTTATACGTTTGCCGATGAAGTCCTTCCAGCATTTCGCTTAAAATTTCAGGTCGATTAAATGTTGGGGTAATGACAGAAACCAGCGGATGAATCCAATGCGATGAACACTGAAAAATAACATTTAAAGTCTCATCTCGCTGGGATCTTAGGTTTTTCTCATCGAAACGCCCATTAATTATATCCTGCTCAACCAGTGTTAGAATCCACAGGGAATAATAAATGGCATAACGCATATATCCTTCAATAAAGTCGTCTTTCGGAAGATTTTCAAATGTTGGTTGTTTCTGTCTCTCTTCCAGGTATGCATTCAGCGCTTCCTTCCTCACTTGTCGTGTTTGAGCTGGACGCCGATAACGCGGGCTGGTAATATCCAACAGGTTGTACAAATCCCAATATACAGAATTGATTTGTACATACTCCCAATCGATGATCACCAACTCTTCCCCACGAAGAGCTAAATTAAGCGGATAATAATCACCATGGGATAAAACATTTACTGTAAAAAGCGTACCCTCCTCTTCTAAAACTAACTGTTTTAACATCTCTATCCGTTGAGCCGAGTATCCTGCATCTATTAATATTGATTCCCATGTTTTCGTACTTATTTTAATCTGTTCAAGAACTTCTCCAATGAGAGGTGAATGACCACCGTAAGGAAGCGAAATTTCAGCAGCAGATATTTGATGCCACTCTGCAGCTGCCCGTGTTCCGTTCATTATAAGTTCGTTATTTAATGTATGATTTAGAACACCCAAATCCTCTAAGATAATCCAATAACAATCAGGATCATTGGATTCAGAGTAGGCAATTATACGAGGCGTACGTACAGTCAGATTAGGCAAAAGAAAATCCTCAACAACTTGCTCCATGCGACTCTTTTTCAAATTAGTTGATGGTTTAAAAATAAATTGTTCAGTCCCATCTGTATTACTGTTAAAAGTCCATCTTTCTATAAATTTCCCATTATTCCCTTGATAAATATACTCTCTTTCAAATGGAACGTTTAGTAGTGGTTTACCTTCACTGTCTATCCAGCTATGCCAAGCTTTTGTTTTCAAGACAATGATCACCTCCTATATATATTTGTACAGTTTTTCGCTGCAGTATTAGCGAATATAGATTAGTTTATCAACATTTAGAATTCTTCAGCCATACTCGCTTACCCTATTTAATTGTACACCAATTTTCGACTGTACTCTATCAACTTGGTAATAGCCCCACTATGCTGAAATAGAAAAGGAGCTGCATCATAGCAAGCTCCTCCGCTCTCGTTACCCGTTTGTTGAGAAAGATACCTCGATTTATTCATATGAAGTAATCAGTCTCAGTTGATTTATTGACCGAATCCAATCGTGTATCCTGCCGGGTCCTTGATAGCAAATTCTCTCATATTCCATTCATTAGTAATAATTTCATAAAGGAACACTGCGTCTTTAGACTTGAACTCTACGAACAAATCATCAATTGATGAAACCATATAGAATGCATCAATAGCATCGTTTCCATATGTCGGATTATTCGGTGTTGCAGGTATCGATTGTTTCTCGTGCACGATGAATCCAATCCTATCCCATTCGACAAATCCCATGTCGTAGTCGCACCAGAAACCTAGCCGTTTGTAGTAGTCTAGCACGCATTTACGATCAGGGACATAAAAAATCGGTGAACCACCGCGGAATGTAACCGGACCTTTAACAACATTTTCCATAAATAATAATCAGCCTCCTAGTTAGATTAATTTCCTTTCTCATAATTGAACCTTAAAACTTCAAATTCGATCACATTTTATAATTCGCCGCTTCTTGAAAGATTCCTTTTTTTAGAAAACCGATCTATTTTTTCCTGTATTTGCTTATGCTTTTATTATTTCTCGGTCTGCTTTCTACCTATTAAGCGCTCGCTATTGTCACTCTTTATCCCTAAACCTCGTTTTTCAAGCGTGCTCCTCCAACTCGCAGACAATTCTAGCACACTCAATAACATCTCTCTATCGTCGATAAGATTCTTGTCATGATGCATGACCCGATTCGCAAATTCAACCGTTATAGCTTGTGGATGCTTGAGTAATCGGATCAGTTTGTCATTGAAATTGACCGTTCCCCGCTGAAGCACTCGGAAATAAAAACCCGTAAATCCTGTTTCCTGAACTTTCAAAGGCATCTTGGGAGATTGATAAAGAGCTGCCAATTTGAAACACGGCTGCCTAGGTTGACTGATCTGTACAATGGCATTGCCGAGCTGAAAGATATCTCCGATGCAAACTTCTGGTTCCAATAGGCCGCTAATGGTCAGATTTTCTCCAAACGCCCCGAAGGGTAACGGTCTCCCAAGTTCTTGTTCCCAGAATGAATAGTGCTCATAGCCATAAACACAAACAGCCTTATCTTTTCCTCCGTGATGCTTCAGATCAGCTTGTCCATCTCCTTCAAAATGCTCCCAGTACAATTCCAAACGCTCATAGACGGGGATTTTGATAATGCCGGTTGCCACGTCTTTTTGGTTATATTGCATGATAGTCGGCATTCCGACATTGAGCGAAATCAATTGTCCGTGTTTCATTGGACTCTCCTCCTTATCGATGCGGAATTAAGCTGTACAAAACCTATTTGGTTTGCTGATCGTCAAATTCTTAGTCTTGTTACTATAACAATGAATGAAAAGCGGGTACATATCCAAAATATCAATTTACTTTCAATCCATAAGGTGAAAACCTTTTATTAAGAAAATAGAATAAGAACTGCACTTAAGATGGAACCTAACGGAAGGAATCAAGAATATCACTAAAAAACTTTACGAATGGAGCGTAACTACTTATGAGCAGCAGATACTGGTCTCGTTTGGCAATGATTTTGTCCCTGTCCCTAGGATTGACCGCTTGTGGCACTAATGCCAATGTTATTGGCGGACATCCGAAAAAAAACTCTCAAGAAAATCAACAAGTGAAACAGCAAGTAAATCCCCAAAAATCCAATATTTATCAAATGGAGAATAAAGACCAACCTACAGACAAGAAAGCCATTCGTCCGTTTCATGTGAATATTCCAGAAGCAGAACTCACTGAATTACGTAATCGCATCAAAGCGACGAGATGGCCTGAGAAGGAACCGGTGTCGGACCAATCGCATGGCGTACAGCTTGCAACGATCCAGAGTCTCGCCAAATATTGGGCAAACGATTACGACTGGCGGAAGATCGAATCGAAGCTAAATTCCTTGCCGCAGTTTATCACTGAGATCGATGGTTTGGACATTCATTTCATTCACGTTCGTTCGAAGCATAAGAATGCTTTGCCGATCATCGTCACGCACGGATGGCCAGGGTCAATCATTGAACAATTGAAAATTATCGATCCGCTTGTGAACCCTACGGCACATGGCGGTAAGGAATCGGACGCGTTCGATGTGGTGATTCCTTCGATTCCAGGCTACGGCTTCTCGGAAAGAGAGAGCACGGTCGGCTGGGGTCCCGACCACATTGCACGTGCCTGGGATGTGCTGATGAAGCGCCTTGGCTATAAAAAGTATGTTGCGCAAGGTGGCGACTGGGGTGCTATTATTACTGATTTGATGGGAGTTCAGGCGCCTAAAGGACTGCTCGGCATTCACACAAACATGCCTGGCGCGATTCCGACTGCCGTTGATGCGGCTATATGGTCCGGCGCCCCGATGCCGCCCGGTCTCTCAGCCGAAGAGAAGAAAGCGTTCAACCAAGTTCGCGAGAATAAATTTGGCTACTCCTACATTATGAAAACGCGTCCGCAAAGTCTGACCGGACTGGTGGATTCGCCTATAGGTTTGGCATCTATTTTGATTGACCACGACTGGAAGAGTTATGCCCTGATCTCGAGAGTTTTTGCCGGACAAAAAGAAGGCCTTACTCGCGACGATATACTCGACAACATCACGTTATTCTGGCTGACGAAAACAGGGGTTTCCTCTTCTCGTCTCTACTTGGAGAACAAGTACCCATTCTTCGCCGTCAAAGGCGTCAAAATCCCGGTTGCCGTGAGCGTCTTTCCTGACGAGCTCTATGAAGCGCCGAAGAGCTGGGCAATGAAGGCATATCCGAAGCTCATTCACTACAACAAACTTTCTAAAGGCGGTCACTTCGCGGCGTGGGAGCAGCCAACGCTTCTCACTACAGAAATACGCACGGCATTCAAGAAGCTACGCTAATCAAAGGGTCTAAGTTAGTCTAATTAAAAACAGCGGCAGTCTAAGACTTTATGTTTCAAGTCTTAGATCGCCGCAGTTTCTTTGAGAGTCTGCCAAAACGTTAACAATATAGAAAGAAAAGAAAACAGACTGGTTATGTTGCTTCCACTCGGCTTTTCGAAATTTATAAAATTTTGTTTTAGTTCGCTAATGACTCTTGTGTGATTTTTCTACAATTAAAAAACTCACGGCAGACCATTAAATGCTCGGTCAAGGTAACTGAATCATTTTTGCTACTGATCTCATCTAACTTTTTGACCAGTGCATTTGCCTCATCAAACATGATGACTCGGCCTACTGATGTAATCGAATACTCCATCAAATAGTAACCGCCGTTACCGTTTTCTTTTGTCGTATTCAAGAGCAAGGTTACGTCCGGTGTTGAATCGTCTTCATCTTCATATGAATAAATATGGATTGCCCACGTTTCGGAGCAATAACAATCATCATGCTTGTACTTGTACTTGTTCAGTTCAAACCAGCCAATTTTCATCATTGCAAGCACCTCCTTTTGCCTATTTTTAGTGATCCACTTTACACCATCTTCACTATCCATATCAACTTGGTCGGTGCCACCACCAAATTTCCACCATTCAATTTCTGAATACCATTCCGTGTCTGTGTTTTAGTTCGCCATTGACTCCTGTAAGATTTTTCCACAATTAAAATACTCACGGCAGACCATCAAATGCTCAGTCAAGCTAACTGAATCATTTTTGCTACTGATCTCATCTAACTTTTTGACCAGTGCAGTTGCCTCATCAAACATGATGGCTCGTCCTACAAATGTAATCGAATACTCCATCAAGTAGTAGCCACCGTTGCCGCTTTCTTTTGGCGAATTCAAAATCAAGGTCACATCTGGGGTTGAATCGTCTTCATCTTCATACGAATAAATATGGATTGCCCACGTTTCGGAGCAATAACAATCATCATGCTTGTACTTGTACTTGTTCAGTTCAAACCAGCCATTTTTCATCATTGCAGCACTTCCTTTTGCCTTTTTTTAGTGATCCATTTTAATCTTCATCCTCTTCACTATCCATATCAACTTAATCGATTCCACTACCAAATTTCCAGCAGTGACGTAGTCCTGAAGCTATATGGTCTAGCTTTTACCTCGCTGACGATGAGCTTACAATGCTATTACTAAAATCGTCAACAGGTAAGAACTGGAGGGGGCCAGTTGAAATCGTGAAAAAAAAACAATTCGTACAAGAAGCGAGATTAAATCAATGGAGGATACAAATTTCTAATTATGGATTGCAACGATAGAGACAATTTGGATATGTACTCACATACCATTCGTTGTTATAGTTTTGAGACACCGTCATACTCAGGAAAAATAGGAATCGAATCGACAAAGGGTAACTATGACCGTAATAATACATCGGCAAGATGAGTTATACCCTCATCAATCAACCTTTCTTCAACTTTTGCAAATCCCAGTACCCAGCCCCTTCGATTGCTTTCCAAACAGTAGGGACTCAGCGGAAAAACGCGAACTCCTCTTTGCAGCAACTCCGATGTGACTTTTCTATCATCAAACAACGGTTCGGCTTCTAGCAGCATATGCGATCCTGTTTCGTTGTTGCTTAATTTGAAACGATTTGCTAAACCACTGGCTATTATTGCTTTTGTCATAGTTTCATACCTTCGTCTATACACATTCCGTACTCTTCGCATATGCCGCATAAAACAACCTTGTTCAATGAAACGAGTAAGCGTTACCGACTCCATAATCGGAAGCTGCAGATATGTTAACACTTTTACGCGAGCGATCTGAGCGATAGCTTCAACAGATCCAACGAGCACTGAAATACGTAGGGCAGGTGCAATCATTTTTGAAAAACTCATCATATATAAAGTGTTATTAGGCGCGTGACTAAACAGTGTCGGGAGAGGTTCTCCGTGATAACGATACTCGCTGTCATAATCGTCCTCTATGATCCAACTCCGATTCTTCGTAGCCATATGCAGCAACTGCTGCCTTCGCGGCCCAGACATCACTACACCGATCCCGCACTGGTGGGACGGAGTTACAAAAGTCAGTCTGGATTCCGGGGGAATACGATCAACGACGAGACCAAACTCGTCGACAGGTATGGGGATGACCTGCATGTGGCGATATTTCATTACCATCCAGGAAGCCGGAAATCCCGGATCTTCGATTGTGACCGTATCCCCTTCATTTAGCAGAGCTTGCGCGATCAAGTCAACACCTTGATGTGCTCCAGAAGTCAACAAAATTTGGTCTGTCTGAACATGAATACCTCGTTCAAGCGACAAATAACGCTTTATTTGCTCGCGCAATGGTAAATACCCGTAAGAATCGCCGTATGCCGTATCACATGGGTTCATGGAGGAAGAAGCATGAAGGTATGATTGCCGCCAGGTTTTCTGGAATAATTGATCTAGATAAGGCTCATGAGGGTTAAAATCAATTTTTACTTCACTGGCTTCTTCACCTTTGAGCCAACCCTGCAATTGGTCGACAGAAGAATTTAAATGCGGGAGTAGAGGAAGCTTGGGACCTTCGGGCACCAATTTATCTGAAGTTACTGTTACGATATTCCAAGAAGAGCTTACCCGCGTACCTCCTCGCCTTGAAGTAACGATGTACCCTCGTGCGAGCAATTCTTCATATACGAGCTGTATCGTTGAGCGAGAGACGCCTAACTGCAGCGCTAACTCACGCGACGGAATCAATTGCTCACCCGGAGGCCAATTCCCCTTTGAAATATTGCCAATGGCTTGGTCCAGCAATTGCTGCCATATCGGTTTTGTATCACTGCGGTTTACTGTCAACATATAATACACCTGCATTTCTGGTTTGGTATTAGAGTTATGGACTGCAAGTGAATTAACAATTTGTTATGTATCCGCATTCCAGTCACGGAGCTTTGTTCCTTATTCTTCGCTTTCGATAATTTTCCTATTCAGTGCACTGGAAACATGGAAAATATCACTCAATATCAAATCCAGATTGCCTAGTGGTTAACTACGACGAAAACCGAAACCGTTCCAAATGTTTTTATGACGATAAAGATCCAGCAATCTAATGGGGTCCGGCAGTTCCGCGCACGCCAAAAAGCCGCCAAAATCAGCGGCTCATAGCTTCTACTAAAATATATTTCTATTCAACATTATTCTTTCGAAGCCACACATATACATCTCGAAGATGGCGATAGAAAAGATTTATTATTCTTCTCTGAATTGCACGGAATAAACGCCATATCCTCTTTTTTCAAGATCCGCTTTCGGAATGAATTCCATGGCTGCAGAGTTCACACAGAATCGCATTCCTGTTGGTTCAGGTCCATCTTTGAACACGTCGCCAAGGAAGGAATCCGCATTCTGGCTTCTGACCTCGGTCCCAAAAAATTTGCGTTTAATCACAACATGGTTTGAATCCAATGGCTGTGTAAAACTAGGCCAGCCTGTACGCGCATCGTATTTGTCTTTCGAGCTAAACAACGGTTCGCCTGAAACGATATCTACATAAATACCCTCAGCTTCGTTATCCCAGTATTCGTTGCCAAACGGCTGCTCGTCCACACCATGCTGAGTTACGTCGTACTGGAGTTTAGTCAGCGTCTTCAATTTTTCTTTTTTGTTAAAATCACCATTAAAGCCTTGTATTGAGTTGTTTTTCATCATTCAATCACTCCCTCAAATGTTGTGTTCAAAATTAAACCCGCGGCCGGAGTTGAACTCGCTCACTTTGTACCTTTTAGCTAAACGGGTTTTTTCGTAAAAGTCCTGATGTTCTTCCTCGGCTTTGTAAAAAATGTTGTTGCAGCAGCGATCTTCATTACAACCGGTTTTTGGAACCGTTTGGATGAATCCAATTCCTTTCTGGATGCTTCAGCCAGCTCTTTTTGTTTAAGGCTAGTGTAAAATATGGCGGAATGACCGTCCGCATTCGTAGGATCAACTTTTCTCCAGAAAATTTGGAGCAACTCGTCATACGTAATCAGACTCGGGTTATAATGAACTTCGACCCCCTCCAGATGGTCCGATGTATTAGAAACGACTTTTTTGTAGGTCGGATTTATATCATGTCCCCCCGTATAGCCGGTGTACACACTCGAGACGCCATCTAGCTTCTGAAAAGTGTCTTCCATGTGCCAGAAGCAGCCGCCAGCAAAAATAGCGATATCGGAAGGCGTATTCGAGGATTCATTAACCGTCGTCAAAACCTCTTGCAATTGATTAATGTGCTTATCAAATACGCGAAATACGAACTCATCTCTCATTCTATATCCTCCAATATATTTATTTTAATGCACCGTCAAGCTTGATTGATCACAGACGTCAAATCCATTCAATTCAAGAAGTTTTCTTATTGCAGGTTCTACATTTAATAAATTTGCCAAATGAACGTCGAAAAGCATTGTACCATCTGATCGTTTATCAATGATAACGTAGGTGGCGTTCCAGACAATAAAGACACCTTTCACATCCAGTTCCTGTACAACCCCATCAGAAACAAGGTTCTCGCGATCAGTAAGGAAAAACATATTCATTTTGGGATCCATTTCTTGAACTGAGCTTAAAACCTCATGTCCAATTTCCTCATTTAACTTAAACGTCAACAGATGATTCTCGATACTGTTAATCATTTCCATCACCCCCTTGGTTAAATCTATCCTTTCTCAAACTAATTTTTTGTCCCTATCCGATTAACATAAGTAACTATCTATTTTAATTATACTGGTTACATAAATTAATATAACATGAACCAACACGAAACTCAAGTAACTATCTAATAAACTTTTAGAAGTTACATGACGATAATGCCCGATATTCAACAAACCCAAAAAGGAGCTGCCTCACGGCAAGCTCCTTCACTATAGGTACGGTTAAATCAATATACTTCATTAATTCATTCTCTAAGGTATAAATTGCTGTATGATTTTAGTGATCCGACCATTATTCATAGTAGCAACATATGGATAGTCTTTAAGGGATGTATTGTTGGAGTCATGAAACAAAGATAATAATTTACCAATAGAAATTTGCTCGTTCCATATAATTTCTTTGTCCCCAATACTACCCGAATGATTAAAATATTGCATAAATACTCCAGCGTCTTGCATGACTTCAAAAGTGCGTAGTTTTTTGTCGTCATTTATAATATAGTATCCATCAGGGGCTCCGGTTAAACCCGAATCCTTTTCACGCTCATTAAATATGATATTGGCGGCGTCTCCTTCATACCATTGTATATAATCCACTGTGATATAAATTTTCCCATTCTTTTGAAATAGGCTATCTATATAAAGTGGATGATTATTTGCGTTTATTGGTATGGGATGATAGCTGCTTTCCTTAGCATTTGCAATAGGCCTATAAAACTGGACAGTACCAATCACTATTAATAGGGATAAGATTGCAATAATTTTTTTCATAAGTCATTAGTCTCCTTTTAGTTAATAAATAAAGTAATTTTACGATCTCTCACCAAAAATGTAACTATCTAAAATTATTTTATTGGTTACATTAAGAACTGTATCATGAATTTTCGATAATTTCAAGTAACTACCTAAAATTTATTTAAAAGTTACAAATTGGTCTTTCCATATGAACCTAAGAAAGCGTTTAGGCATGTACGATAAAGTTATTACAGTTGTTGTAACTATCTATTTTTGTTTTTGAGTGTTACAATATATACATTCACATGAACATAAGGAGGTCGCGAAAAGATGTTATGGGAGAATTTACTTAAAAGCGATTATCACGACTGGAGAGGCAGCGGTCATTCCGAAGACCTTCTAGACAAACCGGGGTGGTTGGAACAATGGTTGGCCATTCACAATCTCCCCTATCCGGGAACGCCATCGGCGGAAGAATTGGATGATCTGAAACGGTTGAGGGAGCACATGCTTCGTATCGTCCAAAAGCTGACGGTGCGCGAGTCCGCGGACCCTGCCGATATCCATGAGTTAAACCGTGCGCTGTCTAGTGGACCGATAATTCTGCACATCGCGGAATCAGATTCGGATTATCGCTTGGAATCCACTCCTTTACGAGCAGGCTGGCCCCGCATTGTAGCGGAGGTTGCCGCTTCCTTCGGCCGCTTACTTGCGGAGAGCGATCCTTCTCGCTTGCGCATTTGCGGTAATCCGGATTGTTTGGTGGTTTACTACGACGAAACCCGTAACCATTCCAAGCGGTTCTGCGATGATAAAGCTTGCGGTAACCTAATGAAAGTCCGGCGGTTCCGCGCACGCCAAAAAGCCGCCAAAACCGACGGCTCACAGATACACAGCACATCCGAAACTTGATTCCACAAATACAGCTCGATTGGCCATTTGCCTCTAGATAATTTAATACATATTTAAGGCTGCCGCGAAAATCGAACGGCAGCCTTATTAAGCTAACTGGATCTACCGCAACATCACAAATCGATTATTGCTCGCTTAAAGGAATAACTTTAGTTCCTGAATTAAGTATTTTTATTTTTACGTTAACATGAATAGGAACCTCTGGAAAAACCTCACGCCATTTGGGCTTAAATTTAACTTTCCATTCTTTGCGATGCTGTTGATAAAATTTGAGACCTATTCCCAAAAAGTCGGACTTAACCTCTTTTTGGGCTTTTGCTATTGCGGCTTCAAGTTCTTTTTTTACATTACCTTCCAGATCTTTTTCACATGCGCGGAGAATTTCCTGTGTTATGGCTCCGGTATTACCGCCAAATTGGAGCATCGTAGCATTAACACTCGTCGTAATGAATACATCGGGTGCTTCATCTCCCATCTTAATTTTTATGTTCGATTTACCATCCTTAAGTCTGAATACAGCGGATACAGAAGCTCCAATATCAGGCACCGATATGGATACAGATGATATTTCTTGTATTTTTTTATTTGTAATTCGTCCCAATCCTTTGCTTTCGTTCCCATCAAGCATGCCTACCAGCTTGTAACCTTTAAAAACAACCATGTCCGACACCATAAGCTTTCCTTCTCTATTTATTTTTATTAATGGGGCGATAGGCTCCACACCTTCTGTCAATAGCAATTTATTAAATTCTCTTAACCTAACTGGAATAGAAGCGCCTATTCGATTTGTAACCTTAAAAAATTCCAATAACGATTCCCCGACTAACAGCCCTGTTTTCCCGAGCGGCATATTCAATATCTTTTCCGCATTCTCCTTTGTTATGACCAAAAATACGGAGTCTCGTATACTTGGAGTAATAAATAAATAATCCATGATATTTTTCAATTGTTGCTTTGCCGCATCTTCGCTGAGAATGATTGCTGAGGTATATCCTAAGAACAATTCTTCCGGTACGAGGGTTTGCAGGTTAGCGAGGGCTTCCGGCACTGTTTTCCCTGTTCCTTGGACCACATCCTTGGACTTTTTTCCTTCTTTACCTTGTTTTTGGGTTCTTATGATCTCGCATGACAAAAGAAATTCCCCCTTTTTATCAAGATCGATACCGATTGCACTCACTAATGCCATGCTTTCAAACTCGATGTAATCCCAGCATCCGGTAAATGCAGTAAGAATGACAATACTTAGAAAGAGCCGTATATATTTCGAAAATTTCATGGTTTCCTTGATACCGCCTTTTTACCTTTTGCTAACATAAGGATGGAAACTGTACACAGAGTAACGATGTAGAATGGATATATACAATATTGAATGATCGTTATGTAATAGTAGAATGCTTGATTAAATGAGCGTATTTTCAAAGTTATTAGGAATGTTGCCATAGTAATGAGGATGAGAAGAACCTTGGAACTTCTTTTTATAATGAATTCTGAAGCTACCCAGCTGCTGTAGAAATTTCCGGATAGCTTCAATACGGTGACGATAACATAAGTAATTAATAAAAAAATTTCTACTCCTTGAATGAATTTTCCAAATGTTATAGAAAAAGCTATATTTACACCTGCAAACGAAACTCTGGAAGCCTCTTCTGGAGAAATAACGGCTAAGAATAAAAAAATTGCCGCTCCTGGCATTAATACAACAGATATCAGTAACCCTACAGTAAATGAAAAAAATTGCTTCTTAGGTTGATGCAAAGATTCAACCATTATGAACATGAATAAAATAACTTCAGAATGCCCTCCTCCTGCCAATAATACAGCCTTGAGAAAGGATGGAACGTCGCTGTCTAACATAGGTAAGATATTTGAAGAATCGAACTGGGTAATTAAACCCATCACAAGGGTAAACAATATGCCGAGCAAAACAATCACCAAAGTTGCGCTTAACCTAGCTAGAATTTCAATACCACTGCCTGCGATTAAAAATGACAGTAATATCATGAGAAACATTGTTGCCCACATCGGTGTTTGATTCAAAACAAGGGTCTTCACTAGCCCTCCGCACAACGTTAACAGCAAAGCCGATAGGACAATGTTTAATCCAACATAAGCTATACTGAAAATCTTACTAATCCATTTTCCGGCAAACATCTCAAGAATATGGAATATGTTTTTTCCTGGATATTTCTTTGCAACGCTCAATACCCATAGGGCAAAGGCGATATTGATAAACCCACTTACGAATTCCGCAATCCATGCACTTCTCCCTGCCAAACTGATAACGTAGGAATGATAAAAAACAACTCCGCCATAAGCGCTTGCGAAGGTAAGGTATATGGCCTGCAGACTCGAAATCTTTTGTTTTTGCAGCATGTTCCCTAGTCTCCCTTTTGTTTGTTGGGACCTGGTTTTCTGGTACTATCCCCCATCCTCGTTTCGTTTCCGGACAATAATCTAGGGCGGGTTCTCAATTTCCACAGTGGAGACCTTATCAATATGTCTTTCATCAGGCTAAATTCGCCGACATCCAAAGGATGAAAAAGCGGAACGCCGAAAGAACGTAGGGTAACCAATCTCCACTGCAAAAAAAGGATGCCGACAATGACACCAAAAAGTCCGAAAAAAGACGCTATTACTATTAAAGAATAATTGATTATTCTTGACACATTTGTAAGGTTTATCGACGGCAGCGCAAAACCAGAAATCGCAGAGATCGCAACAATGATGATCACAACAGGGCTGACATAACTAGCTTCCACAGCTGACTGGCCTATGACGACAGCCCCAAGGATCCCGATGTTCTGGCCCAAACCTTTGGGCATCCTTATCCCTATTTCTTTTAGCAAATCAATAATGAAGGTCATGAGCAGCACCTCAATGACGGAAGGAAAAGGAACTTCCATTCTTCCCGCAGATATACGAACGGCTATAGTCGGGGGCATAATCGAATGATTATAGGCTACAAATGACACATACAGGGAAGACAATGTCGAAGAAAGAAAAAAAGCAGAATAGCGCAAAATTCTCATGATCGAACTGTATATCCACTTTTGCGAATAATCGTCGGGTGTTTGAAATTCCTGTAAAATCAATAAAGGTACAAGGATAACAAAAGAGAAGTTATCACATAGTATGGCTACACGTCCCTCTGCCATATTAGCGACGGTTACATCCATTCGCTCGGTTAGCTTATATTGAGGCCAAATCGATAAAGGACTATCTTCGATTAGTTCAATTATGACGGATATTGAATGGACTATATCGATGTCGATCCGGTTTAATCTACTGCTTATCTCTTCAATAATTTGGGGATTGGCTACATTTTTTAGCCAAACTATTCTTACTTTCGTATGAGAAGTCCCTCCTAACTCAGTCTGTCTAAACATTAAGTTTTTAGAAGGTAATCTCATTCTTAACAGGTTATAATTTTTATTTATATCTGAGGTAAACGCTTCATTCCCACTCTGTATGGAAGGCTCCGTTTCTGATTTTTCAGCGGCTTCACGCTTTAGTAGTGGCATAACTAAAGCAAAATCCGTATCGTTACTTGTTAATACAACATGACCAGTAAGGATAGCTTGTACGAGGTGATCTTTTTCGTCCGAATTATAGACTTTCGCTACAGAGATGACTCTTGATTTAATAATATCCATTAACTCGGCTGAAGTTAGATCAATTTCCTCCGAATTTTTGTCCTGTAATCTTTCAATTACAGATTTGTTAATCATATCGTTTTCAATTAAATTTTCTATGTAAATAACATTTACTTCAGCTTTCCCGTTCAAAACGGGGATATTTCTTGATACGAAGTCAGCATCGTCGCAAAATGCTTCTTTTAAATATTCCTTTAAGGACATTTTTTTTTCCTCATTAATAGACATTGATGATAAGGCCTCCTTTAATTTTATAAAAAAAGAGTATTAGTGCCGTTCCATATAGTTATGTTCATTCTGCTTCTAATTTATGTAAAAAGACTTGTAATATCACTTGATAGTAATTGAAAAAGCAGCCCAAATTTTAAAAGGGCTGCATTACTTTTCCTTGTGTATAGACACTATAACCTGTGGATTCCACATGACTCCGATTAGCGTAGCGACTTGAATGCAGCACGGAGTTCTGCAGCGAAAAGCTCTGGTTGTTCCCAAGCAGCGAAGTGTCCGCCTTTGTCGGGCTTGTTGTAATAGATGAGGTTGGGGTAGGCTTTCTTTGTCCAGCTCAGTGGGGCCTGGTATAGCTCACCGGGAAAAACACTCACCGCTACAGGAATATTGACGCCTTTGGCATTGAAAAAGCCACCTTTATATTCCCAATAGAGACGAGACGCGGAGACACCCGTGTTGGTCAGCCAATAAAGCGTAATGTTGTCGAGGATCTCGTCACGCGTTAATTCGCCTGTCTTGCTCGTAGTCCGGTTGAGTCCCTTTACGAACGCCGCCGCCGGCTGACCATTACCATCAGCGTGGTCGAGCAGCCAGGCGGCAAGGCCGACAGGCGAATCCACAAAGCCGTATAACGTTTGCGGGCGCGACCCCATAATCCTTGCGTTGTCGCTTTCTTTGGAAGTTCTAATCAATTGCTCATAGGCGCGCTGTTCTTCAGCAGAGAGACCCGATGGCGCGGGTCCACCGGTAAGGAGAGCCTTATCAACATCTGCCGGAACGGTGCCAGGCATGTTGGTGTGGATGGCTAATAATCCCTCAGGTGCCTGCAAACCCATCTGGTCGACGACAATTGCACCCCAGTCGCCTCCCTGGGCGACGTAGTGGTTGTAGCCGAGGCGCTTCATCAGTTTGTCCCATGCTCGGCCTATATGCTCGGGGCTCCAGCCGGTACTCGCTGGCTTACCGGAGAAACCATAGCCCGGCAACGAAGGGATGACAACATCGAATGCGTCTTCTGCTTTACCGCCGTAAGCAGTTGGATCGGTCAGCGGGCCGATAAGCTTGATCAGTTCCAACATCGAGCCCGACCATCCGTGCGTGATGATTATCGGAAGCGCGTTTTTGTGGCGCGAACGGACGTGGATGAAATGAACGGGCAGCCCATCAATCTCGGTGATGAATTGCGGAAGCGCGTTGAGCTGTGCCTCAACTTTGCGCCAATCGTAATCTGTCGCCCAATAACGTGCGAGTTCTTTCATCATCGCGAGCTGCACCCCTTGTGATGCATCAGCGACCGTTTCCTTCTCAGGCCATTTTGTCGCATTTATGCGCCTACGCATTTCAGTAAGTTCCGCTTCCTGAACATTTATATGAAACGGATGAATAGCGTTCTTTTCTGAAGCTTGTTTCTTTATCTCCTTTTGATTAGTTTTAGATTTTTGGGGATTTGCTTGCGGATTCCCTTCATTAACAATGGTATTAGTGCTGAAGGCCGTCAATACTAGGGACAGAGCCAAAAGCATTACCATGCGAAACCAATATTTGCTGCTCATAAGTAGTAACGCTCCATTCGGAAAGTTTTTTATGGATAACCTTCCGTTAGGTTCCATCCCAATTGCAATTCTTATTCCATTTTCTAAAATAATTATTTAGAAATAAGGGGCTCTAACAAAGATATAGGACCTGATGCAGAATCAGGTATCTCTTTGAGTGTGTGGCATTACCAAACAAAAACCCAGAAAGGAGCCGCCTCGCGGCAAGCTCCTTTACTATCGTTCTCGTTAAATTCATTGTGCGTTATGGAGTCATCGGGACATTACTGGCTTAACCTTGACGCAGCGACTTGAATGCCGTGCGAATTTCTGTAGTCAAAAACTTTGGCTGTTCCCAGGCTGCAAAGTGTCCGCCTTTAGGAAGTTTGTTGTAGTGAATGAGCTTCGGATATGCTTTCATTGCCCAGCTCTTCGGCGCTTCATAGAGCTCGTCAGGAAAGACGCTCACGGCAACCGGAATTTTGACGCCTTTGACGGCGAAGAATGGGAACTTGTTTTCCAAGTAGAGACGAGATGAAGAGACCCCTGTTTTCGTCAACCAAAAGAGTGAAATGTTGTCGAGAATATCGTCGCGAGTAAGCCCTTCTTTTTGTCCAGCAAAAACTCTAGAGATCAGGGCATAGCTCTTCCAGTCGTGATCAATCATAATGGATGCCAAACCGATAGGTGAATCCACCAGTCCAGTTAGCGATTGTGGACGCGTTCCCATAATGTAGGAGTAGCCGAATTTATTTTCGCGAACTTGGTTGAATGCTTTCTGCTCTTCGGCTGAGAGACCGGATGGCATCGGGGCACCGGACCAAATTGCCGCATCTACTGCGGGCGGAATCACGCCGGCCATGTTGGTGTGAATGGCAAGCAGCCCCTTAGGCGCCTGAACACCCATCAAATCGGTGACAACAGCACCCCAGTCGCCGCCTTGCGCAACATACTTTTTATAGCCAAGGCGCTTCATCAGCACATCCCAGGCACGTGCGATGTGGTCTGGACCCCAGCCGACCGTGCTAGGTTTTTCCGAGAACCCGTAACCGGGAATCGAAGGAATCACCACATCGAACGCGTCCGATTCCTTACCGCCATGTGCCGTAGGGTTCACAAGCGGGTCGATAATTTTCAATTGTTCAATGATCGACCCTGGCCATCCGTGCGTGACGATAATCGGCATAGCATTCTTATGCTTCGAACGAACGTGAATGAAGTGAATGTCCAAACCATCGATTTCGGTGATGAACTGCGGCAAGGAATTTAGCTTCGTTTCGATCTTCCGCCAGTCGTAATCGTTCGCCCAATATTTGGCGAGACTCTGGATAGTTGCAAGCTGCGCGCCATGCGATTGGTCCGACACCGGTTCCTTCTCAGGCCATCTCGTCGCTTTGATGCGATTACGCAATTCAGTGAGTTCTGCTTCGGGAATATTCACATGAAATGGACGAATGGCTTTCTTGTCTGTAGGTTGCTCTTTATTCTCCGTTTGAAAAATTTTCGATTCATGGGAATTTACTTGCAGATTTACTTGCTTAAAAACTTGCTGATTTTCTTGCTGATTTACTTGAGAATTTTTTTTCGGTTGTCCGCCATTAACATTGGCATTATTGCCGCAAGCCGTCAATCCTAGGGATAGGGCCAAAATCATTGCGGAACGAGACCAGTATTTGCTGCTCATAGGTAGTTATGCTCCATTCGTAAAGTTTTTTAGTGATATTCTTAGATTTCGGATTAACGAAGCGACTTGAATGCTGTGCGGAGTTCAGAGGTCATAAACTCTGGTTGCTCCCAAGCTGCGAAGTGTCCGCCATTTGGAAGTTTGTTGTAGTGAATAAGGTTAGGGTACGCTTTTTCTGCCCAGCTCTTCGGTGCTTCATACAGCTCGTCCGGGAATACACTAACGGCAACTGGGAGTTTGATGCCTTGGGCTGTTTTCAAGCCGAAGAAGGAAGATTTGTTCTCCCAGTAGAGACGAGCCGCAGAAATCCCTGAATTCGTGAACCAGAAGTGCGTAATATTATCTAGAATATCATCACGCGAAAGGCCTTCTTTTTGTCCGGCAAAAGCTCTCGAGATCAGGTCATAGCTCTTCCAGTCATGGTCAATCAAGAAGGCCGCCAAACCGACAGGCGAATCCGACAATCCGATCAGCGTCTGCGGGCGCGTTCCCATGAGGAAGGCATAATAGAATTTATTCTCGACAACTTGCGCGCACGCTTTCTTCTCTTCGTCTGAGAGACCGGCTGGCAACGGGTTGCCAGACCAAATCGCCGCATCCACGTCGGCCGGAATCACGCCAGGCATGTTGGTGTGCAAGCCGATCATACCTTTACACTCCTGAACGGCCATAAAGTCAACAACGATTGCACCCCAGTCGCCGCCCTGTGCTACATACTTTTCATATCCAAGGCGAGTCATCAACTCTCCATAAGCGCGTGCGATGCGTTTAGGATCCCAGCCGGTCGTGGTCGGTTTGCCGGAGTAGCCATAACCAGGCATCGACGGAATAACGACGTGGAAAGCATCCGATGCGCTACCGCCATGTGCCGTAGGATTGGTAAGTGGTTCGATAAGCTTCATCTGCTCGACGATCGAGCCCGGCCATCCGTGCGCAATAAGGATCGGCATCGCGTTTTCGTGCTTGGAACGAACATGAATGAAGTGGAAGTCCAGACCGTCGATTTCGGTAAGGAAATGCGGGAAGGAGTTAATTCTCGCTTCGATCTTGCGCCAGTCGTACTCATTTTCCCAATAACGAGCGAGTTCTTGAGACGTCGCAAGCTGCGTGCCTTGCGATTGATCCGAAACGGTTTCCTTTTCAGGCCATCTTGTTGCTTTAATGCGTCTGCGGAGTTCAGTAATTTCTTCTTCTGGAACGTTTATATGAAATGGGCGAATTTGTTGTTGTGTCATTTTGTAATCTCCTCTTGTGTGATTTAGCTTTAGATTTGAATATTTGTGTAGCCGAACCAATTATCGCAGCGACTTGAACGCTGTGCGGAGTTCAGAGGTCATAAACTCTGGTTGCTCCCAAGCTGCGAAGTGTCCACCCTTTGGCAGTTTGTTGTAGTGAATAAGGTTGGGGTACGCTTTTTCTGCCCAGCTCTTCGGTGCTTCATACAGCTCATCCGGGAATACACTAACGGCAACTGGGAGTTTGATGCCTTGGGCTGTTTTCAAGCCGAAGAAGGAAGATTTGTTCTCCCAGTAGAGACGAGCCGCAGAAATCCCTGAATTCGTGAACCAGAAGTGCGTAATATTATCTAGAATATCATCACGCGAAAGGCCTTCTTTTTGTCCGTCAAAAGCTCTCGAGATCAGGTCATAACTCTTCCAGTCATGGTCAATCAAGAAGGCCGCCAAACCGACAGGCGAATCCGATAATCCGATCAGCGTCTGCGGGCGCGTTCCCATGAGGAAGGCATAATAGAATTTATTTTCGACAACTTGCGCGCACGCTTTCTTCTCTTCGTCTGAGAGACCGGATGGCAACGGGTTTCCAGACCAAATCGCGGCATCCACGTCGGCCGGAATCACGCCAGGCATGTTGGTGTGCAAGCCGATCAGACCTTTACACTCCTGAACAGCCATAAAGTCAACGACGATTGCACCCCAGTCACCGCCCTGTGCTACATACTTTTCATATCCAAGGCGAGTCATCAACTCTCCATAAGCGCGTGCGATGCGTTTAGGATCCCAGCCGGTCGTGGTCGGTTTGCCGGAGTAGCCATAACCAGGCATCGACGGAATAACGACGTGGAAGGCATCCGATGCACTACCGCCATGTGCCGTAGGATTGGTAAGTGGTTCGATAAGCTTCATCTGCTCGACGATCGAGCCCGGCCATCCGTGCGCAATGAGGATCGGCATCGCGTTCTCATGCTTGGAACGAACGTGAATGAAGTGGAAGTCCAGACCATCGATCTCGGTAAGGAAATGTGGGAAGGAGTTAATTCTCGCTTCGATCTTGCGCCAGTCGTACTCATTCGCCCAATAACGAGCGAGTTCTTGAGACGTCGCAAGCTGTACGCCTTGCGATTGATCTAAAACTGTTTCCTTTTCAGGCCATCTTGTTGCTTTAATGCGGTTTTTCAGTTCGGCGATTTCTTCTTCCGGAACATTTACATGAAACGGACGGATGGCGTTCTTGTCTTGTTGTGGCATTTTTTTAGCTCCTTTTGATTTGTTTTGGATTTTGGGGTTTGTGCGTGACCGAGCCAACTAGCGCAGCGATCTGAGCATCGCGCGAAGTTTTGCAGTGAAAAAGCTCTGTCTGTTCCCCCCTGCGAAAAGTCCGCCTCTATCCACCTCGTGGAAGTAAATTAGCTTGTGATAACTATTCGTTAGCCAGTAAAGCGTGATGTCGTCAAGCATTTCGTCTTTGGTGGTGAGTGACTTCTCAGGGTCACGACTGCAATACACACAATCGGGAACTTATAATAGAAAAAGAAGCAAAGTTTTCACTCGGGTCATACAATTCCCATCCATAATAGTAACCACTTAAATCTAATTAACCAGTTACTAAACACATCCTATCATGAACTTAGAAGCATTGCAAGTAACAGTCTATTATAATTTTAGTAGTTACAACAATGGCGTCCATATGAAAAAAAAGGAACTGAGGTACTATGTTATGGACGATCTTCTTGCGGGTCAGTTTACTAAGATGAAACTCGGAACCGCTCCAAACGGTTCTGCCACGAAAATTTTCTGGATACCTGATGAAGGTCGGAAGCTTCCACGCGCGTCAAAAAGCCGCTGTATATGGCGGCTTTTTGACAAACGATTTATCCTAAACCTGAGTTCCCCGAGATAACCGTTTCGGTTACTCGGCAAATCACCTAGAATTGTGCTTTGCTACGTTACACCCGGTCGGCATGAACAGTCTTGCCTTCATAGAACATACGATCCAGTGCCACTTCTTTCTCTTTGGCCGTTAAGGAAGCTGCGGTTAATTTGTAGATGGCCGTTTTACTACCTAAGTAGGAAACATATCGTTCCAAATGACTCCGCTCCAGCGGTCGATCATAATAGCCTGGCACATACTTGTCCAGCATGATCTGCATGGCCTCCGTTGCTTCATTTATATCGGTTACGTGAAACAAGGATCCTTCGATAATGACACTCATATAGGCGGTATCCGTTGCGGCGGGTATCGGACTCGTGAGGGTCCCATAACTCTCACTGACTGTGAAGCAGGCTAGGGGGTTATGCTCGATATAAGTGACTTTTCTTCCTTTATCTGCCCCATGAAAATAGATGGCCTCGTTCAGCCAAACGAAATTGAGTGGAACTACATAGGGGACGTCTTCTAGAGATAAGCCTAGAAATCCAGTCTGGGCATGTTCGAGAAAGTCCTGGATTTTGACGGTATCCGTACAATTGCGTTTCTGATTGCGAATGGGAAACATAGTATTCATCACCTTTTTACTTTTTATATGGTTTAGGATAACTATAAGTACAACATCTTATAAATCTATTCTTATTCCATCTATGGAATTAAACATTAAAGTAAAACTTCCACTCCATTCATACGAATGCCTCTTCCATTTAAGTAACTACCTAAATTTAATATAATAGTTACAGTACATACTTTATCACGATCCAATATAGCCGTCAAGTCACTAGCTAAGTAATGATTTAGGTGTTACACAAAAAACGCTCCAATGCTTCTTCTAGTGTTGATGGTGCATTTTGTTTAAATTTCGTAAGCTTCAAAAAAATCATCCATCTCAAGTTAGTTTACTCAGATAATTATAATTGAATAGCAAAAAGCCTCATGATCCTAAAGGATCACAAGGCTTTTTGATCATATTTGTTACCGGTGAAAGGAATTGATGTTATCGTTCTGTCGGACTACGGTGCTGTTCATCGGATAGAAATGCATATTCAAATTCATGACATCCATCCTAACCACTATGACATTACCAAGAAGTTGGATACAAGCACTCTTTCACTTCCGTCCGATGGATTGTTCAGTATTTTGCCATTGTAATAAAATGCGCTCGATCCTCCGCCATCTAAATTATAGGCATCTTTCACATTGAATTCGAGCAGTTTATCCTGCGCATCCTCCAAAGTGACTCCAGCGCTGCCTTTCTGCCTTCCGTCGATTACAATGAACAACAAGTCTCCATTGGAAAAATGCCCGATCAGCGTGCGCGGTTCTTTCTTGTTGCTGTATTTTTTGGGAATGGTGAGTTTCTTACCATTCTCCAGCAAAGTAGGCACGAACGTAGCTCCCTGTGTCACGCCTAATTCCTCGACTTGCTCTCGCGATTTGACTGCCCCGCCTACCAAATGCCCGTTTTTATTAAGGCCAATAAAACTTAAATCAATCGCAGAAAAAGTTTTGATGACCCCATCCACGACAGTAATCCCCATCGGATAAAGCAGCCCATCATTTCCTTTAGCAAAGCCGCCGCCATTAATCGCCAAAGTGGCCCCTTTTCTTTTGGCAGCTTGACTTGTCGTTTCGCCCTTGTCCCCCACTTTATCATGGGAAAGCACAAGCTTGACCGCATTCGGGTCTTGCAGTTTTACTTTAGCCATATAACCGCGATATCCCGCAGCAGTCAATGAGAACACTTTGATCGTGGAACGTTCGCCAAAGGTTTGCCCTATCGGCTTGCCGAGTATGTTGGCTAACACATTATCCAGAGCATCACTTGTTTCCTGTGCATTTTTCTGACTGGTGGCAACTATATTTCCAACGGCATGAAGTTGGGCCGCATATTGTTCATTCTCCGCTTCCGACTGTTCGATGACACCTGCAAGCACTGCCTGATCGTCCTTAAGCTTTTTCATGAAATCAACTGTGCTATTTCCTGTATCGCTGTAGGTCTGCTTGGAATCTATCAGATGCTGCCCCATCTCCGCGAACTGTTGCTGCACCGCTGCAAAGGAGAGGACTGCCTGCTTGGATTGAGCGGCAGGGTCACCCGGATTGAAATAAATAGCAGCGAAGAAACTCGCAACCATTGTAAAGAATAGCAAGCTGGCCATTAGAATTCTAGTAAACACGGGCGGCAGCCTCCAGCTTGTTAATCACGACTTTCAGATTTTCCAATTGCTTGCTCAAATCTGTGATTCGCTGACTTAAGGTCTCTTTCGTTGTATCGGTAGAATCGATCGTGTCCCCAGTTAAAGCAATCTGTTCGTTGACCGCCGCCATTTCTTTCTGTACCGCTTCGAATTGCTGCTGTAACGTTTGTGCATTTTGTTTATTCTCAATTAATTGCGCTTGTAGATCTGCTACGCTTTTATTCAATTGATCCACGTTCTGTTGATTGGTTTGCTGTATACCATTCAGTTGTTGCTGAAACCCTTCAATATAATGTTTGGCGAGATAATAGCTTCCAAAACTTAAAACAGCCCATACCGTAAAAGTTGTTGTCCAAACAACCCATCTTCTGGCACGTCTAGGATGCTTCCTCTTTTCTTTCTGTAGAAGGGTTATTTCCGATTCAGATCTGTACGGCATGGGGTTTACATTTGCGCTCATTGCAGGCAACAATCCTTTCTGTCTGGTAATCTTCTATTATAGTTACCTATGATTCTATCAAAAGTTGTGCCTATTGGAGAGTTATACATAGATTGTCACAAGTCCGAATTTACTCTATATTCTCTAAAATGATAGATTATTAGAAAATTTCCTAAGAACCAATGAATTATTAGATTTAAAGTTAGTCGATGTCCTTTTTAAAGATATTCTTTTTAAAGATAAAGATATTCTTTCCACTCTAACACTTGGAAAACATTCAATTTCTAAAACTGTTCTATTGTGTCGACTACAACTACTTGTTATGCTGAACTTATGCAATGTAGACTAAAATTTACTTTACCATAATTTTCATCCTCAAAATTGACCTAATTCAAATTTAGTCTAGCGCGGTGAGATAGCATAATCTATATTATTTTGAAAAACAAATGCAGACTTTGATAAACAATAAACGCTCCATATCCCTTACGGTTTACGGAGCGCTTATAAATTAAAAGTTAATTCTGCAAAATTAAATATTTATTTAGTTTTCGCAGCCAGGAATGGATCAATTTGACTTTGCATCTCGGCTATTACTATCTCAGAACCAGCTTTCTTTAAACGTTCACGGATACTAACTGCTTCTTCTTCAGGACTTTTCTTCACAATGCCATAAACGAGCGGTTTTAGGTATTGCTCAGTGACATTGCTAATTGCCGCTAATTCATTCTTAATCTTACTGTCATCAAATATAAAATCTTGAACCAATATAACTTCATTGATCTGTAATTGCGCCGTCCGTAATGGAGTTAGTATAAATCTCCAAGAGCAGTATGAGCCATTCCATAATATTCTTCAGATCTAATAGCTATCCCATAAATCGAAGCTTCTACGATGATTAGTTCTTTTATAGTTTTTGTTTGTTTTTTCTAATTTCAGAAAATATAAAAGGCTGCTACTTATTGGAAGATACTTAGTTGTCTTTATGATATTCCTCTTTTAATAGAAAATAGGGTTTTAAAAGATGCGCTAGTTCATCGTCGGACAATGGATTACGGTGCGTATTTTCCAAATAGATATGTTTTTCCGTTTCTGCCATCAAAAATTCTTTGTACCATAAGAAAAAGTCTGGACTGTCACCGTGCATACGCAGAAACCGCCTAACCGTATCTACATTATAAATTGTACTTTCAATATTTGTGAGCCAGTCTGCTCGGTAGAACCGATCCCATTTCCCATGCTCGGCATCTTTTAAAATGACTAACCCTTTTTTATAGGACCACATCGATTCAGAGGCATAAACGAAAGCTTGTGGATATCTCTGTTCTTGATATTCCCCATACGAACGACAAAGCCAGTAAAAGCCTTCACATCCGGATAAATGTAGAGCTCCATGGAAATGTAAATGGTCTAATGCCCTTCTCATATCTTCCGTTCCTAATTTGTCCAGGACTTCATCGCATCTCTGAAGCCAAGCTCTCCACTTCTGTATGCCTTGTGCCAACAGCTCTTCGAAATTCTTCACTTGCTGGGTGAATGGAACCTCTCCCACAGCCCAGTATAATCTTGCGTCTGGCTGCCCACACATTCCTTGCAACCAATGACCGATGATTTGTCTGGCAGGATGATGATAATACTCATCTCCAGCCAAGTCATCAGCATGCGGTCCATATTGAATGGCCGCTTCTGTGTAACTGCGATATAATTCCTCCAACTCTTCATGGTGAGTAGCATAATAGCCGCTTACAAATTCGTTTAAATGCTTATTTACGTCTATAGAGCCCGCATTCCATAATTCCCGAATAATGTCAAGGAAATAGACATGTGGTCTAATATTTCCGCAGTTAATCAACAAATAATCATCAGCCCCGGCAGCGAATGCCGCCTCGATCTCCTGTTTCAGAAATTCCGATGAACCTGGGTACATCGTCAAATGATTAGAGGCTTGCAAATCATGGAACGTCACGTGATAATACAGACCATCTTTGCCACTATCATCGGCTGAAGGAAGCGACATTACGCGAAGATTCTGATTATTATGTCTTCGAGAAACCATTTTTCCATAACCGTTATCGGCCCATATTTTGATCACATCTTCTGGCAACTCCACATAGCCGCCTTTGTACAATTCAGCAATCTCACCATATAAAGCTACGCAATAAACTGGATTCTGGACAGCACTTCCAATCATGTCGTACTGCTTTTGGATGACCTTACTAATGATCGCACCACGCTTTTCTGACGTGTCGAACGAAGGATCGTTATACCAAAAAGGCGCGTCTCCTTGGCCTCTGAAGGAAAGTACCCATAGTACCTTCATATCCTTTTGCTCTTCAATTGCTTCCGCCCACAAACTTTCAAACAGCTCTGGAACCTCCTGGTAGCTGGCGTTCCTACCTGGGAATGCACGTAGAAACATTTCTGCGCCTAATGGCTCGGCATGATGATGCGTCACCCATAGCCCCATTTCTGCGGCAAGCTTATAGTGGATGCCATCTCTCGGCAAGTCTGTACCTGGAATGACCATATTGCCACCGCAGCGCAGCAGCGCTTCAAAAACTGGCTCCCAAACCTCCCTAGAAGGTGGATAGGATTCTTTCCATCCTATTAGGCACACTTCGTCGTTAACAAACCAGCCACGGTAAAGAACCTTCGGTATTTGGGAATCATAATTTTGCAATGGAATTACGATTTCGGAGTGCTTTGCAATGGCTTGATCTGCCCAAAACCAGAATGGTTGAACGCCTAATAATTTCTTGCTAAATTCTAAAATTCCATAAACAAGCCCCAAGTCATCATGACCTATGATCTCCATACGTGGAACCTTTCCGATCTCGTGGAAACGAAAGCCAAACGCTTCAGATCGTTTCGGAATGTCGTCCTTTTCTACTGCAATTCGCAAGCATAGATCCACTTCTTCATCCGTTCTTGTTACTAGTTTTGGCTTAGCTCCCAATACTGTTTCAAAGTCTCTAACCAGAATCCTCAAAGCATGTTCAACGGACGAAAACTGTATTTCAGGTATTTGTATGTATACCTGCCCTTTTAGAACCAGTTGTTCATTTGCATGAATCTTCATTCTCTTGTCAACAACCTTTCACTTAGTGCTATTATTTCCCCTCAACATATAGACACCCCCATAAACAGCATGGGGGTTACTCAAACCATATATTTCTTCTTCATATCCTTGTAAGCAGCTCTGTGTTCATCATTTACAGTTGACCGCGAATCTTTAAATATTCTTGAACGCCTGCATCATATATTTCACTGAAATCTTCCGGCTTAGCTATAATATCCTTCAAGATGCCATGAGTGAAGCTTTCCACTTAAACATATCTCATAGAAGAGATTCACTAATCCTAATCGGTTGCATAAGTCCGTATGGGACAAGCCGATAATCCGCTGTAGCATCAGCTGTAGGCGGGTGGAATGACCACCAATCTAACCAGTTTTGTTCCACATTCTTCTGATGGAGTGGACCTAGCATATTACGAGGGCTTCCAACAACCTCAATATCTAATCGATTATCGCCCTTAACTAGCCATGGACTGAGATCGACATGGCCTGCAGCTCGCCATGGTATTGCCTTTGCTTGAATACCATTTACCTTAAGATTAATCGTAACTGCTTTATATTCACCCATCTCTAGCTTATACTTCTTATTCTCCATATCTTCAATTGGAATTTCAAAATGATAGATCATGCTTCCGCAATAATGAGGATAACCTTGTACACCCCAATCACCATAATGTAATCCATTCGGTTCTTCGATTAACTGTCGTTCCGAATTTATAGCAAAATCACCAATTAAGAAGCCATCTTCAATCTCCATATCATGTGTATAGGCACAAGAAACGATGAGTTCATTATTGCCAATTCTCACCCCTGGAAGCTCCACCGTTCCCATCGAACGATCGAGAAACCAGCCTTGTGGACTTGCTTGAACTAACTCACCATTCAAATGAATTTCAAAACGTTCAACTTGTTCGAATACAAAGCGGATAAGCTCCTTTGGAATTGCAGCAACCTCAAAGCTAAATCGTAGTTTTACAGCTGTGCCATTGTTTTTATGAGGCTCATTCACCCAAAAATAACGCTGCAAAATCCCGTTTGCGTATACTTGACGCATATCGAGCAAGGATCGGAATTGTGCCTGCGCTTGCCAGACTTCCATATCATCGGACCATTGATCCTCATCAATGGCATATTGGCATCGGTCCAATACAAGTACATTAGGTGCATTGCGGGTATAGGAATGAATGAATTCCATTTCAGTTACACAAATCGGTGCTTCCGTTTCAGCTTTACTTGTAATGGAATCATTAGCTCCAAGAACTAGTGGATGACGCGAGTGGTCAATTACATATAATTTAGAATCGGTTGGGCCATAACTCTCCACGAATGAAAGATGTCCTTCTTCAACAGTTACGGTCAATTCTTCCACTTTACCCGATAATAAATCCCAAGCTTCAACGCTCCCATAGCCAGTAAGTCGAATATCGACATCATGCAGCTGGTCACGGTCATTATTTACGATGAAAACAACGGAACTGTCTGTGAGCTCCCGACGCATATAAAGGAAACGTTGATCTTCTTTGTTACTCACATTTGTTATACTTACTTGCCGTGGAATGATAGTTTCCAATAGTTCAACCAGCTGGCTACAATCTTCAACTCTATATAATTGTGAATAGTCCGTCAATTTCTCCCACTCATCAGACACCTTGCCATCTATATGTGTGGGTATCTCACCTACAGCGATTATATAACCACCGCTTTCAAGATAAGCAGTTAGCAAGCTAAGAGTTGATCCAAGAAGATTGTAGAGCATCGGTAAGACCACAACCTTGTACTTGGCCTTATTGACAATAAAATGACTGCCCTCTACTCCACCACTTTCTTCTATAATAAGCTCATCGCCTAAATCAAAATCATAGTGTTCTCCAAGGAGAGTATTAATAAATCGATTAAATGCGTCATCATATTCATTGAGTTCTTTAGATTCACTAGCTTTGCTGGACCCTAGCTTACTCTTTACGTCTTCACCCATTCTTGCCCATATTGAGGTTGTAGGATGAACGACCAGAACTTCTCGAACGACTGCGCCTTCACTTAAGACAGCTCCAAGTCTAGCATAGTAGTCTTCTAATACATGATTATGTTCCCACCAATTAACGTTATAATTAAAGGATGGTGGATAATCACGTTTGCGACAGCCACTAATTGTATATAACGCAAGATGATGTGTTAGGAGGTTAACTCCAAGTACGAATTGCCAATCGCCAAGCCACCTGCGGCCTTCGAAAGTGAAATCCCAGCCCGTTACACCATATGTTTCGGAAATGACTCTCTTCAGCCCATATTGATTAGCAACACTAGACACTTGTTTTACAGTTAAGCTTTCATTTGTTTGCTCACATAACGTATCTATACCTGGAATATCCATATAACGGTAATGCGGCATTACTGCACCTGTCCTTTTAACCGAACCTGCTAAATGACCCTCTGAATGAAAATGCCCCGTAAATTGCAAATGACTATCCTGACACCATTCCCAAATTTGTTTTGTGTATGCTTCACTGAATAACTCCGTTATCGTATGCCAATAGTCATGACGGAAATGTGCAGAATGCTCGCCGTTAAAGAAAAAATAAGGCAGCAAACTCCAAATTTCATAGCCTCTTTTCTCCCTAAAAACAGTTGGCAAACGATCTGTCCATGAAATCCATGTAATTTCGCTATCATCAAGCTGCTCTGAGAAACCACGAATTGAAGGTTCATCAGTGAAAATCCCAGGTACCGTTTGGCCAAACTCCGCCCCAATTGCTTGTTTATAAACTTCGTATGTTGTTTCTAGGAATATTTCAGTTGATCTCGGGTTAAGGATATCTATATAAGTATCTCCATGACACCAGTCACTTTTCCGGGAAATCTCTCTGCGAAAAACAAGGTAGACATGGTCAATAGGTAATTGGTGTTTGCCTATTTCCGTTTCTTCTAATAGTCGATAGGTAACTAAATCCTCACCAACAATTTTTGCTTCGTATACCGCAAGGATTAGGTCATCCACCTCAAAGCTCTCGCATACTAGCAGGGTCAATGCTTTCGCTCTAACATCATCTCCACCAATATGGGGAACCTTTCCCCCTGCCATTCCAGAGGAATAGCGGTCTTCATCGTAAAGCCATGCATACATGCCTGCTGATTTGGCTTTATTCACTGTCTCCTTAATTCTATCGATAAACTCTTCACCCAGATAAGGTGTTTCCAAGCCTTCACGCACATGCATCATAAAGCCACCCATGCCTTGAGCCTTAAATCCATCTACTTGCCTATCCAGTTCATCCTGCTCAAGCTTAGAATTCCATGACCAGAACGGTACTGAACGATATTCAACTGGAGGGTTATTAAATTGATTTATTAATTGGGACTTCTTCATAAATCCTCCTATGAGTAATGCTTCCGACATCACTAAATGTATTATTGTTAACCTTTAATGCTACCAAGTGTCAATCCCGTTACAAAATATTTTTGTAAAAATGGGTATACGCAAAAGATAGGAACCATGGAAATAAACATTTGTGCCGCCATAATGGTCCGATCTGAAATAGAACTCATTAGTGTTAAATCACTTGTATTTAAGTTTTCAATGCTTTTGGAAACAATCACCGTTTGTAAATAGGTTTGAAGTGGATAGTTGCTAAGTGAGTTCATGTAAATCAATCCATCAAACCACGCATTCCAATGAAAAATAATAGTAAATAACAGAATCGTAGCCAATGAAGGCTTGGAAATAGGTAAATAGATACTCCAAAGTGTTCTCCAGTTGCCGGCACCATCCATCTGTGCAGATTCCTCCAATTCCCCTGGCACTGTTCTAAAGAAATTCAACATTAGAACAATATTAAATACATTCACAGCTGAAGGAAGAATTAATGCCCATATTCCATCCATTAATCCAGTTGCTTTAACTACCATAAAAGTAGGAATCAACCCTCCATTAAATATCATTGTAATTACAAAAAACCAAGCATAGATCGATCGGAATCGAAACTTATAATTAGATTTGGAAAGCGGGTACGCAGCCAAGATAATCAAGAACATCCCGATAATAGAACCAAGGAAAACACGTTTAAGTGAATTAACAAATGAATGAGCAAAATTTGCATTTTTCATAATATATTCGTAAGAATTCAACGTAAATTCTCGTGGCCATATACTTACCCAACCTGCTGATACAGCTGCGTTTGAACTAAGCGACATGGCAAGCATATGAATAATTGGAAATAGACAGGTAAGTGATAATAGAACCATCAATGTATAGTTAGCAACTACAAATGCTTTTCTTCCAATTGTGTTTTGAATAATCATAGAAGTAAGGCTCCTTTCAAAATACTCGGTAATTTGCAATTTTATAGGCCATATAATACGAAACTGAAATAAAGATGAAAGAAACCACCGATTTGATTAGCCCTACTGCAGTCGCAACCCCATATTGCATTTGTTGTAGACCTAATCTATAGACAAATGTATCTAGAATATCCGAGCTAGTATAAACTTGAGGACTATATAAATTGAAAATCTGATCAAATCCGGCATTTAAAATGTTCCCCATACTAAGGACAGATAATAATACTATGATTGGGATCATACCTGGCAAAGTGATATGCCATACCTGTTTCATGTGTCCTGCTCCATCTAATGCAGAAGCTTCATAAAGCGATTTATCAATACTTAGAATAGCTGCTAAATATATAATGGTATCAAAACCAATTTCTTTCCATAGGTGAGATACGATAAGTATGGCTCTAAACCAGGCATCATTTCCGAGAAAATAAATCGGTTGAATATGGAAGAATACCAATACTTCGTTAACAAAACCGCCTGAAGGTGATAGCAAATCAATCAAAATTCCTGATAAAATAACCCATGAAAGAAAATAAGGTAAATACACAATCGTTTGCACGGTTCGTTTAAATACAACTTTCTTTATTTCATTTAATAAAATCGCTAAACCCACAGGAAAAACTATGCCAACTACCATTTTCATTAAAGCGATAAGCACAGTATTCTTCAAAACTTGCTTAATATCCGGCATATCTAATAAAAAGCGAAAGTTGTCCAATCCTATCCATTCCGACCCAAACCAACCATTGGATGGTACAAAATCTTGAAAGGCAATAATGATCCCAACAATGGGACCATAGCTATAAATTAAAACAAGGATAACTGCTGGAAGTAACATGATATGAAAGGCAGATTGTGAAAATCCGCGTTTTTTTTTAGTTGATATCATTTTTACAAGCCTCCATTTCTTTTATTTTTCATAACAAAAGGGAGTCAGTGACTCCCTTTTGTTATGAAAGTATAGGCTAGCTCTTTACTTATTTCTTAGAAGCATCCCACTCGTTAACTTCTGTAGTAATATCAGTCAATCCTAATTTGTTAATATTTGCTACAAAAGCATCAAAATTATCGATTGATTCTGCACCCATAATAACCTTTGTGTAGAATTCCATTTCTTTCTTCTTAATTGTATCCAACCGACTTTTCATTGTTGTTGTTGGAGCCCCATAGAACTGATCTAGGGCAAATAAATTATTCTTATCATAATCTTCCATAGCTGTAAAAGATCCAGTCTCACCAAATACTTTTTCGTATTGAGCATTCTTATTCTCTCCGCCTTTAAAGCTAAGAATATTATCATAATATCCTTTTTCTTCTGTATTAAGCTTGGAAGGATCCTTTGAATTTACTGCTGCTACAACATTTGTATGTGCCAATAGATTCTTCTTGGCAGGCCATTCTTGGAAATTAGTATTATGCTGTGAAGGGCCATCAGGTCCTAAAAATGAATTATATACTTCTGGAGTTGAACCGCGATAAATTTGTGACCAAAAATTAAGCAATTTTATTAATGCTTCCGGATGCTCATAATTTTTATTTACAACATAATAATTGCGGATATTTAACTTAATTTGTGGATTTGCCGGTTTATCATCGCTAGAAATAATTTTATGTGCTAACCAATCTGAAGCTGGATTGTTATCTTTTGTTTGTTGAAGTGGATACATGGCATTCCACATTGCCCCATACTGAACACCTACCCTACCGCTAGCAGCTAACTCGGATGCTTTAGCAGAATCCTTAGCACCAAAATCCTTCTCCAACAAGCCATCTTTATATAATTTGTTTAAATAAGTCAGTGCCGTTTTCATCTCAGGCTGTACACTTCCATAAGCAAGCTTCCCTGCTGCATCACGAACCCAAGTTTGCGGGTAAGCATGAAAACCATTAAACACCCCAATTGCTTCGCCAAGACCAGGAGATAAGAAATCCTTATTCAGCATTAAACCAAAAGTATCGGCTTTACCATTTCCGTCCGGATCTTTTTCCTTAAAAGCTTTCATTACAGTATAAAGCTCGTCTGTATTCTTTGGCATTTGTAAATTTAACTTAGTAAGCCAATCTTGTCTTACCCATAAAAATGTAGCTGTATCTATGGAAGAATCCACGGACGGGATAGCCAATACTTTACCGCCAAAGGTTGCTGAATCCCAAGGTGCTTGTCCAGCTTCCGCCATAATATCCTTGGTTAGCTTAGTTGCATATTTATCATAGGCTTCTTTTAAATCCGTACGGATTGATGTAGATTTGGACAATGTTGCCAATTGTTCAATACTTACTGACATAATGTCTGGGATACTTCCCGAAGCTATAGCAATACTCTTCTTCTGGTTACATAAATCTGTCCCTTTACAAAACCAAGCTGCATTTAAATTAATCCCTAATTGCTCACGATAGGATTTATTCCATAAGTTATTCGGCCAGTCTGCTTCCTTAAATTTATCTGCAAGTGCATCATTAATTTGAAAATCAATTGAGGCATTAATTTGTGGACTATAGCTGGCCATTGGATCGAATGATGGTTCTGCAGTTGGTTCTGCTGCTGTTGCTGTTGCCACTACTTCCGTAGCTGTTGCTGAAACTGCAGGTGAGCTTGATTCACCACTTTTACTGCTACATGCCGCAAGCATCATCGTTATGACTAGAATAATGCTTACTGTTATCACTTTCTTCTTGCCTACCATTCTAATTCCCCCTAAAATAATATAGTTGTTCGCTGTCTACTTAGTTATTTTAGTTGATCTTTCTATTGGAAGCGATTTCAAATAACCGACTTTACTTGCACTTTCTTGACTTATTTAGTACGGAATTCTTGTGGAGTCAGATCCGTCTCTTTTTTAAAAAACCGCGTGAAATAACCTGCTGTCGAAAACCCCATACTTTTTGCAATATCTTGAATATACAATTCAGGCTGACTTAATAACTCTTTCGCTTTCCTAATCTTTAGCTCCGTTATATACTCCGTGATCGTCATTCCTTCAGATTGTTTAAATAACCTGGATAAATATTCAGGGTTTAGATAAACCTGATCAGCCAGATTCGTCAAAGAAAGATCATCTGCGAGATGTTCAGCAATATATAATTTAATTTTCCCGACAACATCACCTTTTATTTTAAAAGCTTTGTCAGATTGTACTTCAAAGAACCCTCTAACCATCTCACGCAAAAACTTTATAGCTGAATCCCAAGAACTATGAACATTAGATTGGGTCAAATAACGTATATTTTCTTTATAGTACATGCTATCCTGCAAACGATATTTATTTAAATTTACTAGTAAACGAAACGATACTGAATAATATAATTCTATGGATTGTGAATCATTCATCTCACAATGCTTAATAATAGCCTCCAACTCTGTAAAAAGTCGGAATATCTCGTCTTTCTTACCCGTTTCTAAATATATATCCAGCCTTTCAGCCTTTTTATGAAAGACAGCTGTTATTGATTTCATATGTGTATCCTGAAACGTTTTTAACATGTCTATGTCGTTTTTTTCCGTAATGATGATCTGTTTCTCATTATTGTATTGGAATAATAATGCTTTGAGTAAGGAGCTATCTTTAGCAATCAAATCCCATTCCGTCGGGTGATTCATCATGGCAAAGGAAATCGGCAATCCTAAAGTTTGATTGGCAGTACGCTGGATAGTTTCCAGTGACCCATGCACGAAGGTATTAAGTCGCTCCCATGACATATGAGAGGATTCCAAGGCCTGGATGAATAAAAACAAGTAGGTTCGGTTATCGACAAAATCAACAAATCTGATTAAGGGAGCAAAATAGCGATCGCAAATTGAAGTTAAACTTGAGAAAATACGATCTCGCTCATAGCCCTTCATTCTAGCTCCATCATTATCAATTCGCGCAGCGACTAACAACAAAGGATTATGAACGTCTAAAGGAATCTCTAATTCATCAAATGAATGCTTTCTAAATTGTTCAGATGAGATAACCTCTTCCATTAAATCCGCAAAAAATAAAGAGCGATGATAGGCACTTTGCTGACGTCGGAGTAAGATTGCTTTTTTCAATAATGATTCCATTTTCAAGCTTGCTTCCAATTCATCAACGGTTTCCTGCACTGCCGCAAAAATCTTAGCATCACCTTCGGTTTTTAGAACATATTTGACCTGTCCCTGTTGGATCGCTTGATAAATATAATCAAATTCATGATAGCCTGTTAAGAAAATAACTCTGCATTCAGGCCAGCGCCCTTTTAACTGTTCTACGAGCTCTAAACCAGACATTTTTGGCATTCGAATATCTGTAAGCAGTATATCAATTTTTTTCTGTTCAAAAATAGTTAGAGCTTCAATAGCAGATGATGCCTTAAAGATGGTTAAATTCAATAGTTCATCTTCCATAAATAAATCTGTTAACCCGTCCAATATCAGCTTTTCGTCATCAACGATTAGTAATTTATACATTATTCTCGTCCTCTTTCTGGATGTTCATATTTACCTTTATACCGCCAAGCTTACTCATAGTAACTGTTAAACCGCTAATTTCTCCATATTTATATTGGAGCCGTCTGTGTACATTAAGGATAGCAGTAACTTCTTGATCTGGTTGTTTATCACTGAGTAGTACATTCATTTTTTCTAAATGCTCGGCTCCTTCTTCTCCATTATCTTCAACTGTTATAGAAATCATGTCTGCATTTAGTTCGAAAAATACCCGAAGTACACCTGAATGTAACTTATCCTCCAAGCCATGAATAAATGCATTTTCAATAAGCGGTTGTAGAATAAGACGAGGTACTTTAAAGTTTTTAATCTCGTCTGGCACTTCGCTGAAATCAATTGAAATACGGTCAGAGAACCGGGCTAATTGCAAGACAGCATAATTACGAGCATGGATTACTTCGTTTTCTAAAGTAACCATATCCTGTGAGTTTTTAGTGATGAATTGAAAATATTGTGCTAGTTGCTCCGCAAATTGTATGGCTTGTTCACTTTTGTCCATTTTAATCATCCGCGTGATGCTGAATAAACAATTGTAGAGGAAATGTGGGTTTATTTGTGATTGCAGTTGTTTAAGCTCTGCATTTTGTAAAAATATTTTTTGCTTATAGACTTGTTCAATTAAAGAATGAATGTTTAACAGCATGGAATTAAAGCGATCATAGAGATATTGAAATTCATCATTTTTCTCATGTCTAATATTTAACTCTAAATTACCTTCTTCTACACGTTTGAAAGCGCGCATTATCTTAACGAACGGTCTATGAATCGTCCGATTGATAAATGTTAAGTAAAGTCCAATAACACCAAAAGTGATTATGAAAAACAACCAAAACCATTGAATATTTTTGTTCACTTTCTTGAAAATTTGATCTTTAAGGATATAATGATCCAAAGTGATGCTGTACGCCTGTGCTTTCGAATGAATAATCAAGAAGCTCTCACCATTCATCTTCATTTCCTCTGGTATATCAGAATGCTTATTAACCAATTGACGCTGATCGATCCACTCTTGCTGTACGGGTTTAATTATTTCTCCTAGCTGTAATTGATTAGAAATATTAAGCACAATCGCCCCACTATAATTGCGTTTTATAGAGTCAACTAGTTCCTTATTCAAGGCTTCTTGCGAAATTTCAATTTCAACTATCATCTCCGGTGATTCTGTGCTTGATTGATCTAATGGATAGGCAACCATGAGTAATTTTTGTTGATAATAGATTAACTGAAAAGGTGACTTAAGCTTATCGGAAACTACTTTATCTAATGCTAAGCTACCATAACCACTTAAAGCCGATATTTCAATATTTAGCCTCGGCATAAAGATACGGACATCCTTAATCAGTCCACTGCTATTTTTAATTGAAAACAGACGTGCACGAATATTTAGGATCAGTTCAATTTGCCTGTAAGCTTCAATTGTCTCTGTAGTGTTGATAAGCTCTACAAGAAAAGTATCGCTAAACATTTCATATTGCATTAAAGAAAACCGTTTAAGAGAATCTTCTAGAGCAAGGATATAATTGGATGATTGTGACTGGGCAGACTCTGTTATATCTTGTTTAACTACAGTCGTTCCCCAGCTATATAGAAAGCCGGCAAGTGCATAAATAGGCAATGTTGCGATAATAAATGCAATGATTAATTTCACAAATATTGAAGTTCGCCAAATTCTTAAATTCCCCAATTTAATTTCCCCTTATTATTTTTTAAAGGTAAACAGCATTATCACTATATCAAGATAATTGGGGATCAACAAATATTTAATAAAAGAGTTCTTACCAGATATTTAGCAGATTCGAAATCATGAAATTGGCAAAAGAACCTATATAGCTAATAAAAGCTAAATAGGCTCCTTTAAAATCATAATAAATCTAATCAGTTTTTAATCAAAGTAAAATCATCTACTCGAACCCAATTATTAGCATTGGCAACGGAAAACACCCCAAGCTGAACACTTCCATTAGTCACAACAATATTGGAAATAGTCATTTGTGTCCAACTGCTCATTGCTGTATTAATAGCAGCGACTTTCTCTGTCCCACCATAATTCTTAACATATAACTGTGCTGTAGTTTGACCACCGCTGCTTTTAACCCAAGCCTTCAATGTATAGGTTCCATTGGGTACTGTAATATTCTGATACATACTCGCGTTATAAGCTGTTGTGTAACTTTGTGTCATGGTGAATCTACCCGTATGTCCCCCTGTAACATTTTTATTTGGGCTTACACCTATTAAATTAGTCCAATTGGTCCAGCCTGCTAGAGAATCCTGAACTACACGATCTGCTTCAAAGCTTGGGTTAAGCACATAATTATTACCTGCTCCGACAGACCAAACCCCAGTAGCTGCATCAAGGTTATACTGGCTTAATGACTGAAGTGAAGGTGTAGTGCCACTAAACGAAAGTGGAACCCACTGATTATATCCAATGCCATTACCAGCAAAATCGCTCCAGCGATCACCAGCAAACAAAATGGTTGTTCCCGAACTGCCTTGAACAGGTATAAAAAAGCCAGTTTGAGAAACATGAGAGAAGTCCTTAGCCGTACCTCCTATAACCGCTTCGGTAGAATAAGGGCCTAGAATATTAGTTGCCTTAATATAGTAGGCTTGAGAAGCATTCCAGCCATGTAAATCAGAGGAACAGAAGTAATAGTAACCATTATATTTAAACATGGCATTTCCTTCGCGCCCCCCCAGTGAACTGTTAAATATATTGGTTGCTGGTTCGATATTCAAATAGTCAGAACTTCTAAGGGGAGCAACATAGAGATGAGAACGTCCACTTGAATTACTAAATATCAAGTAAGGTTTTCCATCATCATCAATAAATATAGTTTGATCCCCTGTACCTGGTGTTACAACATTGGTAATCTGGGCTTGAACATGATCATAGGTAAATGTGCCAGTTGGCGAACTGCTTGTTGCAAAAAGAACACCTGATCCAGATGGACCACCATATTGAGTAATCAGCACATATTTATTTGTAGTGCTATTATAAACAACCCCCATTCTCCCTACCCAAGAGGTAGGATCAAATGTTGTTCCCGTAGCGCCAGCCGTTATTACATTACCTACAAATGTCCAATGGGCAAGATCAGTTGAAGAATAAAGAGTAATTGCATTAAAGCTAGTGTCTGAATTCTTCGAAGTTGGGTTGTTCGCATAGGTTACAGCTCCGTTATACTTAACTCCATACCAGTAATAAGTACTGCCTACCTTGAGAATCCCCCCACCTTGAGAGTAAATATTGTTACCTGCTGTATCTTTCCAAAAAACATCATTCTGGATAACTTGACTTGATGCAGAAACCGGTGTGGCATTGAAAATAAAGGCAAGAGTCAACATTAATGTAAAACACTTTGTTAAGAAATTTTTATTGATAGTTTTGATCATTTTTAACTTCCTCCTGTTTTGGTTTTGATTAATTCTTTCTCGTAATTGAAAAACTCCTTTCTATTCTTTGGCATTTTTAACCCTTATAAGTCTGTAATTTACTTAGTTAGTTTAGTTGAAATCACAAATGAAAGCGATTTCAAATTTCCGACTTTCCTTGCACTTTCTTGACATATTTTCATGTTTACTATTTAGGACAGAAAAACAGACATAGACTGAAAAATGAACCTAATTGGGGTCGATTAGAACCAAGAAAACGATTGAATCTTGATTTACAGTTCTGAGTAACAAAGATTAAATAAAGCCCTATCATTTCATAGTATTTAATATACAAAAAAAGCCGCTACAGTCTGCTCACAATTAGATGTAATTAAATTTCCATATAAAAAAAGGCATGAGAAATTAATCTCGATGCCGAAGGGGGACTATTTGTTTCTTTTTATTACATTAAAGAACTCTATTTACCAGTAAAGAAGATAAAGCTTCCACCAGACCAAACAGCAGTATTCAATGCTGCGAGACAGCCCTTATACTCTCCCCTCCTTCAAAAATCGATCCGGGGTCAGTACGGCAGCCTTGGTGGGAATCACGCTGTTGTTACTGCGTTAGTTAACAGAGTTCGTTTATCAAATATTCATTCATATCAAAACAACACTAACCGTTTATTTGAATTCATCACCATTGAAAGCAACAAGCGAAAGAATGAATAGCGTGAAAAGAATCACAAATATCGTCATACAAAAATAATAAGAGACTTTTTGTGCACGTGGAGAAATTGTAATGCCCCAGCTGATCAGGAAAGCCCAGAATCCGTTACTGAAATGGAATACAGCTGACAATACACCTATAACGTAAATCACGAAGAACGTAGGATTCGTAACAATTTGATGCATTGTCGAGCCAAGTTCTTCATGCGTTACATTGCCCATGTAAACTTGAAATCGAGTGTTAAAAAAATGCCAGAAAACGAAGATAAAAGTAAAAACTCCAGTAACGCGTTGCAGAGTGAACGCCCAGTTACGGCCGAATGTGTATTGTCCCGAGTTTAGTTTGGACTGATAGGCCATGTACAGACCATAAATGCCGTGAAATAAAATTGGAAGGTATATTCCAAATATCTCAAGCAACGGCAGAATGGGGAGGCTGTTGATTAACTGCACGCCTTTAGCGAACCCTTCCGGTCCACGCTCAAACGCTTGAAAGTTAATCAAAACATGCACAAGAATAAACCCCCCGAGCGGTATCACCCCCAACAGAGAGTGCAGCCTGCGCCAGTAATATGAATTTCCAGTCATTTCAGAATCCTCCTTTCTTCGATCTTCCATATCGTTTAACGAAAAATTCATCTGACTAGACTTGACTGTAACAAACAAATAAAGTATCAGACGTGTGTTGCATTTTTGAATATTAATCTGGCACTGAATTGAGAGACAGATTACATCGTCAATTGTCAGAGGAAACAACAGTGAATTAAAATATTGATAGTATTTCTACCTCTGTTATATTTGAATATAACTACTTACTATTCACTTTGTTCGGAAAAATATATGACCGCCAAAACAATATTAGCGGTCATAGTTCCTATAATATCTTTTTAAAAGAGTAACAAAATTTTTCATAACCCATTTGCATTTGATAAAACTTATGTGCGTTAATATTACTAAAAGCTGACTCTAAGGCCACGACTTTACAATCTTGTTCCTTTGACAATTGGTGTACGTAGTTAAGCAATTTTGTTCCGTATCCTTTTGAACGTACTGATGATGTTGTTACCAAATCATAAACAAACACATGCTTACCATAATAGAAGTTGGTCCGGAAAATAATTCCTGAAAGTCCTACAATTTCGTTATTTTCATAAATTGCAAACAATTTATAGCCTTCATTTGTCATTTGATTAACCGTTTCAATGAAACTTTGCAAGGTTAAATGCATTCTCAGCTCTTTCATTACGGGAAATGCTAATGTCCATTCTTCTTCTGAGACTAGTTGTTTGATCGTCATTGTTTTCTCCTTCTCTTGGTCCACGTATGCATGACCTTGCGCGCAAATCGCGACCGATACACATCCACAAGCTTAAGCCTTGTTCCATTCTTACAAGTCAAGCGTATTTCGAAAGCCTTCACGCCATGAGTGGTATTTAGGCACCCACCCCTGACCGACAGCTTTGCTGTTCAGAGAGCCTCGTTCCCAAACATCTCCACTGCCAGAGGCAACCGGTTCCGGCGCACCAAGCGCAGCTGCATAGACTGGCAACCAATCCGTTTCAGCAGCCGGTTCGTCGTCTACAATATTGTAGGGTCCAGTAGGCCAGTCCAGCGCTAGCAGTGCGGCGCGGGCAGCGTCCTCGGCAAGAACGAAGGAACTGACTCCTTTCGAAGCAACAAGCTTGCCTTGTCGCACTTTATCTGCCATCATGCCATTACCAGCGTAAAAGGTCCCCGGGCCATACAACAGTCCGTAACGCAGAATAACATGCTCTGGCATTTCCTTAGCTGCCGCTTCCAAGGTATAGATGCTGTCGACAAATAATTTACGATTCTGTGAGCTGTCTGAATCAAGAGGGCAATCTTCATCAGCCGGTCCCTCCCCCGGTGTATAAGCCCAGGATACGCTTTGCGTTATCATTTTTCGAACATTGTTTTCCACGGATGCTTCTACTAGATTACGCGTCCCTTCCAATCGAAGCCTCGTAGTTTCGGCAAAATCCATGTTGCGTAGAGATGTAAGCTGGTTAATGACGACGGCTGGTTTGACTTCACGGAATATCCCAAAGAGGACTTCACGGTCAAATACATCTGCTACAAATACTCTAGCACCTGATTCGCTAACATTAGCTGCATGTTCTACATTCCGAATAAGTCCAAACACTTCATGCCCGGCCTTGACGAGCATTGGAACAAGCGATCTGCCAATGACTCCACTTGCACCTGCTACAATAATTCTCATAACTAATACACCTCAAACTTTCGTTTTTTTATTTTGTCCAAATATGAACTCAGAATACACTTCCGAAGATAAACAATGCGCCGTTCGCATTGTGATGTTAGACAGAATCGAATGATTTCCATTTAATAAACACCAAAAATTGGAGTCCCTTCTGTAGAGCTCATCGCAAAGCACATCTGTATGGTGGTATAATTGTTTTCTGCTTCATATCACTTTTACAACAATAAAATAATTTCTTTCACAGACGGCCGTCTATGAATCAAGCATAAGGGACGGACACCCGTCATTCAATCTTATTTTAAGTCAACTGTATCGGTACAATTTTGTAGAAGGAGATATGGAATGAACAAATATATCGAGCTGATGAATGAGATCGAGATGCAAATTGCGAGTGGATCCATACGCGGGGGCCAGCGTCTCCCCTCCATCCGTGAGTTGTCCGCGCGACATCAGTGCAGTTCAAGTACGGTTATCCGGGCATATGCCGAGCTGGAAAAGCGCCATCTTGTATATACCATTCCACAAAGCGGCTATTACGCGGTATTAAAGAAAGCGGAGTCAAGGCAGCAATCCGTCGGGACGGAAGCTGTTCTCGATTTTTCCTCGGCGTCTCCCGATCCGGAGCTGTTCCCGTATCTTGATTTCCAGCATTGCCTCAATAAAGCGATTGACATATATAGAAATCGACTATTTGTTTACGGAACTCCACAGGGACTTCCGTCGTTGCTTCCCGTGCTGAGCCGTCATCTGGCTGACACACAGGTATTTGCCAAGCCAGAGGAGATTGTGATAACCTCTGGCGTCCAGCAGGCATTAGCGATTCTGACCGCGATGCCATTCCCCACCAACAGAAGTACCGTCCTAGTGGAGCAGCCCACCTATCATATGATGATCCGATTGCTGGAAACGATGAATATACAGGCTTCAGGCATCACAAGAACGGAGAATGGTATCGATCTAGATGAGCTTGAGAAGCTGTTTCGGGTCGGGGACATCAAGCTATTCTACACAATTCCCCGTTTTCACAATCCACTCGGAACATCCTACGACGAAAACACCAAAAAGGCGATTGCTTCCCTGGCACGCAAATACGACGTCTATATTGTGGAGGATGACTACTTAGTAGATCTAGAGACTGGCACCAAGTCCGACCCAATCCATGCTTACAGTTCTTCCCATGTCATCTATTTAAAAAGCTATTCCAAAATATTGTTTCCTGGCTTACGAATAGGGGTGGCTGTCTTGCCGCAAGAGCTAATGGATATGTTCTGCCGGTATAAGAATTTGTCTGATATCGACAGTTCCATGGTGTCGCAAGCAGCTCTAGAAATTTATATTCAGAATGGCTTGTTTAGTCGGAGAAAGCATAAAATCGCCAATACCTATCACAACCGGCTACTGCGTCTGAACGCTGCACTTGACCAATATAACAACTCTGCCTATGTCTGGCATGCAAGGGTTTCATCTGGAGTGCATACCCATCTCAGGCTGCGGGAGTCCGCTGCTATTCCTGATCTACTGAATCGGCTGTCTAAGCAGAAAATTATATTGAAGACAAGCAATGACGGCTTTTTGACGGGGTTTACAAAACAGCCTATTATCAAACTGAGCGTTACAAGAACGGAAGAAGCACTGATTGAGGAAGGGATCCAGACTATTTTCGCAGAGATCAGAAAAACCCGCTTCTAAAGTAAGCTGTTTTATACAAGAAACCGATAATTATGAAAATTTGTTGTCTGATGATAAAGTTATATAAAAAAATAATGCTAAAGTCAGAAAACCCACCTCTCTATTGGGGGGCGCTAAAATTGTTTGACATTTACCCGCATATCGGGATCGCTACTTATAAGGCTGCAATTGGTTTATTTCCCCCATAAATAATGTTCAATTACCCCTTTATTTACATTTTCATTCCCTTGATTTTATGCATTATTGGCAGCATACAACAGCGACGTAAAGTGTTCCGTATGCTGAAATGCAGTACAGTTTGGAAGGAGCACCCGCTTATTGATGTAAAAAGCAATGCTCATAAGGATGGCAAGATTCTGGCCCATCTAGACTTGCGATATAAGTTATCATATTTACAATAAATCACTATATTAAAAACTTTGTTTGAAGATGGTATCCCAAAGATATAAGAGTTTACTCCAATCTTGATTTTTTTATCTTTAATAATATCTTCACCAAAGAACAATTCAATACTAACCGCCGAACCATTAATGTTTGAATTATGCCTCCCAGTTGGTCCAATTGTAGGGTATGACATACAAAAATCAAGTATTGGCAACTTCATTATTTTAATACTATCAAGTATAGGTACAGTAGATAAACTCTGTATTTCTAATTCAACTGCAGTATCATTGTCAAATATTGCAATAATTCGATTTTTAATTTTGGCTGCTGAAAAAGATTTAAGCAATTTTGCTAAGTATGCTGTCCCACCGTCCGCTCTGAAGTTATGGAAATCAAAAAATGTAAACAAATGATTATATTCAGGATATAGTATTTCCAAACTTTTAGATTAGTCTTGTTTCACTACATCCAAGAATTTCTAACCTATATTTGTCATCATCAGGGGTCAAATGGAATTCAGCGCCATTTATTCGTGCTGAATTTTTTCTGCATTTGTATTTTAATGCATAAATATTCATTTCTTGGAATTAAGAAAATCCCGTCTCAACAATTCTGAAAACTTTCTCAATAATTATGACACCACACAATAATTGTGTGGTGTCATAATTAATGAGAAATAGCTGGCCAAAAATGCTGGTATAGCAATAGGCATTTTCATAATTAGTGAGAACCTATCTCTGTACAGTGTTCCAAATATACCGAATGTCATAATTAATGAGACTATCCGCATATAGTAAATTTATAATTATTCATTTTAATGCATAGTATAATCCTATCCGTGGTAGACTTTTTAAGGCATTTTACAAAAAAATAACACGATCCCAAACTGGGTTCGTGTTTTTCAATTATTATTATTCAATTTTAATATCTATTTTCCACGACTGTGTGAGCAAGGTGACATACAACTTGCAACTAAAGTCTAATTGGTTGTGGCATACTTATCTTTAAAATACTTTCAAAACATATAGATAACAAAATTTTTATGGGAATTAATCCCCGTATTTTCTCGAAAAACATGAAAATTACGAATTATTCTAAACAATGCATTTGTACATTATGAATTGTTTATACTTTTTAGATGAATAAAAAAATAATTAGTAAATATAATAATTTTTAGTATATCCAAGTTTTTTATAATTATTCAGATGAAACATAAAATTAATTTATTTTAGTGGATTCAAGTCTTCTTAAAGTTTTTTCTTTTTCAACTACTGTCTGAACATATCTTGCAATCTTATCATCCAGGCGTTCCAACGTTTTCTTCATATCTTCCATTCTTGTTGCGAGTAGCTTACGCTGCTCGAATACGATTCGTTCCGAACGGATGAGACCTATGTAAAAGTCAAAGGACAATGGAAATATCTTTACAGAGCCGTGGATTCAAGCGGCGTCACGATTGATTTCATGCTATCTGAAAATCGAGACATTCACGTCTCTAAACGATTTTTCAAGAAAGCAATGACATCACCGCACAATCAATCGCCTCGCGTAATCACCGTTGATAAAAATCCCGCGTACCCTACCGCAGTCCAGCAAATCAAGGACGAAAAAGCTATGAAACAAGAAACATTGCTGCGACAACAGAAGTATTTTAACAATATCATTGAACAAGATCACCGATTCATAAAAAAAACCATAAAAACCGATGTTGGGATTCAAGTCTTTCAAGACTGCAGAGAAAACCATCGCGGGAATCGAAGTCATGCACATGATAAAGAAAGGGCAGGTCGAATATAAACATTCGTCTGCTCTCTCTGATGTTAAATTAATCAAAAAATTGTTTGGTTTGATAGCATAATCAAACCACAAATAAGTGGTATCTTTGATCAATTGCAATTGTTGCACCAAAATCTTCGCATCGACATCGTAACCACAATGCAGAAAAAGAATATAATAAATAGCTTCATGCCTACCGATTTCATCGGATTCTCAAACCGTATTCCTTTTAGATCAGGAAGCTTAAAGGACAATGCTTTCAAAGATATCACCACCCTAGCTTCACTTTTTAAATTCATATACTTCATCAAGGGTTGGTATTGCAGAAATTGCTCCTACCTTCGTACAAACAATTGCACCCACTTTATTACTAATAGCGATTATTTTTCTCAAGTATTCAAAATCCTCTATAGCTTTTCTAGGTTCAGCTTCTTTAGCTAATTGAAAAAGCATCGCGCCTACGAATGCATCACCAGCACCAGTAGAATCAATCGCTTCAACCTTAATACTAGCAATGGTTTCATTTCTAAATCCATTTGAGATCCATGTTCCTTCTTTACCTAATGTAACAGCCACTACTTTAGCTCCCATTCGATGGAGAGACTCTACTCCCTTTGACACATCATTCATTCCAGTTATTATTGCCAATTCCTCATGACTAATTTTCACAAAATCAGCTAGAGCAATCCCCATTATAGCTAGTTCAATAAAAATGGATTCCCTTTCTTTCCAAAGGTCCTTTCTGAAATTCGGATCAAATGAGATAAACTGAGATTCAGCTTTAGCAGACTTCATTGCTTTTAAGTATGTGGCTTGAAACGGATTTTCCAGCAACGCCGTAGCTGAACCAAAATGAACAATTTTGAATTGCTTTATTCTTTCTTCATCTAGATCTTCTTCTCCAAAATTAGCATCCGCCCCACGATTAAAAACAAAATCCCTTTCCCCGTTTGCCTTTAATGATACAAAAGCTAACGTTGTTGGGTATTCATCACTTAGCATGAGCATCGATGTATCCACCTTTAGTGCATCTAGCTGCCTCTTCAAAAAATGCCCAAATGGATCATTTCCAACTTTACCGCCAAACAGAGCGCTGCCGCCCAATTTGACAATTGTCGCACACACATTAGCAGGCGCCCCACCTGCTTGTTTCATGAAATTCTGACCTTCAACTAAATCTATGTCCACATCTGTACAAAAGAAATCAATCAACAATTCTCCTAAGCAAAAAACCGCTGCAGTTGAACCCATTTATGCACCATCACCTTTTCTAAATCCACTTTTTTTATATGAGATAATTTCAGTAATCTAGTATTTCACCTAAACGCAAGATCTCTACCCAACCTTACCCAGTATCAAAAACACAGAGATATTGGGATCGGTCAAAGTAGAGATGGCTTACGTATTCGGTATAGCACGTGTTTCAAACGTTAAATCCAAATAGAATCAAGCTCGGTCAATTTCAATGATGCCAGCCGGGTAGTACCCTCGTCTGAAAACAAAACAATTTTTTGGCAAGGCTCACTTGGAAATATTAAACACGTAAAAACAACTTTGCCATCGTTTGCGAATACTTCTACAGACGAAGAATCCAAGAATATTTGAAGCTTTATTCTTCCGGCAAGCATTTTCATTGGAGCTTCCTGGATAGTCGAAAATGAGGGAGAAAAGCCACTCTCTCCAGCATTGGTTCGATCAACGAATAATTTCTCCAATTGAGAGTCATAACTAATGATTGTTTTTTCTGAATCAGAATGCTGCAAGGTAATCCCAAAATTACTTGAACTTACTCTTTCAAGCTCCACATTTATTTCTATTAAACTATGACTCAAGCTGAACGAAACAGGAGTATTTGATTCAATAGTTTGTTCTTGATATATACTTATATCTTTTTGTATAGTACTCAACTCTAGTACGGGCTTTTGGATCAAGGAAACTCCAAAGTCGCTAGAAATTAAAGATAATTCCCTTGGAAGCGTCATAGCTCCTCGCCATTTTTCAGTTGGGATTTGGTTTGCATACCGCCAGTTGCTCATCCAGCCAAGATAGATCCTTCGACCATCTCGATTCGGTATGTCAGACCAGCTTACACCTGCATAATTATCTCTGCCAAAATCTAACCATAAAACTGTTTCATCAGGGTTGTCATTGACAAAGGTTGTTCCATCAAAATGACCGATAAAATATTGTGTTCTGGATCCTTCTTTTGAGTCCGGATTATCCCCGATACTTACTATCATTACCCATTTTTGATTGTTTTCATCATGATCGACTGGTAATTTGAATAGGTCAGGACATTCCCAAAAGCTATCATGTGAACCCGCTTTTTTTCCAAATCCACTTGCGAATTCCCAATCTTTCAGGTTTGGAGATGTATAAAGAGTTACTAAATGTCCAGTAGCTAACACCATAACCCATTTATTCGTATCAGCATGCCAAAAAACTTTAGGATCACGATAATCGGTAATGTTCTCATCGGAAAGCACTGGATTCCCTTCATATTTAGTCCACGATCTTCCATCATCCTTGCTGTATGCGATGCTTTGTCGTTGACGAGGTCGGTTCGTTTCAGGATAAGTATCATGACTCGTATAAATGGCAACTAACCCAGCTGCATCATCGAACAATCCCGATGTATTATCCCAATCGACAACAGCACTACCTGAAAATATAGCTCCATTTTCATCTGGGTATAAGGCTGCAGGAAGTTCTTCCCAATGGATAAGATCTTTACTCACCGCATGCCCCCAATGCATCTTATCGAAATCAGGTAAAGTCGAAAAAGGAGTATGCTGGTAAAACAAATGGTATTCTCCTTTATAATAAACCATGCCATTTGGGTCATTCATCCAATTTTTCTCCGGTGAAAAATGAAATTGTGGACGATACTTTTCTTTATAGTTTTCAGTCATTTTTGGTTTCTCCCTTTTTAGGCATAGACTAAGGCTGTACTATGCCAAAGCATTGCACAGCCTTAGTCTATTTAATATGAATCATTATTTTGTGTTTGCGTCATAGCCTGCTTGTTTAATTTTCAACCAATCTTGTAAACCTAAACGATCTAATTCTTTCAAATAACCAGCCCATTGCGCATCTACTTTTCCGTTAGCTATCCATTCCGAGCGCATTCTCATTACATAGGCGAACAAATCAGTTTCAATCTTTGTAAGCTCCTTTGAATCCTCAGCTGAGAAAAAGACTTTAGGGTAATTATTTTTCGCTTTCATATCAGGCACCATGAATTTCTTCAATATGTCCAATCTCCAAGCAGCATCATCTGGTTTTGTAGTTACAGTACCGTAATAGCTATCTAAGATTGCCAACGGTCCACTAACTGATGTTTTTTGTCTTAATTCAACTGGAGCTGTTCCGTCTAACGGCAAATGCTTCAACATTCCTTTAGCTTCATCCAACTCAAAAATGTTTTGTTGGGACTTATCACCATACGTCCCCCAATTGTTTTGAACCGATTGCAGCGGATCATAAAGCTGATCTGCCCATACTGCTGTTGCTTCTAGGTTTTTGTTGGCATTTGTAATAACCATACGTCCTCTATCTAAGCCAATCCCGTTTGTTCTTGTTACATTCTTTAGACCACTTGGTCCTGTTAATGCTGGCATGATATCATACTTATCATTCATGCCTGTAATATTTCCTTTGTCCCATGTGAAATACAAGCCGTAACGATTGTCTTTACCTTTTGCAAGATAAGTATTCCAATCCTGAGTAGACGCTTCAATATCTAATAATCCATTTTTAAATAAATCGTTGAGATATTTAATTCCATCTTTATATCCATTATCTGATGCAGTGAATAACACTTTACCCTCATCACTTACAACGGTATGATCAAAGTTTTCACCGAGACCAAATGAGCCGAACAAGAAGGCTAAGTCTTCACCACCCGGTTTACCAATATAAGATAATGGGATTTCATCTGGTTTACCATTGCCATTCGGATCCTTTGTTTTGAAAGCGATCAATACTTGCTTCAATTCTTCTGTTGTTGTAGGCATTTTTAAACCTAATTTATTAAGCCATTCCACGTTGATCCAAGGCAAATCATCCACAGCTTGGATCGCCTCTTTACCTGAACCTAGCTCTTCTATCCACGGAAATGAATATATATGTCCATCTGGTGCTGTAATCATTGCTTTATATTGCGGAGCTTGCTCTAATACCTTCTTGAAATTAGGCATATGCTTTTCGATCAAATCTTCAAGCGGAACAATAGTGCCGTCTTTAGCAAGCTTCAGCAAATCATTATCCGAATAGCCCGCATCGAAAATCGCGTCTGGAAACTCACCGCTCGCAATCGCTAAATTTCTTTTCTCAGCAAATGTATCGCCTGTGTAGTTCTTCCATTCGATATGGGTATTCGTTTTTGCTTCCATCCGTTGAAAAACCAGCTTTTCATTCGGATCAGCAGGAGCTAATGGCGAGCTTTGTGTAATAAATTTCAAGGTAACTTTCTTTTGCGTTGCTGGCGTTGTGGCGGATGAACTCGTTTCTGTTGTTGAAGCTGCGCCGGAAGATACAGGATCTTTTGGACCTTTGCTGCTGCACCCTGAAATTATAACAATTGCTGCTAGAGACATGAAAAGTGCTTTTTTTGTGTTAACCATACAATGACCTCCTGAAAATAATTTATAAGAATTTATTAATTTAGAAACTTTCTTGCAACCACCCCATAATTAAATTCACCATATTTCTATTTTCACCCAATCACCCCCTTAAATATTTTGTTAGCAATTCCATTCCTCTATTCAATTGGCCCATTATTTCAACGAACCTACCAGAACACCTTTTTCAAAATATTTTTGGAAAAAAGGATACATGACCATTAAGGGAAGGCTAGAAATGACAATAGATGAATATTTAATCATTTCGGAAAGCCTTTTTATCTCAGCAAGCGCTAATCGATCGCCAATCGTACCTGGAGGTAGTTGATTTTGAATCAAAATCGATCTTAAAACCAGCTGCAGCGGATGTAATTTAGGATTATCCAGATAAACCAACGCATCGAAAAAAGAATTCCATTGACCAACAAAAGCATATAATGCCAATACAAAAATGATAGGCTTGGATAGCGGTAGAAGAATCCTAAAAAAGACAACTAAATGTGTAGCTCCATCAACCTTTGCCGCTTCATTCAATTCTTTGGGAATTCCTTTAAAAAAGGTTCTAGCCAGAATAATATTGTAAACATTCACTGCCGACGGAATCAGAATCGCCCAAACCGTATCTAACATTCCCAAGTCTTTTATTAATAAATAGGTTGGAATTAACCCACCGCCAAAGAAAATCGTAATGATAAAAAGTGTCATTATGAAGTTTTTCCCAACAAAACCTTCAACAGATAATGGATAGGCCGCAAATATACAAACAATAACGGTGATAACAGAAAACCCTGTCGAGTAAAAAACGGCATTTAAAAACCCTCGAACCATCGCATCATTAGATAAAATTTTCTGATAACCATCAACAGTCCAATCCGCTAGATCGAAAGAAATTCCTTTATTTAATAGCTGTGTTGGATCCATAAATGAAGCAACCACTACATAAACCAAGGGAACTATCACAATTAAAGCAGCTAAAGCTAAGAATAAATTGTTAAAAGCTAACATTATTCGATCAAAACGTGTGTGCTTGAAATTCATACTACGTCCCCTTTACTGTTAATAAAGGCCTTCACCTTCATTTAATTTTTTTACAACGAAATCAACAAAAATTAGTAAAATAACATTGATTACTGAATTAAAAAGCCCAACAGCTGCCGAATATGCATAGTCACCTGCCTGCAAGCCTATTTTGTAGACATAAGTTGGCAGAATTTCAGAGGTGGTTACATTCAATGTGGTTTGCATTAGAAACGCTTTTTCAAATCCAATCGACATGATTCCACCTGCACCTAAGATAAAAATAATCGCCATCACGGGCTTTATTGTTGGAAGATCAATATGTCTGATTCTTTGTAGAATACTGGCTCCATCAATGGTTGCAGCATTATGCAATTCAGGATCCACACCTGCTAATGCCGCCACAAAAATAATCGATGCAAAACCTGCACCCTGCCAAATTCCAGATAAGATATAAATGGAGCGGAAATAGTCCGGATCTGACATAAACATAACTGGGCTTCCAGTAATGGAAGTGATGATAGCATTCATAGGTCCGGTTGGGGATAAGAAAACGAATGTCATTCCTACAATGACTACAACGGATATAAAATTGGGCGCATATAATATAAGCTGAATATTCTTTTTGATAGCAACACCGCGCAATTGATTTAACATTAGGGCTAATATAATAGGAACCGGGAAACCTAATATCAGACCATACAAGCTTAGTTTGAGGGTATTCATGAAGATAACCTCAAAGTTAGGTGATGTTAGAAAATCTCTAAAGTGCTCAAATCCAACCCAATCACTATGCAATATTCCTTTTGAGGGACTGAAATCTTTAAAAGCTATAATTGCCCCGTACATGGGTACATACTTAAAAATGATAGTCAAAATAAAAGCAGGTGCTACCAACAAATAAAGAAAACGGTTAGTCCAAATGTATTTCAATTTAACTTGCAACTCATAACCCCCTAACTAAATAATCAAAAATAGAAACTAATTTTTCGACTGAATAAAATTTGTTTATGATTCAATAAACATTTGCCTCCTTGAAAGGGTTTACATTTCGTATTTCTATATCAATTTAACAAATATTTTACACGTAGTCAATACGTTTATTTGAAAAATTCATTATTTTTGTAATCTAATTAAATTACACAATATTATTTTTTTTGTTCATTTGTTTATTAATATAGGAAATTATGTATAATATGTGAGTAAAACCATCGTATTTTATCAAATACCAGTTTTAAATATGAATTAATTCCATAATTATGAATTTTATTATAATTACATTTGTTTATTTATTTTGAATTAAATAATTAATTTTATTTATCTACTTTTTGCCCAGTTGTTCAATTTATATTAAATTACATTGTTCATTTGTAATTTTATATTGATATTAAGCTCGTATTATTATACATTTACAATAGTATTGTCTAAGGAAGTGGTTTTCTTTCCTATATTCAATAATAAGTCGTTTAAATTAGTAAAGGAGAGTTTCCAAAGATGAATAAAGTAAAAGTTACTGTACAATATATTGCAGATTCATTAGGACTATCCAGGAATACTGTATCTAAATCTTTAAACGGCAGTGAAAGCATCCCTAAAGTAACCCGAGATAAAGTATTAAAAAAAGCGATTGAATTGAAATATAAACAGTTTACTCTTGTGGAATCTGAAAGCTTAAACACCAAATATCCTGGCAATATCGCTCTCTTGACATCTAATATGCCCAATAAATCTCATTTCGGTTCTTTACTGCTAAGTGGCCTGGAGAAAAAAGTTAGTGCAGAAGGCTATAACCTATCCATTCACTTTCTCCGCGAAACTGAAATTAACAGCTTAGTACTTCCTAATAATTTTGAAATAAATAATGTAGACGGAATTATTTGTATAGAGCTATTCGACAAAAAATATACCCAATTAATTAATAATCTAGGAATTCCGACAATTTTTATAGATTGCGTGGCGGATATCTTTTATCCCGAGCTAAACGCAGATATACTTTTAATGGAAAATGAACACAGTACTTATTTACTCACCAAGAGACTCATAGAAAATGGTTATATTAAAATTGGCTTTATTGGTGATTATAATCACTGTAAAAGCTTTAATGAAAGATGGGTTGGATTTAACAGAGCGCTGCTCGACTCCAAGCTACAGCTCGATTTATCGTTTTGTATAGTAGAAGATGATCGATATTTTTCTGAAGGAGGCACCCTCTGGATTGAAAAGCAAGTGGATAATATGAAAATAATGCCTTCTGCATTTATTTGTGCAAATGACTTTATTGCAATTAATTTAATGAAGGTTTTGAAGAATAAGAATATACAAATTCCCGAGGATATAGTGATATGTGGATTTGATGATTCAATTGAGTCGAAGATTGTAGAACCGCACTTGACAACAGTCCATATATTTAACAATGAAATGGGAATTCTAGCTGCCGAAATGCTTTTAGCAAGACTAAAGAATCCATTAAAGCCTTTTCAAATTACTCACGCTAAAACTGAACCCATATTTAGAGAATCGACAGGTAAGATTAAAGGGTATTCGGAATAGGGTTTTGGTGCAACAAGTACAACCAATCAAAGATACCCTTATTTTTGAGATCTGATTATGCAATTAAACCCAATAATTTGTTGATTAACTTAACATCTGAAAGGGCAGACGAATGTTTATATTCGACCTGCCCTTTCCTTATCATATGCATGGCTTCGATTCCCTTCAACGTCGACTCTGCAGTGAAAAACGATTTGAATCCAAGCATCGGCTTTGTGATTTTCTTAATGAACCGGTGATCTTGCTCTACTATGTTGTTTAGATACTTTGTCTGTCTAATCAAAGTTTCTTTGGGTAGCAATTTCTCATTTATTAATTCTTGTATCGCGGGAGGATAGGCTGGATTTTTATCCAAGGTGATTACACGTGGGATTTGATTATGTGGAGAGGACAAAGCTTTTGTAAAGAAACGCTTAGCTGCCTGCATATCCCGATTTTCAGATAACATGAAATCAATGGTGTTCCCCATCGAATCAACTGCCCGATATAAATACTTCCACTGACCTTTAACTTTGATATAGGTTTCGTCCGTCCGCCAAGAATCATTTCTCGGTTTCAAATAGAGGCGAATTCGCTTGTCGATTTCGGATCCAAATTCATGGACCCATCTCATAATCGTCGTATGAGAAATCCTTAATCCTCGCTCACTCATCATTTCTGCTATATCTCGATAGCTTAAACTATATTTCAAATACCATCTCACAGTTAGTAAAATAATCTCCGATTCATATTGCTTCCATTTAAATAAATCCTTTTTCGTTTCCAAAATAAGCTGCTCCATCCCATGAATTCATTATCCATTACGTTATCATGAATTAGAGCTTTGCACCACAACCAATAAACGAATTAAAAACATATTTCTACTCCTCTCTCTTTGGTATTTTCCCCCATGGTCTCCAATTACAAATATATATATACCGAAGAAAAGCAAATATTTACAATTCAAGAATAAATTAATAACTTTCCTTCAATCGCGATCAATTTATTATCCATTTCGAAAACGCCTCTATATTGCAGGCGGAGTCTATATTTTTAGCAGGAGTCAAAAAATTGTAGCTTTAATACGTTTTTCAAGTATAGCCACTTCATAAAAAAAGACCAGTGGATTATCACTCTGCTACATCGAGTACCGCTCCCACTAGTCCCAATCCATAGTCCACTTACCATCTAGGGCACAAATCGATGTATAGCGATGCATAAATATGCATTTCTCATTAATTATGAATATTTATTCTCACAAATATGAAAAACTTTCTCAATAATTATGACACCACACAATAATAGATTTGTATTGACAGCATTAATCTCAATAGGTATTATAATGGTATTAAATTGGTTCTACACTAATGAAAGGACTGGACTATGGAAGGTACACCTTTAGTAAAGCAACGCATCACTGAATTGCTGAGAAATCAAATCAAACCGCTGCAGACCAATACTTATGTCAAAATTGCCTCAGAGCGAGAATTAACAGAGCTGCTTAACGTAAGTCGAATTAGTATTCGATCTGCGATTAAACAGCTGGTTCAAGAAGGCTTGCTTTCCCAAGAACAAGGACGAGGGACTTTTATTACTCCGAAAATGGTCGTACATTCCTTGCACATTCTTTGTTCACCTGACATCAAGAGCAATGACCCCTTCTATACCAAGTTCCTTGTAGAAATTACCCACACGGCGGCCAAGCTTTCGATCAGCTTACATATGATCAATCCTGATCAATTGAATCCTCCACTGGAGCAAGCTCCACTCATCTTGATTGGCTTATTGGAGCAAAAGATTTTCGATAGGCTTGCCACCATGTATACCACCATCATCACATTTCAAGAAGAATTCACTTCCAATGAAGCTACTTTGTTATATTTTGACGATTATCTGATTGGACAGCACGCTGCCAAAATGCTAGTTGAATTCAAACACGAGCATTTGATTCTTTTGACAGGACCATCGAAGTATCCCTCTGCTTTTAATCGTAAAAAAGGCTTTGTTGATGCTTTAAAAGATACGCAGATTAAGCTCCAAGTTCATACCGATAAAATGAACTGGTCCGGAGGTTATCAAGCCGGCGATGCGATTATGGAATGGCTCCAAGCGGATTCCCCGCCAACCGCTATTTTTGCAGCTAATGATTGGATGGCCATCGGCTTGATTCAGAAATTAAGAGAACGTGGGATCAGCATTCCCAAGAACCTATCTGTCATTGGTTGTGATGATATCCCGCTTGCAGCAGAATTCTCACCAACATTAACCACTTTCAATTTGGATATGAAGCTGCTGATTTCAGAGCTGCTGTCCGTGTTAAACCAAGGCACTCAAGGCAACAAGAAAATTCTGCTTCCTGCAACGTTTGTTCCAAGAGAATCCCTAATCCCGTTTCGCAAAAAGAGAGGAGTTTAATTAATGGTAAACATGATCATTCAAGCTGACGTTACTAGAGGTAAAATCAACAAAAATATATACGGGCATTTTTCCGAGCATTTGGGCAGATGTATTTATGAAGGTATCTGGGTAGGCGAAGATTCCCCTATTCCGAATACGGACGGTATGCGCAACGATGTTCTAGCCGCGCTGAAGGAGCTGCAAATTCCTGTATTGAGATGGCCTGGCGGATGCTTTGCTGATGAATATCATTGGATGGACGGCATTGGACCTAAGGAAAATCGCCCGAGGATGATTAACACGCATTGGGGTGGGGTGGTCGAGAACAATCATTTTGGAACTCACGAATTTTTCAGACTTTGCGAGCTGATTGGTACAGAACCTTACATTAATGGTAATCTTGGCAGTGGAACTGTGCACGAAATGCAGCAATGGGTAGAATATATGACCTTTGACGGTGAATCGCCAATGGCTAATTTACGCAGAGCGAATGGTCAGGATAAGCCTTGGAAGCTGACTTATTTTGGCGTGGGGAATGAGAATTGGGGCTGCGGCGGTAATATGCGTCCTGAATATTATGCAGATGAGTATCGTCGTTATGCTACTTATGTCAGAAATTTTGGCGATAATAAAATTCATAAAATTGCTTGCGGGGCAAGTGACAGTGACTATCACTGGACGGAAACTCTAATGAAGCAAGCTGCTAAATATATGGACTCTTTAACCTTGCATTATTATACTATACCTACTGGTTCATGGAGTGATAAAGGCTCAGCTACGGAGTTTGAAGCTCAGGAATGGTTTTCTACGCTTAAGAAAACATTGTTCATGGAAGAGCTGCTGCAGAAGCATTCTGCCATTATGGATGTCTATGATCCGGATAAAAGAGTTGGGCTTCTAGTCGATGAATGGGGCACTTGGTATAATGTAGAGCCTGGAACTAACCCAGGGTTTCTCTATCAGCAGAATACTTTAAGAGATGCGCTGGTCACAGGCATTAATCTTAATTTGTTCCATAATCACTGTGATCGTGTGCAAATGGCGAATATTGCTCAAGTGGTGAATGTGCTTCAGGCTGTAGTTCTCACAGAGGGTGAGCATATGATCCTGACCCCAACTTATCACGTTTTCAACATGTTCAAGGTTCATCAGGATGCTCAGCTGCTTGATGTAGATTTTACGAATATAGATTATACTTATGGAGACGAAAAAATTCCGCAGCTCAGTGTTTCTGCTTCTGTCGATGCCAATGGTAAAATACACCTGTCTCTCTGTAATTTAAATCATCAAGAGAGCACGGAGATTCAATGCCAGCTACCAGGAACGAATAAAACATCCGTAATCGGAACCATCCTGAGTGATACGGTACTTAGTGTGCACAATTCTTTCGATGAGCCTGAAGCGATTCAACCGCTAGCATTTAACGGAGTGTCCCTACTTGATGGCTTGCTCAGCTTAACTTTACCTCCTGCTTCTGTAATTGTGCTAACATTGAATTAGAATCTCGAGGTGATCTCAGCTATGAATGAAGATACAGGATCTGATCAAAATTGTAAGGGCTGCTCTGCAAATGTAAGAATCTCACCTGAAGAAATAGCAGCCCTCTTCAATCCAAATTTGCGAATAAAAGCCGTAAAGGTCGTAACGGAAGCGGAATATGCAGATCGCATCGATGCTTGTCTAGCATGTCCTGCGCTCCAGTACGGAACAACCTGTATGCATTGCGGTTGTTTGGTACATCTGAAAGCCAAGCTAAGAGTCTCTAAATGCCCCTTCCCTTATGCACCTAGATGGGAGAAGCTTGCTTCTCTTTCCGTTTAAACCTTTCTTTTTTTAGGCAGAATCAATAGGGCAATACCCCATTGTAACAATGGAGATATTGCCCTATTTCTGTAACAGTATTATTTATCGCTTCAGCAGCGAAAATAATTGTGCCTGCCTTTATAGCGCTACATTTTATCGTTACAGTCCGCCACCACTCTCAAGCATCCAGCATAATGTCGCTCTAAGCATATTTAATATCGCTACAGCATGATCTGACATGCTCATAGTCTGGGTTACGATAAAAACTATCGTTACAGATCATTCTAATAAAGCTTGACCAGTCTAGATCCGTGAGGTGGGATTTCTGGACCCCACTCATTCTGAATAGTGCCTACCTCTTCCCCGGACCATAAATCTTTTACTTTCAAAATGCCGCTTAATCCAAGCTGCTCCATGGTAATTCGCACGGTATCCATTTCCTCGCCGATATTGAATAAAGCCGCATAAGTTTCATTATTATTATTCTTGGCTGTCCAGACAATTCGATTGCCCTCGCTGTATACTAGTTTATTGCTATGACTATTCTGCTGAACTTCGAGAATCTCTTTATTGGTAAGCAGCGCCAGTGTCCAGACATCATTGTCGCGAAGCTCGCCCCCGAAGAAGAGTGGTGAGCGGAAAATCGACCACAATGTCATCATAGTCACCTGCTCATCCTTGGTGAAACGAGTCCAACGATCGCTGCCCCCACCATCTACAGAACGAATACCAAGATGCCCTAATGGCAGCATGTCGCAATCGGGCCAATGTCCCTCCCCAACATGGGGATACCATTTCTCACAACGTTCGAACATCCCGTGCAGCAACTGCCATAGATCCCAGTAATCGTCTGTCATCCGCCACATATTCGCATTCGCTTTCAAATGCTCCGCGTATTCAAGCGGTGCTGGGCCAGGGGAAAGGCTCAAGACGATATCTCTCCCGCAATTATCGATTGCCTTGCGGATAAGGGTAATTTCATCCAGGTGGATATGGTAAAGTCTTGATGCGGCTATATCATCGACTTTGATGAAATCCACGCCCCATTCCGCGTAAAGCTGGAATAAGGAGTCGTAGTACGCTTGCGCACCTTCTTTAGTCGGATCGACACCATACATATCCGTGTTCCAAGGGCAGATTGAGTTGGTATGTGCGATATCTCTTGCTGTGAAATTTGTTCCGAGAATAGGGGTATTCGCATGAACCGCTTGGCGTGGGATCCCTCGCATAATATGAATGCCAAACTTTAATCCCAGACTGTGCACATACGCTCCCAAATCTTTAAAGCCATTACCATCTGCGGATGAGGGGAAGCGGTTCACAGCAGGAATTAAACGCGAGTACGCATCCACTTCTAAGGAAACAAAAGGTCGATACGTGGAAGAATTCGCTCCAGGCTCGTACCATTGAATATCCACAATGATATATTCCCAACCCGAAGACTTTAAATACGCAGCCATATAGTCCGCATTTCCTCTTACCTCAGCTTCGGTCACACTAGCCCCGTAGCAATCCCAGCTATTCCAGCCTAAAGGCGGCTTACTAGCAAATTTATGATGTTTCATATTTGTTAGCTCCATTCTATTATTACTTATTTGGTCATATTCCGACTAAGCGCATTTCAATCTTGACAGTCTTCCCTGCTGTAAAGCTCAACGTATTACCCAAGATAGAACGCTCCTTTTCCTTGCCATTTACGATCAGATCCATAAGTCCATGCCGATATTTGATCAATATTTCTTGATCTACTAGTGATACGATTTCTGCTTCTATCCAACCTTCATTTAGATTCCAAGCTAACTTCTTCATTACAGCAAAAGTAAAACAGCGGACACCGCTCAGACTTCCTTTTGGCATCTCACGGGGTAATGCAGGTAAAAGCTCGATTAAGCCGGGCTGGGAATAAATCAGCATTTCGATAAAACAAGCAGGTAGAGCTCCAATTAAATCTGGAAAATAGACTCGATAAGGAAAATGGTTCGTCATCAGGCTTGTATTGATAAAGCCATGCTCCAGCAACTGTTTTAGATTTGCATATACATCAGTAGAATCCTTCAAGCGCGCAGCCGTCAAGGCTCGGTGTATGATACCATGGGCTGAGTCATCCTGCTGGCCACGCTTGCGGTTGGACAGGAGCACCGCTCTAGCCAGCTCCGGGGTATTCTCCCATGTAATTGCATTTCCAGGCCAGACATCATAATGATGCGATACATGCCGGTGGTTATAACGCTCTTCAAGTCCCGGCCACGCCCATTCCTTCAATGCCCCTTCTTCATCCAGCAAGTAAGGAGGCAGCTTATTCAATATGGCTTCATAGATCGGAATCTTTTCGTCCTCCGTACCGAGTATTCGCAAACCGTCTAACAGATTATCCAATACCTCCCGACATACCATAATATCCATGACCGCGTTGATAGAGATCATGCAGCCCGTATTCTCTGGCCAGCTTTCTGGTGAATAGGAAGGATAGAAGATATGATAGCCGTCTTCATCAAAATCCGTTAAGAAGTCTTCATAGAATAGGGCAATTTCCTTCAAGCCCGGAATAATGCGCTCCTCGAGAAATTTCTTATCTCCTGTGATCAGGTAATGACCCCAGAATTCGTTGTATAGCCAGCCGGCTGCGGATATCCAATAATGATGCGGCCAATTGAAATCATAATGATTCAGATAGCCATTCTCCGCATCCGGATGGACATCTGCTACAATCCCTCTCGTTCCGAATATATGGTTAGCGTTCTCGCGGAATTGCTCCAGCATGCCCTCAACCCAGGAAAAAAACACTTCCATGCTTTCTGAAAGATCAGCCAGATTACCAGAGCAAACTTGCAGGTTGACATTGATATTCGTATGCCCCACAACCGGAGGGATTTCACCAGAGTCGGTCAGAAGAAAATAACGCCCCATATCGAAAAGCTTCTCCACTAAAGCAGACGACAGGTCACTATCCGAATGCTGCTGGGCTAAAAGTTCCTCAACCGATAATAAGTAATCCTCCCCACTCGAGAGCTTCAATTCACAACGCTGCATAATAGGTGTATGAAAATCTGCATGCCTAGCCAGCAGCTTGTCATAATCCCCTTCCAGCTTCTTCAGACTTTCAACCATCTGGGAGTCACTGTCTTCCTCAAGATGTGCATACCGCTCAACCTTGGTTAACAATAAAACGGAATCCGCTGCAGAAACAACCAGTTCCTCTCCCTCAATCAAAGAACTACCGCCATTGACGATCACGCGAGTTGCAACCACATAGCCAATACTGCCAAATTCTGCGTCGTATTGTCCTTTCAGTACAAGCCGTTCAGGCAAATAATCTCGGGATATCTGTAAATTTTCAGGCAATTGGCCCATTTCCCAGCTATCCGTTTGCACCGCTTGATCAGTAACCAAGCGAAGCCTTAAATCCAGCGTACTAGCCTGGTGTGCGGTTATTAGCTGTACAGCGACCTGATCCGGTTTGGAAACAAACGCACGGCGAATATAATGCCCCCGCTCATCCTCCAGCGAACTCCAACTTCACCAGTCAGGAAATCAAGCAAGCCGACGCACTTCCGGTAGAATTTTGGCGATTTGGGGAGGTTTTGGACCTTTCCCTACCTTCCACCTTGGAATAATCAAACGTTCATGATTGAAAATAATACGTTCATTTAGTGGATCTCCGAATACTTGCAGGGTCAATGTTCCGTTAGCGCTTATCAAGGCGTCCTGGAACCTGTTCGCAGGTAGAATACTGCACATCCCACGTTTAGATACAACGCCTGCTCTGCTGTCTTGCTTCAAATAATCGAAGGTTGCTGGATGAGGTTTAAGCTTGAAATCTCGCTTCATGATTATTAGCTCCCTGTAATGAATGCAACAAACGCGCCACGATCAAGATGAGGGCACGTTTGTTGAAAACCATTTATTAATTTGCGTTACTTGCTACCTATTAACCTTTAACCGCCCCGCCAACAGTCAGCGCTTTCTCAACTGACTCACTAAGGAACAGGTAGAGAATAATCATTGGGATACTTGAAATAACCAACGCTGCACCTGTGGCACCCCAATCTGTAGCATATTGGCCCGTGAAAGAAAGCAAACCTGTAGGCAATGTCTTAAGTTCATTTTTAGTAATCATAATCAGTGCCAAAGGATATTCATTCCAGACATTGAGGAAAGCGAAGATTGTTACAGTCGCGATAGCAGGTGTAACTAGCGGAAGCATAATTTGGACGAACGTCCGATAAATACTGGCGCCATCCATAAATGCGGATTCTTCGATTTCCATGGGAATGGTCCGAAAGAAACCAAAGAAGATCAAGCTAGAAAAGGCTAAGTTAAAAGCGACATAAGGGATAATCAAGGCAAGATACGTATTAGAAATCCCAAAGTCCCGTATTAACACCGCGAGCGGAATCAGAATCACTTGCGTTGGAATGAATAAGCCAAGGATTAAGTAACCATAAGCAGTCCCCTTGAATCTCCACTCCATGCGAGCCGTTGCATAAGAGAACATCAAGGCGAAGAGCAGAATGAATATAAGCGAAGCACCTGAGACAACAATACTATTTCTGAAGTACTTCAAAATATCGAATTGCGTGACAGCTTCCACATAATTATGGAAGCGCAAATTCCACGGAAGCCCCATTGGATTTGTATAGAAAATTTCTTCGTTGTTCTTCAATGAGAAGAACACCATGTATATCAACGGATACAAGGATATTATAAAATAAATCCATAAGAACGATTGAAAGATCGCTGTCTTACCTAACTTTAACATTTTCATGTTGTTCCACCTTTAATAAGTGATTCGTTCGCGAGCCATGTACTTGTTGACAATATAGGTAATTAGCAGGCACTGCAAAACGAGAACGACAGCAACTGCGCAGCCATATCCGAATTCATCCAGCTTGAACGCTGATCTATACATCATATAAGTCATGGAATAGGTTGCCGTCCCCGGCCCTCCCTTGGTCATAATCTGCATATGTGCAAATGCATTTAAGCCGCCGTTGATACAAAAGATCAAGCATATTTTATAAGTTTCCGCCATCAGAGGAATCGTTATTTTCATATGGGTTTGAAAGGTCGACGCACCATCAATTTTTGCTGCCTCGTAGTAGGAATCAGGAATTGATTTGGCACCTGCATAAATTAATGCTAGCTGATAGCCCATGTACTGCCATGAGGCAACAAACGTGACTGCAACAATTGAAGAAACGCCTAAACTCGATAGCCAATCCTGTCTATATTGCAATCCTAAAGCTTCAAACATTCTATTGAAGAAACCGAACTCCGGATTGTACAAGAACAGCCACAATTGACAAACTACGGTTACCGATAAAACGACGGGTATAAAAAAACCTCTACGTAATGTATTCCTGCCAAATGTCTTGTTGTTCATCAAAGTTAAGGCGAGAAACGTGCCTAGTCCTAATTGAAAGACAGTTAAGATAATCGCGAAAATAAACCCGTTTCTTAGAGAAACATAGAATAATTCGTCTTTGAATAAACGGATAAAGTTATCAAATCCGATAAACGTTCCGGGTAGAAGACCATCCCAATCATAAAAGCTCATAAACAACGTTCTCACAAGTGGGTATGTGATGACGATAGAGAACGTGAGCAGAGCTGGCAGAATGAATACGCTTGTCGCGACCGGATTAGATCTTAAACTCTTCATAAAGCATCACACCTCAAGTTTCAGTCTTATTTCTTAGATAAAGCGCGCTCCGAACCAATCGGAGCGCGCTTCGATTAAGATGAATTGATTTACATGCTGATTAGACTATTTCGAGCTTTCTTGTAATGCATCTACTGCTTTAATGAAATCTGCTGCACTTTGACCCGCTACTAGCTTTTGAAGCAATTCGCCGAAACCAGTAGCAAATTTTTTGTTAGGAAGTGAGTGCGCTACTGTGCTTAAAACTTTGTATTGCGGGTGGTTTTCTTTTAATTTCTTAGTCATTTCTTGCATTGGCAATTCTGAAGTCAAACCATCCAAGCTGAACGTTGAATCAATACGTCCTGCTTTCACATATCCTGATTGAGCAAGCTTCTCAGCAAATGCGATAGCTACTTTTTGAGCAAATTCAGGATCTTTTACTTTAGATGATACTGCAACGCCACCTAATTCAGCACCGCCTGGTTTGTATTCTTTGTTCGTGTCTTCTTTACCTGCATCCGTAGTTGGATACACATCCAAAAAGTCGACATCAGCCATGTTCATACCGTCTTTAACCATATCCGCGATATCCCACTCACCGTTAACTAGCATTGCTGCTTTACCAGTATGGAATATAGATCGTGCTGTGTCATAATCGGCTGAAGTCGCGCCTTTTTGGAAAACACCTGCTTTGATGATTTCAGCCATTTTGTTGATAGCATCTGCCATCGCAGGATCAGAAGCTTTAATATCGCCATCATTAAGAGCCATCATACCTTTTGGATTCGCACGCATTGCGAACATATCGAAGAACGCGCCAATCGGCCATGCTTCTTTAGCAAAAATTGGAATCGTTACAATACCTTTAGCATTAAATGCTTTAACAGCTGCTAAGAATTCCGGATAGTTCGTCGGAACTTTTACACCATTGTCTGCAAATACTTTTTTGTTGTAATAAAGTGGATTAATACCTGCGCCAGCACCTTGAATCGCCCAAATTTTACCATCTTTATATTTTAATTGAGTATCAATTGCATTTTGTTGCATTCTAGATTGAGCACCAGATGCATTCCATGCAGCAGTCAAATCCAAGATAGAACCTGTTTGGATCGCAGCGTCAAGATGTGATGGTGAAATCAAGAATATATCAGGCAAGTCGCCAGTAGCAATACGAGCCTTTAAAGATTCTCCATTATCATTTAATTGAGGACTAACATCAAAAGAAACATTTGGAAATTGCTTTTTCACTTCTGCAATTGCCCAGTCGGCTGGATCTTTTTCATCATCTGTCGAATAGTGAATATTCAGGGTATACTTGACTGGATCTGCTTTCGGTGCATCGGTTGGTGCAACTGTTGCATTATCTGCTGGCGCTGCTGTTGTTGCTGTTGTAGTTGCTGCTGTTGTTGCAGAATCTGAAGCCGTTGGTTCATCTTTTCCGTTTCCGCAAGCTGCTACTACAAATACGAGTATAACGGAGAGTAAGAGTAAAACCGATCTTCTAAAAGACTTGGACATTGAGTAATTTCCCCCTCTGATTATGTTAGCTTAAGTATTAGTTCCTCCTAAGCTACTTCTTATTCTATTAAAATAAGGTCTATACAGGAATGGAACAAAATCAGTGAAAGTTGTAATATTATCTGTTTTTTATGGTATGGATATATTTGCTGGGAGCTTGTCCAAAAAACTTTTTGAAGCATTTGCTGAAATAACCTTGATCCGAATAGCCTACTTTAAGAGAAACTTCAAGAATATAATGATTGCCTTTATCCATAAGCTCTTTAGCTTTGTTAATTCTAAACTCAGTTAGGAAATCATTAATTGTCTTCCCCGTTTCCTTCTTAAATAAATAGCTGAGATGCCCATAGTTGATGAATAAGCTTTGGGAGATTTCCGTGATCATCAAATTCTCATTTCCATAGTTCTCTTCAATGTATTTTTTGACTGATTGGACAATTTTCTGCGACTTATTGCTTCTATTGACAGCAACTGTATGCATGGTTGAATCAAACAGCTCTTTGATCCATTTTTCCATCTCATCCAACGACTTCTGAGCCTGTAAATCTTCAATTAAATTCATTTTCTCACGGAAGAACTGCGGATAATTTTGACCCGTTTCTGTAAGCAGCTCAAAGCAAGTCGATGCCATCTCTATACAAATAACAAAAAGCATATTTAAACTAATGCTGCTCATTCGGAACTCTTTAAAAATCAGAGCTATCCGAACATCTAACTCTTCTGCGTTGCCTAACCGCATATTCATTAACATCTCGGCTCTGCGCTCCATGGGATAAAAGTTGCTCATAATCTGCATTTCTTTCACACTGGAAAAAGCGATCACATTATTATCACCAAGCGTAAGTTTATTCCTTACCGCAAAAAACGACTCTTTATAGGATACCGAAACGTTCTTAATACTTGCATACATATGGCCTAAGCCAATCGTCACCGTGAGCTTAAGATGCTTATGGACGATTTGCTTAATTTGCTCACAAACATAGATGAGATTAGCTAAGTCATTGACATAAAAAACTTCTTCAATACCCAGCAGCATACAGACATGCTCGTTAATATCCTGCTGAAACACAAAGATCCTGTTCTGAGTAAGGATTTCTTTTGCAATATTGGCGACTGCAAATCTCCATAGCTGCTTATCTTCCTCGCTCCATTTGTCCTGTACATCCAATTCCAGGATCATCGCCCCATAATAAGAGGAAACCAGATCGATCTTATAATACTGCAGCTTTTGGAGAATTTCGTCATCCATCAGGATCGTATTCCCTTTAATTAATTCATATACAAACCTATCCTTGAGAATAGTCATGCTCTCTTTAATCTGAGCTTTTAAACCATCGACCTCGAGCTTGAAGCTGGACTCCTTCTCAATCGATTCCTTAATAGACAATAAAGTTAGCTTCAATTCTTCTACATTCACAGGCTTGAGTAAATAATATTGGACACCTAACTGCATAGCTTGCTGAGCAAAGGAAAACTCGCTATATCCTGTGAGGAATACTATCGTCGTCATGAGTCCTCTACTTCTAATAGCCTCCGCTAATTCCAATCCATCCATCATAGGCATATTGATATCAAGAAAAACAATATCCGGCTTAAGCTCGATGATTAGTTGAAGGGCCTCTTCGCCATTTTTCGCCTCTCCACAGATCTCAAAGCCAAGCTCATCAAAGGGCAATAAAACTTTAAAGCCCTTTCTAAAATAGAATTCATCATCGACGATCAGAATTTTCAGCATCATTCATCCACCTTCATTTCCTTGATTTCCAGAAAGATTGTAATTTTCGTGAAATCTCCTTGAACACTTTCAATTTTCAACCCAGAATTATCACCATAGAATAATTTAATGCGGTCACTGACGCTGCTCACGCCAAAATTAATCTTATCATTCGATTCACTCGACTGCTCCAATATTTCATTAATTTTCGAAGCTGACATACCGACCCCATTATCATGAACCTCAATAATAATAAAATTATTGGACCTGTAGCCCCTTATAGCCAAAGACCCTTTGCTATTTTTAATTTTGAGACCATGATAAATCGCATTCTCTACAAGTGGCTGCAAGGTAAGCTTAGGGATATCATACTCCAGAATCTCCTCATCGATATCGATTGTATAGTCCATATAATCGACATAGCGGAATGCTTGGATCGAGAGATAGCTTTCAATTAAGCGGATTTCCTCCTTTATTCGGATAATATTATTTCCTTTACTTAAGGATATCCTATAGAAGCTTACAAGTGCTTCTGTTGTTTTTAACGCATTCTCCTTCATATCCAATCTAATAAACATATTGATGGTTTCGATCGTATTGTAGAGAAAATGCGGTTGGATTTGGGATTGAATCAAATTAAATTCATATTCTCTTTTTTTCTTCTGCTCTGATTTAATGGTTCGCAGCAATTCTCTAACCTTCTCGATCATTGCATCAAAAACGGAGGCAAGAATACCAACCTCGTCACTCGCTTCCGATTTGAAGGTAACGTCCAAATTACCACGTTTGACCTCTTTAGCTAATCTAGTCAGCTTAATGATCGGATTAGCAATAAGCTTGGATAAGAAGAATACGCTTAGAAAAGCTATCCCGATACAAATAACGCCAACACCTACTATAACCAATGTGTTTACATACGTATCATGTGTCAGTTCACTGACTTGAATTTGGTTAATCAGCTTCCAGTCAAAGCCCTCGATGGTATTTTGGGTAAGTAAATTCAATTCCCCCTTAATTTCAACCTCTTTATGAACGGTATCACCATCATGCATCCATTGAATTAATTCATTGTCACCTGCGGGCTTCAAAACGTCCTCATTATGACTAGAAGAAACGACTATACCCTGCTGATCGACTATGAAATACCCTTTACTGCTCGAAGATATCGCAGGGAAAATAGACGAAATGGTATCCTCATTAATATTAACAATAAGAAACCCCAGAGTTTGTCCCGTTTCTGTTGATACCACTCGTTTGCCTAACGTAATAATAGGCCTATTGCTATCGTTTACTAAATAATCACGTTTTTGCATAGCGAACCATACATTTGATGTCGTTTTATTCTTCTGAAGCGTCTTCATGATATCCTTGTTAAAAAGACCAATGAAATCACCGCTGCTAGCAGCTGGACTGATAACTCGTGAATTGATATCAATAAAAGCAGCATAATCAATTTCTTGAAATAGCTGGGTATGGTAAGCAATTGCATTATGAATTTGATTGCTTGATTTGACTAGTTCAACAGGATCATTGCTTGTTATATTATTCTCTTCATAAATATTATTAATTTCAATCGTCAAGATGTTAATGTAAATGTTCGCGTTGGACAAAATGCCTGCAATTCTTGTCGTAATTAGTTTGGATTCATCGTGGATATTTTTCTGGGTTTTGCCAAAGATGGAACTCGTTAGAATATGGTTGCTTGTATAAATCACAATAAAAAGCGGTAATAGAATTAGCGGAATATAGATAATAAAAATCTTGTTCCTAATTCTCATATTCTGAAGTTTCCCTAATAATTTCATCGGTTAACCCCCTTGAGACTTTTGCTCTATTATAGCTCACTTACGATATGGTTACACGGGATTTTGGCTTTAAACTAGTTGATCTCAATCTTGAATTTAGCTATAGCTTGTCCTAAATTGTCAGCTAATTGCTGCAAATCTGTCGCCAATTCTGTCAAGGTTTCGGATTCCGCGATCTGCTCTTGAATGGATGCGGCTACTTCTTCTGTTGTAGCAGCCGTTTCTTCAGCAACAGCTGCTATATTCTCGATGGTCCCAGTTGCTGCTTCACGTGAAGTAACCATTCTTTCAATCGAATCACTCATTCCCTCAATACCATCGGAAACTACACTCATGGTATTCAAGATTGTCTTGAATGAATCCTCCGTTTCCCTTACCGCATCCATCTGCTCTGTAAGGATCGAGCTTGCGCTATTCGCATCCTTCACCGTTGATTCCATCTTGCTTTTAATGCGAGTAATGATTGCGTTGATTAATTTAGATGATTCTGTAGACTGAGTTGCCAGCTTCTTGACCTCATTGGCAACAACAGCAAAACCTCTTCCAGCTTGTCCAGCCCTTGCCGCTTCAATGGAAGCATTTAAGGAAAGAATCGTCGTCTGGCTCGAAAGTCCAGATAGCATTTCAGTAATCTTCTGAATCTCGTTGATATCCTTACTTAAATTATTAATATCGCTAATGATTTTCACAGATACGGAATTGGTTTGAACAGCTTTATCTTTTAACGACTTCACGGAAACAAGTGCATTCTCACTGACTTGCTTAGTACTAGAGACGATCTTAATTACATCTTCGTTGCCTTCTTCCACTCGGTTAATATGTTCTGAAAGAGTGAATAAGGCATTAACTCCTTCAGCGATATCTTCAGCCTGTTGAGAAGACCCCACAGCAATTTGCTCAATAGTCGCTCCTACTTGAACAGATGTAGAATGCGATCGTTTTGCCGAGATTGTAATTTCTTCTGCACTCTTTAAGACATTAGTAGTGGAGGAGTTCACTTGCATAATCAGCAAGCTAATATTACGCACCATGTCATTGAAATTAGAGATTACAGCAGAAATTTCATCTTTGCCGATGTCTTTAATCGAATAAGCTAGGTTTCCTCCCTTTGCTTCACTCATCATATTAACGAGTCGATTTAATGGTAAGGCAATGCCATTGGTAATCACGTAAGCAAGCAGCAATGCGCTAATAAAACAAAGGATAGCTACAATCACAATGATATTTCGAAGACTATTAGATTCCGAGTTTAGATACGAATAAGGAATAGCAGCGACAAGCTTATAATCGGTACCCTCAATTATTGTAGAGGCAACAAGCTGCTCCACACCATCAACGGAAGCCGAGAAAATTGGCTCCGAGCCGCCAAGATCTTTAATCAGCTCAGGCTCTTTATAAACCTCGCCTAATTTAAATTGCCCATCTTTACTTGCTATTATCTTCCCTTGTAAGTCAAGAATAACAATCGTTGAACCATCACCGAAATTAACATCCTTAATATAGTCCGTAAATAGCGATGGTTTAATGAACATCTCAACTCGGCCCAAATATTCACCGGTTGTCGTGGAGTTGACATTCCTAGCTGCAACCAATTGATTTGAGCCATCAGCAACTTTAAGCAACCGGACGGCAAGCTGGTTCGGATGGGACTTCATCTGTGTGGCTAGAAGCTCATTACTTTCCTTCGTGATGACTTCGTTCTGCAATTGCACACTGCCAATTGGCTTCTCTTTACCCGTTTCTATGATTATATTAGTTATATAGGGACTCGTTGATATTTTGCTTTTAAACAATTCATCGAATTTACGGGTCATCTCTAAATGACTAAGTTCATCTAAGCTATCCAAGCTTGGAATCCCCTCTTGTACAAACTGCGAGATTTGAATTTCCTTAGCTGAGGTATCCATTTTCTGCAGCTGGGCATTGAGATTTCGACTCATTTGTTTGACTAACTCCATGGAATACGATGTAATTTTGGATTCCATGGCACTACTCGATTTCTGATAAGCAATATAACCAATAATAGACAACGGAATCAAGGATATGACGATAAAAGCAACAATTAATCGGGTACGAATTTTAACTCTGCGAGGTAATTGACTAAAAACTTCGATGAATGCAAACATGTTGAACACTCCCCCAGATTAATTAGCTAAGTACAATTAGATACTCCTATTGATCATAGTCGAATTTTGTTATTAACGAATATGGAGTATTGTATGTAGATGTGGTAATAAAAAATGATTTTAATGGTTATTTGCTTATATGTACGAAAAGACCTGCCCGATAATCGGACAGGCCTCACCTCTATAAGATTATTTAATTAGCTAGGCAGAACTACAATTTGGTAAGCCGACGAAGCGTTAAGGCTATTCACCGTGATCGTAATCGCTCCCCCACTTACCGTATACAACGCATTGGATAATTGATAGGTTCCTGCTGAGGTTCCCCCATTTGAATTGTTTACACCCCATACTTGAATTCTCGTTTTACCACTTGTCTGCATGATTGTTGGAATATTAGTCAATTTGATATCAAGACTACCGCTGCCTCCGCCGAAGATAGTGGCCGATAGCTTTCTGCTGCTATCATAGAAACCAGTTCCTTGCATGGCGCCATTCTGGCTTGGTGGTGTGACTTGAATCGTGTTTCCTGTAAAACCACCATACCATTGATACATATACCAGGAACCGGCTTTCTGGTAGCTGGCCGTCAATAGCTCATCCAATCTTCCTTCTGGGAACCAGAATGACATACCGCCATGTACCTTGGTACTTTCAAAGCGGGCCATATACTGAATCATTTTTCCGGGAACGCCTAGTTCTGCCACTTTACCATACTCATTAATGGATATAGGACGATCTGAAATGCCAAGATCATTTTCGATATCCCTATAATCGTTGTAGCTATTGTAATAGGTGCTGGTCGTATCATCTAGCTCATGCCAAGATGTGTAGTCAGGCAGTACGTTGTTCGCTTTCGCAAATGTGTAGAAATCTCGGTATGCCGCACTGTTGTAGTGTTCAAAATTCGGACCGACGATTTTTGCAGTAGAGTCAATGGAGCGAATTTTCTGGTAAACCGTTTTCCAATCATTTTTAAAATTAGTCAGCTTGGTTCCAGATGTGCCATACCAGATCCAATCCGGTTCGTTAAAAGGTACATAGAGAAACTTACTGCGATTTGCATTATTCTTGACTTGATTGGCAATTGTCGTAACTTTACTTAAATAGTCTGTAAAATTAACCGGATAAGGCCATTGCGCATAAATATCCTGCATGTAGATTTGAATGAATTTTCCACCTGTTCTGAACCATTGATTAGCCACATTAAAGGCATCGCCCCCTGCATGCTGTAGACCGCCAGGCGCCATTTGCCCTGTCATGTCAAGGCTGTTCAAGCCAGTCAATGTTGAGTCAGGCAGCGTAGTGCTGTCCTTCAGACCATAGAGAAAGCCTGTTGCTCCATGAAGTGGCGCACCTGTGCTCGCCCCCATATTGACAGTCATTACTGGATTTGCCGCAGAGCCTATTGCAGGGAACAACAGTATTAAGGCTGTGACAAGTGAAAGTACTTTTGATGATTTTTTCTTCATTTGATTACCTCCGTTTATAATAGTATCGTGCCGCCATCCACTATCACTTTCAGTGAGAACCTCTCACGCTCTCAAGTATCGCCTCCTCTCGAATATTTTTTATTGTGGATTCATTTGAATAATTAAGCCAGAAAGCTCTTTGGCAATGAAGTCTGTATAAGCAGCCTGTACTCTCTCGTTCATTAAAGCCTCCATCGATTCTTCGTACGTTTGGGTAGATCGCTTATCGACTCGTATGATGTAATAGCCGCTTTCAGCAGGCAGCGGTTGACTGATTTGACGAAGCGGTAAATCAAGAATGGCTTGTTTAATATCCGAGTCTAGTCCATAAATCGGGGTGTTGAGATATTGACCTCCGTTTGTTTGAAGACTGGGATCATCCGAATATTGCTGAGTGAGCATGGAAAAGTCCTCATCTGCCTTCAACTTAGCAATCACTTCTTTAGCCCGCTTCAGCGCCTCCTCACTTGTTCTCGGCTTAAGTCCATCCGGTTTAAACGAAATCTGGATTTGGCTGACATCGAACATGTCGTAATTATGCAACGAAGCATTCAGCTTATAATCATTTTCCAGTGCTTTCTGATCCAGGGTACTTTTTAAATACAAGCTTCCGTAGATTTGTCCCTCGATATATCCCGTCAGAACGGCCTCACTAAGATGCAGCTTGCTCAACCTTTGCTGCAAGCTTTCGCCGTTAAAGCTAAAGCTTATCTCGTATTGTTTTTTAAAAGTGTCCCATTGTGCTTTTGCTACGGTAGTTTGGCTTTGTTGGGTGATTGATCTGCCTCGTTCCTCCATAACTTTGTAGGCGATGTGCTCCATGAGCAGCTTTTTCATATATTCAGATTCGGTTAATTGTTGGCTAACCCCAGGGGTAAAGAACTGCATAATATTCTGATACTCCACATGCTCCTGCTCACCAATTGTCCCTCCCTTATATTCAGCGATTATGTGGGGATCCTTAGTTCCATTACCTGCAAGAAACGAAACTAGCCATATCACCACTACACATAAACTGAAGGCTACTATCGAGACCTTAAGCTTCATTGCGCTCACTCCTTTCACATGTGAATCCGCTTTCATGTTGGTATTATACACTTAGAATTTTCCACTTTGATATGTAAAATAAGAGGATTCATTTGCATTTTCTCAGCAATTTTGCGATAAAGCACTTATTGATAGCTAAAAAACACACCCTATACCGATTTATTGGCGTAGGATGTGTGATATTGAATACAATCCAGCAGCTGCAGTCCATTCATTTCCGGCATTTTAATATCCGACAGCACAATATCGAATTTAAATTGGTCCAGCCAAGCAAGCGCTTGGTTAGCAGAGTATGCTTTATAGACTTCAACCTCTTCTCGCATCATATCCATAAACGATTCCACCAGCATGTCCACTACGATCGGCTCATCGTCCACTATCAAAAGCTTGTACATATTCTAGGCTCCTTTCATTTCAATACGAATAATTACCTTTAAGCCGCCAGCTCTTTACCACTATTCAAATTATGTCTCGTGCTAACAAGCTCAAGTTCCTGCTTCGCTTTAAACCTCATATTTTTTACATTAAAATCCAGTATGCTCCTATTATAAAATCAAGATTTTTTTAACAATAGGTAATTTCTAAGTTTTTATTGGTATTTCTAAGCAATTTTTAGTAATTTTCAAGCCTTTTTGGAGAATATTTGGTACATCACCTTTTTAATAACGGAAAATCGGCTATAATTAACTGCAAACTCTATTTGTCTAAGGGGGAGCCTATGCATAGAAAATGGGCGAGCTTCTCGCCAGTTTATCAAAGATTCCTAATTTCCTATTTAATTGTTTTGATCATTCCGCTCATCGCTGGTTACGCAGCATATCGGTCATCTATTGACGTTGCGGAATCCAGCTCCATCGAGAACAGTATAATGAACCTGAATCTCAGCAAGCAAATATTGGAACAGAGGCTCATGGAGGTGCGAGGATTCACCAAACAGCTAGCTATCAACGAGGAGTTAAATCAACTGATCGTAGATCCAAAGCCATTCGACCCCAATAACGTTTATGGTGTAAGACGCATGCAGCGTAATCTGGCCAACTATAGCAATACGAACGATTATCTATCCAATTTCTTTATCTATATAAAGAATTACAACTTAATTATCACGCCGAGCTCCGTTTTTGTTCGTCCTGAACACTTTTATGAGCTGAACCAATTCGCCGACATGTCATTTTCTAACTGGAAAACTAACTTGTTAAATAAAACCCATTTCAATGAAATTATTCCGCTGCGTACTTATACACGGAATGATGGCAATACCGCACCTCGCAAATCCTCGTCCATTACATTCTTGCAATCACTTCCTATAAACAGCTTCAGCAATCCACAGGCAATGGTTTCCGTTGTGATCAATGAGGCAAAAATTGGGGAAACACTCAACAAAATTGTCCAGCAATACGGCGGTTGGGCAAGGATTACCGATAATAATGGAGAAACGATTTACTCCAATGGATTTGAAGAAACAGGATTAAACCCAACCTCTGAGATTCCCACTGGTTTAGCTGGAGATACCAGCCGTTTTGTTAATGGCAAGCTGTTGATTTCTATACGCTCTGATCTCAATGGATGGCTTTATACAGCGGGATTACCTAAAGAGGCATTTATGGATAAGGCGAGAATGATCAAGCGGGTGACAAGCACTCTTCTGATTACAGCCTCCATACTAGGTTTATTAATCGGGCTGCTTCTGGCATATAGGAGTAGTAAGCCAATCCATCGGCTGCTGACTGTATTTCGCGAGCAGGACTACCCTAACTCTAGTAACTCTAGTAACTCTAATAATGAATATGATTTTCTTGCGGGCAACATCACGAATTTGATCGTCAACAATAAATTGCTAGAGAAAGAGCTGAATGATCAGCTGCCGCTGCTGCGTGACGCCTTTATAAAGCGGCTTCTAGTTGGTGAATTCTATTCATTACGTGAAATCGAAGCGGTCTCTTCGCAAATCGACATCGTTGTCCGAGGAGATCAAGGCTACGTAGCACTTCTGAAAATCAACGGATACGGTGGCATGGATAGCGAAGATATTCTTCAAGAGCTAAGTGTGGCGCGTTTAATAATAAAGCAGGCACTTCTGGAAATGGATTCTGATCTACTCGTCACTGATCTGGGTTCCGATAAGATTGCTGTCGTGTTTCCCCAGGTTAATGAAGCTTCTATTGATATAATCCATTCAAGTGAAGCGGGTCTACTTAAACTGCTGAATTCGATCTATACGCAATATCTTCTATCCATCAGCATTGGCATGGGTTCGAAGTACAGCGTGTTGTACGACATGAGCCGCTCTTTCAATGAGGCACAGAATGCTCTGGAATATGGGCTATATATTGGTGCAGATGGCATTACTCATTATCAGGATACTATTCATGAAACAGCTATGTATTACTATCCCATTGAATACGAACAGCGACTGTTAAATACGCTTAAAGCCGGGGAATATGAGGAAGGGCGGCGTATTATGGCGCTGCTGTTCTCACGAAATTTTGAAGAGCGAGACCTGAGCTATGAGATGACCCAGCAGTTCATCATCGAGTTGAAAGGGACATTGCTGAAATCAATCGAGCAGAGAATATTTCATAATGAAGCTTTGGCTGAAAAAATTAAAAACCACGTCGTGCATGTCCATCCAATGGAAGGTGTCGCACAACACAGGCTTATATTCGAAACGTTTATCCGGGAAATTTGCGATGATATCGTCAAGAAAGAGTCCGATATTCGTAACGAGACTGTATACGCCGTTTTCCGGCACATCAAAGAACATTATCCGGATCCAGAGCTGACACTGTATCGAATCGCTGAGATGGTTGGCAAACCAGAAAAATATATCTCGCAATTGTTTAAGGAGCAAACTGGTGAGCATCTGTCCGAATATCTGGAGCTTGTCCGAATTAAAAAAGCGGCAGAATTATTGCTTGAAAACCAATTAACGATTGATGAGATTTCATTAAATGTCGGTTATAACAGTGCACACTCATTTAGGAGAGCCTTCAAACGAATCAAAGGTATTTCCCCAAGCTCCTTTCGGCAAACATTAGATTGATAGGGCAGCCCATCTTATGATGGGCTTTTAACTTGTTAATAAGCTTAAAACGTTGCTGCATAAACGTTTTTGAACGTTATGCTTAAAGTGTACGGTGGATTTTTGAAGTGTACCTTTACGGTAATTATTTCAAAGGCATAAGATAAAACCACGAAGAAAACGTTTCCATTTCGTATTTCACACTAGCCGGGTTAGGGGGAGTTACTCTGAGTAATGCCATTTCAAATGTTAAAACAGCTACAACTAACAGAAAGATAGCTGCCTTACGGGCAGCAGCAATTAGAAGTTTAAAAAGACACTGGCAATTATACTTGCTAGTTCTCCCACCGATTGCTTATTTCATTATTTTTAAGTATTTACCGATGGCCAACGCGGTGCTGGCATTTAAAAACTACAATGTGATAAAAGGAATTTGGGGAAGCCCCTGGGTCGGTACCAAGTACTTCGATCTGTTTTTTAGCAACCCCGCTTTTAAGACATTAATCAAGAATACCTTGTATATTTCCTTTTATCAGCTCGCTGTTGGGTTTCCGATTCCTATATTGTTAGCGCTTGCATTGAATGAAGTTAAGAATATTAGATTTAAAAAAGTGGTACAGCTTGTAACTTACGCCCCCTATTTTATTTCCACTGTTGTTATGGTTTCCGTAGTCATGCTGTTCCTCTCCCCAAGATTGGGTATCGTAAACTTAATCGCCAATTCATTTGGATTTGAATCCATCAACTATTTGGGAGAAGCGGGAATGTTCAGATCGATATATGTCTTCTCGGATGTTTGGCAAACCATGGGATACTCGGCAGTCATCTATCTGGCCGCCTTGGCTGGCATCGATCCATCTTTATACGAGGCAGCAAAGGTAGACGGGGCTTCTCGATTCAAGAAAATTCTCAATGTAGATTTACCAGGTATTATGCCTGCAGCCGTTATCATCCTGATCCTGAGTGTGGGCAGCATCATGGCTGTTGGGTTTGAGAAAATGTATCTGCTCCAGAATCCACTTAATCTATCCACATCAGAGATTATATCCACCTATGTTTACAAAATAGGTTTGTTGAACGCCAACTATAGTTTTGCAACGGCAGTCGGCTTATTCAACTCGGTAATCAATCTGCTTCTTTTATTGGTAGTCAATTCAACCGCAAAGCGTATTTCCAGCAGCAGTTTATGGTAATTCCTAATTAAGGGAGGAAATGCAATGATTACCGCCAAGCCAAATAAGGATAAAAATACTGCAATTCCAAGGAATATCAAAATTAAGGAATCATTCGGAGACCGAGTGTTCCTAACCATAACCTATACTATTCTAACTGTGATCCTGATCACTGTTCTGTATCCTCTTGTATTTATTATAAGCTCGTCCTTAAGCAGCCCTGCCGCAGTATCCTCAGGGAAAGTATGGCTATGGCCAGTCAATCCTACCTTTGACGGCTATTGGGCAGTCATTAATAACAATCAAGTCCTTAGTGGTTATGCAAATTCCTTTTTCTACACGATATGCGGAACGCTGATTAGCGTTTCTCTTACCATCATGATCGCTTACCCACTGTCCAAAAGGACCTTTTTCGGGCGCAGTGTTTTGATGATCTTCATTACCATAACCATGCTGTTTTCAGGTGGTCTGATCCCGACTTATCTTGTTGTGAAATCGGTGGGGATAATCGACACCCGCTGGGCACTACTGATCCCCAATGCCATCTGGGTATGGCAAGTCATTATAGCTAGGACATTCTTCCAGATGTCCATACCCGAAGAATTATCGGAAGCAGCTGAAATTGACGGCTGCAGTGACATTGGGTTCATATTCAGAATCATTATACCGCTAGCCAAACCAATTATCGCTGTACTCGCATTGATGTACGCAGTCGGCCAATGGAATGCCTATTTCGACGCTCTTATCTTTTTGAAGACGCAACGGCTTTATCCACTTCAGCTCATTCTCCGGAGTATTCTTATCCTCAATAACGGAACAACCAGCAACTTGGATGCGAGTGATATGGTAAAGCGTCAGCAAATGGTGAATCTGATGAAATACGCTTTAATTGTGGTGGCAAGCTTGCCTGTGCTTGTTATTTATCCGTTCGTTCAGCGGTATTTTGTACAAGGTATGCTGATCGGATCTGTAAAAGGCTGATCTTTAATGCAATAGCCAGACTGAAGTGAATTCTATTAAGGGGGGATGACTATGTAGTTCTTAGTAGAACTGAATGGAGCTTCACAATTGAAAAAAGATGAAAAAGGAGAGGTTATTTTGAAAAAACCATTAATTGTCGTTCTCTCAAGTATCTTCATGCTCAGCATTGTATTAGCAGGATGTACTTCCTCTAAAAATGAGGACACGAAAGCAGTCAGCACAGAAGCTGCCAGCAGCACTACTAAAGCACCAGCAGTAACGGTCGCACCCGCTGGAAAACCTGTATCCATCAAAGTATTCGCTCAACAAGACAAAGATACCGACCTGAAAACGAACAAATTCACCAAAATCATTGAAAATAAATTCAACATCCATTTTGACTGGACAACGGTACCTTTTGATGGAGCAGCTGAGAAAAGACAAATCTCGCTTGCATCAGGTGATTATCCGGATCTGTATTTGCTCATTCCATGGGTAGATCGCTTCTCACAGACGGATCTCTTAAAGTTTGGCGAACAAGGCGTCATCCTTCCACTGAATGATTTAATCGATCAATATGGACCGAATATCAAAAAAGCCCTCGATGGCAACAAATATTATAAAGCCATGAATACCGCTCCAGATGGCAAAATTTATGGCTTAACAGGCTTGAATGAGTGCTACCACTGTTCCTATCCAAACAAAATGTGGCTGAACAGCAATTGGATGGAAAAGCTCAAGCTGCCTGAGCCTAAGACAATTGAAGATTTCAAAAAAGTCTTGGAAGCATTCAAAACGAAAGATCCAAACGGCAACGGTAAAGCGGATGAAGTTCCATTAAGTGGTTCCACCGAGGCATACGGCGTGCACGTCATTCCTTATTTCATGAATGGATTTATCTATGATGACGATAGAACATACCTCCTCTTAAAAGATGGAAAAGTCGACACAGCTGCCAATAAGGCAGAATGGAAAGAAGGCTTGGCTTTTATTAAATCCATGTACAGCGAAGGACTAATTGATCCAGGTGCATTCAGCCAAAATGCGGAGGCATTCAAAAAAATTGGTGACAATGCTGATGTCCAGATTCTCGGTGCTGGCGCAGGTATGCATCCTTGGATCTTCGTTGAATCAGCGGCTACTGCTCCATACGTTAAGGATTACAATCCGGTTGCACCTTTACAAGGCCCTCATACCGACTATGCAACCTACAACTACCCTATCGATCCTGGAGCAACCTTCGTTTTGACTAACAAGGCTAGCAGTGAAGTACAAATTGCTGCCATTAAGATGCTGGATTATCTATATACGGATGAGGGATCCATTGATGGCATCTTTGGCGAAGAGGGAAAAAGCTGGCGCAAACCAAATGCTAGTGAAATTGCATTAAACGATCAAATTCAGGCACAATATGCAACAATAGCTTTAGAAAAGGGCGAATCGCCACGAAATGATATGTGGGGCCCTATGGCTCAATACAACCAATATAAAGCCATGCGTGACGCCCAAGTTCAAGGCACTGACATATATGGCGCAGATGGTTATGAACGCCGTTTGTTCCAAGCTACAAAATTATACGACGGTAAAGAAGCGAAGGAAGTCTTCCCTCATTGGGCTCTGTGGGTTGATCCCACCCATGCAGACGAAGTAAACATGATGCAGACCAATATTAAGGACTACATCGATCAGAACGCCCTGCAGTTCGTAACAGGCGCGAAGAATCTGGATAAGGATTGGGATGCTTATGTGAAGGGCTTAGATGCGCTGAACATAAAACGATACATTGAGCTTATGCAGGCATCTTTGGACTCTTCAACCATTAATAAGTAATTTAAATATCCTATAAAAAATAGTTCAAGGCGTTTCTATCTTCGATAGAGACGCCTTGAACTATGAGAATGATCATCCGTTTTATTTCTAAAGCCCCATTCGGCTCAAAACACCTTCAAAGGAAAAATCTACACGATCATCTCCACATAGAAATCGATAAAATTTGGCCGCTGCAATTTGGTTCACTCTTGAATCATTGCCTGCCCAAGCATGCATGCTTCTAAAGATCTTAGCTACTTCTGGTCCGTTGTATTCATCTGTATTGAACAAGCTGCGCTGCTCTTGGCCTGGACGCAAGCGTAATTTAAATACATAGCGGGTTTCATCTGTATAGTTTGGCTGGGCGCAATGCCAGATGTTCTGATGGAGAAATCCGATGGTTCCGGCTTTGGATTCCAGCTTCCGCTGTCCAATAATGTTCTTATAGCGTCCGATGCTGGAAGTATTGACTTTATTGTGCAGATGTGAGCCTGGAAGGATCAACGTTGGCCCCATTATGGCCGGTGTATCATGTGAGAAATAGAAGGCTTGGATGTCAAAACCAAACTGACGGGTATCGATTACGGAATCAGCATGGTATTCTTGTGCTTTATGATGCTGGGGACGAACGATATGCAGGGCAGAATGATCATATACAGGAGCTTGGCCTACCAAGCTTTGCAACACACCCTTTACCTGTGGCAATTCAAAGATCTCACGAATAACCGAAGATTCCTGCCAGTAGTGGCCGCGCCCCGCCCATTTTATTTGATCAGCATGAGCAGCATCGTTCATTTCTTTTGGCACCAGATCTGCCAATTGGATATAACCATTCACAGCGAAACTCGCCATCTGCTCGGCAGTTAAAAGATGTGATTTCTCTACATTACTCACCAATACTCACTTTCCTTTCCAAAGTATATTCATACGGTAAATGTCCCAGATCATGTTCATTGCCCGACTGGTAATTGGGCAGATTAGGAAGCTGCAGAACATTCCACCCCTCACGCATGGCATCCAATACGGATTCATACGGTGGTGTCTCTGCATCACCTGTATTCATTTGCAGCTCGCCTTTTGCTTTCGCACCATCATACAATGCCCATGCTACAACATTAGATTCCAAGCTGGGATTCGCAAGATGGAGAATTAATATTTGTTGTCTTTGCCTGCTCATATTATCGCCTGCCTCTTCCATTGATTTCTAATCCAGATTACTATAGATAGAGGGAATTAGGGATATATAATCGTAAGAGAAATTTGCGTAATAGTAAGATTAAATTAGAGGTGACGAATATGGAAGCTATCCACGTACAAATGCTGCGCAATTATTTAAATACAGCACAGTTGCAGCTTTATGTGGCACATCAGGGGAAAGTGGGACCCGATTGGAATTATCATATCGGCAAGCCCAAAATCAATCGGCTGTATTATTTTCAAGAGGGAACTGGAACTATCCGCATTCGTAACCGCGAGTATTCACCTCAGCCAGGCCAATTGTTTTTATTGCCTGCAGATGTGGAAATAACCTTATCCACAGATAAGGCCAATACGTTTCGCAAATTTTATTGCCATTTTACATTAACTGTCGGTGAAGTCCACTTGTTTCAGATGTTTCAGGTTCCTCACTTCGTAGATGTCATTGACCGGGCTTGGTTGAATGAACGATTCCTCAAGCTAATCTCCCTATCTGAGAGCCATTCGCTGACATCTCCATTGCAAATTAAATCCGTATTATATGATATTCTCACCCTGTTTCTCGAACGAGCCCAGCTACAAGGAATCGATGAAGACTGGAGAATTGATGCCGTAACTCCAGCAATATCTAGAATCAATACCGTTTTAAGCTACATCGATGAGCATTTAGCTGACCGCATGAAAATTGATGAACTCGCAGATCAGCTTCACTTTCATCCCAAATATTTTATACAGCTGTTTAAATCAAGTATTGGAGTCTCTCCTATCGTCTACATTACAAAAAAACGCATGGAGAAAGCTCAGCAGTTGCTTATGCAAGGCGAAATATCCATTACAGACATAGCAAGCCAGGTGGGGATGGATTTGTATTATTTCTCCCACACCTTTCGCAAGTTTATGGGACTTTCGCCCACTGAATACCGCCAATATTGGAAGAATCATAAATGATAGGCTCAATCGATTGCGGCTAAGCTTTAATAGCGCCAGCTGCAATATTGGAAATGAACTGTTTGCTAAAGATCAAAAAGATCACAATTAGTGGAATTGTCGCTAACAAAGTACCTGCCAAAACCATCGAATAATCGCTGCCATAGATACTTTTTAATTGAGAGAGTGAGATTTGCAGGGTGTACTTTTTCGGATTGTTCATAATAATCAGCGGCCATAAATAATCATTCCATGTACCAATAAAAGAGAATAAGCCTAAGAAAGCCATCGCGGGACGCAACAAGGGTAGTCCTATATTCCAATAAAGCCGAAAATCATGACAACCATCCATTCTACCCGAATCTAGCAATTCGTCATGGATGGTATCTTTAGCATATTGGCGCATCCAGAAGGTTCCAAAAGCAAATGAGGAGACCAAACCTGGTATTATCACTGCTTTAAAGGTCGAGATCCAGCCAAATTTGGAAATGATAATAAAGGATGGAATCAACGATAATTGACTGGGGATCATTAGAGATACCAATAGAACATTAAACAATATCAGACTTCCAGGAAAACGATATTTGGCGAAAAAGAATCCGGCCAACGTACTGAAAAAAAGCACTAGCACCATGGCACTAGTCGATACAAAAGCTGTATTCGTAAAGGCAGTACCGAAATTGATATTCTCAAATACATGCTTTAAATTAAGGAACAGCTTATTGCCGAACATTAATTTAGGCGGATAACGAAATACATCACTTGATTTGTTGGTGGCTATAACAGACATCCAATAAAACGGAAATAACGAGACAAGCCCACCTGTAATAAGCAGAATATGTAATCCTAAGTTTTTAAAACCATTTTGTAAGCTCAAGCTCCATTCTCTCCCCTCTATTATTTCTCGGTTAATTTTACAATTCTCCAATTTACATACGAAAATATTAAAATAATGATAAACATGCCCCAAGCTATTGCCGAACCATAGCCGAATATATGATTAAAGAACGACTGTTGGTATAAATAAAGCACCATTGTCATGGCACTATGTCCCACACCGCCTAAATTACCTTCTCCAGTCAAAATTTGTGATTCTGTGAAGATTTGCATGCCACCGGTTATTGACATAATCGTTGTGAACAGAATAACGGGGCGAAGCATCGGTATCGTAATGCGGAAAAAGGACTGGGATGTGCTAGCACCATCTATCCGTGCTGCTTCATAAAGATCGTTTGGAATACTTTGCAGCCCTGCCAGATAGATAATCGCGTTATATCCCGTCCACCGCCAAATCACCATGGAAGCAATCGCCACTTTAATCCAGAATGGAGAGCTGATCCAGCTAACCTCGTCCAGCTTGAAGCTATTGAGAATAAAGTTTAAAAAACCATAGCTTTCAGCGAAAACGGTGCCGAATACTATCGCTACAGCGACAATAGAGGTAATGTTCGGCAAAAAGTAAAGAATCCGATAACCGGTGCGAAAACGTAAAGAAGCTGAATTGAGTAAAAAAGCAATAATTAAGGCTAGGAATAACATAGGAATCGTCGATAGCAGCCAAATAAAAATCGTATTGGTGATTGAATGCCAAAATTCATAGTCGGTTAGCAAAAATGTATAATTATCCAAGCCGATATATTTCATATTCCCAATACCATCCCATTGCTGAAACGATACAAAAAGCGAAAATAGAATGGGAAATAGCCCAAATATCGCAAATAAAATAAAAAAGGGCGAGATGCACAAATAAACAACTTTATTCCTCTTGATTTCCTTCCAGGTTCGATTGCCTTTTTTCATCCCAACCGTTGTTGATGTATTCATACTCGTATTCATGCAAGTCACTCCCAAAGCGGATTGTATTTCGGATCTTTCTAATTCAAATGCTAAGAGAGTACAAGAACTTGCCCCCATTTAGGCAAGCCCTTGCTCTATATTGCCTGCTAATTGTTGTTAATATTTAATAATTTGAAATTGTTGATTAGTGCCGCCGTTATCGACCCATTGTATGGCAGATGCACCTTGCGCTACGTTGCCACCGCTATCTAACGCCATACCGTTTTGCGCATTAACCAGCTTATAGTACCCGCCGCCTAGATCGGTAATCTGATACTGCTGGTTGCTGTCACCGTTCATAGTCCATTGGATGGTAGCCGCACCTTGTGCTACATTGCCCCCACTGTCAATTGCCATGCTATTCTGGCGGTTAACCAATTTGTACTTACCGCTGCCTGCAGCCGTAATTTGATATTGTTGGTTGGTGCCGCCGTTTGCTGCCCATTGAATGGTAGCTGAGCCTTGTGCAACATTTCCGCCGCTATCCAACGCCATTCCATTCTGTCGATTGATAATTTTGTAGTAAGCGTTTGGATCAAACCCCGTTGATCCCCCGCCACTGCCAGGCTTCAAGACAAGCTGGTAAGCAGAGTTTGCATTCAAGCCATTCACTGTAAGCTGAATTGCACCACTCGCAACCGTGTAACTCGTGCTTGAAAGCAGGTAAGTGCCTGATGAAGTATTCTTGTTCGAATTATCGACACCCCACACCTCAACTGTTGTTTTGCCGCTTGATTGCAGGTTGGTCGGGATTCCTGTAAGACGAATATCCAAATTACCACTGCTGCCTCCGAATATCACACCGGCAAGTTTTCGGCCGCTGTCATAGTAGCCAATTCCTTGCATAGCTCCATTCTGAGAAGGTGGAGTGACACTTATGGTATTACCACTAAAGGCGCCATACCATTGGTACAAATACCAAGCTCCAGACCTTTGATGTGAAGGGGTCAGCAATTCGTCGAGCTGGCCTTCCATAAACCAGAAGGACATGCCGCCATGAACCTTGCTGTTCTCAAACCGTGCCATATAGGGTAGCATTTTACCTGGGATACCTAGCTCTGTGCTTTTTCCATACTCGTTAATCGTAATTGGACGAGGTGAAATCCCAAGGGAGCTCTCGATACTTCTATAATCGTTGTAGCTGTTATACCAAGAGCTAGTCGTATCATCTAGCTCATGCAAGATGTATAGTCTGGCAGTACATTGTTAGCTTTGGCGAATGTGTAGAAATCACGATAAGCTGCGCTATTGTAATGCTCAAAGTTCGGACCGATGATTTTAGCAGTCGAATCGATCGAACGAATCTTCTGGAAGACCGTTTTCCAATCGTTTTTAAAATTAGTCAGCTTCGTACCTGAGGTACCATACCAAATCCAGTCAGGTTCATTAAAAGGTACATAGAGAAATTTGCTGCGATTGGGGTTGTTCTTGACTTGATTTGCCATTGTGGTAACCTTCGCCAAATAGTCTGTAAAATTAACCGGATACGGCCATTGCGCGTAAATGTCCTGCATGTAAATCTGAATATATTTCCCGCCCGTTCTGAGCCATTTATCCGCTACCTTAAAGGCATCTCCTCCACCATGCTGCAAACCGCCAGGTGCCATTTGACCTGTCATATCAAGGCTATTTAGCCCTGTCAGTGTAGAATCATCCGGTGTAGTACCATCATACAATCCATAAAGAAAGCCTGTTGCCCCATGCAGAGGAGCGCCTGTTGAAGCCCCTACATTCACATTCATCACTGGATTGGCAGCAAACCCAACCGTTGGAATAACTAGCATTAAGGCTGTGAACAAAGCAACAATCTGCACTAATAATCTTTTCTTCATAAAAACCCTCCGCTTCCTAATTTTATTGGCAGAAAATTAATCGAGATCAGAAAGAAAACTCCACAATAGATGGTTGGAAATGAGATCCGACAGGTCGAATCTCATTTCTTGTTTTCGAGTGTTCAGCTAGTTTATGGAGCAACTTGGGTTAATTTTTTCTTGGTATTTTCAATAGCATCAGCCAATGCTTTAGCAGGATCCTTGCCGCTTTTCTCCATGTTCGTCAGCTCATCATTAAAGGCGTTGGTTGCGATGTTCTGATTTAAACCCAGATACTTAGGTTTAACCTTCTGGGCAGAATCTGCAAAGACTTCACCTATTTTCTGGCCTCCGTAGAACTCATCCGCTTGTGTCATTTGCGGATCCTCATAGCTCGCTAATGTGGATGGGAATAAACCTTTTGAAGCGTAGCTATTGGCTTGATTTTGTGCATTCTCCAGCCATTTCATCACCTCAAATGCTTCTTTCGGATGCTTGGATTGTTTAGGAATAGCTAGGAAAGAACCTCCGTTATTACCCGCAGCTCCTGGAGCAGCAGCAACACGCCATTTGCCTTTAGTATCGGGAGCTCCTGCAATTAGCGTAGAAGTCATCCATGAAGCTCCAACAAATGAGGCAAATTTACCGTTATTAGCAGCCGCATTCCATTCTGGAGTCCAATTGGCAACCTTCGCAACAACCTTTTCTTTACTGAATGCAGCAGCAAGGTCAAAGCCAGTTTTAACATGCGGCTGGTCTCCAATGAAGTTGTCTGTATTATCGAAGAAAGCCTTATCCTGTTGAGCAAAATATTGATTGAAAACACTAATGTCATTATCAATCAGGAAAACCTTTCCGTCTGATGTGTCGCGAATTTTCTTACCGGCATTTAAATAGTCATCCCAGGTTTTAATCTGAGCGCTTACTTCAGTTGGCTCGGAAGGGAGTCCGGCATTTTTGAATAAATCCGTCCGATAATACAAGGCAGTTGGACCTGTGTCCATTGGGAAACCTAGCATAAACGTACCGTCGCCCGAAACTCCAGCATTCCATTTCCATTCTAGATAATCGGCTTTAACGGAATCTGCGCCTAAATCGAACAAGTTATAGAATTTATCCTTGTTTCCCATATAGGTTTGAACATCCTCATTTATTCCGGTTATATCTGGTGCACCGTCACCGGCTGAAAGCGCTGCTAAAAGTTTAACGCGGAAATCTCCACCAATTTTTTGTGCATCCAATTCAATATTTGGGAACTGTACACTAACCTTTTTATATAATTCCTCATCTACCGAGCCGTTCCAATACCACAAAGTCAGCTTAACCTTTTCCGTTGGTGCTGTTGTTGGAGCCGTTGTTTCCCCTACTGCTGTTTCAACTGTTGCTTCCGTTGTTGGAGCCTTTGTACCAGATGGTGTGCTATCTGCAGATTTCGAACTGCCACACCCAGTTAAAGCTATGACCAATACAGATGTAAGTAATAAAGATGACCATTTTTGCAATCTCATACCAAACTCTCCCCAGTTAAAATTTATTTAGCAGATTTTGTCTAGCTCTGTCTCAAACACCTCAATTTATGGTAAGCCTCGTACACTCCTCCCTCTACAATGAAGATTTCTTTGGTGTCAGTACCTATTGTAAGCACTTGCAAAATGGAAAGGTATTGACTGAAATAACAAGTTGTATCGCTTTATATTAGTCAACTGTCTGGCTGTAAGAGGCAATTAGGAGTGGATAGATAAACAAGACATAGGAATCTAATTTAAAGACATAGACCCGCTATTGAGTAATTGCAGACTTTGGATTACGATTGGGAGGAATATAAGGAATTGGAGCTGAAGAAGTTGCTTAAAAAAAACATTGTGCTCAGTTTGCTGCTGCTCCTCTTCCTTACTTCTGATAAATCTACCCACTTCATAGGAAGCAAGCTCAATATTTCACCGCAGGAAATTAACGATTTACCCAAAGCAGTTGATCATCCATTTAAAGAGCATTTGGATATTTCTGTAGCTATTTGGGATATTGACAGCGCATTCCAGAATGCGGAAAAGGATGAGCTTCTCCAGCAATTACAAAAAAAATTCAACATTACCTTACATCCAGTTCAGATTAATTGGGCCAATTTTCAGGATAAAATCAAGGTTTGGGCCGCATCGGATAAGCTTCCTGATATCTTTGCAACAAACTTAGCTGATACCGATATCCCTTTGTACCAAGCTTGGGCGAAGCAAGGAATCGTTCGCGCATTACCAACAGATATGAGCAAATTCCCTCATTTGAAGGCATATCTGCAATCCCCTGAAGTTCAATTGCTCCAAATAGAAGGGAAATTTTATGCTTTCCCACGTTACAGCGTCCCTGCCATTGACCAAACCATGACCGCAAAGGCCATACTCGTACGAAAAGATTGGATGGACAAGCTTGAGCTTCGCGATCCGCAAAGCTTTGAGGAGTTCAAGGTTATGCTTAAAAGCTTTGTGGATCGGGATCCAAATGGGAACGGTAAAAAGGATGAAATCGGCCTGGAGGGAAACGGTGCGAATTCCAACTATCTTAATTTTGTGTTCTCCCCCTCTTTACCGTCGAGTATGAACTATTATTATGTACTAGAGAACGGCAAGTGGATTCCTAACTATGTATCCGCTAAATATCCCAAAGTACTTACGCAATGGCGAGAGCTCTATCATCTGAATTTATTGGATCCTGATTTTGCTATTTTTAAAGATAAAGAAGGTGTAGACGCGTTTGCACAAGGAAAAGCAGGAGCTCTCGCTTATTCTGTAAACATTGCGCATATTAAATTAGCAAGTGATTTGTGGGAGCAATATAATCCAGGCAGTTTATTCGCAGATCATGTCAAAATGCTGCCCATCTGGCCAGATGCGAATGGAACTCGGTATCACTATGCGCAAGGCACTTATTGGTCTGAATCCTACTTTAATGCCAATATCAGCGATGCCAAAATGGAGCGGATTATGTACTTATATGACTATCTAATGTCTGAGGAAGGAAGTTTCTTAGTCAAATTTGGAAGAGAAAATATCGATTATAAATTAGAAAATGGCCAATGGGTCAGCCTGCTTAAACAAGGGGAAAAGCTAAATGAAAAATATCCATCGCTTGGAGCGTTGAGTGTCCTTGCCGCATGGGCAGAGGATATAGATGCCATTGATATGCCGATAAACCGCAAGAAATTTGGTGAAGCGAATTTCCAGCTGTTTCTGGACTCCCGTAAGTGGATGCAAGCCAACACCCAAGCTATTCCGTTAAATCTTAAAATCCAGAGCATTTTACAATTACAGCCGATAATTGCTGGTGTTTCTTTTCAGGATGCGTCTGATGATGCGGTGAAAATTGTCCTTGGCAAAGATAATATTACCGAAGCTTGGAAGGCAAAATTAATAGAATATGAAAAATTGGGCATAGCCAATCAGATTGAAGCAGTGAACAAAGAAGCACTGAAACAAGGGATTGAATAGAAAGAGGTTGGTTGCCATGCTATATAAGTTCAAACACTTACGGATCAAGACACAGCTGGCCGTCCTCTCTTTGCTTGTGCTTGTCTTCATCAGCCTGCTAATTGTTTATTCCTATAATAAATTTGCAAAAGTCGTGGAAGAAAAAAATCTGCAAGCGAATCAGAATCTAACGGAACAAATCAAGAAATCAGAGGAGGTTATCTTTGATTTATTCGAAAAAATGCTGATTAACCTCGCATTTAGCAATGAGGTGCAGTCCTTCTTATTGAAGGATGACCCTGTAAAGCATGTAGACAATGCGAGGAATATCAATAACCTAATGAAAGGTTTAATCAGCTTGAAGGATGGAATTGAGGATATCATCCTCATCGGAAATAACGGTGACCAATTAAGCTACACAGGAAACTCCCCTACTATCCGTCAGATCAAAGCTTATTTGGATCGAAATCCTAAGCAATCGAAGCCATACGCTTCCGAGTTAATGGCTTGTCCCGCGGGGGGAATTACCTGTATTCTATTGACGGAACCGATTATCTCGCTCGATAGCTATGGACCTTTTCATCAAGAAATCGGGGTTATAGGACTCCTTGTGCAAGCCAAAACATTAGCTGCTATAGAAGAAGACCAATATCACAATAAAGATGTCATTTTACTTATAACAGATCGTAACGGACAGCTAATTGCCAATAATAATCCTGCTTTTGAGGATACCCAGCCTATACTTGAATCCGTCATGCAGCACCGTACACTATCCTCTCAAACCGAGGTCATTCAGGAAAAGCATTATTCGATTGTTAGGGAAAATATCGTGTTTACTGGAGGGCAGCTAATCAGTATAACTCCACTTGATTTATTGCACAAAGAGCTACGCAGTATTCGCCGCGATGAGATCACCATCCTCATAGTGAGTGGACTTATCTTATCTTTCCTGCTCGGCTATATTGTTAATAATATTGTTAGACCGCTGCGTATTCTAATGCAATTCATGCAGAAAATTAAACGCGATACCGATGCCATGAAGCTGCGAATCGATCTAGATGGTTATGCTGAGATAGGGGTTGTGGCAAACGAATTCAATGGCATGCTGAACAAAATTCAGAGCCTTACCGATGAGAATGGATTGATTAACAGCCGTATGTACCAGATCGAGCTGGAGCGAAAGAATGCCCAATACCATTATCTAAAGAGCCAGATCAATCCTCATTTTCTTTACAATACTTTGGAAACGATCAAGGGTTTAGCTGTCATGAGAGGCGTTAATGAAATTCGCGATATTGCCAAAGCTCTGGGGCAAATGTTCCGCTACGCCGTCAAGGGGAATGATGAGATCCCGCTGTTTAAAGAAATCGATATCATCGATAATTATTTGCAAATCCAACAATATCGGTTCCAGGATAAGATCGTTGCTGAATTAAGACTGGATAAGAATACGATGAGCTATTCCGTCCCGAAGATGATCCTCCAGCCTATTGTTGAAAACGCCATTTATCATGGGCTTGAGCCTAAGCTAGGCAAAGGACGCCTTATCATCGGTTCCAATATTATCAATCACGTGCTCTTTTTAACTGTTGAAGATGATGGTGTGGGAATGTCTAAAGAAAAGCTAGCTTCCCTGCTGCATACGCTCGCCGTCATGGATCCTCCGGATTCTGATGCTGATCAAGGAGTTGGCCTGGTTAATGTACATCGCAGAATTCAATTAAAATACGGCTCACGTTACGGACTAGAGGTTAGAAGTATGGAAGGAATGGGTACAACAATGACGCTAACATTGCCTGTTGGGGATAATGCTAATGTATAAAGTACTTCTCGTAGATGATGAGAGAATTATCCTGGAAAGTCTAAAAGCAAGCTTAGATTGGGAGAGCTTTGGGTTTAGCATTTGTGGTACTGCCGAGAATGGGATTGTTGCCCTTGAACGTATTAAAGAGCTTCGCCCTGATGTTGTGTTCACTGATATTCGAATGCCAGGGATAAGTGGTTTGGAATTTATAAAAAAGGCCAAAGAGATCAGCAATTGCTTGTTTGTTATTATCAGCGGAATTGCCGAATTCAGCTATGCGCAGAAGGCTATAACCTTCGGCATTGAGGGATACTGTTTAAAGCCTTTTGATGAGGATGAGATCATCTCCATTCTGAAGAAACTCGGAGATAAGCTTAGCAAAATGACGGTGGCGCCCAATTATGAGTTTGTATGGAAGCTGACAGAAAAACAAGTGGATAATTCGCAGCTGCTTACTCTGCAGGATAAACTAAATAACTTAGGGTTTGAACCTGGGGATGGCTATGTTGTTTGTATGATTAGAGGGAGCCACCCCAAGCAGTTGAATGGACTGGCTCAGCCTTATATTCATATTGAAACAGGTATTGCTAAGATGGCCATTCTTGTGAACAGCTCGCGATCGGAAGCTCTAAAAGCTTGGATTCAAGCTAAGCTTTCTGAATATCAGGACTGGTCTGTCGGCTGGGATTCATGTAAAACAATCGATACTTTATACCTTGCTTTTGAAAGAGCGGATATTGCCGTTTATCAATATTTCCTTCATTCAGCTAACCGATTACATGAGTTTAAGCTGCCTAACGAAATTCGCATCAATGATTACCAGCGTAAACTTAAAGAAGCGGTAGAAAAGCTAGATCTCGAAGCTTCTCAGCCCTTGATGGATTCAGCCTGGTTAGTCATGCAGGAGCATAATGCCAGCATACAAGCTGTGGTTCGACTCTATTTCACAGTGGTTTCCAGCCTTGATTTAGAGGCTGACAGTAGTTCCTATATTTACGGGTATGAGACTTTAGTTAAACAATTCGCAGATTTTAGCGAGCTTATTGAGTTTCTAAAAAAGCTGCTCAGCTCTTACGCTGGTTCCAATGTGGAGAGTGTCCCTCCAGCAATCGATCATGTTAATCTCAAAAAAATCATCGAGGATGTAGATAACCGTTTCATGGACTCCGCCCTCTCCATACGCGAATTATCCAATCAATATTATATCCATCCCAATTACTTAAGCCAGCTATTCAAAAAACATCTGGGCGAAACATTTACGGATTACGTTATGCAAAAGCGAGTCCACTATGCAAGCCATTTACTGAAGCATACCGATCTGACTATTAAGCTCATAGGAGAAAAATGTGGATATACGGACTATTTCCATTTTGCCAAAATATTCAAAAAAATGACGGGAGTTACTCCGAGCATGTACCGTGGAGGATAGAATTTCATTATCACTCACAAGTTGTTTACCTTCTTATATTCCACTTGCTCTTTTGAGAATTCTCACCCCATATTGGGATAAAGCAAGCTCACCAGACACAGCTTCGTTCGTTTCTATATCCACATAGGGATGATTGTCCAAGCTGATTACGGTTGCTAGTCCAGAAAAATTGAGAATAAAGACATAATCTATCTCGCCATCACTTCGAAGCTGTGCAGTCACTCCATCTGGCAGATCAGCATCTATCACACGCTTTAAACCTGTATCACTAACCAACCTGCTATAAAAGCGCTCATAAAAGTGAGCTTCGCTTACTCTCGCTGCCAGATAATAGGCTTTTCCTTGTCCAAAAGCATTAACTGTCAAAGCTGGACGGCCCGCATAGAAATCATCACTATAAACGGCGAGGACATCCGCACCCTCTGCATGAATCAGCTCACAAATCTCATGGACCTCATAGGTACCCGTAAGCTCAAGCTCGTTTCCTTCCGTAAGCACAATCCCGTTGCGATCATGATCATGCAGCCCTTCGATTTCTTCGGCCCAAATGCCCAGTGTTTTTCGCAAGGGTCCTGGAAAACCCGTTAAATAACATAGGTCATTCTCATTCACAATCCCCGACCAGTAGGTAACGACAATTGTTCCCCCGTTTGCAACAAAACGTTCAATTTTCAATCCCATTTCCTCACGAAGCAGATAGGCCATTGGAATTAAAAGAAGCTTGTACGAAGACAGCTCATCACCAGAACCAATAATATCCGTTGGGACACCTAGCTCCCATAGAGCACGATAATGCTGCATCACCGTTTGCTCATAGTGAATCCCTTTATTCCTTGGACCCTGAGAATCATTTATCGCCCAACGGTTGTCCCAATCGAATAGAATAGCGGTTTCTGCCGGTACAGGTGTACCGATAATTTCAGTCAATCCCGCTAAGGTCTGCCCAAGTGAAGCCACATCATTGAAAACACGAGTATGCTCATGTCCGATATGATCTACAACCGCCCCATGAAATTTTTCACTAGAGCCCCGACTTTTACGCCATTGAAAATACTGCACAGTATCGGATCCATGTGCAACTGCCTGCAAGGATGACAAACGGTGCATCCCAGGACGCTTCAGCTTACTTACGGGCTGCCAATTCGTCAGGCTTGGCGTGCTTTCCATCAGCATGAACGGTTTTCTCTTCAGAGAGCGGAACAGATCATGATTAAACGCAAACCATGAGGCAATATTCCCCTCCGAATCCGCTTCATGCCACGTCGGGTAAGCATCCCATGAAATAACATCGACTACCTCTGCAAGCTTGCGATAATCCAGATCGTAGAATAAATCCATCATATTGGTTGTACAAGGAAGCTCCGGGTTTGCTGATTTGAGAGGTGCTATTTCATGCATATAGAAATCAATAGTTTGGTCTGTAACGAAACGTTTCCAATCCAGATTCATGCCATGCACAGCAGACTCACCGTGTGGTGCAGGTGATTCTACCTGTGACCAGTCTGTATAGGTATGGCTCCAGAACGTCGTCCACCAAGCCTGATTAAGTGCTTCCAAAGTTATATATTTTTGTTTAACCCATTGGCGAAACGCAGCCTGACAATAATCACAATGGCATTCACCACCGAACTCATTGGAAATATGCCAACCAAGCAAGGCAGGATGTGAGGTGTAACGCTCCGCAAGCTTGCTGTTCATGATCGTCACTTTCTCACGATAAACAGGCGACGTATAGCAATGATTATGACGTTGGCCGAACAGATTACGCTGCCGATTCGCTCCAACTCGCAGCACCTCAGGATATTGCTGCGACATCCATGCCGGGCGAGCTCCGCTTGGTGTTGCTAGCCAAGCATAAATTCCATTCTCTGCAAAGGTGTCAAGCACATGATCCAACCACACAAAGTGGAAGCTTCCTTCCTCCGGTTCAATGGATGCCCATGAGAAAATGCCTACGGCCATAACATTGCAATGCGCTAGCTTCATTAAGCGAATATCTTCTGCGAATATGTTCGGATCATGCAGCCATTGGTCTGGGTTATAGTCGGCCCCATGCATAAAAACAGGCAGCTTGCTGCTGATCGGCGCTAATTTCTGCTTCATTTTCAACACTCCTTTATTTCATAAAAAAGAAGATGCGATTAGCCATCTCCTTTCTTACGAATTCCCTATAATTGTACTATTTTTTTGCTAGAAATGCGTCGATTTGAGTTTGGATTTCCTTTTGGATTTTTTCTACACCAGCAGCTTTTAATTGTTTATTTAAATCTGTCAAGCCTTTATCAATATCTTTGATCACACCGTATTCTAATGGAATTGCATATCGAAGCATCACATTACTAACGTTAGCTACCTCTGTTTTTACATTAGCATTGTTGAATACGAATGTTTCAAGTGGGTAGTGATAGACTTTCCCTGCCCAAAGCTTTGTTAAATCAACGCCTTCTTGTGGGAATGATTCATTGTCACGGTTTAACGGTGAGTTAAAGCTCCAATTTGAAAAGCCAGTATAATTAACATCTTTACCTGTTGATTTAAACTTATCGTCACCTACAGGCTCGTAATGAGTACCTGCAATACCATTCATCATCAAGCCATGAAGCTCTTTATCATTCTGCATAAGATCAATCAGCATCAAAGCGCGTTCTGGATTTTTGGAGGTTGCATGGATCGACGTTCCGTTTTGTGTAGAAACCGCTTCTGATTTCTTAGCATCTGGAGTGATGTCAGCTAATGCTACTTCAAATTCTGGTTTGTCTCTGCGCATTTCAGCCATCTTAGCTCCAAGTGAGCCTAAATTGTGTGTTACTGAAGCCGTTTTGCCTTCTTTAAAATCCTGCAAATGATCATTTTTACTGTTTAAGACGTTTTTCGACCATGCATTATTATCAGCTAAATCTTTGTAATAAGCCAATAATTCCTTAAATTCTGGAGTCTCATAAACATTAAAGATTTGTCCTTTTTCATCCGTTAATTTAAAGCCAAATGGCAAATCGAAATCCAGCATATTCCAATCACTTTTTTGCTTTAATAAAACACGATCCAAGTTGTGGAATTTCCAATCTCCTGTTTCTGGAGTGAAAGGAATAATCCCTTTTTCATTTTTAGCAATTGCCTTTAAATAGTTTGCATAGGCTTCAGGACTAGTAATGGCAGGAAGATCATATTTCTTGCGTAAATCTTCGCGATACATGATCAGCTTTTCAACCGATTCACCCTTATTCTGCGGCACCATGTATAGTTTACCGTTTACTTTGGCTTGATCCCAGCTAACCTTCGACATCTTTTCCCAGGTTGCAGGCATATTAGTCGCTAACAGCTCATCCGTCAATTCTAGGAATCCACCTTTTAAAGCTTGATCGCTGTAACCCGCCCAGTTAGCCGAGTAGATCAAGTCGAAATCTTCATTGGCAGCTAGCTTCAATGGATATTTTTGAGCCCAATCGGACCAATCCAGGAATTCGCCTTCGATTGTCGCATTTATTTTTTCTTTAAGCTTTTTGTTAATTTCAGCAAAAACCAGCTCATAATCAACCGGTTTAGGTCCTACAAATACCATTTTCAGCTTAACTTCTTTAGAAGTATCCAATTTCCCGTCGCCTTCTACTACAGGAGCTGCACTATCTGCTGGTTTCGCGCTTTCAGCCGGTTTAACACTTTCGGATGGTTTTGCGCTTTCTGTCGTGGTCTTATTACCGCTTCCGCAAGCACTTAGAATCATAACCATTGATAAGATTAAGGCCAATAAAACTAATTTACTCTTCTTTTGCATGGCTAATATTCCCCCTAATAATAGTATTATATATTGATAAACTAGGATTCCCTAGAATCATCCTTTTACCGCGCCAATCGTTAAGCCTTGCACAAAATATTTCTGAATGAACGGGTAAGCTATGAGAATCGGACCGCTTGCGACGATCGTCATTGCCATCTTTAAACCTTCTGTAGGCAAGCTTGATGTAATAACGGCTCCAGACCCCATCATTGCCTTTCGCATGCCATCCATATTCCCAAGCATTTTATAGAGATAATATTGCAGTGGCATCAATTTCTCATCCGAGACGAATAGCAGTGCATTGTACCAATCATTCCAATAACCAAGTGCAATAAACAATCCGATAGTCGCTAATGCGGGCTTGGAAAGCGGGATGATTAACCGTCTAAAGATCAGAAAGTCGCCTGCTCCATCTATTTTTGCTGATTCCGTAATCGCTTCGGGTATGTTGCTCATAAAAGACTTCATCACAATGATATAGAAGACATTTAGCACTAACGGAATAATTAAGACCAGCAAGGTATCTTTCATATGCAGATAGTTGACTAGCAATAAGTACCAAGGAACCAGTCCGCCATTAAACAAAGTAGTGAAGAAAAAGAAGAACGAGAATTGATTACGCCATTTAAAATCTCGTCTAGACAGACAATAAGCCGTCATGGATGTGAGGAATAAACCGGAAAGCGTTCCAAGCGCGGTCACTGTTAGTGTTACCGAATAAGCTCTGATCATTTGATCGGGATATTTGAAGAGAATGCTGTAAGCTTCTGTTGAGAAATGGCTGGGAAATAGCTTAAAGCCTTCTGTGATAATTACGCTCTCCTCCGTCAAGGAGGATGAAACGATTAGAATAAACGGAAATATACAAAGAATGGCGAGAATAGCTAATGAAAAATATCCGATAACGGCAAATAGTTGTCTGTCTAGCTGTTTGCCCGCTGCTTTAGCTTTTTTCTGTACAAAATTATTCTCATGTGAATTCATTTCATGGCCTCCTTTCTTAGAATAAAGCACGATCTTTATCGTGTTTACGTACGGCATAATTGACTAGCATGATAGTCACGAATCCAAGCACAGATTGATATACCCCTGCCGCTGCTGACATCCCAATTTCATTCGTCGTTATAAGCGATCTGAATACGTAAGTATCAATTACATCCGTTGATGAGAATAACACACCGTTGTTGCCCACCATGTTATAGAACATCCCGAAGTCACCTCGGAAAATATTGCCCACTGCAAGCAGCATTAGAATGATAACAGTCGGATAAAGATTGGGAATGGTAACCTTCATGACACGTTGAAAAATGTTAGCTCCGTCGATCTCTGCCGCTTCATACATTTCAGTATCAATACTAGTAATTGCTGCAAGGTACATCACCGTACCATAGCCAAGCAATTTCCAAGCTGAGACGATCACAAGAATATAAGGCCAATACGAAGGTGTGTTATAAATATCAATAGGTTCCATGCCGATTGCTTTGATGAATACGTTGACAGTTCCAATATCATAATTCAACAAATTATAAGCAATCGAGCCTACTACAACCCAAGAAATGAAATAAGGCAAGAACAGAATGGATTGGGTTATTTTGCGGAACCATTTGCCTCCAACCTCAAACAGCATAATGGCTGCAAAAATTTGCAAACCATTGTTTACAATAATGAATGCGATATTATATAACGCCGTATTCCTTGTAACCCTCCAAGCATCGCCAGATTCAAAGAAAAACCGAATGTTATCCAGCCCATTCCACGGACTGCCAAAGATGCCGCCTGCATAATCATAATGCTTAAAGGCAAGTATTATCCCCACCATCGGCACATAAGCAAAAAGTAAATAGAATAAGACAGCGGGTGCGAGCATCAGCAGTATGACTCTGTATTTAACTACATCTGCCCAAAATCCATGTCGGTTCATGTGGTGTCTCCTCCTCTTATATGCTCTCTCTATATTGTCAATTATAAAGATGATTGAACCGCGATATCAGTAAGTGGAACAACTAAAACCAATACTAATTCAACGTTTTGGAAAATATGGCAACAAAAAAGGCAAGGATCATTAGCAATCCCAGCCTCGTGATTCATCAATATCTTATTAGACTTTATGTTTTTTACGATAATCACCCGGTGACATTCCCAGCGATTGTTTAAATTGCCTGTTGAAATAAATCAAGTTCTTATACCCAACACGATCAGCAATTTCATATATTTTGAGCGTTCGATCCATTAACAGCTCACAAACGCGCTTCATTCGCAGTTCAATGAGAAAGTCACTAAATAGAATATTAGTTTCCGCTTTAAACAGATGACCGAGATAATTGGGCGTAAAGTCAAAATGTGCGGCAACCTCGTTTAAGGTTAGCTTCTGATCCAGCTTATTCTCGACATATTGCGTAATTTCATTAATTAGCTTGCGTTTTTGACCCTGTTTTTTCATATACAATAGCTCAGATAATTCAAAAAACCTTCTTCTGATCCAAGAGAGAATATCATGCACCGTTTCAAATTGAAACAGAATATTAGGCTGATGGGAGTCCCACTTCAGAATTTCATATAAATTTTCGTTCATTTTCTGTAAATCGGCATGGAGTTTTGAAGTAATCCGGATGATGAGATCATAAACGTCATTTTTCTGAGCTAAAGGCACGTCCCCGTTAAAGAGCTTAAGCAAGCAATCATCAATCGCCACCAAGTCATATACCAGCATCGCCTGCAGCATTTGTTCAACGTTTTTTTCAAGATTAGTAGCCATTGTTGCTTTGGGAGACCATTCAGAAGCATCGCGAATCAAGCGATTTTTACCGAGAATCCATTTGATGCTTAGCGCAGCCTGTGCTTGCCGATAAGAATCGTGCAGCTTATAAACTTCATTCGTATACATCCCAACTCCAATCGTTATCGTAAAAGGAAACGCCTTGCCAAAGCTTTCAATCATTTCTTCGAGCAACGCCGCAAAATATTCTTCCTGTACAGAGGATAACAGCACAAACCGATAATCATAGCTTGTCATCACACTGCCTAAATTCTTCTGCACAGCGAAATTGCGGATAAAATCCGTGATAGAAACCGTAAGCAAACGTCGTTCTTCGTCACTTATTTTCTTCAGCTTCCACGTCCAATCATCAATCTCGATAATCGCAACAGCGGAACCCCCTTGTAATAAAGGTGTTAGCACTTTATGAATATGGGCCTCAACCTGACCCGGAGTGCTTTCATTAAACCAACGGAGCAGCAGCTCCTGATTCACAAGTGTTAGTGTTTCGATTAAAGACAGGTCCGTCTCGCGTTCTTGCTTAATCTTGTAATAGAGCTGGTTCAGCATTTCATTCAGCTCGTCGTCGTCGACAGGCTTTAACAAGTAACCAGAGGCATTCAGTTGAATAGCTTCCTTTGCATAACTGAAATCTTGATGGCCACTAATAAATACAATTTGCACCAATGAATTAATTGCCTTTGCTCTGCGTGCAAATTCCATTCCAGACATGATTGGCATGCGAATATCCGAGAAAATGATATCAATTCGTTCCTGCTCCATAATCTCCAAAGCCGTAAATCCATTCTTAGCCGTCCCAATAACCTGTAAGCCTTCAAGCTCACTGCTAGTTACTCTACGTCGGAGCCATTCTAAATCAATCGCTTCATCATCCACCAGCAATATATTAATCGTCATATCTGTTCCTCCTTATCGATAGGAAGGATTATTTGGACTGTCGTACCCCCACCGTAAATGCTTGCAATATGAATTCCAAAATCATTACCATACCTAAGCTTGATCCGCTCTTCGACATTTTTCAGGCCATAACCATCCGAGTGAATAATATTAGCTAACATATTCTTTAAGGTTTCCGGTTTCATTCCAATCCCATTATCAATAATTTTTAATTCAATTCCACTCTCTAATCGTTTCGCAGTTATTCGAATCGCAATCGTTTCTCCAAACCAAGCATGCTTAAAAATATTTTCAACAAAAGGCTGTAAAATTAATTTGATCACTAATGTATCTTTAATCAGCGGATCCACATCCATGTAAACGGTGAAGTTATCTGCATATTTAACTCGCTGGATTTCTAGATAGGTTTCCACCTGCTCCAATTCTTTTTCAAGCGAAATATAGACGTTCCCTTCATTTAAAGTCAGTCGATAAAACTTGGCTAACCCCTTGACCATTTCGGTAACCTTCTGAGTTTCGCCTAAGTTTGCCAGACTCCCAATGGTTGATAACGTGTTATATAAGAAATGCGGGTTAATCTGGGCTTGAAGCGCATCGAGCTCAGCCTGCTTTTTGAGAATGCCCTGTACGTATACATTTTTAATCAGCTCTTGAATACTCGTAGCCATCATATTGAAAGAATCAGCAATATGCACAAATTCATCATTTCCGGAAAAGGCAATTCGTTTGTGAAAATTACCTTCTTGGAACATTTTAACCAACCAGACAATCCGTTTCATTTTCTTACCGGAAAGCCGCGCCACAATAACCCCTATACAAGCCATAACCAAAAAGCTAATTAAACAGACCGCTCCGATTATCCTTTGCATTCGATTAACATCTTTATTTAAATAAGCGTGAGGCACTAAGGTCTCAATCTGATAGTTTGTACCTGGAATGGCTTCTTGAATCCTGAGAAATGATCCTGAATTTAAAGGCTCATCCGCAGTCCCAAGCTGGTACAGGATTGCACCTGAAGACGTATCCATCAAACGTAAGCTAATTCCTTCTTCAATGGGAAAGGTATCAAAGTTGCCCAGCAGATCCTCAAATCGAGCAGTAGCGCGAACATAACCAATAGAGGAATAACCGCTAGATGAAACTAATTTTCGAAAATGTGAAATATTATTTAATTGGCGATCAGAGTCAACCTGAAGCCATAGGTTATCTTTGTTTAACAATTTTAGCGACTTGAACCATTCACTATTCTCGATACTATGAGCAGAAAATACATAATAATCTCTTCTTAGAATTGGTGTCGCCATATCATCACCTGGAATCTCATACATCTCTTCATTTACGGTGTACAGTACAAGTCGGATATTATTCCCAAAGAGCAGCAGCGGAGCTTTCATCTGGGGCACAATTTCATCCCTCATCTTCAGCATCACTTCTAACGGTTCACCCTTTTTCTGAAGCGCATCCTGAAATGAAATACTGCTAAATAAAGTATCGGACATCCGTTGAATTTCATCCATTTGGTATTTAATATTGTTTCTTGTTTGTTTAAGCGCCGTTCGAATATTGGTTTCTGCCATTTCTGTTCTCGATTGGATTAGCATCGTATAGGAGATATATCCGATCAACACATCCGTCAAAAAAACCAGAATTAGGTAAGGAATCATCATCTTATAGGTAAAAGGGACATATAGCTTTCTAGACATTACTTTATCCATAATCTCACCTTATCTCTGCCATTCTTGATCAAGCCGTTATTTGCACCATACTACAACAAACTTACTCTAAATCATAGAGGAGATTTTTGAGTCAGCCTAAACTTACTTCATTTTGTTATTCATCGAAACTAATGTTAAAATTATTATTTGTTAGAGATAAATATGAAAATGGTGATTAAGGTGATTTTTTTATTATGTTTTCTATTGTTGCTAGTCGGATCTGTTTTTAGTATTGGTGTCATATTGTTGATGAACAAAAAGCGAAAGCTTGGTATTCTTTTAGCCGTCGTAGCTTTCATAGGTTTATTCGTTATTTTCTATATTTTTAATCATTACGAGCTCATAGATTCTGTTAATCTTCCTGAATTTTAATTCTTATTCTTCCATTCGTCCAAGCGTTTCTATATCGACAATCATAACTTATTATTATCTTGAAAAAAGGTGGTGATAGGTTTTGGCAAATGTAGACGCTAGACTCGCTATATTCACAGGCTCTGACTTTAATGGACGCCGTGTCCAATTCAGACGCGGAGGGGTTGCTATTCGGGATATGGAAGCGATCCGCTTCAATAACGATCTTTCTAGCTTTCGGCTGGAAAATGTATCAGATTCCAGTCGAATAACACTGATATTATTCGCGAGTCCGGAATTCAGAGGGAAATTCCTCGTGTTCAGGGGCTCTCAAAACGTAGGGAATTTAGGAAACCGCGATTTTAACAACGATACTTCTTCGTTAATTCTAGTAGGTCGCAGACTTACAGATAATCAAATTGATCAAATTCGTCGGACGGGTACTCCACCAAATGACGTAGTAGTTATTAGACGATAATCCGTTATATCCAATGCTGTCTGACTTTCGATAAACTCTCGAAAGTCAGACTTATATCTTTAATAGGGAGTAGATACGTATGGCATTAGATATTATAGACTTGTATTTAAGCGCCACTAGCGTTGTTAGTGGCGGAGTTACAACAGCCTCGACTACAGTTAGTACACCTACAGTAAAACGGTTTGCTTCGACCGTCATCATAGGCAATATTTCTGGCGGTGTCACGACCATATTAGCGACTGCTTTTAGGAATGATAGTGGAACCCTGCTTCCAGCAGGAGGTCTGACAGTGCCAACTTCTAGTGGATACTATAATTTGTTTGTTAATGGCATATTACAATTGGGAGGCATGAGTACACTAACTAATACAAGCTTAGTCGTCAATTCTGCTTTAATTCTTGGGGTAAGTGTTGTCATTGAAGTTGTTAATTTAACGGCAGCAACCACTTCAACATCAACACATAATTTAACGGTGGCTACAACTATTCATTCTTAATTGTTTTTATTAAACTAGCTTTAAAGGAAGTGTTGTTCGATTGAAGCTGACTATTTATTTTCATCGGGATTTTGATGGCACTGCCGCTGATTGACAGTAAAGAGAAATACATATTAATATACAAACTGATTAGTTTTTATGAACTCATAGTTAGGCTATAATACAGTCAGCCTTTCAGGGCACAGCATATATTAACCCAGATCGATAAAGGAGCTGATTAATATATGCCCAACCAACAAATTCCAAATTGTCCGCCCGTAGATCCGATTATGACTAGTCCGCAAAGAATTGTTAGAGATCATTATCATCATCAAGTCGTGCAAGTTATTCATCCCGTAGAGATCATTAATAGGCATCACTGTATTCCAATTTATCAACATAAAATTTGTTATACCGAACGAGATGAAATGGCCTAATTTTACTCAATAGCAGCAATAATAAATGCCCACTCTCCTAGATCAGGAAGCTGGGCATTTATTAAATACTCTAGCTGCATCAATTGACATCATGTTCCCGGATGTATACCGTTTCAAGCCCCAATAAAAGAGACAGGTCCCCCCTACACTAAGCCCCAAAGCTACTCCTAAAGCTGCAAAAAAATACGGCAATTCCACCTCTCTCAGCAATCCAATAGGCAAATAGCTGATAAATCCAGCGGGCACCACGGTAAAGAGGATCAAGCGTCCCGCCCCTTTAAAGATATCTGTCGGATAGGTTGAAAAAGCGAGGATGCTGTTAAAAAGCTGAAAGCTTAGTCCCTCCGCATTTCCGATGAAGAAGGCCAAGCAATTGACTGCAACGATAAAAAACAGAAAAATCAAGGTGGAAATCAGTAAGGCTAGTATGAATTTGAGTATACCTTCTGGAGATTTGTTACCAAACCAGCCAAATATCAATAAGGAAAACAGAACATCGCCGATTGCTGCGACAGACATCCGACTGATTAACACATGTAATAAAACAGGCTTCGGCTGCGACAGGTATGTATCTAGCTGTCCGGTTGCTATCATGTTCGCCAATCTATTGGCATTTCCGAAAAAGGTAGCCATGATTCCAAAGCCACCCGCGCTCACTGCCCACATCATCATAATATCCTGAAGATGCCAGCCATTCACGATTGAAAAACGTTGAAAATATACCCCCCAGAAAAAGATCCAAACGAGATTATTAAGTACCATCATTCCGGCAGAGAGGAAAAAGCTAAGCCGAAACTCTAAGGCTCCTGCGAGATTTAGCTTCCAGCACGTGCCAATAAACAAGATTAATTTAGCCACCGTTGACATTGAGCTTTTTCACCCCTCTGCTATAAATAAACACGACCACTAGCCCCATAATCACCAGCCAGATGCATTGGATACCTAACATAGTTAACAGCTTGCTGCCGTCATAATGAACCGCAGTTTTTGCCGGAAAATAAAGCACGGTCTGAAATGGCAGCCAATGGCAGATACGCTGCATGGTCTCGGGGAAAATTTCTAGAGGCATCAGCATGCCGCCAATCGTAAACAGCAGCTTGTTATAAACAAACTCCAGTCCTCGTGTTTCCTCCACCCAAAAGGCAGATAACGCCAGTGCCATATTCAGCATGAAATTGATCGTAAAACCAAAAGCCGCCACTAGGAAAAACGCCAACCAGCCATAACCGAAATCCGGAAGTCCGAGAACAAGGATACCAAGCACGGTTCCAATCGTTAAATTGATCGAGAAACGAACGGCAACCTCGCTCATAAAGGCCATATAATGAAATCCAATATAACTAACAGGACGCGTTAAACGATAAGCCACATCTCCACTTTTAACTTCCTCTTCTACCTTGTTACATACACTAGGACAGGCAAGTGTCATCGATTCCGTAAAAATCAGATACCAAATCATTTGCTTAAAGCTATACCCCGCAATTAAGCTAGAGCCTTCCCCTTGAAAAGTAACCTGCCACAATTGCATAAAAATATAAAGAATAATCAGCAGAAAAATCGAACGCACTAGAAAATCAACCACATACGCAAAATGATTACGAAGCGTAATCTGTCCAACCGAGGTATACTTTGCACCCTTTAAGAGCAATGACATTCAATTCACCCCCATACTCGCAGAAGTGTTTTTCTGGGCATAAATATGCGTGATGATTTCTTCCATTGGCGGATCTTCGATCGTCACATCATGAATCCGGCATTGATGAATCAGCTGCTCCAGCACCGATTCGATCGGAACTAAGGAAGTATCGACAGAAAGTGTATACTGCAAGCCATCTCTGGCAATTACAGTTGCTCCGTTGATTGCAAAGCTATGTGGTTCCTCAGCTAACAGCAAGCGAATTTTTTTATGGGTTAGTAATTCTTTTTTAAGCTTAGTGACTTTATCATCGAGAATAATCTTCCCATGGTTAATGACTATCGCTCGCTCGCATAGCTGTTCCACGTCGCCTGCATCATGCGAGGTCAGGAAGATGGTCGTCCCCTCTTCCCGATTCATCTCACGGATCAGCTCACGAATTCTTAGCTTGACCACGACATCCAGACCTATCGTAGGCTCATCCAAGAAGACCACCTTCGGTCGATGGAGCAGTGCCACAGCTATTTCACAGCGCATTCTTTCGCCTAGCGACATTTTACGAACTGGGATATGGAAATAAGGCTCCAGCTCAAAGCTGCGAACTAAATGATCTCTCCGCTCCAGATAGTCACTCCGGCGAATCTCATAAATCCGACTCATCAGTTCAAACGTATCGGATGGCGGCAGATGGTACCATAATTGCGACTTCTGGCCGAAAACAGAGCCAATGTGAAACGCAAGCTTTTTTCGTTGATTCCAAGGCGAATAGCCCAGCACTTCTGCTGAGCCTGATGAAGGATGAAGGATACCTGTAAGCATTTTAATAGTCGTAGATTTCCCGGCACCATTGGGTCCAAGAAAGGCAAGCAGCTCGCCCTGCTCAACCGTAAAATTAATATTATTAACGGCTAGTTTTTCCTCGTATTTCGGGTTAAAGAGGCCTTTAAGGCTTGCCCCTAAACCGGCTTGCTTCTTTTTCACTTGGAATGACTTGTTCAAAGACTCAATTCGAATGGTCGGCATCTCTTTTCCCACTTGCCAAATATTTACAACATATTAGCATGGGAGCTGCCTATTCGACAAGAGAAATATTTAATTCGTTGCCAGGATGCGAATATCTCCACCTTCAATTTTCACAGCCTGTCCATCTACACTGACCCAAACGGGTTGTGCACTTGGATTTCTCACTAAGCTTTCGTCAACTGAAAATTGCAATTGTTTGAGCGCATCCAAGTAATCAATAATCTCCATATTGGTCGCATACCAAATCATGTCATTTCCTGAGATGCTGCGGCAAAAGATTTCTATATCCTCCCAATTGTTATCATTCTCGAATTCATAGCTGTGTCCCCAAACATAGAATAGCTCCATCCGTACTGCCCATTGTTTTTCAGCAGGATTAAGAAAAGCCTCCACATGCTGTTGCATCGTTTTATGATGACAGGTTGGATTCCAAAGCAATGGATTCTCCGGTATTGCAAAAGTGCCATGACTGTTCACTGTTCTCGCATAACGTATACCCAAGGCTGGCAGGGTATCTACAACACTCTGGTTATAGGTGCCGAATGGATAAGACATTCCTCGCACGGGGTACCCTACAATTTGCTCAAGCGAGCGCCTATCTTCCATTATTTCCATGACGATACGCTCTTTGGGAATTAGCTCGAGAAATGGATGTGTCACCGAATGCGCCGAGACTTCATGACCCGTATATAATGCTTTTACTTCTTCTCGCGTGATATACCCCGGATTCCCAAATGAGCCTGAGTTTAAATGAAAGGTACCGCGAACCCCATATTGGTTTAGAATATCCACCAACCGCCGATCATGAGTAACCCCATCATCATAGCTCAGTGTTAATGCTTTGGTACGTCCACCTGGAAATCTATCAAATTGTACGCGCATAGCTATACCCTCCACCCTTTACTATAATTATGTACTAACATGCTATGGCAAAAGCGTGATCTGTATAATCACAGATCACGCTTTTATCCTTAATAAATCTTATAATTAATCCGTTACCGCACCTAGTGAAGCTGAAGATACCTGTCTTGCATATTTAGCAAGAACACCACGGTTATATTTTAGTGGACGCTCTACCCAATCTTGACGTCTTCTAGCTAATTCTTCATCCGAAACATTCATCGATAGCTCCTGAGTTTCACTGTCGATTGTAACCATGTCTCCTTCTTGAAGGAAAGCGATAGGTCCACCATTTTGTGCTTCTGGAGATATATGTCCAACCACAAAACCGTGTGTACCTCCGGAGAATCGACCGTCCGTAATTAAAGAAACATCGCCGCCTAAGCCTTTACCGATAACAATGGCACTGATGGATAACATTTCTGGCATCCCAGGTCCACCTCTTGGTCCGCAATAACGAATAACAATTACATCGCCTTTGCCTACTTTATCCGCTAATAGTGCTTCTGTTGCTTCTTCCTCTGAGTCATATACTCGAGCAGGTCCAGTCATTTTCTTGACTTTAAGACCAGACATTTTACAAACTGCACCTTCTGGAGCCAGATTCCCTTTTAATACAACTAAAGGACCTGTTGGTTTAAGCGGGTTGTTGAATGCACGAATGACATCCTGTCCTTCTTTCAAAGGCTCAAGCTCAGCTAGGTTCTCAGCAATAGTCTTACCTGTAACGGTAATGCAATCGCCATGCAGCAAGCCTTGCTCCAACAACAGCTTCATTACAGCTGGAACGCCGCCTACATCACATAAATCTTGCATAACGTATCTACCGCTCGGCTTCAAATCAGCCAAATGTGGGACACGTAAACGAATCGCTTCAAAATCCTCTAGCTTCAAATCAACCTCTACCGCATGTGCCATAGCTATTAAGTGAAGGAAAGCATTGGTTGAACCGCCAAGCGCCATTACTACGGTAATTGCATTCTCGAATGCTTGTATAGTCATGATATCTCTTGGATAAATCCCTAGGCGAAGGAGTTCAACAACAGCTACACCTGCATCCACACACTCGTCTGATTTAGACCTTGCAATAGCTGGATTGGATGAGCTGCCCGGTAATGACATTCCCATTGCTTCAATTGCTGATGCCATAGTATTCGCTGTATACATCCCGCCGCATGAGCCAGCTCCAGGACAAGCATGACATTCAATATGATGAAGCTCTTCGCGGTTGATTTCGCCCGTATTGTATTTACCTACAGCTTCGAATGCAGAAACGATATCGAGATCCTTGCCCGTATTAGATTTACCAGGTTGGATAGTACCCCCATATACGAAAACAGCGGGTAAATTCAAACGTCCAATAGCGATCATACAGGCAGGCATATTCTTATCGCAGCCACCGATAGTTACAACGCCATCCAATCTCTCAGCTCCAACTACAACCTCAATGGAGTCAGCGATGACTTCGCGGCTAGGCAACGAATACTTCATCCCCTCATGGCCCATCGAAATTCCGTCTGATACAGTTATCGTGTTGAAAATTAGTGGAGCGCCTCCACCTTTTTTTACGCCTTCTTTAGCAGCAATCGCTAACTTATCTATATGCATATTACATGGTGTAACCTCGCTCCAAGTACTAGCGACACCAATCATCGGTTTTTTGAAATCCTCATCTGTAAAACCGACGGCACGAAGCATAGCACGGTTAGGTGCGCGGTTCGCTCCTTCGCTAATCACAATACTGCGTATTCTTAATTCTTTTTCGTCCAAGTTAGACATGTCCATGTTCCTTTCGTTATTAGATAGGCCCGTTTTAGGGCGTTATATACAAGATATCCTTTATCACACTAAAAGGTCAAATTTTTTAGCAAAATTATTCGGATTATGCAAACGTTATCTCTCTAAATTTTTCCTTCCAAGGGGAAATCAAGGGAAGCTCTGTAAAAATTTCCTCTGCTCTCTGTCTATAAAGGGATTGAATGATCCTCGAGTATTCCAAACAGCCGGAGTCCTGAACATATTGAATACATGCCAGCTTACTTTCGAGAAAAACCTCATCTGTAATTTCACCTGCATAATATTGAGCTAGAGCTGGAAACTCTTCCCGACTATCCTCCAATAGATAAATAATCGGCAGCGTCCGTTTCTTTTGCAGCAAATCATTCTTCAAATCAAAACTCAAGATATCACGCATATCATTTCCTATTTGAGCAATAACACCGATACATAAGGCTAAGTCGTTCATTTGCTCCCTAATTTCCTCACTTAACTCTAACCAAGCATAACCTAAGTAACAAGCAAATTGTAAAGGTACGCCTGCTCTCTTTTCAATCATTTGCATATAATCCTGCTCTGTATGTACGGAATGGTTAAGATCAACTTGCTGCCCTATAATCGCACTTGCTAACAAATAACTTACTTTACTTATAAAAGCTGATCTTATCCGCGAATTATCGACTTCTAGTTCCCCTATTTCACCGATAAAAGCAATTGGAAAAGCAAGCATGGCATTCAATGTATGCTCTGGAGGACAAGTCATCCATGGCTTGCTGAAATTATCGCGATCCTGAAGATCATCCGTGATATCAAACCATAACATCACCCACTCGGTCAAACAGGCTAATCGATCAATCTGAAGCGAATTCCCACCTAGCATTAAATGCGAATATCTTGTAATTTCAAACCATCTCGAGCCCTCCTCTGCTTTATCTGCAATAAACAGCTTTATAAGACCATTCAAGACCGTATCTGGAAAGTATTGATTTACAATACGATTCAGCTCCTGCTGTACAGTAAGCTCCAAGCTATACCCCTCCTTGCGAATCTGTGTAATAATGACTTTTGATGAATTTCTCGATCGCTTCCGCTCTTGTTTCGACACCGAGCTTTTCATAAATTTTCCTTTGGTAATTGTCGACCGATCGTTTACTAATATGAATGCGTTCGCCTATTTGATCCAAGGTTGCCCCTTTAACGACCATCGACATAATAATAACTTCATCTTGTGATAAGAGAGGGTCCTGGGTGTAATCGGTAAGTCTGATTTTGTTTAAAGCCGAGCGTGGCAATACAATGTGATCTTCGAGAATCACGCCAATCATGTTCTTAATTGCTGTACGGCTGGTACCTTTAGAAATCACTCCGCTCACCTGCAAGGCCAGAAAATTATTGATCATGTCGGACACATCCACACCTGTAAAAATGATAATATGGATCGCCGGATATTTGGTTTTGATTTCTTTAGCTACATCCGTACCTACCTTATCCGGAAGCTGATAATCCAGAAAAACCATATCCGGCTTATGAAGATCAATTAATTCCAAGCCCTTTTTTCCACTGCTGGCAATATCTATAACTTGAATACCTTCAATCTGTTCTAATAAATGCTTGGTTGCTTCTGCCATAAGTGGATGATCATCAACAATGATAACTTTAAGTGGTTTACTCATCCTAGTTTCCCTTCCTTCAGCGGGATTTGAGCTTTAAACTTTAAGCCCTTTCCTTTGCTTGTTTCAAGCTCAAACTGTCCCATTAGCGATAAAACCCGACTTTTCATTTGTTCCATCCCAATACCAGATGAACCAATTTCGATAACTCCCAATGTAACATTCGCTTCAAAACCAATTCCATCATCCTCATATTCAAACAAAATGCTCTCATTCACAGCCGTCAATCGAATATTAATACTGGAGGCTAGTGAATGTTTTTTTGCATTATTAAGTAACTCCTGGACCATGCGGAAAATGTGGCGTTTGCTTTCCAAATCCCTAGCTTCAATTATTGAGGTCCTTGTAGCATGAAAATGGATCGTAAATGAACTAACTGCTCGCTCAAATTTAACTAACTTCTCAATCGTTTGCACCAAACCAATTTCTTTCAATAAATAAGGATGAAGCTCAAAGCAGCTCTGTCGTAAATTAGCATTAATCACATCTATATATTCGATAATACTGACCATTTGTTCTTTATCCTCGGGTAGAAAGGCATACTTCTCAAGCATTGTATGCAGTCGATCTTTAAGAAAAAAGAGGTCCTGCATGGTTGTATCATGGAGATCTGTTGCAATACGGACACGTTCATTCTCCTGCAGCTCAAGCATTAATTTGCGAAACCAGAGGAAATCCCCAGCTACCTTCTCATCTGGAACCTGCGCTGCCAGCTGCTGCAGCTTAACTGTCAGCTTGCGAATTAAATGGACGTTCTCTAAGCTAACCGATAAGTAAGTAATAATTAAGCTCAGCCATTGCTTTTCTTCTAAGCCTAATAAGGTCTTAGTTTTTTTCTGTGTCATAATCAAGTAGCTCGTGAATTCCTCATGCCGATTAATTTCGAATACAGAATAATAGGGATGATCCCAATTTTCCGTAATGACCAGCTCTTCTATTTCTTCCTCATCAATCTGGCCTTCTCTTATGATTTCAATATTTTCTAAGTTTTTAAAAACAATCGCTCCACCAAATACATTCAACGAGTTAACAATATCAATTAGGAAAATTTCCTTCAATTCACGGTAGCTAGAAACCGATCCTAAATTTTTAGCCAATTTTTTGAGCACGACCTGCAATTGATACTTACGCGGGAACATAAACGGTTCTAGCTTAGTCATAAAATACTCTAGAGAATATAAGATGCAGGTCAAGACGATAACAAAGATAACATATTCAATTATAATTTGACTCCACGTAAGATCGTTAGCTGTTATCATTCCGCTAATAGCAACCAGAATTGCACTTGGAACAAGCGAAATTAGAGTTGTATAGAGAATTCTACGTAAAATCATATCAATATCGTATAATCGTTTAGATACTATCAGATAGGCAAAAGTTATAGGGAAAAATAAAACAAACCAGCCCATGTTCAATGAATCAAGCCAAACCTTCCCGAAAATCAGCAAGGGAACAAAGGAAAAAGCAATAATCGGAAAGAAAGAAAGAAATAAAGAACCCCAAACTGTTTTAATTAATGTGGCTGCATATGTCTTTTCTTTGCGATATTTCCAGTAAATGATAGTTAAGAAATAGAAATTAAGTAATAACCCAATAATAAAAACCAATACTGTAATAAGCGTCATAATCATATGAATCGAATAACTGAAAGGAGTTGTAATAAAGAAACTCAACATAATCACAAATATAGACGCCACAATCTTATAAGATAAATTCAAAAATCGTAATGGAAGCTTAATATTACTTTTTTCATTAAAGAAAATTTTCAGAAAATGTAAAAAGATAATGGGCAGCAGCATTAGCAAGGTATTAATTAGAACTTTCCCTAAAGCATCCCCTCGAATTGAACCCCCAAGACTCATGAAAATTAAGCCAATAGTAATAAATACCAAGGTTAAAAATTTAGCAGATCGAGAGACTCTAATCTTCATATAAAGGATCGCTGCAAACAAGAAGCTAATCACTTCACCCAATATCGGAAAAACATCATATTGAATTGCATAAGGTGTGTCCTTTGTAGAAACTTCAAATTCTTTGCCATTCCGATTTACAAGGATAGATTCAGATTGATCCAGTGTTCTCCATTTAACAATACTTGAAAAGCTATCCACATCCTGATTGTTAATTCTTTTAATAATATCTCCTGTTTTTAAACCAAGCTGCGAACCAATAATAGTTGTATCAAATTTTTTGATATACCAGTTACTCTCACTGTCTTGCTCAACAGCAATCCCATTTACAGGGTATGTAAAAGTTACATATAACATCCAATACTGCACTCCTAAAAAAAGCACTATAATGCTTAAAAATAAATATTTTCTTTTCATACATTCACCCTCTTTTAATCTATCATTATTTGTCATATTATAGTCTTCAACATCATGTTTTAAAGTCGAAATGAGGTGATAAAATGCAAACTTTAACTTGGTCACCTAACCTTCGCTATATGGTTAAAAAACTAAAATCTACCCTATCTCATAACCCTGAAGGCTTGTTAGCAGATAAGGATTTTACGAGCTCATTATCTCCCTCAGAAGAAATACTCATGGTAGCTACATTCAAAACGGTCAACAGAGAAGATCCTGATGGTATTTGGTCTTAATTTACTATTCCTATTTCACCAAAAAATAAGAGATTGTGTATTATGTGTTCATTCACTAATAGGCAATCTCTTCTATTTATTTTATCGAGAGTTGCAAGGTATTGCAACAAATAACTACAACCGAATGAACCAATTATGTGCTGATAAAACCGTTATTTTTCTTTATTATTAAAGTATATAATTGGAAATTGTAGGTAGACATTGGAATGGAGCAGTTATCTTCAAAAAATCTAGTAAGCGAACACCGCCAAATATATCAGTCGTGAGGAAGAGATCACCTAGTGAAACTACTTAGTAACGAAGCGTTACAAAAAGCGTATTCCGATGCAGTAAGCATGCAGCTTGATATAGCATTTATCAAATTGCTTTTTAATGAAATCTTAGAAAGAAAAATGATCTGCGATACACTTATTAGCGATACCACGAATTTAAATAGTAAAGATCGCATCCACTAACCCTTCTGGTTTAGCAGATGCGATCTTTTTTCACCATCCTAGCTATGAAATCATAAGCTAATAACTAGGAGGGATCATATGCCAGCTTATCGAATTATTATTGATTTAGAAACGCGCATGCTGCACCTATTGGATCAGGATATCGTTATCCACACCTATCCGATTGCTATTGGCCGTATTGCCTTGCAAACACCTAACGGCGAATTCGTCATTATTAATAAAGTCCCTTTTCCTGGAGGACCGTTTGGTGCTTTTTGGATGGGACTCTCCATCCCCCATTATGGGATACATGGGACCAACGATCCTTCGTCGATCGGCAAAATGGTTTCACACGGCTGCATTCGCATGTACAACGATGATGTTCTTGCACTTTCTAAATATGTATCTATTGGGACTCGCGTGACGATTCGTTAATTTACGATTTACTCAAGTATACCTTTGCGTAGCTAAGCCGAGGATTTCTGCTCTTATTATCGCTTCATCTGAGAATTTATTGCGTTTGTATTTCTTCTCCATATCTTCCTTAGTTAAAGGGATCCACGGGAAATCTTTATTCTGATAAATCCACGTCTTCACTCCCCAATCGACATGAATCGTCCGATTAGTCACTTTAGTCACCTTGCCAATTTCTGTAACAACCTGCGATGCCCCCACTGTCTTCACACAAAACTTATCAACTGCTGATTGATTCGATTGATTCATAGAATCTCCTTCTCTGACTCCTCATAATTAAATCTATAAGAAAGTACTGCGTTTTTTATATTCCGATGGTGTAAAACCGGTAACTTCTTTAAAATGCCTGCTAAAATAATGCACACTGGAGTAACCGAGCTTATCCGCCGTAGCTTCAATAGTATCCAACTCCAGAAGCAAGGTTTTCGCTAATCTAATCCGTTCCAAAATTAAAAAGTGCTTGGGAGCGTGACCAACCGCTTCTTTAAATATAGCTGCAAAATACGTCGGATGATAACCACCTATTCGAGCCAATTGCTTGGTTGTCCAGCTGCGATTCGGCTCATTTTGCATGGCTTCCAGCACCACAGCTATTTTTTTGCTTTGTTCTGAACCCACAATGCGGTTAGACATAAGTCCGCGTATAATCTCCATAAGCAGCAGATAGAGTTGGCCTCGCATCATAAAAGAGTAGCCCGCTTCTGCCATTACATATTCGTGCACAATAGGTGCCATTAAATTCTCGATTTTCGGAATGCTGAAAAAATGCGGAATGATGACTTGCCCGTATCCATCCATTGTAACACTATAAACAGGCCCTTGCTTCTCTAAATCATCAGAACTGCACATCCACTCCGCTGAGGGCAAGACATTATGAGGATGAACCGGAACAGCCGATACCTGGTCCCAGGAGAAATGAAAACTATAAAACGTACAAGGCTGATCTGGGGAAACCAGAATTTGGTGTGGTGTGTCCTTGCCATAGAATACAGTATCCCCGGAAACGATTATTCTACGAGCTCCACTTACCGTGACTTCTGCAGATCCAGAAACAACATGAATGATCTGACAATCTGGAATAATCCGCGGCCCCCATCTCATTCCGGCAGCGAATGTAGTAAGGTTAGCGAAGTTGATTACCGGCCGTATGCCTGTTAGATCACCAACTTCAATTAATGATACCAACTGGCTTTCCTCCTTTAGGTCATCTTATCCATAATTGAACCATAACATCTGTGTAAAGTGCAAATTATTATGTAAAACCTCTATTTGATTCTTTGCATAAATAAGGTATTTTTAAGTTATTCCCATAATCATAAAGCTTTTAAAAAATGAAAGAGGTGCACAGACGATGCTGACTGCCGATCAATTAGAACAATTTGAAATCAACGGATTTTTAAAAGGTGATGTGATGTTAAATGATGCTGAGGTTGAGCGTTTACGTGAAGAGTTAGATTTAGTATTAGATGGTAAAACCAAAAACAAGCCTGTATCTGCAAGGAATTTACTTGATGATAAGGATTACGGAATGTCAATGTCCAAATCAGAGACAGTCGTTCAGGTGGTGAATATCTGGATGGCAAGTGAAGCTTTCTATCAGCATGCTTGCCATAAACAAATCTGTGAAGAAATTGCTCAAATGAGCAAAACGGATACTCTACGAATTTGGCATGATCAAATTCAATACAAGCCGCCAATCACAGGTGGACCAACGCACTGGCATCAGGATCATCCGTTATGGCCTATCATTCAGCCCGCTGATCTTATCAGTGCATGGGTAGCCTTAGATGATGCTATTATCGAAAATGGTTGCATGTGGATGGTTCCAGGCAGCCATAAATGGGGCAATCACCAAAAGTATTTAGCCGCTGATGAAAATTTCATGCCTTTCCATAAGCAACCCGACTTATTGCCAGCGGGAGTCAATACCAAAGCAGTGCCTTTTGAAATTAAAAAAGGACAAGTTGGCTACCATCATTGCTTAACCTGGCACGGAAGTCCCCATAACCGCTCTGAGCTGAAACGTCGAGCCATTGCTGTGCATTATATGCCAGGCTACACGAAGTACGTTCCCAGTGGAAATCATCCAATGAGTAAACATATCCATGTCAATCCAGGTGAAATTCTCGCAGGTGATGGATTCCCGGTCGTTTACGGCCTTCAAGCTTAGACTGGCAGAATATCAGCGCTACTTTTCATATAATAAACCTAGAGAATGCATGCAGGATTAGTTATATTGTTTATAGTTATCTAGAAATCCCCGGTGAGTTGCACTTGACAACCACTGGGTTTTTCTATTCAATGAAGAAGGGAGAGATTATAAATTGAAATGAAGTGATAGCTTGACTCACATGAAAAATGAGCAATTTTGGGTGGATACTCGTTTCCCTTTTTACACTAATATCGTCCCCCTACAGGCTGATGCAGAGGTTGCTCCGCATTCACATGAATTCATTGAATTGGCTTATGTCGCAGAAGGAAGCGGTGAGCATCAATATAATAATGGGGACTATCATCCCATCAAGCCAGGTGATGTATTCATCATTGAACCGGATATTGAACACGCTTACCGTGTAAACTCTCAAGGAAAAGCAATCATTTATAATCTGCTGTTTACTCCTTCCTTATTTCAAGCAGAATTGGAAACTATGTCAGCGTTGACTTCATTCGTTGATTTTTTCTATGTTGAACCCTTACTGCGTAATGATCTACGGTTCAATACTCGTTTAACGCTGAAGGCTAAGCAACAAATCCAGATGAGAGCTTATCTGGATGGATTAATTCTCGAGCAGCAGAATAAAAACCTGGGCTATGAGATCATGGTGAAGACCGAAATGATTCAGTTGTTTGTGTTCTTAAGCCGTTGTTATCAACAGATGGATTTGCCCATTAAGAATCCAGGTTCCGATGAGCAAATCATCCATCATATCCGCGAATTTATTCATCGGCATTTCAAGCAGCCCTTAACCTTGGAGCAAATCAGCCACATAAGCGGAATGAGTCCATCTGTTTTCTCAGTGAAGTTTAAGCAGCAAACCGGTCAAACCCTGATTGAATACCGCAATGAAATCCGTTTAAATTATGCCCAGGAAGCTTTAATGAATACCGATAATAAGATACTAAGTATCGCGCAAGAGGTTGGCTTCGAAGATTTAAGCTTCTTTAATAAGCAATTCAAGAAAAAACTGGGTTTATCACCTGGTGAATTTCGCAAAAGCAAAACCTAATCATCCATTATAAAATGAAAAGAGGAATTTTATTATGACTACAGCAAATGTTCCCCAATTAGGAAATGCAGCTCGCAGCTATGAGCTTGTTCAAGGATGGGCAAAGACTCCAGCTGATTTACAGCTAGGTTATACCCATGGTATTGTAGTTGATCAGTTTGATAACGTCTATGTATTTCACACAGGCAAGCCTTCTATTGTTAAATTTGATAAGACTGGGCAATTCATTACTGCTTGGGGAGAAGAGTTCGAAGGCGGCGCGCATGGATTCTATCTACATAAGGAACAGAACGAAGAATTCCTCTATATCACTGACACGGCACGTTGCAACGTGGTGAAAATGGATTTAAAAGGGAACCACCTATTGACCTTGGGCACACCTGATCTTCCGGATGTGTATAGCGCCGAGAACAAATATGTCCCAACCGATGTGGCTGTTTCAGCAAATGGGGATATCTATGTTTCCGATGGTTACGGACAAAGCTGGATTCATCAATATAATGCTACGGGTGAGTACATCCGTTCATGGGGTGGCAAAGGAACAGAGTTAGGGCAATTAAATTGTCCACATGGTATCTCGATTGATACAAGAAGTGGCGAGGAAGAGGTTTATGTCGCGGATAGAGGCAATCATCGGATTCAAGTTTTCACGCTGGATGGTGCTTTCAAGCGTGCTATTGTCGATGATATGGATATGCCCTGCAGCTTTTATTATCATGGAGATGACGTCTACTTTCCTGATTTAAACAGCCGAATTACAATTTTTGATAAAAATGATCGTTTGATCTGCCATCTAGGCGAAGATCAACAGGCTTATAAACAAACAGGCTGGCCGAATTTGCCTAAGCCTTACTACCGTGCTAATAAGTTCAGCTCGCCTCATGGCATTTGCGTAGATTCACAAGGCGCTGTATATGTTGCTGAATGGATATTCGATGGCCGAGTAACTAAGCTGGCTTTGGTATAATTATTAGTGAATAGAGCCTGCTTTAGCCTTGGTTAGTTATCTCCGAGGCAGAGCAGGCTTTTTGTTGAAATGAGGCACCAGCTCATACTCATACATTTGCGAATATTGTGGCAGCTTCTGACTGTTTGTAATAATAGCTCCAGCTAATTAACATAAGAAAAAAGCAAGGAATGAATCCCTGCTTTTCGTTATTTGTAAATTTGTATTAAGCTACTTCGACAACTTCAACTGTCTCCATAACGTCTCTGCCTTTAAATTGGTCAATAAAGTCCATGCCTTCTAGTACTTGGCCAAACACGGTATGCTGACCATCCAAATGCGGCTGTGGATTGTAGCAAATATAGAATTGGCTGCCTCCAGTATTACGTCCAGCATGTGCCATCGCCAATGTTCCACGTTGATGCTTGTTTGGGTTGATTTCGCAATCAATCTTGTAACCAGGACCGCCTGTACCTGAACCAGTTGGACAGCCGCCTTGTGCCATAAAGCCTGGAATTACACGGTGGAAAACCAATCCGTTATAAAAGCCTTCGTTTGCTAGTTTTTCGAAGTTTGCTACTGTATTCGGTGCATCCTTTTCGAAAAGCTCAATCTTGATTTCTCCACCGTTAGCTAATTTAATATTTGCTTGTTTCATGGGTAATCCTCCTATTATTTCTGGTTTATTTGGACTATGCTTTCAAAGCTTGTTTTTGCATTCTAGCTGGTATAACATCATTGCCGATAATATTATCGAATGATTCACGTTTGACTACTAAATCCGCTTGTCCGTCCTTAACGAACACAACAGCAGGCTTACGAATTCGATTATAATTACTGGCCATCGCATAATTATAAGCTCCCGTGCAAGAAATAGCCAATAGATCACCTTGGTTAACCTTAGGCAGCTCAATATCCTTGATCAGCATGTCTCCGCTCTCGCAGCATTTACCCGCTACAGAAACAAGCTCCTCTGTCGCTTCGCCCGCCCGATTAGCCAAGACCGCTTCATAACGTGAACCATATAAAGCAAAACGCGGATTATCCGTCATCCCGCCATCTACAGCTACATATTTACGTACTCCTGGAATATCTTTAGAAGTTCCTAATGTATAAAGTGTTGTCCCTGCATCCCCAACAATACTGCGACCGGGCTCAACCCAAATTTCTGGAATTGGATAATCATGCTTGCCAAAGAAATCGATGATGCCTTCAGTGATCGCCTTAACATATTCAGCAACAGGCAATGGTGTATCGCCCTCAACATAACGAATCCCAAAGCCTCCACCTAAGTTAACTACTTTAAAAGTAACATTAAGCTCGGAGCGAACTTGAGTAGCAAATCCGATCATTTTTTCCACAGCCATCTTAAAGCCTTCAACTTCAAAAATATTCGAGCCTATGTGCGAATGAATCCCTAATATCTCAAGATTAGCTAGTTTGGACGCCTCATCAATTGCACGGAAAGCTGCTCCATTACCAAGATCAAAGCCAAACTTAGAATCCGTTTGTCCAGTTGAGATAAACTCATGCGTATGCGCTTCTACACCTGGTGTGATGCGAAGTAGGATTTTCACTTTTTGATTCTTCTCTGCGGCAACCGCATTTAACATATGCAACTCTATGAAATTATCAACAACGAAACAGCCAATTTTGGCATCAATCGCCATTTCCATTTCTTGAATAGATTTATTATTGCCATGGAAGTGAATGCGTTCAACGGGAAAGCCAGCTTCAATTGCTGTGTAAAGCTCACCATCTGAAACAACATCTAAAGACATGCCTTCTTCTTCTGCGATTCGACACATGGCCAATACACAAAATGCTTTACTTGCGTAAGCTACTTGAAATTTTAAGCCTGATGCACTAAAAGCATTAACAAACTCACGGCATCTTTGACGTACTAGTGCCTCATCCACGATATAAAGTGGCGTACCGAATTGCTCTGCTAAATCGCTTGTATCACAGCCACCTATTTGCAAGTGACCTTGATCATTAACTTGACTCGTACCATGTAGAAACATTCTGTGATTCCTCTCCCCTATAAAACCTAATATGAATAAGCCATTAATGGCGGTTACCAGTATATATAAAGTAACATATCAACAACAATATGACAATATTCTCGGCCTCCATTCGTCTCAGATTAGCTTAAAATACCAGCCACTCAAACAATGAGCCCAGCACCTTCCCTAATATCATCGCTGACAATAGCCACATCATATAACCATCCATACCTAGTCGCTTAGCCATAATAGGCAGAACATTAATAACCTCGGTAAGTGCCGCAGCCAGCATTCCGACAAAACACCCCGCCATAAGGCCAATGTAAATTGTAGATATAGGAGACAGCTTCAGCTGCCAGTCGAAAAAGTCCAGCGTGCTCCAAACCATCACCCCTGTTACCACCGCTCCTTCGTATAAATGAATTGAATTATACGATTTAGAAAGATGGACCAGCCTTGGAATAATGTCCAATACAACAAGAAAAGCAACAAAACCACCGCCAACCGCAAGTCCGCCAGCAAGTCCAATCAGAATTTCTACAAGAGCAAAAACAACATCAGAAAGGAGATTCGTCATCGTTATCCCTCTTTTTTCGCTTGCGAATTTTTCCATATTCCTGGGTAATCACATAACGATTAGTGCTTTCTTGATACAGAAACATTTCCACTTCAAGCGGACTTGGCTCCTCGCTGAACTTCTTTTTGAATACGTGGTTGAAGAAAAGTACCATGCCCAAACCTATTCCAATCGAATAGGGAATTTGCAGAAAATAAGGATGCTCAAGATGCTTTCCTGTCAGCAGCTGATAGATCCGTTGATGAACCTCCAGCATGCTCACATCAGCATGAAAATTGAGAATAGTTAATCCGGAACCAACGAACAAAAGCAACCATACCAAAGCCAATATTATGAAGTGAGGACGAGCCCGCTCACTCTTGATCTCAATTAAAACATGAGGCTCTCCGAAGCTTTCGATTTTAAGATTTGAATAGATCTCACGAATACTGCGAATGACCATCAGCATATCAACCAGCACCAAATTCCCATCCTGAGGCTGGGGATAGCTAATTACATGAGTTTGAAGCTTCTGTTCGATTTCCGGATCGGATAATATGTCTGCAATATTTCGTAATAAAATAGGCTGGGCTTTATCTAATCTGACACGTTTGCGAAAACGTATATACAGGGTCGCATTCTGTTGATCTACCATGAGTTACCCCTCTTCCAAAAAAGGTACAATCAGGTATAGTATGCAAAAAATAAAAGACCCATAGTCATAATGACGACTGGTCTTTTATTTCCAATTGGCGAATTCCGCCTTAGTTAGCCCGAAATGGATTTCATCATAATATTGCCCATCCGTATAAACCATATTCCGCAAACGGCCTTCTTGAGTGAAACCAAGGGATTGATGCAAGCGTAATGAACGCTCATTAAACGCATAAACATGAGGAGTTACCTTCTGATAACCTAGCTCGTGAAAATAATAGCGCAGCACCAAATGAATCATTTCCTTGGCATAGGCCTGTCCCCAGTATTCTCGAGCAACGGCAATTCCGTACTTAAAGGTGCCATTTCTGCGTTCACAAGCGAACGTATCAATGGTTCCTACGGCTTGTCCATCTGTATTCTCAGCAACCCAACGGAAAGCATCTCCAAAACGCATCTGCATTTCTTTTTCCATCCATGCTCTTGTACGATCCTTGGTTTTCGGTAAATGAATGGCATCGACATTCTTATCAAATTCATAATCCAAGCTCTCGAAAAATTCAATATCCTTCATTTCTATAGTGCGAAGCTTTATTTGTTTTCCCTGCCAATAGTTCAAGCTAACACATCCTATAAAAGTAATCATTTGGTTAAAGAGTCTGTTTAATAATTGAGCTTGGGGTGAGGGTTTTTCCACTTAATCACGCACTATGTAGCATTTATTAAACAGGCTCTTCAATCAGCTTTATTAAGAAGTTTGCTCTTTCACACGTTCTGTTAATGAAAAAAACATATTTCGCTTAATTGTATGAATAGTAACCATTTGTTCGCCAATAATTTCCTTAATAGACATCTGATCTTCTGACAATTCTTTGAGCTTACTTGATGTAACCACTTGAGATTCAGTTAAGCCAGCCGTCTGTTCAAGAATAATATCCACTTTCTGAGTCAAGTTCTTGTAGTCCTTTTGGATAAGTGAAACATTGGATTCCAGGATGGCAACGTTTGACTGTAGTGAAGCTACGTCTGACTGTAGTAAAGCTACGTTTGTCTTCAAAACTACGACATCTGACTTTAATTCTGCTACGTCTGTCTTCAACACTGCAACGTCAGCCTTTAACTCTGCCACGTCTGTCTTCAACACTGCTACATCTGTCTTCAACTCTGCCACGTCTGTCTTCAACACTGCTACATCTGTCTTCAACTCTGCCACGTCTGTCTTCAACTCTGCCACGTCTGCCTTCAACACTGCTACATCAGTCTTCAACTCTGCCACGTCTGCCTTCAACTCTGCCACATCGGTTTCAATATTTGTTACTTTTTGAAGCACCAATTCCAAGATTTCACGATCGTTCATTTCATTATCACAACCTTTCAATAAAATTTGTACTTGCTAATTATAGCATAGGATGGATTGGATAATGTATTGTTTTTCCGGGGAAATAGGAATTGGAAAAAAACCAGATCACTCTATTGAGCGATCTGGTTTTTGATCGATTGCAGAATTTTTTTCTCTAACCTCGAGACTTGAACTTGGGAGATCCCAAGTCGATTAGCTACCTCAGATTGGGTTTGATCACGGTAATACCGTAGGTAAACGATCAATCGCTCACGCTCCGATAAAGTGCCGATTGCCTCATTTAAAGCAAGCTTTTCAAACCACTTTTCCTGAGATTCATCGGCAATCTGATCCATCAATGTTATCGGATCACCATCATTTTCAAAGACTGTTTCATGAATGGAAGATGGTGGTTTACTGGCATCCTGGGCAAAAACAACTTCCTCTGGTGTAATCTGTAAAGCTTCTGCCACTTCATTAATCGTCGGAATACGTCCGTTATTCTTCGATAATTCATCTTTCATTTTTCTTACTTTGTTAGCAAGCTCCTTTAAAGAACGGCTCACTTTTAGGGTTCCGTCATCTCGCAGAAAGCGCTGAATTTCACCGATTATCATTGGCACCGCATAGGTTGAAAATTTCACATCATAAGATAAATCAAATTTATCCACCGATTTCAACAAACCTATACAACCAATTTGAAATAAATCCTCAGCCTCGTAGCCACGGTTCAAAAAACGTTGAACTACGGACCATACTAAGCGTATATTGCAATTGACCAACGTATCTCGAGCTACGTTATCGCCGGATTGACTTAGGGCGATCAATCGTTTAACTTCCGCATCGTCGAGATAGTGATGAGCGGCGTGCTTCAAATGGACATCCATAACATCAGACCCCTAGTTATACAACGCTTTTTTTGATTCAATTCGCTTCGTCATTTTAACGATGGTTCCCTTGCCAACGCCCGAAACAATCTCAATATCATCCATAAAATTTTCCATAATCGTAAATCCCATTCCAGAGCGTTCCAGCTCAGGCTTCGAAGTGTAAAGCGGTTGACGAGCTAAATCTAAATCTGCAATTCCTGCACCTGTATCTTCAACGATTAGTGTAATTTGTTCACCGATAATTTCTGCTGAAATCGAGATTATTTCATTAGACGCATTATCATAACCATGGATAATCGCATTGGTTACAGCTTCAGAAACCACTGTTTTAATATCCGTCAGTTCATTCATCGTTGGATCCAATTGGGCAATAAAAGCAGCTACAGCGACACGGGCAAAACCCTCATTCTCGGAAAGGCTGGCAAATTGCAGTGACATGAAATTACGTGCATCTTTTTTACTCATGAGACGACCTCCAAGCTCGAGATCGCTTGTCGCTCGTTTTTGTGAATAGCTAATATCTTGAATAAACCCGACATTTCAAAAAGCCTATGGATCGACGGACTGATGTCGCAAACAACCATTTTGCCACCTTTAGCCGTAACCTGTTTGTACCTGCCAAGAATAACCCCCAAGCCAGAGCTATCCATGAAATTCAAATCCTTCAAGCTGAGAATAATGTGTGTGATCTGTTCATGCAAGATTGCATGCTCCATCCGAATTTTAACGGCTTCGGCGGTATGATGATCGAGCTCTCCCTTCAGACGAACGATCAACGTTTTGCGATTCGACTCCAATTCAATTTGAAGACTCATATCTGTTCACTCCTCCCCAACTGCAATGCCGATTGTAAGGCTAGCAAGCTACTTCCCATAGTAACTTTAAGCCAAGTAAACAATCCTTATTGTCAGCCTTCATGAACATTGATTTCTACAAGCAAGAACTGATTCCTGCATGGGTGACAAAACTAGAAAAAATCTGCTAAAAGTAGAAGAAAACCGTCATAATTCGCTAAGGTCAAAATACGGATTTCGCGCTTAACCTACAGAAAATAAATGAGATACAGTTCGTTTCATTAGCACCCACCAATTGGCTTTATTCACTTGAACGGGCGATTCCAATGGAAACTCTTTGAGTAATTGATCACCTTTATAAACAACAATTTTGCCAATAGGCTGCCCCATTTTAATAGGTGCTTTTAATTTAGGCTGGAGTTGTAGCTCATGACGGATCCCCTCACTTGCCTCACCTCTTTTTAATAAAATGCTATAAGGATGCTTAGCCGTTAGTGGAACCGTTGCAGACTTGCCTTTACTGACTTTAAAATTACCCAGACTGTCGCCGGTTTTAATCAGCGGATAGCTCATATACTGGGAGAAAGCATAATCGAACAGCTTCGATACTTCAGCATTGCGAGTTTTGGTGTCAGGCTCACCTAGCACAACAGCAATCACTCTTAAGCCGTCTCGTTTAGCTGTAGCTGACAAGCAGAACTTGGCTTCCACAGTAAAGCCTGTTTTCAAACCGTCTGCTCCTGCATAAAAGCGGACCAATTTATTCGTATTAACCAACCAAAAAGGCTTGACTGAATCTTTACGTAAATAATCTTGATAAACCCCTGTATATTGAGTAATCTCGGGATGCTGAAGCAAGGCACGAGACATAATGGCAATATCATGCGCAGTGGAATAATGATTAGCAGCAGGCAGTCCATTACAGTTCACAAAGTGTGTATTATTCATCCCTAGCTGCTTAGCACGTTCATTCATCATTTGGACAAAAACCTCTTCAGAGCCGGCAATTTTCTCTGCCATCGCAACCGACGCATCATTGCCTGAGGCCATTGCAATACCTTTCAGCATTTCCTTAACGGACATCTCTTCACCAGGCTCAAGAAAAATTTGTGAGCCACCCATCGAAGCTGCGTACTCACTAGTCCGAACTTTATCTTCCATCTTGATCTTACCTTGATCAATGGCTTCCATAATAAGAAGCATCGTCATAATTTTAGTAATACTTGCTGGCGGCAGCTTTTCATCGCCATTTTTTTCTTGGATGACTGTACCTGTATCTACATCCAACAATATGGCTGATTTGGCAGAAGGAGTGAGGTCAACCTGATCTATCTTTTTTTCCTCAGCTGATGCGATAGATAAGCCTAATACGACAACCAATTGAAAACATAGTAGACTTATGCCTAGCCTTTTCCATTTCAAATTAAACATAACATGGACCCTCCTTTAATTGACGCTTTTAACAGTGTTGACGAGTTTGCAGAAAAATATTCCATCTAAGTTAGGTTACTAGTTATAATTGAGATAGCCCTAAAGGTTAAGCAAGGAGATGATGGAAACAATGACTGTTCTGCATATCGTAAATGGTGATTCCGTGAAGCATAAATTAGAAGCTCTAGCCCCTGGCGAAAATATTCTTGTTTGGAGAGAGTCTTTACATGAGGGACCGATTCTACTGGATTTAGCAAGCAAAGAAGCTCGCAAAATGAGAGCTGCCTATTTTAAAGAGAAAATGGGATTGCCGGAAGCAAAATTCTTTAAACACAACGGAGATCAATATAAAGTCTTATTGGAGCATGAAGTCTATGATAAAATCATTCTTTGGTTCGAATATGATCTCTTTGATCAAACCATGTTAATCTATTTGTTGGATTGGTTTTCCAAGTTCAAAGCACCTCAAACCAAGCTTGAGCTTTTATGTATTGGAGAATTCCCCGGTATCGAGTTATTTCTCGGTTTAGGCCAGCTTACAACGGCTCAGCTCGCAACTCTTAAAGACAAATGGCAAGAGGTAACATCGGAACAATTGCATTTAGCTTCAAAAGCTTGGCAGGTCTATGCTTCATCCGATCCATTGGAAATCGAGAGATTCATAAAAGATGAGAACCTGTCACATCTTCCATTCCTTCAAGAGGCTTTTACATACCATTTAGAAAGATTTCCTTCTTCACACAATGGATTAAGTCGCTTAGAGCAGAAAACGCTGCAGCTTGTTTCTGAGGGAGTTACACAGCTTATACCTTTGTTTCAGCAGATCAGTAAAACGGAGAAAAACTATGGCTTAGGGGATATGCAGTTTTGGCGATACTTGGAGCGTTTAAAGAGTGGTAAACACCCCTTAATTAGCTGGAAAGGTCCTGATTCTTTGCCTAAAATGGATGGTTCCGCTAACAAAAAACTGAATAAATGGAAACTTGAAATTACCGATATCGGTAAGGATGTTCTAGCTAATAAGGCGGATTGGATTGAGCTTAATGGCACTGATCGTTGGCTAGGTGGAGTTCATATGATTCAAGGAGGTTCTATTTGGCGGTGGGATGCGAGCGAAGGAAAGCTTTATTTGAGATAATATGACAAAAAAGCTGCTGCCCAAGTTTAATGGCAGCAGCCCATTTTGATTATTTCTCCGTATTAAACCACTGGAATGTTTTACTGGCAAATTACTTGCCATAATAATTACACTCCTTATTTTTCATTATATTTTACAGTACTAAAAAATTGCTCAATATCTTTGGGGCTCGTAATTCTCTTAGAATCTTTTTCACCAATAATATTAATATTGTGAGTAAGCCTTTCATTTGTTGTATCGCAAAAATGAATATCTAAGCCCCCAATTCTAAGTTTTTTACTTCGATAAAACTGAATTACTTCAAATACCTTATTAAATTGTTCCTGTTTGTTTTCAATTGTTAGATTTAATTTTAAATAATATGTCAACCTAATGGAGGATTTGTAGGGATAATTATCAACAATTTTCTTATAACTTGGAATTTCAGATGCTTTACTATGAATGATAGATTTATATAGGTTTTGATCTAGATTTATTGCACCCTCAACACGATTTTCTGATGAATCGTCCGAATAAACCTGTTCAGGTAAATATAAATTTAATAATAATAGTTTTAATTCCGTTATTACATCATGCTTCCAATAAAGAATTAGATAAGTATCCATTATTGATTGGAGTTGTTTATTAAAAAACACATCAAATATAACTCCTGGCCTGTCTATTGCAAAAGCTTTCATAATATAATCATTCGTTTCCCAAGAATATTCAATTTGTGACACTTGAAGAGCCATTTGATATTTATTTTTTAGGTATTGTTGTGTTTTTAATTTAATTGATTCAAATTCTTTATTTTCAGTTTTTTTGTTTTCAGTTTGCTGAACCATTTCAGGCTTAGACGGAGCGTTTTCTTTATTTATTACCCAACTTCCCACGACAATCCATAGAGCAAACAACAGCCAAAGTAAGAATTTATTTTTTGTTAGTAATTTCTTTTTAAATTTGATCATTATATATGCAAACAAAATAGTGGAAAATAAAATAAAAATTATAATCACAAACACATTTAGCAGCTTTAAAATAAAGTCTAGACTTTCTGTAATCACTGACATACCTCCCACTCTCAAATATTTTAGGTATAATGGCATGGTTCATTTACCAACTTTTTCTACATCCAACAATAATTATATGTATATAGGGGAATTTTGTATATAAAGCACTAGAAAAAAGGCAAAAGAATCAGGTTTCCCTGATTCTTTTGCCTTAGATGTATATTCTTTTATTTATTCATCTGATGTACAGCAATGCCCAATCCAGCTTCAGCCGCTTCGCCAACCATTTCACCCAATGTAGGGTGCGCATGGATAGTTAAAGCGATATCCTCTAGTGTTGCGCCCATCTCAATCGCTAAACCAAGCTCTGCAATCAACGTAGAAGCGTCATCACCCACGATTTGTGCACCAATCACCATTCCATTGCTCTCATCAGCTATAAGCTTCACAAAGCCTTCTGTTGCTTGAAGCGATAAAGCACGACCATTTGCTCCAAAAGGGAATTTACCGGTTTTTACTTTAAAGCCTTTTTCTTTAGCTTCTGTTTCACTAAAGCCCACACTTGCGATCTCAGGATCGGAGAAGACAACCGCAGGGATCGCTTTGTAATCGATTAAGCTCGCAAGTCCAGCAATAGCTTCAGCAGCAACCTTGGCTTCGTAGAATGCTTTATGTGCTAGTGAAGGTCCAGCCACGATATCACCGATTGCGAATATTGTAGGCACGTTTGTACGGCATTGCCCATCGATTTCAACTAGCCCGCGATCGGATAATTTTACTCCGATTAAATCCAAGCCTAGCTCACCATCTGTATTAGGACGACGTCCGACTGTAACGAGCACATAATCAGCTGTAATTTCTTTTTCTTCGCCATTTACCTTATAGACAACTGTTACATTCTTATTTGTCGCTTTTGCGGATACAGCTTGCGCTTCGGTATTAATCTCCACTTTAAGCTTCTCTAGATTACGATGCACCAGCTTGGTAATATCAGGCTCGAACCCAGGAAGAATACCTGCAGTTCCTTCGATAATCGTAACCTTCGTGCCGAACTTGGCATACATTTGACCAAGCTCAATCCCAATGTAACCACCACCAATAACCACAAGGCTTTCTGGTACAGCTTCAAGATTTAAAGCTTCTGTAGACGAAAGAATCCGGCCGCCAAAAGGAAATGCTTTAAGCTCAATAGGTCTCGAACCTGTAGCCACAATGCAATTCTTGAATTTATAACGTGGAGCTTCGTTGTCATTGAACACTCTAGCTTCATGCTCATTAATGAACATCACTTCGCCTTGAAAGAATTGGATTTTATTTCCCTTGAATAGTGAACTTACTCCACCAGTCAGCTTCTTAACAATCGAACCCTTCCACTCCTGGACCTTCTTGAAATCAACCTTTACTCCAGTTGTCTCAATTCCAATCGCCGAAGCTTTACCAATGGCTTCATATTGATGTGCCGCTGATATTAAGGCTTTTGAGGGAATACAGCCACGATTGAGGCATACTCCACCAACTTCGCTTTTATCAACAACTAGAACGCTTTGTCCAAGCTGTGCAGCACGAATTGCAGCTACATAACCACCCGGACCTGCTCCGATTACCAACAAATCAATATCCAATGAAGCATCTCCTACAACCATAACCTACACCTCCATTAAAAATTGTTCTGGATCGGCTAATAGCCGTTTGATTTCGTTTAAGAATTTCTGTGCAACCGCACCATCGATGATACGATGATCAAAGCTTAGTGATAATGCCATCATGTGTGCAGCGATAATTTGACCATCGCTCACAATAGCTTTCTCAGTTATACGCCCTGTGCCCAGAATTGCAACCTCTGGAAAATTAATCACAGGTGTGAAGAACATTCCGCCAGCTGAGCCAATATTCGTAATGCTTATAGTACTGCCTTTAAGCTCGGGTAATGAAAGCTTTCCAGCTCTCCCACGCTCTGCAAGATCTTTAATTGATGACGCAAGACTCCAAAGGTTTTTGCGGTCTGCTTCAACAATAACCGGAACGATCAAGCCGTTATCCGTATCCGTTGCAATACCTATGTTGTAATATTTTTTGTAGATGATTTCGCTTGATGCTTCGTCTAATTCTGCATTCATAATTGGGTAATGACGAGCAGCGGCAATCAAAGCTTTAATAATAAACGGCAAATAGGTAAGCTTGACTCCATTTTTCTCAGCCGAAGGCTTCATGCGCTCGCGAAATGCAACCAACGCAGAAACGTTGATTTCATCCATCAAGGTTACATGAGGAATCGTATAAACGGATTTAACCATTGCATTAGCAACAATTTTACGGATTCCCTTGAATGGTACGCGTTCCACTTGACCAGCGGATGTTACTTGAGCAACAGCTGTATTCTTAACTGCAGTCGGCTCACTATCCTTAGATACGGCAGAGACTGGTTCAACAGCAGCTGCAACAGCCTGAACTGGAACCTCCTCAGCTTTAGCTTCTCCAGATGGTCCTGCAATTACATCTTCACGAGTGATGCGACCATTCTTGCCGCTCGCTGTAACTTCGGCTAAAGCGATCCCTTTTTCACGTGCTAATTTACGCACACTTGGAGTAGCTAAGATGCCTTTTGTTGATTTTTCTGTTGTTGCTTCAAGCGTTTCAGCAGCAACAGGTGCTTTAACCGCTGCAGGTGCTTCAACTGGCGTTTCAACAGCTGGAGCTGGCGTGGATTCAGGCGCTTTAGCAGCTTCAACCGGCTTTTCACTAGCTGGGGAACCCTCGCCTGCGACTTCAATCGTAGCAATTACTTGACCAACGTGACAAATCTGGCCTTCCTTGACTTTCACTTCAATCACTTTTCCATCAACAGGTGAAGCGACCTCAACGATTGCTTTATCGTTCTGTACATCCATAAATAATGACTCATCTGTGACATCATCGCCTGCTTTAACATGCAATTTGACGATTTCACCTTCATGAATCCCTTCGCCTAGCTCAGGAAATTTGTATTCGAATATCGCCACTGTGCTATCCTCCTTAGAAGTTCAAAACTTGATTTAATCCATCGATAATCCGAGACACATTAGGCAACCAATCATCTTCAATCATCCCAAAAGGGTATACGGTATCAGGTCCTGCTACACGAATCACAGGCGCCTCTAAATGTAAAATAGCTTTTTCATTGATTTGAGCAATAAGCTCAGGTGCTGCACCTGCCATACGTTGTGCTTCTTGCACAACAATTACGCGATTGGTTTTTTTGATCGAAGCAACTATAGTTTCCATATCCAATGGCTGCAAGGTACGCAAATCAATAACTTCTACCTTTGTGCCTTTCTGCTTTTCGATCTCTTCAGCAGCTTTAAGCGAGGTATGGACCATGGCTCCATAAGTTAGAATCGTTACATCTGAACCTTCACGAACTACATTAGCTTTTCCAAGTGGAACGGTGTATTCACCTTCTGGTACTTCACCACGGAAAGAACGATATAAATTCATATGCTCCATAAATAATACCGGATCGTTATCACGAATAGCTGAAATCAATAAACCTTTAGCATCATATGGGTTAGAAGGGACAACAACCTTAATCCCTGGTGTTTGCATGAATAGACCTTCCAAAGAATCTGTATGAAGCTCAGCTGCCTTTACTCCGCCGCCAAATGGTGTACGAATTGTAATAGGTGCATTGTATTTGCCACCTGAACGATATCTTAAGCGTGCCGCTTGAACACAAATTTGATCCATAGCTTCATAAACAAAACCAACGAATTGGATTTCCATAATTGGGCGATAGCCTTGAATGCTCAAGCCAACAGCTAAACCAGCGATAGCAGATTCAGCTAAAGGTGTGTCGAATACACGTTCCTCACCAAATTCCGCCTGCAAGCCTTCTGTCGAACGGAATACACCGCCAACATGTCCTACATCCTCGCCAAAAAGCAATATCTCAGGATCGCGGGCTAGTTCCACACGCATTGCATCCTGTATCGCTTGAATCATTGTCATTTGTGCCATGATTTTTGTTCCTCCATATGGGAAGGCGTATGCTCAAACATGCTGTCGATCAAACCTGCAACCGTCATTTTTGGCGTATCCTCAGCTTTTTTAATATGCTCAATAACAGTCGCTTTAGCTTCTTCTTTAACTCGAGTTTCATCCGCTTCTGTCCATAAACCTTTTTTCGTTAAAAAATTGCGGAAACGTGTGATCGGATCCTTGGTTTGCCACTCGGTTTCTTCTTCTTTAGTCCGATATTTGCTCGGATCATCAGCCATGGAATGAGGCTTAAACCGATAGGTTAGAGCTTCAATCAAGGTTGCTCCTCCACCATTACGCGCAATTTCAGCAGCTTCGGAAACAGCTTGATAAACGGCAAGCACGTCCATTCCATCCACCTGCACACCACGAATCCCGGCAGCAACAGCTTTATGGGCGACGGAAAGCGAACCCGTTTGCTTACTATATGGTGTAGAAATAGCATACCCATTATTTTGTACAAAATAAATCACCGGCAGCTTAAAAGCTCCAGCAAAATTCATTCCCTCATAGAAATCACCTTCAGATGATCCACCGTCACCTGTGTAGGTAATAGTAACGTTTTTCTTGCCGCGTTTCTTCATGCCCATTGCTACACCTGTTGCGTGTAAAATTTGAGCACCAATAATAATTTGCGGCATTAGTACATGTACATCATCGGGAACCTGACCGCCATGCTGATGACCACGTGAATATAGAAAAGCTTGGTATAAGGGCAGGCCGTGCCAAACAATTTGCGGGATATCACGGTAACCCGGGCATATGAAATCCTCCCGCTGCAAAGCAAATTCACTACCAATCATGCTGGCTTCTTGGCCGGAAACCGGTGCATAAAAGCCCAATCTTCCTTGTCTTCCAAGATTAACCGCTCGCTCATCCCAAACTCGGGTGAACACCATGCGGCGCATCAACTCAACAAGCTTCTCATCACTTAATTTCGGCATCAATTGCTTAGCAATTAAATCGCCTTCCTCCGAAAGAATTCGAAAGGGCACTACTGGAGCAGTCTTAACTACACCGTCAGAAAACGTTGAAGCTGCTGCTTTTTCTGTTTTGGTTTCCACTTCTACCTTTGACATCCTTTACACCTCATCTGTGAGATTGAATAAAAAAAAACAATAATCTACATCTATATTACCTTTTGTAACCGCAAAAAACAAAAGTTTATTGAAAATGTTTCTCATTTAGACACACTTTAGCTTTATTTTACCCTCTTTCTCACGAAATGAATCAAAAAAAAACCTTATGCCAGTTGGCATAAGGTCACTTTTTGACTATTTGATTAATTATTTCAAATCAGCTGCTAATTCAATCGTTAGAGCTTGTGTAGGTACATCAGTAAGAACCAACTTGCCATCCACATAGCTCACATCGTAGTCATTATCATTGACAACAACAATTTGACGTTTTCCAACGACAGTCATGCCTTCTAATTTTTCATATTTATAGCCAAGCTTGGCCATATCGACCACTAAGGTCTTTTCTGCTGAATTGATTTTCTTCTCTTTCATAGCATCCATCGTTAAAGATTCTAAAGTATCACTTACTTCAGTTCCTAGAAGATTAGTTGCATTTGTAAAATCTGCACGATAAATCCGTTTGATTTGTGCCTCTGCACCTGCAAGCTTATCACGCTCATCCACCAGAACTACCTGATTAGACAAGGCACTAAGCTCACTGATAACTAGGTCCTTTTGAGCTACTTTTGGATATTGGGTAGCATCTTCAGCTGTATACGCATATTCACCAACAACTGCTTGAGTGTTTAAATCCATTTTTAGAATACGCAATTGACGTGATGTATCACCAGCTTTTTTATCTGGAACCGCCATTGGACTTTGAATGGCAACAAACAGGGACGAACCGTCAGGAGATATGGAAACTCCTTCAAATCCACGGTTAGAAACGTGCTTGTAATAAATAGCTGGAAGTGTATCAAAAATAGGTGTCTGTGCATTAACTAACTTCTCTTTAACACCTTTTGGTACATAACGAGCAATAATTGTTCCATCACGCTTCACATGTACCAAGGAAGGACTGTATTCTTCAGACATCCAGAAAGTATCATCCTTCGGATTGTAAGAAATCCCTTCCAAATCAAGACCATCCGGATCATAAGTGGAAAGTGGAGTGCCATCTTCGTTGAAAGCTACTTCGTCACCCTTGATATTAGGCAAGCCTGTAATCGTAGATTTTTTTGTAACTGCATCAATTTTGCCATCAGGCAATTGAAGCTTAATGGTTTCAAGAATTTTGATATCGCCTGCTACTAGCTCAATTTTAAAGAATCTAACTTCAAAATCAGGAAGAGGAAACGCTTTTCCTGCTTTACCATCTACAGTTAAATCTCCATTTGGTCCGCGATCAGCTAATGCGTAGAAAACATTATCAGGATCAGATGGAAGGTGAAGCAAGGATGAGAATCCGCCTTCTTTATATACTTTACCGATGGATTCTGGATTCTTAAGTGTAAATTCATTTGAGATTGCGGGGAATGAGCTTAAAGAAATCGTTTTGGAAGCATCGTCCCATTTAACGTATTGACCAAGCGCATCACTTAAAGCTCTAACAGGAAGATATGTACTTCCATCAATAACAACAGGGTCTTTATCAAGCTTGACTTCTTTACCACTTACAAAGATTTTAAATTGAACTGAAACCGCCTTCAACGTAGCTTCTGCTGCTTGTGCAGCCTGCGATCCAACTAATAGGACTGCCAAACCACCAACTAATAATAACTTTTTCTTTGTAAAAAATGCCATACTCTTTCCTCCTTAAGATTGGTAACCTTAAGTTAGAATAAGTGATAAACATTATCGCTAGATCAAAATAATATGAATCTTGTGTAAATGACTATATTGGAACTTATTGGATTCTAGGTTCGACTGCATATCGTCTTTTTAATTGCTTAATAACTTCAAATATCTGATTCACTGGAAATATAACGTTATTCAAAGCCTCTTTTGCAGCTTGCGTTTCGGATACTATAACTGATTTATGATATTTCAAGCTTTCCATAAAAGCCTTGACTGAAGGTACACCTGCTAATTCCTCTAGACTGCTCGTTCGCTCAGGCTCAACTAGAGGAAATGTAATATCAGATTTCCCATTTGAAGCAATATCATAAAAAGTCCGTACCCTGCTGGCTCTATCTGAGTCCGTTCCTTCAACATTAACAAAAGCTGAAACAACAAATCCATGGGCTTGACGTCGCTGTGCTATCCCACAAAATTTGCGACCGTTGATGCTTAAGTCATAATCTCCAGGGCAATACCCGCCTTTAATTTCTCCAGTTTGAATGGTAGAAGTCCACGGGGCAAGTATTTCACGCAAAAGCTGAATCATTGTTTCAAAATCGTCACGAAAGTTTATAGTATTAGTAGATTTAGGAATCACAAGTGATATATTCACCACACCTGTATCCAAAGGTACAGCAGCTCCTCCAGAATTACGTACCGCTACTACATAGCCTTGATTTTCTAACCAAGATATGGCCTGGTCAATTCCTGGTAGCTGACGATCTCTTAAACCAAGCACGATTGCTTTGGGATGCTGCCAAACATGTATATAGCTCGGGCTATCACTGGTTAATTGGCGACACATCCATTCATCCCAAGCATAAGGAAAAAGAATATCGTCAGAAAGCTCTAAATCCGTTGAATCCGCGTAAAAATAGCTTTTTGTACGTTGAACCACTTGTTTCACCTACTTACTATATATTTAAATTTAACAAGTCTGACATACTTTCTTAAGGTTCAGTTAATGTTTGTCAAGTATACTAATTTTGGTAACCTGCAACTTTTTGTTTAGTAATACGTTTTAAGTATAAATGAAAATATGGTAAATTATACAGGAGGTTGCGCAATATGAAAGTGATTATCGCTTTTCGCGGCAACGAGATTCCAGTCTACTTAGAAAAAGCCCAGCATAAAAAAGCTGTCCATAAACTAGCCGAAATACTACAACAAAAGCTGCTACATAGCAAGCGATTGGTGCGGAAATTTCTTGATTCCTTGGACAGTATTGAAATTATCGGCGGCGATGCTATTCTGTATTCCAAGAATGGCGTAGACACTCTAGCTTTATCTCTCTATTAATCATGCAGAAATACAAGTCACTGCCATAACATCGTAGGTGCCTCCCTCTCTAGGGTACACTTTATTATGTTATGGTTTTTTTGTATGCTGTCAGGGCTTTCTTTTAAACCAATTTTTGGGATTAAATAAGCTTCTGTACTTATTCACCACTTCTTTACCTAGAATTAAACCACCACTCCAAAATGAAATTTCTCCAATTACAACTAAAGTTGTGGTTAGAATCGTTTTTGTCTTGAGCGTGACGGAGAGTAGTGGAATCAATAGGATAAGTCCATAAAATACGAAAGAGAGTACGATGAGGAGAATTCCGATTTTTTTAAGCAAGTCTGTCACTTCCAGTCTCATATAATCCAAAGTATTTAATAAATGTAACTCAGTAAGCAAGTAATGGCAATATTTATTAGCTATAAGCAAATTAAAAAGACCCCCTCCAGCCGATTGTTAGCAGCTAGAAGTGGTCATCATGTTTATAATCAATTATTTTAGTTAACAGGCTCTTTAGAAATATTAATTATGGCTACGTGTCCTTGATCAAGCTTCCGTTCCAAATGTGCGGCTTCCTCTTCAGAAACACCAAGCGATATAAACTTAGACCTCAGCTCATCTCCTCGGGATTTGAATACATTAGCCAGAGATTGATATATGCCCTCTTCGGCAACACCAATTTCCTTCGTGTTAGCGATTGCTGCGATCTTATGCGTGACGTCAGCTTGGTGGGCAAGCACATAAACATCATCCATCTCAAAGCCCTTTTGATACAAATCCTTAATTTCTTCTAATGCTTTTTCTGCGTTTTCAACTATTTTTATCGTGGGTATCATTTAAATTCCTCCTTCATTCATTAGTCTTATTTAACCGAATTGAATGGAAGTGAAACAGAATTAACAAATGATGGGCTCTTTACCGTTACCCTTTTACAAGAAAACGAATATATTAAGATCTCTTAAGTTCATTCGACTGGAGGCTTATTCATGACCGAAAGAACCTTATATTTATTCGATACCATTGATAAAAACACTGTAAAAGCGGTTATTGAAAACATTATTAGAATAAACAAACACGATGATGACATAGATAAAAGAGAAAAGGACTTCAAACGCCTTCCCATTGAAATCATCATTAATAGCAGAGGCGGCAGCATCTATGATGGACTTGGTTTGATTGGTGTGATTGAAAAAAGTAAAACAGCTATTCATACCCACGTTTACGGACTTGCCGCCAGTATGGGCTTACTTGTTGCTGTAAGTGGCCACAAAAGATACTCAAGCAGACTTAGTACATTTATGTACCATTCCGTTTCAAGCACCATGGGTGGGAAGCTGGATCATTTAATAAACCGGCTGGATGAAATCCAAAGGCTGCAAGGTATCTATGACGAATATTTATTATCAAAAACTAATCTAGATGTCGAGCAGTTAAAAATCTCCCGAGAGCAACAGCGTGATTGGTTTATTGGCCCTGAGGAAGCATTGAATTTAGGTTTGATTGACGAGATTATTTAGTAAACCATTTAAGATTCAACCGAATAGCCACTAAGATGCTCAAGGATATAAACGGAAGGCATTGTTTGCGACTTATCAAATATTTGTTGCAGCTCTTTCATACTAAAGACGTAGCCCTGAGCTGCTTTTTCTAAATCTGCTGCTTTTTCCGGTTCAAATGCCTTCCATTCAGCAGCCGATTCAATATTTTGTTTTAGTTTAGCAAGCTGCGTTTCATACCCATTAGCATCTATATCCTCACTTTGATCAGACATAGACAACCAGCCATAATGAAAAATATAGAATTTAATCACGCCATAACTTCGTGATGCATTATGCATCCACATAGTTCCGCCACCACTTATAGCATCTTCAATAACCCATTTATCCGATATTATTTTTTCAGCTATGGATCTAATTTTAGTGATTTTGGACTTTAACTGTGGATACTCTAAGATCATTTTATCAGTTGCCGTGTTAAAACAATTGCCAATGTCTGAATATAATTGATCATAATCATGCTCTGAGATCAGTTTAGTTGTACGTTCTGTGAACTCTGTAAATGAAGCAACCACTTCATCCAGATCATAAATATATAACAATTCATCTGTGCAAGGATAACTGGCATCTTCCACTATCTCATCTGAAGAGGGGGCGGAATCTGATGAATTATTAAAATCTGCAAGCTTAGTTAATTGTTGCTTTTCCTTTTTGCCTCTTTTACTTTCGATTAAAACGCCTTTTTTATTGCTTTGTTTTTCAATAAAATCACCCGTTAATAAATTCACATCTAGTTCTATAGCAGATGTTAAATCTGTCGTTCTAGACTGACCTGAGGTCTCTCCGATCAAATACCAATCGTTATCTCTATATTGAAAACGGTACTTATAATACCAGCGATCTGTTGATCCACCATATAAGCTTAATAAAACAGAGCCATTTGAGAACGTTAGATTATCCAGTGGGTCGCCGAATACACCTCCACAATCTACACACATAATAGCTTCCTTGGCGTAAATCGATTGCACATAGGAGCCCTCTGTTGTTCCAAAAGCAATAACTAAATCTCTTTCTTTAGACGCATCTGCATTATCTTCTACGATTAACGCAATATCGGATATGCCATCCTTATTCATATCTCCCTTTATTAAAGCATCCTTCCCACTAGCTAAATTGGAAATGACCCTCCCTTTGGGAATTAGTGTTGAGACAACATCCACTGTAACTGCCTGGGTAGCTTTTGGAGTTTCTTTGACAGCTGTAGGGGCAATAGTCGTTTCAGCTTTAACCTCTGCGCTTGGAGTTGGATTTATTGACTCTAGTGGTGTGTTTTTTACCATTTCTGTTGGTAAAATTGTTTTAGCTTCTTGGCAACCAGCTATGACCAAACTTATGATTATTAATAGAGCAGCGAGCTTTTTCATTGTTTGATTCCTCGTTTCATATGTAGGCAATAAATTTTCTAATAACTAATCTTCTAATTGATGCGACAAACGATTATCTCCATCTCAGTATCACTGAAAATATCAAGTATGATCTCCTTAACTTTGGACCATTGCAGTTTATCTAGTCCACAACCTATTTCAGGCATGGCTATTTTATTTATTCCTTCTGATAAACATACCTGCTTCATAGACACAATTGCGTTAGTGAGTGAATCATACGTAGGTTTATTCCAATAATTCTTTTTAGTAATTAGGTTCAAGATTTTATCAACTCTTCTACATGTGCCAATCTCTAGCTCATTTTGTTTCGCTAATTTAATCAATATCGACAAATTGAATTTTTTCTTAAAAAGAACTGCAATGCCTGCACCCATCGCTGCATCAGAAGAAATACAGTGCGCTAAGTGATATTCCTCTGGCATGTCAAACAAATCCTTTTTTATTTCAGTTAACTTCATTTAAATTCCACCTAATGGTTTGATCATTTCCTTTACATTAATTATCTTATTCTTTATAACTTTTATCGTTATCTCATCCTTTTCTTTATAACTCATTTCAAGTATATTTTAAACGGATTTCCTAGATTATTATCAAAATACAACTCGTTTTTATCAGTTAGATAATTATAAGAAATATCATCGACCTGGGTATACTTGTATTATTGCATCGATCAACAATTCAAATTTTCTTTAAAAATCCTTTTGCTACATGGCTAAATCCTTGTCTTTCAAGAACTCATGGGCTGCAAGCCTTTTTACATTACTCATTAATAATATCTCTCTACACCCTATTTTTTTACAATAGTCTTCAACATGATTAAACAATTCTTTTCCGACACCCATACCTCTGCAATCTGGATCAACAATGACATACTCCACAACCGCATAAGGTCTGTTGCCATACATAACATCAAGACAAATAGTTAATAAAACTGTCCCCTCTACTCTTCCTTCAATTTCATTCACATACAAAAAATTATGCGGATCTTGCTTTACTTGATCTATTCGTTCTTTTTTAACTATGATTTCATTATCATCAGGAATTAGTATCTTATACAATTCCTCAATTCTATCTCTATCCCGCTGTTCCGCTTCCCTAATCATGATGTCCTCCTTATTTATCACCCTACTTATGGATTCCATTCGACAATAACTTCCATAACAATAACTATACCATATATTGGATTATTGGTCTTTTAAGATAAAATGCTCGCTGATAAATAGTCATTGCCCTACTCGAGACCAGTATTCAAAACAGTTTTGAAAACAAAATAAAAGACTACAACACGAAAATTATTAAACCATTTATATCCTTCCCAAAACTCATTATATCCCTTAAAGTGAGCATAAAACTTTAACAAAGAGTCTCTAGAATATAAACTCAAATCCATATGTCCATGTAGAATTTTTGATAACAATTCAAAACAGTCAATGCTTTTTCCATCAACACTCAATCTATCGCAAATTTCCTTGGCCATATCAACTTCCATAGCAGACTTTAATTTTTACGGAAAATAACTATCTCTACTTTCTAACAAAATGGCTTATTCATATCTCTTACCTTCTCATTATTTCTATCATATTCCGCTCTTACAATTGTATCTCTCCAATCTGTTTTAGCCAATTCAATGCCATCATTCAATCTATTTAAATCACCATTAGCATAATATACGATGCATCTTGTAATTCTATTTTCTTCAAACTGTTTGTAAATAGTTATCATTTCCGTATGCCAATCTAATAATATTCCTAAAACTAAATCATAATCCTGAGCGAAATCAATTAGAAGCTTTTTTAAAATATCCTGAGGGAAGTTATGAGTGGATACATCGTACTGCCCCTTATTATGATTTAGATAAATAAAATCATCAGCCATATTTATTAATTCTTCCTTTTCTACCACTGGGATTAAAACAATAGCATTATGTTCTTTCAATATTTGGATATATTTTCTGTTGTACTCACCAATAATGTAATTAGAATAAAGCTTTCCCTGCATCCAAGGACAACAAAATAATTTTTTACTATACGCAAATCCTATTGCCATTGAAGCTCTCCATACTTCGCTACCTTGCAATTCTAATGGTCTATGTATTCTTCCATTCCTTTCATCATTCTCAGCTAAACCTGTAAGATCAAACATAATTGCTATTTCTTGAAGGCTGTATTTACTTCCACTCTGATTGATCCCATCTTGAATCCTTTGAGCCACTGTTTTTATACCAAGCAACTTTCTTATCAGCTTATTCGTGTATGATTTTCTTGGTTTGAATGGAGATTCTGCAACACCTTCACCAATGTAGCAAGCAATAGTTTGAAGAGATTTTTGTGAAGCTATAACGCTATTGATTTTAATTTGATAATTATTAGGTTCATGAAACAATTCTTTTCCAGCTAACAAAATGGATAATGCCCATCCACCATTACCAAAATCACCAACAATTCCATATATCATTCCACTAGTCAATGTTACTTTTAAATTTGCAATGTTATCCACCATTCTCCAACGATCAAATAAAGTACAATCGATAGAGTAATTCTTGATATGTATATCAATTATTAATGTGGAGTCCATATAATCATCCTTTTAATAATATCCTCATAATTTTCATTCTTAATTTCAACGAAATTGTGTTTGCTGAGATCAATTTGAAATATACCTTCAAAGTTATCGAAGTTTAACCCAACCCATAACCATAAGTTGAGTTTTTTCCTTTAAGATTGAACATTTTGAAACTGACTGCAAGACCAATTTCCGCCTCTGTCAACTTAACTTCCTATTTAATCCATTATATCATTCGTTTGCATATCATAGGTGAGAAATTATCGTTCGTAGTAAATTCCAACAAAAAAAAAAAAGACCACTCCCAAGTTCGATTAATTAATCGACAGAAAGTAGCCTTTACTCCTAAAATCGTTTCTTATCACCATGACTTACTGTTTCCAGCCACCATGACATATTAAAAAATATCACAACTAAGCGCTACAAAAACCTAAACCTCCCGAACAAAAGCCTTAACCAGCCCAATAAACATCGGTTTAGTCTTTTCCGCCGTCGCCATCACTTGCTCATGCGTTAACGGCTCCAGCTCTTCGCCAATCGCCATATCCGTGATACAGGAAATGCCTAATACCTGCATCCCGCAATGCTTAGCTGCAATGACCTCACCAACGGTGGACATGCCAACAGCATCTCCGCCTAAATTAGCAAGCATTTTAAGCTCGGCAGGTGTCAGGTATGCAGGGCCACTAATCCCCGCGTAAACCCCCTCTTGCAGCTTTAAAGGGTTACCTTGATTATTAGTAACTTCACTAGCTACTTTGTGTGCAAGCTCACGGAAGCTGCGGCTATAAGCCTCAGACATGTCGGGGAACCGCAAGCCTAGCTCATCATGATTGGTACCAATCAACGGACTGTCGCCTGTTAAATTGAGATGATCGCTTAGCAGCATTAGATCACCTGCTTCATAAGTCCGGTTCATACCACCGGCGGCATTGGTAATAACCAGTGTACTTACTCCAAGCTGCTTCATTACATAAACCGGAAGCGTTACTTTACGCATCTCATAGCCTTCGTAATAGTGGAAACGTCCTTGCATCGCAATGACACATTTTCCCTCCAACTCGCCAATAACAAAAAGTCCAGCATGGCCAGCAACGGTTGAAACTGGGAAATGGGGGACTTCGCTATAAGAAATCATAACTGGATTTGTGATTTGCTCAGCTAGATCGCCCAAGCCTGACCCAAGAATTAGGGCAATTTCAGGTTTTCTATCTGCTAATTTATCTCGGATATATCCTGCTGCTTCTAGAATTTGCAATAAATAATTCAAAGTGCGACCTCCTGCGATTTAGATTAGTGGAATAATGCCTAACAATAATTTAAGAAACTTCGGCTTCACTCGTTCGCCCGTTTCCATTACTTCTTCATGAGAAAGCGGTTGGTCCAGAATACCTGCAGCCATATTAGTCACGCAGGAAAAGCCCAGAACCTCTATACCCGAATGACGAGCAACGGTTACTTCAGAAACGGTAGACATTCCCACTGTATCTGCTCCAAGAATACGGACCATGCGTATTTCAGCAGGCGTTTCAAAGGACGGTCCCAGGAGACCAAGATAAACGCCCTCTTGCAGGGTTAAGCCTTGCTCAGTTGCTACTTCGTGTGCTAATTTGCGCAGCTTGCGGTTATAAGCCTCCGACATATCTGGAAAACGAACACCCAGGTTGTCATCATTATGACCCATAAGCGGGCTGCGGCTAGTAAAGTTAATATGATCACTGATCAGCATTAAATCCCCAACTTCATAGGATTTATTAACTCCGCCAGCTGCATTGGTAACGATCAACGTTTTGACTCCTAGAGCTTTCATTACACGTACTGGAAAAGATACTTCCTCCGCGGAATAGCCTTCATACATATGAAAGCGGCCTTTCATTAGGACAACATTCTTGCCCCCAACTTTACCGATTACAAGTTCACCAGCATGGCCAAAAACCGTAGAAACTGGAAAATGCGGGATTTCTCCATACGGCAAAACTATCGCTTCTTCAATCAATTCAGCTAAAACACCTAAGCCGGAACCTAGTATTAGACCTAACTCTGGTTTTACTTTTGCTTTACTTTCGATATAACTGCGAGCCTCTGCTATTTTTATTGAACTTGTACTGGTCATTGGATTGTTCCTCTCTCTTATTGAAGTTGTTGTAAAAAGCTTTTTCCTTGTCCAACGTTTTCTACACCAAAATTATCTGCAATCGTAGCTGCCAAATCAGCAAAAGTCGCACGCACACCTAAGCTCCCCGGGGCCTTAAAAGCTGGGTTCCAAACTAACAAAGGGACATATTCCCGAGTATGATCTGTACCGGCATGAGTAGGATCATTGCCATGATCTGCGGAAAGAATTAATAAATCGTTCTCCCCTATCTGAGCCATTAATTCCGGCAGGCTTTGATCAAATTCGTCCAGAGCTCGCGCATAACCTACTGGATCACGACGGTGCCCATATAAGGAATCAAACTCCACCAAGTTCGTGAAGCATAACCCCTTGAATGGTTTGCTCATAGCTTCAATGGTTTGTTTCATCCCGTCAGCATTGCTAATCGTATGAAGAGATTCTGTAACCCCTTCACCTGTAAAAATATCATTGATCTTCCCAACCGCGATACAATCTAATTGAGCGTCCTGCAGCTTGTTCATCACCGTAGGTCCAGGCGGCTTAACTGCATAATCATGCCGATTGGATGTGCGTTTAAACGCTCCAGGCTGTCCAAGATAAGGACGAGCAATCACTCGGCCTGCCGCAAACTCAGGCTGCAAGGTTAAGCGACGAGCAAGCTCACAAGCACGGTACAGCTCGTCCAGTGGAATAATATCCTCATGGGCAGCTAGCTGAAACACGCTATCTGCTGAAGTATACACGATCCACTCGCCTGTTTCCATCTGACGCTCGCCGAGCTCGTCGAGGATTTCTGTACCTGATGCAGGCTTATTCCCAATCACTTTACGCCCAGTCTCACGCTCGAACTGTTCAATTAACGCTGGCGGAAATCCATTCGGGTAGGTCTGAAAAGGAATCTCTACTTTCAGCCCCATTAGCTCCCAATGTCCAGTCATCGTATCTTTGCCAACAGAAACCTCCGCCATTTTGCCATAATAGGCAGTTGGCTTGCCTGCTGCGGGAACCTGCTCTAGCGGCATTATGTTACCTAAGCCCATTTTCTGCAGATTCGGCCAGCTTATATGGCTCACCGTCTGAGTGATATGTCCAAGTGTATGTGAACCCTCATCCCCAAACTGAGGAGCATCCGGAAGTTCGCCTATTCCTACACTATCCAAGACAACGAAGCAAATTCTTTGAAATTTCATAGCATCCCGCCTATTCTATTTTGGCCCTTGGGTGTGTAAGGTTGTAAACTTCTTTCATACGTGTTTTGCTGACATGGGTGTAAATCTGGGTAGTCGATATATCCGCATGCCCAAGCATTTCCTGAACTGCTCTTAAATCTGCACCATTATCCAACAAATGAGTTGCGAAGGAATGACGCAGAGTATGGGGTGTAATCTCTTTAAGAATCTGTGCTTCGCGGCCGTATTTTTTAATTATTTTCCAAAAGCCCTGTCTGGTGAGACGGGTTCCCAAGTGATTAATGAATAAAGCATCATCTAATTTGGATTCTCTTAATAATTGACGACGCATAATTTGCAGATACTCATTGAGCCACTTAGCAGCAATTCTGCCTAATGGGATAATCCGTTCCTTAGAGCCTTTGCCGATACAGCGAACAAAGCCCATCCCTAAATTGACATGCCCCGCATTTAAGTTAACCAACTCAGAAACTCGAATTCCGGTTGCATATAATAATTCTAACATAGCTTTATCACGCATTCCATAAGGCGTACTTGTCTCAGGTGCTTCAAGCAAGGCTTCAACCTCTTGAATGGATAAAACTTTGGGTAATCTTTTGACTAAGCGGGGGGATTCCATATTTAAAGAAGGGTCTAATTCCAGCATCCGCTCTCTCACCAAAAATTGATAAAAAGAGCGAATCGACACCATGCTTCTAGTGATGGAGGAAGACGCCCGTCCTAACTTTTTGAGCTGTAATAAATAATTTTGGATGGTTAGTTTTTTAGTATCTTTCAATTGAGTGATGCCGCTTTTTTCGACAAATTCAAGATATTGCGTAATATCGCGCTCGTAAGATTCAAGCGTATTCTGGGCAAGCCCCTTCTCAACCGATACATATTGAATAAAAATCAGCAGCTGTTGTTTCATCGCAATCGAACTCCTCGTCATAACTTCAATTACGAATTCAACGCGAAGCTTGTCAATTCCTGCTTTATTCGCCTATCCAATAAAACATCGCTAACCGATCTTTGATTGTTTGTCGTTGCTCAATTAACATTTCTTCCTGAAATACCTTCACCGAATGACCCGATGGCGTTCGATATTTTTGCACAGGCTCAATCCATCTCGTAACGAGATTTAAGGAATAGTAGAAAAGAACAGTCAAGATGAATAGCTGCAAAAGAAACTTCAACCGCCGCTTGAACTTGCGAAATGAGAAAACCATACTGCACCTCTTTTACTAAACTTTTTTATATACTGTTAACGGGCAACTTATTGTTCATTAACAATATTAGTATATGTTTAGCTTGGGCTATTTAAGCCTTCCGATGCAGCATCGTTGTGCAAAAGGGTATGCAGCGGTGTATAAGGCCTACCCACTGCTTCTGCTACAGCAGCAAAAGTGACATGCCCTCCATAAGTATTAACTCCCAAAGAAAGCGCATTGCTCTCTAATAACGCTTTTTCCAAGCCTTTGTTAGCTAGTTCTAACGCGTATGAAATCGTTGCATTGGTCAGAGCAAATGTAGAGGTTCTTGGCACTGCCCCAGGCATATTAGCTACAGCATAATGAACCACCCCATGCTTCACATAAGTCGGTTCACTGTGTGTGGTGACTCGATCAATAGTTTCGATAGTCCCTCCTTGGTCCACAGCAACATCCACTATAACGGAGCCCGGCTTCATCGTACGTACCATTTCCTCGGTTACCAGCTTTGGCGCTCTTGCCCCAGGAATGAGTACGGCTCCAATTAAGAGATCTGCTTTCTGTACGGCATTAGCAATATTAAGTGGATTGGACATTAAAGTTCGCAAACGCCCGCCAAAAACATCATCCAGATAACGCATCCTTTCTGCGCTTCGCTCAATAACAACGACATTGGCTCCTAAGCCCAGCGCCATTTTGGCAGCATGAGTCCCCACGATACCACCGCCAAGAATGATCACGTCTGCAGGAGGTACCCCCGGAACACCACCCAGTAAGATACCTCGTCCCCCGTAATATTTTTCGAGAAACTGCGCCCCGACCTGTACAGACATTCGCCCAGCAACCTCACTCATTGGTGTTAATAAAGGCAAGCTCCCGTTAGCCAGTTGAATAGTTTCATATGCGATACCTGCAACCTGCTGCTTCAGCAACGCCTCTGTCAAATCTCCAGCAGCAGCTAAGTGAAGGTAAGTAAACAGAATTTGATTTTTTTTAAAATAGGGATATTCTGCAGGCAAAGGCTCTTTTACCTTAATAATCATTTCTGACCTTTCCCACACTTCAGAGGCCAAACTCAAAACCTCGGCTCCCGCTAAGCGGTACTCCTCATCGATAAATCCACTTCCCTCACCAGCACCTTGCTCGATATAAACAGAATGGCTTGATTTCCGCAGCATACTCACACCCGAAGGTGTTAGAGCAACACGAAACTCGTTATTTTTGATTTCTTTAGGTACTCCAATTCTCATAATAGTAGCCCTCTTTCAGTTTGGGTAGGCATTTCATCTATAGTCTGACTTTTCCAAACAATATTATGTATTCCGCAGACATCTTATACCTTTATGCATACAATGTACGATACGCTAACGCCCCCATCCCCCGTTAACAGTATACCAATCCCCCTAGCTCTTAATCCAAAATGTGACAGAGGTGAAATTATTGAACGATCTTAAACAGTCCATTCAAGCCTTAACCCACTCTTCAACCGGCAAAACCTCAACAATTAATCAAAAGAATGCTCCAAAAACACGACAATTGGTCGTTCTACGTACACAAGCTGCTTACAAAGAATGCTTGCATCATTGCAAAAGCTTAGGAATTCATCCTGTAAAAACCATAAAGACCATGAATGCCATCCTTTTGCATGCCCATCCTCATGCGGATATGGGTCCACTTAAGCGTAATGGTTTGGTTCGCAGAGTAGAATCAGATCGGAAAATTAAGCTTCATACTGTCAAAAAAAAAGCACGTCGCCTAGCAACGGGCTGCGCCTCCATTGATACTCCGGAGATTATCCCTTGGGGCATTGCTCGCATTCAAGCACCACTCGTATGGAAAGCTACTCAAGGCAGTCCCATTCGTGTAGCTATTCTAGATACAGGGATTGCTAAACACCCTGACTTGCGAGTGGTTAGATCCTTCAACACGATCAATAAAAAGCCTGTGATTGATCGTAATGGTCATGGCACCCACGTCGCAGGTACTGTTGCCGCTTTGCGCAATAGCTTCGGCGTTGTTGGGGTTGCACCAAAAGCCAAGCTTTATGCAGTGCAATCTTTTAACTCCGAAGGCTCTGCCTTTACCTCGGACATCATCCAAGGCATTGATTGGTGTATTCGCAATCGCATGCAAGTCATCAACATGAGCTTTGGCTTGACCGACTTTAGCCCATCTTTGCAGCAAATCATCCGCAAGGCACATCGCCAAGGAATCGTCATGATTGCCTCCGCTGGAAACAGTGGAAAAAACAGTGGAACCATCGACTATCCCGCACGTTTTCCTGAAACGATTGCCGTAGCCGCTTCCACAGAAAACAACCAAATTGCCGTTTATAGCAGCCGCGGGGCCGGCATTGATGTAACTGCACCTGGTGATGAAGTGTGCTCCACTTACTTGAACAATTCCTATACAAAGCTAAGCGGTACTTCAATGGCAGCACCGCATGTCACTGGCACTGTTGCTCTACTGCTTAGCCGTTGTCCACGATTATCCCCTACAGCTGTAAAACAACGTTTGCAGCGAACCGCTCGCAAGCTCAATGGATTTACTCGTAAATCTCAAGGGAACGGGTTAATAAACGCATCGCGCGCTGTTTTATTGACTAAGTAAGCTTGCTGTACCGCCAGTTTCTGGCTCTACAGCCTCATGCATGAACTACTTCCACAGCGTAGAAAAAGCTCAGCACAAATTAAAAGCATCTGTTAAGCGCGAGTCGCGACTTAACAGATGCCCATTTAATTAGTGGTTTAGTATTGCCTTAGATTGGGTTGTTAGTTTTACCATTACAGCGGAAACAGATGCCTTGAAAATCCAAACGATGATCAACTACAGTAAAGTTAAATTGCTCTTCCACTCTTTCTTCCAAGGGACCGAGCCAATCCTCCATTATTTCGTCCATAGCACCACATTGCACACAAATCAGATGATGATGGTGATGGTGAGTACTATCGTTGCGCAAGTCATAACGAGCTACACCGTCGCCGAAATTAATCTTCTCCACTACATGCAGTTCGCTCAGTAGTTCAAGGGTTCTATAAACGGTAGCCAGACCGATTTCAGGCGCTTTATCCTTAACGAGCATAAAAACATCTTCCGCGCTTAAATGGTCCTCTTCATTCTCGAGCAGCACACGAACAGTTGCTTCTCGCTGATGAGTCAGCTTATATGCTTGTGATTGCAGCTGCTGCTTGATTTTTTCAATCCGCTCTTCCATTATCCCCCTTACCCTCCCGTTCAAACATATTTCTTCCTATTATAGGGGGAAAAGTCGAACAAAGTCAAACCATTTAAGGTGTTTAACATGTATCAAGAAACCAATATAGGAGTCACCCACTGCATTATCAAAGGTGAAAGTAAAGCTTCATATAGCGAGACAACAATCAGAAGCACCGCTAATGAAAAAGTTGTGCCGATAAATTTTGAGAACGAGAGCGAATTACTCAAATGCTGGCGTAAAAAGCGACTTTTAAGCAGGTGCAGTCCAAAAGCAATCGAGGTAACACTACATATAATCAGTGCTGGAATCAACAGTAAATTTTGTGGCACTACGGAAGCAAGAGCGAATAACATCCCTTTCCAGGCATACTCCCCTACCATAAATCCAACTGTAAATCCAATCAAGACGCCCTTTAAGAAGTCCATAAATAAGATAAACGGCAGTCCGATCACCGATAAGCCCAAAAGGCAAATAAGTGCTAGCCACTTAAAATTCAGCAAAAAGGATTGCAAAAAAGAATGCTGCTTATCCCATTCAAGTCCGATATCAACCATTTGAAAAAAATTACCTAAATGGCGACTTAGCTCTTGCTTCTGCTCCAGGGTTAGAGCTTGCACAATAACAACACCAAAAACAACCCCTGTAATAAACAAGACAGATACATATACGTACAACGGCATATGTTCCTTCATATAGCTTCGCATCGCATGCGATAAATCCGACATATTCCGCTTCCCTCCCTTGTCCGCTTACAACAAGATATGAGTCCAGAGGAAATTGTATGTATATTGGTAACGGACAACTATTAACCTTGCTTTGAAACGGGTAATGAGAGTTTTGTTCGCTTGGCTATATTGGTGCTTTTCCATTCGATGTACGGGCTTATTTTCGGCGCAGCACCGAACAACATCCAAGCCAACCGGCTTTGCTTTTGAATAAAGCTGACAATTATCCATGATAAAGCAAAAGTCACAACGAAAGCTGCAGCTACATAAACAGAGTAAATTAGGGGACTATAGCTCACTGAAATTCGGTAATAATAGAATAGAATCCCTGCATGAATAATATATATTCCAAATGAAGCAATTCCTAATTGCAGCATAATATTCACAAGGGGAGGGCTAAGCTTACGATAGATTAGATTAGCTAGCTGAAGCAAAACCAAGCCTGCTGTGATCGTGTGTAAATTCCAAACCAATTCATAAAGCAGTGGATTAAAAATGGTTCCATTTTTACGAGCCCAGTAAAACATATAAACATCGGCAAAGCTTGCCAACAACCAAACCGACCCTAACAATACCCAAAAAACAGCTTTCAAGCTCATTAATTTTTTTCTTGTAACTACGAGCCATTCCATTAAGCTGGAATAGTAAATCCCAAAATAAGCACCTAAAAAGTAATTAGAGGTGTAACTGATCGCAAGCTGTCCTTTATCGGCGTAATTCAAGCTATAATAATTATAAATAATAAATGCCCACTGTAACAAAAACCCAATCCAAATAAGGTGCTTAGTTAGGTTTCGTTTATATTGCAGTAAGAGCAGCAGCAAGGGGAACAATAGATAAAACTGGATATTGATAAAAACGAAATAAAGATGATAAAAGGATTTTCCTAGTGCCAGCATTTTCAGAAACCCTATAACAGAAGCCGCTTGAACAAACTGATGCCATGTTTCGCCGTAAGAATAATACATTTGAATCACATAATACAGTATGGAGAAAATAACATAAGGAATTCCGATATACAACAGCCTTCGCTTATAAAAGCTCATAAGCAGCTTTCCGCTTATCGGCTTCTCATAATAGCGATAAAATAGCACAAAGGCACTTAAAAAGATAAAGGTTGTTGTCCCATAGCGATTAAATATATTGAGAAAATTAAAAAACATGAACATGATTGAGCTTTTATCTGCAATAATTCCGACCGGAACGGATGAAACATGTACCAATAAAACTCCGATAATGGCTAGGGCACGTACAACATAAAGCTCTGGAATTTGCGCTTTATGATTCATGCTTAGACTACTCAAAACATCACTCCTCGTAAAAAGTCTTACGTTCATCGTAATCATAAATGGCCACCGGCACAATGCATTTACCAAATCTTCACAGTATAAAAGGCTGTTGCAAAAGTAGATAAATCTACTTTTGCAACAGCCTTTTTCTCAATAATCGATCTTAATCATAACTTTCAAAATTCACGTACCTCACGTTACCTACGCTGTATCCTACCATATTTCCCGCCACCGCCAACATCAACTTTTAGCAAGCCGCCTCTAGCATTAAGGATGGTCTCCGCTATTTCCAATCCGACGACTCGAGTCAAATCATCAATGGGTACATGGTGAAGTACGTTCATCTCCGTTCCGAATTGTCCGAGCAGCTGCTCCAGCTTTTTTTTACCGAGCCCTGGGATAAACTCAAGCGGAATTTGGTTATAGTAAGGCGGGCGATGCGGCATAATGATCGGTATTTCACGATCAGCAAGTGCGAGAATACGATCCATCACTCCACGGACAATTTTGGGACTGCCGCAATTTAAGCAACGAGATGTGGAGATAGCTGTTTCATCTAAGACCGCATCACATTTAGCGCAAAAAGTCCGATGGTATTTGCCAAGCTGTGGATTTAAGCCGTAATTGCCGATAATGGAACGCCCATCTTCAAAGTTAAGAGCCTTCACCAATTCGTTATAGCTCGGCTCAAGCATCCGCATTTGATTATATTCGCGCCCAATCTTACTAAGAGAATGTGCATCGGAATTGGTTACAAAGGCTAAATCATCTAACTCTGAAAGATAGCTAGCCATGTAGGTGTCTGAGCTTAATCCAAGCTCAACAGCAGTAAGTCCCTGCAGATCTAACATATCTGCTATCCTAGTTGAGCCGCTGCCATATACACTTTTATAAGGCGTAAAGATGTGCGCTGGGATCATAAAACCACCGCGGCTAATTACCTCACTCTGCAGCTCTCGAGAGGTTACATATAAACGCTGTGAACTAAGCTCGACATTTTTCATAAACCGACTCATCCACTTTGTAAATTGCTGCATGCTTTTTAGATCAGGCAAATAGGCCAACAGATGTGTAGGACCGCAGCCCTCATCCCTAACCTCAATCTCACTGCCGAGGATAATCGTCGACTGGCGATATCGGATACCTCCACCTTCAAGCTCTTCCATCTCACCACTGTGCAAATAACCCATGATTTCTTCCTGAACAGAAGGTGCATGACAATCAATAATCCCGATCATGTCAATGCCCTTACGTGTAGCTGATTCATGGGCAATATTATAAAAAGTTAAATCACGCGAGCCCGAGATTTTGACAGGCTTACCTGATTCCGTACGTCCAATATGAATATGCAGATCAACATAATAGTCATTCATTCTAGAAGGATCCTGTAAGCTTATAAATTCGCCAAGCATAGACAGCCGCTATAGTTTTGGCATCACTGATCCGTTTTTCAGCAATATACTGCTGCGCTTCTTCAAGAGTTATTGCTTCGCACTCTAAAAACTCGTCCTCGTCCAAGTTAACCTGCCCTTTGACCAAATGCTCCGCAACGTAAAAATGAATCAGCTCATCAGCAAAACCAGGTGAAGTGTAGTAGGAGCAAATATGAAGCAGTTCATCACAATGATACCCTGTTTCTTCCTCAAGCTCACGACGGGCTGCTTCCAGTGGATCTTCTCCTGGCTCTAATTTGCCAGCCGGTATCTCAACCTGGCTTTTGCCTAGCGGCTTACGATATTGCTCCACAACGAGCATCTTATCCTCTAACAGAGCAAGCACACAGACGGCTCCAGGGTGTCGAATAATTTCTCGAGTTGCGATTTGACCATCAGGCAGCTCCACATGAACAACCTCTAGTGAGATAATCTTGCCTTGAAAAATGTGATCTGTTTTTATGGTTTTTTCGAGAAATTTTTGATTACCTTCGTGATTTTTCATATTCTGGCTCCTTATGTATAAGTTGTCCCTTAGTATCATACGCTCCTAGTATAAGAATAACAATTGAAAAGAGGAAACGTCTATGAAAAGCTATTTTGCCCCACAGCAATTATGTTTAGTCGGCAAAGCCTGGGAGGTCCAACATTATTTACGCAAGCTTTCTGCTAGACCTGCCAGTTTGAAACAACCTTTAGTCTCCGTTTTACAAGATAGAGTGAATCCTGCCCAGCTAAAAAGACCTTATCCATTTACACTTGTTTCATCAAAGGAAGGGTAATAATGACTGATGTTTTGACCCCTATGTCACTAAAGGCTTCAATATCACCCTGATGGTTGCGCACAATGTTTAATGAGGTCGTTAAACCTAACCCAGTCCCCGTATCTTTCTGTGAATAGAAAGGATCGAAAATTTTACGCAATTGCTCAGTTGAAATACCCTGGCCATGGTCAATAATTATAATTTGGACATGTTGACTATTCTCAATTACTTGAATTTGAATATGACTACCCGCTTGTGAAGCCTCTAGTGCATTCTTAATTATATTCATGAAAACCTGTTTCATTTGCTTAATATCCATCTCTATCCAGACTTCTTTATTCAATGAATCGAAAATAATTTCAACATTGTGCAAGGAAGCTTCACTAGACATAAACTCCACAGTAGTTTTGAGCACAGCATACAAACTCCCGCGTTCATATTTAATCGGCTGAGGTTTTGCTAGCATTAAGAACTCGCTAACCAAGTCATTAATTCGTTTCACTTCAGGATGCATTAAATTCAGATAACTCTTGCGTTTCTCCTGCTCCAGCTCCGTTTTAAGCATAATCTGCATAAATCCGTCAATAACGGTCAATGGATTACGAATTTCATGGGCTATTCCAGCTGCAAGCTGCCCTAATACCGCTAGTTTTTCCATTGTGTATATTTCGTCCGCTTCCTCCATCTGTGTCTCTAATTGGCGTAGCGAGGATAGATCGGAAATGATTAACATGCACTTGATATCTTCAGGATTATCTGCATTAATAATAGGTTTGAAGTCCAACTTTACAGTAAATTCATTTAATCTTGTTTCACAGGAAAGCTGCTCCAAATACTCACTTTTCTTAATAAGATCGGGCTCTTCAAAAAACGCTCGCAATAGCTTTTCTAGTCTATCCTGCTGTGAAACTTGATTGGGACAGAGTAAGGTATGAATGGTCCGCCCTTCCAAATGACTTGAGAGAAAACGAACACAAGCTAGACTATATTCTTTCTGAATGATCAAATCTACCCCAAAGGAAAGAAAGCCTTGATCCGAATTATCCATAAGACTATGAATGGCGCTAGTTCGTGCAGCAACCATCAGCTCCTGCTCCTGAAGCTTCTTTGCTTGCTCACTGCTGCGAATACGTATAAAGAGAATAAAGAGCGAACTCCCTAACCCAACATATACAAGGTATGCCCACCAACGCTGCCACCAAGCAGGAATAACCTCAAGCTCAATGGTTTTCTCAATCGAGTTCCAAACCCCGTCACTATTGGTGGATTTGATATGCAGTACATAATGCCCCCCCTTCAAATTCATGTAACTGACATATCTTCTGCTCCCTGAATAAACCCAATCTTTATCAAATCCATCCAATTTATAAGCATATTGAATTCGAGGTGTATTCCGGTAATCCAAAGCTGCAAATTCGAAAGAAAAGAAATTTTCTTTATATGAGAGTTGAATGGTTTTCATTTCGGACAATGGTTTATCGAGAAGCTTAGGCTGGTCGAATACTTTAAAGGAATGGATAACTATGGATGGTGTAAAATGGCTATCTTCTAAAAGTTCAGGACGAATCCAATTGAAACCATTATATCCTCCAAAAAAGAGAGCGCCATCATTCGTTTTTAAAAATGACCTAACTACGAATGTATTGCTTTGCAATCCGTCAGCTTGCTCATAATTATGAAAGCTCATCGTTTTAGGATTCAATTTGGACAACCCTTTGGTATTAGAAAACCAAAGATTATCCGAATTATCTTCAACGATTCCCCAAATTAAATTATTCGACAAACCTTCTGTTTGTGTAAAGCGTTCAAAGCTGTCTTTTATAGGATTGAACTTCTCGAGTCCCCCTTTGGTCCCTACCCAGATAGACCCGCTTTTGTCTTTAAGGAGGGAGGAAACACTGTTGCTTCCCAAATTATTAGAAAATTCAGGATAAATCGGAAAGTGATCAAAGCGATTATGGATCGAGTCCAATTTATATAGACCTGAATCCAATGTTCCAAACCAAGTAATTCCTTTTTCATCTGCGAGAACGGAAGTAAACCGGGATTCATCAAAAGTACTATCATAATTATCTACCGTGCTTGCAATGAATTTATGAATTTCTTGTTTTTTAATATCAAATATAAAAAGGCCATTATAGGTACCTAACCATAGCTCATTTTCGGTCTTTTGGGCTATTACCACAATTGTAATGAATTTCCTTCGTTCTATCTCCCCTACTCCTATATCATTGAATCTTGTAAATGTCTGAGTTTCCGGGTTAAAGCGATTCAAGACTCCTTCTTTAGAACCCGCCCATATCGTTCCAGATGAATCTACAAAAAGAGCGAGAATCGAACCATTACTTACACTGGTAGGATCTTGAGGCTTGTTTATATAAAGCTCGAATGCCCCCGTTTCTCGATCAAAGGTTTGAACTCCTTTATTCGTGCCAAGCCAAATCAGCCCATTCTTACCTTCCGCAAAAGAAAGAACCCCGTTATTCTGGAGCTTGCTCATCTTAGCATCCTCAGCATGATAAGTAATAATCTTCTTGGGTGAATATAGATTCAAGCCTTTTTCGGTCGCCACCCAAATATTAAGCTGTTGATCTTGATAAATACCATATACCACACTTCCGTTTAAGCTTTGAGGATTGCTCAAATTATTAACAGTGTGCTTGAAGCCATTTAGACTACTATCCCACTGCTCCAATGATTTATCTGTACCTAGCCATACTCGACCTTGTCTATCTGTATAAATGGTATTTATTTTATTATCGCTTATACTTTCGGTCATATCGGGGTTTGAAAGAAAGCTGGAAAATAGCCTGTTTTTATGATCAAAACGAGTAACGCCTGCACTTTGCGTCCCTATCCATAAATCTTGGTTGGCATCTAAACTCAAAGAAGTGATCATGTCATCACCAATTGATGATGCCAACACTGCAATTTGCTGAGAACTGCTAAACTTCGAGGTTTTTGAATCAAAACGAACTAAGCCTGCAGAAGTACCCACCCAAATAATACCTTGATCATCGATAGCAAGTGCATTAATTAAATTAATTTTGTCATTATCCGTTTCATTATTTTTAAAGTTGAAATGTGTAAAAGTTTTGCTTGCTTTATCAAATTTATTTAAGCCTTTTCCAGTGCCAATCCAAAGCACTCCATCTTTATCTTGCTTCATTATATTTATATTCTCTTGACTTAGCCCTTTTGGGTCATCGGGGTTATTAGGATTGTATGTATAGTGTTTAAATTTACCCGTTTCTGGGTCGAGCTGATTCAATCCACCTCGATAAGTCGCTACCCACAAGGAGCCATCCACATCCTCCTCAATACCCATGATCTGATTATTGGAAATGGAGTTTGGATTAGTTGGATTGTTCGTATAAGTCGTGAAGGTATACCCGTCAAATTTATTAAGACCATCATCTGAACCAAACCACATATAGCCAGCTTTGTCCTGAGCAATTACTAATACAACTGGATAGGACAACCCTTGATCCGTAGAAAAGGACTTGAAATCCATAGGCTGATTGTTTAGCTGCTTTTCGAAGCTATCAGCTGATACAGCCGAACCCACCAAGAAAACTAGGACAAAGCTAAAAAATAGTATAAAAGCGATTCGATGTATGCTGCTGCTCATGATTGTTTGAATGCCCCTTTTTCGTAAAGTACATAAATCCTTTGATAAAATTTAGGTAGGCTAATTATAACACCAGTCACTGAAAAATTGCATTAAAAAGCCTGCTTTAGATATCTGATTGCAGATTTCTAAAGCAGGCAATTCCTATCGTTTTAGTTTGAAACTGCTACCTTTTGAATTAATGCAACTACGACTTCGGCCACTTTTACCAGCTCGCTCGCAGGTATTTGTTCCTTAGTGGTATGAATATGCTGATAGCCTACTGCTAAATTCGCGGTTGGGACACCCATCCCGTTGAATATATTAGCATCACTTCCGCCTCCGGAATGAAACGTATGTGGTGTTAACCCCATATCACTTAGTACATCGATTGCCAGCTTCACAACAGGAGAATCATCAGCATGCATATATGCAGGATAGATGACCTCGCTTTCGAACTCCATACGTGCGCCCATTTCTTCAGCTGCTGCAGCACAAGCTGCTCGCATGGATTCCACTTGCTTCGCCAGCTTCTCATTCACGATGCTGCGTGCTTCTGCAGTTAAAACAACTTTCTCACAAACGATATTAGTTTCTCCACCGCCTACAAAGCTGCCAATATTCGCTGTGGTTTCTTTGTCGATTCTTCCTAAAGACATCTTGGCAATAGCACGGCTTGCTGTTGTAATAGCGCTGACACCATCCTCTGGATTGACACCTGCATGTGCAGCCTTGCCCCAGAAGGTAATCTCAATCTTGGATTGAGCTGGTGCAGCTGTAGCGATATCACCGACTTGGCCATTAGAATCCAAGGCATAACCAAACTTTGCTTCCATCCATTTGGGATCCATCGCGCGCGCGCCATGCAAACCAGCTTCTTCGCCTGCGGTGATAATAAACTGGACTTTACCATGTTCAAGCTTCTGTTCCTTTAATACTTGAATGGCTTCTAGCATTGCTGCAATGCCTGCTTTATCATCACTGCCCAAGATTGTCGTCCCGTCGCTGCGAATAAAACCATCCTCGTCTAATCTTGGTTTAATCCCCTTGCCTGGCATAACGGTATCCATATGGCATGTAAAAAAAATAACCGGTGCTTCTAATCCACCTGAAGTTGCATTCAAGTTACAGATTAAGTTACCAGCAGCATGACCTGTTTGAGCTGCCGTATCATCTTCAACCACCGTTAACCCCAATTGTGTGAATTTGTTGATTAAAACCTTGCTAATGGCTAATTCATCTCTTGTTTCACTGTCCACTTGGACAAGCTCCATGAATTCTGCGATAAGACGTTCCTTCTGAATCATGCCTCTTTCCTCCATTCCACTAAATAGGTTACAATAGGGATAATGCTTGTCAGCTTCAATAATTAATAATTATATATAAAAGGAGTTGAATTACTTGCGAAAAAAGAAAAATGGTTTCCGTATTGTTGTCTATATTATGCTGTTTGCCATGGTAGCTTCCACATTAATGATAAGCTTAAGCTTCGTCGTCGATAAATAAGAAAATCGCAATGAGAAACATGTGACCATGTTTCTCATAACTTTTGCTACTTAAAACTATTTTTAATAAAGCTTGGTATCCAATGTAAAGCTCTCCAGGTTTTCCTTAACTCGTTGTAAAAACCTTCCACAGATAACGCCATCCAATATCCGATGATCCAAGGAAAGACACAAATTCACCATGGAACGAACCGCAATCATGTCTTGAATAACAACAGGACGTTTGACGATGGATTCAAAAGTAAGAATAGCTGCTTGTGGATAATTGATAATCGGATGTGACAGAATCGATCCAAAAGAACCGGTATTGTTAATGGTAAAAGTACCACCTTCGCTATCCGCTAACGTCAATTTGCCGCTTCTTGCTTTTTTGGTAACCAGATCGATTTCTTTGGCAAGCCCAGCAATATTCTTCTCATCTGCCTTTTTAATAACAGGTACGGTTAATGAATCCTCTGTCCCAACGGCCAGTGAAATATTAATATCCCGCTTAACGACAATTTTATCCACTCCCCAGAATGAATTCATAATGGGATAGTCTTTAATTGCATTCACAACGGCCTTCATCAAAAAAGCCAAGTACGTTAAATTAATGCCTTCATTGCGATTGAAATCATCCTTCAGTTTGTTGCGCAAAGCCACTAAATTCGTCATATCGACTTCAATCATCATCCAGCCATGCGGGATTTCCGTGACGCTTTGACGCATATTTCTTGCGATCGCACTGCGCATCGGTGTTAGATTGATATAATATTCATCTTTTCGTTCATTATTCGAGACCACTTCTCCACCAGGTACATTAATACTTTCAGATAAGTGTAATCCGGACGAACGCAAATGTGAAATAACCTTTTCAGGCGATTCTATGCTTGATTTTGACTCCTGAACTACGGGTGCAGCAGCTGGCTTAGAATTAGAATGTCCACCTCGAGTTATATATAACTCAACGTCTTTCCTTGTAATTCTACCACCTAGACCTGTACCCGCGATCTGATCCAAGTCAACTTTTTGCTCAGTTGCTAAATTCAATACAGCCGGCGAGAACCGTCCGCGCAACGAAATATCTCCAGTTATAACTGGAGGAATAGCCCCTGAGATAGCTTGAGAGGCTGTGGCTGGAATGTTGCCTCCTGATTGCTTTAAACCATTTGCAGGCTCTTCAATTAAACATATAGCTTCTCCGACCAAGGCAGTAACCCCTTCTTGCACTAGAATCTCAAGAATAGTTCCTTCAATAGGAGATGGCATTTCTACATTAACCTTTTCTGTTAGAAGCTCACAAATAATATCATATTCACGAACATAGTCGCCAGGTTTAACCATCCATTTACCTACTGTAGCGGAAACCAAGGTTTCTGCTAAATGAGGGACAGTAACTTCGGTTCCTTTAAGCTTCGAGCCTTCCATCTATCCACCCCGTTCTATTTCGGTTATAGCATTGCCAGATTACGCATAGCTTCCATGACTTTATCTGGGTTTAATAAATAAAACTTTTCAAGTGCAGGACTCATTCCTACTGCAGGCACATCCGGTGCACATAAACGCATAATAGGAGCATCCAATTGAAAGAACAGCTCCTCAGCAATAATTGCAGAAACCTCTGCACCTACGCCGCCCGTCTTATTATCTTCATGTACGATCAGAACCTTACCTGTTTTGGCCACTGCCGCAAGCACAGCTTCCTTATCAAGTGGCTGTAAAGTGCGCAAATCGAGGACATGCGCGCTAATACCTTCTTTTTCCAGCTCTTCTGCAGCCTTCAAGCAATAATGTACGGTCATTCCATAAGAGATTACGGTAATATCTGTACCCTCTCGTTTCACATCTGCTTTACCAATTGGCACAATATAATCTTCATCCGGCACTTCGCTGGAGATGGATAAATAACATTTTTTATGTTCAAAGAACAGCACTGGATCCTCATCACGAATAGCAGCTCTCATTAAGCCTTTAGCATCATAAGGTGTTGAGGGAGCAACTAATTTTAATCCTGGTGTTCCGAAGAATACAGATTCTGGGCATTGCGAGTGATACAAAGCTCCTCCTCCAGTGGCACCATAGGGTGCACGAATGACTATTGGACAATTCCAATCTCCATTGGAGCGGTATCTGATTTTAGCTGCTTCGCTAATAATTTGATTCGTTGCAGGAAAGATAAAGTCAGCGAATTGAATCTCGGCAACTGGACGCATCCCTTGCATGGCTGCACCAATTGATACGCCAACAATTGCAGATTCAGCTAACGGGGTATCCAATACACGAGCTGCGCCAAAGAGATCACGCAACCCTTTCGTTGTGTTATTTACTCCGCCTTTACCGACGTCCTCACCCAATACGAATACATTAGGATCGCGTCGCATCTCGTCTTCCATGGCCGAACGAATCGCTTCTAAATACGTCATAACTGCCATAGCAATTAAGCCTCCACTTCATTATCGGCATAAACATGCAGCATAACATCCTCTGGCTTAGGAAAAGGGGACTTATCTGCATAATTGGTTGCATCGTTGATTTCTATAGCAAGCTGTTCGATTAATGCCAAATCTTTTTCCTCGGACCAAATCCCGCTATCTATTAGATATTGCTTGTATTTAGGAATACCATCGTCTTTTTTGTGTAGATCGACTTCTTCCTGTGTGCGATATAACATATCATTATCAGCCGTAGAGTGAGGGGAAATTCGATACATCATCGCTTCGATTAAAGTCGGTCCCTCGCCTTTCACAGCCCGTTCCCGTGCTTCTTTAACTACACGATATACCTCAAGCGCATCATTGCCATCAACTCGAATACCAGGAAAACCATAGCCTATAGCACGCTCATATATATTGCCAGAAATTTGTTGGCTCAACGGCACAGAAATCGCATATTGATTATTCTCACACATCAGGATAACCGGGAGCTTATGTACCCCAGCGAAATTACAGCCTTCATGGAAATCCCCTTGATTACTAGAGCCCTCGCCAAAAGTGACGAATGAGACTCCCTCTTGCTTTTGCATCTTTGCCGCTAGAGCGAATCCGACTGCATGAGGAACTTGAGTAGTTACCGGGCTCGAGCCTGTAACAATGCGCAGCTTTTTGTGGCCAAAATGTCCTGGCATCTGTCTGCCGCCGCTATTCGGATCCTCCGCTTTCAAGAAGACAGAAAGCATCAGCTCACGCAATGTCATACCGAGAGAAAGCACAAATCCATAATCACGATAATAAGGAAAAAAGTAGTCCTGTTCCTGATTCAAAGCAAAAGCTGCTGCAACCTGAGCGGTTTCCTGACCAATCCCAGAAACATGAAACGCAATTTTACCTGAACGCTGCAATAAGAAACCTCGTTCATCAAACTTTCGCGCGCGCATCATACTGCGATACATCTCCACTGCTTGTACGTCTGTAAGTCCTAGCTTTTGGTGTTTAGTTAATTGTCCGATAGACATGGAGTCAGCCTCCTATAAGTATACTAAAAGAATAATTTATTACCTGGTCCTAAGACTTGCCGCTATAACCTTCATTATAAATCGTTTAAATTCGGATGGCAACCGTTTTATACGGTTTAGCCATATAAGTGAATTAGACACATATAACGTTTACTAGTATGATAGGAAATATCATACTACAAAGGATGTTCATAATGAATGATAAAGTCAAACGTTTTATTGCTGTTCTGCTACTAGTTATTCCTGGAGTGACAGCAACCTATGGTTTTCTGGCAATGAAGGATGCCTTTTTCGCGCAATTTGGAGATCCCGTCACTAACCCTCATGTGCTCTGGGGCAAAATGATTCTTGGTTTGTTCTTATTTGCAATCGGAATTGCTTTTATTGGTGGTTGGACCTTTTATCGGGATCGCAAACGAAACTACCTAGCTCCACGCTTTAAGCCAAAACGCAAGAAATCTTAATTTCTCTACGTACTAGCTCGTCCCGAAATACCAACAGTTATGAATTGCTTCTCTGCATTAAACGGCCAAATCCATGAGCGGAGAAGCTTGCCATCCACTGCCATTTTATCATGCATATCCTGTAAAGCAAGTACGGCGGATTCAATTCCATAGCTCCCCATAATTCGCACCATAAACTGAACTCTTTCTGCTTCAGTCGTCAAAGAATAGAGCATTTCTCTGATAAATTCAGTTTGTGCATCAAGCAGAACGATATCTGTCCACATAATAACTGTGCCATTTGGCCGGGCTAATGAGAAGAGCATTTCATTATATTGCCGCAACAGAAAATCTCTCAATTCGGCCATACCATCGACAATCTGATTCACATCATTTTTTGCATACAATTTCGCATAAATAGCAAATACCGTGAGCGCATGAAGATAAAATAACTGTGTATGTACAGCTGATGAAATCACCGCAGCAAACCGTTGCTTAAGATGCGCTAGAACAGGCTTTAACCCAACCTCTCTAGAAATCTCTTTAAAAAAAGTAATCAATCTCGCCGCAGGTGCTTGATTATCCAGTAAGCTTTGAAATCGAGCATAGAAATCTACCTGGTCCAAGCCTGTAAAATCAAGGGAATCCAAGCACTTTATACTAAGCTGCAGCTGGGGATCCAACGCTTTAACCGCATTTTGCATGGAATCTGTATCAATGTCTGCCAGAATAATCAAATGGAATCGTTTTGCCAAGTCCTCCAAATCAAAATCATCGCAATTACCTGCCCCCAGAATAATCACTTCATCCTTCGGACCAAGCTTGCCTATACTGCTCTGAATCAAATGCTTGATCTCTTGCCGATGCTTAATCCACCTGCCCGAACGATCTGGTTCACGCCCTTGGTTCATCTGTCCAAAAAAAGTTTTCATTCCCTATTAACTCCATTCCTATATGCTTCTTAGCTATTATAATACATAAACACCCACCGTATAAACCAAAAAAACCACTTAATTGGATAAGTGGTTTCGAGGTAGTTAAACCATCAATTAAACAAAGGCAAATAGCTGCCCAAGCCTTCTTTATCAAGCTCTTCCTTAGGAACAAACCGTAAGGCTGCAGAGTTGATGCAATAACGCAATCCACCTGTTTGAGCAGGACCATCATTAAAAACATGACCAAGGTGAGAATCAGAATCCGCACTGCGTACTTCCACTCGCTTCATACCGTGAGTACGATCCACTTTTTCTTCAACCGTTTCAGGAATCATTGGTTTTGTGAAACTCGGCCAGCCACAGCCTGAATCAAACTTATCCAATGAAGTGAATAAAGGAGCTCCAGAAACAATATCTACATACACTCCAGCTTGCTTATGATCCCAGAACTCATTATGAAATGCAGGCTCTGTACCGTTATTTTGTGTGACTTCATATTGAATTCTAGTGAGTTTCTTCTTTAATAGCTCTTTATCTTTCTCCGAATTCCAGTGGCTTTCAATAAAACGATCGCGACCAGAGCCCTGACGATAAGACTTGTAGTGGCTTGTATTTTTCTTATGATAATCTTGATGATAGTCTTCTGCTGGGTAGAAAGTGACTGCTGGCAGAATTGGAGTCACAATTGTTTTAGTGAACCGTCCACTTTCCTCTAAAGCCTTCTTAGATGCTTCTGCTGCAACGCGTTGTTCTTCACCATGATAATAAATGGCAGTCCCATAGGATTCGCCACGATCAAAAAACTGACCCCCTGCATCAGTTGGATCCACACTAGCCCAATATTGTTCAAGCAACCTTTTATATGGAAAAATAGCTGGATCGAACGTAATCTGCACCGCTTCTTTATGACCTGTCGTTTCGGAGCAAACCTCTTTATAGGTTGGATTTTCTTTATGTCCACCGGTATAGCCCGAGACTACTTTTATAATGCCTGGAAGCTCGTCAAATGGTGAAACCATACACCAGAAACAACCGCCAGCAAATGTTGCTAATTCTTGAGACATGTTTAATCACTCCTTCAATTGGTCCAAAAACTACCTTTATTATATCACACGTTTATGGGGTGTCCAAACGAGGATGATATAGGTGTTAAAAGATAAAAAAGTATTAGAGTTTACTCTTGGTCAGATGGTAACTTACCTTCCTTTAACCACGCTTTCATTGCTTGATCAAATTGAACATTTTCTTTTTTTAATCTAGGGTACCACTCCATTTGAAGATTGAGCAGATCGATGTGAGACTTCAATGTATTCACTTGTTCTTCTATCTTTTCTTTTTGTTTCTCAAGAATTCCCAAACGTTTTTCACCAGTTTGGTCGCCTAGTAAAGTAAGATCCGCATAATCTTTAAGCTGAGCTATTGGCATACCCGTATTGCGAAGACAGTTAAGAAGATTGATCCACTGGATATCCTCATATTCAAAAATACGTATTCCACTTTCGTTTCTTTTGATGAACGGCAGAATACCTTCTTTTTCATAATATCTTATGGTAGGGATGGACAAACCCGTCTTTTCTGCCACCTGGCCGATTGTTAATTCCTCGTTCATTCTCAATGTGATCCACCTCCCGTTAATGAATTAATCGAAACATGTTGTTCTTTATTATTTAGAATATACTCCATAGACAACAATAAACCAAGATTGGAACTTATATCGATAAACACTTTTACGCTAAACAGAATTTAAAAATAATCGCTTGACCTAAAGTGAACTTTAGGGTGTAGGATTTGAATTGTACGAGAGGAGATTTAAAAATTGAAAGGGAAGTGAAGTCAAATGGAATACAAATTACTAGGCAAAAGTGGCTTAAGGGTCTCGGACATCGCTTTGGGTACGATGACATTCGGAGATAGCTGGGGATGGGGAGCAGATAAAACGGAAAGCAGAAAAATCTTTGACACTTATGTTGAGGCAGGAGGAAATCTGATTGACACAGCCAATCAATATACGGGAGGCGAGAGCGAAGAATTCCTTGGGGAATTTATCGCATCAGAACGAGAGAAACTTGTCATCGCCACGAAATATTCACTGACCATGAACCCGAAGGACCCGAACGGTGGAGGAAATCACCGCAAAAACCTAGTTCAGTCTCTAGACGCAAGCTTGAAACGGTTGAAAACCGATTATATTGATATGTATTGGCTGCACGCATGGGATTTTATGACACCTGTTGAAGAGGTTATGCGAGCATTGGATGACCAGGTACGAGCTGGAAAAATCCTCTACATCGGCATCTCCGATACTCCGGCGTGGATTGTCGCAAAAGCCAATACAATGGCGGAATTGCGCGGTTGGACCCCATTTACCGGATTGCAGGTGTCGTATAGCTTGGTTCAAAGGGAGGCGGAGCGCGAGTTAATCCCCATGGCAAAAGCATTGGACATTGGGGTAACCGCCTGGGCCCCGTTAGGTGGCGGTATCTTGTCCGGCAAATATAAAGGAGGCAGACCTCAGGACTCGAAACGGGTTGATTTTATTGGGGAAAGTCTTTCGGAAAGAAACCGCTCCATTCTGGAAACGGTCGAAAGCATTGCTCAAGAGATTGGCAGAGCTCCTGCCCAAATAGCCCTCAATTGGATCAGGCAGCAGGATGGGACGCCGATCCCGATTATCGGGGCAAGAACGGAAAAGCAGATCAAAGATAATTTAAACTGCCTAACCTTCGAGTTGACACCTGAACAAATGGATTTGTTAGCCAAAGCCAGTAGTATCTCTCTGGGATTCCCGCATGATTTTCTGGAATTGGATCAGTTTCAACATGCCCTTCATGGTCAATTCGCTGGAAAAATTGCTAAACGCAACTAATAACGAGTGAGTGTAAAAAGAAAAGAGCTTTCAAACTTATTTTCAAGAATATCCTCTGTATGAGAAATAGAAAGGCCTGAATTCACTTAAATTTCTAAGTGAATTCAGGCTTTAAGTTATACTTTTACTTTAATTCTACCAAAGCGGCTCAGGAATATATTTAGTCATCTGCTCAGAACCATTATCAAAACGTTTGTACTCGTGAGTAATGGCACTTTCCTCAACCTGACCAAATGCCCAGTGTGTAGCATTAACATCTGGAAAGCTTACTTCAGCTCCATACAATGGACCACGATTCAACAATCGGTTGATCATCGTAACAGCCTCAGTACGAATCATATCTGCTCCAGGACGGAAGGTTTTATCCGGGTATCCTGTAATAATGTGATAACGGAAAATCTCTTCGATGGCATTCTTCGCCCAGTGTGTTTCAATATCCGTAAAGTCTAGCTTGATTGGAGCACGATCTGTAAGTTTCAAATATCTGAAGATAACCGTGCTTAACTCGGCACGTGTAATTGGAGCATCTGGTCTGAAGCCGCCATTCTCATAGCCTGTGAACAACCCAACTCTTGTTGCTGTCTCAATGTATTCTTTAGCCCAGAAGGTTGCTGTAATATCTGTATAGAATTTCTCACCTGTTACTGTGCTCTGTAAATCCATAATTCGTGAGAAGATAGCTGCAATTTCAGCACGTGTAATCGCACGATTAGGTTTAAAGTTACCATCTGGATAACCCTTAATGTAACGCTCATGTCCTTGATCACCAAAACGTGATGTGAATAACAAGATACTTAGTGGTGATTTATCATCTTCAAGATTCACTAAAGTATCAGTTGAAGCTATGGTAGCTTCATTTGTTACTTTAACTTCAGCTTGTGGCAATGAATTAGCTTTAACTTTTACTTTGTAAACAATCGTTCCTGATGCTTTAGGTGCTAGATCGCCAATTTTCCAAGTGATCTCAGAGCCTGTAACTTTTCCATCTGCTGCTTCTAATATATCTGTATATTGTGGAATTTGAGCCTTAACTGTAACACCTTTAACAATCACATCTGATTTATTCAGATAATTGATTGTAAATGTAACGATGCCTTCCTCAGGATAAGCAGCATTATCACTTAGAAGCTGTACAGCTAAGTCTGCTTGGGTTTGAACGATTGGAGCGACTGGAGCGACTGCGTCTTCCTGCTGTGCTGCCGGTGATGGAATTCTTTTCAGCTTAGGGTCATATTTAACGATTGCACCGTCTACACTAAGAGTTCCACTCGTATTGGAGTAATACCCTGGTTTAGTAGTTTCGACATAATAGTCTGTATGGTCATAAACCATCCAAGCATATTGTCCGTCAATCAAAGTAATTTGCTCTGGGCTTAAGTTATCAAATGGAGCAAATGAAAGAATCTGCGGTACATGAACTAAGGTACCCGGTATTGGCGATTCAGTTTGTCCTACGGGTGGAGTTGTTACATTCGCAAGATTCCTTGGAGTATTGGCATAAAATAGCGTAACATGCGCTCCAGCAATTGGTAATCCAGTATCTATATCTGTTACTGTACCATAAGGATCGATTAATCCAAGAGCTATGTTCATTTCTCCAATTAAAGCTCCATTGTTACCGATAACTATCGTCGGTAACTTACTTCCTAAAATCAATTCATGTGCGTTTTCATCCTTATATGTGATTGCAAATTGATAAGTTCCCGGATCCAGGTTCGGTGCATTGAATGTCCCGTTATCGTTAATTGTCACTGGAATCGGAACTTCTTGTGGCAATGACGGATCGATTACTTTAATTAAATACCCTTGTATTCTTTGCGCGAGAGCAACTTCAAGCAATGTTTCTTCTCCGGATTGCGTTTTGAAAATTAATAAGCCACTTCCTGTTTTCTCAGCAGGGAATTCCTTATAGATTCCGGCAATAATCGCTCCAGCATGGGCTACTTGTGGAAAATCTACCATTTTTGTTTGAGTCCCTACCAGTATTGGTTTCGTGATAACGACATCGTAATCCGTGTTACCTACTGGTATAGCGATTTTATAAGCTCCATTTTCAGCTGTAGTCATTGTGGCAGAGAATATTACTTCATTGCCTTCTTTTTTCGAAACCGTAACAATTGCTCCTTTAACTGGCTTAGAGATAAGATTGCCACTCTCGTCTTTTAAAGTTTCAGTAACAATACCGACAATTGCTCCAGGATCAAACGTGACGATGATCTGTCCATTAGCATACAAATTATTTATTGGGTCAGATACATCTGCATTAACTGGGAATCGAACAGATGCAGTTCCAGCAATTATATCTGATTTGAATTGTACATGCGCAATCCCGTGTTCATCCGTTATAGCACTTATGGAAGCTGCAACAAACGTTCCATTACTTGTTGAAGAGAAGGTACCTTTAGGGGCTGTAAATGTAACTGTAACACCATCAAGCGCATTCCCCTCATTATCAGAAACGATCGCAGTCAGTATACTTTGCGAAACGCCATCTCCAAGTATTGTCGAAGGGTTTGCTGTCATTGTGATCTTATATGGCGAGAGTGCTGCATCGACAATTACAGTATTCGATGTGTCATCTTCCGGTAAAGCATAGAAACGTTTCGTTGTTTGAGAATATCCCGATTTTATTACAAGTAGCTCATATTCTCCAACATTTATATTGGAAAAACTATAATGTCCATTGCTGGTTGTTTCAAGAAGAGTAGCCACAACCACTTTATTGAGCGGATCATACAGTACAACCTTTGCTCCTGCAAGATTGTTATGCGTACTCAAATCCGTTATAGTTCCTTCAACCGTTAAGCTCTGGCGTAATTTAAACTTATTATTGCCGCCAACACTTAAAGCTTCGTCATTATATGTGTCTGTTTCCAATTCTACTCTTGGAACAGCTACAGCATCGTATGCTTTATAAATAGTGCCATATGTTCCGGTTGTTATTGAGAATGGCAGACGCGAGACACCTGTCCATTGTTTATATCCCACATCAACAAAATTAGGATTAACCAGTGTTAATTTTGTTTCAACTACTTCCGAGTTAACCGTATAAATGGCTACTACTGCTTTAACGTTAACAGCACTTACAGCTTGCAGGGTCATTGAATCATATTGCCCAAATACAGGAAGCATCCAATCATTGCTTGTTGCTGGGTTATGAATTCTTGGCGCGAGAGGTCCTAATGGCAGTTGATTACCGACCCAACCGTCTAATGGAGTACCTGTTACGGTAAGAGTGTCATTGACAGATTCAACACTTATCGGCGATATATGGTATTTGCTGACAGCTTGTAGAACAGTCGTATTAGCAAGATTATCATATTGAGTTGTAACAGGTACATTCACAACAAGTTTCAGCGTTATAATAGCTCCAGCTGCGAGATCAACAACAATTTCGCCAGTACTGTTTCCATTACTGCTATAACCTAGGTTAAGTATCTCCCATTTCCAAACGCCTTCATCCAGTTTGCCCTTGGCAATTGGATTGACCATATCCGTCCCTGCAAACAAATCTGTAGGATAGATCCCATTTTGAAGCGATAAGGTGAAAGTATCTCTACCTGCACCATTGTTTTTCAATGTATGCGGAAATTCTTGTGATTTGCCCGCAGTGATCGAATAGGTATGAGTAAGATCTAATGCATGTGTACCTTTTACTACCCCGGTTGCTGTATTCGTAAGTAACGATGTATACTTCTTCCCTCCATCTCCTGGTAGTACAGAGCCTGGAATTGAATAATATTCCTTTAATTTGGCTTCACCATAAATAGCCGTCGTTACTGTTGTTGCATCTTTAGCAGCAGCTTTGAATTTCAGAATTGCTGAATTGCCTTTAGGAATAGATCCAATTATCCAATGGATTGTTCCGTTTCCTGTAGGACCACTATTTGAAGTAACGATATCATTGACTTCTGCCAAAGCTACATGTGACAAGTAAATCTTTGAAGAAACACTTAGATCTAGATTAGCGTTAAAAGCATCACTATTCCCTGAAGCATTACCAACAGTGACAGTATAAGTAACTTCCTCACCTGGAGTGGAAAGATCAGGCTTATCTTGAGTGATTTCTAGTGTCAACACAGGTTCAACAACAGTTTGTACCAATTGCGAAACCGTTGCTAGCTTATCGCTATCATTCGTGTCTGCAGTTTTATAGCTAATTGTCGGCTTAAAGGAAGTATCGTGTGGATTACTATAGTTCGTATTCGTATTAACCCTTGTTACCACAGTCAATTTAGAGTCATCTGAGATTGGTGAATCACCAATTACAGGAACTGATAAGATATAACCAATATTCTCAGTTAGTGGAATTGTAGTGTTGCCTTGTTTCACACTGATAATTACTTGATCTACTAAGCCTGTCAAATTTAAAATAGGATGATAAACGGTACTGTTATCTGTCGTATTTAAGTCGATCCTATAGGTCAGTTGATCGCCTGGACGTACTTTCGTTGTATTACCTGGCATGTATGTGTTTGCTGTCACCGTTACATCAAGAGTAAGCGGAGCTACAGTTAAAGTATGAGTAGCATGTTCATTAGGCATATATGTTTTAGCATGTTGATCTCCTGAAATGGTAGCAATTGATTTATATTGTTTCAATGCAGCTATCAGATCAAGCTCTGTAATACCCGCGCCTTGCACTGGAGAATTAGCCGACAACTCCACATCAAATGATAATACGAGTGTGCTGTTATTTCCGTTGACAGTGAGATTGTTCCAAACTACTTTCCCGCCTGATCCTCCAGTTGCTTCAATTAAACTGCCGCTAGCTGTACCCGCTGATTTAATTGTGCTCTCAACAACAGACAGCCCAGGTAAAATGGGAACTTCTACATTCGTTCCATATGCTTTTCCTGCTCCTGTATTAGTAAGCAGATACTGTATGTTTATCGTTTTGTTGTTACTTGCAAATTGTGGATTGCCTATAACTGGAGTTGCACTAATACTGAGTATAGGGCGAATCACAGCTATTGTGTTGGTTTTTTCAGGACTTGTTGTCAAAAGATTACCTCCTGAAAGTGCCGTCTCCCATTTAGCAGTAGCCGAGCTAGTTGCATTTTCAGTGTCGTTTGCAAAAGAACCATCTGTTTTGGCCCTTAAATGTAAAACAATTGTTTTCTTCTTCTCTGACCCTGATGCGTCAATTTCCCCAATAAAGGTATATTTATAGGTTGTTGAGGAAACAGTTTGTGTTGAGCCATCTAAGTCGGTCCCTATTAAATCGAACTTTTCAAGCGATGGCAAAGTGTCCTCAACAATTAGATTGTAAGCATTAGTTCCATCTGGAATGATTACTTCTAACTCATAATCAAGCAAATCTCCTGGGCGAATCTGTGTTAAATCCCCCGGGCTTATTCCATTGCTTGTGCCAATGATCTTATTAGTCAATTGAAGTCCAGGTACTTTAATTGTGCTTGATGCAGGAGCAGTAGGAAATTTCTCATTCTCATCCGTGCTGTTATTAACAAATGCTGAATGAGTCGAATAGTAGACTCCCGACGCTCCATTTACATGATGGCTCGAGCCTGAACCCTTCACTTGTTCTAGCATTAGCGGGAATGAAAAGGTAGTGCTTGCTGCTTTTGCTAAATTTTGAATATCATAAGTAAGTGTAAAACCGTCATCGATATTTCCAGAGACATCAGAATCTTCCAATAAAGGAGATGTACTAGCTAAATCAGCTACTTTAAACCCTGCAGGCAATTTTATCGTTGGTACAAAATCATAAGCTTCACTTGTTCCAATGTTTTCCAACTTAAATATAATCGTTTGCGTTTCTCCTTTTTCCATATCGGCATTAAGAGGAGTAATTGTCGCTTTTAAATTTGGTTTAGATACAATAACCTGAGCGTTGGAGGATTCTTTACTCCGTGGATCTCCACCCGAAATCTGATCTTTCCAATGTATTTGTGCTTTGGATTTCTGAGTTTCTTGATCCGAATCATCTGTGATGCGAACAACCTTGGTTTCGATAAAATAAGTATAAGTTGGTGTTGAGGCGCTAACCCCAAGTGTTTGCGGAAGAGACGCGCCATATTGTGGAATCCTTACTATTTCCGATGTGTTTGCAGCTCCGGATTGGGAATATGTCGTATTGGACAATGGTGTTCCAGAATGACTGGATGGTATATATTGATTTACTGCATACACATTCAGTAAGGTCTGTCCAGCTGGAATATCATCTGTAATAAACGCATCATACATCACTTCATTCTTTGGGACAGTAACGATAATTTTATAGACAACCTTATCTCCAACTTGAACATCACTATCACCAAAAGTTGGAGATGTTGAATCTACAACCGTTTTTGTAATTGCAACGTCCTCCGTTTTCATTGTTACATGTAAGGTTTCTCTTGTGATATTGCTTGGATCCGTGGGATCGATATAATGCCTTCCTTTATGGCCGGATTGACTATAATAGTCCCATTTCGAGCTTTCACTTATTTCCTTGCTTACACCGATTGGATTGATAACAGTTGCTCTGTAACTAAATGTAATGGTCTGACCAGGAGCAATAGACGGAATCTCATTAAAAGCAATATTGTTAAGGTTTGGCGTTGATCCATCACTAACACTAGATGGATTCTCCAATTCAGGAGGCAATGTATCAATAAATTTTACATTAAAAGCAGTTGAAGTAGTTGAGTTATTAGTTAAATAAACCGAAACTAATACACTCTGTCCACCATTTACTGTAACTGAACTCGAATCAACTATAGTTGTATTAATCTTACGACTTAGCTCAATATAGGGCTCCACGTATTGCAATTTCACGGTATCTCGTTCACTCTTGATTCGTCCAGGCGAGTTTTTGTAGGATAATACGACTAAGTTTTGCTCACTTTTATCAAGCTTCACATAATCAGTAGCATCGATGACAACAACGGGTACATCTACTGAAAGTGTCATCAACTCATCCACGTCATCAAGTGTCCAAACTAAAGCATGCAGATCGGCAATGTATTCAGGCTTAACGAGATTCAAGTCCAATCCTACTAAATCAGCTACATCATCTTCTCCATTTCCTGCTAGTACTGCTGCATTATCTGGCAATGTGCCTAACGGAAGGTAATCATATACGACAACTTCATGCTGTTTGGCATCGACATTCGATGCATCATAAGTTATTCTAAAATTCACTTTATCGCCAACAGTTGCTTTTGCCAATTCACTAGTAATAGGAGTAACAAATGCTGCATCTGCGACACTTGTTATTTCTTCAGTAATTTTTGGAACTGCAATTGGAACTGATGTCGAGTCACTGTCGCTTACTATGCCTGATGGAACCGTATGCGCAGTTACTTTTGACCAGTTGTGAATGTTATCTCCTGCATATATTGAATTGGGTGCATATGGAGCGCCAGCCCAAGTATTATCGACCGTAGTTGTATAATGCAACGTGACCGATTTCTTAGGCAGCATTGTACCAATATTCCAAGTAAATGTTGTAGTTCCATCACTAGCTTTAGCTGCAACAGGATTAGGTGCTGGAGCAGGATTAGTTGCATCTATTAAGCCAGTCTGAAGTACATAGCTGCCAAAAGATTGTCCATCGCCAATGATATCTGTTACAACAACAGTATCCGCTTGATAGTATTCATTTGTTGTTATGGTCAACGTATACTCCAAAGTATCTGCATAATGTGTTGAAGTTTGAATTACTGATTTATCTATAATAATATCCATCGGAGTAGAGTTGTACTCGATATTAGCACTTGGAATATCTGCATTACTAATAAAGTTTATATTATCAACAGTTGCATTATATTGAATTGTATTCGAGACTGTTGCGCCATGAGTAAGAATAGCTCCATCATTGTCCGTATCACTATCCACCGTATCATTATTTAAAAACGCTGCTTTAAACTTTAGTGATTTATCGCTATTCTCAGGCACATACAAATTTACCCATTGGCTAGAACGTTTATTATTTGTTTCCATCTTATTAACTGTTGTAGGTTGTGTATCCGTAAAGTTATACGCTTCTAGACTTCCACCCAATAAACTTGTCAATGAATTGAATTTTGTCTCAAATCGAGTATTATTCACTATATTGTATTCATAATTCCCTGCCCCCCACTCACTCGGGTGTGATGATTGTACCTCTACAGATCCGCTAGCTCCCTTAAGCTGCTTGCTAGGGTTCGTCACTATTATTGAAAAAGGCATGATTTTTAAGATTTGAGTCGTAGTAGCACTGACTTCATTTGGCGGATCATTTAGAATACGTGGAAATTTACTAGCGTGAACATTTACAACAAATTCAGGTACAGCTTTAAAAGGTACATATCCTTTGCTGGAAAGTATTCTGTATTTCTCCAATGAATTCACTTTTACAGGGAACTCAAATGATTCTCCAGGAGCAAGATCCTTAATGTCCTGCCAGTAAGCTGTTTGCTTTTCTAAAGAATTGCCTGTCTTGCTTGTTGGAGCTGGCGCTTGAGAATCACTTATTTGCAATCCATCATCTAGCACAACTTCGATCCCGACATTAAATGCCCAGGCAGCAGATTCATTTTTTGTAGTGACATAAACTATCGAATCTCGACCTAATACAGTTTCACCATATACATGCGTAAAAACAGTTATTCCGGTAGAAGTATTAGGATTAATTGTTGCCCCAACAGATGTAGCAAATATTCCTGAAACAAATTGAAACAAAAGCATAAAAATCATAATAACTGATAATTTCTTCTTCATCATAATAAGATTATCCCCTTACATTTAGTAGTTTCTTGCATAATCAAATTTTCATTTTTAGTTCTAAAGGATCAATAAATATTTGCTTATCCTATAAATTGTAAAAATTATTATTATCCTTTCTTATATTATTAGAACTTAAGAACTATTATTCTTGCCTCATAACTAATATAATGGTAAGAATTGTCGAACCCCACCGAATAATAGAATAACATCTTAATCTGAACAAAAACTGAACAAATTCGATTAAATTTTGAACATTTCTCTACAAATCCATAAAAAAAACACTCCTTTACACCTAGATCGAGGTATACGAGTGTCTTTTACTATTTTTTAGGTAATTTGAACTATTCAAAGTAAAATCTGTTGAATTTGCAAGCTATTATTTTTACTTAAATCTTCAAAGTTATCATCTATATGTATAAGTGGATGAGTCCCATCATAGGGATTAATCAACACAATTGTACCCTGTCTTCCATCTGTTAGTATAACTTCAAAGCCAATCATCGTTTGCATGATTTTATTGATTAATATACGAATGATTGTTGGATCCAAAATACCGAAGGCATTTTGCTCCATTTGCATCAATACTTCATAGAATGGGAAAGGATTGCGATACTCTCTTCGTGACGTCATAGCATGAAAAACATCTGCAACGGCGACTATGCGACTAAAATGATCAATTTGATCTCCGATTAAGCCTAACGGATACCCTGTACCGTCTACCCTTTCATGGTGCTGAAGCACCACTAAGGCCTGCCTGCTTGAAGTGCCTATCGTTTTTTTCACAAGCTCATATCCGAGGATGGTGTGTCGTTTCATGATCTCGAATTCTGCTGTAGTCAGCTTGTCTGGTTTTGACAGTAATTCGGGTGCAATATAAAGCTTACCAATATCATGAAGGACAGCAGCCATGGTTAACTGCAATAAATCGATTTCATTGTAGCCTAATTGTCTGCCGATAAGTGCAGATATGGTCCCCACAGCAATGCTATGTCGATATAAATAATCATCCTTTTCCTGCAAAGCTGCAAAAACTTCGAATACATTTTCCTGCTCAACTGTTTTAAGAATTAAGGGAATGACGGATTTGCGGATTTCAGTGAGCGGTAATTTTTTGGAGTTTAATACTTCATTGAAAACATCACGAACCACAGCAACAGCTTCATCCATTTCTTGACTTAACTGTAGAGAGCTTGGCTTGCCAAAAGGACCAATGGTTTCAATATTCAATTCGGCAGTATCAATCCGATGCGCTAAAAAATTCTGGACATGTATCCGATTTAGAATGGTTTGTGACTTCATGATTAGAAGTCCATTTTTATTATAAACATTTTCAATCAATCGTTTCCCTACCAATTGCTCAGAAAGCTGTGCATTTACTTTATCCATTAGTATGCTCCTATCCATCTATCTACTATTTTAATTTAGGAATTTGCATACTCACTCTAGTTCCTTGCATCGGGATACTCTCAATGGTTAGTCCATAACCATAATAATGCTTCAGCCTACGGTGGGTATTCAGTAAACCAATTCCCCCGTTGCTAATTTGTCCAGTTAATACGGCCTTAATTTCATCTCCAGTCAAACCCACTCCATTATCACTTACTGTAACCCTGACCTCATCCCCTAAATCTATAGCTGAAATCTGGATTTTGCCGCCTTCCATCCGTTTCATAATGCCATGACGAACAGCATTCTCAATTATAGGCTGCAGAGTTAGAGGAGGAATCCTGAACTCCAAATCCTCAGGAAACAGAATCTCAAACTGCAGTCGTTCCGCAAACCTAACCTTCTCAATATATAAATAAGATTGAACCAAAGCCATTTCATGGCTGATGTGCACAAAACGATTGAGATTCTTCGAATCAAAGCTAGCTCGTAAATAATTGCCAAATTCCATCAGAAGCTCACGCATTTGGTTAGAATCTTCTTCGCCTAGAGATGCAATTGTATTTAAGGTATTAAATAGAAAATGTGGTTTAATTTGAGCCTGAAGCAGTGCTGTTTCCAAATGAATATGATCAATTACTGCTCTTTTCATTTGCAATAACGTCCGAATCCGTGCTTTAAGCTCCTCGCCATTAACAGGTTTAACTGTATAATCATTAGCTCCTGCCTCAAACGCGGCTTTAAGATCTCCTAGCTGACTTTGTCCAGTGAGCATAATAATCGGAAGTTCAAATAGCGTGTAATATTCTCGGAGCTTTCGGCAAACCTCATAGCCTGACATTTGTGGAAGCATGACATCTAAGATAACCAAGTCCCACTCAGGCTTATTCTGCACCAAATGGGCTAAAACTTCTTCCCCGCGAGACATGGTTGTAATTCTATATTGCTCCGAGCCTAGTAATTGCAGAATGACGTGGACATTAACCGGATCATTATCCACAACCAAGATATGCATTTCCCCGCCATAATCTATATAGGAAGGTGTATCCGGCAAAGCAGTCTGAAGTACGATGCGCTCTGTATTTTCTAAGGATGCTGCTGCATATGGATTATAAATTAAACTTTTGCTTGCAGCTAAATCAATCAAACTAGTTGTAATTGGAATTGTAAAATAGAATGTGGCCCCTTGACCAACAATGGATCGGACTCCCATTCGCCCCCCATGCAGCTCCACGAGCTTTTTACTTATACTGAGCCCTAAGCCTGCACCACCTTGATAATCGATTTCTTCCCAGCTGCCTTGTACAAAGCCACGAAAGATTTCTTCTTGATGCTCCAAAGGAATACCATTGCCCGTATCCATAACTTGAATTTCCATATAATCTTTTTTTGAAACCGCTTGGATAACAACCCGACCTTTTGGAGTGTATTTAATAGCGTTGTACAACAAATTCGATAAAATTTGCATCAAGCGCTGCTCATCCGCCTCTATCGGTGCTAGATCCTGCGGCACTTGATTGATGACTTCTAATTCTTTTCCGGTTACAAGAAATTTCATAACTTCTATTAGTCCGTTTACCAAGCTATATAGATCTATATATTGTTTATCAAGTTGAATCTTGGCTTCATTCAGCTTCGACATATCTAGAATATCATTCAAGAGATGACCCATTCGGCGTCCGACGGTTACCAGAAGATTTAAGTTCTGCAGCTGGCTTGCTGTAAATTGATTTCCGCGATCATCCAGCATCGATTGTGAAATATTAATGATCCCATATAGAGGGATTCGGAGTTCATGTGAAGTATTAGTCAAAAATTCATCTTTAATCTTATCCATAATGACAAGCTGCTGAGCAAGTCGCGTGGTTTCGGCAAATCTACGGAATACGCGAATTGAAATTAAAACGGTCAAAGAAAGCACAAAAATTAAGATGCCCAATTTCGAGCTTTTTTCCAACTCATTCCAATCATTAAATTCAAACAAAAATTCAATGGATTGCCAGAAAAGTCCTAAAGCCCCGATTAGCAGTAAGGAAGCATCCTGTTTTTCTAAACGAACAGCTTTAATCAACACGCCAAGGATATAAAAATGAAAAGCAATAAATATGAAATTTATCGGTACAGAGAAGAGTGTGAATATAGCAGTATCGATAAACAAGGAAAGTATTCCATAAATAACAACAATGCCTTGCAGCATTCTTATAATCTTTCGAGAGGCTAAAGCAGGATTTAATTGATAATTATATTGGGCGTAGAAATAAATAAGTCCCGCAGCAGCAAGGCTTGTAATTCGCGAGTAAAGAGTATAGTCCATAGTAGGAAACCAGACCACTAAAAGCATCTTTCCCCCTTGAGTTACAAAAAACAGCGCTGTAAATAGCACACAAAGTCCAATACTTAGAACTTCTTTGCTGCGGATAAATAGAAAGAGGATAAGAAAAGCGAGTGCGAGTAACGCGTAGGTACTGCTAATAAACATATTACTTAAATTATCTCTTCGTGTTTCAGCTACAATATGCTCTGTAGAGCCTAGCTTTATGGATTGGAGGATACCACCGCTAATGGCGTGATCAAAATTAGCCACCTGAATTACAATATCAGCAGCCTGTCCATCGATTACAGCAAAAGCAACGTAGGGTGTAATTCCTGCTACTGTCAACTCTTTTGTTGAAGCTGGCTTACCGCTATTCCCTATTTCTTTTCCATTCACATAAATCCTATTAGAAGTACCAATCTTTGTGATTTTTAATGCCAGAATTTGTTGATTTACAGGTTTTAACAGCACCTTTAAATGATAGGTGCCATAACCATAAGCTGTTTCGTGATCTGCCTGAAAATAGCTATTCCATTTACTAGGGACATTCATCATTACGGAAGAGGCCTGCGCAGAAATTTCCTCAGGGGGTAAAAGCTGATTACGATAAAATTCCCATTCGCCATTTAAGCTTTGAATTCCATCCTTATCAGGCTCCCACTCTCTTAAATCCAGCTCACCATGCATGGCGGAGATTCCCTTTGGCTGATGCGAGGATACAACAAATCCAATACGTAAGGCCAAAACAATCATAAATATGCTTAAGATAAGGATAATTTTCTTTCGGGAATTCATACGGGCCTCCCACTTTAAGCCATGCCTAAAGCACACTATACAGCCCGTATCTGAACAAATTCTGAACAGCTATACTGGTAACGGGCAACTTATTTGTTTTCCATTCGAAAGCCAGAATGGAATCATTTATTGTTGCCCGTTACCAGTATATTTATTGTTTCCACTTCTCAAACCATTCTGTCATAAAGGTATCTGGAGCTTCTCCCAATTCATCGAATAATAAGTTATAGAATCGCTCATATTGTTCTTTTACAGCAACACCGTCACCTAAAACAGCATAGATTTTCATCAATGTAAAATAACTATAGCCTGCATAGGAATACTGCTCTTGAATCTTATGGCAAAGCGAAATCGCAGCAGAGTAATCCTGCCTATTCATTAAAAAATCTGTGATTGTTACAGCATGATTGAACCATAGCAAGCTCAATCGTTGACGCTCGTTATCCGCCCACTCAAAATCATATTCCTTAAGATAAGCGTCTCTGTATAAACGCATGATTTCATGATGGTCTTGAATGTTATGTTCTGTAATTGGCAGAAGCTGTTTAATGCCCATCTCCCACTCTTCCACATCTATCACTATCTCGCCTTTTTCCAAAATATAACCTTCATCACCGCTCATAATGCGCATATTTAAATTCTGTTGGTTAAGTGTTTTTCTAAGCTGGTAGACGGTGGTATAGAGATTGGTATAGGCTTTTTCCAGCTCATAATCAGGCCAAATTATCGTAATCAGAGTATCCTTACGGACCGTTTGTCCATTTCGTTGCAATAAATAGATGAACAGCTCTTGGGCTTTAGCAGTCCGCCAACGGATCGGCTGAGGCTCCTGCATGGGAAATTCAATTTGCAAGGTGTCAAAAAGGCGCAACCGAATTAAACCCGCAGTGATTGGAACTGGGCTAGGAGCGTCTATATTATCTTTAATGCGCTGGAGTGCTTTAATCACGCGATCTTTACGGACAGGCTTTAATAAATAATCTAAAGCGTTAAGTTCAAAAGCATTAACTGCATATTCACTAAAAGCCGTTACGAATACTATTTTGATAGATGGATCTGTTTGGGAAAGTCGTTCTGCTACCTCAAGGCCACTTAACACCGGCATTTCTATATCAAGAAAAATCAGATCGGGTTTATCTCTAGCTGCTGCTTCCAAAACTTTGCGCGGATCCTGATATTTGCCTATGACTTCAATACCTTCGATTTCTTTCAACAGCTTTTCCATACTCCGTAAAGCCAATGGTTCATCGTCAGCGATAAAAACTCTCATTAGGACAAACTCCTTTTATTACAAAAATAGAATTCAGACCGCTACCTAAAGAGCAAATAATCTCTCGGTTTCGATCGGAATTCTATTAAGTGTACCATGATCTCTATGATTTGATAACCTTTAGTGTTAGCTTACTTGTCATTTAATGCCCCATCATCATAGCGGAATCTGCCTTTTCTGCATTTTCCTTCATCTCTTCTTCTGCAGCATTTGTTTTGGGTTTACGCAAGATTATCGCAATAACAGCACCTGCTGCAGCAATACATGCCGCTAGGAAAAAGGTGTCACCAAAGGCGTTTACCGAGGAACTAACCAGATTGCCAGAAGTATCCCCTGCGGCCATATGATCAGCGATTTTCGTCGAAAGATAGCCGGTTAATCCCGCTACTGCAAAGGAAACCATAACCTGCTGAGCAGCCGTTGTTAGCGGTGTAACCCGACTAACCAGACGTCTTGGAGCGGATTGAAGCACATGCGTATTAATTGCCATCATTGATAGACCCATTCCAGAGCCAATTAAGAACAGAGGAAGCATTACCATGAACAGCTTTGTATCCAATGTAACCTGAGACAATAAGAACAAGGCAACAGTTATAGTGGTCAACCCTGTCATAACCAATGGTCTTGCACCAATTTTGTCAAATAAACGTCCGCCAATGGGCATGAATATTCCTGCCGCAAGAGCTTGTGGAAGCATAATTAAACCCGTATGAAAGGATGAATATCCTCTAATGCTTTGCAAGAAATACGGAATCAAGACAATCGCACCGAACATTGCGATTTGTGTGATCCATGCGATTACAATCCCACGAGTGAAATCGGAGGAACGAAATACACGCAGCTCCAACAAAGGTTGTTTTTGACGAAGCTCTACAATAATAAACAATATTAAGGCAACTCCACCAACAATTAACCCAGTTAACGCCTCTGTGGAAGTCCAGCTTACTCTCCCACCTTCACTTACTCCATATGCGAGCGATGCGAAGGCTATTGGCCCAAGGATCATCCCAATGATATCTAAAGAAGGTACTGTTTTACGTTCAACATTAGGCAAGTATCGAAGACCGACTAGAACACCAATTATTCCAACTGGCAGGTTAATTAAGAAAATCCAATGCCAGCTAGCAAATTCAATTAACCAACCCGAGATAATCGGTCCTAATGCTGGAGCAAGAAGCATCGGAACTCCCAATACCCCCATAACAGCTCCCATTCTACCTGGAGGAGCAAGCTTGAATATCATCGCCATCCCAATTGGAGCTACCATTCCTCCGCCAATCCCTTGGATAATCCGGAAAATAATTAATTGCTCCGGGGTTTGTGCTAACGAGCAAAGCAAGGAGCCAAGGGTAAAAAAGGCAATTGTAAATAAATAAATCCGTTTTGCCCCAAACCGATCTGTCATCCAGCCAGCTAAAGGAATAACTGCAGATAACGCCAGCGTGTAGCCTGTTATAGTCCATTGCATCGTGGATAGTGTACTGTCAAAGGTTGTGACCAACCCGGGTAATGCAACATTGACGATTGTGCTATCTAAGATAACCATTATCATTCCAATGATAACTGCTAATAATGGTGCGATGATTGAGCGAATAGTTACCTCTTGCCCTGCAACTGCCGCTTGCTGTGTACCTTTTGCCATAATGAATAATCCTCTCATTCTTAACTGCCTGTATTTTAACTCCTTGGTTCATTATACACGTCGATTGTGAACGGAGTATGAATGAAACATTATTTTATTATAAACCAAAAAAACCGAAGATCTCTCTTCGGTTTGTATACATTCTATGAATATATAATTATTTAACGACAGCTTTCAGCACATCATCCATAATTAGTCCGTTAGCAATCGGATTTGCATTAAACCAATGACCGGAATTCACACTCGATATCCATTATTATTCTACCTCTAATAAATTCTTCAGAATACCTTGGTTCAGCGTAGCAATCAACATATGTGTTTCAGCAAAAACTAGATCAGTAACTGCACAATGAATGCCTAAGGATTGCAAAATGAGGCGATCCTGAAGCATGACGATTTTGAAGAGTCCATTATTCGAGCAAGCAAATACATTTCCTTTATAAGTTGCAAGCTTGTATATAAACATCCCCTCAAAAGCAACTGTAATAAAGCCGCCTTTCTTATTGCCAATGACCATGCTTCCATCTGCCAGCACACCGATCAAGCTTTTACGAAAAACAGCTATACTGGTTACCGCATGTTGAAATGCAAACTCATCCCAGCTACCTGTCAGCATGTCATAATAAGCAATTCCTGAAGAAAGGGCGATAAAAAGAAATTGAGGCGTCATTAGAAAATCGTAGCAAGAACGATTGGGATAAGCAAACGGCATCCATTCTCCTTCATCACTATACATAAGGCCGCAACGTGTCATAGCAAAAGTATTACAGCTATCCACTATATGATAACAAGGAATTTCAAGTCCCGCTGACTGCCATTTGTTGTTGTGGAGCATGAATAAACCTTTTTCCGTTGCCGCATAAATCTCAGTACCCATTCTCTGCAAACGATAGATTGTAACATCCGCAGGCAATCCCTCGCTGCATACTTGCCAGCTCCCATTTAAAGACATCCTTAGTATGCCCTGACCGAAAGTCCCCGCATAAACATAGCCCTCATCTGAGCTGACAATGGTTGAAAACCGGTATTCAGAGAGCTCTTGCAAGCTGCTTCACCTCCGTAAAGTGGCATTCTGCATTAAAAGGACAAGTATTGCATTCCAGTAAGGAGTTTGTTTTGCGATATGGATTGGTAGGCAGAAGCTGTTGAGTTAACCATAAATAATCAATGGCTTGTGTAATATCCTCCGTGCCTTTTGGCTCAATAATCGTCGTTTTACCTGATAATACAGAGAAAATTTCTATCCGACTTGGCAGACGAGCGAATGCTTTATGGCTAAAGAGAATCGCCATATGCTTAAAAACCGTTATAACATCTGAATCCTCATCCACCAATATTTTTTTAATTACAAAAGTTTGCTCAGACCACTCCACAACTTGAAAAATCATCGACAGCTCTGTTTGCAGCTCTTCAATCCAAGTTGAGAAGGTTTCAAAAAGAAACAACGGTGGTTCTTTAGCAAAATCTGCTGAGAAATGATCTAGTAAGGCAGTGGTTACATGGGCAAGAATTTGATTGTAATGTGCTTTCGATTCGAACAGGCGCATATTTATTTTCCAACGGGTATGGATAATCTCATAAATTCTTGCTTGCGATCTTGCCTCAACAGGCAAGCTATAAATATCATTAATCACATGGTTAACCGCGTATTGCACCATTTGCCGCCAGTGAAGCGAGTTGCTCTTCTCACCTTTAACATGCCGTTTATAATATTTGAAAGGACAGCGCATCAACTCTTCAAATTCGTAATCCTTAATCGGCGCTGATGCTAACGGATTATTGTTCAATTCCATGGGGAACACACATCGTTGCAAATTGTTTACCGAATGCTTTGCAAGCTTCTCTTTCTTTATCAGATGGAGTTAATTCAATCTTCAAACCGGGAATGACTATTCTAGCACCACGTTCTGTTAACTTTTCAATTAAAGTATCTACTGCTGTACCAAAAGAGTGATAATTAGAGTCGCACGAGCCGAATACTGCGGCAGGTTTATTGGATAGTTCCAAATCTTCCATCTCATCATAAAAGTCTAAGTAATCATCGGGCAATTCGCCATCTCCCCATGTATACGCACCTAGCACAATTCCATCATATTGCTCAAGCTCCTTGGCATTTGTATCAAAAGCTTCCTTCATCGTGACAACTCCGCCGGATTCTTGAATCCCCGCTGCTACCGCATTTGCCATTAGCTCCGTGTTCCCCGTCATACTTGCATAGACAATAATTATCTTACTCATTCGTATGAGTCCCCTTTGCAGTAAAATAGCCTACACTCATATTAAATGATAATGATTATCATTGTCAACATAATCCTGAAATTCATTACAAATGACTGGATTCCCCTCCATCAACAACAAGAGAAGATCCAGTAATGAATGAAGCTCGATTGCTCGCTAGGAATGCAACGGCTTCCCCGATTTCCACCGCCTCTGCAATTCGCCCAAGCGGGATGTTAAACGCCATATCCCTTTCTTTGCTCTCTCTTAATTCAGGTGATAGCTTATTCAAACGTTCCTCTACACCATTATTTCGCGTCATGCCAGGAAGGACTGAATTAACTCGGATTCCAAATGGAGCGCATTCCAATGCCATAGCTCTCGACATCGCGACAATGCCTCCTTTTATAGCTGCATATACAGTAAATAGCTTGGCGGTTTGGAGGGCATGAACGGAGGCAATGTTAACAATCGCACCACTGCGTTTAGCTTTCATATGAGGTAATACCTTCTGAACAAATAGAAAGTGTCCTCTTAAATCTGTACCGATTACTTTATCCCACTCATCAAGTGTGACGTTCTCGATATTCCGATAATAGTGAGTACCCACATTATTGACCAGTATATCAAGAACCCCCCATCTTTCTAGTGTTCTATCAATAACATTCTGAATGTCGTCTGCTTTTGAAACATCGGTCCGAATGAACGTTATATGATCTTCATTAACTGATAACTCACGAACTGTCTGTTCACCCAGCTGCTCGTTCCAATCGGCGATCATTACTTTACAGCCTTCCCGCAGAAGTACTTCTACAATACCTCTGCCTATGCCAGACGCGCCACCGGTCACTATTGCTACCTTTCCAATCATATTCAGGCTTCCTCTCTGTCTGATTTACCAGTCTGCCACGGAACCGTCATCTTCATGAAACCAACGAGGCGTATCCCAATCTCCATCATAACGCTGGTCATGCAAAGCATCTTCATCGACTTCTATCCCCAATCCCGGAGCTGTTGGAATCTCCAGATAACCGTCCTTAACAATAAATGGAGTTTTTAGATACCCTTCCCCTAAAGTAGCATGCTCCTGAGCAAGAAAATTCGGTACATTAGCCGAAAGCTGAACACTTGCAGCTAGGTTGATTGGACCAAGCGGATTATGCGGAGCGAACCCACAATAATACGCTTCTGCCATTGCAGCGATTTTCTTGCCTTCCATAATCCCACCGCAATGGGCAAGATCTGGCTGTAAGATAGCAGCGGCCTGCTTCTCGAGAATTTCGCGGAATGCCCACTTAGTGAATAACCGCTCGCCCGTTGCAATGGGAATTGTAGTCGAGCGGGCAATGGTTACTAAGGTATCTACATTTTCCGGCAAACAAGGCTCTTCAATAAATATAGGATGGAATCGTTCCAGCTCCTTCGCCAAGCGAATCGCTAAAGCCGGGCTTACTCTTCCATGAAAATCAATTCCAAGATCGCAATTAGGTCCAATTGCATCACGGATCGCTTCAATTCTTGCAACCTCATGATTAATCCAAGCTGGCGTCTCCATTACATGCGCCATTTGATCAATTCCTGTTTTCATCATTGTGAAGCCTTTTTCCCGCCATTCCTTAGCATTCGCATAAGCTTCATCTGCTGAGCTGCCGCCTATGCCTTTATACATACGAATCCGGTTACGGACAGCTCCACCAAGCAATTGATACACGGGAACTCCCAACGATTTACCGAGGATATCCCACATAGCTTGTTCAATTCCACTTATGGCGCTGGATAGAATTGGCCCTCCTCGGTAAAAGGTCCCACGGTACATGGCCTGCCACAAATGCTCAATTCTCCGCGGATCTTGACCGATTAAATGCGGCTCAAACTCCTTAACTGCCATTTCTACAGTTCTTGATCTGCCTTCTACAATAGCTTCACCCCAACCCACTAGCCCTTCATCTGTTGACATTTTCAAGAAGGAAAACCGCGGTTTGACATGGAATATTTCGATTTTAGTGATTCTCATTTTCATTATCCCCTCAAGTTAATTTAATGTTGTGCTTATCTACCCTTTCACACCTGTAAAAGAAGCACCTTTTTCAATATATTTTTGGCAGGTGGCAAATACGATTAATAAAGGCACCATGCTTAATACTCCGATAGCCATAACTATGTTAGCCGGCGTTGTAGTTTGCAACGAATTTAAAGCAACAGTAATCGTCCAATTGTTCTGGCCCGTCGCAATAACCAAAGGCCACAAAAACTCATTCCAAACGGGTAAGAAAACCATCACCGTCACAACTGTAAAAATCGGGATCGACATCGGAAGCACAATTTGAATGAACTTCCTGACATCCGAAGCGCCATCCACTTCAGCAGCTTGCATCAGCTCGCGCGGCAATTGATCAAAAAATCCTTTGAATAAAAAGATAACAATTCCCCATGCCGTATGAGGCAGAATGATTCCCCACAGAGAATTCACCAGGTGAAGCTGATTCATGGTCAAATAAAGTGGAACAAGCAGCACGATATCTGGAACAGCTAATGTAGCAAGAAAAAACATAATCAACCACATCTGAATGGCTTTGCTACGGATGGTAAACGAAATTGCATAAGCTGCCAAAGACCCTAGAACAAGCTGAAGCGCAATAGAAGTTAGGGTGACGAAAGCACTATTATAAAAGAAGTGCAGATAGGATGAACCGCTGCTTGATTGAGCTTGACCTTTAAGGATAACAGCCCGATAGCTGTCAAATATGCTCCAAAAGCTTTTGGAAATCTCCATGCTCTGCGGTTTGCCTTTCACGAACTCAGTCGTTTGATAAAACTCTTGAAAATGTTGAACGATCTCAGAATCTGGGCTCGTGGTTGCTTGTTCAATTGGCTTGCCCTTATCTCCATACCATTTAAACGAAGAAAGCTTTTGCTTGCGAATCTCTGGAAGCTTATTATCCATACCAGTAGGATTGAAAAGGCTGGAAGGTACAATGAACTTGGCTGCAAAGCGGAAGGAATAACCTGCCGTTCTAGCACTATAAAGCAAATGACCATCTTTAACCCCTTGGATACTAACAGCCCCAATTAAATCTCGGCTATTCATTTTCCAAGGAAACCAGATTGCTTTCATCGCATCCTTTTCATAAAAATCAGCATTTTTCCCCTCTTGACCTGTATAATCCAAAGTGATCTGAATGGTTTCAGGGATGACAGGCAACCATTTTGGAGGATAAGCCGTTATCGATAATTCATCCTTCATCGAGGAGGAAATCATCCACACTAAAGGAAATAGCGCGGCAAGAATAAAAATCATTGTAATCAGGTAAGCCACAAACTTCATTGTACGCTGGCCTTTTTCTTTAATTTTATTATTAGTCATTGGATGCACCCCTTTCTTTAGTCAGATTCTCTTGAGAGACGCAATTGAATAAAGGTAATAATCGCCGTAATGATGAATAGAAAGAAAGAGATCGCACTTGCTGTACCAAAGCGTAATTCATTAAATGCTGAGTTGAATACGAGAATCGAGGCTACCATCGTGCTATTGGAAGGACCGCCTTGTGTGAACACATAAATGTTATCAAACGTATAAAGTGCCCCTGTTAAAAAGGCGATAAATTGGATGAGAATGATAAATCGAATGTTTGGCAATATAATCGCTGTAATTCTTCGCCAAGGTCCAGCCCCATCCATCTTAGCGGCTTCCAATATTTCTTGTGATACAGCACGAATTGCCGAAAAATATAACAGGATCGATATACCCGAGCTAGCAAAAATAGATGGCATCACAATAGAAAATTTCACCATATGAAGATCATTTAACCATAGATAAGGACCCAATCCGATCTTGCCTAAATAAAAATTCAACACTCCGAAATCCGGATTGTACATAAACTTCCAGATCAACACGGTAACAACGCCAGGAGCTATAGCCGGGATTTGATAGATAAAGCGAAATAGAACATTGCCGCGATGAATTTCGTTAAGCAATAACGCTTGGACAATGGGAATCCAAAAGGTTAAAAGCAAATATAATAAGGCAAAAATCAGTGTAATTCCAAATGCATGCCAAAAAGTAGCTGCCGTTAAACTCTGAATGAAATTATCTAAACCGACAAATTTACCCGGTGGATTTCCAATGTTATAGTCAAAAAAACTAATATAGATCATACGGAAGGTTGGATAATATTTAAATAACAGATAACAAATAATCGAAGGGGTAAGGAATAAGATAGGCACCCAGCGGATAACAATCTTTCGCTTAGTTTTTATTACTTGCTGCTTTTGCTTTGTTTCCATCATTAATTCCATATCATCACCCTTTTCTTGAAGGTAAATGTCGGGAGTCCAACTGCGGAATCCCGACATTCAGCTATTCATTCAGTAATTATTTAGCATTTTTTACATCTGCATTGTATTTATCGACAACTTCCTTTTGTGCTAAATCCTGTGCTTTTTGCAGCTCTGTTTTCGGATCAGCTTTGGCATCTAACAATATTTTCTGAACAGCACCCACTACATAAGGACTGAGTCTTTCCTTCAAGAAATATTCTAAATGCGGATCAGCTGCTGTTGCCGTAACCGCTGCCGTTAAATCTTCAGGAATATTGGAGAAGATTTTAGTTACATCTATATCAGAACGGACCTGCAGCAAATTTGGAAACCCGCCATTCTCAGCAGAGAATTTAAGCTTCTTCTCTGTGATTTCTTTGGAAGACATAAAGGTGATATAGGTCCAAGCTGCGTCTTGCTTCTCTGGACTAGTCTTAGCATTTATCGTCCAATACGCTCCACCAACCTGGCCTGGGTTTTTACCGGCTGGCCCTTTTGGAAAGGGCATTAATCCGATATCCTGAATGTTCATTCCCTTGCCTGTAAACCAATCTACACCGCCAATTTCAATCCCTACTTTACCTGCTGCAAAATCCTTCTGGTTATCATCTAAGCTTTGGATGACATTCTTTTGCACCACTTTGTCGGTCCATTTCAAATCTTTATAGAATTGCAAGGCTTGGACCACCGGCTCAGAAGTAAAGGTTAATGTAGCTGTATCATCGGCATTCTTCACCGTTAAATCTCCACCAGCTTGCCAAGGGAAATATTCAAAAAACCAATCGCCCCATTCCATACCAAGGATGTTGAAGCCGTACGTACCTTTAGCAGGATCTGTCAGCTTCTTGGCAACCTCTCTAAACTCTTCCCAGGTAGTTGGCGGCTTTTCAATGCCCGCTTCTTTAAACAGCTTCTTGTTGTATGCCATTGTCATTACGTAAGCATCACTCACTAAGCCGTAGTACTTGCCATCTTTCTTTCCAGCTTCCATTGTCGAGGGTAAGATTTTATCTTTATCCTCCCATGCACTAAAGCGATCGGTTATATCTAAGATAAATCCATTGGCAATATACTTTTGAACATCCGGAAAAGCTGCGCCATGCCATGCATCCGGACCTGACCCTCCTGCCATTGCAACTAAATATTGATCCCGATATTTAATCGGATCTAATTTCTCATGCTTAACCTTAATATTCGGGTATTTAGCATTAAAATCTGCAAATGTTTCCTCTTGAATCGTTTTATCTGCAGCATCATCAGCAGGTTGATCCCAAACTGAAATTTCGACAGCTGCTGCTGGTGCCGCAGTAACCGCCTCCGTAGGTGCTGCTGTTTCTGTCGCTTTAGCTGTTTCCGTTGCTTTAGCTGTTGCGCTTACTTCCGTACTAGCTGCCGGAGTGGTCTCAGTTGATCCTGATCCACAAGCTGACAATACAATTACGGAAGAAAGTAAAACGGTTACTAGCTTAAACGCCCCACTTTTCAACTTCATTTAAATGCCTCCCTAACTAAATTTTGATTACATTTAAATTGTATAGTAGGTACATTTTGTAATGAATACAATAATTTTACTTTTATCTATAAGTAATTCAACCTATTTAGCCATTTGATGCTTTTGTCGAAATTCATTCGGTGAAAACCCACGTTCTTTTTTGAAAACATTGCTAAAATATGCTGCACCTTCATACCCAACTAATTCGGCAATTTCCTGAATCTTCAGATTAGTGCCTATTAACCACTCTGATGCTTTATCTAGTCGCAGTTTTGTCAAATATTCCGAGTAGCTTTGACCATAGTTATCTTTAAATCGTCTAGAGAAATAAGTGGGATTAATGTAGAAACGATCTGCAATCAACTGGAGTGAAATGGGTGCGTGCAAATTCGAATCTAGATACCGTTTGATTTCACCCATTAAATCCTTGCTGGGATAATTCGCTTTTTTAGCTAAAAATGCCGTAATCTGTGATACTTGCTTACTAATCTGTTTAATAGCATCCTTCCAGCTTAATAAATTTTGTACCCAGAACTGGAGATCGTCCATTTCACCGATTAATAAATCCGTATCCTTGGTTTTCTCTATTAGAAACTTCCGCATAAGCAAATACATATCTACACAAAACCAATCCAAATGGACATAAGTAGAAGATGGGGTTTCCACAAGCTGTTTAATACGTTGTTCAACCCAGTCTAAGAGAGCGGTTTCATTGCCATCCGATAAAAGCTTAAACAACAGTCTTTCATCATGATCATTGATTACATTATGTCTCGAACTTGCTTGAGCATGGATCAAGCTATAGTCATAAATCTGATTTGTTCCCTTCAGCATTTTATTACGAATAGATAATTTAGCTAGTTGATAGGACTGCTGCATTAATGCCATTTGATCGACAAAGCTGCCAAGAGCAATTGTCACATCCAGCTTTAAACAGCGATTCACTCCTTGAAGCACATTGGCAAGCCATTCTTTAATGGCAAGGTTCTCATTTAAGTGGCTTACTCCCAGCAGGTAAACCATTTCATTTTGATGAATGGCATGCTGAAAGATAAAACCTTCGCAGCTAGCCTGTTTCATTTGGTCAGACATAATATTCTCAACAGCAAACCATATAAGATGCTCATCTCCAGCTCTAAAGGAATGATGCGGAAGCTTAAAAGACTCGAGCTCAAGCACGATCGCTAAAAAGTAAGGGTATTTTTGCTGAATATCTGTGTTATCTTCAGCAGTAAAAACAGCATTTCCGGAAGTTTGAATCATTCTCGTTAAATACTGCTTTCTTAAGCTTTCTCGGTTCAATTCATTGTCCTGCTTTAGTTTATTCATTACCCCCAGGTTTCTTCTCATAGCTTCAATTTTTAGAATGACCTTGCTTAGAACATGATGTAATTCTATTTCATCAACAGGCTTCAAAATGTAATCTGAAATCCCATATTTCATTGCCCGCTTGGCATATTCAAAATCGCTGTAACCGCTAACAATAATAAAAAAGATCTGGGGATTTTGTTCCAAAGCCTGCTCAATAAAGTCTAATCCATTCATTTCGGGCATACGAATATCCGTAATCACAATATCAGGCATTTCCTGCTTTATCAGCTGCAGCCCCTCTTCGCCATCTCCAGCTTCACCTATTATCATCAGGGGTAACGCATAGGTTTGAATTTTGGCAATGATTCCTTTGCGTTGAATCGTTTCATCATCTAAGATAAGCACCTTCATGGTCATTCCACTCACTCCTTCCTTAAACAACTGTTTTCATCAACCGTATGGATACCTCAGTTCCACTGCCTAGCTGACTCTCAATCGTTAAACCATAAGCTTCTCCATATATCAATTTTAAGCGTGAATGTGCATTAACTACACCAATTGAGCTGCGCTGACGGTCTATAGAGAAATCAGTCATTGAGACCTCATTGAGATTTGTTTGTAAAACGCTAAGCTGCTCGTCATTCATCCCGATTCCATCATCCTTAACACTAATGACTACATCATGCTCATTTAGCGATACAACTTTAATCCAGATTTGGCCACCTCTGCGCAGCCCCTCTATACCATGGATAATGCTGTTCTCCACAATTGGCTGAAATAACAGCTTTGGGATCCTCATGGACTCAAGCTCTGGCTCCAGCCAAATATCGTATGTTAAACGAGATTCATAACGAATTTGCTGAATCATCAGATATTGCTTTATTTGTTGAATCTCCTCACCTAATGTAGAAAAACTTCCGCCATTTACGTTATAACGCATCATCTGCGCAAGAGAATGACAGATATCGCGAATGCTTTTGTTATCCCCTTGGATAGCTGCTAAGCTTTCAATCGTTCCCAAAGTATTATAGAGAAAGTGCGGATTGATTTGTGATTGCAGCGCTTTGATTTCCGCATCTTTTTTCTTCAGCTCTGTTTCATAAACCTTTACAATAAGTCGATCAATTTCCCTAGTCATTTTATTAAACCCTGCAACAAAAAAACCAATTTCGTCATTCGTTTCTACAGGCACAGCAATTTTATAATTGCCTTGCTCAATTTGCCGCATCCCTTTTCGTAAACGTCTAATTGGAACCAATACTCGTGATGATAATAGACTCGCCAAGAGCATAGCTGCTAATAAACACACAAACCCAATGAGGATCGTTTTTTGGGCTACAGCATTGACTTGCTCTAATAAAACATTAACTGGAACCTTCCCAACTAGAATCCAATCGGTATTGAGCAAGCTTCGATAAACAACCAAGGATTTCTGGTTTTGATCCTTGACGAATGTATAAGGATCTTCATGGTATTTATTCCATTCTATTAAATTTGTTTCCTCAAACAATGGCTCTCCGATATTCGAAGCCTCTGTGCTAAGGATGATTCTACTATCTTGTTTATTGACTAAAAAAAACTCTCCGTGATCTTGTATCCTTAATGCACTCAACCAACTTTGCAGCTTATCAAAGGATAGGATGACTATCATATTGCCTACGATCGGCTGCTGTTCTGCATATACATCCTTCAAGGCTTGTGTATAAGCGATGGATTGAATGGTTTGTTTTTTCTGTGCATCATATATATCCGTTAATACCCAAGCTTCTTTTCCATTGTTCTTTAACGCAATTTGGCTTAACTTTATCTTTTCACTTGCAAAAAGGTTCCTGTCTTCGTAATACTTTTTATTAGTGATTTTTTGGATGCGTTCATTGCCTTCTTTATCGTTGACCAATAAAATTTCTATAAGTGAATTGTTATTTTGCATTATCGAAAATTTGTAATCGAAATAGCTTAATTTATCTGAATTTTCCGGAAAATTCTTAACTAGTCTCTGTAGTTCTTCATCGCCAAAAAAACTCCAGGCATCATTCTTAATATTGCCCATTTGCAGTTGCAAGGTTTGAACAGCCTGCTCCGTAGTCCGTTCCATAGTTGAGATTGCATTTTGTTTAATACTATCCGAGGTTTCAAAGTAAAAATTTGCTCCTAGTGAAGTCACTGTTATGATAATAATGGCAAAGAAAGCAAGCAGCATTTTTCTATAAAAAGAGCGCTTGATGTATTGAATGGGAGCCATTATCCATGCCCAAATCCTCTTCATAGTACAATCAATCTCCCCTTTCTTTAACCTTTAATTGATTATAACAATCATAACATGAGATTAGCTTCTTGTTAGGCATCTCCTGAAGAAAGGTTGAATTATTGATAGCCAAAAGTAAAAATATTTATATAAATTCTGCTTAACCTTAAGATAATCCTTCTATAGCAGCGGGCTGGTGTGATGATTTATAAACACGAATGCGTAGTTTGAGAAGAATACTTGATTTAAAGCGGCCCCGACGCTTTAAATCCTACTTTTCTGCAGTTTGGCTTGTTTTAAAGCGGCCCCGACGCTTTAAATCCTACTTTTCTGCTGCATAGCTTGATTTAAAGCGGCCCCGACGCTTTAAATCATCCTTTTCTGCTGCATAGCTTGATTTAAAGCGGTCTCGACGCTTTAAATCCTCCTTTACTGCTGCATGGCTTGATTTAAAGCGGCACCGACGCTTTAAATCATCCTTTTCTGCTGCATAGCTTGATTTAAAGCGGCCCCGACGCTTTAAATCATCCTTTTCTGCTGCATAGCTTGATTTAAAGCGGCCCCGACGCTTTAAATCCTACTTTTCCGCTGCTTGGCTTGTTTTAAAGCGGCCCCGACGCTTTAAATCCTACTTTTCCGCTGCTTGGCTTGTTTTAAAGCGGCCCCGACGCTTTAAATCCTACTTTTCTGCTGCATAGCTTGATTTAAAGCGGCCCCGACGCTTTAAATCATCCTTTTCTGCTGCATAGCTTGATTTAAAGCGGCCCCGACGCTTTAAATCCTACTTTTCCGCTGCTTGGCTTGTTTTAAAGCGGCCCCGACGCTTTAAATCCTACTTTTCCGCTGCTTGGCTTGTTTTAAAGCGGCCCCGACGCTTTAAATCCTACTTTTCTGCTGCATGGCTTGATTTAAAGCGGTATTGACGCTTTAAATCTTCCATTTCTGCAGTTTGGCTCGGTAAAAACCTACCTACTTAAACACAAAAAAACCAATCAGCGGATGCTTAGTCCGACTGATTGGTTTGCTATTAATCATTACTTATTGAATTGAGCGCTGTGCAGCTTGCTATAAATCCCGCCAGCGGCAATTAAATCATCATGTTTCCCTTGCTCAGCGATTCCATTCTCATTGACTACAATGATGCGATCTGCGTTCTTAATCGTCGTTAAGCGATGTGCAATCACCAAGGTTGTTCTTCCCACAGAGAGCTCGAATAGTGATTTCTGAATCGCTACTTCGGTTTCTGTGTCCAAGGCAGAAGTGGCTTCATCCAAAATCAGGATCGGTGGATTCTTCAGAAACATTCTAGCAATAGATAAACGCTGCTTCTGCCCGCCTGATAGCTTAACTCCACGCTCGCCAATGATGGTATCCAATCCTTCTGGCAGCTTGAGAATAAAATCTTCCAGCGAAGCTCGTTCTGCCGCTTTCCAAATCTCTGCTTCTGAAGCACTTAAATCTCCGTAAGCGATATTCTCTCGAATCGTACCCGAGAACAAGAATACATCCTGCTGAACAATTCCAATATGCTTACGCAAAGATTCAAGCTGTATATTCCTAATATCCATGCCGTCTACGGTAATGCTGCCTTCATTCACATCATAGAATCTAGGCAATAAGCTGCATATGGTTGTTTTTCCGGCTCCTGATGGTCCAACAAAAGCTACCGTTTCGCCAGCATGCACGGTTAAATCAATATTACTTAGAATCTTACTGCTTTTCTCATAGCCAAATGACACATTGTTAAAGTTGATCTCTCCCACAACCTTATTCAGCTTTACAGCATTGGGTACATCGGCAATATCTGGCTCCGTATCAAGAATTTCAACATAACGTTTGAATCCGGCAATCCCCTTGGGATAGGTTTCAATGACTGAACTGATCTTCTCAATTGGGCGAACGAATACGGTCGAAAGCAACAAAAAGGCTAAGAAATCTCCCATATTAATTTTGCCGCGAATGAAAAACCAAGCTCCACAAATCATCACAATTACGGTAATGAGCCGCATCATCATATAACTGATCGACATACTTTTTGCCATTGTTTTATACGCTAGCAGCTTGGTTTCACGAAAATTCTGGTTATCGATCGCAAACATTTTTTTCTCATGCTTCTCGTTAGCAAATGATTGTACAACGCGAATCCCACCTACATTATCCTCAATCCGCGCATTAAAGTTACCTACATTACCAAACAATTGCTGATAGGTTTTAGTCATCCTTCCACCGAAAACAATGATCAGCCATGCCATCACCGGAATTAAGATAAACGTCAATAAGGCAAGCTCTAAATTAATATAAGCCATCAGAGAGAAGGCTCCCACTAAAGTCATGACTGCAATAAAAGCATCCTCGGGTCCATGATGGGCAATCTCGCCAATATCGTTCAAATCGTTGGTAATCCGTCCAATGAGATGGCCTGTTTTGTGATTATCAAAAAAACGAAAGCTTAGCTTCTGAATTTGACTAAACATTTTACGACGCATATCCGTTTCGATATTAATTCCTAGCATATGTCCCCAATAAGTAACAATAAAATTCAAGGTTGTGTTAAGCGCATAGATAGCCAAAAGCCCCGCACATGCTGCAACGATAATCGGCCAATTCTCTCCGGGCAGCAGATCATTAATAAATTTACTTACAGCAAGCGGAAAAGCTAATTCAAGCAATCCTGCAACAACCGCGCAACCAAAATCAAGAAAAAACAGCCCTTTATAAGGCCTATAATAGGAAAAAAACCGACTTAACATCTCTAATATCACTCACTTTCACTACTAAATTGGAAAAAAATAAACCATTCAATTTGCATTGAACGATTTATATGGAATGGCTTTTACTGTTAATCCCTTAGAAATTAAAGTTGAAATCTTCGTCTGTAATTGGCTCCACATGAATAGCTCGTACGTAACCATTCCCCTTTTTAGAGAAAAAATCATGCTGCTTAGTACGGGTACTGATGCCATTAAACACGATAGGATTAACTTCTTCCTCTGGAAAAGCTGGATCTAATGCCAAATTCATCAATGCTTTATTAGCATTATACCGCACAAATCGCTTAACGTCTTCCTGTAAACCAAGTCCGCTGTACAATTCATCGGTATAGGATTCTTCATTTGTGTGCAAACGATTCAATAATGCGTAAAGCTCTGCAGTAACTTCCTTTTGTTCAACAGCATCTAAATCACGGAAAACCTCTTGAGCCAGTACTCCAACATAAAGTCCATGTATACTCTCATCCCGCAGAATCAAATCGATTACTTCACCGCTGCTAGTCATTTTGCCCTGCCCCGCAAGGTATAACGGGTAGAAGAATCCACTATAGAACAAGTAGCTTTCTAAAAGAACTGAAGCCGCCATCGCCATGAATAAGCTTCGTGCAGAATTAATGTTCTGATAACAGTCCGATACCAATTGTGCTTTTAGCTGCAAAGAGGGATTCGTTTCTACCCACTTGAATAGCTTATCAATTTCCTCTGTTGTTGCAAGCGTTGTAAAAATACTGCTGTATGATTTAGCATGAATTTGCTCCATCATTCCCATAAAACCAAGCACAGCTTTCCGCTGTAAGCCGTCTACATGCTCAAGCAGCTTTGGCATACCAATGCCGCCCTGAATCGTATCTAATAGTGTCAGGCCACCTAACACTTTCATGTATAGTTCGCGTTCCGCTTCACTTAATTTTATCCAAGACATTTTGTCATCCGAAAGTGGAATTTCTTCATCGGTCCAGAATTGCATAATATTCTGATTCCAGAACGTGCTGGTATAATCGTCATCTGGCCTGTTCCAGTTTACAGCTTTAAAGGTTACTGCTGTTTTAGCAGGAGCTTCTTCCCATTTAACATTCATTGTGTTTATTCCTTCCTTGGCTTAAATTCTCCTATTAAACGGCACAGCTGATGCATTCTTCTACAGTAAGATGGTTCGTACGCGTGTAATAAAGCGACTTCAAGCCCATTTTGGCAGCATAAACATAGAAACGAGATAAGTCACGAGTCGTCACATCACTATTTACATGAAGAACGGTTGAGATTCCTTGATCAATATGTGTGCTAATCTCGGCAATAAGATCGATAACCTTGAACTGATTGATTTGATAAGCGGATTTGTAGTAAAAATAATTGTTGATCGACATATAAGGCATTGGATAAAAGGTAGTTGAATTCGCATAAGTTCTTGTTTCAATCTGCTCTACAATCGGCATTACACTCGAGGTTGCATTCTGAATATAGGAGATACTCTGTGTAGGTGCAATGGCAAGTCGATATGCATGGTACAAGCCATGCTTCATGACTAGCTGCTTGAGATTACTCCAATCCGCAAGCGTAGGAATCTGAATCCCTTCGAAAAGTGCCTTAACCTTATCCGTTGTTGGGCTATAATCGTTTAGCTCATATTTAGTGAAATAAGTCCCCTTGGCATACTCAGACAGCTCAAAATCCTTAAAACGGATATCTCGCTCTCTAGCAATTTCCATGCTCTTCTCAAGGGAATGATAGTTCAGCATCATGAAGAAGGCTCTTGCAAATTCTTTAGCCTCATCACTTTCATAGGCAATTAAGTTTTTAGCTAAATAACCATGAAGATTCATCGCACCAAGCCCAACTGAATGCAGTTCGGAATTGGCTTTAACAACTCCAGGTGCGTTAGCAACACGTGTCATATCGCTGACTGCTGTTAGAGCAATCATTCCTTCATGTACGGATTCCTTGATCTTCTTATGCTCCATTACATTGGTAATGTTCAGTGAAGCCAGGTTGCAGCTTATATCTCGACGGATTAAATCGGGCTGACCATAATCACCGATCTCCGAAACTTCCTGTAGTTGAAAAATCTCTGTGCATAGATTGGACATTTTGACTGTACCAATATCTTTAAGCGCATGATCTTTATTCGCATTCGATTTATTCATGATATATGGATAGCCTGATTCTAGCTGAATCGTTGCGATTTTGGTTAGCATATCACGTGCACTCATGATGATTTTTTTCTTCACTAGGGTGTTGGCTAGTAGTTCTTCATACATTTCATCTAAATCTAAATCATCCAAATGCTTGCCGTAAGCGGAATATACAGTATGAGGTGCAAAAATGTACAAAGGCTGATTCTCTTCAGCAAGCTTGTAGAAACGATTAGGTACGATTAGTCCTATAGATAACGTTTTAATCCGATTCTTCTCATCTGCATTGATTTTCTTACAATCTAGAAACTCAAGTACATCCCAGCCGAAAATATTATAATAAGCCGCTCCAGAGCCTTTGCGTTGGCCCATTTGATCCGCGTAGGAGAAAGCATCCTCCATCAGCTTCAAGATCGGCATAACACCCTTTGCAGCGCCTTCTACACCCTTAATAGATTCGCCACGGCCACGAAGCTTGGACAAATTGACGGCAACACCGCCACCTATCTTGGAAAGCTGCATACAAGTACCTAATCCGTAATTAATAGAGTTGAGCGAATCATCCACTTCTAGTAAATAACAGGAAACCATCTCACCGCGACGGCTCTTGCCTGCATTAAGAAAAGTAGGTGTGGCTGGCTGTACACGTTGCTCCATCATGGATCGTGTCAGTGTCTTAGCAACCTCAACCTCTCCACGTGCTAGATGCAGTGCTGTAATCGAAACACGATCTGCATAATGCTCAAGATAGGTCGACTGATCATTACTCTTCAAGGCATAATCTGTATAAAATTTCGATGCTGCCATGTACGATTGGAATTGAAAATCATAGCTGTTGGCAGTTGCATAGACGTCTTCAATCTCTGCTAATGTATATTTATCATAAAGATTTTCGTAAAAATCATTATCGATCATAAAGTTTACCTTTTGCTTCGTATCCGTGAAAGCTTTGCTTTTGCTATAGACGTCCTCCATGAAAACCACTACTGCTTCGCGATCCTTCTCTAGCTTGAAAAATCCGTTCTCATGTCTTTGCATCAATTCATTATTTAATTCAATATACCGCAACCGCGCTCACCTCTCTCCGAAAATATTCCACATCTGATGATGTCCCAGACAATTCAAATTTGCTTATTATAGGCACATTGAACATTTGCGCAATTCGATCTGCGCTTTTAGCGAATCCATCTCCCCAGTTGCGATTGCCGCTAGCCGACACACCTTTTAACTGGTTGTAATTCTTATGTAGGAAAGCTAAAACTTTATCTGGTATTTGACCAAATCCAGTTGTGTATGTAATTAAAACGAACGGTTCCGCTATAGCGATAACCTCATCAATCTTCACAGTACGCATTGCTAATTTATCAACAAACCTACTAACATTGCCTGTTCGTGAATCATAAGCTACCAACAAACCGCCCAACTCCTATCAGAATCTTCTTCGACAAATCATGCTGGCCATTACGTCTATATATAGTCGATAGACTCAAATTTATATCAATATATGGTGATTGTCAATGGGTCTCAAGGTAAATTTCTTTACAGAAAATTAATAACTAAAAGAAGAATTGCACAGCAAAAAAAGCCGTCCCTGTCAACTAGGGACGACCAGAAAAAAAGGTTAATTATCTTAATTATTAGGAGGGTTATCAGCCAATCGCTGCTTCCCAAATCTCAGCATTTGTCGCTTTCAGCTTGTCATAAACAATATTCTCACGAATGGAACCGGAGAATAAGAAAACATCCTGCTGCACTATTTCGATCTGCCCCTGCAATGAAGCCAGCTTAATTTGACTAATATCAATGTCGTCAATGGTAATTGTACCCGAGTCTATTTGGTAAAAGCGCGGTAATAAACAGCACAAGGTCGTTTTGCCTGCTCCAGACGGACCTACAAAGGCTATAGTTTCTCCAGTATGGATCTACAGGTCAACCTTCGTCAATATCTTAGCTTCATTCTCATAGCCAAACACAAACAAGCACGAACAACATAATTAACCTCATTAATAAATAACTATTCGAGCAATTTTGTGCTTGAATTTTATAGGAAATAAACTTGGTTTGCCGATACTGTTCATTGCTTTGTACGAATAACGCTTTTTCATGAGTTTCATTAGCAATTCATTCGGCGGAAGGCTATCATCATTTTACGATGACGATGAGCAATAAATGTATATCGATGAATTGTTCAGGAAACAACTCCGATCTCTAAAGTCTGGATACCCGAAAAATAAGTAGCCATATAGAGCTTATCCTGATAAATATCAATATCTGCAACTAAACAATCATTTTTAACTGAAATCAGTTGAATCTCACCATCTATGAATCCCAATCGGAACAAACCTTTATTTGTACAGAGGAATACATCATTTCCTTTAGAAATTAAATGGCTGGCAAAACATCTCTCCAAAACGCAATGCTTCGAAATGATCTCTGCTAGTCCCGACAATGAATTCTCCCTGATCTGTTGTTGCAATTAACTGATTATAGAAAACAGCTAAACTCGTTATCGAATGACCTTCATATAATTTTCCCCAGTCAAAGGTATCACGCTTATAAAAGAAAATCCCTTCCGATAAGCCAACGATCAGAAAATGCGGTAAGCTAATAAAATCATAAACAGTCTTGCCTGCGAATGCCGAGCATTTCCACTGGTGTCCGGATCCACACCATAAACCCGAAGCAGTAGCAGCAAAACCAAATCCCCCATTCTCGCGAATTTGATAACATGGAATTTGAATCTCCGTTGCTTTCCATTCTTGATTGCGATACAAGAATAAACCTTGAGATGTGCAAGCATAAAGTGTGTTATTGTACATTTGCAGTCGATTGACTGTGGTATTAGGCGGCCAGCCCTCAAGTAGCAAATCCTGTTTACCCGATTCCGCCACCTTTACTATCCCTCTTGAAACAATTGCTGCATAGACGGTAGCATCTGGACCTACAAGAATGGAATTATATTGAGAAACAAGTATTTCTCCTGTGTCCTGTTTGGTATTATGTAACATCGTAAAACTCCCTTCACTTTCCTAACTGATCTAAATGGGGGATAAAGCTTCATTTTTCATTGTAAATGATAATCATTCTCAATGCAAATCATTTTTACAATCCACAAAAAAGCCCCTCAACCAAAGTTGAAGAGCAAATTTTGAATATATGATTTTAACATGATTTATAGTTTAGCCTGCGATAATTAAGATACGGCTTTAGATTTACGCTTGCAATCGCCGCTTGTGCAATTATTGAAAGAGCCTGTGAAATCTAGCCGATGGTCTGTAACCTTAAAGCCAAACTCATTTTCGATCCGTTTTTCAATCTCCGATAACCAATCGTCCTTAATCTCTTTAACCAAACCACAATCTGTACATATTAAATGATGATGCATATGCGCATGGCTATCGTCCCTAAGGTCAAATCGAGCTACTCCATCGCCAAAATTCATCTTTTCGACTATATGAAGCTCACTTAACAATTCTAAGGTGCGATAAACCGTTGCTAATCCGATCTCCGGAAATTTAGCTCTGACTAACATGAATACTTCTTCTGCACTTAGATGATCATTCTCATTTTCAAGCAATATCTGTAAGGTGATCTCGCGCTGAGAAGTTAGTTTATATCCTTTTGCCGTTAATTGTCGGTTAATTTTGTCAATTTGCTCTAGTATGGTCATGGTTACTTTGACACCTCCCATAAATATATAAACTAAATTCGGAAATTCTCTGGTCATTTATTGAAACCCTTATAATTAGAATCATTATAATCTAAGAATAGCGCAATAAGCTGAAATATGCAAAGCTAATCGCTGAGATGTGATCCTTAATTGATTTCACCTCGTATATAAGCCAAACAACAGGTTTCCAATTCTGCTTTTGGTGAGGTGATTCACATGCGTTATGGCCCATTAGGAATCATCCTAATCTGTGCTTTCTTAGTCCTCCTATTACCCGCAAAAGCTTTTGCTCATTCAAGCGTTTTAACAGAAATTCCTATGCCCAATAGTATCTTAGCTTCCTCGCCTCCTGTAATAAAACTTACCTTTAATGAACGGTTGGAGAAGGAATTGTTCTCGATAAAAGTTATGGATTCTCAAGGGAAATCAGTGACTTCCGCTAAAACACAAATGAGCCTAACCCAAAGAGAGCTTAATCTTACCTTACCTCCATTAAATGATGGCGTATATACAGTTGACTACAAAGTCATTTCCGCAGATGGGCATCCAATTGAAGCTGATTATACATTTACAATAGGCAACGCAAGCAGAGCTTCATCTGGAATAAACGGAACGGATGCAAATAGCGAATCCAACTTATCTTCTAACAGTAAGCATTTCAATACTTTGCTTTATCTAGGCCGTTTTCTATTTTATGCAAGTTTACTGGGGCTGTGCGGTTGGATTTTTTGGACACTTGCCTATCGACCTATAGCGCAAGATTTAGTGAATTTTAATCGTAAAATAACGCTAGTCTTACAAATTGGTTTTCTATTTTCCCTTTTGTTGATGATATTCACCCAGCTCCAAGCGATTGCTGATCAATGGAGCTTTACTACAGTTAAATCTGTTCTGCTTGGAACAACGCTTGGCTACTCTTGGTTTGCTTCGCTTGGCCTCTCTATAATCGGATTTATTTTCTTATCACGTTCTAGAATATTTGATGGATTATGGGTTGTTTTACTGCTTACTGCCAAGGTAGGTAATGGTCATGCTATGTCTTTTGAGAATCATATTGGGATGGCTGCTCTCAATGTTGTCCATTTGTTTGCCGCAGCGATTTGGGTAGGTGGACTTCTCTATATTATTGCTCATTGGCGCAAATTTCATGACTATACGATTAAATTCCTGCCGCAATTTTCTAAATATGCTTTGTTAAGTATGTTGCTGCTCACAGTCTCAGGCACACTTTACACCCTAATTATCCTACCCAAAATCGAATATCTGTTCGAAACCCAATGGGGCATTCTGCTATGTACAAAAATTGGACTCATGCTGCTAGTCTTCGCAGTTGGCGGGATGCTGCGCTATTATATGAAGCGAAAAAAAAGCATCTCCATTAAGCAGCTCGTACGGATCGATATTAGCTTGATGCTGCTCATTTTATTAATCGTTAGTATTTTTACTTACCTTAACCCGCTGCCAGATAATCTAGCTTTGCAGAAACAGGCAATGGAATCGCAGTCCAACCATGAAATGATGCTTAAATAAGCGTTCATTATATACAAGAAAAGGGAGAGATTATTATGAAAAAACTATTCAGTGCTTTAACCGTTTCGATGTTTGCCTTATTATTGTTTGCAGGAGTTGCTAGTGCCCATGTAGTGGTTTATCCAAAAGAAGCTACACAAGGCAGCTATGAAAAATTTACTGTACGTGTTCCAACTGAACTCGCTGTGCCTACAATAAAAGTCCAGATTGATATCCCAAATGAAATTACCGTTTCCAGATTCTTACCAGTCATGGGTTGGAAATATGAGCTAACTAAAGATGCCACTGATAAAATCATTAGTGTAATTTGGACAGCTACTGGTGACGGACTTTCTAGCACAGAATTTGGTGAATTCAATATGCAGGGTAAAATCAGCGATAAAGCTGCCTCACTTGTCTGGAAAGCTCACCAAACCTATAAAGATGGTACACTAGTAGATTGGGTAGGTGCCCCAACAGACGATAAACCCGCTTCTATTACAACCGTTAAAGCAAAGGCAGCTCCCGTAGATATGAAGGAGTTGAGTACAACTGACTCAAATATGGATAAAACTGCTGATGTCTCTCTTTACATATCTGTTGTTGCTCTAATATTAGGTTTGTTAGCAGTTATCTTAGCTTTTCGTAAAAGAGTAAACTAATTTATTATATTTATCTAAAGCAAAGAGCCAATCCTTATTAGCTAAGGATTGGCTCTTTGCTTAATCTATAAAACTACATTTATCTTCTTCTACTATAAAAGAAGCCGCCGCCGCCAAACAACAATATAACAATAATTATGATTAGTAATAAGTTCATGATTATTTCACTCCCTATGTTTGTATTTTGCAATACTTAACTATACACATAGATGAGCCTGTTGAAACATTGGGTTAAATAACCAATTGGATTCCGATCTTATTTGGCTGAAAGTGAAACCGTTTGTTTAAGCGAATGCGGGTGAGCAGGACGCTTTAAGCCTAGATTCTCTCTCAATGTCTTCCCTGTATATTCCGTACGAAACAATCCGCGACGTTGCAGCTCTGGCACTACTAAATCAACGAAATCCTCAAGTCCTCCAGGTAAATAAGGCGGCATAATATTGAAGCCATCCGCTGCTCCTTGTGTAAACCATTCCTCCAGCTGATCCGCAATTTGGACAGGTGTCCCTAAGATCTCCCGATGTCCGCGAGCTCCGGCAATTCGTTGGTATAGCTTGCGAATCGTGAGGCCCTCTCTTTCAGCCAAATCCTTCAGTAATGTAAATCTGCTTTTCCCTCCGTTGATCTGCTCCAATTCTGGTAAATTCGGTAATCGGCCATCAACAGGATAAGGCGAAAGGTCAAAGCTAATTAGATTGGAAAGCAAGCTAATCCCTGCTTCTTGTGGAATCAATTCTTCCAGCAGCGCTTTTTTCTCATATGCTTCCGCTTCAGTTCTCCCGATGATTGGAAAAATGCCTGGCATAATTTTCAGATCGTCCGGTGAACGTCCATATTTAGCCAATCTTCCTTTTACATTGGAATAAAAAAGCTGAGCTTCTTCTATAGTTTGCCAAGCTGTGAATATTACATCGGCTGTTCGGGCCGCCAGTTCTTTTCCCGGCTCAGATGAACCCGCCTGAATAACAACCGGATGGCCTTGGATGGGTCGAGCTACATTCAGCGGACCACGAACTGAAAACCATTTTCCTTTATGGTTGAGTGTATGCAATTTGCTCCGATCACCAAAGGTTGCGCCTGCCTTATCGAATACAAACGCATCATCCTCCCAGCTATCCCATAATCCGGTTACGACATTGAGGAATTCCTCAGCCCGCTCGTAACGCAAGGAATGAAGCAGATGCTCATCTTTGTTGAAATTAAGCGCTTCTGCCGAATTGGCAGATGTAACTACGTTCCAAGCAGCGCGTCCCTCGCTTAAATAATCCAATGATGCAAATTTTCTAGCGACATGAAAGGGTTCGTTATAAGTTGTGGAAACCGTGGCAGCCAGCCCCACATGCTCAGTCACAGCCGAGAGTGCCGATAGAAGCGTAAGAGGCTCTGGCCTTACCGTAACCGTTTGTGCGATCGCTTCTGGAAAATTCTCAGATACAGCCAAGCCATCAGCAAGAAACAGCATATCAAACTTCCCGCGTTCCGCAGTTAGCGCAAGCTTTTTATAGAATTTGAGGCTCAATACTTCCGATGCTTCTGTATCTGGATACCGCCATGCGGCAACATGGTGCCCTGGGGTCATTAAAAAAGCGCCTAATCTAATTTGTCTATCTCTAGTGCTCATGAAATTACCTCCCGTTTTTATGACAAGTCAACTTATGTTAGCGGCTTAATAAATAGCGACAGGCTTAGCAAATTGAGCTTAAGCTTACTTATTCGTTAATTGACTGCTTCCAGCCAGTTAATCGTTTCTCAATGGAAACTAATATAAAATTAATGATTAGACCAATCACAGATATTGTAAGAATACCTGCATACATGTCCGGAATAAGAAAGCTAAATTGAGCGTATTGAATGAGGTACCCCAGCCCTTCCCTCGCACCAACCATTTCTGCAGCGACCAGAACAAGAATCGAGCTAGCCCCAGCTTGACGAATACCAACAAAAATCGTTGGCAATGCGGCTGGAATGATTACTTTGCGAAATAAACTAATGGAAGATAACCCCATCGAACGAGCCGATTTAATTAAGAGCGGATCAACGTTCTTCACACCGCTAATGGTGTTAAGCAAGAGCGGAAATGCACAAGCGTAAAGCACAATAGCAATTTTTGATGTTTCACCAAGACCCAGCAAAAGAATAAAAACAGGCAGGATCGCTAAAGCAGCCGTATTCCGCATCGTTTCCAGCAATGGGTTAAGATACTCGGATACAGGCTTCCACCATCCGATTGCTAAACCAAGAGGAATAGCAATCACAATGGCTAAGAAAAACCCACCAAGCGATCTTGATAAGCTCGCTAAGGTATGATCTGCTAAATCTCCCGACAGCAGCAGCTTCCACCAAGCCTCCAAAACTTCAGTTAAAGGAGGGAAAAAGGTAATATTAACGATGCCTATTCTAGGCGCCACTTCCCATACAGCAAGTAAAGCGATAATCACAATCGATTTTTTAAAAGCTTTTCCAAGCTTCGCTAATGACCATCCAACAAGGTCAAAACTACTTTTTTCTTGTAAAATTAATGCTTTCCCAACACTCCCACTAGCCATTGTTAGCCACCCCTTTTGAAGAAGATTTAACACCGCTTATGGCACTTAAGCTCTTACTCTTTTCTTGCTCTTGTGCTTTCGTTACTTCATCTTTAAGTAAATCCCAAACCTCATGGCGTATTTTTACAAATTCCGGATTTGATCTCAGGTCTTCATCACTTCTTCTCGATTGAAAAGGAATATCAATCACTTGTTTGATCCGTCCAGGTCGAGAGGTCATTACAGCAACTCGCTGCCCTAGATAGACAGCTTCTTCAATTCCATGCGTGATAAAAATAATCGTTTTTTTCGTTGCTTCCCAAATCCGCAATAATTCGCTTTGTAAGGTTTCGCGTGTCTGAGCATCTAAGGCTGCAAATGGTTCATCCATCAACAGCACCTCCGGATCATAGGCTAAGCTTCTTGCAATCGCGACTCTCTGTTTCATACCTCCAGAAAGCTCATGTGGATAACGATTCTCAAAACCGGAAAGACCTACAAGCTGGATAAATTCCAAGGCAATCTTTCTCCGTTCCTTACGTCCAACACCTTTGGCTTCCAAGCCAAACTCTACGTTACTCAATGTTGTTTTCCAGGGGAATAGCGCATATTGCTGGAAGACAATCCCTCGATCAAGATTCGGACCTGTTATCGGCTTACCGTCTAATAGAATTTGACCGCTATTAGGTTTGGTTAATCCGGCTAATAAATCAAGCAGGGTTGATTTTCCGCATCCACTCGGCCCGACTATAACCATAAACTCGCCTTGCTTTACATCTAAGTTTATGTCCTGCAAAGCTGACAATGGCTGTGAATCCTCTTTGAGATGATTCAAATTTCGCTTAATCCGAAACGATTTTTGTACATTTTGAATGCTAATTTTTGCAGTCATGTCCATGCTCCTCTCTACTTTTCACTTATTTTTTTTCATTAAGATAAGGATTAAATTCATTGGTATAGAGATCTTGAGCCTTGAAGTCACCTTGTTTTAAATTTCCTTCTTTTACAAGCCAATCGATCCAAGTATCGAATTCTTTATCGGATATTAGCCCACCTTTTCCTGCAACCCCTGTGCTCTTCCATAATTTAGCTGTATCTGCTGTTTCTTTTCTGCCGCGTGCATCAATAATTTTCACAAAACGTGCAACTACTTCATCTCGTGGTGTTGTACGCGCCCATTCAATGGCTTTAGCAGTCGCTTCAATGAATTTGCCTGAGGCATTTGGATTGTTTTTGATGAATTTTTCTGTTAAAACATAGCTTCCTGCACTGAAAATTCCGAATAAATCCGAATCCTTAAACAATGGATGAATTCCACCGCGTTCTAATGCTTTATCTCGTAAAACACCGCCTAGTGCTGCTACATCAATTTGATTTGCTCTCAATGTTTGTTCACTTGTTACAGGAGGTACAACAACTAGGGTAACATCTTTAATTTCAGCCGCAGTTAATCCCGCCCTATGCAAATATTCCTTAATAACAAATTCATGATGAGCACCCAATGTATTGACTGCTATTTTCTTGCCAATTAAGTCCTTCGCGCTTTTTATTGGGCTGCCATCCAACACATAATATCCAGTCCACGTATTCTCATCAACCCCATAATAACTAATGACGGATTTGATTGGGGCTTTAGCTGCAATCAATTTAACTATTGCACCGTTAAACGCTCCTCCAAAATCTGTATCACCTGTCACAACTGCTTGAATATCCTGTGGTCCACTAATCGTATTCCCGATAAATTTCAATTTCAGCGGTGCCAGATAACCTAAATCATCTGCCAGCTCTGGGAAACTAACCGAACCAACGCCCCCTTGATATCGGAGCTCAGTCACTTCAGGTTTTCCTCCATTAGTTGAGCTTGATGCAGAAGTATCTTTCTCCCCGCATGCTGTAAGAAGAATTGAAGATGCAAGAAGAAGTACAACGGATGCTTTGAATAATTTGTTTACTGAATTTTTCATTTTAATTACCCCCAAAATATTTTTTGTGTTCAAAACTTTAAACCTTTTAATCCTATAGACTTACTGAGTATTTGTTAATATAATTGACTATATAGTTTGTTGCATTGGAGTGTCAATAGAATGACGACAAGTGACCATGTATGACCATGAACGGCAATCAATAGCATTCATATCCCTTCATTTGTTTAATAAAGGAGACAAGATCTTAATGTCAAAGCAGCGATTTAATTTAATATCTTTACATGAAGCCATTGAACTGCTTGATGTAAGCAGATCAACCTTTGATAGATGGCGTAAGCAAAGGCAGCTCCCTTTTACCAAAATCGGCAAAGAAATATTAGTAGATAAGCACGAATTAGAACAGTGGGTTCGCCATCATTCTTCCGATAGGCAGAGGCCCGCTATCCAATATAAAACTCTATCAACCTCAATTCTTGAGCAGCCAACCACTATCTCAGTCGGTTATCAGAGCAGATCTGCTCAGACGTGGACCTCGTTAATTATGAAAGAGCTTGGTTGGTTTGAAGAGGAGCTTTCTAATATGATCTCTGATCGTTCTATGCTTGTTCGATGGATCGATGCTGCGAATGGTCCTGAGCTTGTTCAAGGCTTAATCGGCGGGCATATCCAATTCGCCTCACTAGGTGATTATCCGATCGCACTCAGTTTTTCACTTAGCCAAGTTCTGCCTGCCTTTCGACCGCTACTCCTTGCATTCGATGGAAAAACCGCTCAGGGGCAAGGTATTTCGTTGGTCGTTCGCAACGACTTACATATTCGTCATGCTTCAGAATTAGCCAATCGGACTATTTCAACAGTCGCACAATCAAGCGCGGGAGATCGATTATCGAAGCTAATTCACTCTTTAGGCATTCAAGATACCCGAATACTTCATAAGGAACAGGATGATAGTATGGAAAGCATTATACGACGGAAAATTGCAGGCAGTGTCATAGGCGAACCCTATATAAGTCTGATTCAGCATCTTGACATAGGAAAGGTGCTTTTCCAAGAAGAATTAGGCGAGGATTTCTTAACAGGGATTGTAGTAGAGGAAAACTGGGCGGACAATAACCATGCTATTACTATTGCATATTTGAAAGCACATCTCCGAGTTCATGAACTCGTACGCAAAGACCCTAATCGAGTTGCTGGGCTGATTTCACGTATTAAAGATATTCCTGCTGAAGTTGCAGCGAGTGTAATTTCCAAAGTAAGATGGGATTCAGCCTTGTATACAAAGGACCTAAAAACGTTGAGCTTACTGAATCCAGACTACTCCAGTTCAACTGGCGGTCATTTTGTGAGCGACAGTGGAATCAAATATAGTCCGCAATATTTGCATCAAGCGATTAAAGCTTTAAAGCTGCCCATACTTGGTGATGGCTTATTGCAGGGGGATTGGGACCGCGATCAAATTTATTGAACCCGATAAATTTGGATATGTCACCACAGAGACTACATTATTATTATTTTCTTAAACCCAATCCATATTTCACCTGATACCTCTGCAGAATTCGAATCCACATGGAACCGAATAGAGTTAAGAACAACACATTACTTAGCGCATGAGCCAGATCGAAGTAAAAGCTTGATGCCGTTACTGCAATCCAGGTACTCCAGCTAATTCCAGACATATAGCCTAACAGATAAGTAAGATTCATAATCCAGCCGAACAGAAAACCCCAAACAAAACCAAAAACTGCTCTTCCCCATTTCAAGCTCATTAGATATGTATGCCGCATAAGTCCTGCTGTAAATCCCATCATCCCCCAGCCAAACATCTGCCACGGTGTCCAGGGTCCTTGTCCAAAAAACATATTCGAGACAAGGGCAGCAGTAGCACCAATGAAAAATCCTGCTTCGGAACCGAATACCATGGAAGAGACAATGATGATGAATGAAGTTGGCTTGATACTAGGGATGGATGCAAACGGGATCCGACTCGCTGCAGCCAATGCTGCCATTGAAGCGACAAGCACCAATTCTCGGGTATCAGGAGGCTTACGCTCCAACCGTATATAGAAAGGGACCATTGCAGTTACAATTAAAACAACACTAATCAGCAGATAATGCCCAGAAAGCGCGTCCCACAAGGATGCAGCAAGGCCAATCACATATAACAGCAATACACCAATTAGTTGGTATTTTCTAGACCGCATAGTTCAACAACATCCTTATCTGTAATAGCGTTAGGGTACCAATCCCGAACAAGCCGATTTATAGCAGTCGTATAGAAATAATTCCCGCTGAAAAAACCAGCTGGTTCCGCATCTGCAACAATTCTGCCGTCAAACAACATTGCACAGCGATTAGCGTGAGCAGCAGCGAACTCTATATCATGGCTTACCATAACTATGGCTTTACCACTTGATTGCTCCTTATTTAACCTCTGGGATAAAATTTCTTTGGATCTGGGATCTAGACCTTTAGTTGGCTCATCCAGAAACAAGATACTGGGCTTCATCATCAAGATACAGCCCAAAGCCAGCTTTTGTTTCTCGCCACCGCTTAAATCATAGGGATGCTGCTGCAATAATTCGGAAAGTTCGAATTCGTCTATCGTTTGCGCTAAATCCACTTTTATATTTAATTTCAGTGCGCGTTCAGCAGCAGAATTTAACTCTTTCTCAACTGTCTCTTCAGTAAAGTGCAGCACTGGATTTTGCGAAAGATAACCAAAACGAGTATAGCGAAGTGTTTCTTCAATCCGTTTGACTGCCTTCCCTTCAAAAAGCACCTCTCCACTCTGTTCTTTCAAGAGGCCACACAGGATCTGCAAAAGCGTGGATTTACCGCTCCCATTCGCTCCGAATATCGTCAGAAAGTCACCTGCATGGATATCTAGCGTTACATGCTGCAATATTGGATTAGCTTTTTTACCATATTGAAAATAAATGTCTTTGCATGTTAGAATAGGCGGTTCTTGTCGCAGCATGCTGCTGTTTTGCTTAGAGTTTATAGCAAGAAGTTTGATTTGAAGGTCTGCATGCCAACTCGCAAACCTCAGTTTAGCATCTTTAATACTTAATAATGAGCCCTCCGACATGCCTAGTTTGCGGAATAGTTTACCTACAGGAGGTAAATAAAGCTCTATCTCCGCCTGATCGGAATGGATAAGCTGGTCTGGGGTTCCATAGGCTTTAATTTCACCATTCTCCATGAGGCATATTTGATCGGCGAGCGGCCATACATCCTCCAGCCGATGCTCGGCCATCAAAACTGTAATCCCAAATTCTTCATTCACCCTGCGCACCAGCTGGAGAAATTCCCTAGCAGCAACAGGATCAAGCTGAGCAGTCGGCTCATCCAAGAGCAGCACCTTAGGCTGCAGTACCATCACAGCTGCAAGATTGATCATCTGACGTTGTCCACCAGATAGCTCAATGATTGATTTAGTCAATAAAGGCTCCAGATTAAAAAACTGGGCAATCTCCGCTATTCTTTTTCGCATTTGGAGTGGTGAAATACCGACGTTTTCCATCGAGAAAATCAGTTCCTCCATGACCCGGTCCATGACAATTTGGCTTTCCGGATTCTGCATGACCATACCTATGTTTTGTGATAATTCAATATGTTTATAGCTGGAAAGCTGCTTTTCTGCAAAGGTAATATTCCCTGTTAACTCCCCAGCAGGAAGCAGCTCAGGCTTCATCAGCTTAAGTAGACTTGATTTGCCGCTCCCCGTTTGTCCGCAAACGACAACAAACTCCCCTTCTTTTACAGAGAGATTTATCTCGGTAAGAGCAGCATGCTGCTGCCCTGGATATGTATAATTTATATTCTTCAGTTCAAGCTGCGCCATTTGATCCAATCCCTTCCTTCCATTAGCAGTGGAACTACAAGATAGCTCAAGTAGCAAACATAGATCAATCCATCCGATAATCGAAATGATAACGATTCTGGGAGCGTCGGATAAACTTCAAATTCAGCTAAGCCGCTGAACCAACCAATCATGCAGCCTATACCCGCAACCATAAATAAGCTCGTAAATAGAGTGTCTTGCTTACGCCAAATATAAGGCCAAAAGGCTGATCTTGGTCCGCTTCCATAACCTCGGGCTTTCATAGAATCTGCCGTTTGCAAGCCTTCCTCCAACGTCCAAGTCAGCATGATTTGCACCAATTTCATCCCATCCCGAAACCTTTTGCGGATAGAGCCCTTTAGTGGATTAACGCCTTTGGTACGCTGAACAATCGCAATTTGTTGAAAACGCTGGGCAAGCAATGGAAAGCTTCGCATGGCCATTGATAATAACAAGGCACCTTTTGAAGATAGAGATCCAAATAAATGGAGGATTTTTTCAGGACCCAGCACTTGCTGAATCGATAAAAACCAGATAAGAGAGCCAAATAAAGATGCTGCTGCTATAACCCCGAAAACCATGGACTCTAATGTCATCGGCTGATCCAACCAATAAAACAAAATATGCGTCCCGCGATGAGAGGTCAACGGATTAATTAAAAAGGTAATAAAGCTCATCATTAGGAAGAAAAACAGCAGTTTTTTTCGAGCAGCTAGGTTTCCCTGCAAGTAATTAAGCAGCAAGCCAGCTACAAGCGAAGTAAGGATAAAATAGGGATGCTTGAACAGAAAAACCAAGCTGATCGCACCTATATAATAGCATAAGCAGGCAACTGGATGAATAAACCGCATGCCCGAATTCATCGTTTAGCTCCGATGTCTTTGCCTAGGTCTAACGTGTACAGCCATTCCACTTGGTCGCCCGCCTTTACTTTATGAGAGCCTGCACCTTTATCGGAAAATACGCCATTCACTTTAAAAAGCCAACCGCTTTTTGCACCACGATCAAACTCATATAGATTCGCAATTCCTTTTACATAAGCGAAGATTCCCTTACCGGAAGATTCCATTTGAATTTTTTCCTTTCGAGTCTGCTTTTGAAGAAGTGTTATGACACTGACCTCTCCCTCCACTTCAACAAGAGTAGATTCGAGAATGACACCTAATTTATCGTCCCCAGTAATACTTAACAAGATGCCTTTTTCCGATGCTGACGGCGTAGGAGCAGAAGTTGGCGCTAGAGATGCTGGGCCAGATGATATTGGGGCTGCTGTTGTTGAAACTGGAGCTGGAGATTCTGTTGCTGTTGCTATTGTAGAAGGAGATTGTTCGCTTACTTTTGGACTATTTTCGATTGGAGATTGCTCAGGCTTGGACAGATCTGTTGGCAATGGAGATGAGGAAATCATTGCACTCTGTATAGGAGCGGATATTAGATCCGCAGTTTTTTCATCGCCGCATGCTGCCATAGATATCATCATTGTGAAAACTAGTAAAAGCTGAAGTACGGACTTGATTATGCCAAATTTACTCATGATAGCTTCCTTTCTTAAAAAAAAGATCAGTACGAGTATACCATATTAGACTTACTCTTCCGCAAAAATAGCAGAAAAGGAGCCCTAATCGGACTCCTTTCCTCCTGATTTAATGAATGCTTTGGTATGCCCGTACTGCTACTGCCGCCAGCATTTCACGAGTAACTAAACCAAGCGGGTTGAAATGCGTTTCGTCTACTCCGGTTATTAGCTCAGCTTCCACCACTGCAATTAAAGCTGGAATCGAAGTTTTCGCGGCTGTATCTGCATCACGGAAAGCAGTAACGCTATCCGTTGGAGCATTGAGCTTAAGCGCTCTTGTCAGCATTAAGGCCAGCTGCTCACGTGTTACTTTTTGATCAGGAGCATAAGTGCCGTTACCTATTCCAGACACAATGCCTTGCTCTTTAACAGCAGCAATGTAACCTGCATACCAGCTATCAGCGGCAACATCTGTAAAAGTGTTTGTAGTTTGTTTAGGAATTGGCAGACCTAATATTCTTACTAGGGTTGCCGCCATTTCTGCACGAGTAACTTGCTTGGTTGGTGAAAAGCCTTCAATCCCTGTTCCCTGCAATAATCCTAATTTACTGGATTGTACAATGAAAGGCTGTGCCCATGACGCAGCTTTATCATAATCTGCATAGATTTGCAAAGGCTGTACAAAGCGCAGCACATTAGGTGATGCTTGGTTCTGGTAGCCCGTCACCACAACATTGTAGCTGCCATTAGTTAGCCCCGCAGGAATATTAAGCGTACCGTCTGTTTCGGTTACATAAGTTTTACCATTTAATTCAACTGTAAGACCTGCTCCTGGCTTCGCCGCACGCTGGTTCTTATCCCAATCCCAGGTTTCTTGGGTCACGGCGATTTTAAAGGCTTTACCTGCCTTAGGTTGCTCCGGAATGAAATTAACGGATTGTACCAATTGCGCCGCAAATCCATAGTAGATATAAATTTGGTCATTCGGCTTAAGCTCAAATTGCCCAATCCCTAAATCTGGATAAATCCAAATGTTGCCGCGAAGCACTTCAAACATCCAGCCATCATTCTTATCGGCAGAAGTATCTCCGACTGCGGAAAGATATTTACCATAGGCTGAATCTGTAATCTCCAATGGGATGTTATTCAGAAGTGCCACTTGCTGCAAAGCGTCGATCGCATACACAGCAGATACAACGCCAGTAGCAATAGGCTTCTGAGGCCCTTCGATATTAACTCTTACATTCACATGATCGGAAGCAATTTGGAACGAATAAGTGCTCTTTACAACAGAAGGTGCTGCATCTGCCTTATAACCTGTAATAACTGCCTTTATCGGACCCGTCGTATTCTCACCAATAAAGCTGGCAATTCCTTGCTCATTGGTCGTTTGTTTCTGTGCGCCAACCTGGACGTCTACGCCAGCTGCCGCTGAGGCTGTCTCCTTATTAGCTGTCCAATCCCAAGTGGATTGTTCAACTGTTACGGTAAATGCTTGACCTACCTTAGGCTGGGTGGGAGTAATTTTAATTTGATGGATAAGCTGAGTACTTCCACCATAATAAATGGCAACCTGATCATTAGGCAGCAATTGGAACTCAGCCATGCCGACTTGTGGATAAATCCATCCATGATTTCTTTGAACTGCATAAGCCCAGCCATCATTGCCAGCTGATTTAATGTTCTGAATGCTGCTTACGTATTTGCCATATGTCGAATCGACAATCTCGACGGGTACATTCTGCTGCGCTGCCAGCTTTTGCAAGCCTTCCAGCACATCGGCAGCTTTTACAATCCCTTCTGTTACGGAACCATGTGGTCCTTCTATCGTGATATTTATCTCTGCCGCTGCTTTAATATTATTGTATAAAGTACCTTTTTTATCAGTAAATAATTGACTGGCAACTAAAGCCTGCAGCGCTTGTTCGGAAGACATCGCGTTGGAAGGTGTCCCTACAGTATGAGCATAACCACCATCTTTTTGTCGATAGCTGCTAAGTGCATTAATTACGTTCTTCGTTTTTGTAAAAGTGGGTCCTGCAGGATCTATCCCTAAACTGGTTAAGGCTATTATGACCTGGGAAACACTCTCACTGTTTTCACCAAATTCATTGAAAGCCCCACTCGGCTTTTGCTGTGAGGATAACCAGCTAAGCGCTTGATCTGTTGCTTTTTTGACAGCTTCATTCTTCGCGTAATAGGGAGCAAAAGCGGTTAACGCCATTGCCGTAACATCTATACTGCTTGCTTCATCGGTAACATAAGCCCAGCCCTTCGCTGCTTCTTGATGATCAAGCAACCATTGAATCAAGCTTGTTTGCGTATTAACCGCCGTAGCTGGAATAGTATAAGTCCCGCTATCTAGCGCCAGTAATCCGTAGATAACACCCATTGATCCTGATTTAGCAAGATCAGAATTACTATAAACGGACTGAACCAAATCGTACCCTGCAAAATGCGTCGGATCCAATCCAACTGCCTTTATGGTAAGCACCAAACGCTCGGCATCTGTAGCGCTGCTAAAAATGCCCTTCTTTTGTTTAACCTGAGCTTCAAGCTGATCCAAGTAGGCTGCCTTAACTGATTTTCCAGCTCGCCCTAATGCAAATGCGGTCCAATCCGTTGGATTTCCTGCCAGCTGTTGTAAATAAGCAGATGTTCCTGTAATTTCTGATTCATTAACCGTTGAATTAGCTGAAGCGGTATTAGAGAATGTTAGTATGCCAACCGTTTGAACTAATAGAAGCAATGATAATAAGGAAAGTATAAATTTCCCCTTCAGGCTTTTCTTAACTAAATCAATCATGATCATTTCCCCTTTAACCTTTTTTTTGAATAAGTACAACAAAAAAAGCACTCCCTCAGTTGGGAATGCTAGATTATGCCAGCGAAAAATAAAAGAATTCTCTTATCTCTTCATTCGCGCACATAGCCTATTCCTCGTAGGTTGATGTTACTGAAATAGGCAGGTCTCCTGACTCATGAATCATCGCTTCTCACATCGTCTTCCCGCTTAGCACTTGCAGCAGTGACCTGATAATGGAGAGCTACTCATTTACAGTGGCGGGACCGTGTCGGTATTGCACCGAACTTCCCTATTAAGCTGTTACACAGCACCTTATTTCATTTAATATGCAGTTGATTGCTCATTCATATTATCACTAGCCTATATTTTTGTCTACAACTCCTATATATGCATTTCTAATAGAAGTTATTCAATGACGATACTTTCGTTATCTTGCTCTTACATTCGAAAATGCGTACAAACGTTCACTTATGGGCTATACTTTTTATAGAGGTGATCGAAAATGGAAAATAAACGGAATTTGCAGCTATATTGGACACGATTAACACATGAGGATTGGAACATTCATCTTGCCGCAACTTCGGAAGGAATTTGTTATGTCGGCTCGCTTAATCAACCTTTCGAGGAATTAACAAACTGGTCGGCTGTCCGGTTTAAAGGCAGTACACTGATTCGAGATGACGAAAAACTGCAGCCTTATGTGACGGAGTTGATTGAATATCTACAAGGATCAAGTAAAAGCTTTAAGCTGCCATTCGATTATGCTGGCACACCTTTTCAAGTGGCAGTGTGGAAAGCGCTTTGCAGCATCCCTTATGGGCAAACTAAATCTTATTCGGATATTGCCATTCAGATTAAAAAACCAGCCGCAGTTCGTGCAGTTGGCACGGCTATTGGCGCCAATCCCCTGCTAATTACAATTCCCTGCCATCGCGTAATCGGTAAGAATGGAGCTTTAACTGGCTACCGTGGCGGCTTGGACATGAAAACAAAGCTATTGCAGCTGGAACGGAAAGATGTATATGATGAGGGAGGTATACAACATGGCAAATTCTCTCACTGAGCGTATAGTTGATTTGGATTGGAATTCTCTTCAGCAGTCATTAGATGATCACGGGCATGTAAAGCTCCCCGCTTTGCTGAATCAAACAGAGTGTAATCAAATCATCGACACTTACGAGGAGCAAGGATACTTTCGCAGCATCATTGATATGGCTAGATACCGTTTTGGAGTTGGGGAGTACAAATATTACAATGCTCCGCTCCCCAATTTGCTGCAACAGCTGCGTGAAGGCTTCTATCCGGAGCTCGCAAAAACAGCCAATCGCTGGCTTGTCCAATTGGGACGTCCTGCCGAATACCCGGAAACACTTGAAGAGTTTCTAGTTCAATGCCATAACGAGGAGCAAACCCGCTCCACTCCCTTGATTCTTAAATATGAAGCAGGCGGCTATAATTGTCTGCATCAGGATTTGTACGGGAAAATATTCTTTCCCTTTCAGGCTGTATTCGCGCTCAATCGAGATGGGATAGATTACAGCGGAGGGGAGTTCTTGCTTGTTGAGCAGCGTCCAAGGGCACAAAGCCGTGGTCATGTGATTACACTGAAGCAAGGCGAAGGTCTTATTTTCCCAACTCATCATCGTCCTGTTTCAGGAACTCGCGGTTATTATAGAAACACGCTTCGACATGGGGTCAGTACGATTTCTTCAGGAACTAGATATAGTCTGGGTATTATTTTTCATGATGCTAAATAGGGGGTTATTGCGATGAAAACGGAATACCTAGATAAATATCCAAAAACACTTTTGAATAAAGGAACTGGCTTTCTTTCGGGCTACAGTCATTCGCTGAATCCCTATACAGGCTGCTCCTTTGGCTGTTCCTATTGTTATGTGCGGCAAATGCCTGTCTCTACTTTCCGAGATGCAAAGTGGGGAACATGGGTCGATGTCAAAAAAGGCGCAGCGGAAATATTCCAAAAAGAATTGCGGAGAGCCAAAACAAAAGGATCTGTCACTATCTTTATGTCATCGAGCACCGATCCTTATCAGCCTATTGAACATAAAGAACAAATAACCCGCTCCTTATTGGAAATTATGGCAGCTGATTCACCAGATTTTCTATTCGTCCAGACACGAAGCCCCCTTGTTCGCCGAGATATTGATCTATTATTGCGACTTGGAGATCGGGTACGTGTAAGCATGACAGTGGAAACGGACCGTGAGGATATCCGCAAGCATTTTTCACTAGATGCCCCGCCTATTAACGCTAGATTAAAAACGCTTCAGCTGCTAGCTGAAGCCGGTGTTCCGACACAAGCGACAATAGCGCCTATGCTCCCAAGCAGCGAACGGTTTGCGGAAACATTACGGTCCATTGTCAGCCGTGTATGCTTGGATGATTATTACATGGGTGACGGCAGCGGGGGAAGACGAACGCGAAGTTTAGGTATTCATACTTTGTATAAGCAGCTGGGCTTAGAAGAATGGTATGACCCCACTGCCTATCACAAGGTTCATGAGCAACTGAAACAATTTTTTTCCGAGGATCAGATTTACATAAGCCAGCAAGGCTTTGAACCTTAAGCCTAATTAAACTTGCTGTCTATTTTCGTTTCATGCTGCGAATCCAGCTTTTAGTTTCCTGATCAACACGCAATGACTCTGTAATTTTCTGCAAAGCTTTGTTGTAGGTGAATTTGTCCAACGTATTGTTGATTAAATAGCTTTTCGTAGCTACAGGAAGTTTTATATAACAGATGGATACTGCCCAGGCCACAGCCATTTGCACATAATAAGCCTCATGCTTTACATTATCCAAAAGCAGCAAAACTCGGCTAATGTAGGCTTCATCCAAGTAAAAGTTAAGCAGCATAACCACGCCAAACCGGATGTCATATTCAAGCTTAGACACCAGATAGGGCTGTAGAAAATCCCATACTTGTTCCTTGTTTGTTTTAGTAAACTTAAGTCCCGCACAAAAGCTGTCACATACCGACCAATTATCAATTTTAAGAACAAACCCAGCCACGCAACGCAGCCGCTCATCCATACCTGTTTCTACACAACCAATAACCATGCCCTGCAGCATAACTTCCTCAAAATATTCACTTTCTGCATTTTCAAGATAGCTGCGCCAATCGGCCTTAGCTATGTTGTTTGCAAGCTTGCGCAGCTCTGGCAGCCTAACACCCAGCACATTATTAATAGTAGGAATTAAAGCTGCAGTAAATTTTCTATACTTCTCATCAGATAATTCCAGTAATTGATTTTTAATTGTTCTCTCCATGCCGTTTGCTCCTAACATTAATCTTTTCCAATGAATTTTCTCACCCTTACTATACCTCAAGCTGCCCCATATGTCCGATTAATCGAGTATAAGCGCAAGATGAGGAAAGGATCCTATAAAAAAGAGACTCTTCCCATCTGTAAGATGATTGGGAGAGCCTCAGCTATTTAATTCTTTAAAACAATCTCATAAACGGGTACAGCCACTATTGAATGGATCTCAGCAATTTGTTCACTTGAGGTTTCATTCCAGGCTGCCATAGTTGAATGGCTGCTTACTACTGTACCTTTTTTAATCGGGGATATATAGAGGTACATTCCCTTCTCATAGAGCCTTTCTTCAAATCGCTTAAGCCCAACATCCCAAGTAGTATTATTGCTAAAGTTATCATTGATCATATCCCCATCGATAAAAGCATAGCCTATATCTCCAATATAATCGGTTTTTAAAAGCACTTCTTTCACGCCAGCAAATGCACCTTTAGCAAAGCTAAGATTTGCTTTATCACTATTGATTTTCTCCAAGTTAACGGAAATTACTACTTTGGGTATTCTAAATGTATAGACTGTGAATAAACCTTTTTTCTCTTTACTGACAAGCTCTCCGCCTATAACCGCGTGTACATCTACAAAATCTGGAAATACACTAAGTGTTACAACTTCTTTATTAGTTGACTCCAGCTTGATTTCATTTCCAGCTACAAGCAAATTGGCCTCTGTTAGAAGGATTCGTTCTCTTCCCCAGACCTCAGCTTTCCAGAATTCCAAACTCATCTCATCAGTGAAAGTACAGATATTTATTATTCTACCTTCTATTGAAGTAAGTTTAATCAGACTTATATCGTTAGGTACATGAATGATTGTTATTTCGCCGCTAATTTCTACAGTTGCTTTATCCGTCCAATACTCGGATATCCCTTTGGATTCCAAGCCATACTCACCATTCATTCCATCCGGTATATAGAAAAAGTAGTAGCTCTCGCCCTCAAAATCTATTTTGGTGATTAGCTGTGTTGTGGCATATTTGAGTCTAATCCCTTCCAGGTCGAAATTATAGGGTAGCATACAAAAGCTATCTTTCCCAAGACTTAATTCTCCGTTATGTGGTATTGAAATAACCTCGTTTTCTAGCGTTAATTGAACATTGAAATTATCCATGACTTTGGTTTCTACATGATCCTGAAAATTATTGATAAATAGGAAGCCTGCTCCATTATGAGATCTAGCCGCATAACGCAAAGTGTCTACATCATAAGGATCCATTGTTGAAGTATCGTAAGGCAAGATTGTTTTGGTTAGACAAAACAGCTGCTCAAATTGCGTGAAAAAATAATGCTGCAATTTGATTCTTTTATAGGACTCTCTTATCTGCCCGAATTCACCAATAGCCGCATTAAAATCATAGGATATTTTAGGTGTAGCTAGATCATTCATGAACGTATTTTGCGTACCTTTAGGGTTGGATCCTCCATGAAACATATAATACCCCAATATATTACAGCCCTCGGCAGTCTTGATACCAGTCATGGCTGGAACGCTTTTGTAAGGAAACTCGAATCTATACTTATAGAATTGCAGCATTCCTCCTCCCATCTCGCAGCAAGCATAAGGGTAATCCTCTGGTGTATAAAAGGGTTCAAAATTATAGCTCTTAGGGATCGAATTGTTATGCTTGTCACGATAAATATACTCGGGCGTAGCTGGATGCTCCTTTATGTTTTTGAAACGTTCCTCTTCATAATAAATCCATGGCCAATAAGAATACCCACCCCATAAAGGCAGCATTTCATCAGTAGGCGTGCTCGCACCACCCCAGCCTGTACAAGTATAAATCGGGGTATCTATACCTGCTTCAATCGCCATCTCTTTAAGCTTGAGCATATGAGCATTGCCGTCGCTCCCGCCATTTAACCAAAGGTTGTTTATTCCCGTTGTCATTGCCCATTGCGCGGAGGAATGATTGTGTTCGTTTTCGATTTGCGTACCGATAATGGGGCCGCCTTCTTTGTACAACAGACCTGTAACCTGAAGGCTGATTTCACGATAGAGAATTCTCGCATAGCCTAGATAGCCTTCATCATTCGATCTAACCTCAAAAGGTCTGCCAAATAGCCAATCAGGTAGACCGCCATTTCTAATCTCTCCGTGATCAAAGGGTCCAATTCTGATAATGACATAAAGATTATGTTTACCGCAAAGCTCGACAAAAAGCCGCAGGTTTTTATTGCCCTCCCATTCAAACACACCTTGCTGCTCCTCATGAAGATTCCAAAAAATATAGGTAGAGATAATATTAATTCCACACATTTTCATCTTAATGATTTCATCTTCCCAATAACTTACATCATATCTGGAGTAGTGAAATTCCCCGCAAATCCCAAAAAACGGTTCCCCATTCTTCTCCATATAATAATTAGTAAAGCTCAATTTTTCACCTTGGGGATTAGTGCCAGTCTGTTTGATATGACCCGAGAAAATAGCTTTTTTATCATCCTTTATGATTAAATTATAGTTTTTCATTGAGGCAGCTCCCTTAAGATTGGTATCGTTAGAAAGACCCCAAAGACCATTTCTGACCTTTCGGGGCCGCTCTGTTATTACTATTTGGCTTTATTGGCTAGAAAAGCAGCTGCCTGAGTTTCATATTCCGCTTTAACCTTGTCAATTCCAGCAGATTTTAATTTGTCAGCCAGAGTTTTAAATGCACTGTCTACATCTTTAATCTGCCCCACATAGATCGGGTTTCCGTATTGAGTGGCTACTGTCTTCATATTGGCAATTTCTGATTTAACCTGATCTATATTAAAGTTGAAGCCTAAATATGTCCCAGGCTTTAGGAAATCTTTAACACCGTTATAATGGGCTACATAATCATCTGTCCATGACGCATCTACTTTAAAATAATTCTTATCGACGAACCAGAAGCCTGCTGCATCTGGAGGATAAGTATTCGTTTCAGCTGTAACGCCATCTGGCAGCTTAAGCTTATTGTCCGCAGTAACTGCATAGTTTTTACCTTCAATGCCGTAATAGATCAGATCTACATAGGATTCATCCTCAATGATTAAATCTAAAGCTTGCATAGCGCGTTCCGGATTCTTCGAATGGGCAGCAATAGCTACCCCGTTATTAGTCCAGTTGTTAGCTCCACCAAATCCTTCTGGTGATAGATTAGATACTATATAAGTATCTATTCCTTTTGCTTTGCAAGCCGTCATTGTCGAGGCAATATCAATCGTATTACCGAAGGCGACACCTGATTTTCCTTCACAGATATTTTCCTTGGAGCGTGTCTTGTTAGCGTACGGATTCTTATTAACATAACCGGCAGCGTACCATTCTTTCATTTTGCTGGCTGCATATTTCATAGAGCTTAGATAAGGATCTTCCGTTACCATATTGTAGACTTTTCCACTTGGATCCGACCACGGGGAGGCGACACCAAGTCCCGTTTCTAGTGACCAAGTGAAAGGCATTTTCTCATTGGCGAGCCAGCCGAATGGAGCACCAATCTCATAGGTAGAATCCAAGTTAAGTGGAATCATATCTGGATAACTCTTTTTAATCTCTGCAAAATAAGGCTCGAGCTGTGACATTTCAGTAATGTTAGTTAAGCCTGCCTTTGCCATAACATCCTTGCGAAGAATCATGACATCTAGCTTGCGATCTGGTGTTAAAGTTGGAATCATATATTGCTTACCCTCAACCTGGGCTGACTTATAAGCGGCTGGATCCTGCTTCGCATTATAATGCGGCATAAACTGCTTTAATAAGTCAGGAGTAACCTCATAGAAAGCTCCTTTTAATGCCTGTTGTCCGTACATATTCCAATCTGCTGCATAAACAATATCTACATTATCTCCAGCTGCCAAGATAAGTGGATACTTGGATGCTACATCGCCCCAGCCAATGTAATTTATTTCCAGTGTAGCATTTATATCTTTCTTAAGCTTTACATTTAGTGCAGCAACCACTTCTGGCATTCCTTTTGGCGCATCCCCAAGTACATACGAAACTAGCTTAACCTCTTGGGAATTATCCGGTTTGCTGGCATCAGGTGCGGTTGTGCTAGTTGCTGCTGTCTCTGCAGCGTCAGGTCCAGGAGTAGAAACTGCTGGAGTATCCGTACTAGCATTAGGAGCGCTTGTGGTGTCCGTACTGTTGCTTTTGCTGCATGCTGACAGAATCATGATCAAGATTAACAAGCTTGTAAAAACGGGAAACAACTTCTTTTTGGATACTTTCATTGTGATCTAACCTCCCTATTAATTGGACAACCTATCATAAATCCCGTGGAATTCAGCTTCACTTCCTAACGGATAACTAGATTATAAAACTTCTACAATCTACATTTAACTCCAATAACCTTCGATTTTCTTCGATTTTCTACGTTTTACTAAATTAGAAAAACATAGCAAAAAACCTCCCTTTCAGGAGGCTTAGAAAAATCCGACTATTGCTTATTTATTAGTTATAAATGCGGCAGCTTGCTTTTCGACTTCATCTTTCACCTTGTCAATCCCAGCAATTTTCAGCATTTTATCCAAATTATCAAACGCCTGATCGACGTTATCAACGGCACCAAAATAAATCGATTGCGCATACTGAGTAGAAACGCTTTTGATGTTAGCGACCTCGGACTTGATGTTCTCTGAATTGAAATTAAAATCCTGATAAAGGACAGGTTCAAGGTAACTATCCATCTTATCATGCAAAGAAATATAGGAATCCGTCCACGAAGTCATCGGTTTAAATAAATCTTTATTAACAAACCAGAACCCTGAAGCATCAGGCGGATAAGTATTATTCTGGCTGGTTACTCCCTTGGGCAAACCTAATTTGTTGTCAGCGGTAACGATATAATTCTTGCCCTCAATCCCAAAATAGGTTAAATAAACGTAAGCTGGATCCTCCATGATCAGATCCAATGCCTCTAATGTACGCTGTGGATTCTTCGAATTAGCGGCAATCGCGACCCCGTTATTCAACGAGCTTGGTTGTGCTGCTTTCCCAGATGGATATAACATTGGCAAAGCAAAAACATCGATTCCTAATTCCTTACACGCAATCATCGTAGCGCTAATGTCTGTGGAATTGCCAAAGGCAATCCCTGATTTACCCTCACAAAAATTATCTTTAGAACGCACTTTATTAGCGTAAGGATTTTTGCTGATATAGCCTTTGTCATACCAGCCTTTCATAATAGTTGCAGCATACTTCTGAGCACTAAGCATCGGTTCTTCGAGCATACTTACAATTTCCCCATTTGGATCCTCATGATCTGCAAGTACACCTTGAGCCATCGGGTCGCCGGAATCAAACGGAGCACCTGGCCAAGCAACCTTCTCATTTAACAAATGTCCATAAGGAGTAACCAGATCATACTGGGAATCCAAATTTAGCGGGATCATATTGGGAAAGCTTTTCTTGGCTTCAGCTAAATAAGGTTCAATTTCGGAGAAGTGCTTGATCTCTTTAAGACCCGCTTTTTCCATAATATCTTTACGAAAGAGCGCAACATTCACTTTACGATCAGGAGTGGATGTTGGGATCATATAGCTCTTTCCGTTGATATAAGTCGCTTTGAGCGCAGTTTCAGACAGCTTCTTCATATGCCGCGGCATATACGTATTCAGCATTTCGGGATTAAGCGGCATATAAGCGCCTTTAGTGGACTCAGAAATGTAATAATTCCAGTCAGCGGCAAATATGAAATCGATATCCTCTCCTGATGCAAGCACTAGTGAATATTTAGATGAAACATCGCTCCAATTAATATAGTTCAATTCCAATGTAGCATTGATATCTTTTTTCAGCTTTACATTCAAGGCATCAAGTACATCAGGCATCCCTTTAGGCTCATCACCTAGAAGATAACCAACAAGTTTGACTTCTTTAGAGTGGTCTCCAGTAAATAAACTAGCAGCAGGTGACTTATCACGTTCTAAATCCGCTATAGGCTCGTTGCTTTTGAAACAGGACACCAATAAAAAAGCCAGTACAACGACCAGCATAACAATTAGAAGTCCCTTCCATAAACGCCTTTTCACATTGAAACCCTCCATTATGCTGAACAAGCCTAAGTCTAGCAATTTATAACAACTACCCCTTTACTGCACCAATAGTAACCCCTTTAACAAAATATTTTTGCACAAATGGGAAAACTATGGCGATCGGAAGCGTCGTGATTACCGTAAGTGCGAGCTTAAAGGTCTCCTTGGGCTGGATCAAAGTACTATGTGAAGAAAAAGCAGCGGATAGATTGATAGAGGATAGCATTTTGTATAGCAGATATTGCAGAGTTACATAAGCGGCTTTATCCGTAAACATCATCGATGTCCACCAATCATTCCAGTAGGCTAGCCCTGTAAAAAGCCCAATCGATGCAAGAGCTGGCTTGGAGAGCGGTAGAATAAGCTGCATGAAGATTCGGAAATCTCCTGCCCCATCAATCTTCGCTGATTCAACAAGCGCTTCTGGAATTGAGCTGCGAATGAAGCTGCGAAGAATAAGGACATACATCACATTGAACATGGGAACAAGCACTAACACCAAAAAGGTGTTCTTCAGATGAAGCGAGCTAGTGATCCACATGTAAAAAGGTGCAAGACCTCCATTAAATAACGTGGTAAAGAAGAGAAAAAAAGCCAATGTATTGCGAAATTTCACCTCTCTACGATACAACACATAAGCAGCCATTGTCGAGATGAACAACGAAACAAGCGTGCCAATCACAGTTACTAGAATCGATAAACGAAAGGCATTCAGTACCTCAGCTGGATATCGAAATATAAATTTATAAGCATACAACGAGAATTCTCGCGGCCAGAACCAATACCCGCTTTTCAGCACAGCAGACTCCGATGAAAGCGAGCCAGCTACTAGTACGATAAAGGGCAGCAAGCAGAATAAAGCAATCAACGCAACGATAGTATATGAAATAATTTGAAATAGTGGGGCTTCTCTCTTGCTAGTATCCATAGTACTCACTCGCCTTCTTCCTAGCTTATTAGAATAATGCATGTTCCTTGTCATAACGTCTAACGAGATAATTGGCAAAAAGGATAATAATTAGCGTTAGTGCGGATTGATAGAAGCCCACAGATGATGCCATTCCAAAATCCAGTGAACCCACGAGTGAGCGAAAAACAAGAGTGTCAATAATATCCGTAGCATCCATTAAGGTACCGTTGTTGCCAATTAATTGATAGAACATGTCAAACTCGCCCCGCATGATTCTACCTAATCCCAAGAGAATGAGGATAATCATCGTCGGCTTTAATAAAGGCAAGGTGATTTTCGTAATCTTCTGCATTTTTGAAGCTCCATCAATCGTAGCAGCCTCATATATTTCCTGATCAATTCCAACAATTGCGGCTAAATACAGCACACTTCCAAAGCCAACCCATTTCCATACATACAGTAAGGGGAGCAAGAGATACCAGTAAGAGGTCGTCGAATAAATATCAATCGCTTCCATATTCAGTGATTGTAGAATCCGGTTCACAATTCCATATTCATAATTCAGAAAATTATAAACAAAGGCAGAAACGGTTACCCATGAGATAAAATAAGGCAAAAACATCAAGGTTTGAACGGTTTTCTTAAACCATTTGGTATACACCTCGGAGATCAATACAGCAGCTAAAATCGAGAAAAAGGTATAAGCTCCTAGAAAGACAATATTGTAAATAATCGTATTCCTTGTCACGAGCAAAGCCTTACCGGAATTGAAGAAATAGTGGAAATTATCAAAGCCATTCCATGGACTGAGAAAAATACCATCCCGATAATTAAAATCCTTGAAAGCCATGACAACTCCAGCCATTGGTATATACGCAAAAAAAATAAAATAAATTGCTATAGGTGCAAACATTGCATATAGCACCCATCTGACACGAAGCTCACGAAGAATACCCAAGCTCAATCACCACCCCGTTTATATGTAGCTTTATTATAGTTGGGAATGGATAGGTGACGTACTAGGAAAACCTTCGATTATCTTTGAATTTCCAAGCTGATTTCTCTTCTGGTTTCTTGTGCTGGAATACGAATAACCACACATGTCCCTTTATTTAGTACACTCTCAAATTTCAAGCCATAGGCTGCTCCAAACGCAAGCTTCAATCTTTCCTCGATGTTGCGGACGCCATAGCCGCCTCCTTTGGCTTTCGAGCTATTTCCTTTGTAAATATCCGCTATGCGTGTCTGATCCATACCTATACCATCATCCTCCACAGCGATTAAGATATCACTGTTCTCCATCCGAGCTGAAATCCGAATAGTTCCTTGCTCAGGCTCTTTTTCCATAATGCCATGGATAATCGCATTCTCCACCAAAGGCTGCAGTAGAATTTTTGGCAGGATGAATGCATATAGATCACGAGATACTTCGAGCTGTAACAGAATGGAATGGCCAAATCTCATATTCTGAATCCGCACATAGGCTTCTACGTGTTTAAGCTCACTTTCCAGGGTTACATACTCATCACCATTTGACAAACTAAGCTTATAAAAAGTCGCAAGCTCCATGACGACTTTTGAGATATCAGATGTTCCCGATTCAATAGCCATGACGTTAATCAGGTCTAATGTGTTATACAAAAAATGAGGATTGATTTGAGCTTGCAGCGCTTTTAGCTCTTGATTCTTGACTTCACGCCCTAGCAGATAAGTCTCATCCATTAAATTAGAAATATTGTTGACCATGCCATTAAAGTTGCGAGTTAATTCTCCAATTTCATCTTCATTCGCAGGCAGAGGGGCAACCTGAAAGTTCCCATGTTTCACCTTTCGAACATAAGAAATTAAGCGTAAGATCCGCTTTGAAGCTGATGCTGCAATAACGAAGGATAGAGGAAATGCGAAAGGAATAATCCATAAATAGATAAAAATAATTCTATTTCGAGCTTTAATACTGCTATCTAGAATGTCCGAATACGGTACGATTAAAGCAACCTTCATATCACTATGAGGGATGCTGCGTACACCTAAAAGATATCGTTTGTTATGAATAGAATAAGCTTCGTTCCAATAAACTTCTTTACCAGAAAGCTGATAAATTTGATAAATATCCTGAATAGGATTGGCTTCCAAAGGGAAATGAATCGAGGAGCTTAACAAATCCCCGTGTTCATTGAAGAGTAATGCCGTAGAATGCGGTGTGAAAATCGCATGATTGAGAACGGACTGCATAGCGTCTTTCTTAATTCGTCCGCTAACAATCCCATCGAATTGTTGAATGTTATGTGAATTGGGAACCTTCCTCATGACCGTTATTTCTTGGTCACTTGCGCTTTTATCTATGAAGGATGAGGAAAACCATCCAAAGGCAACATTCGAGTCTTTAAATGGCTGAAACCATGGACTGGCTTCAAGCTTCGACAAATTCATAAAGTCAATATTTTCTGTCGCTCCTGCTAAACCGCGTTTCATATAAAGCTGAATTTTCTCAATATCTTCATTATAACGGAACTGATTAATTAACCGGGTGAGCTGCAAAGCATTCATATGCCACGAATTAATATCCTCATAGGATTTCGAATCCGCCGCCACACTAGACTGTACCAAGCTATCAAATGCTATGTAGTTTAGTATTTCAATAATGGCTTGAGATTTATATTGCAGATAGGATTTGGTTTCCTCAAGCATTTTCTGGGCAGCAAAAAAAGCAGCATCTGTGTTTTCTTTTTGAGTGGTGTGGATATGAATCGATAACAAAATAAGGAATGGAATGGTAATGACCACAACATAAGAGGCAAACAGCTTGTAGCGGATGCTTAAATTAGAGAAAAATTTCAAGTTTCGTTTCATTAGGTCAACCGCTCCCGATACTCGGATGGAGTCGAGCCTTCATAACGCTTAAAAAAAGTAGTGAAATAATTAGCATCCTCAAAACCAAGCTGATCTGCTACCTCATATAACTTCAAGTCCATATTCCGCAGCAATTCCTTAGCATTATTTAATCTCAACTCTGTAATGTACTCTTTAATTGTTATCCCCTGCTGCTTCTTGAAATAAGAGCTAAGATATGTTTCACTAAGCTTGCAGTGATCGGCAATTACACGGATAGTAAATGACCTTTCATTGCAATGCAAGCGGATATATTTAATAATCTCACGCATTTTTCCCATCCCAATAGAATCTTTTTCAGTCATACTCCGGACATACAAATCAAGAAATTCTAACACATACCTTTTCAAAGCTTCGAGGCTGGGAATCCGCTCCATTTCCTTCCAGATATAGCCTCGTTCCATGTCCTCTGTTTGTTCGGCATAACCTAGCAGAATGGCTGTTTCCACTATTGTAAATAGAAACTGAAAATACGTATCCTTAAGACGGATAATATTCAAATCCAGCTGCTTATGGGCATACAGAGTCCAGTCTTGGATCATAGCCCTCGTTCCCGCAATATCTTTATCCTTCAATTTTTCACGCAAGATGCGAATTTTTGTCCAATCGGTTTCAATGGGTTGGTTATTCCCCACAGCATCGAAAAACATCGGTTTAGCCGCATTTCCATAGAATTGCAAGCTGCTAGCGAGCAACGCACTTTTATAAGCATTCGGAATATCCGTAATGGAATGTGCCGGTTTTCCAATACCCAATCTGAGATTAATTAAATCGCCAACTAACGTCTTTAATTCGGATGTGACTTCCTCTATAAATTCGCGGCCTTCCCGGTACGTACTTCCATATGAACCCGGTATGATCAGAACCATTAAATGATGAGCATTGAAACCACACAATATCTTCTGAGATATAAAAAATGTGTTTTGATTAAATGCATCCAACAGCAGCTCCTGTACGAGAGCTGGTTCTTGAGGCAAATCACTCGGATTCCAGAATAACATAGCTGCTGCTACCGTATAAGGTCCTTCACTTGGAAGGAGAAAGGTATCCTGACTGCGCAGTGCTGGGGCAACATGCTTAGAGGAAGGGTCCGTTATGAGCTTGCGGACCATCTCTCGGCGCAGAACCGGCAAGCTGCGATCATAATCCTCCAGCATCTTCGTTTCCTCTGTTTGTTTGACTAGTTCAATGCTCCGCAGTTGAATTGCCGATTCAACCGCGGATCGAACCTCATCTAGATTGACTGGTTTTTCAAGATATGTTTGAGCCTTGAGGTGGATCGCTGACATTAAATATTCTTTATCTGAGAAGCCACTTAGAAAAATAATTTTACAATCCACATCATGCTCCCGATATTTGCGAGCAAAATCAATTCCGTTCATCTTCGGCATTAACACATCACACAGTATTATATCGGGCTTCCATTGCATCGCTATTTCAAGCGCAAGCAAGCCGTTTCGGGCTGTTTGGACTTCAACAATTCCTATACTCTGCCAATGGATATGATTTCTCAGCAGCTCTCTCGTCCTGGTTTCATCATCTACAATTAGCAGTTTTATCGCCTTCAACCCCCCAATTAGAGAAATAGCTCCTTTCAATTTTACACCACCTGATCTAAATAAACAGGCTAAAATCCTACTATTTCCTTAGAAAACCTAAGGTGCGATTCTTTTCTCCGAATATCAGAAAGTATATAATTCTATACTTTCCGCAGATATTCCTTGGCAAACGAATCCGTCCAAAAGATCGGCTTAGCCGTTTACCCTCGAATCATAGCAAATCAAAGAAAATCGTAAGTTTATAAGCTTAATTAAGTCCATGAAAGCGTTTTATAATGTGTGAGTAAGCTCATTATAGACTTTTTTATGATAACTAGGAAAGGAGATATTTGTAGAGGGCATACAGTCCAGAATTGAAGTTATCCCAAATTGAAAGGATGTTAACCATGAGAAATCAAGTTAAACTCTTCACCCTGCTCCAATGCTTTCTGCTGCTCTTTACTGCCGCTTTTTCCCTAGGTGCCACAGCCAGTGCTTCAAGCCAAACGCTTACCAATGATGTGTTCTGGAAGGACACTTCAAACAATCCGATCTATTCGCAAGGCGGCCACGTGCTTAAGGTTGGCAGCACTTACTACTGGTATGGTGTCAAGTATGGCGGCGCTGTAACGTATTACAATAATCCAACAGCTAAGAACAGCGATACCAGCTTTAGTGCGGTCACCTGCTATTCATCCACGGATTTGGTTCATTGGACGTTCCAGAACAACGTAATCACTGGAGCCACGAACGGCTCTACTTGGGATGCCGATTGGGTAGGCAGACTTGGAGTCGTATACAACAGCACTACACAAAAATATGTATTACTCACACAATATGCGGGACCAGCTGGCAGTGGCGTAGCATTCGCTACTAGCAGCACACCAACAGGAACCTTTACTTTTGATCATGTTCAAGCAAACATTACAAATGTAGTTACTGCTGGAACGGGAGATCAAACTATTTTTATTGATACCGATGGTAAACCTTACTTAGTATTTAGTAATGCACAAGGACGCAGCCACCTCTATGTGGCACCTCTTCGTACCTCCGATTATCTTAATATTGAACCGGCAACCAATGTTTTTAATAGCTCATTAGGAGGCCGTGAAGGCAATGCCATGTTTAAATACAACGGAGTCTATTATTTAGCTTCCTCGGATTTGCATGGTTGGAATGCTTCTCATGCGTACTATATTACAGCCACCAACATACTTGGTCCCTATTCAAGCGAAGCGGTTATGAATAATACGGATGCCGACTTCTCGCATGTAACGCAAACAGGGCTTTTCGTCAGTGTTCAAGGAACCTCGGGCACAACCATATTATTCGGAGGTGACCGTTGGAGCGACTTCGCAGGCAATGGAATTGGCTACAATCAATGGATGCCAATCTCATTTAGCGGGACAACTCCTACTTTAAATTCCTTAAGTCAATTTAATCTAGACGCTGCTGCGGGTACTTGGACCGTAGGCAGCGGCAACAACTATGCGCGAAATCCGAGTTATGAGGCTGATCGGGTATCGCAGATTGTTTTGGCAGGATGGACTAATTGGAAGAACGTAACAACCGATCCTAACAGCAATATTGCCGGAGGACATACCGGTAGATGGGCATTACAGCAGAAAAGCTCAGCAGCTTACAGCGCCAGCTCCTATCAGACTCTCACCAATCTGCCGAATGGAACCTATACTTTGAAAGCTTGGGTTCAAAGCAGCGGTGGACAGACTACGGCTCAAATTTATGTTAAGAACTACGGTGGAACGGAGAAAGACTATGCCATCAACACAGCTATCGGCAGCTGGACACAGATTACAATTTCCAATATCAGTGTGACGAATGGCTCTGCGCAAATTGGGGTTTACTCTGTGGCTAACGCGAACAACTGGGTTAAGGTGGATGATTGGACTTTTATCAAGAATTAGTCTCTAGTTAAACTCCTATTGAATCCTGCTTAAGCGATTTTTGCTGGGCAGGATTTTTTTGCATACCGCACTAAGCAAATTGTTTACGGTATTGCAGAGGTGAGATTCCGTTTTTCTCTTTAAATCGTTTGGAGAAATAAGGCGTGTATTGAAATCCAACCGCCTCGGCTATATGTGCAATAGATCTATCTGTTTTAATCAGAAGCAGCTTAGCCTGCTCCAGTCGATAATTAATTAAATATTCAATAGGCGTGCAGCCATTAATACTTTTCATGCATCTCGCCAAATAGTTTGGATGGAAATGCAGGACTTCAGCCAAGCTATCATTCGTAATCTCATTCCGATAATTCCCCTTAATATAAGCTTCAATTTTATCAGCTACAATTACTGCAGGTGAACTGTAATCCGCTTTCTGCCCTTTATCCATTGTTTTCAGTAATTGCACAAACAAGATCTGCTGCTGCCAAAACGAAGCAGATCGGCTCAGGTAGGAAAGCTCCATTAACTGCTCTAATAAGGTATAAATTTGTTCAGGAATCGTCATTGTTTCGTATTTTCGTATTGAAATAGCGTAAGTTTCTCCAGTTAAACTACGATCATTTGGCTGCGCTGGAGATTTGTTTAAAAGAGAAGCAGCGTTAGTCAGAATTTCTTGCCACTCCCCTGTTACTTGAAAATGAATCCAATAGAATACGGTTTCTTCTTCAATCGGTTTAACAGAATAATGATATTTATCCGGAAGTAAAATTAAAGATTGACCTGCAGATACTTCAAAGCGTTGATCTTCCTCGCCAATAAAAAGGCAGCCTTTTATAACAAAAATAAAATCAAACACACCTAAATTCTTGCGATCTGGATGCTTATCACCAGGTTGATAGGTAACCTTTCCTATATCCATATAATAAGGCATCGGTGGCGATATTATGGTTAATAAGCTGTTTAAATCCATTATCAGTTACCTCCGTAGAGTGTTAAATAGTATCAATTCAAGTTCAAATCCATGCTATTTTTCCTTCATGATAAGCTATAAAATAATATTTAGAAAGCAAAATTTAGTAGAACAGAAGAAAGGCAGTTGATCCCATCCATGTTTACACAATCGAAAGCTGTCCCCCTCAAGCAGGTAAGCATCAACAATCATTTTTGGTCTCATTATACAAAATTAGTTAGAGAAGTCGTTATCCCCTATCAATGGGAAGCGCTGAATGATCGGATTTCCGATGCCGAGCCTAGTTATGCGATTCAGAATTTTAGAATTGCTGCTGGTTTAGCGCAAGGTGAATTCGGAGGCATGGTTTTTCAAGACAGCGATATTGCAAAATGGCTGGAAGCCGTTGGATATTCTTTAGCTTTAACTCCCGATCCGCATTTAGAGCAGCTGGCCGATGAAGTAATTGACATTATTGCTCTGGCACAGCAGCCAGATGGTTATTTAAATACTTATTTCACCTTGAAGGAACCAGGCAAACGCTGGACTAATTTGTTCGACTGCCATGAATTATATTGTGCGGGACATATGATCGAAGCTGCTGTAGCCTACTATCAAGCAACTGGTAAAAGAAAGCTTTTGGATGTTATGTGTCGTTATGCAGATTTAATAGATTCCGTTTTTGGATTGGAAGCTGGAAAAATAAAAGCTTACGATGGTCATCAGGAAATAGAGCTTGCGTTAATTAAGCTTTATCATGTAACTGGAGCGGCGAAATATCTTAATCTTAGCAAATACTTTATTGATGAAAGAGGAGTTGCTCCATCCTATCTACTTCAGGAGTTTGAGAAAAGAGGAAGAATTACACATTGGCAGCCCGGTATAGTCGTTTCAACGCCCAATTTGATTTACACGCAAAGTCACCTTCCAGTTAGAGAACAAAAGGATGCAGTAGGACACGCTGTAAGAGCTGTTTATATGTATTCGGCAATGGCAGATTTAGCAATCCTAACAGAGGATCAAGAGTTAAAAGAATCCTGCTTAAGGTTATGGAAGAGCATGGTGCATAAACAGATGTATATTACTGGCGGTATTGGAACTACTCATCATGGAGAAGCCTTTACCTTTGATTATGATCTGCCTAACGATACTATTTATGCAGAAACCTGTGCGTCAATCGGCCTAATATTCTTCGCACAACGTATGCTGCAGCTCGAAGTAAAAAGCGAATATGCTGATGTAATGGAACGAGCACTCTACAATAATGTCATCGGAAGCATGTCACTGGACGGCAAACATTATTTTTACGTCAATCCATTGGAGGTTTGGCCTCAAGCGAGTGAAAGCAATCCTTCGCGCCACCATGTAAAAGCTGTACGCCAGAAATGGTTTGGATGCTCTTGCTGTCCGCCAAATGTTGCTCGGCTAATTGCATCCTTGGCTGAATATATCTATTCTTCTAATGAAGATACTATCTACACCCATCTATATATCGGTGGAGAAGCAACAATTGAGCTTAAGAATAATCAGATTCAGCTTCAGCAGGAGTCAAATTATCCATGGGATGGCAGCATAAAGTTCATAGTTTCACCTCAAAACAGCCAGAATTTCACCCTAGCTTTTCGGATTCCAGGCTGGTCTGACCGTATAAAGCTTCATGTGAATGGCGAGCTTATAGAAAACCTAAAGATAGTAAATGGCTATGTACTTATTAATCGCATTTGGAATGATGGAGATACCGTTTTACTGGACCTGCCAATGACGGTTCAGCTTATTCAAGCTAACCCAAGCGTGCGTTCGAACGCTGGTAAAGCAGCGATTCAAAGAGGACCGCTTGTATACTGTCTGGAGGAAATCGATAATGGTCAGCAGCTTGCATCGATTTCACTTGCAACGAACTCCAAATTAACGGCAGCATTTGACGCTAATTTACTTGGCGGTATTGTTGTTATTGAAGCTGATGCTTCCGTTGAAGCTGCCGAGGATTGGAGCGAGGAGCTTTATCGGCCTTTGAAGAAGAATGTCGCACCACTACGAATCAAAGCTATCCCCTACTATCTTTGGGGCAATAGAGCTGAACCTGGAGAAATGTCTGTGTGGATTCGGACTGTATAAAGTCACATCGAATTGAAGCAAAATAACCTCTATGGTCATTTACTGATCATAAAGGTTATTTTTATATTTAAATGTTATCATTCCATGCAGAAAAAACAGATGGAAAATTATCCTTGTTAATATAATGCCACCGTGTAACAATAATATTAAAATTGTTCAGGAGCACTGGCCTTTATGTTAATAGTTTTCATCGTTTTGTGGTTGATTGCGGCTGTTTTTTTAATATTGGATACAAAGTCTATCGTTATGCGTTGGTTAAGTGTGTTTGTCTTCACTGGTGGTTGTGGTGCTTTGGGAGCTGTGCTCGATAACGATCTAATTCCGTATATCACAGGACTGGATACGGGTCATTTCATGTTACCATTGCTCACTCAATTAAAAATTATCTGTTCATTAACCTGCTATTACGGACTACCTTATAGCTATATGATGCTAGCGCTTTATTATCATTCGACACTCGTCAGTTATCGGATTCGTAAGCAATTAGCTTATTTTCTCCTGATACCAATCGCTGCATGCTTGTTATTTACCCCTGCCTATACACTGTTATATCCCATCACCTATTCGATCGTTGTCTGGTGGGTGATTCCCTATTTAGTGGCGGGATCGATCATCATTGCCCTTCGCCAAGAAGTGCTCCCTATTCAGAAGCAGCGTCATCTTATTACGTGTATGGTACTTTTTCCTCCTGTGCTTGCTGTTGCGATTTTTAGTTATGTCTTCCCAGCTATTGGTTTTTTACAAATGTGGCGATATAATATCTGGGTATTATTGTTCGTGGTTCCATACTTCGTCTATTCGATAATAAAGAATGGCTTCATGGGTATTCAATTGTTTGTTGAAGCACGTAAATTAGATTCTACATTAAAGGCAATTACCTCGGGAACGGCACTCATGAATCACAGCATAAAAAATGATGTCGGGAAAATGCGCTTATTCGGTGCTAAAATACGAAGACAATCCCTCGAAGCTGGACACACCGAGCTATTAGCTGATCTTCAGGTGATGTTATCTTCGACTGAACATATTTACGATTTAATTAATAATGTACATAAGCATACAAAAGATGAGTCACCCGTGTTTAGCGAGGTTGCACTTGCGCCACTGATTCAAGAGGTTCAAGATACGATTTCACCTTACTTGGAAGCTTATACTGTCCAAGTCTCAGTGCCTACTGATGCTGTAATCCGTGCGGATGAATCGCAAATCAAGGAAATGTTAGCCAATTTATTGATCAATGCCACTGAAGCGATGCCACACGGCGGATTTTTGACACTATTGCTGACTTATATTAAGAAAGGTTTCATTCTTGAAATCAAGGATACGGGAAAAGGGATTAGCAAAAATGATTTACGCAAAGTGCTGGAACCCTTTTATACAACCAAGGGCAGCAGTGGCTATAACTTTGGTTTAGGTTTGACCTATAGCTATAATGTAATGAAAAATCATGGAGGATCCCTGCAAATAAGCAGTGAATTAGACAAAGGTACAAGCATTTATTTGGTTTTCCCTAAAAAAGCATAGGAGGTTGGTCATGCAATCTATTCGCATTTTTTTAGTTGAAGATGATCTGGATTGGTTGCGAGGCTTAAGTGATTTCTTGCAGCAGCAAGCTGACTTTACATTAGTAGCCGCCGCAGCCTCATCTGCAGAAGCTAGGAGTATTATGCAACAAAAAGATTTCCAAGCTGATATTGCCTTGTTTGATATAATGCTGGATGGTCTTCCGGAAGGTATATTATTGGCTGAAGAAGTCCTTCAGCTAGTTAACCTGAAAGTGATTATGTTGACCTCGATGGAGGAAAAGGATTTCATTTTCCGTTCCTTTCAAGCTGGAGTACTTGATTATCAGATTAAAGCAGATTTTGTGAGCTTGCCTGATATTATTCGTACCGCATTTCATAAGAAAATACCCATTAATGCAGCAGTTGCTGAACAAATGCGCTTAGAATTTCAACGGTTAAAACAACTGGAGACCGCATGGCAGCATAAAGAAGTCCGCGATCTAATTACCCCATCTGAACTGCAAGTGCTGCAGCTCATCGAGATGGGCTTAACCCAGACAGAAATCGCGAATCGCTTTGTGATATCCCTTCGCACTGTTAAAATTCACGTCGGTCATATTCTCAAAAAACTTAATATGACCAACAGCAAGCTTGCCGCTCAGAAGGTAAAAGAAGCTGGTGGATTTAGTCCGGAGAATACAAAGAAAGGTACTATAGAAAGTTAGTACTTTTTGCAATATTGGTAAACTCATACAATAGAAGTATAGCGATGGTGCTAGCAGCCATCCATTGTATGAAGGGAGCCAATGAACATGTTTAATACGCATAATTCAACAGATTTTGTAATGTTCTCAACCTCTCATTTTTTAGCTTTAATCCTGTTAGTCTTACTTGTTTTCTCACTGTACTTCTTTAAAGCTGCCATTCGCTCGAATGATTTATTAAAGAAATGGATTAAATATTTGATTATAGGCGCACTTGTAATACCAGAATTATGTTTATATATCTGGAATACGGATCAGAGCTTGTGGGATGTTACAACATCCCTGCCCCTCGAGTTATGTAGTTTTACTCAGCTCATTTCCATCATTATGCTAGTAAAGCCCATTCGAATCTTGTATCCCTTTGTTTTTTTTGCTGGGATTGGCGGTGCTATGCAAGCCATGATAACACCTAATTTGCAGTATGCCTTTCCTCATTTCATTTTTTTCTACTTTTTCATTACACATATTTCCATTATTCTGGCCCCATTCTACTTAACTTGGATAGAGCATTATAGACCGACTTGGAAATCGATAGGAGTCACAATGGTTTTATTGAATATTTGTGTCCTTTTTGTAGGCATTATTAATTTAATCTTAAACTCTAACTATATGTTTCTCATGCATAAACCATATTCAGCTTCTATACTGGACATATTAGGTGAATATCCTTATTATCTGATTTCCGAGGAATTCCTCGCTTTGTTTATTTTCGTATTCATGTATTCTTTCTTCTTGTTTAAGTCTCAGAAGGTTTAAGAACTATCTACGCGGCTCATCGAGTGAAAATCACTTTCTGAGCCGATGGGATACAATCTACGGTATGACTATTAGTCGTAATACAATTCGCGAGTTGCCTTAGTCCATTTTGTATTCTAAAATATCTCCAGGCTGACATTCTAAAGCCTTGCAAATCGCCTCTAAAGTGGCAAATCGAATCGCTTTTGCCTTTCCATTTTTCAATATGGAAATATTAGCCATCGTTATGCCAACTCTTTCTGTAAGTTCTGTTACACTCATTTTCCTTTTAGCCAGCATTACATCAATATTGATTATAATGGACATGTTAGTCACCTCAGACTGTTAAGTCATTTTCTAATTTTATCTCTATGGCATTTTTTAAAAGCTTTTGAAGAACAGCAGCAAAGACGGCAATTACAAATGAAGCACAAGGAATGACCATACCGATTATTATTAAGCCTGGAGCGTCGTCTGCATCCGCAATAATATATAAGAGTGGCAAGACTGCCAATTGCAAAATACTGATTGTGAATGCACAGTATTTAATATTCTTTAAAGCTCTTACAGATAAATCCGAGAAAGCTTTGTTCTTGTCGATATTGCTTAAAAGTCTAAAAGACTGATACAATGCAACGAAAAACGGTACCACTGATACATACAAACCGATTAAGGCAGGATATAGCCAAAAAGTTGAATATTCTTCTTCTACTTCTTTTGCTATCCATGGCAACCAAAATATACACAAAGCAATAATCGGAATTCCAATAAAGCATACAGTTACCTTTAATAATAGCGTTGATCCTCGTTCCATTAATTGCACTACACTACACCTCACTTAGTTATTTACATTTTGAATTTACCATATTATTTATTGTTCTGCAATATATTTTAACTGTTATGTAATGTATTTTAATTGTTTTTACACACACTCATCAATGGATTCAATTATGCCCCTATCCATGAAAAAGACGTCCCTTTAGCTGAACTAATGTTTTGAGCATTAGCGCTAGAGACGTCTTCATAAATAATCAGCATGGTTATTGTATCAAACTTTAAGGTCTTTCAAACTGGTAGACACATGCTTATTCATTTCCGTAAAAATATCATTATGCGAAGAAACATAAGCCATCCCTGGTGCTTCCGGATCCAGATAGCGTTTGGCACTATTGATCGCCAGGATCGCATCATTAAACGCCCCAGCTATCAATCTTACCTTGCTCTTATAAGTCGTACAATCTCCTGCAGCATAAATACCAGGCACATCTGTCTCTGTCTGATCGTTTACAGCTAGTACCCCATCGTCGATAACGAAGCCCAAATCATGGAGTGTTCCATAATTGCTGCGGAACCCATGACTTACAATCACAGCATCAATATCCAACACAACGCTATCCTGACGCTCAACATGAGCAATTGTGGCACTGTGAATGGTATCATTGTCTCCATGCAATCTAACAATTTCATAAGGTGTACGGATATCTGCAATTTCTTTCAAAGTTTCGACATTTCGTTCCATGGCACGGAAGTCCCTCTTCCGGTGGACGACTGTTATCTTCCTGGCTACCTCTGCCAGTTCAATTGCCCAATCGACTGCAGAATCCCCCCCGCCTGAAATTAAAATATGTTTACCACGAAAGCTGTTTAAATCCTGTACAGTATAATAAAGATTAGTCAATTCGTAACGGTTCGCACCTTCTATTTCCAATTTTTGCAGTTCTACTATCCCCCGACCTGTCGCTAAAATAATCGTTCGGGTATAATGCGATTCACCTGTATTGGTTTTGAGTACGAAAGAACCGTCAGTTTGATTTTGCAGCTCAATTACATTTTGATTAAACACTAAAGTCGGCTCAAAGGTGCGCGCCTGCTGCGCAAGCCATCCAATCAGCTTATCGCAGCGAATTGGCGGTATTCCTCCTACATCCCAAATGGTCTTCTCCGAGTAAGTATGCAAAAATCCTCCTAATTCTCCTGTACCCTCGATCAGCTTGATCTTCATATTCCGCATCCCACCGTAAAAGGCTGCATACATGCCCGCTGGGCCGCCACCGATTATCGTGACATCGAATAATTCATTTTCCTGCATTTCGAGAATTCACCCTTCCTAAAGTTCCTCTTAGCGCCTATTTCATCCTTTTTTATTATTTTTAAAAGCCTCAAGAACCGCATCAATCGCAAAGCTGTTAGCAAGCGGGGACATGCCAAGATTAAACCATTCTTTTCCGCCCATCATGTAAATGTGCTTCTCTTTTACTGCCGTTAGGTTTTTCCATAAGGAACTATTCATCATTTCTTCAAATCTATTCTTTACCTCATCAGATTCATCATCAAGCTGTACGATCAGATGATCCGGGTTATACTCAGGTATGACCTCTAACGAAATAGATAATGTATTCTCTGTCTCAGCAATTTTGGGAACTGGTTGAAGCCCTAACTGAACATGAATTAGGTTTCCACGATCACTCTTAATACCGTGAATGATAACTTCCTTCGCCATGACTCTCATATACATAACCGTCTCGTCTCCAACAAGATCATCCAACGTTTTCTTGGATTCTGTTACTTTGGTCTGCAAATCCGTAATGACCTTCTCGGCTTGGTCTTTCTTGCCAAAAACTTCCCCTATATCGCGCAATTCATCGCGCCAATCATCATGCTGTGGTAAGAGGACCGTAGGAGCAATTGCTGAGAGCTGATCGTAATCCTTTTTCGACCACCATTCAGGAGCAATAATTAAATCTGGAGTCGCAGCCAAAATAGCTTCAAAATTAGGTGTTTTGGCAATTCCCATCTTTATTGTATTCTTAAAAGGCTCTGCAAGATACGAAGGGAAGTCCGTATGATAATTTTGTTCCGCGATTGGCACTATACCAAGCGCATATATAAACTCTGGATATACAACAGAAAGGCCGATCACCCGCTTAGGGTCGGTTGGAATGCTAATGTCTCCCATTACAGTTTTGACAACTCTTTGTTTTACAGTCTTGTCCGAATCCGTATCTTTAGAGCCTTTTGACGCAGTTCCGCAAGCAGTGATCGCCATACATAAAAGGGCAATAATTATTCCTTTAATCCAATTGTGTTTCATTCTCTAGTACTCCCCCTGAAAAACAGATCATTAATGACAAGACCCAATTAGTATTGATAATCATTATCATTATTGTCTTCAGTAGTATAAATGAATTCGTCTTTGCAAAACATTGACGATAGCGCCTTTATTCTATGTACGATTCCGCCATAGCTTCATCGCCTCATCCAAAATGATATCATGTGTGAAAGCCGTGTACTCCATCCAAGGGCTAAAAGCCTGCTTTTCGCTCATATCTTTCAAGCCATACCTCCCCTACTTCCTTTCTTCCCAGAAACTGTGAAAGCAAGTTCAATTGCATGCGCCAATCCGTATCCACCCAAGGGACAAGAAAGACAGGTGCAATATCACTAAGCCTCTCCCGCTCCCCTATAGAAGCAAGATTGTCAAAACCAATAATGAAATCGGGAGAGGCAAGCTGGAGCTCTTCCCACTTTAGAGATTCAGCTAGGCTCAACGGAAGCACATTGTCCGTTTCAAATTTTCGATTATAATAATGGGTCCAAGGATGATTGGCAGGTGCGGCAAAAGGGATAATTTGCAGAGCAAGCAATACCCCGATACTCAAAGAGTGATAAGCTGCGATTTTTTGCTTGCTATTCCGCTTAAAGGCTGCCGGGGGAATACCCGAAATTTGTTTAAATTTATGCCTGAAGTAAAAATCATCGTTGTAACCAACATACCGTGCAATATCCTTAAGCTGATACTGGCTGCCCGCTCTAATAAGCTGCTGAGCCTGCTTAATGCGGTGAATGGTTAAATATTCAATTGCGCTGCAGCCGTATCTTTTTTTAAACAAACGCATGAAATGCCGCGAGCTGATTCTAGCCACTTTTGCTAATTGTTCAATCGTTAATTCTTGCTGATAATTCTTCTCGATGTAATATTTAACATACTCCAAAGATTCATCTGAATCACTGACTTGTAAATGAAGAGCATCCTGCAACAAAACGTATAGCAGCTCTTGAAAGTAAATTTGACCACGAAAACGCTGCAGCCGATTCTCGCTCCACAAATGCTGACAAATATTCTCACACAAGACTGTAATGGTAACTGGGGATAAGATAGATATCCTGTCTGCAGCAGGAAACTGGCTATTTTGCTTGACAATTATCATATTATCCGCAGAATTTCCGTCTTCCTCAATCACATCGAAACGGATGTAATACAGCCCTGTTCATCAAAAGAATGAACGAGGATCTCAATCAGTTGACCAGGAGAACAAAAATAAGCGTTGCCTTGCCGAAGCTCAATAAATCGGCCATCCATGGTGAGCCAGCCTTGGCCGCTTGTCACAGCAAGCATGAGATGCGACTCAAGAAAATGAAGCGGTAATGTCCACTCGTTGGACGAGCTTTTAATATGTTCTATTTCCCTTAGCTTGAAATTCATGTTTTCCATTGAAGCATATTGAAGGTTTTCATCCTTTTTTTCCAGGTCTATCAAGCAGGTTGACCTCCCTTGTGATTATAGGTTCATTCTTATAATTCGATAAGTTTAATAATGCAAAGATCAAATGATAATCATTATCATTCATTGTAACGGATATATAAAATAAGTGGAAGCATTGCATTAATATCAAACAAAAAAAACTCCCGAAATCAATTAAGATTTCAAGGAGTTTTCTGGCTTTCTGATGCGCGTAGAGGGACTTGAACCCCCACGGTTGCCCGCTAGATCCTAAGTCTAGTGCGTCTGCCAATTCCGCCATACGCGCGCAACAACAAGATTTATAATACGATAAAATCAAACAGATATCAAGCCCTATTTAAAATTATTTTTCCAGGTTGGTTTCGATTCCCAATTTCCCTTTCAATAATCTCAGTGTTACAGCCGTATTTCGCCAGAAATCTACGTCTCCATCGGGATCATGAATAAAGTCTTCTAACGCAGCTACATCAAATTCATCGACAAACCACTGAGGTGGAGGTGTCGGCTCCAAGACACTAACTGTTTTGAGCAGCTGAGCAACTTTATTCTCCAGCGTTACAATACGTTTGATCATATCTTCCATATCTTCCTTCGCCTCCAAATCATAGGGATGAAGCTTATATTGTTCAATTATTACAATTAGCTTATCCGCATATCGTGGGTCTGTTGCATATCCAGCATTTTGCAGTGCATGTGCTGCTCCTTTGTAATCCAAAGCTTTGCAGCGCTCAAAAAAACCAGCCTTGGCATAACGTGTATTCTCAACAAGAAACCTGCTATGATCACTTACACTTTCACTCCACGAATTATAAACGCGAAAACCATCCTTGATCGTCACCCCTTCTCCATTGATGAATTCCTTTGTATCTAATTCTTGACCTTTGCCTTTAATTCCGAATAAATTATTACCCGGTGCACTGGCACCGGATGCACTCTCTAGAATGCTTTGAGCGATGGTGATGCTGGCAAGCACAGTCGTTCGCTTCTGATCAGCTATGGCTAAAGGTACCATTAACGAAATAAAATCGATTGTCTTCACTTGAGAATCCCTCCATCCCTAATTTGGCTTAATCACTTATTTAATATTTAGCTTAGTTGCAATATATGTGCCAATAATACCTAAGGCTACCCATAATATCTTTTCAATAAAAGTGTCCCATTTATTCCCTGAGTAAGATTTCATAGCCTCAAGTGTAAGCGAAATGGTATCCATTCTTTTGTATATTTCTTTGACATATACCTTCATTTCTGCAAATTCCAACTCATGGCCTTTCAATTCCTTTTCTAGCTTTTCTTGTCGATCCTCTACTCTATCAAGCCTACTATCGATCTCTCGGAATCGTTGCTCCATTTCAGCTCACCTCCACATAGTATTCTATGAAACAACTCTATTAAATTCCTATTACAAATCACCCTATTGCAAAAATAAAAATGATAAAAAGCCCGCTTCATGGTAAAATATTAGCTAATAGCTAGTTTCACTGGGGGATTAATGGCGATGCAAGAACTAATTGGAAAAATTGTTAAATATGATGTGATGAATAACGTTGGATTGGTTATCATCAAAGCTAATACCCCTATATTGCAAGAGCATTTGGACTTGGCTAAACGTCACCGCATTAACACAACCGATATTATTCTAGATAATGGCATTGTTTTCGCAACCTCTTCATCCAATCCTATGAGTCCTATTAATTTAATGACTAGGCACGTTGTCGATCAATCTATTCGCTTGTTTCGTTCTATAGAATTTAATAAAGAAATTCCTGTTGCTGAAATCGAGAAAACTATTCTGCCAACCGTTCAGAAAATTTCAAATGATGCCAATATCTTCAACTTATTCGAAGCCGTCAGAGCTAAAGATGATTATACTCATCAACACAATATTGGTGTTGCTGTTTTGGCTACACTTTTAGGTAAATGGTTAAAAATCAGTGGAGATGACTTAGCTACCCTTTCACTCGCGGCAATTCTGCATGATGTAGGGAAGGTTAAAATCCCAGTAGATTTGCTCAATAAAGTAGAAAAATTAACAGTAGAAGAATATAAAATTATCCAACAGCACACCGTTCTTGGCTATCAGATGCTGCGTGAAACACCTGAACTCACCCATCAAATAGCATCTGTTGCACTCCAACACCACGAAAAAGAAAATGGAAGCGGTTACCCACTAGGATTAAAAGGCAATAAGATTGATTTATTCAGTAAGATTGTCACCGTCGCAGATATATTCCATGCCATGTCTTCTAAACGGCCTTATCATGATCCAATCCCCTTCCACTCCATTGTTAAACAAATGAAAGAAGGGATTTTTGGCGAGCTTGAACCGCAAATCGTATCCGTTTTCCTAAGAAATATCACTCGTAAATTAGTTGGAACTCAAGTGGTTTTAATGGATGGCCGAATTGGAGAAATTGTCTATATTAATCCACATGATGAATTGAAGCCCATGGTTAAAATTAATGATTTATTTATTGATCTGAGCAAGGAACGACATCTTCATATTAAGGAAATTGTATGCTAAGCTTTTCTTTTAAAAGGAGTACCTATGGATATCCAGTATTTTATAACCTTCCGCGAAGTTGCACGCAGTCTGAATTTCACTAGAGCCGCCGAAAGGCTTGGATTTGCCCAACCGACCATTACGGTGCAAATTCAGAAGCTAGAAAAAGAGTTTAACATTCATTTATTTGCACGAGCTGGAAAATCATTGAAATTGACGGCTGAAGGCACCAAACTGCTTCAATATGCAGATCGAATTGTAGATGCGTATAGAGAAGCAGGTGAAAGCTTTACAGCATTAGCTCCGATGGATATCAAAATTGGCACCATAGAAACATTAGCAGCCTATTATCTCCCCCCTTACCTGCAAATCTACCGAAAAAATTATCAGAATAACAATATGACCATACTACCTTCCTTCCAAGAAGATATTATCGAAAAAGTAAAGCAAGGCTACATTGATTTTGGCATTATCATAGACTCCCCTTTTTCCAATCCAGAGCTGCGTACGGTTACGATTCGTAAGGAAGAATTGGTTGTTATTTGCCCGCCTGGACATCCTTTCGAGCAGCTGAAAGAGATTACTTTTCAAGAAATGCAAGACAGCTCACTAATCATGACCGAAAAAGGTTGTACCTATGGAACAGCTTTAGAGAGAGCTTTGGATAATGGCCGTATCAACTATCAGGTCGTTTCGGAGTTAGGCAGTATCGGAGCGATTAAACAATGTGTGATCTATGGATTAGGCGCAGCCATGATTCCGCGAATCACTGTTCTTGAAGAAATTAAACAAAATCAGCTCATAGCCATTCCACTTAAAGATGGCCTACTGCCGCCTTTCTATACGCAAATTATCATTAGCACTAATAAGCATCTTCCCCCTGAACTTGAGGCGCTGATAACTTTATTGTCATCTGCCGAATAAATGATTTATTTTGAACGCAAAAAAACCGTTGATTTTTACGCTCAACGGCAGGCGCTCGGGATCCACAACCTTATATTCAGCTCCGATCACTGTTGGAAAGGTAACATCCCCTCGCTTGTGTTTACCCTCACAAGGAGTACGAATGCAGATGTACCAAGGGAGGTCGTGGCCTTTATCTGAAATTAGGGTTCAATACTACTGTACAAGATGTGCCTCGGTAAATACAAGATCCAAATCGTCCTTTTTATTGCTTTCAAATTTTATTCTGAGCTTAAGTACCCCTGTAAGGTTAACTTCCACTCGTAACGGCTCATCTCCACCTTTTAAACCAGGTGAGGTATAGATTTCTTTGCCGTCTCCATAGATGTGAACTTTGCCTACAGCAAGGCTATTCTTATCGTAGTCGTCTATACCGAGATATCCGTAAATTTGTTTATAATTTCCCTTGAGGTTGTAATCTATAGAGCCCCAGCCCTCCGACAGTTCCCCCAGATATATCCCTAGACCGTGACTATATGAGGTTCCCGCTATTACAAACTCACTGCCATAAGCATGGCTTTTATCATCCTTAGCATTCCATTTATCAAAGGTTAAATAATCATTCAGCGCTGCACCGTCTACTCTAGCATAATTCATATCGCTTAATAACACCGTTTTCCCTAGCTTCTTCCCCACCCAAATTGTATCCGTTTCTCCATCCCAGGTGACTTCTTTTCCTAATGCTTCACTAATAAATCGTAAAGGGACATAGGTCGTTCCACTATGAATAAATCCCTGATTTACAATAGGTTTCTTCTGTACCCCATCTATCATATATTTCAGATTATTGAAATAGACTTCAATCTGTGTGCTATCCTGAGCATAAGCTACGGATGTCGTCAGAATAGCGCAGCACATAAAGCCAATAATGAACCCCTTGAAGCCTTTAAGTGCCTTTAACATTACTCGATCTCTCCTTGCATTTCTAGGATGGTGTTTCTAATATGACAAGCATTTGCTTAAAAAAAGCTTCAACTCCGAGATGCCATTTGGGATCCTCTGCATATTTGCGATTGATCCACTCTAAAGGATGGATATCGTAGGGACGCCCTTTTATTAAAGTTAATATCGTTTTCGCGGCAATTTGTGTAGAATCTGCAATATCTGTATTATACTCTTGCCAGCTATGATGCACATTAAACGGATTGTTCGCTATTTGAGCTGCCTTTTTATTTGAATTTGGGACTAAGGATTGTTCTTGGCCTGCAATCGCGAGCAGCAAAAATGGATGGATATTATATTGTTTGGCTGTTGCGATAATCGTTGATAAATACGGTTCTTGCGCCAGCATAGAATCGCGCTTTTTTAACCATTGGCGAATAGGCTCCATTTTAACGGATGTATAGGTATAACGAGAGGTTAGCGCGTTGTCTAATGTTATTGGAGCCTTGATTATTAATGGCTTTATAATAAACTCCGCTTGTGTTCTAAGTGCAGCTGCATATGTTACTATTTCCTCTGAGCTTAATGTTAGCTGCTGCGGTTGTAATTGGAATATAGGTGAAGCAGGAGGGTAATTAGGCTTGAAACATAACGAAAGCAGCAACACTAATAAGATAATGCCCACGTTTCTTCGATTGTTATCCCAAAGCTTGACATACCAGTGTGTCTGAATCGGAAAATATAGTGATATTTGAGCATGCTCAGTCTGGAACATCAATTGATTATGTTGATACAATTCAGCACACATTTGCATCTTTTCGATAAATGGTGCTATTTCTTCGCTCGATTGGTTCTCACTTTGCAGGCGCACCCATTGCTCAAGTGGTTGAAGTAATTCAATATTGGCTGAACTCAATTCCAAACAAGCATTAAAAATATCCAAAGAAGCAATGCGGAAATTATTCTGGCTATAGGCATTCTGCAGAAGCTGAAGCCGTAAACGCTCCTTAGTTTCCTCATCTAATAAAGGAAGATACGCATCCATATGACGGTGTACGGAATTGGCTAGAATACCGGCTCTTCGTGTTGCTGAATAAGTAGGGAATTTCTCGGCAATGTACAGCTTCATACTCCGAATATTCGCATTTGTCAGGATCGACTTCTCTGCCAACGACATCCATAGAGAATCCATGCACCTACACCCTCCTACCATCCATTAAAATGCATCCAAAACATTTCGACCTATTTTTCAATATTCGACAGCTGGAATCAAATCCCTCTCAATTTCGTAAAAAAGTAATCTGTTTGTAATATGATTAACATCAACTGGTAATTGATTAAGCCTATAATAAGGGTACCTCCTTTTTTTATAAATAAATTAAGACCTACAGCCAGATGACTGTAGGTCTCTTTTTGTGCTATTACTTTGGTTCAAACTTCAAGCATGCTTCACCTGAGGATTGCAGAACAACGGTTGAAGGCAGCTGTTTAGATTTAAAATTGAAAAACTTACAGCCTCGAGGTGAATTACTATCCCAGGTGACATAGAAATATTTGCATTTCATACAATCAATTTTTGGAGCAATAGGTGGCATATTGGACAGACCTCTTTATTAGAATAATAATAGCTTGACTATTCGATGGCTTGGCGACCGGAAAAACCTTCCTGCCGACCGTGAAAGTAACCAATTCTTGCTTCACCTTGCCGCCAGCAGAGTAAAACCTCATTCCCATTGATAATAGCTGGAAAATCTACCAAGCCAATATCGATATCTTTAATCTCAATCCCTTTATTTTCAACAGAGTTCATATGTGACTTCGCTTCAATTTGCATAAACTCCAGTTCCGTTTCCATTGTAAAAAACGGATCTTTATCAGAGGAATTGTTTTTATTTTCACTAAATGCTTGCTTCTTCCGTTTTAAATCCAAATACTTCTCTTGAAACTCCCTTTTTAGTGCTTGAAGCTTAATTAATTCCTGATCAACAAAAGGAAGCAGCAAATTAGCTTCATCTAAAGTGAAATATCTGGTAGTCATCCTCATTACCTCCTGAACGCTTTCAGTTTGTATTGTATTTCATACCTTTATCCATTATGCTTTCAATATTACTGTTAACGGGCAATATCTTACCCGTTGACAGTAATACAAGATTGACACGGAGGTCACCAGTATGAAAGCAGCCCTATACGCCAGAACGGGCTCATTGGAGCACGAAACTCAGAATCAGCTTCAGCAATGTAGGGAATATGCGCATAGTAAGGGCTGGCAAGTCGTTAATATCTATGAGGATAAAGGCATTAGTGCACATGAGCTCGATAGAATAGGAATGAAACAAATGCTTGTTGATGCTGAATCACATAAATTCGATCTGATTATTATCTCGAGCTATGATCGTTTATTTCGCAGCCAAAGCTTCATTGAAGAGCTTTTAAATAAACTTTATTCGTATGACGTTGTTGTTGTCGTTGCTCCCTCAATTGTAACCTAAACGATTCAGAAATTAAAGTTTCCTCATTGTGATAAGGAGGTAGATCGGATGATACATCGTAGAATGACCTTACTTATTCTGATATTTAGCCTTTTAATGCCTACCCAAGGCTTTGCTGCTACCACTACTACGGATAACTCTGTGCTATCAAAAACTCTTGTAGCTCATCTGCTTAATCAGGATCGAAGCTTTTCCATTACCATTGCCAATAAAGCTCAGCTTAAACAACTAGATACCCTAATCAAAGCAGCGATAAAAGTAAACGACTATACGCACTACATCATCGGTGGTTACAGCTATTCAGCCAAAGAAACCAAATCATCCGGGATTAAAGCCACCTTTACCATCACCTACTTGGAGAATAAAACCCAAACTGCCTATGTAACCACTCAGGTTAAACAAATACTTAAAGACATTATCAAACCGACAATGGATGATTTTCAAAAGGAACGAGCCATTCACGATTATATTGTTTCTCATATAGCTTATGATACGAATCTCGTGAATTATTCAGCCTATGCCGCCTTAACAAAGGGAAAAACAGTCTGCCAAGGTTTTGCTTTGCTTACTTATCGCATGTTAGATGAAGTTGGGATAAAAAATCGGATTGTGGAAGGTCATGCTGGAGGAAGATCACACGCTTGGAATTTGGTGTTCATTGGAGGCAGCTGGTATCAGCTTGATACCACCTTTGATGATCCTGTACCTTTTGAGAAAGGGCGAATCATTGATACCTACTTTAACTTGACGGATGCTGAGCTGGGGAAAGACCATACTTGGGTTCGGGGTAATTATCCAGCAGCGACAACTATCTATAAAGATAAAACAAAAGTAGCTGCAAAAACGGACAAAGCAATTAAAGCGGAGACAAAAGCTGAGGTAATTTCTACCGTGCAAGGCCTTAAGACAAAGATCGAAGCTGCCATGTCCCGAAAGGATCCAAAGCTAACCTTACTCTATAAACTCGCATCTCGAAATTTAGTCAAAGATTTGCAAAGCGCAGCCGTCAATAAGAAAGAACTAGGTGTTAGAACAATCGAGTATTCCGCGCAAAGAGACAAAGATGGCATCACAACTCTAGTTTTATACTTTAAATATGCATAGCTTTGTAATCTAAATGTAACCTAATCACCATCTCCTGATAATATAATAGGTGTATATTAGAACTACCCCCTTTTTTGAAATATAAATTATAAAGACCTACAGCGGTTTTGGCTGTAGGTCTCTTTCTGTCTAATAGGGAGAAATTATTTGGTAGGAAACTCTTTGGTATATTGCTCAACATTCATATTTTCGATTAAGGTTAGAATAAATTGGGTATCGATGTCAGTACCATTTCTAGATGCTTTTATTTTGTAGTATTCGTAAATTTCTTCTGTAATGCCCAAAATAACATTTATTCTGTCATGGTTATCTGTCATTCTACCACTCCTCCACAGGCTAGAGATATCATACGTGCTACGATTTATATACACACAATATGGGGGAACTAAACACTATAAAGAATTTAATTGGTGTTTCAATCATAGACTAATTGGTTATATGTAAATATAAACGAAAACAAAAAATGATGGAGGTAATGATTATGCCCTTGTACGCAATTTCACGAGTAGAACCCGTTACTGCGCCAACTGTCCTAAATACATATACTAGAGATGAAGAAAACTCACCATTTTTCAATAATTACATAGGTCGTACGAAAGCATTTATTGCCAACCCGAATAAAAACCCCTACAGTACACTGGATAAGATTGTTTATATGGAAAAAAGCGTTCAAGAAAATCTCGGACAACATTTAAATATCTTCGGCTAGGCTGTAACACAAATGTAACCTTGCGTTAATCTCCAGTTAATTATCTAAGTGTATATTATAAATACCCCCTTTTTTGAAATATATAAAGAAGCCTACAGCCAAATGGTTGTAGGTTTCTTGTTTTCTTAAGCAAAAAGAAGCCCTTCTCAGGACTTCTTGTTTAATGCAGCTTCAAACATATCTATAATTTCTAAAAAGCGCTCCGCTTCACGAAAAACGTGATCCGCCAACAGTGGATGGATAATGCTTTTAATTTTGCATTGCTCGATTAAGTCTCTTGCTGTTTGTTTGAAATCACGTAACGATTTGACTGATACTTTATTCTGATCGAGCATTTGAGTTAATAACGGAGCCGTTTGCGATTGTGGTCTCATAAAATCCAATTCTTTGGCTTGATATAGAAGCTCATCAAAGTCATGACTGAACTCGCGCGCTTGTTCCACTAGCTTACGTTCGGATGGATCTAGCAAATGCCCAATAAATTTAGCATGATCTGCCATGATTCTTAGGAAAAATACATTCTCATCAATGATCGCATCCTGAAGCGGCTCAAGCTTCCCTTGATTCAGCTCCACCAAACGATTTCGGAAGTAATTAGCCTCTCTGCTAGTATGATCCACTAACAACGGAAAATTGTTCTGCCCAGGAAGTCGGCAGGTCAGAATCAAATCTAAAATTCTGCGTTTAAAAACCCATATATGTGAAACTGCTGAATGTACCTCAATATTAAATTGTTGAATGGTTGTAGGATCTACATCGCCTTGGAAAGAATGAGATCGCTGCTCGATACCTTCAAAAACCCTGTAGAAGTGATTCGCTTCGTTGATGAGCTGCGTATCCTCACAACGAAATCCCAATCTTAAAAAGAATGAATGCTCCTTCATAATCCTCGACCAAAACCGGATTTCATCCAATGATTGAACCACAAACCGATCGCTCATTCCGCTTCCTCCTGTAATAAGACCTACTTACAGGGTATGATCGGGTTTAGAGGGATAGACTTTTTTGTTAAATTGCATTGTAATTCACGGCGATTTATTTCCTTAGAAAGCAATAATAAAAAAGGTTCATCGCACCCTATTTGTTCGGCCATTTCAAGAGTTTGAATAAGTTCATAATCATCCAAAAATTCCATTAGCAGTCCCCCCATTATTATAATTCGACCTTAAGGTCGGTTCTTCTACAAAAATCGCAAAAAAAGAACATCTGTTTCCATTCATTATATACGAACATATATTCTAAATTCAAGCGAACAGAATGTGAATTAATAAAAATTGTTTTAAACTATCAAATTTAGTTTATACTAAATTAAAGTGGCTTTTTTGAGCTAGCTAGATACATTCAAATGTCCGGGAGGAATAGGGATGATCGATCAAATTAAACAAATAATTTCTTTCTACAAAGCCAACCCAATTACCGATTCTAAAGTTGCAAAAGACGTTAACATGCTGATTAGTTATATTGAGCATTTAGAAGGTAGTAAAATAGATTGTAAACAAATATTGTACTTGATAGAGCAAGGAGAAAGAGAAGAATTTGCAAGGACAACAACTGATCTTGTTGAAGCCAAGAAAGCTAAATGGAACGGTAAAAAAGTAATTGCCTATGACGGCGTATATGTTACAAAATTTTAATTTTAGTTGGCTTATGGAGCTCTGAACAATGAAAGTCCTCATCATTTGAGGGCTTTTTATTTTGCTTTAGTTGTGTAGAAACAGTAGGTGAAATTGATCGAAAAAGTGAAATAAATAGCTAATTCTATCTATGTGAAATGCCAAATTGTTTAAAAATCTCTAATTAAGGTTAATAATATAACCAGAGAAGGAGTGAGACATATGTCATTGAAAAAGAAAAAAATTATATTCACAATTGTTTCCGCTTTAATTTTAACAATACCGCTTGGGTGTTCTAAAGAAAACAACGCCCCAAACCAAGCCCCTACTGCAACAAGTAATGTTGAATCGCCAAACGCTACTCCAACCGCTATTAACACAATAGAACAGGATCAAGAATTAACAAAAAAATTAACAAGCGAAAAAATCGTTCAAAGCGGCAAAGTGTATTTGACAGGGGATAAAGCTGTCGCCTCTATTACTTTTAAAGAAGGAACGGACGAAAAAGCTATTAAAGAACTATCCACAAAATATGCCAATACATTAAAACAAAAATATACTAATAAGAAGATCGATGCGTATGGTATTTTGAAAAATCAAGTAGTTTTAAATATTTCGCTCTAATTCAAATAGAGCACAATCAAGTAACCCATGGATTAATTCATGGGCTTTCTCATATTTTTTTGGTGCAAAAGATTAAATATTTTAATTCACAACTAGAACATTTGTTCTGTTTTTGGTATACTAGAGCTATATTTCAGCTTTACGCTAAAACAGGAGGCTTTATATTGAAAATTTATTATGATCAATTGGATGATGGGTTATTAGCTCCCATCTGGATGCTCTTGCCTATCCACACTCTTGAATGGCAATTGGAGCGCTTCTATGTGTCGTTTAATTCTCCATATGAACAATTTACAACCAATGTTTTTGATGCAAAGCCTTTATACATAATAGTACAAATGGAAGACCTTTTTCGTAATTGGAAGGAACGAGAAAGTATTGGCATTTCCCTCCATTCTATTCATAAACGATTTAATACCAATAATGAAGAACTCATAATTTCAGATATAGAGTATATGCTGGTCCGCATCTTAGATATTGAAGAAGTGCTACAGATGAATATTCAAAGCCTATTTAGCTTTGTAGAAACTAACAATGAGATGGCATGTCTAGCAAAGTGGTAAAACGTGTAGTAATTAAGTATTTTTCATAAAGAAAGAAACCTTCTGTCTAATGAAATTATATGGTATTAATTACCTATATCTGATAGACTAATTTTTACAAGAATAGAGTAAATCACCTTTTGCTAAATACCCCTTCACCCATTTATTATTGATTTTTTTAAACGTAGATGAACTAAGACAAATAAGTAAATAATAAACAATTAGGAGCAATCGATGTGATCAAGAGAAACCCTTTTTTAGCTGCATTATTTTCATTAGTTACACCTGGTACCGGACAAATTTACAATGGTCAATTGAAAAAAGGTATCGTTTTTTTATTTTTTCCAATGATAATCGTCATAATATTTTCTGTCAGTAATTTACTTACTTCCTTCCAAGGTTTTATCAATATGATTGGAGTAATACTGCTATTCAATCTTTACATATTGATTGATACAATTACAATTTCAATAAAAAGAAAATCCATCCAAAGAACCGCTTTAAATAAATGGTATATCTATTTACTAATCATTCTTGTGATGCCCCTTGTCTTTTTTATGTCAGAACGAAATATAGCGGGTCTTCGAACATTTATTACGGATGGGCCTTCTATGCAGCCAACTTTAATTGCTAATACTAGATTTATGATTACTACAAATACTAATAACCTAATGCACGGTAACATTATCATTTTTAATGCGCCTGAAGGGAAAATGTATGTAAAAAGAATTATTGGTATAGGCGGTGACACTGTAGAAGTAAAAAATAATAGTCTTTATTTAAATGGCAACGAAATTAATGAGCCCTATCTAAATGAAAAAGATAATATGGATTTTGCCCAATATACCGTTCCGGAAGGCGCGTACTTCGTGATGGGAGATAATCGAGCACAGAGTCATGATAGTCGTGCTATGGGTCCGATTACTAAAGATAATATAATAGGGAAAGCGTTGTTTGTTATCTACGATAATGGAAAAATAGTATTCAATAAGAAATTGTAAATTGGAGCTGCAATTAATGAAAAAATTTATTCTTCTAATAATATTTGTTCTAACCCTTTCAGCTTGTTCCAAACACACAGCTCCAGCGAGCCCATATATTCCCCAATCAAAGCCTGGAGTCATAGAAACTGGAACTGAAATTGAAGGTAACCAAGTTCAACCTACTTTGGCTGCTACAGAATCCCCGATTTATCTGAAATAGATGAAACAAAAAGGAGGAATGACAAAATAATAAAAGTCGTAGAAGGTGCGATGGAATTAGTTGTGAGTAGTTAACTTTAAGGTAGGTGGATATCGATGAAAATGGTATTGTGGGTATTTTTGTGTTTTATTTTATTTTTAGTATTGATTGGCATCGTAAAATTTATTGCAAACAATTCATAAGACTCTTAGGCTACCTTCAAATTAAATTCAGTATTCAACCTTTATATTAAATGTACCCATAAACATATGTGTTTAATAAAGTAATCTTCAGACATGTTGCTGGAGATTTCTATTTTATCAGGAAATCCTCATGTAAAATTAACTAATATATAATTAAATCCTAATTCAACGTGAAAAGCTCCCTATAAAACTTCGAATTTTTGCAGAATCTCCGTTTTTCTAAACTATTAGCGATAGGAATTCCATCTAAATGCTCCATATTTGCATTTTATCGTTAATTATAAGGAGGTTTTCCAGTAAATCGAACTAATTCAGTATGTAAAAGTAAAAAGCACCTCAATCATCCAATTTTTAGTTATCCTCCTGAGCGAAGGTGCATATACAGAACCCTTGTTTGACTTTTTTTGCTGGGGTTAGGATAATAATTTAGTTTGCTGCTACGACAATGGGGGTCTTATTAAACCGAAGCGAATTACTGAAGCGAAGATTGTTCTTGCAAAAAAAGCAGAGGTTAAGCAAATACGTTTACAAGATTCGAGGTACTATGCAAAACGAGGCTGTATTAATCATGGAACAATCGATAAATGCATCTAGAAATCCTACAAAACCTGTGGATAACTAATTCTTGTTATCAAATGTTATCAAATTTTATTTTGAGTATGATTTTTAGTGATTTATATGAGTCTAGTAATAACCCCTAAAAATAAAAAAAGCCTTATAGAATAAGGGTTTTTCTTTGGTGGGCCTTGAGGGACTCGAACCCCCGACCAATCGGTTATGAGCCGACCGCTCTAACCAACTGAGCAAAAGAAAGTGCATTATTAAGTTTTGATAAGTCCATAAATCCATATTCTATAAGGATTTAGCCTATAATTACTATTACACATTTTAAACAGTTTGTTACCATTTACGTTACCATTTTTCATATATAATCGTTGGACTAATAATAATATAAAAATAAGTTATTAATTTATTTTAACACACGTTCAGTTCCATCGCCTATCGTTTTCACCTTAGCTCCATTTTACATTGTGAAATTACCAATCAATATCTCCCTCATCCCAAACCTCTACCTCTTTAACTTCGGCCTTAAGAATATTTCTTAACGGTACCCACTCGCATTCATCTTGTTCAGCATAAGGATCCTCAAGAATAATCTTGACCATTTGCAGCATTAAATCTAATTTTAAAACTATGCCTGAAATATTCCTCAGCTCGTATTTGCCAAATACCGTTAGAATAATAGTTGCATTCGTTTTTATTGCACTTTCAATTGCCTGGTTAATCACAGCAACCTCTTGCTCATCCAACACTGGTTTAATTAGCTTTTTAATTGCCTTGTTCTGTTTAAGAATTTCCTCCCTATGTTCTGGCAGCATCATTCTACTGCTTTCCCACATTCCATTACCTTCTAATTTTTTTGCCATATCGCTACCTCACATTTCGATTGGTCTACATCTAACAACTCGCACATTTTCATACTTGCTTGTATTTTAAGTGTTTCAGAAAGGTAATATAGTGTGTGTTCTTGAGCACGGCAACTAAACTTGTACTCTACCCCATCTGCAATCTTCTTTTTTTTATAAATCTTTATTCCTCTTCCAGTCAAAAGAACTTTGAGGTTGAATATATCTTTAAATATTAAATCTTGTCTCTGCCGGTACATCCCTTTTATTATTGTTGGGAATTTAAAATTAACTTCGTCGACCTTTTTTACTTCGTGGTCAATCACATCCGAGACCACAGATAAGGTAATATAATCGTAAATCATCCACATTTCTTCCTCTGTAATCATATTCTCCATGTAATCACTCCGAACGTTCGTTTCCTTTAGTATATGTATTATATGCGAACATGCATTCTTATTTCAATAGATATTTTTATAAATAAGAACCCCGATCTGATAATAATTTTTCCCAAATAGAAAAAGGCCTTTCCCAGTAGCTCGAATGAAGGCTTATACCGTAACCTTTAGTAAAAGAAAAAGGAACTACTCAGTATCAAGCAATTCCAGTATCGTGTTCCGTTAGCATAGAAATGGAACTATTATGCTGTGGTTGTGAGTATCAGAGATGAGATTGTAAGAAAATTCAACCAATTGCTTCGTATCTATAGGTCATTATCATCTTCCAAGTATTGAATAAATTCATTCAACTTGGGAAATTTATTTTGATTACTATCGCATATTTGTAATTCACCTAAAAGAAAATAACTGTATTCCTCTAAAATTAGTTTTTTAGCTGCATCTTGTGCTTGGCACAATCTACATTTGTCAAGCCACATACGTACATTCACTCTAAGAAGTAAAAAAATTATTTTTTCAAGTTCTGAAGGTCGTTTAACAGGATGTTCGCTATAATATGTATCTTTATAATCTGATAGTTCCCGCATTGCTTCCTTTAGAGTTTTTGAAAAACAATTGAATTTTTTCCTAAGATTATCTGGCTCCATTTGTAAATAATTTTTCTCAAGTTGATAGTTGTGTAAGTATAGTAATAGCGCAGTAAAGTTTGGAACAAAGTCACGATACTTATGTAACACTTCAATAACTTCCCTATCAATGGTTGATACCACCCTCTTTAAATTAGATTCAAATTCCATTGAATTGAAGGAGGTAATAGATTTAAAGCTTTTTTGATTTCATTTAAATTATTATGGAATTCTATTTGGAATTTAAACAGTTTTGATTCAACTTCATCGTCTAGAATTTCAATTTTTTCCAGGAAATTCATTTCAAAATAACGCCCTTCAAATTCATTTATTACATTTTGAACTATCCAAACCCATTCATCTTGAAAAATATGATAATCAAATATTTCTTTTTTGGGAAAAAAAACAGGATGTTCATAAATTTTCATATCATTTCATCCCTTCTTTTATATAATAACTATATTGGATATTCTTGATGACCGTAAAAATCAGTTTTTCATTCAGTAGAAATTAGCAACAATCTTTTTTCAAATCCTCCACGATCTTCTCTCTTCTTTATTCTTATTTCCTCAAACTCCTCAATGGACACACCTTTGTTTTCGAGTAACGCAAACACCAACTCAACTAGGTCTGCTAACTCTTCAACCTGGTCACTTGGACTTGCAGTTAAGTACTCATCAAGCTCTTCTTGAAGCTTTTCGTTAAGCTTTTTTGAATACTCATCTTCACTTAACTCAGAGACAGAATACATAACTCCTTTTGATTCCATGATTTGAGGAATTTTATCACGAATTAGTTTATTATAAATTTTCATCTAATTCTCCTTTAATATAAATTTAGTCATATAATAAAAAATGATGGATATGGGGCCATCTGGCAGTTGCTAAAAACCATCAGCTTTTTCAAAACTGGGTTCCCATTCAGCAGCTTTAAATGTTTTAGCAAAAATAAATCTTCTTTCTAGAAAAGTCTTCCGGTTATCCGAATTCAGTCCAGTTCTCATTATTAATGTTTCCTTTAGAGGGTGATTACTTTCTATTAAGTACTCATTTCTTTTATGAAGTCTCTGTAATAAATCGTATTTTGGTAATCGTGCAAATTTGCCATTTTCTTCGCCTCGATTACAGTCAGAACAGGTTAACACTAAATTCCATACGCCATTTAAGTCTAAATCACTGGTAGAATTATACTGAACACTTAATGGAATAAAATGATCAACATCGCAAGTATTAATTTCGTTGCTATTTATTGAAATTGGACCATAACAATAAAAACATTTCCCTTTTTGATATCCATTCAGTGGTTTTCTTACAGGGGTTAATGAAATCCTATTGTGGGAATTTAAGTAACCTTCAGGAGTGACCGGTCTAAAAGCAAACAATTCTTCTAAATCAAAATCATATTTTACTTCTAAATTTGTATTTTTTTCGCTCCATGCTGCCTCAACTAAACTCCATCTTCCTTCAATTTCCTCAAACATATTTTCAACTTGAGTTCCTTGATTTAACATATATAGGTCGTCAGTTAAGGTAATTCCTAACCTCCTGCCCTGTATGTCCTTTTTAAAAAAATAGTTCTCCAAACTAGTATTTGGAAGATTATGAAAAGCATCTATCACATTATTGAACCCTTGTTTTTCAGTTATTAGTAGTAATTGATCATAAGTTATTTGATTTTTATCAAAGAGCTGACAAGCTTGAATAAATTTTGAACTACTACTTGTAATTTGCCTTTTATCTCTTCTTACGTGTTCCAACATATGCTTAGCAAATATTGGTGATAGTTCCTCTAAAGATACAAATCCTTTATCAGATTGTCCTAGTTCTAATAAGGATTTTGCTAAGGCAAATTTATAAGTTGCAACGTTCTTACCAAACAAAAAGATAGATCTAAATTGGCTTTCTAAAGTTTTATCATTTTTTAAAAACTCGTTCATAATATCATTCCTCTTGGAGAATTATTTCGGAGATTTTTACATTGTTCCTTTTAGCAATACTTTCGTAAATTCTACAAAGTAAATATTAAACTATCCTCCCGTTAGCCATTCATGCACTGCGAGACCAGCGTAGCACACAGAAGATGAAAATGAATTTTCGTGGTAGTTTAACACTTAGTTTAGTCTAACATGTTTATAAGATACTTTGAATGGTTTATATTATAGTAATACGAACTTCGGAGGTGTTTAATATGTGCGGACGATACACAATTACTGTTTCAGAGGATGAACTGATAGCTAGATATGCAGCTGAGGAACCAACAAATAGATATCACACACCGCGCTTCAACGTGGCACCGACTAATCGGGTACCTGTTATCTTAAATGATGAGGGTATTACTAAAATCGATGCCTTTAGGTGGGGGCTCATTCCGTTTTGGGCGAAGGATACAAAAATCGGGTACAACTTGATAAATGCAAAAGCAGATACAGTTGCAGAAAAACCATCTTTTCGAAATGCATTTAAGCAGCGCAGATGCTTAATTCCAGCAGATGGTTTCTACGAGTGGAAAAAGAATGGGGCGGAAAAGCAACCATATCGAATATTACTTAAAGATCAGCTCATCTTTTCTATGGCCGGTTTGTGGGAATCATGGACAAGTCCTGAGGGTGAGGAAATTAAAAGCTGCACAATAATTACTACAAATCCGAATGAACTTATGATTGATATTCACGATCGCATGCCGATGATATTGAGTGTTGAGGATGAACATAAGTGGTTGGATAAAAGTCAATCGGTAGAGGAATTAAAGGCAATTCTGCAGCCGTTTCCTATGGATAGAATGAGGGCTTATCCGGTGAGCAAAGATGTAGGCAGTGTTAAGAACCAGAACGCGGAGTTAATCGAGGAAGTAAATTAAACAAACTCGCATAAAAAAATATAGGGGCCAGCTCAAAAGAACCGACTCCTATACATTAATAACTATATTTTAATCTTCCCAGACATTGTCCATTAAGTACGCAATTTCCTTTGTCCTACTCTTTGTCTCAGCTTGATCGGTAATCCAAATACCATCTACGAGACAAACGCTATCACCTGGTTTAACATTGTTATCAACATCAGATTTTGTAATATCTTTAGTTACGCCATCTATTTCAATAACTACAAATTCTCCTTCAAAACGATCAACTATTCCCTTCATACATATAACCCTCCCTATTTTTACTCACACGCAACACCGTCACCATCTCTATCGAGTTTGCTACTATATCCTGGATCTCCTTCATAAATCGGGTCTGCTCCTGCATCCCTAACAGCAGTACAATTTTTATAGTACACATCCCCTTGAACAACCGCAGGTTTACTTGTAGGCTTTGCAGTGGCTTTTGGTGTAGGCTTAGTGGTTGCTTTGACCGTAGGCTTAGCTGTTGGCTTTTGCGTTACTACACCTGCTTTTTCCGACTTCACAGTAATATCTTTACCATTTGATGAAAAAATAATATTACCTTGTGTATCGTTCCTGTATATCTTTATTTTCTTATCATTCAACTTCTTTAACACTTCCTCAGTCGGATGTCCGTATTTATTGCCTTTTCCAACTTGAATAACGGCATATTTCGGGTTAACGGCTTTAAGAAAATTTGTGCTCGTTGAAGTTTTTGAACCATGATGGCCAACCATTAGAACGTCGGACTTTAGATTTACCTTCGATTTTAATATATCCGCTTCGCTCAAAGCCTCGGCATCACCCGTTAAGAGGAATGAGTTACTGCCATAGGTTAAATGGATAACAGCGCTCATTTCATTTGTATCATCATAAGTACCAACTGGGGCAATCATTTCTACATTAATATCTTTTTCCCAATCAAGTACTAAACCTGATTTGGCTGTTGTGACTTTCAAGCCTTTCTTTTGAATTGAGCTCAGAAGATCTTTAAATGTCTCTGTGTTTGCTTGTATCTTAGGCATATAAATTTTTCCAACGTCGAAATTGTCTATAACTGCATCCAAGCCACCAATATGATCTGCATCCGGATGTGTTCCGATAAGAATATCTATTTTTTTAACATTTTCTTTTTTCAAGTACTTTACGATCAACTCTTCTTTATCGTTGTTTCCAGCATCAATCAAAATCGTTTTACCGTTTGGTGAAACAATTAATTGTGAGGCACCTTGTCCTACATCTATGAAGTGAACTTTTAGGGTACCTTTAACTGCTGCTGCAAGCTTTGTTATCCCGCTTGCAGAAACATCTGCTTTTGCTGTTTCAGCTTTAGCATTAATTACTGGCGATGTCTCAATTTGATTAGAAACTGTCTCTTTTGAATCCACTGCACCGGTTGAAGTACACCCCAGTAATAGTAATGAAATTGATATCAATAGTGCTAGCATTTTACTTTTCAACATTTTTTTGATTTCTCCCATCTATTTCTGCAATCTAACTACTTAAGGTTATTGTATTCCTGCATTTTGGAAAATTACCGCATCCTAAAAATACACCCCGTGGACCGGAACGGCGAATCATATTTGCACCGCATTTGCCGCAATTTACATCTTCAATTATTGGATCGGCAAATGTTTGTTTTTGAATTACTAATTCTGGTACTATATTCGATATTTCCTTTGCTGGCTCAATTGGAGCAGTGGGGTTCATTATTAATATCATTTCAATTAATTCATTTCGAGTAATCAATCGAACGTTATTTGACTTAGCTAAACTATAAGCTGCAGTTGTATAATCACTATTAGATACTACCCAGGCTTCTGAAGCGCCATAATAAGACATTGATGAATGCGCTTCTTGAACAGCTTTAAGTCCTACATTCTTACTGTAGCGCTTTGCTTGAACTACTATTTTCTTACCATCTTTTGAGATTACGAGATCTGCACCAAAGTCTCCTGCAGCTTGCGTTACTTGCACAGAATAACCATGTCCTTTAAATAAATGACCAAGATAATGTTCGAACTCACGGCCATCCATTTTATCAATGTCGGCTATTCCTGACTTCATTAATTTTTCTTCTTGCAACATTCGGCGGTAATATAGTATGCCTAGAATTATAACAAAAACAACACCATCCGAAATTAAACTTATCTTAATAGATTTCGTTGCAATGAGTACTAAGAAAAATGTAGCTAATAATAACATCATTAATAGACTTTCAATTAAGTCTACTTCTTCCTTCTTTCTTCTTCTCGCCATTAATGCCATCCCTTTTCTCAATTAGTTAGTCACCTAATATTCGACAAGAGATACCATATTCCTCCATAAGCTAACGGTTAAATTAAGAATTGAATATTTAATTCAAATCTCAATAGTTCCCAGTAGTGCTAATCTGAGTTATTTCGGTGAGTAAAGGTGGGGAGTTAATCGAGGAAGTGTAAACACAAAAATCCCCCACCTATGATAGCGTGAGGGCTTTAGTTTTATTTAAAGAATATCAACATAGCGTGGTGTACTGCCCTCTCGTTCTTCCCTACGTTCTCCGCTTGATTCAATCCACCTGATTGATTTGCTAGTATTGTCGAGCTCCCACCGTCGCCATTCAGTGCCATTACAGCACCCTTATCCAACATGTAAAGAGCTTCCTCTTCAATGGTTAGGCCAATATCCGAATTAGTTCTGCCGTCAGAAATAGCAAGCAGCAAATCTCCATTCTTATCTATTCCCACAAATGTTCTCTGGCAGCGGATCAGATTGCCTTTAATATCCTTGCCAATGTCATGAGCTGTTTCCTCGAGTTTGTTGTAATAATCCCAACTAGCTCGACCATTGCTAACTACTAACGGAGAACCTTGGACAACAAAATTACTGTCACTCATTTGGGTTAAGTCACTTATAAAGAACTCTCCCAATCGAGAAGATAACTCTTTCCATTTTAAGGTTTTGCCTGATGCACCATTAATAAATTTAGAGCCATCATAAACCGTACCGATAGGAAGCTGAGACTTGGAATCGAAAAAAGGGAAATTGAATCCATAATCCGCTTTAAATTCCTTTACTAGATCCGAGACCTTAGCTCCTTTACGAGCAACAAATTTAATTGTTATCCGGGACTTGTCCATCTTCAACAATCGGACATCCGTTGCTTTTGTGGCGTAAGGTTTACCAGTTGTTAAAGGGATATATTTCAGCTTTCCGTTCACCTCAACAATCCGTTCCTTGGTGATATGAGGATTATATTTCATAGGAGCTCCTTTATCGTAACTATCGAGATTGTAATCTGTTATGATTTTCAAAAGCTTTGACGCATACTTCGGATCAGTAGCATAACCTGCTGCTTGTAGTGAGAGAGCTGCTCCAATATAATCAAGTTTTTCACAACACACGAAGAATCCCGCTTTAGCATATCGAGTGTTGCGGATCAGAAATGCACTGTGGTCCGCGATACTGCCTGTCCAATCCTGATAGACAATAAACCAATCTTGGATTTGAACATACTTGCCGTTTACATATTCTTGTGTCCAAAGATACTGGCCGGAATTTGTCGTGCTCTTAATACCAAATAAATTAAACCCAGGAGCATGAGCACCAGAAGCACTTTCGAGAATACTTTGTGCAATCGTAATACTAGAAAGCACCCTTGACCGTTTTTGATCTGCAACGGCGAAGGGTGCTATTTGTGCAATAAATTCTTTTGTAATCATTTCCCTCCGCCTTTCTGCTTCTCACTTCGTTCTATTTTCGCTTGGATTTCTGAGGAAATATAAATGAGAACTTTGTTCGGGATCCACCGATCCCACCCAGCACGCGCTGAGTTTGCAGTAAGACTCTCCGCGCTATGCCGCGCCAACATTAAAGTAAGAGCGTAATAGACACAACCTGGCTGACTAATTTTAAAAACATGAACAGATATCATATCCAATGCAAATCCTATAAATGGTATCAATAAAATAAGTGTTGTTCTAAGGACTCCTGAAATACCATACTCGCTTGAATATGTCCCATCCTTCCTAGCAGCTGCAGACCCTGAGATCCAATCACCAATAATAATCAAAAACAAAAACAAATAACACCAAAACTTCCCCGAGGAAAATGCCTGCTCTAGAAATGGGGCTGCAGCAGCTCCAACCGCACCGGTTGCTACATTCTTATATTTAAGCAATGTATCCAAGCTTAATATCGATTTTAAATAACGGTCCATAGTTTCTCCTTTCTACTTCAATTATCATAAAAAATAGCCCCGAATGAACGGGGCATGAGTTTTGTAATTATGCTGCAGGAATGAGAGCAACGATCTCTTGCCATTCTGACTCTGTTATTGACTCTCTCGCAAAGGCTGCATCGATCTGAGCCAATGTAAATGTGTTGGCACTATAAATCTTCACTTCTGCAACATAGCCAGCAGGGATGGTTGCAAAGGTTCTGGTACCATCGATCACGATCATGTTAGCATAACCTCGCGCCATTCGTTCTCTAAGTGTTTCAGACATTCTATCACCTCCCCTCTATGACAGGTTTCTAAATTATTTCAGCTGCAATAAGGGCTTCTAGGATAAACATTTGGTCGTCCTGTATTTGGGCATCCCTAGCGGCGAGCCTTACGGTTTCTGTTACAAGAGCTGCATTTTCAGCTTTTAGAGATGCTATTTCTTGCTCAGCTGTTGGCGGAACGGGCGGAGCGTTCGCTTCTTCGTCTTCTATCTCTTGATCAATCTCAGCTTGAGTTCGAGCCGTAAACACACCACTAATTACCCTGTATTTACGAGGGTTACTTAGCGCGTCCTGCCATTGTTCTTCCGTAATTTCTATGGCGGTTTCGGGAATCTGTTCTTCTGTATGCACATCATCGTTATAAAATCCGATGATCTTTCCGTTAATGTCTGCATTCGCGTAGTATTGGTTAACCAATTTAAAACCTCCTTATTAATACCCTATTGCTACATAACTGCCGTTCATCGTTGCGCCAGTAGAAGAATAAATATTAGTATTCGTTGTGCTAAAATTTGCGGCGCTTATGATTGGTGATGTAGGTCCCGATGTAAGATTTGCTACTACTGATGCACATAAAGTTGGAAAAGCAAGCGGAAAAGTAATAACACCGCCTGTCGCAACTCCTGTAAAATTGCCCCATTGAATAATTAAACCGCTCGGGAACTTTTGATAACCGCTAGCAGCTTTGCTTATTGCGCTGGTATTATCCCCCCAGGGGTTAATAACACCTGTGTCCGGGGAAATTACACCCCCCGAAGAAGTTGCCATGTTTGTAACTCCTGAAGGTTGTCCGCTTTGTATACCTATAACGCTCGATTCAATAGCGAATAGCCCTCGGGTATTTCCAGTACCTGAATTTGAGTAACTATAAAGGCTCCCAACTCCCGAAGAAGCTATTCCGTTGGCTTTATTGGCGAATGTACCGCCTGACACTATTACCTTTGACCCATAACACAAAACGCCGCTACCCGTGGCAGTAATGCCCGTGGATTGACAGGATTGCAAATATACCCATTGACAATACTCGATATAAAAACCGTCTAACGTAGTTGTAGCGGCGTTTATGCTGTTTAGTTGTAATCTAACGCCTACACTGGTCGTTTTCACGTTGTTAACGTTAATCACAGTCGCCGCCGTTATTACTAAGTTACCCGAACCAGATAAACCCGTAATGTTCACTGTTTCAGCATAGGTACCTGCTGCTATGCTAATGGTATAAGTATGATTCAATATTTGCGGAATCATAGAAACGGCTTTCGCTATCGTTAAGAACGCCCCTCCTGCTGTATTACCTAAACCTGTGTTGCTGTTACTTCCGTCCGTCCTAACGTAATACGTCATATCCGACGTCGATACTTTAGGGGTAGTAACGTTTAACGTTTCCAGGCTTACTACGGGTAACGTATACCAATTCACCTTACCCGTTATACCTTTAATCATATTACCCAATTGGCTCCATAATGTTGTAGGTGCTGCGGCTGCTCCGCCTGTCTGCGCGGTACTGTCTACGATGGTTCGGGTACCGAACATTGAATCTGTAACGCTAGAAGCTGGGATAGAAAGCGTGTTGCCCGTTTTGTTTAACCCCGCGCCAGCTACTACCGAGCCTGGTCCATTGAATAAAGTGAAAGTCAAAGCTGTTGTTCCGAGTACGATTGGATCAGCAGTAAGTAAACTCCAACCATTCTTGCCGTTTGCAGTACCTTCCTCAATATACGTGTACATTCCGCTCGTTACTTCAGCTGAGGTGTCGGCATCAGAAGACCTTGCCCATGCTCCAGCAGCGACCACATATATCCCGTTTTGACTAGCAGTTGTTTGACCGGATACCAGGATGCGGTTCCCTACAACCAAAACAACACCGTCTACGGTTTGTGTGCCGCTTAAAGTAATGTTTGATGTGGCTACCGCCCTACAGGATACTTTTGTATCCAACCCTAAAGCATAAGCATCCACATATTGTTTAGTGGCTGCTTGGAGTGCTGAAGCAGGATCTTGCCCCAGTGTGACTGTTCCTGTAAAAACAGGATTTGAGATAGTGGCTCTTAATCCCATTGCGGTTAATAGTGCTGCCAGATTCGTAGTCGCAGCTGTAGCCCAAGTAGCTCCACCAGTTATCTGTTTTATCATATTAGCAAGCTTACTAAATAGATTTGTGGGAGTATCCGCTCCAACAACTGCGGAAACCGTATCGACAGGTGTTCGGTTGCCAATAACTGTATCCGTAGCCGCACCAGCCACCATTTGTCCAGCACCGACTGTATTATCTGCTATTTTTGCAGCTGTTACAGCTTTTGGTGCAATCTTTGCGGTTATCACTGATGAGTCAGGATGATCCAAAGTAGCTGCATTTTTATGTGTATTAAAATCAGCAACAGTAGTAAAAACCAAAGATTCATTGATAGTTGCACTAACTGTTGCGACATTACCTACGATTGTGACGACATCGATAAATTTCTGAACAATATCCGGACCGCCGCCTGCAGGAATATATTCTGCTCCTGCACCAGCATTAGCATAACAATAAAGAATCTCTCCCTCGTCTGGATCCTGCGCAAAGACCCCAAGTTCCCTAAAATAAAACCCAGTTACTATATCGCCATTAGAAAAGCTCCCGCCTACAACTGCCTTTCCTGCTCCCAATGTCCGTAACTTTTCAATAGCCAAGGTTTTCTTTTGGCTAATTAGGCTATTTAGATCTGCAATGACCTGACTTGTGATAGTACCATCACCCATTGCTATGCGATTAAACACAAGAACAACCCCTGTCTGAGCTTTCGCTTGAAGAGCCCGACCTTTGTTGGTTATAAATAATCCACCGAATGCACCCATTATGTCACCTGCTTTGCTGTAATAAAATCGCCAATATATATCACGTTTCCAAAATATAAATTTAAATCGTCACTAACACATATTTGTATACTTTCTAACCTAGAGCGGACATTCTTTACTGAATTAATCGCATCTAAGAATTGTTGGGCATCTTCATCGGTAGCAGCTGAATTCACGGTTGTTACTCGGAATGTGTAGGGATCACCACCAAAATCGTACCATTCGACAACAGTACCATCGCCGAACATTGTCTCTAGAAGTTCTTCTACAGCAGAAGGTGTTCCTTTCCTACGGTGCCATCGATCCGAATTGTTTATTAAAGCCCTCTTCTGCTCGATAAGAAGTGTCTTATCGTAAAAATCTACATGTAAAGCCCAGGCTAATTCGTCTAACCAAACATCATCGAGTTGATCAATGGAATATAGAAGATCTAGGTCTTTTATTTTTCCGCTCACAATTTGAAGCTCGGCATCAATTGCTTGGGCAGCTGCTTGAACCTGCGGGTCCGATGTTAATGAAGGTGGCAATATGCCCAACAGTGAGACGGAATAAATATCACGCACTGTCAACACCTCCATATGTCATCGTAGCGCCTGTATCGTTTGCAACCTCTGTATTGTCTACTGTTGTATAAGTGGGAGCTGTAATCGTAGTTCGTTTTGCTCCAGCGTTTAAAATCCTTCGAGTCAACTCAGAAGGGTTTATGTCTCGGCCAAGTTTCGACTTTTGCCATACCCTATATTCTGCAACAGCTGCTGTTACTGCGATTTGTATATTGGCAGCATCTGAAGCATCTTCGAAAGCAATGTGGTATGAACCGGTAACAACATAATTAACTGGATCCGGCGCAACTACTTGAACTTGATCTGTAAGCGGCCGAATAGTTTTATCATTACACTTAGCAAGCACAGCAGCTAAAACATCTGAATCCGGTAGTGCTCCACCTTCCATTAACGGAATAATTTCGACAACCCCATTACTAGGGGAATGCACGAATACGTCAATTATTTTTAGATCAGCTGCTTTCGCCCAAAATTCGTAAGCTCCTGTTGGACCAGCTACTGAAAAAGCTTCTGGCGCCAGATATATTCTTTCTCGGTAATGATCATCGGTTTCTATTTCAGCACCACCGGAGCTAATAGTTGTATTCAATACAGAAGCGACAAAGGCGATGGGATCCACCAATATATTAATTTGCCCTGGAACAAATCCATTCCCTTCTTCACCATCAATCAAACAGCTACATACAACATACGTGTAGAGTTCTCCAGCAGCAATAACATATGATTTATTAGCAGAGAAAAACAAAGTCCCATCCGGACTGACCTTCGTGCCAGCTGCAACTGTTATATTAGTTAATTGCGGTGCAGATAAAGTAAATCTCATCGTCACATCAGCTGGCTGTGCACCAATACGCTCTGTTTGAACACGGGATCCTAAATGATCCAGCACATCACCCAATGCATATCGCAACAAATTTTGCTTAGCAGTCATGTTTATTAGGACTCTCTGTTGCACGATTATATTAGAAACCGACAACAAAAAAAGCCGCACCGGATCTCCCGGATACAGTTTCTTCTCTGCAATTGCTTCATAGACTGCGATAACAGAATCGCGAATTGTATCTGGATTTGTATCAATAAACTGTATATCAGGAAGCGATGTTAAACTCATAGGCTCACCTCATCGATATTTACCTTAACAACGGGTTTGATAACACCATTAATAACATCTGAATTATATTCGACACTGATTAATTGCGCCCGCGGTTCGTATATACTTATAGAATCAGCGATTCTGGCGGACATCCGAGCTTGAGCTACATTAATGGGAGCATCAATCTCTGGAGACCAAGCAAATTCTCTAAACATCGGACAAGAAAATGCAGATGTTATTAGGATCATTCTTACATTTTGAGCAATCTCATTAACTCCCGTTGCACCAAAGTTGATCTCCTCTTCTTCTGCAGTAATAACTACTTCAGGCATAATAATAAGACCTCCTAAACATATTCCTCTAAACTGATCTCTAGATCGGCTTGCAATAGATTGCCTTTGTTATCAATATTTTTCCACTTGTGGACCAAACCAGTAATAATCCACTTATTAACGCCTAAAGCCTTTCCACCAATTATTAAGGGGGCTGCTTTTCCGTTTCGGGATAAAACCATTAAGGCTTCCATTTCTTTGCGAGGACTCACACCTAGGTTAGCATCAAACCGCATATTAAATGTGATTTGATCTAGACCAGGACCAATAAATTCTTTTTTCGGTTTCTGGCCAATAATCTCATGACTCTCCCAACGATCTGCATTGTTTCGCACAAAGTCATCAAATGTCCTAATTTTATCGGCAGAAACTTGAAATATAACATCACCAAAACTACCAATTACCCCAAGTTAAGCACCCCCATCAGGTTCACCGGTATTACCTGATCCAGTCGTTACATCAGTGTGAATATGATGTTTAAGACTGATACCATCCGCGATTACATCACCAATTACATTGACATTGCCTGTTGCCACTATATTAATTTCTCCAACAGCAACAATATTCATAGTACTCGTGGCCATATCGTATTCGATACTTGTACCATCTGGAAAGGAGATATAGCGTTTAGTCTCATCTACTACTGGAGGCGGATTATTTTTCGAATAGAAGGATCCAAGAATAAAACCCTGTGCGCTACCGTTCGGTAAGAATAAACAAAGTACCGGCTCATTAGGTTCTGGCATCCAATAATCTTTAGCGGCCAAGGATCCACGTACAATAATAGGCAATTCTAGCGTAACGACTTCCGATTTATCAGCGAATGTTACTCGAGCTGCGGCTTTATCTGGAGCAATGGAAGATATATGTCCAACACGAATTAATTCTTGCATCAATAGCCCTCCAAACATTTTCTAAGCTGTAACTTTGTTTCAAATCCACCTTGCTGCCCATGAGTAGCTTGGGTGATAATATATTTCCCGTTAAATTTACCGAAGTTCAATAGATTGACTGTTAGACCCGCGAGATAGGTTGTATCGCCTGGAAGACCTAACTGGAATGTACATGCAATTTTGTTGGCATCTCTAAGCCGCTTTTTAGCAAGCAGCTCAGCTTCCTTAACTGTTGTTACTCGCTCATTAATAACTAAAACCCGTCCTGTTTTTGGCGGGTTAGGTGGAGTAAATGTATGTTTAATCGTTATATCATCATTGGCATTGTTGTATTCCACCCGACATGAGTGATATGACCCGTTTAAAGTCTTTCGACCGGAGTAACTCTTAATTTCAGTAAGCCCTCTGGTAATGTCCGCAATTATGGGTTTTACTTCATACTTCCGTTCATCGAAAACAACAATCTGAGCATCGGTAATCTTTAAACAAAGCCCAGCATCTGTGCAGATACGCATTAAGAATTGTAGGTCCGTTTCTCCTGACTGATCAATCCGATCGTATTCAGGATTGTCTTCCGTATCATAAAAATATTTCAATTTAGATCCAGCGGCGACATCCCGAATAACAATGGAAAGTCTACTCTTCTCCCAAGCTCGGTTTTTAACCTGGCTCCGAAGAGATGAGGATTGTGGAATCGATGTGGCTTTAATCGTTACATTGGATGGCGGATACTCAACTTCAATTTCATCGATCTCAAATAGTCCGAGAGATAATTTATCCGAAGTATACTCTTTCAGCCAATCTTCTCGGATAACAGTAGCAGTTAAAGCAGCTCCTTCGTCTGGCATCCAATCACCTATCCAAAGTTTTGCAATGTCCTCCAGAACAATCTGTAAATCATCAGCTTCACCGCTCATATTGTCAGTGAATGTCCAACTTTTAAGATGAGGTTTAAGATCCTCATAGATATTAATTTTATTGTATTTCAGCTCAAGATGAGCTCGCCTGGTCAATCATTATCACCACGTTTCCAAGGTGGAAGATTTGAAGAAGTGGGTACCGCGATTACCGGAATATTTAATACTATGTTGGCGGGAAATATAACCCTCGTTTGTTGACTTGGATTTGCTTCAATCAGCTTATCCATGTAGCTTTCATTTCCAAAAACCTTCATTGCGATTCCGTCCCACATGTCACCCTGTATGGTGCTATACGTTTTATTTTTCATAACTCAGTCTCCATTTCTGATTCAAAAAAGCATTGATGTTATCAGTAAATAAAGTTTGTTGCTTTTGTAATTCTGGTATTATACTTGCATCCGAACCATGAATTACTGGTGAAAATGTAATTTGATTTACGATACTTTGGCTAGGACCGTTTGAAAGAAATTTTTCATTAAAATTCTTCCATACTGAGTTTTGAGTGTTGTTCGGATCACTTTTTGGCATAGATTCAATTATTGGTAATAACTCATATGACTTCTTACCTTTTAATTCTTCAAATGTCATGTTTGTTTTTTTGGATATTTCAACTAAGAATTTATCCCATAAAACAATTTGATCTGCAAATGGCATAGAATGGATTGTATCCACTGGGATCCCAGACCAACTTGACTCATAAGCTGTTACATCGTCAATTTTTTTTACAGTTTGGTTAAAATTTGCGTTTGATGCGCCAACACTTGTACCAACAACGCCAGTGACTCCTCCAGCGACAGCTCCCCAAGGTCCTAATCTAGATCCTTGAACAGCCCCAGCAGTTCCAGCTAAAACCGTAGCCAACAATTGATGATCTGCCAAAAATTCTTGCAACCCGTCCCACATACCTTGAGCCAAAGATACACCTAGTTTTATACCTGCTTCAGTGATAGGCACAGCGGATGCAACAATTCCTGCTGCTAAGCCAGCTGTTAATCTTGCAGTCACGTTTGAAACGTAACCACTACCAGTACTGTCATACCACGCCGTGAATGTCTTCCACAGATCGTCAAACACGAAGCCTATTTTTGCTGATAACGATAGACTTTGAAATTCAGGATTGTTTAGAAAATGTGATCTTAAATAGTCTTTAGCACTGTTTACTCCTCCCTCAATCGATTCACTCAAAGCAGGCCCTATCTTCTCAAAATAATCTGCTGCTTTCACAGAACCTTTTGCAATATCTTTAAAAACAATATTCAATGCGGGTAAAAACACTGACCCTAAGGCAACCTTTGTTTCCATGAAAGAATTTTTCATTAGTACAATTTGGGCGCTAGTTGTTTTTAGCCTAGCATCATACTCCTTATCCATTGATCCTTTTGCTTTTTCATCACTAATCAGTGCAATCTCTCGCCGATATTCACCTATGGCACCAGCAATAGCGGCGATATCGTCACCATATTCTTTTCCGAATAATCCAGTCGTAATGGAGGCCTGTCTTTCCTTTGGGAGTTTATTTATTGCACTCAATACATTCAAAATTGTACCTTGTGCATCTTGAGTCATCCCTTTATTTACCTGAGCAGAAGTCATTCCCAAGGCTTTTAATCCTTTTTGAAAATCCTTCGGTTGTTCCTGAGCGATAGCAAGTTCACGAATTAGAGCTGTAGTAGCTGTTGCTGCCACCTCTTCTGATTTTCCCAATGAAAGGAAAGTACTTCCAAGCGCTGCCCCTTGAGCAGCCGACATGTTAACCTGCTTTAATATTCCGCCAGTTCTCAGCAATACAGCAATAATATCTTGACCTCTTGATACAGAATTATCATCTAAATAGTTAACGGTATCTCCAAGTTCTTTTAATTTTGTAATCGGTATTTGCATAACATTTGCAATCTTACCCATGTCATCTGCAACTTCGGCTGGAACCATCTCAAACGCTACTGACATTTTAGAAATCAAGGTAGTAAACTCGATTAATTGCTCTTTAGGAACATTCATTCGAGAGGCTGCTTCGACCATTCCGGCAATATCATTAGTTAATATCGGAATGTCACGACCTAATTTTTTAATTTCAGATTCCATTTGATAATAAGTTTTGGTCAATTCGCCATTTGAATCCCTGGCTCCTTGAACCTGTTTAGCCACGCCTAGCATAGCATCTTGAAAATCAATCGCATCACCAATTGCAGATACTAGTGCAAACCCTCCACCAATTGCAACAGCGCCTGCTCCAACGGAAAGGGTATTCCTTACCGATCTAGCTGCTGCTCGAGTAATTGCTGAGGTTATGCTCTGCTGTTTTTGTAAACCTCTATTGAATAAAGCTTGAGCCGCTTCCGTCTCTCGAATTTTACGAGTAAGCTTGCTTTGTTTATCACTGTACTCCTCAAGAGGGACGGTGCCTTTTTTATACTGAGCGTTGAGCTGCTGAACTTCTGTTTTGAGTTTATTAACATGAGTGGTAGCGTAGTCAAACGTGCCGCCAAAGCCGCTCGCCATTTTTCCAGCAATTGCAAAACTAATTTCATAGACTTTCTGCGCCACGTTAACCAGCTCCTTTTGTGTCTAACATTGATTCTAGCCATTCTAACAATTCAGGAATCGGCATATTTAACCAAAACTCCAGAGAAGTGAATGATGATTTTGACATGTTGAGTGTTACCCTTCGGAGGGCTCTTGAATCAATCCCGGCAAGACCCATCCGTACAAAAAATTGCTCACCGTATTTGTTACCATTAGAAAGTCAGGCGCGGATAAGCCAATTATATCTTCTGGAATATGCCCAGAGGCCTTTGCTGCAATAATTGCTAGTCCACGAGATGAAAAAAGAGGGTTTGGGCTAGTTTCTCCCATCCCTCTCGCTTCAACTTCTGCTTCAATAATTTGGTATCCAGTCAACTTCACAAAATCAATATCGAACTCAGTTACTGTTACTTCACCTTTATTAAAGGGCTTTTTAAGTTTAATTTTCATGCATTTACCCTCACTTTATTTTTATGTTAGGCCTAGAGCAGTCTTGGTTGAAGCCAAATAATCAACTCCATCAATCACACATTTATAATTCAGCTTGTCAATTTCAAGAACATTTACTCCATCGATATCGATCTTCAAGTAAAGAACCTCGATTTCAGTGGATCCACCGCTCGTGCTGCTAGTATCGAATTTACCTGGATCGACTTTCGTTGGTGGACCTTGCACCACAATTTTTATACTTTGAGTAGAATACGTTCCAGCTGCGGCATCATAAACCTGATTAACACCCCGGCAATCAAACTTTTGAGATTTTTGCGCAGTAATTAGCAGCTGTTCCTTAGTAATTGCTCTCCAGTTCATTGTCAGCTTCATGCTGCTGAATTGGCCTAGAGTCGGGGATTCGTATTCACCCGCAATCCCTGCACCTTTAACCGTATCTTTCATCGGTTCTAATGATGGTATTTGAATATCGCTGATACCTTTGTAATCAGTCGAGTCATCTCCACTGTATACACGAAAAGCAGTTAATCGCTCAGGGATCGTATTAATAGCAGGTTTTGTCACAGCACCTTTTAACTGTGGATTTATTGGAAAAGCCATAAATTTTCCTCCATCTACGCGAACAACGCGTTCAAATTATTTACATCGAATTCAAGTGCAAAATTAATTTCTTGCATTGGTACAGGTGGAGTAAGAAATACATGCAGATTTACTTTGCCTGCAAGCAAATCCGTTGAAGGGTTTTCACTTGTCCGGAATTCAACATGACCTCCTAATAAAGCTCCACGTGCTGTTAAACCGTTTAACCAGATATTTAAACTATCGACAATGGAATCTATTGTCCGTTTCTTCATCGGGCTATCTACTTTACTCATAAAAGTAAGGATGATTGTATTCCCCACCCAATTGAACATGCGACGAATAGATCCAAACACATCCTTTACATCCGTACTCGCAGGAAATGCCCCAGTGTAATTGCCCCAAAGTTTCCAACCGCCAATAAAATTCATAGCCGTGATAATACCATTACCATTCAAATACGCTGCTTGATCAGGGCCAAGTGAAACTTCTAAACCAGCTGCTGTAACTGCTGAAACTGCCTGTAAGTTTTGGTTACTAGGACTTACATATGGGATATCATCATTTAGGGCATCCGTTTTACTTATTAAACCAGCCAACTGAGAAGACATGTAATAAATGACATCATCCAACATAAGCTTGGGCCAACCTACTAACTGAAATGTGCTGGAATAGTTGTTGGTATTCTTCCAAGCCGGCACTTCGGTATAAAGATCAGCTCCAGCGTTTGTCGCATCTACATCTGTAATTGCGATCGCTTTAAACAACCCATTGATACTACTAGCCTTTGCTACCATTACCGCTGCAACTGCTGAATTATGACTCCATCCCGGTGCAACAATTTGACCAGGCACTAACTGGAATAAAGGAAATACTTTATTGATTAGCTCCAATCCAGTTACAGCGCCAGTCGTTCCATCAACCCCACCAATTATATCCGCTGAGTCAACAGCTGCTGCATCTAAGTAATCATAAGAAGCAACAAAAGTGGAGTTAGCTGCTACAAGCAGACCACCAACGACTCGCGTGATCACAACTTCACCTGCACTATTAAACGCCGCGGTATAATCGGTGTTTTTAACTAGAAGAGTTCCTCCGACTGTTAATTTTAAGACTAATGTATTAAGTAAAATGCCCGTCTGAGCAAGTTTCACGATACCACCAACAAGCGTTCTGGCTGTGTCGACAATGGCAAGCTTGTGATCAGTTAGATTCAATACATTTACGAAAACAACTGGCGCCACATTAAACAAATCGAAATATGAAACCATAAACTCACACAACGAATACTTTTCCCAATCCGAAGAATAGCCAAGAGCAGCAATTGCTTCTTCCTTTGAATAAGCTAAAAAAGGTTTGTTTGCATATTGCTGATCCGCTCCAAGGTTAATTGGAGCGGTACCAAAAACAACTGGTAATCCTGCGGTAGCTAAAACCGGTGGAATGATTGAGGTTGGTATCTCACTAACAAACACTCCATGTTTATACGCCATTAGATTTCACTTCCTTTATAATTTGAGATTTCTTGGAACCACACGTGTTGAGCGGAACCTTGTTCTGAGGTTAGTTGAATTGTGTCAACCATTTCTGCAATAGGAACAAATAAATTCTTGATTGCAGGACATTGCTCTAAATGTTTGACCAGATGAATTGGAAATCCATTCTTATAAATCGTGAATTGATTTAATAACCCGCCCTTAAGATGCGGACCACAATAAATTAAAGCTTCTTGTTTTTCTAGCACAACTTTATTTTTAATTCTCGAGGTCACTTTGGTACCCTCCTTCTTCATAAATCTGTGGCATTACCACGCTTATCGTCATAAGTGCCACCCATTCCGGATAAGGCTGCTCCTCTGGTAGCTCAGTCTTAATGGGCTTTTCAACTCTGAAACAACCGCCGATTATACCCTGTTTAAGCAAAGCCTGCTTTATCCGAGTAATAACGTTCATTGCATCACGCCATCCGTCTTTAGCATCTTCGCTGTAAGTGCCTGCCATAATTCGAACCTTTGCATTATTACCATCCTGTTGATCATCATCTTCTAAATATCGAATAATGACATAAGGGAAATCTGGTGGGTCTTGTTTTGGTCCAGGCTTCTTCTCGTCCAGGTATCCTCCCAAAACTTGCGGAGCCTTTTTAATATCTGGGTTATTAGACTGTAGCTCGAAATTAACAACAGCCATTTCAACAAAGGCAATTAACGAATCGATCAATATGATCGGTGTCATCCTTCAAACGCCTCCAGTTCCCTGCTTATTTCGTGATCGATCCTATCATTAAGCTTCTCGACTGCTTTCTGTTCAACCCAGGCTGCAACTGTTTTATTTCCAATCATTTGTGGAATAGGCGGTCCGTAAAGTGTCCGTACAGGTATACGTTTTTTACCAACACGTTCATAAATATTTGTCATACCATAAATTTTAGCCACAAATGCACGCTTAATAGGGCCGCCTTCTCCACGTTTTACTTTAACAATTATCGGTGTTTTTCTTTTAGGAGATATTTGCTTTGGGGTTACACGAAACGCATATAAAGGCGTAGCATGACCACGTGAAGTGACCCTAGCAGATAATCTACTATTTGTTGCTTTTCGAATCCTTATGGTGGAAAGAATAGCGCCGTAATCGATATAATAGGTTTCCCTGACTTTGCGTGCTGCTTCTGTACGAGCAGTATCTGCAGCACGATTGATTGCACGAAATATCGCTTTAGGTGCTGCACCAGGAATATGATTCAGCAGTTTGATTGCTCTATCTATTTGTGGTGCAGTAACCTTAATCACGCTTCATTCGCCTCCAATCCAATTTCAAGCATCCCCATATTCTCATTGCAACTTGAAACGAGATACAACTTGCCGTCCAATCGAAGATGCTGTTCAATTACTGGACGGTCTTCCATATCGGACTCTTTTACATAAAGAATAATGCTACCAATGGAAACTCCACTAGTAGCATTATAGAGATCAGTTGGTTGACGTGAGCGGCCCTTAAAGGCGTCATTATCAATCATCACTGAAAGAGTTTGACCGTTTACATCATGATCCTCAAAAAATTCATTATTGTTTATAAAGGTGCCTATATCCTTTGCAATTTGTTCTCGTAAATTCAACTAACCACCTCATCGTCTTGAGCATCAAACCGGCTGAACACCCTTATGCTGGACGCTACACCTCTTAACGAAATGATCTCATAGAATTGCTAGATATTGCTCTTGTTTGCTCCATTTTTCACGGTTTACACCTTAATATGTTTAGGCTGTACGAGATTTTTCTTCAATGCTTCGATATATTCATAGGGTGATAGGTCATAAATACTCCCATGGATCCGTTGTTGATTGTAATCTTTTATGAATTGAGAAACGATCTCATAGACCTGTGGATACGTTTCAAATTCATGGCGTTGGTAGCATTCCGCTTCCAAAATAGAATGAAATGATTCAATGTGAGCATTTTTATTTGGTGTTCTAGGCGGAATCCGCTCATGAATCATTTGAAAGTTCTCGCATGCATCTTCAAACAGTTGGCTGATGAATTGTGGACCATTATCGGAGCGTATAAAAGGTTTCTCTTCCTGTGGTTTCCCGAATAATTGACGCTTCATAAGGGCCTCCTGAGTGATCTGAACCAGATGTTTAGCCTCACAGGTTAAGCCAAGATGATACGAAATAATGGCACGATCAAACACGTCTATAATGCTCATTATGAAGAAGAAACGGTACTCGCCAGCAATCCATCCGTACTTAATATCGGTCTCCCACAATTGATTGGAGCCGGTGATTAAACGGTTGTTAGCAAGTCTTCTTGGATGCTTATTCTTTAACTTACGCTGTGGACGTAGGACGTTCATAGACTTACATAGCCTATAGACTTTCTTCTTGTTAATCACAAGTTTGTGGCGTCTTCTAAGAAGCACAGTGAGCTTGCGGTAGCCGTAGGCTGCTCCCTCACCCGCTATGAATTCCATCAGCCATTCTGTGATCTCTTCATCACTTACGGGCTTGCCATCTGCTGTATAAGATAAACCAGGTGCGGGGCGACCGACCCTGTGGATAGGTTTTAATTCCGCTTTATTCACATGTGCATAATACGTCGAGCGTTCGACTTCCACCACACGGAGCACTAAGGTAATACAATGCCCTTGGACAATATATTTGTGGGCAATCTCTATTTTATCCGCAAGTTTGGGTTCGTTTTTTTTAGTAGGTCTTTGAGAATTTCTCTTTCCAGAGCTTGTTCCGCTAGTAGCTTCTTCAGCTTTTCATTCTCATGCTCTAACTGTTTATAATCATCAGGGGTAGGTATAAACTGGGCTTGTCTTTTGCTAGCACCATCTAACTTATCCACATCCTTACGATTTAATTCTTTTGCCCATCGCATGACCATCTTGGGATCCAGTTCGTGCTGCCTGGCTACTGCTGTAAAGTTCCCAATCTCTTTCCCTTTTCGAATGATATCCATCTTAAAATTAAGATCATACTGTACTCGCTTCATAACGTTCCCCTCCGTCTAATATAATTATATTTGATTAAGGGGTGTACTGTCCAAGTCTCCTAGGGGGCTAAATAGAAACCATTGTGTATATTGTTGAACACGAAGGTCTAGTTTCGAAGCTGGATCGATACCTAACAATAGTAACTGTGCTTTTTGCTCATCCGCTTTCAAGTCACTAAATTGCTGGATAGTGAGAATATCGGAATCATTTTGACTGTTGCCATCCAATGTAAAAGAGTCCTCGGTTACATAAACCACCGGGACCCTTTTGGCTTTACCTTTATCGATTAATTCCTGTTCTTCTTCCTCAGAAAGCAAGTCAATGACCTCACCAGCTGGATACTTTATGCCATTGTGCTGGATATTCCATGCACTCGTAATCGCCATTTTATATCACCTCGATGATGTACCAGCTGTCAACTTCATGTGGTACCGGTAAAGGACGACTATTAATTTGTAGAAAACGTTGAGGTGGTTCAATACTTACCCAACTTTGCGGTATACGGTCACCTTCCACGGTATAGAAGTCTTTCGTATCCGGATCCACAAGCGTAACAGCTCCATAATACGTACTGAATTTCGCTTGAGTCGATCCCAACCAAATATGACCTGAGGGTATCATCGGTTGTTCGGTCGGATTTAGCGGATCGGTATCCTCATCGAGAAACCACTCGTCATAACTATAAATATCCAAACCAAGCGCTGACAGCGAGCCAATATAAGTTGCGCCATTCGGTAATTGACGAGGATTAATCATTCCAAGTTCTACTCGACGAATATCCAGTAACTCCTTGATTTTTGGATGAGTGATAAAGACTTGAACGACATCACTTGCCATAAGTGAGGTATCAGGGTTTACTCCGGAGTTTTTGACAACGACTCGTCTGCGCTCATATAACTGTGCATATGGATCACTTGCAGCATTGTCCCATTTATCCGTTCCAGACAAAGTATCTTTTTGCGTGAAGTTAAAGTCCAATAATTCATCCACACCTTCACCAAGCATATGAACTTGGCCGGAAAACAAAACCTGAGCATACATCCATTCTTCACGACGCGTTATGGAATCATCCAGTTCAACAATATCACTTGCAAGTAATTCAGCTGCTCGATCTGCTGGTGATTTCCGAGTGTAGAGAGTATCACCTAAACTGCGTTTGTTAATGTTCTCTCCATTTATTCCCCTTAGCGGTTTTAGCTGCGGAGGTGTATAGGTTTTCGTAATAAATCCCTCACGCGAGATCACTTTTCCCGGCAATCGAGGTGAAACAAAAGGCGCCATCTTGCGACGAGATTTATAATAATCCACATCAACAAAAGGCGTATCAAACGTTTTAACCTCGTTGAAAAACATTTTTTTCAGGAAAGTATGTGCTGGTGGACGATTGATAATAGCTTCATACATAACGCGTGGGTCATAGATACTAATTTGAGCTGGCATATTGTTTTCCCCTCCCTATCCTTGCAACGTCTTAGCAAAAAGACTAAGCGCACGCAGGGCTTTCTTATGAATTGTAATCGTGTCCGTACCACCAAAAATTAGCTTTGCTGCATTAAATTCGCCTGTCATGTAAACTACAGCAGGCGTGTTTACCGAAGTAGCATCCGTATCTTCAGCTAAAATGGCATATGCTACCTGTGAGCCATCTGATTTTGTAGAATCAACTTTTACAGCAAGTGAAGTCGCTGTAATGACAGCAAGAACACTTCCACGCAAATAAGCAGCTCCACTTTTTAATGTCACAATATCTGTAACGATTGGCATAATACCACCGGCAATTAAATTATCCTGCTCGAGTGAAGCTGAAGAAATTAAATTTTTTGTCATTATTGATTACCTCTTTTCTTTTTAATAAAATTAAGAAGACTTTGCGATGTGTCTTTAATTTTATCCTCTTCTGTTTTTTCTTCTTCAGGAGCAGCTGTATCAAGTTGGTTCATACCTGAGTTAGATGCATCTTGTAGAATCTTTCCACCCATGCCTTTGCGCTTTAAATTGTCTGCTTTCAGAATCTCTACCGCAGTCTCGGCTGCGCTGGCTCCCGTTTCGTACTTGGCCTTATCAATGATGATTTCGTTACCGGGCATTACTAAATCATTAAGAGATTTAATACGACCACGTTCTTGATCCACACCACTTTGAACAGCTGCTTTGTAAATTTCCGGATGTTTTGTTTGCAATTCATTCAAATCTTTCACTGTTTCTTCCTCCTTATGGGACTCATCTTCTGTATTTTCATGAACCGTTTCTGGTGTTTCAGACTCCGTTTGCTGTTGATTTGAATCCGTTTCTTCCTCTTTAGTGACCGTTTCCGTCTCTTCTTCGCTCGCTTTTGGCAAATTCGGAATCATTGCAAAGGCTTTTAAACTGAATTTTTGACCATTAAAGACAGCAAAACCATCATTTATGGATGCTGAAACCATGTATTTTCGATCAACTTCATCTGCAAAACCTTGAGAAACAGCTTCATCCGCAGTCAACCAAGTCTCTTTATCCAGTAACTTCTTGATGTCTTTCGGATCCAATCCAGTCCGATCCTGATAAACACTGATTAGCGATTTAGCTACTTGATCCAATACATCCGCTGTATGTCTTAAATCTTTGGATTCGCCCATTGCCATCGTCCAAGGATTATGAACCATCATCATAGCCCCTGTACCCATTACAATCTTATCGCCAGCCATCGCAATAATTGAAGCTGCTGAAGCTGCGAGTCCATCAATACGAGTAGTAATCGATGCCTTATGGTTTTTGAGTAATTCGTAGATGGTTAAACCCGCGAATGCACTTCCACCCCCACTATTGATACGGACTACAATTTCCGTAACATCGCCTGCAGCATCCAATTCTCTCATTAAAGATTTTGGGGTTACTGAATCGTACCACCATGATTCTTCATCATCGATAGGGCTATAAATGGTAAGTTCTGCGCTATTATTCGTCGTCTGTTTCAGGTTCCAGAATGTTTTTGTTGTTATTGGCATTTTTGTTTTCACCTCCTTCATCGGATAAACCAGCTTCACGCCGCATACGTTCTTCACGCATACGCTGCCGTAAGTTGGCCTCAAAGCTACCACCTGTTAATTCCGAAGTCTCTCTTTCACGGGTGCTGAAACCTTCTTCGACTCTGATTTTTGCTGCATTCACTTCTTTTAATGGATCGATTTGACCTTGCGCTGGTCCATGCCACTCCGCACGTGTGTAAGCTTTTCGAATCAAAGGATTATCAAAAAAGCCGTAAGCTGGGATACGTCCCTTTGCAACAGCTTCAGTAAACCATTCTTCATAAATGGGTTGACAAAAATCATTAGCCAACCAAACCCGACGCATCCGAAACATCTTCCATGCTTCCAAAAGAGCTGCGCGGCTAGCTGAATAAGATGATGTGAAATTCTTGACTAATAATTCGTATGGGATTTCTAAAGCAGATCCAACTTGCCTGAGTATAGCCGTGACAAAACCATCAAACGCTGTATTGGGCCGTCCGGGATTCGCTGTTTCTACCGATTCATTAGGCGCAAGACCAACGATGGAACCATTACCAAGCTCATACGAACCTTCATCTTGTTCATCAATCAAGTCTTCCATCGGGATACTTTGACCAATTGGACCATTCTCAGGAGTATTCGTCTTAATAAACACAGTAAACATGCCGCTCACTAAGGCAGCCATTAATTCAGCTTCTGTATATTGACCCAGTTTCTTTAGGGATTCGATAACTGGTGCTAACAAAGGAACGCCCCTACGTTGCTCCGGCCGTTCTGACTCCATCAAATGAAGTACATTGCGCCTTCCACTTTCTTCACCAAAGGCTTCAATTCTTACCCACTCTTGTTTATCAGCTGTCATAAAAACCTGAGGATAGTTTTTGGCAAACCAATAAGCCACAACAGCTCCGTCCGCATCCATTTCAACGCCACCCCGTATATCCTTGCCGTTAGGGTTAATCGAACTGTCTTGCCCTGGATTGCAGCATCGATCGGCTTCTACAAGTCGAACACGCAGGTCATACACCGCATGTTTTCGAGGGGTAACGGGGAGCATTGCAAAGCAATCCCCACTCATTAATTGAGACATAAAAGCAATTTGCTGAAGTTCAAAAAAGTTATTCATTCGCATCGAATCACAATCGAGTGATTCCGACCATAGCGCGAACTCTCGTTCAATACTGGCTTTCAGCTCAACTTCTTCTGCCTCAGATAGATTTAAAAAAGCGGCATCTAGAGATGGTTTTAATCGCAACCCGGTACCCACTACATTAGTTCTAGCCGTTTTTAATGCGCCAGTTGCTAGCGCAGCACCTCCCATATAGAGATCCCTTGAACGCTGCCTAAGAATGTTTAGATTCTTTGTAATATCTTCATCTGGTGAACGACTGAAATAATTCCAACCTAGCATGGATTTCTTGGTTGTATTGGCTCCATGGTTGGAATAGCCACTATTGAGGATACTTAATTTTTGTCGAGCAGCCTGTCGTTTCAGAGCCCAGCTCGGAGATAGTGTATTAATTATGCGATCGATTGGATTCATAAGTCACGCGGAACAACACGCATTACACGCATCCCTTGCCGGCCGCTTTGCAACTGCTCTACCTGTCGATTCCAGAATAACATTTGCTCGCGAATATCTTTCAAATCAACACGTCTTAAGGACCGTGTCCCAATTCGATATTCTTGTCCTGTTGCAACAGCTGCCTCAGCATCCAACCACATCTGCAATCTTTCCTTAGCTTGTACGAGTGTCCATCCTGCCATTTGTTCCATTCACCTCCTTTCTTTATCAGAGTCCTTTACTAATGACCCCACGTCGTTTCTGTTTTTTCACAAACGAAATACCACCTTCTGGTGGTATGGGTACATCTAATTTTGGATTCAATATTTCCAACGCTGCAGTGTTATAAACCCGTAAATCTAATGGCTCGTTTCGATCATAGACTTGCTTCCAAATTCGAGAAGCAATGCCTTGTTTATAACGCGTAATTAATTTCTCAGCAGTTAGTCCTTTAAAATAACTCCCGTTGTAACCACGATCCAAAGGGAAGTGGCAGAAGCCCGGTCCGACTTCATTAATTTTGAGACTGGATAAAACTTTGCCCTTCCCTTCATCTACACCTAAGTTAAATAAAATAGCACGCTCTCGTTTGGTTCGTGTATTTCCGTTGATAAGTGGTATATATTCACCATTCTGTGTTCCTTGCCCTTTGATAGCAAAAATGCGCCGTGATTCTCTAGGTGCGCAGAAGCGATACACCTCTTGAGTGAAATGGCCGCCTGAATCAACACAGACACAAGCAATACCAAGCTTTAGATTTCCTTTCTTTGACCAGCTGCGAGATAAGAATTCATCGAGCTCTTGCCAAATCTTTGGTTGCCGCAAATCACCAAAAATCTTGTGATAGAAAATCCCCCATGATTCTTTACCCTGCCCCCAGCCAACCACCTCAATCTCAAAGCGATCATCCTGGACATCAACAGCTGCAGTAAGTACCGCAACCTGATCGGGTACATCTGCTGGATATCCTTCGCAACGTTTCAAGAGTTGTTCTTCTTCGACTTGCTCTCCTTCTTCTTCCCAAGTCTCACCCAGTACGGTATTTATCCAAACTTTCATTTTTTCTGGACCGTCACGTTTCGCAATAAGAAAGGATTTTACGATTTCGGTCCAGGTTGACCACGGACTAATAAGTTGATTGAGGTGAAACCCTCTTCGACTGGAATGCTCTTTATGTGCTATCCATTCACCTACACCTCGTTTCCATTCTTTTTCATTATGAAGAGCTCCGCACATTTTACAGGCATGCTCAACTTTTTTGATAATGAATTCTCCACTTACTGACTTCTCATATTTAAACTTAACCTGCGCCCATTTCAACGGCTGCATGCCATCGCAGCTCGGACAATGCATGTTCCATTCTTCCATCGTGCTATCATTATAAAGCTGTTCAATCCGCGATGATTCTTTCAATGTTGGTGTCGAGACAAACACGTGCTTGCGATTTCTAAAAGTAGTTGACCGTTTTGTAGCTAGCGCAATAGGGTCACCTTCAGTTCCAGAACTTACCGGATAACGGTCCACCTCATCACAAAGCACAATACGAATAGGCCGGCTGGAAAGAGATGCTGGAGAATTCGCTCCAACGATTGCAATATAACCACCTGGAAAACTCTTTTCAGAAATTGTATTGCTAGCATCTCGACTCTTGGATTCGCTGACTTTGTTTCTTAACCTTGGACTAGCGGTTATCATAGTTGCTAATCGCTTCTTAGAAAAAGACTCAATCAAATCTTTATTCGGCAGCATGAAAAGAATCGGTGCAGGATCCACATCGATATGATAACCAACCATATTCAACATAAACTCCGTTTTGGATATTTGAGCAGAAGCCATAATGACAATCTCTTCAACACCTCTATCCGTAACTGAATCCATAATTACGCGTAAGTAGGGGACGCGTTCCGTCCGCCACAATCCTGGTTCAGCACTTGTTTCCGAGGTGAGAAATCGATGCCTATCTGCCCATTCTGATATTGTGAGATTTGGTGTAGGTGCCCAAAGCTTGGCTAGTTTCGCAAAGAGATCAACGGTTGTGATTTGGGTACGCCGTTTCAATCGTCAGGCTCATCTTGGTTAACAAATAATGTCGGTGAATATTCTGATAACCCTTTAAGAGCCTCGTTAATCTCATTTGAAATAGCCGTTTCAATTACCAATTCTGTTTCATTCTCAAGTTGAGGTGCCAACCGAAAAGCAATCACCTGCAGCTTTGCCTTAACAGTTAAAATCATTTCCGTCATTAGCTTTTCAATATCTTTCGTCGCATGTAAATCCCCCCTCATCAGTTCTAACTCTAAGGTAGCCTTCTCTTTCTTAATTCGTTCATGTGCTGTCTTTTCATCAATAAAACGTGGTTTATTATCAGTCTCTTTTCCACCTGAGACATGTTGGATGTATGCCTGGACAGATTCACCTAATATATATCTGCCCCTTCCAACCTGCATCAATATTCGATCGCGGGTTAGTTGACGAATCCACTGTGGCGTCTTCCCCACAATTTGTGCCAGCATATTCGTTAATACTTCTGCTTCATGGAACTGCACCTCTTTCGCTTTTTCCTTTGGCATTAACCTACACCGACTTTCGTTTATGATTCAATTTTTCAAATTTTCGTTTGCACGCTTCTATAGAAGAAACAAAATCAAAAAGCCTTCCGTAGGAAAAAACTACGGAAAGCGAAAGTGAGTTTTTTTGAAAGTAACTGGACACATTTCGGGGTCGCGCGTACCCGCACTACAAAAAGTAGCCAAAGGACCCGCGGTATACCTGGATTTGGTACACCTTGTATCGAAATTCACACCCTATTAGATATCATTTAATGAGCAGCGAATATAGGGAAACCACAATACGAGGTATGCTCGTATTGTGGTTTCAGATAATTTGTAAGCAAGTTTAGTGTTGCCTAAAGACATAAATCTAAAATATCTACAAAAACAGCATCACCAAGAGTCAACCTTCTATTCACTGGATCGATACTTTTTAATTTCTTCCAATCAAATACAGTGTCGTACAAATCATACTGTTCACCTAATAAGATATATCCATTCGACGCGAATAATTTTGTGATTATTTCTTGTGCGTTTATTAGAAACTCTGTTTGAGGTGGTCCCCATGTATTTATTTGACTAATAATAGTATTATGTCTAATCCCATAACAAAACTCCATAGAATACACTGGTATAATTTTTGAGATCCGAATTTGAACTTCTTGCTCAAACATAAAACTGCCCTCACCTAATACTTTTTTTGAATTTATAAAAACTTCTGTAGAGGGTGAGTATCTTTCCCTTATATCTATATCTAAAACATTAGGAATTGCATTAATTTCTAACGGAATCACTACTTCTTGTTGACAAATTGAACTGTACCAATTGTCTAGTTCTCTCTTAAGGTAGAGTTTTTCTAATACATCTCCAAACACGGGAAATTCGTCAACAAATTTTAAGCCATGTTTCATTTAATAGTCCTCCCTACTGCGATATATCTACATTCACCATCACGGCTAGCCCCATGCACAATGTAACCCATCCGCTGATGATTCGTACTATAATGTATTAATCTACCAAATTAAGGATGTGGACATGATCAAAAGTAAATATAGATTTGTCTTTTATGCCTGCATCATAGTCGTAATCATCACCTTCATTGGATATGGAGATCATGGGAAACGATACTCAGGAATCAACGATAAGTTTAAACTAAGCAATATCATTGAATTTATAGTTGGTGGAATAGTATTATTAACTATTATTCTAATAATAGAACGTTTTTCAAAGAAACGATAGTTTCATCATCACTATCTCAAAATTGATCAGCAAGATAACACTGTATTCGCACGAGGTATTGCAACATCCTCCTATTGAAGTCACGCTCGGTGGTCCTCGCTCAAAAAAAAAAAAAAAGACAACATATTTAGTGAGCTGGTTTGGATGATGTATCTGGTTGCTGTCTATCCGATTGGTCTTAACAATCTTTTGAAAAGGATTGGAAAATCGAAAAGACCGAAGTGCTACAAGCTATTAAAAGAATATATGAAGCGATCTTTTTAATAGATTTCAGATTTGCTCAAAATAGGTCAAAATCAGTCAAATTATGAATATGGGAGATATCCAAACACGCGAATACTTGTTCTTACTTCGTTTTATTACGAATTCCATCTTTCCGTTCTAGCCCTCATCATGTTGATGCGTTGTTGTTTCTCTTCGAGTATCAACGGAAGCAAATGACTCGAATCTTCCAACTTCTTCTTTAGCAGCATCACTTTAATTTTCTTCCCCTGGATGCGTGTCAAAGCTTCTTCATACTTTAGGATATCATCCGTGACACGATATTCTTTCTCTTCGATTTGTGTAATGACAAGTTGTTCCTCGGGCATAACCATGAATTGTGTTTTCCCATTCTTGTCTTCATATTGCTGCAACGTTTTTATGGTTCGACGCTCCTGCAGCACACGCCTCTGTTTTTCATTCATACCATTACACAAGGACTGAATACGCTGCAGCATTCGTCTTTCTCGTATCGTTAATAATCGAATCTCTTCATCAAATTGCAACCGAATATCTGTCTTAATCTGAGGATATAGATTAACCTCATCTGCTTGAAGGGTATCCAGCCAGATGGTTTCGTGTTCTCCTGTTGTTATCGCATGTTTATTCCCAATGGCAGCACCATGCCCCCCACGATTACCAAGAGCATTCTGATTCATCGGAGGTGCGCCTCCTTGATTGCCAATGGCATTTTTATTGCCGAACGGCGCACCTCTGTGAGATTGTCTTTCATTCATTAGATTTCACCATCCATTGTGTTGAGTTTGTTTTCAAAATTGATGAAGCTCACTAACAACAAAAAATAAGGTAAGTTACTCAAAATAAAAAACACCGCAATTAGCGATGTTATAACAATTATCTAACAAAACTTTTTCTTATTTCATCAAAGTCAGACTTTTTAAGAGTTTTCAAAAAATCAGAATCAGCAACTAGTTCAAAATTTAGAATAATAACTTTTAACTGTTCATTAGTGATTGTGTCTCTATAAATGGCTGTTATTGTATGCCCTAAATATTCAATAACTTTATTCTGTTTCTCATTTTCAATCTCACTGATAGTTGTTGTTTTATTTAAGATAATAAGTAAAAACTTGCCATCATAAAAATTAACCTTAGACGTTATATTAGGGAACGCATCTGGTGTTGCTGTTGGTGCTGCTGTTGGTGTTGGTGTTGGTGTTGGTGTTGGTGTTGCCGTTGGTGTTGCCGTTGGTGTTGCCAAAGGTGTCGGTGTTGGACTTGGAATCGATGTGTTTACTGGATTTGAAAAGATATTTACTTCATTCGATTTCGAATCCCATTTTACTTCTTTCCCTAAAGATTGACTGACGAAGCGCAAAGGTACCATCGTATGCCCTTTTATTAATTGAGGCGGTACTTTAAGAATTACATTTTCTCCATTTACTAATGCATTTAAAGAATTAATAATCAATATGATTTCTGTATTGTCTTTATTTGCCGTGACCTTATTAGATTCCGGGTCCCATTTGACTTCACAGCCTAATTCTTCAAAAATGCTTCTAAATGGTACCAGTGTTGTCCCCTCAACTATTAAAGGGCTACTATCAAAAGAAATAGATTTTCCATCAATAACAATTGTAGGAGGTTTTATATCTGCTGCTTGAATTGGAGTAGTGAAAATCATAGTAGCACCACAATAAAGGACAACGGTAGATATAATTATTAATTGCTTTAGTTTCAAATGATCAATTCCTTTCCTATTAACTTCCTTAATATACCACAATTTAATATACTTCATTTTAATAATCTTCTTTCTGCAGCTCCAGATCAATCTCAATTAACTTCTTTAAATCCTCAACCGATTTAATCTCAATCCGTCCATCTTGAAAGTCCTTCACCCAACGGGCAATACCGGCTTGAATAATCTTCCTATACTTTGATTTAGATTCAAGGATACCTTCCATGAGTTCTATTTCATGCCTTAGTAATAGTTCTTCTTCATGCGAACGTTTATTCGTATTTTCTATTGCAATCACCCCTAACTTCCCTTAAAATGGAGTTGAGATCGTGTCTTGCATCCGTGGCCACGGTTTCACGATCTCGCCAGGGGTGATCCTGGTGGCTAGGAGGGCGTTGTTAGCGTCCTCCTTTTATTTTTCCCAATAAAAAAACACCGCCAAAAGCGATGTCAGTCTTTACCATCTGTTTGATTCGATAAATATTTCTTATACCTGTTCTCAGAATAAAACCAAATCGCAATTGCAATCAAAATTCCTGTAATTAAATGTTGAATCACCCTACTAAAATTATCAGTTAGATATTTATGTGCAAAAAGGGTTATTATTGCATCTAAAATAAAAGTAGCAAGAACAAAAAATAATGTTCCTAGTATAACAAATACAAAAAAACCACGCTTTCGAAATTTAGTCCATTGTATAAATTCTTTTTCCTTCAATTATTCCCACCCCCAATTTACATAATATTCTATGGGAACTGTAAAAATCCTTTATTCCTGCTATGACTTCAAGCAGCTTGTTCAGCACGAAATAAAAGAACCGGCTCAATGCCGGTCCATTCGAAGTAACGCTTTTTAATAACATCACAGAAGATCGGGTCAAGCTCCATTGTTCTGCAAGTACGGTCCATTTGTTCACATGTCAATAAGGTGGAGCCGCTACCACCAAAGAAGTCGACAACCTCGTCACCTTTCTTACTGCTGTTTCCAATAGGGATGGCTAGGAGCTCCAATGGCTTCTGAGTGGGATGAACGTACTTCGTAACATCACCGCGCGATACTTCCCAAACCGTCTCCGGCTCCGGATTCTCCACTGGCAATCCAGACTTCCAAACCGTAGTTTGTTTAAAGTCTCCATACCAGGCAGGTACTTTCTTGTTTAGATAAGCATAGAACACTGGTTCGTGCTTATACTTATATTGAGCAAATCCAAATGAAGATACATTCTTCACCCATATACATTGGCTCCGGACTACAATGCCAGCAGCATTCATAGCATCTTCAAACTCTCGCTGCGTGGAAGAAGCATGGAAAACGTAAATGGCAGCATCCGGATTCATGATATCTGCATAGTTTTGAAAGACAGGTCCAAGAAAACCTTTAAATTGTTCTTCTGACATATCATCATTCATAATTTTTCCGCGGCCATCAGCATTTAATCGGGATGATTCACTTTTCACTGCTACATTATATGGTGGGTCTGTTACAACTAATGATGCTTTTACCCCATCCATAAGTCGTTGAACATCTGCTAAATTCGTAGCATCGCCACAAACTAGAATATGTCTTCCCAGCTTCCAAACATCGCCATACTTTGATTCTGGTTCCTTTATATCATCCAAAGCTTTCTGTACATCGAAATTGTCCTCAGTGACTGGATGTTCAATTTCATAATCAGTTGGTAAACCGGCCAAGAGATTATTTAACTCATCAGGTAAATAACCAGTCTGCAAAGAAATCTCTTCAATTGAGAAGTGATTGGATAACTCTCCAATTAATGAGATTAGCAGTTCCTCATTTGTATGCCCTCGAAGATGGCTCAGGCTTATCGTGAGAAGCATTGCCTCTTCATCGTTGGATTCTATTACAACACAAGTAATCTCAGCTAATCCAGCTTCTTGTGCAGCTCTCCAACGCTTTTCGCCCTTAATAATGGTCATATCTGAGCGAATCAAGATAGGCTGGAGCAAACCATGAGTCTGAATACTTTCCACTAACGACCGATAAATATGATCATCCATTTCATTTGGGTTCCAACCATTTGGTTTGATGCTTGATAATTGTACCGTTTCAATTCTCACAGTAATTCCCCTTTTATTTTGTGATTGGTGTTTCTCGATATAAAAAAAAGGCACGCTGTTACGCGGCCTAGTTATAGTTTTTAATTAGTATTTTTGTATATCTTTCATAAAATCCATATCTTTCAAACAACAGAATTTGTTGTTTTTCATTTTCATTAGCTTTATATATCAAAAACAATTCTGAGTCTGAAGTATGAATACTAAGTATTTGGGCAAGAACTTTTTTTTGATTATCATCAATGTCAGAACCATTTATAAATTGTAATATATAAAAAAACGTATTGAAGCAATTGTTCATGTGAGCATCAATATCTGAAATATCAAGAGTTTTTTTCGCAATGGCTTCATGAACTGGTAGAAAAGCTTTCTTTCCATTAAGTGTATTATTCTCAAAAAGGATATCAATATCATCTATGGAATTCCGGTGAACTGAAATAAGATTATTTATAGACGTCTGTACTGTCTGATAATTCATCAATTTACGCTGCATTTCCAACTGATTTGCTGATCTAGCTATCTCATCAACTTGCAATTGTAAAACTTTAGTTTGTAAATTCAAATCTTTCCTTTGCAGAGTAAGCTCATCTTTTTGAAGAAGTATAGTATAAATGATTCCGGCGAAAGCTAAGCCAGCGAAAAGAGAGTTTATAGCACCAAACGTATCCCCAAAAGTTCCTCTACTATCCCAATCACAGATGACAAAGAAAATAATAACGTAAGATAACACCCAAAATAAAAATATTCCCAAAGCTAAATACAAAAAAATTTTTATGTTTTTCAATTAAAGTCCCCCATTCACTACCATAATTCGCTATATAGGAAGGATTTACCTTCTTTGTGTCGAATTTTGGTTTTAGGGGTGAAATTAATGTACAAAAGCGGAACTAAGTTACTAACTACTGCAGACTTCGACAACGCTATGATGTTTCAATTGAACATTGAAGTCTATCAAATAACTGGACCAATTGACCAGGGTGGTTTAATAGAAAGCCACACTGATCTTTCAGTTACTATAGGAAATGGTAAATTCATTAAAGCTACTTGCGAATTCATAGTTCGTTAGGTGGCTTTTTTCTTGCAATCACTTTACGTAACTTATCGTTAAAATCATATACATGAATGCTCATACCATTAAATGCATTACTCATTTTAAAAAGTTCAATTATTGCTGCCTCCTTTGTCATTGGATTTCCAAATCTTCTCCCCTTATAAGCGATGTAATATTTCAGTTCATCCATCCTAAACCTTAATACATCATGTTACCTAAATAATTACAAATTACCCCTTTTGTTGCAATGTAATTCGTTCGTCAAAATACGACAATTTATTTATCACACTATTGTAACAATGGTTTCATTCGCACTGTCCTACTTAATACAACCTATTAGGAGGGGATTCCATGTCTCACGGACAACTTTTAAAAACAGATGTCGACTTCAAGAATGCTATTTTGTTTCAAATCGTTATTTCTATTACCCAGGATGGTGAACATATTGAAAGTGGGGTTATTTTGTCCCAAAGTCACCACTGCATTGAAACAGCCAATGCTTACTATTTCAAAGATGCATGCGAATTTAAAGTTTTTTCGATGGTGCATTAATACATAATGATCAAATAATTTGTAACTCAACACTCTCTCAACCTGTCCTAATATATATCAACCATTAGGAGGCGAATTATGTTAAAAGGACAAGTCTTAAAAAGCGATTTAGATTTCGACAAAGCTATTTTGTTTAAAAGCGAAATTGAAGTAACTCAGGATGGCAAAGTGCTAGGAAGCGGAAAAGTCATGTCACATACCCAATATTCCGTCAAAATGGTGAATGGCTACTTTTTTAAAGATGGATGTGAATTTATGGTTATGTCAATGGTTCACTGACTGGATCGACTTAATAATTCCCTTAACGATCACAGGCAGCAACTCTGTGATCGTTTCGGATGCCTTCTGCTCGTCAGATCTTGAGCCCATGAGGGCTTTTTCATTTGAAGTTTTTATCGCACAACTTGGCGCTCTCTTTCACCTCTTACCTCTTTAGATCACAGTTCCTGGGAAGGCTCAGCATATTCGGCAAAACCTCGGCCAAGAGACTATGTAATAAGAAAAGGAGTGTTCAAAACAAAAGAGCCACATCTCTGCAGCTCCTCAACCCAGCTATTCAATTCTTCCATAGTACAATAATATCACGGTAAAAATGGATTATCATCCCCATTGCTACGCCCTCTTTACGGACACAATTCCGCAATTCCACTAAGCATTGCATATTCTTCTATTGCAACTGGTCTCCAACGGTCATAAGTTTTGCGAGAAATACTCAGTTCATAAGCAATATCATCCACTGGAGCTTTATCAATATACCGCATCCTCAGCAACTTACCATGCAAAGGCTTAATCCATTCGACAGTATCCAGAGCCAAATCCATCTGTTCAATTTTCCGCTGTAAATCCTGAAGCTCGCTTATTCTTTGCTCAACACCTTTAATTCCGTAGGTTTGTCCATTACGAGCATCGATAACTTTTGCTATTTTGGATTGCAATTTTTTAAGTTGCTTCCGGTCCTCGGAATCCCACACTTGAATGCTCTTGACCTCATTCATTTGAGCTTTAGTCCCAAGAGGGTAATTTTCTAAATAAGCAAAGGCTATCGATTCCAGCTCCTGTTCAGATTTGTTCAAATACATATGCGAAGGCATACCTTTCAATTTCCGATGGAGATCCTGTAGTTTATCGTCCTTGTTATCTGAATCCAAGTACATCCCATAACCGATCGGGGTTTTCTCCAGAATCTTAATCCGTCCGGAAATAAGTTTATATTCACGCAGCTGCTCAATTACCAATTGTTCATAATTCATTCGTGTGATTTCCATTCCCCTTCACCCCTCACAGTGATATAATCGGAATAGGAATATACATTCCCCTCGCTGCCCTGGAAAGTGTGCGAGGGTTTTCTTTTTAATTACATATTTTGTTAGTTACTGTATAATGATCCTAAAATCAACAAAGGGAGAATTTTCATGTACCACTTTATGCACTCTACTATAACACCTTTGATCAGTTTTTTATTTTTAGGAATCATCCCCTTTTGTTTTGTTAAACGTAAACCTGCCTTAATCATAAGTTACTCGATTGGAGCATTACAATTGCTTTATATTGTTTCAGATAAAATCTCATCAGTAGATTCTCTCATAAACATTATTCTAATATTTTTTGTTTACTATCTAACACTTTATATACTGTTTAGAACCATCATTCAAAAGCAATATTACCTAATCGTATTTATCATCTTATTGGTATTAAAAGTTTTCACCTATTTTTATTACTATATTTTGGAGTGATATTGCATGTTTCTAGTTAAACAAAATCATGATTGGTTCAATTGGTTTCAAATCATTGCTTTCTTGTCCCACACTTTTATCTATAAACTTTTATTTATTGTTTGCGCAGCATCTTTCTATCCATTTGTTTGGTTGCGTAATCAATATGTTAATGCAGAACCAACTAAATGGGGAAATGTATTAACCAAAACTGAGAAAATTGGCACAATAGTTGTAAGAACTGTAGTTTCAATTATCATTGTTTTTATAATTTATTTAATAGCCCGATCAATATTTATTTAAGAGAATATTAAAACATCAATTGCAGCCCGATCTTCGATATAGCCACTGGATTAATCCATAAAACCTCAGTGCGAGGTTGGCCCATAACTGGTTTCCCAGCAATTTCTCGTCTAGTCCAATGTTTCAACCGATCATCGTATAGTTGATTTTCGTATCCTGTTAACAACACCGGCCCTGGATGTTCATTTAATAAATTTAATAAATTAATGTGTTGGTCATTGGACATCTCATTTTTATAAATTTTATCGTATCTCGTACTCAGAACGTACGGTGGGTCTGCAAAAATTAATACTTCTGCATCACGATACCTAGGCAATAATTCCTCTGCTGGAACATTTTCAATTTGTACCTGTTTCAACCTCTCAGCTACCAAACCAAAACGATCAGGTAATGAACACCATTGTTTAACATGAAACGCATCACGTATAGTCGATCTGCAGCGCCATCCAGATTTCGAATTTGTCTTTGGTCGAATTGCTTGCCAACAACGAACTAAAAAACGCCTTGCACGCTCTAATTCATCATCCGAAATATCATGTGCTGCGTTGTATTCATCACGTGCATACGGAGTAAGTTGTATTAATCTTGCAATTTCTTCTGGATAATTTCGTATCACAGTAAAAAGATTAACAATCTCTCCATCAATATCATTAATAGTTTCTATTGTTGACGGGGCCTTATTAAAAAGAACAGCCCCGCTGCCGAAATAAGGCTCCAAGTAAACTTTGTGTGGTGGCATATGTGATATGATCCAATCAGCTATACTCCACTTGCTTCCTGGGTAATGCAATATACGCGGTATTGCCATTAATACACCAACCTATAAGTTCAAATTTAAGATTAATTTAATATAAAAATAGTTAGTACAGCTCTATAGGAGATGATAACTTAGTGCACATTTTCTTTCCAAAATGGTTCGTTTTTCTTGCGTTTGCTTTACCAATAATGATTATTGTTTTAACTATCTCCTCAATTGTTCTCTTCATAAAAAAAAGTGGCTCTTTGCATTTATCAGTGTAATAATTACAATAATCATGATTTCAGTAATCGTATTTTTCATTTATGCAACTCAGTCTTAAAGCTATATTGGAAAGGAACAGCCTAAGCTGCTCCACCCATCATGATGTCTTTGACCTTCTTTTTGTATTTTGTATACGCAGTGCCAAGCTTACCAGAAGATTCATTAATTGAAGTAGCTATTTCCATCCAAGACTTACCTGACTTCTTAATTGCAAGCAACGATGGGAAGTCGAAAGGAATGTCTTCAAATACTGGCTTTTTCTCTAGAATAAATGATTCAATATCCTCTGCAGCCGGCTCGACTAACTCTTTCTCACCTTCCTCTTGATTAAAGCTAACTTCTTCATTAAGAAGTGTCCCTTCTCCCACAGATCCTTTATCCAATTCTATTTGATCACTTTCAACAATTTCAGTATCGGGTTCATCTGATTCTGTAACTGATTCCTTATTATCAATCACAGTTCCTGGAACTTGGCTCTCTTTCCACTCAAACCACTTATTAGCTAAAGGTGCTATTCGTGCCCGGTACTCATCCAATATCCGAATCATCTCTGCAGCTGTTATGCCATAATCTGAGGAAATTCGATCATACGATTCACCATCTTTTAATCGTTCTGCAAATGTGAAGAAAGGATAAGGTAAATCCTCGTAAGGCGGCGCCATTAGATTGAGTATGAACTCATCCACAATTTTTCGGTCGATTTCTTCTGGAACTTCAATAACCGGTTGTTTATCCTTTGGAATACCTAAGTCTGCTTCGAGCTGCTCACCTTCTGGAATAACCTCAGTAACTACCCCATCTTCACCTACCTTATAATGCTTGATAGGTTTTTCAGTCTTTGCATTAATTTCCACGTTGTAATTGACCACAAGTGAATCAAGTGTAACTTCCGCTTTATCATCAATCATATTGCCAAGAGCATCCATGCTGCCACGCAGCTGACTAACTGTCGTCTCTAGGACTATTTCCACAACACCTTTAGGCTTCATATTCACTTTCTTGATTATCGGATTAATACGGATATAACTCATTACAATCACACTGCCTTTCGTCTATTGGTTTTTGTTTTACCTTTTATTTTAGCTGCAATTGGAGTTTGAATTTGCTTAATGACTTCTTTCTGCAAGGCGATTAAATGGACCGGCTCATGAATAGCTCTGACAATCTGAGCAAGTACAAAAGCGTCGGTTATATTATTACTTTTACTTTGAAATCCCCATCGTTTATAAACCCCAACAGCAACAGCCTCTTTTGCAGCATTCCCACCTTCACCCGTAAACTTTTTCAATTGTGAAGGAGCGATGTCTTTATACCTCACACCTATATCATCAAGAGCAACCCGCAGCAGCCAACCTATACCGCCCAGCAAGAAACCGGATTGTGACGAAAAGCCAAACCCCTCAATGGCAACTTCATCGCCTGGTATGACATATGAAATGATTCTGACAACAAGTCGTTTCATTTCCTTTGAAGTTGGGCTTTGACCATTCAGGCCAGTATCAATCTCGATGGCTTCCCAAATCTCCCCTGCTTCGTCCAGGACGACTAACCCCGTCTTTGTTGAAGGATCAATACCTACATAACGGCTCATGCAATCTTGCCCCCTATCCCCATCTTTTCTTATAATTATTTTTGTCGTAATTTGTCGAATTAGGCGGTTTTGTTTGCTCAACATGTGTCCGATCCAAGTTTACAAACTTGTTATAATTTTTAAGGAAAGCGAGCTCAACAGAACCTACAGGACCATTACGCTGCTTAGCGATGATAATTTCAATGATTCCTTGTTTTTCGGATTCCTTGTTGTAATAATCATCCCGGTATAGAAAGGCTACAATGTCAGCATCTTGTTCAATGGATCCGGACTCGCGTAGGTCCGACATCATCGGTCGTTTATCCTGTCGCTGCTCTACGCCTCGACTTAGCTGAGAAAGTGCGATAACCGGTACCTCGAGCTCTCGAGCGATTTGCTTTAAAGTACGGGAGATATACGAAATCTCTTGTTGGCGATTTTCAAGTTTACCGTTACCTGCAATGAGCTGGAGGTAATCGATGAGAATCAAACCAAGACCTTTTTCTTTCTTTAAACGCCGGCATTTAGCACGAATTTCATTTACAGTGAGAGCTGGAGAATCATCAATATAGATATTTGCATGAGACAAAGCACTAATACCTACCGTTATTTTTTCCCAGTCATTCGGCTCAAGTAACCCTGTTCGAATCTTATTTGCATCAACATTAGCTTCCGCGCATATCATCCGCATAATAAGCTGCTGGATTCCCATCTCTAGACTGAATATAGCAACTGTTTCCGCCGTTTTAATACCAATATTTTGAGCAATATTTAATGCAAATGCAGTCTTACCAACTGAAGGACGCGCGCCAACGATGATTAAATCTGACTTTTGAAAACCCGCAGTCATTTTATCTAAATCGGTATAACCTGAAGGTAGACCAGTTATTCCATTCACTGCTTTTGTGTAATATTGCTTCTCCATGGTCGAAAAGCAGTCTACCAAAGCCGTATAGATAGGTGTAAACTCCACTTTCTTCACCGATCGATCTGCTATTCTTTGCGTTAAATTTTGCATATCCGCTATAGCTTCCGCGGTACCATCAGCTCGCTCGGCTTTACGCAAATTTACTCTAGCTTGGATAATAAAGAATCGTTGATCGGCTTTGTCTTTCACATTTTTCACATAAAACATCACATTAGCAGCTGTTGGTGTAGAATTTGCTAGCTCAGCCAAATAACTAACACTTCCGATAATATCTAACTGGTTTTTATCCTGCAGCCTAGCCGTTAAGGTTATAAAATCAACTGGCTCATTGAGTTCCCTTAGTTCACACATGGCATCGTAGATGGTTTTGTGTTTGACCAGAAAGAACTCATCACCTCTCATGCTGTCACTTACGAAATCAAAAGCTTCTGGCGCCCTGGGATCAATGAGAATGGCTCCAAGAATAGCTTGTTCAGATTCAATGCTACTCGGTAATGGTATTTCTTCCGACATGTCCATCATCGAATGCTTCTCTAAATTTTTTGTCAAGATTCTTCAAAGCCTCCTTCACATGACTCGGCATAGGTACCGCAGTTAATTTCCACTCTTCGATTTGTGCAGTCATGTTAATTGCTTCTTCCCGCAGTTGTTCGTGCTGGGTTTGCTCTGCTAACTGTCCGCGAATATGAGCCACTGTAGGTGCGTATTTTTCCGTCATGATGTGCTGATCCACATTGTATTGAGCGAGCTCAAACGGGAAGTCTTGCAAGTACTTGTGATAATGTTCAACAACTTCAATACTTGCGTCGAAATTTGGATAATTACGCTTGATTGGCTTAAGTAACTCGGCTACTTCCGCTTTGTTCACGCCGCTTTTCCTCCTCGATGATTTTATCTAAATCGTCTAATTGTCTTTGCTGCTTGCTTCGGAAAAGAGGCTGGGTAGGTGAACCAAAGGCTACCAACGATGACGGCACATCAGAGGTTATGGTTTTCTCACTTCTCCAGGCTTCGTAAATGGCGTTCTCGTAGTATTTGAAAGTGCTAGGAGGTGAAAATACTAAACCTTCTTCCTCTTCCCTTCTACGCTTATCGTCATAGAGCTTTAACATAGTCCGGATGATAAAGGGTGATAGCACACCCCCGGCGATCATCTTACCCATGATCTCTCTTTCCTTGACTCGAACATGAAAATCTAATTTTTTATGCAACTCACAAAAAGCATCAATCACGAGGAGCTTCTCATATTCTAGTTTTTTTAATTTCATTTTTTCGATTGAAGCTGAATCAGTAATAGTAGTAATAGTAGTATTAAGATCTTTTAAATCTTTAAAGTCTTTTAGAGCGGCCACATTTGGCCTATCACTTTCGTATGAGTGGCCACTTTTGTCACTTTCCACGCTATGACCGGCCATATTTGGCCTATCACTCTCACTATGACCGGCCATATCTGGCCTATCACTTTCACTGTGACCGGCCATATTTGGCCTATCACTTTGCAGTGAGCGGCCACTTTTGTCATTAAAATGCTTAATATTATTACGAACTTTTATTATTTCTCCTCGAGCTGTACGAATAGAGACGACATAATTCTCTTCCTTTAGGCGATCCATATTGCGCCTAACCGTTCTTTCACTCGAGTTTAATTCCTTAGCAATCAGCTCATGTTTAATGGGTATTCCGCCTAGTATGAGTCCCCAGCACTTTCCTTGCTCATCGATTTCCTCACTAGAAATGCGGTCAATGCACCAAAGAAACTCCCAAATTGCTGGGCCTATCCGCTCACGATGTTCGAAAAGGCCGTTAGAGACTGGTATTATGTGATTTTGCTGCATGCATAGTCCGCGCCTCCTTGCCTTTTCGAAGTAATTGAGAATCTTAAATAGCTATTACTTTATTCGATCCTGTCTGACGATGTTGAATATGAAGCTGCTTGTTCACATTTTTGACGATAAGCCAGTTATTATAATTAAGCTTTGCTTTCTCAATTGCTATCTTTTGGCGCCTTGTCGGATTAAGGCCGTGCTTCATATCGCTCTCTCCTTCTTCAACATCTCTTGCCACTCTCCAGGATATCTGCAGCCCTTGACTGGTTCCTCATAGTGACGATTTCCTAATACGAATGAAACAAACCTGTTAGTTCCCCTCTCGTAATAGAAACCATTTAGACGAGGGGTACCGGTAATAACTATTGGAATAACCTTTTGAGTATCAAACATATCAAGTTGAACAGCTTTCATTTGCCAACACCCCAACAATTAAATCAAATCACTATTTTCCTTTTTAAGATAAATAATTGGGTACTTTGCACGAACCACCTTGTAACCAGGCAGACCTAATGCAAAGTACCTTCTTACCTCATTAATAAATTCTGCCTGATTTGTATCTCTTAGCCTCCAAATTCGATCACCAATCATGGATTGAAGTAATCTCTTTTCACTCATGCCACTTGAATATTTATGCCAGCATCTGAGTTTTCAAAGTAAATCCGTTGATCAAATACAGACTGCGCTTCTTCTATATGTGTGATAACTAACACCTTCTTAAAGCGATCGGCTACTGCTTTGATAGATTCTAAAACTAACGCACGGTGCTCACCATCTTGCGAGCCCAGCCCTTCATCAATCGTTAACCACTCCACTTTAGAGCCAGCTCTGCAAGCGAGTAATTCAGCAAGAGCGAACCTAATTGCAAAGTCGATACGTAACTGCTCCCCACCAGAAAACGTCTCGTAGGGCCGTTCTCCGGACCAATCGCCTATCATAATATCCAGCGTCTCAGCAATGCCATCCTTAGATTTAAGTTCTCGCTGCGTCTCAAATCGAAGTGAATGTTTGCCCTTACTCATTTTCCCAAGAATCTCGTTAGCAATCTTCTCAAGTGCCGGCACCGCATTTTCAATAATTAAAGCTGGGATACCATCTTTGCCAAATGCTTTAATTAATGTCTGGTACCTAGTCCATTCCTTCACTAGAGGTTCCATGTAAGTAGTAATGCGTTTTCGCTCAGCTTCAGCATCTTCAAATGCTTTAAGCTCTGTTTGTAATCCACCGATACGAACCTGAAGAATTCCCTGCTGCTCTCGAGCAGCTTTTATCTGCTGCTCATAAACAGGTACCATTTGCTTCTTCGCTTCAAATTCGATAGTCTCTAAAACAAGCAAAGAAGTATCAACATCATACCCATTTCGACGATTTGTTTTATTGGTAACTTCCAGATCAATGGCTGCAATACGTTCAGTCGCTGATCCTCTTATTTCAATAGAGGTAGCAAGCTGATCTTTTAAAACAGCCCATTCCATAATCTTGACTAACTTTTGTTGAAGATCAGGCAGCTCAACGAGCTCCAATAGCAAGGCTCCACTTTCCTCATTGAGATTATGCAATCGAACCTCTGCAGCTAGCTTGGATTCTTCAAACCTCTTCATTTGTGCCTCAAGGTTTGTTAAAAGCTCCACCTTAGCATCCAATTGACCTGCTTGTTCAGATAGAGGACGAAGCTGATTAACGCGTTCCTTTAGCTTCAAATGAACCATTTGATCGTAGTCAAGAGCCTTACGTTCATTTAACAATAGTTCATATGCATTCTCTAAAATATTGCATTCGATGGGATCAAGTTTAGCTACCTCGTCATTAGCAAGAATAAGTTCTGCCTTTGCTTTTTGAGCATCCGAAAGAAAATGGCAAGCTGCTATCGTCACGTCAATACAATTGGAATCAGCAAGCATGACTGTCTTGCCGGTTAATACTCTAATCCGTTCATCAAGTGCCTTCTTTTTATTTTCAAATTGAAGTCGTGTACTACTAGATAACTCTTGTGCCACTAATAAGGAAGAGTGCTTCTCCTGATCCAACATCTGCAGTTTATCCAACTTTTCTAGACTGGAAATAGATTCGACAAATTCTGCAGCTGCAACATCAAGAATAGATTTATTCGCAATTAACTTTGTTAGCGAGGCAATCTGTCCAACAATAGGAATAGAATCCGTTTCAATTTTAGTAATTTCAGCTTGAATACGAACTTGCTCTGCTTGTATTTCTTGAGAGCGCGGCGCCTTCGTTTGTAGAATGGTTATTTTTTCTTGAACCACAAGAGCTTCTTTTGATTTTTCAATAATTTGTGTTTCATACTGGAGGATTTTCTCTGCTCGATCTAGCTTGGCAACAAGACCTGAACGTTCAGAACCTAATAGGGTTATTTCTTCGAATAGTACAAAGGATTGTTTAGCAAGCTCCGCTGCTTTAGTTGATTTTGCTTGTAGCTCTATCACTTCTATCTGCAGTAACTTTAAATCCGCTTCATATTTATTCAAGTTTTCACTTGTCTCTGCGAGCTGCTGCTTGTGTTCAGCAAGCAGCTCATCCTTTTCTTCTTTGACTGCCAATGTTTCATTTAAATCAGTAAGCTTCGATTTAGCCCTTTCAATTTCTATATTTAAAGTAGCGGATTTATGTCTCGCACTTTCTAACAATTGATCGTAGATATTTAAGCCGAGCACTTGCTGCAGAATCTCTTTACGTTTGCCGGCAGTCTGAGCGGTAAACTCATTTGCTTTACCTTGAAGAATCATGCTTGAAGCAGTAAAGGTTTCAGCATCGAGATTAAGTAAGTTCCGGATAATATCCTCTGTATCCTTAATCTTCTCGGCCGACCTACTCTCCCATTGTTCATTTACCTTTTGCTGAAGTTCAAGCGTGCTTTTACCATTACCCTTTATGGACCGAGTACGAATGGTTCGATAAATACTGTCTTGATGTTCGAAAGTAAACGTAACTGCCATTTCTTGGGTACCTTTACGAACAAGGTCATCCATGCTTATTCCCTTTATCTTATCTCCAAAAAGAGAAAAAATCGGAGCAAGTGTGAAGGCTGAGCTCTTTCCGGCTCCGTTGCGGCCACATATCGCAGCAATCGTAACGCTGCTTAAATCTATCAAGGCATAAGGTATAGCACGGAAATTAACAAGTTCAATGCTGATTGGTATCATCAAAGCCCTCCCGCTTAAAACCTGTAGTTGATTCAAGCCAATCTAGAATTTCACTTTGCGTTTTTAATGGTGGTAAATCATTTAATGCAATTTCAATATTCCGTAATCTGATATTTTCAAACGATAAGCTTGCATTTGCATCAAAGAGATTTTGGTGTGAAGTAACTATAGACCGTAATTTAATGATTCCGGTATTATCTAAATCACATCTCAGCTCATCTTCAATGATTTGTAATTGGGGCATTGATAAAATTACACTCATGGGGCCACCCCCTCAAGCAGCGTTGATGTCATACTCTGTAGCATAATAATCTCCGGAGTTTCAATCCCTTGATTTGTTGCCCATTTCTGCAGAGCTGTGAGAGGACCTAAAGCCTCCGTAACTTCTACATCACGTGCTCGGTCGGTCCGTTCGATATCTGCTTTAATCTCGTAAACGAAATAAGCTCTAGCACTATACAACGCTTTTTCTAAAGTTTGACGATCAAACAGCTTTTGTAATTCCTCGCTGCAGGAGTAATGTACACGAACAATTGAAGAATTAACTCCATCAAAGGTATCCAATTCACCATCAAGCCAGGCTTGGATATCCATATCACACCATCGAAGTGTTTTGAACTTACGAGACTTGGGGTTTACTACATATGTGTGAACCCATTCAGCAGGATGTATTTCGTGAATCCAGAAACCAGTTGCCGTTTTCTCATCACCAAAGTTATGTCTTTCAGGTGCACCACTGTAATAAACATTAAGTCCAGCTTTCTGTGGCCGGTGAATGTGCCCGAGTGCTACGAGATCAAATAACTCAGTAGCTTCTTGCAATAAAATAGGTTCGTTTTGCAACAGAGCATCTTCAAATCCGGTATCAGCTAAATCAAATGTTAGATGCGACATTAAAATAGTTGGGTACATCGCATCACACTTGGACCGGAGCTCTTTGCATTGTTCCGTTATCCGGTCCGTCATAATTTGGTGAATCTCGTGAGCTGGTAAACCGCGAATTTCATCATTTGCAGCTATATTGCTGCGATTCATACCCGGTAAACAGGATATATTAATATCATGTAAGATCATATGACCTGGATCGGTGAAAACATGGATACGCGGAATATTCATTTGTTGAATGAGAAAATAGGCACTAATCGCATCATGTGAAGGGGTACCACTTATAACAACAACATCAATCCCTGCTTTAGATAACTTTCGTAACCAAGAAACAAACTCAGTGATTTCTAAACTGGCACGGTCCAGAAACACTCGAGCATCCTTGAATGCGTCTCCCGCGAACAGAACTAATTTACAACCTTCTTCAATAATCCGATCTGCAGCATAATTCATAGAAGCAATGATATCTTCAAATCTAGAAAAGTGATTCGGACCAGGATAACCTAGTCCATAGTGACAATCTGCAATATGCGCTATTTTCATTGCTCACCTCTTAATTCAGGTGGGAGATTATCGAAATCAAGCTCGTCCTTGTTTTCTGCAAACGCTGCTCGGCTCTCAATTAACAAATCTAAATGCTGGCCCACTGCAATCCAATCTGCATCACTCTTCAAATCATCCATTACTTTCTTAATGGGTCTGCCTAGAGCTTCGGTAGCCTGTGCGGCAAGACCGTTCCAATCAAGTACTGCTGTTTTCATTAAAGCTAAAACTCTATTTTTATTTAAAGGAGTAACTGGTTTAATTGTTGTAGATGATGTTATAGTAGTTGCACTAGGTACTGCCGTATTTTTGGCAGCTGCCGCTTTTCCACCACTTTCTCCATCCCCACCCTCTGGATCATCTCCATGAAGATAAGCCTCAAGCTCTTCTTCTGTTTGAGTGAAGATACCACTAGAGCGAGTAGCAGCTAATGTTGCATCAACAAGCGCACGCTTCTTTGCCATTTTCAGTACTGTATTCCAAATGGAAAACATATCATCGTTATCCATGCGGTATTTATAGTATTTCGAACCACCAGTTCCTTTAAATTCTTTTACAAAAAGGTCCTCCTTGTGTATTCCTTTCGGAATATCTTTCTCATAAAGCCAGCGCCAGCGGTACCGACTTTCAAAAGTATTAGCACAGCCTACACCCTCTCCAATGACAACTCCTGTAGAGCGGTGAATCAAGCGAATTGTGATATCAACAGAGTAATAGCCCGTTTCAAGATTCTTTTCTTCAGTTTTGTTAGCAATAGTCGGAGCATAGTTATAAAACTCTAGTAATCCTTCTGCACCTGGTTTCCAAAGAGAAGGCTTGTCCGTTCCCGGAATAATTCCATAATCCAAACCTTCTTGCATAACCTCACGAAAGAATTCTTTCGTGAGATTAAGCTTTTGTTTCATATCGACAAGCTTTTTCCTTAAATCCGCAGCACTACCAAAGTCCAATTCAACAATCGAACCGCTGTTATTTTCTTGATGTTGCACAAGAGTAGTCTCATTCATTTAAGCAGCCCCCTTAAGCAAATCAACGACTGCTCTTAAAGCAATCAATTCATTTTGAAGACATGTAACTCCATAACGTTGACGATTCACCAATTCAGCTGCTTTATTAACGGAATTCTGCTCGATAGTCGTATACTGGCGCATTTGTGCCTCGCGAATCTCAGCATTCTTTCCATCAATCTTTTTACCTTGATCTTCCCAAACACCGATATACAAACCATCTTTTAATTGTTGTAGCGTATGCTGAGCTTCAAATAGATTATTTTGTAGATTAATAAGGTCCAATTCTGCAGCTATAATTTCAGTTGGTAATGCTAGTAAACGATCGACAATATCCTGTTTATTCAAGTGAATCCCTCCATATTAGTTTTAATTACTCAATTGCTTTAATTTCCGTAATGCAGGTACCACAAAGTAATTTACCGTTTTTCGTAGATTCAATTTGCTCAATCGATCCACAGAAGTTGCACCCCGGTGCATACTTCTTAAGCATGATTCGATCACTATCAACAAAAATTTCTAAAGCATCCTTCTCACCAATTCCTAAAGACCTACGAAGTTCAATAGGTAAAGTAATACGTCCCAATTCATCTAGCTTCCTTACAACACCAGTAGCTTTCATGTATAAATACTCCTCATCATTTTTTATTTTTTAACTAAATTTGGTACAGTGGGGATAATGTCACCAGTTTGTGGCGGTTTTTCACTCGTGTTGATAATAACATCCCTATCATTCCGTTGAACCCACATCAATTCTTGTTTCCATGGTTTTAATTTCACTGAACTTCCTCCTTGCTCTCAAAATCCCACTGTGGTACGATTAGATTAATAATATTTCCAATAGGCGTTACCGAATGATCACTGTTACTAGCAGTGGTCATTCTTGCATTTACCGGCTGATGAGCCTCAGCAATCTCAATTTCTATCTCATCAATCAAGGCCATAAATTCAATTTCTAATTCAGGATTCATATGCCCGAGCCGCTTTTGAAGCCGGTACATTTTGATATATTCCTGCTGTCTCTCTCGTGCAGCTCTGAAGTCGTACTCTATGCTGCTAGATAAGCGTCCCATGTACCTGACCTCCATTTTTCAACGAATTGTTCAAAAGTAATGCCGTAACGATCCATTACATTGAAATGTGTAAAATAATTACCTAGTCGCTCCAATAGATCCTCTGACATTCAAACCACCTCATTTCATATATTTCTTCACTTTCAATTCCCTACGATGTTCCTTCCATAGTGCCAACCAACTAAATGCAAACTCCTTACAAAGTACGGCTACGTAATGAGTTAGTGCTGTAATTGCCTCGATGCATTCCATAATGGCAGACTTGATTGCAATCATATCTACTTCTGTTAATTGGTCCTTACGCTTCGTGATAGGTACCAACCGCATTGCTGCTTGTGCTTCGCTGAGCTCCTCTTCTGTTTTCAATTGAACCGTAGATTTGTGAAGATCAGCACCATCAAGCCAAGGTGTGCATGCTCCATCAGTTACTTCCTCCTGAGCAGCCAGCATAAGTTGTGGATCGTCGTAGCAAGTGGACACTCGCTTCATAACAACTTTTGCAGCCTTTCTATCCCCGCTCTCTATTCGAGCAATAACCGATCGATCCATGGGTATCGCTTGCGCAAAATCTTGCTGCGTCATATTTTGCCTTTTTCGGTAAGCCAATATAGCCTGTCCCATACTCAAATTCTCTCACCTCCCTTCGTTGCACATCTGCATGCCCATTATGATGAAAACGACACATTGCAGTAGTATCTTTGTGACAAAGGGTTGATTTACAATGATGTAGTAAGCTTCTGGTTGATCCCCTTTCCCCTCAACCGCTGGCGCTGGATCCGTGCTAGCGGGTATTTCCTCATTTATTCACTTTCACTTTAAGTTGCTCTAGAGTGACAGGTGTCAAATGAATTGTAGGAATCTTCTTTCCGATAAAGTAGGTCTCTGCCTGACTTCGCAATCTAGATCGTTCTAGTTCACTTAATAATTCAGGATGAAAGCAATAACAATATCCATCAAGATCAACCTTAAAAATTGCTCTATCAATTGCAGAATCTACATCCAAGCTTAAACACTTCATCGTGACAACAATTCGAACAAGACAAGCGAAGCGATTCTTCCAGGCAAACATCTTAGTACACCGACACATCATACATTTGCAGAATATACATTTGAATCAAAATTGCCATGTTAGGACGGGATTCATATCGTTGGAGCTCTTTCTGGACAATCTCTTTACCTTTCTCAGTAAGGGTAAAAGAACCATCCTCATTCATAATTATTTTATTTTCTTCGATGAGTTGCTTGCGACTTGTTTCTAAAATACGAGCATCCAAATCATCGACTTGCTCAATCACTTCAACTTGTTCGACTGATGACAAAGTAATCACCTCCTTCAATTTGCTACTTTCCTTGTTCTAAGCCATTGATACAAATCAGACTTTAAAACATAAATTGCCTCGCCCTTCCTGCGATTCTTGTTCATAACTGGGAAGTCAGGGTCACGAGTCCATTCACTGATTGTCGATTTACCGATATTGAATAATTTCTCCATGTGTACAGGCCGAAGTATTTCCGGGTATTCATTGTTCATTCTTAATTCAGTTAACGCTTGCTCAAGCTGTGCATTATGTTCTGCAAGATCGGCTGCGAGTCGAAGAGCATCAGGTAGTGTTGTGGGTGTTTTCAATTAGATCACCTCCTTTGTTGCAACGTTCGAATTATGAACATTTATTTCAAAAAAAATGAAAACTTCATTTACAGAACTACCAAGAGCAGTTGCAATTCTATTCGCTTTCTCAAGAGAGGGTGTTGCATACCCTCTTTCGATATTTGCGATTAATGACCGCGAAACTGATGAGTTTTTTGCAAGTTCCTCTTGTGTCCAACCAATACATTCTCTAGCTTTAACTAAGTTCACTTGGGGTAGTAATTGATTAATCCCCATAAATAACACCTCATTTCTCTTGTTTTATTAACATCTTTGTTATTACTATACGTTCATTTTATGAACATGTCAAGAGATTTGTTCGTTATTTGAACGTTTATTTTATGAACAATTTATATTACACTTTAAGAAAGGGGTGAACCGTTATCGAAGCATCTTTTGGAGAACGAATAAAGCGATTAAGAAGTTCAAAAGGCATCACTCAGGAGCAGCTTTCACATCTATTGGATATCCCGGAATCTACTATTAGACGTTTAGAAACCTCAGATAGCTTACCTAGAAAAGAAAGAATCCATCAACTTGCTGATTTTTTTAATGTTAGAGTTGATTATTTAATGGGAAGAGCAGATTTATTAGAAGATAAAAAAGTAAGTGATTCGAAAGAAGAAATAAATATCGCATACTTTGGCGGAGCGAAAAATGATTTGACTGAGGAAGAAGCGCAGCATTTAGAGGAAAGCCTGGAGATGTTTAGGGCTCTGAAGGCAAAAAGGAATGCGGAGAAAAACAATTAACGACACCAAAGAAAGGTGTCGTTAATTGTCGCATATAATTAGTGGTGGAGTTGTTACTTAAATTCTTTGTTTTAAATGTTCGATATATTCATCAATTTCAATATTATTTTTTGATTTATATAGATCTTCATTATATATTTCATTTTCATTATTAATCAAAACTTTGAATTTATAAATTAGGTACATATATTGATATTTCTCAGCAAGTTCATTCCCATCGTTGTACCATTTATTAAATCCTTCTAAATTAGTCATAAATAAGAACTTGGTATAAAAGTAAATTGCCTCAACATAGTAATATTTAATGTGTTCTAATTCTGAGATAGCTTTTTCATATAAATTAATTGCTTTAATCTTATCATCCTCAAAAAATGCTAACATCAAATCCTTAAGACCTAAAGTATATGGATTTGTTGCAACTAATTTAGTTACTATTTTCTTATTTGTTTTCCCTAATTTTGCTTTAATATAATGTGTTTGCATAATTTCTATAAATTCAGTTTCATATAATTGATTAATATATATATCTAAAGCAGCTACATTTATTTCTCCTGAATTATACACGACTTCAAAATAAAAAAAGTTTAATTCTTTCATTTTTGATGAATTAAGTAATTTATAATAGCCTAATTCGAATAATATAGTCAATGCCATATTATCAAAAAAATCAAATTTAATGATTAACTTTAATGCTTGAAATGTATCACTATACATATAGACATTTAATACAGAGCTCACAAAATTTGATGAAATAACATTATCATCAACGAAGTAATTTCCAAGTTTATTTAAAGGAAATACATTAATAAGTTTGTTATACATTCTCTTGAAATCACCACTATAAAATTGATGTTTTAACACATAAATTTCAATTAAGCTTTCGGCATAAGGTATTTCACTAAAATAACTTTTTAGACCATTCAACTTTTTATAATGATTGAATGTTCTTTCAACTGAAAAAAAATCAATTTCCATTAAAAAATCAATTTTTTTATTTTTATCACCTTCAAAACTTGTGATATACTCAAAACATTTCATTATGTTCTTCGAATTCATATCAAAAACCCTGTGTCCATCTGATCGTTGTAATTTTGTTAGTCTTTTTATTGAATCGATAATATGTGAAATATAATTAAAAGAAAGTTCATAATAGTATTCCTTTTCTTTTTCCGATCTTGTATTAAATTGATATTCTGCAAATCTGCCAAGAATTGATTGTAATTTAATAAATCCTCTATTAATTTCAATCAAAGACTTGTTTTCTAAAGAAGTTATTTCTCGATCTGTTACTTTATTAATATTTAATTTATACTCATCTTTCAAAAAAAACGTTTTCAAATTTTGCATGTGTATACCATCTGGGAATAGAGCCAATATTTCGAAGAGTAGTTTTTCTCTATTGGTTAGTTTGTTATACGAATAGTAAATTGATTGAAAAAGTGACTTCGATCTTTCTATGTTTTTATCTCCATGATTATTAAATATATCATCGTATCCAGATGCTGTTATATTAAAAAAATCTAAGTCTAATTCATTCTTTAACTGAATCATGTCTTTTGTTTTAGGCAAATTTTGTGCAATAATCTTAATTGCTAGCGGGTTATTATTTAATAAATTATCAAGTATCTCTTCTTTAAGAATTTTAATATTTTCTTCGTTTATAGATGAATGATAATACTTCCGAAACAAATTATATGCTTCATCTGAAGTAAAAGCTCTTAGCTCATGGCGTTTTTCAAATTCAAATCCTACCCACTCTCTAGATGTAATAACTAATGTTGCGTATTCACAAATGAATGTTATCAAATCTTTAATTTTATCAACTTCGATTATATATAACATTGTCTCAAAATTATCAAACATTATTAGCATATCAAGTTTCATTTCATTTTGTAGAATATGATCTTTAAGATTAATTGAACTATCTATTCCAAAACATTGAGATACTTTATATTCAAAAGTATTAAAATCTAAAATAAATTCGCAATCTATAAAATAATAACCATCACAGAAATATCTTCTTTTATATAACTCATAAACAGCTTTCTTTAAAGTAGTAGTTTTCCCAATACCACCCGAACCTTTTATTGTTAAAATATTATTATTAATATCAATTATCTTTTGAATTATATCTTCTATATCAGTCATTCTGCCTACAAAATTAATTAATTTTTTGGGGTCAATACTATCATCAATAGAAATTTTCGGACCTACATATTCATTAATTACAGCAACACCCTTCTCAATCATGCTTATTTCTATTTTTTCACTATTAATGATCTTCGAATTATTCAAACTTTCATATGTTGTCTTTTTAAATAATTTAAATAAGATATTACTTATTTCATTTTCCCATAAAATTATAATGGGTAATGAAAAATCTGCTATATCGATGTTTATTTCTTTATCAAGTATGATAAAAATACATTTAATACCGGTAATTGCTATGTCTTGTTCAATATCCCTTAATTGTTTATATTTACTCTTCAAATATTTATCTTCAATTAATATTTTCTCTTGATAAGCATTCGAGAAAATAAATACATAATCATATCCATCAAGGTCCCTTAGATTTAATTGTGTCAAATAAAAACAATCCACATTTACTTGTAACCTACTAAATTCTTTATTTATATCAATAAAATTATAGTGAACTTCTTTATCAACAGGTGAAGGTAACAATATCGCAATATTGTTTTTTTGTTCTAAATAATTTTTGGCAATTACTTCAGGTGTTAATCTTTCCATTGAAACACTTAACTGCAGTTTAGGTCCTTTTATTTCAATTAAACTAGTTAGCAAATCATCAAAAGCTTGCCCCCAGTTATCAATCTTAAGAGGTTGGATGCCGTACGCATTAAAATCTACATCTTCAGTTGTAATTATGAAATGATTACCAGATAGCCCTTTGTATACTTTTTGAATGTATTCAAATTGCTGCCTTACAAATGGATCTGAGAAACTGAATCCAATAAATAAAATGGTTTTATCTGTTATTATATTTTTAAATCTTTCAATTGCAGAATTATTTTCTTTATACAATTCTACGTAATCATCTTTAAATAAAATACATTTCGCTGGATCCTCTATGCAGCCATGTAATTTCAAAATATAATTTTCAGATAAATTTGCAATATGGTAATCATTATCATAGATGATTTTCCTATAATTATTTGCATATTCTAAAGATTTGTCGTAATTTGTGGTAATAATTTTATTTGAAATTTCTCCTAGTTTTTTGTGAAACCCAAGATTACCCATATGATCTTTTTCAATGTTAATAATATCGTCCATTATTCGATATATAAGCTGTTTATGATCTTTAATTTTCTCTAATATTTCTATTTCAGTAAAAAATTTTTTGCTTTCCAACCCATCTAATAATATTTGATAGCTTGAATCTTCGTTTAAGAGTTCAATTAAAAAAGCTCTAACCAATCCATTCCAATCCGGAAGCCCTAAGCTCTTTGAAAATCCTGAACCAATAAATAAAACAAGTTTATCTTTTTGAATTGCATCAATAATTTGCTGATTTATTCTCATTTAAGTGCTCCTTTAATAATAGCTTTAATTAATTTTACCATAAATCCCCTCCCCACTTTCGACAAATTTTTCTATTTTTATTTTCTTAGAAGAATTAGAGGGGGAAAGAGCGAAAAATGTAAATATGTAGTGCATTAGAATTAGGGAGGTGGTAGAATATACTAAGTTCATAAGTAAGGAGAAATTCCCATGCCCAAATTATTAAAGTCTAAAACGCGAAATAATACTACTATTTTCGAAATTGACGCAAAAAATTATATTTTAAAAGTTCGGCTGGTAAACCAATTTCGTAAAAGTACAACAACTATAAAAGGAAATATTAACTGTATCAAAATGATTGATAAAGTAGAAAAAACATCTATAGAAATAACAAGTAATAGCATTTCTTTTTTTCCAATGACGAAAACTGAAGATATAGAAGAAACAAGAAAAGTAATATATAAACAAGTAGCCCAACGCTCTTTAATTTATATTATGAGTTCGGAGGATAATTTAGAGTTATCTACCTCTTCTTTACTTTCTGATGATTTACGGGCATCCGCTAGTCTTCTATATTATTCTTTACATAAATATATAACGGGTCAACTATATACCTTTCTAAACGAAAAGCTGAATATCAACGATCAAAATATTTTTTTTGATGAAGTAGACCATTTTACAAGTGAAATATTTTTTAATGAAATATATAAACCTAGTTTAACATTTGAAGACCTTTCAAATATTACACTTAATAAGGAAAATTATATTAAATGCTTACAAAATTCAAAAAAGAAATCTTCGGTTAATCCCTTTAAATTGATATCACTGTTATTAATGAATGAATCATCTTTTTACGAAGAAATTGCACCCTATTTAAAAATATTATATAAAGAAATATTTAATGAAGAGTACACAGTGGAATTAGATAATATTGAAAAAAAAATCACAGAATGTTTGACTAAAGAAAAAAAAAATAGGACTCCGGAAATAGAAGTTTGTGCCGCTATAGCTTATGCTTTTAAAAATATTATTAATTCAACTGATATACATTCTAAAACAATGTGGTCAATTTACGCTTTATCTCTGAGACTTTACTGGTTAAGACAAACAGCGGATTACGATTACGATTTTGAAATTAAGACATCTGTCCGTGAAATGAGCCTATTAATTTCTAGTGTTAAAAAATTTATTAAATATATAAATAAACAATTTACTAATAATGGAGATATCGACGACGAAGAAATTTCAGGGGATGCTATCAATACTAAATTTAATGAAGTAGAAAACCATCCCAAAAATGCGGATGCAAGCAATGTTGACTTAGACAATACGAAGTTATACAATATCGATTCCAAATTTCTTTTAGATAACATTCAAAATAGTGAAATAATTATTTTCATGACCGCTGTTCATTTAGATGCTGAATTCGACTTTGAAAATATACTTTATTCATTAAATTTCACTGAAAATATAACCAATAAAGGTAAATATTTTATATATGAATCAGATAACTCATTCCAATTTTCTATAAATATTCATATAGATTTAAATGGAAGATGGACAATTTGGCAGGACGAAAAATCTTTATATGATAATATCTATACTCAATTGGATTTAATTAAAGTATTTGATGAATTCAAATATACTTTTTTAAATGTTTATCAAGAATGTTTTACTGTAAAATATTTCCCGGAACTTATAACTTCAAATCCAGTTATATTAAGAAATGATTATAATATTCAAACTTATAACGTAAGTGCAATTGGTGATATCCAGAATTCTATATATATTAGAAAAAATTTAATTTTGACCAGTGTTATTAGAGAAATTAAAACTTTATTTAATCTGAACTTTGGACATTACAATTCTTTCATTTTAGAAGGCTTTAACGTATATATTCATTTAGAATTTAGTCATGCTGTTTTTTCTACTTCATTACCATTTTATTCATCAATAAATAAAAGTGCTTTCGAGGGAAATTCAAATGATATAATTATGTTAATTGGTGTTGAACATGCTAGAGAATACTATGAAGATTTCGAGCATCATATTAATAATTCGATGGATATATATGATACTCTTTCGGTTAATGCGAATAATAAATCAGCTTTAATTGATTATACGCAGCCCATAGTTACTGAAATTAGTAATTTAGATGATTTTCTAAATAATAAACCATCAGTTTTAGCCCGAGAAATATTAGATTTTTTCAACCATATTGCATACTCATTAATAGAAAAAGGTAATGAATTTGAAAAATCGAACAACATAATTAATGTATGTATTAAAAGTCAATATTGCGGATCATTTCCACATGCTACATTAGGAATGTGGTATCTAAGGAATACAATAATTCCTATTGAAATTTCTGAGGAAAAAGGTAATGAATATTACTTAGTTTCAATTGATTTGATTGAAAGTGACCATCCTGAAGCTATAGATGAATTACATCAAAAATATTTCTATGAAATGGCTAGGTTCTATTTATATAGAAAAAACGATTATATTCAGTATTTAAAATATTACGATCAAGGAATTGATTTAGGTGATACTCTAAGTTCATATGATGAATTAATAAAGACAAATTATGATTATCAATCTTTAACAATAAATACTGAGATTGCTGTAACTTTAGAGGGAAATATAAAACCAAATAAGATAAAAACAACACGAAAAAAAACTATTGTTTCTCAAAAAGAAACGACACCCTAGTCCGGTGTCGTTTCTTTTTGCAATATTACTTTCAGCAACTCCAGGGCACTCTCTTCATTCGGATCGTTGGTACCGAGTCCACCTTGGATTCAGTAAGTAATTTGTCGATGTCTTGGAGAGCAATAAGATGTTCTGACAACTTTATTAGTAGATTCCTACTATCTTCTAAATATAATGGCCTTAGATTTTCTGGAGGAAATTGTGTACTCGTATATAATTTAAACAATACAAATACGTCTTGTTTGTACTGTGCTTTTTTCTTTTTATCTCCTGTTGTCATTCTTGAGACCCGACCATATTCGTTAAATATGACATCCATAATATCATTTAATTTAAGCTTAGCTGTCGTATCACAAAAATTTTTAAAACCACCCTCTTCAAATATTATTTCCTTTTCAGCTTCTATTTCATCTTCAAATTCCTCTTCATCGTCGTCTACGTTTTTATCATCATCTTTCTCATATTCATCGTCACAATTACGAGTGACTTCCTCGCTCTCTGCAATGTTATATATTATAGAATATAATTCATCCTCAACCATCTCGAGTAACTCATTAGTTCCAGGAGACCAGTCCTCATTCCAATCATAATAACCATCTGATATCAACCAAAGTAGCTTCAATTCATTAACAGATAATTTTTTAAGCACCCCACTGCAAATTGATAGAATAGTTGCTTCGTAGAATTCATAGAAAATACTTTCTCCTTCTTGAACTTGGAATTTAAATTCTTCCCATACATCGTCAAGCCCACTGTCATCACCACTGTGAAGACAATCAGGACCTAGTTCTTGAATTTCATTAATCACTTTATCAGCATATTCATTATATTTATCCTTTATAATTTGAGTCACTTCATCATTCAATTTCCTTTCCCCCTTTGCCATTATCATCCTCTTGCATTCGAATTTCGACTTCACCAACATCTCCATGCCATTGAATTGAACTCAAAAGAAAAGTTTTTAGGAACGAAGAACATTAATCTAACTCCTCAAACAACGTATAATTAATTGCATTTTCGTGAAATCCTATGTAATAATTCGTCGTTTGCCAGTTTATCCCTCTATTATTCCTACAAATATTTCTACTTTTATTACCCAAGAGGAAATAGAGGTGATAAGAACTAAAAATGTAAATATGTAGTGCTTTAGATTTAGGTAGGTGGTAAAATATGTTTATTGATTTTTTATTAATATATGAGGTGATATCTTGTCAGACCATTGGGATATATATTTTTGTTATTATGAGGACAAATTTGCCTCTGTTGTCTTGGATATGGATATTTGGAGAGAAATAGATAAGAATAATTATTCGCATCCGTTATTCCTTAGAACGATTGTTAAGTCCCCTGCTGAAAATGGCCTTCCTATTAATGATGAAGCAGAATTATTAAATGATATTGAAGACCTAATTATTGCTGAGATTAAAGATTTGGGATACAACATTGGTAGAATAACTTGTGATGGTAATCGTGATGTTTTCTTTTATTTTAAAGAACCCTCGTTAGAATTACTTTTAACTCTGGCAAAGAAACACTACTCTCAGCATGACTATGAATTTAAAGTAACAACTGTAAAAGAAGATAGTCCATGGGAGTTTTACTTTGAATATATCTATCCGAACAAATATCAAGTACAACATATTGGCAATCGAAAAGTTGTCGATTCCTTAAGGGAGTCTGGAGACCCACTAGAAAAACCAAGGCGAATAGACCACTGGATTAATATTAATAATCTAAAGGATAAAAAGTCTATTATAAAGAAACTTATTAACTTGGGTTTTATAATTGAACCAAAAGATAAACCATCTTTATTAAAAAAAGTCACAAATCTAGGGTTGAAAATGGTTTCGAAGAATAAAAATAATGACGAAAAATACTTGCAGTTTTATCGTACTGATCTCTCAGATTTCCATTCAATAAATGATATTACTGATTTGTTAGTTAACTTACTAGAAGATTATGACGCGGAATTAGATGGTTGGGAGACTTTAGCGTTAAAATGAATGCTATAAGTATCTGGGAAAGATTGAATCAAATTCAATTCCTGAAATTATCAATCAGATCGGGGTTACGAAATGGTATATGAGCTTTTATCTCTTTATAAAAAAAGTTAAGTCTAAGAAGAATGTTTCTAAAAAAAATGAAAATTTTGAAAATGATATTGCCGTTCTTTCTATTTATGGTATCCGCTTACTTCCTTTTTCATTTCACTTCAGTGAATACCATTGGAATTATTATTAGTTTACTCACTTTAATAATTTCAATTTGGATTTTCACAAAAATAACTAAAAAGGAAAGAGATCGCATACAAAACGAACTATATGATGGATTAAACTTTAATCAAATTCGAATCAAAGGTCTTAGTGATTATCTAAAACTAAAAGGCATTGAAAAAGACAAAGAAAAAATTCAAGATTTAATAAAACTTACCGAAGAAGAAATCAGCGAGGGGAAACTCCCTTATATTTTTGGTAATGGTTTAATGTTGGCTTTATTGATACCTGTTTGGAATCAATTAATCACATGGAAATTCACCCGTGAAATTGTACGATTTAATGATGGTTTAATTTTGACATTAGTTATCACTATATTAGTAGTTTTATTTTTTTTCTATATTACTTTTATGAAAAATACTTTTCATGATGATATCATCAATAACAAACAAAATAAGTTAAAAACAATAAAAAACGATTTAAAAGAAATTCATTTCAACTTATAGAATCTCTCGCCTAATAAGTCCTCTTTTACAATTATGTTTACTGTTCTAAAGGTTTTACTATGGTATAAACTATATTAATGCTTAAAACAAAGGAGAAATTTAAAGATGGAAGAAATACAAACGGCAGTTTTAAAAATTGAAGAAATAAAAATAAAGGTAACTGCAGCAATCAAAAAATTGTTTGATAATGATTTATATTTTCTAATTAATGATTTAAATGAACGAACAATTACACATAAACTTGGAACGTATTTACAAGAAGGTTTTTCCGGATTTGATGTAGATTGTGAATACAACAAAAATGTTGATGAAGAAAATGGTTTAAAAAATATTCATATGTTGATAAACGAAGCTGAAAAATTGAATAAAAGAAGTAAAATTGTGCTTAATGGAGAACTATATGTATTCTCAACATATCCAGACATTATTGTACACAAAAGAGGTGGTAATGAGAATAATCTGCTAATAATAGAAGTTAAAAAAACAACTAATCCTACTTCAAGAGATTTTGATCAAAAAAAATTAAAATGTTATACTGATCAATTGAATAGCTCTTTAAAATATAAATATGGTTTGTTTATAGAATTTGAAACAAAAGTTGAAATCCCAAAGCTTCCAACTTTAATATGGTATGAAAATGGAACAGCACTGCCTTCTGCGAATGCTCTTAGTAACTAATTTCAATACAAAACGACACCCTAAACCGGTGTCGTTTCTTTTTGTAGTATTTCTTTCAATAGTTCCAATGCACTCTCTTCCTCTGGATCATTAGTTCCTAGCTCACCACGGAAGGCTTTGGAGAGGACTGATTCTCTTAAAATGTTCATTTCTTTTTCCAAATCTACATTATGATTCACTTTTTTGAATTTTTGTACTGTTACATCAACAATTCGAACTATCTCATTTTGCTCATCAAGAGAAGGTAATGGAATTGGAAGTCTTCGAATTATTGACAAATTTAATATTTCCATTGTACCACCATGTGAACTATTGCTTAATAAAGCTTGAGCTATAGTTGATTGAAAATATATAGCTATATAGTAAGGATTAATAAATTCATTAAATGACAATTTAACCAATCGGGGATTTATTATACCTTTTTCAAAATTTTCAGGTACGACTAATATTTTACCTATTGTACCTACTAAACTAATTAATATATCGCCTTTCGATATTTCAAATGACTTAAGTTCAAGAAATTTTTCCTTAGTGATAAAATAATCTCCATAAGTAATATCTGATTTAATTACTTGCTCTTGACCATAAATTTTGTATTCTCCATTTTGTACATGGAACTCCTTTTTAAGAGCAGAACCAAATGGGCCTGCTTTTATTGCATTTTTTTTATTAGCAGCAATTTCATCAATCGAAACAACGGCCCATCCTTCAGGTAACTTATCAAATAAATCAGATTTAATTAATTCATTTTTCTTAAACCCACCTTTATTTTTAACAACTCCAGAATATTGAATTGTTTCAGCTATAAAAGGATTTTTATTTTTTTTCGAATTTTCATTTCTCCATTGAACTGATATTTCACCTAACGATGCACTTGTATATAATTCATTCATTGTAGAATTTTTTTTTTCGTTTACTTCATCAATAAATTGTCTAGCCTGATCAATTTTCCCAATAAGAAATTCCACACGTTCTACAATCCGAATTTGTTCTAGTAGAGGAGGAAGGGGAAAAGGATAGTCTAGTAAAAAACCTTTTGGCACTCTCTGTTGACCCACAGCCCCAGACATAACACCTTTTGCCTGTTTCCTAAATCTCCCTGATCGTATAAGAAGAAAAACAAAATTTTTATTTACTATTCGTTTACTTCTAATAACATGAAACTCTGTAGAACCAAAACCAAAACCGTTTAATAATTTTTTCGCAATTGCTGCTTTACCATTTTCCATACAAGGAGTTATTTTAGCAAAAAGAATATCATCTTCATTAAATGCAGTGTAACCTTTTTTAATTTCTACATACTTACGTACATCATGAACAACTATTTCGCCCTTTAATTCATCAACTGAAGCCATTGGAACAAAGCTTGTTTCAGTGGAATCAATGATATCACTTGGTATATTCCTTGAAGGATTAATTTCAACAATAGTACCAAGTTTAACCCAGAACCAGTTATTAGGAATGTCATACGGCTGGTCAGCATCAGCCACCATTGTCTTTTCTAGTGATGCATTAATATTCATTCCTATTCTCAAACTTGTCCCCCCTTAGCTACATTAAGTTCACGGACAACTTCATTTAATAAAGAAATTGCTTGCTCTAACTTTACAATCGATTCTTCTGCTGATTCGATTGGATCCGGTAAATCTTCATATGAATTTAAAGAATCATCAGCAATCAACCCGAGATCAAGGTTGTCACTCATAGCTTTAATCTGTTCACGAGTAAATACGTTCCAACGCTCGTCTTGAACATTCAAACGATCTTTTGCTTTATAAGCGGTAACAAAACCATCAAAATGCCCCTCGTTTAGCATGCTTCGTTTTCCGAAGCTATCCATATTGGTCCGTAAATCATATATCCAAACATCTTTAGTATTGTTTGAAAGCTCTTTGCCTAAATCAAAAAACAATACATTTGTCTTTACACCTGCAGCGTAAAAAATCCCTGTAGGAAGTCTTAAAATTGTATGAAGATTGCACTTATCCATTAAGTCTGTTCGAATACGTTGACCATCTCCATCTTGAAACAAAACATTATCTGGCAAAACTACTGCTGCTCGCGCTTTACCTGACTTTGGACTTAATGCTCTGTAAATATGTTGCAAAAAGTTTAGTTGTTTATTAGATGTTGTAAATAAAAGGTCATCACGTGTAGGACGTTCTCCACCTTTTTTCGTTCCAAATGGTGGATTTGTTAAAATAACGTCCACGTTACTCATTTGTTGTCCAATACTCGACAGAGAATCACCAAGAAGAATCTGACTTTTTAATCCGTGCAGCATTGTGTTCATTAAAGCTAACCGATGCGTTTCTGGTACGAGTTCGCACCCTGAAAAAGCTTCCTCTAGTTGAAAATCAACAACACGTGGTTCTAAACCGAAATAGCTATTATTATTTTCTTTTACATGTTGCGCTGCAGCAATCATAAAACCGAATGTTCCGGCAGCAGGGTCATTGCACTTCTCCCCTAGTTGAGGATCCAAGAGTTTGACCATGACATTAATCAATGGACGCGGAGTAAAGTATTGGCCGGCGCCAGATTTTTTCTCGTTTGCATTTTTCTCAAGAAGACCCTCATACAAATCTCCAAGACCTTCATGCCGTGCACTATACCAATCCAAAGCGTCAATTGACTTAATAATCTTTTCAAGATTAGCAGGCGTCGTGATATTAGTAGAGGCATTTGCATAAATCGACCCAACTAATCCTGTTCCTTTATTTCCAAGGTCATTTAATAATGTCCGGTAATGTGAATATAATTCCATCCCAATTTTTGAGGTTAAGCTCTTCCATCTATATTCTTCTGGAACCTGTCCATCTGTTTCAGTTTCGTCTAACATCTTCAAAAATAGTACATAGGTTAACTCGGTAACATACTGATGATATGTAATCCCATCATCCCGGAGTACATTACATAGATTCCATAGTTTCGATACAATTTCATTCGTATTCATAAATTAAGCATTCTTCCTCTCGTATAGCGATTCATTGATGTTATCTAATATTGGTTGAAGCATGCCTTTAAATATTTTATCCAATCCTTTACTTCCATTAATATCAGAGCGAAATGGTTCTATATCAAAAGCCCTTTGAGCGTTCGGGTCTAATACCCTTTCTGCAATGAGTTGAAGTTCAATCCGTCCAAGCCAGTTTCGTTGCACTGGAGACCAGTTCTCCATTTCATAAACTTTCCCCATTGCGCTTTTAACTCGTTCTTCGTGTGATAACAAAGCATCGCCTAAAACACGTTGCCGAATGAACCCGATAATGCTTGCTGTAATATCTTTTTTCGTTGTCTCTTTCCAGGCAGTTTGTAAATACTTCTCACTAAATTGATGTAAATCAAAAATCGTTCTAAGCTCTTTATAGTCAGCCCTTGTCATGTCTTTAGGACTTGTACAAACTAATATTAATGCCGGAATCAAGTTCATATTATCATCAATAAATTTACCGAATTCATCCAAGAAATCTCCTGGTTTCTTTCCGCTGCCATATCCTCTTTCATGCCTCAGAAATTCATCTTCATGGGTAGAGATGAATTGAACATTACCCCGGTATTTATTTTCATCTAAGAAGGCTACCAAATGTTTATTTTGCTGTAGGCTCTGATTCACTTCTCCAGGAGCAGCATTCTTCATCCAATTTAAATATTCTTCCACACTTTGGTCACCAGTTAAAGAGGAAAAGTTTTCTTTTCCCTTTTCATCAAGACGTTGCTTTTTTCTTTGAAGCTTCGCAATAATCATATCTATAATCTCTTTTTGCTTTTGTTCATCCTCAAATTGATTTAATCCACTCACCAATTCTTCAAAACTGATTTTTGGATTTACTACAACTGGCTTCATATTCGTAATTGGTTCAAGGGCTTCGAACATGCCTACCGCATCAAAGATATTAAAATGAGTCTTGCCCACTTCCGGACAAAGACGCGTAGCCCGCCCAACCATCTGCTCATAAAGGATGCGGGATTTCACCCTGCGCAGAAATACTAAATTACATATCTCAGGTACATCTATACCCGTTGTAAGAAGGTCAACTGTAACTGCAATATTAGGTAAGCGGTCATTTTTAAATAGTTTAATCGTCGATAATGGTTCCTTAATTGAGCCGGTAATCTTCATAATTGCTTTTTCGTCTATTTGACCAAGCAGACCTTCATACTCTTTACGCAGCAAATCAACTATCAAATCAGCATGATCATCTGTAGCAGCAAAGATTAATGTTTTTTGCCTGGAAGTTGGATCGATGTATTGTGCTATTTCTGCTAAAACCGTTTTATTGAAATTTTCAGTCAAAACCAATTTATTAAACTGTTCAATTTCAATAGATACTTCATCAGGTAAATCGTCGATATTTTCAACTTCACCAGTGGCAGGGTTAAAGACATCAATTTTACTTCCCTTTTCCCATGTAATCCCGTTTTCTTTTAACTTGGTAGTCAATTGATGTGGGGGTTCAAAATCGATTAACCATCCATCTATAACTGCTTCACGATAAGAATAGTTAAAGACTGGACTCCCGAACAACTCCTTTGTATGTAAAGCTGGAGTGGCCGTTAAACCAATCTTTACTGCATCAAAATACTGGAGTGCGTTCATATACTTGCTAATATAATCGGCCTGGTCTCTGAATTCATATTCTGTATCCGTCATAACTCGATCCAAAGTATACCCTCTATGAGCTTCATCGACAACTATACAATCATACTTATCTACTGTCAGTCCTAAATCCTCATTTTCTATCCTAGCGACTATACTTTGAATGGTTGCTATATGGACTTTTGATTCCGGATTTGGCTTCTTATCATCCAGCTCCTGAAGCTCAAAAATGTTTGTAAAGGTCTGTTGATTGGTAAGTCTGGACTCTTTAAATGAATCGGCAGCTTGGATGCCCAGTGCTTTTCTATCAACTAGAAACAAGATTCGCTTAAACCGTTTGGAGTTTATCAATCGATAAATTAAGCCAATCGACATGCGTGTTTTTCCGGTACCTGTCGCCATTGCTATCAGAATGCTTTTCTGTCCATTGGTAATAGCTTCTTCAACTCGTTTAATAGCCTCCAATTGGAAATCACGGAGCTTTAAGTATTCCTTTAAATAATCTTTGTTTTCTGCTTTTAGATGCTCCGTTGCTGCGTCAATATCTTGGACTAGTAGTTCCATAAGCCCTTCTGGACTATACCATGATTGGAGAGCTTTGGGTAGGTTTGTTGTCTTCCTCAAATCCTGGAACCAAATACCAGACTTCATTTCATGCTGCTTGATATATGGCCTTCCATTCGTTGCAAATACAAAGGGGATTGAATAATCACCCCACTGTCCTACTAATTCTTCATTTGCCTTTGGAGTAATTAATCGGCCATACTCTTTTGCTTGTTCTAAATCTGAATATACATCTTTTTTCTTACGTTTTGCCTCGATAAACCCAATAAATTTCAAACCAACAAATAAAGCATAATCAGCAGAGTAATTTTTCTGTAAAGGCCATTCGGATATCGCCATGTTTTTCCCTTTTACCGGGCGCGATCCTTTTGAGTATTTAATGGCTACAGAATCTACTATCCAGCCAGCCTTCATTAATTGGTCATCAATTAGTTTGCGCGTCTCTGCTTCATTAAGAGAAATAGAAGCTGCAGCTTTACGAGATTGCGTTCTCCGGGCTTTCAACACTTCATCCGGAGTATGAACTGCACTAAGTGCAGCAAGCTCTGCTTCGAGCTGAGAAAGCTTACTTTCATAGGAATGTGTTAAACTGTCCAATTCAGCTTTTAGTACTTCAGAAGATTTTGTTTCCTGCGGTATTGTAAACTCCTTCGGTTCAAAGTCCCAATCTCCATAAGTCTGCATAAACCAGACTCCTAATTGAAAAGACAATGATAGAAGTGTTTCGGCTTCTTGTTTTGAATCAAATGCATCATGTGTCGCTTTGTTTCCTTTTTTTCGTAAAGTATCAAGTATTTCAAATATCTCTCTTGAAATTAAATCTTGGCTCTTGAGGTATCTTATTTTATTATCCTGCGAAGCATTAAATGGTTCAGCTAATTGTTCAAAAGCATATAAGAATTGAGTCATTTTCTCGCCAAATAACCGAAGCTTTATCATTGTAGTGTTGGGATCATGATGTAGATTCTTCTCTGCTGTTTCCCCTATGGTAGCCAGGATAGGCCATTTCGTAAAAAGAAATTCAAAGTTACTTTGACCCATCATTAGCCTCCGTAAAATGCTTATTGTTTAAATACTGATTCTCTATGATGAGTTAAATATTTCTTGTGACCTTCTAGTAGATCTATTACTTTATCTACTTGTACATTGAGAAACATTATGCTTTGATCATCAAGAAATTTAGAAACCATGATTCTTCCATCATCGTTAAAACTAATATAGCCTCTATCAAACAGTGTATTATGAGCTGGGCAGAGTAAAAAACCATTATATTCGTCTAATCTTTCATGATTATTAGAATCTTTCCAAGGCTTTGTATGACTTGCAGTAAGAAAATCTATGTTGTTAATGGGACAAAGTTTACAATTACATCCGAACTTTAATAGTTTAGTTTTAAAAATACCTTGTCCGATTCTAGTTTTCACAATTCGTTCTTTTTCAGTGGTATCTAAATCAGGAGGCAGTTCATTTTCAATTTGTTGTATTATATCCACTTCATCTGGTCGCGAATGACCTATTAGGCCTAATAAGAAATCAGCAAATTGCTCTGAGATTTCGTACAAATACCCTTGGTTGCCTCCACCATTTATATTGAAAGGTGCATGAATTTGAGCCTGCAATTTGCTAATATCATCTTTATAATCAATATACCTAATTGGATTATTAACTCTAATATAATCCGCCTTTACATACCAACCATGATTTCTCCACGATTCATTTCTATCAAAGTTTATTGGCTTTTCTTGCTCCTTATTATCTTCAGTAGCAGTAATTAAATCCAATAACAGACCACCAACACTATTAAATATTAAATCCCCTTTAAGAACTTTTGTCATCGAAGTCCAGTAGTGAAAAGTTTGGCTTTGTTCATTTTTAGTAGGAGCCCATAGATAACCACCTGAACGAGCGTCTGTGTAGCTTTGCCCTTGGAACACAATAAAGTAATTCATAGATGTATCCCTCATATTCTTTATGTAATTATGTAATTTTATTTGAAATTACCTTCATAAATGAATTCGACAAAAAGTCCCAGTTCCCTTGTTAATTCAGGGGAATTTTAGGAATCGAAATTAAATATGGAAATAATGTGACAATTATCGATAAGTTGGTGGTATAATTTTCCTATGTAATTTAGACCATTGCAATTATGAGAGGAATACATATATGAAACTGCGTCTTGAATATTTTTCTTACCGATTTGCTGAGCAAATAATAAATAGTAAATTTACATTGAAGCAAGAAATAGACCAGATTCTTTTGCATTCTAATATTGATATTCCTACTCTTACACGGCCTAATTTTAATAAAGTTTTATTGAATAATTTCTTAGAAAAAGGTTGGAAGAGCCAGCCTTCTGTATTCGATGAACCTGATTCTCCAGCAGCAAAGATGGATTTTCTGAAAGAACGAATTGGGATTGAAGTGGGATTCGGACACGCATCTTTCATGGGCATTGACCTACTTAAATTTCAAGTTGCATCCTATTCCGCATTAAATAAGATCGACTTAGGTGTATACATAGTCACGACAAAAAACTTTCAAAAGAAAATGACGACCCAGCATAATCAAAACTGGGAAGGTTCATTGAATTTTGAAAAGGTTGTTAAATATCTGCCCCATTTTAAAAGCGCTATACAGGTGCCTGTTTATGTAATTGGAATTGATTTGTAATATAAATCCACTGTTTGATATAGGAGATTCTTATGGAAATATTATTGTATTTAAAGGCACTTTTTAAAAATAATTCTTTTTTACTCCAAATTATTGCTATCATACCTACAAGCATATTTATCATTAAAAAAGTTTCAATTATATTGAATCGATCAAAATTCGATGTATTATTTTTAACTAAAGATCAGAAAATGTGGAATAGAGGTATGCAATTAACTATCTATTTGCTATTTTTCAACATTTTCGTTGCCTGCTGGGGGTTCTTTTCAGCTCAATCAATTAAAATATCAAACTCTCAACACTTTGTTTACAATTCCGTTCTTATTATTCTTCTAGTATTCCTAATTACTTATTTATCAATAGGGCTAATAATGATTTTACATCCAATATATGATTTGGTTTTCAAAAAAATCAAGAAGAAAGAACCTAATATATATTTAAAATCTTTGACATATATAAACATGTATTCAGCATATTTTTCATTCTTATTTTTAGATTTTGTATTATTCAAACCTCCAACTCCATTAAATACGTCTAATATTATCTCTCTGATACCACAAATAATAATCCCTACTCTTTTTTCTGGTTTCTATTTCTTCACTTTACGTGGAATTTTCAATTCGTTTTATCTAAGCTCAAAAAAAGCTACTTCATTTATAATTAATCTCCCAGCACCCATTGATAAAAAGTTATATGTGCTACACGCAATAGAGAAGAATCTTATTGTTTTAGGCGACGAGTCAAGTGAGTTACTTTCAAATAAACTTTACATCTATGATAGGGATAAAAAAGAGCTGCAAGAATTTATTAAAGAATCTCAAAAATCAAATGAAGAAACAGAGATTACAAAGCCTAAGAACACCTTAGAAAGTAAATATTTTAACATAGATATATATTAATACAGGGTACTAAAAAACGACAATCATGTAGTTGTCGTTTTTTTGTAAGCCTATCCTATTAATATCTGAACGGTTGGAATGTCAGCTGGTGCCCATTCAAGTAGAAGCAATTCATTTTTCTTTTGATATACCAGACTTTCATGTTCCGTTACTTGTGGAATTCCGCTAATAACCTTTGCAAAGTATGAAATAAGCCTAACCTTGATTGCTGGATATTCATGAACTGTCTCCGTAATCTTTTCCCCTACTTCTATAACGCACCTAAGCTCTTCTTTTACTTCCCGTATTAGCGCTGTATGTGGATCCTCACCCTGCTCTATTTTACCGCCCGGAAATTCCCATAGCCCAGGTAAAGACATTGTTACAGAGCGCAGCGCACATAACACTTCGTTCTGTTCATTTAGGATTACTGCAGCAACCACATCAATTTGTTTCATGTTGTATCCCCTTTATTACATTTCCGGTACAATTCCATATGCCTCGCACAAATTAGAAAATGTGATCTCTAATCCTAATCTCTCCAGCTTATCGCGACGTTCATAAAATAATTTTCTTAACATATCTAGCCTATCACTATCTATCCCATGATGAATAAGACGATGACAGTTCGGACATAACGAAACGATATTTCCAGATTTGTCTAACATTTTTTTAAAGTTTCTCTGAAGCCCCATAGGAATAAGGTGATGAGCTTCCATATATGATTTACGGGTTATCTTAGAAATAAAAGAATGATGAGAATTATCAAAAGCACATTGATACTTAGCTTTAAATAAAGACTGTGCTGCTTTCTTTGCATCTCTCGGCCATCTTTCTGCCCCTCCCGTATCAATTAAAGGTTCTCGTCTATCCTCTGAATTTTCCTCCTTTTCTAAACTTTGTTCAACTGTTTTGATTTCTTCTGCAATGGTCTCTTGCACTGTCTCTTGGAAATCAGATTCTTGTTCACTATCTTCTAAAAACTGCTTATCCTCCTTAAAAAGTAGAAAGTCATTAAACTGTTCGACTGTTCTGTTACTAATCAAATATTGGATCTCATCGTATACGAGCAAGAGTTGCTTTAAATCTTGAATTAAGATTTCTGAACTCGGTAAACTATCTGCTGCATAATATTTACCGCAGATATGCCCGTTTTCATAACCAATACCTAAATCTCCACGTGCTTTCAAATCAATTGTTTCAGTCGAAAGCTCATTTGGTATGTTATGAAGTATTTCTTCTCTCAGCATATTTACTACTTTTTGTATTTTCTCTCTCCCTAATTTGATTCCGTATTTATCTTTATAATAAGTCCAGCCTTGATTCAAACTAATATAAAACCCACTCATATCAGCTTTGAACAAAAAGACAATATAATACCCTTTTTGCGCACTTAAAGTGACGTTCTTTAAGAAAACAGAAATCCAAGGAACCTCTGCCCATTGACCCTGTCCTATAGAACCTGTTAGTTTATACGTATTTGGACTCAACAACGCTTCTTCTTTAAGCGTTCTAGTTATTCTATTACGTATGAAATCCCCAATTACATGATCTTTAAAAGTTTCTTTACTTGCTCTGTTATAGTTGCTTAAAACAAATTCAAATTCTTCCCGGATTTTGCTATTGTTTTGTAAAGCTTCTTTCAGCTCAATCTCTTGTGCAAGTTTAAGTCCTAGCAGCTCATCGATAGAAACTTTATAATAAGCTGCAATTTTAATTAAAATATCACTATCTACTGAACGGCCTTCACTCTCAACTCGCGACAGGGTTGAATAACTAATCCCTATAGCCTGGGATACCTCCATCTGTGTTTTTCCGTGTTGTAATCGCAAAGCTTTCAGTTTATCACTTAGAAAAAAGTCAGCCACTTTAATCACCCTCACTTAAAATTGTCATTTAATAATTTTTATATTAACATGCAATTTGCATATTAGCAAATAAAAAATGAACGTTTTTTAATGAATGGAAATGAAATAATGACAATGTATTGATTGTTAAACATTTAATACTAGAACATTTGTTCGACATTTGCTATACTTGGGTTACTCATTTTTAGGGGGTCACACATGCAGCTTAATTTATATAAACCAACTGACCTAGAACAATGGATCACTCTGCAATATCAACAAAATGGAATTCACTACGCCTCAGACTTGGACATCGAAAAAATCGCCTCCATTTTCAACACCACTGTAATGACTTCTAAAGGACCATCGCACGTTCAATGGGATGACGAATTCTGCGTCATATTTATCAACGGTTACCACCGGGAAGAAACGAAACGAGAAATGTTTTTTCATGAGCTCTGCCACCCTATTCGGCATGAAGGTAATCAAAATAAAATGCCTACCTCATTTATTGAACTACAAGAAATCCAGGCTTCTATATTTCAGCTTTACGCTGCAATGCCTGCGTACATGTTAGAAGAATTTAAGAACATCCAAGGACCGGTACATACAAAAGTGCTAGCCGAAGAATTTCGCCTTTCCGAGCAGTTTATTATTCGTCGGTTGGAGCAAATAAATCAACGTATCCTCAGGGAGCAGCAAGATGAGTTATACCGAGCCAGCCGTCGACGTACTAGTAAACCTCCTGAATACACCGAAGAAACCAAACGAATTCTCAACCAGCTTTATAGACAAATCAAACATAAGTTACAATTGGAGGCTTAATATTGAAAGTATATTATGATGAATTTGAGGGCGGGTTATCGCCCGTCTGGATGATTGTGCCCATTAATCTAATAGAATGGCAATTAGAGCGTTTCTACATCTCGCTAAGTACTCCATTTGAACAGTTTACAACAAATGATTTTGATTCTAACCAGTTATACCTCACCGTACAAATTGAGGACCTTATTCGAAATTGGAATGAGCAAGATAGCGTAGGTATATCTTTGTCTTCTATTCGCAGTCGTTTTGAAAGCCAGAAATCAAATAATGATATTGATGTAGAATTCATCTGTACTGATATTGAACAGTTGGTAATCCGAATGTCCGATATTGAAGAAGTGCTGCAGATGAATATTCGAAGTTATTATAAGTGGGAGGAATCTAGCAATGAGAGGGCATGTCTTTCAACGAGGTAAGACTTGGAGCTATATAATTGATATACCTTATGAACCTTTAACCGGTAAGCGACGTCAAAAAAAGAAAGGTGGCTTCAGATTAGAAGGAGAAGCTGAAGCTGCTTGTGCCGCTGAGATAACTAGAATTAATTCAGGATTATTTATTGAAGATTCTAATATGACTGTGACCACCTATTTAAATATGTATCTCGAAATCCATGCAAAACCAAACTTCAAACCTACTTCATATGACACAGAAAAAACGGTTATTGAAGCTCGAATTATTCCTGAGATAGGTAGTACAAAATTACAAAAACTCACTCCATTAATCATTAAAAAATTCTATGCAAAACTAAGACTAAAATACTCTTCAGACTATGTGAGGAATATACACGGCATACTGAGAAGGGCATTGAGATTAGCTTATACAGATTATGACTTACTACTCACAAATATTATGGACAAAGTAAAGACTCCAAAAGTAGAGAAAAAAGAAATGAAGTTCTGGACATTTGAAGAATGGAATAAATTTATTGAATCCTCTGAAGGTCATGTGCATTTTATTGTCTTTTCATTGGGGGTTTATACAGGTATGCGTCGGGGAGAAATCTTGGGATTACGATGGAAAGATATTGATTTAGTTAAAGGAACACTCACGATTAATCAAACTCTTAATTGGATCCGAACGGGAGTAATCATTCAACCCTCAGCTAAAACCGATAACTCAAACCGGCCCGTTGTGCTGGATCGATATTTAATCGATGACCTTAAAGCAAGAAAAAAACAAGTGGATAACTTAAAACTAAAGTATGGTAAGGAATATGAAAATCATGATTTAGTTTGCTGCTATGAGTATGGAGGTAGAATAATTCCAAAGCGAATAACTGAAGCATTCAATGTACTAACACGAAAAGCTCAACTAGATAAAATACGCTTTCATGATTTGCGTCATACATATGCATCTTTTCTTCTTAGTATCGATATAAATCCTAAAGTTGCCGCAGAACGTATGGGCATGAGCCCCCAAATGTTCAACCATAGGTATTCTCATCTTCTTCCGAATATGCAACAGGATGCAGTTAATCGGATTGAAGATCGTATCGAAGAAGCTCGGAAAAAGCGCGCTGAACCTGTGGATAAATAGTTTTCGTTACCAAAGCGTTACCAAATATTATTTTTAAGATGTTTTTTAGTGGTTTATATGAATCTAGTATAACCCCTAAAAATAAAAAAAGCCTTATAGAATAAGGGTTTTTCTTTGGTGGGCCTTGAGGGACTCGAACCCCCGACCAATCGGTTATGAGCCGACCGCTCTAACCAACTGAGCTAAAGGCCCAAATATAAAATTTGGTTGCGGGGGCAGGATTTGAACCTGCGGCCTTCGGGTTATGAGCCCGACGAGCTACCGAGCTGCTCCACCCCGCGCCAGTATTCTAGAGTCACTTGTTAACAGCGACAAGAAGTAATATACACCATCGCTGCAAGCAAAGTCAAGTTTATATTAGAAAATATATCTAACACCAAAGCGGCCTTTTTTCGAACGGAAAACTTCTACGGTTTGCGGACACTCATAGCCATAAATCCACCAGTCTTCTTCTATTCGCTTCGCTAAAGTGCCCGCTTGGTTTTTGCTATCATGCAGCTTCACCCAATACACCCAAGACATCTGATCCCATCCTTTCTAATTGTTGTCCCTTATGTCTTATATAGGATAACCCATTAGCGGTAAAATCTATCCGTTTTTACTTAAGCAATATGTTGAAGCTTTTCTTCTGCATAGACCAAACGTTTGTAAGCCGTATCCCCTACCATCAATTGCTCATGGCTGCCCATCTCAATCACCTTCCCACGATCGATCACATAAATCTGATCCGCATTGATGATCGTAGATAACCGGTGGGCAATAATAATTGTCGTACGCCCCACTCTGAGCTCGTCTAATCCCCTCTGCACCAAACGCTCTGTCTCCAGATCTAGCGCCGATGTAGCTTCATCCAATATTAGAATTTCTGGATTAGCAAGAAAAGCACGCGCCAGCGACAAGCGTTGTCTTTGACCACCGGATAAAGTAATCCCGCGCTCCCCAATAATCGTTTCATAACCATCAGGCAGCTGCTGAATCACGTCGTGGATTTGGGCAACTCGGCACATGGCTTCAAGCTGCTCGTCGGATATGGACTCTCTGCCCAGTGTAAGATTCGTGCGGATCGTATCCGGTATCAAATAGGGATCCTGAAAAACAATATCGACTTTTTTCGTCCAATCTTCTCGTTTATAGTCCGATAAGGGTTGTCCATTCACGAGAATTTGGCCACTTTTCGGCTCAAAAAACCGAATCAACAGCTGGCTGATTGTCGACTTACCGCCTCCACTTGCCCCTACGAAAGCTATTTTCCCGCCCATGGGCAAATCCAGACTCATGTCATCGAGAATTAACGGAGTACCCGATCTGTAAGCAAAGGAAAGTCCTTCAAAAGCAAGTGTCTCCACAGGCTCTGATAACCGTTTATCCCCATCTTTAATTGATTCACCTTCAAGCACCTCGCTAAGACGGTCTAAATAGGCTAAATGACTGGAAGCATTCATAATATATTGAAAAAAAGTATTCAGCGAATCCATCAAGGTTGTTGAATATTGATACACGACGACGAACAAACCCAACGTCATATTGCCCTTCATCAGCTCGTATCCGCCAAAGCCCAATACGAATAAAGTGACTCCCCATTTGATTGGATTGCTGCTTAACAGCTGCTTGTTAACGATGCTGCCTTCCTTCATTACTTTTTCATAAAAGCTTGCGAATAATCCATCATAAATCCCTTTTTCCCAGCGAGTTCTGTTGTAGGAGATCACTTCTCGCGTAGATGAGACACCTTCTTCAATGTGAATGAGCAGCTTTGTTTTATTATCTTGGACTTCTTTAGAGACCTTTCTTAAACGCGGAGAAAAGTATTTACCGATCAGAATGAATCCCGTGGTCAATACTAAAATAACCAGCAGCATCTTTACATTAATATTTCCGATTACAATCATTAGAATCACAGCCATCAATGCCTGCTGCAGCATTCTTGGCAATTCAGTCCCCACTAGCCTTGAAGCTTGAGCAGCATCATTGGTAAAATAATGCACGTACTTAGCCGTACGTTCATTCTGCAAGCGGCCGATCGGAAATTTATATAAGCGCTGCATCAGCTTGCCGCACAAGCGAGTATACAGCGTGAATTCATTCTTATGAAAGGTGTAAGGAGCCCAGGTAAAGATCATCGCGTAGAAAAGGAAGACCAGTGCAAAAGCGGCAATAATCCGCGTTAACTCATTATAATGTCCATTAATAAAAACATCGTCGATAATAAATTTCTGTAAACCAGCCATAGCCAGAAACAAAACGGATTCCGCGACAAGCAGCACAAAAGCCAATACATAACTCCAACGATCCTCTTTAATTAAGGCGAAAATCCATTTTTTATGCTTCAAGACACTTCCTCCTCTTCCCCTGCTAGCTCTAAGCCTTCCGACAGGCGATAAAACAATCCCTGCATCGCCATTAAGGCATCATAAGTCCCCGCTTCGGCAATACACCCTTGATCCATCACAATGATACGGTCGGCCTTCCTAATCGTCGACAATCGATGTGCCACGGTTATCGTCGTTCTGTTCTTAAGTAAGTGATCTAAAGCGAGCTGGACTTTGCGTTCACTTTGATTATCCAATGCCGAGGTTGCCTCATCCAATAAAACAATCGCTGGATTTTTGAGGAATAAACGCGCAAGTGAAATGCGTTGCTTTTGGCCTCCAGACAGCTTAACCCCGCGCTCTCCAACAATCGTTTCATACCCTTCAGGAAGCTGCAGAATAAACTCGTGGGCATACGCTGCTTCAGCGGCTGCATATAGCTGCTCATCACTGGCATCGGGGCGACCAAAGCGTATATTATCGCGGACTGTCGTACCGAACAGATACGTTTCTTGGAACACATATCCCATGGCATCATGGATTTGCTCCAAAGCTAGCTGGTTCAGTGGTACTCCGTCTAGTTTTATTTCACCTGAAAGCGGGTCATAGAAACGTGCAGCCAGCTTGAGAATGGTTGATTTTCCATTACCGCTTGTGCCTACAAGTGCTATTTTCTCACCTGCTCGAATATCTAGTGTAAATCCACGAATGACGTCTGGTCGAGATGGATACCCAAAATGAACCTCGTTAAATTCAATTCGTCCGCGAATCTCTGCTAGGACTGGCTGCGGAACCTCTTGAACATCAGGCTTTTGATGCATAAAATGATAGAGAATCTCCCCTTGAAACATCAACAATCTCTGCTCGGTTAAATTAGTGATGACTACTGTCATTTTAAAAATCGCAAAGAAATAGAGAATTGTAAACGCAACAAAACCACCTACGCTCAGTTGATCATGTTTAATTAGATAAGCCCCATACAAGAAAACCGCAATAGCGCCTGAATAGGTACATAATCTTCTTACTGTTCCTCGCAAATAGGCATAGAGAATAACTCGGAGATTATTTTTCACGAGAAGATTTAATCTCTCTAGAACGCGCTGTAGATCCCATGATTCACGACCATAGGCCCGAAACTCTGGCAAGGCCGAAATACTCTCATAAATTTGTTTATTGAATTGAACTCGATTATCTGCAGTCATCTTGCCTACCTTAGCCGCTTTTTTCTCATAGTAAGGCCCAACCAAATAATAGAGTAGAAAGCACGGAATCAACAGTAAAGTTAGCTTAACATCAATCGTGAATAGAATACTGACAGCTACCACAGCAAAAATCGCATCCTGAATGATCCCAGGTAAATATTGACGATAGATTTCTTGAATGGCAGCCACTTCTGTATTGAGAAAAGATAGGGTTTCGCCTACAGGATGCCGCTCATAATAGGAGAACCCGAGCTTGCGCAGCTTTTGAAACACAGCAACCTGCAAATCACGTGCTGCTTTTTCGCGAATCACACGTTGTAAAGTATTCTGAGCCATTGCGGCAACAAACATGACCACACATAACCCAGCAATAGCTAGCAATAAATAGCCAAACGCAGTGTAGTCTTTGGCAGGATAGATAACGTCGATGAAGTGCTGAATCATTTTCGGAATAAGAATTTCACTGCCAGAGACGAACAAGCCACTGAGAACTAGCAAAGCAACAGTTCCTAAGTAGGGCTTTAGAAAAGCTAGAATCCAAAAGTATATTTGACGTAATTTAAGCTCGTCCTTTATAGGTTTTTCACTATGTACTTGATGTTGCGTAAGATTTACAGATATGACAAACTCCCCCTACTCGACCATGAGCAAAAAGCGACCCAATGGGTCGCCAATGCCTAAACCTATCTTATTTATTAAATAGTAAAGAATCAAAATAGTGCTCAATCGCCTGCTCATAATTCCCTTCAGCTTCTGCTGCTAACCCATCATTAACCATTTGCTGATCCAGCTCTGGAGCAAGCTTCATTGCTTTCTTAATGTTCAATAGTGCCGCGGGTGCGTCCATTTTGTGCAGATAAAACCAGCCTAACTGTTGGTAAACTTTAGCCATTCTCGTACTTCCCGCATCCATACTTTGCAGCTTATGAAGGATTTCTATGGCACGATCAATGCCATCTTGTACGAAGCCTTGACCAAACCGACATTGTGCGATGAATAAAGATATATCTTCCTTAGTGAAATCCAATTCTTTAGTAAGCTCAACCGGATACATATTCCTTGCCTGCCAGAGAAAGTCCTCAGCTACATCGTATTTCATTTGATCCATGCGAATATGTGCAAGCTCTAATAAAGCTCGTAATCTAGATAGCTCTTGTTCCTTCTGTTCGGAGACCGGCTCCTGGAGAATACTTTCTAATAATAGCTCAGCTTCTTTAATTTTATCCGACTCGGACAACGCAATCGCTAGAATGACACGTGCACTCCACTGATGTTTCGCCAAATCAATTAAAAAAGCTAGTTCTTGGTCCAACCAAGGCCGTAATGCTGTCAAAAGATCCTGAAGCTTATCTTCAGCGCTTAATTCCATACGATTTGTATCGCTCCCTTACCCATGATATAGCACATTATAACCGTTTCACGGTGAGGAATCCAGATTAACCCTTCCATTTATAAAAACGCGAACCGATTATGAAAGTGACAATCCCCCAAGCAGCCAGTACGCCTAAATTCAGCCAAAATGCAGGATGCATAATTCCCAAACCATATACCATTCCATCTCGAATCCCATTAGCAAAATAAGTCAGCGGCAGAAAATCAGAAATCGGTTTAATATAGGAAGGCAATGAGGCGCTGTCAAAAAAGATCCCACTCAGAAACATCATCACAAAGCTGATTAAATTAGCAAGGCCAAAATAACTATCCGGTGTTTTAGTCAATGAAGATACCATAAAGCCAATAGCTGAAAAGGCTGTCGTTCCAACAATAAAAATTAATAAAAAAGAAATGATATTTATATCAATTGATGCGTCATAGAAGAAAATGCCTACTAACGTTAAAAGTACGGCTTGAATCGCTGAGAGGATAAACCGGACCATCATATTGCTTAAGCCAAACAGCTTCATATTAACGGGACTTAGCATCAAGCGTTTAAGCAATCCATTGCGGCGCATTTCAACCATCACGATCATCCCAAATAAGCCCGCTTGTGAGATGGATAAGGCAATTAGTCCAGTCAATAAAAAGTCGACATATTTAAGCTTAGCATTACCTGAGGAGATAAATTCGGACTGGATGCTGTAATGTGGTTTAACTGCAGCTTCCTCTTGAATGCTTTGTTCCAAAGCACCCTTTACAATGTTGTTCATCACTGGAGTGAGGGCAGAATTTTGCTTTTCTTTATGAATGATCAGTTCAATTGGTTTTGCCATATCTCCCGAAGGAAGCACAATCGCTGCATCAATATCCTTGCTTTTCACTAAGTCCTCCGCCTGCTGTCTGCTTACGGGCTCCTTATTTTCCCACTCCAGTGCAGGCATTTGCTGCAAGGTAGTCAGGAGCTGCGTGGCATCTTGATTTTGCTGCTCTGCGGATACTACGACTATTTTAGCTGAGAAATTAGCTTCCTTCGCATCGGAACCACCAAAGATCATTAAGAAAATAACAAGCAGCAGCACAGGATAGAAAACAGACCAAAACCAGACCTGCTTCTCACGGAAAGTGGACTTGAAGTGCGCTTCAAATAGCTTTTTAAATTGACGCATCGCTTAATCCCTCCATTCTTTGCCGGTAAAAGCAATGAAGACATCTTCTAAGCTCATATCCTGTAACCGTATTTGCTCAACCTCTAGATGATTCTCCGTTGTAAACTTAAATACTTCATAGAGCGTTTCCTCTGGGCGAAAAGTAGAGAAGGTTAGCTTATTCTGATCCATACGAATTTTAGTGGTTGCCGGATGAGTTTCAATTGCACTTTTCAAAGCACGAATTTCTTCAATCCCTGAGCTTAAAGTAAGCTGAACCTCTCTTTCCTGCGAAAGCTGCTCAATTAGTTTTTTTGGCGTATTAATTGCAACCACCTTGCCTTGATCTACTATGCAGACTCGGTCGCTTAGTTTATCCGCTTCCTCCATGTAATGAGTAGTCAGAATTGTGGTTTTGCCCATTTCCTTCAGCTTCAGCACGATGTCCCACAGGTTGCGTCTGGCTTGTGGGTCCAGTCCTGTGGTTGGTTCATCCAGAAATAGCAGCTCAGGATCATTTACAAGCGCCAAGCCAACAGCCAGTCGTTGCTTCTGTCCGCCTGACAAGGAGCTTACCCGTTTCTTGCGATGCTCGGTTAAGTTAATCAGCTCCATGATTTCGTTAATCGATCTCGACTTCTTATAGAAGCTGGCAAACACATCGAGATTTTCATAGACGTTTAGATTGTCGAACAAGGCGCTTGATTGAGGCTGCACGCCAATCAGCTGCTTCATTTCTGCACTATGCTGAGACCAATTCATTCCGCTAATGCGAATTTCACCTTGATCCGGCTTTTGCAGTCCCTCAATCATCTCCAAGGTCGTCGTTTTCCCCGCACCATTAGGGCCAATAATCGTAAAAACCTCGCCTTTTTCCACAGAGAAGCTAATCTCTTCAACCGCAACAATGGACCCAAACGTTTTTCTCAAGCCCGATACTTCCAAAAGCGCCATCTTAATTGCCTCCTTATGTATGGTTAATGACTTCATTTTAACGGAATTTAGGCGTTCACAAAACAGTCCAAGGATGGCTTTACAACTCCGTCTTAAGGCGGAATATTTCTCTAAGATTCGGTTTATTTGACTCACCAATTTCATTGTGATAAATTTAATTGTGGGCAATTAATTTATAGATAAGGATGGATAAAAATGAGCATTTATGATTTTAAAGCGAATACGATTCGGGGAACTGAGGCATCTTTAGCAGATTATGAGGGCAAGGTTATACTAATTGTTAATACTGCAAGTAAATGCGGGTTCACTCCACAATATACGGAGCTTCAAAAATTATATGAACAATTTAAAGATCAAGGCTTGGTCGTACTAGGCTTTCCTAGCAATCAATTTGGCGGGCAAGAGCCAGGCACCAACGATGAAGTAGACAGCTTTTGTCAGATCAATTATGGTGTAACCTTCCCGCTTTTCGAGAAAATCGAAGTCAAAGATGAGCATAAGCATCCATTATTTGCTTATCTAACAGAAGAAGCTCCTTTCAAGGGATTTGATCAGGAAAGCCCTAGAGGAAAAATGATGCACGACATGTTCACTGGAAAAATGCCCGAGCAGCTGGAAACAGATGAAATTAAATGGAACTTTACTAAGTTCTTGATCGATCGTAAAGGACATGTAGTTCAACGTTTCGAGTCCCCTATTGAACCACAGGATATCGCTCCTGCAATCGAAGCTGTGTTATAAAACAGAAAAAAGCATTTCAACTCACCAAGTCCCCCGACCTTGTGATTGAAATGCTTTTTATTTAAGCTAAATTACTTCCCAAACTCCTGAGGGTTTGCTCTCCATGATTGCATTAAGGAAATATCTTGCAGTTGAATGTTACCCAACTCTACGGCTGTTTCCAACAATACTGTATAATCCGTTAAAGTTTGTACAGGAATGTTAGCTGCAGCGAAAACCCCAGCCGCTTTTTCGAATTGATAAGTAAAGATAGCAAGAACAGCAAGCGCTTGTCCACCAGCTTCATTAACAGCCAATGCAACCTTCAAAGAGCTTCCGCCAGTTGAGATCAAATCCTCAATCACGACTACCTTTTGCCCCGATTTTAAAGCACCTTCGATCATGTTCTCTTTTCCATGGCCTTTAGGTTTATCACGTACATAGATCATCGGCAGATTCAGCTTCTGAGCGACCCATGCTGCATGTGGAATGCCGCCTGTAGCTGCTCCAGCAATTACTTCAGCATCTGGATATTGCTCCCTAATAATGGCAGCAAAGCCGTCTGCGATCAGATCACGAATCTCTGGATAGGAAATCGTCAAACGATTATCACAATAAATCGGTGATTTAATGCCTGATGCCCAAGTGAACGGTTCATTGGGACGAAGCGCTACTGCGCCGATATTTAACAATGAGCTTGCGATTTGTTTACGTAAGGTTTGCGTTGTGCTCAACTAGATCAGCTCCTCAAGAATAGTTTCCAACGCTTTCCGCGGATCAGTCGCTGCAGTAATCGGTCGCCCAATTACGATGTAATCCGTACCTTGACTGAAAGCTTCCTGCGGTGTCATTACACGAGATTGATCGCCAATTGCAGCTCCTGTAGGACGAATCCCAGGTGTTACGGTAATGAAGCTGCTTCCCAGCTGCTGCTTAATTCTCAACACTTCATGTGGTGAAGCAACTACTCCATCCAAGTCAGCGGCTTGAGCCAATTGAGCGTACTTGAGAACGGCCTGCTCCACTGTTCCCGTCAAGCCAATTTCATCATTAAGCATTTGCTGGCTTGTGCTGGTAAGCTGGGTAACTGCGATGACTAACGGTCTTTCCGCCTTGCCACTCGTTAGCCCCTTATCCACACCTTCTAAAGCCGCTTCCAGCATAAGCTTCCCGCCAGCAGCATGGATATTGAACATATCCACACCTAAGCGGGTCAAGCTTTCTGCTCCACCTTTAACCGTGTTGGGAATATCGTGCATTTTTAAATCGAGAAATACTTTGTAGCCTTGCTCCTTCAAATACAGCACAAAGCTTGGACCAGCCGCATAGAACAATTGCATGCCGACTTTCATATAACAAGGAATGCCTTGAAGCTCCTTCAACAGAAGCTTCGCTTCATCCGCACTTGAATAATCCAGAGCGACCATAATTCTTCCGGCATGATCTTCATCTTTAGTTGTCCCTTGAGCTTGCAGCTTTTCATTCATCATCGTTGCAGTACCGTATTACCTGGCATTGGAGTCATAATCGCATTAAGCGGCATTGGGTTCGTTGCAAAATTAATCGTCTCCAGCATAACCTGCAGCGCACGTACGGTATCCAAGGATGTCATACAAACAATGCCGTTTTCTACTGCTTCACGACGGATTCGGAAGCCATCACGTTCTGGAGCCTTACCCTTAGTCAGAGTATTGACTACAAAGTGGGCTTCGCCATTGCGGATCAAGTCAAGAATATTCGGTGATCCTTCGCTTAGCTTGTTCACGGTTGTTACACGCAGACCCGCATCTGTAAATGCGATTGCAGTGCCGCCAGTTGCCACGATTTTATAGCCCATGCGGTCAAAGCCTCGAAGAATTTCGATAGCTTCTTCCTTATCTTTATCGGCAACAGTCACAATAATGGAGCCAGTTGGCGGAATTTTCATCCCTGATCCAATCAAACCTTTGTACAAGGCTTTGGCGAATACTTTATCGCGTCCCATAACTTCACCAGTTGATTTCATTTCAGGCCCGAGCGTTGTATCTACACGACGCAGCTTAGCAAACGAGAACACAGGTACTTTAACCGAAACATACTCATCTTCTGGCCATAGACCATTCTCATAGCCAAGCTCCTTGAGCTTTTTGCCCATGATCAGCTTAGTAGCTACATTCGCCATCGGAATTTTGGTCACCTTGCTTAAGAAAGGCACCGTTCTCGAAGAACGCGGGTTAACTTCAATGACATAAACCTCATTGTTAAAAATAACATATTGGATGTTGACTAACCCAATAACATTTAATGCCAAAGCTATTTTCTCTGTAATCGCACAAATTTTCGCCTTAATCTCAGCAGAAAGCGACTGCGGAGGATATACCGCAATGGAGTCACCGGAGTGAACGCCTGCGCGCTCTACATGCTCCATAATTCCTGGGATAAGCACCGTTTCACGGTCGCAGATCGCGTCAACTTCAACCTCTTTACCCAGCATGTAACGGTCAATTAACACCGGATGCTCTGGATTAATCGTTACTGCGTATTCCATGTAGCTCAACAATTCTTCATCACTATAAACGATTTCCATAGCACGCCCACCTAGTACATACGAAGGACGAACCAAGACCGGATAACCAAATCTCGATGCAACACCTACAGCTTGATCGACTGAAGTAACAGTACCGCCAGGAGGTTGAGCAATATTCAAGCTGGTTAATAAAGCTTCGAATTTCTTGCGATCTTCAGCAGCATCAATGTCAGCCAAATCCGTACCAAGAATTTTAACGCCTGCTTTAGAAAGCGGAGCAGCTAGGTTAATCGCCGTTTGCCCACCGAATTGCACGATAACGCCAATTGGTTTTTCACGTTCAATGACATTCATTACATCTTCGAAGAACAAAGGTTCAAAATAAAGTCGGTCAGAAGTACTGAAATCCGTTGAAACTGTTTCTGGGTTGTTATTGATGATTACTGCCTCGTAACCTGCTTCTTGAATCGCCCAGACTGCATGTACAGTTGAATAGTCGAATTCAATTCCTTGGCCGATGCGAATTGGACCTGAGCCCAATACAACAACCTTCTCCTTAGTTGTTTCAAGCACTTCATCTTCTGTTTCATATGTCGAATAGTAGTAAGGTGTTGAAGCTTCAAATTCAGCCGCACAGGTATCTACCATTTTATAAACAGGGATCAAACCAAGCCCTTTGCGGTAAATCCGAATTTCATTCTCGTTCGTATAAGTAAGCCCACGTCCAGCATTGCTGCGAATCTCAGCAATCGCACGATCCGTAAAGCCTTTGCGTTTAGCTTCGTACAACAAGTCATAGCTTAGTTCAGTTGCTTGAATGTCGGTTTCAAATGAAACCAAGCCTTGCAGCTTGTGCAGGAACCACCAGTCAATATTCGTTAGCTGTTGAATTTCTTCTAAGGTATAACCCATACGATAAGCTTCAGCAATTAGGAAAATTCGCTCATCATCCGGCTTTTGCAATCTAAGCTCAAGAACATCTCTAGCAATCCCTACAGCTTCCTTAAGGAACAAGCGATGTACGCCAATTTCTAATGAACGAATTGCTTTATGAATCGATTCCTCAAAGGTCCGGCCAATCGCCATAACCTCTCCAGTTGCTTTCATTTGAGTGCCTAATTTACGGTTTGCCGCAACGAATTTATCAAACGGCCAACGAGGTATTTTTGAAACAATGTAATCCAAAGCTGGCTCGAAGCAAGCATAGGTTTGTCCTGTAACTGGGTTAACAATCTCGTCCAATGTGTAACCGATAGCAATCTTAGCGGCCATCTTCGCAATCGGATAACCAGTTGCTTTAGAAGCAAGTGCCGATGAGCGGCTAACACGAGGATTAACCTCAATTACATAATATTGAAAGCTTTGTGGATCAAGTGCGTACTGTACGTTACAGCCACCCTCGATATTAAGCGCGCGGATAATTTTTAGTGAAGCGGAACGCAGCATTTGATATTCACGATCAGACAAGGTTTGGCTAGGTGCAACAACGATGCTATCCCCTGTATGTACGCCAACCGGATCAAAATTCTCCATATTACAAACCACTATACAGTTGTCGTTTGCATCACGCATAACTTCATATTCAACTTCTTTAAGGCCCGCAATACTCTTCTCAACTAGACATTGTCCAATTGGACTATAACGAATCCCAGCTGTAACAATCTCGATCAATTCTTCTTCGGTGTTGCAAATCCCGCCGCCAGTTCCACCTAATGTATAAGCAGGGCGGATGATAAGCGGAAAGCCTATCTCCCGTGAGAATTCTACAGCTTCGTCAATCGCAGTAACAATAATGCTATCGGGAATCGGTTGTTCTAATTCCTTCATAAGCTCTTTGAATAAATCGCGATCCTCGGCTTGCTCAATGGCGAACAATTGAGTTCCTAGCAGTTTAACATTTTCTCTTTCCAAAACGCCTGCTTTAGCTAATTCCACAGCCATATTCAAGCCCGTTTGGCCACCTAATGTTGGCAAAAGACCGTCTGGACGCTCTTGACGAATGATTTGTGTAACAAATTCCAAAGAGATGGGCTCAATGTAAACCTTATCTGCCATGTTAGTATCCGTCATGATCGTAGCTGGATTACTGTTGATCAAGACAACCTCAATACCCTCTTCTCTTAATGCTTGACAGGCTTGTGTTCCCGCATAATCAAACTCAGCTGCCTGACCAATCACAATCGGACCGGATCCGATAACCAATATCTTTTTTAGTGCCTTATTTTTGGGCATATTGTAAATCTCCTTTCGGTGCAGTTGCTTTAGCCAACTGAGCAGCAGCTAACATTTTAGTTTGCTGAGTGGCTTGTGGATTATCTAGTTTATAGGTACGAATCATATCGATGAATTGATCGAATAAATAACTGGAATCAAAAGGTCCTGGTGCAGCTTCTGGGTGATATTGAACGGAGAAAGCTGCATGTTTAGTATGCTTCAAGCCTTCGATGGTTTTATCATTATTGTTGATATGAGTGACTTCAAGTCCTGTGTTCAAAACGGATTCTTCCAAAACCGTATAACCATGATTCTGTGAAGTGATGTAGCAACGATTCGTTTTCAAATCCTTTACAGGGTGATTCCCACCGCGATGTCCAAATTTCAATTTAACTGTATCCGCACCGCAAGCCAGAGCGAACAGCTGATGCCCCAAACAAATCCCGAAAATCGGAATTTCACCAAGCAATTCAGCAATTGTTTTTACAGCTTCAGGCACGTCTTTCGGATCCCCAGGACCATTCGACAGCATAATTCCGTCTGGAGCAAGACGGCGAATTTGATCAGCCGTAGCATCATGAGGCACAACAACCACATCACAGCCGCGCTTAGTTAAATCATGCAGAATTCCAGCCTTAGAACCGTAATCGACTAGTACGATACGTTCCTTTTCCCCACGGAAGCTGTAGACACTTTTAGTCGAAACCTGTGCTACTTGATCCGTCATCAAGCTCATTGCCGTTAACTGCTCTTGCAGCTCTCCAACTGATTTCTGAGAAGTCGTGAGAATACCCTTCATCGTCCCATAGTTACGAAGAATACGTGTTAGCATTCTTGTATCAATACCGCTTAGACCTATAATGCCATATTCTTTCAACAGATTATCAATTGTATATTGGGAACGCCAGTTGCTTGGCGCCACTTCATGCTCGCGCACAACAAAGCCATGTATAAAAGGTCTCACCGATTCAAAATCATCGCGTGTGATTCCATAATTTCCGATTAGCGGGTATGTCATCGTTACAATCTGACCACAATAGGAGGGATCTGACAACACCTCTTGATAACCCGTCATTCCTGTATTAAAAACGACCTCACCTGTCGATTCACCTTCACTGCCAAACGATTTCCCTGTAAAAATAGTTCCATCTTGCAATAACAATCTTGCTTGCATGACCATCTCTCCTTTTGTCAAAGCTATTTATTCACTCCACACTACTTTACCTGCAACCATAGTTAACTTAGGCCAGCCCTTGAGCTTCCAGCCTGTAAAAGGGGTATTCCTTGACTTAGATGCAAAAGTAGTTGGATCAACTGCTTTCTCCTGCTCTAAATCGATTATTGTTAAATCCGCATCTGCACCAATTTCTATCCGTCCAGAAGTTAGCTTGAAAACATCTGCTGGCTTGCTTGTCATCCGCTCTAACAAGAAGGCTAAAGTCCACCGGCCGGTTGCAACAAACTTTGTATATAACAAGGGGAATGCCGTTTCAAAGCCTACGATGCCAAACGGTGCCAAATTCATCCCTTTTGCTTTCTCTTCTTCACTATGTGGAGCGTGATCCGTGATTAAAATATCGATCGTGCCATCTTCTAAAGCTTCTATACAAGCTTCCATATCTCTGCGTGAGCGCAAAGGCGGATTCATTTTCCAATTGGCATCCATACCCGGGATGTCTTCTTCGCATAATAATAGATGATGCGGACAAACCTCCGCAGTCACTTTAACCCCAATTTGCTTGCCTAAGCGAATTAAGCGAATCGATTGCTCCGTGCTGACATGACACACATGATAATGAACCCCAGTAGCCTCTGCTAGCAAAATATCTCGCCCCACATGAATCGCTTCCGACTCATTAGGAATCCCCTTCAAACCATGCTTGGTTGCGAAAGTTCCTTCGTTTACAGGAGCGCCCTCCACTAATGTATTATCTTCACAATGTGCGATAATCGGCATTCCCATGGCTGCTGCCTTTGCCATTGCATCCTTCATCATCTGTGCACTTTGGACACCTACACCGTCATCCGTAAAACCAATGACGCCTGCTGCTTTTAGTGCTGCAAAATCAGTCAGCTCGCGGCCAAGCTCATTTTTCGTAATGCATCCGTAAGGGAGCACACGTACTATGCCTTCTTGCTCGGCTTTATCAAGCACATATTTCACCGTTTCTACCGTGTCAATGACTGGTCTTGTGTTCGGCATACAAGCGATTGTTGTAAAGCCCCCGCGTGCTGCAGAGCGTGTTCCTGATGCAATTGTTTCCTTATGCTCAAAGCCTGGCTCGCGGAGATGGACGTGCATATCAATTAAGCCTGCTGAGATAAGTGCGCCTTTGGCATCTATAACCTCATGTCCGTCTGTTGCCGGCAGCGCATCGCCACTCGCTTTAACTATCTGAGCGATTTTACCTTGCTCTATGTAAAGATGGGATAATGTTGTTTCAAGCTCATTGTGAACTAACGTACCGTTTATAATCCAAATCCCCATGATTTCTTCCTCACTCCATCCAAGTTGATTTTTAGGTTAGGATAATGCTCTTTCAATAACTGACATTCGAATCGGTACACCATGACCGATTTGCGTGAAGATTTTGGAGCGTTGGCATTCAACTAACTCATCGTCGATTTCAACATTGCGGTTGATTGGCGCGGGATGCATGATAATCGCATGTGCCTTCATTCTTGAGGCTCTTTCCACCGTTAATCCGAACTGCGCTCTATATTCTAAAGAAGATGGTGTAATTTGCCCCTCTTCATGTCGTTCTAATTGTACCCGCAGCATCATAACTACATCCGCTTGCAAGGCTTCTTCCATAGTAATATAATCCGCAAGTCCGTCTAAGTCATGCGCATGCATATTATCTGGTGCACAGAAGCTTACTTTGGCTCCCATCGCTTGTAAAGCCCAGAGGTTGGAGCGCGCAACTCGACTATGCATAATATCACCAATAATAACAACATGCAGTCCGCGAACTTCACCAAAATGCTTACGCATTGTATAAACATCCAATAAAGCCTGGGTCGGATGCTCATTATGTCCATCTCCTGCATTGATTAGAGGAATACTCATTTTACTAGCTAGATCAGGCAATACTCCATTGGGCTTCATGCGAATGACACCTGCGTCAATTCCCATAGCTTCTAACGTTTTCACCGTATCGTAAATGGATTCGCCTTTTTGTACGCTTGATACCGCGGCTGAGAAGTTCAGCACTTGAGCACCTAAACGTTTTTCAGCTAGCTCAAAAGAAAATCGCGTACGTGTGCTATTCTCAAAAAACATATTAGCAATGAATTTTCCTTGCAGAAAATGAGTCACCTTAGCAGGATATTGCTCCCAAAAAGCAGCTCTGTCCAGAATTGATGTTATCTCCTGTGCACTCATGCCCTTTAAACCAATTAAATGCTTGATTGATTGAGTTTTAGTTTTTACCTGTGCCATTCCGCATTACCTCCCAGTTTGATTGATCAATACTTGATCGATTTCATCCACTTCTTCAAGGAGGACTTCAATCTCTTCCATCTTCGAAGTCGGAACGTTCTTTCCAACATAATCGGGGCGAATCGGCAATTCTCGGTGTCCACGGTCTACCAATACGGCAAGCTGGATCATTTCCGGTCTTCCCATATCCATCAAAGCATCCATAGCTGCTCTTACCGTTCGGCCTGTATAAAGCACATCATCGAAAAGGATCAGCTTTTTGCTGCGGATTTCCAAGGCTTGATTGGTGGTAATGGCATTTCCACTTTGCTTACTAGCAATATCATCGCGGTATAAAGTTACATCTATCTCGCCTACCGCAATTGGCATGTGTTCGATGTCCTGAATCAATTGAGCAATCCGTTGAGCTAAGAAAATACCCCGTGTCCGAATTCCAATCAGCATACAGTTAGCCACGCCTTTATTCTTTTCCAGGATCTCATGGGCAATGCGTGTAAGAGCTCGGCGCATTGCTATTTCGTCCATCAAAACAAGCTTTCCGGGTTCTGCCATACATGGACCTTCTTTCGGTAAGGATCGATAATTCCGTCTATCAGCATTTTGGGGCAAAAAAAAACCTCTAAGCCCGTAAGCAAGAGGTTTGTACAAAGACAGCATGTTCTCATACAGAGTCAATTTCAACCCAAAGGTTGAAATCTTGTCCGATCTAGAAATTCAGCTTGTTTGTCGTTCACCTTGCCAGTCTCTCGGGACTGCATTAAAGGCACTATTCGATTAAAAGAATTATCGCATTTTCGACAAAAGATGTCAACTCGGTTTTAAAAAGCGAAAGCCCTTTGAAAGGACCTCCGCCTGAATATTCAACTATTAAAATTTAATATTTCGAATACGCTCAATAGCTCGTTCTGTATTTTCCAAGCTGCCGAATGCCGTTAAGCGGAAGTAGCCTTCACCACTTTGACCGAAACCAACGCCTGGCGTACCCACGATGTTTGCCGTTTGCAACAGCTTATCGAAGAACTCCCATGAGCCGAAGCCTTCAGGTGTTTTCAACCAAATATAAGGTGCATTGACTCCGCCGTATACTTCAAAGCCTAAACTTGAGATACCTTCGCGAATGATCTTTGCATTGTTCATGTAATATTGAACTAGCTTGCTGATTTGCTCTTTGCCTGCATCGGAATAAATCGCTGCAGCACCTTTTTGCGTAATATAGGATACTCCATTAAATTTAGTTGTTTGACGACGATTCCAGAGATCTCTTAAAGTAATTTCATTACCTTGCTCGTCATACGCCTTTACTTCTTTAGGAACTACCGTATAAGCGCAACGTACGCCAGTGAAGCCCGCTGTTTTAGAAAGGCTGCGGAACTCAATCGCTACTTCACGCGCACCTTCAATTTCATAAATGCTGCGAGGAACATCATCTTCTTGGATATAAGCTTCATAAGCTGAGTCATAAAGAATAATACATTTATTCGCCTTAGCGAAATCAACCCACTTCTTTAATTCGTCTTTAGATAAAGTCATGCCCGTTGGATTGTTTGGATAACAAAGATAAATCAAGTCAACCTTGCGATCAGGCAGTGAAGGAATAAATTTGTTATCCGAATTACAAGGTAGGTATACGATATTCTCATAACGATTGGTTAGCTTGCTGTAGTTACCTGAACGTCCAGCCATTACATTACTATCTACATAAACCGGATATACAGGATCTGTTACAGCGATAATAGTGTCATTGCTAAAAATTTCTTGAATATTGCTGACATCACATTTCGAGCCATCGCTAACGAAAACCTCATCCGTTTGGATGTTGATGCCGCGAGCTGCATAATCATGCTCAACAATTTGCTGCAGTAGAAAATCATAGCCTTGCTCAGGGCCGTAGCCTTTAAATGTTTTTGTATCCGTCATATCCTCGACTGCTGCATGAAGACTTGCTATAACTGCATCCGGAAGTGGACGTGTAACATCGCCAATACCTAAGCTGATAATATCTGCTTGTGGATTTTCGCTAATAAATTTAGTTCTTCTTTTTGCAATTTCGGAGAAAAGATAGCTGCCTTGCAGCTGAAGATAATTCTGATTAACCTTTGCCATGAATGAATTGCTCCTTTTATAATCCATAATGTTTGTTTCATCATCACACTACTTTACCATCTATGCCTATATTTTTTCAAGCATTTATGAACGATCCCTTAGCATTTGCAATAACAATTGCATATCCTCAGGTAATGGAGCTTTAAACTCAAGATACTCCCCTGTTCGCGGATGTACAAAGCCTAAAACCTCAGCATGCAGAGCTTGTCCATCGATAAACTCGTTGCGCCCTCCACGTCCATAAGAGGGGTCTCCCATCAACGGATGCTTAATGAATTTCATATGCACGCGAATTTGGTGAGTACGTCCCGTTTCAAGCTTTAACTCCACTAACGTATTCTCCGAGAAACGCTCTTGAACTAAGAAATGAGTAATAGCTTCTTTACTATTACGTTCCGTTACCGTATAAAGCTTACGGTCGTGAGGGTCTCTGCCGATTGGCGCATCAATGGTCCCATTCTCATGGGAGATGACACCTTGAACAAAAGCTAGATATTTGCGCGTAACCGTATGATTCTTCAATTGTTCCGCTAAGCTTGAGTGTGCTAAATCATTTTTGGCAGCCATTAATAAACCAGAGGTATCTTTATCGATGCGATGAACGATCCCCGGTCGCATGACCCCATTTATTCCAGAGAGGTCTTTACAGTGAAACATCAACCCATTAACCAAAGTTCCAGAGTAATGTCCAGGTGCAGGATGTACGACCATCCCTCTTGGCTTATTGATTACGATGACATCACTATCTTCATAAACAACATCCAGCTCCATTTCTTCAGAAGCTATATCAAGCTCAACTGGCTCTGGGATTATCAAAACGATTTCATCCATTGCGCGCAGCTTATAATTCGTTTTCACAGCTTTGCCATTAACTTTAATATGCTCATCCTTAACCCATTGCTGAACCTGGGTACGCGAAAATCCTTCTTCCAAAGAATCCGCGATGTACTTATCTATCCGTTCACCCGCTTGCTCTGGTTCTACGGTTAAATCATGGCTATTCAATTGTTCCAGATCCATAGGCTTCATTGCTTTTCCCTCTTCTTTCTTTCAACCAACCTCGTAATGCATCAATAAATATCAGTACTACACCTACCGTAATTGCCGTATCTGCAAAGTTGAAAATCGCAAATGTATAATCAACAGCATGTCCGAAAAATGAAAAAACAAAATTAAATTGCAAAAAATCGACAACTTCCCCTTTGAATACCCGATCAGTAAAGTTACCCAGTGCTCCACCAATTAGAAAACTAATCGCTACGGCTAATAAGCGTTTCTTTTCCCGTAGCATTTTCTGCAAATACCAAATCATCCCAATGACTACAATCACCGTAATAATATAGAAAAACCATTGTTGTCCTTCGAGGATACTAAAAGCAGCCCCACTATTCCGATGCGAAGTAATTAGAAAAAAATCCCCAATTACAGAACGTGATTCGTACAAAGTAAAATTATGTACGATCAACCATTTCGTCGCCTGATCGATAAGAATCAAAAGCAATGCCAAAGCATAATAAATCAATTTTGGGTCCACCTTTCACTGCATTAAGGGTAAGTTTACCTCTCTTAGTATAACGCGACTCGGTGAATAATAAGCAATAGCAAGCGCGATGAAAGGAGATAACTCTAATGAATCCACTATCTAAATTACAAAAAGCTGAACTAAAGCAGCTGCTACTTGAGCAAAAATCCAGTTTATCCAAGCTTCTAGAAAACAGCGACAATTATGGACTGGCCTCATCTCTCCGAGAATCCTCTGGAGAATTATCGAATTATGATAATCATCCAGCCGATAATGCAACGGATTTATACGAAAAAAGCAAGGATCTAGCCCTTAACGAGAACACGGAAATGCACTTAGCTGAGGTCGAAGAGGCTTTATCAAGAATTGATTCTCAAAATTATGGCTTATGTGATCGTTGCAATCAACCCATACCTTTTGAAAGACTACAAATCCTTCCAGAAACTCGCTTTTGTGTTGCACATTCGCCAGAGCAAGAAATTTCTGATAATCGCCCTATTGAAGAAGAGGTATTAGCCATTCCATATGGACCAACGAGCGCAGACAGCTATGCCAAACAAGATCATTTTAATGGGGATGATGCTTGGCAAATTGTCGAAAGCTGGGGCAATGCCGATTCACCAGCTATGTCGTCGAATCGCGAAGTGCACAACTACAACGATTTATTCAATGATGCTGAAGAAAGTGAAGGCTACGTTGAAGCTTATGAGAGCTTTATTGCGACTGATATTTATGGAAAGCATGTATCCATTGTACGAAATAAAGCTTATCGTGAATATATAGCTAACCAAGAAGGTGAACCTCTTTTAGAGCCAGATAATCTTGATTAATTGTTTATTCAATGGCAAGACCGAAACCTGAGGACAGAACAGCGACAATTTATCCACCTTCGCTTAATATGAATTCAGTAATCGGTTTTGCTTATTAAACCTCATAATGAGCTGAAACAACCTCAGCACAACGTTTACAAAGAGTTGGATGAACCGGACTTTCGCCTACTTCAGATGTTACATTCCAGCATCGCTCACACTTTTCACCTTCAGCTGATGTCACCCGAACGGCTAGTTTTTTAAATTGGATCGCCTCATCTGGAATGCTGCTTTCTGTATGCACGACTACCTTTGAAACAATAAACAATTGTTCCAATTGTTCGAACTTTGACAATAAACCAGCAGTAGCTTCATCCACATATAAATCAATTGTTGCTCCTAATGCATTGCCGATTAGTTTCTTAGCCCGTGCATCTTCCAGTGCTTTTAGAACGTCATCCCGAATTTCAATGAACTCCAGCCATTTATGCTCTAAAGCTGCATCATATCGATTCTGCTCGACCTTAGGCATCTGAGAGAGCTGCACACTGATTTGTTCAACACCCGGAATGAACTTCCAGATTTCATCCGCAGTATGAGGTAGAACTGGTGCAATTAAGCGAGTAATCGTTGTTAAAGCTTCGTACAAAACAGTCTGAGCCGCTCTTCTCCCTGCACCATTAGGAGAACTTGCATAAAGGCGATCTTTAACAATATCCAGATAAAGCGCACTTAAATCCACTGCACAGAAATGATGCACGGATTGGTAAACAATGTGGAACTCATAGCTTTCATAAGCCGCTAAAACGCGTTCAGACATTTGATCCAGCTGTCCCAAAGTAAAACGATCCAATTCATCCAGCTGATCTTCACTCACTTGATCTGTCGATGGATCAAAACCAGCTAAATTACTTAACAAGAATCTTAAGGTGTTGCGGATTTTACGGTAAACTTCTGTTATTTGGCTAAGGATATTGTCCGAAATTCGTACATCCGATTGATAATCAACGGAAGAAACCCACAGACGCAAGATATCAGCACCTAAGCTATTGCAAACTTTGTTGGGATCAATAGTATTGCCTAAAGATTTAGACATCTTCTTGCCTTCACCATCTAGTGCAAAACCATGACTCAGAATTGCCTTGTATGGCGAGCTGCCACGCACTGCAGTACCTGTAATTAAGGATGAGTTATACCAGCCGCGATATTGATCTGAGCCTTCCATGTATAAATCAGCAGGCCATTGCAGCTCTGGACGGGATTCTAGAACAGCTATGTGGCTTGAGCCTGAATCGAACCATACATCCATAATATCATTTTCTTTACGAAATTGATCGTGCCCGCATTCAGGACAGGTAATCCCATCAGGTAAAAGCTCTTTTTCATCCTTAATGAACCAGACATTCGAGCCTTCCGCTTCAAACACAGAGGCTACCTTCTCAATAGTTTGCTCATTGACCAGAGGATGATTACAGCTGCGGCAATAAAAAATCGGAATCGGAACTCCCCAAGCACGCTGTCTAGAAATACACCAATCTCCACGATCGGCAATCATATTATGCAAACGCAGCTCGCCCCAGTGAGGGGTCCAATTCACTTTTTTAATTTCTTCAAGCATTTCAGCTCTAAATTTATCAATCGATGCGAACCATTGCTCTGTTGCCCGATAAATAACTGGCTTCTTGGTTCTCCAATCATGTGCGTATTGATGCACAACCGAGCTAAGCTTTAATAAATGTCCGCTTTCTTGGAGTCTGTCTGTTATCAGCGTATTAGCTTTTTCATAATAAATCCCTTCATAACCAGGGGCTTCTAGTGTGAATTTCCCTTGATCATCAATCGGACATAAGACACCCAGGTTATAACGTTGGCCAATACTAAAGTCATCCTCACCGTGACCAGGTGCAGTGTGAACACAGCCTGTTCCCGCTTCTAAAGTTACATGCTCGCCTACCATAACTAAGGACTCACGGTCGTAAAAAGGATGCTGGCAGGTAACGAATTCCAAGTCTGCTCCGAGAATTTTATCAAGAACTTTAACTTCGTTCCATTCTAATTCCTTAGAAACACTCTCCAATAAACCTTCTGCAACTATATATTTTTTCGCGTTAACTTCTACAACTACATAAATGAACTTAGGATTTAAACTAATTCCCAAGTTAGCAGGCAGCGTCCAAGGAGTCGTTGTCCAAATGACGATTGCCGCATCCTGAGGCAGCTTGCCTTTACCATCTTTAACTTGAAACGCTACATATATGGAAGGAGAAGTTTTCTCCTTATATTCGATTTCAGCTTCAGCTAATGCACTCTCAGAGGATGGAGACCAATATACCGGTCGCAGTCCTTTGTAGATATAACCTTTTTTAACCATATCGCCAAAAACACGAATTTGCTGTGCTTCATATTGAGGCTGTAGAGTGATATATGGGTTTTCCCAATCACCTCGGATAGCTAAGCGCTGAAATTGTACTTTTTGTTTCTCTACCCAGCTTAGCGCATATTCCTTACAGTATTCTCTGAATTCAGAGATACTCATTTTCTTACGATCCACCTTGCCGCCATTCGTAATGGCCTGTTCAATCGGCAAGCCATGTGTATCCCAGCCTGGTACAAAAGGTGAATCAAAGCCTTGAAGCGATTTATAGCGCACAATGATATCCTTAAGTATCTTATTCAAAGCATGCCCAATATGAATATCTCCATTAGCATATGGAGGACCATCATGAAGGATAAATTTCGGTTTGCCTTTACTTTGAGCTTGAACCTGTGCATAAATATCAATTTCGTCCCACCATTGCTGAATTTTCGGTTCTGCTTGTGGCAAATTTCCTCGCATAGGGAAATCTGTTTGCGGTAAGTTCAAGGTTTTTCCATAATCCATCTTTCTACACTCCTCTTTTTCAGTAAATAGACAAAAAAAACCTCCATCCCAAAGGGACGAAAGTTAACTCGCGGTACCACCCTAATAAGCTTCATGCTGTATAGAATACAGCATAAACCCCACTCGATGATTGTTAACGGAATCACCCGATACTCTTTACAGCTTACTTATTCAAGAGATACTCGTGGATGATATTCCAACGTGAATGAATATTAGGCTCTCACCAATTCCTAATTCGCTGCTTTCATTCCTTCGTTGTACTCGTCCCATTCATCGCTTTCTGATGTACATTAATTAAATGGAGTATAGCGGATTTAACGGACTACGTCAATAAATCGCAACTTACTGTTACTCTAATCCAGTCCGAGTTTCTAAAGTATCCCAGCCTTCGGTTTGGATAAGCTCCAATTGAGCTTCAACCAGCATCCGAAAACGTGTGCGATACACGGAAGCTTGCTTCTTTAACTCTTCAGTTTCCAGAGCAATTCTTCCAGATTTAACTAAGGATTCATTGATGATCCGATCTGCATTCTTCTCAGCTTCACGCATAACGAGCTGAGCTTCTTTTTTGGCATTCATCTTAACTTCTTCTGCTGTTTCTTGCGCAACAATTAACGTCTTGCTTAATGTTTCTTCCATTGTCGCAAAGTGGCTTAAGCGCTCTTGTACGGTCTGAACCTGGTTTTGCAATTCTTTGTTTTCGCGAATCATTGCCTCATAATCCTTGATTACTTGATCCAAAAATTCGTTAACCTGATCCTCGTCATAACCGCGCCAGCCTCTCTTAAATTCCTTGTTATGTATGTCTAACGGCGTTAATGGCATGATAAACCTCCTCAAAATAATAAACAATCCTTAAAAAGCAATTCGACAAAAAAAATAAAACTCCTGCAAAAGCAGAAGCAAAAAGCTGATCTTTACTTAAACCGACCAATTTTCATGCGTATTCTGCCTTTTTTAGACATTCCTTCGACTTCCAAAACTTTAAATCGACCAAGTCCTTGCACAGAAATGAGATCTCCTTCATTAAGCGGCTTGCTGGGATCTTCCTCAACCTTCCAGTTGACTCGACACTTCCCTGCCTTAATAGGCAGCAGCACTTTGGCTCGACTCAAGCGAAAAGCATCACTGACTATACCATCCATTCTTAACGAAGCTACGGAGATATGCATTTCCTCTAAATTAACCTTTGTGGGTTTGAATTGTTCCAATGGAATAATCTCGGTTTGCACAGCAACTTTATGAACCTGCTGAAGCTGGAGATGAAGATATGAGCTTGCTTCTGCAGCAACTAAGCAATGACAGCCTGATTCATGCACATGGATATCACCAATTTTATCACGTTTCATACCTAGGCCAAGAATCGAACCCATAAAATCACCATGAGTCAGGGTTAAAAACTTGCTATCCCCGCCTACAATGGATAAAACTTCAATGCCCATATCTTCTAGATCCATATGATAGTCCGGGGAAATGAGTGCGCGTTTTCTTTCTGCACCTTCATAGCCGCCATCAAATCGAACTATCACATTATCTGTTTTTTGAACAAGTGCTGTTACGATTACGGCTTGTCTTGGATCAAGAAAATCAGTTCTTTTCACCATATGCAGTTCACTTGCCTGAGAAATCCATTCCCAAGCTTTATCTACAAAATGATGCTCATCGGAGTGAAAATGTACATATAGCTGTTTGTTCATCGATTGCTTGTTCATTAGAATAGATTGCCTATAATCTCAACGATATATTGTATTCCTTTGATTACAAAACCTAATGCAAAGAATGCAATGATTGGTGAAACATCGATCATGCCGCCAATTGGAGGGATTAGTTTACGGAATGGAGCTAGATAAGGCTCGACAATCTTTCCAAGCAGCTCGCCAATAAAACTGTCTCTAATGTTCGGGACCCATGAAAGCAGAATATAAGCTATAAGCAACCACTTATAAATCGTTCCTAAATAAAAAATAAAATCATTAATACTGTTGACATTCATCGATTCTGTCACCTCTGTTTAGTGTTATCCGCTTAATCCTCACGCGCCTCTGAAATAGAACCCTGAATTTCTACAGAGTCTGGTGTGCATAAGAAAATGTTGGAGCCAATTTTTGATATGGAACCGTTCAAAGCATACACGGTACCGCTAAGAAAGTCTACAATCCTTATTGCTTGATCAGAACGAACCCGATGAAGATTAACAACAACAGGTCTGCGTGCACGAAGATGATCGGCAATTTCCTGAGTTTCTTCATACGTGCGAGGTTCATTTAGAACGACTCGTACATTTTTTTGCGAATGGATGCTTACGATATTCCCTTTGTTTTTACGTTGCTCAAAGGATTTGGTTTCATTCTCTTCAGGTGAATCTACAACTCGTTCTCTTTCGACAATCTCTTCTTCCTCTTGCAAGCCCAAGAAGTTCATAAATGTATTCATAACGCCCATAATAACACCAGCCTTCACCTATTATATTATTTGCCAACCAGTACAGAACCAAGTCGAACCCAAGTGGCTCCTTCTTCTATCGCAACCTCGAAGTCGTTAGACATGCCCATGGAAAGATGTGGAATAGAATAATCGAGAATTTGTCTAGCATTTAACTCATCACGCAAACGCCGTAATTCCCGAAATACAGGACGTGTTGATTCTTTCTCCGCCTCATAAGGGGCCATGGTCATTAGACCAACAATTCGAATATTAGGCAATTCGCGTAATTGCTCAGCGAATAAGAAGAACTCATCTGGAGCTAATCCGTATTTGGTTTCTTCACCAGATACATTTAACTGGATAAAGCAATCGACTTGAATGTTCAAAGCCAGCGCTTTTTTATGTAATTCTTCAGCTAATGAAAGCCTGTCCAAGGAATGAATAAACTGAAACTTGCCGATAACATCTTTTACTTTGTTCGTTTGCAGATGACCGATAAAATGCCAATTTGCTTCATCACCATAGGCTTCCCATTTCGCTTGCGCATCCTGCCAGCGGTTTTCGCCAATTTGCGTCAAGCCGCTGTGTATGGCTTCACCTGCAGCTTCAAGGGAGACATATTTAGTTACAGCAATAATTTGCACTTCTTCGCGCTTTCTGCCACTACGCAAGCAAGCTTCCAATACCCGCTGCTCTACTTCAATTGTACGTTCTTGCAATGACACTGGTGGCTCCACCTCATTCTATAATCCCTTAAATCAAACCAATCCAAGCAACCATTCTACCTGTTTTGCCATTTTCTTTGCGATGTGAAAAGAATAAATCGGTACGACAGCTTGTGCAGTACTCTGTTACTTCGATGTGCGACGGCAATATTCCTGCTTTCATCATAATTTGTCGGTTGATTTCTTGCAAGTTTAAAAGGAATTTGCCATTTTCCTTCTCTTTATACAGCGGGGGATCCTCTAAATCCCATAGCATGTCCTTGCCAAATATTTGCCATACTCGGTTCATAACGGTCTCATCTACTTCGAAGCAACAAATCCCGATAGAAGGTCCAATAGCGGCGATAATTTCATGTGGTTGACTATTATATTGCTGCTGCATCTGATTTATTGTAACTGCTGCTATTTCCTGAACGGAGCCTTTCCAACCAGCGTGAGCGAGACCGATAGCTTGATGGACTGGATCAAAAAAGTATAAAGGTACACAGTCCGCAAATAAAGCAGCTATGCATATATTCGTGCTTTGGGTTATAAAAGCATCCTTCGCTTGAAGCGCAGTTTCACGGGAATAAATACCCTTCCCTCGATCTATTGAAGTAAGTACTTCGACTTCATTGCCATGAACTTGCTCCGCATAAACCCAAGATTCGATGGGTAAATTAACCGAATTAGCCAAACGTTGTCGATTGAGCAGAACATCCTCTGTGTTATCTAGAACATGAAGTCCAATATTCAGTGAATGAAATGGGGCTGAGCTAACCCCGCCAGAACGGGAAGAAAATCCTACCTTAAGCTGTGGATATAGCTTCTGCCATGAATCAATAGTAAAAAGAGTAAGCTCCTTGCTATTTTCTTTTATAAACGGTTCCATTATGAATCCCTCCGTCCTCATCCCCTTGTTCGTCTTATAGTAACACAAGTAAATAGCAATTGTTACCTCTCCCGAGACGGTCTAATGTAATCCTGCAAGGGCTCACTATCATCAACAACACGATACAAACGTGGATCATCGAGCTTAACTAACACAACATCCAAGCCAATTTTTACTATATCCTTCCAAGGGATTACAACATCTGTCCCACCGCCAAAAAACCCAAAAAACTTCCCTTGATGCGGAACAACAATCGAATCAATTCGGCCCTGTCTTAGATCTAATTCCAAATCGCTGACTTGGCCAAGCTTCTTGCCATCCACAATATTAATCACATCTTTCGACTGGAAATCCGAGATTTTCACGAGGCAATCACCACGTATTCTGATTTATTGGGTTCTTTCCTTATTACTATATGTCCCTAATCAGAAAAATGTTCAATTGTCTCAAAAAAAGCTCAAAAAATTAAACATGCCAAGGCCATGGCGTTAAGCTCCATCTCCAGCCGCTTGAGTCACTGTCCTCTGAAGTGCTTGATTCTCTGTTATGATTCTCTAGCACATTACGGGTAGCATGTCGTTTTTCTGCTAATTCGTTATGTTGTTTGATCGCATTTTCATCATAAGGATGTGAGCCTAAATATAAGGTTAACTCTACAAGTGCAAAATCTAATGCCTGCAGCTCATTTAACAACTGATTGGAATCGGCTTCATAAGAATTCATTTCATTCAGCTCCATTTCTATGTTGGAATTACTTGTTAATTCTGAAATAACCAAAAAATCAACTTGTGAATCATAGTGGGTGGATTGATTAGTATACACCTGGATGCATCTTAGTTTCCCCCAAATTCACAGCTTCATCATGTATACTTAAAAAAAACATTAAATCATGAAAGAGCTGATAAGATTTGAGCGTTAGTCACTCCATAAAAGGAACATTTCAAGAAATTTTTATTGAACGCAGCATTTGGGTTTATTTACCTCCTAGTTATGCACTTTCTGCTAAAACTTATCCCGTGATTTATTTGCAGGATGGCAAGAGACTTATTGATCCTCTGGTATGTTCGAATATTCAAATTTTCGAGTCATGGTTTGAACAGGGTACTATGGCTGAATTTATTATAATCGCAGTTGAAGCTTTACATAGGAATGATGAATATACCCCTTGGAAATCAACAAAAGACTCTCATCTTTATGGAGAATTTGGCGGTCTGGGTGATGCTTACTTGCATTACTTAACAGAAATCGTCAAACCACTAGTAGATCAGCATTATAGAACATTAACGGATAATTTGAATACGATGATTGTTGGTTGTTCTTTAGGAGGTCTTATTGCGATTTATGGCGGCTTACAATTTCCGGGGATTTTTGGCAAAGTGGCAGGTCTGTCTTCTTCTGTCTGGTTTGAGGGTTTTTATGACTTCGCATCCAGAATGACATTACCTGCAAATCTACAGCTATATTTAGATGTGAGTAAAGCTGAAGGCAGCAACATGTTAAAAAGTAATCAAGCCTTCTACGAACTGTTTAAATCCAGCGGGTTCAATCAAGATAAATTGCATTTCCACATTGCTCAGGCTGGCAAGCATACCACCGAACATTTCATCAAAAGACTGCCAGATGCGCTAGAATGGTTAGTTCGCAGATCTATGCCACATTAAAGCACATTAGTGCACATCAAAGCACATTAGAGCGCATTAAAAAAGGTTATTAAGAAGCTCGCGCATCTCAATAACCTGAATACTTACATAGATAAAAACTTTATTTAAACATTTCACAGTAAGACTTCTTAAGTTTTCACATGCTTCTGCATCTGAGATATAGCGGATTTCTCTAAACGGGAAACCTGAGCTTGCGATATCCCAATCTCATCAGCAACTTCCATTTGTGTTTTCCCTTCAAAAAAGCGCATGGAAAGGATCATTTTCTCACGAACATTTAGCTTGCGCATCCCTTCTCGTAAAGCAATGCCTTCAATCCAAGAGGCATCCTTATGGCGGTCATCGCTTATTTGGTCCATAACATAGATAGGGTCGCCACCATCATGATAAATCGGCTCAAACAAGGATACAGGGTCTTGAATCGCATCTAATGCAAACACAACATCTTCCTTAGGTACGTTTAAAGCTTGAGCAATCTCATAAATGGTTGGCTCGCGAGAATTCATATTCGTGAGGTTGTCCCTTACTTGAAGTGCCTTGTACGCAATATCCCTAAGGGACCGCGAAACTCTGATGGGATTATTATCTCGAAGATACCGTCGAATCTCTCCAATGATCATGGGCACGGCGTAGGTTGAAAACTTCACATTCTGACTAAGGTCAAAATTGTCTATAGCCTTCATCAAACCAATGCAGCCGACTTGAAAAAGATCATCCACAAACTCTCCACGATTGTTAAACCGTTGGATCACACTTAATACCAATCTCAAATTGCCATTGACCAGCTTTTCTCTAGCTGATCGTTCATTTTTCGTCTGCAGTTGTACGAATAGCTCGCGCATCTCTGCATTGGTAAGGACAGGCAGCTTTGAGGTGTCCACACCGCAAATCTCGACTTTATTACGCGTCACCGTGATTACCTCCCAAGGAGAAACATTAATGTTAATTATCCCCGAGGAAGTTTTTTTTATGCTTTAAACCATCTTATTAAATTCTTTGCGTAGACGTTTAATAATTCGTTTTTCCAATCGAGAAATATAAGATTGCGAAATTCCCAGTAAATCCGCCACATCTTTCTGTGTCTTTTCATCTCCATCGGTTAATCCGAAGCGAAGCTCCATGATCACTCGTTCCCGTTCCGATAATTTATCTAAAGCCTTATGCAATAGTTTACGATCAACTTGCTCCTCAATATTGCGATAAATCGTATCATTCTCAGTTCCAAGCACGTCCGACAAAAGCAACTCATTGCCATCCCAATCAATATTCAACGGTTCATCAAACGAAACCTCGGTTCGTGTTTTACTATTACGGCGCAAATGCATCAATATTTCATTCTCAATACAACGGGAAGCATACGTAGCTAATTTTATTTTCTTCTCTGGATCAAATGTATTGACTGCTTTAATCAAACCAATGGCTCCGATCGAAACCAGGTCCTCGATATTAATCCCTGTATTCTCAAATTTGCGAGCAATATAAACAACGAGTCTTAAATTGCGTTCAATTAGCATCGCCCTAATTGCAGCGTCTCCTGTTGTTAGCTTTTGAAGCAAAACCTCTTCCTCCTCACGTGTTAAGGGCGGGGGCAAAGCTTCACTTCCCCCGATATAGTAAATTTCATTATTTTTCAATCCAAGTAACAGAATAAAGCGATAATAGCGCCACTGCAGTAAAAGCTTCCACCTATAAACCATTAACTTTTCCTCCCAGAGTTTTCGTAAGAAAACTTTCATCGTAAGCATAATCAAGCATTAGCAGAGTTTACTTTAGCAATTTCACTTCATAAGCATTGTTAGAATAAATCGTTCTCATGTTTCTATCTCAATTAACTTCGGATGCAGTATTGCTTGATAAGCACCATCCGAGCTAAGCTTGCCTCCATCCATGCCTACCAATACTTTATTAGTTGTGATCCACTGCTCATTATTGCGAACCATAACCTGATCTGGCTTAATCGCCAGCATGAACTGCCCTCCTTTATTAATTCCACGAAATGGAACTAGTCTGATTCTTTCTTGTCCTTTAAAATCCACTTTGTCTAATTCCATAAAAATTTGTTCAACTTCTGCATTTTGAATTCTCTTAATCCAAACTTCCGGCAAATAATCATGCAGTAACCCTACTTCAACTACCATTACAGGCATATTGGTTAGGGGATCGTAGAGTCGGTTCCCTGTGTCTATCAATCCTTTGCAAGTAAATTCAACCTCATCCAACTGAATTCTCAAATCAGTTATCCACTGGGAAACTTCCATTTGACGTTGAGAGGTTCTTGTTACTCGCAAATAAAACCAAACTACAAGCAACAAGGCAATGAGAACGAAACCCATACTCAGCTTCACATGAAAAGATAATCCTCCCGTATGTGTATACCAGATTCCATTCATTACATCGCCAGAGGATAGCAATAAATAATGAATGCCCAAGATACCACCAGCAGCTACAAAATTAACCAGATAAAAAACGCCCAAGGTACGGAAAAACCGTTGTATTTGACCAAAGCCAAAAGACACCAAAATCATAAAAACGGAGAAAATAAACTTAAAGATAAAGGTAAATAAAATGGATGTCTCAGGAAATAACATCATGATGACATACAAAGCGCCAATGCCAGCTCCTGCGGCAATTCTCCAACCCTTCATTTTGATTTTTCGAGTCCATCCAGTAGCTAGCAAAAGAACTCCATCAATTACAAAATTCATAAAAAAAATAAGATCCACATACACTATCACCGTTGAAGCCTCCAAAAATATTCCATTGCATAGACACGCCTTTCGCGATGAATGAGCTTAGTATACTGGTTTAGCTTTACGAAGTCTGTCTAAAACCGCCTGAGCTTTTTGGTTTTTTTGTCGAAAAAAAACCTCGAAACGCAAGCAATAAAACGGCTTGTATTTCGAGGTTTTCGACAAATAAAAACCCCTAAATTTCAGCAACTAGATTGCTGGATTTAGAGGTTTTTATTGTTCATTATTCAATTTACTAGAACCATCCTATTAATCATTCATGCTATTCTTACCGCGATTACGTAAAAAGGTAGGAATGTCTAGCTGATCATTGGGAGTTTGAGCACCAAAAGGACGAAGATTAGCCGTTTTTGGCTCTGCAGGCTCATTATGCTGCTGAACATTGTTATTATTATTATTATTATTGTTATTATTGTTATTATTGATATTGTTGTTAGTGCTTTGATTGCTATTGTGGTTTGAACTCTGAGGAAGCTGTGATGTAGGACGTCGAACTATCGGTGCGCTAGGTTTATGTTCAAAGCCTGTAGCAATAACAGTTACTTTAATTTCTTCCTTCATATTCTCATCGATAATCGCTCCAAAAATAACGTTTACTTCTGGATCAGATGCACCAATAACAATTTCAGCCGCTTCGTTCACTTCATACAAGCTTAAATTAGAACCACCTGTAATGTTCATGATAACTCCACGAGCACCTTCGATTGAAGTTTCCAATAAAGGGCTCATTATTGCTTTCTTCGCAGCTTCTGCAGCACGGTTTTCACCGGTTGCAATTCCAATTCCCATTAAAGCAGAACCACGTTCAGACATAATCGTCTTAACATCCGCGAAATCTAGGTTAATAAGTCCAGGAACCATAATTAAATCGGAAATCCCTTGTACGCCTTGACGAAGTACATTATCCGCTTCACGGAATGCTTCGATCATCGGTGTCTTCTTATCGACAATTTCAAGTAAACGATCATTAGGAATAACAATCAAGGTATCTACTTTTTCTTTCAGTGCTGCGATTCCTTGCTCTGCATGTGAAGCACGTTTACGTCCTTCAAAAGTAAAAGGTCGCGTAACAACACCTACTGTTAAGGCTCCACATTCCTTGGCAATCTCTGCAATAACAGGAGCTGCGCCAGTACCTGTACCGCCGCCCATTCCTGCAGTCACGAATACCAAATCAGCGCCTTTAATCGCTTGAATAATAGCTTCCCGTGATTCCTCTGCTGCTTTTTTACCTACTTCTGGATTTGCGCCAGCACCAAGACCACGTGTTAGCTTTTCACCTATTTTGAGCTTTACATCTGATTTGGCAAGGTTCAATGCTTGCGCATCTGTATTTACCGTAATAAAACCAACACCTTGAATTCCGTTCTCGATCATTCGATTGACTGCATTGCTTCCGCCGCCGCCAACACCGATTACTATTATCTTAGCGCTTTGCTCCATATCAATATCAAATTCCAACATAGTAATGTTTATCCTCCTCACGGAAAGCTTCTAAATATAGTCACTTAACCAATTTTTAAATTTTTCTACTAAATTTGTTTTTTTCTTATCTGACTTTTTTGAGGTTGTGCTCTTTACATAACCAGTGCTTCTGTTTTTAACGGATTTGGAAACAAATTGAATGATACCCACTCCGCTAGTGTAAGAAGGGTCACGTACGCCAATATAGTCGGGAACTGCAATGCGCACAGAAGCAGCTAACTCAGCTTGGGCGTGCGCAAGCATTCCTGGCATAGATACGGTCCCCCCAGTCAGAACATAACCACCTGGAGCATCACCGTAGCCTAAGCGATAAACCTCAGCACGGATCAATTGATATATTTCTTGAACCCTTGGTTCGATAATACTTGCTAATTCCACCTGGGTGAATTCTTTATCCACATTACTGCCGATTCTCGGCACTTTAAATCCTTGCTCGGGTGCTGCAATATCAACCAACGCACAGCCAAATTTCAGCTTCATTTTCTCAGCATGTTCCATTTGAGTATGAAGTCCGATTGAAATATCGTTGGTTATGTATTCTCCACCAATCGGTAAAGTTGAAGTAGCTGCAATAGCCCCATTCTCAAAAACAGCAATGGTAGTAGCTCCTGCACCAATATCTACTAAAATAGTACCTATCGATTTCTCATCTTTGGAAAGGGTAAGCTGTCCAGCAGCGAGTGACATCAGAATTAAACTAGATGCCTTTAAGCCTGCTTTATCCACGACACGGCGTAGATTATGTATCGCAGTCTTGGCACCTGTAATTATAGTTGCCTCAACTTCAAGACGAACACCAATCATTCCTCGCGGATCCTGGATTCCTTCTAGGCCATCTACTAGATACTGCTTTGGAACGACGCCGATAATTTCACGCTCAGGGGGTAATGCAATTACTTTGGCTGCCTGTAGGACGCGAATAATATCTTCTTCGCTGATCTCTCTATCTTCATTGGAAACTGCTACGACACCATGACTGGTTTGTAAAGTGATGTGACTTCCTGAAATACCCACATAAACATCAGATATTTGTACTCCGACCATGCGCTCAGCATGCTCTACCGCATTTCGGATAGATTGAACCGTTTGATCGATATCAACGATAGCTCCCTTACGAATTCCTTCCGAGTCGGCAGAACCTACCCCAATTATATTAATGGATCCGTTCGATACTTCTCCAATAATCGTGCGCACTTTAGATGTACCGATGTCCAAACTAACAATGACTTCATTGTTGCTCAAGCCCTGGCACCTCCTAGAACGTTCTGAATATAGCTTTTGTACTTATTCAACATGGTTGTTATATTCCCTCTTTTTTAAACAATATTTTTGCAAGTTAAAATTTGGCTATTGATACACGAAGCCCATAATCTTAAGTTTACCATTAATTAATAGGGATGAGTAGTTTTATTTTGCATAAATAGTAGGTTTATGTGTCCGTTTTCATCAAGGAGCAGGCGACTCCACAAGTTCATTAGGATCCTTATCTTTCTCAAACCGATCCCCATAATCAGAATCTAGTAAAGATAGAATTCCATCCGTTGAATTCTGTTTTTCTTTTGTATCGTTAATCAATGAGCTCATATAAGGAATTTTTTCCAGCAAGTAACCGACCGTTGTATTGACTTCAAACATTGAGCGTGTATAAATTTTTATTTTATCCTCGTAGGCTACAGAAGGAATAGGCTTAATTTCGGAAATGTCTGACAGCAAGGCTTCTGGAATTTGCGCTAATACGGCACATAGTTTGTTTTTCCAAGGATCAATATCCTTCCAGCCTGACATAATTGGCCGATCTATTGTCGGTGACCTTCCTTTTAAACTAACTGTGCTTCCATCTGCCAAAATGGCTTCCATATCCCCATCACTATTCAACTGGAAAGCAACACGCTGAAATTCTTTCACTTCGATATGAATGTAGCCGGGAAACTTTTTGGTAATTTTAACGGTATCGATTGTTTTTAACGTTTTCACTCTTTGTGCGATTTTAGCTGAGCTTGTGTAAAAATAGGAATCTCCAATTGAGATACCTGAAGCTTGTCCAATGGCAGTTTCTGAAATGAGTTCGAAGCCTGTAATATGTATTTGGGCAACCTTACTTATGGATGACTGGAAAAACAAGATAACAAGCAGCACTATAAAAAGCCCCGATAATATTAAAATGATTCTTCGGCCATTACGTTTCCTTGGCTTGTCTTTTTTTAATGCTGGAATTTGGCTTTGTACGGTTTCCACCTTAACACCATCCTAATCTATAACAAGGGTCTTAAATAATAACTCGCCTTTGAAATGGCATACCCATAACGTTCCTCATGATGGCATACGATTTCAAAGACAAGTAATCCATACTCGCACAACAGATAAATCCTAGTATTCTATTAAGGTCTGCTTAATAATAGGCGGTAGAGCGTTTTCTAGAGTTAGCTTTTTGCGCATGGGAACTGCCTGCCTACTGATTGAAGCACCTAAACGGCTTAACATGAACTCAATTCTATCATAGCCTCTATCAATATGATGAATTTGCTCTACGATGGTTGTGCCATGCGCAGCCAGCCCGGCAATGACCAGTGCTGCGCCTGCTCGCAGATCCGTTGCTTCTACAGTTGCCCCGTAAAGCCTTGGAACACCTCGGATGAAGGCTGAATTCATATCCACTCGAATATCGGCTCCCATACGAGTTAATTCATCCACATGTTTATAACGCCCTTCGAATATCGTTTCTTTTATGACACTTAACCCCTCTGCAAGGGTAAGCAATACCATGATTTGGGATTGTAAATCTGTTGGAAAAGCCGGATAAGGTGAAGTAACGATCCGTTCTAATCTTTTCGGCCTTGAGCGACAATTTATGTTGATTATATCATCATCAATATGAATTTGGACACCTGCTCGCCGAAGCACATGTATGACTGAGGTTAAGTGTGCAGGACAAACATGCTCCAATGTAACATTGCCTCTAGTAACTGCAGCAGCTACCATAAACGTTCCGGCTACTATTCTGTCTGGGATAATGCGATAAGCGCAAGGAATTAGCTTTTTAACACCTTCAATGGTAATTGTACTTGTACCCGCCCCAATAATATTGGCACCCATGCGATTTAGAAAGTTTTGTAGATCCTGAATTTCCGGCTCACGTGCTGCATTATGAATGGTTGTAATACCTTCCGCCATCGCTGCAGCCATCATTATATTCTCGGTAGCTCCCACACTTGGAAAATCAAGCATTATCTCTGCACCGATTAAGCGTGTTGCTTTGCAAACAATGGTATTGCCATACTCTCTAATTTCGGCTCCCAATTGCTGCAAGCCATCTAAATGCAGATTAATTTTCCGCTCACCAATCGCACAGCCGCCAGGCTGGTAAACCTGCACTTCACCGAAACGAGCCAAAAGTGGACCCATTAAAAATATCGAGGAACGCATTTGCTTCATCAAAGCCTCGGGTATGTGGCTACTATCTAACGTTGACATATCCAAAAACACGGTTTCCCCTTTATGCTCAGCCCGACAACCAAGGGCTCGTAGGATATTCAGCATTACCCTAATATCGAGCAAATCAGGTACATTCTCGATTGTATGTTTCCCACCTGCCATTATGCTAGCAGCAAGAATAGGCAGTGCTGCATTCTTCGCGCCGTGTATTCGAATGGTTCCCGAGAGAGGTCTCCCACCTTCGATAACCAATTTATCCAATACTACACCTCCCAGGCATTTGCTGGGCAAGCTTCTTCAGGCCTGATGACTAGAACAGTTTCAACAAGTACCAACAACAAGCACCTCGGGTACCAACTCTATACCGTATTGCTGCTTGATTGTAGTCTGGATTAGGTCAATTAATGTAAGTACATCCTGTGCAGTTGCTTGCCCAATGTTGACAATAAAATTAGCATGCTTTTCTGACACTTCTGCTCCGCCAATACGAAGTCCTTTAAGGCCAGCAGCTTCAATTAACCTAGCTGCATGATCTTGAGCCGGATTGCGAAACACACTCCCCGCACTATGCTGCTGCAACGGCTGTGTTCTAACCCGACGGTCGCGATAGGCTGCCATGGCCCCCGCTATTTCTTTACGATCGCCTTCCACTAATTCAAATACCGCTTCGGTAACAATACCTGGGACTTGATGAAGGAGAGAGTGGCGATAAGCATATTGTAAATCTTCTTTTTGCATGATGATTAACTCTCCAGATTGGAGTAGTACCTCTGCTTGCTTAAGAATATGCGAAACATCCGATCCGTGTGACCCTGCATTCATATAAACTGCACCACCCACACTGCCAGGAATCCCTCCAGCAAATTCCAAGCCGGTTAATCCTTCTTTCGCAGCCAATCTCGACAGCTTGACTAATGAGCATGCAGCCCCGGCATAAACGAGTGATCCTTCAAAACGAATATGCTCTAAAGACTCATTGATTTTCAATACAACCCCGCGAAAGCCTTGATCCCCAACTAATAAATTAGAGCCCCGGCCAATAACGAGCCAAGGTATGTTATAGCGATTTAACAGTTGGATACAAGTAACCAGCTTCTCCTTGGTTGCAGGAATGATAAAAACATCAGCAGGCCCACCAATTTTCCAAGTCGTGTAAGAAGCTAAAGGCTCGTTAAGACGGATTTCGCCGACATGAGCGGTTTCCAAGTCAGATATGAATTGCAGCATCGGTTAAACCTCCTTCACAAACATCTTCGGATCCAAGCTGACATTATCGCAAATCGGCCATTTTCGCGAGTTTAATGTCAGGCTTATTCGTTGTCTGCCTCGGTTATAAAGTATTTTATGTGTAATCGTCAATAGTGTGACAAATGCCTATAATTTGCGCAGCAGGTTTTTCATCTCTTGCACAAAAAGCTGCGCCGCCTTTGGGTTGCCCATTCGTTTGGATTGCTTGGACATGTAGTCACTGCGAATAGGGTCTTGCACAATTTTCTCAATCAAGTCAAACAAGCTATCGGCTGTCAAATCTTTTTCCAGCACGACTTCTGCAGCTTTCTCGCGCTCCAACCATCTTGCGTTGACTTCTTGATGATTGTTCGTTACATAAGGAGATGGAATTAAAATAGAGGGTATGCCTAAAGCCGTTATTTCTGCTAAAAAAGAAGCTCCGGCTCGATTAACAATTAACGACGCAGCCGCTAATACCTCAGGCATATTGTGAATGTAAGGAACAACATGATAGTGGTCTAGCTGCCCATTAGACTCAGTCTGAATTCGCTTTAGGGTGGCTTCGAATTGCGCTTCCCCTGTTATACAAACAAAATGGGCATTAGGCAGCCGCGGCAGCAAAGGCACAATATCAACCATCACATTGTTTATAGCTTTTGCGCCTCTGCTGCCCCCCACAATAATTACAAGTGGAGCATTTGGCAATAAGCCTAAAGTGGCTCGTCCTTTACTTGCATCTGCCTGGGCAACTGTGGTGGCACGTGGATTTCCCGTAAAAACAACTCGCTTAGCTTTAGGGAATTTGGATTCAGAGCCTTTAAAGCTAACAGCGATACAAGTTGCATACCGACTCAAAAAGCGATTGGTTAAACCCGGAAGTACATTTTGCTCATGAACCATCGTGGGAATATTTAGTTTTGCTGCTGCATAAACGACTGGACCACAAACATAACCACCCGTGCCAATCACTACATCGGGTTTAAATTGTTTTATCAGCTGTTTAGAACGCCGTACACCCGCCAAAAAACGCATGACTGTTTTCAGATTCTCCATGGAAAGCTTGCGCCGAAATCCCGTAATCTCAATTGATTCAAACCGAATCGGCAGCCCGGACTTGGCAACAATCGTTTTTTCCAAGCCTGATTGGGTGCCGATATAGAGAAATTCTGCTTTTGGATGCTCTTTTAAGCATTGTTCAGCTATTGCAAGCGCAGGATAAACATGTCCTCCTGTTCCGCCTCCGCTTAGCACAATTCGCATTCTATTTTCACCTCGCATAACGTGATATGTTTAACAATACACCTAAAGCAGTCAGCATTAGGGTTAAAGAGGAACCGCCAGCGCTTATCAATGGGAGAGTTATCCCGGTTACAGGGAACATCCCTATTACCACTCCAATATTAATAATTACCTGTACAGCAATCATTCCGACAATTCCAGTTGCCAAGAGACTGCCAAACTTATCAGGAGCCAGAATTGCGATCCGAATGCCCCGCCAAAGCAAGAGCATGAATAAGAACAGGACAAGAATGCCGCCTATAAAACCAAGCTCTTCTGCCAATATCGAGAATATAAAATCCGTTTGCGGTTCAGGCAGGTAGCTGTATTTTTGTCGGCTCATCCCTAAGCCAAGTCCAACTAAGCCGCCTGGCCCGATAGCATATAGCGATTGGATAATCTGATAGCCTGCACCTAAAGGGTCATCCCACGGAAACAAAAAGCCGGTTATTCGCTTCAAACGGTAAGGAGCAGCAAGGATTAATCCCACTAAGCCAACAACACCTGTAAGTCCAAGCAGATTCAAGTGAAGAATTCTAGCGCCAGCTATGTATATCATCAGCATGGAGGCCCCTACCAGCACCGCTCCCGTGCCTAAATCAGGCTGAAGCATGATCATCCCAAAGGCCAATCCAACGATCAGGAGAGGCGGCAGCAAACCTTTGGTGAAGCGCGTTATCTCCGAGGATTCCTCTGAGAGCATTTTCGCAAGATAAATAATAATTACAATCTTAATAAATTCTGAAGGCTGGATACCAAACGAGCTTATGCCCAACCAGCTTCTAGCGCCTCCCCGCACAACACCTATCCCTGGAATAAGCACAATAATCAAGAGAATAAACCCAAGGATAAGCCCTGGCTTAGCAGCTTTTCGCCATATGCGATAATCTACATTCATTGTAATTACCATTGCGACAACACCTAATATCGCGAAAATCAATTGTCGCTTTAAATAATAGAAGGAATCGCCATAATCATGAAAAGCAAGAACTGCACTAGCACTGTAAACCATCATTACGCCAATAACCAATAACAAAATCGTAGAAATAAAAAGTATCGTGTCCGCAGCGGAACGCTCTTTACTCATAACCCAACACCTCTAACCTCAATGTGGGCAGCCAATCCAATTAAATAGGCTTGGCCTCCCCTTGTTTAAGGTTATGCACGGCTTGCTTAAAAATGCGTCCACGCTCTTCATAAGATACAAACATATCCCAGCTGGCACATGCGGGTGAGAGCAAAACAACATCACCATCCTCCGCTAGCTCACTTGCTAGGATTACTGCTTCTTCAAGTATTTCTGCTGAGCTATTCCCATTATCGACAGATCGGATTAACTGTATGCCTGCCTGAGCTGCCACCTGCTTTAATTTATCCTTTGTTTCACCAAGGGTCACTAAAGCCCGCAATTTCTCGCGAAAATAAGGCGCTAATTCATTATATTCCGTGCCGCGATCCAATCCACCTGCAATCAATACAATTGGCCGCTCAAAAGCCTCCAGATCTTTGATTGTAGCTGCTGGATTGGTGGCCTTAGATCCATTAATATACGTTATACCAGCCCGGACAGAGACGAACTCCAAACGATGCTCTACGCCACGAAAATCTTGCAACACTTTAGCTATAATGTCTATAGAAACTCCACATGATAGGGCAATTGCAGTAACAGCCAATGCATTTTGAATGTTATGTCTGGCAGGAATACCTAAATTCGCTGTAGCCAATATAGCTTGATTAAAGCCAGATCCATTCCGATATACAATCCATTCCGCTTTATCCTCAAGTACCTTTAAGAATACGCCAGCCGCTAACTCCTCTCTCATGGAGAAAGACAGCAGCTTAGCTTTAATCGACGGAATCAGCTTGCGGCAATGGGCATCATCCCAATTTAGAATTGCGATATCATCTGCAGTTTGGTTTGCGAATAACTTGGCCTTAGAGGCCATATAATCCTCAAATGACCCATGATAATCCAAATGGGTTTCATACAAATTCAGTAAACAAGCAATATGTGGTTTGAACTGGGACGTTCCTTTCAATTGGAAGCTGCTGAGTTCAACAACCATAATATGCTCTGAGGTTGCTTCCTCTGCCGCTTCACATAAAGCGCGCCCAATATTACCGGCTACAATAGGTGAAAGTTCTGCTGCCTCTAATATTAGTCCCACCCACGTAGTTGTCGTCGTTTTACCATTTGAACCTGTAATCCCGATAATCGGTGCTTTGCAAATATGGTAGGCGACTTCAACTTCAGTTACTATTTCAATTCCTAGCTCCAATGCTTTTTGAAGGGGCTCAGCGGAATAAGGAATCCCCGGATTTTTGACAATAAGCTCCACTTCTGAATGAATTAAACCAGTTGGATGCTCGCCGCAAACCACAGCAATACCCCGCACCTCTAAAACTTCGGCCTCGGGGCATAAACTTCGTGCTTTTTTATCATTAACAATTACTTTTGCCCCTGCCTCATGCAGCAGCTTAGCAACAGCAACTCCGCTTTTGGCCAATCCCAAAACGACAATTTGCTTGTCCTTGTAAGCATTAGGATGCAACATACTCTAAAACACTCCATTCAAGTAAAGTCCCAAAGCAGCAAGCAATATACCCACGAACCAGAATGTAGTCACAACTCGCCACTCCGACCAGCCGACTAATTCGAAATGATGATGAATCGGACTCATTTTAAACACACGCTTGCCCCTTGTTTTAAACGAGATAACTTGAATAATAACCGATAAAATTTCAAAAACGAAAACACCGCCAATTATAGCTAACAGAATCTCTTCTTTAGTCAGAATAGCCACTGCTACTAAGCCGCCGCCTATCCCGAGCGACCCCGTATCTCCCATGAATACCTTAGCAGGATGTGCGTTGAAGACGAGAAAGCCCAGCACAGCGCCAATCATCGCCGCAGAGAATATAGCTGCTTCCGGACTGTGTCCTTTCATTGCAACAATTACAAAGCCTCCAAAGGCAATTGCACTAGTTCCGGCAAGTAAGCCATCTAAGCCATCGGTAATATTAACCGCATTAGTCGTGCCCATCATCAGTAAAGCTACAAACGGAAAATAAAGCCAGCCCAGCGAAAGAGACCAGTCAAAAAAAGGAATGTGCAGGTCAGTGGAATGACCCATTTTCACTAAATAATAACAAACAATAGCCGACACAATAAGCTGGCCCACCAGTTTTTGTCTCGCAGTTAGCCCAAGTGAACGTTTGAACACAATTTTAATATAATCATCGAGAAATCCAATCAGCCCAAACCCAAGTGTCGCAACTAACAAAACAATTAGCTCTGAATTTTTATCGATAAATTTAAGTGAGGCTAATGCTATCGCCAATAAGATAATGATGCCGCCCATAGTTGGGGTTCCCGTCTTCTTCAAATGGCTTTGGGGGCCATCTGTACGGATTTGCTGCCCAAACTTCAATCGCTTTAAAAAAGGAATAAATAAGGGGGCAACCAACATGGTAAATACAAAAGTAATCACTAAGGGGAATAAGACTTCTTTAAAATCAATCATTGGACACCTTCCTTTAAAGCGTTGACCACTTCCTCCAGCTTCATGCCGCGTGAGCCTTTAACTAGAACCAGATCACCCTCAGATACCTTGCCTTGCAATTGACGAATCATTTCCGCTTTATCTGTAAACCAATGTACCTGCTTAGCAGAGAATCGCGTCCGAGCCGCTTCTGCTATATATTGTGCAAGAGTTCCATAGGTAAATATGAAATCAATGTGCTGCGGCTGCAGCTCGTGGCCAATGCCTTCGTGGAAAGCTATTTCTTCCGTTCCTAGCTCGAGCATATCTCCAAGCACAACGAATTTACGTGTATACCCCTTCATTTCCTCAAGCAGACGAATAGCCGCTCTCATCGAAGTTGGACTCGCATTATAAGCATCATTTAGAATCAAGGCTTTATTGGCTGCGATAACCCGTTCAATTCGCATGCTTGTCATCTCAAGGGATCGCAAGCCTTTAACAAGATCGGCATCACTCACACCCATATACTTAGCTACAGCAATAGCCGATAAGGCATTAATAACGTTATGATGACCCAATACGGGTAAATAGAAATTGGGTGATTTCTCGATGTTAATTTGGAAATAGCTGCCTTCTTGTTCACTCAGAATAACAACAGGATAGAAATCGTTGCTATCATCTGAACCAAAGCGGAAACGCAGTATATTAGCCGGCTGCTTCATTTCAGGCAAAAAGCGTTCAATCAGCGGTTCGTCACCATTATAAACGAATAAACCATTCTCGCGAAGTCCGGCAAGAATTTCAAGCTTAGCTTTGGCAATCTCATCTCTAGATCCGAGCTGTAGTAAATGAGATTCACCAATATTAGAAATAATGGCTACATCAGGAGCAGCAAGCTTACTTAAAAGCTCAATCTCTCCGCGCTCGCTCATTCCCATCTCAATAATTGCCATCTCTGTTTCTTCTGACAGCTGCAAGAGAGTTAGGGGCAATCCAATATGATTGTTTAAATTGCCTTTTGTTTTGTGCACTTTGTAGGTGGTAGCCATAATAGCCGCAACTATGTCCTTCGTGGTGGTTTTACCATTGCTGCCGGTAATTCCGATCACGCGAACAGAGAGCTCGAGGCGATAAGCCTTGGCAAGCTCTTGTAAGGATATTAAGGTATCTTCCACATAGATGATTGGTACATTCGTTGGAGCATCGGGTCGATCCTTCTGCCAAAGTGCAGCAACAGCCCCTTTAGCAAATGCATCAAGTACAAATTGATGCCCGTCATAACGGTCTCCAATATCCAATGGGATAAATAAATTGCCCGGCTGCAGCGTTCGTGTATCTGTAGAAACGCCATGAAATTGCAAGGAGGTACTCCAATCCCCTGCAATCTCGCCGTTTAATACTTGAATCATATATTCCAGCGAACGTTTAATCACGTTTTCAATCCCCTTATCGCCGCTCTAGCTTCATCTCGATCATCAAAATCTGTTTTAATCGTGCCGATAATTTGATAGGTTTCATGTCCTTTACCCGCTATCAATACTACATCGTTTGGGCTTGCCATTTCAATGGCTTTTTTTATTGCCGCTCTACGGTCGACAATCATCTCGTACCGATGCTCAGGGAATCCAAGCTCCAAAAGCCCCGGTTCGATATCCAGTAAAATATGATCTGGGTTTTCTGTGCGCGGATTATCCGAAGTAATATACACATAATCACTGTATTGTGCTGCAATTTTTCCCATAAGCGGACGTTTTGTGCGATCGCGATCTCCACCACAGCCAAACACGGTAATAAGATGCCCTTGAACAAACCCGCGAATTGTCGAGAGAGCATTCTCTAAGCCGTCAGGCGTATGCGCATAATCCACTGCAACCAAGAAGTCTTGACCTTCTAGTACAGGCTCCATTCGTCCCGGTACAATTGACATTCCTTCTAAGCTATTCTTAACCTGCTCCAAGGGTACGCCTTCTAATAAAGTCGCGGCAATTGCCCCTAATGCATTATAAACATTGAATTTACCAATCAATTTTAATTGAATATCCGTCTCGCCGGCAAAACAAGTTAAATGAAATTGTGTACCTTCTGAGGTAATCCATATATTGTCAGCCATTACATCGGCCTTGTTATCAATTCCGTAGGTTACCACTTGAGCCGAAGTAATCTCTGCAAAATAAGTGGAGGCTGAATCATCTGCATTCAACACAGCGTATTTCTGCTTGGAAAAATCAGGTTCAAAGGTATTGCCCAATCTAGCAAACAAAAGTCCTTTTGCTGCTTTATACTGTTCCATGGAAAGATGAAAATCAAGATGATCCTGTGTTAGGTTAGTGAAAACAGCCGTACGAAAATTCGTCCCCAGCACCCTGCTTAATTGAAGCCCATGTGAAGAAACTTCCATCACACAGCAATCTATGTCGGCTTCTTTCATTTGTTGAAAGCTTTTCTGTAATTCAGGAGCTTCTTGTGTGTTGCCTTCATAAGCATATAATTGATTGTCTATTTTCATTCCGAGGTTGCCCATTAAACCTACCTTAAAGCCTTGATCGTTTAAGATATGCTCTATTATATGAGTTGTTGTAGTTTTACCATTCGTACCCGTTACGCCAATCACGTGAAAATCACGGCTAGCATATCCATAATAATGGTTTGCGATAACCGCCATAGCATATCTAACATTCTTCACAAGCAGCTGCGGCACATCAACCTCGAGGATACGTTCTGTCAAAATCGCTGCAGCTCCATATTCGATGGCCTCTCCAGCATATTGATGTCGATCCTGAAAGATAAGATTTGGAAAATCAGGAACACACAGAAATAAATCCCCTGGTTTGACTTTACGTGAATCCATTTCCATACCTGTTATCGAAATGTCACCATCCCCGATCACTCTGGCAACGGCGATAAGTGAAGCAAGTTCATTCAGCTTCATTGATTTCCCTCCTTTTAGTTTCATTAGGTTGATTAGCCAGCAATATGCGAATGGTTGAGCCTTGATCGACTCTTGTCCCAGGCTTTGGTGCTTGGCTAATAACCGTTGAGCCTTGACCCGATTTAGCTAATAGGAAATCTGAATTTAAATCTTCATAAATATCCTCAACTGTCCTACCTACTAAATCTGGAACCTCAACAATTTTAACATCCCCGTACCTATAGTCCTTCGTTATTTGCGCTTTTTGCTTCTCAACTTTCATATAAGGTAAAACATCGCTCATTATATTTTTGACAATAGGAGCAGCAATTAAACCGCCAAACTGCAAGCCTTGCGGATCATCAACCGCGATATATATCACGACTTTAGGATTATCTGCTGGGGCAAAGCCTACAAAAGAAACGATATGCTCATCAGCGGAATAATAACCATTCACTACCTTCTGAGCCGTTCCGGTTTTGCCGCCAATTCGGTAACCATCGAGGAAAGCATTACGCCCGGTTCCTTTAGCTACAACACTTTCTAATGCATCACGAACCTGCTTCGAGGTTGCTTCCGAAATGACTTGATCAACCAATTCCGGTTCAACGGTTTCTAATACTTCACCAGTTTCAGGCTGATACCAGGCTCTTGCAATATGGGGTTTGAATAGCTTCCCCCCATTAATCGCTGCTGAGACGGCTGCTATCTGCTGAATAGGAGTAACAGAAACCCCTTGGCCAAACGCTGTAGTGGCTAGCTCGACAGGGCCAACCTTCGCCAATTTAAAAAGAATCCCATTTTCTTCGCCACCGATATCAATACCCGTTTTTTTACCAAAGCCGAAACGGCGGATATAATCAAATAAGGTTTCTTTTCCTAAACGCTGTCCCATCACAACAAAGCCTGGATTACATGAATTCTGTACAACCTGGAGAAAGGTTTCACTGCCATGCCCGCCAGCCTTCCAGCATCGCAAACGCGCACCTGCTACCTCAATTGCACCCTTGTCATAGAACATTTCATGCTGTAGATCAACCTTTTTCTCCTCTAGAGCAGCTGCCAATGTAATGATTTTAAAGGTAGACCCCGGCTCATAAGTCATCCATATGGGTAAGTTACGATTATACACCTCAGCAGGGGATTCTTTATACTCAGCTGGATTATAGGAAGGTCTGCTTGCCATAGCCAGCACCTCTCCATTGTTCGGATCCATCATGATGCCAATGACATCTTTGGCTTGGTAATGAAGCATCGCTTGATCTAGCTCGCGCTCTAATACAGTCTGCATGTAGTTATCAATGGTCAACTGTAAATTCAAACCATCCTTAGCTTTGGTATATTGGTCTGAGGAGTTTGGCATTTGGCGTCCAGCTGCATCTGCCAAGAACGAAATGCTGCCGCGTATCCCATTTAATCTTTGGTCATATTCTGCTTCAACCCCGGTTAATCCTTGATTATCAATTCCCGTAATGCCAAGAATATGTGCGGCAAGCTCGCCAAATGGATAATATCTTTTGTTATCCTCTGCGACTACAATACCAGGCAACTTCAATTGGCGAATTTCTTGAGCTTTCTCAGCAGTGATTTTGCGGCCGCCTGGTTTAATATTAGATAGTGATTTCCTAATCGTAATTTGTTTATAGATGGTTTCTTCTGAAACCTCTAATACCCGGGCAAGCTGTGCAGCAGTGTTGCGCGCATCCTTAATTTGTGCAGGAATGGCTAACACCGTTGGCGACGTTATGTTGTAAGCAAGCTTTACCCCGTTCCGATCCCAGATCTCTCCTCTTTTTTCTTCAAAAGGAATATCTCTGCGCCATGAATCCTCTGCTTTCTGAGTTAGCTCAGAGCCAAGCCATAGTTGCACATAAGCCAATCGTAACATTAATGCCAAAAAAATCAAAGTACCGCCCCAGAGTGCAATCCACAATCTACGACGTACCTTTGCATTTGAAACTTGCATATAAGCTGCCCCCTTGACTAACCCCCTGTTAATGGACAACTTATTGACCATTAACAGGATCGATCGGTTTCATATCAAGATTATTCGGGACAACCTGGTCTTAGAACAAATGAAGCTTAGGTTAATCGGATTCTGTAGTCTCTTCTGGTGATGCATTTGGAGAGGCATCTTGGCTTTCTACGGAATCCTCATTTACTTCCGGTGTAGGCTCACTTAAGGGATGAAGCTCAAATTTGACAGATCGTTGTGCACCAGTACCCGTCACTACTTGTTTGGTTACATAGCCTTCACCGCTAACTTTACATTGCAGATCTAGCAAGGCACAGATTTCTATGGAGTCCCGCAACGATTTGCCAGTAAAATCAGGCACGGTCGTGATTTTGGCCTCAGTGGTCACATAAACGGGCCTGCTCATTGAAATTTCTGTCCCAGCTAACGGGAATTGCTTAATGATCTTAGCTCCATTGCCGAATACCTCGGGTGTCAGTCCAGTTTGATTCAATAAATTTTTTGCTGCTGTTAAAGTAGTTTGGCTTAAATCTGGAATTGTTTTAATCGGCGTTTCACTAACCGTTTTAGCATCTACTGTATTTGAAGTGATTCCCATATTGCGCAAGCTTGGTGTCATAATATCTCTAAAAACAGGAGCCCAAACGAAGCTGCCTTGATGGTAATCCCCGCCAAGATCAGGCTCATCTGCAATAATCGCAATCAATATTTGCGGATCTTCTACAGGTGCATACCCAATAAATGATATTAGCCATGAGTCGGTTTTATAGGTATTCTTACCAGGGTCTACAACGGAAGCCGTTCCCGTTTTACCGGCAATGCGATATCCATTCATATAAGCTTTCTTACCCGTTCCGTATTCTTGATCAGCTACAACCTGCTCCAAATAAAGACTTGTTTGCTTGGCTGTTGCTGCTGTAACAGCTTGTTTAATTATTTTGGGTTCGAACTTTTTAATGATCTCATTGGTTTTAGAGTCCTCAATATCCTTCACAACATGCGGCCACATAAGCTTACCGCCATTCGCAATTGCAGCATATGCCGCTATCTGTTGAATGGCTGTAACTACAACCTGACCTTGGCCATACGTAGCTGTTGCTTGCTCGGAATCATATTTCATCTGGCCAATTGTACCTGCAACCTCATTGGGAAGATCAATATTAGTTTTGCTGCCAAATCCAAAGTTATTGATATAAGCTTTTAATCGATCTACTCCTAGCTTCTCATAGCCTAATTTAACAAAGGCTACATTACTGGAATAGAGCAGTCCTCTCATATAAGTAATTGGACCCCAGCCAACATAATTATGATCATGCAAGGGTCTACTGCCTGGCACACGAATTGAACCGGATTGATAAGTATCATTAGGGTTAAACAAATTTTCTTGAACCGCACCAGCTAGAGTAACTAGCTTAAAGGTTGAGCCTGGTTCATGAGCATCCGAAATACTGAGATTCTTATAATCCTGCTGCTCCGCTTCCCAGTATCGGTTTGGATTGAAAGTCGGTGCATTAGCCATTGCTAATATTTCCATCGTTTTCGGATTAACAACAATAGCGGTCATGCTTTTGGGATGATATAAATCCATCGCTTTCTGTATCGCGGTTTCCGTATAGTATTGGATATTCTGATCAATCGTCAATCGAACATTATTGCCCATTACTGCAGGAGTATAGGAAACCTTGGAATCGGGAATTTCTACGCCAGAGGTGTCTTTTTCATGATTAAGCTTGCCTGGTAAGCCTTTTAGAATTTCATCCAATGAGCTCTCAATCCCACCAACTGGATCGCCTGCTTTATTTACATACCCCAAAACCTGAGAAGCTAAGCTGTTTAAAGGGTAATAGCGTTTAATAACTTCCTTAGTATAAAGTCCTATATTAGAATTTTTCTTTAGATCATACTTTTCTCGAATCGAGATAGCCAATTCATCAATTTTTAATTTGATTTCTCCGTCGATTTTCCAGCCTTCGGGATTAACCTCTACTTCGATCGCAAGATCTTTGCCATTTTGTTTTAATTTAGTCGTCATAGCATAAATTTGTTTTTCAAGCTTAGACGTATCTACACCAGCATTTGGACCCAAAATCAAGGCAAGCCCCTGTGAAATCTCATTAGCAAAATTAGGAATATCTTTTCCTTTATCTGCAATAATCTTCGGATTCACCGCTACTGTAAATGCCACACCATCCTCTGCAAATACTTTCCCTTTACGATCTAAGATGGATCCACGTTTTGCAGGCAGGATATCCTCATCTGCCCAAAGCCGTTCCGCTTTTTCTAACAGCATTGAAGCTTCAACAATTTGTACGTAATACATACGAGAAACGAGGCCTAGAAAGAGCAAAGTAAAGAAAAGGCCTATCACCATGGAACGGATTTTCAGTTTTCTATGCATGTTACACCCGCTCCGTTATCTGTTAAATGCCACTTTATTGTCTGTTGATTTGGAAAGTGATGGTTTACTAGGCACGTGAGTAATTTCATCCGGATCAAGCTGGGATAACCCTGTTTTCTCCGCTTCTATCCGCAAGCGTTCAGGATCATTGGCTTTATTCCACTGTTGCTTGAGGATATCGTTTTCAGCCTGTAAAGCTTTGATTTGCGTTTCAATCGTATGTATTTCTGTGTTCATTTCGTATATTTGCGCGTAGCGCCAAATGATTGTACCTGCCACAATAACACAGAGCAGTACAGTGAAAAGATACAGCAGCTTCTCTTGTACCGGTATAGCTTTCTTTCGATACACTTTCCTTTTTATCTCTCTTACCTTTACGGTTTCTCGATTGACTTGTTCTTCCATTGCTAGATTACCATGAACATACATTGCCATATTTATCGCCTCGCTATCTTATATTTTTTCTGCAACTCTTAATTTAGCTGATCGTGATCGGTTATTAAGCTCCAATTCTTCTTCAGAGGGTGCAATTGGCTTTCTATTTACCAGCTTAAGAATAGACTTTCTTTGACAAACGCACATTGGAAAATCCGACGGACATGTACATTGTTCGATAAATTTCGCAAATAAATGCTTGCAAATCCTATCTTCTAAGGAATGAAACGTGATTACTGCAATTCTTCCGCCTGGAGCTAAGCAGTGTACGGCTTGCTCTAATGCCTCTTTCATCGCACCCAATTCATCATTTACTGCGATCCTAATCGCTTGGAAGCTTCGTTTAGCAGGATGTGGTCCAGTGCGTCTTGTAGCTGCCGGGATTGCATTCTTGATGATTTCTGCAAGCTGAAAGGTTGTCATAATCGGAGCTTGTTCACGTGCTTTAATCAGATTAGAAGCTATTCTTCTTGCAAACTTTTCTTCACCGTATTCAAACAATATTTGGGTCAACTCAGCTTCTGTCCATTCATTAACTACCTCGTGAGCAGTTAATCCCCCCTCTTGATCCATACGCATATCAAGCGCTGCATCGTGATTGTAGCTAAATCCACGTTCTGCATCATCCAATTGTGGGGAAGATACACCAAGATCAAACAGAATGCCGTTTACTTGAGGCTGACCATTTAGCTTAGGGATGTCTAATTCGAGCAGTTTGTCCTTAAGATAGCGAAAATTGCTTCTCACTAATGTTACGCGATCCATTTGCTCTGCAAAAATTTGTTCCGCATTACTTAAAGCGGCATCATCTTGATCAAAAGCAATCAATCTGCCTGGAGGTTGAAGCTTTGAAACGATTAATTCGCTGTGTCCTGCTCCGCCAAGTGTGCAATCCACATAAATACCATGGGGGTCAATATGCAAGCCATCTACTGCTTCTGCTTTTAAAACCGTTATGTGATGAAACATTATGAACCTCCTGGAAGCATAAGCTGAGTTTCCTTGAAAAACTCGCATGGCTAAATTCTATTTCTTTATCTTATATTTAGAGATCAAAGTTAAAATCGACCAATTTTTCAGCTATTTCATTAAAGGATTGCTCCGATTGCAGCGAATATCCTTCCCATGTCTCTTTACTCCAAATTTCCACTCGATTGGATACCCCGATAACAACACAATCTTTAGCGAGCTTAGCATGATCCACTAGGGTATTCGGTATATTTACCCTTCCCTGTTTATCCAGTTCGCATTCGGTAGCACCTGAGAAAAAGAATCGAGTAAACGCGCGAGCGTCTGATTTCATTAGGGGCAGTGCTTTAAGCTTTTGTTCCATAATCGTCCATTCTTCCATTGCGTAAACGAAAAGACATTGATCTAAGCCGCGGGTAACTACAAAATGGGATCCGAGCGCATCTCTAAACTTAGCCGGAATGATAATACGGCCTTTTTCATCGATACTATGTTGATATTCACCCATAAACATCGGATCTCCACCCCTTTCCACCACTTTTACCCACTTTTCACCACAAGTTTATAAATATTCGCTGTAAAAACAAAAAGTCCTGCTAAGTTAGCAAGACTTTTTTTATATTTATTATAATATTGTGACTATTTAAGGTAGATCCTTAGGCGGTTCTTCCATTGAATCAACTTTCTGTATATAACTAGCTGGAGGTGAAGGATTTAATGCTGCTTTTCGTGCTCGCTTTCTTATAACTATAATAAGCGGTATTCCAATGATGGCAAGCACGATTAACACTGGAAGTACAGCTGCTACAAAAATGATTAAGCCTTGTGCTATCACTTTCAAAGCATGCACACTTGCTTTTAGTGCATCCTCTATCTGTGTCAAGGTAGAATCTCCACCGGCATCTATCTTAGCAGCCCCTTGTTGATATAAGCGTATTTCTACCGTTGACATGGATACGTTCTGATCGAGAAAGCGCATGCGGCCTTTAATTTGTTCAATAGCTTCCTGTACATTCCCCAACTCATTAGAGAAAGAAAGCAATTCAGCGGTTTTTTCTGCTTTTTCCATAAAAGCTAGCAATCTTGCTTCCACAACTTGTTTAGCCTTTAAACGTGAGCTTAAATCCACATATTCCTCCGAAACATCCTGACCTTGAATATTATGACGGATGTCAGAAACGGTCTTGATTTTCTCCAAATCACGAATGAAAGAGGAGAAACCATTAGCCGGCACCTTAATAACGTAGTTGCCGCTTTTTTCAGCTGTTGATTGATTCTCAGAAAATTGTAAAATATAGCCGCCCGTTAAAGTAACTAAGTTATTTATTTCGGTTTGGGCAACCGCATAATCCGGAACTTCCATCGTTAAGTTACCTTTGTAGATGACTTTACGATCCCAGCTATCCGTTGAAGCTGCAGCTGTAAATCCAACTTTACTTTCTGCGGCAGCCGCTATACCTATAGTTTGATTTTCTGTCGCTGTATCACTTAAGGTATAATTAGCATCTTTTGCCACTGATGCTGCTTGAGGTGCTTCTTCACTGATGGCCACTTTTAGATTATCTTGTGAAGCGGTTTCATCTCTTTTCGAGCTGCTACATCCAGATACCACTAACCAAATGCATAAGCATACTACCGCCATGATTCGGCCACTTCCATTTTTTATCCACATTCTCGAGCTCGGTTTCTTCTTGTTTATCTCTAACATTCAAAACGCCCCCTTTTAGCCCTTTATTGCGAGCTTATTCTCCTTAACGTAAAAAAAGGAAAAATGTTGCAATTAAGGGTGTGAGCCTATTTCAGCAAAAAATGCTATAGTAGAATGGTTAATTAACTTGAAAACTTTAGGGAGTGTATGGCATGACTCATAATTTCGATCGTATTGTCCCCAGACAGAATACCCATTCTTATAAATGGGATCAATCCAAGAAGCTGTTTGGAAATGCTGATATTCTACCCTTGTGGGTAGCTGATATGGACTTTGAAAGCCCACCCGCTATCAAAAAAGCACTACAAGATAGAGCTGCTCAGGGTATTTATGGATATACCATTCGTCCAGAGAGCTATTTATCAGCCATTACATCATGGTTTGAACGTAGACACAAATGGCAAATAGACCCCGCTTGGATCACAGATTCTCCTGGGATTGTTACTTCACTCAGCCTAGCCGTAGAGCTATTCAGTGAACCGGGCAGCTCCGTAATCATTCAGTCACCTGTCTATTATCCCTTCTATGATGTAATCCGGATGAATGATCGGCAGATAGCGATAAATCCGCTTCTGCAGAATAATGGCAGATTTGAAATAGATTTTGATCATTTGGAAGCTTTAATGCGTGATGGCGCAAAGCTAATGTTATTCTGTAATCCGCACAATCCTGGAGGAAGGGTATGGGAACACGCAGAATTACAACGCTTAGGCGAACTAAGCCTGCAATATAATGTTTTGATCATTTCAGATGAAATTCATTGTGATTTGACCTTTCCAGGGCATCCCTTTATTCCATTTGCCTCCCTTTCCGAAGAGCTTGCCCAAAACTCATTAACCTTGCTAGCTCCATCCAAAACCTTTAATTTGCCAGGTCTGCAATCCTCCATTGTCGTGACCCCAAATAAAGAGCTGAAGAGAAAACTCGATTATCGCCTAAAAACACTAAGCTTACATATGACCAATTATTTTGTCCCCGATGCCATACAAGCTGCTTATAATGACAGCGATCTATGGTTAGATGAGCTGTTAGTTTATTTACGTGGCAATTTAACCTATGCATTAGAGTTTATAGCCAAAGAAATTCCGCAGATAAAGGCAATGACACCTGAGGGGACCTACTTGCTATGGATGGATTGTAGTGAGCTTAAATTAGATGTTGCAGAGCTTAAGAAGCTCATGTTTCAAAAAGCAGAGGTAGCTTTCAGTGAAGGCTCTGTCTTTGGCACAGAGGGTATAGGCTATTTGCGGATTAACTTCGCTTGTCCACGTTCTATATTAGAAGAGGCGCTTCAAAGATTCAGCCGTGCTGTTAGGGAAGAATAGCTCTTTAAGGAGATACGCAAAAAAGCTGGTCATTGGATGATCAGCTTTTTTGCGTTATTTTAAATTAACTTATTCGTGTTCTGCCCAGCTGTCTAAGTAGCTGACTTGCGCATCTGTCAATGTATCGATCCCCATACCCAATGATTCAAGCTTGAAGCGAGCAACCTGCTCATCCAATGCATAAGGAACTGTAACTACGGTTTTGCCCAAGGTTTTGTATTGGTCATTAACATATTTCAATGACATTGCTTGAAGCGCAAAGGTCATATCCATAATTTCTGCCGGATGTCCATCACCAGCAGCTAGATTGACTAAACGGCCTTCTGCGATAATATAAACTTTACGTCCATCCTTGAGCTGATATTCTTCAATGTTTTTGCGAACGGTTCTTTTGCCAGAGGACAATGCATCGAGATCAGGCTTATTCACTTCAACATCAAAATGCCCAGCGTTGGATAGAATAGCTCCATCCTTCATCACTTTATAGTGCTTGCTGCTAATTACATCTCTTGTACCTGTAACTGTAACGAAGAAGTCGCCTACTTTTGCGGCATCTTCCATTGTCATTACAGAAAAGCCATCCATATAAGCTTCAACAGCCTTAATCGCATTGATTTCTGTAACAATTACTTGCGCTCCAAGACCTTTGGCACGCATCGCTACACCTTTACCACACCAGCCATATCCTGCAACAACTACTGTTTTACCAGCGACAACTAAGTTGGTTGTACGGTTGATTCCATCCCATACAGATTGTCCAGTTCCATAACGATTATCGAATAAATATTTGCAAAATGCATCATTTACCGCAACCATTGGGAATTCCAATTGCCCTTGCTTCTCCATGGCTTTTAAGCGAAGTATACCTGTTGTCGTTTCTTCGGCACCACCACGCACCTTGGCCAACAAATCACGACGTTCCGAGTGAAGAATCGATACCAAATCTCCGCCATCATCAATGATTAAATCGGGTTCTGTTTCTAATGCTTTAATAAGTAATTCTTTATATTCTGCTGGACTTGGATTGTATTTAGCGAATACCGTAATCCCATCTTCAACTAAAGCTGCACATACATCATCCTGTGTGGATAGAGGATTGCTCCCCGTAATGGTAACTTCAGCCCCGCCTGCTTTAACGACTTTTGCTAAATAAGCTGTCTTAGCCTCTAAATGAAGGGAAATGGCTACCTTTAAACCTTTAAAAGGCTGTTCTTTTTCAAATTGAGCTTTAATCCGATTCAAAACAGGCATGTGGGCGTTGACCCAATCAATTTTCAAATGTCCCTCTGGTGCTAATGCGATATCCGTAATAATACTTTTTCCTTGTGTACTCAATGTAATCTTCCTCTCTAAATATATATTATTCTGTGTGAGCCTTCAGTCGTATAAGGCAGCTCCAATAATTGCTGCAGGAAGCTTTCACCGTATTTATTCAGATAACCTATTATATTATACACTCTTTCCTGAGGTTTGCCGAGTGGATATAAAGTTAACCTAATCCGATCCAGATGTCGAAGCGCAGCTTCGTATTGCACTAAATTGGCTTCAACTGCTTTTGCTTCAAGAAATTCCATTTGCTCGATAATCTTATGCATATTGGTTTCTCCGAGCTTTCGCAAACCAGGATTAATTCCAGCTAGGGTATCTACTATCGGACCGTATACCTGATTAAACTGCTGCTTTGCCTCTGTAAATCGTGCCGGCAAGCCTAGCTGATCCTGAGCAGTTAACCATTCCTGCTTCCAAAGCTCAAATTCTTCAACTACCGTCTCAAAGGATAAAGTAAACTTATCCATTTGCTTCGCTACAGTTCCTTCTATAAGAGTAAACTCCATTCGCGGGATAATAATCGGCATTTCCATGCCCAAAGCTTCAAAAGCCAGTCCGGTTAAGCCCCAATACGCAATTTCTCCAGGCCCAAGAACAGTTGCAAGCACAGGGAATAAGAATTCTTGCATTAAGGGCCGTGTCATCACATTATTGCTTAAGCGTTCTGGACAAGTCTCGGCCCAATGGTTCATCTCATCTACTGTAAAGCTGCGTTCTTTTTTCTTATCGTGATATTGATGACCATCCCACTGCAGTAAGACACGTTCACCTTGATCGGTAAAAACGAACAAATTAACATTATGAGGAGCAAGCTCGGATTGCGCTTTATAGCCTAAAGCTTCAACTCGATCTTTACCTTGGAGATAAGCTTGATTGATTATCTCATGCTTCTGTAATAATTGGGAAAACATTGGACCTTCTAATCCACGTATAGCGGGGTTATCGGAGTCCATAAGAATAAGGCCTTGTTCACGGAACAACCAAACAAAGATTCGTGCAAAGAAATCTACCAATGTGAGTGATTGTGCACCAATCTCACTTAGCTTATGGATTAAGCCCGCTTTAAATTCCGTATGCATCAGCGAATTGTCTAGCTGCTGTATAGCCTCTTCCCATTGCTGAATAGTTAATTTACTAACCGAACAACGTATTCCAGTAGGGTGATCAATTCTAATCTTGCTCACTTCGAGCTGCTGTGTCAGGGTAAACGTGTGGTTCACTTCATCAAAATCATGGTCTTCTCCAGCTAACCAAAAAACCGGAATAACCTTACGATTCAATAGCTTTTCAGCATGCTTGGCTGATTGAATTAACGTGATTGCTTTATAAATGACTAACAATGGGCCTGTAAACAAACCTGTTTGTTGTCCACCAACGACAGCAAGCGTGCTTGGGTCTTCCAGTGACTTAATATTCTCAATTGCTTCCGAAGTGTTGCCGATAATCTTATTATATTCAAGTAAAACCTTAACCAGCTCACTGCGATTAGCTGTAAACCGGTTGGATTGATCTAACCATTTAGCTCGCTTAGACCAATTAGCTTCAACAGAAGGATGATATGGAAAAATAGCTCGTGCTTTTTCTATATTATGTACATAGTCTTCTGCTAAAGCTTGGCTTTTAGACCAAGGATACTCTTCCACTCTCATGCTATGATTCCCTACTTTCTCGACTGAATGATAAATACTGTTAACGGGCAACATGCCACATTTCCATTCGAAGCTATACACGAGGAACCTCGCTTCAGTTGGAATGGAATAATTAATTGTTGCCCGTTACCAGTAATAAAGGCTTCTACTGATTGTATCCATCCTAGCCAAGTTAGTCAAAAAAAATGCCCGAATAATAAATATCGGGCATTCCTCAAATTGTAGCTTAATATAAATGACAAGCTGTATAATGTCCTGTTTCTACTTCTTTAAACGGTGGCATGGACTCTGCACATTCCTTCATAGCATGGGGACAGCGTGTACGGAATGGACAACCGCTTGGTGGGTTAAGCGGGCTTGGAACCTCACCTTGCAGAATGACCCGCACCCGTTTCTTTTGAACGTCTGGATCCGGTATAGGAATCGCAGAAAGCAACGATTGCGTATAGGGATGTAATGGCTTGGCATTAAGCTTCTCAGAAGTAGTAACTTCAACCATTTTACCTAAATACATTACACCGATACGATCCGAAATATGTCTCACCATAGCCAAATCATGCGCAATGAATAAATAAGTAAGGCCACGGTCCTTCTGCAGCTTCTTAAACAAATTTACGACCTGCGCCTGCACAGAAACGTCCAAAGCTGAAATCGGCTCATCCGCAATAATAAACTGCGGTTCAATCGCGAGTGCACGAGCAATCCCTACACGTTGTCGTTGACCACCTGAGAATTCATGAGGAAAACGTCCTGCATGCTCTTCATTTAGTCCAACATCATTCAACAATTGGCTAACTCGGTCGCTGCGTTGCTTACCTGTATATAGCTTGTGGATATCAATGCCTTCAGCAATAATCTTCCCGATAGTCATACGCGGATCCAAAGATGCGTAAGGATCTTGAAAAACCATTTGCATATTACGATTATATTGAAGCTTGTTTTTAGCATTCAGCTTATGAATATTCTCGCCATTAAATAGCACTTCGCCACTAGTCGCTTCATATAATCGAATAATGGTACGTCCTGCAGTTGATTTTCCGCAGCCTGATTCGCCAACGAGCCCAAAGGTCTCACCGCGATTAATCGCAAAGCTGAGATCATCTACCGCCTTAAGGACACGTCCACCGCCTAAATGAAAATGCTTCTTTAGCTTTTTAACTTCTAGAATTGGTTTATCAGCCATTTGCTCTACCTCCAACTTCAATCGGACGTTCAACCTTTGGAGCATCCTCATGCAATAGCCAGCATGCTGCACTTTGTGTTTCTGAAACAATAAAATGTTCCGGATCCTGTTCCTTGCATATTTGCATAGCATAAGGACATCTTGCTGCAAAAGCGCAGCCAGTCGGAGGCGCGAATAAATCAGGAGGAGTCCCAGGAATCGGCACAAGCTCATCATGCCTATTACTATCTAAGCGCGGAACAGAACGAAGCAGCCCCCAGGTATAAGGATGCTTGGGATTATAAAAAATTTCATCTAAACTACCTTGCTCTACAACCTTGCCTGCATACATTACAATAATGCGTTGTGCAATCTCAGCAACTACTCCAAGATCATGAGTAATTAAGATAATAGAGGTTTCTGTCTTCTTTTGAATTTGGCGAAGCAAGTCAATAATTTGCGCTTGAATCGTTACGTCCAATGCCGTCGTAGGCTCATCTGCTATAAGCAGCTTTGGATTACAGGCAAGTGCAATAGCAATCATTACACGCTGCCGCATTCCACCTGAAAGCTCATGTGGATATTGATGAAGGCGTTCTTCCGGGTTTGACATGCCCACAAGCGCCAAAATCTCAGCCGCACGAACCAAAGCTTCTTTTCTGCTCATTCCTTGATGCTTGATGATACCTTCAGTGATTTGTGAGCCGACAGTCATAGTGGGATTCAAAGATGTCATAGGATCTTGGAAAATCATCCCCATCTCTGCTCCACGAATTTTCTCCATCTGACCTTCAGAAAGCTTGGTAATTTCATGCTTGCCATCAAATAAAATCGATCCTGATTTAATAAAGCTCGGTGGTGTTGGTATTAAACGCATGAGGGTTTGAGCTGTAACGGATTTGCCACAGCCAGATTCTCCAACGATAGCCAACACTTCACCTTTATTTAATGTAAAGGAGACCCCACGAACAGCCTTAACTTCACCAACATACATTTTAAATGATACCTGCAAATTCTTCACTTCAAGGATGGGCTTGCTCATTCATCTCACCTCCTTACTTTCTCATCTTAGGATCGAGAGCGTCACGAAGGCCGTCTCCCAAAAGATTAAAGCTTAATAAAATAAAACTAAACATAACTGCTGGAAACAATAAGCGATGCGGTTGATATCTCATATAATGAGCTCCATCATTTAACAGGTTACCTAATGATGCTAAAGGAGGTCGAATCCCCAATCCAATAAAGCTTAAAAAGGCCTCAACAAAAATTGCTGTAGGCACAACAAAGGTAATCTGTACAATAATAACACCCAAAACATTAGGAATTAAATGCTTAAATATAATTCGCCAAGGACTTGCTCCAAGTGTACGAGCAGCCAAAACAAACTCCTGTTCTTTGAGAACAAGCATTTGACCACGTACCAAGCGAGCCATTGTAACCCAGCCTGTAATGGCATAAGCGATGATAATTGATTTTATTCCGGGCCCTAAGGTCATCATTAATAGAATCGTCAAAAGCAGAAAAGGGATTGAATAAACAACTTCAATAACACGCTGCATAATGCTATCTACTCGTCCGCCATAATAAGCAGCAATCCCACCGTAAATAACTCCAATAACTAAATCAATAAGCGCTGCTGCTATACCGATGAATAATGATATGCGAGTGCCCCACCAAACACGAACCCATAGGTCCCGTCCAAAATCATCTGTTCCAAAAAAATGGGTAGCTGAAGGTTTTAAATTAATCTCTTTTAGGTGCTGTGTTTCGTAATCGTAGCTCGATACTAAAGGAGCCACAATCGCCAAAATTATTATTATTACTAATACAACCAAGCCCATCATAGCGAGCTTATTTTTCTTCAGACGGCGCCAAGCATCCTCCCAATAGTTAAGAGAAGGTCGGACTATGGCTTCCAGATCTGTTGTTTTTGCAGCAGGTTGAAATTTTTCTTTTGAAATGGATTGCATTTTCTACCTCCCCTTTCCTAATCGAATGCGTGGATCAATAAAGCTGTAGGCAATATCGGTCAAGAACAAGACGAAGATCAAGATACTTGCATAAAAAATCGTTAATCCTGTGATCATTGTATAGTCGTTTGAAACGATTGAGGTTACAAATTGTGTGCCTAATCCAGGTATAGCGAAAATACTTTCTACAACCAGTGTACCCGTAAGAACATTAACGGCAATAGGGCCAATTATCGTTACAACAGGTAAAATAGCATTTCGAATCATATGCTTCCAAACAACTGCAGTCGTTCGCAGTCCTTTTGATTTTGCTGTTTTAATATAATCCTGACTGGCTATATCCAACATTGAGGCACGCATCATTCTCGCGAGAATGGCAATAGTCCCAAAAGACAGAGCTATAGCGGGCAATACCCAATACTTTGGACCATGCCATAAACCTGGAGGCAACCATTTCAACTTTACCCCAATAAAATAAGAAAGTAGAGGTCCCACTACAAAGGAAGGTATCGATATTCCAATGATAGCTATAAACATGGCTGAATAATCGCCAAACTTGTTATGTTTAAGAGCTGCAATAATGCCGAGCAGCAATCCAACAATCATTGAAAAGCAAAGCGAGATAATGCCCAATTTAAATGAGGCAGGGAATGCCGACTTAATTACTTCCACAACTGTTCTTGTTGGGAATTGATAGGAGACCCCTAAATCACCTTGGATGACATGACCCATATATTTAAGGTATTGTTGCCATTCTGGCTTATCTAACCCATATTGCACCCGCAGAATTTCTAAATTCTCAGGTTGTAATTTAGCAGCCGCATCGCCAAAGGGATCTCCCGGTAAGATTTTCATTAAAAGAAACGTTATGGTAACGATAAGCCACAAGGTAATTATCATAAAAAGAAAACGGCGTAAAGTGTACCAAACCAACATAATCACCTCCCAAGAGAAATAAGTTTAGACAAACGAATTTGCAGTAGTCACATGAAAGGAGCCGTTCCACTAACTAACAGAACGACTCCTTCATTCAAACATTATTCTAGTCTGCTAAAGATAATTATTTAATTGTTGTCCATTTCAATTCAAAGTCAGGACCGTATGGAGGCAAGATCAAGCCTTCTACAGTTGGTCTAACTACGAATGCGGATGAACGGAAGTAAAGCGGCATAACTGCTGCTTCGTCCATTAGAATTTTTTCTGCATCAGCAAGCTGTTTAGCACGGGAAACAACATCAGTATTAGCTATTGCGCCTTTTACTAATTCATCATACTTAGCATTGGACCAATCTTGAGTATTGAAAGAACCGCCTGTCAAAAACATATCTAACCAAGTCATCGGATCATTATAATCCGCGCCCCATAGTGAAGATACGATTGTGTAATCCTTTTTCAATTCGCGGTCAAGACGGTTTTTATGTGGCATTGGTTCAGCTGTTACATCAACACCTAAATTTGTTTTCCATTGTGAGATTAAGAATTCTAACAATTTCTTTCCTGTTTCGGTATCATCGCCAATAACACTTAACTTAGGCAATGCTGCAACTCCTGCTTCTTTAAGACCCTCAGCAAGCAATGTTTTGGCTTTAGCTGCATCGAATGGTACTTCTGTATCTCCTACTACCTTACGGAATTCTGCATTGTTGCCATCTGCTGAACCATTTGGAACATATCCTGTTGAAGCAACAGAACCGTTCATAAGTACTGTATCCACGATCCCTTGGCGATCAACAGCCATGGTCAAGGCTTGACGAACTTTTAAGTTCTTGAATGCAGGTACTTTAGTTTGTTGAAAATTCAAGTAACCTGTTACAAGCTCACTTTTAATTTTTAAATCTTTCTTTTCTTTATATGCCGTGATTTGGTCACCTTTGATATCGGTGTAATCAACTGCATCTGTTTCATATAGGTTTAAACCAGTATTAGAATCTTTAACGATATTAATTGTGACTTTATCTAATTTAACATTAGCTGCGTCCCAATATTTATCATTTTTCTCAAGTACCAATGTTTGGTCATGATCCCATTTAGTAAGCTTAAATGGTCCTGCTCCCAATACTTTATCTGCATCTGCACCGCTCTTATCGCCTTGTGCTTTAACAAACTCTTCCTTTTGTGGATAGAAGTTTAAGAATGCAAGGGAACCTGTAAAGTAAGCAATTGGTCTTTCCAAAGTAATAACCAAAGTCTTCTCATCTTTTGCAACAGCGCCTAATGCTTTTTTAGCTGTCTCAACTGCTTCTGGCGTTTTAGCTGAAAGGATATCGTTACCACCTTTGATCCATGCAACCATAAAAGCATAAGAAGCTTTTGTAGCTGGATCTAAAGTTCTTTGGAAAGAGTAAACAAAATCCTTAGCTGTTACTGGCGTACCATCTGCCCATGTAATTCCATCACGCAAAGTAATCGTGTAAGTCAAACCATCAGTAGATATTTCTGGCTCCTTAGCAGCAAGTGCCGGCTCTGGCTTCATATCCTTGTCCAAACGGTACAAGCCTTCGCTAATAGCCCCTAAGAATGTAAACGAAGCTGAGCTTTCTGCGATGGAAACATCCAAAGCGGGAGGATCAGCACGATAATTCATTTTAAGTTCCTTTGGTCCTGTTGACTCTGGTGCAGCGCTTGCTGCAACTGTTTCTCCTGGTGAAGCTGGTGCTGCTGATTCGCTTGTCTCACTTTTACTGCTGCAACCATACAACGAAGTACCCACTAGTGCAGCTACAATCGCTGTTGTCATGCCTTTCTTGAAATTCATACATTTGCCTCCCCAAATTTTGTTGTGACAGAAGTTTGCGCATACGCTTGCACCAATGTTCACGAATTTACTTGAACATATGTTCACAACATCGTTTGCAATATTTCACTACTGCCCATTCAACGATTATACATCCAAATATCCATAAAATCCATACATTTAATTTAACATTATTTACAGTTACAATAATCCATTACATTTAATGTAATATAAATATCATTAATTTGGATAAATTTTCATAATGATGTTATGAAATATAACATGAGTTTTATGATTCTCAGCTTGTTATATATAACCCAGTATAGTTAGTTTGAATCAAAACCAATTTTTTAATACCAATTCATGCAAATAAATGCATTTTTAGCAGCTTCTTCTCAGAAAATAAAAAAATCGCACTCCGCTTGACCAAAAAGGTTAAGGGAATACGATCTAAATATTTGTCTTTAAACGAATTTAGGACTATTATCCATTTTTCTCATCGAATACAGAATTCCTTGAAGATTTAAGCACAATATCCATAGCGAGTGATAATTCTCGATAAACGTCTGTCTCCACCTGAGAACGCAACTGTGTTTTTGCGAGCATCTCTCCTTGTGATGTAGCCACATATTTGGATGGAAGCTTATTAAGCGTAATCGCCAAAATATCACTTTGATTTTTTTCATCTATTTCCGCTGCTCGATTATTATGATTCATTAATTCCTTCAAACAATTCTTCACAATATCTTCCATTAAGTTATGTACTTCCATGAATGAAACCCCCTACAAATTTGTTAGTTTTTCTTACACTAAGCTTATTAGCAATAATACTACGTAAAAGAATGATAATACAACAAACCCAATTCTCGAGATAATTTTTAAAATCCTTGGAAAATGGATAAAACCTCTTAAATCATTTTGCTGCCTGCCAATAAAGCCAGTGATCAGCAAAAGGAGTAATAGCATGAACCAAAAACCAAACCAGGAATTAAAAAGCTTATTCATCTGCATCGCTACAGTACCTAACAACAAGATTGTTGTGATATCAATTGCCAAGCGTGTAGTCTTCTTCTTGTCTTTTTTTATGAAATAAATGATGAACCAAATCACGAGAAAGGATAAATGAGGAATATAAGCTAAAGCTTTATAAATATTCTCTATAAAAGTAATAAAACCGATTTGGATCACCTGCTTTCTAAATGTTTAATCATCTTATAAAAGGCTTGATGCGTAGGCAATGCCAATTTATATTGGTTCGCATACTGGATTAACGCACCATTAATCCAATCTATCTCCGTGGTTCTCCCTTCCAATATATCCTTCAACATGGAAGATTGATTCTCAGCCGTTTTCTCACATACATGTATCAGTTGCTCCCACAGATTATCTGCGATTGTAATATTAGCAGCCCTGGCCACCAAGCAGCCTTCTTCAAAAAGCACCGACATTAGATCCTTAATATACAAAGACTCAAGCAATGCGCCGTTTTTAATTTGGAGAATAGCAGTCAGCGGATTAATTACAGCATTGATTAAAAGCTTGTTCCAAATGTTGCTAATTATTTTTTTCGACAAAAATACGTTAAATCCTGCTTCTATCAACATAGTTTGCAGGATTATTTCAGCTTCATCCCATTCTACACTATCTGAAGACATATTTTCTAAACGCCCAATCCAAGTTGTTCCGTGCCCCGAATGTCTAAAAGAAGCAGCAGATAACTTCAATGCACCTTCCGTTGTTATGGCTGCATATAAGCGATCATTTGAGAAATGTTGCTTTAAAAGCTCCATATGCCCTATCCCGTTTTGAAAGCAGACAATTCGAGTTGTCGGAGTAACTAATAGAAGCAGTTGCTGTAATAAGGCAGCTGTAATATCTTTCTGCTTCACCATTAAAAATAACCAATCCACTGGCTCCAATAACTCAGCAGCCCCTGTAATAGTATGCATGGAAAATGCATCAACTGAATAAACAATCTCCTCCTGGGAAGAGACTGCTAGTATACCTTTTGCTGTCAGTAAATCACTTTGCTCTTGTGTATGAGTAATTAAATCTACTATAGCAGCTGTTGCAGCAATTTTACTCGCAAATAACAAGCCTAGCGCTCCCGCCCCAACTATTCTGATCCGCACGGGATGCACCTCATTCTCTCTTTTTTTCAATATAGCATATTTACACATAAAAAAGACCTTTGCCATTAAAGGCAAAGATCAACTTGCAGCTTAAGATTCAATTCTTTCTAAATTACCGTTAGCATCCATTTTAAAACGAGACTTGTTTTCTTCATCCTCTTCTACCAAAAAAGCCAGCTTGCGGGCTCGATCCATGATTTGGATGAGTGCTTTGTAGTCGTCATTCACCACGCGATAATCCGTTTCTACTACATTATATTGCTTGTTCAAACGATCGTTTTCTTTTTTAATTCGATCCATTTGTTCTTGCGTTTCATGCAGTTCTTTCTCGAGATTTCTCGTATGCCGGGTCATATCTTGATAAGTTAATTTCCACTGCCGCAAGAAGCGAATAACGGCTTCAATGGATATAGTTTCATCTGTCATCCCCTCTATTCGATCGATCCTCTCGTTTCTTTCGTTTCTTGAGTGTACTAAGTCCGAAATATCCATAGTGGAAACAGAAGAAATGGTGCTCATTCCTTGAAGGGATGAAACGGTCTGTCTTTTCAATTGGTTGCGCTTTTGGCGCTGTGCCTTAGCAATTTGTATGGCAGGTTCATACTTTTTACGAACATAACTATTCCAACGAAAGCCGCAAGCGGCAGATGTCCTACCAATTCTTTCACCCACCTCTTCAAAAGCCGATAGCTGAGTGCCCCCTTCACGAATATGCCGCAAGGTCACCTCTGCTAAGATTAAATCATCATCATCGCTCCACGCATCTTGCCTAACTGCTGACATCGTCATACCTCCCGACCTGAATGAATAACGTTTTGTTACCGTTATCTTATCTTTATGCCCATAATAGAGTTCATAGAATCTATTTGATACTATTTGGTATATCCATTTTTTACGAAGTCCATACATGATTTCGAATGAAAAGGTTATAATAGAAGTAAAAGCGGTAAAACTGATACTTTCTAATATTTAGAAAAGTTTTAGATTTGGACACAGCTTTTTCGTTTACAGTCCAGATTCCAAAAGGTATAATGAAGTCAGTTAATTGACCGTAGTAAAGAGAGGGGGATTTCAACGTGGCACGCATGTTTCGCGTTCTTGGCTTTTGGACACTTGTAATCGGCCTTATGGCAATTGCCGGTGATCTAATACCGATGGCTTTTATTTTCTTTTTCCAGACTGCTCTATTCGTAGTATTAGGTTATATGAATTTGTCTGAGCGTACGTATATATTAATGTTTTGGGGTTATATGGTCCTTTCTTTTACAGGATTTACATACTGGTCCTTCTTCAAAATGCCTATATAAACAGTCACTTCAAACAGAATATAACCAAGGAAAAACGCTCCGTCTTTTCAGACGGAGCGTTTTTTATCGTTTAGTTAGATGAAGCACTTTAAATAGCTCGCTCATTTGATCACCAAGCAGAAGCTGGCGAATCGCTCGGTTTCTTTTGGCTACTGGACCAAAGGGATCGCGAGAATTATCATTTTGCAGCAGCTCCAGAATACCCTCCTGTACAAGAAATTCTTTCTGAGTCAGAAGCTTTGACTCTTGGATACCCGCTTTTGAACCCGATTGAATACATGCAGAGAAGTTGATATGAGCCGTTATATCCTGCTCTCCCACATGAATATAAGGGTTATCATATGCTTGATGATCTTTATAGCACAGCAAAGTACCATGCATACGATGAGTTGCATAAATTTCACTGGCGATATCACCATAATCAATGGTAATTAAATGACCAGCCTCAAGCCAGTTAGCTGTTTCAGCAAGCCATTCGTCTGCTGCCAGATTGATCTCTGCGGTTTGTCCTTCATGCAGCACAATATTATCTCTTTTCAAGTAAGCCAATAGCTGAACATTCTCACAAGGCAGCTCACATTCATAAAAAAGCTGTTTTGCTTCATCCCAGCCAACAAACAATTCATATAACAGATCAGCTTTATAACGAACACGATGAACAGGAAATGCATCTAATAATTCATTAGAGAAAATATAAGTATCCGTTCGCTTCCCCTGTTCCTTCCATTGCTCCGGAGACCAGAAGCTAATCACGTCCAGATGCTGTTGCAGATTCACCTTTTGTAGTTCACGGTGATATTCACTTCGCTCAATCTCTATAAAATGCAATCGTCGATAAAATTCCGAAAAATCAACCTGGAGCTTATGCAAAATCTGCTGGGCAAGCTGTCCATTGCCTCCCCCCCACTCGACTATTTCATACGATTCGCTTGTATTTTCAGTAAGCTTTTTCACCATATGACAGGCTAAAATTTCACCGAGCAAGCTGCCAATCGAAGAACTTGTATAAAAATCGCCTTTTTTGCCTACTTTAGAGCGTGTACCCGTGTAATAACCAAGCTCTGGAGCATACAAACAAAGCTCCATAAATTGGCGAAACGAAATTGCTTTAACATCACTTTGTTCTATTTCTCGACGAATCAGCTGTACCAACTCTTCATTAGACTCCATTGTTCCCACTATTGACACTCCTTGAGTATTTTCTGAAAATGCTTCCCATTCCCTAAAGACAAATGCATACAGAACCGTTATAATTGAGTGTGCTTCAACAACTACAAAGGAGATCCTACATTTATGTATAAAACCAAATTGACTTTATCTGTTTTAATGCTCGGTGTTTTGCTTACAGGCTGCAAAGAAGAACCAACACACTACAAGGAAGCTGCCCAAGCTTCTATAACTAAACAAGCTGAGATGAAAAACTACGTTTTTGCTGGAAATGCCGATATAGATCTAGGCAATATCATCCCTCAAACCAAGGATAGCAATGCGATAACCTCAAATTTATTGGGTATTTTGCAGAACAGCCGCATAGAATTTAAAGGGGTTGCCAATACGCAGCCTGTGCAGCTTGAGGTCGATCTTAAAGCTACACCTGCTCTACTAGGAACCGCATTAGACCTGCCAATTATCCTCAAGGATAACAAACTCTATATGAACATTCCAGTCTTGAGCCAAAAAGATGAATATTTTGCCATAGATTTAACTAAGCTCGGAACCGCGACGGATTCCAAAAGTGCATTGTCACCTGATAGCTTGAAAAACGTTTCACAAATTTCCTCGACAATTTCCAAGCTAATCATGGATGATATGCAGGAAGATTGGTTCCAGAAATCCGCAGACGAAATTACATTGCCCGACGGTAGTAAGGCTACTTCACTAACTGTAACAGTAAATGATAAGAATAAAGCGGCAATCTCCACTGTCTTTCAGTCCAAGCTTCCCAAAATAATCAGCACTTTACAAACAAGTGGAATTCTATCCAAGGATCAAGCGGATAAACTGAATCAAACTAATTTCCAATCCGTGCTTATTGAAATGCCCAGCTCCATAGTGTTAATTACTGATATCGAAGGCTTTATTCGTGAACAGCAAATTAATTTAAGCTTTTCGATTAAGGATGCAGCAGGAGCAACTGCCACTCATCATTTGAATCTCAAACAAACTTATGATCAAATTAATAAAAATCCAGCCTTTACAAAGCCAATTCCTAGCAAAATAAAGCCCTTTGAAGACATTCTAAAGCTAGTGGCTCCTAAAAAGTAAATTTTTTCAAGGAGAAAGTATGATTAGACTGCTGCGTACATGTACGATCCTTTATATTTGTTTATTCTTATTCGTTTATTCTTCTGCGCAGGCTTTAGCCGACCCCACCTTAGATGAAACCAAAGAACTGCTTAAAAAAAGCTTAACTATCGTGCAATTGGATCAAGAAATTGGACGTTTGTCGGTACAGGATACAGCGGTTAGCAAACAAATTGAAACGACCCAAGTGGAATTAGTTGAACAAGATCAACAAGTAACTGATACCCGTGAGCATGCAGGTAAAGTTTTGCGAGCTTATTATATGGGCGAGCGGGAATCGATCTGGACCTTGCTGTTTACGGCTAAATCCTTTGCAGATGCGCTAGCTCTTTACGATTATTTAAGTATGATTATCTCTAATGACCATAGGTTATTAGATAATTATGCTGGAGCCTTAACAGACTTAAAAACACTGCAGAACCAATTGGTCCAAACTCAAACCCAGCTCCGTCAAGTAAAGGCAGCTTTTATCGAACAGCGCGATCGTAATATAGCCCTGCAAAAAGAAGTGGATGCCAAAATTCAACAAATCCCTAAAGAAGAAGCAGCGATTATCTTAGTAAAAATTGAAGATCTTAAAACTACTTTTAAAAAGAAGGTCGTTCCGCTCTTCGAGAAATATTTTAAAGGAATCTCTGAGGTCATGCCGGTTTTTGTTAACCATGCCCTGAAAGAAGAGCGAGCAAAATATATTAAGGGAACTACCTTTGTGGTGAGCGATCAAGACTTCACCCAATTCTTCCGCAGCCAGAATAAGCTATTTGAAAACCTCACTTTTCAATTCAAAGATGGCATGTATAGTGTGGTTGGTAAAGATGGCGATATTCAAGCTTCCATTAAAGGCCATTATACGGTTGAGGAGAAACCAAATCGCCTGCAATTCCATGTAGATGAGTTGGGCTACAACGATCATCTTGGAGAAGCAGGCTCAACGGAGAATATTCTCGATGAAACAACAAGGCGTTTTATGGAGGAGCAATTTGATCTTAGTCTTTCTGTGCAGGATCATTCCCAAGGATTATTGCAGGCTGTTGAAGTAACAACCGAGGACGGCCTATTAACTTTGAAGATGAAGGTTACACTTACGGTGAAAGATAACTAAAGCTGCTCTTATTTTCTATCCAAAGTTTTGCGCTGCTCTCTAAGAAACTGCTGAAGTTTTGCTTCCCTTGCCAAACCTGATTCCATTCATTCTTGAAGGTGCTTATTTTCTTATTCGTCTCGGGCTCAACTGGAAGTGCTTTGCCATGATTAATTAGCCAACTGTACGAATTAGAATTCGCATCATTAGAGATGGGTGTTGCTAGGTAAGCCGTTGGGATGGAGCGTAATAGCTTAGCTTCGTCCCAAACAATTAGATCGGTTCCAACCGATGTCATTTCCTTAATCCAGTTTATTGCCAGAATTTCATTTTTGGATCGAGATGAAATGGCGTAGCTTCTTCCTTTTAGAAGCCCATTGTTTATCGTTTCATAGGTTGCCAAGCTGTTTGTTTTGAGTGCAGCCAGCTCAATATAGCTGCTCTCGTGCTCTTTATATTCAGAAACAGTTGTAACCATTGCTGCTATTGTTCCTAATCTAAGCAATATCCACGGATCCGTATTGGCTGAAAATGCTGGATAATTCTGTTTAAGCAGCGCTGCATTATAGATTTCTTCTTGAGGAACGAAAAAGCTTTCAATTTTTTTGATGATAAGCGGATCCCTCAAGCTCGTTAAATAGCTAGTTTGAGAGGGTTCATCTGTAAATGAAGATAGCACAGATAGAATAGCGTAAGGGTCAGTTGGATTTATGTATATCCCGAACTTACCGAGCTCCGGATGCATTAATGTTTTATTCCAGGCTATCCATTCTTCTGCGGATTCAGGAGCATGCTGCCATTTGTTTTCTTTGGCTATATCTTTATTCCAAACTAGTATGTAGGGATCAACATCCTTAGGTATTGCCCACATATAACCATTCCATTTCACTTGATTCATTAAAGTCATTATCCCTTTAGACTGTTGTTCACCAGTAAAAAACTCGTCTATTGGACGCAGAAACCCAAGCGCAGCAAACTCATTTACCCAAAGGTTGTCCATTAGCATTAAGTCAGGAGCGTCCCCCATTTGGTTCGCCTTTTTTAATTCAGAATAACCATCCGGTATATTTTTCAATTCAACATGTATATCTTCATTATTTTTTGTATATTCATCTGATTGCTTCTGTAACAAGGCAAACTCCGCTGGCTGCATCGAAACGGTAACCTTCAATGTTTGGCTTTCCAATATGGAAGTGGTATCGTTATTCTTACCTACACCTGTTACTACTTTATCTGTTATTGTCTTTTCGGGCTGTTGAACGGATTTGGTACATTGCGACAAGAGAATGATTGAAAGTCCAAATATGATAAAAAGCATAAGTAAGCTTCGTTTTCTGGTCAAGGCTGAATACTCCTTTGCGCATTTCATTTATAGCTTAATCATAACAAATATATGGAGTGCAATGCCAATTTTTATTTGATGTTGAAATTGCAATTTAAGAAAGGAAAGTTAATTATGGTTAAAATTGGTTTAATGCTGGACATGCCGGAAGGCAAGCTTCCTGGGTTTTACGCTCAGATTGTAAAAGGGTTAGCACAGCGTGTAAGCTTATTTGATCGCGATAAGGAATTGTTAGTGCTCAATACCATAGAGGAACGTGATGCGGTGCTAGAGCTCTTAGAACACTATCATATACCATCAGAAGAAATGCAATTACTGCTTATCCCTTCCGATAGTTATCTGTTCCCTGCATTCTCTGATTATGGTTTTACAAGTCGTGCAGAGCGACATTATCTTTATGCTCACTTGGTAAGCACGTTTCGCTTTTCAGTTATTCAGAACGCTCAATCCAACCCAGAAAATGCTTTGTTGCAAATGGAAGAACACTTATTAGCACGTTTCCTAGATGATAATATTCTTAACTTTGTGGTAGATCTACAATTTATCGAATTAATTGAAAGAATTGCAATTGCATATGGATGTTCGGTAGAGTTTGATCTGCCAAGATAAAAGGCTAGCCTCCGATCCGATTAGGACCGTGATGGCTAGCCTTTATTAATAATTACAATAAATCTGCAGCTAGCTGAGCCAGGTTAGAACGTTCTCCACGCTCGAGTGTTATATGGCCGCTGATGGATTCATTCTTAAACCGTTCCACTACATAAGTGAGTCCATTGCTTGAAGCATCTAGATAAGGATGATCAATTTGATCTGGGTCGCCAACGAGAATAATTTTACTGCCTTCACCAACTCGCGAGACAATCGTTTTCACTTCATGCCTCGATAGGTTTTGAGCTTCATCAATGATGATAAACTGACCTGGAATGGATCGCCCTCTTATATAGGTCAGCGCCTCAACTTCAATGCTGCCCATCCCTGCAAGGATCTTCTCAATATCTCCTGTTTTTTTAGTATCGAATAAGAATTCAAGGTTATCAAATATCGGTTGCATCCAAGGACGCAGCTTCTCGTTCTTCTCACCTGGCAAATACCCAATATCCTTCCCCATAGGGACAACAGGTCGGGCAATTAACATCTTCTTATATTTATGCTCATCTTCAATTTTCATTAATCCAGCAGCAAGTGCAAGCAATGTTTTCCCCGTTCCTGCCTTGCCTGTTAAAGTAACCAATGGAATTTCATCATTCAAAAGTAATTCCAATGCCATTCGCTGCTGCACATTACGAGCACCAATCCCCCATATAGGATCATTGCTGAGAAACAAAGGCTCTAATCTTTTGCCATCTGCATTTACTTTCAACAAAGCTGATTTCGAAGTGCCCAATTCATCCTTCAGAATAACAAATTCATGAGGATGTAATTTATAGCTTAATTGCAGACTGCTTACGCTAAGAAATCTGTACGAATAGAATTCATCTATAATGGCAGGATGAGTTAATAGGGTCAAGCAGCCGGCATACATATCGGTCAGTGATACAATGCGATCTGATAAATAATCCTGAGCTGTCAAACCAAGCACATCCGCTTTAATACGCACCAATGTGTCCTTACTGACAACAATCACAGGCTTAGGATCTGTCTTTCCCATCTCTTCATGAGCGTAGTTTAAAGCAACCGCTATAATTCGATTATCATTGCTCATATCAGCAAAGGTTTCTTGCATTTTCTCAAAGCTGCGATGATTCAATTCAACCTTAAGTGTTCCACCATTTTCTAATAGTACGCCATCATGAAGCTTGCCTTGCGCCCGAAAACCATCTAATAAACGTGAGACAAACCGTGCATTTCGCCCAATTTCATCAGCGAGTCTTTTTTTAGAATCAATTTCTTCCAGAACTATAGCAGGAATAATCACGTCATTATCTTCAAAAGCAAACACCGCATTAGGATCCTGCAACAATACGTTTGTGTCTAAGACAAATATTTTTTTCATTTAGAGTCCCTCCCAAATTTGGTTTGCGGCTATTAAGATGCATAGTGTAGATGAGTTAGGACAAAATACCGCTAAGAATCAATAAGAAGAAAGGACAGTGCAAATGCGAACCCTCCTTACTATTATCATTGGCTTGCTTGTATTTACTGGATGCAGTCGCGTGGCCCACAACGGGGCAACACCTCAGCAAAACCAATCACCAAATGGTAAAATCCGTGCTCAACAAACCGTCCCCGAGAACAACAATAAACTCCAGTCCCAACAAATTGTAAAGCATCTTGAGCAGCTAGCCAGTTCGATTCCAAATGTACAGCACGCTCATTGTGTAATTCTGGGTAAAACGGCCATCGTCGGTATTGATGTCAAAGAAGATTTACCCCGTTCACGTGTAGACAATATTAAATATTCTGTAGCTGAAGCTTTACGTAAAGATCCTCACGGTGTTAACGCCGTTGTTACTGCGGACATGGACTTGGATCGACGCATAAGCAATATTCGACAAGAGATAATGAAGGGTAGACCTATTGCTGGATTTGCCGATGAATTGGGTAAAATTATTGGCAGAATCATGCCTCAGCTTCCTAAAGACATTAATGCTAAAACCTACACACCACCAAACACAAATCATGCAAAGTAAGCAAAAAGCCTAGTTGCGCGAGCAAACCTAGGCTTTTTTCATGGCATCAAAAACCTGACCGTCCAGCTTTTCTGCCGCCCGTTTATCATAGGTTTTCTCATATTCAGGTGTAACAGATATTCGCGAACCATAGAACATAGCGTCACGAACCGCGCTGATTGTAATATCGACGCAAGCAAGCTTGAAAGGTACTGCCTCAAGTGCATCAACAATGATGCGGGCAGAGCCATAAATCGCATAAACGCTTCCGTCCGCAAAAACAGTCACGTTAACCAATTCATTATTGCGAATATTGGTAACTAGTCGTGAGCGTTGATCAATAGCAAAACGCAATGTGTTCGGCTCAGTGGCATACAACCAGGAAACTGCTGATGTACTTGGCGCCCCAGTTTCAGCATCAATTGTACTGAGTAAAGCGATAATTTCATTCTGTAATGCGGTGAATAAAGGCTCTGATAATCCTGTTAACGTTTCGGCCATCCATGAACCTCCCTCGGAAGTAGATAAACTGACTAATTACTTTTTACTAATAACGGGCAACAAATGACCGTTAACAACTTAAGTATAACATAGTCTGATTGCTTCAACCAATGTCATTCGCATTAATTGTACTTCGGGTTTGAATTAATATCCGTTAATAATTGCTCTGCACGTTCACGATCAAATAATTGCTTTTTGCTCTCACCATCGACTGTATATTTAATATAGAGCTTGGTTTCCTCTTCCACCACAACTTCAATTTCAGAGAGATGATGATCTTCTGTCAATATAATATCAAAAAAATCCAAGGTCTCTTTAGCTGCACCATCATCAGGACGGGCATCCGAAACAATCTTCATTTGCAACCAATTAAATAGTGCATCCTGCAGTACCATTAGTATTCTTCCTCTCGAATTATAATAACTTCCATACCGGCTGCAAGCCAATTATTCATCTGAGCAAGCCAAAGCTGTTGGGATGTAGTCCAGAGTTCTTCATCCGCAGCACCTGCTTCTACAAGCGCAAGCTGACTTTGTTCAATCTTTAACAGCCGTTCCAGAAAATTATCCGCACAATGCGATAATTCGTAGGGCATCCCGTCAAAGACAATGTCCTCGGCTTCCGCCAAGGACAAGGTGAGTTCATCGCCATCTATTCCACAGCTATCATCTAAGCTGTCATTTAATAATAAATTTGCTTTAAAAAGCGGTAATAACCAAGGATGAACAGCATCCAAAGCTTGTCGAAACAGTGCTAGCTCTGTTACTGGCAAGCATTTGAAACGGTCAGCTCCCAAAATTAAAGGCTCTTTACTTATTAAAGGCGTTAACCAAAAATGTGCCATAGGCTCACCTTTTCTGTCTTTTCTCAAAGAAATAACGTATTCGAACCATGAACATCAATAGAATAGCTACTGTTAGACTGTAGACAATAGGTAACTCAAGCAATAGCTGGAAGGAAGCCAAGATCATGGCTCCCACTCCAATTACTAGATAAATAATTAACTCTTTAAGGATTGGCAATTTGCGAACCTTAAATACCTTGGTATAAACATAAGCCATAAAAACATAAATGATAAAATAAGTCACCACATAATGCACGTTGAGCCATTCAGTTATGGCAGCCATTTTATCAACCTCACGAATTTCGGATTATATTATGCGTTAACTTCTGAGTTTTTACGGCTTTTCTCTGAACGCTCGCGTTCATTTTTGTTCAAATATTTCTTTCTCATCCGAATGGACTTTGGTGTAATTTCGCAATATTCATCATCATTCAAATATTCCAAAGCTTCTTCCAAGCCATATAAACGTGGAGTTTTCATCCGTACGGTGTCATCTTTATTCGCTGAACGAATGTTCGTTACTTGTTTTTCTTTGCAAATGTTAACTACGATATCATTATCACGAGTATGCTCACCCACGATCATTCCTTCATAGATTTCTGCACCAGGCTGCAAGAATAATAATCCACGATCTTCAATGGATAGAATTCCGTAAAGTGTGGAAACACCCGTTTCGCTTGATACAAGAACGCCTTGATGACGTCCACCAACATTGCTTCCATAGTAAGGACCATAGCTATCAAATGCATGGTTCATGATACCATAACCACGTGTTAATGTTAGGAAATTCGTACGGTAACCAATCAATCCACGAGCTGGAATCAAGAACTCTAAACGAACTTGTCCTGTACCATTATTGATCATATTAACCATTTCAGCCTTCCGGCTTCCAAGGCTCTCCATTACTGTACCCATGTGTTCTTCAGGTACATCGATAAGAAGACGCTCAACTGGCTCCATCTTTTGACCATCGATCATACGTGTAATAACTTCAGGCTTGGAAACCTGTAATTCAAAGCCTTCACGACGCATGTTTTCAATCAAAATACCTAAATGCAATTCACCGCGTCCTGAAACGACAAATGAATCTGGGCTATCTGTTTCATCTACTCTTAAGCTAACGTCGGTTTCAAGCTCGTTGAACAAACGCTCGCGCAATTTACGTGAAGTAACCCATTTCCCTTCTCTACCTGCAAAAGGGCTGTTGTTAACTAAGAAAGTCATTTGCAAAGTTGGCTCATCAATTTTCAGAACCGGTAATGCTTCTGGATTGTTTGGATCTGCAATGGTTTCACCAATATTGATTTCTCTAATACCGGCAATGGCAATAATATCGCCCGCTGCAGCTTCTTCAATTTCAATTCTTTTCAAGCCTTGAAAGCCGAATAGCTTTTCAATCCGAGCTTGTTTAATTTTACCATCACGAGTCATAACAGCAACAGGCTGCCCTTGTTTAATTACACCGCGATTAACACGACCAATAGCAACTCGACCCATATATTCATTATAGTCCATCAAAGTAACGAGGAATTGCAAAGGCAACTCTACGCTCTCCGTAGGAGCTGGAATGTGATTAACAATGACTTCGTAAACAGCTTGCATGTTGCTTGCTAAGTCGGTTGGTTCATTACCTGAAGTACCTTGTAGTGCAGATGCATAAACAACTTGGAAATCCAGTTGCTCATCTGTAGCACCAAGCTCAATAAATAAATCCAATACTTCATCAACAACTTCTTCAGGACGTGCACTTGGACGATCGATTTTGTTCAATACAACAATCGGCTTCAAGTTTTGCTCCAAAGCTTTGCGTAAAACGAATTTTGTTTGTGGCATACAACCTTCAAAAGCATCGACTACAAGCAAAACACCATCAACCATCTTCATAATACGTTCCACTTCACCACCGAAATCGGCATGTCCTGGAGTATCCACAATATTAATCAAATAATCTTTATAATTAATTGCTGTGTTTTTAGCCAAAATGGTAATTCCGCGCTCACGCTCTAAATCATTCGAGTCCATGGCACGTTCTTGAATAGCCTCATTATCACGAAAAGTTCCGGATTGCTGAAGCAGCTTATCTACTAAAGTTGTTTTCCCGTGATCGACATGGGCAATAATCGCAATATTTCTAATCTTATCTCTTGAATGCATGTTCCAAACCCTCTCTAAACTTAATTTATGAATCATCTCTCTGAATCAAACAAGGTATAAGTTTTTATATTGTCTGATATTTTCATAAAAGAAGCGTCGGACTATGCCCCGACGCTACACATATAGTAATCATAATAAAGCAATTTTTAAATAAATGCAAATAAAAAATATTTCAACAATCTTAGCTTACCAGGTTCTTTTTCGTTTAAGCATGATAACTACACCGATTCCGATTAGAATTAATGCGATGAAATAAATACTTACCGTGAATAAGAAAGCAATTGTGAAAAAAACAAGCGAGATCACTGCCAGAATAAATGCTGCTGTGAATGTTCCCCGGGGACTATTACGATTAAATATATGCAGTTCATACAACCCAACAGCCACACCAAATATAAATCCAGGCCATAGATATGCCATCGAGCCCCATCCAAACAAATTGCAAAAAAAGAACATCAGGGAATAAGTAACTAACATTCCACCTGGGACAAGCACAGCGACTGGAAGAACCCGCCAAAAGAACAATACATGCAATACTATACCAGGCAACAAGACAAAGATCGGCCAAAATAAGCTGCCTAAGAAACCAATGACCCCTAATTTACCAAGTAACAATACAACGGCTAATACAATAAGCACAAGGCCAAGCGAATAATTATTCCTCGCCATACGTTTCCTCCCCGAAAGTTGTCAGGATGTGACAGATTACATCAACAAGTTTAACTGAAATGGCTAAAAAATACCAGAGAATAAAATCGAATAATTCCATTAAAAAACGAGATATCCTATAGGATATCTCGTTTTTTAAATTATGACTACTTAGCACAAAACTTTATTTTTTAACTTTATTGGAAGTAAGTTTTTTAATTATACCAGCGGCGAGAACGATTAGTGTTGTAACCACAGGAATGATCCAATGCAAAGCTTCCGAATGGAAATGATCCATTATTTTTTTTTCATTTACAAACATTTCTCCTGCGGTATATCCAAGTATCCCAGCTCCCAAATAAACAAAAATCGGATATTTGTGCAATAGCTTCATTACCAAGGTGCTACCCCAAATAATAATCGGAATGCTCAAGCCAATCCCGAGGATAATTACGAGCAAATTATTCTCAGCCTTGGCTGCGATTGCCAATACATTATCCAAGCTCATTACAAAGTCAGCAAGGATGATTGTCCAGATTGCTTTGCCTAACGTGGAAGCTTCGCGTACATTAGCTTCTCCCTCGTCATCAATCAGCAGCTTGATTGCAATCCATAACAACAGAATCGAACCACCGGCTTGGATATAAGGCAATTCCAACAATTGAACAGCAACTATTGTAAGCACTAGTCTAAGTGCAATAGCACCAAAAGCTCCCCACCAAATTGCCTTCTGTCTTTGTTCAATCGGTAAATTCTTACTAGCTAGTGCAATAACTACTGCATTATCGCCACTCAATACAATATTAATCAACATAATTTGCAAAAACAATAAAAACCAATCTAATACCAAAACCGTATCCCCCTAATAATCATGTGCATTCTAATCCATACGGACAAAGCGACAAAAAGTTTCATTTTTATTGTAAAACCATTTGCTCATCTTCTTGTAAAGCCTTATCCTCGAATTCTAATAGCCAAAGCATTTTACGTTCCAAGCGCTGCACAACCTTCAAATTTGGATTGGTGCTCGGTGTTTTTGGAATAAATAAGGTGCAGCAATCCTCATAAGGCTGAATGGAAATATCGAATGTACCAATTTGCTCTGCCTTTTGGATAATTGTCGACTTGTCCGACATAATGAGTGGCCTCAGTATAGGCAGCTTAATCTCATGTCCAATCGTATGTAAGCTTGATAAGGTTTGGCTGGCAACTTGGCCAAGGCTTTCCCCTGTAACAATACCTAATGCATTTTGTTGCTGAGCCAGCTTTTCTGTAATCCTAAGCATCGATCGTCGCATCAGTGTTATTAATAAATTAGGTTGTCCTTCATTCTGCAAACGAGTCTGGATTTCCGCAAATGAAATGAAATGCACCTTTAGTCTCCCACCATAAAGTGCCAAACGTTCGCCTAACTCAATGACCTTCATTTTCGCACGTTCACTTGTATAAGGAATGCTGTGAAAATGAATAGCTTCAATCTCCAGCCCTTGACGCATCGCCATCCAGCCAGCTACAGGGCTATCAATCCCACCTGAAAGCATGAGAATTGCCTTTCCATTACTGCCAATCGGGAAACCACCAGCGCCTTCAACCACTTCAGTAAAAATATAAGCTACATGCTGACGGATATCAACCCTTAATTCCAAATCAGGCCGCTTCACATCCACCTTTAACCCTTCCACAGCATTTAAAATGTAACCGCCAACCCAATAACTTACTTGCAAAGAGTCATATAAGAATTCTTTATTGGCCCTTTTCACGGACACTTTGAATGTTTGCGGCTTTGAAATTATGGATTGCATCCACTCTAATGCTCGGGTTTGCATCGCTTTTAAATCAATTTCCGCACTTATTGCAGGACTGAATGAGCTGATTCCAAAAATGGGTTTAATTACTTCAATAACCTCATTATAAGATTCACCATTTAATTCAATATAGAAACGGGCGAATTCGGTTTTTATGTTGATTTTCTCATACGGAGCAAGCAGCTTTTGAATTTGTATATGGATTTTTTTCTCGAAAATGTAGCGGTTTTTACCTTTTAAAGTCAAATCGCCTAGGCGAACAATAATCACTTCTGGCTTCATTTGAAGCTATCACCTTCTTCGATTGTTCTGTTTGGAAGCCGCTAAGGCTATCATCGGTAATTGTAGCGCTTGAACAACCTGCTGTAAACAAGCTGCAAAATAATCCATCTCATCGAGCGAATGCTTAGCTGAAAAACTCACCCTCAGCCCGGTTTGTGCCATTTCACTATTCATTCCCATTGCTAATAGGATACGGCTAGCTTTTAAGTTTCCCGACGCGCATGCTGAACGTGTGGAAATACAAATCCCATGCTGTTCTAAAGCATGTATAACGATCTCCGCTTTCATCCCTGGGAAGCAAAAATGAAGCAGATGCGGCGCCATAATCTTCATATTCTCAGAACCGCTTATCTTTAGCTGATTTATTTCATTAATTTTTGTTATTAATCTTTTACGCAACATATAAAGCTTTTCCAGATCCTGTTCTTGTTGCTTAATCGCTATTTCTAAAGCTTTAGCCATCCCTGCTATTAAAGCAACATTCTCTGTTCCCGAACGCATTCCGAATTCTTGCCCGCCACCAGCTATTTCTGGCTTAAGCTCCAACCCCGTCCGACGATATAACACCCCAGCACCTTTAGGCCCTCCAAATTTATGTGCTGAGAGGCTTAGTAAATCAGCACCAAGCTGCTGTGGGATAACAGGTATCTTACCTACACTTTGAATGGCATCCACGTGAAAGGTAATTTTCGGATATTGGCGAAGCCATTTTCCGATAGCTTCAATTGGTTGAATTCGTCCCATTTCATTATTCACATGCATTAAGCTAACAAGTATGGTGTCGTCCTCAATCGCATTCTGTACATCCGCAAGCTGGAATCCGCCTGATCGATCAACCGGAATATGAGTGACACGAAATCCCTGTTCTGCTAATTGTGCAAAGCATTCATATACAGATGGATGCTCAACTTGACTCGTAATGATATGCTTACCGCGTTTAGCCCCAGCAACCGCATGAACAGCACCTTTTATCGCTAAATTATTGCTTTCTGTTCCACCCGATGTAAAAATAATCTCCTTCGGCTTACACTCTAATGATGCAGCAATATCTTTTCTCGCTTGCTTCAAGATCATCTCAGCTTCCATACCTAATCGATGCAAAGAAGATGGGTTGCCATAATGGTTTTTCATTACATGTGTGATGACTTCTAGAACTTCATCCAGAATTGGAGTGGTCGCACAATAATCCAAATAAAGCATCCAAATCTACTCCCTTGCAAATTAAAAAAGAAAAAGATCGGCATCCGGTCTTTTCCTTAGAAAAAAATGAATATTAGTAATTATTTTTCAGCTGAAGTACTTTTTGCACATATCGTTGTGTTTCCTGGGGAAGCAGCCCATACTTCTCATTTAGCTGTTGTTCGTTGGTAATTCCTAATCGTGCTAATCGGCCAGACCCGCCATTATAAGCGGCTAATGCCATCGATTCACTGCCATTGTAATTCCTAAGCAAATCAGAAAGATAACGTGTACCTGCTTGAATATTCTGCTGAGGATCAAATGAATCTGTGACTCCCAAGCCTCTTGCCGTATCATCCATAAGCTGCATAAGTCCCTTGGCTCCAGCCGATGAAACCACATGATTCTGAAAGGATGATTCTGCATCGACTACAGCCTTAATTAAGCTTGAATCAACTCCATATTGGCTGCTCGCTTGCTCGATTAGAGGATCATAGGAGGAAGGTCCACTTAAAGCTGGTGGATAAAAACCGAAATTACCTGAAGCTAACAATGATGATGTAGTGCTTATTGGATCCGAGCTAGCCGGTTGAGTTTGTGCGTATTGGCCTAACAAAGATTGTAATAAATCATTGAAAGAACTATCTAAAGTATCGTCTGATGGAATAGATGAATTATCGGATGATAGATTAAGCTTACCTAAGATTTGAAGCTGCAATAGTTGACTTAATGTTCGCGGATCAATACTCATTGCTTTAAGCCTCATTTCCATTATTAGCTTGCTCTTCTATTCTACACTTTTTATGTATCACAGACAAGCCTAAGAATCGGGCTCGTCTGGATGTTCCACGCATTTAGGCATAATTAGGGACTAAGACTAAGGATGTGAAAATAGAAATCAAGCTAATGGCGATCGACCATCCGCCCAGCACACGATTTCCTCTAAAAAATGCAATGATACCCAGAACAACACCCGCTGATCCAATCGTGACTGGCATTATAAATAAGGATATAATGGAAACCACGAACGCACTCCATCCCCAGGTACGGCTTATTGGCTTTGCAATCCCATCGAAATGTGAAAGCTGCGCCATGGGCTCTGCCAGCTCAGTTGCATATTCTTCATCATGAAGAACAGGAACAGCAACTAATGGTACGGATGGTGATCCTACTGCAGTAGGTATAACGGGTAAAGGCGTTATAGAATCCTTATCGTTTTCTAGATCACTCATCAGGCATTCCTCTTTTTTTGTTCAAATGTATGGCAGCATGTGTCCCTAACCTTTGCCGCTTTATCCTGATGTTCTGTGTCAAAGCTCTCCCCAGCAAATTCTGCATTAAAAGAAGTAGCTGCATGCTTATCCACATCAATCATGATTGTATCCGCAGCACAATTATTACCCTCTGACCAATAATTACAATTCGCTACACTGCACTTAACCTCTGGCATTTCAATCACCTCCCCTTACATTTTCCCCTGAAAATAAAGGGACTATGCACATGAAAAAAGAGACCTAACAGGTCTCTTCTGGGAAACAATGAATTTATAAGTTAAACTTTCTCGCCTTGCATCCGTTTTTGGGTAATATAGTCCGTTTCGTAATAAGCTAATTCCTCACGAACCTCTTCGAATATCTTTGATAATTCGATGGTTAGATCACGAACTTCACGGGTCGGCTTTTTACGAAAGCGAATGGCATCTTGTCCCGTATAAGCATATCGGCCGTCTTCCGAATAACATTCATTCTTAGGATAGAAAAAGCAGTTCACGCAAGAATGGTACGTCTCATAAAGCACTTTTTCAGCATACTCTACATTAAAATTAGGGCGACGAAGACTTACACCCAGCTTTTCGTACGAAACCTCACAAAATACAATTAAATGCCGTGTATCTGACAGATAGCCACGGTAAAATTCATGGGTCTCTTCGTCCCCTTCGACAGCCAATTGCGTCAAAGAATTCGTATTTAGAAACAATTCCATTTTTTCTACTGCGTCTTTTAATTTGTCCCTTGTTGATTCGCTAACGTTTTTCACGTTAAATATAGCCATGTAAAAATCTCCTCCAACGATAAGCTTGATTAATATTGAGCCAGTGGCTTCGTGTACATAGTACCATAATTCCTCCTGAAAAGTAACCTGCAATATGTACATTTTACAAGTAAGAATAAAAATTACTCCTTAACCTCAGGCTATTGATAAATTGAAAGTTGAGGAGGTTAAGCCAGTTGTCCAAGAAATGGGTTTATATATTGTGTATTGCTTTATTTGGATTATTTATTTTACCAAGAAATCATCATCCCAATGAGACGAAAACCGTTCAGAAAATGTCCGCACAGCGTGAAATTGAATTAAAACAGCAAACAGTATCTGCGGACGTTCGGCTTACTGATGAATTATGTCGCAGCCAATGTTCTTTGGATTTTCATCAAAAAATAAAGCTGCTGAACAACTCAAGTACTCAAGGCCAAACGGATGTGCTTGAAAAAATGATAACAGCTCATCCTCATATGACAAAGCTGATTTGGTCTTCAAATGAAAACAAGGAAATATCAGTAGGAAGTTTGAGCAGCACAGTGACTAATCACATCAAAAAAGAGCTGCTGCTTGCTAAACAGTCAACAGCTCAACACAAAGAATATCAATCTCTACCGCTTATCGTGAATGGCCAAACTTATTTTGTATTAGGCGTTCCCTCTCCAACAAACAAAGCTGCCTTAATTGGAGTTATGCACCAAAAAATTCTTACTCAAGTCGCTCAGCATCAGGTGAAACATTTACGTGTCGTACCCTATCCTGCGGATAACCACTGGAAAATCGAATCTGTAGATTCCAGCACTCTTCGAGATGTAAAGGTGGATCAACCTCATCAAAACGAAGGTACCAGTCATTATCATAAAAATCAAGTTGTCGTTAAATTTAAGAAGCAGCCAACTGCAAGTCAACTTCAACAAATCAAAAATGAAATTAAATCAACAAAAATCAAAAAGCTCGGATACACTTACGTATTCCAATCAGCAACGATGGATGCGAAGCAATTAATGGCTTATTTTAAAAAGTGGAATATTGAATATGTAGAACCGCATTACTTATATTTAACCAATGAAAATCCAGCAACAATTCCTTCAGTAAATGAGCCCAATGATTTATTGTACTCCAAATACCAATGGAACTTGCCTATCATTGAAACTGCAATAGGTTGGGGCGTTGGCAAAGGCAGCGAGAATGTAATTGTTGCTGTAGTTGATACAGGTGCAGATTTGGATCACCCTGATCTGCAAGGCCGCTTAAAACCCGGATATAATGTGATTGATCCCGCTTCCCCGCCAATGGATGATGTAGGGCATGGAACTCATGTCGCTGGGGTAATTTCGGCATTAGTCAACAATGGGGAAGGTGTCGCTGGGATGACCTGGTACAATCCAGTTATGCCCGTTAAGGTGCTGGACGAAACAGGAGCAGGCAACACATACAATGTAGCACAAGGCATAATCTGGGCAGCCGATCACGGAGCCAAAGTAATCAATATGAGCCTAGGCAATTATGCGGATGCTAATTTCTTACATGATGCAATTAAGTACGCATTTGATAAAGACATCGTGTTGATTGCTGCATCAGGAAATGACAATACCGAGGAACCCGGCTATCCTGCAGCCTATCCAGAAGTATTGGCTGTAGCGGCATCGGATAATGCGAAGAAGAAAGCCACTTTCTCTAACTTTGGCAATTATATTGGGGTTGCAGCACCTGGTGTGAATATTCCTAGCACCTACCCGCATAATCAATATGCAGCACTCTCAGGTACATCCATGGCTAGTCCGCATGTGACTGCTCTAGCTGCACTAATCCGTTCGATTAATCCTAAGCTGAAGAATACCGAGGTAATGGAAATCATGCGTAGAACGGCTGAGGATCTGGGCACACCAGGTAAAGATAAATATTTTGGATATGGCCAAATTGATGTCATTAGAGCTTTACAAGAAGCAGAAGGGCACACTACAGCTGCCGCACAAACACAAAAAAAATCGTCAGCAAATTTTTTGCAAGGCTGGTTTTCCCGACAAGTGGATCAAATTAACTCCTTATTTTCATAAGGAAACTAAATAGTCCACCGATTCGGCGGCTGAGCTTGATTTAGAGCGGTTTCGGCGCTTTAAATCCAACGATTCGGCCACTTAACTTGATTTAGAGCGATTTCGACGCTTTAAATTAAAAAACCGCCTAAGATCTAGGCGGTTTTTGGTGTTCCTATGTACGGAAAGCTTGCCGTAAGCCGGGTTCTGTACTTCCGGTGGTGCAAACGGGTTTCCCCTCCCACCATTGAAGTGACAATCATCTATCTAGGCCATTTATTGCTAAGCAGCTCAAGCGACCAACCCGAACGCACCTCAGGCTAAAGTTGTAAGCTCGAAGCTTACTGCGTTCCTCTTAGGTCTTGCTCCAGATGGGGTTTACCAGGGAAGAAGTCACCGAATTCCCTCGTGGTCTCTTACACCACGGTTCCACCCTTGCCTGTGCACAATGAATTTCTTCAGCGGCCATCGGCGGTCCATTTCTGTGGCACTTTCCTTCAACTCGCGTTGACTGGACGTTATCCAGCATCCTGCCTTAAGGAGCCCGGACTTTCCTCTCGTAACAAAGCAAGCTTTGCTGCCAGCGATTGTCTGTCAAGCTTTCCAATTCTACCACTATACAGATTTTTGGAATTAAAAACAACTATAAATAAATGGCAAATCTTAAATCAGAGTAATCTAACCCTATCGCAAGACCTATAAAGACCAGACCTTAAACAAATTTAAAAACCTCTGTATCCACTTCCGAAGCTATCACATTAGTCGTATATTTTTTAGCAGTTAAATGCTTAATTAGATAATCTGCCACATGGCTCTTCATAATTTTCTCAATGTTGTGCCCCGGATCGATCAATATCAAGCCGGCAGCTAGAGCGTCCTGAGCGCTATGGTAGTCGATGTCTCCTGTAATTAATACATCTGCCCCTGCAAAGAGAGAAGCTTGAATATAACGACTGCCAGCCCCTCCAAGTACGGCTATCTTCTTAACAACCTGCTGGAGGTTTCCAACAACTCGTACGGTTTCAACGGAGAAAGCTTGTTTAACCTGCACTACTAAATCCGCAACAGTGCATGCCTCTGCAAGCTTGCCTACGCGCCCTAGCCCAAATGTACGTCCTTTGAGCTCCAATGGGTAAAGATCGTAAGCAACTTCTTCATAGGGGTGTGCTTTCAGCATGGCTTGAATGACTTTACGTTCTATGCCCTCTGGCACAATTGTCTCAAAACGCACCTCGGTCACGGACTCGATTTGGCCAAGCCTTCCGATAAACGGTTGTGCTCCTTCACCAGGTAAAAAAGTGCCTGTGCCTGTTAGATTAAAGCTGCAATGGCTATAATGTCCAATCCCGCCAGCACCTGCATTAAAAACAGCCGCCCGTACTTGCTCATGATGTGTTTCAGGTATAAAAACAACTAGTTTCTTCAGCTTTTCCGTATGAACACCTTCAAGATGGCTCAGCCCACTAAGCCCAAGTGCCCCGGCCATCATATCATTCACTCCGCCATCAGCCACATCTAAATTCGTATGTGCTATGTAAACAGCAATATCATGTTTAATTAATTTTTCATAAAGCTTACCTGCGGGTGTATCGGTCTGAAGGTGCTTTAGCGGACGGTAAACTATAGCATGATGGGCAATGATTAAATCAATTTGCAGCCGTATGGCTTCCTCAGCTACCTCAGTCGTCACATCTAAAGCTACAAGTACATTTCTAATTTCCTTGTTTAACGTACCGAGCTGTAAGCCTATTTTATCATCGGGCATGGCATAGTGCTTAGGGGCAAGCTGCTCCATCATTTGAATGACGGTTTGACCTTTTGCGAGCATGCTATAACCTCCTGTATTTCGATCATTTCGTTTTGAATTTGTTGTTGACGCTGAAGCGATGCTTCTAGCTCTGATCTCGATAGCTGCTCCACAATACGCTGTAATTTAAATAACTCATCCTGCCATTTTTGAATCCATATTGGATCAGCTTGAGTTAGTAAGTAAGGACCCATAGCAATGAGTCTTTCTTTATTAACTGTTTTTCCTGCTATTTGCCGTTCTTGATACAAGCTCTGATTCAAATCCTTTGCTTGTTCAGATCGATCTGCGACCAGCACTTCGTAGATTTTTCCATCTTCTTGAATAATATATTCCTCACTCAAAAACCAATCATGCTCCACTAACCAGCGGCGAACCACTTCTTCCCCCACATTAGGCTGCAGAATCATTCGTTGCACTTGATTAAGCTTGGCAACACCTTGTGTCAAGATTTGAACAATCAAGAGTCCGCCCATTCCAGCAATTGTAATAACATCCACTTCACCAGAAGCAATAACTTCAAGGCCATCTCCTTGACGAACTTCTATGAAGCTTCTGAGACCTGCTTCTTCAACTTGTTTTAGTGCGGCTGCATAAGGACCTGCATTTAGTTCTCCAGCAATTGCTGAGGCTGTTATCCCCCTCTGTGCCAAATATACAGGAAGCAATGCATGATCCGAGCCAATATCAGCCAGCTTGCTGCCTTGCGGTACATGCTCAGCTATTGTTAATAAACGTTTAGATAATCCAACCATTAAGTTACCCACTCTATCCATTTTTTACGCAACGAGAATAACACTGTACCCGCCACTACTATTCGAAGCATCAGTGATAGCTGCAATCCACTTCGCGGTAAATCAGTAAATAATAATCCAAACAAATCTGGAACAAACCAAACTAGGTAACCGACCAGAAGCAGCACTGCTCCCATTTGTTTATTGTTGTGATGGAACAGCCAGCCTAACCAAATTAATACGATACTTACAGGCACCCAGCTCATTTGCAAGCCTAACCAATCGTACGTTTCAATATTATGATTTAAGACCCATCCATAGATGAGAATAAGTACAAGCCAGCCGCCAAAATGAAAAATAGGCATTCGTGCCGTTATTCCCGTTACCATCCAAATTATGCTGCATATTACGGTATATGCCACAATAAACTTGGGATCTGCATCGTGTTTATGTAGTAAGAATAATCCCACATTCAATAATAAAATGGAGCCCGCTCCTAAAGCTAAATAAGCAATCGTTGGGTTTTTCGGACGAGAAACACCGCCTATCATATAACAAAGCAGGATAAACAAGGAAAAAATCGAAATTTGCATTGGAATTTGAAAAGAGTTAAAATTAAGAACGATAAAGGAGATAAGGCCGATACCACCAAAAACTAATAACCAAACTTTCCAATTACTGTTACGAATGGAACCAGGTGATACACTGCCCCATTTTTTCGGTCGATCGGCTGGATCCTCTAAATATAAATTTAATAAAAAGTCGCATAAATGCTCGGGAAGCAATTTATTTTTTCGCCAATGCTCAATTTCATATACAATCGTTTTTCTTTTTTCCGCATCCAATTCTTTCACCCCGATTGCATCGTAATTTAAAAAAAATGACCCACTACTGCAAGGCAAGCAGGGTAGGTCGTGTGTATGATTTATTCAAGGAAATCCTTCAAACGTTTACTGCGGCTTGGATGACGAAGCTTACGTAGAGCTTTAGCCTCAATCTGACGGATACGCTCACGTGTAACTCCGAATACCTTACCCACTTCTTCCAATGTCCGAGTACGCCCATCATCGAGACCAAAACGCAAACGAAGTACATTTTCTTCTCTCTCGGTCAACGTATCGAGAACATCCTCAAGCTGTTCTTTAAGCAACTCATAAGCTGCTGCATCTGCTGGTGCCAATGCTTCTTGATCTTCAATAAAATCACCCAGATGTGAATCATCTTCTTCACCAATTGGCGTTTCCAGTGAGACGGGCTCTTGAGCAATCTTCATTATTTCTCTTACTTTTTCTGTACTTAAATCCATTTCCTTAGCAATTTCTTCAGGACTTGGCTCACGGCCTAATTCTTGAAGCAATTGACGTGAAACACGGATTAATTTATTGATGGTTTCCACCATATGAACGGGTATTCGAATGGTTCTTGCTTGATCCGCAATGGCGCGAGTGATAGCTTGACGAATCCACCATGTGGCATAAGTACTAAATTTATAGCCCTTGGTATGGTCAAACTTCTCTACCGCTTTAATTAAACCCATGTTGCCTTCTTGGATTAAATCAAGGAACAGCATTCCACGACCCACATAACGTTTCGCAATACTGACAACTAGTCGAAGATTTGCTTCCGCTAATCGACGTTTTGCCTCTTCATCACCATTTTCAATTCGTTTGGCCAAATCAACTTCATCCTCTGCTGAAAGCAAAGGAACACGACCAATCTCCTTTAAATACATCCGAACAGGGTCATTAATTTTAATGCCTGCTGGTAAGGATAAGTCATCATCAAAACTAAACTCGTCTTGATCTCTTTCTCTATCCCTGTCCCTATCTTCCGGATTATGCGGGCTTTCGTCTTCATCTGACTCGTTCCCCACATCAATACCCATTTCAGATAATTGCTCAAAAAACTCGTCAATTTGCTCCGCGTCTTGGTCAAACGGTGCTAAACGTTCTGCAATATCCTTGTAAGTCAGCGATAGTCTTTTTTTGCCCAACTCAATCAGCTGGTCCTTGACCTGCTCCAAAGTTAATTCTGTCTCTAGCTCCGCATGCTGGTCGTTAGCCATCATTCCCACTCCCTTATCCCTAAAACGATTTCAGCTGTTGTTTTAAGGTACTAATTTCCTTGTGAATCTGTGCTGCTAATGCATAGTCACCCGCGTTCTGGGCACGTAATGCTTCTTGACTTCTTTGCTCCAATGCCTGTAGCTGCGGATAATGCAGAATGACACGAATATAATCATCGATTGCTTGAGCATTGTTGGCTTCATTGCCTTCCAGCATTAATATCGAGCTGGCGACACTTTCCAATTGCTCATCCTGTAAGGTTGCGATGTATCGACTTGCATCCGGTGCGTTCCCTTGGGCGTAATAGGCGTATAAATAAGCAGCAAGAGCTGCGTGAGCTTCCACATTAAACTGTTCATCTAAACGCTGCTGTACATATGTGGCAATCTCCGAATCATGGATCATTGCAGACAATAGCTTTTTCTCAGCAACCTGATGAGCCTCCAGTAAAGGAGCATCTTTTTTCGAAACTCTTCCAATATTCATATCATTATTCCACGAATGATGCTTATTATCCCCCGTTTGTTGCTTTTTTAGAAATTCTTGCCGATGTTCATTCATTTCTTGTTTAATCGTGTCAAGTGTCAGCTGATAATCCACTGACAATTCCTTAGAGTACTGTTCACGATCAATCGCGGAAGGAAGCTCTGCAATCATTCGAATAGCAACATCCAGATACTGGCGTTTTCCGTCCTGCTGGAGCAAATTGAATCTTTTGCGTTCAAAAATCAATTTGTATTTAATCGTGGGTACAGCAGATTCGATTACTTCTCTTTGAAAGCTTTCTGCGCCATGTTTGCCAATGTATTCATCCGGATCCAAGCCTTCCGGTAACATGGCGATTTTGACATGCAGCTGTGCTTTTTCCAGAGTCGCGATACTTTTGAAGGCTGCTGTCTGTCCGGCGTTGTCACCATCGTAGCAAACGACTACTTCATCTGCATTTCTTTTCAAATGTGCTGCATGCTCTTCGGTTAATGCAGTTCCCATTGTAGCAACACCGTTAGTTACTCCGGCCTCCCATGCTTTAATGACATCCACATATCCTTCGAATAATACAACCTGGCGATTCTTGCGGATCACTGCTCTTGCTTGATGGAAGTTGTATAAGCTGCTGCTTTTATTAAACAGCACGGACTCAGGACTATTCATGTATTTGGGCTGAACATCTCCCATTGCACGTCCACCAAAAGCAATCACCCTTCCCTTTACATCACATATTGGAAATAGGATTCGATCACGAAATTTATCGACATAGCCGCCAGATGACCTAGCGCTAAGCAGTCCTCCTTGCTCCATTAACGGTAGTAAAAATTGCCGCTTTTCGAGAAATTGAGCTAGAGTGTCCCAAGCAGGTGGCGCATATCCAATTTGAAAAAATTCAATCCATTTATCAGTTAGCCCTCTCATACGCAGATATTGCATGGCTTCTTTGCCTTGCACCGTATTGAGTAGAACATGATGATACAGCTTGGTAGAAAGCTCATAAGCCTGTAATAACTTAGCTTTGTCTAACTGTAGCTCGGTTTGTTGCTCAGTGGGTGTTTCCCAGCCAATCGAGATATTAGCTTCCTCCGCCATTTGACGAACAGCTTCTCCGTAAGACAGGCCTTCCATTTCCTTCACAAAATTAATCGCATTTCCACCCATATGGCAACCGTAGCAATAAAAAATTTGTTTTTCTGGAGTAACGGTAAAGGAAGGAGATTTCTCCGAATGAAAAGGACATAGTCCTTTCATATAGCGCCCTTGTTTACTCAAGTGTACAAATTTACCAACGACATCTACAATGTCATGATGCTTAAGAACTGCCTCGATAATCGAATCGGGAATACGTCCGTTACTCATTCGATTCACCTTCATTCAAATTAACACGTAATAATATTCGCTAAGTCGTTACATTTTCCTGCAAGAAAGTTAAAACTTTTGTCAAAGTTTGTAGAAATTTATGTCTATCTTCTGAAGTCATAGGCCTCGGACCCTTGCTGTGCCTACCGCCTCGCCTCATTTTAGCTTGTTCATGCCTTTTCTCTAGAAGGAAATCTATAGTCTCATCTGAGTACCTTTGACCACGATTCGACAATACATGAGCCCGTTTTGCTAATCCAATTGTTGCCAAACCAAAATCCTGAGTAACCAATATATCGTTTGCTTTAATCATGTTTGCAATATACAGATCCACGGATTGATCAGAGCGATCCACTTGTTTGATCGTTACGCCTTCTCTTGGAGCTAAGTAATGATCGAAAGAAGCGACCATCCAAATCTCAACTTCAAAGGGTGCCGCAGCTATCACAATTTGATCTTTCACAGGGCATGCATCTGCATCCACAATAATTTTGGACGTTAGTCTCATTGCTATCCACCGAATTCCTACTTTAGTAGTACCGTAATATTATATACGATGAATAAATAAAAAATCCTGCTTCTTAAGAGAAATTCGTTAAAACTTCAAAAACTATTCGCGCTTCTGGAATAAATCCTGAATAATGCTTGCCGTTTCTTCTACTGCCTTGTTAGATACATCAATAACTGTACAGCCTAAGCGAGTCATAAGCTTAGCCGCATAATCGGATTCTTGCTCGATTCTGTCTATGCTTGCATAGTTTGCACTGTCTGGTAAACCTAATGCCTTCAAGCGTTCCTTACGGATTTCATTCAACTTCTCCGTACTTATCCGCAAGCCGATAATTTTATGTGACGAAATCGTGAACAATTCTTCCGGAGGTTTTAATTCCGGCACTAAAGGAACATTTGCCACTTTATATCGCATATGTGCTAGATACATCGAAAGTGGTGTTTTGGATGTTCTTGAAACGCCTAGCAGAATAATATCTGCCTTCAGAATGCCGCGTGAATCCTTACCATCATCATATTTAACAGCAAACTCAACAGCTTCCACTTTTTTGAAATAATCTTCATCCAGCTGATAAATCAGCCCTGGCTCATGTCTAGCTTGTCGATCCAATACCTTTTCCAAAGTGCTAATGATGGGGCCAAGAAGATCTATCGATAGAATTTGATGGATAAAGGCTTGCTCCATTAAGTAATCCCTTAGCTCTGGAATTACTAAAGTGAATACAATAACGCCATTTGCTGCCTTAGCAGAATTTATCGCGATATCAATACCGGCTCGATTCTGAATAAAAGGGATGCGCCGAATGCTAATAGCCAATGGAAAAAATTGAATAATCGCTGCCTTTACAACAGCCTCACCTGTCTCACCAGCAGAATCGGAAAGCACGAATATAGCAGGCATTGATATTCCTTCAGACATCATAAGCAATCGACTCCTTTAACTATTTAATTTAGAAAAGTCAGCAACTTGTTTAAGATCTGCGGCAATATTGTACAGCAAGGCTAATCGATTTTGCTTAACCTGTTCATCCTCTGCCATCACCATTACTCCATCAAAAAAGGCAGTAATAGGTGCTTTAAGCTTACTTAATGTTGTTAAAGCATCCGCTTCATTCGCATTTGCTAATTGTTCTAAGAATGAATCATGAGTCGCTTTCCATGCGCTATTAAGCTCAATTTCAGCCGGTTCTTGAAACAAAGCCACATTAACTTCGTAAACAGAAGCCTTCGCCGCTAAATTACCTACACGATTGAATGACTCCAACGTACTTTTAAAATCTGCTGTTTGGACATAATCCGTTAATGCAGCCGCTTTTCGAACAACTGCCGGTAAAGAATCGAAACCAGCAGCTAGCACAGCATCAATGATATCGTATCGGGTTTGCCGCTCTGTTAATACATTTTTAACCCGTAAAGCAAAGAAATCCATAAGGTCTTTACTTACTTCTTCGCTGCCACGCTTCAATAACCCTGCTTTTTGATGAGTTTGGATGGCAATTGTGAACAAATCAGAAAGCTTAGCAGCTAATCCCTGGTCAATCAGAATTTGAACAATGCCTGCAGCTTGTCTGCGTAAAGCATATGGATCCTGAGAGCCTGTAGGAATAATGCCAATCGAAAAACAACCTACAATGGAGTCCATTTTATCAGCAATACTCACAATTGCCCCGATGATTCCTGAAGGTGAAGCATCCCCCGAAAACTTAGGCTGATAATGCTCGAGAATAGCTTTAGCGATCACGTCGCTCTCGCCCGCCTTGTGTGCATAGTCTTCGCCCATAATGCCCTGCAGCTCAGGAAATTCATAAACCATTAATGATACAAGATCAAATTTACAGATCTCTGCCGCTCGTTGCACTTGACTGCTTAAAGATCTATCTAATTCCAGCAATTGAGCTAGAGCGTTGGAAATTTCGACGATTCTTCTGACTTTATCACCAACAGTACCCAGCTCTTCATGGAATACGATCGTTTCTAAGCGATTCAATGCACTCTCGATAGACATCTTCTGATCCTCTTGATAGAAGAAGCGCGCATCCTGCAAACGGGCTCGCAATACCTTTTCATTTCCTTTAGCAACTTGCTCCAAAGCAACTGAATTTCCATTACGCACGGTAACAAAGAAAGGCAATAAACTGCCATTATCATCTAACACTGGAAAATAACGCTGATGCTCTCGCATGGATGTAATCAGAACCTGCTGTGGTATCCGTAAAAAATCAGGATCAAATGTACCGAACAGCACCGTTGGATATTCCACAAGAAAAATAACTTCTTCCAGCAAATCTGGTTTCATTGCAATCGTCCAGCCTTTTTCTGCGGCTAAATCTTGAATTTGTTTAGTGATTAACTGCTCTCTTTCGTCTATGTTGGCAAGGACAAATTGAGCTTTAAGCGAGCTTTCATAAACAGCAGCTGACGAAATATCTACATTCTCCCCAAGAAATCGATGCCCTCTTGTTGTTCGTCCTGAAACAATACCAGCCATTTCTAGCGGAATAATAGCCTCGCCAAACAATGCAACCAACCAGCGAATAGGTCGGACAAATTTCATTTCATGACTACCCCAGCGCATATTCTTCGAAAAATTAAGTGAGCTAATGACTGATGTTAAACCTTCACTTAGTAAGGAGTCTGTAGCTACACCTATGCTCTGCTTAGCTGCGTGTACATATTGAACATTAGCCACTTCTTTAATAAACAATTGAGAAGGATCAGATCCTTGGCTTTTCGCAAAGCCTAGTGCAGCCTTGCTCCAATTTCCCTGTTCATCCACTGCAATCTTATGAGAGGGACCTTTTACTTCTTCATTCACATCCTGCTGCTTTTCAGCAACCTCATGGATACGTACCGCAATTCGGCGAGGGGTACCAAAGATTTCTACCTGTTTATGATCAACATGAATTGAATTTAGCCATTTGCTGATTTTATCAGCTAGCTGCTCAACGGCGGCACGCACAAATCGTGCAGGCACTTCTTCCATCCCAATTTCCAATAATAGATCTTTAGTCATTCTCAACCACTCCTTTCTTCAGCAATGGAAAGCCAAGACGTTCCCGTTCCTCGAGATATGTAGCTGCGCATGCTCGTGATAAATTCCGCACTCTTGTAATATAACCCGTACGTTCCGTAACGCTGATTGCCCCTCTGGCATCAAGAAGGTTAAATGTGTGTGAACATTTTAGAACATAGTCATAGCCTGGAAAAACCAATTTCTGCTCTAGCGCTTTACGCGCCTCTTCCTCGTACATGCCAAATAAAGTGAACAGCATCTTCGTATCGGAAACTTCAAAAGTATATTTAGAATGCTCAAATTCTGGTTGGTGGAAGATATCTCCGTACTTGATGCCATCAACCCATTCCAAATCAAAAACATTTTCCTTATCTTGAATATAAGAAGCCATTCGTTCTAAGCCATAAGTAATCTCTACAGCGATCGGATTCATGTCAATCCCGCCAACCTGCTGAAAATAAGTAAACTGGGTAATTTCCATTCCATCCAGCCATACCTCCCAGCCTAGTCCCCAAGCACCTAATCCGGGATGCTCCCAGTTATCTTCTACAAATCGAATATCATGCTGTAGGGGATCAATACCTAATTTCTTCAAGCTTTCCAAGTACAGCTCCTGGATATTATCGGGTGAAGACTTCATAATGACTTGAAATTGATGATGCTGATACAAACGATTCGGATTCTCGCCATAACGGCCATCGGATGGACGGCGTGACGGCTCTACATAAGCAACGTTCCATGGTTCAGGTCCAATACTGCGCAAAAATGTCATCGGATTAAGCGTCCCTGCGCCTTTTTCTACATCATAAGGCTGGACAACTATGCAATTCTGTTCAGCCCAAAATTGCTGTAAAGTCAAAATAATTTGTTGAAAGTTCATTCCAATAAGCCCCCTTTTATCCATTCTAATATCAGCATAAAAACACAAAAAAGCTCTCGTCCCTATGCCTGAATTCCAGACATAGGGACGAGAGCATGATCTCCCGCGGTTCCACCCTACTTGGCTAAACAAAATCTGCTTAACCCGCTTTTGTAATCTTGTCCAAACACTCCGGAAATGCCAATTTCCATCGCTGCGCTTGTAATATTAAATTAATTAATTGAGGAACATCATACCAAATCGAGATCAAGCTTGTCAAATTCCCTATAGCTCATATTTATCCATTTGATCTAGAAACCCACGAGCTTTCAAACGAATATCGATAAAATGATCCATAAAAGCGCGCATAATAAGCTTTAATTGTTTTTTTGTTTCATCTTTGACTTCAATTGCACCTAGTCTGCGAAGGTCCATACGTTGAAATAATCGCAGCATTTTTAAGGTTGACGCTGATATCCGAAAAAGCTGATTGTCTTTATAAAAACATTTAGCGCAAAGTACGCCACCTTGCGTAATGCTGATCCCCATTTCTCCATCATGAGCATTGCAGCTAACACATTCATCCAATTGAGGCAGGTATCCGGCAATAGCTAACATTTTCATTTCCATAATGTTCAGCACAATAGCTGGATCCTTATTGGATTCTATGGCTTCGAGACTGGCTTTGAGTTGTTCAAACATCATTTCGTTCGCATCTAACTCCGGTACAATACGGTCAATAAGTTCAACAACATAGGCAGAATAAGCGGACATATGCAAATTCTCACGAAGCTTACGATGCGATTCAAGAGTTTCACTTTGATTTAAAGTTCCCATAGAGCTGGTTTTGAACAAAACAAATTCACCATGTGTAAATATTTGTGTTACAGACGAAAAACGGCTGTTCATTTTCTTGGCGCCTCGTACCATAATACTCATTTTACCGTTATGGCGTGTATAAATAGCTATAATCTTATTGTTTTCTCCATAATCCATACTTCGAATGACAATGCCTTCCAGCTTGTAGAGCACACCGTTATCTCCCCATTACTCGTCTTCCTCTAAATCCATTAAATCTTGATCTGAAGCCTCATCTGCTGCTTCATCTGCATGAATTTCTTTATATAATAAATAAGCATCGACGTCACCAGTCATTGAAAAATAGTTCCATGTGAAATCTCTCATTTTGCACGCTTCCTCCCCATAACGAAATGATGATTACTATGGTTAGGATGATACAAAATCACTGGAACTATGCTATGCAATTAGTGGGCAGTTAGTCGTTTCGGAAGCCAAGCTCACGTAGAACACGTTCATGATTGCGCCAATCCTTCTGAACCTTCACCCATAACTCTAGAAATGTCTTCGAGCCTAACAGCGATTCTATATCATGACGGGCTCTCTTACCAATTTCTTTCAGCAGATCACCTTTTTTGCCAATGATAATGCCCTTTTGTGAATCGCGTTCAACAAAAATTATGGCAGATATGTGCACAATACCATTGGGCTCAACCTTCATGTCCTCAATTGCAACTGCAATGGAATGGGGAATTTCCTCCCGAGTTAAATGAAGGATTTTCTCGCGAATCAACTCTGCACAAACAAACTGCTCTGGGTGGTCAGTGATCTGATCTGCTGGATAATACTGAGGTCCTTCCCATAAATACTTCATCGTTTGCTCTAACAAAGTATTGACATTATTCCCGTTTCTAGCAGAAATAGGAATAATTTCTGCGAAATCATACAGCTTGCTGTACTTTTCGATCACGGGCAATAATGTTTCAGGATGTACTTGGTCGATTTTATTAAGCACTAGAATGACCGGTGTTTTGACCTCATGCAGTTGATCAATAATATACCGATCTCCACCGCCAATTCCTTCAACAACATCAACTAAGAAGAGAATCGCATCGACTTCGCGAAAGGTGCTTTCTGCAACCTTCATCATGTAATCGCCAAGCTTAGATTGCGGCTTATGAATACCTGGCGTATCCAAGAAAACAATTTGTGAATTTTCTGTTGTATAAACTCCATGAATTTTATTGCGTGTGGTTTGTGGCTTGTCCGACATAATCGCAACCTTTTGACCCACGACCTGATTCAATAAAGTTGATTTACCCACGTTGGGACGGCCGATAATGGAAACGAAGCCTGATTTGAAATTTTTAGACATGATTTTCCTCCGATTTTAACTAACGATTCAAATAAAATGCAAGAATAGTAATGGCTGTACCTATTAAGGCACCAAATAAGGATACAGATAAAGGACGATTCTTTTTCTCATAAAGCATAACCAAAAATAAAAAAGCTAAACTATACGCTAATAAGGCAACAAGTGTATTCGAAGTAAGCATCGTGATTAAAGTAGCAAGTGAGAAGGCAATCGCCATCCAAAGACTGGGTCTTAGCCTTTGGCTATGTGAAAAACGAGTCTCCATTACAACCACAGTGACAATAACTAATGCTAAATAAAGCCATACAGATTCTGCTGTAATATTGATTGTATAGCTTTTCCCTTGACGAAACCAGCGGTTTATCGGCTCAAAGAAGACAATCGCACCTACGGCCACGGCAAATGCCGCTGCTACAAGTACGGAGGCTGCTGCTAAATCCTTGGCAATTTTTGCTATTGGATGCTGATTCGGCATAGCCAAATCCACCGTTTTTTCAATGGCTGTATTAATCAGCTCCGTCATAATAACCAAAACGATAGCTAGAATAATGAATAAAATTTCGACTTTGGTAATATGAAAAAATAGCGCTGAAATTAAGGTAACAAAGGAAACAAAAAAATGAAATTTCATGTTCCGCTGAGTTGCTAAAGCGTATTTAAGCCCTTCATAGGCATAACGAAAGCTCCTTAGCCACCGCATGACCTCTTTCATCTCGTTAAGCCAGCCAGCTGTAAGATTTGTTCTTGCTTAGCGAACATTTCTGCTTCAGCTATAGCATCTCCATGATCATACCCGATCAAATGCAAAAAACCATGGATGAATAAAAAGCCAATTTCACGCTCCACAGAGTGCCCATACTCTTCACTTTGCGCAATAGCCCGTGGAATAGAAATAATGATATCCCCCAAGGGTACTAACTCCGCTTCCTCTTCATAGATGATCTCAAGTTCATCTTCGCCCATTTCTTGCATGGCAAAAGACAACACATCGGTTGGTCGATCCAAATTTCGATATTGTTTATTCAACTGTTGAATTTCTTCGTCGGTAACAAAACTCAATGCTACCTCGCCAATCTCCACTTTTTCTTGCTGCCCCGCTAATTTAAGCAGCAATTCAAGCTGTTCAATCAAGCTTGGTTGAATTTCCAAAGCATCCTGTTCATTATTCCATTCCAAGGTTAATCCCACTATACATTCACTCCTTAAGATCGCTCGGGTATTCAATGCGCGAATGAAAAATGCCAAGTAAAGCTTCACGCAAAGCTTTACTGATTGTGGTCAATTCTTTAAGTGTTAAATCGCACTCATTGAACTGCCCATCCTCTAATCTTTGCTTAATAATCTTTTCAACCATCGTATCAATTTGCTCCATGGTTGGGCTTCTCATCGAACGAACTGCTGCTTCTACACAATCTGCAATACCGACTATAGCGGCTTCCTTGGATTGTGCTTTAGGTCCTGGATAACGGTATTCTTCTTCTGAAATGGCTAGCTGACTACCTGAATCACCAAGCTTTTGCAAAGCCTTATGATGAAAATATTTAAGCAATGTTGTCCCATGATGCTGCTCAGCAATATCGCGAATCGCTTTAGGAATTTTGTGCTCTTTAAGCATTTCAACACCTTCGCGTGTATGAGCCATAATGATTGATTTACTTAAGCTTGGCTCAATCGAATCATGCGGATTCTCCATATTCGACTGATTCTCAATAAAATAGCTGGGTCTTCTGGTTTTACCAATATCATGATAATAGGAGCCTACTCTGCACAATAAACCGTCCGCACCAATCGAATCAGCAGCCGCTTCTGATAAGTTGCCGACCATTATGCTATGGTGATAAGTCCCAGGCGTTTCAGTGAGCAGCTTACGCAATAAAGGCAGATTGGGGTGAGAAAGCTCGATTAGCTTAAGTGGCGAAAGAATTCCAAAAACAGCTTCAAAAAACGGAAGAATTCCGATCACCAGTACAGCTGTTAGTACGCCTCCAGTTGCTGCAAAGGAGAGAGCGAATGTCGTTTCCTTAATCGTATAATGATTATCTAATAATAACAGGATTACAACCGATAGAACAGAAAATGCTGAGTTGATAATCCCTGCTCGGAGAATAGATATGCGTTGACTTGTCTGATTAAGCGAGAAAACAGAGGCATAACCCACAACCACAGCAACAAATCCATAACGAAAATCAAAAAGCTGAGCGGATTCATTATTAAAAATAATACTCGCCGTGATCGCAAAAATAAGAGTCGAAACCCATGCCAACGGCGCTTCCAGCAAAATCATAATCAATACTGTACCTAAAGCGACAGGAGTAATAAAGCCAATGTAAGGAAAATCTAAATTTACGCCTAATTCTACAATATGCATAACAGCGATATTTACGATATAAATAATCACGAGCATAAGCAATTGGCTATTATTCTCACGTATGGAAAGCTTGCTTTGCCTAATGAATAGATATAACACTAATACAAGCAGCGACGACAACAGCAGCAGCCCTAGCCGTGGTAAATAACTCGCTTTATCTGTAAGTAAATTCATACTTTTTAATTGCTCGTAGATTTCATTCGTTATCAGCTGATCTTTATTTATTATCGCGTCATTCTTATTAATAAAGATCGTTTTTGTCAGCTCTTGAGCCTTGTCTCTTGCTTCCGCCGTTCCTTGTTCATCCAAATACTTATTGGCTGTTAGTGAGAAACGAACGAGATCCTGTGCTACTTCCCTCAAAACGGACGTCGATAAATCAGATGAATTAACCTGCTCGGTTACTTTATTTCTTGTTCCTTGTACTTCAATAATCGGATCACTCATTAGTTTGCTGACAATGGATTTGACGATCGGTTCCATGTTATTTAATTCACTTTCACTTAAACGCGGCAGCTTATAATAGGTCTCTGCTGGAATCTTGTATTGCTGATCTAGCAGTTTTAGTTTAATCTCCTGTACAAGCTGTGTAGAATATTGCGGATTTTTTTCCAAGCCAGCAACAAAAGCATCCACATAATCCAACATTGTTTCAGGGATGACTCGATTATACAAGCTTACTTTTTCCTCAAAATTCAAAACAGTATCCGCAGATGCATTATTTTGCAGCAGTTTATCGAATAAAATATCAATCAGCTGTTCGCTTTTAAACGAAATTATTTGATATATGGGTTGTACCTTCTGTGCCGCTTCCAGCTTAGCTTCTTTGGTCGCCAGAACATTCTCAATTTGCTTGGTGGCTAGGATGGTCTTCTCCGAATAAGTATTGGGCTCTATATCATATGTTTTAGGTACTAGCTTGGTAGATAAAGAGAAATAAAATAACAATATCAATAAGAAAAACAAAAAAAGCCGGACAAATAGGTTGCTTTTCCAGCCTGTTAACCATTCATTTACTTTGCTGCCCATGGATACTTCGTTTTGGGTCATAAAGCTTAACCCCCTCTATAAGGACGACAACCGGATTTAATTCTGTCCTAGCCGCTCTGCGTCTTCTGTGTAAGCTACAATGATTCGCTGAACTAAGGTGTGACGCACAACATCCTGCTCTGAAAAATAGATAAATCCGATTTCTTCAACCGCATTCAATATGCGCTGCGCTTCGATTAATCCTGACTTTTTGCCGCGCGGCAAATCAATCTGGGTGACATCACCTGTAATAACCATCTTCGAGCCAAAGCCCAGACGAGTAAGGAACATTTTCATTTGCTCTGGTGTTGAATTCTGAGCCTCATCCAAGATAATAAAAGCATCATCCAGCGTACGTCCGCGCATATAGGCAAGAGGCGCGATTTCAATAAGTCCTCTTTCTAATGATTTAGCCACCTGTTCAGGCCCTAGGACATCATTCAGCGCGTCATATAATGGACGTAGGTAAGGGTCTACTTTTTCTTGAAGATCGCCTGGAAGGAACCCTAAGCTCTCTCCTGCTTCTACCGCAGGACGGGTGAGCACAATTCGTTTAACCTTGCCTTCTTTTAAAGCAGTAACAGCCAAAACAACAGCCAAATAGGTTTTCCCCGTTCCTGCTGGACCAATTCCAAAAACAATATCCGATTTGCGAATCCGATTAATGTATTGCTTCTGACCAATGGTTTTAATCCGAATCGGTCTGCCTTTATAAGTAAAGGCAATTTCTCCACGAAATAGCTCTAGCAGCTGCTCAGCTTGCATAGTTTTGGAAAGCTCCAATGCGTATGCAACATCTCTTTCCGATAGTACATACTGATTGCGAGTTAGCTCCAATAACACCTGAAAGAGCTGCTTCAAGGATTCAACCTCAGCTGTATCCCCTTGTATGACTATTTCCGCTTCTCGCGAGAATATTTGTGCTTCTGTCTGCTTTTCGATCAAATGTAAAAATTTATCCTGTGGTCCAAATATGGCTAGCGCTTCAGCTGTATTTTTCAAAGTAATCTTAGTGTTGTGAGAGGCAGTAATCAAAGTTTCATTCTCCTTGGATGATCGGCTGATCTTGCACGATAGATTGTTCGACCTCATAATGGGCTTCCATATAAACTTTACCATTCTCGAACCGTTCATGCAAAATTTTTCGCGTTAGAATACGAGCACCTGGATCTGCTGCTTTCAAAATATTGGCTTCTGCATTATCTAATCCAATCTTAACCGCTTCTTCCTGACTTCGTTTTTGCTCCAAAATTTGAGTTTCTTGCATGCTTTCTTGGATCCAGCCGATGGGCAATGTCCATTTATGCCAGTGAACCGATTTACGGACAATTTGCTTGGTCGACAATTCAAATTTGCTTTGTTTATATCCTGTTATTTGTAAAGCCCGATTTCCGAAGACGACATATAGCCGTTTTGACGATTCACCTGTATATGAATTTTGCTTAAGAATAACGGGAACTTCGATTTTCGAGGTGTACCAAACCTCCCCCATAACAACACCCTTGGCGACAACGATCTGCTGATTTGGCGCAGTGCCAATAAAGCCGGAGATAAGCACGTCCCCTTTACGGACAAACGAATGAACCTTCACCATAGGCATGCCTTTTTCAGCTTTAATTTGAGTTATAATGGCATTGGTCGAAGCTACAAGATGACGTGGATCAAGCAAGGGCTTTTTTTCTGGCTCGGCAGATTCCACAACTTCAATAGTCAGGTGAGATCCGTGATATTGAACGCCTACCCAGGAAGTAGACGGCAGTTGGCGTTGCAGCTCCCGCGAAAGGCTTTCTGGATTCTTCAGCTTAAATTTCCACTGGAATGGACGAATCCCTTGCAGCTTGGCCACCTCTAATATATGCGCAGTCTGTATTTTATCATTGCCTACGACTTTTACCTGCCAGATGACAGATGACATCAAGAATAAAGCAACTGCGAATAACAGCATGCCCGCTATCAAAAATTTACGAGTACCCAGTTTGTCCAAAAAAAAGGGTGCTCCGTAACGCTCTAATACATGAATCTTACAGCTTGTCTGACGAAGTAAGGGTCTTAAACGAAAAAAATGCTGCAGCAAAATAGTTAACTCTGCTGCATCTTTCGCTTTAAAATGAATATCCCATAGCTGAAGCTGTTCCTTTGCTGCCAAATTAATAAAATCGGCGATTTTATCTCCGGTCAGCTTTAGTTTTACATATCCACACCAAAACTTTAATTGAGGTTGCACAATGCTCACCTATTTCCATTCATAAGATATTTAAGCTCATCAATTCGGCCTTCTATGGAAATTTCTGCAGTTGAAATGGCGCGAATTATGAATTCACTCCCTTGCAATTCTAGAACTCCGTTATGGATAGCCAATTTCAAATGCTCACTCGAAAAATGAAGCAGCCCGCGATGATTTTCAATCATCAGGATTTGATTGCCAATCATGGTCATTCGCGGCAAATCGAGCGTAACATCAGGAGGCAGGTCTATCACCTGTGAAGTCCATTCATTTAGCTTTTTCTTTAAGTGCCGCATGTGTTCAGCTCCTAAACATCTCCCTCTGTATCTTTACAAAGTATGCTTGGGTGTTAAAATTTATGAGAATAAATATGAGGACACAAATGAGAGAAATCCGAGTGAGATTTGAGGGGGATTTGAGGACAAAAAAAAAACACCCTGTTCGGGTGTCGTAGTTTCAATATGAATAAACGTAATGTCTAAACCAACAGTTTGGAAACAACATCGCTTACTAGCTTTCCGTCGGCTTTGCCTTTAACTTCAGGCATTAATAATTTCATTAATGCTCCTTTATCTTTTACTCCTGCAAAGCCATTAGCCGTAATTAAACCTTGAACAATTGCTTCAACCTCCGGCTCAGATAACTGCTGAGGCAAGTATTCATTGACTACGCTAAGCTCGAAAGTATATTCTTCGATTTTCTCATCGTTATTGGCATCGTTCGCATATTCCAACTGTTGAGCTACCACTTTCTTGTAGCTTGTCACAGCTTCAATTGATTCAACATCATTTAACTCTTTACGCGTATCGATTTCGCGTTTATCAATTTCATTCTTGATCATGCGGATAATCGATAAGCGCACCTTATCTTTAGCACGCATAGCCGTTTTCATATCTTCTGTTAATTGTTGTTTAATGGACATCGTTTTCAATCCCTCCAAAGGTTATTAAGCCCCATTGTACTGTTTTTCATTTGAATTCGCTAGCACTGCACCAAATTCTTCCTAAACGCAACAAAAAAAGCTACTTAAATTTGACTTTAAGTAGCTTTTATCAGCAGTCTTCTGTAAAGTTATATCTTCCTTTAAAAGCTCGGACAAAACCATCCGACCTGCTTTTTCGAAATCCTCGAGGGAAAGTCTGCGCTATTGGGTTACACGATTTAGTATATTAAGCAGAGTCCACAAGGATATATGACTCTTCATTGTGAGCTTGATATCCTGGATCAATCGTTCACTTGGAGCTCATCGATGAAGACTTCTAGAACTTTCTTTTACGTGCAGCCTCGGATTTCAACTTCCGTTTAACGCTAGGCTTCTCATAGTGCTTGCGTTTTTTAACCTCAGCCAACACACCATCTTTAGCAATAGAACGCTTAAAGCGACGAAGCGCAGCATCAATAGTTTCATTTTTACGTACTTTTGTTTCTGACACCAGATTTCCCTCCCTCCGAAAAAACCGTCCCTAAAAATAATACACGATAATCAAGCTTAATTATAAGCCAAAAATAAAGCGAGTGTCAACCTTACAGATTGCTCAATTAAATTAAATTGATTTTTTTTGCTTAATGGGCACTTTTAAGGGGTTCCAATTGCTCTCCACCTAAGAGGTGATAATGAATATGGTACACCACTTGTCCGCCCTCTTTACCACAATTATTGACAAGCCGATAACCCGATTCTGCAATACCTAAATCACGAGCGATCAGCTGGGCCACACGATGGATATCCCCTATTAAACCCCAGTCATTGCTCTCAACTTCATTCATGGATGCAATATGTTTCTTGGGAATAATTAAGGCATGTACAGCAGCTAGGGGCTGGATATCATGGAACACAAGTATATTATCATCTTCATAGATTTTTTTCGATGGGATCGCCCCAGCAATTATTTTACAAAATAAACAGTCCATGGAATGACCTCCTAATATGATCTTTTGTTATATTTTAACTGAAAATAATGGCTTAGTCCAATCAAATAGTTAGTAAATTATATAAGATATTAAATAATAGACCTTTAGTCTAATAAGTCATATAATAAGCTTAACCATTAGTGAACGGAGTGTGATTAAGTATGAATTTTATGCGGGCAGCTACCAAAAAAAAGCGAGATCATGTAATTAATGTCGCTTTAAGCATGTTCATCGAGCAGGGCTTCGAGAATGTTTCCGTGGATGACATTATTAAGGCCACTAACACCTCTAAAGGAACATTTTATCATTACTTTAATAGTAAAGAAGACATTGCTGCTGAAGTGAATCGCAAACAAATGGATTTAATCCAGGCTTGGGTCGGACAGCCGACATCCAAGGTGGAATCTTTGGAAGGACACATCAATCGGCTATTTATAGACTTAGCGTCTATAACTGCTAAATACCATAAACTGATTCGCAGCTTACTGATTCTCTCTATGCAAAACAAAACTTTATTCACTGCAGACAACGATTTATTCCAATATTTATTTAAAAGCTTGCAGGTCTGGTTGCCCGATCCACGTAAAGCGGAGCTCTTAGTTACAGCCTATTTAGGCAGCGTAGTTGCTTGGTCTGTTCACGATCAAGATGATTTACCCGATCGAGTTCGCAACAATCTTGCCTTGGTTTGGGCAGGAATTCGTAATCAGTCCATTTCGGAGACTCTACACGTATCTCAAAGCACTAAGGAGGTTATAAAAATGAAAGTAGCTATTATTGGTGGAGGCCTAGCAGGCTTAACTACTGCAGCTTATTTAAGTGAAGAAAGCTCAATTGAGGGAATACTTTTTGAACGCAGCCCACAGCTAGGCGGGAGAGCATTTACCTATGAAAAATCCGGTTTTACCTTAAATTATGGAGCACATGCGATATATGCTTTAGATCGCCACAAAATTACTACATTAGAGAAAGAATTAGGTTTATCCTTCAGCAGCAAGCAGGTTGATAAACGACAAGTCATGTATTCTAAAAATGGTTTCTTAACTCCTGCTCCACTTGATTTTGTTAATTTAATGCGCACTGATTTACTGAATGTCATGCAGAAGGTACGCTTTGTCGGTGAAATTACTGCCATCATTGCACAAATTCATAGCTTAAAAAACTTTCAAACCTTGGGCGACTACTTAGCACAATCAAATGCCGATGATGATGTTAAAGAGCTTTGGGAGCATTTGGTATGCTCGAATTTTTTTATTACACCAGAAGATGCACGCAAGGTTTCCGGAACAACGATTAGTGATTATTATCAAAACTTATTTCTCTCCAATCGCCCTGTTAATTATGTTCTAGGCAGTTGGGCTGTTATTACAAATCAATTAAAGCAAAAAATTGAGCAAAGCGGTAACTGGAGAATTGCCCTCCAAGAAGGTGTCGAGAGCCTGAATTATGCAGATAAACAGTTTATTCTGAAAACCAAAGGGCAATCTTATTCGTTCGATAAGGTGATCTTTGCCATGCCCGTCCAGCAAGTCGTTAAGCTCTTAAAAAACACGGCTTGGGAGCCCTTCTTAGCTCCTTATGAGGATAACACTTCTACAGATGTCATGGTTTATGATGTTGGTTTAAGCGAAGTAGTAGCTCGACCTTTTAACTATATTAGTGATATGGATAATAAAATGTTTATCAGCGATGTTTCGGCAACCGATCATACTTTAGTTCCAGAAGGAGGACAGCTGCTCCAAGGAATTGCTTACCTAAGCAATCAATTTATCAATGAAGATGTCCGTAAATCCTACCTAGACCAAAAAACTGCACAAATGGAGATGATGTTTGACCAGCATTACCCCGGTTGGCGTGAAGCCATTGTAGTTAAACGCGTTTCCAAAAAGGCGATGGTATCCAGTGTCAAAAACATTGTTGAGAACCACTTATTACCGAATCGAGTTGAGAATATTCCATTCTATTTTTGTGGGGATGGTTGCGTCGGAAAAGGTGAATTGGCGGAGCGGGCATTTTCTAGTGCCAGAGCTGTAGCGCAAATGATCATTCAGGAAGTGCGCTAATCTTAGTTTTTCGCGTAAATTTATAGAGTTATTATGAATAATCATGTATACTTATGTAGAAATTAGGCATGATTTAACAAAATATGTTAGCCGGATGCGCGAGACATGACCCTATGAGGTGCTGCAATGAATCATCGAAGCGATAAAATGTTTGCTATTGGTCACTTAGTTATTCCGATTGTATTATTTACTTTATTCCAACGAGATCATCAGAAGATTCAATTATTACTTGTCTTCCTTTCTTTTTTCTGGTCGCTTTATCTCATTTGGCATGCCTTTATTGTAAAAAACCTCTATCTTTACCTTAAGAAGAACACTTATTGGTTTTTGATGCTTGTTGATGTGATCCTTAATAATCTTACTTATGTTTTACCAGAATGGGAGATAAACGCTCATCCAACCTGGCTATTATTATTCTTAGTTCCTTTGTATGCTTTGGAGCTAGGCATATTCCCTTCATTTTGTTTAAGCATGTTTGGTCTAGGGAATATATACATATTGACACTTGTTCAAGGCGGCAACTTTTTTTCCATGGATACCATGCTGGTTGCTTTCGGGATCCTTATGAGCTTGTTATTTATTGGGCGCAATAGTGATCGTTTGCAAAAAATGGCTTACTACGATGCACTTACTCAGCTTCCAAACCGTCTTATGATGAAGGATCAGTTAACGGCTTCTTTAAGAGATGCTTCTAAAAATGGTTTCCGACTCAGTATTCTCTTCTTGGATCTTGATCAATTTAAATATGTCAATGATACCATGGGCCATGCTGCCGGTGATGTATTATTGCAAACAGTAGCCTTGCGAATTAAGAAAGTCCTCCCAAAGAATGCGATGCTAGCCCGGATGGGCGGCGATGAATTTACTATTCTGATTCCCAAAATGGATACTTCTGATGTCGCTGCACGTACATCCGAAGCAATCATTGAAACCTTAAAATCTTCTTTTCCGCTTAATCATAACGAAGTCTATATTACGGCAAGCATTGGTATCTCCGTTTATCCAGAAGACGGCAGGGATGCAGATACCTTAATGAAAAATGCTGATACCGCTATGTACCGTGCTAAAGATGAAGGTCGAAACAATTATCAGTTCTACACCCCTTCGGTAAATCAAGAAGGAATTGAACGGCTGAAAATGGAAACCATGCTGCGCCATGCCATTGAACGTGATGAGTTTGTAATCTACTATCAGCCCAGAATCAACACCAAAACACGTGAGCTGGTCTGTGTCGAAGCCTTAGTTCGTTGGGTCCATCCTGAACTAGGCATGATTCACCCTAAAGATTTTATTTCTTTGGCAGAAGATACCGGATTGATCGTAGAAATTGGTGAGTTGGTGTTAAGAAAAGCTTGCATGCAGCGTAAAAAATGGACGGACCTAGGACTTCCACTGTTTAGAATCAGTGTTAATCTATCTCCTCGTCAATTCCGTCAATTAGATTTGCCCGAGGTCATTACCAAGGTATTTAAAGAAACCAAAATGGATCCTTCCTTGCTCGAGTTAGAAATAACAGAAAGTGCAGCGATGCAGGATGTTAACTTGTCGATTCTTATGCTGCGCGTGCTCAAGGATATGGGTATGACTATCGCCATTGATGATTTTGGAACAGGTTATTCATCGTTAAGTTATCTAAAGAAATTCCCAATCGACGTTATCAAAATCGATCAATCCTTTATAAGAGGTATTCAAAACCGTGATTCTGATGATGCTGCCATTGTTCGTGCCATCATTGTACTCGCTCATACCCTCAAGCTAGATGTAACTGCAGAAGGCGTAGAAACGTGGGATCAGGCTTATTTCTTAGAAGAACAAAATTGTGATGAAATTCAAGGTTTTTTATTCGGTAAGCCAATGACGCCTAAAACGTTGCAGGATTGGTTTAAGCTTGAACACACGGATGCTGCGGTTGGCGGGTACTGAGGTTGCAAAGAATATGGAAGGCTTATAAGCCTTCCATATATACTCGACTTCCTCTACCTCCAGGTTCAGCAGATTCAACAATTAGCTTGCGGGGAAGCCGTGATCTCAGCTCAGGTACATGACTAATGATACCCACTGTAAGGCTGTCTATATGGAGCTTTTCTAATGCTTCGACAACCGTTTCCAACAACTCAGGATCAAGTGTTCCGAATCCCTCGTCTAGAAAAAAGAATTCCAAAGGATACTGGCCGCTCAATTGGATTTGTGCAGACAGAGCCAATGCTAAAGCTAACGATGTTAAAAAGGTTTCTCCGCCAGACAAAGTACTTACCGGTCTTCTAACTCCTCCATTAGCATCATCTCGAATGACAAACCCACCAGATGAATCAACCTCTAACGCATATCGCTGTCTGGTTAACTGCCCTAGTCTTTGTGAAGCAATCCGACATACCTGGATCAATTGTTCTTCTGCAATATACTCAACAAAAGCATTTCCACGCAGCACACTTTGCAGCTTGCTTAAATCAGCAAATTCTTGTTTCAGCTTACTTAAATTTTGTTCCAATTCCTTCCAATGCATGTGCTTGGATTGCAGCTGCTCGAGATCTCGTTCGATTTTGGCACGATCCTGTAAGGCTTTTTCGTCCATTTCCTTAGCTGCGGCCACCATTAACTCCGAATCCAAGCATACCGTTTCACTAACTGACTTTCCGTTTAGCTTAATTATCAGTTCTGCGAGCTTTGCAGTTATACTAGCTATTTGCTCGCGATGTTTTTTCACTTCTTGCTGCCAAACTTCCATTTGATTACTAGTCAAATACGCATTTTTCACATCATCTGCAGTAACGAATTCAGTTCTCGCTAGAGCTTCCTGCCAAAACTGCTCCGCTTTAATAAAAGCCATCTTAGCTGAATCAACTGCTTGGCGAACGGTTATATATTTGTCGTTTATCCGCATCAGTTCATTTTGCGATTTTTCCATTAGCTGCTGGGCTACCTGCTCCGATTCACGAAGCTTTTTCAAGAGTAATTCCGTTTCTTGAATGTACCCTGCTATAGATTCCCCAGCTTTTATTTCTTGCTCCCAACGGGACATAAATTGATTTTTCAGTTCCAAATTCAACCTTTGCGAGCCTCTATGCTCGGTCTCTAATTGAATCTTCGATTTTTCGAGCTCTGCGACTTGTATTATTTTTTGTTGTGTTTCTTTTAAATTCTCTTCAATAAAAGGAATACTTTGCTCCACCCGTACGCGCAATTGTTCCGCGGCCAGATCCTGTTGATTTAACTTGCTAGTTTCTAACTGAATGTTCTCAAGCGTAAATGACGTATATACCGATTGCCATTGCTCCAATAATTGTTTGTGCGAGCTTTTAGAATTGAGTAATTGCTCCTCTAAAGTTACGTACATCGTTTGAATAGCTTGTATTTGTGCAGAAATCTCTATTTGATGCTGCATGATGCGATCTTTTTTCTGCAGAGCTATCTTCAACTCATCTGAAATCTGGGTGATTTGTTGAGCGGCTAGTATCTGCTGTTCGGATAAACGTTCATGCTCCATTTCGAGCAGCTCAATAGAGTCCAATACTTCTGGAGTTTGATTAGTTAAGGGCATGGCTGCAGCAACCTCAGCCTCTGCAGTTTCCCCATTGTTAGTAAAAGCGAGTGATTCTACTAGCTTCTGCTCTAGTGCTTGATACTGCATAGCTTGTCTTTCTTGATTGAACTGAAGCTTTAATACTTTAGTTAGCAACAAATCATGACGTTCTAGCTCAGTCTCGCTAGTAATCATAGAAGCTGATTCCCTATTTAATTCCTTAATAGGTGTTGGATGCTCTGTTGATCCACACACCGGGCATGGCTGCAGCTCCTTAAGCTGATCAGCTAAATGCAAAGCATAATGCGCTATTTCAGCAGATTTTGCTGTGCTTTTTATTTTTTCAATGGCACTTGTCGTGTTTATTTTTAAGGCTTCCAAATCTGCCTCTGTTTGCAAATGGTTGAATGTATTTCTTTTAATAGCATGCATTAATGTAGTTAAACCTGCTTGATTGTTTTTCAACAATGAAGTTACTTCAGCTTCACGCAATTTTTCTGTATTTAGCTGCTGTTGTTTAGTACTCATTTGCTGCTCAAGCTCTATTACTTTGGATTCGGTTGAATCCAATGCATGCTTATCGCGTAGCGCATTTTGCAGGTTTTGACGGTATTCCGATTTGATCTCTAATGACTTTAGCTGCTCCTGTAGATCATCTCGTTTTTTGATTGCTCGAGTATGGGTATCTTGTTTTTTTAGCAATTCTTCCTGGTAAAGCACCATCTGAGCTTTGCAAAGCTCAAGCTTATCTGCTAGCTCATTTTCTTGTAAAAGCCCCTTTTCGATTTCCTGTTCCAAACGGACAGCCTGCTTAAGCTGCTCTAACTTAACCTGCAGAGGTGCGTCCTGAAGAGATAGCTCGCTCTTGGCAAGAATATGCTGCTGAACAATGCTTTCGGTCTGGTTTGTGACCTCAATGTGCTGCTTAGCTATTTCATCTTGTTCAAGGATAAGCTTCTTTGCTAGTCTATCCGTATCTTCAAACTGCTGTAAAAAATGCCTGACTCGTTCTGCCTGATCAGCTAACTTCAACTGCTGCTCTTGCTCAACTATTCTTGGTTCTTCAATAAGCAGGCTGAATTTATTAGCTTCAAGCTCTTGCTGCGTTTGCTGCAAAGCTCGGGTTTGTTTGATTTCTTCCCATAGCTGCAATACTTGCTGCAGCTCAATCCGTTTCTGCTTCGCCGTATTGTCCGCTTCCTCTAATAGCAGCTTAGTCGATTGTAATGCTTGCTCTGAGGCATCACCAAGCCCTTGTTGCTCGGCTAAAATTTGTTTAATCGATATATCCGTTTCTTTGGTTCTCTGGCTCACTTTGGCTGTTAACACATCACCGTAATGTTCTAAATGAAACAGGCGCTGCAGCATTTGTCGACGGTCGCTGCCTTTCAGTGAGAGGAATTCAGCAAACTTGCCCTGAGGAAGTATCACTGCACGCGAGAAATCTTGCATCGAAAGCCCTAAAATTTGGTGAATTTGAGCATTTACTTCGCCAGCCTTATCAGCTATAACTATGCTTTCTTGCTCAGCTTGGATATGTATCAATCGACAGATAGTATTCGTCACAGATACATCAGCTGCTCGCTTAAATTGACGCTCCACCCGATATTTCTTGGAACCTTCGGCATGCGACAATTCAAAGGTAAAGCTCACAGAAAGGTTATTCTCATATTGATTGAGAATACCTTGCGTCCCATTGCTTGCACGTTCTACTTTACCGTACAAAGCTAATGTAATTGCATCCAAAATCGTCGACTTTCCGCTGCCTGTTGGACCAAATATCCCAAAAACTCCTGCATCACACAGAAGTGTAAAATCAATTTCCTGCTTCTCGCGATAGCTTTGCAACCCAGCCCAAGTCAGTTGAATCGGTTTCATAAGCCATTTCCCCCTTCGGACAAGGAATTTACGGATTCTGATTCCGTCGTTTGCTGAAGGAGCTCAAGAAATAAGCTTACCAAGGCAGGATCCGCCTCAGCTCCACCAGTTTGTCTGGTATAAAAACTCCGAAACATTTCATCTATCGGAAGCTGATCACGTCGACTTGCTTCTCCCACTCCTTTGTCAGCTGCTGCTTGCGGATAAATGGGGCGAATGTTAATGATCCCGACGTGCTGCTTGCGCAAACGTTGAATTTGTTCCATCGACATGGAGTCAACAATATGCAGCTCCAAATCAATCCAAGCACGCGCATCCTTGCCCTCTTCAAGCCAGCGATGCACTTGGGCAATTCCTTCGACCGCTTTCCATTTCACTAGCGGTCTTCCACTGCTTAAGAACACTTCCGTAAGCTGCGGTTCATCTCCAGGCTTTACATCCAATATCGTTACTGATTTGGCTTGTCCCGCTTCTGAGAAGCTATAGGCTAGCGGTGAGCCTGAATAACGAATAAGCGAGCTTGCCTTGAGCTGCTGCGGGCGATGCAAATGGCCGAGCGCAACATATTGTGCGTTTGCGCAAAGCGCAGCCGTGTCTACGGTGTACGCGCCACCCACTTGAATGGGGCGCTCAGATTCACTTTCAGTCCCACCTAATACGTAGAGGTGGCTCATGATTAGATTTACCGTGCGCGAGGTGAATTCGCTGGCTTGGCGGGCCACAAGCTGAGCGATGCGCTGTGAATAAGCACCTCGCAGGCTGACCTCATCGGCCTCCTCCGTAAGCAGCTCGCGCAGCCGTGACTCTGACGGGTACGGGAGGGCAAAAAGCAGCGCCTGTTCACTCGTGCGAGGCACGTCCACGCGTTGCAGCTGCGGCGTCGGCAGCCCGACGAGCGTGATGCCTTGGCGCAGCGCGAGTGGTGCGGAGGCGGCTAGGCGCTCGGGGTTATCGTGATTGCCAGCAATCGCGATAACCTGGCGCCTGCCTCCATCAGCGAGACGTGCTAGCCCGTCATAGAAGAGCGTCTCCGCCGCTGCCGGTGGATTGACAGAATCATAGGCATCACCTGCCATGAGGACAACGTCAATCTGCTGATCCCTCACAATTGTTACTAGCTCGTCCATGAAAGCCTCTTGTTCTTCCTGTCTGCTGCGCCCTTCCAAGGTCCGCCCTAAATGCCAATCCGCGGTATGTAAAATCCGCATCTTCCTCACCCACCCTTATTCCACAGTTTTGAAGATATCCTAAATATCTATCGCTGCAAAAAAACATTATGTAACCGCTTTGGTTGTTTATATTTTCCTTTTGACCGTTATCCCAATGACTCAGTTTGAATCTACACAAATTTAGAACATTTATAGCTCCCGTTGAACCTGTAACCCCAGTAGCGCCAGTTTCACCTGTGGCACCGTAATACAATACCTAGTTGATTTCATCCTTGTTTGACCAATTTAGCATATGTAGTGATTGATGTTGCGACGCAAAGCTTCAGCATCGACTCGAAAAGAGGAAGATTCCGCAGTTTCGTGTTAAATCGCCAGCAGAATTCGTTCCAATAATGCTGCAAATGAACTTGACCCAAACCGTGATAGGTCCGCTTCATCCAAGCTCTGGCTATTCTGAAGACTGGATAACCTTTCATGTCCTTGCGTTTCATTCTTTTCCGCTCTGAATAGGTGACGGCTGCATCTAAATCAATATGTTTCTCGCAGAAGCAATCTATTGCTACTGAAAGGACTTGAAACTCATCGTAATGGGACTTGTCCACCATTTGAATTTTGATACAGTCCAGCTGTTGCTGATCATCAATCGCTGCTCCAACTAAAACAGGATACTCATCTGCCTCATAATGAAATCCCGTGAAGGGTTTCCCACACTTGGCATTGTCGATATAAACATGGCCAGAGAGCTTCGCTGCGTCATCAGCCTGGGTGATGGATTGGCGAATCTTCCGCAGCATCAGCCAAGCTGTTTTATAGGTAACTTGAAGCACATTGCTTAAACGAAGTGCATTGATGCCAGATTCAGTAGAAGAAACGAGAAACAAAGCTGTAAACCATTTACGCAGATCAGTGGAACTGCTTTCCATAATCGTCCCAACCGTAAGGGAAGCCTGATGATGGCAATTGATGCATTGATAGAGCGGCAATCACCGTGAATTAATCCGAAATGCCTGCAAATGCGAACAACGGGAACATTTAAACCCATGAGGCCATTTTTGAGATGGCACAAGCTTCCTCAGAGTCAAAATGAGCTTGAAACTCTTCTAACGCAGCCATATCCTTGAGTAAATCCTTAGAGAAATCGACTCTTCTAATGTTAGGTAGTTGATCTAAAATATTCACCATCGCACATCACCAACCTCCAAAAAAGCAAACGTTTGTTCCTATATTTATTTTAACAGGAATTCGTTTCCATTTCAAGGTCTTTTTCGAAAAAATCGGTAGAAAGTAAAACTGACAATGTAAAATCGGCAAAAGATAACACTGGCAATTTCAAAATCGGTAAAAATTAACACTAAGCAATATCAAAATCGCTAAAATGTAACACTGAGCAATGTTAAAAATCCCTTAAATTTTATATCTGAGCCAAAGGGATAACGGTCAAAAGGGCAGCAAAACCAAAAGATTTATGCCATTTAGAACCTCCATGCACGATATTGCATAAATATGCAAAAACCATCATTAAGTATCTTCATCTCTTCGCAGTCAATTCAATCAAATGAGCACCATCGAAATAAAATAAATAGGTTTGTGTCACCGGCTTTTTCCATATCTGTTCAACCGCTTTAGCGTACAGCTCAAGCTGTACCCGATACTTCTCTGCTAAAAGCGGGATATCTGGTGTACGGACAGCATCGGTTTTATAATCCAAGAGAATTAAACCTTGTTCATCCTCAAACAAACAATCAATAACACCTTGAATCAAAACCATTTCATCCTGAATTGCTTCAGGAGCAAAAGGGTAAATTTCACTAGCCTGCAAACCATAGCTAAAAGGGGTTTCTCTTAAAACTTGCTTAGCATTAAGTAATCTATGACCTAGATCTGTACCAAAAAATCCATGGATTACTTTCACATCTACAGAATTATATTGCATGGACGTAATCATTTGAAGCCCCAGCATCCGGTCTAAGGTACCTTGAATATCAGCTAGTGTTAATCCTGCATTAATCGGAAGCTGCTGCATTACAGCATGATATACGGTCCCTCGCTCGGCAGCATTCAACTGCTGCTGTTCAATAAACCGTGGACGGCGGAATGACAAGCGGCGATCAGCTGAACGAGTTTCCTCACTGAATTCTGCAGAACCTTGAGAATCGCCTAAGCGCTTTAGCTCCGTTACCGATGTTTTGGAAAGCAATTGCGAAGCCATTTCATAAGAATACTTCCAAGATAACCGCTCTTCAATCTCTGAACTAAGCTCATCTGCTACCAATGGAATCGGAGTAAGATTAAGCAACGCCTCTTTATGCTGTTGCTGCTCGACCACAGCTTCACTTGCCGCAGCAGCTTGTGCAACGAATAATTCTGGCTGTGCCAGGACTACTTTCCAATGAGAAGGCATTTCGTTCAACAAGGTTCCATTGCTTGACTGCTTTTCAAACCCACCTCTGACACGAAGTGATTCTGCATGAGGATGGCGAATCAAGGAAGGTCCAATCCAATCCAAATAACAACGAGCTTTCGCTAGCTCATAGTCTGGTAACTCAATAGCTTTATGGGGCAATTGACGTCCCCATTGCAGTAATTGCTTGTCCAAATTACGAACAGTTCCAACCAAGTAGAGCTTCTCCCGAGCACGTGTCATTGCAACATAAAGCACACGCATTTCTTCAGCCAGCATCTCCAAACGCATCCTCCGGCGAATAGCCAAATAAGGCAATGATGGATAACTGACACGCAGCTTGGTGTCCACATATTTGGGACCAAATCCAAGCTCTTTATGGAGCAAAAATGTACTGTTTAAATCCTGCTGATTGAACATTTTTGCTAAACCTGCAACAAAGACGACTGGAAACTCCAAACCTTTGCTTTTATGAATCGATATGATTCTCACCACATCCTCTTGTTCACCCAAAGCTCTTGCTGTTCCTAAATCTCCACCACTGTCCTGCATCCGTTCGATAAAACGCAAGAAACGAAACAATCCGCGAAAGGAAGTAGCTTCATATTGCCGAGCACGATCGTACAAGGCTCTTAAATTGGCTTGGCGCTGCACTCCTCCAGGCATTCCACCGACGAAATCATAAAATCCTGTAGTGCGGTAAATCCCCCAAATTAAATCCGCTAGCGCGCCTTGTTTAGCATCCTCTCGCCAGACTTCAAGTGTTGCTATAAAAGAAATAAGCTTTTCACTTAAGGTTTGCTCAGCTGTTTCGGAAGTGCCAATCTGCTCTACATACTGTAGAAGAGCTAGATAAAAGCTCCCCTGTTTCTGTGCCAAGCGAATTGTTGCAAGCTCATCCGCAGTCAATCCAACAATCGGCGAACGCAGTACAGCAGCCAAAGGAATATCCTGCATGGGGTTGTCGATAATCTGCAGCAGGGATATCACAACTTCAATTTCCATAGCTGTAAAATAGCCCGTATTCAAATCTGCATAAGCAGGGATAGTTTGCAACCGCAATTCTTCCATCAGAGTAGGAGCCCAATTCCTTGTAGCACGCAGCAAAATAACGATATCTCGATAAGCAATCGGCCTCATCCCGCCTGCTTTCTTATCCCAAACCTGAAAAGCGGGTTGACCATCCATTCCCATAAGCCGCCGAATATGCAGGGCAATTAAGCGGGCTTCCATTTCAGCAGTTTTCAGTTCTTGTGTATCATCGCGTACAGTACCACCTGCAGTTGGCCCCTCATCTTCTTCGGCATCCGAGGACTTACCACCCTCTTGAGATTCTGCATCATCCTCGCTCGATTCAGAAGACTCTCCAGATCTATCAATTAACAACAGCTCAATTGCAAACTTTTCTTCAGCACTTAGCTCTTTAATACCTGCTTCACTCTCGGGATAACCTGCACCATAAACTAACTCAGCACTGCGATCATAAGCAACTTCTCCAACAGATTCATTCATTACCTGTTTAAAAATATAATTAACCCCGTCCACCACTTCACGTCGACTGCGAAAATTAGCTGCCAAATCAATTCTTCTGCCAGCACCGCCAAGCGTCTTTTGATAGCTTTTATATTTCTCTAGAAAAAGCCCTGGCTCCGCCAAACGAAAGCGGTAAATGCTTTGTTTGACGTCCCCAACAATGAACCTGTTCCCTGGATTTTTACGGGAAATGAGATCAATAATAGCTTCTTGTACGCGATTGGTATCCTGATATTCATCCAGCAGCACTTCGACAAACTGCTCTTGATAGTCTAGAGCTGCACGAGATGGCAATAATTCATCGCCTGTGCTAGCCGGATCACGTAAAATTTGCAAGCAATAATGCTCTAAATCAGCAAAATCCAGCAACCCCTTAGCTATTTTGGCCTGCATATAGCGTTCTCCAAAACGTAACACTAAATCTACTAAAACTTGCATCAAAGGTGCCATTTCGGTTAATTCAGCCGAAAATTGTTCTAAAGAGCGTCCAAACAGCTCTACCTTGAGCTTACTAAACTGATCTTTTGCTCTGTCCCGCAGCTGCTTCACATTCTCTTGTAATCCTTTGTCATAAGTGTCGCCTTTGCAAGGATTTAGACGTCCAAAGCCAGTTGTTTGAAAAGCCTCGTACAAATCTCCCCATATTTGATGCCATGTTTTTTGATTTGTTTCAGCTGACAGCTCCTGCAAATAACGAATAAGACTAAGTTCACCTTCTAGATTGTCCATATAAGGCAACGGACCTCCAGGCTGCTCTACTATCCGAATAGCTTCAAGCAATAAGCCTTCTACTCCATTTAACTCCAGATGGACATCATGAGTTAAACTGCGAAGCCACGGTTCCTCATCTTCAGAGCTTCCGTTCGCCCCACTATTAAAACGGGCTGCTTTTTCCAGCAACCATTTAGCAGGATCAGGGTGGCTTCTCGAGGAATCATAGAGTTGTTCAATCAAAGCCATTAAAGCATCATCATTACGCTCTCCGCTAAACCATTCAACCAGCAACCAAAACCCATTTACTTGTTCATCCAAGTTTTCACCGTAGCACTCCTCGAGCAAATCCTGTAGCTGATCGTGCCGCAGCAAAGCCGCTTCTGTCTCATTCGCGATTCTGAAGCCAGGATCCAGCTGAACCATTTGAAAATAGCGCTGGATCACCTCCATGCAAAAGGAGTGCAAGGTTGTAATGGATGCACGGTGAATGAGTGCTAATTGACGACGTAGATGCTGCGATTCCGGTTGGGCAAATAAAGCTTTCTCTAGAGCTTCTCCAATCCGATGCCGCATTTCTGCTGCCGCTGCCTTAGTGAATGTTGCGACTAGCAGACGATCGACGTCAAGCGGATTATGGACATCCGATATTTGGCGAATGATACGTTCGACCAAAACGGCCGTTTTACCTGAGCCCGCTGCTGCTGCGACGAGAATATTGCTGCCGCGCAAAGAGATCGCTTCCCACTGATCGTCCGTCCAAGTGCTATCTATTGGTTTTGAGGCTTGATCCATCATACTACTGCACTCCTTTCTGCTTCAGTGGAATGTCCATTACGGATTCACCAGCAATATCAAGCGCCATTGCTTGCCATACCTGCTCATTGCTTCGAGGCTGAATTATCCGATAGTCATTTCCTGCGAATAAGGGGTCAAATTCACAAATTGATTTATAATTACAAAAGGTGCAAGCAATCTGCTCGCCCATTCGATAAGGTTCTACGGATACCTCACCATTTGTGATCCTTGTTCCGATTACACGAATAGTTTGCCTTACATGGCTTTGCAGCAAGCTCCACTCTGCTCGTGTAGCTACGGATGCATTTTTATAGAAGCTTCCATCATTTTTCAAAGCAACCGGGATAATACTTGAACGCCCGCTTCCTCCACTTAGGTCATGATCCATGAATCCAATGGCTTCTGTTTCAGCCAATACAAGTCCACGTGTTTTAAAACGTTTCTTCAGCTCTTTTTCCACTTCTTCGCTTTGCAGTGCATTTTTGCTTTGAATCATTGGGTTATGCACATGAAAATAAAGCACGCCTGCCGGAATTGCTTTCTGTCCAATCCATCGTTCAGCATGTGTGATGACCACATCCAGATAAGTCAGCATTTGCAAGGAAAGTCCATGATATACTTCAGCTAATTTTAAAGAGGTTGAGCTTGATTTATAGTCAATAATCCTTAATAATGCACCCTCTGCACCCTCTGCACGATCCACACGGTCAATCCGTCCAATAATATCCATGGCAAAGCCATTATTTAATTGAAAGCTTAAGGCAGGCAATGTTTGCCCCGGTCCAAAACCAAGCTCTAGCTCAACAGGTACAAAAGCTCCTCGTCTAACATGCTCTGCTAACATTACGGCTGCTCGACCAATAATATTTTTTAATTTAAAGGCAATATAGCGGTATCTCGCAGAGCTTAATAGGATTTCGCTTTGCAGCCTAGGGGTCAACCGATCAATGATCAACGATGCCCTTTCCGTTAATTGCTCCAAGCTCAGCATTCCCCAAAGAACGCCTTCCTGCTGCATATCTTTGACTAATGCATTTAAAGCTGCGTGATATAATTGCCCGATATCTGGCGCTTCTAAGCGATAAATCCGTCGTTCCTGCAAGCGCAAGCCATGAGAGACAAACTGTGAAAATGGACATGCCACGAAGCGCTCCATGCGTGAAACACTGGCCCTTAAATGATCTCCATATAACTGTACTCGCGTTGTTTCGGCTAAAGCTGGTTCAGAATTAGTAAACAGCAACGATCGCATCATGCGCTGCAGCTTATCCCGCCAATCTGCTTGAACGGCAAACCAATTATAGATATGCCACCATAATGGGGCAATCTCAGCTCCACGCAGCGCCAACTTCATCTGTACGGTTAAATATGATAAAGCCCGTTCCGGCTGAGCGATAAAGCTCATTTGCGCTTGCTCCGATAATGATCCTTCAGGTCCGGCTAAAAGTAAGCGTTCCTGCATTAGTGGGAATAATGATTTCACTTGCTTGATGATTTCAGAGGGCAATAAAGATTTTCCCTCCTCATCAGCCAACGGATAACTTAACCACAAATAATCCGAAGGTGCACACAAAACGGTATAAATTAAAAATTGTTCATCCAAAAGCTTGCGACGACTTCCATCCGCCAAATGTAAGCCCAGCTCCGATAAAAGCTCGCGTTCATTCTCAGAGATCAAGCCATCTTCATTCATTCTTTGGGGTAGAACCCCATCATTCACACCTAAGACAAAAGCGATCTTAACCTGGGCTGTACGAGTTCGATCAATGCTTCCAATTAAGATTTGATCTAGTGAAGGTGGGACAAGAGCCAAACGAATGCTTTCTAATCCGGCATCTAATAATTGGACAAAAAGCTCTAGAGAAACCTCTTCAGCCCCCATCATTTCCACCATCTGATCCAGCATATTCATCACATGATCCCAGACCTGGCTATGTTCACGTGCTTTTTGCGGATTACCTGCAGCTAAAGCTTCATCTCCCCATTGCTGCAATCTTTCTGGAACTCCAGAATCGCTGAGCATTGTATATAAAGCTTCCGTCCGTTGCTGCAAAGTCTCTGACTGTTTCATCCGTTGCTGCAGCTGGGATAGAGGCTTAATAATCAATTGGCTGCTGGCTTGGATCCGCTTCAAGGCCAATGTATCCTCATCTTTAGCTGTTGCTTCCTCATCCTCTAACGAATTGAATCGTCGAATTTCCCAGCTCTTCGCTTCTAGCCAGCGATAGCCTTGAATTCCATATGCTAGCACGTAATTTTCAAGCTCATCCATAGCTTTACGATCTACAATGCCAGATGATTCTTTATTTAGCGGCAATAAAAAATCCGTTTTTACACAACGAAAAACAGCATCCGATTGCCAATTATGCAAGACAACCTCGAGCGCTGACCTTATAAATTCAACTAGCGGATGGAACATCATCGTACTCTTCTGATCAAAGAAGTACGGAATACTATAGTCATCAAATACGGAAGCTAGTAAGTCTCCATAAGCTTCAATGTTCCTAACCCGAACTGCAATATCTCTCCATCTTAAATGCTTCTCTCGCACAACACGGCGTATTTCTCGAGCTGCTCCTTCTACTTCTGCTCTGCGATGTACAGCTGCATACAAATGAATAGATTCATTTAGAGCTTCCTCAGCTACAGCTGGATAATGCTTCCTTCGCGGAGATAGACGCTGCTCATAATTACGCTCCAAATGTGCCAGCATGGGGCTCTTCCTGAAACGCGGCAGCTCGTTCTCACCAAGAACTACAACTTCATTGGTAAACATCCCTAAAGCTTCTAGCTGCTCCTGCAGCCGCACCATAGTAACGGCCGTGGGATGAAATAAATTCAATTCATCTGGCCGCTCACCAACCGAATAAGCGCGATCCAAGCATAAGGTTATCGTCACACTGCGACAATACCGCATACATTGCAGCACCGCTTCCTGCTCTTGAGGAGTAAAACCAAAAAAGCCGTCAATCCATAAATCAGCCTCACAAACACCAGTGCTTTTCTGCAATTGTTTAGCTAAATTGGCTAAGTAGTCTTCACCATCTAAATATTGCAGGGCTAGCAGCTTTTCAAACTCTGAATAAAGAACCAACAAATCATGTAATTTATCAGCTAATAAAGAGGTACTTCCCTCGATCTCTTTTGAGATTATTTTTTTTGCATAGTAATCCTTTAAGACATCTGCCGTTATACAATAACGTTTTAACTCACTAAAAAAAGCATTCAATCGCTCGAGAAAGCCCATTTTTTCCTGTGAGCTTTGAAACAGCTTCAATTCTGCATCATGTTTATGTAAAATACGCTGTAATAGCATTATTTTGCCTATATCATCTATGGGAAGCTTAGCTGTATCACCTGTTTCCTGCATAACTCGCCATGCTAGCCGCCGAAAACTTAGCACCTGAGCTCGGATAATTCCACTTAAACCAGGTGTTGAAACCAAGGCAACCTCAGCTTGAAAGGTTGCTTGCTCAGGTACAAGCAGAATGAGTGGATTCCCTTGCGGATTATCAGCTAGCTGCTGACGAATCTCATCCAAACAACGTCTGCTTTTGCCGCTGCCAGCTCGTCCTATTATAAATCGAATCGCCATATTGCCACTCCTTTGTAACCTCTATTATCTCTATACATGTAACCTTCTCTTATTTTAGCACATTTGTGAAACCGATAATAAAAAAGAACCCCCTTTACCAGGAAGTTCCAACCACAGTATTCCTTATGTTCATTCCTCAATGATAAAAAGTTTATAACTTTCCAGGATCCGTTTGGCTGCTGTTTCCTCATCAACCTTGTGAGCGAGGATATCCTGAAATACAGCGTAAATACTATTTATACTTCGATCCAGAACCTTCACTTGATCAACTAGTTGGCCTTTTGTGGAAGTGTGCACGTTTGATTTCGGGAAATAAGCCGGCATGTTCCTATGCTGCAATCCCGGAATCTCTGCAGCAAACGACACCTGGATCACCGGATTGTCCAATACCGGTCCAATACCCAGCTTGGCGTTCCGCAGTTGGTGTTCATCCGAAAGCAAGTAAGACATAACCTGAAAAGCTTCCTCCTTATGCGTACTCTTCGCATTCATCTGCAGCGCCTGCTCTATTCGGTCAGGGAATTGGTATGGGGAATTAGCAAACTCTGGGTAGGTCACAACATCCATATCTACTCCCGCCTTGACGGCTTCTTGCAAGGCGAAATATCTTTGTTTGTCATTCAACATTGTCATGTACCACCACGAACTCGTAGATAGCGCCACTTCGTCTTGTTTATAAGACGTCAAATATTGGGTAAAATAGCTCGTATCCCGGGGAGGGCTCCATTGACTGGATTTAGGCAGTCCTGCCAGCTCTTCGTAAAGCCGAATGATCTCCATCCATTGCGTCTTCGCTTCTTCCAGACTAATGCTGTGAGCTATCCATGATATCCCCAGCTGGTAAGCCATATTAACCCAAGCATCATAACTGGATAATTCATACCTGACTTCTGAAGGAAGCTTTCGCACCAGTTCCACAACATCGTCCCATGTCATGCCATCAATGGGATACTCGACGCCATACTTCTTAAACACTGCTTTGTTGTAATAGAGAGCATATAGCCTCTTGCTATAGGGAAGCACCGACAGTTCCCCGTTCACCTGCAGGGACTCGGCACGATTCCAAAGCCCTGGATCGATACTCCCAATATCAAACTGGTACTTCTGTATATATGGAGTCAGGTTTTCAGCCGGAAATTCAGTATATGAGGACATTTCTGGAATCGCCGTGGGGATGTAATCCACATCCCACCCTCTGGCACTACCTGCACCAACCATCGTATGACGTATATCTCCAGCTGCGGAAACCGGCCATTGTTCGGCTATTGAAGGACTTGGTGGTCCCGCTTCATATTTCAGCTTTATCCCTGGAAAGTGTTTTTCCACAGGATCAGCAATAAGTGTTTCAAATTCATCCATCTTCAAAAAAGTGGTAAAAACCAGCGTCACCTTATGCTTGGGTTGAAGTTTCAAGCCATCTTCACATCCAACTATGAATAGGCTCAATACCATAATAAGAAGAACTGTTTTATTCATAGATAATCCGTCCTCTCTAAATAGGTCTCAAGCCATTCACAATTCCATTTTAGCTTAATCCGCATTCAGGAAAATACTGTACATATTTCTATTTACTACAATTTACGTGTGTACAATATTGCTTTTAGTCTTATAATTTCGAAATATTTAACACAGCAAAAAAAACACCTATGTTCATTAATTGAACAATACTGTTTACAGGCAACTTGTCTCTATTTCATTCTCAAGAAATCCGCGAAAATCTCACGTTTAGCTGGAATGGAATCATGAATTTTTGCCCGTTATCAGATTAGGTGTTTTTAGGATCATACTTATATTTTCAGCAAATTACTTGCTTCGCACTTCAAAAATCGCAAATTTCAAATAATGGCCTTCTTCAACACCCAGTATTTGAGGATGGTCTTTACCTGCCCCGCGGAATTCTACCAAACGGAGAATTTTGCCTGCATCAATAGCTGCTTCTTGAATGGTTTGCAGGAACAGCTCTGGGCGCATATGGAAGGAACAGCTGGCCGTTACCAGAAAGCCGCCTTCGTTGACTAGCTTCATGCCGTGCAAATTAATATCCTTGTAACCACGGCTTGCACCTTCAACTGCACTTCGCGTTTTGGCAAATGCAGGTGGATCGAGAATGACAACATCCCAAGTACGTCCTTGAGCTTCTAATGGCTTTGAAGTATCTTGCTTCTTCTCGGCAGCAGTGGAACGAGATTTCCGCAGGTCTAGCCCTCTGACTTGTTCTCGCAAGTATTCAAAAGCGTCCGCTACCACATATTCTACACGATCCTCAAAACCATTTAATTTCATATTCCGTTTAGCGCTTTCGATGGCTCGTTCAGAGATATCCAAGCAAGTTACTTTTTTCGCACCGTTTACACATGCATTTAAAGTAAAGCTTCCTGTATGAGAGAAGCATTCCAGCACAGCCGCCCCGTCCCAATAAGGGAATGTAACTATTTTATCATTTGCATTTACGGGTACTAATTCAAGCTTACCTTCTAGTTCTCTTTCCTTAAGCTCAATCCCGCTTTTTTTACCCCAGCCTAACATCAATGGAGCAATGGCAGCACGATTCTCGCGTTGGTCGAAGAAGTATCCTGTTTTCTGGCCTTCATAGATATCGACTTCAATTTGCAAGCTATTCTCATTAATCGTTACAAATTGCGGAGTTTCCCCATAAAGATTACCTTTTACTTGCTCTAATCCCTCTAGCTCACGAATGGATACATCACTTCGCTCATAAATCCCGGCGGGCTGCATGACTTCAACCAGAGCATCAACGATTTGCTGACGGCAGGTATCCATACCTAGAGTAAGGATTTGCACAACTAAAACATCAGCAAACTTATCCACAATTAGACCAGGTAGAAAATCCGCTTCACCATAAACCAGTCGGTAAGCATCCCCCTGTTTAATAAATCGAGTTCGCAATGCCAAGCATTGTTGAAATCGCTCCACAAAAAAAGCTTTACTCATCGCTTCTAATGGCTTGTAGCTCACAACTCGTACAACAATTTGTGACTTGGGATTGTAATAACCGACTGCTAGAAATTGACCTATATGTGAAAGTACCGAAACCAGTGAGCCCACTTGCGGTTCACCCTCTACTCGGTCCACTTCATTCTGAAAAATCCAGGGCTGACCCTGCTCCAAGCGTTTTTTGCGCTTGCGTTGCAAATATACGGCTGCCATAATAAACTCCCTTACCTGCTGTTTTTCTTATTGAACCTCGATACCAAGCCGTTTAAGGCCGCTGCGCACAACATCCTCATTATTATCATAGCCTGAGGTTTTTTGCTGCCGCCATGCTTCTAATGGGGTTAACCATTCTACGCCGCGTATTTCCTCAACCTGCGCTTGAATGGTGCCTCCTATCGCCTCAACCAAGTAATAATGTACTTCTTTATCAATGATCCCCGATTTAGAGTGGACGAACTGATAGGTAATCAATGCAATGGAATCAATGATCCGTCCTACAATACCCGTTTCTTCTAAAATTTCACGCAAAGCGGTCTCCTCTATCGTCTCACCTGCCTCCATCTTGCCTTTGGGCAGTGTAATTTTACCATAACGATCTTGAATCATTTGCACCTGGAGCTCGTCCTTTTCCATTCGATAAACAAGCCCGCCTGCTGAAATTTCGACCATTGAATTCACCCATTCCTACTTATGTCGTCTTTTATACCGCTGCCGCCTGCATGATCCTTACAAACTCTCCCTTGCAAGCCTTAACGCCAGCTTCCGTAATCTTCACTTTAATAATCTGACCAATCATCTCTTCTGTTCCTGGGAAAATAACCTGTAAATAGTTATCGGAGAAGCCAGCTAGCAAGCCTTGGCTTAACATTTCCTTGCTTGGTTTTTCTGGTATTACTTCGAGCACTTCGCCTACAAAAGGTATTGCATAGGCAAGCTGCATTTGCTCGGATAAATGAATGATCTCATGTACACGTTGATTCTTCACATCTTCATCTACCTGATCCTCCATCCGTGCTGCAGGAGTACCTGTGCGCTTCGAGTAAGGGAATACGTGCATTTCCGCAAAACGCATCCGTTCCATAAAACGTAAGCCGTTTAAATACATTTCTTCCGTTTCGCCCGGAAAGCCGACAATAATGTCCGTCGTAATGGCGGCATCCGGCATAATTTCATGAATTAGCTCTATAGTATGTGCATATTCTGCCGTTGTATATTTGCGCCTCATTCGATGCAGCACATCGTCATCCCCAGCTTGTAGGGGAATGTGGAAATGGCGACACATCTTCGTTGAACCTTTGAGTACTTGCAGAACATCATCTGTAATTTGACTAGCTTCAATTGAGCTAATACGCAGGCGCTTAAGACCCTCTATTTTATCCAGATCCCAAAGCAGCTTAGCTAAGCTGTAGTCCTCTAAATCTTCCCCATATCCGCCTGTATGAATACCAGTAAGCACAATCTCCTGATAGCCTGCATTCACAAGCTGATGAGCTTGCTGCAGAACATTCTCCGGAATTCGACTTCTTAACAAGCCACGTGACCAGGGGATAATACAAAACGTACAGAAGTTATTACAGCCCTCTTGAATTTTCAAAAAAGCCCTTGTGTGATCAGAAAAGCTAGGTACATCCAACTCTTCAAACTCACGGGTTTTCATAATATTCCGAACGGCATTTATCGGTAAACGCTCTAGCTGGAATCGTTTTATTAAAGGCATGATTTTGTCGCGGTCCTGTGTCCCAATTACAATATCTACCCCAGGAATTGCAGCTACCTCCCCAGGTGAAGTTTGTGCATAACATCCACTCACTGCAATAATAGCCCCTGGATTACGTCGAACTGCGCGCCGAATAACCTGACGGCTTTTTTTATCACCTGTATTCGTTACTGTACATGTATTAATTAAATAAACATCCGCTGTTTGCTCAAAATCGACCTGCTCATAGCCTTCGTTTTTGAATAATTGCCAAATGCCTTCCGTTTCATAAAAATTGACCTTACATCCTAACGTATGAAATGCAACGCTTGGCATAGCGATCAGCCTCCCATTTCCCCGGTTTCATATAAAATGCACGTCAGCGCGACCATAGCCGCGGTTTCCGTACGTAGAATTCTCGAGCCTAAGCTAATTGAATGACAGCCTGCTTGAACGGCCTCAGCAATCTCTTTCACTGTGAAACCACCTTCTGGCCCAACCAAAAGTAAAACCTTGCCCTTAAGAGGTGTTTCAGCTTCACGTTTAAAGGTTTGGACCAGCAGCTGCTTTAATTGCAGACCACTTTCCTTCTCATAACAGATCAACGCAAGATCAACTTGCTCAACCAGCTTTAAGGTTTGTTTCCATGAAAGCGGCAGCGTTACTTCCGGAACACGATTACGATGCGCCTGCTCGGCAGCTTCCTTGGCAATCTTGCCCCACCGTTCTTGCAGCTTCACTGCTTTCTTATCATCATACTGTACAATGGTCCGCTCTGAAACAAAAGGGATAAATCGCGCTGCACCAATTTCCGTATTCTTCTGAATCACAGTTTCCAGTTTATCAGCTTTAGGCAAGCTTTGCGCTACCCACACCTCAATAGCTGCTTCGTTGTTTAAAGCCAGCTCCTCAAGAATGGCTGCTTCCACTATATCCTTATCCAAAAGGGTAAGGCTAACAAGTGCTTCCCGATTGATTCCATTGCTGCAAATGACGGTATCGCCTATTTGAGAACGCATTACTCGAACTAAATGGTGAGCATCTCCGCCGGTAATCGATACAGTCGTTTCATGAAATTGCTCTGGAGGAATAAAATACCGCTGCATCTTCATCACACTTTCTGCTAAAGTTCCAAAGCTTTATTTTACAAGGAAACTTCGGTTATTTCTACTAACTTAGCGCTACCCTACCAAATATCGCACGAGCTATATCTAGCATGACATTTTGGATCGGCTCCTGCAAAGATAAATAAGGGCCTAAAAATACATTGTATAAAGGAGGTAAAAAGACCATTAATAAAAAGAAATATATAGCCCACTGCTCATACTGTTGCAGTTTAATCCTTTGTTCAACAGGCAACAAATCCTGAACAATTCGATAGCCATCAAGTGGCGGCAAAGGCAATAAATTAAACAAAAACAACATCACATTCAAACTAATCAAATAACCTAAAAATGTTGTAATTGCACTCCAAACTCCATAATTCGCAACGTAAAGCTCGTGTAGCCAACCAAAATAACCTAATAAAAAAAGAATAAACAATCCAATAAAGGCAATAATCAAATTTGAAAGTGGACCTACAACAGAAACAATAATCCCCATCAATCTAGGCCTTTTAAAATTACCACGATTAACTAACACAGGCTTAGCCCAACCAAAACCAATTAAAAAGATTAATATCGTACCTAATACATCTAGATGAACACGAGGATTTAATGTTACCCTCCCCATCGAGCGAGGAGTTGGATCTCCGAACTTATCGGCAGCGTAAGCGTGAGCAAATTCATGTATGGTAAACGCTATTACCACTGCCAAGAATACAAATGGCGTATCTTTAAGCTCGAACCTCAACAAACCTTCTAAAAAATCCAATTTCCACCTACATCTTTCTGGCCACTATCGCCACCCAATTTTGATCATAATATTTCTCAATTACCGTTAACCCTGCTGCTGTCATAGCAGATTCAACCAACTCTTCTTTGGCTGCAATAATTCCTGAAGCAATGTATGTACCTCCAGCTCGCAATGCATTAAATACATCATCACAGAATAGAATGATCACTTCTGCCAATATATTAGCCACAACAATATCTACAGGTAAAGTAATGCCTAAGCTTTTATCGCCAGATTCAATGACTTTCAATAAATCACTTTTTCGTACCGTAATGCTGCTTTCCAGCCGATTTAGCGCTACATTCTCATTGGCAACTGTGACAGCAACCTGATCCAAATCCAATGCTAGCACATGCTTAGCACCTAGTTTAATTGCTGCAATCGCAAGAATTCCCGAACCTGTGCCCACATCTATAATCTCTTCACCGCCGCGAATAACTCGTTCTAATGTTTGTAAGCATAACGTAGTTGTTTCATGTGTACCTGTTCCAAATGCCATTCCTGGATCCAGTTCAATTATTAGCTCATCTGGTTCTGGAGAATACTCTTCCCAAGTAGGTTTAATAGTCAGTCTATCCGAAACCCGAATCGGTTTAAAGTATTTTTTCCACTCATCCGCCCAATCTTCGTCATAAACATCCTTCAGCTCTACGCGCGGGCTGCCTGTATCAATGCCAATTTCACTCAGCATTTGCAGAGATTCATCCAATTCCTTTAATATGCGCTCCATCTCACTGCCTTCAGAGAAGTAAGACTTAATTTCACAGCGTCCTTCAGGAATATCATTAAGCGGAGTATCGTACAGCTGTCCAAATGAAGTATCACGTTCCTTATTTAAGGTTCCAGATTCTTCAATGGATACACCACCGGCTCCTAATTCGTGCATGAAGTTCGTCACCATTTCAATGGCTTCTTCTGTTGTATAAATGGTAACCTCGTGCCAACGCATGTTTGGAACCCCCTAAATTTGAATAAACACCATTTTCGGCATATTAGCCCTATTGTACTACACTGTTATGTTTGGAGCAAAATTACAAAAATATAAACATAAAAAACTCCTTTCAGGTTCGAAAGGAGCGCGTTTTACTTAGCGTGTTCGCTTTAGTTATTCAGATGACTCAGATGACTTTTGGCGGTTATTAGCTGCTGTTGCTCTTTGATTAGCCTCTAAATCTTGACTATCTGCAGCTTCACTTGAAAATTCTACATCTTGGCTGCTTGCTATTGGCAGGTTTTTTTGTCTTTGCGTCTTTTCTTGCGATGAACCATTTGTTTTATTCTCTGATGACATTTGTATTCACTGCTCCTTCATTTTTAATTCAAAATTACTACAAGGAGTAGTATTTAACCAAACATAGGTTTTTATGCACTTGAGGTTGATTTACTGTAATGTGGCGAATCGTTCAACAATACTGTCCTCAAATGGATGTGGTAATGTAATCTTGCCCCCGTATTTGGCGGTATGATAGATGGCCATAATGACTTGGTACGATAGCATTGAATGCTCAAGGTCACAAATATGCCCACCTTCTGCATTGGACACGTAACTATCTATTGAATCTAAATAAGCAATCAATGCCTCCAAATAACCATCTTCCCAGCTTGATTTCTCGATAATATGGGATTGAGTAATGTAGTTTCTTACTTCCAAAGACTGATTGAGCGCAATTTTCAGGTGTCCTTCTTTCCCATAAACCTCAACACCGATATGGTAAAAAGGATTAGTTTCTCCTGGAATAGACCTTGCGAACGCTCCGCATTCGATCGTTGCACGCACCCCATTCTCGAAAAGAACACTTGCCATTGACTCATCTGGTGCTACGATCGAGGAGCTATCCTTCCCTTCACACAGGCCAGTTTGTCCCATCACCCAGCTAACAGGACTAAAATCATTAAAGAACATGACCATATCGATGACATGCGAGCCTTGCTCCATAATGTTCACTCTTGTGGATGCACGAATAAATTCAATTTCACCAATGGCTCCCGTTTGCAGCAAATTCCGCGCCTTACTCCAGGCTGGTAAATATTTGTGCTGATGGTTGACCAGCACTAACTTATTATGAGCTTTACAAATGTTAGCGATCTCGTAGGCTTCTGTTGGTTTAAGCGCTAAAGGCTTTTCGATATTTATTAGCTTGACACTAGGAAACTGTACAGCTATCTTCACTAATTCAAGTCTAGCATCAGCACTGCTGACAATATCAACTACATCCGGGTTCGTTTCATGCAACAAATCCGCTAAAATCAAGGAACGATGTTTGATCTGATATTGGTCTGCAAGACTATTCAATCTAACTGCATTTGAATGTCCGCATATGCCAACAAGCTCAATGCTATTGCATGCTTGGTAGGCTTTGGCATGAGCATCTGCCCAGCCATTGGTCCCGACGAGTACTGCTCTTAATTTCATCTGTAATGGATGCCTCCTCGTTCCTATTTGTTTAAGCAATGGACAGCTTAAGCATAAAAAACTTGCCTGCATAATAAAATGCGAGCAAGTTTTTGTAAACTAATTAAATTATTTATCAAATAAAGCCTTTTTCATCTTTTCGAAAATCGATTCGTGATGCTCGATCGGTACTTGGCCTTCTTTGTCACCTGAGAATTGTCTTAACAGATCCTTTTGCTCATCCGTTAATTTACTTGGCGTAACAACAACGACTTTAACCTGTTGATCTCCTTGGCCAAAACCGCGTAAGCGTGGAACCCCTTTGCCTTTTAAACGGAAATAGGTACCTGTTTGCGTGCCTGCAGGGATTTTCAGCTTAACTTTTTCAGTCAAGGTTGGAATTTCGATTTCATCACCTAAAGCTGCTTGAGTAAAGGTTAGTGGAACCTCGCAATAAACGTCATCGCCTTCACGCTCGAAGAACTCATGTGTTTTCACACGTAATACGATAAATAGATCTCCTGGAGGACCGCCTTTGGTTCCTGCTTCTCCCTCGCCTGAAACACGCAATTGTGCGCCTTCATCAACACCAGCTGGAATTTTCACATGAATTTTACGTTGTTTTTTAACTTTTCCGGCTCCATTACAATCCGAGCATTTATCTTTAATGATTTGCCCTTGGCCATTACAAGCGGAACAAACACGGCGATTCACAATACGGCCAAAAGCTGTATTCTGAATGACTTCTTGCTGTCCAGACCCTTTACAAACGCCGCAAGTCTCTGGCTTAGTCCCAACCTTGGCACCTGAACCATTACATTTATCACAATTTTCCGTACGAGGGATCGTAATATCAAGCTCTTTACCAAAGATAGCTTCTTTAAATTCAATAGTCATGGAATATTGCAGATCATTCCCACGCTGTGGTGCATTCGGATTCCTTCTTCCGCCACCACCGCCGCCAAAGAACATATCAAAAATATCGCCAAAGCCGCCCATATCCTGACCACCACCGCCGCCACCCATACCTTGATTGGGATCGACATGGCCATATTGGTCATAAGTACTGCGTTTTTGATCATCGCTCAGCACATCATAAGCTTCTTTAACTTCTTTGAATTGTTCTTCCGCATTTGCTGCTTTATTAACGTCGGGATGATACTCCCGGGCTAACTTACGAAAGGATTTTTTGACTTCCTCTGGCGTAGCATTCTTGCCTACCCCAAGCACTTCATAATAATCACGCTTACTCACTAGAGCACCCCCATCTAAACTGACAAAGCAAAGCCAAAGCCCGAATATTGCTCACTGGCTTTGGACTTCACTTCCAATTAAATTACTTCTTTTCGTCTTCTTTAACTTCTTTAACTTCTTCATATTCAGCTTCGACAACATTATCGTTTGATCTGCTGTTCGATGAATCGCCTTCGCCTTGAGCACCTTGAGCTGCTTGAGCATCTGCTGCCATTTTTTCATACATCTTCACAGATAATTGCTGCACGATTTCCGATAATTCTTCCGTTGCAGCTTTCAAGACTTCGTTATCATCGCCTTCAAGCGCCGCTTTAACTTTAGCTTTAGCTTCTTCCGCTTTGTCTAACTCGGCTTGATCCACTTTATCGCCTAAATCTTTGATTGTTTTATCAGCTGTATACATCAATTGATCGGCTTCATTACGCGCTTCAACCTTCTCTTTAAACAGACGATCTTCTTCCGCGTGAGCTTCGGCATCCTTCATCATTTGATCAACTTCAGCATCTGATAGACCGCCTGACGCTGTAATTGTAATCGTTTGGGTTTTACCAGTGCCTTTTTCCAAAGCAGAAACATTCACTATACCATTAGAGTCAATATTAAATGTAACTTCAATTTGCGGAACGCCGCGAGGTGCTGCAGGAATATCTCCCAACATGAATCGGCCCAATGTTTTGTTTCCTGTTGCCATGGTACGTTCACCTTGAAGCACATGAATTTCTACGCTAGTTTGCATATCTGCATAGGTGCTGTAAACCTGAGATTTACTTGTTGGGATTGTTGTGTTGCGTTCGATCATTTTCGTAAATACACCGCCAGCTGTTTCAATACCCAATGACAATGGAGTTACGTCTAGAAGGATTACACCTGTTACATCCCCAGTAAGAACACCTGCTTGAATTGCCGCGCCTAGAGCAACAACTTCATCCGGGTTAACACCTTTATGCGGATCTTTGCCAATCAATCTTTTAACGGCATCCACTACAGCAGGAATACGAGTGGAACCACCAACAAGCACAACTTTATCGATATCATTAGCCGTTAAGCCTGAATCCTTCAATGCTTGACGAGTTGGCCCGAGTGTTCTTTCAACAAGCGTAGCAGTCAATTCATCAAATTTAGCACGTGTTAACGTGATTTCTAAATGCTGAGGAACGCCATCCACTACAGTAATAAACGGAAGGGAGATAGTTGAAGTTACAACTCCAGAAAGCTCCTTTTTCGCTTTTTCTGCAGCATCCTTCAAACGTTGGACAGCTGCTTTATCTTTGCTTAGGTCAATGCTATGTTCTTTCTTAAATTCAGCTACTAGGTAATCCATTACCAATTGGTCAAAATCATCGCCGCCTAGACGGTTGTCACCACTGGTTGCTTTAACTTCAAATGTGCCTTCGCCTAATTCAAGAATGGATACGTCAAACGTACCGCCGCCTAAATCATAAACCAAGATGGTTTCATCTTGATCTTTCTCAAGGCCATAAGCTAGTGCTGCAGCTGTAGGCTCATTAACGATACGCAATACTTCCAAACCTGCAATCTTGCCTGCATCCTTTGTAGCTTGACGCTGGCTATCATTAAAATATGCGGGAACGGTAATAACCGCTTGGGTTACTTTTGTACCTAAGTAAGCTTCTGCATCTGCTTTTAATTTCTGAAGAATCATCGCTGAAATTTCTGGTGCTGTGTAGTCCTTATCTTCAATTGTCACTTTATGATTCGTACCCATGTAACGTTTAATGGATGCAATTGTACGATCTGGATTAGTGATAGCTTGGCGTTTAGCTGTTTCTCCAACTGTACGCTCGCCATCTTTTTTAAAGCCTACGATTGAAGGAGTTGTGCGGTTACCTTCTGGATTGGGGATAACAACGGCTTCGCCACCCTCCATTACTGCTACGCAAGAGTTTGTTGTTCCTAAGTCAATACCAATTACTTTTCCCATGGTCTCTCGAACCTCCATTATATAATTTACGTGCTAACTTTAACCATTGCTGGACGAATCACTTTATCCTTCAACATATAACCTTTTTGGATTTCCTCGACAATCGTGCCTTCTTCGTGGTCTTCTGAATCGACCTGCATAATCGCTTGGTGAAAATCAGGATTGAACGGCTGGTTAACCGATTCAATAGCTTTCAAGCCTTCTGATTCCAAAACCTGGTCCAATTGCTTAGCTGTCATTTCAATTCCTTTGATTAGAACTTCAAAATCTTTAACAGATTTACTTGCCACCAAAGCACGTTCAAAATTATCAACGATCGGCAGCAATTGCTCAATCAATTTCACTGATGCGTATTTAGCAAAATCCTCTTTCTCTTGACGAGAACGACGACGGAAATTATCATAGTCTGCTTGGACTCGCATATAACGTTCATGGTTATCATTGGCAAGCTTGCGCGCTGCTTCTAAAGCTGCTGCTTGCGGATCTACAACCTCAACTTCAACTTCAGTCACTTCTTCTTGATCCGGGTTTATAGCTTCTACATTTGCCTCCACGGCTTCTGCTGCAGCTGCTTGTTGTTGATCTTTCGCTTCCAAAATGTATTCACCTCCTTAACTTAATAAACCATTTTTATATCATTTAATCCGATTCTTCGCTAAGATGCGATTTCATTTTGATCACAGTATGAATTCGCAATAAAGCACCTGCGACTTCCCCTGCTGCTTTCAGTGCATGCAGCTTAACCAAGGTAGGGTCAACAATACCCGCTTCCAAACAATCGATCAGCTTGCCGGTATCACAATCAATTCCAAGAGAATCTGTTTGCTTTAGCAGCTGTGCGGCTTTAATTTCTTCGACTTTCTCCAGTGGATTATAGCCTGCATTTAGGACGATTTGACCAAGCGGTTTACGAAGTGCTTGTGAAACGGCAGAGATACCGAAGCTCTCCATTCCCATCTGTGATTCCCGAAAGCGATCTAATTCATGAGCTGCCGCTATTTCTGCTGCGCCCCCGCCTGGCAGATATCCGCCCCATAAAGCAGCTTGCAGCGCTGCTGCTGCGTCCATCGCAATCCGTGAACGTTCACTCGCAACTTCTCTTGTGCTCGCTCCAACAATTAAAGTGACCAGCGGCTTTCCTTCACCTTCACTTAAACGAATTCGTTCGATTCGTTCATCATAGTCGATAGCACCAGCGGTACCAAGTACTGTAGCAAGCTCAGCTGGTGATTTCTTCAAGGCGGAACGACGGACTGGCTTAGCACCCGTATATTCGCAAAGCTGCAATGTCTCCGCCCGTGTTAGTCGTTGAACCAGCATAATGCCATGATCCGCACAAAACTGCTCCGCCTCTGCATCAACTGCACGCTCGACTGAGATGAGTCCAACTTGCAGCTTAATCAATTGTTCAAGCTGCGCTTTGAATTGCTCTCTCATCTCCAAGAATGCCCGGAAACCACTTTCAGTTGCCAAAGCTTCTTCATCTATTGCTTCAGGTTCAAGCGCATCTTGAAGCACTAGAACCTGTTTAAACGCTGTATTACGGTGCATTTGAGGATGAAGCGGTTTTTTATGAAGTAAGATTCCATTCCATACTTGATTATTAGCTTTCTCCACAGCCGTTACCGTATCCGCAAAACGAAAGGCTTCGTCCTTAAGTTTATCCATTCCGGTAAGCTTAGCAGCTGCTAGGACTAGATCAGCAATATCTTTATGTTCACGTCCTGCTGTATAAGCAATCCGATATAAAATCGGGTCATCTAAATCAGCAATGTACCTAGATCGTGATTGTAAGCTCTCCATTGCAAGCTGAATGCCTTGCTCCATACCACGGACAACTTTTGCAACCGGTACACCCTTCATTACTTGTGCTACGCCTTCACTTACTAACGCACCTGCAAGCACAGTCGCGGTTGTTGTTCCATCGCCTACGATAGCTTGCTGTGAACGTGCTACCTGCACCATTAAGCGAGCAGCTGGATGCGTAACATCCATTTTTTCAAGAATGGTTACCCCATCATTCGTAATTAACACTTCACCTTGCGTACCGACTAACATGGTATCAAGCCCTTTGGGACCTAAAGTACCCTCTACAGCTGCGCATATCGCCCGGATAGCTCCAGCGTTATTCAGCAATGTGGCATATCGTTCTTCCCCTTCGTGATTGCCTTGCTTTGCTTGACTCATGAAGTGTAAGTCCTCTCTATTTATACCAGCGTCCGAGAATAAGTGACAAATCGCGAGATAGATAATCCAGCAAGCGAATCACCTTGCCGTATTCCATTCGGGTAGGACCTAGGATACCGATAGTTCCCAGCAATTGACCATCTATGGAATAGCTTGCTGAGATCAAGCTGCAATGATTGATGGCCTCAACGCTATTTTCACTGCCAATCCTAACTTGAATCCCTTCAGGCAATGCGGTAAACATTCGTAATAAATTTGGTTTTTCATCCAATAAATCAAGAATATGTTTGACCTTATCGACATCTTTAAAATCGGGCTGAGTCAGCATATTCGTTGCGCCGCCTAGAAAAATCCGATCTTGTTCTTCGTTTTGCAGCACCTCTTCCATAAGATGAAGCAAATCTTCATAACGATCCACATTTTTACTCAGCTCTACACCAATTTCGCTGTATAGCTTGGATCGAAGCTGAACCAACGGTACATTCTGCAAGCGATCATTCAAAATGTTAACGGTTTTTTCGATCTCTGACATCGGTATGCCTTCAGGAAGTGTAAATGTTTTATTCTCAACATGCCCTGTATTCGTCACGATAATGGCAACAGCCGTGTGAGTATTTAACGGAATAATCTGTAAATGCTTCAATGTCGTATTAAATACCTCTGGGCCCAATACGATTGATGTGTAGTTGGTTAACCCTGATAATACAGTTGCGACCTGCTGCACTACTTGTTCGACTTCACTTATTTTTTCGGCAAAAAAGCCTTTCATTACACTTAACTCATGTACCGACAATGCTCCATATTGAACAAGATGATCGACATAATACCGATAACCTTTATTCGATGGAATTCGTCCTGCCGAGGTGTGAGGCTGCTCCAAAAAGCCAAGCTCCTCCAAATCAGACATCTCATTGCGAATTGTTGCAGGACTAAAGCCGATATCTCCACGTTTGGAAATACTGCGGGAGCCAACAGGTTCGGCATAACGAATATAATCATCCACGATCGCGTTCAAAATCATACGTTGCCGTTCTGATAGCATATATTCCCCTCCTAAGAGTTTACGATCGTAAACTGGCTTCGTAAGCATCTGCTTATTAAAATTCGAATGTTAGCACTCTCGTCAGCTGAGTGCTAATCGATAATACAAAAATACCAAACCCAAACGCCTGTTGTCAAGTTAATCCAAACGTTTAAGTACGGCAATTTCATCACAGCAGTGTTGTTTTTTGCAAAATATACAATCTTTCCATACTTTTTCCGGAAAAATCTCCTTTGGGACCACACTAAACCCATTTTTCTCAAAAAAGGCAACTTCATACGTCAGAGCCATAATCTTCGGAATTTTCTGAGCTCTTGCTTCCTCGGTTAAGAAGGTTACAAGCTTCTTCCCAATTCCTAAGCCCTTGTATCCATCCGTAATTCCTAGAGACCGGATTTCAACAAGTTCAGGACCCAAGAGCGTTAGTGAGCCGCAGCCAACCATAATTCCATCCACTTCAGCTATAACGAAAGTGTCGATCTGACGCTGCAGAACCTCTTTGGATCTCGGAAGCATAATGCCTTTTTCCGCATAACCCTGTATAATTTCAAACAATGTATTCACATCGTCAATGCTTGCTTTTCTACACATAACAGATACTACAGTCATTATTCTCACATCCAGTTTAAAAGATAGTATGAATAAATATACAATAGAATGCATAAAAATATCAAGCAAATATTCCGATAAACTCCGCAAATACCTCATTGCCTAATAAAATTCCATGCTCCGATAAACGATAGCCGCCATCGAAAGCAGTCAACAGTTTTTTCTGAGTCAGCTTTTCGAGAATCTCACCAAAAACCGATTCCATGGTTACATCGAATTGAGAGCTGAAATCCTGATTAGTTACGCCTTTAAGCATTCGCAAACCAACCATCATAAAGTCTTCCATCGCTTCTTCCCGACTAACTTCATGCCCATCCAATATAGGCAAACCAAGCTTGGTAGCATCAATGTAAGGCTGAATAGCTTTAACATTGGAATGCCGTTGCCGAAGCATATAGCCATGAGCTCCAGCACCTAAGCCATAATAGCTCTGATTCCGCCAATACATGGAATTATGGCGACTTTCATACCCAGGTTTCGCGAAATTGCTGATTTCATATTGGGAATAGCCCGCAGCTTGCAAGCGTTCCATGATGGAGAGATACATTTGCACCTCGTCATCCTCATCCGGAAGAGCAAGCTGATTTTTCTGAAAAAGGGTATGAAAAAGCGTATTCTCTTCAACCTTAAGTCCGTAAATCGAGTAATGCTGCAAATCTAGCTTTAAGGCAGCATCTAATGTCTGCTGCATCATGGCAATGGTTTGCTTGGGAAGGCCGAACATTAAATCAATGGAGAGATTATTAAAGCCTGCAGTTCTGGCATTCTCAATACTTCGGTAAACATCATCGACATTATGGATACGTCCAATTTCGGCAAGCAGCATGGGATCAAAGGACTGAACACCAAAGCTGATCCGATTAACACCACCAGCTTTCATAGCATGCAGCTTATCAATATCCGTTGTTCCCGGATTAGCTTCCATCGAAAACTCAATTTGTTCGTCCCGTGCATCACCATGAAAAAAGTAAGTGCGTACCAAGCGCAGAAAATGCTCCATTTGATCTGGAAGCAGGACAGTTGGCGTACCCCCTCCAACAAAGATTGTTTCGATCCCGTCCGGAGGAAGCTGTTTAACGGTTTGCTCCATTTCACGTTCAAGTGCATCCAAGTATTCCCTTACGGGCTGACCTTTGAGCACATAGGAATTAAAATCACAGTAATGGCATTTATTCGTACAAAACGGAATATGCAGGTATACGGCTTTAGGTGCAATATGAAAGCTATTCATCTAGTCTCAACACCGCCATGAAGGCCTCCTGTGGAATTTCCACGCTGCCCACCTGTTTCATTCGCTTCTTGCCTTCTTTTTGTTTATCCAGCAGCTTACGTTTACGTGAGATGTCACCGCCGTAGCATTTGGCTAATACATTCTTACGCATCGCTTTTACTGTTTCACGGGCAAGCACTTTTTGACCAATAGACGCTTGGATGGGAACTTCAAACATTTGGCGTGGAATCAGATCCTTGAGCTTCTCACAAATTTGGCGTCCGCGATTATAAGCGCGATCACGATGAACAATGAAGGATAACGCATCTACATTCTCTGAATTCAACAGAATATCCATCTTCACGAGGTTGGAGCGTTTATACCCGCACATTTCGTAGTCAAACGACGCATACCCTTTGGTTCCAGACTTCAATTGATCGAAGAAATCATAAACAATTTCGGATAGCGGCATTTCATAGGTTAATGTGACTCGATTGGAATCGAGATATTCCATATTGACAAATTCGCCGCGTTTGCTTTGGCAAAGCTCCATGATTGTCCCTACAAAGTCATTTGGTACAATAACCCCCGCTTTAACATAAGGCTCTTCTACAAACTCAATCTTACCTGGATCTGGGTAATTCGCCGGATTATCAATTTTCAGCAACTCACCATTCGTTAGCGTAACATGATAGATAACGCTTGGTGCTGTAGTAATTAACGGAATATTAAATTCGCGTTCAACGCGTTCTTGAATAATTTCCATGTGGAGCAATCCAAGAAATCCGCAGCGGAAGCCGAAGCCTAATGCAGTAGAGCTTTCCGGTTCATAGCGAAGCGAGCTGTCATTCAGTTCCAGCTTCTCCAAAGCTTCTCTAAGATCATTATATTCCGAGTTATCAATAGGATATAATCCGCAGAAAACCATCGGGTTAATTCGACGATAACCAGGCAACGCTTCTGGAGCTGGATTCTTAAAATCAGTAACCGTATCCCCGACTCGTGTATCCTTAACATTCTTAATTCCTGCAACGATAAAACCAACGTCTCCGACATTAAGTTCAGGAATTATGCTCATACGCGGCATAAAGGCCCCGACCTCGATGACTTCAAATGATTTTTGAGTCGCCATAAATGTAATCTTCGTGCCTGCACGAATTGAACCATCGATTACGCGAACATAAACAATGACCCCTTTATAAGGATCATAATGAGAGTCAAAAATCAATGCTTTTAAAGGGTTATCCGGATCTCCAACAGGTGCGGGAACCTTAGCAACAACCTGCTCAAGTATTTCTTTAATTCCGATACCCGCCTTAGCTGAAGCCAATACAGCTTCGCTGGCATCTAAACCGATAACTTCTTCGATTTGCTGCTTCACACGCTCAGGATCTGCACTTGGCAAATCAATTTTATTAATAACCGGCAGAATCTCCAGGTTATTGTCTAAAGCCAAATAAACATTGGCTAAGGTTTGAGCTTCAATCCCTTGAGCAGCATCAACTACCAGCAAAGCACCTTCACAGGCAGCCAAGCTTCGGGATACTTCATAAGTGAAATCGACATGCCCCGGTGTATCAATTAGATTAAGAATATAAACCTCGCCGTCATCGGCTTTATAATTTAAACGAACAGCTTGCAGCTTAATTGTAATCCCGCGCTCCCGCTCCAAATCCATGGAATCCAGTAGCTGCTCTTGCATATCACGTGAGGCTACGGCGCCGGTATATTCCAAAATACGGTCAGCCAAAGTGGACTTACCATGATCAATATGTGCAATAATTGAGAAATTCCGAATTCTTTTTTGTCTCGCTCGAATGTCCGTCATGCCTAACCCCCTGAAAAATATGCGCAATCACACTAAATTTCATTATAACAGTTGTGAGAGTGAGCGGCAATGCAGAAGGTTCAACCTAGAATGAATTTAAAGAAAGCAACTACAGCATGCAGCAAAAAAGACGCCAGATGGCGAAAAAAATCACCAATGGCGTTAGTAAGCCTGTTTACAAAAGAATCCTTTAAAACAATCGAAGGCTGATCATCTTGAACAGCCTGTTCCTTCAACTGCTCAGATTGAGCCTGTCTCCTTGCTGTTGCTGCTGTCATTGGACCTAATGAAGCACTCTCCTCCACCTTATCTTTGGAGGGGATGGCAGTAGCCTTAGGTTTCGGAGTTATATTTTGCGTGGTTGCTGTTGTTGAGCTTGAGAGCCTTTTGTGGGCAATATCCATACCGAAGAACAAACCAAACCCAACCATAAAACAAATTACGAGCAATTTAAGCGTAATATTTTTCACTTGCTTCATCTCATTTCTGCGCAATGGCTCCTACTGCTCCATCGACTTTTTCCGAATCCATATATAAATCTGCAATTACATGTGCCAGCAAATCCACGGTCCGGTTGCATTCCTCGATCGTATTATATGGCCCGCCAATTTCAATAAGGATGTTGTTGGGAGAGAGTGACTGATTATATTCAGCATTGCCGTCATGTGCCGATTTACCCCAAATCCCCCGCGAGATTCCTGGCATCATCTTATCCATACCATCGTGGATTTTTGTAGCAAATTTCTCATTTAGCTCCCAATTCGGATTTCTCTGCCCAATGATAAACAAAACCTGCGCGTAAGCTTTGCCATCGATTGTTTTAGTCGTAATATTGCGGTTTTGGGAGTCCCGATGAATATCGAATACGTATTGAATAGCTGGATTCGCTGCAAAAGCTTCTCTTACGGTTTTCGCTGAATATTTGTAAGAGTATATAAAATCATAGCCTTTTTCCTGAGAAGCATAATCCGTACTATAGTCCACCGCGCCAATACCTAGATCCTTTAAATTTTGGGCTAATCTTTGACCAACTAACGTTATATTCTTAGTTTCGTCATAAGCTTTTTCGGGGTCTTTAATTCCCAGCTCAGGTACCCATGATTCTCGATTATGAGAATGGTAAATGAGAACAACATTTTTCTTACTGGGAGCTACATTTGCAGAAACAGGTTTAGAAATAGGAGCAGGACTTGGTTTTATATGTTTTAAAGGGGTGGTTGAAGGAAGAATCTCAACGACCTTGCTTGGCTTCTCTTCACTGGGTTCAATATCTTTGGCTGGCATATAGTCCTGTGGGCCTTCTGCTAGTTCAGTGCCTTGCCCTTGGCGCAGTAAAAATGCACTGTCATTACCCAAGCCAGGAATCTCGTGAGCTAATAAGGTTTTGGCATCTAGAGGATTAACGTCAGTGATAAGTCGGAAAAGAAACCCTATTGCATTGCGTTGAGATAGCACGGACGCTTGTGTAGTATCTTGATTTAAATGAGGAACCTCGAGCCCCATCATGTCCCAAAAAAAACCATAGGAGACGGTTGCAGCCAGTCCTTTTATCGAAGAGGTTGGCGCTTGATTCATTTTGGATTGTGCGTAAGAGGCTAAGTTTAGAATAATGAAAAATAGTAATGTACTGATAACTAGGGTGGCAAAGGTGCTCGATAATATCCCTACCTGCTGCAATAGCTTGCGTATTCGGCTCACATCTAACGTAATGGCGGTTCCTTTCATCGATCTATTCCTCCAATCCTCTGTTTCACTCTATTAAAAATTCTATGAGAAAAAGAGATTAGATAGAACCAAAAAAAAGAAAAAACCGCAAGACGGTTAGGTCTTCGCGGTTATATGAATTGCTTCATGTAGTTGTTGATTGCAGGCGGCACCTCTTTAAGTGCTCCCAGCTGTAGATAAGCACCTTTTGGTGTTGCCACAATTTCTACAATATTATAATCCCATTCTGTAAAGGCAGCTACGTGAATGCTATGGATGCCAAGCTCAAGCGCAGGAGCAACATCCGTTCGTAGAGAATTGCCTATCATCCAGGTTTCGGCACGATCAAAGCCTTCAGTAAGTAAGATTCCTTCCAAGGCTGATACATTCTTATGTCCACGAATAAAGACGCGATCTGCGAAAAAGGTTTCCAATTGCATCGCTTTGATTTTCTTCCATTGAACCTGTTCGGCCCCCCCCGTGTATAGTACAAGGTGATGCCCCGCACGCTGCAGCTCTGTCAGGGTTTCTACCATATCTGGATAAGGCTCGATCTCACTATCAAAAACAGAGTTGCCTAATCTAGTAAGCCATACACTCTCATTCTCCAATGGAAGTCTACCAAATAAGTTAGCATAATGTAAATAAGTACCAACAAAAGATAGTGGAAAATGCTCCACGGAAAAACCGTGGAGATGAATGTAATTAATATCTAGTTCCGATTGTTTAGCTTTAATCTCGCTAGCACTTAGCTGATGGGCACCAAACCAAGTCTGCATCTGGTCAATAAACTGTTGGATGATCAATTCGTAATATTTGTTGCAATGGATCAAGGTGTCATCTAGATCAAAAAGAATCGTCTGCGGTCTCATGGCGTGACTCCTTTAATTATCAGTTTGCAGTCTTGCTGTAAGTTAACACTAGCTGATTGTTGTTATTTTTGTCAATTGGATGGATGCGTATTTACGGCATCTTAATGTGTGTATGCTGCTACATTGTCGGAATCCACAGCTTCATGGAGCGCAGCATTTAACCCGCTCGCAATAATATTCGCCACATCTTCAATGAATTGGTCAATTTCTTTTGGGGTTACCAGCAAATCATGACCCAACGGAGTAAGAACTTCTTTAACCAGCATCAATCGTTCGTTTTCGTCCAAATGATTGAGCATTCCCAGAATTTGATCACTTTTATTGGTTTCCTTCTGAAAATGGGCCACCATTAGATCAATGCTGCTGTTAACAATAGTTGAAGCATATACGACTGTCGGAACTCCGATCGCTATAACAGGCACGCCGAGAATTTCGTGCGTCAGGCCTTTACGTTTGTTGCCAATTCCTGAGCCTGGGTGGATGCCTGTATCTGCAATCTGAATGGTTGTATTAACGCGTTGTAAGGACCTGGAGGCAAGCGCATCAATGGCAATCACTAAATCCGGCTTGGACTTCTCTACTATGCCCTGGACGATCTCACTGCTCTCAATTCCAGTCGTCCCCAATACCCCAGGAGCAATTGCACTCACCTCGCGGTAGCCCTCACTCACCTGATCTGGCATTAATTCAAAATAATGGCGTGTCACCAATACATTCTCAACGACTAGCGGACCTAAAGAATCTGGAGTAACATGAAAATTACCCAAACCGATGATAAGTACCTTTGCAGCAACAGGTATATTCAAATGCTTGAGAAAGCTGTTGAACTCTTTAGCAAGCCTTGTCGCTAAACGATCTTGAAGATTGGAGTCTTTCTGACGCAATCCCAACGCTTCCATAGTAATATAATGGCCGATTTGCTTGCCAATTGCCATTGCTCCCTCTTCGGTTTGCACATCTATTTTCGTAACCTTAATACCGTCATCGTCAATAATCTCTGTATGTATGCCCGGAATTGCGCCGCCAATTTGTCGCGCTACCCATTCATTGGCTTCCACAGCTAAATCAGTGCGAATTGAAAATTCACTTGTATCCATCAAATCATCCCTTTCGATTCATCTCATCATGGATAGTGTGTGAATAAAGCGATTCAGTTATACCGCTGCTTGTAAAAGCTATTGCATTTTCATAACTAGCGTGATAAACTATTTGAAGTTGTCAAAAAACAGCATGTGCTTGACGAAGTTAGCTTGCACAGCAAGCTCAACCGATGCTTACGATGCAAGTTTTCTTACGAAAAGAGGTGAACGTAATGCCAAATATTAAATCAGCAATTAAAAGAGTGAACGTTAATGAAAAACGCCGTCTTCGCAATGCTTCTCAGAAGTCAGCGCTTCGTACAGCAGTTAAAGCATTTGATACTGCAGTTGAAGGCAGCAACGTGGATTCCGCTAAAACAGCCCTAATTACTGCTACGAAGAAAATCGACAAGGCAGCTACTAAAGGTTTGATTCATAAAAATACGGCGAACCGTAAAAAGTCCCGTTTAGCGAAAAAGCTTAACCTTGCAGTTGCAAAAGCTTAATTCACACTAATCTACAATTAAACCGAAATCTCCCTCAAGCTTATTCATAAGCATGAGGGAGATTTTTAGTTTATCGGATAATCAGCTTGGAATTTCAAGGATGAACAGCTCTAATCCTAATGCCTTCTCAACCTTGCCACTTTTCATTCTATAGTCCAGATCTCCTAATTGCGATAATAACCCGCTGAGCTTCGCTAAGGAGTAGCTGCGCCCCTGCTCAGAGGCTAGCTTGACTGCATAAGGGTGAGCCCCGATTTGACCAGCAATTTGCTGCTGGGAGTAGCCTTGCTGCTCTAGCTCTTTAATTTGCAGCATAATTCGGAATTGGCGAGCTATCAGCAATAAGATTTTAATCGGCTCTTCTTTCTGCTTTAATAAATCATGAAAGATCGATAAGGCATTATCCAAGCGTTGTTTAACAATTTCATCCATGAGGATAAAAACATTCTGCTCCGCACTCCGCACGACAAGCTGCCCAATTAATTCACCAGTGATACAGCCATTAGGACCAACAAAAAGCGAGAGCTTCTCGAGCTCCGATGTAAGAATTTGCAGCTGAGCGCCTGTATAAAGAATAAATTTGTCGATGGCTCCATCTTCAAAGGTAACTCCCCATTTATCTGCTCTACGACTTATCCAACGAGAAAGCTCATCTACAGATAACGGTAAAAAAGGAATTGCGCTCTGACTTTCTTTAAGTGCTTTGACGATTTTCTTTCGTTCATCCAGCTTGTCCGCATCCACTACAAAGATAATTATTGCATAATCGACAGGTGATTTCAGATACTCCAAAAGTCGTTCAATCCGATGCTCGACTTTAGTGCTTTCTTTAGCGCCTGTAAAAAAAAGGGCATTCTTGGCAATTACAATTTTCTTATCTGCCAGAAATGGCATAGTTTCAGCATCATCTAGCACAGTATCCAGGCTCGTTTCACTTAAGTCATAGCGACTTACAGCAAATGATCTTTGATCTGGTTCAATCAGTTTATCAATTACATGTTGAATAAATTCCTGCTGCAAATATTTTTCCGTGCCATAGCATACATAGATAGGTAAAGAATTGCCTTGGGTAATCCCCTTGGCTGCTGTTTTATAATCCATTTCAAACACCTCTGTCCATATTGTAGCATGACCTATTCTAACAAGAACCATAAGGTTTGTCGACTGCAAATGCAACAAAGAGACCCTACTACTCGAAGTGAGTAAGATCTCTTTGTCTTTATATAAATACCTACGAATCAGGTATCTAGTCTATATTTATGCAACGGATCTCAAAGGGTGCAAACTATTCTACTTTTTGCTCTTGCTCTGTTTTCAGGGTCGGGTCCACAATAAATCGTTTCACCTGTCCATCTTCCGTTCTTACTTCATAAATTAGACGCTGACTCTCCTGCCATTGGACCAAAGCTATCGTATCCGTAGCATTCCACTGTACGCTCGAGGTATAAATTCGATTGCCATCTGGAGTTTGGACTAGAACAATTTGACGTTCGATCATTCCAATAAAATTCCCATCATCCGATGCCAAGGTTGTATTCTGCGGAGCAGGTGCCAACTCAGGTACTGGAATTGCAGATGGCATAGGTGTAGGAGAAACAGCTGGTGTTGCTTTAGGAACTTCTTTATCTGAGCTTAGCGTGTAATTGAAGTCTCCTACCTTTGGTGCTTGAGGCGGTAGTGTTGTAGGTACTACCTTCTTGTCAGTAGGAGAATTAAGTATTCTGTCTGCTGCTGCATCACCCGCTAATTCCTTTGAATTCGTACTTGCCTGAGGAGCTTTCTTTAGATCTCCGTTTAGTGCCCCATTGACACTTTCGTCAAATTTAACTTCAATTTTCGATTGATCATCTACAGACGCTGCAGCAGGTGCTTCTGGGGTTATTGTTTCCTTTGTACTTTTGGCTGTATCCGCAACCGATGTTGTCTTTTGTGAAGCTGCTCCAGCTTGAATTATTTCAGCAGCATCAAACTTGTTGCTTGGCTGCATGTTAATAATTAATCCGAATATAACAGCTGCCGCTACTAGTCCTCCGCCGATTTTCCATGGGAGTATAGTTTTATTCCGTGGTTTTGCTGTTGGCAGATAGACCACTTGCTTCGCTGCTTGCTGCGCATCAAGCTCAGCCAGCTTAGGCATAATCGAGTCTACAATGCTAAAAGGCGGTGTCACCATCGGTAATAAGCTAAGCTCTGCAGAAAGGCGTTGAAGCTGCTCAAAAGACGCGGCGCAATCAGGACATTGCATAATATGTGCTTTTAAGTTTTCTTGTTCTGCATACGTCAAATCATTGTCAACAAAACGCTGCATGTCATCCATCCTCTGTTCGCAATTCATCCTTTCACACCACCCTTCTGATAGTCTTGGAGTAAAATCTGCAATTGCTTGCGTGCTCGAAATAAGTAAGATTTAACGGTATTGATTGGCAAATCCAAAGACTCGGCAATCTCATTGTAAGAAAAATCCTCTACATATCGTAAGACAACAACTGTGCGATGATGCTCCGGCAATTTTTCAATCGCCTCTTGTATATCTTGGGCAATATATGTAGAAATAACCTCATCCTCTACGTTAGTGTCAGCAGAGAAAGTCATTTCATGTTCATCCATAGAGACGCTTGGCTTGACTTTACGGAATTTATCAATACATATATTCGTTACAATACGCTGCACCCAAGTTTTAAACTGTGCTTTTTCCTCGTAAGAATTAATCTTAGTATACACTCGAATAAGTGCTTCTTGCGCTACGTCTAACGCATCTTGTTCATTGCTAAGCATATAATAAGCCGTCTTATATACATGAGGCTCTATTTCTCGCAAAAGAGTAATTAATGCGTCACGATCACCTGATTGGGCTAATCTGACAAGTTCCGGCGATATCACTGCCTTACCCCCTCTTGCAACCTTTTAGACGGACTGGTCTCCGTAAATGTTGCAGCTCTCTAATCTATTTTTATACTTCTTTACTAGAATAACAAAAATCTAGCTTTCATGCGATGTTTCCCATAATTTAAGCACAAAAAAACCGTGCAAACGCGATTGAACAGCGCTTGACGGTTTAGTTAAATTCTACCGTTTACCCGGAAAATAAGGTTCCCCGAGCGACGAAGGCGGGGTAGCTCGACCCACAGCTCCAACCAGTACAAGAATAGTTAATACATACGGCAGCATATAAATAAACTCCGTCGGAATCTGGGCTGCAAAATCAAACAGCTGCACAAAGTTCTTCAAAGCTTGAGCAAAACCAAAGAAAATCGCTGCACCTAATACTCCAATTGGATTCCACTTTCCAAAAATCATTGCGGCTAGCGCAATAAAGCCTTGTCCGGAAATGGTATTGTGCGAGAAGCTGCTGGTTGTCGTTAAGGTGATCGTAGCCCCGCCTAAGCCGGCAAGAGCACCACTAAGCATTACAGCAAGATAACGCATCTTTTGCACCTTGATTCCGACCGTATCAGCAGCACTAGGATGCTCCCCCACAGCACGTAGCCTTAGACCAAACGGTGTTTTAAATAAAACGTAATAAGTTACCGCTACTAAAATTAACGCCAGATAAGTTGTAGGATACGCTGTGAAAAGCGCTACGCCTAGAAATGGAATATCGGATAAAAACGGAATGCTAATTTTTGAGAAAACCGTTTGTAAGGTAGTTGTTTCCCCTGCTCCATCGAACAAAATTTTCACTAAATATACCGTTACACCCGCAGCTAAAAAGTTTATTACCACACCGCTAACCACTTGATTAGCACTGAACGTTATTGAGGCTACAGCGTGGATCAAGGAAAACATAACCCCAAACAATAATCCTGCTATTAATCCAACCCATGGCGAGACGGATCCCATACCAGCTTCACTAGCATAATAAGTAGCAACAGCCGAGCTAAATGCGCCAGCCGTCATTAAACCTTCTAAACCAATATTAATAACTCCTGAGCGTTCTGAAAAAATCCCGCCTAAAGCTGCCAATATCAAAGCAGTCGAAAATACTAAGGTTGTATTAAACATATCACCAAGCGTAGTAAGAAACTCCATCTAAATCACCTCGCCTTTTTTTCGTTTACTTTTAAAAGATCGAAGGACCCAACGGATAATACCCGGTGAAGCCACAAAGAAAATAACAGAACCAATGACAATTCGAATAATTTCAGGTGGAACATCCGCACCGAAGCTCATTCCAGCGGCTCCGTAAGACAAAGTTCCGAAAAGCGCAGCTGCAAGCAGCACCCCTAATGGATGATTTCCGCCAAGCAAAGACACTGCGATCCCATCAAAACCATAACCAGACGATGAAGCGGCAACCACCTGATAATGGAATACACCTAGTACGTCAATAACTCCAGCAAGTCCAGCAAACACACCGCTAATAAACATGGCTTTAATGATATTGCGTTTTACGTTCATCCCTGCATATTCAGCTGCTTGTGGATTTAAGCCTACAGCTCGTAATTCAAAGCCTTGCTTGGTTTTCCAAAGAATTAGATAAAAAACAAGTGGACCTAACAAGGCCAGGAGTGTACCCCAATGCATACGCGCATTATCAAACAAATGACTCAACCATGGATAACTGAGGGAAGCTGAATCATGAATATGATAGGTTCTTTGTTGTCCAGGTTCAAGTAGAAAATGAGCGATAATATAATTCGCAAGGAATAGGGCAATCCAATTCAGCATAATGGTCGTAATGACTTCATTGACGCCCCATTTGGCCTTTAGCAGCCCAGCTAAACCACCCCAAAGACCTGCAAGTAAAGCCCCTGCAAGAATGGCTAGAGGTGCATGGATAAACCAAGGCATGCTTAACTTTATGCCAACTATGGAAGCACCTAAACTCCCCATAATAAACTGGCCTTCTGCACCAATGTTAAATAATCCGGAACGGAAAGCAAAGGCAACAGCTAAGCCTGTCAATAAAAGCGGTGTAATTTCACGAATGGTTTCCCCGAAGCCATAAGAATCCCCAAATACTTTTTTAATCAAAGAACCATATGCCAATATAGGATCATAACCGCCGATCAACATAATCAGAGCGCCGAAAAGCAAACCAAATAATATCGCGATGGCTGGAACAGTGGCTGATTCCTTAGTAAATGCTTTAATCAACTTATCCACTTATCCCGCCTCCTTCCATTATTTTAGCGCCTGCCATCATGCTGCCCAGCTCTTGATCATTCGTTTGGTCAGGCAGTACTTCCCCAACAACTTGTCCCTCGTACAAAACAGCTATGCGATCTGATAATTGCAAAATCTCATCTAATTCATAAGAAATCAATAATACCGCTTTATTCATGTTTCGTTGCTCTACAAGACGCTTGTGGATAAATTCAATCGCCCCTACATCCAACCCGCGAGTAGGTTGAGCTGCAATGAGCAGCTCCGGATGATTATTGAGCTCTCTGGCAATAATCGCTTTTTGTTGATTTCCACCCGATAAAGAACCCGCAGAAACAAATATATTCGGTGTTCGTACATCGAATTCAGCAACCAAAGCCTCTGCATGTTTATCAATTGCTTTGTAATCCATGAAACCATTGTGGTTATATTCGGGACGATAATAAGTACTTAATACCATATTCTCGCTTAAAGAGAAATCTAATATCAATCCATGCTTATGACGATCTTCAGGAATATGGGAGATACCGCTTTCTGAAATGCTTCTAACGGATTGATTGGCAATCTCCTTACCTAACAATTGAATCGAGCCGCTATCAACTTTCAGTAAGCCTGTTATCGCCTCAATCAACTCGGTTTGTCCATTGCCATCCACACCAGCAATACCCAGAATCTCACCGCGTCTTAATACTAAGGATGCACCATTCAAACCTTTCAGTCCATGCCGCCCTTTGACTACAAGATTACGGATATCGAGAATAACTTCCCCGGGCTCTGATTGTTTCTTGTCTAAATGAAACGATACTTGGCGACCTACCATCTTCTCGGCAAGCTCATCAGGAGTTGTAGCTGATTTGGCTACGGTTTCTATATGCTTACCCCTTCGGATAATGGTCACGGTATCGGCTATCTTCATAATTTCTTTGAGCTTGTGGGTGATCAAGATAATGGACTTCCCTTCAGCCACTAAGTTACGCATAATATCCATTAATTCATCAATCTCTTGAGGTGTTAGTACAGCTGTCGGCTCATCAAATATTAATATTTCTGCACCGCGATATAACGTTTTCAAGATTTCTACCCTTTGCTGCATACCTACCGATATATCTGATATTTTGGCATATGGATCTACGTTTAAACCATAACGTTTGGAGAGACGTTCTACTTCATTATGTGCATTCTTATAAGCGATCGAGATGCCTTTTCTAGGTTCATTACCCAGCACAATATTCTCTGTAACGGAAAAAGGCTGCACCAGCTTAAAATGCTGGTGCACCATCCCTATACCTAATTGAATGGCCGTGTTCGGGCCATCCATGTAAACCTTCTGTTCGTTAACAAAGATTTCACCTTCATCCGGCTGATATAGCCCGAATAAAATGTTCATTAAAGTAGATTTACCTGCGCCATTTTCGCCAAGGAGCGCATGAATCTCTCCTTGGCGTAGCTTAAGGTTAATCTGGTCGTTAACGACGATCCCTGGAAATCGTTTGGTAATATTTCGCATTTCTACGACAGTCTTAACCTTATCCATAAGATCACCTTTACTGAATTATTTTACTTCAGATGGAACTTTGATTTCACCGCTAATAATTTTAGCTTTAAATTCTTCCACTTTTGCTAGAATATCAGCTGAAACATTTTTACTTGAAGTTGCTGGAATACCTACTCCATCTTCTTTCAAGCCAAGTACAGTAACTTTACCGCCTTGGAATTTACCTTCAACCACATTTTTAGAAATTAAAGCAACTGCTTTATCTACACGTTTCACCATGGAGGTTAATGTAATGTCATCTCCAAAAGTTAAGGATTGATCCTTATCTACACCAATAACCCATACTTTTTTCTTTTTAAGACGATCTTTTGCTTCGTTAAATACACCATTTCCTGTTGATCCTGCTGCAGGGAATACAATGTCAGCTCCAGCGTCATAAAGTGTTTTTGCAGCTGCTTTACCAAGATCTGGTTTATCAAATGCACCCGTATAGTTCACAGAAACTTTTGCATCCGGATTTACAGCTGCAACTCCTGCAACAAAACCTGCTTCAAAACGTGTAATAACTGGAATTTTTATCCCGCCAACGAAACCAATTTTATTAGTTTCTGTCGTTAAACCTGCGATAACACCAACCAAATATGCGCCTTCATTCTCTGAAAAGGTTACTGATTCTACATTAGGTGCTTCAACAACATTATCAATAATCGCAAAATTCAATTTAGGGTTTTGATCGGCAACAGCTTTAATTGCATCTCCCATTAAGAAGCCAATACCCCAAGTTAAATTATAGTTGTCTTTTGCAAAAGTGTTAAGATTAGTCAAATAATCAGCGTCGCCTTTACTTTGCAAATATTTAACTTCTGTTCCTGACTCTGTACCGTATTGCTGCAAGCCTTCCCAAGCAGATTGGTTAAATGAGTTATCATTTACTCCGCCAATATCTGTGACCATCCCAACTTTAAATTTCGCAGCGGGTGCTTCTGTAGCCACCGGAGCAGCTGATGTAACGGGAGCTTCTGTAACTGCTGGAGCATCTGTAGCAGCCGCTGTACTAGGAGCAATTGACGCACCATTTTCTTCCTTAGTTTTTCCACAAGCAGACAATACAACAGCAAACATCAAAACTAGCATTAGACTTAAAGATAACATTTTTTTCATTGTTAAACCCTCCATTTTGTTTTTTTATTTTTACTTGTTTAAATCCTTTGGTGAAAAAGCGCCAGGAAGCAAATCCTTGACCTTCAATAGCAGTACGTCACCTTTCATATTCGCCAGCACCACCTCCATCTCAGGATCACAAAGCTCGGAAATAACTTGCCGACATGCACCACAGGGCGCAACGGGTCCGTCTGTTTCCGCGATGACAGCCAATCGCTTGAATTGTGTAACCCCGTCAGAGTAAGCTTTAAAAAGTGCTGTTCTTTCTGCGCAATTGCACATACTGTAAGCTGCGTTTTCGATGTTGCACCCGCGATAAATCGTGCCATCAACTGCTAATAAAGCGGCACCCACTTTAAAATTAGAATAAGGAGCATAAGCAAATTCCCTGGCAAGCTTAGCTTCACTTATTAAATTTTCGATAGCCAACACACCCTTTTCAGTTTTTTACCCATGTATATTTCAACAAAAATAGCTGTTTCTAAGCTAATCTTGCCAGGTAACGACTTCATAAATCAATTGTGGAGCAGAAACCGGTGAGGGGGAGATGTGATAGGCTGCATAAATCATCTGCTCTACCTCCGGATTGCTTGAGGCATTAGCATGAATCGTAAGTAGCGAATCGCCTTTACTAACTTTGTCACCGATTTTTTTGTGCAGCACTAATCCAACTGCCAGATCAATAATAGAATCCTTTGTTTGTCTACCAGCCCCTAGCAGCATAGCAGCTAGTCCAATCTGATCTGCACCAATCGCAGCAATGCAGCCATCCTCTAATGCATTCACTTCATAGATAAATGGCGCTGTCGGGAGCTTGCTTGGATCATCTATAACCGTTGCATCTCCGCCTTGTGCATGAAGAAAGACCCGCAAGGTTTCCAGAGCTTTTCCGCTTGTGATTGATTCTTCCAGCATACGCCTTGCTTCTTCCAAGCTATTTGCCTTTTGTGCTAGCATCACCATATGACTGCCTAATGTAAGACAAAGCTCAGTGAGATTATGTGAGCCGCGCCCTTGAAGCACTGCGATCGCTTCTTTAATCTCAAGTGCATTTCCTACGGCATCTCCCAAAGGCTGATTCATATCCGAGATCACAGCTACTGTATGGCGTCCAACTTGATTGCCGATATCAACCATGCAACGCGCCAATTCTTGCGCATTGTTCAAATCCTTCATAAATGCTCCAGAGCCTACTTTTACATCCAAGACAATAGCATCAGCACCTGAAGCAATTTTTTTACTCATAATTGAACTCGCGATTAGCGGGATCGATTCTACTGTTCCTGTAACATCCCGTAAAGCATAGAGTTTTTTATCAGCCGGGGTTAAGTTTCCACTTTGGCCAACTATAGCAATATGATTGGTGTTCACTAGATGATTGAATTGCTGGTTATCTATTTCGACATGGAAGCCTGGAACAGCTTCCAGCTTATCAATGGTACCGCCAGTATGGCCTAAACCTCTACCCGACATTTTAGCCACAGGAACCCCAACTGATGCTACCATAGGCGCAACGATCATCGTCGTTGTATCGCCGACTCCACCTGTACTATGTTTGTCCACCTTGATCCCTTGAATCGCAGATAGGTCAATTTGTTCCCCTGAATTCACCATAGCCATTGTAAGATGAACTCGCTCTTCCGAACTCATCCCTTGAAAAAATATCGCCATCGCAAATGCTGACATTTGGTAATCTGGAATTTCACCTGAGGTATAGCCCTGAATGACGAAGTCAATCTCCGCCTTATTCAACTCATGACCATCCCGTTTACGCTCAATCAGCTCAACCATTCTCATGATAAAGTCCCCTATCGCTGTTTAATAGCCGGTTCCAATGCCACCCGAAACTAGCGCAATACCTGAGCTAGTACCTAGACGTGTTGCTCCTGCTTCAATCAATTGCAGAGCAAATGACAAATCACGGACACCACCGGAAGCTTTAATCCCCATACTATCTCCAACCGTTGCCCGAATTAATTGGATATCTTCGATTGTCGCGCCTGTGGGTCCAAATCCGGTCGATGTTTTGACAAAATCTGCTCCTGCCAATTGGCACAATTGAGCCGCACGTTGCTTTTCAGCATCTGTTAGGTAACATGTTTCTATAATTACTTTTAGGATTACATTCCCTTGACAAACCTGTGCAACCTCGCGAATATCCTGTTGCACCGCTTGATAGTCTCCTGACTTCATTGCGCCAACATTGAGCACCATATCTACTTCTGTTGCACCGTTTTTTATAGAGTCTCTTGCTTCGGCTGCTTTTATTAACGTGCTGCTTGCACCAAGAGGAAAGCCTATTACAGTAGTAATTCCGACTCTACTACCTTGAAGCTCTTGGGCGGCCAGTGGAACCCAATAAGGATTCACACACACCGTAGCAAAATTATAGAGTTTAGCTTCTTCACATAATTGAATAATATCCTGATGAGTGCCGTCTGCCTTTAGTAATGTATGGTCAATCATTGCCGCAATTTGTTCTGATTTCATCTTTTTTCCCCCTAAACATTTACTTTGGCAAAATTTCTACGCAAGAATAACTATTATTCCTTGCTTAATAGCGCTTTTGCTGTAAATTGGTCTGTAATCAATGTATTTGCATATTTTCCGCATAAAGCCCCATAGATCGCATCAACCTTCGACGCCCCTCCAGCTACCAGAATGGAATGCTCCTTGCCTCTTAACTCAGAAAGCTCAATTCCAATGGTGCGCTCGTTCAAATTTTCTAAACAAATGACACCATTCTCATCAAAATATCGCGAGCAAATATCACCTGCAGCTTTGGATTTAATAACTTCGATCTCATCCTTGGTGAAGTAATTCGTTTGAATCAATACGGATTCTGAATTGGGTACTCCAGCTGTAAATATGGCGATATTAGACTGTCTGCCTAGGTCTAATACTTTACGAATATGACGATCGGATTGAATCGCTTGTTTAACCAAGATATGATCGACAATGGCAGGCAAATTCAGAAAATGTGGATTTACATGAAAAGCATTGCCAAACAACTGAATAATCTCTGATGCATACGTATTGACCTCAGAGTAGCTGACTCCGCCATTCAGCTGCAATACAACAACATCCTTCACTGCTTTTCTTTGCAGCTGGCATGCTACTTGATATAAGGTTGTTCCCCAAGAAACAGCGATGATATCATTATTCTTGACAATTTTATGTATATATTTTGCGGCTGCTTCACCCACATACTTTTTCCCAATATTATTCTCGTTAAACGGCATGAAAGCAACTTCAACATGCTTCAGCTGAAATTTTGCTCGTAATGCTAATGCCAATGTTTCAACTTCTTCGGATGGATCATTGATTGTTATTTGTACAATACCTTCGGTTTTTGCCTGCTGCAACAATCGGGAAACCGTTGGTCTTGATACACCAAGTCTTTCAGCTATCTCACTTTGACTGAAGTCTAATTGATAATATAGCTTGGCGGCTTCAATCACCTTTCTAAGCTTGTCTTCTTCCATTAGATCCTCCGTTTATCATAAGATGAGAGAAATTAAATTCATGTCTATTGAAATTATGTTCTATTGGGTTATTATAATCGAGATAGCTGGGCTTGGCAATCTAGGATTATTTCAACTTATGTCTGGTTTGAATCCCCGTTTCGGTGACTGTCATTTGTATTTCACCTTCTTCATCCGTCCGCATAACTTCAACATCATGCTCAGCTAAGCGGGATAGCACCTCCTCTGTAGGATGGCCATAAGTGTTATACCCGCCTACAGAAATGGCTGCTAGCTTAGGCTGCCAGTAATTCAACCATTCTTCTGTTGTCGAGGTTTTACTTCCATGATGAGCCACTTTTAAGACGTCAATTGGAATTGATTCATTACTTTCACTCTGAGCTTCTAAATGTTCCAATAGAATATTCTCTGAGCTTTTCTCCATATCACCCGTGAAGAGGAAACGGGAATTATACATTTCCAGCATAAAAACCAAGGAATAATTGTTCTGATTGTTCTCAATAGTTAGGCCGTTGAAGGATGTGGGGTTCGGATTATCGCTCGCTGCCTTTTGCGTTAAAGGGTATAAGAAATGGAGCTTTGTTGTTGCATCGATTGGTATTTCTAAATTTTCATTACCAGCTAGTAATGGAATCTGCAGATCTAATGCTGTTTTAAATAGCTTCTCTACACCTGCATTCGGTTTTAAAGTCCCGTTAAAAATAAAGTTATCCACCGGAATTTGCTCCAATACCGCTTGCAAGCCTCCAATATGATCGGCATCCTCATGTGTCGCAATCAGATAATCCAGATGATGGACTCCACGTTTTTTCAGCAAAGGCACCAAAGTATTCTTCCCTACCTCATATGGGTTTTTACGCTGCTTCCAATCATCTCCAGCCTTACGAAAAACCAAAGTCCCTCCACCATCCACAAGAATAAATTTATTATTAGGCGTATGTATTAATATAGCATCCCCTTGTCCCACATCTATAAACTGTACTTGTCCTTTATTTCGCCATAAATCTGGTTGATAACCATACCAAAGAAGTCCAATAAAGCAACACAAATTACACAAAATGACTAACGAAATTCCTCTGGAGCTTTGAATAAACCCGATAAAGACACCTTGAAGTCGAGCCTGCCTTACCGAGTTCCAGCGAATTAAACAACCAATTATTAGTGAGACAAACCCATAATAAAAACTAATCCAAACTATTGAAGGACTTGCCCAAATCAGCTTGAATCCGTTCCAGCTATCCATTACATCGGTCAGCCAAAAAGTAAATCGATTGCTAATTATCGCTAAATAAGCTATCACTTGCGCAGTGGGTTCATTTACCAAACTCAGGATTAAAGCAATCGAGCCTATTGGGGTGACTACAAAGCTGATAAAGGGCACTAGGATAATATTCGCCAACCAGGATAACAATGAAAATTGATTGAAATAATAAATCGTTAATGGAAAAGAGACCGCTTGCGCCACTAAAGTGACTGATAATGTGGAATTAATTAGCTTTTGCTGCGGGAGCAATTGACTGACCCATGGAACTCCAACAATCAATCCATAAGTAACTGTGAAAGACAATTGAAAGCTTACATCCAATAACGAATAAGGATTCCAAACTAACATAAGCCCCCCAACCAAGCAAAGTAATTTCAAAGCATCCTTTAACCAATTGCGACGAACGGCATAAAGTGCGATCATGGCCATCAAACCTGCTCTGACAACAGATGGAGATGAGCCTGTAAACAAAACATAAAAGGGCAGCAACGCTATTGCGATGAGTAAGCCCGTTTCTTTCGTAAAACGCAGCTTACGTAAAAACCATAAAACAACAGCACAAAAAACGGCCACCTGCATGCCCGAAATGGCAAGAATATGAGTCAAACCTAAATTGGAGAATTGTTGGAATTGCTGAGGATCAAGGTCGACGCGCAGACCAATCAATAAGCTTTTCATATACCCTGCTTGCGACTCTGGAAATAATTGATCTAGCTTGTCTGCTAGAAATCCACGAAATTGATCATTATATCTCAATAGCTGCAACCTATTCCAATGGAAGCTGGACTGGCTATTGACGGAGTCCAAACCTTTTAGCGTAAAAATCCAATGAATATGCTGCTGCCGTAAGTATTGTCGATAGTCGAAGCCTCCAAAATTTCGCGCGATCGCCGGAATCTGAAGCTTCCCACTTAAAGAGATGTCATCACCTCTTTGCCAGGTGTATGCTGTTTCTTGCTCATTTTGCTCAAGCAAACGAACTGATACCTGCACAGATTCTTTGACTTTTTGAGTCTTTTTAGATCTGTTAAGCTCAGTTTCAAGATATTTCACTTCACTTGCCATTATAGTAAAGCCAACGTGATCTCCGTCTACTACTATGGATGAAGTAATTCTCCCTTTCATCTCTAAAAGTATTTCGTCATTGCTTTCTGCATGAATCCCAGTTACATTTCGCTGATCAAACCACTGGTAATAACCAATTGAAATGCTCAAAAGCATTATCCAACTAATTACATTCAAACCGGGCAGCTTCATAAACCATAAAATACCAACTACTAAAATAAGCGAGCTTATAATTAACAAGGATACTTCAAGCAGCGGTAACCAGATCGCCATACAATATCCAAATACCCATATCCAAGTCCAGAAGATCAAGTGATTATTTTTCAAAGCATTTCCTCCTCAAAACAACGCAAAAACACCCCCTTCGCAAAACGAAGAGGGTGCTTCCCTATTATACTTATTTAATTGATTACTTCTATTTCTATGCTAGCAGGCGGCGAATAATTTTCCATATGAATAAACTTGATGCCTAGCTGCATCATCAGTTCTTTAACTTTATCACTATCTTTGGGATAAGCACGATGGTAGACAATTTCAATAACTCCGCTATTAGCTAACATATTGGCACATGTCCAGCAGGGCTGATCAGTTACGTAAACAACTGAGCCTTCGCGGTCCCTGCGATCCGTAAATAACAGCAGGTTTTGTTCAGCATGAATGGTACGCACACAACGTTGCTTGCGCGTCATCTCTTCTTCTCCATTGTCTAGAAGCTTAATTTCTAATTCTTCGACAATTAAACAGCCCGCTTCCGAACAATCAGCCACCCCCATCGGAGCCCCATTATACGCGGTACCTAACAATTTCTTCCCTTGTACTAGTGCTGCGCCAACATGACGTCTTGAGCATTGTGAGCGGGTCGAAGCCATATAAGCAATATCAAGAAAATAAGTATTCCAATCTTTTCTGATCGACATAGATGCTCCTTTAAAACGTTTATACTGCTCATTTTCTCATACTTCACCTGAAATTTAAAGCTCAAGGTGCATTTTGATTTTCGCGAAGATCTTCGGACCAATGCCTTTTACGTTCATTAACTCATCCAACATCTGAAACGGGTGGGCTTCACGATAAGCAATAATTGCTTTTGCTTTACTTTCACCGATCCCTGATAACTCCATCAGCTCAGCCGAATTTGCGGTATTCACATTAACCATGAAGCTGGCTTTTGGAGACTTTGAGTTTGAAGGAGGTTTAGCTGTTTTCTTCGGTGCGATTGAAGTTTCAGGCTGAGTAGATTCTACCGGTAATTCTGTTACTTCTGCAGGAACAATTATTTTAGGTGAATTTGTCTCTGTTGGATTAATCTTTGGGGAACTAACTTTTGGCGACTTAACAGCTTTTGGCGCAGTAGAAGCTTTCAGTTCATCATTCTGCTCCACTAACAGAGCTTTCATCTCTTGATTGACTATGAGCGGCTTCGAACCATCACTCTCCCCATGCTTGAATTCAAATCCAACTAACCCAACAACCGCAATAAGTGGAATTACACATAAAGCTATCACTTTCTTGTACTGTTGTAAAAACAACCACATTACAGTTCCTCCTCTTTTCTTTTCTTCAAATGCTGTAGAATAAATAGCTCATATGCTTCTTCAAATTCAACTTTATACACAACTCCACTCCTCAGCGCAAACAAAGAACCGCCTCTGTTCACGTTTAAAGTGAATAGAGGCGGTTCTTCCGCACATTTTGTTCAATTAAAAATAATATAAACGCTTTTGGAAAATTATGCAAGCCTTAATTAGCTGACTCTCTAGCTGTAATGCCTTATAAAGTCATTAGAAGCAGTATCGCCGCATATATTTGGAATAGCATTTCATATATGGGAGGGGTTTTAATGAATATCGGCTTCATTGGAACAGGCAGTATGGGCAGCATCCTAATAGAATCCTTTATTCAAACGGGAGCTCTTAGTCCAGAAGTGATTATAGCAAGTAATCGAACATCTGGTAAAATAGATCGGTTAGCTGAACAATTCAATGGTTTAGTGAAAGCAAACAGCAATATTGAAGTTGTGCAGCTAAGCCAAGTTATTTTCTTATGCATCAAACCAAGTGAATTTAAGAATGTAATTAGTGAGATTCAACCTTATGTTAAACCTTCACATATTATCATTTCAATCACAAGCCCGATTACAATTGCCTTCTTGGAAGACCAGCTTTCTAGCAAAATAGCTAAAATTATCCCCAGTATAACCAATTACGTCATGAGCGGACCCACTTTGTGTATTTTTGGAGAACGCATGCTGCAGGAAGATATACTCCAGATTGAGAATCTGATGTCCTTTATCAGCGAGCCAATCCGGGTATCCGAAAAATTCACACGGATATCCTCGGATATATCTAGCTGTGGACCGGCATTTTTCTCACTTATTCTCTTGAAATTTATTCGCGCTGCTGTCGATGAAACGGGAATTCCTTATTCCGATGCCAACCGTTTAGCTTGTGAAATGCTGCTTGGCACAGGTAAGCTGCTTACCACAGGCGGTTTTACACCGGGTGAACTGCAAAAACGCGTGTCCGTTCCCGGTGGAATTACCGCTGAAGGCCTTAAATTACTTGATCTTAAGCTGGATGGGGTATTCAACCAGCTTATTCATATCACACATGCTAAATTTGAAGAAGATATGGCGAAGGTAAATGGTTAACCTACAACTAGGTTAACTAGCTTGCCTTTCACGACAATCACTTTACGGATCGTCTTGCCAGAGATGGCTTCTTTAACTTTATCAAGATTTTGGGCAAGCTCTTGCATAGCGGCTTCTTCCATTTCTCTTGATATTGCGACACGCTCTATAATTTTACCATTTACTTGTACAACGATTTCGACTTCATTGTCTTCAATCCAAGCTTCATCGTAGGTTGGCCAAGCTGCATATGTTAAGCTGGTTTTTTTACCCAATTGCTCCCAAAGCTCTTCAGCAATATGCGGTGCAATCGGTGATAACATTTGTACAAACTGAACCATTGCAGCGAATGGCAATTGCTCTGTTTTGTAAGCTTCATTGACGAAAATCATTAACTGACTAATAGCTGTGTTAAACCTTAATGCTTCATAGTCTTCCGTAATTTTCTTGATGGATCGGTGCCAGGTGCGCTTAAAAGCATCATTGGACGGTCCTTCTTCGGGTGAAGCTACTATTTTTGCGTTTAATGACCCTTCTTCTTCGTTGATAAACAAGCGCCAGATGCGGTTAAAGAAGCGATAAATCCCCTCTGTTCCGCTTACATTCCATGGCTTAGTGGATTCAAGCGGCCCCATAAACATTTCGTACATACGCAAGGTGTCTCCACCGAATTCATTGACAATTTGATCGGGATTGATTACATTTCCGCGCGATTTACTCATTTTTTCATTATTATCACCAAGAATCATCCCTTGATTCACTAGCTTATGGAAAGGCTCCTTAGTGGAGACGATCCCTAAATCATAAAGCACCTTATGCCAGAAGCGAGCGTACAGCAAATGCAATACAGCATGCTCAGCGCCACCGATATAAAGATCTACAGGCAGCCATTGCTTCTGCAGCTCAGCTGAGCAAAGCTCCTTGTCATTGTGCGGATCGATATAGCGAAGGTAATACCAGCAGCTCCCAGCCCATTGCGGCATGGTATTGGTTTCACGGCGTGCTTTCATCCCTGTTTCGGTATCAATTGTATTAACCCATTCATCAACAACAGCTAACGGTGACTCTCCAGTCCCTGAAGGCGTAATTTGTGTGATATCAGGCAGCAATAACGGCAATTGATCGATCGGGACTGTTTTCATAGTGCCATCCTCCAAGTGAAGAATTGGAATTGGCTCCCCCCAATATCTTTGACGGCTGAATAACCAGTCACGCAAGCGATAGGTAACTTTCCCTTGGCCTTTACCCTCGGCTTCCAACCACGCAATCATCTTGGCAATCGCTTCGACATTACTCAAACCATCCAAAAAGCCTGAATTAACATGAGCGCCATCGCCTGCATAAGCTTCTTCTGATACGTTTCCACCTTGCACAACTTCTACTATGGGTAGTTCAAATTGTTTGGCAAACTCGTAATCACGCTCGTCATGCCCAGGAACAGCCATGATTGCCCCAGTACCATAACCAGCAAGCACATAATCTGCAATCCAGATCGGCACATTAGCACCATTAACCGGGTTTATAGCAAAAGCCCCCGTGAACACACCACTTTTATCCTTAGCTAAATCCGTTCGCTCCAAATCACTTTTACGCGATGCCTTTTCTTGATATTGGGCGATAGCTTCTTTTTGCCATTCTGTTGTGACCTTCGCCACTAATTCATGCTCTGGCGCCAACACACAATAAGTAGCTCCAAATAAAGTATCCGGTCGAGTTGTAAATACAGTCAAGCTTAAGTCTGTATAGCCAGCAATCGCAAAATGCACCTCTGCCCCAACGGACTTTCCAATCCAATTGCGCTGCATATCCTTGATGCCTTCTGTCCAGTCCAGCTCTTCCAAATCATCCAATAAACGCTCTGCGTATTCGGTGATTTTCAATACCCATTGGCGCATCGGACGACGGACTACAGGATGGTTGCCGCGCTCGCTTAAGCCATCAATTACTTCTTCATTCGCAAGAACCGTCCCAAGCGCCTCGCACCAGTTAACCAATACTTCATCTAGATAAGCAAGACCTTTGTTGTATAATTGAATGAAAATCCATTGCGTCCATTTATAATACTCAGGGTCCGTCGTACTGATTTCACGATCCCAATCATAGGAAAAACCCAATGTCTTAATCTGGCGACGAAAATTATTAATATTCTTGATCGTAAATTCCTTCGGATGCTGACCTGTATTAAGCGCATGCTGCTCAGCCGGTAAGCCAAAAGCATCCCAGCCCATCGGGTGAAGCACGTTATACCCTTTCATCCGCTTGTAGCGAGAGACGATATCTGTAGCTGTCATTCCTTCAGGATGCCCCACGTGCAAGCCATCACCAGACGGATAAGGAAACATATCCAACGCATAAAACTTAGGCATAGTCGTATCATCAAGCACCTTAAACGTTTTGTTGTCATCCCATATTTTCTGCCATTTAGGCTCCATAATTAATGGATTGTAGCCGAACTGCTTCACATCTTGCGCCATTTTATTGTACCTCCTGTATATTGTGGTCTAGCTTTTTTACTAAAAATTGGCATAAAAAAAACCTCCATCGCTAGCGCAACGCTAGGGACGAGATTGCTTCCCGTGGTACCACCCTAATTCACAGACATGCTATAAAAGCCATTTCTGCTCACTTGAAACCCTTAACGCGGGCGACGAAATGATTTACGCTGGATAATTCCAGTTTCATCCTTAGCTCCAAGACGAGTTCATTCCTGCCTACTGCCTGCTTGCACCAACCGCCGGCTCTCTGAAAGTGGCTCGAGAATTACTATTTCTTTTCATTGCTTGTTGTTTATAGACAGTAATTTCCCTTGATTATATGCAAAATAAAGCCATAATGTCAAGTGATCCCATTCAACCACTTCAGAAATGTGCGCAGATCAAGTATACTAATTCCAACAGATTTTTGTGGAAGGAGCTTCAAATTGAAAAAAATCAAGGTTATTTTTACGGGTGGAACTATAGGAAGTCGTAAAACAGAAAGAAATATAGATGTAGACGTTGCTGCTTCTTATGAATTGATTCGGCTTTATGGAGCTTTCACGCCTTCGCGCCAGATTGAATTTGATACCGTTCAGCCATTGAATATTTTAAGCGAAAATTTAGTTCCTGAGGATTGGCTGACGATGATTAAAGAGCTTGAAAACATAGATTATTCGTTGTATGAAGGAATTATAGTTACCCATGGAACAGATACATTACCCTTCACTGCAGCGGCTTTAAGCTTAGCCTCCCAGGGAATCCCCATTCCAATTATGTTAATTGCGAGTAATTTTCCGTTAAATGATCCTCGTGGCAAGGGGGTATTAAACTTTTCTCATGCCGTAGATTTTATTATGGAGCAATGTCTAGCTGGGGTATTTGTTATTTTTGAGAATAGTCAAGGAGAAGCAATTGTGCATTTAGGTACGAGACTATCACAGTCGGATCCATTCACAGATGAATATGACAGTACTTATTCTGCTCCATTCGGGGTGATGAGTAACCATCAATTTATACATAATACCCATGCGATTAACCCGTCAGTTGCAAAGCTGCAGAGCCAGTCTGCTCCCGAGGTTAATAATGTTCCGTGGTCATTCTCCAATGAGGTGCTTTATCTTAGACCCTATCCAGGGCTTAATTATCGATATTATGACTTTAGTAAGAGTAAACCTGTAGCAGTATTGCACGATTTATATCACTCAGGTACAGCTTCAACTAGAAATTCAGATGTTTTTGATGCATCCATTCTCCACTTTTTAGCTTATTGCCAGTCACATGAAGTGACAGTATATATTGCGCCCATTAAGAATAAAGCTGGTGATCTCTATGCTTCGTCTCATTTATTGTTAGAAGCAGGAGCGATCCCACTCGAAAATATCTCAGTAGAAACCGCACTTGTTAAGCTTATGCTAGCTTATGGCAGCTTCAAAGAGCATTCGCAGATTCTTCAATTTATGCAGGAAACATCTTTATTCTTCGAAATCCATCAGACGAGTTGAGTTGGTTTATGGCGTAATTGCCGTCTGACCTCCACTGCACGATTTAGAGCGCTCGCAGCGCTTTAAATCCTTAGTTCTCGCTCCTCTACTTAAACCAACGAAAATCTGGCGTTAATAACGAAATCATTTCGTTATTAACGCCAGATTTTTGTTAAACACCTCATTTAGAATCGTTAAGCCGCTTATGGTTTATGACAAACAAAGAACGCGCGCTCCGTCTCGGCATGCACCGGCTCAAAACGAAAATCACCAAAGCACTCCACATCAATGAAGCCTATATCAAGCAGCTGACGCTTAAGCCAGTCCAAGCGATAGCCTCGTTGCACATGTGTTTCTTCAAAGCGTAAAAACTTGGATTCTTGAGGTGAGCGATCCTTGCTTAAGCTGCTTTTCCCGTCGTCTTCACGAACGAACAAAGTTAGCTCATGGCAAATTTCGCAGGTTTCATCCTCAAGCTCTGAAGTCCAGATATAAGCGATGTCCTCTTCATTCATGAAAAAAGGCTGGGTTGCTGCATATGATATCAGCGTAAAAGGGGTATGAACATCGAAAATAAACAATCCGCCGGATTTCAAGCCTTGATATGTCTGACGAAAAGCTTGGACAATTTCATCCTCTTCGGTGATATAGTTCAAGCAATCACAGAATGAAACAGCCGCATCTACCTGCTCATGCAGCTCCCATTCCCGCATATCCTGCTGCACCCAAGCGATATTCAACCCACCTGGTATGCCTTGGCTTTTATTCTGCGCAACCGCAAGCATGTCTTCCGATAAATCGATGCCAGTTACTTGCAAACCATTTTGTGCCAGTGGAATTGCCAGACTGCCCGTCCCACAGCCAAGATCTACTATGGTTTTTGGTTTCCCGTAACGCTCCCAGCAGGTATCCATAAAACGCAGCCAATCGGTATAGGGCAGGTTATCCATTAAGCGATCGTAATAATAAGCAAACTTTGTATAGGACATAAAGTTATTCCTCCGTTTGCTTCAAGTATGTCCCGTTGTCCTTCTGTACAACTAGACCATTACGCATCAGCTTACCCAACGCACGTTTAAAGGATGATTTACTAATATTAAATTGATCAAAAATCGCTTCAACTGAAGATGCATCAGTCAACGGCATCATCTGATCCGCTTGTAGTTTTATATAGGCTAGAATAGTTTCCGAATCCTCATCACGCCCGACTTCTTTTAACGGTCGCATCGAGAGGTTAGCTCGTCCATCCTCACGCACAAAAATCACACGAACCTCAACCAGCTGCCCAAGTCTAACTAACTCTGTACGCTCCGTACTATGAATAAGTCCAATGGCACCAAAGCCGCCAAGAATTCCACCTTCACAAACAACGAAGCTTCCAAGCTGCAATGGTTTATAAACTCGCGCCATCACCCATTGATTCTTCCACGCCGTTGGTGCATGATAAGCCAATGGAATAAGCTGATCCTCACCTGCAAGCTTAGCAATCAAGCGACCTTGGCGATCCTGTGATAGCACGACATAAACCTTATCGCCAACTATCGGACGCAGCTCCTTCATCTCAGGCTGTTCACGAAATGGCAGCAATAGCTGACGTCCCAAGCCCATTTCGAGAAAGCTGCCAAAGCGCGGATGAATATCAACAACCTCTAACAAACCTACCTCGCCAAGCTTAAGAAAAGCATGCTTCATAGTCGCAGATAAGCGATCTTGAGCATCGTGATAAAGATAAACATCAAGCTCATCGTCTACCTGAATTTCTCCGACAACTTGAGTGTAATGAAGCAATACTTCCTGATCACCGTCAGTCATAAAGTAACCATAAGGCGCAAGCTCCTTGCCTACGCGCATTGAAACGACTGTTCCCGCTTCAAGTCCGTGACTCATACATGCTCCACAATTTTAGCATCCGACCATAAGCGCTCCAAGTTATAGAACTCACGCTCATCACGATGGAATATGTGTACGACAACATCACCTAAGTCAACCAATACCCAACGTGCTGTATTCATACCCTCGATACCACGAACACGTATGCCTAGTTCGCCTGCTTTTTCACGTACAGATGAACCAATCGCTTGCACTTGTGTTTCAGAATTACCATGGCAGATGATAAAATAATCTGCAATTAGAGAGATACCCTCTAAATTCAATGTCACGACGTTTATTGCTTTCTTATCTTCAACCGCATCAACCATTTGTTCCATAATATTTTTAATAGATATACTCAATTCGTCAACCCCTTTATCATTTGGAAATCTCTTCAATCAGTGCATTTCTTGCTAAAAGTGTTAATGGATAAATCCGTTGCTTCTTGGAAATCAAGAAAAGCAGGGTACTATCGAATCCAGCGATCAAGGCTTTCTCTAAGCTATTTTCGGCTTTTTTTCGAATTTTATCCACTTCAGGGAAGTCACGTCCAGGCTCGATATAATCGGCTAAACAGACAATTTTATCCAAAAGCGTCATGTCCACCCGACCGGATGTATGGTAGCGAATGGCATCCAATACCTCGATATCCTCAATACCAAACTCGGCTTGCACAAAGCATGCAGCAGCGGGACCATGCCAGAGCTGTTTATCATTCTCCAACAAATCTCCTGCCATACCCGAGTCAATCAAAACCTGAGCTTGCCGATCCACAGGCCAATATTTGCAATAATCATGTAATAGCGCAGCCAATTCTGCCTTCTCGACATCCGCACCAAATTGCTTAGCTAGCGTAACCGAAGAGCTCATTACACCCTTTACATGAATCCAACGTTTGTTTGGCATTTGCGCTTGTACCGCTTCAATCATTAATTCACGATTCATACAGCTGATTCGCCTCCATATATATGCGTAATTTCTCGCACACCAGATACTTTACAGATTGACGGAGCCGCATTTTCTCCCGAATATAAGTGGAGGATATTTCGATTAAGGGCATCTCAACCAGCTGAACTTTTGCTGCTAGCTTTGCAGGTAGTTCTGTTAAGTTGACCTCAAAGCCAGGTCGCTGTAAGCCAATAAACGATACCGACTCCATGATTTCTTCAATTCGAACCCATTTAGGTAGATACATCACCATGTCTGCCCCAATAATATAATAAAACGATAATTCCGGATGTAATTGACGTAGAACCTTTACCGTATCTACTGTATAGGAAGCTCCGCCACGTTCAAGCTCATAATCGACCGCACGAAAATTAGGATGATCTGAAACAGCCAATTGAACCATGGCTAATCTCTGTTCAGCACTTGCTTGGGGTAGGTTCTGTTTATGTGGAGGAATAAAAGTAGGTATAAACCAAACCTCATCCAAACCTGCAGCTTCACGCGCACTCTCAGCAGCAATCATATGTCCGAGATGAATCGGATCAAATGTGCCACCCATGATACCAATTTTCATCCGAGATTCACTTCGCTTTTTCAATAATTAGGGGAGTACAATCGTTTTATTATCTTTGGATTCTTTATACAGCACAATTACTTTACCGATGACTTGAACCAGCTCAGCACTTGCTCCTGTTGCCAATGCTTCTGCCACCTCATGTTTATCCTCAACGCAGTTGTTCAATACTGTAACCTTCATTAATTCTCTCACTTCAATAGCTTCTTTAATATGAGTGATTAAATGATCATTAACTCCGCCCTTGCCAACTTGAAAAATAGGATTCAAATGATGTGCCTGCGAGCGCAAAAATTTCTTCTGTTTGTTGTTTAACATGTTCATACCCTCCTACTCCGTTAAAGATTGCAAAACAATTTCACGCATAGCTTGAATAGGAGCATTCTGCCCTGTCCAATATTCAAAGGCATAGGCTCCTTGATAGATGAACATTCCCAAACCACCGTGAGTCTTAGCCCCTCTTGCTCTAGCTTCCTTCAAAAATAAAGTTTCCATAGGTGTATAAATAATATCGCTGACGACAAGCTTATCATGAAGCAAGCTTGGGTCTAGCGGAATCTCATTAATATTCGGATACATACCCAAAGACGTATTATTCACGACCAAATCCACTTTATCTATTATACCTGCAATTGCTTCCGCTGCAATGTATTTCGCTTCCGTCAGCAAAGAAATATAGGAAACCAGCTCATTTGCTTTCGATTCGGTCCGGTTGCTGACCCAAACTATCTCTGCTCCTGCCTTGGCCAAAGCGTAAGCAATACCGCGCCCTGCACCGCCTGCGCCTAATAGAAGCACACGTTTACCTTGCAACGATATTCCCGTTTCTTCACATAAAGAACGTACGTAGCCAATACCGTCTGTGTTATAGCCGATCAGCTTTCCATTCTCATTAACAATCGTATTAACCGCACCGATAACTCGTGCACCTTCATCGATTTCATCCAAGTAAGACATCACTTCTACTTTATAGGGAATCGTCACATTTACACCACGAAAGCGCAAGGCTCGAATCCCATCTATGGCTGCCTTTAAAGTCCCTTGTTCAATATGAAAAGCAGCATAAGCTGCATTAATCCCATTCTCTTGAAACGCGCGATTTAGCATCAACGGCGATCTCGAATGACTGATTGGGCTTCCGAAAACCCCATAAAAAGTAGTCAGACTATTAATTGTTTGGTTTGAGCTCAATTGGCCGACTCTCCTTAAGGAAAAACTTATACGCTAATTATTTAAATCAAACTTTCCCTAATGGAAAGCTTAACGCCTTTAGGTACGTGGACTTCCAATTCGGCACCCGCTAGACTGTTAATTTTGATCCAGCCCAGACCGGAAATAAGCACATCTATATTACTTCCTTTTTTAATATGGATGGGATGCTTAGCTAATGGAGGCAGCAGCTCTATATCCGCTAGAGTTGGCGGTTTTAACATGACTCCACGATGCTCTGCGTATAGCTCATCCGCTTTTTCTAGCTTGGTGCGGTGAATCTTAATTGCGCTCGAGACATAACAGGTAAAGGATTGACGCTCTCCACGGACAAAATCAAAACGAGCCAGGGCTCCAAAAAACAAGCTTTGCTGTTCATTCAATTGGAAAACCATCGGCTTAATCGCTTCACTAGGCAGCAAGGCTTGAATATCCTTTTTGGCTACTAGCTCACTCAATCTGTGCTTATAAACAATCCCCGGAGTATCAATAATGAATTTGCCGTCATCCAAAGGTATTTTGACAATATCCAGAGTTGTTCCAGGGTATTGCGATGTGGTTAACTCCGCTTCCAAATCACTATAATCACGAATCAAACGATTGATCAAAGTGGACTTTCCTACATTGGTCGCGCCAACAACATAAATATCTTTGCCTGCACGGTGCTTATCCAAGGTCTGCATAAACCGCTCAAAACCAATATTCTTCTTCGCACTGACCATGACGATTTCTACTGGCTTAAGACCTTGCTCTTTAAGCTGTCGTTGAATCCAATTGACAATTTTATTCAAATTACTAACCTTTGGCAATAAATCAACCTTATTCACTACCAGCATTAACGGATTCGTCCCGATAAATCTCGGCAAGCTTCCAATCAAGCTGCCTTCGAAATCAAAAATATCGACAATGTGAACAACCAAGCTTTGTGTCCCACCGATATGCCCTAATATTTGCAGAAAATCATCTTGATGCAGGGCTACGCTGGAAACCTCATTGTAATGCTTGATTCTAAAACATCTTTGACAAATAATTGGAACACGAGTTAATGCCTGCTCTGGTATAAATCCAAGCTTAGCGGTATCTACCGTTTGAAGCTTCACTCCACAGCCTTCGCAATTCGTAATTTCTATAACTTCTTCTACCATATAGACTTAAGTCTCCCGTCTTATTTTCGCGTTATTGCAAGTATAACCTTCTCTATCCTGCGGTTAATTTTTGTGAAAAAGCCTTCATCTAGAACAGCAATCGGTAATACAAGGATAGTGTGAAGCCCCATTCGGTTGCCACCTAATACATCCGTCAGCATCTGATCCCCAATCACAACCGTCTGCTCTGCTGTAAGCTCCATCCACTGTAAAGCTTTGATAAAAGCTGTGTTCGTTGGTTTCTTGGCACGGTGAATAAAAGGAATTTTCAGCGGATCAGCAAAATTCCGCACACGAAGTTCCGCATTATTAGAAACAATAACCACCTTAAAACCCTTTTGTTTAACTAGTTCCAGCCATACTACAAGCTCAGGTGTCGCTAAAGGTTCTTTGGCACCAACTAAAGTGTTGTCTAAATCAGTTATTATCCCGCGAATACCTTTTTCCCATAATTCATCTAACGGAATTTCATAGATTGTTTTCACCCGCAGCCGGGGTGTAAATTTGTGCAACAATACTTTCACCTCTACGTTCGCCTGATATATACGTGAAACTATACCATACTTCGGCTTTTTTGTGCAAAAAACCGCCCGCAGCAGCGGACGGTAGCCAGAAGCATTTTACATATCATGTCGCAATCTTTTGAAAATCAGGGTAGCTTGCTTTAACTCATCCATAGTTACAGATTTACCGCTGTACTTGGCTTTCTCAAAAAGCGACAATATGATTTCTAATTCCTTTTTCAGCCAGCCTTGACGATCACTTAGCCTTAGAAACAGCTCTCTTGCTGTTTCATGCTCTTGTGAAGGAATTCCCTTACGCCTCATATACCGTAATAAACGGCTATATTCATGGACAACTTGTTCATTTAAGTTATTCGCTTTACGTTGTTTTCGACGTCTGACAATGGTAAACCTTCGATACATAAGCTTAAGTCGGGCACGAAACAGCATGTATGCCGCTCCAATTAATAAAACCAAGCCACCGATTGATAGTATAATTCCTTTACCACGAAATGATTGGTTTTCCTCATCTACTTCTGCCAAAGCAGGTGCAGTTTCCGTTTCTGGTACTGGAGCTAACTCACCATCTGGCAATACGCGTGGGATAACAAATCCAGAAGTTGGTTCGAATGGCAACCAGCCATATCCTTCAAAATAAACCTCTACCCATGAATGGGCATTTGAGTTCTTCACCGTATAAATATCCGCTCCATCATAATCCTCTAGAGCACCATCTGGGATATTACCGCGCTGTCTGGCTTCATCCTGTCCGGAGGTGCCCCCTGAGTAACCTTTCACCCAACGAGCTGGGACGCCGATAGATCGGGTCAGCACAGCCATAGCTGTTGAGAAGTAATCACAATACCCTTCCTTAATCTCAAATAAGAATCGATCCACAAAATCCTTGCTTTTCCCAAGCTTTATATTAGGTTTGCTTGTATAAGGATAGGTGGTTCGCAAGTACTGCTCAATTGCTTTCACTTTATCGTATTGCGTTGTAGAAGCTGCTGTTATTGTTTGAGCTAGCTCACCGACACGAGCGGGAAGTGCCTGTGGAAGCTCTAGATATTCGGACAATTCTGCTAAATTCACTGGCGGTGTCGTTATGCCCTCAAGCCCAGCAGCATCAATAACAGGTACCTTCGAAACGATTGTGTAAGTTTTAGGATAGCGCAGCTTTTTAGACTTATCAGCAGTCCGCCATAGCAATTCGCTCTGGTTTTGCAACCAGCTAAGTTGAGAAACCTCAGGAGGCTCTCCGTTTATACTTATAACAGCAGAAAGCGGAAAAGCACCAAAAATAACCGGATATTGCGTATCATTTTCAAAAATAACCGTTTGTGTAACATCTACTGTTTTTAATTTGGAAATATCAATTCTTGGGTCAATCGGCAATTGAGCAAAATTAAGTTCTCCAGAGATTCCAGTATTCTTCTCTTTAGCGCTTATTTTCCAGCCTGAACCTGTGTAGTCGCTCAATGTTTCCCCACGCCAATAGCTGCGTTTTGTGGAATCTACCCTCATAACGGGTGAATAATCAAAATCAAAGCCGCCACCTAAAGTACTATCATTGCGTGAATATCCAGATGACGAGTTGCCTTTCGAAGCTGCTTTACTAGAGGAAGAACCGCTATTTTTTATGATTTTCTCGACAATTTCACCTTTCCAAGATTTATACATGGTATAAGGATCGGTTAATACATTGCTTACATCCGTTGCAAGTGAACCAAGAAACATCGTTAAGCCTAGAATTAAGACGACTGGCAAAGCAAGAGCGCCTGGATATTCGGCAATATAAGCCCAGCTTGTGGGGTTTTTTCGTTTTAAGGAAGCAAAATGATGGACGACCATTAAGCATAATCCGCAAAAAATCATGAGGGCCGATTGACTCCAAAGCTCATTAACACTAAAAGAATCTCGAATAGCGACTACAATTACACTGCCGATTGCAAAAAAGGCGATTCGCCATTTAACCTTTACCCACCAGAATATAAATAGATAGGCTAGCCAGGTACCTAAGATAAACCAAACATAGGGGTGAAGCTGATGAAAGTTAGCTTTCATAAAATAAGAGAATTGCTTCCAAGAATTGATTTTGACACTTATGAAATGATAATTAACAGCAATCCCATTAATTAAGATTACACCAATCAGCTGCAAGCTAAAACGAAGCCATAACGGCATACGTGTTGGCAGCATGACAACAAAAACGAATAACATGGAGTAATAGACCGATTGGACTGTTAACGGAAGCCAGCCTCCATCTTCAGCAGCGAACCAACGTAGAAATTGCATGATAAATAATCCAACCAACAATAAAGTTAAGCGTCGTTCCCAATCTTGTAATATGAAAAATAACGTACGGGTTATGCGGCTTTTCTGAACACCCATTTAGCTTCGCCCCCCCAACACTTGTGAAAGCTCATCTAATCTAGGAACGTCATAGCCTAAATAACCTTTAAGACGCAGCGTCTTCATCCATTCTACTTGTTTTTCAGCCTTCTCATCATGGACCCAAATGTGACAAGGGCTCATTTGACGGAGGTTAACCCAAGCTAAAGCAGACATCATAGATTCTCCAACTTGGGGAGAAATAATGGCAACAAAGGTTCCAGGCAGTAAGCTTTTTGTCCGCTCTTTAAGCACTTGCTCTAATGAGAATTTACCATCTGCTTCGACCATAATAAGATGGTTCAGAATTTGCATATGCTGGCTTTGCCCATATTTAGGTTCAAAATATTCAGAGCTTGCTCCTGTTGAGAGCAGCCCAAATGCCAAATCTCGTTTAGTCCCAAATTCAATTAATGAGGCCGCTATGGAAACAGCAAGCTCAAATTGCTCTTGATTCGCATAATGCTGCTTAGCTCTATCTAAGATTACAATCGTTTTGGGCAATGATTCTCTTTCAAACTCCTTGGATTTTAATGTTCCCGTTTTGGCTGTTGCATTCCAATGAATGCGTGATAGTCTATCCCCGTAATTATATTCTCGCGCTCCATTAATTTGAGTTGTTTCTCTCATTGCACGTGCAGTTGAAGAATGATGGTGCATTCCTTTAAGCATCTGCTGTAGTTTTTTCCATTCGCGAATAGCCGTTCTTTGTGGAAGAACGCTAAAGCTATGCTCCAAAGCTAGAGTACCTTTGTGTTCAAAAAAACCAAATATATCTTCTGTAGAACAATCTGTTTTGGTAAAGTTATAAATTCCACGACGTAAGGGTGGTGTCTTATATTCCATTATGCCCGATCTTTTCCAATCAGGAATTAATGAGCTTTCAAATATCTGATCGCCGCCATTATGCCTTTGTAAATGATCCTTAATTAAAACATAAGGAACAGGCCAATAACCCGGAATATCCAGTTTGATCTTGACTCCAAGCGTAGATCCTGCTTCCATGATGAATTCGTGTCCAGGAGTAATTAAAGTGCGTTCGCCTTTACTTTTGCGAATACCGCTCCATTGGCCAAGCCATAAGTAAATGCATAATACACTGACTATGATAAAAACCATGAATGATAGCTTTCCACCTTGAAATAGGAAGAAACATAGTGTTCCTACAAAACTAGCAAGCACTAACCAAACACGTACTTTAATTCCAAACAAATAACGCTGCGGCATTCGCATGTCTTGTAGCTCTATTTTGGGATATAGTTCATTCATCCTTTATCGCTCCAATCGAACGGGCACTCTAACCTGCTTCATTACAGAGTCTAATACTGAAATAATCGTTAAACCTTGCATACGTGCTTCTGATTGCAATAAAATGCGATGTCCCAATACAAATGGTGCTAAATACTTAATATCGTCAGGGATAACAAAATCTCTGTCTTGGATCAAGGCATACGATTTAGCTGCTTGGACTAAAGCTAGCGTCGCTCTCGGGCTAGCTCCCAGAAAAATGGTAGACGTTTCACGCGTTTTTCGCGTCAAAGAAACCGTATATTCAATGACTGCCTCGTCGATATGAACCTCTTTTACTTTTTGCTGCAGATCATTGACCTGATCCACTGTCATTACTGCTGCCAATGCATCCAAAGGATTCGAAACACTTTGTGTCAATGCCATCTTGTTTTCGGCTGCTTCATCCGGATATCCCAAACTAAATTTCATCATAAAGCGATCCAATTGTGCTTCTGGCAGAGTATATGTACCTTCAAAATCAATTGGATTCTGAGTAGCCATTAGCAGAAATGGTTTAGGCAGCTCGTAGCTTTCACCATCCACGGTAACAAAGCGTTCTTCCATAGCTTCTAGCAGTGCTGACTGAGTTTTAGTGGTTGCCCGATTAATTTCATCCGTTAACAGAATATTCGTCATGACCGGTCCTGGTCTGAAAATAAAAGCTTCATTCTTAGGATGGTAAATAGAAACGCCTGTAATATCAGATGGCAGTAGATCCGGATTACATTGAATACGACGGAATTGACCATCTATCGACCTGGCTAAAGCTTTAATTAAATTGGTTTTACCTGTTCCAGGTACATCTTCGAGAAGGACATGTCCGCCAGCAAAAAACGCGGTTAACAACAATACAATCTCATCTTGTTTTCCTAAAACACAATTCTCCAAGTTTTTTCTTAGTTGTTTAATCCGATTTGAATCTTCGTTTGCGTGAGCCATCATGTCACTTCCTCTTAAGAATTTTTGAATAAAATAAACTATTCCGTAAATATAAACTAATTTCATGGTTCATTCATATTTTACAAGAAATAGGTTAAAAAATATAGTTACGTTTCAATTACAAAGACAACTTAAGTGTAAAATTATGTATATTGTTTGTCTATGTCTTTCTATTAATAGTAAACGTATACAAATGGCTATAAGTTTCGGGAAAATACAAAAAACGCCCAAATATTTTTTTGAGCGTTCCATAGATTCAGCTATAATGGATTCAACCTTTGGGCTTAAAAAGCAATGCTGCAAAAAAGGAGAATACAATCGCAGCGGAAATACCGGCACTTGTTACATCAAATATATTGGTGACAATGCCAATCCAGCCATCCTCATGCAGTTTAGTTACAGCACCATGTACTAACGCATTTCCGAAACTCGTGATAGGTACGGTAGCTCCAGCACCTGCAAAACGGATAAACGGATCATACCAGCCTAATCCATCTACAACTGCTCCTAAGACAACAAGTAAACTCATTGTATGAGCAGGTGTAAGCTTTCCAACATCCATTAAGAGCTGTCCTAGAACACAAATCGCTCCACCAACAATAAATGCCCATACAAAAGGCATGATATTCTCCATGATTAGGCACCTCCTTCATGTTCAATTGCAACTGCATGAGCAATACAAGGAATGCTTTCCCCTTGCTGAAACGTTAATGGTGATAAAAGTGCGCCTGTTGCCACAACGAGTATGCGCTTCAGCTCACCTTTTTGGATTTTTTTGACCAAATGTCCATAAGTTACTGTAGCTGAACAGCCAGCCCCGCTTCCACCAGCTTGCACATGTTGTTTCTCGCGATCATACATCATTAACCCACAATCATTATATTGAGCAGGGTCGATTTTCAAATTATGTTTAATAAATAAAGCTTGGATGATTTCACTTCCTACCCTTGCTAAATCACCTGTGACGATAAGATCATAATAAGATGGATCGCATTTAAAATCGCGAAAATGTCCTTCAATGGTATCTAAAGCTGCCGGCGCCATAGCTGCTCCCATATTAAAGGGATCCGTTATCCCCATATCAATGACTCGCCCCATCGTAGCACGTGTTATAACAGGCCCTTTACCTTGTTTGGCTACAATGGCTGCTCCCGCCCCTGTTACAGTGAATTGTGCTGTAGGCGGCTTCTGAGAGCCATATTCGGTGGGATAGCGAAATTGCTTCTCTACTGTACTATTATGGCTGCAGGTGCCTGCCATAACATAATCAGCACTCCCTGAATCTACCAAATTTGCTGCCAAAGCCAAGCCTTCCATTGAGGTCGAGCAAGCTCCAAATATACCAAGAAAAGGAATAGCTAAGGTTCGAGCAGCAAAGCTGTTGCTTATGATCTGGTTCATTAAATCTCCACCGATATAGAAATTCACTTTTTCTTTGGTAAGCTTTGCTTTTTTAATGGCGAGCTTAGCTGCTTCCTCCATCATAACCTTTTCCGATTTTTCCCAGGTTGATTCACCCATCGTGATATCTCCATGCACGATATCGAAATCCTCTGCAAGTGGCCCTTTGCCTTCGTCAGGACCTACAATAGCTGCCGTTGATAGAAGAACCGGGCGCTTCGTGAATTTCCAGCTTTGATGTCCTTGCAGCATTTCAATGCCCTCCTCCATGATAAATATAGCTAATAATCCCAATAACAAATGCGGCTACAGTGCCAAATACAATAACTCCTCCTGCTATTTTGAACATATTACCGCCAACCCCCAACACAATACCTTCACTTCGATGCTCAATAGCCGCTGACGACATGGAATTTGCGAAACCTGTAACAGGCACAGCCGAGCCTGCACCCGCCCATTGAGCAATACGGTCATATACACCAAAGCTGGTAAGGATAACGGATATTAAAATTAATGTTACTACAGTAGGATCACCTGCAGTTTGCTTGGTAAAGCCAAAAGCATGAATAAACATATAGCTCAAGCCCTGACCAATTAAACAAATGAATCCACCTACTAAAAATGCACGTAAACAATTTGTTATAACAGGTCGCTTGGGTTCAATTGTTTTGGCTAAGGCTTGGTACTCCTGCTGGGTTTTAGTTAGCTTTTTCTTGGTTTCATTTGACATAATATCCTCCCTTTTAACGCTCCAATAATGGCTCCAGCGTTTGTATTATTTTTCTGATTTTTGTGACTTGCTCGGCATACATTTTTCGTGCTGTTTTGCTTTTAGTGGCTAAACCAAAAAGCTTAAGATCTGCTTCACATTTCTTTAAAGTTGCCCTTAGTATCGTTCTATTCTGCAAGCGTGGTTTGTCTAATTGATCCTCATATAGATCGAGATATAGCTTTCCCTGAGCATCCAGCTGCCCTAAAAACACACTATTAATTGGTGTGTCTCGCTTATCAAGCTCTTTATTAAGCCATACTTTAGTAAACCCAATAATCGCTAATGGCTCCTCCATAATTTCACCATCATTAATAACTATCTGCGATTCGGGCTGTGCAACAACCTTAACACCCAAATCTTTAGGAGTAACCGGTTGATTTTCTTGTTTCACTAATACACTTAAATTACCGCTTGACTCTAATAGAGCAAACTCAACATCTGCCAAATTGAAGACATTTTTCTTGCGTAACGATTGCATTAATTCATCACCTGTAAACCGTTCTTTTTTCAAATTTGCCTCCAGCACTTTACCATCCTTTATCATGACAGTCCCTTCTCCTTCGACTAATTTTCGTAGAAAAATACTTTTCATTGTGATTATTTCAAACAAATAAGCAAATACAAACCAAGTCGCTAATGCGACAATGCCATGCAGATAATTGCCTTCAATGTCAGTTGACATAAACCCAGCAAGCTCACCTAATGTAATTCCAAAAATATACTCAAAAAAAGTTAGCTGTGATATTTGTTTTTTACCTAAAATACGCGCGATCACAAATAACATCACGATAGCCCCAACAGAACGAACAAATATTAAGCTCCAATCTGGCACTTCGATTCATCCTCTCTTTCGAAAGTACCTTAAAATTATTTGCTAATCCTTGTAAATGTATGAATTTATTTTTTTACATGCTTTTTAGAAATAAGGTGCATATTAGCTAGGGTAAGAAAATTAGGAGGGAAAACGATGACAGTCGCATCAGATGTAAAAACTTGCTTAGCCTCTTTAAAAAGTGCGCAAGCTAGTCTAGAACAATTTGCCTTAAGCACAGAAAATCAAGAAGCAAAAACCTTGTTTGAAAATGCTTCAGTCTCCGCTCAGCAAATCGTTGATTCTGTAAGTACTCGTGTAAGCCAGTTAGAGAATGAAGAACCGCAATACAAAGGTTTTTAAATTAAAGAACGCAAAAAAACAGCCGTCAACTTAGAAGTTGAGGCTGTTTTTTTGTTGCTGATAAAATTATAGGACTAATGAAAGAATGACCAATAAAATAAACAGTACAAGAACTAGAACCAAGCCTTGTCGTTGACTCATTTGCAGGTCTCCGATCTATAACTAAATAAAAACCTACTAGGTGGGATAGTCCTATAGTATGCATTAGTTTATATTTGCGACGAGACAGCAGCCTATTCTCGATACTTTTTTAAGAGAAGCTAGTCTATATTAAGAGTATGCGATTTCACCATCTATAAATAATCCTGAAAAATCAGATCCATCAGCATTGCGAATAGTTCCTTGGCCGTTCTGTTTGCCAGCCTTCCATTCTCCTGTATAAACGTCCCCATTTATCCAATAATAAATACCTTGCCCTTCGAATTCACCATTCACCAGATTCCCTTCATAGTGGTCCCCTTCAGCCCAATAATATTTGCCGTAACCATTTGGACTTCCTGCTTTCATTTCACCCTTGTAGACAGCTCCACCCTTATAGAAAAAAACACCTTGTCCTTCGAATTTCCCATCCTTATACTCTCCAGAATATACTAATTTATCATTGTCAAAATATTTACCCTGTCCCTCCTGCAAGCCATTTTTAATCCCACCTTCATACCAAGCTCCTTCCATAAAAAATATTTGCCCGTTAAGAGGTGTTGCTGTTGAGTAGCTTTGAGCTAATGCTAATTTCCAACTGGCTTCAAGATCCGCTAGTGAATGGTTTGTTATCTGATCTATCACTTTTGTGAAGTTGTCTGCTGTGTAGTAAATCTCATTAATATTCGTTTCTCCATATTGAGCAACAAGGTATCCGTAAAACGATTGAGCTTCTGCATAAATTAGCCCAACATCCGCTTCAAGCCATTTAGTAGAATCTGCTGCAATATCCGAGAAAGCAATTAACTTATTATCTTGCAGAGCTTTATACAATACTCTAGAACGCGCTAGATCATAGTAAGGCTGTGCTTGTTCAAAATAAGTGGCTGCCCCTTCCATAAACCAGGTTGGTGCTTCATAGAGAGAGGAATCAATAGAAGATAAAGTGATCGCATGAGTAAGCTCATGTCTAAAACTCATTAAGTCCTGATTATTGACGTGGGCAGCTTCTAATTTAATTTTCATGCTATCCGTTGCTGGTTCCCAAGCAGCAATGGACCATGGCGGAAGCTCCTTGATTGCTAAGTAATCGGTTTCATTATAGAAATAAACCGGTATTTGTTCAGGCATAGGATGGCCGAATTCTATTAATAATATCTCGTAAATTTCATCAAAATATTGCGATTGGATGATTATATCTTGCTCTCTCTCTTGATCATAATAGTAGATTCTGAAATGAACGGTATCAAAAGACTTCCAATTTCGACTTAACTCAGACAATGGAACCGTAAACATTGGAGTTGCTAGAGGTGGGTTTAAAGGTGCTTTAAGTAGAACTGCCTCTTCTATTTGAGGTATACCATTCGGACTTGTTACTGCTTCAATTGGAGCCGATTCGACAGCTTTTAGAGGCATTTGGAGCTTGGAGGTTTCAGGAGTTATCCTAGTCGTTTTAATAGCTACTGTATTCGTCGAAGGCCGCCAATTCACATAAGCTCCAAAAGCTTGACTAATGAAGCGAAGCGGAACCATCGTATGCCCATTGATGATTTGAGCACTCACATCGAGCAGCTGTGGGCGACTGTTCACATAGGCTGTTTTTTGACCGATTGTGATTACAACTTCTATATCATCTTTAGTTGCAGTTGCAGTGCGAGTCACTGCATTCCATTTAATCTCTGCACCTAATGCTTCAAAAATGGCACGCAACGGCACTAAGGTATGTCCCTTTTCAATTAGCGGCGACTGCTCATATTGCTGCTCTTTTCCATCAATCATTACGGAAATTGACTTGCTATCAACTGCTGCGAATGCGGAAGCAGCCAAGAATATCATCGACAATAGGAATAATAGAAAAACGAAGAGAGCTTTAGATGATAGTCTAGCTAACCGCCGGTTGAACATAGGTAATCCCCTTTTGTTGTAAAATGGTATGTAATCTAGCATATGTTTTATTGGCTTTATTTATTTGTATTAGCAAATGGAAGATCCCCGTAAACTTTCATAAACCTGTAAATTAATTCTTGCTCAACCTCTCGAGGATCCTCATCGTCTGGAACAGCTTTAAATACGATGAATAGATCTTTATGATCGGAAATTTGCCAGATATACCTGCCGCCCCAGTGCCCAACAGGTTTGCCATTCCCAAAATCCATGTATTGTTTAATTCTAGAACGTAGAGTTCCTTTTGATATACCTGACCCACATTGACCGATGTACAGTATTTCCGTATCCGGAATCCATTTTTTTGATAATACTTTAATAGATACGGTCGGATCTTGATTCTTAAAATGCCCTCCTACACTTTCCTCTAAGAAAACTACAGGTTCACTACTATCTCGAAGGATTATGTAAACACCTTTCTCTTTAGGGATAAGGTCGTACGCTTTATCAACTGAAAGTACCTGCAATGGGATAGGATCGCTAAAATCATGAGTTATATCGCTTGTTTTGTTGTTCATTATTATCACTGCCTCTCGAATCATATAATAACATACCGACTCTTACCAACAAAATTCTTAAAACCGATTGTCCATTTACCATAATCCCTTATCTTTGATAATTGAATACGAAGTTTGATCTTTCTCATCGTTTTCCCAGGTTCTTGTTACTTGTATCTCAGCATCATCATGCTATCAAGCTCTGTATTTCCTGAAGTCTTACTGTTTATTCGAGTTATTTCATAACTACTGCAAGCATTCATTACTAATGTAAACATGATAATAAAAACACCTAATTTTAGCCTCATTATAATCCTTTCAGAATCAGTTAGTAGTGAAATAGTCCAGCCATCTCTTCATAAAATGTTCAAGATAAACAATTCGACATAATATATGAATTCCCCCTTTCATTAAATCACGTTTCTGTACCTAAGATATCAATAAGCGTAATTTCATTCCCTTCTTTGTCAGTACTGATAGGATCATGCAGGCAATAGTGATGCTAGTTCGATTTCAAATATTATAGTACAATGAAGCAAGGAATTGGCTAGGAGGAACCTGTCTTGACTTGGAAATTGAATCATCGCAATGGTGAAATATATGATGCAGGATTCAGTTTATTGACCCGGGCTGATTTGCCACTTATAAGGAAAAGCGAAGGATGGTCTCGAGGGCTAAACTGGAGCGAATACTTTCAGAAAAATCATGAATATACCGCATATAAGTTACACATTATTGGTAATAATATTAATAATATTATTCAAGGATTAATTGCAATTGCCTTTAGAGAAGGATATGTTGAGCTCGAGCTTACTGAAAAAGCACCTCTTAATCGAAAACCATCGCAACAGTTTATAAATGCAGGGGAAGTTTTATTCGCCCAAGCCTGTCTATTTAGTTTAGAAAACGGTGGAGACGGCTATGTATTGCTGAAAGCAAAGACAGGATTAATGGAATATTACATAGATCACTATGGGATGGAAGTAGTTAACAGTAAACAACGATTGTTGGCTATTCCACCTCTTGAAGCCAAAAGGCTAATTGGGTTATACTATATATAGATAAGGGAGTTGATGCTCATGCGTAAGACAAAGCCTATAGTCGCCGGTAGGGTGTCAGTTATTGGTCGTCGTCCAGTTATTCGTCCACTAGATGATGGAATTATGACCGTTCCAATTGGGCCTGAACAAAGTGCAAGTGCTCATGCTGATATGAAAGACTTTATTAATCGTCGTAAGAAAAATGATCTGTTTTCCAGTAAATAACACTTTAATCAAGAACTCGCTAATGGTGAGTTCTTATATTTTTTTTATTTTTATCAATCTACTAGAAAGTAAATTCGCTTAACACCAACAAAAACAAAAAAAGCTGCCTAAGCAGCCATTGTCATTTATCGTTTCACTTTATAAAATTCATGATAAAGCTTCATTAATGCACGCTTCTCAATGCGTGAAACATAGGATCTCGAGATACCAAGCTCTTTAGCGATTTCTCGCTGTGTACGCTCATCTCCGCCATGCTCCAGACCAAACCTGCCGCGAATGACCTCTTGCTCTCGAGGATCTAGGATATCTAAATGATGATAAATTTTACTCTTTTCAATTTTTAGCTGGACCTTATCCGCAACATCATCCGCTTCTGTTCCTAAGATATCTATAAGCGTGATTTCATTCCCTTCTTTGTCAGTACCAATGGGGTCATGTAAGGAAACATCCTTACGTGATTTCTTGAGTGACCTGAGATGCATCAGAATCTCATTCTCAATACAACGGGCTGCAAAAGTCGCTAATTTCGTGCCTTTGTTGGGGGAGTAGCTTTCAATCGCCTTAATTAAACCAATGGTGCCAATCGAGATAAGGTCTTCTAAATCTTCACCTGTGTTGTCGAACTTCTTGACAATATGTGCCACTAGCCGCAAATTGTGCTCCACCAGTAGATTTCTTGAGACTTGATTTCCTTCCGCCATCAGCTGCAAATGCTTCGTTTCTTCTGCTTCCGTTAGTGGTTGAGGAAAAGCATTATTCTTCACATACGAAACCAACAACGATATTTCCTTGATGAATAAAGCGATTGCTGAGAAAAAACCAAGCATAGCCGCACACCCCCATGTTGTATTGTTAAAGTGTATGTGGGCTTAGGCACGGCTGTGCCTGTACGGTGAAAAGAAAAAGAAACCATGGCTACTATAAGCAATAGTTTCTTTAATGATTAGTATTACAAAGCAAAACCCTCAGTTCACAAATACCCGATACAATTTAAAATCCCTCACTGGATCTGCAAGGTCATTCAGCTGTATGCTCCTGATTATCCTTCCACTGCCGTCAGTAAGCTCAGCCTTGCCATCGCGGCCTACAGCGGCTTTACTAACCACTTTGCCATCGGCATCTTTTACGATAATCTTTCCACTTTTCACAAGCTCGAAGCTAAACCTCTCGCTATTGATTTGAATGAATCCACGCAGCTGAAAGCCAAGGTTTACCACTTTTTCAGCAAACACGGTAGTTGAGCCTGCCACAATTATACAGACCAGCATAATACCGAGAAAGGATGCTTTCTTGAACTGCATAATCGACTTTATTCTTTCTTCCGTGACATTTATACTAAAACTGCTATATAGCGGAGTGAATTTCATTTTCTTTTCTGCCATTGCAATTAAAGTTAGCGCATAATCGGACTTTGAATTCTCGCCGAATACCTGGATTACCCTCTCGTCACAAGCAATCTCCAAATCTCTATTCATGAAAATAAATAATAGCCACACCATTGGATTGTACCAATGACAAATCAGTGTAATAAACAGTAGAAGCTTCCATAGGGCATCAAAGCGTTTGATGTGGATCATTTCATGGGCAAGGATATATCGCATTTGCATTTCATTCCCTAAATCAATCATTTTGGGAAGAATGATTCTGGGCTTAAATATTCCGTAGGTAATCGGTGTTGCAATTTTATCTGAAACCAGAATTTTTACAGTGCGGCTTAGCTTTTGTTCACGTTGCCATTTCTCGATAAAGGCATTGCCTTTGATGGGCAGCGCCGTTTTCATTTCCCGACGGCATTGATAATAGGATATGGCAAAGATCAGAGCAAGCATTACCGCTCCAATGATCCATAATATCACTAGACTTTCTGCCCATAGAGGTTTATATCCTGCCGCCACATATTCTGTACCTCTATGTATCAGACCGCCGGTCTCCCAATTATCCTCTGCTACTCCGAACTTCAGTAAAAAGTCTGCACCTATACGGTTTATAAGCGTATAAATGCCATATGGGGAGGAAATAGAGAAAGGAAGGATCAACCGGAACAAGGCTATCATCCAAAGTGCGATGAACATAGTTCTTGGCAAATGGCTGCCGGCAATAGCTCGCAACGCAACAATTACAAGAATAAGGATTCCGGCGGAGACATTCATTTGCAGAAGGTTCATTATGCATCTCCTTACTTCAGCTTGCCAACGATCTGTTTTAGTTTGACAATCTGATCTTTAGTCAGATTTTTTTCATTGATAAAGGTTGCAAAAAACATCTCAAGAGAGCCATCAAAAATTTTATTAATAAAACCGGCTGTTTCTTGGGCTTGCACCTCTTCTCTGGAGATCAAGGCATTGCATGTGAAATTAGGTTCCGATCTGCCAATTGCCCCTTTATCGATGCACTTTTTGATGACAGTATAGGTGGTATTCCTATTCCAGCCCGTTTCATCCTTCAACATCAAGGCAAGCTGCCCTGCTGTCAATTCACCCTCTCTCCACAGCGCTTCCATCACTTTGAGCTCGGAATCGAATAGCTTGATTTTCATTAGCTCTCCTCCTTTGGTTCGTGAGCAGCTTGTAGATCAGCTTCATTTTTGTTTTTAAAAAGCTATTGGCTTGATCGGATCGGTATTTACCCTGCTCCATATAGTCCATAATTTCCATTACATGATCGGTAAGCTCACTGTCTTCAAGCCGGTTGGCGATTATATTCCTGGTATTGGCTTTAATACTTATCGAGTAAACATGTTTAATCATGCTGTTAAATTGATTATAGATCTCGGTCGGGTCATTTAAATGCATACATTCCTTATATAGTACCTGTAAGGTCTTATCATATTTTTTCCTATGTGAAAAGAACCAAATCCCAAACGCAGCTATCACTATTAACAGCACCACAATACCCAACCCGATATACAAATGAGCCTTTTTTAGGTGTAGCGTCAAGATACCCTCATTTTGCGAATTATAGCTTACCTGATTGATACTTACCGCTTCGACTGCCGCCGTTTCATTATTGCTCGCTGCTTGAGCCTGCGGAATCTCTCCACTGACTGTAATTGTCGTCCCGGGGATTTCAGCTTGCTCATAACTGCCTGTTTCCGGATTAAAATAGGAGATGTGGATAGGGTCGATCTTGATATCCCCGTTCACTTTTGGGACCAATATAATCTCAAATTCCTTCATGTTTATATATTGATTGTTTGCAATAGCTTCCTGCTTATTCTTTTCCGTTTGGAAAACCGAAAATCCGGGTAGTTCATCTTTGACAACTTCCTTCAAAATATCCAGATCACCATTACTGGTAGCTGTAACCTGCAGTGTTACGGAATCTCCATATTTGATAGTATTGGTGCTAATCTTCGAGTCCAGGCTCAGCTTTCCGACAATTCCCGAAAAATCAGCCGGTTGATTAGCCAATGGCAGCGGTTTTACTGTCAATTGCTTCGATTCGGTTTGCAGATAAACGGGCTTTGAAGAGTCAAAAAAGCTGCCGGAGCTGACATTCACCTGAAATTTATAGGCAGGAATGGTGTATGTTCCAGTTTTTATAGGTGTGAGCATGGATTGCTTCGCCTCATATTTGGCATGCTTTTTTCCATCTATCTCGATAATTTCCGACTTTAGTTGTTCTCTCGGGATATCTTTACTGATAAATCCATCCAGGCCGGGACTGTCCAAAAAACCAAAATTCTCGATATTATACCGTGTATAGAGCTCATAAGACAGCACAACCTTCTGCCCAAAATATACTTCCTCATCTGAAAGTAACGTTTTGACGTATACATCTTCCGCCTCACTATTTTCCGATGGCTTAGCCTCGCTGACATTGATTTGCAATACGTTGGTTTGATAATTCTTTCCATCATATTTAACGCTGCCTTGGAGAGTAAATGAGCCCGCTTTTTTCGGCATAATGCTGTAATTAACATCCTGCTCGTTGGTTTCAACGCCATTTGCAATCTGCGTAGCTGAAGATTCGCTTCTTGATAGAATGTCAAAGTTTTCGAGCCCGTTGACTTCTATGACCTCGGCGCCGTTGGCATCTACCATGGCAAGCTTTAGATTTGCAGCTACGCCTTTTTGCAGCGTTAAACTATCTATATCGATCCGAAACTGAGGAGTTTGGGCAGCTTGTACACTCGGTGATATTGAAAGCATATAGGCGGCTATGATGAATAGTGCTAACGCTACTTTAATACTTCGTATTCTACCAGTCATATGCTTCTCCCTTATCCTCATTTTTGATTTCCTGATTATTCTTCAGGCTGTCTTCTTCCTGTTTCTCCAGCATACCCATCACTTGTTCAAGCTCTTTATCGCTTAATCCAGACGGGGCTGAACTTTCTCCACCCGGGCTGGGACTACTCTGATCACCTTGTTCATCTTGTGAGGATTGCTGGCCGTCTTGCTTATCTGGCTGTTCAGATGGTGAGGGCTGTTGCCCGTCCTGACTTCCCGGTTGTCCAGATGGTGAGGGCTGCTGGCCGTCCTTATTAACCGGTTGTCCAGATGGTGAGGGCTGCTGGCCGTCCTGCTTGTCCTGATTTTCTTGCTGTTCATTATCTTTCTTCTCGTCATCGTTCTTATCGCTGTCCTGCTGATTTTCCTGCTCCTGCTGCTGAGATTCTGTTTTCTTCAAGACATATTCATAATTATATTTGAGCGCTACATTCTCGGGAAATTTAAGTATTCCTTGCTTGTATGTCTTTAAGGCTTGTTGATAGAATGGCAGCTTTTGCTTGGCATCCTCGGTGGCTTCACCCAATTTAAAGCTGGCATTACCTGAATTAAGATACTTGTTCAAATTTTCTGATGCTTCATTATATAATTGGATAGCCTGCTCATAGTTACCTGCTGAATATTGAATGTTTCCTTCATTAAAGGCCGCCTTTTTGCGGTCCTCATGATCAGTCAGCCCTGTAAAAGCCATGATTACTAGTAAAGCCAGCAGTATTCCCGAGCCAATAAACAGCTTCTTCATTAAACACGCCTCCTGTCAGGCAAAAGATAGGCAGCCAGGAACAACAGAATTCCCGCTCCCAGAAAATATTGATACAGCTGCTTATATCTGCCGATCTTTGTTGTAGCCGTGTCATCACGCTTCAAAGCCGAGATATCCCGCAGAAGCGGATTTATCTCATCGCCTGATACTGACGATTGATAGTAGTGGCCGGAAGCAGCCAATTTTTCCAGTGTCTCCGGCTGTAAGCTTGAAGTGATAGCCTTACCGGTATCATCTTTCTTATAATCAACTCGTCGTTCGCCCGTGGAATCATAAACCGGAATAAGGCCGCCTTTTTCCGAGCCGAGACCAACCGCATATATTTTCAAACGATCATCATTAATTTTCTTCAAGACATCTAGACTAGCCGAGCCATGCTCTTCCCCGTCACTTAGAATAATAACTACCCTGTCAGAACTGGATGTACGCTCAAAAGAACGATTGGCCAAATTGATTGCCGCCCCAATATCGGTACCACCGCCGCCAATCATCTGGGTATCCATAACGTCAAGATACATGCCGGCCATCTGATAATCGTCCGTCAATGGCATTTGCACGTAAGCAGACGATGAGAAGGGAATAAAACCAATTCGGTCTCCCTTCAAATTGCTGATCAGGCTCTCAATGATTTTCTTGGCTCGGCTGATCCGGTCCGGCTCGATATCTTGAACCAGCATGCTCGTGGACGTATCAATTAAAAAGTAGATATCCAGGCCTGTCTTGCTTACTTCCGTATTGCCCTTGAGAATTTGCGGCCCCATCAGCGAGAAAACCATAAAGACTAATGCCAGAACACTTAACACAATCCGCGTGAATTTGAAGCGCGTATTCGTACTCATTCTTAACATAGTCATGATGCGTGCTTTTTTGCGATAGGACAGCATGTATATAATCAAACCCAATACCGGCACTAAAACGTATAGTGTAAAAACTGTATTTTTAAATTCCATGTTAAACACTAAATTAGCTCTCCTCCGCCAAAAAAAATCTTAAGGAACCTGGATATAATAGTAGCGGTCCAGGAAAATGCCTGCCAGCAACAATATAAGGGCAATCTGGATTAACATAAAGGCCAGTTCGGTATACTGATGGAAATTATCCTGATTAAATTCGCTCTTCTCCAGCATGTTGATATTCGTGAATATTTGGGAGAGAGCTTTTGAATCCTTAGCGCGATAATACTGTCCGCCTGTTACATCTGCAGCTTTTTGCAATAAAGGCTCATTTAATCCGCCTTCGCTTTGCTGATACTGCGTTCCGCCAAAAGCATCCTGTACCGGGATAATCGTTTTATCTGTACCAACACCGATGGTATAAATTTTGACACCCATGTCTTTCGCGAGTTCACTGGCAGTATCCGGATTTATTGTTCCGGCGTTGTTATCTCCATCCGTTACAAGGATTAGAATTTTGGAGGCAGCTTCGCTCTTCTTTAACCTGTTTAGCCCTACAGAAATAGCCATTCCGATCGCAGTACCCTCTTCATTCACCGATTCACTGCTTACTTCCCCCAGTGATTCCTTAATGATGTTATGGTCAAGCGTTAAGGGGACTCTGGTATAGGCAGTTCCTGCAAAAACAATGAACGATAACCGGTCCTGCGGTCGCTCATCTACAAAATCCTGCAAGGTATGCCGGGCTACTTCCAGACGATTCGGTTCAAAATCCACGGATTGCATGGATCCGGATACATCTAGAACCAACGAAATATCAATCCCCTTCTGTTGAACGGGAGCGTCCTTTTCTGGCAATTGCGGCCTTGCCAATGCAGCTATCAAGAGAATAAGACCTGCTAGAATGATATATTTGCCTATCTTATGTTTAATCGTCTTCCTTAACCCCGCACTCTTCAGCAGCTGAACACTGGAGAATTTCAGAGCATGCTTCTTTTTCCCTATGAAAATAGTAAAGATATAAATAAGCACCGGTATGCATAACAAGAAATACCAGTTTGTAAACTGGATCATAGTTCACTCCCCTTGTGCTCATTAATTCTCCCGACCAGATCTACCAGGTGACCATGTAAGTGTTGTTTGGCCCCCTCGAATGCGACAACACCACTAAACTTCAAGCGGTTGCTTTCCTCTAGCCAATCTCTGATTTCCTGCGCGCTTTCCTGCAAGCCTGGCATTAGACTGATTTCATCGATGATTTCTGAAGAAGTCTTGCCTCTAATCATGCATGAGTATGCAGCTTCAATATAGGTCTTAAAGTAAAATGTCATTTTCACAAAATACTGATCGTCATCTTCGGACATACCCTTCATTTGATTAATAAAATGCTGGAAGGGGGTTATTAAAGCTTTGTTCTTCTTGCGATAATACCTGCGGAAATAATAAATCCCGCCGCTTAACAGGAAAATTAGCAGGAGTGCATAAATCGCATACTGCCAGTTCAATTGGAAGCCTGGCTTTTCCGGCGTCAAATCCCCTTCGAATATACCATCTCTCTGGATTTCATCCAGCGTAGACTTAATGGTAATGGCGATTTCCTTATTTCCGAGCCTTACTTTCTTCTCACTGGGTTCAAAGCTGCGCAGCGTGAGGAGATAAACTCCTTTATCCTCTGTCAAATGCACGATTTCGAAATCCTTAAACTTATCGATTATTGCATCCTTGGAAAATTCCTGCGTCGAAATCTTTAGTTCAATTAAGTCTCCGACATAAATGCTGCGTGCCTCTGCTTGTACCTGTCCGGCTAAAGGCATAAAAAACAGAGTTAAAAAGAGTATAATAAGCGTGATTTTTGCTTTTTTCATCGCTGAATCCTTCTTCTGAAAAATTGTTCTAAAGGCCTGACATAGTCTTCATCCGTATATATATTCACCAGGTTATAGCCGGTTGTAGTCGGTTTACCGCTTAGCTTGTGTGCATTCTTAATGTTATCCAATATGACGGTTTCTCCGGTTTCAAGATCTTCAAAGGTAAAGATGGCTCCGGCCGGAATGAATTCCTCTGCCTTGTCCACAACACGCAGCATGACCAAGTCGTGCTTTGTTGCAATAACCTTCATATCCTTCTGATAGCCTTCGTCAAGAAAATCGGATATTAAAAAAACGATGCTTCTTTTCTTCTCGATCCTATTAAAATACTGCAGAACATTTGCAAGATTCGTACCATTAGATTCCGGCTCGCAGCTCAGAATATTCTCGATAATCGACAGAATGTGCTTCCTGCCATTTTTTGATGGGATGAACTTTTCAACCTTATCCGTAAAAAAAATCACACCGACCCTGTCATTGTTTTTGTTTGCCGAGAAAGCAAGTGTCGCACCCAGCTCTGCAATTAAAGTCTTCTTGTTGCCAAAGCTGTTGGAACGGGACATATCTATGAGCAGAAACATATTCAATTCCCGTTCTTCACTAAACTGTTTAACCGAAACTTTATTATGGCGTGCAGTCACATTCCAGTCGATATTCCTTACATCGTCACCAGGATAATACTGTCTAATGCTTTCAAATTCCATGCCTTTTCCCCTAAACCCTGAACGGTATTCGCCGGAAAAAATCTCTTCAACCAATCTTTTCGATTTTATCTCAATCTGCCTGATTTTCTTGACCATTTCGCTGGAAAGCATTGGTGCCTCTTCCTTTCATGCTCGTCTATTGGGTCATGGTAAATTGACTTGCTCGAGGATCGCAGCGATGACATCTTCCGAAGTCATATTATCGGCTTCCGCTTCATAAGAGAGAATAATTCTGTGACGTAATACATCATAAGCCAAAGCTTTAATATCATCGGGTACGACATAATTGCGGCCATCAATAAACGCCTTGCCTTTTGCTGCTTTTATCAGGTTAATCGAGGCGCGGGGTGAAGCTCCGCAAACGATATGAGCCGATGCTTCCCTGGTTTTGAATACAATATCGAGTACATACTCTTCTATATTGCTATCCACGTAGACCTTGTCAATTTGCGTCCGCATCTCCAGAATGTCCGCACGTGATAAAATTTCATTTACTTCAGGTTCACTGGAATCTTCTCTTGTAAAGCGTCCGATAATTTCTCTTTCTTCCGCTTTATTGGGATATTCGATCTTTAATTTCAACATAAAGCGGTCCTGTTGCGCTTCAGGAAGCGGATATGTACCTTGCTGCTCAAGCGGATTCTGCGTTGCGATTACGAGGAAAGGTTTTTCTAACGGATAGGTTGTATCACCGATAGTCACTTGCCTTTCCTGCATGGCTTCAAGCAGTGCGGACTGCACCTTGGCAGGTGCGCGGTTTATCTCATCCGCTATGATGAAATTACTGAAAATCGGGCCTTTTTTAATCACAAATTCTCCCGTATTGGGTTTATATATCTCTGTTCCGAGAATGTCTGCAGGCAATAGATCAGGTGTGAATTGGATCCGCTTGAAATCAACTCCGATTACCTTGGCAATTGTATTGGCAACCAACGACTTGGCTAATCCCGGAACACCCTCCAGTAGAATATGCCCTCCGGTCAGAAGGCCGATCAGGATGCGATCCACCATATACTCCTGGCCAATAATGACTTTACTGATCTCTTTTTTTAATACGGCAATTCTATTAAATGATGCAATCTTATTCTCTTCTTGAATGAAGCTTGTACTTTCCATCTGCTCGGTCCCTCTTTCTCAGTATGACTATTACAATAGTTAATAACATTAATTTGATTTTATCCCAGTCGTCACTCCCTTGTCAATGCCACCTAAACGCCGCAGCCACTGATCACTCCGATGAAATGGATGTCAACAAAATGTTGCAATTAAATTTGATCACTGATAAGCTATACGAGGTCATTAAGATTATGAAACGGTTGAAAGCTCCAATTCTTACAGAAGATAAAATTCCAATGAGTTATAAATTTAACAAAAGATAACCAGCAAAGATTAAATAATCAGGAGGCAAATAAAATGGAAATTTCGAAAACTTACGTTGATTACTATCTCGACAGATTCAGTCATTTATTAACAAGAGAAGAACCGAAGCCTGGGGCTACACAAGAAGAAATTGCAAAAATAGAACAAAAACAACTAAACGATGATACAATATTTATTCAAGAACTGAACGGTTTTCTGTACAGAGACCAAGGTGTTGGTAAAGACATTAAAACCGCAGTCATCACAGCCATAAAAGCCATATCGACCAGAACAGAGGCTGAAATAGTAAGTCTTTTAAAACGTTCACCTCAATTTGCAGACAAATTCAATTAATCAAAAGAGATGCGAATATTCGCATCTCTTTTTTGATTAGACTAAATCATTATTTATCATCTCCGAGTTGTAATCCTTCAAATACTTAAATCAGGGAGAATTATTAATATGCTAGAAAAACTAATTTTAACCGCCGTTATGCTGGTTATACTAAGTTCATGCAATGTTTTACCGCAAGAAAGCAGCCCTGCCTCGCCTACTAAAATAGAAGTTGAAGAAACAACTCCTCAACCTGTAAAGGAAACCAAACCAACCGAATCTGTAAAGCCATTAGTCGATGCCAGGAAACTGCTCATTATTAAATCCGAAGCCGAAAAATATTTACGGAGCATTAATTTTAATGGCGCAGTGCTTGTGGTGAATAACGATTCCATCCTCTTGGAGGAAGGCTTTGGAATGGCGGATATAAAGCTTGAAAAAGCCAATACATCCACGACGCAATTTCGTATCGCTTCCTTAACCAAACAATTTACGGCGGCAGCTATTTTGCAGCTTGAAGAAGCCGGCTCACTCTCCACTAACGATAAATTGCTAGCCTATTTCCCTGACTATAAGAAATGGGGAGACATTACAATCCATCAATTGTTATCCCAAACATCCGGAATTGCCCGTGAGACCCAAGATGTCGTAAAAACTCCAGTAGATGATATACTCCGATTAAATGCACAACGCCCCCTTACGGCAAGCGGTGGTTTTCAGTACAGCAACATTAATTATATTTTGCTTGGCCGAATTATTGAACAAGTTTCAAAACTGACTTATGAGGAATACATGAATCGTAATATTTTCGGGGCGATTTCCATGGCGAACAGCGGGGTGGCATCTACAACAAACAAAATGATGGATTATGCTTCAGGTGAGGGAAAGAGCAAGACGGATTTTGCATCAGCTGTAAACTATGAAGGTGCTGGATCTATCTATTCGACTGTTTTGGATTTATATCACTGGAATGAAGCTCTGAATAACCATCTTGTCATTTCACAAGAATCTACCGACAAAATGTTCACCTCTTACTCCAACAGCAGTTACGGTTACGGTTGGTATCTTAATAAAAAAGTTGCCTATCACCTGGGAAATATCAATGGATATGGAGCCATTATAACAAGAAGCTTATCTGATCATTCTGTTATTATTGTTTTAAGCAATAATGAGCTTAGGAGAGCACAAACCGTTCCGATCAGCAATAAGCTGGCTAGGTTGATGGAAAACAGTGAAATGGTAATTACCTAATCAAAAAGGACGATATTCCAGATAGTCAAATGACTTCCGGTATCGCCTTTTTGCGTTTAAACTCTTCTAAGACCAGTAACATCGACATTCTCAATCCGAATGCCATGTGGTAACGCTGCCTCTTTCAAAGCATCATACATGTACAACACCTACATGATGCTGCGGAACGATTTTGAATGTTGAAACAATCACTCCGATACCCATAACTAAAATTGCAATTGCAACCAACACATACAATATTGAATTCTCTATTAATCCTCCTTTTTAATCTGAATCCATTTATCCCCTAGCCATGTCTCGATTTTATACCAATCATTCCATTGTTCAATCTTATGAACGACCTGAGGAGTAATGATTCCTGCACTAGCTGAGTCATCCTTAAAAGGAATGTCGTACATATTGGTATATTCATTAAGAATAATATCTTCTGAAATCGTATCTGTTTCTCCAACTATAACTTTTTTACTATAGATCCAGTGGTCACCTGTTGAGGTATGGATATGGAACCAATGCTCCCCGCTTTTTTCAAAGGCCATTACCTTTTGCGGTTCCATTGATTTATAGGTCACACCCGTAACATCATTATATAAAGGTGTATTTTCAAACGTTGTTACATTTAGAGCTACTTTAGTCACCGGATTCTTAGCTTTCCATAACTTGTAGCCTTCGTTGGCTAGATATAGTCCTACTGCTTTATTTTGTCCCCATATACCTCCAAATGATGATAAAGGTAACTCATCTTCCCCTAGTTTTCTGCCAATCTCAGCAGTAAAACCAGGTTTATTAAATTCTTGGATGAACCAATCCGTATACCCTCCGCCTGAAGGGCTGGCTACATCAGGTACTAGCGAATACCCTGTTAAATAGGTAAGAGTTAATGCCATTTTCTTATCCCGATTCAAATTTTCAGCCTTCGTATGGAAATTCCAATATAATATTTCCCCAGCTGAGTGATAGGCTAGCGCTATTTCGGGCTTAATCTCTTTAGTAAAATTAACAAGGGTCTTGGCTTCAGCTGTCTGAACGGGGGCAATACCTTTATAATTTTTCCAGTTGGGTCTATAGCTAATAGCGGTAATATGCTCCCAGTCGGCATCATATTGACGGTTTGGATCAATTCCTTCTGCATTTGCTTTCCACTTGCTAAAGTCATCAGATCCTCCATTCATTTGAATTAACTTCGCACGAATATTTGTTGGAAAAGCTTTAGCCCCTTTTTGCTGAAGGGTAACTCCATCTGGATTAACCATTGGAACAAACCATATCGATGTTTTATTAAGCAGCTCTTGGACATTAAACTCTAAAATCTTTTTTTTATTAACAAAAGCTTGTGCGTACTGATCTATCATATTCATCGTGAGTGTAGTAGTTAACCATTCTCTTGCATGATGTGATGCATTAATAAATACCGCTGGTGTCCCTTTCCCTAATTTAACCGCCCAAATTTGACGCCCATAAAGAGTCGTTCCAATGGACTTATAAGTAATTAAATCGGGGTAGGCTGCAGCTAATCGAACGATATCTTTAGTCATAATCTCATAGGTATATACTTGATTAGGATTGATAATATTACTTGTTTCCGCTGAAGACTCCTCATGAAGATTTAATAGAATGAAAGATAAACATAGAATTACTAAGACTAATTTCTTATACATTATGTATCCGCCTCTGCTGAAAATATCATTAAACTAATAAACTTCAAAACTCTTATTTCCATAGGGAGCAATAATAGGAACCTTCCAGTTAAATCCACAACAAGGTTCTATAATATACTAATTATCCCAATAATGACATAGAGTTTATATGTTTTTTCTATGAATTATGACAAACTTCGCACATTTGGTTACTAGAGCAGCCTAAATTAAAAAGAATTTACATTTTTTGTCGAAGGTCATATAATGATGCAGTTGGAAAAAATATACACACGGAGGTTTTTATTGATGAAAAAAACAATGGCAGCAATTATACTCTCATTGGCATTATTAGTTGGGATCCTACCCTCAGCAACAGCAGCAGTTGTAGACAACAAAGTTATTTGGCTTGGAGATTATGGTGATAAAGATTGGTCAGGACTTAACCTTACAACTGTCGACGGGAAAACCAATACTACTAAACGTTTATTCAAAGAAGATGTAGTTACATATGCCGTTTCAGGAGATTGGATTTACTTCTTAAGACAGAACCCGGAAGATGAAATTAAAGCCGGAGACATCATGAAAATGAAAAAGGATGGCTCAAAGGTATCTAACGTAACAACTGGAAATGTAATGCAGAATTTTACAATCGAGGGGAAAATACTCTATTTCGGAGGCTATGATAAAGATTACAAATTTCAACTAGGTACGATGAATTTAGATGGATCTGGCAAAAAAATCCTAAAAAAGAATATTGAATTTTGGTCCTATGTGACAACAAAGAATTATATCTTTTATGTGGATACGATGGGAACCAGCATCTTTTATCGGATGAAATGGGATGGCACTGCAAAAACCGCGATATCAAAAGATGCAGTTAGGCCTTATGACGGAGGTTATGCAGTATATGGAGACACGCTTTTCTATGCGGAAACTTCTAAAGATGAAGCTGTTCAATGGTCTCTGGTTGATGTAACGGGTAAGAACAAAAAAACCTTTAAAACCAAAGGTTCAGTCCAACCAATCGCTTATTCGAATCAACAATTCTTCTACGAAGAAACCCTTGTAAAGGGTGCTATGAACCCCGTTCGCACATTGACGAAAATCAAGCGTGATGGAACAGCAAAGAAAACAGTGGCTATCATCGCGACAGATGATCGGTTCATTGGCCAAGTAGGCACAACGTTTGTGTATAAGACTGCAAAAGGTAAAGTTTATCAAATCAGCCAAGAGGGTAAAATCACAATATCCGCCAAGTAGAAATGTTTATCTATTAACAAAAAAACAGGGTAAAGTCTCTTTTTCGGAGATTTTACCCTTGCTTTATTTGATTCCATGCTTGCAAGGTTTCTTTTACTTCTTGATAGCCAGTTAGCTTTAATGGTATGAATATAGTTCGCTTGTTGTCATTGGTTTTTATTTTTATTCCTTTATTCTTATATTCCACAATCATCGTAATCTCACTGCGTTTAATATTTCGATCAGCTGATCCCATTTGTCTCTGGATAATAACATCATCGTAGATCATTAATTCATATGAGCTTAAAATCAGACTCCTTTTCTGCAGCCCTCTTCTCATTCCGATTCCGATAGAAATAAAAACAAGCGGCGCAGAAATAAAGATAGATTTATCCAACCCGCTTCCTTTAACTCCTAAATAAATACCTAGACAACCTGCTAATATTACTATCGTTATTATTTTGGGCATATTTTTTTGCAATTGGGTTTTGACTACTTCCGATGAAAATTTATAATGTGTATTCATTTATGATTGCTCCTTAAATTGGTTTTAATATTTTTTGTAAGACAAAATCATAAAGTTAATAATACCAATTATAACCATACGTGTATATGCATTTTTGAGCTCTTAAAAAGATCGCCTCCTCTCATTGGCCACAATGGCTGAGGGAAGGCGATCTTTATTTTTAAATAACTCATGAATTAATTACTCATTCTAGAATAATTAATGTTCAGCTGGAGCTACCACTGTGTTACCAATCAAAGTGACAGCAGTCTGTGCCAACATTCGGCCATTTATGGATGCGCCAGCACCAACTGTAATGTTAGTCTTAGCTAAAATGATTCCTTCAAAATGTGCACCTGCTTTAAGCGAAACGGTATTGGCCACCTGCCAGAAGATGTTCTTGGCTTGTGCTCCACCCGTTAAAGTAATGCTGACGTTGCTAGCTTGAGTAAGTCCTCCAGAAATTTGGAAAACCCAAACGTCATTTACTCCTCCATTTAAAGTGAGTCCACCTTGATCAATTAGCACATCAGTGCCCCATTTGTATACACCAGGTGTAAGTGTTTTACCACTAAGGTTTCCGCTATATAACTCGGAATAATTAAAGGCTCTCCCAGCTGCATCTGTATAGGCAGTTTCCATATCACTGATTGCTGTAACTAGAGTAGTAGGCGTTGGAACAGCATAGTCTGCAGCATATACACTTCCAGTAACTTGACTGGAGGTTGAGAATTGATTGCCTGCATCCATAGGTAATCCAAATCCAGTAATGCTTGCCGCAGCTATTGGGCTAACTCCGATATCTCCAGTTATATGAGATGATCCTGTGTTAGTGACTCCAGCTTTTGTCAAAATCACATAATTTTTAGCTGTGCCAAGGTTTAAAGGAGAAGGTACTACTGTTGGACTTGCACTTACAACACTAGAATAATTACTTTCCGTACCTGCGATTACTGAAGTTGCTTTGAAATAATACAAGGTATCATTGTTAAGTCCAGTCACATTGTAAGTTAAAGCGGTAACTGTAGCTGGAACATTAATTAAATGATAGTTTATTCCGTTTACTGATTGATAGAGATTATAATAAGTAGCATCTGTAACGGATGACCAAGTTAATCGAATCTGCGAATTCCCAGCATTCGCTGCAAGATTTGTTGGCTCATTATGGACTGTTGGTGTTGATGGTGGTGGAGTTGGTCCAGTCGTTGGTAGTGATGTTGGTCCAGTCGTTGGTATTGGTGTTGCTGTAGGCGCTGGAGTCGCTGTACTTGCGTCTATCATTTTAGTAGGCGTTGTTTCAAAGGTTGATCCCGCTTTAGCAATTGCATTAATCGTTGCACTATCAATCGTACCTTTACCTACTATAGTAGCTACCGCGTTTAGAATTAAGCTGACGATCTTTGCATCGTTTCCCAGATCAAGCTTCATCCCTGTTGAGGTCGCTTCAGCTGTGACCTTTTGAACACTGCCTTCGGGGATATCTACATTAATCTTGCTTCCGACAACATTAAGGTTATCAAAAGTCCCTTTTAAGGTTACATTCGAACCTGCTGGGATTAGCTCCGTTAATTTAACATTACCGAATCCAGCTCCAGTTACTGCTGTTTCTTGTAGGGTGGCTGGAGAATTAACATTTACTTGTGCAATAGTTGTAGTTCCTTCTGCAACAATACGTACGGGTCCATCTTTCTTATCTACCGTTAAAGTTTGCAGAACAGAGTTATTAAGATGAATACTGTTCACACCCCCACCATAGACGAAAGTTTCTCCGATTACGGTAACATTATTCAGAAATGCATCCCCGTTGCCAATTCCTGCAGCAAAGGTAAGATTCCCTTTGATAATCAAGTTTTGCAGTGTAATATCTGCTTTATTAATGACAACATTACTATTGATTGTCTCTGTCCCAGCTGCAGGACCATAAGTTCCTGCAGTATCGTAAGCGACCACTTTGGAAGCAATAGCACGATCCAAGGTTACAACTGCTTCAGCGCGAGTAATTGGATTCGTTGGCTTAAAGCTATTATCTGCTGCATAACCTTTCAATATTTGACTAGCTACAGCCATATTAACTGCATCTTTAGCCCAATCAGCAATTAAGCCAGCATCTTTAAATGTAGCTGCTGTACTAGCTGTCGCAGATAGTTTAAGCAATCTGCCGACAATAACAGCAACCTCTTGTCTGCTAATCGGTTTGCTTGCGCCGATTGTTCCATCCGCATACCCCGTTATGTAGCCTGCTTTAACTGCTTTTGCTACTTCTATATAGGCCCAATTGTCGGAAGCCACATCACTAAACGAAATCGCCGATTCTTCCTTAAACTCAAAAGAACGATTAATCAAAGCAATAAATTCTGCTCTCGTTATCGTATTGTCCGGTTTAAATGATCCATCCTCATACCCTTTAATCAGTCCTCTAGCTGTCCAATCACTAATCTGACCTTCTGCCCAATGGCCTGAAACGTCCGAGCTTACTGCTGCACTAAACACTGTACTGAATGCTGTAAACATTAGACATAATGACAATATAAGTACGATTGCTTTTTTACCTGTCTTTTTCATAAGCATAATTTATTCCCCCGAGTTAATTGATTTTCATCTACATAAATAAAACTAGACCAATACTCTTAAACTATTAACTAGCATTTGAAACAATTCCCAGAGAGTTATGATTCTCCGTAACAATTTATGAATAAACTAAAATAGAAACCGCAGGCATTAGTAGTAACTGCCCACGGTTTCTATCCGTTCTATATGCGATTGTAAGCCTTTAAATTACACTGCTTTTAGTAATAACGGTAGGTACCATCGGCTCCCCTTGAAGCCTGTTACCGCTAGTAACAAACACATCCTTATCCAGAATGACATAATCCAAGCTTGAATCGTTCTCGATCACACATTTCTGCATAATGATACTATTCTTGATTACCACACCTTTGCCAACCTTAACTCCACGAAAGAGAATACTATTCTCGACAGTACCTTCAATAATGCACCCATTGGCTACTAATGAATTGGTTACAGAGGCACCTTGCGCATACTCAACTGGCGGCTCATCCTTGACCTTGGTATAAATCAACCCTGGTTCGAAAAAAAGTGTTCTCCAGATTTGTGGCTTTAACAGCTCCATGCTGTATTTATAATAATTGTGGATGGAATTAATAATTGCTAAATAACCTGTATACTCATATGCATAAACATTTAGATTATGAAGATTCCGAATAATGACATGTCTGACTAAATCATAATAATTTTGGGTCACACTTTTCTTGACTAATTCAACCAACAGGTCCTTCTTAATCACTAGCATCCTCATAAAAACCTTACAGCCCTCATGCTTTAGATGATTTTCGGTCATGCTAACAACCCGGTTATCTTCGGCAACATCTACAATAATCAGATTCGATAGATCCTCTCGAGCGGAATCCATTTGCTTATAAACAACCGTTATATCGGCATTCTTCTGAATATGAGCCTCTACGACTTCGTTATAGTCGATATTACAGATCATATGACTGCTAGAAATGATTACATATTCCTCAGAGCTGCGGGAAAAATATTCGAGATGACCATGAAAGTTTTGCAAATCGCCGTTGAAGCTAGAGGAATTCGTGTCTGCGGGAGGCAGAATGAACAAACCTTTTTGTTTGTGATCCAAATCCCATTCTTTACCTGAGCCCACATGGTCCATGATCGAACGGTAGCTATTATGAGTTAGCACCGCCACATTGCTGATCCCTGAATTCACCATATTGGATAATACAAAATCAATCAAACGATATCTACCTCCAAAAGGAACTGTAGCGGTAGCACGTGAATAGGTCAATTCATGCAAGAGCGGTTGATTTATACTTAGATTAATTATGCCCAACACGTTATTCATTTTATTACTCCTTCCTCACTCTAAGCTTTAATAACTTTGTTATCACCAATTAGCGTTATCTCTGAAGACTCATCCGGATTCCCAATGGTCACATTATCTTTAATTACCGTATTCCAGCCAATAATCGCTCGATGAATCGTCACGTTTTTGCCAATTTTGGTTTGCGGCATGATGATGGAATCTTTAATATAGCTGCCTTCACCCACATCAACTCCGTAGAATAGAACAGAATGGTCAATCTTACCAAACACCATACAGCCTTCATTGACTAAAGAACGATCAATCTTAGCAGTAGCCCCGATATATTGTGGCGGCTGGTTGGGGTTTTTCGTATAGATTCGCCACTTCGGATCATGTAAACGAAAAGGTTTATCATCTGCTAATAAGTCCATATGCGCTTCCCAAAGACTATCAATCGTGCCGACATCCTTCCAATAGCCTTTAAAACGATAGGCAAACAGCTTTTTATAATCAGCCAGCATAGCCGGTATAATATCTTGTCCGAAATCACTATTGGATTTAGGTTTTAGTTCATCAGCCAATAAATATTGTTTAAGTACCTTCCAAGTAAAAATATACACGCCCATGGAGGCCGTATTGCTAGTGGTTACTTTAGGCTTTTCCTGAAATTCAGTAATCCAATCATCTTGGTCTACCTCCATCATCCCAAACCGGTAAGATTCATTTAGTGGAATTTCAATTACAGCTATGGATACATCCGCTTTAGTTTCCTTGTGCTTTTGCAGCATAAGATCGTAATTCATTTTGTAAATATGATCTCCAGAGATTATTAGCACGTATTCTGCATCATACTGCTCTAAGTAATTTATATTTTGATGAATGGCATGAGAGGTTCCTTTATACCAACGGCCGCCATTCTGTTCTACATAAGGAGGAAGCAAGGTAACGCCGCCATTTTTTCGATCCAAATCCCATGAGCTTCCGATTCCGATATAAGTGTTCAACACCATAGGCTGGTACTGTGTGAGAACTCCAACTGTATGGATGCCAGAATTAGTGCAATTGCTCAATGTAAAATCAATAATCCGATATTTACCTCCGAAAGGTACGGCAGGTTTGGCAATTTTCTTGGTCAAATGGCTTAACCGCTTACCTTCTCCACCAGCTAAAAGCATAGCTACACATTCTATTTTCTGCATTTAACTCAAATCCTTTCGTTTAAAATATGAATGCGCTTACAAATTAATAACAAGGTTAAATATAGGACTATTTCTAGTGTATGTCAATATACCTAGTCTAGCACCTGCCTATACAATAAGAGTAAACAAAAAAGAGAAGGTTCCCCCTCCCTTTATGAAGCCGTTATACTATACAATGGTTGACCAATTGAATTTGACTATCTGTTTTTGATTAAGCCCCGAACATCACGGAAACCAACAAACTTCTTGCTATGCGTATCCCAAAGACGAAAACGCAAAGATTGCAGACTAGTAGAGACAGTGATGGTATTTACGGTTTGCAGCAATGGTATATTATCGTGTGCTTTTTCCAGATAATAGTTAGGTACTCTTGGGCTCAAATGGTGAATATGATGAAAACCAATATTGCCTGTTATCCATTGTAGAACTCTTGGAAGCTTATAATAGGAGCTGCCGTCAATGGCTGCTTTTACAAAGTCCCATGATTCTTCTTCTTCGAAGTAAGAATCTTCGAACTGATGCTGTACATAGAAGAGCCAAATCCCGACTGCTCCCGATATTAGAAAAATCGGAGCTTGAATCATCACGAATGCCTGCCATCCAATTGCCCAGCTGAGCAGTACACCAGCAGATACGAGGACAAGATTAGTTGTATACGTATTAATACGCTCTCTTCTCTTAGCATTTTTGCGATTTAATCTATTTTGTATAAGGAAGATGAAAAAAGGACCAAAACCAAACATTACAATTGGATTACGATAGAGATGATAGCAAAACCGAGTCCATACAGAGGCGGATAAATACTCTTCAACAGTAAGGATCCAAACATCGCCTGTACCACGTTTGTTTAAGTTACTGCTGGTAGCATGATGAATCGAGTGGCTATGCTTCCATTTATGAAAGGGAAAGAAGGTGAGAATGCCTGTAATTGTACCTAATATTTCATTAGCAGTGCGATTTTTAAAAAAGGATTGATGACAGCAATCATGAAAGAGGATAAATATGCGGACTAAAAAACCAGAAGCGACGATTGTTAAAGCTAGGGTGAGCCAGTAAGAAATAGCCAAGCTCTGATAAGCGAGAAACCATAATACAAAATAAGGAAAAACACTATTTGAAATTTGTCGAACACTTGCCTTCAAGCATGGTTTCTCGTAAGGAGCGATGTCCTTTTTTAAGTGAAGTGCATTTGGGCTCAACATCTTTCCTCACACCATTCCAATCTAACATATAAGTATTTTTGCGCAACATATCTATCTTATCACGAAAACATTTCTAAAAGCGAAAACTTTTTCCAATTTCCTCTTATTTGGGCTGGTAATTGTAGACATTCTGTAAATCCATACATTTTCTAACAGGAGTAAACATTCGCATAGTCAATAAATACAATTTTTTTGTCCTTATTTAGTCGGATGTTTTTCCTTTTCAGATCACCGCTTTTTTTATCGTGTAAATCTGAAATCCTTATACCCATACTACGAAATGCTTCAAGGATATGGAACACTTGATTTTCATACTCTTTTTTATTGCGAATTATTCTGTTCATTTTCTTCATGATTAACCAACCATGTCCATATTCTACGATTTTACAAAGGTGCTTTTGCAGGGAGGAGGAGACACTACGGTAAAGATTTACCTCGTTTTTGTTGCACGTTATACCTTTTGCTATCTTGGCGACCTTTAACACTAAGCCGTTCCCCAAATCAAATACAACTCTATGCCTTCCGGCTCCTATGTCCTTATATGGAAGCTTTAATTCTTCTACTGAACATTCCTCTGATTGTTCTGAAACCTCAGCTTTTTCCAATTTTTTTATCCAATTTTGAATTGATTTTAATTTCTGCGATTTTAAATATTTGCTCATCTAGTCCCCCTCCTCTATCTATTAATAATATGTGAAATATAAAAAAATGCTTGTACTCTAGTGAAAGGCGGTGACATCCCGTCCCAACAAAAACCCAGTCAAAACACTTTTTTTCGTGTTTTGACTGGGTTTTTGTTTATAAAAATCGTATAGTTTATAACTTTAATTATTATCTGCGAATTAAATTATTAAATCCCCAAGACTTTGATATTTGGAATATCTGGCTAAAATAGCTTTTACCTGCTCAATCCTAGCAACAAGATTACCGGTTAATAGTATAAAAGGAATCTTGCGATGCAGGAGATCGGCGATAATCTTTTTCTGAAAAATAGCTCGATGAACCTCGCCTGATCGATCCTCGGTATCATCATAAGGAATGTCATCCCCGCAAACGAACACCAAATCATATCTTGAGGCTGCAGCAACAGCCATTTCACCCAATTCGGGAAGCGCAGCACCATGATAATCTAAAGCGAACATATAAGTTGTAATAGCATTGGTATCGACGAATAAATATTCGTTGGCTTCCGCCAGCAAAACTTCTTCTTTTGCCAAATGGCCTTCGGCTATCTCCACCAACTGCTCAGCTGTTAACCTATGTTCAATATGATGCTGCTCCCAATAGTCCCGTCCATATTCCGGCATCCAGACCGTCCTATATTCCACTGCCATTCGAGCAGCAATCGTGGTTTTACCGGTAGAAGGAGCTCCAAGGAAAACAACTGACGTCACTAAATCCCGATAAACTTGCGGATGAATAAAAGCTTTGTTCTCATAAGTCGAACCACGAATCACGGTACCTGAGATTGGCACAACTTCACGTTCGCAGTCCACTAGTCGATTAACAGCCCCCAGCGCTAAACCCATATGCTCGCCATAAAATTCACTCGAATAGAAATGGCTTATTTTCCGCTCAGCTAGAATACTAAGCATATAATTCTCCTGAATCCTCTTAACCTCAGGTGAGTCACCCATCGCATTAGGTCCATCCCAAGCTTCAATCACTTCAACAGTGGGATAAAGCTGGCGAATCCACTGGGACCTGACAGGTAAAGGGATCCGCGTAACTTCAGGACTATCATAAATCACAACAATAACCTCATCCATTTCTGCAATAGCCGTTTCAATCAAATACTGATGCCCGCGGTGCAGGGGAGCGAACTTCCCTAAAGTCAGACCTACCTTCTTATCTCGCACAATAAAACTCACCTCACGTGGCCAAGCTTTTCTGATATCCATTCTTCCAACCGAACCATCCTGCAATTGCGATGAATAGATAAATGATATAGAGAAACGCTATTGTATCGAGCCCTTTATAGAAATACATGCCTATCGACAATACATCAACAACAATCCATACCAGCCAATGTTCAAGCACTTTAGAGGATAAGAGGAATTGTGCAATCACACTTAAAATAGCAATAAAAGCGTCAGCATAAGGAATCGAAGCATCCGTATATTCGGTAAGCAAATAACCCCAGCCACCCGTTCCCGCAATAATCAAGATACTCAGCAATATAATCATTTTTGCTTCAATCCGTTTTGTTGGACGTACTTTAGCAGTGTAGCGTTTAGTTAGCCATACATACCAGCCCCAAATGCCTAATACGAAAAAGAAAACCTGTAGTGTCATATCTGCATAAAGCTTAGCATCATAAAAGCTGCAGAAAAAACAAGCTACATTGATCAATCCCATCGGCATACACCAAATGCTCTCTCTAGTTGTCAGCCAAACGCTTAACAAGCCCGTTGTAGTCGCTACAATCTCCAACGCTGTAGATGCGGTAAAATAAGCAATGATCAGCATGATCGCTAACAACCCAAACATAGTGCTCGGTTTATCCATATTGATAGCCATCGTATCCCTCATCTCATTTAGAGATTTTTCAACAAAGCTGTACGAATCTCATTTAAGGTTTGATCCAGAACCAGCTTCCCATCTACAAATACAACTTCTAGCAAATCATCTGTTTGTTTTGCCGCATATTCAGCAGCACTGAGATTATCAATAAAAGTCAGCTCCCCAGCCTCTTTAGTCACAAGCACCAAGCCTGTTTGCGATTTTTTGAAGTGGCCGCTGTCTGTTTTGGGATCCTTGTAAATTTTGCGTTCTTCGCCATTAACGATCGTAAAAGTAGATTTAAGGGCAAATCCAAAGGTATCGCGCGTGTTGTACTGATAAGTATAAGAGCCAATTCCATAAACCATGTTGGTCGAAGCGAAGCCTTTGTCTGCTAATTTCTCACAAATCTCTTTGCAGCGACTAATCGTAATAGCATCTCCATAAATCGCTCCAATGTGAGTGTCCAGCTGCTTGAATCCTTTATCCGTTGTAGTTCCACCAAAGATCTCCCAAAGAATTTCAATAACCCCTTTACGTTCAGAGTCGTTGGTAGAATCCGGATCACCGCAGATGATTTTCACAGGATCTCCACTGTCCGGTCGAATTACAACCTTGCCATCTCTCCTCAGAATATCTTCTTTAAGACCTCTAATTACTACATTTAGCACACTCCATAAATCCCATGTATCCGAAACAATCGAAACAAAGCCGCTTGGATAAACCTCGTTAATTAGATACTTATAAGATGCCATTTCATCTGTTCCATGAGCGCACATCACGCTATGCTCTGTAGCTGGAATCGAGGTTCCTACTAATTCTTTTTCAATATTGGCATTATAGAAATCTTCGAGATAGAGGATAGCAGGGATCGAATCCGTTCCTGTAAAAGAAATCAAATGACCAGCCCCACTGCTTTTGGCAGCTTCCAATGAGCTCATTCCACGCATCGAGAAATCATGTCCTTGAAAAGGGACAATCGAAGTATCTCCATTGGTTTTAAGCGCAAACTCTTCGAGGATTTTACGATACTCAAATGCCAAAGTAGCACTTGTCGTAGGCATCCAAAGCTGGCAAGACATCAAGGTTTCTAGGTAATTCGTCAGCCAGAAGAATTCCGGCTGGGTATTCTCAATAGTCAGCATAGGCACTTTGATCGGTACCAAAGTTCCTTCTTTAATCGCTTTTATTTTAATTGGCAAATATCCTAAATCATGTAATTCTTCAATATGCGAAGCATCTGGATTCACGACTGCAAGAGCGTAGTGCAGCACTCTTTTATATTCATTTACGACTTCATCCCTATTTCTTGCAAAGAAATGCTCATCGAAATATTGGATTAAATATTCTTTAATGAACGATTGAAAACCGAAAGCGACAACATGGTCAATCTCTTCAAGCCGGCTGGTGCGTGCGGTCCAAGTGGAATAGACTAGTTCTGTTCCTTTTGGGTATTGATTCTTATGGCTGACCTTGTAAAAATCACAGAGAAGCGTGGCTGGATAAACGAATTTTTGTGTCATTATTTAATACCTCCAATTTCGTATATATGAATTTTTTTGTGTTCGGATTCTTCTAGCATCGTATTTGTGGTAAAAACCTGATCAATTAAATCGGTTTCTAGTATTTTGCCTTTGTAGATCGATTTCTCACAATGTCCAACAAGCAGGTAAACCTTATCTGCCCCAGCTTCCTTAAGCTTTTCAGCACTCATCATAAAAGTACCGCCATAAGAGCAAAGATCATCAACAATAATCACTTTAAAGTTTTTATGGTCTACATGCCCAACAATATCTAATTTCTTAATTTCTCCCGTTTGAAAATCTCTTACCTTAAAACCCACCAGCTGCTTATAGCCCTTCACTTTGCTATAGCGTTTTTGGGCACCGGCATCCGGGAAAAATAAGTAATCCTGCTCTATGTTAAAACCAGTTTCAGCAATAACTCGAATCAATAGCTCAATGGATGGATATTTAGCTGTGCTTTTATTGATTAAGGCAAGCGAAACGTCCGAATGAGGCTCGATCAAAGTCACCTTCTCGAAGCTTAGAGAATTAATAAAATTCGCCACATATTTTAAAGTGAAAACAGATGAACCCTCTACGCGATCCATTCGACTATAGGGCATGTAGTAAATGATAAGTGCTGCCTTTAGATTGCGATCATCCAAATAATTCTTAATAAACATCAGCTTGATTAAATCACTGTCATTCTCGTATTTAAAGGCCACTTTATTGAAATCAGCAGCGAGAGCTAGGATTTGATCACCATCGACCAAGGTTTCGCCATTCGGAAAAAGCTTAAACACTAATTTAGTACCATTTAACAAAATCATGTTTATCACGCCCCTTTTTTAATAATCGCTAATGCTGTTTTCAGACATTTGTATGCTGAGCTTAATCCAGCTCGATCGTCCAGCAGAATATTGTAATAAATTTTCTTATTGCCAGTGACTGGGACAAAGGATGGACTTTCATTAATAGCATCGAAGGGAATATCATTTCCTTGTAAATACTCCATAATGGTTGGAAACATGTCATCTACACATGCGGTAAACACAACTAAATGCGCTCCAGCCTGCTTACAATCTCTCAGTAGTTGAATGACTTCATCAAACTTATGACCTTTGTGATGATAATCGTAGACGGTATTGTCATAATCATAGGCAATCACAAGATTATTGTATTGCTTCCATTCGGTAACCAATCGCTCGATCACATTGTTATCCTCTAAATAGAAGTCCATCTGCATCACCACCTGGCTTATTTTAACTATAAATCGATAATTGGGGTTCGTGATCAGTAAAACGATATAACTGAGCGGCTCTTTGTGAGTGTAGATTAGATGACTTTAACTCTCCGTTTCGGTCTCTTGCTTCCTCAATAATGCCCTTTCTGCTCTGTGTAGACGTAATTTTACGAATAAAATTCTTCTCTTCGAACTCCGGTACAACCGTCTGAATTACCTGATAAAGCTCACTGATCGTAAATTCAGCTGGGAGAAACTCTTTAGCAATGGTTGTAGATAACATTTGTAGGCGAATTTTTAATAAGGCATCCACAAGAATTTGGTGATGATCAAAAGCCAGCTCCATTGTTAGAGCTTCACTTACCGAAAATAAACGAACGTCCATAGCATCCACTGCCGCTTTGCGATCCTTCAATACCCCTTCATTCACAAGCGCCAGAAATGCATGAGAGATAATCCAGCCTCTGGGATCACGCCCTGGAGTACTATAAACATTAAAATATTCCAGATGCATCGGCTCTACGCCTGTTTCCTCTTTCAATTCGCGTTGTGCGCACTCGTAAATCGTTTCTGTTTCTCTCGTGAATCCGCCAGGCAACGCCCATTGGCCAACAAATGGCCAAACCTTCCGTTGGATCAAAAGAACATAAAGCTCACGCGTTGGCATAGACTTCTTAACCGCTAGCCTCTCCGTTGAAACAATTGTAAAAATAACAACATCTGTAGGTGCTCCATCTGGAGTTCTGTAATTACTGGGTGTGTAGTTCGACTCATTCTCGATCATGGTTTTTATCCACCTGTCTAGTACGATAATTTCGATTTGATATTATCATTATGACATAATTAAAAATGATGTCAAGATTAACTTATACATGATAAAATAAAACCAAGACATTATAGAATGTGAGGTTAAGCTAATGAGTATCGATTTTATGGATTTGAATTACTTGGCAGTTCTTGCAGGTGGGATCGTCTACATGGCGTTCGGAGCTTTGTATTATTCTCCACTCTTATTCGGTAAACATGCAGTAAGTTTGAAGAAAAACCAAGGGGAAAAAGAAACGAAAGATGCCCTCAAGTATCCAGGTGCAGCTCTCGTTGGGTTTCTGAGTTCGTTTCTACTTGCTTTAATTGTACAAGTATCCGGCGCTGATGATGTAGTTTCAGGACTTGTGATAGGATTGGTAATTGGATTTCTACTTGCACTGGCATATCTGAAAAATACACTCTTCGGGTTAACCTCCAAAAAAGCATATGCCCTCGCCGTGAGTGATCACTTTATCATTTTTATTATTCTTGGTATTCTACATGCTGTTTGGATATAAAGAAGGGTAATGATTCTATTCATTCCCTTAATTCTCTTCAATAATCTTCATACCCCAAGGGTCAAGGACCAACTGTTGCCCCTTAACAACCTCCTGCTTAGAAAATAACTCCATTCCCCCATTATGAGGATATTGCATGGAACTAGTAGACTCGGAATAATTAAAATAATACCGAATAGTCTTTCCAATTGAATTGATCCCAGATTTGGTGATCAACGGAAAGGTTATTTCCTGATCTATTCCCCATAAATCGATCTCTTTCAATACATGTTTCAATACTTTCATCATTACTGCTGAGCTTGTCATACATCCGATGTATGTAGCTGTACCATCTCCGAATCTATTATGAGTAATCGCAGCATATTGGCCCCAATGAGGATGATCATAATAAGCTAGTACTTCCGCAGTAGTCGGCGTGATCAGCTCCATCCATGTTTGAACCTGATTGTGCTCCTGCCCTACTTGAAACGGGTCTCCCTTCAGAGCAACATGCTTGGGCTCGACAAACATAGAATAAGAAATGCCGCAAGCTTCGCTAATGATCCCCGGTTGACTAACCGTTCTAGCCTGCACATTTTCATCTGTAAAGCCACACTTAAAGCTATACACAATATGACCGCCATTCTTAACGTAGGCATTTAAGCGCTCCAATAAACTATCCGATGCGCAATATAAGGCTGGTACGATAAGCAACGAGTAATTTTCATAATTATCACTGGCTGGATTTACAAAGTCACATCCGACATTCAGCTTATAAAGCTCATCATACATCAGTCTAACCACATCATTATAATTCTTCGATGCCCCCGGAAGCTTGAACCATTCCATTGCCGTTAAAGATTCATTGCTTACAAGAACAGCGACTTTGTTTGTTTTCTGCAGATTCACCAGCTGAGGCGACAGCTTAGCGAAATCCCTGCCAATCGTAATGGCTTCGTTATAAACAGGATTTGCTGCAAAATCATGGCTTAACAGCCCTTTCCAATACGTCTCAAAGGAATTATGGATCGAGTGCCAATGCCAATAAGCAACCATGTTAGCTCCAGAAGCAAGATGGCTAAATGCCTGCAGCCTGAGCTGTCCAGGGTACGGTACCCAATGTGGAAAAGCTTGGGCTTGAGTTTCAACCACCAGATAATTATTCGCTTTTAATGAGCGGGTTACGTCTCCGCCAAAAGAAATCTCAATACCGGTAAGCTCATCCTGTGAAGGATGATAAATGTCTACCCCTGCAATATCAAAAGCTTTTGACGCCGCAAAATGATCAACATCCGGTTGAATACCATGAGAATAACCTCTCCACTCGAAGTCAAAGTTTTGGGTTACAAACTGCCCTTCACGCTTATATTCATTGACAATTGCTGCCTGCCAGCCAAGAAAATCCGTTACCAGACTTCGTTGAAACTTAGCAAACTCGGAGCCAAGGCTACCATTAATCGTTCCTATGGTTGAAGGGAAATCCTCCCAAGCATTAATCCGGTTGCTCCAATAATCCAAGCCAAATTGCTTATTCATTTGTTCCACGGTTTTGAATTTTTCACGCATCCATTTGACGAATAAATGCTGAACATTAGGACCTGCGGTATGATAATGCTTCGTTTCATTGTCCGTTTGATAACCTATTACAGCAGGATGATCCTTAACACGGTCAATCAATTTACGAATAATCCTCTCCGCATAGAACAAAAACTTTGGATTGGTGATATCCATAATCTGTCGAGCGCCATAACGACCTGCACCCTGAGAAGTAACTGCGAGAACATCCGGATGCTCTTTCACCATCCATGTAGGTACGGCATAGGTTGGCGTTCCAACGATGACACTAATTCCAGCCTTATGCATCGCATCCAATACCCGATCCACAGAGCTGAAATCAAATACTCCATTTTGTGGTTCGTGTGTGCCCCAGGTTGATTCAGCAATTCGCACGACATTGATTCCGGCAGCCTTCATCATCTCAATATCTTGATCCAGCCGTTCATAGGGCATATATTCATCGTAGTAAGCTACTCCGTATAAAAGTTTTTCCATGGCAAACGCTCCTTATGACTCGTCCAAATATTATCCTTTTACCGCACCATCCGTAATCCCTTGGATAATCCAACGTTGAAAGATAGAGAAGATAATTACAATTGGCAAAGAAGATAAAATCAATGAAGCTAGAATCAACGACCACTCTTTAGTATATTTTCCGAAGAACATATTAATAGTCAATACCAATGTATATTTTCTAAAATCACTTAGCATCAGAACAGGAAGTAAAAAATCATTCCATAGCCAAAGCAGGTTTAAAACAATAATCGTAAATGTAATCGGCAGTAGAAGCGGGAATATAATCTTATAGAAGGTCTTAACCTCGCCACACCCATCCATCTGAGCGGATTCATCCAATTCCCGCGGAACTCCCTTAACAAATCCATGAAAAAGAAAAACCGCTTGATTCACACCAAGACCCACACAAACAACGCCAAGTCCCATAGGAGTTCCTTGCAGCCCTAAGTTCTGAGCCATCTTAATTAAGGGAATAATTATCGTTTGAAAAGGGATTAGCATAGAAGAAACAAATATTAAAAAAATGACATTACTCAGCTTCCCAGTCGTTCTTGAGAGCTTATATCCAGCTAAAGAGCTGAAAATCACGATGCCGATAATTCCTGTGAATGTGACCATAGTGGAATTCCAAGCACTATGCAGCATGGTTGCTTTCTTATAAGCCTGTGAAAAATTCTCGAAGTGCAGCTTAGTTGGTAAGCTCAGTACAGAAGTAAAGGTTTCACTTTGGGTTTTGAAGGCATTAATAATGGCCATATAAATCGGAAAAAGAAAATAAACGGCAAACATAAGCATAACGGCAATACCTAAACCAGAATAAACGCGTCTACTCATGCTTCAACCTCCTTTTTCTTCATAATGGACACCTGAATTAAAGTAATGGCCAAAATGATTAAAAAGAGAATAATTGCCTTTGCGCTAGCGAAGCCATATCGGAAATTCCGTTGATAAGCTTCCTCCAGAATATTCATCGTAATGACCTGCGTAGAACGTCCAGGACCACCATTGGTCAAAGCGTAAACAAGATCGTAAACCTTGAAGGATGAGTTCAATGTCAGAAAAACACATATCGTCAACGCATGTGAGATTAACGGCATCGTAATGAAACGCAGCATTTGAAATGGATTCACCCCATCAATAGTCGCCGCTTCCTTCAAATGCTGAGGAATTCCTTGGATTGCAGACATATAAATAATCATGAGCATCCCAACTCCCCCCCATACTGAAACCGTTAAGATCGACCAGAATGAAACACTTGGATCTCCCAGCCAAGAAACCTTCAAGAAATCCCAGCCAGCGGCTTTGGCAATTTCCGGTATGACCTTGGTAAAGACGAATACCCAAACAAAAGTACTGATGATTGGGCTTAACATACTAGGCAGGAAAAAGATCGTTCTAAAAAAACCTTTCAGCCTTTTCTGAGACTCAATGAGCAGAGCTAGCAATAAGGCAACCGCATTCTGAAAGATTACAGCAAAAATAACATATTTCGCTGTAAACAAAAGTGAGGTAATAAAGCTTGCATCATCCGTAAATGCCTCAATATAGTTTTTAATTCCCACAAAGCTGTAGTTTTTGTTCAGTCCATTCCAATTTGTCAGACTATAATAAGAGCCTTGAATCATCGGGATAGCCAAAAAAAGTAAATACATGGCGAATGCGGGTAATACAAACAAAAGCAGCGATATCGTTTTTTTATTTTTTCTCAGCATAGTTTTGCTCCTTTAGGAAAGCATGCCCTGCTCCCGTCGTATGATCTCGACAGATTAACAGGGCATGAATTTGATTATGAATGGCTTATCTTATTTATTTACAGCATTAGCATCTTTCCATGTTTTATCTAAAGCTTTAATAACATCTTCTTTAGACATTTTCTTGTCGTAGTAGGACTGAAGCGCTTTACCGCTCTCATCTTTAACAGCTTGAGGAATTACTGGATCCTGATAAGATAAACCTTTATTTGCGTAGGTTGTAGCTTCTTCTACCCATGGATATGCTTGATACGTATGATTCTTTGAAACGGGATTGAATTTAAGGCTTTGGTAAAGATCATTAGAATCTTGATCATCCAAAATGTAGTTCAGAAGATCCTGAGATACTTCTTTATTCTTACCTTCAGCAGCAACAGCTAGGGAAGTAGATACTGAAGCATTCACCATAGTTGATTTTGGATCATCGTTAATTGGCAGTGGTGCTACACCAAATTCGAATTTGTCATTGATTTTCAGAATTGCATCGGCATTCCAAGTTCCTTGAATCCACATAGCGGCTTTGCCTGTTGCGAAATCTGCAGAACCGTCATCATTTCCTTTATCAAACGGCAACTCAGTACCATTAGCATTAACAAGATCAATAATATCGAACATTTCCTTAACTTCAGCGAATGAACCTTTATCTGCGTTCATATTAGTTACAAAATCCTTGTGAGTTGAATTCACTAGTCCGCCAATGGTTAACGGAAGGAATAGCTGTGGAATCCATGCTTCTTTATAGCTGAGGATAAACGGTGTAATTTTCTTGTCGTTCAGCTTCTGTACAACCGCTTTCATTTCAGTTAGCGTTGTCGGAGGAGTTAAACCATTGTCTTTAAAGATTTGTTTATTGTACAAGTAACCCCAAAGCAAGCTTTCCATTGGAACGGCAACGACTTTATTATCAACGCTTACAAACGGTTTAATCGCATCTGTAATCTTGCCTGCAAGCGGCTGACTGCTAAGATCCGTTAAATATCCTGCTTTATAGAATGCAGGAATTTCGTTTACTGCATGTAAAGAGAAAATATCCGGTACATCGCCTGTTGCTAAACGAGTTTTCAAAATTTGTGGAGCTGTATCCGAACCTGGATATTCAGAGTTGAAAGTAACTTGAATATTTTTATCTTTAAGCTCTTTAGCTGCAAATTGTGTAAAATACTTATCAAACTGCTCTCTGAAACGATCCAAACCGCCTAAGAATATTTTTAGCTCGACCTTTTTAGGTGCTGTGACTGTGGTTGTATCTCCTGATGCTGCTGGTGCAGCGCTTTCATTTTCCTTAGTTCCGGAATCCTTTGAGCAGGCAACCGTTGTGCCTAGCATGAGGACTGCAACCATGGTTGTTAAGACTTTTTTCATGTTAATTGACCTCCATATAGATGATTTGCTTACATCCCTAGTATAGTTGAGAGCGCTATCATCACGCAGTGGACTGGATTGGCTTTGTTTACTGGATTATTTTGATATCAGGCATTTATTGAATATCCTGTCTCATCTGGGAAGGAGTTACACCTGTGACTTTCTTGAAAATCCGGAAAAAATAATTTAGATCTGTATAACCTACTGCTTCAGCAACCGTTTTGATTTGAACATTAGGATCCCGCAATAGCTCCCGGGCCTTTTCCATACGTTTCATTATGATATAATCCATCACCGTGGATCCAGTCTCCTGCTTGAAAGTACGTGACAAATGCTCTTTACTAACAAAAAATTGCTGCGCAATAGTTTCTAGTCTTATAGTGTCTACAAAATGGCTATCCATATACATTTGCACAGCACGAATATCAATGCGCTGCTTATATTTGCGCTGGTTTATAATCTCATAGATGACAGATTGATAAGCAGCGGAGATCGCTTGCATCCATTGTTCAATCGGAGTTTCATCATTCACATACAGCTGTGTAGATGGATCTGCAGAAACCTGATCCTCATCCATCCCCAATTTTGCGGCCTGTTCCTCAAGGATAGACATGAATTGTTTATAAAGATTATGATAAGTGCCAGGCTGCAAACGCTCGAATGAGCCTAATTTATGCTGTAATTCATTAAACCGCATTTTCATCGCTTCAAGATTAAAATCGTGGAAATAAATCAAGATTAAATTTTTATACTCCATCACTAGCTTTAACAGCTCTTTATCCATCGTTTGCACGGAATAAAGTCCTTTCGCAGCCTGCAATTCATGAATCGCTTTTTCTAAAGCTTGATTTAATTCCTCTGGATTAATCGGTTTGAGAATATATTCGTCTGCTCTGGAAACAATCGCCTGCTTCATATAAGAAAAATCCTCATAGCCACTAATGACAATTTTACGTATATGCGGATAATCTTCATTGAGCTTTTGCAGGAGCTGTATGCCATCCATGCCGCGCATCTTCATATCTGTGATCACAATATCCGGATGCTCTTTAGCAATGATCGCTAAGCCTGAAAGTCCATCCTCCGCTTCTGCAATCCAATCAATGCCAAGTCTTTCCCAATCTCCTAAGCGCCGAATGCTGTCCCGTGACCAAAATTCATCGTCAATTATAATTGCTTTCATACCATACCCTCCTCTTGATTATCCTGCAGCACTTCCGGAATAATTACCCTCACCGTAGTACCTGTCTCTATTGAGCCTGTGACAAAAATGCCATACCCTTCACCAAAGGTTAATTTAATTCGCGAGTCCACGTTCTTCAAGCCAATGCTATCATTATTGCCAAATTGGTCATCCGAAATATGATATAAATGCTGATTGATTTCCTCCAGGCGTTTATCATCCATGCCAATCCCATTATCTTCAATCGTAATCTCAATTTCATCCAATACCTTTTGAACGCTCACCCCAATTGTCCAAACACCCATTTTTTGCTCTAAACCATGAACAAAACAGTTCTCGACAATGGGCTGCAGCGAAAACTTAGGGATCAGAGAGTCGCCGCACTCGGAATCGAGCTCTACATGAATTTGCAGATTGCCTTGAAATCTTAGCTTTTGAATATGCAAATAATTATTTATATGCTCCATTTCTGCGGAAATGGTTACGAGATCATCCTTCATTTTTACTGTATAACGGAATAAATCGCTCATAGCTCTAACGTGTTCATAAACTTCCGGTACTTTTTTGGATAAAGCTACCCCGCCAATGGCCTGCAAAGCATTGTATAAAAAATGCGGATTGATCTGTGCCTGCAAAACCTTAAGCTGGGCAGTTCGTTTCTCCATCTTGCTTTTGTACTCAAACTGGATTAGCTCCTTGATCCGCTGGAGCATCGAGTTGAATCTTCGCTCCAAAGTACCAATTTCATCACTTCTGATCTGACTAACCCCTACATCAAAATTTTGATATTCGACTGCTTTCATAGAATTGGCTAACCGAATAATCGGTTTGGTCGTAAAATAAGCAATCATAATCGAAGCAATAATCGCTAGAACAATAAAAATTAAGGCTGTAATAAAGCTGAAATTCAGCGTGGAGGCTGCACCTTCTGTGATATAACTCATAGGGATCATTTTGATGATCCAGAGATTGCTAGAAACGACCGGCTGGAAAAACAGATAGCCCTCTTTTAATTTCATGTATCCCGAATCGGTTGGGTGGGCAATCACTGACTTTAATACAGCGCTATCGAAGGTTAATTCCTGTTGATCACTGTAAGGATTATAAAGAATTTTCGCTTGTTCATCGAGAATAAAAACCTGGCTTTTACCTTCCGAATGAATCATATCGAGCACACTGTTCATCATCTTCCAACGCACATTTAACGCAACACCGCCTAGAACCTCTCTTGTCTCAAAGCGGTTCATGCTGCGTAATAAAGTAAAGCCGCTGGAATTGGAATTTATAATTTTATTGAAGCTGTCGTGGAGCTCGTCCATGCTCTTCCAATCCACATTTAAAGTACCCAATTGACTCGTTGTAGTAAAAGCATCTTTATCCATATTGTATAAACGTTGCTTCGATTTAATATAAAGTGTTATCTGCGAGATAATATTATTATTCGCTAGATAAATCGATTTAAGCTTTTCATTAATATAGGTGTCGGAAACCAGCAAATTGTTCTGATTAGCCGCTATAGCGCTATCATTAGCTGTGGGAAACAGCATGTTATCCAGCACAAGTGAATAAGTAATCGCTTGCAATTGTTCAAACTTCTCATCAAAATATCTAGCAGCCCAATTCATCCTCGATTCGTTGGACCGAATGATCTCTGAACTGACCGATTGCTTATTGGTTTCAATCGCATAGAAGGTGACAAAAGATAACGGCATAACCGTTATAACGACCAATAACAGCATGAGCTTATACCTCATGCTTTTTCGAAAGGGAGCGAGAAACACCCCAACAGATCGCTTTAACAAACCGTTAAGTGGCATGCGATATTCTCCTTTATAGCATTTTATATTTAGGCTTACATAACTCAATTTGGCGTTGCTCTATCGTAACTCTATGGAAAAGATTTGGCAAGGGATTGAGATGGGGACAATTAAGTTTTAGCAGAAATGTAAAAGTAAAATAACCCCCTTATAGTTTCAAGGGGGGAATTAATATATTTTATTTCATTTTTTTTCTACTTGAAGCAGCGTAATGGACTTTATTGAAAAGGTATCCTTAATCGTCTCTTCCGAAATAACGTCCAGTTTAATGAGACTGGTGATTTTGGAAGAATCGGATTTGGAAATCATCTTCCATACCTCGGGATCAGGCAGTGCATCATAAAGCTTACTATCATCGTATTCTTTCCTGTCCTGCAAAACAATTTTCACTTTATATTTTCCGACCTCAAGTGCAGTAATCCCCTTCTCTGCGCAATAGGTCGTAATTTCAGTACGAAGCTCTGCTACTTCTTGCTCTATCTCTTTCTGCTTTTGCTTTAACGTGTAATAGCGTTTCACTTTCTTGTCCATAGTTCACACTCCTTTTTTACTACATACTTATGCAGAGGAAGCTGATTTAGGACAAGAAATGTTGAGAAACTGCTTCCATCCCCCTTTCAATTTCAACGGTTTATAGGATGCAAATTAAACAAAGTTTATGATATGATATTATTTGAAGAATACATATTAATTGAAGGAGATAAAAAGATGAGTGACAAGAGTAATGATTTAATTCTAAGTAAGCTTGAAAGTATGGATAAACGCTCGGATCGCAGCGAAGAAATGATTTCTACACTAATTCAAATAGTCGGAACAACTAATTCAAAAGTCGAGGAATTACAAACAGATATATCTTTATTAAAAACAGATGTTTCTTTATTGTTGGACAATCAAAAAACGATTATGCAATTGCAGCAAGATCAACAAAAGATCTTAGAGCGGTTATCCATTCGCTCGATTTCACATGAAGCTGATATTGCTGAAATTAGACGTATCAAATAAGGATAAACGGCTACGCCGTCCTATCAGGACGGGTGCGTTTGTCCGGAATTCTAAGATCCGTATAATAGTGAATACTTATACTTTCTTAGAATTTAAAATAATAGATCATCTACTCTTACTTACTCGTTCTACTTTTACTAAACCATTCGGCCTTAGGTTTGCGAGCTGGGTTAGCTTTCGGTTTAACTGGTTTAATTACGGCTGCTGCCTGCTTTACTTCTAGCCTTGCAGGAACTGCACCTAGCAGCGGATACAGATGGTCGGTAACTTCAGGAATATTCTTTCCAATCAATTTCTCGATATCCTTAAGAAATGGAATTTCTTCAAGCTCGCAAAAGGAGATTGCAACCCCGCTTAATCCCGCTCTGCCTGTCCGACCAATACGATGAACATAGGTTTCTGGGATATTGGGAAGATTAAAGTTAATCACATGGGAAAGCTCATCGATATCAATCCCTCGAGCAGCGATATCAGTAGCTACCAACACCCTTGTTACGCCACTCTTGAAATTACTTAATGCATTTTGACGGGCTGATTGAGATTTATTGCCATGAATAGCTTGGGCAGAAATTTTCACTTTAGCTAACTCTTTAGTAACACGATCAGCGCCATGCTTGGTACGTGTAAATACCAATGCAGATACAATCGATTTATCCTGTAAAAGATGATTCAATTGATTTTGCTTATTTGCCTTATCGACTAAGTAAAGAGATTGTTGAATCCTATCCACCGTTGAAGATACCGGGGTAATTTCAACCTTTACAGGGTTAACAAGCAGTGTCTTAACCATTTTGGAGATTTCTGGCGGCATTGTGGCCGAGAAGAATAAAGTTTGTCGTTTGCTAGGCATTTTAGTGATGATTTTCTTCACATCGTTGATGAAGCCCATATCGAGCATTCTGTCAGCTTCATCTAGAACTAAGATAGAGACGTATTGTAAATCAATTCGCTTTTGACCAATTAAGTCGATAAGTCGGCCTGGAGTTGCGATAATAATATCCGCGCCTTTATTGAGTGCCCGCTCTTGTGCTTTTTGTGAAACGCCGCCGACAATAGCCGAACATCTCAAATCAGTGAATTGGCTGTACGCACGAATGTTTTCATCAATCTGTAATGCGAGCTCTCTTGTTGGTGTTAATATCAATGACCGAACACGACCTTGTATATTTGGCTTCCTAGGCTGTTCCATTAATAACTGAATAATTGGCACAGCGAATGCTGCCGTCTTTCCCGTTCCTGTTTGAGCACAGCCAAGCAAATCTCGGCCAGCTAACACAGCAGGTATAGCTTGTTCTTGTATAGGTGTGGGTGTAGTATAGTTTTCTTTGCTTAATGCTTTTAGAATTTCCGGTATAATATTTAAGTCGTTAAATGTCATTTTATCTCCCTTATTTCACATCGATATATGGCTAATTCCGTAGATATTTACGTCATAACAAATTATTATAACACAAAAGCATGCAAAAAAAGAAGCGGAATATTGTCCGCTCCTAATTAAGTCCCCATATTTCGTATCTTTAAGGAATGATTTGTAATTTGATTTAGCTTGATATTATTGAATATATTCAACAGATATCGTATCTGACTTAATAATTTTCCACTCACCCGCTTTATTTTTCTTAAGCGTGTCAATGCTTTCACCTTTATAATCAGCAAATTCAGGTCCTTTAACTTTCGTAAGAGTACCAATCGAATAAACTTTGACTTCGTCCACCGTATTTCCAATAAATTTATAATCGGAAACGGCTGTTTTAAAATCATACGCTGCAAACAGTTGTGTCAACTGTCCCATTCTCGCATCCAAATCTGGATAAGCTGCATCGAAAGTTGATTTCAGAGCTTCCAAATCTTCTTTTTCTCCAGAAAGTCGATTTTTCTCCAATACAGCTATAACTTGCTTCTGGTCATCTTCTGATAAAGTAATCTTGCTTTCTTTAAGTAAATCCTGGTTCAAATAGTCTATCTTTAGAATCTTAGTAGTTGCCAGTTTCCATTCTCCATTTACTTTATTTAGACTCGTATTTGTATCCGTTTTATTATTTCCAAATTCAGGACCTGATACTTTTGTAGTCGTTTGCGTTAATTTTACAGCTGCTTTATCTTGTTTCACACTAAGAATTTCAACGTTATCTAGTACGTAGTTAAGATCGTAGGCTGCATTGATCTGCGCCAATTGTAATGCCATTTGTTCGATACCTGGAGTAGCTGGATCCAATGTAGACACATATCCTTCTACATCTTCGCTTTGAGCATAACTGAGGTTTTGGGCAATCACATGTAAAATTTGATCGTTAGTAGAAGCAATAAAAACGGTCTTTGTCCGACCATCCCAGCTAACATCTCTGCCAGAAGCTTCGCCCACAAATCGTAGTGGAATCATCGTCACACTGTTAACGATCTTAGGTGCAACAGCAAGCTGCTTTTTCTCACCATTCACTAACACGGTTTTACTGCCAATCGTAAGCTGAACAGCTAAATTATATGTAGTCCCTGTTACCGTTTGAGCAGCCTGATCCCAAACTATTGTCAAGCCTAGCTTTTCAAAAACCGGTTTAAACTGAACTAATGTGGTTCCCTTTTCATTCAAAGGATCGACTGTAAAAGCAATAGGATCCCCATCTACAAAAACCTTCGTTGGTTGTACAGCAGCCTCCACTTTTGCAAATACCTGTGTGCTTGAAAAGCTTAATGCCATGACAACGGTTAAAGCAATCAACAATCTTTTTTTCATTTCTCAATCTCTCCTATCAAAATTATATAGCAAACATAGATTCCAAAGAATCAATGTGAAGCTTCCAAAATGACTGTTTTATTGATAAATGTCCAGCTTATTTCCGGGAACTTGCTATGGATATAGGAGGCGCTGACATAGCTTATTCCATCCCGCATTAATATATTCACAGAGTTGGTGGCTAACATGGTTGTAACTTTTCCATTCGTAAGGACCATTAGCTTGGATTCATTGTCCCAACCAACGACTCCATCTGCAATCGCCATGATAAGTCGAGTAGGCACGAAAATGTCCTTGTTTTTTTCTATGTAAGCTTCTACACCATAACCAGCAAATTGAATTTGATTAAGTGTATAGTCAGTTTTAGTCAATTTAAGCTGGACTTTTTTAGCTCCTGCAGCATAATAGGCTTTGATCATTTGTGCCACATCACCTTTTACTTCATGATCCGGTTTAATCCCTATATGATTGACAGGATTATCTTTCGGAGTGAAGTATTCCTCTGTAGTGATTTTCAACGCTCCTCCATTGTAAACAGGCATAATATTCTGGGTAACACCTTTCCCATAGGTATTCACCCCTACAATTTCTGCTAGCTTATAATCCTGCATCGCTCCTGCAAAGACCTCTGAAGCGCTTGCGGAATATTCATTTACCAGAATAACAATCGGATAATCTGCTTTGGTTCCACCACTCACCATGATCGGTTTTTCTAAACCATCCTTATTGCGGATTGTCATTAATAATTGATCCTTTATAAAATGTGCAGCGATTGCTTTAGCAGTCTCAATATAACCACCGCCGTTATAACGCAAGTCAATGATTAACGATTTCATCCTTTGACTCTTTAGTTCATTTAATGCTGCAGTAAATGCTTTGTCTGCATCAGCAGTAAAGCCGGATAAAGCTAAGTAACCTACACCCTCTGGAAGCATTTTAGCCGTAACTGTCGGGATATCCATAGTCTTAAGTGGGATCGTAAAACTCTTGATTTCATTCCCTCTTTTAATGCTCAATGTAATCTTACTTCCTTCGACACTCCCACTCAAAGCTTCCTCGAAGACTATATCCGAGTTATTAAAAGTCAGCTTTTTTTCGTTGATCCTTTGAATATAATCGCCTTTTAATAGACCTATCTGTGAGGCTGGAGAAGCTTTAGCGACATCTGCAATATACACGCCGTTCTCGTCATGAGCCATTGTAATTCCTATGCCTAAATATCCACCTTCAACAGCTTTTAGATAATCGGCTAGCTCATCTTTACTAAAATATTCGGTATAGGGATCGTCGAGTGAATCTACCATCCCTTGGATCGCTGCTTCTATTAAATCTTCCTCACTAGCATCACTTAAATGATTGGTATGGATCATTTGCAAAATTTCATTAATTTTGCTAGAAGAATCAGCTTCAGCTGCTTTTGCAGATAATGAAAACGGGCTTAAACCTGCAATTAGAAGGATAAGCATTGTAATACAAATAAATCGATATCGTTGCATAATGGATAAAACTCCTTAGGGGTCGAATATAAAACCTAATCAGTTATTCCATTTTATCCCTTTAATGGTTCTATGTAAATAAAACATTCATGGTTACAACTGCGAGGATTCGTTTCGTGTCCAATACTTTGCTGGCTCCGGAGAACAAATCCATAAATTGGTCTGCAACAAAATCAACAAATAAACCGTACATAGATGTAGTCTATATCTTCTGTTGAATATACTTATTATTTATATAGATGATATTCGGTTTATAATACATTTACGAAATAGAAACCAGCTCTGCAAGACTCCCGCCTATTGCACCTGCTGGAATCGACATCCATGTATCTAAAGCTATTTAATGCATCGTTAACTAGATAAGAACTTAGTAGTTTATCAGATCAGTTATTTCTGGCGGAGATGAAGGAGCGTGAAACGGATTAATAATTTACAATATGAACTAAGCAGGCAAATGAACGAGCAAAATCCGATCGTAATGCCATATCAGCTAACGTTAATAGAGAACCATCTCTACATACATTAGACCTGACGGTGCTGGTCATATGTTAATATGGTGCACGACGGCATCGTAAAGCTCAAAATGAGGTAAAGATTTTCGCTTACAATAATACTAACAACTTGGGTAAAATTACTTTTTTAATTACCTAAAAGGAGATCGATGACAGATGAAAAAAATTATTGCAATCTTAACCCTATTAATAGTGATTTTTAATGCCCAGTTTAACAGTCCAACCGCAAATGCTAAGGAAAACAGCTATCATCCCATACCAATAAACGCAGATAACCATCCACTTTATATAGACAGCATATTTCAAAAGAATGGGAAAACCTATATCACGGTAGATTATATACTATGGTATGAAGGAGCCGCCGCTGATATCATATTTAATGAGCGTGAAAAGGATTCGGGTTTAACCGGTGCCCCTGATGGATACTATATTATAAATGACAACAAAAAACTCCGTACCTATGAGGTCAAGCAAGACTCTAAAGTATTTATGCAATATTTTAATCATTCAGGTAGTATTAGGGACCAAGAAATAATATGGAACGAACAAATTTCTACAGGTAAATTATTATCCTTGTTTCATGACTCCAACAATCCATCCCTCAAAGACTATCCATTTGTTGTTACTATAAATGGAGGGGAAATCACTAAAATTGTACAGCAATATATACCTTAATAATAGAATCCCCGAATAATAGAGTATAGTGTTATTCTTTCGATAAAGACCACTAATTTAGTGGTCTTTTTTTAGCCTTATACACGCACCACATTTATTATACACTATACAATTTAACCCAATATATAGTTATCTTTTGTCTTCTCTTGTCTTTTTATAACCTTTTTGAAAGCTAGATTACTAGTAATACTCCTGCCAATAAAAGGCGTAATTCTAATGCCTGAATTCTTTCCAACAGTGTAACTTCTTCAGCAACTGCGCCTTTCCTTAAAGCTTCTTCCACTAAGTCTGTCAGCAAGCCTGGATTCCAGCCTTTATTAAGTAAGAACCTCTGGCTAAGAGCCTCATTGCCAGAAGTGGAATCCTCTAGTAGTTTAAGCGTTTCTTCCCTCAGCTGTTCAAACTCTGGATGGCCACCAGCCATGTGGAACCAATATTTCGCATTAGAGTAATCGGGCTCCATCCGATGTAGAATGCCATGCAGATAACTCCCTGTCTTGTTCTCCAAATCCTGCGCAATTGTATGCGAATTGTCTAGATTTCCATTCCATAGATAAAGACCTGCAATTAAACCCAATGCAGCTTGTGATTGCTTCTGAGAAATTTGGCCTGCCTCTAGCTGCTGTTGAACCTGCTTCTTCAAGGTGGCTAATTCCTGATCAAGTTCTCCATTTAAAATATATTTAGGAGCAAGTGCTAAAGTATTTGCGGTCCATATGCCCACCAGTTCAGTAAGTCGGTTTATTAAAGCTTGATTAGTCATTGTGCTTCACCCTTTTTTAACTCTTACTATACCATATTCCATTCATTAAACGGATTAACCTTGTAGCTTCACTACTTTATCATCCATGACTTTGTTTCCCTCTTCATCCCGAATTGCTGTTATTTCGAAAGTACCCTCCTTGAAAAAAAGCGGAAATCTTCGAACGAACCACGGCTGCATCGGCAAATCCAAGGCTTCATTAATATTAACCCACACCAACTCACCTTCTGGAGGATTTTGCAGCAACTCGCCTTCATAAATTTGGACCAAGTAGTTAAAAACCATATATCGATAATTCGTATTAGGCACAACGTATCCGTCAAGTCCTTTATAGATCAAATTCTCTGGTTTTATCCGCAGCCCCGTTTCTTCCCATAACTCACGGACGGCTCCTTCCGTAATACTTTCAGGAATGTCCACCTTGCCACCTGGCCCAAGATAACCCGGAAACCCGAGTTTATCGGGACGATTGAGAAGCAAAACCTTATCTCCATCCTGAACAAGAACCATCGTATAAATGCCGCAGCCTACATTTTGCAATTCTGACATATTACCCTCCTGAATCATTTCAAAGTTCTTAGGGTAATTATAAACCAGAAAGCCGATCTACATTTAGATAATTTGAATTACTTTTTGAACTGTCAAAGCCAAGCTGAATCGTGTTTGATCCTGCATTCAAGGGAACAGAAACTGTCACTGTATTCCAAGTAGTCCAGTTTGCTGTCCCAGTGAAGGATAAATTATTCGCTACAAATACGCCGTTTACTTTAACATAACGGGAAGCATTTCCAGCTGCGGCCGAATAGCGGAAAGTAACTGTTTTAGTGCTTGCTGAATTTTGATTCACATAGAAATCTATTGAGGTAGCGTTCGTATTCCAACCCGCGACATAACCACGACCATTATAGCCTGTATTCGTGCTCTCGTTGACCATACCAAGGCTGCTCACTAACGTGCGTCTAGCATTCTCAGCTTCATATACACCGTTACCAGCAATATTACCTGTATAGGCATCTGCTGGGACAAACTGTAGAATTGAAACACCGGCAGCTGCAGCCAAACTTTGCACGTAGGTGGTACCCGTTGGTTTCAACCAGTCATTGCCGATAATGTTATCTGTGGTTCTGCGATGATTCCATGCCTGTGTCGCGTTTGACTGCAAAAAGCTTAAATATTGCGATTGACTCGCTTGAACTCTAAGCTGATTTAAATTTCGCGCAAAAATCATTTTAAAGCCTGGCGCATCGTTTTCTCCCTCATATAACAAGGATGTTGCTGATGTCATCTTATCAATGACATAGTTGGCAGCACTATTGGCGTCCGTTAGATAAGAAGCTGTGCTTGTGTCTTGGTAAAGCGCCAAAGCCGCTCCAAGAAATGTACCGTAATTGTAAGTAAAATCCCAATCCTTAACCAGACCTGTTCCTGTGCCTTCGATATGATCATTGACCTTGCTGCCATTGACCAAAGTACTCTTAGTCCAGGTATAAATCTGCTGCGCCTTGGTTAAATATGCACTATTGCTGTATGCATTTTTCAATTTAATTGCTGCCATGATCATCGGTGCGTTAGTTGCCATATTTTTCTGAGCATTGGTTGAAGATGCCGGGTTGGTCGCATCCCTTCTCCACCAAATCCCACCACCATAGTTCGTTGTACTCCAACTGGCATAAACAGTATCGAAGAGAAATGACCCTCGATTCAGGTATTCCACAGTGCCAGTAATCTCATAAGCTCTTAAACAAGCGAGCGCCCACCAGCCCAAATCATCATTAAATTGATTATCTGTCATATTCGTATATTTAAGATTAAAACCCGTATAAATATCATCAATCATGGTGCGATAAGTAGCACTGCCCGTCCGTTGATAAGCATCCATTACTGTTTCCCAGAGCTGAGCCTCCCACCAGAAATCTGTATACAGTCCCGCATTCGGTCCATGAGCATGCTCAGCGTGAATGGCATGATCACTGTTTGTGTAAAAATATTTGGCAGAGGAATCATAAAATGTGCTGACAAAAGCACTCATTGCCGTATCTGCGTTCGCTGTTGTAAAAGCATTAGCTTTATTCGCGGTAAAAGGGAAGCTAACTAGCAGCATACTAACCATAATCAAGCTTAAACACAATCCAGTTAATTTTTTTGATAATCTCATCATTTCATCTCCTAAAATAGTTTTTTTAACAAATAAGCTCGCGATTTAAAGTTCGAAGCTTCTTTCCACTTATTTACCTATCACCTCCTTAAGTATTTATTATGTAAACGCTTACAAAATGATTAAATTTCAATGTAGTTTAAGCTAATAAGGGGCATATTTAACTGCCCCCTCCTAAATTACAGCAATCCGCTTTTTTCTAGCCGAGCCATCTGCTCAACAAGAATAACACCACTTAAATTTACGCTTAGCTCTACGGCGGGATCCGGTACTGAAGTCCAGGTATCACTGAATATCTGTCGTTTTGCATCACGCCCTGAATCCCATAAGCTTGCCGCATTGGTTTTCAGTAAATCTAGCGCCTCTGATTGTGTAGGGTCTTCCAGTACAAGCTCTCCGACATAACGAATCATGATTCCTTTGAATAATCCGCCATCGCCTGCACCTTCGACCGGTAAAATACCTGTCACCGGGTTCGCCAACCTAAGCTTAGCAGCGTGCAAAGTACGAGATGCATCGTTAAGATAAGCTTTGTCTCCAGTAATGCGATAAAGCTCAACTCCAGCACCGATATACACACCTTGGCAATAAGTAAATTCCCATGTATAATCGATTTGCCCATCGCCCAAACGGTTCATGCCATCCCATACAAATCCGCTATCTGGATCAACTAAATGCTCCCGCTGCCAATCATATATCTTCTTAGCCCATGTCAAATCATCGGCATTCCCGAATTCCGCGAATAAACGTGCCGCAAGAATGACTGCTGGTGCGTTCGCAGGTGTATTCTTATAATCAAGCTGTGATTTCTGCCAAGCAATTCCGCCACCTTGGTTATCGTTCCAACCGCCTTTAATGTCTTCCCAAAGTGTAAGCGCAGCTTGCTTATAGGTATCGAGCTTTGTTGCTTGATAAGCGCGAAGCCATCCTATTGCCATCCATTCCATATCATCATAAAGTTCATTCGGCAGCACTCCACCATTATGTTCAACAATACCTTGATAGAAATCAGCTAAATATTGGCTGTATTGCACATCGCCTGTTCTAACCAGCGCATCAACCAACGTCTCAACAGCATGCGCTTGCCACCAATAATGAAATCGCTCATTGCATAAATCATAACAAGGACTTAGGTTGTCAAACATATTGCGTTTTTGATTCCAAAATTGTGTGATCAAGCCTTCCTGCGCTAAATTTGCTCGTTGCTCCCATAAATCCTGCGGTATATTCGTTTGTGGCTTAATTGTCTCATTTTCTTGATTCAGCATTTTCTCGACTCCCAGCACTATAATGATGATAATAATTGCAAAAAATGTCCTCAACATGAGACTTTTACGCCTCATAATCCTTCACCACCCTAGAATTACCCCTTAGTACCTGTAAAAGCAATCCCTTGTACAAAATAACGCTGCAGCAGCAAAAACAAGATCAGAATCGGTAAAATAGAAACTAGCGCGCCTGCCATTAAGGGTCCGAAATCAACATGTTTATTGTAGGAAAAAGCAGCTAAGCCCTGCTGAATGGTTTTCATTTTCGGATCGTTCAGGTAAATCAGCGGCCCCAAGAAGCTGTTCCAGCCCGCTTGAAAGGTGAAGATTCCCAATGTCGCTAATGCCGGTTTGGTTAAAGGAACGTAGATATTCCAGAAGATCCGAAACTCCCCGGCTCCTTCAATTCGTGAGACCTCTTGAAGATCATTTGGTAAAGCAAAGAAAAATTGTCGCATCATGAATACAGCAAAGGATCCCGAAGCACCCGGCAGAATAATAGCCCAAAAAGTGTTTAGAAGACCATCGCCACCTGCACCAAGAATATCATTGCCGCCTAGAAACGGCATATGCTTGAGCACGAAAAAAGTAGGGATCAAGGTAACTACAGAAGGAATCATCATAGCAGACAAAAGTATTTTAAAAATGAGATCTCTAGCCGGAAAATACAGCTTAGCAAGCGCGTAACCGCTTAAAGAGGCGAAAACTAGATTGAATAATGTGCCCATCGCAGCAAGATAAAACGAGTTTTTGAAATATAACGCAAATGGCACAAGCTCAAATGCCTGTTTATAATGCTCAAAGGTAATTCGCGAAGGAATCCATTGAATCGGCAGCTTAATAATTTCTTCATCCGGTCGCAGAGAAGTAACTAAACTCCATATAAAAGGCATTAGCATAATAAGGGCTACAACTATGCTAATTAAGTAGAGAAAGGCCTCTCTCCAATGCTTTGGTTTCATGTGACTCACTTCCTAAACCATAGATTCTTCTTTATTTAAACGCATGTTGATCAATGAGATTGTCAGGATAACAAAAGCAAGCACGAAAGCCATAGCGTCGGCGTAGCCCATTTGCAGCTGACCCATCCCTTGCTGATAAATGTGATAAACCACGGTTTTAGTTGAATTCGCCGGTCCGCCTTTTGTGAGAATATAGGCCTGATCAAACAATTGCAGCGCACCAATAATCGACATCGTACTTACAAAAAAGGTCGTTGGCCGCAATGAGGGCCATGTAATATAACGAAAGGATTGCCAGCTATTGGCTCCGTCCAAGTTAGCGGATTCATACAGATGATCCGGCACGCCATTAAGTCCCGCCAGGTAGATAACCATATTGGCACCGATGCTTTGCCACAAGGTAACGAACACAATCGAGAACATGGCATAGGGCATTTGGGCAAGCCATGATGGACCTACAATTCCAATCTTAGCTAGCATTTCATTAATAAATCCATACTCCGGGTTCAATAAGAAGATCCATACCGTTGCCGCAGCAACTCCCGAGGTAAGTGTTGGCATATAGCCTGCTGTCCGAAACAGCTTAAAGCCCAACCGACTGCGATAGAACAACAAGGCTAGACCTAATGAACAAATCACATTTAACGGAATGAATAAAACCGCATAATACAGAATATTTTTGAATGAAATCAATAAAATAGCATCATCTATAATTCGCTTGTAGTTGGCCAATCCCACCCAATCATTGCGACTGACTACATCATAATTAGTAAAGCTGAGATAAAGTGCCATAATCACTGGAATAATGGTGAATACAATAAATAGAAACAATGTCGGAGTAATAAACAAATAGCCCATTCTCGCCTGATGCGTACCTATTCGGTTTCTCGATGACATAGAACCTCCTTTCAGAAAGCAAAAGGGGGATTGCTCCCCCTTCCTAGCTTTCAACACTATTATTTTCCTGCCGCGTTCTGTTCCAGAAGCTTATCGCCTTGTTCTTGTGCTTTCTTCAAGGTAGTCGCTGCATCTTGTTTGCCTTGTAAGAATAAATCGAGATTTGCTTGTAAACCGTCACCTTCCATTACAGAATAACCAGGATGCTGTGGACGAATCTTGGCAAATTCCAATGAATCTAAGATTGGCTTCCAGAATGGATCATCCTTAAAGAACGGATCTTGAATCGCATTTTTATTACCAGGCAGGTTCATACTTGTTTTTGCATATAACAATGCATTCTCAGGCTGTGCAAGCCACCATTTCTCAAATTCCCAAGCAGCTTCTTTATTCTTCGAGCCCTCTGGGATAACAAGTGAGAACCCACCCATAACGCTGCCTTTATCACCATTTGGTCCTGCTGGAGCTGGAACTATCCCGAAATCCAAATCTTTGCCGAATTTTTTATAAGTTGAAATGTTCCAAGGTCCTGTGTATAGCATAGCTACTTTACCAGTTGCAAAAGCATCTGTACCTTCGCCTAAACCGCTTTCAAAACCAACTTTATAAACTTTATCTTTATTAATTAACTGATCCCAGAAATCCAAAACTTGCTTGCCTTTTTCATTGTTGAAGTTAGTTTTAGTCAAATCATCTGTTAGCATTGTCCCGCCTGCTTGCTGCAGCCACATATTGAACAAGCCTGTATCCTGCATGGAAAGTCCTGAAACAACTAGCTTCTTCCCGTCCCAAACCGTTAGCTTCTTAGCTGCTTCTTGTAGTTCAGGCCAGTTTGTTGGCGGCGTAATGCCTTTATCCGCAAACATCTTCTTATTATAGAATAACGCACGCGCATCCACTGTCAATGGCAATCCGTAAAGCTTGCCGCCTGCTGTCATTTCTTTAAGCGCTTCATCATAAAAATCCGCTGCATTAATGTTATCTTTCTTCATATATTCGTCAATTGGATGAATCACATTCTTCGAAGCGTATAACGAAGTCCGCCATCTGTCCCAGAACATAATATCAGGCGAACCACCTGAAGAAGCTGCAGTTAAGAACTTAGTAACCATATCTTCTTGGAGCACATAAGTCACATGAATTTTGGATTGTGATTTATTAAATGCCTCGGTCATGGTTTCAAATTGCTTCTGGCCTTCCCCACCCCAATCACCCCAATAGGTTATCTCAATCGGTGCTGCTGCAGGCTCGGCTGTTACTGCCGGAGCTTCTGTTGCTGCCGCTGTTGCCCCAGCTGTTGCTGCTGGTGCTGATGCAGCTGCTGGAGTTTCAGTCGCATCCTTAGAGCTGCACCCCGCCATAATAACAAGTAACATAATAAGTGCTGTTGAAATTGAAAGCCATTTTTTCATCTTTATTCCTCCCTATTTATGATAAAGATAATCTATGTTAGAGGGGCAATGCCCCAAATAACCTTCTTAATTCCACTCATAGCCGACTCCCTTCATGAAGAAAAAATAAAATCTGTTAGCGCTTACACCGCTACCTCACAAAACTTATTATATTAGTTTTATAATAATATGTCAATAATATTTACTCCAAAAAATTACATATCATTATATGCTATTTAAATACTATTTATGACAACTATAGAAAATTAATTCACCCTAGCCTTTGCTGTGAATTCGCCGATAATTAGCCGTGCATCAAGATCAATGTGAATGGCAGCCTTATCACTTTAGAATAGATAGCCACTTTCCTTCCCCAGCCCTCATAATTTTTATATTAATATATCAGTATACATACCAATCACATTACATTAAGTTATCATTATTTAGCAAGTAAAATACACCTCAGCGCAGTTCACTCTCACGTGTATTTGAATTAAAGTATATTTTTTACTATTAAAATCATAATAAGGATACTATTAAACATTCCTGACAGGTGGTTTTACCATACAAAGCAACCTACATATATTCTTAAAAGAAACTATAAAATCAAATGACTTTGTACAATTTAGCATCCCCTTTAATAATCAGCCTTTATATTTTTCTTTCTATAAGTCTGTAGTCAATGGAGAACAAATTCACCACGATATTCTTTCTTTCCTGCAACTAAATACAGATGAACTAACTGATTTGGATGATGTGAAAAGGTTAATTCCAATTGAAGAGATCAAGCTGTCTTCTGATCTGGCGGAAGTTATTCAAAGCTTACTCACTGGTGCTATTTATCTGCAGATGGAATCCGATTTAAACGCAGGGATTTTAATTTCAATTGACGATTCCAAAACAGGGTATCGTCCTTACAATGATTCTGAAAATGAATACAGTGTTGTCGGGCCAAAAGTTGGTTTTGTCGAGGATCTGGATACCAATTTGCATTTAATTCGCAAAGGAATCATCTCTGAGAAGCTTTTTTTCGAGGAGAATATAGTGGGTTCAATTTCAAAAACGCGAGTAGTTCTCGCTTATATAGATGGAGTTACAAATCCACAGCACATAAATACGGTTAGACAAAGACTTACGGCTATAGATATGGATGTAGTTTTTGACAGCTCTTTTCTCGATCAGGTTATTGCTGATAACTCCAACACGCCTTTTCCTTTATTTGTGACATCTGAACGAGTAGACCGAATTAAATATGCTCTAATTAGCGGACAGGTTGCTTTAATAAGCAGTGGTTCTCCTTACGCCATTGCTGGCCCCGCAAATCTGTTTGATTTTTTCATTTCGCCTGAAGATTATTATTTACCATGGGTATTGGGCTCGTTTTTTCGTATCATCCGTTATGTGGCCATCTTTTTCTCTATCTTTGCATCCTCCTTTTATGTGGCACTTTTAACCTTTCACTATAATATCATTCCCAAAGCAATGTTAGGTCCCATTATCGAATCCCGCGTTAATGTTCCCTTTTCCCCTTTTCTTGAAGTCATATTCTTAGAAATTACAGTTGAACTATTGCGTGAAGCCGGAGCTAGATTGCCCACTAAGATTGGACAAACCTTGGGAATTGTTGGGGGTATCATCCTGGGCCAAGCAGCCGTGCAAGCCGGTTTGACAAGCAGTATTCTAATTATTATTGTTTCGCTTTCTGCATTAGCTTCCTTTACAACACCTATTTTTAAAATGTCAAACACCTTGCGTTTTTTCAGATTCCCTTTAATGCTCTTAGCTGCGATTTGGGGTGCATTGGGCATTATGGTTGGGGTCGTGTTTCTTATAAGCCATCTTTTGCGGTTGAAGTCATTGGGCACTCCCTACCTCGTTCCATTTTACCCTTTTCGCTATAAACAATTTGCGGATAGTATTATTCGCTCCTCCTTAAGCATTATTATTAATCGCCCTGGTTTCTTACGCCCACTAAAAACCGAGAAATTTAAGCCACATAAGCATAAAGATATAGGAGACGATTATGACAATGAGTAAATCATTATTCACTTTGCTGTTGATTTCCTTGCTATTGTCAGGCTGCATAAACGAACTGATTGTAGATCGTATCAAAATCATTCAAAGTATCGGTTTAGATCTTGAAGGAGACACCATTAAAGGCAGTGCCTCTTACCCGGATTATAGCAAAGGCCAAGAAAAAGCACCTTTATTATTACTGACCTCCCAATCCCAAACGATTATGGGTATATTCACTTCATTTTCCAATCAATCTGAACACCCTGCCGAATATGGTAAAATGCGAACCTGTGTGATTAGTGAGCTCTTTGCCAAAAGAGGAATTTCTGAGCTTGCTGCCGACGTTATTCGCGACCCTATTAAGGGTGATAATACTACAATTACTATTACCAAAGATAAAGCAAGGAAGATTTTAGCTGAAACCTTAAAGCTTTCTCCCTTTTACTTATCCGAGCTGATTGAACAAAACATAGAAAATGGAAATACTCCTTTAAATAATATCCATACCTTTATGTATCAATATTATGGAGAAGGACAAGATGTATATTTACCGGTAGTATCTAGAAGTGATGAGGGCAAATTATTTATCGATGGCGTTGGAGTGTTTAAAGCAGATAAGTTAAAGCTGCTGTTAAGCAACAAGCAAGGATTATTATTAAAATTACTTAGAGATGACATCAAATCAGGCTCTAGTGAATTCACAACGGATCAGAATGATAAGATCTTCCTAAAAATAAGCCATGGAAAACGAAAAATAACAATTGAAAACGACGAAAAAGTAACCGTAACGCTTAAACTAGCGGTAATCCTCACCGATTACCCAGAAAATATTAACTTAACAGACAAAAAGGAAGTCATAAAACTAACGAAACAAATCGAAAATAAATTTGATAGCGAAATAAAAAAGATATTGGAATATTTACAAGCGAATGAAACGGATCCAATTGGAATAGGAGACCGTTATCAGAGCAAGGCCGGTTAAAGAAAATTACCTGATCTCTGGTTATTTTGTATTTTTCTTAATCGCCGCTTCTCAAATAGGGGTAAGTTCGTTTTATTTTCAAACCTTAGTTGCAAAAGAGGCCGGACAAGATGCATGGATTTCCATTCTGAGTATGGGCTTAAGCCTCCACATAATCGTTTGGATGATTTATAAGATGCTGGGTCATCCCGCTAAGGATTTAATTGATTTACACCGTATACTCTTCGGCAGAATCTTGGGAAATGTCATTTCTTTACTTATGGTGGGCTACTTTTTCATGAGGGCTCTAGATATTCTCCAGACCTACATGGGCATCATCCAAGTATGGGTATTTCCAAGCCTCAAAACCTGGGAAATGGCATTGCTCTTGATTAGTATGTTTTATTATATAATTTCCGGAGGCTTCAGAGCATTATCTGGATTTTGTTTTTTTTGCCGTAGTGATTTCCACGTTATTTATGTTTGGTTTCTATTCCCACACTCAGTCTTCAGCACTCGGTAATTTATTTCCTCTATTTAATCACTCTATTGAGGATTTGTTCAAAGCCGCTAAATCGTCGTGTATTATCTATATCAGTTTCGATACTTTACTTATTTATTTCCCTTTTCTAAAATCTCCTGAAAAAACCAGCAAATGGGCACATTTCGCCTTGCTTTTCACAACTTTAAAGTATGTTGTAATAATCGTAATCACCATATTGTATTTCAGCTTAGGCCAGCTGCAGCATACGCTTTGGCCCACATTGACCATGGCAAAAATCATTGAATTTTCTTTTATGGAAAGGTTTGAGTATTTATTCATTTTTATGTGGTTAATCGTCATTATCCCGTCCATTTGTATTCCTCTATGGTGCTGTACAAGAATTTTGAAAAAAGTCACAACCATTAAACCCAGTCTTTCACTAGCCTTTTTCCTGGTAACACTCTACATTATTGCTCTTACTTTCCATGAACGTGTGAAAATTGATAGTTATCAACGCTTCGTTTCAAACCTTGGATTCTATTTCATTTTCGCCTACATCCCACTTTTATTCATTATTTACTTGGTCATAATGAAGTTTAAAAAAACTAATTTAGCGTAAATTAATAAATACATATTGCTAAATTTTGTTTATTAACTATAATTTTAATTATACCTATTACCAACATGGAGGTGTTCAATGAACACAAACCGCAGAAAAACACCTTTTAGATATAAATTAGTTGAACCGTTTAACTGTGTATTTACAATAACTAGTATCAATAAAAAGAAAATAAATATTAATAAGGATGCAGAGATCACTCTGGAGGACGTTAGTAAATTTGGCTGTAGAATCACTTCAGATCTAAATCTGAATACACAATCCAATTTAGTTGAAGTACTGATATCGATTGATATTATTAACGAGCCTGAGCCTGTTTCCATATCCGGAACGGTTAGATGGCAATCCAGCGAGCTGGATTTAAACTACTACGGCATCAAATTTGAGGAACCTGAGAATGAAAAAGATCACATCATGTCCGTACTCAAAACATTGGCAGCGACGAATCAAATTAAAATGATTTAAGCCAATTATTGAAATTTACCGACAATTTCTTTTAAGCCTATTCGCACAAGCGAAACCCCATTGACCGAAGGGATAAAATCAAAAATATCATGCTGCTCCTTTTTAGGAGCCTCATATTGAGTGGGAAGAGCTAGTACTTCAATACCCTCTTTTTTGAACAGCTCTACGGATCTTGACATATGTGTGGAAGATGTGACCAAGATCGGATGCTTCAAGCCCAATTGATTGAGAATAACCTTTGCGTTTCTAGCATTCTCTTGGGTAGTGCGACTTTTATCATCCATATAAATTTTATCTTCTGGGACTTGCATGGCTAGCAGATCTCTTTTGGATAGCTGTGACTCGTTCCCTGCGCCCTTTGCACCCTCTGGAGCACCACCGGATAAGATAATCGGCAGCTTCAACGAATTGTACAGCTTTAAGGTCGCAATAACGTTAACCGCGGTTTCACTCGTTAGCTCCCCTTTACCATCTACGGTAATTACTTCGCCACGCGCTCCCTGCCCAAGCATCACAATACTATCACCCGTAATACTGCTCGGAAATGGATATTGGTTTTCTACGTCGCTAACCATTTTATCGCCAACAAAGCTGCATGTGGATAGATAGAACATAATAGAAACAAAGAATAAGAAATAGGATAGTTTTCGTGTAGCTGGTTTTAAATAAAAATAAATCGATAAAGCAAACACTAAAATAACAAATATTGCCGGTGGAAAAACCAAACTGTAAATAATTTTTATCGCCATTACCATCATTTCACCTCGAGTAAAGTATATTGTCTGATACTATATGTATCATAACAGATAATAACAAAAATTTGAATGCTGCTTATAGACTAAAAAACATAATAAAAAGACTACACATAAAGTAAATTACCTTTTGTGTAGTCCTGCTCAGGTGGGAAACACAACTTAATGTCAGTTAACCAATTCCCAAGTTGTATCTCTATGTGAAATCGGGCAAACCGGGAAAACATCACCTTTGTTAAACTCCTTAGAAATTCCTGCTTTACACATAAACTTTCCGGATTCCATGGCAATCTCATCCGTTTCATATCTTAGTTTTGTGTTGATCATATCAGCACTCCTCTGCAAAGTTTATTAAACTCAGTAAGTGTAGCTATTATAAGTTTCCCACAATACTACTTAAACCAATTTCTCAGTTATGAAACATAATTATGATTATTAAAGCTCAAACTCCATTAAATCGCGTCCCATCGTGATTTTACCAGGGTAAATCTTTGACATACCCTCGCTATACTCAGCTTCTGCTTCAATCGACGCTGCCGGAGCTGGGATATGATGAGTTAATACAAGATGCTTAACCCCAGCCTTTTGTGCGATTTCAGCTACTTCATGTGTAGTCGAGTGATATTTAGCTGGATTAGAGAGTGAAGCGGCTTGTTCTGGAAACTTGGTGATTAGCGCGTCCAGCCAGGCTTTATTATAGGATTCATGAATTAACAGATCGATACCCTCGCTGTATTTAACCATATTATCAACAGGAATCGTATCTCCGGAGATAACCACTGATTTCCCTTTGTACTCAAACTTATAAGCAATCGCAGGGTAAACGGGCTTGTGATCGACCTCAAAGGCTGTAATCTTAATACCATCCTGATCATAAACAACACCTTCATTGCTCTCATGATAGTTGATATTAGCGGCAGCTTCCGCAGAAAGATTATAATTTACTCTTAGATTAGCATCAAAATCGAACGATGCACGCATTTTACCGATAATCTCTTTGGTCGTAGTTGGTCCGTAGACATTCATCGGAACGGAGCGACCTTCAAATACTCGATCAGCAATTACATGTGTCCGCCAGCTTGAAATAAATACATCGAAAAAGCCTGAATTATGATCACTATGATGATGGGAGAAAAAAACGTCTGAGATTCTTTGCGGCATAACACCCGCTTTAATTAATTGATCCACCGCAGCACCGCCGCAATCAACCAAGAATGCTTTCTCCCCGGCCAATACAACTACGCTAGACTTGGCTCTACCATAGAAGGCTCGAGGTGTACCTGTTCCTAATAAAATAACCTTTAAATTCTCATGAAAATCCGGCAGTAGCTTTTCTTGAGCTTGAATTTGCAATTTAACGGCCTCCTATTTGTATGCTTTCACTTCATCCAATAAGGATGAATCAATAAATTTGCTTAAATCTAGCTCATCTTCCTTAATTCCTTTGATATATCCTGCGTCAAAAGAAACCTTAGCCATTGTCTTAATGACATCTAAACTAACTTCATCCGTTAAATTCAAATGATCTAAAGCAGCCTTGATCAATTTAACATCCATCCCTTTACCAGTAAGCTCTTTAAGCTCAGCGCTAACTAGATCGTAGGCTTTATCCGGATTTTCTTTAATAAATTTAATCCCGTCTAGATTAGCCTGAATGGCTTTCTTAGCTAAATCACGATGATCCTTAAGGAAATCATCACTAGCTAATAGAATGGTTAGTGGATAGTTGCCGTCATTTGGCGGGATTTTATCCCAATCGACTAATACCTGGCCAATTCCTTCCTGGACCATTTGCGTACCCCATGGCTCTGGGATCAACGTAGCATCCACTTCTTTTTGACGAATCGCTACCAAGGTATCTGCAGGTGCTCGTGTAATAATCTGCACGCCAGATGTATCGGTTGAGACTTTTAAGCCTTCCTGCTGGAGCAACAAACGAAGTGAAATTTCGTTCGTGCTGCCTTTTGTCGGGATTGCTACTGTCTTGCCAACTAGATCCTTCACCGAACTAATTCCTGCATCTTTGCGGGCAATCAAGACAGCTCCTCCATTATTCGAACCTGAGATTACACGAAAGTTTTTGCTTTTCAAATATTGATTGATTGCGGGCCCTGGACCTACAAAGCCCAAATCGATTTGGTTAGTTGCCATAGCTGTAGAGAAATCAGATCCATTGTCAAAAGCAGTGACTTCAATTTTGGCATTTTTGCCGAAAGCATCTTGAAAATAGCCATTCTGTAAAGCAACAAACCCCGGTGCATGCGTAACATTTTTGAGAATCCCGATTTTAACCGTTATATTATCACCTGCTGAGTCCTTCTTACTGCCACATGCAGAGATGACCAATGTGAATATCAATACTATACTTATTAAGCCTAAAAGCTTTTTCATAGCTGTTCCTCCATCATATTTTATAGGTATTATTTAGCTGAATGTAAACCATATCGTGTCATAATTCTATCCTCAAAGCGTTTAAAGCAAAGATGATCAGAGATCGTGCCAATGACCGCAATGATAATGACCACACAAAGAATGGTGGCTGTATCCCCAATACTTCGGCTGTCCTGCAGCGTTTGGCCAAGTCCCAAGCCTTTGGCAATCAGCTCTCCTGCTGTTAACGCACGCCAAGCAAATGCCCAAGCGACACGAACCCCTGTAATTAAATGTGGAAAAGATGCTGGAACCATGACTTGGAAGAACATCCGAAATCCGTTTCCTGTACCCATCATTTGAGCCGCTCTTAGATGGATTTTGGAGATATTCATAATACCCGTTCGGCTTGCCATGGACATTGTCCAGGTTGCACCAATCGTTGTAATAAAAATCACGGCCGTATCATTAAGCCCAAACCAAATGATCGCAAAGGGCAGCCAAGCAATACTCGGAACCGTCTGCAGTGCCACGACCAAGAACCCGAAAGTCTCGTCAAAAAAGCGATAGCGAGCAAATAGAAATCCGAGCAACGTTCCAATCCCGATCGCAATAACAAAGGAGATCAACAATCGACGCAGACTAGAAATTATCGCGCCCAGCAAATGTCCGTCGGTAAATCCATCATAGAAGGCTTGATAGGTTTGCAGTGGAGAAGGAAACTTCCAGCCCCAATTAAAAATTCTATATCCCATCTCCCAAGCTATCAGCAGGAGGATCAGAAAGATTATTCTTCTTAATGCTGTATTCATTTCCCATCTCCTCTCTTACAACCTTCTCCAGCTCATCTGTGAGAGTCTCCATAATTTTACTTTCTAGAAAATGAATCAAGGGATCTCCAATATCATGAGGTCTAGCCGCCTGTACAGCGAATTCCTTTTTAATTCTGCCTGGCTGTGTAGCCATAACCAATACACGCTCCGAGAGAATTACCGCTTCACGAATATTATGGGTTATAAACAAAATCGTTTTATGCGTCTTCTGCCAAATCTCTTCTAAATCCTTCTGTAGAATATAGCGTGTTTGCTCATCAAGAGCAGCGAAAGGCTCATCCATTAAGAGAATGTCAGGATCCATGACGAGCGCCCTTGCAATTGAAACACGTTGCTTCATCCCACCGGAAAGCTCATGCGGATAACGATCAACAAACTTGCTGAGATGGACTGCTTTGATTTGTTCAGAGGCGAGCTCGTAACGATCTTTTTTCGACATTCCTTTTTGCTTCAATCCAAATGCAACATTGTCCAGTACGGTCAGCCAAGGAAACAAGCCATGCTCTTGAAAAACAACAACCCGATCCGGTCCCGGTGCTGTTACTTTCTCACCATTAACTTCAATCTTTCCCTCATACTCCGTCTCAAAACCAGCAATTAGATTCAATAAAGTTGATTTCCCACAGCCTGAAGGACCAACCAAAGAAACAAACTCACCTTTTTCTACGGCAAAGGAAACCTGATCTAGGGCAACATAGGACTTCCCCTTTTTTTGTGTGAAAGTTTTGCTTACGTTTTTAATTTCTATCATCAGTTCACCTTCCAGCTTGCTTCAGGATTAAATGTTTGCTCGGGTAAACGACTTCGCCGTTCTTCCACAGGAAGACGGTGCGTTTGCCTAGAAATGTAAGACAGTAAAATGTGAAACATTCACAAATTACATTGAAAAAAACGGCTCGGATCAAGTATTGTAATTTTCTTCTTCGTATAATCAATCCGTGCATCTTCACGCCACTTGTTTAATATCTCTGTAACGGTTTGCCTACTGCAACCAATCACATAAGATATTTCCTCATGACTTAGCTGGAGCTGCACCTCGAGGACGCCATCTTTTTGCTTACCCATTTGTCCCAAAAACCAAGCTAATCTCCAAGCAACAGGCCGACTAATTAGAGCTTCAACCACATTCTGCGTCTGCAAAAGTCTTCGTGCACCAATGACGGCTAGGGAGTAGGCAAATTCCGCATCACCTTTCGCTAATTCGAGGAATTTGCGTGCATCCAACGAAATGATTTGGCTATCTACCAAACACTTTGCATACCTTTTGCGATGAAGATTCGTCAGCAGCTCAGCATTGCCAAAAATCTCACCGGCATAACGCAGAAATAGCGTAATCCCTTGTCCTTCCTGCGAGGACTGCGAAATTTTGATCAAACCTAAGTCCACATAATAGGCTGCCTGGGGTGGATCATTCTCTTGAAAGATGAATTCATTCTTTTTATATGTTTTTGTGACGCCATAGGTATGGAAGGCACTGAGAATGATTGCTTTAATACTATCCAATTCCTGAAAATCAGCTTGATCCATAATTGAATCCAACTTTAATCCACCTCTTTAAGTCCTGATTATTTCAATCATTATTCCGACTATTCTGATGCGTTATAAGAATATTATCACAAATGGTTTATGTAAAATGTCGTCCAGGCGACAAAAATAAAAAAAGACCACGCTCTAGTATAGCCTGATCTTTTTTCATCTATCAATCAAACTCTTTTTTAACCCATTCATCTTCTGGTATGTCTATAAACTCGCCTGAGAAACGTTGTTCTTTAAAGGGATCAGCTACGTTGTGAAAGCCATTTTGCTCCCAGAAGCCTTCACGGTCTTGCTTCATAAACTCAATTCCTTGAATCCATTTGGCACTTTTCCAAAAGTATAGGTGGGGTACTAGTAACCTAAGCGGAAATCCATGTTTTCCAGTCAAAGGCTTTCCATCATATTTAAATGCCAGCAGAACCTGATCCCCCATAAGATCCTCTAAAGGTACATTAGTTTCGTAATCATTAGCAGCATGCAGCATCACATAATTGCCTTTTGGTTCTACATGAAGCGCCTTAAGAAGATCACGGAATAATACCCCTTCCCATACGGTATCAAGCTTGGACCAGCGAGTCACACAATGAATATCGCAAGAAACCTGTGTTTGGGGCAGCGCCAATAAATCTTCATAGCTAATGATTGTCTCATTCTCAACTTCGCCAAAGATTCTTAAAGACCATTCCGCCAGATCATACTCTGGCACTTCCCCTTCATGGAGAATGGGAAAGCGATCCGTGACCATTTGCCCTGGTGGAACTCTATCGGAAAGCGAAGCATCGCCTGTAGGAACCTTCATTTGTTTGATTCGATCTGCTTTGTTCATTTTTTATCCTCCTAAGAGATTGCCTTGGCAAACTCACTTCGTAAGCATAATTGATTTATCGAGAGCTTCCATTCAATTTCTGCGCATCTTCTTTGAAGTTATTTTTCCGAAAAACTAGCATGGCTAGCAAGGTTACAACATAAGGCAGCATTTGCGTAAAATGTGTAGGCAGCGAAAAACCCTGCAATCGAATACTGAAAGCATCCATTAAACCAAATAACAGACTAGAAGCCATCACACCAAGCGGGTTAGCTTGCCCCAGCATAGTTGCTACTAACGCGATAAACCCTCTACCAGCGGTCATTCCTTCCGTGAATAAGGTAACCTGACCCAATGAAAGCTGCGCTCCAGCCAATCCACAAAACACTCCACAAAGCAATATACCCATATACTGCATCCGATTTACATTAATCCCGATACTTTTAGCTGCAACCGGATTCTCTCCTACTGCCTTTAAGCGGAAGCCAAGCACTGTTTTGAAGAAGAAGTAGTGCAAAGCGAATACAAGCAGAAATGCTAGATAAATCAGCGGTGTGTGACCCGATACAATGCCGCCAAGAACAGGAATATCTTTAATTAAGGGTATGTCCCATTTCGGCAGCCCAACCATATCTTTATCGTAAAATGCACCTTTGACATGGAAGAACGCTCTTAAGCAAAATGCAGTCAACCCAAGTGCTAGAAAGTTAAATGAAATCCCTACTATAATAACATTGGCTTGCAGATGAATACTAATATAAGCAAAAACCAACGAAAAGAGCACCGTTACAGCAATTGCAATCAGCACAGCTAAAAAAACATTGCCTGTGAAATGATTTCCCACGATCGCTGCAAATGCACCTACCAGCACAAAGCCTTCCAAAGCTACATTAAACAAGCCAACTCGTGTACAAATCGCTCCGCCTAATGCTGCGAGCAAGATAGGAGCAACCATCCGAATCATTGAATTAAATAAGGAAACATCAAGAAGATGCTGCATGACCCTTGCCCCCTTTCTTGCGTTTCCAGAAGCTATAGCTGAATTTAGCCGTAATGAACAATATAAGCAGGGATTGGATCACACTTGATATTTCAAGCGGAATATTCGTATTCCGTTCGACGCCCATTCCACCTGTTTGCAAGGCAGCAAGCAAAACGGCAGATAAGGCTGTCCCAAGCGGATGGGAGCCAGAAAGCAATGTCGCCATAATTCCAGACCAGGCATAACCTGGAGCGGATACCATTCCATCGACATAACGATACTGCACACCTAATACTTCGATTGCCCCAGCTAAACCAGCAAAACCGCCGCTTGCAAACATACTGACAAACATGAGCTTACCGCGCTTAATTCCACCATAAGCTGCAAACAATGGATTATACCCAAGCATTCTAATTTCGTATCCCATCACAGTGTACTTGATGAATAAGAAAAGCAGTATAGCAAGTGCAACAGCAACGATAAAGCCTGCATGCATGCTCATACCTTGAAACAGCTTGGGCAGCCAAAGGCTTTTATCAATCATTCTTGTTTGAGCCAAGGCCGCAGAGCCTGTTTTGTCCATTAATGGATAAGCCACAATATATCCTGCAAAAAGCGCAGCGATATAGTTGAGCAGCAATGTTGTGATAATTAAATTCATCCCAAAACGTGCATCAAGCCAGCCAGCAAGAGCTGACCAAGCACCTCCAGCGACAATGCCGCCTAAGGCAGCAGCAATTACTTTAATCAGCGCAGGTCCTGGCAGGTAAAGGGCAATTAGGGCAGCTGTTAATGCTCCTAATATCATCTGCCCCTCTGAGCCCAGATTGAAAAAACCGGCACGAAACGCGATGGATACACCTAATCCGACGAGAATAAGTGGAGTAGCACGGGTTAGCGTATTAGTAAAAAAATAAAAATTACCAAACGCGCCATGCCACATCTGTGCAAAAGTATCGGGAATATTGCCGCCAATCAATGCGATTGCGATGGCTCCCCCAGCCAGTCCGATGCAGATTGCTATAAGCGGTTGAATCCATGCCTGTAGAAATGCCTTCCAATTAAGCATGAGAATCACCTCCCGCCATCCATAAACTGATTTGCTCTTCTGTTGCATTCTCTGCGGATAGCTCTCCTGCTATTTTACCTTCATACATCACAAGGATACGATCGGAAAGCTTGAGAATTTCCGTCAATTCCGAGGAAATCAATAATATGGCTCCTTGCTGATCGCGCTTTTTCAGCAGCTCCGCATGGATCAGCTCCATAGCACCGATATCTACGCCACGCGTTGGCTCAGCCGCAATTAAAAAAGGTTCATTTCGATCGATTTCTCTAGCAACGATCAGCTTTTGCAGATTCCCGCCGGATAGGAATTTTACTTTGACGCTTTGTGCCCCTGCTTTAATTTGAAACTGCTTGATCCAGCGGCTTACCTTATCTCGCAACAATTTCCCTTGCAATAAACCGTAACGACTACTTTTCCTATGATAACCCATTATCCCATTCTCAAGCACAGTTCCCTCTTTAGCGGCACCTAGCTGATAACGGTCCTCTGGAATATGTGCAAGTCCCAGATCTCTAACTTCACGTACAGAGCGACCGACTATATTTTGGTTCAACAAACGAATTTGACCTTGATCAATCGGCTGCATGCCTGCAATACATTGAATCAATTCGGACTGTCCATTACCAGAAATACCGGCAATACCGACAATTTCTCCAGCTCTAACTTCGAGATTTATTTGATCTAATAATCGTTTTCCTTTATTACCTTTTAAAATTATATCCTTAACTTCGAGAACTGTTTTGCCAATTGCAGCTGCTTGAGGGGTTAAGTTAATTAACTCTCTTCCTACCATTAGACGAGATAACTCTTCCACATTAGTGGCTGTTATATCGCGAGTCCCTGTAACCTTACCGTCACGCAAAACGGTGACTCTATCCGCCACTTCCATCACTTCATTTAATTTATGAGTAATAATAATAAAGCTTTTACCTTGGCTGGCCAAGCCTTTCATTACGACGATAAGCTCCTTAGCTTCAATAGGAGTCAAAACTCCTGTAGGCTCGTCCAAAATGATAATATCTGCTCCATGATACAACACCTTAAGTATCTCTACTCTTTGCTGCAAGCCAAGCGGGCAGTCTCCCAGCTTCTTCATTGGATCGATCGGCATGCGATATTGGGCACATAAGGCTTCAACCTTCCGTACGGCTTCCTTACGATCAAACTTTAAGCCTGAAGTAGGTTCATTGCCAATCACAATATTCTCCGCTACGGTAAAAGAAGAAAAGAGCATAAAATGCTGATGCACCATGCCAATTCGATGATGAATCGCTTCGATTGGATTTGTAATAATCACAGGCTTACCCTGTAAATGGATTACACCGCTCGTAGGCTGCTCCATCCCATAAAGAATTCGCATTAGCGTTGTCTTGCCTGCCCCATTTTCGCCGACTAAAGCATGAATTTCACCTTGTCGCAATGAGAAATCCACATTCGAGTTAGCCAGCAACGCTCCGTATGACTTAGTAATTTGACTCATTTGAAGCAACATAACAACTTGTGCTCCTCTCTCTTCCACTCATAGAAATAATTCTCACTAGAATTAATTATACCTTAAAACCAAGATAGCGCCCACACTGGGCGCACCATGAGGAAACTGCCTACGTCACCGTAGACAGCTCCTTGTTTACTATTCGATTATTTAGGAATATTATTCTAACGGGTTCTTTACAGTAATTTTTCCAGAAACGATGTCATCTCTGATTGCTTTTACTTTATCAACATTCTCTTGCCCAATAAATGGACTTAAAGCGGATTTGCTATCTTTTGTGACGAATGTCAAACCAACGCCATCTTCTTTTAACCCATAAGCCACAGCACCAAATTCGAATGTACCATTAACAAAATCTTTAACTGTTTGATAAGCAACAGTATCTGTACCCTTAAGCTGTGAAAGCACGATATGCTCAGGATCGGAAACCGTACGATCGATATCTTGTCCTGAAGTAAAAAAGCCTTTTTCTTTAGCTGCTTCAAAAACACCTAAATCTCCAACAGCAGAAGCTGCAGCAATAAAGTCAGCACCCTGTGAGAATTGCGTTAGAGCAAGCTCTTTAGCCTTAACGGGGTCTGTAAAGCTTCCTACATAGTTAACAATAAATTCAGCATCCGGGTTCGTTGATTTCAAGCCCTCTGCAAACCCTACTGTATATTTCTTGATTAAGGGAATATCCATGGCAGCAACCATCCCTACAATGTTCTTCTTGGTAGCAAAACCTGCAGCAGCTCCTAGCAAATAAGCAGCTTCATGCTCACGGAATCCAACGCTTCTAACGTTTGGCAGATCAACAACGGTATCAATAATTGCAAATGACTTCGTCGGGTTCTCTGCAGCTACCTTCTTCAAAGCATCCTCAGATTCAAATGAACTAGTAATAATTAAATCATAATTTTCTGCTACAGCCGCACGTAGATTCTGTTCAATCGCACTAGCATCCGTTGATTCAACAGTCTTCACTTCAACACCAAATTCTGCTGCCGCTTTTTTCACACCTTCATCTTCTTGCGCAAAGAAAGGATTTAAACCAATTTTTTCAGGCGTAATTAGAATGATTTTTTTGTCCGATTTAACTACCGGAGCTTGAGTTTCAGCCGCTGTATTCGTAGAAGCCGCTGGTGCCTCATCTTTTCCACAGCCCGTAAGGATAAATGCTAAGGCCATAATTGAGATAATCGTTTTTTTCATGTTTCTCTCTCCCCTGTGTTTAAAACTTTATAATGCTCTTTAGATATCCTACTCAATAGCTCGGAATTAGTCAAGATTTTTTAGAATAATTTGAATAATTACGACAAAAATGTGACAGATTGCTGTAAAATAAGAGAAAGTAGAATAGGCATATAATTGTTAGAAGAGAGGATGTAAATCATGGATCAAATGAATGAGGAAGTTTTCGATTCTATAGAGGATAAAGCATTGTTCGAGCGTATAAGAGAATTATGTCTTTCATTGCCTGGTTCCAGTGAACGCACGAGTCATGGGGCTCCTACATTCTTCATTAAGGATAAAAAGTCCTTTGTCCAGTATCACAGAAACCATCATGGGGATGGGAAGATCGCTCTTTGGTGTGCAGCGCCGTCAGGCGTCCAAATGATGCTTGTGGAATCGCAGCCTAACATCTATTATATTCCCGCTTATGTCGGACATTTAGGCTGGATTGGTCTACGTTTGGACCGTGATGCAGCATGGGAAGAAATAGCCAGTGTTATTGGAGATGCTTTTTTGGCTAAAGCACCTAAGAAGCTAATTGCTTTGTTGACCTAATTATTGTCTCTAATAATATGTCCTTCGCCAAGTTTGATCTCTACAAAACCCGCCATATGACGATCCTGCATCCCAATTGGCCTATTGCTGCCTATATAAATGATATTTTTGATATCTGTTACTCCTTCTGAAGGGAGTGAAAACGATTTAGTATAGGAATACTCTTCACGCAGAGTCGTGTGGATCGCATTAAGCAGCTTGTCATTCCCGCCTCTGCCAATTAAATTCAAGATAATAGCTCCTTGGGGATTAAGCTTTTTTCGCGTTATTCTAAAAAATTCCCTGGATGTTAAGTGGATGGGGGTTCCTTTTTCAGTGAAAGCGTCCAGAATAATATAATCATAAGCCTGTGGTGCTTCATTCTCCAGAATTTGACGTCCGTCGCCGACTATTACATCATCCTTGCGATAACCAAAATATTGCTTACTCAGCTCCACTACAGTATTATCCAGTTCTGCTACTTTAAATCTCTGCTCTGTATAATGGCCGGAGATCGTTCCAATCCCATGTCCGATAACGAATACATCTTGGAAGGAAGAATTGTTAAACTCCATTAAATGAATGATTGCCCGCGGATATTCAAAGACAATCCGCTGTGGATTACTTAAATCCAAAGCACCTTGAATAGCTCTTTTTGAAAACTGCAAGACACGGAAATTCCCCTTCTCGCCGAATAACTCCGCAGTATCGTAAACCGATATCTCATGATTATCACTGAACTCTTTAAAAAGAAAATCCAAGTCATCGATCTCCTTTGGTTTTTGTATCTAATAACACTACCAAAGTAAAAGCTTTTTTTCCAATGCTAACTATAAAAAAGCAAATGCTGGTGCAAGAACTTCAACTTTGTATTATTATAGAACATATACTTTATTTCCAAGGAGAAGGCCACAATGATCGATCGATCAAGTTTAATTCCCAAGTTTAGCCTTCATCATTATTGGCATCAAAAGGAGCATTTTGCTTTGGCAGTTGATACGTACTCCCAATGGTCCATGTTTGCAGTGGAAGATGGAAGCTTTGAATTTGAGATTGCTGCTTCAACGGGAGTTGCCTCCCACGGAGAAATTGTCATTTGTCCTCCTCATGTGCCTTTTAAACGAACAATTACAAGTCCGTTATCCTTCCACTTTATTCTATTCACGTGGGAAAACGAACCCTTGGATATGTTTACGGAGGAAAATATCTTTATGGGCAAGATTCATTTGCATGATACCAAACGACTATCATCCAACTATTATTACCTGCGAAAAAAAGCTGAACAATTTACTCCAGCCGATCAAAATCTGAAAAATCACATCCTTAAAGATATCTGGCTGCTGCACTGTGAAGAGATGAACCATACCTTTTCTTTCACAGAAATTGCTTCGGATGACCACCTTATGAATAAAGCTGCCGAATATTTAAGTCAATATGCAGAAAACACGCTTAGCCTGAAATCATTAGCAGATTCCTTAGATCTCAGCCCTGTTCAATTGACTCGACAATTCTTCCGCGCCTTCGCCTGTACGCCGATGGATTTTCTTACATCCATTCGGCTGCAAAAAGCAAAAAACATGCTTATGGAAACGGATTTACCTTTAGATCAAATTGCAGATAATTGTGGGTATGAGAATGGCTTCTACTTCAGCAGAGTTTTCTCGAAAAAAATGAAAATAAGCCCTTCCGCTTTTCGCAAAGCATATCGGGTTTAAAAAAGCGTTTTGTGCTATAAATAGTGGGTTTAGTGGCTAATCTCTTTTACTTTCTTGCTATACAATTGAATTGTAGACACGAGAAAATCAAAGGAGTGGATCAAATGATTACAAAAGGGCAGCTTTTTTCAAAAAAACAATTCGAGGATGAAGGCTATAGCGGACCTGTTCGGGGTTTAACGCTCGAAGAAGCGGAAATGTATTACAATGAATTTTTCAAAGTGCTTGGCCAATCCAAATTTACTCCAGGACCGACTAGGCTAGAATTATCAGCCTGGCATCACAAGTATCAGTGGGCGTACGAGCTTGCCACTCACCCGAGTATTGTCAATGCGATCACAGAAATATTGGGTGAAAATATTGTGCTTTGGGCGATGCATTTCTGGTACAAGGAACCTGGCAATGGAAAATTCATTCCATGGCATCAAGATATTAATTATTGGCCTATGGAGCCTGCAATCAATGCCACAGCCTGGATGAGCCTTGGTTTCTCCTTGCAAGAAAACGGCTGTTTGCGTGTCATACCCGGAACACATAAAACTCATGTTGAGCATGTTGCTTTGGGAAATGACAACAGCGCATTTGCGCAAGGGATTGCATCCGAGCTCGTTGATGAATCAAAAGCCATCGATTTGGAGATGTCTCCAGGGCAGATCAGTTTCTTCAACGAAGCCACTTTTCATGGATCCGATATCAACAACAGTAATATCCCTAGAGTAGCTTTTTCCGTTCGCTATACAACGCCTGAGGTGAAGTTTAAAGTCGCAGAATGGGGTGGGGATACTTCAAGAATTAAAACCTTTCTGGTGCGCGGAGAAGATCACCATCATCTAAATGATGAAATTATAGGTATTGTTCCAACAGAATAACAGGTGAAGCTATGAATAAGAATCGAATAAATGACGGGAGCTTACTGTGAACATGAATTCGTCTTATCAGTTATTACTGAACTCATTAAAGCTTACCTTCCTGCATATTACTCCCTATAAATTTGACTATACCTGGCGGATTCCCTCCAGACAGATTATGCATGCCGTAATCTGGTATATGGAGGAAGGGGAAATTCGATTTTCGATTAATGGGATCAACCACGAAGCGAAAGCAGGTCAGCTGATCTTCCTCCCGCCCCAATCGGTGATAACTGGCCATGCGGTATCTTCGCAAATCGGGATAATCAGCATTAACTTCGCTGCTGAGCTTAGTTTATTGAAAGGGCGGATCTGGTCAGACATCTTTAAGCTGCCGATCGCGTATCCGGCTTATGATATGACAATAATAGAGCCTGTAATCCGCAGTATGCTGAGGGAATCGACCGATAGCTCCTTCGCCCAAGCTATGCTGCTTCAATCCAATTTACAGCGTTTGCTTGCGATAATGTTCAATCAATACTTTCAATTTAATGATACTAAGCTGCTGCCAAATCTCGATCCACGTGTCCAAGCAGTAATTGAATATATTTCCTTACAGCCTGAGATCACCCCCATTTTGGCAGAGCTTTGCGGAGTCGTCCAAATAAGCGAATCTTATTTGCGCAAACTGTTCATAGATTCCACTGGAATGCCTCCGCTAACCTTTATCCACCAATTCAAAATGGAACAAGCCGAAAAGCGATTGCTTTCCAGCACAGAAAAAGTAGCAGAAATTGCATATCAACTCGGGTATAAAGATGCTAACTATTTCAGCAGACTGTTCAAGAAAAAAACGTGTTATACCCCCAACGATTATCGGAAAAAGCTGCGAAACTGGATGAACGATTAGCCTAAGCGAGCAAAACTTTTGCGTGCATCATAGATTATAAGATACAAACTTAGTCCTTATCTTCAATGACAGCAATTCCATCTATTTCAAGAAGGCAAGATGGACGCGCAAATTCCGAAACAAATAGAACGGTGACCAAAGGTGGATTATCTAATAAACCAGTCACCTCTTGGAATGCTTTGTAACCAATTCGCGGGTCGCTTCCACTAACTAAATAGATATTTAGTTTAACCAGATTGGCGAAACTTGCATTTTCAGAAGCTAAAATAGTTGCGATATTATTAAGCGCCTGCTTTGTCTGCAATTCCAAATCACCAGCTCCAATCAGATCACCTGTTGAATTAATCGCATTTTGTCCGCCTATATAAATTGTTTTTGCGTTTCCACTTACGGTAATCGCTTGACTAAATGCTTTTGATAAGAATAAGCCCTCCGGGTTTTTATGCTCCACTTTGAAAATAGACATTGGTTTTCCTCCTTAAAGATTCGTATTCTATATTTTTATTATAGAAAACTTTATTTTATTTCGTCAATAAAAAGCAGGCGACTGATGAAGAAATTCCTCCATCTAGCACCTGCTTTATTAATGAATGTTATCCCTTCAAACCCGTGCTGGCAATCCCTTCAACAAACCATTTCTGACAGATGACCACAATAATCAACAGAGGCACTAATGCGGAAACGGAAGCAGCCATCGTAAGCACATAGTTGGTCCCGTTCTCTTCCACATAGTTGGTCAGACCCAACGGAATCGTGTACAGCGATTTATCACGCAGAAAAATCAACGGGTTCTCATAATCATTCCAATGCCAAGTAAAGGTTAGAATAAGCAAGGTGACAAAGGCTGGTTTGGTTAGCGGCAAACAAATCTGCCAAAACGTCCGCCAATAACCGGCTCCATCCACACGTGCAGCTTCAAGCAATTCGTTGGGCAGTGTACTGAAAAATTGTCGCATCAGAAATGTGCCAAATACAGTAAACAAGCCTGGTAGGATAAGTGAATATTGGGTATTGATTAATTTCATCCAGTCGAACAAAATGAATCGCGGGACCAATAAGACCTGACTCGGAATCATCATCGTTGATAGGTACATCAGGAACAGCCAGTGTCGACCTTTAAAATTAATTTTCGCAAACGCATAGCCCGCCATCGCACTAGTTAACAAGTTGCCAACAACAGTTATCGCTGTAATTTTGATCGAGTTTATGTAGTAAGTGTAGAATGGATTAGGTCCTGTCCAAACCTGCTTGTAATTATCAAAGTTCCAATGCTTCGGTACCCACTCGATGGGATATATGAACACCTCGCCGTTGACTTTAAATGAGGTAGATATCATCCAAATGTAGGGCAGAATCATCAGGATAGCAAAGCCAGCCATGAGAATAGTCAGTACTATTTTAATTAACATAGGCCTTGTTTTCCCTTTCAATGATGTACGTGACCCGTTAGCTTTGGCGGTAAATACAGTAGCCATTATTGGTGCCCCCCTTTATTAAAAATATTGCTGCCAGCGTTTTTGGAATTGCCATTGAATTAGCGTGACAATGAAGATAAGTGCAAAAAGTACCCATGAAACCGTTGCAGCGTACCCCATTCGATAAAAGCTAAAAGCTAGCTTGTAAATATGATAGCTCAGCACCATGGTCGAGTCGATGGGACCACCTTGTGTCATGACTGCTACAGGTCCGAAAACCTGAAAAGACCAAATCATTAGGGTTACGATTACTAGGAAGGTAGTTGGCGTCAGCATAGGAACTGTAATTTGAAAGAATTGTCTTAGCTTGGTTGCGCCATCTATATCGGATGCTTCGTATAAATCCTTCGGTATCCCTTGGATGCCAGCTAGATAGATAACCATTGCATATCCGATCGTGACCCAAACCGACATGATAATGATAGCGTAAAGTGCTGACTGAGGGCTTGAAAGCCAGCCTGGCGGATGAGAAATCCCAATAGCGTGCAGAAATTGATTGATCGGTCCCGTTCTAGCGTTATACATGATGCTCCAAACAACTGAAACGGCTACAAGACTGCTTACATAAGGCAGAAAAATAAAAGTACGCAACATATTTTTGAAAAACACATACTTGTTTAAAATTACAGCGAGCAGTAATCCGAAAATCAACGATGCAGGCACGCTCACGACGGTAAATAGGATATTGTTTTTAAGTGCCTTGAGGAATTTTGGGTCGTCTCCAAGAGCTTTGAAGTTATCCAATCCAATCCAGTGAATCCCGGAAAAACCTTTTAAGTACTCCCAATCATTAAAAACCAGATATAAACTGAATAGTATGGGCAGCAAGATAAATAGGACATATCCCGACAGGTTGGGAAGAATGAACAAATAACCGGCTAAATTTTCTCTGAATTTGGTATTATGCCATAGACGTTTCATTCGCCATGCCTCCTCTTATATTTATTTGATCTAACTGTACCAAGCAATAATTAGAAAAAGAATAGGCTGAAAGTGAAGGTTTCTGTAGTTTAATTGATTGCAAAAAAATCCCCTGGCATGAATTTCAGCCAGAGGATAGTTAACTATTGATTAATTTGGAGCAAACACATTTATTTCTTAACGCTCTTAATGGTTGTGTCAGCAAGCGATTTCATGGTTTCAAGTGTTTTATCGATAGTCTGAGCTCCAAGCAAGTATTTCTCCATTTCGTCCTTGAAAATCTGTTTCAGCTCCGTTGGTGCTGGAACATTGTAACCTGTAGGGTTTGTGAAGCTGCCAGAAAGCATAGTTTGCAACGATTCTTGATCAATTAAATTACCCGCATCGCCAATTAGCAAGGAAGCGATCTTAGCAGTATCTGCTTTTTTGTTACTTGGAATCCGTCCTCCAGGTACCATTGACATGTTGCCCTCTTGCAAATACCAGCTGACGAATTTCATTGCGGCTTCTTTGTTTGCACTGTTCTTATTAATGGACATATAGTCACCCATACCGCCGCCTGGGTTCACGTTTCCACCTTTTTCATATTGCGGATAAGGAGCAAAAGCAATCTGAAAATCATGTGGGAAGCTTTTAATGTCTTTAATATAACGAATAATGTAAATGGCTGAGGCAACCATTGCAGCTTTTCCAGTCAAAAGCTCATTTTGCACCGTCAGCTTACCAGCAACAGCTTCCGCATATTTAATCATGACGTCGGAATCCTCAAGATTTTTTTGCAGCTCTAAGCCTTTCTTCATAGCAGGGCTGTTATAATTCGAACTGCCGTCCTCAGCAATTTGCCAATCGGCCGGTTTGGACGTTTGCAGCACGGTGTCTCCAAACCAAGATAGCTGAGGGTCCAGCATGGTTCCTTTGCGTTCGCCTTTATTCAGCTTTGTCGCAAGAGCACTGAACTCGTCCCATGTCCATTCCGTTGGTATTTTTTCGCCAACTTCATCTAATGCGCTTTTGTTGAAAAGCACGGAGCCAATGTTCTTATTTGCAGGCAAGTAATAGTATTTGCCATCCGGAAATTTCTTGATATTCGCTGCGCCAATAATTCCTTCTACATCAAAACCAGTTGCAGCGATTAAATCGTCCAATGGCTCAGCCATTCCAGATTGCATCCGCTTAGTTATTTTGTCATCTCCATATGTCATATAAATATCTGGTGAATCCGTATTTGATAGCAATGCTGTCTCTAATTTCAGGTTGCCGGTATCGTCATTCACATAACGCACATATTCCACTTTTATATTGGGATTAGCCGCATTCCACGCATCCACTGCACTTTGCGGACCGCTCTCAGGTGGAACGCCTCCCCAGAATTTTAATGAAACAGGCTTGCCTGCTTCTGGACTAGTTGATGCTGCTGAACTTGGAGCGTTCGTTGCTCCAGCCGCAGTCGATTCCTCCACTTTCTTGTCTCCGCTGCTCCCACATCCACTTAAAAACACGCTAACTGCAAGTACAATTGAAAAGCTAACTCCGATAATTTTTTTCATTTTGCCATCCCCTTCTCTGATTGAGTGATCTTAATTGCGCTTTAAGATTACTTAAATCGTAGATGAAATCCAGCTTTAAGAGAACAGCTTAATCATGCTAAAGTCTGCATAATTCTATGAAGTTCAACACTATTGAGCCTTGCCCAAATAAAGCTTGCGAAACTCTGTTGGGTACATTCCCTCAATTTGTTTAAAGGTTCGGCTAAAATGATTCGGATCTGTATAACCAATTTGTTCGGATATCTCATAAATCTTGTTATCTGGATTTTTCAATAGATCGCGCGCTTTTTTCATTCGCACATGGATCATATAATCCGTGATTGTTTCACCTGTTTCTTTCTTGAATAGAATGCTTAAATAATTTTCCGTAAACCCAACCTTGGCCGCTAGCTCACTCACCTTTAACGGCAAATTGTAATGTTCGAGTATGGATTGAATAACGGCTTGAATTTCTGTTCTTAGCTTCTGCTTGCTGTGTTGTCGCTTATATTGCAAATATAGCGGAATCCAACCTATGAACCAATCCGTCAAATCCTGCAAGGTTTCCGAGCGGCGAATGACATGATACGGATACTTTCCTTTATGCAGTGTGACCGAATAAATATCACAGCCCTCCGCTTTAAGACAACGGGCAAATATACTTAACAACCGCACCCATTGCTCACGCAGCACCGAAGGACGAACCCTTGCTTCTGCTAAAGAAGCTAGTGTCCATTCACTTAGAGCTTGGCGCATCGCAGGTTCATTCTGTTCGTCAATCCTTTTTATCCAGTCATCCTCCTGCCAGGCTTCGGACAAAGTATCATCCGACTCTGGCACCTGCTCGTATTGTACAATACAGCCACGCCCCAAGTAGAACCGGTAGTTAAGCGATTCTTCCGCTTTTTCGTACGCTTGGTAGAGTTCATATACATCTGCAAATCTCGGAGAAACTCCGAAACCGATGGATAACTTGAGAAACGTCGAGACTGCACTTTGCATTTCCTGCAGCATTTCTATATTTAACTCATCTTTGATAATTGTAAATTTACCGTTTTCCATTTCGACTAGCTCGCCGTTTCCATATTTTTTTAATATTTCAGCAATCACATTTTGCACGGTAAAATGCAGCAGCCGTTCACTCTGGAAACGGTTGCTAGCTATTAGATCCTCATAGGATTCGATTTGAACATTAATAATAGATATTGGAGCATGAAAAGCTTGAATCCGAAATTCCTTAAAAACAGCTTCAATCTCACGCTTTGAGCATTGCCCCAGCATAAGCTCGCGAAGCCGCTTCTCCTTCACCTCACGTCCATATTGATTGACCTTGAATTCCAATTGAACCACATCGCTTATCTTTTGCTGCTCTAACAGCAGCTGCTGCTTGATACTGCGAAGCTTAAGCATTAATTCGGAAGGATCAATCGCCAGCTTGATGATATATTCGATTGCTCCTAGCCGAAGTGCTTGCTGCACATAAGTGAAATCGTCATGATTGGACAATATGAGGCACTTAATCGCTGGCCAACGTTCACGAATCTGCTTGAGCAGCTCAAGTCCGTCCATACCGGGCATACGAATATCAGTCAACACAATTTCACATGGCTGAGCTTCCAGAATATCCAGAGCTTCCCGACCGTTAGCCGCTTCACCAATAATTTCAAAACCATCGTCACCCATTGGGATAATTGTTTTCAAGCCGATTCGGACGAGAATCTCATCATCTACGATCAATATTCGAATCATTTGCTTCTCTCCTTACCAGCGGCAGCTCCAAAATGATGCGTACGCCTTGGTCTATTTGACTGAAAATTTGAATGCCGTATTGTACACCAAAATGAAGTTTAATCCGTTCATTCACATTCCTAATCCCAATACCACTATATTTAGCATTTGGTTGAGTTAATTGCGATTTAACCAACTGAATGGTTTCTTCGCTCATTCCGACCCCATTATCCTGCAAAGTAATCAATAGCTTGCCTGCTTTCTCTTCAGCATGAATTTCAATCTGAAGCGGGAAGCGATTGCCATGAATAATACTATTCTCTATTGCAGGCTGCAGCGTGAACTTCAATAGCTCACAATCCATCAGGCTTTCTGGAACCTCAATGACAATACTAATTTGATCATGATAGCGAATTTCCTGGAGTGACATATAAACCTGTAAATAGTCGAGCTCCTCACGAAGTGTGACGAATTCTTCCTCATTCTTCATTGTAAAATTTAAGAGCTTGCCAAGCTTCGAAATCATCTCGCTGACATGCTCGGACCCTGACAAGATTGCCATCCATTTAATCGAATTCAACGTATTCAGCAGAAAGTGTGGATTAATTTGCGCCTGCAGAGCTTGGAATTGCGCTTTTTGTTTTCGTTGCTGCTCGATGGACAAATTCTCAATAAGCTCCTGCAAATGCAGCACCATTTTATTAAAGTTTTTTCCTAATATAGCGATTTCGTCTTCACCTTTAATTAATACGGTCGTATTGAGCTCACCTTTACCTACTTGATTCATTGATTTAACTAGACGCTTAAACGGACCTGTAAATCGAATCATAAGGACAATAAAAGCAATCGCAAATAAAACGAACCATACCATCACCCAGATAATCGTTTTGTTCTTTTCGAGACTTAATTGCGCCACAAAATCTTTTTGACTGATCAGCTGAACCAGCTTCCAGCTTAACTGTGGAATATAAGCATCATTGACTAGATATTCCTCACCTTCCAGTGTAATCGTCTTAATTCCATTGTCACCAGTAACTGTATGGCTTAATAAAGATTCAGCTGCAGCGCCTATTGAAGTCACTTGACCAAGCATTACTTTGTCCTCATTTATTACAAGACTGTGGATGCCTGATGTCAGTTGATTATGCAGCTCCGTGTCGTTATAGAAAAACAAAGCTGTAGGAATACCGATATAAATCATCCCATAGCCTCTTTGCCGATCACTATTGAGCTGTCTAGTCATAACTAACTGATTCTGAGTTCGACCATCATCTTCACGAATTGTCTTGTAAAAAGACCAGTAATTATACCCATTCAGCTGTAAAGTTGGCTGGTACCAAGGTTCCGTCGCAAGTTCACCTGGACGCATTTTTTTCACAGCCGCCAACGGTGAATACATGTAGTCGCGGTTGTCATATAGTGTTAAATAAGCATCACTGCCTAAAAATAACAATTCTTGGACATTAGATATTTTCGTCTGAAAATAGGTAAAGCTTTTAAATGCCAAGTAATTGCTTGTCCAATCATCCGTTTCCTTTAAAAACTTCTCCATATCCGGATCGTTCATAATCAGATTAGAAGCATTGACGATGCGGGTAGCCAGCTCATCCATCGAGGCAGCTTTACGATCAACTGCCGCTTGATTCACTTGATACAGCTGCAATTGAACAATATCCTTGGTCGAAATATAGAAGTTGTATACTATAAAAATAACAGGAAGAATAATCAATACAAGCAAAGATAAAATAATTTTTCCGCGAAGTGTTTTAAATAAATTATGCTTGATCGACATTTTTAATAAACACCTGCTCATCTAAAAGTCATTGTTCACAAGATAATACTACAAAAGCAGTCAGAATGGAATGAACCTCCACCTGACTGCTGTTTATACTTCATCTAAACTCCATATACTCTGATCTCAACCACTTCTGCGAAATCACTTCCATTGGTTGATTCTACAACGATACGCAACCGATTTGACGTGGCCGGATTTTCAAGTGAATGTCTTCTTGTCCTTTTCCGATTGTCTGTCTCCTGGAATAGGATTGCCCAACCTCCATTTATCCAAGTCTCGATGCGATAGCTCTTGACTAGCTCAGGCATGATGTCAAATGATGTACGATGATGATGCAGGTTAATCAAATCTTCATTCACATCATCGTTGAACGTAATTTGAACTTCTTTTATCGTAACTTTGTCCGTCCATTGCAGCTCGAGCCATTGTTCTCCGTTTTCACTTAGCGAATGTGACATCCATTGATGGGGTCCGCCATAAGGACGTAAAAAACCGTCTATTGCCTTATCTGCTGAATATGCTTGCGTTTCTGGGTAAATCCTGAAGCAAAGTGGTTTGCGAACAATTTTTTTCATACTCCACTTAACTACTGGCTGATCTGGTTCATGGTCCTCTAAATCCTTAGAAACATGCGATGTATCTTCTTTTGTAAAAGAAATCGCACCCGTTAGAGGTGTATGAGATAAATGTAGACTAATCCCCTTATTTGCTTTAATAATTATAAACGCATTTTGTGGTGTCGCAGTCTTCCAAGCTAGATCAAGCTCTACCCACTGTTTTTCAGCCACATTCACATCAACGGATGCTTGCACCTGAAGCTGATGCGGAACATAATTCTCAAACCTTCCAGTATCCCATAATTCAACCTCTAGTTTGGTTTCGGCAGAAGCATCGATTAAAAAAGCAATTTTTGAGATTTCACTGCTGATTGGGAGCAGTAAGCCTATGTCATTAGATAATAGAAATGCCTCTGATGCTTGTGTTACAGCCAGTTCTCTAAACTCACTTGAGGCAGATACGGATGCGAGCCTTGTTAGATCTTGGTCATCTTGATTACTTAAACCGATAATAGAAGCATCCTGACGAAGCATTACTTGCTGGAGCTCTGCCATATGCTTAAGATAAATCTCCCGAGGTGTAGTATGATGCTTAACACTTAATGCCGCTCCAGCTCCTGCTGCTTCTCCAATTACGGCACAAGTCGCCATTACCCTTGTCGTACCGAATGCGACATGTGTTGCGCTAATATTCCGACCGGCGAACATTAGATTAGAAACATTTACTGAATACAGAGAACGAAACGGAATATGATAGTTGCCGTCCGCGTGCAAATGCTTGGAGCCGCTTTCCGTCGAATACATCCCTTGTGGAGGATGAAGATCGATTGACCAGCCGCCAAAAGCAATGCGATCTTCAAAAGGTACCTGGGCAATAATATCATTTTGACTTAGCACATAATCACCAATGAAGCGACGGAATTCCCGTTTCCCAGGGATTGAACCCACCCACTCCAAAGTCATATTGTCGGCATCAAACTTGCCGGAATTCTTAATATAATCCCAGATACCGTAAATGACTGCCCAAAGCTCGTCACGGATTCGTTCATTCTCATGAACGGTATCTAATTCGCCGCCCCATTCGATCCACCAGTAATGACAGCCCGAGTCTCCACTGCGAATAACGCGTTTAAGCGGAATCGATGTTTCCGTAATATCTTTAGCAAAGCTCGGAGGAATATAGCGAACAGGACGCCCTGTATCTTTAGTATAGAATAAAATCGTGCTCCCCAATGTGATATCATCCGCTATTTCTGGTGCCCAATCTTCGTTGTATTCGTGTTTCGCCTCACGGCCTATTCGGTATTTCGCTCCAGCTAAAAATCCGACCAACCCATCACCAGAACAATCAAGGAACATTTCGCTTTCAAAAAGTATACTTCGCTCCGAACCCATCATCCATCCCGTGACGGACTTTATCTTACGATCAAGCTCATCCCCATATGCCTCTACTTCATGCACATCTGTATTAAAAAAAAGCTGTATATTCTTCTCAGCAAGCACCGTTTCTAGTACAACAAGATCCCACAAGTAAGGATTTCCTTCAGGATTTCTATATTGATTCTCAACAAACATTTCACCCATAATTCCTGTTTCCCGACCATAACGATTAACTCCATGCCCCGTTGCTCCGCAAACCCAAACACGAACCTCACTGCTTGAATTGCCGCCTAGAACAGGCCTATTCTGCACCAAAGCCACCGTTTGTCCTAAACGAGCTGCTGCTACTGCAGCACAAACACCGGCAAGGCCTCCGCCGATAACCGTAATATCCGTTTTAACTATCTCATTTCGCATGGTTAACACCTCTCTAGAAATCATTGGTTCATAATTTCATTTTAAACGAGAGTCTTAGCTATTAACATGCACTGTTTTACTAAATACCATATACATTATTTCATAGTTATGTAGAAGGGCGAAAGACAAAATTAAGAAATAAAAGCAAAGTCCCGGTGCTTCCGTTGGCTTTAGCTGTTATTATTTGATGCGTTTTAACGTGGCTTCATGCTCAATCGAGCGCGTGGAAAGTAAATCAATAATACGATGCTGTTGTTCTTGAATAATCTCGATCCGCTTAACCGCAGCGTTCGTTTCCAATGCCATTTGATGAATTTCAAATAAGGCTTGTTTACAATGTAATTGTTCCACTTCAATATTACTTACTTTTGTCTCTAACGTACTACCTTTCATTTCAATATTACTTACTTTCATCTCTAAAATACTAACTTTTTCCTCAATAATATTAACTTTCATTTCAATATTACTTACTTTCGTCTCTAAAGCACTAACTTTTTCCTCAATAATATTAACTTTCATTTCAATATTACTTACTTTCGTCTCTAAAATATTAACTTTTTCCTCAATAGTATTAACTTTCGTCTCAATATTACTAACTTTATCTAAAATTTGCATTAATAGTTTCTCACTCATAACTATACCTCCTTTCTAAACTTAATTTTATCACAAGCATTTCAATAAAAAAAGCTGTCTCCCTAAGGAAACAGCAAATAAATTTTATGTTTTTTAGATACTCGCCTCTTTATCAATTGCTGCATTTAGCCGTTTTTCGTGCCGTTTCTTTTGGATACCTACTAGAATAAAAACAACTAGAAAATAAAACCAATAGAGAAGAAACTCTTCTACTGAAGGATTCTGCGTATACCCCAAAAAGGCTTTCATGAACAAACCAATTTGCCCATTGATTAAAGGATGATGACCGGTATCTCGGATGTAATGTATCTCATCCGTTGGATGCTCTGGCATTAGCGCCGTTATATTGTAGACCTCGCCAATTTCGCCGCCAGGAGTTTTATACAAGCTTCCCATTACACCAATATCTTGCATAATGCCAACTGCTTGTACTAATAATCCAGCTGCAATCAGCACCAACAAAACACTAGTTGCTCTGAAAAAGCTGCTTAGCTTGATTCTCTTTGCACCTTTAAAGAAAATATATCCAACAATTAAAGCGAGAACTAATCCAAGTAAAGCCCCCCAGCTTTGCAAGGCCTGCTGAATATTCCCTCCTGTAATCGCTGCAAAGAAGAAAACAGTTTCCACGCCTTCTCTCACTACAACTAAAAAGGAGTGAAGCACCATATTGATCGCTCCGCCAACCGTGAGAATAGCGGCAATTTTACTCTGGGCTTTTCCTTGAAAATCATTGCTTTGTTTATTCATAAATAGAATCATATGTGTAAGTAAGCCTGTCGAAACGATCATGATCCCTATTTTTAAATAATTTTGATTGCCCATACTGCCAAAGCCTGTAAAAACTACTTGAAAAGCGAGTGCTACTCCATAGCTAGCAATAAGTGCCAATACAACGCCAACCCATACCCATTTATGCCAGCTTGCTTGCTCAATTCGAGTAAGATAAGTTAAGATCACACCCACTATCAGGATAGCTTCCAGCGCTTCGCGAAAGGTAATCAAAAATGCCTGCAAATCCATGAAACTATCCCCAATTCTTTAGCATGGAAAACACTTGCACCCAACCAAGGGTACAAGTGTCATCTGCAATTAGTATGAATGACGATTAACGAAGGACGTTGATTTCACCATTATTAAAAAATACTTTTTTACCAAATAGCTCAACGATCGCACGTAGTGGAATGAAGGAAGAGTTATTTTTGATCAGAACAGGCTGATCTAATTTCACTGTTTCACTTACTTTACCGTCTTGAATAACTTGATCTGAACCCACTTTAAGCTCAGTAGTTTTGCCATCTTTAACAATTTTCACTGTTTTAGTTGCTACATCATAGCTAACATCTGCTAGCAATGCATCGCTGATCAAACGAACAGGTACCAAAGTACGATTAGTTAGATAGTTAACATATGGTGCTGCAGCAGCTGTAAAATCCACACCATCAACTTGATATAGAGTTGAATTAATTGTTAATTTCAAGCCATCTGTTCCAACCAAATATGCAGTGATTTCTTGGCTCAGCTTACGAGCTTCTGCAGCATTGCTGTTATCAATTGCTTCGCGGAATTTTTCAGCTACAACAGAAACGGCTGCATATTTCTCAGGACCAAGGAAAACTTCTTGTGTAGATACGAACATGATACCTTCCATTGCTGTACCACGAGCGCCTTCCAAATCTTTTGCATCCAGTTTAGTAATGGCACCTGTTAAATACTCGGATACCTTGCCAATCATCATACGTTGTATAGCCAATCCTAATTTAGTCTTATCTACTTTAGTAATGTCGCCTGAACCAAATACTTCTTTAACATATTCTGCATCTGCCGGGCTTCCTACTTTAAAGTAGCTGTAAATCGGCATGAAAAGCAAGTATGCTTCTGTCATTTCATATTGAATATCTGCTACAGGCACAGTTGGAAGCTTACCTGCATAGTTATAAGTTGCTAGTGCAAAAAACTTCATCAATGTTTTATCCAAAATTTGACGGTGAATATTAAAGTCTTTCAAGTTACTGTCCGCGATATCTTTTTGAACTAACTCGATGGAAGCCTTTAAATTCTCAACCATAGTTGTTTTGAATTGCGTATCACGACTAGTTGCTGAAGCTAGGAACACATTTTCATAAACCTGAACAACTTTATCAAATTGTACCTTAGCTGCTGCAGTATCTCCGCTAGTCATGGACACTTTTACAGACTTGGACATTAGATCACGAATGAAGAAATAATAATACCAAAGGATACCTTTTTGAATAGCTTCGTTAGCTTGTAGGTATTCTAATTTACCCTCAATTGCGCCATCAAGAATAAATGTAATATTCTCGTCAATTTTAGGATCTTCGACTTTAATAGCTGCATCAAGACGTTTTACATCGGCTTGGAATACAGATTCATACGTTGCTTTAATTTCAGTAAGAGGCTTCTTATCTTTAAGCGCTTGCTTGATGTCTACATAAGCCTTAACGCTTGCTGCGATAGCAGGATCTTCGGTAATCTTAAACTTCGACTCTGCACCAACTGCTGATGCAAACATTACTAAAGACGATAATACCAATGAAGCACTTAATAATACGGATAAAAATTTACGCATTTCATAATCTCTCCCTATAGCTGATTTTTTTTAAAACCATTTCTTTTTCTTAGCAAACCATACAAAGCCGCCACCAATGATTATGACTCCACCAATTAAGAAAATTGTAACTGAAGAGTTGGTTTTGTCTGATTGTTCCATAGGTGCATGTGCTTCTTTAGTTGCATCCCCAATATCAGCATTATCTGGACTAGGAGCGATACTTTCTATTCCCGGTGTCTCAGCCGCCACTGTAGCTTCTGGCGTTGGTTCTGCTGATACCACAGGTGTCGGTGTTGCTGAAGCAACCGTATCGGATGCCACAGGTGTAGCTGTTGGAGTCGGAGTCGGACTTGCACTCACTTCTGATGTAGGAGCTATTGTTGGTGTAGCTGTTAGTACCGGAGTTGGCTTAACCGTTGGTTTTGCTGTTGGCTTTGCTGTTGCTACCGGCTTTATGTACGCCTTATAAACAAATAATGGCTTCGCAAAATTATAAATACTATCTACCTTTTGTGCGAACACTTCAGGCTCTACAGCTTTTTTTCCAACTCCGAACAACCCAGGGTTGCCTAATGAATCTAATGCATCTTCAAAAGCTTGGTTACTTGCACTTACATCAGCACTTATATAGGGCGCTAGTGTATCAAAAGTAGCCTTGGCTTTCGCTAACAGCACTTTAGCACTCGGGTAGTCCTTGATAACAACCTTTGCGTTCGAAAAGCGGCGTTCCAAGTTCATGACAAGAACAGCTTTGAAGTTCGAAATGGTCAATGGAGCATCCTTGATTTCAAAATCATGATCCAATGTAGCCGTAACCTTATCACCAAAATGTGAAGTTAATTCCGCTCTTCTCACCTTGTACGCTTCTTCTGCTGCCTTCCAATTAGGAGTCGGCTCGCTCAAGCTTGCATTCACTAGCTTAAAGGTCTCAGCAACATCTTCCTCATTCGCATCTCCGTAAGAGTAAGCGTTGATTTGAGCTGGTGCGATAAATAGAGCAATTAAACCAACAAGCAAACTCATCTGTAACCATCGTTTCATTGCAGCACCTCAAGCTTTTAATTTCCTTGCAGGGATAATGATAATCGTTCTCAGTTTAAGAGTCAATCACTAATTGAGAATAATAATCAGCCATTTGTGAACATTCTATGAATTTACAATCCATTCATAAAGATCAATATCATAATAAGCCGGTTCAAACATAGAATCCGAGCTAAAGCGTTCAAGCAGCTTAACATGAGCACGCAAAGATACCCCTGTTTGCAATTCAAAACCTTTCAGCACATGATCCGTTACAAGTACACGTCGATTGGTTTGAGCAGCCGCTTCTGCCTTGAAAAAACCATAAGTTAAAATTTGTTTATGCTCATACTTAGCTGTTAAATATTGCAGGACTCTAGTTTCTTCCCAAGTGTATAGAATGAATGGTTCCTTTTGTTCACTGAGATAATGATTAAGCTGATAGACCGCAGGCAGCTCCTCCGCTTGCCGCTGCAGCAGCTTGGTTCCATAAAAAAGCTGTGTGGTTATCAAACCAATTAAAATTAAATAAATAAATGCATGCAGCGTTTTTTTAATGTGATTATGCCGAAGCTGAGTATCTCTTATAATAGCAGCCATTCTAAAAGCTAATAGAAACATCAATAATAGTAGCGGACCTACAATGGGAGCAATGTGGCGAGGTTTTTCAATATTTTGTCCAAATAAGGCCCATCCTGTATAGAATCCTAGACAGATTATCAATCCGATAATAAATTGTCCGTTTGGTTTATGGATGGCCTCTACAATTAGTTGACTAAACTTAATTGGCTTAATCCCCCAAACTGCAATCCCAATCACAACAAGCCAAAGCAATAGGAAAAACCCTACCATAAAAGAATGGCCAAAAAGCGAGTTCCAGAAAAAATTATCCGCAAAAAAACGCACAATTCTGCTTCCAAGTGGTACTGAAGATGAAGTAACTCCACCGCCCCAATCTGTGAAATGGCCTTTTATGAAAGCCATGGATAGCTTAAAAAAACCTACTGGACCGCCTTCAGCAAAGGTAATTCCTGCTACCCAGATGAGCTGGAAGCCCCCCGCAATAATTAGCTGGCTTACTATGCAGCTCCATTTTGACAGTGTAGATTTCGTGCTTTGTTTATATTGTGCTACCCATAATAAGATAATTCCAAGACCAAAAGGAAAAAACGAGACGCGGATCCCCATTAGTAGACCAAATAGAAAAAGCGGCAACAACGCCCACGCCTTCGAAGATATATGTCCTAAAGCTTCGCGAATGCTCCAAAGGAACCACCAAACAATTGCAATCCCTGCTCCTTCTGACATCGGTTGTACAGAGATCAACCATAAGCTTGGGCTTGTCAAAAGAAGAGCTGCAAATAAGAGGCCCTTCCAAGAATCCGTATACCTCCGCACCAAAAGTAGGATTGGAATAATCGAGCTAATTGTCATCAACGTGTTAAAGAAGGCTAATGCTTTTATCGGATCTGTGACCCAAGAATGAACTAGCATACCGCCAAGAATGAAATAAGGATATCCCGGGAAATGCGGCTGCATCGCTAGCAAATCATATCGTTTTAATGCCAATGCAAAATCCACCTCATCCCACGAACGGGCAAATGGGCTTGCATAGGCAAATCTTATATAAATCGAGCTAATCAAGATAGCTAGAGCAAACAGCACCATCCCGATCTTCGCAGCTTTATATTGCATTTACTTTCCTCTTCTCAGAAAGGCTGGGGACAATCTCTTGGCTTTCCTGCGGACAGGTCGCCTCATTTCTTTGTAGATCGCCGGAAGAACCGAAGTCACATAGGCATGAAATTTGATAAAAGATTGGCCTTTGGTCCTCACCTGATAAGAAATGGCTACTTCTTGCAGCCTGAAGCCTTGTCTTACCAAATTCAACGTTAATACTTGTGCGTAATTATAATCATGATTAATCTCTGCGTGCTCCATAGCTTCTCTAGAGAAACCGCGCATCCCAGATTGACCATCATAAATCCAACGGCGAAGCAGCAGCATTTGCAATAGAGTAAAGCAATAATTGCCTAATCTGCGATGCAGCTTCATCCCTTGAATCTGACCTTTAAACCGTGAGCCAAAGGTGTAATCCGCTTGGTTCGCGATGATTGGTGCAATTACATCTGGAATTTGCTCAGGCGGATATTCATTGTCTGCATCAATCATCAAACCTATGTCTGCTCCCAGTCTGCAGCATGCAGCTAAACCTTCGCGAACTGCAGCGCCTAAACCACGATTCTCAGCAAAAGACACAATGTGATCAGCACCTGCTGCTCGGGCTACAGCTACCGTATTATCTGTCGATCCATCGTCAATAATGACAATCTCTACGGAATAATCCGGATGAAAATTACGCGGTACGCGGGCGATTACCTCAGCAATATTCTCAGCTTCATTATGTGCGGGCATAAAAACAATTAATTTTTGTTTATTCATGTGATTTCATTGCCTCAACGAGAACAGGTCCGCGACTATGGCTTGGATAAGGAGCACCCAATAAATAGGCTACAGTTGGGGCTACGGAGATAAGCGACTGCTTCTCATCGACACGAAGTCCCTGTTTAATCGTAGGTCCATGGAGGAAGAAAGGCACATAACGCTCCCCTTCGTCCAGATGTCCATGCCCGCCAATTCCATCCGCTTGCCCATGATCCGCACATATCATTAATGTTGTATTCTTCATCATGCCGCGAGCTTCAAGCCAGCCTACAAACTCCGCAATCAGCTTGTCAGCCTCTTCAATTTTCTCGCGATATTCACCATATAACGCTCCGCGACTGTGACCCGTCTGATCGGTAGCAATCAACTGAGCTACTAGGAAGTCTGGATTTTGTTCCTCCATTATCTTCTTCGCTCGCTCGATAATTTTTAAATCTGCCAAATCATTATGCATAACTGCCGTTATACTCTCGACATCATCACCCATTGCATCAATTAAATGTGCGATGGCTAACAGCCTGCCTTTTTTCCCAACCTTGCGCAGCGAGTCAAAAATACTCTCGACCTTGATTCCCAAGCTCCAAACCATATTCGAGCGAATCCCATGCTCACGCGGGTAAGTACCGGTAAACATCGAAGAGAAACAAACGACCGTTCTTGCCGGATATACCGTTTCCATTTGAGTATATTCCGTTCCATTGGCTCTAAGATTCTTCAAGAAAGGTGCGTCTGCCTCTTCAAAACGATCTTTACGCATCCCATCTATGACAATAACAATTACTTTCTCGTTAGCTGCCGTTTTTTGCATAGGAGCATTACTCGTAAAGCCTTCCGTTTCCGACGGCTTCCAATCAAACAAATTTTTATGCAGCACATAGCTGTATAACCATACACAGGCTGTAAAAATCACAAGCGGCCAAAGGATCTCTGAAGTGAAGCTATCTGAAATTCCCATAACCTGAAAATTCGTATAAAAGTGTTGCCAAATAAACAGCAATAATAGAAACTTCGGCATTTGTTCGGCAGCATTGCCACTAGTAGAATCACTATTCTTCAAAACTAGCTTCCAAAACCGCGTAAAATTCCACCAGCTTGTCCCAATCCGCAAATGATAATAAAATGTGCCCCAGAAATAGATCGTAAAGAAAAAAAACAAACCTAATGCCAGATAATACAATTTCAAATCAGCATAATCCCAAATTAACATCGCTGCTATTAAGGGCAACCAAAGATAGTTGCGCAGCATAAGCGGGAAGTCAAAGCAATAATAAATGGCTAGTAATGGCAGGATCATCAGCAGCCCCATCCCCGCTGAACTCCAAAAGCTGCCATCCGTCCATGCCTGTAAATGATAAAGCAGGAACACACCCAGCACAAAAATCGGGGTAAACGGCTTGCCTTCATTTAATAAATTCCAGCAACGCGCAGCAATAATCTCAAAAGTAGAAACCTGTTTCATAACTAAACTCCTTTTTTATGGGTAAACCATAGCTTAATTTCATTCCATTTAATCGGCATGCGAATGAAGCTATACAACCCCAAACTGTATGAGAATATAAATTTAAATCCATGCGAGAGAATAGCAGCAGCATAGGCATCTTTCCAGTCGATCCCCAGCACAACCAACGAGCCGCTCAATGTGCTCTCGTAAGTCCCAATTGCTCCAGGCGTAATGTGAAAAACCTGCCCAGCTATTGTGATGCTGTTCACCCAGATCATCGAGATGAATGGGAGATGCAGCTTAAGTATTTGAATAACCCCATATATCACACCTGCTTCACATATCCAGCTAACAGCAACTAAAGCAAGAATGCTTCGTCCTTTACTTGAGATCAACGTAGCATTTAAATAACTTAGATGCTTCTGTAGGAAGGGGAGTCGCTTGATGCCAATCATTTTATAACCAAACCCAGCTACAATTACACCAAATAACAGTAAGAAAATCCAGAGCCAAGATGCCTCAAGGCCAAACCATACTGTACCCACACCTGCAAATAACCCCAAGATGAATAAATCCAATAATCTCATTGCAGCAACCGAATGTAACGCATCGTCCCAGGTTTTACCCGTAGCTTTCATCAAAACACCTGTTCTGACCAAGTCTCCTACTTTAAGCGGAGATAAATGATTCACTAGCAAGCTATAAATTAGTCCATGAAAATATACCCGCAAAGGCTCGCGCGGCTCCACATATCTGCGCCATGCTTCAGCTTTTAGTATGAAAGAGGTTAAATACATGAAAAACATAAAAAGCAGCCAATACGGCTGCATTGCTAGCTTATGCCATAGCTGAGCTAGCTCTTGCTTATCAAACCACGCCCAAGTAATGGCGATAAAAATAACAAGCCATAGAAGAGCCAGTATACGAATGATAAATCGTGATTTTAGCTTCATGTTAGGATCGAACTCTTTTCCAACTGCATACATTATTTCTATTCCGTTGAGAATAATTCTCACTAAATGACGTCTATTAGTATATTCTGTTTAGCTCAATCCGTCAATAATCATTCCGCAATCCATTATTTTTTGCTAAAATGGTCTTCATTAAGTCGACATTTACGGCTTTTTTATCAGCTAAGGCAATTAATGCATTCACATCCTTGGGCAGGCATTTCCCACCGAATCCACGATCGTCTTCATATACAAAGGTGTGGCTATGCCCCATTCGCGGGTCGGCCAGCCATAGTTCACGGAGCTCATGGTACTGAATGCCATGGGCTTGAGCAATATCATAAAATTCATTGCAAAAAGTAACCTTTAAAGCTAAAAAACAATTTTCCATATATTTGGCAAGCTCTGCTGTTTTCGCATCGGAGGTCATTATTTTCAATTCTGCGTTATGTACTTTCTGATAAACACCAACTACTACAGCAATATCCTCCGGTGAACCACCAAGTGTAATCCACTTTCTACTACCTAAATCTGCAAAAGGGTGATCAACTGTTTCACCATAATATTCTGGCTGAAACACAATACGTTTGCCCGTTTTTTCCTGCAAATAAGTAGTAAAGCCTACAGGGACTGTTGATCGAAGTACGATTACTTCAGCATCAATCCACCCTACTACCTCTTCAACAATGGAGCTATCGCATTCACCGTTCGGCAGCATCGGAGTTGGCACACAAACAAATGCAATATGGGAATCAAGCAAATCAGCTTTATTTCCGATATTCAACCCTTCATCATATACAGCCGCACCAGGGAAAATTTGATGCATAGCTTTGCCTACATGACCATATCCAATAATAGCTATTTGCATGATTTATTCACTCCATATTTCTTGTTTAGTTTGAACTGATGATTGTCATAAATTATTATACTCCGTGCAAAGGCAAAGTAAAATAAAAACGAACACCGCTATTTAATGAATAACGTAACAAACCGCCCCCCTATCTTAAAAAGATGAGGGGCGGTTTGCCAAATGTCATATAAAGATTAATTAACCCGTCACACGCTACTTTAAGATGAAGCCACTTTTTCTACAGATCCGTTATTTCGGTAAGATTTGATCAATGCCTCCGCAACATATAGCGGATAGATTCCATCCTCCAACGTACAGACCGGTTCCGCATCGTTCTCCAGCAAGTCGGCAATATGTTTAACTGCATTCTGGATATTGCTGCTGTCTTTTAACAAATTTTCATCCTTGTGGCTCAAAAGCAAGCTTTGAAAGCCCATAAATAATGGATCAATCCCTGTCGAGTAATAACGAATTTCATCACCTGCACGCACAATCTCAATCTTGCCCTTATCAAAATACAAATCCAATTCAAAAAGAATATAATTGCGGTCATCAAAAGCTTCTGCAAAGCCAGTGATCTGGTCACCAACCGTAAACGTAAACGAATAGGATGGATCTGAATCCGGATTTATTGATGTGGAAACTTGCTCGATTACTCTTACATTATCAATATCTCCGGCAAAAAAACGGACGAGATCGAAGAGGTGTGACCCTGTATTATAAATTCCCCGCGTGTAGCGCAGGTGAATTTTTTCTAATTTTCCGAATTGTTGCTCTTTAATTGCTTGGCGGACCTTAGTTGTCCCTTTATTCCATCTTCTTGATAGATTGGGAATCAGCAGACAGTCATAGCTTTGCAGCAAAGTATGGAGTTCCTTGGCTTCCTCTATGCTGCTGGCCACAGGCTTTTCACAAAATATGACACGCGGCTTCGATATTTCCAGAATGCTCCGAATCAGCTCCAATCGTACTGTCGGAGGAGTACAAATGCTAATGATATCCGATTTATTGTTGGCCAGCATAGTAGCCATATCCAAATAAAACCTGACCTCCGGAGCAGCCTTCTGAAGATAGTCTCCTTGCTCTTGGCGAACTCCAACTGCGGCAACCAAATCAATTTCAGGTTCGAGACGGTAGGCAAAAATATGACTGGATGGTTTTTCCTGCTTCGAGTTTATATCAAACATCAGCCCAATTTTCCCTAATCCAATGACCGCTGCTTTAAGCACGTGAGACCCCCTTGTAGCTTAGTTTGTTACTTTGCCATATACCCGCCATCAACTGGAAGGATAACCCCGGTAACATAAAGAGATGCGTCCGAGGCAAGAAAGACAATGCTTCCCCCAATATCACTGCTGTCCGCCATTCTCCCAAGAAGCGTTCGATCGCTGTACCGTTTGACAAACTCAGCGGACACCTTTTCCGATATCATGCCTCCAGGACAAATGCAGTTGCAGCGAACGCCGCGGCGACCATAATAACTGGCTGCGAATCGGGTAAAACTGATCATTCCGCCTTTATGAAAGGAATAGTCAGGAATATAACCGTCCATATTCAACCCTTCGTACAGCGTTGCATCCGGGCTAATCATCCCTTGGATTGAACCAATATTGATTATGGAACCGGATCCTCTTTCACCCATCCAATCTCCGAAAACACGGGTGATTTCAAACAATCCCGTCGCATTGATATTCATGCTTGCAGCGAACACATCAAGTGGGTCGTCGTAGCTTTTCATCATTCGGGCAACCGCATTGTTCACCAATACATCGCAACGGCCTTCCCGTTCTGCAAGCGTTTCACGCAAAGCCCGAATTGATTCCGGCTTCTCCTGATCCATATAAAGCGCGCTAATGGCAAATCCCATCTCGGCATATTCATCCTCTAATTTCTTCAAACCATCCTTATTCCGTGTTGTGATATATGTGCGCGCCCCTGCTTCAACACAGGCTATAGTCATGCATTTGCCGTATAATCCTGAACCGCCAGTAATAACAACCACTTTGTCATTTAATGAAAATTGATCCCAAATTCCCATGTGGATTTAGCTCCTTTATTATAAGTTATTTTAAATTTACTCTGTAACAATTTCCTCGAGAAACACTTCACGTCCGCCTTCTTCTCTGCTGCGGATTCCTGCTATAACCAGCTTCATCAACTCCTGTGTTTCACTGAAAGGAAATGGCAGCTCACCGGAACGTACAAATTCTATAAAGGCAGCAAGCTGGCTTTTGAAAGCATAGAATGTATCTTTAATTATCGCAGTTGCCTGATCGGCTGTACCGCATAGCTGAAGTGTTCCAAATGCTCCATACATATCCGATATAGCAGCTATGATGACATCCGCCCCGCAACTATGCTTCAGATGGACAATATTGCGCTCGACCGTTCCCGTATTCCGTACGGATATAAACCCTGGACCCAAGATAGGATAGATGCTTTCCAAAGCATGGATGCCGTAGCGTTCCCAGCTCTTGGGGGTTGTCACAGTCGCAAAGCGGATCTCGCCTAAATTATGGGTTGATATATGGTATGGCATAAATTCCTTGCAATACCTCATGCTACTGGTTGACATAATACGTGCTCCGCTAGCTGCCCATCGGCTAAATTGCTGCAAGTCGGCTTGCGAATCAACTAGCGGCTTGTCTATAAATATCGGAATGCCAGCTTCGATAAATGGCCGGCACCGCTCCACATGCTCTGCACCAATGTCCGTCGGGATGATCACCGCGTCTACTTCACCGATTACATCTTCGGGACGGCTGACGATATTCGGGATTAAGGATGCTTTGGCCACATGCAAGGCATCCTCCGGTCGATCTGTCCAAATATGAGTAATGCGGGCGCCTGCAATTCCGAAGTTTTCAGCAGGCTGCCTCGCCAGATATTGCGGTATCACCGGGTAAGGGCAAGACTTCATTGCTTCAGTATCGAATCCGTTAAGTATCGCGCTCCATGAATATGGATGTCCGTTGCCTTCTACCATACCAAACACTGCTAATCGCAGCTCCCGATTGCTGTTAGCATTCCCTGTTGTTTTCCCGTTCAAGTGCAATCCCTCCAATTTGATTATCTCCGGTTCCAAAGAAGCGGGGTTATGATGTAATCAGGTACAGAGGCAAAAGTCTGCTTTAGCCCGCGAACCGTACTCTCACTCAGCTCATGGGTATCCAACAAGGCTACATTGTCTTTAACCTGCTCTGGTGTCTCTGCTCCGAATACGATACTGAAAATACCAGGCATATGGTGAATATACGAAAATGCCAATTGCGCGACCGACATGCTCTCCGACTCTGCAAAAGCGCGGAGCCGTTCTATCCAAGGCCCCGCCTCTTTCAGGGATTCAGGCAGGTCTGAAGGTGCCAGGAAAAACAAACCCTGCAGGAATATACTTCGGGCAAACAGCAGCTTTCCTGAATCCTTAAGCCTCTCATAGGCTCCGGATGCAAACATTCTCTGATCCATCACATTGACCGGAAGCTGAACGATTTCAAAACAATCTTTCTGAAGCTCCTTCCAAATCTCATTGAACCCCTTTACCTCAAAGTCCATTATCGAAACTCCGATTTTCCCTAGATTCCCCCGTTTCACTTGATTTAGCAGGAGCTCGGTGGCTTTTCCGCCAAACTTCTCCAAAATATCCGGTGAATGAAGCATCATTCCAGGTACGCGGTCGATCCGTAATTGCTCCTGTGAAGTATTCACGCCAGATTCAATTAATTCCTCGAGCTCAGATAATGTTGTGCAATTTTCTTTAGTTAGATAGAGCTTGGAAATGATCAGTGGCTTTTTTTTGTCATGAAAATAATCGCCTAATACCTTTTCAGCACTTCCATATTTATTTGCGGTGTCAAAGCTGGAAATACCACCCTTTACTGCAGCATCCAAGATACGGCTTGCATGCCCCTCATCAGGCTGTCCGGTCCGGTTGGCTATCCCATAAGGCATTCCAAGTTGAACTGTGCCCAGGGTCAACGGCAATTCAACCGACGCCCCGTTTTCGTCCCAAGTTGCTTTCACATTTACCATCCTTTAAACGTCTCATAATAAGAGACGTTATACCTTAATGTACTACACTGTTATTATAGCTTAAATTGTTTCCGGCGTAAATAAAAGAAAAAGAAACCATCACCGCACACAAATAGGCGGGATGGCTTCCATAATGCATCAGACTCTTATTGGTCAAAATTACCGTTTCTCCGCGACAGCTGAGCGGCTGAGCTTTTCACTATCATGCTTATTTCATTTAATTTGTCATCCGTTACTCCATATCCACTTATGCTGATAGCAGCTATGACATCCCCTTGCTTATTCCTTACCGGGGCCCCAACGCAATGGACTCCTAAAGCTCTTTCCTCTTTATCGGTAGCATAACCAACCTGCCGCACCTGCTTTAATTCTTCCAGAAACTGTTCAAGGGATCCAATCGTGTTCTCTGTGAATTTTTGGAAGGTGCATTTTTCCATAACCTTAATAACTTGTTCTTCAGGCAGCCACGCTGTCAGACATTTGCCGAGAGCGGAATGATAAACATCCCTTCGTTGTCCGACCGCCCCAAACAAATATTTAAGATGGTCCGGTTCGACATTCACTAGGTACAGGACGGAATCTTTCTCGAGAATCGCGAGATGTGCTGTGAACCCGGTTTTCTCAACCAATTCGACCAATATTTTTTTTCCTGAGTCTACCAAGTCGGTCGAATTCGTGAATACGGAACCGAGCTCGAAAGCTTTCGGGCCAACCATATACTTCTCCGTTTTCTTAACTTGTTCCAAATATCCATGAGTCTGTAGCGTCATTAGGAGACGGTGTACAACACTTTTATGCAGACTCATTTTGCGGGCAATTTCGCTTACACCCATTGGAGAACGTTCATCAATAAAGCATTGTAAAATATTCAACGTTTTATCCAGTGACTGGATGATAAAATAGGGAGTCTCTTTTGTTGCGTCTTGTTTATCTTCAGTCTTCATTAGTTTTCTCCTTTAACTTCAGTTTAACAGTAAAAATTCCATAGTTGTTAACGATTACATTTATTATACCATAATTATCACAAGGCAATAATACTGGATATCTCCCCGAAAACCTCATCGATTGCTTTATTGTACATTTCCGCAATCTCCTCTGTATGTGATAGTGATGGATAAATCCACATATCTGCCAGAAACCCTCTTTCCAGCATCATTTGCATATATAGTGTCCGCAGCTTATCCGCTTCGCCATGCTGAAAGCTGAAATGGGCCATAGATGGGTAGCCGCTGGTATTTATGGGCACCTTGTGTTTCTCCCCATTCCGACGCCAGCTTTCCATCACGCGGCCACCGATTCTAGCAGCATGTGCAGGAACATCGATTTTCCCCATTTTTTGCAATGCAGCAGCTGCCTCGGCAGAACAAATACTTTCAAAACGGCTGATAAACAAGCCATGCACACCCTCCATAGCCGCTTTCGTCCCGATTATCGCCCCAATAGGATGCCCGTTACCAAGCGTATTGCCAAAAATAGCCATATCTGGCCGCACGCTATGCTGTAGATGCGCACCGCCATAATTCAAGCGCCATCCCATTGAAGTCTCGTCGAAAATAAGCAGTGCACCGCACCGGCTTGTCGCCTCACGCACCTGTTTCAGAAAGTCAGTCTCCAAACCGCCGTTTTGGCATGGTTCCATAATCACGGCTGCCAGCTTCGGACCATATTGATCAATGATCGCCTGCAATCCCTGCAAATCATTATATTTAAAAGAACACTCTTCACTCAAGCCTTGATATTCACATCCTGCAATAACAGTATGGTTTGTTGTCGCACAGGCAATCCGTATGGAAGCTTCACGCGCCTCTTCCCCGCCACGCACGAATCGAACCTGCTCCGCCCAGGGATGGATATCACATAGAAGATCAGCCAGCTCCACTTCATCTGGAGGGTTAAATATACTGCCCATCTCCAATCTGCGGACTGCAGCCTTGGTGACATCGGCATCGCGGTATCCCAGCAAACAAGAACCAATACCGTTTGAAGATATATCATAATAATGCTTTCCATCCATATCCCAAATCTCACAGCCGCGGGCTTCACTGAAATAAATCGGCCATGGGCTGGATTCCATGTTTCCTGCCTTATTGCCCAGATGGGGCACACTGCCAGGTAAGCGGGATTTGCTATGCAAATGTAATTCCTTCAACAAGTTACCTGGCTGCTCCTTCAACGAAAGAAGCCTTACCGCGTTGGCATAGAAAATATCATTCCAGTCTCTGGCATTTAGTCCCAGATCATCTGCGGCGAGATGCAAAGCTCTGAGCGATTCAATCCCAACAAGGACTGGTTGGGCCGAACCCAATTTATCCATATCGCATAAATTCGAGTCTATCCAGAGAAAACCATCACCTATTGTAATGGATTTCCCCCTGATTTCTGAAATCGGGAAATCGCTCCCCCAAAGAAGCTTGCGAGGGCCAAATTGTCTCAGTACCGTTTTAATCGCTTCCGGCTCGCAAATTCCAGACATGTCAAACCAAACATTATCAAGACCTCTTAACGCTTCTATTCCTGCCTTAGCATGAGGCGCGTGAAAGCAACGGGCTGCATGGGCAAGAATAAGCTTTGCATGTGGATACCGCCTGCACATTTCTTTAATTTCAGCCTGATTTGCTGGATCTGCTATTGCCATATCTTTAACGAGATGAAGCATAATGATTCCGCTGCGTTCATTAGCTGCCTTCCACATCCATTCCGGGAAGAATCCGCGTATGGAAGATTGATTGGTAGGACGCTCGCTGCTATAAACGTGATAAGGCTTAAATCCGACAATCTGCCCGTGATCCAAATAAGCAGAAAGCTCCTCCTGTGAAAAATCGGGGGTAACAAGCACCAAGCCTCTGCTGTCCGGCTCTTGTTCCAGCTGTTCCAGCAGATATTCATTTTCTCCGCGTAGATCTGCCATTGGTGTGGGGGCTGGGAAGAAAAGGCCTCCGCTTACTTGTTTGCCTGGGAAAAATCGCGAAATGTGTTCCTTCCAGATGGGAATGGACACATCCGGCGGTCCGCTTGACCATAAATTTGGTTTCGACAGGTTCAAGTCTGAAACCCTGTAAATGTGGGCATGAATATCATATATTTTAGCAGGCAGAAACTTCTCTAATTGCTGCACTGCGCTTCTGTCCGTATTGTTGAACGACCAATTCGCTGTCATCTGAATAAGCCCCCGCTTTACATAATTCACAGATTCCGGTGTTGCCATACTTCGAATTAATAATTGCTTTTCATTAGCCTACCAAGCTGTCCAGCCACCGTCAACGATGATATTGGAACCTGTCATGAAGCTCGAGGCTTCTGATGCCAATAAAATTACGGCACCAACCAGCTCTTTCGGTTTACCTGTACGGCCAAGCATTGTTTTGCTGTTTAATTGCTCAAGGAAGTCGTCATTTTGCTGCACGTTTGGATTTGGAAATGGTCCAGGAGAAATACAATTCACCCTGATGTTTTTCCCGCTGAGATGGCTTGCGCAATACTTCGTCAGCTGGATAACAGCTGCTTTACCCGCACCATAATTAACAGGATTATTTGCCCCGCTGTCGCCATAGATACGCGAATCAGGAGAAACCATCCCATACATAGAAGCAATATTGATAATACTGCCGCCGCCGTTTTCTTCGAAGTAAGGGATAACCTCGCGGGTACAACGAAATACAGTTCCAGCTGCTCCGTCAAGCCCTTTGCTCCAGTCCTCATCCGACATACTCCCGATTGTACCAGCTGGACCATATCCCGCACCGTAGGTTGCGCCATTTAGCAATACATCGATTTTACCGAAGTTCATCTTAGTCCAATGAAGCATCTCGCGAATGGAGCCTGTGTCGGAAACATCGCAGGATACAAAAGAAAGACGATCGGGCACTTCAACGGTTCCTTGGAATGGTGTACGGTCGGCAACAACGACTGTCGCCCCGAAAGAAACCATAGCTTCTACAAGCGTAGTTCCCAGAAATCCACTGCCGCCAGTTATAACAATAACCTTGCCTGATAACGAAAAAATATGCTGCATCGAATAATCTCCTCCAGTTAATTTTGCTTTAATCCGTCAGTATTTTACCAGGAACGGAATTGAATTCTCCGCTTCCGGGAATAAAAGGATACTTCATCTTGACATTATCTGTTAGCACGATGCCTAGACCTGCTTGCTCAGGCGGCAGCACATCTCCGTTTTCCATGCGAAAGGAATCCCGGACAATGTCACTGTGCAAGCCCGCGTAATCCGGAGGGATTTCCACAATTAACGTATTCCCGCATGCAAATGCACAATGAATGTTCTGCATAAGACAGCCGCCTGCCCCCCATGCATGAGTAGCTATTTTCCGCCCCCGCGCTTCAAGCATTGCTGCGACCTTCATAAATTCACCGAGTCCTCCGGTAAAGGAAGCGTCCGGCTGCCCTATGTCAAAGCAGCTCAAATCGGTAAACATCTTCCATTCGGCGCTGCCCGTTAAACACTCTCCACCGGCAATCGGTATCGTTGTTCTGCGGCATAATTCGGCATACCCCGCAGCATCCGTATAATGAAGCGGCTCTTCAAAAAACAGCAGATCATAGGGCTCCAATGCCTGCAATACAGTAGTGGCTGTATCCAAATCCCATGTGTTGAACCAGCTGTTCCCCATATGTCCGTCAAGCATGATCTGAATGTCCTTCCCAATATGCGAACGAACGAATGCCAGCTTATCCGCCTCGAATTCAGCGATTTCCTGTTTCGCCCGCGGCATATGCCAACCTTTATTACTCAAGTCAAGACATCCCACGCCTAGCTTTACTCCCTTGAAGCCGAGTTTTAAATAATGGTCGAGCTTGGCTGCAAGCTTTTCCTTAGGATAATTGCTCGGACCTCCTGTCGCGTAACAAGGAAGCCGATCATGCTTCCTTCCACCCAGCAATTCGTAAACTGGAAGTCCGGTCATCTTACCTTTTAAATCCCAGAGGGCGGCTTCAATGCCGTTCAACACAGAAATACCCATGCCGGTCCTGCACCAGAAATTGCCGGCATGATACATCCGCCGCCATAGCTCAGCGATATTATCTACGGACTGGCCAATTAATATCGGCTTAAAGAAATCTACAATCCCCGGCACACTTTCCGGGAAAAAATAGCCAATATAGGTCTCACCTATGCCAACCAATTCCGTATCGGTAATAATTTCAATGAAAGCGGCACTACGCCGTTTGCGGGCCTCGCTCAAAAAGGGGTCATTCGTACATGGACCGGTCAACAGTACGGTTCGGACATCCGTAATTTTCATAGCTGCTCCTTCGTAACAATTATTCGCTTATTCCCCTTGTAATTGCCTAGATGACAGTTCATTCAGTAAAGGTTCGTTATTGGCGAGCCGCTTGACATTTTCGATAAATATGGACCAAATTCTCTCCAGAAAGTGCGTGCTTTGCGAGGAGCCTGATATATGCGGCGTCATAATAACATTCGGAAACTCCCACAATGGATGTTCAGGCGGCATTGGATAATAATAATGCGTATCTAAGGCAGCACCGGCAATCCATTGCTCACGCAGTGCGCGCAAGAGGGCGGCCTCCTGAATGATGGGTCCCCGTGATGGATTTAATATATAAGCGGTAGGAGGCAATGCGCGCAGCTGCCTCTCGCCAATCATGCCTTCCGTATGATTGGTCAACGGCACAGCCAGGATTAGAAAATCCAAATCCTGCAAAAACTCCGTTTCCTGATCCTCTGTGAAAACCAGGTCCGGCAATATCCCCTCGGGATCCCCAACGCCTGGGACACAGTAAATCTGCTCACGCGGCTTAATTGCGTCCCGGACAAGCACCTGAACGTGCATCCCCATTGCTTTAGCCAATCGGGTTGTCTCACGTCCGATACCGCCATAACCCCAAATACCTAACTTGGAGCCGCGAATTTCTGTTTGGAATAAAGCAGATCGATCCCAAACTTTTTGCTCCTGATTCCTGTACATTCCTCGCATATTACGGGCAAGCTGAAAAATCATACCCATATTCCATTCGGCAATGGGCACATCGAAAATCCCCTGCCCATTGCAAGCTTTCACACCTTGCTCCGCAAGGCCGATTTGGACAAGCTGATTGTAGCCAACAGAGCTGATCTGAATCAATCGGATTGATGGGCAATCATGCAGATTAATCGGCGGAAAAGTACAGAAGATAATATCAAAATTCTTTGAAGCTGTTGCCGGGAGCGGTTCGGATGTTTCACGGAATGGGATTATTTCCACATTTACGCCTGGAATATTATGCAGCTGCTCGAGTCGCTCCTCAACAATCGGCATGTCAATTAATATATTTAACATAGGATCGGCTGCCTCTCCTCTCTATTAATTGTTACTATAGATCCCATCAATTGTGGTCGTATGCTTTTTTTTAATATCATCTAGCAATTGTTTATAATAATTGCCCAAACCGACGACATCCGCACCAACACTAATAAAATTATAGCCAAGGGAAACCAATTCGTCCCAATTGCTTACACTTCCGACAGTACCGGCAAATTTTGCGTGTTTTTGGGCAAGCTTGGCGATCAACCTTCGAGTCTCGATTAACTTAGGGTGGTCCCATTGTCCGGGAAACCCGATCGCTTGCGTGAAATCACCAGGTCCGAAGAAAATCATATCAACCCCAGGCAGCTTAATAATTTCTTCCAGCTCATCAAGCGGTTCTGGGTCTTCAATCTGCAGAATATTGAAGCGCTGTTCGTTCGCCTGCTGCAAATAGTCAATAAATTCGATCTCGCAATAAGCACCGTCTGCATTACCGCCGTCGACCGGGCGCAGTCCGATCGGATGGAATTTTGTGCTGCGCACAATGCTTTTAGCCTCAGCGAGATTCATCACATGGGGAATCATTATTCCAGAAGCGTCCATCTCCAGCGGGCGAATAAAGTCGCTGTAGCTCCCTTTCGCCACCCTGACAACGGTATCTACATTATGCATTTTTGCCGCATTGATCTGGCTTTCGATCGCGGACCAATCATTGGGAACATGCTCCATATCCGTCCAAATACAATCAATACCGCTCAATGCAGCTATTTCAGCAACTCTAGCATTCCCTATATTTAACTTGGTGCAAACAGCGACTTCTCCGGCACGCATTTTTTGTAGAACCCGACTTGGACGCATTCGTTTTATTGTTTGTTCCATTTGATTGTTAACCTCCTATGATGTACGAATAAATGATTATGCTTAGCTAGCCCTTCAAAGCACCCAGTGTAATGCCTTTAGTAAAGTATTTTTGGAAATACAAGAAAATGGCAAGGATCGGAACAGTGGCAACCATGGCTCCCGCCAAAGCGATTCCGTAATCGATTCCAAACTCTGACACCTGGGAAGCAACCTTGACACCTAAGGGCAATGAATACACCGATTTTTTGCTCAGAATGATCAGCTGCCAGACATAGTCATTCCACGAATTTACGAATGTAAAGATAGCCAGAACGGCTAATCCTGGTTTTGCCAATGGAATAATAATACGGCTAAACAATTGCCATTCATTGCAACCGTCGATCTTTCCGGACTCGAGCAGCTCGTTAGGCAGCGTTTGGATAAATTGCTTCAATAGGAATACCCCAAATGGCCAACCGACCATCGGCAATAATGCCCCCCAAAGCGTATTAACCAAATGCAGCTGATTCATCAGCTTGAACAAAGGAATAAACAAAACCGTATGCGGAATCGTCATGGCCCCAACCATCATGGCGAAGATCAGCTTAGAGCCCGAAAAACGGATTTTTGCAATCGAATAGGCGGATAGTGAGCTCAATAATAGAACTAGTATTGTACAAACGCTAGAAATAAATATACTGTTAAACAGCCACTTAAGCGTAGGATAATCAACCATTAACGATGAGTAATTTCTAAAGGTAGGTTGAAGTGGAAACCATTCAGGCGGAATTTGCATGGCAACCTTCAATTTTTTAAACGAACCGCTAAGCATCCAGTAAAAAGGCCAAATAAAAAACAGTGTACATACTCCAAGAAATACATTCTTTACTGTATTCAGAGCCTGGTTCTCCTTCATATGTCGTCCCCCTCTGCATCAGTATTCTATATCGGATCTAAAAAGCTTGAATTGGATATACGCGATGCAGCAAATAATGATGCACAATATAACTCCCATGGCATTGGCAACACCAAAATTCATCGTAACGAAGGCTTGCTGATAGATGAGCACAAGAATCGTGGTCGTATGAAATGCTGGCCCGCCTGCTGTCATTAACAAAATAATTGAAAAGACCTGAAAGGAAGCAATGGTTGACGTAACAATGATATACAGCAAGCTTGGCTTGAGCAGCGGGAGCGTTATCTTAAAGAATAAAGTTGACCGCTTGGCTCCATCTAGGCTGGCAGATTCGTATAAATCCATTGGAATGCCGTTTAAAGCAGCTGTAAACACGATAATAGCGTTGCCGATCCCCAAGGTGAAAATAATCAAGGACAGCGTCGGGTAAGCCAAATGGATACCAAGCCAATTAGCTGGCTCTGCTCCCAACAGTTTCAACAGATAATTGCCTATACCGAATTGGTTGTTCAGAATATATCCCCAAACTAATGTGATACTGACAATTGAAGTAACAGAAGGAATAAAAAATACGGCTTTAAAGAAGGCTTGCATCTTTTTAGAATAAGTATTAATTAGCAATGAAAGCAGAAGAGAAAGCACTGTGATCGAAGGCACCAAATAAAAGACAAAGGCAAGTGTGTTTCTGATGGATTTCCAAAACAGCTCATCTTTAAATATCTGCTTATAATTATCAAATCCAGTCCAATAATACTTGGTAAAATCAAATCCCATGAAGCTCGTACGAACTGAATCAATAATGGGATAAACTACAAAAACAGCAAAAAAAACAAGCATTGGCATAACAAATAACCAGCCAATCAACTCTCTCCGTGCATGCGTTAATTTAGGAGTCTGCACCTTCATTCTATCCCTCCTTTTCAGCTTCTGCTATCTAGTAAAACAGGCGGGCTTTGAACAAGATAGCCCGCCATCGTGAAATTATTTATTGTATTTGGTTATCACTTCGTTAAACTTTTTGGAGATAGTATCAATGGTTTCTTTCGCTGTAGATTTGCCAATGAACATTTTCTGCATTTCCGGGAACATAGCCGCTCTCATCTCTGGATAACCTTTTACTCCCCAGCCTGGATCCATTACTTTCCAATCCTTTGCTTTGGTAACTAATTTTGCCAAGAACTGCATTTCTGGATCATCTTTTGCCCAAACCGGTACTGTGTCGCTGAATGGATTGAATATTTTCATTGCTGTCGAATAATTTACACTTTCTGTCTGAGCCCAGTATAGGAACTTTTTGGCCCATTCCTCTTTAACAGGACTAGTACCTTTAAATACTGCACCATTCCCGATGGATACGTTAAGTGTGGATTCACCTGTTTTAGGAGAAGGGAAATTTACGTACATATATTCATGCGGCCCGACTACTGTGCCGTCTTTTAAACCATTCTTGATTATGTCTGCATGTGCCGGCCCACCAAGTACCATACCCGTCTTCCGCTGTTTCCAATAGTCCAGCGTATTCGTCGCGGAAATGCTTTCCGGATGTGCGCTGACTAGACCTTCATCTACTAATGATTTGAATAATGCCAGTGCTTTCTCCGCTTCCGGATTTTCTGCAGCAATATATTTAGAATAATCATCATTGAACAGCTTGACACCGAAAGCACTCATTACACTGGTGTACAGCTGATCCCCTTGTTCATTAAGCGCATACAAAGTTGCGCCATATACGCCTTTATCCTTATCCGCAACCGCTTTGAGCGCTGCTTTATATTGCTCAGGCGTCCACGTTCTAAACTCATCCTGAGGAAGCAATTGCTCCGCTTTGGCATCAGCCCATAATGATTTGTCTACGATTAGAACTACAGGAGACGAGCTGTAAGGCATCGCTACAATCTTTCCGTTCACGGAAACCATCTTCATGACACCTGGGTTTTGATGGATTTTTTCCAAATCTGCTGGGGGTATGACATCGTCTAACTCTGACAATGCTCCCATTTGACCATATGCTAAAGTCCGTATCGGACCGTCGAATAGTATGTTCGGCGTTGTTTTCCCTGCGATTGCTGTTGTGATTCTCTCATTGATACCATCGAATGGAATGATTTCAACATTCACTGTGACATTCGGATGTAATTGGTTCCATTCTTTAACTAAATCCTGTTGAACCCATTCCCCAGGCTTTCCGCCATTGAGGACACCCGTTTGTGTGGTCCAAAGAGTAAGCTCCACCTTCGGATCTTCGCTTGGAGAGGATGAGCCGCTTGCATTAGTTGGTGCCGCTGACGACTCAGTTGCCGATTTGGAGCTGCATCCAATAAGGGAAATCATTAAAACTGCTGCAAGCATACTAGTAAGCATAAAACGCACCCGATGGTTATTTTTCCCAAAAATCAATTTCATACAACTTCCCCCTTGTCATATTCATAGTTTTGTCAAACCATTGCCAGCTTGCTACAAATCCAAAGTTCAAAATCAAAATTCCAAAACCGGCAGGAGATAAACCTCGCTTGCTTCATTACACAATTTCGCAAGATCAACAGGTGACCACTCTTATATTTGCTATCCCCTCCTGCATTTCTACGTCGTCTCTTATTGTGTTACGATGTACCTTTATCTGCCACGATGTTATTATATAATAGATTATGGGGACTGTAAATAAAAATAAATCTTTCTAATATAGTCATAAACCCTTAAGCAGTCTACTTTATTAATTTTCAATCGAAGTATTTACAAATGGGTCTGCTTCGTCTATCATTCGTTTTATAAAACATTAGTTTTAACAGGTAAAATAGAAATGACGAGGCTTTGTAACGATTATTCTATTAATAATCTTAGAAGGGAGAATTGAAATGAGTATAAATCATAATCAATGGAGTGCTATGGAAACACCTGCTATATTGATCGACCTTAATATCCTAGATAGTAATTTGCAGCATACCGCTGAGTTAGCCCGGAATGCAGGCGTGAAGCTGCGACCGCATTTCAAAACACATAAGAATGTTTGGATAGCTAAGGAACAGCTGCGACATGGCGCATGCGGGATAACTGTTGCCAAGCTAGGCGAAGCTGAGGTACTGGCGGAGGCAGGTATCGACGACTTACTCATAGCATTTCCAATTATAGGATCTGCTAAGCTGGCGCGATTGGCCAAACTCATGAAGCTTGCCAAAGTGATTGTCAGCATCGATAGCCTGCAAGCAGCCCAAGGGCTTTCCGAGCTTGGAAGCTCAAATGGCCAGAAAATTAAGCTGTATGTCGATGTCAACACAGGCTTAAATCGCTGTGGCAAAGAGCCAGGCGAAGAAACAGCAGCCCTTGTCAAAGAAATTGCCATGCTGAAGGGCGTGGAAGTTATCGGCCTCATGACACACGGCGGCTATGCGTATGGTAAAAAGACACAAGCCGAGCTGCTCTCTGCTGCCCAAACGGAAGCAGCTGGACTAGTCGAGACAAAGCTTCTGCTCGAGCAAGCTGGGATTCCGATCTCTGAAATCAGCGTTGGTTCGACTCCGACCTCCAAGTTTATCAGCCAAATAAAAGGTGTGACCGAAATTCGCCCAGGCGCTTATGTCTATGGCGATGGATCACAGCTTTCTATCGGTGCTATTGTCCCTGAGGAATGCGCCATGCACATCCTTGCCACTGTCGTCAGTGTGCCGCGAGCAGGAACTGCCATTATCGACGCCGGATCAAAAACTTTCAGCAGCGATAGTAATGCCCACCGAATCGGTTATGGAACGCTGCGCGGCCATCCTGAAGTTTATGTAGAACGTTTAAGTGAAGAGCATGGCATTCTCCATCTGCCCGAAGGCATTTCCTACGAAATAGGAGATACTTTGCTTTTTCTTCCTAACCATTGCTGTACGGTTTCCAATCTGCACAATGAGCTTCAAGGCATTCGCCAAGATAGGCTGGAACGCATATTAACTGTTGATGCCCGCGGAAAAATCCGTTAACCCTGATTTATATTAATTAAATACAGCTATTGAGAGGAGAACTTATCATGTCAAAAACCATTCATGTTGAAAATGCACCCCAATTCCCGCTTCCGTTCTCACACGCGATCCGTTCAGGAGATTTTGTCTATGTTTCCGGACAGGTGGGGGTTGATCCCGCTACTAATCTGGTAGTCGGAGATTCTATTGAAGCTCAAACCCGGCAATGTCTGCGCAATATTGAAATTATTCTTGAGAAAGCAGGTTTGACGCTTGATCATGTTATTAAAGCAAACGCTTTTGTAAGCCGCAGCTCAGATTTCCCAGGTTATAACAAAACCTATGCCGAAGTGTTCAGCTCCCCCTATCCAGCCAGAACAACTGCACCTGTTGATCTCGGTGCTTATTTGGTAGAAATAGATGTTATTGCCTATGCTCCTACCAAAAGAGGAGAAGCATAAACCATTAATAAAGGAGACTTGTGCGATGAAACATGAACAAATAACGCTTGCGATTAAACAATGGGTAGAAGACCATAGAACAGAAGCAGTCGAGCTTGCCCGCAGTCTTGTGCAAATCGAAAGCGTTAATCATCCTCCAACCGGCAACGAAGCGGAATATCAACGTTTTTTTGCTGATTGGATGATTTCAGAGGATGCTGAGGTGGATGTGTATGAGCTTTCAGAAGTTCAGGGATTGCGGGAGCATCCTGCTTATATGGACTCTCGGCAATATGTAAACAGGCCGAATGTTGTCGGGCGTTTCTTCGGCGGGCAAACTGGACGCTCCCTGCTATTCTCAGGTCATGCCGATACGGTCTATGAAGGCAAGGAGCCCTGGACATATCCGCCGTTTTCCGGAGAGGTTGCAGATGGCAAATTGTATGGACGCGGAGCTTACGATATGAAAGGCGGGATGGCTGCTGCTTTGATGGCTGTCAAATGCTTGAAGCAGCTAAATGTCCCGCTTGCCGGCAGCGTCTATATTGAAAGCGTAGTGGACGAGGAGCATGGTGGAGCAAATGGCACTCTGGCTGGCCGTTTACGTGGACCCCATACAGATATGGCGATTATTCCAGAGCCATCGAATTTGAAGCTCTACCCTGCTCATCTTGGGGGCGGGATTTGGAAAGCCACCTTTACAGGTAAAGGTGGAATCTCATTCGCAGGCGAAAAACTGGTAAGTGCGCTTGAAGCAACCGTCGAATTTGCCAATATGCTGAAAGCTTTCGATAGCTACCGCAAGGATTCTCTTGAGGTGCCTTCATGGTGGAAGCATGGCCGGAAAGCGGAGGTGGCGCTGCTAACTATTTTTTCTGGAGATATTAATCGCGAATTGCAGGAGAAATTGCCTGCGACTGGTGAATTGAATTTTTGGATCGAGGGCTACCCTGGAATGACAGGTGAAAGCATTATTAACGAGCTGTGGGATTTCTATCATGACAGATTGGCTGAATATCCCCTATTGAAAAGCTGCAAGCCAGTGATCCAGCCCTTAATCCGTTATTTATCTGCAAGTGAAATGAAGCTTGATGCAATGGGAACCGATTTTATAAGATCAGTTACTGAATCTGGCAGTAAGGTAGCAGGTTTAGTGCCAGAGCCTCCGGAAGGATCCCCTTTTGCATGCGATGGCTTTATGTTTAATTTATACAGCACTACGCCTGCTTTGATCCTGGGACCAAGCGGCGGTAACGCCCATTCCGCTGACGAATTTCTTAATTTAAGCTCTTATGAGCAGTTGATTCTATGGTATGCGCAGATCATTGTCGATTGGTGCGGTGTCCTCGGAATGGATGGGAACTAATATGAAACTGGCTATTGTGGGTATTTTTCATGAAACGAATACTTTTGCCCCAGGTATAACAGAAATGAATGATTTTGCCCGGGAATCGGTGCAAGGAAACGAGCTTTTTCATAAACGATATGAGAATACACGGACTTCAATGGGCGGCATTATTGAAGCTGCGCGTTTCGATCAGGTTGAATTGTCTTGCGGCATTTACACTGCAGCCACCCCAAGCGGGATGGTAAGCCGTGATGCCGCAGATGCTCTCTTCGCTTTATTGGACTCATCTATCGATACAACTGCTGACGGGGTCATAGCCATTCTTCATGGCGCCATGGTAGCTGAAGGTTTTCCAGATGTAGAGGGTGAAATTATTCGTCGTATTCGTGAGAAGATCGGTTATGTGAAGCCTGTTGCGATTACACTTGATCTGCATGCCAATATCAGCCGTCTGATGGTAGAAAACGTCGACATCCTTGTAGGCTATGACACTTACCCGCACGTTGATGCTTATGAACGAGGTATGGAAGCTGTCCACTTGCTTACGCGTACCCTACGTAAAGAAATTAAACCTGTCTGTTCACTCGCTCAGCCGCGGTTACTGATTGTACCGCAGGTGATGCTGACTGACGAGGCGGGTCCGATGCAGGAATTGATGGACCGTGCCTTCGCCATTGAACGTGATCCGCAGGTACTTAATGTAACTGTAGCCGGTGGCTTCCCTTATAGCGATGTGCCGGATGCAGGCGTTGCATTCGTTGTAACGACCGATAATAATCAACTCCTTGCCGAACAATATGCCGAAGAGCTGAGCCTTATGGCATGGGGACTTCGGGAGAGGCTGAAATGCCAAGGATATACGGCAGCTGAGGCTGTTTCAATGGCTTTTGCCGAACAGTATGGACCTGTCATTCTTGTCGAAGGCTCCGATAACGTAGGCGGCGGCTCTCCTGCAGATGCAACACACGTTTTGAAGCATCTGATCGGCATACCCAAAAAATGTCTCATCGTGATAAGAGATCCAGATGCTGCTTATCTTGCCCATCAGCTGGGTACAGGCGCTGAATTTCATGCAGAAATAGGCGGTAAAAGTGATAATTTGCATGGCGCGCCAGTTCCAATAGACGGCGTAATTCGCCTTTTATTCGACGGGAAATATACCCACATTGGATCTTATATGACTGGACAATTGGCAGATATGGGTAAGACCGCTGTCATCGAAGCAGGAAATCTGACTATTATTGTAACTGAGAAACGTACAGCACCTTGGGATCCAGGTCATGTAACCTTCGTCGGCTTGCGCGCAATCGACTTTCACGCCATCGTTGTCAAATCTGCTGTCGCCTGGAAAACAGCCTTTGGCGCAATCTGCACTAAGATTATCCCAGTGGATACGCCAGGCTGCTGTGGGGAGAACCTTCTCCATTTGGATTACAAGCTTTTAGCGCGTCCCATTTATCCGCTTGATTCCATTTCCAATAAGGAGGATTCACAGTGAACACCTATGAAATGTCTATATCCAGGCTGCAAGCAGCCAAAGAACATCTTGCAGGAGGCGTTGCCAGCTCCTTACGGGCATCAATGAAACCGACTCCCTTGTATGCAGAATCAGCAAAAGGAGCTCACATCCGAGATGTGGATGGAAATGAATACATTGATTATTTGCTTGCCTACGGTCCGTTGATCCTCGGACACGCGCATGACGGTCTTACCGAAAATGTGATTCAAGCCATGCGCAATGGATATACCTTCGGTCTGCAGCATGACGGCGAAATCAAGCTTGCAAATTTGCTGGCAGAGGTGCTGCCTTGTGCTGAGAAAGTAGCTTTGAGCGGCTCAGGAACAGAAGCCGTTATGCTGGCTCTGCGATTGTCCCGTGCTTTCACCGGTAAAACAAAAATTGTCCGCTTCCATGGCCATTATCATGGTTGGTCGGATTCGATATTCACCTCATTCCCCAGCTCGGACATGAGCCAAAAAGCTTCTACTGGCGAAGCTGCCAAGATTCCACCAGGCACTTTCGGACAAAGCGAAAACAGTCTGGAAGATATCATTATTTTGCCATGGAATGATCCGAAGGCATTGGAAGAAACGCTTCGCAAACACTGCCATGAAATCGCAGCTGTCATTACCGAACCCGTAATGTGCAATTCAGGCTGTATACAGCCGTTGCCAGGCTACCTTGAACAGATGCGTAAGCTGACTGAGGAGCTCCATATCGTGATGATAATGGATGAGGTAATTACCGGATTTCGACTTAGCTTGGGCGGCGCTCATGGAAGATTCGGCATCCTGCCGGACCTTGTGATTATCGGGAAAGCGATGGGCGGCGGAATCGCCATCAGCGCTGTGGCCGGGAAAGCTGAGATTATGAAGCTCGTGGATGATGGTAAAGTAAGCCATCTTGGCACATTGAACGGGAACTGCGTTTCCACTGCAGCGGCAATCGCAACTATTACTCAGCTCTCCGCAAACAACGGTGCCGTCTATAACCAGATGGAGGAGCTGTTTGTTGAACTGGCTGAAGGCATTCGTTTGCTGCTGGGCAAGCATCGCATACCCGGTATAGTCAATCAAATCGGCCCTGTGTTTCACATGATGTTTACTGATGCCTTGGAGGTTAATGATTTTGATACCTTCAATAAACGCGACTCTGCGAAATATACCCATTTTGCTGAATTAATGTTGGAAGAAGGCGTCTTGCTCCGTCCGAATGGGCTGTGGTATATATCCACCGCACATCAAAAATCCGATATTGAAGCAACCTTACATGCAATAGATCGTGCACTAATCCATTTATAATTCTTGGGGAAAGGTCAAGGTGATAAGCTGATGAGATTAAACAATAAAGTAGCGCTGATCACAGGAGGATCGCAAGGCATCGGCAGAGCAATTGCTGTCCGTTTTGCGTCCGAAGGCGCCATGGTTGCCATTTCCGGCCGAGGTATCGAGGCACTCAATGAAACAGCGGCTTTTATAACAGCGCAAGGTGGCCAGGTTCTAGTAATTGAAGGTGATGTCCAGTATAAAGAGCAAGTCGAACAAATGGTAGACCGTGTTATAAGTCAATGGGGACGGATCGATATCCTTGTCAATAATGCAGGTGTAAACCATCCAGCAGCCTTCCTTGAAATTACCGTGGAAGATTGGGATTGGCATATGAACATCAATCTAAAGGGAACCTTTCTCGTTTCCCAGCGGGTATCTCTGGAGATGGTGAAGCAGAAGCAAGGCGGGTCGATTATCCAAATGTCAAGCGTCAACGGTCTTGCAGCGGAAGCCGACCAAGCCCACTATAATGCAACAAAAGGCGGAATCAATCTTCTGGCTATGTCGATGGCATTAGAGCTGGCTCCATATGACATCCGTGTGAATGCGCTTTGCCCCGGATTTATCGAAACGCGCTTAACCAAGCCGCTAATTGATAATCCGCCAGCCATTGCAAACTACTTAAAAACAATTCCAATGAAGCGTGTTGGACAACCCGAGGATATCGCAGCAGCGGCATTGTTTATGGCAAGCGACGATTCCAGTTATATGACGGGACATTGTATGGTAGTTGACGGAGGTCAGCTCATTAAGCTAGCCTGATTGTTTTCCTCCGTCAATAAATTTACTTATGAGGTTTAATACCCTACTATTAATCCATACTGTAAAACTAGGAGAATGGCTAATGGAACTCGGCAAATCCGATCCAGAAACACAAATAAAGGAAAAGCAAGACCGCTACGCCATCCACTCAATCGAGAAAGCTCTAGATGTTATCGAGGTTTTATCGGCACGGGATTCCGTTAGCTTGATTGAATTGGCAGAGCTTGTCAACCAACCCAAATCTTCGTTATACCGCATTATATTGACGCTGGAAAAACGCGGGTTTATTAGCCGCAGCGATGAAGACGGCAAATATTGCCTGGGCTACAAGCAGCTGGTCATCACTAAAAACCTGTTGGAGCGCAGCTCTTTGCGCAATGCCGCCTTAACAGATATGACCAAGCTGGTCAGCAAATATGGGGATACGGTTAATCTCTGCGTATTGTTCGAGCAGGATATTCTTTACGTAGAAATCATTGAGGGAACCTATGCCCTCCGAATGTCAGATAAAGTGGGTTCCAAATCCCCTTTTCACGCTACGGCAACAGGTAAAACAATCTCTTCCTTCCTTCCAGAGGGAAAGGTGAAGGAAATGATCACGGCCAAAGGGCTTCCCCAACTGACGCCTAACACAATTATAGATGAGCATGCTTTATTCCTTGAGCTTAACCAGATTAAGGAACAGGGCTTTGCTCTGGATAATGAAGAAATTGTTCAGGGAGCCCGTTGTATTGCCGCTCCCATATTTGATATGTTCGGCCATATCCAAGGCGCTATTAGTTTATCTGGGGCTCTGCACCGACTTCCAAACGAGCATATACCTGCTATTGCTTCTGATCTGAAAGAAGCCGGGCTTAACATTTCACGAAAATTAGGCTATCTAAGTAAATGATGCTCAAATATCATAGAAACAACGGCAGCCATGGACGAGTAAATAATGTCCTAGACTGCCGTTTTTATTGAGCTTATGTTCTTGTTAAAACAAATCGCGATGAATTTTGATAACTAACTTTATTAGATCAGCGCTACCACCAGCTAGATGACAGTTGGGGCGGTGAACCTCACCCGGCCAATAAATACTAAAATCACCCGCTCGAAGCAAAATACGTCTTTCATTCTCCACATGTTCAAATAGTTTGTAGTCGCTCTCCTCTAGCTGATCCTCCACCGCACTGTTATTGACTGAGTCCATGGCGAAGCCCTGCCACTCCTCCCCTTCAACAACGAGGTGAATGTCGGCGTATAGAGCATGAATTTCGGCAAGCTTCTCCTCAAACGTCCCTGTAGTAGGAGACTGCTTCATTACGAACATCCGCTTTCCGTCAATCTCCAGCATGGACGGCATATCTACCGTATTCAATTTGGCGATGTATGCAAGCGCTTGACGCACAGCATCCCCATACTGCCCCTTTTTTGACTCCCATTGGCTTATTGTATCAAAAATCAAATTAATTCCTCCTTCAATATCAGCTCTACCTTTTTTAATCCTATAACCCTTCAATTTTGTACCTCATTGTGTTACGATATACCTTAATAAACTACAGTGTAATTATATAATACTTTTATTTGGATTGTAAATATATTAATATCTTTATGACTAAAAAGAATTGATTATACAAAGGGGCAAAATCATGACTATCCATTATGACGAAAACCACCAAATCTTTCATCTGCAAACCAATAAAACCAGTTACGCCTTTCAGATAACAAAGTGGGGTTATCTAGCCCATCTGTATTGGGGAAAATGTGTTCGTCCCACTGCATTACACCGCGTGCTGCAATTCCGCTCACGGAGCACCGTCTCGCCGAGACCAGATCCGAACGACAGCACATTCTCACCGGACACCCTTCCTCAGGAATATCCGGCCTTCGGAGCCGGAGACTTTCGCTCGCCTGCTTTTGAGGTCCAGCTTCCCAACGGCACTACAGTTACGGATCTGAGATATCACTCCCACCAAATTATACAAGGAAAGCCTTCGCTTGAAGGTCTGCCATCTACATACTCGGAAGCAAATGATGAAGCAATAACACTCGAAATTAAGCTTTTTGATTCATTGATCGGCCTGACAGTTCTACTTTCGTATACTGTACTCCCCCCATATAATGCAATCATGCGTTCAACCCGTTTCATTAATAAGGGGCAAGCTGCAATAAAGCTGCTGCGAGCGCTCAGCATGAGTGTCGATATGCCCCATTCAGACTTCCATCTACTACAATTGTCGGGGGCTCATTTACGTGAACGTTCGATTTTCAAACGACCTCTAACCCCCGGTGGACATACAGTGGAAAGCCGACGCGGAGTAAGTGGACACCAGCAAAATCCATTTATAGCCCTACTCTCGAAGGATGCAAACGAAGATAATGGCGAAGTTTACGGCTTTAGCCTTGTGTATAGCGGCAGCTTTCTCGCTCATGCAGAGGTGGACCAATATTTCACAACGCGGGTTTCCTTTGGTATAAACCCGTTTGATTTCAATTGGCTCCTTTTGCCGGAAGAAGCCTTTCAAACACCGGAAACCGTACTTGTTTTTTCGGATGAGGGGCTTGGCGGCATGTCGCGAATCTATCACAGCCTGTACCGGGACCGGTTATGCCGTGGTGCTTATCGCCATGCGGAAAGGCCTATTCTCATCAATAACTGGGAAGCGACCTACTTTCAATTTGATGCAGACAAACTCGAAAATATAGCCAAGGTTGGCTCTCAGCTGGGGATGGAGCTATTTGTTCTGGATGATGGTTGGTTTGGTAAACGTGATGATGATCATTCTTCTCTTGGGGATTGGGTTGTCGATACCAAAAAGCTGCCTAAAGGGCTTAATGATCTGGGAGAGCGTATCGGCAATCTGGGAATGAAGTTCGGGCTTTGGTTCGAACCGGAGATGGTATCTCCGGATAGCGATTTATATCGTTCTCATCCCGATTGGTGCTTGCATGTTCCAGAGAGGAATCGAACCCTTAGCCGCAGCCAGCTCGTTCTCGATTTATCACGTGAGGATGTCTGCGATTATATCGTAGATTCTGTTAGCAGGGTACTATTAAGTGCTCCTATCTCCTATGTTAAATGGGATTTGAACCGCAATATGAGTGAGATCGGCTCGGCACTGCTGCCACCAGAGCGGCAACGGGAAACGGCCCACCGTTATATGCTTGGCTTATATCAAGTACTGGAGAGGATAACTGCCAGTTTCCCACATATTCTGTTCGAAAGCTGCGCTGGTGGCGGTGGGCGCTTCGATCCGGGCATGCTGTTCTATATGCCCCAGACTTGGACAAGTGATAATTCCGATGCTGGAAGTCGGCTGTATATCCAATATGGAACCAGTCTCGTTTATCCGCCAGTTACGATGTGCGCTCACGTATCCACCGTTCCGAACCATCAAATTGGCCGTACAACCTCTTTACAAACGAGAGGGTATACAGCGATGTCTGGATCCTTTGGATATGAGCTCGATCTGACGAAGCTTTCTGAAGAGGAAAAAACACTCCTTCATAAGCAAATTGTTTTATACAAAGAAATCCGGCCTTTGGTGCAATTTGGCACTCATTATCGCTTACTTAACCCGTTCGAGGGCAGCGATGCCGCCTGGATGTTCGTTTCCAGCAATCTTAAGGAAGCTGTAGCTTTTTTCTTCCAGATCGAGGCGGATGTGCAGGGCCGATTGAAGAAATTACGTTTGAAGGGATTGGATTCCTCCGTAGATTATGTCATTGAAGGAGACGACGAAGTATATGGCGGAGATCATTTGATGGACATTGGCATTTCGGTGCCCGTATTAAAGGGTGATTTCCAAAGTGTAATGTTCCGTTTAAAACAGATCGAATAAATGTTATTATCACCTTAAATGATAGAAAAGGCAGAGCCATTGTGCCTATTGCATAAGAAATGCCCTCCAGAATTGGGGGGCATTAATTCTATGTTATCTTACACTTATTTACTCCCTTGAGCTTTTCTTATAAATGGCCATCAATCTTGCTGCTGTATGACTCCAACTAAATTGATTAACTGCCATCAATCTCCCTTGTTGTGCCATGTTATCTGCAAGTAATTTATTCTGCCCAATTTTGATAATATAGTGTGCGAAACTCTGAGGATTCTTATAATCTTTAACCAGATAGCCATTCTGCCCATGCTTAATTATTTCTTTAATTCCACCAATATCGGAGGCTACTACAGGAATCCCAGAAGCCATGGCTTCAATATTAACTAATCCAAAAGCTTCGTGTTTTTGGGAAGGACAAATAAAACAGTCAACTAAACGATAAATATTATGAATGCTTTTATGAGAGACTAGTCCTGTAAAATAAACGGGGATATTCCGTTTTTTTGCTATTGAATTTAGCTTCCTGATGTATGTGGTATTACCAGCTCCAACAATTATTAATTTAGTATCAGGAATTTGAGTTCGTACTAACCGTGTTGCTTCAATAAGCTCAGCAACTCCCTTTCGTGGTACTACTCTTCCTGAAAATAACAAAAGAAAGGAACTTCCGAGTTGCTGTTTGCTTCTATACGCATTTTTTTGAGTATTAGTTAAGGGCTTAAATCTGGATACATCCACACCCAGATGTACAATATGAATTTTGTGATTCTGATTAGGGAATATTCGAGCTAAATTATTTTTTAAGGAGCTGCTGTTTGCTATGATCAGATCAGCTTTATGGAGACAAGAGGCAATTTCAAGTGTGCGCGGAACAAATGTCATGGAATGGAGAAATAAAGCAACGGGGGTCTTAGGCTTCGCTTTTTTCACTTTAGCCATATAAATCGGGCGATTGTCTACTTGAATAAAATCATAATGTTTCCCCTTAATATAATGTAAAACAGCAGTGATATATTTATTTGAGCTAATAGCGGGTACGCGAATAATAGTTAGATTATCTAAACTAACGATATTCTTACAACCCTTATACTGCCTACTAATAATAGTCACTTTATGCTGTTTAACAAGCTCTTTAGCAATCGCTAACATACATATCTCAACAGAACCACTTCCTGGAATAGGAACTTGTTCAGGTGCTATCATAAGAATATGCATCTCCCATCTCCTTTCCATACCATATTAGAGTACGCTCCGTCCTATTTTCCGGATAAACCTACTCCATATAATATGCATTGGATTAGTCAGATGGACTCTAGATTACCTACCCGATCAGGTTCAATAAACCCATTTTCTGCATTGTCAATAAGTTCCCCTTAAAATACCATTAAATTTTTCTCATGGACTTCTCATAATCGCTATTTTGCTTGATCAAGACTGGGTTTCTAATCTACCTAGTAATTTATGGTTTTTTATTATGTGTTAAGGTATATACAGGTGATCACCTATCAAACAAATTTGAGGGAGGTTATCATGAAAAAAGCGCATATAATCCGGTTTGCTAAGTCATTAGCTGGTATATCCTTAAGTTTATCTTTATTATTTTCAGGCTGCCTATTTCTTACATCGAAGCCAGCGCATGCTTCATCCTTTTATTCTGTGTCGTCAAGTGCAGACAAAATTATTTCAACGGGCAAACAATTATTAGGTACTCCATATCTGTATGCTGCTCAAGCTGCGAAAACGAGTACATTTGATTGTTCCTCATTTACGCAATATGTTTTTAATCAAAACGGAATAATCCTACCACGATCATCTACTCAACAATCTCAAGTAGGAACTTATGTATCTCGCAATCAGCTCAAACCTGGTGATCTTATTTTCTTCTATGCCCCGATTCATCATGTTGCCATTTATATGGGTAATGGAAAAATTCTACATGCAACCAAAAGTGCGGGAGTAGCCATTAATGATCTAAATTCCGGCTATTGGAACTCTCATTACACTAAAGCCAGACGGGTACTTCATTAGATTTGTAAATTATTAATTAAAACGGCAGAGATGCCGTTTTTTTGTCGTCCAGCAAGGATAAACGGCTCCGCAACCTTCCTTTTTGTCGATTGCTGGTCGTCGCCCACCAATATTAAGGAAATCTTTAAGAAATCTTTATTGTTCTCTTATATTTACTCCCAGCTTCTTCTTTATACTAAATAATATAGACGGCGCTATGAAAGCGTCCATATAGAAAGAGAGGTAGATATTAGGATGACAACAACACCAGTTATTGATATTAAACAAATTTCTAAAATATATGGGGGCAAAAACGCGAATCAGGTGTATGCCTTGAATAACATCACGTTTACGATGCAAGAGGGAGAATTCATTGGCATCATGGGGGCCTCAGGCTCGGGCAAAACGACGCTGCTCAATGTAATCTCAACACTAGATAACCCAACGAATGGGACAATCTCAATCGCGGGAACTGATATTACGCGGATGAAATCACGCGAGCTGTCGGATTTCCGGGCACAGCGGCTGGGCTTTATTTTTCAAGACTTCAATCTGCTGGATAATTTAACGGTATATGAGAACATTGCTCTGCCCCTGTCTCTTCAAGACGTCCCTGCTGATTTTATCAGAAGCAAAGTCAGCCAAGTCATGGAGAAGCTTAATATAACCGTTATAGCGGAGCAATATCCATCGATGATCTCTGGTGGTCAACGCCAGCGAACAGCGGCGGCTCGAGCGATAGTTCACAAGCCAGCTTTACTGCTAGGAGACGAACCGACAGGCTCACTTGATTTGAAGAATGCGGTAAGTCTGCTTGAAATGATGAAGCGGTTGAATGAAGAAGACCGGATCTCTATTCTCATGGTGACCCATGACGCTTTCAGTGCCAGCTATTGCAAGCGAATCTTGTTTATACAGGATGGTCAGTTGGTGAAAGAGCTATATCGCTCTAGCAGTCGAGAGATTTTTTATAAGCAAATTTTAAATGTACTTGGCGATTACGGCTCGACAGCTGCAGAGGGTATTGCAATAGAAACAAATAATTCGTACGGTTCGGAAAGGTAAGAAGGTGAATACATGCTAATCAAACTAGCTTTAACAGGAATGAAAAGCAAGGCTAAGGATTATATCGTCCTCCTTGCTGGGCTCGTGATGTCGATTTCGATTTTTTATATGTTCCAAACGATGGCTTGGAACCGCAGCTTTACCGAGGCAAATGCCGTTATTAATTCCATGCAGCTAGTATATAACTTGGGCTCGGTGCTGCTGTCGATTATTACGTTATTCTATATCCTTTATGCAAACGGCTTTTTACTTTCATTGCGGCAGCGTGAGTTCGGGCTTTTCATGATGCTTGGCGCCAGAAAAAGTAAAATTCGTTCTCTGATGTTTATCGAGACAATTACTGTAGGCTTGATCTCGCTCGCTGCTGGACTTGCTCTTGGGTTTGGTTTATCTGCGTTGGTTGGGCATCTAATGGCGAAACAACTACAAATATCCTTGACAGGCTATCATGCCGTATTTGTGCCAGCTATTATCTTCACAGTTATATTTTTCGCCATTTTATTTGGAATATCTGCGATATGGAACCAGTTAAAGCTGGCTCGTCTGCAAATAATGCAGCTCTTGCATGGCAATGCTCAGGCAGACCGGCCATGGAAAAGCAATGTCTGGAAGCTGGCGCTTGCCATAATCGGGATAATTGCTTTGGGACTTGGCTATCTTTCTTTGACATTCATGGAGCAACTGCGGGAAATAGGCTTATTCACGGCGACGATTATGACACCGTTGGGCACTTATCTCTTATTTATGGTATTGCTCCCTCCCTTCATTGCAAGCATAAAAAAACGAAATAACATTCGCGGAATACGAGCTTTCACATATGGGCAGCTAAGCTTTCGCATCAACGGCTTAACTAAGCTGCTCGCGACAGTTGCGATGCTGATAGCACTTGGTGCAGGTGCGATAGCTGGAGGTATGGCTTTCGTCAATGATGCAAAGATTAAGGGGGAAAGCTTTAGCATCTATGACGCAATCGTGCATGATCCAACGCCAGAGGAATCGAAGCTGCTCGCTTCCATTCCGTTCACGGAAAGGCATGAATACCGGTTTAAGATAGTAAAAGATGTGCTTTACTACTCACGAGAAAATCTTGATAGTCAAAGACCGCTTATAGAATCGGTAAATGATCAAAAACAATTAAATCGGATCACAGAGTCGCTTCCGTCAGGAACAGAGTTAGTGGATACAGAACCACTTTTCGGTCCAGAATGGCAGACATTTCTTTGGACAATTACTCCAAATGAGCCATTTGAATCTGAAAAAATTGTCGATGAGCCTTCATTCTTAAAGCTTCCTGCGAAGGAGAGAATGATTGTGATCGGCAAGACGAGTGACTTCTTGGCTTACCATTCGTTTTGGCAAGCACTAGATAAGCTTAGTGCAGATAAATACAAAGATGGCTATGTGCCCTTGAGTAAGTATGAGAATTATCAGCACGTTCTTGGCACTGCCAGTGGAACCTACTTTATGGGTTTTTTCCTTGGAATAGCTTTTCTGGCAATGATGGCCAGCTGTCTAATGTTTAAAATTCTATCGGCTGCTGCCAAAGACGTTCAGCGTTACCAAATGCTGAACAAGCTGGGAGTCAGGCGTGAGAAGCTATCGCGCTCTATCTATCATGAGCTTAGCTTAGTCTTCTTATTCCCAGGTATTATCGGCCTCTTGCACGTAATAATTGGAATGAATCTGTTCTCTTTTATTTTAGATGAGCCGTATTATCATTTATGGATTCCAATCACTTTATTTGCAGCTATATATTTCATTTATTATATTTTAACAGTCAAGCTTTATCAGAACATTGTACTGTACCGATTATGATTTGCCACAAAAAACGCAGGCGCCATAACGTTTAACCTAAGCAAATGTAACCTGGAGGGTCCGTATGAATCCGATACAAATACTCATCGCTGATGATGACCAAGAAATCGCCAAGCTTATCAAAATTTATTTGAGCAACGAAGGCTATCATATATTAGAGGCTTACAATGGTCGAGATGCCCTGGAATTAATTAGAAAAGAATCGCTTCAACTGGTTATCCTAGATATTATGATGCCGGAGATGGATGGATTGGAGGTGTGTCGCGCGGTTCGGGCGGATTCTGTAATCCCGATCTTAATGTTGAGTGCGAAAGCCGAGGATATGGATAAAATTATGGGGTTAATGACAGGTGCAGATGATTATATGGTGAAGCCGTTTAACCCTCTTGAGCTATTGGCTAGAGTGAAGTCACTGCTGCGTAGAACCTCTTATATTAATAGCCAGCCCCAACAATCGGATGATCTAGACACTCTGCAAATTCAAACATTGAAAATCAATAAAACAACGCATACCGTAACCATAGAAGATAAGAGTGTTAATCTAACCTCGACGGAGTTTGATATTTTGTATTTGCTTTCCAGCAAGCCTGGACAGGTGTTTAGTGCAGAATCGATTTTCGAAAGGGTGTGGAAGGATAAATATCTAGAATCGAATAATACGGTGATGGTGCATATTAGCAAGCTGCGTGATAAATTGGAAAGTGAGCTGGGTGGCGTAAAGCTGATCCAAACCGTATGGGGAGTAGGTTATAAAATTGAGCCCTAATCATTTTTTGAGACTTCGTTACAAAGTGCTTTATTTGTTTGTGCTCTGCAGTGTATTCTCCATTGGAACAGTAGCAGTGTTATTTCTAGTGGCTGGAAGTACTTATCAGGGAAATATCCCGATAGTTAATTTGTTAATTCGTTGGCTCGGTAATACTATCGGGCTTCCTATAACACTTTCTATAACTGCGATTGTTTTGTTCGTCTTTTTCTTGTTTGTGCTCAGTCATTCCAGTATTCGCTACTTATTGCAAATAACTCGAGGGCTAGAGCAGATCGCCAGCGGAAATTTCGGATTTCGTATTCCCATTCAGTCTAGAGATGAGCTAGGTGCATTAGCAGATAATATTAATAAAATGACTATACAGCTCAAGCTGTCAATGGATGAGGAAAGGCGTGCTGAGCAGACAAAGACGGAGCTTATCACTAATGTTTCTCATGATTTACGTACACCTTTAACCTCCATTGTTGGCTATTTAGGCTTGATTGAACAGGACCGATATCGGGATGAGGTGGAGCTGAGACAATATGTCCAGATTGCTTATGAGAAATCCTTGCGGATGAAAAGTTTGATAAACGATTTATTCGAGTATACGCGCACGAGCGGTGGGATGCAGCTTAAGCTATCTCCATTAAATTTAGTAGAAATGCTAGGTCAATTAGCCGCACATTTTCGGTATCAATTGGAGCGGAGCTCGATGGAATGCTTCCTGGATTTCCCCGAAAAGCATTTAATTATTTCTGCAGATGGCGATAAGCTAGTCCGTGTATTTGAGAATTTAATCGTCAATGCTATCCAATATGGGCATAAAGGCAAACGGTTAGATATTATGGCGCGAAGCGATGGATCACAAGCTGTAGTTGAGATTGTGAACTATGGAGAGCCTTTACTGGCATCCAGCATTCCGTTCCTATTTGAACGCTTCTACCGAGAGGAGCATTCCCGTTCACAGAATACGGGTGGATCTGGACTAGGCCTTGCGATAGCCAAGAATATTGTTGAGCTGCACAATGGCATTATAACTGTATATAGTGATGAATCTAGAACCTCTTTTGAAATCCGGCTTCCAATCCGTAAATAAGTTTTTTAAATAAGTTACTAAATATATGTCCGACTTTATTCACTCCATGTTCTTGTTTAGTTTCAATCTTTTGCTGACACTCAGATGGATAAAGTAGCTTAATAGAACACCAACAAAAACACCAATTGCCAAATTGTTCGTCCAAATACTAGCTATGACGGTAGCAACCATAATCGTAGTATCTCTAACCGGCCTGCTCTGCACCTGGAGCAATGATTTCCAATCCATGATTTCATAACAGATCATTAGCATTACGCCTACTAAAGCTGCAACAGGAATTATATTAACTACTTGGCCAAATAAGAGAATAAGCGCGAGTAATGTTGCTCCTCCAACCAGTGTGGAGAGTCTGCCTCTGCCGCCTATTTTGACATTGATGATTGACTCTGCCACTAATGCACAGCCCGCCATACCACCAAAAAAACCTGTTATCGTATTAGCAAAGCCTAAGCCTTTTAATTCGCGATTTTTGTCCGTTTTAGTTGCTGTCATTTTATCAATGATATCTTGAGTAAGCAAAGACTCGGTATAACCTACAATAGCAAGCGATATGGCGAAAGGCGCAATTATCCATAAGGTTTCCCAAGTGAATGGAATATCCGGCAAGCCTGGTATGGGTAAGGTTGTTACAATATGGGCTTGATCCTTAATTTTGAGCAGCGGCAGATGAAAAATAGCTGTAATAACCGTCATGGCGGCGACTGCTATAAGTGGTGACGGGATAGCTTTGATGAGGAGCGGAAGTAGATACACGTTCAATAAGGTAACTATAACAATTACGTACATTAGTAACGTACCATGGATGAAAAGCTTTAGCTGATTCAGAAAAATTAGAATGGCCAAGGAATTAATAAAACCAGTCACCACGGCTGATGGCATAAACCTCATTAAGTTTCCCATTCTCAAAAATCCCATAAGCAGCATCAGAACACCCGTAAGTATCGTAGCAGCAAATAAATATTGCACACCATGCGCCAAAACCAAAGGAGTCATAAGAACAGCCATTGAACCCGCAGCAGCTGAAGCCATAGCTGGGCGAGCGCCGGTAAAAGATATAATCAGCATCAGAATAACTGTCGAGAATAAACCGATCATTGGATTAACTCCAGCAATGAAAGAAAACGCAATTGAATCGGGAATAAGCGCTAGAGTAATCGTGATTCCTGCAAGCACATCTCCGCGAATATTAAATAACCAAGTTGATCTAAGCTTATCCATTATGTAATTAACTCCTTATTTGCAGCTCTCCAACACTATCTATAATACTATAAATTAACGCAAAAAGAGAAGGTTTCCCTTCTCTATTCCAAAGCCATCCAGCTTATCTTCCAGATTCCTGCTTTATTGATAAACAAATGAAATATTTTTATTTGCTCAGCTTTATTCATCGGAATTATGAAAACCACAGCATGATTATCTTCCATATAATTTTCTTGAACAACAAATGAATTGTTTTGTTTCAGCTCTTTCCATAAGGCAATTGACTTCTCCGCACTCGTTGGGTCTGTCTTTAAGTCTTTTAAGAAGCTTTCATGTGTAGGCGTAATATAACCTTCACCCTTAATACGCAAACTAAAAAGCGTTTCCTGATCTTGTTTAAACGTTGCTGCCAAGTAGAATTTAAATATATCTGCAGCACTTAGGCCTTTTAAGCGAGTATCCGATCTGTTTAAGGCATAATTAGCATATGTTTTTTCTTGTTTGGCTGAGAGCTCCAAATTGTCGATTACCATTAATGATGAACTGGTTGATAGAGGGGTGTTTATAAATGGGTTCGGAATGAAATCCGCTTTATAGATCACTTCAGTAACCCCTCCAGCAGCATTAACTTCATAGGTGTCATCACTTTCATTATTAATTTGAATACGGTCATTCTCTTGCAAATCTGCATATTTCGTGCTTGCTCCTGTTTTGAGATTACCTTCCCTAGCCTTTTTCGGATCCCAAGGTATTAAATCCTTTTTCAACACCCAGAAGTCTCCATAATTCGGCTCTGCATAATTGATGAAATTTACACATACCCACTCTTCAAATTCCTTATAAACCTGCACCACTTTCCCTGCTCTAAACGCATTGCTGGCGAGAGCTCCAGGATATGTCCAAATGGTTGCATTCTCACCTACAATCCGTATATAAGGCTTAACCGTAATTACCTTCGGCTCGTCAAGATCTTTCTTTATATACCAGGCAGGAATCCAGCCTTTTAAGCCATTAAAATTAATGAGTGCTTGGTCATCCTTCGTTTCTAATACTTCGTAACTATGATCAGCTGTTGCCAGAAAATGATAGTAGGTTTCTGAGCCAATGGCATCTATATCACTCTTTAAATTGAAAAAACCTTCGCTTTTCTTAGGTTCAGCTGGGGAATTTGTAGGTATGGGAGTTGGTTCAAGCGATGGAGGTGGAGTTGTAGTTGTTGGCTGGGCGGTGGGGATAGGTGAAGCTGTAACAGCTGCACTTGGTAATGGAGTGACCTTGGCTAGCATACTTTCAACAACGACTACCCTATCGAAGTTTCTTCCTATAAAATAACCCAATATCCCAAAAAGCAAAATACCAATTGTACAAATGATAACTATCTTTTTATTCATCGCTTAACCACCTTTTTTGGAGCTGCCTTTCCCCATCATACAGCATTATATCCAAATTGTGGAGGTTACTTCTTATAATCATAGCTCAATGAATTGAGTGGCATGATCCGTCCATTGTTCCTTACGATGGCTAGCGACAAGAATAATCGAATGCTTGGCAGATTTATGTAGGATTCCTAGCAAATGACTCTGCTGCTCAATATCCAAAGCCTCTAACGTTTCGTCTAGTAGAAGAATATCTGGATCTGCAAGAATAGATTGAGCAAATAGCAGCATTCGCTTTTGGCCCATCGAGAGCTGCCCAATGTTGGATGAGCACCAAGTATTAATGTTAAGCTCCGTTATGACTTGTTCAATTCTCCCCTCCAGAAGATCCTCCGGAATTAATTTCATCCGTCCAACATAACGCAAATAATGGACAGCCCGCATCTCATCGTAAACGGCAATCTCTTGGGGAGCATAACCGATTCTAGATTTATAGCTTGGACTAATATACTCCACCCCATGTTTAACTAAAGAGATATTACCTGATGCTAAGGGAATGACGCCTGAAACTAGCTTTAATAGAGTCGATTTCCCGCTCCCGTTTTTACCTGACAGAATATGCAATCCTTGTGATAAAACGAGCGTGATCGGACTAAGATATTCAGCTTTGGCTGCTTGAACCTTTTGAATAAACAACTGCAATGAGTTTGCCCCCTTGATTACTTAATTAACATGGCACTTGAGCCTTTCATTTTACGCAAATAAACGATCACATCACTTGCAAAAAGAAGCGTAATAAGGAGACCAATCCATTTGCTTTCCTGCCATTGCCCATAGCTAGGATCACTCAAGAAATAAAAAGGTCCAAGCTTATTCATCATGAATAACTGTATAAACCAAGCTGCCGCCATTACTAAAGAGCCGATGAGCGTGCCGAAACGCAGCATGCAAGCTACGGAACCTACACAATAGAGACATAAAGGAACCAGCCAGCTAACAATAAAAGGCAATAAGGAAAAGGATGCTATGCCAGTTGTCGGAGTTAAGGAATAGATGATAAGGCTTGCTGCTGTCCCTAACATGATGTCATAGAGCACGATAATCGATAGTTTACTAAGCAGCCATTGTGCAGGTGTAATTGGAAAAGATAATTCAAGCTCATACATGGGAGTTCCATAAGAACGGAATGAATAGCTTAAGCTAAAACCCGTTAGCAAAGGGATCAGCAGAATTAAAGGATGAGTATGCCATTGATATGTGCTGAATACTTGAGCTAAGTCACCCCCGAAAAGGATATATAGAAAAGTGCCAAGCACGACCACTAAAGCAGATACCAACCAGAATGACCATGCTAGAAGTTGTGCTTGTGGTAACAGATATTGTTTAATTCTTGCCCATCCATTTAACCTACTTGCTTCACGTTGTTCCAATATTTCTGAAAACCGAATCATTGGTGGAGGTGAAATTAGGGTTGGCAGCTTAGAATCATGCTGCATATGGGGTCGCATTCGCTCAATTAACATCCTTGTCTGATGAACAGAAGGTTCAATAGCGGTATAACGAGGAAGCCTCTGAGCAAGCTGCTGCAATTCTTCATCTGAAAGCTGATCATCATTTAATTCTTGATTAATGGTATGAAGCTGCTCTTCCTCTTTAAAGTTTCTCCGGCTCATCCGTTATACCCTCCCTTCTTTTTCATTGAGATACTTGATTGTTCACTTGATTGTTTATTAGCTTGCAGCATCTGGGCTAACCGCTTTAATGATTTATACAGCCTTGATTTCACTGTATTCACTGGCATATCAACAATGGAGGCTATTTCCTCCAGCTTAAGATCTTCGTAGAAACGCAGCACGATAATCTCGCGATTTCCTTCCGATAAATCATCCAATGCCTGAATGACTTCTTCACGCTCCCACTGCTTTTCCATGATCGAGGAAACCGTCTCATCTCCAGGGTAAATATTTAATTTATCCTGCTCAGTTGATATCTCACTACGGTAGGAGCTCTTCCTCCATAAGTCCTTACAAAGGTTAGTGGCTATTCGATAGATCCAAGGTCGAAATTGCGTCGGCATACTGCCTGATTTTAGCGATATACAAACTTTAATAAAACATTCCTGTGCCAGCTCTTCGGCAGTCATTTGATTATTCAGCATTCGATAAATATAGCTTTGAATGGGAGCGTGATAGCGATAAATGATCGCCTCCATGGCCGCTTCATCCCCTTGCTGGTAAAGCTCAGCCAAGTCTTCGTCCTTCATCTCACACCTCCTAATCAACTAGACAAACCAAGCTCTTGCTTTATGAAATAAGAAGATTGCCGCTGTAAATAAAGCCAGTCCGAGTAAGAGTAAATAAAGCGAATTTTCGATTTGAGAGGTGGCTGCAGCCACAGGCCAAATGAATTGGAACAGAAATATTTTACCTGTCCATTGGCCTTGAGTTGTCATCTCTATGAACCAGTAGCCTATTCCAGCACCAAGACCCGCTAGCATATTTCTCCCAAGCAAGCTAACTAATAAGCTTAGAGCACCTAAAAAGAGCGAAGCCGGGAAAATTCTCCACGCAACATAATTAACATCTTGCCAAGACAAGGGGATACCCCCTAAATATCCGCCAATAATGCTTATTGTAAAGCTTATAAGCAGTAAAATAAGACAAAGCCCGATTCTCTCCAGTATGACATAGAGCATTTTAAATGGATACGCATAAAGCAAGCGCGGCAGTCTCTCCTCCAGCTCCTCAGCAAAGCTATTCGCAAAAATCACAATCGCGATAACTGGCATAACAAGGAGCATTAGGAAAGTTAATGTATGCAGGTCTCGCTGTTCGAGCCCAATCCATTTCGGATGGGAAATGCACATGGCCAATAAAATGGAGATGAGGAATGCCCCCCATAGACTACCTGACAGCATTATTCTTAGACTGTAGCTTATGCGTCTGTAAGTGGTACTCATAGTTGCCTATCCGCTCTACTTTTAATAAAAGTCAGAAGCCGTTGTCTTGTTTGCTCATAGGTCCCATCCGATTTAGTTAGCTCCGTATATAAATCTCGAATGAAAATTTGGAAATGCTCATCAGAAGATTTTAAATAAACATCATTAATAAGCGCATGGATCAGATTCGGATTTCCATTATCAAATTTTCTGGTTAATAGATCCTCTTTCTTGTCAGATGGTTTAACAGTCATATAAGCTGCTAAGAGATCATAGAAAACACCTTCCGTTGATATATTTAATCGTGTTTCACCCTCCATGTATTGGGGCAGCAGCCATTGAATGATTTGCGCTTTTTGCGGCAATAGCTCCCATGTGAATGTTGCAGGCAGCAGCTTAATCCCATTTATATTGTTAAAAGGTGATCGCCAAGCTTGCTTGCTTTCACTGTTGTATGTGCTATTAGGATTTTCTATGGCTCCGAAAGGATCATTATCTCCTAGTGTCATAAATGTTTCGTTAGCCCCAAGTGGATTTTTTACTTTTATCCCCATTGTAAGTTCAAGGATATCCTGCAGCTGCTGAGCAGTCTCAGCAAGAAACGAAAGCTTCATTTCTTGCTGCTTAGTATTCATTTGTTTACCGGCAATCAACCGCAATGTTTTATCACTCGCAGTATGCTCTACAATTTGTAATGCTCCACCAACTAACGAAAATCCACTTGCTTGTTTAGCAATAAAGTCAATATTCAGTTTATTCAAAGCTTGCTTTTCGGAGGTTACAATTCCATTTGAATAAAGCTTAAAGTTACTCGCTGTGTGAACAGCCACTTTAAAATCTGATAACGGTGCCTGGAATGTATGGTCCTTTAAATAATGTTTGGGTTCATAGTCCAAACCATATTCTGTGAGCAGATGAATCCCGCCAATTGGATACCAACCATAGCTGCCTAATAAATTGATCCGATCTGAATCGACGAATACCGATCGAATCAATAGATTCCCTTCATATTGCGGCATATTACGCCATTCATCTACAGGACCACTGTAAACCAATTTTACTTTTAGAGCTTCACCGACTTTTAGCGCTTGATTAGGAGTTATCCAAATAACATCCTCATTACCCGCTGAATCTGCGGCTGCTTTTTGATCATTGATAAGAACTTCCTGTACATGAAAGTTGTGGCGTAAAGTAAGCGGAAAGCGAGCCTGCTCGGCTCCTGTTAGATTGGTAATAATAAAATGAGCTGTAACCTCAAGTTTATGCCTATCATTGGTTGTCACATCAAGCTGGTAGTCACTAGCAATTATTTGCTCATACGAACTGCTATATATCTGTGGTTTAGCAGATTTATATAAGACAAGCTCGTGATGAAAGCCTTGGACCCTGCCTTGCCAAACGGAAATATAAGCAGCCAAACTCGACAATAGAATGATGGATATTAGAGAAATAGCTACATAATAGCGATTATGGTTGGCAAGCTCTTTCCTTTTCCAAGCTTTCCAGTAGATGTAACTCCATACAAGTCCGATGATCAAGCTTAAGTAAAATAGCCGATGAAGCCAATAATTACAGTCTAAAGTGAAACCCCAAATTTTCGAATAAACCTTAGTAGATTGCATAGGTGCAAAAAAATCAAGCTGTGTGAAATCCACAATATCCAAAAAAGGCGCAAGCTTGGTTAGAAATAAATTCACTCCATAGGTTAAGCTGATGAAAACAAATATACCTAAGAGATAGATAGTTCTCTTTTTCGACATAGAGCCAATTAAATAGCCAACCAAGAGTATAAACCAGCCCGGAATAACTGAGGCAAGCAGAATATAGAACCCTGATCTTAGCTCAGTAAATGAAAACCCGATTCGTGTTGCTAAAAACAGATATAATAAGGCTGGCATAAGCTGCAGTAAAGTAAAAGGGATTGCTAGAGCTAGCAGCTTTGAAGCAACGATTTCTCTTGTTTTATAAGGCAGGCTTGGCAGTAAAAATTGTGTTCGCGTCGTAGCCTCCCGCCTTGCAACATACATCGCTAGAAAGAAAATGGAGATAAATAGCGGCAGCAACATCATCAGAGTATGCATGGCTTTAAATCCTAGATTAGAGTTATAATAAGCTTCACTTGAGACTAGATAAAATATGCCCAGTAAACCACTTAAGATGATCCAAATACCATACCCACGGAACATCAACTTCCATTCTACACCTATATAATTCACTACATTACGCATGTATATCACCCGCTCTCTTTTTAAGATAAGCTAGTATTTCCTGCTGTGCTTGCTCATAAGTTAGCCTTTCTTTACTAGCCTCTGTATAAAATTCTCGGATAAAGCTGCGAAACTCCTCTTTAGAGGATGCTTTATAGATTTGATTGATATAAACATAAGTTTCATTGGGTTGACCTTTAAAACCATAGGCAAGAGGATCAATCAGATCCTCTTTCACACCTGTTGATTTATCAGCTATATAGGCAGAAAACAGGACAGAAAATTCTCCACTATAAGTTCCAGGCTGACCAGCAAAATAATGTTGAAAAAATAAATGGTTTAATTGATTTTGAGCATCTTGCAAATATTCTAGCGATATAAACGTATATGGGAACTTAATCCCATTAATATTGGCAAATATAGAGATAATCTTTTCCCCTCCCATAGCCGTACCTATGTTGATTGTATTCTTGAGAGGATCATTGGAATCTGCGAGCATAAAGACCTCATATAATTGGAATGGATCTTTTATTTCATTTCCCCAGATTGCTTTGACTTCATTTAAAAAACGCTCCAAGCTGTCTGCTATTTGCGTAATCGCTTTTTGCATTTGTTCATCCTTCATTTGATTTCCTGCGATTAAGCTGACTGTGTGCTGTCCACTTTTATGTGTTACTTGATCTAGAGCACCTCCAACAATCGAGAATCCATCTGCATTTTTAGCTTCAAATACAGTTTTGTTCATCTTTTGTTCCAATACTGAACCATTCGAGTAGAGAGCTATTGGATAACTAGTCGTTACAGTTACTTTAAAATTAGTTGGGGGGATCGTAAATGTATGATCCTGGAGCTTATCAACATCGTAACCGGAATATGCCATCAACGAAGTAAGCGGATGAATACCACCAATTGGATACCAGCCAAACATGCCTAACAAGTAGACACGCCCAGCATCAATACCATCATAATGAGCGAGTGTATGGCTACCGTTATTGGTTCGCCATTCATCCACTAAACCTTTATACACGATTTTAATGGTTATATTCTCCCCGTTCTCTAAAGCATTCATAGGAGTTATCCAGATCACATCTTTTTGATCACCAGAAGCTGCATTCATTTTTACGTCATTTATCCATGCGTTTTCTACCTTAAAGCTGTGACGCAGGGTAAGTGGGATACGCTCTAGCTTCTTACCTGTTGAGTTGGTGAGCTTAAATCGAGCTTCTACTTCCATTTGATGTTCTGGCGATATTTTCACATTTAATTCATAGTCACTAGCAGATAGTCCTTCAAATGTTGAAGTTAACTCATCCGTCTTCGCTCCCTTATAATAAGCGACTTCCGCTTTAAAGCTCTGTTCTCGTTCCTTCCAGATGGAGATATACGCCCATAAGCTTGATACTAATAACACTGAAATTACGGATAGACTTATATAGAACGACCGGCTGAATTGTATTTCTTGTCTTTTTCGAGCAATCTTCTGAATGAACAAATAAGATATCATAACTATAAAACCAACATAAAAGAGTCGATGGTACCAATACGTAACGTCACTCGTAAACCCCCAAACGCTTGAAAAAGCTACACTTGAATTAGCACTGGTATAGAAGTCGAGCTGTGTGAATTCGAGAATACCAAGATAAGGCGCATGCTTTGTTAAAAATATATCCACTCCATAAGTTAAGCCAATGAAGATAACAATACCCATCAGATAAACCCATCTTTTTTTGGACAATGAGCCGATTAAATAACCCAATACAATTACAAACCAGCCAGGTATAGCTCCGGAGATGAGCACAAGAATTCCATTTATAAGCTCCTTTGTTGAAAGGCCTTCGTTTATTGCCGTAACTGCATAGATTAAAGCAGGCATCAGCTCAATTAATGTAAAAGGGATGGCCAGCGCAAGCAATCTAGCAGCGGTAATTTGCCATGTACGAAAAGGTAGACTTGGGAATAATAAATGATTTTTTGAGGCTGCTTCTCGCCTAGCTGCATGCATGGCAAGAAAAAACACCGCAATAAAAAGTGGAAATAAGCACATCATCATCCGCATAACGCTTGCGCCAACATTAGAGGCATATACAGTATCAGTAGCTAAAAAATAGAATACAGCGCCGATTATAGCGGCAATCACCCAAATGCCAATACCACGGAACATGAGCTTCCATTCGACACCTATATAGCTTACTAGGTTACGCATGCTCCATGCCTCCAGTAAACAGCATATAACCGTCTTCAAGCGTTGCCTGATCTGAAACTGCAGTTGAAAAAGGTGCGGCTTCTGCAATAATTCGTAGTACTTGTCCACGCTCTAAATGCTTAGTAGATACAATATTATGGGAAGCTCGCAGTTGGCGTGCTTCATCCTCGGATACCGTTCCGGTCCATACTTTACCTTGAGTTTGAGCTATAAGCTCACTTCTTGTCCCTTGGAAAAGCATGCTGCCTCTTTTAATGATCGCTAGTTTCTCACAGGAATTTTCAATGTCACTGACGATATGGGTAGACAAAAGAATGATCCGATCCTTAGCCAATTGATCCAACACATTGCGAAAGCGAATACGCTCTTCCGGATCAAGTCCGGCCGTTGGTTCATCTACAACAATTAGCTTTAGATCGCCAAGCAGCGCTTGAGCTATTCCTATTCGTTGCTTCATTCCGCCTGAGGCTCTTATTGCTTGCGATCTGCTCCATGTTAAAATGTTCAACAAAACTATTATTTCCTAGCTGACCGGAACCGTTGTAACCCGTGCTCCACAATGTACCATCCGCTTTCAAGAGCAGCGTAGAGTAATATCCAGCTGCCACCATACTTGCGTCGTTTAAGCCGTCCACCTTTGCAGGAGCCCATCTGCCACTTCTGGTTCCATCGCCAAACTGACCCCAGCCATTATCGCCCCAAGCCCATACATTCCCGCCGTTTACTACCGCAACAACATAATTGTCTCCTGCAGATACAGTTTTTACATTGGCGATACCAATAGCTTGTACTGGTGTTAGCTTGTTTATATTCGTACTATCCCCTAGTTGACCGCTTCCGTTCTCGCCCCACGCCCATACAGTTCCATCCTTTTTAACAGCTGTTACGAAATTAGAACCTGCCGATATCGAAGCTACATTCGTTAACCCCAGTACTTGCATTGGCAAAGCTCGGCTTATCGTCGTTCCATCACCCAACTGCCCACTAGCGTTATTCCCCCATCCCCATACCGTTCCGTCTTCCTTAAGTGCAAGCGAGAAATTTCTATGCGAGGCCACGGCAATCACATTCGCCAAATCCCATACCTGCGAAGGTAATCTGCTGTCTGTATAAGTACCATTTCCTAGCTGTCCATTTTCGTTATTGCCCCACGCCCACACGGTTCCATCGGCTTTTAGTACCAACGTATGCTCATTGCCCGTCGCTGCTTGGGTAGCATTGGAAACCCCAGTCACAATTCTCGGTGTCTTCTGGTTTTCCGACGTCTCGTAGCCGAGCTGTCCTCGTCCGTTATTTCCCCAAGTCCATACGGTTCCGTCCGCTTTTACATTTATCGCATGCTGTGATTTACTGTTGATTGTTGCTATTGCAGTTCCAGTAGGTATATTATTCAGCATAATATCTTTAGATACCGTCTCATTTGCTGCTGCGCTCACCTTTAACACCGATACCGCTTTGTGATATTCTGATTGAATTGTCATATCATATATATCCGGCACCAAATCCGTGAACACGTAATAGCCAGAAGGGTCGGTGGTTGTTTCTTTTTTCCCGTCATTGGAATATAGGGTTATTGCTGCCAACGGAATCGGTCCATTGCTGTCTGTAACTATCCCTCTTAACGTGCTAGCTGCATACTTGACCTGCCCGGGAATCGTCCGATTAGCATTTGTCGTCGTTCCTCTTCCTAATTGACCTGAATTGTTATTGCCCCATGCCCAAGCTATACTGTCTGTCGAAATTGCTATAGCTATATCTTGGCCTACGGAAATGAAACTAAAGCTCTTATTGCTTGCGATCTGCTCCATGTTAAAATGTTCAACAAAACTATTATTTCCTAGCTGACCGGAACCGTTGTAACCCGTGCTCCACAATGTACCATCCGCTTTCAAGAGCAGCGTAGAGTAGTATCCAGCTGCCACCATACTTACGTCGTTCAAACCTACCACTTCAGCTGGAGCCCAACGACCACTTCTTGTTCCATCGCCAAACTGTCCCCAACCATTATCTCCCCACGCCCATACATTCCCGCCGTTTACTACCGCGACAACATAATTGTCTCCTGCAGATATTTGTTTTACATTTGAGATTCCAACAGCTTGTACCGGAGTTAGCCGGTTCTCATTCGTACTATCTCCCAGCTGGCCACTGCTATTGTAGCCCCACGCCCATACGGTTCCATCCGCTTTAACTGCAATTGCGTAATTGGCTCCAGCATCAATTGATTTAATCCCCGTTAATCCGCTCACTTGAACAGGAAAGTTTGTATTAGTGGTCGTTCCGTTGCCAAGCTGTCCGTTACCATTAAAGCCCCAAGACCAAACTGTTCCATCCGCTTTAAGCGCAATCGTGAAGTCTGAGCTTGCTGCAACAGAGATCATGTCTGTCAAACTTGACACCTGCACTGGTGAACTGCTATTTGTATTGCTGCCAACACCTAGCTGTCCATATTGGTTTTGGCCCCAGCTCCAAACTGTTCCATCCGACTTAACTGCAACACTATGCTGATTGCCAACCGCTGCTCCAATAGCATCAGTAAACCCAGTTACTGTGACTGGTGTTGTTCGAGTTATTAATGTTCCGTCACCTAATTGTCCGTTAGTGTTAACGCCCCAAGCGGCTAAGGTACCATTTGCTTTTAAATGAATCGAGTGCTGTCCCCCAGCATAAACAGCGGATGTAACCGATGCTGATGCTGAAACAGCATCGAATAAACAACCAATTAACAAAAGCTGAAAAAAAGCAAATACCATTATTTTCATATTCCAAGTACGAAAGATATTCATGTTCATGCGACATTCGCCTTTCCAAATTACCTAATTTACACTGGAATCCGAAATAAACGATCTCGTGACTGCAAGTTCCTATGTATGAGTCTATTATATAATTTCCAACAAGATTTGACATAATATTATTTTTATAAAGCTAGCAACAGAAAAAAGCAGCAAGCTCATAGACTTCGAACATGTCTAAAAACTGCTGCTTTTTAACTATGAATCCATACCTATGATTGCTATTAGGAGTTTTATTAGCTTTTCTGAATAATTCCCAATAAATTCTGCCATTCCTCTAAAGTGCTGTCTCTTGCAACAAGCCAAGCTTGACCATTTCCAGTTTCCTCAGTTAAATAGACAGGTTTACGTTCAAGTATAGAGTCTGTAACGAAATTATTCTTATGCCATTTAAATAACTCCTTGAATATCTTTGGAACAGCTGTTAAATAAACATTATCCTCGTTTTTACGGAATAAGTCCGTAGTAGCTACTAGCTTCCCGCCTGCCTTTACATATTCGATTAAACGATCCTCGAGCTCCTCATTATATAAAACTTGCAATGGAATAATTAAAAGATCATGCTCTTTAATTTGCTCAGGAGAATATATGATATCAATAGACTCTGCTGATGCATATAAGCTTTTATAAATAGTATGGACTAGATAATCTGGATAATGAAGACGATCCGAAACCGAGGTTTGATAAACCCATGAGCTATCAAAATGATAATACATCCCGATTCTCGCAGGTTTTACCTCGGTCAATTCAAGCTCATTTTCATATTTCTCAGCATATTCTTGAATGACACCATAATTAGGTGAAGGCTCCCCTGTAATGGATAGCAATTCCATGCCGCCTCTTGCTTGCTCCTGCCCCCATGGGAAGGGCTTTGTTTTGAATAGGAAGAATTGACTGCAGCCGCGATCACGAACAATTTGTAAATCCCTTTTCAGCTGTGAAGTCCCAGCTCCGTATTCCAGCATCCAAAAAGGTTTGTTTAGCAAGCTGCGGCAAGCATCACTATAAAAAGCAATTTCATGCGGCTTATCACTATAAATATCCATTCCCAATACATCCAGTCCTGCAAACATTTTCGTCCAATCAATATTATCGCCATAAGCGAACATAAAAGCATTGGTTGTAATCGGACGATCTCCGATATACTGTCGTAGAATCTCTGTTTGCTGTTGTGCAAATTTCACCAAGACATGAGACGAGAATCGGGCAAACTCTAGCTCTAGGCTAGGGTGATGCCACATCATTACATCTGCATTCAAAGGGGCAGGCAATGGAATTTGATTAAAACGTTGATATTGCTGTGACCAGAAAACCGTCCCCCAGCGTTGATTCAGTTGCTCAATTGTTCCATATTTCTCTGCTAGGAAAGTATGAAATGCTTGTTTGGAGCAATCCCCATAATCATATTTGGTTTCTCCGCCAAATTCATTATCTAACTGCCAGGCGACTACATTTGCATGTTCGCCATATCGCTCAGCAAGCTTAGTGACAATTTTCAGAGAATACTCCACATATTTAGGCGAGGAATAAGAACGGTGCTGCCTTGCGCCGAAACCAATGGTTTTCCCTAGCTTATTGACAGGTAGAACCTCTGGATATCGCTCAACCAACCAGATTGGCGGACAGGCTGTTGGGGTACACAATACAACCTCTAACCCAAATTCTGCCGCTAAAGAAATGGAATGGTCCAGCCAATCCCAATGATATTCCCCTTCATTCGGCTCCATTACTGCCCAAGCAAATTCAGCAATACGAATCCGTTTAATCCCTGCATCCCGCAGCTTTTTATAATCAATTGGCCATTGCGAGGCCGTTTCATGCTCTGGATAATAAGCAATGCCTAATTTCATTGGGATCTCTCCTTGTTTAAATTCTTGACGAAGTCCTTAACGGAACGTCAGTAGATTCTTTAGTGCTCCGAGCCCCTCTTATTTGTTAGTCGGCAGCCTAATTCCTTTGGGTTGTTATCCCTTTGCCTCAGAGGCAATTTTTGATAAAAAGGTTAAAAGTCGCTTAGAATTCCACACTGAGCTAAGGGGATACGACTCAAAAGGCAACCGCAGATCGCAGAGTTCATAATTTCAATCGTAATATTCTTAAACATTTCGTTGCATTAACTATCAATTCGTAATACTGCAAGAAAGCTCTATATATTCTCTATCCAAGAAAACATGCGACTCACCATTTGGCAGCAGCACTTTCACTGGTACTTTATTCGGTGCCTTAACTTTAATTACAAAGCGATTTGATTCAATACTCCAATCTACTTCAACTAAACCATACTGAGTTGCTACACTGCCTTTAGCCCATGTTAGTGCGCCCACAACAGGGGAAATCTCAATTTCTGAGAAGCCTGGATTAAAAGGCTTGACGCCTAGCACTTCATTAGGAAATTCGAATAAAGGAAGTGCGCCCCATGCATGGCAATCACTGCGTTCTGAAACGGGATCCTCGACCCAGCTCGTTAAATGCAGATCTAGCTGTTCACGCCATGGATCCCATAACTTATGTGTTTGATCGTATAGTCCAGTCATCTTCAAGGCGCGGAAGAAATAGTAGGTAAACGCAATTGATACTTTCGGCAGCTCATTGGATTCCAAGATTCGTTGCATCAACTGGCGAGCTTCCTCACCCGTTATAGTTTCTGTCAAAACAGCCCAAATTTGCGCATGAGGACTGTATAACTCAACCCCTGGACCATCCTGAAACAGCTGCCGATTATCTGACCAACAAAGCTCACGCAATGTTCTACGGACTTCATCCGCTTTAAGCAAATACTCTTTAGCCGTGTCTGATCTTCCAGTCTTTTCATTAAGCTCTGCTGCTTTGGTAAGCGAGTCGATATACATTAAATTATATACCGTTAAAGGTCCTAATTTCCCAGCAGGTGGCGCACCGGCAGTCTCCTTCCACTCCATAACCCAATCGACAAATGACCAATATGCCTCTGGCATCTTGCCAACTAAGCCCGTGTGATCACGCTTATTTTCAAACCAACCCAATACCGCATCCATCGAAGGGCGATATTTAACAACTAACGATGCATCTCCAAAAAAATGATAATGATCATGCACCATCATAATCCAGAACAAAGCAAATCCAGGAATTACTTGACGTAACCCGGAAGCCGCAGGATAACGGCTTTGCAGCATGCCAGTTGGCAGCAAGGAGCTGTGGAAATCAAATAGCGCTTTGCGGCCTAAGCGATCATCGGCACTAATATTATAGGTAAATAGCGCCTGCAGACGCGTATCCATTTCGTATTGCATCTGCTCATAGTAAGGCGTGTCCTCGTAGGTTTCATGCATACAGTTGCGAAGTGTGTTTATACTAACCTCCCAAAGCTGAGCAAATGAAGGATCCGAGCAGTCAAAATCAGCTGTAACCTGAAGCGGATATCCTGTATGGCGGAATGTAACATCCCCCAGTGTTAACGGCTCAGCACCTGCTTGGATGGAAAGTCGAATATAACGGAAAGCGCGGCGATGAAAGGGTTCATAAATTTCAGGCGACTGCAGAGCCTGGCTGCCATATCCAGCAGCAAGATAGTCATCATAAAATCCATATAAGGCTTTACCTTCATACTCATCGCGCACGCCTTTATTCCGTCTGCCATCAGGGCCAGACGGGTATTCATAGCACTCTGCATATAATAAGTTTATCGAGGCACCAGCCCCACCAAACCATTCGAGTCGAGGATATCCACTTGTAAATTTCCCAGCATCCAATTCAAGCCATAAGCTTTCTCCTGGTAATAGGGTTAACTCCTGCAAAGCTGAAATGTCCTTACCTTGCTCCCAGTTTTTATCTCCAATGGCTCCCCGAACAATTCCTGCAAATACCTGTTTAGACTCCCCCATTAACGGGATCGCCCGCGGCGTCAACAGCCACCGACTAAGCTGACCATACATGGAATCATAGGCATCCGCCACAACAACAGCTAAGCCCCACTCACCAGCATCATAATCAGCTTGCTCCCAGCCATGCGGCAGTTTACTTCCATCAACATTCTCCCCTCCACCAATAAATAAAGTGAAGGTTTCTTTGTGCAGCTTCATACCATCAGAGTCTAATCTCAGTACCTGCCAAGCTTCATTTGAATTTAACGCCTCCATAACATCACCCGCAGAATCCACCAAGCTGCCCTCTAGAAAAAACCCACCTTGATCAGAGCGTCTCACTGAGATCGGACCCGACTCTGCGCCACCCGTTAAATCAAAAGCGTAATGAATGACTTGAGCAGCAAGTACGTTCAAACCAGCCTGCAAATATTCCGTCACATCCACCGTTTCATAGTAGTGTGTATTCTCATCACCCTTGCAAGGTCCAGCAGATACAGCAATTCCGTTAATAAATAAGCGATAACGACTATCTGCAGAAATCCGAATCAACAACCGCGCTTGATTAATTTCCTCCAGCTCAAAACTCCGTCGAAAATAAACCATTTCTATCTTTTTCGCATAATCAGCTTTCTTATCGGGCGCTGCCCAAATCCATTTAGCTTTCCATGAATAATTTTCTTCCATTTAAACCTGCTCCTTTGCACCTGCTAGAATTAGAACGCCATTACCTTCAATTACCACTTCGCCTTGCAGCACACTTTCACCTAGTAGCTCTTCAAATGACCTATGCAGCTGGATTGTCTGAGAAAGCACCGTATGATTAATCACAAAAATATAGGCTTGACCTGCTTTATTCCTACTAACAAGCTCTATTCCTTTGGGTGCTGAAATCCCATGACTCGCCTCAGTCTCTGCAACCTTGCAAACCTCGTCTAACGTTAGCTCCATTAAAGCAGGCTCAAGATCAGATCCAATATAGAACGCATGTCCTTGACCATATCTATTCTTAGTAACAACCGGGCAGCCAGCAAAATAATCCTCATCAAAAGTTGCCAATACTTCAGCTTGTTCCGTCTTAATTACATCGAACCAAGTTTCAGCAGTGAAGCTGCCCTCTACTCCTCCAAAAGCTACTTTGCGTGACTCCCCTTTATTCAAAACACCATACTCTTCAACGGTAAGCCCCAACAGTTCAGCAAATTTCCCTGGCAGTGTGAGTGGTTCCATCCGATTGTTCCAGTCCTTGGCCCCTGCACGGAAATCGAAGATTACATTCCCACCCAAACGAACATAAGCATTAACCTTCTCTACAAGCTCATCCGTAGCCATAATATAATTAGGTAGAACCACAAGACTATACTCCGAGAAATTAAAATCAGGTGAAATAATGTCTACTTGGATATTTTTATCGTAAAAATATTGATAATATCTCGTAAAATGCTCCATATAGCTGTAATGCATGACATGCGGCTGGATTTCAAAGACCCATTCATTATCATAAGAGCGCACGATAGCGACTTTAGCTTTATTAACAGAGCCTTCTATAATCGCAGAAATTCGAGCAAGCTCATTGCCAACCTCCTGCACCTCACGATATTTACGCCCCGGCTTACCATCATGATTCAATATTCCATGCCAATATTGCTCCGCTCCGAACAAACAGCCTCGCCAGCGAAAATAGAGTATCCCATCGGCTCCATGTGCAATCGATTGATACGTCCAACGTCGAAGCTCCTGCGGCTTAGGGGTTGGAAACATTATATTGCCGCCAGGCTGTCCGCTTTGATGCTCCATCACCCAGAAATTATGCTGCTTTAATCCTCGTGTCATATCATGCTGCATAGCGGCAAGCGCCGGATTCACTTCTTTAGTAAACATCAGGTTAGGGTAATTATCCCAAGAAGCAATATCCAAATCAGCCGATAAGTCGTAGCAATCAATTTCATTAAACGCCCCCATCATGTTGTGGGTTATCGATTGGTGAGGAGCGAGCGCTCTAATTATATCAATCTGTTTTTTCTGAAAATCTATCACAGAATCTGAAGCAAAACGACGGTAATCCAATACCAAGCTTGGATTATGTAACGGAAATACGGTAAAGGCCGGTAAAACGACCTCTTCAAAGCTATTATAAATTTGGCTCCAGAACACAGTTCCATAGGTATCATTTAATGAATCTATCTCTGTATATTTCCGCTTCAACCACGCTTGAAATTTACTTAAACAATTATCACAATAACAGCGAGTCGTATCATTGCAACCAAATTCATTATCCGTTTGCCATGCGACTACATTAGGATTTCCTGCATAGTGGCGCGCCATTTTATCCACGATGATATCCACATAGGTTTGATAGATATCACTGCTATAACAATAATGCCGGCGATTGCCAAATCCACGAACATGTCCGTACATGTCGCGCATATAGATTTCATTGTGCTGATCCATCAACCATTTGGGAGGTGTTGCAGACGGTGTACCTAGAATTACTTTAATACCTTGATTACCCAACAAGCTTATAATCCGGTCCAACCAAGAGAAATCGAAGGTTCCTTCGTATCGCTCTATTTTTGACCAAGCAAATTCAGCAAGTCTAACGATATTAAAGCCTGCGGCTTTCATCATTTCTGCATCTGTTTCCCATCGCTCTTCAGGCCAATGCTCTGGATAGTAACAAGCTCCAAAATACATATTTTTAAATTCTCCTTATCCGTTTATAGTTTTTTACGTAGAAGCTCTATACTCGCTAGCACTAAAGCCTGTATATAGCTTGAAGCGTTTATAGAACCAATCGAGCTCGCCAAAGCCGACCTCTTGGGCAATTTCATAAACTTTTTTATCGGAATGAGTTAGCAAATGCTTGGCTTTATCCATCCGTACCTGCAATAAATAATCATTGAAAGAACAATCAACATTTGCTTTAAACAACTGGCCAAGATAAACCGGATTCATAAAAACCTGCTGAGCCACTACACGTAAGCTTAAATTCGTCGGGTATTGCTCCTGCACAATTTTTTTCATAGTTTCAATAATTTTATTCGGTTGAAAGTCCTTTGTTTTATGCAATAAATCAAGGACAGCAAAGCATTTCCGTTCGATAAATTGAAACAGCTCTTCCAGCGTTTTTATTTTCATCACACGCTCATAATCACCTAATTCATGATCGAATAATTCCGCATGATTAGCTCCCGTATTCTTCACCAAATGCATCAGTTGGACAAGAATCTCCAAGACGGTAGTTTTCACTTTATTCGCTGGCGCTTGTTTTGTTTTAAACCCATCCCATAGCTGTAAAAGCGCTTTCGAGACATGTTCGCGATGATAGCTTTTAATTGCAGCTAGCACTTCTTCCTCCAGATTAAGCAGCTGCTTCTGCTCAATATTATTCATTATAGGTGTTATACTTTTCAGAACGGCGTTGTTACCCATGAGGAACTTCCCATCCAAAGCAGCTTCAGCGGAATGAAAGGACTGATGAGCATCCTGAATTTGTGAAACAGTCTGACCCAATCCAATACTGACCGTTTCCTTCGCATACAATCGAACAGCCTCTGCTAATTCCCCTGCCCATTCCATCATAAACTCGTCGTCTAATTCATCATCCGTTCCTATATATACGATGCCATATCTCTCTTCAGATACTTCAAAAACATATCCAGATCGGCCACAAATTTCCTCTATAATATTGCGAATAGCAAAACGCTTTAGCTCAATTTCTTGTCCCGTCCAATTGGCATCTAACGGATGAAAGAAGTCCATCTCCACCAGCAAACAGCAAATACTTTCAAAAGACGTGTGCATTTCCAACAGCTTTAGCTGATCTGAATATTCGTTCTTTTTAATCTGATTATGAGCCAGCTTCTTAAGAAATTGATCTCGTAAAGCGGTAAGCCCAAGATGAAGCTGTCTGTGCTTTCGATGCTTTTGTGCGATTTCCTGCTGTAATCTCTGCAATATATTAATAAGATCCTCTTCATCTAAAGGCTTTAATAAATAATCCTGAACACCCATTTTCATCCCTTGTCTGGCATATTCAAAATCATCATACCCGCTTAAAATAATGACAGCAGCGTCTGAGAATAAACGCAGCTCCTTAATAAATTCCAAACCATTCATCGTTGGCATCCGAATATCGGTTACAACTAAAGCGTAATAATGCGATTTCATCATTTCCAATGCTTGCTGACCGTCTTCGGCCTCAGCCTTAATCGCAAAACCATATTCTTGCCAATCAATCAGATACTTGAGTGATTCTCTTGCAATGGGTTCGTCTTCTACAATTAAAACATCATACAAGGTCATCACCTCCTGTTATAGATGGATCTGGAATAATCATCGTTATCTTGGTGCCTTGACCTAGTACACTTTCGACTACCAAACCAAAAGCATCACCGAACAAATATTTCAAGCGATGATGCACATTCTTCAAGCCGATATGTGTATCCTTGGTAATAGCTCCTTCTTCCTGCAACCAGCCTTGAATTTCAACAAAACGCTCTGTGGAAATCCCTAAACCGTCATCTTCTACGATAATATGAATCTCTTTTCCAACCCTTGCGCCACGAATAAAAATTTGCGATTTTGTTTTCTTTAACTCTATTCCGTGAGTTATAGCATTCTCCACTAGTGGCTGAAGGCAAAGCTTAGGAATTTTGATATCTTGAAGCTCATCCGGAATTTCAATTAAGTACTGAAATTTATCAACATACCGATAGGTTTGCAGCCGCAGGTAAATATCGACAAACTCAATCTCTTCCGCTAATTGGATGGATTGTCCGCCTGTTTTCAGCATCATCCTAAACGATTTCGCAAGCAATCCAACAATATTAGCGTTTTCGCGATCACCTGCAATCAGCAGCTTACCGCGGATCATATTCAGAATATTAAATAAAAAATGAGGATTAATCTGTGTTTGCAAAGCGTATAACTCCACTTCTTTCGTCCGTAAAGCTTGTTCCTTCTGATCAATCTCTGAGCGGTAAACATCATTGACCAATTGGCCTAGACGCTGAACCATTACATTAAAGATTTGTCCAAGCTGCGCGACCTCATCCTTGCCTTTCACCTCAATAAAGCTCTGGAAATTATCCTTATGCACCCGCTTCATCTTCGAGCTGAGTTCTGTAAACCTACTGGTCAAACCGATTGAAAAAGTGAATATAAGTGCACCTGAAATCAAACAAGCAATAACAAATAATAGAATGGCCAAGGATTGCAATTGCTCGACTTTTGGCATTAAATCATTTAGAGGCATGAAGGTAATGACCTTCATCCCTTTACAGCATTTCGTGAACTTAGGGTCTGGAATAGGATTCTGTACGATTGCTTGCCTTCTTTATAAGCAATATTCCCCGTTGCTGAGGCTTGCAGTTCATCATAAAAGGGCAGCTCAACAATATTAGCTATCTTTTGATTCTTAGAGCTGTCTATGAAAACCGCTCCATCGGCATGGGCAAAAATAATTCTTTTACGTTTGCTTTCTTCCGTAACCAGGCTATCCAATACACTGATATCTATTTCTAATGAGACTACTAGGGGAGAATTAACATTGAAATTGTTTAATCTCTGACGAAAGCTAAAAAGTCGCTCTGTGGGAAATGTACTATCATAGGAAGCCGTCCAATAATTGCCGAATTGGCTTTCCATTGCCTTTTTATACCAATTACTATTCAGAATATCATTATCGATTAAACTAAAGTTTGCAAAAACAAAAGAGGGATTGTCCGTATATATTTTCATATGGGCTATATTCTGTGTTGTTCGCATCGCTAAATCATAAGGCTGGAAGCTAGCAAAATAATCCACATAAGCTGCTTCCATATCCTTATATTGAGTTTGCAGCATAATTTGCAAAGAGGTGTTTAAGTACATGGTGTTCGCGATGTTTTCATAGGAATGTAATTTGTTGTCTAAATTTGCACTAACCTGAGATAAAGACAATTGAGCATTTTCCATCACATTATCTAAAACAATATCACTGCTTTTTTTAATCAAGACATAAGTAAGCGAGCCGAGTAAAAATAGAACAATTAGTAGATTAGCTAGAATAAGTTTTGTTCTAATTTTCATCCCGTACATCCCTCATATCCTCAAAACTATTGATCTCTTTTCATATTCGCCAAAATAGCACAATTACCTGTTAAATGGAATGAAACTCCTTACCCTCAAGAGCTGAGGATAAGGAGTATTCGATTCATATAAATTTCACTACTAAATTATTGGCCGAGTGATTTTGTAAAATTAGCATTAAAGTCAGCCCAAAGCTTAGTCATATCTGCTTCATATTGAGTCAATCCTTGTTTGCCCATGGCTTCAACCATTGAATTCCAATTCTTATCGAAATCAGCTTGGGTTTTCGCCATTATTATTTTCGGAAGATCCTTGAACCACTGGGCCTCAATTTTCTGATTAGGAACCTTGGTCGAATCTGGCGGAGTTAACTGCCACAGATATCCGGGCACTACTTCAACCGGAGGCAGGAATTCGGCCCAAACCTTTTTTCCATATTTAGCTAAAATGTCCTTTGTTGCTTGGTCATAGTTAGCAAGTACGGATTCATTGGTAACAGGAGTAGCGTAATCACCATCTGCTAGCTTCGCACCATTTCCAATGGAGAACCAGCCTGAACTTGTACCGCTAGCCTCACTTTTCAAGCCTTCTTTATACCAATAATCCGGATCAGTCATCACTTTGGCGATTTTTTCAGGTGTTTCTGTACGTTTCCCATCAACTATTTTGTAATCTACGCCTTCGATACCCCAATGCGTCAATATTTGAGCTTCATCAGAGAAGAGGTAATCAATAAACTGAATGATCCGCTCAGGATTCTTGGCATTTTTAGTAATCGCCCAATGACCTGTACCTGCACCTGTTGGTACAATCGTATTGTTATGATCCACAATCGTTTCCGAAGAATAGATCGGCAGCTTAGCGTATTGGCGTTCTGGTTTGCCTGCTGCTCTTAAAGACTTCTCTGTATCTCCCAACAACCAATTTGGTGCAAATGCAGCAAGTACACGGCCTTGTGCCATTTTGGCTTTCATATTATCCCCATCGAGCGAGAAAGCTTCTTTATCATACAATCCATTTGTGTATAATTTATTCAAAAAGCCATAATAATTTTTCGCATCGGCGGAAACTGGATTGAAGGTTACTTTTCCGTCATTGATTTGGAAATTTCCTTCGTCTGGACGACCTGCTGAGAAAGTAATCGGATTATTAAATTGGATTTTATTTACCCATCCATTCATTGCTCCCGTAAACCCAATGGTGTCTTTCCCATCAATTTTAGGATGTTTCTTTACATAATCGCTAATAATTGTATAAAGCTGATCGAAGGTTTTGATAACCGGATAACCGGCTTCTTTCAACACATCATATTGCACAATAAAATTAGCTGTCGAATCGGCAGAAGCTTCTTTGTTCAGATTCACGTTGTAAATCGAATCAATTATGCCATCTGGACCTTTGAGTAGATTGAAATACTCGCCGAATTTAGCTTTGATGTTAGGTCCATATTGTTCGATTAATTCATTAAGCGGGATAATGGCACCTGCATCTTTATATTTTTTGATATGCTCTGGATCTAAAGACACAATATCGGGATAATCGCCTGCGGCTAGCCAGATATCCCATCTTGGTTTTTCGTCGCCTGCTGTTAAATCATACTTAAGAGTAATCCCTGTTTTCTCTGTTAATATTTTGCTGATCGGGTTATCCCAGGTTAATTTGTTATCCCCAGTGTTAATTGAATAAGTCATCGGTGTAAGCTCAGGAGCTTTACTTACTTCTGGAGCTGCACTGGCTGCAGTTGTTGCTGCAGTTGTTGCTTCTGTTGTTGCTGCCACGGTCGCCCCTGGTGCTGCACTAGTTTCTACATCTGTACTTTTGGAGCAGCCTACGAATGCAATTGATGCTAATGAAATGCTTAATACTAACCCTAACCATTTACCCTTTTTTGTGGTTTGCATGTGACACCCTCTCATAATAAAAGTATATTTATATCAACGAAGCTTGAGCTCCGCTCGATATTCTAGAAGCTTTATTCTTTAACTGCAGCAAGTGTTATCCCTTTTACAAAATATTTTTGGAGAAAAGGATAAATCAGAAGGATTGGAAACGTCACAATAATGGTTAATGCTGCACGGATCGACTGTGGACTTAAGCGAGCAACATTGTTATTATTAAGTGCTTCAGCTGAGCTTGCTGCTGATGTAACAGACTGCATCAGGATTTTACTTAGTTCATATTGCAGCAGGTTTAAGTGTGGACTTCTGCTATTATATAACGAATTATCAAACCAAGAATTCCAATGAAACACTCCGATAAATAAAGTAATAGTTGCTACAACCGGCATACTAATAGGAAGAATAATCCGAAACAAGGTTTGGAACTCGTTGGCTCCATCCATTTTAGCAGATTCTACAATCGCTTCAGGCAGCTGTTCAAAGTAACTCCGCATGATAATTACGTTATAAGCACTGATCAATACGGGGAGGATATACACCCAGAAGCTATTCATCAGCCCGAGATTCTTTATTAAAAGATAGGTTGGAATTAACCCGCCATTAACATACAGCGTCATTACGAAAATAAAATTGAACGATTTACGGAACATAAATTCTCTTCGACTTAAAGCATAAGCAATCATGGCTGTAAATAAAACGCCTAATCCTGTCCCAACTAAGGTTCTCAGAATGGAAATAACCGTTGCTAAGTACAAAGCCTTATTACTAAAAATATAATGATAATTGAAGAGTGAAAACTTTCTCGGAAAAAAGGTTATGCCCCCTGCAATCATATCAAGTGGATCATTGAAAGAAACAGCAAGTAGATGAATAAACGGGAAGAATGTCATAAAACCAAGTATTGTTAAAATCATGTAATTTGAACTTGAGAAGATAACATCACCAAATGTACGATGTCGCAGTATGAGCAGCTCCTTTCCCTTGTAATTCAGTGTTTAGCCGTCTGCTAGAATAGCCGACCTTGTCCTGCTTTTTTGGCAATTAAATTTACTGAAAGGACTAACAGAATAGCAACTACAGATTTAAACATGCTAACGGTTACTCCATAAGAGAAATCACCGATTTCCGTCGAATAACGCAATGCATATAAATCCAATACCTCAGAACGGCCAATGACCATTGAGTTGCCTAACAATAACTGGGCTTCAAAGCCTGATTGAATAATCCAGCCTAGGGAGAGGATAAGCAGCAAGATTGCGGTTGGCATAATGCCCGGTATCGAGATATACCACATTTTCTGATATCGACTCGCTCCATCTACATCAGCGGCTTCGTAATGCTCCGGATTCAAGCTGGCTAGAACGGCTAGATATATAATCGTACTCCAGCCCAGCTCTTTCCAAAGGCTTGCAGCGGTTTGAATATACCAGAAGATTTTCTCATTTGCCATAAAATAAATCGGTTCATGTATGATTCCCAGCTTCATCAAGAATTTATTGACCAAGCCGCTATCTGGAGATAAGAAAGTGATAATAATATTGGCGACTACTACCCAGGATACAAAATGCGGAACATAGGTAATCGTCTGGATTGTTTTTTTGAAAAGCTTTCCGCTGACTTCATTCAAAAGTAAGGCAAGAACAATGGCGCCTATGAACCCTGCAAATAAATTCATTACAGACATGGCCAAGGTATTGCGAAGCACATGATAGAAATCTGTATCTTGGAATAATGTTTTGAAGTTTTCCAAACCGACCCAAGGACTTTTCCATATCCCGAATCCCAGTCTATATTTCTGGAAGGCCATAATCCAACCCCACAGAGGACCGTAAGCAAAAATGAAAACCCAGATAATAAATGGAACGGTCATGATCAGCAAATTTCTTTGAGTCCAAAGTTTTTTTGCAAAAGTTGGCTTGCTGGCTAATCGTTGTATCGGTGGTTCAAAGCTGCCAATTACTTTATCCATAAGGTCTCCCTTCTGCTATATTTCTCATGCTGTCGCTCTTGCATAACCTTATTATGAAGGCTAGGCGAATGATCAACAACATGACAAACTTAAGCTTAATACCTTAGAAAGTAGACTATTTTTATTTACTTAAATATACTTTGACCGCTATGTCTCTTTTAAACGAAGGGATGTTTTTTAATGTTAGTATTCCATTTTTTGTGCTTGCATGAGTAGTTTTGAGCTTTGCTCCTGTCAATGTGTCGTAATATTCGATGTTATAGGCTGCAGTTGATAGATTGGGAATAGCGATTGTTAAATTGCTTACTGATCTTGGATCCGTTTCTTTAAAAGGGGCAAGGGTATCGTTAAGCCAAAGCAGTACGCGATCTTTGCTTTGGTAAGCGCCCGCTTTAATACTCTGCTCCTGCATACCATAGTCAATGAAAGGCATATCAATTAATAGCTTTTCCTCAGGCTGAATAAAATTGGCTAACGTTGTGTAAAAGGCTTTAATTTCTACCGGCACGTTAAATCCGCTTTGACCTTCATAGCCTTCATCCATGATCCATGGAAGATTTGCCCCTGCTGCGCCAGCTCGGAATAAAGGAACCCAAAGGCTGTCGTGATAGTAATTAATCGTCATGGGATCTGATGAATTATCAGATGGCGTGCGACCGGATTCGCCAATAAATGCGGGACGATTCCCATAAGCTTGGAGCATACGTTTTAATTCAGCTTCCCAAGTATCTGCAGCATTATCTTCATTTAAATAATAATGAATATTGACCGCATCAAGAGTAGTCAGCTTTTCCCACGTAACTTTGTTAAATTCTATGTGGTCACGCCAAGCGAAGCTCGTTGTGGTTGGCCTATGATAGAAATCTAAGCTTTTCCAATAAGTATCCAGCGTTTCATGCCAAGCTGTTCTAACAGCTGGATCTTCGCCTACATCAACTCGATTATCCGATTCATTCCAATACTCCAGAATACCTAAGCTCCTGCTATATCCCCAACGCGCAAAAACATAACGCAAAAGCTTTTTCTGATAGGCGATAGCTGTAGGATCTGTCCAGAAGTCGGTGTTATTCTCAATCCAGCTAGCAGGACCCCCATTAGCTTTGTTATAGGCATTTTGCGGCCAGTCGTAGTAGAAATCACCAAAGCTGTTCATTGTCAGCATGATATAAACGTCATTGGCTTCAGCCGTCTCCATCAGCTTATCAAAACGTTCCATATTGTCCTGCTGGTATTTGCCGACACCCTCATAAACCATCTCGATATCATTCTGCTTAGTTGTAATCGGTCCCCACTCAGGCGCATAATTTCCCCACCAAACATTGAACCAAACTCGCATGATGTTCATCTTGGCGGCTTTGTATTCAGGCATCGATTTAAGAATTTCCTCCGGCTTACTCCATGCATAATTACTGCCAAGCAAGGTTAATTGCGCTCCGTAGCTGTCAGAAAACCTGTTGCCTTTGGTTGTCATGAAACCGCGGTTTAAAGGATCTGTTGGTGGTTCAACTGTGAATGATTGGCTTGTAGATTGGATAGTTCCACCGTTATCTGTAACTTTTAAAATTACGCTATACTTGCCGAGTTCCATAGGAGAATAACGAACCGCCCATTTCGCTGTAGCTTTCGAATTGAAAAACCCTGGCATTATCTCTGTTTGCCCCGATGGTGTTGTAATTGCAGCCTCCACATTTACCTCTTCCGGATCAAAAGGATTCGTATAGGTGGTGCTTAAATCAAACCCCAGCTCATATTTTCCATACTGCTGAGTTTTTGATGTTTTTACTGAAATATTGGAGATTGTGGTTGGTAAAGGTGTCGGAGTTGCTGGAGTTGGAGATAGGGTAGGAGTGGCTGAAATCATAGTTGGAGCTGGAGTGGCTGCTTCGGTTTCAATGGGAGCATTAGTTGCTGTACTGGAATTATCGATTAAAAAGTAACCTAACCCGCCTAACAGAATGCATAAACCTACTATAAAATATAGTCCTTTGAGCTTCATTTTTTTTGACATACAAGCTCCCCTCATCTTTCATTGCAGCTTTTAACTACCATTTTCCTTGGTTGAACACGGAATAACAACACGGCAAACTTAAGGGCTTTACCTTAGATTCCACTCATTTGAGCTTTATCCCTTTGGCTCAGACGAGAATCGAAACCAGCTGCTTCTAAAGCGCTGTTGGCGCTGTTGTATCCGCAGCTGCATTCGTCGTAACGCTCAAAGCGCTGTTTGCGGCAGAGATATTGCAAGCTGCATCCTTCGCTTTAACCGTAAAGCTGTATGCTGTGCTAGCAGTTAAACCAGTAGCTGTGTAAGTTGTCGCTCCCGTCGTTGAGCCTGCCAACGTCGCTCTGCGATACACATCATATTTCAGCGTAAAAGAAACCCGTCTAGAACTATATTTTAGTAGCATAAACTATGGGAGACTAAAATTTCAGCGTAAAAAAACAGCCCATAACAGCTAGATAGCTAAATGAAAGGCAACCTAAATCGTCGATTGCGCTGCCAAACGCACAAAAAGCTGCCCTCATCTGAATTTCTTCAGAAGGGGCAGCCATTTTAAAAGCAAACTAATTCGAAGTCAGCGACATGTCGTCGAAGTACATAACCGCTCTCATGTTTGTGAAATTAATAAATACACGAACAGTTGCTGTATTGGCTGGTGCTGTATAAGCCCCATGCAAATTAACAAATCCGCTTGTTGTGGTGCCGTCAAAGGAAGTAACCAGATTATCACCAATGACTGAACCTGCACTGTTCAAAAATTGCACCTTGATATCAATTTTCGAGCCGTTATTGCTGACAATATTCAGATAGCCGTCAAACGTATATATTTTTGCCGGAGTTCCGGAGACTGCTTGATAAACAGCGAACCATGGGCCTGAGTTGCCATCAATGCGCAAGGATCTTGTTCCTGATCTTTTAATAGCCGTGTCTGTATAGCAATAATAAGTTTGCTCGCATATCCACGTATCCGGTTTCCCATCGGCAGCGAGTGTTTCAAAACCTGGATTGATTAGTAAATTTGCTACACTTGCCGCATTCGTCGTCACGCTTAACGCACTGCTTGCTGCTGATATATTGTTGGCTGCATCCTTAGCTTTAACTGTAAAGCTATAAGCGGTACTCGGCGTTAAACCAGAAGCTGTAAAGGTAGTAGCCGCTCCTACTGTTGACCCGGCAAGTGTAGCTCCTCTGTACACATCATAGCCCGTAACCGAAACATTATCTGTTGAAGCTGTCCATGACAGAGTTACCATCGTAGATGTTTTTGAAGGCGAGTTTAGTGCAGTTGGTGCAGATGGTGCTGTAGTATCGGCCACTGCATTCGTTGTAATGCTTAATGCACTACTCGCTACAGAGATATTACCTGCTGCATCTTTGGCTTTAACTGTAAAGCTATAAGCCGTATTAGCCGTCAATCCTGTAACGGTATAAGTAGTAGCTCCCGTAGTAGATCCCGCAAGAGTGGCCCCTCGGTAAATATCATAACCAGTCACAGCTACATTGTCTGTTGACGCTGTCCATGAAAGACTTACACTTGTTGTAGTCTTTGCAGGCGAGGTTAGACCTGCTGGAGCACTAGGTGCAGTAGTGTCGGCTGAAGCATTGGTTGTTACGCTCAATGCATTGCTCGCTACAGAAGTATTGCTTGCTGCATCCCTTGCTTTTACCGTAAAGCTGTAAGCTGTGCTTGCTGTCAACCCGGAAATTGTAATTGTAGTTGCTCCTGTAGTTGTTCCGGCAAGAGAGACTCCATTATAAATATCATAACCAACGACACCAACGTTATCCGTTGAAGCTGTCCATGACAGATTAACACTTGTTGCCGTTTTTGAAGGTGAGGTTAACCCAGTCGGAGCTGTTGGTGCAGTAGTGTCTCCGCCTCCGCTGCCACCTGTTACTGAGAAATCATCAAAATACATGGTTCCATTCAAACCGCGGATATAAGGATATACGCGAACCTTGGCCGTACCCGCAGGGGCAACATAAGCACCGTGCACATTTACCCAACCAGCAGTAACAGCTGTGAAAATAGCTGAATTATTATCGGCTATTATAGTTCCTGCACTATTAAGGAATTGAAGCTTAACATTTAGCTCACCTGTAGTCGCCGTGATATTAACATATCCGTCGAACGTATAGGTAGTTCCTGCCGTCGCAGCCACATCCTGAAGTGTCCCAAACCATGCACCTGAGGAACCTGACCATCTCAGTGAAGAATTCCCGGTACGTTTAATAGACGTATCTCTGCTGCAATAAAAAGTCTGCTCACAGGTCCACTGATTCACGCTGCCATACCCGTCATCCGTTTCAAATCCTGGATTCTGCAGCATATTCTGTGCAATCGGAGCCATCGTAGTTACACTTAACGAATTACTGGCTGCAGACACATTTGATGCTGCATCTCTAGCCTTAACAGTGAAAGTGTACGCAGTTGATGCCGTCAGACCGGTAGCTGTAAACACAGTCACCGTCCCGCTTGATGACCCTACTAGTGATCCATTTCGATAAACATCATAAGCCGTAACTCCGACGTTATCTGTTGAAGCTGTCCATGACAAATTGACGGACACATCCAATTTGGATGGTGAGGTTAAACCGCTTGGAGCTGTTGGTGCAGTTGTATCTGGTGGATTCGTTGTCACACTTAATGCAGTGCTTGCTGCTGAGATATTGCCTGCTGAATCCTTCGCTTTAACCGTAAAGGAATAGGCTGTATTCGCAGTTAATCCGGTAGCGACAAATGTAGTCCCACCCGCAGTAGAACCTGCTAAAGTCGCTCCACGATAGATATCGTAGCCTGTAACGCCTACATTATCTGTGGAACCGCTCCACGACAGATTTACCGATAAGTCTGTTTTGGAAGGTGAAGTTAAATTAGTCGGAACAGTAGGTACTTGTGTATCGACAACACCACTGCCTTGACGAACCACTTTAATGGCAATATCCCTTGTAAACGAAGGAATACTGCTTATTACCAAGCTTCCTGTACTAACCGTTGCAGTTGTAGTAGAAATATTCGTACCTGTTACAGTATTGAAGTAGGTGATGTCATACGTTCCGTTATTCATTCCCGGGAGCGTAAACGACATACCGCTAATCGTGCTTGGATTGGTAACATTATAAGTTGCCGTGGTATTGTTGATCCAAAGCAGCCCTCTATCGCCATTCTTAAAAGCACCTACCTTGGTTGAGTTTGCCTGAGCACCATAATCTACAAATGGCTCAGAAGGCAGATATTGCTCTTCCGGCTGTATGAAGTTGGCAAACGCTGTATAAATGGCTTTATAATTTGCTGGGACATTAAAGCCAGTTTCAAAAATCCACCACAAGCTGGTACCCGCTGCTCCTGCGCGGAACACAGGTCCCCAAACACTGTCATGGACAAAGTTAGGCATTTGCGGATCCGATGTTTGATCACCGCCTGTCTTCCCTACTTCACCAATAAAAGCTGGACGATTGCCAAAGGTGCTCAGCATATTTTTAATATTTAATTCCCAATTATCCATGGCATTGGCGGATGTATTATAATCATGAAGATTCACTGTATCCATCGTTGGCAACGTAGACCATGTCGTTTGTCCAAATCCTACATGATCCTTCCAAGCAAAGCTGGTTGTTGTTGGGCGATCATAGAAATCCCAGCTCTTCCAATAGTTATCTACAGTCGTATGCCAATTTCCTCGAGTAGTAGCGTCTGTATCTACACGATTATCCGATTCATTCCAATATTCCAGCATTCCTAAGCCTCTGCTGTAACCCCATCGGGCAAAAGTATATCGTAATAATTTCTTTTGATAATCAATTGCTGTGGCATTGGTCCAGAAGTTAGTATTGTTCTCTGACCAGCTTGCCGGCCCGCCATTTGCCGTATTATAAGCATTTTGCGGCCAATCGTAATAGAAATCACCAAAGCTGTTGACAGTTAGCATGACATAAATGTTATTAGCAGCAGCGGTTTCAATTAAAGTATCCGTACGTGCTAAATTATCATTTTGATATTTACCGATACCTTCATAATTCATTGTAATCCCGTTCTGTGTGGTGACGGTTGGTCCCCATTCTAAGGCATAATTCCCCCACCAAACACTTTGCCATACGCGCATAATATTCATTTTCGCAGCTTTATATTGTGGCATTGCTGTTAGAATTTCACTTGGTGTGCCCCAAGCATAGTTAGTGCCAATCAAGGTTAATTGTTTGCCAAAGCTATCGACAAAGCGATTGCCGCTTACTCCCATAAAACCACGGTTGGTGCCAGGCCCTCCAGATGTAAAGGTATAGGTTGCCGACTGACCGACACCACTGCCATCTGTAACCTTAATATAGACACTGTAATTCCCAATTAATCTAGGCGCATATCTCACTGCCCACTTGGGTGAAGAGCTTTTATTATAGAATCCAGGTACGACTTCAGTCTGGCCGGAAGGCGTTAAAAAATAAGCCCGAATATCCACCTCATCTGGGTTATACGGATTTGCATAGGTGGAGCTTAAATCAAAATCCAACTCATACTTGTCATATTGCGCCGGTGTCGTTGTATTAGCAGAGACATTGGAGAATACCGTTGCTGCAGACGCCTTAGGAGCACCTAAAGACAAGCCTCCCACTAGCAGTGCGAAACTCATACACCATACAAACATAATTTTCGTAAACCTTTTGGACATTATTAATTCCTCCTTCTTAAATTTGTGTTCATTGAACAATGATAATTGCACAATCCTTCTTACTACCGCTATTCAAAAACGCCTCCTTTCTTAGGCAACCCATCTCTGATATTTCCTGAGTCGCAGCTTTATTCTCCGATAATTTCAGTGTAAAAGAAACCCGTCTAGAACCATATTTTAGTAGCATAAACTATGGAAGACTACAATTTCAGCATAAAAAATAGCCCCCTATCAGCTAAATAGCTAATTGAAGGGCTTTATAAATCAAAACATATTTAGCTGCCATTTTTCAGAGAGCCTTTGCAGCAGATGCACCCCTGCCACGCTATTCCCTTTATTGCTTAGCGCAGGACCGATTACGCTGATACCCATCTTCCCTGGAACTATAGCCATGATTCCACCGGATACACCACTTTTTGCTGGAATGCCGACTTGAATCGCGAACTCACCAGAAGCATTGTACATCCCGCAAGATATCATAAAGACCTTGGCAATTTGCACATACCTCTTTGGAATAATTTCTTTCCCATTGTCGGGGTCTAAACCATTATTAGCCATAATCATCGCCATGCGGGCTAAATGCCTGCAAGTTACAGAAATCGAGCAATGCTTGAAATAAACCTGCAAATGCGCTTCCACATTACCTTCTAGAAAATGATTATGCTTTAAAAAATAACCTAAGGAACGATTACGATCTGCTGTAGCAACCTCGGATTCGAATATCTCGCGATCGTAATCCAGCTTCTCGTCTCCAGCAACTGTGCGAATAAAGCCTAAAATTCGTTTAAATTTAGTCTGGGGTGATGCTCCCTTAATTAAGGAGGTAATCGCAATAGCCCCCGCATTAATCATTGGATTAAAAGGTCGGCCAGGCTCAACTAGCTCTAGCTTAACCATGGAGTTAAAGTTGTCGCCTGTTGGCTCCATCCCAACCTTCTCAAAAATAACCTCTTCCCCCCAGTCCATCAGAGCAAGGATTAAAGTAAATACCTTGGAAATGCTTTGCATCGTAAAAACCGTGGTACTATCTCCAGCTTCAAGCGGATTCTTCTCACCAATTTTGTGGAGGTCTATGCCAAGTGTTTCAGCAGACGCCTTTGCAAGCATGGGGATATAATCGGCCACCTTTCCCTTATGGCACTGACTGCGGCTTCCGGCAACTAATTCCATTAATGCTTGTCCATCCTGCTGCCCCATAACTCACCTCTATGCTAGTTTTAGCTCAATTATAGCATAGAGAGGAGGAGATTATGACCGTTGAATTTCGTTTAAACAATTGTTGTTGAACGTTACTAAAATGGGTTGTTCTCTGTCTTTTATCCAAGTGCTCCAATAGTACTTTCCACCATAATTCAACAAATCATCATCTGGTCCTAAATCATATAATTCAAGTATAAATTCTTAAATTTACAATGATATATTCAAAAAAAAACGGAGTTATGCGTTAAGCATCTCCGTTTTTCTTCATTATTTCCTGATCAAATTAATCAGAATCTGTGAAAAATTTAAAGCTTCTGTCTGCCAAAAGTTGGCTATGATCTTGAAATTTATCATAGATTCTAAGTGTGTAGTTGTTAAAGGTGGTTATTTTAGTAAATAAATCCGGATCGGTTATATTGATTTGGTAAGTGTTAGAGCTTCCAAGCTGCAGTACTTTACTGCCTGCTCCTGATTCGAGCTCAAGCTCTTCCGTATATTTCTCATTCTCCGCTTCAAATTCAATCACCAATTTATGCCCTTCAGGAACGGCTTCATAAGGAATATCATTTTTGGTTAAGGCATAATTAAATGAAAGTCCGACTGAATTGGGTATTAAACCGATTGTAGTTTTAATTTTACTTATGAAAGCGTGATATTGTGATATTTCGAGATTTGTAAAGCTGATCTTGGCAGGATTGTTGCCCGCAGTTAGCTGAAATGCGACAGGATTAATGTATCCATTTGGCACCTCTCCATCACTTGAAGTTTTATTGCCTGTAGTCGCTTCGCCGATGACCAGCTGCAAGTCCTCCTGCTTAAGTCCCTTGGGAACCTTGCTCCAAAAAGAGATGAGATCACTTCCATCTGGACTTACACTTTGTTCAACATTCGAAATAGCAGCTGGGTAATAACGATCATCCGCCGTTTTATAATAACCGTTTAAGCGTGCTAAATGCGAAAAGCGTTTTTCTGTATTCTGCATTTGAAGCTCTGCATAAACTAAGTCTGAGCTCGCATTTGTATAAGTACTTACTTTATGCAGATTAAGCTTGGCTTTTCGCCCTGAATCCGTAATTTCATAGGCTTCCTCAGCTTCCACTACATTAAGCTTCATGTATTCAGAGGTACCACTGAACTCAGCTATAGTGATTTTACTATGATCGACTCCAGCAACTTGCAAAATTAGCTGTAAAGACTCAAATTGCTGCGAATAAGGAAGATTTCCTAGCACAATTAAGCTCTTGGCTGAATTTCCGCTAATTGCAATACCTTGCTCTGGTTGAACGATTCTAGCCTCTACCTTCACAAGGTCATCCAGCAGATAATATCCAGTGATTTCGGGGATAGGTAACGATGAGCTTGAACTATTTTGCAGCGATATTTCCGCCATCATTTGATCTTGATCCTGCCAAGGCAGTCTTTGTAAGGAATTAAGGCTAAGCGCATAAACTCCGGAGTCATTAGTATAAGAAACAGGTTGACCCATATTAGCGGTTATGTTTATGCTTGCTGTATTTTGCGGCAATGAATAAGTGCCGATTCGTTTGTTCTTAGCAGCTTCTGCTCCTGAAACAAGCGGCTCGTAAATTTCGAGCTTCATCTGACCCATGTTAACATCAAGGGGGATGGTCACAGAAAGCTTAATTTGTTTTTTCTGCTTGGGATTAATCACTAGATTCGTTAAATCAGATGTACTCAGCGGATAGGATAGCCCGTCCTCTGTACGGAGCAAGAACTGATAATTGGGTATTGTCACCTTTTTGCTGCCCGTATTCTCAAAATTAAAAAGCAGTTCTGTCAGATAGCCTTCTTCAATCAGAGGCTGTGTTGCCTCATCATTCAGAGTTTGTGTTACCTCATATACCGAAGCGGTTACCGTTTGTTTATCAATGAGAATTGTCCCTTTATCAACGACAACTAAAGTGGGATCTTCAGAATTGGTTGCAGCCAGCTCAAAAAGGGCAATCGGTAAAATCAGCTTACTAGCTGTTTCGGTTGTTTTAATTAGCAGCTTGGACTGGCTAAGCTTCACCTTAGCTGGCAGGATACCCGATAATTCAAGCTCCTTAACGATTTTAGGCAAAAGCTGTTCACCAGGGCTTAAACCACTAACTTCCAATGAATACTCTATGCCATCGGCTGTAAGAATGGAGTATTCGTAATTCGGTAATGCGGCACTTTTCAAACCGATATTTTCTATGGAATATAGCAAAGTCGCAAGTAACGTATCTTCTTTCTTTTGCTGGCTGGTTTTAATCATTTTGGCTGAGAATACGGTGTCATTACCCTCTAGCTTCTGTTGTGCATTCCACTTAACTGCCAATGTATAGTTAGCTGGCAATGAGATTTCGCCTACTATTTTCGTAAAGCTAGGTTCCTTAAAATCCCATTTGAGTGCTTTAAAAATCAAATCCTGCAGTTTAACTTTGGCTCCTACTGATACATAGAAAGTGAAGTCTTCGTCAGTACCTGCAACGATCCGCTTTTTATTGAGCTGCTCGGTGACGAGCTGAGGATAGTAAATGGCCCCAGCTTTAGTGAATAATCTCACCCAATAATCAAGGAACTGGATATCCTTTGTATCACCATTATGAATGGTGAGTGTAAAGCTAACCGTGTTAGAATGCTCAGCAGAAAGGATAAATGCCTGCTTTAACTTAATATAGCTTTTGGCAGAGAGAGGTATCGTTTTTAATGGAACCACCGTTTCAATAGCAGCGGCATTGGCGATCTTCAAGGCGCTAAACGGTGTTAAAGCTAAACTTGCTACCAGAATAGCTATCAAACTAATAATAGAAACACGTTGCATTCTTTCACTAATTCTCAGTCGCATACTTGTGTAACCTCCTTTATTGTTGCCATTTACTTAGGCGCTCGAATCATAATGGTTTCACCATCAAATTCCATAGATGCCTTGCCGCTTATTTGCAAAGCTTCTAGATAAGCCTTAGGCACCTGAAGGCGTCCAGCCCGATCTAATACGACATACTCCTCATGTGATGCCTGTGGAACATCGTTTTCTTCTGGTGATAGCTGCAATTCTTCTTTGCGGCGGATCAGCTCTGAGCTCGTTTGGCCATCACGTATCGCAACAACTCGATTCACCTTATGCGCCAGAGTAAGATCATGAGTCACAATCACAATCGTCACACCCAGCTCCTTGTTCATTGTTCTAAAGATATCCATTATCCGGTCTGCCGTCTCCGAATCAACAGAGCCTGTTGGCTCATCAGCTAGCAGTAAAGCGGGACGATTGGCCAATGAAATCGCAATGGCTACTCGCTGTTGCTCACCACCAGACAGCTGCTGCAGCTTACTGTGCATCCGATGTGCTAAGCCAACTCGTTCCAATAAATCCTTAGCATATATGCGATCTACCTTGCCATTAAGCATCATCGCCGTCTCGACATTTTCCAAAGCAGTTAGGTATGGCAGCAGATTTCGTGAATTATTTTGCCAGATGAACCCTACGGTTTGCCGTTTATATTGTACAAGCTGTGCCTCCGTTATCTTCAACAAATCCCATGGACCTACCCCAACGACGCCTGCCGATGGGCGATCGAGCCCACCAAGAATATTCAGTAAAGTGGATTTCCCACTGCCGCTATTGCCGATAATCGCCATCATTTCTCCCGCTTCAATCGTTAAATTCAAGCCTTGGAGCGCAACAACCTCAATCTCTGCCGTTTTATAAATTTTAACAAGTCCTTCGCAGTGAATCATCCTGTATTATCGCTCCTCTCCCAATTTAATTGCTTGATGTACGCGGAGCTTGCGGATATGATTCAACAGCAGTACGGCTCCAGTAAGCATCATTACAGCGACCACAGCATAAAGCTGATTGGTATCTTTGGCTGCGAAGACGATTCTGAATGGTGGAACCTGCTTGCCTGATCCGTCTGCAGATTGCAGGAATGGCAGAAATAAACGGCCTATTAGCTTCCCGATTCCGATACCTAAGGCGATAGAAAGCCCTGCCGTAAAAATTTGTTCAAGCAGCAGCATTCCCGTCATCTGTCTGCGTGATAGTCCGGTTGCTCGCAGGATTCCGAACTGCACCACCCGACGCGATAGATTAAAATACCAATAAAGGACATAGCCGATCAATGAAATCAATACAGAAACGAGAAATCCGAGGCTCAGAATCCCATACACCCCACCTTTTGAAGGATGCTGCTTTTCCGTTATCAACTCATTTCGCACATCGCGGACGGAGGATAATTGAATTTGTTTGGCGCTGAGCGCTTCAACAAGTGGAGTAACCTTGGCGTCCGGCTTCATTTTCAACCATACATCATAAGGAATTAACGGCATCTGATCGTAAAGGTAACTCAAGTTAGTTATAAAGAAAGGCATTTTATCCGGATACTCGCTTGGCCAGTAGGGTATAATGCCGACAACTACCAGCTCCACGTTTTTCTGCTGCATGGAAACGGTGATCAGATCACCTTCCTTTAATTGATGCGCTTCGGCAAAGGCAGTCGAAACCAACGCAGCCTGCTCATAAGCACCAAGCAATTTCAAGTAGGCGAATGGATGTGCAGGAGTTAAATCGCGACGGAACCACGCTACCTTGGAGAAATCAAGATTATCGATGCCCATAACGCTTCCTCTGCCCACCGATTTGCCGGAAACGTAGACCTCCGCCGTAGTTTGCAGGACACGCGCTGCCGCTTCAACCCCTGGCAAATTACGAAAGGTTTCAAAGGAAGGCTCGGTATAAATAATCGGATTCTCCGACTCAGAGCCTGCTCCGCTAGTCGATCCGTCTTCCTCAGAGTAGCCGTCCCAAACCGCTTGCGCGATAACATCTGTCCCATATTGATAGTGCAGTTTATCTACAGCATTCAAATCTATCGTTCGCGCTGCCGCCGAATGGTAGACCCCCATACCTAAAGTAAGAATCAATAGAAGCATGATCGGGAAATAAGCTGTAGCGGAACGCGATAACTGAAGCAATGTCAAATGCAGCGACAATGGCATGATTTTACTTCCAAGCCGCTGAATTAGGTAAAGCACCCACGGAAACATTCTTAAACAGATGAGGCCGAGTGCAAAAACCGCAAGCGCCGGGATAAAGAACAGCAGTGTTTGGATTTGCAATTGGTCTGTTGTTAATCCAGTACGGAAGGACATCAGCTGCTTCTGGTTGAATGCATACCAGCCATAGCTAACCGCCAGCAGCAAAAACACATCAAGAAACCAGCGCTGCCAGAACGGCTTTTGGTCTGCTCGTGCAAGCTTTTGCTTAAAACCGACGATTGAAGCGCCTGCAAAAATCACTGCTGGGATAACGCTAGAAATTATAGCAATTATGACGGCTGCACCTCCGTAAGCCAAGGCATCGAGTGACACATCAACTGGAATTGATTCACGTCCGACGAAAGAAAGAAAACCGTTCGATGCCCCAATACACTTGGCCATAAAATAACCGATGGGCAATCCCAATGCAAGGGATATCCCCCCTAGCCATAAGCTTTCCAATAGAAAAATCCAAATGATTTGTTTGGTGCTCCCACCGCGACTGCGCAAAACAGCAATATCATTTCTTTGCCGCTCTAGGGACTGCTTGGCACTCATTACTATAAAGTAAAATACCATCGCCAGCATTGGAGCTGCCAGAGTAAATAATAAGGCTTGCAGCTGAGTGTTTTGCCGGCTGAATTCGTTTAATAGCTGGGCAAAGGAGATATCCACCTTAGTGTTCTTCAGCTTTTGGAACAATTGGATATCCAGGCGGTTCAATGCGTTTTTAAGCGGTGAAAGGTTACTAGCTTGCAGTTCTCGCAAGTCAAAAGCGTAATACCAGTTGGATATGCTTAACAATATCTTCTCTGCCTGCAGCCGGTTGGAGAACGCTGTTTCACTGACTATTAACGAATTGGCTAAGCTATCTGTTCCCTGAGACCAATAGGAAGATGCTGCTTGTTTAGGCTTGAAGGCACCGACAATTTTGACTTTCCAGATCTTGTTGCCATTTACAGACGCGGCCGAATAGCTGTAAATATCACCAATCCGCAGCTCGTTTCGCGCCAATGCATCTTCTGAGACTACAGCTTCAAGAATATCCGAGCTATTGGTCTCAGTAAACATTCTCCCTTGCGTCATTTCCACTTGCTCTTTCAACCCACTCTGCGTACCAACGGACATCTGGCGCCGCTTGCTAGAAGGATTGTTGTTTGATTTTTCAGAAATAAGCTGGGAATTGCGCAATGACATCGCATGCACATAGGTGAGATATGGAAAATCGATTTGGCTTGGGACCGTTTGTGAAATATAGGTATCCACTGCCGTTAATTCTTTCGGATCTGTGATCTCGCCGCTTGCTGCCTGATAGCGGATCTGCAAGGATCCTGCCGGATAGCCATCGCTCTTTTCCTCTAGCGTTTTGGCGATGACCCGCTTTAATGAACCGTCAGCATACATAGGTATGCTCGTTGTAAAAGCAACAGCAACGAGCAAACCAATGAATGAGCTGAAGGTCAGCCAGCGATTATTCCACATTTTACGGTAAAGAAACCGCAGCATCTGCATTATTTGCCAACCACCTTTTGGCCCGAGGTCAACCCGCGGATGACTTCTACCACTGTAGCCGTTGTTAATCCGACTTCAACATCAACCTCACGCTTATTCCCATCTCCATCCACAACAAGCACGTAATTACGCGCGCCTTGTGTGCGCAGTGCCGCTACAGGAATTTGCACCGCTTTTGCTTTGCTTTCTGTGATGATCGAGGCGCTAAGCGGTGTATCCTCAACAAGCCCTTTCGGCATTTCATTCAACTGAACCACCACATAATCATCGATGGTCTGATCCTCATCCGAATCATTTTTTTTCACAACGGGGAGCTTGACCACTTTCCCTTTAAATTGACCCACCGTATTAATATCCACAACCGCTTCCATGCCGGTAACGACCGCTTTCAAATCTGCCGTGCTGAACCTGGCAACTACGGTCAGCTTCGCTGGATTAGAGAGAATGGCTACCGTTTCATAGGCGCTTTCCATATCGCCTTCCTGCTTGGCGATGTAAGTGATTTTTCCGGAGAAAGGCGCGACGATTCGGGCTTTATCCAACGATTTTTTCAGCTTGCTGAACTCCTCCTGCTGCAGCTGCAGATCCAACTGATCCAGCTTCACTGAGGTTTCGTTCTGCTCCGTCATATTGCGAAGCTTTTCTTTCATCGATAGCTCAGCCTTCTGCAGCTGAATGTCCTTTTGCTTGATCTGACTTCTCAAATCATCCGTTTCCAGCTCAGCAATAACCTCGCCCTTCTTTACTTCATCACCGACCTTAAAATGGATCGCTGCAATCCGGTAATTTTCACTGCGAAAATACAATTCTGCTTCCTCGAGCGACATCAGCTTGCCCGATGCACGAACCTTCTGTTCTATTGTGGCTTCTATAACTTTATATTCCGGCTTCTTGGAAAGCTTGGGTGGATCGATTATTGGAATAACCTCCACTGTTGATTCCTTGGGTAGCAGTGTGCAGCCTGAAGCCGTGCCACAAACCGCTGCAATGACCAGAATCAAACTCACTCTACCCATTAACCGTTTAAAGCTCAGCTTTTTGGCCGCTGCTGCCGTTAAATTGTCCATCTGCCATCTCATATACATGATCAGCAACCTCCATCATTGTAGGATCATGCGTTGTCATACAAAGCGTAACATTTTCCTCAGCTATAATTTCACGAAAAACCCTCATAATCTGCGCTCCCATCTGCGAATCCAGCTCTGCCGTCGGCTCATCTGCCAGCAACAGCTGCGGTTTATGGGCAATCGCTTTGGCGATAGCTACACGCTGCTGCTCCCCTCCTGATAATTCGTAGGGACGATGATGCATCCGTTTGCTGAGGCCAACCAATTCGAGACAATGCTGTACTCGCTGCTTCCAGTCAGTACGCGGAATCCCTGCCATGCGCAAGCTCAGCTCAACATTTTCCCAGGCTGAGAGCAGCGGCATTAAAGCATAAGCCTGGAAGATGAAGCCCATCTTCTGCTTACGCAGCCTAGTTCGCTGCAGATCATTCCACGCCGAAATCAATTCCCCTTGAAAATAAACCTCTCCCTTAGTCGGGACATCCAAACCCCCGACTAAATTGAGCAAGGTTGTCTTGCCTGAGCCTGATCTGCCGCGGATAATAATCCATTCGCTGGGATAAAGCTCCAAATGAATCCCCTTCAGCACTTGAATTTGCCGAGAGCCAGCTTCGAAGCTTTTTTCAACCTGAGTTACTTTAATCATGGGCTCCATTTTATTGGTACCCCCGATCAATTTCTGAAAACTTGCATGCTGCCAATCATCATGTTGCCTTCCTCTTGCTCTGTTTCCATTTCACCGCTGATATTGGCTTCAGTTAAAACTTTCTGGCCCTTTTCTATTATGGCTGCGAATGCTTCATCGATGGATTTGCTCTTGGAGATCGCCGCTTTGGTTTCTGCAGAGGCAACCTCGCTGAAGGCTTCTCTGAAGCCTTTGGGAAACAGCTGCAACCCGGTATCGCTGTTTGGCTTCAGCTTATAGAATGCCTCTAAGCTATTGCCTTGCTTATCCTTCGCATAAGCACTGCGAGAAATTAGCTCAGGAGAAGATTTGGAGCGGATTTTGGCTAAATCGTCACTATGCACATATTTAATGAATTCCCATGCAGCGCCAACATGAGCAGACTGGGCATCAACCCCGAATATTTGCGAAACGCTGAATGAATCGCTCATATCTGGATTCGCTGGATCCACAGGCTCAGTAACCATACCCATGTTGATTGGCTTAGCATCCTTGTCCATATTTTTCATCATGTCCATCTGATTCAGCATGAAGGAGGAGTCAATCATCATCGCTGCTCTGCCGGATAAGAAAAGGTTGCTGTTCTCGCCAATTGATATCCTCTTAGGTCCATCATCTCCCTTTGAGGATGAAACACTACTACTTTTAGCTGGTGCCGCACTAAATGCACTATCTCCTGAAAGTGAAACAGAATTACTTTGATAAGCAGTAACTACCTCTTCGAAAATGCTCTTCCATTCCGGGGTATCCATTGTTAAATTCTTACCTTCTGCATCCAGGATAGATAGCTTCTTTGAATCGGCAATCGTTTTTACTAGTTCAGTCGGATCTTGGGTAAACATCGATTGAGCTAAACCATAAATCCGTGTATCATCGGTTCCTGTCGTTGGGAACTGCTGCGCCAGCTTCAGCACATCCTCCCAGCTCATTTTATCTGTTGGATAGGGAAGTCCCTGCGCATCGAATAAATCCTTATTGTAGAATAAAGCTTTCGCTGAGAATGTTGGGGAGAGCCCGTACAGCTTACCGCCGCCTTTATTCTTCAAAAATTCAATGACCGCTGGCACCATATTCTCGATATCAAATTTATCCTGCTGAATGACCGAATCCAACGCATACAGCTTGCTGGCTGCCGAGAGCTTCTCATACTGACTGGCATTCATCATAATTAGATCCGGTTTGTTCTCTTCAATCAACTTCTCGAATTCTGCGGCCGGATCCTTGTCGTCACCCATATTGCCCATAGTCGGTATCACTTCAAACTCAATATTGGGATACTTGGCTTGAAAAACACTTCCGTACTGTGAATAAAAAGCTTGTTCATTAAAATACAATACTTTCAAAGTGACCTTCTCGTCCTGATCGAATGCGGCTCCCGCAGTTTTGTTGTCTCCCTTGCTGCTGCACGCAGATAAGACAATAACCATAACCAATACCAAGCTCAACCAATTCAAACTTTTCATGATACATCCTCCAATAATTTAATTTACTTTGCTCAGTATGCAATTCAATTCTTTGAATTTGATTTGAAAACAAAAGAGCAATCTCACACGCTGATGATCCGATTGTTCAAGAATTTTATATTAGTGTCGATTTTCGATACTACAGAGTGAAATCCAGTTAGTTTGACTGACTTAGTGTCGATTTTCGATACTACAGAGTGAAATCCAGTTTGTTTGGCTGATTTAGTGTCGATTTTCGATACTACAGAGTGAAATCCAGTTTGTTTGGCTGATTTAGTGTCGATTTTCGATACTACAAAGTGAAATCCAGTTTGTTTGGCTGATTTAGTGTCGATTTTCGATACTACAAAGTGAAATCCAGTTAGTTTGACTGACTTAGTGTCTAATGTTATTTACTCAAAGTCTATTAATTTCCGATACTACAAAAAAAAGCCAAGAGAATCCTCCTGGCTTTTTCTACTCTTATTTTTACCTGCGCAGCGGAAAATGGATTAACATGCGCGTACCTTTGCCCAGCTTGCTCTCTGCGCGGATTTTACCGCCGTGTCGGTCGACAATCCAGTGGGCAATCGATAAGCCTAAACCCATACTGCCGTCTGAACGAGAACGAACTTTATCACCGCGGAAAAAGCGTTCAAAAATAAATGGCAAATCGGATTCAGGTATACCAACACCGGTATCCTCGATACTTAAATTTACAGAATGCGCAGTCTTATTGGCGGAGATCGAAATCACTCCATTTTCTGGTGTATATTTGAGCGCATTGTCCATTAGAATGACTAAAAGCTGATGAATTCTCTCCTCATCTGCGTGCATTATCATCTCTTCTTCCAAAATCAGCTTTATATCGATTTGCTTAATATTCATCAATGGCGCGAACTGCTGCACACATTCATTAATTAACAGGTCGATAGAGATTGGCTTAGCTTGAATTTCCATTTGATTCGAATCCGATCGGGCAAAGGTTAGTAAGCTTGTGATCAGCTTATTAATCCGTTTCGATTCTTTGAGAATGGTCGAGATATAGCCGCTCTCCTGTTCAATCGAGTGATCGGGATGCCGCAGCAGCAGCTCCGTGTTGGCTTGAATGACAGCCAATGGAGTACGCAGCTCGTGCGAGGCATCTGCCACGAATTGCTGCTGCTTCTCCCATGAATCGCGAATAGGGACTAAAGCTCGTTGTGCCAGATAGAATCCAGCAAGCAAGGTTAGTAAGCCGCCAACGGCTACTCCAGCAATGATAATGATAAATAAGCTGTGAAGCATCTCAATCTCAGGATCCATATTGCTGATAAACTGCATCGTTGCAATTGGTGAAGCTACTGTCATTGAAATCGAGCTTGCATTAGTGACTAACGGCATTACCGTACCCGTTGCGGTAATTGCTAAAGGTCCGGATAAAGCGCCTGCTGAGGTTCCCATTATAGTAAAGTTATTTTGAATCATGTTAAATGGCATCATCGGTCTACTAAATAAAGCCATGCTGCCGCCTTCTATTACTGGTCTGGCAATAGCATCATCCATAAAGTCAAATCTGGAGACTTCTTCAGGAATCCGAGAACCAGGAAAATCAACTCTTGAAGCTGACATAGTGGATCTTCCTATCCCTGGTGCATTCACCTTCACTTTCATTCCGAATCCGAAAGCAGACCGAGAGGTGAAGGTTGATTCTGTACTAAACGATTTGATAAATAGAGGCTCGGCCAAGCCTCCCATATTAATTTTATTAGATACAGCAAGCATACGGTAATGATGTCCGCCAAGAAGCATCGTTGTAGGTGGCCTACCCACTTTTTGAGGTAAAGTAGCAACCATCGCAGGACTTGCAAATTGGCTTATCGATATTTTTTTATCGAGGGATTGAGAGGTTATTGAGCCCTGTGTATCTCGCGTAATAAAGAATACCCGAGGATCACTTGCTTCCGGTGCTTGGTAATAAAGCTTGTCGCCCGGACCATTTTGTGTCAGCAATACGTTACTTGCTTCTTCAAGCAAGGAAGCATCTATTTTGTTATAGAGCTGTATTTTCACATAAAAATAAAGCGCAGCACCAAACATGCTGAGAATCAGAAAAAAGATCATCGTATTTAAGAGAGTCAACCGCATTCGAGTTCGATGAAACATGATTTATTTCTCCTTTAAGCGATATCCAACTCCACGAACGGTATGTAACAAATGCTCACAATTATGTAAACTCATCTTTTTTCGTAAATAATGAATATATAGATCTACAATCCCATTGGCTGTGTCCGAATCAAAGCCCCAAATGCGGTCGAAAATCTGTTCCCTGGTGAGGATTTGCTGATTATTAAGTACAAGGTATTCCATTAATTCGTATTCCTTAATAGTTAATTGCATCGGCATTCCCGCGACAAAAGCGTCGTGCAGTTTAGGTTTGATACTGATTCCACAGTAAGAAATTTCACCTTCTGCACCTATAGCTCCTTGACGCCGCAATAGCGCACGTACTCTAGCTAAAAGCTCACTGACTGCAAATGGCTTTACTAAATAATCATCTGCCCCTACATCCAGCCCTTGCACGCGATCCTCTACACTATCTTTTGCCGTCAAGAATAAAATCGGTGTTGCCATAGCTTGCAAACGCAGCTTTCTGACGATCGCTAAACCGCTCATACCAGGGAGCATTATATCAAATACCAATAAATCATAAATGCCTTGCTCCGCTAAGAATAAGCCATCATCCCCTGAATCTGTTCCATCTACTTGATAGGATTCCTCTTCAAAAAGCTCCGTAATTACTTTTCGTAAAGGAAGATCATCCTCAACCACTAAAATTCGCATAGCTATTCCCCCTGCTTCATCCATCCTAAATGGGTAAGCTTAAATTAGGCTGAATCCTAACTTAAGCTTCCATAAATTCGGTGCAGATTAAGATTAACCTTTTTTTCTTAGAATTACATTTGAAAATTCTATCCAGTAATTTTAAATTTAGCTAATGTTTCATGAAGCTCTTGTGCCATTTTACTTAAAGCTTCAGAGGCAGATGAAATCTCACCCATAGAAGCTAATTGTTGTTGTGCTCCGCCAGCAATACCTTGTGAATGAGCAAAGGCTGCTTTTGTGACATGTACCATTTCACCCATGGAAGCTGTCACTTCCTCTGTTCCCGCTGACATCTGTTCTGACGCAGCAGACACCTCTTGAATTTGATCCGAAATGGATTTAAAAGAAAGTGAAATTCTTTGAAAAGCATTTCCCGCTGTATCCATAACTATGGCACCCTTCTCTACATCCAGCATGCCTCTGTTCATCATGGACACGGCCTTTAACGTTGTAGCTTGTACACTTCTGATCAAACCGGTAATTAAGGAGACCGAGCTATTCGTTTGCTCTGCAAGCTTCTTAACTTCATTGCCAACAACAGCAAAGCCGCGGCCATGCTCGCCTGCTCTTGCCGCTTCTATAGAAGCATTTAAAGATAGCAGCTGAGTTTGATTGGATATATCCGTAATTACACCGATGATTTCACCAATTTTTTGAGAATAAGATTCAAGCTGTTGGATATCTAATGCGGTTTCGCCAACTGTTTTACGGATTTGAGCCATCTGAAGGACAGCCTCTTGAATCGCTTCATTTCCTAGCCCCGCCTCTTGCACCGAGATTATGGATACTTCGGATACTTCCGAAGAGAATTCAGTAATTCTTTGAACCACGATGGACATTTCCTCCATTGCTTTGGTAGATTGCTCAGTTCCTTGCAATTGTGCCTCAACACCCTGAACGATTTGATTAATCGAATCCACAATATGATGAGAGGTTTGTACGGACTCATTTGAGGCTGCTGCTAGCTTAAGTGAATATGTCGTAACCTGTTCAGCTGCTTGATCGACTTGAGCAATAATCCCTGAAAGGGAATCCAGCATAATATTCATATTCATAGCCAGCTGGCCTAATTCATCCTTTCTGTTTAACTTCAAACGTGGAGTCAGATCACCTGTAGCGAGCTTCTTGACTATTTCAGTTAAATAAATCATTGGACGGGTTGTTCTAGATGATATAATAATGGCCAATACAGCAACAATAAACGCAGTGACCGCGACAAAGCCAATCGCCACTTGATTGGATTTACTTACAATCTCATATGCTTCTGATTTGGAAACTATGATTACAAGCTTCCAACCAACAGATGGCGCTGTTTGAAAGGAAGCCATTTTAGCAGAATTATTTAAGCTGAACTCAAAGTGGCCTTGCTTATTGCCCAGCACATTAGTTCGGAATAAATCAGCTAATTTGGGATTAAAGGCTTGGTCTAAGCTTTGTCCGATACGGTCTGTTAAAATCATTCCTTGAGCTGAAATTAGCATTCCATATCCGGTTTCCCCCAATTTTATGCCTTTTACCAGCTTGCTTAAGCTTGCCGTGTCTATAAAGCTGTTTAAGGCGCCGATATATCTGCCTTCTTTATCCAGAATAGGAACTGCCACAATCATATCGTTCCTGCCGCTTTGTTTATTAAGTGCAGCTGTAGTAAATGGACTCTTGCTGTCCCTCGTTTGAAGATAATAGTCTAAGCTTTTGATATCCGTAATTTCACCAATATTCATACTTGACCCATTCTTATCCACAAAAGCGTAATCTACGACTTCATGATCAATATCAGCAAAGCTCTTAAGTGTTTTTTGAATCTCCACTTTATTACCTGATTTAAACTCGCCATGCTGATCTATCATTTGCCCAGCATAATCAATACGTCGAGCTACAAAAGATTCAATCGCAGCAATATTCGCTTCCGCCAAATTTAATTCTTGGGTATGAATCTCATCTCTCATGACCTGTTTATAATAGATAGAAAAAAATAACGTGCTAATAAATAACGGAATTAAGGTAAAAAGCAGAAACATTGCTGTCATTTTCATACGCAAGGATGGAGCTCCTAATGTAATCTTACTTTTATTGCTTACTTGTTTAATTTTCAATTAGCTCAACCCCTGTCTCGTATTTAACGACTTCCATCACTTACGAAAAAGAAAAAGCCCAGGATTGATATCATAAAGATATCCTCCCGGGCTTTTATCCCTCCGTGTCCACAGCTGATGCTGTGTATTACCTCTTGGACCAGCCAGCCTAAATGAATAGCTGCGGAACCCTAGGTAAAAATATAAGTGTTATATTATTTCACATCGTTCTCGTTATTATAGAGTATCCATAAATTACATGTCAAGTTACATTACATTAAATGATCTTGCATAAAACGCAAGCCTTCGCGATTATTAGCTCTACTTACCTCATGTCCTGCAAACGGATCAATCAAAATCGACTTATGCTCCGGTGCAATCCGATTATAGACAGCAAAAATGGTTTCTGGTAAACAAACCGTATCCTTCAATCCAACTGATACAAGCAGCGGTGTTCTAATTAGATGAGCTAGATTCAGCATATCAAAATAACTTAATGTATCGAAAACCTGCTCCGTATAAGCAGGGTATTGCAATAATAATGGGCCAATCTCCGTTAATGAGCTTGTAGAATTGATCACACCAAAATCCATATGACACATATTGGGAATATGCGCTATTGTAGCAGCTACCTTATCGCTAAGTGCTGTGCAGATCAAAGCCAACCCACCACCCTGACTGCCTCCAACAATTCCAATTCGCTCCGCATCAATCTCCGGCTGCTCCACAAGCCAATCTAAAGCACGCAAACAATCTACAGTTATGGCTTTATAATAGCAGGTGTCTTTGTCGAGTATGCCTTGTGTAATCCAGCCTTTTGTTGTGCCAAAGGTTTGTTTAAGATGGTTTCCCGTTTCCCCGCCTTGACCACGAATATCAATCGCAAAAACAGCCACACCCATTAAAAGCCACTGTGCATATTCCTCAGGCAAGCCTTTTTGTCCGGTATAACCATGAAAAGATAACACACAAGGGTATTGCTTTTGTACAGGGTAAACTGGAATTAAAAACCAGCCCTGAATCGGGGTATCGTCAAAGCCGCAATACGTTACTTTATAGGTTATGGCATGTAATAGAGAATCTTCGACAAGTGTCTTAGAGGCAGATAAAGGATTGAGCTTAGCTTCCTGCTTCGTTTGCTCCCAAAAAGTGAATAAATCATCTGCTGCTGTAAGTGGCGCTGAATATTGATGTAAACCTTGAAATTTCGCTTGAAGAGCATTCATTTGAGCTAATTCCTCCTTATTTTCACAAAAAAATAAACCCGTAGCTCACAGCTGTGAGCTTGCGGGAATTAAATCTATAGCTTGCGTTTTCTCGAGCGATAAAGCTTTGCCTTTGCGGATTAAAAAATAATTATAAATGATGTAATAAGTAAGAATCACGCAGAAAATGCCCACCGTGTAAGGATCTCTAGTATATTGCGCCATTTGATTATCACCCTGTACGACCACTAAATTCTTGGAAATCATAAATACAGCTAGAACACGATAAAGCACTCGCCCTAGAAATAAGATAAGTACCGTAGATTCAATATAGATATGTGTCCGAGTATACAATAACTCATCGCGCCACTCATAAATGAAATGTCTAATTGCATAATAACTAAGAACGGCTCCAGCTGTTATTCCTACAACGTCAGCAAGAATTAGAATCGGATGAATAATACTTACAGCCAATAAAATCACACCTATTATGGAAAAAATCACAATCCGAAATTTTAATCGCTTGGATGAAAATCTTTGGAAACCAATGGATCTTTTTACACGTCTGTACAATACAAAAGCAATAATAACAAAAGGAAATGCCATTTGCATTATGGAATTCATACTTAGCCTCCGTTTTTATTTCTAGTATACTTTATTCCGGAGGCAACAAGGTAATCTTTCCATCCTCGAGCATAACTCGCACTTTATTCTTCTGTTTTAACCCTATGGAATCCAGATAAGACGCTGGTATTTGCAATCTCCCTGCCTTATCTATGACCACATATTCGACATGTGATTCCTCTTCTAGCTGTGAAAGTCCCTGCTCTATTTCCAGCATCTCTTCGGAATAAGATTTGCGACGCAGGATCTCGGAGGAGGTTTTGCCATCTCGAATCGCCACTACGCGATCTACCTTCTTAGCCAGTAAAGGATCATGAGTAACGATAACGATCGTCAGCCCATAATTGCGGTTTAAATCACGAAACAAATCGAGAATTTGATTACCCATTTTGGTATCCAATGAGCCCGTGGGCTCATCGGCAAGCAGCATCTTCGGGTGATTGGCTAATGCTATTGCGATTGCAACGCGCTGCTGTTCCCCCCCGGATAACTGGGTCAAACGGTTGTTCATTCGATGCTCGAGCCCTACTGATTCTAGAAGCTGCTTGGCACGTTCTTTCTTCCGTCTGCCATTAAGCAAGATAGGCAGCTCGACATTCTCTAATGCGGTTAGATAAGGAATTAAATTACGCGCTTGATTCTGCCAAACGAACCCGACGGTTTCACGCTTATAATGCATCAAATCACGTTCTGAAAACTTTAGCAAATCTTTGCCATCTATTAATAAATTACCGGCAGAAGGACGATCCAAACCTCCAAGCATATTCAACAAAGTCGATTTCCCGCTTCCACTGTTGCCAATGATAGCCATAAGCTCGCCTTTCTCTACTTGCAAATCAAGACCCTGCAAAGCGACGACTTCCAGCTCGGACGATTTATAAATTTTTACAAGATTATCGCATTGAATCATGGTTGTCACCTCCTAAGAGCTTGCCTCGGCAAGCTTTCTACGTAAGCATACGCTGTTAATTAATAATAACCTTCTGTCCTTCAGTTAAGCCTTTAATTATTTCGATCTCATTATTTGCTTTAATACCGCTTTCTACATCAATCTCCTTGCGGATTTCCCCATCAAGAATATGCACATAATTACGTCCAAGATAAGTGGACAAGGCATCCTCTGGAATTATTAAAGTATTCGACTTTTTTTGCAAAGTAATGACTATATCTGCTGAAGTACCTAGATATTCCCCTTCAGGCAAATCAATAATATCAATAATCAGATTGGCTATATTATCCTCTCGTTTATTGGGATCTGCCGTTTTCGGTACAGATGAAGGAGCCTGCCGAACGTGTCCTTGGTATTGAGCAGAATCTATTGTTATCTCTACGTTCATTCCAACGTTTACTTCAAAAATATCATTGGGATTGGCGAACTGGCTTAATAGCAGAACTTGACTCGGATCCGAGATGCTAACAACGGTATTATACGCCGTCATATAGTCACCTTCCTCTAAGTCAGAAACATAAGTAACCACACCATCAATGGTTGCAACCAATTTGGTTTTGATCAATAGATCATTTAACCGATTTAGTTCATTGCGCGATAGCTCAATATCAATTTGCTGTAAATGAATGCTAATCGCATCATCTGGATGCAGCAATTGCGTTTGTTGATAAGCGATCGTTGATTTCTCCAGCATCCGTTTTTGCACAAAAACCTGGCTTTCAAAATCTTCCGCTTCCAGCTGCGCCAGAACATCGCCTTTTTTCACCGAAACTCCTGATTTTACATTTATGCTTTGCAGACGTCCGCCCGAGCTTTTGAAATATAAATCCTGTTTTTTGCTTGAGATGAAGTTTGCACTATTCTTAATTTCCCTTGCCATATCCCCTCGCTTGACCTCAGCTATATCGAACTTTTGACTGACAGGCTTAACCAATGGGGGCTTTAAAGTACTCTTCTCTTTGGTCAATAAGCTACAGCCAGATAACCCTACCACTAAAATGATAATCAATAAGAATCGAATAATTTTCATTTAGTCCTCCCCTAGCTTCACAGCTTGATGGATTTTGATCTTGGATAACATCCAGCCTAAGATAACTAGTCCCAAAACCAGCATAAAACCAAGTATGACATACAACCGCACATAGTCACTAGCATCAAAGACCACGTGGAACGGCGGAACTTGGGTTACGGTGTTGAAGGATAGCTGGAATAAGGGAACAAATAAGCGATTGGCCAGATTTCCGATCAGAACACCCATTAAAACTGCCGCTCCAGATGTTAGTAATTGTTCAAGCAGCAAGAGGCCAATCAATTGCCTGAACGATATACCCATTGCTCGTAGGATCCCGAATTGCAAGGTTCTGCCTGACAGCGATAGGACCCAATACAATAAGAATCCAAAAAAACTAATGAAAATCGAAATAATAAAGCCTAATGTCATAACCCCATTGATCGCTAACTCAAATGGCTCATTCTTCGCTTTAATAATTGCTTGCCTTGTGTCGTTCAAGCCGGTAACAGGCCAGTTCTTCTCCGTAAGTGTCTTATAAAAGGCATTAAGCGATGCATCCGGCTTCAATTTCAACCAAATATCATATGGCAATTGCGAGATATTATCTTGAATGAAGGATAGATGCCCAACTATAATATGAGGCTTATCCGTAACAACCTCACTATCCTTGGCAACCTGCGCGGGAAGTGGATTCCAGCCTGGCCAGTAGTCAATAATCCCATATACATTCACTTGTGCGACGCTTGAGTCCGTCCAAGATACATTAATATGATCGCCGACCTTCACCTCTAATTCATCAGCAACAGATCTTGAAATCAACACAGCAGAAGGGTCACTAGCTATTAAATTTAAATAATCATAGAAATGATGATCCATTAAACCATCACGCATCCAGGCTACTTGCCCAAATTCATTCGTATCAATTCCCATCAGCCGCGTAGTTACTGACTTTGAGTTGATTTCTACAAAAGCATCATCTTTAGTGAATACTTTTGCCGCTGCTTCAACCCCTGGTAAGTGGGAATAAGGTTGAAATGGCGGTTCAATATAATGAAAAACCTTAGGAACAGGAGCTGCAGGAGCTGCGGGAGCCCCAGGTGGACCCGAAGAGGCCGGAGGCGGTTCATCTGAATCCCACTTGACCTTCATGGTAATATCCGCACCATTGCTATAACGAATTTTATCCTCGTTATTCTTATTAATTGTCCTAGCGGCACTTGCGCTGAACAACCCTGTTGCTAGTGTCAACGAAAGAAATACCATAATAAACTGATATTTAATAGTCGATCGGCCTACCTGAAGCAGGATCATATATAATGTGGACGACCACCATTTTCTACCTACCCAGAATATTAAGCGAATGATCCAAGGATACAATCGCAAAGCAAGCAAGGCTGACCCAAGCAAGAACAAAGAAGGAATTACGAATAGCAAGGGATCAATCTTAAAGCTTCCCGAGTTTAATCCGAGTGCCATCATGTCATGCATTCTGCGCTTGAAGCTTTGTAAACCATAAATAGATACACCCAATACAAGAACATCCAAATAGTACTTATGCCAAAAGGATAACGCAATTTCTCTTGCAGATTGACGTTTCTGATCAACAATAGTTGCTCTAGTAGCCAAGAATGCAGGGAAAATAGTCATGACAATTGACCCTACTACGGCAATAAGTGCATATTGATAGGCGTCACGGCTTAGATTAGCATCTAGAGTGGCACGTTGGACGAATTCAAGAAATCCATTAGATGCCCCTAGTAATTTTGTGAAAAATAACCCCACTGCAGGACCTATTATAAAAGCCAAACCACCTAATAATATACCTTCGGTGAGGTAACCCAATAATATCTGTAGTCGACTTGCCCCTCTGCTCCGTAAAACCGCTATCTCTGTCTTCTGGCGATCTGTAATTAAGTTAGCTACCATGTATAAATAAAAAGCCAATAAAATGATAACCGGAACGTTTATCGAGAATAACATCATCTTTAACTGCTTTTCTTTTTCATAATACGTATGAATGATATCTACTGCTGGAGCACTTTTCGAATAAATGGAGAAGTACTTACTGAAGTATTTATTGGTATCATCGTAGGTATTAATAAACGAACTCACTTGATTCAACTTTAAAGTATTGTAATCCAAAGCATAAAACCAACGTTGAAAAAACAAGGGGAATTTATTATTGGTTACAAAATTATCTTCAAACAATTGATCATTAATAAAGAATGAGCTAGAATACCCATCTAATTTATGATTCCAATATAAATCTTGAGGATCCTTCTGCGCTACAACACCAACTAGCTTTACACGTACGCTTACGACTTCTTTTCCAAGCGCTTTACTAGTTGTAGCCGTAAATTCATTGCCCAGCACCATTTTGGTTTTATTCAAAAAGTTATCCGTTACAGCGACTTCATAGGCTCCATCTACTAGCTTGTTGACTGGAAAATGTCCATCTACAAGCCGGACGTGATCCGCCATATGGGTCAATGCCGTTAAATCGACGCTAGTCACCTTATCACTCATCGGTTGTTTAGGATCTACAGGCTTTAAATTTAAATGGCTTGTGCTGCGTTCAATACTATAGATTTGAACGTCCATCCCAAAATTATTTTTCTGCTCCGCCATAAAGCTATCGACCGTTTTAAAAACAGCTCTTTTTTGATCTGTAGTCAAATTATCGCCAATAGACGCACTATATTCATAAACTCCAGGGTACAAACCTTTATCTATCTGCAAGTTTTGCAAGTCTTTAGTAAGTGTTCTTTGCAGAATAGCTTGTGTATAGATGGGCATAGAACTGACAAGTGCGACTGTGAAAATCAACCCGAATAGCAAGCTCAGCTCCAACCACTTATTTTTGATCATTTTGCGTAAAATCATAATTAATAAGGCCAATGGATTCCCCTCCAGTCATGCTATGTTATTTAATGATGACCTTCTGGCCTTCCTTCAAGCCTTTGGTTATTTCGACTTCAGTTGAGGATGTGATTCCTTTTTCAACATCTATTTCCTTGCGGCTTTCCCCTTCGAGTACATGGACAAAATCACGTCCAAGGAAAGTGGATAATGCCGATCTTGGGATAATTAATGCATTTTTCTTCTGTTCCAAAGTAAGCACAATATCTGCTGAAACCCCTAAAGTAATATTTTCAGGTAAGCCAGCTACGCCTACAATTAATATTTTTGAGTTTTTATCCTGTTGATCCTTATCTTCTGTATAGGGAGCGCTTGAAGGGATTTGCAAAACCTTGCCTTGGTATTTCTTCTCAGCAATGATTACTTCTGTCTTCATGCCAACCGTTACACTGCTTAAATCTCCCGCACTAGAAAATTGACTCTGAAGCTGGATATGCTTAGGGTCTGAAATACTGATAATGGTTACGTAAGCACCCATATAATCACCTTCTTTGGCATCTGAAACATAGGTAACAATCCCATCAATGGTTGAAATCAGCTTCGTTTTCTCCAGCTGTTCATTTAGCTGCGTTAACTCATTTTGTACAACTTCAATATCAATTTTCTTCAATCGAAGCGAAACGGCATCATTGGGATTCTGTTGCTCCGCTTGTTTATAGAAAATTGTTACTCTTTCTAGCATAAGCTCCTGTTGAGTGATCCGATTCTCTAAATCCTCCGGATCCAGACGAGCAATGACTTCACCTTGTTTAACTAAATCGCCTGACTTGACAATGATACTCTGCAGTCGACCTCCTGAATGTTTAAAGAATAAATCCTGTGTTTTACTTGATACAAACGAGGCTCCATTTTTTAATTGCTTTGCAATGGATCCAACCTTTACATCCACAACCTCGAAGCTTTGCTTAGCCGGCTTAACGAGTGGTGGTTTAAGTGCTTCTTCCTCTACGGGCAATAACGCACAGCCTGACAGCGTGAATACCAGTCCTGCAATAAATATGTATTGAAACGTTCTCATTTTAGCCTTCATCCACAATTTGTCCATCCTCCAATGCATATACATGATCAACTATTTCCATAATGGCAGGATCATGAGTTGTTATCACAATCGTCATATGCTCTTTTTGTACTAAATCCTTAAAGACCTTCATTACTTGCAGTCCCATCTTGCTATCTAAATTAGCCGTCGGTTCATCAGCCAGCAGCAAAGTAGGTCTATGCGCAATCGCTCTTGCAATGGCAACCCGCTGCTGTTCCCCACCTGACATTTCATGCGGGCGATGCTGCATACGTTTTACAAGTCCAACAAATTCCAGCGCTTCCTCTGCAAAGCTTTTATAATGTCGAGAGCTAATCCCGGCAATACGTAAACCAAACTCCACGTTCTCATAGGCCGACATAAACGGCAATAATGCATAAGATTGAAAAATAAGCCCCATACTGCGTTTTCTTAGCTCATTTCGTTTCTTATCCCCCAATTGAGAGATTTCTTTTCCTTGAAAATAAATCGATCCATCCGTAGGCGAATCCAAAGCTGCCAATAAATTCAATAACGTGGTTTTACCTGAGCCGGAACGTCCTCTTAAAGCAATAAGCCGAGCTGGAGGTATGGATAGATTCACTCCTGCTAGCGCTTTCACAGCACCCCCGCCACTACCAAAAGTTCGGGTAACCCCTATGGCTTGCAATATGGGACCTGCATTCTCTAACACCTTCGAATTACTCGTCGTTTCTTCCATAATGTCTTCCATAACCTGTTCACCACCTTAATATACTCTACCTCTCTAATTTACCGCTTTTTAGCAATAAAAAATAGACACCTTTTGTTAGAAAAAGTGTTCATTTGTTCGATTATTTGTATTTACACCTTTTGTGTTCTTTCATTAGCGTTAAATTTTCACCTAAGTTAGATCATCGACATCCTTCAAGCGAGTCAGCTCCAGATCTAGCTTCAACGCAAGTTCGTGTAATCTAAGTTGGATTTGACTATCATCCGTTGTAAGCAGCTCCGCAAACTCTGCATTTAATGCTTTATTCCATGCTTTGCCAAAGTATGGGTTTATATTAACCCAGGATTTAGTCGCATAATTCATTTCGTCTACAAGAATACTTTTGATTGGATCTGAGCTTTGACCTGATGCATCTGCAATTGATTTACTGGTTGTGAGAAAACCTTCGGCAAATTTGATAGAATCTACATTCTTGACTAAAGTCAGATACTCGATAAATTTCCAAGCTGCCTCAGGGTGCTTGCTTTTCTGAGAAATGCCAAACCCAGAAAGCCCAATCTGATTAGCTCGATTGCTTCCTTCGAAATGAGGTAACGGGGCAATTCCCATCGTATCTTTATTAGCCGAATTAGATAATACATCGCCAGCTTTTATAACCATCCCAGCCGTTTTGTTACGATCAAATTGTTCAAAAGCATCGATATAAGTCATTGGGGCTTTTTTCTGATCATCATCACGATAGTAGGCATTTAACCATTGAATGGTTTGAACTACCTCAGGGCTATCCAGATATCCAACCGTTGTTTTCCCATCAGACGATATTACGCCTTTTCCCATACTTCCCATAAGTATATCCAAAGTATCGCTATCGTAAGAAAGTATCGAACCATACGTCGTTTTTAACTTCTTGGAAATTTCTCTGAATTGCTCCCAGGTCCAATCGCCTTGAGGATATGAGATTTTCGCTTGGTCAAATATTTCTTTATTATAATAAACTACATTTGGGTAGACGGCGTAAGGAATCTGCAGCAATTTACCATTTATCACAGCAGTATCTAAAATTTGTTGGGGTATACTTATTCCCTTAGAACCATTTGCTTGCATCAAAGGCAATAAATCGATTAATAAACCCTTCTTATCAGCCAAGATAGGCTGGCTCGCAGATAGCTGTACGATGTCAGGCGGCTCTGAGCTTTCAAGAAGCTTAATTGGATCTAGGCTATAAGACTCCTCATTGGGCTGTGGGGTCGCATAATCAAGCTTCACTTTTATGAGAGGATTTAATTTTTCGAAATTCACAACCGCATCCTGATAGACCTTGCTATTGATTTGATCTTCGATTACAAAAGGAACCATAATATGAATCTCGGCAGGCTCTGTCTCTATCTTGGATTTATTACATGCAGATATAGTTAAAACAATCAATAGAATCAATGTTGTTAGAATTGCTTTTCTAATTTTCATTTTTTTCACCCTTTGCTACGTTTAGGAAAATCATAGTATAAAAGTGAATTGGAATATAGATACATTTTGTTAGATTAGGTGTCAATTTGTTAGATCAATTTATTAAACTAGTAAAGCGAAAATTCGAAATAACCAGTTCATGACCATGTTCAATAAAATCTTTAATAAAAGTAATGAAAAATATACCCTGGATGATGCAAGCCATAATTGACAATTTTACATTATTATACTATAAAAAAGGGACTTTGAAATACCACATCAATCCGACAATAATTATTATTGAGAGAAAGTAAGCACGAAGAGGCTTTACATAATGCAATCTTAGCATTGGAAACATCATGACATCGAACAATACCGAATACCAGTAAGTCCAGTTATTCTCATAGGTAATTTTACCGAGGATCTGCAAAGCTAACTCAGCAATGGAGTATATAAATATCCACTTAAGCAAGTACTTGAGCTGCTTTAGTTTATTTGTTGGCGGATAATTGGAAAGAAACAGAAGAACGGATAGGGGCATGGTGAAAATGGCATATATAATAATGGTAATTCGCTGATTATAAAGAAAGTCAGGATGGAAAACCCATAGGACAAAGCCCTTAGTTAGATATTCATACAAAAGTCCACCAACCACAATATAGAGCATGGTCGTATGGTACTTTTGCCAATTCTTCCAGTCAGCCCATCGCCAAACCGCAAAAACAGTGCATAGGGTAATCAAAAGATGCATGGAATTGAACTCCTTCAAATTCACTCAAAGATAGGCGGCTGCACTGCTCTTCTGTAAGAAAGCGGATCAGCCTATAACCCTATTCTACCCAGAGTGGATTTGAAGTAACCAAATAGTGGCGATTAAAACTCAAAAATATGTCTATTATTGTTTATAATTTATTGTCATGTCCATAATAAATAATTATTTAGCAGATTTTTATTTATGAAGAGAGGATGATAACTTTTGCTATTTATGATAGTCGCAACAATCGCAGCCAATCTCATTCTTTGGTTTATGCCTAAACATCTGACTCGCCAAGAAATGTATTGTACATGGTTGGTAATGGTGTTCATTACTCGCGAGGCAGATCAGTTTCTAGATCTGGTTTTCCATCTTTATGATCAGCTTGGCCCTGGTGTTCAATGGCAAGTCATTGTGCTTCAAACCTTGTTTCCAGGGGCTATTGGAACCATATTCCTCAACTTTATGCCACAGAATAGATTGAAATTTATTGCTTATCTGATAGCTTGTATGTGCTTTTCCGTTATATTTGAGTGGATAACCATTCTCACGGATTACTTGACCTATCGCCAATGGACGTTGTGGTACTCGGCTGGAGTGTATATAATTGGAATCATTCTGTTACGCTATCACCTGGCATTTCTAAGAACAAACAGAAAAACTTAAATCTCCACTTGTTAGACTGATAGCTAATAATATTCCATAAATTGAAATAACAAGTAGGTTTTAAAGGGAATTATTCCCTTCTATTACAGCAATTAATGATACTTTAAAAAAAACTGTAACCTTGTCCATTTACCTGCTGTCCTACCTAATACCAACCCACGAGGAGTGATTATATGGTACATGGACAGCTTTTAAAAACAGAGGTGGACTTCCATAATGCAATTTTATTTGGAATAGCGGTTTCTTTGACTCGAGATGGTCAGCATCTTGGAAGTGGTCATATTATTTCTCAAAGCAAATACGTGGTGAAAATGATAGATGGTATCTATTTCAAAGATACTTGTGATTTTACAGTATGCTCCGCAGTTATTAGAAATCGAAATACATAGGATCCTTATTAACATAAAAAATTAAATATAAACTGGGCGTCTAACTAAGTTAGACGTCTCTTTTAGTTGTATGGTTAGCCAATCCAACAATACTGCCATACTGTTGTCAGGGTAGTTGCCTTATAATGAAATTATTAATAATCTTAAAGCTATTATTTAAAAAGTATTATTTCAGGAGGGTATCCAGTATGATCTCACTTAGTACTCGTCAGTTAAACCGAGCACTCTTAGCTAGGCAATTCCTCATACAACGAACTCAATTACCTGAGCTTGATGTACTTGAGCATCTTATTGGTTTGCAGTCACAAGCACCTAACCCTGCTTATATCAGCTTGTGGACAAGGATAGAAGGTTTTGCTCATGAATCCTTGTCGACATTATTAATAAATCGCAGTGCTGTACGTATTGCGCTTATGCGTTCAACTATTTTCCTCGTAACCAGTCGTGATTGTTTAACACTTCGTCCACTCTTGCAATCCGTTTTGAATAATGGGTTAAAAGGTGCATACGGGCGAAGTTTAACAGATGTAGATCTCACTACACTTGCGGCTATCAGCAGAAGTCTAGTCGAAGAACGCCCACGGACCTTCAATGAACTTGGCATAATACTCCAAGAGAGTTGGCCAGAAACCGATCAACATGCGCTTTCTGTTGCAGCACGAACCTTGGTGCCTCTCGTTCAGATTCCTCCTCGAGGAATTTGGGGCAGCAGTGGCCAAGCCATTCATACATCAGCAGAACATTGGCTTAATAGGCCATTGAATACGAATTTTAAGCTTGATGATTTGATCCTTCGCTATCTTAAAGCAGTTGGTCCAGCCACTATTTCAGATATGCAAGCTTGGTCTGGACTAACACGGATTCGTGAAGTTACCGAGCGACTTCGGCATCGTCTCATTATTTTTTTGAATGCTGCTGGCAAAGAATTATTCGATATTCCCGATGCTGAGATACCTGAAGCCGATACTTCTGTACCCGTTCGTTACCTAGGCGAATTCGATATTGTCTTGCTATCTCATAAGGATCGAACTCGCATTATGGCGGATGAGTATCGCAATCGTGTTTTCACAGTAAATGGAATTATTAAAGCGACCATTCTCATTGACGGCTTTGTTCAGGGACTTTGGAGGATAGAGAAGAACAAAGGTACCGCTACTCTCGTCGTGGAACCTTTTATCCCTCTTTCTCATCTGGATAAGGAATCACTGACAACTGAGGGTATTAAACTGCTCGCGTTCGTTGCGCCTGAATTTACGGTCCAAGAGATCCAATTTATTAATCCGGCTTAGCATCTTCGTCTCCATATTCTCTTGGTGTACAGCCTTCTAAGCGCTTGAAAGCTTTAGCAAAAACCTTAGCGTCTAGAAAACCAACAGCATCCGCAATTTCATAGATTTTCAGATCGCCTTTACGCAGCATCGCTTTGGCTTTACTAATCCTAATTCGCGTAAGAGCCTCACTTAAAGACTCATCTGTTTCCTTGCCATAGAGATCACTGATGTAGCTGCGACTTAAACGTACATGCTCTGCAATATCTATCGTACTTATATTGCTTGCATAATTTTCATCCATATAACGAAAGGCTCTGATTACAAATGGGTTGCGTGATAACGGTTCTAATACTCGCAGCTCATCCATGGAATTATTCACAATAATCTGTTTATCCTGACCCTGCTGAAAGCTCGTTAGCTGTCTTCTCATTTCACGTGCTCGCAACAAATCTTCACGCACTGTCAAGAGGATAGCCATTAGTTGATCTGGCTCCATCGTTGGCTTAAGAATATAATCCTTCGCCCCATGCTTCATCGCTTCTTTGACATATGCGAAATCATCCATGCAGCTGAGCACAACTACAGCGATAGATCGTGAATGATTCTGGATCAAACGGATTAGTTCTAATCCATCCATTCGCGGCATCAGTAGATCTGTGATTACAATATCAACCTGAAGCGAATCTATTTGCTCCCAAGCATCAATGCCATCTTCAGCTTCTCCCACATGCTGAAATCCGAATTTTTCCCATTCCACCAATGTTTTTAAACCTATTCGAATAATCGGTTCATCATCAACAATCAATACGTTCAATTAAGCTTCACCGCATTTCTTGGATACTATAGTCTTCGTTTCGATGAATTGGTAACGTAATTCGTACCGTTGTACCTTCTTTTTCTTTGCTAAATATATGCATTTTATAATCGTTGCCATAATAAAGCCTGATTTTCTCGCGAATATGCCGCAAGCCGATTCCACTCATTCGTTCCTTCATAACGTTTGGCTGTGCTGGGAAAACACGAGCAGCTTTTTTCTCGAATCCTGCTTCCCCATCTCTATTTATCATGTATGCAGGCATGCCGACTCCGTTATCCGTTACCTCGCAGAAGAGTAAATCACGATCCATCCAAGCTTTAATCGTAATGATTCCTTTGCCTTTTAGTGGCTTGATTCCATGGAGTATGGCATTTTCAACCAATGGCTGTAGAATCATTCTCGGAACCAAACATGTTTTGGAGAAATCGTCCATATCGAACAACACTTGAATATCGTCTCCATATCGAAAGATTTGGATCGCCATATAAGCTTCAACTAGTAAAACTTCCTCCTGCAAACTGATAAAATCGCCTCTTTTACCTAAGCTAGATTGAAGCAAAAGCACTAAAGCCGTTACTACCTCTGAAATCTGCGGTGTTTTATGTATTTTGGCTACCCACTTAATCGTATTCAATGTGTTATACAAAAAATGAGGGTTAAGCTGATATTGCAGTGCTTCGATTTCAGCATCCTTTTTTAAAGCTTCTTCTTGTTTAACCTGCTTGATTAAATCCTCGATTCGATTCAGCATTTGATTGTAGCTATTACCCAGTTCATTCATTTCCTGCTTGCTTTCCCATACCCAATAGGCTTTCAAATCCCCAAGCTCCGCACGTTTCATCAGTCCTCGCAAATGCAGCAAGGGCTTCATTAAATAACGAGAAAATAGTAGAGAGCTTAGCAAAGAAATCACCAAGATAAACAGCAAGATAAATATCAGCACATTTCGAAAAAGTAATAAGGACCCCGCCGTAAAAGCTTGATTATTAGTCATGTGTGAAGTCCAAACTAAATTACCATAAGAAATCATCTTATCCGAAATCAAAATCCCGGAGCCTTCGCTGTTCTCTAAAGCTTCTTTGTTATACACCGTTTTCCCAGATGACTCCTGAAACTCTATATGTATTTCTGTTTTGTTTATATTCGAATGGGCCATGAATGTCGATAAATTAAGGATTACGATAATCCGACCACGATGTGTCCCAGTTGTCGTTTCTAAGAGCATATCTTCATATCTAACTCCATATGCTTCGGGTCCTGAACTACTCAAACCTACGGACGAGAATAGCGGATTAAAGCTTTTAAAGAGTGATTCATCTATCGTCCGATCCGAGTCCATCGTTTGATCTGGGCCTGTTTGTGAGCATATCGTGCTGCCTTGATAATCAAAAGCTATACAAATCGCATACATATCCCGACTTTGCTGTACCTGTCTCACTAGCAGATCATTAATATAGATCTGCAGTTCATTGAGCTTATCCGTCTGATCTTCTTTGACTCCCAGAATCTGTTGGACAGCAAAATCCAGATTAATATTCTTTGTCATAAGCTCCATCTCTCGAAGCTTCTGCTGAAGCAGTAATATCGTTTGCTCATGTGTTTGTTCAAGCGCTACCTTATGCTCTTGCTCGATAAAAGAAGATGACTGCTGATAAAAAATTAATGCAGCAATTAACAATGGAATAGAACCAATCACTAACAAATACATCAGCAATGAAAATCGAAAGCTACGAATAGAAAGTGGGAATAAGGTTTTCACGAATGTGGATTCACCGCCGGCATAATATAATCAGTAAAAACCTTTATCGGATCTGGATAATTCCCCGTTGGGAGCTCTGCTGTCATCACAACTACCATCTGTTGCTTCGGCATTACGAATATATATTGGCCACCATAACCAGCCGCATAATAAATCGATTGATCCGTGTAGCGCGGATCATTATCGAGCATCCACCAGCCATATCCATAGCTGCCATAGCCAAAAAATTGGCCAGCAGATTGCTTTTGTGTAGATAGCTTTATCCAATTCTCAGGTATGATTTGTTGACCTTTCCATTGCCCATTATGTAGATACATTAATCCGAAATTGACCATTTCCCGGGGAGTTAAGTGCAGCTCAATCCCGCCGATATTATTACCTTGTGGGTCCATGCCCCATTGCTTATCCGAATCCATACCAAGCGGCTGGAAAATCTTCAAATTAGCATAATTTAGCGCTTTCATACCTGTTGTTTTGGTAATAACACCAGACAGCAGATGTGTGGTTTGGTTACTATAATAAAACTCCGTTCCTGGTTTTGCGTAAAGCGGCAGCTCGAGATGGGCTTTAATCCAATTCTCGCTGCTTACCACATCATAAGCGTTCTGGGGATTATTAATTGCAAATCCATCCGTCATCGATATGACATGCTTAAGCTCAATTGTATCAGCTAGGGGCTGTAAACCTGAAGCATAATACTCAGGGAAAATCTCGACAAGCTTCTCGTCGATACCACGAATTTTACCTTCTTCTATCACAATACCAATCAACGCTGAAATCACACTTTTTGTTACAGACATGACATTATTGGAAACAGCCTTGTCCATCCCATGATAATAGTTTTCATAAACTAGCTTATCATCTTTAGCTGCTAACAAGCTATAGACGTTTGGATAAGCTGCTTTAATTTCTTGATCCGCTTTCAGAAAGACTTTTGTAAAATCTGCTTGTGGTGCATTTTTTTGAACCTTCAGCATCATAATCACCACTATCACTAAAAGGAACAAACCAACCATCAGAAAGCTCATTATCGGTTTTTTCATAACTTAATCACTCCTTCATCTATTATACGATCTTTAGATGAAGATGGATTGGTATAATTGTATATTTTATCCTAAAAAATGAGCTTGGTCTATATTATGTACGGAATCCCTCTCTACCAGGTTAGGGCTTATGCGCTCTCTTTTACTACTGCCTTGATGCAAGATTTCCAATAAAAGCTCAGCAGCACGAATACCAATTCGTTGAGCTGAATGGCAAACTGTAGTAAGCGGCGGATTCGAATAGCCTGTAAACGCTGCACCATCATAACCCACTATGGAGACTTGTTCTGGAATTCGAATCCCTAATTGAGTAAGTGCCATAATGGCTCCCATCGCCATTAGGTCATTTGCACAAAAGATAGCTGTCACTTTTGGGTTCTGCATCCACAATTCTCTCACAGCATTCGCACCGCTTGCACCGCTAAAATTCCCAATTGCTATTGATTTAGCCTCCATGGTAATCCCAGCTTTAAATAGCTCTTCACAAAAACCTGCATAACGATCCTTGCAAATCTGCAAGCTTGTAGGTCCATTAATGTAGGCGATTTGACGATGCCCCTTCTCAGCAAGGTACCTGCCTGCCATGCGCCCCCCTTCATAATCATCCGATTGGATCAAAGAGCATTGAGTACCAAAGGCACCTCCGAAATTCACACTTGGAACATTTAAGCGCAGTGCTTCTTTAATGATCGGGTGTGTCTTAGAAAAAGCAGGCAAGAATATACAACCTTCAAGGTTGCGTTTTCCTACCATCTGAGTTAAATCATTATTCTGATACGCTCCAAAAGGTATTGAAAAAATAATCACATCTTTGCCAAACGTACGAAGCGCTTTATGCATGGGTGAAAAAAAGTCATGAAAATCAGGTGTTGCTTCGTAATCAAATTCAGGCATGAATACACCAATAAGATTACTTCGTTTCCCTACTAGCTGCTGAGCTCCAAGATTTGGGACATACCCTAAGCTCCTTGCCATTTCTTCAACCCGTGAAATAGTGCGGCGATGGACGCCATAACTGCCATTTAAAGCACGAGAAACCGTGCTGGCCGATAAATTTAATGCTTTGGCAATATCTTTAATAGAAATGTTCAACGTTTTACAACCTCCTAGACTCCCACAAGAATCTTACCCGCCTCAAACTTTGTTAAAGCCTTTAAATCATATGTTTGACCATTTTTCTTAGACAGCTTTTGAATGGCATCAAGCTGAGTTTTTGTTGCAGGCGCTTTTTGGATAATAGCATCAAGGTTATCATACGCTATTTTTTGAGCAAGGTCTTGGTCTCCCAACAGATCAATTAAACGATACATCCCTTCAATGGCTGTTTCTTCGCTTTGCAGTCCAAAACCAGAGTCTGTGCTCAGCATAAAGTGATTAGGAAATTGCTTCATAACTGGAATAAAATCCTCCAGCTTATTCGAGCTCGCAGAGTTTGAGTCTGTAAAACCTGCAAAGAAATCAGCATATAGATTGGAGTGCTTTTCGAGTAAATTTTGGATATTTTCAGGTGAGTTAAAAGCATTAGCATGCGCAAAAATAAAAATCGTATCAGGATGCGCAATTAATGCTTCCTCCAATTTATCGATTACAATCCCATTTGGTGGATCAATATGAAGCAGGATGGGTGCTTTATATTCTGCACATATATCGTAAATCTGTGGCAGGAAGCCATCCATGGGATCTTCCGCTTTCCACTCAACCATAGATAAGACCGGGGAGTTGGTTGAAGCTGCCGCGATCTCCCCCAATCCAAAGTATCCTTGCTCCAGATTATCTCGGACTACTTGCAGGCTTGATTTATCGTGTAAATCAAAACCGGAGAAATACGGAATGTAGAAGTCCGGGTTTCCCTGATATGCCTCCCACGCCATTCTGTCTGTTGTCATTGCGCTTGATTCGGAAACGTCACCGAAAATAATAACTCGATCAACACTATCCTGCTTCCATGTCTCCACCATGTTTAAATAACCCGAATCACTTGCATCATGATTATGTGCATCCGATAAGTTCAGCTTTCCATATTGCTCTACTAACTCAGTTAATGTCTTTTCCACAGCTATTACAGGAGTTGGATCAGCTGTTTCTTGGATCGTATCTGTTGCCGCAATAGTTGCAGTAATGCTTGGTGATACCTCAGTTAATACAACTATGGGGGCTGTAGCTCTTTTGCTGTTATTGTCCTGTGAAGTCATTATAATTAGACCAACAATACCTATAAGCAATAATCCCGTAATAAGAATAAGCTTTTTGTTAGACATGCTTTTTTTCACAATATCGTCTCCTTCCGTAATATAGCTTGATTGTTAATTATATTAGAATAAATCAGATATGTATATCATTTTAGGGAACGTTTGCAATAATAGATATTTATAAAGCCGACCATTCCCATGTCGGCTTTCATATTAATAGGGAAGCTACTGCGTAAGCCACTTAGCACTATTTTGAATTATTCTACGATAAATGGGATTCTGGAAAGCAGCTACTGTATGTCCTGGCATTAAATAGACGATCCGCCCTAATCCATATTCATGCACCCATGCTGCAGGCCAACGCTGATTCTCATAGGTATATTCGAATAGAACCATTTTCTCGGTGAACGGATCAAACTCGAATTGATACGGCTCGTCTTTAACGGTGAAAGGCTCAAAGCCATCTAGAATTTCATGTTCTGCTGCTGGAGCAATTTCGAAATTCAGCTCCTGAAAAGGAGGGTGCCCTATGAATTTAGCCCCCATCATCTGTAAGAGCTCATACTTATTTTGAAGCGAAATACCTGTATGCAGCACTAACAAACCCCCTCCACCACTTACATATGAAAGCAAGCCAGCGGCTTGTCCCGAGGTCACCTGTTTATTCCAGCAGTCTGTATAAGAGATGCACAAATTTATTTTATTCAAATTATCTGCCTGCAGAATATCATAATCCTCTGTTGCTACTACCTTTATTTGATCCTTAAGAATTTCAACTAACTCATGCTCGATAGCATCTAATGGATGATAAGGGGGATTCGTATAATCTCCAAGTAAAATAGCCTTTTTTTGATTCATATCCACAGGTAATCATTTCCTTCCTGATTCCGTATATTCCTCATATGTATCCCAGAACAGCCGCTCTACTTCGGACTTCTTCCGTTCTGGCAAGGGCAATAGCTTGCCGCTAACCTTCATTTTCTTCATGCATTTGCGACATACTGGAAAGTACGCGACTTCATTCTCCTGTTTATCCGCATTATTGCCAATAACCACCTGCTCTCCCTGAAAAGTAGGCACATTATTCTGAACCCGCAGATTGCGTGTTGCTTTATGGTAACAGAACCAGCAGATAGTTTTAAGCTCCTCGACCTTATCCGCTTCGCTGAATAAAGCATTGCTACCTTCAAAAAGCTCTCCACGAAAATCCGTCCTCAAGCCATAAGCAATAACAGGTATATTCAAATCATCGACAATTTCGGCTAACTGCAGCACCTGATTTCTTCTCAGAAAGTGACTTTCATCAACCAGAATACAATCCACCTGAATTTCACGCTGCACAAAAAATTGCACAATCTCAAAAATATTAGTTTCATCATCAAACATGATCGCTTTTTCCTTCATTCCAATGCGTGAAGCCACAAAGCCAACTCCATAACGATCATCTTTATCTGATGAGAATAACAAGGCCAATTTTCCTTGTTCTTTATAATTATGGTAAGTCTTCAATACGTCTATCGATTTGCCAGCATTCATAGTCGAATACCGATAATAAAATTGTGCCACTTGCTTCGCCTCCAGTAAATAAATTATAAACTATTTCATTAACATTTGACATAATAGCTAAATAGCGATATATTTATTTTACAAAATTTAATTGTGCACAATCTATATTTATAAGGAGGCAAATTAGATGAATGTTTATGAATTTTCAGCCGAAACCACATCTGGAGCTGTGAAGTCCTTGGCCGATTATAAAGGTAAAGTACTCGTAATCGTCAACACAGCAAGCAAATGCGGCTTAACCCCACAATACGAAGGCTTGCAGAAATTGCGCGATAAATATCAGCAGCAGAATTTTGAAGTGCTTGGTTTCCCCAGCAATCAATTTATGAATCAAGAGCCGGGATCGGATGCCGAAATTCAAGAATTCTGCCAGATTAATTATGGAGTTACCTTTCCCGTTTTCCGCAAAATAAACGTCAATGGCTCGAATGCTCATCCTTTATTTAAATACTTGCGTAAAAAAGCACCTGGGTTTCTTACAAATCGGATCAAATGGAATTTTACCAAATTCTTAATCAACAGTCAGGGTGAGGTTGTTAAACGCTATAAACCAACGGCTAAACCTGAAGAGATGGAAAATGATATTAGAAAACTTCTAAAGGCTGAGGTGAAATAAATTGAACGCTAAAGAAGCACTGCGCTTGGATAATCAGCTTTGCTTCACGGTTTATGCCTGTTCACGGGCGATGACCCAGCTCTATCGGCCTTGGTTTGAGGAAATTGGCATTACATATCCACAGTATCTAGTGTTGTTGGTTTTATGGGAGCAGGACGGCGTAACTGTTAAAGACTTAGGTGAACGCTTGTTCCTTGATTCGGGTACTCTAACACCTCTCTTGAAACGTATGGAAACAGCCAAGCTTGTCACACGCAAGCGTTCAACGGATGACGAACGGAAAGTTTTCATCCATTTAGCAGAAGCAGGCAAGCAATTGGAAGCCCAGGCTTGTATCATTCCAGGCGAAATGATGAGTCAACGCGGCTTAAATGCCGAGGAATTCACTACCTTGCTTGCAGACTTCAAGGGTTTATTGGCTAAGCTGCATCAATCATTGGATCAGAAAAATTAAGTTGTTTATAGGAAGGAGCTTTCATATGTATAAAACTATTATTATCGGAACAGGCCCAGCAGGTTTAACAGCTGCCATTTATCTCGCACGCGCTAATTTAAATCCCTTGGTAATCGAAGGCAACCAACCCGGGGGACAGCTTACTACTACAACAGAAGTCGAGAATTTCCCTGGCTTTCCGGATGGCGTTCTTGGCTCGGAGCTAATGTATAATATGCGGATGCAAGCACAACGATTTGGTGCTGAGTTCAAAACGGGCTGGGTAAATAATGTTGATTTCTCCAAGCGCCCATTCAAAGTCAGCGTTGAAGGCTTTGGCATAATCGAAGCTGAATCCATTATTGTATCCACTGGCGCTTCGGCTAAATTATTAGGTATTCCCGGAGAAAAAGATAATATAGGCAGAGGAGTTAGCACTTGTGCTACCTGTGATGGCTTTTTCTTCCGTGGCAAGAAGATTATTGTAGTTGGCGGCGGCGACTCGGCGATGGAGGAAGCTAATTTCTTAACGCGATTTGCCACTGAGGTTCGTGTCGTGCATCGGCGCAGCGATCTTCGAGCATCGCAAATTATGCAGGATCGAGCCAGACAGAATCCAAAAATTGTTTGGAGCTTGAATGAAGCTCCAACAGAGGTTATTGCTACTGAAAAAGGCGTTACGGGATTAAAAGTCCGCAATCAAACTACAGGTATCGAAGAAATTTATGAAACAGATGGGATTTTTGTTGCTGTAGGCCATACTCCCAATACTGGCTTCCTAGATGGGCAGCTTCAAACGGATGATCAAGGTTACTTAATTGTGAATCCAGGTACTACAGATACGAATATTCCCGGCATCTTCGCTTGCGGTGATGTTCAGGATCACAAATATCGACAAGCGATTACTTCTGCTGGCAGTGGATGTATGGCCGCATTGGATTGCGAGCGTTTTGTCGAAGAGCATTCCCTCGTTTACGCCTAATTTTAATAGGTTAAGCTTATATTTATGCAGTTATATTATTCTATTTATAAAGGAGATTGAATCGATGAGTCATTTGACCACGAACCAAGGTGTACCCATTGGGGATAATCAGAATTCTCGAACAGCCGGCAAGCAAGGCCCTACTCTATTAGAGGATTATCAGCTGTTGGAAAAGCTTGCTCATTTTGATCGGGAGCGCGTTCCAGAAAGAGTTGTGCATGCTCGCGGAGCAGGTGCTCATGGTGTCTTTAGAGTAACCCATCCTATGAAGCGTTATACAAAGGCAGCTTTTCTCCAAGAAGAAGGTTTAGAGACACCTGTGTTTGTGCGTTTTTCAACCGTTATTCATGGTCAGCATTCACCAGAGACCTTGCGTGATCCACGTGGATTCTCCGTGAAATTCTATACAACAGAGGGCAATTATGATCTTGTTGGCAACAACCTGCCCGTTTTCTTCATTCGAGATGCGATGAAATTCCCAGACATGGTGCATTCCTTAAAGCCCGATCCGCGGACGAATATTCAAGATGCTGATCGTTACTGGGACTTCATGTCACTTACACCTGAATCAACTAATATGCTGGTCCATCTGTTTAGCGATGAAGGCATACCGGCTAATTACCGCCAGATGCGCGGTTCTAGTGTTCATGCGTTTAAGTGGCTTAATGCTTATGGCAATACGATTTATGTTAAATATCGCTGGGTGCCTAAGCAAGGCGTTCATCATTTATCTGCTGAGCAAGCATCCGAAATTCAAGGAAAAGACTTTAACCATGCTAGTAGGGACCTTTATGATTCCATCGAGCAGGGCGATTACCCTGAATGGGAATTATTCGTACAGCTATTAGATCCCGCCGATTTAGATAATTTCGATTTTGATCCGCTTGATCCAACCAAGGATTGGTTTGAAGACGTAATTCCATTCCAAAAGGTCGGTTCGATGATTCTTAATCGCAACCCAGCTAACGTATTTGCTGAAACTGAGCAGGTTGGCTTTAACCCTGGTGTGCTCGTACCTGGCATCGAAGCATCCGAAGACAAGCTGCTGCAAGGGCGCTTGTTCTCTTATTCAGATACTCAACGTTATCGGATTGGCACCAACTACTTACAATTGCCGATTAATTGCCCCTATGCACAGGTTGAGAATAATCAGCGTGATGGAGCTATGCAAACTAAACCACAGAACCAACACATTAATTACGAGCCTAATCGTCATGAAGGTACACCTAAGGAAAATCCCAGCATAACTGAGACTATATCTCCATTGAATGGCTCTGCAGGTCGCCAAAAAATCGAGAAAACGAATAACTTTGGGCAAGCTGGTCAGGTCTGGCAGCGTTATTCGGCAGAGCAGCAGGCTCAAGTCATTAAGAATATGACAGCCGATCTCTCCAATGTCGATTCCAAAACTGTACTACGTGCCATCTGCAACTTTTATATTGCCGATGCTGATCTTGGCAATCGACTTGCAGCAAGCTTAGGTATCGATATCACTCCGTATCTGAAGCATATGGGTCCTCAGCAATAATTAGAAAATCGCAAATGTATTGATAGTTAAATCTTAGACAAAAAAATAGCCTGAACTCCGACAAGGGGCGCAGGCTATTTCTTTATAATGTTTTCTGCATACGCACGTGCATAATTCCAGCTTCTTCGAATGGCTCATCTGAGATAATAACATACCCTAACTTAAGATAAAATGCTTCCGCATGACATTGCCCATCCAATAAAGTGTATTGAAATCCAGCTTCACGTGCTTGCTGTTCAAGTGCTAGAATTAACTTCTTTCCTATCCCTAAACCTCGAAATGGCTTCAAAACAGCTAACCGTTGCAACTTAGCCGTATCCACTTTATAAGCTTGCCAACGGCCTGTCGCAACAGGTTCATTATTATATAACAATAAAGAATGGCGGCACGCTTCAGGAGAAGCATCAAATTCATCGATTTCGATGTCAGCTGGAACTCCCTGCTCTTCTACAAATACGATCTTCCGGATGGTAAAGCATTGGTTTAACTCTTCCATAGTTTGAACTCTAACAATTTCCATGCCTACACTTCTTCCTATATAAGATGAATACAATCATACAATAATCCAAAATACTTTACAAAATAAACACTTCCGTATATGCATTTTGTAAGCGCAATCCATTGACGTTAAGCTCGAATTTCTGTATGATTTAACTACAGATAAGCACAAAATTTACCACCTAATAAGCTTGATCGACTTGATGATTCTACACAAAAGTTGATGATGCTTATTTTTTGTCTCCCTGCTTAATCTGAACCATATCTTTTTTCCAATAAAAAAGTGAAGGGGTTGAATCGAATAAAAATGATTCCTGTTACATCCAACAAAATCGTCGCAATTGGTTACAATAATGAAGAGCAAGCGATTTATGTGACCGATAAGCTGCATCAAACCCATGTATTTCCTAATCGTACTCAAGAGGACTTTTACCAATTTAGGAATTCTAAGCAGCAAGACTACTTCTTCCTCCACATCCTCCAAAAGCTCCCTACCCTAGAAAAGTCCCTTATCAAGTAGTTATATAATGTTATGTGGGCGTGAATGCGGATCCTGCCACTTGGCGGGTCTTCATTCACGCCTATTTCTCTACCTTAATCCTATAGAAAGCGATTGTATTCTGTCTAATAATTTCTCCAGCCTCTTCAGGATCTAACTCCTTAATTTCCGCTAGCTTGTGAATATTCTCAGCTAGCATACGCGGATGAGTCGTTTGTCCGGAGAATGGTCCTTCGAATGGCCACGGCCCATCTGTTTCCACCATCATTTGGGTGATGGGATAAATGGCTGCCAGCTGTTGAATCTCCTGCTCATAGAGAATATCAGGCGTGAATGAAATGAAATATCCCTTGTCGATCATTCGCTCAACCGTTTCACGGCTGCCTTTAAACCAATGAAAATGGGCTTGTGAAACTTTATATTTCTCCAGTAAATCACAGACTAGATCAGCATCTTCATAAACGGCATGCAGGATAATTGGCTTTCCTAGATCAGCAGCTAACGCAATAAACCGTTCCAGTAATGCGAGGTAAGGCTTCAGATCAAAAACCAAGCCCTGCTCCTCTGCTTCAAGACGATTATAATAAGGCAAGCCAACCTCACCAACTGCCACCATCTTAGCTTGATGCAGAATTATCCAAGCAAAAAGCTGCTCAAGCTGCTCATCTGCTGGCAAATCTTGCTCAGGGTGAAAGCCAAATGCTGCAAGCACCTGCTCTGGATGCAGCCGCTGAAGCTCCAAATTAGCCATGCATGAGTTTAAATTCATCGAGACAGCAATTACAGACTGAACAGCAAAAAACGTCAGCTCATCTAAGATAAGCTGACGCTCTGCCACAGGATAGAGGTCCAAATGGATATGGGCATCAATTGTTTTCATACATGCACTCTTTTCATTGTGGCATAGATTTTCTGCTTCAAGGTTTGAAACATCGGTTCACTTAATACTTCTTCCCGGCGAGGGCGTGGAAATGGCACTTCTATTTCTTGAATGATCGTAGTGGGCTTATCCGATAGCAGATAAATCCGATCCGATAAGAACAGCGCTTCTTCGATACTATGCGTAACGAATAAAACCGAGCGTTTATTCTGCTCCCAAATCGAGAGTAACCAACGCTGCATATCCATGCGAGTTAAGGCATCCAAAGCGGCAAATGGTTCATCCAAGCACATGAATTCCTGCGGACTTAGTAAGGCGCGGAGAAATGCAGCCCTTTGCTGCATTCCGCCTGATAGAACATGCGGATATGCTTTTTCATAGCCAGCTAAACCTACCTTAGCTAACCACTCTCTTGCTTGAGCGATAGATTGCTTGGCGGGAATTCCAGCGACCTCCTGAGCGAGAATAACATTTTCTTCAATGGTCCGCCAAGGAAACAAGGCATGTGTTTGCGGCATATAGCTAATAAGACCCTTTTGTCCGGTCACTTCTTTGCCATCTATCCATACTTCACCGTGTGAAGGGGCTACTAATCCACCTATGATATGAAATAGTGTGCTTTTCCCACATCCAGACGGTCCAATGATCGAGACAAACTCGCCTTTCTCGACATGTAAAGAGATATCCTTAAGAACCGTATCGATTTTGCCATTTTCCATGAAGGTTTGTGAAATTTGCTTCAGTTCCATTTATGCGACCTCGATTTCCAACGAATCACGATGCTTTCTAATATAACGATGGAATAGAATAAAATTATACTCAGCAGCACTATAATAAAAATCGAATCAAATACCCGATCCGTCTTAAAACCTGCTTTTTGCTGCTTCATATAATAACCAATCCCTTTATCCGAGCTAAGCCACTCTGAAATCATTGCACCTGAGACTGCATAAGTAGCCGAAATTTTTAAGCCTGAGAAAAAGCTCGGCAAAGCATGGGGCAATTCAAGTTTACGGAAAATTTGCAGCCGAGTTGCACCAATCATTTTCATATAATTTAACATGACTTGATCTGTTTGTAGAAATCCATCCATCAACGCAACTGCAATTGGAAAAAATACTACAATTGATATAACGATAATTTTAGGCAGAACCCCAAAGCCAAACCAGATCATCAGCAGAGGAGCAAGGGCAATCATCGGGATATTCTGTGTAAGCACTAGAATAGGATAAAATCCCTTCTTGAACCCCGGTATTAAATGCAGCAGCCATGCGACACCAACTCCAATAACAATTCCGATTGCAAAACCAATTAAAGTCAGCTTAATAGTAGCAACCGTATGCATCCATAGACTTCTAAAATTGTGTATACCTTCTTGTATAATCGAAATCGGATCAGGTAAGATCCATAACTCAATATTAAAAATAACAACTGCCAGCTGCCAGACTACAAGCAGCAGAAAAACCACCATTATTGGTGGCCAAGCTGCTTTAAACCATTTGGAGCTGATCATGAGCGATATTTCTCCGTCAGCTTATCCATCGATGCACCTTCGGGTTTGAATAAAAGCTTGATTTGAGAAAGCACACTAGGACTGCCAAACTCGATCATGGCATCATTCATCTTTTTCACAATCTCCAGCAGCTGTTCAATGTCACCCTCCATAGTGGTTTCCATCGCGCTCACCTGATATTTAACACCTGACTCTTGAATAACTTGAATGGCGCGATCCACATAAGGGATAACCTCTTCGTTGTTTTTAGTTTTTGGTATAATTTGAATACTTAAAAGTGCGTTTGCCATCTCTAAAACCTCCATTTTGATTATGATTCGGGTAAGAATTGATTAGTAAAAGCTTTATCTGAATCTAGTGGCTTTTCCAAAAGCTTGTGCTCGGTCAACCAATTTGCATAATTGTCCCAAACCGTCTTCTTCTGCTCACCCCAACGCGGCGCATCTGCTTGGTACTGCGGACTCAACCATTTCTGGCTGGCTCTCACTAAATCCTTATTAATGTCTGGAACAGCTTTGATTAGTATCTCTGCGGCTTCTGCAGGGTGGTCTATTGCGTATTTGTAGCCCTTTGCAGTTGCTGCGACGAATGCTTTTACTGTATCTGGATTATCTTTAATCATCGTTTCATTCGTAATTAAAACCGGTGTGTAGTAATCCAATTTCTCATTGAAATCCTTAAGATACAGCATATCCAAAGGCTCCTTGCGCAATTCCGCTTCAATCCCGGTCCACGCATAGAAAATCCATTCAAAATCAATATCTTTCTTGATAGCCGTGAAGTAATCCGCATCACCGACGCTTACGCTTTTCAGCTTGCTATAATCAGCTTTAGCATCCTCCATCATCGCTTGCAGCACTGAATTCTCGAATGGAGAGCCAAAACCGCCATAGGTTTTACCTTCATAATCCTTGGGAGTTTTAATATTCTTACTTGCAGGTGCGGCAAACCCTGAAGTGTTGTGCTGGATAATCGCAGCAATTGAAACGACAGGTACATTCTGTGTTCTAGCTTGGGTAAGGCCATCCTGACCGCTTATCCCAAACGGCACCTTGCCGGATGCAACCATTGTATCAGCCCCGCTCTCATTCGGTTGAATGATTTCAACATCTAGACCGGCATCCTTGTAGTAACCTTGATCCAGTGCAGCATAAAGTCCGGTATGATTCGTATTCGGCGTCCAATCCAAGACTATTTTCACTTTATCCGATTTACCACAAGCCGTTAAAACCAATATCATTAACATTACAACTACTAATCCTTGCAAATAAAACTTCTTCATTTCTCTTCCCCCTCCAATTTTACAAACAAAAAAAACGCTCCCTGATCAAGGAGCGGATAAATTAAAGACCACAACAATTAGAGTTGTGGCCCACGTAGGTTAGGTGTAAATTCCCTCCGCCGGCATTATCCAGATCAGGTTCGGTCGAAAGCGATTTAGCTTTCCTCTCAGCAAAGTTTCCTAAGCTCCCGTATTAATATTTAGTTTTCGTAATCAATATACTGTGATTAGTAAATTAAGTCAACACATTAACTAAGTAGATGGACTATTTTTCTCAATCTTTCTTTTTTGTGAAAGAGAACTTTCGTAAACCTTTACCACGTTTCTAACCCCTTCATCCAGCGACCAATAAGCCATCCCCCACTTTTTAGCATTAGCTCCGAGCTCTTTTCTATAGGCTTTATCTCCTAGCAATATATCTAAATTGTAGCATAATTTCTCAACATCTCCTGCGGGCGATATTATCCCTGTAACTCCATGCTCCACCATTTCAGGCAAGCCGCCAGCATCACTAACAATTACAGGCTTTCCGGCAATTTGTGCTTCTATTACGGATAAAGATTGGTTTTCGAGGAGACTCGGTAATACAAAAATGTCTGATCTAGCTAGAATACGAGGAATATCATCTCGTTTTTCGTAGAAAAACACATAATCCGTTAACTCCAAGACCTCACTCTGGACTTTCAGCTCTGCATATTTTTCTCCCTCTCCAACAATCCAGCACACCCAATCCTTACGGATTTCCTTTAACTGACTGAGTGCAGATAATAGGTGATGAACACCTTTGAGCTCAACGAGCCTACCTGTATAAAGAATGACTTTCTTATTTGCTGGACGGACGATTGGACGTTGCAGCTGAATGGCCGATTTATCAATCATTTGACTCAGAAAGGTCTCCACATCATAGCCATAATGCAATATTTTGAGCTTTTTATCCGGAACTTTGAACTCATCCATCAGAATATTCTTTAACCATTGGTTAGCGACAATCGTATATTTAGCAGAAGTAGCACCAATATACTCCAGCTGATCAAAATAAGCCTTTGCCATTTCAAAAGTAGGCGAATTCATTATTTGATGGCGCATCTCATGTGATACACAACCATGGAGAGTAGCTACCAATGCAGTTCCGCTTGGTTTAACACGCTTTAAACATACGGTTGAAAGTACATCTTGAGTATGAATGACTTCATATTTATCTAAACCCAAATAAGCTGCAGCTAATTCAAAAACACGGCTTTCTACTTCACAATATTTCACTACTGGATCTGCGTAATTCTCTGGATATGGTTTTTTGCCTTGTTTTTTTTCGACAAGAGGGATTAACTTGCTTCTTTTTACCTTGCGGTGTTCATTTACGATATAAACATACTTGTTCCCCTCGCCAAAACCAAGGATATCGACTTCGTGACCTAGCAGCTCAAGCTTTTTCTTAAGCTGCCCCATGTAATTCCATACTCCACCAACATGTGGAATAATCCAAAAGGTAGCAAGCAATATTCTCATAAATCTATCTCCTTCTGTTAATGGCTTAATAGTAACGATTCTATGCTCCCTATATAAGTATTAAAGTTATGCTGATATGGTATGGACGGCTATCTTAACCGTTAAGAATTACTTTTTTATATCTTTCTACTATTTTTCAAACTATTAATTATTCTGTCCAATCAAAGGTTGCTAGATTGAATACTATAAGATATGTCACAAGGTGGCATAATACATTTAACAGGAGGTAATTCAAATGCCATTAGCCTTACAAGATTTTACTAGCCCCACTAATACTTTGGTAATAGCAGATACAGCAGCAGGGCCAGGGACACTGCCAACACCTGCAGTTTTCGTAGCTCCAACTACACCTTTTATTGATGGAGTTAACGCGTACATTTGGTCGCCTAATAATGCATCGGGACAAATAGTTACGTTGCGTACTGATTTTTTTGTTGTCGGTCTGCCTATTCTCGCAGTTATCCTGCCCGTGAGCGTTTTTTATGCATATGCAGGTAATGAAACAATTACAGTAACAGCAACACTTGATGTCATTAATATATTAGGTATCATTGTTCTAAGTATTCCATTATTCGTAGATAACAATCTTGGCAATCCCGATAATGTCGCGATAGCTTCGGCGGACGCTTTGCTTGGAGTTGGAATCTTAACTGGCAATACTGTACGTATTAGAGTTGATGCTGTAGGAGTAGCACCGGTAACTCTTCCATATGCACCACCAAACACAGGCCGTTACCTTGGCGAAATCACTGTACGTACTGTCATCTAATTTCAATGAATTTACAGGATATGGGATGTTATTCAATCCCATATTTTGTTTTACATAGTTCAAAATAAACATTTAAACTGGATTTGTTTTAATAACCTATCCATTGGGTAAACACTATTAAGATTTTTTTTAACTGGAGGTTACTAATATGTCTGAATATAATCTATCATTCGATGAAGCCATAGAAAAATGCTTTGACAATGAAGGTCTAATTAGAGGAGAAAACTTTTCAAACGGTAATTATGTAAAAAACATTGATGGAATGTTAGTTTTGATTAATGGAAGCTACTCCCATAAAATGATTGATGATTTTCTGCTAACCAAATCCGTATATTCACAAAAGTATAAATTGTTTTCCTATCCTAACTCGAACCCTGAGCATCCATCTAACATATAATAACGCCTAGATCCTTTAAGGCAGGCGATAATCATGTTGGAAACAATCAACTACAAGCTGGCACTTTTTTTAATCTGCTCCTGTCATCAAACTTATAATCAGTTTCTCGATTCTGCAGGACGCTTTATTGTTCCTGCCGGCTATCGATATATGACCTCTTTCTCAGCTGAAGCTTATGGATTCGCCCAAGAAACATTTGGGTATTTAATCGAGTCCGATGATACAATTGTCCTTGCTTTTCGCGGAACAACATCAGCAGCAGATACTGTATCGGATTTAATCGCACGTCAAATGCCTTATCCTTGGTTTGCCAATGGCGGGAATACTCACCGCGGTTTTACTGAAATATATGCTTCAGCAAGAAAACAAATCCTCGACGCATTAGCTAAAAGTGATTCCCACAAAAAACTAATCATTACCGGACATAGCCTAGGTGGCGCTTTAGCTACCTTATGTGCGCTTGATTTGGCTTATAACACCAAATTTGCATCTCCTATAGTCTATACTTATGGAGCACCACGAGTTGGCGATCCGACATTTGCTGCAGCTTACAATCAAAAAATTGCATTTAGCCACAGAATTGTCATTGAAAGTGACTTGATCCCTCTAATTCCTCCACCCCTTTACAAAATCCCTTCCCAATCCAAAATTTATCATTATCGTCATGTTAAAGGTGGTTTTACTTTACATTTTCTGACGGATTCCTTCTCTAAAAATCATGCGCTGTTTAATTATTTTACTATGCTCGCTAAATATGAGTCGGCCTATGCCATTCATCTCTGCAGTCAGCTCCCTTCAATCTGTCCAATTTAATTTATTATGTGGCAAATCTTAAGATTTGTGAGATAATAAGTTGCTTTGTGCTAAAATTAGGAAGGATTGGTATACCTGCAGAACATCATTAACTTCGAGCTTCATTGTGTGCTATATGTTATGTGTGCTTGCTTGGTCTATTTAATTATTGCCCCTTTATTTATGAATACCAATCTTAAACGCAAACTGCTATTTGTTTACATAATGATAGTTATCACAATACTTTATGTCCTTTTGAAAAAATAGATTCGACTTTATTCGTCTATCATTCGATATTTATTTGTTATATCTATGACCATGTAAAGCGGCAAGAGAAGATGAAAGAAGAGCTCATAAACGCCGATAAATTTCAATTGATTGGTCAATTGGCCGCTTCCATTTCACATGAAATTCGTAATCCATTAACGACCACTCGTGGCTTTCTGCAATTAATGGCACGCGACAATATTACAGCTGAGATTAGAAATAAATTTGTTAACCTTGCAATAGAAAGCATCGTTAGCGCCAATACGATCATTACCGATTATTTGAATTTCGCCAAGCCAAATGTGGAAAAAATTGTTCCGATAGACATTAAAACAGAAATCTCGAATAGTATACCTTTAATCAATTCTTTATTGACCATATCCAACATTGAAATGCATATCCAGCACGCCACAGATCAACCCTTGCTCATCTTGGGTGAATCTAAAAAGCTCCAGCAATGTCTGCTGAATCTGCTGAAGAACTGCATTGAAGCCATGCCCGGTGGTGGTAAAATAATGATACATACATCACTTGAAAGTAATTTGATCCTTATGTCTATCGAGGATACTGGAGAGGGAATGACTCCTTTGCAGATTAAATCATTAGGCTTACCCTTCTATACGACTAAAGATAATGGCACAGGATTAGGTCTTATGGTGGTTACAAGCCTATTAAAAGCGATGAATGGCCGAATATCTTTCTTGAGCAAACCTAACAAAGGGACGACCTGTTTAATAGAATTTAAAAGAATCAGCTAATAATGTTGAGATGGGCTTCATATCATACGAAATACATGGTACTATTAAAGAATAGACTGTGAACGATAGGAGGATTATCTATGAGCTATGCGGAAACAAACTTAGTCAAATTATCACTGACAGGAGATCGTTCTGCTTTTGGACAATTGGTTGAATTGTACAAAGGTAAGATTCATCGACTCGCTTATCGCATGACGAACAATCCGCATGACTCTGAAGATGTCGTTCAAGAGACGTTTATGCGCGTGTATATGAATTTAAACCGCTATGATGAGAAACAGAAATTCTCAACTTGGATTTATCGGATTGGCAAGAACCTTTGTGTAGATCTATTGCGAAAGAAGAAAACGACCTATTCATTGGATGCCGAGATCGCCGGTGAAGATGAATTGAACCACTACGGTATTCTATCCAGTGAAGATAAAAGCCCCGAAATGGCTTTAATGGAAACCGAATTGCAAGATCAGCTTACGCAGGTCATCAATAAAATGTCGGATAAATATAAGGCGATTGCTACTTTATATTATGTCCATGATTTATCTATTCAAGAAATCAGCGAGAGGCTTAGCATGCCGATCACAACAGTTAAGACCCGGCTTTATCGTGGACGTGAATATCTCCAAAAGCGTTGGGGTATGTCGTTCTTAATTAGCCTTATGACCTTCTTTAATTTCATCATTTTATAGATCCGCCATATAATATCTGACTAAGCTGTAGAAGCCTTTGGCTATCTGCAGCTTTTTCTGTTGGCACATGTTGTCCTATATACACCTTTTCTAGCATAGTCTATACTGTATGAATGCTAATCTCTATTAAAGGAGTCTTGTGTATTGCGAACAACTATCTATAATACCAGCCTCTATTTTATCTTCATTTGTGCCCTTATCTATATCTTTCTATTGCTGACGAATCAGCATTTACCCGATATGTCGTGGATCAGCAGCGCCAATATGCAGAACTTCAAAACTATGTTTCTAAGCATTATCTTGGAAGCACTGCCGTTTATTCTACTAGGTGTTCTAATATCATCACTCTTACAGATTTTCGTATCTGAACAAACCATTACACGAATTATTCCTAAAAATCCATTCTTAGCCATTCTATTTGCTTGTTTGATCGGAATTATATTCCCTGTGTGCGAATGCGGCATGATTCCGATTGTTCGCAGATTAATTAAAAAAGGCATGCCCGTTTATGTAGCCGTTGTTTTCATCCTCACTGGACCCATTCTTAATCCTATTGTGTATGCTGCTACCTTTATGGCATTTCGTTCAAGACCTGAAATTGCTTATTCCCGTATGGCATTGGCTTTCGTCGTTGCCTCTGTCATTGGTCTTATCATTTATCGCTTCGTGAAAGGCAACGTTCTGCGTGTCACTGCCGAAGTTCTACATTCACATGCTCACTCTGGCGAACAAGCTCATGTACATGACCATACACATGATCACAGCCATGAGCACGGACAAAGCCACAGCAACAAGCTGTTTTCTTTGTTGGGTCATGCATCGGATGAGTTTTTTGAAATGGGCAAATATTTAATGTTTGGTTCTTTAATCACGGCAATTATTCAAACCTTTGTGGCCCGCGAAAGCTTGGTTTCCATCGGTCATGATGGATTGGGCTCTCACATATTCATGATGGGCTTTGCTTATATTCTGTCACTCTGCTCAACGTCGGATGCTTTTGTAGCTTCTTCTTTTGTTAACACTTTTACGACAGGCTCGCTGCTGACTTTTCTCGTGTTTGGTCCTATGTTGGATTTTAAAGGTACCCTTATGCTGCTCTCTGTATTTAAAGCTAAATTTGTGCTTCTCTTGTCGGGATTAATCGTCATCACCGTGCTCATCGGTTCCCTAATATTTGAACGCTTAATTTTCTAAAAGAAAGGCGGATGCGCCGTGGAACAAAAACGTAGTTTGACAGGCCATTATTGTCTAAGAGCAGCCATCTTAACTGGCTTTGCCATGTATATTCTTTATTTAGTCAAGTCCGACAACATTCTCTATTATATTGCTCCAAGAAATATAATTTATGTAAAGCTGTCTGCGATTGGATTCTATGCCATCGCTGTTTATCAGATTTTTCTGGCAATTAATTCCTATATGGGGCGAAAAGTGGACTGCGAGTGCGATCACCCGCCTTCTCGTTCGATAATTAGGAATACTGCGGCATACAGTCTATTCATTCTACCTTTGTTATTAGGCTTTCTACTGCCAAACAGTGCGATGGGCAGTGCTTTAGCTGCAAAAAGAGGTGTTAATCTAAGCAGCTCGCTAACTAGCAGCAACAGCGTCACGCTTAATAAACCATCGGTTATTCCAACCGCGGCTGAGATAGATCCTAAATTAAAAGCACTGTTTAAGTCTGATAAATATGATGAGGGCTTTGCTCAACTTGGGATGAAGTTATATAAGAAGGACCTAATTCAGGTTAAAGAGGAAGGCTTTATTGAGACCCTCACCTCTTTGGATATGTTCATGAATAATTTCATTGGCAAAAAAATCGAGATTAGCGGTTTTGTCTATCGCGAGGATGATATGCAGGATAATCAATTTGTTGTTGCACGTTTTTCGATTCAATGCTGTACAGCAGATGGCTCGCCTTTTGGCATGATGGTTAAATTCGACCAAGGTCAAAAGCTCGCGAAAGATACATGGGTCAAAATTACCGGAACCATCAATAAATCAACTTATCGCGGCAATGAGATTATGACCTTGGTTGCTGATAAAGTCGAGAAAACCACCCCAGCTAAATCGCAATATGTGTATCCGAATTATGATTACGTCGGCGATTAAAGCTGGAACCGATAGCCTGCGCCCCAAACCGTCTCAATGTATTGTGGATTGGAAGGGTCAAGCTCGACCTTTTCACGTATTTTACGAATATGGACGGTGACGGTGCTAATATCGCCAAACGAATCCATGCCCCAAATGCGATCAAACAATTGATCCTTACTGAAGACCCGATTTGGATTTACAGCCAGAAAGCTTAGCAGTTCAAACTCCTTGGTCGTAAAAGCAACCTCCTCTTCATTCACATGAACTCTGCGTGAGGTTTTGTCAATCAACAAGCCGCGCACACGAATTTCGTCATGCTTATGCTCGCGATTGCCAATAAATCGCTCATAACGAGCCAGATGAGCTTTAACGCGTGCCACCATTTCACCTGGGCTGAATGGCTTGATCATATAGTCATCTGCCCCTAAGCCTAGACCACGAATTTTATCAATATCTTCTTTTTTCGCAGAGATCATGATGATTGGAGTATCCTTCTGACTACGAATTTTGCGACAAATCTCGAAGCCATCTACCTTGGGCAGCATTAAATCGAGAATAATTAAATCATAGGATTCGTTCAATGCTCTCGCTAAGCCCTTATCCCCGCTGTGCTCCATATCCACTGAATATCCATTGATCTCAAGGTAATCCCGCTCCAGCTCAGCAATGCTTAATTCGTCTTCAATAATTAGAATTTTGCTCATATTCATCATCCTTCTCTCTTCTCAAGCTTTTTTTACCGTGAAGAAAATACTTGTTCCGTTACCCAGCACGCTAGTAGCTCTGATTTCACCGCCATGCCCCTCAATGATCTGTTTAACGATCGCTAAACCTAGGCCGCTGCCACCCGTTTTTGAGTTTCTTGAAGGATCTGCCCGATAAAAACGTTCAAAAATATGCGGTAAAGCTTCGTCTGCTATCCCCTGTCCGTTGTCTTGAATCTGGATTAGCACCCACTCCTCTTGATCCGTTAATCTTATCGTAATCAGCCCCTGCGGCTGTTCCATATATTTTACAGAGTTTTCGAGAATGTTCAGCACTACTCGCTTTAGCTTCTCTCTGTCAACCGCCACCTGAAAAGCGGCATTCTTCGGTAAATCCAAAGAAAGCAAAATGCCTTTTTCATTGAAATCAAACTGCAGCTCCTCTGTACAATCCTCCAAGAAACGAACCAGATCCACCTTTTCAAAATGAAACGGCACATTGTGTAAATCGAGTTTGGAGAATAAAAAGAGCTCGTCAATTAAACGATCCATATCTGTAGCTTTGGCATAAATCGTTTTAATGTATTTATCAAGCTTATCGGGTGTATCGGCAACTCCATCCAGAATGCCTTCAACATAGCCTTTAATGCTGGTTACGGGTGTCTTTAGGTCATGGGATATATTGGATATTAGCTCTTTGCGATTCTCTTCATATTGTAATTGCAGATCAACTGAATACTTCAGCTTACCGCGCATTTGTTCGAAGGCCATGAATAATTCTCCGATTTCATCCTTGGAGTTCGATTTGACCACATAATCTAAATTGCCCTCTTTAATTTGTTCTGCCGCTCGTTTTAAAGCTTTCAAAGGGCGGACAATACTACGTGATACGAAGTAAGTCAACAAACCATTGGTAATCAGTAAAATCAATAATAAAGAGATGACTAGAATGAATAAATATTTACCTGCGAATTTCCCTAATGGATTCACATCTGTGACAATAAAAACGCTGCCTTTGCTCTGATCCGCATATTTAAAATCGTAGTGGCTCGAAACAAAAAATTGTTCAATAAAATTTCGTGTGAGCTGGCTCTCATCTGCTTTTCGCTCGCCCATGCTCTTTACAGCCTCTAGGAAAGCAGGTTTATTAATCGAAGGTGAGGAATAAACTACTTCATCATTCTTCTCTACAACCATCCCCATATTAATTTCCTTTAATCTACGGTTCCAGCTAGCCAGCTTAGTTTCATTGCTAATCAGAGATTCGGGATCAAGTGAAGCCAGCTGCTTAATTTCTGTGAAAACCTCTTCCTGCTGCTGGATAAATGTTGCTAACGGATTTTGCTGACGAAAATCAAAATGATATAAGCCGCGCAAATCACCGAAAAAAGCAACGACCACTATCACTACACCAATAATCAATAAAAATAAGGGAATCAATAGCATAGCCAGATAGGATAAAAGTAACCGAACGCGAATGGACATACATGTGCTCCTTAGACTTCTTTTTTATCAAAGAAATAAAATCCAGCCGTAAAACACAATATACTACATGCCGCTATAAACATAAAGATACTTATTAATTTCCCCAGTGCAACTGAGCTGCTCAACCATAGTACATGCCAATCCGTATAGGAGGTTAATGAATATAAGGAAACTTGCGGCAAGAAAAATGAAGCAGCTTTTATCCCCATGTAAAGAATGATACAAATGATTAACGCACCGCTTCCACTGCGGGTAAATTGAGCGATTAAAACCGCAATACAGGTTAAAGCAATAAACGGGATGACCGCTACGATATAAGCAAGAAGTGCATCCAAAATCCCTTGTGGCATCCCGGCTTTCACACTAAAGAACAATCCGGACAATATCGAAGAAATTCCTGCAGCAATTAAATATAACATAGTATAGATACCGAGTGAGATATGCTTGGAAGCATAGATTTTAAAGCGTGAAATCGGGCGTAATAAGACAATTTTTAATGTGTTTGAGGAAGCTTCCCCGGCAAAAGAATCGGCTGCTGCCATAAATACAAACAGCGGTAAGATAAAGCTAGTGAATAAGCCTAGTACTAAGATAGGATAATCAGCAGCCGTTATCGATGCAATTCCTAGCTTACTCTGGAAACTAGCGATTAACAACGCTCCAACAAGAGGTATGAGCGCAGATAAGATCAGAAAGAACACGGTTTTCTTCTTCCAAAACTGTTTCTCGGTCTCATTAACAACATTAGCCACTAAACTATACATAAGAAACACGCTCCCGCTCTTCGGCAATCTGGGCTAAGAAATATTGTTCTAAGGATTCATGTGGACTTTCCAAGAGATCACTTCGGCTAGCTTCCTTTAGAAACTTACCCTGATTGACAATGCCGATTCGACTGCACATTAACTCCATCTCGCGGATTAAATGACTGGAAATAAAGAAAGTAATTCCTTGCTCCCTTGCTAGCTGAATAATCGTTTCTCGTACATCAACCATACCTTCAATATCCATTCCATTGGTTGGCTCATCGAGGATGACTAGCTGAGGTGAAGAAAGCAGGGCAGAGGCTAATCCTAGCCTCTGTTTCATCCCAAGTGAGTAGTGGCCTACCTTTTCTTTGGCAAAGGGTGCTAATCCAACTAGCTCGAGTACTTCATCTACACGTTTACGCGGAAGGCTTGGATAGAATCTAGCTGCGAGCACCAGGTTTTGATAACCGCTCATATACGTATAGGCATCGGCTGTTTCGATCAAACAGCCTACTTGTGCCATGGCCAGCTCAAACTGTGAAGAAATATCATAACCGAATAATAAGGCCTGACCTTTATCTGCTTTACATAACCCCGTGAGGATTTTCATAAGCGTAGTTTTTCCCGATCCATTTGGACCAAAAAAGCCGTAAATCTCACCTTTGGCTACGTTAAAGCTCATATTCTCTATGCCGCGATTATTGCTATATTTTTTGGTGAGTCCGCTGACTTCGATTACATATTCCATGCCTTCCACTCCTTCTTGGTTTAGTTATTATCCTGATTTGCTAATTCTTTCAGGCTCAGGTTTTGCACCTGTTTACCCGTTAAATCTATTACATCTGGCACAGTATTATCTTGATTGCTCAATGTAATGTCGAAATCAAATTCAAGCTCATGCCCAACGCCAGCAGCATCCTTACCATAAATCGTTAACTGTGCGTTCTGGTGATCCAAGCTGTCATCAGCCGTAATATCACCGGTTAATTCTATGGAACGAATGGAAATGTCTTTCACAAGCTTAGGCAGCTCGTTAAGGAAATCTGTATTCAAGAGACCATGTAAATCTTCCTTATGCGCTGCATTCTCAGCAAGGCTTTGACCACCATTTTTAATTAAAATAGAAGTAATTGAATTGACGATTGTCGGTAATTGCGTACCCTTAAGCTCTACCTTAATTTGTTTGGATCCATCTTCATTAGTCTGCAAATTAACTTCATTACGAAGCTTGCCAACCAGTGAATCAATCACATTCTCAGCTTCATTGGCGATTTCGCTGTTCGGCTGATGCTTCTTCCATTCCTGGCGTTTATTGTGCTTGTTATCACCCATATTCAAGATAGTGTAAACCTCGCTATCCCCACGTTTGATGATCTCTTGATTGTCTTGGTTGTATAACTCGAATTGTTGAAGACTGTTTGCGCTCTTCACTTCAACCTTACCACTCGAATGTTGATTCACAGAGTCGAATTTAAGTGTAGATTTAAGCGCTACAATTGACTTATCGTTGTCGGTTACCGATAGATTGAACGCCCCGGTAACACTCTGTGCCGTGCTTGTGTGCTTTAATGCTGTTTTGTAAGCATCATAGCCGGCGTAATCCCCTACCCCTGCATATACAGAGGTTACTAACAAAATACTACCTGCGACACCACCAAGACCCATCCAAACCGTTTTCTTCTTCATTGCGATTGCCTCCTTAGATTAAGTGAGAGCATTACGAATATTAAGCAGTTAGCTTGATGCTATTCGCTCTTCTCCGAGTTTGTTCTCTACCTCTATCATCTTACCTCCCAGCTATTAAGCGCTTCTCAAGCAAATCTAAAGCCCATCTAAACATTTCTAAAATTCCGCTAAACAATTCTAAAATTTTCCTTAAGAAAATAGTTCATCGATTTAATAATTGGCTTTCTAGGCCTCACACATCTAGGTAAATGCACATACAGTGGTAAAGAATACTCATATTGAATTCCATGATAAAATGTAAACCCATATGGAGAGATAAGGTGATTGCATGTCAATTGATCAACGTCCCATAGGAAGGCCGCCGTTTCATCCTTTCCAGCCTTTTCAGCCTTTTCATCCCTATCAGCCCTTTCATCCTTACCAGCCCTTTCATCCAGTTGAACCATTTTACCCGCCTTTTTTTGGTTATCCCCTATATCCCTATTATCAGCAGCCTTATTACCCTTACCAGCCCTATGGCCCTTATGAGCCCTACGGCGATGGATATGGTCCTTACCCTGCTTCACCGCCGCCTTATGTGCCAGGGTACTAAAAAGCAAAAAGGATAAAGCAGCCAAAACATCTGGCGCTTTATCCTTTTTGCATTTAATGACGGTCTAGCTATTAATAAGCTCCGTTATTCTCAAAAAAGCATCTTCAATAGATATAGCTATTTTATCAGCAGGTGTACGGCGCTCTTTAAACTCAACAAACCCATCACCCGCCAGCTTCCCTACGATAACCTGAATAGGAATACCGATTAAATCAGCATCTTTAAACTTCACTCCCGGACGTTCATCACGATCATCAATCAGGACTTCGATTCCTGCACTAATCAAACGTGAGTATAATAATTCACTCAGCTCCATTTGGGTTGAATCCTTAACGGAGACAGGAATCAGATGGACCTGATAAGGGGCAATAGATCGCGGCCAAATGATGCCATTCAGATCATTGCTCTGCTCCACGATTGCAGATAATAACCGCGAAACACCAATGCCATAACAGCCCATAATCATCCATTGCTCTTTGCCTGTTTGATCTAGAAACTTTCCGCCTAGCTTTTCACTATATTTGGTTCCCAGCTTGAATACATGCCCAATTTCGATTCCACGAGAAAAATGCAAGTTGCCTTTACAACGTGGACACACATCATCCTGATTGGCATTTCGGAAATCACCAATCTCTTCAATTGAAAAATCACGAGACGGTTGAATATTTATTAAATGGTAGTCGACTTCATTAGCTCCGACGATACCGCTTGTCATCCCAGCAACTTCCCGATCGACTAGAAGTGGTATAGCTAAATTAAGCGGACCTGCAAAACCAAATGGAGCTCCTGTAACATTCAAGACAATATCCGCATTAGCTAATTCAATCTCTTCTGCACCCAAATAATTTTTCACTTTAGTTTCATTAACTTCATGATCTCCTCTTACTAAAACAGCAATAGGCTCACCATCCGCAACAAAAATAAGCGTTTTAATAAAGGAATTAGCAGTCCGGTCAAGTGATTGAACAAGCTGTTCAATAGTATGTGTTTGAGGTGTATGAATTTTTTCATAGCATGATGCAGGGGATTTATCTGACTCTGTCGCCGTCTCTTGTGACTGAAAGAATTCTGCTTTTTCTAAATTTGCCGCATAATCGCACTCCACACAGCTAATAATGGTATCCTCGCCAATATCAGATAAAGCCATAAATTCATGCGTCTCCCCACTGCCGCCAATAGCCCCGGCATCTGCTTCAACAGCTCGATAATTCAAACCAATACGATCAAAAATGCGGCAATAGGCTCCATGCATTTTCCAATAGGTTTCATTCAAACCTTCCCAGCTTGCATCAAAAGAATAAGCATCCTTCATCAGGAATTCTCTGCCTCGCAGCAGTCCAAACCGTGGTCTTCGTTCATCACGATATTTGGTTTGAATTTGATATATGCTAATAGGCAGCTGCCTATACGAGCTAATTTCATTACGTATAAGGGTCGTGATTACTTCCTCATGAGTGGGTCCTAGAGCAAATTCGCGATCATGGCGATCTCTAAATCGAATAAGCTCATCCCCGTAAACGGCATATCGGCCGGACTCTTGCCAAAGCTCTGCTGGCTGCATGGCTGGCATGAGAACCTCTTGGGTTTCAATACGATCCATTTCTTCACGAACGATTTGAGAAACCTTGTTTAATACACGCCAGCCTAGCGGCAAAAAGCTATAAATCCCAGCTGCCAATTGCCGAATCAAGCCTGCTCTCAGCATGAGGCTGTGACTTTTGGCTTCCGCATCGGAAGGCACCTCTCTTAATGTAGGAATCCATAGTTTACTTTGATGCATCAAAAATCAGAGCCCCTTTTCATAGTTATCTGGCAAAATAAAACACATTCGCCAAGGACGAATGTGTTCGCATTTTGACATTTATATCCTTGTTTTTTACTCACTCATATATGTTCTTATTATCTTTGTATACTAAATTTAGGTATGAAAGTAAGATGCTCCTATGATAAATTGAATATATTCTTGTTAAATACATAAGGTTAGAGTCATCTTCATGAATTAATTTGATTTACTCAGTACACTCAATATAGCTTCAATTACGCGTTCCTTTTCAAAAGGCTTGACAATAAAATCTTTAGCTCCTGCCCGAATGGCATCCAATACCATCTTCTGCTGCCCCATTGCTGAGCACATGATAATATTAGCTGATGGATATTGCTTCAATATTTCCGTAACCGCCTCTAATCCGTCCATTTCCGGCATCGTAATATCCATCGTAACAATATCAGGGAGATATTGTGTAAATAAATTTACTGCTTCTAAGCCATCTTTTGCTTCACATACAACTTCAAAACCGCCTTGGGTCACAATATTACTTAGCATCTTTCGCATAAAGGCAGCATCGTCAACAATCATGACTTTAGTCATACTTTATCTCCCAACCCGTTGATATACTCTTAGTTTACATGATTTACACTCAGTTATAAAGTTATTCTATATTTTTTTGAGGGGAGAACTATAATAATTTACTTTGAAGCTCATTCTGCTGTGATTGGTGAATTTGTAATTTGTAGGTTTATAAGGCATTCGATTGCATTATAAGAACCTTTGTCGAATGGCTTTCCAATAAGAGGACATTGCCTTTTTTCGTGGAAATTATGAGCATTATACAAATAATTTCTATTGTGAAAGGAAAATGATCATGAATAACAAATCAGTTTTACTCGGTTCACTGCTTTTGCTTGTAATACTTTCAGGCTGTACAGCAACTGCTCCCGCTACTGTCTCACCACAATCCTCATCTGCTTCCACACCTCTGCCCACTATGGCAGATAAAGACACTCTTGCAAAAGCGACAACAACGACACCTTCTTTTGAAATAGAAGGGCTGCATAACGGTGATATCATTGCTAATGATGAGGTTAACCTGCAGGTTCAACTTAACAATTTCACCTTAGTAGATCGTAACACAGAGCATACACCTGATACCAATCAAGGCCATATTCATTATTGGCTGGATTCGAATCCAACCGATCCAGGCGCTGCCGTCCAAATTGATAAGGATCCTGAGCATATCCTCCTCTCTAATTTGAAAGCTGGCCAGCATATTCTAACGGTCAAGCTTGTGGGTACGGATCATCAGCCATCTACGGAAACAACTACACAGATTATTACGTTTATGGTCAAACGTGGGAACGCGACAGATGCAGCAACTAATTCAGAGCCACCTAAATCGGAAAATGCATCCCCTACTCCGCAGCCAACAGCGAAGAGCACTGCCAATGAAGCAGATGCGGATAGTGCTGTTTTCTCCATTACAGGTTTGAAAAACGGTGATATTGTTACAACACAGGATTTAAAATTCGCGATAGAAGTAAATAAACTGGATATAGTTAACTACGGCGATAACCCTGAAGCAAAAGCAGGGGAAGGACATATCCATATTTGGTTAGATACAACTTCTACAGAAGCAAAAAACGCTATGAAGGTTTATATCGACCCCAAGCATACTGTCATTAAGAATATAGCTGAAGGCGAGCACACGATTCTTGTTGGTCTTGTTGGCAACGACCACCAAATTATTGGGGACAGACAAGCCATTACTTTTAGCGTAAATCGTTAAGTCTTTAATTCAGATAAGGAATTTGTACAGCAAAGGAATTGCAAAAACCATCGAGGCTCTTATTGGCTTCGATGGTTTTAGTTTTACTATTCGATTGTGCTTTTCAGATACACTAGTGAATGGAGACTAGCGTTTTAGAAGCAGCTGATTCCAACGCGGCAAGTATCACTTTCAATGATTTCATGCCGTCTTCCCCAGTAATGGCTGGAGGCGTGTTAGTTAAGATACTATAAATAAAAGAATCAATAACCCCGCTATGTGTTTGTCCAGTATTGGTAGACATAGCACCTACATCGTATTTATCAATTGTACCATCTGTTCGCTCTACAATCACTTGATCTACAGGGTCTGTACCAATTTTGATCACACCATTCTCACAATAAAGCAAGGTACTGTTATCCTCGCCTTTATAATAGGTCCAGCTGGCTGTTAAGGTGCCAATCGAGCCTTTGCCCATTCGCATGATACAAATTGCATTATCGTCTACTTCCGTATCCTCTTTATGCAAGGTTTCAACAAATGCGCTAATCTCTACAACTTCATCATCCAAGAGCCAGCGGATTAAATCTGCTTTGTGTACGCCAAGATCTCCCATGGCACCTACAATAGCAATATCCTTTTGGAAAAACCAGCTTTCTTTGCCGTCTGCGCTCCAGCTCTCTGGTCCAGGATGGCCAAAGGCTGTACGGAAGGTAAGTACCTTACCCAAATCACCAACTAGCAAAACTTCCTTCGCTTTCTGATGTGCAGGCATTAGCCGTTGATTATGGCCCACCATAAGGATTACACCACTATCCTTAGCCGCTGCAATCATTCTTAGAGCATCAGCCTCAGAAGCAGCCATAGGCTTCTCACAGAGCACATGGAAACCTGCACGAGCTGCAGCAATGCTAATAGGTGCATGGTATAAATTTGGTGTGCAGACGCTTACTGCATCTAATTCTTCATTATGGAACATTTCCAGGTAGTCTGCATAAACCTTACCGCCATATTCTTCTGCCATCAAAGTCGCACGTTCTACATTCGGATCACAAAATGCAACAATTTCAACAGCATCATTATGTGCATATTCTGGTGCATGACGATACTTGGTAATAGACCCACAACCAACAATTCCTATTCTAAGCTTAGTCATTTATATTTCCCCCTACTAATTTCTCATTCTCATTAATTAAATATTCTAACATAATACCCGAAAAAAATACATTTGCACACAAGCCTTCTTTTTGACACAATGTAACAAGAGACGACTAACACTGCTAACGGACAACTTGTTACATTCCCCCTGTTAGCAGTATACCCCTACCATTTAAGGAGATGCTCGCATGAAGCCAACGGTATTAATCGCTAGACCCATTCCGTCCGAAGTAGAAGATTATATTGCGAGCCATTGTACGATTCTTAAATCATCAACCAACGAAGCTATGCCACGTAAAGAAATGCTGAGGCTGCTTGCCGCGGCGGAAGGCTTGCTAACCACTGGCGGCAAAATTGATGAAGAATTACTTAAACATGCCCCGCTTTTAAAAGTCGTAAGCAATATAAGCGTAGGCTACAACAATATGGATTTAACCGCGATGAAAGCCCGTGGAGTGATTGGGACGAATACACCTGAGGTATTGGATGAGACAGTAGCCGATCTAGTATTCTCCTTAATTCTTGGCGCTGCTCGCAGAACGGCAGAGCTTGATCAATATGTTAAACAAGGTAAATGGAAGCAAGGTGATGACGAAAGCTTATTTGGCTTAGACGTCCATCATGCTACATTAGGCATTATTGGGTTGGGGAGAATTGGTGAAGCCATTGCTCGCCGAGCTAAGCTCGGTTTCCTGATGAATGTTCAATATTACAATCGCAATCGCAAGATAGATGCTGAAACAAATCTCGGAGTAATCTATCAGCCGATGAACGAATTGCTTCGTACCTCTGATTTTATTCTATTGATGACGCCATTAACAGAGGAAACCACCCATTTAATAGGAAAAGAGCAATTCTCGCTAATGAAGTCCAGCGCGATTTTTATTAATGCCTCTCGTGGAAAAACAGTAGACGAAACGGCATTAATAGAGGCGCTGCAGAACAAACAGATATATGCAGCAGGCTTAGATGTTTATGACCGAGAGCCTGTAGATATCGATAATCCATTGCTGCAAATGTCCAACGTTCTAGCCTTGCCCCATATTGGTTCTGCTACAGCAAAGACACGCACGGATATGGCTTTTCTCGCTGCTAAGAACTTAGTTAGTGCTGTGTTGGGCCAAACTCCACCCAATCCACTATCATAACCGTTCATTCTTTACTGCAAAAGCCGCTAATTGTACTCGATTGTCGAAAGAAAGCTTTTCCAAGAGGTTTTTAATATGATTTTTCACTGTATTCTCAGCAATAAATAACGATTCAGCAATTTGCCGATTAGTAATTCCTTTGGCAACAAGAGCTAATATCTCATGCTCTCTTGGGGTTAAAAGTTGGACAATCGGATCCTCCTTAATCCCTAACCCTGTTTTAAACCGGTAAAATAAACGATCTGCCATCATTTTAGGAATATCTGAATCCTCTTCCAACAATGCGCCCAAATAATTTACCCACTCCATTGGATCCATATCTTTCAGAAGGTATCCTTGGGCGCCATTCTTAATGGCTGTGAATAAATCTGTAACAGCGTCTGATACACTGAGAATGACCACTTTAATCCGTGCGTTCTGCTCTTTAATTAATCGTGTGGTTTCCAGACCATTCATTCCAGGCATGTGAATATCGAGTAAGACAACATCGGGCTGCAATTGCTCACAGGCTTTAATCGCATCCAAACCATTGGTTGCTTCCCCAATTATGATATAATCCGCTTCATCCTCCAAAAGGGCTCTAACAGCTTGACGTGCTAGCGGATGATCATCCACAATTAAAATTCGATATGGCTTCATACCTTCTGCACCTCCTTGGTTCCTTTAACGATAATTTCCAAGCCACTTTTGTCTATTGTTTGGTAATTTAATTCAGCCGAAATTTCTTCAGATCTTCTTTTCATCATCAGCATTCCATATTTATTCTCGGTCATTCGCTCTTCTCCTAAACCTTGTCCATTATCCCTTATTCTTAAAAACCATTGATTCTGCTCAGCTTGAAGCGAAATATCCACTTGGCTAGCTCCAGAATGCTTGCGTATATTCGTAAAGGCTTCCTGAATAATACTGAGAAGATGTACCTCTTCCATCGTGGAGAAATAACGTTCCTCTAGCTTAAATTCATCCGTAACCGTAATCCCTGTGATTAGCTGCCATTCTTGCAGCCATAACTGAATCCTTTCAACGAAATCGGTGACCTCATCTGGTGAGCTTCGCAGATTAAATATCGCCTGCCTCACTTGATTATTGATGTCCGATACAGCGGCTTTTGCTTCCTCCAAATGGCCTTTCTGCAGCTTAACATGCAAGAAAAATAACGTTTGTGCGATATTATCGTGCAGTTCATTTGCAAGTCGCTCACGCTCCTCATAAACAGATCTTCGCGCTTGTTCCTCCACTAAATGCTTATTGCTTTGCTCAATACGACGAAACATCCAGTTCGCAAAAATATAGGACAAAACAAAGGTTAGTGCGGTTATATAAAAATTCCCAGTTTCCATCGTCATATAATCCAACAATACCTCGTGGCGAATGTATTCAAATCCGCCAATCATTAAGGTTGGAAGAAGTATAGTAATCATTCGCAAGACAACGTAGTTCATCGACACTTCCCTTTCTTTTACCTGATTGTACACTAAAAAACCTTCCCTTTGAATGGGAAGGTTTTTAATAATAAATTAAACTCTGAACTTCGAAAGCGAATTCTGCAGGGAATGTGATAGCTCTTCCAGCTTAACAGATAGGTTTACTAAGCCCTGACTAACATTTAATTGTTCATTACTTAGGGATGCAACCTCTTGAGAAGTAGCTGATGACTCCTCCGATACCGCACTTACATTAGTCATGGCTTCTGTTAATACATTTTGTGATTCATCCAATACCTGAATGGAAATAGTTACACCTGACAATTGTTCGACGAAGCCGCCCATTCTTTCTTGCACCTGTGCAAAAATCAACTCTGCATCTTTTACGGATTTGATTTGCTCTTGGAACAATGGATAGGCTTCAGATAGGACTTTTACCGTTTCATCGATTTCCTTTTGAATGGTGACTGTAATGGTACCTACAATTCCAATATTATGTTTCGATTGCTCTGCTAGTTTACGTATCTCATCTGCTACAACCATAAAGCCTTTACCCGCAGCGCCTGCACGTGCAGCCTCAATAGCTGCATTCAAGGATAAGATATTGGTTTGCTTAGTCATATCATTCAATACATCAAGAATCTTGCGAATGGATGATGTACTATCTTTTAAACGATCGACCTTCTCCACCATGGAACGAGTCATGACCTCTGTTGATGTCGTTTTAGTTGTTAGTTCTGCCATGTACTGGGTACCTTGCTGACTTGCGTACTGCACTTCAGTAGCTGAAACACCCATGTTAGCATTAGCTTCCACAACTTGCTTCATTTGCATACTAATTTCATGAGTCAATCCATTGCCTCTTTCAGCTTCCATTGCAAGACTTGAGGCGCCATTTGCTATCTCTTCTGTCGCAATTGCGATTTCCCGAGCTGAATTGGCCGTCAGATTGGAAGAATTCAAGAGTTCACCCGCTGTAGCAAGCACATCACTTGCCGATTGATTCGTTTGTTTAACCAAGCGAGTGATCTGTTCCATCATTTGATTGAAGCTTGTGCTCAATTGGCCAATTTCATCTTTACTCTTGTGTTGGGTACGAACCGTTAGATTTCCTTGTTCGCCTTCCATCATCAAGTTACGTAGAATTACCAATGGACGACCAATCAAACGTGCCACAAACCAGCCGGCTAAACAGGCAACAATTACGGCAAATAGAACAATCCATAAAGTAGCATTTAAAATTTGACTTGTTTCTTTAACAAGCTCTTCTACAGGTGCAACTGCCTGAATGGTCCACCTGGATTTCTCCATGGTTTTGTAGACTACTAATTGCTTTTCACCATCATAATTACCTGTTTTATTATCGTAATCGTTTGTTAGGTCTTCATCCTTCAATTTATCAGCGTCTACAATAGATGGAATGTGATAAACAGCTTCAATTGCCTCGCTTTTTGAAGGCGTAATCAATTTATTCTGATTGTTAACGATCACAATTTCACTTTTAGTACCTGGCTCACTGCTAATTTTAATTTGAGCCATGCCTTTTATGAGAATATCTTCATCAATTTCCATGACTAGCACAAAATTAATCCCTGACTCTGGTTTCAATAATCGGCCAATAGCAAAGGTTGGTTTTGCACCTTCCGTATACCCTTTTACTTTTGTATCCAACCATGAAACTGCACCGTCTGCTTTAACAATCTGATCAAACCAAGGTTCCTTGACGTACTTATCAGGTTCTTCAAAGGTAGTAGCAGTGGTTAATGGCTTTAAAGTCGGATCAATAGGGAGAATATGTATATTAGTTAACCCTGTCTTCCCGAAAAGTTTTTTGGAAAGCTTATCTAATATCTTGCGAAACGCAGTAAATTTATCAAACTCTTCACTCTTGGCATAGCCGTAAACACCTAAATTATCTGTTATCTCTGAATCTGTTAAAATGTCATAAGTCATATTCTCAAAATTACCAAAAATCAGATCTAGCTTTTCTCCAGCCTGATTAATCGTTTGTTGCGTAGATGAAGCCATTTTCGTCGTTATAATGCCTTTAGATTGGGAATAAGAGAAAAGACCAGTAGCGGCAACTAGTACAACAATACAAAGAAAGAAAATAATAAACAGCTTCATTCCCACTGACTTTAAAGGGTTTTCAACCTTTACATTTTTTAAATTTGTAGTTTGCATCGAAGACGAAAGCGGTTTCCAAACTCGGGATAGCTGTGAAAATTGCTTCTTTATAAATGCGATAAATGCCTTCAAGTTGTCACCATCCTAATATTATAAAATAATTGTTAATTAGTATTTCGACATTATTCTACGTTTCCCTTTACCAAAATGAGAAAATTATCATAATTTGGCAGTCTTTTTTTTGCGCATCCGATCTAGGGGCTTTACGCGCTGCAGAACCTTGATAATCCAACACCAATCTAGCAAAATCAAACTCATTTAGTTTATCCTCTAGTGCAAAAATATGGTCCTTATGATCACAGATTTTGTAAATACTCCTCCAATCCTGCTATATCTTCATTATGAGCATAAATATTAGCTGCAACGAATACCTTCGCACCATATCGTGCTGCGAATTCAACGCCTTCACGCATTTCGTCAAAGCTGAAATTGCCTGCATTCGAACGAAGTCCATATTTCTGTCCACCTATATATACAGCATCTGCACCGTAATGTACAGCAAATTTAAGTTTTTCTAGCTTCGGTAGTTGCTCACCATATTCCGTTTGGAATGAAAGATATTCGTCATCATTTCCGGATTCCAATGCATCGGAATAGCTACTGCTGCATTTCTGGTTGCCATTAATACGGCAGGATCACCAAATATGACGGCATCTGCCCCTGCTTGAATAAGCACTCGTATTTCTGCAATCGAACCAGTTGTGACTAATAATTCAGGCTTTTTCATACCTGAACATCCTTGGCTTGATTATTTTTTAGCGTTGCTTTTAGCAATATTCTTTTTGTGCTGTGCAAAGGTTTCGGCGAACAAATGCCCCGAGGTCCCATCTTTTTTCGTTACATAAAACAAGAATTTTGTCACTTCTGGATAAAGAGCTGCCTTTATGGAAGCCAAGCTTGGGCTGGCAATTGGTCCAGGTGGTAATCCGGTATGCAAATACGTATTATATGGACTTTCAATCAGTAAATCCTTTTCGTATAAACGTTCTTTAGATTCGTCGAATAAATACTGGACGGTTGCATCAATTTGCAAGGGCATTTTATCCTTCAAGCGATTATAGATCACTCCTGCTACTTTGGCCCGTTCTTCCTCAACCACAACTTCACGCTCTACTAAAGAAGCAAGAGTCAACAGCTCGTGGAACGATAATCCTTGTTTCTCTAATTGAGTTTGCCAGTCTGCCGGCAGCTGCTCCAGCTTATTATCCCATTCACAAAGCATCCGTTCTATAATATCTTCCGTTGTGCTATCTTTCTTCATTTCATAAGTATCCGGATACAAATACCCTTCTAAACGGTGTTTAATGGCTTTATCCGATGGAATATCCGCCGTCCAGCCACAGCTATAGCTGCGATCTGAATCCGTGGTTGCTATAAAAGCGGTTTTATCGACAAGCTTCTGCGTACTTAGCTTTGCAGCAATCTGCTCTACATTGAATCCTTCTGGGATGGTAAAACGCATGACTTCTACTTTTACAATATCACCCTTATTAAGATGATCGATAATTTCTTTATTCTTCAGGCCTGGCTTCATTTCATATGTACCTGCTTTAAACTGTATACCTTCTTTTGTGTACTTTAAATAATACCAGAACATCGAGCTGTTCCGAATCAAGCCGTTCTCCTCTAGAATATCCGAGATTTGAGTAGGGTTTGAACCCGTTGGAATCGTAAACCGTACTACCTGTTCTGATGCAGCAACTGGTTTCAGTTCTTTCGTTACATAACGCCATCCATAAAAGGCTAGACCTGCTAAAAGAATTAACAAAATAACGATAACAATGATAATAACTTTGAATACTTTTAACAATCGATTGGGCTTAAGCTTTGAGCTCTGCTCGGAAAAATCCATCACAATCACCTCGGCGGTTATTCGACAAAAAAAGGGACGACCTATTGTCGCCCCTCTTATTCTAACCTATAACTTGTTTATTCGTCAAAGGTGACTGTAAGCTCATCATAGAGTTCGGCAACGGCTTCCCATTCGTCATCATCCATGATGGTTTCCAGCTCAAGCTCACCCTGAGGATTCTCATTAATATAGAAAAGGGATATTTCCTCATTCTTGTTCAATTGGACCGATTCCAACACCGCGTAAAACTTCTCTTTCACAGAAAATTCGGCAAGAATACGATAAGTGATTGGCTTACTATTGCCGTCCTCAAGTTCTATTTCCGTTCCAAAAGCGTTCTGCAGCAAGTGAATAGGCTTTAGGTCTTTCAATTGATAAGAATCCATCTATTTACCCTCTTCCTGCTCCTCTTCTTCCTCGAGCTCAGCCATTAATGTATTGAACGTTTCTTCAACGATTTTCCACTCTTCTTCATCTTCGATCGTGTAGAGCTGAAGGTCGTCTCCGTCTTCTTCATAGCGGAAAGCGTAGACTTCATCGCTTTCTTCATCTTCACTTTCTTCCAACGGAACAACCATCATATATTTGCTGTCGGATCCATCCACTTCAAATTTCATAATCACTTCAAATTCCTCTTCGTTGCCTTCTTCGTCAGGAATATAAATGATTTCCGGTTCTTCAAAATCTGTCATGGTTATCCTCACCTTTTCGTTTTAGAGTCCAAATAGTTTTGCAGAATAAAAACCGCAGCAAGCTTATCCACAACCAATTTACGTTTTGCTCGGCTAACATCCGCTTCCAATAAAGTACGCGTAGCTGAAACCGTGGTTAATCGCTCATCCCACATGTGTACCGGCACCTGAAAATGCTCGCGAAGCGTCTCAGCAAAAGCCAGACATGTTTCTCCACGGGGTCCAATAGTTGCGTTCATGTTCTTCGGCAAACCTACAACGATCTCCGTAACTTCATATTGCTCCATTAGAACTTTCATCCGGTCTTTATCCAAAGCATCGGTTTTGCGCCGAATGACTTCAATTCCCTGTGCTGTCCAGCCAAATGGATCACATATTGCGACACCAATTGTTTTGTCGCCGTAATCCAATCCCATAATCCTCATTTATTATGAGTCAAATAAGAACGCACTAGCTCTTCAATCAACTCATCGCGCTCTCGTTTTCGAATTATGCTTCTAGCATTATTGTGTCTCGGAATGTAAGCCGGATCGCCGGACAGCAAATACCCGACTATCTGATTGATCGGATTGTAGCCCTTTTCTTGAAGAGCATCATACACGGTCAAAATAACTTCCTTCGACGATGTCTCGACGCCTTCCGGTATAACGTCGAACTTCATTGTTTTATCCATGGAACTCATCACAGGCACCTCCCCAAAAAAGTTCATCTTGATATATTCTCTACGGTGAAGATAAATTCCTTTTCAATTTGAAAATTTTACAAATAATCAACTAATGGTTTGCAGTTTAATCATCGCTTCGACAGCGCGTAGTGCTTCTGGTAGCTTGCTTGCATCCTTGCCGCCTGCTTGAGCTAAGTCTGGACGTCCGCCTCCACCTCCACCACAGATAGTTGCTGCTTCTTTGACTATTTTGCCTGCATTAAAACCTTTTGCAATTAGATCAGGAGTAACCGCAGCGACTAAATTAACTTTATCCTCGCTAACAGAGCCTAATACTATAATCGCAGAATTCAGCTTAACTTTCAATTGATCCACAATTGTGCGCAGCGAATCCATATCACCATTGCCGACTTGGGCTACTAAAAGAGTTACTCCGCCCACCTCTTTTATTTGATCTGTTAATTGCCCTGCTTCCACATGGCTCAATTTGCCACGCAGCGATTCGTTCTCTCGATTCAGCTCTTTCAGCTGTGCCAACAAACCATCTACTCGCTTGGGAACATCACTTATATTGGTTTTTAACAATGCTGCAGATTGCTTAAGTAAATCCATTTGTTGTTCTAAATATTCATATGCACTTCGCCCTGTAAAAGCTTCTATTCTCCGAACTCCTGAACCGATTCCACTCTCACTTGCGATTTTGAATAGTCCAATTTGTGCTGTGTTTGTAACATGGCAGCCCCCGCATAATTCGATGCTGTAATCGCCTACTCTTACAACACGTACGATATCACCATATTTTTCACCGAATAAAGCCATTGCTCCTAGTGCCTTAGCTTCAGCAATAGGCTGAAGGGTAATGTTCAAGGTGGTGCTTTGCCAAATTTGCTGGTTAACCCGCAATTCAATTTCTTGCAATTCGTCTGGTGTAATGCCTCCAAAATGTGAGAAATCAAAACGCAAGCGGTCTGCTGAAACCATGGAACCTGCTTGATTCACATGTGTCCCTAAAACATCTTTAAGCGCTTGATGGAGTAAATGTGTGGCAGTATGATGCTTAATAATATCATCGCGAAGTGCTCGATCCACTGTTGCATCTACGGAATCACCTAGTTTTAATTCACCAGATTCGACAGCCACAAAATGTACGGTCTGCCCTAATGGCGCTTTGCCCACTTCTTCTACAATTGCATTCGCACCTGCCGTTTTTAACCAACCATGATCACTGACCTGACCGCCGCTCTCTGCATAAAACGGAGTTCGATCTAGAATCACTTGGCAGGTATCCCCTTGATTCACACTTTCTACAAATTGTTGGTTATGGATAATGGCAATAATTTTTGCAGTTGTTACCAATTCATTATATCCAACAAATTCACTTTTAGTCGTAAAAGTCGAAAGTGGACCGCCCTGTACCTTCATGCTCTCACTGTCGTGACGTGCTGATCTGGCTCGATCCCGTTGGCTATCCATCGCTTGATCAAAGCCCTCACGGTCTACAGACAGCCCCTGCTCTTGTGCATAATCTTCTGTCAGGTCAAACGGGAAGCCGTACGTATCATAAAGCTTAAATGCATCTGCTCCGCTAATTTCAAGTTTGCCTTCCGATTTAGCGCGTTCCGCCAAGACTGAAAGCAAGCCTAAGCCGTCCGATAACGTCTCATGAAAACGTTCCTCTTCTGTGCGAATAACCTTTTGGATAAATTCACTTTTCGCTAGAACTTCTGGATAATAGCTATTCATCACTTCGCCTACAACCGTCGTCAATTGATATAAAAACGGCTTGTTGGTGCCAAGCACCTTCCCATAACGGACAGCACGACGCAACAAACGGCGAATGATATACCCGCGACCTTCATTGGATGGCTGAACCCCGTCTGTGACTGAGAATACGACTGTTCGGATATGATCTGCAATGACTTTTAAGGCAACGTCTTGTTCTTCACTTTCGTTATATTTCACACCAATTAATTCACAGGTCTTCTGAATAATCGGCTGGAATAAATCCGTATCAAAGTTAGAGTCGACGTCTTGCAAAATCGAAGCAAATCGCTCCAATCCTGCGCCTGTATCAATGTTCTTATTAGGAAGCGGAGTATAGCTGCCATCCTTATTATGGTTGAACTCAGAAAAAACGACATTCCATACTTCCAAAAAGCGCTCGTTTTCCCCACCTGGCCAGCATTCAGGATCACTTAAATCACCATATTTGTCGCCGCGATCATAGAAGATTTCTGTACAAGGACCACATGGGCCTTCACCGATATCCCAAAAATTATCTTTATCCAGCTTGTAAATGCGTTCTGCCGGTATCCCTATTTTATCATGCCAATAGCCATAAGCATCTGGATCCTCTTGATAAACCGTTACCGATAGACGGCTTGGCTCAAAGCCAATCCATTTAGGATCCGTGAGAAATTCCCATGCCCAAGTAATAGCTTCTTCTTTAAAATAATCACCAATCGAGAAATTGCCAAGCATCTCAAAAAAAGTGTGATGTCTGCGAGTTTTCCCAACGTTCTCAATATCATTTGTACGAATACACTTCTGTGAGTTCGCAATACGCGGGTTATCCGGTATCACTCTTCCATCAAAATATTGTTTAAGTGGTGCCATCCCAGCGTTGATCCAAAGCAAAGAAGGATCATTATGAGGAACCAATGGTGCGCTAGCCTCAATTCTGTGACCTTTTTCAGCAAAAAAATCAAGCCATTTTTGACGTATGACGCTTGCTTTCATTTCCAATTCCTCCTATTTATGAAAATAAAAATCGCCCCTGTATAAATACAGGGACGAATCAAATTCGCGGTACCACCCTGGTTATTGCTAAATAAATGCCTAAGCAAGTATTCATGCAATCGCCTTAAGTAGACTATAACGGGTCTAACCGGTGGAGATTGTCCACACTCGGAAATTAGCATCGACCACTCTTCAATCGTTAGGTTCTCGCAGCCATGTTGTCCGTTTGAACGACATGAAACCTTATCTCTGTGCGATGGGCTTTGGCTTCATTGATTTCTTCTACGTTTTAGGAAAATTATAAACATCTGCATCCCAGATGTCAACTCTACAATCACTTGATCTACACGGGTTTATGGTGATTGTAGTAAGCGCTGAGATGCTGATAAATCACTTTCAAGACGGCAAAGAATGGTACAGCTAAGATCAATCCAATGATCCCTCCGAGTTCGCCGCCAACCAATAACGCAAATATCACAAAAAGCGGATGCATATGCAAGGTTTTTCCGACTACCTGCGGTGAAATGAAATTCCCTTCCAAGGTCTGCACCAGGATGTTCACTATCGCGACATATAACAGCATCTTCCCAGATATCGAAGACGCCATAATTAATGCCGGAGCTGCACCCAGATATTGACCTATATAGGGAATCACATTGAAAATGGCAACAACACTTGCCAGAAGGAGCATATAAGGCATGCCAATAATCCAGTAGCCAATGTAGGCAAGAACTCCCACAATGATACAAACTATAAATTGGCCGCGAATATAACCTCCCAGTGTTGTATCGATATCCACTAACATTCTTATCGTACGCTCTCGGTGTTTGGCTGGGATGAACGTTAGCACTGTTTTTTCAATAAGCTGAAAATCCTTCAATATGTAAAAAGCCATAAAGGGAATAATAAAGGCAATGAACAGCATATTGATTGTATTGCCAATGCCATGAATATAATTGGATATCATCTTGGAAATTCCATTCTCGAACTTATGTAATGCTGTATGGATGCCCTTTTCAACTGTATCTGGCAGCAGCTGATTATCTTTAACCGTGTTCATCAGGTTTTGCGCTTTAACTGTGAACTCAGGCATATGCTCGTTTAGCTCCTGAAGCTGTTTCATGAAAATCGGAATCAAATTCATTAAGATCACAGTTATAGAAGCTAGGAATACCGTATAAATCAACAAGACGGCAATGGTTCTTGGAACACGTCTTTTATTAAGCAAGCTGACGACAGGGTTTAACACGTAAGAGATTATCATAGCAATGGCGAATGGTGTTAGAACCTCCGCAAGAAAAGTGTAGAGATCTGTCAATAGGGGGCGGATTTGCATCAGCATGAATACAATAAACAAGGATAACAAGCCATAAATCATGCCTGCAAACCAACGATTTTTGGCAAAATAGTCCAATAGAAATTCCCTCCTTTTGAAAAAGGACTAGCTTCTATGAACAGTATATGTAAACTTAACCTGCTTTAAACCAAAAAACATCCGCTTTCAACTAGACTGCTCTAAATTTAGGCAATCTGTTGAAAACGGATGTTTTTTTGATTCGTTAATTGGCGTGGATTTGAGCGATTTCCTCTTCGAAGAAAAGATCATCTAATGAACTTAAAGTACCATCTTCTTCTACTTGATAAACCGACATCTTTTCGCCATTTATGGTTAATTCGATGAAACAGCCCCAGCAATAAAATTGGTGGGAACCTATCTTCCCAATATCCTTGGAGTTGCAATTCGGACAGCGCATATGCTTTCACCCTATTCTTGGTTAAATGTAGCCTTTTATTCTTTTATCCATTTTTATCACTTTTTAAACATCAAGTGACTTATTATTTATTACGTATGCGTTGCACAATGGTTGCAATAACTTGCGTACACTGTTCAATTTCCGCTTCCGTGTTTGTCGAACCGAAGCTAAATCGAATCGCCGAAGACGTTATCCCATCCGGTAAATGCATAGCCTTTAGTACATGGGACACTTCTAAAGAACCCGAAGTACAAGCTGAACCACTTGCTGCAGCAATACCTGCTAAATCTAGGCTCATCAGCATGGTCTCTGTCTCAACACCTGGAAAGCTAATATTCAGGATATGGGGCAGGTACATTTCAGAATGGCCATTTACTACAAAACCCTCATCTCCCAAATGTAGTCTAAGTGATTCCAGCATCGTTTTCCGAAGCGCCTCTAGATGCTGTATTTTGTTAGCCTTGTTGGTAATAATGAGTTTTACTGCTGCCGCAAAGCCTACAGCCCCTGCAACATTTTCTGTTCCCGCTCGGCGTTTGCGTTCTTGTGAACCCCCAAATTGCAAAGGATTCAGCTTAATTTTACTCGAACAAAAAAGCGCACCAATACCCTTGGGTCCCTGTATTTTGTGAGCGGATAAAGACATTAGATCTATCGGAAGAATAGAAAGATCAATAGCCTCCGTTCCCAAACATTGCACAGCATCCACATGGAAAAGAATACCGTGATCATGAGCTATCTTGCCTAATTCTGCGATCGGTTGAATCGTACCGACCTCATTATTCCCATATATGATACTGATTAAAGCCGTTTCCGGTCGTATAGCGGCTGCTAAATCCTTCGTACATACCAAACCTTGAGAGTCCACTGGCAGATAGGTGACGTTAAAACCAAGTCGCTCTAACTGCTCGCAAGAATGAAGCACCGCATGGTGCTCTATTTGGGATGTGATGATATGATTCTTGTAAGAAGCCGTTGAGGCAATCGCAAGCACAGTACCGAATATAGCTAAGTTATCGCTTTCCGTGCCACCGCTAGTCCAGATGATCTCTTTACTCACACAATTTAGAGCACCAGCTAGAACTTCACGAGCATCATTAAGCGCAGAGCGTGAAGCCCTACCCCAAGCATGAATGCTGGAAGGATTGCCAAAAACTTCAGTCCAAAAGGGAAGCATTTGTTCTATGACAATGGGATGTAGCGGTGTAGATGCTGCATGATCCAAATATATAGCCTTCATCTGTTCCACCTAAATATAGAACATATAGTTATCATTTTTTCCTTCATCCTTAAATGAAATCAAATCCAATAACGTGGAAGAATCGAGAACTTCTGCGATAACATCCCGTATACGTACCCATAAATCTCTTTTGGCAGGATCATCTTCCTCCGTGAAATCAACAGGGCTGATCGGTCCCTCTAATACACGAATTACATCACCCGACGTTATGTCCTTAGGAAGCTTCGATAGGATATAACCACCGTAAGCGCCACGAATACTTTTAACCAAGCCACCGTTACGTAAAGGCGCAATCAATTGTTCTAAATAATGCTCAGAAAGCTGATGTTTCTCAGCAATGCTTTTCAGTGAAGTAGGACCTTCTCCATATTTGCGAGCAAGCTCCATCATAATGGTTAAGCCATACCGACCTTTAGTTGATATTTTCAAACAAGCACCTCATCTGCTGCAATTATTGATTCATAGAAACTATATACGCTATTCGACCCATATCTTTATATATGTTATCATAAATCTGCATTTTATGGGAGTCTAACATTGACAACTTCATGAAAATATCTATAAAAATTTAAAATTTTGCAAGTATTATGTTAAAATAAGAGCAGTTGCAAGTAAAGCGAGGTAAATTCATGGATACTCAGACAAATAATAAAAGAATAGTACTAGGCATGTCAGGCGGTGTTGATTCTTCGGTAGCAGCTCTATTGCTGCAACAGCAAGGCTATGAAGTTATCGGTATTTTCATGAAAAATTGGGATGATACGGATGAATTCGGGAATTGTACTGCTGAAGAAGACGCAGAAGATGTTCGAAAAGTGTGCGCACAGCTTGGCATTCCATGCTACACCGTGAATTTTGAAAAACAATATTTTGACAAAGTATTTACTTACTTTTTAGATGAATATAAACAAGGAAGAACGCCTAATCCCGACGTGATGTGTAATCGAGAAATTAAATTTGGTGAGCTTCTACAAAAAGCACAGGACTTAGGTGCAGATTATCTAGCCACAGGCCATTATGCACAAACCGTTCAGGTTGACGGCGAAACTCGTTTATTGCGTGGCAATGATTCCAATAAGGATCAAACCTACTTCTTAAATGCATTAAGCCCTGAGCAGCTCTCTAAAGCTATGTTTCCCATTGGACACCTTCCTAAAACACAAGTACGTGAAATAGCATTAAAAGCCGGTTTAGCTACTGCCAAAAAGAAAGATAGCACGGGAGTTTGTTTTATTGGCGAGCGCAATTTCAAGCAATTTTTAAGCCAATACCTGCCCGCACAACGTGGCGAAATGCGCACGATTTCAGGTGAAATCAAAGGCTATCATGATGGCTTGATGTACTATACCCTTGGTCAAAGACAGGGTCTGGGCATTGGTGGGTCAGGCAATGGCGAGCCATGGTTTGTAGCAGATAAAGATTTAAAGAATAATATTCTTTATGTCGTGCAAGGAGATAGTGATGAATGGCTGTATTCAACTGCGCTTTTTGCAACAGGTGTCAATTGGATAAGCAAGAAAAAGCCGGGTAAAGCTTTTCACTGTACTGCCAAATTTCGCTATCGCCAGCCAGATCAAGAGGTGCAGGTTACTTTACATGAAGATGGTACGGCAGATGTTATTTTTGCTAAGCCACAAAAAGCTGTCACTCCTGGTCAATCCGTCGTATTCTATGACAATGAGGTATGCTTAGGTGGAGGAATCATTGACCAAATTGTAAAAAAGGTTCCACAAAACATTTATTAAAATCAACCAGCTCATTATAAGAAACAGCCAGCCTTCAACTGAAGGCTGGCTGTTTCTTATTTACAGGCTAATGCCCATTTAATTTGGGGCAAGTATCACTTTTGTTCAGAATGGAATAGGCTAAATCATCAACTGAATGGAGGTTTTCAAATGAGTGTAAATCATTATATTTACCCTTACAATTATTACAGAGCCGTTCATCCCTATGCCCACTTATATCCGCCTCAGCCTTATTATCCAGCCGCTCAGCATCCTACTGCTTATCAGCATCCTTACAACCCTCAAATATCCAACTATCATCCCGAACAGCAAATTTCCGATCAACAGCAGCCTCAATCGAATTACCCAGGTCTGCATGGTGTTGGCATACAAGCTAATGGCTATATCGGCAGCATGGGGATAGGTGCTCATGCAAACACCCATATTGGTGGTGGTCAAGGGTTTGGTGTTCATGCTGGAACCCATGTTGGCGGCAAGTATGGTGTTGGCATTAATGCCGATGGAAATATCGGTGGTGGAAATGGAGTTGGGGTGCAAGCAGGTGGTCAAATAGGCGGTGACCACGGTGTTGGCGTGCAAGCAGGAGCACATCTTGGTGCTCATGACGTTGGGCTGCAAGCCGGTGGCAAAGTTGCCGGACATGATATAGGCTTCAAAACCGGTTTTAATTGGGATTGAAGCTTCGAAAAGTTCATATTAAACCCGATCGCCAGATGACGGTCGGGTTTATTTTTTGAAGTAGCTGGATTGCGTCTTCTGTGCCATGAACACAAAGTACCCTTCTTCTTCCCAAATCTTCACACCACCAAATACAGAAATCAATTTATTTTTATACCAATCTTTACGTTTGGTCACCATGAAAAGCTTTCCACCTATTTTTAAGTGATTAAAGCCCTTTTCAATAAAATGCTTAGGCACAGAGAAATCAACATGATAAGGCGGATTGCTTAAGATGAGTGTAAAACCAAAATCAACTATTTTCGTTAACCCATCACTTTCCATAATGGAGACTTCCGAGACTTGATTTAGTTCAGCGTTTTGCTTAGCTATTTTGACTGCTTCTGCGTTAATATCGACCATAACTACCCGCTCCGGCCCAATGAGCTTAGCTGCGAGAATGCCTACAACACCATATCCACAGCCTAAATCTAGAACTTTGTCTGCAGCTGTAAATTCAACTTTCGAGAGCATAACCTCCGTGCCTAAATCAATGGCTTTCGGTGAGAATAATTCTTTGCTAGTCTCGAAGGTTAGCTCAATATTATTAAGAGTTGCTTGAAACATCATGGGTTTTCCTTTTCCAAATCCAATTTTTAATCAAATGATTCCTATAATATATAGCCTCTTCATATCTTCACATCTGTTGCAAATTATTTGACTGGCTATGGAGCCAAAACGATAATCCCAGCTGTAATAAATATTGAAGCTATAATTCTGCTTTTCCCTTGAGGCTCTTTCAGTAAAAAAACACCAAAAATTGTACCAAACACCGTTCCGATTTCACGCATAGGAGCAAGCTGAGAGACTGGCATGAGCTCCAAAGCTTTCAAGAATAGAATGTATCCTGCTGGTGCCAAAGCGCCGCCTAGAATAATCGTCGGCCAGTTCACTTGCCACTCTTTGCGGATTGCGCCTGAACGCAACGCGACCCACGACAAAACTAGTAGATTACCGACATTAGAGAACTCATTGAGTGTAATGGCCGACACATAATGAAGTGCATACTTATCCACCAGCGTATATCCTGTTATCATAACCCCAACCGCAATGGCATAAACCATAGTCTGGTTAAGTGCTTTTCTCTTTAACCCACCGATCAATAATATCCCGAACACGATACTCACTATTCCAACCCAGCCTATAAACTTTAAATGCTCATTTAAAATTAGTACAGCAAATATCGGCACTAGCAATGGACTTATTCCACGCATGATTGGATAAGCCTGTGACAAATCCCCTAAGGTATAAACCTTTGCAAGTAACAGTACATAGACTCCGTGAAGAAGCATGCTTAAGACAATAAACAACCAACCCATTTGGAAATCCGGCGATTTCCCTATAACCTCATGGATGGTTAAAGGCAGAAAAATTAGTACCGCCGTGATTTGGCAAAACCACAAAAAAACAACCTTATTAAGACTTTTCTTCGTAAAAAGGTTCCATATGGAGTGAATTAAACCGGATAGAATTACAAGCAGAACAGCAGTAGAGAACAACTCAATTCACCTTGAGGAATTTTCTCACGCTTATTATTTGTACACAAAGACATAGAATCTCAATCGCTTTCTCCATCTCTGCTACGGTTGGAAAAGTAGGTGCGATACGAATGTTTCTATCTTGTGGATCTTTTCCATATGGATAGGTAGCTCCAGCATTGGTTAACGTAACACCGGCTTCAGCAGCCATCTTCACAACAGCGGCGGCACAGCCCTCTAAAGTATTCAAGCTTATGAAATAACCTCCGTTAGGTTTACTCCACGTCGCAATTTTCTTGCCGCTTAACTCCGAGTCAAGTATTCTCAAAACGGTATCGAATTTAGGCTTGATAATAGCGGCTTGCTTTACCATATGTGTATTTAAACCAGCTAGATCTTTATAAAAACGCACATGTCTCAGCTGATTGATCTTATCCGGACCAATCGTTTGAACGGAAAGCTGTTTTTTAATAAATGTGATGTTATCTTCACTAGCTGCCAGCATGGCAACTCCCGCACCGGCAAAGCTAATCTTGGATGTCGAGCTGAACATCAGCACGCGATTAGGATGCCCTGCAGCTTTACATGCTTCAAGAATATTCTTTAATGGATCCGGCGTATCCGTTAGATGATGCACACAGTAAGCATCGTCCCAAATAATAGTGAAATCTGCAGCCCCACAGCTCATCTTAGCTAGACGATCTACTACTTCATCTGAGTAAGTTACTCCTTCTGGGTTGCTATACTTTGGCACACACCAAATACCTTTGATAGAATTATCTGCCGCTACCAGCCGCTCAATCTGATCCATATCCGGTCCATCGTGTTTCATATCAATTAGAATCATTTCCATGTTAAAAAGCTCGCATATAGCAAAATGTCGATCATAACCTGGACTTGGGCAAAGGAATTTAACAACTGGTAATTTGCTCCAAGGTTTCTCACTCCCCTTTACACCATGCAGCATAGCTCTAGACAAAGTATCATGCATCATGGTCAAGCTGGAGCTCCCACCAATAATTATTTCCTTAGCGCTAACTTCGAGCATTTCTGCGAAAAGTTTTTTAGCTTCAGGTATGCCGTCTAACCCGCCGTAATTACGAGTGTCTGCACCATCTTCTGATTTAAAGCTATCCTCCGCTTTCACACTATCCAGCATACCTCTTGAGAGGTCCAATTGTTCGACACATGGTTTGCCTCGTGACATATCTAATTTAAGATTCTGACTTTTGAAAGCCTCATATTTGGTTTGTAGGTTTAAGTTTAACTCATGCAATTCCGTTTCAGTTAAAGATTGAAAATCATTCATTCTGATTATCTCCCTTGTATTCATCTTGGTTTTGTTTTATTTCACTGTATATCTTAACAAACTTGTAAACAAAAGTCCTAATAAAGCTCCAAAGGTATTTAGAATTATATCATCAATATCAAAGCTGCCCACCTGAGTGATTAATTGAATTAATTCTACACAAAACAAAAGACTTATTATGACTTCTAAAAACAATGTTTTTTTGAACAATCTAATATTCAGAAGAGGTCCAATAACGCCTAAAGGAATAAAAAGCACGATGTTCCCAAATAGGTTCTTTACCCAGGTTTCTGTATTAAAATGTTCACGATGGACAATGTATTGTCTAATAGTTCTAAAAGGAACTATATTGTAATTGTATCTATTCGAAAAATATCCATCCGCCTGTCTTAAAAAAAGCAGTTTGATCATGATCATTGCATAGATTATCGCAGCGGTTAGAATAAACGCATTCCACATTCGGTTATAAAAGAAAGAGCTTCTAAACATTCTCTAACCTCATCTTTATATCATCTATTTCATACTTAACCTCTGAATAATTATGGATCATTAATTGCTCTTCCATTGTGTTTCCAGTACGTTTGTCGATAACTCGTCGCCAAATTTCATTCTGACGGTAGTTTTTACCTGATTTTTGATGAAACTGATGTTTTCTTTCTTCCACGTGATAAGAAAACGGCCAATCTTGATCGTTATATAGGATACCTTTAAGATGCTGCTCCGTTACCCATATCTTGAATTGCAGCTTATGTTGGGTAGGGTTAACGAATCGAAGGTCGACATAATTGTAATATATGCTTGCCCCGCTGCCAAATGGCAGCACTCTTTTCTCATCAGGAAAGGGATCGAAGCGAATGGGCTCGCTAAGCTTTTGCTCGGCAAACTTAACAAAAAGATTTCGAGTCCCTCTCTTTAGCTTTAGCTGAAGAATTCTTAGCTGATAGGCGAAAGGAAGCTTTACTAGAGCTTGTTTGATCATAATAAACCGCCTTTAGAAGATTCACTCTTTGATTCCTCTTATTTCTTATTATTCATTTCTCTTAATTTTTGATTGATTTCATCTAAGGAACGTTGCATTTCATTCATTCTTTTGAGTCCAGAAGTTTGGTTTCCGATTAAGCCAACAAATCCTAAAATTAATATAAATATTATGAGTAAGGTCATTTGATAGCTCCTCTTTCATTACTATATGATATTTCATCAAATAATAGTTTATAATAATCATCCGAATTAGGAACGATATCCTTTAAATATATTTTTCTAGACTCGTTATGGATTTCTTTCTTCGTTTCGTCAAATACGATTCCTTCCGTCTCTATTAGATCAATTTTACCGCTTAGCAGCTGTTGAAAATCTATTAGCTTGATACTAAAAAGACCAGAAATCTCATTTTTCTGAAAATCATACTCTTCCAACAATTTATTGCATCGATAGATAAATATATGGTTGAATTCTCGGTCGATTACGGTTTCTGAGATCATATATTCTCCTTTAATTACCCCACAAAATTGGAGTTCATCAAAAGGAACGGTTAAACCCAGCTCTTCCTGCAGCTCGCGCACACCATCTTCAACGGATTCACCTTGTAATAGATGACCGGCACATGAAATATCAAGTAAATTAGGATAGGTATCTTTATCCTTATGCCGCAATTGAAGTAGTAGATTCAGCTCTCCCTCGAGTGATTGACTAAGAACCCAGCAATGAAAGGTTTGGTGCCACAATCCTTGAGCGTGAACATTTTGTCTGCTTGCTTCTCCAATTTTAACCATCTGCTCATCAAAAACATCAAATATCTCATTTAAGGACATAGGTTAACTCCTTATTCTCATACACTTTTAATCTCTAAACTTTACAGGTATCACCAATTTAATTGCAGACCAAATCTCATCCATTGCGCTAACTTTAACATCAACTAGCTGATTCTTTATCGCTATGGATCTTATTAAATTTTCATTTAAATCTGTCTTTAATTCAGAAGATTTTTTAGGCCATGAAATCCAAATCATGCCTTTTTGATCTATTCGTGTTTTTAATATTTGAATATGCCACTCATACTCTTCCAAAGTTGTTAGAAACACATGTAGAAAATCTATGTTTTCCGTATTAGGATTTACTTTTTCCACGCCTGAAGGCAAACTGCCAAGAAGCTCCCAATAATTATCCGGACCATTAATTACACATATTTTGTATCCCTCTTTAATACCTAGCTTTTTAATTAAGGGTGTTCCTGAGTACCCAGCATTCATATGTCATCTCATCTCTGTTTGTGATCTAGGAATGAACTTATTCATTCATATTCCTAATGTAATTAGGGAGTCTTCTCATAAACCTCTCTGGCTCCATTTCAAAATCGTATTGCTTATATAGTTCATGTGCATCTTTTGTTCCTAATAATCCCAGCAAGTCCTTAAGCTCATCTGAGCTTGTCAGCGCTTCTATCAATTTCTTCCCAATGCCTTTTCCACGGTACTCTTCATCAATAAAAACATCACATAAATAGAAAACGGTAGCATGATCTGTAACCACTCTAGCGTACCCAATTTGCTTACTATTATGATACACACCATAACAATCAGAGTTACGAATCGATTTCTCAGTCCGTTCTTCCGATCTATTGTTCGCCCAATAGCTTCTAGCTAGAAACTGCTTAATCGTATTAATATCTAATAGCTCTTTGTTATCGCTTATTAAATAGTCCTCAAACTTAATTTCCATGATTTTTCTCCTTTTGTAATTAGGTCACTAAAATTTGATGCAGCGCCTTATCGAGTTTATTAAATTTGAACTTAAAACCATCGTTCTCCAACCTCTCAGGAATAACCCATCGGCTCTTCAAGATCAACTCGGCTTCCGTTCTGATCACAATTGCCCCGAGATGAAGCAACCATTTGGGGGAAGGCAGTCCAAATTTAACGTTCATGGCTTTACGGAATTCATCCATAAACTCACGATTAGAAACTGGATCAGGTGAAGAGCAATTGTATACACCATTTAACTCATCTCTATCCTTAAGGAAAAGCATAATCTCAAACAAGTCTTCGATATGTATCCAGCTAAATTTCTGGTTGCCCGCCCCTTGAATCCCGCCTAAACCAAATTTGACCAGCTTTTTAAACGGATTAATCACTCCGCCATCCGCACCAAGTACAATTGCAATTCTCAGAGCTATTTGCCTTGTTCGGGGTAATTGAAAGTAGAAGAAAGCTTGCTCCCATTCTTTGGCCACATCAACTGAAAAACCTGAACCAATTTCGCCATTTTTCTCAGTCATTGGTCGATCTTCAGCGTGTCTATAAATCGTAGCTGTACTTGAATTCATCCAAAGACGTGCTGGATTAATACATTTCATTAAGGCATTTCCAAGTATTTTAGTTGTTTCCGTTCTTGAACTGATAATGTCAGCCATATTTTTTGCTGTATACCGACAATCCACTGACTTCCCTGCAAGATTAATTAATACCGCGGAATTCTCTAAAGCATCTATAATGCCAGCCTCATCATTCCAAGAAATATGATTAGCTTGTCTTGAAATGATTTTCACTTCATAGCCTAATTTAACGAATTCATCTTTGAAATATTTCCCAATAAATCCTGTGCCGCCAGCTAAGATAACTTTCTGTTTCATGCTACCCTCTCACTTCCTAACTAAGTTCTACTCTATTTATTACGGTGTATCTCCTATATTCTAGAAGCTGTGATAAGAAACCTTTATTCACACTTTAAACTCTGATCTTATTTTAATAGAATTACTATATATTATTCCATAGATTTCCGATATAATTTAAGCTAAGATACATAAAACTCATGGAAATGGGAGGGCATAAAATGGATGGAATACATGATAAAAAATTAATATTTGTGTTTACTGGTCCTGATGGATCCGGGAGAAAAACCGTTGCCAAACAAGTAGGAGCATTATGCGAAATACAAAGAGTTTTATCCTATACCACCCGACCAAGCAGACTATATGAGACAGATGGCGTTGATTACCACTTTATTTCTTCAGAGGCATTTGCTGAAGCTGAGCAAAACAATGAATTCATTGAGACGATTGAAATTGAAGGCGTTTTCTACGGAATTAAATCCAAAGAAATCGATACCATGTTTCAAAAGCATCCTTTTGTATATCTCATTCTAAACCGCCAAGGCTCGGATCTTGTAAAAGAAGTGTTCGGCGATAAAGTCATCCGCATTATGATTTATGCAGATCGAAACAAAGTGATGAGTCGCTTGTTAGAACGTGGAGATACGACTGAAGTCATTTACAAGAATTTAGAGCGTTATGAAAACGAAATGAGCTACTTAAAAGAATGTGACGCAAATGTTGAAAATTACGATTTAGATGAAACTGTTGAAGAAGTTACAGAGATCATAAAAAAATATATTTAATTACATTATAGTAAACCTCTTTCCATTTGAGCTTAATTTGGACAGGAGGTTTACTTTTTGTTGTCGATCTCCAATTCAATGTTGGTTTTTATTTAAGATAGAAATCTCTGTTTTACCACTCTGAGTATCAATAAATTTTACCAATAACGAGATGCGATTATCCTGATTTAGTAGATTCCAATAATGATCTCTTATTTTAACAATATCCTCCATTAATTCAACCTCAAAAGGTTCACCAAGATAAGGAGTTAATAGTCCTGCAACTTCGTTATTGTAGGTATGAATACAATGCCCCTGACCAGGTAAAAAGTTATCATAATTATAAAAAAAACGATGACAACCTCCTGATTGATTATGTGCTGTCTTTAGAATGGACAAGGAATACTTGCTTGCTGAAGTGTGGATTATTCCAGATATTCTAGGAGTATAATGAGGCGCATCCGGTTCATACTCCCGCTTAAACAATGAGCTCTCAAATGACTCTCCGGCTGCAATACCTTCCATAATAGTTTCTGTTTGATCACCATTAGTGACAAGATGAAAGTTATCGATAGATTTAATTGGGTAATATATGATTAACGATGGATCTGTCATTTTACTTTCATCAAACGCCATATTCCTCACAAAATGATTTTCTTCTTCCTGAAATACACGATTACGACTATTCTCACTTCTTCCCATAATCCAATATATTTGAACAAAATGAGAACCAGATGGAGTATACCTATAATAATTCCACGTCCAGGATAAGGATTTAATTTGAGCTGATCTTCATTAGCTTTGAATTGTTCTTGAATGTTCATTTAGGTCCCCTATTGTTGATTTGTTTTTCTAAGAAACTTTGTCGACTCTGAAACCACATTAAAATCCCATTTGTTATAAAATTCAATCATATTTTCTGAAGTGTATAAATCAACTCTTTCAATATTTTTTAACAAAGGATGATTCACAAGGGTTTCCATCAATAGCCGCCCTAGACCTTGGCCTTGATATTCTTTGAGAACAATTACATCAAAGATGGTTGCTCTGTAAATATAATCAGTTAAAATTCGGGTAAATCCAACTAATTTATTAGCTTCCTCGTCGATTAAACCAATGATCTTAGAATGAGTGAGCATGCTTTTTATATCTGCTAATTTCCGATCTTTTGTCCACCCTTCTTGTTTGTACAATTCAGCTAGCTCTAAAATTTGCGATTCTGTTAATGCTTCAATTATTTTTATTCCCATGAGACCACTGTCCTCTACTTTTTTATTTTTTCCTAACTACATAGGTCAGGCAGTCACTTTTCATTAGTACTTTTCGATTATTTCTTTCAATTACAAATTCTAGCGGCTTCATTGCTGTGTAGACGAGACTCCACCCTTGATAAGCTTCTGAGAGCAGCTGCTCGGTTTGAATCGTTGTCATATTAAGCTCCATAAAGGGTTCTAATTCATTACCCGTTAAAATATCAATTTCTTGAATGTTAGTATTGATTACGATACAATTTATCCCCTCACCAATCGTTCCTTGAGCCATTCTGTTTAAAACCTCAATAAATTTCAGCTCCGATTCTACATGCTCCAAAGCCGAGACTGCAATTATGTAATCAAATGCTTTATTTGGGATCTGATAATCGCCAATATCTGATATTAGCGTTTCTATGATCTCACTTACTCCATACTCTAGGCTATTATTTCTTAATTTAAGCAGCGCCGATTCTATCAAATCTACACATACAACTTTTCCATTTCGTGACCTAATGGCTTCTGCGACAGGGATACTGTTTCTACCTATTCCACTCCCTAAATCCAGAACTGTTATATGCTCATATGAGTTAAAATACACAAGATTATCCATAACCGTTTTTACTGGTTTGAACAACCATGATCCAGATTCAAAAAGCTTATTATTCTCATAGAGCTCCTCATGATATTTTCTTTCTTCAGCTCTAATCCTTACAATTCTTATGTCCACATTTATCCTTCCTTTTTTGATCTAATATTCTTGATTTGATTTATATGATGCTGGTCATGCTCTATAAAGTCTTTGAGATATTGTGTTACTAGGAAGGGATTTCCGTCCCCGTCCACATAGGTCCCCATATACTGTTCATCTGTGAGAGATCTGATCTGATTGCAAATCTGCACTCGATAAAAAATAGCTTTCTCTGAGATCTCAATTATACTTGTCGTCTTTCCATAGATCTTTGCTTTATTGTTAAATTCATCGAAATCAATATGTTTAACTGCTACGGTCGACTTAGTTGAAATCTTATTAATAGCTTCCTCCAAAAAATACTTATCCCATTTCATAATATGACTAACAACCTCACGAATGCTCCATTTCCCCTCATCTAAGCACAAATCCCATATTTCATCACTTTGATTATTTAGTGATTGTACAAACAAAACCCACTGGTTAAACTCTTCCAATAACTGATTTTTCTCTGTTGGCATATTTTTGTCTCCTCCCAAGTCTTAACTCACAAGAATTTAATTAATTCCAAGTCCGCTCTTTTATCCTCTGCAAACTCTTTATCACCAAAAACCCCACTGATTTTATCAAAGCCAAGCTTGCTCCAGAATCTTAGAGCAGACCAGTTTTTGAGTGCGACATTAATCCGTATTTCTTTATATTGCAGATTTGATAGTTCGTTAGCTAAGGAGTTTACTATTTCCTGTCCATATCCGTGCCCTTGAAATGGAGTACCGATATACAGAAAAGCAATATATGCTATATTAGCTTCTGGGAAGCCATGATAAATCGCAATAAATCCGATTAATCCATCGGTATTAACACTCTTAATGGTTTGAATTTTATAATTCTCTTTGCTGCCATTGGGAGGCAAATCACCTTCAGAAAAGCAGCGACTTATGTACTTAGCATCGTATTCCTTTCCCGCCCACACATTCATATTATTGTTAGTTTCAAATAACTCTTGCACGGCATTTATTTCTTCAATTAAAAGATCGTTGTAAATAAGTCGCGCTGAACCTCGATTACCCTTAATAATATTCAAAAGATCACTCCATCTTTCTTTAGCGCGTGTTTAGCTGTCGTTTCTCTAACCATATTAGCACCTATTCCCTCAACTGAGTCAGTTTTTTAATAGCTTCTTCGTTGTTATTGAAATATAGGATTTTATCTTCAAAAGAAGCTAAGAATTCCGCTATTTTGGGTTTTCTTACTTTCTCGAAATTATGGCTCCATCGTATTAATCTATAGAGATAGGCAAATGATTGCTTAAAATTCCCTTTTTCCATTCCAAGCCTTTGTTTGATAAATCTACTGATGATCTGCTTATCTCTTTGATAAACTTTGAGATCCAGATATATAATCATATCTGCGGAGGATAAGCTATTAATAACCCACTTGTAATGAACTCCTTCTATAATCCATGAGTCCTTCTTTACTAAGTTATTCAGTATCTCATCCCTAAGTTCATCTGGGTTCCGAGTGTCTTTCTTAATACCTCTACTCCATACAATATTGTCTAATTGATAGTGTGGTAAGTTCAATGCTTCTGATAATCTTTTTGCCAGATAAGTTTTACCACTGCCAACTTCACCAATTATATGTATTTTTTTCGCAGCGATCATCTAAATCACTCCTCTACAAGGCTAACTTCATTAGCCTTTCTCTTATCACTAATAATAACTTGTCTTGCTCCTCTTGAGGTATCCATTCTACAAGCCTTGCAGCAGCTACTGGCAATATCCAATTATCGATATCAGAGTATTTCATTTGGGATAGATCTAGGTAATGTTTTATATATACTTTCCTTATTTTGTTCCTCAGAAAACTAACAGCCGCTTTAATCAACCTCGGAGTACCTTCAGGCATAGTCCCATATTCAAATAAAATAACGGATCTAGCAGCATCACCAGCGGGATTTCCTGCGGTTCCGGTCATCCAGTCAATAATCCAGCTCTCTTCACCTATTAATACATTATCAGGATGAAAATCGCCGTGGCATAGCAGGTTACCCTCAGGTAAACTTTCTAAATAGTCCCTTATCCTACTTTTCTCTAGTTCGCTCAGAAACGGAGCTCCTTGAATATTGTTAGCCAGTACCTTTTTTTGCTGGCTCAACACACCACTTGCATCGTAGGAATGTAATTCATAATGTAAAGCCGCTAACTTTTTTGAAAACTTTTTGATCGACCATGGGCTCTTTGACATCATTTGAAGCAAAGTACTTCCAATAATTCTTCGATAGATGATACCCTGTCTATTATCTTGCTGAATTAATTCAAATGGTTCAGGTGTATGGATACCCAGAGCATAAACAAACTTACTAATTAGATATTCCTGATTAATCGCATCTTGTGGGAACCCCATCTTATAAAGCTTAATGATCTTATTCTCTTGCGTTTCAAAAATATCCGCAGTCCTACCTTGGCCAATTTGCTTCAAGTTTGCCAACTCCATTTTAACGAAATTAATCTAATCTATTATCTTCATCAACAAAAACATCGTAAAGCCAATACACCTTAGCTAAACCTTTTATACATCTCGATATTATCTGGAATCGACAGCCTAACCTCTACTCTTGACTCAGAAATGTTTTTTTCCTCTGCCATTTTTTCTAAGAAAGCTAGCATCGCTTTACCTATCCCTTTTCCGCGATATTCAGGTAAAACGGCTACTCTGCCAATGTAAATATAATGTTCAATAAACTTAAACCTTGCCGAACCCGTTGCTATTAAACCATCCCAAGCTATTACAGACCCACCGCCGTGGTTCATCGTATTCAAGATATTTTCAGTTGTTTCTGATAATGCTCCAGAGGCCGGGTTCAGCTTACCCGCATAATCCTTAAAGGCGTCGACCATTGTAGAATATACAATATCTATCTCATCTTTACTTGCTACTTTTATTTCGATCGGCATACTATTCACTCCACTATCCATTTAATGTAAGTCTTTTTTTTCTAAACTCTTGCAAAGTATTTTGTCTCATTTCCTCTAGTTCGTTAATATAAAAATCAAGTGAATGACCTTTAATTTCTTTTCTCCCGAGATCACCTAACTCATATGCAGGCTGCCATTTTTTGATTTCCGCTTCATTTGGCTTTCGCTTCTCAAAAGTATCCAATTGATAACCAAGCTCTACAGCAGCAAGATGCATTAACAGCGCACCTATAGAATTACTATCCGCATCATGCAAATAATCTAATTGATCCACACTAAGACCCTCTATTGTATTTAAAGTGGTTACTCTTGCATAGTTCATCATTGAAACTAATCTTCCAATCTGCGGTGTGAATTCTTCTATATCAGAGACTAAGTAAATTCTATCTAAATTCATTTCACAGGTTCCTTTCCGATTGCACAAACACCATAATCTCTTCTGCACGTACAATAACGGTACTTCCGATTGAAGCTTCTCCCCTGCCTATTACAAATCCTCTTCTGTTTTTTATCACTTCATAATATAAATCTATTCGATCACCTGGGTAAGCTTTTCCTAGAAATTCAATTCCCTTAAAAGAGGAGAGGAAGCCCAGTCCCTTCTCACCCTTCTGTGAAACAAAAGCCCCTAATTGTGCTAGAGCTTCAACAATAATCATACTAGGCACATAATTAATCTCCTCGGTAATAAACCATTCGTTCCTAGTTACGTTTTTAAACCCTTTTGCCCATTTCCCAGATTCAATCTCTAGCACTCGATCAACGAATAAAAATGGGTATCTATGCGGAATAACACTTGGAATATCAATCATTATAGACCTCTACCAATAAAATTGGATGATACTGGTTTTAGCTCCAGCTCTCTTGACCAAATGGAAAGCTGACCAATATGATGAATTTCATGAGCAATAATGTGTCGCAGAATTTCTCCAGCTGTAAAAGATTCATTCTCCATCCAAGAGGGCATGACTGTTTTACGTTCTAATTCTGTTGACCAGGAAAGAATAAAATCTTTTATTTCCTCATTAGAATCTTTAGAAAATTGCACCACTTGTGCTAATGAATTGTAATCCGAAAATTGGGGTGCTATATCTGGTTTACCCTCTATGGCTCTAATCCAGCTTAACTCTGTGTCTACAATATGGAAAAAAGTATGCAAAATACTACCCGCTCCACCAATTCGTTTATGTATTAGTACTTCGTTTGGAACATGAGAACACCACTCAAACCATTCATTTCGGACTTGCCAATTATATTCAAACAATAGTTTCATTATTTAGTTCTCCCTTCGCTTGATTACAAACGCACTACCTCCACAACTTTATCTATATTTTACCTTTTTTTCTAATTGCGCACAAGTGTTCTTACAAATTTAAAATACCTTTTATATCTTTATTATAAAAACAGCAGACTCCAATTTATAAGGGTCCGCTGCACATATATCGCTATGAATTTTGATCATCTGATTTCCACGTATTCAGTCAAAGAATCTATTAATCATTATTTTTTAACGGCCAAGCCAACCGCCATCCACCGTTAACAAACTCCGAATTGATTTACAACTTCCGGTATTGCCGACTTGACCTGCTCTGTGTTTTCCAAATCACAAGATATGATGACGCATTTTCTGCCAAGCTGTTCAATTTGTTCCTTTAGCTCAGCTTGTTCTGGCGATCTCTGGAACCAAAAAAGACTCCTAAAATTTTAATTATGTATGGAGGGATTATCGATCAAGATTTGTCTTTCTGATGAGGGCTCTATAAAAGAGAGTAAGAAAAAACGCCAAGCTGGTCACTACCGTAGGCTTGGCGTATATTTTCGTTAAAATGTTTGTGCAACCTCTATATAGTCCAGTTCTGCAAAGCCAGTGCCTTTTTGCAGTTTTATAGTATTATTGCCTGCGTTTAGCGCCACATTTACCGTTATCAAACCAAATTTGCCCCAACCAGCCGTCACGGGGTAGGAAACAGTGGGACCACTGGCTCCATTAACCGTCATAGTATGTGTTGAAGTACTTCCGCTTCCGTTTGCATAACCTATTGTTAATTTGTATGTACCTGCCGTAGGTGCGTTAATGTTTGCAATTTGGACATAGCTAGTGCTCAGGTCAATGGTCTTTACATAACGAGCATTTGACGCATTTGACGCAGTCCCTACTGTAGCACCCGATATCGTTCCGTTCTCTGCTTCATATCTAGTTGTTATTAAAGCCTGGCTTGATACCAAGAACTCGCCTATATAATCAAGCTCTACAGTCCCTGTACTCCCTTTAGCTAATTTAATCAAATTGTCACCGGGATTTAATACCACACTTACACTCTTGTCGACAAACTGCCCCCAACCTGCTGTCGGCGCAAACGTCACTGCCGTTGCTGTTCCTTCGTTAACTGACATATTCATTGTAGAATTTGCTCCAGTACCGTTGGCATAACGTATATTCATTGTGTATGTTGCAGATGCAGGAACATTTACCCTGTAAGTAACACTGCTGTCTGAATTAGCAATTCCACTTACATATTTACCGTTAGAGGCAGATACGCTGGTTTGAGTCGTTCCGTTAATTACGACTGCCTTTTCCGCTTCATACTTCACGGGGGTAATCAGTGTCAAAGTTAGATCATCGATACATGCCCAAGTTAATGAACCGGTCGTAACTGCCGGTGCATCAAGCCCTATATCGGCACTGGTACTACCCGTGGGCACTTTAAAGGTTATCTCCTTATAAATCCATCCATCCCTTCATGCTGAGATCCATTGCTTTCTGTATATACATGGGTTCCTGCCGTTTTTGACCAGCCTGTAAAGTCACCAGTCTCAAAACCAGGATTCGAAACTACCTTGCTCGTCCCGCCTGATGAGTTATTATTGAGATAGTTTTTACTAGTCACCAATCTGTCCACATTAACATAGGTTCCGGCAGATGCAGGATTTTTATCACTTCTAACTATTAGTTTCAATGTGTGTGAGCCATATGTCAAATACTATTTAACTTGTAAGTATCTGTAATATTCAATACACTTCCGTTAACTGTAGTTAAGCTTACATCAGCCTTATACCCTCCCGTAATTGCAGTAACACTGCTGTATACCTTATATTGCCAGCTTCCAATATTGTTACTTGAATCTAGCACACGAATTCCTGCTGAACCGTCCTTAGAACTCCAAAGTGCCGTTGTACTGTTTTCCAGCTGCAATTTGTAACCATTTAGACCTGAATCAAAAACAAGCTTATAGGTCCTTACACCATCCGAACCGATTGTGTAATCTGCCGCATAAACCGTTACAGATGAAAACACAACCATAATTTGCAGCATCATGGCTGCTATTAGCATTATAGCTAACCTAGTTTTTATTACCCTTTTCCCTATTGACATCACTATCTCTCCTCCTAAAATAGTTATTCTGATACAATTTTATTCTGATGTAAGGGCTTTCATAAATGACTATTTTATAATTGCAATTTCCCTCCTTTCGGAGTGAACTAGCGGTTTGGGGTCAACCTCGCAATCAGAGTCAAAAGGATATGGATTGGCAACTCTATCCATACCCAGTTGTAACTCTAGAGTCTGATCTCCAACCCGTAGTTTCATCCAATGAAATTATATAGTCAACCTTTGATTCCTGTCATAGATATACCCTCAATGATGTATTTTTGGCCGATGAAAAACACAATTAGCGTAGGAGCAAGCACCACAGCTGTAGCAGCCATCATTAAGTGCCACTGTGCCGAATACATTCCCTTAAATAACTGAAGTCCCAATGAAAGAGTAAACTTTGACTCGTCATTCAGATAAATAAGAGGTCCCATAAAATCATTCCAAGATCCAAGAAACGCAAAAAGTCCAACTACAATTAATGCCGATTTCGAAAGTGGCAGTATAATAGTGCTATAAATTCTAAAGTACGACGCACCATCCACAAAAGCAGCTTCATCCAATTCCTTAGGTATAGACATAAAGAACTGTCTGAGAAGAAAAATATTAAATGCTCCTCCACCAAACCAGATCGGTAATGCTAAAGGGATGAAAGAATTCGTAGCCCCGATCTTACTCCAACCTATAAATGTTGGAATCATCGTCACTGCATGTGGCATCATCATGCTTGATAGAATCAGGATAAAAAATAATTTTCTTCCTGTCCAGTTCATCCGGGCAAAGCTATACGCACATATTGAAGCCGCTAAGACTGAGCCCGCAACGACCGAAACCACAATGATCATAGTATTCACAAAAAACTTAAAGAATGGTATTGCTGTTAATGCATCCACGTAATTTGAAAAAGCAAATGGTTTTGGAAACCATATTGGAGGCGTTACGAAAATTTGGGCCATTTCCATTAACGAACTTCTGACAATCCAGTAAAGAGGGAACAGACACATGAAGGAGCCAACAATAAGGATAAAATATATAACGAATTTAGTTAACTTTGTCTCTCTCTTCATATTATTTAACCTCGCCTTCATAGTAAACCCACTTGGAAGATGATCTGAGCACCAGAAGAGTTAGGACGAGTATGATCATAAACAAAACCCAACCAATGGCAAATGCACTTCCGAGCTTAGAAAATTTGAATGCTTCTCTGTATAAATAGAACACATAAAAAAGGCTTGCATTATTCGGACCGCCATCTGTCATAATATAAGCCTGGCTGAATATCTGAAAACTATTGATAAAATTCATAATTAAGTTGAAGAATATCGTCGGTGTCATCAAAGGGATTGTGATATGCAGAAGCTTTTGTACGGATGTACTCCCATCTATTTCTGCAGATTCATAAAGATGGGCAGGAACATCCTGCAATCCTGCAAGAAATATGACAACCTGTCCTCCGATACTCCAGAGACTCATGATAGCTAACGAGGGTATGACTGATGACTCGGCCCATATCCACTGGCTTGTCGGCAGGCCAAGGGTCCTAAGCACACTATTCAGAACACCTAGATCGGGGTCATAGAGCCACAACCAAATCATCGAGGATGCAACAACCGGAACAATCGTAGGTAAATAAAAAATAGTCCGGAATATAGACCTCCCTTTGATATTTTGATTCAGGAGAATAGCTAAAAAAAATGCAAAGATAATCTGAAGCGGTACACTGAGTAATACATAATAGGAAGTTACCCCAAGAGATTTGTAAAAAAAAGGATCTTCCCCGGAAAACATATTGATATAATTATCCAACCCGACGAACTTGGTTTGATTCACAACTGCATAATCCGTAAAACTATAGATAAGACTTATGATCATAGGTAAAAATACAAAAAGCGAATAGCCGAGAATTGCCGGTGAAGCAAATAATATTCCGTAAAAATTTTCCTTTTTGCGATGCTTACTCGAACCAAGATTGAGTTTTTGTATATTTTTATCAACCATTCAAACTTCACACCCTTTATAAATTAAGTAGCCGGGTAATCAAACCCGGCTGCTCTAGTTGAGTCTAACAACTAAGGTCTTTCATATTTACCTTTGATTAGCGGTTGTACTTTAGGTGCAATATCATTTAAAGCCTTTTCAGCAGTTTCTTGACCAAGCCATACCTTATCCAATGCTGGTCCGATTATTGCATTGATATTAGGCACATTTTTAACCGTATAGTCCGGTGAAGGTACACCATTTGCAAAGGCATTGTCTACGATAGCTTCTATATAGCCTTCAGGATGTGCCGCGTTACCCTTTGCCCACTTTTCAAGAAGAGCCGGGTCCGTATACCACTTTTTCAGAATCGGCATCCAGAGCCCGCTTTTTTGTAGATCTAACGTATTCTCAGGATTCCAGAACCATTTAAGCAGCAGATAAGCTTCCTCAGGATGTTTTGTTGAACTAAATATTACAAGTGGATCACCCAGTGTCATAGTCGCCACTTTATTCAATTTAGGAACAATGCCAACGCCTAAATTAACTTTAGCAATCGTTAAATCCTGCAAAGCCCATTGACCGTCAAAAGCTATAGCCACCTTCTTAGATAGCAATGCTGTAGCTGCACCTGCAATATTCTTCTGCTGAGCCGGGGAAGGCATTACATGATATTTGTTCATGAGGTCGGACAATTTCTGTATACCTTCAATTGCCTCAGGCTGATTCAAATTGAATGTTGTACCATCATCGGAAAGTAATGAGCCACCATTCATATAAACAAATTGATTGTATGCCCAAGTTCCGAAATTTACTCCGAACTGTTTAATATTCTTAAAGTCAAAGTTCGGGTCAAGTGCATTCCTTCCCTTTGTATCCAAGGTAAGCTTCTGGCAGACCTCAACAAATTGCTCCCAAGTCAATGCCTTGTCAGCTGATGTTGGCAGATCTGCAACACCTGCATCCTTGAACATGTCCTTATTGTAGAAAAGTCCAAAGGCCTCAATAGCACCATTCATTCCCATACATTTTTCTTTTTCCCAGCAATAGAATGCCTGAGGCAGAATATCAGCTGGAGTTATTTCAGAATCCTTGTTCAGAAAATCCATAATATTCAACAATTTTCCCTGTTCTGCCCAAACCAATCCGAGACTGCCATGGAACAGGGCGGCATCTGGAGCCTGATTAGCTGCTAGCATTGTTGTCATCTTGGTGTCATAGGAGCCATTCTCATCTGGAATATTCATATATTTAACTGTAATCCAAGGATATTTCTTCATAAAACCATTAATTGCATCTTGAGTTGCTTTCCTTTCACCAGGACTTCCCCAACCTGAGTAGGTTAACGTGACTGGCTCCTTCTTTTCTTCAGTAACTGTTGGAGCTGTAGTTGCTATTGGAGCTGTAGTTGCTGGTGAATCGGAAACGCTTACAGAACTGACTGGGGTTTGTGTGCTCTCATCTTTACTAGCACAACCGGCTAAGAGGATAGAAAACGTGAATAACACTACCATGACAAGAGATATCGTTCTTTTCATTTATAAGTCCCTCCCAATTTTTAAAAGCTCAAATCGTAATCGTGAAATAACTCCCCATAATTGAAATAATGAAAAATAAGCTTTTCAGTATTCTGCCAGACATCGCCCCTTCATTTATCATGACTTTACATTAGAATACTGAATGAACATTAACATTAACATTAACGTTAATAACAACATATCTTAATGCTTTATTTTTGTCAACCATTTTTAAAATACTTTCGTCAGTCAGTGATAATGTCGTCATAAAAATCTACAAAGACAAAATCATACTGACATTATGAAACAGATCAGGAGTGCCACAGACGTAGAATTTATCACTTAAGAACTCTTGAAGGAGCTGCGAAACCATACAGCTCCTTTTAGATTAGTTAATACCTATTTATCCGTAATATGTGGTTTTACTTTCCTGTATAGTCGATTTTCCCATCCAAGCAAGTCTATCGGCCTCTCTAGCTGCAACCAGACAGTCATAGAGCCACGCGATCTGTTATTCCAATAAGGGTACGGAATTGCTGTAATATCATTATCCTCTACGTCCTTCGTACGAATAATTACTGCCCCATCAAAGAAGTCATCCAAATACTCCAATTCAAAAGCAGGAGCTACCGGCAGCTTACTTTTCGTGCCCTCTTTATCTAGAGACTCACGAGTATATTGAGCGGCTCCTCGCTTGATCACATACTTTTCATTGTCCATTGACTCAAGACAATACAGCATGGGTCCTCGTTTGATTGCCACTTTGTTAACATGGGATTTCACATAAGGATGGGCTTCGATTAACATAACGGGCATTACAAGATCTAGTTGGATCACGTCACCGCTCTTCCATTCCCTATCGATAACAGCATATCCGTTGATGGTCGTATAATTTATTGAATCTCCATTAACTTTGATCGAATAGTTATCACACCACTCGGGAACTCGAGTACGTACTTTGAAAGAAGCAGCTTGTGCAGGTGATACAACAATTCCAACCGAACCATCCCAAGGATAAGTCGTTTTCTGCAATAGATGGACCTTCACGTCCCCAATAGTAACCTCAGCTTCGCCTTCTACATAGAGATTGACGAAGACCCCTTCGTGATCGAACGCATAGATGAATGACGCTAATTCTGGCAGCATCTTAACAAGCATCGGCGGACAGCACGGACAATTATGCCATTCCCAGCGATTATGCGCGCCATTGCTGACAAGTGGATTCTCATAAGAATATTTATGACCATTCATGGAACGTCCAGCTAACAATATGTTGTAAAGAATGTTTTCTAACGTATCGATATATTTACTTTCACCAGATGCCAAGAAAAGGTTCCAACTAAAATAACCCATACCAACTGCTGCACACGTTTCCAAATATCCATTATCGGGAAGTTCATAGGCTTCGCCGAATTTTTCTTCCAGATGTACAGCTCCTATCCCACCACTTATATGCGATTTCTGATAGGAGATATTGTTCCAGAGCTCCTTAGCTTTTTCAACATACTTTTTTTCACCGGTAGTTAAATAAAGAGAGGTTAATCCTGTATATAAGAGGGTTGCACGAACAGCATGCCCAACGGCTTCGTCCTGTTCCATTAAAGGCTTATGATCTTGTGAATAGGCCTCCCACGAAGGTCTCCCCTCATGATTCCCCCGGTTTTCAATCCAGAACTTCACCAAATCTAGATACTCCGATGCAATAAAAGGGCTGCTAAGTTTCTCCGCCAGTTTCGGTTCATCCATTGCTAACTGATAGAGTTTGAGTAATGCCTCTTCTGGAAGGGAATGGGCAGGTACTATATTCCGTTTGGGAGAAGGTCCCATTAACTCGCTCATATGATTTGCAAATTTGACCGCAACCTCAAGCAATGATATTTTACCTGTCGCTTTATAGTGATGAACACCTGCTTCAACCAGACATCCTGCATTATAGACATCATGCTGCCATCTTAAATTACCCCCATTGTCACCCCAACGTTGGTTTGGTCGGTCTAGCAATGTATATGTGTTGATATATCCGTCACCCACTGCATCCTGTGCCTGAGCAACCTTCTCAATTATTTCATCGACTCTCTGATCCGTTTCTGCATCATAATCCACAGCGAGAATATCCGCTACTCCCCGTATTGTTTCATAAATTAGGCCATCAAACCAAGGCTCACCACAGTGATACCCGCCCTTCCCTTCTCGCACAAAATCAAAATTTCTAAAAGCACCATCGCTTTCAAATTTATCTAGAATATCTTTTATGGATACTTCTCGTAATACTTTTAGCTTAGGTGCCCAAAATTTGTCGGAAATCTTAACATTGGATACCGGAATATTGGATACTTTCTGATATTTATAAGTCGTTTTAAGTACTCTATCTGAGTTGTAGTTTGTCACCGGTCATTCTCCTATTCTTTATATTTTAATGCGGCTCCCGCTTTGATAGGAACGTATTGCTGCATCGGCAACCAATAACGCACGATAACCCGCTTTTGCATGGACAGGCGGTTGTTCTCCTGCTCGCAATGCTTGCAATAACTTATCAATATGATTATCAAAAGTTCGGTGGAAATCCCGATCCTCATCGTTAAAATAACCTGCTTCCCAAACTTCACCGAGTTCATTGCCTAAACCATTGTACGTATAGCGCTTAACTGTATCGTGGATTACAATACGACCCTTCGTTCCGTCTAGCTCAACACGTTGGGTATCTGGATAGGCATAGGAAGAATCATAGGTTCCAATCAAGCTTCCAACTGCCCCATTCGTAAATTTCAAAGCCAGTGACAATGTGCGGAAACCGCCTCCTGTCTTATCCGTCATTTCCGCCATAACGGATTCTATTGGTCCGCATAGGTACTCTAGCATATCAATCCCATGACATTGGGTTTCGATTAAATTGGCATGAGGATGTTCACTTGCACCCTCTCCTCCGAATCTCCAAGACGCAAAAGTCAGATCTCCCAATTTCCCATTCTTAATCGCATCATAGGCTAGCTGGACAGGCTTTGCAAAGCGATGATTTAAGTTAATCGCAAAAAATAGGTTCCGTTTCGCTGCTTCGTTCAAAAGTATATCCGCTTCTTTTAAATCGAAAACAAGCGGTTTTTCAACCAACAACGGAAATCCCGCTTGAATGACTTGCAGCGTTGCTTTGAAATGGTCCTGATTGGGGAGACACATGCTGACTAAATCAGGTGTTTCCTTTTCCAGCATATCTGAAATGCTTGTATAAGAGTTGGTACCGTATTCAATTGCTTTTCTTTGAGTCTTCTCAGGATCACGTCCAACGATCGCACAAAAATCGACATCAGGTCGAGTTGAGAAGATACGCGCATGCTGGTGTCCCCAGCTACCCGGAGACTTGAATCCACCTGATAACCCTTTCCCGTCTGTTGTTCCACCAGCTCCAACTAATGCTACTTTCAATTTACCTTGTCTAGTCATTGCTCGATAATCACCTTCCCAGTATCTCCTTGGAAGAACAGCTCGTAAGCTTCTTGAATTTGGTCTAATCCAAATCGATGGGTAATGATTTGGCTGAGGTAGGGTAAATGTTGTTTTAACAATTCATGGTTTTCCGCGAGTTCATGGTATTGAAAATATTCGCTGCCTAGTACACTCCGTTCAGTCGCAATAAGGTCGCTTGATACCTTCAGGTGCAATTCCTCCCCGTGTCCGACGCAGATGAGCACTCCTCTCTGGTTTAAAATATCCAAAGAAGACTGACGAGCTGAAGTTTTTCCACTGGTATCAATGGCAACATCAATACCCGTAAAACCCGCAGCTTGAATCGATTCAACCAAAGATTTATTTCCAAGATGAATGGGAATCGCCCCCATTTGCTCAGCTAGATCCAAACGATACTGAACAAAATCCATAATAAATACTGGGATTTCTTTGCCGAGCAATATTTTAGCCATTGCAAGCACGCCTAAACCTATCGGACCTGCACCTGCGATCAGAATCGAACTGATATCTTTGTGAACGAGTTGAGCTCGCTTGATAGAATGTCCGCCAGTACCCATAATGTCCAGTATTATTGTTGCTTCTGACAACGGAATGGAAGGATCAGTTGGATAGAATACATTTTCATTCACAACTATATAAGGAGTGTAGCCCCCATCATGTGTAAATCCATAGTCAGCCCGTTTGTTAAAACATTGATTGGTAAACCCTTTCTTGCAGCTGCGACACTCACCGCAGAAATCCATTAGAAATACTACTCCAGGTGTACCAATAGTTATTTGGACACCTTCCCCAACAGCTGCCACAATACCTGAGGCTTCATGACCTGGAGTCGTCTCTGAACCATCATAGAATTGAGTTCTATCGGAACCGCAAAGTGCGTTTGCTTTCACTTGCAGAAGAATCTGCCCTGGTCCAGGAGTGGGAATCGCTTTTTGCCCGTATTCGATTTTTCCAGCTCCAATAAATAAAGGAATATTCATAGATTCAGGTATGTTTTTTAAAGTTGTCATTTCATTTTTCCTCCATTTTGTTTTTTTGAGAATAGCTTTGTTTTGGCGAATACATTATCATGAATAAAATTACTAATGCACTGTCCTCTCTCTAAGTAAAATAAGAATTAGCATACTTGTTAGATCATTCATTTTCGACAACATTAATGTTAACATTAACGTTAATTAAACGATACCATCGATTCTTTATTATTGTCAATACTTTTTTGTTTGCACAGCATTATGAGATAAACTCTTCAAAATGAAAGGCAATCTTAAATACGCCATCCCTTTTCGATGACGTCTTTGCTATGAATTATAGGGTTATTGCCGTTTTAATAGCTTCTGCAACTGACATGACTGTAAACTTTGCTGATTGCTTAAGCTCTGGATGACTCTTGTTCATTACAAAGCTATTTGGTGTACAGTTAAACATAGCAAGATCATTGAATGAATCTCCTACACAAGCTAGTTCATCAGGAAAAATCCCTATAGAATTAATTAAAATGGCTATTCCCGATCCCTTATCTACATTCCTAGGCATAATATCAATCCCATCCGGATCTGAAAAAAAGGCTGTTATATTATCGCCAAATCTCTCATTTAGATAATTTAATAGTTTTTGGAGAGCGATTACATTTCCATATATAGATAATTTAGTTATATTTGAACCTTTTTCTATATCCTCAAGCAGCTCTCTATTTTCCTTTAACGGAGTTAAGAACCTCTCGCCTACTCTTATGGCTTCATTATTGTATTCAATCACATAATTATCGCTTGATGTACATGTGATAGTTACAAGTTCAGGAAACAGTAATAAAACGGAAGTAATAATCGATTTTATTATCGTATTATTGAATACCCTTGCGGCTATTAGTTTACCATTTTTATCATATATGGAAGCTCCGTTCTGGCAGACTGCATGATAATTCCCGCCTATCTGATTCATAATATTTATGATTTCACTATACATGCGACCTGAGGCTAGACAGAACTCTATCCCTGATTCATTCATAGCAACTATAGCTTCTATATCCGATTTTTTAATGTTTTTATTACTATCTAGTAAAGTTCCGTCGATATCGCTTACAAATAACTTTATCATCTAATCCTCCAAGTTATGTACTTTCTCTAATGATTAATCGAGTTTCGAGAACTTCACAAAATTTGTTTTTAATTAGCGGATCCTTTATTTTTCGAAGTAAAATATCAATTGTTCTTCGCGACATTGTGGTTTTAGAGTTGCTTACAGTTGTTAGCAGCATTGGAAAATAGAATCGTGATTGGATATTATCGAAACCAACCACAGAGAAATCTTTAGGAACACTAAAACCCTTTAAATTTAACATATAGATTGCTTCCCAAGCCATCATATCACTAAAAGCAAAAATGCCGTCGAACTCTATTCCATCCTGCAGCAGTTTTTTTATTTCATTACGAGATTCGCCCGCAGTAACCCCTATCTCCCTTATTAGTGCAGGATCAAATGAAGCACCAGCTTCTTGAAGTGCCAATTTATAACCCTGAAGCCGGTCTCTAGCACTAGAAATATAAGAGGGTCCATTTAGAAACAGGATTTTTTTTCTTCCTATATCCAACAAATGCTTTATTGCTATATACCCGCCATTTACATCGTCACACACAACATAATCAATGTCATGTTCTTCTTCAAATCGACGGCCCAATAGAACAAAAGGAATTCCCGTTTTCTGCAGAAAGTGAATGTTTTCAATTCCTCGTTGCGTCGGACATATAATAATACCATCTACATTCTGGGAGATAGCAGACTGAATAGCCTTTTCTTCAAGATGATCATCTTCTTCTGTGGTAATAATAAAAATGGTATATCCGCGTTTCCGCGCTAGGACTTCAATTTCCTTAACCGTAATCCCGAAGTGAGGATTCGAAATATCTCCAATAATTACTGCAATAGATTTCGTAAAGCCTGATCTTAATGAACTTGCTATTGTATTTACGAAATAGCCCATTAATTTAGCCGTTTCTTGAATGACTTTCCTTGTAGATAAAGATATTTCTTCTTTATTTTTTAAAGCTCTGGATACTGTATTAATCGTAAATCCTGTCCTTAGGGCTACATCCTTTAATTTGATTTTCTTAACTTCCATCTTCTAAACGCACTTCCTAATCTAGTATTAAGATGCTTCGCTCTCATCATAAAAAAACTTAATTAACGTTAATGTAACTGTTAATGTAATAATAACAAATTTATTTCGTAATGTCTATTCCTTTTCCACGCAAAAAAACCTGAAAGTCATTTATCATGATCTTCCAGGTTATGATGAATCCTTTTAGGTGCTGTCTCTTACAATTAGCTGAGTTTGAATAATTTCATTAAATATCGTATGTGATTTCGGATCATTTATTTTTTTGAGTAATATGTCCACAGCCCGTTTAGACATTTTGCTTTTTGAATTGGCAATGGTAGTAAGTGGAAACGGAAAGAAGAATCTAGACTGTATGTTATCAAAACCTACCACTGCGATATTGTCGGGCACCTTATACCCTCTTCTGTTCAAGGTATATATTACTTCCCATGCCATCATATCATTAAAAGCGACTACTGCTGTAAATTGGATGCCTTCATCTAAAACTCTCTTTATAACCTGCCTGCTGTCGCCTGAGACAACACCAACCTCTTGAATCAGTTCATTGTCGATCTCCATATGATGCTCATTCATAGCTTTTACATAACCATCAAGTCTATCTTTTGCGCTGGATATATAGTCAGGTCCTTTAAGAATCAAGATCCGTTTGTGCTCCTTTTCCAAAAGATGCTTCGTAGCCAAATACCCGCCATTGGTATCATCACAAATGACATAATCGAAATCTGTACGCTCGAATCTTCGCCCAAGTAAAACAAAAGGTATCCCTGTTCTTTTTAAGTATTCAATATTATCAACACTCTTTTGAACTGGACAAATAATAATCCCGTCTACTTGCTTTCCTAGAGCGGAGTTGATTGCTTGCTCTTCTAACTCACTATTTTCTTCCGTATTGATTACTAGGGAAACGTAACCATGTTTTCTGATTGATTTTTCAATTTCTTTCACCATAATTGCAAAATGTGGATTAGAGATATCTCCTAATATGATAGCTATTGTTTTTGTTGAACCTGATCTCAAAGAGCTGGCCAATGAGTTGTTTATGTAACCCATATCTTTAGCTGTCTTTTGAATTAGTTCTCTTGTCTGGGTTGAAATATCATCTTTATTCTTCAGAGCTCTAGAAACTGTGTTTATCGTATAACCAGTCTTTAAGCTTATATCCTTAAGCGTTACTCTTGTTATTCTCGAATCTGCCATTTTATAAGCTCCCTTGCAATATCTTGCATTCCATTGCTATCAAGAGCGTACCATTTGTTACTTATACAGTCAATTCAAAGAAAAATAGAATTCTTGCTATGCAAGAATTCTATTTCATGATACTTCACAATTTCCAGAGATTTTTTTATTGTGGTACAATCGTCCAATCTTGATCAGGATTGTTTCCAAGATAATCCCATAGGTGAAGAAGAGTATTATTGGCCATTGCACCATTTACACAGGATAGTGCTCGTAAGCTGTTTTGATTTAATATCTTAAAATATCCTGTACTGGCTGCACTAATACTCCATTTTTGATCTGTGGCATTTACAAAATCCCACAAATGAGCTTGAGAACCATTGGTTGTACCTCCTGAGACAATAGAAAGGGCTCTGCCGCTCTTCTTATTAATTAATTTATTGTAGCCACCTCCAACATCGACGATTTGCCATAGTTGATCATCTGCATTAACGAAAGCATATAGAATCGCAGGGCTTCCGTTAGAAGTTCCTCCGGCAGAGATGGATAATGCTTTACCACTCAGCTTATTAATAATTTTATAATACTTTGTTGGATCATAAATACCTGTGTCATCAACCGATACATTGTCAAAATAAGCTTGCCCCGCAGAACTTGTTGTTTGTAGATCCACATAACTAGATGAAGGATTAAGCGAATTGTCCGATGCTGTTAACACCAGTGTACCGTTGTCATAAAGTTGAATTGTTGTTCCCGATACAACTAACTTTAATTTGTAAGTGGTATTATAACTTATTTGTGAATCTAATCCCGTAGACACTAACTTCGTATTAACGCCATTTACAATTTTTCCAATTGCATACTTCCCTCCCCAAGATGCAATACCCGCATAATAATAGTTATTAAGATTAGTGCTTCTAATATGCAATGAATTGTCTTTCGATGTGCTAATTGGTGTGACATCTACTGAAAACGAATAGTTAGGCGTATTTATTTTGACATTTCCTTGTAAGACTTGACTACTACCGGAAGGCGCCACACCCATTGTTTTCAACCTTCCAGCATCTATGGTAAATGTGCCGCCTCCAGCATAATTGGCGCCAAATGTTTTTGACCACTTCGCTGGATTTATTAGCGGTATACTATTATTCCATTTCGCTAACCCTATTCTCTCGTTCCATCCGGATTGTTTGTCCTTCGCATTATAATACAAATACTCCGTGCCATTTACATTAACGATGTACTGCCTATATATCATATCATCTTCAAATGTTCCGGCATTTCCAAGGTCAATTTGCATTTTGTCACGCGTTAAGTTCCAATTAATTCCATCGGTTGAAACTAGTCTGCCACCGCGTGAAGGGTAATCATTTTGCCAACCCACAACAGACATATAGTACAAATTATTTTTCTTTAAAACATTAGGACCTCCAATACCTAGATTCGCCCATCCGCCATCGGACTTATGAGGGGATTACCACTGTATTTTGTCCATGGCCCCGTTATTGAAGTTGCTGTTGCATAACAAATGAATTCTGGTTCACCACCGGCAGAGGCAATTTTACCTGCCGTGTACCACATTTTCCATATACCATTGTCACTGTCATACATTAATGAAGTATTATAGAGAAAATTATCTTCCCATGCCAACGTCGGAGATAGAATTGCACCAAATTTGGTCCAAGGACCTTGAGGGTTGGTTGCGTATGCATAAGCTATTCTTGCAACTTGATTATCGTGTATCATATAAGTCATGTGATAGATACCATCCTTATAGACAACACTAGGCACAGTTGTTGCGCCATCATCAATTGCACCGTTGGGACCATTTGCCAAAATGGGATTCCCAGCATATTTGGTCCAAGTGACCCCATCATTAGAAGAAGCATATCCTATGCCGCCTCCGGAGGCTCCATACCACATTTTAAACAAAGCCCCTCCACCCTGGTTATAGAGAACCGAAGGATCTTGCAACATGGAACCTTCCCATGCTTGGGTTAAATTAACAACAACTCCTTGTTTATCCCAACCTGCTATATTTGAAAAATCATCCTTAAGAACATTTGATGCGAAAACGGAACTTGCCATTGTCAAAAGAATTAAAAAGAAAAATAGCGTTCCACCTAACCACTTATAACCTTTTTTCGTCATAACCACTTGCACCTCCCTTTAATATTGAATTACGTTAAAATGATAGACCAATCTTGATCATCAACTCCACCAAGATAATCCCAAAGATGCGCATACGTATTGTTCGCAGTTCCACCACTCACTAAGGAAAGTGCGCGATTGCTTGCTGCGTTCAATACTTTCAAATAGCCGGTACTTCCCTGAGAAATTGACCAATGTTGATCCGTGGCAGATAGATAATCCCATATATGCACTGTGGAGCCATTCGATGTTCCACCTAATAAAATGGAGAGTGCGCGACCACTTTTCTTATTCAAGAATCGCACCGTACCATTTCCATTACTCAGTACTTGCCAATATTGATCATCAGCCGAGATGAAGTCCCAAATAATACTCCGGCTTCCGTTCGTTGTTCCGCCGGCCTCAACGGATAATGCTCTACCGCTTTTCTTATTTAGAATCTTGTAATACCGGGTGGCATTCGCCGTAACGGCGAAATTCGTGTATTCAGCTTGGGTGTCTTCAGTCACCATTCCGATTTGCCCGTTGGAAATTGCTAAGCTCCGTACTTGTAGAAGATTGTTATTTACATGGAAGTAGAAGTTGTTACCATCCTTAACGACTTTAATGTTATTGGCATTGTTTAAGTTGGTGCCGGGAGGTAATGCTGTATTTTGCCAAGCCTGTGCGACGCCGCCTACAATGGCATACGTGGCAAGCACACCAAGATTCTTATCGATCATTGCCATTACGTAATTACTTGAATCCTTATAGTTCGCATATATCCCATATTTCGGATTAGGAGAGACCGTTCCGGTTTTCAGCCACTTCACATCGGCGGATAGTGTGTAAGATGTTTGATTTACATCCCCGCGGAAAACTTGTTTGAAACCGCTGCCAAGATTATAACTTCGAATCGAGTTCGTACTAAGATGCGTCCAATTCCCGATTTCCAAGGTTCCCGAGCTGGAATCTCCCCATCCGTAATCGTTCCAAGCTGGTTCGCCTGATGGCGCAGTTTGACGAACAGTCGGCGAGATTGGAGTGCCGAAATTAGGTGTATCGTCCGTATTCCAGGTGAATTTTTGAAGATTCATAATGCGATCCCAAGCGGAACCGGATTTTCTTGCCGAATGGTACACGATCCAGTCCTCCGTACCGTCGGGCGATTTGGTGAATGACGCGTGCCCAGGACCGAATACATCGCTTGTCTTTGAGAATACCGGTGTGGACTTTTTGACCCAGTTTGCGGGATTCATTAGATTACCAGTCGAGTTAGTCAGTAAACCCAAACAATAATCGTCAGTCCAGCTTCCACTCGCGGAATAGACGATGTTGACCTTGCCGTTTCGAATCAAAACGGTAGGGCCTTCATTGATGTAGTCCGGCCCTCCAATCTTTTCCCAACTGTAAGTCGGGGAAGCGATCAGTACCCGATCTCCAGATATCGTCCATGGATTGCTCATCGTAGCGATATAAGTGTTCTGTGCTCCACCCGACGTGGTCCCAGCCCAACCCGACCAAACCATGTACATTTGACTATTGTACGTGAATACGTGTCCGTCAATCGCCCATCGATCAGTCGTCGCAGCAATTTTGCCTTTATCCGTATAAGATCCCTGAGGATCGGAAGAATTGCTTTCCAGCACAAACATACGATGATTATTGTTGTTGTCGTCACAGGTGGTTGCTGCGTAGTACACATACCACTTGTTATTTAGAAAGTGAAGCTCAGGTGCCCAAACTCCAGTGCAGTTGGCGCCAGAACCTGTAGGGAAAGCTTTAATATTAACTCGGGTCCCTTCTGTGGCGATTCTCGTAAGACTGTTTGAGGGGGATTTTGTCACCCACAAGCCGCCGCCTACGCTCTCAATTAAATAATAGTAACCATCTTTGTATACTACCCAAGGATCATTACCCATATTGTTAATCGAATTATAAAATTTTCCCGTATTGCTTGCTGCTGAGGCTTTCTGTGCCGGGAATACCCCCGGTATGAAAGATAAAGTAAGGAATAAAATTAGAAATGCTGATATCCAACGCGTTTTATTAATTTTCACTGATCATTCTCCTCCTTATAGTCTTTAATAAATAACGAAGCCCATCTTAAAGCCCTCCTCTCCCGCTTATTCAATCAATCCAATGAAAAAGCACACGATGATTATCGCAAGTGCTTGAGGATCCATTCTTACATTAACGAAGAACATTATTGATAATAATCTAGATAACAAAGCAGCAAGGAATCTGCCTGCATAGAATCCTCGATTTTTGCTAATCTACGGTTAAATGAAATAATTTATTCAATACGATAATACTTTCGGTTTTAACATTGATGTATCCACCGAATTTGTGTTGTAACTGCTAACTTCCCTAAACCGAAATATGCATTGATATTGTTTTTTTCACCACTATGTATAATTACATTAACGTTAATGTTATTCTACAACAAGATTATCATTAACGTTAATGTTTTTCAATCAAAGTTTTGTTACCGCTTTCATTTTTTTCGAATTCTCAAGCCTTCGGAGTTCTTTTTGAGTAAGCCCAACTTATATTTCCCCTTCTATTTAGTAAATGGTATCCTAATCATAAGGGATTACAACTTAAAAGGGAGCCTAACCAATGCCGAATATATGGGCGCACTTGATTTTTGGACAGGAAGTTCTGCAAGAGCTTCAACTAAATCACATCCTGGAACAGCCGAAGCTGCTGAATACATTTAATTTGGGCTGTCAGGGGCCGGATTTTTTATTTTATCATAATTTTTGGCCATGGCAGCGAGATAAGAAGATGAATAAGCTAGGCAGCGCGATGCATAGCACAGAATGTGGACCTAATCTCGTAGAGATGGTTCATGCCGTACAAGGTAAGAGAATGGATGACCCTGCACTGGTTTATGTGCTCGGCTTTCTAATGCACCATGTGCTGGATCGGAATATGCATCCATATGTATTTTATCGCTCGGGATTTAAGAAATGGGATCATCAGCATTTTGAAGTTGCCATGGATACCTTGATTGTGAAACGAAAGCTTAATCTGGAAACCTGGAAAACGCCTGTTTGGAAGCAGGTTTATATCGGGGATCAGATGCCAGTGGGAACCTTACCGATGCTCAATCGAATTGCCCAGCAATTGTATCCAGAGCTAACCAGCGAGGTACAGGAAACAGATTGGAACAAGGCTTACCAGGATATGATTCAGGCTCAGAAAATATTTCACGATCCTAGTGGAATCAAACGTATCCTAACTTTTAATCAAATAGAACCTATGGTTTTTAAACGTATTCTCACACATCACGATTATTTAAATGAAGCTCGTAAAGAATGGTTTCATCCCGCACTGGAGAATCAATCCTACACTTCAAGTGTTTGGGACATGTGGAATCCTGCATTAACGGACGGCATAACTGTCATGCGCGTGGCGTTAAACTTTCTCCAAGAAAACAAGCAACAAAAAGAAAAAGACGACCAAGATCTGCAAGCAGCCATTGGCAATCTTTCTTATGAAACAGGACTCTCTTGTGAAGAAGGACTGGAAATTAAATATGCGGATCCCAGCTTCTGGTGATCGGGATGGAGCGATTTAGGCGGAAGCTTAGATCGCTTCTTTTGCGCCTTTTTCGAGATTGACTTTCATTAGCAGCAGGATCCCTACAGCAAAGAATAAGAAAAGTGAAAGGATTCCAAATCGTGCTGAGCCCGTAAGCAAACTAACCATTGAGAAAACAAACGGACCTAATATAGAAGAAAACCGGCTGGAGACGTTAAGGAAGCCAAAAAATTCAGACGAGCGCCCCTTCGGGACCATCTGGCTAAAGATCGATCTGGCAATCGCTTGGCTTCCCCCTTGCACCAGCCCAACCATAAATGCAAGTATGTAGAAGTGTAAAGCACTGGTCATAAAATATCCTAAAATGACAATCAGCATATAAACGAATAAGGATATGTAGAGCGAGCGTTTGGAGCCAAGGCGTTCCGCTATTTTACCGAATATTAGCGTAAAAGGAATTCCAACGAATTGAGTGATGATTAGTGCTGTAATCAAATCCGAGGTTTCAATCCCAATGGTTTTACCGTATGTCGTCGCCATTGTAATAATCGTATTAATTCCATCATTAAAAAACCAAAAAGCGACAATAAACTTAAACAGCTCCGGGTATCGTGAAATATGCTTTAAAGTACCCCATGTACGTGCGAAAGCAATCGCTGTATACTCTTTAACTTTCTTACCCGTGTTCAAAGGTATATCTTTTACCCGCCTAAACAACGGGAGTGAGAATACAAACCACCAAACCGCCACAGTGATAAAGGCTACATGAACACCTACGAGTTTATTTGGAAATCCGAAAACTTGAGGTGTCTGGATCATTACTAGATTTACAATTAGCAGCAAGCCTCCACCAATATAACCAAAAGCAAATCCTTTGGAAGATATCATATCTCGCTTTTCTGGAGGTACCAAATCTGGTAAAAGAGCATCATAGAATGCAGATGAACTGGAATAACCAATTGACCCGATGATAAATAATACCGACGCTAATATATAATCACCCTCGCCTATCAATGCGAACAGTCCAGAAGCTAGTATTCCCATTAAAGAGAAAACACGCAGGAAGCGCATTTTGGTTCCGGAATAATCGGCGTATGCACCGAGAATTGGGGCTATTAGGGCTGCGATCAGCATCGCGATTGTCTGAGTAAATCCCCAATAGGACAAAGCAAGATTCGAATCTCCTAATGTCAATGCAGCCGTATCCACATAAAAAATCGGCAGTACTGCAGCCATCATTGTCGTCGCAAAAGCCGAATTCGCCCAATCATAGTAAATCCAAGCACGGACCTTTTTGTTATCCATATGTTCCTCCTAGCAAAATACCTACGTAAAATTAAAACCTAATCTATCGATTTAACCTCTTACTCTATCATCGGTTTGGAGCGCTCGGTTTTTTACGTGTTGCTTGGTTTTGCTTCATTTTTTCTTCCATGCCTTGCTCGGAAGCTATGAAAAAGCTTTCCTCCTGCAATTCATCCGGCAGATAGGTTTGATCCACATAATGATTCGGGTAATTATGCGGGTATTTGTAGCCTTTATGGCCAAGCTTCTCTGCCCCGCTATAATGGGTATCGCGCAAATGCATCGGCACCTCAGCCGACTTCATCCGATCCATCGCTTTCATCGCACGGTCAATGGCGATCGGGATCGCATTGGATTTAGGGCATTCAACTGCGAAGAGAATCGCCTGAGCAATGATGTATTTGGACTCTGGGAAGCCGATTTTGTGATAGGCGTCCATTGCGGTGACGGCCTGGACCATCGCCTGCGGGCTGGCAAGGCCAATGTCTTCGCTGCATGCGACGATAAGCCGGCGCAGGAAGGTCATCGGGTCCATGCCAAGCTTTTCCACGGCATAGAGGAACCAGAACAAGGCGGCGTCGCTTGAGCCGCGCACGCTTTTGTGAAAGGCCGAGAGCACATCGTACTGCGTGGACTCGTCCGCTTTCACCGTCGGACGGCGAATCGATTCCTCCGCTACTTCGAGCGTGAGTTGGATCGTGCCGTCCGGCTGGGACGGCGTTGTGAGCGCTGCGAGCTCCAACGCATTGAGCGAACGGCGGATATCGCCGTTTGCCATGCGGGCGATGTGCTGCAGCGCTTCTGGCTCTGCCATGAGCGGCAAAAAGCCCAAGCCGCGCTCACGGTCTTCGAGCGCGCGGCGCATCGCTATCAGCGAATGCTCATGCGTCAGCGCCTTCAGCTCAAACAGCGTTGAGCGCGAGAGCAGCGCTCCATTCACATGGTGAAACGGATTCTCCGTCGTTGCCCCAATAAAAATAATAATCCCCTGCTCAACCGCAGGCAACAACGCATCCTGCCTTGCAGTATTAAAGCGATGGACTTCATCTAGAAAAAGGATCGTTTTCTTGCCATAAAGCGATTTATTCTGCTTAGCCACTTCGATAACCTCGCGAACATCCTTAACTGTTGCATCAACCGCATTAAGCTTGATAAACTCCCCTTTGGTACTATTGGAGATGACATGAGCTAGCGTAGTTTTTCCAGTTCCTGGTGGGCCATATAGTAAAATCGAGCTCACCTGATCCGCAATAATGGCACGACGCAGCAGCTTCCCCGGTCCTACAATATGCTCTTGCCCTATATAATCATCCAACGTTGTTGGACGAATTCGATCCGCCAGCAGCTTGCCTCCCGTATCCTGAGAGGACTGATAGGTAAATAAATCCATAACGCTTACACCCCAATTCATATAATACCTAAAAATCGTATCACAGTTCCCTCTAAAAACCAACAACTAGCCTTCAAGAATTTATGCCAGCCATGCATTCTATTTGAGCGTTATCCCTTTGCCTCAGCATTCCTGTAAGCCGTTAAATTTGGCCTTTTTATCAACGACTGAGCTTAAGGGATAACGCTCAAAAGAAATAAACCACCTGATCTCGCTTTCCATTAATCAAAGGAAAGGAATATCAGGTGGTTCATACTGGTTCAGCTTATGCCTTCTTTTCAGCTGCTTCCAACAAATCTTTTATTACCGCACTGACCATGATAAAGCCAGCTACTGGCGGTACATATGAATTACTAGCCGGAGGTTGCTGTGCTTTGCGTCGATCAGGTGCATTTTCTGGAACGATTTGCTCCGTAACATCCTCACGAGGCTTAACCGGTATTTCGGTTGAGAAAACAACCTTAACGCCTTTTTTAATGCCTTCTTTACGCAGCTTCGTGCGAATGACACGCGCCATAGGATCCATGGAGGTTTTCGAGATATCCGCTATCTTAAACTGCGTTGGATCGGTTTTGTTCGCCGCTCCCATGCAGGAGATAAGCGGGATTTTTCTAGCTAAACATTCCTTGATCAAATGAATTTTATAGCTAATCGTATCCGATGCATCCACTATATAATCCAATGGATAAGCGAAAACCTGCTCACAGGTTTCTTCTGTATAGAACATCTGCAGTGCTACAGCATCACATTCCGGATTGATCAATGCGATCCGTTCCTTCATTAACTCTGTTTTTTGCTGACCTACAGTCGTCAATAATGCATGCAGCTGACGGTTGATGTTCGTAATATCCACTACATCTTTATCAATCATGATAATCCGTCCGATTCCACTTCGAGCTAAGGCTTCAGCAGCAAAAGATCCCACCCCGCCAATACCAAGCACAGCTACTGTACTATTCTTCAGCACATCCAGCCCTTCTGGACCGATAGCCAGCTCCGTTCTAGAAAATTGATGAACTGCCATTCAAACTCACCTCGTTATACTAATGCTTCCTTTTTAGGAGCCACTGGCTTCAATGCCAATTTAATCGAAAGCATCTCTAATTGACTATCATCCACTTCACTTGGCGCATCCATTAACAGATCCGTTGCACTTGCCGTTTTCGGGAAGGCAATCGTTTCACGTAAATTAGTGCGTCCTGCAATCAGCATTACCAAACGGTCAAATCCAAAAGCAATTCCGCCATGCGGAGGTGTTCCATATTCAAAAGCTTCCAATAAGAAACCGAATTTCTCGTTTGCTTCTTCTGGGCTAAATCCTAATGCAGCAAACATTTTCTCCTGCACTTCACGCTTGTAAATTCGCATCGATCCGCCGCCAACCTCATAACCATTAAGCACTAAATCGTAAGCTAAGGCGCGAATTTTACCTGGATCCGTATCAAAATAATGCACATCTTCTTCATTAGGCCTAGTGAACGGATGATGTTCAGCAACATAACGTTTCGCATCTTCATCATAGCCAAGTAATGGGAAATCTACGACCCATGCGAATTTGAATTGCGATTCATCGATTAAGCCTAATTCTTTACCAATCCTTAGACGCAAAGCACCTAATACGTCCGTAACAACTTTCTTCTTGTCTGCTGAGAATAACAATAGATCACCTTCTACTGCATCTACACGTTCTTTAATGGCTTCAATGTCTGCTTCGCTAAAGAATTTAACGATTGGACCTTTCATTTCGCCATCCTTCATTTGGACCCAAGCTAAACCTTTGGCACCATAACGCGATGCAAATGTACCGAGATCGTCGATTTCCTTACGACTCCAAGAAGCACAGCCCTTGGCATTCAATACCTTTACTTCACCACCGCCAGCAACTACGGAAGCAAAAACTTTAACTCCACATTCTGCTACAATATCGGATACATCCTTCAGCTCTAAGCCAAAACGTAAATCTGGCTTGTCTGAGCCATATTTATTAATCGCATCTGCATAGGTCAAACGCTGAATCGGCAATGAGATCTCTTTGCCCGTTGTATCACGAATCAAACGAGCCACTAGCTGCTCCATCAGCTCCTGCAGCTGATACTCTGACATGAATGACGTCTCAATGTCTATCTGTGTAAACTCTGGCTGACGATCTGAGCGCAAATCTTCATCACGGAAACAACGTGCGATTTGATAATAACGCTCTAGCCCAGCAACCATCAATAATTGCTTGTAAATTTGCGGGGATTGCGGTAAAGCAAAAAACTCACCTGGATGAACACGGCTTGGAACCAAATAATCACGCGCACCTTCTGGTGAGCTTTTCGTCAAAATCGGTGTTTCCACTTCGATAAATTCATTAGCATCCAAAAAATCACGGAAAATCTTCGAAGCCTTCGCACGCAGCACCAAAGTCTTCTGCATTTCTGGACGACGCAAATCCAAATAACGATATTTCAAACGCAAAGACTCATCAATTTCAATGCCATCTTCGATAAAAAATGGCGGGTTTTTCGCTGCATTAAGAATTTCAAGCTGTGTCACCTGAATTTCTAGATCACCTGTAGCTAGGTTTGTGTTTTTAGTTTCTTGGGCGCGTTCAACAACTTTCCCTTTAACAGCCAATACGAATTCGTTACGTGCTTTATCTGCAAGCTGTAAGGCTTCACCTGAAAAATCAGGGTTGAATACCAATTGAACAATCCCGCTGCGGTCACGTAAGTCAATGAATAAAACCCCGCCTAAATCGCGTCTTACTTGGACCCACCCGTTTAATGTTACTGTTTCGCCAACCTGTGATTTGTTAATTTGACCGCAATGATGTGTTTTGAGCATGGACATTTTATATTTCCTCCTTCATTCTGTTTACAAATTCGTCTAAGCGATAAGTTACTTGCTGGCCTGTTTCCATGGTCTTAACAATTATCTCACCTTTTTGCAGCTCATCTTCACCTAGAATAGCCACATAACGAGCGTTGAAGCGGTCTGCCGACTTCAGCTGCGCCTTCATTTTACGACCTACATAATCCTTCTCAGCAATATGGCCATTCTGACGCAATTGGAATAATAGTCTTACTGCCACTTTTTCTGCTTCATCACCCATGGCTACCAAATATATTTCTAATGGCTGTGCAATCGGTAATTCAACCTCTTGCGCCTGCAGAATCAACAAGGTTCTTTCCAAACCAAGACCTAAGCCAACTCCTGACTGATCATTCCCGCCAATCGAGCCAACTAGCCCATTATATCGGCCACCGCCGCCAATCGTATCAATAGCACCAATCCCGTCAGCTTTATATTCAAAAGCTGTATGCGTATAATAATCCAGCCCGCGAACTAAGCTTGGATTAACGATATAGGGAATGTCCATTTCAGTGAGATAAACCAACAGCTTGTCAAAATGTGTCTGACTTTCCTCATCCAGATACTCAAGAATCGTCGGAGCTCCCTTTACCAGCTCCACATCTTTCTTGCAATCCAGAATTCGCATTGGATTTCGCAATAACCTAGATTGACAATCCTCACAGAGTAGGTCCTTCATTGGAGTGAAGAATTCTACAAGCTTCGCTTTATAAACTTCTCGGCAAGCTGGAGTTCCCACAGAATTGACTTCGACACGAACATCCTTCAAGCCAACCTCTTTATAGAAACTAAGACCTAAAGCGATCACTTCAGCATCAATACTCGGATCCGTAGCCCCAATCGCTTCGATCCCAAACTGATGGAGCTGACGATACCGTCCAGCCATTGGGCGCTCATAACGAAACATCGGCCCCATGTAATAAAGCTTGTTGATCTCGGTTTCCCCATGCAGCTTATTCTCGACATAAGCCCGCACCACGCCTGCAGTACCTTCAGGACGTAAAGTAAGGCTGCGATCGCCTTTATCCATAAACGTGTACATTTCTTTTTCAACGATATCTGTTGTTTCCCCGACACCACGTATATAAAGCTCAGTATGCTCGAATATAGGCGTACGAATTTCTTTATAATTGAAGCGTCGGCAAAGATCTCGCGCCTTATCCTCCATATACTGCCATTTCTCCGAAACACCCGGCAGAATATCCTGCGTCCCCCGCGGCTTTTGTATACTCATTGCCATCACCCTTTCGCTAAAAAATAGAAAAATCCCCCGCCCCTAGCTATATAATAGCCAGGGACGAGAGATTGAACATCCAATCACCCGTGGTACCACCCAAATTCGGAATCCAACATATTTCCGCACTTTACGGTTAACGCCCGCTTACGCATAACAGCTAATGAATGAAATCCTTACGGATTCATCGTTCACAGTATGTTCTCCAGGAGGTCTTTTCACTCGTTCAACAACGGAAGCTTGCAGCCTAAGGCTTCCTTCTCTGGTGTTGCGAATCCGAATTACTTTGTCCCATCAACGAATCACTGATCTATTGAATAAACTTGTATTGATTTTAATATTGCTGGCAGCTAATGTCAAGCGCAAATGACAGGTTAGTTTATAATTTGGCGGAATTCATGTCGAATGGCTAAGATTTTACATTTGTTTAGGCGTCGGCATACCTAATACTTGAAGTGCTGTTTGCAGCGTTTCCTGAAACAATTGGGTCAGCCATATACGAAGCTCTATTTTATGGGCAGGTGCTTTAAGAATGGGACAGGTGCTATAAAAGTGATTAAACAAGTTGGCAAGCTCAAAGGCATATCCACATATCAAATGGGGTGAAAGCTGATTAACTGCCGATTGAAAGGATTCTGGCCAATAAGCGATTTGCCTCAACAAATGATATTCCTGCACTTCGAGACCAGCTAGAATTACTTGCTTTTTGGCACCTGACAATTGTATTTTTGATGCTTTGTTCATAATACTAACAGCTCTCGCATGCGCATATAAAAGATATACGCCGGAGTTCCCCGAAATCTCAGTAGCTTGCTGTAAATCGAATACAACCTCCGTCTGCAAATGATACTTCAACAAATAATAACGAATCGCCGCCGCTGCAATCGCTCTGCTCGAAAGGCCTTTGTTTCTCTTACGCTTCTGCTGAATAATAATCTCCATCTGATCCAATAACTCAGACACCTTGATCCCAATCCCTTGACGCCCAGACATCGCATAAGCGCTTTTACCGCTCGATACATCAATGCCAATCCCCGCTGCCGTTTCTGGACTAAGTGAAACTACCCCATAACTTACGTGCTTTAATCTTCCGGCTTGCTCACTGAAACCAAGCACCTCTAAAGCAAGCTTAACCATAGTCTGGGGATATTCCTGTCTTTGATCAATTACATTGATCACCACATCCGCTTGCCCAATTTTCTTCTTAATCCCTTGCGGGTCAGTTGACCACACGCGATCCGTAAATTTTTTATAAGTAAAATCCTTGTTAAGCAGACCAAACTTCCAGAGGTGATAAGCAATATCTTTAGCTGTATAGGTTAGAATTCCATTGGACCTTACCAGCACTTTATCTGCTTGAAAATTGGAATCAGCATTCGTTTCCAGTTCATCCGGATTCTTCAATACCCAACAGCCTTTTAACTTTCCATTGCTTACTTTATGAAACACTTGAGTTTGCTGCAGCAAGGCAAACGCACTCGCCCAAAAGCCTTCTTTGACAATATTGCTTTCCCAAACCAGGACATCATAATGAATCCCGAATTGCTTCATCTCTTCCAATTGCTCACGCACAATTTTCTCAGCAACCAAAGATCCGACCCAAGCCAGATTGGAGTGGCCCGCTTCTAAGGAATGCAGCACCTTAGTTCTTTCTTCCTGTAGATCCGAATTAACCTTATAAGCTTGATTTACCTCTGCATAAGTCTCCCAGCAATAATCACCAAAACGTGTGAAAGACTGCTCTGTTTTCGTGTGTAGAATGCCTACAACCGTATCCGCTAATTGATTTCCTAAATCATCGATGTAGTTATGAACCTCAACTTGGTTGCCTGCAAAAGTCAGCATGTGAGCTAACGCATCACCGATACAAGAATTCCTTAAATGCCCAATATGGGCTGATTTATTGGGGTTAATCGATGTATGCTCAATTAAAATCTTTTCTTTAGTTGGAATCGATGCTTTAAACTCTCTAAGCGCCCACACCTGCCAATCCACATAAAAATTAATAAAGCCCGGTGCAGCAACCGTTATTTTATAGAATAATCCGTCCAGTATTTCGGCTTTTTCAAGATTAGCTTTAATTTCATTAGCAATTTGTAAAGGGGATTTTCTCAGAACCTTTGCTAAGAGCATGGCGATATTAGTGCTATAGTCTCCATGATCCGTATGAATAGGGTGCTCAATACTGAACTGTGGGCAAACAGCATTCTCATTTTCCGTCAGCAGCTGATCGACTTTTTCTTTTATCACGCTCGCAAGCCAGATATGGATCATTTTCAAACCTCCTTTTTATTTGGGTAACACAAAAAGCCCTCGCCTCAAATAAGAGACGAGAGCTATATATTCCCGCGGTACCACTCTAAGTGCTAAACCCATTTAAAGAAGCTTAACCACTCATCTGATAACGGCATTTACCGGATCTTCCTACTTATTGGTTCAGAAGATCATTTCCTGAGTCCGCTTCATCCAAAACGTCTGTACCGGATCTCACCTTTCCCGGCTCGCTGTGACTCTCCGTCTTGACTACTGTCTCGTTCATTAATTTTTTCACTATAAAGTTTGTGAAAATACTTAGCTCATTTATACAGCAACTTGTGAGAATAGTCAAGATAAAGGACACAAAGAAACCTACAACATTAGCTGTAGGTTTTAAAAAATATATATTCTAAAAGGGGGGTTAATTAGTATTATAGGCTTCAAACGTTAAGGAAGTGTGAGTATTCGATTACAATTATATTACAATTAATAAAACGCTTTCTTTAATATATTTATTCTAGTTTTTGTTCTAAACTATTAATCTAGCGCATATATATTAAATACAAGGGTTACACCTTGATTATATGTGTGGAGGGATTCGAATGAGCAACGAAGAAAGCTTTGCGACACAAGAGCCTGTAGAGGTAGTTTTAATCAGTGAAGAAGATGGAGACGCAATCGAAGCTGAAGAAGAAGTAGCAGCTGACGCTGAAGAAGAAATTGCAGCGGATGAAGAAGCTTCTGATGAGGAAGTAGCGGAAGAAGAAATCGCTGCTGACGAAGAAGATGCTGAAGAAGGTGCTGAAGAAGTCGCTGCTGATGAAGAAGACGATTCAGCTGACGAAGCTGATGCTGAAGCATCCGACGAATCTAGCGAATCGTAGTACCCTATACATAAGCAAGAGCCAATCCTAATGAGAGTTTCATTAAGATTGGCTATTTGTTTGTGCAAATCTACTTATTCAAAATGCAAGTCTACCTTAGCTGCTAGAACATCTTTTAGAATCATATAAAGATTACCGTTTGTTAGACTCTCTTTATTCTTAATAGAATTCAATGTAGCTTTTGAAACCAACTTCATTTCTTGTAATTTGCCCAATGCTTGATCAAGCGAGGCGGAAATGTTCAATGCACTAGAGATGGTATAACTAACTTGGTTTAAACTAGCAGGTACTTTATCCGGTAAGACCATATTTAATTTAGCAGCTGAAGGATCTCCTGTGAAAACTTGTGGATACTTTCTTTTAGCAGCTAAGTACTCATTAATAACCGTTTGCGCATTAGCTGGTTTATCCAGACCGAAATCATTTCCATAGCTTCCATAAGCAGATCCTATATATACAGCAACCTTTAGTCCTTCGTAATCTTTGTGACTCATGTAATCTTCCTTAGGTGCTTTATAAGGCTGCAAATCCATGCCTTGTTTATTCAGAAGACTTTGCATAAGTACAATACTATCTTTTGAAGCACTCATTTGTCTAAACGTTAACTTGCGATCCTTCGCTACTTTTGCAGCAGCACCCGCGGCTTGTCCTTCTGCCATCCCATTTGGAATCACACGAGCACTTCCATGAGCTAATGTATCGTAACTAGCAGAGCGACCAACTACTAATATTCCATCCACTTTCAGAGGAACAATGCTGCGAAAAGGAATCGCATATTTATAAGGGTCGAGTACAACTGCAGCTCCACCACCAGATCCTGGTGATGATGGCTGGATATCTCCCTCGTATGAACCAAATCCAATTCGGTCCCAATGGTCCTTATTCTCCAGTAAATCAACAATAGTAAGACGGTATTCACCTTGCATATGTCTCGTCTCTCGAACGTATAATTCTGGAGCTATTCCATCCAACTCCACAGATGCAAACTCAGGATACATTTTCTTCATAAAATCCAAAACGTGGGGTAATTCTTTCTTAGCTTGTTCGACCGCCTTATTACGTGAAGCTGGATCAAGAGGATCTATTTGATAAAGAAGTAAAGAGTTTAATAAAATGGTATTGTCATTCTGTCGACCAATATTCAGCCCTCTCATACTTGCAAGCTTTGGATCAACGGCTTTATAGTCATACATTCCCTTATATCCCCACGCAGAGGTCTCATCTGCTCCTGGGCCACCCGTGCCATCATTTAAGCGTTTTTTAATTTGCTCCCAAACCTCTTTTGTTACATTCTTTAAACGGAATACAGCTGTAACCGCCATTTGTGCTTTGCTGTCACCTAGATCCTCTCGACCGATTGTAAACGGAACCCCAGCTGCATAGGCAATATCAGCATCCTGTGTGGCATCTATTATTGCATCGGCTCGAATGGATTGTTTAGTTCCATTTTTTAATGTAATAGTCAAACCTGTAACTGTAGAATTCTTCATTTCAGGTACTATAGTCTTAGTCTCTAATAGTACATCAATGTTTTTTTCTTTTTTAACCAATTCATAAAAGGCATTAGCAGCTGTTCGCACATCAAAGGATTTACCTTCTATCCTACTGTACCACTCCGAAAAAATCCCCTCATTTAAATAGGCATGCTTTCCAGCAAGAACAGATTCTTTAGCATAATCATAATTGAGATCAATACTATTCAACCAGCCTAATGTCATTAAACCACCCAAAATTTTACGGTCCCTGCCATCTACCAGCAATGTCTTCAACCCATTTCGAGCTGCAGAAACGGCTGCTGTAATTCCTTCTGGGTCTGTTCCAACGACGATAACATCGTATTTATTCTGAACCTTAGCAACGGACTTCACTGTCAGTAAAGCCTGCAATGTCTGATCCACATGTTTCTCGTGATTAGCACTATAGATTAACCATCCGCCTCCAGATGAGATCAATACAACAACCGTTATGAATACAATTAACCAATTTCTTAGCATTCTACACCTCAGCTATTTCATAATTTGGAAGCTACTCTCCCATTAACTATGTTAGTTTAACATATTAGCTGCGGCAATTGAAAGCAAACGATACAGCTGAACTGTTTGGTTTGTTTGAATGCACATTTAGCTCAACGAGATGTTTTTCGGGGGATGTATTTAATTGGCATGGAATTTACACCCTGAATAAACGGTGCTTCTTCCTTTAATTTATCTGTTTGTGTCGTTATAGCCTCATAATAATTATTTAAAAGCATGCAGTTTCCTGTTTCTTGGATACATGTTGCTTTAGCGGATTGTCGCATGTTTATCATATCCCTTCGCATTATGCTGAGAATTAAGAATACTTGTAATGTCCCCAAACACAACAAAAAATAACCCTCGAGAGGGTTATTAGACTGATAAAAATAACTGATCATGCCTTGTAGGTATGAAAAGGATTTAGATATTCTATATGCACAAAAACTGTGCTAATGCTCATACTAACCGATTCAAATGGGTTGTTAAGCATAAAATATGTGCTAATTCTTCGGCAGCCGACACTAAAAACCTTGATTTCGTTCATATTAGCACAATTCTTGTGCGTACACATTGCAAGGAGAGATAAATTAGGAGCATAGGCACAATTGATGTGCTTATAGAATAACTCCCCGTTACTTACTATCCAAAATCAAAGTAACTGGTCCCCAATTGGTTAAAGTAACATCCATCATTTTGCCAAAAGCTCCGGTTTCCACCTGTAAGCCCAGTTTGCGAAGCCGATCATTAAAGAAGTTATACAAAGCCTCAGCGGGCTCAGGTTTTGCTGCAGCCATGAAGTTGGGACGCCGACCTTTACGGCAATCCCCATAAAGTGTAAATTGTGAGATGGAGAGGATTTGACCTTGAATATCAATGACGGAAAAGTTCATTTTCCCAGCCTCATCTTCAAAAATCCGTAAGCCCGCAATCTTCTCGGCTAAGTAAATAGCATCCGCTTCTTTATCTTCATGCGTCACAGCAACTAATAATACTAGCCCCTGTGTAATACTTCCTATGCTCTGGCCTTCAACGGTAACTTCTGCTGCTTTGCTGCGCTGGACAACGACCCTCATGATTGCATAATCCGCTGCACCGAGTATACATCCTGAATTCGCTTGATTTTATCGACCACCGCTTGCAATTGATCAACATTGCGAATGAGAATGGTCATATGAATCATTGCCATTTTATTCTTATCGGAGCGTCCTGATACGGCAGAAATGATTGTTTTACTTTCCGATACGGATTGCAGAACTTCGTTCAATAAACCACGACGGTCATGGCCGGTAATTTCAATTTCAACGCTATAGTTTGCCTCAATGGAATCAACCCATTCGACCTCGATCACACGATCGCCCTCTTCACCTTCTGTCACAGGAATATTCGTACAATCCTCACGATGCACAGAAACTCCTCTACCGCGAGTTATATAGCCAACAATAGGATCGCCAGGCACTGGATTACAACAGCGCGCAAACCGCACCAGCATGTTCTCAACGCCCCGAACCTGAACGCCGTGTGTGGGACGAGACTTCTTCTCAGGAGCTACTTTTAGATCTCTTACTTCCGTGGTTAACTCAATCACTTGAGATTCTTCATTTTCGCGACGAAGCTTCTCTGTAAGCTTCATGCAAATTTGGATCGCGGTAATCCCGCCAAAACCAACAGCTGAAAGCATATCCTCTATATCATGGAAATTAAATTTACCTGCTGTTTCTTGTAATTTGTCCTCGGTCATGAAAACGGAAGGCTCAAGACCCATGCGTTTTAGCTCACGCTCAATATTTTCTTTGCCTTTAATCGTATTCTCTTCGCGTTTTTCTTTTTTAAACCATTGTTTGATTTTACTGCGAGCATGGGAAGATTGTGCAATTTTGATCCAGTCCTGACTTGGACCGTAGGAATGCTTAGAAGTGAGAATTTCAATAATATCACCTGTATTGAGGCGATGATCCAGGGGAACAATCCGTCCATTTACTTTGGCCCCGATGGTTCGATTACCCACCTCTGTATGAATCCGATAAGCAAAATCCAATGGCCCTGAACCAGCAGGAAGCTCGATAACCTCTCCTTTTGGAGTAAACACAAATACAAGATCGGAGAAAAAATCCATCTTTAAGGATTCCATGAACTCGGACGCATCTCGCGTGTCGTTCTGGAGTTCTATGATTTCACGGAACCAACCCATTTTATCCTCAAAATTCCCCGCTGGTACCGCCGAACCTTCTTTGTAAGCCCAATGTGCCGCGATTCCAAACTCAGAGGTTTTGTGCATTTCCATAGTGCGAATTTGTACTTCCAGCGGCTCTCCCTGAGCACCAATAACAGTGGTATGCAGAGATTGATACATGTTGGCTTTAGGCATAGCTATATAATCCTTAAACCGCCCAGGCATCGGCTTCCACAGGGTGTGAATGATACCTAAGGTCGCATAACAATCCTTAATATTATCAACAATGACACGGATTGCTAGCAGGTCATAAATTTCATTAAATTGTTTGTTACGCGAGGTCATTTTTTTGTAAATGCTATAGATATGCTTAGGCCTGCCTGAGATATCACTCTCAATGCCCATTTCAGCAACTTTGTCGCGAATGCTTTTAATGACATCCTCGATATATTGTTCACGTTCTGTGCGCTTTTTCTGCATGAGGTTGACGATACGATAATATTGCTGAGGGTTCAAAAAGCGTAAAGCAATATCCTCCATCTCCCACTTTATAGCCGAAATACCTAGTCGGTGAGCGATTGGACAGTAAATTTCTAAGGTTTCATCGGCAATACGCCGCTGGCTTTCCTCGGATTGATATTTCAACGTCCGCATATTGTGCAAACGATCGGCAAGCTTTATTAGAATAACGCGAATGTCCTGTGCCATAGCTACAAACATTTTGCGATAATTTTCATTTTGTTGTTCTTCTTTGGACTTGAATTGGATTTTTTCTAGTTTTGTTAAGGCGTCTACCAGCATCGCGCAGGTTTTACCGAAGTGCTGCAACACACTCTCTAAGGAAACCGTTGTGTCTTCTACGACATCATGTAATAAGGCTGCGATTATTGAAGTCACATCCATTTGCATATTCACTAGTATATCCGCCACTGCAAGCGGATGTAGAATGTAAGGCTCCCCTGATTTACGCAGCTGACCATGGTGGGCCTGATCCGCGAAATCATAAGCTTCCTGTATCTTATTCAGGTCCGTTTCTTTCAGATAAGGCTTAGCCTTTTCAAGTAGTTGCTCTATGGTCATTCTGTAACCCTTTCCTTATGTCCGATATTCATTATATGAGTTTAATTCATTATGCCCTCCGAGCAGGCATTACGTCAAGAATGCTGTCGAAACCAAATAAGGAAAACTGGCGCATAGACTCTCTGTAATTCAGAAAAAACCGCCTGCAAGGACGGTTGAATCATTGAAAAGGCCAGATATGCGTTTAGTTGTATTGGATTAATGATTGAACGTTAATTCCATTTAGCTTCTCTCTACCCGGTAAATAGCCCAATTCAATTAGAAATACAGAACCAACAATATCTCCACCGAGCTCTTTAATTAAGTGAATCGAAGTTGCAATAGTCCCGCCAGTAGCCAGCAGATCATCAGCGATTAATACCTTTTGCCCAGGCTGGATGGCATCCTTGTGCATGGCAAGCTTGTCTTTTCCATACTCCAATGCATAATCAGCTTCTATAACCTCGCCAGGTAGCTTTCCGCTTTTGCGAATGGGTACAAAGCCTACTCCTAAAGCATATGCAAGAGGTGCTCCGATGACGAATCCGCGCGCCTCTGGGCCTGCAATTAAATCGATTTTCAAATCCTTAATCATTTCCTTAAGTGCATCAATAGCTGCTTTATAAGCGGGGCCATTATTCAGCAATGTTGTAATATCCTTAAACCGAATACCAGGTTGGGGGTAATCGGGAATCACACGTATATAGTCTTTAAAATTCATTAGTAAGTCCTCCTAAGTTAAATAGCCGGCGTGTTTGCAATCTGGCTTTATTAGTTATGCATAAGCTTCAATCGAATCTTTAAGTAAAGCTGCGAGCTGTGGAAGCATCCAGCGACTCAGATCTAGTGCCGAGCTATACAATAAGGTTTGCTCTACTTCCTGACGCTGCAATCTCATCTGATAACGTTCAGAAGTAGACAATTCACGTTTCTGTGGTGCTAAAGTACAGGTATATCGCTGACCAATCTGTTCGATCAAGCCAAGCTCTTCGAATACATCGAGGATAAAACGAATCATAGGTGGTGTTAGTCCCGATCGTTTACTGAACGATACCGATAAACTGTTCATATCCATATTAGGCTTCTGCTGAATCGTCCCATAAACACTTTTGAATAAATCTCTACCGGGTATGGCTGTGTGTTGAGTTGGATCCGAATCATGGAATAACGTATATATGCGTTCTGCACTAGTCGCTAATGACAATGATATCCGCAATGGCTTCAAGCTTGAGGGTAAGAAGTAATAGATAACATCCTTGCACTGAGCATATATAGAATCCCTGGCAAAAGAGTTCAAAGGCTGAATATTCCCTGAGGAATCTGCCAGCCAGATCGAACAGCCAAGCATGGTTAATGCTTGAGGAAGCTTAGCTTTCTCAGCCTCATCAAAAACAACAATGGCTACGGTGCTTTTCTTGGTTTTATCCATCCCTGCCGAAGATTGAGCTGTTAAGCTTCTCGAGGCAACTTCCGTCCATCGTTTCTCAAAATCCTTCGTGCCACGCCAATCAAATAATTGAGACTGCTGAACTTGAATATCCTGCATCATCAGCTGGGGCTTACGTTTCCCGTTCCATTCGTTTACAGATAGCTCACCGTAGACATCAACCTGGGCTGTAGATGAGATTAACATGGAGAGTGTGCCTTTGCCAAATGCTATGGCTTCTATCGAACAAGCTGCCTCGCCCTTGGATTCAATCAATACCAGTTTAAGATGCTGCTGTTCTCTTCCCATGGTTTTCATCTCATCAATCCCCAACCCACGAAAGATAAAGCGAGGCGATGGATTTCCCATTCCATAGGGAGCCAATTGTTCAAGCTGCTGGATCATTTCAAGCGGCATTTCTTTCAGGTCACAAACCAGATCTGCTTGCATAATCGGTAAAAAATCCTCTGGACTAAGCCATTGTTCGGCGAGAAGCTCTAATCGACGACCAAGCTCAGGAATCCGATCTTGTTGAATCGTCATGCCTGCTGCTGCTTGATGCCCTCCGTAATGAAGGAATAAATCAGCTGACTCGGATAATGCTTTATACAGATCAAAGCCGACAATGGAGCGTGCCGAGCCTTTAGCTAAGCCTGTTTTAGCGTCGATCCCCATAATTATGGTCGGACGATAATATCTTTCCAAAAGCTTGGAAGCGACAATTCCGATTACGCCGACATTCCAATCTTCTTTTGCCAGAATAATTACTTTACGTTCATGGAAGTTTGGATCCTTCTCAACCATCAGCAATGCTTCCGTTAGCATCTCTTCGACGATTCGCTGACGCTCTTTATTCAGTACATCCAAATCAAAAGCTAGATGCTCCGCTTCCTGTTCATTATCGGTTGTAAGTAACCTTACAGCAGTATCCGCGCTATCTAAGCGGCCGCTTGCGTTGATTCTTGGCGCTACTGAAAAGCCGATATGAGAAGCTGTAACCGCACCTCGTTCGATGCCTGAGACGTTCAACAAAGCTTTAAACCCTGGAAGTGCCGTTGACCGCAAGCGTTCCAAGCCGAGCTTAACCATTAATCGATTTTCATCCTGAAGCGGCATTAAGTCAGCAATTGTCCCAAGTGTAGCCATTTCAAGCAGCTCATGAGGCAATCTACCCAATAACGCATGGGCAAGCTTAAAGGCTACACCCACACCAGCAAGCTGTTTAAAAGGATACGGACAACCCGGTTTTTTAGGGTTTATGATTGCAAATGCTTGAGGCAGCAGCTCTGGCGGCTCATGATGATCTGTGACAATAACATCCAAACCAATCTCATTGGCATAATCAATTTCCTCTGTTGCACTTATCCCCGTATCCACTGTGATTAGAAGGGAAACTCCACTTTTCTTAGCAAGCTCAAGCGCATTTTTATTCAAACCGTAGCCTTCATTGACGCGATGGGGAATATAATAATCAAAATTCGCATTTAACGTTTTTAGAAGGAATACCATTAACGAAGTACTGCTAACACCGTCAGCATCATAATCACCATAAATGCGAATTTTTTCATTGTGCGTCAATGCTTTTCGAATTCGCTCTACTGCCTCAGTCATGCCATCAAGTAAATAGGGATCGTGAAAATGCGCTTCATCCGCACCCAGAAAATGTCTGGCATCCACCTCCGTTTTGATTCCACGAGTGACTAATAATTTAGCAATTAACGGGCTGATTTTTAGCGCTTCAACAAGCTGCAGCTCAATCGTTTCATCACCTTGGCGAATATTCCATCTAGCCTTGGATTGGAGCATATTTCACCTCGTTTCAAAAATTTATTCAAGAGTTAATATTAAAACTAGTGTAGTAAAGAAGCATTTTCACTATGATCTGGATCTACATTGTTTTTGTAAGGAAAGCCTGGGTCATAAGGATTTACTTGAATGTATACATCCGAAACGTGAATGAATCGCTTCATTAGCTGCTGTTTAACCAGCCTAGCAATTTCATGGCCTTCATGTACGGATATTTTGGGATTAACACTAATTTTCACATCAACAAGCACATAATGCCCACGTTCTCTAGCCCGCAGCTCATCCACTGTAATAATCCCTTTTATCTTCTGTACGGTACTAATTAATTCAGCTGCATCCTCAGCATGCAAGAGATGCTCATCTGTTGAATGAACGGTTTCCAGCACCAGCTTATAAGCCATTTTCAGAAGCAGTATGGCAATAAAAAAACTAGCAACCGTATCAAAAATATATAAGGACTTCATCTCTAAGGAATGCCCAATTAATGCACCTGTAACACCTACCAACGCAACAAAGGAAGCATACATATCCGTCCTATGCTCCCAAGCACTGGCAATAAGGGATTGGCTGGCTAATTTCTTACCCCTTGCATAATTGTAACGAAACATCACTTCTTTAACCAGAATTGAAATTACGATTGCAACTACTGCATAACCTTCTGGAGGGCTGCTAACTCCTCTAAAAATGGTTTTCACAGCTGAAATACCTATTTCCATTGCAACCACTAGCAGCAATACCGCAACCAATATAGCTGTAATCGTTTCCGCTTTAGCGGTTCTTGACGTTTGCTCTTCACTTGAAGATGTTTTTGTTGGGCTAGCCCCAAGCCTTATAGCTAACGATCCAGCAAAAACGGAAGCTGAATAGGCCGCATCGGCTATTAAGGCCCTACTGTTGCTTAATAAACCAACAATGCCCTTCATCATAATTAAAAGGATCGCAACGATCATTCCCGCCCAAGCTGTAGATTTCGCTTGTATTAACCGCTGATCTGACATAAAAACACTTCCTTACTAACGGATTCAAGATATACACGCAACGGGCAACCTTATAATAAGATCAGTATAAGCACACAGCCATGAAAAAGACCTTATTATTTGAAAAGCCGCGTAAATGTGAATTTACGCGGCTGCTTACTATTCTTTTGCAGCAAGTACTTTTCTAGCAGATGTCACTGACTTGTTTTTCATGACCAACCATAATGGAGAAGCAATAAATATCGAGGAGTAGGCTCCGCTAATTAACCCAACAATCATGGCTAAAGAGAATATCCGGATACCCTCACTTCCAAAAACGAACAAACATACTGCCCCGATTAGCACCGTCATAATCGTATTAATGTTTCGCGACATCGTCTGCCAAATGCTGCGGTTAACTAGCTCGGACAAATCATCATAACCTTTAATTTTAGCAAATCGCAGGTTTTCACGTACTCGGTCAAATACAACAATTTTATCATTAATCGAGTAACCAATAATAGTCAGTACAGCTGCAACAAACGGTAGATTAACCTCCCAGCGAAAAATGGAGAAAATAGCAATTACCATAAATGCGTCATGAAATAATCCAACCACTGCAGAAAGTGCAAATCGCCACTCAAAGCGAATAATAATATAGAGCATAATGCCTAAGCTAGCTATTAATACAGCAACTATGGCTTGTATCGCCAACTCGTTTGCTAATTCGGTATCCACTGTACTCTCTTCATGTTCGACTTTGACCCCATAGAATTTATCAAAAGCATCCATAACTGTATTAACTTGGATCATGGTGAGCACTTTATCGAACCTTGCGCTTGCCCGATCCTCTGCAATGGTTGTTGTTGAAGGCTGATAGGTGAGACTATCGTTGATAATTTTAACTACCTGAATCTTTTCCAACGTCTTCCCCGGCACTGTAATATCCAAGGTCGTTCCAGCTTTGAAATCAACCCCTTTATTCAGTCCAAAGATAGCAAGAGATAAAATTCCAATCAAAGTAATAATTATGGAAATCATAAAGTATCTATTTCGGTTTTTTACAATATCAAATTTATAACGCATTGATTTCAGCCTCCTTAACGCCAAAATAATGAGGTTTATTAACTACACCGGATTTAACTAACAACTGCAATAAAACTCGAGAAAGGAATACATTGGAAATTAAACTGACTAATACACTGAAAATCAATGTTAGAGCAAATCCTTGAATTGCCCCACTGCCAATGAAATAAAGAACAGCTGCAGCTAATAAAATTGTTACATGTGAATCAATGATAGTCCGGAAAGATGTCTTCGAGCCTGCTCTTAACGAAGAATAAATACTTTTACCACTTCGCAACTCTTCTCTAATTCTTTCGTAGGTGATGATATTCGCATCGACAGCCATCCCAATCCCTAAAACGAAAGCCGCGATTCCCGGTAAGGTCATTGTTGCATTCAATAGATCAAATACAACCAATAACATCCAAGTATAAGTAAGAAGAGTAAAGCTTGCAATTGCGCCTGGAACTCTATAATAGGCAATCACTCCAATCATGATGAGGACCAATGCAATAATACTTGCTTTTATTGTATCGTCTAATGACTTTTGACCTAATGTAGCACCTACGCTTTGTGTATATTTCTCTGTCAGCTTAAGCGGCAATGCTCCCAAATTAATTGTATTAGCTAAATCCTTGGCTTCTTGAATGGTAAATGTCCCCGTAATGGTTGCAGTATCGCTATCAATTACAGTTCCTACATTGGGATTGGACTTTAATACATCATCTAAATAAATGCCCATTTGTTTACCTAATAACTCGGTAGTCACTCTTTTGAAGTTGGCTGCGCTTTTTAATTTTATCGCAACGATAGGACGAGTCCCATCCTCATATTCAACCTTAGCTCCATTGGGTACGAAATCTCCTCCGTCCATCACTACCTTGCCATCTGGACCTCTAAAGTTTAATACGGAAGGCTTGCTTAAAACTTCCCTAACCTTCGTTTGATCAGTAACTCCCGCGATTTTCACACGGATTCTGTCATTACCTTCTGGATTAATTTCCGGTTCGGCAATCCCTTGGGCATCAACACGTCTTAATAAGCTTTTCGCCGTTTCTTTCAATGATTCTTTGGTGACTACCCCCCCCTCATCAATTGCAGAGGCAACATAAAGCGTTTCAAACCCACCCTTTAAATCTAAACCCAATTTAATGTTTTTCATGAAATAAGGACTTGTCCCGATTACAGTTGCCAAGATAATCAAAACAATAAATACAAAAGCAAATAACTTTTTGCCATTCATAACCAATTTGTCTCCCTTCAAAGATCAATAGTCCTATTATACTCATCGAAGAAAATGGAGTCAATTTACTTCGGTTAACAAAAAAAGCACCTTTTGTTAAAAGGTGCCTTTAAATGCCCTCATCGTCATCCAATTCATAAACTGTGTCGTTTTTAAGGATAAGATATCATTTACTACCTGATGCAAAGGCGGCACACCTTTTTTAATATATTTATCGCTTACGCAATCCCAAATATCTTTACCCGTTAATGCTTCATACCCGAGCTTTTTGAATTCCTCCGATTTGCTCCAGCACAAATTTTCAATGATTTTGTTCAGCTCTTCTTCGTTATATTCTGTTTCCGTTGTATCTGTCATTATGATTCCTCCCGAACAGCCTAACTGTAATTAGTATACTTATTCGCTGAATAATTTAAGAATCCTCCCCATCCGGTTGAAAAGCCTTTGTAAAAATATTGCATGAGCTTGGACACTTCCTGCATATCCATAAAGAGATACATAGCAACATTAGGGAAGAAGGTATTCGATTGAGCAAATACAAGCAATCCTTTATGAAAGGTACTCTGATCTTATTAGCAGCGGGCATTGTTAACCGCATCCTTGGTTTTATTCCACGTATTGCCCTTCCACGTGTCATTGGTGCTGAAGGAGTAGGGTTGTATCAGATGGGGTACCCCTTCTTAATTGTCATTATCACCATAATTACTGGCGGCATACCATTAGCACTTTCTAAATTAATAGCTGAAGCTGAGGCTCAAGGAAATGAATCCAGAATCCAGCGGCTTTTATGGAGCTCTCTAGCGATCACGGGTACACTGGGGGTTTTTCTTACAGTCATCTCAATTAGTGCAGCCTCTTGGATCACTCAGCATCTATTCACCGATGACCGTGTATACTATACATTTCTTTGGATGAGTCCGATTATTATCCTTGTTAGCATCTCCTCCGTATTTAGAGGTTATTTTCAAGGTAGACAGAATATGATCCCCACCGCTGTATCCCAGGTTTGTGAAACATTAATGCGCATCTTCTTCGTCTTGTTTTTTGCCTATATGATGCTTCCGCGTGGAGTTGAATATGCTGCTGCTGGCGCAATGGCTGGAGTGCTGGTTGGTGAAATTGGCGGCTTGCTCGTCATCATGTTCTACTACTGGAGAAACAGAAAAGGCTACAAGATTTTCACAAAAGTAGCTATAGGCTCCATGTCCGCTTTAAAATCCAATAAAAATATTATTAAACGAATCTTCCGGATCTCACTTCCCGTAACTGCTAGCCGCCTGGTTGGCTCGCTTTCCTATTTCCTTGAATCTATTGTAATTGTTCAAAGCTTAGCTATTGCCGGAGTAGCCACTATTACAGCAACAGCACAGTATGGAATGCTGCAAGGGATGATAATTCCAATTATCCTACTGCCAAGTGCGCTCACATTCTCACTTTCCGTCTCGTTGATTCCCTCTTTATCCGAAGCGGCAGCTCGTAAAGATATGAAAACCATCCATAAAAGATTGCAGCAATCGCTTCGCCTTGCGCTTGTAACAGGAGCCCCATTTGCAGTCATTATGTACGTTCTGGCCGATCCGATTTGTCATTACTTATTCAACATTCCCGACTTAAATATTATGCTAAAAATGATGGCGCCGATTGCACTTTTCATTTACTTCCAAGCCCCCTTGCAAGCTGCTTTACAAGCGTTAGACAAGCCTGGCAGTGCTTTAGTGAACACATTTATCGGAGCTGCAATCAAGCTGCTGTTGATATACTGGCTAGCTTCCAAACCCAGCTTCGGTATCTTGGGTGCAATCATGGCAATTAATGTGAATATTATCGTTGTCACTATTCTTCACTGGTTTAGTGTTTCCCGCTTACTTAAATTTTCGATGGATTCTGTGGATTTCTTCAAGGTTGGAGCCTCTATGCTTATCATGGGTGCAGCTTGTTATATGTGCATGAACACCAATTGGACGGATTCGTATATATGGCGTTTCATTGCTTCAAGCCTTTTGGGAATCCTAGTTTATCTGATTTGTGTAGCTGTTCTAAAGCTGGTTGATAAATATGATCTGCGGCGCATTCCTTTTATCGGTAATAAAATACAATGAAGCTTATTATAAATCATCGGATTCCCTTATATTTAGTTTCCTGGCGACATATGGAGTTGAGCTTGCTTGTACGATTAAGGTAACTAGAATCGCTAAGAAAGTGACAGCCGATAGCAGCTTTCCATCTGGCAAGCCGCTGCTAACTACAATCCCCATTAATGCGGCTGCAATTACTCCCGTTTCTCTGGCCCAAAAGAAGAACACGATCTCTTCGCGCTTCCATTTAGCCTTCCGATCCGGCAGAAGACTAGCCAATACGGTAATTGGCCGCGCAATAAACATAAAAATCACTACAACTAATAAACTGGACCAACCATAATGTTTAAGGATGGCAAAATCCACCTGGCTTCCAAGCAAGATAAAGATCAGCATACGCAGCTTTAAGCCAACTGCATCAATAAATTGATGGGCAGCATGCTCCTGCTCTGGTAAAACAGTCAGCTTCAATGACTTGGCATTTCCCACCATCAACCCCGCGACGAACACCCCCATAAACCCGCTAAAATGTAATTTTTCACAGAGTAAATAAACAGCTAAAACCGTTAATACCACAACCATTGGAGTAAATTCACGTAATAGGCCACGATCATTTTCTGAAATCAAGAATGCTGCAAACCAGCCTATAGCAGCGCCAACGACAATTCCACCAAGCGCAAGCTGGATAAATTGCCAGCTTATTGTAAGTCCGTTAACAGAAGCACCCGATTGAATAATTCCAAACACAACTACAGTCAATATTGCACCCGTTGCATCGGTAAAGGCAGATTCCGCTATAACTGTCTGCGATACTTTCCGTCGGATCGGGAATTTCTGAAAAATAGGAACTAAGGCTGCAGGGTCAGTTGATGCAAGGATCGCTCCTAATAAAAGCGCCACTTTAAAATCTATTTGAAAAATCAGACTGGCTGCAATGGCAACAATAAAGGCGGTTATCAGAACACCCAGCGAAGAAAGTAAAGTGATTGTCTTCCAAACCTGCTTCAATATGGAGAAATGCGTAATCATGCCGCCATGAAAAATAATAAAGGCTGCCCCAAACAATAAAATGACTTGATTAATCGTTGAATCCGTATGTATATCGATCAGATCTAGAGCATTAGAGCCCAGAAGTATGCCAATGAGCAAAAATATAACAACATCTGGAATATTAAATTTACTCGCAAGCTTGCCTCCAATTGTACCAATCAAGAACATAATTAAAATGGAAGTTAAAAATTCTTGAGCAAGCAAGACAGATTCTGAATGCAAAATAGCCACTCCCTTCTGCATAAGTATAAGCGACTTGGCATAAACAATATAGCTTGACCATACAATGAATGAAAAACGAAGAAAGAGGCGATTATATGGAACCTGTCAAAAATGCGACAACTGTCCGTTTTACTTCACCACTGTTTTCCGGTATGGTTTATGCTTTTATCACCATGGCTATCTCTTCCCTAATTTATTCTTTTGTTTTAACGCTTACTAACCAAAGCGAAGACTCCCTTACATTCTTTGCCTATTTAATTCATGCCTTCGCAATTTTTATCGGCTCGTATGCATGCGGAAAACGGATAAACAGCAGAGGATGGTACTATGGAGGAATCCTCGGTTTGGTGTATGCAATCATTATTATTCTGATTGGATTCTTGACAATGGATAATGGAATATCCTTGCATACTTTGTTTGCGCTAGCAGTAGCCTATCTTACTGGTGCGTTAGGAGGCATTCTCGGCGTAAATCATACAAAGTAGTTTCTCTTTTCCTCTAAAAATATGGTATACTGTTTAAGTTATTTTAATCTAGCTATATGTTTACCATATTTTAGGGGGATCTACAATGTTTATTATCCATTCTATGACGGATGTCACCATAGGTATTACCTTAATTGTATTCTTTACCATCTGGATTGCAACGCGCAAACTTCCTTTTTATGCTGCTGGCTCCTTTGTCCAAGAGGTATTCACTTCACGCAAATTTGCCTTTCACTTTATTGGTTTAGTCGCTATCCTATTCATAAACAAGCTCGAGCAAAAAGTGGCTGGCACTATGCACTTCAAAAATGATTTCACTCCATCTATTTACAGCTTGGAAGGTGATTTTGTTGCTGGATTTCAGCATTTATTTATGAACAATGCACTTTCTACGATCACGATTTTCATCTATGTGATGATCTTCCCTTCCTTGATGATCGCCTCTGTATTCATTTACAGCTACCAAAAAAACTATAAAATGTTTTATGCCGTATGTTACGCAATCATGTTCAATTACCTAATAGCGATTCCTTTTTACCTCTTCTTCTCCGTAAGTGAGGTTTGGTCCTTCAGACCCGATGTACAGGCATTGATGCTGCATGCTTTCCCAACCTTTGAAACAGCTTACCGACCTACATCTGGCCTAACCAATTGTTTTCCAAGCCTGCATACTTCCATCTCTGTATCGATGGCGTTTCTAGCGATGAAATCGAAGAATAAATTCTGGGGACGATTCACTTTAATAAGCTGTGTATGCATTATCTTCTCAATCTTTTACTTAGGCATACATTGGTTGACCGATATGAGCGCTGGACTTGTATTGGGTATCGTTGCTGCTCGCTTGGGCATTCGCATTAGTGAAGGTCGTGCTTGGATCAGCAGCGTTTTCAATCTTAATAAGAATCGCGACTTTAGCAAACAAACTTTAGACTGAGATATATGTCCTAAATAACAACAAAAAAAGGAGCCTTCGTTTTTATGCGAAGAGCTCCTTTTTTTGTTGTTTAGCGTGAGATTGCGAGATCAGTAAACTCCGCTAGTAAAGAAGTATGTAAGAGTGATTTACTTGGTAGTTTGAGTTATTGCGTTAACGGATGAACGGTCAAAAGTAAGCTTTGTTGTATCATTAACACGCAATACAACTGTTTTAGCATCATCATCCATCTCCATGATAACGCCATGCAAACCACCAACAGTAACAACCTTATCCCCTTTTTTCAAAGTGCTAAGCATGCTGTTTCTAGTTTTCTGTCTTCTTTGTTGAGGACGAATTAATAAAAAATATAGGACTAAAAACATTAAAATGATAGGTCCGAACGTCCATAATGGATTAGATCCATTTTCTGGTGTAGTACCAGCTGCCAATAAAAAATGCTCCATAGTTTCCCCTCCTTTCCTAAGTTAGAATCCGCGATTGCTTTCATTCATCCCATACAGCTCAAAAAACTCATTTCGATAATCTAACAGTCGATCCTCGGAAATAGCCTGTCTCACATTTCGCATCAAATTCAATAAGAAATGAAGATTATGGATAGAAGTCAGCCTGATTCCAAATGTTTCTTCTGCTTTGATCAAATGCCGAATATAAGCACGTGTATAGTTCTTGCAGGTATAACAATCACAATTGGGGTCCAACGGCATAAAATCCTCTGCATACCTGGCATTACGAATGACCAATCGCCCACTACTTGTCATCACAGTGCCATTGCGGGCAATCCGTGTTGGAAGTACACAATCAAACATATCAATACCACGTATCGAGCCTTCTATTAGCGCATCTGGAGAACCAACACCCATTAAATAACGGGGTTTATTAGCTGGCATTAGTGGAACCGTATAATCCAAAACCTCATACATTAAAGGCTTAGGCTCGCCAACACTCAATCCACCAATAGCATACCCCGGAAAATCCATTGAAGTCAAATCAGCAGCGCTTTGGCGTCGTAAATCCTCATGCATGCCGCCTTGGATAATTGCAAACAGTCCTTGATCATTGGGTCGTTCATGGCTGGTTAAACAGCGCTCTGCCCAACGGCTTGTTCGTTCTAAAGATTGCTTAGCATAGGCATGGTCAGCTGGGTAAGGTGGACATTCATCAAAAGCCATCATAATATCAGCGCCTAAAGCATTCTGCACCTGCATGGCAACCTCCGGTGACAGGAATAGCTTATCTCCGTTTAAATGAGAGCGAAAATGCACGCCTTCTTCCGTTATCTTACGCATTTCACTCAAGCTGAAAACTTGAAACCCGCCACTATCTGTAAGGATTGGACGATCCCAATTCATAAACCGATGTAACCCGCCAGCTTGACGGATTAATTCATGGCCTGGCCGTAAAAATAAATGATAGGTATTACTAAGAATAATATGTGCATCCATTTGTTTTAATTCTTCAGGGCTTATAGTCTTCACTGTCGCTTGTGTACCTACTGGCATAAATGCCGGTGTTTCGATTACACCATGCGGTGTATGCACGCGGCCTAAGCGAGCTCCGGTTTGTTTACAGCTCTTAATATGTTCATAACGTATGGCCAACCCAATCGCTTCCTTCATAATCAATTTAGATGTTATTCAATATATAAACATAGCATCGCCAAAGCTAAAGAATCGATACTCTTGCTCCACAGCTTGACGATAAGCTTCGAGAATATAATCCCTGCTTGCTAGCGCACTTACGAGCATCAGCAACGTAGACTTCGGCAAATGAAAATTGGTGAGCAAAGCATCGACCAGCAGCAATGATTCCCCGGGAAATAGAAAAATCTCTGTCAAGCCTTGAGAAGCGCTTATTGTACCGACGGCTTTCTCATCTTGCGTCAATAGATCCAAGCCACAAACGCGTGCAACTGTTTCTAGCGTACGGGCTGAGGTTGTTCCAACTGCAATAATTCGTCCTCCATTTGCACGAGTCTCATTAATTGCATTCGCTGTCTCCTGAGGCAAGCTGTAATATTCTGCATGCATGACATGCTCTTCAATGCGTTCTACAGATACAGGCCGAAACGTCCCTAATCCTACATGTAACGTAACATAGGCGGTTTGTATCCCCTTATCCCTTAACTTATTCAAATAGGCTTCTGTAAAATGCAAGCCTGCTGTTGGTGCAGCAGCTGAGCCATCATGCTTGGCATAAACTGTTTGATAACGTTCCTTCTCGCTTAACCGTTCTTTAATATAAGGCGGCAGCGGCATTTGCCCCAGCTCATCGAGGATTTCATTAAAAATCCCCTTATAGTAGAATCGAATATGGCGAATTCCCATATCACCTTCCGCTTCTATTACCGCACTCAGCTGTTCGCCGAATACAATTTCCGCTCCTTTTTTGAGCTTCTTTCCTGGTCGAATTAATACCTCCCAGCAATCATCGCCTAAAGCATGCAACAGCAAAACCTCAGCTTTAGCACCCGTATCGCGTTTGATACCAAAAAGTCGTGCTGGAATTACCCGTGTATCATTAAGTACGAGTAAATCTCCTGGGTTAAGTAAATCATCGAGCTGTTCAAACTGTAAATGTGCTGTATTGCCGTTGTTTTTATCCAATGCCAGCAGCTTGGACTGTGTTCGCTCCAATAAAGGCGTTTGCGCGATTAGGCGCTCAGGCAAGCTATAATCATAATCCATAACGTTCATTTTATTCAACCCTTAACTATATCGATTCCAGCAAAATAACTGTTCAATATTTTCTTATAATCATAGCCTTGTTGTGCAAATCCAAATGCTCCATCCTGTGACATACCTAGACCATGTCCGAAGCCTTTGCCTGTGAACATGAATTGTGGAGTCGAAGTAACCACTCGAATTTGTTGAGCGGTGCTTAATATAAACCATTGTTTAGAGGCTGCTTGTGCATTAGCATTTGCTTGGATTACATATAGCCCGGCAGATTCAGAGCCCTGCGGATATGTAGTTGTGACTCCGTTTGCTCCCAATACAGTATAACTGCCTGTTTCTTCAATATCAAACAGGGTACTCGGTAAACCTCCTAATACAGTTCGATAAGAGTCTGGACGTGTAACTTTTACATCCTGCCCGTTGGCCTGTATAAGGGTAACTCGCCCTGAAGGACCGCGGCTGGCTACTTGCAAGCTCTGTAAAGGTCCAGAGAACGTGGTACCTGGTACCTGCTGGTTAATCACAGTTGCCAATGAAGCCGCATTTACAGGACCACGCTGCCAAATATAGGAGCCTGATTGCAGAGTTTGTCCAATAATGGTTACTTGCTCACCTTTGTTTATCTGGCCAATCGAAGAGCTGATATTGTCTCGAGATGAAGCAATTGCACGAACATTAACGGCGGCTTCAGTAGCTTCATAAATCGCTAAGCCTGCTTCATTGTCGATTCCAGTATCTTTCAGATAAGCAGAATGTACATAACCAGTTATCCCACTCGCAAGAGCAACTCGATACCATATGGTATCACTTTGCGAAGAATTATCACCCGCACTTGGAAAGCTTTTAAGATAACCATCACTGCTGCCCCAAACCTCCGATGGATCTGACGTTACCCCACCTGCGTTTGCCGAATAAAAAGGGGTAATCAGGCCTTTGCTGTCAACTAGAACCTCGCCTTTGGTCTCGTCAATTGCTTGAATTACATCCGCATATTCAATGCCTGTGTAGACTTGGTCTGTTGTACTATCAGAAATATTGGCGATTTTATAAGCGTTGCCTTTAATTAAAGCATAAGTTCTTGCAGCTACAGCCTGCGCCTTTAACGCTTCCTTCGGCCAGCCTGTTGCCATTTCTGAGCCTACAACTCCATATAAATACTGCTCAAAAGGAAGCTCGTTAATTAACGCCATTTTGCCATTATATAAACTGAGCTCCATACTTCCGCGGTAGGAGTGATTGGTTTTTTCTTTAATTGTAATTTTCCCTTGAGCTTCAGCTGTTACCCAAACCTTTTGATTTATAGCATTAAAGAAGTAATGAGCCACTGGCGCTTGCCCACTGGTAGTTGTTGTAATATCATCGCGCTTTAGTATATAAGGAGCATTAGAGTCTACGGGTTTTAAAGCTACAGTAGGAGCTAACTCTGCTGCTTTTTGCTTTAAGGAGTCTAGTGCTGCCTGATCTATTTCGTTACCAACCCAAACCGCATAACTCACACTGCCTGCAGCATCAGCTTGATAAACCAAATCAGCAATAATTCCCGCTTGTGATAGGTTTGTTTGGCTGTATACCGCTTCATTGACCGTTGAATAGCTACCTGCACTCCAGTGCATATTGCCTGTAACCTTGGGAGCGACGGCTAAGGCCATGATTGCTTTATTATTGTTGATAGCTTCCTTGGCTATTGTCGCAGCTTCTTTAGTACCATAGGGACCTGTCCATACTTGGATTAATGCTTTACCTAGCTTAGACTTTTGAAATAGATAAGGAACATAGCTAGCTTCCGATAATTTCTGTTTTAGAGCGGTTGCTAGACTGGCATCACTGGTTTCTAGCACCTGCACCATGAATTGATCCACTGTACCACGCGCACTCTTAAGTGCCGCTCCACCTAACCAACTCTGTATACCTGTTGCAGTACGAATGCCAATCTTTAAACCGCTAGTAGAAGATAGGGTCACAGATGGGGCGTTGACTTTATAGCTAGGGGTGTCTATTAGCAGAGCAACTCGGATGTTATCAAGCTTAGGAACGGCAGCAGCAAATGCATGGCCTTGATTAGATAGAAGTCCACCTGCAGCCATTAAAAAAATAATAAGTAATATTAAGCTACGTTGAATCGAGTTGCTTATGAGGTTGCTTTCAGTCACAGGAATGTTCCTTCCTCTCTTACTGCTCAGATGATAAATAAATCACTGGGCAGTGTCGTTGCGAGCATTATTTGGGTTCAGGCGGCTGCATACCAAGATGCTTGTAGGCTAAAGGAGTTACTGTTCTTCCGCGAGGAGTCCGTTGCAGAAAACCGATCTGCAAGAGAAAAGGCTCATAGACATCTTCGATTGTCTGACTTTCCTCACCAATCGTAGCGGCAATTGTATCCAAACCAACAGGCCCACCTTGAAAATTGGTAATTATGGTACGAATCATTTTATGATCGATTTGATCCAAGCCCAGATCGTCAATTTGCAATAATTGCAAGGCGCTTTTGGCTAGCTCCAATGTGATAACCCCGTCACCACGTACTTGGGCATAATCTCTTACGCGCTTTAAAATTCGATTCGCAATCCGCGGTGTCCCTCGGGAACGCATGCCAATCTCATGTGCGGCTTCACCAACTATGGGTACCTGCAGGATTTCAGACGCACGTGTAACGATAAAGGTTAGCTCATCAATCGTATAATATTCTAAGCGGCTAACCACTCCAAAGCGATCCCGTAATGGTGATGAGAGCAAGCCTGCTCGGGTTGTTGCCCCAATAAGTGTGAAGGCAGGCAAATCCAAACGCACGGAACGTGCGCTTGGACCCTTACCTATCATAATATCGAGTGCAAAGTCTTCCATTGCCGGATAAAGCACTTCTTCAACTGTACGCTGTAGACGGTGAATTTCGTCGATAAAAAGCACATCGCCTTCTTGCAGATTCGTTAGAATTGCTGCCAAATCACCGGGCCGTTCTATAGCGGGTCCTGAGGTTACTCTTATATTGACACCAAGCTCATTAGCAATAATGTTGGATAAAGTCGTCTTGCCTAATCCTGGCGGACCATACAACAAGACATGATCCAAGGCTTCCTTGCGCATTTTGGCCGCTTCAATATAAACCTTAAGGTTTTCTTTAACCTGTGTTTGTCCAATATATTCAGCCAAGTATCGCGGACGCAGACTCAATTCCACTACCTGATCTTCCATCATAAGATTGGCCGATATAAGTCGATCTTCCATCTTAATCCTCCTAAGAGTTTTCGTAAGAAAACTTTCTTCGTAAGCATGTGCTTAAATATTCTATCCTTTGAAAAGCGCTTGAAGAGCTTGCTTAATTAATACATCCGTTGTTACGCCATTATTCGCGTTTTGTTGCACTTTTGGCCAAATTCGATCCAATTCTGCTTCTGTATAACCAAGCGCAATCAAAGCCATTTTAGCCTCTTGCCAAGCCAATCCTCCAGAACGAGAAGAACCAGTTGAAGAAGTCGGAATAGTCATTTGTCCAGCTGCCGGCGTTTGCAGCATTGGCAAATCACCTAGTTTATCCTTCAAATCCAGTACAATACGCTGCGCTGTCTTTCTTCCGATCCCAGGCAGCTTAACCAAGAAATCAATATCCTCTTGATATATAGCCGAAACAATCACTTCTGGGCGACCATAAGAAAGAATGCCAAGCGCCACACGCGGACCAATTCCTGTAACAATTAACAGCCTACGAAATAACGTCTGCTCCTCGCGTGATTGGAATCCAAACAAAGTCACAGCATCCTCACGAACATTATGGTGAACGTATAGAACAATTTCTTTACCTGTTTCTTGTTGGATGGCTAATGGATTCGCACAGAATAGGCGATATCCCACTCCATGCACATCCAGCACAATATAATCTACTTCCCTATGTACAATATGACCTCTCAGAAAATCTATCATCGTTTCACAACCTCATTTATCTTTTGTGTAAGCAAATAGGAATGGGCATGGCAAATAGCAATGGCTAGCGCATCCGCCACATCATCCGGCTTAGGAACTGCTGATAATTTCAGAAAAATACGAACCATCTCTTGAACTTGTTTTTTCTCTGCACGTCCGTAGCCAACAATGGCTTGTTTTACTTGGAGTGGTGTATACTCAGCAACCGGGAGCCCTCGCTGGACTGCTGCTAAGATCATAACACCTCTAGCTTCAGCAACTGTAAAAGCAGTTGTGACATTTTTATTGAAGAAAAGCTTCTCTATCGCCACAGCATCTGGCTTATAACGGTCGATCAATTCACCTAGTGTATCATAAACCTGCTTTAATCGCAGGGAACTTTCTGTTTTTGAATCTGTTTGGATGGCGCCATATTGAACGGGAACCAATTTACTGCCCTCTTTATCGATAAATCCAAATCCAACAATAGCAATACCGGGGTCAATACCTAGAATGCGCACGATTTATTCTCCTCTGATTGTGCTTTTTTAAAAAAGTATTATTGCAAGATGAGGTTTTACAATTGAAAAATCCTCCACAACCCAAATAACGCGAACATATGTATCTTTAATGATTATAGCAGATAATTAAACCAATGAGTATAGACAAAAAAACCTCATAGCTAGGAGCTATGAGGCCATTTGTATTCAACTAGGATCGACCGGTGACTTCGATTGCATAATCGCTAAAAGTCGAGAGCACACTGTTGTATTCCGCTAAATCACTTATTGGAATCCCTTGTTTTAATTGATTGTATGTTCCTTGAGGAAGACTGGTTTTTAAATGCTCCACATTTAATTGAAAAAAGGTGCGGATGATTTTCTCTTCATTTGGCGGACCTTCGAATAAAGAGAGGCTCCCATGCTTATCAAGTCCAAAAAAGGCATTATGCTTGCAAGCAGCTGAGATATCGTCAACTTGTTCAACAAAATAAACCTGGCCTTCATTAGTTAGCTTAATCTTATCCTGTGGATGATCTTTGTAATATTGAGCGATTTGATCTGAGCTTAGCTTCCCGATTTCAGCTAACTCTTGACCACAAACATATACCTTTTGTGCAAAGACTCTATGAGCATTCCCGCTATGCTCAATTTGATCAAGCACTTGCTGCTGCTGAGTTTCAGGTGCTACAGTCGCTTCTAAGGAATCGAAAGCTTTCCATTTTCCCATTCCTATATAAGCTCCTCCGAGCATAAACAATATAAGCCCCAAGGTTAGTCGACGTTTTCCTGACTTCAATTGTTTTTTTAATTGTTTAATCAGATTCGCAAAGCTCATATAAATCGCCTTCTTCCGACTTTTTTCTAGCTTGCCCACGGAAGTGGAATTTATACACATTTCTGCTAGCTTTAGCGATTCATCCAAGGCTCACTTAATCTTAGCTCACGAACCGATTGACCACTTGACGATTTCTTTTGTATAAAATTATGCAATATAACTCGGTCATTCTGCTTTTGCTTGGAACGAGTGGATGATTTGCGCGGAACCTTAGTCCGCTTTTTAACCGGTTCACTTACTTCAGTTGCTCCAACTACGGTATTCATATGTTCATTGATATTAGCATTCTCAGCTTTCTCAACATTCTCAGCTAAAGTACTAACAGCTGGCATATTCTCATTGGAATTTAACCAAGGTGAGTAAGGCGTTTGCATTCCGTGCAGATAGCTCATATCCCCATAAGCTCCCATCGGATAGCAAGGTACCATATATCCATAAGGCGAACCTGAAGCCGCTGAAGCCGGAAACTGCATTGGATTGTAGAAAGACGATGGCGCAGCTTGTTGCATACCCATTGTATCTTGCATCGGATTATAATTAGCCCCTTGCATAGGCTGCTGAGGTTGAATTTGCATAGGGTCTTGCATCGAATAACCCAGCATAGGCTCAGGTATATAATAAGCAGGCATAGATGAGTTAGCAGCTTGGTACTGATTATATGGCATTGCGCTCACTTTTTCTCCACAACCGCAGCCGCAATCGACCTTTGCCGTATAATCTGGAGCAGATGCTGGCTCCCATTGTGGCATTGCTGGAGCATTCCATTCAGGCAATTCATAAGCTGGCATGTTTTCTACTTTACTTGTGGCTTCAACTGCTGGAACATTAAATTGCATAAATAAAGGATTGGAGCCTTGTATCTGCATATTCTCATTATTGGATTCCGCAGCAACAGGTAATTTAACCTCAGCTTGGACGAGCGTTTCAACTACTTTAGGCGCCGTTTCATTAACCATTATTGGTTGTGCGGCAGTTGGCTGAGGCGCGTTAATTGGCATAGGAACATAGGCTGGCGAAAAACTATTGGAGATATTCGGTTGTACCAATGCCTGGGCTGCACTCATTGTATTCGATGTTCCATGATTCGGCATATGAGCGGATTTAGGAATATTAACGACTTCACCTGTAAGTAAGACACTTGGATTCTTCAATTGCGGGTTCGCATCAACCAACTCTTTTAATGACAGCCCCCATGCTTTAGAAATTTTCCATAAAGAATCTCCTTGAACAACAACATGTTTATGCGCATAATCTACCGCTGGAGCACCTTCATGAATAGCGGCTGACGGGATTTTCACCTTCATCCCTACCTCGATTTGATCTGGATTACTAATTTGCGGATTAGTCGCAATTAATTGCTCCAGCTTGACACCATACTTTTGGGCAATGGTGTACATGGTATCTCCTGATTTAACCATATGGATTTTCAAATTAAAAACCTCCTCCTATTGATTCATAAATGACCCCGTAGCAGGCAAGTTCTCTGCCCAGAATGACACTTACATTTTATGCAGGATATAGGCATTTGACATCCTTTTCGAAAAATAATCTTTTTCTGAGACTTCTGCGCTGAAATAAAAAAAATAACCCACCGCATAATTCGCAATGGGTTTATACTCTATTTAGTTGATATCATATACCTTAGCCCCGTCAACTTCGACAACAGCACGGAATTCTTTAAGTAACCGGGTTGTAATTGGACCTGCTTTACCTTCACCAATCGTACGGGCATCTACTTCTCTTACAGCAATTACTTCTGCTGCAGTTCCCGTGAAAAACACTTCATCCGCAACATAAACATCATGTAAGGTGAATGGCTCTTCTTTGCACGGAATGCCGATTTTTTGACAAATCTCGATAATTGCAGCACGCGTAATACCTTCTAAAGCCCCACAATAACAAGGGGGAGTGAACACAATCCCGCGTTTAATTATAAAAATATTGTCAGACGAGCCTTCAGCAACAAAGCCTTGTGAATTCAACATAATTGCTTCGCCAACACCAGCTAAATTCGCCTGAATCTTCACCAATATATTGTTTAAATAGTTCAAAGATTTAATCTTAGGATTGAGTGCATCTGGAATATTGCGACGAGTGGATACGGATACTGTTTTTAACCCATTCAAGTAGGCTTCCTCCGGATAAATCGCAAGCTGCTCCACAATAATAACCACGTTCGCTTTCGGAGAACGTCTTGGATCTAACCCAAGATCTCCAGGACCACGTGAAACAACCAAACGAATGTAACCGTCACGCAGCTCATTCTTACGCACTGTTTCAATTAAGACACTTTTCATTTCTTCATAAGCAAGGGGGATGTCCAGCATAATTGATTTTGCTGAATCATATAAACGATCCAAATGCTCTTTACATTTAAAAATATTGCCGTTGTATATCCTTATTCCTTCAAAGATACCATCTCCGTACAAAAAACCATGATCATAAACAGATATCATTGCGTTTTCTTTTTGAACGTAGCTGCCATTAAGATAAATCCATTGTGCCATAATCTACTTACACCTCCGTAGTTGGTCCTGCAAATATACCGTTAATCAGCAAGCTATAAGACTGCCCTTTGGCTATAAGAATAACTTGGATAAGAGCCTAATACTCGCACCAAGCAACCAATTGCTTCAATTTCAGCTATGGCACCAGGCAAGAGAACCGAATCTAATGAACCTTTGATATCAATGTAAAAGTAATAGCTGCCGAGCTTAAGCTTAGTTGGTCTTGACTCAATCTTAGTCAGATTGATCCGGCGCCAAGCAAACGCAGATAAAACCTGATGTAGGGCACCTGGATAATCCTCAGGCAGTGTAACGAGTATGGTTGTTTTCATTTCATCCGATGGTTTTAAAACGGGTGGATGATGCCCAATAAGCAAGAAACGGGTAAAGTTATTCGAATGATCCGTAATATTAGGAGCTAATAAATCAGTTTGGTAAAGCTCAGTTGCAAGCTTGGAACCAATTGCTGCATAGCCTTCATTCGGATTCTCCTTCACATAACGCACACCTGCTGCTGTACTGCTGCTGAATTCCAATTCGGCATTGGGTAAATGCTTCTTTATGAAATCCATGCATTGTGCTATGGCAACATCCTTAGAGAAAACCTTTTTGACACGACTTAGATCTAATTCCCCGGAAGAGGTTATGTATTCCGCACGAAGCCCAATTAAATTCTGAATCGAAGGATAATCCCATTCCGCCTGAATCGGCAGATCTACCCCATGAACTAATAAATCTATACTATCCTTAACGGAGCCCTCAATCGTATTCTCAATAGGGACAAGGCTCAAATCCGTTTCATCTGCAACCGTAGATGCAACGGCGTCCGCAATCAGCCGATAAGGAATAAATTGATGGGGTTCTCCTGCAAAAAAATAATGAGCTGCTTCATGGGTGACCGTTCCTTCCGGTCCTAAAAAGGCTATTTTACGCAAGCCCGAACCTCCTCTCGTTGCTAATAATCGACTAGTCGATTATTCTAAAAAATGGTATCACCCGCCAAGAAAAAAAGCAAGTTGTTCGAGGGAAGACGTCTTGTCTACCTGATTACTTATGGGCGGCCAGCTCCGCCAAACTAACCGAATTCGCTAGAACCTGTACACCCAATGCCTCAGGCTTAAGCCACATCATCGTCGATTTAATATCTTCTTTAAGTAATGTATTCTGCATAAATTCCGCGAGACCCGCTTTCTCATGGCTCGTCTTATCTACCAGAGCAAGCAATGTTGGACCTGCCCCACTCAAGGCCACACCAAGCGCTCCGTGATCTGTCGCTTCTTTTAAGATCATTTCCATCCCCGGAACTAACGCTGCCCGGTATGGTTGGTGCAGTACATCCTGCATGGCATGCCGGATCATTTCCAAATTACCGCTGCATAGAGCAGCTACTAGTAAAGACGAGTGACTGAGATTGAAGACTGCATCTTTCATAGATACTTCTTTTGGTAAAGCATGGCGTGCAAGTTCTGTGGAAAGCTGGAATTCGGGGATTGCAACCAGCACTTCCAAACGTTCATGTGGCGCAATACGAATATAATCAGCACGTACACCATCCCACGAAGCTACAACGATTCCACCGAAAAGTGAAGCCCCCACGTTGTCAGGATGTTTTTCTAACTGGGTTGCCATTAAGAATATCTTATCTTGAGATAATAGATTGCCAATTAGTGCATTTGCAGCAACCATGCCTCCAATAATCGCTGAAGCACTGCTACCCAAGCCACGAGTCAACGGGATTTCGCTGTACATGGCAATCTCTAATTCAGGATGACTTACTCCCGCTTCAGCAAAAACCATTTGTGCTACTTTATAAATCAAGTTCGATTTATCTAAGGGAATCCCTAGCATTTGTTCGCCGTGGAGAATAATTTTAGTTTTTAGCGCAAAATCCATTTCAATCCAAGCATAAATATCAAGCGCCATCCCCAAGCAATCAAAACCTGGTCCTAGATTAGCTGTGCTTGCTGGTACTTTGATGCAAACCTTTGTCTGGTTCATTCCCCCGCCACCTTTTCATACCACCTTAGCATTGGTTTATTAGCCCTCTACACGATAGACGCTTTTTATTGTTGAAATAACATCCATGGTTTCAAAATGCTCCAGCACCTTTTTCATGTCTGCGCGGTTAGCATCGTGAGTGATGATGATAATTTCTGCTTTTGGGTTACTGCGATTCGGATGCTGCAGCACGGATTCCAAGCTAACCTCATATTGGCCAAATACTTGGGTAATTTGCGCGAGTACTCCAGCTTTATCTTCCACATGCAGCAGTATGAAGTTTTTGTAAGAAATCTCTTCATCTCGCTTAATCTTCTTTACTTGAGTAGGTGCAAAGCTCTTCAGCCCATTCACACCAAGCTTCAAATTCTTTACAACAGCAACCAAATCCGCAACAATCGAGGTAGCCGTCGGCATTGCACCAGCACCAGGACCATAGAACATAGTTTCGCCCACTGCTTCTCCGTGCACATAAACCGCGTTAAAGACGCCATTAACAGAAGCAAGCGGATGAGTTGTTTTTACCATCGTTGGTTCAACAGTGATACTTATGCTGTCATCCTGCTGCTCAGCAATCCCCAACAGCTTAATTTCGTAGCCTAATTTCTTGCCATACAAAATATCTTCCTTCGTTATCTGCGAAATTCCTTTGACTGAAACATCATTTAATGAGACGTGAGCATGAAAGCCTAATGTACTAAGAATCGTCATTTTGCGCGCGGCATCAAGTCCTTCAACATCGGAAGTGGGATCAGCCTCAGCATACCCGAGCTCTTGAGCTTCCTTCAATACATCCGCATAAGCTACGCCTTCTTGACTCATTTTAGTTAAAATATAATTGGTTGTACCATTAACTATTCCCATTATTTTGGTTAGCCGATCGGAGGAAAATCCTTCGATTAGGGTGCGGATAATGGGAATACCGCCAGCTACACTTGCTTCGTAGAAGACATCGCAGCCCATTTCTGCCGCTTTTTCCATAATCTCGGCTCCATGCAGGGCCATCAAATCTTTGTTCGCAGTTACAATATGTTTTCCATTGGCTAAAGCTTCGAGAATGTATGATTTAGCAGGCTGAATTCCACCCATCACCTCAACAACTACATCAATTTCAGGGTTGTTGATGATATCGGAAGGATCCTCCGTAAGCTTAAGAATATCTACATTAACATCACGGCTTTTAAGGCGATCCTGCACCAAGACCTTCTCAATAATGATCGGAGAACCCACTTGCTGCTGCAAATCATTTTGATGTTTTTCAACAATACGTACGACACCACTGCCTACAGTGCCTAATCCAAGTAACCCTACTTTAATCGATTTCATTATTTGTATCCTCCTGTGGGCTTTCTTTAGAAAGCCATCATCGTAAGCATAATCTTGTTTCATAAGCTTTTGCTGTATTAGTTAACCTTGCCCAATAATCGCTGCGCGTATTACACCTTCTTGCATGCGCAAGGTGCTTAATAGCTGATTAATCTTCTCACCCATCAAGGACGTATCCACTGAGATAACGGCATTTGCCATTCCCTGCAATGGAATCGATTGATGAATGGTTAAGACATTTGCTTCGAGTCCTGCGATCAGGACTAGCACCTTCGATAAAATCCCCGAACGATGCTCTAAATCCATGGATATCGTAATAATCCGTTCCCGATCCAGCTTACTAAGCGGAAATATCCCATCCTTGTACTTATAAAATGCACTACGGCTTAAGCCAACCTGATCTACAGCATCGTGAATGGTCTTCACAGCACCTTGTGCGAGTAGTTCCTTGGCTTGCACTGTTTTAAGCACAGCTTCCGGCAAAATATCCTCACGAACTAAATAATATTGTTCTTTAATTTCTTTGTGTGGCACGTTTGACAACGTCCTCCCCAAAAACACCCTTGTATGTGTATAGTGGACATTATATCGAAAAATACGTTGGAGAGCAATAGACATTTAGTGTTGAACTTATGAAATCCGCTATTTGGATAGCATCAAAAAAGCCCGCATCTCTGCAGGCTAGATTATTGCCACGTGTTAAACTCGCTATTTGACTAGATAAGCTGCAACCTCAGCTAGTCGGCTAGCATAACCCCACTCATTGTCGTACCATGTTGCCACAGATAGAAGCTCGCCTTGTACTTGGGTCAATGGCAGATCAATAATCGAAGAATGTGAATCGCCGACAATTCGGGAGGATGCCCATTCGCCTTCTAATATTCCCAAAACTCCCTTTAGTGAAGCTTCCTCAGCAGCTGCGCGGAAAGCATCGTTGACCTGCTCTTTAGTAACGGTTTTCTCTGTAATGAGGTTTAACTCAGCTATGCTTCCAGTTCTAGTAGGAATTCGATACGCCTTACCTGTTATCTGCAGATCCTTCCAGATGAATTGCAGAGCTCTTGCCGCTCCGGATGAAGCAGGAATAATATTCTCTGCAGCAGCCCACGAATCCCGGCGGTCCTTCATGGGTTGATCCGTCAACGCCTGTGAATTGGTATAGGAATGAACCGTTGAAAATAAACCATATTTGATCCCGAAGTTTTCTTTGACAATTTTGACTACTGGCGCTAACGCATTGGTTGTACAGCTCGCCATACTAATAATTTTATGATTTTCCGGATCGAAGCTATCTAGGTTAATCCCTTTCAGCAAAACGGCATCACAATCATCCAGGCTTTTACTCGGTGCACTAACCAAAACTCGCTTGGCTCCACGATCCAAATGAACTTGAGCTCCTGCACGGGTTACAGCACGGCCTGTACAATCAATCACTAAATCAATATTTAAGGCTTTCCAATCCGGTACTTCTTTAGCTGAATTGAAATATTGAATCTCACGACCACCAATCACAATTTGGCCTTCCTGCCCTGAAACGTCTTCTTGCCAGCGTTTATAATTAGTATCCACCTCAAAGAGCGCAGCAAGCGTTGCCTCATCCTTGATATCTGCAATTGCTACGGGTACAAAAAGCTTGTCCTGCAAAGCTACTCTTAATAACTGTCTGCCAATACGTCCAAAACCGAAAATCGCTATATTTCCCATTGGAAACCTCCATCTAAATAGTCATTTCATACCCCTATAGTAAACAATTTCGCTAAAAATAGCTATTTCATGTCAATCCTTAGCAAAAAAAGAGCCCAGAGTTGATGGCCCTGGTTCTACTTGTTCGAAGCTATATTTAATTCCATTGGATCTTCTCGTTCTGCTTTTACTGCACAAATCTTGAATTCAGGCATCCGGCTGATTGGATCTAATTGATCATTAGTCAAGCGATTAATGGATAAAGCGCCGCCCCAATGAAAAGGTACAAAAATTGTTCGCGGATGAATTCCCTCCGTTATTTTCACAGTGAATACCAAGGAATCGCGGCGACTGGTTAACCGAATGCGACTGTTAACCCCCAAACCAATTTGATTGGCTAACCATGGGTGAATTTCCGCTACAGGGACTGGAGCTTTTTTGTTCAAGGCTTCGGTTCTTCGCGTTTGTTCCCCGCTCAAATAATGGTTGCCCAGTCTTCCAGTCGTGAGTACATATGGGAAATCAATATCAGTCGGTTCTGCTGGCATTTTAGGGACGATTCCAAAGAACTTGGCTTTGCCGTCCGCATGATCGAAGCCTGTCTTAAACATCTGTGGAGTACCTGGATGGCTTGGGCTTGGACAAGGCCAGAAAATCCCCTTCTCCTCAATCAACCTCTGATAGGTTATTCCGCTATAATCTGCTTTTCCGCCGACTGTAGCCTTTGCTAATTCATTGAATATAGCTTCGGTTGACTCATATTGAAAATACGCGCCTCTGCCTAAATACTCCGCTAGCTCACAGAGGATATTAGAGTCCAGCTTACTATTCCCAGGTGTCTTAAAGGCTTGAGCACGATGAAAAACGCGTCCCTCTAAATTTGTCATGGTTCCCTCTGCTTCGAGAAAGGATGAGCTCGGGAGAATCCAATCAGCTAATTTGGCTGTTTCTGTTTCAAACATATCAACCACTACAAGCAGCTTGAGCTTCTTCATCGCCTTTTCAACAAACGGTGTATTAGGAGCTGAGACGATTGGATTGGAGCCCAACACAATCATAGCCTGAATTTCATCCTGATCCACTTTCTCGATCATTTCATAGGCAGAGACCCCTTTGCCTGGCAGTTCATCTGGTTGGATCCCCCAAACCTTAGCTACACGTTCCCGAGCGAGCGGATCCTCTATCAGCTGATAGCCTGGCAATTGATCTGCTTTTTGTCCATGCTCACGTCCACCTTGACCATTTGCTTGCCCCGTAACAGCTCCATAACCACTGCCTGGTTTGCCCATTTTACCAGTAAGCAAACTGAGATTGATATAGTTCAATGTATTCTCAACCCCGTTGACCTGCTGCTCCAGCCCTCTTGCCGTAAGCACGATTCCCGATTCTGCATGGGCAAAGCCGCGAGCAATTGTCCTTGTTACCGCCGCTAAGACACCAGTTAATTCTTCCACTCTTTGTGGAGTATAGCTTTTTACTGCTGCTGCTAATTCTTCAAAACCATGCGTGTGTTCCTTAACAAAAGCCTTATCATATAATTTTTCTTCTATAATGACATGCAATAAACCGTTTATAAATGACGAATCAAAGCCTGGCTGCAAGCGGACATGAATATCTGCAATTTTTGAAGTCATCGTATTCCTTGGATCGATTGTGACGATAATTGCTTTATTCTTCTTCGCATCCATCAAGTAAGGCATCATGGTCGGCTGACATTCGGCTACATTAGTCCCTGCAAGAATAATGTATTTGGTACGTGATATTTCGGATAAAGGCAAAGTCATGCCACGGTCTACCCCAAAAGCTTTATTGCTTGCCGCCGCTGCAGACGACATACAGAAACGCCCATTGTAATCCATATATTTGGATTGTAAAGCCACTCTCGTAAATTTGCCTAATAAATAACTAACCTCATTGGTTAATGATCCTCCACCATATACTGAAATGGCATTTTTACCATAGCTCGTTTGCAATTCTTTTATAGAGTTAGATATTTGGATATAGGCTTCTTCCCAGCTAACCTTGATTAATTCACCCGAAGGCAATCTTTTTAACGGCTCCGTAATTCGTGAAGGATGCAGCGTATGCTCCATAGAATTAAAGCCTTTTTGACATAGTCGACCTGTTGCCACTGGAAAATCGGGGCTAGCTTTTACGGTATATGTGATTGGTTCTGAATGGTCAGGAATTAGTTCGATGCCGCACTGCATACTGCAGAAGCAACAATGAGATTTGAGAATGGTCATCCTGTTGCCTCCTTGCTCTTTGTTTGACTTAACTCAATCCACCGAGTTAAAACCCGTTGAGCTTCTTTACGGGCATAAAGCTGCTTGGCTAAATAAAAACCTTCCTCATAGGAGGATACACGATCAAACCAGAACAAACGTAGGCCTGCATTAAAAATAACATGATCCCGCTCAGCTTGAATATCCGCTCCAGTATCCCCAGCTATGACTCGTTTCAGAATTTGAATTTGTTGATCTTTACTGATCTTTTCCAATGGGGCACTATGAAAACCAAACATGGTTGGATCTATAATGCTGGATTCATCCCCCCAGGCTGTTACTTTACGCAAAGCACTGCTTTTATAAATCGGGAAATCTTCAGAGCCTTCAATCCCCTGAACAATATAAGCTGTTTGAAAGCCCGCCTTCGGGATAATTTGCACCAAATGCTGCATAGCTGTTTTATGGTTGACACCAATAACAATTTGATTAGAGTGTATAGGATTTATTACTTTTTCCACCGTATTCACTAAAGTGCGAAGACCCATTTGCTCACGAATGTGACGAATCCGTCTTAAAGGCGGACAAACGCGTTCAGACCAGATAAAGCCAATATGTGTTTCTGCAAAAATTCGCTCCCATTCAATCGCATCAACATCAATTTGTACACCTAAACCTTCTAGCAGCTCCTTCAAGGAAACACCAAGCTTAGGAGGAAGTGATTCAGCACCATGCAGCACCTGAGGAAATCCAACTGAAGCGAGCATTAAACAAACGGGAATTGTTATCGGAAAATAATTACGTCCATCATAGGGACCTGCACAATTTAATGAATCGGAGAAAGAGGTAAGCGGCAAGGAATATCTGCGAAACACATCAATAAAGGCCATAATTTCATTATCGGATTCACCTTTCATTCGCTCAGCCATAAGAAACGCAGCAATCTGCGCATCTGTAGCCTCTCCTCGCGAAATAGCAAGTGCGGCAGCCACTGCTTCATCATAGGTAAGATCTCTTGAACCTAACTTCCCTGTGCCAACTGCCTTTATCCATTGGATCATGCCACTCACCTCAAATCCTGCTAAGGAATACCACAACGAGAGATAGATTATATCTCTCGTCGACTATCCTCATCTGCTCTAGTAATTTACTCCAGACTCTGTTGTAGCCCAGCTTTTCTTCCAGCTGCGGGTTACTGCATAAAAAGCTAACGTACCAACTAATACTATACATCCAACCACTATAAACCCGGCAACATGTGAACCTGTCGATTGCTTAAGTGGACCTAATAAATACTTCGGTAGAATAAAGCCGCCTAATCCGCCAAATGCTCCAACGATACCTGTGACAACACCGATTTCTTTAGGAAAGCGCTGCGGTACGATTTGAAAAATTGAGCCATTACCCATCCCTAAGCACGCCATCATTACACTTGTAAATAACAACATGACCAAAAATGATTTAGGCATACTGGCAATTAAGAACGAACAAGTGGAAACGCAAGCGAATAAGATTAGTAAAAATTTCATTCCGCCTATTTTATCAGCAATATATCCGCCAATGGGTCTAAAAAAGCTGCCTGCAATTACTGTAATCGTCACCAGATAACCCACTTCAATCTTCGTCAATCCTCCGACCATTGCTTTTTCCCCATAAACATCATAGAAGAAAATACTAAAGTAGGTTGCGAATCCAACAAAGCCACCAAAAGTAATCGAGTAAAACAAGCTAAACCACCAAGTATCAGCAAACTTGAACATACTGAGATAATCGCCAATTTTTTTAGGAGCAGGTTGATTGGGACTGTCTTTTGCAAAGATGATATAGAATAAAAGTACGAGTCCTAGAGGAATAAGCGCCATCCCGAACACTGCATGCCAGCCGTAAGCTTGCGCTAGCTTAGGACCAAAAAATGTAGCTAATGCTGTACCGCTATTACCAGCCCCTGCAATCCCCATAGCCAAACCTTGATGTTCAGCCGGATACCAACGACTTGCTAAGGAAAGTGCCACTGCAAAGCTTGCACCAGCTATCCCCAGTAAAATTCCGAATATGTAAACTTGGTTTAAGGTAGTTCCCATTTGCCAAGCCCACATTAAGGGGATAACGGTTAGAATCATACCGATAATGCCTGCTTTCCTCGAGCCAATACGGTCAGCTAGCAATCCCATTGGAATTCGAAAAATAGAGCCTCCTAATGTAGGGATCGCAACCATGGTTGCTTTCTGCACATCTGTTAATGCAAAGTCCTTTGTAATATACAGCGATAACGCTCCACACATTACCCAAATCATAAAACTAACATCAAAATAGAGGAAAGCTGACATTAAACTCGGAAAATTACCTGACTTTCGAAAACTTTTTGCTTCCATAGCTGTTTCTCCCCTTAATTATCTATTTTTTCTCTCGTAATGTCAATTAACATTACATTACATACTATACAATGACATTTTAAAAATTTCAATGGGTTTTACGAAAAAAGTTCACGATTTGCTATTTATTTTCGCTAATAGTTCTTGTTTAGGTAATTAATTGTTTTAAAACACGAACGATAAATATTAATTTAATTATATTGTTCGTGTTTTTTACAGATAGATTATGACCTCGCATATATGAGCAAACAATTTTGCATATAAAAAACGGACATGCCACATGCTTTCGCACGTAACACATCCGTTTATCCTAATAATGCTAACCCTTATCACTAAATTCAAATTCAAAATCACCAATTCGCACCAGCTGGCCATCCTCTGCTCCAAGCTCACGCAGTTTAGCATCCACACCCATTTGCCGCAAAATTCTCGCAAAACGCATAATCGCATCATGCGAAAATAAATTGGACCGCTTGATCATCTTCTCAATCTTGATGCTTTCAATGACGAAACCATCATTTTCACGATGGACTGTAAATTCAACTTCATCCGCTTTTCTTTCCAGACGGAATACTTTTCGACCTTCAACCTCAGGCACTTGCTCCAGTCGAGTCGCTTCTTCCACGACATCCAACAAACCAGCAATCCGATATAGCAAGTCTTGTACACCGTCTTTGGAGAAGGCTGAAATGGCTAATATTTCAATATCTCCGAAACCATCGATCAGCTGCTCACGGAATATTTGCAGATTGTACGCAGATTCAGGCATATCCATTTTATTAGCAACAATAATTTGTGGTCTTTGTTCTAGCTTCTCACTATATAGTTTTAGCTCTTCATTGATTTTCAACCAATCATCAAAAGGATCTCGTCCATCAGCTGCAGACATATCAATAATATGAACAATAATGCGCGTCCGTTCTATATGACGAAGGAATTCATGCCCCAGACCAATACCTTGATGTGCACCCTCAATTAAACCAGGTAAATCCGCCATCACAAAGCTTCGTCCATCTCCAACGTCTACAACTCCTAGATTAGGCGACAAAGTTGTAAAATGATACGCGGCAATTTTCGGTTGAGCTGCTGATACAACGGAGAGCAAAGTCGATTTGCCTACACTCGGAAACCCAACTAACCCAATATCCGCTATTACCTTAAGCTCAAGGATAACATTGCGTTCTTGGCCTTCTTCACCATTCTCAGCAATTTCAGGGGCTGAGTTTGCTGGTGTTGCAAACCGTGCATTACCACGGCCACCGCGACCACCGCGAGCGACAACAATTTGCTGGCCCTGAAGCGTCAAATCAGCGATTTTTTCCTCGGTATCCTCATCCATGACTATCGTCCCTGGCGGTACCCGAACAATCATATCCTTGGCATTGGCGCCATGCATATTCTGTTTCTGGCCTTTAACTCCACGATCCGCTTTGAAATGTCTTAGATAACGAAAGTCCATAAGCGTACGCAAGCCTTCATCTACCCGAAAGATTATGCTGCCTCCATTACCTCCATCGCCTCCAGAAGGACCACCTTCTGCAACATACTTTTCACGTCGGAAAGCAACAATTCCATCGCCGCCGTCTCCTGCTTTTACATAAATTTTCGCTTTATCCACAAACATATGAGCACCTCTTAATGGTGAAACGGCAGTCGAATAGTGATAACCGCCTGATTCGCCGTATATTCCTCTTCCATCGTTGCAAACTTCGTTGTAAAAAATTCTAATATCCGCTTAATTTCATGACGTAATGCAACCTCATCATAACCACCTTGATAAATTAAATCAAACACCAAGGCCTCGCTTTCCAAATCGAATTGAACGCTAAGGATATTAGGCTCATCATTGGAAGGTATGGCTAGCGAGTTAAATAATTTCACGGTCATTTGCACCAAATGCGATACTTTTTCTTTATCTAATGGCAAGGAAGCCAAATTAATTTCTTCTTCCATTTCCAGTTCCAAAGCTAACGCATTATAATACAAACGAAAGGAAACAAAGAAGGCAACTAAGGAGGGAATCCCCAATTTAGCGATCCCGCTTTCTTGCAATGCTTTTTCTCTTATTTTGTCCATACAATCATTTAATTTATCATATTTCTTTAAAGTCACGTAACCAAACAATAATTGAATGTCATTCATCCAGTCATGTCGATAGTGACCGATCAAATCAATCATCTGACGCCGATTCTCAGCCTTCAGTTGTTTACGCTCTTCTTTTATGGAGATGAAGATCCCCGCACACCCCAATGCACCAAGTAAAGCCAACCCAACAGATAACAAAGTAGCTGGGGCAGCCCAAATCAACAGCAATATAGACACCAGAAGAACAACAGTTGATATGGAGCGTATCCGTTGCCATTGTTGCATGTCCCAACACTCCGTTCTGCTTGGTTTACTCACAAAAAAACCCCGGCGCCAAGGCCGGAGCTTAGGATACTAAATTATGCCTGAACTGCTGCAGCTACTGCCTCTACAACTGGATAGACACTTACCTTTTTGCGCTCACGACCCCAACGCTCAAATTTGACAACACCTTCAACTTTCGCATAAAGTGTATCGTCTGAACCAATTCCAACATTATTCCCCGGATGAATTTTAGTACCGCGTTGGCGATATAGAATACTTCCAGCTGTAACTGTTTGACCGTCTGCACGCTTAGCACCAAGGCGCTGAGATGCACTGTCACGACCATTCTTTGTAGATCCAACCCCTTTTTTCGAGGCGAATAATTGTAAATTTAATTGCAACATAGTTGTTTACCTCCTTCTTACTTTACTTTGTTTAACTTTTATATAGTTACCATAACTAGTTTCGATAGATTGCAGCATGACAACCATGGATTCAAGCAACAGCTGCAGCTTTTCCTGCTTCTGGCTATCTAAATTCCCTGGAGCTTCTGCCTGCAGAAAACCATCCTTCATCTGCGACTGCATTTCGAAGCCAAGTAAAGCTTCTACGGCATTAACTGTACCAACGGTAACAGCAGAAACACCGGCACAAACAATATCTTGTCCTGGATCAGCAAACATCGCATGACCTTTTACCTTAAACGAATGGATATGATCATTTAATGAAAGTCTTTCGATCGTAACACGTATCATAGCAGCCTCTTACGCTTGGATCTTGTCAATTGTGACTTTAGTGTATGGCTGACGATGTCCTTGTTTACGACGATAGTTTTTCTTAGCTTTATATTTGTAGATAATGATTTTTTCGCCTTTTCCGTGTTTCTCCACTTTCGCAGAAACAGCAGCACCTTCTACTAGCGGAGAACCGATTACTAAACCGCTCTCTTTGGAAACCGCTAGTACTTTAGTAAAAGAAACGACATCACCTTCAAAAGCTTCCAATTTCTCGATGAAAAGAACATCACCTTCAGAAACCTTATATTGCTTACCACCTGTTTCAATAATTGCGTACATATTTGTTGCACCTCCCCATGTCTCAGACTCGCCTTTATCCAGGTGATATAGCATCCTAAAACGCTATATACTTAAACCCGACCCGTGCGGTTATAGCATGTTAAACAACATACTGATATATATTAGCACAGCATGCTTTAGAAATCAATAAAAAAAATATCAGTAATAAATAATAAGGTTAAGCTTAGCTTGCTTTATTCATACAGTGTTAACGAATCCCGGACTTTTTTACGTGTAATTTCCATCAAACCAAGCTTAGTCCAGCCCACAATAATCGTTTTGGTACGATCTTCCGCACAGCAAGCCTCTAGCTTCTCAACAACTAGCCTGCGGTTCTCATCTTTAGTCATATCAATAAAATCGACAATAATAATGCCTGATAAATTCCGCAGTCGAAGCAGTCTGGAAATTTCTTCAGCCGCTTCTAAATTAATGGTAAGCACGGTTCGCTCTAAATCTTGATCCCCGACGAACTTCCCCGTATTCACGTCGATTACAAGCAATGCTTCCGTTTGGTCTAAAATTAAATTCCCACCACTCGGCAGTGTTATTTTCCGTTCTAAGGCTCTTTCAAGCTCACGGCTAACTGGGTACTTCGTAAAAATGGAAGCTTCCTCTGTGTAAAGAATTACTCGATCTGTATAGCTTGGAGATATCTGATGGAGCAACCACTTGATTTCTTCCGCCATTTGCTGCTGATCCACAACAATTTCGCTCACTTCCTCTGTGAATAAGTCACGGATCAATCGTGGAATCATCGCCAAATCTCGATACAACAGCTCATGGTGAGCATTGGACTCCCTTTGCTTTTGCATAGTCTCATCCCAGATAACTCGCAGCTGTCTAATGTCTAGCTCCAGCAATTCCGCAGATACCCCATCTGCAACGGTACGCAGAATCACCCCTTCACCTGGCAAGCGCAATTGTTCACCAATCTGCTTTAAGCGACCACGCTCGACCTCATTTTCTATTTTCTTGGATACAGCTACATAATCGGCATTGGGCAGCAAAACAACCCATCTCCCAGGTATCGTGAAATGAGTGGTAATTCTTGCCCCCTTGCTGCCGCTTTGTTCCTTTTTAACCTGAACAAGAATGGATTGCCCCACTTGAAGCAGCTCCGTAATCGCTGGTTTCACAATTGGCCTTTTCTCTAAATGAGCTGGAAGTAAATCATCTACAAGCAAAAAGGCATTTTTTTCTAAACCAATATCAACAAATGCAGCTTCCATTCCCGGAAGCACATTAACTACACGGCCTTTATATATGTTACCTGCTCGTTCTCGCTCCATAGGACGTTCCATATAAAATTCAATTAATTTACCATCTTCCAATAAGGCAAGCTGTTTTTTCTGGAGTTCGTCTCGAACAATCATCATCTTGTTCCGTTTTATTTTGCTCACAGAATTCACCTCTAAGCCTATCTTACCTGAAAATATCAGAAATCGCACGATTCGATCTGGCTTCTAAAAAATAAGATTGGATTAAACGCTGCTCCGTAAGTGCTTTTTGGATGATTCCCTGCTTGCTTAAGATATAGATCAAGTGATATTTTTCACGCATTAACATTTGAACAATCGCGGATATTTCTTTATGACCGCCTACCATAATAGGCTGTGCCGTGGTTCCCTGAGCTAAATGCTGAATAGCTCTCGCTTCGCGGCTCATCAGAAAACGGCGGAATTGATAAGGAATGTGCCGATAGCTCATCCAATTAGAATAAACAAGAAAGAGCCCGATCATTAGTAAGTTTAATTGAACTCCGCCGTTCATCCCAATTCGCATAAAAGCGTACATGACAATCCCACAGCTAAAACATAAGCTAAACCAAGAACAAATATGTAATGTCTTATAGTAACAAACACGAAAGCTAAGCAGGGATACTAATATTTTACCTCCGTCTAAAGGAAGGATTGGCAATAAATTAAATAAGCCGATCAGCAGATTTGCCTGCAGAAAATAACCCCACCACAAAGTGTCTCCCCCACTGTATTTCAGCATACCAAAAGCAAAGCCTGCCATCCAAGCATTCTGAGCGGGTCCAGCCAGAGCCACCCATAATTCTTCAAAAGCAGGTATATTCCCTGATTCCTCTACAATCGCAACACCGCCAAAAGGAAGCAGCTGCACTTCTTTGACATGCCAACCAAAGCTTTTCGCCATAGCAACATGTCCCAATTCATGAATGAAAACAATGCCAAACAACGTAATTAGCTCAATAAAATAACCGGTTAAAATCGAAAACATCATCATTAAAATAAAGAACGGGTGAAACCGATAAACGGTACCAAACCATTTAATCAAATGAAATCACATCCGTCGGATTTATATATTCGGCATCCTTCATCAAGGCAAACACGATATTACCTTTGGCTTGGCCTTTGGGCGTTGTAGCTTTACCCACCACCTCGCCTAAAGTGATCCAATCGTCCTTTTTCCATTGCATAGGCTGCAGCCTGCCATAAGTCGACTGATACCCACCTGCATGCTGAATAACAACCGTATACCCAGAGTCTTCTCTTATCCCAGCAAAGACCACTCTGCCCGTTTCTATAGCACACACCAAGGCATTAGCCTGAGTTTGCAATAAAATGGCTTGATGAGTCGGGCTATACGGTATTAACGCCTTGCCAAATACGGGCATAAAAAAACTCTTCACTCCTGGTGCAGTGACTTTTTTGGCAGCTTCTCCTTCAGATGGATGAAGAGACGGGATAAAGGAAGGTGTTCCGCTAAAGGTATGCTCGTACCAAGATGAAACCGATTGAAAAGCAATTTCCTGATTCAAGGCATTTTTAACCACTAGCTGGCCTTTCATAGCCCAAGGTGTGTTCAGGCGGAACATGCCCCATATCCCCATAAAAAGAATAAAGGCAATGATGATTTTAAGCTTCATCCCCTGTCTAGATGGCCGCATTGTATAATGTTCAATCTCATCATCATCCATATCATAACTCATATTTATTTCCTCCAGACTCAGATAGCTTGTTTACATCTAAGCTATGAGATCATCGAGAAGAATATACAAGCTATAATTAAAAAAACCACCAAAGTAAATTTGGTGGTTTATTCCTGGAACATCGAGACCTTTTCTTGGTGAACTTTAACGCTCATAACAATTCCCATAGAAATCATATTGATCATCAGGGAGGTTCCCCCATAGCTTACAAATGGCAAAGTAATACCTGTTACTGGCATGAGACTAATCAACATCCCAATATTCTCAAAAATTTGAAAAACAAACATCGAAACGATCCCGACTATAATATAAGAGCCGCTTAAGTCGAGAGTTTGGATCGAAATGAGTATCATTCGATAGATCAACAAGAAATAGAGCAAGAGTAATGCCGAAGCTCCCACAAAACCAAATTCTTCACCGACTACAACAAAAATGGCATCCGTGTAGGCTACAGGTACGAAATTTTTATGAATGGAATCACCCTTGAGATAACCATCGCCAGTCAAAGAGCCTGATCCAATGGCTCGCTTAGAGTTATCTACCTGATATTTATCCTTGTCTGATGCATTGGCAGGATCTAAAAAGGGATCAATGCGTGACATCCAATGCTCTTTATCATGAGCTTTCAGATAGGTTTCAATTTTATCATGATTATTCATGTAATAATAATAGAAGGACGTCATCGTAATTGCTATACCTATTGTGCCTATGAGGACATACTTAAATTTAATATTGCCGATCCAGAACATGCCAAGCAGAATAATTAAATAGATACTCGCATTGCCCAGATCATTTTGACTAAATACTAAACAAAAAGGAACTAAACCAAGGATACATACTGGAATGACATCACGGACTAATTCTAATTTAGCTCCCTCACGTCTAGCAATAAATGAGGTTATAGCGATAATCAAGATTATCTTCATTAGCTCTGCCGGTTGAAAATCCAAGCCAAATGCAAGTTCAATCCAGCCTTTTGACCCAAACCGTTCTACACCTTTTACCAAAACATAAATCAACAATAAAATTCCAAAGCCATAAATATATAGCGCTAATTTAACAAAGATCCGAAAATTAATAAAAGTAACCACAAAAAAACAAAACAAGCCAAAAATAAAGTTGTAAATATTCTTCATATAGGACACTTTAAAATTATCTAGATTTGCACTATAGACGAGCATAGTACTGACAACCATAAACAACAGTAAAATGAAAATAATCGACCAATCAATTCTTTTTATTTTCTCTAGCAAAGGCAATCAACTTCCTATTCCGAGAAACTTCCTCACGCGAGTAAACATACCTAGTCTATCATCAAGCTGCATTAAAGGCACCGTATCTCCTAGAATCCGACGAGCGATATTGCGATAAGCAATCGCCGCTTTAGAAGAAGCGTTCATTACTGTAGGCTCTCCACTATTAGCTGCTTTTATAACATACTCATCGTCTGGAACTATACCAAGCAGATCTATAGACAGCACAGAAATAATTTCATCGATATCAAGCATCTCGCCTTTTTTCACCATATTAGGACGTATGCGATTAACGATCAGCCGAGAATTGCGGATTTTGTTGGTCTCCAGCAGTCCGATAATCCGGTCCGCGTCACGCACGGCTGCATTCTCAGGTGTTGTCACAACAATAGCTTTATCCGCTCCTGCTATGGCATTCTTAAACCCTTGCTCTATACCTGCCGGACAATCAATAATGACAAAATCAAAATCTAGTTTTAAATCTAGGATGATTTTTTTAATATCTTCAGGTGAAACGGAGTCCTTGTCCCTGGTTTGCGAAGCGGGCAACAAATATAGCTCATCAAACCGTTTGTCTTTAATTAGAGCTTGCGGCAAGCGGCATCTCCCCTCAACCACATCAACTAAATTATACACAATACGATTTTCCAAACCCATGACGACATCCAAGTTGCGCAGCCCAATATCCGTATCAACCATACACACTTTTTTACCTAAAAGTGCGAGCGCTGTACCAATATTAGCAGAGGTCGTTGTTTTACCAACTCCACCTTTTCCTGACGTAATGACTATTGCTTCTCCCATTTCTTCACCCCTTAGCATTTAATGTACTTATCATTGATTATCTGGCCGAACATGCTGCAGCTGATTGATTTTGTCAATTTCCATGACACCATTACGAATATACGCAAATTCCATAAAGGCTTCTTCAATCCCCCACTCATCCGGTGGACGGCTAATTACTTCTGCAATTCTCAACTGAGTTGGCCGTAAATGGGAGGCTGCGATAATGGCTGTCTGATCTCCGTTGATTCCGGCATGAGCCATCCCACGTAACGAACCCATGATGTAAATATCGCCTGTACATTCAATAATTCCGCCGGGATTAACATCGCCCATTAACATCAATTTGCCTTCATGCTGGATCGTTTGCCCCGAGCGAATCATCCCATAAATCATTTTAATCGATTGATCCAATATAATGGGTGTTGCTTCTGGCAGGTCAGATTCAATGCTTTGGACGATTAGATTCCCTCTACTTTTAATAAGCTCGCGAATTTGTTCTTTCTCCACATCTACTAGCTGCCGCTTTCCCAGTCTCACTTGTACATGAACTAAGGGACCAAATAGTATTTTGCGATGTGTCTTTTCTAGCTTGTGCTGCAGCTCTTTAATTACATCAACGAAAAGGCTGTTATCATTGAGTATAAACACAAGTCCGTCCTTAACACCTTTTATCGTTACCAAATTCTTCGCAACAGTCATGCTATTTCCCCTTGCCCTTTACAATTCGGTTTTCGTTATTAATTAAAATCTTCTTCCTCTTCCCTTTCACGAGCAGCACCGACGTTTTCCAGTAGTTTTCGAATAGGTACATAGATTAAGATTGCAAAAAGAAGGTTAATTAATAAGCTTGGCAATATATGATAGGTTAGGGCAAAATGAACGCTGATGTGCGTAATCTGAAAAATCCGATAGATTCCGTATAGCAAACATTCTAATAAAAAGTCACCCAAAATGATTAACAGCATGCTTCTAAGTAAATTGGCTTTAGAATAATAGGATAGCAAACCTATCAAATAACCAACAAGTCCAAAACCAAATGTGTAAGTTCCTAACATCGGTCCATAATAAACGATGTCATGCAGCATACCAAAAGCAAGTCCATAAGCCAATGCCCAATGACGGCTCACATAAATCGCAATGAACAAAATGACAATAAATGTGAAATGGGAAGTTAAATCGATTCTAGATTGCCAAGCCGCTGGCGTAATCAAAGGCATTACTGTACCCTCGATTAGAAATAATACGTACAGAATTACAGGCAAAAAATAGCGCTGCATACTTTACCTCACATCCGGCACTTCGACAACCATGACATAACGCAAATGGTTAAAATCTGCTGCTGGTTCTATTAGTGCTTTATAGTTAATTCCGAAATCATCTGGCTCCTTCGAAATCACTTTGCCAATTACAATACCTTTTGGGAAAATTTGACCCATACCTGATGTGATAATGGTGTCACCGACCTTCAACAAATCAGACGTATCAATCTTCGTCATGACCAAACGCTTCATTTCTGGATTATCTTCATTGATTTCTGCTTTCTCGATGATCCCAAATGAAGCTTCATTTCCTTTAACAGTCGCAGATATTGCTTTTGTATTAGGTGTGATAGATATACTCTCATCATCGATATCGATTAATCTTTGTACCGTAGAATAGAAATTATCCACTCTAGTAACCCGACCAATCAACCCCTCTGAAGAAACTACCGCCATATTAACTTTGATGCCATCATTAGAACCAAGGTTAATGTTAATGATGTTGCTATAGGGATCTGGACTTATCGCAACGATTTCTGCAACGTGATAGATGTACTTATCTGCCAGCTTTTGACGTTCTGTAAAGTTAAGCATCTTTTTGAGATCCTTGTTCTGGATTTCCAGCTGGTTCAACTTCATCGTATCAATCGCAGACTGAGAAAGCCTGGATTTCAGCACTTTACTCTCTTCATAAGTTAAGCGAATACTACGAATATCCTCAACCCAGCCTCTTACATAACGTGCTGGCTTAATGAAAAGCCCCTGCGTCCACGAAACCGTATCTTTAACGAACATTTCGGGCCAGGTTAGCTTTTCCCTGCTTTGTATAGTCAAACCCATTAGCGCTATAAAGACAATCAGAAAAAATAATAACATCAGAAGCTTCTTGTTTCCCATCAGCTTAAACAAAACCGACACCTTCTACTCTGCCCATATTTAGCGTCTTGACTTGCTAGTAGGACCTGATCTCATTTTGAATAAATGAATATTCTCCAATGCTCGTCCTGTACCAATAGCTACACAATCCAAAGGATTATCCGCGACCATGACTGGCATTCCTGTCTCACGAGTAAGCAGCCTGTCCAAATTGCGAAGCATTCCACCACCGCCAGTTAGCACAATCCCACGATCCATAATATCCGCAGAAAGCTCAGGTGGACATTTCTCTAAGGTTACTTTTACAGCATCTACGATACTCGAAACGGTATCCGCTAATGCTTCTGCAACCTCGTCTGAAGAGATTGACATGGTTTTAGGCAATCCGGATACTAAATCCCGACCGCGAATTTCCATTCGCTCTTCCTTCTCCATTTGCATGGCAGAGCCAATTTCCATTTTCATTTGTTCGGCAGTGCGTTCACCAATTAATAAATTGTATGTTTTCTTGATGTATTGTGTAATCGCTTCATCCATTTCATCTCCAGCTACACGAATCGATCGACTCGTTACAATACCGCCTAATGAGATAACAGCAACCTCTGTAGTGCCTCCACCAATATCAACTACCATACTGCCTGTTGGCTCCCAAACGGGTAAATCGGCTCCAATAGCTGCTGCAAAAGGCTCTTCAATTGTGTAAGCTTCTCTAGCTCCAGCTTGCTTAGTAGCATCCTCAACCGCTCTTTTCTCAACGGGTGTAATCCCAGAAGGCACACAAACCATTACATTCGGGTGTCTTTGGAATAAGAAACGCTTTTTCTGCGCTTGTTTAATGAAATATTTAATCATGATTGCGGTGGTTTCAAAGTCTGCAATCACTCCGTCCTTCATTGGACGAATAGCCCGGATGTTCCCTGGTGTTCTACCAATCATCTTTCTTGCAGACTCACCAACCGCTTCAATTGTCTTAGTATCCGTATTGATGGCTACTACCGAGGGCTCCCTAACGACTATGCCCTTCCCTTTTACATAAACCAATGTATTGGCCGTTCCTAGATCTATACCCAAATCCTTCGTAAAACCGTTAAAAATCGACATCGTATGGTTACTCCCTTCATGCTAAGCATTCATTATATTACATAAACCCTTTTTCCTTCAAACTAACAAAGTTTTGATCGCCGAGAATAATATGATCGAGCACTTCAATTCCAATAATCTGCCCCGCTTCAACAAGGCGTGCGGTCATTTGAATATCCTCTGGACTTGGAGTTGGATCCCCGCTTGGATGGTTATGCACACAAATAATCGATGCGCTGCTACGCTTAATTGCGGCACGAAAGACCTCTCGCGGATGAACGATCGAAGCGTTCAAACTCCCCATGGATAACGTTTCTTGTCCAATAACATGATTCTTGGTATTCAAAAAGAGACAGACAAAGTGTTCTTTCTGCAAATAACGCAAATCTTCCATAAGGTATGTAGACACATCCTGAGGGGAACGAATAGTGATTGTATCACTCATCGATGTGCGTGCCAAGCGTCTTCCCAATTCAATGCTAGCTTGAACCTGCAGCGCTTTGGCTGGACCGATGCCTTTAATCATCATCAATTGATCCTTGCTCATATCCACTAAATTACGTAACGAGCCTGCTTCGATCAGGACTTTTTGTGCCAAATGTACGGCTGATTCAGCAAAGGTTCCTGTGCGAAGTAATATAGCCAATAATTCGGCATTGCTTAATGCTTGAGCCCCAAATAGCTGCATGCGTTCTCTAGGTCGTTCGTCGTGGGGAACATCGCGCAACAATAAATTGTGCGACTCCATAAATAACCCTCTTTCACTAATAAATTATAAAACGTCTACACCAAGTTCTTTTAACATCTCACTTAATAGCGATAACGGCAATCCAACCACATTAAAGTAGCAGCCCTGAATGGAAACCACTATAGTAGCTCCAATCCCTTGGATCCCATAAGCCCCCGCTTTATCCCGCGGCTCTCCACTTGCTATGTATCGACTAATCTGTTCAACAGACAATTCTCGCATAGTTACTTCTGTCATCCGATGCTTGACCAATCGTTTGCCCGATTTTAAATCTATACAGGCAACACCGCTAAATACTTGGTGGGTACGACTTTGTAACATCATTAACATTCGCATAGCATCTTGATCATCAACAGGTTTATTCAATATTTGGTTGTCAAAGACAACAATCGTGTCAGAGCCTACAACAACCCCATCCAACGAATCTGCAAGATGATTATTGGCTACAGCCTGTGCTTTGCGTAATGCTAATTCTTCTACTATCTCATTCGGCGCTGTTAATGGCGCATAAGATTCATCTACATGACTGACTTCTATCTGTACGGGAAGCTGAAAGGTGCGGATTAATTCTTGCCTTCGCGGAGACGATGAAGCTAATAGTAACGTTCGTGTTTCTTGCAAAAGCATTTGAAGCCTCCTTAAGAGTTTTCGTAAGAAAACTTTCATCGTAAGCGTAATCCCAAAAACTACATTCGACGATAAATCCAAATTGCGCCAATCGCGCATAAAATGCTAATTAAATTTAGTTTAACCTGAATATCCAAATCATATTTGAGAATCTGTAAATCGGCTTTAGGGTGCCAATTCATTTGAGCTGATTTGGTTAAAAAAGCGAGGGATGAAACAGGTGTAAGGAGCTCAGCAATAATCGTACCTGCCAATAAACCAAGCACAATAAAAATGATTAGCGTTAAATTTGTCTTTTTCAATGGATCACATACCTTATTGAATTTTTACAAACCTTAGGTACAGTATAAGGGTTAAAGGAATGCATTACAATGAAACCCCAGATATTTGGTTGATTTTCCCTGCATACATCCCCCCTTGCTTGCTTGTAAAATAAAGTCGAAGGGAGGCACTATGCGTAAACTTTTATTTATTCTGCCCATATGGTTATGTTTGGTTATTATTTCTCCTTCCTATGCTCATGCCATTAAAATTGTAGTTGATGCAGGACACGGTGGTTCGGACCCTGGAGCCATTGGAATTAATGGTTTAAATGAGAAGGATATCACTTTGGACATCGCACTTAAATTGCAGGACCAACTTGTAAAACGAGACTACGAGGTTGTTCTATCGAGAACCGATGACCGTTTTATCAGCTTGCAGGATCGTGTTGATTACACCAACAAACAAAGCGCAGATTTATTTATTTCGATTCATGGTAATTCCTATCCTAGCTCGCAAGCCAAGGGAACATTAGTGCTTTATTACGATAATCAATTTCCCCAAAGCAGCTATCCAGCCAGTGCACAAATGGAAAGTCTTACACCCATTAGTAAAGCTTTCGCCCAACAAGTGTTGGATGCTTTTATTAATAAGCTACATACGGAAAACCAAGATATTGTGCCGAGCTCTGTTTATGTAGTCCGAAATGGGACTATCCCAAGCGTGCTCATAGAAACAGCCTTTCTATCGAATCCTGAGGATGCTGCTCTTCTAGCGGATCCAATAGTTCGATCCCAGATGGCTGAAGCGATAGCAGATGGTATTCAAGCCTTTCGTCCGCTGCCTGCTAAATTAGCTTTTACAGATATTAATGGGCATTGGGCAAAAGATGCCATTTTAAGCTTAAATGAAAAAGGTATTGTTACTGGAGAGAATCATTTGTATTACCCCGATCGATCTCTTTCCCGTGCCGAGCTTTTGACTCTATTGGATCGTATTCACCCTTTTGAAAGCTTAAGTGAGGGGTATGAGAAAGCTGTATTTAGCGACTTAAATGAACAGCATTGGGCTTATCCCACCTTCGAAAAAGCTATCGCGGCAGGATATATACGTGGCTACGATGATGGCAGTATTAAACCGGATCAAGCTGTGTCTCGTGGAGAAGCAGCCGCGTTAATCGACCAATTTGTTGAGAAAACGGAACCTGCTCCATCTACTGACGGCGCTGCACCGCAGATAGACGAAGGTATTACAGATGTACCCGCAGCTTTTACTGATGTATCCGCAGATTCCTGGTATGCACCTGCCATTAATCATCTTAGATCATTAGGCATCTTAACAGGCAAGACCCCTGATTTATTCGCGCCCAATAAAACGATTACTCGTGCAGAGATTGCTGCATTATTGGATCGCTGGACAGACAAAAACCGTTGAACGTTTTATCGACGCCAACGGTTTGCTTTCTCAGCCTATATTATACACTTGCAATATCAGTCAATAATGCTTTCTCAGTGATGATAAATTGCAGAATGTTTGTTTGCGTCTGCCATAACATCTCAAATGAAGGAGATTTCTTATATTCGTCTAAAGAAAGCTTCGCTGTGTTCATCGCATTAGTCAATTTCTGCAAAGTAGGTTTGATATCTGCAGTTGCGTCGTTGAAAACCTGCGAAGAAGTTTGGGTCCAAGTTTCAAAGTTGCTTTGAATAGATTGCAATGTTGAATCGGAAATAGCTGTTAGTTCACTTTCCTCTAGATGTACCAGCGTAATCCCACTCAGCATCTGCACTAGCTGATCTGCTTGCGTACAATAGGTTTGCAGGAATTCTGCATTGCCATTCCATTTCATCTCTTGTAAGGCGGGCAAGCTGTAAGGTTTTTTATAGATTTCCAAATTCTTCGTCTGCAATTGCTCGCTTAATGTTAATGCGCTATTACGATCTACGGCAACACCTACATATACAAAAAACTTATCTGCTGCCTCCGTAACGGCTGCAATCCCTTGATTTCGTATATCAGCACCTGCTTGATCTGCTCGCTCCTGAGTGCTAAAGCCACCATTTTGCAGAAAAGTATAAGTTCTTGCTGGAATTTGGACAGGTATTACCCCAGCTTGCACTTCGGATGGGAGAGTAACCGAAACTTCCTTGGGTGCATCATCCGTAATTGCTTTTGTGTCATCTGTGATTGCCGTTTTGTCTTGGGGTGGATTATCTCCAGTGAACATGGTTAGGATTAGATATCCAAGCAATATTCCTGTTACAACTGCACCTACAGCCGTACCAGCCACCTTAAACCAAGGAATATTTCTACGCATATACATTGTTCCGCTCGTAGTATGAGTCGAGTTCTCACTATATTCTTCATGTCTGAATCGTTGTTCTATTTCGTAAACGGACAAATCTTCGTTTGCCCTTGGTGGTTTTTTTTTAATTGTTGACATGTTGGATTCACGAATTAATTGCTCAATCCGCTTGGTTTCCGCATCAATCGGACTGTTCCATGCACCATAATCAGTCGTATACTCAGGCAGAGGACGCCCTTCATTAACAACACGAAACTCATCTTCATACAAGGGTACTACTCTTTTTCTTTCTTCCTGACTGATCCGCTCCAAAGGCTTCTCAGCTTGATTATCCAAACGATAAGTAATTCTCGTTTTATTCAATGACGCCAACTCCCTTGTCCAATATACTTCTAAACTATGAAGCAATCGGTGGGAATATGACTTTATAAATGCTTACCGCGCAGAATGGGGTTTTATACTTTCAGATGTGGTAGGGCAAGAACCTTCAACAAAGCTTCTTGTACTTTTTCTTCTTGAAATGGTTTTACGATGAAATCCTTAGCTCCGGCCATCATGGCATCGACAACCATTCTTTTCTGCGCCATAGCCGAGCACATTATAATTTTGGCATGCTTATCCATTTTTATAATCTCACCTACAGCAATAACCCCATCCATCTCCGGCATAGTGATGTCCATAGTAACAACATCTGGCTTTAAATCTGAAAATTGCTTAATGGCTTCAAGCCCGTTTCGAGCTTCCCCAACTACCTCTAAGCCCATTTTTGTTATCATATTTCTCAGCATCATTCTCATAAAGGCCGCATCGTCTACAATTAAAACTCTGGACATAATTTCCCCCTACAATGATTATTATAATCACTATACAGGGTGCTACTGAACAAATACTGAACAACTTTTTTTCGCGCACACAAGGATAAACGACTTAGCCTTCCTTCCGAAGGAAGGAAGGGGCGTTTGTCCGGAATTATAAGGTCAGTATAAGTGACAAAACTTATACTCTTGTAATTAAAAAACGGATGAAAATTAATTCATCCGCTCAATTTGATTACGTCAAGCTCTTGCTTTTGAGCCCTTTAACCAGCCCAACTGCTGCTTTCCAAATATCCCCAGCCCCCATAGTTAATACGAGGTCTCCACTTTGTACGTGATTGATCAGATAAGCCTGCACTTCTTCTTTGGAAGGGAAATAAGTAACTTGCGGATTGCTATTAATCCGAATCAGCTCCACCAGCTTGGCAGAAGTGATCCCTTCAATTTGTTTTTCTCCAGCAGGAGAATAAATATCCGTAATGATGACTTCATCCGCTTCAGCAAAGGCCCGACTAAACTGATCAAATAAATAAAAGGTCCGCGTATAACGTTGTGGCTGGAAAACGGCAATTATTTTTTTACCTGATGCCTTAGAAGCAGCTATAGTTGCCTCAATCTCCGTAGGATGATGCGCATAATCATCAATAACTAGAATGCCATCCACATCCCCAAGAACTTGGTATCTCCGCTTTGCTCCGTTAAATTCTGTAATCGTATTGGCAATTTGTTCAAAAGAAAGCCCTGCTTCTAGACATGTAATTAAAGTAGCTAATGCATTATAAACATTATGCTTTCCCGGAACGGATAACGTAATTTGACCAAGCTTTGCCTCTAAATAGAAGACATCAAAGCTTACCTTTCGATCACCAAGTTGAATGTTGGCTGCCCGATAATCCGCCTGTTCTTTAATTCCATATGTAACAACCTTGCTTTTTAGATGTGGCAGCATTTCTTTAAGATTAGGATCATCCAAACAAACAACTGCTTTTCCACCGTCTTTTACTTGACTTAGAAATTGGGCATAAGCCAATTTAAGCTTATTGAAATCTCCATCATAATTCTCTAAATGATCTGCTTCAATATTAATGACTACGGCAATATTAGGCGTATATTGCAGAAAAGATCCGTCACTTTCATCCGCTTCTGCGATGACATACTCCCCTTTGCCTGCTTTGGCATTGCTGCCTAAATTCATGATTTCTCCACCTATAATGTAGGTAGGATCCTGATGATTAAGATGCATAACAAGCGAGATCATCGATGATGTCGTCGTTTTTCCATGTGCACCAGCAATAGCGATACCTTTTCTCTCATTCATCAGGCGAGCTAGCATCTCTGATCGATGAATAACAGGAATCCCCAGCTGTTCCGCTCTTTGAACCTCTATATTGTCTTTCGCTAAGGCTGTGGAATATACAACTAAATCTGCTCCTTCGACTTGTACAGCCTCATGCCCCAGATAGACTGTTGCCCCTTGCGCGATAAGCTTTTCTGTTAATTCTTGATGTGCCACATCTGAGCCTGATACCTTAAAGCCTATCTCCAGCATAACCTTGGCGATTGCGCTCATGCCATATCCGCCTATACCGATAAAATGAACGTGTTGTTCTGCTTTCACGGCTTGTTCACCAACCTTTTTCAGAATCGGATTGATATAAGATCCAAGAACGAACATCGGAGATTAAATATAGTGTGCCCGAAATCACACCAAGATCTTCCACGGAAACAAAATTCTTTAAAGTTAGCAATGCTTGCTTCCAATTTGGTTCTACAACAATTTCCACTTGAAGGTTCATCTCAAGAGAAATTTCTTTAGCTAACTCAGCTAGTTTATTTGCACTCATTTGACTGCGGAAATCAGGTTCGGTAACTACAAGGGTATCCACCATTGGTAGTATATGCCTTAAATAGGCAGAATGATGCTTCGTTCCCATCATTCCCATCATTAAATGCAGTTTTTGATATTTATAGGTTTGTTTTAAAGCTGCAGCCAGGGTTTGCGCTCCTTCAGGGTTGTGTGCACCATCTAATAAAATTCGCGGCTGCTCGCTAATCATTTCTAAACGCCCTGGCCATTTTGTTGCATGGAGCGCACGAATCAGCACTTCATCCTCAACAATTAACGCATAATATTGACGTAGGATCTCCAAGGTCATGATCGCTATTGCCGCATTTTTATATTGGTGAGCCCCATTTAAAGAAATCCCCAAACCATCGATTCTCCGGAAAAGTCCTTTGAAATTAAATTGTTGCTTGTTAAGCTCAGAGGAGACCACTTCATATTCATATTCTCGATCCATGAGATACAAAGTTGTCTTCTTGGCAGCGCAAATTTGTTCGAGAACAGCAATTGCCTCTGGTTGTTCAACAGCACTAATAACCGGGACACCTGCTTTGACGATTCCAGCTTTTTCAGCCATCACAAGTTCAATCGTATTGCCGAGAATTTCCATGTGGTCATGCCCTACGTTAGTAATTACAGATACCACGGGGTTGACAATATTCGTCGAATCCAACCTACCGCCGAGCCCAGTTTCCCATACCACATAATCAGGGTAAACAACCGTTGCATAATAAAGAATAGCTAAGGCTGTACTAACCTCAAACATCGTTGGTGAACCAAGCTCCGTTTCGGCAATTGCATCCACATGCGGCTTAAGCTTATTACATAATTGCAGCAAGTCGGCTTCGGGGATATTGGCCCCATTGTATTGCATCCGGCTTGTATATTTCTCAATGTAAGGTGAAGTGAATGTCCCCACGTCATAACCACACTCAATTAGTACACTAGTTAAAAATGCACAGGTCGAGCCTTTTCCATTAGTTCCAGCAACATGGATAAACTTCAAGCGATTCTCGGGGTTTCCCAGTCTCTCCATCAATTTCTCCATGCGGCTTAAACCCGGTTTAATCCCGAAGGAAATGCGTCCAACAATCCATTCTATTGCCTCATCGTAATGGTTAAAGTCCAAGCGACTCATCCTTTCAGCTCAGCCAATCGAGCAATAACTTTATCACGCTTGTCTGCGTAATCTGCTAGCTTGGCTTTCTCTTCATCTATGACTTTCACTGGAGCTTTGGCAACAAAGCCTTCATTTCCTAATTTCTTTTCAATTCTATCCACTTCGCCATGCAAGGTTTGCAGCTCTTTATCCAAACGGATAATTTCTTGCGAAATATCAATCAAGCCCGCTAATGGCAAGAACAATTCCACGCCTGTAACAATCGCAGTCATCGCTTTCTCAGGAGAAACCAACTGACTATTGATTTCGAGCTGGGACGTATTGCAAAAACGACGAATATATTCAATGTTTTTCTGGTATATCGCTTCAATTTCTGGACTGCCTGGCTTTAGTAAAAGCTCAATTTTTTTGCTCATCGGTACATTCACTTCAGCACGAATATTACGAACTGCCCTAATCACTTCCATCAGCTGCTCCATCTCGCGAACGGCGTCGTCTGCAACAAACTCAGGTTTGAACACAGGCCATGCTGCTAATGAAATAGTAGCTCCTTCATGAGGCAAATGCTGCCAAATCTCTTCACTGATAAATGGCATGAAGGGATGAATTAATCTCTGGGTTTGATCCAGAACATAAGCCAATACGGATTGTGTGTTTCTTTTGGCGTCAGCATCTGTGCTGTAGAGTGAGAGCTTGCTGAACTCGATGTACCAATCACACAGATCATCCCAAATGAAATCATATAACAATCTTCCGGTTTCCCCGAACTCATAGCTATCGATTAAGCGAGTAACCCGAGCCACTGTATCATTCAAGCGATGCAGAATCCAACGATCGGATGTACCAAGCTTTCCGGTTAGATCAATATCTGCAGCTTGAAAGCCTTCGAGATTCATTAAAGCAAATCGCGATGCATTCCAAATTTTATTAGCAAAATTACGCGCTTGCTCAACCTTCTCCAAGCGGAAGCGCAAATCCTGACCAGGCGTGCTTCCGGTTGAAATCATAAACCGCATCGCATCTGCACCATACTGTTCAATGATTTCTAATGGATCGATTCCATTGCCTAATGATTTGGACATCTTACGACCGTCAGCATCCCGAACTAATCCGTGAATCAGAACATCCTTAAATGGAATTTGTTCAGTAAACTCTAAACCTGTAAAAATCATCCGCGCTACCCAGAAGTAAATGATATCGTAGCCTGTTACTAAAACTGCAGTAGGATAATAACGCTGTAAATCAGCCGTTTGCTCCGGCCATCCTAAGGTAGAGAAAGGCCAAAGCGCTGAACTAAACCAAGTATCCAATACGTCATTATCTTGATCGAATTTCGTACTTTCGCATTTAGTGCATTGTGTAGGTTCTTCTTTGCTAACATGCAGTTCCCCGCAAGCCTGACAATAATAAGCAGGAATGCGATGCCCCCACCACAATTGTCGCGAAATACACCAATCACGCACATTCTCAATCCACTGCAAATATATTTTTTCAAAACGATCAGGTACGAAATGAACCCCTTTACCATTTTTCTGCGCGTTAATTGCCTTTTCTGCTAATGGCTTCATCCCTACAAACCATTGTGTCGATAGGTAAGGCTCAATAACCGCCCCCGTACGCTCGCTATGGCCAACCTGATGCACGTGGTCTTCAATAAGTACTAGCACACCTGACTCACGCAAATCTGCAACTAATTGCTTGCGGCATTCAAAACGATCCAGACCGTTATAAGGACCAGCGTTTTCATTCATCGTTCCCGTTTCATCCATAACCAATACCTGCGGCAGGCTATGACGTCGCCCTACCTCAAAGTCGTTTGGATCATGCGCTGGTGTTATCTTCACAGCTCCACTACCAAATTCTTGTTCGGCATAGTCATCCGCGATAATCGGAATTTCTCTGCCTGAAATCGGTAATATCACCATGCTGCCTACTAAATGCTTATATCTTTCATCCTTTGGATTCACAGCTATTGCCGTATCTCCCAGCATCGTTTCTGGTCTTGTAGTTGCTACCGTAATGAATCCACTGCCATCCTTAAGTGGATATTGCAGGTGGTACAAGTGACCTTGTACTTCTTTATATTCCACTTCAATATCAGATAAGGCTGTACGTGCAACCGGATCCCAATTGATGATATATTTGCCGCGATAAATCAGGCCTTTTTCATATAGCTTGACGAAAACCTCACGCACGGAATTGGATAAGCCTTCATCTAATGTAAAACGTTCACGGGAATAATCCAGCGATAACCCCATCTTGGCCCACTGCTCGTGAATAGAATTGGCATATAACTCCTTCCATTCCCATACCTTCTCAAGGAACTTTTCTCTTCCAAGATCATATCGAGTTATACCTTCTTCACGCAGCTTCTGCTCTACTCTGGTTTGCGTAGCTATTCCCGCATGATCGGTCCCTGGCAACCATAGCACATCAAAGCCTTGCATTCTTTTGGTACGAATCATAATATCCTGCAGCGTAAAATCCAAAGCATGCCCAATGTGCAGCATACCCGTTACATTCGGAGGCGGTATTACAATGGTATAGGTTTCAGCATCAGGACGTGTGCCTGCAGCAAAATAATTCCCTTCTAACCAATACTTATACCATCTTGCTTCTGCTTCCTTGGGTTCATACGTAGTGGAAATCGTATTCAATGATTCTGTAGTTTCAAGATTTTCTAAAGTCATCGCTTACCCCTCCATTTCAATAAAATTCAATAAAAAAAACCCATCGCCGCAAAGGACGAAAGGTTCAGCTTCCGTGGTACCACCTTCATTTCGCACCTAATAAAAAGATACGACACTTAAACAGATAACGGCTGCGACCGATAGATGGCAAGCCTAACCTATTCCGTAATAACGGCTGTTAGGGAACGCAATCTACAACTCCAGGGCGACTTCGGCAATTACATCCTGCGGAACCTTCCAGCTTGGTTCATTCCGCTCTCTGAAGGGTTGGCTGCCTACTACTCCCTCTCTTCGTTTTATATTTTATAATAAACATTTTATATTTTATAATAAACATTTTCTAAGATGTAGTCAATATTGGAACTGAGCCAAAGGGATACAGGTCAAAAGGATTTAGAAAATATTAATTAGAATGCGAACAATTAAAAAGCCTTCAGCAGCCATAAAGGCGCTGAAAGCTTTTTAGTTTAAAGATTATCATTTAAGAGGGGATATAAATCACTTGGCCTGCTGCAATCTGATAATTGCTCATCCGGTTAAAGAGCATAATCTCCCGTGGATTAATACTGTATCGTTCCGCTATTCCGTCCATTGTCTCTTCTTTTTGCACAATACAAAGCCTTACCTTTTGAAAGCTTCGCTCATTTCCCCGCTCACCTAGAAAAAGCTTCTGCCATTCCAATTCATCACCACGAGTACCTTCTCGAGTCTGATCTGCATTCGTTTCGCGTTCTCCACTGTACCTTGTTTTGCCTTCGGGATCGCCTTGTAATAATTTTTTAATATTCTGCAGATGATCCTGCGCTAAAGATGGTTTGCTGCCAAAGCCAACCTTAAGTTCTTTTTTGTCCTCAATTATGGGGGAAGCCAGCGGTTTAATAACCTCGGGTTCATTAAAAATTGACGGCTCTTCGGACCAAATAGATTCTTGTTCAGCTAAGGTTTCTGTGCTTTCTAGCCAAGTGCCATCTTTCTCTACCGTATCAAACCCAATATATGTCTCCGTTTTTGATTCATCCGGGAAATTTGGCTTTGCCTCGGGAATTATTAGCGGCTTCGGTTTAGCGCGGTCTTCTTCAATCTCCTGCAAAAACAGCTGGCTTTCTTCCTGCCAATCTCGTTCCACTGGCACATTGTCAAAGCCTCGTAAGGAAAGTACTCCTGTCACATTCAATAATCTGGACGAAAGTAAATCAATATCAAAATTTTCAATTTCAACCGAAATATCCTCTAATCGCTCTACACGATTTAAAGGCAGTGTAATTTCAACAGGAATCCAATGCTCTAAGGTGCGCGTTTCATTATCTTCATCACTGAAGTATTGCCCTGTTAACAATAAATTACCTTTCAATTGTGCATGTTCACCTTCTGCGTTCACTTGTATGAGTGGAACCATTTCGATGGAATCCAGTGATTTCATGTCGGGCTGATCTTCAGCAAGATGTACTCGCTCATAAATGTCAAATCGCAGCCCCGATGTTTGTTCGGTCATTTTATTCCCTCCTCAGGGCTTGCCTTGGCAAGCCAGCATCATCTAATCCATAACTCTTTTTATTATATGGACTAGGGGAATAGAGCATGCCTACATTTTTTGAGGATTATGATTTATTGCAGTTTGGCTTGAAGTTCGCTTAAATCTGGAGGCCAAGCTGCCTCTACTTCAACTAAACGATTATAAAATGGATGAGGGAATTGTAAAAGCTCACCATGCAAGGCTTGTCTGTTGATAGCTTTAAGATCTCCACCATAAAGCTTATCCCCTAGAATAGGATGTTGGATATGACTTAAGTGCACACGAATTTGATGAGTACGGCCTGTTTCCAAACGTAAACGAAGCAATGTTGCCTGCCCATAAGCAGCTATTCGTTCGTAGTGGGTCACAGCTTGATCTCCGGTCGCACTCACTCTACGACGGCTTGGATGATGACGATCTCGCCCAATGGGCTCGTCAATCCGCCCTTTGCTTGCTTTCACTTTCCCTTGAACAAAAGCAACATATTGCCTATGGATCAATTTTGCACGCATGAATTCATCTAGTTTAAGCTGTGCCAGCTCATTCTTGGCATATAAAACAGCACCGGAGGTAAACTCATCCAGCCTATGTATATGCCGAATTTTACAAGCTTGACCTGAATGTAAATAATGTGCAGCAACCGCATTTCCCAACGATATCTCCCCGACCACCGAAGAGTGTACCTTCAATCCGGCAGGTTTATTGACCACTAAACAAAAATCGTCCTCATAAACAATTTCAATATCCATCCAATGAGCTTGATACTCATCATTTTCTTCAGGAAATAAGTTCAGCATAATGCGATCGGTTTTTTGGCGAATGCCATGTGCCTGCCTCAATTTATCAATTAATTTCTGGGGTATGCCGCCGACAGCTAACAGCCATTCATCTAGAGATTGCTCGGCTTCAAGCCTTAACGGAATTTCCAGCCATTCTCCTCTTCTTACACTAGATTCTCTCATTTAATCAGTTCTCTCTTTAGGTTTTTTTATAAAAAATAGTATAATCAGCAATGCCACACAAAAGCCAAATACAATAACTAACAAGCCAAGAGGGATTCCCCAAACACTATATTTATCCATAATATCTCCTTTTTAGCTGCCATACTTCATAACTTTATATCATTCTATCAAAATATCGACACAATTTGCTAATATATTCGCCTGCCCTATTATGTTAAAATAAAAAGGTGTGTTTAAAAAACGTTGTCATTTAGGAGAGGTTACATTGGGTACAGCTATACAACTTTGGTTCCAAAACACCCGCCAGGTTAGGACCTGGAGTTGGTTTAAGAAATTTTTATTATTAATTTTTGGCCTTGGTTTTATTATAGCCAGTTTTCTATTCGTTACGCCACAAGGCTTGAATATTCGTGAAAAATTAGCTCAAACTGTCATTGTAACGCAGCATAGAGAGTTGGCTTGGATATTTATAGGTGCCCAGAATCGTGATAAAATGGTAGCCGATTTAATAGCTAGAAATGAAGAAAGAGGGAAAGACGACCTTAAATTTGGGATGATTCAAATCAAACACAAAAATCTTTCTGCAGATGAATTAATAAAAGTTGAAGATATCTCTGGCCCCCGCTGGAAAGGTAAAAAAATGTACGTCTACGATCCGAAAAGCATTCGTGTAGTAGTTCCTTCCAAACCAAAAGAAGGCGAACGAATTTCATCGATGGTTGAAAGAACAGGCGCTTTAGCAGGCATAAACGGAGGCGGTTTTGACGATCCGGACGGCTTAGGAAATGGCTTTGCTCCTATTGGATTCATTGTCTCAGGCGGAGATCTCCTCTATAGCGGTTATCAAGGTTACTTCCCGCAGCATGTTGTAGGCTTTGATGAAGATGGGTTTATGATTGTAGGCAAATATAGCACCAATACACTTAAGACTAGACATGTCACCGAAGCCGTTTCATTCTACCCGCGAATCATTGCTAATGGCGAACGCTTAATTAAATCCGGCGACGGCGGTTCCGGTATTCAACCACGTACAGCTATCGGGCAAAAGGCGGATGGAACCATTATTATGATCGTAATTGATGGTCGACAAGCACATAGCGTGGGAGCAACTGAAAAGGAAGTTCAAGAGCTATTCATGGCTGAAGGAGTAATTAATGCCGGTTTCCTTGACGGCGGAGCTTCTTCTGAGCTTGTACTCAAAGATGGCGGGCTTGTAACTAAGCCTTCTAGCCGATATGGCGAACGACGTTTACCATCGGCATTGCTTGTGTTTGAACATCCTGAGGATTACGAGGCAACTCACGTATGGGATGGAATGACAACAATCGATCCTGGCGGTGCTTATGATCATCCAGAGTATCTTGCTGAACAAGCGGCAAAGAAAGCTAAAAGAAAAGCTCAAAATAATAATTAAATCGGATATAAGCGACAAAACACCTCTGAAGTTATTTCTTCAGAGGTGTTTTGTATAGGCAGATTCCAATCATAACCGCTTCAAGGCTTCTCGATGCTGCTCAATCGTCATTTCAATATCCTCATCTGAGTGAGCTGCAGAGACGAACATACCTTCAAATTGCGATGGGGCCACACTTATCCCTAAATCCAGCAGACTCGCAAAATATCGGTTAAAGAACGCAGTATCTGAGGTTTTTGCCAATTCGTAATTGGTCACATTATGTTCCGTAAAAAACGGACAAATCATCGAACCTACACGATTAATTGTCGATGCAATCCCTTTTTCTATAGTGTTGCTGCTTAACCCCGCAGCCAGACGTGCTGATTTCCGTTCTAAGTCTGCATAAACTGCAGGCTGAAGTAAATTTAGTGTTGTAAACCCTGCTGCCATAGCCAGTGGATTGCCTGATAAAGTCCCCGCCTGATAAATCGGACCGCTTGGAGCAATCATCTCCATGATTTCGCGTCTCCCGCCATACGCTCCTACTGGAAGCCCACCACCAATAACTTTGCCTAAGCAAGTCAGGTCAGGTTCAATCCCATACAAACCTTGAGCACAATGGAAATCTACACGAAAGCCTGTCATAACCTCATCAAAAATTAACAGACTGCCATATTCCAATGTGATTGTTCGCAAGCCTTGCAAAAATCCTTCAACTGGTGGAACAACACCCATATTACCAGCAATGGGTTCGACAATTACTGCAGCAATCTGTTCACCGTGAATCTTAAAAGCCATCTTTACAGCTTCAATATCATTATAAGGAACAGTAATGGTATGCGCCGCCACACTCTCCGGTACACCTGGACTATCAGGCAGCCCCAGTGTAGCCACCCCTGAACCTGCTTTGATCAACAAAGCATCTGCATGGCCATGATAGCAGCCTTCGAATTTCAGAATTTTGCTTCTGCCTGTGTATCCCCTAGCTAAACGTAAAGCGCTCATAGTTGCTTCTGTACCACTGTTGACCATACGTACCATTTCTACGGAAGGAACTCGTTCACATACCAGCTTAGCCATCTTGGTTTCTAAAAGTGTTGGTGCGCCAAAGCTCGTTCCCCTAATTGCCGTTTCCAATATTACTTCCATAACTTCTGGATGGGAGTGTCCTAATATGAGCGGCCCCCAAGATCCGACATAGTCGATAAAGGAATTGCCATCAATATCGAATATTCGCGATCCCACACCTTTATCTGCAAAAAAAGGAGTTAATCCGACAGATTTAAACGCCCTAACTGGGCTATTCACGCCACCTGGAATATAATTTTTAGCCTCTGCAAATGCAATTTTCGACTTTTCATCGACACGAATAGGAAACTGTTCCATTTTCTTTCACACCTATCTTCTATTATGGATGGCAAATATGGTAAACTGTTAGTAACCGTATGCTTGGACAGCGTACAAAGATTCGAATAGGAAGCCACCAAAAGGAGATACCAATCATGTTCCAAGCCTTTTTAAAGCAGGTTCAATTATTCGCACAGTTAAATGATGAACAAATTGAAATGATCTCAGCAGTTTGTCAAAAAAAATCATTTAGAGGCGGCACGGTATTATTTCAACAAAATGAACCTGGAAATACTTTCTATATTGTTTTCTCCGGCTCTGTCAAAATTTTCACAAGCCATAATGGCGATGAAAAGGTTTTATCGATGTTTAAGAGCGGTGATAGCTTTGGAGAATTGTCGCTTATTGACGGCAGACCCCGTTCAGCTTCAGCGCAAACATTAGAAGATTGCTCGCTAATCACGCTGACTGTCACTCATTTTATGGATATCCTCAAATCAAACTTTGAAATTAATCTTTGCATTATGCGTGAGCTTTGTCAACGATTACGCGATACCAACCAGCATGTTAACGATCTGACTTTCCTCGATGCACGTACACGGATTCTTAAGAACTTGATTATGCTAGCTAATAAACATGGCGTTCGAGAAGGTAATCTTATTAAAATTCGTGTAGCCTTAAATTATGATGAGCTATCCCAAATGTCAAATGTACAAAAGCCAATTCTGATGCAAGTGCTGCGAGATTTGCAAGAAAAACAAATTTTAGTGCCGACTTCAACTGAATTAAGACTTGACTTAACGAAGCTTAGATAGGAATAGAAGCATTATCATACATAGGAGGCTGCTAGCGAGTTTACCACTTGCTGAGCAGCTTCTTTGCCTTGCCGGATGCAATCCGGCAGACCTACTCCTTGATACGCAGCCCCGGCTAAGAAAACATGAGGCATAACCGCATTAAGCTGATTGCGTGCAGCTTTAATGGTTTGCAGATGGCCAACCGGATACTGAGGCATAGAATTTAGTAAACGTGTAACCTCATAAAAAGCAGGCTCTTCCACGATCCCTAGAATTTGCTGCAAATCATTACGCACACGCTTCACAATCTCATCATCGCTTAAAGCTATCCAGCCTTCATCACCAGATCTGCCTACATAGCAGCGGAGCAGGACTTTTTCATTAGGTGCCGTATGCTTCCACTTGGCAGAAGTCCATGTACAAGCAGTAATGAACCGTCCTTCTCTACGAGGCACTAAAAAACCAGAGCCATCTAGCTCATGCCCTATATCTTTATGGTCGAAAGCCAGAATCACATTGGCTACAGATACATAAGGAATTTCGCTCAATGCCTTTACCTGAGAAATTTGAGGTAGCAGCTTTGCTGCTGCAAATGCAGGTAAAGCCACAATGACAGCATCAGCTGCAATTCGTTGTCCACTAGCAAGCGAAATTTCATAGCCTTGATCTATAGCTTGAACAGATGTGGCTGTTTGATTGGTTATAAGACTTGTCCCTGCTAAAGCGCTAATTAAGCCGTCAATAATCGTTGATAAGCCATTGCGATAGGACAGAAACATACTATTCTTGGCAACAGCAATCGTTTCTGCACTTTTAGGAGCATTTTTTTTATTAGCCAGCATTCCCTTGATTAAGCTGCCATAATTCCGCTCAGCAGACTGGAATTGCGGGAAGGTCGCTTGCAAGCTTAGCTTGTACGTATCTCCAGCATAAATGCCTGCAAGCAGAGGTTCCGCGATATGCTCGACAACCTCTCTTCCAAGCCTCCGCTCCAAAAATCCGCCTAATGATTCATCCATATTTTCTTTGCGTTTGGGTATTAATAAATCAAGCCCAGCTCTTGCTTTGCCTTTTAAAGACAGGAGTCCCGTTTTTATTAATGGCATAAATTGGGTGGGAATGCCCAGCATTAAACCAGCCGGCATGCGATGCAGCTGGCCTTGATGCAGGATATACGTTTTTTTAGCTTGCGGATTAGTGGCAACCAACTGATCCTCTAACCCAAGCTCTTGAGTCAATTCAATCATTGGCAGTTTACGCGCCAAGAATGAATCCGGCCCTTTCTCAATCACAAAGCCAGCTTTATGCAAAGTGCTTATTTTACCGCCTAATCCAGCACTTTGTTCGATAAGGGTAATCGTTATAGGCAAATTATGCTCGCGGAAGAACCTTTGAACATAAAAAGCTGCGCTTAGGCCAGTGATTCCTCCACCTAGAATAACAATATTCTTAGGTTTCTGTCCCATTAGGCTTGTTTCCTTTCAAGGTTAACTGCTATCGCCTCACTCAAAGCTTCCATATATAACGGATCTGTATTCAAAGCAGCCGTACGCTCCAAATGCAAGCCCAATTCTTTGGCAAGTGCTTGAGCTTCAATGTCTAAATCATATAATACTTCCAAGTGATCGGAAACAAATCCTACTGGGCAAACAAGTGCTTGTTTCACCTGTTCATCTACGCTAATCGTACGTAAAACACTTAAAATATCCGGACCTAACCACGGCTCCGCTGTACGCCCTGCGCTTTGCCAACCAAATTGCCAATTTGTTAAATTCAAGCGATCGGCAATGGCTTGCGAGGTTTCCAGAAGCTGTTGCGGGTAAGGGTCACCGATTGATAAAATCCGTTCAGGCAAGCTATGCGCTGTAAAAATAATGCGTACTTGCTCGCGATCTACCTCAGTGAAAAGCTTTAAAGCATTCTCAACACGAATGCAAAGCGCATCTAGAAGCTTGGGCTGCAAATGATAGCTTTCGACAAATTGAATGGAGAGACCTTTTTCTGCTGCCGTAGCCTCTGCTCTTTTGATATAGCTGCCTACACTCATGGTAGAATAATGCGGAGCTAGTACAACGCCAATGGCTTGAGTTATACCGTCCTTGACCATTTGTTCAACACCCTCCTCAATCATCGGATGCGCATGCTTCAAGCCTTGATAACAAACAAACTCCGTTTCTGGGTTAAGGCGATTTAATGTCTCTTCCAAAGCTTGCACTTGTTTATTAGTATTCTCACGCAGAGGAAAGAAACCACCAACAATCGCCTCGTACCTGCGAGTTAAGTCCAAAAGCATCTCAGAAGTCGGTGCGTTGCCGCGGCGTATATGCGTATAATAAGCTTCAATTTGATCTAAGCTTGCTGGCGTTCCATAAGACATCACCAACACACCGATTCTAGGCTTGCTCATATTAAACTACACTCCCTTTAAGCTGCTGCTGAATGGCTTTGGCTGAGTAAGAATGGACAAATTCGGTTAATAGCTTTAATTTATCAAGCGATGCTTCCGGGAATAAACCATGGCCTAAGTTAAAAATAAAGCCAGGCTTCTGGGTCCCTTCATCTATAATTTGCTTGGCGTAATCTTCAATAACAGACATTGGCCCAGTCAGAATGGTCGGATCCAAATTCCCTTGTACGGCATATCGATCACCTAAACGTTTACGGCCTTCTGTAATCGATACACGCCAATCCAGTCCAATTACATTAGCTTCAATAGACGTTAGATGAGGTAAAAGCTCCCCTGAGCTGACACCTGGGAAATATATCTTCGGCTGAGGCAAGTGCGCTAGCTCTTTGAATATTCTTGTTATGGTAGGTAATACATATATTTTAAAATCATAGGGCGACAATGCTCCGACCCAGCTATCGAATAATTGTACAGCTTTAGCTCCAGCCGCGATATGTGCTTTTAAGTAGGTAATAACCATATCGCCTAGCTTTTCCATCAAAGCATGCCAAACCTTAGGTTCACTATACATCAGTTGCTTAGTTAACAAATAATTCTTCGAAGGCTTGCCTTCAATTAAATAACTGGCAATCGTAAATGGCGCACCTGCAAAAGTAATTAATGGTACAGTAAGCTGACTATCTAGGATTTGAATAGTCTTGATCACATGTGATAAATCCTTCTCGACATCAATAGGAGTAAGTCTTTCTACGTCAGCAGATGAACGAATCGGATTATGAATAACCGGTCCGATGTTTTTAACAATATCAAAGTCAATTCCTATAGAAGCAACAGGGTTCATAATATCGGAATACAGAATAGCTGCATCCACGCCAAGCTTATTTACAGGCATCATAGTCACTTCGGCTGCAAGCTCAGGTTGACTGCAGATTTCAAGTAAACTGTATTTCTCTTTAATTTTCCGATAATCCGGATCATAGCGCCCCGCTTGGCGCATATACCATACCGGTACAATATCTGTGGATTGTTTCAGACAGGCAGCAATAAAAGATGGTTGTACAGTCATTTATTTTCCTCATTTCTCAAAATCTCATTACTTTAATTATGCCCTATTCATTTATCTACAACAACTCCAATAGCTATGAAAATCCGACAAATCTTTGACAGTTGCAATTAATAAAGCAGTAATCCGACTTCACTTAATAGATCCCATTCTATATTTATGTAAATATTTACCTGAACTACATTTTACTTTGTACGGACATAAAGAAAGTTTTAATAACGAAAGATATGCTGAATAGAACAATAAGCTATAGCTATGCCACTAACAATCAAACTAAATACACCTAATGGGAGGATTTCATATGACCTTTTCTTTAGAGATCTTAGAAACAAGCTTAGGCGCATTAAATGATCAATTGGACGTGCTAGACAACAAGCTTAGCAGCCTTGAAAGAATTTCTGACCATTCTTTCTTCGAATTATACATACTCGCCCAACAGATGAATGTAAGCTTAGCTGATTCATTACTTACGGCGAAATAGTCAAAAAAAAGCCACAATGCGAGTGACGCATGTGGCTAATTACTTAAATATTAATGCTTAGCTGCTAAACGTTCTTGGGCTTTATCGGATTCACCAGCATTTTTGTTCGCTGCATCACGGTCGAGCTGCATTTCTTCAACGGTTTTTATTTGCAAACGAGCAGCGCCTTCATAATTCGAACGCGTTGGGATTAAATTCCCTTTAGCTAGTCTCTCTTCAGCAGCAGCTGAAGCTGCCTGATATTGTGGCAGCCACCCAGCTTGGGCAACTAAAAACTCGTCTGTCATCTGCCAAATTTCCTTCGGATTACATACGGCACCCGTTAGCGGGTCCATCATCATTGCTTGTCGAAGCAGCATATCATCACCGTTAATGGCTGCTTCAACAGCCAGACGCTGTACAGAAATACTAACATTACAAACGGCTGCACAGCCCAGAGGCAGATCTCCTACTCTCGGCATATTAATCCCATTCCTATCTACATAACCTGGCGCCTCGATAATCGCATCATTAGGTAGATTAGCAATTATACCGTTGTTAACTACATTAAAATGACCTCGATAAACCCTACCCGTTTCAAGTCCTTCAATAATATAAGAACCGTGCTCTTCACTGCGCTTATCTTGCAAATACTCAATTGCCGGTTCTTTCATCCAATTTGGAAAATCTGTTTCAAACCAGGTACGCCCTTCCGTACAAACACGTAAATATCCACCGGTTTCCCCGTTAATCCAGGAACCCATATCTATCCAATCCATAATTTCATTCTCACGTTTACGATACCAAGGTAAATATTCACTCAGATGACCATTAGACTCCGTACTGTAATAACCAAAGCGTCTAAGCATATCTATCCGAACCTTTTCGGTTTGCTTGAAATTCTCATGATTTTCGAAAGCTTCCAAAAGCTTGCCCGTCATATCAACCCCGTTATGGCTTACTTGGATATACCAGGTTTGATGATTAATTCCTGCACAAATGATATCTACTTCGTTCTTCTGCAGTCCCAACGCTTCAGCAATTTGTTTATGCCCACCTTGTACGCCATGGCAAAGACCAATCGTCTTAACACCGCCATATTTGTTCGCAGCCCAAGTCAGCATAGCCATTGGATTGGCATAGTTCAATAATAAACAATCCTTAGCAGCGACTTCGCGGATATCCTTGCAAATATTCATCATTTCAGCAATTCCACGCTGTCCATACATAATTCCACCTGCACAAAGCGTATCGCCTACGCATTGATCAATCCCATATTTCAAAGGTATCTCAACATCTAGCTTAAAGGCATCAAGACCACCAATCCGCACAACAACAAAAACATACTTAGCTCCCTTTAAAACCTCTCTACGATCGGTTGATGAGCTAATTTTGATATTTAAACCATTCTCATCAATATCCCGTTGGCATAGCTGAGTCACCATGTCCAAATTGTGAGCATTGATATCGTTAAATGCGACCTCCAAATGATTAAACTCAGGAACCGCAAGCAGATCACGCAATAATCCTCTCGTAAAACCAATACTTCCAGCGCCAATAAAAGCAATTTTAAATGACATTTAAACAGCCACTCCTTCACATGTGTATAGTTGGAATTATAGCTGTAAAGCAAAAGGAAGCGATATCAATATCAGTACCTCTTATTGCGTTGGATGTATAAAATCCTCACTTAGATTGGTCCAACTCATCTTCTCAATTGACTTGCGATAACCCCCTGGAGTATGCCCTGTATACTTTTTAAAGATCGCACTAAAATACTCGCGACTGTTAATCCCAATTGAATCTGAAATCTCAGCAACAGGAATATCTGTATGGGCCAACAGCATTTTGGCTTTCTCCACACGAAGCGAAGTCAAATATTCTACAACGGTTTGTCCAGTATTACTCTTAAAAATTCGGTGAAAATACCCTGGGTGTAAATTGACCGAAGCGGCTATATCTTTTACTTGGATGGGATAGTCATAATGATGATGGATGTAATCCATGGAATTCTTCACGTAAAGATCAATCTGCTGATAGCTGGGGTCTTCCAATTCAGCAGCAAGTCCTGCCATCCGGATCAAGAGCTGGGCAAGCTGGAGCTGTACCATCCATTCATTATTCAGGCTGCCTTTATCTAATTCGAATACGAGATTTTTGAGCGTATGATACACTTCATCTGAGTCTCTCAAAAGAATATACGGCCGCGCCCTTGCAAGCAAAGAAGCTAGCACCGGATTTCCCTGCTCCAGATCCTTAATGGAAGGGAAATTAGCCGTTTTTTGCTCAAAAATAAATTCAATGTTCAACATCCGGCAAGGACTATCCTTATCGACAACTAAATTATGAGGCACATTCGCATCCAAGAGAATAAAATCTCCCTTCCGCATCGAAAAAGAATCATTTACAGTATTGACTATACACTTTCCCGATATCACATACATGATTTCTACAGAATTGTGCTTATGATAAGGCATGTTGAAATCGTTCCAATGCTTATAATAAAAGGCGACGACCTTTGCCTGAAATTCATTACTGCGTAAATCAAGGTTGTATAAACTATTAAACTCCATAACGGCCTCCATTGTTCCTAAATAACGTTTCAACTATACATTTTACGATATTCGTTTGGCGGAACCTGCTCATACCTGCGAAAAATTTGAATAAAGTAGCTGCTCTGGGCAAAACCCGATTCCAAGGCAATTTGTTTGATCGACATTCTGCTTGAAACAAGCAGCGCTTTTGCATGTAAAATACGGCATTCCAATAAATATTGAAAAGGTGTTTTGTCCATAATCTGATGAAACATCCGATTAAAATAATAGCTGCTATAGCCTGCAATAGCAGCCATTTCCTCCAGCTTCAAGCTCCGGGTACAATTGGCTTGAATGTAATCCGCCGATCTTCTTATTTTATCTTTATAGGTGAGCAAGGACAAGCCTTGAAGGTCCTCCGAATTTTGCAGCAATTCAACCAGTATTTCATACAAAACTGCCGAAATCTTGGGTTCATTCGTGCTTTCAAATACTTCCCCCAACCGATATAAGTCATCGGTTAATTGAATAAAGCGATCTATTTTACCAAAAGAGAATAACCAAGCTGCACCCCAGCCTTTACCTGCGAAGAGCTGCTCTAGCCCAACTCCATCAAAATGAATCCAACGAATATCCCAAGGTTCCTGCAAATCTGCTTTATATTCCTGAACCAAATTCTTACCGTAGAGAAAACCGTTCCCTGCAGTTAACTCAATCCAACGTCCCGCTTCTTTCACATAACCTTTACCAGCAAATATAAAATGCAAATTATAAAAAGGTAAATAATTTGCCGTTCTACGTTCTGCATGCTGTGAAAATTCTTTATAATGGCCAAACATATCTGGATAGCAAAGATAGCTGGAAAAGCTTGGGCGTGGGATATAAACATTTAATCTCATGATTCAACTCCATCTACGTAATTTCGCAATTTTCTATTATAAATAGCAAAATCCTTTTATATTATTCTTAATAATATTGCTTTAATATGAACTTATCAACATCATATTTTGCAAAATAGTACTACTTTTACATTATATTATTGGGAGGAAGATTCACAATGACATCAAAATCAATCCATTTGGATGAATTCGCTTTAGGTGTTTGTTATTATCCGGAGCATTGGGATGAAAGATTTTGGGCGGATGATTTTCGCCGGATGAAGGAAATGAAATTCTCTGTGATCCGGATAGCAGAATTTGCATGGTCGTTGTTTGAACCCGAGGAAGGTGTTTTTCAATTTGATTTATTTGATCGCGTTCTGAATCTGGCAGATGAATACGAGCTCAAAGTGATACTTTGTACACCTACAGCTACACCTCCAGCATGGTTGACGTCTAAATATCCTGAGGTGCTGAATGTAACCTTAGAAGGGGTTACCTATCAGCATGGACAGCGTAGGCATTACAATTACAGCAGTCCGATTTATCGCGTTTTATGTGCAAGAATCACTAGAGAGATGGCGGTGCATTATAAAAACCATCCTGCCGTTATAGGCTGGCAAATCGACAATGAGTTTAACTGTGAAACAAATGTTTTTTACGCAGCTGCAGATCATGCTGCCTTTCGCATTTGGCTGCAGCAGAAGTATGGCAGCTTGGAACAGCTGAATTTTGCTTGGGGTACCGTTTTTTGGAACCAAATTTATTCCGATTGGGAGCAGGTGCATTTACCTCGCCCAACCCCATCCAATTCACCCAATCCGCATCAAGCATTAGATGAGAAACGCTTCATCTCGGATAATGCAATCAGCTTTGCCAAAGTGCAGGCTGATATTCTACGAGAGATAGCAAGCAACCATTGGGTCACAACCAATGGTGTATTCGGTCATTTAGACAGTCATCGGATGACAGATGAGCTGTTAGATTTTATCTCCTATGATTCATATCCGCTTTTTGCTCTTGGTAATGCTCCAAGCGCAGAAGTAAACCCAATGCAGGATCGTGGATGGAGCAGGAACTTGAGCAATGTACGTTCCATCTCACCACACTTCTGTGTCATGGAACAGCAGTCAGGACCAGGTGGCTGGGTCAACCGAATTGCGCTGCCTTCACCACGGCCTGGACAAATGCGTCTGTGGGCTTATCAATCCATTGCACATGGAGCGGATATGGTCCTGTTTTTCCGTTGGCGTACAGCAACAATCGGAACTGAAATTTATTGGCATGGGATAAACGATTACCACAACCAACCTAATCGTCGTGTAGCGGAGGCTACGCAAATTGGTCATGAATTAAATAAAATTGGCAGGCATATTGTGGGTTCTAGCTTCATTGCTGAGGTTGCATTGATCAGAGATTATGATAATGAGTGGGACGGCGAGCTGGATTGCTGGCATGGTCCTATGGAGCGCCATAGTCTCAGTGGTTGGTATAAAGCGCTGCAGCATCGTCATATTCCGGTGAATATATTAAACATGACTCCTCATACAACCTTAGAGGAACTAGTTAACTATAAGCTGCTCGTTTATCCACACCCGACAATTCTATCTGATGAGTGTGCAAAGCTTCTTGAGCAATATGTGCACCAAGGTGGGCAAGTCGTTTTTGGCTGCCGTACCGGGTACAAGAATATTCACGGACATTGTAATATGCGGGTATTCCCTGGACCTGTCGCTAATTTATGCGGGGTAACCGTAGAGGATTTCACCTTAATTACAGGCTTTTACAAAGCCCCTCCCATACGTTGGCTAGATCAGAAAGTCACAACATTGGCAACCGCTGATCTCTTTAATGATATCATTCATGTAGAATCACCAACTGTTGAAATTATCGCTGAATATGCGGCTGAATACTATGCGGGAAAACCCGCTTTGACTAGAAATAAGTTCGGCCAAGGCCATGCTTGGTATTATGGAGCCGCTTTTAATGATGCTGTAGCTGATGAGATTATTTCACAGATTGGACTGGAATCCTGTGTAAATCAGCTTTGTTCAGTTCCATTGGAGATTGAGACTGTAATTCGCCAATCAGGAGATCAACAATTAATTTTCCTGCTGAACTATAGCGCTCAATCACAAAAAATCCAGCTTAAACTTGAGGTTACTGAAATGCTTAGTGGAGAGCAATTAGAAGGTGATGCAATTATAGAAGCTTTTGGAGTGATGATTATAAAACGGTGATGTTGTTAGAAAGATATATGCGAGTGTTATTTTCGTGTTCTTTCCAGCTTCCTTTTGACCGTTATCCCAATGGCTCAGTACCTGCCGGTAGCAATGTCTAGTTTATTTTTTCGCCTACCATTGGATTACCTTGTTCCAGATAAATAATTAGTTCAACTTGCTCCAACTAAACACTTAGTTCAATTGCTCTAGCTAAACACTTAGTTCAATTGCTCTAGCTAAACACTTAGTTCACTTGCTCTAGCTAACACTTAGTTCACTTGCTCTAGCTAAACACTTAGTTCACTTGCTCTAGCTAAACACTTAGTTCAATTGCTCTAGCTAAACACTTAGTTCAATTGCTCTAGCTAAACACTTAGTTCACTTGCTCTAGCTAAACACTTAGTTCAATTGCTCTAGCTAAACACTTAGTTCACTTGCTCTAGCTAAACACTTAGTTCACTTGCTCCAGTTAAGCAAGTAATTCACCTTTTTTAAGAAGCTTTGCATATGTAGTGGTTGATGTAGTAACACAAAGTCGTAACATAGACTCGAAGAGAGGATTGTTTTGCAGCTTCGTGTTGAAACGCCAGCAGAACTCGTTCCAATAATGCTGCAAATGCCCTTGACCTAAACCGTGATACGTCCGCTTCAACCAAGCTCTGGCTATCTTGAAAATTGGATAGCCTTTCATATCTTTGCGTTTCATTCTTTTCCTTTCAGTAACAGTGACGATGGAGTCTAATTCAATATGCTTTTCGCAGAATGATTCTATGCCCTCTGACAGGACATGGAATTCGTCGTATTGTGACTCGGGTACTATCTGCATTTTGATATAATCAAGCTGGTCGCGATTATCTGTGGCTACTCCCACTAAAACGGGATACTCATCTGCTTCATAATGGAACCCTGTATAGGGCCTCCCAAACTTGGCATTATCAATATAAACATTTCCGGTAAGCTTGGCTGCGTCATCCGCTTGAGTGATGGATTGGCGAATCTTTCGCAGCATTAGCCAAGCTGTCTTATAAGTAACCTGAATCAAGTGGCTAAGCTTCAACGCATTGATTCCGGATTCAGTAGCCGAGACTAGAAACATAGCTGTAAACCATTTGCGAAGATCTGTGGAGCTGCTTTCCATGATAGTACCAACAATAGGGGAAACCTGGTAATGACAATGATTACATTGATAGAGCGGCAATCGCCGTGTGTTAATCCTAGTGGACTGTGTATGCGAGCAACGAGAGCAAATAAACCCATGAGGCCATTTCTGGGCGAATAGATAATTGGCGCAGGCTACCTCCGAGTCAAACCGAGCTTGGAAGTCTTCTAATGCAGCCATATCTTTGAGCAAATCACTTGTGAAATTTACTCTCCTAATATTAGGTAACAGCGTTAAAATACTCACTATGAATACTACCACCTTTCCACAAAAAGCAAACGTTTGTTCTGGATGTGCACTCTGCTCAGGATGCATTTCAAAACACGAACGTTTGTGCTATAATGAATTTAACAAACAAATGTTCGGGGGTCAATACTATGGCAAAAGCTCAATCTATGAGTTTAATGGAATTTGAAAAATCATTCGGATCCGAAGAAAAATGTGAAGCGTATTTGATGCAAAAACGTTGGAATGATGGTTTTATCTGCCCTCATTGTCAGCACAGTGAATATTACTATCTTCAGACACGAAAGTTGTTTGAATGTAAAAGCTGTCAAGCACAAACTTCACTCACAGCAGGTACTTTATTTCATAAATCAAAGCTGAATTTAAAAACATGGTTTTGGGCAATGTTTCTTGTCGCACATGACAAACGAGGAAGATCTGCCTTATCTTTATCCGTCGTTTTAGAACTGAATTATCGAACAGCCTTTCGTTTGTTGCGCAAAATCCGAGAAGACATGAAAGAAAGAGACGCGAATTACATGCTTTCAGGCACTGTAGAGATGGATGAAGCTTATTTTGGCGCTCCGCGCAAAGGCAAAGATGGACGAGGAACGGATAAAGCCCAAGCAATCGTTGCTCTTTCCAAAGACGAATTTAATCACCCACTTTTTCTTCGTATTGAAGTCATTGAAGCGGCAACAATCGAAGAAATTACTCGTGTAACGAAACAATATGTGAAGCCTGGGAGTAAAATCGTATCCGATGGTCATGCATCTTATAAGGCCTTGGCTAAAATCGGATATATTCATGAACCTAAAGTTTACTATAAAGAAGATAAGGAAAATTCCTCAAATTCCTACACAAGATGATTAGCAATGCGAAGACTTTTATTTTGGGAACCTATCATGGGTTAGACAAAACTTATCTCCAATCTTATTTTGATGAGTTTTGCTTCCGTTTTAACAGACGCTTTAATCCGAATGAACTCTTTGATCGATTGTTTAATGCATGTGTTTTAGCCACTCCTCATCCTCAAACCTGAGATATGTGCATAGCCAGAACGTTTGTTCTTATATTTATTTTAACAGGTATTCGTTTCCATATCAAGATCAAATTTAAAAATAAGCAAAAGCAACACTTTCAAGATCAGATTTAAAAAAAAAAAGCAAAAGCAACACGATCAATATCAAATCTAGGTGGAATTTTAAAGTATCTCCGATTGGATCCTTTTTGCTGCTGAGCGATTGGGATAACGGTCCAAAGAGGCTCGAAAACAACTGATTAACCAACAAAAAAACCTTCCAGTCGCATAATAGCGTCTGAAAGGTTTTTTATTGTTATCGCAGCCAGCGGGCTACGTCTTTGGAGAAATAAGTAATAATAATATCAGCCCCAGCACGCTTAAATCCGAGCAGCATCTCCAGTACAATTGCTTTCTCATCAATCCAACCATTCTGAGCGGCTGCCTTTACCATGGAATATTCAGCACTTACATTATAGGCAACAATGGGAAGATCGAAATGATCTTTTAAGTTGCGAATAATATCCATATAGGCTAGTGCTGGTTTAACCATCAGCATATCTGCACCCTCGATGACATCCGCTTCTGCCTCACGTAAAGCTTCTCGCGCATTGGCTGGGTCCATTTGGTAGGTTTTACGGTCTCCGAACTGTGGAGCTGAATGTGCCGCATCACGAAATGGACCGTAAAAAGCGGAAGCATACTTAACGGAATAAGACATAATGGGAATATCTTCGAATCCAGCATCGTCTAAACCATTGCGAATGGCGTGAACAAAACCATCCATCATATTGGAAGGTGCAATAATATCGGCGCCTGCCTGCGCTTGAGAAACAGCAGTTTGGACTAATAGCTCAAGGGAAAGATCATTTTTCACATCTGATCTATTCGTCAGTGAATTATGCTCGATCACTCCACAGTGACCGTGGTCCGTGAATTGACATAAACAGGTATCTGCGACAATTAGCAGGTCTGGCTTTTGTTTTTTGATCAGCCTTGTTGCTTGTTGTACAATGCCATCCTCTGCATAAGCTGAGGTACCAACAGCATCTTTATGCTCTGGAACACCAAAAAGCAAGATAGCTTGAAGCCCTAATCCACTTATTTCCTCAATTTCTTCTTCTAAACGATCCAATGAGAAATGATATACGCCAGGCATAGAAGCAATCTCTGATTTAATATTAGTGCCAACTGTAACAAATATCGGATATATTAAGTCATTCACCGTAAGTTGTGTTTCACGAACTAAGTTACGCAATGCATGTGAACCACGAAGTCTTCGGTTTCTGACAATTGGAAAGCTCATAAATTAAAACCTCCTTGGTAAGTTGTAAGGCTTATATGGTACGAACGAAATAGATTAGGTTTTTGCAGCAATTAAGGCTTGTATAAGTGATGTTACTGTTGCCTCTTCGGCGATATAACTTACTTTTAGCCCTAAAGATTCCGCTGTTTGTGCAGTTACTGGGCCGATACAAGCTATATCTATGTTCTCGAGCAGCTCAAGCGGTTCAGAAACCCCCAACTGTTTCAAAGCTTCGAACAAGTTGGATACCGTTGAAGAGCTTGTAAATGTGATCACATGAACAGCTCTCTTCCGCAGCAGTTCCAGAACTTCATCTCCATGATCTGTACAAACTACATTTTCGTAAACATCTATTTCTGTCACTTGTAAACCAAGCTCATGAAGCTTTTTAGGTAAATAATCTCGTGCTATGTCTGCCCTAGGCAGTAAAACTTTTTGTCCTGGTTTCAGCTGCGGTAATAATGATTCAAGTAAATCTTCAGCTTGGAATCTACTAGGCAAAGCTTCGGTAATTAAACCTCGCTCTCGCAAGGCTTCAGCTGTCTTAGGTCCTACGGCTGCAATGCGGGCTTTAACCATACTTCTAATATCTATTCCGTTCTCTATTAAACTGCGGTAAAAATACTCAACACCATTTGCACTTGTGAAAATAACCCAGTCATACTCAGCTAGTTGGTTTAATGCTTGGCTTAATTGGTGTTTGATTGTTAAATCAGAAGGAGCCTGCAGTTGAATAACCGGAAACTCCAACGCTTCTCCACCTAAATCATCTATTGCATCCACTAATTCACTTGCTTGATTGCGCGCTCGTGTAACGAGGATTCTTTGACCAAATAATGGTTTCTTCTCAAACCAGGCAAGCTTATCTCTTAATTTAACTACTTCACCTACGATTATTACTGCAGGCGATTGGAAGTTCGCAGCTTTTACTTGATCTACAATGGTTTCCAAAGTGCCCGTTAATGTTTCTTGCTCCATCCACGTTCCCCAACGGATCAGGGCAACCGGTAAATCAGGAGATTTTCCGCAACGAATTAACTCGTCACGTATATTAGTTAAATTGGCCACACCCATTAGGAAAACCAATGTTCCAGTTGAATTCGCCAGCTTATCCCAATTGACATCGGTATAGGTTTTATTCGTATACTCATGTCCCGTTACAATGGTAAAAGAGGATGTATAATCACGGTGAGTAACAGGGATACCCGCATAGGCCGGGACACCAATTGCCGAGGTAATACCCGGAATAATTTCAAACTCGATCATGTTTTGAGCTAATAATTCGGCTTCTTCACCTACTCGGCCAAATACACAGGGATCGCCGCCTTTAAGACGTGTTACGATTTTCCCTTGCAGGGCTAAATCAACGAGCAATTGGTTGATTTCCTCTTGCTTAAGCATATGTTTATCCGGTAGTTTACCGACGAAAATTTTTTCTGTACCTGGCTTTGTGTTCATTAGCAAGCGCGGGCTGGCCAAGCGATCGTATACAATTACATCTGCCTTCTTAATCGCCTCCATCCCTCGGATGGTAATTAATTTGGGATCACCGGGACCTGCTCCAACTAGGAATACTTTGCCTTTGTTCATTGGACTCATCCCCTCACATCAGCTAAAATTTGCTCTGCTCCTTGAGCTTTCAATAGCTGGGCAAGCTCTTCGCCCAGCTCCTCGGGCAGTGTGCCGCTAACTGTGGCACGCAAAAGCACTGCACCGTCGGGGGAACCGACGATGCCCGTAAGCGTAATGACGTCGGCATCGCCGCCTGACGTCACAGCTTCTTCCGGCGCCGCAATGCGGCCGTAGGCGCCGATAGGTACCTGGCAGCCGCCGTTAAGGCTGCGTAGAAAGCTCCGCTCGGCGCGGACGCAGCGGGCGGTAGCTTCATGCTGGAATCTGCGGAGCAGATCCAGCATGAAGCCGTCGCCCGCGCGGCACTCTATGCCGAGCGCGCCTTGCCCTACCGCCGGCACGCAAGCGTCGGCGGTCAAAAACGCGCTGACGCGATCCGTCCAGCCCATGCGGTGCAACCCCGCAGCGGCAAGCAATATCGCGTCAAAGTCTTCTGATTCGAGCTTCTTCAGCCTCGAATCAATATTGCCTCGGATCGACTCCACTTGGAGATCCGGCCGGTGAAACTTTAGCTGGCACGCTCTGCGCAAGCTGCTGGTCCCTACACGCGCTCCTGTGGGCAGCGCGTCCAATCCAACCCCGCCACGTGAGATGAGACAATCACGTGGATCTACGCGCTCTGGAATGGCACCTATGGTCAATCCATCCGCTAAATCCGCAGGCATGTCCTTCATGCTATGTACCGCAATATCAATCACATTGTCCAACAAGGCTTGTTCAATTTCTTTAACGAATAGACCTTTGCCACCAACCTTAGAAAGCGTAACATCAAGAATTTGATCGCCTTTAGTTACAATTTTATGAACCTCAAACTCACATTCAATGCCATCACGTTTACAAATTTGCTCCAATTGGGCAATAACTTGATTGGTTTGTGTCAAAGCCAATGCACTTTTACGAGTACCTACAACAATTTTACGCATTTTACTCTCCTTACTCAACAACTCTTATTTGGCAACCCCTAATAACTTTTCAAACAACCTCATCTTGTTAAACGATCCATTCCGGATCGAACCTAGCACGTCCAACTCCAACACTGTTTTGAGAATTCGCTTCCGTTCCTGCGCCTCTAACACCTGATCTTGAACCAACAAACGCAGCTCGCCAAGAAAATCAAGATAAAGCTCATATTCCTCGCCATATTCTTGCTCAAGCTTTTGGCGAATTTCTACAGCTAACAAAGGACTCGCTCCATCAGTAGAAACAGCAATACTAAGCTTTCCGCGGCGAACCACGGCCGGAACAATAAAATTACTTTGCTCTGGACAATCAACGCGATTGATCAATTGCCCTCTTGCTGCTGAGTCAATATAAACACATTCGTTTACTTCAGTAGAATCTGTTGCAGCAATTACAAGATAAGCGTCACTACTATATTGGGAATCATAGCCTTCCATTATACCTTCAAGCTTCCCCATTGCTAACCATTCAGAAATAATCGGGGTTACCTCAGGGCTGATAACCGTTACTTTCGCTTTAGCTTCCAACAAAGCAGCAATCTTACGCTCTGCTACGCGACCTCCACCAACAACTACACAGCTTTTCCCATTCAAATTAAGCAGGATTGGATAGTAAGTTGAATTATCAGTGCTCATTCTCTCACAACCTTATCTATCGATGAAATCCGGATAAAAGATTAATCACCAAAAAATTGACAATCATAAAAGCAAAAGCACCTATATTCCACCATGCCAAGCTAGTTCCCGAGGATTGCGAAAAGCGACGTTGAAATAAATAAGCCGTATAAATCAATAATATAAATGTAGAAAGTACAACTTTCGGATCAAACAACAGATTGCTGTCACCACGCAATGTTATCCAAATCACTCCCAAAACTAGTGAAAGCAGCAACAAGGGAAATCCGCTAAGGATGGAATAAAACGTGTAGATTTCAATTTTCTCCAGGCTCGGCATACGTTTCATTGCTGGGGACCAATGCTTTTCTTTAAGCTGACGGTGTAAGAATAAATACATTCCCGAAAAAATGGCAGCGAGTGAAAAAGCAGCATAGCTGCAGACAGCAAGTGTTGCGTGAATAAATAACAGCTCATTTAAAGCTTCTCCCTGCGAAATGTCGGGACTGTCGATATGATGACTGAAAAAGTGAAGCGCCAGTACGGCAAAACCAACTACATTTGCAAAGAAAACCAATGGCTCTATCCGAAAAAAACGATTAAGTATCAGCGAAAAAGTGACCATTAACCAAGAAAATAGCAATAAAGCTTCAAATAAAGTGAAGACAAAATGGCCTCTTTGCTCTATCGCATTAGCTACTAGATAAAAGGTCTGCAAGACCCAAACAAAAATAAGAAGCCCTGTTCCCATCCGTTTTGCATTCCGATTAACACCAACAAAATCGGAGAAATAAAACAGCAGGCTCAAGGCATATATATATAGTATCGCATCAAACATCCAGCCTTGAGTAACCATCCAGTCCTCCTACTCTAAGCCTTATGAGCCAGCCAATAAAGGCTGCCCTTGTAATGAAACAAAAACAGATGACTCATTGTCTTTTTTCTGCTGAGTGGATTTTTGCAGTTCCTCTAGCTCAGCTTGCTTTTGTTCAGCTATTTGCTCTTCCAATGCAAAAATTTTCGTGAACATATCTAAAGCTTCATCCGCATGACGTTCTCCTGCCATTTCTTTAACACGCAGGATTGGATCACGCAGCATCTGATTGACAATGCTTTTTGTCAGCTTGCGAATAATTTTAATTTCACGCTCGTCCAGATCAGGAATTTTATTCAACAAGCTATCCATTGTTTCCTCATGAATCAAGCTTGATTTATGCTGAAGCGCTTGAATAATCGGGCTAACGCCTAAGGTCTTGTACCATTGCTCATATACCAGATGTTCCTCTGTAATCATCGTTTCAATCTTCGAAACCTCTTGGCTGCGCTCCGATAAATTACTCTCAACGATGGCTTCCAGGTCATCAATATCATGTAGGAAAACATTTCGCAATTCACCAATTCCCGGATCTAGATCACGAGGAACGGCAATATCAATCATGAATAAAGGTCGGGCTTTGCGCTTAAGCAATGCTTTTTGCACCTGTTCCTTGGTTAAAACTATTTCTGCCGATCCAGTCGAGCTGATCACAATATCCACATACTCCAGCTCTTCATGCAGTTTTTCGAACAAAACTGCCTTTCCCTGAAACTTATGTGCGAGTTCAATGGCTCTTTCATGCGTCCGGTTTGTTACTAATATTTTCTCAGCTCCGTTAGCATGCAAATGCTTGGCTGTTAATTCACTCATTTTACCTGCCCCAATGATCAAGACAGTTTTATTCGCAAAGCTGCCAAATATCCGTTTGCCCAGTTCAACAGCAGCATAGCTAATTGAAACAGGGTTCTCGCCAATTGCCGTTTCCGAATGGGCACGTTTGGCTAAAGTTATGGCTTGCTTAAATAGCATGTTAAACAGTGTGCCCGTTGATTTTTCTTCCTGGGCTAATAGAAAGGCATCTTTAACTTGACCAAGAATTTGCGTTTCACCAATCACCATTGAATCTAGACTGCAAGTAACGCGAAATAAATGCTCAATTGCTTTCTGGTGCTCGTACATGTATAAATGCTGGGTAAATTGTTCTCGAGAAACGCCAAACCATTTCTCCATAAAACCGCGTATATAATGGTTGCACATGTGTATTCGATCAACAACAGCATAAATTTCTGTTCGATTGCAGGTACTGACGACAACACATTCAAGTATACTTTTGGTTTCCTTCAGTTCCTTTAACGCAGCAGGTAATTGCTCAGCCGCCAAAGTAAACTGCTCTCTAATTTCAACAGGGGCTGTTCGATAATTTAAACCAACGACCAAAATATGCATGTGTATCACCTGCCTTTATCTAAGATAGTCTAACAAACTAAAGCTAATTATAGCATATTACATCCGCTATTTAGAGCTTGAATATGAAGAAATTATGACTGTATGCATTATTGCAGCAGCTTTCGACTAAATATATTATAAATGGCTAGATCATCTTTGTGGATTTTCTTATTTACTGCAGCTACAATTCCGTCATTATCCTCTACCATAAGCTTGGCGTATTCTTCGTAAAGCTGTTTAAACAATACGCTTGCGTCAATAAAAATACGGATTTCCTCCGGCTTTAATTGCCTATCCCCACCAATTTGAAGTCTTAGTATATAATCCATCATCCGTTTTAATGAGCTTAGCTCAGCTACTTTATTCTCCCCAATAGAAATTAAAAATCTCTCATGAGTATAGTCTACAGCGTATGCCATTTGCTTCAATATCGTTAATTGCTGTGTTGCCTTTAAGTTCGGAATATCCACAAACGCACTATTAAGCATTTCAATTTGAAAAACGGCAATTTGATACAAAAGGTGTGAATCACTTTGCTCCTGCTCTGGTGAGCTTACTACATGATAAACCGAATTTAAAGTCCATCCCAGCATTAACGATATTACGAGTATAATAAAATTTTGGCTCCCTCTCATCTTCCCCATACTGAACCCTCCATATCCATAGCTATTCCACTTTTATTCTATGGACGAGAGGTACAAAAAAAGACCATGGATTTCTCCATGATCTTCTTGGCATAATTTAATGTTTATTTAATACGTATCGTACTACTTTTACTTCGCCAATACGGCTTGTTTGATTTCCGGTGTTTCAACCTGAAGCTCGCCCATACCACGGATCAATTTCTTTGCATAAACCGTTTCGGGCTTTAGCACGGAAATCATATGATCGATCGCTAATTGCGGATCAACCGTTTCTCCACACGTATAACAATCCAATGCGGCGAAACCACGTTCAGGATAAGTGTGAATTGAAATGTGACTTTCTGATAATAAGACTAATACTGTTGCTCCTTGTGGTTCAAATGCTTGTGCTTGCACGGATAATACGGTTGCTCCGCATGCCTCCGCAGCTTCTACCATTTGAGCTTTTAACCATTCTGCGTTATTGAGAAGTTCAAAATCCGCTCCCCATGTGTCCACAGCAACGTGTCTTCCGAAAGTTGAGTATTCCATCTCTCGGTTCCCCCTTCCTAGGAATAAAATGTTTGATTTCATCCGCTAGGACCTACGTCATTCACTTCCCGAGGGAAAAAGCCTCTCGCAACATATAATGTCCTGAGTGAATCCTGGTTCCTATATAGTTTTTTCAACGAGATTAAAAATAACATCTATTGCTGAGAAATGCAATACTTTTTTTTAAATCTTAATATTTAAAACTCATGAGGGCTTTTATATCGATTTTATTCTATGCAGCAACACAGCAAAAAGGAAGCCTCGCGGCTCCCATAGTATAAATTGGACTATAGTTTAGATGTAATTACCTGCTACACTTCAAGACTGAACAGACGATGTGACAGCTGCTGTAAACGCTGGTCTATTTGTGAAATAAACGTGGATTCTATACTCAGGTTACGCAAGTCCAGTACCTCATTAATTTGTTGATGAATCGCTTGTATTTCATATTCTACATTCTGTTTAAGAAAGAGCAGCTTTAACTGATCTACTGTATCTTTGTATTCATAAATAATTTTTTCATTAGCTGCTTTTATTTCAATAATTTTAATCACAGCACCACGGTTGTATTGATACACCATTGTGTAGCTAGGATAAATGCGATTAACTGTCGCGCTGCCTTTGAACTCGGCTACCGCTTTACGCATTACAGTAACTAAATTAGGATTACTTAAACGACATGAACCTGTAAAAACATATTTACTATCCAAACGTTCAAAAGACAACACGATTTCATCTTCGCCGGCATCTTGAAAAACAACGTCTTGACTTCCATTCTCCAATACCTTGACTTGCAATTGTACCTGATGGTCTGCGAATATGGTAACAAATTTAAACATTTCGGCTTCTGTTAATACCAGGCAGGTTTTGACATATTCAGTCGCTAACCTTTGAGCCATAAAAATCCCTCGATTCTGTTTGTAAAACCCTTTGAAACCTATACATTCATATTATACTACATCAGGTATAAATATTCCTACTATCAAAATAGCGAGATAATCAGCCAAATTACTGAAAATATCGCTAAATAAGGCTTGGATGATCACACAATCTTTGATTTGCTCTTTAATTTTAAGTAATACTATCAAGGGTTAGCTCTGAAGAGCTTCATCCTCTTCCTCTTCTGAGGCAACTTCAATTGCGTCCTCGATAACCTGCCATAATTCGTCCTTGCCCATCCCTGTTTCCGAAGAAAAAATAATTAAGCGATCTGAAGGATCAAATATAAGTGCATCACGTACGATTTTCAAATGCTTTTGCCATTTGCTTTTTGGGATTTTATCGGCTTTAGTAGCTACAACACAGATTGGTACATCAACATGCTTTAACCATTTATACATGCCCACATCATCCTTGGAAGGTGGATGACGTAAATCTACTAATAGCAGTAAAAGCTTGATTTCTTTACGCTTCAATAAATAATCTTCAATAAATTTACCCCAAACCTCGCGCTTCGTTTTCGATACTTTGGCATATCCATATCCTGGTAAATCAACAAAATATAAGTCTGTATTGATCAAATAATAATTTAAAGTTTGCGTTTTACCAGGCTGTGAGCTTGTCCTTGCTAAATTCTTACGCTGAATCAAACGGTTGATTAATGAGGACTTGCCGACATTAGAACGCCCTGCCAGAGCAATCTCTGGCAGAGCATCGTTAGGGTATTGACTGGGACCAACGGCACTAATAATAAATTGAGCTTCATTGACTTTCATGGGTTCACACTCTTTCTAGTGTATCTCGGCAGGCTCTGGCTTTAACAAGGCATGCCCCAATACTTCATCCATATGGCTTACCGGGTAAAAAGTGATATCGTTACGTACACTTTCTGGAATATCCGGTAGATCTTTTTCATTATCTTTTGGGATAAGGATTGTTCTAATTCCAGCTCGGTGCGCTGCTAAAGACTTTTCTTTTAATCCACCAATTGGAAGAACGCGTCCTCGAAGTGTAATTTCACCTGTCATAGCTACATGCTTCGAAACAGGGATCTGCGTTAATGCAGAAATAATTGCGGTTGCCATAGTAATACCTGCAGATGGACCATCTTTGGGAATGGCTCCTTCTGGAATATGAACATGAATATCATTCTTTTCGTGAAAATCTGCTGGAATATTAAATGTTGCTGCCTTGGATCGAATATAACTGAATGCCGCTTGAGCAGATTCCTTCATCACGTCGCCTAACTGTCCAGTTAGAGTAAGTTTGCCCGACCCAGGAAGCACTGTGACTTCAATGACAAGTGTATCCCCGCCAACCTCAGTCCAAGCCAATCCTGTAACCGCACCAACTTGATCTTCTTCCTCTGCTGTTCCATAACGAAATTTAGTTGGCCCTAATAGCTCTTTCAGCTTTTCGTCGGTAATTTGAACGGACGTTCCTTCATTTGAAACAATGAACTTGGCTGTTTTGCGGCATAAAGCCGCTAGCTGCTGCTCCAGATTACGCACACCTGATTCTCGAGTATATTCACGAATTAACTTCAATAAGGTCGGTTCTAATACTTCAAGCTGTTCTGGCTCTAAGCCATGCTCTCTCTTTTGTTTAGGCAGCAAGTATTTATGGGCAATTTGCAGTTTTTCAAGCTCTGTGTAACCAGGAATATAGATCATTTCCATCCGATCCATTAACGGGCGTGGAATATTATGGGCTACATTCGCCGTGGTAATAAACATAACCTTGGATAAATCATACGGAATTTCGATAAAATGATCACTGAACGTACTATTCTGTTCTGGATCGAGGACCTCAAGCAAAGCAGATGACGGATCCCCACGGAAATCCATGGCCATTTTATCGATTTCATCAAGCAGGAACACAGGATTACTAGCGCCCGCATTCTTCATCCCTTGAATAATTCGTCCAGGCATAGCTCCCACATAGGTGCGTCTATGACCTCTGATCTCAGCTTCATCTCTTACTCCGCCTAAAGAAACACGTACAAATTCCCTACCTAAGGAACGAGCAATGGAACGTGCGATCGATGTTTTACCTACACCAGGAGGTCCCACTAGGCAAAGGATCGGCCCTTTAAGCTTTTTAACCAGCTTTTGAACAGCCAAATATTCCAAGACCCGTTCTTTAGGTTTTTCCAAACCAAAATGGTCTTCATTTAGAATTTGCTCCGCTTTTTCAATATCCAGATCATCATCGGATTCCTTGGACCATGGCAAGCCTAACAACCAATCAATGTAATTACGTATAATTCCGCCCTCTGCAGATGCAGCAGGCATTTTTTCAAGGCGATCGATTTCTTTCTCAATTTTCTCACGAACCTTATCGGGCAATACGGATGCTTCAAGCTGGCTTCGCAAATCCTCAACCTCGCCTGCGCGCCCTTCCTTTTCGCCCAATTCCTTCTGGATCGCTTTCATTTGCTCGCGCAAATAATATTCCTTTTGCGTTTTTTCCATTTGTTTTTTGACACGTTGACTGATCTTGCGTTCAAGCTCTAGCACTTCACGTTCATTATGCAAAATGTCTAAGAGCTTTTCCAATCTTTCGCGGACGTCCACGGTTTCAAGAATTTCTTGTTTATCTTTTATTTTCAACGCCAAATGACTGCAAATGACATCTGCCAATCTTCCTGGCTCTTCGATATCTGAAACCGCAGCAAGCGTCTCTGGTGTTACTTTTTTCGATAAGTTAATGTAATGCTCAAATTGATGAAGTACCGTACGCATTAAGGCATCCGTTTCAGGATCGGATTTTTCTTGCTCTGGCAGCTCTTTTATGTTCACTTCGTAATATTCTTCATTAGCTAGAAATTCGATGACTTCTGCACGAACTATGCCTTCAACTAAGACACGAATTGTGCCATTGGGTAATTTCAGCATTTGTCTGACTTTGGCCACGGTACCTATTCGATATATATCTTCTACTGTAGGCTCTTCTATATTGACTTCAGATTGCGAGCAGAGCAGAATCAGCCCATCATCCACCATTGCTTTTTCCAAAGCTTTTACAGATTTCTCACGACCTACATCTAAATGCAGAACCATACTCGGATAAACCAGCAATCCCCTTAAAGGCAACAAAGGCATTCGTCTAATTTTTGATTTATTGATTCCCATCCCTCAACACCTCCATGGTCATTCCTGTAGATACATTCTAGCAAATGTAAAATCAAAACACCAATTCATGGGAGCTTGATGAAGCAATTAACACATCGTTGGCGCTTGGCAGGTGTATAATACTATCCAGATTTTGCGTTTTAAATGCAACCTCCAGCACCTCTTCTATGGTATCAACCGCGATTACGCGCAATCCATCCAGGTCTGCAAATATATCCTGCCAATTCTCACGAGGAATAACAACCGTAGTAGCACCGGCTTGAAAAGCTGCCTCTACTTTGGCAACCACGCCTCCTATCGGTTTAACCTTGCCATGGATGCTCATTTCACCTGTCATAGCCATCTTATTGTCTACGGGTAATTTACGAATTGCCGAGGCTATAGCCGTTGCCATGGATATACCTGCAGAAGGCCCATCGATCGGAACACCGCCCGGGAAATTAATATGTAAATCATAGTCGTTTGGTTTATATCCAAGCCGCTTTAGAACGGTCAGAACGTTTTCTACCGAACCACGTGCCATACTCTTACGTCTTAGGGTCTTTGCACCGCCATTGATTTCCTCTTCATCTACAACCCCTGTAATCATAAAACTGCCTTTACCCGGATTATCTCCAAGTGTTGCCGTAACTTCAATTTCCAGCAATGTTCCCAAATTCGGCCCATATACAGCCAATCCATTAACGAAACCAATGCGAGGTTCACTCGGTATTCTACGTTCAGGGCGCGGTGAGATTTGGCTGCTATTCACCACCCACTCTACATCAGCAGCAGTTAATTCTGTTCTTTGATCCGTTAAAGCTAACCCCGCGGCTAGCTGAATGACATTAACCGCTTCTCTGCCATTTGTGGCATAACGCTTGATAACATCAACTGCCGCTTTACTTTCGGGAAAGCCAATTTTACGAATCGCATTCAGCGCAATTTGGCCGATCTCATCAGGCAGCAAGGGACGGAAATAGATTTCCATACAACGTGAACGAATAGCTGGCGAGATATCCTGGGGTGAACGTGTTGTAGCTCCAACCAACCTAAAATCCGCTGGCAGCCCATTCTGAAAAATATCATGGATATGACTTGGAATATTCGTATCCTCGGAATTATAGTACGCACTCTCTAGAATAACCTTGCGGTCCTCCAATACCTTGAGTAGTTTATTCATTTGAATCGGGTGGAGTTCACCAATTTCATCGATGAATAAAATGCCGCCATGTGCCTTAGTAACAGCTCCAGGCTTGGGCTGAGGAATGCCTGCAACTCCCATAGCACCAGCACCTTGATAAATGGGATCATGGACGGAGCCAATCAACGGGTCCGCTATACCCCGTTCGTCAAAACGTGCTGTAGTTGCATCAATCTCTGTAAACTTCGCATCTGCCCGAAAAGGTGATGCCGGATTCTTCTTAGCTTCCTCCATTACAACTCTTGCTGCCGCTGTTTTCCCAACTCCTGGGGGGCCATATATAATTACATGCTGCGGATTAGGTCCACAAATGGAAGCTTTCAAGGCACGCAAGCCTTCTTTTTGACCAATAATATCACTCATGGAAGAAGGTCGAGTCTTCTCGGCTAACGGCTTTGTCAAAGAGATCGAGCGCAGCTTGCGCAGCTTCTCTAATTCCTTGCGAGATTCTTTATCAAGTGCAGATCGGTTCGCTTGCTGGCTGCGCAATAAATTCCAGAAATACATGCCTATTACTATGGCAAAAAACAGCTGAATCATCATTAGTACTATGCTTATGCTCATTTTTATCCTCCTATGGGGTTTTTGTATCACATAAAAAACAAACCTAGATGTAATTAAGTTTTGTTCATGAGCTAGTTACGTAGCTACATGCACCACGGGCTCCGTTGCAGACGCATTTCCTTTTATTTAATGGGCCTTCGGTCGGAAGAAATACGCCTACAAAAGTCGCCTCTTAGGTACATATAGCAACTCCAATACTCTCTTCTCAAACTCAATTTCATTAAGATTAGTATTGCCTTGCAATTCACTGTGTAATCTTCAAAAAGAGAAAGTCTTTTCAAATAGATGACTACGTGAGCCCATAACTTTTCTTTTGACCGTTATCCCATTCGCTCTGTATTTCTGAAAATCGACGACGAACTGAGGTAAAGGGATAACGGTCAAAAGGAGCTCGGAAGCTCTAGGAAAGACTCAATCATCGGCCCCATAGTCCCTTGCTAATGAGCAACATCCAGCTTATGCTGAGCCTTAACCGACAGCATTTGCAGCAATGAGACAAACTCAAGTTTGTCCGCGAGATTACGCGATGCTTGGTTTAGAGCGGCTGCTGTTTTAGTTCCTGATGGGCCAACATGACCGATTACGACACACTCATCGTGTTTTAATAAATAGGTAACTATTAAGGCTACCTGCTTATTAATATGCTGAGATGTATACTGATCATCAAGAAAAATGTGATTGTCCAAGGTTCTGACCTCTAATTGATCTGCTAGTTTGGAAACGACACTTTTATAATTTGTGCGGCTATCCAGAAAGAATAAACCGCGGTCATGGCATACCTCTAAGACGACTTTCATCACACGAGGATCTGCAGTTGCTTTTGAGCCCATATGATTATTCATCCCAACTGCAAAAGGCACATCATCAATGGCTGCATTTACTCGTGTACGAATTTCTGCATCGCTTAAGGAGGTTGTTATTGCTCCTGGTCCTAGCCAGCTGCTTAAGCCACGAATGGGTTCCATTGGCAAATGTACAATGACATCATGGCCCAGACTGTGAGCCCATTCTGCATCGCGATGTGTCGTGGGCAGAAAAGGCATGACCGCTGCTGTAAATTGGATTTTTAAAGCCATCATCTCCGTTGTACCGTTCATATTATTGCCAAAATCATCAATGACTATCGCCACTTTTTTCTTAATTTGCTCATCAACGTATTCTTTTTCGATTTGGTTTTGAGCGGATACGTGAGGATAGGTTGAGCCACAAAAGAATAGAGATACAAATCCAATCCAAATAATAAAAAAACGCCTCCACCGACAAATGATCACATTAAGCATTTTCGACCTCCATTATGGATTCAAAAGTACTTATGTTATTTGTCAGTCAAGGCGAATTTATGCAAGGCTTCTAAAGGTTAAGCATTTAAAAAACCCAAGAGCTAATCCATTTTAAAGTATGATCGATGTACGAGCGACTCACTGTTGCTCCCGACAAAATCGGGTAGAACATGAGAAACAACAGGAACACAACGGCATAGTAACTATAAATCACAGGATTTAAATTCGATCTCGGGTTGCTTTCTTTAAAGTGTCGAATAACATACACAATGCAGAAAATCATAAATGGCAGCATGGCGAAAAAGTGATAAATAAAGGTTAATCTTGCAACGAGCATCCAAGGTACATAGTTCGCACACATCGCAATGAAGAGAAACAATACTGTTTTATCCCTTTTCTTAAACCCAATCCAAAGAGTACTGAAAATCGCTACAATTCCAACCCACCAAATTGCAGGATTGCCTAAAGCTACAATAAGAGAAGCTTTTCCTGCCGGTGCTTGGCCGCCATAATACCATAATGGCTTCTGCATAATCGGCCATTGGTACCAGACAGAGGAAAATGGATGCGTAGCAACAAGATTCTTATGATATTCATACATATGCTTCTGATAAGTTATTACTTCATGCAGACCATGACCTGGCCCCGGAACCAGCATAAATGGAATAAAAGAAAGTACATAAATCACGGCGGGTATTCCTACAAAAAACAACATGCACCAGGCAAGCGTCTTGATTAAACTTGGTTTAAATGCCTGAATAACATGGCGGTAATAGCTTTGTGTGTTGTCCTCTTTTTTGACAACATGTTTAGTAACTAGTGATTTTTGGGCAAAGGCAAATTCCCTATACCTCTCATATAAAACCAGGAAGAGGATTACAGCCAACCCTGCACCTGCGTAGATCGCAATCCATTTACTAGCTGCTCCTAGGCCAAAAAACAAGCCAGATAGCGCCAATGGCGTCAAAGTTTGGCGCAAAGATGTATTGTAGAAACTTAGTCGATAGTACTTGTACATGTAGTAATACATTAAGATGATGAAAAACACGCCATACACGTCAATGGTCGATATACGCGTTTGCACAAAATGCATGAAATCAAATGCTAGCAAAAATGCCCCCATAAAGGCGTATTCCGTCCTACGAAATAGCATTTTTCCAAATGCATAAAAAATCGGGATCATCCCTACACCGAATAATGTCCCCATAATCCGCCAACCAAAAGGGTTGGTCCCAAAAATAGCTGTTCCTAATCCGATGATTATTTTGCCCAAAGGTGGATGGGTGCTTTCATAAGGCTCAATCTTGTGCAGCTGCTCATAAGCTGTTCTTGCATGATAAATCTCATCAAAATAAGTACCATTCATAAAAGATGGTTTATACGCGGCTTGATCCGGCTCATCAAATACATAAGATGGCTTGCCCTTTGAGAGAGAGCTTTTCGTACCTGGTACAACGATTTCAACATGTAACGGCTTCGAGGAATCCTCACCGTACAAAGCGATTTCATTCAAGCGGAAACCAGGCTGTTTGGCGGTCACTCTAGCATACTTCGCTTTTATATCGATATCCATGCTTGTCCAAGCAAAAACTACTCCACCATCCCGATTAATTAAACGAGCATCACGCCAAGTCTTTAAATCACTGGAAAAATCAACATCGAAATTCCCGTCTCCTGGCCCGCCAAAGGTATTGATCTTCTTAATAGCTTGCTCCGAGTCCAAGGAAATATAGAAGCTTTCACCTGCATTCGCCGGCTGCCAAAAGGTTTCAGGCGCTTTAAAGGACCCAAGATTAATTAAGGCAAATACTAGATAAACAAGCGTTAAACCAGCAATTAAGCGGTAATCCAGCTTATTCAGTTTAATTTCAGGCTCCGCTTCACGGGTTAATCGCATTGCAGGCTCCCCTGTCTTTTTTGAATCCAACGGCAGCAGTTTATCTGCAGCAGTTGGTGTTATTTTATCCTTAACGAGAACATCCCAACCTACTTTAATCATGTAAATGAACATCAATGTATTGGCTAATGATGTGTAAATTAAGATCATCCCATAACGGTTCAGCTTGAAATTATTCGTTAAACTGTACCCGAGAATTTCATCCGTATTGAAAAAATGAGTTAAACTGAGACCGAAAAAGAGATACAATATCCGCCGATCCTTGAAATGAATAAAGCTCATCAATGCAAAAACCAAGGCGTAGAATAAATATCGCTCATGCATTTTTACTGTGACCATAAAGACGGCTGTCATAAAAAAGAAAGCGATCCAATAAAGCTTTGTATCATCCGCCTTGCTCTTAAAGTACAGCACCCCGCAATAAATCAAGCTTGCTAGGATCAACAGGTAGCTCCAATGCGTGTAGGATAAGAATAAAATTTTATCCGTAATGGGTTGCCAGTTTCCTCCTACTAAAGTTATTACGTTATAAGCGTTAAGTGAAGCATAGTTATAGGAGCCTAATGTGCTGGTGTATAAATCAATCAAATAAAGCGGCCCATTATGCTGGTGAATAGTAAATGGCAACGGAACGATGATTAGCACTAGCAACCCGGTTACTACACTAATCAGTATCGTTTTATAATCTTTGCGAATCCGGATAAATACGAAAAGCAGTAAAGGTCCGAACATTAAAGCCTGTGGCTTTAAGAGAACTGCTACCGCAAATAACGCCGTTGATAGTGGAACTTTGCCTCTTACCAACATAATAACCGCAATAAGTACAAACATCGTAAAAAATGAATCCACTTGCCCCCATGCTGCGGAATTGAGAATTATCGCTGGATTAAACGCATATAATGCGGCTAAGCCAATTGCAGCTGTAGTCGGCAGCATTTTTTTGGCAATACGATAAATAAGGTAGGTAGTAACTAAATCCGCAATCATTGCAGGCATTTTATAAAGAATTAATGAAGCATCCGACTTATAGTTCATCCCAAAAGCATGTGAAATTTTCCCTAGTATGTAGAGTACAATCATATACCCTGGTGGGTAATCCGCAAGAAAATCAGGCCGCCCATAAAAATGCGCCATTCCGTTTGTTGATACATCCTGCGACCAGCTCATAAAGCTGTAAACATCTGAAGCAAAGCCTACCATACTTGGTGCTACGAGCAGCCGGAAAAAGGCAGCAACACAAATCAGAATCGCCATAACAACTTTAGCTTCCGACAGAGAATAAACTAGAAATTGTCTACGAATCATCAAGCGATTAACAAATATAAATAAGCCGATGAAGATGAGAGTCCACCAAATCATTCTTGTATAAGAGATGATAACTCCATCTCCCTTAGGTGCACTGCTCGCTTCTGCTTGTTTGACAGCAGCGCCCAATTGGACGACATTGGCTCCTTCAGGTGCAGCAGCTATTTCTTCAACTGCTAAATCGTCAAAGGAAGCTTTTCCGGTATTAGCCGAACCATAACCCCCAAGTCTTGCTAAAAAAGCCAGTTCCTCTTGTTTCTTATCGGTCTTGAGATACATCTCAAGCGGCTGCCAATCCGAGGTTCCCTTTATATCGACAGAGCTATCTGCGATGCCTTCTATAGAGATGTTAGCCCCTTTAGCATTAGTTCCAACATTATCTGTCTTAGCCCAACCAGATAATTTATAGATTGTGTTTGCTTTGACCTTTATTTTCTGAACCCAACGTGCATCGTTAGCTTGCAGACTTTCGATCGTAATATAAGATGAGCCCGAATGTGGCCCCTCTTGGCCGATAGTAAAATTGGTTTTTCCTTCCTCGTAAACCACGGTTGACCACAAGGTAGGTATATCCGAGGAAATTTCTTCTAGGCCGCTATTTCCTAATAAATTCTCAGAAGCACTAGTTGTTTGCGTTGTAAAAGCAATCAAAATGCAAACTGCCATAATAAAACCTAAAACGGTAATCATTCCAAGCTTCAATCGATTCGTTAACCCTCTCATAACGTAAATCAAAGCCACCTTTCCTCTTGTCTAAATATGTATTAAATTTCCTCTCAATATAACATAAAAGTAATGTTATCTCGAGAGGATTGGTTTATTTTAAGTAAATAGTAATGTTCTTTTCTCCAAACTGCTTGCCTTCACAGCTTCAATCACTTTTATTGTATTCATCGCATCCACAGCATCAACAGGCACAGCTCCAGCATCAACTATGCTATGATAAAGCTCTTGATAAAACGATTGATACGATCCCGGAATCGTCTCAACCTTACTTAACACATCTATCTCATCCTTGCGGATATTAAGCGCCCCATAGCTATCTTCGCTATCCCAGCCCCATTCTAACGTTCCTGGAATTTTTCCGGTTTTTAAGGCTGCTTCTTGCGAATCCATGCCATATTTAACAAAGCTGCCCTTATTCCCATGCACCTGAAAGCGTGGTCCCACACTCATAACTATACAGCTTGAATGCAGAATCACACGTAATTTCCCATACCCCAAAACAATATGAAAATAATCGTCTACCAGTCCATCATTTCTTTGAACCTGTACATCGCCTTGTATCGTTTCCGGCAATCCAAATAACTGAAGCGCTTGATCAATTAAATGCGCACCTAAATCATAGAGAATACCTGAGCCTTCAAGATCCTGTTCTCTCCAGCGCTCCGTAACCTGAGGTCGAAAACGATCAAAGTGAGATTCAAATGTAAAAATTTCACCCAATGCTCCCGATTCTATACATTGCTTGACTGTTAAAAAATCGTTATCCCAACGTCTGTTTTGAAAAACAGTTATGATTTTCTGCGAGTTTGCAGCTAGCTCAATTAACTCTTCTGCATCCTTAGCTTGATTAACAAAAGGCTTTTCCACAACAACATGCTTTCCAGCTAACAATGCCTTTTTGGCGATAGAATGATGGGTAGTGTTAGGTGTAGTAATGATGACAAGATCAATAAGCTCATCAGCCAAAAGCTCATCGACGCTCTCGATCACCTCCACCTCTGGAAAATGATTATGCACTTTAGTGGGATTCGATGAAACTACTTTACTTAGTTCGTAGCCTTCCAAAGCTTTTATAAAAGGTGCATGAAAAATTTCCCCAGAGAAACCATAGCCAATTAAGCCCGCTCTTAAAATTTTCAAATGAAGACCTCCTATATTTTAGATGAAAAAACCGCCAAACCAGATCAGTCAGCGGCCATAAATTATATTAGTGCTTTCTCCCAGGTATCGTTCCGGTCAGCTCATAATGCTTGACAATAATATCGATTTCTTTTTTCAATTCACTTAGAAGCTCCGCTTCAGGGACCTTGCGAATCATTTCCCCATATCGGAACAACATGCCTTCGCCTCTTGCTCCAGCGATACCAATATCCGCTTCACGCGCTTCCCCTGGGCCATTAACAGCACAGCCTAAAACGGAAACTTTAATGGGCACTTTAATTTTGGCAATATAGTCTTCTACTTCGTTAGCAATCGTAAAAAGGTCAATATCCAAACGACCGCAGGTTGGGCATGAAATCAAAGTAGCTGCATTAGAAATAAGTCCAAATACTTTCAAGAGCTCGCGAGCGGCTTTCACTTCTTCCACAGGGTCGGCGCTTAATGAAATGCGCACTGTAGAGCCAATCCCTTGAGCTAGAAGTGCACCTAAGCCTGCAGAGCTTTTAATCGTTCCCGAATAAAGCGTCCCGGATTCTGTAATCCCTAAATGCAAAGGGTACTTAAAGCTTGCAGCAGCTTTCGTATAAGCTTGAATCGCCATTGGCACATCTGATGCTTTTAACGAAACTATGATATCTCTAAAATCCAGCTCTTCCAAAATGCCAATATGAAAAAGTGCGCTTTCTACCATTGCTTCTGGAGTAGGATACCCATATTTGTCCAAAAGATGTTTTTCTAATGAACCCGCATTAACCCCAATACGAATCGGAATGCCGCGTTCTTTACAAGCTCTTACAACAGCTTCCACTTTATCGCGTTTTCCAATATTGCCGGGATTAATTCTTACTTTATCTATACCGTTCTTGATAGCGGTCAGAGCAAGTCGATGATCAAAGTGAATATCCGCAACAAGCGGAATTGAAATCTGTCTTTTAATTTCTTTAATTGCATCCGCTGCTTCATTATTATTCACCGTAACACGAACCAGCTGGCAGCCCGCTTCTTCTAGTCTAAGAATCTCAGCAACCGTTGCTTTCACATCTGCTGTTTTGGTTGTGCACATGCTTTGAATCAGCACTTCATTATTACCGCCAATGGTTAAATCGCCAACTCTAACCGGCACTGTATCCGTACGAAGGAACATATAATTCTCTCTCCCATGACACCAAACATCCTCCGCTCCGGAGATAAACCGAATTGGAGGAGTCGTTTGGAAAGTATAGTGTAATTAGGCGCTTTCTTCTTTCTTCTTAGCGCTTTCCTTAGGTTCTTTAGCTTCTTTAATATCCTTGCCTTCTTTAAGCGTAAGTGTAGGATGAACTTTGTCCAAGACAACTTCTTTAGTTACGAGGCAGCTAGTGACATCGGTACGTGAAGGAATATCAAACATCACATCCAGCATAATAGCTTCGATGATCGCTCTAAGTCCACGCGCTCCTGTATTACGTTTAATCGCTTCTTTGGCAATGGCTTCAAGTGATTCTTGGTTGAACTCCAAAGCTACATTATCCATTTCAAGAAGCTTCTGGTATTGCTTCACTAAAGCATTCTTTGGCTCTGTCAGAATACGCATTAACGCATTCTCATCCAAAGGCTCTAGGGATGAAATAACCGGCAGACGACCAACAAACTCTGGAATCAAGCCGAATTTCAATAAATCCTCTGGTAAAACCATGGATAGATATTCGCCTGGCTTAAGATCAATTTTGTGCCCTTCGTTGCTAAAGCCGATAACTTTTTTACCAATCCGACGTTTGATGATGGATTCTAAGCCGTCAAAAGCTCCGCCACAAAGAAACAAAATGTTCGTGGTATCAATTTGAATGAATTCCTGATGTGGATGCTTACGCCCGCCTTGGGGTGGTACAGAAGCAACTGTGCCTTCAAGAATTTTTAATAATGCTTGTTGTACGCCTTCGCCTGAAACATCACGTGTAATCGATGGATTCTCCGATTTACGGGCAACCTTATCGATTTCATCAATATAGATAATGCCGCGTTCTGCTTTCTCCACGTCATAATCGGCAGCTTGAATCAATTTAAGCAGAATGTTCTCGACATCCTCACCTACATAACCCGCTTCGGTCAATGAAGTTGCATCTGCTATAGCAAATGGAACATTCAAAATCTTGGCTAAGGTTTGAGCAAGCAAGGTTTTACCGCTACCTGTTGGACCCAACAGCAAAATATTACTCTTTTGCAATTCTACGTCCTCAAGCTTATTCTGTGAATTGATCCGTTTATAATGGTTGTATACAGCAACAGCTAGAGATTTCTTAGCTTGATCCTGTCCAATTACATATTGATCTAGAATGGAATTGATTTCTTTAGGCTTAGGAACATCCTTAAGATCTAAATCTTCCTCATGCCCTAGTTCTTCTTCCACTATCTCCGTACAAAGCTCAATACATTCATCACAAATATAAACACCTGGACCTGCAACTAGCTTGCGAACTTGATCCTGTGATTTACCGCAAAAGGAACATTTCAATTGGCCTTTTTCTTCATTAAATTTAAACATCGGATCACTCCTTTTTATTCGAATCGATGCGAGTGATAACCTGATCAATCAAACCGTAGTCTTTCGCTTCCTCGGCGCTCATGAAATTATCTCTGTCCGTATCGCGTTCGATCTTTTCAATCGGTTGGCCAGTACGTTCAACATAAATCAAATTCAGTTTATGCTTAGTCTTCTGGATCCAATCGGCATGAATTTTAATATCTGTTGCTTGACCACTTATACCACCAAGCGGCTGGTGAATCATCACTTCACTATTGGGTAGTGAGAAACGTTTCCCTTTCGCTCCTGCAGTTAGCAGAATCGAACCCATACTAGCTGCCATACCTACACAAATCGTAGATACATCTGGCTTAATAAATTGCATCGTATCATAAATCCCCATACCAGCCGTAACAGAACCACCTGGAGAATTAATGTACAAGTGAATATCTTTCTCGGCATCTTGAGCTGAAAGAAACAGAAGCTGTGCGATGACCAGATTGGCTACATCGTCGTCAATCGCACTCCCGATAAAGATGATGCGGTCCTTGAGCAATCGCGAGTAAATGTCGTAAGACCTTTCTCCGCGCGCCTCTTGTTCCACAACCATAGGTATTAGATTCATATAGCCAACCCCTTTACCTCTAAATTTTAAAGCTTCTTAATTTTATCATGTTTACGAAGCAATGTCATTTTTCAGGGATCCTGATATTTTCCGTAGACGAAAGGCACGTTTAATAACGTGCCTCCCTATCTTGTCTTATGCTGAAGCTGGAACAACTTTACTGTTAGCAAGCAAGAAATCAATGGTTTTTTTGACAACCAGCTCTAACTTCATGCTCTCTAGATTGCCGTTAGCCTCTAATATAGAACGGATATCTTCAATCGTTCTTTTGTAGGTTTGCGCCATTTTATCTAATTCTTCCGTTAATTCTTCATCGGTAACTTCGATGCCTTCTGCTTTAGCAACTGCTTCAAGCACGAGGTTATTGCGTACACGTTTTTCAGCATCGCCAGACATTTGAGCTTTAAGAACGGACTCATCTTGACCAGAGAATTGGAAATACATTTCTAAAGTCATTCCTTGTGACTTAAGACGATTAGCGAAATCATTCAGCATCAATTCAACTTCCGCGTCCACCATAACCTGTGGAATCGCAACATCTGCTGATGCAGCAACTAGTTCAACGAGTTGATTTTCTTGATCGCGTTTAGCTGTTTGGTCATTCTTCTCTGCTAAGCGTTTAGACAAATCTACTTTGAATTCCTCCAAAGTATCGAATTCACTAACATCCTTAGCAAACTCATCGTCTAGAGCCGGCAAATTTTTGCGTTTAATTTCATGAAGCTTTACCTTAAAGACTACTGCTTTACCTTTAAGCTCTTCAGCTTGATAGTCCTCAGGGAAAGTAACTTCAATATCCTTATCATCGCCAATACCCATTCCAACAACTTGATCTTCGAATCCAGGAATGAAGCTGTTTGATCCTAGCTCTAGGGCATGTCTTTCACCTTTGCCGCCTTCGAAAGCAACTCCATCCAAGTAGCCATCAAAATCAATGATTGTGGAATCGCCGTTTTCAGCTTGTCCTTCTTCAACAACAATAAGCTCGGCGTGTCTTTGTTGAAGCTTAGTCAATTCAGCTTCTAACTCTTCTGTAGTAACTTCTTTAGCTGTATCCGCGATTTCTAATCCTTTATATTCACCTAACTGCACTTCCGGTTTAACTTCAACCTTAGCAGTGAATTTAAGCGGTTGGCCTTTTTCCATTTGCTGTACATCTACTTCTGGACGGTCAATCGGATTAATACCCGTTTCTTTAACCGCTTGCGAATATGCTTCAGGAAGTAAAATATCCAATGCATCCTGGTATAAGCTTTCAACGCCAAACTTAGCTTCAAAAATGGAGCGTGGCACTTTCCCTTTACGGAATCCAGGGATGTTGGCTTTCGCCGATACTTTCTTAAATGCTTTGTCCAATCCTACAGATACTTGATCTGCTTCAACCTCAATCGTAAGAACCCCATGGTTCTTCTCTATTTTTTCCCAGCTTGCTTTCATTTTATGCCTTCCCCTCCAAAAATGTACCGAGCTATTTTCACGGTTCTAATTATAACCATTCTATTATATCACATCAAATTATCATTTCAAGGTGATCGGAAATTGTGCAGCAAAGTTATTTAAAGTTTGAAAGGCTCGTTTCCATAAAAGCTGAGATTCTTCCGGTATTTCATACAACCTTTGAATCTCCAACTCCCTGAAAGTTCCCGTCATTAGCTCGCCAATTAAACTATGTAAAGCGGATGCCCATACGCCAATGGATTGCTCATCTCCATGCACTAACTGTTCATATGCTGGTGTAGCATAAATATATGCTAAGAATTGCTCCCATATTTCCTCTGCAAAATAAGATAACGATGGCTCATCCATTTCTGCAACCTTTTGAAGTCTACTTAAAACCATGCCGATTTTCTCAGGATACCCCTCTAGCTCCAATGGAACCTCACTAATATCCAATGTTATCGGGATTCCCCCTTTCGATATTTGAATTTCTCCCTGAAAGCTGCGGATCTTCAATACCTGTAAAGCTTTGAATTGGATCCATGGTGAAATGGTGTTTGCTTCTAACCAGGATATTAAGGCTTGCGTAATGCTGGTCTTGGCGCTTGCAGCCTCTTCCATGTAGGCAAGCTGATCCAAGGCAAGTATTTGTTTGCCAGCGGCGATATGTGGCTGCAGCATCTCTATAAGCTCATTTATATAGTTGGGATCTTGCTCTGTCTTCAATTGCAAATGCTGACGCAGTAAATCCTTTTCCGTTTCTTCCGGCTCCTCATCCAACTCATCATCCTGAGCCTCACTCAAGCTCATAGATTCGAGCCAATCCAACAAAGATAACCACTCTTCATTCGTACGTGGATCTCCACTATCACATTTCCCCAAAAAACGCAGCAACGTTATCGCTTCTTCATATCGCTCTGTTTCCAACATACGCGTAATTTCGATTTGATAGAAATCGATGGTTTTTGGCAAAAGCACCACATTGTCCTTCGACTGATTTGTTATATTAATCTCCACCTTTAAAGTAGGATAAACCTTACCGTTCTTTCCGATGGTATCTCTTTAAGCATTAAATTGCAAAATACATGTTAAAAACAATCTTAAAAATAAGCGGTTGATTTTCTGTTTTCCCTGTGATATTATTACTCAGGCGGTTATGACACAATGCTAAAATGATTACTTGGTAAGCTTAAATCTTATACTGTGTCTCAGTAGCTCAGCTGGATAGAGCAGCGCTCTTCTAAGGCGCTTGTCGGGAGTTCGAATCTCTCCTGGGACGCCATTACTTAAAATCAAATTATGTTTAATAGATCAATAAAAACCCCTCAATCCCTGTTCAATCAAGGATTGAGGGGTTTTTATTTTAATTGAACCTTTTCAATCAAATTCCATACCTTATATTCAGGAGGTGGTATTTGTTGCTAAAAGAAAAATTAGTCTCAAGGTTGCCTAATATAGCTTTATTTATCGATCAAGCGGAGCTTGCATGGGGTAATATTGTGAATTCCGCCGAGGGTGGAAGGGAAATTAAAATTGGCGGTTTTATCTATAGAAAATTACCAATTAGATTTAACACAAGGCTAAAGATTTTTGATTATTTCAGACGTTTTTGGAGTATTGAATTCAGTAGACGTATGCTTTGCAACCTAAAAACAATTTTTTTCAAGGGACATCTTTATGTCCGCGTTGGTGATATAGGCGCAGTCCCAATCAAAGTAGTATCCTTTCGTATTTTGACGCGAACCGATAGACTTCTGCGAATTAGGGCTATTTTATCTGGATCCGATAAAGGAAACACTGTCATTTTTTATTCCATCAAACGCAGCCCGAATAACTTAACAATCATTTTACGATCCAAGAGCCTAACTGACGTTAGGTATCGGCCTTGTAGATGAAATTTAAGGTGTTGATCACTTTGTTCAACACCTTTTTTCGCTATACCAAGATACAACTAAAAGAAACGACAAGAGAAATCTCCTGTCGCCTCTTCCATATTTACATCATCATTTTGGTTAAAGTAATCGTGGAATCATCGTTCCATTTAACATCCCAGCCAAGTAATTCAGCAATGAAACGAAGTGGGGCCTGAGTACGATCCTGAGTAATAAAGACTTTTGCGCCAATTGGTTTGGACATGCCGTTTAGTTCCATTGTCGATTTGCCAATCCAAAACTTAGCTACGTCTTTCCCTACCGTTACTGTTACCATTCGAGCAGCAGCATCCCATTCAACATCAGCGCCCACAGCTTCTGCTAATGCACGTAAGGAGATGTATGTGTTGCCTTCAGATAACATTGGGGCTACATCAAGCATTGTTTTGGTGTCATTGATCCACAAATCCTTGCTGCCAATTTTCAAGGTTACAGTAGTCATCATGTTAGATCCACCATTGCCTGTATCAGGATTGCCTAGATCTACAATCGCACTGGCAAGCAAATCGCCTGTCATTCCCATATGGCTATATGCTTCACGCAAGCTAGTATAAGTTGTCGGATAATCCTTAGCTACATAGCTGTCAAAAGCAGAAACCAATTGATTGACATGCATTTGTAAACCAGATGCAAGATCGCCTTCAGGAAGCTTAGTAGCACCTGCCAAGAACTTCGCAAAATCCATTTTATAATTGCTTAGTTTATCTAACGCTGCTTTACGGCCCTCTTCATTTTTGCCTGCAGTTGCTTTCACATAATCAACGAAGAATCCAATATGTGCGGTCCATAGGCCATTAAATGCTTTTCCGGCATCGGCACCAAATACGGAAGTAATCGATGCTGTTAAATCGTCTGTGTTTTTACCAAGTGCTCCTGCCACATCACCGAAATCCGCTGCGCCCATTACACCTTTTTGCATGGCATAAGCCGCTAAGAAAGCATGCTCGGAAAGCTGGCTATTCAAGGTAATGCGTAAGTTAGCTGCGTCGGAATTAGGATCACCTGTGAATTTATCCGGCATATTCTTCGCAATAGCACCTGCTAATAATGTACCTGTCATCGACATATGCATATAGGCTTCGCGGAAGCTCGCATATGTAGTCTTGTAATCCTTAGCTACATAGCTGTCAAAGGCGGAAACCAATTGATTGACATGCATTTGCAAGCCTGAAGCAAGATCACCTTCGGGGATTTTGGTAGCGCCTGATAAGAATTTAGCAAAATCATTTTTATAATTTGCTAATTTGTCTAAAGCGGTTTTACGGCCCGCCTCATCCTTTTTGGCTGTAGCTGTTACATAATCAACGAAGAATCCAATGTGCGCTGTCCATAAACCGTTAAATGCTTTCCCGGCATCTGCGCCAAATACGGACGTGATGGCTGCTGTTAAATCATCTGTGTTTTTGCCAAGTGCGCCTGCGGCATCACCGAAATCTGCTGCGCCGTCATACCCTTTTTGCATTGCCACCATTGCCAGTACGGCATGCTCTGATAATAAACTGCTTAGTGCTGCACGAAGATTTGCTGCTGGTGTAGCCGTTGGAGATGTTGCTGCACTTGCAGCCAATGCCGGTAGAATAAGTGCAATACACATAACACCAATAATCAACTTCTTCATAAATGATGAGCTTCTTTTCATGGTCATTTCTCCTCTTAATTGTTTTTTCACTTCTCATACCTATCAACGGATGATTGAAAGATATGGATCACAATTAAGCAGAAAAATTAATTATACGGCTTAAACAGTCTCACTGCTTGGAAGCGTGAGCAAATCTAGAATCAGGTTAGAAAGCACTTTGCGAATCGATCTGGAGCCTACCTTATTCATAATTTTCACAATATGATTCTTCACTGTTTTATCACTGATTACACAGTAATCGGCAATTTGCATATTAGTGTATCCCTTTAGAGCAATTAAACAAAAAATCTCACTTTCACGACTGGTTAGTTTATGCCTATGAATAAATTCAGATAATTTATCATGTCTTTGAATCGTAGCTAATATAGAATTTCCCTCATTTCTTGGAGAGCCGAAGCTCAAATCTCCACTATAAATAATGGACTCTAAATAAAATTGATTAATTTTCTTGAAAATGCTTTATATAACCATATAATGAGTGAATTAACAGAATAATAAAGAATTTGTTAATCCAATGCTTTACCTTATACGAATTAAAATATATTTATGGTTATTTAGTAAAAAACTAATGAATTTAGTGTCTCATTGGATTAAACTGGAAATGTATATGGATTGCCAAGCCTTGTTTCTTCCATTAATCCAAGGGCTTGTGTAATGATTCTTCGATACCGTCTTCCAGGCCTTATGCCATATAGCATTTCAGTAAATCTATTCTCAGGAATTTCTACTGAATAACAGAATTCTTTCTGCAGCATACCCCGATCCAATAAAGCTTTCTTCACTGAAACGCCAAAATCCGTTAATGAGTTGTTTGTTTTATTCATTATTCTAACCTCCGTTAGACCATACTCGATTGAGCATTTAATTGGGTGTAATAAATTCCCATATGCCTATACTATATCTGTTATCAGATATAGTCAACATTTTAATAACTTTATCAGATATTGTCGTTTTTACTTTATGTTGGAAGGTGATAGATATGGAAACTATCGGATCAAGGTTCAAACATCTGCGTAAAATAGCTGGATTAAGCCAATTGGATTTCGCTAAGACAATTGGACTTTCTCAAGGCAGGCTTAGCGATATTGAGACCAACCAGAACAAACCATCAGCAGATACACTTATAGCAGTTAACGGGTGTTTTGGAACTAGCACAGATTGGCTTCTTCAAGGAATAGGTTCAATACCAGGATTTGAAACATACGAAGCAGTAAAAACAAAAGTTGAATTATCGGACATGCCCTTCCTTAAACTCCTACATCAATTGAATGATTTAGAGAAACATCATATATATAATTTCATCAATTTCACTATTAAGAATCGTTCCGCTCCTTTTAAATCGAATCAGCAGGAAGACTAATTTTTTTGTAGCTTTTGTGGAATTTTTTCCACAAAAAGCTGCAGAGTTAGCTTTTTGTAAAGAAAAAACACCTTCTCTAAAATTAAGAGAAGGCGCCTCACTTATCGTCTTAGTTTATCTAGCTATATTCTGAAAATAGATAGTAATCGAACTCCCTTATTGTTTCCAAGCTTGCTTATGCTGATCACTTGCATACTCTGCTGCTTTAGCGTTGGATTCAACCTGAGCCTCGTTCTTACAGCCTGGGATAACGGACGTGACTGCCTCGTGCTTCAAGCACCAAGCTAACGCCCAAGTCGCCATATCCATTCCTTCAGGCACTTCATTTAACTTAATGGACTCGACTTCACGAAGCAAAGACGCGGTATGCTCCTGATTATGGCGATTACGAACATCAGAAGCTTCAAAAACAGCTCCTGGCTTATATTTACCACTTAAGTAACCGCTCGCTAATGGAACTCTAGCCAAAACTCCCAAATCCTGAAGCTCACTTGAAGGAAATACTCGTTCCTCTGGCTTTCTGTCCAGTCGATTGTATACAACTTGGATCACTTGCGAATTGACTTTACTGGATGCATCCGTTTGCAGCAGGTTATCATTACTGCCAATTGAAGTGCCTAGATGCCGTATTTTGCCTGCCTGAATTTGTTTATCTAAAGCTGTCCACAGCTCATCATTATTAAATTGTTCATCTCCGCCGGAATGGAATTGGTAGAGATCCACATAATCCGTTTGCAAGGCATGAAGGGAATCATCTAGCTGCTTCACAACTTCTTGAGCTGACCATAATTGATCACGTTCAAATGGTACTTTGAAATGGTGCCCAAACTTGGTTGCAACTACCCAATCCTCGCGCCTCTGATTGCGCAAATAACCGCCAATTAAAGACTCCGATAAATGATCTCCATAACATTCTGCTGTATCGATCAAATTGATTCCAAGCTCCTTGGCTTTATCGAATAGTCGATCAACCTCAGCTTGAGTGAAGTCCATGCCCCATTCCCCGCCAAATTGCCATGTGCCAATCCCAATCACGGATACCTTCAGCTCCGTTTTTCCTAATCTGCGATATTTCATTCTAATTCCTCCTGAGAGTTTTCTTTAGAAAACTTACTACGTAAGCATAATCTGTGCTATCCTTCAAAACATTCGACATTATGTTCAGTAAATCCTTTCCACATTGTATAATAGTGTTAAAGTTGAGGAGGTGGTTATGATTCCCTATTACAGCTTAATTATTCTGTCCTATAATAACTGGGCATTCACCAAACAATGCCTAATTTCGATACTTGAGAGCCTAGAGGAAGCCCAAATTCATCAGGGCATCGAGCTCGTTGTAGTCGACAATGGTTCCAATAGAGAAACGGTCAAGCAATTGAATGCCTTTAATAAAAAATATAAAAATCATCCCGTTCAGCTCGAACTCGTCTTGTTAAATGAGAATTTGGGTTATCCAACAGGGATCAATATAGGGATTGGCCATTGTAGAGGAACAATAATTGCCGTACTGAATAATGATTTGCTGTTTCCTCCTAATTGGCTAGCACCGTTAGTGCAAGCTCTCGAAGCTGATCCTAAACTTGGTTTTGCCGCTCCTTTCTTGAGCTATGGAGGCGGAAGTGTCCAACATGTCGGAAAGACCTTTGAGACAATCGAGGAAATGGAAGCATTCGCGAGCTATTTTACAGATTTGAATAAAGCTCATGTAATCTATGCAGATAAACTAGTTGGAGCCTGCCTAGTTTTCCGCCGTGATTTATTAGTTGCTATCGGAGGAAATGACTTCTGGTATGGGATCGGTAATTTTGATGATGTGGATTGGTGCTTACGTGCAAGATTAGCAGGCTATACAATAGCCGTAGTTGGGGGTTCATTCGTCCATCACATTGGACATGCTTCGTTTGCACAAGTCCCAGACCAATTCACGTCCAGCCTGCAAAACAATCACACTAAATTCGAACGAAAATGGAGAGTTAGGGAGCATCAGACTGCTCAGCAGAACGATCAAAATTTTATAAAATTTGAACATAGCAAGCATTACATTCCAACTCAAATTTCGGAGTTCATTTCCACTGATAACATTTGGTTTCCAAAGTCTGCCCTCACCAAAAGCTTGCTAATGTGCGCAGATTGGAGCCATCCAGAAAGTCAGTGGCCTGTAGTATTGGCTGCTCTTTTATCCGAACCTAATTATGATTATGCTGTGATCTATTGCTGGATCCCATCTGCTCTATATGAAGTGGCAGACATTGAAGCTCAGTTCATTAGGTTGATCGCTGCCGCGGCAAGTGAACCGCCATCTTCCACAAAGGCTATAAAAATAATTTCAGATGAAGTCCCTTACTCCGCTGTTTTAAGTCTAATTCAGTCGGCAGATGAAATTGTTAAAGTCCCCCAGGATTTTGTAAATCGTTATATTGTGTATCTTGCAGAGCAAATTGGAGTGAGAATTATTTGATTTCAATGGCATTATACATATAATACTTTTAGGGGGCTATTCCATTCATGGTGGATACTCCGATTGCTGCACTTACTTTAAACAGAAAAGGGAGTTTTGATCATCATGCTAATTCCAATTAAACAACGAATCTCTGAGGATTCTATACAAGAGCTGCTTTCCTATGCCATTTTCCCAGACCCGGAGAGAATCGAGCAAGAAATCGTGCGTTACCATTCCGAAGCAGCATTAGAGCTGTACGGTCATGAAGAAGATGACGAGATTATCGGAATCGTTGGTTTTATTGTGCATCCGAATAATAAGCTTGAGCTAAGGCATATTGCGGTAAAACCGGAGGAACGCAGTAAAGGTTATGGAAGAGGGTTGATTCTGCAGCTGCTTGAGGCTAAACAGCCTGCAATTATTGAAGCAGAAACGGACGAGGATAGCGTAGATTTCTATCGTAATGTTGGCTTTTCTGTTATAAGCTTAGGTGAGAAGTTCCCTGGAGTAGAACGATTCAAATGTATCTTTGAGGTTGAGCTGGAGGAGTAGATGAGGAATGGAAAAGCTGAAATATCCGATTGGGAAATTTGACCATGAAGGTACCATTACAACTGAGCAGCTTCATAAATGGATCGAGGAGATTGCAGCAGCACCGCAGAAGCTGCGGTCTGCAGTACATGGATTATCAGAAAGCCAGCTGGATACTCCCTATCGCCCAGATGGTTGGACAGTAAGGCAGGTCGTTCATCATGTAGCAGATAGCCATGTGAACAGCTATATCCGCTTCAAGCTTGCTCTTACTGAAGAGCTTCCAACTATTAAACCTTATGATGAAGCAAGCTGGGCTGAGCTAAGCGACTCTGTTAAGCTGCCTGTTGAAATTTCCTTGCAGCTTCTGGACTCACTCCATCTGCGTTGGGTCGATGTGCTGAGATCTACGAGTGCAGAAGCCTTCAACCGCAGCTTCATTCATCCAGAATCGGGTGAAACGCCATTAGCTAAAAACGTAGGCATTTATGCTTGGCATGGTAATCATCATATCGCTCATATTACCAGCCTGAGAGAAAGAATGAATTGGAGTTAATTTAAGCTAATTAAAACGCACAATAACTTCGGATAAGCTCATTTGTTCCATAGAGTCCAGTCGGAGATCGGTTTCACCGAAAACAAGACTTCCTGTAATTGAATTAGGAACAATTACGCAATACATTCCTGCCCTTTTGGCAGCAAGTGAACCATTAGGTGAATCCTCGAAAGCGATAGCTTCCGACGGTAGAACGCCAAGATCCTCTAAAGCTTTCTGATAAAGCTCGGGACTTGGCTTTACTTTTACTACATCTTCTCTAGTACGGATTGTTTCAAAGTAATGGGCAAGCTTGTGAATCTCCAAATATCCGGATACCCAGGCGAAAGATGAGCTTGAAGCTAATCCAATCCGCAGGTCTAAAGCTTGTGCGCTTTGCAAATACTCGCGAACGCCTGGACGAACTCCCTCCAGGCTCATTCGTTTGGTAAACAAATCATGTCTATTCTTTTTTAGCGTCTCACGATCAACAGGTTTTCCAACAAGCTCTTCGAGATAAGCATATACATCAAAGGCGGATGCATCCGTACCAATGCATTTGCCCCACTCCGCGATCGGAAGCTCTACGCCAAGTTGTTTGAATATCTCGGAATGAGCATGATATTCGTTACTCTCCGTATCCAAGATAAGTCCATCAAAATCAAAAATAACGGCTTTAATTGCCATAATCTCATCACCCCTCAGCTAGCCATTGTTCGATCCCAATCAACATCCCTTTTGCTAACTTTTCCTGATAGCTTTTGGTAGCCATTAGATTATCTTCCTTTTTGTTCGTCATAAATCCCATCTCTATCAGAACAGACGGTACCTCAGACCAATTAAATCCAGCCAAGTCGCCCCTAGGAACAATCCCTCTTGATTTAGCTCCTGTTTCCTTAATTACCGCCTTTAACATCGCTTCTGCTGCAAGCTTGCTTGGTTTAGCTTTTATTGTTTTAGTCGAGCTATTTTCAATTGGATATTGAATAGAAATGCCATTAACTGTTGATTTATCATTTCCATCTGCATGCACTCTTACGAAGAGATCTGCTTTTGCTTTGTTTGCCATGAGCGCCCGCTCTTTATTACTTAAATTCACTTCATTCTTATCACGTGTCATCTGCACGCGGTAGCCTTTAGCAACCAGTATATCTCTTAGAAGCAAAGAGACGTCCAAATTGAGCTGAAACTCGGTTTTTTTTGTAGAAATCCCTCTTGTTCCTGAGGTAACCTTAGGCTTCTTTACTTTTGAATTTGGACCGAGGTATTCCAGCTCGTTATTACCTTTAAGCTGATGGCCGGGATCTAGAAAAATCAACGGCATTAAAGGTTTAGGAGCTGGGGTTACTGTTGCAGCAAGCGGTGTGAGCGTTTGTGCGGTAATCATTACTTGTTGTTTAACAGAATCCTTTTCTAAAGTTACCTTATGATCAGCCCTTGCACATGAGGTAAGTATCAAACCCAAACAAAAGATAGTTAAAACCAAACTCAGCTTATATTTCATGATTGTCCCATTTCTTTTGAAGCAGCCGTTAGCTCTTTTTCAATAATATATAAGGGCCGATGCTTAACCTCTTTATAAATTTTCCCTATGTATTCGCCTATCAAACCCAAGCTTACTAGCTGAATCCCGCCAATAAACCAGACGGATGCCATTAAGGATGACCATCCGCTTACGGTAGTACCTGATACTTTACTTATGATAATATAAACCCCGACTAATAAACTAACTATGAAGAATAAAAAGCCAGCCAAGGTTACAATTCGGATTGGTGTGACACTTAACGAGGTAATCCCATCTAGGGCAAAACCAATCATTTTTTTCAAAGGATATTTGGATTCACCTGCAAAACGCTCATGCCGATCATACTGAACCTTTACTGTTTTAAAACCAATTAGAGGCACAATGCCGCGCAGAAATAAATTAACCTCCTTAAATTTCTCAAGCTGCATCAAAGCACGTTTGCTCATTAAACGGAAATCGGCGTGATTATATTCAATTTTGGCACCCATTCTCGCCATTAATCGATAAAAGCCAAGTGCCGTATTTCGCTTGAAGAAGGTATCACTCTCACGACTTTGGCGAATACCATATACAATTTCGGCGCCTTTATGAAACTCGACAACAAATTTTTCAATTGTGCCAAGGTCATCCTGTAAATCTGCGTCAATCGAAATCACACAATCTGCCTGCTCTTTTGCTGCCATTAAGCCTGCCAATAAAGCATTTTGGTGTCCCACATTTCGAGCGAGCTTAAGCCCTGTTACATACTGATTTATTAGATGGTGATGCTCGATAAGCTCCCATGTACGGTCACGACTGCCATCATCCACAAACATTATTAAGCTAGATGGTGAGACCAGCTTGGATTGGATTAAATTAACCATTACAACGCTCAACTGTTTAATTGTCTCTCCGATGACTTCTTCTTCATTATAGCAAGGTACAACTATGTTCAATATCGGGGGGGTACTGGCGCTCCAATCCATAACAACTGTGTCTCCTCTATGTAACGACTATTAGACCCAAATTAGCACGTTTGGTTGGATTTGACAAGCTATGGGTAATTTAAGAACCTATTACAACCTGTTGCTCTCGCTAATAATATAATTTATATAGGCCAATGTGTCGTTTCTGCGTTTAATGCGAGAAGAATAATAGGATTTAGCGATGCCTTTGCGCAATCTCATAGCCTCGTTAATGATCTTGTGCCATCTTTCCGGAACAGAATAATCCTATGTAAGATACAGTGAGAAACCTTTCGCATTTATTCCGCCAATTCACCCAGTAGTAGTTAAGATTCCCCTTCATGTCATGAAGTAAGATATCCCAATCAATTGTATAATCAAGCTTGTTCGATTCCTGCCCTTTGACAGCAATTCCATGGACCTTTAGCTGATAAGCATCTATCGAATTCTTATTAAACTGCCTAACTCCTCGATACTTTCCTTCATTAAAATAACAATAAGATTGCTCACCGTGGTTAACCTGCTGCATATCCGCCGAAGTGATGTATTTTCCATCTAAAATCCTTTTCGGAAATCGCTGCTGAATTTCCAGATGAATCTCTTTGAGCAAGGCTAACTTGTCTGCAGTAATTTCCTGTTTAACTATGGCAACGAAATCGATATCGCTGTAGTTTTTAGTGAAGGCTCCCAATGAAATGGAGCCATAGATGTAATAAGCCTCGAGAAAATTCAGCAGCTTTGAATCAAGCAATTGAAAATAAGCATCCAAAACCGCTTGGACTCTATCAGGAATAGGCAGCATTTTCAGCTTCCTTTCATGAGTTCTTTCTGATTTTTCTAATCGTACCAGTGAATTTGCGAGAAATATACGGGAAAACTCCGGCATTAACGATCCAATCTGCAAGCTTTACACAGCCATAGGCGAATAACATACCCGCAAACACATCAAGAACCCAGTGGATTTTCAAATATAAGGTGGCGACAAGAATGGAGATGCTATAGATCCCAACCCACCATCGGAACCATTTGCTTTTCTCACGCATGGCTAGCAGAAAGCCAGAAAAAGCAATCGATGTATGTAAGCTTGGGAAGCAATTTAATGTGGTACTGAATTGCTGGGCAGGAGTCAACACACGATGCAGTAGATCAGGAACACCTTGCACATACCAAACCTCTTGCAGCAGCACAGTATTGTAGAACACCAGAACAAAGGGGACCTGCAGCAAATAACCAGCTAAGGCAAAAGTCGCTATTTTTTTGACATCCTTAGTGAAAAAAGAGCGGATAATGCAAATCCAATAAGATAAAGCAAATCCATTATTATAAACCCAAGTAAAATACCAGTTTAGCGCTTTGGGCTGCCACACACGGAATATCGCCCCATCATTTAACGGGATCGCATTAAAAATCTGGTTCCATTGAAAGATATGGTGAATCGATTCCGTTTGCCAGACAACAACCGAGTTCCAAAGGCCTCCTGAATATTTATAAATCAAAAACAAAATACCTAAAACTAGAAAACCAGTCGGCAAGAACTTTTCCCAGGAAATATTCTTGGCATCCTGCGCTGTCCCGATTAAAGCAACAACCAGCACGAATAAACAGAGCCAATCCCAATTCTGAACTTTAGTTATGAAAAAAAGCACTACCGCGGTTGCTGCCCCTAATACTAGAATAAGCCACTTTTTACTACCATTTGTTGCTTTTGGTGCAGTTGATTCGTTTAATACGGTTGACTCATTACTTGACATGCTTCAATGCCTCCATAGCGCGATGTTCTGCTAAATTAAATCCTTTCCAATCTGTTTGTTTACCAGCTAGTCTATTCTTCATATTCAATAGAAGCTTATTTAATCCATCCGGTTTGTTGAGCTCCTTCTCGTTATGTCGAATCAAATAAGGGACTACGTCATAAGAAAGCTCATTAAAATAACTGAGATCAATTTTCCCTGACAAAGTATACCGCTGCAAATTATTTTTCGCAATAATTAGATCAATGTTAATGTAGTTAATCAATAAACAAGCTACCAGTGTCACACATATAAACGGCTTTAACAAAGGCATTCTATCCATCCAAACACGTATCAGCGACAGCACTAATAATACAGCAAGAAACAGCATAAATGCATGGACCAGAATTCGTGTGATCGTATAGCCATAGGCTTCTTCATATAAGGATAGCCTTAAATGTGCCGAAATAAGCATCACTATCGTACTAACTACCAATATCGATAACATCACCTTCAAAAATAACTTAAGGTTGAGGGTACCCTCTGTCTTCACCCAATGAATACTTCCTAAAAGCAAGCTGAAATTGATCATCGTGACCACAACCAGCTCAGCAAAGCCTCTTCTAGCATACTCTGCGTAATTCGTTCCATCTGGCAGAATCCCATCACCTGCGGCGAAAAAATAAGAGAACTGCACGATGGTAAATAATAAATAGACGGCATTTACAACAAATAATATGGTTAGCGCTACTGTAGTGTCTAAGGTTAAAGGTCTGGGAGCTTCAACAGTCCGTATCCCCCAATCTACGTCAGGGATCTCTTTATTAGGTTTTACTGGAGGATGCAGCAATGCCCATAAATAACCGAATACATAGCTCGATACAATAACAATCCAGATTATTCGGAACAAAAATTTCGCTATATTAACCTTCATAAAAATGTCCTGCCATCCAGCTATTTGCTCTTGAAACACGGAATCAGCTGAAGCTAACAAGGGTACTATTACAATTAGCAAGGGCAAGGTTAATAGGAGACCTAAGCCTATCTTAAGCAAGCTTTTGTTTCTACTGCCTGTTCGATTAAGCAGCAAAGTGATAAGTAATTTTATAGGTTTCGGGAAGTATGTAAAGCTGCTAACTATACTCTGTTTGAATATATCGCCCACATAATGAAAAGGTTGTCCGATATGACGTTTAAGCTCGCCCATACGCATCGTTTGCACGATAATAAGCAACGGGATGGCAAGAAAATTAAGCACATGCAGCACCGGGTTTGAAAAAATAAAGAAGGTTAATGATAGTAAGGCTATAGGCACGATCAGCATATATTCGAGATCTACACCATGATGCAGTTTATTTCTCAGTCCCCAGAACAGATAAGCATATAACACAACTACAAAAAGCGGATAGGAAATGCCTATTCCATTACTATTAAACAAAATATATTGGATAATTCCGACGAATAAAGCCAGGATCATTGTTCTAATCATTTCATTACGTTTAACTAGCTCACTCTGCTCCATCCCTATTAACCCCCTATCCAAAAATGATCGGCTGCATAAGCATCTACAATAAGCTTGGAGGTTTCTTGAAAATGCAGCGGCAAATCATACAAGGAGAAAAACCTGAGCTTATGAGATCCCATATTCATGCTTCGTAGATACCCAAAATATGACTTTGCCATATAAATCGCCATATCATGGAATACTTCATCCCCATCCGTGTAATAAGAACTGAAATCCGTTCGAGAAAACATTCGATATAAAGTAAGCTGAGCCAGATGCAGCCCTGGTTCCTTGAGTAACTCTTGGATCCCCCCTGGCAATTCCCATTCCTCTGTTCCCGAACGCTTTTGGAGTAAAATCTCTCCACGCTCATTCTCCACAATTATAAAATCATCCGTATATTTATGTGTTTTCAAATGCTGTGATCTACTAAATTCCATGATTTGTCCCATACTTCATTTCCCCATTTCACAGTTTACTTTAACCGGTTAGCCTACATGCTTAGTTTACGCGATTAAATAGGAATAAAAAGTGTAAGTTTGTTTTTGGGAATTTCATATTTTAGCGGTACGTGGTAAACTGAGGCAAAAGAACCTATTCGGGGAGTGAAAATGCATGAAAATGGCCAATCACTATATCCGTTTGCGTGAGCATTTATCTCTTCCTGAAGGCGTACAAGAAGCTATCGTTACCCTAGATGAATTGGCTGCTATTCTCGACTGTACTCACCGCAACGTCGTCTTAATCTTAAAAAGATTGGCGGATAAACAATGGCTGATATGGTCGCCTAAACGAGGCAGAGGCAATAAATCAACTTTAACCTTTCTTGTGAAAAGTGAAGAGCTTGTCCTGCAAATCGCCCGTAACTTCGTTGAAAAAAAGGACTTACGCAGTGCCATGGACTATATAAACCGCCCCTCCTTACCCCAGCTAAGCCGCGAGCATTTTAACGAATGGCTGTTTAGTTATTTTGGCTATCGCGCTGAGTTGAAGGATCACAAGAAAATTGATCTGCTGCGCTTCCCTTTAAGCCAAGCCTTCTATACCTTAGATCCTGCTTTCATCAATTACTCGAGTGAATCTCACTTGGTTAATCAAATCTTCGATAGTTTAGTGAGATATAATCCGCAAAATCAAATGATCGAAGCTCATATCGCCCATGCCTGGGAAATCGATACCTCACGAACAGTTTGGACCTTTTTCTTACGCAAGGGTGTTTTGTTTCATAATGGCAAGGAGCTGCATGCAGAGGATGTTCGATTCACGCTGAACCGGTTGCGCCATGTCAATCCACGCTCGCTTTATCGTTGGGCACACCTCTACATAAGGCAGATTAATGTGCTGGATGCGAATACTTTGCAAATCGTGCTCAATGAGCCGAATGAGCTATTCGCGCATTTCCTCAGTACAAATCGTGCTGCCATTATCCCAATTGACTACGGTGGAGAAACCAAAGAGCGGTTTGCTAAAGCTCCGATTGGCACAGGGCCATTTAAGCTTGTGAAAAATGACGGGTCCATCTGTGTTCTCGAGGCGTTTCAGCCTTATTTTCAGGGACGGGCTCATCTGGATCAGCTCGAGATTTGGAATATTCCCGACCTCTACGAGCATAAACAAAGCAAAAGCTTTGAAGGCTTTCAAATACTGCATAATTTTCGCTTGCCGGATCATGCGGAAGAGACCTCATGGAACCAAGTGCACCGTGGGGAAATATGTAAATTTATCACCTTGAATTTATTAAAGGAAGGTCCATTAAAGGAAGTAGAAACAAGACGAATTGTGACCGAGATGATTCGACAGCATCTGCATTTGGATACTGCAAAAGAGGGGATTTCTCCGACCGATGGCTTTTTGGACAAGGAACTAAGCGAGTTAAATACAGAGGAATTATTTGCAAATGAATCGGCTTCACTTACTGACACATTGGTTTTATGCACGATTCCTCAATATGAGGCTGATGCGATAATGCTGCAGAAAGTTTGTCAATTGGCAGGAATAAAGCTGCAGATAAAACTGCTGCCTTTAGCGCAATTTCAAGGGGAACAGCGGCTGGAAGCAGATTTTATCTTGTTTGCGGTTATGCTGGATAATGATAAGGAGCTGCGCTTAATTGATTTGTACAAAAGCATGCAGCAGCACGTTGGGCAGGCGGTTAAGCTGCAGATGGAGTTTTATTTGGAAACCATTATTCATGAGATCGATCCACTTATCAGGACTAAGCAATTTATCGCTTTAGAACGTATGCTAAAGGATATACATGCGATTCATTTTCTGTATCGCAAGCAGCTGAAAACGGTCTATCATCCCTCGGTTAAAGGGATTTCTATGGACTCCTTAGGCTGGATGGAATTTAAGAATATTTGGTTCCGTTCGTCCGAAACACCCACAGCTTACTTCCCACAAAGTTAACTAAAGTTGTGGCAATCGTCGTCAATAATTTAGCAGTTAACACCTTAAGCTCCCAATGATCCTTAAACAGCGCCAACAACCCCAATGAGAGCAGTAACGAGCCTAAATTAAGCACGGTAAACCTTATGGCTTGCTTAGGCTCTAACCGCCCCTTCTGGGCGAATGTCCAATATTTATTCAAGGTGTAGCTATTAATCATCCCAACCCCGTAGGAAATACACTGTGCCACGATATAAAAGACACCTAACCATGCCAATAAAGCAAACACAGCGAAATCAAGCGCCGTATTCAGTAATCCAACCAAATTGAATTTCACAAATTGACGCATGAGGGTCTCCTTAAAGTTTATTTAGAATGTCCAAGAATCAAACCAACGCAGCACGTAATTCACATAGCCTTTATCAACGACCATGCCTGAGAGTACGGGATAGAACATAACGAACAGACCCAACACTAAGGTTAAATAGGCGGCAACATAGATCCGATAATCAGGTTTTTTCTCGAGAATGACTTTAATCATATAAACGATACAAAGAATCAGAAAAGGCACCATCGCAAAATAATGATAAATGAAGGTTAAGCGACTGACGAGCATCCAAGGTACATATTGCGAAAAGTAAGCAATTAAGACGACAAACATGCCTTTATCCTTGCGTTGTCGACTAACGAATATGGCAGCGATAACAGCTAATAACCCTACCCACCAAATGGCTGGATTACCAAACGAAGCTATACTGGAGACATTACCGTCGGAAACCTCTTTCCCATTGTAATACCAGATTGGGCGCATAATTAAAGGCCATTCCCACCAAGCCGATGAGAAAGGATGAGTCGCAACAAGCTTGCTATGATAGTCAAACATATCTGTTTGATATTTAATTAATTGCTTTACCGTATGATCTTGTCCAGGAACAGCCATGATCGGGAAAAAAGATAAGCTATAAATAATCACTGGCACAATAATGAAGAATAACGAGCACCACGCCACCGTTTTTACCGCAAGCTTCGAAAAGGTACCTACAATTTGTTCCGCTTTGATTTTCTTGGAGAAATCCTCAACTGCCATTGTTTCCTCGACTTCTTCAAGATCATTCCCATATCTTTCCTCCAGCATCGAAGAATTGGCTTGATTGAGTAGTTTTTTAGCTGCCTCATATTCCCGATATCGATCATAAAGCGTCAATAGGAAAATAAGCGCTAAACCGGCCCCACCGTAAATGACAATCCATTTGCTCGCTGCACCAATTCCAAAAAATAAGCCTGACAAAAACAAGGGACGCAGAGTTTGGCTCAACGTAGCTTTATAAAAACTAAGCTGATAAAACCGCAGCATGAAATAGTACATCAGAATAATGAAGAATACACCATATACATCAATGGTACCTATTCGCGTTTGAGCAAAATGCATAAAATCACAAGCAATTAGAAATGTCGCCATCCAAGCATAACTTGTTCTGCCGAATAAACGTTTTGCAAACACATACATCATCGGAAGCATGCCGATACCGAATAAAGTACCTATAACACGCCAGCCAAATGGATTCATCCCGAATATTTTGATACCTACAGCAATCAATAGCTTGCCTAATGGAGGATGTGTCGTCTCATATGGCTTTATTAGATGCAAATGCTCATAAGCGGTTCTTGGATGATAAATTTCATCAAAATAAGATTCGTTCATAAACGTTGGTTTATAAACCACTTCATTCTGCTCATCAAACACATTTTTAATTTCCTGCCGGTCTAGGGGAAGCAAGCCTTCAGAATGGATCTCTTCGATCTTCATCGGCAGCTTCTTGTCCGTATATTTCCCATAAATCGCCAGCTCATTTAAAGTAAAGCCAGGCTTATCTACCGTTACCTTCACATAACGTGCAGAGTAGTTGACGGGCTGGACAATCCACTTGAACACGGTCGTATATTTAGTCTCTATGATTAATGGATTTTTCCATGTATCCGGTGTGTCTTCACCAAACTCAAGCTTAAGCTTACCCTCACCAATTCCAACAAACGCATTAACGCGTTCAATTGTTTGGGATTTGCCTAAATCCACATAAAAAGTCAGCGAGCTTACAGGCTTCCAGAAGGTTTCCGGTTCCTTCAGCGAACCTAGATTATAGAAAGCAACTAGTGTATAAATCAGTGTAATTGTACTCATCCAAATCCAATCTTTACGGGTGAGCAGCTTATTAGATGTCTCCTGTAAGTTCGGTTCAGGTTGATTAAATTCTACTATTTCCATTTTTAGAATGCGCTGTTTGATAAAGATATCGTAGCCGCTGTAAATCAGATAAATCAATAAAACCACGTTGGTCAGCGACACAACCATCAGAATACCTTCGACATGTGGAATCAGCGGGTGTGCCGTTTTACTATAAGCATGCGCAAAGCTGGAATTAATAAAATGAGTTACGCTAAAGCCAAACAATAATTGCAAAAGTCTGCGATCCTGGGTAAGGATGTAGCTGAATATAGCAAGCGGAATAGCCGGATATAAATAGGAAATACGCATATGTGGTGCAAGCACAAACACGGAAACAACAAAGAGCAATAGGATGAAAATTACTTTAGAGAGGTTCAATGGCTGTTTAATACGTTTTATGAAAAACCCTAGATAAATAAACGCTCCGGCTAAGAGAATCAAGCCCCAAATGTTGTACGACAGCAGCATTCGTTCATTACTAGCTGCAAAGCCGTTCCCGCCAGTTAGCGCAAATAAATTGAAGACATTTAAAGTCGCATAAGTATCCGTAACGAAAACATGCTTCACAACCTGGGCTATCCAGAGCCACGGTTTAAAGGTAGAAAATTGGAACATTCCTGTGAGAAGAGCCGCGGTCAAAACGAATATGCTGCCTAAAATGCTGAGGATAAATCTTCGTAACGAGCTTATTGCAAAAATCACAACAACTATACACATAATAAAATAGCTGGTAGCTTGAAACGATACAGACGCATGGAACATTACAGCAGGATTCATTGCAAACAATAGGCAAACTCCCAAAGCGATTCCTTTACCTAAGGGTTTAACCGCGAAACAATAAATCAGCCATGCCGCTATAATATCTGCAGCAATTGGCAGGATGTCTATTCTATAGATATGGCCTGAATACTTATAGACAATCAATCCTCGAATTAAGCCTGCAAATAAAAGCACGAAGACCAACAAACCATTTAAACGACCTTTGGATAAGGTGCCGAGCTTATTCTGTCTAATAATTGCGATATATATAAGAGCAAATACGATAAAAAATAATAAAGAAAGCAATAAATCAGGAAACGCTGAGATTGTGGCTTCAACTGTCTTGGATTGCAATTATTATTCACCTGCTTGTCGGATTGTGTTTTTTCACTTTACCCATTATCCCAAAAACAAGCTTTTTATGGAAGGACTATTTTGTGGTACTATAAAAACTTAGTTATTTTACATAGACAGGGGAAATCACAGCATGCTTAAACATCGCCTTTATAGTCTCTCCATCCCTCTAAGCCTTAGCCTAGTTATTATAGTCTCGGGGTGCCAGCATAATACAGTTCCATTGGCATCTGAATCTACAAATTCGTCTGAAGCTGCCGGCTTAATATCGTTTGGCTCCAGTCATTATAGCCTTTCACCCGGTGCCTCAAATCATATCGTCAAAACCGACATCTCAAAGCTTAAAAAGGTAAGCTTCAGCTCTAGTCAACCTGAAATTATTACTGTCGATGATAAAGGAATCGTTCATGTTTCATCTAATGCTTCTATTGGTTCCAAAGCCATTATCTCTTCTAATTACAAAGGTGAATCCACGGAATGCACAATTACCGTCAAATATTCCTTGTTAGATACTCTTACCACAACCGCAAATGGAAAAAAAGTCGTAACTGATGCTGAAGATGTAGCCGTTGTAGTCAACAAACAAAGATCTCTGCCAGATAATTATATTCCTGCTGATTTAGTAGTGCCTGAGATACCTTTTATATTTAAAGAAATCATTGAAAAACGGATGCTGCGCAGCGTTGCGGCTAAAGCGTTGGAGCAGCTCGTTGCACAAGCAGAAACCGAGAATATTCACTTGTTTGGAGTGTCTGGTTATCGTTCCTATGTCACTCAAAAATCCGTTTATAATGGGAACGTGCAAGATAAAGGCTCTGTTGAAGCCAATAAAATCAGTGCTATTCCTGGCCAAAGCGAGCATCAAACAGGCCTCGCAATCGACTTAACGAATAATGTACCTGAGGACCAATTGGTTGAGTCCTTTGGAGATAGCAAAGAAGGCAAATGGCTTGCCGCTCATGCCGCCGATTATGGTTTTATTATTCGTTACTTAAACGGCAAAGAGTCTCTAACCGGTTATGCCTACGAGCCCTGGCATATTCGTTATGTAGGGAAAGATATTGCTGAGGAAATTTATGCTGATCAACTGACCTTAGAGCAATATTTTGATGATGCCATTGCTGTTCAAGGCTCATGATGATGATGTTTCTTCCTGGATACTATAACCGACTCCTCGAATCGTTTGGATTAATGAAGTTTTAAAGCTGTAATCGACTTTTTTGCGTAAATAACGAATGTACACATCCACAATATTAGTGTCACCGACGAAATCATAGCCCCAGACCTGTTGAATAATTTGCTCTCTGCTTACAACATTCGGTTTATTCTCAATTAAGTAAACAAGCAAGTCAAACTCTTTCATCGTCAATTCAATCGGTCTGCAGTCGCGAACGACTTCACGCGTTTTGCGGTTTAGAGATAAGCCAGCTACGATTAGTCTATCATCCGTAAGATTCATTGTGGAATCGATCATCAGTTCAATAAGCATCCTATTCCGCAAAGATGCCCGAATTCTAGCAAACAGCTCATCCGTATTATATGGCTTTGTGACGTAATCATTCGCTCCATTATCCAGCCCAGAAATGATATCCGAGGTTTCATTGCGGGTTGTAACAATGATCACAGGCATAACTGGAGCTGCCTTTTTTACCCGTCGCAATACTTCCATCCCATTTAACTCAGATAGAATAATTTCGAGCAATATTATATCCCACTTTTCTTGTAAAGCTCGCTCCAAGCCGGCTCTGCCATTCGTAGCAACTTCTACTATGTATCCTTCACGAGTTAGTTCTTGTTTGAGATATTCGGCAGCTTTCTCTTCGCCGTCGATAATCAATATCGTATGCATGGCGTCCCTCCATGACAGAAGTATGCCCTATATGATGGAACATAATTAATATAACTAACCTGCGCGATATAAATTTATAACCGATCCTTACGAGTTCCTTTTGACCGTTATCCCTTTGACTCAGCGATTAGTTTGAAATTTTTGCTGAGTCGATGGGATAACGGTGCAAAGAAAGACATTATCTATTTGTCCTTTATCGCCGCTTTATCAGCAGCAGCCCATTGAGCCCAAAGCTGCTCATCAGATTCCAAGAATCCAGATTTCATGCATAGTTACACCTCGTTTATCTGAGTTAGCTATAAGTGCAAAAAACAACAAGAGAAGTTTTCTCTTGTTGTTTTCAGATCATTGATTATGAAGCAACTAACTTAAAGCTTGTTAAGAATATCTGTTAACACAGGTACAATTTGCAATTTACGTGAGACAACACCTTTAAGAACGGCTGTATTGTTCTCCAATTTAACATCATACGCTTGTTCAACGGAAGCACTTAAGCGACCTAGGGAAATAGCTACAGAATCATTATTGAGAATATCAGTCACGACGAATACGAATAAGTCCAGTCCTTTATCAGCAATAATTGTATTAAGCGCAGCTTCCAATTCTGCTTGACGAGAAAGTACATCGTTGACATCAACTGCATTAACTTGAGCAATTTCAACTTTATAGCTGCCCATTTGAAATTCTTTAGCATCTAGTGAAATTAAGTCTTTAATTGTTTTTTGGCTTAAATCTGCACCCGCTTTTAGCATTGCTAAACCGTAGCTTTCACCATTAACCTCAGCGATATGAGCTAATTCACGAGCAGCTGCTACGTCTTGCTCTGTGCAGGTTGGTGATTTGAAAAGCAATGAATCCGAAATAATTGCCGATAACATCAAACCAGCAATCTCTCTAGTGATAGCGATATTATTTTCTTTATACATTTTATTAAGAATCGTCGCTGTACAGCCAACTGGCTCAGCACGGTAATACAAAGGATGGCTTGTTTCAAAATTCGCAATCCGATGGTGATCAATAACCTCTAAAACACGGACTTGATCAATGTCGCTTACACTTTGCTGACGTTCATTATGGTCTACAAGAATGACGTCCTTAACTTCATTAGCAACCGTTTCCACTAAACGCGGAGCAGGTACTTGGAAATGATCAAGGGCAAATTGTGTTTCTCCATTAACGTTACCTAAACGAACCGCTTCAACCTTAAAACCTAATTTCGTTTTTAAATCAGCGTAGGCAATTGCAGAACAGATCGTGTCCGTATCCGGATTCTTATGCCCGAAAATAAGTGCTTTTTTCATGTGAGGACTCCTTATTATTTTATTGGGTAAACGTTCCTTTAACGATTATAGCGTTAAATCAACTGGATTTCCAATGAGAGAAACATTATCTTATCTTCGGCGTCTAATATAGTAGAAAGGTAGTGTGATAATGCGAAAATATATCATCGGTTTCATGATTGGAATTGCGCTTTCTATATCTACAGTTGTTTTTGCTGCTAATACGATTCAAGCTTACCTTTTTCCAAGTCGTGTACTTTTTCATATCAACGATACGGTCAAAGAAATTGACGGCTCAGGAGATAACGCGGTTATTAATTACAATAACAAAGCTTATATCCCGCTCCGTGCTTTTACAGATGCTATGGGAGCGACCGTAACCTTCTCGCCATCATCCAGTATAACTAGCTATTTGAATAAAATTGATATCTATGAAGGTCCTGCTGCACCAATTAATACAGGTCTTACGCTTAAAGACAGTGAGGGCTATGTGACTATTAGCAATCTAAAGGTAGTCAAAGATAAAAACGGTAATGAATTTCTTACTTCCGGCACCATTCAAATTAATAAAGATCTAACCGGAAAGACGATTGAATTGAACTACTCAGCTATCAAGGAAAATAATACTGCCGCCTCGTTGTTCATGTACATTCTTAATGAAGATATTGACAAACCAGAGCCTGGGGACATCCGTCCTTTTAAAACCTCTGTTGGTATGAATGACCGTAAGCTGGAATCTTTAAGTGTTATTGTTCATGATACTGTGAAGCAATATCCGTATACTGAGTTGGATACTAATTGGGGTGATCCTGTTGCGATTTATTTTGCTCCTAGATCTAATTTTGTGAATAATGGGCAAATGTCGCTAACAGAAATCTCATCATTTTCAATCGCTGTAGCCAATTCAAGTGCAAATAATATCATTATTCAGCCCTATGATCTCACCTTCGAGGTATATAAAGCGGATGCTAATTATCAACAGCAGGAGCTGGTTTACAGCTATAAATTGCCAAGAGCAACTGGTACTCTAGGCAAAAGTGCAGGGTATAGCGTGATCGTTCCATGGAATCAAAGAGGCACGAATGGCAAATTTATTACTGCTGGCAAATATGCTATACGATTAAAGGCTCCTGCAAGCTTGCAATATTTTAAAGAAGGCAGCAATGATATTATCAACTATCCCTTATATTTGCGTACATCTGGCTTTGGCGTTGAGTTTAAATAAGCTTTGACCAAGAAAAGCGGCTAGTCTCTTATTAGAAGACTAGCCGCTTTTCGTTTATTTACTTGAATATTTTCACTCGTTCCTCTAATGGCTGGAATTCTTTGTTGCCTGGCTGAGCTGTTGGTTTCCCAAAAGGCATTTGTGTGATTAACTGCCAGGATTCCGGAATTTTCCATTCTGCTTTCACTTTCTCATCAATTAAAGGGTTGTAATGCTGGACTGAAGCTCCGAACCCTTCAATTTCAAGTGAGGTCCAAATTACATATTGCAGCATCCCAGAGGATTGCTCGGACCAATGAGGAAAGCGATCCTGATAGGCTGCAAATTGAGCTTGCATTCCTTCAATCACCTTGTAATCCTCAAAAAACAATACCGTACCATAACCGTTTTTAAAGCCGTTTATTCGTTGGTCCGTAGCCTCAAACTGATCTGCAGGAACAATTGCTCTTAAGACCTCCTTGGTGAAATCCCATAATTTATCATGATGTTGGCCTAATAATAACACCACCCGTGCACTTTGAGAATTAAAAGCAGATGGTGTGTGCTTGACCGCATCCTGAATAATTTCTAAGATACGCTCATCTGAGACTGTAGATTCTTTGCTTATCGCATAGTACGTGCGTCTCTCTTTAACTGCTGTTAGGAAATCCTTGGACATATGCTCACACTCCTTCTATCACTGTTAATTGGCCATAAGTTGCCGATTATCAGTATTTTAATAGTATGTATTAAACACACTACACTTATTACCCGATAATTTTATTTTTAAAACAATCGTTAACTCTTTTTCCATTTCACAATAAAAATGTTAAAATAGTTTTAGGTCAACAAAAGGAGGAACATACATGCCACATTGGGTTAAACCGGAACAATATACCGCATTCCAGAATGAAGATGAAGCTATGGCTTTTTGCAAGGATTGGGGACTGTTGCCACAAAAAGCAACTAAACAGAAGGAATACCGTTACAAAGGTCAGAATATGGATGTAGCGTGTGAGATAGTCGGTTATGCGGATCTTGTTTTTGCAGTGATTCAAATTGGTGATCAACTACATAATATTCATCCCTCTTACTTAAGAGAAATGCAAACAGGCCAATTCGGTAAAGGGAAACCGGAAGATGACGGTGAGCTGCTAGAGCCCGAATTAGAAGAGCTAGCCCTAGATGGTGAGGCAGAAATTAAACCAGCGAAAAAAACAGCGGAAAAGAAAGAGAAAAAGCCTGTTGAAAAAGCTGAGAAAGCTGAGAAAGCAGCGAAGGAAGCTCCGATTACTTTACCGGAGGGCAAGCTGAATTTCGACGCAACCGTTTCTCAATTTGCATCAGTGCCTAATCCATTCAGTGATACAGATGATGAAGTTATTATTTTCGAGCCTGCTTCTTTTTCATTCGAGAATGAGGTAGTTGTGCTTGAATCAGCTTGGACAAGCCATGGTACCGGCATGAAGAAATTAGAGCTGGAAATCGGGGACAAGCTAACCTTCGAAGCCAAGATAGTAGCTAAAAAGCTCAACAAACATGCAGTGAAATACAAGCTAAATAATGCGGGTAAGATTGTTAAACTCGATCCGGCATAAGCTAATTACAACTCAAAAAGAAGCTCAGGTCACTGTGACCTAAGCTTCTTTTTTAGCATTACGAGATTATATGGAGTCTACATTTTGTAAGGCGTGCTCCCAGCTTGGGAAGTAAAACAAAGCATTCTGAATGAGCTCTGGATGGGATTGCTTTAGTTTTTTCTTGTTTAGGGACTGCCCACTATTCTTAAGCTCCTGAATATTGGTAAGCACATCTACTACACTCATACTAGCGTCCATTTAATCCCTCCTTTTCAGATGTTACTATTATTCCCATGTATATTTAGATTATCCATTAAAAATCTAGGCTAAATAGTTAATCAATTAAACCTAATCTTACATTGGTTTCGATCCAGCCTTCTTTGGTCCCAATGTCCCAGCGCTTTCCTTCAAAGAAAAGCCCATAAGCAGCATTATCCTTCAATAGCAGATTAAAGGCTTCGGTTAAATATAATTCTCTTGTTTCTTCAAGCTTCAGCGATTTAATTATGTTGAAAATTTCAGGAGCAATGATGTAACGGCCAATCGAAGTAAACAAAGAAGGAGATGAGCCTTGCGGCTTTTCTATAATGGAACTTATTTTCGCTATATTACCTTGCTTTTCAGTCATATTTACGGAATTATAGCTATGTATTTTCACCGCAGTCGTCTCTTCAATTGCCGTTACCATGGAAGCATTATTCCGGGTATATACATCCATCAGCTGTTTAGTACAAGGCACAATAGACTCCACAATCTCATCAGATAGACATAATGCAAAGGCTTCCCCATTAACAAAATCTTCTGCAAGAAGCACGGCTGGCGCTGTCCCATTTAAGTTATTCTGGATGACAAATTCAATTTCCACACGATCTCGATAATACTCTTCTATCATTTCTTTGCGATGACCCACCACAATTAATATCTGTTCAATACCTGAATCGATTAATTCCTTAATGATAAAGTCGAGCGTAGGTTTATTGCCGATAGGCAGCATTGGTTTCGGTATGACTCGTGTGATAGGCTGGAATCTCTTCCCCATGCCTGCAGCGAGGATTACGGCTTTTTTAATCATTAGATCATCTCCGTTAAGTGAATCATTTCATCATGCATTCCTAATTCCTCAAGTAGATCCTTGCACAATTGCTGTAGTCTTTTATCATTCGGGATATGCTTCAAAAACTGTAAATTACGGATAAGTGCCAGCTTGGACTCTGCGCTTGATTCGCGAAGTAAATCATTGAGCTGTTGCGAATTGCCCAATGCAGCTTGGAGTAGATTAACATGAGACTGATTTTTCGTATTGAAAATAGACGTAACACCGATGTTGTCGAGTGTTTGAGCTACAACCACTCGCTCGCGATCGATCCGTATATTACGTAAATGGTCGGACATGTTATCAATTTCAGCTATTTGAAAGGTTGCTTTTAGTTTTTTCCATGGCATCCGCTTGATCTGGGTTTTTCTTAGCTGTTCCTTTTTTACGAGCATGATTCTCATAAGCTGCTCAATTGTTGGAGGTAACCTTCTCAAGCGTATCCAACTCCAGCTCGTTCCAGCTATTCAATTCTGTTAATGAATCTGGGAAAACTTTAGCATTATAACACAATATGGCATGATCAAACATACTCTTATCCTTCTTATCTAATTGATTGTAGGCATGTATGATTTCATTGATCCTAGCTTGCCTCATATAAACTAACCCCCTAACCCCATTATCCTTTTTTAGAAGTCTTTTTAATAAATTTAAAAAGTAAGGATAGAGCATCCCGCTCAGGTGCTTTCCCCATCTTCTCTTTGTAGGTTTGGCGTTGCTCATAGACTCTATGTACATCAGTTACCAAAGCTTCTGCACTTAGCGCTTCTTCATTAAGTACTTCACAATAACCGGCAGCTGCAAAAGACTGTGCATTTAAAATTTGATCGCCACGGCTCTGGGCTTTGGAAAGCGGAATTAGCAGCATGGGTATTCGTAAAGCCAGAAATTCAAAAATTGAATTCGCCCCTGCTCGCGAAATAACCACATCTGTCATCGCTAGAACATCAGGAAGCTCATGATTGATATACTCATATTGCCTATAATAAGGTGATTGCAAGATGGGGTCAACCTGCCCTTTTCCGCAAAGATGAATAATCTGAAAAGTGTCCGTAAGTTTATTTAAAGCGCTTCGCACCGTTTGATTAATCCGTTTGGCACCGAGACTGCCACCCATAATAAGTAATACGGGTTTGCTAGAGTTAAGCTGACAGAAAGCTCTGCCTCGCGCTTTATTGCCTTGCTTTAGCTCATCCCGGATAATGGCCCCGACAAAGTGTGTTTTTGCAGATTTCAAATGCTGGGCTGTCTCAGGAAATGTGGTGCAAACACCTGTTGCAAAAGGAATCGCGATTCGATTAGCCAAGCCAGGCGTAATATCCGATTCATGGATAATAACTGGAACTTTATTCAGCCATGCAGCAAGTACAACCGGAACAGACACAAAACCACCCTTGGAGAAAAGAATAGTGGGCTTCTGTTTCTTGATTATGCGGTAGGCTTGAAATACCCCCTTTACAACTTTAAAAGGGTCCTTCACATTGTTCCAATCCAAATATCGCCTTAGCTTTCCTGTAGCAATACTGAAATATTTCACCTGCTTAAGCGGGAGGATTAGCTCCTTCTCGATCCCATTCTCTGAACCTATATACTCCACTGCCCAGCCGTCCTGCTGAAAGTGAGGAATTAACGCTAAATTGACTGAAACATGTCCAGATGATCCGCCACCTGTGAACATTATTTTTCTCAAAGCACTTAACCACCTTTAGTTTCGAACGATTGCGTTATTGTCTTGCAGCTGCAGTAGATACACCAATAACAAGCTTAGCATCCAATGTCACTCGATTCGGTACCTTTTCACCATGCTTTAATTTCAGTACATTTTCAACTGCAAGCTTACCAATTTCCTCTTCCGCTTGCATTAAATGAGTAAACTGATATCCGCTGCCTAGCGTAGTGGAAGGACTATCAAAGCAAATAATCGAGATATCCTCTGGGATTCGTTTGTTTAACGACTCTACCGCGGCTTTGGCGAGCAAGGCAATATTATATTCAATGGCAAATAGAGCAGTAATGTGTGGATTTTGCTGTAGATGCGCTTTAATCATCTGGATATCCTTGTCCATATTAACGGTATGGAAGGAGTTCGGAAGTGTCGAGGTAATTTTATCAAGCCAAAGCGTTCGATCTACCATCACGCCACGTTCTGCGTGCGATTGAATAAAGCCTTCAATTCTATCCTCAATGGCTGTTGTATCCATAGGCGGTGGGGTCAGCAAACAAATATGTTTATGTTTAAGCTCCAATAAATGATCCGTGCCTAATCTCGCAGCCTTCACATTATCTGTACAGATAGATGCAGCAGCCACCCCTTTTAAATGGCGATCTACTAAAACCAAAGGGAACTGCTGAATGACCAGCTTGAGGATTTCTGAATTATAGAATTCACCTTGAGCCGGGAACACGATAATTCCGTCTACACCTAGATTGAGAAAATCACGAATCGCTTTTTCTTCATTTTCCGGGATACCGAAAGACCTGCGCAGCAAAAGAAAGCTGTCATGCTCTGCCGAGCTGCTTTCCATACCATAGATCATTCCTGTGCCAAAGGTATTGCCAAAATCTGTGATTACAAGCCCAATTAATAATGGCTTCACACATTCATCCGGTACATTCTCCACTCTCTCTGCAGTGCCAGCTTCAATTACAAACGAGCCTCGTCCAGGCATTCTGACAATCAAGCCTTCTTTAGCCAGCAACTCAAGCGCCTTCTTGCTAGTAATTCGGCTCACATTAAAAGCATCAGCCAATTCCTTCTCCGAAGGCACGCGATCACCTATATTGTAAACTTTCCCCACAATCTCACCACGTAACGAATCAAATATCCGCTCATAAATCGGCTTGGATTCTAGCGCCAACTCATTCATCCCCCTATAGAATCACAAATGCTATGCAAACGATATAAGTAAATATATCATGTTATACTACCTTTGAAAAGAGTCTCTCCCACAATAAGGGAAATCGCTCCTTCAGCAGCAGTTACAGACCACCCTTTTACATGTTATATTAGAAGAAAAAAAGGAGGCTACTATGTCAACCATCCAGGAATTACAAGATATTGCACAGCTGCAAAAAGAATGCGAAGCCTATGATCACATCCAATTAAAGCTTAACTGGGAGATGCTAAGAAACCGTGAAAACAATGAAATGGATTTTTTTATATATGAGAATGGAGAGCTTCAAGCATTTTTAGCCCTGTATGCTTTTGGTTCAACTGTCGAGATATGTGGAATGGTTAAACCAAGTGAACGTCGCAAAGGTCATTTCAAGCGCTTATTCCAACAAGGTATTGAAACCGCAAAACACAACGAATACAAGAAAATTTTGTTGAACGCACCTGCTGGGTCTGATGCTGCAAAAGCTTTTTTGAATCATACAGCTGCTGATTATGCTTTCTCTGAACATCAAATGGAATGGCAAGAAGGTATTGTTGAGGAAGTTGATGGCATCCAATTGCGTATTACCATAGAAGATGATTTAGAAATGCGCGTACGTTTGTCTATGGAGGCGTTCGGTGAAAGCGAAGAAGATGCTAGAGCCATGGAAGGCAGAACCAGCGGGGATAAGGACAATATGTATATGATTGAAGTGAACGAAGAAACCGTGGGGAAAATTCGCGTGAGCTTAGATGCTGAACAAGCGTGGTTATATGGATTCTCGATTTTGCCTGAGTATCAAGGTAGGGGTATTGGCAGGAAAGTCTTGCGTCGAATCATTAGAGAACAAAGCTTAGCTGGCCATTCCATCCATTTAGAGGTTGAAACTAAGAATGACCATGCTTTGGGATTATATGAATCCGTTGGTTTCAAAGTGGTACACGCACAGGATTATTATAAATATCGTTTATAAGCTGCCATTTCGTAAAATTTTTATCATCATTTCTGCGTTCGGGTAATTCAGTGCTTTGTATTGTTCAGCTACTTTTTCAACATCATAGCTTACACGTTCAATAGAGGTACTAATATTCCCCTCAACAATTTCTACTATTGCATAGGAAGCCAAAGCTAGCCCATCAAAAGGCAGGCCTACGCTTCCTGTATTAATCACAATTTTCCCTCGAAGATAGCGAATATAAGATCTGTGTATATGGCCATATATGTAAATTTGCGCATCCTCATTAGCTGACATCAGCTTGGAATGCAAGGTTTCGTCATCCACGCCAGGAAGAATAAATTCAAATAAACTATCCGGAGTAGCATGGAATAGGTGAATATTAATCCCTTCCATACAGAAGTTAATTTCTGTCGGCAGCTGCTCTAAATAATCAAGATCGGGTTGCTCTAATTGTGATTTGACCCAATCTCGCTCAAGGTTCATCATCTCTAGAGCTTTATCTGGAACTTCACCTAAACGAACAGCACGAATAACCCATTCATCTGCATTTCCTTTTATGACATCGGTATTCAATGCTCTTATTAAATCGAGTGCTCTTTTCGGCTCCGGACAGCGGTAGCACAAATCCCCTAAAACGTAAATTTTATCTATATTCTTCTTAGCGATATCTGTTAATACTTCTTCCAAGGCGACTGCATTACCATGAATATCCGATATAAACGCTACTCTCATAGAACCTGCCCCCTTTCCTTATTTCAAATCCTTTTTAGCTTGTAAAAAAGCGTTTCTATACTCATTCGCTTTTTTGGCAATCAAGCTAAAGTCTTTATTCTTTACAGCCTCTTTAGTCAAATCGGAGCCAATCCCCACAGCAAATGCTCCAGCCTTGATCCAATCCTTGAGGTTGTTCAAGTTCACGCCTCCCGTAGGCATTAGGTTAGCTTGCGGCAATGGGCCACGAATCGTTGGAATAATCGACGGCTCATAAAGATTGCCGGGAAACAGCTTCATTACATCTACACCAAGCTCTAGCGCAGTTTGCACCTCTTGAATTGTCATGACACCCGGCATAATCGGAACTCTATATCGATTGCATAATTGCACTGTTGCTTTATTCAAGCATGGTGCGACAATAAACTCCGCTCCCGCCAGCATAGCCGCCCGAGCTGATTCTGGATCAAGAATCGTCCCCGCTCCAATTAAAGCATAATTAGCCGCAATCACATCTTTACTGGAGTAACGCTTGGCTAATTGGGTTATAGCTTCTAGTGCAAAAGGAACCGTTAACGTAATTTCGATTACTTTAACTCCCCCTGCGATAGCTTGCTCCGACATGGCTACAACTTCCTCAGGTGAATCACCGCGAAGCACAGCCACTACGCCTGCATCAGCAATTTGCTGTAGGTAATTAAATTTTTTCAATTAAAGCACCTCATTTAGATTATTTAAAACAATTATCTCGCCATCCAACCGCCATCCACACTAAGCACATGACCATTCATATAATCTGAAGCAGCCGAAGCTAGGAACACAGTTGGCCCTTTCATATCCTCAGGCTTGCCCCATCTAGCTGCCGGAATCCGCTCCAGAATCGAGTTATATCTTTTCTCATCTGCTTGAATCGCTGCTGTATTGTTCGTTTCCATATAACCTGGAGCAATCGCATTCACTTGAATGCCTTTAGACGCCCATTCATTGGCCAGCGCTTTGGTCACACCGGCTACTGCATGCTTGCTTGCTGTATAACCAGGTACATTTATCCCGCCTTGATAAGTTAACATGGAGGCTATGTTAATAATTTTACCACTGCCTCGTTCAATCATATGATTACCAACAAGCTGGCTTAGGAAAAATAAACTATTGAGATTCAAATCCAGCACATCATGCCAATCCTGTCTTAAGTGCTCCGCAGCTGGCTTGCGCCGAATGATTCCCGCATTGTTCACGAGTATATCAATTCGACCATATAAACCTAAAGCTTGAGCAAAAACTCCATCCAATAATGCTTCATCACTTAGATCGACTGCGATCAATTCTGCTTTTCTGCCCAATGCTCTAATCAGCTTTACGGTTTCATGGCTTTCTGAATGCGATAAAGCAATAATGTCAGCCCCTGCTTCTGCAAGTCCAATAGCCATGGCTTGACCTAATCCACCAGATGCCCCTGTTACTAAAGCAATCTTTCCGCTTAAATCAAATGAGCTCATTGCGCACTCCCTTTTCTTTTGTAATCAATCACCGTTCCAGCTTGTTTATAAGCTTCGGCCGTTTCAACAGATAATCCCTCATCGGTAATAATCACATCAATATCTGATAGTTTCGCAAAAGTGTGCAAGGCGCTTTGACCAAATTTATAATGATCGATGACCGCATAAGTGGTTTGAGCAGACTCAACCAAAGCTCGCTTAAAAGCAAGCAATTCCCCCGTATAAATCGATAAGCCATACTCCAAATGTAAGGCAGTTGCTGAAACAAATGCTTTTTTCACATTTAAACGACGAATAGAGGCGACTGCCTCATCTCCAGCAAGAATATTGCGAACACGGTAACCGCCCGGTACAACGAGTCGAATTTGATCCTTCGCGATCAGTTCGCTAATTACGTATAAATCATTGGTGATGACGGTAAGAGGCTGATTATCCAACCTCCGGGCAATCTCAAGAATCGTGCTTCCACCATCCAGAGCAATCACATCACCAGGCTGAATATACTGAAGCGCTCTTGCTGCTATCTCTATCTTCTCAGCTTTATGTTTGATATTGGCCTCGCGAGTAGAAAGAATTCCCAGCTGGTCACTTTGGGCTAGCATCGCACCTCCATGCACCCTCATGAGCAGCTTTTGCTCCTCCAGCTTGCCTAGATCCTCACGAATTGTTTTTCCTGAGACCTGCAGCTGTTCACTTAATTCGAGCACCGTCACTTCTTTTTTCGCCAAAAGCACTTCCATAATCTTCTCATAGCGCCGAATTGCATTCATACGAAAACCGCCATTTCAATTATCCTGTTAAAAGGCAACTTGTAACCTTCCCCTTAACCAGTAACAAGTATTTAAATTTATTTTAACGTTTGCATAGCTACTGCGTCCATATCATCAAAAATCTGGTTTTCTCCAGCCATCCCCCAAATGAACGTATAATTGCTTGTACCCACACCACTATGAATCGACCAGCTTGGCGAGATAATCGCTTGCTCATTGCGCACAACTAGATGACGCGTTTCTTCAGGTTCACCCATAAGGTGAAATACAACTCCGTCCGCAGGCATGTCAAAGTAAAAGTATACCTCAGATCTCCGATTATGCGTATGGCAAGGCATCGTGTTCCACATGTTATTGGGCTTTAGTATTGTTAAACCCAGGACCAATTGACAGCTTTTCACACCAGCCGTATGGATATATTTATAAATCGTGCGTTCATTCGAGCTTGCAGGACTGCCTAGATGAACCGGAGTCGCATTCTCAATCTCAACTTTAACAGTAGGATAAGCGTGATGAGCTGGGGTCGAGTTGAAATAAAACCGAGCAGGTGCTGCAGCATCTACACTCGCAAAAATTACCTCTTGCACACCAAGTCCGATATATAAACAGTCTTTTGGCTTCATTTCATGCAGTATCCCATCCACAGTAATAGAACCAACAGCCCCGACATTAATAATTCCGATCTCTCTACGCTCTAGAAAATAAGCTGCTCCCATCTCCTTAGGGTCTGCTTCAAGCTTAATAGCATTAGCTAAAGGGATAACTCCACCTGTGATAAAGCGATCGACATGAGAGTAAACTAGCTGAAGCTCATCTGGAACGAATAAGGTTTCAATGAGAAACTCTTCACGCAATCGGGTGGTTTCAAATTTCTTAACTTCATTTGGATGTGAGGCATAACGGATTTCCATATAGACAGCTCCCTTAGCAATTTAGGTTCATATTATTATATATTAGTTCATTTAGGTTCATTTGTGTACACTTTTCTTTTGAAAATTTAAATAACAGCTCACTTACCTCAAGGTAACTAATACCATTTTTGTTGGATTTCATGTATTCTAAAAGAGAAAAAACCTAAGGAGGCTATTCAATTGGGAACTAATAATAAAATCGGTGGCGGAGGCTTTCACCATATTGCGATAAAGGTGCGTGATTTTGAAGCTTCGGTAAAATTTTATAGTGAAGGCTTTGGCTTTGAGGAACGTTTGAGCTGGGGCGAAGGCGACGGTCGCGGAGTTCTCTTGGATACTGGAGACGGCAATTATCTTGAGATTTTTGCAGGCGGCTCTAAGGAAATTAAACCGGAAAGCTCTATGATCCACATGGCTTTTCGCACGGATGATGTCTCAATCGCGATTGAAGCCGCTCGGGCTGCAGGTGCAGAAATAACCGTTGAACCGAAGGCTATAGTTATCAGCAACAACCCGCCAACACCGGTCATTATTGCTTTTTGCAAAGGCTTAGATGGCGAAATCATCGAATTCTTCCAAAGCACAGGCGATAATCAGCTTTAATTATACTGATAACGGGCAACAATTAAGGATTCCATTCCACCAAAACGCGAGGTTTCTCGCGGATTTCATTTGAATGGAAAAGAAACAAGTTGCCCGTTAACAGTATGAATCAAATGTAACTCGAGAGGAGATTTTTAATGTCATTTACATTAGCTTTAGGGGATCATGCGCTTGATTTTTCATTGCCAGCAACGGATGGTAAGACCTATAGTTTGAATGATTTTGCAGACGCTAAGGTACTCGTCATCTCGTTTACTTGCAATCACTGTCCTTATGTTATTGGATCAAATGAATTAACTAGGAAAACAGCGAATCGTTTTAAAGAGCAAGGTGTGCAATTTGTTGGAATTAACTCAAATAGCGTTAATACATACGCCGAGGATTCCTTCGAACATATGGTAACTATCATGGAGAAGGAACAATTCCCTTGGGTATATTTAAGAGACGAATCGCAGGAAGTCGCTCTCGCATACGGTGCGTTGAGAACGCCACATTACTATGTGTTCGATCAAGATCGCAACCTGGTTTACTCAGGTCGAGCAGTCGATAATCCCAAGGATTCCAGCAAAGTTACGATCAATGATTTAGACAATGCACTAGAAGAACACTTAGCAGGCAAGCCAATCAGCAAACCATTGACTAATCCACTTGGCTGCAATGTTAAATGGGATGGAAAAGATGCTCATTGGATGCCAGCCGATGCTTGCGATTTAGTTTAGACGGTATTGTAAAAGAGGCTCAGATGGATTTTCATCTGTGCCTCTTTTCTTGGCTTATTAGTAAAACAAAAAGGATGGCCATCCGTTTTATTTATAAGTTCATATTGTCATAATCATCTTTGGTCATTCCGTAATAAATTACATCCTCAAACTCGTTCCACTTTAAAATATGCTTTTTAAATTCTCCTTCAAATTTCATCCCAAGCTTTTTCATAACATTGGTAGAGGCGGGATTTTTAGTCATCGCAGCTGCCCATATTTTATTTAATTCCAATTCCTTAAACCCAAAAGCAACTAAACACATTGCTGCCTCAGTAGCGTAACCATTCCCCCAAAAAGGTCTTCCCAACCAATAGGCAAGTTCACCTCTTTTGTGTGGTATGGATACATTTATACTCATACAGCCTATCAATAAATGCTTGTCTTTATCAACCAAAGCAAAAGGGAATCCGCTACCATCTTTTGATCTCTCATTACAACCTCTAATCCAAGATTCAGCCGCCCCATCAGGGTATGGATATGGAATTGATAATGTTGTTTTAGCTACTTCTTTATCCCCAGCGAGTTCCTGTACTTTGCTTGCATCTGTTAATTCAAATGGCCTTAGAACTAACCTTTCTGTTTCAAATATAGGTTGTATTGGAAACACCTCTCAGTACATGCTTTTCAATAAAGTATAATACGATGCTTGGAAATTACAATGATAACATAAAATAAATAATATCTATTATAGTAAATTGCTTATCCGCTATTATTGATAGTCTAATGTCAAAATAGCTAAAAAATTACTATACTTCCTATCATATAATGAAAAAATGACATAAAAACTGTTGTTTTAGGTGTTTTGTTAAAAGAAGGGGAACACAGATACCTTATTTGTGTAATTCTATGCCATTTCACCGAGTTGGGGAACGTCAGTGCGCTATTTTCTTTAATTTGATGCTTTTCAGTTGAATTATGTTCATTTTCACCAAAATAAGACACTGACGTTCCCTTAAACCACTAATTTAGCTCTTTTCTCATTAATAAGATACCTACGTTCCCCTCAAATTTCAAATGAATGAGGAGTGAGCATCTACGAAAAAGGGGATTATCCATCGGCCACTTCCATGGTTTCAGGACATCCCCGTTCTTCTAGCGAAAGTTTGCTTTATTCAGAGCTGCCTGGGGCATTCTCATTGCCCTTACTTTTACCTGGTGCGTTGCTGTTACCATTGCCATTGCCCGTTTCAGGAACATTGCTTCCATTTTTCCCTTGACCTCCGTTTTGGCCCTGGCCTCCACCGCTTTTGCCTTGGTTTCCGCCTTGGTCTTGTCCTTGGTCTCCACTTTTGCCTTGTCCTTGACCTTCACCCTGACCTTGGCCTCCACTTTTGCCTTGGCCTTGTCCTTGACCTTGATCTATGCCTCCGCCTTGACCTTGACCTTGACCTTGGCCTCCACTTTTGCCATGGCCTTGTCCTTGACCTTGATCTATGCCTCCGCCTTGACCTTGACCTTGACCTTGGCCTTGGCCTCCACCTTGGCCTCCACCTTGGCCTTGGCCTCCGCCTTGACCTCCGCCCTGGCCTTGTCCTCTACCTTGGCCTTGGCCTCCACCTTGGCCTTGGCCTCCGCCTTGGCCTCCGCCTTGACCTCCGCCCTGGCCTTGACCTCCGCCTTGGCCTTGGCCTCCACCTTGGCCTTGGCCTCCGCCTTGGCCTTGGCCCCCGCCTTGTCTTCGGAGCTTAGTTGGCATCTTTAGATGATCATAAGAATATAGGATCGACTTTAACGTACGGTTATCTACCGCACCAGTAACTGGCAGCCCATGAGTTTTCTGAAAATGTTTAACCCCCTGAACTGTCAAGTTATCGTAGTAGCCATTAATTTCTCCTGAGTAACTACCGAGCGATTTAAGCATTCCCTGAATAATAAATACATCTGGTCCATGAGCGTCTTTACCAACTGCCAAACTGGTATTCGGCAAGCTCAGCATTAAAGTGACGGTCAGCAGCAATATACCAATGAGCCTGCCTGAAAACCAACCTGACTTAGCTCTTCTACCACGGGAACCAATACCCCAATTCCAAAACATCATTAAACTTACACCATCCTCTTAGTTATAATTGTTTTGTCACAAGTTTTACTATTCCCAATTTTTCATTTAAACTCCATTTTGTTTTTACTAACCGTGTTTTGTTGTATTTAATGTCCATTATTGTACGAATTTTCTGCCTTCTGATCTTCCACTTGTTTCAACTGTTTCATCTTTTGATCCACCTTCAATGCAAATCATTTCTAGCTAACTCCATGTACTCCTAATCATATCCCCAATGGGCTTTAGATCTAAAGGCAATATCGCTAAGTATCGTCGCCTCATCTGAATGAGCCTTTCTAATGTTTGCCCCCATCTAACCCTCCATCTTGTTAGAAGTCATTTCATTAAACAAGCTCCTTTTAATCCATTTCTACTCTATTAATACCTTCAACAATCTATAAGCGCTGCAACTATACCTTTTTCTTCATATTCAGCTTCAGTTCTAATAAACCTGTCGCCTGATAATAAAGTTGTTTAAAAACATAATACCCAAGTCAGAAGAACCCGCCTCTCTAGGTTCTCTAGTAGGCGGGTTCTAAAATAAAGTTGTTTAATATACATATCGTTTGAACTATCGTATCACCGTTAACTTGAACAAAGGCAGCCGTTCATTCAAGTCAATTACTCATCCCATTTGTTATGAAGGACATGATCGCAAAAGTTGAAGCGCTTATATCCCGGAAGAAGCAGTTCGCACACATCGGCGTTAATCGTGCCGTATGTCGTTTCCGGTTTGTGTTTGAAGCCTTCCAAAAATGCATCCAAGATATTGTGTTTGAACTGGTTGCGCGGAAAAGCCTCGACGACTTGCTGCCGCACTTCTGCTGAGATGAGATCGAAGTTCTTCCCGACCACATCATAACCGACGCCAAAATTCATGAGCGCCACTTCAGTTTCCTTATATTCGGCGATTCCGATGGATGTATGCAGGGCAACAGCATCCCATACAAGCCGAATGGAATCTTCCGGAACTCCGCGACTTTTAAGAAAATCGCGGGCAGCATTAGCCCCATCGACCTCAAAGCGTTTGTCCGTGCTTCGGAATGCGGGAGTAAGACCGATATCATGGAAAAGCGAACTGATATAAAGTAATTCAGAATCGTATTTCATTTGATTCAGGTTACCCTTCATAGCCGCAAACAAAAATACCCGGTTCGAGTGGTTCCACAGAAGGTCGTCGCAATACTCACGCAATAATTCAGCAGCTTCAACAGCTAATTTACTATCTGGAATCTTTATATCAGCAATTAAATTCATCATCAACAACTTCCCCTTTATCCATTCTTTTACCTACTATAGGAATTGATCGTTGCGAGATACATGCTTGGCATGCCGCTTAATCAACTTAAATTTAATTTTGTCATTTTAATGCAAATTTTGAAGCTACTTCTTCGGCCTCTCTATATGCTTTCTGTAAGACTTCATCTTTATCTAATATAGAGGTTCCTTGAACCCGAAGTATTTCATAATCCTCAATACCAAGAAAATTAAACATCGACTTCAAATACTTTTGTGAGTATTCAACTTCGGTATACCAGTCATTATTGGTATAAATTGCTCCACTACCTTGTATTACAACCATACTGCGTCCATCCTTAAGAAGACCAACTGATCCACTTTCAGTGTACTTGAATGTTTCCCTTGCAATGATAATATTATCCATATAATCTTTCAATTTAGACGGAATATTAAAGTTATGCATTGGATATACGATTACATATTTATTGGCGCTTTTAAATTGTTGTAATACCTCGTTCATACGCCCGGTTACTTCTTGCTCCTCGCTTGTTAATTCTTCTCCATTCCTTTGTTTTCCCCCTGCACTTAAAACAGTTTGGTCTATCATGGGTATAACGTCATTGTATAAGTTAATTTGTTCAATGACCCCGTCATTAGAATGATGCTCTTTATAGATTTTCAAGAAGTAATTTAATACATTTAGACTGAATGATGAAGTAGAGTCCACTTCTGGGTGTGCATTAATGACTAGCAGTTTGCTCATTGGACGGTTCCTTCCTTTGTTTTTAGTTTACATCAAAGATTCGGTTGCTCATCAGTACCATGATGAAACAATTCTCACCCCCTTTCCAGTATTTCAGCCGCATGGCATATCCGTTAGCATACCCTTCCTGATAAGGTGGATTCAGCCTTCTTTCTGCCGAATCTATCTGATCTTCACGCAATCTGGCTTTTGTTTAACCCAGGCTCTGGCCCATATTTCAATTTCTTGAATAAGCGGTTTCAATGCTCTTCCTTTATCCGTTAACTCATATTCTATTCGAACAGGAATTTCCGGTTAAACAAGCCGTTTAATCAATTCTTCCATTTCCAATTCACGAAGTCGCTCTGATAAAATTCTGGAGGTGATGAGTAATGGGCCTTTAATTTCAGAAAAGCGTTGAGGCCCCGCCCCCTCTAACAGTTGCTTAATTAATAAAACTGTCCAACGTTTGGTTAGCACCTGTGCATCATCTACTGTAGGGCAATATTCTTTTACATCCATTGGGTTCACCTCACAGTTAATAATTAATTTACCCATGCTATTTGTCTTTCGCATTTAATATTGTAATTCTAAAACTATTGAACTAAAGAACAAAAAAAAAAGAACTTCTTTCTACAATGTATCCAGAAATCCGGGTAAGTACGTTTCAAAGGTCTCTATATCGATCCTCATATACCTCGTTTGAGCTTCTTTTCGTACCTTGATCAATTTTACTTCCGCTAAAATGCGTAAATGATACGAAGTATTTGATTTTGAAATACTGTGATTTTCGCCCACCTCTCCGCAATTCATCTCCTTCTTAGTGGCGTATAGACTTCGTATGATTTGTAATCTTGTTACATCAGCTAATGCCTTAAATATTTTGACACTGTCCTCATCATTTAATTCCATTATAGTAGTCATAAAACTATTGTACTAAGAAATCGATAGAAGTCAAGTCTTTAGATAAATACTAACATAAGAAGCTACCCAGTGGCAGCCCCTCTTGTAATAGTTATTATTTAACGTTGGCATACGGCGCCTTATCTGCTACGAGATTCAAGCTTAGGCCGTGCTCCAGATATGCTTTTAGTCCACAAAGAACAATTGTAAATCCTTCTGTTGAATCTAAGGCGTGCTTCACGATACCCTCTCCCTGAAATCCAGAGTTTGTAATCGTCACGAACGTTTCGTTTTCTGCTTGAGAAGTAAACACCCATTCAGCCTCGGTATCGCCAAAATCGATGAGGATCCGCTTATTCTGCTCGATTTCTTTTACATTAATGTCTGCAGAAACTCCGTACATCTCCCAGTCCCATTTGACCCTCGTTCCCGCTTCCAATTTACCACTGCCTTTGGTGAACCAAAATTTAGAAGTAATCGCTGGGTCGATAAAAGCCTCAAACACCTCTTCAACCGGTTTTCTAATTAGCATTTCAACTTTTACTATTGGAGCTTGATTTGGGGATGACATGATTATTTCTCCTTTCATCCTACAGGTTTTCTTGTAGTATAGCATAAACAATAATTTGATTTAATGTTAGTGAATGTCGCACAAATTGAGTAAGTGCTGGAATTGCCAATTGCGTTCCTTGACAGCGTTAGCTCCAGCCTCAGCGGGTTCGACAGCATAGTTGGCAGCTTTAGCAGCGTATGTAGCAGCGTGAATGGCATGACCCGCAACGTGTGCTGTTGCTGCTGCGTGTCCAGCAGCACGGGCTGCAAAAGCTGCAGCTTGATCGTTGGCATTTCGAGCAGCCGCATGGGCGGCAAATGCAGCCTTTCTTGCTTCGCTCATCGCTAATTCACCACTTTCCCAAGCACGCCCAGCTTCGATAGCTTTTCGAGGGCGATCGTCATTGTCGCATTTCCCCTCGAAATATGGGAGCACATGCTCCGCACAATCAATAGCCCAGAGCATCAATGTTCTGTGATCCTGCTTGCTTATAAGCTCTGTAATTGATTTGCTTATTTGTGTATCTACAAATTTTGTTTTCCCCATTTTCAGACCTCCATGAAGTAGAATTAAACAGAGAATAAACATTTTCAAGCACAACACTTCTATTTTGTAAGATTATATTCTCTATAATCTTATACTTGGATCAATCTACTTTGTTGTACATTTGCAATTTTTTTAAAAAAAACCAGAAAATGAAAAAGGAGCTTAGGCGCGCAATATCAAAAAAAAAAGCTTTCCACACTGAAGCAGTCAGCTGCATCAGAATGGAAAGCTTTAAATTCACTTAAAGTCAGACTTTTAAAAATGAATGATTCCTACATCTACCATTTCAATATAATTTCGATTCCGTCCGGAATACCCGGATATCGAACCAGCACAGTCCCGGAATCTGGGTCGTGGTGAAATTCAACTTGCTCCCCGCCAGCTGTAATTCGGAGTGGTTTAGCTAAAGTGCGGATAAGTGTACTGACAGTCATGTTAGCAGGAGATTCCGATATGAAACCAAATCGCCCTTCCTCCCATAGTTCATCACGAATACGTGAGGAACTGACAACGATCTCTGAAGTATCTAACTGCTTAGTAAAATTCAAATCGTATAACAAGCAGTCTTCGCCTGGCTTTAGTTCAATAGTCCGTCTAACTGGCAGATCAGCCTCGAATAAATCGACATACAAGCCCTGAAGTACCACAGGCCGCTGTGTATCTATTTCATCCAGTGCATGGACAATCAGATAAGGGCCTCTCTTGATTTTCAAAAGGTTACTTTCCTTGTAATCGTCAGATTCTCCACGGATAACCAGCGCCCGTTGAACGCTTTCTCTCACCTGTTTAGCACCTGCGCTGGATCGTGACAGATCAGTTGGGTTCACCCGTTGTAAGAGTACAGCCCCTTCGCCTACTTGGTGTTCACCTTCTTCCGGATGACGGCCAATTCCCATCGCTTCGAATAGATGTTCCTCTGGTTTGTCATAAATTCTTTTTCCAGACCCGCTGTTCCACCATTCGCTAACGGCATGAAAGGGATCCGAACCATCACCAACGTAGATGAGCACTCCGCCTTCTCGTACCCATTGACTGATGACCTGATGGATACCAGGATGCTCTGGCTTCATAAATTCATAGCTCAGTAGCAGCACACGGTAGTTATCCAAATATCCTGGGAAAGTGAGAATATTATCAAACTGCAAAGGACGAAGCGGAATACCACTCTTCACAAGAGGCAGTGCCAGACCGTAGAACGCGGACCAATCTAGAAGCTCTTGTTGCTCTGCGCTGAGCTCTTCGGAGGTTGCGGTGCCGTCATATTTAAATTCAACACCTTCAGTTTGTCCTTCTGCAATAACATCACCGCGCTGGTACATAGCCGAGTTGGCAAGGCAGAGACCGATCCCGGTTGTATAAGATTCGTCGCTGTTTTCTTCCTCGTGATTATGCAAGTCACGTAATACATTCATAACAGTTAGCAGAACAGTAGCATAATCGCCCGGTATCTTTTCCTTGCCATTCCCATCTTCATTCGGATAACTGCCTTCGAACACTCGTCGTGGCCACGGGCATACTTCATATTGACTGACCTCTGGATGAAGCAACGAGGCGACAACAGTTGCCTTGTAGTTCTTCCGATAATCACTCCAGCTGTAGCCAGGGTTATCTTCAATTGGATCATGTAAGAACCACATTTCTCGTCCAGTGCCGCGTGTGAGTTCCTGCATAATCCCATATTCCAAATAGGCCGTTTCGAATGTTCTTTCTCGGCGAATTCCCTTGTATACATTGGGCGTCCGTGCGGTTCCCGTCCAAATTTGTGCAATAAATCCGTCGCATGCCGGCATCGAGACGAGCAAGGCTTCGGGACTGATGATCCGCCACTGTGTATAGTTGATGAGACTATGCGTTGGAACATAAAAGCGGACTGTCCTCCCATAAGTAACGAGAGAGTATTCCTTCATTTGGCTACAAATCCGATCCAGCGCCCTGTAATACATCATAGCCTTCAGCTTGGATGCCCTGTACTGGGCATCTGGAGAGGAGTGAGGAGGAATCCAATCCTCCCCGTAATAATTGATCCACTCCCGCTTGAATGCATCCGAATAGCCCGTAGCTGCCCAAAATTCCGGTTCCTCCATATGAATGGCTTCCACACCACAATCGATCGCCCGTTTGATGTGGGTTGCTAAATATTCAGCAAATGAAATCGTTGGGACCATATAGGGAATATCCTTACCGTGAAGCATGTGATTGCCTTTGCGGTCGGTCTGAGCTTCATCCCAATGCTCATGACCATCAAACCGACCATATAGATAATCCTGATACTCTCCCCAAGAAACACCTGTCATTAGATGAATCGTATATCCAGCCTGTTTCCAGCCATTGATCCGATCAGGCAAATCCTCTGAAATGCCGTAGACCATGACGAAATCCGTACGAAGATCATATTTCGGTCCATAAGGACGTGATTCCTGAAATCCTGTCCATTCTGGACTCCCTTTTTGTCTCCTGCTCATGGTTTTGAACTCCCTTAGTTTGGCATTTGTAATTTCACAACTTCTTTGCCTTTTAAGTTCTCATTTGTATACTTGATTGCCTCAGGATATCCCGTTTTGTTCATTTGTTCCCGCAGATCAGCAATAACCTTCAATGCAGCTGTATCGGATTTAGCGAAGATAGCTGTTTTCCAAACATCGCCAATTTGGTCCATGGACGGTTTCAATGTCTCCCATTGTGGCGACTTAGTCATAACATCCCCTGCATTGTACGCCGAAATAACACTGATACCATTAGGTCGTAGAATCTTTCTGGCTTTATCCATATTGGCCACTCGAGCTTGATCTGCCCAAATGTCCCCACCACCCACAGAAGTACTGCGTTCTTGACCCGAAATGGATTCAAAGCCAATCGTGATCCCTTCGTTTTTCCTCAACTTTCCAGATGGGTCAGCTGTGAATTTATCGAACCATTCTTTCTTAGCAACAGGTTTTCCGTCTACCTTTTCCCAGTGTGTACCTTCAATACCGTAACGGACTAACAGTGCACCTTCATCGGAAGCCAGATAGTCGAGCAGACGGAGAGCCGCGTCTACGTTTTTAGCTTTTTTTGTAATAACGGTTACGTTGTTTCCTTGAATTCCTAGATCAGCCGGTCGGTTTGCTTCTGCGCCAGCCCGCTCTAGAGGACCGAGTGGGACGTAATCGCTGCCTGGATGCGCTTGCACATATTCCTTGGAAGCATCAAGAATTGCCGGATAATGAGCCGCAAGCACGGCGATTCGACCTTGCGTGATTTTTTCTTTGGCAAGAGGGTCCGTCTGAGTGAACGTTTCAGGATCAAGCAGTCCCTCAGAAAGCAGTTTATGGTAATAGAGTGTGTAGTCCTCATAGGCTTTGTTAAAGAAAACATGTTCGATAGTTCCGTCGCCTTTATCGATATAATCGGAGCCGTAAAACATCGTATTGCCGATGCCTACAGCCCAGCCGTTACTGAATCCGCCTAGGGGAAGGACAGACATTCCGTTCTCCTTCAAATCTGCATCCTTGATCTTTTTCAGAAAATTATAAAGATCGCTTTTTGTGATAACCGATTGTGGGTCAACCCCAATTTTTGTAGCAATATCTTTGCGGACATAGAAACCATACAACCAATCCGTAGCATCTTCAGGTTTTGCGGGTTGATTCTGGTACATTAAATATTTCTTGCCGTCAATTCCACCGAATGCTTTTTCATACAAAGCAGGAGGAACATTCTCTTTAGCAAGTGCCTTAGAAAGGTTCGGATATTTGTCCAGCTTATCCGTCAAATCAACCAATTGCCCTTCCTTCGCAGCTTTAATGATGCCATCTAACTCTCCGCCCCATGCCGGCCCAGTATAAATATCAGGAAGATCTTGTGTTGCAAAGATAGAGTTGACCTTCTCAACTTCACTCCCTACGGTATAGTCCCATTTCACAGTGATGCCTGTCTTCTCTTTGATCACTTCACCGATAGGCGTCATGTCTGTTGCAGCACCAGCTGATCCATTCCAATTATGAAGTATTTTGACTGTTACTTGTTCAAGCGCATTACCATTTGGTGAAGTAGCTGCGCTGCTGTTATCAGCTGCTTTCTCACTAGGTTTAGTACCGCTATCCCCGTTGTTATTGGAACAACCCACGACTAGCCCGGCAATTAATGTAATTGCCAATAATGACTTAAAGCCCCCAAAACGTTTCTTCCTCATACACAACCTCCTAAGTAATTGTTATTCATTATGATAAAGTTCCTAATCGGAACGTCCATCCTTAACCTTTTACAGAACCAATCATGACACCTTTAACGAAATATCGCTGCAGAAACGGATAAATACACAAGATTGGAAAAACCGCGATGACAAGCAGTGCCATTCGTAATGATTCAGGTGTAGCCCCAACAGTAGAGCTAATCGTCTGCCCCCCCTGCTGCTGCGAACGTGCCATTGATGCTGAAAGCGCTTCTGATTCTGTTAGTAATTTTTGGAGCAGCGTCTGCACGGGAAACAGATTTTTATTCGAAACGTAGTAAGCACCCGTGAACCAATCGTTCCAATGAGCGACCCCGATAAACAATGCAACAGTTGCTAGAACAGGCCCGGATAACGGGAGGATAATTTTCATGAATATTTGGAAATCTCCGTATCCGTCGATACGTGCCGACTCGTTCAGCTCCTCTGGAATACCTTGCAAAAATGTACGTAAGATCACGATGTGTAAAAAGTTAAACAGCATTGGAACGATGAAAACCCAGAAAGAATTGATCAGGTGAAGCTTTTGCAGGGTAATGAAATAAGGGATAAACCCAGCACTGAAGATCGTCGGCAGGAAAATATAAAAAGTAAAAAATGTCCGTCCTGGCAGCGACTTTTTTGCAAGGGCATACGCCATCATTGTGCAGAGCGTAACATGCAGTAAAGTACCAAGCAAAGTCCGCGCTATTGTAATCTTGTATGCTTGCCAGATTCGTGGGTTATCGAATACTTGCACGTAATTGTCTATCGTAAAATCACGGGGCCAAAAATAAAGCGCACCCTGCATAGAATCCTTGCCGTCATTCAATGAATAAATAAGAATGTAAATAAACGGATAAACCATCGTTAGTCCGACCAACGCCAGGATAATGTAATTCAATAGGCTAAACAATGAAAACCGGCTTTTTTTCAATTGAAATCACTCCTTAGAAAAGAGATACATCGCTGTATTTGCGAGCAATCTGGTTTACGGATACAACTAAGATCAATGCTATAAAGCTTTGGAATAAACCGACCGCAGCGGCATAGCTCAAACGCCCTTGAGAAATACCCGAATTAATGACATGTACATCAAGAACGCTACCAATTGCAGTCGTAGCTGGTCCGTTCAGCAAAAGAAGCTGCTCGTAACCTGCACTCATCAAAGTTCCGGTGGCTAGAATAAAAAGGATAATAGCAATATTACGGATACCTGGGAGAGTGATATGCCACATCTGACGGAAACGGCCCGCACCGTCGATCTTGACTGCTTCGTAAAGCTGTTGATCGATACCTGCAATTGCAGCCATGTAAATAATAGAGCTCCAACCAATATTCTTCCAAATATCCGAGCTGACGACAATCTGGTAGAACCAAGTTGTGTTGTTCAAGAACTTGATAGGCTCCATCCCAAAGATCAACGAAATTGCATCATTAATCGGGCCACCAGCAGGAGTTAATAACCGCTGCATTAGCGTGATAACGACGATCCAAGAAACAAAATAAGGCAAATATGAGACTGTTTGCACGATTTTCTTGAATCTTCGGTTCCTAACTTCATTCAGTAGAATTGCCAGAATGACTGGCATCGGAAATCCAATCAGCAGCTTCATCAAGCTAATAATGATCGTATTGCGAATAATATCTCCGGATTGATAGAAATCAAAGAATTGTTTAAAGTATTTAAATCCCGCCCAAGGGCTTCCGGTAAATCCTCCCATGTAATTGAAATCACGGAACGCAACTTGGATGCCATAAAGCGGCATATAAGAGAAGAGAAAAAACCAGACAAGACCAGGCAACATGAACAGGTAAAACAATTTGTGCTTCCAAATCTTTTTCCACAGCAATGATGCTGCCATATACATTACCTCCTACTGGGAACATAAGAACGAATCGGATGGGTTTTAATTTATTGTGTAAGACAATTTGAATAACCTTGCTTGGTATAACCTCCTCCTTTTAAGACGTATTTTTTGAAGTCTTAGAAATGTTGCAAAAATTTGGATGCGTTTTCATTTAGATTTCTATTTATTTTGTTACATATTACCCATGATACTTTTTGGAATAATGCCCTAAAAATAATATACTATATATTCAATATATATGCAATATTATATTATAGAGAATTACCGTGGAAACGGTCTAAACCAGCTCAGTTTTAAAGGTGTCTTCTTTACAAGCTATTTAAAATTATTAATAAACACTATTTTTGTATATTGAAACATGGGATTTTAAGGAATAATAATCAATAAGCATATTGAAAATTAATCCCTTCAGACCTTCGACTCCTAATTATTATACCGATAGCTCATGCAAATAAGACCTTTTCCACATGGAAAAGGTCTTATTTGCATTAATTGTTTATTTAAATGGCAATTGAAGAAGGAACCCCTGTTATATGCCAGTTGACAAGCTCAGTACGATCGATCCACTCGAACGCATCACTCAGGTCTTGTCAACTGAATGGTTTTGATTTCAAAAGGTGTAAAACTGAGTTTTATACGCTGCTCATCTTGCGTTATTGGTTGTAGCTCTTGTTCCATCAGATCTACCAATGCCGCACTGCCAAAGGGAATTTTCACTTGAAGATTTGTCTCAACATTTCTTCCTGATGTTTCATAAAGACGTATAATGATTGAATTGCTGTCTTCTGCTTTTTTCACAGCTTCGATCATCACATAAGGCGAATCCAGCTCATAAAACGAATCACTTGGCGCCTGCTCTCCAACATTTGAATCTATTCTAGTAACTCTAAGCGGAACATTCAACACATAACCTTCTTTGTATATTTGTGCCTGTACGAAATCCCCTTCATGCGGCAGCAAGGAATATACAAATTGATGCTGCGCACGATCACAGACTGGATCTGGATGCGAAGGACTTCGCAATAAATTAATATCAAGCACATTGCCATCAGCTTTAAAGCCATATTTACTATCATTCAACAAGGCAACTCCATAGTCATGCTGCGACAAATCAATCCATTGGTGAGCACAAATTTCATCTTTAGCACTATCCCATGATGTATTGCGATGCGTTTGACGCTTGATATGACCGAATTGGATGTCACAATTGACACTGTTTGTATATACTTGAACCGGGAATGCAGCACGCAGCATTTTATCATTCTCCTGCCAATCGACAAATGTATCAAAGTCCACTCTTTTAGTCTGTGATGTCAAAATAATTTTTTGAACTAGTGTTGATTGACCATAATGATAGGTCTGTTCTAGAATAGCTTGTGGCCCATCAATATAAGCTTTCACATTGATTATTTTCATTTCTACAGCTTTAGTTTGCGCATAGTCTGTTGGGAAGTCCCATGCATCCCCATTATCATGATAGATAGACAGAACATTTGCCCGTTGACCGCCAGCAATTACTTCACGCGCTAATTTTTTATCATAAATCGAACCGATACTGCCATCTTCAAGGAAGCTAACTCTTAGATATTCATTTTCCATTAGGTTAGATTCAACTGTAAGTTCAACTTCTACAGATACTTCTCCCCCTGCTGCCTCTACTACTTGATAGCCCATTGAAGGAACAGTTACATATTTCCAGTTGTCTTGAATATGCACCCACTCGTTTCGTTCCCATGGCAAGGAATTAAAAATCACAGCTGGTTGTCTGAATGATTCTGTGCTAATTCTACTGGCTAATTGCTCATAATGTTGACTGATAAGGGTCTCCACTTGAGATAACAGTACTTCATATCTCACCAGCGATTCATCATAAACACGCGTTATCGAAGAGCCTGGCAGAATATCATGAAATTGATACAACAGCACTTCTTTCCAAATCAGCTCCAACTCATCTGCAGGGTAGGCTCCACCTTGCGATAAATCGAGTGAAGCCGCGAACTCCAGCTCCCTCAAGGCTTTTTCCATTTTACGGTTGTATCTCTTATTCCTCGCTTGACTCGTTAAAGTCCCTTGATGTTTCTCCAGATAAAGCTCACCACGCCAGGTTTTATACCAATCCGCTTGTGAATTTAGTTTTTCAAAAAAATTCAATGCCGGCTCTTGCGTTACTGGGAGCAGCCCTTGTAGATTCTTTTCGCGCTGCAGCCGTTCCAGATGTTCCTCGCCTGGACCACCGCCGCCATCTCCGATGCCAAATACCATTAAACAATGATCGGAGATATTTTTATCCATATAGTCCTTTTCTGCTTTAATGATCGATCTTGGCGCCGCAGGACTATTGTAAGTATCCTCAGGCGGCAAATGCGTCAGTACCCGACTGCCATCTAAGCCTTCCCACATAAAGGTATGGTGCGGATGATCGTTATATACATTCCACGAAAGCTTTTGTGTCATCATGTATGGAACACCCGATAGCTTTAACAATTGGGGCAAACATGCACTATAACCGAATATATCTGGCACCCAGAGTATTTTCATTTCTTGGTTGAATTCTTGCTGAAAGAATCTTTTCCCATACAAAATTTGCCTAACTAACGCTTCGCCACCTGCTATGTTGGAATCCGGCTCTACCCACATAGCCCCTTGTACTTCCCAGCGACCTTCTGCAATGCGGACTTTAATCTGTTCATACAGCTTCGGATAATACTCCTTCATCCATAGATATAGTTGAGGCTGGCTTGCCCCAAAAACATAATCCGGATATTGCTCCATCATCCGTAAAGCCGTGGAGAAAGTCCGCGCACCTTTACGGATTGTTTCACGAATCGGCCATAACCAAGCAAGATCCATATGAGCATGGCCTACAGCACTAATCGAAAGCGACGGATCCCCTCCTCGCTTCTCTAATTCAGGCGCAAGAATCTGTCTTGCCGCCAGAATATTCTCATCTGACATTTCCACAAGTAAAAGCATGACATCATAAAGCTTTTGCTGCACTCGGATTCGCCTTGCAGATTGCTCAGGGAGATGCTCCACCAGCTCAAGCAGCACCTCGTAATCATAATAAAGCTGTCTAGCTTCCTCATTACAAATAGCTATATCCGCTTCCTTCAAAGTCCCACTGCGATAATGGCCGAATAGATCATTACAGCCTGCATCTGCCCATAAATCAATAACTTCGCCACCTAGAGCATTAGGGCTAATATGCACTACTCGCTTACCAGGTAAGCCGAGCACTAAATCAAATTCCGAGTTTATATTCGTTAATCCCTGAACAGGTGTACCCTCTTGATCTACCAAACAAAGCTCACCATTTACATCAATAAGTAGAACAACCTTATTCCCGGCAGCCGATACTGGAACCACACCACTAAAATGAAACCATGCACAATCCCACAGCTCCCCCCATTTATCACCAGGAGTTAGCGCTATTTTCCGGCCACTGCTTCGCTCATTAAATGCAATAGGCTCTCGAGTTACATGAGCCGATACCGCCAATGCTGCCACAGGCACATAAATATGTTTTTGGATCTGACTGAGGCTCTTTTTAAGTCTCTCTAATTTAATTGTTTCGTAAGGCATTAGCTGCACCATCCCTTTTCAAGTTGGAAATTAGTATAAAAGACTAGATTATGTGTTCTTCGTTCTCCAATGGCATAAATATATCATATATATCCGATAATTCAATTATTTTTTTTAGAAATATAGCATTTTATATTTGTTTGTTGCTTCTAAACAAAAAAAAGCGCCTCAGAGTGACCCATAGGCTACAAGGCGGCGCTTTATATTTAAATACACGCTACTTTTTTATCGGTCCTGTCGATTTCCTCACAATCAGCTTAGGCTGCAGAACTATTTTACGATATTTCCCGCTGGCGATTTCATTTTGATTCAATAACTCTAGCAATACCTCTGCTGCTTGTTTGCCAATCTCCACTTCGGATTGAGCGATATGAGTAAAGCTTCCTGATTCATCTATTCCTGAAGATGGGTCATCAAAGGTAAGAATGGATAGATCATTAGGCACATTAAGCTCTAAACGTTGAGCAATAGCAGCAATATGCAGTCCAAGTTTTGCATTTAATGTTATATAAGCTGTAGCCAGTTTATTACGAATATATCTGTATAGAGGATGATTTTCGTCAACACCGATTTTATAATCGACTTTAAATTCAGTTAGAATGAGCGCTGGATTAATCAAAGCGTTTTTCTGCTTTAAAGCTTCCATATATCCGGCGATGCGGCTTTCAACCGTTACCGTAGAGAGTGGGGAATCCGTAACAATCGCAATATTGCGGTGACCTTGATCCCACAGGTATGAAACGGCTAATTGGCTTCCAAGGTAATTATTTGAGCTTACCACATTCGTTTCTACGCCAGGCAAATGACGATCAATCAAGACAAACGGATATTTTTTCATCTTAAGTGTTAGAATTTCCTCATTATAGGACTCCGCATCGATTGGAAAGATAATCAAGCCTGCTGCACCTTTTTGGATGAGCTCAATAATCGCTTCTTTTTCTCTATCCTTATTATCATTCGTCAGTACAATCGCAAAGTAATAGCGACTTTCATCCAAAGTAGATTTAATACCTTGAATCAATCGCAGAGCGAAGTAGTCCTCTAATGACGGAATCAGCAATGCTATCATTTGGCGGCGGTTTGTTGCGGGCGGCTTAATGCTCTCCTCGACTATTGGAGTAGGCTGAAGCTCATTCACTTCTAGCCGATCGTATGATTGGGTAATAGGCTGAGGTATTGACTTACCTTGGACGAAGCTCCCCCTTCCAGGGATGCGATAAATCCATCTATCCTTAGCCAACTGAGTGAGAGCATTAGCAACCGTAATTCGGCTGACATTAAAACGCTCCATCAATTCTTTCTCGGTTGGTATTTTGTCTTCCTCCACTAGAATCCCTGTTGTAATCAGGTGCTTAAAATGCTCCTGAATTTGCATATATAATGGTTGTCGTTCATTATTCATTAGTGTTTACCCCTATTTGTTAGTTATATTATATCAATTATAGCAAACTGATCCAAGTAGTCAAGAGCCAGGTTTAATGAATGGTAAACCCGCTATGATTATTAGAAGCTGAGGGTTATAATTTGTTTAGAGGTTATTATTAATCATTATGGATGGTGCTGAATGTCTCCGAGAATATTACTGATTGAAGACGATCAATCGATAGCCGAAATGGTCAAAGAGCATCTCAAAAAGGATGGCTTTAGTTTGTTGCATGCTGCGAATGGAGAAAAAGCTCTGCAGCTTTTTACTGCGGAAGCCTTTGATTTAATCCTGTTAGATCTAATGCTGTCAGGTCTTGATGGCCTAGAATTCCTAAAAAAAGTACGGGAAAAGAGCTTCATCCCTGTCTTAATCGTCTCTGCTAAAGATAGTGAAATCGACAAGGCCTTGGGCCTTGGTTTTGGAGCAGATGACTATCTGACAAAGCCATACTCCTTAATTGAGCTTTCAGCAAGAATTAAAGCTGCTTTGCGGCGAGCCAATCAATACTCCCAAACGGCGTCTTCAGCTGAGCTTGCTATATTTAAAATCCACCAGCTTATCTTAGATAGTGAGAACATTCGAGTTAGTAAGAATGGCATTGAAATTAAGTTAACTTCAAAAGAACTCCATATTCTAAAGCTGATGATGATGAACCCAAAAAAGGCATTTTCTAAAGAACAAATCTACAGAGCTGTGTGGAACGACAATTACTTTGGGGATGAAAATGCAATAAATGTACATATTAGTCGACTGCGAGAAAAGATTGAGGACGATCCAAGCTCTCCACAGTATATAAAAACGGTTTGGGGAATCGGGTACAAGCTGGGGGAATTCCAAGGATGATGATCGGGCTATTATTGGGAATAATCCTTATTCTTATTATCCTAAACCTCTTTCAATATCGTAAACGCCGATCAAAAAGCCGCGAGCTTAGCTATATTCATCATAAGTTAGCATTAATTTTAAAGGATAACACCACCGAAAACCTGTTGCTTTTTACAAATGATCCAGAGCTGCAGCTCCTGTTAAACGACTTGAATGTTATATTGGAGCATAACAGAGAAATGACAGGAAGCTTTACACGAAAAGAGTCTTCGATAAAAAAAATGCTGGCTAACATGTCTCATGATTTAAAAACACCTTTAACGGTTGTGCTTGGGCTTACAGAAACCATTTCTCATGACCACACCATAACCGATGAAGAAAGAAAACGATTACTGCATAAGGTTCATGATAAAGCTCAAGAAATTCTTAGCTTAATGAACAAATTCTTCGATCTCGCTCGTCTTGAATCTGGAGATAAAGAACTGCCGTTGTCCTTAATAAACCTTAACGAAATTTGCATCAACAATATTCTCTTTTTTCATGAAAGCATTGTCTCTCAGGGCATTGAAGCTGTAGTTGAAATTCCTCAAACCTTACATTTTGCACTTGCAAACGCAGAAGCTCTGGATCGGATCTTAAACAATTTAATTTCAAATTCACTGCGTTATGGCGCTGACGGAAAGGTTATTGGGATAACTCTGCGTTCTGATGCAGACCAGTTGTTTATTGATGTTTGGGATCGTGGAAAGGGAATCAGCGAGCCGCATCATAAATTGATTTTTGAACGCTTATTTACACTCGAAGATTCTCGTAACCACGCTTACCAAGGTAGCGGTCTAGGGCTTACCATCACCAAAAGGCTCGTTGAACTAATAGGAGGCAAAATCCAACTCCAAAGCATTCCTTATGAAAAAACGGTTTTTACAATTGTATTAAGGAAGTTTTAAGTTTTTGTTATTCTGCGAATTCCAAGTTGATCATTCCAGGTCTAAAAAAATTTTTATTGCCTTTCTAACTTTTGCTTTTATTTCTTCTGAATCAATTTGTCCACATCTTCCAATTAACCTATCCTTACTAATAGACCTAATTTGATGAGCCATTGCAATTGAGTCCTTAGACAGCCCTGTTGCAGTGGCATCCAATAAAACTTCAATCGAGTAAACCTTTCTTCCAGGTTTAACAGATGTGAGCGCAACAACTGTCACAACCGGCAAGGAGATGTTGACTTCTTCTGCTGATATAACTATTACCGGGCGTGTTCCTGACTGTTCTGATTCCTTTGTTGGAGTTAAATCCACCCAGTAAATTCCCCATTGGAGTTCTACCATTCGTTTTGCTCCTTATTTAAATCTTCTTCTATAGCATCAAAATCATTTGTACATTCCTTCAAATCACTCATAAATAAAGGATCATTTGCTGCCTTTTTCATCTCATCCTTCAATATTTCTTTTTCAAGTTTTATTGAATATTCTTCTAATGCTTCTTTTACCCCTGCATTTACGGAAGGAATAAGGTTTTGTTGAGCAAAAAACTTGTATCTATCCACTAACTCTGGCGGCAATGTAAAAGTTACATTTTTAGATTTTATTTTCACTTTCCTCACCCTCAATCATATTGTTAATTTATATTGTATAATATTATTGTATATTTTTATATAGGTTTTAATACAGCCTCCGAAAGACTTTCTTAAGATTTGCGAAAGAGTAATGAAAATGTCTTCGTCTATACTAATAAGAGTAAAGTAAATTAATTATTGTTAGTATGGAGGACGCCCTTATGACAACCCCAATCGTACAAATTCGCCATTTAACCAAAAGATTAGGTAATAAAACGATTATCGATAATTTAAGCTTTGAAGTGCCTAGAGGCGAGATCTTCGGATTTCTTGGACCCAATGGAGCGGGAAAAACAACAACTATTCGGATGATGGTTGGGCTGATGAGTATTAGCGAAGGTGAAGTTCTGATAAATGGACACAGCATCAAGCATGAATTTGAAGCAGCAATTGCCCAGATTGGTGCCATTGTTGAAAACCCCGAGATGTACAAGTATCTAACGGGGTATCAGAATCTGCTGCATTTTGCCAGAATGTCTCCAAATGTCTCGAAAGAACGGATTAACGAGGTTATCAAGCTAGTTGCTTTAGGCAATCGAATTCATGATAAAGTAAAAACATATTCCTTAGGGATGCGACAGCGATTAGGTGTTGCCCAAGCTCTCTTGCATAAACCCGCACTTTTAATTCTCGATGAACCAACTAATGGTTTGGACCCTGCAGGTATTCGCGAGCTGCGTGATTATCTCAAAAAACTAACTCAAGAAGACAACATCTCTGTCATTGTATCCAGCCACCTGCTTTCTGAAATGGAGCTGTTGTGTGATCGAGTAGCAATTATTCAACATGGCAAGCTCACAGATGTGCGTTTAGTGAAAGATTATTTAAATGAGAGTGAATTAGTTAAGGTAATCTTCAAGGTTGACCAGCAAGAAGCCGCTCTGCAAATTATTAAAACTAGAACAAACTTCTCAGCAAACGCCATACACAGCCAAATAGAGTTATCGCTAAATTATGATCAAATTGCTGAAGTTAATGCCATATGGGTCCAAAATGGTATAAAAGTTTACAGCATTCAATCCATTGTTCCCACACTCGAAGATACCTTTCTTCAAATGACTGGAAGTGATCCCATTGCTTAACTTACTCCTCAATGAGAATATGAAGATTTATCGCCGGATGCGCACTTGGATTATGATGGCTGTTATTGTAATTCTAACTCTTACGGTACTGCTCATTGGTCATTTCGAAGCCCCTTCACTCTCGGAAGCCGTTATTAGTCGAACTCTGTGGCATGGTATATCTGTCGCAGGAGCCAACTTGATTTTCTTGTGCACCATTTTTACGGTTGTAATTGGAGCAGATAGTGTGGCAGGTGAGTTCAGTAGTGGTACAATTAAATTATTACTGATTCGTCCAGCTTCACGCGCCAAAATCCTCTTGTCCAAATATGTCTCCATGCTGGTATTTGCGATCGTTTTGATTTTAATATTATTGATTAGCGCTTTTCTGATATCTGGCATTCTCGAAGGCTTTAGTTCTATAGCGGATGGCACAGCAGGTCATGTATTAGCCATTTACGGAACCTCTAGCATTGAAATGCTGCTCATTGTGACTCTTGCTTTCATGCTGTCCACTGTTTTCCGCAGCAGCTCGCTTGCTATAGGGATGTCCTTAGGGCTATTATTCATTGGTCCCTTGCTAGTTCTGCTTATCGCCAAATACAGCTGGGCAAAGTACTATCTATTCTCCAATACCTTGACTCAATATGTTAATCATGACCCTTTGATTGATGGCTTGACGCTGAACTTTTCCATTGGAGTTTTGCTAGCTTATTTTATAATATTCAATCTATTGTCTTGGGTTATATTCATAAAAAGAGATGTTGCCGCTTAAATATATCCTTAGTCCAAGGAGACTCCCAGATGAATTATGTTCTTAAAACCAACCAACTAAGCAAGTCCTATAAAGGGCAAGAAGTCATTTCAAATGTGAATATGGAGCTCAAAAAAGGCGAAATTTATGGATTTCTTGGCCCTAACGGAGCAGGTAAGACGACGATAATGCGGATGATAACCAATCTGGTAAAACCAACTAGCGGCAGCATAGAAATTTTTGGTGAGGTCCTAACGCCAGCTTCGTATGAGGTTTTCAAAAGAATGGGCAGCATTATCGAATATCCGATTTTCTATGAGCATTTAACCGCGCAAGCCAATATGGAGCTTCACTTTGCATACATGGGAGCTTATAATATAAAAGCTATTGATGAAGCTTTGGAACTTGTGCAATTAACGAATGTAGATAAAAAAACGGTTGCGAATTTTTCACTTGGAATGAAGCAGCGTCTTGGAATTGCCCGAGCGATTTCTACTCGTCCAGAGCTGCTAATTTTAGATGAGCCTACGAATGGAATGGATCCACTCGGGATTCAACAGCTCCGTGATTTGTTCCAAACTTTATGTAAGGAATATGGTATGACCTTGTTAATTTCCAGTCATATTCTGCAGGAGATTGAACAGCTGGCGGATACGATTGGTATTATTAATCATGGAAAATTAATTGAAGAAGTATCCATGGAATCTGTGCGTGGGCAACAAAGCGAATATATTGAGGTAGTTACAACTAATGGCAAACAAGCTGCATTCATCATCGAGGACAAGCTAGGCTTAATCAATTATAAAGTGATGGATGAGCATACAATTAGAATATACCAATCTGATGTATCCCCTGTAGATCTCTCGAAAATCCTAATCTTAAATGATGTTGGAATTGAAGCTTTGAACAAGAAGAAAACAACCTTAGAGGAGCATTTTCTTAAATTGATTCAGGCGGGTGATGGTGATGTATAAGCTAATAAGATTAGAATTCAAAAAAATCAAAATAGGTGGATGGCTTAGAAACATAGTAATTGCAAATGTGCTTATTGCCTTATGGGTCATCACTAGCATTCCCAATGAAGATATCCAAACAAATGTATTGGCATTCGCAAGTGTCGGCAGTTATGTACGCATCACATTTATTATCTTCTCTGCTGTTTTTATGGCGCGAATAGTAATTGATGAATATCGCAATAAAACGATCTCCGTTTTATTTACTTATCCTATTCGGCGACAAACACTTATAATTGCTAAGTTAATTACGGTCAGCCTGATAACTTTCTGGTTAATTCTCTTATCCAACTTTTTTGCAACTGCGATTTTCTTGCTTTTCGATCATTATCAGCATTACATACCTGAACCATTGACTACAAGAATGCTAATTGATGAAGTTATCCGAATTTTCATTTGGGCAATAGCGTTCACTGGACTGAGTTTAATTCCATTCTTTGTTGGAATGCTGCGCAAATCGATTCCTGCAACGATTGTTACCTCTTTTGTTACCTCAATTGGTTTTAGCGGAGTCAATCTGGACGATAACTGGTTAATGGGCGTGATCTTAGCCGCTGCAATCGTAGGATTTGGAATTCTGACAGCTTACTTTGCCATCCGGAATATTGAACGAATAGACTTATAATTATTCAGAAAAAAGACAAGAGCTGGAGACCAGCCCTTGCCTTTTGTTTTAATATCCAACTTATTGTTGTTTAGCCAAGAATGCATCCCATTGCGTCTGAACTTCTTTATCAATTTTTTCTTGTCCAGCTGCTTTCAATTTAGCGAGAAACTTAGGCAGAATGTCCTTAGGATCCACTGAACCTGTTTCAAGTGCAGTAGCAAACTCATCTTTAGCTGCTTGTGTATTAGCCGTTTCCGCCTTATAAGTATCGCCATTAGCTGAGAATCCATAAGACTTAGTAACCAAAGCACTATCGTTTAATTTAACTGTTCTATCCCATACATCTGGTGATTGAGTACCTTTCAAGAAAGCATTGAATTGATTACCGAATACCCAGTCAACATTTGGCGCATAACCAGAATCCTTGATTTGTTCGATATACTTCTCATCTTTTTGCGTGTAGTGCTTATCTTTAATTCCGTAGCAGATCAAATTGTAAAGATATTTGTCTGTGTTAAGCAAATTGATAAACATCAAAGCACGTTCAGGATTTTTTGATTTCTTGTTAACAATTTGCATCGCGCTTGCAATCCCTGTGAAGTAAGATTCGGAAATGGGCACGTAGATAACTTCGTTATTTCCGTTAATGTTCATTTCATCGGCTTCTCCGCCTGGCTTCGAAGTAAATTCAATCCCTACAGCAACATTGCCTTTCTTTTTCAAATCATTAATATTCTTCACGATTGCAGCATCTTCATTAATGTATCCAGCTTTATACCAATTGTGAAGAGTAGCATAATAGTCCGCTTTATTGGCATAATCTTCTGTATAGGTAATCGACTTAAATGTTGGATCATCTTTTTTGTAATAGATCGCAGAACCATCTGTTCCTAAGATATTAGGATCTGTGAAGAATCCATTGGAGTTTTGTGCAAGACCTAATGGGATAATTCCTTTTTCATTTTCTTTCAATGTTTTTAAGAAAGGTTCAAGATCTTTATAAGTTTTGATCGTAGTTACGTCTAGCTTATATTTATCGACGAAGCGCTTTTGAATAACAAGGCTTTTTGTTTTTGCAGCTACCTGATAAACTGGGAACCCATAAACCTTGCCATCATTAGCCTTCATATCCGGCCAGAATTTATCCGGAATGTTTTTGCGAGCTTCTGGTGCATATTTAGCAATCATATCATCTGTCAATTCCAAGAATGCACCTTTATCAACATTACCTTGATAACCAAGCAACCAATATTTAGACGCCCATGCCACATCGAATTCTTCGCCAGCAGCCATGTTCGTATTCATTCTTGGATCGTATTCATCAAAAGTAAGCGGCTTCAAATCAACGGTAGCATTGATTTTTTCTTTCAGGTATTTATTTATTTCATCATTAACCAGCTGTTGATCTGGTCCTGGTGGATTACTCGGATAGTAGAAAGTCAATTTAACTTCTTTTAGTGCATCAGCCGTTGGGGCCGGCTCTGCTGATGCTTCTTCAGGTGCTGATGTTGGAGCAACAGTTGGCGCTGCTGTTCCTGCAGCCGCTGATTCAGTCGGTTTCTCTGCTGCTTTCGAACACGCTGCCATTACCGCAAAACATAGAACAAAGATCATTAACTTAAGTACCATTGACTTTTTAGTATTAATCATTTAAAGACACCTCCGCTTTTATTATATAACTTTATATACTGCATTGTCGTACAAATCTGCCAAACCCAGTTCAACTCCTTTCCAGACAGTTTGTACAAGCAAAGTACATACCTTGTTTATTACCCTTTTAATGATCCAACTGTAATGCCCTTGACAAAATATTTCTGAAAGAAAGGAAAGATAAGCAGCATAGGTCCACCAGCCATAATGGCCATTGCCATCCGCACAGATAACGATGGAAATTCACTATATTCCAGTTTGCTCGCTGCTTCGGCCAAAGGTGAGTTAGCTAAAAATTCACTTTGGTTGATGATACGAACAAGCAGCAATTGCAGCGGTATAAATTTATCCTTACTGATAAACAACAAAGCGTTATACCAATCATTCCAATAACCAAATGAAATGAAGAGCCCTAATGTTGCAAGAGCAGGAACTGCAAGCGGCATAATGATTCGGAAGAAAATTCGTATTTCCTTGGCTCCATCCACTTTAGCCGATTCGATAATTTCCATGGATATTTTATCCATAAAGCCCTTCATAATTAGAATGTTAAACGGACTCATCAGCAATGGAATAATTAAAGCCAACAACGAGTCTTTTAAATGTAGGTACTTGGTCATCAAAATGTAGAACGGGATTAATCCTCCGTTGAACAATAGGGTGAAAAAGATAATAAAAGTAATAATACGGTTATACCTGAAATCTTTGCGTGAAATCGGGTAAGCCATCATCGAAACCAGCAGTAGAGATATCACAGTTCCAACGACAGTAATTAATATCGTTACTCCATAACCCCTGAGTAGAACCTCTGGTTTAGCAAGCACAATCCGATAAGCTTCCAAGCTAAATTCTTTCGGGATAAAACGATAACCAAAATCTGTTAAGCTAGCTTCCGTACTGATAGAAACAGCGATTAGCAGGACAAATGGCATAGCCATCAATATACAAATTACTATAAAAAAACCATTAATGAACCAATTGTTGTTTTTTACATTCCCCATATAGGTTCCTCCATTAAAACAAAGCGTTCTCTTTATTTACTTTACGCACTAGAAAATTAGCAGAAACAATCGTAACTAAACCAACAACGGATTGTAGAAAGCCAACTGCTGTTGCGGAATCAATATTCCCGTTTTTGGACAACGCTCTGTATACATAAGTATCAATGATATCCGTCGTCGGAAAATTCAAACCCACTTTATTAGGTACAAAATAATGCAAGCCAAAGTCTCCACGGAAGATATTACCGAGACCAAGAATGAAGAGAATAATGACTAATGGCTTTATTAATGGCAAGGTAATATGAACCATCATTTGAATCCGTGAAGCTCCATCCAACCTAGCAGCTTCATAATAATCACTGCTGATTCCAATAATCCCTGCATAATAAATTAATGTTGAGAACCCTACACTTTTCCAAATCGCAACAACCGGGAGAATGAATAACCAAGGAGTTGTTTCAAAGTACCATTTGTGTGGTTCCAATCCAATTGTCTTGAGTATGGCATTCAGAAATCCATTCGTATGATCCAGATAAGCGCTGGTAATATAGCCAACCAATACCATAGAAATAAAGAAGGGCAAGAACATCGTTGTCTGATATATCTTGACCATTCGTCCTGTAAGCTCATTAAGCAGAAGGGCGAAGAGCAAAGCCACGGCTGTTCCGATAATAATATAAACACAGTTATAGAGCAGTGTATTACGTATGATTCTGGTGGCGTCATGGGATTTAAATAGAAATTCGAAATTATCAAATCCTACCCATTTACTGCCGAGTATACCTAGATCATACCTATACCTCTTAAACGCTAGAATCAAGCCGATCATCGGTAGATACCCAATAACTAGAATGAATAGCAAGCCAGGAGATGCAATCGACAACAGTTCCCTGTTTTTAATCAGATGCATAACCTCTTGGCCGAACCACCGTTTTTTGGCGGGTGGGGTTTTACCCATTGTGACCTCCTCCTTTCTGATTCCGATCATGCCATGTTTCACCGATTGCTGAATAGAATACGATTTTCGAAATAGTGCACTCCTTGGATGTAACATGTTCGAATTTGTGCATTTTCTTCGTAATAATACAAAAAAACACCTCATTTATGCAGAATTGAGGTGTTTTTAGCGGAATCTTTATATTCAAAGTTACTTAGAACATTGATTTTTTCATGCGATACTCTTTAGGTGTACTGCCGTATTTTGCTTTGAACAACCGGAAAAAGTAGCTGGGATTCGCGTAACCGCATTTATCCATGATCTCAAGCACTGTATAATTATCTTTTTCTAAATACATTTTCACATGGTTTAAGCGAACATCGTTAATATACTCTGTGATTGAAATTCTATAACTGTCTTTGAATAAGGTGCCAATATAAGCGGATGAAAGCTTGACGTTTAAAGCGATTGATTGCTGGCTTAAATTGATATCTGCGTATTTTTGCTCAATTAGTTCTTTAATCGTTTCAAGGATCATCTCGTTGCGTTCCATTTTCGCTGGCTTCTGCCCTTCGCATATTTGGGAGCAAACAGACAGCAGTGAGAAGAACATTTCCTCAAGCGTCTCTTTCTCCTGCGGAATTAAATGGATATAGTCGATGTCATCTGCGAATTGGACAATGCGATTATTCTTAATATCCAGGGCTGTGTTCTTAATCAGCCAAGCTAGATTGGATATTTCGCGAACGATATCCTCATAACGGAAATTCGCGAGCAACGAGAATGCCTTCTCCAGCTCGGTTCCTGCTTCCGTCATTTGTCCTTTTTTAAGCGCTTCAGCCAATTTCTTTTCGATTGTCTCAGGTATGCTTGTTTGGGTATTGGCTACGTTTTCTTTAATTTCATCGGATGTAATAACTGACTTATTGCCTTTAATTATTTTGTATAGACTAAGTTGGAGTGCTTGTGTATAGCCAGATGAGATATAAGAGAATTGTGAGATCGTATCACTGATGCCACAGGAAAGATTCAGGCTGTAATAGCGCTCAATGGTATCTTGAATTTCACAAATTAATGGAACTATCGATTCAAATGTAATATCTTCATCACTTTCGCTCTTAGAAACGATTAACACCACATGATCACCACGTACTTCAACAGCCTCGCAAGGATACCTCTTCGCCATTATTTCCTGTGCAATATTTACTATAGCAAAGCTGTAAAGCTTCTTGGATGAGCTTGTTGTATTACGGTCATAAGCCGCATAATAATCAATCTTCAGTACACAGACTTTAATTTGCTCTCTAATAGATATATTCAAATCATGTTTTTCTATTAAACTTAGCATGTCATTATGGGAGAACATTTGACTGTCGGTTAAGAATTTACGAATGTAATATTTATTAACTATCTGTTCAGAACTGATTTCTTGGAGCTTACTCGATAGCTTCATGTAATTCTCGCTCATCATTTGCAGCTCATCCCCGGTTTTAAACCCGCTTTGTCTATCATCCGAGGTATGCAGTCGAATGCGTTTCAGCATATTCTCAATAGGATGATAGAGCTGATAGGAAAGCCATATGGATAAACCAATGGAGAAGATCAGGAACACACCGGCTATTATAATAGATGTGATTCGAGTTCGAGTGACTTGCTCCATTAGCTTGTCATAGGATTGAATATAGAAAATTGATAAATTGCGATTATCATTTTCCATATAGGACACCATGCTTTTTTTGCCCGCGATCTTCACTATCACAAAACCAGATTGTTGATTAGTTGCCAATTTATCGTCATTGACTACTTGTTTAATATAGCTTTGATCCTGTTTGCTGGTCTCCGCTTTATTATGATTAGCAGAATAGAGCTGACCGTCCTCAGCTACAATGAATATTTCGCCTTGCTCGCGGCTGCTTACTACATTCATTTTCTTTAAGCTATCGAAAACCCAATCCGATTTAATATAGAGGACAATTGCCGATTCTTTATGCGAAAAAGGCTTTAGTGTCTTCGTAACAATAAAAGCAAACGCATCTATTTGTCCCTCATCATGCTCTAAGCTAACTGGGATAAGTCGTGAAGTAGGACGATCATCCGTTGAATTAATCAACCAATTGCGTATCTTTTGTTTAGTTACGCCACCATCAAGCATAAACGCACTTGTTGTACCATATAGTTCATCCTGTTTAAAATTGTAAATGACCATGGAGTGCAAGAAGGATGAGCTATCCAATACTTTGGACATTTCCTGATAGCTGCGAATAAAATCCATCTTAGGCAAATCTGTATCGAACATTAATGGGACCAGTTGATTGTCATTATAAACGAAGTTCGACAAGTGAGTAATGATCTCATTCATATAAGAAAGGTTATACTGAATTTGGGTGAGCACCTTGAGATTGGACTCCTCTTGATTGCTCTTCACAGATTTCTCTAAAATATAAGTATTAGCCACAGATAATGCCAACAAAACAATAACCATAGAGAGCATGATTGAAAACATGACTCGCTGCAAATATTTTTTTGATTTATAAAACCCAAATACCTTCACTGTTACATGCCTCCTTAACAATCCATCCTTTATAAGTATACTTTTCTGCATTATAACATCTGAATTCTATCTCTGATATATGTGGCACATTAAAAGTTAGGCGCTTTCTTTTATAATATATAGATTCGAATTAAATAATAGCTGTTATTGCTGTAAATTACATGGAATCCAATATTGTACAGTTTTTTTGCAGTCCAGAGTTTGGCATAGTGGAGTTGCAAACATAATCTGATCCACAAAGGAGTTGATGCGGATTTATAATAAAACAGCCCGATTATTCGGGTAAATAAAGAATGGGAGTGTTGTTCACCACGATTGAATAATCATGCGGAGCAAGAAACCAATCTGCAAGCAATTTAAAAAACGAAATGGAGATGAATGATGAATGTTGAAGAAAAAAACTAAAAAGACTTTGCGCACGCGTTTATTTGTGATGATTTTTACGCTTTCTTTGTTGTTGCCTATTCTCCCGCTCCCAGGTGTTCAAGCCGCATCTACCCTTAATGTGACTTCCTATGGAGCAAACGGAGGGGATACCAATGACGATTTAACAGCAATTAATAGCGCAGTTACAGCTGCTGTATCAGGTGATACGGTTTTATTCCCATCAGGCACCTATTATATCTCTGGCAGTATTATCGGTAAATCAGGGATAAAGTTTAAAGGTGATGCCACGGCTACTGCAATTATTAAAGCTGGCCCTGCCTTTTCCGGCCATATGTTTAATGTCAGCAATACGACCGGCGAAGAAATATTCCAGCTCACTATTGATGGAAACAACAATCCTAACGTTGTAACCGCGATCTTGTCTGATGGTGGAGGCAGCCATAATTTCCACCATAATATCATCAAAAATTTAAATGCAACAACTGGATTCGCTCCATTCGGCATTATGATCTCCAACTCAAACGATAACATCGTTACAGATAACAACTTTTACGAGATGGGAGTAGGTTCAATTTGGGGAGCTGGGATTCGTGCAGGCTGGAACTCCAATAGAACCAAGATATTACGCAACAATGTAGACGGGTCTGGGCGCGGAGCCATCTTCGCTAATGATGGCTGCGAAGACATTACCGTCTCGAATAATACCGCTGTTCGCTCAGGATTAGCCGAGCATGGACTATCCATCGAGCTCCATACAAACTGTAACAGAGCTATTGTGGAAGACAATCATGTCGATCATTGGCTGAGTGTCGTGCGTTCTTCCTATGATGCTGTCCGTCGTAATTTTATTGGTACAAACGATGGTACAGTTCAAGGCATGGGACTTGAAGTAATGGCCGCACATACCATTACAACGGATAACACTGTTGATAATGGCCAACAGGTTGGTATGCAGCAATCCTCAGGCAGCAGCTACCAATATTGGGGCTATAATACGGTTCAAAATATGGTGATGTGGGGGATGCAGCTCCAAGGTGAAGGTGCTGAAGCGCCTCAGCAGTATCAGTATTTCTATAAAAACACCTTTAAGAATACTCAACGCAACAATCCTAAAGCCGCATATCCGGGTTACGACGGTAATGCGATTCGGATTCATGGCAATTCCGTCAACATGACTTTTGACAGCAATACCATTATTAACAATGGAAACAAAGCCATTGAGATTACGCCATCCGGTGGAACAGATCGTCTCAGCTTTATTAATAATACGATAACTGGCAACGCAGCTCAGTCTATTGATCAATATCCAGCCAGTGCAGCCAGTTTGGAATGGAGCGGCAATACAGTTAGCGGGAATGGAACCAATACACAGCTGACTTCCCGCGGATTCAGCGACACGAAGCCGACTGCTAACTTTACAGGGCCAACCACTGTTTCATTGGGATCATCGGTTACCTTCACTAACACATCTACAGCAGGAACGGGTACAATCGCAGAAAATTTATGGGATCTTGGTGAAGGCATCCCGGTTACCTCAAACAATGTAACCTACACTTATCAGAAAGCAGGAACATACCGTGTCACGCTTGTCGTTTGGAACACTAATGCCCGAGCGAGCATTAAGGAGCAAATCGTCATTGTTAGCTCAGGTCCACCAGACACAATAGTGCCATCGACACCTAGCAGTCTAACATCACCATCCAAAACAGAAACATCTGTGAATTTAACTTGGAATGCATCAACAGATAACATCGGCGTTACTGGATACAACATTTACAAGAATGGCACAATAGCAGGTTCGACCAATGGTGCAACTACATTTACGGTTGGTGGTTTAGTCGGTAATACGGCATATGCCTTCACTGTAAAAGCAACGGATGCCAGCGGCAATCTATCCGCTGCCAGCAGCACATTGAATGTCACAACAAATCCACCAGATACAACAGCTCCATCTGCACCAACAGGCCTCACATCACCAAGTAAAACGGATACAACCATTGATTTGTCATGGACGGCTTCGACCGATAATGTGACTGTTAACGGGTATGAAGTCTACAAAAATGGTGTTCTAGCAGGCACAACTCTTGGAGATAATGGAACCTCCTTCAAGGTTACAGGTTTAACAGCCAATACGGCTTATACCTTCACTGTTAAAGCAAAAGACGTTGCGGGCAACACTTCAGCAGCCAGCAGTTCATTAAACGTCACAACTTTAACAGTCCTCTCGATTACTTATCTCAGTGACTTAACCTGGGTTTCGGCAACTGCAGGCTGGGCGAGCGTCCGTAAGGATCTAAGCTCTGACCAGAATCCGATTCGCTTGGATGGTGTAACTTACTCCAAAGGATTAGGCACTCATGCAGCTTCAGAAATCATCTATAATTTGAATGGCGCCTATAGCCGATTTGTTTCCGCAGTCGGAATTGACGATGAGGTGACTCATGCAAGTGCATCCGTTGTCTTCCAGGTTTTCATGGATGGAGATAAGGTATATGACAGCGGATTAATGACTGCAGCTTCTGCTACCAAAACCTTTGACCTCAGTGTAGCCAATGTAAATCAATTGAAGCTTGTTGTGACTGATGGAGGCATTAATGGTGCGGACTATGACCATTCAGATTGGGCTGGTGCCAAATTAACACCGTCAACAGGCGCAGATGCCACGGCTCCTACTGCTCCTACAAGTTTAACGTCTCCTTCAAAAACCAGCAGTACTGTCAATTTGTCTTGGACGGCTTCCACAGATAATGTTGCAGTAACAGGCTATGATATTTATAAAGCTGGCGTTCTCGCAGGCTCGACAACAGATGCTACTGTATTTACAGTAACTGGGTTAGCAGCAAGCACAGCCTACAGCTTTACGGTTAAAGCTAGGGATGCAGCAGGCAATGTTTCATCTGCCAGTAGTGCATTAAGCGTAACTACAAATGCAAATTCCGGAGATACCACAGCTCCAACTGCTCCAACGAATTTGATTTCACCTGCGAATTCCGACACTACTGTAAACCTGTCGTGGACAGCATCCACTGACGCTGTTGGAGTTACGGGATACAACATCTACAAAGGTGGAGTCATGATCGGGTCGACAACTGGCGCTACTACCTTTGCAGTTAGTGGCCTGACAGCTAATACAGCATACAGCTTCACGGTAAAAGCTAAAGATGCTGCAGGCAATATTTCATCAGCCAGCAGTGCTTTGAGCATTACTACAAATGGGACTGCAAGCTGGGTTTACTGCGCTGGAGAGAATAATCAATGCAGCTTCACTGGCACGAAAAATGTCCGTTATGGAGCTAACGGCTCCTATGTATTCGGCACTTACACCAATGGAGTTATGTGCAGTAATAATGCACTTGGTGATCCAGCACCGGGATACTACAAAACATGTGATGTCAGTGATTCAGGCGGAACTGGAGATACACAGGCACCAACCGTGCCAACCAGCTTGAGCTCACCATCCAAAACGACCTCATCCGTTAATTTAAGCTGGACCGCTTCGACGGATAATGTTGGTGTAGCCGGTTATGACATTTACCAAGGCAGTTCGTTAGCAGGTTCAGCTACCGGAACAACTTTTGTAGCAACAGGCTTAACAGCCAATACAGCCTACAGCTTCACAGTAAAAGCCAAAGATGCGGCTGGCAATATATCAGCTGCAAGCAGCGCATTAAGTGTAACAACAAACTCAGGTGCGGATTCAACGGCTCCTTCAACACCAACAGGCTTGGCATCACCATCCAAAACATCGACTACGGTAAATCTAACATGGACGGCTTCTACCGATAACGTCGGTGTCACCAGCTATGAGATTTACAAAGGCGGAGTTTTACATGGCTCAGCAATAGGAGCAACATCTTACACTGTAACAGGATTAACAGCCAGTACGGCATACAGCTTTACAGTAAAAGCCAAGGATGCAGCTAATAATCTCTCAGCAGCTAGCACTGCATTAAGCGTAACCACCAATGCAGCCGGCGGAACAGGCAGTATTACTCGTGATTACTGGACTGGAATAACGGGAGATACCATTGCCAGTATCCCAGTCGGAACCACTCCAACCGGAACAACTAGCTTAACCAGCTTAAAAGCACCTTCTAATTTTGGTGATAATTACGGAACACGCATCCGTGGTTACATCGTTCCATCCACAACGGGCACTTACACCTTCTCTGTTGCTGGTGATAATGCTTGTGAATTATGGATCAGTACTACCAGTTCTCCGGCCAACAAAGTCTTAGTTGGGTATATTATAGACTACACACCCGAAGATAACTGGAGCACTTACTCTTATCAAACCTCTGGCAATATCAGCATGGTTGCTGGCCAAAGCTATTATATTGAAGTTTTACAGAAAGAATCATCTGGCGGAGATCATCTCTCCGTAGGTTGGACTGGACCAGGAATTGGCACAAGAGTTGTTGTGCCTGGCTCAAACATTGCTCCTTTCTAAAGTGACTTTCAAGTAACAGATTAAGCCCCAATAGTTCTCTTTGGTGGACACCTAGTGTCTTAACCAATGAGCATTATTGGGGCTTTTTTATTAGCTTCATTTCTTAGCGTTACAGCCCGATTGTAAATCCTTCAAATACAAATTGCATACTAAATTGTCATTGCACCAAATCCGCCATCTATGCGGAGAAATGTACCTGTGACAAAGCTGCTCGCTTGCTCAGAGGCAAGGAATACCGCTGCGCCTTGCAGCTCTTTAGCTTCACCGAATCGTCCCATTGGCGTATGCCCGATAATAGACTGTATGCGTTCTGGCGAGAGAATTTTGCGGTTTTGCTCAGCTGGGAAAAAGCCAGGGATAATGGCATTGACCCGAATCCGATGGGGCGCAAATTCGCGTGCTAGAAATTGGGTTACATTATTAACAGCTGCTTTGGAGGCCGAATAAGTGAATACACGTGATAGAGGTGGACCAGAGGAAACCGAAGAAATATTAATAATGCTGCCGCCTTGACCCTGATCAATCATTTGCTTCGCAAAAATCTGACAGGCAAGCACCACACCTTTTAAATTCACATCCATGATAGAATCCCATTCTTCCATTTCTATATCAAAGAAAGGCGTCGCACTATTCATCCCCGGGCAGTTCATTAGAATGTCTACTTGCCCAGTCCATGCAAGGACTTCTGTGAGTACCGCCTGCAAATCGGCTTTTTTCGTGGCATCGGCATAAAAAGATTTAGCTTGCCCACCCAACTCACTTATTCTCGCGCAGACTTCCTCACATTTATCCATATTGCGTCCTACAATAGCGACCTGAGCCCCTTGTGCTGCAATGGCTTCAGCCATTGTGCCTCCAAGCGTGCTATTTCCTCCGATAATCACAGCGGTTTTCCCCGTCAAATCAAACAAATTCATTATACTTCACTCCCCATTCTGAAATCGTGCAATATCATCAAAAGAATCCTTCAATCGGTCATAAACCTGCTCATACAACGGGAATAGCTGACCATACACTTTGTTGTTACCTATATCAACCGTATGGGCAGTGCCTGTTTGAATCCATGCTTGAACACCGCTAAAGTCACTTACCTCACCCATCGCAATTAAACCCAAGTAAGCTGCTCCTAAGCCAGAGCTTTCGATTACATCTGGAACAACCAAGGGCATTCCCCACACATCAGTCATAATCTGTCGCCAGAATATCGATCTTGCAAATCCACCTGAAGCACGAATTTCTTTACCTGGTCCAACAACCTCTGTAAGCGCAGCAGCGACGGAATAGAGTCCATAAACAACTCCCTCAAGCACAGAACGAATCATATGCGCTTTCCCGTGCGTTAGCGATAATCCAAAAAACACACCACGCGCATTAGCATTCCAATGAGGAGCTCGTTCACCAGTTAACATCGGCAGCATCAATAACCCCTCTGAACCAGCAGGGACTTTTTCCGCTAAAGCTGCTAAATAATCATAAGGATCCAAGCCTTGACGTCTGGCTTCTGCTGCTTCTTCAGTCGCTAGCACATCCCGCACCCAACGAAACAAGATTCCGCCATTATTAATCGCTCCGCCAACTACCCATGCATTTTCCGTTAATGCATAACAGAAAAGACGGCCTTTGGGATCAGCAATTGGTTTTGAAACAACCGTCCGCACAGCCCCGCTTGTCCCAACAGAAACTGAAAAAATTCCTGGCTCATATGCGCCAACACCTAGATTCGCCAACACTCCGTCAGCAGCTCCGACAACAAACGGAGTATCCAGCTCAATTCCCATTCGTTTCGCTTCAGAAGCATCTAAGCCCAGCAACCGATAGGTTGTAGGTACAGGCTCAGGCAGCCGATCAGCGGAAACACCAGCAATTCGCATTGCTTCCGCATCCCAAGCTAATGCAGCCAAATTGAATAATCCGGTGCCGCTAGCAATCGAATAATCCATCACAACTCGACCAAAAAGCTTAGCCAGAATGTAATCCTTAATCCCAACAAACCAAGCCGTCTTAGCAAAAATAACAAATTCATTTTCTTTTAACCACATCAGCTTAGTTAACGGAGACATGGGATGCAATGGAGTGCCTGTTCGCAAATATACCTCGTGACCTTCAGTGCTTTTTTTCAAACGATCCGCTTGCAAAACAGCCCGGCTATCCGCCCAAATAATACTTTGAGTCAATGGATTAAACTGCGCATCTATAGCAATCAAGCTATGCATCGCTGAACTGAAGGATACACATAGAATTTCGTTCGCTTGAACGCGAGAAGAAGCAATGACTTCGCGAATTCCCGCAATCACAGCTTCATATATTTCAGCAGGATTCTGTTCGGCTCTTCCTGGAAGCTCCGATATAATCCCATATCCAATTGAATGCTCCGCACGTATAGAGCCTGAACGCTCTACAAGCAAGGTTTTAGTGCTGGTTGTCCCGATATCAACGGCAACAACATACTTCTTCTCAACAGCCTGCATCTAGAATAAGTCCCCTTCTTCATTAAATGACCACATATAGGAGTCCGATAATATTTCAATATCCGCCTGTTGCCTTGCTTCCTCAAGCAAAGTAGTCGAAATTTCAATCTCGCCCAAATGCAAAGTATCTTGAATTCTCACCAACCGACAGGTCGTATAGTCCAGAACATTGCAGGTTTTGATCGCTGCTTTAATCGTATCCTCTTGATTGGCAAGCGTAGTAGCGATTTTGGTTGGTGCACAAACAGTTGAAGTTAGTCCATTGGCATAAGTCGCATCCAGATCCATTTTATCCACTAGCCTTCTTGTTGTAAAATCAGCTGTCCCTACCCCATTTGCATTGCCTTTAGTTTCATGCGTCAAATCCAATACGACCATCTTAGAAACATCGGGACCGCCCGCTGCATAAGGAGTTGGATACCTGCCTGTCACATTCGGATCCATGCCATCTCCACTAATGTTTTTACCAATATAATCAATGACAAGCACATCTAATTGAGAAAATAATATTTTGGGCAAGCGGGCTTTGGCTTCTTCTAACAGCTCTGGCTCTCTGGATTCGACAATTTCAATAGGCAGCACTTCAACACGACAGGTTTCATCATAGGCGTTTTCCACCAAAGCTACTCCAAAAACAATCGGCAAAAGCTCAATCATCACCTTCGCCATAGCTGGGACATTCTCCGCCATATATTTAAACCCAAGCTGATGACAAGCCTCCGCACCTTTTTGCTTGCCTAAGCCAATGGCGATCATCTTGAGAATGCCACTTTCTACTGCACCTCGAAAAGCTGTATGTGGCTTCACGCGATTAATTACCACAATAGCATCCGCTTCAGACGCAATCCGATCAACATAAATCGGCAAACCATTCGGCAGCTTCGCAAGCTCGATCACTTCCATAGAGGAGCGAATCGGGACTCCCATCAGATCTTCTGTGATGCCAAAATGGCTCAAAACCTCGGTTTGCCCTTCAGCAGTTGCTCCCCCATGGCTTCCCATGCAAGGAACAATAAAGGGATGTGCACCCGCATCGCGAATCGCATCAATTGTCGCTTTAGTAATTTCCGCGATATGCGCTATCCCTCGACTACCTACTGCGACCGCTACCGATTGTCCATGAAGAATACGATCCACAGCCCCCGGCTTTTGCAGCTCTTGCCGCAATACTTCGATTGGATTCTCTAGCTTAGTTGCGTCGAATTTCTGGCGGATTTTAATCATAGCTGGGATGGGAATATCTTTAACTAGTTGATGTAGAATATTCATAATATTTTCCTTCTTTTAACGGGTTATTTGCCAAGCAAGGCTAAATGTTTACCGATATGGGAGACAAGTGATTGTTCAAAAGCCTCTTCCTGTTCACTTAAAGTTAGATAGAATACGTCACGGAATAAGAACTTTCCTTGCTCGTCCTTAGCCTGCAAAAGAATCCCATAAGTAATATGAATCAGCTGACGCGCATTGTCTTCATTCATGTAAGTATCTGCCAAATCACTATCCGCTACACTTGCTAACGGCACGATTTTGCTAATATCTGTTGTCACGTGATAATAAGCTTTCGCCTCTTCAAAATGTGCCAAAGCGTAGCTATGCATACTTCGATATAAGCTTGGATTTACTTTGGCTACCGTACGAACGGCTTCCAGCCAGTTGGTGCCAGCAGTCTTAATATGGAACCTACCTTTAGTATACTTGCCAATTAACGAAAAGACACTAAACTTATCACTTCCGGAATGAATGCTTAATTTGTAGCCAAAATCATCTGCTAAGCCAGCATGAATCGCGAGTTCGCTTTCGAATTGGGCAATATCTCCGATATAATCAATCCCTTTTTGAAACTCCCCACAAAAGCGCGGTGCCATACTATAAATTTTGATTCCATCCTCATAAAGCTCATGCGCCACGAAAAAATGAGATTCTGGAGCGGTTGGAGTCGACGTTTCATCAATCGAGATTTCAAAGTCAATCTCACGCGAGGCATGCTCAATATAGCTGCGATAAATATGCTTCATATAATCAATTGCTTGGCTATAGATCAACACATTTTTAATTAATGTCGGACGGTCAAAAGAAATAGTAGTACCGGCTGCTTGAAAAGATTGGTCCAAATAACGGTTTTCGTAATGCGTACGAACCGCTTCAGGCAACAGCACATATTTCTCTGCTAAAACCGCATCTGTTGCGACTTCAATGGTCGTATCAATTTTCTCGGAGCAATCAAGCGTAAGCATCGTAAAGCCCAAATCCAGCGCCATGCGAATATCAGCCTCTACCTTGAGATGATCACCATCCGCGCCATACCCATCTTTATAGCCCTCTTGAAAAACAGCAAATGCCGATGCATCGATAACCTGTTTATAATCGCGCCCTGTTAAAGCTAATTCACGGATACTTTGCTGTGCCAGAATCGGCCGGATGTCATGCCCACGAACGGTTTGAATATGACCAGGTGAAGCAATCCCCAGCCGATCCCCAAGTCCAATCGTTGCAATCTCCGTTCCAAAAGCACGTGGTACTGTATAGTCAAAATATTGATTAAGCACAAGGCGATTCGCATGTGATGTTGGGCATTTTTTCACATTGCCCTCAATTGATCCTTCTAATGCATCATATAAAGCACCTTCGCCTGTTGCAATAAGATATTTTATATTCGCCTCTTTAATCATCACCAATTGTGTTTTTTCATTTACTGAAAAAGAGCTTTTATATATTTTTACGTCACCATTTGATAGTGTACTAATATTTCCTGCTTTCATTGCCTCAGCTAAACCTGTGTAATCTACCATTGTTTATTCCTCCTGCATAATTTGCTGTTACAGCTCAACCATCGCTTTGAGTACTTTGTTTTCCGGGTTAAGATAAGATTCAAATTGGCCAATTAACTGTTCAAAGCCCACGCGGTGGGTAATATAACTCTCGGCATCAATCGAGCCGCTTTTTACAGCTTGCATGACTGTATCAAAATCTTCACGAGTCGCGTTACGGCTGCCCATCAAGGTCAATTCTCGTTTGTGAAATTCAGGATCTGAGAACGTAATATCTGTCTTCACTAAACCAACAAAAATTAGCTTTCCGCCATGAGCAACATATTGAAAAGAATCTGCCATCGAGCGAGCATTACCTGTTGCATCAAAAACAATAGTTGGGTATTCTCCACCTGTGATTTCAGCCAAAGTATCCTTCGGATTGTTTAACGCATTTACGGTATAATCTACTCCCGCCCAGCTTTTGGCAAGCGTCAGACGCTCCTCGTTAATATCCATTGCTATCACCTTGGCTCCGCGATGTTTAGCAAGCGCCATTACACCTAAGCCAATAGGTCCTCCGCCAATAACCAGCGCGAATTCACCCTGTTTAAGCTCCGATCTTCTTACAGCATGGGCTCCAATACTCAAAGGCTCTATGATTGCTGATTGATCAAGCGTCAATCCATCTGTATGCAGCAGGTGGTCGGCTGGAATTGCCACGAATTCACGCATCCCACCGTCTATATGCACACCTAATACTCTCATGTTTGTGCAGCAGTTTGTTTTGCCATTTCGGCAAGCAATACAAGTACCACATTCCAAATACGGCATCACCGTTACTTGATCACCAGCTTTATAATCACTTACATCGCTGCCAATTGCTACGACAATTCCAGACAACTCATGCCCCAGAATGCGGGGATAAGAAAAGAAAGGCTGGTTGCCTTTATAGGCATGAAGATCAGTACCACAAATGCCAATCCGCTTGATGCTAACCAATACCTCACCAGCTTCGGCAACAGGAATCTCCGTTTCAGTCAGTAAAAATTCATCTGGTTTAACACATACGATCGTTTTCATCGTTAACTTCCTTTCCTATTGATATTCGGGATGGCCGCTAGGCCAGGTTAAGTTATGCACGGGCTTTAGAATTTCTAAGACCTCCTGAAGCAATCCCTCATCTATGGGCTCATCGGTCCACTCTATATTTTTCTTAATGTTAAGCGTACTTGCTGTGCTGACCAGAGTTGTCGGGATTTTCTCATTCTGCACCGAATATTGCACGGCTAATTTTGCTAGATCCGCACCTTTGCCAGCGCAATGAGCTGCTGCTTTTAGACAGACTTGCTTAATTTCTTCTGAAGCGGGATGCCAAGCGGCAATGTCCCTTCCATTTAGCAGTCCCATGGATAAGGGTGATGCATTCATTAACCCTACCTGTTTTGCTTCTAATAAAGGAAGCAGATCTAGCAAGGCCGTATCATTCAAAGAATAATGGCAATAGGATAAAATAACATCCACATCTGTTACAGACAACGTTTTCTCAAACACCTTAATCGGTAGGCCAGATACACCAAAATAACGAATCTTGCCCTGCTCCTTCAATTTATGTAAAGCTGGAATACCCTCTTCAATCACTTGCTTAAACGAACCAAACTCAATATCATGCAGCAGCAAAATATCCACATAATCCGTATTCAAGCGAGCCAAGCTTTCTTCCAAGCTGCTGGTGATTTTTTTCGCAGAGAAATCAAAATTATCATTTCCATACCGTCCAGCCTTTGTAGACAAAATAAACTTATCTCGCGGGATTTCTTTAAGCGCTTTGCCTAAGACAGTTTCAGCCTTGGTCAACCCATAATAAGGCGATACATCAATTAGATTAATTCCCATATCTACAGCCGTATGCACCGTACGAATGCCTTCATCCTCTTGAATGTCACGAAAAACAGAACCTAGTGAAGACGCACCGAAGCTTAATATTGAGACATCCAATCCTGTTCTGCCAAGCTTGCGATATTTCATTTATTTCCCCCCTTAAATTGATAGAAATTTACGGCATTTTCACCGAATAACTTAGCATTATCCGTCTCCGACCACGATTCGGGAAGCGATTTCAATAATATATTTATAACATCATCATAGCTTGCGGCGATCAAACAAACTGGCCAATCACTGCCAAACATAATCCGTTCTTTGCCAAAAACATCAATAACATGGTGAATATAAGCCGTGAAATCACTAAACTGCCAATTATTATGATCCGCTTCTGTTGCCATCGCAGATATTTTGCAATAGATCCCTGGGAATTGGGCAATAGCTGCCATTTGGCTTTTCCATGGCTCAATAATTCCAGCGGCAATTTGCGGTTTAGCAATATGATCAATAACCGCCCGTAATCCAGGTACTTCAGCTAATAGTTTAACAACTGCATCCAACTGATGAGAGCTCAATAATAAATCAACGGGAACCTGTTTTTCTGCAAAAAAACGCATTGCTTCAATAAAGCTTGGTTCGAGTATATAGTTGGCATCTGGTTGACCTTGAATCATCACACGAAAGCCAACAAACTTCGGATGCTTATTGAAAGCAGTGAAATGCTCACGATAATTAGGATCCTCGAGATCTAGCCAGCCAACAACACCTAGAATTTCATCTGTGGTGTCGCTCAGCCCTAATAGATACTCTGTTTCTGCCAAAGTGGCTGCAGCTTGGACAACAATGCTTCCTTGTAAGTTATGCTTCTGCAAATGTGGTGCTAAGTCCTCTGGTAGAAAATCTCGATACAATACTGGCAGCTCTGGTGTGATCCAACCATAATCATTTCTTGCCAGGCTCCAATAGTGCTGATGGGCATCAATCCGGATTGAACTCATCCTCAGTCACTCCTTGCATAAGTTTACTTCTCTCTATTCTAACAGCAATAGGTAAAGATAAAATAGCTAATCCTTGCATATTTGTACTCTTTTTTGCTATTATCAGATTATTATTGTTACTAAGGAGCTCCCTATGGATCCTATTCGCAAAAAGTTCGCATCTGGTCAAGCCTTTCCTTTTGCCTATAATTATCGAGACACCAAAAATCCGCAAAGCGAGCTTCCCGATCATCTGCACGATTGGTATGAGCTGGTTTATGTATATGAGGGAAAAGGGACATTTTTTATTAATCAAACCTTTTATGAGATGCGCAAAGGCGACGTTTTTATTATTCCCGGCGATACAATCCATCGTGCCTTTCCAGATAAAGATAATCCGGTTACCTCCACCGCTATTTTCTTCAGCCCCTTATTAGTCCAGCAAGTATCACTTGGTGATTCCTTTTCATATTTGAATTGTTATGAACAAAGTAAGATACATAGAAATTACCAGATCCCTCTACAGCTCTCGATGCAGCTTATAATAGAGTCTTGTTTGGATCATATCCAGCATGAGCTTGAACACAAAAAAACAGGCTATCGGCATTCGATTATCCTCGATCTCCAGCACATGCTGCTTCAGCTAAGTCGTGGTTCGGATACAGACAGCCCGCATATTCAAACAGATTCAACAACCGAACCCCTTTGGATGAAAAAAATATTATTCCATATAGATGAGCATTTAGAGCAGGATGTTGGTTTAGCCGCACTTTCCTTGAAAGCTTCCATCTCGCCTGCTCATTTTAGCCGTGTTTTTAAGAAGCTAACTGGCATGAACATAACGGAATATATCACCACTAAGAGAATTATTCGCGCCAAGGAGCTTTTACTTGAAACCGACAGCAACATCAGCCTTATCGCTGAAAGCTGCGGCTTCGAAAGCCTACCTCATTTCCATCGCATGTTTAAACGAATTACTAGTTTGACTCCAGCGGCTTATAAGAAGGCTTCTATAATGAGTCCTAATTCATGATATAAATTGCTCGCATTCTAATTATGACTTTCTCAATCCTTATGACCTGTATCCCTTTCACTCAGTTTGAGATTTAAGCCGAAAAAACCTTGAAAAGTAGTCTTTTCCCTAGTTATCTGTTCGCTGAGCCATGGGGATACAGGTCTAAAGGAAGCTTGGAAACCATAATCATTAGCTCTGATTTTGATATGCATTTCCATGAATAAATATTCAATAATATTTCGATTCCGTTTAATTATTCAACCAACCGCAGCATCTGATAAACCTGCCGATGATCACCCGATAGTTTAGCTTGCCTACTTTTGAGCTGCGAAGAACCATCACCGTCTAAGAATATCCCATCTACTAATCTCCGGTTTCCTAGCTTTTCAATAATAGCATTTCTAAACTCTTCAATCGTACATGGTGTTGGAGTCACAATCATATACAATTGTTGATATGCATCATAAACAAGCGCTGAGCGCATATGTAATTCGTCATAGGAAGGCATTTTCTCAAGGATTATTTCATTCTGCCAATTGAAATCTTCGACTAAGGACATGCTTACTCCACCTTGTGCCCAGTAATTATCAATGTCCGCAACGAATAGCTCACTAGCCTTACCAGCCAGTTGAACGGAGAAACGCTTCAAATAACCGTCCCAGACCAAAGTGCCTCTTTTAAACTTATTGTCAGTCCCCGTATTATACCAACCGGAACCATATTGACCCGTTACTCCTTGAACTGGCTTATTATTAATTACCGCAATACTTAGGAGTGTGCCCTCCCAGAAGAAACCGCCATTGATTCCATAATAAGTGGTCTTAGTTACGTTTGTGCTAATCGCTTGAAGACGTACATTCTCCGGATTTGTTTCTAAAACATGCAAAATCACTTCATTAGATGCTTGCAGCTTGTGATATTGATATTGCTGTGGATAGGTAGGGTTATCGTTTATGTAGGCAATCCAACTGACAATCAATAAACCAATTATGATTAGGATTAATTTCCTTCTAAAATCCATCTTTTGCAATTACACCCTTCTTTCATTTTCATATATAAATAGACGTACATATAATTCAGAAGTTGCTATATAATGAGATCAGTCATGAAACGAGGTGCAGCATGAAACCGCCAATTGTCCAAATACCGTTTAGTGAAATACGCACTCATGTACTTGGTGCCGATTACTGTTTGTTCCGTTCAGGCGATACTAATGGTCCGCGTATTTCCTATGTACATTCTTTTATCTATATAAAAAGTGGTCTTGGTACAATTACGATAGATGGAATTTCTTACGAGGCAGCAGCTAGGAGCTTATTCTACATTCAGCCCGGTATTAAACATACCTTTCATGCCAACGTAGCCAACCCGATGGTACATGCTTCGGTTTATGTCGATTTTTTATGGGATTCGACACCTAAGCTTAAAGGTGATCTTGCATTAAACTGCTATGAAACCGAGCTTTACCAGCCCCAGCTTTGTGCGTCTGCCATTCAATTCAAGGAAGACATTATCCTGCCTACCCAAATAATTATTCCAGTTAACACCAAATGGATTGAGACTTTTTTAGCGGTGATTGATCATTTTGATTATCGTGGCGTAGATACTGAGATTCGTTTGCGCTCCTTGTTTGAAGCCTTCCTTAGCGATTATATTCATTATTTGGCCCACCCGTTTGCTCCTTCGGATCCAAGGATTCGTAAACTAATTCTTTGGATGGAAGAGCAGATCCATGAAACTATCTCCATTGCAGAATGGGCTAGGCAGCTCTCGATTAGTCAAGCTTATCTGTATGAGTTATTTCATAAGGAAACCGGTGTCAGCCCGCAATATTACTACAATAGCTGCAAGCTTGCCCAAGCCAAAAAAGAGCTCCGCGAAACCGACCAATCGGTTACCTCCATTGCAGAAAAGCTAGGCTTTGCGACGATCCATTATTTCTCGAGACAATTCTCCAATCATTATCTTGAATCGCCAAGTCAATTTCGCAAACGGATTCGCGGTTATAGTCCGAATTAATAATAATCCTAGAATTGTGTAAAAAATTGAATCAGCGCCAAAGACTTCTCCCTGACAAACATGCTACTCTTTAAACAACTTGTTATCAGGATTAAGAGGAGATGAATGTTTAGTATGAACTCGAATAAGAATCAATGGATTTATGTTGCACCTGGCATTTGGAAGCTTATTTTAGGTAACCCCAATGAGGTAACACCGCTTTCCTTACTTCAAAATAAGCCCTCATTAGAAGGCTTAAACCGCATGGGAGATGAAGAATTTCCAGCCGCTGCCTATCAACTTGACTCGATCATTAATCAGAAACAAACCCTTTTAACCCTTCCCCTTACTGAATCTGAGAATATTTATGGCTTAGGTCTGCAGTTTATGCGGATGAACCACCGTGGTTATACAAGAGTACTGCGTGTTAATAGTGATCCACGCCAGGATACCGGTGAGACTCATGCTCCAGTTCCTTTCTACATCTCTAGTGAAGGATACGGTTTACTCATCAATACTTGTAGAATTGTGACGATGTATTGTGGTTCAACGGTTCGCAAAGACAGTACTCTGGAACCGAAGATCCGAGACCGCTCCACAGATTCGGATTGGCAGGCAACTCCAACATCCGACCAATTAGAGATTGTTATCCCTCATGAGCAAGGCATTGAAATTTATCTATTTGCCGGTCCGAATATGCTAAACGTGGTACGTCGCTATAATTTATTCTGTGGTGGAGGTGCGCTTCCGCCTAGATGGGGGCTTGGATTCTGGCATCGCGTTTCCATATTCTTTGACGAAGCCAAAGCTATTGAAGAAGCTATCGAGTTTCGCAAACGCGAGCTGCCCTGTGATGTCTTCGGGCTAGAACCAGGCTGGCACAGCAATAGTTATCCAACCTCCTATGAATGGTCAGATCAACGTTTTCCTGATCCGCAGAAATTCGTTTCTGCTATGAAAGACTTGGGTTTTAGACTGAATCTTTGGGAGAATCCTTATGTGGCACCAATAGCAAGAATTTACGAGAGCTTAAAGCCATTCGCAGGCTCGCATACCGTTTGGGGTGGACTTGCTCCAGATTATAGCCTTGAAGAAGCCCAACGTATATTAATCAAACAGCATGAAGCAGATCATCTCGATATTGGTATTTCTGGCTATAAAATCGATGAATGTGATGGCAGCGAGCTAACAGGTGCCTCTTGGATGTTTCCTGCTCATGCAACTTTTCCATCTGGACTTGATGGTGAGCAAATGCGCCAGGTTTACGGACTTCTTCTCCAAAAAATGACGACTGAAATGTTCCATGTGCGCAATCAAAGAACCTACGGATTAGTGCGAGCTTCCTCCACGGGTGCAGCCTCATTTCCCTATGTGCTTTATTCCGATTTATACGATCATCGCCAATTTGTCCGAGCCTTGTGCAACGCCAGCTTTAGCGGGTTACTCTGGACACCTGAACTGCGTGAAACCGATACGGATGAGGATTTCGTTCGCAGACTGCAGACCGTTTGTTTCTCTCCATTAGCTATGTTGAATGCTTGGGCTAGCGGTGTAAAGCCTTGGAACTATGGAGAGACTGAGCCAATAGTCCGCAAATATTTAGAGCTGCGTATGCAGTTAATGCCTTATTTATATTCTGCCTTTGCTCGCTATCATTTTGATGGAACCCCACCTTTTCGGGCGATGGAGCTTGAAATGGGGACAGAATTAAACTGTCGACAAGCTCATGAAATGAATCTCGATCAGCAAAATTCAACGCTTACAGAATTTGATTCTCATGAAGCTGCCTATGGTAAGAGAATAACATCAGATATGGATGATCAATATATGATGGGTGATTCCTTGCTTATCGCCCCACTTTTTGCAGGAGAATCTTCAAGGAAAGTCGTTTTGCCTATTGGTGATTGGTTTGATTTTGAATCAGGCGAATGTTTTGAAGGTGGTCGTTCCATTAAGGTACAAGCAGGATTAGATAAAATCCCCGTTTTCGTACGCAATGGAGGCATAGTCCCGCTTATGCCAGTCAGATTGAACGCACCTGCCGCAGGAGAAGAGGTCTCCATCGAAATTCGCCACTATGGCAAAGCTGCCGGAGAATTCCTTTTGTTCGATGATGACGGGGAAACTTATAATTATGAACAAGGAGAATACCAATGGAGAATTCTAAGTGTGTCGGAGGAAAGCCAAGGAAGAACAACCCATGTATCATTGGCAGAGGATAACAAACCTAGCTCATATAAGGACTTTACTTGGAATTTTTATTAACCAGCCTAACCCTCTAGAGAATTCTCTAGGGGGTTAGCAATTGATCCAGAATCTTTTAACGATATTTCCACTTTCTTCAATAAACTCAGAATCAAATATGCCTCCATTCTTCAATATTGTTCGCTCAGAGCCAATGTTCCCTTTATCACAAACTACAAGCACTCGATAAATCCCTAACTCTTGAGTCTTATCTAAAGCTAATGCTAAAAGCTTGCTTGCAAAACCCATTCGTCTAGTAGTTGGTCGTATCCCATATCCAATATGTCCGCCACTATTAGAGAGCCTTTCATTTAGCCTATGCCGGATATTGACTGCTCCTAGAATTCTATGTTGAGAGTCAGCTAACCAATAAGTAGAATGTGGGACGAAGTCATTAACGAGAAGTTTATCTTCGGAGTCTTGGGAAAATAAGAAATCAATATATTCTTCAAAATTCGACGGATCCTGCTCAATCACCCAAGGAACCATATCCTCTCCCGTGCTTTTCCACTCTTGATAAAATTTATTATACTCCTCCTGATATTCAATGGACGGTTTAACTAATACCAAGTCTTTTTCAAAGTATTGAATAGCATTATTAATAAGATGATCATTCATCATTGAAATCGTGCGATCCGTATAAAAAGCAAGGTGAGGGGTACTAATTACATTAGATAATTGAGTAATACTTAGATTGCGAATCGGTTCTTCGGCAAAAACATCCAGTCCTGCTCCCCCAAGCTTCCCACTCTGTAAAGCTGCTTCTAACGCTGCATAATCTAGCAGTTTTCCTCTAGCTGTATTAATAAATATAGCACTCTCTTTCATCAGAGCGATTCGTGCTTTGTTAATTAGCTGCTCATTTCCTATTTTTGTAGAAGCATGCAGGGTCACAATATCCGCTTGTTGCAAAAGTTCGTCAAGCGGTATTCTATCCGTCTCTTTACTATCGCCATTAGCAGAAATTAATATTTCCATACCTAAGGCTTTACCTATACTCGCAACCATTTGTCCAATTACACCATATCCAATAATCCCTAATTTCTTGCCGTAGAGTTCATAATTTGGTGTTAAACCCTCCCTCCATTTTCCGGCTTTAATATTGAGATCGGAAGGAATAATTTGTTTAGCCAAGGCAAAAATCAGCGAGAAAGTATGCTCCGCAACCGCATTTGCACCAACCTGAGGAATTCCCTTAACTGAAATTCCTAGTTCAGCTGCGAGTTTAGCATCGATGTAATCGATATTATGAGCTCTAACCAAAACATATTTGCAATTCACGAATTTTCTAAGCACTTCATTCGGGATTTTAGAGTGGATTAATAGCAGCTCGGCTTCAGCTACTTCGGTATCAATCGGTTTAGAAAAATCAACAAAAGCAATATCAAAATAACGATCTAGCTTATCACTTTCATCATCCGAAAATTTTATTGTCGTATCAACTGCACATAAGGCTTTCATTTTAGATTCCTCTTTTGCTTAAAATGATCTTACTAAGGCGCTAGTTTTATTTCTACAGGTGTTGATGTTATAACGATTTCAGTATCTTTACCGGCTTGATTAATGTTGAAGGTTGCTTTTGATACAATTTTATAGTTTCCTGCATGTAAAGTAAATTCATTTAATTTAGGTTAAACATGACCCTCACCATCATAAACATAAGCTTCATTTGCCTTTAAAAGCTTCATAATTCCTATGGCATTAACCATCCGCAATTCTGAATCTTGGAGGACAACTTCTCCATTTTTATCATAAATAATATAATTGAACATATCTGCACCATGGCTAATCTCCCAAGAACGACCAGAATCATTAACCATAACACCCTCAACATTAAAAGGCTTATCAGCTTGTATATCTTTAGGCACTGTTACCTTTAAGCTAAACATCTTGGCGTCTGGAATCGGTCGTGAATCGCTTAATCGATAGGGTTATAATGGAACAAGTACGAACTTAGGAGGTTAACTTAACGATGAAATTAATGCCGTTGGAAAAACGTGGGATTTCTAATAGCCGTGTAGCGTTTGGATGCATGGGACTTGGTGGAGGCTGGAATCATAATGCGCTGACGAAAGAAGATTATCTCCAAGCAGAGAAAGCTATAGATGCAGCTCTTTCAATTGGAATTACGATGTTTGACCATGCTGATATTTATACATTTGGCAAGGCTGAGGCAGTGTTCGGTCAGATATTTAAGAATAAGCCTGAGCTGCGCAAACAAATGATTTTACAATCCAAATGTGGAATTCGTATGAAAGATGATGTTCTCCCGCAGCGCTTTGATTTCTCTAAAGAGCATATCTTAAACTCGATTGATGCGAGCCTGCAGCGTTTGGGCATAGAATACTTAGACGTGTATCTGCTCCATCGTCCAGATCCTTTAATGGAACCCGAGGAAATAGCCGAGGCATTCCAAGCAATCAAAGCTTCCGGTAAAGTGCGTCATTTTGGCGTTTCTAATATGAGTGCTGCACAAATCCGCTTTATCCAGCAAGCTTTACCCGAGCCGTTAGTCGTGAATCAGCTTGAGATGAGTCTCGCTCGTCTGGATTGGGTAGAACAAGGCGTTCTTGTTAACCAAAAAGAAGGTGCAAATATTAATTTCGCCGATGGAATCATGGAGCACTGCCAAACAGAGAATATCCAAATTCAAGCATGGGGGCCCCTGGCCCAAGGGAGATTCTCCGGAAAACCATCCGAGCAAGCTACGCCGAGTGAGATTCGTACAGCTGAGCTTGTTCAGAGTATGGCGCAACAAAAAGATACGACTCCTGAATCCATTGTCTTGGGTTGGTTAATGCGCCACCCCGCACTTATTCAGCCTGTAATCGGTACGGCCAATGCAGATCGTGTACTTGCTTGCCGAGATGCCGTCCATCAATCCAAAATGATGACTCGCACGGAATGGTATACGCTTTTTGAAAGCTCGCGCAGCAAGAATACACCTTAAAATACTAACTCTCAAGCAGATATAGCATCAATGCTTTTTGAACATGCATTCTATTCTCGGCCTGCTGGTAGATGATCGATTTCTCAGATTCAATTAACTCTTCCTCCATTTCATATCCAGGATGAATAGGCATATCATGCATGATGTAGGGAGAATATCCCGCTAAGCTTTTCCGATTTATCTGAAAAGGCATCATAGTTTGAACTCTATTCATCCTTTCTTCTTCATACTCCTTGTTGGTAAAGTGCTCCATATCCACCCAAGTATCCGTATAAACAAAATCTGACTTCGCGATAGCAGCCTCTAAGCTTTTGACACTCTCTATATGCCCGCTTTTGTAAGCTGATTGCATAAGCTCTTCATCCCAAGAGGGCTGATTGATAATTGGGGTTACCAATAATAGGTTGATTCCTAATGTGATACAGCCTGCTATTAATGAATTGGCAACATTATTATGAATGCCTACATAAGTAACGGTTATTTCCTTGAAGGTACCTGATACCTCATAAATCGTCATTAAGTCAGCCAATGCTTGGCATGGATGATACTTCTCACAACAGCCGTTGATTACTGGAACACTCGAATATTTAGCTAACTCCAGTAAATCTGCATGTTTTTTCAATCTTGCCATAATCAGATCACAATTTCGTGAAGCATATCGAGCTTCATATTGAATTGGCGAGATGCTGAAATTGCTGGAATCCCAATCCAGCGGCACACTATACCCACCCATTTGATTAATCCCTGACTGAAAAGATAAATTAGTTCTGGTAGAGGTTTTCTGAAAAAGCATCAGTAAACCTTTTCGCTCACAGGCTTGATAATAAGACCTTGAATTAAGTTTAATTTCAATCGCCTTTTGAATAATAGCGAATAGATCAGGCTTATTTAATTCTTTTAAAGATAGAAGATGCTGCAACTTGTTCACCTCGTATGTATATTAATACATTTAAATGTATATTAATACACAATAAAGACATTTGAGTTAAATGTCAATGAGACACACCATCTCATGCTTATCTCATCCCGCATATAAAAACGTAGAAAGTGCATTTAAATCATCTCAGCTCAAAGGGGGTTAGATAGATCGTCTCTGTTGCTTTCTTTTTGCGGAAGCCTCCTGGCGTCAAACTTGTCCATTTAGAAAATTGGCGAATAAAGCTTTGAACATTGCTATAGCCCACTCTTCGCGATATCCACTCGATGGATTCATCACTATTAAGCAAGAGATGCATCGCTTCTTGTTGGCGAATGGCAGCCAAATAATCCCGTGGCGCCATATGATAGGTTTTCTGGAATACGCGATGACAATGTCTAAGGCTGAACCCCATTGTATCCGCAATACCCTCAAACCAATTTCCTGGTATCTCTTCATCACCCAACTGTACCGCAACTAAAGCTTCAATTTTTTTAGCTATCTGGATTGGCAAGGTTTCTACCACTGTAGTTCTTTCAATCCGTTGCTTTAAAAAGTAGCGCTCCAGCTTATCCATTAGCTCACATAATTTGCTAAGCAAGGAGATTTTAGTTGCATTAATCTGCAGCAGTTCCATAATGGCTTGTACATCTGGCAGTATTAATAAATTTAACTCGCCACCATTCGGATAGAACACATCACAAGCTTCATTCATTAAATGCAAAAAAGTCGGATCATCTACTTGAACATGCATGACAAAATACTGCAATGGCTTCAAGCTCCCTACCTTATACTCATGCTGACGCATAGGTGGAATTAAGATGAGATCGCAAGCTTTCTGCTCGTAAATAGTTTTGTCGAGTGTAGCTGTTTGACAGCCTTCGAGCACCAAATTTATTTCGAACATAACATGATGCAAATGCCTAAGAGTCACCCAAGGCTTTTCCACCTTCGCCCGATGTGCTCCGTACAAATAGATTTCAGATTTAATATTCGGATAATACTGATAGGCGAGTCGGTTGTTTTCATCTTTCATAGCGGAACTCCTAGAATGTCCGAATTGGTTAATTTTTAAATATAGATTGGCTTGTTTTGTCATTGTATTGCCTTATTCTGCGCTTTATACTTCTATTATTCGCGATGAAGCGCTGACTTGCAATAGTATATAGGAGGAGAATTTAAGATGTATGAGATAATTAGCAATACCCCTTATTCCGTACTTATAGAAACCAACGAAGGCTGGGTAACTGCAAGTAACAACCATAATGGCCTTTGGAGTACAACAGGGATAGAAGTGAGCATGCAGTCTGTAAATGAACAGCTTTCCATTTTCGTACAGGCAGATGAAATCCCGCTTAAAACACTTAAATTTCGTTGGTTGAATAAGATCGAAGGTCCGATATCGATATTAGGAGACCATTGGGAGCGCGCGTATGGTGATTTGGAATGGCGTGGAATTGTTGCTGAGCGGGTGATGCCTTGGTATTTTCTCACTCATGATGGTGAAATGACCCAGGGATATGGCGTTAAAACAGGAGCCAAAGCGTTCTGTTATTGGCAGTTGGATGCAGATGGGATTACCTTTACTGCTGATATCCAATGTGGCAACGAAGGCGTATTACTAAAAGGGCGTCAACTAGCTGTTGCCGACGTTATAACTTATACAAGTAATCAAGGTGTTTCACCTTTCCAAGCAGCCAAACAATTTTGTACACAAATGTGTGATAGTCCCGTTCTTCCGAAGCAGCCTGTATATGGGGGAAATAACTGGTATTACGCCTATGGGAACAGCTCACATCAAGAGATTCTCGAGGATTCTCGGTTTATTTCGTCGTTAGCCTCTTCAACTACAAACCGCCCATACATGGTTATCGATGATGGCTGGCAGCTGTCGAGCGGTGGCGGTGCTTGTAATGGTGGACCCTGGGAAGGCAATTCCCTTTTTCCGGAAATGGAAAAGCTCGCTGAAGAAATGAAAGCAATAGGTGTTAAACCAGGGATTTGGTGCCGTCCGTTAATGACTTCTGAAGAGGTTCCGGAAGAATGGGTTCGCTATAAGGTCGCAAATGGCGGCAATATTCTCGATCCTAGCGTCCCAGGCGCACTTGACTATATTGCTGAATCTGTAGAACGAATGGTAGCTTGGGGATTTGACCTAGTGAAGCATGATTTCACAACCTATGATTTACTCGGCCAGTGGGGCTTTGAAATGAAATCTCATCCTAATATCCTCCCCCATAAGTTCCATGATCAATCAAAAACAACTGCTGAAATTATGCTGGATCTCTATCGAGTTCTCGCAAAAGCTGCAGGCAGCAGCCTAACTATCGGCTGTAATACCGTGAGTCATCTAGCAGCGGGCTTGTTCGAAATTCAACGTACCGGAGATGATACGAGCGGTAAATCATGGGAGCGCACAAGATATATGGGCGTTAATACTTTAGCTTTTCGAATGGCGCAGCACGATACTTTTTATAGTCATGATGCCGACTGTATTGGCATTACCGCCCAGATCCCTTGGGAGCTGAATCGCCAATGGCTCGAGCTGCTTGCTGGAAGCGGCACCCCTTTGTTCGTATCTGCTTCTTCATCCGTTGTGACTACAGAGCAAACAGATGCGCTGCGTAAAGCATTCGATCTAGCGGCAAATCCACTGCCTGCTGGAGAACCGCTAGATTGGCTGACGAATACTTGCCCAAGCCGCTGGCTGCTGAACGGTAATGAGGTCCGCTTTCAATGGAACCTTGAATCGGCAGAGCTGCTGAACGGTATGGATAACGCTTGGTGGAGATAGATTAGTCTCTAAAATATTTGTCATGCGAATATCGGAATTGCGTCGGCGCTTTGATTTCTGCGAGCGCCAACGCTCCACTTGGTTTATATTCATAAGCCGTTTCAGCTGCGCCATAACTCGTTTCTGAACGTCGTTTGATACAATCAAAGAGCACCTGCTGCTTCAACGTTAAATACTCAATTGTATGTGGACCAAATTCCACTTCAATTTCACCTGGACGAAATTCATAATAAACGGTACGTCGCAATGGGTTGCCATCACCTGCTGGCGAGCCATGCAGCACTTCAATATCATGCAGAATAACATCCCCTGGATTCATCGGTACTGGAATTGCGTCCTCTGTTTCGAACCCCGGCCTCCTGCAGCGCTCTAATGCTTGCTCCTTGCTCCACTTGTTGCTCCCTGGAATGACCCATAAGCAAGTTTGGCTATCAGCTTTATCCAGATAGAAATCTACATTGAATATCGGACGAGTATCTGTACAACCATCTGGTACAGCTGCATCACGATGCCACGGAACCACAACCCCTTCATTAGGAGCTTTTAACACCATAGAATCCCACGTCGCAATCAGATTATTTCCCTGCAGCTTCTCAACTGAATTCAGAATAAATGGATGTGCCAAAAGCGCCTTCATCGTATCACTTTTATCCACAACATATTCGATTCTTCTCAAGACAGGGTTGCCGGTTTTACTGCCTTTGCCATACATAAAATCAGGATCGTTTTCCACTCCTGCTACACCTTTATCATACAGCTTGGTCATTTCCGCTTGGACTTCCTGCAGTTCAACTCCTACTATTACGTTTTGGATCACTAAAAAGCCATTATCGCGAAAAAACTGAGCTTGCTCCTCCGTAATACTACTTTGTTTAAGCGCATCTACATGCGGTAAAGCTACTTTTTGTGTGGTCATTTCGATCTACTCCTTGGTTGAGTTTTTTTGGCTACACCTTGAAGTATAAAGAAATTAATAAACGCTGTATTTAGTAAAAAGCAACAATTTGGTTGCCGAAATCACTTTTTATGTTAAAGTAAAATCAACGATTTTTTTAAAAAATAGGGGTGTTATTAATGAATGATATTGCGGTAGAGTTGCTTCCTTCAGAGACCCTGGAAATTATGGGTGAATACTATTTTCCACCTTATATTACTTTAGCCCATATTTTTAATGCGCCAAAGGGTTGGGAGATTAAACCACGCTCGCTCGTGCATTATCAATTCCAATATGTTGTTGAAGGTGCGGCAGAATACTGGATTGATGATCAGCTTTACTTAACAAAACGCGGTGATTTAATCTACCATTGTCCTGATGTAAGGCACTCCGTTAACATGGTAGAGAATGAACCCTATGTATGTCTATCCATGCTATTTCACTTTGGGAGCTCGCCTTTTCCCATTCAACAGCTGCTTGGAGACTCTCCTTATCTCGGAAATTTCTCTGGTCATGCCATCGAGAATAAGCTGTCGCAATTAATTGCCCATTTTCATCAACCAAGCTTAAGCAATTCTATCTTTTGTCAAAACCTACTTATGCAAATTATCCACGAATTGTCCAAATCCCAGGAACTGAATTTCCCAAAGACCAAAGCACAAGAGAAAACCAACGCAAAGCTTATTCTCATTCGAAACTATATCGTTGAAAATTATCACAAAGAAATCCGACACAAGGACTTAGAAAACGTTTCTGGTTTGAGTCGCAACTACATTATTATTAAGTTTAAAAAACAATACGCCATGACGCCTTTTGAGTATTTGACCCTTGTACGTGTTGAACGAGCTAAAGAGCTAGCGATCCAAACCAACCTATCTATTGGCGAAATTGCTCAATTGATTGGCTTCTCTGATGTACATACCTTCGGCAGAATGTTTAAGCATAATACGGGTATGAGCCTCAGTGAATTCTCTTTATCCTTAGTTATGAATTAATCGCCATTAAAAAATGATTGAAAAAATCATAATTATGATTTAAAATATCATTATACGATAATTTTCGATTATTATTTGCGATTACCCCATTCCAAGGAGGACCTATCTTATGAGCATTACCTATAGTGAAATTAAACAGCAATATGCTGCACTTCAACAAACCTATGACTACATGAATTCGAAACGCGAGGAAATAATCCGCTTTTTCCAAGCGCAATCAGTTGCTTCAATCACTTTCTTAGGCTGTGGCTCTGGTTATTGCCTTAGCAAGTCCGCTGCTTTTTCTGCTCAATTACGGGCAAGCCTGCCATCACTTGCACTTGCTGGTGGCGACTTGATGTTGAATGCTAAGCGTTATCAAGGCATGCTTGAGAATACGTTATTGATCGTGCCATCACGTTCTGGCAGCACAAGCGAGATCATTCAAGCTATTCAAGTTGCCCAAGCAGATAAACATATTCCCGTGCTGTCTATTGCAAGCGTCGCTAATTCTGCCTTATCCCAGCTAGCTGATCTTGCGCTTGAATTGCCATGGGCTTATGACCATAGCGTCTGCCAAACACGCAATATTACAAACCTATATGTAGCTAACTTAATGATAAGTGCTTTTATTGGAAATGATGAGCGCTTAATTACGGATATTGAAACGGCTATCAAGCAAGGCGATGCTTATATGCTGCGTGTAGAAAACGCAATCCGTGAGACAGCCAACTTTGATTGGACTAATGCAGTTCTTCTTGCAGATGGCGAGCTGCAGGGCCTTGCATCCGAAGGTGCGATCGCACTAACTGAAATCGCTAAAGTTCAAGCACAGTCCCATCATCTCTTGGATGTACGACATGGCCCCATGGTTACCGTTGGACCTAATACACTTGTTATTGCCCTATTGACTAAGGATGGCTCTGATTACCAGCATAAGCTGATGGACGAGATCAAAAGTCGCGGTGCCAAAATCATTGCTTTTGGTGATCACACGGATGTCGTTCCAACTGCTGCAGTCGATCTTGCAATCATCTCGGAAACACAGCTGGATATTGCTGCACAAGGCATTCCATATATCTTTATCCCGCAAATTGTCGCTTTAAGCTACGCAGAACGTCATGGAATTAACCCTGACGAACCAGATGGCCTTACCGCTTGGGTTAAGTTGTAAGCCAACATGCAAAAATCCAGTTAGTTTAAACAAATTAAGCCTTAATCAGCTATCTACCTACAATAATCCAGTTTACTTTCTCCAAAAAGCTCAAATCGAGCAAATATGGGGCATTTCCACTAAACATACATGGATATTTGCAGGTAGATCACACAAAATCAGCCGTTTTAGCAATTGAAAATGTATTATTACAGTTTCACAGATTTGAAAAGCAACAGTCCAGCATTAAAAAGCCCTTTCCCACACATTCAGGAAAGGGTTTTACTTATTTCGATACTGGCACAGCATTCAGATAATTTTCCAATGTACTGCCGTTATCGGTTATTTCCACGGCAATATCGATTCCCACATACCGCAAATGCCATGGTTCGTACTTATAGCCGGTAATGGCATCCTTGCCCTTAGGATAACGTATTATAAATCCGTATTCGGCCGCATGCTCGCTTAGCCATTTCGCTTCCTTCGTGCCAGCAAAACAATCCTCTGCCGCACACTTACCAGTAATCCCAGATACATCGATGGCAAGGCCTGTTTCATGCTCGCTAGTTCCAGGCAAAGCACTATAAGTACGTGCCTCTTCAAACCCATCTTGCTTAACATAGCGATTAAACAATAGCTTCTGAGTCGCATAAGACCGATAGGCCGAAGCTCCTGCCAGCTGAATATCATCTTTTTCAGCACCAGCAAACATCTTTTCCAATGCTTCAGCGGCAACAGAGCGCATTTTACGCTTATCGATTTTTTCCTTGAAAATAAAAGGCACATCTGGATAAACCAAATCCCCAGGCTCGTAGCTTTTTGGCAATGCAAAATTTTTGTTAACAAGCACCGTAATACTAGCAGGCTCAGCAATTACAGGAAGTGCGTTAACCGCCTCTGCGACAATGGCATCAATGTCTGTATTTGATCCCGCCGCCGAGCCCTTACCTGGTTTAGGTGTAACTAGAGGTGTCCCAGTTGGCGCTGGCGTTTCTGTCGAGATAGCCTCATCTGTGGGTGCAATGGTTTCTGTTGGTGCAATAGAGGCAGTTACAGCTGGTGAAGGACTTAAACTCGGATCAGTGGCAGCTGGTGTCTCAGCTTTATTACATCCAACTAAGCTGGCTGAGGTTAAAGCTATAAGCAATGTTGCTAAGACTATTTTCTTCATTTTCTAATAAATCTCCTTTTTTGCGAAATATCTTTTACAGTAATGATTAGATACACTTCTACCCTTTAGACTATAAAATCAAACAAAAGGTTGCGATATTTGTCATCAAGTAAAATGTCGAGTACTTGAAGACGAAGACGAAACTTGTTATCATAAACCATATCCTATATAAATAGAAGGCGTGGTTATCAAATGACAAAAAGATCTTATAATTTCAATGCAGGACCTGCTGCATTGCCATTAGAAGTATTGAAGCAAGCTCAAGAGCAATTCGTGGATTATAACGGCATCGGGATGTCCATAATGGAAGTATCTCACCGCAGTAAAGAATATGAGCAAATCAATGATGAAACGCAACAACTTATGAGTGAATTGCTTGGTCTTCCTGCAGGCTATAAGGTTTTATTCATAACCGGCGGTGCCAGCACTCAATTTACAATGATCCCGATGAACCTCTTGACTGCTGGCAAGACAGGCAGCTATATCATGACTGGTGCATGGGCGGAGAAAGCTTATCAAGAAGCTCAGTTAGTTGGCGAAGTATCCATTTCAGCTAGCTCCCGTGAAGGCGGCTTACTGAATATGCCTGCAATCGCAGATATTAAAGCTCCATCCAATTCCGCTTATGTACATATTACTTCAAATGAAACTATCTCGGGTACCCAATTTAACGATTTCCCTAATACAGGTGAAATACCGTTAATTGCCGATATGTCGAGTGATATTCTCTCACGTCAAATTGATGCTAGTAAATTTGCGATGATTTATGCAGGCGCTCAGAAAAATCTAGGACCATCCGGAGTAACGGTTGTAATTGTCCGTGAAGATTTGCTGAAGAATGAGCCGAAGAACCTTCCAACCATGCTGCGTTACAGCACACATTTAAAGAATAATTCCCTCTACAATACACCACCTGTCTACTCTGTGTACATGGTTAATCTTGTATTGAAGTGGATCAAAGCAAATGGCGGCTTAGCCGGAATTGAAGCGAAGAATCGCGAAAAAACCGCTCTAATCTATAACACAATAGATAACAGCAATGGTTTCTATGAAGGTATGGTTGAAAAAGCAGATCGTTCATTAATGAACATCACCTTTAAGCTGCAATCGGAAGAGCTTGAGAAACAATTCCTTAAAGAAGCCGCAGCTAGTAGCTTCGTTGGCTTAGCTGGACATCGCAGCATTGGGCATTTACGCGCTTCGACCTATAACGCAGTTCCTTACGAAAGCTGCAAAGCGTTAGCTGAATTCATGCAGCAATTCCAAAGCAAGCTCAGCTAAAATAAAATTTCATGCTTTCTGATGTGATAAAAGCACTTGCAGGAGGTTATCCTGACAAGTGCTTTTTAATGAGATAGCTTATGCTAAGTTTTCTTTGAGAACGGGCTCGGTCAGCTTATAGCCAATATTGCGAATCGTCATGATATAATCTGGCGTGCGTGCATTAACTTCAATTTTATCGCGCAAATGACTGATATGAACGTCAACAATTCGTGTGTCTCCCAGAAAATGATAATCCCAAACACCATGTAGAAGCTGCTGACGGCTTAAAACCTTGCCGCGATGCTTGCAAAGAAACAGCAGCAATTCAAATTCCTTCGGAGTCAGCTCAATTGGTGTTTCACCGATAAAAACCTCACGTTGTGTCGGATGTACTCGGATTTTCCCAATCTCTACAGCTACTTCATCACTATCTGTTGGTAGAGCTTGGCTTCTACGTAAAATAGCTTGAATCCGCGAGATTAATTCTTGAGGACTAAAAGGCTTAGTCATATAATCGTCTGCACCATTGTCTAATCCCGCAATTTTATCCGTTAAATCCTGCATCGCTGTAAGCATAACAATAGGTACAAAATTATGATTGGCTCTTAGCTTTCGACAAACTTGAATTCCATCCATTTTGGGCAACATAAGATCCAAGACAATCAAATCTGGTCGAAAGGATTGGATCGAATCGAACACCGCTTCACCATCATATACACATTGCACATCAAACCCAGCTAGCTTTAAATTGAATTCTAGTAATGTGGAAATTGAGGGCTCGTCATCTACAACTAATATTTTCTTATTCAGCATTTGGATTCTCCTTTGATGATAGTTTTAATTAATCTAATTATCGCAGGTCAATATCATCCACATATAAAGAATAAGTAAAGTCTATGTTAATTATTAAGAGGGAGTGAAAATCGTATGGCCTTTCATATCGTATTAGTTGAACCGGAAATACCCGCGAACACGGGAAACATTTCTCGAACCTGCGCAGCTACTGGCGCTTTTCTACATTTAGTTCGTCCACTTGGATTCTCAACAGATGATAAAGTCTTAAAAAGAGCTGGTTTGGATTATTGGGATTCGGTTAAACTGAGCTACCATGACTCTTTTGAGGAGGTAAAAGCACTGTTTCCCCAGGCTCGCTTCTTCTATGCGACTACAAAAGCCAAGCATAATTACAGTGAGTTTACATTTCAGGACAATGATTTTTTTGTATTCGGCAAAGAAACAGCTGGTTTACCAAAAGAATTAATCCAAGCTAATCCAGAAACCTGCTTAAAGCTTCCTATGTCGGATGCGGTCAGATCGTTGAACTTGTCAAATTCTGCAGCCATTCTTTTATATGAAGCACTGAGGCAAACGGGGTTTGAAGGTTTAAGCTAATATACGGTGATTGTAAAACTTGTTGCCCGTTAAACGGATATTTGCAGGGATTTCACAAGAAATAGCGAAATCTTAATATAATCCATTTACAAATGAGGTGAAATTAATGAAATCGGCAGGAATTGTACGAAAGCTCGACCAACTTGGCCGAATCGTGCTTCCAAAATCGCTTCGTAAAAGATATCAAATGAACGAAGGAGTACCCGTTGAAATCCTTGTTCAAGGCGATCATATCATTCTCGAGAGGTATCGGCCGAAATGCGTTTTTTGCTCGTCAGTGGAACAAGTTACCCAATTCAAAGAAAAATATATATGTGGAATGTGTGCTCATGAATTAGTTGGATTTCATTAATAGAGGAAGAATCTGCAGAAATGCAGGTTCTTTTTTTCACACAAAAAAAGACCTAACCCAGCCCTATTCGGCTGAGATCAGGTCTTAAGAGGAATCCAAGCTTAGTTAGCTTATAGACCGCTTGTTTTGTCCTCATTATATGAAGAAGTCAGAATTGCGACGATAAATGTTACGAGTACAATGATAGAAATCCAAAAGGTCACTGACATAACTGCACCTCCTACGTATAACTCTATTATAACCAACTAAAGCCAAATAGAAAACGCTAAATTGTGAACATTATTTAAAAAATAAAAAGTGTGTCGGTAATGAGCGCATTCGTCCATCCGATGGGTTATTGATTACTTGCCCGTTAAAAACAAGTGTAGTCGAGCCACCGCCATCTAAGTTATATGCATCATGGATCCCAAGCTGCTGTAAGCGGTTCTGCATCTCTGGTAATGTTGCCCCTGAGCTGCCGCTTTCATTCGCACCATTAGTCACAAGTATAATCAGCTGGTCGTTGCCAAAATTACCAATTACCGTACGTGAAGCTCGTTTTGGAGAGTTAAGCCACTTGCTTGGGATATCCAGCTTCTTCCCATTCTGCATTAAGACTGGCTCAAAGGATGCACCAAATGTTGGTTTCAATTTCGTTAACTGGGCCTCATCCTGGAATCTACCGCCGATCAGCTTACCAGCTTTATTCAAACCAACAAACGATCCAGCGATTTTAGGATTCGGCTCAAAAAAACCAAAGATAAATTTACTATTAGAAATAGTATTCCCCGTCGGATAACGTTTACCATGTCCATCGGCAAAGCCCCCAGCGTTAATTCCAGCAATAGCACCATAACGTTTTACAGCAGCTAATGTCGTTTCACTGCCTCCAAGCTTATCTTTGCCAAGCACCATGTTCATAGCTTTGCTATTCTTCAAATCAACCTTGAGGGCATAGCCTTTGAATTCCGCATCCCAGTATGTATATAGCTTAACATCAATATTATCGCTGCTTGCCTGTCGGATAGGTTTACCCAGTACTCTGGATACGCGCTTTTCAAAAATCAGCGGCGGTCGACCTGCTTGATCTTTCACAAGCTTCAAGAGTGAAGACACCGTTGTATTGGTTTGGCTATATTGCTTGTACATCTTCTCAATTGTTGATTTGATCAGAACACCGTCACGACTGGCTTGAATTAGTTTTTTTCCAACCTCATCTGTTTGCAGCTCCATCGTAAAATCAACTTTCTGCGACGTTGTGAAATCAGCTGCTTTCATTTCAGGCTGAAAAGCAAAAAGAAAGAGAATAATGCCTAAGAAAGGAGCGCAAGCTAACAGCATAAATCGAGTCAACCGTTGAATGCCGGTCATTTAAGCACATCCAAATTCTTCTGCAGCTCGATTAGCTTTTTCTTTACTTCGGCCAATTGCGTGTAAAGTTGGTTGCTATTATCGACCTTGGTGCTAGCATTATCTTTAGTAAAAGCCAACAGCTGGTTCAATTGCTCCACCTTATCTTGTAATCCAACAATATCTTCGTTCACATTCGTTTTTAAATCCTCCAGCTGCATTTGATAATCACTTTGAATCGCATGAAGCTGAGTCTGATTCTGCCGCGCTAGATCATCTACCAGCTGAGCCTTTAAGTAATTCGTGTAATAATAAGCTCCTGTTAAACCCATTCCAACCAACATGATCCATGCAAAAATGAGGAGCTTATATGTTTTTTTACGATGTTTCGAAGCCGGTGCGTTTCGTGAATTATTTTCCCTTGAAACGGATTCTAGTGGATAGCTCATAGTTGTGTTCACCTCTTGGGGTACTCTATTTAAATTTTCAATTCGTCTACTATACCATAAACTAGCAGATTTGTCTTTCCACTAGAAGGAGTCAGGAGTATAATAGACGAGGTACTAATGGGAGATTGCACATCTAGCAAGCGGAAGAAGGAAGTAAGATGAGACTGATTTTGAGTTGGTTTGGACAGTGGTTCTCGGCGATTCCAGCAGAAAAAAAGCTTTCTCGCGATGCCCAAGTATCTTTAATTATCCATAGTTTCTTTCAATTTGGCGCATCCATGTCCGGCGTATTCCTGAATCTATATTTATGGCGTTTAACCCACAGCTTATGGATTAATGGAACCTACAATATCCTGACTTGGTTGATTGCCCCGCTAGGTTTTGCCTTAGGTGGTTGGTTGGCGAAGAAAAAAGATCGTATGTTCACCTATCGCATCGGATTATTGCTTTTTGTCCTTTTCTATTTAGCCGTTATCTTTGTTCAAGAGCGGATTGTTGACTATTATATCCTGTTTGCTTTATTTAGCGGGATGGCTGGCTCTTTCTATTGGACCGGTTATTTAACTTTAATGTATGATGTTTCGACGAGTCTCAATCGTATTCGTTTCCTTGCCATCAATATGATTATGTTTACAGGGGCTGGCTTGATAGGACCGGCATTGGCTGGCTTTATTATCAGTCGGGGCGATGGACTTAGCGGTTATATCATTATTTTCACTATGTCATTTTTCATGTTTTTTGCCGCTGGTTTAATTAGTTTGAAGATTAAAGCTCTACCCTCTCAACGTAAAGCTTATTATCTTAAATATACCTGGCTGCTCATGCGTAAAAACCCAGGCTGGTTAAGATCATTATTTAGTTTCATGGGTTTCGGAGTCCTCCAAGGGAGTATGCTGTTCCTCCCAAACATTATGTTATTTCAGGTGCTGGCCAAGGAAGAATGGGTTGGTTATTTCGGTGTATTGTTCTCTGGCGTAATGATGGCTAGCGGCTATTATATTTCACGTAATGCTCAAGAATCACGGCGCGTGCGCTATTTCTTATACTCTGCTATGGGTTTTACATTTGGTGCCATTCTCTTGCTCTGGAGTATTAACATCTGGACGGTAATCGGTTTTTTGGTCGTGTATTCTTTATTCAGCCCTTTACAAGGCAACTCTCTTACCTCAACTTATTTTGGAATGATTGGAAAATTGCAGCCAAAAGGGCAATTCCGAGTAGAATCCGTTGTTGTAAGAGAAATCTTTGTTAATATGGGCCGTGTGATTTCAGTTGGTATCCTTCTGCTATTTGCCAGCAACCTGCAAGGAAGTGCGCTGCCTTGGATGCTGGTTATTTTTTCAGTTGCCCAATTTAGCTTGCCGTTGTTAATCCGTAAAATAGAATAGCTCCCCCTAGGTTGGTAACACTAAGCTGGAGAGCATAGTGGAAGCTGGGGGACTGTTATGATATATGATTGCATTATTGTCGGGGGCGGCATTGCCGGGCTGCAGGGAGCTATTCAGCTGGGTCGTTATGGCCACAACGTGATCGTCATCGATTCTGGGAATGGCCGCTCAACACTGTGTCGAAGCTATCATAACTTATTGGGTTGGCCGAATGGAGTTTCCGGCGAGGATTTACGCAAGCTAGGTAAATCACATGCCGAAAGCTATGGTATTCAATTTATAACAGATACGGTTACTCTAGTTCAAAAAAGTGAGCATGGATTCGAAATAACCTTGAAGCTATCCCCTATTCAATATGAAAGCCGAACCCTGTTGCTGGCAACTGGGGTAATGGACCGTTTTCCACCTTTTCCAGAGCTTCTGCCTTGTTTAGGATTAACTATTTATGTCTGCCCGGATTGCGATGGTTATGAGATTCGGAATCGGCGAACGATTGTAATGGGTTCAGGCGCAGTTGGTGCGGAAATGGCTTTAACCCTTAGCAACTATACCCAGCAATTAATTTATATCAATCATGAGAACCAATCGATTAATGATCAGCTATTAACTAAACTAATCGCCAAAGGAATCACTTATCACGCTGAGATCATTGCAGGTCTAGAGGTTATTGCTGAAGGTCGTTTTCAGGGGGTTCACCTGCAAAACGGGGATTTTATTGAAGCAGAACGCGGGTTTATCGCTTTTGGCGGGAATGACGTCCGTACTCAGCTTGCAGAACAATTGGGCATAGAACGAATGGAGAACAAACATATTCTAACCCACCCCCGCAGCAAAATGACTTCAGTACCCAACGTTTGGGCAGCTGGTGATGCTGGTGTTCATGCAGAGCAAGTCAGTGTTGCCATGGGGGAAGGGGCGTTGTCCGCTATTTGGATTCATAAGGCATTAGAGGGTTTGAATGCAACATGAGCAAAAGCAAGTAAATCTGCCTCGCCTTGAGCTGTAAGTCCGTATGAACCACGCTTTACCCGTTGGAACCAAAGATAATAGTTTTTTTGCAGCAAACCTGTCACTTTAGAATTCCCGGTTAACTCTCTTAATTGTTTAGTCGTTAATGGACCGTGCAGCTTCATATACGTGGCACATTGCAAAGACTTCTCGCGATATACGGTCACTAGCTTACGTTTACTGCTCCCTCCGACGTTGTAGTCCCCGCTGCGCTCTCTAAACTCATTCATAATAGCTGAAGCACGCTTAGCACTTTTTCTAGGTACATACGCTACAGGCTCACATAATACTTCCACAAAAGGTTTTTTAGTTTTATAGAATTTTACCGTAATTAGCCCAAGACCCAGCATCTTGCATAAGCGTTGAATATCATTCCAATGTAAATTATAGGGGGCAGGCCCTTTTAATTTCTGCTCTGTAGCCAAATAAACGTAATCTGTATTTTGCAAGCGATCCATGCCCTGAATGATCAAGGGCAGGTTAAATGTTTTTTTCAATTCAATGATGACCATAGGCTCATCCCCGCGAATCGCGACAACGTCGCAATGCTTCACTTCGCTCCGTACGGTATATCCCATCTTCTCCATAAATTGTTTGATCGGTTCGTATAACTCTGTTTCACTTTGAATCGGCACAGCCAGCCTCCCTCTGCAGGATTTAAAAATCGCTTTCTCAAATTGGAATCCTATGCTAAGGTAAATTATATCACGATTTAAAGAGGAGAAACTAGAACATGGCTAACTTAGCGAATATAGACGATTGGTTGGATCGCGAATTTACTTGTGCTTGTGGAAAAAAACATCTTATTACATTAAAAAAAGTACTTATTGAACGTGGAGCAATTAAAGCAATCCCTGAATACTTGCAGCAAGCGGCTTTGCAATCTGTTTTGCTGGTGGCAGATGAGATTACTTTTGCTGCAGCAGGACAAGCTGTCTTAAATCAGCTTAAATCAGCTGGTATTCAAGCCGAAGTTTGTCTGATTACCAAGAATGAACATGGAGAATTAGCAGCGGATGAACGTGCCATTGTGCAAGTCATGTTAAAGCTATCACCGGCAACACAAGCCATATTAGCTATTGGCTCTGGCACCATTCATGATATTGCACGGTTTACTTGCTACTCGGCGAATCGAGTTTTCATTTCCGTACCTACAGCACCTTCAGTGGATGGATTCGCGTCGGTTGGTGCCCCTTTACTGCTGCAAGGCTTTAAACAAACGATCCCAGCTTGTGCTCCTGATGCTGTTTTTGCAGATCTAGATGTTTTATGCCTGGCTCCACAAGACATGGTTGCAGCTGGATTCGGCGATATGCTTGGCAAATACACCTCATTGGCGGATTGGAAATTAGGACATGCTTTGCTTGATGAGTCTATCTGTGAGCTTGCTTCTGATATGACCAGCGTTGGATTACAGCTATGCATCGATCACATCGACGGGATTCGTAACCGCACAGAAGCTGGCATTAAAAGCTTAATGCAAGGCCTTATCCTGTCGGGAATCTCCATGTTGATGGTTGGAAACTCACGTCCTGCTTCAGGAGGTGAGCATCATCTCTCACATTATTGGGAAATGCGCTTTATACAAGAAGAGCGCAAAGCTTTACTGCATGGAGCCAAAGTAGGCGTTGCTAGCATATTGATGGCTAACTTATTCACAGCCCTCAGTTCCATCGAGGAAGATCAGGTTAGAGATTTACTAGCCAAGGCTCTATCCCCCGATGAAACTAGTGATCGTGAAGCTATTACAGCCGCATACGGAGCTATTGCTGAGCAAGTCATAACCGAAAATTACCCGCAGGGTGCGAATGCTGCAATTGAGCCTCTTAGCTTTAAACAAACTATCTTGAATCAATGGCCAGCCATTCTTCACATCATCGGCCAGGTTCCTTCACCATCACAATTCTCACAATGGCTAGCGCAAGCTGGAGGTCCGATTACTCCTGATCAGCTTGGTGTTGAGCCCGATTTAGTTGAGGAATCCTTGAACAACGCTATGTTTGTCCGCAATCGATTTACAATTATGCGTTTGAATCGCTGGTTAGGCTTGTCCTCCGCGAATTGAACTCGTGTGACTTTTTCAGCAATTTGGTAAACTTATCCCCCTCTCCTGCATAAGTATTAATTAGGCAGGAGTAGTCGAGGAGGAGGGTATCATGAATATTTTTAAGAAAATTACGGAGCATCGGGCGGAAAAGGATCGACTAGCCTGGACGGGAACTTTTGCGCAATATATTGAGAAGATCCGTCAAACCCCCGAGCTAGCCATGACAGCACATTCTCGCGTGTATGAAATGATTGCTTCGCAAGGCAACGTAGAAGAATCGGGGCAGATCAAATATAATTTTTTTTCACAGGATATTTTTGGACTGGATAAAACGGTGGAAAAGCTAGTCGAGGAATACTTTCATTCTGCAGCTCGTCGTTTAGAGGTCAGAAAGCGTATTTTGCTTTTAATGGGCCCAGTAAGCGGCGGTAAATCAACTATTGTCACTTTACTTAAGCGCGGACTCGAGCAATTTTCCCGTACAGACAAAGGAGCCGTTTTTGCCATTAAAGGCTGTCCGATGCATGAGGAACCCCTGCACCTTATCCCATTAGAACTGCGCCCTGAAATTGAAAAAGAGCTAGGTGTCAAAATTGAAGGAACACTCTGTCCCTCCTGCCAAATGCGCTTAAAGACAGAGTTTAATTTCACAATTGAGGATGTGCTTATTGAGCGTGTGCTGCTGTCTGAGGAGAGTCGAGTTGGGATCGGCACATTCAGCCCCTCCGATCCCAAATCGCAGGACATTGCAGATTTAACCGGCAGCATCGATTTTTCGACGATCACTGAATTCGGCTCCGAATCTGATCCGCGGGCTTACCGCTTTGACGGTGAACTGAATAAAGCCAATCGCGGGATTATGGAATTTCAGGAAATGCTCAAATGTGATGAGAAATTTTTGTGGAATCTGCTCTCTTTGACTCAGGAAGGTAACTTTAAAGCGGGTAGGTTCGCCCTTATAAGTGCGGATGAACTCATCGTTGCCCATACCAACGAATCGGAATACAAATCTTTTATTTCCAATAAGAAAAATGAGGCCTTACAATCACGAATGATTGTGCTCCCCGTCCCTTATAATTTAAAAGTCTCCGAAGAGGAGAAAATATATCGTAAATTAATTCAGCAAAGCGATATGAATCATATTCATATTGCCCCTCACGCTTTACGTGCCGCAGCCATTTTCACCATCCTGACCCGTTTAAAAGAAACCAAAAAGCAAGGTGTCGATTTAGTTAAAAAAATGCGCATGTATGATGGGGAATCCATTGAAGGCTATAAGGACGCAGATTTGAAGGAGATGCAAAACGAATTTGTCGAGGAAGGCATGTCCGGAATCGATCCACGTTATGTGATCAATCGAATTTCTAGCGCCTTGATCAAACATGATGTCCAGTGTATCAATGCTTTGGATGTGCTGCGAGCGATTAAAGACGGCTTAGAGAATCATGCTTCCATTTCCAAGGAAGACCGTGAGCGCTATCTCAACTTCATTTCCGTTGCCCGTAAAGAATATGATGAACTAGCCAAAAAAGAAATCCAAAAAGCGTTTGTTTACTCCTATGAGGAGTCGGCACGAACGTTGTTTGAAAATTACTTAGATAATATTGAGTCCTACTGCAACTGGACTAAAATGAAGGATCCGCTCACAGGCGAGACAGTTGATCCTGACGAACGACTCATGCGTTCAATTGAAGAGCAAATCGGAATTTCCGAGAATGCCAAGAAAGCTTTCCGTGAGGAAATATTGATCCGCATGTCATCCTACGCCCGCAAAGGCAAGAAATTTGATTTCAGCACTCACGAGCGCTTGCGTGAAGCTATTGAAAAGAAGCTCTTCAGCGATTTGAAGGACGTCGTAAAAATCACCGCATCTACGAAGACTCCAGATGAAATGCAGCTCAAACGAATTAACGAAGTCGGCAAAAGATTAATTGACGACAACGGCTACTGCCCCGTTTGCGCCAACGAGCTCCTTAAGTATGTGGGAAGCTTGTTGAATCGGTAGATTTCGTTGCATTATTGTCAAACCTTCGTGAATACTTTGGCGCTCTAGAGATGAATTTCAGCACTACAGACTAACTTCCCAGTTACTTTGGCGCTTTAGAGATGATCAAGGTGCAGAAGTGCTCCTCATTTCATCAAACAAACCAAGATTCGAGGAAAAAGGTGCAGAAATGCACCTTTTCTCATTAAAAAAGCCAAATTCTGAGAAATAAGGTGCAGATATACACCTCAACTCGCATTCGAAGATTTCACATTCACTGAAGAGCATAATTCCCCGTCCATTTAAACATAAAACAGCCTCTTAGGCAGATAAATCTGCTTAAGAGGCTGATTTTGTATGATTTAATTAAGATTACAGGTTAAAGTACAATTCATACTCGTATGGATGAATGCGGATTGCTACTGCTTTCGCATCAGCACGCTTCAAGTTGATATAGTTATCAATGAAATCTTGTGAGAATACTTCGCCTTGCAGCAAGAATTCATGATCTGCTTCCAATGCATCTAAAGCTTCGTCTAGTGTTCCAGGAACACTGCGAATACCTGCTTTTTCTTCATCGGACAATTCATAAATGTTCTTGTCAAAAGGACCGTAGCCCAATGCGCGTGGATCGATTTTGTTCTTGATACCATCAAGACCCGCCATAAGCATAGCTGCGAATGCAAGATATGGATTAGCTGTTGAATCCGGAGTACGGAATTCGATACGACAGCCTTTAGGTGTTACAGCAGCAATTGGAATACGAACAGCTGCAGAACGGTTTCCTTTAGCAAATACAAGGTTAACCGGTGCTTCATAACCAGGAACCAAACGTTTGAATGAGTTGGTGCTTGGATTAGTGATAGCGATTAGAGCTGGAGCATGGTGAAGGATACCACCCACATAATGGATTGCCATTTCACTTAGGTTAGCATATGCACCTTTTTCGTAGAAAAGCGGTGAATCGCCGTTGAAAATACTTTGATGAACGTGCATTCCGCTACCGTTGTCGCCAAAAAGCGGCTTAGGCATGAATGTAGCTACTTTACCGTATTGTCTAGCAACGTTTTGGATGATGTATTTGTATTTCATTAAGTTATCTGCTGTTTTAGTCAAAGTATCAAAACGGAAGTTGATTTCGCCTTGTCCAGCTGTAGCAACCTCATGATGATGACGCTCGATACGAAGACCGGCTTCCATCATCAAACGACACATTTCACTACGAATATCTTGTTGAGTATCAACTGGCGCTACTGGGAAGTAACCACCTTTAACCCCAATTTTAAAGCCAAGATTTCCGCCTTCTTCTTTACGGCCCGTGTTCCAAACTGCTTCTTCAGAATCAACTTCAAAAGAAGATTTGTTCATGCTATTCTCAAATTGAACATTGTCAAAAATGAAAAATTCGGATTCAGGTGCAAAGTATGCTGCTGTACCAATACCTGTAGTTTGTAGATATTCTTCTGCTCTCTCAGCAATACTGCGAGGATCGCGATCATAACGATCTCCACCTGGAGTATAAATATTACAATATACAATCAAAGTTGGATGAGCTGTAAAAGCATCTTCATAAATCGTTTCTGTGTCTGGAATCATAACCATGTCTGATTCTTCAATCCCTTTAAAGCCATGGATGGAAGATCCGTCAAATGCTACACCATTTACAAAAGTATCTGCATCTACTTCAACTGCAGGTACTGAAATATGATGGGAAATTCCTCCAATATCTGTAAAACGGAAATCTACCCATTCAATGTTTTTTTCTTTAATAAGACTCAATACATTTTCAACTGACATGTAAAATTCCTCCTATTTCCGAACAATAATCGTATTTCGGCGACGATTGTTCAAGTTTTATTTAATCTTTGTCATATTATAAATCGCGAGTCTAGAAAGCGTCAATACTTATGTAAGCTATTTTTTAGCAGCGTGTGAAGTATGCTCACACACTTGACAATTTCCGTTCACATTTCAGACAAAAAGACTTCCTCGCTAAACCCAATTAATTCTTATCGGGTTTATGGAGGAAGCTTTCTACTTAATAGCTTAAATTATTTGATCCAAGAGCCTGCAGGAATCGGCTCTTTTTTAGTATCGAATTTCTTCCCAAAGTGTGGAGCAAGCTTTTCAAGATCGACCAATAGATTAGCAAATTGATCGGGGAATAAGGACTGGACTCCATCGCCAGTCATTGAATTATCAGGATCGGTATGCATTTCTACAATTAAGCCATTTGCCCCAGCAGCGACAGATGCCTTACACATCGTTTCTACAAGCTCACGACGTCCGGTGCCATGACTTGGATCAGATATAACGGGCAGATGACTCAGTTGTTGAAGAACGGGAATGGCAGTCAAATCAAGTGTGTTTCTTGTATAGGTTTCGAAGGTACGAATACCACGTTCACACAACATTACATTCGGATTGCCACCTGCTAGAATATATTCGGCAGCATTCAGCAATTCATCATAAGTGGAGCTAAAGCCTCGTTTCAGTAAGATTGGAGTTTGAATGGTGCCTAGCTTGCGCAACAAATCGAAATTCTGCATATTACGTGTTCCTATCTGGAGAATATCCGCATGCTCAGCGCATATGTCTACATATTCAGGAGTCATAACTTCGGTAATCGTCAACAGTCCATGTTTTTTACCTGCTTCGGCCATCATTTCAAGTCCCTCAACACCTACTCCTTGAAAGCTATAAGGTCCAGTTCTTGGTTTAAAAGCACCTCCGCGTAATATTTGACCACCTGCAAGCTTAACTAATCTAGCAATTTCATTGATCTGTGCAGGTGTTTCTACTGCGCAAGGTCCACCCATTATGACTAATTGGTCTCCACCAATCTCAACATCACCAATTTTAATAATTGTGTTTGCTGGGTGAAAATCTCGGCTTGCCAGCTTGTAGGATTTTGAAATTTTGATGACCTGCTCCACTCCGGACATTTGTCTTAAATGCTCCGCCAACTGCGGTTCTGCTTTTCCGATAATTCCAATTACTGTACGATCCTCACCTTTGGAAACATGCGCCTGCACACCTTGCTTTTCGATTGTATGAATTATTTCTTGAATCCGTTCTTCCGTTATCTTGTTTGATGTTATAACAATCATCTTCAACACTCCTTTAGTTTACTGTCGCACTTCAACGCTTATACGCTTTTAAGCTTTTAATCGCTAAAGCGTTTTTCCAATAAAAACAATATACAAGATCTCTTGCATATCGTCAAGAACTTATTAGGTAATTATCTAAGCTATCTATTTATTTATTTCAATGTATCTGCATCTGTCTTAGGTAAAGAAGCCAATACAGCTTTACGGCGCTTGCGCTTTTCCTTACGTCTCGCTGCATAAACCTCTAGAATCCAGCGTACGGGAAAATAAGCAATAAGGCCAAGTATAGCACCCATAATGATTCCGCCGAGTATTAAATAAACACCATCCTTAACGATATTGGAAAGCCAAGCCGGGTGAAAATGAATGTGATGTGCAAAATGACTAGGAAGCAGCCAATGCCCCATTTTTTTAATCAAAAAGAAGAAGGGCAAATAAATAATTTTTCCGAATAAGAAACCAACTAAAGCACCCGAAAGGCTAGCCCTTGTGAAATAGACCAAAGGTAAAATAAGTACTGCCGCAAGACCAAAGGTAGGAAAAGTAAACATTTCAATGAAAAGACCTATTGAAAAGCCTTTGGCAACAATGGATGGCCCCCCTTTGGCACGAAGGAGATGATTATATTTAAGTCTAAACCAACGTGTTATGCCTTGCACACGAGATTTTTTTACGAATTTCAAATGCTTTTCTCCTCCTAGACCCGTTCCTTTGCAAGTGGAATTAGCTTATTCATATTTACCGTTCGTTTAATTTCCCAAGTAGCCGGTATATGCTCATCATATTGCTCTAAAAAAGTAATTACTTCCCTAGTAATTGGTGTTGGTGTTGAAGCTCCAGATGTGACTCCTACTTTATGCAAGCCTTTCAACCAAGCTAATTCAAGCTCGCTAATATCTGCGATTCGATATGCTTTAACTCCAGCGATTTCTTCCGATACTTGGGCTAAACGATTGGAATTGTTACTCCGTGGATCACCGACCACAATAACAAGTTCTGTTTCTTTAGCTTGTTCTGCAACTGCTTCTTGACGGACTTGCGTTGCCAGACAAATTTCATTATGAATCTCTGCTGTGGGAAAACGTTCAATCAACCGATTAATGATATCATTGATATCCCATTGACTCATTGTCGTTTGGTTAGTAATAATAATACGCTCAGTCTCAATCTTCAATTGCTCGACTTCTTCTAGCTTCTCTATTAAATGGACATGATCTGGTGCGATTCCTACAGCACCTTCAGGCTCAGGATGCGCCTTTTTACCAATATAAATAATGGTATAACCTTCATCTGCTTTTTCACGAATAAGATCATGTGTGCGAGTTACATCAGGGCAAGTAGCATCGACAACAGTTAATCCCTTATTTTTTGCTCTTCGGCGTACTTCAGGAGAAACCCCATGGGCTGTAAAAATCACGGTACCCTCGGTTATTTGTTCCAATATTTCAAGACGATTCTCTCCGTCTAAGGTAATAATGCCTTCTTTTTCAAAATAATCGGTGACATGTGCGTTATGCACAATCATGCCTAGGATATAGACTGGTCTTGGCAGGTTCAAATTTCGCGCAGCCTGCATAGCTAATGCCATTGCATCTACGACGCCATAACAATATCCTCTTGGTGATATTTTGACAACTTCCATATATAATCCCCATTTATATTCAAATAGTTACTCTTTTATTATAGGGTTTGTTGCAGAAGGAAGCAATGGACCTAAGACGGGTTGCTGTCTAGGACCACTGCTTTGAAGGAATCAAACCAATTAATAAGCTTGTAATAATGTTGCTTTGAATATAGGCAACCAAATAATAAAAGTGCTGCCCTCGCCTTTACGTGTCATTACTTCAATAGAGCCTTGATGCTCATCTATAATCCATTGGGCTATAGAAAGCCCTAAGCCTGTGCCTGCAGTTTGACCACGGGATGGATCTACCCGATAAAACCGATCAAAAATCCGAGGAACTTCATCTTTATCCATGCCTAAGCCTGTATCTTTAATTCGCAATCCAATCTGATCTGGCGAACAAACAGCTTCTAACACTACATACCCGCTAGGCGTATATTTAAAAGCATTTTCAATAAAAATAAATAATAATTGCTGTAAATAATCAGTATCCCCACAAACCTGTATTTGATACAATGCACTTAAATCGCCTGTCCGCCATTCCGCATTTTTCGGAAGCAGCTGTGCTTTGCGAACGACCTCTTCAACCAACGGCAACAATACGATTGGCGTCTTTTGAAGCGTATAGCCCGAATCCGCTCTAGCCAAAGATAATAAGTCATTGACCAACCGGCTCATTCTAGCTGCTTCAGAGGCAATATCCATCATAGCCTCAATAGAAACAGAAAGCTTCTCCCGATTGCTAAATGGATCTACAACAAACTGATTATTGGCTCCATCCACTATTACACTCGATTGAGATTCAATTTGCTTCCACATTTTCTGCAAAAGATCAACATTTCCTCTAATAGTTGTTAGAGGGGTACGCAATTCATGTGATGCATCGGAAACAAAACGCCGTTGAGCTATATTCGTTTCTTCTAGCTCGGAGTAAGTAACTTGAATTCTCGCTAACATACTATTAATCGTATTCGTTAATTGACCTATCTCATCCTGTGGGCCGTCATATTCAATACGTTTAGCTAAATCTGCGCCTTTTTCTATTTGTGTTGTTGCGGCAATGACATACTCAATCGGCTTTAAGGCTTTACGTGCCAAGAACCAGCCTAAGGAAGCCGCAGCAAAAATAATCACAACTGCTAATAATCCCAGAACATACAATAAGTTACTTAACGCTTTATTAATATCATTCATTTTAACTGCAATCTGCACATATCCAAAAAATTGTTTTTCTCCAGATATAGGCACATAGAAGGGTACATTATAAATAAGCAGTGTGTTTGAACCAAAATGCACCGTCTCATAGAAAGACTTTTGTTCTTTAGCGTCTTCAGCAATGTTGCTTTTGTCAGGAACGGGAAATGAAGCCCGCCTTTTGATAGGATATTGGACCGTCAAGTCTTTATCCACAATCTGAATGAAGAATCCTGAATATTGAAATTGGTCCAATGGCTGCAGATTAACAATTGGCTGTTGCACACCTTGGGATTCCCAAAGAGTCACTGTCATTTTGGAAGTAACATCACGGGATAACAGCTCCATATGATCCTTTTGATTACTGATTAAATAATGGGATAAAAAAACATAAACGACTACTCCCGATACAACAAGTGTCAGCGCCAAAATGGATGAGTACCAGATAGTTAGCCGTAATCTAATTGTCATGTTACGATTCTCCTCTCAGCACATAACCTGCTCCCCGGACAGTTTGAATCAAGCGTTTCCCTCCAAACTCTTCTGTCTTTTGACGAATTAATGCTATGTAAACTTCCAATACATTCGATTCACCGCTGAAATCATAGCCCCAAATCTTCTCCATCATTAAATCGCGAGAAAGCACTCGCCGTGGATTCTGCAGAAACAAATGAAACAGCTCAAATTCTTTAGTCGTTAATTCAATTAGCTTGCCGCTGCGGAAAACCTCACGAGTGTCAAAATCCATAATGATGTCCTCATAAGCAATTTGATTGGTTTTTTGTTCAGGACGTTCGGCTTTGCGTCGCAAAAGCACACGCACTCTCGCGAGCAGCTCTTCCAAGGCAAATGGTTTAACCAAATAATCGTCTGCGCCAAGATCAAGGCCTTTAACTCGATCACTAACTTCATCTTTAGCCGTTAGCATGAGAATTGGAATGTCCGTACCTGAAGCACGAATGCGTCGGCATACCTCCCAGCCATCTACATAAGGCATCATTACATCCAGAATGACCAGCTGCGGCTCATTCTCGAGAATACCCTTCAGCCCTTCTTGTCCATTGGCCGCTGTAGCTACCGTATACCCTTCAAAAGATAAGCTACGGCGCAGCATCGAGGTTATTTTTTCATCATCATCAATTACCATTATCTTTTCACGCATTCGATTCACCATCCTTATCTCTATTGTATCAGAAAACACTCGCTCCACAAAAAAGAAGCAGAGCATCACGATCTCTCGTATGTCTGCTTCTTTACTGAATTGTTCAATTATTGTTGTTGCTGCTGTTGCTGCTGAATTATTGCGGCATCTTTATTTTTATCGCCGATTGTTACACTAACATCCATTTTTTTACCATCACGGGAAATATTCAACGTTACTTTATCAGCAACCTTTAATGCCTGAATTTTCGTGATTAATTCTCCACTCTTCTTAATTTCTGCTCCATTGACACCAAGAATGACATCATAGGTTTTAATTCCAGCTTTAAATGCAGGTCCACCCATTGGGACATCTCTAACTAGAGCACCACTTGTATCTGTTAGCTGCAGATCTTTTACATTGGATGGAGGCACATCCAGAACTGTTACCCCAATATAAGGTGCCGGTTCTTTAGGAATCGTCACGTTCTTGATCAAGCTATCCAATACACCTTGAATAGTACTGGTTGGAATAGCAAAGCCAATCCCTTGCGCTTGTGAGCTAACTGCCGTATTAATTCCAATTACTTCACCATTTAAATTTAACAACGGTCCACCAGAGTTACCTGGATTAATCGAAGCATCTGTTTGCAATAAGTGTTTATAGTTACGCGTTCCTTGTTGATCCGGTATTTCAATTGGACGTTCTTTAGCACTAAGTACACCAACGGTTACAGTATGTTCAAATCCATAAGGATTACCGATCGCTACAACCCAATCGCCTACACTTGTATTCTCTACATTTCCTAAAGGCAAGATTGGGAAATCTTTAGTGCCAACAATTTTCAGTACAGCCAAATCCAGATCGTAGCTGTTACCAAGCAGCTTAGCTATAAACGGCTTTTCGTAGCCTTGTACGGTAACTTGAATTTCATCGGAACCATCTATTACATGCTCATTGGTTAGAATATAACCTGATTTTTCAAAAATAAATCCTGAACCCATACCTAGAGGCTGTAACCCTTGACTGTCTGAAGGATCTTGCTGCGGCTCTTGTTGTTGTTCAGAACCATCATCTCCAAAAAACTGACGGAAGATCGGGTCATCGAACAACGAACCTCCACTTTGACCTTGCCTTGTTTTGGGCTTTACCAGTGTTTCAATCTTAACAACGGCTGGACTTGAGCTTTCCACAATTTGTGCAATGTTATTGGGCCTAACAATATCCGAAGCTGAGCTAACCGCTGCTGTTTTGACGTCTGGGCTACCAACACTCGCATTGGCAGGAGCGGCATTCCCTACATTGACTGTTACTTGATCACCTGTAAAAAGATTCATTTTATCGGAATAAACCATTAAACTTGCAAGCACTACGGCTGAAGCCAAAAAGCCTGCAAAAAAGCTTTTTCCACTAACACGTCTGCGAGGTTCTTTAGGAACCGCGGCTGCTGATCTTGTTGAGGAATGTTCAACATTCTCGTAAGTATCCATAGTCCGTAATGGGCTAGGCGATGTTACTTCTACTTCTGTCCGATCACCTGTTGCATGATTTGTTCCTTGAGCGTCTACGCTCCGTTCTTCTGTTTCAGAAGATTTATAAGGACCATAAGAATAGTAATAAGAAGGTTTCTCCTGTTTTACTTCCGATTCCTTTGGCTCATCATTTTTGAGATATTCATCGTAATCTTTTTTGTTATCTTCCATCTGAATGTTCCTCCTCCAAATAAATAGGTATAAGATTGTTTGTCTTAAGTACATATTGCACTCGCAACCTTAAATGAACCTTAAGAATAGTTTAATTGGAGCTAAATAAATTTTATTGTAAAAAGCTCATCTCGACCTCTTGTAAAATATGTTTGGCTTGTTCGACCCAATGAGCTTCAATATCTGCATCCTTGTCGACCGGCTCTTGAAATTGGTTAATTAATGAGCCATATACATTAGGTACGGCTTCCGGATCTAAGCCTTCATTGTAGATATGCTTAAGCACAAAAGGAGAGCCCACCTTCACAATAGCATTGGATGAAGCGGAGTCTCCGTCCATTGTTCCCGAGGTTACCTCAAAAGGGATCCGCAGCCAGACCATATGTGCATCATCTAAGAAGCGATCAAAATAACCATGCTCATAGTCCCAATTACCGCCTAACGTAAAATCAAACCCTCCAAAGAAATCATGGAGAGCTACAAATTCTTCAACCTTATTTTCCAACTCGGATATTATCGCTATCACCACGTCACCCCATGTCTTTTTGATCTTAGGATAGGCGTGAAGCTGTTATTTTATACCCATATAAGGATCGTTTAGATGTCATCAATACGAAAACAGGCTGTTGAGAAACCTTAGAGGTTACGAATTTGTATATCAGTTGTTTGTGGCCAACTCGAAATTGAACTCTTATTACTAAAGTAGGAAGAGATGCAATATTCAAAGGCGGCACGTAAACTCTCCACTAGATATACAAATCCTCCACTTTTGGTTTCTCAACAGCCTAATAAGCTTCTGATGAATCTACGTCCTTATATCTACTCAATCCAGCCTTTACGGTGAGCGAAGATCGCTAATTGTGTGCGGTCCTCGAGATCACATTTCATTAGCAGATTGCTGACATGGGTTTTCACTGTTTTAATACTGATATGCAGCTCTTCCGCGATTTCTTTATTTGCTTTCCCATCTGCAATCAGCAAAAGGACCTCTTTCTCGCGCAGCGTAAAGCCTTCATCTTCCCCTTGTAAAGAACGCTGCCTTAAACCACGTGTTAGCGCTTGTGAAACTTCCGCATTCATCACTGGCATTCCATAATAGGCACCTTGAATGACATGGATTAGCTGATCCGAGGAAATCGTTTTTAGCACATAGCTTACTGCACCGGCTTCTATGGCTTTTACAACTTTATCTTCTTCAAGAAAGCTCGTCAAAACAATAATTTTCAGTTTAGGAAATTGCGTAATGATTTTGGCTGTTGCCTCAACACCATCCATAATCGGCATCATTAGATCCATAAGAATGACATCTGGCATTTCCTCATCATCCAACATTGTCTCATCCGTTTTGTTTAACTCAGCAATTGACCGTCTTTGCAGGGTTTCGAATGCTTCTAATCCGTTGGTTGCTTCGCCAATTACTTTAAACTTAGGCTCCAGCATTAAGAATGTTTTTAACCCCAGTCGAACCATATCATGGTCATCTACGATCATTACTTTAATTGAAGTACCTGTCGCCATTGATCTATTCTCCTTTGCTATTATGTAAATTTAGGTATGCTTATTTTCACACTGGTTCCTGCGCCGATTCGACTAATGATTTCACCGCTGCCGCCAAGCTTCTGTGCACGTTCCTTCATTGTAGCTAACCCGTAAGATGTCGGCTGTGTCTTAAGCAGCTCAAAACCCTGCCCATCGTCAGTGATTTGCAATAAATATTGATGATCGGATTCAAATATAGTCAGAGAAACATGAACGGCTTTAGCATGCTTAACTACGTTCGCCATTCCTTCCTGAATAATTAAGAACAGCTGATGCTCCAAGGCTTCTGAGAATTGAGATTGATATTGTAAATCAAGCTTGCCCTGCAGACCGTTTTGTGTGCAGTATACAGGGAACCATTGATCTAGCGCATCCTCGAGCGATTTATCCTCAAGCTCCAAAGGTCGAAGCTGGGCTATTAACCCGCGCATTTGTTTCTGTGCATGCTGCGACATTGTTACTAGCTGCTCTACAACCCCGTCAACTGCATCTGGTCGGCTTATCAGCATTTTCTGCAAGGATGCAGATGACATATGAATGGCAAACAGCTGCTGACTCACTGTGTCGTGCAAATCACGTGCCAGCCTTTTTCGTTCCTCGAGTACAGCTGCTTCATTGGAATGCATCTTCTGCATAACGCTCTCTTCACCAAGCCGCTGCAGCAGCCGCATTTTACCTTCTACCCAATCTGTCATTTCATTAAAATCTTCATAAACGATATCAAAGTTTTCCGTCCCAACCACTTCAATCCGCGAGCTTAAATTGCCTTTAGAAACCTGCTTAATCGCCAAATGAAGCACATCGAGCTTGCGTTGAAACATTAAAGCTGCCAAATATCCAATAAACAAACTGATTAAAGCTATAATCGCGATAAGAATAAACCACATAGGTGTCGGAGGCAGATCATAGTGACTGTCAATATATACCTTACCTTGAGTCCCAACTCCGATGGTAATAAATGTTGAAATTATAAAAAAAATCGGAAGCCGCCATTTCATATTTTCAATTCGGTTCTTCATCTGTTATCTCCCGCCTAACCAACACGTTTTACGATAACATCACCAATAAAGGTACTAACGACAATCCGTATTTTCTTATCCGCATCCGCATAATCCCGTGTCTTGGCTTCAAGGTTTTTGAATAACCCACTTTCATAACGATCCAATACCTTCATATCCGAAATAAAAGCTGAAGCTGTAACACTAACCTCTAGTTGCAAGTCATTTGGAATGAATATTTTGAAATCTCCGATAAATGAGGATACATAAATCTTCGTCTCACCATCCGGTATATTGGCTTTAGTTAAATCAATTACCGTATCACCAATGAAAAGTGAAATGTTCATCGGCGTTAAATCCCAATTATCCTGACCATAATGAATATCGCCAATAAAGCTGGAGCGATTTACTTTATCCTGTTCGTTATGCACATGGCCAAAGTTCTTCCATTTCCAATGCTTATCCGCTTGCTTGTATGCTTCCTCTGTAAAATTATGCTTCTCTGCACGAAAAGGATCCTCATGTTCAAATGGAGCAGAAAGCGGCGGAAGTTCAGTTCTATCTACTACAGGTATTTCAGCTTGTGTTTTATAGTCATCCAAGGGTTGGTTTTTATGAACTCTGTGACTATTGTGGATTTGCTGCTTAATTTCACGATGCACTTGCCGTCTAAGCTCGCGTTCCTCACGTTTTTCGTTCCTTAGTTCATCTCGAAGCACGTTGGAGCTTGTTCCCTTAAAGAGTATATTTATCCCAAACAATATCAGCAGCACAGGCACAATAAATTTATACATATTATCATAGTTAAACGCCTCTACCCCTAAATTATTCAACAGAAAATAAACACCAAGAAAGATTACAAAAAAGCTCCAAATAAATGAGCCGCTTCCACTATGTTTATTGCGAGACATTAGTCCCTTCAAGCCAAAAAATATGATAAAGATAGGCCAATACGTGGACAACATATAACCTAAATCAAATGTAAGTACATCTAGCTGGTCCAATAAGTACAACACACCAATTGCTATCATTCCTAGTCCAAAAACTAGCTTATTAAAAAAATTGTTCATTTGAGTTACCTCCATTGTACTCTGTCTGTATGTATAGTTTAAGCTATTTTACCAGTTTGTAATAGAGCCGTCGGATGGAATGTTGACTCCGCCTCTAGACGGAGTCCAAAACCCGAACATTATAATTTCTACGTCACCATATCTAACATCATTTATTGACAGTATTATCAGTAGAAACGTATAATATGGGGACTAAAGCTAGCTAATGTTAGGTTTGAGATCAAATTGGGAGTGAATGAACAGTGAATTTAACAGATGTGTCCAATGGATTAGATACCATTTGGGTTATTTTGACTGCTGCGATGATTTTACTGATGGAAGGCGGCTTCGCATTATTAGAAGCGGGCTTTGTTCGTCAGAAAAATGCAGTCAGCATTATTATGAAAGTCTTTGTAGATATAACCTTCGGCGCACTTATCTTTTACTTTTTCGGCTTTGCTTTAATGTATGGAGTAGATAACTTCGGTTTGTTTGGATCATCAGGCTTTATGATGCATGGGAATTTAGGCCATCTAGTTACGAATATTTCACATGATACCTATTGGCTTTTTCAATGCGCATTCGTTATTGCCGTTATATCCATTGTTTCTGGAGCTGTTGCTGAACGTATTCACTTTCGCGCTTATATTCTATATACCATTGCTATGACAGGTTTGATCTATCCGATTGCTGGACATTGGATCTGGGCCACAGGCGGTTGGTTATATAACTTAGGCATGATCGATTTCGCCGGTTCTGCTGTTATCCATGCATTGGGAGGCTTCTCTGCTCTTGCTGCAGCCATGTTCATCGGTCCGCGTATCGGTAAGTTTAACGAAGATGGTTCAGCTAATATTGTTCCGCCTTCTAATTTGCCACTGGCATCTGTAGGCGCTTTCATCCTCTGGTTTGGTTGGTTTGGCTTTAACTCAGGCAGTACATTAAGTGCGACTAACGGGTCGATTGGCCATATCGCTGTAACTACCATGCTTGCAGCGTCTGCAGGTGGTGCAGTCTGTATATTGTTTACCATGTTTCGCTATCACAAAGCAGATCCACCGATGGTTATCAATGGAGCCTTAGCGGGCTTAGTCGGGATTACTGCAGGCTGCGCCTTTGTTTCTGATAATGCAGCAATCCTGATTGGGGCTGTTTGTGGAGTTTCCATGGTATTCGCCACAGAATTTCTTGAATCCAGAAAAATTGATGATCCTGTTGGAGCTTTTCCAGTCCATGGTATCAGCGGGAGTATCGGTACATTAGCTGTCGGGCTATTCGCGCAAAAAGACTTAGCAAGCGTGGCAGGAAAAGGCTACTACGGCTTATTCTATGGCGGTGGCTGGTCATTGCTTGGTGTTCAAGCTCTAGGTTTGGTTACGGTATGTATTTGGGGATTTGCTCTTACCTGGCTTTTCCTTAAGCTCATTAACACCTTCACTAATGTCAGAGTAAGTCGAGATGAAGAATTAATTGGTCTGGATGTTGGAATTCACGGAGTACCTGCATACAGCCAGGAGCATGGTTTCATTGATCTTAAACATATCAAGCGGGATTAAGCTGATTAAAAAGAATAACCTCCTCTTACTAAGCTGCATTCGCTTATAAGAGGAGGTTATTCTTTATTCCATTTCTTTAGCCATTTCGTCGGACAATTTAATTAAATCATGAGGCTGTGATTCCTCGAGAATGGCTCGCGCCGTTTCAATTTCAATCCGGATTTGCTTTACTTGTTCCATAGGTCTACGTACATAATGTATATATTCAACAGCTATATGATGGTCTGGTTTTTTGCCGGATAACATTCGGCGTAAAGGTGACATCGTTTGGTAAGCTCTTTCTTCCATCATTCTCTTCTTCTCGTAACGTTCAACCATTTGGATAATTTCTGACATTTGATGCTCTCTTTTAGCAATATATACCTCTAAAAAAGGATAAACATCCGCTGCTTTACGTTTTTCCACAGAAATCAAACTCCTTGTTGATGCCGCATTAAGCATGATATATCACCTATCCCCCAATGTTAACTATCATCACACTATATAGTGTACTACATTCAGGGTTACTTGGAAATAAGTTTTTAAGTGAGAATCAAATCAATGCCAATAACACCAACGGGTCTGCCTCCATCATCGAGAATCGCTTTGGAAAGCGAAATACAAGGTTTTTTAGTAATCGCTGAAATATAAACGGGAGAGATAAAAAGCTGCCCTGCCATGGCTTGCTTCCACCATTCTCTGCCTCTTGCATTGATTAAGCCTGCTTTAGGCTGCGAGAATATAAAGGTACCATCCGAACGATTAGACCAAATGGCTTCGATTCCATTCGTTTTCTGTAAGGTATGGCTAAGGATGCTTTCATGTTTACTTGCATCTAAGGTACTTATCTCTACATTACGTACAAGCTCAGATAGTATAGTCTGCATGGGTACAAGCAAGGCAGATTTACCTGCAGAGCTTTCAAATCCCATTGCGCGAATTGAGCCATATAGCTCTGTTGAGGTTGCATCTAAATCCTGATTAATTAGCGTAAGCTTCTTGACTTCCTTGTGCTGCAGCTCCATTAATTCAAGCGTCTGTTCTACACTTAATATGGTGCTATTCACTATTTCTACGACTTCTCCCAGCATACTTGTTGCATTCATGACTATATTAGACTGTTCCTTGCTTGAACTTGTCGTAGTGGTAATTAGTCCGTTAACATGAATGATCTGTTGAAAAATAAGGTCGATTTTGTCCTTCATTACTTGCATTTCGGCAATACCTTGCTGCACCGCTTTACGTTCTTCGGCTACAGCAGCAACAACATGTTTCACACCAGTTTCAATCGATTCCAGAATGGAAGAGGATTGACTTACCGCGTTATGACTTTGCTCAGCCAGTTTTTTAATTTCTTGGGCTACAACAGCAAAGCCTCGTCCATGCTCACCCGCACGAGCAGCTTCTATTGAAGCATTCAAGGCAAGTAAGGAGGTTTGCGAAACTACATCGCGGATAAATCCGTTAATGTCCTCAATTTTAGCTGTGTGATCACTTAATTCACCAATTCTATTCTGCATGTTGTCATGATTGGCGTGCATCTGGTTCATCACACGATCCGTATTGTCTAAAGCTCGACAAACATCCACAACCGCATTCTTGGTTTCTTCACTTTCCTTATTCATTACAATAGCTGAATTCATGATTTGATCTGCTGCTGCAGCTACTTGCTGCATGGACGAAAAGGTTTCTTCGATTTGACTTAGCACTTGCTGACTTTGGGCACGCAGCTGTTGCTCTTTATCGACAGAGGCATCAGCTATTTCCGTAAGTTTCGTAATCGATGTATTGACTTCTACTACAGATGCGACGAGTCGATCCGCCACAACTTGAGATTCATTGACAAATTCCTTTATCTTAGTGATAGGATTCGACATATTAACCACTTTCTTATCCGGAAAAATACCCCATTTACGGTCACCCATATCCATCACCCAATCCATTTATTAATATCGTATTATTATAGCGAAATTTAGCAAAAAAAACCATATGCGATAAGATAAACAGTTGAGCAACTACATGGCGGCGCAAATGCTTATTAAAGAACAAACTCACTCTTTGGGTGAGTTTCAGGCTGTTGAGAAACCAAGGACGTTACGGATTCGTATGTTGGCTTCGGGCACTCTTGAATTTGCATCCTTTTTTATTGAAATAAAACAGGTGGTAAGGATGCAATCTTCAAAGGCGCCACGTAAACTCTTCGCTCAACATACAAATCCTCCACATCTGGTTTCTCAACAGCCTTTTTTTGTCTGAATACTTCTTCTTTTCAACAAAATGAAAACAAACTAATGACAAGTTACTTTAACTCATTTACTCCCGATAACATGATTTTCAATTTATCGAAAGCCCAACCAGTTTACTTTGTGCCCGATCTTACTCTGATGCGCTGAAAATCAATCTAACCGCAAGTTACTTTAAGCTCATTTACTCCCGATAGCATAATTTTCAGCTTATCGCTACATCATATATTGCTTTTCCATATCCTCAGGTTACCAACAATCACGAAACGAGTATATTTTCCAAGACAATAAAATAAGGCTCTTGGCAAAAAGCCAAGAACCTAATGTTGTCTTACAATTCAATTCGCATGACCGGAGGATGCTGGGAAAAAGCTTTCATCTCGTTAAGGCGATCCAGCATGGCTTCTGTAACCTTGCCTTCACCTCGTTTTAGCACATAAACGTTGACCTTTTTTTTACCCCAATTTGCATATACCTCTTTTTTGTTCAAAAAGAATAAATCAATTTTATTGCCTTTAATGGCACTGCCAGTATCCGCTACAAGTCCATAGCCATATCCGGGAATGTAGAGCAAAGTTCCTAGTGGAAAGACCTTGGTATCTGCGGCAATGGTAGAAACCATTGCTTTCCTTACCTTAACCCCAGAATAGGTAATGCCATATTGCGGATGACCTGAGCTTTTCCCTGTAGATTCAACACCTGCTGTGTATCCAGTAGCCATTACCTCCACAGATTCATACGAGCTTAAATTACTTATTGGCTTCGTATCAGGCTTTTGGAGTGCGGATTTTTGTGGACCAACCTTTTTTACTATTGGTTCAGATGCATCGGCAGGAAGCGGGTTAGATGCTGAGAAGACTGTCTCACACCTATTAATCCCTATACAGATAATTATTATAGAAACAATTTTTAGCAGATGCAGCCTTCTCGAATGGCTAATCATCATCGGTAACATTGGCTTGAAACCTCCCCTTACTATTAAGAGGTTGCCCCAAGACAATGTTGCTTATGCATCGTTAAATGTTGCCTGTTACCTGTATATTAATTCCCGTCTGTCTTCTTGGAGCGAATTTCTTCTTGAATCAATGCAATTGTAGCCTCAATGCTGTGTGAACCCAAATCCCCAGTACCTCGTCTTCGTACAGAGAAAGAACCTGCATTGACTTCATTTTCTCCGACAACTAGCATAAAGGGAATTTTCTCAAGCTGAGCTTCACGTATTTTGTAACCTAGCTTCTCATTGCGTTGATCGGCTTCTACACGAATTCCAGCTGCCAAAAGCTTCGTTGTAACTTCAGCTACATAACCTTCAAAAGCAGTTGAGACAGGGATAACTTTAGCTTGAACAGGTGAAAGCCACGTTGGGAAGGCTCCTGCAAAATGCTCTGTAAGAATACCAATAAAACGGTCAATGGATCCATAAACGGCACGATGGATAACCACAGGACGATGCTTTTGGTTATCTTCACCTACATAGTTTAGGTCAAACTTTTCTGGCATTTGGAAATCCAACTGAATTGTGCCGCACTGCCAGCTTCTTTTTAGCGCATCAAGAATGTGGAAATCGATCTTAGGTCCGTAGAAAGCACCGTCTCCTTCATTAAGACGATATTCAATACCTTTGCTCTCAAGCACATTCTTTAACGCTTGCTCTGCTTGATCCCACAATGCTGGATCACCCATTGAATCCTCTGGACGTGTAGATAGCTCGACTCGGTAGGAGAAGCCAAATACTTGATAAATTAGATCAATCAACGAAATGACTTGACTGATTTCTGTTTCAATTTGCGAAGGCAGAACGAATAAATGAGCGTCATCCTGACAGAAGGTTCTCACACGCATCATCCCATTTAAGGCTCCAGAAAATTCATGGCGATGAACCTGGCCAAACTCAGCAATACGAATAGGCAGCTCACGGTATGAATGCAAGTCATTCTTATAGATCAACATGTGACCTGGGCAATTCATCGGCTTTAAGGCAAATTTATTGTCATCCACTTCTGTAAAATACATGTTATCGTGATAATGATCCCAATGTCCAGATTGCTCCCAAAGCCTTTGGTTCATGATAAACGGTGTACGTACCTCGTTATACTCACGCTCAATCTGCAGCTTGCGTGCGAACGCCTCCAGCTCGTTGCGGATTGTTGTTCCGTTTGGCAAATAGAACGGCATTCCCGGCGCTTCTTCTGAAAACATAAACAATTTCAATTCCTTGCCTAATTTACGGTGATCCCGCTTCTTAGCTTCTTCCAATAGATGCAAATGCTCATCCAATTGCGCTTTTTTAGGAAATGCAGTTCCGTAAATCCGCTGCAGCATTTTATTATTCGAATTCCCACGCCAGTAAGCTCCTGCCACGCTTAACAATTTAAATGCTTTAATTCGCCCAGTAGAAGGTAAATGCGGTCCACGACATAAGTCGAAGAATTCACCTTGATCATAAATAGTTAGCTCTGTATCCTCAGGTAAATCACGAATCAGCTCTAATTTATAAGGATCCTCTTGTTCTCCAAAAATCCGCAATGCTTCCTCACGGCTAACCACTCGGCGAGTAATCGAAAGATTCTCTCCAGCAACCCGTTCCATTTCCTTTTCGATTCTAATTAAATCCTCAGGAGTCAGTGGATTTGCAATATCAATGTCATAATAAAAACCATCTTCAATAACAGGACCGATACCAAGCTTTACTTCTTTATTGCCGTAAATTCGTTTAATGGCTTGGGCTAGTAAGTGAGCTGTGCTGTGTCGGTATACTTCTAAGCCTGCAGGGTTATCTAAGGTAACGATCTCGATCTTAGCATCCTCTTCAAGCTTTGTGCTCAAATCGACAACCTTACCGTTTAATTTACCGGCTACTGCATTCTTTCGTAAACCTGAGCTGATGGATTCAGCTACTTGATCAATTGTTGTACCTTGTTCATACTCGCGTGTTGCGCCATCTGGAAATGTAACTTGAATAGCCATGTTTACCCCAACCTTCTATTTGTTTTTGAACGCAAAAAAACGCCTCTCTCCTCAAGGGACGAGTGCGTTCAGCTCGTGGTTCCACCCTACTTCGATTCGCTGCATTATACACGAATCCTCAGGCATTCTTTATCGGGAATGAGTCGGCCAATTCTACTTGCATGCATTAATGCATGGTTCAAATTCGCAGCTACAAAGGGGTAAATGACTATTAAGCTCGGAAGGAGATTACAGCCAAGTCTCCTCTCTCTGGACCGTTTAACAGACACTCATGTCTTTGATCGTTGCCGTACAATAACTATTATCTTGTTCTTTATTATAATTACCTCGACCCCTTTGGTCAAGTATAGTGTTGATTCTGAATCATACGATCCCCTAGGATCGGCTTGCATTGTCTGCAATATTCACAGATTTGCACCCTATTCTCGAATATTTGCATAATGGTTTGAATCACCTGAACCTCTGGCTCGCGAGTGTGAATATGGATTTCCTGCGGAGCGATCGAAATTAATGTGCTGACCACTAAATCTTCAAAATTAAACTCCTGATCCAAAATTTCGATTTTGAACGAATCCTCCGTTGCTTTCAAATCCATTGGGGTCATCTGCTCATTGAACAATACAAATTCATGACCCCCTTTGTGCATTAGATGCACAACTGGAATTTTCGCTTCCTGAATGAATACAAAATATTTAAGCAAAGCGATGAATTCTTGATACTGTTTATCCATGATAAATTCATCAACTGCATATTCGACAACCTCGCGAAGCTCCTCTTTGTACTCCTTCAGCCGAAACTCAAGAAAACCATCCAGGTTTAAGTCGTTATTCTTCTTGAAAAATTGCTTGATTTCATTGCTGATTGTCAGTGCCCTGCGATTCTTCCCATGGTCTGCAACATATAGGGAATCATCCTCATTATTCAGCATCTGGTTGCAATAGCGAATGATTTTATTGATCTCAGGCTCATTTTGATAAGAAAAATCTTCGCAAATCAGACTTCGTAACAGTTCTATTTCTTTATGTGCAATAATATGGTCAGCTACGGCTCGTGCTAAAATCTCGCTTATTTCAATTTTCTCGGAATGCTTCCAGCTCTGAGTCAAACTATTCAAACAATAAATTACCGAAAAGCGAGGAAATTCCTCATAGCTTAATTTCACTTTATATAAAAGTGGCTGCATGCGCACAAGGATGTCATTATTCAGCTGTACAACCTCATCTGCCGGCTTCATAAATGTTAGCTTCAATAGATCCAATAGGTCCCACTCCTTTCCAAGCTATCGCCTCTGTTAAACGATTCTTATAAAGTATATGGTTACGGGAATACATATATACAAACAACAATTTGGCAATATCCCCCGTTAATTTCTGCTCAAAAAAATGAAAAAGGCCCCTGCACCCTATACCTCTGGGCAAAGACCTTAGTCATAATCTTCGTTCTTATGCGATTAGAATAGCTTCAATTACATTTAATTCATCATCGCTGAATTTCACTCCAGAAGCTTTAATATTAGCTTCGATTTGATCAGGTCGAGATGCCCCTACAATACAGCTGGAGATATTCGGCAGCCTTAAGATCCACGCTAATGCAAGCTGTGCCATACTGATGCCCTTTGCTCCCGCAATTTCCTGCAATTGCTCTACCTTGCGCAGCTGTTCATCCTTTAATAACCATTCCATGAACATGTTGGATTTAGCATCTGTCGCTCTGGAGCCCTCTGGGACTGCTACTCCTACTTTATATTTACCTGTAAGCACGCCTTGAGCTAGAGGTGAAAACACAACCTGTCCTACTCCCAGTTTCTCTGAAACAGGGATAACATCTTGCTCTATCTGACGTTGCAGCATATGATACTGCGGCTGATTAGAAGCAATTGGATCCAAATTAAGCTCCTTAGCAACCCGAATAGCATCTTGAATTTGCAAGGCACTCCATTCGCTAACACCTGTATATAGAACTTTCCCTTGCGAAACCAAATCATCTAAAGCTCTCAAGGTTTCATCAAGCGGTGTTTCTTCATCAAAGCGGTGGCACTGATATAAATCAATGTAATCTACATTCATTCGTTTCAAGCTCGCTTCGCATTGCTCCATAATATGTTTTCTTGATAAACCGCGATCATTGGGTCCTTCCTCCATCGGGAAGAACACCTTTGTTGCCAATACATAAGAATCACGACGATATTTTTTGAGTGATTTAGCCATAATTTCTTCTGCAGCTCCGCGGTAATAAGCGTTAGCCGTATCAAAAAAATTAACACCTAGCTCATAAGCTTTATCAATGACAGCTTCGGACTGAGCAGCCTGTACAGAGCCACCATAAGTCAACCAGCTTCCTAGTCCAATTTCACTAACCTTTAATCCTGTTCTACCTAAGCGACGATATTGCATTTTATATTCCTCCAATTGTTTTTCATTAATATTCAACATTCTCTTGCAAAAAGAATTGCTGGCGCCAGCCTAATAAGACCTTTGCTTTCTCATTGGATAATAAAGCTGGACGTCCATCACCAGGAAGCTTATTATTCTTAATATTTGGTAAGTATCGTTGCACTAGCTCAGCCGTACTAAGATTGGATGAAGTATCATCCGCTGCGAGAATTATCGCTTGTGCACCAAGCCCAGTCTTATCTACTGCAAGTCTGCAAGCTGCTGCTACATCACGCACATCAATGTAAGACCAAAGAATGACTTTGCGATCCTCAGGCTTTGTAAAGCTTTCATGTACTCGCGGATAATCATTCGGTTCAAGAATGTTGCCTAACCGCAAGGATATAACTTGCATCCCCGTTCTTCGGTGGAAAGCTTCAGCTGTTACCTCATTAACCACCTTGGATAAACCATAGCTATCCTCCGGCAGCTGTGGATGCTGTTCATCCACAGGCAAATATTGCGGTGAGAAAAATGGAGAAGCAAATACCATTCCATAAGAGGATTCACTGGATGCCAGCACCACATTATTGATTCCTAAGTTTGCTGCTGCTTCAAGAATATTATAAGTATTCATCACATTATTGCGATAAATATAGTCATTCGCATAAGTATACGCTTGTGGAATTGCAGCAAAATGGATAACCGCGTCAAACGACTTGCGATTTCTTCCATTATAGCGAGACAATGCGTTATGCACCTGGCCTAAATCATTAAGATCCACAATAACCGTATCACATAATGGTTCATCCGGCAGCTTCCAATCTAAATTTAAAACATCAAATCCATGATCTAACATTTCTTTTATAATCCATTTCCCGGCTTTGCCGCTTCCGCCTGTAATGGCAATACGTTTTTTCTCCAAGATGGCATCACTCCCATTTTTTTGGATCTTTTGCCATCTTATACGCTAATCTTAAAAATAGATAGTAGTGAAATATTCTTAACATTATTACCATTTTTAAACCTAATTACTTTATGTATAGTAGCTTTATATAGTATAATAGGAGCTAGGTTAAGTCATATCTCAAGGAGTGAATAAGCAAATGAGCTTGAAAGAAAGCAATATTGATAATTATATCCCTAAAATCCCGAAGATTATTGACTGCAGAATAGAAAAAACCTTAAATGTTATAGGTGGCAAATGGTCTTTTTACGTAATAAGAGAGCTTTTCGATGGCATTAAACGCTTCGGGGAGCTGCAACGGCAAATTAATGGGGTCAGTCCAAAGGCTTTAACGGATACTTTACGCCATTTAGAAGTTCAAGGTGTCTTGGAGCGAGAAGCTTTTGCTACTGTTCCGGTAACTGTACAATACAAATTAACCCCCAAAGGCGAAGATCTCCATCAGATTCTGATTGAGATGAAGCTTTGGGCGGCTAAATGGGCTTAAATTTATTAATAGGCATCCATTGGCAGCTGCCAATCTATCAGAGCACTGCCGTTTTGCCGTAGGAAACGGTTTGCTGCAGAAAACGGTTTGCTGCCAAAGAATCCTCTATAAGAGGATAAGGGGCTTGGATGTACGGATTGAATCACGAGATGCTTGGGATTAGTAATTAATTCGGTTTTTTGTTGAGCCCCATTCCCCCATAGAATGAAGACAACAGGATTCACACGTGCATTCAATAGACTAATAATTAGGTTGGTGAATTGCTGCCAGCCTATTTTCTTATGTGAATTTGCTTCACCCGCACGAACAGTCATGACAGTATTGAGCAATAAGACACCTTGCTCTGCCCAAGAATGCAAGCAACCATGATTGGGGATATTGAAATCTACATCCGATTGCAGCTCTATGAAAATATTCTTTAGCGAGGGTGGAAGCGGTACGCCAGGTTGGACAGAAAAGCTTAGACCATGCGCTTGACCAGCACCATGATAAGGATCTTGCCCAAGAATGACAACCTTCGTATTCGCATAGGAAGTTGCCTGCAATGCAGTAAACAAATCAGCTCGGTTGGGATATACCACCTTAGTCTGGTATTCTTCCTCTAGCGTCGTCATTAGCTTTAAGTAATAAGGCTTTGCAAATTCCTCTTCCAACAGCACTTTCCAATCATCTTGGATTTGTATCATGGTTACTCTATCATTCCTTTAATGTGAAGTTCAATATAAGCTTTCTTTTACTATAACGTATTGTCCGACTTTTCTCATGTAATTCTACATAAAAAAAGACCACTGCGTAATTGCCAGTGATCTGCTGTAAAACAATTATATTACGAATGTACTAGAGTACAAATGGTAAATTCACTGCCGTCTTTAAAAAAGTAGCTGCTAGTTAATTTAACCGAATGTAAACTATGGGATAGGATTTGACCTCTACCCAGCTGTGAACCATATTGTGTTACCATTACCTCAACAGCATTCAATATAGCATTATCGAAGTCTGCATCTGTTTTTAGAATTTGCCCGGGTAACATACCTGACCTCCAAATAGATTTATAAAATAACATAACGAATGGAAAGGCAAATTTGTTGCAGCACCGAGTGCAAATTATGTAGAAAGCATTAAAAAAAACCGGGAAATAGCTTCCCGATTTCATTTAATCACTTTATAACGTTTAATTCTGTAGGATGAAATCTTTAGCAACCTTATCATTCGCTTCAAATGTACGGAGAATCTCATATTTAGTATTACGCTGAGCTGGGATTTTCCCGGCTTCGCGAATCAATTGTAGAATGAGTTCAATGTTTACTTTATGAGTTGTTCCAGCTGCAGATACGACGTTCTCTTCCATCATTGTACTCCCAAAATCATTGCAGCCATATTCAAGTGATAATTTACCGACGTCTGGTCCCATGGTTACCCATGAGGATTGAAAATTCGGAATATTATCAAGCATAATCCGACTGATTGCTAGAGTCTTAAGGTACTCTTCTGCTGTAACCTTAACACCTTTCATATTCGTATTGTCAGGTTGGAATGTCCAAGGAATAAAGGCTAGAAACCCTGGTGAATTATATTTGCGCTCGACACATTCATCCTGGGCCGTACGAATACGTTCAAAATGAAGGGCTCTCTCTTCGTACGATTCTCCTAAACCAATAACCATAGTTCCTGTTGAATGCATGCCTAGCTTGTGGCCTGTTTGCATAACATCCATCCAATCGCGCCAGCTCCCCTTCAAACGGCTGATCCGTCTACGGGTGCGGTCATCGAGAATTTCTGCTCCGCCACCTGGCAACGAGTCCAGCCCAGCAGCATGCAGTTCACTCAGCACTTCTTCTAAAGACATGCCACCGGAGTTTTCCTTGATTTTCATAATTTCAGCCGGAGATAATGAATGCATTTGAACATTAAAACGTTTTTTGATTTCACGAAGCAGGTCGGTATAATAGGAAAAAGGTAAATCTGGATTTACTCCGCCTTGCATCAGAATCTCAGTACCACCTACATCAAGTGTTTCTTGTATTTTTTGAAAAATTAACTCGTCTGGTAATACATAACCCTCTTTAGAGCCTGGTGCACGATAAAAAGCACAAAATTTGCAATAAACATCACAAATGTTCGTGTAGTTGATATTCCGTCCAATTACGAAGGTTGTTACAGGATCAGGATGCCATTTAAGCATGATTTTATTGGCTGTATCACCAATCTTTTCAACCTCATCCGATTCGAATAAAGCGATACATTCTTCAACATTCATTCTTTCTCCCGCTAAGGATTTCTTCAATATATGGTCAATAGCTAGCAATACAATCACTCCAATCATCTTTATCTATCTCTTATCGTACCATACATACGGTGCATTAGTCATTCTGAAAAACAACCCTTTTGATCTCGAAAGGATCAAAAGGGTTAGCTCAAATATTGTAAGCGGCACGCATTTGCATGATCTTTTCTTTCAAGTGCGGGACGTGAGTGCGAGCATAATCAAATTGCATCCGTTCTGGCTTGGCAAAATAATAACCCTGACCCATTTTGACCTGATGATCGAATAAAATATTCGCTTCTTCTTCACGTTCTATGCCTTCTGCAATCACCTGACATTTAATATCTGCTGCAAAAAATAACAAAGCGCGAAGTAGAGATTGTTTGACTGCAACTTGATCTATATTCTGAATCACTGATTTATCAATTTTGATCATATCCGGTATAAGCTCAGAAATGGACTGCAGGCTCGAATATCCCGCTCCAGCATCATCCACAGCAAACCTAAATCCATGGCTTCTATAATTTCGCAGGATCGTACCCATCTGTTCATAATCACGTATCGAATGCCGCTCTGTTATTTCAAATATGATTTGTGTCGCTAGGATCTTAGGATACTGCTGTAAACAATTTAAGACATGAACCAATAATGTAGGCTGCATCAATGAAATAGGCGTAATATTAATGAATACTTGCTCAGTTATACTGCGACTAGATATCTCCAAAAATGCTTTCTCTAATACAAGATATTCTAGCTCCTGAAGTAAATCTGCTTGATGCGCAAATTCAAATAACTCTGTAGGAGTATGAAAAGGAGAATGCTGCGGGCCTCGAGTTAAGACCTCCCAGCCAAAAATTTCACCCGTATCTAAGCACATAATGGGCTGTGTCAGCACATAAATCGCTTTATCTTTAATGATTTCTTGAAGCCTTAGCCGATACGGTGCGAAATGAGCAGGAAGTCGATCTGTGGCTACGCAAAGCGCATAATAATAAGCTGCTTGTAAGGCAGCTTCTGTATGTTCAGTACTCTGACCCACAATCATACTACCCGATTGAAACTTTAATCGACCATATAGTTGCTGCTCCATGAAATGGTTTAAGTTTAGTTCCACATCTTTGCGAAAGCATACTTCTTTTTGGTGAAGATCTTCGTAAGTCCAATCTTTATCTACTTTTAAGATTACGGTAAAGTCATCTGGATTGAATTGCTTAACACCCAATATCAGACTCTCATTAAAACTTCTCTTTAATACATCTATAAACTCATATTTCAATTGCTGCAAAAGCTTTTGAGCGAGTGAATAAGGAATTTTGGCTAAGATATTCTGAAAATCATCCATATGAATCACAATGACTGCATAATGGAGACCTTTACGACGATACGCGTGAACCAATGATAAAAGTGGATCTCGTATAATAAATTCAGGAGGAAAAAACCTCAAGGCTCGATTTGGAAAAGGCAATGACCAAAGCAATTTAATACGTTTTTCCCATCTAGCGGCCATAGAATACCTCATCGCTCTCCTCCTGCTGTGTTTGTAAATAACCTATGAGCTTTGGGTAAAGTTAACAAAAGCTAATGGTATTTTATCACATCTAATCAGCAAAAAGAAGTCGAATTTTAGCGAATATACCCGCATATAATAAGCGTTTATAGTCCTTTAGTACTATTTTTCAAAAGCTTGGGCTAAATCTGCTAGAATATCATCGATATGCTCCAGTCCTACAGAATAGCGCAGCAAGCCATCTGTTATGCCCCTTTGATGTCTCACTTCACGTGGCATTGCAGCATGCGACATCATAGCTGGATAGGACAATATGCTTTCAACTGCCCCTAAGCTTACTGCAACTAGAGGAATTTTCACACGTGCTAATACCCGCTTCGCGTTTTCTTCCGAGCCCGTATCGAAGGAAACCACAGCTCCATATCCAAGCGATTGCTTTTCATGAATGGCTCTGCCCGGATGATTCGGTAAGCCCGGATAAAAAACCTGTGTAATAGCAGGATGTTTATCTAACCATTCAGCTAGAACTCGTGCACTTTTTTCGGAAAATTCCATTCTTGCTTGCAACGTTTTCATACCGCGAATCAATAGCCAGCTGTCTTGCACACCTAATACATTGCCTAGTCCGTTCTGAATTTGTTTTAACCGAACCCCTAAACTATCACTATTAACCACAGCAAGTCCAGCAAGTAAATCACTGTGCCCACCGAGGAATTTGGTTGCGCTATGCAAGACAATATCTATCCCCAGCTCAATCGGTCTTTGGTGATAGGGCGTCATAAAAGTATTATCCAGCATTGTTAACAAACCAAATTCCTTAGCCCAGTCTGTCAATTCTCTGATATCAGTTATTTTCAAAGTAGGATTAGAGGGTGTTTCCACGAAAACAGCTTTCGTATTCGGCTTCCACGCTGCTTTGACGGCTTCGATTTGAGTCATATCCACAAAGGTCGTTTCGATATTCATCCGACTCATAATGGTACTCAATAAACGATAAGTACCGCCATATACATCCTCTGTACAAATGACATGATCACCTGCTGAAAGCAGCATAAAAGCAGCTGAAATCGCCGTCATGCCAGAGGAAAATGCGAATCCTCTTGTCCCGCCTTCCAGCATCGCGATATAGTCCTCTAAGGCTTGTCGTGTTGGATTTCCCGAACGTGTGTAATCATATTCTGGTGGATTATCCAATGAATAATGATGAAAAGTTGACGCTTGGTATAATGGAACACTAGAGGCTCCAGTATGCGTGTCAATTTCTGCCCCAAAATGGATAAGCCTAGTGGCGAAATTAGTTTGCGGTGACAGCTTTTTTTCTTGATTATCTCCCATTTGAGAAAACCTCCGTAATCATTAATTCAACTCATTACTTGCAATTTCAAAAGCATTGCTTAGATCGGCAATGATATCATCAATATGCTCAATCCCCACTGAAAACCGCAGCAAACGATCATCCACGCCAATTTGACGACGAATTTCTTCTGGAATATCTGCATGTGTTTGAACAGCTGGATAAGTCATTAACGATTCCACTCCACCTAAGCTTTCTGCAAAAGCTATCAACCGAATACTGCGCAGAATAGGCTCTATCGTGCGAGCATCCTTCATTTTAAAAGAGAGAATCCCTGTGTTGCCTGATGATTGACGCTGCTGCACTTCATAATTAGGATGACTTTCTAGACCAGGATAATAAACTTGCTCCACCATAGGATGAGCATCCAAGAAAGCTGCCATCCGAGTAGCATTATGTTGATGTCTTTCCATGCGAAGTGCTAAGGTTTTCATCCCTCTCATCATTAACCAGCTATCCTGTGGTCCAAGTACAGCACCCATTGTATTATGTAGAAATGCAATTTGCTCGGAGAGCTCTTTGCCTTTCGAAACGATTAATCCAGCAAGTACATCATTATGTCCACCTAGATATTTGGTCGCGCTGTGAATAACAATATCCGCGCCAAGCTCAAGCGGCCTTTGGAAGAATGGAGTTAATAAAGTATTGTCTACTATAGTAATGAGGTTATGATGCTTCGCCCAAGTACAAACCTTGGCAATATCTGTAATCATCATTAAAGGATTAGTTGGAGTCTCAATCAATACAGCCTTGGTGTTGGATTGGCGCTTGGATTCCAAGCCATCTAAATCATTCGTATCTACATAGGAGGCAGTAACCCCAAATCTAGACATTACTTTCTCGAGCAAACGGTAAGTCCCTCCGTACAAATCAAGCGAAACCAATAAGTGATCGCCTTGACTAAAAAGCGCAAAAATCGTTTGTAAGGAAGCCATGCCTGAGCTGCTAGCAAAACCGGCATCTCCGCTCTCTAAATCGGCAATGGCTTGTTCTAGTACTGATCTTGTTGGACTCTTCGTCCGCGCATAATCAAAACCAGTGCTTTGTCCTAAACGTGGATGGCGAAATGCGGTTGATTGGTAGATCGGAAAGCTAACTGCGCCAGTTACCGGCTCAGAGATGGATCCAATTTGGGCTAAACGGCTTTCTATGTTCATATTAAGATGAACTCCTCTCATAATGAAGCTAAATTATATATTCCAATCGAATGGTGTTTTTTGATATACGTAATAATTGAGCCAGTTGGAAAAAAGCAGATTAGCATGAGCGCGCCATGATGAGACAGGTGTTTGCGTTGGATCATCATTGGGATAATAGTTCCGTGGGATTGCCACATCAAGTCCTTTACTGGCATCTCGGTCATATTCCCATTTCAACGTTAATGGATCGTACTCCGAATGGCCTGTAACAAAAATTTGCCTGCCGTCCTTAGTAGCTGCAATATAAACGCCCGCTTCTGCGGATTCAGATAAGATTTCAATATCATCGCGACCTGCGATGTCTTCGCGTCGCACTTCTGTATGGCGAGATTGCGGCACATGGAACACTTCATCAAAGCCTCTGAGCAGCTTTACATTTTTCTGGTTAATTGTATGAGGGAAGACACCAAACATTTTTTCATCCAAAGAAAACTTAGGAATATCAAAATGATGATACAGCCCCGCTTGAGCGCCCCAACATATATGAAGTGTTGAAGTAACACGCTTCTTGCTCCAGTCCATGATTTGTTGAAGCTCTTCCCAGTAGGTCACATCTCTAAACTCCATTTGTTCTACGGGTGCACCGGTTATAATCATGCCATCAAAATTCTCATGTTTAATGTCATCAAATGTCTTATAGAAGGTTTCCAAATGCTCAGCGGAAGTATTTTTTGAAATATGTGTTTTGGGATGCAATAACACAAACTCCACTTGAAGCGGTGAATTTGCCAACAGCCGCAGAATTTGAGTTTCAGTCGTTTCTTTAGTCGGCATTAAATTAAGAATAATGATTCGCAATGGGCGGATGTCTTGAAGAAAAGCTTCACTTTCATCCATTACGAATACATTCTCTTGATTTAATATTTCTTTGGCGGGTAAATGGTCGGGTATCTTAATAGGCATTCTGACTCACTCCTTTGTGTGATTATAACGAAAAAGACCTTTCTCAAAGAGAGAAAGGCCATAGAAATATAACAATGTCCTTTCTCATCTCTCAGAAGCTGCATGGCTCCTGCAAGAATTAGCACCGTTCATACCTTGTTTCCAAGATTTGTCGGTTGCCGGGTGTCATCGGGCTAGTCCCTCCACCTACTCTAGATAAGAAATTCAATACTATTTAATTTGTTTTACCTAAGCTTATTACTCACTATTATACCTACTTTTCTGAAAATGTACACCCCTTTTAAGTACCTAGAATGAAAACCAGCTTTTTTGTTCTGAAACTTATGTTATTGGATCTAATCAAAGAATAAAAATTTATGCTAAGATGTATCTTGATGAATGGCAAACGGCAGGTTATACTATAAAAAGTATTCCGACTAGAAAATGAGGTGCAACTGTATGGACGGAGATCGAACGAGTGGAATAAACATATTTAATCCAACCGCATATTTCCTGAAAACAGTCGGTGCACACACCTGTCTACTTGTGCCTGCGTGAAACGTATCGACTGTTTTCGCTCTTAAAGCTTGATCAACCAAGAGGAGTGAAAACAAATGAAAATACGTTTAGTTGAGCATGGCCAGTTTTCTTTAATCGATGATGTTTCCCTTACTCTTACACAGCCGACAAACGGCTATTATTGGATTGATGCCACTATAGATGATCTGGAAGAGCTGCAGCCTTTGTTCCATCTGCATGATTTGGCTGTGGAGGATTGCTTAAGCGAAGAAGAGCAACGTCCCAAAATTGAAATTTATGACGGTCATTATTTTATTGTTATTAATAGCATTCGTTTCGATGACGAAGAATTCTTCTTGCGGTCATTGAATATGTTTCTGGGCAAACACTATATCATTACCGTCACCAAACAAAAGATCAATGAAATGCGCGCGCTAAAACCGATACTCTTAGAAGAACAAGTCAACACACCGGATCGTTTCTTATATCATATCGTTGACCTTGTTATTGATAATTACTTCTCCGTTGGGGATCGAATTGAAACCAAGCTCGAAAAGCTTGAAGAAGATATCTTAATGCACACCAAAAAATCACACTTGAACGAGATTATTGGATTACGCAGTGAGATTTTATGGTTAAAAAAGGTACTGGTTCCGCAAAAGGATCTAGTTTCTACTCTGCACAAACGTGATTTAAAGCTAATTCACGATCAGCTGCAAAAATATTTTGGCGATATTTATGAAAATGCGGTGAAAATTACCGAAACCTTTGATACCTATCGCGATTTGATGGCCAACTTACGTGAAGCCTATCAATCCAGTCTAGCCAATCGTGCCAATGAAATCATGCGTGTATTTACAGCTCTTACCACTATATTCATGCCTTTAACCTTTATTACTGGCTTATATGGAATGAACTTCGAAAAGCTTCCAGGACGTGATTTTCCAGGCGGAGAATACATTGTAATGGGCGGTATGCTGGCTCTTGGAGTAAGTATGCTTTGGTATTTCCGTAAGAAAGACTGGCTATGAGTGTTTTTCCCAAAAACCGCATCAGACCTATAGCTGAAAAGCTGTACATCTGAAGCGGTTTTTTGCTGTTTACTCCACCTTATAAAATAACACTAAATATCATTTGACAGTAACTTTCATATTTTGTATACTTCGATTATTGAACTAAATGGAATGAGCGTGGAGCAAATGAGCGATAATAAAAAGAATAATAAAGCATTAATTATTACGGGCCTGATGATTGGAATTATTTTTGCTGAGCTCGATGAAACGGTTGTAAGTACTGCCATGCCGACAATCGTACGTGACTTAGGCGGATTATCTCTTTATGGCTGGGTTGCTGGAATCTATATGCTGGCTATGACTTCCTTTATTCCAATTCTCGGTAAATTGGCTGATCTCTACGGGCGAAAACGAATCTATGTCATTAGTATGGGCCTTTTTATTGCAGGGTCCGTTATCAGCGGCTTTTCTACCTCTATGACTGTGCTATTAATTGGCCGAGGTATTCAGGGTATTGGTGCAGGGGGTCTTCTGCCATTAGCGCTGGTCATCTTCGGCGATTCTTTTACCGTTGAAGAACGAGCCAAGACACAAGGTATATTCGGTGCATTTATGTTTATTCCACAACTGCTTGGACCTTTAATTGGTGGTTATCTCACACAGCATATTTCTTGGCACTGGATTTTCTGGGTCAATATTCCTGTGGGGATTGTTGCTGCATTTGTACTATCTGCAGGGCTGCGTGAATCAACGATTAGAGATAAAAAAGTCAGCGTGGATTGGGCAGGCGCATTTCTGCTTGTAGGATCCATTCTAGCTTTATTGCTTACCCCCGTGCTTCATCAAAATGAAGGTTATGCATGGGATTCCTCTGTAATAGTTGGTCTTTGGGTATTAGGCGCAGTGCTGCTAAGCTTGTTTATATATGTAGAATCCAAGGCCAAAGAACCCATATTACCCTTAGATCTTTTTAAGAATCGCACTTTTGTAGTGCTTTCATTAATTGTATTTACGATGGTGTTAGGTATTATGGGAGCTTTTGCTGCCTTTCCGTTTTATGCTCAGAATGTGATTGGATTAACACCGATTGTGTCTGGTTACTTAAGCTTGCCTCTGATGGTCGGAGCTATTCTAGCAAGTGTAATAAGCGGGCGTCTGATTACTAAAGTTCCTTACAAATATATTTTCGCCGTATCTATGCTGCTGCCGGCTATTGGATTTTATCTGATGACGAACATCGATATTCACACTAAAATAATTGCAATCATTTGCTATTTCTTCATCCTCGGTCTCGGATTTGGCATCATGTTTAACAATAATCTGATCATCCAGGAATCTGTACCTAAGGAACAAAGCGGGATCGCTTTATCATCTGTTACTCTATTTCAATCGATTGGCATGACAGTTGGCCTAAGTATTTTTGGAAGTCTGTTAGCGTCTAAAATCACTTCAGGTATTGGGGGATTAATGACAGAGGTTCCGGCAGATAGTGTGGAAGCTCTCAAGAAGGCGGCTCAAGGGGGCATTCCAAAAGGGATCGATCCAAGCTTGGCAGAACAAATTAAAATTGTTTTCGCAGATGCGTTTAGGCATTTGTACTGGGTTTCCTTCGGAGTTGCCTTAGTGGTATGTATCCTTTGTTGGTTTCTGAAAAAGGAAGTACTAGCTACTGCTCCTTCAATTCCGAAACAGAATGAACAAGCCTCCCTAGAAGCATAATTAGATATTAGCTGGAGGTAACTAATGGTTGTGGACAAACAGCAAAAACTAGGACTGCGTGAACGAAAAAAAATAAAAACAAGAGCAGCGATTCAACGACATGCGCTGCTCTTGTTTCGCAAACAGGGTTATAACACAACGACGATTGAACAAATCGCAGAAGCTGCAGAAATTTCAGCCAGTACTTTTTTCAGGTATTTCCCTACAAAAGAAGCCGTAGTTATAGAGGATGATTTTGATCCTTTGTTAATCCAATTATTCAAGCAGCAGCCAGCAAGCTTGACACCGCTCCAAGCCATGCATAAATCTATGGTAACGGGTATATCCATGATTCCTAAAGAAGCTCACAGTGAATTAAGGGAACGTTTGGAGTTAACTAGATCTGTCCCTGAATTGCACGCCGCTTTATTAAGTCAAATGGCAAATACGATGCACTTGATTGCAGGGCTTATAGCGGATAGAATTGGCGCTGACCCTCATGATTTTCAGGTGCTTACAATGGCAGGATCGATAATTGGTGTTATGATGGCGGTGCAGGGATACCTAGTATTTAATCCAGATGCGGATTTTGCGGAGCTAGTTGATCAAGCTATGATACATTTAGAGGCTGGATTGCCTATGAAATAACTCCGAATTAGCCCTGAATATGATACTCATACCCATGTTTATCAATAACTACCTCGTAGCTCCCTTCCCCAATTGAAGAAACCGATGCCCCCATACATATAGGTACTACTGAGCTCAGGATTCTTAGGTAACCTTTGCCTCCAGCTGCCTGAATCTTAATAGTTAACTTATCCATATAAAGATTAAGGTCACCTAATGCAGTGGGAACGGTTCCTTCTATCCATTCAAGTCCACCGAGATGGGGTTGGATCACATATGTTTGATAACCAGGGGTAAGTGGACTTACACCAAGAAAATATTTGCCCAGCAGATAAATCGGGCTTGCCCCCCAAGCATGGCATAAACTCTTGCCGTAGCGGGAGCCGTACATTGCATAATGTTCTGGCCCGCTTAACTTGGGGTTATATTCCTCCCAAAATGTGGTTACCCCCAGATCGAGCATTCCTCCCCAATAATCCAAAATTTCACCCATCACATAGGGATGCTCGCCAATCTCACAGAGTGCCGCCAGTTCAAAAAAACGCATATAAGGCGTTTTTATCTTCTGGATTTCATCATTAACCAACACTTGTTTTCTGACTTTTTCTGATTGGGCAGCATCCAGATAGCCGTACAATACAGCAAACATATTAGGGTATTTGGTTATCTGTGTACTCAGAACACCTTGATGGCGTTGATGAACAAAGCCACCTAGGTCATCCTTCCAGAATGTTTCGAAGAGCTTTTTCTTTAATTCTGTTCCCATTGAGGAGTACTGTATCTCACGTGCTTTATCTTCGACTATGGATGCAAAGCTAGACATGGCTTCCAAGCTTCTGCAGAATAAGATTTGGATAACACTTACCTCTCCCCGATTGTCTAAGTCATTCCAATCTACGAACACCCAATCCTCTTCCATCCCCTCAACCATTCCTGCATCATTTATTCTTGTGAGGCAAAAGTCCATTAAAACAACTATATTGTCGTAATGAGCACGAATAAAGGCCTCATCTCCTGTGTACATGTAATAATCCTGAATGGAAATAAACCAGTAAAAGCTGTAATCCAGAATCGTATTAATATGCGTTTCTACCGGATTTTTTCCTCTTAGAGCAATTAGTGTTCGCTTAGTAATTTCCTGATCAAAAAAACTATAATAGTTCATTAAGAATGATTGGTAGGCATCCCCTGACCACACCCATCGATCTCGTTTAATCCCGTCAAAAAAGAACTCGCGAGTGTTTAAATGCAAGGTATAAATGGAAGTATCCCAAATCTGGTTTAACCTTTCATTGGAAGAACGAAACTGTCCATAATATTCAACAGGCGCATATTCATAAAGCATGGAGACTGAACCTAATCTAATATTGCTTCCTGCTTCTGGCTCAATATTTACATATCGAAAAGCTCTTGAAAATGGATTCGTATAGCTAGAAATGCCACTTCCTACCTCGATAATGTCAATTGTTTCACAATATGCTTTGTCGTTAGCTTCTTCGAGTGATTCTCCATAATATAGAGTGACTGTTCCATTTCCTATAAGATTATGTAATTGCAAATAACCAAACGTTTCTTTACCGAAATCCGCTATTAATCCAGTTTCCCCTGATGCTCCTACGATAAGCGGTTGCTGTTCACTTGTCTCAAGTCTAAATTGAGAGGGAGATAAGGATGAATCATAAAAACTCCCCTTTCCTACAGAAACCCATTTTTTATAGTTATGCGATACTTCCCAATGGGAGCCTGTTGAGATTGACTTTCCAGAGATGTACAAAGCCGGTACATTCAATGAGTTATACACCGTTATCAAAAGCGTATGGTTACCAGCAGGAAGGGTGATTGTAGATTTACTCTGTCTTTGGTTATCAAATCCCGACAGATAAGCGGCAAATTCTCCTTCCGTATTAATGCTTATTTCTTCTTCCTTATCGAGTATATAGGTTAAGCGATATACGACACTCCTGTAATGCTGATCCAATCGCCAAAAAGGTGGGAAAATCGCTCCCCGTGTCTTTCTACGTACAGATATTTTTTCATTAAGCCACACTTCAAAATCTCCTGGATACCAAATCCACTCTGCTTGCTGATTCATCGAATTCGTGCTCCCTCACCATTAGTATATTCCTATATTTTAACGAATAATGGCTGCCTAACTAGCCGTTGATCGAGAATATGAGTAAAAGGCATTTTTATCGTATCTTTCAACAAATAACTGGACAAACCTTCACAGGCTACTTACAAATTAAACGCATTGATCAAAGCTGCCATCTTCTCCGCACGACAACAAGAAAAATTGCTGATATCTCGAGGGACGTAGGCTATAAGGATTCCAAATTTTATTCGGCAGTCTTTAAACAATTGTATGGAATTACGCCATCTAGTTATCGTAAGCTGCGAAAGCTAGGTGAGTGATTAAAAAAATGGCAAACGCCTCTGCTAATTTGCACGGACGTTTGCCAATATTCTGAATTGTTCACATAAACGCTAGCTCATCATTGAGCTAAGTAAATATGCGCGCACTAATTTAGACGTATTCTCTAATGAATCCTGATGTGTTCTTTCCATAGCATGTGAGGAGTCAACACCTGGTCCAATTAAACCATGTTTTACATCATATCCAGCATGCATCGCTGAAGTTGCATCCGAGCCATAATTAGGAAAAATATCAATTGTATAGCCAATGTTTTGTTCTATAGCTAGCTGAACCAGTTGTTTTCTCAGCTCATAATGATATGGACCACCACTGTCTTTAGCGCAAATGGAAACGCTGAATTCATTAGAGGCTTGACCTATTCCGCAAATCCCAATATCAACAGCAACATATTCTACCGTTTCTTCAGGAATATTCGAGTTCGCACCAAAGCCTATTTCTTCATTATTGGAAAAGAAGAAGTGAGTCGTGTAAGGAATCACCACTTTGTTTTCTGAAAAATCCTTCAATATAGCTAATAAGCAAGCTACAGGAGCTTTGGCATCGATATGTCTGGATTTGATGAATCCATTATCTAGTTTAACGAATCGAGGGGAAAATGAGATGAAATCTCCGATTTGAATACCCAGCTCTTTTACTTCATCTAAGCTCTTAACCTGTTCATCTAGTCGTACTTCCATATTTTCTTGAGATCTTTCGATTAAATTCGTATCGCGATGTATATGCACGGACGTTTTAGATAAATGAATCGTTCCCGTATATATACGCCCATCTAAAGTGTGTATCTGGCAATACTCCCCTTCAATCGAATTATATGTGAAGCCACCAACTAAGGATAATTTGAGCTTGCCTTTGTCTGTAATTTCCTTCACCATGGCTCCTAAAGTATCTACATGTGCGGAAACTAAACGATGTTTACTTGAATCAGATCCAGCAACAGTGACTAACAAACCGCCTTTTTGAATGCGTTGGCTAGCCATGTTAAATGTATTCAATTCTTGCTGCAGAAATTCAACAATAGAATCCGTATAACCTGATGGACTCGGAATACCGATTAATTTTTCTAAAATATTAACCACATAGTCCATTTTCACTTTTAATCGACTCCTTTATACGAATGAGTGTGTCAGAACTGGCCAATTATCATAGATTCAAGGCAAGTCAATCAACATAAATCTTGTACTGCTAGCTGCTGTTAGATGAAGCTTTGATATATTCGTTACTCGAGCGGTATCTCTTTTACTGAGTTTTTCCGCTCCATTCAATTCTAACACACCATCTACAATGAATATGAATATGCGGCGACCTTCGTTAGCTTTGCCGAGTTAATCCAATGGGATTCCTAGCTTTTTTTTCAATTCATTGATAATAATAAAGCCAGCTCCGTTTTTTGAATAGAGATTATTTACCAAACCAACAGCCAAATGGTTTACTGGATCAGCAAAAGCAATGGAACCGCCATACCCGCCATGCCCAAACGTTGATGCGTGCGGTCCCATGATAGAATCCTGCGCACCGATAGAATATCCCATACTCATGGTAAGTGGAATTCCATCTTGCAGAATGACTGGTTTAGTAGCCAGCTTAATGCGTGCTGGAGAAAGCAATTCTACACCATCCACACCTCCTGGAAGGAGCGCGGCATAGTGTCTAGCAATAGCCTTAGCAGACATGATACCATTGCTCGCTGGAATACATGCTCGACGTGCATCCTGCCTATTCATCCATTCATGAAGCGGCATGATCCATGATGGAATAGACTGGGGTCCTGCAGTAGGATTGACTGCACTCTGCAAATCAAACTCAGGCTCTTCAAGAATCGCAACACGTGATTCAACTGCATCTGGAATCCCTACATACATATCCTCTATACCCAAGGGCATACAGATTTCTTCATGCATAATTTGCGAAAAAGGACGCCCATCTATCCGACGTGCGATCTCCCCTATAATCCAACTGAAAGTAATGGCATGATATTCCATATGTATACCAGGAACCCATTGTGGTGTTAGCTTTGCAATTTTATCACACATTTTGTTCCAATCAACGATATCCTCATATCCCAATGCCTCTGGCATGTGGGGAATCCCCGTTGTATGATTTAATGCATGCCTGATTGTAGCACCTTCTTTGCCATTAACCCCGAACTCCGGCCAGAAGCTGCTAATCTTCAAGTCATAATCTAGTTCTTTTAGATCAGCAAGCAAGTGAATGATTGTGGCTGCGATTCCTTTTGTTGTTGAAAAAACAGGAAATAACGTTGATCCATCCACTTTTCTACCTGTTTTATTGTCGGCTATACCTGCCCAAGCGTCCACTATTAACTCACCTCGATGATAAACGGCAAGCTGAATACCCCGTTCCCTGCCCTCTCCGACAATATCGGCAAGAAGCTGCTGCATTTCCTTTTGAATGTTTTTCATCCTGAACCTCCCATAACGACTCACTCATTTTATGAAATTTGTGTTAATAGTATACTAGACTTGATCATCTTGACAATTATTAAATTTATCTTCTGATAATATACATTCTGATATAAAAAAAGAGAAGCCCATGCTTAGATGCATGAACCTCTCACAAAGTCGGTTTCCTTAGCCAAGCTTTTGGAACAAATCTCTAAACACTGGATCTCGATTAATATAGTGAACATACCGAATAAAATGACGGGAAGCGTCAAAGCTCCAGCGGAAGTCCTCCGAAAGAAGTGGACTGTGCACTAACTCATTCGGCAGCCACTTCGGTTGAACCAGATAGGCAATTGCAGAGATATCCCAAATGACCCGGGAATTAGCAAAATGCTCTTTCATGCAGTTTTTATATGTTTCGTATAAATACTCACCAATATCGCCTTTTTCCTTCACATAATCTCTTAATTCAGACAATGTAGTCTGTAGATGAGAAGCTACTCCTGCACAAGGAATTAATACAAGTGGTACACCGCTATCCAATACAATTCGAGAGGCATGCAAATCTTGGTTTAAATTGAATTCCTTCGTATCTGGCCAATGCAGCGCATGCCCACCGAGCCATACCACGACAATCTTCTCGATGATGAGTGGCTCCAATAGAATCGCAGAGGCAACATTTGTTATAGCACCTATGGCTACTACATATAATGGATCATCCTCAGATGAAGCCATTGCCCGCTCTACCAGATTACGAGCTGCATCGCTCTCTACAGGTTTTTCAGGGCCGGACAAGTAGGCTTCCGATCCACGATAGATTGGAACGCCAGCCATTTCAGGCAATAGCAAAGAGATTTTCTGCAGCTCCTGATAGCTCTTCTCCATACCATCCTTAGGCCCTGTCGACAAATCATTATAAAAAGGCGCTGCATAGAACGCTTCAACTTGCATTTGATCTGGTGATTTCAAAGCATAGACGACTGCAAATTGGTCATCAATCTCATTGAAAGTATCCGTATCCAGTACCATACGAATCTTCTTGTTCGGGTGCGATAACCGCTGTAACAGCTTTTCTTGGCTAAGCTTTGGATAATTAATCATGGTTTCATCCTCCAAAATTTCATTATTAAACACCTGTCTGATTATGCGTTTCTCATGTCTTCCATGCTTGGCATCCCGTTCTGTGCTCCGAATTTCGTAACGGATAAGGAAGCGGCTTTGACTGCAAAAGCAGCGGCGTCTGCCACAGATTGTCCGCTCGCTAGACAACAGCTGAATGCTGCATTAAAGCAATCCCCTGCACCTGTTGTATCCACAACCTCAACCTTGGGAGCATCAACCGTACGTAAACTACCATCCAGCAAATACGAAACACCATTCTTTCCTCTCGTCACAAATAGCTTGGGTCCGTATTCCTGCTGCCATTTCATCATTCCAGCATACAGATCATCCTCAGATTTATATGTAGCGCCACTAAGCAATTCAAATTCGGTTTCATTGGGTGTGAGATAATCCACAAGCTTCAACAAATCTACAGACAATTCCCGTGCTGGAGCCGGGTTAAGAACTGTGCAAACGCCAGCTTCACGAGCAATTTTCAGTGCTGTGTATACCGAATTAAGTGGAATTTCCAATTGAACCAGCAGTAAGTCCGCCCCGTATATCAACGATTCGAAATTACTGACTAATTCTGCGTCGCACAATTCATTCGCTCCCGGGATGATTACAATACAATTATCTTCAGGCGTGTGGAATATGATAGCCGAACCGGTAGGCGCGTCACTAACTAATATCGGATGGACATCGACACCATAATTTCCTAGTTGACTGATGATTTGCTTGCCGAAGCTATCGTTGCCTACTGCTCCAACCATCGAAACCTTCGCTCCCAGTCTCGAACAGCCTACCGCTTGATTGGCTCCCTTGCCGCCAGGGATCGTATGCATTTGCTGACCTGTGATGGTTTCACCCAGCTTTGGCATCCGCGAAGTTGATATAACTAAATCCATATTAAGACTGCCAATTACAACAATATGAGGCTGTTTCATGATACCTGTATCCCCTTTCAGAAGTTGTTGATTAATGAGTGAATCTATTCTATGATATGGCTACAAGATATACATATTAATCTTGTGCATATTCTATTTTATCTGATATGAGGAGATTAAATTTTCACAATTTGGTCAAGTTTTTATACTATTTGGCTATAGTCAAAAAAGAGGTTATGACATGCTTGCTGAGACTAATTTTATTTTCCATGCCCTACGTCCCATAAATTCTTATATATCTTTTCACCAACATAATTGTTATGAGCTCGTTTATTATCAATCAGGCAAAGGTTTAACCCGATTAGGGGAAGTAGATTATCATTACGAAGCTAATTCTTATATGATAATCCCCCCAGACTGGCTGCATGACGAACGACGCACCGAGGATACAAACGTTATCTTCGTCGGATTCAGTTTAAACGAACGAACCTTCCCTTACCTGCAAGAAGGAATATTTCAAGACGAATCGTCTTCACGAATCCTCCCTCTGTTATTGCAAATGACAACGGAAATGCGGGACAAACAAGCTTATTATACCAGCAAATTAAATTTACTTATGAGTGAAATAATCGTCGAGCATTTAAGAAGCCATACCATAAACCCAGTCAACGATAATAACCTACTCTATATACGTAAGTTTATTGATGAGAATTATAGCCAGAAGATGACAGTAGAAGAAATGGCTGATATTGTCGGGTATAGTTATCACCATTTTCGGCACTTGTTTAAGAACTACTTTGGTGTCTCACCTATGCAATATGTTATAAATAAACGTTTGGATAAAGCAAGAAGGCTGCTCAGATATACCGAGCTGCCCATTTCTACCATTACATTGGAATGTGGTTTTTCCAACATCGCACAATTCTGTACAATGTTTAAAAGGGAAATTGGTGAAACTCCTAAAGGTTATCGCAATTCAACAAATGGCAATACTCTCAATAGATTAAATTAAGTAACAAAGCAAACTAGAAATTAATGCATAGGTATAGTGTAGCCAAAAACCACCTTCTATCCGGAGTTATATTTTCCTGATAAGAAAGTGGTGTTTGTTATATTTAATCGACTTAAATAGGCATCTCAATCATATTGACTTCTGTTACAGCTTGCTTCGGATCTATTGGAATCCATAATGTTTTAATTTCGCATTTAGTGAAAGGTACGGTCCACTTCCGATTCAACGCCGGTATCGCCAAATCTGTTTCCCCATCCTGGCCATTTGTTTCATAGAACCGCAAAATATAACCATTACCATCTTCAGATTTCTTGAAAACCGTAACTATGAGATTCTCAGCAGTAACTTGGATACCTTCAGCTATTTGTGGCAAAATGCCTTTGTGATAGGTTTCAATTATGTGAATAGGTGGAACGTTTAGCTCGTAAGCTTTTTTAGAGGCTTCAGCATTACGCCAGTCTCCAACGTGGGAAGCTAGCGCATAACGGAATTCTTGCACCCCTTGGTCCATAAACTCACACTGGTCATCACGTTCACCGTAATGGTCTGCATAAATTGGGCTTCGTACAACTGTCATTCTCAAGTCGTTGTCCTTGACATCAAAGCTATATTTCGAATCGTTAAATAGCGTAAGTCCGTATTGCGGCAAATCACCTGATACTGGGATTCCTGTTACATCAAGCCATTGCTGTCCAGGCTCTTCTTCACCGTTCACAGGCCTTTCAATATAACCATATGGAATTTCATAGGTAGCCTTAGGATCAGTTACGTGTACAGGAAATGAAAGCTTGAGCATCTTGTGTTTTTCATGCCAGTCGAGCTTCACCTTCACTTCAACCCCTGGCTTATCACGATATAGCATGAAATCCTGCTGCAGAACCGAATGGTTGTAGCGATTCGTTACGCGGATTTTAGCACGCAGTGGACCCGATTCTAGTAAGGTAACTTGTGCATCCGAGAATGTAGCGATTTCATTACGGAATTCGAATACCCCATGTGCCCAAGTATCGCAATGATGCTCATCAATAACGATGGGAACTGCGCCTTTACCGCTCAATACCTCAACCTTGTTTTGTTTGTCGTACAATCTTCGAACATGCCCAGTATGGGGTTCAATCTCAAGACGGTACCAGTTATTCTCCAGCGCATATGTCTCTGCAAGGAGACATTGTGTGGAAGCAGGAGTTGGCAGCTCCTTCTCCTTATAGATCCAAAAGACTTTATAGCCCATTGCCGGAATTCGCCCCATGAACAAAGTGTCAAATTTATCTCCGTCGACATTCGTTCGCGATCCACGTACAATTTGATATTCGATTGCCTCACCATCAGCATCAGTAACACTTTTTACTCTTTTATTAATTTGAATCGGGGCTAGGATCTTCCAAGACAGCGGGTTAAAGACAACAACTGGGATCCCGGCATCCTTTTGCTCCCAAAGCTGCCAATCCATATCTTTATTTAATGATTGAATTTCATCCTTCATGGTATCAATTGACCAAGAGATTTTCTGCAGTGCGGCATTTAAGGAAACTGCTGCATTATTAAGTGATTCGCCATAAGCATCCCTTGAATCATCAAAGGCTTCTTTAATGGAGCATCCGCCCATAATATCGTGAAATTGGTTGAACATCACATTATTCCACCCACGGCGAATTTCGGTGGCCGGATACTCGAATCCAGCAATTAAATGCGAGAAGGTGCTGAATTTTTCAGCTGTTAACAACCGATGCTCGGCCCTGCGATTCAAAGCTTTTGTTTCTGAATGCGCGGAATAGCAGCCGCTTGCATGGTGCTGCAAATCATCCGTAAAAACGGGAATAGCAGGATTACTAAGCTCCATTTCTTTAAAGTATGCATTGGGAGAGCTAAGCTTAAATTGCCCCTTTGAATGCTCATCTTGAAGCTGCTGAATCGATTGCAAATTGGCAATAGTGGGTCCGCCGCCATGATTACCAACTCCATAGAAGCACATTAGATTATGTTCATGCTTCTCTGCAAGTTCAAGCACTTCAAGGGCTTTGCTCTGTACAGCATCCTCATGCTTCTTAGGATTCCAGTTATTATAGCTAATCGGATTTCTGAATGTCATAACTCGGCTGCCGTCTAGACTTTCCCACCAGAATAAATTGCGCTCCATACTCTTTTCATGTTCTTCTGGACGCATGTATACATAATAATCCATCCCGCTTTTCTTAAGAATTTGCGGCAGCATATTATGATGGCCGAAAGAATCAACGTTATAACCTACTTTTGCCATTACACCAAATTTCTCTTGAAAATATCGTTGGCTGTACAATCCGTGCCTGACGAATGATTCTCCAGCGGGAATATTACAGTCTGGTTGAATCCACCATCCACCAACGATAACCCAGCGTCCTTCCTTCACCCGACTATGTATTTCTTCAAACATTTCCGGAGCATTTTGTTCAATCCACTGATAATAAGCAGCACCGGCGCAAGTGAAAATAAACTCAGGAAATTCATTCATACGGTCCAACGCAGAGCGAAAGGTTGCTTTTATCTCTGCATATCCTTCCTGCCATTGCCAAAGCCAAACGGGATCCAAATGTGCATTGCCTATCATGTGAAGCTGAATTTCTTTTTCCATAGTACTTGATCATTCCTTCCAAATTATGATTGATTTAAATGTAAATCCCTAGCAACTGACAGTGCTGCATAATCTCCGACTTGCTCTCCTAATCCTGCAGGCACAATCTCGCAAACTGAAAGGGTGTTCGGTAGAGCTTCATTCTCAAGCTCTTCGCGCATATAAGGCTCAATAAGCTCTTTTTGCCGTCCGTAAATACTGCCAATGACAACCTTTTGCGGATTGAGTATATCAATAAGCAGCGCGATTCCGCGTCCAAGCTTTCGTCCGACCTCTTGAAAAATACCAATTGCAAAGGCATCCCCAGATTGAGCTGCTTCAGCTATATCTTTTGTGGAGACTCCCTCAATGTCATTCGACTGCTTAAAGAAGGAAGGAAGCGAATCTCCAGCATCCATACGTTTTCTCAGCATCGATTGTGCAAGCCTGGCAATACCTCCGCCACTACAGAATCCTTCAAATGATCCTGCTTTGTTATACCCAATTGGCCCTTGCTCAGCTAGTCGAATATGACCTACCTCGCCGGCATTATCGTTAGTCCCTGAATACAGCCGACCATCCAATATGAGACCTGCTCCCATTCCCGTACCAAAGGTTAGAAAAATCATATTTCGCGTCCCCTGACCAGCTCCCCATTGCCATTCTGCCAGTGCGCATGCATTGGCGTCATTCTGTAAACCAGTAGGTACATTAAAGTGACTTTGTATCGGTCCAATGATATCAATTCGATCCCAATTGGGTAGATTAGGCGGTGAGAGGATGATGCCTCGTTTGCTATCAAGAGGTCCACCGCAGCTAATACCAATGGCGATTAACCGTTGTTTATCTTCTGGATATTGATTGAATAGCTGATCTAGTTCAATAATAATTCGTTGAATCGATTTTTCTGGTGTGTGCTCTGTGGGGAAAATGACTTTATCAACCAACTCAATGTGATTATTCTCTGCACGACCGATTGTAACTGCACATTTAGTTCCACCAATATCTATGCCTGCATAAGTGATCATTCTCCGAAAAACACCTCTTCTAGCATTATGCACAGAGTATGGTAGATAGGCAGGTGCCGTTCTTGAATGTCAGGGGTCATTTGATAGGGTACTGTAATGGTAACATCACATAGCGCTTTCATTTTCCCGCCCGCAGCTCCCGTTAATCCAATGGTTTTCATTCCTTTTGCTTTGGCAATTTGAATCGCACGAATAATGTTGCGAGAGTTACCCGAGGTGCTAAGCCCAAGAAATACATCCCCTTCTGTTCCATATCCATATACCTGCTGAGCGAAAATCATATCAGATGAAATGTCATTGGAATAGGCCGTCATGAAAGCGGTCTGGCTTACTAGAGAAATAGCGGGCAATGCTCCTTGCAAGCCGTCACAAATCTCGTCATTTTCTTCCGGAAATAGCTCCGAGAAATGATTACGGAATGATTGCGGAATCGGTCTAGCTAACATAAAACCTTTCATCAGCTCCCCGACAATGTGCTCGCTATCGGCTGCGCTGCCTCCATTTCCGGCGATCAATACTTTGCCGTTATGCCTATAGCAGCTTTCTAAGAGATTAAAGGATTGTTGAATTTGCGGTAGGCAATCTTGCAAATCAGGATATTTGTTCTGAAGAGTCTGTAGATGGTGGTTCATACTAGTTCAATCCTTTCACAACTTTTATGGGTATTTCATAAACCTGTATACGTTTACAGATCAATTAAACTTATTTATTTAAGTTTAATAAGTTCGCTTATTATTAATTATATTAAGTTTATAATTAATGGATGTCAACATAAATATCGACACTTATTAATATAGTATTAATAAGTGTCGATACATATTACTTTACAAACGTTTCAATTAGTTGTGCACTGAATCAAGTAAATCATCGAGATTCTTACTGAAGAAATTCTCTAGAATAAGTGTTCCAGCTCCAACCGCACCGCCAAGCATGCCAAGCTCTGATCTCTCGATATGAATATTCTGAGCAAAGGAAGAAAAAATCCGGTTTAAAGCCGACTCTTTAATTAGCTCAAAATAAGGTGTGTAATTATGCGTTAACGTGCCGCCAATGATCACAATTTCCGGCATAAGCAAATTAATCACATTGCCAATTGCAATACTCACGTACCTCGCCGATTCTTGCAGTAATTGCTTTGCGAGTACATCGCCATCATTTGCTGCATCTAAAATGGTATAAATAGTAACAGATTCTTCATCTGCAAGGTATTGAGCTCTAAAAGAAGCATCTGCTCCCCTTCTAATCTCTTCGCTTACTCGGCGCATGATTGCAAGTCCAGATGCGACCACTTCAAGGCAGCCATAATTGCCGCAATTGCAGCGAGGCCCATCGATGTTTATCGTACCGTGCCCTACTTCACCAGCACCATAAGGAAATCCATGGTAAAGCTTACTATCTACGATTAAGCCACTGCCAATGCCAACATCTGCATCCAAATAGAAAACATTTTTCTTTCCTCGTCCTGCTCCTTGCCAATATTCACCAAGTGCAATTAAATTGGCATCCTTCTCAATAAATGTCTCAAGCTGAAAATGATCTGTAATAATTTGTTTAAGAGGAACCGATTCCAAGCCTTTCATATTAGGCGGGGATAACACAATACCATCAAATGGATTTAGCGGTCCGGGAATTCCCATTCCGATTCCAAGAATTTTGCTCCGCTCCAATTTTGAATCCGCTATTGCTTCCTCAAGACAAGTAATTAATTGCAAAATAATCGCATTTGTTTGAAAGGTGTCCTTATTCGTAACCGTTTCATATTGCGCGTATATATTCCCCTCTAAATCTAGGATAGCAACACGAATGCGTGTAATACTCAAATGGATACCAACTGAGTAATAACGGTCCTTTTTAAGTTTATAAAGCTGAGGTTTTCTGCCACCTGAGGATTCATCATAGCCGCTTTCACAGATGACCTGGCAGGAGATTAATTCCTCTATAATGTTAGTGACAGCTGTAAAGCTTAAATGAGTCTGTTGTGCAATATCTGCTTTGGAGATCTGCCCTTGATTGCGAATATATTGCAATACCGTTGAGCGGTTCATGCTTTTAACCCGCCGATTATTAGTACCTTTCATTCGGTCCACTAGTATCGCTCTCCTCATTACCCCTATGTACAAATAATCAAAACTAATTGATTATAATACCATAATTTAAATTAACTACAATTACAATAATAGAATTAGGACGGCTTTTATCGTTCCCTTTGTCTAAATTGCATTTTTAGATTTAAATAAATAGTTCCAATGATTATGAGCAGTACTCCGGATATCAAATAACCAATATCATAAATGAACCAATTTGGGCTATTTGATCTTACGTGATGCAAACCCAATATTTGATGGTCAATCAATCCTTCAAACAGATTAAAAGAACCAGCACCAACAATGATAGAGCCAATGAATATCCTCCAGCTAAACCCTATTCTATTATGGAGCGCATCTCTAAAAATCTTTATACAAGCAAATACTAGCAGCAATGTTACCACTAGATTAAAGACCCCATCCGAAAACAATTCTATTCTGTGATTCTGATGGTCAATAACATGATGCCATTGTAAAAACTGGTGAAAAACGATTCCATCCAACGATCCCATAAATCCAAGCCCCAGTATAAAAGCGCTAATAAATAAATTCTTAGTATTCGTATTCGTATTCATATATTTCCCCCTTGAAATCACTATCTTCTCTATTATTACCAATTTTATAATAGTTAGAACATCCTCTATATATAACTATGTAAAAATGAAGAAGCCCACTCCTATAATAGCGAATGGGCTTTTACAACAGTATTAAATGGAACGGATGTTTCCAAGAACGCGATCTACAGCTGCTTTTGTTTTGATGGCTGCTTCATTTGGATGCATGTTTGGAAGCTCTGTACCAAAGGTTTCTACAGATACAGCGTGGTTATAACCAATTTTGCGAAGCGCACCAAGCATTCCAGCTAAATCTATGATTCCCTCACCAGGCAGCAATCGCTCCATATCAATCTGTTCGTCTTTAGGTTTATTAGGAGCATCATTGATATGAACCAATACAATTTGCTGTTCCGTTAAACCTAAAATATCTTCAATACTGGCATGAGATGTAAACCAATGAAAGCTATCAAACAGGAGACCTGTATTATTTTCACCAATCGCATCTATGAATTCCAATGTGCCAGGAATAGTATGAATAAAATCATGTTTCATGGTTCGCATTGTTTTCGGTCCAACCCACTCAATACCAAAACGAATACCTTGATCACCTAGTACCTTGGCACAAGCTCTTAACCGTCGGATAAAACGGCTAGTGTACTCAGCTACAGGTTCATCTGTAGAGGGCAGCATCCATGTGCAGCAGCGATCGGTTCCCAGCTTGCGAGCCAAGGAAGCTAATTTGGAAAGCTCCTTTAATTGTTCTTGAAACGTGTGTTCATCCTTGCGAAATTCAACAGGCAGCATAAAGCTGCCAATCTGTAAATTCCGTGAAGTTAAGAGCTCTATGGCTGCTGCTTCCGATTGTTCACTTGCCACCTGCGCAAACGGCTCGATACTATACTCAATTGCGGGGAATCCCGCTTCATAGGCAGCATCTAAAAAGTCAATAAAGGGGACATGTCCTCCTGTTGTCATTGGATTCAAAGTAGGTATCATTGCATAAACTCCTTACCTTATTTTTAGATTATTATATATTTTCGCACGGATTACCTGCTATATTTTCTCCGCGTGCCAGCCAGAATTTCCAGCCTGGATTTCTATCCAAATTCATCTTGGTAGAAGCAGATATAAATCTCATAGTATAGCCACAACGGCGATAAGGGCTTGTATTTGCTGTAGCACCGTGAATAATACGTGAATCATGAAGGGAGCACTCTCCCTTTTCTATTTCAAAATAAACGGCTTTGGATTCATCCATGTTTTTAATTTGCGCATGAAACGTGTTAACACTCTTATCCACTGCTTCATATTCTGAAAATCCATTGGTATGTGTACCCGGAATCACTCGCATACATCCATTTTCTTTATTACTCCGGTCAAGGGCAAGCCAAATGGTGACAATTCCATCGTACTTATCAAATCGTCCTTGCCAATAAGATGAATCTTCATGCCACGGAGTCATTCTGCCTTTGTAGGGATCTTTACAAATGAAATGACTTGACCATAAAAGAATGTCAGGCCCTATCAGATCTTCGACCAAATCTAAAGCTTCCTTACTTAGCAAGTAATCTAATAAACGTTTGTCACGGAAGTGAGGTGTATCTAGCTCATCTGATAATTTATCTCCCTTTTCTGCTAAATGCTCCTCAAAAATAGTATTTAGTTGATCGAGCTTTTCTTCCGAAAATAGTGGTTTATGGTGTAATAGATATCCTTCTTTCTTGAAAAAATCTACTTCTTGTTTCGTTAAAGTACCCAATGTGTTTTCCTCCTGCAATAGATGAATTTTTGGAATTCCTGATCTCAATATAATGTTTTTAAGAATAAAATTCTTCTGTTTTATCCCTATCATTTTTGCGCTATATTGATATTTTACTAGCTCATGCACTTTGGCAGAAATAGCAAATGGGCATGAGAATTAACCGCATGCCCATCCAACTAACAAAAGAGTTTACACCGCAATCCTATTTATAGGAATCAAGTGCATCTTGGTATACTTTCAAGTATTTTGCTGCATCCATATCTTGTATTCCTTTGACATAAGCATCCCAATCCTTATTAAGATCTTTTTGTCCAATTACAAATGAAACGGCATTCTGTTTAATATAGGCATTGATAACTGTCGACATTTCCGCAACGGATTGTGCTGCATCCGGATTAATAAAAATATCCGGCAATCTAACATCCTCAGCAGGCTCATGTCCGGAATATTTTAAGTTTTCATTATATAAACGTACTTCGTTCCCTTCTTGTACTTCCATATCTTGTGAACTCACTCTCCCGTGAAACAAATCAATAGGCATATAGTAGAATCCATTTTCCCATTGAGTTTTGGTTGGCGCATCCCAATCTGTAGCGGCTCCCTCTGGATTAGTGTAGAGGGCTGGTTTACCATTCGTACCCACCTGCTCCTCTTTTGGTACAACCCATCCATCGACTCCTTGGAAATTATCCAAAGCGCCTTCCATTGTATATAGATAATCCGCAACCTTAATTGCGGCTATAGCTTGTTCTTTGGATGCCTTATCGGTTATTGCAAATTTGCCATTTGGTACTCGATAACCATTATAGGTTGAGAATTGTGCACCATTCGGCCCTTTGAGCGGTGGAACGGCTACATACTGATTCCAACGTTGATCTACGGCTTCTTCATAAATGGTCACAATATCACCATTCCAGAGATCACCGAAGTCCCCTAAGATCACGCCATCTGGATTCATGGCCGTTTTCTGCAATCCCTCCATATTCTGAGTGAAAGCTTGCTGATCTATTAACCCTTTATCATATAAGCCTTTAATATAAGTAAGACCCTGCTTCCATTCCTCATTATCAGCTACAAGATCAGCCTTGCCATTGTCAAGTTTCAAATAATTGGAAGGATCGGTGTAAACAAAAGCGTTCATTAGGAAAGTAATCGGGTTACCCCAATCGCTGCCTGTGCTTGTATATCCACTTAATGGAACTTCATCGGCTTTGCCGTTCTTATTCGGATCATTATTCTTCATAGCTAATAATACCTTTTCATATTCTTCTGTTGTTGTAGGCATATCCATATTCAATACCTTCAACCAGTCTTCATTAATCCACGACTTCGCAGGCCAATAGCAATGCCAGCAGCCATCAAGACCAGGTAAAGCGTAGATTTTGCCATCTGGAGTTGTAATGCCCGCTTTAAGGGATGGATTTTCTACAAATGCCTTTTTAATATTGGGTCCATATTCTTCAATCAAATCGTTTAAGGGAACTAGCACACCTAATGCTCCGTATTTCAGCTGGTCAACTTTACTGAAGTCTCCTCCAATAAATGCAGCAGGATAGTCGCCGCTCGCTAGAATTAAGTTTTGCTTATCTTTAGCACCTTCAGAAGGAGCTGTTTGAAAATCAATATCGATCCCAAGCTTCTTTTCAATTTTTTGCGTCAATAAATTATCGTTATAGCTGGAAATACGTGCTGGTTGTTCTGAGAATGCAGTGAGTTTTGTTGTCTTTCCGGTTCCTGTCGATTCTCCAGTTGAAGTTGGATTGCTATCTTTATTCTTGCTGCAAGCCGTCATTACCATTACCACGGCAATCAGTACGATCAACCATTTACTTGAATTTTTTTTCAATTTGTATCGCTCCCTATTTCGTTTTTTATTAATGACCCTATTGGATTTTGTAACACGCAGCAACTATCCTTTCAAAGAACCGATCATCATACCTTTTACAAAATGTTTTTGAACAAATGGATAGAAAATGATAATCGGTAAAGTGGAGACAACAATAAGCGCATATTTCAATAGATCAGCTAATCCTTGCTGCTGTCTCATCATATAGGCAAGTTTGGGAGATAATGTGCCGACTTGATTCATTACTAGAATGTTACGCAATACTAGCTGCAACGGATATAACTCTGAAGTTTGCAAATAAAGCAAAGCATCAAAATAGGAATTCCAATTAGAAACTGCATACATGAGCACCAATACCGCGATAATCGGTTTGGATAATGGCATAACTATACGCCAAATGAATCCAATATCACTGCAACCATCAAGTTGAGCGCTTTCATATACTTCATCCGAGATGATTGATTTGAAAAAAGTGACTGTAATAATTACTTGCCATACGAACAATGCCTTAGGAACAATTAACGCCCATCTTGTATCGAGTAGGTGCAAAAATTTCACAATCATATAGGTAGGAATAAGTCCGCCTTCAAAAAACATCGTTAATAATAATGCCATCATTAAAATAGTTCTTCCTACAAATTCTTTTCTCGAAAGAGGGAAGGCTAATAGTATGGTTAATATAACCTGTATAATTGTTCCGACGACCGTATAAAAAATAGTATTCAGAAAACCCATATAAATCGTACTGTTTGTGAGTAGAGACTTATAGGCAATCAAAGTAAAATCTACCGGGAAAATCGTCACATCACCCCGAATTACAGCCTGAGAATTACTTAAAGATGCTGCAACAATATGAAGTAAAGGGTAAAGAATGAGGACTAGCAGGATAATCAATATCGCATAAATAATAAACATAAAAACACGATCGCCAAATGGTTCACCAATTACATTACGTTTTATCATATTAATTTTCCTTTCGGAGCAGAGATTACCATAAGCTGTTACCCGAAAATCTACGAGCAATCCAATTTACCGAAATTAATAAAATGAAATTAACAACAGAATTGAACAGTCCTATGGCCGTACCAAAGCTATAATTGGCATTTACAAGCCCTACTTGATATACATATGTTGCGATTACCTGAGAGCCTGGCAGATTTATCGGATTTTGCAGCAATAATATCTTCTCAAAACCAATAGCGGTTAACTCTCCAATCTGCAAAATCAAGAGTATTGTGATAACAAGCGCAATCCCGGGAATATCAATATGAATAATCTTCTTCAATCTTGAAGCCCCATCCATCCTAGCAGCCTCATATAACTCTGGATTTATTCCAGCCAATGCAGCCAAGTAAATAATAGAAGCATATCCAGTATTCTGCCACACCTCGGACAAGGCATAAACAAATTTAAAGCTGGTAGCACTCGCTAAAAAATTAACAGGGTCCATGCCGAATAATTCAAAAAATCTGGAGAACATCCCGTTGGTTGGATTTAGGAACAAGATTATCATCCCAGCCATAACAATAACGGAAATAAAATGCGGAGCTAATGTAATGGTTTGACTTAATTTCTTAAAGGCACCATCACGAATTTCATTCACAATTATTGCTAATATTATCGGTGTCGGGAATGTAAAGATAAGCGTAGCAATACTTATTGCTAATGTATTACCAACAATATCCCAAAAGATAGGAGAGTTAAAAAAGCTGATAAAATATTGCATTCCAACCCAATCACTACCCCACAAGCCATCCCTGACATTGTAATCTCTAAAGGCCATTTGCATTCCCACAATAGGGAGGTATTTAAAAATGATAATATACAGAACTGGAAGTGCGACTATTAAATAAAATTGCCAGTGTTTTTTCATCAGTCTCCAATTTTTATGAGACCGGGTTGAGTAATTTCTAGATTTACCTGCAATCGCTTTCAATATTGAGACCTCCTCTGAGCAATTACTATCTTAGAATTAAATATAAGCCCTTTTTGTTGAAAGTTCTTCTGTTTTATTGACATCTGTTTTGTAGTATATTGACAACATTTTATTAATCACCCTATTTTGTCATTCCCAAGGCTTAATTAATATTTTAGCATTTTGCTGTGATGCTGAAGTTTCGAATGCCTCCTGAATTTGACTCATTGGAAATACATGTGTAATTAATTTATCGATGACAGTAGAATGTTGAATCACCTGCATTAACTTGGGAAAATCATTCAAATTATAATGCCAAGATCCAATAAGACGGAGCCCTTTGCGAATTAAGTCTCTACTAATGACGATTGGTGTCTCTGTGTGGCTTTCCCCGACAAAAGTTACCCATCCCTTACGGCGCACCACATCAATACAAAGTCGATGGGCAGCTGGGGCTCCTGAACATTCTACCGCCCCATCAGGACCTTCGCCATTACACAAGCTGCGTATCAACGTATGGATCTCTGAATCCGTAGGATCGAGCACTACATCAGCGCCTAATTCTTTGGCCAATTGAATTCGATACGGGTTTGTATCCACTGCAATGACACGAGCACCCAGATATTTGGCATTGGCTACGGCCCCCAAACCAACGGGTCCAAGACCTGTAATCAATATAGTGTCAAAAACACTGGCTCCAAGCGCTTGAAATGCCCCGAAGGATGGACCTAATGCACAGCAAGCCAGGGAAGCCTTCTCAAAAGAAACATCATCCGGAATACGTCGTGCAAGCAAAGCAGGTTTAGCTACAAATTGAGCAATTGAAGCATCACTCATTGGGTTTTTCTCACAATGAATGTAATCTCCTGACTCACAGAAACGGCATAAGCCGCAGGATGACAATGGCATTAATACGACACGATCTCCAGCCTGATACATCGGAGATAGTGATTCAACGATAATGCCTGCAGCTTCATGACCTAGATAATCATTTAGTTGACCAGATATGAATCCTTTATATTCCGCGCACATAGGTGCCACTCGAACTTGAACAAGTACTCCTCCAACGGGTATCTCTGGAATAGGCGCTTCTACTAATGCTGCTTTTCGTTCTCCTACTATTGCCGCTTTTTTCATTGCCTTTCCTACCCTTCGCTAAATTGTATTATATTGATGCTACCTTTAAACGATTAGTCCATTTTAATGACAGATTTAATAAAACCTGCAGGTTTAGATTTAATTGCATCGTAAGCTTTATCTATTTCATCTAGGTTATATACGTGTGTGATAAGGTCTTTCATATTAAGCTTTTTGTTGGCAATTAATTTTAGTCCCGCTTCCATTTGTTTAATATGAACAGCGTCCCGGCGCTCATGTGCGTTGATAACGGTAATTGCTTTCCAATTCCAAAGTTCCATATTAACATTGCGCAACCCGCCATTACCTTGATGGAAACCGACTACAGAAAGCACGCCATGAACTCCAGTCATTTCGCCAGCCAGCTGTAATCCACCTTGTGAGCCTGTCGCATCAACGGAAACATCCATACCTTTAATACCTTGATCCATATGGCGCCATTCTGTTACTTTATATTCCGGCTTTACATTTTGAGGCGTATAAACCTCATCCGCACCAAAACGCTTTGCATGCTCAAGGCTTTCTTCTCGCATATCGACGGCTATGATTCGTCCTGCACCCTTCAAAGCCATGAGCTGAAGAAATCCTAACCCCATAAAACCTGCGCCGATGACAGCGACATCGTCACCCGGCGATACGGGTGTACGATCTGCACCGCTCATTAAACAGGACAGCGGTTCCCCTAATGCTTCGAGATCATCTAGTACTTCTGGAACTTTAACAATCAATCGATAATTTACTTTAGCATAATGGGCAAACGCGTTCTGAATTAACCCGGTAACCCGATCTCCGACCTCAAAGCCTTGTACCTGGCTTCCAACTTTTTCTATGATTCCTACCGGCTCATGACCTAAGATTGGGCGCCTTCCGTATCCGCCTTCCAACCAAGAATGCAATTCAGATGCGCAAACACCGCAAACCTTTATCCGAATTAATACTTCTTCAGCACTAATTGATGGGATGGCAATCTCTACAATCTCACTTTTCTCTGGTCCTGTGATTATACTGGCTTTCATACTCATAAGAATCATCCTCTTATTCATAGATTTACTTACTAAATATAATCATTCATAATTTTTCAACAAGGCATCACAAATCATTTTGAATAAAACCAGGTCCTCTTTAAAGTCTTCTGGTGTTGTTTTTGGTGCAATGCCTTTGGTTGCTACATCATAAAAAGTCTCTAGCTCTACAACATATGCGTCCTTGTAGTTTGCCCGAACAACAGACTCCTCAAAGGCTTCGCCAACCGTTTCTGTAATATGCAGGGTAATAGGGAGACTCTTAATGTAAGGTGTCCCGTATTGAATCTTCATTTGTTTCGATTTACCGAACAGTTCGATATGAGCATCGAATCTTAGCTGGTCATCTACACCTGTCTCGAATGTAGCGTTAAAACCGTCGAATTCAAACGTAGCTGTTATATAATAGCCATTATTCCAATGTGATGCAGAGATGACTCGTTTAGGCATACCTATCAATTCGCGCATTGCGGAAAGATCATGGCTGTTCAAACCGCATAGTAATCGATAGGAGTTCTTTACTTGCTGAGGCGCATTGCCAAGCACTTCGTCCACCATCATCTTAGCCCGTCTTGAACGGTCTTCGATCGCTTCTTTTGGCAAATCATCAAAACGATATACTTCACTGGATTGGTCGATAATTAATCTATTGGGGCCGATGATAGCTCGAATTCTAGCATATTGAAGATCTCCAAGGCTTTTAAGGTCTTCGACTGCTTTAGTAAAAGTAGGAGCATATCGTCTCATGTACCCTACCATCACTTGAACTCCAGATTCATCTCTAGCACGAATTAGAGCATCTGCGTCTGACTCGGTCAAGGTCATTGGTTTTTCAATTAAAATATGTTTTTTATTCTTAGCAGCAGCGATAGCGCATTCTGCATGATATTCGTCGCTATTCAGCACAAATACAGCATCCAAGTCATCCTGCTGAGCAAGCTCCACAGCATCTGTGTACAGATTGCTTACATTATAATGCTGACCCATCGTTTTAAGCAACGAAGGTGAAATGTCACATAATGCTGCAATCTCATAACGATCGCTTAAAGATTTCAAGATAGGCAAGTGAATAATTTGTGCTACTTCCCCTAATCCAATAACCCCTACTTTTAATTTTTTCATATTTATCTCTCCTCGTATAGTTAATGTCGCATTAAGCGCTTCCAAATAAAAAAGGAATTCTAGGAATCAAAAACCTTACAACATAGCGTCATACTTGTCAAATCTAGCTACCTATTCTCGCTAAATGCTACTCAAAAAAAGCATTTAATTTAGTCAACCTCCAATGATATTCAAATTAGTTTAACTAACATTATTAATATGGTCTTAATATAAAGTTTTTCCCAATTAAAATCTTCTGTTTAATCGATATTATTTTTGTGCTATATTGATATAACTTAAACTCTATCATAAGGAGCTCCTTACATGATCAGACTAATGGAGAAGGATTTAATTGATCCAGAAACGGAAGCGCATTTTTTCTATCATAAATCTTTAAAAAGCATTACCGGAGAGCATGACCATGATTTTTTTGAGTTGTTCTTGATTACAGAAGGAAATGTATATCATATAATTAATGGAACTAGAGAATTGATAACCGAAGGATCATTGGTTTTTATTCGCCCTGACGATGTCCACTACTATGAAAAGCATGGAATTAAAGATTGCCAGCTGCTAAATTTAGCATTTCCTAAAGTCACTTTGGAAGCTTTATACCAATATCTTGGGAAAGGATTTTATATAGAAAAACTACTAAATTCGAAAACTCCACCTTATACTATTCTCTCAAGAATAGAAATTAATCAAATGATTTCAAGATTTCAAATGCTTGCAACCATTCCTAATGAATTAAAACAAGAAAAGAAAACCGAATTAAGAGCCTTGTTGGCGGAAATTTTTATAAATTATTATTCCGAGCGCCATCAGGATATTCAATCTTCTATCCCAGAATGGCTCGAAAATTTAAATCAAGATATGAAAAAAACAGAGAATTTTATAGCAGGCCTTCCCAGACTTCATGAGCTTAGCTCCAAAAGTCCTGAGTACCTTTGCCGGATGATTAAAAAATATTATGAAAAAACACCCACTCAGTGGGTCAATGATTTCAGACTGAATTACGCTGTTAACTTAATGACTTATACAGACGATGATATTCTAGTCGTTTGCCTTGATTCAGGCTTCGAGAATCTTAGCCACTTTTATCACTTGTTTAAAAAGAAATTTCATGTCTCTCCCTCAAAATACCGTAAACTAAACAGAAAAGTTGCCATACCCGAATAAACAATTGGTATCTCAACACTAAAATAAAGCAGCCTTCAAAACCCCTTATTAAGCGGTTTCGAAGGCTGTTTTAAATCATAATCTATTCCGCTTAGCGTTCTTCATGGAAGAAAAACGTTTCATCTTGTTTTCCTACTCCTGAACTCTCTCGAACAATAAGCTCTGTAGGAACGACGATTTTACGCGGTGTCCGGTTTCCTACTTCTTGATCCATGCATTGAAGCAGCAGACCGATAAGTTCTTTACCAATATCAGATATGGGCTGCCTCACAGTTGTAAGCGTAGGCTTAAAAAGGCTGGCAGACTGAATGTCATCGTAACCCACCACTGCCACGTCTTCAGGCACTCGAATATTCGCCTCTTCTAGTGCTTTAATCGCTCCGAAAGCCAGCATGTCATTTCCGCAGAACAGGGCATCGAACTTTTCTCCGGATGCAAGAAGCTGCTGAAGTGCCCTATAGCCCTCTTTGGGAGTCTGACCGTTCACGGTTAAAATTAGTGCCTCGTTCAAATTCAGCCTGTGCATCATCATGGCTTTGCGGTAACCGAATTCTCGTTCAATTGAAACGACAGGTCCCCCAATATAGGCTATATTGCGATGCCCTAATTGAATTAAATGTTCGACTGCATTAAATGAACCGAGCAGATGATCCCCCGTGACGCAGCTGATTCCAACTACGCTCGGGTCCAGTGTAACGATTGGAACACCGGAACGCTTAAGCATGTCCATCTGTTGCTGATCACCAGAAAGATGCTGGGAAGGGGCACAATAGATAATGCCGTCAACCCGACGCTCGATATACATTTTCAGATAGGCATTTTCCTTGTCCGTCTCGTTATCCGTTGAGCTTATCAAGGTTGTATAGCCGTTTAACCATAATTGATTCTGAATGACTTCCGACATCAATGCCCAATATTCATTGGATAGCTGCGGAACGATTAGGCCAATTGTTTGTGTTTTCTTGTTGATCATGGCTCGTGCCACATGGTCCGGATAGAAATTTAGCGTCTCGACTGCCAGCTGCACCTTCTTCGTCGTACTCTTGCTGACTCGATCCATGCCATTGATGACTCTGGAAACGGTTGAGATCGAGACGCCCGCTTTTTTGGCCACATCTTTTATGGTAGTTTTTATGATCATCACATCTTCTCTGGGAAATAGGATTCATTCCTACTCGCATAATCTGCCGAATAATAATTCCAAAAAACGCGGTGCATCCACATCGATGCAGACATCCACGCTTCCTGCAGGGTCTGATCTCGCAATTGTCTGCCCCGTACCGTTACGATGGTCGTATCCGACCTCCACCGACATTCGTAAGGTTGTCACTAAAGATCGATCTAGCACAACAGCTACAGCCAACGGATCGTGCATGGCCGTTGTATTCTCTCCAATGCGCACTAACCAACGTTCGATTACGTCAGCCAAGGCAATATTCGAAGGCTTGACGCTGGCGATTAGTCTTTTACAGTGCTCACGTGTGATCATTACCTTACTGGTGACATCCAATCCCACCATTACAATCGGTCCCCCGGATGAAAAGACAACCGATGCCGCTTCTGGGTCGCATTGGATGTTGTACTCAATCGGTTGAAGATCCGCTCCATTGCTTCCAAGGCGAATTACCCCGCCCATGAGGACGATCTCTTTTACATGGCTGATTAGCCGTGGCTCCATAATAATTGCAGCTGCTATGTTGGTTAATGGACCAATGCCAATTAACGTTATTTCACCGGGATTTTCCATTATCGTCCGGATGATGAACTCGACAGCATGGCCTGCACTTGCCGGCGTAGGGCCGCCATCCAGCATGTCGCCGTCCCCTCCATCGTCCTCTGTATCCGCTTCGGTAATCCAGCCTATTTCGCGATTGCGCAGTAAGGATTGGGACAGTTCGTAATAAATGGGGATCGGACGAATGCCAGCAAGCTTAAGCAGCTTGGCGACGCGGCGGGCATGATACCGGACATCAGAGTATACCGTTGTTATTCCTTCAATGTATAGCTCCGGTGACACAGCTGCAAGCGTAATCGCTGTCGCATCATCGGGATCCCCACCGATATCTGTGTCGATAATGATCCGACTAGGATCTACCTTTCTCATGCACCTGCCTCCTCGCTGTCTGTCTCTTTGCCAGCAGTATTTCCTGTTATGCATTCAACCAACACGTACAAAGGCATCGATTCTATTGTGACTGTCAAGTAACCATCAGAATAGCTCCATAACGGTTCGAGCTTCTCATCTGTAATCGTGTGAAGTTTTACGCCAATTACAGTCACTTCTGTCCGAAAACGGAATGTGACATTGTCAAGCGGGATAACACGATCTTGTTCGCGGTCGAACTGATAGTTAACTAGGTGTACCGTATTGCCACCATTCAGCAGACGATGTGGATTGATTCCGATGTCCGGTCGGCCATCGATTTCTATCTGATACTTGGCATCAGGCAGCACATTACGGATCGAGCTGACGAAACCAAATAGTTTTTCCTCTAGATTGCATTGAGCTGTACCGGGGTGTGCGATAATTTGCGCCGCTAATTCCGGGTCTCCCATCTCATCGGCCAACCGACCGTAAACAACAACTCTCCCCCCCTTGTTCAAGTACTCAAGTATGGTGCCGAGTTGTTTGACTGTCATTTTATTATTGTCGGGCAAAACCAAACATTTATATTTCTGCAGGCTGGAAAGCGTAAATTCGTCTTGAAACAGATCGCCGTCGTCAGAGATGATAACATCAAAAGGAACGTGCTGCTTGCTCATTTCCTTAATAATGTCCCAAAACGGCATAACGACGTCTTTGTTGATTGTAGAGGAAAGCATGGTCGCTTGGTTCGGGTCATGCTCGACTGCATCGTTCTCGCGAGAATAATAGCTTGGATAGCTGTAATTGACGACAATCTCAGCGCCTGAGCGATCAGAAAGGAGATGATCCTGCTTTTTTAAAAATTGCTGCACAGCTTGAGTCGGTTCTTTTGGCGCATAGAATGCATCGCGAATGGTATTGCCCATCCATCCACCATAGGGGACGGAAAGATTGCAGCCAAATGTAGTCGCTTCAAGCAGCATAAGCTGGAATTGCTCAGCCATTCTGCCTGCACGCAGATTTTCAAGCAGCTCAGGCACGATTCCTCCGTATGGATTCTCGACCACAGTCATCGGCTTGCCGTTAGCGAAACCATTGGCATAACGGTACCAGTAAGCTTGGCGATACAGCGTGTTGCGCATTTCTGTAGCGATGATATCGACCTCAGCCTGAAGCGGCATGTATTGATGCATCACATGAAAAAAGTTTCCTGAGACAAGAACTTCTCTGCCCTGGGAACGTCCATATTCGCGGATATGATCGGTCAGCTCTTTGAAATAACCCGTCATAATTTTCATTTGAAATTGAAAGTACTCCGTAAAGAAAGGTGTCTCCGATTTCTTACCAGGAAAAGGGGCATTGAGGGAATTCAAGTAATTGCCGTAATGGAAAGCTGATAAATTCATCTGCTGGAGCTCTGAAGGCAGGTCACCTTTAACTTGACGGTCGATTAAATATACGTTGAATTGCTTCATGCAATCTTTGCAAAAACATCCGCCATACCCAATCGCGGTAATCGGCAGCTCGCATTCATCGAGATGGACTCCATGTACGCCTGCGTCGATTTGGATTTCAATGATCTTCTTCAGGTAGGCACGCCATACTTGGTTGTTCCGGCACATCTGATAACATTGCTGCTCATGTCCAACGATTTCGACCCACTGTGCGTGAACAGCTGTTCCATCCAGTTTACGAGCGGCGCAATCTTCCCATATATCGGTGACTTGCTCGCCATCACTGTTCACAAGCCCTTCCGGAAAATAATCGCGGAAGCTTTTTTTGAACAGCTTTGGATACTTATCTTGACTGAACTCCCGCAATCCGTAAGTCACTTTCTTGCCTTCGCCGCGCATGATGTTGAGGCTGAGCAGCTCAGTCTCATCTTCGCTAATTTCAGCCGGAAACGACCAGCCCTGCACTTCAAAAACGACGCCAAAAACTTTTATTCCGTGCTTGCCGCATTCTCGGATGAACTCTTTATCATTCATGTAGCCATACATACGCAGTCGTGGGGAAACATCACCGTAAGCCTCTTCTTCGAGATAAGGAAGTGATACAACACCGCCTCCCAGCGCTGACCAAACAAGCAAAGTCGCTTCATAATCCACTAAATCCTCAACCATTTGCGTTCTACGCATCGGCAGACTAGGGTGATAACAATGCTCATCGCGATACCATCCGTCAAAATATATGCCCCGTTCCATATCATTCAGCCTTCTTTCGTTGAGAGTTTTTGGAATCGTTTAAGTGAAAAGAGCTTGAGATCAAATCTCGGTTGTTCGCCCGTCGCCAGCTGGGACAGTATTTCTCCGATGACACTAGCAAACTTAAAGCCGTGACCTGAAAACCCAGCGCCAATGACAACATGCGGATAATCCGGATGACGATCTATGATAAAATGCTCGTCTGGCGTCATGGTATAAGTGCAGGAGGAGCCTTTCAGCAGCACTTTGGCTGCTTGCGGCATGTATTGCTGCATATATTGTTTAAGATCAAATTCATCATCTGGGTAAGCGCCAAATTCCGGCAGAGCTTTCTCTGCTGGCGCCGGGCGATGCTCACCATCGTGGCGTCCAACCTTAACTCCGGAACCGTCGATAGAAGGAAAGCCATAATAAACGCCTTCCGGCAAATCGAACAAGAAAGCTGGAAAGCTCGTGGAATCGTATTCGTCTGTCTCTGTTCCGAACCAACCAACGGCCTTACGGATTGGATCAAGCGGTGGGGTGAGACCGATTTGGCTTAACAATCCGCCTGCGAACTTCCCTGCGGTGACGATGACCGCTTTCGCTCGATAAGTCGCTTCCGACGTTATTACCGTTACGCCTTCTCTATCAGGTCGGATGTCCGTGACTGGCGTCATAACCTTCAGCTCAGCTCCTTTAAGGATTGCTGATTCGCGGAACGCTTTAATACATTCCTCACAGAGCATGATTCCGCTGTCTGCTTCGTAACAGCCGATCATCTTTTCTGGGAATGTGACCCCCGGCCATCGACGGCTCATCTCCGCTGCATCCAGAATCTCAACCGGCAATTTGTGCTCTTCAGCGCTATCCATCATCTCCGTAAGCATTTGTGAACCTGGCTCTCCTGTTTGAAGAAACCCTGTCTGGAGGAACAGCTTCCGGTTGGTTTCATCCTCGAGCTCGCCCCATAGAGCCTGCGCCCGAAGCGCCATTGGCGTATATTCACGACCCTCGCCATAGGCATGACGAATGATTCGTGTTTCACCATGATGTGTCCCGTTGCGGTGAGGTGGATTGTCCGCATCGATTAATAGCGTCCGACATCCCTTTCCTGCCAAATAGTACCCAGCTGACATCCCCATTGCACCAGCGCCAACCACGATAACATCATATTCCTGCATCTATTTCGACCGCCTTTCTGTTCTAGCAATGATTAAAGGCTGCTTTTCCTTGGAAGATCTATAAGCATATAACGCGACTTCCATCGCCCGAAGACCATCCCAACCTGTTATAGGCGAAGGCAAGTCATGGACAACGCAATCGATAAAACTGTCGATTAAACCCTGATCCGCATCCGCGCACCAAAATTCATGCGTCGTTTTCATAGTATCGTCACTATGAAGTGTGATCGCCTGCTTATAGAGGTCAATCCGGCTGCTGCCTTTCGTTCCGATGATTTCGATCGTCAGATCGCCCCAAGTTGGAAAAGATTTCGACTTCGACCAGGATGGGTCCAACGATGCGATAACTCCGTTATCGAATTCGAACGTCAGCAACCCGGAGTCATCCGCGTCGATATCGTGGAATAACGTATCCGCTTCTGCATATACTTCCTTGACTTCCGAGCCTGGCATCAACCAGCGCATGACGTCAAGCACGTGTACAGTATGATCCATGATCGCTCCGCCACCAGACAGCTCTTGTTCGATAAACCAGCCGCCCGGCATCGTACCGCGGTTCGTTCCATTAATAGCAATAATTTCCCCAAACTCGCCGTTTGTTACTTGCTCCTTCATGCGAATGGCTACATCGTGGTAGCGGCACGGGAAGGCGATCATCAGCTTCACATTGTTCGCTTCAGCCGCGTGGATCATCGCAAGACCTTCTTCGATCGTAGTAGCAATCGGCTTTTCACATAAAATATGTTTACCTGCTTTAGCTGCAGCAACCGAAATTTCTGCATGCTTGGAATTCTCCGAGCAAATGATAACCGCATCGAGATCAAGTGCCAGCAGGTCGTTATAATTCGCATGCCATTGCGTACCGAATTCTTCAGCCAATCGCTTGCCTCTGATGACATCTTCGTCGGCAATTCCGATCAATTCCGCAAGTGGATTGTGGATAATGCAATGAGCATAAGACCATGCATGCATATGGGCAAAGCTGATAATTCCGATTTTCATGTTCCTTCCCCCTTACAACGTAATGGCTTTCCCGGTTTCAAGCGAATGTTGTACAGCCAAGATGACATCCAGTGTCCGAAGCACGTCATATCCGCTAATCATTGGTTCTTGGCCATTTACAATACAATCTATGAAATGCTGGAGCTCCAGCTGATACGGACTAACACCCAGTGGACTTTCATTGCGATATTCGATTCCATTTTCCGTTTTGAACGTATTCATGATCGGCATTGAGGCTTCATCATTTTCCATCGTCATTAGTCCACCACGGCCAGCCACTTCCAAAAAAGATCTAAAGCCAGTCGCTAACCCTCTGCCTCCGCTAATATGAGCGATGACTCCGTTCTTCATTCGCAGCGAGACAAACAAGTGGTCTGTGTTTAAACCTTCTTTGCCCAGTCTTCCTTTTGCGTAAACCCGTTCCACATAGCCAAACGTCCAGATCAGCCAATCTATGTCATGCCGTATAGAATCTAGGATTTCATCTCCAAAATTAACATAGGCGCGATACCAATCCTCACTAACATCCTGCAAACTAATTTCCCGTTGCATTCGGACAGTACCAACCTTGCCTAGCTTCATTTGATCAACCAACAATTTAGCCTTTAAATAATCCGGGAAGAAGCGCTGTACATGACTAACCATAAACTTCACGCCTGCCTTGCTGCACGCCTCAATCATCTCTAGTGCGTCCTGCTTCGAACCAACGATCAGCTTTTCACAAAATACGTGTTTCCCCTTCGCAGCTGCCTGCAAAACATGTTCCTTCTGTTGATGAGTTGGCAAGCAAATATCGATGACGTCCGAATCTTCCGCTGCCAGCATTTCTTCAAGCGTCGGGTAACAAGCAACTCCCCATACATTCGCCAATTTGTCAGCAGCTCCCTGAAGCGAATCAACGATCCCAATCAGCTTAGCTCCTTGAATACGCGAGTAAGCCCGCGCATGTAACGTTCCCATTATTCCGGCTCCTACCATTGCAACCTTTAGCATGTTATATCACCTCTACGCGTTGATGGACAAACCCTTAATGTAAGTGTCATGAATGTGAAGCTCGTCATCTAATAGGATAAAATCGGCGTCCTTCCCTACAGCTAGCGAGCCTTTGCGTTGCTCGACACCGCTTTTTCGGGCCGGCACTATTGTAAAGGACGGTAGAATGGTTTCCAATGGAAGCCCTGTGAAGGTGATGACATTTCGCAAGGCCTGAATCATTGTCAACGAGCTCCCGGCGAGTGTATCCGTACCTGTCAGGTGAATAATGCCATCCATAACTGTAGATTCTTCGTAGATTCCGTCAGGCAAACCCGCGTATGCCACTGCGTCTGTAACGACGCATACATTCTGCGGAGTTTTGACGGCAAACAACAGCCTAACACCCGCAGGGTGCACATGGATTCCGTCGGCTATTAGCTCGACAACAAACTCCGGAATGATCAGTCCTGCCCCTGCCACGCCTGGTTCCCGATGATGAAACGGGCGCATGCCGTTAAAATGATGGGTTGAATGCAAGCAGCCAAGCTCGACTGCTTTCGCTACCTCATCATAGGTGGCATCAGAGTGGCCAATTGAAACCTGAATGCCGCGATTGAGTAGATAGGCAGCCAGCTCGAACCCGCTTTTTATTTCAGGTGCCAATGTGACTAGCTTAATTATATTTCCCGAGACATCAAGATAAGCTTGCATTTCGGCCAAGTCAGGCACCCGTAAGTGCTCTGTCATAAAGGCGCCTTTTCGTTTAGGGCTCAGGTAAGGGCCTTCCAAATGTACGCCTAAAAGTTCCGCTCCTGTGAGCCCAGCTGAATAAGCTTCATATATATTGTTTAAAGCAGTGAACACTTGCTCTTTTGTTCCAGCTCCTGTCGTGGCCAAGAAGGAGGTCGTGCCATGTTCAGCATGGAAACGGCTCATTCCGTCTAAATTGGCATACGTCGGCTTCATCACATCAAACCCATTTCCGCCATGAACGTGAACATCGATCATCCCAGGAATGACCTTGTGACCAGCCAAATCCACTATGTATTCAGGCGATTGCGGTAAAGAGACTTCCCTTGCTGAACCAATGGCTTCAATTTTACCATCCGCATTAACCTGCATGCGGCCATTTTCCACAATCCCTGTTTCCGTATAAAACGTTCCGTTTATATAGACTGACGATGCCCTTGTCATTTACTACTTCCTCCTAATCGTAAAAGCTAACAGCGCTAGCTTTTATAGCTTAACTGCCGAATTCGTTTCTGAGGAGATTCGGATCGCTTCAAGCAGCTTGACGATCTCAGTCCCTTGCGCAGCATCGCAAACTGGCTGCTTTCGCTGTAGAACGCAATCAATGAAATGATTGATCTCTTCCTGATAATAGTCGTTGCTTTGCACCTTCATGTCGTATGAGACCGGAATTCGATCACTTTCCTTGAAAAACGTAAACGGATCCAGACTCGCCCCGCCTTTTGTCCCGTATAAATCTATTTTCATAGCGTCATCTTCACTGCCATTAACAGCCCAGCTTGCTTCAATTGTCAGAACTGCACCGTTCTTGAATGTAATATAAGCTGTTCCCAAGTCTTCCACGTCATAGACAGGATTTTCTTTATTGTCTATGGACATTGCCGCATAAAAGCCAACGCCTTCCGTTTGATAAGGAGCCACCTTGCGAAATAGCTTGCCCATAACTTGATCTGGCTCCGGCTGTCCCATCATCCACCAAGCGGCATCAAGTGCATGCACCCCGATATCCATCATAGGGCCACCGCCGGACTGAGCCATATTCGTAAACCAACCAAATGGAACGCCGCGGCGCCGCAGAATACGGGCTTTCGCATAATAAATATCGCCGAGCTCACCATTGGCGGCAATTCCATGCAATGCGCGGCAATCGTAACGGAATCTGCTGCTCATACCGACCATTACGATCCGGTCGCTTGCAAGCGCCTTCTCACGAAGGAGTTTGGCTTGATCAGAAGATACCGCCATCGGTTTTTCGACAAGCACATCAAGCCCATACTCCAATGCTGCTATCGCAAGCTCAACATGGCTTTCATTAAACGTAGCAATACTCACCGCATCCAGCTGTGCATTCGCAAACATTTCTTGTGCTGAGCCGTATGCCTCAATGTTCCCTAATTCTCCCGCAACTTTCTGGGCACGCTCCAAATCGATATCCGCTACTGCAACCAACTCCACCTGGGGATGATTCTGATATTTCGGAATATGAAACATATGAGCGATCATGCCAATCCCAACGATTCCCACTCTAACTTTACGCATTCATAGTCACCTCTAACATAGATTTTTTTTCTGAATTTTGTTGTATCATCACTGCGTTTTATCTACATTTAATTGTTGTAAAAACGTTTTGACAAAACTAACTAAAAACTCAAATTTCAAGGAACTTTCCAGTAATTGTTCCTCTAAAAGACAACTCCTATTTCCCCATTTTCCACAACGACTGGATAACTCTTTACTCTCACGTTAGGATCATGAAGAGCCAACCCTGTCTTGATCTCGAATTCCCAACCGTGCCAAGGACAACGGACGATTTCTCCCAGACGCCCGAACTCATATTCATATACCTCGGATGGCAGAGCGGTTCCGACCACCAAGCCTTTGCATATTGGAGCTCCTGCATGCGGGCAATAGTTGTGCAAAGCGTAATACTCTCCGTTTATCGAATACACTCCTACTGATCTACCTTGGACTTCAATAATAATAGGTTTGCCCTCTTCTATTTGATCAACATGAGCTACAAAGTGAGTTGTCATTCAAAAGCCTCCAATGGCTCTTTCTTTAATTTGTATAGGTTCATCGCGTTTTCTGCCATAATCTTCGAACGGATTCTTTTAGAAAATGAGGCCATCACGACCTTTGGATTGTCAAAATCCCAATGGGGATAGTCGCTAGAGTACATGATATTGTCTTCCATGCCACTCATCTCGATGATCTGCTCTAGATATTGCTTGTTCCCGGGCTCTTCAATTGGTTGAGTAGTGAAATAAAAATGTTCCTTGATATACTCAGATGGTAATCTCTTCAACCAAGGGGCAGACGCTCGCATCGCCTTATAATTCTTGTCCATTCGCCACATCAAGTGAGGCAGCCAACTGATTCCGCCCTCTATGCCTACAAACTTCAATTTCGGAAATTTTTCAAATACGCCTTCGCAGACCAGACTGTTCACGTGCGTCATGTAGTTAGTAGGTAAAATGTTATGCCATTCCATATATCGTGTCGGATATCCGGAAGGTGTCGGCGCGCCTGAGATCCCTCTTCCTTCAGTTCCTGGATGGATAGCCACCGGCAGTCCGTTTCGTTCAGCAGCTTCGTAGATCGGATGATAATAACGTTGGCCGAACGGCAGCCGCGCAGCACTGCACATGATCACTTGAACGAAACCTGGATGGCCGGCCATGCGGTTAATTTCTTTAGCGGTAGCTTCAGGATCCGAATGATTGATCACAATTGACCCTCTAAACCGCGGATCCGTCTTTAACCAAACATCCGCGAGTAAATCGTTATGTGCGGAAACTACCACATTGGCGTAATCGGGATCCGGGTGAATCGACATCTCAATTGCTCGTCCCCAGTTCAGAATCCCATAATCAAATCCGTATAAATCCATGTGCTCCTTGATGATCATAGAAGGATCGCTTCCAGGCGTGCCCCCATCTTCGGGGACTGCGTCTCTCCTCAGCACACCTACCGGTGAATAGAATGGCATACCTATTGACGTTCCGGCTTGCAGCCATTGCCTGTGCCACACTTCAGCCAAATAGGGCAATATTTGTTCTTGATTCCTGACTTCATTGTGAATATCCGTATCTATCAAACCCAGTACTTCAGACACAATTAATGACCTCCTCGCAGTAATTTCTTTTATTAAGAACATCGGTCAACAACTCTCTATTTATAAAGCTTCATTTTAAAGATGAGTTATTTCCCTGCTTGTACTATATCATAAACTCTTGTTATCATGAATAAATTTGATAACGTTTACAAAAGACAATAAAAAAAGCGCATCATACCGAAGATAATAATTTATATTACTATAAAAAAAAAATGACAACCTGCTTTTGATTTATTTTTTTCTAAAAAAAAGCAACCTCAGTCCGATGATAATGAACTAAGGCTGCTTGACTCTGCTCTCTTAAATAGGCAGCTTATTTTTTCGCTAAAATACAATCGTCCACATAAAAGGTAGTTGTATCGTTATTCTGTCTGACTAAGAATACAGCATCATCCAATGTGCCAGTCCAAGCTACATTCACTGTTCCGGTCATTAACGTCCAGCCTGTGTCATTAATTGTGCCGGTAATTGTGGACTCATGCCATGCGCCGCCATAATAAAGTGCAATGGTAATACGCGTATCATTCTTAGTACCCGAAGCGGAACGCACCCAAGCTGATATATTGTAGGTTCCCTGCCCGCTGGTAGACAAGTAGCTTGTCATATGCTGGCCAATCCAGGAATCGACTTGTGTCCGGCTTCCCGCTTGAGCAACATAGCTGCCATTCATTGGTGCAGGAGTGCTTACTTGACTAGCAGTTAATGAGGCTGTCGTCCAGCTTGTTGTCCCACTCTCAAAGCTTGGGTTTTGTAAAACGTTTGTCGTTTTCATCATGGAAATTTTATCTACATAATAGTTGGTTATATCATTATTCTGGCGAATAAGAAATACAGCATCTGTATTAGCCAATGTTCCCGTCCAATTCGCGTCGATGACTCCAGATATTTCGGTCCAACCCGTATTGTTAATTGTGCCTGTCATACTAAATTCATGCCATGCACCGCCATAATATATTGCGATGGTTACACGTGTATCATTCTTGGAACCGGAAGCCGATCTTACCCATGCCGATATATTATAGGTACCCTGCCCTTGAGAGTTCAAGGCACTCCCAATATATTGGCCTACCCATGAATCAACCTGAGTACGGCTGGATGCTTGGAGAATATTGCTGCCGTCAACTGGTAAAGGGGTATTAACCGTACCTATGGATAATTGTGAAGTAACCCATCCACTAGTACCACTTTCAAAGCTGGCATTACCAAGAATTTCAGTTCCACCAGTTCCCGTCGATGCAGTTGTGGGATAGTTGCCGAACAATTGAATTTCGCCAATTCGGGCAAGGTTGTCCATGCTTTGATTCGGATTAGTAATGTATAACCGCCAAGCTTGCGCCGTTATTGCTGTGAATGTTCTGTCCGTTGAATTTGCTGTATTGCTTGCTACTGTATCCGCGTCCTGCCAGCTCGAACCATTATAATACTGCAGCTTGTAATCCCTTGTATTGTAACAAGTGCAATCACCGACAGCACCGGAATGCGAAACGGTCCAGCGGTTTACAGCATATGGAGCTGTCAAATCCAATTGCAGCCAATGCGTACCCGTCGCGTTTCCAGAAATCCACCGAGAATTGATGCCTACAGTACCGTCAACAGCTCGGCCTGCTTCATTGCCTGGTGAACCGTAATCGTCACTTGGCGTTACGGGTACATGATAGGCAAGGTCGCCATTGCCATTGATATAGACATGCTCGAATTTGACAACACCCGGAGTGGTTATGGGATCGATTCGAACCTGCTTAATGGTCCCTGTCCATAAAGTGTTAGCGCTCATATTGAGCACGTAGTTTTTCAAAAGCAAGTCACCAGCAGATACCTGAAATTTAAGCGACTTGGATTCTGAATAATTTGGATCTGCTGTTGTTGTAAAATAAATTTGAGCATTGGTGTCAGCGGACATATTCTGCATGCCAATTGAAACGAATGGATTGCTTGATGCGCTAAGCCCAAGATTGTTAGGTGAGGCAATGGAAGGATCATTGTTCGTGCCGACCATGTCATAAATATTGTTCAACACATTGTTGCCGCCGCTCCAACCGTTTGCATTGCCGTCGCTTTCCCAGCTAAAATCACCCGGATTCACTATCCGTACTTTATTAATGCTTATATACGTATTGGATCCTTGAGTGACTGTGAGTTTAACATCATAGTCTCCTGCTGCCGTCCCAGACGGAACAGTCAGTGTATGAATACCCGACAAGTTTGTCCATGAACCGCCTGATAGACTGGTAAAAGATCCGCTGCCGCCCCCTGATACACTCCAACCAGATGGAACAGTAATTGCATAAGTACCGCTAAGTGAAGTGCTTGCTGTGTAATTACGGATCCGAACGGGTAGATCTTCCGTCCCTCCACTAGTCGTTAAGTAGTTAACAGCAGGCATAATAACACCATTAAGCGGCTGCGCTAGTACCACAAAGGTAGAAAACTGAATCGAGCTGGAGCCGCCATATGTAGCAGTTACCGTCAAATTATTTTTATTCCATAAGCTGCCACTCCCTACCGTCACAGTAAAGGAAATATTCTGTGAAGCGCCAACTGCCAATCCCGAATAGGATGTTCCACTCGAGCTAGTTACCGTCCACCCGCTTGGTACTGCAATGGATGCATTGCCCGTAATCGCTGAACTCGTTTTATTCGTAATTTTTCCGCTGACAACGACTGTATCACCTTGTACCCTAGTCGGATGATCCGGGGCAAATTCCAAACGGACGCCTGGATCTAGATCTGTTAATCCATGACTAGATATATAAGATTTGTAAGCTGAGTTGCTTAGACCAAATACGTCTTGGATGGCATTAAGAAATCCATACCCGTATAAGGTATCCGGCTGCAGCATGCCGCCTTCTCCGGTTTCATTCCATGAATAGAATGAAGCATATCCATTGGAGGATGTTTTCGTGTCTAATAAATATTTGGCAGAAGCAAGTACTCCTGATCTGAAGTTATCTGGTTTAACAGGCTCCGTAATCCCATAATCAATCGCATATTGGGTTCCGTTTGCCCAGCCCGGATATCCCGTGCCGCGCCATGGATTCGGGTTAAATTGTGAAGCCCCATTTCCTAACAGCGGCGCGGAATAGCCTGTGCCGTTATCATTACTGTTAAGCGGCATAAAACCATCGATCCCATCAGCCGTATCCGATGAATTAGGTGAATTATCAGAGGTAATGAATGGTGTTTGCATGCCTGCTGCAGTAATTGCATTCCTCAGTTGAGTGATCGCCGTGCTTAACCCGCTGCTGCCGCCCATTCTGCTCTTGAATGTATTGATCGAAAAGAAATGGAAGTAAGGTTTACCGCTGGCTGTCTTGTCATACTGACCATCTCTCATGAAATTGACGATAGAGGGCACGATTTTTGAGTTCCAATCACTGGCCGGGTAATCTCCGCTATCGACATACATAAGATCGAATTTAAGTAAGTTTTTATGAGGTGAATTGGTAAAATTGGTTAGTGCCTGTTGGCCAGGATTTGCTTGTCCGCCTCCCCAAATATTCCAAAACCAATAAAAAGTAAAATGATTCAAGCCTCGGCTAGCTGCTTCAAGTATATGCTGATCCATAACTGCTTGCTGACGGTCGTCATACCAGCCATCAATCGGCTCGCGGTCTGGAATCGGACCAAAAGCGAATGGACCTGGCGCAGTCAGCATATCTTTTATCCCGCCGTAAGGGTCATTACTTCTATAAAAACGTTTCTGAGTAAGAGTTGTCATTGTAACGTTTAATTCAGGATTCCAATCCGTGAAATAAATAGCTCCTATATCATAAGTAGCATTAGCCTGAGATAGATGAACCGCCAAAGGAGCACATAATCCAATTAGAACAAGAAAAAGTATACGTTTGAAATTAGTAAATAATTGAGTTTTCATAATTCTCTCCCTCCAGTTGAATGAATTAATTCATAATTACTTTTACGTCATCCACGAATGCTGTATTATCGCTTGTTGTTGTACCCACGAATTTAATCGTATGTGTGCCTGCGCTTACGGTAAAATTGCTTGAGTTGTATGCAGAGAAAGTTGCTGTAGCTGGCGTATAACTTCCAACATTTGTAGAGTCCACATATACATCAAAGGACTGCTGACCTCCAAAGTTAGTTCTTTTAGCAGCCTGGAAGGCTATTCGATATGACCCTGCACTGCTAAAATTAACCGTTTGCGTAATTTGGCCACCATATTGAATTAACGCACATTGCACCCCTTCTGGAGCCGTAGCACCAAAGGCGCTTCCACTATGCTGCACGCCTGTCAAGCTGTCAAAAGTCCATCCATTCGTCATGGGTCCGTAGATATAAGTGCTTGTGCTTGGCAATTCAAAACCAGCATTTACTAGTGCAGGTGCAACTGCTGTTGCATATGCTTCTATCTCAGACAAGCCAACGTTACTCCCAGCACCTGTCGTGACAGTAAACTTCATCCAGGTTACATTTTTGCTTGGAAATGAGACGACTAGTGCTGTCCCATTGTTCGGAAGTGCGCCAACACTTACTAAAGTGCTATCACTAAAGGTCAATGTCCCTGCCGAAATGGTATCCGTCGAATTGGGCCGATCATACAGCTTAACGGAATTCAAGGTTTGCGAAGTGCTCCAATTTAACTGAATCCATGGTGTGGTTTGTCCATTTGAAGCCCATTCACCCACATCGGCTTGGCCAATTACGCCATCAACAGCCTTCGTACCCGCATAGGATGAACTATATTGGGTGGAAACGGATACCGTTGCGCTTGGTGCAAGATTACTGCTGCCGCTGTTTGCTGAAGTATACGCAATTGAAGGAGCCCAACTTGTGGTGTCGTTCGAATTGGTACTGTTGCTGCCTACTTCGAACCGAATGAGATCCCCAGCTGCAACTATGAGGTTATCCAAGTTTGAATCTACACCGCTCTGATCATTGTATGTGATCGTCTGATCTGCACTTGCTGGCCATATGCGGGAGCCATTCTTTGTGATTCGAGCTAATACACCGTCACCGCCGCCGATATCCGTTTTTAGCAAATGGCCGCGGATGCTAATTGTACCTGCACTCGGTGCCGTCCAAACGCGTGCAACATCACAGGCTGCGCAAGTGCCAGGATGCAGCTCGGATACGGATACCTTCTGATTGGATGGATTAACCGTATCCTGATACCAATTTCGTTCAGCAGCATTATAGTAAGGTAAATTGCTCCAGCTGCCACCGCTCGGTTTATATTGATAGGTCCAAGCGCCACTGCCTTGTGTGCTTGAAAAGCCATTCATCGCATTATATAGGCCGCTGTTGGCATTTATGTTGTTAGTTGCTGTAATTTGGCTAATGTTATCACCCGATAAAAAAGGTAATGAGCCTTCATTATAGAAATTGTTCGTTAGGCTGCCTGATGTGACTGCAGTCGAACCATGCTGGAAGATCGAGCCTGCGCCAACCTGCGGTGTTCCAGCTTTATTGTGCAATCCATTACCTTCGAATGTGTTGCCGTTTTCAACCTCATTGGTGCTGTGGTCGGCTACCCCCATGCCTGAGTTAATATTTAAGTATTCAACACCTGGCCCAGCATTGCGGCCAATATAGTTGCCGATAAACTGAATGTTATTCGTTAGATACTCATGATCGACTGCCGTTTGATCGTATGAATTCGTATCGGCAGTATCTGTAATAATATTGTTAATAAGCTTGATGTTAGATGCGCGTCCTAGGAAAATAGCCGCTGTACCCGCAGAGGTATGACAGCCCGCCACATTTTTCAACACTGAATTCATCACGATTGAGTTGCTAACGCCCGATAACCTCAGTGAGTCGCTGCACCCTAATCCTGCATTCTGATAAGCAACTCCTGCATGTCCATCATCATCATGAAAATATAGATTGCTCATCGTGAAATTTTGGAATAAATTGTTGCCGTCTCCGCCGTCCGATGAGTTATATCCGTTATAAGAATCCACGGAAAGGCTGTCCACGTTATGTGTGCCTTCCAGGTTTGTAATCGAAACATTACGAACCGCATATTCAACACTTGTAAATGAAAAACCAGAGGTTGTGAAAAGAATACCCGAGGACATAAAAATCCGGTCGCTTGTAGCAGTTGGATCATCCGTGGATGACGAATGATTGCCATTGGATGGATAAGCAATGGTCTGAGCCGCCCAAACACCCCGCATGTCATGCACATAGATATCATTAAAGCTAAGGCTATCATGAGATTTGGTATTGAAATACACATAAATCCCTACACTGGCATTGGCTACTTCAAGTGAGCTGATTTTCCAATAAGAAGGATTGACAATTTTGATGCCTTTGTCAAAGGTTGCCCCGTTGCGAATAATTTTGGGACGGTTGCCTGAACCATAAGCACCAATTTCAGCATAACTTACTGACGTGCCAGAGCCTGCTATAACCATTTCCTGATTCCATGTAGCCCCTCGAGCCAACAGAATTTTATCACCAGCACCGAAGGTCATTGCATTAACTCGATTAAATGTACACCAAGGGGCACTAGTTGAGGTGCCTGCACCTGTGTCGTTGCAATTTGAGCCTGATTGATTGTTCACATAATAGGTGGTAGCGTTTGCAAAAGCTCGTTGATCTGGCGAAAAGGTCCCAAAAAGCAACACAAAGCAAGGTATGATTGTTAACCAAACCTTATAAGACCGAGATATCTGTTTCAATAGATCCACCTCTTTATTTTATTAACATGGCCCCTTCTCCAATTCTAACCAAAAACTCTCTCTCTATTGGTCCTGATGCGCGTAATGAAACACCTCCTCAATTTGAACAGAATCGTTGCCATTCTCCCAGCATAACAATATATCTGACATAAAAGCCGCCCATCTGTGACTAGCCGGGTGACTGGACAACACTTTTGAAACATAGGCAAAATCCTCTGCTTCCATATAAGCAAACAGCAAGCCTTCGTAATAATAAATGCTGTATGAGGTGATCCCTGCTTCGCCGAAGGCTGCAAGCAAATCGGGATAGACATGACGATGTCTATCCACGTAAGTCTCATAATCAGCAGGAGATATCCGCAGTACAAATGAAGAGCGAGCCATATGTATTCCTCCTAAAATGATAAACCATTATTTACTAAGACGTATTCCGATTGATCCAGCATTGATATCATGGCACCAAGCTAATGCAGCTTGAGGATTGGTAAACTCAGAGCCCCAGCCAATGTGATAATCGAATTCATAAAAACCGCCGACAGTCGCTTTAAAGTTGGTTTCCCAATAATTGTTAAGCACCCAAGAATACATGTTAAGCGAGTTAAAATCAAGGTGTTTATCTCCTGCAAGCTGCCGCTTTTTATACGCTAAAGTTCCTAGCTGCATTAACGGGGTATCTGGTGTAGCTATAGCAATTCCATAAGTATCAGAAGTGCAGGCAACGCCTTCTTGAATACAGGAATAATCTGTATTGGTACCGGGCAATTGATCTTTCCAGGCGCGGACAAGTGCTCCTGTTTTCTCCAGCCATAGCTCCTTATTCTCGTCTTGACCCGTTTGAAACGGCAAGCCAATATAAACATTTTCCGGCTGCCATACACTATCTTTGTGCATGCGAACCTGAACGTCTGCTCTGGACAAACCTGTAAATAAAGTTAAAAGCATGGAATAATAGCTAATGCCCGGCACTTCATAATCGAATTCATAGGTTGCTAACAAAGGTCCATTCATGACTTCCCGTACACCGGACAGAATACCAACTGAACGTTTGACATGCGAGCCTTTGCGGTTTCTGCCCATGTTTACACGTGACTCAACCATTTTTTCTTTAATAGGCACGGGCGTAACTTCATATACCGGCGTAAAAGCACCAGCCAGAACACCAGCTTTGATCAAGTTAACTCCCGTATCTGTTGGTATCCATTCTGTAATTCCCTTACCTGTTTCCCAAGATATCCTCACATTAGGTGTTTCAATCGAAGTTCCATCGAATTGAATTCTCAGGTTATTGTCTTGTGCACTTTGTTCGAAAACAGTAGCAATATCCTCTACGCCATCCGTGCCGCGAAGTCTTCGGGAGGAAATCGTTTTATCGGAAGCTGTTTCAATAAACCGGATATACAGCTTCTTTTCTTCCTTAGCCTGAAGCTTTGCGACGACACAGATCAATGTGCCGCGGGCAACTGTTTGAACCTGATGCGCCAGCACTTCTCCGCACTTAGCCTCCACGACCTCAAACGCACCTGCAAATTTGGTCTGCTCCCAATAATCGATGTGAAGCTTATATAAATCCTCAGTGGGATGGTCTTGCGGGTTAATAATTGCATATAGAAAAGGAATGTTGACTGCAAGCTGTGCTTCACCTCTTGCTGCAAGCACCTCGTCTAATGTCTCATATATTATTTGATGCGCGCGGGTTGCGCTCAGCTCTTTTCTTGAGCCTAATGTCTGGACAAGCGCATTCCATGGCTCCTTAACCGAAGATGAGTAACCCCACGTATGTTCAGCATATAGGGTTAGCTGATATTCCGCCTCTGCCATCTGCTCAGCATTGGTATAGGCTTCCATCGGATCAAGCCGGCGTACTTGTGCTAGCTGCCGCTGTGCTTCGCGAAAAATCTTGGTTGCCGCAGCAGTTGAGCCAACACCGTCTGACCACCAATCAGGCCAATCTCCCTGGTAGACGGGAATTTCTTGCGGCTGCACTTGAACAATGTCGAAGAATTGACCCAACGTCATCATCTCAAGCTCGACCTGAGCTCCGAATCTCTCATTCCATTCGCGAATAAAGCTAACTATATCACCATTAGGCGGAGCGTTGTCCGTAATCAAGCCGGATACCATCATGGGCACAAAATCATAAGGATGTTTGTCCGCTTCCAGCTGTGCAAGGTACCTAAAAATCCGTGTTTCAGCAACTTCAAAATGATTATCCATGCTAGCCGAAATATGATATTCATCTTGCAGCATATAAGAGTCCAGTGCACCTGGAACAAGTCCGAGATTGTTGCCAATATGATAGAGGTCACCGTTCCAGACTAGCAGCTTTTGGCCATTAGGCGTTTCCCACCAGAATGGAATTTGTTTCTGACCTAGGGGAAACATGCCATGCTGCGGATGCAAACAGGAGAATAAATGCTCGACACCAGCATCAACAAGCGCTTGCGCATATCCCCAGCTCATCCCGTTGATATCAGCAATCATCGCAGAGCGAATCTTCACTCCCAATTTTTCTGCGTATGCAAAGGACTTGGCTATATTCTTGCTTAACACTGGAATGTCTATCAGATCGGTCATATTCAAGTAATTAGCTGTCAGCTCGATGTCGCCTCTACGAACAGCTGCTTCGAACTTTTCGATCAACAATGAGTCTGACTTAGCTAAAAACCTCTCTACCGGCCAGAAATTCTCACATACCCAGCGAAATCCTTGCCATTCGGGTTTAATTCCATGAAACGCATTCTCGCAAATCTCAACTGCTTGACGTATAAAATCGACATGGTACCGTTCAATTTTTTCTTGGCGTTCCGTGTAACCGATATCTGTATGTGAATGATGAATAACGGCAATTTTCCATTTCTGTTGTAAATCTCGCATCGTAGTGAAATCTCCCTTCATTTTCAGTCACAGTTTAACAATGGGTTACCCCTTCAGGGCACCGCCAGTCACTTGCTTAAAGAATTGTTTTTGTACAAGCAGGAACAAAGCTACGAGCGGAAGTGTCGACAACAAACACAAGGCGAATACCGGCCCCCACTCTGTTGAATATTGCCCTCTGAAGCTAAAAATCAATGAAATCAAGGTCTGTTTGGTATCCCCCCGTAGAAAAATAAGTGGGTACTGGAAGTCATTCCAGATCGGGAATATTGTTGTTACAACAACCGTTCCTGTTGCAGGCAGCAATAGTGGGAATATGATGCGCCAGAACATGTTAAACCGATTGCAGCCATCGATTTTTCCTGCTTCTTCAAGCTCCCGTGGTATCGTCTTCGTAAACCCAACATAAATGAAAGCGGCAAAAGGAATATTGATTGCTGTATATAACAGAACGAGCATCGTTCTTGTATTAGATAAACCAAGTGCTATCCCCATCTTAAATAGAGGTACCATGCTAACCTGTACAGGGATGATCATGCCGCTCAGCAACACCATCAGCATAATGCCAAACAGCTTGCCTCCACCACGTGAAATTGCATAACCCGCCATGGACGATACGGCAATTAATAACAGGATGCTTATGCCGGTTATATAAACTGTGTTGCCTAGCGATTGGAAGAAAGAAGCCTGTTTCAGCACTTTAGCAAAATTGTCGAAGTACGTAAAATCAGGAACATTCAGAAAATCAAACACCTTGCGGTCTGTTTTGAAGCTCGTCACAATAAGCAGGACAAAGGGAAAAAACACCAGTAAGCCAAAGAACATTACAATCAGCTCAATCAGCCAAAGTCTCCATTTTTTCGTACCTACAGCCATTAGTACTCCACCTCTCTTTTTCTGGAGAAATATAGAAGGATGGATGTCAGCGCAATAATAACTACCATAAAGGCAACTGAAGCTGCCGTCGCATAACCCATCTGACGGTCAACGAAAGCGAATTTATAGACTTTAAGCGCCATGGTTGAGGTAGCATCACCAGGCCCACCATTCGTCATGACATAAGGAATATCAAAGTAACGCATTCCACCTACAAGGAGCAGGAAATTGATTATTCCGAAGGAAGGCATTAGCAAAGGCAAAGTAATATGCCAGAGTCTACGCCAAGCGGAAGCTCCATCGATTTTGGCTGCTTCATAAAGGTCTTCCGGAATAGATTGCAAGCCTGCCAGGTAGATAACGGCCCCGAATCCAGCTGTCTGCCACTCATTCATAAAAATAATTGTATTTAAAGCTATCTTTCGGCTGCCCAGCCAATCATGAATGAGTCCATCAATGCCCATCGTATGCAGCAGTGTATTGAATACACCGTCATATTGCAGAATCAAACCCCAAATGACCGAAATGACCATTAGACTCATGAGCTGCGGCAAATAGTACATTGTCCTTAGAAAACCACGGGTTTTTAACGGGAGATTCAAGGCTAGTGCCAAAAGCAAAAAAAGCGGATTTCCGATAATCATTGTGATGAGGGCGAAGAAAATATTGTTTTTAGCGGATTGGATAAACGATTCGTCTTCAATCAGGTAATGGAAATTCTTCAAACCAATATAGATGGGTTTACTCATTCCATCCCATTCCGTAAGTGAATAACCGACCGTTCTAAAAAGCGGATAATAAACAAATACCAAGAAGATTAGCATGGCTGGGAGAACGAACATTAGATACCCCAGTAAATTCTTTTGAGACGGTTTCAAACGTTTCACTGCATTTCACCCCATTTGGAAATGGTATCGGCTGCCACTAAGGGCAGCCGGTACTTGGAACATTTCGTATTCTAATTATTTAAAGGAAACCGTTGATTTATCTTTCTCGTATAGCTTGTCTGCTTGATCCAGATCTTTAGGATCAAATTTCTTATCGGCAATGGTTTTAATAACTGTGTCAATCAACTTATTCAATACAGATGGAGGCAATTTAAGCTGGAATTGTGGAGCTGTTGGCAATGTGGAAAGTGCAGTAACAATATCCTGCATACCAGGGAATGTATAGTCAGCGGTTACACCTTTAATACCTGGAAGCGAGTTTTTGTCTTTCAAGTAAACAGGCAAAATGTCTTTATCCATTAGAATAGCTACATAGTCTTTAGCTTCTTGAATGTGCTTGGACTTAGCATTGACGGATAAAGATACATCAACACCCGAGATCAATGTGGATTTGCCATTCTCATCGAATAATGGGAAGAAGCCAACATCTACTTGTGGAGTCTTTTTGCCTACATCAGCCAAGAACCAAGGTCCGAATACGACCATCGCTGCTTTTCCATCCGCAAACATTTGTTGCTCTTGATCATAATTGATCGATAATGCGTTTGCGTTAAAGTAACCTTTTTGCGCCAATTGCTCAATTTTCCCGAAAGCGTTATTCACTTCAGGTGAATTCACTTTTGCTACGCCGTCGTAAAGATCCTTCTCGAAATTAGGATGAGTTCCGTAAGTGGAGTTTTCAATGATCGGCAATGTAAGTGCCCATGCTGTCCAGTTGTCTTTAAAGCCGCCAGTGATTGGCGTGATTCCCTTAGCTTTGATTGCTTCGCAAACGGCTAGGAACTCGTCCCATGTTTTTGGAGCTGCAAGGCCAAGATCAGCGAAAATCTTCTTGTTGTAGAGCACGCCGAACGTTGCTGTATTCAAACCAGCTCCATATAGCTTGCCTTCAAATGAATTCGCATCTGTTAATGTAGTAAGCATGTTAGGTGCATAGGGCTGATCAGATAAATCAGCTATGTAGCCGCCTTTAGCAAGTACGGTAGGACTTTGATTAAAAAGCACATCTGCGCCTTGACCAGCTGCAAGATCGGTATTCAGGATTTCTGTCAATTTAGCGCCTGGCACTACTTTATACTCTAATTTTGCATTTGGATATTTTTCTTTGAATTTCTTCTCAGCTGCTTCGATGTAAGGCTTAGATTCTGTTTCTGTCCAATAATAAACGCTTAATGTGAACGGGTCGCTTCCTGGAGCAGCCGTCGCTTCCGGTGCTGCTGTTGCTACTGCAGTTGCAGCTGGCGCTAATGAGGAAGCGCTCTCAGTTTCAGCCTTTTTGGTTCCGCAAGCAGTCAACATACTCATAGCAAGTAGAACTGAAGCTGTCAATAATGTTGCTTTTTTCATTTTCATTTAAATCTTCCTCTCTAGGATAGTTTACGACAATTCCCCACTTATAAATGTTTGCATCAAACATTCTGGATAAAGAATGTTATTTGATGTTTTTAGAATACTATACTTTATTTTAAATGTAAACAAATTAATTATATGTACTTTAGTATTCTTTACTAAAACATATAAACAAAAAAAACGTTTATTTATCCTAAGACAAACAAACGTTTTAATGATTGTGTATGTCTGGGTGTCTTATCTAATTAATCTTGGGTATATTCCTTGGTACTGTCACGAATAATCAGCTTAGGAACGACAGTGTCAACAACTGTTTCTGCTGCATTATATGGCTTCCAGTTAAACAGCAGCATCTCTGCTGCCCTTGTACCAAACAGGTATGTGTTATGGTCAATCGTTGTAAGTCCAGGATCAATGTGCTCGCCAAACATTTCATTATCATATCCGATTACACTTAAATCATTGGGTATGCTTAACGATCTTTCACGGGCTGCATTAATGACACCTAAAGCCTTGTAATCGCCTACTGCGAATATCGCCGTTGGTGGCTCCGACAATGACATCAGGGCTTCAAAGCCTTCTGCACCCATGCTTTCATCTTCGTACATTTTATCCACTACACTAACTAATTCAGGATCAAAGTCGATATGATATAAGGACAAAGCCAGCTTGTATCCTTGGAGCCGTAAAGAAAACTCATGATTTAAATGGAGCTGCGAGGTTCCAGTGAGAATTATCCCAATGCGCCGATGTCCGAGTGATAAGAGATGCTGTGTAGCCAGATAACCCCCTGTTAGGTTATCTTCAATTACATATGGAATTTGCAGATGAGGATAGCTAAACTGAACGGTAACCATCTTGCGTTCTTCCTTTTTCCACTGCTGCAATGCTTCCACATAGTCCATTCTTGCCGTAGGAACGTCTGTAATCAGCACATAACCTGCATCTTCCTCATCTGGCAGTTCAAATTTCGGGCCCAGATCGAGAATACGAAATTCCACATCATTTTCTTCGCATATGGCTTGAATGCCTGATAGCAAATTGCGATAGAAGTCTAAAGTGAACATGCGCATTTTGACCCCTGGATGGGCAAAATAAATCCGTTTAAGCTGCGGTAAAGGCTTAATTATTTTGCTGCTGCGCTCAATGCCTGACTTTTGATCTTTGACAAAAGTACCTTTACTGCGGATTCGATAGATTAAATCTTCAAGCACCAATTCACTCAGTGCCCTGCGGGATGTCATTTCACTGGTATTATACAATCGAGCCAGATCGGACTGATTTGGTATAGAATCGTGTGGCTTGAGCTCACCACTAAGTATCTTTTGTTTATAATCATTCACAATTTGTTGGTACATATATATCTTATGATCTTGTTCCATATCTCCACCTCTGCTTTAGTATACTTTAGTTCGTTTATATTTTCAAGATACCTTTTAAATCTGGAGATCTATTTTGATTCCATAAACTTCATAGTTCATAACAAAGATTTGTTTAAAGAAATTTAACTTGTATGTATTACCTAACTTCTCTTGCTGGCGGAAAAATGAACAGGTCTATTTCCATGTTGATCCTCATTAAGTTCAGGACAGACGAATGATTGCATTCGATCTGCCCTTTCCTTGTATATTTCAAGGACTTTGTTTCAATCTTAATCTTAAATATATAATGAGGTGCAATTGACGAAGTAAAAAATACTAAGTAAACAAGATATCCGTGTAGCTATAGAAGGATCCTGGGGTTTTGGTTTTAGATGCTGCTATAGCTAGAATATAAACTTCAAGCTTTTCACTTGTCTGCTTAATGGCTTCAATCTCCAGCTTATGAGTTCCCTCTTCTAGAACGAATTCTACAGATTTACTGCTTACTGCTCGATGATAGGCTGGCATGAATTCCGTTTGATGCTCATCTTCAAATAATAATTTACCGTTTAAGCTGAGCTTTACCGGTGCAGCGGTTGCCGCAATTAACAAAACCGTTCGTGTACTTGGATTGAATAGATTGGATGACGCGTAATAAGTTCCAACCTGCTGTGTATTTAGCAGCTCGCTAAAATTAATCGCATTCCCAGGAAGATCTATTTCCACTGCTGATTCTTGGTCAGGACCTCGCAATGACCAGCGTGCAGCTGTTACTAATATGAAATGTACGGTCTCCTTATGCCATATCTGATCATCATGGTACCGAGCAATATGCAAAGATAATTCGTTGGAAGCTGAAGTTGTTTCATTTGTTTGCACTTCAACATTCCATTCCAAGCTTGCTTCACATTCAAGTGTAAAATCCCTTTCGTCTATTTCAGTCCATCCGTTAGGTAAAGTTAACTTCAGCTTACCTTCCCATAATTCTTTGGAATGATTAGTTAAGATAAATTTAACTTGTTTATTCGCACCACTTCCAATTACAGGTCCATCAACACCATAATCAATCAGCAGCTCAAGTCCGCTATTATCAAAGGTTCCTTGGGGGAGTAAGAAGCGATCCCTGCGTACATTGCGATCTAAATCTGCTTTTCCATCTGCTTGAATTTCATCAACCCATTGAATTAAGTCACCAAAGTAAGAGGGTTGATCTTCAACTATGTCAATTGGGGTATCCCAAACCGCCAAAACCTCTCTGCCCATTCGCATTGTTCTTCTTGTAAGCTCATCCAAATCCTGCGGTGCAGGAAAACCCTTAATAGGCGGACTTACTACTACTCGATCCCCTACTGGCTTTACCCAACGCTCTGGCAAGCTTTCCGGTCCGCCAATAATCCCAAGAATAGCAGCCAAAGTTGCAGCCGTGCAATCTGTATCGTAGCCGCAGTTTACTGCCTTTAATATCGAATCTTCAAAATCATTTCCATACAACCAACCAAGAATAGTAAAGGCAATATTCTGCGGAGCATCGGTAAAATTAGGATGACCGTGGTGCAATAAGATTAACTCACGCGCTTCCAACCATGTTTTGTCAGCTTGATGCCATTTAAGTAAATCCTGCAAAGCAATGGCTGTACGGCATTCCTTAGGGATAAAGGCTAAGCCAATTTGAATTAATTGGTCGCGATCGCTAATTACAAAGGCAGCACTCTCAATGGCAGCGAAGAAAACTTCACCGTACACACCTTCACCTGCGGCATGATCAACAATGGCATCTTCATAAGCATAATATGCGGCAACATGTGGAGCACCTGGAGCTACCATTGCCCAAATTTCGGAGCGAATCGGTGAGCCCATACAGTTATTGAAGGGGTTATTAAACCAACCAGATATAGGAGCCTGCAAGCCTCTTCTTAAATTAGTTAACGCATAGCCGTACTCATCAAACGGAAAGAATACATGCTCTAACCATTCCTGTCCCAGCTCCTTAGCAGTTAGCCTTGCTCCATATTGTTCTAGAGCGTGCAGCCAAACCAGCTGTAAATCCAGATCGTCATTTTCCAATGGCCCATCTGGCAGAATAGGATAAAACTTTAAATCTAGCAATTCCATCTTTCCCTCTACAGGTGCACCTAATGTACCGCCTATATTCTTGCCAAGCCAGCCACCGTATACTTTTCTGTAATATTCCGCTGCATTTAATTTCATTCTTCCCATTTACTGATCCCAACTTCCCATAAAATTTGATATAATCATTTTGAATCGATTCAAATATATCAACAGTTTCAGCGAGATAACATGCACGTGATTATCATTTTACAATCCAAAATCTTAATTGTGTTTAGGAGCTTCCAATGAGTTATTTCTCAATGTCCCGCTTAACGCATATTGATGTCAAATGGGTAAACGTTCATAAAGGAAACGCTGAGTTTCTTCATGTTTCCCATGCAAATCCTTACTTTGAATTAATTATTGTCACGGAAGGTCCGATTTATCTCCAAGTAGAACAAGAAAAGCTTACTCTACAATCTGGAGAATGCTATCTATTAGCACCTTGGGAATTTCATTCCGGATGGAAAGAAATTAGAGACACAGCGGGCTTCTACTGGATTCAATTTGCAGCGGATCCTATGCTGCGCCTGGTTGAGGAAACAATGTTCCCGGCTCAAGCTTTGCAATGGAGCCGCTTTACGGATAAAGATCTTCGTACAGGAAATGATGCATTGATTGATTATTTACTGCTGCCCAGAAAATCGACACCTGTTTTTTTATATGCGTTATTGGGATTTGCAGAAAAACTGCATGACGAAATGGCCAATCCCAGAGGATACAGCCGATATCGGGCAAATATTAATTTAATGCAAATCACTGAGCTGTTAGCTGAAAGCTTATTAGCCCAGAACCACATGGACTCTTCCGTTCCTGCGTCTTATTTAACCTACCGAAAAACCGTGAACTATATAGAAGAATATTATAGCCATGAGCTGTCAAGAGATAGAATGGAAACCAGTTTAGGTAAAACCTATGAATATATTTGCCAGGTTTTCAAGAAGCATTCGAGTATGAGTATTACAGCCTACATGCATCAACTACGCATTCAGCGGGCCAAATATTTATTTGATAACACCCATCGAACCATAACTGAGATTGCTTTGGAAGTAGGCTATCAGGATGCGTTTTACTTTACACGAATCTTTAAAAAGTACGAAGGGGTACCACCTACTCATTATCGTTTAAAAACCTAGCCTGTATCATCCTTGTCATTCACCATAAATAAACGCCCCCCGTAATTATGAAAAATAATTACGGGGGTTCTTGTTAATAATAGGTAATGATTTATTAAGGGCGGGGTGATGATTGCATGAACCACTTAAAAATTAAAAAACAACCACCAACGGAAGCAGAAAGCCATGCAGTTGAGTTGAACCCTGGAGCTATCGATCTGAAAATTGCGCAGATTCAAGCCTATTTATCCTATACTGAAGACTTAATGATTCAAAAGCTCGTAGTTAACAATCAATCGTGCGCGTTATTATATTTAGAAGCCCTTGTAAAAACAGATTTAATTCAATCCAGTGTTTTAAAGCCTTTGCTGGAATCAAACTCAAGTGACATTGAACAGATCCTGAACTCAATCGAAGTCAAGAAATCATCCGATATTCTTCAAATAGGAACATCTTTACTCAATGGATTTTGCATAAGTGTACTAGAAAATGATTCAGCCGCGATCATGATGCCAGTCGCAGAATTGTATAACCGTTCTATCCAAGAACCCAAAGAAGAACAAATCATTAAGGGCTCACATGACGGCTTCATAGAAAGCTTAAGCGTTAATCTCAATTTAATCCGCAATCGAATCAAAAGTCCCAAATTGAAGGTGAAATACTTTACACTAGGTAGTGTCACGAAAACGAAAGTAGCTATGATGCATATGGACAACATAGCCGATACCAATATAATTGAAGAATGCGAGAAAAGATTATCAGCTATCGATCTTGATTATTTGTATTCCGTTGGCAACATTGAAGAGATGATCGAAGAGCACCCGTTATCTCCTTTTCCGCAAACGATTCAGACCGAAAGGCCGGATCGGGCAGTTTCTTATTTAATGGAAGGAAAAATCGTTATCATTGTTGACGGCAGCCCTTGTGTTTTGGTCCTTCCGATCACTTTTTTCTCATTTTTTCAATCCCCGGATGATTACAACGGTAGATGGATTACGGGATCATTTTATCGGATTATCCGTTATATTAGCTTTATGCTTGCCATTAGTTTGCCAGCGATCTATATTGCTATCGTATCATACCACTCCGAAGTACTTCCTGTAGGCATTCTTTATTCCGTTACGGTTTCTTTAACATATGTTCCATTACCACCTATCTTAGAAGCGATTGTCATGCTTATCATTCTTGAATTGCTGAAAGAGGCTGCAATTCGGTTACCTTCACCCATAGCTCAAACGATTGGTATTGTTGGGGGATTAGTCATAGGCACCGCTGTAGTGGAAGCCCATCTGGTTTCTCATACTATGATTGTCGTTATTGGATTGACGGCGATTGCATCTTTCGTAAGTCCGTTAAGTGAGTTCGGAACAAGCTTGAGGATTTTAGGATTTCCTTCGATGCTAGCTGCTTCTTTGTTTGGCTTATTCGGAATCTCCATCATTATGATGGCCATCTGCATTCATTTATGCAAGATTGAGACACTAGGTGTACCTTATTTCGCGCCTTTTGGCCCTTTTAATGGTAAAAAAGGTCAAATTGATATTTTTTTTAGACTTCCTATTTGGAAGACCTCTAAAGACTCGAAGACTAAGAAACCCGGTTTCCATATACAGTCATTTCTCAGGAGGTGGAAGCGCTCTTGAATAATACGATAACCAGATCCCAATTGTTTTTTTTGATAATCAAAACGCAGATTGGAATAGGCCTTTTATCCTTGCCTTCGGAAATTCATAGGATTGCTAAAAGGGATGCCTGGATCTCGGTACTCCTGGCTGGGGTCGTTATTCAGCTTTTGCTTTTCGTTTACTGGCAGTTGCTTAAAAAATTTCCAAATCACACCTTAAGTGAAATTACGGTCCGAATATTTGGATCATATATAGGTAAAGCTTTAAACCTCATTTATTATGTTTTTTATATTCTCATAGCGGGTTATGCGAGTACACTCTATGTCCACTTGATTCATACATGGATGCTCCCCAATACGCCAAGTTGGGTTCTACTTCTGCTCATCATAGGGATTGTTGTCTATTTGGCTATTGAAAATTTGCGTGTAATTGCAAGATTTTTTGTATTAGCTTCATTACTATTCGGTTTTTTGATCCTGATCAGTTTTTTAAACTTTACTAATGAAATGCACTTTTCTAACATTTTGCCGGTAGGTCAATCAGGTGCTATGCAAATTTTCAAAGGAAGTCAAAGAACCTTTTTTTCCATGCTCGGTTTTGAGGTGATCTTCTATTTCTTCGCCCAAGTTCAAAACAATCCCAAAGGTTTGTTTCGTGTAATCTCCTTAGCTAATTGCTTTGTTACACTATTTTATACTTATTTTGTATTTATTTGCCTGGTCGGATTTAGTCCCAAGGCGTTAGAACAAGTGAATGAACCCGTTTTGTTTATTCTCAAAGGGTTAACTTATCAATTGTTTGATCGTTTGGATCTGCTATTTTTGACAATTTGGATTATTCCAATGACCTTGACCATCGTTTCTTATCTATGCATAGCCGGAAAAAGTCTAAGTAGAAACCAAAGCTCTTATCGAAGGTTAGTATGGATCAGTGGGGTGTTTGTCTATTTATTAGCGTGGTATTTATCCGCCTTAGAAAATATAGATATTTTTAGTAAATTATTGGAGTATGGATACTTTATTATGATTGCAGCGTTGCCAATATTGTTATGGTTGGTGTCCTTCCTGCTAAAAAATACTGAAAAGGTTGGGTCAGCTTGAGAAAAAAAATATTTCTTGCAGTCATTATTGGATTACTTTCAGTAGTCCTATCAGGGTGTTGGGACATTCATTATTTAATCAATAAAAAGATGATAAACGGGATCAGCCTGGATGCTGCTAAAGATAATCAAATCACTGCAACAGTTAGAGCTATCAATTTGGAGAGTAAAGGTGGAGGACAATTCGATGTGAAGGATGAATTGATTCAAGCAACCGGGGATTCCGTTTTCAATATTGGTAATAAAATTGATAGTATGCTTCCAGGCACCCTTGAACCAAGCAAGGCCCATGTTGTGATCATCGGGGAGGAGCTGGCGAAGCGAGGCATTATGTCCCCTTTGGAGTTTATTTACCGCAGTCCTAAAGGGTATCTGAAATCAAATGTTCTAATAAGTACAGGATTAGCTTCTGAAGTTATATCAATTGAAAAATTAGCAAAGAGTCCTGTCGCTTTTGACATTAAGCAAATGGTTGTTGGAGCAGAGGGCAAGACGATTGTTCCGAAGCAAACTTTGTATTCTTTATGGAGTCAAATTTCTGACCCGGATGCAGATCTGGTGCTGCCCATGATTCGGATAGTTAGGAATAAAACTTTAATCATTGACCGTGTTGGATTATTTAATGGAGATAAATTTACCGGAGTGACCTTGTCCCGTGATGACAGTATCCTATTAATGCTTCTAAAAAACAAGCTAAACAGACATGCATTCATGGATATACCTATCAGTCAAAGCCCTGAACAGGACAAATCTAAAGAGATAAAAACGAATTTGATTACATTTGAAGCAAGGAAATCAAAGAGATCATTCAAGGTGTTTGTTGATAAAAATACGCAAAAAATCGAGTGCTTCATTAAGGTTGATCTTTATGGTGAGCTTAGAAGTTACTCAAGCAATCTGGGTACTAAAATCGATCGCGAGCAGCTGAATCAGGAATTATCTGCTTCGTTAAACAAACAAGCAGCAGGAGTCGCAAACAGTTTGCTGGAAGCGAATTGCGATGCTCTCGGAATCGGCAGAAAACTAAGAGTAAACCACTCAGAGCTGTGGAAAAACATCGACTGGGAGAATAAGTACAAGGATGTGAAGTTGAAGCCAACCATTCAAGTCCATATCATAAGTACAGGCCTAATCAACTGAGTCTGATCATATTTAATCCAAAACTCCTCCTCTCCTCATTAATAGTCACTTTATACGCTAACTCAGCTTCATGAGAAAAACTCTTTTTCCAGCAGTATACACAACGTGTGATAAAGGGGAAGATGTCGTTCTTGAATATCAGGTGTTTTCCTCCATGGAACGCGTATCGTTACATCACATATTTCTGCCAATCTCCCGCCGCCCTCACCAGTCAAGCCGATCGTTGTTACGCCCATTGCTTTTGCCACTTGCATAGCCCGGATAACATTATGGGAATTACCTGATGTACTAATCCCGAGCAAGGTGTCACCTGCTTTGGCGTAGCCAAAAACTTGTTGGGCAAAGACCATATCTGCTGCTACATCGTTTGCGTATGCAGTCATCAGCGCGGAATGACTGACTAAGGAAATGGCTGGTAAAGCCCCTTGTAAATGGTCTGCCAGATAGGCTCCATCTTCTGGAAAGAGCGAGTGAAATAAACTTCGTTGTTCTTCAGAGAGTGGTCTTCTGGTCATGAAGCCTTTCATTAATTCACCAACGATATGCTCACTATCGGAGGCACTGCCGCCATTTCCGCAGACGAGCAGTTTCCCGCCTGTCCGGAAGGTCTCAGATAACTTACGAAACACCTTTTCAAAATCCTCACTGCAAACGGATAAGTCCGGGTACTTATTTAAAAGCTCACTCATAACCATTTGGTAGCTTTCTGTTGAGAGCAATATATTCTCCCCCTTCGTTCAATTATTAAATAGCCAAGATTTCCTGTGGTGAAGCCGTACCTGTGGTACCCATTTTCTTAATTACAATCGAAGCAGCTAGATGAGCAAATGCTGTTGCCTCTGGTCCATCGCTTCCTGCCCCTAATGCACAAAGCAACGCAGCGGCAAAGCCATCTCCAGCACCAACAATATCAATTGGCGGCTCAACTACTCGAGTTGGGATAAGTATGCATGTTTCGGAATCGATCCATAGAGCGCCATCCGAACCTAGGGTAACGCAACACGTACCGTTTACCTCTTGAGACAGCTCCTTAGCCACCTCGGCCCATTGTTCTATTGTTCGTTCTGCACCGTCATACTCGGATTCTATCCACCTAACGGCTTCAATCTCATTCGGTTTGACAATTACATTGCGAAACAACCCGATTCGATCTCTACTATCAACGACAATTATTTTCCCCTTATCCGCCCAGTAGGAAAGCCTCTCACGAATGATATTGCCAACCACGCCAATCGTTAACTGATCTGTCACTGCAATAATATCGCAAATTAATGCCATGTCATCCAGCTTTTGTGCAAGCTTAACGGCAATGGTTTTATGAAGCTCCTGAAAATTATGAAACAAACCTCCTGTTGGCATAGCTCAAGAAGAAACTCCGTTTCAGCAATTGTTGATGCAGCTTGAACCACAATCGATTTATTTATATTGTGCTGATGCAGCATTAGGGCTAATTGATTAGGCAAATATTCTTGGTGCAGAATGCCTGCATCAGTCGTAAGCCATCCACGCCGCGGCTAAGCTGCCAATAATGCTGATGGGCATCGATTCTCATATTTAATCCTCATCTCTATTTAAGCTTATTGATCAAGATCTAATTTATATTAATGCAATGACTTGTGAGAATCTATCTACCGTCTCTCGCAACTCTCTTGTGCCTGTTAATCCAATAATAAATATGATAAACTCATCAGCATCATCATTAATTGTAAGAACCAATTCTCCTGCCATTCTGTGTTCTACGCTGCAATGTAATACGCGGTTTTTAATAGACCAATCTGTAATGAGTACGGGCACATTAGCTCGAATGTAGGGTTCACCATTTTTATCCACAATAAGATGACTTCCCGAATCAACCGTATAGCGATCGCTCCCCAATGGAAAATTGTTTAAGCCGCCCAATACTCCCGAAAGATTGCCAAAACGGTATCCCCCCCATGCACTAGCACTTATAAATTCTTCTGTATAGACATATCCTAGCAATCCACCCCAGGTTTGCATATGTGTGCAGGTTCCTTCACCGGTAATGGCATGATAATTCTCACGTATTTGACTATGGAGCTTCCACTCTTTCATAAAAATAGTATTGCTCTTCTCAGCAAAAGCAAAAGCAGCGTCATGAAATTTGTAGTTTTTAATGCCCTCATAGACCAGATAGTTCATAGGTCCCCAGATGTAACCTCGCCAATAATCTTGTTCTAGATAAGCTGGATCGTCTTTGGGTACACTCGGGATTACAAATTCTCCCCAAAACCTATTTTCATTCAACAGATGTTCATTCATCATTCTCTGCGCTTGTTCAGGTGTGGCAATTCCAGCAAGCATCGGATAGAAGCAGGTTGGCGAAACACGCTCGTTGAACGCTCCTTTCCAGTCTTTATTCATATAAATCCCTTTTTCTTCATTCCACAGTTCAAAGTTAACAAGTGTTTTCACTCTCTCATATTCAACCGCGAGTGAAATCGCAAAGGTTTGTTTACCTAATAGCTCAGCAATTTTTGACAATGCCCGACAATCCAAGGCATAGAGAGAATTTAGCCCGACATCGGACAGCTCCATTGTATGACTGGCTTTATTATAGATGACCTCATCATACATCGGACTGTTGTCCAATCCCGATTCCCATTTGGCTGCCGTAAGATCATCCACTTGCTCGACTCCTGCAATAAATGTATTCTCTGGTGTATCTGGATAAGGATCGGAGCCCCATTCTAGCAAACCGTCTTGATTCCCGTCTCTATTCACTGTCCACCACTGGTTCCACTTTAGCAGCGCTTCAAAGGTTTGCTCTAATAATACAATATCGCCAAATTGCTCATACAATTTCAGCACACAAAATGCGCCAACCGGCGGCTGTGAACGATCTTCGGAATTACGCAGCTCACCACTGAAATTAGGAATCATTCCACGGCTGGATACTTCCTGAAGAATACTGTAAATCTGCTGATAGGCTAGTTTTTTATCTTGAATGCCGCATAATAAGCTGCTAAGAAAGGTATCCCAGCAGAATAATACATACGAACCAAACATGACCCATTCCCCCATCTTGCCAAGACACCAGGTTCTAGCCACTGGAGTTACAAGTCTATCCTTCACACGATCATAAACCGTATTCCAGAGCATACCTTTCATAATGGCTTCCGGAACTTCGTTTAAAGCATTCTGTCCTTTAACTGCATCATTTAGAGAAATCCCCTTATTCTTAGCAAGCACGCTTTCCATTTCGGGAATAGTCATAGTTGAATTGCACTGAATATAAATGGGTTTATCTGCATGCAGCGTTATGCCTAAATGTGATCCATTCACCAACGTGCTTTCATCAATCTCGCCAACTACTTGTATCGCATATTTACGCTTATCGGATTGCAGAATCAGGTGATGGCCTTCCTTGGCGATACTGCAATTTCCTTTCCCACCCCAACGAAACAATCCGCTTATATAGAATTTAAGATGAGAGTTTAATGGGCTTCCCTGAGGTGAAACCTTATAGACAAATTGATCCCCATTACTGGCAGATTCCAGTTTATAAACACTTCCTTGAAACTTTATTTCAATTTCTGAATATCGCCCATATAAATCATGCATTCCATATTTAGTAATCTCTGTTGCGAAGAATTCATCTTTATATAGCTTTCGCTGATTGTCATAGAACCCGACACGTACTTGTGCCAGATCAGACATTCGCATAACGGCATTCACATGTCTAACATCCCAAGTATTCCAACAATTCAATAAGCTGAGGTCGGTCATCATTGAACCTCCAATGCAACAACGAGAACTTCCCCGTTTTCTTGCTGGAATTCATGTCTTTTGCCATTTAAATAAATAATGAACCGTTGGGCATCTCCCGATGAAATTTCCAACACACCATTTTGCCGGAATTCCATATGAAATTCTAAGCAAGCTCCCTCTTCGTACAAGCTTGTAATGCGAACAACAATATCGGTCTGAATATAAGGCTTGTCATTGCGAATAATGAGCAGTCCCGTTTCTTTAACTACCTTATAGATATCCTTGCCAAATGTTATTCCTGCTAGAGAAGCATGTTCCTCGCTTAAGTTGCCAAAACGCAGCCCTCCCCATGGCTGTGCTTCGACTAATTCTTCAACTGCCAGATAAGGCAGCAGCCCTCCCCAGGTATAAACTGGATCTGCGTTTAACACATCATCTCCATCACCAGTCAAAGCGTTGTAATTTTCATGAATATGATTGTCTTTCTTCCATTCCCCTAAGAACAGCCTCAAGCTTTTCTGGGCAATTTCATAAGCTAGATCGTAGTAGCCATATCTTTTTAATCCTTCTGAGACGAGGAAATTGGTGGGTCCCCAGATTCTTCCGCGCCAGTAATCATTGTCTTCAAAAGCCGGATGACTCTTCATTACAGTGGGTAATACTAGCTCGCCCCAGAATTCATTTTCATTTAACAAATGCTCCTTGATCATTCTTTCCGCCTGTGCTTGAGAGGCAATTCCAGCAATTAACGGATAGAAAGAAGTCGGAGTTAAAACCTCACTAAAGTGTCCATCCCAATGCTTGTTGCAATAAATGCCCAAGCTTTCATTCCAGAGCTCATCATTAATTCGCGCTTTAACCGCTGCATACTCAGCTAATAATTCCTTCGCTTCTTGATCTCTGCCTATTTCTCGGGCTATTTCGGCAAGTGCCCAACAATCCATTGCATACAGCGAGCTCAATCCAATGTCCGTTATATTCAGTGTTTTTCCTTCGGGTATAAAGCTCACATCGTCATACATGGGGCTATTATCTAGACCTGATTCCATCTTAGCAGCAACCTCAAAGGTTTCTCCGAGAATCTTACCCGCATTCTCAACAAAGGGCCGGTTGGAGCCCCATTCCAGCAAGCCGTCTCCGTTTCCATCACGGTTATTAATCCACCAACGATTCCATAGCAGCATTTTATCAAAAACATTATTCAATAGTTCTTTCTCCTGAAATTGCTTATAAATTTTTAGTATACAATAAGAACCGACAGGAGGATTTGAACGGTCAAATCGTGTTAACACCTGTGATCCATATTGCGGAGCAAAATCTGCTTGAAACTCTTCAAGCACACTATATACCTGTCTATAGGCTAGCTCCTTGCTCTGAAGCGCAGCCAATAATCCACCCAAGAAAGTATCCCACGCAAATAAGACATAACCGCCAAAATGAGTCATGTTCTTCATTACACACCACTCACGGGTTACCGGTGTACAAAACCGCTGTTTGGTTGGTTCATAAATCGTATTCCAGGTCATTCCTTTAATAATGGCTTGTGGCGCATCCTCGAGGATCCCTCCTCCAGAAATGGATTCACATAACCAAGCTGCCTTTTTCTGCGCAAGAAACGAATCCATCTCAGTGGCTGACAAGTCATGATTGCAGCGAATGTAGATGGATGTACCGCATTCTAGTAAAATCCCCTGCTGCGAAGTATTAAAAACAGTAGTTTTATCAATTTCACCGACAACTGTAATTTGATAGCTTTGCTCGCCAGCAGTCATCAGTATAGATTCATCGGTACAAACAATTTGGCCCTTGGCATGCCAGCGAAATAAGCCACAAATGAAGAATTTAATGCGAGGCAGTAGTTGATTAGGTGTAATTTTGTAGACAAATGTATTATCAATTGCCGCAAATTCCATGCGATAAATCAAATCCTCATATTTAAGCTCCATATCAAAATACGATCCATCGATACTATGCTCACCAAAGCGATGCACATATTTCCAAAGCATCTGATCGATGTATTGTTTTCTTTTATTATCATAAAGCGCTATTCGAATTTCCATCATTTCTGGAACCTTCATAACTGCATTTAAACATTCGACGTCCCACGTGCTCCAGGTTTTGATTTGCTCCATATCCAGCTCTCCTTGTGTATACTAGTTAATCATCACAGATTAAATAGTATATCTCGGCAAGCTGCAAAACTACTGCTAAATGCAACGAAAAATGGCAATAATCAAAGATTACAATTCATATGCATCACTTTGCCTCTTTTACTGCTGGGATGGTAATCCTTACACAAGTTCCTATCCCCAATCGACTGAACAGCTGGACGCCATAATTGGGACCATATTGCAGCTTAATCCTTTCATCCACATTCCGTATACCATAACCGACATGGATGCCATCCCGAGTAAATATTTGATCAATCGTTTGTTGGTTCATTCCAATCCCGTCATCGATAATTTTAAACTCAATTGCAGCTCCAACTAAGCAAGCTGTAATCCTCAGATTAATGCTATGACTAAAAAGCGCATGCTCCAGAGCATTCTCAACAAATGGCTGTAAGATCAGCTTTACCGTATCGAAACCAAAAACATCCGTTTGAAACTCATATCCCACATGGAGTCTATCTCTATATTTAATTTGTTGAATATCTATATATGTCTTAACTTGCTCTAACTCCTTATTTACAGAAATAATCAACCGCCCGTCATTTAAAGTAAGTCGATAAAATTTAGCTAGTCCCATTACCATTTCGTGGAGCTTATCGATCTCACCAAATTTAGCCAGCCTGCTTATTGAGGAAAGTGTATTGTATAAAAAATGAGGATTAATCTGAGCTTGCAAGGATTCCAACTCGGCTTCTTTCTTCAGGATGTTGGCTAAATAAACCTCTTTGATTAATTCATCCGTATTTTCACCCATCTTATTAAAAGCGTCAGCAATTTGCGTAAACTCATCATTTCCAGAAAAAAATAGCCTTTTATGAAAATCGCCTTCTTTAAATGCATTGAGTGAAGTAACAATCTTGCGAACCCGTTTGGAGAAGTAATTCGATACCAACATCCCAATAATGAATAAAATGAACGAACTAATCAAACAGACCAAAATGGTCAAATTGCGGACTTTTTTGGCGCTTTTCTCAAGTAATGAATTGGGGATAAGGGCTACTAGCTTCCAATTCAAGCCTGGTAATGATTCACTAATCATTAAGTGATCGCTTATGCCAACCTCATTTTCGAATGATTTAGGAGAATTGCTTCCTGAGGCTTTTATTGTTCTCCCCTCCCCATCCAACAGAAAGATCTTGCTGGATTCACCAATTTTACGATAATCCACCGCATCTATTAGATCAGAAAGCCTAACAATCGTCCTAGTCAATCCAATTTGTTTCTTCTGATTGATATCCATAAGTCTGCGAATTAATGAGATATTATGAAACTCCTCGTCATTCTCAACCTGCTGCCAAACAAACTCTGTTCCACGATAGCTTTCTTCTGGTAGTTTCAGGTTCTTAAACCAAGCTTCATTTTTTAGACGATCCATATGTAAAATCTCATAATCCACAAATCTCAAAGGGTCAAACTGAGGGTTCTGATCATTATAAATTTCAGGAATGACTTTATTATCAATATATACTTTAAGCAATACAGGAATATTAGACATATGTACGGCATTAGAAAGTGTCGGCATCAGATACTCTTTCATTAATTCATAACCGATCCATCCATTCTCAAAATAGCGCAATAAGCCTTGAATCTTATTATCGAAGTAAATTTGGTCAGAAATCCGCTTCTCTCCTTCAGACCTATACTGAATATTATCGCGTATTTGTCCCAGTGTCCCTTGCAGGTTCTCCCTGGTTTGCTCCCTAATTGAATTAATCGAAGAATCATAGGCTGCCCAGCCTACAACAATAACGGGAATAAGCACGAACAAAAAATAGGAAAACATCAGCTTAAATCCATAAGGTAAAAAATATTTTCTTGTTGTATCTTGCTTCATTATTATCATCCTCAACTTTGCTTGCGATAATCACCCGGGGTAATGCCGTATTTCTCCCTGAATTGCCTGCTGAAATAGGTTAAGCTCTTATAACCCACCTGATCCGCGATCTCATAAACCTTTAATTTAGGATTTCGCAGTAGCTCTGCTGCCTTCTCAAGTCTTATTTTAATTACATAGTCACTGAAATACTCCTCATTCTCTTCTTTAAAGAGATGCCCCAAATAATTGGGTGAAAAAGCGAAAAAGTTAGCGACATCGCGAAGTGTGAGATTAGTACTCATATGCTTCTGAACATATTGCTCAATTTCATCAATTAGCTTACGGTTTTTCCGTTGTTTTTTCAGTAAGAGCATTTCAGAAATTTCGAACAATCTGCGTCGCAGCCAGGATTTAATGTCATCCATGGTTTCAAAGCGGTAGAGAATATCCAAGCTCTTGAGCTCAATCCCTAGAATACTCTTCAGATTTTCATTCATACTGGAAAGAAAAGAATCCAGTTTCGTAATTATATGAAGCGTTACATTGTAAACTGTCATTTTTTTGCCATAGTTTTTTACTTGCTTATACAGATCCTCTAAACAATCATCTATTTGGACAAGATCATAGTTTGTAATCGCAATGAATAGCGTTTGCAGAAAATCGTCTACGTTCTGAATATCCTGCTGCTCATAGGACTTTGTATCCTCAAAGGTAATGATGCCGTTTTTACCGCAAAAGATTTTATAAGATAAAACCTCCTTAGCCGTGCGGTAGGATTCCGGAAGCTGTTCAAAACTGGTTACCTGCCCTAAGCTTGCTGTTGTTGTAAATAAGGAATATTTGCTCATATAATTCAGGATCCGTTCCAGCTTAGCTCTTGGATCATCTCCTTCTATAATTAGAGCCATACGTGATATATCCGTTTGACAATGCAGACTGATTCCTTCTGCTTTACAGCCAGCAGATAGCACAGCTAATGCTTTATTGACTATCATTTCCTGCTCATCTTCAGACTGACCCTCCAGCTTCCATGAAACATCATCCAACTCCAGCAAGCCAAGCTGATAGGTTCCCACGGTAATAGATGGTTGCGTTTGTTTAATCCAGCTTAGAAACCCCTCGCCCCCGCTTTTCCCTTCGATCCATTGATGCATCATTTCATCATAAGCTAGGTTCATGTGCTGCTTCTGCACGTTCTCCATTCGTTCCCACTCTAGTTCATGATGCAAAGAATCTCTAACATCACTAAGCACTTGGATCATTTCGTCATCGTTAAACGGCTTTAGCACATAACCGCTGGCATTTAACTGAATGGCCTTCTTGGCATAATGAAAGTCTTCATAGCCACTAACAAACACTATTCTTAGCTTTGGGTACATCTCCAATGCTCGGCTTGCCAATTCTAAGCCAGACATTATTGGCATCTTAATATCAGATACTAGAATATCGATTGGATATTCTTTTAAATAATCCAGCGCTTCAAATCCACTATTTAAGGATGCAACAATCTTCATATTTAAAGAATCCCAAGGTAGGAGACGCTCCATCCCTTCAAGATCCAGCATCTCATCATCAACCAATAATACTTTAAACATAATTCCCTTCTCCTTCCAGCTAAGTTAAAAAGGGCATACTTATTTGAAAGTATACCCTTTTTATTGTAGTCTTGTTTGACGTATTTATTGAACTTTTACTTTCGCTACGTTTTCTAGCCATTTTGTTGTTTTGAATAGCAATAGCTTGTCATACCCCTGGCTTACTGCTGAGTCGTTAGCTTCTTTTAGAATGGAATCTACTTCAGCATCGTTTTTCGCATAAATAGCTTTAGCCGTTGCCTTAGTAATAATATCCTGCAAGGCTGTTGCTGCGATACCCTCGGGTGAATCCGGGGATGGTGCTAAATTAGTAAATTCGGTCGTATTCAGCGAGGTTTTCCACATGACATTAAGCTGCTGAGTTGTAGACCAGCTGCGTTGATCCTCTGGAAGGGCACTGTCAATTTTCGCTTTTGTACCATCAAGGAATGCTGTGTTGCCTGCCCAGTCAAAGGATCCAAAATGCTCCTTATCCTTATCAGCCTGCGGTGTAGAGGTCCATTTGGCATTTGGAATCGGTGCTCCATCTGCATCTAACGTGTCCCAATATTGCCCTTTAGGACCAAAGTTCGTAACTGTTTGCCCTTCATTGCCTGTCAACCAATCCAGATAGGCAAATATCGCTTCGGGATTCTTAGCTCCTTTAGTGATGACATTGACATTCCAGCCTTGTGAAGCAAAGCTGTTAGGGAATACTTTGTCTTTAGAGACGCCATCTTTATGAATCGGCCAGATCGCCATATAGCCATCCTCTGGATCTTTTTGCTTAAGGAAATTATGAGCTTCAAGTACTTTAGAGTTCAAAGCATCCCCTGAAACGAACACAGCCACACGACCATTTTTAAGTTTTTCATACACCTGGTCACTTTTTTGTGTAAACGCATCCTGTGTTATTAATTTATCCCGGAAAAGCTGACTGGCATATTTCAATGTAGTGTTAAAAGTAGGGTCTAGGAATAAAGAGGTTAGTTTATCGTCTCTTGGAACTGCCTTCTCATTAATAAAGGTAATCGGATAGTTTTCCTCGAATCCAGTTGCAAATAAATAAACTCCGCCTGCATTAACATCAACTTCTAGTGGAACAATTTTTGGATATTTGGCTTTAACCATTTTCAGATAGCTTGCAAGCTCTTCAAAGGTTTCCAGCTTAGGGGAACCTAAAGCTTTGTAAATTTTAGTATTTATGACATATCCGGCATTGCCATTCGGTTTTTGTGTATAGTAATTAGGGAAGGTATACAGCTTGCCATCCTCAGAGCGAAGCATGTTGAGTGTTGATTCCCCAGCGTATTTCTTTAAATTCGGATATTTATCCAAGTATGGATCAAGTGCAACCAGCTTATCTGCCTTAACCAGCTTTTCCACGTCCGGACCACGATCGAGCAAAATAACATCAGGCAATTCATTCACCGCTATCATTGTACTAAGCTTCTGTACAGCAGCACCGCCTGACTGAATAGGTGTGACGGTCACCTTCAAATTATCCTGAATCCATTTGGAAGGTGAATCTCCACCCCATTGGTTCGTAACCCACCAATCATAATTCCCATAGAAGCTAAAGCTTAGTGGTTCAGACCCCAAAGTGAATTGCGCGGGAGCTGTCGGTGCTGGCTCTGCGCTCGGAGCGGTCGTTTCTACTGCCGCCATGCTGGCAGCTGGTGTCGCTGATACAACTGTTGCCACTTCCTTTTTAGTACATGCCGTTAAGAAAAGACTCATTACCAAAACCAAAGCAAGTGAAAGTTGAAGCATTTTGTGCTTTTTCATTTAACCTTTCCCCTCTCAATCCTATTATATGTTAAGCCCTTAGGCATCAACAACAAAACTATGCAACCTTTCAAACATAAGCACTAGCCTTTAAGTGAACCAACCGTAACCCCTTTAACAAAGAATCTTTGGAGGAATGGATAAACCACGATAATGGGAAGTGTCGCTACAATCATAATTGCCATGCTAAGTGATTTAGTTGAGATCGTCTGCGCATTGTTAAATTGATTCATCGCGGCAGCGTTGCCACCTGTGGCTTGTTGAAGCACTTCGCGGGCTAAATTCGAATTCAATACCTGCTGCAGTAAGCTTTGAATGGGCATCAAGCCTTGTTTGTTGATATAAATCGTAGCTGTGAGCCAATCATTCCAATGGAATACGGCAACAAACAGGGACAATGTAGCAATAACAGGACCAGAAATCGGGACAATAATTCGGAATAAAACGCCAAAGTTGCTGCAGCCATCCAGCTTAGCCGACTCTTCCAATCCATCCGGTATTTCTCGGAAGAAGGAGCGGAAAATAATCATATTCCATATATTAATGATGAACGGAATGATCATAATCCAGAAGCTGTTCGTTAAGCCAAGCGAGCGATTAATTACAAATGAAGGAATCAAGCCTCCAGAGAAAAACATCGTGAAAATGAAAAACAGCATATAAAATTTATAAAACGCAACACCCTTTTTAGATAATCCATAGCCCAGCATCCCTGTAAAAAAGATCGATAGCGAGGTTCCTGCCAGTGTGCGAAGCACGGAAATTCCAAATGAATTCAATAGACGGTCATCTGCAAAAACCACTCTGTAATTATCCAAGGTGAACTGCCTAGGCCAGAACGTAATACCGCCTAAGGATGTATCCAATCCGGAATTAAACGAGATCACCAATGAATTCCAGAAGGGATATGCTGCTGCAAAACCGAGCAGCAGTAGAAATATATAAATAAAAGTGCGGAGGATTTTATCCTCAGTGCTTAATTTCAACTGCCTTCACCTCTTTGCTTTTATAATGAACTACCAAAGACTATGACCAAATCTACGGGCAAGAGCATTGGCTGTGGTTAGTAACCCTACGCTGAGTACTGCTTTAAACAAGCCCACTGCAGTTGCATAAGAATATCTCGAGGTTTGAATGCCGACTCTATATACATAAGTATCGATAACCTCTGATACATCACGAACAATTGGATTAGTGCTTAGCAGATAAAGATCATCAAATCCGGCATTCAACACATTGCCAATACTGAGAATCAGAAATATCATAATTATTGGCATGAGCGATGGAAGTGTAATTGTGAATATTTGCTTGAAACGGCTTGCACCGTCAATCGCTGCGGATTCATACAAATGCGGATCAATTCCTGCGATTGCTGCCAAATATACGATGGAGGAGAATCCGATATCCTTCCATAAATTCGTTCCAATAATGATTGCCCAGAAATATTCAGGGACTGAAAGCCAATTAATCGGTTCACCCGTAATATTGAGCTTCTGCAAGAGGATATTGACACTTCCGTTATCAACCGACAGCATAGAGCCAACGAAACCTGCGACTATGACCCAGGATAGAAAATGCGGCAAATAGCTGATCGTTTGAAACACCCTTTTGAAGAAGATGGACTGTACTTCATTAAGAACAAGTGCTAGAAAAATCGGCGCAGGAAAGATCACAATTAATTTCAGCAAACTTATACAAATTGTATTTCTCATAATTCGCCAGAAATCCGGTGAGTGGAAAAACATCGCAAAATGCTTAGTTCCCACCCAAGGACTATGCAGCATTCCTTTAAACAAGTCATAATCCATAAATGCCGTCAGCACACCATACATAGGTAAATAGGAAAATATTAAAACGAGCAAAAACCCTGGAATAATCATCAGCTGGATATCCCATTGTGTGATTGCCCTCCGCATTAGGGACATTTTTCTAGCTTGTCTTTTATCCGGCTGTGTCACTGTCTCCGTTTGCATTGGCATCCCCTACTGTCCTTTTTTTAAATATCAGATAGTATATAATTCCATACTTTTGACTGATATTTCTTGGCAAACGCACCGTCCTTAAAGGACGGCCTAGCCGTTTACCCTTGTATCTTAATCTTACAGAAATTACTCCGTACCCAACAACCAATCCACGCAACGAAAAGTGTAAAAATTCAACTATTTTCAGCGAGGACACCAAAACAAAGTCAAAAAAACCGCTCCTTATCCATCACTGGAAAAGAACGGCTTATTAACTATTTGATTATTCTAAGTGTAATTTTAATTTTCCCAGCGTCCAATATCTGGGGCTGAACCATTGTAAGGCAAACCTACGTTCAACCCTTTATCCACAGCAAAGCTGCTTGCAGTGCTAGGTTTATAGAATGTATCCCATCTGCTTCCCGTGTTTAGATAACCCGGATTTCCGAGGATATTGTTGGCTTGAGTTGTCGCACCATTAATAACCCAAGGCTTGCTGACAGCATTATATTTCAGGTTATTCTTGAATACGATATTGCTGCCTACAGCCTCAAGATCAGATACACCCACATTCAGAAATGCATTATTTATGACATTCACGCCACTAATATTGCTTCCTGTTACTTTCACAGCATTCATGTAGGTATCGAACACATTATTATAGATATTAATATTAGTGAAGCTCCAGGTTCTGCTGTTGTCGATATAGATTGCGCCAGCACCAGCCCAATTGCTATGCTCTGTAGTGTTGTAGAATATATTGTTATGAATGCTTATATTCTTATGTCCCATATCCCACAATGCCATGCCAAAGCCCTTATTCTGAAAATAGCTATCATAAACTTCGATGCCTGGCGCAGCAATTTCAATCGCTTCCTTAGCACTATCTCCATCCAAATCTATCATTCTAACTCCGTGCACCTTCATATTCTCCGTACCGACCGGTGCATCAAAAATGCCTGGATGATTGACCAAGGATAACCAAGTATTGCAATTGACGTTGTATATTTCATTTCCGGTCCCCAGATTCCAAAGCTCAATAGAAATATTCTCGCCCCACATCGGATCGGATTCACTGACCGTAATCGTACTATCGTGTATTTTTACATTTTTTAAATAACCATCGTAAATAAACTTAATTCCATATCCTCCTTGGTTGTCATTAATCGTAATGTTGTAAATGTCAGCCCCATCAAGCTGAGCAATATTCAGATTGCCAATAGACTCATCTCCAAGGTTTTTTCCCGAATTAATAAACGTACAATTGTAAATTTTTGTACCTGTCATATAATAAGCCGGATAAACAAACCAATCTTTATCTCCTGGACCAAACACGGCTCCACGCTGATCCAAGTTTTTAAACGTCACATGATGCAGAGTTACGTTATTACGGTTTTCTACCCAAACACCAGCTTTTAATGATTTGCTGTTGCCATCAATAGTAAAGCCAGTAATGGTTTGATTGCCATTAGCTGGTGCAATTACCGCACTGGTCGGATCGCGAAATACGGTGTAATGAGGAGAAATAAGCTGGATCAAGCTGCCGTCATACCATAGCTTATAGTCAGCAGCACTTGGATTGATGCCTGGCGCAAGCGTTACACCACTGGATGAGAGGATTGTATTGGCTTCGCCCGCCCCTTGAATATTAACGCCAAGCGGAATAAGCGCTGGCTTCGTTTCAACAAACGTCCCTGCAGTGAGATAAATTGTACTGCCTACACCTGCCGGAACATGTGCCGCAGCATAAGCTAACGTCTTCCATGGATTTCCTGATGCCCCCGTACCTGAGCTGTCATTCCCGCTAGGCGAAACATAATAGGTTGACCCAGGAGGTGGAGTTGGAGTTGGCGACGGTGTAGGCGTTGGTGTTGGTGCTGCACCTGTCGTGAATGAAATACCTGCATTCCCAGCTAATCGGGATCCAGTTGCATTCGTTGCTGTAACTTTCCAGTAATACAATGTATTAGCAGCTAAAGCTGTGGTTGGCGTATAGCTTGTTCCAGTTAGAGAGCTAACATTGATCGCAGGACTTGTATAGCTGCTGTTCGTTGATACAACTAATGTATAGCTTGCTGCTGCGGTCGAAGCACCCCATGTGAAACTAGGTTTTACATTGGCATTCGTTGCACCGTTTACTGGAGCTGATTGACTGAATGTCCCTGGTGTTGGCACAGGTGTCGGTGATGGAGTAGGATCTGCCTGCAAAAGGATATAATCTAGATTCGCAACATCGCTAGAGGACGAATTGCTTTTAAATGAGATTGTGTTGACTCCGTTATTCAAGCTTACATTCTCCAGCTTATCCGCCCATGTATACCAATTGCCTGTGGCGGGCAGGTTAAGCGCCTTAATAACAGTTCCATTTATGATTAAATTAAGTGAGGTAACCGTACTATTCCCTGCTGCATAACGGAGGGTTAAATTACGGTTTCCGGCTGAAGCGACATTAACAGTAAAATCTGTACGAGCATTTGCGTTGAATTGATAGCCTTCGACATAACCAGTCCCGGAATTGCCTGGGTAGCCAGAGGTTGCAATAGTTCCACCGGATAAGCTGGCATTCTCAGCTTCATATTTGGTTGTACCCACCGGAGGAGGTGTTGGTGTTGCCGTAGGAGTTGGTGTAGGTGTTGGTGTGGGAGTTGCCGTGGGTGTGGGAGTCGGTGCTGCGCCTGTTGTGAATGATATACCCGCATTGCTCGCTATTTTTGAACTGTTAGCATTCGTTGCCGTTACTTTCCAATAATATAGGGTGTTAGCAGCCAAAGCGGTGCTTGGAGTATAACTAGCTGTCGCCAGATTGCTTACGTTAATAGATGGACTCGTATAGCTGCTATTGGTCGAAACAATCAACGCATAACTTACAGCGCCTGTTGATGTTCCCCATGTAAAGCTAGGTTTAACATTGACATTGGTTGCTCCGCTAGCCGGTGTAGTTTGACTGAATGCTGCTGGTGTTGGAGCCGGTGTCGGGGTTGGTGTCGGGGGCGGGGTCGGGGTTGGAGTAGCGCTGCCAGTGAATTTAAACCAATCTAAATTCCCTACTCCTTCAACCAAACCATTGGCCCCTTTAAATACTAGATAAAGATTATGAGTTCCACTTGCTCCAGTAACTGTGGTGCTCTGGGTAGTAAAGGTATTCCAGCCTCCTGTGCTCTGTACTGTCAAAGTACCAATTAAAGTACCTGTTGTACTGTCTAGACGAAGCTCGATTTTTTGCCCTGCATATGCTGCATCCACAGCTATATTCGCACTGAAACCAGTAGTTCCTGCCGCAAAAGGAACGTTGTTGTATTGCGCCCAATCGTTATTATCCAAGCTGCCTACGAAAGTGCTGTTATTGGCTATGCCTGACATCCCATTATAGCTCTCAGCCTCAATCGTGTTACCATCGGCACTGGCCTGTTGGACTCGAGCACTCCCTATAAGTAAAGTAAATACCATTACAAAAGCCATGATCATCGAGAAAAATCGCTTAGTATCCATTATTTTCATACTCAAATTCATTGCCACCTTATCTATTGAAAGATACAAGAATAGAGATAGGAAACTTTGATTGAGAGTAGAATAACCGCCTACTTCTACCGCTTAAGAATTAACTTTTGATCTCCATTCAAAAAACTATTCATTAACCATCACCCCCAGTCTTCTATTGTCTCTTCAAATCTTCCTTCTATTCTTGTTCACATTTATTATAAGCTTCACCTTTTTTAACAACTATCGCTAAATTCAACGAAAAGTGTCCAATTTCAACTATCTATTGTCCTACTTAAATATTCTTTATCCCCTGAAAGCTCCATAAGTCGCTTCCCGCTTGGTTTCACCTAGGTAATTCCCCAAAGCTTCGAGCAAGATGCTGCATTGCGCACCGAGTATTCCAGAAATGGAGAGATATGCTCTTCTGCCATCCATAAAGAGGATGCTCCTAGCTCCTGCAACCAAATGGGACGATCTGCATCTAGACTATAAGCTTTAGATAATTCGATGCAGTATTCAGCCAGATGTAAACTGCCTGAGCCTTGCCATCCATATAAATCCAAGGCTTCAGTGAATTTAACCCAGGTATGCAAAGCTGTTGCCGAACCCGCATTGCTTAAAGCCTTGCGAGAAAAGCCCTGATCCGAAAACCATGGATTTGATCAACACCGTTAACATGGAATTTCCCTGGAGCAACCAACTCACAAAAGCTCATCATTTCTGTCTGCCAAAGGTCGCCTTCCTCCATGCTGAAGCGGTCTCCTTTCCAGGTAAGAACATTGATTTCGTTGCCCAGATCGAATCCCATAAATTTCGGATGATCCTTCACTTTATTCGCAATTTGCTGGAATAAAAACTTCTCCGCTTTAATCATTTCACGGTTTGTGAAAAGATTCCTATCTCCCTTCCACGCCGGATAGAATGAAAATCCGCTTAACCATCCATTCAGCACGGTAATCTGAACATCCATCGAGCATTCGTCAGCTATATTCAACAGTTCGTAAAGTCTATTCAGTGCTGTTTCACTAACGTAATCCGGATTAGGCTGAAATATAGGCCATAAACAGTGAATGCGAATATGATCCATTCCCAAGCTGCGGATAGCTTGCAGATCTTCTAGAATACTTTCAGGGTTCCAATCCAACCAACTGTACCACCATTTCTTAGAAGGCACATAGTTAACACCGAATCTTATCATGCTATTCACACTCCAGCTCCTGAGCTCTATTCATCGAAATCTTATACTAATCAACGATAGGAATTTCTAAAGAGAGATAACAGACTCCAACCGTTCCCTTCTTCTTTGATCGCCTCTAGTGCATGCTGCTCCTCCTGATGGCTGGTAACTTCCGCAGAATTAAAGAAAGATTTCGTTTTATCGGGGATCAATTCAGTAAATGGCGCTAAGTTAATCGTCTGCCATTGTTTGCGATTGGATGAGAAGTATCTGAACGGCGGCTCCATTGCAAGCTTGGCACGATCATCTCCACAAATATATTGAATCAGCTGCCAAGCAGCTGCAGATTTTTTAGCGCCAAGAGGGATGCCATATATTTCGTATGCAGTGAAACCTAATGTTTGTTTGGGATTATCGGCCAAGATCGGCAATGAAACGACTCCCCAGTCATTAAATGCTTCTCGATCCCGACGAACGTCCAACAAGTTTCGGAAAAAGTCTGAACCGGCAAAGGTCATTGCAGCGGCACCCTGCATAAATTTATCGTTCCCATGGTCTGAGGCGGAGACAGCTAGTTGGCGAGCTTCGGGTGGCGCTATCGATCCGGAATGATACAAAGAGGCGAAACGATCCAAAAGGGGTATCCACTCATTCATATCGGCATCAGATTCTTCTTTCCATTTGGGAAGTCCCATAGACTCTCCAATGAAACGAATCAATTCTAGGCCGCTTAATCTGGAGTAGGGAGGCTGATAAATTCCATATATTCGTGCCTTATCTGCTTCATGAACCGAGAATTGTGCTACTAGTCGAAACCACTCTTCCCAAGTCATGCCTTCTTTTGGGTAAGCGATACTCTTCGAGTCGAAAATCGATTTGTTATAGAACAGGGCTAAGCTATCGAAGCTTGGAGACAATCCATAGTAACCTCCCCTATTCAATGCTTCCAAGACAGGTGGATAAAAAGCATTCATATCAAACTCGCCTTGTTCAATGTTGGCATCCAAAAGAGTTAGTTTATTATCGGTGGTTAGCTGTTCATACTGGGAGGAATTCATATAAATTAAATCTGGATGCTCATCTGCAATCAGTTGTCGAATGGTTTCTAGATCAAGCTCACCTGATGGATTTTTCTTTACTTTGTCCAGTGAAATTAATTCAATCTGAATATCTGAATGGATGGATTGAAATGGCTCCGAATACATTTTTGTAAAGAACGATTGGGCGCTATACCCGTAGTATCGATTCTGAGATGCTGCAAGCAAAACTTTTACTTTGCCTGAAGATTGAATGAGCTCTTGTGGATCCTTCTGTGAGTCAACTGCGAAGCAACCGCTTAGTAGACCCAGGATGGCTAAAAAAAGAATGCCTTTCAGAATGTGGACTTTTGATGCCACTTTTATTCTCATGCTGGTTTCCCTCCTCATGTGTTTAAGATATGATCGGTTCACTTACTGTTTCGATGTGGTAAAGATTTGCCTGGATTCGAAACATATCTGCATAAACTCCATTTTGGCTCATCAGTTGATTATGGTTTCCCTGTTCAATAATACGCCCCTTCTCCATGACAAGAATAAGATCGGCGTGCTTGCAGCTTCCCAGGCGGTGGGATACCATTAAGGAAATTTTCCCTTCAGACAGCGTTGAGAACAGTCTGTACAGCTCGGCTTCTGCCTTGGGATCCATAGATGAAGTTGGCTCATCCAAAACAACAAGCTCAGCCTCCTTAAAAAGAGCCCGACTAAGCGCAACCTTTTGCCATTGTCCTAAGGATAGTTCCTTCCCGCCTTCAAAAAGTATTCCTAGCTGAGTCTCCAGGCTTTCTGCCTTTAGAGTTAACCATTCATTTATTCCTGTGCGGTGAGCAGCCTGTATTAAGGCTTCCGTATTGTTGATTTGCTCTAAATGGCCTAAGCCGATATTCTCTTTTAATGTTAGCTGGTACTGTACAAAATCTTGAAATACAGCTGTAACCCGTTTACGAAAATCCGTAGGCTCCAGACTCTCCAATGGTATGCCGTCATATAAGATCTGACCTTGACTGGGAGAATATAAACCTATTAAACATTTAATTAGGGTGCTTTTCCCTGCACCGTTCTCCCCTACTATAGCAATCTTCTGACCTGGATGAATGTGTAGAGAAATTTGATCAAGATCAGGCTCTACCGCACCTGGATATTGAAAGGTCAATTCCCGAACCTCTATTCCTTTTTGAAGAGATCCGGATAAAGTACTTGGCTTTTCAGGGGACCTCTCCTCCTCCATCCCAGCAAATGTAAACCACTCACTGACATAGAGAGCGTCTTGATAGAATCGGGATAGAGTAAAGACCATTCCAGACATTGCGTTTTGTGAGTTCCGCATAGCTTGAAAAATGGAAACAAAGGAACCTACCGTCATTCGTCCCTGAACACAAAGCCAGGTTAATAGAATGCAGGCCAAATATAAAGTAAGCTCAGCGCCGCCCTCGTGAACGGATCTGCTGAGCAAAGTTTTACGATGCAATCGCAGCTGTTCCGTCGCGTTTTTCCAAAAAAGCTTGGACCAGAGATCTCGCAAATAAATGGCTGTCCCAAAAACGCGAATCTCCTTGGCAGCTTCACGTCCACATAATAGTTGGAATATATACTTGGAGCGTCTAGCCGTCGGTGTTTGGGCGATCATTTGCCAGAATTGCCATTGTCCAATACGCATATGCAAAAGCATATTTGGAATTAGGATTAGTAATAAAGCGGCAGCAACTGCCCAGTGAAATGCTGCAAGAACGATAAGGACAGCCGTCAGTGTAAAAACGTGTTGGACCAGTGCAAACAAGGATTGGATGACATTCATTGTCCGAAGACTTACACCGTTTGAAACCCTTTGCAGTTGGTCGTAATAGGTCGGTTGATCAAAAACGCTTAGAGGCAGTTTTGCTGCTTTTTCGGCAATTTGCTTATCCATGTGAAAGGATGTTCGGGTTTGTAATTGCAAGGACATGTACTCACCTATAGACCTCATAACGGTCAAGGATGCAAACAAGAAGGACTGTAGAGTAACCCAAGCAAGCGCTGCAGGGAAGGAAGCGGTTTTATTCGGGGAAACCAATGCTTCGGATAGGACATCCACCATTTCCTTCGTAGTATAAATTTGCAGAGCCGGTATGATTGCCGCAACGACTTGCAGCATACCCGCGCCTAACAAGAGCATGCGATCATTGCCCCAAATTAACCGCAAGACAGCCCCCGCTGTTTTCCAAACCATTATTCGAGAAGATGAAGATACATTCACATAACTGCCCCCCTTTATGCTCATCTGAACTCCAAAAAGCCAGAAAAAAAACAGAGGACAACGCGAAGGATGCGATGCCCCTGTTTCACCTCATCTTTATGGACAAGTGCAATAAGAGTTGCCGTCACAAATCTCGATGTGACCATTCCGATCTCCGTACCAAACACATGGATAGGAATAGCAATTGCAAGAACTAGCTGTTTGGATCATTAGTTTTCACCTCCTTTCAATGGCGATCCTGAGAAATTATGCGGTACGAGCTGATTCTAGAAGCAACTGCAAATCATTCTCGGTCTGCACACCGCCTTGCGCCAACACTTTCCCGTCAGCCCCAAGAAAATAGGCAAAGGGGACAAGCTTAGTTCCGAACTCGGTCAATTGATCAAAGGAAATAGATGATACTACAAGCTCATTTAAATTGAATTCTTTAGCCTTAGCCAGAGTATCTTCCAGACTGCCAGCTATCAGGACTAACACCTTAAGCTGAGGCTGTTTATGCTGAAATGGCGTAAGCAGCGGATACAAGGAAGCGCAATATTTGCAGGTAGTTGAAGTAAAGGCTACTATCGTCCCTTCTGTACGGGGGCGAATTATGGGAAATTCTTGCCCGGACACCGTAGTTATTTGCAGCTTTGGAAACAGCATCCCCTTGGGAAAGCCATGGTTACTGTGAGCAAGCTCTCGACGAGTTGAACGCTGGTATACTTGAGTTATGGCTACCGCCAAAAGAAGTAGTACCAAATATTGCATTATTAGTGCCAATTGATTTATGCCCATGGGATTAACCTCACGATTTCTTGACCATCATTTTTTGAAAACGGATCATTGCAGACAAAAGGCCATAAACAGCTAGAATGGATAAGGTGAGAAAAATTGCCGAGGACCATTCCATTAAGCTTGCATGCTGAAGCCCGGTTAACCGTGTATATAAAAATAAATATGTATCAGCGCCGGCCAAAATTAAGATACGGTATACCGTTTTTCTTCCAAATTGTTCAGTTGCTAGATTACCGAAGCAATTACAATCGAGACTTTTACCTTTAGCCCGCCAAACAGCCCAAACAAAGCTAATCAAGAGAGCACTAATGCCCAGTTGTCCGAAGATTCGAATTTTATCAACAAGAATGATTCCAGCAACAATGAGTTCTACAGCGGGAACACCCCATGATCCAATCCTGGACATCCAAGGAGGGAGTCCAAGCTCTTCCAATGTTTTAGCAAACGCTTTTAATTTAGCCAGCTTCGGAAACGCGCTTACGATAAATATAATAGCCAGAAACACCTGTAAGAATGCCGCAAAGCTCATTAAAGCACCTCCTAATATTTGTTTTATTTATGATTAAATTATTATTTCTCTCTATCATTATTCTATAATTTATGGAAAATATATACTGCACTATTCAACTATAAATTAAACTATTCAACTATTTTTCTACCTTTTTTGGAATATAATAGGCACGATGCTGAAAACCTTACTCCCGAACAGTATCTTCTAGAAAAGCTGCAGGACTATCTGCCAATAAACCCATTCCAAGCACGCTGCCATTAATGACCGCTATGTACAACTTCTTTTGCCTTTTGCAAGGTTAGAAAAGGATGGTTTATTAAACCGTCACCTGATAAATCGTCTCCCGTTTTCGCAACATAAATATGCACAGCATCCGTTGATTCTTGATCTGCGTATGCATTAATCGGTATCCATCCAATCATGCCAGATATTACGAGTGAAAAGGTCAAGAGTAGGACTAGCTTTCTTTGCATTTGTCTGAATTGTTTAATGTTGTACATAGGACATCCCCCAAAAAGATTTGTAAGCACTTCCATTACTAGTGTCCGATTACATCAACGAGGTGAGGCTTCAGAAGGCAAAAAATTTATTGGTCTCACACCTGCTGAGTTCAGATCAAATTCGCGACGGGAACAGGATGAATAAGCAAAAGCCGCTCCTCAACCATCACTGGCAAAGAACGGCAGATTAACTATTTGTTTATTCTGAGAGTAATTTTAATTCTCCCAGCGTCCAATATCAGGAGCAGTTCCATTGTAAGGAAGTCCCACATTCACCCCATTATTGACTACCAAGCTGCTTGCTGAAGCCGATTGATAGTAGGTATCCCAACGGTTTCCTGTATTCTTAAAACCTGGAAGACCAAGGATATTCCCTGTACCTAATGTGGGTCCATTTACCATAACAAAGCTTGCTTTTTGCGGATTCGTATGGTATTTAAGATTGTTCATAAAAGTAACTCCGCTGCCATTCTCAACATCTGCTCCCTCAGTATTAATAAACACATTGTTTTTAATATCCACACCGCTTGCGGAATTAAGATTTAGTCCATTCCCCATATGATCGAAGACATTATTGTAAATCTTGATATTACTGGCAGCATCCGGGACAAATACAGCAGCGCTATTCCCAAAGCCAAAACCAGGCGTGCGATTAACATTAGCAAATATATTATTACGAATAATATAATTTTTCAGCTCATAGCTGCCTCCTCCGCGCCAAATAGCGATTCCAAAACCTTTATCTTGAATATAAGTGTCATAAATTTCAACACCGCTAAGCGCGGCTTCAATCGATTCTTTACCGCTTGAACCGTCCTGATCAACCATCCGCACATGGTGAACCTTCAGGTTATTCGTAGCCGTCCCAACTGGCTGATAAGCAGTCATTTGGGCATGATTGACGAATGACATCCACGTATTGCAGGTAATGTTATAAACTTCATTGCCATAATGGAGATTCCACAGCTCAATGGAAATTTTCTCGCCCCACTGTGCATCTGTTTCGTTAACATTAATTGTAGTATCGTGAATCTTCACGTTTCTGTAATGACCAACAAAAATGAACTTGATGCCATACCCCATCGTATCATTGATCGTAATATTGTAAATATCCGCTCCATCTAATCCAGCTATGTTTAAGTTACCTAAGGTTTCGCTGCCTTGCTGCGAGCCTGAGTTAGTAAAGGTACAATTGTAAATGGTAGTATTGTACATCCACTTGCCATCTGGAAGAGGAATATACCAGTACATATCGCTGCGACCAAATACAGCTCCTCGCATTTGCAGGTTGTTAAAGGTCACATGATGCATCGTAACGTTATTGCGATTTTCTACCCATACTCCAGCTTTAATCTGTTTATTATTACCGTCAATAGTAAAACCGCTTAGGGTCTGATTGCCGTTAGCCGAATTAACCATGGTCTCAGGAGCTCCATATCTAGGATTGGCACCGGAATATCCTGGAGAGGTAAGCTGAATCAAAGTGCCCTCATACCAAAGCTTCCAATCCGCTGAGCCCTGATCGACTCCAGGGGCAGGTATGGCACCATTTGAAGTAACTGTAGTTGTACTTTCTCCCGCACCTTGGATATTAACACCAAGAGGCAGAATAGTTGCGACAGTTTCATAATAGATTCCTGCCTTTAAATATATCGTATTGCCTAGTCCTGCTGGAACATGAGCGGCCGCATAAGCCAATGACTTCCATGGGTTTCCATTCGTTCCAGTGCCCGTGGAATCGTTGCCACTTGGCGAGATGTAGAAAGTTGAACCAGGTACTGGCGTTGGTGTTGGTGCAGGTGTTGGTGTAGCTGTTGGCACGGGAGTAGGCGTTGGTGCCGCACCTGTTGTAAATGAAATTCCTGAATTAGTGGCTAATTTTGAACCACTCGCATTTATTGCAGTTACTTTCCAGTAATACAGAGTATTAGCAGATAATGCTGTATTAGGAGAATAACTATTAGTAGTTAATCCGCTTAAATTAATTGCTGGACTGGTAAAAGAGCTGTTTGTTGATACAACCAACGTATAACTAGCAGCATTAGATGAGCTTCCCCATGTGAAGCTTGGCGTTACATTCACTCCTGTGGATCCGTTGACCGGTGCTGTTTGGTTGAAGGCCCCAGGTATAGGCACAGGATCTGCCTGAATGGAGAGATAATCTAGATTCGCTACATTGTTTGCAGATTGGTTGCTTTTAAAAGAAATCGTATTCACACCACTGTTTAGGTTGATGCTCTCTACATCATCCGCCCATGAGTTCCAGCTTCCGGTACCCCCAAGATTTAATGTTCGGATTGTGATGCTGTTGACGATTAAGTCCAGCGAAGATACCGTTCCATATCCAGCAGAATAGTGTAGCGTGATATTTCGGCTTCCAGCTGTACCGACATTGACAGTAAAATCGGTTCTTGCATTGGCATTATAAATATAGCCTTCGACAAATCCAGTTCCCGAATAACCAGAGTTTCCGTTGTTGAACACAGCTCCACCTGACAAAGCCGCATTCTCAGCTTCGTATTTGGTTGTGCCCACTGGAGGGGCTGTTGGTGTCGGTGTTGGAGTAGTCGTATTAATAGTGTATAGCGCTGTTGCAACAGCCGAATTGGTCATGCCTGGTTTAATGGCTATAGCCTTTAAAGTTTTGGTAGATGCTACACTTATTGCTGAAGTATAAGCTGTAGAAGCTGTTGTTGGTGTGGTTCCATCTACAGTGTAACGGATAGTAGCACCTGATGTAGTTGTGCTGATCGTCACGGATTGTGCTGAAGCATAAGTACCTGCCGCTGGATTAAACACAGGTGTCACTACTATAGTTGGTACTGGAGTAGGTGAAGGTGTCGCCGATGGAGTTGGTGTAGCTGTTGGCGTTGGTGTTGGTGTTCCAGTGCCGTCATCAATGGATAAGTCCATATAATCTATATTAGCGGACGATGCTATGTCAGTTTCACTTTTGATTCTTATGTTTTGATAACCAGCTGGGATAGTGAAAGTAACTGTTATAGTGCTCCAAGTACTCCAGGATGCGGTTACCGGAAGTACCAATCCCTGAATTTTATTACTGCCAACAAATAATGATAAATTCGTCACTGTTCCTCCTGTCGCATTGGCATACCGGATATCTAGCTTTGCTGCAATTGACGAGCTTACTGACTTATCGAAACCGATCTGTGACCATTGACTCGTAAAACCAGTTACATAACCTGATCCAGAATAACCGGTGTTGGTAGATGCTACAGTGACGTTTGCTAAGTTACTTGTTTCCGCCTGATATCTTGTGGACGCTCCAAAAGCAGCACTTGCTTGTTGGATACCAACACTTCCTAAAACCAGACTTAATAACAGAACAAAAACCATCCAACCTGAAAAAAACCTCAATCTAACCATGTTATTATTATCCAAAATAATTTGCCTCCTTGTTATTCTAAAATCGATACAAGAATAAATGGTAGTCTTGAGTAAAAATTGTTCACCATAACCTTATAAAAAGCTTATATTATTACACCTCCACTTCTCATTAAATTCCCTTAATCACCATTTATTCTTATACATTTTTAGTATAAAATTCATTTTTTTGAATATCTATCTCTCCCAGCAACGAAAAATAAGAATATTCAACGAAATAAAAAAAAGGTGAACTCTTAAAAGAATTCACGCCAATTATCTACAACAAAAGATAATTATCCCGTGGTCCTCTATTGTAATCTCAACTAGATTAACAAACCTTTATTCGGGTTTAATTGCTGTATGATCAAACGTAAAACCGAATAAAATGTCCGGTGTTGCCAATGCTTTATACTCATCAAATGGCGGTCCTAGCCAAATTAGCAATAACAGAAGCATGATTATTCTTAATTTCTCGGAAACATGGCTGCATAAAATCATTTCCAGCCAGTTATCCAGCTTATCTACTAACATCTTTATTATGGATGACAAAAGCCAGTTGATCTCTGCTACATGGAAATATGCCATGATGAAAGATCTCTCCAAACAAAACTTTGTGAAAACTATTAATATTCATCCAAGTTCATCTAATTACTTCTTAGAAAATATTGATGGTATTAAATCATTGGTCATTTACACGGAGCCGGATGCATTTGGCTGGCGCTATATAAAAATAACCCCTTACAATACCATTGTCAGGGGGATCAACAATTTGAAGGTGAAAACCTTCTACATTGCGGGTGGGATTCTTTTATTAGGAATAATCACCTCATTGATAGTAAGCAGGCGATTATATATGCCTTTCCTATCCATCTCATCCAAGCTAACGACTCTAGAGTCCGAAAAACCCAATAATAAGGAGATACTAAAGCGCGAAATGCTGATGAATTTTGTGCAAAACAGTAAAACTATCCGCTCTGAGGCACTTCAGGAGCTATTTAATCAGTTTGGTGTGACCATTAGCTTGCAAGGCAGCTATGTGCTGTTAATTCTCAAAATTGATAATTACGCCGAGTTTCCAAACGCTTTAATTTTAAGCAACGAAACTTGATGCGATTCTCCAACATGAACATTACTTCTGAAATCTGTTCCCAGCACTATAATACGGAAGCTTTTTATATGGAGAATGATCAAATTGTAGTCTTGCTTAATATGAGCACTTCTTTTGCTGACTTAAACGATTCCTCACTCAAAAGAATATTGCCAGAGGTTCAAAATGCGTTAAATACCTATTTAAAGCTTTCTATCTCGATCATGGTCAGCTCGGAAAGCATGAATTAAGAAACAGTCAACAACATGTTTAAAGAAGCCCTTGATTTAACCAGCTATAGACTTGTTAATGGCCACGGATGCATTCTCTATGCGAACGTTATCCATGAACTAAACACTAAAATCTACATGTGAGGCCAATCAAATTTACCTTTCCATGGTAGATGAAGTATCTACTTATTCATTTAACTCGATAAATATGTGTTTATCGCTTTTATCCTATACCATTCAAAATGCAGTCCAAACCATCCAAAGAAACAATGATCCTGATAATGAAATTCTCTTGAGCTTTTCAGTTAATTTGAACAAAGTAGAGATAGTAAATAGATAAAGTCTATGAAATTATTAATAGTGATTATGTAACCCCCCCATTATCCTTAGACTCAATTGCTGGGAGGTTGGAGCTCTCCCCAAAATACCTTGCAAGACTCTTTAAACAATATACACTTAAGTCCATATTGGATTGCGTTACCAATGCCCGTATAACTAAAGCCAAGGAATTGCTGCTCCAATCTGAGCTCTCCATTGCTGAAATTTCGGAGCAAGTTGGCTTAACGGAGTTACACCAACTAATTATCGGAAGAATTCATAAATAAGAGCAAACCCAATGACGAGTCTGCTCGGTTTATTAATGACTTTAATTTCCTAAGGAACTTAAAATAACGCTCCCCCATTTGGCATAATTTTTCCCATCCGCATGCAATCTACGACTGTTTGTTAGAATGACAGCCGTAAGATTGATTGTGGGATCTAAAAAAAACATGCAGCCGCTAAACCCATTATGTCCAACTGTCGCTGGAGAAGCTAAATCACTAAAGCACCGAAACACATCCACATTCGTTGTGTCCTGCATATCCGTTTTCGTCTTAATCCAGAAAGCTGGCGTTCGACCAAATCTATTACCGGTCGATTCTTGAAACATGAGTCTAACAGCTGGTATAGAAAATAATCTTTTACCAGACCATGTTCCTCCTTGCAGCAACATATTACCAAAGCGCAGTAAATCCTCTGCTGTGGAATATAATCCACTGTCACCCGTTATGTCCAATTCAGACAAATTAGTCTCAGGCAACATGGTCTCTTGATGTAATGGTAACACATAATCCTCGGATTCTGCCATCTGACTGTCGAATGTCGTTCGCAGCATCCCTAAAGGCTCGAACAAGTTCCGCCTAGCATAAGATTCTATGGATTCACCCGTAACCCTCTCCAGAATGTCTGTCAAGATAGAATAGCCATGAGAAAAATATTCGTTTACTTCGCCCGGTCTATTTTTAAGTTCTCCAATGTCATATAGTCGGGAATAGTATGCTTTCCTTTCCCCTATTTTTGGCCAGTCAAATTGGGTATTGCCATCGAAACCGGAAATATGAGTCATCATCTGTAGTATTGTTATATTGGGAAATTTAAACCCCGGTATATATCGATCTATTGAATCATGTAATGCGATCCTTCCTTTTTCCACAAGCATAATCAGCAATGATGCCGTAATGGGTTTTGTGATGGATCCGATATTGAACCGAGTTTTCTTCGTCACCTCCTTGCGCGAACCAGGAAATGCATAACCTGCTGCATAATCGAATACTTTTATGCTATTTCTCGATACACTCACCGAGCAACAGGACAAAACCTCTTGTTCCCTAAGCTTCTCTATATGTTGTATTACATGATTGGACAATGTTCATTTCCCCCTAACTATTCCTTAACTGCACCAAGCACCATTCCTTTAACAAAATACCTTTGTAAGAAGGGATATACGAGCAAAATTGGAATGGAGGCTATAAAAATTTGCGCAGCCTGAACGGAACGCTGAGTTAGCTTCGCCGCATCATTAACGTTTGTAATTAAATCCTTTAGGTTATGACTGACTACAACTGTCTGCAAATATGTGGCTAAGGGGTAATTTTCAGGACGTGTCATATATATTAGGCCATCAAACCATGAATTCCAATGTCCCACCAAGGTGAATAGAGATAACGTTGCCAAAGCAGGCATTGAAATCGGCAGATAAATTTTCCATAAAGTTTGAAGCTGATTGGCTCCATCTATTAAAGCTGCTTCCTCTAGCTCCTTAGGTACATTACGAAAGAAATTCATTAACAGAATCATATTCCATACACTTACAGCACCCGGGAGAATAAGCGCCCACATGGTATTGTTCAGGTGCAGCTTGGAAACCAAAATATAAGAAGGCACAAGACCTCCGCTAAAAAGCATTGTAAAAACAAAATACCAGGCAAAGGTCGCTCTTGCTTTAAGCACCCCCGATTCCTTGGAAAGGGGATAGGCAGCTAGAATGACAACGATCATACTTAAAAGTGTACCAAAGATCACTCTTTTAACCGAAATCCAAAGTGACGAAATAAACAGGTGATTGGCTATCGTCTTATCATAGGCGTCCAGGTTGAAGCCAATCGGCCAGAAGTTTACCAGGTTACCGCTTACTGCAGCTTTATCACTGAATGAGACTGCCAGGATATGTATCATGGGCAATATGCAAAGTAAGCTTATGAAACCAACAAAAACAGTATTAAAGATCGTAAAGACGCGATATGGGGCTGTTTTATAATACACAGGTTTCTCTCCTTTTTAGAAAATCTTGTAGTTGCCATATTTATAAGCCATTCGGTATGAAAAGACGATTAACAGGGTGGATATAACCGATTTAAAAAATCCAAATGCGGCACCAAAACTTAACTGACCGCTCTGTATACCCATTCTATAAACGTAGGTATCGATAATATCGCCTTTACTGTATACAAGCGAGCTATAGAGATTGAAGATTTGGTCAAATCCAGCATTGAGAATACTGCCTAAGGATAATGTGCCAAGCACAATCATAATCGGTATTAATGAAGGTATCGTAACATGTACGGTTTGTTGGAACCGACTTGCTCCATCTGATTCAGCGGCTTCATAGAGAGAAGGATTAATCCCTGCTAAAGCGGCTAGATAGACAATGGTAGAGAAACCAAATTCTTTCCATACGTCACTGATAATCACAGTCGCTCTGAACCAGTTCCCGTTACCAAGAAAGAAGATCGGTTCTATACCAATGACCCCAAGAAAACGGTTTAATATCCCTCCTGAAGGTGACAATACATCCACTAGAATACCACCAAGAACAACCCAAGATAGAAAATGCGGTAGGTAAACAAGTGTTTGCACAGATCTCTTAAATGACTGAACACGCACTTCATTGAGTAATAGAGCAAAGAAAAAAGGGACAAAAAGACCTGCAATAATTTTAAATGCAGCAATAAAAACCGTGTTCCATATAACTTGCACTGCATCAGGGAATTCAAATATGGTGCGAAATTGCTCCAAACCAACCCATGGCGATTTTGTAAAACCAAGCCAAGGCTGATAATCCTGGAAGGCCATAACCAACCCACCTATAGGCAAGTACGAAAAAACAAAAGTTAAGATCACTGCAGGCAGCAGCATAAGATATAACCAGCCGTTGTTACTTCTAGATGACATAAATATTCTCTCCTTCTTTCTAAATCCATTAATATCTGGTGTATACTATTATTATATTTCCTTCCACCTGGAGGATATAGAAAAGGATTTGGTTATTCATAACGTTTTGTTCACTACTTTTCAGGAGGAGCAAGAAAATGCCCCAGGTTAAATCAAATGTATTCACGAAACTCCTCTTACTTTTATTTTTCATTCTATTACCGATCGTAATCTTATACTTATATTCCAATAGGACAAGCGTTAACCTAATCAAATCACAAGTACAAGAGTTGAACTTGAATCGGCTGACTTTTTTCACCAACCAGATCGAAGATGAAACCAATCAACTAAGTGTGCTTGCCGGTGTGATTAGCCGTGATTATTCAGTTCAATCTCTACAATCCAGAGATGATTTTTCATCCTATGCAGAGATATCATCCGTTAACGCAGTCGAGCAAAAGCTAAGACTTCAGCAGCTGTCCAGCAAATGGAGCAACCAATTAGTCGTTTATTATCCCCATGCCAATAGAATCGTGCCTGATTCGCTTTCTTCCATTAACAAATTTGATGTCAAGACGATAGTCAACCCAAGCAACCCATCATGGATATATGAAGAGGCAAAATCGGGGGCTATTGGGAAACCACGTTTCTCACATTTTGTTGTTGATCCTTATTTAGCAGACAGCACAAACGTCCAACAGATTACAAAAACTTATTTCTCAATTGCCATACTCGAGGACATGCTGTTTGAATTCAATAAAAACAAGCAAGGTGAAACTTTCCTCTATCAGGAAATGCACCCCGCTATTACTGGGACATCGGATCCTCAACATGATAGACAAGGTTTTATTGATTATTTAAAAGAGAATTTGAAAGGTCCCGTACAAAATAAACTTGTAGTTGTAAACAATCAGGAGTACTTGCTGAATGCCCTTATATTAAAAGGGATCAATTGGTATGCGATCGATGTTGTACCGATTAATGCTATTCTTTCCCCGATAACAAAAAACCGCAACTTATTCTATATATCCATCGCCATTCTAATTCTAATGGGTGTCGCGGCGTCCTTATGGCTCTATCGCTATATTCAAATCCCTATGGGCAAGCTGCTAGTAGGTGTCCGCCGAGTCAGACAGGGAGATTATTCGATACGTCTTGAACATCAGGATAATAATGAATTCGGCTATCTACTAACTAACTTCAACCAGATGGCAACTGAAATACAAACGCTAATCGAGCAGGTTTACGCAGAGCAAATTCACTCTAGAGAAGCTAAATTTAAGCAGCTTCAATCGCAAATCAACCCTCATTTTCTGTATAACTGCCTCTTCTACATTATGAACATGGCTACTTTAGGAGATGAAGAAGCTGTAGTCGCCATGTCTTTAAACCTGGGAGAGTATTTTCGTTATACCACGCGGATAGACAAGCAATCAGCCACTGTAAGGGAAGAAATCCAATTAATTAAAAACTATTTAAATATTCAGCAACTAAGAATAAAGCGATTATCTTACGAAATTGAGATTCCTGAAGAGATGCTTGATTTGGAAATTCCGCGACTAGCCTTACAGCCTATTGTGGAAAATGCAGTCATCCACGGAATTGATTCTCGTCCTGAACAAGGGTATATTCATGTGAAAGGAATTTCTACAAATAATGAATTCATGATTATTATTGAAGACAATGGACGCGGAATGTCAGTAAATGAGCTTGAGAAATTAAAAGGGACATTATTGCAGGAGCATCAAGAAGAAATGGGATATGGGGTGTGGAACGTTCACCAGCGCTTCGCACTTCAGTTTGGGGAATCTGCTGGATTAGATATTCATCTATCGAAAGACGGAGGCATGCAGTTTATTGTGCGATGGAATCTTAAAAAGAGATTATAAAAGGAGATTATCAATATGGTTCAAGTTTTGTTAGTAGATGATGAAACGTCCGTTGTAGATGCATTATCCATACGTATTCCTTGGGAAGAACTTGGTGTTAGTGCTGTTCATAGAGCCTATTCAGGTTTAGAAGCTTTTGAAATTTTCAAGCTGGGACAAATTGATATCGTCATTACCGATATTCGCATGCCCGGCATGAGTGGACTTGAATTAATTAAAAAGATCACCGCTGTCAAATTTCGTACAAAGTGTATTCTCCTAACTGGTTATGCTGAATTTGACTATGCTCAAGAAGCCATGCGTTCCCAAGTTTTCGATTACTTACTTAAACCTGTTAGTAATGATGAGCTTATTAGTACTGTGAAACGGCTTATTGCACAGTTGAAAGCAGAATGGGACGATATTAGCTCCTATCAAAGAGCATCCAATACGCTACGTGAGCATTTACCTCTACTGCGTAATAATTTACTCCAGGATCTCCTTCAAGGACGTAAAATGGAATCGCTCGCGTTTGCTGAAAAACTCGAGATGCTCAAACTCCCTTTTACCGCTGAAAGTCGCATCTGTATGTTGCTTATTCGAATGGAAGGACACTTTCTGAATTATAATAAACAAAGCATGAGCTTATTCGAGTATGCTGTCTTTAACATTACTGAAGAAATCATGAGTGCTGATTATGATATGTGGTATGGCAAAGATAGCCATGAATATTTAGTTGTCCTGTTAAAGGGAAAATCGATGAATCCAACAGAACAATCAATGAGCGATAATGAACTCCTAGAGCTCAGAGCAGAAGAATTGCAGCATAATGTTGAATTGTATTTAACCGGGAATATTACTATCCTCTTAAGCAATTGGACGGGCTTGTCTGAGAACCTATCTGATGTCTATGAAATCATGCTGTATGAAATGCGCAAAATGATCAAAGGTAATTCCGGGATCTTCAAAACGGTCGATATCTCCTCGCAGAAGGTGCGCATTCAATCTTTGCAGTGTCTTTATGAACCTCCCATGCTTAACCAACTGCTTGAAGCAGGACGTTGGGAAGAAGCAGCAATAAAAGTAGATCAAATTATGAACGAGCTTGCGAACAAATGGAATGATTCACTTGAGCATATAAATGAAGTCTACTACTCTCTACTGTCCTCTTTTAATTATATTGCTCATAAAAGCGGTAAACAGCTTATCCATATCGTTGGTTTGAAGCAACTAGAGTTAGAAGCCTATCAAAGGCGCTCGCTTGAACATTTTCGCAATTGGGCAAAGGATGTCTTGGGACTTATTAGAGAAGATCTCGATCAAGATAACAGGAATACTAATACCATAATCATTAATCGAGTACAGCAGTTTGTGGAGCATAGACTAGCTGAAGACGTATCCCTGCAAGCTATTGCAGATGAGGTTTACTTAAATCCGGGGTACCTATCTAAGCTCTATAAATTAGAAACCGGTGAAAATATAAGCGACTATATTTATCGGCTGCGGATGGACAAATCTGCTTATTATCTAACGAATACTCATTATAAAATCCAAGAAATATGCGAACTAATTGGTTACCAGAACACTTCTTATTACATCAAAATGTTTAAAAAACATTTTAATGTAACCCCGCAGGAGTATAGGATTCAATCCGTTACTATATAAAGAGAAAAGCCACCAGATCCAAAGGGACCAAGTGGCTTTTTCATTATTTAGTTGATGTTTTATACCAATCGTTAACTTCTGCCACGATGTCTTTATACCCTGCATTATTATAGTCTTCTAGGAATTTATCATAGTCATCTACTGGTGCTGCTCCATAAATGATTTTAGTTAAAGTCTCTTTTCTCATTTTGTCCAGCATCGATTGTTTGGACATCATCGTCTTGGTCGTTGGAATACCAATAATAGGAGGTAACTGGTATCCTTTATCGATTCCATCTAGTAATATTTTAGCTCCTTCAAGACTCTTCGCGTCCTCACCACCAAATTGTTTGGTTTCCATCGGAGTTACTGGTTTTTCACCCGCTGTAAATTTGCGCATCATATCAACCCATGCATCCGGGTAAACGAAATCTTTAGGTACACTAATGCGGACTGCATCCATATAATTGGGCACTTTGCTTTTATCATTGGTCGGTTTGCCATCAACAGTTGCCCAATCATAACCTTCAGCAAGACCAAATTCATATTTAGTACCTACATCTGGCTCTAAATAGTTTTTATAAAACCAATTCATGTATTTAATTACAGCTTCGGGATGCTCCATATCTTTCTTTATTAATACATTCATCCCATTTGTTGGACTTTCTTGGGCTACTTTATAGGTCCCATCTGTACCGGATGGATAAGGGTACGCTTTGAACTCTGAACCGGGTACATTTTTGATTAAGTCTGGAAAAGGCCAAACAGACAACCAGTAAGCACCAAATGTAATACCAGCCTTTCCACTGTTAAACAGCTCGATAGCCTTGTTATTATCATAAATACCGCTGTCTTTAGGGAAGTAGCCTTTCTTCATCCACTCCTGCAGCTTGCCTAAACCATTCTTTGCAGCTGGGGACAATAGTGGTTGGTAAGCTTGGCCGTCCTTATCTTTAGTCCAGAAATTATCGGTTGGTATAACTCCATCTGCAGCGAATACAAAATCCGGACTGCCCATCCAAGTTGCATTAACACCCATATCTTTAAGAGCTAAGGCTAATCCATAGGTATCCTTCTTATTATTTCCGTCTGGATCTAGATTTGTGAAAGCATCCATCACTGTTTCTAGTTCAGCAATTGTTGTTGGGGCTTTTAAATTTAATTTAGTCAGCCAATCTTGACGTATCCACATCACATTTCCGCGACCAACCATATTGAAGCTCGGCAGTGCATACTTCTTTCCATCCACTGTTACACCATTCCATAGCTCACTATGATTTTCGTACCCTTTTTTCCAATTATCTATTGCATATTTTTCAAACAGTGGACCTACTTCCTGATACTTACCTGATTTTACCAATTGACTCAATAGAAGTGGATCAGATATAGCCAGCATATCTGGCAATTCTTGATTGGCTGATAGCGCCAAACGAATCTTTTCAATTAATTCAGGCATGTTTGAAGCAGTCCACAAGTACTTCATCTTAATATTCAGATCTTGCTCAATTGATTTATCGATGACATTGTTATCGATGCTTTCGCCTTCTTTAAACTTCACATCGCCTTCGAGTACTTTGGTTGTCGTTAGAGTGACGGTATTCTCATATTTCTGTAGAGGTCCATCCATAACTACAGGAGGACTAACGGAAGTTGCCGTGTTTCCAGGGGTTTCTTTACTCGTCCCTTCATCCTTGCTGCTGGAGCATGCGCTTACAAATGCAAGTAAAACAATTAATAAAATTTGAATCATTTTTCTGTTAAGTTTACTCATCTTTCTGCCTCCCTATATTATAAAACTTTTTTTTGATACAAATTAATCATAATGAAATACGCTACGTACGGATATAGAACAATTTCGAGATTAATAGAATTCTATTGTTCATTCATTATCCATGTTGATGGCGGATAGGACTTATCTTAATTACAGAATCATCAAGATTAGTCCTGCCGCCATCTCAAAAGCTATTGCCTAATCAATTGATACTAATATTCTCTGCGAATGACTGTGTATTTAATGAACCTATTCCTATTTTACCTGAAGTTAACGTGGAGTCTGTTACATTTTGGAATAGTGTGGTCACTGTCGTGCCTCGTGTCCCTTTAATGGTCATAGATCCATTATTGTAAGTGATTTCTATGCTTGGCCAATCCCAATTCTTGATGGTATAGGCTCCTGAGTAAGTCCCGAGCGTAGACTCCACCCCTCCGAAAACCTTCTTTAATTCAACTGTATTCACTGTTCCGCCGCCAAACTGGACAAAATAAGTATTATTAGTATTGGTATAGTTAAAGTAAATTCTCGTCTTTCCATTATTATCTCCTGCATCGGTCTGAAGTGCAGCCTTATAGGTATATGCACCAGAGTAAGTGGCATTATCATAGATACCGCTCGCTAAACCGCTCCAATTCGTCAGCTGCAGCCTTGAGAATGTGACCGAAGCGTTGCTGAGTGTCCAATTCTGCGCTAGTCCATCATCAAAGTTTTCAGCATAAGGCGTAACTGCAGGGCTAGCCGCATTCTCATTAATAACAACTTCAACATCCTCTGCAAAAGATTGGGTACCTGATACGCCAACTCCAATTTTCCCAGAAGTTAAGGAGGTATCTTGAACAAGATTAAAAAGTGTAGTTGTTGTGCCAGCACGAATACCCTTGACCGTGATGTATCCACCTTTTTCATATTTAATTTCGAGCTTAGGCCAAGAGTTGTTTTTAATCTCATAAGCTCCATACGATGCTAAAGTTGTTTCTATCCCGCCAACTACCTTTTTCAGTTCAACAGAATTGCTTGTTCCTCCTCCTAACTGTACGTAATACGTATTGCTAGTATCGAGATAATTGAAGTAAACCCTCGTTTTCCCATTATTATCACTAGCATCGGTTTGCAGCTTCACACGATAGACATAATTGTTTCCTGTGTTAGGTGCAGAGAAAACGCGGTTGCTATAAATCCCCGATGTCGTCCCTCCCCAGTTGGTCATTTTCAGCTTCTGATATTCCACGAGTGTACCCGTTCCTAAACTCCAATTCTGAGCAACTCCATCATCAAAATTCTCAGAGTAACCATCATAAGTCGTCATAGATATAGGAGTCGTAAAAGCAGATGCATTCAGTCCCGTATCCCTTGCTCTTATCTTAAGTAAATAAGTTGTGTTTATAGTTAAATTGTTAAGAGTCAAGGAAGTTTTGCCATAAGTAGATCCTAAGAGTTGACTTCCATTAAATATATCGTATTCCATTACGCGAACATTATCCGTACTAGCTGTCCATGACAATGAAATTGAATTAGTTGTTTTACTAGTCAGCTGAAAATTAGTTGGCACACTCGGTGCTGTGTTATCCATCGCGCTAAATGCAGCATCGGCAAGTACAGCTCTCGGCGTACCTCCCCCGCCAACATTGGTGGAGCTGTTGTTGTCGATTACATATAAGTTTGTAATTAGTTTATTAAAATCATCATAGTATACCTTTGAATTGCCCGTTGCAGAAGAACCTTGATTAAAAGAATATCCGTTCACTTCTTCGAACTCATTCATAGCCTCAACTGATAAACTGAAAGCGTAGGCATCCCAACCCGTATCATCAGCAATGTAAGCCCCGTAGTCTTGAAGTGCATGGAACAGCTTTTTACCTGCTACTGTTTGTAAACCTAGAGATGATTCCGTAGCACTTGGAGAAATTGCCATTAAAGCACCCATTTCAATCTTCGGATTCGTACCGTGATAGTTACTTGGTGCACCTGCATCTGATCGATCTGCTGGCCATCGATAGCCTTTGGTAGTATCCGAGTTGTTATAATATAGATAATTCCCCCAAACATTTAATTTGAGTGCATGCTTAATTGGGGCCGTTCCTGTGAGTTCACCATGTCTAATGGAGCCACCTATAGCAGATAGTCCTGAGCCCCAATGGGTTCCTCCTATTCCCTCCCCTTGAATATCCAAATCTGTCGACCAACGATACCCAAAAACATTGCCTCCAGCGGTACAACGAGTTAGCGGTTCTAACTGAATAAGAGTATGTCCATCTGGTTTTAGAAAAGCTGCAACGTTATTTGGTGTACTGTATGGATTTGTTGTCGCATCCGCAACGATAAAATCATCAGGAATATTGATTGTACCTTGTAGATTGGATGTATCGCTGCATCTGCTAGTCCAATTGGGAACTCCATATATATTTCGGATTGGATCCGTTGAGTAAGTCTTCACATGATATTCTGGATCCGCATGAACATAGCTGCCTACTGGGAAATGCCCAAAGGATTGGTAGGAAGCATTAGAACCAATCGGCATATTCCATATGCTGTTCTGTGAGAATGGAGAAGTCCAAGGATCTCTCGCTGCATGAGCAGCACCACTACCTGATAGAATAAAAACACAAACAACTGCAGATCCAATTACAGCAAGCTTTGATAATTGTGTGACCTTCATTATTTTCATCCCTTCCTTAATCCATTTTAGCATCGCGCTTACACCTCTTAAAAAAATCTAACCTCCTATTGATTTCTTGTAAGTGCTTACATAAATTATAAAACAACTGTTTTTTCCGAGATATAATACTTTCTTCATTTTTATAGTCCATTTATGTTTTAATACAATAAAAAAACGCGCAGCATGAAGCCGTACGTTTCTTAGCATCGTCTAACATCCACATAGCAATATTGCGCGCCGAATTGATTTACATCGTGTCCCCAAACAGAAAGAATGGTTCTCAGTTATCAAAGCGGAAAACATAAGTTGTTTGCGGATCTGCTCTGAGGAATCCTTTAATACTTTTTTTACAGGACCTACATGAAAAGACGTCCTATCCTTCGATAGAGACGTCTTCATGGCTGCTTTAAATGAATTGGGATTATTACTTAGTTGCAGTTGATGAATCAAGCGCCTTCTGCATGATCTCCAAGTAACCTTTCAAGTTTAAAGCTTCAAGTCCTTTAATATAGGAATCCCAATCCTTCTCTAGGCTTTTCCCGCCTGTTACAAATTGAAGCGCATTCTGATCGATGTAATCCTTAATATTCGTTTGCATCATGCTCGCTTGGTCAGATGCAGCAGGGTCAATCCAAATAGCCCAATGTGGAAATACTTCTTCTGGCTGTTGCCCGTCATATAGACTGGTTGCTTCTTGAAGTCTGCGCTCATAACCCGTTGATCCATAAATATCGGTCGCTTGAACCCATCCATTACGAAAATCCTTGCTGTGATTGTATTGCGCTAAAGCACCCCATGAGCTATTGTGCGGTTTTTCCCCATCTTTTAAAGCAATTGTAGCAAAAATCGGCGTTGCACTTTTCTCAATCGCTACATCTCCGGCTTTTGGTTTTGTCCAATCTATATTCTCTTCCCCATAATTACCTAAAAGCTGTCCTTCTTGAGTGAAAACATAGTCCAGCATTTTAATTGCAGCTATTTGCTGTTCTTCATTAGCTTTGTTGGTTAAGACAAATGTTGCTCCTGGATCGACTGGATAGACATAAGTCGAATACGCTGCATGTGGTCCAGTCAACGGTGGAATAGGATTATAATCATTGCCGAATTTGTTACCTGGCGCTGTATTAACAAAAATGGCAGGATGCATGCCAACACCAGCACCAAGAAGCTGTGCATCTGCATTGTCGCCAATTTTCTTAAAAGCTTCTGCATTTTGGCTGAATGCACCCGGGTCAATCAAGCCTTCATCAAACAATGACTTGATGTACGTTAAGCCTTCTTTCCATTCATTCTTATTGGCTGCAATATCCACCTTGCCGCCATTAAGGGTCAGATACGTTCTGTCATCGTCATAAATAAATCCGTTCATCAGATACGGGATGACATGTACACCGTAGATTTCTGTGGAACCGCTCAATGGAACTTCATCCTTCTTGCCGTTGCCATTTGGATCTTGTGTTTTAAATGCTTCCAACACTTTTTTAAAGTCCTCGGTCGTTTTAGGCACTTCAAGATTCAGCTGTTTCAGCCATTTAGTGTTCAACCACATTTTATTGGGATATGAACAATGGAAGCATTCATTTAATTGGTTGAGGCCATATATCTTGCCGTCAGGCGCAGTATTCATTGCTTTATAGTACTCATTTGATTCTATGACTTTTTGGATATTCGGCGCATATTTAGCGATCAAATCGTTGAATGGGACAAGTACACCCTGGTTGCCGAAACGAATCAAATCCGTTTGGGAGAACTTATCAACCCATGGAATAAGCATATACAAGGCTGGGTAATCTCCGCTAGCTAGCGAAATCTGCCTTTTTTCAGCTGCTCCATCAAAAGGTACTGTCGTCCAATCAAAATGGACATTGGTTTTTTCCTCGACGACTTTAGTAAACAAATTTGTCTTCAAATCCTGATCCGTGCCTTGCTGTGCAAAAACACTTATATTTACCACTTTAGCGGATTCGCTACCATTTGTAGCTGCAGCCGTATTCTCTGTATTGTCCGCATCTTTTTTAGTACTGGAGCAACCTGATACAATAATACCAAATACTAAAACTGCTGCAGTCAGAGTCATTAAATAATTTTTCAATAGCAACCTCTCCCTTTTCATCCATAATTTTTAGTGAATATTATGACATTTCCACAGCTGATCTTACATATAGATCCCCCCTTTTATAGCGGTAACTATTAGCCTTTAACTGATCCAATCATCATCCCTTGCACAAAATAACGTTGAACGAAAGGATAGATGATAAGTACAGGTAAGCTTGCCACCACAATAAGTGAATATTTCATAAGATTAACCATCTGTTGTCTTTCGACTATTTTCCCTGCATCCACACTACCGGTGCCATTGTTGAGAATTAGAATGCTCCTCAGGATCAGCTGGAGCGGGTATAATCCCTGCGATTTTAAATAAATCAAAGAATCAAAGTATGCGTTCCATTGTCCAACGGCATACATTAAAGCTAATACTGCGATAATTGGCTTGGAAAGCGGGAGAATGATACTGAATATAAATCGAAAGTCGCTGCATCCATCCATCTCACTCGCTTCAGATAACTCATCCGGAATTGATGATTGAAAAAAAGTCCGCGCGATAATAACCTGCCAGACCCAGATTGCATTCGGAAGCAGAAGTGCCCAACGAGTGTCGATCAACCCTAATGTCTTTACTACAAGATAAGTTGGGATCAGCCCACCTGAGAAAAGCATTGTAAATGTAATGAAAATCATTAAACCTTTTCTGCCGAAAAATGTTTTTTTGGATAAAGGGTAAGCGATCATGATGGTTAACGTGACGCTAATCAGTGTTCCTATGCTAGTATAGAATAACGAATTTCCATATCCGCTGATGACTTGCGAATTTCGTAACACGGTAGAATATCCTTTCAGGGATATATCAACTGGCCACAGCCATACTCGCCCAGATGAAACGGCAGCCGCGCTGCTAAATGATGAACTCACGATATAAATTAGCGGATATAAGACAACTAGCAAGATAAGGGTTAAAAATACATAAACCAGCACAAGGAATATTCGATCTCCGAACGATTCCTGAATAGTTTGTTTCTGCTTCATTCGGATTTCCTCCTTAAGATGTCTTCTACCATAAACTGTTATTGGAAAATCGTTTTGCCAATGTGTTAACCATAAGCAGAAGAATGAGATTAATCATGGAATTGAATAATCCTACAGCGCTTGCAAAGCTATAATTTGCATTAAGCAACCCGATTTTATAAACGTAAGTTGAAATGATTTCTGATGTTGCCAGATTTAACGGGTTTTGCAGCAAATAAATTTTCTCAAAACCTATCGCCATGATACTCCCTACACTAAGAATCAGAATTATTATGGCTGCAGGCATCAGACCAGGAAGATCAACATTTAATATTTTTTGAATACGGGAGGCTCCATCCACTTTTGCCGCTTCATATAAAGAAGGATCCACACCTGAGAGAGCCGCCAAATAGATAACAGCTGAGTATCCGGCTGTTTGCCAAATGTCTGAAAACACATAAATCGAGCGAAACATGCTTGAAACTCCTAGAAAATTAATTGAATCGATTCCCAACGAGTTCATAATTGTATTGATAATCCCTAGACGTGGGGAAAGGAACAGTATGATGACGGAGACCATGACGACGGTCGATATAAAATAGGGTGCATAGGTTACCATTTGAACGGTACGTTTAAAGCGTCTGCTTTTGATTTCATTAAGTGCAATTGCCAGCAGAATGGGAATAGGAAAGCCAATGGCTAACTGAAACAAAGAAATAAGAAGGGTATTCTTAATCAAAGTGGAAAAAGCCGGATTCTCGAAAAACAATTTAAAATATCGGGTACCGACCCAGGGGCTGCCCCATATCCCCTTAATCACGTTGTAGTCCTTAAATGCAAGTACTGCATTGAACATCGGAATATATTTAAAAACAAGAAAGAAAATTACTGGTGGGATTATAAGCAAATATAGCTGCCAATGTCGTTTAAAGCTCTTCCTCGCAATTGCTCGCAGATTAGATGATTTTCCACTCCTTCTCTTAACTTCGTGTTTCGTTTCAATAATCGTATCCAAAGTAACCACCCCTGCCATTTCTACTTCATAGCGATTTGTTCGCGCTTACAATTTCTGATTATAGGATTACTCCTGCATGGAGTATAGGTACATTTCAAATTAAAGGTGCTTTTCTCTTGTTTTTAACTAGGTACAATTATCCTTAAAAGTGCCTTTTTCCATCTACAAAAAGATATGACCGTAAAACGGACATATCTTTTCTGTGGAATTGTGGTATTTCCTGGTTTCATACTGTTTTACTCATCAGATTGCCTGTAAGTACTTGGCAGTATACCTAAAATACGTTTAAAAGCTCTTCTAAAGGAATGGGAGCTATGATAGCCAACACTCAAAGCAATTTCATCGATCGTCAACCTCTTTTCTGTTAACAATTCCGATGCTTTAGAAATTCTTAATTTTTCTAAATAATCCGATAAGTTATCTCCTGTTTGTTCTTTATAGAATTGCGAAATATATTTCTCCTGTTTGCCTACCTGCTCAGCTATTCGAAAAAGCGACAATTCAGGATCCATATACATTTCTTCGATATATCGCTTAATTTTATCTATAGTTTCGTTATATTGCTCATGCTTTCGCTTCACAATCAAGTTGCACAGCTTCTCGATTGCCTTCTCCATATCGATTTTGAACTGTTCAATTCCATCCGTCGGTAGAATTTGAACGATTTCACTTTTTATTACCCAGGTTAACTCAGAATCTTGAAAGGTTTTTTGATCGAGAAGCTTCAGCATTGTCCCCTTTAGCTCCCCTATGAGCTGATTTTTCATGTCTAACGAGAGTTCCCTTACTTCAAAATTCAAATGAAAAATGTTCGTTATAATTCGTTTAACCTCTTCGAAATCACCGACTTTAATAGTATTCTGTAAACGCTGCTCCAATTCGATAGGATAATAGTACATAACGGTTTCCTTGGTAATATTCTGATACCAAATCGTCCCGTCCTTATTTGTAAAAATCGCATACTCTATAGCTTGCTTAGCTTCATCGAACGAGCGGCTAATATCAAAAAGAGATTGATACATAGAGCCCATAGCTACTGTTATAGACATCCGATAATCTCTATCAGCTATAAATGTAAGCCGCTCCAATATTTGCTCAACCTTTCTTTGCCATAAATCATCCAACTCACTTGAGGAAGTAAACAGAATGACGATCTGATCAGAACCCAGATTAGTCATCATCTGACTGTTATCGATTTCCTCCAGCATTTTTTTCACAACCAGACGGGCTACGCTTAATTCATTGAGGATTTCCTTACTATCAATCCCCCCATATCCATTTATTTGCACAATGCCGACATTTCCAAAATCCCCTATTAAACCAACCTTGGTCTGAGCAGCGATTGCCATTATTTCTTGAGTAGATTGGAATTCACTAGCGATAAGCCGTTTAACGAATGCATCTCTTAGAAGCGGGATTTGCCGTTTCAAATCATTCTCCAATTGTTTTAACGGAGCACTATTCCGATAAGCAAGCAAGAAGCCAATTAATAATCCAACCAATAATTCAACAGCAGTTAAGCTCCAAGTAATATGCTTAATTGTATTGGCCTTTTTCATCAGGGTTTGTTTAGGTATGCCCGCTGTATATAGCCAACCATTCTTTTCAGAGCGTATAGAGATTATTATAGTATTATTGCGTTGTTCACTAGATTCGGAGCCTTTTTCTAATTGGCTGAGGGAAAGAGCCTTAAACTGCGTATCGTCAATGCCTGTTTGGAGCAATGTATTTCCCTTGCTATCCGTAATGTGAGCCCACCCATTATACTGATCCGAAATGCTTCCCAGAAAGCTGCTTATTTTCTTCTCATCTATTACGATCACTACGGTAGCCTGTGGATTATTAAAGCTATCCAATGGCAGTGATTGGATAAAGGTAATAACAGAGGTTTGTTCCGTTCTTCTCGTGAATGGGCTAAGCTGATAAATTTCACTATGATGACTTTGATGCAGAAATGTTTTTTCCCATTCATTAAAGCTAAGATTATTATAATGATAAAGCTCGTAGTAATGCTCCAATCGATAAAATGCAGAGCCTTGTGCGAGGATAACATTGTAATTATTTAGATAAATATAGAAATTCTCCAAAAAGTCATTTGTCTGGCTATAGGAGATCATATCTCTTGCGTTTTTCCACAAACCATAAACGTTATAAAGATTTCCTTGCATTCTTTCATTAATAAGTTTGATCATATCCTGATTTATGGACAGCTGCCTGGTAAAGCCTTCTACCTCAGCCATTCGACGCTCTAATACTTCTTTACTTTGCTTTAACAGCATTAAGCTGGCTTCAATTGAACTAGCCTTGGCAGCATCAATCGAAACCCGATAAGAAATATAACCTGTGATATTAGGAATGATTAGAATAATGATGTATGAAATTAGAAATCTTCTCGATATTTTAGAAAAAATGGACATATTTTTTGTCCCCCTATTAACTCATAGTATTTTGATAGCGTTTTCAATTATTCAGAGGTTTGGAATTCATATTTCTATGCCAAAAAGGCCTTTAAGAAACCTTAGCGGAGAATATGTATGTCGAGTGGAATCCAAACGAAATACATACTCGTACATAATGGTTACTCAATAGCCTTACTTTCTTAAAGCTTAAATACATTTTCAGTTACTTAGATAATGATATTGAAACCACTCTACATCCAAATATCCTTTTTCGGTTTTTTCATTATAGCAATATAAGCCTACTCGATCCCCTCTATAGAATCCCCAGTTTAACTGATACTGTCCGCCAAAATCTTGGAAATCCTCCCCGTTTAAGCTATATGCATAAGTATGGATCCCATCAAGATTCCAAGAAGACTTCAACCATAAGAATGAACCTTCTATTATGGGTCCGTCAGAACACGTCCCTGTATCATTGTATTTTAAACGCTTTATACTGCCTTGCTGGCAAACTCCTAAAGTACAATATTGGGTTCCCATATGGCATATGCCCGCTTCCTGTCCATCTTCCATGCCGGTTAGATCTATTTTGACAATGACTTCGCTTTTAGCGGTTTTCATTGCTCTTTGAGTCAGCACATTACAAACCGTAAAAAAATTCCCAATCTCCAGAGGAATACAAGCATGCAGCCTTAAAAATCCTGGTCTTTCCGTTAACGACCATTTGTCTGATCTTGGCTGATGACTCCACTCCCAATGATGCTTGAGCTTGGGATGTTTAAAATCGTCGCTTTGATTAGGAAGTACAATCGGGTAGCCTGCTATCGGTTTTTTCCCTCCCCAAACCATTTCGCCAATGCCGTCACCATCAATGTCTTCTCCAATAATAGGCCAACCATCCATCCAAGTTACAGGCAATAAACTCAAAGTTCTTCCTTCCAAATATCCACATGATCCATGGTGGGTAATAAACAACCATTCACCCGTTGGAGCTTGCACTAATCCCCCTTGATTAGGCTCCCGATCCAATTCCTCACCATGCGTATGCAGAATTTCCTTTTCTTCATAGGGGCCATATAGGCTGGAAGCTCGCAGCATCATAACAACTCTCACCTCATTACCTGATTCAACCCTAATCTCACTATGGAAAAAATAATAAAGCTCGTTTATTTTATAAAGCTTGCTTGCTTCACTGCCTTTATATTGATGAAAAATAACATCGCTCTCCATTAATAGTTGTTTGCCATCGTTACTCATCTTAATCAGATGCATCTGATAGTTATCTGCAAAATGAGTGGTAGCTAAGTAGCCTTGTCCATCGTCATCCCAGAATGGGCAGCAATCATCCCAACCAGCTACATCCCATATGTGCTGCAATGGTTCCCATGGCCCCTCAGGGTTTGTTGCCGTACTCATAAAAAAACCCTCATCAGGTGTACAGAAATACACCCAAAACTTGCCATTGTGGAAACGAATTGCCCCCGCCCAAATTCCTCTGCCGTGGTGGTTCATTTTATCATAATTCAGCTTCGGGCTAATCTGAGTTATGTCATCCACGACATGCCCGATACTGCTCCAATTCACAAGATCTTTGGAATGCATAACAATCATTCCTGGAGATAAATGAAAGGTAGAGGAAATGCAGTAATAATCACTGCCAACTCCAATAACATCAGGATCGCTATAATCTCCTGGCAGAATAGGATTGATATAGGTGCCATCTCCTTGATCTCCCCATAAACCGGATTTTGATAGTTCCATTGCATTATGCATGCTGCTTCCCCCATTAAATGTTGATAATTCGCTTATTTATTAAAGTTCAATAGCTAAGCAATTCACATACTTTGTAGGCTGATGATCAGGCAGACTTACCACGAGTGTTCCATATGGCTGTTCGAACTGAACTTCGCCAAAACCCAAAAGCCGTACGGATTTTACTTTCTCAGCAGTTGTAAGAGAATGAATAACAGCTCTGTTGTTATCTGGCCAACGCATTTGAAAAGCATATAAAATATTTCCTTTTTGGGTGAAGCGAAAATCTGCATACGTCCAATACACGGCTTCCTCTTTAAACCCATCAATGACAACACTAGCAGGACCCTCAACAGCAATACGGAAGGGACGTGTGCCATAAACTCCTTCTCCACAAACTTTATTCCATTTGGCCATTTCCGTTAGAATAAAAGTACATTCATCATCTAGTGTACCATCTGGCTTTTGAGGAAGATTCAATAAAAGGTTGCCGTTTTTCGATATAATGTCAACCAGTATTTCAATAACGTGGCCTGGTTTCTTATACTCGCTGCGTACATCATAAAACCAGTGACCAACACAAGTATCCGTCTGCCAAACCTGTGGTTTAATACTCGCTTCTTGACTGCGCTCAATATCCAATACGCCAATTGAGAAAATCTCCTGGCGCCTATCCTTCTGGTTATAAACCGCTTGATTGACCCCTCCGTGATTAACTGCGCTCGTATTATAAAGATGGGCTACTGCATTAAGTCCCGCCTCATAGGAACCATCACCATGTACGCTTTTATCGGTGCCAAAAGGCAATGGACCATCGGAATACAAAAGATCAGGCTGATAGAGATCAATAATCTCCTTTACCACATCAAACCACTTCTGATGCCATAATGGGTTAGTACTGTACCATGGTTCTAAATCGTACATTCTCCTTGTAGAATCATAATGCTCGTGATTAGGGAGATAGAAATCCTCAAAAGTAGGGTCGTTTCCATCATAGGGCAGTCCGGCAAATGGGCCCGCTTTATCCTTACCCTTAGCCACGCTCAGCCAGCTAAACGTTGCCCCTAAATGCTCTGTAATGCCAAAAGGCAAGCCTCGTTTGACAGCCGCTGCCTTCCAAAGACCTACAATATCTTTCTGAGGTCCTATATTAACCGAATTCCATTTATGAATCTTTGAATCATAATTAAAAAAGTTATCGTGATGCATGGCTTGAGCGACGAAATACTTGGCACCTGCTTTAACGTATAAATCCATCAAGCTTTCCGGATCGAAGTGCTCCGCCTTCCACAACTGTACAATATCTTTGAAGCCAAAGTGAGACGGATGCCCATAATAACGTGTATGATAGCGGTAGAATTCCGTTCCTTCCAGATACATTCCACGAGCGTACCAATCTCCATACATAGGTACCGATTGGGGACCCCAATGCGACCAGATTCCAAGCTTTGCATTTCGAAACCATTCTGGACATTCAAACTGATTTAATGATTCAAACGAGGGTTTAAACGGACCTTTAGTAATGTGGGTATATGCCATCCCAATTCACCTCTTCCATTATATGCGCTCATATGATCTCCTCAAATGAAGCATGATAATCGTAGCACTTCTATGTTATCATTTGAATATACAATGCTAACCTTGTTTTGTATAAAATAAACTTCTTATTAAGGTGTTGAAAAATGGATATTGCTAAGCAGCATTTAATCAAAAGCTATCTATCCAACCTTCAAGTTGACGTTAATGCTATTGGTTACAATAGAGTGTTGATGGACTGGAGAGAAATCGATTATATCCCGAATTATAATAAGTTCTATTTGATTTGTGATGGAGATGGCTGGATCAAAATTGGTGATTCTGAGTTCTATCCCAAGTCAAAGCAAATGATTTTGATGCCTGAGGGAATTGAGCAATCCTATTCCTTAATCAATGATGACGTCTATACTAAGTATTGGTGCCATTTCACGGCTAAAATTGGCAATTTGAATCTTTTTGATTTAATTCAAATGCCTTATTTAATGGAGACTACAGACTTTGTACTTTTAGAGAGTATCTTTCGCGAGCTGCTCCTTCACCAATCAAGCTCAGCTCTCTCTGCTTCGTTACTGCTAAAATCTGCTCTCTTGAGATTAATATCTTATTATTTAGAGCATTCCGTTTTAGCAACCTTCAACAGTCCTAATTCCGAGACAATTGGAATTCTTAATACAACACTGAATTATATCAATAGAAATTTCCACCATAACCTAACGATTAATAAGCTTGCAGCTATTTCATATCTACACCCTAATTATTTTATACGGCTCTTCAAAAAGAATATGGGGACAACCCCCATTCAATATATTAATAAAAAAAGAATTGAGGAGGCTAAACGGCTCCTCAATTCTACAAACCTCTCCTTATCCGAAATTGGTGTTAAGGTCGGAGTCTCTGATATCTTTTATTTATCCAAGCTTTTCAAGGCTCAAACAGGCTTCTCTCCAACTACCTATAAAGAAATTAATACAGCGGAAGCAGCCATTTCTTTTTACTAGGTATTTTTTTCCTCCCTGTTTCGATTTAATTATATTATCATTCCTTCACAGAACCTACCATAGTACCTTTGGCAAAGTACTTTTGAAGGAACGGATAAACCATGAGAATCAGGATTGTTGATAAGATTATTGAGGCCATTTTCTTCGTTTCAGGCGGTATGTTCCGCATATTAAGATCAACAAATGAATCTACACCAAGCGCTGTTGAAGAGTCGCTCAACAAATTTTGCAAGAATATTTGCAAGGGCCACTTTGCAGTATCATTGATATAAAGCACAGCCGTAAAGAATGTGTTCCAATAGGCTACTGCATAGAATATAGCAAATGCTCACAGCTGAATGCCAAAATATGAAGAAGATCGCACCATTTGGCCAAGATGGTTTGGAATGCGATCTTTTATATTTTTGGTACCTAACCTACTCCATCTTCATTTTTCACTAAACATGACGAATAAGAATTAGGCTTCTTCAACAATCTGCAAAATCTCGCTTTATCCTTGAACATAAGAACGGAATGTATATTTGCCCGATCCTGCCCTAACGTTCACACATCCATCTTTCTCATTGATTAGCTTAATTCCAGATACCAAGGCAAGCTGACTGCCGCTCTCAGTTACACTTCCTACATCCGTTGTCGGAATGCAAATTACAATATAAGCTGATATTGGGATATCCACAGTCAATTCCAGCCATCCATTTGGCTTCTGGCACCATTGAACATCTAAACTTCCTTGTGGTAAACTATGAGATGCCTTTACCCAATCAATTCCTTGAGCGAGATATGGTTTAATTGTGATCGGATGCTCTCTTGTGCCGTCATAATCAATTTGAATCCCAGCAAGAGCGGAGTAAAACCATTCTTCAATATGTCCCATCATAAAGTGATTCTGCGAATGGCCAATCGTGGGTCCATCCCAATATTCAGCCAGGCTTGTAGCTCCATGTGCAACTTGATAGCGATAATAAGGCTTATTGGTTTGCTCAAGCATTTTCTGAATGACATCCGATCGATTAAACCGGGCCAGCGCTGTAAGAACATTGCGATGACCGATTTCTCCACTAGTGATGACGTACCCTCGCTTCTTCAGTTCACTGATAAGTCCTTCCAGTGCGGCTTGAGTAGTTTCTAGAGTCGTAACTCCAAGTGAGAGCGGCATGGCAAATGATGTTTGGGATCCAGAGCCATAGCTTTTCTGCTCATCATTAAACCATTCACGGTTGAATGCCTCTTTCACAGCTATTGCTAGTTTCCTATATCCCAGTACATCCTGCTCTTTACCAAGCAAGTGGGCAATATGGGACAAAATTATGCAATCATAATAAAAGGTTGCTGTGGCTGTTATCCCGATAGGAGTTCGATCCTTCCCATCCGTATTCTGCCATACATTTCCCCAATCGCCTAAGCCATGACGGATTATATAATCTGGCGCTTTGGAGGCTAAATAATTTACATACCGCTTCATTGAGTCATAATGTCTTGACAATATGCGGAGATCCTGTCCATACCAATTGTAATAAAACCAAGGCGTGATGACATAGGCGCTTCCCCATTCTGGCGAATCGCGAAACCCATCTGAGAATACAGTATATTCCGGTGCGATATCCGGTATAAGCCCATTCTCAAGCTGCGCTTCATGCATGTCCATGAACATTTTTGGAAGAAGAGCCGATAAATCGTAATTGTACCAAATGGATGGACCCATTAGATGATGCTCCTCAAGCCAGCCCAGCTTCTCTCGATGCGGGCAGTCGGTTAACACACTTTTGATATTGCTCAGCACTGCCTGCAAAATAATAGCATGGATTCCGTTCCAATCTGCCCTAGAGCACTCGAAGCTTCCAGCTTCCTTCAAGTCGGGATATATCATTTCACCAAAAAGCTCCAGCATTACCGGTGGTAATGTTAGACCAGAATCAGACTCCCGAAACGGAACGGCGCCTTCAACCTGAATATATCTAAATCCATGATAGCTAAACCTCGGATGCCACGATTCTTCTCCTTCCCCTTTCAATGTATATGAAAAAGAATTTGGTGACCCCGTCCATTCCTGATAAACATGCCCCTGCTCATCCAGCACTTCTCCCGGCAGCAGCTTGATAGTAGCGCCGCTTACTCCCTTTACGCGAATACTCGGTCTGCCGGAAAAATTAACACCCAAATCGTAGACAAATATGCCTGGAGACGGTTCCTTGATATCCTTAACTGTATAAGTTTTCATTACCTTATTAGGCGGTATAGGATAGCTGCGTAGCTTGCCTTTGGTCGGTTCAACAAGATCCGCTGGCGTCCATGAATCAGTTACGATGAAATTGGGTTGATCCCAGCCAAATAAATCGAGCCTAGCATCGTAATCCTCTCCGCCATAAATGCAAGAGAACACGATAGGTCCCGGGGCGATAAGCCAATCACTTCCGCTAGAAACACGAACCTTTTGACCGTTCACAAGCTCAATCTCCAACTGCATAATGACCTTCGGGAGGCCGAAGCTGCCTTGGTATTTTACATAGCGTGTACCCTTTACATTATAGAATCCATTGCCAAGCATAATACCAATTGCATTCTGCCCTTCAGTTAACCGGTCTGTGACATCATAGGTGCAATAGAGAGATGTTTCATCATAATCGGTCCATCCAGGCTCCAAAACATGCTGACTTACATTGTTCCCATTCATGCGAAGCTCGAACTGACCTAATCCACATATATAGGCAGTTGCACGTTCTACTGGGCTGTCCAGCATGAATTCATGACGAAAAATCGGCAACGGACCCACACCAGGCGTGCCTCCTTCCGGTGTCCAAGCTATTGCAAGAGATTCCGTAAGTCCGATCCAATCGGCATGCCAATCGGTTTTATTAAGCATCCCCATGCCCCAAGAGGCGGTGCTGCTCCATTCACTAATATGACCGGTGCTGTCACCCATCTGCACCCTCCAATAATATCTTCGTCCCGCAAGAAGTGGGGCACCCTGGTAAATGACTGCCGTATGTTCACCGGACACCACTAGCCCCGTGTTCCACATGTTCGCCGTTTCTTGCTCCAGCAATTCCGGACAATCCGCGACAAGGATTCGGTAGCTTATCTGATGTAAACCACGGCTTACCGAATCCGTTTGAAACTTCCAGCTAAAGGCTGGTTGAATGACTTCTAATCCTAATGAATTTTCCGCCTTCTCAACTCTTAAATCTACGACTTGAATTGGACTCACCATACAATATCCTCCCCTTATTCCTTTACACTACCAAGCACTATTCCTTTGACAAAAAATCTTTGTAAAAAAGGATATATCATTAAAATTGGAAGTGAACCCAGGAAAATTTGTGCTGCTTTGACCGTTTGATCTGAAACTTCAGACAGCGATTGCAGAGAGCTGCTACTACTTACCAAAGTCATATTAATATTGAAGAGAACAGATTGAAGATAGCTGGACAAAGGATAGTGTTCGGGTGTATTCATTAGAATAAGCCCATCAAACCAAGCATTCCAATGGCCAACGACGGTAAATAATGAAATAGTCGCGAGGGCAGGCAAAGACAAGGGGATATAAATTTTCCATAAAACGGTTACATAACCAGCTCCATCTATAAAAGATGACTCCTCTAGTTCTTTAGGCAATGCTCTAAAAAAATTAAGCAGTAGAATCACATTGAACACAGGCACAGCGCCGGGAAGAACTAGTGCCCAGACTGAATCCAGCAGCCCAGTATAGCGAATCGTCATATACCAGGGAATCAGACCTCCACTAAATAAAATAGTAAATACAAAATACCATGCATAAAAGGTCCGAAACATAAAAGCTCTGGATTCCTTGGATAAAGGATAAGCAATTAAAACAGCCAATACCATATTCACTAAAGTCCCCAGAATGACTCTTTTTGCAGTTATACTTAAAGCATGAATAAAGTCCGGTGTATTTAAGATAAATTGATAGGATTTAATATTGAAATCAACAGGCCAAAATTTAACCATACCCGATGTCACCGCACCGCTAGAGCTTAGAGAAACGGACAGTACATGAACCAACGGAAAAATACACAATAAGGAGAGAACAATTAAAAATAAATAGTTTGCAGTATGGAATATCTTTCTACCCCAAGTCAATGTATGCATAAGCTATCACAATCCTTTGGTTAAAAGATACGGTAATTGGCAAAACGATAAGCCAACCAATAGGAAACCGAAATAAATAGGAGAGAAATAATTGATTTGAAAAATCCAATTGCCGTTGAAACGCCGTATTGGGCATCCAACATGCCGATTCGGTAAATTAAGGTATCCATAATATCACCGCTTTGATAAACGGAAGGACTATATAAATTAAATACTTGATCGAAGCCGGCATTTAATACATTCCCTAAACTCAATGTCGCCATTAAAATGATGATCGGCAGCATCCCCGGCAAGGTAATATGCCAAGTTTGCTTCCATCGGTTAGCGCCATCTATATTGGCTGCCTCATAAAGAGACGGATTTATCGCTGTTAATGCTGCTAGAAATACAATGGTGCTAAAACCAAATTCCTTCCACACATCTGAGATCACAAGCACAAATGGAAACCATTTGATATTTCCCAAAAACAAGATAGGATCGATACCCAATAACCCCAGAAACTGATTCACGATCCCTTGAGAGGGTGATAAAATATCAATCATTATCCCTCCAAGAATAATCCAGGATAAAAAGTGAGGAAGATAAATCAAGGTTTGAATACCCCGTTTAATGAATACTTTACTTACTTCATTCAGCAATAGAGATATAGTGATCGGAACAACCAGTCCAGCCACGATTTTCATTAAAGCAATAAATACCGTATTCCATAGCACCTGATTAAAATCAGGCAAACTAAAAACATAATGAAAATTACCCCAGCCAATCCAAGCGGAATTGAAAAACCCCCCGGTTGGAGTAAATTTTTGAAAAGCAATGACGTTGCCCAATATGGGGATATACGAAAAAATAAATACGAGCAAGAATCCAGGTAGAATCATCAAGTGCAATGGGAACTGCCGTTTTATTCTACTGTTCAGCATAGCCTCTTCTCCATTCTGTTAGGGTTAGAGAGCGGTAAAGCAAATTTCAAGCCGACTTTACCGCTCTTCCTCTTCTGCTATTTAGAAGCATTCCAATCGTTAACTTCTTTTGTTATTTCGTCCCCGCCAGAGCTTTTCCAGTTGGAAACAAATTTATCAAAGTCATCAATAGGTGCAGAACCCATGATTATTTTAGTAAATGTCTCCACAACTAGTTTATCCAAGGTTGCTTGTTTTTCTCCCATCGTTGGAGTTGGAGCACCATAGAAGCCTGCATTTAGAATAGACTTGTTATTTAAATATTCATTAATTACAGCAAAGGAAGTATCATTCTCTGGGCCAAATACTCTTTCGTAGCCCCAGTCCTTCGTACTTTTCTTATTCAAATTGTCGAAGACCTGCCGGTAATTCACAAGCTGCTCCGCATTTAATTTGCTTGTATCCTTCGTTCTCAAGGCCTCTTTAATCTTTGTTTGTATATCTACATTTTTTCTCGCAGGCCAATAGTTTGAAAAGTAATATTTAAATACGGGTGTTCCATCTTTTGCAATCCCGTACTTTTCATATTCGGCTTTTTCTCCCCACATTTTTTCAGAGTAAAGATTCAAGATCTTAATTAACGCTTCAGGATGTTTAGCACCTTTCTTTACGGCATAATATCGACTTACTGGGAACGAAGCTTGAACAAGAGCCGGTTTATCGTCAACCGATATTATCTTATAGGCACCCCACTGCATATTCGGATCTTTATCCTTGCCGCCCTGCAATGGGAACAAGGGTGTCCACATGGCGCCAAAGAACATTCCTATTTTGCCTCCGGCAGTTAACTCTGCCTCTTTATTGCCATCTTTGATCCCAAACTCAGGATCAATTTGCTTATCATTGTACAATTCCTGAAGCTTGGCAAGCGCTGATTTCATCTCAGGTTGAATATTGCCGTAAACCAATTTACCAGAAGCTTCGGGAACCCATGTATTGGGATAAGCATGATAGCTGTTTGCGAAGCCTACAATTCCACCCGTACCGCCAAATAATTCCTTGCTTAGAGCCAATCCGAACGTATCGCTTTTCTTATTTGCATCTGGATCCTTCTTGGTAAAGGCTTCAGATATTTTTAACACATCATCCATAGTTTTCGGCTCAGTCAGATTTAGATTCTTTAACCAATCCGTACGAATAAACATTAACGGCACCGTATCCGCAGCACTATCCGTATTGGGTATTGCCAATAGCTTCCCGCCAAAGGTTGCTGATTTCAAAGCCATACCGCCATCTTGACCTAATATCTCTTTTGTAAAAGGAGTTGCATATTGATTGTAAAGCTCTGTAAGATCTTCCAATTGGCCTGCATCAGCCAATTGCTTGAGCTTAATCGCATCAGTCAAAAACATATCAGGCAAATTGCCGGCTGCTATGGAAACGCTTAATTTTTGATTATATTCATCAGCCGATCCTTTAACAGACCAAGTTGTTTTCTGCTTAATACCCAGCTCGTCCTCCATCGCTTTAGTCCAAATATTGTTATCGATAGACTCTCCATCCTTGAATGTTAAATCGGCATCGATAGCTCTTGCTATTGTCACCTCAATGGGTGGGTCATATTTGGCTAAAGGGTCTACAGGTTTATTATTGGTTGCCGACACAGCGGGATCAGTCGTATTGGTAGCTTCACCCGGATTTTTCGTAGAACAGCCAGTAGCTACAATGGACATAGCCAGCACCCCAATAAATAACGATGATTTTAATCTTTTCCTTTTCATATTGCGTTCCCCCTATAATTGATGTAAGAAGATCATCTTCCCTTCCTATATTATAAGATGTGCGTCTTTCAACTTTCTACTACCACGTCTTTACTTTCGCTCCCATTTCAATACTTCCTTACTGATTTACTTGTTCATGTGCTCTCTATATTCTTGTGGTGTGATATGGGTCCATCTTTTAAAAAACCGATAAAAATGCTGAGTATGCTCAAATCCGAGGGCCAACGCAATATCATTGGTTTTCAAATTGGTTTCGATTAGCAGTTCCTTCGCTTTATTCAAACGGGCATTTGTTATATAGTCGGATAGGCTATCACCAGTATTCTTTTTGAATAGACGCGACAAATAAGTTGGGTTGTGCATGACCACTTCGCCTAGCCGGGTGAGGGATAAATCGCCGGATAAATTCTGCCCTACATACAGCTTAATTTGCTTGGTCAAATGCCCTTCGATTTCATGCATACCGGACAACCTTTCCATAAAAACAACTTTTGCCATATCAGCAAAATATTGGATAGTTTCATTCCATGAGTCATGACTTCCCATTTGCGTTAATTTACTTAAGTCGATTTTTCTACCCATTTCCGATTCCGACCATGATTCATTTAAAAAAGTGATAAAAATGGAGACCAGAGAATGATAGATCTGAAGCTGATATCTTTCCATATTCGGAACCCGTTCCAAATCGAGGGTCATAATCTCTGTGTAAATTTGAAAGAACTCTTCCTGCTGTCCGCTTTCCAGATTAGTCTTCAGCCCATCCAGCTTTCTCATCTTCGTTCTTAGCTGTACATCTGCCATTTGCACATGTAAGCCTTCAGAGACATTCGTATCTTCAACTAGCAGTAATTCCTCTCCGAGACCTAATCCCTTGCTAAAGAGAAATTGTAAAGATTCGAACTTCTCCGATAGCTTCGAAAAGGGAACAGCCTCTGCCGCCAAGGCAAAGGATACCTTTATCTTAAGAATTTGTTTGGTTGTATTTTGAATTTCTTCCATAGTTCCTTGAACGAACCGTTGCAGCCATTTCCAGATTTTATCTTCATCGAAAGCTTCTTCCGATGTCCGTTTAGGTTGAATAAACCAAAGTAGACGCGAACGCTCATAATCGATGGATACCACTTGTAGAGATTGAGAGAGGTACTCTTCAGCAATATTCTGTATCGCATATAGCAACAGCATCTGATCCGATGGACTATAATCCTCTTCCCAACGATCTACCCTTCCCGCGATTAGAAGCACAGGACAATTTTCCTGTAGAGGTATGTTCAGTTCACCAATCTGCTTATGCAGAATTTGCAAGCTTCGCTGATCATCCTGAATAATATTTAGAAGAAATTCCTTGCGTAAATGGGGCAGAGCATGAGTCATTTGCTGCTTCGCTTTATGAATAAGCCTGTCCGTTTCCAGATCGTTTGTGAAGCTATCAATCGCTTTTTCAACCGTGCGGATAATGGTTTGATTTCCTTCCGTCTTTAACAAGTAATCGAAGCCCTTGTTTCTAATGGCCTCCTGGGCATAGGTGAAATCATTAAAGCCTGTGAGGAATATAACCTTGCATCGCGGCCAGTGATTGAGAATTTCCTTCTGCAGTTTTAAACCCGTCATACCCGGCATTTGAATGTCCGTAAGCACAAGATCAATTTTGACTTTTTGCAGACATTCTAACGCCTCAAAAGCAGAATATGCTTTATGCAGTTCCAAGCTTAAATGACTGACTTCAGTAAACATTTGGACCAGTCCGTCCACAATAATCTCTTCATCATCTACTATTAACATACGAATCATGCGTATCCCCCGCTTTTCTTGAATCCTTGGATTATCAATTCTATTTTTAAACCGCCTAATTCACTCCTCGAGACGGAAAGACCCGAGTCTGCACCGAACTTTATTTTTAAGCGCCGGTGGACATTAACCAATCCAGTGGTTTCCATTGCATCATTAGAGGATGCCAGCAAAGACTTCATTTCCCTTAAAGATTCCTCATCCAGTATATCGCCATTATCCTCGACGGATATCACAAGATTGTCCTCAGTGGCAGCAATCCGAATTTCAACTCGACCGTCTTTGACCTTATCCTTTAAACCGTAATTAAATGCATTTTCGATCATCGGTTGTAAAATAAGGCGAGGTACCAATAGGTTAAGGTACATTTCAGGCAGCTCCTCATACACTGCCGTTACTCGCCTGGAGAAACGAATCATCTGAATTTCCAGATAGATATAGGCGTGTTTAACTTCCGCTTCTAAAGTAACTTCATTGGACCCATTGCGTGTAATAAACTGAAAATACTCTCCTAAATAATCCGCCATCTTCAGTGCGGTCTCTGTATTTTGATACTGCAACAAGCTTTTCATCGAGAAGAAACTGTTATAAAGAAAGTGCGGATTAATTTGCGACTGCAGCTGCTTAAGCTCCGATCGCTGACTGCGAATCTGCTGCTCATATACTTCATCAATTAGTTTTTTCAGCTGATCCGACATGTGATTGAACTGCTCATACAAATAATGAAACTCATCTTCGTTTATATGATGGATTTTAAATTTTAGATTGCCTTGCTCTACTCTCCGAAAAGCAATAACAAGTCTTTTCAGCGGCTGCTGTATTAGACGATAAATCCAAAAAGAAAATACCACAACAACGAATGCCGATAAAGCAGATAAAAGCCAAAGCCATTTATTATATTTATTTAATGGTCCGAGAACTTTATCCTCCGGCACTGTCACCAAAAGTGTAATTCCCAAGATATGCGAATATTCCGAAGTAACCAAATAGGATTTACCCTTCCAGTTTATCGTCCCTTGATTATTATCAGTGGAATTCAACGGTATAGAACGTATAAAATCCCTTGTATTTTCTGTACCCGCAATGGAGTCGATGGAATCAGATATTTCCCAATTTTGTCGGGCATTAAATAGAATTGCCTCGCCTTGGGTATATTTTGTAATTTCCTGCAAGGTTTTTTGAATAGAATCCTTAGACAGCTCCAACTTTAAAGCAAAAACCGGCCTTTGTTGAGGCAGCAGAGGATCAGGGTAAAGCTGGCTGATAATGTAATGTTCGTTTGAATAGAAGAAAGCAGAAGGATACGCCTGCGGACTCGATTCTACGATCAACTCTTGCAGCTCATCATTGCTCATGCTTTCCGAAAAGCTGTTGGGATAAAGTGTTTTACCAATCAGCGGTATATAGAGCTTTGCGCTTTCCAAAAACCGGCTCGATTCCTTGAAAAGGGATATCTTTTTCTGCAGCCTTTGGATAGCAACTCTTCTATCAAATTCAGTCATAATGGGTGCTAGCGCACTTAAATTTTGCAAATCATCATCAAACATATATTCTTTTTTCCGCTTCGTAATCTGTTGGATTTCGGCTTCAAACGAATCTAAATAATAGTGAACCTGAGACTTCATTGAGAGCGTGATCTGCTCCCTTACACTATTTTTTCCAAATTGATTAATTGCAAGACTTAGCGTATAAATTGGTACGATGACTAAAAGAAAGGAAATCACAAGCTTCGGATATATAGATAGCTTCTTTAACATTCTCTCCAGTCGCTCCTTTCTGTTAGTATATTTCCCTCTTATAATTAAACTAATTACTGATTATGAAAACATATTGTAAACAATTTTGGATCAAAAGCATAGTGATCCTATAATCAATCGATCCAAATACCCGAATACCATCATTCACCTTTCGTTTCATTTATGAAATAGAATGAGTCAACTCAAATAATATAAGCCCAGCCAGAACACAAAAGTATTGTGTCAGACTGGGTTTAGTTTATTGAGGTATCATTTCTATCGTAACCTAACGTCCATGGAGAATATCAATCCTGTTAGAATACCTTGAATTCGTAAAAGCTGGCCCATTCTCCTGCTGATAAGCCGGTTACCGTTATTCGCACATATCTGCCGTTGGCCGTAAAATTATCTCTTTGGACTTGCTGGGAGAGCGGATTTGCAGTCTTATCGACGACCGTTGTCCAGCTTGAATTATCCGCAGATATTTCCACCTTATATTTGTACACATTGTTATGCTCCCAATTTACCTCGCTGCCTGTCAAGCTGGTTAAACTGCCCAAATCTACCTTCCACCAATGGTTTAAGCTTGCATTGGCTGCCGTCCAACGGGTAGAAGTACTGCCATCATTTCCTTTTACAGCTTCATGTGATTTGGAGGTTTCTTCACTATCAGCAGTAGCTGGTTTATTTAAAGCAAGATTAGGTTTAGCTGCTTCCTTCACAGAAATATTATCATATTGCGCATAATTCCAGCCGCTGCCTAAGGCAACCATGCCTTTTGTATAAGTCGTGTCGGTAACCGAAGCTACCTGAGCGTTGTCGATAAAAGCTTTAATATTAGAGCCTGTAAAGCTAAGCTTCAAGTTGTGCCAGGTGTTTGCCGTGAAAGGGACAGCTCCAGAAGCCAACACGATTTCACTAGCTGCCGGGGTAATAGGATCGCCTATGCGAAGACTCCAATTGCCACTGCTATCTACTACCAGTTTATAACCCTTCTGTAAGCTTTCCTGCTGTTTGACTCTTCCTTTATCACTGATTCGCCCAATAATGGATACCATTCCTGAATTTTCAATCAACACATCAGAGTTATAATCGAAATCCTTCCACTGCAAATCTCCAAACTCTGTGTACGAGCTAAGATTAGGCTTGAAGCTGCTCCATACATCCCACTCGATTAGAGGTCCGTTGATTACTTGACGTAAAGCTTTCCCGCCTCCGCCGTAACGATTGACGACCTCGAATGCTCCTTGTTCATCCTGTGTATATCAAGGTGTTACACCGACTAAATAATTCTCAAAATTGTTGGTATAGGGACTTGGGAAAGAGTTTAAAGCCAGAATCGGGTCTACGGCAGCTCCTTTATGCTGACCTGTTGTTGTCGTTATAGAGTAAATAGAATTAGCATCCAGATTGATTGTAAAAGAACCATTTATTGGTGTTATATCTGATTGCTGAATAAATTGAGTTGTGCTATTAGATTTCCAAACATGAATAATACCTGTGGATAGACCTCCGGAAAGGTTAAAGGTCATCGCCCGCTATTGGAATATAAATCAATCCGCTATGATCGGCAACTAATCCGCCTATAGCTGCTCCGCCTGCAATTCCGATGTTAATCGCCGTTGGATTTAAAGAAGCCGCCAAATCTTTAGCGCTGGGATAATACGCCTCCGCCAAATTGATCGTACGATTAAACCAAAGCTCATTAGTCCGCCTATTAGAAAATGTCCCTCTGGCGTATTAGTAACTTGGTGGTTGTGGTGCCAAGCACTTAAACCAACGTCAGCACCTCTTCCAACAAATTTTAACATTAGATACCACAACATGATAAAAAATAGTAGGTTACTTTTTATCACAAATAGGTTATTTTTAGATCTGTTACATTTTCATTAATTTCGTTAAAATTCAAGTGAGAGATTCATATATGATATCCTAGGTCGCAGTTCGTGTGGACTAGATCTCTAGATTGATTGGCCTTGTGACTATTGAGCTTATTAAAATAAAGAAAGAGTCGAACAGACAGAAGGATGAAACCTTTCATTTGTCCTGATAGTCTTTGATGGGAGGATAGCAGAGGATGAATAAAAAAAGAATCTTCTTTAAATTTTTACTTTTTATTATTCTTCTCGTCGTTATTCCATATATTATTATGAACTTTGTTGTCTATCGTCAGTTGAACGGGGCGCTAGAAAGTGAAATTAGCGAAACAACACACGGCTCCTTAATGCGTATTAAAGATGTTGTAGATAATGTAATTGAACAAGCTGATCTCATTTCACGTACTCTTTATGTCAACTCCGATATGCGGTTGCTTTCGGCATCTTTTAATAGTTCCGACTTATCGAATCAAATTATCTATTACCGCAATACCATTCAACGCCTGCTTTATTCCTTTACATCCGTTTACACTTATATCGATTCGATTGAAATTTATTCCCAATCTAACCAAATGGCTTTAACCAGCAAAAAAGATATAGGATCGATGCATAACTGCTGCTTAGACGAAAAGAAGGACACCGTTGTCCGGTCATCTCAATCTATGCTTTCTATAGTTAGATATTTCCCCCAGTTAGGTACGGTCACAGTAAATATTGATCTTAATAAATTAGGTGAAATGATTGGACGGACGAAAGCCCAATCCTTGGAGAGCCTATACATCATGGATGAAACTAATACTGTCATGTATAGTGAGGATCCGCAGTATTTACTCCCCCTCATGAAGGAATCCTCATTGTTCCAGCGAGCTTTTGTGAAGAATACCCTGATGCAGTCGATCCATTTTGATGGCAATGTTTATACAATGGCCTCTATTACATCAGACCGATACAATTGGAAGTATATCTCCTTTCTTCCTCCCCAACAGCAGGAGAAGAGCAACTTAGGATTACGCCAGTTCTCTTTCAACTTGCTTATCTTTACTGCTCTAAGCTTATTAATTATTGCTGTATTAATCTCCATTCGAACCTTATCACCCTTGAAGCAAATTTTGACCCTCATCGAAAATCCAGATATATGGCAATTCCGCTACAAAACAAAAAAACAACCAAAAATGAATGAACTTAAATACATTACCAGCACCCTTCTGAGAACTATCCAATCGAATAAACAACTTGAGTTAAAAATTAACGAAAGGTTTATATTATTAAATCAAGCTCGGATTAACGCCCTTCGTTCTCAGATCAACCCTCATTTCCTCTACAATACACTCGAAACGGTTAATTGGATGGCGATATCCTCAACAAATGGAAAAAATCAGCTTTCCAGTTTGATTACAAATTTATCTGACTTATTAAGACAAAGCGCCGCATTCTCTTCCGAGCTTATTCCGCTTGAACAGGAAATTGACAATGCCAAAAAATATGCAGATTTACTCATTAATCGATTTGAAGGCTTAATTGAAATGCACTGGAATATTCCAGTTGCACTATCCACTTATAGAATCATTCAAATTTGCTTGCAGCCTTTGATCGAAAACGCGATTTTCCATGGCATTATTCCCAGAAAGCAAAAAAGTGTTATTCACATCGAGGGTCGAGAGGTTAAAGAAGGTTTACTTGTAGAGGTGATAGATCAAGGTATTGGTATGTCAGTACTGAAGCTGCAACAGCTTAAAGAAACTCTTAATAATTCATTCGAAAATTTGGAAAGCTACTCCGGTCTGCAAAACGTTAACCGACGCATTCAAATGATGTACGGTGATGGATATGGCATTCATATCGAGAGCAAGCCAGAAACGGGAACAACCGCCAGCATATTGGTGCCAATTATGTCAATTTAGGAAACCATATTCGTACACAGGTACCTACATTAACCTCACTGGTAAGTGTAATGCCATAATTGTTGCCAAAAATGAGCTTCATTCGTTGATTTACGTTAAATAACCCAATATTCTTGTAGGCAAGCTCCTCGCTATTATTGGCTAATCTATTATTCAAATCCTTTAGACATTCCGAAGACATGCCAATCCCATCATCCTGAATCTCGATTAAGAGGTCGTTAGTAATATCCCTAGTGCGAATCCATATATTCCCCTTTTTCCTTTTTGGTTTAATTCCATGATAGATGGCATTCTCAATAATCGGCTGAAGCGATATTTGCACAATTTTGTTATTTAGTAAGGTAGGATCAATAGCCCAATTTACATTCAATTTATCCTTATACCGGTATTTCATAATTTGCACATAATGCTGTACATGGTTAATTTCGGACTCTAAAGAAATCAAATGACTTTCTGCATTCAGGCTATTGCCTACAAGATCGCTTAAAGACATCAGCATGGTAGATACTTCATTGTTTGCACCAATTATTTTTCCAGCCAATAGACGAATCGTTTCTAAGGTCGTATAGAGAAATAATGGATTGATTTGTGACTGAAGCGCAGCTAATTGCAGCTTCTGAAAAGCTGCATTTCGATCGTCCAATTGCTGTTCTAATTGAAGATTGGAAGTCATCGTGCTCGTAATATTCTCTGCCAAGAAGCTTAATTCACGTAGATCTCCCTTGCTCTTATCCGCCTTTATCCAATCGATTGGATTTTCCATCAAATGGAGGATTTGCTGAATGGGACGGTAGGTCCTTCTCGCCACAATATAAGAAACCAGCAGGATAACTGCAGCACCTACAATAAAGAATACGGTTAAAAACAATCTTAATCCATTGATTTTATCCTGAAAATTACGTAGTGGAGCTATTGAAATATATTTCCAGTTTGTTACTGATGTTATAGCTGAAACAAAATATATCCTGCCATCTATTTTTTTAATTACACTGCCACCTTCAGTAAGACCATCCCAAGGCTCTTCTTTGTATTCCTCTGCATTCTTGTGATTGCTATAAATCACTTTATCAACTTGATCTACAATCAAAAAATTATCCGTTAAACCTGGATTAGCTCGTCCAATAAATTTTTCAAGCTGAGTGATATCCAAATTAATAAAAAGGGTGCCTGATTTTTCGGTTTTAGCATGCTTCACGGGTTTATTCAGTCTGATAAGCGAAATTGACTTTGAGTTCTCTTTAAAAGATGACATATTCCAAGTTTCAGATGCTGAATCATCCAGACTAGTTCGAATATTATCCCAAGCTAAATCCTGAGAAAACTTCACATATCCTGTACGTCTATTTGAAATGACGTATTGTTCTTTACCAGAATAAATATAGATACTATGGATAAATGGAAAAGTTGGATTAAACATTTTAATGGAGTTATCAATACTGCGGAATACCTCATTAATATATTGTTCAGGTGTAGAGGATTGCATGAATTCTTGGATTTCCGGGTGTTCCGATAACTCTGAGGCCAAACGTTCTGCTTGTTGAAAAACGGTATCGATCATTTCACGAATCCGAAACAATGAGTTTTGGTTAACCGTGCTGATCTCGTTCTTTACGTTTTTGGTAATTTGCTGATATACAATAAAGCTCATCGCAATAAAGGGGCAGAAGAATAGCAAGGTAATCACCAGCAACCCTTTAATAAATAAACTGCGAAATTTATGATTCCAGTTCATTCATTGCTCACCTTCCTAGTAAAATTCTGCCGACCCTTAAGGATCGGCAGAATCTATGTGACTTATTTTTTCTTTTTCGCATCTTCATCGAGCGCTTTTTGGTAAAGGCTTAAATAGTCCGCAAGCTTCAAATCATTCAGACCATTCACATAACTGTCCCAATCCTTCTCTATATCTTTTTTGCCTGTAATAAATTCAACAGTAGATGCAATAACATAGTCCTTCAATGAGGTTTCCATTAGAGTAATCTTTTGGCTGGTATCATTGTCCATAAACAGTCCGGGAATCTCATCACTCTTCTGTTTATAGGGCGTGTATTTATCGATTTGAATCTTCGCCAATCGTTCTACATAGCCGCTTGGCGCATAAAAGTCCTCTGATTTAGTAATTAAATCCTCGAACTCCGTTGTGTCTGCGATTAAGCTTGTTTGGAGCCACAGACCGTCTTTCGCTTTTGAATCATTGTATAATGCATCGGGTGTTAAAGTATATTTAGCTTGATTGCCATACCGGGAAAGCTCCCCATTAGTCGCATCTCGATAGCCCTTCATTTCTGGAAGTCCGAATGAGGAATACAGATTGCCTTCATTGCTATAGAGATAATCAGCCACTCGGAATGCTGCTTCAGGGTTTTTAGCTTTCTTCGTAATAGCGAAAACAAATCCACCCACTCGCTCAGTTGACTTCCAAGGTACTTGTTTCAATCCAGATGGGCCAGTTAATGGAGGAATGGCATCATATTCTTTCCCTCTCGGAGTTGAAATGTCCACTCCCATTGCCAAATGCCCTGCTGAAAATGCACCCAGAACTTCAGTGGGGTTATTACCTAATTGTGATAGTTGTGCTTCAGGCTGGGTAAATCCCGAAGGATCGATTAAGTCTTCTTTAAATAAATCCCTAATATACGTTAAACCTGCTTTCCATTCGGGCTTGTTAGCCGCAGTATCCAGTTTGCCCCCTTGATTTATCAGGAAGTTTTTATCTGGATCAGCTAAAATGAATGCATTCATTAAGTACCATTGTGGTTCGCCTGCCCAAGTCTTGAAGGCGCCGCTTAAAGGGATTTCATCTGCATTTTTGTTCCCATTGGGGTCTTTTGTTTTAAACGCCTTTAGAACATTTTTAAAGTCCTCTGTTGTTTCTGGTACTTTCAGCCCTAAATTTTGCAACCATTGCATATTCATCCATAATTTCGTTCCTGTTTGTACATGCTCTTTCATATCAAGTCCAGGTAAAGCATAGATATTGCCGTCTGGAGCCGTAATTTCATCCCTTAATTTAGGATGCGCTTCCAAAACCTTGTAAATTTCTGTTCCAGGCACAATAAACGAATTTAAGGGAATCAATACTTTCTCATTGGTCCCATATTGAACCAAATCAGCCCGGCTGAGCCCACCGCTCATGATAACATCGGGATAATCGCCGCTAGCCATTAGGAGCTTTAATTTCTGATTAGCTTCAGATTGAGGCGCTACCTGAAATTTAAATTCAACATTCGTTTTATCTTCTAAGTATTTAGTAAACTTATTGGTTGTCACATCCACAATGGCATCCAATTGCACAATAAAAGCAGATAGCGAAACCTTCTTATTGTCAGTTGGTTTTACTGTTACTGTACTTTCTGTGCTACCTCCTGGTGCTGTTGTTGTTTCAGTTGACTTTTCCTTCGTGCAGCCTGCTAATACCAAGACGAACATTAGCGATACTGCGCACATGAGTGATAATGTTTTTTTCACAGAAACCCTCCTACAATTTTATTATACACTTTTTATCCCTCTAGCTATAGAACCATGTATGGCTGCATTAATCCAATCCACCACCTACTTTCACATCAATAGCCGTCACCCCTTTAAAGAGCCTAGCATCATGCCTTTAATAAAATATTTTTGGATAAATGGATAGAGCAACAATAACGGCGCACTAGCTACGACAATGACTGAATATTTCAATAGTACGGCTAAATACTGCCGAGTGATCATGTCTTTGACATCAATATTACTAGTCAGCATATTGGCTGAATTCAGAATCAAGATATTTCGCAGGATAATTTGCAAAGGATAGAGCTGTTGTTTGTTCAAATAAATCAATGCGTTGAAATAAGAGTTCCAATGTGATACTGCAAACATAAGTGTCAATACAGCAAGAATCGGTTTTGACAATGGGAGAACTATGCGAATGAAATAACGAATATCGCTGCAGCCATCCATATCGGCAGCCTCTTTCAGTTCCTCCGGAAGACTGGTCTGAAAAAAGGTTCTTGCAATAATGACATACCAAGCGCTAACTGCACCAGGAAGTACCATGGCCCATACCGAGTCTAGCAAACCTAAATTTTTAACCACAAGATAAATAGGGATTAGCCCACCACTGAACAGCATCGTTAAAGCCATGAAAAACATCAGTACCTTCCGGCCATAGAAATCTTTTTGGGAAAGAGGGTAAGCCGCCAAACAGGTCAGGGTAACATTGATCAACGTACCGAATGATGTATAATACAACGAGTTAACGAAGCCTTTTAGGATAGCGTTGCTTTCAAATATTGCCTTATAAGCCATTAAAGTTGGCTCAACTGGCCAGAGAATAACTCTTCCACTAATTAATGCGGTAGGCGAGCTAAAAGAAGCGCTAATTACATATATAACAGGGTAAGAGACTAGAATCAGAGCGAAGATTAATAGGGTATATACTACAATTAAATAGCCCCTATCGCCTTTGCTATGAGCTTTGATTCTCATACATAACACCTCTTTCTACCATAAGCTTGAATCACTTGTTCTTCGCGCCATTTGGTTGGCCATTAGGATCAGAAGCAAATTAATAAGCGAATTAAACAGACCAACTGCAGTGGCAAAGCTGTAATCACCTTGCACTAGTCCCAGCTTGTACACATAGGTTTGAATGACTTCTGAAACTGATGTGTTGAGCGGATTTTGCATTAAGTAAACCTTCTCAAAGCCCACATTCATGAGTCCTCCAATATTAAGCACCAACAAAACAATCATAGTCGGGCGAATGCATGGGAAATCAATATGCCGCATGGATTGGAATCGCGATGCACCATCGATTTTTGCTGCTTCATGGAGGCTGGGGTCTATTCCAGCTAGTGCAGCAATGTAGATTACCGCTGCATAACCCGTGGTTTGCCAAACGTCCGATAATACGTAAATGCTGCGAAACAAAGAAGAATTACCCATGAAATCCTGAGATGGGATACCCAACGCTCCAGTAATAATGTTGACCAAACCATAGCGTGGTGAAAGAAATTGAAAAATCATCCCCACCATGACAACTGTTGAAATCAGATAAGGTGCATAGGTAACCATTTGAACTATTTTTTTAAATCTCCACATTCGAATCTCGTTTAAGCATAGAGCCAAAATAATTGGCGCAGGGAAGCTTAAAAGCAAGGTATACCCGCTGAGAATGAGCGTGTTACGGATCAGCCTCCAAAAGAAGGGGAGATCAAAAAATTGTTCAAAGTATTTGGTTCCCGCCCACGGACTATGCAGGATGCCGAGTGAAACCCGATAGTCTTTAAAGGCAAGAACGATGCCTAAAAAGGGGATATAATGAAAAATAATAAAGTAGGCTACGGGTAAAGCCACAAAAAGGTAGAGTTGCCATCTTTTCTTGATTTTCTTAAACACTCGACCTAGAGGACTCCATACTCTCGGTTCTCTTTGAGTCACAGTGTTGATACTCATTCCATCACTTCCTCGCATCGTTTGTATATTTTAATTATAAAGAAGCTAAATCTCTGAATATACGCCACTTTTTCTAGAAAAGGGTATGTATTTCAACTTGTTTTTAGGTGCTTTTTGGTATGCATTTATGACTTTAATACAAAAAAAAGCCCATTTTCGCAATAATAAGCTTTGCGATGGGACTTTGGTATCTATTTTCAACTGGCTATTGCATTAAATCTATTGAAAAGTATACCTTATCAGTAAAACAGCAACTATTGACTACTCTTCTTCAGGATCCTTATGATTATTATTTAAAAGATATGCAAGTGTGAATTCTTTGGGAGTTTTACCTGTGGTTTGCTTGAAAATACGTGAAAAGTATTTGCTACTGGTGTAGCCCACCCTCTCACTAATCTCATAAATTTTATAACGCCCTTCTTTTAGCAATTCTATGGCAAGATTGATACGCAACGCAGTTAAATAATCAATAAAATTCTTACCTGTGTGCTGCTTGAATAGGCGACTGAAATAGACAGAGTTCAAGAAAACAATGTCAGCGACAGTCTCTAGGGATATATTTTTGTTGAAATGTTCTTTGATATATTGTTTTGCTTTTTCTATCAAACGACTTGAGGATTCCTTGGTTTCCTTTGCAGCTTCTGTCATCAGCTCGACCAGCTCTGTTTTACCCCATTCTTTCACATCGCGGCTATTGCTAAGCTTCATATCATGAATCGATTTATTGAAGCTGATCTCAGAGTTACTTTGCGAGATCAAGTTAGATAACAAAGCGAGTAAATCCGTAATCAAGCGCTGTGTGAATTGGACAGGCAAATCCTTAAATTCTTCCATAAAACGATCCAATAAACTCGAGGCCGCTTCTAAGTTGCCCTCGACAATATTAGATATGAACAACTTGTATTTTTGCACCAATCGATTATATTCATGTGTTTCAAGGCGCAGTTTACCGTTAGGCTCTGCTTCCACCAAGACTAGAGGGCGGCTGTATGTAGCGAGCTCCGTTATATTCCTATAAAATTGAACAATGCTAACGGTGAATTCCAAACCAAATATCGCTTGCAACGAATGCTGAGCTTCATCCAAATGAACGGACAACGAATGACGTAGGGTTTCATCGTTCCAGCCATCCGGCAAGCTCACAAAAACCATTAATTCGTTATAAGCATCCACTACGGGATAGTAGAGAAATGGAATACCTTGTTTCTCTAATAAATTACGGAGGGAAGAGGCAATATTTTCTTTGCTTTCTCTTGGAATCATGGTTGAATCCAGTGATAACTGCATATGCACTAAACAGCAACGATTGTTAATTAAGCTTAAAGGCAGGTTAAGGTAATTGATTTTTTTGCCTAGCTCTTTCTGGTTTCGAAAAGCTCCGATGAGCAAATCCGTAAAAAATTGATCCCGAAAAATGGGAACAATTTCGTTGTAGCGTTCCCTCTCAAGTCGAAGATCCGCCTCAACATCCCGCTCCCTATCCAATTTCTTCTTAAGATCAATGAATACCTCATGGACTTCTTCAAACTTGGTTGGTTTCAGCAAATAATGATGTACATTATACTGGATGGCTTGCTTAGCATATTCAAATTCTTTAAATCCGCTTAGAATTACGACTTTTGTGCTAGGCATATGCTCATAAATAAATTGAGCTACATCTAAACCTGATGCTTCAGTCATGCGAATATCAGTTAGAACAACATCAATGTTTGTTTTATTCTGCAAATACTCAATCGCTTCCTTGCCATCTTCAAAATTAGTCACCATTTCGTAGCCCAGTGCTTTCCAATCAATGAAATGGACTAAGCCTTGCCGAATAATTTCCTCATCGTCAATTATAATTAAGCGATAGTACATTTCCTTTCACCTTCATCTCAGTAATATTTTCTATTTAGTTATTATGCGTGCGTCGGTATGATGTTGCAAGAGACGCAATTAGAAATTCACTGTATTTCCAATAAGTATATCTTTAGTTCAATTCTTTCGACGATTGAAATTGACGCGGTGACATATTCGTATACTTCTGGAAAAATCGTGAAAAGCTAGTACGTTCCATACCAACTCTATTGGCAATATAGCTTACCTGCCAGTCTGTAGTAAGCAGCAGCTGTTTAGCCCGTTCCATCTTTAATTTGATGATATATTGATGCGGCGTGACACCGAAGGTCATCTTAAAGTAGCGGAAAAAATATTTGGGGCTATAGTTAAAGTGCCGAGCCACATGCTCAATTGAGATAGGCTCCATTAAATGCTCTTCAATATATTGTAGAATATCGTTCCATCTCTGACCGAAGCTAGTTGTAGTTAATTTGAGCGCTTCCTTTTCCTCCATCCAGATGAATCCGAGCAATTCATACATGATAGCTTTAACAGATAAAATCGCGAGCAGATCACCCGATTTAAACGTGCGATGCAGCTTTTTAAAAAGCCTTTCTAGCTTGGCTTTATCTTGAATTTGTAAAAATAGCGGTGAGTCTATCAGCTGGAACAATGGCATGGACCCTACAAATGCGTTAAAGTGGCAGTAATATTGGCGGAAGGGGTTATTAGCAGCAGTTGAAAAGGAGATCATTGCCCCTGCTGGCAAGAGAAATAACTGCCCAGGCAGTGGACTGAATATCTGGTCCCTGATCTGAATGCTTCCTTCCCCTTCGACAAAATAATAGAGACAATTGTTAAGTGTAATATGATTGTGATGCTTCCATTGCGCTGAAACGCGAACAAAACCCACGTCTGTAACCTTAAGCTGCAAATCCTCTAAATGGCGTTTAAGCCTGTCTAGCATAACCAACATTCCCACCGCCTTCATCCTAATTCTCTAAGCAAATGCTAACATAATTTAGTTAATAATAGTAGGTTACTTTTTGCTACAAAAAGGTTATTTTTAGAACTGTTATCTTTGGGTAAATTTCGTTAAGCTTTTATAGAGAGATGCATTTTACAAGGATTTATCATGCATACAATGATTGCTTGCTTCCGCAAGCTTTAAGGAGACTATTCATAATGACAGATAACCCTATTGGATTTCCTAGCAGAGCTTTAGATCTCGATGTTTATCCAGGCTTCCTTAATCCTCCTAAAGGATATGGAGAGGTCGCTTTTTATTGGTGGATTGGTGAAAAACTTACGAAGGAAAGATTATTATGGCAGCTTGAACAATTAAAGGATCACCATATTACCGGATTACAAGTTAATTATGCCCATAGTGATGAAGGCGGCGATTCATATGGGTACTCTTATCCAAGTGATCCGCCGTTATTCTCAGAGGATTGGTGGGAGTTATTTGGCTGGTTTGCAGAAAAATGTGGAGAACGCGGTATCACGGTTAGTCTAAGTGATTATACATTATGCTCACCAGGACAAGGCTGGTATACAGATGAAATTTTGTCGCTTGATCCAAGCATGGTTGGTACGAATCTTAAACATATGGAATGGAACAATATAGTGGGTTTATTAAACTGTACATTGCCATTACCGTCGAAAACCTTGAGTATTACAGCCTACAAAATCAATGAAAATCAGCTTGAGCCCATTACAGCGATCGATTTAATCGGCAGCAAGCAAGATAATATAATAAGTGTTTTTTTACCTGAAGGGAATTGGCGAATTGTAGCCGTTTACAGCGAGGTGAATACTCGTTCCTTAGATCCTATGCACCCAAATGCGGGAGCTAAGGTTATTGAGCACTTTTTTCAGCGTTTTGAAGATCGGCTATCTGGAATTCCAAATGCTAAATTAGGCTTCTTCTTTTCCGATGAATTGGATTTTGGGATTCGCGGACTTTTATGGAATAATACATTCCATGAAGAATTCATGCAACGAAAGGGTTATGACCTATTACCAGAGCTAGCTGCTTTGTTTACGGATATCGGACCACGTACAACTAAAGTCAGGTTAGATTATAAGGATGTATTGGTAGCTCTTTCGGAGGAACATTATTTCATTCCCGTTTATTCATGGCATCAAGAACGCGGGATGATTTATGGCTGCGACCATGGCGGCAGAGGCACGGATCTAGTCGAATTTGGTGATTACTTCCGCACCCAGCGCTGGAATCAGGGTCCTGGCTGCGATCAGCCTAGATTGGAATGCGATTTAGTTAAGAATAAAGTCGCCAGCTCCATCGCCCATTTATACAACCGCCCCCGTACTTGGCTCGAAGGTTATCACAGCAGCGGCTGGAGCACTAATACTGCGCAGCTTACGGAAGCAACCTTTCGCAATTTTGCAACTGGACATAATTTGCTTTCCTTGCATGGTCTATACTATACAACGCTTGGCGGCTGGTGGGAATGGGCTCCTCCGTGCAACCATTTTCGCATGCCTTACTGGCCGCATATGGAGTCTTTTCTCGCCTGCTCAGAACGTCTAAGCTACTTATTAAGCCAGGGTACACATGCATGTGATGTAGCAATCCTCTATCCAGTTGCAAGTGTGGAAGCAGGGATTGATGGAGAAGCAGCTGTTAAAACTTCCTTTGCAATAGGTGAACATTTATATCAACATGGCATTGATTTTGATTATATGGATTTCGAATCCTTGGATCGGGCAGAAGTGAAGGATCAAGAATTGCGGGTGTCGGGAGAAGCTTACCGAGTATTAATTTTACCTGCCATGCGTACCTTGCGATATTCTACCTTATTAAAAGCTTTAGAATTCTATAATGCTGGCGGTATTGTAATTGCGCTTGGCTTTCTTCCCATTGCTAGTGAAAATGCTGGTTTAGCTGATCCTGAGCTAGATCAAAAGGTTTTTGAACTGTTTGGCATGACCGCCAGTAAAGCCGCTGAATTAAATCAGTTTTTTATGAATGAGAATCAGATAGGTGGAAAAGCAATTTTTGCTATTACATTTGCAGAAGTTACTCAGCTTATTACTAATTCTTTCCCTCGGGACTTTGTTTGTCTGGACGTACTGCCTGAGAATGAGTTTCCTTATATAATGCATCGAAAAATTGGCAGCCGTGATCTATATATGGTCCATGGAGCACCAAAAGGCACGAAGTGCTTTTTCCGTTGTCATGGCTCCATTGAGCTTTGGGATCCATGGACTGGCGCTGTTACAGAAATCCAGGCTTACAACGTGACATCCGAGGGGACAACCATCTTGCTGCCATTGGATAGCGAGGCCGCACATTTAATTGTCTTTCAGAAGCGAGATGAACTCACAGAAGGAACTCAATTACAGCCAACTCTCTCATTGTCTACGAATACTTCAAGCAAAAAACGAGATGAATTGAACCATGAATGGGAATTTGAATTACAGCCCACATTAAACAATCAGTTTGGCGATTTCCGGCTGCCTGCAGCAGAGGAGATAATTGGTGCGGAAGCTTCAAGCTTTAGATTTGCCTTAGAAACAACAGCTAATCCTGGATGGGAAAACAGTGGATTCAATGACTCTGAATGGCAAAATGCAACCAGCGGCTATGGACCGTATTTCTGGAAGCTGGGTCCGATACCTAAGGACTCCATTACGAATAAAGTCGAAAGTCAATTATCCACTCTGCTAACCATTAAACCAGGAGATTCTGTGATGATTGGCGGGCATGCCTTTCCTTGGCAGACCTATGAATTCTCAATGCGATATGGTGTTGAAGGCGATCCTGGCCATCAAGGCTATCATGGTTTAAAAGGCAAAGTAACGGATCAGTTCTTTGCTTTAGGCAAAGCAAATGTTGATCAAACCGAAACGGTATATTCCTCAGAAACTGCTGGAGATGTTTATTATTTATGGTCCACTTTTGATGCTGAAGGTGAAACAAAAGCGAACATGAGGATGGATGGAAATTTGCCAGCTAGTATCTGGCTTAATAGTTCTAAAATGGAGCTAGTCGAAACTATCGTATCTATTGAAGCTAGGAATAATCATGTACTGCTGCGATACGATAATCCAGGTCGCAGCTCTGTAGTATTCGAAGCTTTGGATACCCCATTAGATTGGCAGCAAGCCTATCCTCTAGCTATGAGCTGGTATAAAAAGCCTGGCCTATTTCCTTATAATGTACGTTTAAATGAACACTTCGCTGCTGGCTGGTATCGTTTCACGGCTCCTCCAGGACTTCAAGCCATGGAGATTACAGCTTATGGCGATGTTGAAGCTTGGGCTAATGGCATTAAACTTTCTGCTGAGAGCTCTAAGAAAAACCTCGATGGTTCACTAACTTATACAATTACAACCTCTGAGAAGCTTGAGTATTCAGAATTAATCGCCTTAAGAATTCGATACAATAGTACCCACTTTGCTGGAGCAGCAATACCTCAACCGATTCGCTTCACTTGTTCGACAGGTTTAATTAAACCTGGTGATTGGTCAAAGATAGATGGTTTATACAGCTATTCAGGTGGAGTGATCTATAGAACCTCCTATATATGGGATCAACTTCAATCTCCAGTAGAATCTAAGGTTCTACTCGATCTTGGCAAAGTGATTTCTACTGCAGAAATTCGCATAAACGGAAATCACATAGGTACTTTAGTTGCTCCACCATGGAAATTGGATATAGGGACTTACCTCCAAACAGGTCAGAACCTAATTGAGATTCTTGTTTATAATACACTAGCCAATCACTACACAACGATCCCGACACGCTTTCGTGGGGACTTAACCTCTGGGTTGCTTGGACCCGTAGTTATTGAAATTAACTAAATCGCTCAAGGATAAACAGTTCCACCCGCTCTACTTTTAATAAAAACGGTGCGTTTGTCCGGAATTCTAAGATCAGTATAAGTAAAAAAACTTATACTTTCTTAGAATTTAAAAAATGGAACAGGACAGAAGAATGTGAACCATTCTTCTGTCCTGTTCCTATTTAGACGTGTCTATGATGATAAAATTATTTACTGAATATAAAATGGATTTTCAAAGTATTCGGTATTTTTTAAAGTATCTTGCCCTCTATTTCAGAGTTACACTAAATTTGCACAAAGATAACCAGCTAGCTGAAGGATGCTGAAGGTAACTTTGCATCTAACACTGTTCTCACATGGAGGTGAAAAGTCCTTAGAATCTATTTAAATGACATCATGATGAACTTGTAATTTATCATTGGCATCGAAGTAATTAATCCCCAAAAAATGAGAGGCGGTAAATTTATGAATAAAATCGTTAAAAATAGCTCGAAAAAATTACTACTGTTTCTACTAATGTTTGCAATGACAATTTCATGTTTGATAGTGACACCAATCGCCAGCGCTTATGGACCCTCAACTATGTACACGGGTACGAACCCAGCTCCAGGTTATGGGCGAGCCGCACAGTTGCATTATAGTGGTGCAAATAATGGAAAAATGTATGCCATATTCGATCATAATGTAGCCACTACACCCACTTTCAAAGTTTTTGAAAGCACCAATAATGGCTCAAGCTGGACACAGGTAGGTCAAGTAAGCGATACACAGAATGGTTGGGGGATGAGATACCAGCCACATATTTATGAGCTGCCGCAAGCCATAGGCACCATGCCTGCTGGAACACTCCTCGTTGCTGGAAACTCCATTCCTGGAGATTATACCGCAACCCGAATCGAACTCTATAAGAGCAACGATCTGGGAAGGACATGGACCTTCGTAAGTCACATTGCAGTCGGTGGGGATGCTAATCCTGACAGTCTCCATGACCCAATTTGGGAGCCCTTCCTTATGGTGGCCAACAACAAACTGATTTGTTATTACTCCGATGAACGCGATCCAACCTATGCTCAAAAGCTTGTTCACCAAACTTCAACCAATGGCACCACTTGGGGTTCGGTTGTGAATGATGTCGCATTGTCAACGCAATGGTATCGTCCGGGTATGGCTACGATTGCCAGAATGGCCAACGGAAAATATATTATGACTTATGAAATGGCGCCTTTAAGCGGCTGGCCAATCTACTATCAAATCTCAGATAATCCCGAGGTCTGGAATCCTTCGAATCAGGGCACGTACCTTGGTGCTGGAGGTGGTACACCTTATGTAGTGACCATGCCTAATGGCAAAATAGTCGTTTCCATGCTTGAACACGATAACCTATTCGTGAATAGCGCAAACGGAACTGGAGCCTGGACAGAAATTGCAAGTCCAATTGCAACCAGCTATAGCCGAGGCTTGCTGCCGCTTGATAATGGGCGCCTGTTTATTATGTCAAGTGTAGGCAATGACATGAAATATGCCGACATGGATGCAGGCGGAACATTAGCTAAATTTATTAATCGGGTTACAGGCAAGGCCCTTGATAACACAGGTTCTACAACAGATGGTACTGCCGTTGCTCAATGGACGAATGTAGCATCCAACAATCTGGTGTGGGAAGTGCAAAAGCTCCCCGAAGGTTATCTAAAGCTGCGAAGCGTGACGGGTGCAAGAAATTTGGACACCTTAAATCATACGGTTAACGGTCAAACTGTAGGTCAAATGAGCAATTCCAGCAGCTACAACCAGCAGTGGCGGATGGACTTTACCAGTGATTACTACCTCAAGCTGATCAATCGTTCAAACGGTTTAGCAGTAGATACTGGAGGACTTAATTCTAATGGAGCACTTATGCAAATGTGGGGTCTTTCATCCAACTTCAATCAATTCTGGACGATGGTACCACAAAACTAGCCTAATTTCTAAAATCCTTTCTTACGAAGCAGAGGCAACCACTAGGTTTCCTCTGCTTTTAACTACGGATGGCTGCCTTACCTCGCCTGAAAGACTATACCAATCTGCTCGCTATCTTCTCCGACTTTTTCTAGGAATTGAGGCTGTCTCTATGGGAAAACTCCCCCTTTATAAGCAAATTCAACAAATTATTCGCGAAAAGATTGAATCGGCTGAGCTTCGACCTAATGATCGGGTTCCCTCCGAACAGGAATTTATGGAACAATTTAATGTTAGCAAGATGACGGTAAAGAATGCTCTTACCGAACTTGCTGACGAGGGCTTAGTAGTTCGCATTCAAGGGAAAGGTACGTTTGTATTAAATAACCCTTCAGCTTAGGTTAACGCCAATAATTTAGAAAAACCAATTACGGGTCCTAATCTTATTGGCTTTATCATCCCTTCAATGGGAAGCAATGTGATTTTAAAGCTTTTGGAATATATCGAATATTACTGTAAAGAAGCAGGCTATCAGCTTATCCTCCATAATACACGCGAGTCTTCTATTGAAGAATCCAATGCGATAAAGCAATTAGTTGAAGCAGGAGTAAAAGGAATAATCATTTTTCCAACTGAGATTGAAAAATATAATGAATCGCTGCTCAGGTTGATCTTAGATAAATTTCCTGTTATCTTTATTGATCGTTATCTTTATTGATCGTTATCTTAAAAATATGGATACATACCGTATAACTTCAGATAATTTTAATGGCGTCTATAAAACTATTTCCTATCTCTTGGATAAAGGGCATCATCATATTTCAGTCCTATCACCCGAGAATACGAATACAGCAATTAATGATCGTACTGATGGCATAGAAAGAGCATTCACTGATCGCGGTGTTTCTATAGACAAAGGACTATGGTGTTATCTTCCTTTGGAGGTTCTTCATTAGCATTCATTAATGAAGCCTAAAAGCATGTCGGAATGAAGTATCAACAATCGGTCGAGTGCAATATGGGCTGTTGCTTTATCTGTTACAGCCGGATCAAGCTCAACTGCTTGATGCGCTAGAGCAACGTCTCCCTTAACGGCTGCCTCTGCGATCAACTCATGTACATCGGAGATCGTCCGACATAGCTCCGCCAGCGCTTGCGGAAGTGGTGGCACAGCGATTGGCGTCCATTTGCCATTGGCGATGGAAACAGGCACCTCGACAATTCGTTCCTCCGGCAGCTGCGGAATAGCGCCTGAATTGCGAATATTGAGAATATCGATTCTCTTCACCTCTCCACTATTTAGAGCCAACGCCACATCGACTGGATGCTCCCAGCTTCGGTTGCTGAACAGATCAGCCCAATCTCGCTCTCCTGCAGCAATCGCTTTAATCTCATCTAATCTTTTCTGCCGTTCCTGCTCTGTTCCATGATAAGGAGGCGTCGTTGTGTAATGAATGTCCTCCTGCACAGGCAAGTACTCAGCATGATGATCAACCGCACCCGCGGCAATCGCTCCATAAGCCTCCAGCCAGCGGCGCATGACTATAAGCTCTCGACGCTTGCCCTCCTCCAATGCGGAGAAGTCCCCTTCTCGAATATAAGCAGTAATAATGGGAAGCAGGTCTTCACCTGTAAGCTTGTCCTTCATAGAAAGCAACCATGCAAAGTGGTTGAGACCTGCTGTTACAATCTCTACCTCAGCTGGTTTTTTTCCAACCAATTGGGGAAGGATCGCATAATTCTCAGGTCCTTGATAGGCGATGTTGCAGAATCCAGCAGAACGAATGGAGGTGAATCTATCGATTGCCGTCACTACCCGCGGCATCGGGTTCGTCACATCTAAAATAATAGCATGCGGGCACATCTCCTCCATGTCCCTGCAGATAGCAATTAGAAGTGTAATCGAGCGGAAAGCATTCAGCATTCCGCCTATACCTCCACATTCTCTCGCTTGATCTGCCATTCCGAGTTCAGATAGAATTTCATAATCCATACTCCAGCGCCGCGCACCCTGTGGTGAAGCGGACACGATTACATAATCCGCACCGGACAAAGCTTCTCTGCGATTCGTCACTGCACTGATTTGAACGGAAACGCCCAACTCCTTCGCTATCCGCTTTCCCGCTCCAGCCATTGCTTCTACAGCTTCTAGATTGGGATCTACTAGCACCAATTCATCATTCGACAGCTTGTGCTTTACAATAATATCCTCCAATACCGTGGGAGCAAATACGAAGCTTCCTCCGCCAATTAATACAAATTTCATTCTGAATACCTCCATACATATCTATACTTTCAAATACAAGCTCAAGCGCATCCAATTCCAGCATTTCTTCAGTCCAAGTAAATATTAGAAAATCCGCAGTCTAAACCGCGGATTCCCCTATATTTATTACTTCTTTTTACTTGCTTGAAATTCTTTAAACTGCTTGTCATACTCAGCGATAACCTTATCCAGACCAGCTGCCTTCAAGCTTGCAAGTGCGGCAGGAAAATACTTGTCATAATCTTGTACACCCATTTTAATCGGGATAATTTTTGACTTAATTTCAGATAAAACATTGGCATATTCTACTGCTATGGGTTCACTATTAAGATGAAAACCAATCACTGTGGATAAATCAACTTTCATATCAGGTGCTTCTGTTTGAACCTTCAAATAAGCATCCGGAACGTCTTTGTCAAAAAGCATAAATTTGACATTGCCAATCATCCAGGATGGGAAATAGTAGGGCTGGTTATCCTTATCTTTAATGAAATCTGCCTTGCGCTCACCCACTGCTGTATATTGCTTGCCTTCAGCTCCGTAAAGGAAGAGATTATGATTTTCTTTACTGCTGTAGAGCCAATTCAAAAATTTGATAGCTGCTTCGGGGTGTTTAGCCGTTACGGGAACAGCATTAGTATTCCCAAATGCTAGAAATTGCAGCAGTGATTTTTCAGGGGCTAGGTAGCCTTCCTCTATTACTGCTGTTGGATTGTTCTTTTTAATACCTACAGCCGCATAAAGTGCAGCGTTTGTAGTAAAAGTAAAATCGCCTAATTCCATAGCCTTGTTGCGCTCTTCCGTCTTAAACGTCAAGATGTCGGGATTAATCAGTTTTTTCGTATATAACTCTCGGAAAACTTTTGCATCCTGTTTGAATTCATCGCTTTCTAACCATGAGCTCACTTTTCCAGTTTGGTCTACTTTTGCAATTTGTTCACGATAATCAACATAGAATGGCCATGAATCATAAGTGCGGTGTAAGAAAACAGGGGTAACGTCCATTTCAGTTTGAATATAAGATTGTTTTCCGGAAGCTTTTTGCATAGCTTCTGCAGCAGCAATAAACTCATCCGCCGTTTTAGGTACTTGTACGTTTGCTTTATCCAATAGATCTTTACGAATCCCTAATGTTCCTAATTCTCCGCTGCTTGCCGTTTCTAGACGCCACTGAGCAGGTACTGAATATATTTTCCCGTTAACTTTAGCTGCATCCCAAGCATAGGAAGGGATTAATTCCTTTAACACAGGACCATATTTGTCAATTAATTCATCCAGCGGCTGGAGAGCTCCACGCCCCACATAAGCTGCGGCAGGTACAGCACCGTTCTCCATTACATGAAGCATTTCAAATTCTTCGCCTGTGCTTAGCATAAGGTTAGACTTTTGATCCCATGCATCCCACGGAATAAACTTAAGCTCAAGCTGAACATTGACTCCATCTGCTTTCAATTTATCATTAACCAGCTTCACTACTTCATCTTGGTTAGGCTGAGCCGTACCCGGTATAACATAACGCAATTTAAGAATTTCCTCCGAGGTACCTGCTGTCGCCTTAACGTCTGTTGCTTTTACATCCGTACCTTCATTAGTACTTGATTTGCTGCATCCCATAATGAGAACAAACATTATCATTACAGCCAGGCTTGCAGGAATCCAACGCATTTTCTTCTTGTTCATTTTCAAATCCCCTCTCACTAATCCATTATTATATATAAAGCTTTTCAGCGATATATTAACCTTTAACAGCACCGACAATAAGACCTTTGATGATGAAACGCTGCAAGAACGGATAAAGTAAAACAATAGGACCAATGGTGATGATCGCGATTGCCATTTTAAAAGATTCCTTAGGGACGGTTAGATTTCCCGTACTAGATATCCCTTGCATCTGGTTGATCATACTGATTTCGGATTGCAGCTTGTACAATAAATATTGCAGAGGGTACAAGCTTTCTTTATCGATCAACATAATGGCGTTAAACCAATTGTTCCAATACCCAAGCCCATAGAACAAAGCCACTGTTGCAAGTACAGGCATGGAAAGCGGGAAAACGATACGAAAAGCGATATAGCCATCATTGGCTCCCTCAATTCTCGCTGATTCCAATAAGGCTTCAGGCAGCCCTTGCATAAAGTTTCGCACCAGAAATAAATTAAATGGGCTAAATAATAGCGAGGGTATAAGCAGCGCTAGGAAGTTATTCTTAAAGCCTAGCAAATCATTTACCATATACCATGGCACGAGACCTGCATTAAACAACATGGTGATGAAGAAAAATAACGCGATCATATTGCGATATCTTACCTGACGATTTGCCAGCATATATCCGGCCATTCCCGTGATGAGGACAGCCGCCAAAGTCCCAATTACCGTTACACCGATCGATACCATATAGCTTGAAATCAACTGATCGCTACTTGAGAATGCGGTTTTGTAAGCTGCTAACGAAAATTTATTCGGGAAAAAGCTATATCCTTTTTTGAGAACGGAATTTTCATCTGAAAAAGATACAATCAAAACAAGCAAAATGGGAAGCGTACATAATAATGCGAATAACGTGACAATAATACCGTTAATAGTCTGGAATAAATCATTTTTTTTCAATAGATTCACCTCTTTCTCTAAAACATAGCGTTATCTTTATTAAATCGCTTAACAATCCAGTTTACTGAAAGCACAAGCACGAAACCAACCACGGATTGATAAAACCCAATCGCCATAGCAATAGCCGGATTACCTGAGATACGCAGGGTGCGGAAAGTATACGTATCAATAACATCGGTTGTTGAATAAAGCATCCCATTGTCTCCAATAATGGAATAAATCATCCCGAAATCAGAGTAGAAAATTCTCCCAATGGCCAAAAGCGTTAGAATCGATACGGTTGGCATGAGCATAGGAAGGGTAATAGATTTGATTTGCTGCCAACGGTTAGCCCCGTCCATTTTCGCTGCTTCATATAAAGAATCATCAATGGCTGAAATCGCTGCCAGATAGATTACCGCCGACATCCCGGTTTCTTTCCACACATTAAGACCAACCAATATCCACGTCCATGGCTTTGGATGGGCATACCAGTTAAACCGCTCCATCCCAAGTGATTCCAACGTATTGTTAATGAGCCCATGCTCGGTTGCAAACAAGCTATAAACCACATAGCTGATAATGATCCAAGACAGAAAGTGGGGAAACAGCAATGTAGATTGAGAAACACGCTTGAACCAACGTGAACGAATTTCATTTAATAAAATCGAAAACATCAGCGCCACAATTGTCCCAAAAAGGATATAAAGGAAGTTAAGCTTAATAGTATTCCAAGTAACCATGATGGCCGCTGTTGAGTGGAAAAAGAATTCGAAATTCTTCCATCCTACCCATTCACTATGGAAAATACCTTTCGTATAGTTAAATTTTTGGAAGGCAATGATCATGTAGGGCAACGTCAGGTAACCATAGATAAGAGTATAGAGCGCTGCGGGTAATACGAGTAAATAAGAAATTGGATTTTTACGAATATCTGTAATCAATGTATATCTTCTATTCGATTTTGCCTTAGTTTGGCTCAAAGTCGTTTCCCTCCTTATGTTGTTGTTAACTTCGCTTTGATATTCTCAGTATGTTGGTTTATGTCTAAGCTGTGTAGTCAACATTTTCAAAAAGCCTTTAAAATCAAGGGATTTGGACACTACAATTTTTCGGTATGGCTTTGATTTTTTAAAGTCGGAGCTGAGATCATTGCTTATCAGAGGGGGATATTCTAGAATAATAAAATTAGGGGGCTATGAACGATGAAATGGAACCAATTATTCCGCTACTCTGTTTACCGCAATCTTTTGGTTTATTTTGTACTGCTTGTCGCTTTAGTAGTCGTCGCTGTAAGTAGCACATTATATTTTTTCTTTGCTACCAAAACCGAGGAGACCATCAGCAATAACGTGATTTCCATGCTGCGCCAAACCAGCTATACTTCCAGTATTATACAAGGACAAATTCAGACCATCGGAAATCATCTATTGAATAACAATCGCATTATTACAGTATTAAGAAAGCCGCAGCATGATCAAATTGAAGACCGCGATGCGATGGATATCCTATTAGACATTCAATCCGCCTATCCATTCATTAAATATATCGGTGTTTATAATGACAATACGAAACGGTACTTGAACACAGCCGGGACCCCTTATCAATTGAATGATAAGGAAAAAGAGTGGATCACTGGAACTCGAAACGTTCAATTTATCGGATTTTTTCCTCAGAAGCTCCAATCTGGATTCTCATTATCAAGCACGCAAGACCATATCCTTACCTTTATTTTACGTCCCAACTATGCACTAACTAACGCTTACAAAGGTGCCATAGTCATTCATGTGAATGAGCAATACATCCTAAATACGATAAAGTCCATTCGCAGCAGCAGTGACGATGTCTTTGTGATGGATGAAAAAGGACTGGTTCTCTCCCATACCAATTCGGAAGATTTCATGCAAAGCTTCGCCACTAAGCCTTATATTCAAAAGATCCTTAACTCCACTAAAAAATCGGATCATTTCGTTACCGAAGTTGAAGGTAGAAAACAGCTTGTCACCTTTGTGGAATCAAATGAGCTTAATTGGTATTTTGTCAGCGTCAAGCCTTACAATCTGCTGATCTCAGACATTTCTACATTAAAAAACTTTACCTGGCTGCTGGCATTAGTTATTATCCTACTCGGTGTCCTGCTTGCTTATTTTGCCGCTAACCGGCTTTATAATCCATTAGGCCGTTTGATAAGCAAGGTTTATGCCGCTTCCGGAAATACCACTCCCGGCACAGAGCAGAACCGCAACGAATTTGCACTTTTATCTGAAGCATTTTCCAACGTAATCGATCAAGCAAGCTCCGTTGATATAGAAATCAAACAGTCCTTGCCTGTGCTTAAGAAAGCGTATCTTCAACATCTTCTAAAAGGCACTCTACAGGATCTATCGAGCACACATGTGATCCAATCCAATATTGACGCTTATTTCACAAGTCCCTACTACACTGTGCTTTTAGCACAAATTGATAATTATGATGATTTCCATCAACAGCATAACCAAAAGAAACAAGGGTTGTTCCGTTTCTCTATCTGCAATATCAGTAACGAACTGCTGTTGAAGCATGTCAACAATGAAACGATTGTTATGGATGAAAAAAACATAGCTATCTTATTATTTCTGGGGACGCCTACAGTTCCTGCCCACATTCTGATTACCCTTGCCGAAATTCAGGAAGTCATCCGCTCTTATTTCAACTTTACGATTTCATTTAGCGTTGGAGATTCTGTCAGCTTAAGAAATGAGATCCATCTGTCTTTTGAGTCCGCTCAGGAATATGCTAAATACCGTCTTTTTTATGGACATCAATCGATCATTCATCAGGAAATGATTCCGGACCCTCAAAATCATACAAGCCTATATCCAAACCTTGCTGAGAAGAAATTAAACGAAGCGCTGCGCTTGAGCCATGCCGATAAGACCGAGCAGGCGCTCGATCAATTTGTTAAAGCTATGAAGGAAATGACCTATTATCAAGCCTTATCTTGCGCCAACCAGCTGCTTAATTCACTAATGAGGGATTTCGATGGTGCTTTAAATATCATGCAAGAGCATTCTAAGGAATATTATGATACTGTTAATCAACTGCACCAGAAGGAAACTTTACAGGAAATCCACTTCTTACTGCAAAGCTTCTGCCGCTTAATTCAGACCCTTACGGAAAATAAAAATATCTCAAAAACAACGGCTTTAATCGATTCCATTTGCAGTTATTTGCAAAAGAATTATCACGAGCCTGATTTAGGCATTGAAACCATCGCTGCTAATGCACAGTTAACACCCAGCTACTTAGGTAAGTTATTCCGCAGCCATTCCCAGATGTCCTTTAATGATTACTTGAAGAACATCCGCTTGGAGGAAGCCAAAAAGCTGCTATTGAATACCAATGACCCTATTACAGTCATCAGTGAAAAAGTAGGCGTCCTTAATACCACCTACTTCTTTACTTTATTTAAAAAAACTTACGGCATTTCGCCCAATCAATATCGAGAGCAAAATACACTCTCTTAGAACTCAATTAAAACCATCTGATGTCCATTTATACAAGGAACTACAAATTCAACTGTGGCGCTTTTTATTGTGAAGTCCAGCTCAGTCCCTTCTGGAACCAATTGAATTGCTTTTATTTGCTTAGGAGCATTCATAGTAACCTTAATATCATAGATAGGAATCGTATCTTCAATAACCTCTAAGAACTCCGCTTTTCTTTGTGGAATATAATGCAGCAAATGCACAACCCATCGATTTTCTGCCTGTTGTTCATTGATGTAGGCTTGTATCGTTGAGGGGCCATCGTGTCTCAACAATGGCTCTGGCAATAGGATGTCTAGCGCATTCAGCAGCAAGGTTTTACACCATTTGGGAGCAAAGCTAGTATAAATATCAAAGATAGCATGGGCGAAATAAATCACATTTCCCTGCTTTACAATTCCTGCTGATCCAACTCTACCCGAAGACGGCGCTTGTCTATGTGAGAAAAAGTGCTTATAAGTCCTGTAGAAATACGGCTCCATCACATCAGCAAGCACTTCAGCGTTCTCCATGGCTGCAACCTCAACACACTTCGTATACATTACGTGCACAGTCTCTGGCAGATCTTTACCAATCTTCCCTTTAGGCATGATGTAATCCGCATATTCGCTGTTTCCGTATACTACACCTCTTACAAGCTTCCCCGTTTCCATGTCCACAGGGCCATTTCCAATTAAGCTTATTCCCAGAGATTTGAGCATAAATCCATTTTTCGCTTGATCCATACCGGATTCAAATGAAGCAATCAGCGAACCACCAAGGTCCACATAATGTTCTAGCTTCTTATTCAAATCATCACTCATAATAATGCCGTCTGGGAGAATTAAAACCTGGTATTGTAAAAAGTCACTTTGTGAATCAAGGATATCACACTGGTGTCCAGCCTCCTGCATCATTCGCACAGCACCAATAACCGAGCTCTCTTTCCCGCCAAATTCTTTAGTAGAAAGGATACCTATCTCAGTAACTGGCTTAGCACCTATGCACCAAGGCTCTACTTTTTCAACCTTTTGATAGACAGGACCAATTAAATCATAGACATGCTTGTCTAATTTTCCAGAGGGGTCAAGCTGATCGCCGATCATACATTTGGCACCCAGAGCGAGCGCATGAAAGCATTCGTATTCCAGTGCCTCCTTGTTCTTAAAGGAATGGAAATCTCCCCAGCTGATATGAAATTTTCCTGTTTGTGCGATATACTCAGGTCCAAGTGTCCGATTAAACAGTGCGGCTGTTTTAGCTTTTAGATATCCGGAGGTAAATTGTCCCGGCAATACATCAAATTCAAGATGGGTGAATCCCGGAAGTGCCTCTCTATGTCCAGGTCCAACCTCTCCATTGTTGTAATAGATGCTGCAATCCTGATTAAGGCTTCTTACAAAAGCTGTCATATCACGAATGAATTCATTAATGAGGATTATACTAAACGCTCTTCTTTCCTCTTCTCTAGCAGGTTCCATATTTAATTCCAGCATCGAAGCACGGCAGTATTTACAGGAGCAGTCCGTTTCCCACAATATATCAAAAAATAGCCCGTCCGTAGCTAAATTTTCGAGTATATCCTTAACCATGTCCTTTAGCATAACTTTATAAGGAGAATTGATGCACAATTTTCGGTAAAATGGTGCTTGAAAAGGTTCAGCACCCACTTGTCGCCCATTTGGATCAACTGCAATTCCAATCGGCCCTCCTCGTCCATTAACAGACAGCCATTCTGGATGCTCTTCTGCTGTATAATAATCCATCTGAACGGTTAGATAAATCGGTGCTCGAATCCCGACTTTATGGCAAGCTTCAATCTGATCTTTAAGTAAATTCTTATTCTTCAAATGCGGGTGTACTCTTTCAGGAAAAGCCTTGGAGTCATAATAGATAAAGCCATGGTGGCATCGCGCAAAGCAGGTTATGGAATTGACACTCGCAGCTTCCAAGGCTGCCGTAAATTCAGCTGCATTAAAGTCTGAACCGACATTCTCGATTTCAGGGCTGGTGTGAAAGTCCAAATGTATTTGTCTAAAGGGTAAATTTATTGCCATTTCATCTCATCTCCTTTGAAATTAAGCGCTTGGTTGTTCTATATTTCAGTTTGCGACAAAATAAAATTATAATTGCCTGAACCTACATTCAGGATTAAATGATTGTCCTCTATTCTGTTCCAAGTAACTCCAGTACTGCACTCAATCTTTTTACTATCCGGCTCTATTAGTTTTCTGCCTTCTTTTAATGAGAAGTTATTAAAATGGAATATAGGAAGATATACAATCCCTTTACTGTTAACTGGTATGGTAACATCCAGCAAAAACTGGCTGGCTGTTTTAGTCCAACTAGAACAAACGAGCCCCCTGATAGTTTCGATAGAAGCTGAGGCAGATGTATGGGAAGAGATAACCGTTGGCTTGATGCTAATTTCTTCATAACCTGGTTTTAGCGGCTTGATCCCTGCGATCGTATTATAAAACCATGCTTCAACGTGACCCATCATAGCATGCTGCTGTGAACAGCTGCCGTCCCAGTATTCAGGCATCGATGTCTTTCCTAGACTCAATAAATAATTGAAGCTGGGGGCAGTTGGATTCATTATGATCTGATCAATTACCTGATGATAGCCATGATCCGATAAAGCTTGCAGCATATACCGATGTCCTATTTCTCCCGTTTGAACATGATTTCCATTTGCGCTAATATCATCGAGCAAGGTCTTCAACACCTTTTGTTCGTAGCCTGCAGGAACTAGTCCTAATGCTAATGGCATGGCCTCATGCGCTTGTGTTATAGGAGAATAACAGCTTGTTTCCCAATTAAAAAATTGCTCATTGAACGAAGTTTTAACTTGCAAAGCAAGCTTAGAATATTCTGTTGATTCTTCGGTATAACCAAGCAGCTCGGCTATTTGGCTCATAATAACGATATCATGATAATATTGGGTTGTTTCAACGAGCTCCGTATTCCAAGCTTGAATTCCTCCCCAGTCTCCAAGTCCAATCTCAATAATATTATCCTTAGCAATGGACAGCAGATAGCTCAAATACTTGCTCATGGTGTCATATTGCCTTTGTAAAATCGTTATATCTCCATAAATCCAATAGATATGCCATGGGGCTAAGATAGCCGCGCTTCCCCAACCCGTAGATTGACGAAATCCCGCTTCAAAAACCGTATATTCAGGTGCTATATCAGGGACAAGGCCATCAGCTGTTTGGGCTTCCGACATATCTTGTGCAATCTTGGACCATAAGGCATGAATCTCGAAATTATAGGCAAATGAATCTGCCAAAAGCTGACTGCATTCCAACCATCCCAGTTTTTCACGATGCGGGCAATCAGTAAGCACGCTTTGTAAATTAGATTTGAAAGACTGCATAAGCATTTGGTGAATGCCATTATAGCTTTCGTTGGAGCTGCTAAATTGACCAGTTTGCTTGGCAGCGCTGTACATATTCAACCCTTTAACATTAATAATAGTAGGTTTCAAATCAGCATTTATCCAACTGGCTCCTTCGATCTGGAGGTACCTAAAACCCGAATAATAGAACATCGGTCTCCAGGTCTCAACAACTTCTCCTTTTAATGTATAACTGCAATATTGGATAGCTCCGATAGACTCTTGATCTACTGTTCCATCTGGCTTCAAATTCTCAGAGGGGAGAATTCGCAAGGACTGACCTGCTTTTCCTTGCACAACTATTTCAAAAAAACCAGAAAAATTTATCCCTAAATCGTAAACGTATAGCTCAGGCTGCGGCTCCATAATATTAACAACCGAATAGGTGCGCATTATTTTTAAAGGAGGCTGCTTTTGGGAGGTAAGCCTTCCATTAACTGGAGCAGCCACAACGACTTGATCCCATTCTGAATCATTAAATTCCACACTATTCCAGCCTGGTAATTCTTTTCTTGCATCATAGTCCTCTCCACCATAAATATGCGAATAACTGATTGGGCTTTTAGCAGATTTCCATGATTCATCACTTACTATTTTCAACACAGAATTATCCGTAAATTCGATATGCAGCTCACAAATCAGTTGATTAGGACCAAAATCGGTATTCAATTTGGAATATCTGCCTTGGCTGTCATGCACATTATAGAAGCCGTTACCCAGTATTACGCCTAACGTATTTGCACCTAATTTAATTTCTTTGGTCACATCAAAGGTTACATAGAGACAAGATTTATCATAATTAGTCCAACCAGGATCAAGCTCATGATCACCTACTTTATCTCCGTTTAAATAAAGGGTAAATTGACCCAATCCACATATATAAGCAAATGCATGTTTTACTGCTTTAGTTGAATTAAATAATTTACGAAAAAGTGGACTTGCATAGCTGTTGCTGCTGTCACTATCCTGGATCCATTTGGCTGTCCAATGCTCGATTTCCATGAAGCCCGTAACAAAGGAATAGTTCATACTCCAGCTGCCTGCGTTATTAGCTCTGCCCCACGTTCTTACCTTCCACCAATACTTTTTAGCGCTTTCCAGTAAAGACCCTTCGTACAACACATCATGCTGGATTCTGGATGTAATTTTACCGGAGTCCCATTGATCACCCACATGATTATCTAGATTAACCTCCGTTGAAGCAACGATAATCTGGTAAGCCGTTTGTATCTCGTCTCTATTACTATCTGTTATTACCCATGAGAACCTAGGCGCCATGGTATCTATGCCTAATTGCTCATAATTATTGGAAATCTTAGCTGTTACCATGATTGCTCCCATTTGAATGCTCCTTTATCCTAAATAAATCATGATAGGGCGGCGTGCGGGCACCTTGATTCGAATTTTTTTATGCTCTAATCGATAAGGATACGTTTCGCTGCGGTCTGAAAACAACGCTTGAGTCTCTATAATTGTAGAGTGACTAGGTAACGGATATTCCAGCTCACGTTCTTCGGTTGAGTAGAATACGATTCTTTTATCGTCAAGTGCACAAGTCAAACTACTATCCTTGAGAATAGTAACACCGTCCAAAATCGCCTCATGAGTTTTCTGAAACTCATTCACCTTTATAAGGCCACCGCCTGATAGTCCGATAGATGCAAGCTCCCCAATTCTTTCAAAGGTCTCGATATCCAAGGCATGCAGCTTCATCCAGGGTACAAGATTTAAATAATAGAAATCCGTAATATCCTCATATTCAGAATCGGCTCCAAACCATGGACCTGGACGACTATTATAAAAGAGGATTGAACCTGGATCCTTAGGAGCAGGACCCGGCTCCCCTCCATAAATCACCGAATGCTTATAGATCAGCGGCAGTAAAGGGATAGGTTGACCACCGAATGGACATTTGCCCCCATGAACCCCGTCCACACTAAGGGACATCTTACCAACCCATGGATAACGCAATTGCTCCGAAACAACGTTGATGCCATATTGCGCAAATTCATCAAAAAGCTTTACTCTGCCTTCGAAGAAATTTTTGACACCACTAGCCGGATGCTCGGGATCCCAATCATGTTTGATGGCAAACCAAGATAACACGTCAATCAAAGTTGTTTCTTCGAGCTGATAATAATCTTTAGTAAAACGAACGCGCTGCGGGGCAGCAGCTTTCATATATTTACTGAGGCCAATAATATAAGAGACATCCTTACTCCAAACTCGGCTTTTCCATATTTCCCCGTCTGGACGTCTTGCAATAATCGTTTCATCCCACTGCGGGCTTGTCATGTAAGCATCGTCATAATTGTCATCCAGACTAACCACGCAGTTATGAGCTTTTGCATTCAACTTCAACTGCAAATAACCGCTATACCCACCTAATCGTGCATTAACTTTATCGACAGCCGGATATCCAGTGTCATGTCCTTCATATTGAAAGCCCGCTAAATAGGCAATCTGGGGGGCGTTGTCCGTTAGCATGGAAATTCCGCTAATTAGTTCTTCGCATTGTGCAAAGGTAGTCCGCGGCTTTTCAAACATTGGGTTATCGCATCCAATTAAATAAAGCAGCTTATCATTATAATAATCAGTGGGAATGCGGGGCATCCGCTCCTGAACCAGCTTTGCCGCATCCAGCCAATCAACTTTACCGTTTCCATCATGGTCTCCAATAAAATCTAGCCGGCAAATGGATTTTTGTTCTGCTAATAAGTTTGGTGTACGATCATTACCGGAATTACGTTGATTGCCATCGTTCAAGTTGTAAGATTGGCTGCCATTGACGCGATAGGTTTTTACCGTACCGAGCAGCGCAATACGCTGATCATTCTGAGCATCCACTTGCAATAATGTACCATCTAGAAAAGACTGCACCTCAAGCGCACAGGCACCATTTTTATTCCCGGCCATGACAACGGGTAAAGCAGCCAGGACTTTTCCAAAATAAGGGTCTTCCGGAAGAGCACCGATTTCAGCCTCCTTCAAGGTAACAAGACTGCCTCCCTCATTGCCATGGGCTAGCCAAGCACCATCTTCATCCTCGCGAACACTGACAAGTCCAGGCATGGATACCTCAATCAGCTCATATCCTGCATGCTCCAAAACCTCCTCAAGGGTAACGATTAGTGCTGCTGCTTCAAGCGTATAGCGGATTACAAAAGAAACAGCAATAGCAGCTTCAAAAAATGTCTCAAAATGAAAATCGATTATATTTTCGTTCTTCTCAAATTTAGAAACGGAAATAGCTGTTGTGAGAAATTTGCGTGGATCGAGCTGACAAATTGTCACTTCCATTGGTGCGCCGTAAGGCTCCCCCCAAAAGCTATTGTTGTTTGCCTTCATTAGATATTGATAAGGCAAACCATCCTGTGAGTCATATGAAACTTGTAAAGCGTTCGATTGTAATAGTATGGGGAGCTGTGGCTCCTTTCGATAAACGCTGTTGCCTCTATTACTGTTTAAATCTATCGTCATTGTCATTCCTCCAAATCATTTTTTTATAGGAGCAAATAAGTCATGGTAAAACAAAGCACCCCTCCCATCCTTAGCTTGCAAGGGGTGCCTTGTTTTAAATTAAATTACTTCGTATCCGGATTTCTGTTCAAATCATTTTTTGCAATATAATCGCTGATCGTTGAAGTTATGCCTTCCCAGTATTTCCAGGACTTATCGAAATCCATGCCTTTGATATCTTCAATCGTTTTCTGCTTTAATTCTGCATATTCAGCATCATCTTTAGCCAGCACAACTTTCACAGCTGCTTTTAGCATATAGTCCATAATCTTGTCGTCAATCCGTTTCAAATCGTCTGGTTGTAACGGACGAAGCAACAATACTGCCGTATTGGCAACCTTATTTTCTACACGTTTTTGCAACAGATCTGCCGCTCCAGTAACACCTAACTCCGCATAGTACTCTTTTTCAAGCGGGGAATAATTATTAATCGTAAACTCTGGCAATTTAAAGAGGTTTGTATACTCTCCGCGGAAGTTTTCTGGAAGTCCTGGGAAAATATCTTTGTAGCGTCTGATACCCGTTTTTATTTCTGCATCTTTATCATCAATTGTTTTCAGTGCTTCCGGAGTAACTGTCAGCTTACCGCCTGCATCGTCCCAATCTTTACCCTTAATACCATTGTTAATGGTTCTTGAACCTTCAACCGAATAAAGGTAATTATAAAGCTTCATCGCTTGCTCTGGATATTTGGTTTTTGAGGAAATCGCATAATGCGAATCCGCTCCGAGCGGCTGCCAATAACCGCCCCATCTAGCTTTAGTTCCTTCTTTTGGAGGAATGGCCATGAAGCCTTTGTTCTCGCCAGCATCTTTAAACACTTTGTTTGGATCGCTAAACCAGAAGTTTCCAAGACCACCTACAACCTGCAAATCCCGACCTTTTTGAATCGAATTGTCAAATTTCTGAGTAAAGGAATCCGGGTCTAAGATACCTGCTTTTTTAGCCTTGTAAAATAGATCAATTGTTGTCCAGTAGCTGCTATTTTCATTGGTTACTACAGAAAGCGGCTTCATATTATCAGCCATGTCATAATCAATTAGACCATTATTCCACATCCCGTTAAGGTATCCAGGTGTTGTCCAGCTCCACATTCCCCAGTCGAACCAAGGCGAAAGACCATAGACTTTCTTGCCTTTATCATTCGTTGGATGTTTCTTCACCATGTCCGACAATACTTTTATATAATCATCCACGTTATTGACTGGTGGAGATCCCAATTCCTTGTAATAATCCCAACGTAGATACATACCTACGTCCAAATTAAGCGTATAATCCTCTGGCGCTCTTGTTATGAAATAGAGCTTATGATCCGCATCGCTCAAAAATTCTTTGTCAAAATTAAGCATTTTATCAAACTGCGAAACGTTTGGCGCTTGCTTAACCAGTTCGTCTAAAGGAAGGACTGCTTTTGCATCCAATAATTTTTGCACAAATTTGCGATTGACACCCATGACGTCAGGCATATCGCCGCTTGCCAGCTTAGTTGAGAAAAGGTCTTCGCTTTCTTGCGGGTAAAGCTCGATTTTACAGCCTACAACCCGTTCGATTTCTTTGGAAACAGGATCTGTCTGAACTCCCGGACTGTCAATACTCTGATTAAATTTAAAGCCCCATAGCTTTAGGGTACAATCATTTGCTACCGCAGCTGCCGTTGGTGCAGGTGCATCAGATGTTACCGCTGCAGGTGCAGTAGATGAGTCTACTTTCGTTGATTCCGTTGCTGTTGAGGAGCTTTTTGAACACCCAATTAGCGATACTGACATAATAATGGCAAGAGACATGCTTAACACGACTGAAAACTTTTTGAATTTCATACTTAAACCTCCTCTTTGTATTGTATCTCCAAATAACAATAAAGCTATATCTAAACCAAGCCTCTTGCCATAATCCCCCCTCTCAAGGAACATTTCTTACCCTTTAACTGCACCTAATAAGATTCCTTTGACAAAATAACGCTGCAAAAACGGATAAATCAGCAGAACGGGTATTGTCGCAACCATGGTGATTGTCATCTTTACAGCAGTCGGTGTAATTATGGCTTGACCTGCTGCAGAAAGGGTCGATGTCTCGCCTCTTTGATATTGCCGGGCAAGTGCTTCAGATTGATCAAGCACTCTATACAGCAAGTACTGCAGCGTTTGCAGTTTTGGGTTTTCAACAAGAATTAAATTGTCAAAAAAGGAGTTCCACTGATTTACGGCTGCAAACACCCCGACAGCAGCTAGTATAGGCATGCTGAGAGGTATAATAATTTTCAGGAACACAGTAAAATAGCCTGCCCCATCAATAACAGCCGACTCTTCCAGCGAAGCTGGGAGCTGTTCAATATATACCTTAATCAAAAGAACAAAATAGCCTGACATCGCCGAGGGAAGCACATATAATAGAAAGTTATTGTTAAGCTCATAGGCTCTCATCACCAGAAACCACGGAATCAATCCAGCGGAAACATACAGACTAGCAATTGTCACGCGGTACATAAAGGTCCGAAACAGGGTTTCTTTATGTGTCATAACAAAAGCAAAGATCGTACAGAAAAATAAAGTGATTACTGTGCCGACTAGGGTCCGCGATGCAGAAATAATAAAAGCCGAGATGATCCCATCGTTGCTTAAGATCAGGTTATAATTGCTTAGCGTGAGATGGACAGGCAGAAGAGCAATCCCTCTCCCTGCATCCTCAGGTGAACTAATCGTATAGATGAAGATATAGTAGAAAGGGTAAACACATATAAACGCAAAGAGGCTTAGAAAGAAATAATTCAAGACATGGAAGCTTATGGTACCTACGGATCTATTTGTTCTCATAACAACCCTCCTCAGATGATCGACTGTCCTCTTATTTTTTTGGAAATCCAGTTTACAGAGAATAGCAATATCAAGCTAACAATCGTTTTAGTCATGCCGATGGCAATGGAAAAAGAATAATCATTGAACTGCAAGCCGATTCTGTATACATATAAATCGAGAACCATGAGCTTGTCGGTAACAAGTTGGTTATTGAAAACAAAATATTGTTCAAATGCGTTGCCTACGAACGAACCTCCCGATAATAGGGAACCAATGCCCAGAATCAGCAACACCATAAAGGTCGGTGCAATGCCAGGGACAGTGATATGCCTCATCATTTGAAATCTCCCTGCTCCATCTACCTTAGCCGCTTCATATAGAGAAGGATCTATACCCGCAATAGCTGCAATGTAGATAATCATCGAAAAACCGAGTGACTTCCATAAACCAACAGCAGTTTGAAAATACCATGCCATATCAGCGTCCCCAAGGAAATTAGTAGGATCATTAATTAAATGCAGTTTAAACAACAACTGATTTAGTAGACCATCGTTAATTGAAAAAATAGAGAAAAATACGGAATAGACCAACACCCAGCTAATAAAATTCGGAATGGTTGTTACCGTCTGCAAGAAATTCCTAAACCGCTTACTGGGGATCTCAGATAACAGAATCGCACCAATTGCCGGCAACGGCGTACAAAGAAGTGTTAGGAAGCTGAGCACCAGCGTATTTCGCAAGACGAGAAGCACTTCCTTATCTCCAAAGGCAACCCGGAAATATTCCAAGCCTACAAAGGGGCTTCCAGACAAAGGAACCCCAGGCCTATACTTAAAAAAAGCGTATATCCATCCGTATAGGGGCACATATAAGAAAGCAATCAGCAGTATGAAGCTTGGTAAAGCCATAAGGAAAAGAGTTGTTCTAGCTTTCATTATTTATTCCTCCATTTAAGATTACCGTATGTCTTATCGGCTTGTGTTCCTCTTTCGGCTTTATTATATATCCACCTCGCAATAGAGAAGTAGTTTAAAAATTTACGATTAAGTAACGATTCCACGAATGCTGATTCAAGTGCGTTATCAGCCAAAATAATATGTGTTATACTTGCTTCCTACACAAGCAGATCATGCTGAGCGTTTACAAGGAGGAACGAAATGAAGCTGTTATATCAGCGTTTTATTAGCAGAAAATATTTTAATAAGATCTTTTTGGTATATATGCTAATCACGATCGCCACCTTTTTTACGATGTCTTATGTAACTGTCAATAGCACAACTTCGCTTATTAAGGAGAAAGAATTAAAGTATAACGATGTTATTATCCATCAAATTATGTCCCTGCTCGATGCAAAGCTGGATACCGTAACGACATTATTGAAACAAACCCTGATTGATAAAAAATTTGTCCAGGACATCGATTATTTCATGCAAGCCGAGTACGAACCCTTCAGCTTGAAATATATTGAATCAAAGTGGATATTCGATGACTATATGTCCTCAGCCATTAGTCGTGATCCGGATATCGCCGGGATATCTGTTTACAAAAAAAAGGATTCTCGCATTTATGAATATTCCAATACTTCTGTTTCCTATAGCGATTATGAAGACTACCTTTATCAAGCTACCTTGCAAAAAGGAGAAAGCTCATCCAATTATACCGATATTTTCGGAGCACATATCCCGACCTACCGCAGTGCTTCCTCCCCTTTAGTTTTTACAATCTCGATGAAGCTTAAAGAGGATAACCTGATCGACATTGCAGGCTTGCTATTGGTCGATTTCAACCCGTTAATATTCCAGAATATCATTTCACTACAAAACGATTTAGGCAGCGAGTTCATCATTCTGACCAAAAATGGCGACCTAATCTTCGACTCTACCAATAAATACTATGGCAAACCTTATCCCTACTTTAATCAGATTATGCAATCCGGCAATTCAACCGTAATCGATGGCGTAAAAACAGTCCTATATAAGGAAGTATCCTCCGAGACTGGAAATGTCGTCGTCAGTCTTTTTCCCGAGAAACTGATTTTGTCGAAAGCGAATCAAATTCGCAACAAGATCCTTCTTATATCGCTTGGCTGTATCGGCGCTTGCATCCTGTTAATGTTCGCAGGATCTAGACTTTTCTCTAGTAGAGTTTCCCGTATCACCAAGCATTTAAAAATTATTGGAACGGGGAATCTATCGATTCGCTTGCCTGTAAAAAACGATATGGATGAATTTGATGAAATTTCCATCAGCTTCAACCGGATGTGCGAAAAATTAGTCGATTATATTGATCGTTACTATGTCTTAGAGCTCAAGCAAAAACATTCAGAGCTTAAAGCGCTGCAGGCGCAAGTTAATCCGCATTTTCTTTACAATACGCTTGAAGCCATTCGCATGAAAACAGTTATGTCAGGCGACCAGAGCGCTGCTCATATGATTTACATTCTGGCAAAGCTTCTCAGAAGCTCAGCTAAGGATCAAATGGCTGTTACCGTCGAGGAAGAAATCGGTTTTTGTGATTTATATCTCAGCTTATTTAAAATCCGTTATGCGGAAAACTTTTCTTATACCTTTGAGATAGATCCCGATATCCTGCAATTGGGGATGATTAAACATCTGTTTCAACCTATACTGGAAAACTATCTTATTCACGGTTTCCGACCTGAACGAAAAGACAATCAGTTAACGCTTAAGGGAATTAAGGAGGGTGAGGATTTAATTGTAACAATCGAGGATAATGGCAGCGGCATGACCGAGCTTAAATTAATAGAGATCAGACAGCATTTGGATTATTCCAACCCGGCTAAGGATAGCATTGGCATGTCCAACGTTAACGAACGGATAAAAATTGCTTTTGGCAAGCAATATGGTTTAAGTGTAACGAGTCTTAAAAATCAGGGAACCGTGGTTACCATCGTTTTCCCAGCAAAGCTAATTAAGGAGGTTCAGCAAGATGTACAAGGTAGTAATAGTCGATGACGAACCTCTAATTCTACAAGGGCTCCAAAGCTTAATCAACTGGGAAGAGCTTGGCATGGAAATTATCGGCCGGTGTTCCAATGCAACCGAAGCTCTTGAACTGCTTACTCATTGTTCCGCTCACATCCTAATAACAGATATCAAGATGCATGAAATGAATGGGCTTGAGTTAATTTCAGCACTTAAAGCCAGAAAACTAAATATGAAATATGTCGTGTTAAGCGGCTACGATGATTTCGAATACGTGAAGAAAGCTATTGAGCTCGGCATTGAAAATTATTTGCTGAAGCCTGTATCCGTAATCGAATTAAAATCAACCATCCAAACCATTGCTCAAAAAATCGAGAGTGAAATTGACAAGGAAATCGAGTTCAGGCAAGGCCAGAATATCCTTAAGGATAATATTCTATATCGGTGGGTAGCAGGTGATATCGACAAAGGCGAATTTCTAGAAAGAGCCAGATTGCTTCACATGTCTATTGGCACCTCCGGATATCTCACAACCATCATCAAAATGGTGGATCATCCCGAACGTAAGCTTGGTGAGAAAATCCCACATCAAACCCTACTCCGCTTTGCCATTCAGAATATTTGCAGTGAAATAATCGGGCAACAGCTGCTTTTTCAAATATTTTGCAGTCCAGAAGAAGATATTGTCATTGTTTTCTCTCACGATTCAGAAAAAGATATTTCATACATTAAATCAATCCTCAAGGAATGTGTGGAGATTATCAATAAATTACTAAAAGTAGATGTTTTGGTTACAATCGGGAGCTTGGAATCGATGTTTCAAAATGTCCAAACCAGCTATAATCGCGCCAAACGGCTGCAAAATTATCAGCTGCTCCGACCATCAAATAGTGTTTTAGTCTATGAGGCTGTCATGGATTCTGCAAACGATATTATGGAGATTGTTGACGGGACAGAGCTTCAAATAGCCATTGCAGAACAAGATCGCGATCGTTCCATAAGATTTGTAGATAATATTGCCTCTCTCATATTGGAGAATAATACCTATAATTCAACACAGGTTCAGGAGGTGATCATCGAAATCCTGTTTCATATTAAATATGCCTTGCGCAAAAAACTGCACGATCCTGAGACATTTTCCCTCTTGCTTCCCAAAATATCGATTAATACATTTGCGAATTACTCCAGCTCACAGTCGTTGGATGAAATTAAAAGCTTGATTCACTATGCAATCGATTTATTGGAAAGAAAACCGGATGATTTTAGTCCAATTATTAGTAAAGTTAAGAGTTACATTGAACGTTTTTATACGCAAAATATCAACTTATCGACTGTCTCGGAAAAGTTTAATATCAGCCCTGGTTATCTTGGCTATATCTTTAAAAAACAAACCGGCGAGCAATTTACCAATTATATCAACCTGATTCGAATTCAAATGGCCAAAAAGCTGCTAACGGAGACAAACATGAAGATAGCTGATATAGCGGAACAGGTCGGATATTTAAACACTAATTATTTTTTTACGACATTCAAAAAGCTTGAGCAATTATCTCCTGCAGAGTTTAGAAGAAATTTAATTCAATAAAGTACCTAGACCTACTATAAAAATATTGGAGGCTTACGATTTATGAAAAATGTATGGAATTCGTCAAATGGATCCTTAGTCATTGCCCCAGACCCAACAAAAACTTATGCAGATAGTGGATCAGCGTACGCACGGATAATATGCTTAAAAAATAGCGGAGCTAATAACGGAACATTATTATGTACTTTAGAGCTATATGCTTATGTAAATGAAGAAACAGTTTGGCCGATATACAGAAGTTCGGATAATGGAGAAACTTGGCAGTTCGTCACTCACGTCCGAGATACTCAGTATGGCTTCGGAAACAAATATCAACCCGTATTATATGAACTTCCACAGCAGCTAGGAGACTTGCCTGCAGGTACGCTATTATTATCCGGTGTCAGTATTCCTAAAGACGGTTCCAGTACTACAATTACCGTATATCTGAGCAAAGATTGTGGAGATTCATGGAATTATTTAAGTACAGTTGATCAAGGGGGACCTGCCATTTGTGATGCAAGTTTGGGAGCGGACACAACATCCATTTGGGAGCCTTTCTTTGGTCTAGATAAATGGGATAACCTTGTATGCTATTATTCAGATGAACGCCAAAAGAAGCATGGCATTCACCAAGCACTGGTGCACCGAATATCCGCGGACGGTGGTTTGACTTGGGGAGAAATGGTAAATGATGTAGCCCTAATAAACAATAACGATCGACCTGGTATGATAACCGTAACTAAATTGCCTAATGGCAAGTATTTTGCAGCCTATGAAGTGGTAAATCGTCCGAGCATGGCTAATAATCTTGGACCGGTATACTGTAAATTCTCGGATGATGGCGTAACTTGGAACCCCGATGAAATAGGCACACAGCTTTTGATGGATGATGGCGCTGGGTTAGGTGCGGCACCTTATTGCAAATGGTTTCCTGCAGGCGGCCCTAATGGCATGATCATTGTCTCAGCCAAATGGAGTATTACCCCGGATGGCAATAAAACAGATGGTCAAAGCTTCTTCGTTAATTACAACTTAGGTGAAGGAAATTGGGAAAGGCTTCCTATGGCCGTGACGTATGATCAGGATTTAGCGGGATATAGTCAGAGCTTTGATACCAGCCTGGATAATTCAATTCTCTTTCAAGCAACCTGCGTTGAGAATCTTTCAACAAATCGCAATGAAATCCGTGTGGGGACAAGGCCTTTAAATGCCATAAGATATGAAGCTGAGCAAGCTGTCTTACATAACGTGCAGATCCTATCGAGTATGGATGCTTCTGGCGGTGAAGAAGTTGGGAGATTCCTCGAAGCGGATAGTTCTATTAAATTCGAAAAAATTAACGTGCCGATTAGTGGAATATATGAATTAAATATCAGGTATTCAAATGGAACAAGTGAAGAAAGTGTACAAATGGTTAGAGTCAATGAAGAAAAAACCTCTTTAGTAAGCTATCCAGTCACAGCAAATTGGAGCCGATATCTTTGGGCCTCTTGCTCCGTTTCATTAAACGAAGGCGTTAATGCCATTCAATTTATCGCACATTACGGTGAAGTAGAGATTGATTGCATCGAAGTTTATTCGTAGTGTATTATCTCTTATTACTATGATCAATATCGACCTGAGAACTAACTAACTTCGCAAAAGCCTCTTGCCACGCGGCATTAATGTAATTGCTAACTTATAATCAAACCAACCATTTGACGAAGTAAAATAAAGTTTTTGTATGAACCCATAGGATTTGACAGGGTTTTTTAAAATTTATTTGATAACCAAAAATATTTAAAGTTTTTTAATATCATCATTTGGGGCAGAAATTCATATAAAATCAAGAAAATAAAGTTTTTCAATCAAATGAGCAAATAGCAAATACAGATGACTTATTGTAATACGTCATCTGTATTTGAACCCAAACACCAAAATGCCCCCTGCGCAATTCTTTATAAAACAAACTTGTAAAATTCCTTTTCTATCTCCTTAATTACTAATGATGAACACTGTTGATAACTTTTATGAGACAAAATTGAATTAAGAGATACTTTTTGTCCATATCCTTGTTTTTGTTTGCCCAATTTGGTTCTCTACGAGATAAGGGAACTGGAAAATCATTATCAATCCACTCTTGGTCGGACCTTTTTAAAAAAGTTATATCAGCCCTTCCAATATGCTCATTAATAGCTTGTCTAGTACAGTTTGAGTGTTTTTGCATAAACTCAAGAATAGTTTTTTTGATTTGCTCTAATCTTTTCTCTTGGTGACCTTTTGCTACTCGAAGTGTTGATAGGAAAACGTCTGACGAATTGTTATTTTCTATATACAAAGTAATATATTTTTCAACTGTATTAGGTTCACAATTCATCATTTTCGCAGTTAACGAAAATGATTTAGTTTCTTCATACGTTTGAATTAATTTATTAAACCATTCTTCAGATCGAGTAATGTTTTTTTGCTTTCCTTTTATTTCTGTTAGATGAGAATTGTCAAAATACGGTCCTCGAACAATCGGTGTGTGGTAGTTAAGATAAATTTCTGCACTACCTGAAAAAAACCTCATGAGAAGTAATTGAGGTAGTAAACGCTTATTCAGTATTCGAAGACTAGTTTTAGAAAAATTGTATGATTTTGATTGGCTAAACGATACGCCTATATTTATTAATATCTGAATCAATTTCATAATTCCAAAGCCTTGCTAGATCTATGTGTTTAAGACATAAAAAAAGGAGAACCTCCCTAAATCTCGAAGTGTTAAGTACCACTACCAAACACCGAGAAAGGAAGAACTCCCAATGTATAGTATTCAACAAGAAAGTCTGTTTTCCTTGCAAGATCTTTTAAGAATGTCACCTAAAGATACGTATGGTTATCTTTTTGAGACGTTAGATATCAATCCATTCTTACGCGTTGTTTCCAAAAAAGCGTTTTTAGGGGCACCGACTCAGCTCAACTATGTAGCTATGCTGCAATCGTTATTCATTCGAATCGTTGAACATATTCCAACCATTAAAGATTTGCAGAAACGATTGAAACGAAGCATTGAGTTCAGCACGGACTGTGGATTTACGGGCTCTGATCGCATTCCGAGTGAAGCTTCGTACACAAGACTTATGCAGAAACTTCAACCATCTGAAGTCTTCCAGCAATCGCAACAAACGTTAATCCAGCAAGCCTTTCAAGAAGGTTTTATCGATGCTTCAACTGTTGCTTTAGATGCAACTCACGTTGAAGCAAGAGATCGCCAACCCGAAAAAAAGAAGGATGAAGCACAAGCACTAAACAAAAAAGAGCCAAAGAAGAAACGCGGTCGCAAGTCCAAAGGTGAACGTGATCAATGGCTAAAGGAACAAGTGGAGCTTGAAGAAAATCGAACGCTATTCGAGAAAAAAGTGGAAGCCCAAGCATCCTCTCGTACCGATTTACAAGCAAGTCGAGAGCATGGGTGCAAGGGCGCTCATCGATTACAACCGTCGGAATGAACATCAAGAAGAGGGCATGGATAAATACTTTCGTCCCGTCTGTAAAGAAGGTCACTCTTATCGGTACGATAGCTTCGATGCCAAGTACTAAACGATCAAATACACACAGCCCAAAGAATGTTCATCCTGCCCTTTTAACGATGGACACTGCCAGAAGGTATTTAAGAAAAAGATCGATGATAACCCAAGAAGATATACAGTTCCAGCGCGTGGTAGTGACAGATTTAAGGAACATTACAAAAAAAGAACAGCCGTTGAACGTGTGAATGCCTACTTAAAAGAGTTCTTTCATCGATGCAAAGGCAATTCAATCTTGTACAGTCGACAGGATGTGTCGGGATTATATTTGCATTCCTTCTTCCCTTACTTGCTGAAAAAAACATATATTTCAAGGGATGGATCATTTTTCTCATTCCTTGGTGGATAATCTACTTACTCTCAGCTCTAGCTAAAACAGAAGGTACTTTGAACCTTTCAGTAATGACTGTGTTATCTAATGGTATTTCTACGTCAATTATTGGGCTGACGGGTGTGTATAGCTATCGGATATTTGGAACTAAATAGTATTTGGTTTGGATTCTTGCAGGACAGAGGCACAGATCGCTAAATCACAGAATATCGACATCAACCACCCAATAAACACCTTTCTTAACTGCTCGCCGAATATGACGAATCGCTCCCTTTGCATCTCGCTTTGGGCGAAATCCGTAAGAACATTCCTTAAAGTCCGTCTCAAAGATTGGCTCGATCACCAGTTTCGTTGCCATTTGTACAACGCGATCGCGTATTGCGGGGATACCGAGAGGACGGAGCTTTCCGTCTGCCTTCGGTATTTCTTTACGCCTTGCTGGTAACGGATAGTACGTGCCTGCAATCAGTTGATCTCGTATCTCTTCGGTAAAGCGTTCTTCGCCATATACTTCTACGATATGATCGATGGTGACTCCATCAATTCCTCCACTTCCCTTGTTACCTCGAACTCGTCTCCATGCTTCCCCTAAGATGTCTTCCCGATGAATCTTGTCGTAAAGCGCATGAAACCTTCGCTTTGGATTTTCCTTAGCGGCAAGATATAGCTTGTCTTGAAGTTCTTGAGCTTTTACTTTGGTGTAGTTAGCAGGTTTAGCCGCATTCACTCACTCTTACCTCCTCAACTTGCTTGAACAAAGTAAGGGTTCTTCCCTCCACAAAGTTTTGTTGTCTTTGCTTCATCGGTACTACTACCCCCTCCGACTCCCTTCCCGCAGCTCGCCACTTCACCTTTCGGGCTTATAGGTCCACTCCTTACGAAAAAAAAAAAAGAATCTCGTGCGGGTTAGGGTCTCCCTAGTTCCAAACACAACTTTCCCAACATGCCGATCCCTATACACCGGAGAGTTCTTCCGCGCTGCGCTTCCAAGGGCTTCACGCGTTCCATGGTCTTCGCCTATATTCACGAGGCTCGACTCTCTCTTGTCCTTTTCAGGTCTTTTTTGACGATGCGGCAGGATTCACTTGATGTTACGGCCTGCTGTTTTGCTAGCACTCTTTACAGAGTTACATTGTCACAGGGCTTCAACCTTAGGATCTCTCCACCAGTTGCCTGTCAGCTACGAGGCGACTTGGCTCTTACCTCGATTGATCTTTCATCAACTAGTTGTGCCTAGCTTGGCTAGGCGCGCTGAACAAAAAAAGGACAATGCTTAGTCGATTAATCTCCTAAGCATCACCTATTCTCAAAATGGCCTCACATCTAATCTAATCTTACACACGAAACCCTAAAGTAACGATTTCTGCCGAGTTTACTGTAAGACATTTAATATCATTTTGCTTTACTGCAATCTGCTCTTCCTTTTCTTCAAGAATGTTGCTTTTATAGCAATTAAGGAGGGAAGTCTGCCCTTTTAGCTGTAATTCCGTTTCTTCAAGCGACATATTAAACCAACGTACAATGAAATCGTTGGTTTCTTCTGCTATCTTTACACTAGATAAAGCAAGTGAATTTCCTGACCATTCCAAGAAACCATGATTGGCTGGAATAGAACCCGATTGTAATAGCGTTTGTTTCATCATCCAGGGAATCTGATATTGGTAAGCTTCTACATATGCGCCAGAATCCATGCCAGAAGCGGCATGAGGAATAATCATAAAATTCACCTCATGCTTACCTAAGCATTGCGCTTCGGGAGTGGGAAAATGCCCCCAGTCGCCTAGCTCCCCCACCGAGCGGAGTAACGTTATTGCGATAGTGTTATGACCATCCCTTAATACCTCATACTCTTGTAAGCCTAAATTAGCAATGGTTAAGCCCATTTTCTCATCGCTTACCCTGACAAATGCTTGTTGGTGCTGACAATTGGATGGATTGACCCATTCCTCTGATGGTTCATTCGAACGAGTTGCCACCTCGAAAATGGAATCCACATGATGTACAGTTGTTTGTAAATCTGTGGGAAATAAAACGCGTACACGATGGTCTTTAGCCTGATTATTAAATTTAGTTTGTACTTTAAGACCTCTCTCGCCTTTCTCCAAGCTAATGAGCGTACTTATGCTCAAAAGTACAGTCTCCTGCGTTCGTTGAGATCGACGCTCCATGAGTCCAACAATCTCTTGCATTTCTCTAAGCAAATCTTCATCAGCGCTAGCAGGAATTGCCCAATCATGCACAATTTCATAGGAAGCACGAAAGGCAGTATTTTCAACCAAGTTTATCCTGGCAGGAAGTCCTTTTGTCGTTAAAACGCTGTCGCCTTCTGGCTGTTTAAAGGTGTATTCATTGCCAATATCACCGACGTTTTCATAGACACAAAGCTCATTAAAGGTATGTCCTGATTCTTTATGAGTCAATTGTATAGAGCCATCAAACGCGATATGCACCTTTAGCCATTCGTTTTCAAGCATGCCATTTCCTTTAACCATGGAACTAAATTCGTCTGTAGGTTTTTCACTCTTATTAACATAGCCGTATGCTTTATAGCCAAGCGCAGGGACTTTTTCCGCTTCAAATGTAAGTCGAATTTTACGAGTCATATAAGGCTGGCGGAAACGATCATTTGGTAGATCATAGCTAAATTGAACACCCAAATCCTCCATGGTAAAAGGGATACTCCCCCCATCTGAATTTATCAAATCGCCTGGTAGAAGTGGCTCATTTTTTAATAGTGCGGCGGCTTGCTGAGGCGGCATTTCATTAGTAGAAATTCGCTTTATTTCTAATTCTACTTGAATTACACCTGTTCGAATCCAACCGGATGTATTGAATACAATGAAAGGAACTGTATCCGTATCTATCGGAATGAAGCAGCTTGTATCGATTAGCGCACAAATAACACTCATACTGTCAGCTGCAATTTCATCCGCAACATCCAGACTCTTGGCGAAACGCGTCATCATTTCTTGATGCACTTCATCAACACTGCAGCCGCATATGCTGTCATGAGGATGATTCTGCATAAGTGTTTTCCAAGCATACGTCAATAAATGATGGGGGTATGGTGTTCCAAGCAGATGAGCAAAAGCCGCCAATGGCTCAGCTACTTTTTCCAGCATCGCTTGACCCAACTGATTAGCCTGCTTAATATAGACTCGTGTAGAGGCTGTATTAACCAAAGTTCCCCATCCGTTTGTTTGCTGACTGCGAAGCTCACCCTGCACCACTGCAAGCTCTTCAGGAAAGGACAACTTCAACTCACCAATATAATCTCTGAAATTTGAATGCCTGAAATCAATGTCTGGAAAAAGCTTTCTTGCTGTTTCCAATGCCATGGACAGATCGGACTGAACGGGCTGGTGATCGCAGCCATTCATCAATAGCAAATGACTGGTTGATGCAAAACGCTCAACATTTCCAAGCCTTTCCTGCCAAAATATTAAAGCCTCAGCTTCATTGACTGGAATCTCCATCCCATTGTGATACCAATTGGCGAATAATATTCCCGTTACAACCGAACCATCCGCGCCGCGCCAATTCATTTCTGAAAACGGGGATTCATATTTGGCACTCTCTTCAACCGTATTATTGACCCCAACAGGCTTCACCCCTCTGCCAAATACCGCTGTATCCATGCCAGCCTGACGTAAAAGTTGTGGAGCCTGCCCCATATTGCCAAATGAATCAGGAAAATATCCAATCTTACACACATCTCCATATGCTTTGGCATCTCGCAATCCGACTAATAGATTGCGGACATTGGCTTCACTGCTGATTAAAAACTCGTCCTGCAAAATATACCAAGGCCCAATATGCAGATTTCCTGCTTTTACAAGCTCTATCAACTTCTGTTTTCGCTCAGGACGAACCTGCAAATAATCTTCTAATATAATCGTCTGACCATCCAAATGAAAACTTGCAAAATGAGGGTCTTGCTCGAATAAATCTATTAATGAATCCATTAGCTTAATCAAACGGACATGATGTTTTTCATAGGGCATATACCATTCTCTGTCCCAATGTGTGTGTGAAATAACGTGTACAACCTTGCTATTCAAGTTAGCATACCCCTTTCAATTGATAATTTAACCTTTCACTGCACCTGCCGTCAATCCGTCTATCATGAAGCGCTGCAAGATAATATAGAGCACTAATACTGGGATAGCTATCATGGTTGATGCAGCAAAAAGCTGCGGCCAGTCAGTACTAAATTGTCCTTTAAAAGCCACGAGTCCTAAAGGTAATGTCCGGTGTGAAGCATCGCTAGTGAAAATTAATGGTGTAAAAAAATCATTCCAAACCCCAATCATATTAAAAATAATGTTTGTAACCGTCGCTGGAAGCACCAGTGGAAATATAATTCTATAAAAGATAGTCCATGATCCTGCGCCATCCATTTTGGCTGATTCATCCAGTTCAAATGGAATGCTATTATAAAATTTTGTGAAAATAAAAACAGTAATGGGTAAACTTTGTGAGGTATATATTAAAATCAAGCCAATTTGTGTATTATACAATCCCATTTTTTGCATCTGCATAAATAGGGGAATCAGTCCAACCTGACCTGGAAGAATGAGTCCCGCGATAAAAAAGGCGAAAATCAGCTTTGCAAGCCTTCCAATTCTAATTCGAGCTACGGCAAAAGCTCCAAGCGCTCCCGTGCTTATAATGGCAACAATAGAACCTCCTGTAAGCAGAACACTATTACCTGCATTGGATAACATTTCTCCATTTATCCATGCCAATAAATAATTTTTCATAAAAATCGGATGCGGTAATGCAAGTGGAGTTTTGAGAAAATCCGTATGGCTTTTTAAAGAAATCAGCATCATTATAATAAGTGGTCCGATAATAATAAGAGCCGCTATAATTAGTAAAAGATAAGAAAGGATTAGAGGCATACTTTTATGTGGCTTCATTTAATATTCTACCTCCCTCTTACTCATAAAGTAATACTGGGTGGAAGAAATCACTAGGATTAGGAAGGTCAGTGCCATTGCAAGCGCTGTTCCATACCCTAGCTGCTGCGATTTGAAAGCAATACTGTAAATAAGCGTACCGAAAACTTCTGTTTGATGAGCAGGTCCGCCCTGTGTGAGCAAATATACCTGATCGAATAATTTTAAGCAGCCGATTACGGAAATCATCATATTAATGGTAAATGATGACGCTAACAATGGGATTGTGATATGAGTAAATTTCTTCCACGAGCCAGCTCCGTCTATTTCTGCAGCCTCATACAAATCTTTTGGAATCGTTTGCAAGCCAGCGATATAAATAACCATTGAATATCCAGTATATTGCCATATGATGACAGCACAAATTGAAAACAATGCGTAAGTTGGATCTCCTAGCCAATTGATTTCTGCTGCACTCAAATAACCCAATCCACTAAAAACCGTATGCAATACTCCCTCTAGCGGACTATAAATATAGTCCCATATATACCCAATAACTGCAGAACTTAATAGCACTGGAAAAAAGATAATCGCTCGAAAGAACATATGCCCCTTCATTTTTTGATTTAAGAGAATGGCAAAGCTCAAAGCTAATACATTTTGTACAATAATGACAACTACGGAGATGATCAGGTTGTTTTTAAGTGCAATATGGATCAAGTCATCTTTAAACAAATCTATATAGTTGGTCAGACCGTTAAACCGTGGAATATCGCCAAATCCTTCCCAATACGTAAAGGAATAAAAAAATCCTCTTGCAATTGGATAAGCAAAAAACAAACTATAAATGCCCAACGCAGGCAGCACGAACATAGCAAAGCGAATAAAGTCTCTCTTTTTCTCACTCATCCTAATCTACTCCTTTGAAAAGACAAAGGGAGAGCATGCTCTCCCTTGTAATCATTCTATTGGTAAGCTGTAACTGCTTTACTTTGTTTTATTCGCTTTATCCTGAACTTCTTGCAAATTTTTCACCACATCTTCTGCTTTACCACCAAGCAATAGCTTCTGAATTTGCGCATTTGCTTCATTCGCAACTGCCGGAGAAATCAGCGATGACGGCTCTGGGATTGCCATCTCAAACAAAGGCAGCCATTCTTTGGCAAGCGGGTGGAAATCAGCAGTTGCTCCCTTAACGGTACTTACAATTTTCTGATCCAATGCTTGCAGAGATCCGCTTTCCGTAGTGGAAGAGAACTCAAGGAATTTCTTAACAGCATCCTGATGCTTGGACCAGGAAATGCCACTTATGACTGCATCCGTAACCTGCGGTACAACCAGTTTCTTATCAGCCGCATTGGTTGGGTAAGGAAATACACCGACATTAAAAGCTTTGAAATCAGCTGCGAATTTATCTAATGCCCAACTTCCCATGATCCACATAGCCGCTTTGCCATCTTGAAGCGCCTGTACAGCTTGATCGTAAGTTATGCCAAGTGCACCTTTACCAGAAAGGAAATACCCTTTGCCAACTAATTCTTCAACCTGTTTGTAAGCTGCTAAATATTCAGGATTCGTCCATTTGCCTTCGCCTGTTTTCAATTTAGCAAGTGAATCTGGCGTTTCCGTTTCCAATGCTGTCCATTGAGGTAGAGTATAATATCCAGTCGTCCATCCATCTTTACCGGAGATGACCAACGGGGCTATACCGGACTGTTTGATCTTTTCACTCGCAGCTAAAAAGTCTGTCCAATTAGTCGGAATAGCAATCCCTAGCTTTTTAAATAAATCCTTGTTATACCAAACACCAATGGCATAAGTGCCCTGGGCAAATCCATAATTTTTACCATCGACTGTACCCGCTGTCACGGCAGCAGGCATTAAGTTATCTAAAAATGTCGATCCAGTAAGCTCTGTTACACTATTAAGCTTTACTGCATATCCAAGCTCATCCGGGTTGGGATGGCTGCCAATAAGATCCACATCTGCATGTGCAGCAAGTCTCGATTTCAGTACAGTTGTATAATTTGCAGCGTCCACTTGCTCCAATTGAACCGTAATATTCGGATATTTCTCGTGGAATTTGTCTAATGCTGCTTTGGAATAGGGTACCCAGTGAAGCAGCTTCAAAGTAACCGGCTCTTCCTGCGGTGCTTCCGTTGCTTGTGGAGCTTCCGTTTTAACTGATTCCTTTACAGTAGCCTCGGGTTTAATGCTCTCTTCTGTTGATTTCTTGCTGCCACAGCCTGCAAGCGCTGTCATAACAATCACTACTAATACTGACATCCATACTAAACTCTTCCTCATGCTAGTTCCCCCTACAATGTTTTTGAAGTAGCATCGCTTCCTTCGCCCTTTATATTACGCTGGACTATAAGGAGCAACAAGGCTCTAATCGATGCTATAAATTCACCTTTCTTTACTTTTAGAAGGAATAGCTTCACTTTTTTTGTTGTGTAAAAATCCACCCTGGTTTTTAACCCATTTATTCCTTTAGTCGTCGATATTCACTTGGCGTCATTCCCGTCATGACTTTAAACCATTTTGTGAAATAACGGGGATTGGGATAACCCACCGCTTTACCTACTGCAGCTGCAGTCTTATTGCCATTCAGCAAGAGCTCCTTGGCTAAATCAAACCGTAAATTGCTCATATGACGGATAAAGGACTCCCCTGTATTCTGTTTGAATAATCTGCTGAAATAAGAAGGAGTAACCCCAACCAAATCAGCTACTTGCTTCAAACCGATAGCATCTTGGAAATGAGTGGCCATAAATTCTAGTGATTTTTGTACCATTTCTGAAATCCCATCATTATGTACCAATTTCAAATTTAGAATCATCTCATTTATTGCTCGACGAGTTTGCTTCCAATTTTTTAAGTTCTGCTGCTCATCCCAATAAAGCTCCATCCCTAACGACTGCTTTATATTCCAAGCTAACTCTTCCCGTAAAACTGAAAAGCTCGTATCCTCTGAATAGCCTTGTTGCATAAAAATTAAAATCAACCCGCCTCGGAAAGCTACAACTTCCATTTTGTCAGTGCCTTTATGATCTTTAGCCAGGGTAAAAAGCGTTTTTACAGATGAGCTATTGTTAATAATGGTAAGCGTGTTAGTCTCTTTAAGGGCAATTACTGCAGCTCTTGTTGTATCCACCCAAAATGGGAAGCCAAATAAACTTTCTTCTTCCTCTCGAAGATCCCAAGTATCCTGCATTAACGCATTATCAATCACATGCTCCTTTAGCAGTTCTTGCTGCATTTGAGAAATGCCATGATTATCTGATAATTGAATCGAGTCACCCACTGGAATTGATTTCATTATTTTATCAATCGAAGCTTTTATTTCAGCTATACTCATCGTAGGCTTCAATATATAATCCGAAACACCTAATTGAATAGCTTCTTTAGCGTATTGAAAATCATCGTAACTACTGAGAATGATAAAGCCAATATTCGGATAACGTTCCTTGCATAACCTAATCAATTGAATTCCATCCATAATGGGCATACGAATGTCAGTAATGATAATATCAATATGACAGGATTCTACCCATTCCATTGCTTCTTGGCCATTAGCTGCTTCTCCGATCAGTTTGACACCTAACTCAGTCCAGTCAAGCATGACTTTCATCCCTAGACGAATCAGGGTTTCATCCTCTACAATTAATAAATTCCTCATTGCTCCTCCTTATTAACGGTCCATGGAACTCTTATGGCGACAACCGTTCCCTCTCCTAAAATGCTTTTTACAAATAGGCCATAGCTCGGTCCAAATTCGAGAATAATTCTTTCATGAATATTCTTTAATCCTGTTCCAGATAGCCCTTGATTATGTTCAATACCAGACCCAAATAACCCCGAAAGCTTCTCCTCTTGCATTCCACTACCGAAATCCTGAACAAGAATTAACAGCTCATTCTGACCACCAGGATGAATATCAATTCTAATTTCCCCTTTGCTGGTATCCCCATCCAAACCATGAAATATGGCATTTTCCACAATAGGCTGAATCAGAAACGGCATTATCCTTAGCTCCCCAACTTGCTCGTCTATAGCATAGGTTATAGCAAAACGCTTCATATACCGTCGCTCCAGCAGAGAAACATAAGCTTCAATAAAACTAATTTCTTCTTGGATCGTAACCCATTTACGATCGCTTCGCGTACAATATTTCATTAATTGGATAAATATACCGAGTGTATTTGCTATATCATTCGCATTTTGCATATGAGCCATCATTTTTATCGCACTTAATGTGTTGTATATAAAATGAGGGTTAATTTGCGCTCGCAGTGCATCAATCTCCGCTTTGCGTTTACTCTTCTCTTCCAATGTGATTCGTTCTATTAATTGGCTAAGCTCTTTCACCATGGAATCAAATGAATTAGACAACAAACCAATTTCGTCTTTTTGCTGCATGCTGATTGTAACGGGAAAATCGCCATTTTGCACCTTATTCATCAATCTAGAAAGTCTTTTAATCGGGGAAGCTACACTTCTAGCGACAAATCCCGCCAAAATAACCGAAACCAGCAATAACGTTACAATTATCCCTAATGCGAGTTTCACTATTCTATCCAAATCCTGGTAGAGTGCTTTTTTTGAGGTCAGATACAAGGTTGTCCAGCCGGAATATTCCGATCTGCTTGCAACGCCTACCATCCCGCCAAAAGGTGCGTTCCAATGAATGGAATGCAATTGCGGTTTTCCATCCAAGGATTCCTTCCATAATCCTTTCCATTCATCCTCCTTGAGGGGAATGGATGAGTGTATTATTCTCCCATATTGATCAGCAATTAAAACGTAGCCATCTCTAGGCTTTTGGGCAGCAAAATTAAAGATATAAGGATCAATATCAACCACGAACACGCCTAAAGGTTCATTCGTATCCACCTGAGTGACGTGACGCGCCAGTGAAATCGTCATTTTGCCGCCGTTGTCGTAAACCTGCGTTTCCAGCCTCAATCCTGAATTGACAAACTCCCCATTTTTTATCAAGGTTTCCTTGAACCATTTTTGATCCATCAATGTATTATTCGGTCGAATGCTTGTATTTTGGGAATACCCATACACTTGACCGCCATCCGTAATCATATAGACAGCCATGATCCCCTCGTGAAGTACTTGCAAGCTGGTAAAGTAAGTTTTCATATCCTTTTCAATTTGCAGAGTTTCTGGTGTATACGTTTCCTGAGAAAGCTTAAGCTTTGTCATAGTTGAGTAAATACGCTGATCAATAAAGGGAAGTATAGTCATACGATCAATACCACGCAAAAATGCGTCTACATTATAATTGATTTGGCTGGTTATGACTTTAAAGGAATCGTTAGCCTTGCCCTCGAGCGTACCAACAGCAATAAAATAGGCTGCTGTTCCAAAAACGCTCAGCGGCAAAACGGCAAGCAATAAATATGTAATGAAAAATTTGGATTGTATTTTCAAATCCTTCCAGCGCCGCCAAGACCAGCCAATCCATGCCACACATTTCACTTCCTTGCCAAATCAAATTTAGTTCATTCATCGTAACTGAAAGAAAAATTTGCGTCAATGAAGATTTAAAGATCGGATTCACTTTATTTGTTGTACAAAAAATAGGTGCTTAATAGCATAAATAGAGTGCTATTTACTATTGAGATTTTCAATTATACTATCCAATGTAAGCGGTAACATATTATAAGAAGGATGTGACATTATGAGAAAAAAATTTTCCACAAGGCTTCTATTTGCAAGTTTAATGGGGGTACTACTACTGCAATTTTCTATGCCAGTTTTCCCTATGTTTTCTGTTCCAATTGCTTATGCAGTAGATTCTATTCCACCAGGTGCAATTACCGACTTAGGCACCACGCAAACAAGCAGTACTTCCATTACAATTAGCTGGACAGCTCCTGGTAATGATGGCAGTACAGGAACTGCCACTTCCTACGATCTTCGCTATTCGACAGATGGCGTTATTACGGAGACTACATGGGCTGCAGCTACTGCGGTATCTGGAGAACCAACTCCCTCCGTTGCGGGATCAGCTCAAAGCATGTTGATTTCAAGCCTGGCAGCCAGTACAAGATATTGGTTTGCCTTAAAAACATCGGATGGAACCAATGTTTCTGCGATTTCAAATTCACCGGCAAATCTAATATCGGATCTAAGCCAGGTCAATGTATTAAGCTTTAACAATAACAGCTATGATGCCAGAGACCGTAGGCTTATGCGCGTGATTCAGCCTGACTATATTCATCGTTCGGCTTTCGAGTGGGAAGGAACCCAATTTCAGGATCGCAGCTTTGAGGGGTCCAAGCAAAGTTTGGACCGTTTAACCAAAGATGGCAGCATGATAGGCGGAGGCATATCTGCCAACTATTGGGCGCCTTCTTTTGAAACAATTGGCCCAGGAGTTGTTGTTGCACAGGCGGATGCAGGCAATGTAGGCTGGTCGCCAACAACCAGCTTCGTTAATAGAGACAGCATAAGCGGTCAAAATCAGCTCATATATAAAGCCAAGAAACAAATTGACAACGGTTTCTATGGGGTCGAATTTGACGAATACTTTATGAATGGCGGGCATTTAGCCTCCGATATTGCTCAAGTTATGAACACAGTAAGAAGTTATGCGTTATCCACCTTTAATCGGAAGGTGTACATTTCTGCCAATTCCGATTATGGCGGTCAAATGGGCTGGTCCTATGTTGCGAATGGTACAGAAGCCGTGGATTACTATCTAAATAATTATCCAATAGAAGCCGGCAAAATATTTGATGGCACAGTGAATCATATCCCAAGCTTGCGCACACATAGTCAAACTCTTTCACCTAAACCGGTTTTTTACTTTGTAGATTTTGGCAGCCCTTACGATACTTCAGGTCCAGATTTCAGCAAATGGGTTAACTTTACTCGCGTTGATAATGCCCAAATCCTAGCATCAGGCGCATTTCCCGCCCAAGGGCGATCTTTCTATAATACAATTGACGGTTATCAATTGGGCGTATTCACGCAAAATGCTAATATCGCCAAATTCATGAAAGAAAATAAACTTTTATGGCATAATCTCACCTGGATTACACCAGCCACTCTGACTACAAGCATTAGCAATGTGTGGAAAAGTGCATTCAGTCAAACAGGGAGAACTATTCTCCATTTGGTAAACGGAAATTACAACAATACAACTCAGGTCATGACAACAAAAACTAATTTTACAACGAGTATAACCTTAGCCAGCGCCCCGAGCAGAGTTTGGATTACAACTCCGGATAAGCCTGCGAGTACTCGAAAACAAATTTTATCCACTTCAAATTATACCTATAGCGGTGGAGTGTTGACTATAACTATACCGGAATTACAATTTCATGATGTAATTGTGATTGAACAAGGAACAGCATATGATCCTGTCTACAGTCCGATGCAGGTCATTTTCCCATTTGAAAACCCCAAAAATCTTCCTGTTGGCAATAAATTTCATATTATCCCCTTGCAAACAGAAGGATTCAGTCAAAATTTCACTTGGTATGTCAACGGGATTGCAGGAGGGAATTCAACAGTAGGAACAGTTGACAGCAATGGCTACTATACAGCCCCTTCCATCATTCCTTCTGGTGGTGTTGTGACAATCAAGGCAGTCAGCCAAGAAATGACCACCATCTTCAACCAGTTTGATTTAACTATAACTAGTGCTCCTTCCGTTCCTTGGAATGATGCCTTTACATCAGATACTGTTGGGCAAGTTCCTGCCAATTGGGCAGTAATTGATGGCTATGGGGACTGGAAACTTGATTTGGATGGTGCTACCAAAGTCTTGCACAACTTTAATTTATCCGATGGCTCGGTTCAAGCTGGAACCGCGCAATATTCACCGCTTATTGCCAGCGGAAATCAATCCTGGACGAATTATAATTATAAATATTCCGTAAAAACATTGAAAACACCCTTGGTCTGGTATGGAGATCCAGGAAGCAAACCGGATACCCACATTGGCATTGTGTTTAGATTTAAAGACAACAAAAATTACTATGAATACCGATTGTGCTACGATAACCAAATAAGATTATTTAAAACGGTCAACGGGATTACAACCTCTATAGGACTGCCTGCACCTGCTGCTTTTCCAGCAGTGAACACATATGTGGATTTGGAAGTAAAGCTAACGGGAGCTTCTTTTCAAATGTATGTAAATAACGCTCTGGTGCGGAGTGATTCTGACAATTCAATTGCATCAGGCGGGATTGGCATTACCACCGATCTAACTGAAAACGAATTTAAAAATATCGCCGTAACTGCAAATACTGGTTCAACACCAGGCAGTATCGCAACCACAATTGATGATCTAACTGAATATTCCAAGATATTTTCCCATAGCGCCAACTTATTCTTTGACGGAAGCACTCCATTAAATCTGGGAGGAGATACCTCCCGATTAGCACGAACAACGAATACAAGTGAAGCTATTATTTATAAGGCTGCTTTGGGCATGGATCTCAATCATTTTGCAGTAGATACCTGGTTCTGGCCTAGTGAGCCTACGATCGATTTCCAATTCTATACTTCACCGGATAATACGACTTACAGCTTATTTATGCCACTCAAATCTGCGATTGCTGGAGCTTCGGGTATCTGGAATGAGGTAAGCTATAGCGGATCACTGCCTATCGGCACACAGTATTTAAAAATTGTTTACATGAATACTACAGCTAATGCATTTAACCCGCAAATTGGCAAAGCAGTCATTTCAAGTCAAATTCCCATCGTTGATAATCTAAATGATTACTCACTAAGTTATGCGCATAGTGCAAATTTATATTTCGACGGAAGCAATCCTGCCAATCTTGGCGGTGACACTTCGAGGTTGGCAAGGACAACGAATTCCAGCGAATCTATTGTTTTTCAATCCTTGTCAGGTACAGATATGACTACCTTCTCGACAGATACCTGGTTTTATCCGGGAGAGGCCATGGTTGATTATCAACTTTACAGTTCTCCAGACAACTCAAACTATACTTTGTTTACACCGGTAAAAGCTACCACATTCGGTACAGGAAGTGGATGGAATAAAGTCGTCTATTCAGGATTGTTGCCTGCCGGAACCAAATATTTAAAAATGGTATTTCCAACTACAATTAACGCATGGAACCCGCAAATTGGAGCTTTCAAGTATGGATCTCAAGCCTCTTTAACAGACAATCTGAATGATTTTTCCTATTCAGCCACCCGTTCGTTTAATTTGTATTTTGATGGAAGCAGCTCAGTTAATTTGGGTGGAGATACCTCTCGATTGACAAGATCGACAAATAGCTTTGAGAATATTGTTTATGCAATTTCTTTAGCCCATTCCATGTCAGTTGATACCTGGTTCTGGCCTGGTGAAGCCAAAGTAGATTTTAAGTTTTACTATTCGCCGGACAATATAACCTATACATCGTTAAGTCCTACTCTAACAAATGTTACAGGTACAGGCTCGAATTGGAATAAAACTACCTACACGGGAACATTGCCTATTGGAACCCGATATTTAAAGATAGAATATCGAAATACCTCATCTAACCCATGGAATCCACAGCTTGGTAAAGTGATCTTGAAATAACAGGAGTATATTGCAAAAAAGCTTAAAGGGACGGTAATTACCGCCCCTTTAAGCTTTTTGCATTATTAGCTATGAGCATTATTCATAACTTTAATATATGAGGGTACAATTCCATCTGCTAAAATTATATGTCCCGGATGAGAAATCACAATTTCCCTCTGCTCGCCTGGGAGTAAATCGAAGTATTCATCATTCAGGTGAATGGTTTCGTCCAAGCTAAAGTGAACAGCGTGAGCAAATGTATCACTTGAAACGATAAAGCTGGTATGGCTTTCATCCAGCTCATGCACCTTTTCCACTTTTAATTTTGCTTCCGGAAGCTTCAATTCACGAAATACCTCAGCTCTAAGAATTACAGGCTTTATTTCATTGTTATTAATTATAGGCTTCACATAGATAAAGGCTTGCGTTGGATCATACAACTCCGCTGTCCATTCCAGTAAAACACTACGAGAATGCGGCGGCAACTCAAGTTCTATTTGTTTGGCTTCTCGCTCTTTTCCATCATATCGCATTAATCCATATTCGAAGGAATCTTTAATCATTTCACGCGTTTCATTCACAACTGTCAGCTGGATTAAACCTTCCTTCTGACGCAAGATGAGCTTCACGGGTTCAAACGCCCTTTTAACAAAGTAGTATGATATTTTCCTTGTTAAATAGTAGTCAATGATTGTCCAGCCAACCTCGCCCCAGCAATCATTGTACATCCAGAATAACGCTCCTGCGCAAAATAGCTTGGAACGCATGGCTTCCAGGGAATACCCATACATTAATCCTTGACATAAGCCTGCATATAACAGATAATTATCGATCTCCATTTGCTGCGAATCCACATAATGCTTATTAATGCCAGCAAGTACGGTGTCTTTTTCAAATGTATTGTTGTGTAGCTGCCATACCTTGCTTTCCCGGTCAAGTATCTGCCCATTGTGATAAATTTCTATAGTTGATTTACGGCAAGGACCGACATAACCGTATTCGGAAACAAATTTTGCTGTGACTTTGTCATACTCCTCAGGTGTGATGCGTTTCTCCATGTCTTCGCTCATCATACAATCATGCCAATGGTGTCTGTCACCGGATTGACTCCCATTTGGCTTTTCTCCACCATAGGGGGAGCTATTCCAATAAGGGATTTCCGGACAATTCTGCTGAACCAACCGTGGTGCTATCTCATTGTAACAAACAGCACCTCCGTAAAAATGAGCAGCCTCCGTCTCATTCCACCATTCATCAAAACCCCAATGATTTTCATTGTTGCCGCACCACAGCGCGATTGAGCAATGATTGCGTAAACGACGCGTCTGGTAATCGATTTCCTTCTCTACCTCTTCACGAAACCAAGCTAATTGATCTGGATATTTGGCACAGGAGAACATAAAATCATGCCAAACCAGAATGCCATACTTATCGCAATTGGTATAAAAAGCATCTCTTTCGTAAATGCCGCCGCCCCAAATACGCAGCATATTAAAGTTAGCTTCTTTCGCTTCCTTAATTAAAGCTTCATACTTGGCATCCGTCACTCGAGCGTAGATAGAGTCGGCAGGAATCCAATTACCGCCTTTACTAAAAAGCGCAACCCCATTAATTTCGAATGCGAAAGCACGCTCATCTATACCCTGAGGCAGCTTATCCACATTCAAGTGCAAGGTACGAATACCAAAATCAAACGTCGGATATTCGACGAAATGAGATTTAGATTGCGCTTCCACTTTTACCGAATAAAGCGAAGCTTCACCCATTCCATTGGGCCACCAAAGCTTGGCATCGATCACTTCCAATTCCAGAGTAATATAATTCAATCCAGAACGAAGGCAGGGCTCTGACTTTAGAATAGCAATCTGCTTGGCATCATGGAAAAGCTCCAGTTTCAAAGAAGCATCTAATGTTTTAAAAGGATGAAGATTTTCCATTTCGATTTGAAAACGAACCTGAGCCGTCGATTTGGCATTGATCCCTACCGTAGTCGCATACACATTTCTGATCTGCAGGCTGTTGAAGCATTCGATTGTGACCCCTCCCATAATTCCACAAGTTGCCACTCTAGGTCCCCAATCCCAGCCATAGACATATTGCGCTTTACGCAACATACCTCGGCGATTGTCACCGCGTTGTCCAACCTGATCATTCTCAAAAACAACCTTTGTTTCGCCAATCAGCGCTAAATCCTGTTCCGAATAAAGCTCAAGACCCGAGGTCACCCTTACCATAATTTGATTGGCGCCTACTTTGGCTTTGGCTTTAATATCTGCAGCAAAGGGATAAAATGCACTGCGATGATGCCCCAGGTGACTATCATTCAGCCATATATCCGCTTCCACATCCAGGGATTCGAATGCAAGATTCAATCGTTCCGAAGCAAACTGCTCCTCTGTTAAATCAAATTGCTTCTTAAACCACCAAGAACGCTTTTCGATCCACTCGCTGGAAAAACAATCATCTGCAAGCAAGGGTTCCTTGATAATGTCTTGAGCGATCAATGGCATGTGAACATCACACGGCAGGTTGGTTTGCAGCCAATCCTTCTGCTTATTAACCACCTCAATATAATCCGCTGCTTGACGAAATAAAGGCTCCCAGGTAAGCTGCCAATCTTCATTCAATTGCATATTCATCCTTGTACCCTCCTTGTGTTATAATTCATTTGTATTGATATTATAATAAATAATTATTTTATATTCTTCTCTTATCTTGATATTCAATTATGTTGTATTGATATAATTAAAAAGGAGTCTGGACATGATCCATCTAAAAGCAGAAGATTTAATCGCCTCTGAGCTGGAAGCCAACTTTCATTTTCACCATAAGCTGAAATACTGGACCATCGTACATAATCATGATTTCTATGAAATATTTATGATTACCGAAGGTACGGTCACTCACATTGTTAATGATATCCGACAAACCCTGTTTAAGGGTGATCTCATCTTGATTCGACCTGAGGATGTGCACAGCTATGAGAGATATGAGGATCAAGATGTAGCCTTATTAAATATCAACTTTCACTCCAATGCCATTTCTTCAGCATTCCGCTATTTAGGTGAGGATTTTTTTGCGGAGCGTTTGCAGAGAATCGGATCACTCCCTCCTCAGGTACGCTTATCTGTCGAGCAAATTCAGTATATTTGGAGAAAATACGAGCAAATAGCAGCCATCCCAATGGAATGTGCGGCTGAAGCTTGCTCAGTGATACGCGGCCTATTGATCTATTTATTGAATGAACATTTCTTCCCTGCTGCTATTCCAGCAGCTAAACCAGGAATGCCTGAGTGGTTAAGCATATTGCAGCTGGAAATGCAAAAAAAAGAAAATTTTTCTGAAGGCATTCCTGCACTTTATCGACTCGCAAACAAGACTCCAGAGCATCTTAGTAGAACCATTCTTAAGCACTTGGGTAAAACCCCCACTATCTGGATTAATGAACTCCGTTTGCAATATAGTGTTCATTTATTAAAGCATAGTACGATTGATATTGTTACGATTGCATTAGATTGCGGCTTCAACAGCCTTAGCCACTACTACAAGTCTTTTCAGATGACCTATTATACGACACCTGGAAAGTTCAGGAGCGCCAATCAAAAATTGGCTATTCCGCAATAATTATTTAAAACCTATATTCCTGCCGGTAACGGGATGGTGTCTTTCCTACGATTCGAGAAAAGCTTTTTGAAAAGCTATGTATACTTGAATAGCCGAGCAGCTCGGCTATCTCCGTAATGGACAGGAGAGATGAGCGAAGCTCGTCTTTTGCTTCGTCCATCCGGCAATTCAGCCAATATTGTTGGGGTGTCAAGTCCGTATGCTCCTTAAACAATGCATAAAGATGACTACGGCTGAGTCCCGTTTCACTGTACCACCATTTTTCTGCATCCTCTCGCTTTTTCCCATACCTGTCTGCTTTTAACCTGTTCATTAGGTTACGGATTCTTGGATCAAGCGGGCTGCCTCCCACACCAAATATTTCCATGCACTCCTCGATAAATTGAAGGAACCGTGCTTGCTTGCGCAACGATTCCGTTTTCGCTCCAGTATTCATGACTTCGAATGGAGTAACTAAATGATCAAAGTGCTCCGTCCATGGTTTGCTTGAACCACTCACTCGATATAAATCAAGAGCAAACGGCCCCGGGGGATGCAGCCTCTCGGGAAAATACAAATTACCAGGATCACAAAAATAGTCAAGCGGAGCTTCTAATTCGGTCACGGAATTACGGCACCACTCGAAAAACACGACCTTAAAAACAATGGGATTCTTACTATCCAGTACCCATTGATGTCGAATCCCTGCCTCGATGTACAATTGTACGCCTTCGCAAATTTCGTATGTTTTCTTCTCGGTTATCAGTCGTCCCTTCCCACTCTCAATTCGGTATAAGGAAGGAATGTAGCAAATTCGCGGCCCATAGCCGGACTCAGGATATGTGCGAACAAAGCTAGAAAAACGATAATAGGGAACGGAACTCAAGGACCTCAAAGAATTTATTATATGTAGAGTCATATTGATCCGCCTCCCCAAAAATATTACTGGACTTTAGGAACAATTCCAGAGTTTAGACCAAATACAATCTTAATTAAATCAGTAATAATAAGAGAATAGCAAGCAGAATATTAAACCAATTACTAATCATTATAAGGAGGATTTCTTTATGACACAAGATCAACTTAAACTAACTAAAGAAGGATTTGAGCAAGCGGGGTATGCCTTATTTCCAAACGTGTTGGACAATGGATTAATGAACGAAGCCAAACAACATATAGAGTGGCTTATCGAGAAGAATCCCCATATTCGACCCGAAAGCCTTGGCACAAATCTAGTCAAGGACGATCCCTTTTGGCTTCGTCTTGTCAGCGATGATCGTTTGCTCGACATTGCCGAGCAATTCATTGGTCCCAACATTGCCTTGTTTGCTTCGCATTATATAAGCAAGCCGCCTTTCGATGGACAGCCAGTACTCTGGCATCAGGATGGCAGCTACTGGCCGCTTGAACCGATGAACGTCGTATCGCTTTGGTTGGCCGTTGACGATTCCTTGCCAGAGAATGGATGCTTATGCGTTATACCGGAAACGCATACGATGGAGCTCCAGCAAATGAAAAAAAACCTGACTATAGCCAATGTGCTTGAATCCGAGGTTGATCCTGCGCTGGTGGAGGAAGATAAAGCTGTAGATTTGATATTAAGTTCAGGCGGTGTATCTGTGCACCATCCCAATGTCATTCACGGTTCCAAAGCCAACCATTCGCCATTGCGAAGATGCGGCTTGACGATCCGTTACATCCCTACAAGCACCATAATAACGACCGCCAATTGGCCTTCCGCATTTCTCCTTCGTGGAAAAGCAATTTCTGGCATTAATGACTATCTTCCTAAACCCAAATATAACAAAGAAAAGCATATGCCCTTCCAAGGTTGCGAGGAATGGATATGAGCCTTACTATTTTACAAGATATGAGTGCTCCAGGAAATCAGAATGTAGAAAACTCCTCGTTAAAGCTTAAACGACTTTATTACCTGGAAAGGGAAATGATGCGTTTTATGGGTGGCTTCCTTCCAGAGGTGGCTACTTGGTCATTGAAATTATTATTACCGCGCCATATGTGGGAAGATTCGCTGCGGGCAGGTCAGTTGCGTACAAGGATTCTGGAAATGCGTTACCCGCGTAAAGATGTGGACAAAGATCATAGTCCAGCGCTTCAAAAGTTGATTCAAGCCATTTCTCGCTGCTCCAATGAGCGAGAGTTTATTGAGGGCATTTATTTTGCAGCGAAACGGAATCTTTGCCTGGCTTATGAAGAATACACGGCAGCAATTGATCCGTTGGATGATGCCCCAACCTTAGAATTTATAGCACGATTTGCTCCTCAGATTCGGGATCAAATCCTTGATATGGAACAGTATTACGTCCAAACATACGGAGAACTATCCCAAGCAACGAACTGGCAAGGAATTATTCAAGCGTATATAGATGAAATCGGCGGTGTTTTCGGTTCGTTTGAAAGCGACAATCCTATCATGGAAGTGCTTTTGAATAAACCGGCATACGTTATACCCGAAATTCCAAAACGCGATCCAGCTTTCGAGCAAGGCGTCTATATGGTTTATCCGCAGATTCCGGAAAAGTTTGTTGAGAAGCAAGTTTGGTTCGCTACGATTCACGCTAATGAAATGTGGGCGGCAGAAATTGCGGCGCAGGTACTGTGGGAATGGGATGATATGCCGTGGGATTTTTACATGGATTGTGCCCGCTGGTCCTACGACGAGACAAGACATACGGCAATGGGTATTCGTAGGCTTACCTCTTGGGGATTTACACCTGGGATAGATTTCCCTATGGTTCCAGAGCCTTTCAAAGCGTTGCAAGGCAAGAGTTCATTAGACAAGCTTGCTTTACTGCATGCTTTGGAATTGAGCGCAGTTGGCAGCAAACTGGATTGGATTCACATTTTTGAAACAGGCGGCGATTCTTCCACATCGCAGGATATAGATTTTGATTGGGCTGACGAAAGCATCCATCTGTTATACGGCCACAAGTGGGTGCTGCACCGATTAGGCGGGGATTTGGATTTGCTCGAGGAGTTGAAAGAAAATGCTCTCTCCTATTATGAAGCATGGAAATCCAAGGTTTATCCAACTTGGGATTACGAGCCTTTCAAAAGTCGCCTTTCGAATAGAATACAAGAAATTGAAAAGATACAAGGAGTCAAATAAATGCCAACTCATCAAATTACCTTTCTTCCTACCGGGGTTGTCTTTGAAGCAAACGAGGAAGAAACCATTCTGGAAGCTGCCTTACGTCAAGGGATAAAACCCGCTTTTTCTTGTCGCAGCGGAACATGCAGAAGTTGCTTATATCAGATTGTAATCGGACATGTCTCACAGGAGGATTTGGATTATATCTTGCTGAGCAAAGAAGAATGGGCAGCCGGACGACGATTAATATGCTGCAGCCGCCCGAAAAGCGATACTATACTTGAGAAGCCTAATCAAAATCGAAAAAAAATAGAGCTATAACTATTTCAAGCAGAGTTTTACTTAATTCCCCTCACTAAATTCGGATGTTCAAATATCAATTGTTAGAATCGATGAATGACATATTGGATGTTTATGAAGTTGAACGCTCCCAATATGATATGTCGTTTGGGGCTTGATTTAGGAGTAGATATGGTAACGGGACGGATAATCGGGGTTGAAACAACCTGCTCTTGCCTCTGAGATTTGTAGTGCCAATATTTTATTGATGTAATCTCACGTTATGCACGGTAGACCAAGCCTTCATGGTCTGATACTGCTTGATAGGCTCGAATACGTGCTGTCCATATCACTTATACATTTGCTTAGATTTAAACGCCATCCTTTTCTGTCTGGGATGGCTTCAGTATGCACTTTTGTTTTTGTTATGAACAGATGTGCTGGGTTTGACGCTTACTGTATATATACAAACAACTCCGTTGTAATTTGCAAAAGAGCGCCTATTTCCTGCGGAAACATTGCGCTCATTCATTATATTAGTGAGAATCTAAGAAGGGACGGCCAAGGTAATGCGATATGCCATATAAGCACTTCAAGCCCTTTATTAGCACATTTTCGGAAGATATTCAGTTCAGAATATATTCAACCATTTTCGGGTTCTCTCCGAATACCAACTTTGCTACCATAGCTGAACGGGAAGGCTTCAAGCATACAAGATATAAGAGTATAGCATTTTAGCGCTCAACTGGAATCAAACCGGGTTAGTATAGGAAAGACAATTCCAAAACGCATTGGGAATTACGTAAAATAATTCCCCTCCCCAAGGTGATGTAGATTCTCGCACTTTTTTATGGAAGTTTTTAAAGTTTACAAACAATTTTTCTCTAAGTGTCATAATAACTATTTAAATTAACCTTTTTATAGAATCATATCCTGTTTAAATTTTCAAAGCGCACAATCGATAGGAAAATAATTACCGCTCCAAGCGTTCAATGAGGTCCAAGCTGTGAATGGCTCTGCCCAGAATGGGTCTGATACAGGAAGACCTAACGGTAAAAAAACCGTAGTACAAAGATACAAGCTGCCTGTTGAAATGTAATGTTCTCCGATATTAGGTTGAAATCCACAGAACCCAATAGTCAACCAACCGTTGGTATCGAAGTTATCCGATACTTGCATCATTCGCCGAATAACGGCCGATAATCCGCTTCGTACCTGCCCAGGTTTGAGATGATTGGGCAATAGCTGTTGAAGCGACATTTGCGCCAAATGTTGAAAGGCTCCGAACCGATAGACGAGCGAACGACCTATTGGAGGAAAAGTACCTTCTGGTGAAATCAACCTTTCTTGTACATCCGCATATCTAATGGCTCTGGATAATACAAGCTTACGGATTTTTCCCCAAGCTTCATCCTTATCCCCAAAAACATTCAACACGTCTACAAGCATGGGTTGAATCACAAAGCTATTGTAATAATCCCAATGAAAGCTCGCTCCGTCGCCATATGCACCGTCTCCCATATACCATTGCTCATGCTGCCGAATAGCGTAGTCAACTCGCATGGAGTCAAACTCTTCACCTAGCCGATATAAGGCTGCTTCGACCATAGCACTGAACAATAACCAATTATTAAACATAGGCTTAATTGTACGTGTCGAACTTAAAGCTGCAATTAAATTTCTTCTCACGTGAGGTTCGAGCTTACTCATTAATTCATTTGGCGCACGCAATAAAGCATGTGCTAAAAAGGCGGCGTCAACTAGAGGCTGACTGCCGTTCTTAAAATTCATAAAATCTGGAGAATCCGGATCCGTTCCGGCATCGATAGCTTGCCTAGCCAATTCCGCATAGGCAATTCGTTGCACTTCTTCTTCCTCTTCACAGCCTATGCATTCCAGCCAAGGCGCGATCCCGCAAAGCGTCCGACCCAATGCCTCTAAGTGCATATAAGGCGATCTGTCCGTAGTTTCCCCTTGGTTTGACATAAGCTGCTTAAGCTTTTTGTCGCGTAATGCATAGAGTACCGGTCGAACAATTCGTATTAGCGTCTCAATCCAATAGCTGCGATCCACAATACCTTCCTGATTTGCAATCATCCAAGAAACACTCCATCCATTGCATATAATTACTTATCTATAATCCTTCGGACTCACACCAACATACTTTTTAAATATCTTGGAGAAGTAGGTCCTTTCCTGGTAGCCAAGCTTCAATCCAATTAGCTCAATATTAGCTTGTTTGTTCTTTACCATTTGACAAGCTAGCTTCATCTTGTATAAATGTACATAGTCAGTAAAGTTCATTCCGGTCTCCTCTTTAAAATTTCTAGATAAGTAGCTCGGATTTAAATATAAATGCTCCGCGATGTCAACCAAGGAAATATTCTCATTGAGATGTTCCAATATATATTGATCTATCTTCTGCAGCTTAGGCGTTTTTTGGAAAGCTATTTCAGAGTTAGATGTTTGGATTTCCGTCATTTTGAAAAGCATCATCTGCATAGTCTCATCCAAACGATTACTTTTTAGGAGAGCGGTATGAAATGATGTATCGCTAGGCATCCTGTTTTCGAGTTCCAATGAATGTATACGCTGTGAGCATTTTCTTTTAAAATGTACAGGGTCCAGCTGCAATTCCCGCGCTTTAAGTTCTATGGAGTTTAAAGACAATGTCACTTTTTCCAAGCGTTTCTCTTTCATTCCCTGAGAAATAAGGTTCCAGTCTTCGCTAAGAAGCTGTTCATCCATGGACCATAGAGGGGATTCCGTATGAATATTAGCTTGTCCTAAATCAGTATCATTGTAATAAGACCCATGATTCCATTGCTTCATCTGCTTATAATTTAATCGAATACCATCCACCCCACGAAACGGAGCAGCAGCATAAACCGATATTTTTACCTTAATAAACTCTTTGATCTTCGTCTGCAATTGTGACAGATAGGACAGGAACTGTTCCTGTGTATTTTGACTAATGTCAGGCTGATAGTTAAGAAGGCAAACGAAATGAAAATTAGGATCAAGGAAGGTGGTGACATGATTAGACCCAATTTCTAGCTCCTCCGAAATATTCTCGATAGCATAGAGGAGCAGCTTTTCGTCTTCATAGCGATACTGCTCAAGAAGCGAGTCCATATGGAGGTATCCCAGTGCCATAAAAAAATGAGAATGCTTCCAGTCTATTCCCATGCGTCTCCCAACGACAACAATTTCATCTGTAGCCAAATCTAGCGTAATCTGCTTGAAGAATTGATGCTTCAGTACCCCCTTATTCTTCATTAATTCTTGCTTGTAGGTAGACTCCCCAATTTTCTCTTGTACCTCTTTCAGCTCATCGATTGCTTTTATCAAGCTTTTGCGGAGTTGAGCTTCCGTTAATTCGTCTTTAATCAAGTAATCATCTGCTTGAAGCTGCACAGCTTTCCTTGCGAACTTAAAATCTTCATGACAAGTCAAAAAGATGACTCTCACATGAGGATTGGATCGTTTGATTTCCGTAACGAGTTCGAGACCATCCATGTGCGGCATACCAATATCCGTGATGACAATATCTACGGGAATTTCATAAAATTGGTGTAATGCTCTTTTACTAGATTGAGCTGTAGCAACAACCTCCAAACCCATTTCCTGCCATGGGAGGAGCTTGCTCAAGTATTTCAACATCGGTGCATCATCATCGACCAGCATAACCTTGATCATTATAGCCCCCTCCTTACTGGAATGCCAAGTATAACGGTTACGCCTCCAAATTCGTTGCTTTCGAGAAACATATGGGCATCAGCTCCATATGTAATTTGAAGCCGCTGCTGCACGTTCAATATTCCCACTCTTTTATTTATTGATGAAACTTCTTCTTGGTTGGAATGACGAAGTATAGTGTTAATCTCGTTAAGTCGATCCAAGCTCATCCCTATGCCGTTATCGGAAACGCGAATAATCAGCTTACCCTCTCCGAATTCAGAACGAATTTGGATACGTGGATCGGTTATTTCTTCAGAAAAGCCATGTACAAATGCATTTTCGACCAACGGCTGAAGCAGCAGCTTTGGAACCTCAAACTCCGTATAGTTAGGATCAAGCTCGACCTCGAATACAAGCGATATGTCGATTCTCATTTTCATAATCTCAATATAGTGTGCAAGCAAGCTGCATTCGCTTTGCAGGCTGTCCTGTTCGTTGAATTTCAAATAGGATCTCAAAAGACTCATGAGCGAGTCTATTTTTTGACTGTGAACCAAGTCATCGTTAAGAACCAGATTGCATTTAATGGAGTTCAAAGTGTTCAGCAAAAAATGCGGACGAATTTGAGCAAATAATGCCTGCAGCTCCAATATACGCTTTTGTTCCTGTTCTCGTTCAATCTCAGCGAAGAGCTTGTGAATCTGATCTAGCATGACATTTAATGTTCGGCCGAGATCGGCAATTTCATCGTTTCCATCTGTTTGAAAGCGGATATTTAGCGCACCATTGCCAAATTGCTTGACACCCAGCTGTAGTTTTCGAATCGGACGATGCAACGACCTTGCTGTAAATAAAGAAAGCACAGAGAAGACAATAAATAAGGGAATAACTAACATCAAGGACCAATAAAAGGTGCGGCTAATTTCGCCGGTAATTTCTAGATTGGAAGTTTCGTAGACTAGTTTCCAGCCGGTCTTTGGGATCACCATCTCATTGCGAATAAAGCTAGTAGAAGCTTTTTCGGATTCGTAGGAGCTGGTTGCATTACCCGCGATTCGTTGCCCGTCGTTATTGAACAGCGTGAAAGAACCTGTTGGCACCTGATCAAACAATTTACGGAAGTATATTTGCGGAATTAGAATGTAAAGAGTTGCTAGCAATTCATCATTAGTAGAGTCATGTATAACTCTAGCCGCCAAATAATTTAAAGAGGTATGATTGGCATCAGACTGAAAAGTCCCGATCCACTGAAGTAAAGTGGGTTTCAAAGGATCTACGCGAGCTGTAGCAGCCTCCCAATTCCTGCGAATTTCCCCCGGTAAGATTACGTCGCCTTCTGTCGATTGAACAATAAATCCCGCATTATTCGCTAAGAACATGATAATATCCGTGTTCATTGTTTTGGCGGCAACCAGGTTGAAAAACTCCTTAATATCCAAATAAGTCCGTAAATCTGAGAAACTTTCAATTTGCTTTATGGACTTAAAGTCTTTGAGCCTAGATCGTACATTTGAATCTTGAACAAAAAAATTAGAGGCGTAGGTGAGATCATCTACCATTCTAGTAATATCTTTGGACATGACCATTAGAAGTGATTTATTACTTAGTTCAATCTTTTCCTTCACACTTTTTTGCGTGTTAAAATAGTTAATGAAGGATACGATTATGGTTGGCAGCAGGATCAATATTAAAAACGAGATTTGAATTCGTCGGTAAAACGAATTTCGGAACAATTGAACCATCGTCAGCACGCTTCCCTTAGCTAATAAGACATACAATCATCATTTTCCTGATCGTATCATACTATCTTCTCATTCTCTATATTGTCTTGGATAAAATAAATGATAGGACGCTAAGATCAGCGCCCTACCCCTCATTCTACTTACTTCGTGTTTTGTTTAATAATTAGATCAGCCTGCTCCATCATCCATTTCTGCGTATCTTCTACTGTTCCATTATCGAGAATGAACTTACTAAATCCGTCTTCCATAATTTTCTTTAATTGTGCAGCATACGCTACCGAAATTTCTGTATCAACCGATGTCTTGAGACGCTTATCATAGAGCGAACTGGTCAAAGTAGGGATATCAATCAGAGTCTTATTGTTGCCATACAGCTTTTCAATAAGTGCGTTTGAATCGACCTTCTTCCAGCCAGAAAGCTGAGTTCTTGCTTCTGTTTCCATCGAAATATACCGAAGGAAGGTGTAGGCTTCATCTTTATTCTTCGAGCTATTGGAGATAGCGCCATAAGTGCCGCCGATGTTGGTTAAACCAATTTCAGCATCCTTCGATGAACGAGGTATCGGTGCGAATACCGTCTTGAAAGTATGTGGGTATTTATCCAGCTCATTCATGCTTGTTAACATGAAGTTACCTGTAAGCAGCATAGCTGCTTTTCCTGTTAGAAATTCTGTGCGGTAGCTAAGCTTTGCACCAATCACATCTGCGAATGGTTTTGTGGATTTATCTTCCTTTTCCATTGCGCGGCGAAGGTTGAAGAAGTAAGTAAAGGAAGGATCCATAAAATTCGATTTGAAATCAGCTGTCAGATATGGATTAACCTTATCGGTATAGGCTATTGGGTTGGCATAATCACCCCAGCTATGGAAATAGGTGCCGTATTGCTTATCATTGCCTTCACCCTTAGTCAGCTTCTTCGCATAGTCACGGAATTCATCCCATGTCCAACCTAGCTCAGGTATAGGTAGATTCGCTTCCTTTAATGCATCGGCATTCAATGCCACAAGCCATGGCGTGGAGTCCGTAATTATCCCATAATACTTGCCTTTGTATTTCGGATTGATGTAATATTCTTCTTCTGGTTTTACATTCTCTTTAGCATATAGATCATCAAGAGGCGCTAATACACCTTGAGCCGCTCTAGCCGACAATTCTTCAATGTTCGGAACTTTAAAGATATCCACTTGCTCGCCAGATGCGATCGTTACATCCAATTTCTTAAGAGCTTCCAATGAATTTCCTGGAACGAGGGAAATGGACTCTACTTTAATCGTTGGATACTTGCTTTCAAAGGTTTCTATCAGTTTCTTTGTTGCGATTGCGTCTGCATCATTGTCCCAATTGTAATATTTCAATGAAACGTTCTTTGCAGGCTTCTCTGTCGTCACAGCTGCTGCTGTTGTCGGTGATGGGCTTGAACTCGATTTGGCATCTTCGGACTTTGAGCCACATGCGCTCAGCACAGACATGGCAATTAAAGTTGTGCTTAATAGGATTAAACTTTTTCTTTTCATTGTTATTTCCCCCTTAGGATGATTAAAAGCTACCTTACACAACGAATTGTAACTTGTAAAGACTTGATTTCACGTATACAATTTTGTGGATTTTGTGCCATATTTCGACCTTACCCCTTAACACCGCCCAATGATATCCCTTGAATGACTTGCCTCTGCAAAACAATAAAAACAACCAGCAACGGTACAATTGCGGAAAGAGAGCCCATCATCAGGATCGCATAATTATCGGCATAATCGTTCTTAAACAACTGCAGCCCCAGCGGGATTGGATAAAGCTTCTTGCTAATTAAGAAAATCAACGGATTTTGATAATCGTTCCAGGTCCAAATAAATTTAATGATGCCCACCGTTGCTAAAATCGGTTTGCAAAGCGGCAGCATGATTTTCCAGTAAATGAGGAAATACCCTGCACCGTCTATTTTAGCCGCTTCGATATAATCATTGTGAATACTCATCATGAACTGCCGCAATAAAAATGTAAAATAAATCGAGAACATGCCCATTAAGATCAATCCAGCATGTGTATTATACAGGTGCAGCCATTTTAAGATTAAAAACCTGGGCACCAGCGTAGCTTCTGAAGGGATGATCATAAACGACAGAAGCAGACCAAACGCCACATTTCTGCCACGGAAGTGCAATTTCGTAAAGGCAAATGCCGCCATCGAGGAAAAGATCAACGTGGCAAGTGTCATTAAAACAGACAGCTTTAATGAATTAAAGTAAAACAATGAAAAAGGCACATTTCCGAACCATACCGCCTTGAAATTGCTAATAAGGTTCCAATGCTTCGGGATCCATTGAATTGGGAAGCTCATAACGTCCTTCTCTAGCTTCGATGCGGCCGAGACCATCCAAATAAGCGGTAGCAAGAAAACCGCTGAAAATATGCCAAGCAGAATGGAAGTGATTGTTTTAGAAGCATTTATTTTTACTGAGGCCATGGTAAACCTTCCTCTCTAATTGTTTTTTTTCTGAAGCTTCCACGTCAATAATGTAATCAAGCCTACGATAAGGAATAACACCCATGAAATTGCCGATGCATATCCCATACGGAAATTCCGAAAACCTTCTTCATAAATCCGATAAACGAGCACAGTTGAAGAATCGTTAGGTCCGCCGCTTGTCAAGAAAGCAATTAAATCGAATACCTTAAACGAAGACATTAATGTAGTAATGAACAAGAATGAAGTTGTAGGGCCAAGCAGCGGCAGTGTTATCTTAAAGAATTGCTGCGTCGCATTTGCTCCGTCGATTTTCGCTGCTTCATAAATTTCCTCTGGGATATTCGTCAGTCCTGCGATGAAAATGATAATTTGATAACCCAGTGCCGCCCAAATGGAGATGATAATGATCGCTATTAGCGAATAGTGTGTGTCACCTAACCATTTAGGTGGATTAGTCATCCCTAATTTGATGAGAGTTTGATTTATCGGCCCTAGTGACGGGTGGAATAGTGCGCTCCAGATGGCTCCCAAGGCGATAATTGAAGAAATATACGGAATGAAGAAAGCGACTTTAAAGTAATCCTTCCCGTATACTCTGGACTGAATAAGCACGGACAAGAGCAGAGCCATAAAAATACCGAGTGGAACGGTGACCAGCGTATACGTTAAATTATTTTTTAAAGCCATGAAAAACTTCTCATCATGAAACAGCAGCTTAAAATTGTCTAATCCAATAAAATGAATCGTCGAAAGTCCCCCAACTAGATTCCACTCGCTAAAGCTCAGATATAAGGAAAACACAAGTGGAAAAACACCCAGTAATAGGATTCCTATAAACTCCGGAGCTAGAAAAAGCCAACCTGCTAAGGCTTCTTTTCTTGCATTGTTCCAAAACAAGCGATGACTTTTATTAAACATGATGCCCACCTCAATAATTTCAACTATAAGTCTCACGGCTTACACTATTAGTATAGAGCTTAAGATTCGAAGCCGAGATCGTATTATTTTACTGATTTGTGTAATTTCTTTACCTTTTAAGCTTTCAATCTTTTCTTTAGGATGTCAGGTTTGTTGAACATTGTAATGATTGGGCACAAATAGGTCGAGATCTAACACAGACATCACTCTCTGTTTTGATATAATAGCGAAGTAAACAGCTAGATCGTTCTGAAATGTAAGCGCTTAATACAAACTAAAGGAGGAATGCAGGATGAAATCATTACAAATTAGCAAAAGCTGGTTTCCATTGTTGTTAGCTATATTATTAGTAATGACAGCAACAGCATTGTCGTTTCCCGAACAAGCTAAAGCAGCCGGGATTACTTATTATGTCGATTCTTCTCAGACCAATGACAGTGGAAATGGAACAAGTCCGGCCACAGCTTGGAAATCGTTGACGAAGGTCAACAGCATCACCTTCCTGCCTGGTGACAAAATCTTATTCAAATCCGGCGGGACTTGGACAGGACAGCTGCATCCGCTTGGGTCAGGCAGCAGCGGCAACTCGATCTATATCGATAAATTTGGAACTGGCAACAAACCAATTATTAATGGAGGAGGCATCACAGGAAGCGGTACGGTGTACTTGTATAATCAACAATATTGGGACATTCAAAATCTGGAGATTACCAATGACAGTGCGACAGAAGGCGACCGAAGAGGCGTCGATATAGTCGGTGAGAATGCTGGCACCTTAAACAATATTCATCTAGCCAACCTTGACGTCCATAATGTAAAAGGCACAAACGGTTTCGATGCAATAGCGAAGTTATCCGGTGGCATCTCCGTACAGGTGATCGGCGGAACAACAGCAACCAAGTTTAACAATGTATTGATTGAGAATAATAATGTTCATGACTTGGTACGAACTGGAATCTTTACACAGTCCACTTGGCGGAATCGACTTAGTCAAACGAACGGGTCTGGTGCTTGGACGCCGATGACAAATGTAATCGTTCGCAACAATTCCGTTACTTCGGTAAGCGGTGATGCCATTGTGGTTCGTGCGGCGGATGCTCCGCTGATTGAATACAATGTGGCGGGCAATAACAATACGAGCAACGGTCAATTTACCGATGCAATATGGCAATTCAACACAGATAATGCCATCTCTCAATATAACGAAGCATACGGTCAAAAGACGACGTCCGACGGACTTGGTTTCGATGCCGATTGGAACAGCAATGGAACAATCATTCAATACAACTATAGCCATGATAATGAAGGCGGCGGCTTTATGATCATGGGCCCCGGCCTTGGCTACAATGATAATGTGACCATTCGATATAACATCAGTCAGAACGATAAACAGCGAGGCTTTTACTTCTCCGAAGGAGTAAACACGAATACCAAAATTTATAACAACACGATGTATATTAAGAGCGGCTTAACTACACAACCCGTTGTGATTACAGGATCCTCAACGAATTCATACAGCTTCAAGAACAACATCATTTATAATCAAGGTTCTGGTACGTATTCAACCGGCAATGGTGTGTTCGATTACAACCTATTCTACGGCAACCATCCCGCCAGTGAGCCTGCCGACGCTCATAAATTGACTGGAGATCCGCTATTCGTAAGTGGTGGAACCAGTGGAACCGGCATTACTAGTGTGGCCGGTTATAAACTGCTGACAAGCTCGCCAGCCCTTGGTTCAGGAGTGCTAATTTCCAGTAATGGCGGCAAGGATTATTGGGGGAATTCAGTTTCCACATCTTCATCTCCAAACCGCGGTGCTTATAATGGGACTGGCCAAACGGCAACTACCGTTTCATTGCCAAGCTCGACAGATGATTCGTTCATTAAAGACGGTTCGTCCGCAAGCACGAATTATGGGACGAATACTACGCTCGAGATAAAAAAAAGTGCAACGGCTGGCTTTACGCGAAAATCATATTTGAAATTCAATCTATCGGCTCTTTCCTCGATAAACAGCGCAGTACTTAAGCTGTATGGAAACAATACCACCGATACTACATCTGTTACGGTCAGCATCTTCGCAGCCGCTTCCGATACCTGGACTGAATCTGCTTTAACGTGGAATAATGCGCCAGTTGAGACTGGATCGGTTTTAGCGACGACTGCGGTCAATTCGACTGCTCAATTATATAGCTTTAACATTACAAATTATGCCCAATCTCAGCTATCTGGCGATAAAATAGTGACGCTCATTGTCGAAACGACAACCGCCGATGATAAGCTCATTACCTTTAACAGCGACGAGAATAGCGTCAACAAACCACAGCTGATTATCCAGTAAACCCGAGGATAAACGGCTACGCCGTCCTTTATGGACAGTGCGTTTGCCAAGAAATATCAGTCAAAAGTATGGAATTAAATACTTTCTGATATTTGCACAAAAAATGAGCGCGACAAGAATATGTCGCGCTCTCCTACATAAATCACAAATCGGAGGTGAGGCATGGATGAGATCAACCATTCCGTTACGTTATCTAGTGTTGACGTGTTTCTTACTGCTATTTGCATTCGTATGTGCATTTCTTTGGATAACACATAAGCCAACCGCGGTTGATACTATTGTTGCAACCGTAAACTCCGAACCGGTCCAAGCTCAAGAGCTCCGTTTCTTTATGAACAAGCACCGTGCCGAAATCGTTCAGTTTTATAAACAATCCTATAACATCGAAATGAGCAAATCATTCTGGACAACTAAGATTCAAGGTGAAGCTCCTGCGGAACGATTAAAACGATTGGCACTTGAGGATGTTAGCCAAGTCAAACTTGTGCAAATTCTTGCTAAAGCAACCGGATTAAACTCTTATCTGGATTACTCTGCTTTCTTAAAGGCATGGCATGCTGAAAATGTAAGAAGAGCTGCAGCGGTAGAAAAAGGTGCTGTCATATATGGTCCGATTCAGTATGATGAAGCTATGTATTTCGATTATATTCACAATAATCTAATTCATCAGATACAAGCGAAGCTAACTGAACAAGCTGAGCCTTTAGATGAGAATAAATTACAAGTGCTTTATGACAGTCTCAAGGAATCTATCTTTAAAAAGGAGCCAATCACCCGCGTCCAACTACTTTCTGCACCCTATTTAGATAGGAATGGAAATATCGATAGTGATCGCAAAAAGCTCGCTGAAATGGCAATGCGCCAAGTCGAAAGCGATATAAAAGAGGGAATCAACTTCGATGTACTTGCTCAAGCCTTCATTCAACAAAATAATATCGGCGTAGATTTGAAGGAGCGCATCCTTAACGATTCAACAGCAAGATTAGATTATAAAGAAGATCCGGAATTTACAAAAGAGGTTTCGCTTCTTAAAATCGGTGAAAGCAGTAAACTACTGGAGCTGGATAATGCTTATATGATAATAAACGTAAAGGCAAGATTGAACGGGGGTTATCGGGGTATGGCTGAAGTCAAAGATATCCTGCAATTAAAGTATGCGGAAGAGCTCTATCATACTAAACTCGAGGAGCTCTCCCAACATGCTTCGATTGTTAAAAACGAACGTTTGCTTTACACCTTTGATGTCAGTCCATGATTAGCTTCCGGTGATACTGACTCTTAAATGGATTTAGTATTATCTTTCATACCAATAGCCGGGTCCTCCGCTGTGATCATATTATAGCCGAAATTTGGCGTTATCCCAAAATTTCATCTTCAACAATAACCAAACGAAATAACTCACGCAGTTTCCCTTTGTAATTACCAGTTCAAAATATGTCGAAATTCAAGCTGGAGCCCAGCTTTCATCGCAGCACTTTCTGGGAAATCGGGCTCATTGGGGCGAGTGTTAAAGTGATTATCAGAGAATCTATTCGACTCGAAACCGTTCTTGATCACATCATGATAAAAGATAGGGATTACAATGTCATGCATAATGTTATTACTGACTTCAAACCCACCTGATGCCTCATCCAAATAGATTCCGCCAGGAAACCCACTCGCATTTAAATATTGGGTATAAGACGGATTGGATTCGGATGAGTTGTGTACCATAATTCCTAGTTTATATAGCATGCCTTCTTTATTCCCGTTATGATGGACATAATTTCCTTTAATCACGGATCCTGGCTGTAGCGATAATGTATATATGCCAGCACCATCATGAAGCTTCTGCAGCACATGATGAACATGATTATATTCTATACGGTTCCGGTTAGCGACTGTAGGCAAATGAAAGCGTGGGTAATGAACAGGAGGCTTGGAAAAATAACGATCATCACTGCGTGGGTCTGCATATCCCCATCCCCAGCCAACAGAGATACCGCTATAGGCAACATGATGGATTTCATTGTGAGCAATAACCGTCCCTTCCGTATACCCGGCAATCACTGCTACACTTCCCTTAAATTCAGTTCCAATATCAGAGAAATAATTATTCTCGATTACATTATCATTCACAATGTTACGTGGGTCTTCAGGATGTGCATCAGAGAAAGTAAATCCACCGACCTGTATCCCGCTTCCGGCAATAGCATAAAAACGATTCCCATATATTCGTGCATGAGTCGTACCATTGATCAAATCGACAGCACCGGTACCAAGGTGATGAAACTTGCAGCCTGTTATGGTAATGCCATCCGTTGCATCTAGCACAATCCCTGATGGACAGGTTAAGTAAGAAGAATGCAGCAGCAAATCATCATCAGGATCTTTAATCAAATTCGCCTGCACTTCGGCATGACCCGTTTCGCTCGGGTGCAAACATGTCGTGAAGCTGAATTCGAGATCACAAAACGCCAAATTTGTTACTTTACATTCCAGACTCCCCTTAACTATGATCAATTGTTCTGTAATGGGCACATCCATATACTTAGTTTCAGGACTCTCTTCTTCAGTCGATAAATAATACAACTCTCCTTTTTTACGATCGAAGTACCATTCTCCAGGCTTGCTCATCAGCTCGAAAACATTCTCTATGTAATTAGGTGTACTAATACGTACACCACCCTTAATCAAACAATCTCGGAAACATGGCATTCGCATAGTCACAATCGTTCCCTCAGCACTACTCCTAACCGACTCTACGGGTACAATGCAATGGGTCCAACCTACGTCGTATACGAATTCAATATCCTGCGGATTGCGCCAATCAACCATCTCGCTTAACTTAGTGGAATATCCTTCATAGACAGGGAATTCTCCTTGAAATGTCGTTACACGTTCAAGTTCATTCCAAAACTGAAACCTATCGTCTGTCACGGTTTCCCAACCTAGAGTAATGATTTCTTCACTACGCGGTCGGGGTACTGAATTCCCATCAACATATAGATGACGAGTATTTTCAAGCCACGGAAGCTCTACCTTCCAGAGCGGATATTCGCATTCGCTCTCTACCCTATTCCAACCTGTAATTCTTTTAGCACCGGATATCTGCACATTTTCACCTGGATATGTGCAATAAGTGATACAATTTCCATTAAATCCTGAATCCCTTTCATCAAAAACAATGGGCGCATCCAACTCGTAAACTCCACCTCGTATGTAGACGATGATATCGCTCTTTATACTTATTTTGAGTTCTCTCAATGCATCCCTTGCTCTTGTGATCGTACGAAAAGGCGAAGCTTCATTGCCTTCATTATCATCGTTTCCATGGAGTGCTACATAAATGAAATAATGGCTAGAACCTTGAATCATGTGGTTCTCCTCCTTAAGGTTAGTATGAATAAAGTCCACGTTATATTGTACTCGCATGGCAACATAGATTGAGTACGGAATCGAACTGTTAACTGTGGAATATCAATTGTTCGCGCCTTAATCTTTTTCAAGGTTTTTTTCGCGATACTCGATCGGAGTCAGCCCTGTGAGGGCTTTAAACACTTTGCTGAAGTAATATTGCTCTTGAAAACCTGTTAGCAGAGAGATTTCCTTTGATAACAAATCAGGTCGTTCTATCAAGAGCTCCTTAGATTTCTGAATGCGTAGCTTTGTTAAATATTCAACGGGAGAAACACCCATTTTATTCTTAAATATTTTACTTATATAATACGGAACCAACCCAAACCGCTCTGATAATACTTGATGATTAATCGATTCCGTATAGTGTTTTTGAAGATATTCTTCGATTTGGTTTACGAGCAAATTAGAATCATTTTGTTTGGAAAGTGCGCTTGGGAAAAAACCGTCAAAAATATATTTAAGTCCCTCCTTTATCTCCTTGAATGAAAAAGCATTGGAGAGCAGCTCATCCAGCTCCAATTCTAAATGAACCCGATCATGGGCTTGTGAAATTGAATGGTTCTGATAACAAACGGACAGCAAATATCTAAAGTGCATTTCAATGAAAATTTGCGGAGCTTCCGCTTCCTCCAAACTATCCAGAATATGATCCAGCTCCTGATTAAATGGCTCCTTCTGCTTTTTTTGAATATACAGGGATAGCCTGTTCACCATGTTAGCATCTATCTGCAGACTTTGTGGATCAGAAGCATGGTTCCAAACGTTGTCAAAGAGGTATTGTGATCTTCCGGGAGTCACACTTTTACTGAGCTTTAGAATGGATTTGGGAATATCGTAGCTCAAATCCTCCGGTTTAATAAATTCATTGCCTTTGACTAAAGTAATTGGAAGTGGTATTGCTTCTGAAATAAGGTTATACACCTGATCGGAAACATCCGCTAAGGAATCAGTGATGTCCCGGAATCCAATAATAATCACCTTTTCATTCCCCGTGCTTCCATCTACAACCCAGACATTTCCAAGAAAAGCGAAAGCTTCATCCAGCTTTTTCGTTATTACTAGCCGATCCCATACAAACCGGTTGTAATAATATTTTCCAATCGAGAATGTAACGTAGGGACCGATGGAAAGCACATAAGAACTAAACACTGTGAAAATAGAAGCAACCGGCATTTCCCGATTGGATTTAGCTTGTACCAAGGACTCCCAATAGGCCTGCCATGATGCCTGCACCGTTTCGTAAAATTTAAATGATACCCGTTCCAGCAGTTCAGCAAGTGCTTCTACCGATAAGGGCTTTAATAAATAATCCTCGACTCCCAATTTCATCGCCTTTCTAGCAAATTCAAATTCCTGATAACCGGAAAGAATAATCGTAATTATATTCGGGTAAAGCTTATGCACAACCGTCAATAATTCCAGACCGTCCATCGCCATCATAGAGATATCGGTAATAATTACATCGGGTTTAGCTGCAGCTATCATACTTAAGGCTTCCTCACCATCAAATGCCTCGGCTACCACAATAAAATCCTTATGATAAGTTTGAATTAAATGCTTTGTGTCTCTTAATATTGGAGGCTCGTCTTCAATAATCATAATTCGGATCATAACAAAGGACCTCCAATTGTAATTCTCGCACCTTGTTGAGGCAAATTAACTATTTCAAAAACAAGCTCATTTTCATACAGTATCTTTAATCGTTCATAACAGTTGATTAAACCCAATCCACCTATTTCATGGGCATTGTCGAGCTCGCTTTTATTTAATTTCGCATCAAATTCCTTCCGCTCCTCTTCTATTTTATCCAGGACATTCTTTGAAAACCCATTTCCATTATCTATAATTTCGATATTCCAAAACCCATCAGCAATCCCGCCCATGAGAGTGATTTCCCAAACCGGTTTTCTACCTTTAAAGGCATGGTTAAAACAGTTTTCTACTAGCGGCTGTAGGATCAGCTTAGGAACATGAATCGCGTACAAAGCAGGATCGACTTCCATGATAAAATTAAAATGCCTCTCAAATCGATGCTTCATTAATTTAATGTAGGCTTCCATTTGTGCAAACTCTTCATGGAGCGTGACCTCTTTGTTATTCCCCGATGTTAAATACCTTAGGATATTGGAGGTTTGAGTGCAAATTTCACTGACCTTAACATGATCATTCTCGCGTGCGGCTGAATTAATTACAGCAAGCATGTTGTAGAGAAAATGCGGATTCATTTGCGATTGCAACGCCAAGAAATGCGCCTTAGCTTCTCTGGAACGGGAAAGAATCAATAAATTCATTGACTCCTCCAGCCTTATCATCATGTTATTGAAGGAACGGTTTAATAACATAATTTCATTATGAGTCTTAGGCTCCGGTAGATTCAATTGCCAATTGCTTAAGCTTACCTGCTTGATGGAATCATGGAGCTGAAGCAGAGGCTTGCTTATACTTCTGGAAAGAATATAAATGACCCCTAGTGACAAAAGTAGAAGAATCAATCCCACAAGTGGAATCATCATCAGAATAAATCGCGCCGGGTATAGTAATATGTGCGAAGGTTGAATATAAATGGTTGTCCAACCTGTTAGTTCTGAGCGCTTAAAGACAATAACCTGCTTGTCCAAAGTCGTTTTGCCTTCTTTATTATCTTGAATGATTGGGTGAAGGAGCTCCATTGTACTTCTTATGCTCGTGTTTAATTCGAGCTGTGGATAAATTATATCTCCTTCTTGATCAATCAAGAGGGTCGACACTTGCTGCATATTGCTGACATTCATAATTTTCTCAAGAGCGGAGTAAGGTTGCTGTACCTCGGCAATACCGTAAGATATATTATCATATCGAATTTCTCTAATTAACGAAACGAGTTTAAAGTCGCGTTGATCGGACCACGGGTCATATTGAGGGTCAATGAGAAGCTTACTGCCTTTCAAATCCGATAGTTTCTTGAGCCATGGCAAACTTTGAATGCTTTTCTGAATGGACTCCGGTTTTGTTGGTACGTTGCCAAGACCCATATAATCACCTTCGGGCTTATAAATGCTTAGCCGCCAAGCTGTTGATTTGGGTCCATTTATCGAAGAAAGGATATCCTCAATCTCTCTTGCCCCCTCCAAATCCGTATCAAAGTGATTTACTGCTTGTGCAGCATCAAATGAGGCCAGCTTGTCCCTGATTGTTTTATTGCTCATTAACTGCAAGGCCAAATTATCCATAGTAGATACAAAGCTATCCGCTTGTTCAGAGGTTTTTATTGTAAGCTGCAGCAAATTTTCCTTCGCTCTCGTTTCCAGATTTTTATAGCTATAAAGATACACGCCAAGAGTGGTCAGAAGGATAATAACGATGTTGATCGTTGAATAATAGATAAACATCTTTTTCTGGAAATTGGTATTTTTCAGCATGCCAGGAGCCTCCAAAATGCTTGATAATTCATTATACTATGAATCATCCTTTCACTGCGCCCGCCGTCATGCCCTCAATTACATATTTCTGAAAAGAAAAATAGAGAATTGTAATAGGGGCAAGCGTAACAACCAAAACCGCACAAACGAGATTCCAATCTCGGGAGTACTGACCAAAGAACCCGTAAATGCTTAAAGTAATAGTCCATTGCTTAGAATTGTTCAGTAGAAATAAAGGCAGCAAGAAATCATTCCAAATCGTTATGGCAAGTACAATAACATTAGTTGCTGTAACCGGAAGCAGCAAGGGAAATATTATTCGAAAAAACAATTTAACAGACCCGCAGCCTTCTACAATAGCTGACTCATCGAGCTCGCGTGGAATTCCTTTGATGAAACCCGTATACAGGAATACACTCCATGATAAAGTAGTGGAAACGTAGACAAGAATAATGCCTAGATAAGTACCATTAATATGTAAAAATTTATTGACTGCTATTGTGGTAATTAGGAATAAGGGGACAAACAAACCCATACTGAATAAATAGTAAATCGATTTGGTACGCTTATTGCTAACTCTTGCTATGATAAAAGCGGCCATGCTGGAGAAGACAATCACAATCACTAGGGTCGTAACTGTAATGAAAACACTATTCAACAATGAACGAACCAGGTTTGCCTTCTCAAAAATATCTACATAATTGGAGAACATCCATTTCGTTGGCCATTTCAAGTTAAAGGCATCGGCCTCTCCAGACGTTTTGAGAGAGGTTAGCACCATAATTATCAACGGTGTAATATAAATCAGACTTAGTATAAGCATAACAATTTCTAACAGGTACAACCTGAATGCATGCATCGATATTCTCATAACTCGACCTCACGTGATCTTAGAATATACAGTGAACTTAGTACGATTACGGCAATAAAAATCAGCAATACCAGATTAGCTGCCGTTCCCAACCCATATAAACCGCCCCCAAACTTACTGTACACAATGCCATTCAGCACTTGACTTGAGTTTCCCGGCCCGCCATTGGTCATGACATAGACTATATCGAAAACCTTTAAGCCGCCAATGAGATTCAAGATCACATTAACTGTAATAGAGGACATGATAAGCGGAAGTATGATCGATTTAAGCTTCTGATAATAAGAGGCTCCGTCGATATTCGCGGCTTCCAGATAATCCTTGGAAACTGCTTGCAAGCCGGCTAGAAACACAATCATGCAAAAGCCGCACCACTTCCAAATTTCGACTAAAATAACAGACCAAATCGCGAATACCCGACTGCCCAACCAATCGACAGCCAAGAAGTCTAAGCCAAGGTTGCGTAGGAATAAATTTACCATACCCTCCGGTCTTAGTAAGGATGAGAATATCAATCCCACCACAACCAAGCTCATAATGCTGGGAAAAAAGTAAGCTGTTCTTAGAAAATTTAATGTTTTTAGTTTTTCATTCAAGGCTAGAGCTAGGAATAAACCAATTGTAATTTTAAAGAAGGTAGTGACTATAGTAAACAAAAGCGTATTTTTAAGCGCCAGTATAAATACGTCGTCTTCGAATAGATAGTTAAAATTATCCAGGCCAATAAACTTGATGGCTCTGCTTGAATCCATATCCCAATCGGTAAATGAATAATAAAAGGAAAGAATAGAAGGCACAAGAAAGAATAAAAGGTAAATAGAAAGAGCCGGGATAAGAAACCAATATTTGTAGGGTCTGATTTGTAAATACATCTAACTCACCTGCTTTTTTAAATAAAGTAAGGGGCTTTGACAGCCCCTCCATTAAAAATATATTTTATTCTACCAGCCTGATAGCGATTTAGCTTTAGCTTGCTGTGCAAATCGTTTATCCATGCTTTCAAGCACTTGTGTAGGCGTTTTTCCCCCAGCCAGCATGTCTTGATACATCTTCCAGATATCATTATCCAACCCTGCCGCTATATCACCACCGCCAAAAACAGAGGCTGTAATATTGCCTTTTTTAATGTAGTTGTCTTCAACCTCTTTAATAGGTAACAGCACATTACCGCTAGGTACATCCGTATAAGCGCTAAAACCAGGGTTCTCCTCATAATAAGCGCTGATTACATCCGGTTGCGTCCAAGCTTCAACGACTCGTTTGGCAGCTTCCAAATGCTTGGCATTCTTAAATACCAGCAAGGAAGAACTGGATGGAGCAACAAACATCGGGGCATTATCCTCAAAAGGGATGGGGAACATACCGAACTTCTGGGAAATTCCAGGGTATTTCTTATCCAATTCACTTGGCTCCCATTGTCCCATTGCCACCATCGCTGCTTTCCCAGATCCTATAATTTCATGCATTCCATCATAAGTTGCTGTGATATGATCCTTATTGATCAATTCTTTTTGAACCAATTCCAAATGCTTGCTCAATACGGAATCAAGCTTAGGAATATCCTTCATCTTGATTTTATTCTCAAGCACCTGCTGCCCTACCGCAAGATACTCATCCTTAAATCCAATCACTTGGCCAAAACCAACTGTTTCCCATATTTGAATGGTCCATAAATCTTTATCCATCATATAAACAGGTGTCACACCCGATGCTTTGATTGCTTCGCATACTTTAATGAAATCAGCCCAGGTGGTAGGAACGGTCAAGTTTAATTTAGTGAATATATCTTTGTTATAGAACATCCCCAGAACAAAACCCGTAGAGTTAATCGGTGCCGCAATATATTTGCCATCTTTGGTTTTGAAATCTTTATTAACTAAACGAGACACCCACGATTGGTCCGATAAATCCGTGAAGGCATCATCCGGATAAATGGCAAAAGGGCCGCTAGCGCCTCCAGCGTTGCCGTGGAGTAAATCCGGCACTTCGTTGGCAGCAATTTTGGTTTTCACCAAATTGTCCAACTGATTGTCAGGCGTAACCTGAAGGTCAATGGTAATGCCTGTCTTCTCTTTAATCTTGGCAATGATTTGCTTGTAGGATTTCTCCTTATATTGCGCTGCTGGAATTAACATGGAGACCGTCTCATCCATCATTTGAGCTTTTGGCTCTTCACTAGGTGGAGCCGCTGTTTCAGCCACTGTCGCCTTGACCTCAGGACTTGCACTTGCTTCTGTATTGCTCGTTGATTTGCTGCAAGCTGTTAGTGCGATTATAGTTATTAGAAGCATAACTATCATAGTTGTTCGTTTTGCTTTAGCCGTCATTTTTTTCATTTCCCCCTAGGATCGTTTGGTTTGTTTACATTTCTATCATAAAGGACAGTATAGATGGGGTAAATGAACAAAGTTATACTGTTAAATTGTAATATATGATAATGAGCATCCCTTTATTGCGCTTTTATTCTTTGCAGCAAAGACTCGTCCACATCTACTTTCGCTTTTGCAACCATGGCCTCAAGCGTTGCTTTATATTTCTCCTCGGATTGTTTTCTAATGATTTCGTCTTTAGCTGTTGCAAAAGGAAGATAGGTTTGCTTGATTTCGATAATTTTAATAATCGCGAAGCTCCCATTTTCCTCGATGATTTCGCTAATTTCGTCCTGATTTAATTGGTTGGCCGCTTTAAACAGATAGGGCCCATTCATTGAATCGAACTTGAGCGTTTTCGTATTGAAGAATTGTTCCTCAGCCTTTAGTGAGGATCTTGGCGTGTATTTGTACTTTTCGTATAAGTCATCAAAGCCGTCCGGAGATTTATTCTCTATATCCTGCATAACAGACAATAAGGCTGCTCTGTCATTTTCGCTTTTATCTGCATAGGATGCTGAGATTTTTCTCAGCTTGATTTCAGGAGTCCCCTTAAACAAAGAGTCTAAGTTGGCTTCATAGTAGGCTCTAGCTTCCTTGTCCAAAATGGTTAACTCTTTGCCGATTTTTTCCTTGGTCTGCGTTTCCATTTCACTCATTCGAATCTGATAGTATTCATTCACTGAAAACTGGTTTTTTCCAAAAACAATTTCGCCTTTTTTCTTTTTGTTTGCATTTTCAATGTTTTTTTGAGCAAGCTCCTCCAATAGGTGCTCATATCGGATATCCGCCATAGCTCCATGCTCTTTAGCGAGAATCTGCTTCAGCTTTAATTCAATGCTATATTGTAATAAATCATGTTCTTGATATAATGTCATGGTTTTATACTCACCTACTGTAACTGGCTCTCCATTAACTTCAAACAGTACTTTGTTGTCGATATTGCCAGTTGGTCTATTAAGCAGCAATACAAGGATTAGTAACGCTGTAATGAATATGGCTGCAGCCAATATGAGAATGACTCTTCGAATTTTGAGTTTGCTAAACATAAATAGAATCAACCTTTCCGTAGTTGACTGTGTGCATTTGTACAGCAAAAGAAGAAGGTTATCCCTCCTTCTCTTACCGTCTAATTACTAGTAGGTTATTAATGGATTCCAATAAGTAGAATCGGATGAAATGTTTGAATTCTTGTTTAAGAGAAATTTAATTTCGTCATTTGGAGCAACATCAATGTCGATAATCGGATCAACTCCAACAGCATCATTATAAGCTAATTGGTACCAGCCGGAGGAGGGATTTGGCCAAATTTGTATATTATTCTTTAGAATAATGGCCCTGACTCCATCACCTCCAGAGGTATCTGCTTTTTTCAATCTTCCCGAAACGGTTATTTTCCTGGTTACTGTGGACTTCCAGATTAATAGGGTATCGTAAGTGTCCGGGTGCAGATTCACAGATGGCCCTATTAAATTATAAGCATAGGTTCCTTCCCAGCGGCTTTGGCCAAAATCATAGACAAGATTATTGTAGGAGCTACCCGTGTACTCTTTATAATACCAATTGTTCTGCCCCTGGGTGGATGAAACCTCATTGGAAAACAAATGGGATTCCACAAACTCATGTGCGCCGATATCAGGAGAACCTTGATACAAAGTATTGCCGTAATAATCTTTACCTCCGTTATTTGCAATTGTCTTTCCTGCATTCTTAACAGCTGCTCCCGATGTAATTTTGTAGCCGCCAACGCCCGATCTATAGTCCCCCCCCTTACCCGGATTAACAAAAATAGCCGTAGATGTTATCACCTTGTGCGTATCGGTTGGATAGCTTGAGAAACCAATAAATGCATTATAATCATAGATGGCATCGCTTGGGAAAGTACCTGAACCGGTATTACTCATAAATATATTGTTATAGAATTGGGCTCCTGCCGTCGTATCTCCCGGATCATTCTTATCAATAATTTGCGCCTGTGACGCTTGATTATTATACAATGTATTATTATAAGCCAGCAGCTTTCCATTCATGGTTATTATCCTTGAATTAACATCGTTTTGAGCTACATTGTATCGGAAAACCACATTTGTGAGGTTAGAGCCAGGTCCCCAGTTGAGCAAAGTTCCGCCCTCATTGTCATGTGAATAGTTGTATTGATAGGTGCAATTACCCCATATGCCCCAATCACAATCCCATCCCTCGCCGTCGCCAAGGATAAATTGGGTGTACGCAGCTTCATTGTATTGAAAAACCAAATTTCTCGAGGAATAACCCCAAATACCGGCAAGATTTGAGCTTTTTACAGGATCCCCATTAAAACCTGCATATAGCGAGGTGTTGCTGTTGATTAATGGGGCATCGGAAAAACCTACAATAATACCATCCTGCCCCGTTTTTAAAATAACATTATTTGAAATAACTACATTAGTATTCCATTTAACGGGATTATCTTTATAAAGATTATTGCCTGGAGTTCCATCATCAATTTTATCTACACTCATAAGATGGATACCCATGACCCGCAAATCATGAATGTAATTGTTGTCCACTGTAATCCCATTAAATCGTGTATTCGCTGCAGTGTCTATGGCAAGGAACATAATTCCTGCATTGTGATAAAAGTTGGGGGTAGCTGTCCTATCATTCACGCCATCGACACTATTGACATCACAATTTGTGATGGTAATTCCATTGATCACTCCTCCATAGCTGTTGCCCATGACCAGAATGCCTGACTTCATCGTGTAAGTACTGGACGTATTCTTAACTTGCAGGTTCTTTATGGTCCAATATTGTTGATTATATAACTTTATCCCTGCATCGGCTCCAGACCCATTAATAATCGGAGAATTCCCACTCCCATACTTATCAATAGTAATTTTATTGCTGCTGGTACCTGAGCCTTTCGGATAGAGTTGTCCATTCCACGTTCCTCCCGATTTGAAGAGAATGGAATCGCCAGCCACAAATGTAACTGAATTGACTTTGGTCAATGTTTTCCAAGCACTTCCGGTACTTGTTCCACTATTCACATCATTACCAGCTGGATCCACATAATAAATCGTCCCTAATGCAAAAGCTTTGTTAGGCACCCAGTCCATCTTGCCTTGCGAAATTGAAAAAATCATTATAAAAACAATCAACAAGGTTGCCGACTTTTTAAGCACTCTAAACATTTTTAATCTCCTCCCAAGTTACAACAATTTTTTAAAGCTTAACGATAAACGAGTCAAACATGTAAGCGTTTACATTTTAATCATATAACAAATTAAAATGCGGGTAAATGAACAATGTTATACTTTTAAATTGTAATATTTGATAATTAAAAAAATACTAACAACCGAAGGATAGCTTGAGAAATTTTCCATCATTTCAGAATATGTTCATAAATATTGGCAATAATAATGTAATAGGGGATCAGAACCCTATTTGATGATAATCTGCCAATTGAAGCTTCTTGATTGGCAGATTTTCAGCAACCTATCCATCCAGAAACTCCATCATTTTGATCAAACCCTGGATGTATCCAATCGTAAGTCCTCAACTGCGATGCTGCCATTGTGTATCGCCTATTACAATGCTGAGCGCATGATCCAAAATATGCATCGCCTGATTTTTGCAACAAATACGATCAATGGGCGGATTCTTACGTACCAGCAATTTTTCAAGTTTTTGTTTCAGGAAGGAATTCTCGAGCAGAATATTGCCCCCTAGGCTTAAAACCGCTTCCTAAAGAAAAGACCATGCTGTAAACGTTTAGTGAATTACAGTTGTAGGCGATTCTCATGTTGCCGGATCGAACTACATTTAAAGATCAACGGTATTATGCCCTGCTATTGATCTTGCTTGACACAGGCATGCGTGTTAACGAGTTAGCTGAACTACACAACTGCAGTACAAAAATCACTCCCTTTCGAGGAACTGGTCACCTTGTTTACTATTGATCGCCAACTCAAAAACTGCACGTTGAGAACATTCAATTTTACCAAGAGAATCTGAATTATTTACAAAAGGTCTATGAAATAAAAGGAAATCTGTTGGATGCTACCTTAATTACACACAATCATCTCAAGTAAATTGTGATTGGGTATATGATGGAGAAGGAATTATCCAGCTACACGATTAATGGGAGGTTGAAATCCTATAAAGTCTTTTTTAAGTTTTTAGCTCAGGAGGGTTATAGGGAGAATGACATCTCTACAGCCATTCCACTCGTCAAATCTGAGCAGAATATGATCCCTTCTTTTTCGAAGCAACAAGCGCTCGAACTTTTAAATCAACCCAATCGCAAGACGTTTATTGGACTCCGGGACTATACCATGATGATGGTACTTTTAGAAACGGGTATTCGGATTCAAGAGTTGTTGTCTCTTCAGATCCATGATGTCGTTTTCAGCGAAAATGAACTTCGTGTATTTAAAGGGAAAGAACGCAAAGCGAGACAGGTCCCATTTCAAAAAACTTGTGCAAATGTATTAGAGATGTATCTCCGAGAACGGGGAGAATTACAAACCAATATGCTGTTTGTCACATTGGATAATCGCACCATACACCCCCGAACGGTACAAGAAAATATTCATGAGTATGGAAAAAAAGCAAAGATATCCGGTGTTCGTGTCTCACCTCATACCTTCCGCCACTCGATGGCCAAGTTTTATTTGTTGAACGGTGGAGATGCATTTACACTTCAACAAATCTTGGGTCACAGTTCTCTTGATATGGTAAAGCATTATGTAAATTTGTTCCGCAGTGATATTTAGGAGCAGCATCGTAAATATAGCCCGTTGGAGAATATTAGACTTTAATACCTGCTTCTATGTCTCACTTACTGGTCAATCAGGGACTACATTAAAGGAATCCCTTGATTGGTCTATAACAAAAAAATTGATAAGGATACCGTACAAGCTATGTATCTCCTAACTAAACTATCTCAATAGCCACCTCACCTGATATTGAAGTCGGGAGGCAGCAGTATGTTTTCTTTGTTGGAGTTTAGTTAGCTGAAATTCACCAAAATATACTTTTTTATAATTCCCTTATTTGAATACCTTTAATCTTTCAAGAATTTCTTTGTACTCCATATTTCCATCATTTTGTGTTGTTCGATTGATTCTTCGCCTGCTTCAGATTCATTCAACCACTTCTCATGTTTATTAATACATTGCATATTATCATAGTCTGCCATCACCAGGAGCCAACATAATTAATGCCCGCACCGTCATGAAGCTGAACTCCAGTCCCCAATCAGAAAGTGGTCTCGGAGGATTAAATGATTCTTACACCTGTCTATTTTTCTAACAAATACCTGTATTCGGATTCCAATCCCGCCTTGCTTACTATATCTGACATAAATTTCGAATCACCCGGCAGATTATCATAATGGTTGTCATGAAAGTGGTTCGTGTAAAATCGGTCACGCATAACATTATGATAAAAAATCGGAATAGCCACTCCGTGAGTTACATTAAACGCAACTTCAAATCCACCTGAACCTTCGTCTAGATAAATTCCACCTGGAAATCCTGGTGCCTGAAGATAGGTCTTATGCTTTTCTCCATCCTCCGGAAAACAGGAATGATGATTCATTACCGCGTCCCTGTAACGCACTTCACCTACATGTCCATTGTCATGAACGTAATTGCCGATTATGGCGGAATCCGGCTGAAGCGATAGCGTGTAAATACCCGCACCGTCATGTAACTTTTGCATCACCTGATGGATATGATTAAATGCAATTCGGTTGCGCCGAGCCACAGTGGGCTTTTCGTACCGATTGTAATTAGCCGGTGGCAGATTGGACCAGCGTTTATCCGAATCGGGGTCAAAGTACCCCCAGCCCCAGCCAACCGATATTCCCGAATAAGCCACACGACATATCTCATTGTGTTCAATAACCGTACCTTCGGTATACCCTGCCAGAACCGCTACACTTCCTTTGTACTCTGTACCAATATCGTAAAAATAATTATTTCGAACTACATTATCTTTTACGATTAACCGTAAATCCGTCGGATGGGCATCGTGTTCCGTGAACCCTCCTACTTGTACTCCACTGCCAGCTATATCGCTAAAAACATTGCCAATAACCTGAATATTACAGGAGCCATTTTCAATATCGATTCCTCCACTTCCCAGGTGACGGAAGCTGCATCCTGTAAATATCACGTCCTGAACGGCATTCAATAAGATTGCAGCAGATGGCTTAATAAATGATGAATGTAAGTTCTCATCGTTATTAGGATCTTTGATAAGACTTGCCTGCACTTCTGCATGTCCTTGTTCTCCGGGACGGAGCCAGGTTGTGTAATTAAAGTCAATATTATGGAAGCTAAGCCCTGACACCGGCTGTTCCGGTGTTCCTTTAATAACCAGCAGTTGCTCCACATAAGGTACTACAATATCCATATCATTAGGATTTTCTTCCATTAGAGACACATAATAAAGTGTCCTGGTGAGGCGGTTAAAATACCATTCACCTTGTTTATCAAGCAGCTCGAATACGTTTTCCACATAGCTTGGAGCACCAACCTGCACACCGCCTTTGATCTGGCAGTCCCGAAAGCATGGCATCTTCATCCGAACCGCAGTCCCGTCCGTCAGCTGCTCAATGCCTTCAACCGGACATATAACGTGGGTCCACCCCACATTATAAACAAACTCGATATCCTGAGGATTGCTCCAGCTTGCCATTAGATTATCTTTATTCAGATATCCTGCATAAACCTGTTTCTCTCCTTGAAAGGTAGTATACGTTTCCAAGTGTTTCCAGAATGGCATCTCATCATTTTGTGCAATCTCCCAGGCGGATGTTTCTTTTACAGATGTCCGTGAACGTGGTGCCAGACTGCCATTTACGTATAAATGACGGGTATTGACCAAATCAGGGACATCCGTTCTCCATAAAGTCAAGCCATCCCACGATTTAACTGTTTCCCAGTTGCCTACTTTTTTCCCACCGCTTATTACAGCATTTTCTCCAGGGTACGATTAGAAAAGGGCAAACCGAAAATAATTTGTCTGTCCTCTCTGCAGTAGAATGACTCAATAAAATATTTGGTATTACGGCATAGTTAATTACGGTTTAATAGGTAATTGCTATGACTTTTAATTCTTGCACTACAATCGGGGAGAGGACTGTTTATTGGTTTGGAGCTTTCCGTTTCCGGCTGAGCTTATTGCGAAAGCCTGAAGAATGTCGGATTGCATATGAAGTTCTCGTTTACTCTACAATTACTCAGCCAGAGGAAGACTGATCTTCGCCTGGGTTCCACCTCCAGAACCGGTCAAGCTCTGCCAATCCACAAATATTTTCTAAGGTGTTGTATAAAAAATGCGGGTTAATTTGAGCTTGCAGCATAGCAAATTCAAACTCTCGCTTCTCCTTTTCTTCCTGGTACACCCTCTCTACTAACGCTGATGTTTTTTGAACCATACGATTGAATTCCTTTGATAACAAACCCACCTCATCTTTATTGGCAACATCAACTCTCATTTCCAGATCACCTTCAGCAACACCTTTTACCATTTCTATCAGCAGTTTAATCGGTTTCGTAATTGTAATTGATACTACATTCGATAGAAAGATAGCAACAACTAATAAAATGATCCCAATCAGATAAATTTGAATGGTTAAATTTGTTTTATCGATTGTAAATTCCTTAACAGGAACTTTAGCTAACAGAATCCAACCCATTCTGGGATAAGATTTGCTGGCAATCAGCTGTTTTTATCCATCAATGGTCACTACACCTCTAAATGATTCTATATTGATAATTTTTTTAAAATAAGGTTCGCTATTTATGTTTTGATAGAGTTTTGACCGATCAGCATCAGAAATAACCCTTCCATCTGAACCAACAATAAAAAAACCGCCAGTATCCCCTATCTTAATATTCGCATACAAACCAGAGAGGTAAGTCTCATTAATCGTTGTTTCAAGTACACCAAGCAGATTGCTGGAAGCTACATCCAAAATTAACTCTATTAAACGCCAATACATTCTGTGCTTTTCCATTTTTTAAGTATTTACTTGGTTGCGTATTTTCCCAGATTGAATTGTGAGTCAATTAAAAAACTACTTTAATCTCATGTTAGCTTCTTTTCTAAAGTAGCACCAATAAAATTCAAAATCTTTTTCAGTATTTACGATAAAAATAAACTCACAAGCCTAATAAACTTGTGAGTTCTGATTTAATTTGTACATAAATGCATTTTTATCCAATAATAAAAAATATTGTAAACCAACAATCGATCTCACCTAATGGAAAGTCCTAGCTCTTTCAGTTCTAAACTATATTTGAAAATTCAAAACATTGTTGGGTAATTCAAAACTATTTGGATAAGCAACACTTACATCGTGGCTTAAAAGCTAAAGTGACTGAAGTTTCTCCTCCAAAAAGGTCCACAAAATAGTGATACTCGGGAATAAGTGGAATTAAATGTATCGACAAAGAGGCTCAGTGCAGGTCACGGGTCACCTTCGCAGCGATTTTCACAAAGACCGCATGCATAACCGTATCATCCACGAGCTCCTGGAATTCCGCTTTTATCAGCTGGTTTTTCACGAGACCATAGTAAGCCGCGATCACCTGCTCAAGGGTCAGCTGGTACTGCATTAGAAACTTAACCTCCAGCATAGCCCGTGTCAGTACATAATCCTGCAAGAACATGAGTTGCTCGCTATTGGCATGGAAGACCCCATTCTGAATGCCTTGCCTATAGAATGATGAAATATGAGCTTGGCGGTCGAGCATGGCGTCTTGAAGGCGCTGATGTTGATCTTCGTAAACAGCTTGTAGTTCCTTGAGAAATCCATCTGAAATATAAGCGCCGAGGATAACTGACTGCTCGAACAGCATTTGGAATCCCCTTCCAAAAGAGGCTAAATTGCCGTCCTGGGGGGCAATTTGCTCTCGGATATAGTCGACGAGAACACTCACTGCCGCATCTATGACATCGACTTTGGAGGAGAAATATTTATAAAGCGTCGCTTTACTGACGTCCATATGCTTCGCAATTTCTTCCATCTTCAACGATTGGAAACCGTTTCTTCGAATCATGGGGACGACTTTATTGACTAGCTTCATCTTCGTTTCATCTTGTTGAGGATTGACTTCCACTACGACCACCCTTTCCTACCTGTTCCCAGTATAGCAGATTTGAAGAATTAATGTACATAAAATACTAATTATACGCACTATACGGTTTTTACTTTTTTCGTTTTATTTATATATTCGACCATGCTATAGTTGATTCAACGAAGCGTAAGATGCGTTTCGGACCTATTCTACCTCGAATGGAGAGATCAATACATGTCTGGTCAAACATTGGAACAACGCATTCAGAAGTTAGAAGATATTGAAGCGATCCAAAAGCTGCAATATACCTACGGGCATTATGTAGATAAAGGCTGGAACGGCAAGGAAGTCTTCTTTGACAAGCTTCCATCCTTGTTCACGGCCGACGCCACATGGACCTCTGCGGCTATGGGAGTCGACGTCAAGGGCGCCCTTGAGATCGTAGAAATGCTGAAGGTGCAGACGGCAGGCGGAGAGCTCGGCATGCACAGCTTCACCAACGATATCGTCGATGTCGATCGCGACACAGCAACAGGCAAATACTTGCTGTGGGTCGGCATTAAAGGGAGCGGCCAGGCGAACCTGGTGTACCAAAGCGAAGACGTGCGCTATGTCCGCGAAGCAGACGGGTGGAAAATACAGAGTATTGTGCTGGACTTCGCTTCGATGCTGAATTCCTGATTAGCCTGATTTATCCCAATTAACAAAGGAGTGGATTTAACCATGATAACCAGAACACTAGGGAACAGCGACTTGAAGGTGTCCTCCATCGGCCTCGGCATGATGGGTATGTCGCCTGGCATATACGGTCAAACGAACGACGAGGACTCCATCCGCACGATCCATCGGGCGTTGGAGCTAGGCGTAACGTTGCTGGACACGGCAAGCCTGTACGGGTTCGGTCACAACGAGCAACTGCTTGGCAAAGCGCTTAAGAACCGTCGCGAACAAGCGGTCGTCGCAACGAAGTTTGGCTTTCAGAAGGATTATTCCATCAACGGCCGACCCGACTTCGTCCGGAAATCGATCGATGAGAGTTTGCAGCATCTGGATCTCGATCACGTCGATCTCTATTACCAGCATCGCGTCGATCCGAACGTTCCGATCGAGGAAACAGTCGGCGCCATGGCTGATCTCGTGAAGGCCGGTAAAGTGCGTTATCTAGGATTGTCGGAAGCCGGAGCGGCTACGATTCGACGAGCTCACGCCGTCCATCCCATCTCCGCCCTCCAGACGGAATACTCCCTATGGAGCCGCGAAATTGAAAATGACATCCTGCCTGTCGTCACAGAGCTCGGCCTGACGCATGTTGCCTACAGCCCCTTGAGTCGGGGTATTATCTCCGGAGAAATCGCATCCTTCGAGGATCTGACCGAGGACGACATCCGCCGTCATATGCCCCGTTATCAAGGTGAGAACTTCCAGAAAAATCTCGACGTCCTCGAGGAGATAAAGAAAATTGCACGGGAAAAAGCATGCACGCCCTCCCAGCTAGCGCTGGCCTGGACGATCGCGAACGGCGCGCTCCCGATTCCAGGCACGAAACGGATTTCATACCTGGAGGAGAACACGGCTTCAGTCAACGTGGTGCTGACGGCTAACGATCTTGCCCGAATCGAGTCGGTCAGTCCGAAGGACATCGCTCACGGCGAGCGCATGCTCGAGATGCATATGAAGGACGTCAACCTATAGGACTTCTTTTAAAGAAACGCGCTACGAGAGCTGATGTTAAGAGAGCAACAAGCACCACAAAATGACGCAGGCGATTCTTGATGAAATGAGCGCTACAATATAAATTAATAAAAGCTAGATATAAAGAGCCAAGACGAATATACTGCGTCTTGGCTCTTTATATCTAGCAAGAAGAGGAGTCAGTGTCAATGAATCAACCAGCAAGTAATTATGTCCAAGCAGATTATAAACCTAATAAGAAAGCAAAACTGCACAGCAAATCGTGGCAACTACATACTAAAACGGATTCAATACCAGTCCACAAAAAAGACAGTCTAAACCAGCATACTCATTGATTCAATACTCTCATCTGGGCCTCAGGATAACGTGTTCCCGATGCGATCCCTTTCGGGGCAATCTCGTTAATACGCAATAAGTCTGAATCTGTAAGCACAACATTGAATACAGAGATGTTTTCCTCAAGATATGCTCTTTGCTTCGTCCCTGGAATCGGTACAATATCATCTCCTTGTGCGAGCAACCAAGCCAAAGCCAGCTGGGCTGGCTTGCAGTTTTTGTCCTTGGCCATAACTTCGATTTTATTCACAAGATCCAAATTTTTCCGAAAGTTCTCCCCTTGAAAACGCGGCGAATTGCGGCGATAATCGTCTTTCGCGAGATCCTCAAACTGCTTGATCTGTCCTGTTAGGAAACCTCTTCCAAGAGGACTATAAGGAACAAACCCAATCCCTAGCTCTCGGCATAATGGCAAAATTTCATCCTCAACCTCTCTACTCCAAAGCGAGTACTCGGTCTGCAGCGCCGAAATGGGGTGAACATTATGGGCGCGACGGATCGTTGCAGGAGCAGCCTCAGATAAGCCTAAATATCGGATTTTCCCTTCTCGTAATAACTCAGCCATCGCTCCAATCGTTTCTTCAATTGGTGTGTTTGGATCTACACGATGCTGGTAATACAAATCTATATAATCGACATTCAGCCGACGAAGACTAGCATCGCATGCTTGCTTTACATATTCGGGACTGCCGTTCACACCTGCATAAGATCCATCCTCAGCTCTCACGTTGCCAAACTTCGTTGCCAGAATGACTTTATCTCGCCTTCCTTTTATAGCACGGCCGATAAGCTCTTCATTTTGGCCTAGTCCGTAGGAATTCGCCGTATCTAGAAATGTAATGCCAAGCTCCAATGCACGGTCGATCGTCCTCAAGGATTCTTGCTCATCCCTGCCACTGTAAAATTCAGACATACCCATACATCCTAAACCCAAAGCGGATACTTCAAGTTCTCCTAATTTTTTTGTTTGCATTAAATGATTCCTCCTATTTCTAGACTTTAACAACATTTTACGTTTGAAGCACAAAGCTAATCAAATCCCTTTTTACTTCAAACCTCCATAATGTACAATTGCTTACTTAAGGGGATCATTATTAAGGAAAACAAGATGAGATTTTATCAAAATTCCTTTACCCATTGGAGCTGCATATCATGAAAATTGTTTGGAGTCATGGGGAAGCTACTCTACAAAAGGTTCTAGATCAGGTTTTGGTGCAAAGTTCTGATTCATGATAACCTAACTGTTATGAAGCCATAGAATGGAGCAACTTACATTGGTAGCCAGATTGAATATAATAGTTCAAGTTATCGAGATATAGTAGGAATGATGAAAATTGAAGCAACTCATTGGTATAAAGTGTTCTTAAACAAAGCCGATGATCGGGTGTATCTTCATAGAGACTTGTATGCTGCATGAAGGATAGCTTCGAAATATGAAGGAACCTTAGAATGAAGCAAACCTACGAACATAAGAGGCAATATACTGCGGATATAGATGCAGTAACCGGCAATGTAAGATATAGATTAAAAGAGTTATTCTTGCTTCCCAATAAATCTTCCTTCGTTCTTCGGGTGGGGTCAGTGCTTTTTCAGCTTCATCCAATCGACCAACTGCGTGAATGAAAAAGTATTTAATCGCTTGATAAATAGTAATCAATCGAATAATGACTTTACGAATCAACAAAACGATAATAGCCAGGCGCATTTTACTTTTTTCCGTATCGCTTCCTACATTGAAAGTGCCCATAAGCATTGATAGCAAATGGGCATGTGCGCCATGTGTTATAAGTTCCTTGAATTTTTTGCCACAAAGTGCCGTATAAGCACTTCAATCGACGAATTGTCCATGGTCTCCAGGTACTTCTGACAGATTAATTTCCTCTTTTGCATTTCGTAGTAATCAAGCAGAGCTTTTTCCAAATGCAAACTGTGCTGAACCAAGAATGACGGATCCAGTATGCGCCGTAAAATCAGTTCGTCGTCCAATATAAGAATTGCTGAGTTCACGGGGTAAAAAACACCTTGCTTCGCTCCCAAACGATATAGTTTATCAAGCCGTTCGAAGCGGAAATGCTGTGCATCCGCAATCTCTTCATACAACCGCGGATTATTTGTTTTGAAGTCATTGACGAAATGCTCTGAAAAATAGTAGTTGATCATTAAAGATTGTTCAAATGATTGTTGATACCCTTTCAGAAAAGAATCGCTTCCCTCCATTGAAAGTACTGTCTCATTACGCAAATAATTTTTAAAATTCGAGATGATCATGGTTAATATTTCATCTTTTGATGAAAAATATTTATACATTGTCACTTTGCTTAGTTCCATATATTTCGCCATGTCTTCAGCTCTCATGGAATTCAGGCTGTCTTTGCGGGAACGAATAATGAGACGTCTTATCATTTCTTCGCGCATCTCATCGCGTTGATTTTCGTGCATATTTCTCCCCCTTACCGGTCTGATGCATATTATAACACAATTATACATTCAAAATACCAATAAAACTAAATTAACTAAATGTATTGATTTAGTTAATTTAGTTTGATATTATAGTTTAAGTCGGACGACAACACTATTCTTTACAATGGAGGAATTATCAATGAAAACTTGGTTTATAACCGGAACCTCAAGCGGCTTTGGCCGAAGCCTTACTGAGCTATTACTCGAGCGAGGCGATCGGGTTGCAGCCACTGCCCGTAAAACGAATACGTTAGACGATTTGAAAGCCGTCTATGGAGATCAATTGTGGGTCGCAGTACTAGACGTAACTGATACTCAGTCGATTCGCGAAGTTGTCGATCAGGCATTTAAAGAACTCAGTCACATCGATGTTGTTGTTAATAATGCGGGATATGGTTTGTTTGGCGCGTCAGAGGAAGTTAGCGATGAACAAATCACACATCAAATAAACACCAATATCATTGGTTCGATTCAGGTTACTCGGGCTACTCTTCCTTATCTCCGTGCTCAGGGCGGCGGCCGTATTCTACAGCTTTCCAGCATGGGTGGACAAATCGCTTTTCCAGCACTTAGTATTTATCATGCGACTAAATGGGCTATAGAGGGCTTCATTGAATCCGTCGTGCAGGAGGTAGCTTCTTTCAATATACAAGTTACATTGGTTGAACCAGGCGGCGCTCGTACGAACTTTGCAGGAGGCAGTATGATTGCGGGAGAAGCAATGGCTGTTTATGAGAATACACCCGTTGGCTATATGCGGAACACTATGAAAGTAATTGATAATGAGGCTATAAAAGGGGATCCGGTGAAGATGGCTCATGCCATGATTGCTGCCGCAGATGCAGAAAAGGCGCCTTTGAGATTAACGCTGGGAAGCGACGCGTATGAGTTCGTTCACAAAAGCTTGACTTCACGTCTGGCCGTGCTTGAAGCTCAAAAGGACCTTGCCTATTCTACCGATGTTGACGCTTAGAAAATGAACTACCTTTCTATTGGCAATTGAATTATAATGGAGCAGCCTTCGGCTGCTTCTTCTGGGAAAAAGGATGCTGCTTCTATTTGGCAGCATCCTCTTTTTGTTCAATGCAATTTCCTACAAAAATCGATGAAACAGATACTCCGATAGTGGTGCAAAGCTCTAATTCGTGATAATGTAATTGATAATAAAGTCAAGGGATGGAGCAACATATTTTGAAATGAAAATGGATTTATTTGAAAGGAAGCAATATAAATCGGCAATTATTTTACTAAGGGTAAGATGGTATGTGAGATATTTCCAAGAGCGTTATAGAGTTTTTTATTAGTTGTACTTTACTTGTCAACTTTATCTAAGAAATCTGCCGGCAAGCGGTCTCCGGAAATTTCAATCTTTGAAAGTGCGTCATTCAAATCAACCAGTTCCACAGGAGTTAGTTGAACCTCCGTTGCGCCAAGGTTTTCTTCAAGACGCTCCAATTTTGTTGTACCTGGAATCGGAACAATCCATGGCTTCTGGGCAAGGACCCACGCGAGTGCGATTTGAGCCGGCGATGCGTCCTTCCCAGCAGCAATCATCTTGATCAAATCGACTAAAACCTGATTTGCTTCCATATTTTCATGTGTAAATTGAGGAACAATGCTTCGGAAATCGGAGCTTTCAAATGTTGCATTCTTATCAATTTTTCCGGTAAGGAAACCCTTGCCTAGCGGGCTGAAAGGAACAAAACCGATTCCGAGTTCTTCAAGTGCAGGCAGAAGTTTTTCTTTAGGGCTTCTCCACATCATGGAGTACTCACTTTGAATCGCAGTGACCGGATGAACCGCGTTTGCACGGCGAATCGTGTCCACTCCTGCTTCAGAAAGTCCCCAATACTTAATTTTACCTTCCTTGATTAGGTCTTGTACGACTCCGGCTACTTCCTCAATCGGCACGCTCGGGTCAACACGATGTTGATAGTATAAATCAATAGTATCTATTTTAAGGCGTTTGAGTGAGCCTTCGACGGATTGCCTGATTTGCTCTGGCTTGCTGTTAAGCACCTGCTGGCCATTTACCGAATAAAAACCAAATTTAGTCGAAATGACAATATCTTTCTTGAATGGGGCAAGCGCTTCTCCTACCAATTCTTCATTTGGACCATACGCTTCGGCAGTATCGAAGAAAGTAACACCGCGATCAACAGCCGCATGAATCAGCGAAATCATTTCTTTTTTGTCTGGTGCAGGACCAAATGCAACGCTCATTCCCATACAACCGAGCCCAATAGCAGAAACTTCCAATTCTTTTCCTAATTTACGTTTTTGCATTATTTATCTTCCCCTTCATTTTTGGTTGTCACATTCAACTGTTTCATTTTGACTGTCCACCTGTAAGCTAGAGACAACCGGGGAATAGTAACTGAATAGCTTTAGCAACTATATTAGCTTCTCCAGCAACTTACGGCTCTCGCAGCGACGAAATTTCCTTTTTGCACAACCAGCTAGAACAGAATGGGAAACAATTTGTCTCTAGAAAAGACACGGATTTTATCTACAATCTGAACGGCAGAACTATCTACGCAAGACTTCGATTCCACCAGTAATGTACTTTTTATTGACTGGGTTTGCGAGAGTCTCATGTGGGAAGCCCAAGTCAATGCGGCTTGCTTCGTCAAGCCGCTTGATTTGATCGGAACTGAGATTAACTTCTAGAGAGCCCAGGTTATTTTCTAATTGCTCAACTGATCTCACTCCCAAAGTAATGGATGTGACGGTTTTCTTGGAGAGGAGCCAAGCGAGCGCGACTTGTGCAGGCAACTTGTTAATCTCTGAGGCAATTTGATTTACTTCTTCCACAATTGTCATGTTGCGTTCCGTAAATTTGCCTTGAGTGATAATGCCAGCTTTTTTAGTGCCTTTAATTTCTGCTGAGTCGACTGAATATTGAAAGTCTTCTCTGGTATATTTTCCGGATAACAGTCCGCTTCCAAGCGGCGACCATGGAACAACACCAAGCCCCATATCATTGGCCATCGGAATCAGTTCCCGCTCGCTCGTCCGCTCAATAAGACTGTATTCAATTTGAAGTGCCACAAGTGGAGACCACCCCCGCAGATCGGCTATCGCTTGCATTCTGGCTACTTGCCAAGCGGGAGTGTCCGAGATCCCCACATAGAGGACCTTTCCCGAGCGAACCAAATCGTCCATTGTTCGCAATATTTCTTCAACAGGTGTCGTGTCATCCCATATATGCATATAGAGTAGATCAATGTAATCGGTTTTGAGTCTTTTAAGACTTTCTTCAACTGAGCGAACCATGCTCTTGCGATGGTTTCCGCCTCCATTTGGATCGCCAGGATGTGCATTCATCGTATATTTGGTGGATAGAACAATTTGGTTACGCTTATCTGCCAGAAGGTTCCCCAACATCTTTTCGGATGAGCCGTTCATATATACGTTAGCCGTATCCACGAAGTTGCCGCCTCGGTCGGTATAAAGATCAAGTATTTTCTGAGCTTCGTTCATGTCAGTGCCCCAGCCCGCCTCCGTGCCAAAGGTCATGGTTCCAAGACTCAGTTCGGAAACGCGCAGACCGCTTTTACCCAAGAGATAATATTTCATATATTTTCCATTTCCAATTCAAATTTGTTTTTGTAATTACTATATTGACCACTATCTTGACCGTAAAGAATAGTCACCTTTGGGGCGGAACTTTTAATTTTTTCATGACTTTTTTTAAATTCATTAAGCTGATTCTGATATAGAAGTAGCTGACGATCATTACGCCGATGCTGTCAAAGGTGACATTTTTTAAAATAACCTATTATCTGTTACATGTAGTTTTGCAATACACTGTCCCTCCATAATTTAAATTTTGAATTAACATTTACTATATTTACACTAACTGTACTTAATGTCAAGTAATAAAACAAAAAAACTTGACACTTTTCATCTATTTTGTTAACTTAAACTCATGGATAAAAAAGAATCGGCAAGACTGGGACATGTTCTTGAAACAGCTCTTAATATTTTTTCACGATACGGTTATAGAAAAACGTCCATTGAGGATATCGCAACAGCAGCGGGCATCTCTCGACAAGGGATATATCTTCATTTTAAAAATAAAGAGAGTATCTTTAGCGCTTCAATTCAAAAAACGATTTATGACGGCCTTCAAGTGGGAGATCAGATACTTGATGATGATGCGTTATCGCTGGAAGAAAAACTGTTTAAAGCATTAGATGAATGGTTTGGTCGGCATGCTGGCCTCCTTCTTCCTGAAGCCTCCGATCTTGCTGCTCAATGTCAGCGCGTTCTCGGGGATGTTATTGCAACAAGTAATTCCTCTTTCCAAACAAAACTTCAAAAAATCATTCAGGCTTCATCTGTAAAAGAATCAACGGAATCGGTTAAAGATGCTGCGATTATTGCCGAGATATTATTTGCCTGTGGATCGAAATGGAAACATAGTTGCTCTTCACGTCATGAATTTATGGTGAAGATGTCTGATGCAATCCACTTGTGTTGCCGTGATTTAAGTAATTTAAAAGAAGCTACAAATAAAGAGTCTAACTGAAAAACTCAGTTAGACTCAGACTGTAGACAAAGCCCCAGTTTATGTGGGGCTTTGTTTAATTCATCTTTTATTAAGAAAAATGGCTCTGTTTCTTATCGTGCACTTTTCTCTCTATTGTTATCATGAATAAATAAGCAATAATGCCTTTCAGTCCGAGTAATTGGAGTACTAGCAAGCTTGACAATCATCGACTTAATTGTTAATTTTAAAATATGGACAAAAAAGAATCGACAAGACTAGATTACGTGTTGGATACAGCAATATCTGTATTTTCCAAAAATGGTTATAGGAAGACATCTATTGAGGATATTGCAAAGGCTGCGGGCATCTCACGTCAGGGAATTTACCTTCATTATAAAAATAAAGATGACCTTTTTCGCGCCTCATTTCTTAAAGCTTTTAATGATGGTCAACTTACAACTGATCAAGTAATTGAAGATGACACATTAAGCTTGGAAGAAAAACTTTTCAAGTTATTAGACGAGTGGTTCGGCCGTCATGTAGGACTCCTTCATCCCGATATCCAAACCCAATGCGAACGTATCCTCGGAAACGCTGTTATGATCAATAGTTCTTTATTTCAAATGAAAATCGAACAGACTATTCTGTCGGCATCTAAGGAGAAAACAGACAACAAAGAAAAACAAGCTAAAACTATTGCTAACATTCTTTGCGCTTGTGCCTTAACCTGGAAATATGCACTTGTACTGCGGCAAGAGTTCTCAGATAAAATGAGTGCTGCCATTCACCTATGTTGCAAAGATTTATAGTGACGGATGAGCAAGCTGATTGCGGTCAACGGCGATTCCTTTCCAACAGAAAATGATGCCCTTGATCTTAAAGAAACCGCTGCCAATTGGCAGCGGTTTTGGTTTTAATCAACAAAAGAGTGGACATGTGGTCCCTTCTGGATATAGCCTAATTTTAAAAACCTCTACACCAATTACGGGAACAACAGATTGCCAATGAGCTCCATAACGGTATGGCACAATCCTTAATAAGTGACCTTCGCAGTAATTAATCAAAGTTTGACCCTGATTAGATTTTCTTTTTGCATAAAAAAAGACAACCTTTTATTTGTGCTGGTTGCCTTTTATGTAGCTAATATTTCTAATCAGTTTGATTCGATTTATCACATTAAAAAACTTTGTTTTATATACAAAAACTTTATTTTATCTCGTCAGTAATTTTCAAAATCCTTTTCAGAGAGCTCGTGTGCGCCAACCATAATTCACATGAAAATCCATTTTCTAAGCTTCTGAAATAGCGAAAATAAATCCCATGATCAAGAATGTACGAGCCAATAAATAATTTCTTTCCCTGCAAGTCTTCTATGGAGCTTATCTCATTGTTTGACAGGTCAACAGATACTTTTGTTTAAAGCAACACAATTGTAGGTTCTGTTGCTGAATGGCGCTTTATTTAACAAGATAAATGCTATTCTAGAAAGCCAATTTGGATGTAGGGGCCAGTATCTGACCAGTAAATAGCTGTTCAAACAAAATATGCTAAATGGCAGTTCCCTGCTCCACACTAATCGCTGGTTCTTTATGTTTTTTCAAAACAGACAGGAGACTAAGCACAATACTTGCGAAGCCGATGATACTTAATGTCCAGATTGCATCGCCTATATTTAACCCTTTACCAAAATAGAACAAATCGCGCAGCCCCTCTACAGAGAAACGAAGCGGTATCCACGAGTAGAGCCAGTCATGGCTGAAGGCTGGAAGCAGTTGCGGTGGCAGAGACAATACTGGTGCACCGAAGAAAAAAACTAGGACGAATAACGGCACGCCTGCAAGTCCAAGCCAGCTCACAATCGCGGTTTGCAGCAGGAAGAATATGAATCCGGCAAAGAACAAGAAAAGATAGGTCTCCCCATAATTTGGAATCGATAATCCCAGCCATTGGCCTGCTATCAGAAGAATACTGCCAGCTGCTGCCGCATTAACGACAACACCACCCGAGATCTGAGCTACCCGTATGCCAAGGCGGTGGAGACGTGAGCCTGATTGAACTGCTTTCATTGATGCTATAAAAAGTAACATAGTACCCACCATAGCACCAAACCAGGCAAGCTGAGTCAGAACAATAGGCGCATTGCCGTTCGAGCTATTCGTTCCTACAGCATTGATCATTTTCGTTGTGACAGAAATAGGTGAAGCGAATGCTTTGGCTTGATCAATGGTTAGCGTAGTACCGCTGTGTTGTCCAAGTTGAGCCAACAGCTGCTCTCTTATTTGCACGTTGATGCCTGCAACCATCTGGCTGATTACTTGGTTTGTCATGGCTGCTCCGTTATAATTCATCCCTTGATTCACATAGACAGTAATCAAGGAGGGCAGAGGCTGGGGGGTCAACAAACTGGTAATTTTAGTACTAAAATCAGCTGGAACCACGATGGCAGCGTAAGCCTGCTCATGATTCATCGCGTCGATTGCTTCCTGCTCGGTCCCCAGTATCGACCAATGCAGCGGGGAAATCACACCTACTGAAGCTGGAGCCATTGATAATTTATCCTCAATCGTCTTGCCAAAATTCATTTCTTGATTAGTCGGCAATTTAACTCCGCTATCGCTCTGAACAAGCAGTACAGGCAAATTCTTCGGTGCAGGGTTGACTGTTGATCCTAGTTGAGCTAAACCAAGAAACAGGACGACAAGAAAAACAGCAGGAATAGCAAGATACGGGTGTTTCTGTTTAAAAAAACGATTCATATACATCCTCCTATAGGCATTTAATTCATTCAACGTTGTGTGAACGAATTAGCAAAAAAATAATCACTTTCTCCATAACGAGACTGTAAAAGTGACCATATTCTTCAAATAACTTTCCACGTCCGAGTTGTCGACTAGGTTCAATTCTGTCACTTCAGAAAAAACAGCCATAATGCCTATCGAAACGACTTGTTTTGCGGCAGCTTGAAAGTCCATTTCACGAATTTCTCCGTCCTTCGCTCTATGTGCCAAAGCATCAGTTAGTGCTTGACTCCTTTGCAAAATCATTTTGCTGAAAAAATTTTTGTCCTCTGACATAATCGATTCGGAATTGTGCAGCATGATTTTCAAGAAATCTCTATCGCCTGCCATCGTTTTGACCATGCCGCTAACCAGAAGATAAAGCGCCTCTTCCAATGGCTGCCCCGGCTTAATACCGGCAATCAGATCATCCATAATCTTCACCCTGTAAGCCTGAGTCTCCTGAAAAATGGTCTCCAGAATTTCCTGCTTGCCGCCAGGGAAATAATGATACAACAGCCCATCTGTAATCTCTATATGCTTGTTGAGTGTCCGAATAGAAGTACCATGATAACCGTGCTTAGCAAATAACTCCTTAGCGCCTTGTAGAATTTGAGCTCTGCGTTCAGCTGCCTGAAGGTCGCGACTAGTTCTGGGCACTTTTTTCATGATCTCGTTCTCCTATCTTAATTGCACAAATTCATTAAACGATCGTGTAACGAAATTATAATTTATTATTCTATTGAAGTCAACAAGCAAACATTAAACTATATGGTTCGGATAGTAAGTCAAACATTCTAATGCCTAATCTTTCTGAATCTTACTCTCCTATATACAATACATTCCACCGATGACCATCCAAATCGGAGAAACCGGCGCCATACATCGATCCATGAACATTTGGCTTACTAAAGATTGTGCCGCCTGCCTTTTCCGCCTTTTCTACCATTTCATCCACTTCTTCCTTGTTCTCTGCTTCAATGGTAATCAATACTTCTGTACCTTGTTTTGTATCTGCAATTTCATTTAACGTTGAGCTTTTGAATGTAGGCTCAGGAAAAAGCATCACAATAATATCTCCAATGGTTAAGCAATCACCGTATCGCGGATCCTCAGAAAATCCGAGCTGGTTGAAAAACTCTATAGACTTTTGGGGATCTTTCACAGGTAGGTTTATCCAAACTTTCTTTACCATGTTCATTCTCCTCTTTTCTTTTCTTAATTTATTTTACGGCTAAATCGTTCCATTTATCTTCTTCGACTGTAAAAGAATCCGCCACCGCCAAATACTAATATAACAATAATAATGATTAACACTGTATTCATGATTAGTCACACCCTATTTTCGTATTTATAACAATACTTAAATATACACACTACAGAGGAAATTGAAACTCCAAATAGTTATTTCGCTTAAAGAACATTCCAATCTACAAAACTCAAATTGTAATAGTAAATATTATCCACATTTCCTTACGATTCTCCTTATTAGTCGACATTTTGCTGCAAAAAAGGAAGAGATCGCATTACGCTCCCACCTATTTTTTTTGTGATTGGATCTATAAGGTGAAACAGCAAATCAAACATATAAACTAAACTGTGTTTTATGACGAAATAAAATAAAGTTTTTGTATGATGCCCAAGATTTAACCAATGATTTATAAAGCTTAATTGGCATTCTAAAATAATTAAAGTTTTTTAATAGGGTCATCTTGGTTAGAAATTTAGTTAGATTTAAGAAAATAAAGTTTTTTAATCAAACCAAATAGTCTTTTGAGCAAATAGCAAATACAGATGAGTTAATCCAGATCACTTCCTCACGACCGAAGCATTCCGCGGCTTTACCAGTATGATTCCCGGCAAAAGCGAATCGGATTTAATGGAAGGCAAGGGCGGTAAAATGACGACCAACACACCAAAGCAACCTGCACTGTAGCTACTAAACTGGTTTTTCACATCCTTAAAGTACTCAAAGATGATCGCCCTTATGTCATCTGTGATGTAGACGGTGAAGTCATAACCAAACAGCAGGCTAGGCAAACCACTGTTGAAAAAATGGAAAATAACTGAAGAAAACCCAGAAACCTTTAAGACGAAAAAAATAGAATCCAGATCGGTATGCAAGAGTCAGCCTAAGCTCCTCACCCTGATCGGGATTCTTTCCTATTTTTAACACGAGTACTATCATTGATAAATATCTATTTTTAAATTCTTCTTTTATATTATGTCTGCGGTCGAGTCAATAATATAAAAGTACCTAGCGAATGCCGATTCGAATATCTAAACCTTTACATTTTTAAAAGCTATGACCTGATCTCGAATTGCTTTTTCGGTGGGCAATCTTTCAATACTAGATGCCCCGAAGAATCCTGCTATTCCTTTGGTTTTTGAAAGGACATATTGTACATCCTCCGGCTCAGAAATTGGCCCCCCATGGCAAATGACTAAAATATTGGGATTTATTGATTTCGCTACATCATGTATGGATTGAATTTTTTCTACACAAACATCGATGAGCTGGGCTGATTTAGAACCAATTGTACCTTTAGTAGTTAATCCCATATGCGCGACTAAAACATCGGCCCCAGCTTTTGTCATTTTCTCAGCTTCAATTTCATTGTAAACATAAGGTGAGGTAAAAAGTCCAAGCTCCTTAGCATGCCCAATCATTTCAACCTCAAGATCGTAGCTAAATCCCGTTTCCTCCATATCCTGTCTTGCTATCCCATCAAAGTAACCAACCGTTGGATAGTTCTGAACACCTGAGAAGCCCATCTCTTTAATTTGTTTCAAAAACAATGGCATAATTCGAAAAGGATCTGTTCCACATACTCCAGCTAACACTGGTGTGTCTTTAACAATAGGTAGGACCTCTCGTCCCATATCAACAACGATTTGGTTAGCGTCGCCATAAGGCAGCATACCTGCTACTGATCCTCGTCCAGCCATGCGAAACCGCCCTGAGTTATATATTATGATTAAATCTATGCCGCCAGCTTCCGCACTTTTAGCCGAAATCCCTGTACCCGCTCCTGCTCCAATAATAGGAACCCCAGCAGCTACCCTTGCGTGTAAACGTTCCAAAATTTGTTCTCTAGTAAATGACATATGAAAACCCTCCTATTAAATTGTCTGATTATTAATTAAGAAGACTAGCTTCTTTGCCATTTGGAGTGCGAATTCTTCATCGTTGATATGGTTATCCAATTCCACAAGCTCAATACGAGGATCAAGCTTTTCACGAAGAGCTTGGAACAATGCCGCATCCTCTTGAGGCCCATTAAATGGCTGACCTTCTTTATCAAGTGCAGATACACCCTTTAAAGGAATGTAGAGGGAAACGCGATCTGGATACCTATTTAATTTAGATGCAATCAATTCACCTAGCCGTTTATTCTCCGCTATATTGGTGCGCATTAAGGTTATATTGGGGTTATGCTGGTGGAGCTGTCTCGTCCTCAGTTGCTCAGGAACCGTTTCAAGCGGACCAAAGTTAGCCATATCTAACGCCCCCAAGGAAACCACCTGCGGAATGCCAAACTGACCCGCCATCGTTAAGCGAGTCGGACCTGCACTTAATAAGCCTCCAGCAACATCATCGGCCAACTCACTAGTTGTTATATCCAGTACACCTGCAAAAAAGCCAGCAGCAATTAAATGCTCCATAGTTTGTCCGCCAATACCTGTTCCATGAAAAACTAAAACCTCGAAGCCTTGCTCTTCCAAGTAACTTCTTGCCTTATCCACACAGGGTGTTGTTACCCCAAACATCGTAGTCGCAATCAATGGCTTGTCTATATCCGCTAATAAAGCTTGTCCTTGAACCATACCAATTAATGCATTAGCCGCATTGGCTAACATTTGACGGGATATACGATTTAACCCGGATATATCTACAATTGAATTAAATAGTGTTACGTCTTTCATCCCTACATAAGGCCGGGTATTTCCAGATGCCATCGTAGTAACCATAACCTTGGGAATGCCAATTGGAAGTGATCGCATAGCAGCAGCGCCAATCGTAGTGCCCGCACTCCCGCCTAAACCAATAATTCCATCTATTTGCCCTTTATTATGCAATTCAATTACCTTAGCAATCGCTCCATTCATCATAGTTTCTACAGCTAGACCACGATCTTGTGTAGAGATGAGATGCTGTAAGTCAGCACCACCTAAGGTAGCAATTTCTTCATTCGAGACTTCAGGCAAGTAAAACGCAGGACCTAATACCCCCGTATGAATCGTAAGTGTGTTCAGCCCTGCAGCTTCAATTAAACCTTTAATATAGGCAAATTCAATTCCTTTGGTATCTAAAGCACCTATTATTACGACTGTTTTTCGCATACTATTCACCTGCTGCTTTTCATAATCAACCTTTAATTCCAGTTAACGCGATACCTTCAACAAAATAACGCTGCGCCACAAAGAACAAAACAATAATTGGAGTAACTACAGCCAAAGATGCTGCCATGAGATATCCCCATTGTGCATGAAGTTCTCCTTTAAAAGAAGCCAGACCAATCGCTAAGGTATATTTTTCACTAGAATTTATATAAATTAAAGGTCCTAGGAAATCATTCCACACATCAATAAAAGTAAAAATCGTAACGACAATAAAAGCTGGCTTAGCCAAAGGAAGAATCACCTTATACAAAACAGTAAACGGTTTCGCGCCATCCATAAAAGCTGCTTCATCTAATTCTTTGGGAATGGTCATGAAAAATTGCCTCATTAAAAAAATATGAAAGGCACCTCCACCAAACCAAGCCGGAATAATCAAGGGCAAGTAAGTATCAAGCACACCGAGGTATCTCCATAGCATAAAAGTCGGAATCAACGTAACCGCATAAGGCATCATTAGCGTTGTCAACAAAATCCCAAAAACAATTTCTCGCCCAGGCCACCTCAATCTTGCAAAGCTATAAGCTGCAATTGTGCTCGTTATAACAACACCACTAATTACAAACAATTCTATCGTCATCGTATTAATAAAATAACGTAGAAAAGGTGCTGCCGTTAAGGATTCTGAGAAATTATCCCATTTAAAAGGTTTTGGTACCCATTGTGGCGGAAAAATAAAGATTTGATTATTATCCATTAAAGAGCTTCTTAGTAGCCAAGCAAATGGAATAATCATGAAAAGACTACCTACAATTAATATTACATAGGTTAGAATTCGTAGAATCGCGAATTTTTTCCGTGATCTAGCATTAACAATTGTATTCATCAGCGTTGATCCCCCTCGTAATAAACCCATTTACGTGAGGTCTTAAACACGATAAAGGTCAAGATCATAATTATGAAAAATAATATCCAGGCAAGTGCACTTGCGTAACCAATTTTTGTTTCTGTGAAAGCAGTTCGATATAAATAGAACACATAAAATAAGGATGAATTATTAGGACCACCATCCGTCATGATATAAGCTTGATTAAAAATTTGAAAAGCCCCAATCAAAGACATGATTAAATTAAAAAAGATGGTTGGTGTCATTAAAGGGATGGTTACATGAATTAGCTTACGCAGAGCACTGCCCCCATCAACTTCAACTGCTTCATATAAATGAGTGGGTATACCTTTAAGTCCAGCTAAGAAAATAATCATCCCATTCCCTATTCCCCACGCACTCATAATCACAATGGAAGGAATAACCGTAGCCTCGTCATAAATCCAATTCGATGTAGGTAAGCTAAATTGTTTAAGAATTAGATTAAATAGACCAAAATCAGGATTATATAACCATAGCCAAAGCATGGAGCTCGCGACACTTGGAACAACTACAGGTAAATAATAAACAGTCCGGAAAAAGGAGAGTCCCTTTACCTTTTGGTTAAGCAGCATAGCTACAATAAAGGCTAAGAACAATACTATTGGCACACTAGCAAGTGCATAATAGGTAGTCACAAATGCTGATTTTTTGAATAACGGATCTACCGTAAATATATGCTTATAATTCTCCAGTCCAATAAAAGCAACATGATTATTACCAATTTGCCAATTCGTTAGACTAAAATATAAGGAAGCAATGATCGGACCTAAGGAGAAAAAGAGAAATCCTAATATCGCCGGCAAGGCGAATAGAATTCCCCATCTTTTTTCCATTCTTGCCAGTCCGGAGGTTTTTCTAGGAATTTTCAATTTCTTCATGGTACCCTCCTTGTGCCACCTGAGTTTAAGCAGGTGGCCCTAATTATCTTAGCTTGATTAATTTTGTGTGTATCTACCTTGAAGCAGTGGTTGTACCTTAGGAGCAAGTGCGTCCAATACTTCCTTAGCTGGTTTTTTGTTGGTCCATATATCATCTAATGCTGAATCAATCAAAGTTCCAATTTCCAAGTAACCGATTAACGAATTTGTCGGCATAGCCACTCCATTTTTAAACTGATAATTTACTACAGCATCATTAAATTCAGCTGGATGACTTGCATTTTTAGTCCATAGATCAATGGAAGCTTGTTCTGTAAAATATTTTGTTTCGATCGGCATCCAAAGTCCCACTGAATATAAATCTACTTGGGCTGGATCATTATAATAGGAGTAAAATTCAAGTGCTTCAACGGGATGCTTAGTTGAGCTAAAGATAACCCCACTTGCCCCTACAACACCTGTTTTTGGTTCCTTGTATTTTGGCAGCACACCAATACCATAATTTAGCTTAGTTGAAGCAAGATCTAATAGCTTCCACATACCATCTTGAATCATCGCAACCTTCTTGGTTTGCAATTGCACTTCTGTTCCTGGTGCATTTTTCTTCGTTGTTGGTGTTGGTGAAACATGATACTTATAGACTAAATCCTGTAAATTTTGGAACGCTTGAATAGACTCAGGCGAATTCAAGGTATATGTCTTCCCATCCGCACTAGCTATGTCTGAGCCATTGCTAAGAATATATGGGAACCAGCCTCCTGATCCATTCGGAAAGTCAAAGCCATATTGTACAATATTCTTAGAGTCAAAGCCTGCCTCTGTAGCATTTTTACCATTTTTATCCTTGGTTAGCTTCTGAGCTACAAGTAGGAACTGATCCCAAGTCCATGCATTCTCAGCCTTACTTGGGGGTAAATCCAAGCCTGCTTCAGTAAATAAATCTTTATTATAGAATAAGTTCAAACTATCTGATGCAAGCGTTGAACCAATATATACTCCTGGAGCTGGATAAAGCTTAGCTTGTGGGATACGATCCTCTAATTGTGGGAATTGTTTTAAGTAAGGTGTGAAATCAAGTAGCTTACCTTCTTTTCCCCATTTCAAGGCAAGTGGTGTATCCAAGTAACCAACGTCTGGCAAGCCGCCAGCTGCCATAAGTGTATTGATTTTAGTTCCATAATCCCCTGGAATGTATAAAGGCTTAACGTGAATACCTGGATGAGATGCGTTAAAGGATTCAAGCATTTTATCAATGGCTTTTTTCTCATAAGTACTTCCCCAGTAGGAGAATGTGAGTTCAACTACTTTTCCATCATTAGCTGCCGGAGCAACTGTAGGTGCAGCCGTATCTGTTGGTGCTGTGCTCGTAATGGCATCTGTTGGTTTTACACTTTCTGCTGCTGATGCGCTATTAGTTGCCGCTGCATCATCCTCTTTCGTGCTTCCGCATCCCCATAAAGCGATCGATAAAACTGAAATTAAAAGAATGGATAATAAGCCTTTTGTCATTATTTTCTTCATGTACAAAACTCCCCTTTAACAATCTGATTAGTTTCTAAAATAGTCTTCAATAGCTACGTGCCTTTTTAATCTCGATGAATCTGCGGTAGCGAATAAAGCAGCTAATGTTTGTAAATTGTCCAGCCCAGAAGGTTGAGGTGCACGATTTTCGCGGATAGCTTCAGCAAATTCAGCTAAAGTACCGTGTATGCCCTCATGCTTATTTGGGATAAGAGGAAGCTTGGTAATCACTTTTTCCGCATTTACGGTGTATACTCCATACCCTTCACCCAAGTCATCTAGATGAATCGTGCCTTGTTCACATTGGATGCGCCAGACGCCTTCCCATGGATCCGCGATTCCTTGTACAATCAAGCTGCTAAGATAGAATACAGGAACTCCTAAATTCGTTTCATAAACAGCTTGGACATGAGGATCGCCTAAGTAACCACTATCAGGCTCATTCCACGTTTTACCGGAAACACTCGTAATCTCTGTATCCAATAAGAAACGAATCATATCCACGTGATGCACAGTCATTTCTAAGAGAATATAATTCTCTAAGGCTAGCTGATAAGCTCTTCCTATATGGTTACAAAAGAAGTGCGATTCAACAAAAAGCGGCTTACCCAGCGGCTGCTGCAATAAAGCTTGCTTTAAAGTAAGTACAGTTGCATTGAAGCGATAATTCTGGTTAATCATAATTTGCCTATCGTTCGCTTTAGCAAGGGCAACAAGCTCTTTGGCTTCTTCCAAATGCAACACAAACGGCTTCTCAATCAACACATGAAACCCTTGCTCTAGCGCACTTTTTGCAATTTCATAATGTGCAGGTGAGAAGGCCTCAATAAGCACCGCATCTGCTTCTAGCTCTGAGAATGCAAGCTCATGATCTGTATAACGATTAGCATTGGCAACAGCAAATTCTTCGCCTGCTTCCCGTAACGCCTCTGGATTCTTGTCGACTAGACCTGCAAATGAGAAATCCGCTGAGGGGACGACTATGTTTCTCGCCACACCTCTACCATGACCACCCAAACCAACGTGTATTAGCTTTAATCCCATCTCTTACTCCTCCTTATTGCGATATAAGTATCCGATTGAACCTCCAGGAGGGAGAACTCCGTAGATATAAACGGCTGTCATTTCCTCGGTAACAATTAAGGAATGCTCGTCTCCTTCTTTGGTTAAAACCAAATCACCAGGACCAATTTCATACGTATCTCCCTCGGTCGTACAAACACCTCTACCGCTGACAATAATCCAATATTCATTGCAAGCATGATAGTGCAAAGGAACTTCCTGGCCTACCTTTAAATGATTGATTCCATAATGATTAATCTCACTCCATTGCGGAAACTCTTCTACCTTCTGTTTGGCTACTTCAATAACGGGCATGCGTCTCAACTCCTTCATATTTGTTTAAGCTTTTGCTGCCAATGTCCCAATAATACGATCAATTTGTCGAAGATGAATATGCGTATGCGTTATAAAATTTTCGAAAAGCTTATGAACAGTTACCCGCTCACCTTTATAATTCAAAGCACTTAAGCTCCAATCTTCATCTGTTAAACCTTTATAGAATAAGCCATTGTAATGAGCAGCACTCCGAAAAAGCTCAAGCGATTCTTTAGCCGGAATCGCATTAACCTTGGAACGGGCAACCCATTCATCCTGAGCATACAGCGGCCAAATTTCTAGAAGTGGTTCAGCCAGTACCTTCCGTACTCTAAAGTAATGAACAACGGTTGCATCTACAAGATGTCCCAGAACCTCCGCGATACTCCATTGATTTAAAGCCGACTTCCACGTTAGCTGTTCCTCATTTAAAGATTGAAGCTTCTGCTCTAATAAAAGATAAAGCTCGGTATACTCATTAATATTGGCTAATTGAATGTCACTCAAATTATCCACTCCTTTGCTGATCTTAGTTGCCTTGCCATTCGTCAAACACTTGCTCTGTATGTTCACCTTTTTTAGGAGGTCGACGATAAATTGAATTTTGAAATCCACTAAGCTTAACCGGGAACGGAACTGTTGAAGTCGTTTGCCCACCTGGAAGCTCTAAATCTTGGAGCAACTCAAGCTCACGAACAACAGGATCATTGAGAATATCTTCAAAGGTATTAATAGGTGCACAAGGAACACCTCGGCGATCAAACTCTTCTAACCATGCTGCCGCCGTTTTCTCAGAAAATGAAAGCTGCAGTATTCCAGCAAGTTCTTTTTGATTAGCTGCTCTTAAAGCCTGTGTAGTGAATCTTGGATCGTTAGCAAGCTCCGGCTGATTAACAGCTAAAGCAACCTCACGCCACAGCTTATCGTTTCCAGCAGCTATAACAAACGGTTTATCCAATCCTTGAAAGCCTTGATAGGGGGCATTACGTGGATGCGCCGTTCCTAAGCGACGTGGAACTTTCCCATTCCCAAAATATTCACTAGTTTGCAGGGCAGATATACCAAGCAAGCTTCCAAGCATAGAACAATCAATATGAGTGCCAATACCGGTTTGTTTCGTCTGTAATAGCGCAGCTGTAATCGAATAGGCACTGTATAAGCCTGCTGAAAAATCAGCTACGGGAACACCGCATTTTACCGGATTACCATCTTCATCACCTGTTACACTCATCAATCCACTGATGGCTTGTACGGTTACATCAAAAGCTCCTTTTTGCGAATAGCTTCCTGTCTGCCCGTAACCTGAAATCGAGCAGTAGATTAATGCAGGGTTTGCTAATTTTAAATTCTCATATCCTAATCCAAATTTACTTAGCACTCCTGGTCGGTAATTTTCAATGATTACGTCTGCATGCTGGCAAAGCTGTTGAAGTCGTTTTAACTGATCCGGATTCTTAAAGTCAACGGCGATACTCCTTTTATTACGATTCAGGGAAGCAAAGTTTGAGCTGAACCCGTCACCGTCTTCATCAACAAAGAATGGCGGCCATTCTCGCATTCCATCACCGCTATCAGGTCTTTCAACCTTTACAATGTCAGCACCTAAATCGCCCAACAACATTCCAGTAAAAGGCCCAGCTGCTATTTGACCAAATTCGATGACTTTAATTCCACTGAGTGGCCCTTTTTGAAAGTCACTCATGACAGATAAATCGCTTCTGCATTGTCATGCTTTGTTACCACATCTCTTAAGCTGCCGGTTAAGGGATCATGAATATGACGAGGCTTCTTACCAATATCCGCACCATAAATATGAATCGTGATAGCCGTATCATCGGATAGATTAGAAACCCCATGAATATCGTATTTAGGCGGATATACAAAGGAAATGTCTCCCTTAACAACTTGAATTGTCTTTGCAATTTCTAATATGAATTGCTGTGCAGCAGCAAGGCCGTTATCTATGCGACGATATCGGGTTTCCACTAGTTCACCTGTATACACTCCAACCAACCCCCAAATTAGGTGATCATGCACAGGTGCCTTCTGTCCCGCCCCCCAAACGAATGCAATTACAGAGAAGGCTTCATCCTCTGGCTTGTATAACAAATATTGGGCATATTTATCAGCTTGTGGCTTAAGATAGCTAGCAGGAACTAGATTCTCTGTTTGTAATAGTTTTTCTAAAAAAGGACGAATTTGATCAACAATTGCACTGTAATCTTGATTCACTGCTAGAACAGAACGGATATCGTGCTCTAACTCGCTAAATGGATATTTTATACTCATGATTTGTACAACCTCCTAAAGTTCTAATGCTGCCAATCTGGCACGGACCCTTGGAATGATCTCACTTCCGATAGCTCCAATTGTCTCTAAATGGGGAAAGCCTCTTAATAAGACCTTATCAAAGCCTAATTGGATATATTCAATAATTCGATCCGCTACTTGATCCGGTGTACCTACTAAGGCTATCGAGTTTCCACTTAATACTTGAGTTAAGCCTGCCCACAAATTTGGACCAATTCGAAAATCCTGAGCTTTAGAATCTACCATCAGCTGATGCAGCCTTTTCAAACCAACGGAATCTCCTTTAATATTCGCTTGTTCCTTACCTGAGATGGCGATATGATCTGCTTTACTGATCGTTTTCTGAGCATTCGCCCATGCTTGCTCTTCTGTATCCCCGAGGATTACCTGAAAAGAGATACTGTAGCTTAGCTTTCTGTTGTGCTCACTTACAGCCGCCTTTACTTCTTCAATTCGTTCCCGAATAAAATCAGTGGTTTCTCCCCACATCATATAAACATCCGCCACAGAAGCTGCTACTTGAATACCTGCTTCTGAAGCACCACCAATATAGATTTGCGGTTCAGCTTGCACGGGTTTTGGAAATAAGGAAGCCGCTTTTAGTTGGTAAAACTCACCCTCATGATCAAATTTTTCTTCTGTAAACAAGCGTTTAACCACCTGGATAAATTCATCTGTACGGCGATAACGCGCTCCATGATCCAAAAAATCTCCGTCACTTGCTTGCTCGGCTGGAGAGCCACCTGTGACAACATTTATTAAAGCTCTACCACCGGATAAATAATCAAGACTAGCAAATTGCTTCGCAAAAACAGTTGGCGCTGTAAAACCGGGACGAACCGCAAAGAGAAATTTCAAGGTTTCCGTTTTGGGTACTAGGGTTGCTGCAATAACAAGTGAATCCAAGCAGTTGCTGCCTGTAGGCAATAGTAACGTTCCAAAACCGTTTTTTTCTGCTGCAATCGCGATTTCTGTAATGTAAGCTAAACTCGGCTCACGTTCTGCTGATGCCGTCCAGCCTTCAAGCTTGCTTGTTCCGCCACCCGTATTTCCCACATACTCTCCATCACCCGAGGTAGGTGCCATTGTAATAAATTCAACCATTATGTCTAATCCCTCCTATAGTAAATTCCGGATAAATTTGTTTAAGCTCTTGCCTTACCTTAGTTCTTAAAGCATGCAGCTCTATAGTTGATGGTGGTACAATTTCTAGAATTGGCTGCTCCATATTCTTAATATTTAAATCGAAGCCTGTTTTTTGTTGAATTTCATCTGCATTCATTTCAGGTGCTGAATGAGTTAACTCTAATCGCCCCGTAATAATCGATGGTCGAAGGATTGCGAGCGGTGTGATAACTGCTTCGAGCAAGCCATGCTTTTCTTCGCGAAAATTAAGCGAGGAATGACTTGAAGTAAAATCTAGCTTCTCCGGAAAACCTTTTACTTGATGATCTGTTTTAAAAAGCAAGATTCTTTTACAGCGATAGTAAACCATAGCTGAGCCTGCTCCACCGGGAAGCCTAATCTTCGGAGATTCATAATCTCCAATGACGTGCAGGTTAATGGATCCATACGAATCAATTTGCGCACCACCAAGGAAAAACACATCGACTCTTCCTTGTTGAATCCAATCAAAAAATTCTTTAGTCCCTTCGAAAGGCCAGTGAGCTGGATCTCCAATGATGTAAACATTAGCTTTGGGTGCATGCGTTGCAAGAGCTAACAACGCTGCCGCTGCTGGAATCGGAGAATGATTACCAACGGCGATTGTTTCTCTATCTCTTAGTTCACGAGCTAGCGAACAAATCATCAACTCCTCCGCGCTATATGTCATAACAACTCTCCTGTCGAATAAACCGATGGATATAATCTGTGTAGTTAGAATAAGTAATTATATTTTCATGCAAGTATCGCTCGAACGCTTCCGTGCTTTTTGAAGCCTCTACATATTTCAATATGTAGTCTCGATCCATCGAATAATAAGGTGTACAGCTTGTTGGATAGGCTCCATAGGGCGCTTCAACAATTGCTGTAATATATTGAGAAGGCACCAATGTTCCCAAAGAATGATTTAAATGTCCCACTTCAACAATTTCTTCAACAGAAACTATAACTTGCTTCGATGCTTGTGCAAGAACTCGATTATTCTGCATCTTGTTTACAATTACATTTCCTGACCTATCCGCTTGGTAAGCATGAAAAATACTAACATCTGGTTGAATAGGCGGAACCAAAACAATATCTTGATAAGGAGGAAAGGGATTAGAAATAACTTTAAAATCTGCTCTCACTTTCAGATAATCTGTCCCCAGCATTCCTTGAACAGACATAAAAGGAAGACCCATTACAGCTGCTTGTAGACCAGCCGCAAATCCAGGACAGCTATGGTCTAAAGTTTTCACAATGCCATTTTCAGCAGCTCGTCTATAATGTGGAGCAAAACCAAACTCACCTAAGGTAATATGAGATAGCTCAATCGTGTCAATAATTCCAGCACCAATTAAGATATCCGCGTTTATTGCAACTGAACCGCTGCAGAGCAGATGCAATTGCTTAAGCTCACTTCGAATGATTTCTCGAATGATAGCCATTGGGGACATGTCCATATTCCCGCTAACTGCAATAACAGCTCTATTATTAATGAGTGAAACGGCCTCACTAATTCCAATGAATGGAACGGACAGCTTAATCACTTCCCCTCTTGAGAAATTGAAGTCTCCATTACTTCGAATATAAAACTTTGCATATAGGGATACTTGGTATTAATTCGTGAATTATAGACTGAATTCTACGATGTGAAGTATCATTAGTGAAATTAGAGTTTATGAAGCGTTGATTCATTTTTCTTGAATTCTTCCAATGCATTCCTTGCAAGTCCATCAATTACTTGATCATCCATTGGCGGGTTATGCAAACCGCAATGAACATCACGGAATAACCTTTCAAGCTTATTGGCTTTTAACAAGCTTTTGCCACCCATAATACGCATGGCTAACTCCACTATTCTTATCGCCTTGTTACAGACCACATGTTTGGCATGCTGAAACTCCACTGACATATGAGGGCGATATTCTATATTCTCATCCCACCTTGCTGCTGCAGCATAAAGTAAAGTACGGGCTGTCTTAAGCTCTAATTCCAATTCACCTAATTTGGCTCGCACATGAGGTAACTCGCTGATAGACCCCTGCAAGCTTGGCGGGCTGTAGTTAGTAGCAAAATCCAATATTAAATCTCTTGCACTAAAAGCAATTCCCGAGTAGACGGCAGGTATATGAAAAAGAGATGCCCCACTATCCTTCCCCAATCTTTCTAATCCGCTGCCGTATTCCCCCATTAGGTCATGTTCAGGTACAAAAACCTCATCTAATATTAAATCATGACTGCCTGTTGATCGCATTCCCATTGTGTCCCAAGTTGTAACCAATTGAATTTTATCGCTTTTCTCAACTAGAAACTCCCCATAAGTTTCTTCATTCTCTAAGGAAGCATATACCGTAAATCGTTGTAAAATAGGAGCAAGAGTGCAAAATGATTTTCGACCCTTTAAGATATATCCTCCAGGTACCTTACGTGCTATCGTTTGAGTTCTTCCCCCTCTTCCTGGATTACCAGCAGGCTCAGTGACGAACAAATTTAGCAATTCCCCGCTAGTTATAGCTTCTTCACACAATCGTTTAAAGATATCTTCCTTCCAAGGTCTAACAACACTCAGATTATAAAAGAAACCAAGATGCCAGCCAACCGATAAAGCAGTCGATGCATCACAGCGTGCTAACCTCTCCTGAATCAATATTATCTCATACAACGAAATGCCTCGTCCGCCATACTCCTCAGGTATAGTCAAATCAAAAAAATTATTTTTTCGTAATATATCATAATGTTCAAAAGGAAAATCACCCGATTTATCATATATGTCAGCGGTTATCGCAAGTTGAGAGGCTAGTTGGTCTGCATATTGAGCAAGCTCTTGCTCTCGTTTATTACGTATAAATCGATCTATTTCCTTAGGCATAATCTATTCCTCCTCTCTGCTTATGAAGCTCTAAGCTGCCAAATAAACTTTTTTATTCTATTCAATATTAATTCGTAGTATTTTTGTAGGTTTAATGTGATTTTGATTCGATAAGTGTTATGATACAGTATAATTTACTAATTGTATAATTGAAAAATAAGAACGAACGGTTCATTTTTTATGAACTAACCATTAAAGTGAGGTGTATCCATGGATTTGCGGACAATTAAAACGTTTAAAACAATTATTAAGCTAGGCAGCTTTCAGAGGGCTGCTGAAGAATTACAATACGTTCAGTCTACCGTCACCACGCATATTCAAAAGCTAGAATCTGATTTAGGTGTTAAGCTCATTGAACGTGGAAAAAACCTCCGATTAACTGAGGCAGGACGTTTATTTAGTGAAAAATCGGATAGCCTAATTAAGGATTATGACTACTTGAATCATGCGATGAACGAATTTATCAAGGGTGAATCTGGTGTAGTTCGACTAGGGATAATGGAGCCAACTGCCAGCTACCGCATCCCCCTCATTCTCGCACCTTTTATGCAGCTATATCCCAAGCTTCAGATTAGCATTCAAATTGGCAATACTTCTATTCTTAGCGAAATGCTTGATAATGGGATTATTGATATTGCGATTTGCACTACGCCAGAGTCTGGAGTCGGCTCTTCTTTTGAGCCCCTATTTGTTGAAAAACTTGGACTACTTGTTCATCAATCTCATCCATTAGCAATTAAAGAGGATATATATTTGCACAACCTGCAGAATGAGAACTTATTACTTACTACCTCTACCTGTCCATATCGCAAGAAGTTGGAAAGGTCCTTGCTTGAGAAAGGTGGGAGCCCTTATTTAGCTACTGAAATTGGGAGCATGGCCGCCTTAAAATATTATGTTCAAGCTAACTTTGGTTTAGCCGTTGTCCCTTTAATTTCGGTCACTCCCTTACCTGAAGGCACTATCTTAAAAGAATTGCGGGATTTGGATTCAGGTCTAATCACAGGTATGCTTAGAAAAAAAGAAAGCCCCCCATTTAATTCGGCTGGGGAGCGATTAATTGCCTTTTTGCGTCAAGAATTGCTTAATTTCGAATAAATATTGCGATGAAGTAGAATCCTTACGCGAATCTACCTATTAATGCAAATACACGCAAAACCATACATGGTCGAGTTCAATTGCACATGCTTTATGGCCAAAATGGAGTAGACAACTAACATTAGATATCAAAATAAGGAGCAGATGCATTTTGGCAATCTACTCCTATTTTCGTTTTTCTATTGTCTGGAACTATTTCCAGTTAAGATATTTATTATCCCAGATCAAGAAATCTTGGTAAGATATTTTTTTCCACGCTGCTTATTGTAATTGCTAATTTATAACCAAACCATGTTTTTTCTATCAAAAGAACTGATTAGTCATGTCTTCTTCAAGGTGCTAAAGTTGTAATACCGACTAAATTCATTGGGTTACCCAATTAAAAAAGGAATGATATTTCATGTCAAAAATCGCCCGCAATTTAACAGAACTGATTGGTCATACCCCTCTATTGGAGCTTACCAATTATAATCGTATTCGAATGCTGGGGGCTTCTTTAATAGCCAAGCTGGAATATTATAATCCAGCCGGAAGCGTCAAGGATCGTATTGGCGTTGCAATGATTAAGGCTGCGGAAGATCAAGGCTTACTCCATAAAAATTCGGTCATTTTTGAGGCTACTAGTGGTAATACGGGGATTGGACTAGCTTTTGCTGCTGCAGCATTAGGCTATAGGCTCGTTATTACTTTACCTGAAACCTTCAGCATTGAACGTCGAAAGCTGTTAAAGGCTTATGGAGCTACTATAGTGTTAACTCCAGCTGCCGAAGGAATGGCAGGTGCTATTCGCAAAGCTGCTGAATTGGCTGAACAAACACCCGATTCATTTATTGCTCAGCAATTTGATAATCCAGCTAATCCAGAAATTCATCGCCAGACTACAGCAGTTGAGATATGGGAGGATACCGCTGGTGAAGTCGATATTTTCATTGCAGGCGTTGGTACAGGTGGGACTATTACGGGGGTTGGCGAGGTTCTGAAGCAGAAAAAAGCTTCCGTGCAAATCATTGCCGTTGAGCCAGCCGATTCACCCGTATTATCAGGCGGAAAGAAAGGAATTCACAGCATCCAAGGAATTGGGGCAGGCTTTGTACCTGATAACTTAAATCTCGCTGTTGTCGATGAAATCTTTAAAGTGAAAACGGAGGATGCAACAGCGACAGCTCGCGCATTAGCCAGATTAGAAGGATTATTAGTGGGTATATCGTCAGGTGCTGCCGTATTTGCGGCAACTGAAATCTCCAGAAGACCTGAAAACAAAGGCAAAAAAATTGTTGTTCTACTACCGGATTCAGGAGAACGTTATTTATCCACTGATCTTTTCGAGTAATAGCATGTTAAAAATATGGGTATTATGCAACTTAATGTAAACAAAACCGTCTAGTTTAATAAAGCATAATTCAATCATTATGTTCTTATTTTTACTAGCGGAGGTGTACGCGATGATTTTCCATAAAGATGCGCTAAAATTGTTGATTGTGTTATTTACTATAGCTCTAATCCTATCCAGCTGCAGCCGCAATGTGATCTCTGAGAAAAATCCTGTTATCCAACAACAAGTTAAAATTGATTGGACAGATTTTCTTAAGATTAATGCTACTTCTTATACCGGTTCTCAGGAAAAAGCTCTTACTGACCCAAGCAAGCTTGGTGAAGAGATTGGCAAAGTTACTTTCCATGTAGCAGATGTAGTCAATGATCCGCATTATATCCCTAAAGATGGAGATGCCGCACTCTTAGCGGTAGGGTCCGTTGTTCGTGCAATTGCTGATTATCCAAATCATGAAATTGTCGCAGTTCAAAATAAAAATTCTATTGGTGGTTACAAAATTTATGTGGAGGATAGTAAACAAAAAGAGCTTAGATTGTCTTTCGAAGAAGCTGTTCAGAGCAATAAGGTAACTGAGATAGCTATTTATCCAATGAATAACAAGCAAAAGCTCATTGTTAAATTGGACAATGGACAAGAGCAGTCTCTAATTAGCATGCTGCAAAGAGCTGCAAAAGAACAAATTCATCCTGATAAAGCTGCAGTGGTTGAGCCGATTTATTATCAATTTGTGATGAATAGCGGTTCGGCAATAGGTTATGTGGATACCTTCTATAAAGCAGACAATTATTACTATTGGTATCATCCTGAAGCCAATCAGCTGCAAAGTGCTTTTGCCAATTTTTTTCCCGAATGAAAGAGATCTAGTTAATATAAATGCTCAAGGGGCTAAGTGAAATGGCAATCCTCCAAGTCGTTTATGACTTGGAGGATTGCCTCTTCATTTTTATAATATCAAATTTACACAGCACTTAACTTGCGGTGCTTCAAGCGAACAAGCCGCATCCATTCATAGGTTTTGTTTACGTCCTTTTCCTTAAGCTGCTGCTCATTATAAAGCTTGAATAAAACAGGCTTAAGATACTTATCACCCAGCTCTGCGAATAATTCCTGTACTTGCTTCTGTTCTTCGTGATCAACCGCAACTAACTCCAGCTCAACAAGTGTATCGACATCATAGCCTTCCTTGGCTAACTCCTCTACAGCCAGTATTAAATCACGTCGTGTCATGGATAGCTGCTTCTCAAGCGTTGCTAGGTTTCCCCCTTGCGCTATAGCCTCTAGAAGCTTACGTTTTCCAGCCAGCTTCACCTCAGCTGTTTCTTGACGCAATCGTCTTTGCTCACTCAGCCACATTTCGAACTGCTGCATATCAATTCTTTCATTCACCCAATGAAGTGGAAATCTAGTTTCTCTTGCAAACTCTTTGGTTATGGCAATGATTGCTTCACCATATGTACCAATTCTACCTTCACCCAAGCCAGGGATTTGTTTGAGTTCTTCTAACGAATGCGGCAAAAATGCACTAATCATATCAAGAATGCGATTGGAAGCGATAATAAATGCTGATCTCCCGTCCTTGCTTGACTCTTCTTTTCGCCATGCACGCAAGATATTAAACACCTCATCATTGCGATGCAGCTCGCTGTAATGATAGAGCATTTGCGTTTCCCTGCTTCTCGAAGAAATGGCTTGCTCACCATCTCCATAACCTTCAAGCAACGGTACATACCCTTCTTTGATTTTATCTTGCAGCCTTTCACGGAAAACCTGAAGCATAACATTCCATTGTGTGCCTTCAAACCAGCTGGATTGCTCTGCTTTTCCATCCTCATTAATCTCATTCCATAATACATGCCAAGCCCCTTGCTGTTCACAAATCGAAACCTGTGAAGTCTTAACCTGATTTTCCTCCACTCTTTTCTCCAAGCTGTTCAAAAAAATTAAATTCATCCTCTCATCCTCCAAATCTTTTTTCAGGAACGCAAAAACACCCCTCCCGCGTAACTTACGCAGAAGGAGTGCTTCTCCCTGTTTTCCCTGAAATTAGGTTGATTGTAACATGAACTTGTCGTGTAGGCAATCATTTTTTAATATGTTATGATTAGGCTATAGAGAAATGGGAGTGAATACATGTCAGACCAAGAACTAGATTTTTTATATGATACTACAGAGGATACGAGAACTCGCTTTGTCAGCTTTATCGGGAATAGTATGAAACGCTTCGATTTAGCGATCACTTCCTCCAACCGTTTTTATGGCAAGAAGCTGGTAACGGATATTCAAATGGGTAAAACCGTGATTGTTGGACCTGATGATTTAGCTATGGAGGGTTTTATCGAGCATGTGTTTAAACTGGATGAAGAAGAAGCTATCGAATTGATCGAATTTCTTGAACAAATCATTGGGACTGTTAATTTTACAGATCTATAATCCGTTATTTCCGCATAGATCTTCCGCTCATTGGAGACAATGTGTTTAAAGCGGGAGGTGCACTATGGCATGGTTTAAGAAAGAAAATCGTGATTCCTACACGGATTTATCCACTGTTGAATCTGGGCGCAACGATTTAACTGCAGAGGAATTCCCTGAAGGGCCTTATGGTTCAACTAGCAATCATCAAGCATTAGGCAAAAGCACTCCGTGGCGTCAAGACCAACGTCCTCCCAATCGTTTTACCTATGAGAATCGGGAGCTGCACGAAGGTTTAGACCGCGACTATCCAGGTGATCATGAAACACTAGAAGATCCGATTGAATGAAGCCTGAAGTTATGCCTTTGACCTTTTTAAGGTCAGAGGTTTTTTAAATTCCAAGAAAGTATAAGTTTTTTTGCTTATACTAATCTTAGAATTCCGGACAAACGCACCGTTTATCCTTGATTTCACCAATCTTAACCAAATCTTATGTTCGTCTTAAGGTTCTTTTAAGAAGTTTGGGTTAATATAATAATAAGTCGTCGGACAAGCAAGAGTAAATGAAACCCTTAGTCTATAACATCGTAGTAAGATGAAGGAAGCTAGGCTAAAAAGTCGTTCGCAGGAAAGAGGAAACACAATATGAACCCGAAGCGAATAATTATTGTAGGAACTATGGCAATCGCAATTACCTTCAGCGCCGGTATGTTTGGCAATGATGCAAATGCCCAAACCCTGTCCATCTCTATTGATAAATCAGGCAATTATAACAAAGAAACCATTCCATCAGCAGACCCTACCTATACAGCTACTACAGATGAAGATATTACACAAATATTGGGATTGGAATCGGATGAAGCCTTATATGAAGCTTTATATACAGGTAATTCTTTAGCCGACATAGCAGATAATAACCAAATCCCTATACAGGACGTGATTGATTTACAGGTTGCTGAATTGACTCAGCAGTTGGACTCTCGGCTTGCAAGTGGCAGTATCACTCCAGTTACATACCTTTTGCAAAAATCAGAGCTGCCCGATATTGTTACAAAAAGTATTCATGTAAGAATGACCCCATAATGCAGAAAAAAGGCTATGACTTCACGTCATAAGCCTTTTTCTATTCCTGTTTGCGATTCATGATTCGAATGCACAGGTAACTATATGGCAATAAATAAAGGAGTGGATAACCCAGATATATTCTTCATGATAAGTCCGTTCCAGTGAGCAGCTTGGTTTGATCACCACGCAATAACATTAAGCAGCCTATCAAGATACAAATGGCAGCAACTCCCAACATTAAGTTTAAAGAAACGGAATGGATTAAGCTTGTGCTTAATAGAGGAGCTATCGTTCCACGAATACCAAACAATAATAAATGCAAACCAAAAACAACGGCTTCACGACCTGGTGCTAATTTAAAAACATAAGCCATGCAGCCAATATCCCAAATAGCGTCACCAATCCCCTGAAAGCCTCCTGCGACAATTACAGCAGCATAATTCCCGAATAATCCATAAAGGATGGGAGGAATAGCATAAGCCGCAATCCCAAAAAACATTGCCCTCTTAGGTGAGTAGCGATCAATTACCCAGCCCATAATTAAGTAAGCAGCAAGCAAACAAAAGAAATAGACCATTCGGGCATAGCCAATTTGAATGTTGGTTAATTCTAGCTTTTGAACCTGAATAATTTGATAAAGTGGACTGGCCAACAAATTACCGAAGCCAGCAAAAGTAGTCGCTACAAAAAACAAGGCAAGCTTACGATTCTCTTTAATTAGCTTCAATTGATCGAATAAGGTTGCTCGTTTAGTTGGCAGAACTTTATGATTATCTATCGCTACTTCTTTGACCATAGTAAATAGAACAATCGAGATAACCCCAGTCACTGCTGCAAGGATCAATGGACCGCCACCGCCTGAGCTATCAATCCAACGCCCAATCACATAGGCTAATGGAATCATCAATGCCCCCATTGCAACGCGAACATTGCCCATTATTCGACCGCGCAGCTCAGCTGGGTAAATCCGCGTCATAATACTAGCATAAGCAGGAGCTTGAATGCCCATAAGAAGATGGAAAACTAAAGAAGTAGCTACATAAACCCATGGTTTGGGATAAATTAATGGGAGGATAATTAGCATGCGGCCGATTAAATTCGGATAAAACATATAAAGCTTAGCATTGCCCTTCTCAATCATACTGGCCCAAAAAGGTGCTAGCAATAACCCAATGGCAGGAGCAGCAGTAAGAATCCCGACATCTAAACTCGAGGCTCCATGACGCAATGCAAGCGGAATAAAAAATTGGCCTAATACTACACTTATAACACTAATGAAAATAGCCGCAGCAAATTCCCAACGGAAATTATTCCAGACCGTCTTGCTCATCAGCAAACCCATTTTACTTACATTTGTTTCTGCATTCACAGGTAAGCCTCCAATCTAAGGTAAACAGCAAAAGATTAACGGTTAATCCATAGCTACTATACCTCTTTTTGGCTAAAAAAAATAGCGACAAATCGTTCGTCGCCGCTTCTGAGCTATGATATTTTTTTACTGTCTTGAAGCTGCTCTACACTTAAGCCTTGCAGCAGTGTCCTTAGCTTTTGTTTAAATTCTAGATCAACCTTAGGGCTTTGTTCGATAAGCCTATAAGCTGTTTTAATAGAATCCCAATAAGCTGTCTTCTTGGGCATGGATTTAATCGACATAAGCAAGCCGATCAACTGATTTGCCTTTTCATTCGTAACCTCAGCATCTGATAATTTACGAGTTAAATTCAATAGCTTACGAGAAGGTTTATTCAAACTGGATATAACTATCATTAATAGTCCTGCTAATACAATAATTCCGAGAATCCATAGATAACCGTTTTGTCCCATATCAATTCCCTCCTTTCATTTGAAATTCGAATACAATGAAGGGGATAAATTAAGTATAGACACAAACGATTAATATTCGATGAAAAGCAGATTACATTTATGTTACAAAATAAGGATAAAACAAGCTTCTACTCCACACGAATGGCTTGTTTTTGAGCTAATAGACATAGCTCTGCTGCTTTGAATGCATGCTCCTGCGTCATCGCCAGCTCTGTGCGGTGAATACAATCGAGAATTAGCTGACCAAAATAAGGAAATCCAACCTGACCCTTCAAGCTATAGTGCTGCTCTCCTTGCTGATTGACCAAATATAAATGATCTCCCTGTGGATCTCTAGCAATATCAATGTATTTGCGTATTTCGATATAACCCTCTGTCCCCATAATAATTGTCCGCCCGTCCCCCCAGGTGCCTAATCCCTCTGGAGTCAGCCAGTCCACTCGAAAATAATTCGTCGCTCCATTGTCGCCAACGAGTGTGGCATCGCCAAAATCCTCGAGCTCTGGGTAAGCTTTATTATGATAATTAGCTACTTTACTGCTAACAACCTTAGCATCCTTGCTGCCAGAGTAAAATAAAAATTGTTCAATTTGATGACTGCCAATATCACATAAAATCCCGCCATATTGTTCATGCTCAAAAAACCATTGAGGTCGTGATGCTGCATTAAGCCGATGAGGGCCTAGTCCAATAACCTGAAGGACACGCCCAATTGCTCCTGTTTGAATGAGCTGCCCTGCAAAAACAGCACTTTCTGAATGCAATCTCTCACTATAATAAACCGCATATTTCTGGCCTGTAGCGACTGTTTTAGCCCGAGCTCGCTCTAGCTGGTCTAGGGTAGTAAAGGGGGTTTTATCGGTAAAATAATCTTTCCCGCTCTCCATCACCCGTATGCCTAAATCTGCGCGTTTGGCTGGAACAGCGGCTGAGGCAATTAATTGAACTTCCTTATCGGCTAGTATTTCTTGCTCCGATGAAGCTGGCGATACTTGAGGGTAGGCCTCACAGAAAGCCTTAACTTTAGCCGGGTCTGGATCATAAACCCATTTAAGCGTCGCACCTGCTTCGATCAATCCATTACACATCCCGTTGATATGCCCATGATCCAAAGCAATAGCAGCAAAAACAAATTCTCCTTGGTTAACCACCGGATTTGGTTTCCCTTTCGGTGCATAATTCATGCCATCTTTGATTTCCATGCTAATGTTACCTCGTTTCATGAGATATTAGTTTTTTGGATTGGCTCTCATTAATTCGGGCTTGCAATTGTTCATAGAACAGGTCTTCATCGATTGGCAGGTCTACCCAATTATCCGTCCAAGCGGATAGCAGCATAGCATTGGAAAGCATCAAGCCATTAATCCCTTCTTCTCCAGGAGCTAACAAAGGGACACCTTCTATAACAGCATCTACCCAATTCTGGATAATTCCATTATGAGCGGATTCTTTGCCTTCAATTGGAATTTCAATTACGGTATGCTCAGGTTGTCCAAATTTCCCTGTGAAGCTGCGATTAAATTCTGGCGCAGACATATGCAAACGCCAAAATGTTAGCTTGCCATCTTCAATAACTATTTTGCCAAGATCTCCACAAATTTCGAAACGGTTCGTACCAGGCGCTTCTCCAGTTGTGGTTACAAAAACCCCTGTTGCTCCATTCTCATATTCTACAAAAGCTGTGACATCGTCTTCGACTTCTATATTGCGATATTTACCAAAATAGCAGGCTGCCCGAACTCGTTTTGGCATCATGCTAGTAGTCCACTGCCATAAATCCAATTGATGCGGATCCTGATTAATCAGAACACCGCCGCCTTCTCCAGCCCAGGTTGCTCTCCAAGTCCCTGAATCATAATAGCTTTGCGGTCGAAACCAGTTCGTAATAATCCAATTGGTTCGGCGAATTTCACCAAGCTCTCCGGCATCAATCATTTCCTTAAGCTTAAGATACAGTGGATTGGTGCGTTGATTGTACATCATGCTGAATACTTTACCAGAAGCTTTAGCCGCTTCATTCATTTGCCTTACCTGCTTCGTATAAACACCTGCCGGCTTCTCACACAGCACATGAAGACCTAATTCAAATGCGCGAATCGCGAGCTCAGGATGATCGTAATGGGGAGTAGCAATAATAATACCGTCAAAGCTAGACGATGCAAAGAAGGCTTCCGTGTGGTCAAAGATTTGAACGGATTCATCGAAGGTTTCTTTTGCCCACTGCAGTCTTTCTGGGATTGCATCACATAGAGCTGTAAGCTCTGCTCCGGCAATTTCATTCTTGAACAAGCTGAGTGCATGAGCGCTGCCCATATTACCAATTCCAATTACACCAATCCGCATTTTTCTCATAGGAAGTATCGTCACCCTTTCTTAAACCTAGACACATTGTACCATTGTACCCGCATTCAAACTTCATTAATGTTTATTCTTTTATTAATTCATTTAACTCTTGTTGTTGTGTTTAGCAGCCATTCGCGATATGGTTAGGATAATAATTGCAGGAGGAATCCAACAATGAACATTTTTCGCCAACAAGCTGCACCTATATCGATTAACACTTCATCCGATATGCATTTTCAAATGAAGCTGCATGCTCATCCCTTTTACGAGATTTATTATTTTCGTCAAGGTAAATGCACTTATTTAATTGGGGATCAGATTTATGTACTCTCACCCGGTGATTTAATTCTGATGCATGGACTTACTCTGCATTCTCCAAGCGTAGATCCTGAGGTTGAATACAAGCGAACCATCATTCACTTCGAGCCTGCCTATATAGCTAATATGATTCAACCGCCGTTTTCACTTAATGTGCTTAAGCCTTTTCAAGAGCTGCGCAACCACCGCTTCCAGCTGCAAGGTGAAGAGAGAAGCCAAATGGAAGCGTCGCTGCTAACTTTGGAACAGCTCTTTACACAGCAAGATGCGATTTCTTATCATCGTTTTCATGCTTTACTTTTGGATCTGTTATTTATGATTTATGGTTATTGCCAGAAACCATTGGGGGATAAACCTGAATTCCCTTCCTCTAAGGAACATCATGTTCAGCGAATTATTACCTTTGTCGAGGAGAATTTTCAAGAGGATATCCATTTGGATGAGATAGAAGGAAGTATTCACTTAAGCAAATATTATTTGGTCAAAATATTCAAAGAAGTAACAGGCATCACGATTTTCACTTATCTGTATCAGCGCAGGATCAATCAAGCGAAAATCTTATTCTTATTGGAAAAGCAGAAAAGCGTCACAGATATTTGTTATGAAATTGGCTTTAAGCATCCTGCTCATTTCAGTCGGATTTTTAAACAATTGGTTGGCTGTACACCAGAAAAATATCGCAAGTCCATTCTCTAATAATCAATGAGAGTTAAGTTGATCTTTTTAAGCAATTTAAAAAATAATCACTTTTTATCTTCATCTGAATAGGCTGTAGTACCACTTATGTTCAGGAAGGTAGGAATACAATGGCTTATCAATTACCTGTTACCATTCATACTCACACCATGGGATCTGGTGTGGTTCACATTGAATATCCCAGTATATCTGGACCCGTGCAACCTCAGGTAGCTCACCAAATCAACCAAACCATTGTCCATCTTGTCAATTGGATGCTGGAGCAGCAGAAAAAAACGCAGTCAGGCACACTCTCACAAATGCTCGGACACTACGAAATTAAAACCAACGAACGAGGCATACTCAGTCTAACGCTTAATAATTATGCTTACTCTACCCCAATGGCTCATGGCTTTACGATCCTAAAATCGCTTACTTTTGATGTGAATACAGGGAAGCTTTATGAGCTTCAGGATTTATTCAAGCCTGGTTCCAACTATGTCGAGGTGATTTCTAAACAGGTTTCACAGCAGCTTAAGCAACGTGATCTGCCTTTGTTAGACGGCTTCACAAGCATTCACCCCAATCAAGATTATTATCTAGCTGATAAAGCGCTTGTGATCTACTTCCAGCTTTATGAAATCACACCTTATTTCGTTGGCTTTCCGATGTTCCCGATTTCGGTTTATGATCTTATTTCGATTGCAGTCGAGCCAGGTCCACTTCCTACATTATCTGCGGATACGGTGTAAAAGCGAAGCTACCTACTGATAAGGCCATACTTGGTTTTTATGCGTTCTAATTTCTCAAGCATTGGCTGTGAAATGAAAAACAAGAACACCACCGTGGCAATTGCATGCACAATATCAAACCAAAAACCTGAAATATACGTTGCAAGCAAAGCCTTCCAGGAGAACTGTGAAGTAAACATTAAAAGCGAGCCGATATTAATAATTCCGCCGTAAATAAAAAAAGTCGCTAACCCACCAAATATACACAAAGCAAGCTTAGTCTTTTTAAGCAGTCTTTTATCAAATAAGACACCTGCCAAAAAACCAATAATGCCAAAACAGAACATTTGCCAAGGTGTCCAGGGTCCTTGTCCAAAGAAAAAATTAGAAACAAATCCTGTCGTTGTTCCGACGAGGAAGCCTGCCTCCGCCCCCAAGCTTACCCCTGCGATAATGACAATGGCAACTACCGGCTTGAACTGCGGCAGCATGAAGAATGCTGCTCGTCCAGCCACTCCAATGGAAGCTAGCGTAGCAATGACGATTAACTCTCTAGCCTGCGGTTTGCGATTTTCAAACACCATAAAAAAAGGAATCATCGTATAGAGTACAATCAATAGGCTGATAAAATAATATTTGCGATCATCGAGTACAAAGACGCCTAACATGATTGTGGCAGGGATGATAATCAGAATAAGTATCGAAGCTAGCATTGTCCGACTTGCCCAACGAAAACCTGCTAGCTGCTTTTCTTGCATAAATCAATCACATCCTCAACGGTGATGGCATTACTCCATACATGACGAACCATCCGGTTTGCGGCTGTCGTATAAAAGCTATTGCCTGAGAAAAATTTTCTAGTTGTGTTCGTCGTGATAATACTTCCATCAAAAAACATCGCGCATACCTCTCCATACCTGGCACAAAACTCAACATCATGGGAGACCATCACAATCGTAACCCCATCTGCATTTAGCTTTTTCAAAAATAGAGCAAGCTTTTCTTTGAAAAATCCATCCAAGCCTTTGGTTGGTTCATCTAAAAGTAATATCCTTGGCTCTAGCAATAATACCTTGGCTAGTGCTGCTCGCTGCTGTTCTCCACCGCTCAAGTCATACGGATGCATCGTGAGAAAAGGCTCAAGCTCTGCAAAAGCAATAACTGCCTTTACCTTATCTGTTTTCTCTTCCTTGGTTAACTGGCTTGAAGATAACATTTCGTATAAATCATCTTCCACGGTTTTTTTTACGAATAAGGATTGTGGGTTTTGCGGAAGTATGCCCAGATTTTTCGTGAAGATCTCTTTTGCATTCATTTTCAGCGGGTTCTTGCCGCCGATTAACACTTTACCTCGATAGGGTTGGAGAATACCGCTCATTAAGGATAGCGTCGATGTTTTCCCTGTTCCATTACCGCCAACTATACAATAAAATTGCCCTTCGGCCACTTCAAATGACAAATCTTTAATAATATCGGGTCCAATCTTGTCATATTTAAACCAAACATCTTTGAATTTTATTGCTATATGGCGCCCCGGTTCTTCAGAGCTTTCCGAAATCTCTTTTGCAGCCGAAATCGTTTTATCACTCAAATAAGAATCCAGCCATTGACGTCCTTCCTTCACGTTTATAGGACAAGGCATCTCATTGTGCACTCCTGCATGAATTTGTACTGGCGAGGGCATCGCGAGAAACATCGGATGATTCCACTCGCTTAATAATTCTGCTGCCTTACGGGGTGAATTGTCTGCAAGAATGACTCCCTCATCCATTACAACCAGGCGATCTGAGATAGGCAGGATTTCCCCGAGTCGATGTTCTGTCATTATTATGGTAGTACCCAGCTCTTGATTTATCTTTTTTACCGTTTCTAAAAAATCTGCTGCTGCGATTGGATCAAGCTGGGAGGTTGGCTCATCAAGAATTAATACCACTGGATGCATCGCCATAATGGAAGCTAAATTAAGCAGCTGCTTCTGGCCTCCAGATAGCTCTGCTACATTCTTATGAAACCAGGCTTGGATCCCAAAAAAGCTTGCCATTTCAGCCACACGCAAACGAATGGTGCGATTGTCATAACCTAAGCTCTCAAGCCCGAATGCAAGCTCATGCCATACCTTGTCTGTGACAATCTGATTGTCCGGATTTTGCAGCACAAAGCCTATTTCTGCGGTTTGGGTACGTTGGTCCATTTCTTCTAGCGGTTTACCTCGATAATGGATTTCTCCATTACGCTCCCCATGGGGAGTAAGTATGGTCTTTAGATGTCGAAGCAGAGTGCTTTTTCCGCTGCCCGATTTGCCGCATATCGTAATAAATTCACCGCTTTTTATTGTAAGATTAATATGAGAAAGAGTCATGTTGGTTTTTTTAGGAAAAGTGAAGACTAAATCTTTGATTCGATATATTTCCATTTCATTGCCTCCACAATATTTATGATCACAGGCAGCATGCATAGAATCAAATAAGCTATATACACAGCCATACTAAATGGTGTAATTTCCATTGCCTTAATAGAAGGGAAAAAACGCATGGTGTTCTCACCCATCGAAGCTCCAAGGACTACCAAGAGGATCAAGCCCAGCATAAAAGTCAGAATTATTCTATCCCTGCTGTCAAACCGATATATCGAAAAGCTCGTGCGGCGCGGCAATCCATAACCTCGTGATTTCATCGAATCAGCTGTTTCAATGGCGTTTTCTAGCGCCCAGGTGGTCATAATAGAGAGAATGGTTATTCCATTTCGAGCTCTTGTCAGAAGGTTCCCTTGTGAAACATCCCTGCCTATACATTTTTGAGCATTTGAAATCAGCTTAATTTGGTTCATGTATCGGGGTACAAAACGGAGAACCATGGATAAAACCAAAGATAATGCCGGCAGCAGCTTCCCAAAAATATAAATAAATTTGTCCGAGGTCATAACAACGTTATAACAGGAGAACCAAATAATAACTGTTACATACATAAAAGCTGCCGCCACACCGTATAGAATCGACTCCAGGGTAATGGGATTGCCGTTTTTTAAATAAAATAAAATAGTAACACCTGCATGATTAAAAGCAGGATTTAGCGCAGCCATCAGCAATAATAAAGGCAGCATATACAATAGATTAAATTTGATCGCTTTTTTCCCTTTTAACATAATAGAATAGACAACAGCGCTAAAGAAGCCTATCACCTGCAGGATGGGGTGCATAAAAACCATACTAAACAGCAATATCACGACAAAATAAACAAAATTGATAATTGGATGAAAGGAAGAAAAGCTATCTCTATCCCGCATTATTTTTTTACTCCTCCCGCTGCCGTATCCCCGCCAACATCACGGCCTAAATCACAGGTATAGACCCAATCAACAACATCGCCAGCTTTTAGCACATAACGACTGCTGCCATAATTCGGAAACCAATCATTCACTTTATACATCCAACCGCTCAGCTCACCACAATCGAATTCATATAAATTGTTTATGCCCTCAATATAATTACTGTTGTAAATAGGTGTCATTGAAAATTCCATATGAATTTTATTTTTTTTCATCTCTCGCAGTAAAACGTCAAACACAGACTCGCCCTCATAGAAGGTTACCGTCTGTGTTTTATAAATAATGCCGTCATCTGGCAGCACTTCAAGCTTATCTTTATTAAAAATATCTAAATTATCCAAAATGGTTTTACAGCTTACTGTTAATGTGATCGTTAATGGTTTACTCTTGTCAATCGCTGCATCCTGCCACTCAACAGGTTGAGGCTTTCCCGTTGGCACTGGATCAGTCAGATATTTATCTTGCTTTGCTTCTGGATCTTTTTCAGCTTTTACAATCGGTGTTGCTGTTGGTTTTGGCGATTTTGTTGGTGTTTGGTTTACTGCTGGTGTTTGCTTTACTGCTGGTGTTTCTGTTGCTTTAATTGGAGCTGGTGTTGATGTTTTTGTTGGCATTGTAGTTTTGTAGGGCTGTTCACTGGCTTCCTCTGGTTGCTCATCTTCAGCAACCAGAGGTAAAGCTGTAGCTTTTATTAACTCTGACTCAACGCTTTTTTCTTCTGCTTTATTTGAGGTTTTGTGATAATCCCCACCCCAGAAGAAGGCGATAGCCAATGCGCCAATAATCAATATCGCTGTCAGCCATCTTTTATTAAACATCGGTCATGTCATAAAGCCGGGTTAGTCCATGAACAAACCTATCATAAGCTACCAGTGCATACATAGCTTGATCTGTTGCCATAAAATCAACTTCACCGGGTTTTGCCCCGCCATTATCGATTCCGCCTTGCATCACATGATAGAATCCTCCGTCTGCTGCTGCAAAGCTCAGTAAGACATCGATCGGAGAATGTCCATTTTTAATAAATCTGGGATCCGTGTGCGGATCTATGCCAAGACTGGTCAAAGCTACAATAACCTGAGCAATGCTTTCAGAGTTGACAGCTCCTAAGCTGGCATAGCCTCCGTCTAATTCCTGAACCTTTGACAACCAATCTACTCCGCGATCTACAGCCGCTTTAACAGCAGAATTGGTTGTATAATAAGGCACAAGTCCCTGGATAGCCATTGCCGTAATATCTGGGTCCGCTTCAGCAGCATTAACCCCTAACGCCCATCCTCCACCGTTGATCTCTCTTTTTAGAATAAAATCAATCAGCATTTCTCTGGTTGTTTGGGTCTTTACTTCTTTTACGATAGGGATTTCATAATGCTTGCTGTCCAATGCGATAAGCGCAAAGATCGGTCCATTAATGCCTTGTCTAATCAATGTATCAAAATCAGCGAGCGGCTCTCTTAAATTATAACCTGCTGCATGATCGATATCTTTCCCAAGCGAGGTTAGCGCCAAAATCACTCTATCATATTCTGTATATTTAACATTATGAAGTTTCCCTAATTTTTCCTTAAGCGTACTTTCTACATTCGCATAGTATTTCGCATAAAAGGCATCCGGAACCTTAACCTCTGAACGAGCCAGGCTAAGGATCGTCCACTCCCCACCAATACTGGATATAATCGGATTAGTAATTGCCTTTTGCATAAAAGCTGCCGTTTGTTCAATATAATTCTTAACATCTTTATTGGCTGTTGCATTTCCTAAATTTTTATCAGGCACTTGTTGCTGAATTTTATAATCATAAGCTTTAGCAGCAACAACCGCTGCCATTTCTCTTGTAACAATGCCCTGAGGATTGAATAGATTGTCACTACCCTGCATCAACGCAGCGGCTACAATAGTCTCGACTTCCGCTTTAGCCCAAGCCGATACTTTTTCTCTATCTTTCATTTCAGATGCTAGCTTAGCCGGTTGAATTCCCAAAGCTCTTATAATAGTTACAGCCATTTGCTCACGGGTAATCTTATCATTCGGATTAAATTCATTGTTAAAGCCAGTAATAAATCCTTTACTATAAGCAGCATTCACATATGGAAAGAACCAATCGGCTTGAGTAACATCTGTGAAGCTGATCGCCTTATCTCCCTTAATATCAAGTCCTGTAACAGAAACCAATATTTTGGTAAATTCTGCTCTTGTAATTGTGGCTTGAGGATTGAATTTACCATTGCTGCCTTGGATAAGTCCATTTTGTGTTGCAGCACGGATAGGTTCAAAAGCCCATGATGAGATCGCATCGCTATCTGAATACAGCTGCTTTAAATCAATCGGTTTTACTGAATCAGCTTCAGCTTTGGTCGTTGTCGTTGTCGTTGTATAAGATACGAAGCTTGTAAAATGGTTTGTTTTGATAATAAGCTCATTATCCTTAACAAAGGCATAGGTTATCTTCTCATTTCCTTCCGTTGCAAGCTGGCCTGCCTCTTCCGTTTCATAAATTTGAATTGGTGTAAATTGGTTATTTTCCAAATATCCTGGGAGTTGCCCTTTCCCACCTTTAATTATTAAGGTAAGCGGCTTATTAAATAAAGTAGATTTCGTCGTACTTCCCATATTGAACGCATTGTTAATATGTGCGAGTTTAGTGTTAGTGCTTAAGCTGCCTTTTATAAGATTTAGGATTGTTGTATCACTGGGATCGATTGTCGAGATATATTCCAGTTTAGGATCTCCTGCCTTAAGCTGGGTTCCTTTATCAATAGTGACGGAAATATCGCCTTTTGTAGCTGTGATCCGAGGAATATCGACTGTGACATCCTTTAAATCAAGGAATACTTTTGAATTACCTTTAGGTATATTAAAAGTGATTTGGTTCGTATTCTTTAGTTCCTTTGTTATATCCAAAGTATATTCCGTTTGAATATCCTTCGGCACCTCAAATACAGGTGATTTAACATTGGAGGCGGGTGTTGTTGGAGCTTCCCCATTGCTAGGAAGTGGTACACCTAAATCTTCGCCTAAGCTAATCGTATATCTCCATTGCAGGCTATCTCCAGCCATAAGAACATAATCACTTGATCCGTAATTGGGATATACGCCGTTAACATTGTACATCCAGCCACTGCCGCTGCCATTGTCAAATTCTCCATCACCAGCTATTGACTGCACGTATATACTTCCGAAACCATCGTACCATTGAGATCTATAAGCTATACCACGACTGTCGAGCACTCTTTTTAATACGGACCATGCCGTGTCGCCTGTTTCTAGCTCCACCGTTGTGGGTGAAACTACAAATCCTTTTTTAATGGTAACTTTATCTACAGATAGAGTCACATTCATATTAGGTGTTGGAGCAGTTCCGCCCCCATTGTCTGGTGGTGTTTCTGCTGCTTCAGATGAATTATAGGCAATATAGTCCGTAAAATGCTTTGTTTTTACGATTAGGTCATTGCCGTTCTCGAAGGCATATTCATCCTTACCGCTATTTACCCCTTCTAAGTCACCTGGGTATTTTTGAATGGCATAAGGTGAGCCATTCTGGATAAAAGCAGCATCCTTTCCCCTCATGCCCGTAAAGGTTAATAGGACAAACTGACTGAATTCTACCCTCGCATTTCCGCCCATGGAAAAAGCCTTAATAATCGAATCGAGCTTTTTCCCGTTTGGCATAATGGTGCTTAGCTTATCTTTTAATTCCGTATCCGAAAAAGCTGTTGATGAAAGAAGCTCTACTGCAGAGGTGTCACCGCTTAAAGCTCTCGTCCCCTTCGGAATAACTATAGAAACTTCGCCTTTGGCAGCCTCCAATTTAGGCAGATTACTGTTAAGAGGTAAATTAACGCTAACTTTCGAAAGCTTATCCGTAGGAATTTCTACTGTTATCTCTTTGTTGCTATCCGCCGTAGTAATCGGAATTACATAGTTGCGATCATCTAGCGGAATATCAACTTTTGGTTGGTAAGTATTAGGTAAGGATACTACTATATCTTTTGACAAATCTGGCTGTGTTGGTTCCTCTGGTTTTACTGGTGTAAAGATCAAGGTTGTGGCTAATCCTGCAGGAGTTCCCGTATTCTCATTCGCTGGGACTCTCACTAGCAATGTATGGCTGCCGCTTAAGTCTAGAGCATTAAATACTGCTGCATTGTAGATTATATAGGCTGCGCTATCCAACTTATATTCCATCGCGGTCGTTAAGCCTGTTACGATATTCGTGATATCGTTTAATGTTACATTTGGGGCAAGAGGTGCGACAGGTGAAGGAGTTGCTATAGGTCCGGCAGGTGTCGGTCTAAAGATCAAAGTTGCTTCATGTCCTGCGGGTGCGCCCGTATTCTCATTCGCTGGGATGCGTACTAGCATTGTATGGCTGCCGCTTAAGTCGATACTATTGAATACGGCTGCATTGTAGATAACATAGTCTGCGCTATCCAGCTTATACTCCATTTCAGTCGTTATACCCGTCACGATATTCGTGATATCGTTCAATGTTACATTTGGGGCAGCAGGTGCTATTGGTGTTGGGGTAAAGATCAATGTCGCATTTAGTCCTGCTGGTGCTCCCGTATTCTCATCTGCTGGGATGCGCACTAGCAATGTATGGTTATCACTTAAGTCGATAGTATTGAATAGCGCCGCATTGTACATCACATAGTCTGCACTATCCAGCTTGTACTCCATCGTAATCGTTAAGCCTGTCACGACATTCGTTAAATCATTCAATGTTACATTTGGGGCAGCTGGTGCAACTGGTATTTCTGTAAATGTCAAAATTGCAGATAATCCCGCAGGAGCTCCCGTATTCTCATCCGCCGGGATACGCACTAGTATTGTATGTCTTCCGTTTAAGTCGATAGTATTAAATACCGCCTCATCGTATATTACAAAGGCTGCACTATCCAGCTTGTACTCCATCGAAGTCGTCAAGCCTGCCACGACATTCGTTAAATCATTTATTGTCACATTCGGTGCTGCGGGAGCGCCCGGTGTTGGGTTAAAAATTAAACTTGCTGCTATTCCTGCAGGTACTCCCGTATTCTCATCCGCTGGAATTCGCACTAGCAATGTGTGGTTATCACTTAAGTCAATTGCATTGAATACTGCCGCATTGTACACCACATAGTCTGCTTTATCCAGTTTGTATTCCATAGCAGTCGTTAAGCCCGTCACGATATTTGTTATATCATTCAATTTCAATATTGGTGCTGCCGGTGGATCCGGTGTTGGTGTAAAGGTCAAAGTTACGGCTAGTCCGGCAGGCGCACCTGTATTCTCATTTGCCGAGATGCGCACTAATAATGTATGGCTATCTCTTAAGTCAATTGCATTGAAAACTGCCGCATTGTACATCACATAGTCTGCGTTATCCAGCTTATACTCCATCACAGTCGTTAAGCCTGTCACGATATTCTTGATATCGTTCAATGTTACATTTGGTTCGGCAGGTGCTTCAGGAGTTGGGGTGAAGATTAAAGCTGCAGCTAGTCCAGGGGATGCTCCCGTATTCTCATTCGCTGGGATGCGCACTAACAATGTATGGCTGCCGCTTAAGTCAATTCCATTGAATATCGCCGCATTGTACCTCACATAATCTGCACTATCCAGTTTATACTCCATCGCTGCCGTTAAGCCTGTCACGATATTCGTCATATCATTCATTGTCACATTAGGTGCTGCTGGTGCGCCCGGTGTTGGGGTAAAGAACAAGGTTGCTGCTAGTCCTGCAGGCGTTCCCGTGTTCTCATCCGCTGGGATGCGCACTAGCAATGTATGGTTATCGCTTAAGTCGATAGCATTAAATACGGCTGCATTGTAGATAACATAGTCTGCGCTATCCAGCTTATACTCCATCGCAGTCGTTAAGCCCGTCACGATATTAGTAATATCGTTCAGTATTACATTTGGTGCTGCAGGTGCAGCTGGTGTTGGGGTAAAGAACAAAGTTGCAGCTAATCCTGCAGGCGCTCCCGCATTCTCATCCGCTGAGATGCGAACTAGCAAGGTGTGGCTGCCGCTTAAGTCTATAGCGTTAAATACGGCTGCATTGTAGATAACATAGTCTGCGCTATCCAGCTTGTACTCCATTGCTGTAGTCAGGCCCGTTACGATATTAGTAATATCATTTAATGTCACGCTCGGTGCTGCAGGTGCAGGTACTGGTTTCTCCGCCGTCATATTATAAAGGCTGTTTTTACCATGGATAAAACGATCAAAAGCAACTAGAGCATAGGTACCTTGATCAGTTGCAAGTCCATTTACCGATTTATTAATCGTGTGCATAAAGCCGCCATCGGGTATATTGAAAGTCAATAGAGCATCCAAAGCTGACTTACCATTCTTGACAAATCTAGGATCTGAATTGGGATCAATGCCCAATGCTGTTAATGCAACAATAACCTGTGCAATGCTTTCGCAATTCACGGTATTCAAGCTGGTAAATCCGCCGCCAACTGCTTGATTATTAGATAACCAAGTGACTGCTCTGTCTATCGCAGCTGTTACATTCTCTTGTTTTTTATAATAGGGAGCAAGACTTTGTAGGGTCATTGCCGTTATGTCCGGATCTGGTTTGGTACCGAATAATGCCCAACCGCCCGCATCACTTGTCCCTATCTTAATTTCCTTACTCAAAATATAACTAAGAAGCATCTCTCTTGTCGTCTGTATAGCCACACCTTGCATCTGCGGGATAACATAATTCTTGCTATCCAATGCAATTAGCGCAAAAATCGGTCCATTGAGACCTTGTATGAGGACTGAATTATAATCTGCAAGCTTTGCTAGCTGGTTAAAGCCGCCAACATCTGTAACATCTTTACCGACTGAAGCTAGCCCTAGAATCACTCTTGAATACTCTGTATATTTCGTTGCATCAAGGACACCATTTTTATCTTTTATCGTATTCACTACATTATTATAATAAATATCGTAATAGCCACTTGGCACTGCATAGTTAGCTCTTGCCAAAGAAAGAACCGACCATTCTCCACTGCCTGTTCCAAGCTTTGGATTTGGTACTGTTTTAACAATATAAGCTAGGCTTTTATTCAATTGTTGGGTGTAGGAATAAATTACGTCAAAGGCTAACTCCGTTTTGTTCCCAGCCGTATCCGTTGCCGAAACGGCTATTAGATTTCCTCCAACATGTAAAGAGGCCTTATATACTTTATTTGTAGCTGTGATAACAGTCCCATTCAGTTTAACTTGTGGGGTTATTGCAGTATTTACATTGTCTGTTGCCGTTACTGTAAAACTCAAGTCACTTTGTAAAACCACTTGTTTATCTACTAAGCCATTTACTGCAATAATTGGTGAAACACTAGTAGTTCCCGCTCCAATAGCGTAGGAGATCCCCGTGCTTGGTAAAACTATTGAAAATAACAAACTAATTAAGAGCAGCCAAGCGATGCTTTTATTTTTCTTCATTTTGATATTCATTCCTCTCATATAAAGCAAATAATAAACAAAAACCAGAATAAAATTAACAACACAACAATAAACCCCTCAACTGGAATCGTTGAGAGGCTGAATAAAGTACATAGATATACTACATGCACTAAACACACCCTTCTATCGTTCGTAGAATTTAATGGTGTACAAAACAGGCAGGTTTTCTGGCTTAAGCGTCATCATCCTTGCAACCTTCCCAGTTTCCCAGTGGCATTTAGCAAAGACTACACTTTCACAGCGGCGAGACCGCGCGGGATTATTACCCGCTTCCCTTTTAACCGATACATGCTTTGATGAATCAAAACATTATTGGCACCTGTTTGTAATATTTAATTGTAAGCTGGTTCATACAAACAAATCTTCTGTTGTCATATTACACTTTTCTCAGCGATAAAACCACAAAGGATTTATCTCCATGCAATTGTAGACTCATTTAATTTGACCGCGATAGCTGCTTGGCGTGTTCCCGACGATCCGTTTAAACAATACATTAAAGGAATGAATATCTTTATAACCCACTGATTCTGCTACTCGACTAACTGAAAGCTGTGAGCTTCTTAAGAGCTCGCAGCTTTTTGTGATCCGTAAATTTTGCAGGTAATGATTGAAGGTTTGCTCCGTATGCTGTTTAAATAACCGTTGCAAATGTCGCTCACTCCATTGAAAACGATCCGTCAAATGCGATAAAGTGATTTCCTCCGCGAATTGCTGGTCCATATAATGTAGAACCTGGAGAAAGCGTGCTGGTTTATTCGAGCTTGTCTCAATTTTATCATTTTTCAACCGGTATAACGTTACTATAAGCTGGATCAGAAGTGTATTTAAAAAGGTGGAGGAGCCACTAATAGGCAAGGAATACTCCCGATATAGCGCTAGAAAAAGCTTTTCAACAGCACCATCCGCATCCAATAAGGCATAATAAGGCAGCGTTTCTTCGGAAAGTCCTGCCAAATATTCCGCAATGGCTTTATCTGTGATGAAGGGGATCAAGCTATCTATGAGTTTGCGTGTAAATATACAATTATAGACAATCAGTGGATCCTTCAAAGCATCGGTGGAGTTGGGCCGAAAAACATGGGAGACCCCGATAGGGATGACATGCAGCTGACCTTTGTGGATACGTTGCACTTCATTCTCAATATAATGAAATCCTTTGCCTTCTGCGACATAAGCAAGTTCGATAAATTCATGGGAATGAAGCGGCATATGAAAGGTTTCTGTCGCCCGATTAACGTATAGGAGCAGTTGATCTTTAATAAAAATATCTTCTTTCAAAGTTTCCTTTGATGGCTTCATTCCCAGTTCTCCAATACTTAGTTGTCATTATCACACGCATAAAATGTCCTTTTTGCCCAGTTAAAACAACAGAATATCTTCTATAATTATAAGGGAAACAACAAGAATGGTATACCTTCTTAGAGGTTAATAAATCTAATTTTGAAAGGTGAGTAAATAGGATGATTAATGTTAAAAAACTGCGTTGTGAGTATATGGAGAACCCGATTGGTATTGATGTGCAAAACCCGAGAATCAGCTGGCAGATTCAGTCTGACGTTCGATCCTGGCTGCAAGCCGCTTATCAAATCCAAGTATTTACTGAGTCTGATCTTAAGGGCTTGATTTGGGATTCAGGTAAGGTAGAATCTGATCAATCCATTCACGTGGAATTGAATGAGCTGGCTGTAAAGTCTAGCCAACGCTACTATTATCAGGTACGAGTATGGGATCAACAAGATGGAGCATCGGAGTGGTCTGAAAGCGCTTTTTGGGAAATGGGATTATTGGCAGCAAGCGACTGGAAGGCAGAATGGATTAGTGCCCCACTTGCACAATTTCCTACAGAATCAGAAATTAGTCCGTTATTGCGTCGGAAATTCATTATTAGTAAGCCTATTAAGAGTGCAAGAATTTATGCGACCAGCTTGGGGCTATACGAGCTTGAGCTTAATGGGCATAGAGTCGGCGACCGTTATTTCACACCGGGCTGGACCAGCTATAAGCATCGACTCCAATATCAGACCTACGATGTGACCGATTTACTGGCAGCAGGAGATAATGCAGTTGGTGCGTTGCTCGGAAATGGCTGGTACAAAGGTAATCTTGCATGGCAGGATCAGAGTAATATTTGGGGAAATCGAACCGCGCTCCTTATGCAGCTTAATATTCAATACGTAGATGGTCATGAAGATATCATTACTACAGATTCGCAGTGGACAGTTTCGTCTAGTCCGATCTTAATGTCTGAACTGTATCATGGAGAAACCTACGATGCGCGTTTGGAAAAAGCCAATTGGAGCACTGCTGCTTATGATGCACAAGACTGGGTTGCAGCTGAAATTATCGAGCACTCTAAAGCTATTCTAGTTGCGCAAGAGAACGAACCTGTTCGTAAAATAGAAGAATTACAGCCCATCGAATTAATCATTACTCCTGCTGAAGAAACGGTAATCGACTTCGGACAAAATCTGGTAGGTTGGGTTCGCTTCACTATTCAAGGCTCTGCAGGGCAAGAAGTTACGATTCAGCATGCTGAAGTCTTGGATCAAGCAGGCAATTTCTATACGGCTAATTTACGAAAAGCGAAGCAAGCCATCCTATATTCACTCAAAGGCGAGGGTCAAGAAACCTATGAACCCCATTTCAGCTTTCAGGGCTTCCGTTATGTAAAGCTGGTTGGGTTTGGCGAGAATATTCAGTTGGAGAATTTCATAGCTGTTGTCCTACATACCGACATGGAATCTACGGGTTCATTTCAATGCTCGGATCCTTTAATCAATCAATTGCAGCACAATATCCTCTGGGGACAAAAGGGCAATTTCCTTGATGTACCAACAGATTGCCCTCAACGGGATGAGCGCTTAGGCTGGACAGGTGATGCGCAAATGTTTATACGCACATCCACACAATTAATGAATGTTGCTCCATTCTTCACGAAATGGTTGCGTGATTTGGCTGCAGATCAATTAGAATCTGGCGGAGTTCCTTTTGTAATACCACATGTACTTGATGAGGAGAACCACTCTTCAGCTGCTTGGGGAGATGCCGCTGTAATATGTCCATGGACCGTTTATCTAGCATATGGAGATACTCGAATTCTTGAGCAGCAATATACGAGCATGAAAGCGTGGGTAGAATATATGCGCGCTCAGGGCGATAATGAATACCTCTGGAATACACGCTTTCATTTTGGCGATTGGCTGGGCTTGGACTCCAAACCTGGTGACTACATCGGTGCCACAGACCGCGATTTCATCGCAACTGCTTTTTATGCTTACTCGACTTCTTTACTTGCAAAAGCAGCTAATATTTTACACAAAAACGAGGATTATCTGCTTTATAGCAATCTACATGCCAAAATCTTGGAAGCTTTTCAGCAAGAATTTGTCACACCATCCGGTAGGCTCTCAGTGAATACCCAAACCTCAACACTACTTGCATTAATGTTCGAGCTTGTAGAGGGCACAGCTAAGGAACGGACAGTTAAGAAGCTATTGCAGCTGCTTGAAGAAAGCAAGCATCATTTAACGACAGGATTTGTCGGAACTCCTTATTTAAATCTTGTGCTTAGCCAAACCGGGAATACAGAAGCTGCCTATAAGCTCCTATTTCAAACCGATTATCCTTCTTGGCTATATCAAGTTACTAAAGGGGCAACAACCATTTGGGAGCATTGGGATGGCATTAAAGAAGACGGCAGCTTTTGGAGCGAGGATATGAACTCCTTTAATCATTATGCCTATGGTGCGATTGGTGATTGGTTGTATCGTTATGTCGCAGGCTTGGATACAGATGAAGCTGCTCCGGGTTATAAACACATTTATATTAAACCTCACCCAGGACCTGGACTCGATTGGGCAGCACTAGATCTCGAATCTATGTATGGCTTAATTCATACCGAATGGCGACGTGTGGACGGAGCCGCTGCAATGGAGGTTCGCATTACTTTGCCAGCCAATACGACAGCTTCGGTTCATCTGCCAGATGCCTTATTAGATAAGTTGTTTGAGAGTGGAGCAACTCTTGAAAAAACGACTGGAGTAAGTACTATTGAACAATTGGAAACGGGGGTTTCACTAACTCTTGGTTCTGGTAAGTATTCATTCACTTATGCACTTGCTAAGGAAGTTGTTTGATGAAAGAACATCATCAAATTGCAATTAATAATTTAGTTAACTGGTTCAAGGATGATTCCGTTATTCAAGCCGTCATCCTAACTGGTTCAGTGGCAAAAGATATAGCAAGAGATGATTCAGATATTGATTGCGTCATCATTGTTACCGATGAAGAATTTACAAGAAGACAGCAGCTTAATGAATTATTCTACTACAACGATACCATTTGTGAATATCCAGGTGGTTATATCGATGGGAAAATCATTCCATTCCGTTATTTAGAATTAGCTGTAGATCAAGGAAGTGAGCCCACAAGGGCTTCCTTCCTTAACTCCCAAGTGGTTTTTTCCAGATTAGATGGAATTGAAGCTTTACTTGAAAAGGTTACACAATACCCTGAGAAAAATCGCCAAAAGAACCTGACCGATTTCTATGCACAGGTGCTGCTATATGGGAATTATTTTGCTATCAAAGCTATTGAACAAAATAATCCGTATTTATTATCGCAATCACTTAGCAATGTTGTCCTTTTTGCAAGCAGAATGATCTTAGCCTATAACCGTATCTTGTTTCCTTGTCATAAATCATTAATGCGAGTTGTTAACGATACACCCGATAAACCAACTGATTACGATCAGCTCGTTAATGAATTACTGACAGAGCCTACAAAAGCACGAATCACAGCCTTTGTAGAATTAATCAGCAGCTTTCAAGACTGGGGCTTATCCGCTGATCAAGCTGTCAGTCTATTTATTGAGAATAACGAGTGGAACTGGCTCGATGCTCCACCACCTTTACAAGATAGATAAACAAAAAAGTAGCCTCATGAGTAATTTCATGGGGCTTTTTCAGTAAATATTATAGCTTACACTCACTAATTATGAGTTTAATGCAATAGTTTGCACTATGGTTAAATCACTCTAATACGTTCATATTGTTGTAAAATTGTCAGCATATCTATTTAAAAGCTTAACAGCTCACTTCTATCCACTTAATTACTATTTCTAAAAGCTTTTCTCTCTTAGCTTCCACATCATTCATGTCCGTGAATTTAACTATAGCTCTATCAGTTGACGCCCAATCCAAAAGTCCTGTAGTATCGTCAAATAAGCGATTTTGGGATTGGTTTACTTTAACCTTTGATCCACAATGAAAGATTAGTCGGATAAATTTATCACCATGCAGGTTAAACGTAATCCTATCCTCGTTATTCATACAAAAGCTTGGTGCATTCCATTTAATATGTTCAGTCAATTGTTGATTCGCACTTTGAATAATATTTCTGACTACCTCTATTTCTTTTTTCAAGGGATGCTCGAGTTTGTTTAGGAATTCAACTACTTGCGGATTAATCGTCATTTCTACTTCATACCCCCCATTTGCTATTTTATTCTAGTATAACCGTTGTAAAATATGAGTTAAAGCCATATAATCCATGTTTTAAACCATTGTAGAACTGTGCATACTTTATTATTATTTGAAGATGCATGCATGAAATGACGAAGGGTGTGGTTGTATTGGCTATTCAGTTTAATCCTATAACGCGTATTTTTCATTTACAGTCCCAAGATGTTAGTTATGCCATAGGCATCGTTAAAGAAGGTTACTTGGCTCATCTTTATTGGGGAAAGAAATTAAATGGTGCTTTATCCGATCGTTTACTCGGGAAAACCTGGAGACCTTCATTTAGTCCAACACCTTATCCGGAGGATGAAACCTTCTCTTTGGATACACTACCGCAAGAATATCCAGGTTATGGAACCAGTGATTTTCGCGCTCCAGCCTATCAGGTTCAGCTTACAAATGGCAGCACAGTTAGTGAATTTTTGTATGTTTCCCATGAAGTGAAATCTGGAAAACCCAGCTTGGATGGACTGCCTGCGGTATATACAGAGGATGATTCAGAGGCAGAAACATTAGAAATTTTAGTTGAAGATAGCGTTGCAGGCCTACAGCTGCTGCTCTCTTATACCGTATTTCGCGATCACAATGCCATCTCACGTTCAGTAAAGCTAGTTAATAGAAGCAATGACGCTGTTCAAGTATTAAGAATTTTAAGCGCTAGCGTTGATTTCGGACAAGCTGACTATGACTTAATTCATTTGAATGGAGCTTGGACCAGAGAACGTCATATTTCACGAGCTGCTTTAAGACCAGGTATGCAATCCATAGAAAGTCGCCGAGGCTCGAGCAGTCATCAGCATAATCCATTTATTGCACTAGCTTCTGTTGATGCTACGGAGGATCATGGCGCGGTTTATGGCTTTAATCTAGTTTATAGCGGCAGCTTTCTTGGTATAGCTGAAGTGGACCAGTTCTCGACAACGCGAGTTTCGATTGGGATTAATCCCTTTGATTTCAATTGGCTGCTTGAACCAGGTGAGTCATTCCAATCTCCTGAAGCGATTATGGTTTATTCTCATGAGGGATTAGGCGGAATGTCTAGGACCTTTCACAAGCTATACCGTACCCGCTTGTGCCGCGGAGAATTCCGTGATAAAGCCAGACCTATCCTGATTAACAACTGGGAAGCGACTTACTTCAACTTTGATGCCGATAAATTAGAGAAAATTGCTCGTGCTGGCAGTGAATTGGGGATTGAGTTATTCGTATTAGATGACGGATGGTTCGGTAAACGAAATAATGATAAAAGCTCGCTTGGCGATTGGTTTGTTAATAGCGATAAGTTACAAGGTGGACTAACAACCATTGCTGAACGTGTGAATAAATTAGGGCTAAGCTTTGGATTATGGTTTGAACCGGAAATGATCTCCCCTGACAGTGATTTATATCGAGCTCATCCAGATTGGTGCTTGCATGTCCCCAATCGGAGACGTACAGTAGCCCGCAATCAATTGATTCTTGATTTTTCACGCAACGATGTGCAAGAAGCGATTTATGGGCAGTTAGCAAGCATCCTCTCTAGTGCGCCGATTACCTATGTAAAATGGGATATGAACCGTAATATGACGGAGATTGGCTCAGCCTTGTTGCCTGCTGAACGTCAACGTGAAACGGCTCATCGCTATATGCTTGGTTTATACAAGGTTATGGAACGAATCACGAGTGAATTTCCAGCTATTCTCTTCGAAAGCTGCTCCGGTGGTGGCGGCCGTTATGATGCTGGAATGCTTTATTACATGCCACAAACCTGGACAAGTGATGATACAGATGCGATTGAACGCTTAAAAATTCAATTCGGTACGAGCTTAGTGTATCCTGCCAGCTCAATGGGCAGTCATATTTCAGCTGTACCTAACCATCAGGTTGAACGTAATACTCCTATACTCACTCGCGGACATGTTGCGATGTCTGGGAATTTTGGCTATGAGCTTGACCTCTCCAAAATGGAAGAAGCGGATAAAGCAATTGCGCTTCAGCAAGTCATCGAGTACAAAAACATTCGAATGTTGGTTCAGCAAGGCGAGTTTTATCGATTGCTAAATCCATTTGAAGGCAATGAAACGGCTTGGCAATTTGTGGCCCAAGATCTTTCCGAAACGTATGCCGTGTATGTGCGTACACTCGCTATTCCCAATGGTCCCTTACGCAGGCTGCGTTTAAAAGGGCTTGATCCTGCTAAAAGCTATACTTTAGAGGGCAGTGAACTGATCTATAACGGTGATGAGCTCATGTATGCTGGACTGTCGATCCCTGATTTAAAGGGTGATTATCAGAGCATCACCTTCCATTTTAAAGTTTACGCTTAGGCTTGAAAATGATATAATTCACACAGCGGAAGCACCGCCAAACGTATTCTTTACGTCTTGGCTGGTGCTTTTTTGCGTTTTAATAAGGAGGAGAATGGATGAGTATTGATCATGATCGACTTTTCAAAGAATTAATTCAGACCTTTTTCAAAGAATTTCTGCAGCTGTTCTTCCCTCAAGCTTATAAAGCGATTGATTTTGAGCAGCTTACCTTTTTGTCAGAGGAAATTTTCACGGATTTAGTGGTCGGAGAACGACGAAAGGTAGACATATTAGCTCAGGGAATTATGCATGGAGAGGAAGTATTGGTTATTGTTCATGTAGAAACTCAATCGTACTATCAAAAAGAATTTGCGGAACGAATGTTTATTTATTCAAGCCGCTTGTACGAGAAATATCGTTGTCAAATCTTACCTATTGCACTATTTAGCTATGACCAGAATAAAGAAGAACCTAATACTTTCAATTGGGGCTTTCCGTTTTTCGAGGTACTCAACTATCGCTTTCACACGATTGAATTGCGCAAGCAAAATTGGCGTGATTTTATTAAAAGCACTAATCCAATAGCTGCTGCGTTATTGAGTAAAATGGGATATACTAAAAAAGAGAAGGTACAGGTAAAAAAAGAATTTTTACTGATGCTGGTACGTTTGGAACTAGACCCAGCAAGAATGCATTTACTCGCTGGATTTTTTGATACTTATTTAATATTGGATGTAAAAGAAAACATAGAATTACGTGAAGAACTACAAATGCTTGATTCAAAGGAGGGAGAAAAGATTATGGAGCTACAAACACAGTGGGAAAAAGATGGTGAATTACGTGGTTTAGAGATAGGAAAGATTGAAGGTAAAATTGAAGGTAAGATTGAAGGAAAGATTGAAGAAGCTCGAAAGTTTATAAGCAAATTCATTCAAGCACAGTTTGGTGAGGATAGCCGGGAACTATTAATTAATGTTGCTGCCTTGAAAGAGCTTGAAATACTTGAAGAATTAGCCGATCATTTATTCAAGGCTTCACGTTTGGAAGAAGCCAAACAACTTATTGATGAAGCTTGTACGAAGCAGCAAGCTTTAGATTAGTCCAATATGAAAGCCCCAAACCAATGACTAACGGTTTGGGGCTTTACTAATATTATTAGCTCTCTTTTCTTAAATCCAACCAACGATTCTCCTCTTGAGTTAATGATAATGCAAGTGCATTAGCGCTTGATTGAAGCTCAGCAACAGAATTAGGGCCGATAAGCGCACAGGTCGGAAATGTTTGATTCAAGACAAAAGCAAGAGCAATATCATTAGTTGAAACACCTTTTTGCTTAGCCAATGCTTCTGCTCTGCGATATCGCTCCCAGTTGTCTTCACTATAATAAACGCGGATCAGCTCAGCATCACCATTATCCGGTGTATAACGTCCTGTGAAGAATCCACCTGCTTGCGATGACCAGGATAGCAAAGGCAGCTGCGTTCGTTCATGCCAAGCTGCATCATCCGCATATACAGATATACACCCAGCCCAGCGTGGTTCGTTGGGTTTAGCCAAGCTTAAGTTCGGGCTATTACAGAGGAGCCCCTCTAGTTGATGAGCCGCTGCATATTCATTTGCCTCTTGAATCCGCGCAATGGTCCAGTTGGATACACCTAAGGCATGACAACGTCCGGCCTCCAGCTGCTTATTCATCGATTCCATAATATAACCAACGGATTGATTCGGATCATCGCGATGCAGCATAAAAATATCGACATAATCGGTTTGCATCCGTTCAAAGGTTTCTGCCAGATCTTGCTCCATACCCTCAAGCGTTACTCTCGGACCTTTATCATCATGATGTGCGCCTTTGCCGATAATCACCATATCCGCTCTATTTTTTCTTTCCTGCATCCAAATACCAACCGCACGAGAGCTGCTCGCCCCATAAACATGAGCGGTATCTATACTATTCCCCCCCGCTGTCACATACGCATCCATTAATCCGGCTGAAAACTCCATTTTTTCCTCATGCAGCATCATCGAGCCTAGAATTAATTGTGAACAACCTAATCCCGGTTTAATCGAGATCTTTTTCATCGATTGAGTCATGTTGAGCCTCCATGTAAAAATTCATTTATACTAACGAAACTCTAACTTTTTCTTTAGCAGACTTAAGTACAGCGTCGATTACCCGCATATTCAAAACAGCATCCTGAGATGCATAAAGTAAAGGCTGATCATCTAGTATAGCTCGGGCAAAATTATCTGCTTGTAATGTGTATGGATTCTGAAAAACGACTTTTTCTTCTCTGCGCTCACCTTTGACTATTACAGTGAAGTCAGCAGCATCTGGACTAGGTAGAAAAGCTTGAGACAATTCTATTCGTCCCTCCGTACCTAGAATTTCAAAGGTTTGCCTAAAATCCGCCCACATTCCGCAATCGAATGTCATAGCAACTTGATCAGAGAATTCTATCAAACCGGAGCACATCATATCCACTCCATCATGCTCCGTTGAAAAAAAGGCATGTGCTGTAGCTGCTGTTGGCTCGCTTCCCATTATTAATCGAGCTAAGCTAATTGGATAACAGCCGACATCATAAACGGAGCCTCCGCCCATATTCGCCTGGTATCTCACATTATTCTTATCCTGAGCATTGTTGAAAGTAAAAGCGCCATGTAAAGCACGTATAGATCCAATTTCACCAGAAGCTATTATCTCTTTTATCCGTTCTAACCGAGGGTTATGGCGATGCATAAAGGCTTCAGCTAGCTTAACATTTGCTTTGGCACAGGCATCTACCATTTCCTGAGCCTCCTCCGCATTCAAAGCTAGCGGCTTCTCGCAAAGTACATGCTTTCCAGCTTGTGCGGCACGAATAGCCCAATCTTTATGTAAATGGTTAGGCAACGGAATATACACAGCATCTATCTGGTCATCTAGCAAAATTTCCTCATAGCTTCCATAAGCTGTCGGAATATTGAACTTCTCTGCAGCTTTTTGTGCCTTTTCCAAATTACGGCTTGCAATGGCAGTAACACTTCCAGTTGAAGATGCTTGAATAGCAGGAATAACGGACTGATTGATCCCTGCAGCACCAATGACACCCCAACGCAATTTTCTCGTCAATCTAAACACCTCTTTCATTAATTGTACAATATTGTTATTATACTAAAGCATAAGATTGTTTTATATCTAAATATATTGTAATTAATGTAACTATATTGTTATCACTAAGGAGATTTTATGAAACACATTGCCTTGCCAACGATAAACGCTAATTCCTTCATCTGTTTTCCAGAATCCGTCGGGATTTATAATGATTTCCCAGAGCATAATACTTTTCGTGCTGCGGATGAGTTCCCACTTTTTAATATTCATTTTATTACTAAGGGGAAAGGTTATGTCGAGCTGGATGGCAAGGTTCATGAGCTTAAGAAAGGGGATTCCTTTCTCTTTTTCCCTATGCAGTCTCAGCACTATTATTCAAGCCAAGACGATCCATGGGAGGTTTATTGGATCCATTTCTATGGTGATAAAATGAAGGAATTTCTTAGTGAAAGAGGCTTTTATCGAACTAATTTGTGGACAATGAATCAATGGAATGCCTTGCAGCTTGCTTTTGATAACTTAATTAACGAGGCAGAGCAATATAAGCTATTACATCCAGCCTTATTATCAACGATGACCTACGGAATTATTACTGAATACATGATGCAAGCCATCCCCTTAACACCAAGAAGGGAGCAGGATGGTTCTGCCACGATTGTACAGCTATTAGCAGAGATGCAGGACGAGGCTTGTCAGCCATTTGAGCTGAAAGCTTGGGCTGCTAAAGCTGGAGTAAGCACATTCTATTTCTGTAAGCTTTTCCGTAAAACAACTCAATTAACACCGATGGAATTCATCTCACTTTGTCGAATTCGCCAAGCCAAGCAGCTGCTATTGGAACAAAAAAGCCTGCCGATTACGCAGATTGCCTTGGAATGTGGTTATCCGAGTGTAAGCTATTTCATTCAACGCTTTAAGAAGCAAGAAGGCTTAACTCCGCTTGAATATCGTAAAAGCTCAAATTTATGAGATCCAAAGCTGGCAATAGCTTTCTAAGAGCTAGATTTCAGCTTCAGTGGCAGACAATAATGCATAAAATCAATATTCTGCATTTGAAACATTGGAGGTTTAGGGGTAGTGAACATTTCCATGCTGGGTCTCATATCAAGCTCATATATACTCTCAGGCAGCCATTTTATATGCAACAGATGGATAAGCTCCCAAAAAGATCTAAAATCAAGATTATTAAAAGGGATAATTGCGTAAAGACCCCCTGGTATTACCTTTGTGCTGATAATTCCGCTTGCTTCCACATCAGGTGGACAAGAAAAACAAGCGTCATATCGACATTTATCAAATGGCGTTAAATAGGGATCATCTAATAAGGTTCCTATACACAATGTTTGCTCATTGATTTGATCTCTCTCCAGCAGCCAATGATAAACTTGATTAAATGAAGCTTCAATTCCTGGATGAGCCTGCCCATGCCCCTCGATAAAGCAATGATAGAAACGATAAAAGGCAACATGATAGGCAGGTAATCTCTCAATTCGAATTTCAAGATTCGCAAGTTTTTCTATATACTCTTCTTTTTTATACGAATCCTCAAGCTTGTATTTCTCTTTGTAAGCAGATCCCGTCATCCCAAATTCCTTAACAAACGTTCGCGAGAAATTAGCCGAGGATTGCAATCCGCTTCTCATGGCTACCTCTGTTAAAGTCAATCCCGGTTGGAAAATCATCAGCCTTCTGGCTTTTTGTAAACGAAGCCTTTGGATATAATCGTGAACATTTTCACCTATTATAGCTTTAAATACTCTATGAAAATGAAAGGTAGAGATTGCAGCAATCTCAGCCAAAGATTCTAGAGACAACGGTGATTGCAGGTGATTATCGATATGATTCAACACTAGATTAATTCTTGACATGTGATTATGAAAGGTTCGAGTTCGTTTAGTTTGCATAGCTTCCCTCCTTTAATGGCTTAATATACTGGCATCATAGCATGAAATTAGCAAGATATGTTAAAAAAATGCGCAAGAGCTGGATATCCATAAATTGCAATATTAGCTTAAAATGATTAAAACGATCAGAGGATGTATGCCATGAAAGTCAATGCTAATTTGTTCACTCTATCCATATGCAGCATCATTTGTTTACTTGTTTTTTCCTCTTGCAAGTCAACTGTTGCTTCAAAAGAATCAACATTACCTGCTTCAACCACATCACACATTTCAACAGAACCCGTCTTTCCAGACAAGGAATGGCTAACATCATCTCCCGAACAACAAGGCATGGACTCCCAAATACTTACTGACATGTTCACTGAAATTAATACCAGCCAAATCGACATCCATAGTGTTGCTATCGTGCGAAATGGCAACTTAATAACCGAGGCTTACGCAGATCCTTACACCCGTCAAAGTAAGCAAGGGATCTATTCCGTTACGAAAAGTATCATCTCCGCATTAATCGGGTTAGCAATCCAAGAAGATACTATTAAGAACGTGGATGAAAGAATAGTAGATTTATTAACAGACACCTCTTTTGATAATGAGGATGAAGAGAAACGCAGCATAACGATTAAACATTTATTAACAATGACTTCTGGATTAAACTGGCCTGAGCTCACTGGAGCTTATTATGGGGACAATAATATTATTTTTAAAATGAGCAACTCACCAAATTGGGTCGATTTTATTAGGGATCAACCCATGCTGGCTCCACCTGGACAGCTTTTTAATTACAGCTCGGGAAATTCTCACTTGCTCTCCGCGATCATTACAAAATCTACAGGAATTCCAACCCAGGATTATGCAGCAAAAAAGCTATTTCTCCCACTAGGTATTAATGATCTTCAATGGGATAGCGATCCTCAAGGCATCGCAAATGGCGGCTTTGGGCTGAAAATGAAAACATTGGATCTCGCTAGATTTGGACTACTTTATTTAAATAATGGGAAATGGGCGCACAATAAACAGTTGCTTTCACCCGATTGGATTAAGCAATCCACTCAAATTTTAGCTGGAGGTGAGTATGGGTATCAATGGAGAATTAGTGCCGATGGGGATTATTACGCAAGAGGCTTTCGGGGGCAATATATTTTCATTTCTCCCAGCAATAATCTGCTAGCGGTATTCACGAGCGATTTAAATTTGAATGATGAGCTATTGCCTTATCAGCTCTTTACTAGGTATGTGAAGAAATCGGTTAAATCCAGCTCACCATTACAGGGGAATATCACTGCTAAGGACACTTACAATAATGCCCTAACTCATTTCCAAACACCTGACCTCCTGAGTACAGATTTACCCGATAAAGCGATGCAAATATCAGGCGCTACCTACCAGTTCGAGCCAAACGAGTATGGCTACCAAGAGCTGAGCTTTAATTTCGACGAGAAAAGTAATGAAGGCTTATACACCCTGCATATCCAAGGTGGCCCTACTTTAGTGCAGACCTTTGGGCTTGATGGTCGATACAGAACACAGGATAATAATAGTCTAAAAGGTTTCTGGAAGGAGGATAGCTTCGTTCTGAATGAAAAATACTCTGGAGTTCCCTTTACTTATACATCGACATTTTCCTTTAATAAGGATGGAATTCAGCTGGATTTTTCTAGCAGCGAAGGTCAGTCCTTTTCTTTAAGCGGCAAGAAAAAATCTTGAAATCCTTTTGATTATCTCTGTTATCTTTTTATCACATTAAAGTTATCTTGAATAAGCAGCCAGTTTTGTGGAAAAGAAAGTCCTAGCTTCCAATAGCTGATGCCTCGAAGCCCTAGTTCTTTAATCAAATTGAATTTAGCTTGGATCGATCTGGCATCCTCAAACCACACCTTATGCTTCTTGCTTAAATCATCCCAATAATTAAAATACGGCGCCTGGTCCAGATAATCATATTGGATCGCTGCCCGTCTATCTCTCGCCAAGTCAATTGCTGCCTGTGGACTAAGCGCTTTAGCATATGGACCACCTGCCACAAAGGGCAAAGTCCAATCATAGCCGTATAAATTTTGCCCCATCATGACCTTGGTTGCCGGTATCTCGCTAATAGCATACTCCAATACTTTGCGAACAGGACCAATAGGTGAAACAGCCATCGGAGGTCCCCCACTATATCCCCATTCATAAGTCATAATGATCACAAAATCAGCAATTTCACCATGCGCCTTATAATCATGAGCCGTATACCAGGGTCCTGTTTGGGCTGCGCTTGTCTTAGGAGCCAATGCTGTAGACAATAAGAATCCTTCTTGATGGATGCGATCTGCAGCTTTTCGCAAAAAAGCATTATAAGCTTCACGATCCTCAGGCTTGAGAAATTCAATATCAAAATGGATATCTTTGAAATCTAATTGTTTCGCTAGATCAATTATATTTTCCAATAAACGATTTTGGACGACTGGATCATTCAAAATAATACTTCCCAGCTCGGAGCTAAATTGAGCATTCTCCAAATTAGTCACAACCATCATCAGCGTAACCTGTTTTTGTTCGGCTATAGATGGAAGCTTATCCAGCCCTAGAGCTTTCAATGATCCATCGCGCTGGATTTGGAAGCTAAACGGTGCCAGATAAGTAAGGTTTGGCGCAGCTTCAGTCGCAGAATCAAGTGAATTCTGGGATAATGCCTCACCTCTAGGCTCTATATAGGCATTAACTTCTGCCGATTGTTTTGTTTTAGCTGGAATATATAAACGTTTCCCAATCTGCAAAGGCCGATTCAAAGGCTGCTGATTGATTTCGGCAAGCTTACTGACGCTTGTGCCAAACCTCTGGGCGATCGTATATAAGCTATCCCCCGATTGAACCCAGTAATACATTCCATTTAGCGGAATCACCAAAGTTTGCCCAACCACAAGATTACTCGGTGCAGACAGTTGATTAGCTTCGGTAATCTTACTCATCGATATCTCATAGGCATTAGCAATTCCATACAAAGTTTGTCCGCTTTGTATAACATGAATTTGCATATTTCCACTTCCCCCTTCAATTAACGGACAATGAATATATTCCTTAATTTATTCGACTGAAGGGGAGGGTATGCCATCTCAGAGATGGGAGTGTTCAACGGCTTGATCCTTTTTCTACTTTACGATGTTCCGATACTCAGTTGGCGAAATACCGACTATTTTTTTGAATACTCTGCTGAAGTAAGTAGCATCACTATAGCCCACTTTATCACCAACCTCATAAGTCTTAAATCTAGCATCCTTCAATAGAAGCTTTGCCTTCTCTATCCGAATCTTTGTTAGATACTCGATGAAATTCTCACCCGTTTGATTCTTAAATAGATCACAAATATAACTCGAATTGACGTAGGTTATCTCTGCAATTTTACTTAGAGTAACATCCTCATTATAGTGTTTGGTTACATAGTCTTTAACAATATCAACAAGCTTCCCTTCCTTTCTTTTTCTATTGGACATCATCTTTTTCAATACATCACTATATATGAATAGATTATATTTTTTAAAGTCGCTTAGACAATCATATATCCCAATTTCATTTATATAAAAATAATCAGATCCGTAGAGCTCATGAACAGCTCGATTAAAATCAGAAATGTCGGACTGAATTTTGATAAAAGCATTAATGAATATGTTGACTACTTCTCCGGGGTCCATATTATTTTTCACTAAAATCGTACAAAAATCTTCAATAGCCGACTCTGCTTGCTTTGCGTTTGATATTTCAAAGGCATTTTTTAATTGATCTTCAAATCTATCCACTAAATAAGCAGGGAAATCCGCATTAAAGTGCATAAACTCCGCTTCCGCGTAATAGTCGATAACCGCATATTTATCACGATAAAACCTACGCTTTAATGCCGAAACTGCATGATTATAGCTGCTTTTTAAATCAAGCAAATCCGTCGAAAGTGATCCAATTGCAATCGTACAATCAATTTTGGCGGCATATCGCTGAAGATTATCGCCGATTCCTTTTACAATCTTATGGATCAGTTCCTCTTCCCCACTCGGTATAGATATGGCTATAACTAAGCCAAGCGGATCCGTATAAGAAACGTAAGACGACGAAATCCGAATGGTTTCCTCTGTAATATTCTTAATGATATAAGCCTTTATTCTAGCCTCTTCCATACCTATTTCTCTCGTGATCACTTTATATTTATTGATACTCACAATGATGACATAATAATTCCCTGTTTCCTCTTGGAGGTTAAAATAATCCAGCTTACTCGCTAAATCCTGCCGCGAAAATTTCTTGCCTTTAATCAATTCCTCAATAAATTGCTCTTTTAAAAAAGGCAAGCTTTCATTTAGCTTTACCTTCAGCCTGATATCATTTATTCGGAGCTCATTCTCATTCTTTATGCTATCTTCTATCTTACTTAGAAGAGTAAGCAGCTGTACATCGTCAACAGGCTTAAGCAAATAATCTAACGCTCCGAGCTTCATAGAATCTCTGACATAATTAAATTCATTAAATCCGCTAATCATAATCTTTTTAATCGAAGGATGTAGGGTTTCAAGCTGTTTAATCAGTTCTATTCCATCCATACCCGGCATTTTTATATCGGTAATAATCACGTCCGGAAGCCGGTTTTTAATAAACTCCAGAGCCTCCAAACCATTATTCACATCACCAATAACTTCAAATCCCGCCCCTGAACGGTTTATGATTTTGGCTAACCCTTTTCTTATAACTTCCTCATCATCTACAATCAATATGGTTAGCATAAGCTTCCTCCGCACCTGAAACTGTTTAAAGCTGCACGATGTTCATCGTAAATTTATCAGGTAATTCAAGACTTACTGTTGTACCTTTGCCTTGTTCGCTTGTAATCTTTATGCCATATATTTCACCATAATGCAGCTTTATACGCTCGTTTACATTCTTCAAACCAATCCCTCGCGAGGCGTCCCCAGAATGGATTTCAGTAACGTCTGGATCATTTAGTTTTTCCAGCTGTTCAGCGGTCATCCCAATCCCGTTATCCTCAATTAAGAAGATGGTCTTATTCTCAGCTTGGTATCCCGTTATCTTTATCTCGCCTTTCCCGATCATGGTCTCCAAACCATGAAAGATCGCATTCTCAATAATTGGCTGAAAGATGAGTTTAATAATCGGAATGTCGATAAGCTCCTGATCCATCTCTATAATCAACTCAAATTTATCTTTAAAACGGAAATTTTGCAGCATGATATAGTTTTTTAGATGTTCTATCTCGTCTCCAATGGTAACTAGCCTATCCTTGGGATTAATACTATAACGAAGCAGCTTTCCAAGAATCAACGTCATCTTGGCCGTAACGGTATCATCGTTGAGCTCAGCCGTCATCCGGATGGATTCCAAAGTATTGTACATAAAGTGAGGATTGATCTGAGACTGCAAAGCATTCATTTCCGCTTCCTTCTTGCGAAGCTCAGTAGAATAGACAATGCTGACTAATTGATCGATTTTGTTAATCATATTGTTGAAGCCATGGCCCAGCCTGCCAATTTCATCTTTATGCATCACGGTAAAGCGAATCGTTAGGTCGCCATTTTCAACAACTCTCATTGTTTTAATAAGTCTTTTCAAAGGTTTTGTAATGTTATAAGAAGTAACAATCGATAAAAGCAACGACAATAGCACAAAAATGATAATAAGCGTTAATAAGCGTGTTTGAATCGCTTTTATTTTCGAGAATAAAGCGGCCTCCGGTAAAATACTAACTAATTTCCAAGTGGTTTCTTTCGAGAATTCAACATCAACTAAAGATTTTTTGTTCAGCACCTGCATGCTGGATTGACTCGCTTGCAAATTAAGATTGTGAATTTCGTTTAGATCAAAGCTTTTGTCCCCAATTGATTTGGTAATATTCGTTTCATTGGTATCGTACACGATAAACCCATTATCATCGAGCAACAAGATTCTTTCTTCATCAAACGATTTCATTTTCTTAATAATATTTCTAATAATGTCGATATCGGAATCAATACTGATTAATCCCATGCTTCCTCCGCTTTTTATTTCTTTAATAGCACGGGTAACCGAAAACATGTAAAAATCCTTGCCCCTAGGTGCATTCCAATTACTAAATCTAAAGCTGTTGCCAACTACAGCTGACCCCTTAAGCTCATTAGCTTCCTTAAACCAATCCTCTTGTGATGGATTATAAGCAGGATCAAGCTTGCTATCCACCATTCTATATTCGTTGGTTCCATTCAAATTAAATATAAAAACAGAATAAATATTCTTGTTAAAAGCCAGAATTTCATTTAAGGTAACGGATAAAAGCGCCCGATCGTTAAAATCAAAGCCTTTACTGCCTGTCGTTAATGCAGAATCCCCGAAGTTTTTCTCATACAAAAGCTCCAAAATATCATTATCATATAATGGATGCATGGTAAGCACTTTCATGTCCTTAACATAATTATCGATGTTTTCCATCGACTGAATATTCACCTGTTTAATAAACCGTAAGGTTTCTGTTTTTTTATCATGCGTATAAATACTAAATATCAGGTAGTAAATAATGATTACGGGCAATAAAATCAACAAAAAATGATTCAAGAAGATCTTTTTGAGCATTTTTATTCTTCTTTCTACAATTCTTTTAATTTAATATTGTCATTTGTCATTGGGAATGTAAACAGCTATTTTACTCCTTGCTTGAACCCAAGGTAATCCCAGAAAGAATATACCTTTGCATAAATAAAAACATCAGTATAGTTGGGATCATGATCATCATAATTCCTGCTGACATCAGATTCTGCTGGTTTACCCGATCTCCTGCAAAAGTCATTAACGAATTAATTACGGTATATAGCTTGGGACTCGAATTGTATAGATATTGGGTAAACAAATCGTTATAAATGCCAATCGACTTTAAGATGATTACGGTAGCGGTCGCTGGAGCCAGCATCGGGAAAATAATCGATCTAAAGATTCTAAGATAAGAAGCCCCATCTAGCATCGCGCTCTCATCCAAGGAGATTGATATTTTATCAATAAATTGCAGGTATATCCAGATTTGAATAATATCAGCGCCTAAATAAATTAGAATCGGCGCAGTCAAATGGCCTGTGAATCCAAACTGCTTTAATATCGGATAAATGGAAACCTGGAGCAGAACGCCGGGTATCATTACAGAGACAACGTAAATGGATTTGATTATATTCTTGAATAAGAAATCAAAGCGGCTAAGACAATAAGCGGTCATTGTCCCCAGGATCACACTTCCTATGGTCCCTGATGCAACAAGAATAAAACTGTTCATAAAGGAATGTAGAAATTTCCCTTGAATAAATGTTGTTTTATAATTTTCAAAGTTCAAAAAATTGGAAGGCATTTGAAAAACGGAAGTTCGGGTATACTCCGCATCTGTCTTAAAGGAAGTAAAAAAAACAACTAATAACGGTAAGATCACAATCCATGTCCACACAAGAACAGGAGTATACTTCAGAATATTGAAATAGATACTTCGATCAGAAATCTGATTACCTAAGTGTCGCATTATTCTCATAACCTCCATCCCCGATAACCAGCTTTCGCTGAATGGCAGTAATTATCAGAATTAAAACGAGAAGCACCACCGATAAGGCAGCGGCTAAGCCATAGTTGTTATATTTGAAAAAAGCGTCAATCGTATAAACGATAAAAGTACTGCTGGCATGGTCAGGACCTCCTTTTGTTAAAACCAATGCTTCAGAAAATGCATTCAACGAGCCACTAAGCGTTAAGAATAAATTCAGCTCGACAATTCTAATAATGCTCGGATAAGTAATAAAGCGAAAGCTTTGCCAAGCATTAGCCCCATCCACAGTAGCAGATTCATAAATTTCTTCCGATACAGATTGCAGCGCCGAGATATAAACGACCATTGTAAAACCGAGATATCTCCATAAAGAAATTCCAGCCAATGAAAAATTTACGATGTGAATATTACTTAGGAACCGGATCGGCGAGAGCCCAATATGGGTCAGCATCAGATTGATCGGACCATGCTCATAGTCAAAAATATAATTAAACATATAAGCAACCGCCACCGAGTTTAGGATAAACGGCAAAAATATAATCGCTTTAAAGAAATTTCCTCCTCTAAACTTCCTGGCAAGGAATACTGCAAAAAGCAATCCAAGCATATTCTGCAGGAGTCCGCCGAGCACATAATAAAGGTTATTTCTTAATGACAGCCAAGCTGTTGGATCTGTGAAAACATCCCTAAAGTTATCTATCCCTACAAAGTTATAACGAGGCAGTACACCGTCCCAATCGGTTAAACTCATAAAGATCAGTCTAAAAAAAGGGTAGATCAGAAACATAATTAATAAGGCTATAGGGATAAAAAGAAACCCGAAAATCAGTAGTTTTTTTTGTGTTTGATAGCTCATAAATAGCTTACCAACTTTCTATCTATCGGCTTTTGCTTTTTTCCACTTAGTATTAACATCAGTGAATATTTTATCGAAATCTTTCCCCGTTAGAACGGCTTGGGCAATATCCCGATAATCAAACTGCATTTTATTGGCAATTGTCTGATAAGCTGCTGAATCGGTCGCCCCAACTATCTGGATTGGCTTAAAGCTGTTAAATTCTTCAAAGTACGGATTTTCGACGCTTATACTCTTTCTGGCTGACATAAAACCACCTAACTTAACCAGTTCAGCATATTTCGTATCATTCAGAAAGTTGAAGAAGGCAAGTGCAGCTTCAGGGTTTTTCGATGTTTTGGAAATGGAAAACCCATTGTCCGGCGCTACAACAACATTCTTTCCGCCATTATTGTCGTATGGGAATGGGAAGAAACCAATATCCTCTTCCTTCAAAGCATCACCTACTGCTTGAGGTACAAACCAGTTACCTAGGAAGAACATGCCCACATTCCCAGAACGGAATTCTTTTTTCATTGGCTCCCAATCTGCAGAGAGTGGATCTTTTTCGAATATTTTTGCATCAGAGAGTTTTTTGAGAATGGCATAGGATTGCACCACTGGACTGTCTTTGGTAAATGGTTCATCCGTATCCGCAAGCTTGTTGGTAGCATTGGGGTCTCCACTCAGCTGCAACGGTACAGACTGCCAATAGTATTGCAACGGCCATTTGGCTTTTGCAGCGGAGGCAACCCCCACCTTGCCAGCAGCGTTGATCTTCTGTGCAGCGGCGATAAATTGATCTAACGTCGTTGGTACTTCAAGCGCTAATTCCTTGAATATTTTTTTATTATAAATCACACCGTAAGTATTGAGTCCCTCAGGCAATGCGTAGGTTTTGTTGTCTGTTCCTTTAAAATATTCGGTTCCGATAAAATCCTGAGTAATCGGCAGATCATCCAAAGGCAGCGCATATTGCATCATCTGTTCCTTGAAGCGATTATCAGGCTCAAAAACATCCGGCACATCGTTCGCAGAGAACTTAATTTTCAAACCATCCTGATAAGTATCCCCTACTGTTTCAACGTTGACTTTCACATCTGGATAGAGCTTATTGAATTCAGCAATATATTTTGGGAAAATATCATTTTGTCTATCTGTCCAATGACTATAGAATAAAATTTCCCCGGAAATTTTCTTTGCTGACGTATCTGTAGATTCAGCAGTAGATGGTGCAGTTGATATAGCTGATTTTGAATCCGAGCTTGAGCATCCTGCAAGAAGTGAGCCCGACAAAGCAATACAGCCTACTAAAGTTATAGCTTTTTTTAACATTTTGTTTTCCCCTTTCGACTCTCGCTGCTATGAGGCAAGCCCTTGATCACTTTAACATAATGTAAGTTTACCATCTCTTACTATTGATTTAGAATAAACTATCTTTGTTTTTCTAGGACTATCTTTAGGTATAGAAAAATCGCCCTTATGGACGATTTTTGATTTGCGTATGACTAACGAAACTCTAAAGTGCAAAAAGATCTTGGATAATCACTTTTGGTACTTTTGGTACGGATACTCCTAATAGCTTAACCAAAGAACCAAATTCCAGCTCTTCGAATTTACTAGTTGCTGTATCGTGGCTTAACTCCCAAATACACTCTATCAAACTGCATTCAATTGGCACATCGATTCGAATCCTCGCTAAATCCCTTGAAAGATGCAGCATTTCCAAATCGGCTTCAATTTTACCCTTAACACCCTTCGGCAGGAGGTGCAAATTCTCCAAGACTCCCTCTACCGATTGATAGTCAATAAGCAGCTTTAAAGCAGTTTTCTGGCCGATTCCTTTTACCCCTGGATAATTATCGCTTGTATCGCCCATAAAGCCTTTTATATCAATGACCTGTTGAGGGGATAATTGTTTCTCCACAAGCAGGCTTGCTATGTCATAAACGGCATAATTTAGTTTACCTGGTTTCATAATAACCACTTTGATCAGGTCGGTCACCAGCTGCAGCATATCGTGATCTCCCGTTAGAATATAAACCTCCGAATCTATACCGAGACGACTCGCAAGAGTGCCGATGCAGTCATCAGCTTCAAATCCAGCCAACCCAATATTGATTACACCTAAGGAGCTTACAACTTCTTTTACTAGATCAAACTGTGGAATTAGCTCTTCTGGAGCTTCCATGCGATTGGCTTTATATTGATCATACATCTCTGATCTGAAGGTTTTACTCCCCATATCCCAGCAGCAAATAACGTGGGTTGGCTTGAAGGTATCAATCGCATCAAAAAAATATTGAATAAAGCCATAGATTGCATTGGTAGGCGTTCCTGACTTGGTTTTTCTAATATAACCACCATATGAAGTTGCATAAAACGCACGAAATAATAGAGCCATTCCATCCACTATTAAAACCTTGTTATCATTTCCCATAATTAACTACACTCCAACATTTTTTTATAATTATACCATACAAATCTATGATCTATAACCTGTTCCAGCGAAACCTCAAAGATAGATCTTCAAAAGCATCCTTTAACCAAGTGAAGGATTTTGAGATACACTATTTTACCTATCCGTGTTGTTTCTATTGTTTGCATTGCATTTCCAGTCCGTCCGTCTCTCTCTAAAATCCTATCAATAACAACTGTTTAGGGATTTATTCAATATTTCGAATCAAAATATTCTGAACGCAGTAGGCTGCCACACAACGCTGAGAAAAAATGCTACACTTCTCGACAATGTGCTTTTTGTTGCTGATAAAATTGAGAGTGGTACGTAGAGGTTTTTTTTCGTTTATTTGGGCCGCAGCGGTTATAAACATTATAGAATAGGGTCCTAAACGACGTTTAGCATTCCAATGAACATTGTTTGTCATGTGTTATCCGGCAAGCAATGTTAAAAGGTATTATTGACTGGAACGATAGCGATTAATGAGGTACTTGTACCTCATTCAGCAACGGAAGGATAACTTTTGCCAAATTCTCTCCGATCTCGATCATTCCAAGGTTTCCAGGATGCAGCATGTCACTCGTCAGACCGCCGTGACGTGTTAGCAGATGCCTACCATCAACATAATATAGATTAGGTAACTTTGCTTGTTCTACAATATGGCGCAATGCTTCACGATATTGATTCGTAGTAGCACATAATTTGCGGCCTGGCCACACTTGTCCAAAATCGGCAAAGGACGGCAGCAGCCCTATACAAACGACCGGTTTATTCGGGTTTGCCGAAGCAACTGTATGAATCATATAATTCGCTCTCACTTGGAATATATCAACAGGAACCTCTTGGTTAAACATGTTAATAGAAATACAAAAGGTTGCAAAATCCCAATCCGTTCTAGCTGCAATATAATCAGCAAGCTCCGGCTCACAATGGGCCGATCCAGATGCACCCAGGTTAATTACATCTGCCCCAAGCCGCCACGCTGTTTGTTTAACATAAGAAAGGTCAGGGCTTGTTGCGGATTCCCCGTAGGTAATTGAAGTTCCATAAGCAAGATATTTCCGTTTGGGAATTTCATGTGGCAAGGGTGGACGAATCGAATCACCCACGATATCGATAAGGTGAAATTCGGCTCCATGCAAAACTAATCTCCAAACTGTTGGCAAAAAGGTGGAAGACGTACTGCTTAAATCAATTGCCGCTAAAAAATCGGGGAATGGCAATTTCAATTTCAGATCAGATGGCTCTTCAGAGATAGTGTACCGGCTCGCCTGAAAATCTCCGTAATAGAGCAAAGCTGTTCCGGTTCCACCATAACATGCTAAGGTAATATCAACTGAATTCCAGTCGCTAACAAACCGGATTTCCGAACAAGCCGCTCTTTTAAATTGGATTTGGGACTGTTCATGCAGCTGGATTTTTGTGGACTCAGGCAATCGTTGTAGCAGTACACCCGGTCTACTCGGTACTTCCACCAATTCTGAGACGTTTAGCAATTCTGTTTGTTTGTAAATCATCTATGCACCCTCTGTCTTTTATTGGGTCACTGTTACATTCATAGTTTCACTGGACACAGTTCCTGCATAATTAACGAGTTCGCCCCGATACTCATAAACGCCTGGCGTTTTATTATGGATTATTGTCACTGTAGACTGCGCCTGCGGGGTTTGGTCGGTAAGCGCCTGTGAATCTATCAGAACCCCATTCTCATATAAACGATACGTTGTCCCGTTGGTGCCCCACCACAAGTTCATGCTGACTTTGAAGCTCCCGTCTCCATCCCAATTGTCATTGGAGAGTACCAGTTTGGCCGGCGTCGCTTGTGTGACATTCACAGTCAGAACATCGCTTCTCGTTGTGCCGAATGCATTCGTCAGTTCCCCATAATAACGGTAGGTCCCATTCTTCTTGTAGGTAACGGATATAATAGTGGACTCTGCATTCGGTGAATTATCCGTGAGAATTTGGGTATCTATTAGCTTATCATTTTCAAACAGCTTATAAAGCTTGCCGTTATTTCCCCACCACATATCCATTTTCACTTTATAATTACCGTCAAGAATGCCCGTATCATACCCATTATCATCTGATAGAACGGGCTTTCCCGGTGCTCCGGTACTTTTGTTAGTTATGTTGCTTACAGTAGCCGTCGCACTGCCCAGATTACCCGCCGCATCGACAAAATCGAAGGTGAAGCTGCCGTTAAATAAGAATGTATAACTGTTTGCACCTCCGTTGTTCGTAATCGTTACAGGTTCACTTGGCGTGATGGTGGCGGTCACACTATCGCTCGTCGTCGCTGTACTGCTGAATGCTACGGAAGCGGTCGGTGAAGTTTTATCCGATGTCGCTGAAATAAAATTAATGCTGTATTGCATAGCGTTCCTTCGATTTTGTGGAAGCACGGTGAGTATCGCCTTACCAGGAATTCCTGTCGCAGCTGAGATATGCAGCAAGCCATAAAGAGAATCTGCAACCGTTGCGGTTATAGGCGAAAAGGCAGAATCAGCAGGTAAAGCAACATCATAGGTGGTTTGATCTGGCGTGAACGCTTCCAGTTTCTCTCCATCGATAGAAAGGTCCTTCAAGTAAGCATTATCTCTTTCCTTCTCGGGATAAGTGATCTTGAAGTCATCAAAATAATATTTACCTATATAGAGATCATCCGCCAGACTGCTATTTCTTGTAGCAATACCGATTTGATCCAATTGCAAATAATCCGGCACATCAAAGTCAGGAAGACTGAGCAGATTGCCTTGGGTAATTACTGGCAGGCCGTCGATATAAAAGTCATATTTTCGAGTTTGAAAATTCAGATTCGCTTTGATCTCATACCAGGTATCGCTCGCATAAGGCGTACGATACTGTCCATTATTAATGTCCAGGTACCCATCTGGCATAAAGGAAATCTTCAGTGGATCGGTGTAAAGGCCCGTTCGGAAAAACACCTTCATCAGTGTATTCGTTTTCTCTAGTCGAACGCGGAAGCTCACGTTCATACTCAGCTCAGCTGGAAGAAACGGTCGCTTAACTACCATAGAGCCAGTTGCTGTATCATCATTTAATTCGGCTACACGATTCGTTGGGTTATCTGGATCAGCAACCACCGTATACTTCGCTGTTGTGGTTCCCGCAGCATTGACATAAGGAGGTTGTGTGCCAATTGTCACTCCGTTGTAATCATCAGCTACCGCCGTATGAATGGTACCGCTAGATACTCTTGCCGTGTGAAAGCTGTCAATTGCCTCTGTCAAATCTTCTAATGATCCGTCATAGGGACCACTGCTGTTCAGCTGCAGCTCAGCTGCGTCAATCGCGTCCACAAGACCTGCCTTCGCTCCGCCTGCATATTGTCCGCCTTCCGTCCCTTCCACTGCATAATAATGAAGGGCTTCAGCCAGCGCGATCTGATGCTCAAGCTTATCTTTAGCCAATAATGTATTAAAGATCTGGCTGCCGCCTACATTCCATTGTGTACCATAAGATGCGACTAACGGCTCAGCTTCTACTTTCCAATAATAGGTTTGACCGTATTCTAGCCCCTCAATAATCGCATAGGGCAGAGTTGTCACCGAGTCTTTTACGATTTGCAGAAACTCTGCATCTTTAGCGACAACAATTCGGAATTGCTTGGACCCCACTGCTGGATCCCAACTAAGCTTTAATCCATTCGGATCAGCATCATTCTCAGCTGGGTAGAGCGTAACTCCACCGAACATTTGGACATTCTTTGGGGGAATGGTTGGTCTAACTGAGTCCGTGTATAAGCCTATTTGATCGAAAAGAATCGGTTCAAAATCGGGCAGCTGGTCAAAGACAACGGAATCCTCCTTCAAGCCATAATTATCTGCTGATGGATTGATAAACCCTGGATCTATTGCCGTTGAATAATTGGGAGCGAATACGCCGCTAGGCAGGGCATAGTCATGAACGTAGATGGCTGCTCCATTCACGATCACATTATTCATGGCTTTAACATATTTGGGCTTCTCGACTTCATCCTGCAAAATATTGGCCAAATGAGGATACTTGGCATAAACAGGTCCGGCATATGGAACGGTCATCAGCTTGTATACCAGTGAAAGTGGATCATTAGGATCATAGGACTTGGCAAAACCGTGATTCTGGACGAAAATCGAGCTTTGATTAGTGTTGATGAGCAAATTGTTCTTCATAATATTATCTCTGCCGCCATTACTGAAAATACCATGCGTCACATTGCGAATCACATTTCCAATGACGTTAACACCACTGTACCCGCCATCCAGATAGATCCCCCATACACCACTCGGTCCGGGAATGCCTGTTACATCATGAATATAGTTGTAGCTGACCTCAGTTCCTCGCCCAGCTAGATCGAGGAAGCTATAAATCGCTCCTGCATCCTCAACCTCTCGATTCACGGCAAATATTTCATTGTATGAGACCAAATGATCATTCCCGTCAAAAATAATACCTTGGTGCGGTCCATCATAAATTCGGTTATGAGTGACTTCATTGCCAACTCCCCTTACTTGAACTCCACTTTTATTCGTTTTGGCAATGCGGCCAAATTCATAAATAACATTGTTATCTATGCGATGATTTGCAGGTTCAAGTGTCTGTTTATTGCCAGCATCGAGATAGATCCCATTGGAGCCCGTATTATGCACATCACTTCCTAATACAGAATGATGTGTACCTCCGGTTATATTAATCCCATCCAGACCAAAATTACGGACGGTCAAGCCTTCGAAATGATCTTCTACTCCACCATTGACCATAATACCGTTGCTGCGACTATTTTCGAAGGTGATCCCCTTGAAAGTAAGGTGCGATGCCTCCGATAGCATCATTAGCGGCTTATTGAACAATGACATCTGGATGTCTGCTCCTGTCATAGCTGCGGGTGGAAGCATGTACAGCTTGCCATCTGATCTATCGAGATACCACTCTCCAGGCTGATCAGTTTCTTCTAGCACGTTATAAGCATAGTAACGCTGACCTTTCTTTACCGCATAATAGCTTGGCTTCTTGGTCTTGATCGTGCCTTTAGTAGCATCAATGGAATCCAAAGGCACAAAAGTAATGTCCCAATCGTACATCCAATAGCCTGCTAACCAAATATCATTAGACTTCGTCCAGCGCAACGGATTGCCAGAAGTATATTCAAACGTAAAGCCTCTTGGTGTATTCCCATCATCATAACGAGTTCCCGGATCCTCAACATTGCCAGTTAAGGCGTAGCTGGCATTAGGCCAGCGGGATAACGTCATCGGGCTTCCATTAAAGAACAGCTCAGGCGGTACCTTTTGATTCAAAGGCGCAAGCACGTCATAATTCGTGATGCCTAATTGAGCCAGATCAGCTACAAGCACATCAGCTCTCGATTCCAGCGGTAACGCATCCAGTATATCCGGATTCGTAACAGCTGCGAATTGGCTTGAGGGAATCGAATACCCTCCAGTAAATTGGACAGCTTCACCTGCGTAAGCCTGATAAGTTACTGGAGAATCAGAAGTACCCGAATCCCAGTAGTTAAACTCTAGCGTGTCTAATACACGATAAGTTCCCCCGCGGAAATAAATCTGAACGCCACCTGTTGGCAAAACGCCATCATTCGTTTGCTTAACCGTCCGTATGACATCGCGAGCTTCGTTTATAGTGAGAAGCGGCTCCAGCAGTGTACCTGGATTGGCATCATTCCCATTGGGAGATACATATAGCGATTGCGTATAAACCACATTTGTAACCGCTTGCATATTGCTCGATCCATGCTCCTGGCTAATAGCCTCATTAGACGGTTCAAATTTAACCGCGCTCGTTCTCAGGAATCCCCCGGAGCCTGATAGCTTGACCAGATTGCTCGTTCCTGCAGAGAATCTGAATACACCCACAGCCTCCCACCCTGCTACCCCCATTGTCTGATTCATAGTGATTGGGGTCATTCCATTTTGATGGAAAACCGAGATCTTAGCATTCGTTGAAGAGCTCGTATGAACAGGCTTCCAGATGTACACTTTATATTTGCCTTCCTCCAGATTAGGCCGCCATGTGGCATAGACGGAGGAACCAACACCATAGCGAGTAAAGGTGTTATTATACGAAGGCACTGCCGTTACATTGGTGCTTGTATACCAACTGTTGCTTGTTCCTTGTGGATACTCATAATAGCCAGTTGCGTTTGGGCTCGCATTCGGATTTAAACTGGCATCCATAATCACCGTTGGTCGAAGATCCTCAGCGGCTGCTGCAATTCCTGCACCCGGAACGGCAGGCAGCACCGACAAACAAATGCTGATCACAAGAAAAAGACTGATTTTTCGAAACCAGACAGACATTATTATTCCTCCTTAGAATTTTGCTTTAACAAAGCTAGTATTTATAGCATAGACTCATTGGGGTCTACCGCAGGCAATAGTAATACACTGCAGCAAACCCCTCTGACGTTTCTCCTTGATTTTGATTGACTACTTTTTGCCCTTTTCCTGCAGCCAAGCATCCAACTGACGTTGTACCTCGGCAATCAATTGCTCGGAACCTGACTTTTGCACCTTATCGATATACTGCTGAAGATAGACGTTCGGATCGACGGAGCCTGAATCGAGCGCTTTAGTGAATTCGTCCTCTACGGCTTTCCGGTTAGCCATCCACGTTTTGATCGGCTCGGGATCAATTTTGAAGCCTTGCAGTTCTTTCATTTCGGCGGCATCGTTCATCTTCTTCGTTGCTTCCCAAGTATCTGCCGGCTGTCCTTCTACTAGAAAGCCATTCGTTACATTACCGAATATCCATGCTGCATTAGGAGCGTAGCCGGCATCGTTATTGACTTTAACCGTTTGATCGTTAATTTTCGTATAATGCTTGCCTTCAACACCGAAGGAAAGCAGATTAAACAGCTTGGAATCCGAATTAACCAGCTCCAGCAGCATCATGGCTCTTTCCGGATTCTTTGATGTTCTGCTGATGGCTGTGAGGGTGGAAGAGAAGCCACTGAATTGAGATTTAGTGATAGGTACAGCTACCACGTCAAAGCCTCCGTTATTCTTCTTCTCGCTTTGCTCCCCGCCTGGACTGATCGTTACACCATCAAGTACAACAAGCTTTCCATTAACACGTAGATCTAGTCCGTTCTTAATTGAGGCTTCATCTTTGTTAATGTATCCTTTTTCAAACCAGTCCCTCTTCATCTCAACAAATTGTTTGTATTCAGATGTCGTCGCCTTATCTACCAGCTTGAATGTCTTATCGCTTGGTCGATATACCAGATAATCATTCACCTGTTCCAATCCATAACCATTCGCGATAAATGTGCCTGAGTATGGGATTGCATCAGGCTCGCTTTTCTTAAGCAGCTCAAGAAATGGCTCCACATCCTTAGTGGATTTAATCGTGGACAAATCCAGCTTATATTTATCAATAAAACGCTTCTGAATCACCATCCCGCGCTGACTGGATGCAATTTGGTAATTCGGTGCCGCGAAAAGCTTGCCATTTACCTTTAAATCTTCCCAGTATTCAGGCTTGATGCTTTCTTTCAGCTTAGGTGCATATTTATCCAGCAATGGCTGCATATCGAGGAATGCTCCCTTGGCAGCATTCTGCTCGTAATTAAATTTCCAGTTCGAGGTCCAGATTAAATCAAATGCCTCTCCACCAGCCACTACTGCATTAAGCTTCTGATCATAGTTTCCGAAATCAACCGGCTTGAGTTTAAGCTTTGTATTCAGCTTGGTATTGTCTTTCAGATACTGATTCACAGCATCCTCGACTGTTTGTACATCGGATTGTGCTTTGGATTGGCCATAATACCATACCAGCTCAACCTCAGGCAGCGCTTCTGCCGCCTCTGATGAGACGCTGTTACTTGGCTTTGTTGTACTTTCTGTTGTTTTATCTGCACCGCATGCACTTAACAACAACGTGAAGCTAATTGCCAAAATGGCCTTATTCATATAACCGAATTTACTTTTCAATGGAACATCCCCCTCAAATGGTTTAAAACTTTGCTAAATCATCCCTACATGCTTTTTTAAAGATATACTACATCCAACCACCTCCTTTCTCTTTCTGCGCTAAGTGTCCACTATCCTTTTAATGAGCCTACGGTAATTCCCTTAACAAAGTATTTCTGAAAGAACGGAAACACGAGCAGCATAGGTCCTGTCGCCACAATCGCCATTGCCATCCTTGCTGAGATCTTCGGTAAATCCTTCAAATCCAAGCCCAAACCGATAACAAAATCAGCATTGTTCGATAAGAAATCAACGGAATTCATCATTCTCACAAGTAAAAGCTGCAGCGGCACCAAGCTTTCCTTATCGATATATAGTAGCGCTGGGAACCAGGAGTTCCAATAGTTAAAGGCAATAAATAAGCCAAGTGTAGCTAGTGCGGGCTTCGATAACGGCATAATAATCTGCCAAAAAATCCGCCACTCTCTGCTCCCGTCTACCTTCGCGGATTCCACAATTTCCATCGGAATTTTATCAAGGAAGCCTTTCATCACCATAATATTAAAAGGACTAAGTAAGCCCGGCAGCACCATGGCCCAGATGGTATCCTTCACATGGAGATAATGTGTCATCAGGATATAAGTAGGAACAAGTCCACCATTAAACAACATCGTGAAGAAGACAAGAAATGTCGTAATTCGGTTATACGCATAATCACGGCGTGAAATCCCATAGGCTGTCATCGCTGTGAGCAGCAGACCCAGAATCGTTCCCATCATCGTCATCAAAATCGTAACCCCATAAGCCCGCAGCACCAAAATAGGCGATTCGAAAATATAAGTGTACGCAAGCAAGCTGAAATTCTGCGGCAGCAGCTGATAGCCGTTTGCTATCAGAGCCTTATCGTCGGAAAGAGAGATAGAGATAACGAGAATGAACGGTATCAGCATCAAGGCCGTCACGACTATAAAAAAGAGATGTATAAGACCCGTTGAATGGCTATCTGTTTGTTTCTTGTAAGACACAATAACTATCCTCCCCTAGAGCTTTGCTATAGCAAAGCTGACATCGTAAGCATACTCTGAGCTTCTTCGTAAGCATCTGCTTCGTTCTACCACAACGCATGATCTGGATTCATTTTCTTTACAATATAGTTAGCCGTCAGCACAAGAATAAGTCCGACTACCGATTGGTACAAGCCCACTGCTGCAGCCATTCCAATATCACCAATATCGCGAAGTGCCCGATACACATAGGTATCGATAATATCCGTCGTTGCATAGGTCATGCCAGAGTTGTTGGGAATAAAGTAATGCAGCCCGAAATCTCCGTTGAATATACCTCCAATTGCGAGAATCAATAGGATCACAATCAATGGTGAAATCATCGGTAATGTGATATGCCTAGCTAGTTGAACCCGTGTAGCCCCATCCATTCTTGCTGCCTCGTAGTATTCCGGATGAATGCCGATAATGCCTGCGTAATAAATCAGCGCAGCAAAGCCGATCCTTTTCCATAGTGCAACCACATTTAATATGACTGGCCAAGGCTCCTTCTCCATATACCAGCTATGAGGGTCTACACCAAACCAAGATAGAAATTGATTTAAAAACCCGTTCTGCTGATCGAGGAAAGCAAGCGTAATGTAACTAATCACAACCCATGAAAGAAAATGTGGCAGGAACAGCGCGGTCTGATACCATCTTAAATATTTTTTCTTTAATTCATTCATCAGAATGGCCAGCAGCAGTGCCATCGAAGTCGAGAGCAAAATATAGCCCAATTCATATAAAATCGTATTACGCGTTACCCGAAATGCATCCTCCGAGTTGAAGAAAAACTTAAAGTTTTGCAGCCCCACCCACGCGCTGCCCAGAATACCAAGGTCAAACCGATAATTTTTGAAGGCTAGAACCAATCCGAGCATTGGCAAATAAGCAAAGATCAGCATGTACAGCAGCCCGGGAACGGTAAGCGAAAAAATTTCTCCATTTTTCCGAATTATACTTATTAATGATTTCTTCCTTAACATCGCAGTAGGCTTCGTATTGTCATGTTCCAACAGAGACTGCGATTGATCATCCATATGCTTCGTCCTCCTACTCTCTCTTATTCGGAAGTTAATCTCGCTACTCCCCTATCTGTCTTGCTCTTATCTTGCCATTATTAGCCCGCTGTCCGAAACTGTACGATGTGGATTTCCCTACGTTTTAGCAGTGTACAATGTTGATATTCAGCTAAAATGTGGATATTTCGGGGGGATGACATCTCCGAATCCATTGGCTGCTTGATGCAGCAAAGACCTGGGGCTCTGCCCCAGGTCTTTGCTTTCCTAAATATGAACCGTCCATCAAGGACGAAGTGTAATTATTGCGTGTAAATCATCTTCTTCAATCGGTATTCTTTGGGTGTAGTGCCGAATTTTTTCTTAAATAGCCGGAAGAAGTAGCTTTGGTTGCCGTAGCCAACCTTTTGCATAATCAAATGAATGCTGTAATCTTTGTTTTCCAGTAAATGAATAGCATGACTTAACCTTATTTCATGAATATAGTCAGCGACTGATAAGGATTCACTCTTCTTGAAGATACGCCCGATGTATTCAGGAGACATTTTCAGAATGGAGCTAATACCTTGAAGGCTCACATTCTCATCCATATACGACTCTTCCACCATATGCTTTATGGTATCAATCAGCGTGTCATGCCGATTAACCTCCACTATCTGAGGCGCCGTAATCTCATTAAGGATATCCAACAGCAGCAGGAGCATTTCATCTAAAGTTTCCTTTTTAAATATAAGCTGGTTGATCGAATGAAGGTCTGCTGAAACTGGAATGAGCCGGTTATAATTCATTTCCCGCAGTGTATTCTTCAAGAGTACTACGGTATGCAGCACGGAATAAATAATCTGATCATATTGAAATCTAGTGAAATATTGGAACAAGCTTCGTAAGCTTTCTTCAGCCTTATCTGCCTCTCCCAGCCGAATGGCCTCAACCAATCCGCGCTCTAGCTCGTATGGTATCTGGGTATCCTCGTTGTTTATATGAGTCCGCATCATCTCAGCTAGAATCAAGCATCCTTTTCCGTAGACGATTCGATACATCATAACCTGCAAAACTAGATTATACTGGGCTGTCGTTTCTGTGTGGCTTATGAAGGGATCACTTATGGATGCAGAAATAGATATTTTATAATATTCCTCCACCGTTTTCTGAACATCCTTGATCAAGGCTTTTAACAGCTCTGCATGATGTTCAGGTAAACTAATTACCAGAATGAGGCTGCCATTCCTCATGTCTACTGCTTCACACGGATAACGGCTGGACACAATCTCTTCGGCAATATTGGAAACGGCAAACTCATATACTTGCTTCTCCTTGGGTGTATAGTGCTGATAGCTTTCCCCATCAATTTGGATCGCACACAGGATCAGACTGCCGCTTATATCGATTTTAAGCGGATATTCGCTGATCGCTTCTCTAAGCTCCTCTTCGCGAATCGAGAGACTATCCGAAATCAGCTTGCGAAGAAATCCGAACTTAATCATATCTTGCTTCTGATGCCGCTCGGTCATCGCTTGATTAAGGTGGTCAACAACTCGCCGATACTCATCCGAAATAAAGGTCAATTCATCGCGTTTATCCCGATCGGGTGGTTGACCGAAGGTATGGCGCTTCATAACACGCAGTGTATCCTCAATCGGCTTATACAGCTTTCGTGATATCATAAACGAAGCCACAATAGAGAGTACAATGAACAACAACGTCAGCAGAATAGTCGTTTGTCTTAGCTTAGTAAGCTTGCCAAACATTTCCTTATACGATCCTACACTGACAGCAAACCAATCCTTAAGATTAGTTTGTATAACGGTCGCCATATATTTCTTATTGCCAATAACAAGTGTCTGATACTGCAACGAAGCAGCATCTTCACTTCCGAGAAGCGAGACCCGACTTCGAAGCTCCTGCATCTCGTCTTCAGCCAGTAGATCAGATGGATACATCTTTCCCTGGCGATCCATCATAAAAATATGTTCGTTTGGCTTGGCTGATAGCAGGTTAATATAATTCAGATTATCGAGCAGCCATTCTGCTTTTACATTAATAATCAGTGCGCTTTCGCCTATATGGTAATAATCGAGAGAATCGAACATAAAAAAAGAAAAGATATCTTTTTGTTTTCCATTCTCTACAATCTGCATCGGGGTTAGCTGCATCTTCCTGATGCTGCCATCACTTTTCAGATAATCCAAAAAATGATCTTTAATGCCGCTATTATCGCCTCCCAAATAGATGCCTCCGGCATACAATTGATCGGCTCCTCCATTATATACAAGGATCGAATGTAAATAAGATGTAGAGCTGACCATAGAATCAAGCTTCCATTGTGTCTTTAGAATATCGAATCTTTCATTATACTTCTGAAATAATAGCGGGATTACAGTATTATCATTATAGACTTGATTGGTTAGGTCTCTAACCATTCCGTCCATCGATTTAATGTTGAACTGGATTTGCGAGAGCATCTTCATGCTTGATTCCTGTTGAAGAGCCACGACCGTTTTTTCCGAATTTGTAAGCAGCACAAAAGAAGAGACGATTAAGAAAAAGAAGGTCACCAGCAGAACGGAAAGCAGAATTCTCTGGAAGTATGTTTTGGTTTTATAAATTCTGTCGATCCCAATCTTCATTTATTGCAGCCTCCCCCCATCCTATTATGCCGATTATTCCAACCTTTGGCTACTGTACGATCTGGACTTCCCTGCAAATTCTAGTGTATGGATTAGACAAAATCAAAAGCCCCATGTGTAATTTACATGGGAACTTCCATTAAACAGGCTATGTGGTGATGCTACTCAATTAGGTAACGTTTGGTATTCTGTAAAACTGTTGAGCATTGGAACCAAAAAGGTTGTTTAATTGTATTTCGGTAATCTGGGGCAGAGCTTCTATGAGTGAAGATATCGTTTCCTCATAGCTGCAGGCAAGCAGACATACGGGCCAATCGCTACCATACATCACCCGCTCCACTCCGAAGCAACTCATAACATGCTGGACGTAAGGCTTCATGCTCGTAACAAAATCCTGCTCTTTGTTTATTCGTGTTACCATCCCAGAAAGCTTGCAATAGGTTTGATCAAATTTAGAAAGGCGTTCCAAATCGCTGTGCCAAGGCTCTAATACTCCTTCTGAGATATAGGGATTTCCTAAATGATCGAGCACCACTCATAAATGCGGTATTTGCTCCAAGACCTCTATCATCTCAGCTAAATGCTCGGGTACAATAAGTAAATCCAGCGGGACATTAAGCTTAGCCATGAGCATAAGCGATTGCATGACTTTTTGATTCACAGTTAACCCCTTAGGTCCGCCTATTTTTAGATTGGGTCGCAAGCCTAGAAAGTATGGATGAAGCATGAGACCTCGAAGCTGCTTCTCAAACTGCTCACTTTCCAAATCCAACCAACCGACAACCCCAGCTAGGGAAGCCTCTTGATGACAAAGCTCCAAAAGAAACTCTGTTTCTTCAATCGTTGGTGCAGCCTGAACAACTATCGATTTAGTTATACCCTGCTGCTGCAGCAAGGGGGCCAATTGACTTGGTAAATAATCCTTATACAACAAGCCTGCTTCTGGTGTAAGCCATCCATAATCACCTCGAGCAAGCTGCCAATAATGCTGATGGGCATCGATTCTCATTCTTAACCCCTCCTCTTTGCCGATAAAATTAAAAATCAGTGGAGCTCCGCCCATGGCTCATCGTAAGATGGGTCATTCGCAAAACGCCGAGTTGCCAAATCAAGCGTCGAGTGACAGCCTGGCTCTAGCTCCACGAGCAGCCATTTGCCATCAATTTGCTGGGTTTGAATGCTGACAGCAGGCTGTTGGAACCCGGATGGCAGCTTCTCCATTGTAGTGGAACCGCCTAGCTCCAGAGAATCCTTTTCATTCGCTGCACCTCTAACCGTATATTGCACACACGTAAACTGATGCTCACCAAAAGCTCCAGCTTGCAATATCACTCTTCGGGATTTCGTCGGATGAAGATTAACGAGACGTACAACCGTCCTTTCGTTTTCCAGCTCTTCCACAAGAGAAGCTACATCAGGCGGAAGTCCCGGACGCTTATTATCCGCATCATAATATCGCAAACGTGCCATAAGATGGCCTCCGTTGTATAGCGGTGAAGGTGCACCAAGTGTTAATTGAAGTAAGCCTTCCAGGGTAATTGGATTCCTTATTTGCAGATAATCGTCCTTGTATTGGGCTGGATTTTCTGTATCCGTCTTCATGAAATCAAGCCGGTGGTATACCTGGGACAAATTGAACTTAAGGATTTCAGTCGGATAGGACGGATAATTCCCTTCAAGATAAGAGACCCACGCATATTCGTGACCTCCTTGATCTTTCGCTCTCAAATAGCGGATTTGCTCCCAATCCGGGTCTGCATAGTTGCGAAGTTTCTTAAGGAGGGATTTGTCCGAATTCTCCATAGACATGTACCACAGATGAGTGGGATAACAGGCTTCCATGGGTTGAAATTCAAACCAGCCTTCCTTCCTCAACACATTCTTATTCTCCTTCTTAAAGGCAGCTGCCCGCGAGTTGTCTTCGTACAACACATTCTCAAACTGCATTTCGTAACCATACCAGCCATCATCTCCATACTTATAAGGTACGAACCGAGTCCCCTCCGACTCTACTGCAAGCGCATCTAACGCTACGATCTGGGAGCGAAGGAATTCCATGTAATCCGTATTGCGCTCCAATAAAAGTGCGTTCTCTGCAGCTACGGATACTCCCTGCCCGATGCTTAACCAGCCGTGTGGCCATGTCCACCCATACCAGCCTCCATACCATTTACCGCCGTTATGCTCACCGACAATCCCATTGAGCCCGATATTATCAGGAACAATGCCGTTGTTCTCCTGTGTTCGCTTGATCCAAGCGTCCACGTACGCTTTCAGCCATACCTTGTATTTAGAATCGCCCGTATGCAAATAGGCATTCACTACCATACTTGTAGCCAGCAGATTCAATGGCACATCTCCTCGTGACATCCGTTCTACGATAGCTTCACCCATACGGCGGGCATTCTCATCATCTTTGAGATCCTCTAGCTTGCTGACTCCTTCAATATCCTGGAAATGAAGCCCGTAATATTTCATCCAATCCGAATAGCTCCACCTGACGAAGTGTTGTTTAAAATTTCGGTCTGTTGCCCCTTTGCTTCCAGAGTGCGGATACGGAATGATGTTATGCTCTTTGTCAAAGTTAATGGCTTCTGGATCCTCGTTGAGAAAAAAACCTGCATATCGAATCGCTCTATTTTTGTTCACTTCGTGACTTGGATCCATTAAAGCCATGTGATAGAAGAACGTATAGCCTTCACCTTGATGAAACCAGTCATAGCCTTGCTCATATTCCTTCTCGACCATTTTGTGGCCAGTGCCGGAGTCGTAGCTGGCAAACTGCTTGGTTATAGCATCGAATTCCTTCAGGGACAGCTCACGGAATTTCTCATGTCCCCCAATGACATAGAACAATGGCCAGTTAAAAAAGCTCTCATACGTATCGTCCAGCGCATCAATTCCAGTGTGGTTATCCGTAGTAGGCCATTTAATCCTTCCGTCTGGATGTATATATCTTTCGACAAGAGGATCAACCGCCTCGTTCATAAGATCAATAAGCTGACGCTCCAATAACGCCCACTCAGGAGGATCAAAAAATGGCAAATCCACTTTAATCTGCTTCATTCAGGCTTCCCCCTTGATTAGACATATCCATTTTCTTTTTTCCATTGCTCAAACTCATGTTTGGCTTCCGTGTTAGGCGGATAGTGAGTATGGAGGGAAGCACCTTCGTCCAGCTTTAACTTAATCCATTTTTCTAAAAGCTCATCGTGGTCTCGCGCACTCTTAACAATTTCTTCGATACATTGAGGCGGAATCGCAACAACCCCATCGCGGTCAGCCAAGATGATATCTCCCGGCACGACTCCGACACCGCCGCAGCGTATGGGCTCGTTGAAGCCGACAGACATGAGTGTACGCGGAATGGCACTACCATGAATCCCTTTGGAGAACACAGGAAAATTCACGTCCTTGATACGGATCAGATCTCTTATGCATCCATCGACAATAATGGCCTGTCCACCTAAGTAACGCAAACGGCGGGTGAAGATATCTCCGATGACACCCGTTTCCATGTGACTTCCTGTATCAATGACTAGAACATCATTCTTGCGGATAGATTCCAACGCGGAGCGATGCGGGGATTCTGTCAACGATTCATACTGTTGCTTGACCAAGTCTTCCCGAAGCGGGATAAAGCGCAGTGTAACCGCACGGCCTACTGCACTGCTTTGCCCCTCGGGGAAGCACATGGGCAGGATTCCCTGCATATAGGCGTTTCTATAACCCATTTCCACCAATGTATGCGAAGCCGTAGATACGCTGACGTGCTTCAGTTCTTCCAACAATTCATCCGATACATCATATGTGTTCTTAATAATCATCTGAATATCTCTCCTTATTTTGGAATTATGGGAATAAAGGTGGTGCGTTTCGAAACAAATCCATGACACATGTATGTTGCTCAGGATCGAGTCCTATTCCATCGCAATAAGATGCGTTGGCACGAAGCGATTTCATTGAGGCTGTCCCCGTCAGTGAAACATGGATGTCCGGGTTTTCTAAACTAAAACGCATGGCTGGCTCGATGAGGCCTTTGGGTTCAGATTGTCTAAGGAATGCTAGCTCATCCATCCGTTTGGCGGCATTCGTCAAAATATCTTCATTTAGGAAGGACGCAGGTGCATCGGCCAGAATCCCCATTCCAAGCACGCTGCCGTTAATTACAGCAATTCCAAGCTTTCGCGCAAGCGGCAGGATTTCCTGTGACGCGGAATGATCTATTAACATGTATCGGGCATAGAATTGGATCGAGTCGAATAAACCCGTTTCCATATAGCGCTTCAGCAAAGACAGGTCCCTAGTCGTTACACCGATAAATCTGACTTTCCCTTCCTGCTTAAGCTTGTGAATTGCCGGAAGGGTCTCATCGATAATGGTGTCATAAGCTTGATTTTCCACATCATGTATTTGCAGCAAGTCTATCCGATCGGTGCGAAGCCGTTTCAGACTTCCCTCCACCGAGCTGATAGTGCTATTGAAATCATAAGACAAATCCCTTCTAACAGCTTTGCTTGCCAAGACTACTTGCTCCCTCTTACCGCCGATTAGCGCTTTGCCAATTCTCTCCTCCGACTTCCCCATTCCGTATAATGGCGCAGTATCCATGAAATTGATCCCCAAATCCAAAGACTCATGAATAACTCTCTCGATTTCCTTTTCATCCGCTGCCCCAAAATCACCGCCGATTGGAGCCCCTCCAAGCCCAAGCTTGGAAACGCGAAGACCGGTTCTTCCGAAATCCGTATATTCCATCCGTTTCTCTCCTATACTTCTATTTTGTCATTGATGTGTTAATAAGTTCAATATATAATAGATTTATAAAGCTTTATATACATGAATATTGCGAAAAGTATTATTTTTTTGCGAAAAGGCAGGGACTAATATGTATGAGTCACGATTTCTTGCTCAGCCTTCGTTTGACCGTCTTCCCGGTTATCCGATTGCCATTGGACGTATCTTTGATGAACCCTCCCATCTTATTAAGGGTAAACGATACCCCTTTCACACTTACAACTTTCATTTTATCGTTAAAGGTAGGGGATGGCTTAAGACTTCGACTGAAATGCTAATTTTGGAATCAGGCACTGGATTCCTCTATTCGGGTGATCAAGCACAGAATTACGGTTCCGACCCTGATGATCCCTGGGAGGTTTGGTGGATTTACTTCAGCGGAAAAGGTATGCGTGAAATTCTAGGGGATAAAGCGCTTGATGGGGATGCCTGGCTCTTCTTGTACAAAGATAATGAACCGCTGCTGGCAATTATTCAGGAATTATGGGAGCTGTCCGGTATCCAGGATAGCTTGCTTATCCCCAAGCTTGCGGCACTCTTATACGAAATAACGCTTCATCTCCTCCTATACGGCTCCAGCCTCCGGACTTCCAAGAAACGAAGCATGGAGCAATTGATTAAAAGCATGGCAGAGTACATCCGGTTGAATTGCAGCAAGCGTTTGACCCTGTCATATCTAGCAGAGCAAAGCGGAATTAGCTCTTTTTATTTCAGCCGCATGTTTCATGAATACATAGGACTGCCTCCATTGGAGTACCTCAACTTACAGAGAATCGAGTTGGCCAAACAAATGCTTCTGGCGACATCAAAGCCTGTTAAATTAATTGCGTTGGAGGTTGGATTCTCGCAATCAAGCTACTTTATCGAACGATTTCGATTATTGCAAGGCGTGACTCCTGCCGTTTTCCGCGAGCAGTACAAATATCCGGATTAAACTTCATAATAAAAAAGGAGCATAAAATGATGAACGAGCAGTCTTTAATGCGAACTGAGTTTGTTTATAAAACTGTTTCCGGAACAGAGCTTCGTATGTTATGCACACGTCCAACAGATTGGCAAGAAACGGATAACAGATCTGCTGTGGTATGGATTCATGGCGGTGGCTGGACCGGAGGCAATGCTGAAATGTTTATTCCACATTGTGATTATTTTGCTAGGCGGGGTGCGGTCTCTTTCAGTGTCCAGTATAGACTTGCTGATCAGCTAACGGGGGAAAAGATGCCGACATTGCCTGCCGTTACCGTTGCCGATTGTCTGACGGATTGCAAGACCGCTATCCGCTACTTGCGGAAACATGCGCGTACACTCGGGATTGACCCCAAGCGTATCGTGGTTGCCGGGGATTCTGCAGGGGGACACCTTGCGGCCAGTCTGGGAACAATTAGAGAGTATGACGCTCCGAACGAGGAACTCTCGATTTCGTCGAAAGCCGATGTGGTCATTGATTGCAACGGCATTGTGGATATGACGCTTTATTGGAAGCAAATGATCCCAAATGTTTGGGTTCACGGGGAGAGCGAGGATGAAATTTCTAGCTGGCTGGCCAGAAACGAGCTTGCCAAATCGTTATCGCCTTATTATCATGTAGCTTCAGGGCAGCCTCCTGTACTAATTCTGCAAGGACTTCAAGATACTATAGTCGTACCTGAGGATTCCGTGAAATACTATGAAGCCCACAAAAAAGCGGGCAATCATGTCAAACTGGTTTTGTATCCGGAGTCCAAGCATGCTTTTATCTTATACAACTATACGGCTACGGAGGCAGAGGTGGATAGAGCACTCGCGCATATTGACGAATTTCTCGTAACACTCGGGTTTCTACCGAACTTATCCCACTAACGGGTAAAGATTAAGGTAACCCTAATTTACATATACAAGTCCTCATAAATAAGAGGTTTTTTTACTGAATTTGTATCTATCTCAAGTAATAGTAAATCATTTTGACCATTATACAACCTGTTTGCCAACTCACTGATTTGAGCCTGTGTACAACAGGTTATGTCACAATGGATAATTCCAAAAATATTTCAGCAATATCATTATCATTGTATTTTGGTATCTCATAAAAGCCAAAACTTCGAAACACTGACATCGCTTTATAAGATTGTTTCTCAGTGTCCAACCTCAGCTTTATTAATCCAGCTTGTCTTGCAAATTCTATTATTTGGCTCATCATGTTTTTGCCGTAACCCTTATCTTGATATTCAGGTAAGACGAAGAACCTCTTTATTTCACCAATTCTGTTTTCAGAATCAATACCCTTTAAACCAATAGTCCCAATAACGCTCTGTTCTTCCTTCAATAACCAGAACCCGCCTCCCGTCTCAAAATATAGCAGTTCAATACTTCTAATATCTGAATGCGACCCTTCAGGATCAAAGACATATCCTCTGGAAACATACATAGTTTCCATAAAATATTCCAATTTATCCTGATCTGATCTAATGTATCTCTGTAGCAATCCGCATTCCCCTCTCTCGTGGATAGAACTTCTTTACTCTCGTAACCCGTAGTTGAATGCAACTTTCATGTAGATATCGAATTTATCTCGTCACCCTATTAACAAATTCTGTTTTTGCTTCCGTATAAGCTTCCCGATCATTAATAAATTCCTGAGCTAACTTTCTCTTAAGATTTGTGTATTCAATAATTAGTGATGGATTCATTCTTAATCGATCTCGAAATAAAAGTTGTTTATCCCACCGTTCCTCTCCCTTCAGCATAAGATGAAGATGTCCTATCCGCTTATCGTTCTTTACTTTTATGAAGAATCTCCTCCATGATAGTTTATCTAATTCAGGCGGCACATAATGCCAGTCTTTTGAGGCTAATTTAGTTATAATTTCGTCTATCTCATTTAGTGAAGGAATACATGCCATTAGATCGATGATTGGTTTAGCTGGTAAATTAGGAATCGATGTACTCCCTATATGCTCCACTTGAATGACACCAAATGGAAAAAGCAACCTATATAGTTCATTGCATTCAAAAATGCCACGATCAATCCAAATAGGATCAGGTTTTTTTATTTCTACTGTTTCCATCGCCCAGACAGGATAATTACTTTGGTCATTGTCATTGGTCATAAACAAGTCGTCTCCTTAGAACCAGAGTTTATACAAACTTTCATCCAAGATTCGATAAACCACTGTCATATCCTTTTCATTTTTTAACATCAAATCATACATTCTAAACTCCGTTCTTTTTGGTATATCTTCAACAATATGCTCTTTAAAATTCATTAAATCAATCCATGAAATAATAGAGCGATGGATACCCGAACCAAATGAATATGTATAAATTATCTCCGAGGTGCCATCCTTATTGACATCGTAAGGCACTGCACTTGTTACACCATACCCACCTAATCCATTACCTATATGAACTACTTCTTGATTTGCTACGATAAATGTTTCACCTGCAACCTTAAACAGTTGACACTTTGTTTTATCCCAAATATCAGAAGAAGTAATTTCAATCATTTCAACTTCCTTATCGCTCAGCTGAGAAAAATTTTGAGTTCTTACCTCCTAATTAAATCAGTGTCCAATGGCTACTTCTTTAGAACTATTTACGGTCGATATTGCTCAGTCATGTACACTATTTTATTGTCAATAAAATAGAACCAAAACAAAGAATCCTTATTGTTTTGGTTGTATAAGATAAAGTCGGAATCATTCATATATTTTAATTTTGGACCTGCATCGCCATAAACCCCGTAGATTAAAGCGTCATTTTCTATTTGAACCATGTCTTGCTCCACTTTCTTATTTCGTATGTAATAACCATTTGTAAATGAATCCACAAATGCATCAGCTTCAGCTTGTGTAGCTTGGGTGTCCTCCATATAGGATCTAGCAGCTGCTTCACCGCCTAACATTTCAACATAATCTAGAATTGAATAGGTACTTCCGTCTTTTTCAACTACATTTTTAATAATTGCCATTTTCTTAGAAACCTGCGGCAATTTTATTAATAGATGCTCCACCTTTTCATTGTCCACTCTTTTATTTTCAAAATCCTCACTATTAGATCGATTCGTAGCATTAATTTGATTTTGCATTTCAGAAACAGATTTCTTAAGCGAATCAATCATAACTTTGGAAGCACTCAACTCATCAGTTTTAATGGTTTCATTTTCTTGAAGTTGATTTATTTCTTGTTCGATGGCAATGATTGATGAAGCATTTTTATTTATTTCCATCAACTTATTGCATTCGAATAATAAAGCAGCACCAATTAGAATGATGGAAAAAATTCCTATAGCCACTTTAAAGAGTTTAGATATTTTCAACATAAACACCTCTTTCACTTAGTGGTTGTTATAAAAGAACTCATTTTCCATTTACTAACATAATTATACTTTAATTAATATTATTAGTTTCTAATTCTGATTCAGCATAACATTACATTACTTTAAATCCACTTAGTTCTATTCAACAATGCTGCACGTTAGTTAAGAAAAGGCTGCCACTTGGCAGCCTCCTTTTTAATATTGTCCTATTGCTCCGTTAGCTTAATAGCAAATGAATTACAACTCGTTATTTCTCCCAAAGCTCGACCAGTCGACCTTCTGGATCCTCAATCCAAACAAATTTTCCAAATTCACTAATCTCTTTTTTCTTTGCAAGAGGTACACCAATATGTTCAAGATGCTTAATAGTCTCGTTTAGATTGTGCACTTGGAAATTTAACATCACTTGTTGTTCTGTTGGAAAATAACTGTCATTCTCGGTAAAGAAAGAAAAGATAGTCTCATTTCCTAATTGGGGTTTTATCACAGTCCCATTCCAATTTTCTATTTCAATCTTCAATACTTCACTGTACCATTTTTTTATAACTTCAAGATTTTTAGTTCTCCAAAATACTCCTCCGAAACCTTTTATCATTGTATCTAACTCCTGTCTGTCATCAAATTTTTAGCTATTCGAATACATTAGATATTCGAGATTTAAATTTAATTTCCTTTTTTCAACTATTCTGCCTGTTCAATAAAAAGAAGAGCTGCACATAGCAAGCTCCTCCGCTATAGTTCCTCGTCAGTTAAGCTAACCACTCTCCAAAGCTAACTTTGACACTTAGATTACTGCTCAGCCCTTTACGGCACCAGCGGTCATCCCTTTAATCACTTGCTCTTGGAATAGAATGTACATAAGAATAACAGGAATCATCATAAGTGCCAGACCTGCGCACAGCAGCCCGTAATCTGTAATATATTGCCCTCTTAAAGCATAAATCGCTTGAGTGATCACTTTCAATTTTGTTGAGGAAATCAACACATAGGCAAAAAGATATTCATTCCAGCAATCAAGAAAGCTAAGTGTAGCAACGGTGGCTAGACCAGGCTTGGAGAGCGGCAAGACAATTGAAAAGAAAGTCCTAGCCCTTCCACAACCGTCGATTAAAGCTGCTTCCTCCATTTCCTTAGGCAGTGTCTTCATAAAAGCAACCATAATAAAAATCGTCAAGGGAAGTCTACCCACTACATACTCAATAATCAAACCCAAATGTGTATTTATGAGGTCAAACTGTTTAAGTAAAATAAAGGAGGGAATGAGAATCGTTTGAATCGGTATCATGATGCCTAAAGTAAAATAGGTGTACAGAATCAAACTCGGTTTGACTCTAGCAAGAATGTAGGCTGCCATCGAGCCAACCAGCACAGCAATGAAAACAGAAAACACACAAATGTAGAGGCTATTCATAAAATTCGTGCCTAAGTGAGCCTTGGTCAATACCTTAACATAATTAGCAAAATTCAAGTGTGCTGGCAAGGCAAACGGCTTGCTGAAAATATCCGTGTTTGGCTTCAACGAGCTGGTGAATATCCAAAAAAAGGGATAAATCGTCGTAAGGGCATACAGCGACAGGAAGAAATATTTTAATGATACGGTTGTTTTAGCCATATTTACCCTCCCTTAATATTGGACAGCTTCTTTGGAGAAAAATCGTTTCAAAATAACCGTAAAAGCTAGCGCATAGATTAAAACGGTGATCGTAATAGCGCTGGCATAACCAAAGTCGCTTGTGATGAATTTTTGATAAATATAGACAGCAAGATAGGCCGAGGAAAGACCTGGACCTCCTTGAGTAATAGCCCAAGTATGGTCAAAGGATTTTAAAGTTCCGGTGACGGCAAGAATCATGCAAACCTGAATGACATCCCAAATTAAGGGGACGACTATTCTGAAAAAAGTGTTTACCACTGTAGCACCGTCCATCTTTGCACTTTCAAATAGGTCTTCGGGAATGGACATTAAAGCAGCGAGAATAATCACAATAAATAAGCCAATATACTGCCATACCTGCGGGAACATGACGGAATACAAGACAACTTTAATATCAGAAAGCCAATTATGCTTCCATGAGCTTAATCCCACAAGATCAAAGAATTTATTAATCGGCCCAAAATCCCCATTGTAAAATAGCGAGAACATAATCCCGATTGCGATAGGTGCTACAACTACCGGCAGGAAATAGACGGATCTAAAGAACTTAAAACCGACTTTTACTTTAAACAAAATATAAGCAATAATAATCGCAGGCGGTACCTGAAATACCAAGGTAAATAGGATGAGAGTTAGTGTATTTTTAGCCACAAGCCAATAATTGCTATCATGGAGGATCTCCATATAATTATCCAAGCCAATGAATTTGGGATTAAAAATCCCATTCCAAAGCGTAAGACTATAATAGGCCGAGGAAGCTACAGGAATCATCATAAATAAAGTATAAATGAACAGCGCTGGTGCGAGAAACATAATGCTAAACGAAAGCCTGCCTTTTTTCATAGGTATCCCCTCAAATCATTACATGGATAGAGAGGGATTGCTCCCTCTCTTATTAGCTGATTAACCTACTATTACTTTTTGGCTTTTGCAACTGATTTTTGAATCGAGCTGATAAATGCATCCGGTTTAACGGCTCCTGCGAATAAAGAATCGAGCTGACTGAAATATTCTGCAGCCGAATCAGGAGTAGGGAACCAGTTATAAACTGGAGGGTACATCCCTTGCTTGCCTGCAAAATCAACAAACTTCACAAACAACGGATTTAGATCGGTTACAGCTAATTTCAGGTCTTTCGCAGGTGTCATGCTTGCTTTACCAAGTGCACTAAACATTTCATCCGACACGAGGAAATCAGAGAACTTAACCAGCTCAGCTTGCTTCGCCATATCTTCAAATGGTTTTCTGCTAACTACCAAGCCCATTGAAACGCCGCCAATTGTAAAGCCAGCAGGGTCAACAGTGGCATTGTCCATTTTTGGAAATGCCGCCATTTCGGATACGGCTCCAATCTCCGGTTTAAAAGTGCCAATCATCCATGGGAAGGAATAGATCATAGCCGCTTTACCTTCATTATAAGTCGTTATGGAAGGTCCCCAGTCACCATTGGCAATCGTATCATCTGGAAACATTTTATTCTTTCTCATATCATCAATTATATTTGCTGTTGTTATGGCTGATGGTGAATCGAATTTAAACGATGTTCCTAAATTTTGCGCATCTGCAATGCCGTCAGGGAATTGATCTCTAATTTGATCGAAGAACAAATGTCCAGGATTGCCTCCCTTACTGCTCATCGCCAAAGGAATAATTCCATTGTCCCGTAACACCTTGGAAACCACTTTCAATTCTGCATACGTTGTGGGTACAGTTAATTTGTATTTATCAAATATCGTTTTGTTATACATGAAGAATCCTTTAAACGATTCTACTGGGAAGCCATAATGCTGATCTCCCAATTTAAAAGAATCCCAAGCGGAGTCTGTCCATTGCTCTTTTTTGACCGCTTTGCTGACCGCCATATATTCTTCCGCGCTTACAATCACTTTGCCGTCAACCAAAGGCTTAATGTAGGCATCTCCGTTATAATACATGAACAAATCCGGCTGATTTCCACTCGCAATCTCAATTTTCATCTTCGTTTTATGCTCATCCCCTGGAGTGGCTTCCAGTGTAATATCGACTGTGTCCTTGTGCTCTTCCATATACTTTTTCAGCAAGCCTTCATAGATTTCTGCCTTAGCATCTGTACCTGTCCAGTTATACGCAAAGGTTAGCTTTACCTTATCCTTGGCCTTTGGTGCTTCAGTAACTTCCGGAGTCGCCGTTGTTGCTGCTGTGGCTGTTGCTGCCGCCGTCGCTGCATGCTCTGTCTCCTTGGCTGCTGCTTTATCATCGCTAGCTGATTTCGAGCTGCACGCGCTTAATATCACTGACATAACCATTGCCAAAACCATTAACCTAGCACCAAATCTTAATTTCCCCTTGCGCATCTGTAATCCTCCTTGAGATATTATGCTTGCATGAACAATATATAATGAACCCTGTTTATTAAAAATAAGCATAAAATATCATTCATCGTCTTTAATTATGAACATTGCAATTGCGAATAGAGATCGTTTATCCCCCTATTTAAAAAGGTGTTTTATGTTATGGAAATGTATTCAAATATTGTCTCTTGGCCTTTTTTTGCACATAAAAAAACCCATTCCTATGTGGGTAGGATGGGATCTTTTTGCTGCTCTATATTCCATTACTTTTTGTTTTTATAGTCTATCGCTTTCTGTATGGTACTGATAAATTCACCAGGCTTTACAGCACCTGCAAATAAGGAATCCATTTGATAATTATAGACAATTACCGTATCCTGGGTGGGAAATGTCGAATATACAGGGGGATAGCTAATCTTTTTTGCTGTAAAATCAACGTATTTGATAAATAAAGGATTTAAATCTTTTGTTTCCAATTCAACATTTTTGGCGGGCGACATACTTGCCTTACCCAAAGCTCGGAACATTTCATCCGATACCAGATAATCGGCGAATTTAACTATTTCAGCTTGCTTCGCCTGATTCTCAAACGACTTTTTATTAATAACTAAACCCATTGATATCCCGCCAATCGTAAAACCAGCAGGATCCTTCACTGCATTATCCATCTTGGGAAAATCGGCAAATTCTGAGACATGGACAATTTCCGGTTTAATGGCATCAATCATCCACGGGAAAGTGTAAATCATCGCCGCCTTACCTTCGTTATAAGTCGAAACGGATGGAGCCCAGTCACCATTCTCAATGGTGTCCTCTGGAAACATTTGGTTGGACCTCATCTCATCTATGATCGCTGCTGCCGATCTGAAGGAAGCCGTATCAAACTTAAAAGTGGAGCCCAAATCACTAGCATCGGATACACCATCCGGCAATTGGTCTCTAATCTGATCATAAAACAAGTGCCCAGGATTGCCGCCTTTACTGCTCATGGCCAAAGGAATAATATGGTTGTCCCGCAGCACCTTGGCAACCTGCTTCAGCTCTGTATATGTTTTCGGCACCATTAGCTTGTATTGGTCGAATATCGTTTTATTGTACATAAAGAATCCTTTAAAGGATTCAACCGGCAAGCCGTAATGCTTATCTCCCACCTTAAAAGAATCCCAAGCGGATTCGCTCCATTGCTGCTTTTTCACAGCTTTACTAACCAGCAAATAATCTTCCATACTGACAATTACCTGGGCATCAACCATTGGCTTAATATTGGCACTTCCAGCCCAATACATAAACAAATCTGGTGTTGTTTCACTCGCAATTTCCACCTTCATTTTGGCCATATGCTCATCACCTGGAGTAGCTTCCAATTCAATGATTACGTTATTCTTGTTGGCATCGATATATTTGTGCAGCATTTCCTCATAAATACCTGCTTTACCATCTGCTCCTGTCCAATTATAAGCGAAAGTTAGCTTTATTGCGGCCGAGTTCGATTTATCCGAGGTTAACTTAAGCGTATTAGCTGGTAAATCATCATCTTTGCTGCAGCCGCTTAATGCCATAATCACAATCAATATAATCACTAAGAAGCCAGCCCGATATTTAACTCTCTGCATAAGCATTTGTTCACCCCTCTCAGACTTTGGAACCAGAAAACTCCAAGCTTGGTTAATGCTTATCTGCGGATGCTCGAAAGCTGTTTTCCTTTGTGCTTTTTATATACTTTGCTGAAATATCGCCAATCCGGATAACCCACTAGCTCGGAAATCTGATAAATTTTTAATTCAGTAGTCCGATACAGCTTTTCAGCTTTGCGTATTCGCATCTCGGTTAGATGATCAATAAAATTGTTGCCGGTCGTCTCTTTAAACAAGCGGCTGAAATAATTACGGCTGATGTTGACATGGTTGGCTACGGTTCCTAAGTTGATATCAATGTCTCCTAAGTTTTCCTCCATATATTTAAGCGCCATTTGAATTTCTTTACGGTGTATGCCTTGGATGCGATTCTGAATCAGCTCAGCAATTTGCAGCAGAAATTGCTCCATTTCATCCATATGTCGAAAGGTAAACAGCTTGGAATAAATTTCAGGTTCCGCGGCGTAAACCGCTTCAATTACACCTTCATTTTCGACTTTTTTGAATAAGATCGAGATAATGTTAGCACTAATTTCCAATGCGATTGAAAGCTCCACAAACGAATTTGCGCGCAGCCCTTGAAACAAATTAGCAATTTTCCCCTGATAATTAGGTTCATCGTGATGATGGAGCGAGTCCAACAAGCTCCTTAATTCCAAGCTTGACATCTTACGCTCTTCAACCGAATCCTCGTAAAATATCGTTCGCAGCGTACCCAGCATAAATCGTTTATCCACGGAATAACACGACTCTTCATAGGCTGTTTTCAGATTTTCTGGTGTATGATCTGCCTTACTTACACCTATGGTAATGACCAGCGATAAATACTGGTTTAAAGACTCGATAATATTCTTCCCAATGGCGCTTACCCGAGCATAGGTTTTCTTAGTGTTCTCTCCCCCATGAGAAAAAATCACCATATATTCATCCGTTTGCTTGCTAATAATTTCGCAATGGGGGTAAGCCTGCAAATTTTCAGCAACAATATTCAAGACAGAGAATTTCAATAAGTAAGCCGCATCTTTATATTTATTCGCTAGAACATCACTGATATTGTTAATTTTAATCAATAGCAGCACCGTAGGCTCGGTTGAGAACGTAATGTTGAGCTCATCCGCTTTAGCTTGAAAATCCAAGAGGTTTGTCTTCTTGCCATTAATGATGTCCAGCAGATAATCCTCCTTGATCTTGGGGATAATCGCTTCAATCTGCTCCTCTAACTTTTTCACCCGACCGTCTAATTGAACCCGATCATTTAATTTATGGACGGCTTTAAGGATAGATTTAAGAATATCCTCAGGAAGCATCGCCGGTTTGAATAAATAATCGCAAGCTCCAAGCTCCAAAGCTCCGCGAACATACTCGAAATCGTTATGGCAGCTAAGCATAATCACTTCCGTTTGTTTATTATTTTCGTGGATGACCTTAAGAAGCTCCAGTCCATCCATCCCCGGCATCCGAATATCCGTAAGTACAATATCTATTTTCTCGCGTTGAATCAGCTCCCACGCCTCTTCACCATTCGAGGCTTCCAGTGGCGGAGCAAATTGATTTTCCGTCCAATTGATACAATTGACAATCCCGATTCGTACCATGACTTCATCGTCTACAACAAGCAAATTATACATAGCCTATCTTTGCCTCCTCGGAGATCATAGGTATTTTGATGATTACACGCGTGCCCTCATTCGGTATGCTAAAAATTTGCAAGGCATAGCTTTCGCCAAAATGAAGCTGTAAGCGGAGATCTACATTGCGGATTCCCAAGCCAGTCAATTTATCCGTGTTGCTTTCAATCATGCCAACGCCGTCATCCTCTATTTCAAAATAAACATCGTTGTCGACTAATTTGCCTTTAACTACGATTAATCCTTTATAATTTTTCTTGCCCAATCCATGCATGACGGCGTTTTCTATAATTGGCTGCAAAATAAACTTCAAGGTATAGAACTGATGAATTTCAGCAGATACCTGAATTTCAATTTGGACGCTTTGCCCATAACGCAGCTTTAAAATGGCAATATAGCTTTCAATAAATTGCAATTCCTCTGCAATCAGAATGATCCGTTCGGAATCCTTGCTGCTAAATTCCAATACATTAACCAAAGAAACAATCGCGTTCGCGATTGGCTCTGATTTCTCCATTAAAGCCATCCACTTGATCGTATTCAAGGTGTTGTATAGAAAATGCGGGTTAATTTGAGCCTGCAAGGCTAATAAATCGGATCTCGTTTTTTCCTTTTCCTTCTGAATAACGTTGTTCATGAGTATATCGATTTTATTAACCATGCTGTTAAAGCTGCTTGAGAGAATTTGCAGGTCACGATTTCTAACCGAGGGAACCGTAAGATTTAATTGTCCGTCTCCAACTTTTCTCATCGTTCTCACGAGTATCGTAATCGGCCTAATAATATTTCGCGATAACAAGTTAAACGCAAAAAACGAGAATAACAAAGATATCACAAGCACGAAAACCGATACGTTCTTCACAGTGGCAATTTGGTGGAAAATGCCCTCCTTAGGAATTATCGTATACACATTCCAATCCTGCACCTGAAGCGTGTGTTTAAGTGCGATAAAATCTTTGCTGTAATGCTCCTTTTCTACTCCAAAAAAATCTGCTGCATGCATTTGTTTATATGGGACCTTTGCGAAATCTTGACCCAGCATGCTATCATCCTGCGCGTATAAGACCCGATCTTTACCGTCGGTGACGATTAAAAAAGGGACCTCCAATTGGTTAGCGGTTTCTATAATTCTTTTCAATTCCTCGTATTTTAAATCGACTTGGACAACCCCGCTCGAGCTATTATCTACATCCAAAATCGTTTTTTTTAGAAAGGATATGACGTACTTAGGATTGGTTTGATGAATAATGCCATAATCAGCTAGATGTGTCGGGACAACATCCTGACTTTCATCCGATTCATTCAGCTTAGTTAAATATTCCTGTCCTATTAAAGTATTTTTATTAAAAGAGGAATTAGAAGAGTAAGCGTTTCCATCGTTCCCCATCAGATATACGTCAAAAATAAGTGAAAAGCCCATTCGGATGTTTTTTAGAACCGCTTCTGTTTTATCAACGCTGCTAACTCGATCGACTGGAGATTTGGCACTGTAGTTTACAAACACTTGTGTGTAAATAATCGTTGAAATCATCTGTTTTTCCATAATATCCACCTGGGTTAAGAGAAAATCCAGCTTGCTGCCCAGCTCACGAATAATTTCCTCGTTATAAAATTGGACTTTATCCTGAACGTACTTGTCGATTTTGTTGAAGTAATAGAGGTTAATAACCAAGGCTGGAATGAACACAGAAAAAGTGAACACCATGATAAAATCAAATTTTAGCGTTCTCCTCGTAAAGTACTTTCCTGCTGATTTAAGTAAATTAAGCACCTTTTTACTCATTTCGAATCTCCTCATAGCAGCTTTCTTATCCTAAAATTATAGAACTAGATAACAATAGAATACAAGATCGTAATATAAATATATTTTATCTGAAAATAATGAACCTATAATTAATAGTGTAGTGGTATACAAAATTATAGAGGAGGAATGAATAATGATGACGGCTTCAAGATCACGAGGACCAAGTAAGTTATTTAAAATCGCTTTGCTGCTTTGCTTGTTAGCTGGATTGGTCCAAGGAGGCTTTGGTGGTATAGGTAAACCTGGAATTGCCCAAGCAGCCACCGTTTTCCCACTTAAAGTAAGCACCAATGGGCATTATTTGGTGGATCAGAACAATACGCCATTCTTTTATTACGCGGATACAGCTTGGATGCTAACCTCGAAAATGAGTGATGCAGATGTGATTTATTACCTGAATGATCGTCAAAGCAAGGGGTTTAATACGATTCAGGTCATGCTGACAGGACCTTTTATCGATCTTGCCTACAATGGCACCACTCCTTTTGCTAACCATACTTTAACCCAACCCAACAGCACTTTCTTCACCCATATCAAATGGGTTCTTGATCAAGCCGCCTCAAGAGGCATGCTGGTTGTCGGCTCCACAAGCTGGTTTGGTGCAAGTGCGGATGGATACTTCAACTATCTGACATCCACTAGTCTTGGCACTTCATTAGCGGAAACCTTGGAGAAGCCAACCCTCACTTCTGGTGCGACAAATCCCAACTACTTAGGCTCCTACAATAACTTAATTTACTTTCTTGGGGGGGATCATGCGCCTGGTACGGACGATGCTGCCGTTAAACAGTTAGGTACGAGGCTTAAACAATTAAATCCGAATAGGCTGATTAGCTACCATCCGAATGGCGGTACTTCAGGCTCGGCGTATTATCAGAGTGAATCATGGTTGGATTTCAATATGATTCAGACCTATACCGAAGGCTCTACGAATGCTTATTCACTGGTGAGATCAGACTACAATCTGACATCTCCAAAGATCAAACCGTCCATGCTGACAGAGCCAAACTATGAGAATGAGCATAATACTACCCCTTATTATGTCCGCACTGCCGCTTACTGGTCGATGTTCTCTGGAGCATTTGGTCAAGCATACGGAAACGGAGCTTTGTGGAATATTAATTCCGCCAGTGATCCGTCAGGCTTGTGGAAGAATCACTTGAATGATTCTGGTGTAATCCACTTGGGTTATCTGAAAAATCTGATGACTGCACGTACTTGGTATAATTTGGTTCCCGATCAAGCACATACTTTTATCACGAGTGGCTATGGCTCAGGTTCAAGCTTTGTTTCATCAGCAGTTGCAAGTGATTCCAGCTTTGGAGTCGCCTATGTGCCTTCTGCCAGTACAGTCACAGTCAATTTAAACAAAATTTCGGGAGGCGTAACCGCCAGATGGTTTGATCCTACAAATAACAGCTACACGACTATTTCAGGTTCGCCTTTTGCTGCTAATTCTGGTTCAAAGACTTGGACCTCACCAAGCACCAATAGTGCAGGAAACTCTGACTTCGTGCTTGTCTTGGATTCAGGTACTGCACCCACACCAACCCCGACACCAACGCCAGGTAATCCTGCTGTATATGAAGCTGAGAATGGCACTTACGCAGGTGGAGGACAGCAGCAAAGTGCAAGTAATGCATCCAATGGATTAGTGGTTGGAGCTTTAAACAACGTGGGTGCATATTCTCAGATCAGCAATGTAAATGGAGCCGCTGGAGGGAATGCTACTCTGAAAATCCGGTTTGCTAATGGTTCTGGAAGCACAAAGTCACTGAGCTTATACATCAATGGCGTAAAGCTGCTGCAAAACAGCTTTGCAAATACAGGCAGCTGGAATACCTTTGCCGATACAGCCTCAATATCCATTACTCTTAATTCAGGAACCAGCAACACTATAAAGCTGCAAAGAGATGCAGCAGATACTCCCGCAGCCGATATTGATAAATATACAGTCACCACATTAGGCACAACTCCAACTCCCACACCTACACCAACGCCAGCCGCGTTTTACAAAGGAATCAATTTAAACGGACCCGCGACTACCATTGACGGCAAGTCCTGGATATCTTACAGCAGTGCACAATCAAACGGTTTATCGTCAACGTCGGTCAGTCTCTTTTCAACCAGTGTTACGTTTAGCGGGACTCCAACTCCTGACACCAATAAGAATGCCATGTTGAATACGGGGATCTGGTGCAGCGTTTGCAATATTACACTTACTCAAGCATCATTGCCCGCAGGAAGCTACCAAATTTATCTCTATTCGGTTGAGAATTATATGACAAACTTTCGCAGCTATAATGTAAAATTGCAAGGAACCCAAGTAGCCACAGGTATTGGCACTATGGCCAACAATACCTATCAGAAATTCGGCCCCTATTCGGCAACTGTCTCTGGCACTGGAATTCTAACCATTGATCTTGTACGAGTAACAGGCGATCCCCAGCTATCAGGTATAGAATTCTATCATTAAAAGTTTAGAAAAAAAGCGATTCTTTTAGTAGAGAACTCTACTGAAAGGATCGCTATTCTTAACATTAACTTTATACCTCTTGTTCAGGTTCATGCTCCAGATCAGCCTGCTCCTGGTTGTACCAGTTTTCCACTTTCATCCAAGTCGAATCCGGAATTTCACTGGTCAGCGCAGCTAAAGTAGCTAACAATTGTCCCTCATTCGCTGGTCCTGTTAAATTGATATCAATTGCAGCTTGCCTTACTGGAAACTGCAAAGCAAGCGTCAAAAGCGGCAGATTGTTTTCTTGGCAAAACTTATAGAACTTTACAGCCCGCTTCTGCCTCCATAACTGAAGCGCTTGTCCCTGAGGAACCTTAATCCTATTTGGGTCTTCGCCTGTTAGAAGTCCGCTAAGGAGCGGAGTTGCATTGATGACGCCAAGCCCAGACCGGCTAGCGGATAAAATTACATTTGCCGCACTTGGGTCAACAGGCGTGTAATCCGAAAAAGTCAGAATCGTATCGAATTCCCCATGGTTAGCTGCAGCTTCCAATAGTTCAAGCTGTCTAGTAGCCATCCCGATATTGCGAATCCTTCCACTTCGTTTAGCCTCTAGCAGCATCTCCAGCACTCCATTGTCTGCAAGCAAATGGCTAAAGCTGAGGATATCGTGAATTTGGAATAAATCGAGATAATCCGTCTGCAGCCGGTTCAAACTGCTCTCCAAACTTAATTTCATCTCTGCCGCAGCCTCTTCGGGGGAAACGTTTCTAAGTACATATGATTTGGTAGCAAGGAAGATGGATTCCCTAGGAACTTGACTGACAAATTCTCCGACAACCACTTCACTTTCTTCATAGGCAGCAGCCGTATCATAATAAAGAAAGCCCTCATGGTAGGCCATAGCTAAAAGCTCTGCCTCTCTCTTGATTGTTTCCGTATCTACTCGGTCTCTTCCCAGATAGGCACACCCAATTCCATATGGAATCGTTTTTCCGGCGGTTCTCAGCTTATAGGAGTTCACTATTTCTTTAAATGCATTTATTCGGGAAGTCATGTTCGATCCTCCTCGCTCCAAGGTGTCTTGTATGACGGATCGTTAGCGAAGCGCTTTGTTGCTAAATTAAGCTTTGTATGACAGCCAGGTTCTAGCTCCACGAGCAGCCAATTGTCATCTATTTGCTGGATTTGTGTGCCGACAACGGGTTGTTGAATACCTGACGGCAGCTTCTCAGTCGTAGTAGAACCACCCAAATTAAAGGAAGATGATTGTGATGCTGCACCTCTTACCGTATATTGAACGCTGGTAAACTGATGCTCCCCGAACGCCCCTGCCTGCAAAATGACTCTGCGTGATTTTGTCGGATGAAGATTAACCAGTCGTACAATGGTGCTTTCACTCTCTAGTTCTTCTACAAGAGCAGCTACATCAGATGGTAGTCCTGGACGTTTGCTATCTGCGTCATAATATCGCAAACGGGCCATGAGCAGACCTCCATTGTATAGAGGTGAAGGTGCGCCAAGCGTTAGCTGAAGCAAACCTTCTACAGTAATCGGGTTTCTTATTTGAAGATAATCATCCTTGTAATCTGCCGGATCCTGCGTGTCCATCTTCATAAAATCAAGTCGTTGGTAAACCTGAGAAATATTGAATTTAAGCATTTCAACCGGATAGTTCACGTAATTACCCTCGAGGTAAGAGACCCAAGCGTAATCGTGGCCGCCTTGGTCCTTTGTCTTCCGGAAGCGGATATGTTCCCAATCAGGATCTGAATAATTGCGAAGTCTATTAAGGATGGTCTTATCCGAGTCTTCCATCGACATGTACCACAAGTGAGTCGGATAGAAAGCCTCAATTGGCCTAAATTCAAACCAACCATCTTTCCATAACACATTCTTATTCTGACCTTTAGTGGCAGCTTCCAGCGAATAGTCTTCACATAATTCATCCCCGCCCTCCACATGGTAACCATACCAGCCTTTGTCACCATGCTTATGAGGGACAAACCGAGTTCCTGCGGACTCTACGGCACGATCATCTAAGGCTACAATTTGAGAGCGGAGGAATTCCAGATAATCGGGATTTCCATCCAATAAAAGCGCATTCTCTGCAGCTACAGATACCCCCTGCCCAATGCTTACCCAACCATGAGGCCATGTCCATCCATACCAGCCTCCATACCATTTGCCTCCGTTATGTTCACCAACAATTCCGTTTAGACCAATATTATCTGGAACAATGCCGTTGTTCATCTGTGTTCGCTTGATCCAAGCATCCACATATGATTTCAACCAAACCTTGTATTTAACCTCACCCGTATGCAAATAGGCGTTGGCAACCATAGTTGTAGCTAGCAGATTCAACGGCACGTCGCCCTTGGACATCCGCTCAATGATAGCCGCTCCCATACTTAAGGCATTGTCATCCTCTTTAAGATCTTCAATTGTATTAACTCCAGGGACATCCTGGAATTGCAGCCCGTAATATCTCATCCAATCCAAATAGGACCATTTAACGAAATGCTGAATGAAATTTCGGTCCGTTGCCCCTTTGCTCCCAGAGTGTGGATAAGGAATGATATAATGCTCTTCATCGAAGTTAATAGCTTCCGGATCCTCATTGAGAAAAAAGCCGGCATAACGAATGGCTCGCGCTTTGTTCACTTCGTGGCTTGGATCCATTAGTGCCATATGATAGAAGAAAGTATAACCCTCGCCTTGATGGAACCAGTCGTAGCCTTGCTCGTATTCCTTCTCCACCATTCTGTGGCCAGTACCGGAGTCGTAGCCGGCAAACTGTTTGGTTACGGCTTCATACTCTTTCAAGGAAAGCTCGCGGAATTTCTCATGCCCCCCGATTACATAGAATAAAGGCCAGTTAAAGAAACTCTCATACGCATCATCCAGAGCATCAATTCCAACATGATCATCTGTCGGAGGCCATTTAATCCTGCCATCTGGATGTATATATCGTTCGATAAGCGGATCAACCGCCTCATTCATTAGATCAATCAGCTGTCGCTCCAGCAATGCCCACTCCGGAGGCTCGATAAACGGCAAATCCACTTTAATCTGTTTCATGATGGCTCCCCCTTGTTTAGACAAATCCATTTTCTTTTTTCCATTGCTCGAATTCTTGTCTTGCTTCAGCGTTAGGCGGATAGTGGGTATGCAGGGAAGCGCCCTCATCCAGCTTAAGCTTAATCCATCTTTCCTCAAGCTCATCGTGTTCTCTTGAGACCTTAATGATATGCTCGACACATTGAGGTGGAATAGCCACTACCCCGTCTCGGTCAGCTAAGATTATATCTCCAGGCACAACCCCTACACCACCGCATCGTATAGGCTCATTAAATCCGACCGACATGAGCGAACGCGGAATCGCACTACCGTGTACTCCTTTAGAGAATACAGGGAAATTCACGGCCTTAATCCGAATCAAATCTCTGATGCATCCATCAACCACGATAGCTTGACCGCCTAAGTAACGCAGACGTCGAGTGAAGATATCTCCAAAGACACCCGTTTCCATATGTCCTCCTGTATCAATAACTAGAACATCATTCTGACGGATAGATTCCAATGCCTCTCTATGCGGGGATTCTGTCAATGATTCATATTGTTGCATAACCAAGTCTTCTCGAAGTGGAATAAAGCGCAATGTAACCGCACGCCCTACCGCACTGTCCTGCCCCTCAGGGAAGCACATGGGCAAGATCCCCTGCATATAGGCATTCCTATACCCCATTTCCACTAGCATATGCGAGGCTGTAGATACGCTGACAAGCTTCAGCTCCTCCAACAATTCATCCGATATTTCATGCGTATTCTTAACGATCATCTGAATATCTCCTTTACTTTATCAAGCATGAGTATAAAGTCGTTTCTTCTTATAATAGTAATGATTCGAGCGGAGCTGCATCCATATACAAAGGAGATGGCCTCTCTGTCGGAATTGCCCATTGAACGGCATTTGAGATTACTTTTTGCACATTAGCGTCATAGTACGTTGGAAAGGTTTCATGACCGGGCCGAAAATAAAAGATTTTACCCATTCCGCGTTGGTAGCAGCAGCCGCTGCGGAAAACCTCTCCTCCTTTAAACCAACTAACGAATACCAGCTCATCTGGAACTGGAATATCAAAATGCTCACCATACATTTCTTCCTGCTCCAGCTCGAAATACGCGCCGATCCCTTGGGCAATTGGATGACCAGGAGACACCACCCAAAGACGTTCCTTCTCGCCAGTATCCCGCCAATTCAAGCTGCAGCTAGTACCCATCAGCTTCTTAAACAATTTGGAATAATGCGCAGAGTGGAGAATGATACAGCCCATCCCTGCTAAGATTCGTCTATGAACGCGCTCAACTACCTCGTCTGCCACTTCGTTATGCGCCGTATGTCCCCACCAGATTAGCACTTCAGTATCGTCAAGTACCGCATCTGTTAGTCCATGCTCAACCTCGTCAAGTGTTGCAATACGAATGTCGCAATGGGCTGCCAATCCTTCGGCGATCGGTGCGTGAATCCCGTTCGGATAAACTTTTTTAACCTGTTCATTGATCTTCTCATGTCGATATTCATTCCAAATGGTTACTTTTATTTTTTGCCCCATTGAGATTACCTCCTCTAATTTCCAGCACATCCAATTGACCTACGGATAACTCAAGCTCTACAGTTGCTTTACCCGTAGTAGAATCATAGTCAACTTCAACTGAAATGCCGTTCTTGGTTACAATTGGCTTTCTGCCAGCAGCTATCAGCTTAAGCCGACTAGTTCCGGATCCTTGTACATCTGCAGAGATAATACCATCCTCATATCGGTAATTAAGCAAATCCATTCCGTAAGCTGTTTGGATCGAGATTGGAAACTGGTTTTCTGCGACTCTATTAACTGAGATCGACACATGTTTTTCCCCGCCCATTAAATCAACAGGCAGCTTATTTGTTGCTAGCAGCGTTTGACCATCGATTATGATCGACTGAATATAAGGGCCGCTGCCTTTCATCTCGATATCTACGAGCTTGTTGCGGAAGTGAAGCCCCTGCAGGGTCATTTCCTCTCCAGCGTACGGATAGAATGTTAAACCGCCTGCTTCCATATCCACACCAACTACTCCATGGATGGCCGCTTGATAAAAGCCACGCATCGAATAAGCGTGCCACATGCCTTTAGCTGTATTCCAGCGGTCAATATCCGGTTCATCTGTATCGATATAACAAGAAATCCCTTCTGGGCATGTCAGCTTCTTCGTCCAATAGCTCACCCAACCGACCCATTGCTTGATCAAATCACCGCGGTTATTGCCGTTAATTAATCTCATGTAATATTCGCCAGTCACTGGCCACCAGCAATGCAGCTGATTGGCATCTGCATCATAGGCCTCAGACCAAGTCGGGATCTCCCTCAATCCGGCTTTGCACACGATATTCTCTTCAAAAAAAGACAAGCAATCCGCACTAATCGCTTCCATTAGCTCTCCGCAATAGCTGTTCTCCCATTTAACCGCATTCGAATTAAACGAATTTCTTTGCTGCAAGGTCTCGGAGTCAATGGAGCTGACAATGAACTTTTTCTCTTTATCAAAGAACAGCGGCAGGAAGTTTTTTTCGATATTGGTGAAGGTTGTTTTGGCTTCCAGCATCATTTCAAGATCGCCTGCGAGATCGGCTAAATATTCCATGGATCTTGCAGCACAATAGAAAATCGTATTATTCAGGCCGCTAATATCATGTCCGGTTTCTTTCATGTACAACGGGTAATCCGGGAATAACGAGGTTGATTCGCAGAAGCCTGTTCCTTGAACCTCGCGGGTCTTAATTAACTTAAAAATTCGCTTGGCGAATGGGTATCTATCTTTTACTTCCTGCAGATCACCCGTTATTGTATAGTACTGCTGCAGCAATGAAATATACATGCTCTGCGAAGGCAGTTCGCTAATGCTATTCAGAGACATATTATGGCCAAAACTATGGCCAATACCTAACTCAGGATCAGCTGTATTCTCGTAGAATTGCAGCATCTCCTGGATAAACGATTGATCTCCCCAATAAAGCGAAGCATAGTTGCTCGTCATCCCATCCCAGCCCCAAACCCAGTAGTTCGCATTCTTGGCTTTAATCGCACCTGGAGTATCCGTAACCTTGCAGGATTCGTGGTACATGGGAACCAAGCTGATAAAATCATTCAATTCTTTATATGGGCTAATTAATACCGGCGATTGATCAGCTACGCTTTGATAACGCTTGAATTGGTTGGCGATTAATGGTTTTAAGTTGGAGGTTAGATCCTTCATTTTAACCAGCAAATTTTGCTTATTTGTATCAAAAGTGATTACAAAGCTATAACATGTATTAGGCAAAAGCATCTCATCACTCATTAAAATATATTTTGGGTTAAGCGGGCGTTTCACATAGCTCAACGGAAAATCAGCGCTTATCCCAATGTGTAGTGGAGCTGTCTGTTCCTCGTTACGCTCAAGGTTTAACGTGCGGATGTCTTCTTCCTCATGCTCAGGCTCTCTTTCTTTAAAATGATCCTCCATCGAAGTAAGCAAAATAGAGTTTGCCGCGTCGAACTCCCATTCCTGCCAGGTACGGACCGCGCCGCCGCTGCCAAAACGCGGATCCTGAGAATCAACGGGAACCAAGCCGTAATCCTTATAAAATTCAAGCTCAAATTTGAGATCAGCTGGCAGATCAGCTGGTGTAATCAGCTGGATTACAATCGAATCTGCAACTGCAAACATCTGATGCTTCAATAGGGAGCCTTCAAACTCACATTGCGATTCAAGCCCAAACGGCCATATTTTCGATTGATTATGGTCCAACCTGTAAACCACTTGTTTCCGCTCCAGAAAATATCGAAATCCATCCCAAAGCCTCTGGAGGAATATCGTGTGGTTTCCCCGTGATTGCAATGGATTACGGTAATCGACCTGAGTGATTGAATTTTCATCCATTTGGAATGTCAATCTACTGTCTGAGAACCATCTTGGTGTCTCAGGAATCCCTTTCTCCGCGTAAATAATTCCTTTATCAACTGTATGTGTCATGGTAGTTAACCCTCTTTCTTTCTATATTAAATACATTCAAATAATCACATAATCATTGGTCAAGCCATTGAGCTCAATCCGACAATCTTTTTCACTAATGATCTCGATGATTGTATCCGCTCGCAATTTTATTCCGACTAAATTCCCGTTAGTAATCGTTAGTTGGTTGCCCTTATATTGAAAAGCAGCATTGATTTTTGAACCCCAGTGCCCTGTGAGAGTAATAACTGAGATATCACCATCATGGGAGACTTTTGAAATTATCCCATCAGGCAGCCTCACCTCGCAATATTGTTCAAGCTCACTAAGAATAGTGTTGAAATAGTGGGTCAATGGCATTTCGAACGAATAATATTCTACGTTGCTTTTCTGGACCCCCAGAATGTCCCCTTCATGACTCAGTTGAGTGTCACTATCCACGGACTGCATAGGATAACACTGCATAGGAATTTTGTTGGTTGTAAACCACATATCCCATGCGATATATTCATATTCTCCCTCATAGGAATTACTGGAGAATAGATCCCCGACAGCAGCACCGGTTAATTCAGCAAATTCTCCGCTTATATCGCGTCCCTCAACCGTGTATTGTGCTGGCGGACCGATGAAAATGATTTTTTTACCAGAGGCCGCATACTCCTTGATCTCTTTCCAAGTCGCTTCAGGCAGCATCGCAGGCCATAAAACGATTAGCGTATCGAATCTTGATAGATTGTTATCGTAAGTAGGTATGATATCGATTTCGATATTGCGCAGCAGCATCTTATCCAGTAAAGCTTTCATGCTTAGCTTGTGGTAATGCATGTTGTCATTGTTGAAGCAAGCGACCGACTCCCATACATACATCATCGCTACCTTAGGCTGGCTTACTGCATTGCCAATAAATGCTTGCAGTGTTTTCTGGCGGTGCAGGCTTAATTTCGTATCTTTCCAGGTAATGTGGTCGGGATACCCCGGTCCATAAGGGCCTGCACTGCCATATGCATGTCCGACCCATCTTACATTGCGGACTGCCAGAAGTCTTTGATAATAATCGAGCTTGCCTTGGGTCGTATTCCTGTCCCAGCACATATTGTATGCGATTCCACTATCTGAGAATTTTGCAAGCGATTCAGCCAACATAGTCATGGAGGTCATCGTTCTTTCAGCATCAAATTGCGCATCCACAAAACCGCCGCTTAAATTTTCTGTCAGCCGAAAATAGTCAATATTCCCTGACCATACATCCCCAGAGTTGCCTTCTCCCCACCATGTACTATGAAATCCACCAAATAGATCCTTGCCATAGAGTTCGGTATATCGGTCTTTGACATGTTTTTGAATTTGATAAGTGTGGTCCATGGTCAGCTGATAAAAAGCATATCTCGTTTTGCCAGCACATTCGTCTATGGCCTCATTTTTCAGCAAATAAAGCTTATCCAACAGCTCGTATCCATATTTTTCGCGAAAATTACTCTGAAAGCATTCACTGATAAAATAAGCATCACACACTCTGTTGCCAGCACCGAATTCATCAATGGCGTAACCGCTCAACGGCAAATCCGTATATTGCTCCATAAATTCATCAACAGAACGATTAATATCCTTGGATGCAAAATCCATATAATCCGTATGGTAAGCGGGATAAATGAGGATTTCCCCATCCTGCTCATAAGTACCCTTAAAAATAAAGGAGGAGTTAATTTCAATCGAATAGGTAATTTTGGCGGTAATATCAACTGCTTGCACAATCCTGCCATTCTCTCTAGTGACATGGAATGCCTTCGCAATTCCTCGGATCGAGGGCTCCGTTGAAACAAACCCGGCATTGTTCAAGCTTTTAATAGTCACCGAAAATAGCTTGTTGCTTATATGGCCGCGATGTTCTACGGTCCAAACTTGTCGGGATTCCGGAAATTGTTTGACCACATTAGGGCCTATCATTGGCATGATTTTGACAAATTGGATCCCAAGCCTTTGTGTTTCCTCTGCGACAATTTTCATTGCTGCTTTGCCTTGTGGATCATACTCCGTGTACAGGCAATTGCGAAATTCCAAACAAATCGTGTCAAAGCCTTTCTCGTAAATGTCTGAAACCGCATGACGAAGCCGTGCGTGATCCAAAAGAAAGCTGGTATCCACCAGAAGCATAATTGGAGCTGAATACATGTAGAAACCTCCTAAGATTTATATAGTTAAAGTCTGGCTAGTTTACGAGTGTTAACACCCAATCCTGCTGATCGGGAGTCACGGATCGCCACATCCATCCACAGCCATAAGGCGTATAGTCCCCTGCGGCTTTGCTCCATTCACCAGATCTCGGATTAAACCACTGTCCGGCAAAATGCTTCCCTTCTCCTTCCACGACCATTACCATTACAGGGGCAGGAGAATTTCCTCCAGTAATATAAATCACATATTGCTTACCGGAAATTGCAGAACAATAAATAGAATTTTCCTTCAGCGTAGTGACTCCTTCCGGATAAGGAACAAGCCTCCACCATTCCAGCGTTTCCATCAACGTTCTTAAATGCTTCATTTGCATAGATCCAGGAAGCTCCAGGTCGTGATACCACATGTCCGGCCGTTCATCATCTCGCCATTTATCGGATTCATCGCCATTAAACAAAGACCATATTCCGTGAGCTCCGTAGGTTTGGCCTACGCAGCCTTGAAGCAGTGATACATAAGCTGCGAATCGGATATCTTGATCTTGGATCCATTTTCCATCATCCATCAGTCGATTCGGATGATTCTCATACCAGGATTCACTCATAATTGCCGGTTTTGCTGGCTGTAAATGATAATCGATATACGGAAGCATTTCCATAAAATTCTTAAATGCAAGCACATGCCCAACCTGAATCAGGTTAAAATCATACCAGGCCTCCTTGTGATAATGCTGGCTGCCGCTGTGCGGAGCAACAGAATGGACAGAAGTTGGGTGCTTGTACGGATCATAGCTTTTCATCACCTCGCCAAGCTCACGCCATGCTTGCACATCCCAGGTAAAGAGGTATTCGCCTGCAGGCGACCAACTGACATTAAACGCTGCATATCGTGCAATTATGTAGCAAAGATACTCTTTTGTTATTTGCACACTCATCCCCTTGAGTTCTTGCCCCCACATTCCCATGATGCAAGGAACGAATCCCATATCGGTCATAAGCCTGATCCGTTGATCCAAAAACTGAAAATATTGCGGATTAATCAGATCGTATCTCTTCAGATAAGGAGCACCGCCTTCATTGAGAAAATATTTCGGGCTGTAGCTCACATAACTCCCATATTCATGATTGTCCTCGTCAGCTTCCGGATGGCCTGCCACCATTTGAATGACAGAGAAGCCTTTCTCCTTGCGGTCTAGCAAATATTTGGGAAGCGTATTCTCCAAATCGCATCTGGATGTATGAGCAGCCCATAACGTATCTCCCAACCAATAAAAAGGCGTTCCATCTGCGTATTCAAAATATCTGCCTTGCTCATGTACTCTGATAAAACCACGCCGATTAGGATTCTCCGCTATTTCCTTGACAGACCAAGGTAAAGCAGTAATCAACCCAACATTGCTATGCAATCCATTATCTTTTGGATTGGAACAGCTTGACCTCCAGCTCCACTCGCCATCTGCAACAGGAGCAAACCGCACCTTCCATAAATCGGCACCATCCCAAAACCCAGGAACAAGCAGCGTTTTTTCAGATAGGCAAGAAAACTCGACCTGAAGCTCCACATCTCTAAAAGGATTCTCATAGTTCATTTCTGCTCTAAATGACAATTCGATGCATTCCCACACATGCGTGCTATTTTCTCTATTCATAAAAGTAATCAATTCCCCCTTTTGAATACATCGGCCATCCCTCGTCGATACCAGCACGTTTACGAACCTGCACTCCAAATTCTATGCCAATCAAGAACCAAGTTATAGTAAATATACGGATATCTTATACCGCTATATTGATAGAACGATTAGGAAGATATTTCGCCAGATGTAATCAATGAATAAAAATATTTCCAGGTACTATATGAAAAAAAATTTCATATAACACCTGGAAACTGTCATTCACCTTGAAGCAGCTTATTTAATTTTGTCGATGTAATCTTTATTACTTTTTAGGAAGTAATCCGTATATTCTTTCAGAGATTGTTCGGTAGCCCCTTGTTGAACAGCTAATTCTTGGAACGCTTTCCACATGGACTCGAACTGAGCATCATCTTTAGCTGCCAATGTTTTGGTCAACGTTTTCTCAAAGGCATCTCTATTCTTCCAGAATGCATCAGCACTTGGTACGGCACCAAAGAAAGCCCAAAGTGCTTGATCTACTGCCAAGGTAGATGACGCTTCCGCTTGTGAATTACCCGGTAAATTACCTGGATCAAACCAGCCTAAAGCATCGGCAGCACTTGGTATTCTGACATAGTTATTCAATGGAGCATTCGGTCCTGCACCCCACATATAAGCCGGGTAATAAGGCCATGCGTTTCCATAATTACTTGTCGTACTGATTCGAGTATTGAACAGGTTATATTTAAGTGCTGCTCCATTATCTTGGTTGTTATAAACCATTGCCGCTTCTAAATCTTTATCTTTGAATATGCGTTTGCCGTCTGTCTCATCGAACAAACCAGCACTCTTAGGTCCCCATGAATACATTTTCTCGCCAACATCGGACATCAAGTAATCCAAGTATCGGATAACCTGAGGAAGATCTTCTTCTTTTACTTTATCTTTGAAGACCATAACGCTGTAATTCCCACCATCTGGACCCAACGGTGCAATATGGGTATCGAAGTTTACAGGAGCATCAATCCAGAGTTTTCTGTAACGATAAGTTTTACCTGCTGCTTTCATCACGGATGCATCAGGCGTATCGTAGAGATAAGGAACCGCGTATTGGCCGTTATTCAGCTTTTCTAGATGAGAAGCATTGTTCTCAAGCAATGAGTTCGGATCCATAATGCCATCACGAACCAATTTGTTGAATTCTTTAATGCCTGCTTTGAAGAAATCCTGTTGGAACGAATATTTAATGGTTTTGGATAATTTATCATAGTAAGTGAAATAATTGTTATTTGCTGGAAGCCGATTAATATTACCAAAGAGCTGAGTCATTGTGCTCCAGTTGTCTTGACCGCCGTTAGCATAAGATACCTGCATTGGCTTGCCGTTCTCTTTCAGCCCTTTATCTTTAATCAATTTCTGGACATCATAGAGGAATTTAATAAAATCATCGTGAGATTTAATCGGTACATCAAAAATATCTTCTTTGGTAAACTTCCCATTTTTTACATACAAAGCATCAATTTCATCTTGGCTTTTTGCTGAAGGATACATCATTTTTAGAATATCATCCCGAACCCATATCCAGTTATACCCTTGAGGTCCATTTATCGGATTAGGAGAAACGTATTCGGGATGCAAGGCTTTAATCGTATTATCCGGATTGCCAAGCAAAGCTGGGAAGCCCCAAACCTTCTTGCCGTCTTGATAATTGTTGGTAGTTTGTTTCTCTATAAGCGGAAATGTACTGATAGGCAATCTTTTTTGCATATTAGGTGCATATTTTTGAAGCGCGTCTGTCAGGTCATAAACCTTTCCAGCTTCAATCATGTCCTTGAAAGGTCCCATATCGCCTACAAAAGCAATTTCTGGCCAGTCATTGGAAGCATTCAACATACCCATCTTCACTTTTACATCTTGGCCGCCATTATCAAATGAGCCATCTTTGTCTATAGTTACGCCTGTTACACGCTTAATTTCCGGTGTTACCACATCATCCGAAGAAGATGGACGCTTTGCATCACCGCTGCCATGAGTATACCAGGCTTTTAAAGTCAATTGTTTGCCTGTCCAATCTGGCAATTCCGAGCTGTCTGCAACTTTATCGAGCATTTCATAATAATTTCCTGCGGCAGGTGCCGTGGTTTCAGCAGCTGCAGTGGTTTCAGTCGGTTTATCTGTTGCGACAGCTGTTGAGCTTGCTGGAGTTGTTTCAACCTCTTTGGTTTTGGTGCAGCCTGCATAGAATGCCATAATAAAAGATATCGTTAAGATAAGAGTCATACTCCTGATTAATTTCTTATTCATTTTCAATCCTCCTGGGTTTTTTCTATAAAATATGTTTGGTAGAAATACGCATGTTATGAGATAATTATAGCTGTATACGGTTTCATCTGAACATGTTAATGAGTCCATTTGGCTATTACGTTTTGCGACCGAATCAGCCATCTGCAACCTCTTTAATGTGTTCTTTTCTTCCTCCTCCCGATTTCTTTTACTCCCCAATGTGTGATATTCAATAGTATTGCAGCCCCACTAAAGACAACATCACCTCCCTAGATGAAAACGTTCTCATTAAATCTTTTATATCATACATACCAAGTATGTATAACACAAGAATGTAGACTAACTATTCTTTAACCGCTCCCATTGAAACTCCCTTTACAAAGTATTTTTGTAAAAATGGATACATAATGACGATCGGTAGGGTTGTAATGATAATATTGGCGGCTCGAATGGCTGCCGGAGTTATATGCTGTTGAGAGGAAGCTACCGGATTTATCCGATGTATGATTGCTTCTTCGAGAAGCTTTGCAACCCGATCGCCTTCCTTCAATATCTGCATTAAAATGTATTGCAGTGTAAACAGTTTATGATTGGTGATAAAGTATAACGTGGTAACCCAATCATTCCAATGAGATACAGCAGTCCACAATGTCATAACCGCAATAATTGGCAATGATAAAGGCATATAAACTCGCATCATGATAGTGAAGTCATTAGCACCGTCCATTCTTGCCGATTCACCTAGGCTTTCAGGAATACTGTATAAATAGGAACGAATAATGACCATATTATACAGGCTGAAGGACACAGGCAGAATATATACCATAAAACTGTTAAGAATATGCATTTTAGAGTAAATCAAGTAGGTTGGAATTAATCCTCCATTAAAGTACAAAGGAATTAGCAAGAAAATTAGGATTAAACCTCTCCCCGTAATTCCCCTCATCATAAAAGCATAAGCGCAAGCATATTGAACCATAACAGCAAAAGCAGTGCCTATAACCACTCTCAGGATAGAAATCCAGAAGGCTTGGATAATCGCATTGTTTTGCAGCAACAGATTGAAGTTATCAAATGTAAACACCCTGGGATAAATCGTGATTCCGCCAAATTGAGAATCCATCGAGTCGTTAAAGGCATATGCCAAAACATTCACATAGGGGAAAATCATAATGATAACAAGGATGGTTAATAAAGTTATATTGCAAATCTTAAAAATCTTATAAGAAACAGATTCATGATTCATTTTACTTTCACCCCTACCATAATGAAATTCCGGATACTTTTTTAGAGATTTTGTTAGCAACAATAATTAATAGAAAAGCGACCAGTCCTTGTACAAATCCAACAGCTGCTGCAGTTGAGTAATTCCCTTGCTGGATACCAGAAGAGTATACAACAGTCGAAATAACTGGAAAATCAATATACGCATTCTGCATGCCGTATACAAGCTCAAAATTACTGCCAAACAAAGTTCCAAGTGTAAAGATTAACATAATTACTGCGGTAATCTTCATACCAGGCCACGTAATATGCAAATGCTGTTTAAATCTGTTGGCTCCGTCTATTCTAGCCGCTTCATATAAACTGGGATCGATTGAAGTTATGGCTGCGAGAAATACTATCGTACCCCACCCAACTTCTTTCCAAACACTTAACAACAATAGAAACGGCAAGAAAAGCGATTGCTTCGAAAGAAACATTTCACGTCCGCTGTCACTGCCAAATAGTAAAAGCTTGAGATCATTTAAGGGTCCATCTACATCCATAAAAGAGTAAACCAGACCAACAACAGCAATCCAGGATAGAAAGTGAGGCAGATAAGTTAAAGTTTGCACACTTCTCTTAAACAATCCATTACCCACTTCGTTAATCATTAATGCAAGAATAATGGGTGCAGGAAATCCGACAATAATAGTTAATACACTCAAGATGAACGTATTGATAATCGAATTATACAATAAGGGGACTTGAAAAATTTCGATGATATGCTGCATCCCGACCCAAGGACTATGCAATATTCCTTTAAACATATTGTAATCCTGAAAAGCTACCAAAATTCCCGGCATCGGAAAATAGGAAAAAATCAATGTCAGGACTATAGATGGCAGCATCAGCAGATAGGCAAAATAACTTTTCTTAAAGTTTTTAATCCATTTTTTCTTCGATCGCTGCACAATACTTTTGTTTGCAAACGCTTTCTCCATTTTAACCCTCCCTGTTGTCAATACTCTTCTCTGTTCACAGTATATCGCTCATGGAAGCGTATTTATAGTAAAAATACGGAAGGAATATACCGTTATTAGGAGGGATTCCTCCATAAAAAAACTTATGATGAGGAAGCAGGTTTCCCTGACTAATCCCTATCATAAGATTGATTTCATGCTCATCTGAATGTTAGCATTTAAGAATGCAGGGATTCTGATAATGACTGTAGTACCCTGATCCTGAATGCTTACAATTTCAATCCCATACCCGCTTCCATAGAAAATCTCCATTCGTTTGCGGATATTTTCCATCCCATAGCCACCATAGGTTCCATCATCAGATCCATTCAATACTTTTTCCAGTTTTTCAGAATCCATCCCAGCTCCATTATCTGAAATGTCAAAAGCAATATCGCCTTCATAGTTCCTTGCATGAATACGAATTATTCCCCCCGTTTCCCGCCCATTCAACCCATGTAGAACGGCATTTTCCACAACTGGCTGGAGTAAATGCTTTAAGATCAGGTAATTGCCAATGCCCTCTTCCATTTCGATAACAAACTCAAATTCATTGCCGTATGCAAATTTCTGCAGCCGCAGATATTCCTCGATCATTTCCAATTCTTGTGTGATGGTAATAATGCTGCTTCCTTTGTTTAGAGCAATCCTGTAATATCTAACCATCGAATTTACAACTTCCTTGACCTTGGTATCCTCCGTGATCCACCTGATCGTGGATAAGGTATTATATAAAAAATGCGGATTGAATCGCTCTTGCAGAAGCTGCGTTTCCAATACCTTTCTTTCCAATTCGTAGTCTGTTATTTGTTTATAATACTCTTTGATCTTAACCGTCAATTCATAAAAAACATTTCCTATCGTACCGAATTCGTCTTGGGTTTTATTGAACTGCATATCGTTATTATTGATCAAGCTCTCCACACTTTTTTTATTCATTTTTCTGAATAGCACTTCCAATTTCTTAGTCAGAAAATAAGATACCACCTCAACTGTAAAAATAAGAAAGGCAATAATGACCAAGAAAATGACGATAACCGTAACCCAATACAATTTCAATTCCTGAAAAACCAGACTTCGCGGAATGAACATCGATATGTTTCCAACTTCAGAATATAATTTCAAGCTTAAGACATAGTATTTTGACAGCTTGTCTTCATCCAAATAAAGCTGTTGTTCCGTTTGGGCAATAGGGAGTCCCACAGCCTGACTCGTTCTGATAATAATATTTTTTTCACCTTTATCAGCCTCATAAACGATAGTGCTGCCTTTAGGAATATCATATTTAAAGAAACTGATTATCTGATTGAAGGGAATTCGCATTTCAATAATAGCCAACGGCTTATTCAAGGATTCGATTTTCTTATAGGCAAAGATATAGTCTGCCTTAAAATCTGAATTCATCGCAGGTTTGGCTGACCGAAATTCCCACATTATTTCCCCATCATTCAGCTTCAGAACTTCATCCTTAATACTCATTCCATTACTTCCTATTTCATTCTCAAGACTCTGAATACTCCTTAAGTACTCCCCATCATAATTGGTATCCTTTAAAGCGTAAATGGCTACATCTGTTTGCGAATTATCCGACTTAACTGCAGCCATAACACTCTGTAAATAGTCACTGAAATTCATGATGCCCAGTAAATTTTGATCCGAATTGGTCTCAAGATAATTGTTAATATAATAGTTTTTGTTAATATAAATCATTTTTTCGGTATTTGCGGAAAGCAGGCTGTTGATCCCAACCACGCTGCTTGTGAGCTGGGCGTTCTTCACCTCTAGGATATCCTTCACTTTGCTATTCCATATTTTGACGGTTAGAAAAGAACCAAGCACAAGCATCGGCAGCAAAGTGAATATAAAAATGATCAAGGCAATTTTATGCCTGTACTTTAGCTTCTTAAATTTAGGCATGCTTTACCCCCATTGCTTGAACAATACTCATCGCAGAATAACTTTACTTTTATATTCAGCTGGTGTCATTCCGACATTCTTTTTGAAGGCAAGGCAAAAATACGATGTATTCAAATATCCGACAATTTCAGCAATTGCGGCTACTTTACTATCCGTTTCCTTCAAGAGCTTCTTCGCCATTTCAATCCTGATTTGGATGATATAATCAAAAATTGTTTTTCCCGTTTCTTTTTTAAAGAGAGCATTCGCATGTCTGCCGCTTAGAAAAACCGATTTGGAAATGTCCTCAATTTTAATTTGCTCCTGGTACTTGCTTTTAATAATTTCCTTGATTGTTTCAACCATTTTCACATTCTTAGTAGGGTTAAGTTCGATCAGATGCTCTTTAATCTTCATGAAAACATGATGGATCCATTGCACCACATCGGCCTTTGTGTCCATTTGGCTTAATTTCTCCCATATCATAATATCATCTCCATAAATATCCTTAAAGGTGTGATTGGCTTCCATCAGAATAATTCCAGTTAGATTTACGATCAGAAAAGAAAAGCCTTTGATATAGTTTTCATTAGTTCTAAAGCCTTCTGCATTCAAATATTTATCAATAAAATCCTGAATATCCTTGTCGTTTCCAAAGGACATCAATGCCTTTACATCCTGATATACGGCTTGCAAATTGGGCATTTCCTCAAACGGGATATCGGAATGATCTTCGATTTCTTCAAAAATAATAATCGGATTGCTGCCGCTATAAAATCTCGTGTTCACAGCTTTCTGGGACTGCTTATACAATAAAGCTATATCGGATAACTCGGAGGAGCATTTACTGATTCCCATTGTTGTATTAAGATTCAAGCGTCTGCTAATTTCCATATTAATTTCTACCGAAGCATTGATTATGCTTTCCTGTTGGTCAAAACTCTGGTTTGAACTAGTAAAGCGATTGAAGCTATCGAATGCGATCGCAACAAATTCATTCCCTGAGATTTGCACGGGATAAATCTTGCGTTGCTCAGTTTCGAAAGATCGGATGATCCCCTTAAACGAATACGAAATTAAATAAGAATTGGCAACACTTTGATTATCCAAGCTTTTCTCCATGTCATTCGCCTTTATAGAAATCACATAAATGTTAGCGTTTTCTTCTATGGGAAGCTTTAAAAAGGCAATCCTCTGGACTATCTCCTCTTTATTACGGTAATCCCCAAGAAGCAGTTCTTTTAAGAATTGCTCCTGTACCAGAGGCAGCATCTCTTCAAGCTGCTTCATCATTCTAGCTTTCTCAACCTGCTGTGAGTTTTGTACAGCAAATTCATTCAACAGTTTCTGTATGGCATTCACCAATTCATCCGATAGGATTGGCTTCAATACGTAACCGTAAATGCCTAAATCTACAGCTGATCTTGCAAATTCAAAGTCGCTGTGACAGCTTATGAAAATGATTTTGATATCCGGATTACTCTTCTTAATATGTTCGGACATCTCAATCCCATTCATCACGGGCATAGCAATGTCCGTGATCACAATATGAGGCTGTAGTATTTCTATTTGGGCAATAGCCTCCGCTCCATTGGCGAAAACTCCAACGACTTCAATCCCAAGTGCCGTCCAATCTATCGAATTCTTAATCCCGGTTCGTTCATACTTGTTATCGTCTACAATAAATAACCTGAACACAGAGATACCCCCTGTCATCGAACTGAATTTATGGTTAATGTAGCTTGCTATTTCTCAATTCTATGCGAAACGTTCCAAATTAGATAGCTTATCTTACAAGGAATCCATATCTTGCATTTGCCTTTTCATCGTAAGATTAGCTTCTTCCCAAGCCTCTAATAAGCTATCATAGTAGGGTTGTTCAACCTGGCAGTCAATTGCGCCGTTTTCGTCTAACAGACGAATGACAGCTTGAATTCCTTGCGACCACGGAATTGTATAGCTAAAGCCAAGATCATTACGTGCTGCTGTATTATCAAAAATATTAGGGTGCTGGAAGTTTTCGACACACCATTCTGCACGGTTTGGCAGTAACGAACCCAACAAATCCGTCGGAATATGCACAATATGCGGCTCGGGAGCACCAAGCACTTCCGCCACTATTCGCCAGTATCGATCATAAGTCATCCATTCCTCTGCCGTTACATTATAAGCCTTTCCGCTAACGCGCGGATTGCCGATGGCTTGGATAAAAGCTCTAGCGACATCGCTGCGATGGCAGGCTGCCCAAATCGATGTTCCATCACCATGGATAATGATTCTGTGCCCCTGCCGCAGACGCTTCATTTGATAGGTGCCGTCCCCAAGGGAAGCAACAGCAAAACCCGTCCCGCCATAGGTTTGGGCAGGACGGAATATAGTAACAGCAAAGGTTTGCGGATCGTGCGCTGCAAGCAGCAGTTCTTCACAAAGCATTTTATTGTAGCCATAGGCAAAGGAAGGAAGCGCTTTGCGGCTGTGTTTTTCATCAATGGGGTAATAGTCGGCTTGCTTCGTATAGACATCAACCGTGCTGCAGAAGATGTACTGACCGACTTTCCCTTTAAACGCCCGAATGGCACTTTCTACTTCATCTGGCAGAAAACCAATCATGTCGATTACACAATCAAAGTAACCCGCCGTTTTCATTTGCTGTTCAAAGCTTATAAAGTCTCGTCTGTCCCCAATTATCGTTTGCACTCCGTCTGGTGACTCTCGATTTCCTCGATTGTAATGTACAATTTCCATTTCCGCCTGTTCCATTAGCTGTTCCGTGATGGCTGTGCTGATATTGCCAGTACCGCCAATAATCAATACCCTCATAATGGCTGATCACCTCTCAATTTTCGCTGTAAATGATTAATAAGGCATCTTGCTGAAAAGGTGAGCTAGAGGAGAATTCGTTATCCATAATCGCCTCGGCAGCAACCTGATCCCCACTCCCCGGCTCCCACCAAATGGCACGGATCGAAGAATCGAGTGAGGAGATATCCAAGCGGATCGGCCCCTTTTCTGGTAAATAGGCCAGCAGTAATTTCCCATCCTTCGATGCTGCAACGGAAATATACGATTGTTGTTCACTCAGCAATCTTTCAGAAGAAGGCTCCAAGCTATACCAAGGCAGCTTCATCAATAACTGCTTCATTCTCACCAAATCTAACGCACCAGGCAGCTGCAAAGCTTCTTGCCACGATATGTATTCTGCTGCTGAACGGTTTAAATGGACTTCACCGCTTCTAGCCCAATGCCAAATCCCATCGGCTCCATAAGTGACGCCAGTAATAGAACCTTCCATCACACTCCGCCAGCAAGCGCGACGAACATCATACCGATCAAACGGATGCTCTTTGTCCCTGAGTGGATGCTGTTCATAACACGGTTCTGCATTCAAGACTGGTTTAGGCGGATTTCTGTTCCATTCATCACGCACGAATAAAAAGGCCGTATCCTGATTATTACCATGACCGCTTTGTACCATATTGAAATCAAGCCAGCTGGCCTGATGATAGGTATCTCCCGATTTGTGCACAGGATGTGTCGTGATCAACCTGCCATACGTATCCGTTTCCTTGACTGCCAAAGCTACAGCATTGTAGAAATCAGCAACTCCATCTCCCTTGTAATCATCATCCCCGCTAATGATCCAAATGACATTTAAATCTTTCAGCTTCTTGACCAAATATTTTCCGTAGTGTACTCCTTGCTTAACCGTCATCCCTGGATGATCGGGAGGAATGACAGTAGGTCGTGAGTGGGGTACATGCTCAAACCAGATGACAATAAGCGCTATAAGCATCCCTTTGTTATTTGCGTAAACAATCATTCGCTCCAGAAAATCAAAGTAATCCTCATGAATATGATCATAATCCCATTTAAAAATTCTTCCGTCCTCGCTTTTAGCATCCTGCAATGAAAAAGGCTGGCGTCCTTGAAAGATTGGTTGATAAGCATCATGCTGCGGTAAAGAATTCATTTGAATCACATTAAATCCTTGGCTGGCTCTCGTATCGACATATTCGACCCACTCCTCCCAGCTTGCGCGTCCTGGGCAAGACCAAGCGGTATCCCCTAACCAGAATACGGGAATTCCCGCTTTAGTTTGAAAGCTTCTATTATTGGAAGCAATTTCTAAATAGCCATTTATATCCACTACTGAACAACTCCCTTATTTAACGTAAGCGCTTTCTATGAGCTAATTCAACTCAAAAATTTTCCCAACTCAATATTAATTATAGCTTTACGAAGTTTTATTTATAGTAAAGATTCGGATGACCTATAACGGTATTAGGAAGTTATTTTATTAGCAATAACCACCACATCTGCATTGAAATCTGACATTGCGATTGTTGTTACTCCCGCTTCTACTGAAATATCAAGCTTAAGAATATTACGTTTCTCAAGCTCAATGAATACAAAATCATATTCACTCATATCCAAATCAAGCTGCACTTCATTATTATAGGGAATGTATACGGCAATTTTATCTAAACCCTCACTTGCTGCTACCCTAATCTCTGGGTAAGGCGTAATAAGCAGATGCTGGGCAGGCTTCAAAGCGAACAACTCATATTGCTGAAAAAGCCATGCTGAATAACCAACATCCCATGCACCTTGGAGTCTTAGAGCGGATTGCCAATCTAACGGTACTTTCGACCAGCCGGCGTTATTAAACTCGGCGCCTGCTTTATGCCAAGACCAAATCCCATGGGCACCATAAGTAAAACCAGCACTTGCCCCGCTAAGCGTACTCCACCAGAAAGCTTTCCTTAAATCAAAAGCGCCAAATCTGCCATAGCGGCTGCCATGCCCATGGCCTTCATAACAAGGCTCTGAATTAATAATTGGACGCTGCACGGTTTTACTCAGAAATGCTTCTGCTAAACCATAATTCAAGTGCTGATCCTCCAAATTATGACCCGATTGATAAATATAGAGATCAAGCTTTTCAGAGTCGATAAACTGCTGCGGCAGCACATGATAATTACCCACTACGTGTAAAGCGGTTAAAGCTTCAGGCACAACTGACTTGACTGTATCCAGCACAATTTGGTAGTAATCAATAATTTCTTCACTTTCAAAGCTAGTATCTCCACTGACAAAATAGATCGGATCATAGGGTGTAAAAAGCTTTACAGCAAATTCCGTAAAAGCCTTTACGGCTGCCTTCGGCATCGTGTAAGCAGAAGCGATACGATTAGCCCAAGCCCCCGGAACAAAATTATTCCAAAGGATGACCAATGTGAGCACAAAGCCTTTATCATAGGCCATGCTCACCATTTTTTCAGCCTTCTCAAAGAAAAGCTTATTGGGTTGATAAAAGTTCCAAATTCCCTCTTCATCCATTTCAAAAGGATATTCCCCTGTATAGGTTGAGCTGGCATCGTGAAAAAGCGGTAAAATACTGATTTGCAACGTATTATAATTTTGCATTTTACGGTAATTCAGGTAGGTCTCCCATTCCTCTAGCGTTGTATTCGAAAAAACACTCCACACCGTATCTGCGAGATAGAAAAAAGGCTTGCCGTCTTTAATCAAATATTGTTTATTAGCGGAAACGCTTACTTTACTCATTTACTTTGCTCCCCATCATCTTAGGATTATGATAAATTATAAATACTTAATGCTGTTTTGCTTAATAACCATTCCTGCTGACTCTCGCTCAGCCCACATGAATTAATCTTCGCCAATTCCGTTCCTGCATTGTCAGCGTGATCGCTTCCAAACATAAAACGATTCGCTCCCAATTCATCCGACCAGCGTTTGATATTGAACCCTGCTGTCCATGTAATATCCGCATATATATTAGGGCAGCGTTTCATAGCTAAGTAAGCCTCTCCCGCCATAATCATCATCCCGCAATGTGCCATTACGATCTTCAAGTCTGGAAACTCCTCAGCAATTGGGATCAGATTAGCAGGATTGGCAAAAGGAATTCCCGCTCCAGTGTGAATCATAACGGGTAGATTAAGCTTTTGTGCTAAAGTAAAAACCTTGCGCCCCGCTACTCCACTTGGATTAACAGCATGTGCAAACGTATGGATTTTGACCCCAATAAATCCTAGCTCCTCGACACAACGTCTAATTTCTGCTTCGTACTTACTATCCGGTAAATGTGGGTTCGGATTAGCCATACCATAGAATTGATTTGGATATTGTTGAATTAGAGTTGCTATCGCATCATGCTGACTTATTACTGTGTCTAGATCATGACAGGAAGCAGGCTGAAGAATGGTTTTACTGATCTGCCAATCCTTATGTTTATTAAACTGATCCTCCGCAGTAAAATCCTCGTCAAAGACACAATCCTTGCCTAAATGAGCGTGTACATCAATGATCATCGTTATTGTTCCTTTCCTATTTCTCTGAGTTAGCTTATGCGGATAGGCATGTGTTCCTCTGCACTCTGGTAAGTCCCAAATGCCATTTTTAAAGTTATTAAGTTATCTGCAGCACTCGTATCGAACTCTTCTCCCGAGTTCAAGCAAGTAATGAAATGGGATTGCAACCGGAAGTGGCTTTCCTCATGGTCAAGCTCTGTTGTTTCAGCTAATACTTTTTCGTTAAGGCCATCTTTATCAATTAGTGTAATCTTGCCGTTGGTGAACAGCTTAAGCGTACCATTATCCCCGTCAATCACCATCTGCTCTAAGTGCAGTGCCCCTACCTCATGCCCCAGAGGTTTATCCAGCTTCTGCCGAGTTGCCCAACTCATATCCATGAATCCGTAAAAATCATCATAACCGAGTGTCACGATACCTGAATCTTCACCTTGAATATGGGGACTAACTCGGGTTGTTTCCGCATATAAACGTTTTGGTGTCCCGAAAAGAAACCGCCAGGTATCAAACCAATGCACACCCATTTCATAAAAAAGCAGCTTTGGCATTTCTCTAAAAAAGGGCTGTGGAATCTCAACTCCAGGCTCCATCCGTGGTGTGTAGTAATCGGTATGAACGTATCTAGCCACATTAAGCTTACCTAAAGCACCTGTTTTCAGCGTTTGTTTGATCAACTGAAAGGGCTGCAGCCAGCGCCAGTTTTCCGTAACCATTAAACGAACGCCCGCTTTATCCGCAGTATCGACCATTTGCTCCGCTTCTTCCAATGAACGTGCAAAAGGTTTTTGGCACATAATGTGTTTCCCATATGCTGCCGCTTTCTCTACAAATTCTAAATGCGTTTCCGGTCCAGTTACAATATCCACAATATCTATGTTTCCATTGCGGAGCATATCTTCTATGTTATCAAAAAGACAATCCTTAGCAATCCCATATTCCAACGCTTTCGCTTCAAGCTTGCTGCGGCTGCGATTACAAAGCCCGGCAATCACTACATTCGGAATTCGTTTCCATGCCTTTAAATGTTTATCCGACCAAAAGCCTGTTCCAACTAAACCGACTCTCCAAACCTTCATTACTTCATCTCCTATTTCCAAACTATTTTATTGCTAAACTAACATACTCATTTAATAAAAACAATAAATATTTGTATTGTATACAAGATGTATTGATTACACTAAATCCTTTTGTTACAATGACTTTACTTATAACGAAAGGTTGCGATTAACCATGTTGAAGCTTGGAATCAGTTCTTATACGCTCACTTGGTCGGTAGGTGTACCCGGCTATGAGGAGCCGCAATTCCCACTTGGCCCACTTGAATTAATTCAGTTAGCTGCCGATAACGACATTCCTGTTGTGCAAATTGCCGACAATATGCCGCTGCATCTCATGAACGAACCACTCCTCCAGCAGCTCAAGCTGGAATCAAGTAGATTGAAGCTTGAAATCGAAGTCGGGACAAGAGGATCAGAGCCTGCTCATCTCTTGAAATATTTAGAAATAGCGAAGAATCTCTATTCCAAGGTTTGTAGAACACTCATTACATCCATAGATATGGAGCAGGCAGAGAAAGATATTGCATCCGTGTTACCTTCTTTTATTGAGGCAGGTGTAACACTAGCCATTGAAAATCACGGCCTTCATACTACACAGCAGCTTATAACCTTATTCAAAAATTTGAATAATCCCTTAGTTGGGAGCTGTTTGGACACCGTCAATTCCTTCAGCGCACTTGAGTCTCCAGATCAAGTTATCCAAGCGCTTGCGCCTTATATCGTCAATTTGCATATTAAAGATTTCAATATTCAGCGAATTCATCATCAAATGGGATTTGAAGTGATCGGAACAGCAGCCGGATCAGGCAGACTCGATATCCCCTTGCTGCTGCAAACATTGAAAAAGCTTAAAAAACAACCAAATGCCATTCTTGAGCTTTGGACGCCTTACACAAACTCTGTTGCAGAAACCATTCAATTGGAAAAAACATGGTTTGATATGAGCTTAAATTATCTCAAAGCCGTTAATATTTGATATACTGTTTGGAATGTATATTCGAAAGGGGATTCTAATGCAAGAAGCTACACTTAAAGAAAAAGCTTACGTTAAACTTAGAGAATGGTTAATGAATGGTCACTTTACACCTGGTGAATTTTTAACCGAGCGTAATCTTGTCGAGAAGCTGGAAATGAGCCGTACTCCCATCCGTGCGGCCTTAGAGCGCTTGGAAGCAGAAGGCCATGTTAGCTATACGCCAAACAAAGGAATCTTTGTTAAGGAGCTTTCAATAGACAAAGTGATCCATTTCTACGATTTTCGGATCGCGATTGAATCCTTTGTCGCCAAAAAATTAGCCGGTCTTTCCTTATCTTCCGAGCAAATCGCCTGGTTTGAAGACAATCTAAGCCGCCAAAAAAGCTGTGTAGATAATCGAGACTATGCGCTTTTCACGACGATAGATTCCGAATTCCATTTAGGTTTAGCTAATTTATACGGCAATTTAGAAATCGTCCAAACCATGGAACGTTTGCAGGACAGGCTTTACCAAATTGCTTTAAAGGTATTACAGAAGGACATTACCCGTATTCAAATTTCCTACGAGAACCATCTCAATATTTTCAAGTTTATTACAAATGGTGATGCAGATGGTGCCTCTACTGAAATGACACAGCATTTAGAATATGGCAAAAGAATATTGCTGTTCTAAAAAATGTTCACCCTAAATATATACTTAATGGCCGCTCATCAGATCGGCTTTTTGAGTTTTTCCGGATGCAGCATAACATCCACTTGATCATATATACTGGCAGGCTCGAATAATTTTTTCCAGTCCTCTTTAATCATGTGTCGCTTACCGTATTCGATCGCGATTAGACAAGCATCTGAGAATGGGTTTCCTGCTGCTCCAAAAACAATGGCTAGTTGAATATTGATATGGCCTAGCATAAAATCCTTGGCTGCTTCAAGAGGAACACCACGTTTTACAGTTTCATCCAAAGCTTCACCTAGCATAGTCACAACCATGGAGCTAACCGTCTCAGCCATAGTCGGCTCTAAGATCGCCATTTGATCCACTGTAATTCGATGGGAACGAATTACTGGAGAATACATGATTTTAGCAACATCTTCACCCTTAAGATAATCTTCATCTGGCCCTTGCTTTAATGCACAAACAATAGCTTGCTTAGCCAAAACCCCTCCGAAAAAGTCCTTTTTAGCTTCCATCGTTGTTTCATCGTTAAAGACAGGAGGATGACAAGGATGGGATACAAAGTAGGTTATATCCTCACGTTCAGGCAGCTTTCCTAAATAGGCTGCAGCGGGATCAAGTAAAATCATCATAGCGCCACTTTGCATTTCTGGCACTATAGTAGCTGATATCACACCAATTCGAACATCTGGAACCGCCATAATCACAACATCGGATTGACCTACTGCTACTTTCATTTCAGTCGCTGCTAATCCACGGGAGGCCAGATTAAGCTTCCCCTGTTCACCAACCTCCACATAAAACACCTTATATTCCGTGTCTTTTAAATTATCTGTAATCCTACAGCCCATCTTTCCGCCTGCACCAATAAGTGTAATAGTCGTCATTATTGCTTCCTCCATTAGTTAAGTTTTGTACCAATAAGCTCAAATATTATCGCATCACCACGTCTGGCGATGTCTCGAATATAACTTATTGGCATAAAAAATACAACAGATATTTTTATTAAATACCTATTGTATACCACTTTAAAACCAAAAAATAATTACCCTTGCAGCTGATTATATTGCTGAAGAAGCAACTTACATTTTGAATTTCCAAAGGAATGAAAACTAAGGCAATACATGTCGGGTTCACTTAACTGGAAAATAAATAGGTTGTTGAGAAAGTCAATTTTTAGAGAACATGACTCCTACCACTCAGATGATTTAGATGGATTTTCTATTAATCCTATTTCGATCATTTTAGATAGATTTTTTCCAGTTAATCGATTGCAAGTGTAACAATGTATACTCTTTTTTAGTATTAGGCTTAGATTAAGCCTTTGAACGATTTACGATCACAATCCCCGAAACAACCAAACCAAGCGCTAGCAATACGATCAGATGTATTTCTTCGCTTAGCATTAGAGCTGATAGAATCACACCAAAAACTGGAACTAGAAATAGATACATTGAAATTTTTCCAACCTTATTATATTTCATCACATTATTCCAGAGTACAAAGCCTAATGCCGAAAGAAAGGCTAAATATAACAACATCAAGATCGTTTCCCAGGTGAATGTGAATGGCATTATTCCTGCAAAAGCTACTCCTAGAAGCAGCATTGCACCTCCTCCTATCAGCATTTGCCAGCTCGTGATATACAGGACATCCAGCTCTTGAGCTGCATTTTTGGAAAAGACATTACCCAATGCACCGAAAAACATCGCAATCAGCAAACAGATTTCAGCAATTCCAATATTCAGCGACAGCGTTCCTTTAGTCATGTTTACAATAATAACACCAGCAAAACCTAACAAAGTACCGATAACTATTTTTCGATTAATGCGATCATTTTTGTACATAAAGTGCGCTAATAATAGTTGAAAAAAAGAGGTAGTCCCGGCAATAATCGAGCCTTGGATACCAGAACTCCCACTTAAACCATAATAAAAAAAGACATATTGAAGAAAGGTCTGAAATAGTCCGATTTTACCGATTTTCAATAGAGTCCCGCTTTGGTAACCCGCTTTCTTCCTAATCAACATCATAAATCCAAAAATTAGTAAAGCTGCCATCACAAACCTGTACCCCGCAAACAAAAGCTGTTCCGGCCAATTATCTTTGCCAATTCCCAATTTACCATAGCTAAGCTTAATAAAAGGAAACGCACTTCCCCAAAGTAATGTAGCCATGGTTGCAGCGAGCATTATCCCGACTGGATGTTTAAAAAACTTCTCTGCATTCATATTTACGGACACCTCACGCTTCTAGATCTTATGCAAAAATCGACCAATCCGCGATACTGCTTCCGCCAATCGTTCTTCGTTTTGCACCAAGGCAATCCGCACATACCCTTCGCCTTCTAATCCAAAAGCATCTCCAGGAATGACAACAACCCCTGTTGCTAGTAAAATTTCCCGGGAAATTTGTCGAGAGGTCCAGCCTTGTGGTATCGGTGCCCAGATAAACATGGTCGCTTTCGGAAGCGGGATGTCCCAGCCAGCTTGCTTCAGTCCTTCGATGACCAAATCCCGTCTCCGTTCATATTGTTTAGCAACTGTATATTCATGGGTCATATCTTCTTCTAAGGCAGCAATTCCCGCTTCTTGCACAGCTAAGAATACACCATAATCAATATTTGATTTTAAGGTCCGCAGTGCTTTGACTACACTTGCATTTCCAACCATAAATGCCAAACGGCAACCTGCCATATTGAAGCTTTTCGATAACGAATGAAATTCCACTGCGATCTCCTTAGCACCTGCAATTTGAAGAATGCTAAGTGGAGAAAAGCCGTCAAACGTCATTTCTGAGTAAGCTAAGTCATGAACGATGATGATTTCATTCTTAACAGCAAACTCTACCAATTGCTCGAAAAAAGCTCGATCCGCCACCGCAGACAGAGGGTTACTAGGGTAATTTAAGAGCATAAATTTAGCTTGTTGAGCAATCTCTACGGGAATATCTTTTAAATTGGGCAGATACTCATTCTCGGCACGAAGCGGCATGGTATAGGCAGTAACCCCAGCTAGAATCAAGCTAGCCGAATAAATCGGATACCCCGGATCAGGGACCAATGCCAAGTCGCCAGGATCCGTTATCGCCATCGCCAAATGAGCCAGCCCATCCTGCGAGCCCATTAGCGCTAAAATCTCGTTGTCCGGATTCAATTCAACATCAAAACGGTGCTTGTACCATCGCGCAACCGTTTGACGAAAAAGCAGGCTGCCTTCCGATGAGGGGTAACCATAATTCTGCGGATTACTAACGGCATTAATTAATGCTTTCATAACCGTCGGGGAAGGTGGTTGATCTGGACTGCCAATCCCTAAATCTATGATATCCATCCCTTGGCTTCTTACCTGTTCCTTCCACTCGGCAATCTCGGCAAAAATCGCCGATCCAAGCCGCTTCAATCGCTTAGAGCCTGCTATGTTCATTTTCTACCTCGTTAAGTTATTATTTTATATAAAGCTCCATTTTTGATGCCGCATGCATCATATACCCTAAAAAAACCGCAAGTAAGGCATAGGTTATGCCATATTTCCATCTTACTTTAGGTGCAACCTCATAATAAGCATCGTTTGTATGAGGATAATAATCAACCTGACAACGAATAAGTAAATAAGCTTTGTTTTCTTTCGTTATCCGCTCAATTTGTGAGGTGTACACACTTTTAATCAAGCCTTGCTCGAATAAATTAAGCAATCCATGGAGGCCCATTTCCCGCCAATAGATCAGTACCCTCTGTTTGCCATCTTCCAGCTCAGAATACGTTTCAAAAGCCAATTCGCGACGATGCTCCGTTCCCGGAATGAAAAAACCTTGTTCAAGAATTGGGTCCATATCAACTTCAAAAGTCCCCCAAGTGCTTCTAGGCTTTGAATCTTTTTTACGAACATACTTATTATAGAGGTCCCAAGCAAACAATGCCCAGAAAATCAACATAACATAAGCATGAATATATAGAATGATGAATAGCCCGCCTGTTAATCCAAACAGCCACAACCAACGACTTACTGCAACTGAAATGCGCCCGCCATCTAAAGGGTGAATCGGCAATAAATTAATCAGGTTAAGAAAAAAGCCAATCCATGCAATATAAATAAATAATGGTAGCTCCCAATACCAGCCGATAAAGAAAGCACCAAGTGCGCCTACGGTTCCTAGAAGAGGACCGCCAAAAGCAATATAAGCTTCTGTTTCAGCATCACGCGGATTACGTTTTAAATTAATCATAGCACCTAAAAACGGGATAAATATCGGTGCGCTTGTTGGCAAGCCTTTTTGCTTCGAGGCAATGACATGTCCCATTTCGTGAATAAAAATCATCACAATTAGTCCAACTGCAGTTTGGATAGGTGCAATTTGCGCAAATGCCCAAACAGAAACCGCCATCGTTATTATTGTTCCGCCAAAAGTACCTAACTTGAGCAGTGGCAATAAGAGTTTTATTTTAGTTAAAAGAAATATACCGGCTGCACCCATAAACCACCATGGTTTATTCTTCTTTTGTGGTTCTCGTTTATCCGTCATTCGTTATTTCCCCCAAACCTCGACATATTCAGCTTCTTTAAAGCCTACCGTGACATTATGCTCGTCAAAAGCGATAGGGCGTTTAATTAACCTTCCATTAGATGCAAGCAAGGCAAGCTTTTCCTCATCCGACATCGAAGCCAGCTTGTCTTTCAATTGCATATCTCTATATACTTCACCAGATACGTTAAAAAATTTCTGAATTGGCAGTCCGCTAGTCTCAATCCAAGCTTTTAATTGCTTCACAGAAGGTGGAGTTTCAAACAATTCAATCATTTTCAGCTCATAACCTTTAGCACGAAGCGATTTTATAGCATCACGACAGGTATTACATTTGGAATAACCATATAATTGCAGACTCATAGCTGAATTCAATCCTTTATAGTAAAGTTAGTTTTTCAATAAAATGACTCATATCTGTTGGCAGCTTTGCCGTAAATTCCATCCATTGCTTGGTAGCTGGATGAGTAAATCCAAGCTTCTCCGCATGTAGAGCATGCCTTTCTATAAGCGGTACCGAATTATCTGCAAGCAGCTCTTCCCCAGCCTCATTCGTAAAATATAACTTATCCCCCATTAAGGGATGTCCAATCGACCTCATATGCACACGAATTTGATGAGTTCGCCCCGTATCGAGCCACAATCTGACGAGTGAAACATCCTTATATCGCTCTACCACTTCATAATGGGTAACGGATGGATAACCTGTTTCCAGAACAATACGTAAATGCGGACTTTCCGGATTGCGATCAATCGGAGCATCAATTGTACCTCGATCAGCTGCTACATGGCCATATACTATCGCCACATATTCTTTCTTAGTCGTTTGAGCAATCATTTGCTCCGATACCCACTGATGAACATAAGGATTTTTAGCGATAGCTAACACACCGGAGGTTTCTTGATCTAAGCGATGAATCGGACGAAAGCGAATATTCTGTCCGCTCTGTTGCCAGTAATAAACGACTCCGTTAGCAAGCGTGTTTATGTAATGCCCATGCGTCGGGTGGACAATTATCCCTGTTGGCTTATTTAAGATAAGCAAATGCTCATCCTCATGTATAATGTCTAGCGGAATATTCTGCGGGATAATATCTGTCGATGTTTCCTCTTCCATTCGCACTTCTACTCGGTCTCCCACAGCCACGCGCACACTAATGTAGACACGTTCCCCATTCAGCATGATTCCTTGCTCTGTCTGCTTCAACCGAGACAGCAAGCTCCGTGAAATAAACATTCTTTTCTGCAAAATAGTTTTTAGGATCCAACCATCTTCTTCTACCGGTATCTCGTAAACCAAGGGCTTATAATAGTTCATTTTGTTTTCGTCCGAAACACCAAGGCACTGCGTTCATATTCGACATCCTTTATATCTTCACGGAGGTTACCTACTCGAGCAATAGTGAAGAACAAATCAGACAATCTATTTAGATATCTGCGCACCTCTGGGTTAATTTCCTGCAATCGGGCCAATGCAACTACATTGCGTTCGGCACGTCGGCAAACTGTCCGGCAGATATGCAAGCTTGATGAAATCATACTGCCTCCTGGCAGAATAAACCGCTGCAAGTCTTCTGTTTCTGCATCATATTTATCAATCAAAGCTTCCAAATGATCAATCATTGCTGCAAAAACTTTAACAGGATGAAGCTCCAGCTTAGCTAGTGCAAGATCATGGCCGCAGTCAAAAAGCTCATGCTGAATATGTAATAGATCAATGCTTAAATCTGCATATTTAACATCAATCAACAAGCTGCGAGCCTGCCCTACAAAGCAATTAAGCTCATCCACAGTTCCGTAAGCTTCCACTCGAATATCGTCCTTCTCCACACGTCCCCCAATAATACCCGTTTGTCCCTCATCACCTGTGCGCGTATATATATTCATTCCTTCAGCTCCTTTTCCAAAATATAAGTATAAGCTTCACCATTATACAGCTCTTATATTTCCGGACAAACGCCATCTTAAAAGACATCTTAACGGTTTATCCTTGATATTCGTATCATCTCATAAAATTCCGCCATATCCAAATTTTTTAGTGCGTAATATGACAAGGACCAAACGCATCTTAATTTAAAATGCAGAAAAACCAGTACCTTTATGGCACTGGGATTTCTTACAAGTATTTTACCGTTATACAATGCTAGTCAGTGCTAGTTAGAATCCACACGTCATTAGGTTGAAGCTTCATGTCACCTTGCTTAATCTCACCTGATACTAGCGCAATTACAACCCATGAAACAAAATGGGGGATATAAGTAATGGTTTGTATCGTTCTTTTAAAAAAGGTTAAACGCACCTCATTTAAGAGAAGAGCAAGAACAATCGCACCAATAAAACCAAAGATAAGATTCAAAAAACCCATGCTCAATGTATTGCGCAGAACCAAGTAAAATTGCTCATCTGCAAACAACGTACGAAAATTGTCGAAGCCAACAAATTTACTGCCGAAGATGCCTTTATTTACTTTATAGTTCTGGAAAGCCATAATCCAGCCCCATAATGGAAAGTAGTTGAATACAAAAATCAGCATTAACAAGGGAATCGACATCACCAGGAGCTGCCATTGCTTGGAAAGCTTGCTAAACCATACTTGGGTTTTTCTCCATCTGCTTAATTGTGCTCTCTGTACCATAATAGGATTAACCAATTTCGCTTCCACTTCCTTTCTACTTTATTATCATAGAACGCCTAGTAACGAACAACCTGAAATTCAAGCTATTTTACCCCACAGATTACAGATTAACCAAAATTTACTCCCTAAATCATTCAATCATCAATTCCATAAGATTAATGCCCCTAACAATAAGAGCAGCTCCAAAAGCTCATTAAGTGCACCGTAAGCACGTCCTGTTAAGCCGCCTAATTTTCGCACTAAACCGTTTCCTATCAACCAGCCCATCAGTCCGCTTATTACAGGGAAGCCAATCGAATAACAGAACAACTCCACTCCGCCAAAGCCAAAAATCCACAAGGCTCCCAAAGACAGCAAATAGGCGATTGAAGTTGACCCCACTAGATGCTGTGAACGAACATTGCGATATAAGCTGCCTAACCCATCAGTTGTCCATACCTTAACATAGGGCCACCGAGCAACAGCGATCCCCATAAACCAGCGACTCCAAATAGGCGTACAGAAGAAAAAGACCGCAGCAAACCGCCAGGACCCATCCACCAATTCCATTATAAAAGATAGCTTAAGCAGCATATATAATACACAAACGATAACACCCATCGCTCCGACGCGCCCATCCTTCATAATCTCTAACATCTGCTCACGCGATCGATGACCAATCACTCCATCTGCTGTATTCATTAAGCCACCTAAATGCACTCCACCCGTAATCGCAATCCATAAACTTAGGAGGATGATTGAGGTTGGAAAGCTAGGCAGCCATTCTCGCAGGCTTGCTCCGGCTAGAGTATTGATTAAACCAACCACTGCCCCAACAAAAGGGTAGAATATAACGCTTCTCCGGAACAGCTTCTCGGTATACGCCATTTTTACCGGGAGTGGAAAACGTGTGAGAAATTGAAAAGCTGCCAAACAAGCTAACACCCAGCTTATAATCAACGCACGAAAAGCGTGCATGCCAAACCTCCCTAAATTAGATATCTCATTACCAGTATGTCCCAATTTACAGCAAAGCAAATACCGGTGGCGCAAAAAGAAACCACAAAGAAAACCCCCTACTTGTAAAATGTAGAAGGTTTAAGATTTTTCCCAAGAAAAAAGAACCGAGTTAACGGTTCCGATATGTTTTATACATATATTCATTTATTTTATGATCCAATAGATGGCTCAATTCTAGAACTGAATCAGAGGTTAACGATTGCTCTTGGTTAAACATTTGTTCCATTCGCCTACGTAAGAAATAAATTTCATCTTCTAGAAATTGTTCGGGGGAGGCTGTTTTTGAGCTGCGGTAATACCACTGTGGACTTAGGTCTTGGTCCCAACTCTTATGCTGTTCACGACAAGATCCGACTTTCATCTTAGTTGCTAAACCCACCTATACCCCCCTTTAATCCTGTCATTTGACAAAATTCACCTTAACTTAACACTAATGTAACATTTATTTATACAAAAGAAAATAGTAAATTATACCTTGTTTTGCTTTCTTACAAAATTCCCAATTCGTTCCATCGCTTCATTTAACTGTTGTACGGAAGTTGCATAGGAGCAACGAATAAATCCTTCGCCGCCTAGGCCAAAAACATAGCCTGGAACAGCCGCTACTTTTGCTTCGGTTAATAATTTTGTGGCAAAATCCTCCGAGCTTAAACCCGTTGAAACGATCGAGGGAAATGCATAAAATGCCCCCTGCGGTTCATGACAATCCAGCCCAATTTCTCTAAATCCTTTCACTACCAAACGGCGCCGTTGATTGTAGGACTCGACCATACGGTCTTTTTCACCCAATCCATTCTTCAAAGCTTCGAGTGCCGCAACCTGCCCCATGACAGGTGCACACATCACCGTATATTGATGAATTTTTAACATTGCAGAGATCAAATCTGTGTGGCCACAAGCATAGCCCATCCGCCAGCCGGTCATCGCAAAAGCTTTCGAAAAGCCGCTAACTAAGATAGTCCGATCCTTCATTCCGGGAATTGCAGCGAAGCTAACATGCTTTTGACCGTAGCTAAGCTCGGCATAAATTTCATCTGAGATCACAATTAAGTCATTATCTTCGACAATTTTCGCTATTGGCAGCCAATCCTCATAAGTCATAACGCCACCTGTCGGGTTACTTGGGTAGCATAATATGAGTATTTTGGAGCGCGGTGTAATCTTGGCACGCAAAGCTTCAGCCGTTAATTTGAAATTATTATGGGCAAAGGTTTCAATCCCAACGGGTACACCGCCACTTAAAGCAGTAATGGGAGAATAAGAAATATAGCAAGGCTCAGGGATTAGAACCTCATCCCCCTGCACGATTAAAGCTCGCAAAGCTAAATCAATGGCTTCACTTCCTCCAACTGTAACAAGAACCTCATTCTTCGGCTCATACGTTGTCTTAAAGCTAGTATGCAAATATTCAGCAATCGCTTCACGTAATTCTATATCGCCTGCATTTGAGGTATATTTGGTTCTACCACGCTCTAATGAGTAAACGGTAGCTTCACGCACATGCCAAGGAGTTCCAAAATCAGGCTCGCCTACTCCTAAAGATATGATGTCCTTACTGCCACTTACTAGATCAAAAAATTTACGAATTCCAGAAGGTGGGATAGTCCGAACACTTGGTGAAAGATAGTCCTGCATCGATTTACTTGTTTTTATCATCGCAACTCGTCCTTTTTATGGCGAGATCAGCAGTCGTTGATCATCTTCATGATCTTCGAAAATAACCCCGTCCTGTTTGTATTTTTTAAGAATAAAATGTGTTTTAGTAGAAAGCACTCGATCTATGGAGGATAATTTGCTCGAAACGAATGAAGCTACCTCTTTTAAAGTAGTCCCTTCAATTTCAACAAGTAGATCATAAGCCCCTGACATTAGATAAACTGATTTTACTTCAGGATATAAATAAATCCGTTCCGCTATAGCGTCAAAGCCACGTCCACGTTCCGGTGTAATTTGCACTTCAATTAACGCTGTTACTTTATCATCATCGACCTTGCCCCAGTTCACGACAGTCGCATATTTCACAATGACTTTATCTGCTTCTAATTCTGCTATAGCCGTTTCTACGGCCGCTCGGTCTTCGCCGAGCATAGTCGCCAGCAATTCCGCACTGTGCCTCGCATCTTCTTTAAGCAAATTAAGAATATTCAATTTCAGCTTATCCATTCAATAGCCTCCTACATAATGATTAGTTCCAATATACAACGAATTGTGGCTATCTGCAAAGAAAAAAACCGTTCACCTAGAGGTGAACGGTTACGTACTGCTGGCAAATTATTTCAATAGCTTGTCAATCTCTTCCTTAAGCAAAAGATAACGGAACACACTGCGTGCTACCTTAATCTTCGTTAATCCTTTTTTATCGACAAATAACTTCATTTGGTCTTTGGAAAGACCTAACATTTGCCCTGCTTCAGCAACCGTTAAAATTTCTTCATTACTTGTTGCATTAAACGTTTTTTTAAAAGCTTGATCTGAATCCTCAAACAAGTTCATCCGCCTCATCCTTCACTCAAAATTCCATTCCTTCAAATGCTGCTGACAAAAACCTAAACGCAAAGCATCCGTTTCACAACCAGCTGCATTACATTTTTTTACATTAAATATTTTTAATTTTGGTTTATTTCCCGCATTTCGTTGTTTTTGATAATGATTTGCACAAAACCCTTTGGATTTGGCAGCCTTCTCACAGCCATCTATGCTACAAAGTACCATTCCATCACCTTCCGAATACAAAACTGCAATACACATGTATATCTATTTTAACACGTTCGTCCCAATAAAAGGAGAGCTATTCAATTTTTCTTTTTATAATCGCTAAAAATGTGTCATATTTTAGTTTTTGCTGTATAAAGCAAATTTAATCAAATACGCAGTAAAGCCTGTCGTTCTGCTTGCGGTTTACATGTATTACATACACCGATTACTTTTCCTTGACGATCTGCGTAGAATGAAAGCTGGTCTACTTTTCTCTTGCAATAGGTGCAGGCTTGTTTGGAGCTCTGGCCAAGACGCTTTCGATTAATAGGAGTTACTTTAAAGTTACTCCTTTTCGCACGACTCACAAAGGAATAAATCAAGAAGGCTATAACTCCCAACCCAATTACTATACTTATTGTGCTTGTCATACTAGCATGGCTCCTTTCGTTATTTTAATGCCAACCCCAGAAGAATCCGTCGCGTTCCCAAGCCGCTCTACCGCCATGCAGCTTTTTAAAAGCTTTTTTAACTTCCTTATCAATCGATTTATTTCCATTCTCATTAATGTAAATGAATGCTTCGCCATATTGACGGACAATATAATCAATAGCTGCCCCCTGATGTAAGACGCCTGCAGATTTAACTTCATTTAACATCCATTCGGCAATTTCATTTGCAGTATTCTCCATTAGTTAAACTCCCAATCTTCTCGTTAGTATGAATACTTCTATTATATCACGATAATCCAAAACTGAAAAAGACGACTACCCATTAGGTAACCGTCATTTCGTTTGAAACTGGTCATAAACATTCACAAAGTTTATTTAGCTTTTAAGAAATCTCGCAGTACGGAAACAATAAGTCCGTGATCTTCTTCACCAGGCAACCCTGAAACCGAAATTGTCCCGATAGGCCCAACGTTCTTAATGAAAATCGGAAAGGCCCCGCCTTCAGCCGCGTAGTCCATAGGATCGAGATAGGAGTCTTCTTGAATATTCGTTTGCTTTGATTCAAGCAGCACATGCATATAATACGAGCTATGGCCAAAATGATTCGCAACATTGTTCTTGCGTTGAATCCAATGATCGTTATTAATTGTAGTTCCATCCAGCTTCCCATGAAATAAAGGCTGTCCATTTTTTTTGATATCCACTACGATAAATTTATTCTCCTGCATCGCTCGCTCTAGAATTGCGCTGCCAACTAAAACGGCTGTCTTATTAGTAAACTCCTCAAACTGCAATTCGCTTTCTTGTTGAAGCAACTGTTCCAACAACCCTGTAAAATCTTCCATTATGTACACATCCTTTTCAGAAAATAAGCTATCTAATAATCATACAAGCCACTCAACCTAAAAACAAGCTGATCACTTGGACTTATGCCATGTCCGATATGCATCTATATTTTCGTCCGAATGATGCCCTTTGCTGTTTTTTTCATATCAACCAGAACTCAGAGCCTTCCCGTAAATAATGCCCGCCATCCAAGCTGACTGAATCCTCTGAAAATCCTTCAAGAAAACCTACAGCTTCCAATTTCCCATTCGTCCATACCTCTATTTTCCTGCGAAAAACAATACTCCGTTGAAAGTCGCTATCTAATTTACATGCTTTTCTGATCATTTTATTTAATTCTCCTATGTTTTAATTTTCTTATTCATTGCATCCAACAAATTAATGATCTCAGCAATCCCGATCAACAATACCCCTGTCACAACAGAAACAGCCAACCAATATAAAGCAACAGTAACATTAAATTCACCTGATACCAAATTTCCAATATAATTACCTTGAACTGTACCTATAATAATGCCTGCAATTATGACTATGTATCCAATAAACTTAATTGTGGTTCCCACATAATTACCTTTGAAGCTATCTTCAACTATTACCTCTGTATGTCCATACTGTTTTAATTTCTCTGCATTTGAATTTGCTGACTGCCGATCAAAAAACCTAATTTCTTTATCTATGCCTTCATCCTTATCCTTAAACTTAAGCGTAAATGCCATCTTCATTCCCCTCTACTAAACTTTTAATCTCATCCATGTTTTCCATATTGTATCACAGCTGAAATCTCACGGAAAGATTATCCAAGTTTAGTCGCTTAAAGGCATCTTACAAAAAAGACCTCCTTAGCTAAGTGATTGACTTCACCTAACTAAAAAGATCATTTATCCTAGTAATTTTAATTCATAAGCTATTATTTCACACTAAACTCAAAGCTTCTTCATGAATTTCTTTAACTGCTCTATCTGTATTACTCAATTGATCATACATAAATTGCATCTGAACAATACTAAGCTTCCTATATTTACTCACTGGCAGCTGATACTTGGACCACAAAATATTACTTAAATTGTTAAGGGTACTGAATCTTAATTTCTTTGCTTCATCTGCGTTAGCCACGGTGTAACCTCCTGTAGGATTAAAAATAATCGACCTGATAAAATTAAGTCTTGTAACCCTATGATAATATATTATGGCAGAAGTAAGCAACTTTACCAGCGACTAATCGACTTCAACTGCGATTATTTTCCAATTTATCATACTATGGAACTCAACACTAAGATGGCCTGGATGAAAAATATCTATGCTGTGGAAACGAAAGAGCTCTTAAACGCTTTTGAACCACAATACTTGGGATAATCTGTTTTGCTGATTCCTGATCTTTAGGGAGTGGTTTATTTCCTTTTAGGTTTTAATGATATTTCTTTACTAAAAGCAGGATGATTATTATCTCTTTCCGATGTTATAATTTTCATTCCTTCTGGGATCGGCCAATCCACCCCTATTGTTTTATCATTCCAAAGAATACCGCCTTCATCCTCGGGCTGGTAATAGTCAGTTAACTTATAAGCAAATTCAGCCGTTTCAGAAAGGACTAAGAAACCATGTGCAAACCCTTCCGGAACATATAACATGTTATTCTTTTCAGCTGATAAAACAACACCAAACCATTTACCATATGTTTTAGATCCATCACGAATATCAACTGCCACATCAAAAACTTCTCCACTTGTAACACTTACTAGTTTTCCTTGCTGATACATTTTTTGAAAATGTAATCCTCTAAGAACACCTTTTTTAGACATCGATCGATTTTCTTGAACAAATTCCATAACAAGACCAGCTTCTTTAAAATCTTTAGAATTGTATGACTCTAAATTAAATCCTCTTTCATCTGAAAATATTTTAGGTTCTATTGTATAAAGTCCTTCTATGTCCAAACATTTATCAAACTTGAATTGTCCCATTTTCCACCTCAATCTATTGAATTTTTGATAGTCAAAAAACGACTTGAAAGCCTTTTTAAATATATCTAACAACCCAACTTATTAAAATAGAAGCAGGTATTAAAAACGCCTGAGCCAATAACGTTCCAATTAATCGTGAAACCATAAGCAAACCAAATATTCTTCCTAATCTCTTCTTCTCGTCACTATCAATCATTGCCTTTTCAGTTAATAAGGCCATCTGAGGGTCTATCAATATAGTCATAATTATTGTAGCAAGTCCATTTATAATTCCAGAGGATTGTGATGCAGTCACACCAAATTCCGGATTCATGTATGAGGCATTTAAAGCTGCTAATACGCCTACAGTATATATTCCCGACACAATGCAATTTAAAGCTAATAAACGTTTGGGGACCCCCATTAATCTTAACGATTTCAACATTCCAAGATTAGGACTTCTTAAATGATGACCTGCATGTTTTACTTTCCTAATCGTAACCGAAGTAATCAATTTTGGGATTGAGCCAGCTATTTCAAAATGATTTATAATTCTTACAGCCAAATATACTGCTGAAGGAAACAGTAAAATTGCTAATACTGTCCCGATAGATGCTGATCCAATAATTATTCTTAAATTTCGTTCAAGGTTATATTCATTATTTATTTTTGCATAATCAATCATCTTCCCTGTTAATGGTGCTTGTAATAGATTGGAAGTTCTAGAGATAAGTACAATGATTCCAGTTAAGGATAATGCAACAGCTAATTTCCCAACTCTCACACCAGCCAATCTAAATGCATAAGATAAAGTTTCTACCATATGAATAATCATAGTTAGTATAGAAATGAATATAAGCTTTTCTACCAAACAATAACCCCCAATATATGATTAACTCTTACTCATATGATGTTTCTTATCCTTTTTTTTAAAAGACAAAATAAAGTTTGTTTCCTTTTCATTTGATTCAAATTCTATTTCCCCATTATTTTTAGTCATTATTTCTCTACAAATTGCTAAGCCTAACCCTGTACCATTTTCTTTGTTAGTCATAAAGGGAATGAATAACAAATTTCGAATTTCATTTGGTATTTCTGGACCATTGTTCGTTATATGAATATACACATATTCTTCATCCTGAAAGCTTACTATTCTTATCAATTTATCGAATTTCACTGTAATTAGTGCGTCAATCGCATTGCTAATAATATTCGACATGACTTGTTGTATCGATATTTTTTGAATATTAATCTTACAATTTTCTATGTTGTTAATCGTTAAATGTATATTTTCATTGGTCAATCTTGGATTTAGCAAAAAAAGAGTTGAATTAAATAAGTCCATAATTGAGATTTCTATTTTCTTTTCTTCAAAAGCTTTATTTCTTGAAAAACTTAAGAAACCAGTTATATGCATATTTATTGAGTTAAATTCATCATCAATAACATCGATGTACTTCTGTAATTGCGTTTGCCCTCTGTTAAGAATATCTTGGCGTATTAATTTTAAAAATCCAGCAATGGCTGTCAATGGATTTCGTATTTCATGCGCCATACTAGAAGCCATCTTTCCAATTAAATTTAATCGATCATTATGCAATTTGTCGATTTTGGAATCTTTTTCATTTAGTAATTCTAAAGATATTTTCATATGAGATTCACAGTATTCTCTGAAAAATATATTTTGCCTTTTAAACAACACTTCCAAGAATTTTAATACATCCTTTGAATTTTCATAATCTATAAAAACATTAATAAAAGCATCTTTCAATTTATCGTTCACATTTAAAATGGAAGAGAATGATCTATGCTGCTGATAATTTTTCTTGCTCCATTCTCTAGTCGAAATAATAAAAGGATGGGTTTCCGCTTCAATATGAAAATCTGCTATAAAATCTATAAATAAATTTGCTACTCTTAGCCGCTCTGTTATATCAATTTGCTCTGGATAAATATCATCTTCCCTATTTAAGGAACTAAACCATCTTGCTATTACAGTTTTCTTTTGTTCCTTTAAAAACTGCAATTCTTTCTCAAAAGCCATTCCTAATCCCCCTGGTATTATGCTCACAAGCCCGTTCCTAAACATCATACCAATTTCCACCAGTTCTGTGAACATATTAAATAATTATCCAGAAAACTATGATGCCTAGGCTTAAATAAAGCTTCATGATCTTTACGCCATTCCAGCTCAACAGCATAAAATCACTCAACCACCGCACATACACGGAAATCGATCTGCCACCATTAATTTCTAAAGCAAAAACAAACGCTTAGAAGTTCATCCTAAAGCGTCTGTTTCTATTTATGTTCAACTCACACCTAGCCTTACATAAAGAAGTATTTTATCTAATCAACTTTCTTCAACTCACTAAACTTAATAGCATTCAGAAGCATTTTTTGAAATTCAATTGAAAGCTCGTGTTCTTTAGCCATCTCATACGTTTCAATAAGCTGGTGGTATTCAAGATACATTAGCATACTGTTATTATTCATTTTATCTCACCTAATCTTAATAGAGTCCTTACTATTCAGACTTTTTTTAACAATTTCCCATGAAGCTAGAATTTGCTCTTCCTTATAAATGTAATCTATATGTATTTCTCGAAGCATTTTCTCCATTACTAAATCAAACATTTGATCAACACTAAGTTTCATGACTTCCCTCCGTAACAATCAATTTACAACACAATCCACTATTTCAGTTGGAATTCTCCATTAAAAATACCATATATCCCCATGTTCAGGCGTAGTATTGAGAGTATGAATTTATATGGTAAAATTCTACAAATTATGATATGATAATGTGTTTTGGTTCATTATTAAGACTTTGGAAAAAGAAAATTTGTATTTTAGAAATATTTGGTGACTCCCTCACTTTATTACAGTACACTAGAACATAATGAAAACCTTTCCAATGGAGGATGTTTGAATGAACTTTTTAGGATTTATGATCTTCTCCCCTTTTGAATACATAGCAATATTCATACTTATGTTCAGTTTGTTTAGATTCAATTTTGATAGATTTTATACCAAGAGAATTATATTTGCTTCAATCTTATTATCTTGCCTATCATTTACAATGAGAGCTGAGTCCTTAACAAACTTTAATACACCAGTTATAGGTGTATTATTATTTATCTTTGTATGGCTTATGTTTGAAGTAAGAATATTCCATGCACTAATTATGTCTATTTCAGTATTCATTGCTTATGGGCTAATTCAGGCTACTCTAATAACCCTATTCCAATATATGAATATTTTTGATTTAAAAGAAATAGAGTCAACTGCTACAGGTTACACATTCCCTGGTTTTGTTATTGCAATAATTTCAATTCTAATTTTCATGATAGTTGCTTGGATAATAAAAAAACGTAATAGTGGTTTTGACTTTGTCTCTCATGATACTTCTAAAAAAAATGAATATAATGGCATAAACATCCTTCTTTCAATTGGAATACTTATTACCGCTACTATAACTGCTGTAACCTATTATTTAATTTTAGATTACGAACAAGGATTCTATTTAATGGCATTAGTATTGTTATTTACATTAATAATCATCCTGTATCTATCAAACCGTAAGGATTTACATGACGCGGAGGTTACTAGATGATAGAGAATATTAGTTTAAGACTGGCTACGATAATAAAAAACGCTAATGAAGAAAATACTGCAAGTATTGATGTAATGAAATATGGTTTGCTCATTCTAATCAATGGGATAATTATTTCAGTACTTTCAATTCTCTTAGGATTTCTTTTTGGAAAACCTACAGAAACCTTAATAACGATGATTTCATTTGTTATGTTGAGAATGGTCTCTGGTGGTTACCATTTTAAAACAGCAAACCAATGCATAATTATTTCAATCATATTAATGATTACCCTTCCATTTATTCCAATTAATGATAAAATAGAAGGAGTTCTAATAATAGTTTCTTTTGTAATTGTATTAATAAAAGCCCCTTCAAGCATTGAAAAACAATCAAGAATACCTAAACAATATTACCCACTACTAAAGTTAATAGCAGCATTATTGATCGTAACCTGTTACTTTATTGGTTCTGATACAATAACGAAGGCTTTTTTCATTCAATCGTTACTTCTTATTAAAATTAAAGGAGGTGATTGACATGAAAAAAAAATTGGCATTTTACGCTTCTTCCTCGCTAGTACTTATAGCATCATTTGTAGTAAGCGTAGCTTCTCCATGGTGGACACACAGCCCAGAAGTACCTACAGAACTATTAAAGAAGTAAAAAGGGTTAATTAGGGGTGTGAACTTGAGAATACGTGCTTTAAGAAATTCCAAGAAAAAGGAATCCTTCCTCATTGAGGAAGGAGATATAACTCATTTATCCATACATGGGAAAACTGTATCCATTCATATTGGTAGTGATGAATTTATTTTGCCTACTTCATTTGACGATTGGGTAAAGTGCCTTGAACCATTAGGACTTACGCAAGTAGATAGAAATTGCGCTGTGATAAATAACAAAATAAGAAATATAGATTTAGATGATCTAAAAGTTTATTTTGTAGATAGAATAAGTCATGATTCAAAATATGCCACAATTTCAAATGCAAGGTTCAGCGGCTTAAAAGATTCACTTAAAAATATGTTACATAAAAATAAGCAATCTAAATTGGAATAGACACCTTACTCTAATAAAATGGAGTAAGGTGTCTATTGATTTAAATCATAATGAATATACAATTCCTCATATAAAAATTGCCTTCAACGATTACATACGACAAGGACCAGTACTCCGTGCCTTGTAGCTTTGTCGATTACAACGTCTCGGCGAAGGGTTTTGACGATGAAGTGATGATAGTGGTTCATCGTGTTATCTTTACTATAAATTATCTTGTAAATAATACTTTTGCTGTTAATTGCAATTCTTCTTTCACTCTTTTTTAACAAAATAAAAAACCTCCTGAGTAGTGTATACATCATACACAAGCTCAGAAGGTTGTAATCTACAACCCATAACACTCACTTTTAGGGTTGTGTTCACCTAAAACCTTATTAAACCTCGACCTTATCATCACACTTCTCAACTAAGCCCTCTTCATCTCTTGCCTTAAATGACTGACCGCACCCGCAAGAAGCAACTGCGTTAGGATTTTCGATGGTGAAACCGCCGCCCATCCCGGAGTCTTTGAAGTCGATTTGCACACCGTCCAGATATTTATTGCTATCGCTGTCTACAACGACTTTAAGGCCGTGGAAGTCCATTACTTTATCTTCTGCGCTTTGGTTATCGTCAAAGCCCATGCCATATGAAAACCCACTACAGCCTCCAGCTTTTACACTGAGACGAAGAAACATATTGGGAATTTCTTCTGCGGCAAGCATTGTTCTTATTTGATCCGTTGCGGATTCACTGATTGTAATCATGATTATGACCTCCTAAATAATTAAGATTGCTCGCAGCGGACTGCTTACTTTAAATTATACTCCTTTATTTTGCTTTTTGCCATGTTCCATGTCACACATTTGTCGAACTCTTTCTTGCCCCTCTAACAGCATAGGTTTATAATAGGTAAGATACATGACTTTATCGTATTAATATAAAAGTAACCCTTTCATAGTATAGGAGGCCGCACTCATGAGTATTGTATTGAATTCAACAGAGAGACGCATGCAGGAAATAGCCGAAAAGGTGGAAAATCAACAACGTCTTACCTTAGAAGATGGCATATTTTTGTATGAGTCCGATGATTTATTATCCATTGGTCAAATGGCCAATAAAGTAAATTTACGCAAGAATGGTAAAAAAGTTTATTTTATCGAGAATATGAGTCTATATTTCACTAATGTATGTGAAGCTCATTGTTCTTTCTGTAATTTCCGTAAGGATGAAGGAGATGAAGGTGCTTATACATTAAGCGGTGCAGAAATGATTGCTTATGTGGAGAAGTATTATCACCCTGGTGTGCGCGAATTCCATATAGTCGGCGGACATAACACTAATGTTCCCTTTCAATATTATGTGGATTCCATTCGTGCTTTGCATGAGCGTTTTCCTGATGTAACTATCAAAGCTTACACAGCTGCTGAAATCGAGTTTTTCTCTCGTATTAGTGGATTGAGCTTTAAAGAAGTGCTTCAGACATTAATGGCTGCTGGATTAAAAACCTTGACAGGCGGCGGAGCGGAGATACTATCCGACCGTTATCGCGATAAAATGCATGTGGACAAAGCTAATGTCGAGCAATATCTTGAAGTACATCGTACCGCTCATAATTTAGGTCTGAAAACCCATACCACTATGCTTTACGGATCTCCTGTAGAAACCCTGCAAGAGCGTGTACAGCATATGATTTATTTGCGCGAGCTGCAAGATGAAACTAACGGATTCCAAGTTTTCATCCCCTTAGCCTTACAACCGATTAAACAAACTGCTGGCATCAAAAGACGGAATTCCGCCTATGATGATCTACGTGCCATTGCTATTAGTCGATTAATGTTGGATAATTTCCAGCATATTAAAGCTTATTTTATCAATATTGGTACACAGCTGACTCAGCTTGCTATGACTTTTGGTGCATCTGACGCTCATGGAACGATCATTAAAGAAAGAATCAGTCATGCAGCTGGTGCGCTTACTCCAGATGCGCTTACTCGTGATGAGTTAGTTTGGTTAATTAAAGGAGCTGGACGTATTCCAGTTGAACGCGATACTTTCTATAATGAAATTAAAGTTTATTAAAATTATTATACCCCTGGAAAATGCAAAGGTGGCGACAGTATGGAATTAATTTTCTTACTTCTCATGGCATGGACTAACGTAATCGGTGCTGCAGGCGAACAAGCCAAAGCAGATGCTTTAAAGCTCGAGCTGCTTCAGAAATCTGAGGCAGTTTTGTATGCGGAGCAGGCACCCACAGTGATGAATGCCGATGTTTCATTGATTCCAGCTATTACTTATCCAGGTGATGCCGTTCTTGTGAGGACGAAGAAAGCAATGGAAATTAAGTGGCAAGGTAAAACTTATCCTTTACTTCCCTTTGACAGCGGCTATTTCACCTATTTACCGATCCCGTTGGCTACAAAGCCAGGCAATTATTCAATTGAAGGACAAACCCTGCAGGTCAAAACAAAAAAGTTCCCAACCGACATGCTTACTGTAACTAAACAACAAGAAGCGATGAAGCAAGATACAAAGCGAATAAATGCCGATCAGCTTAAAATAAACTTAGCTCGCAGTAAGTCTGATCCGACTTTTGCCAGTACGGATTCTTTCATGATGCCCATACAAGGGAGATTATCTACGCCCTATGGGTATACTAGATATGTCAACGGCAAATATGACGGCAGTCATACTGCAATTGATTTGGCAGCACCAACAGGTACCGAAATCCATGCAACGAATGGTGGCAGAATAGTACTGGCAGAAACCTTATATTTAACTGGTAATAGTATTTATATGGATCATGGGATGAATTTATTTTCGCAATATGCTCATCTTTCCAAATTAATGGTCAAAACAGGAGATATCGTCAAAAAAGGCGATGTCATTGGATTAGTGGGTACCACCGGTTTCTCAACTGGCCCTCATCTTCATTTCACATTCTGGGTGGGGAATAATCCAGTAAATCCTAATCTATTCTTCGATACAACTCCCTTCCAATGGGGGAAAAAGTAAGCTTACTAATACAAAAGGGATGAACGTAACATGACTAAAAAGCTTGTGATACTTGGAGGCGGGTATGGAGGTATAACCATCGCTCAGCATTTGTTAGACAAAAAGAATATACCAGACGATGTTGAGATTGTGCTTATTGACCGTATGCCTTTTCAAGGATTAAAAACAGAGTATTATGCCCTTGCATCTGGAACCGTGTCGGATGTTGATATTCGCGTTCAATACCCTGTTGATCCAAGATTGCGTATTGTATATGGCGAGGTAACAGGGATAGATTTAACCAACAAACAAATTGATTTTGCAGGCATGGAATCCTTTGATTACCATACTTTAATTATTGCTCTTGGCTGTGTCGATAAATTCCATGACATCCCTGGTGCCGAACAATATTCCAATACGATCCAAACCTTATCGGCAACGAGAAGCACTTACCAAATGATTAATGATGTGAAGCCTTATGGACAAATTACGATTGTAGGCGGCGGATTAAGTGGAGTCGAGCTAGCTGCAGAGCTGCGTGAGAGTCGCAAGGATTTAAAAATCCGCATTATTGACCGTGGTCCAAGCATTCTGTCCGCATTTCCTGAAAAGCTGCAAAGCTTTGTTCGTACTTGGTTCACCGAGCACGATATCGAGATGAAAGGTCAGGCCGTCTTAACACAAGTAGAGCCCGGGATTATACATAACGGGATTGAATTAATCTATACGGATGTAACGATTTGGACGGCTGGTATTCAACCAAGTCCGATTGTACAGAAGCTAAATGTGTTAAAAGATGGGCAAGGCCGTGTACTAATTAATGAATTTCATCAAATCCCGACTTTTCCAGAGGTTTATGTTGTTGGCGATTGTGCCAGTCTGCCTTTCTCTCCAAGTGCGCAAGCGGCAGAAGGCCAAGGCAAACAAATTGTTGAAGTCATTCATGCAGGCTGGAAGAATGAAACTCCACGTTTAGGTCAAATCAAGCTTAAAGGTGTACTGGGTTCATTAGGTAAAAAATCAGGCTTTGGGCTTATGGGCAAACGGACCATGACGGGCAAGGTACCTCGCGCAATTAAAAGCGGTGTGCTCTGGATGTCAAAGCGCCATTTTGGTTAAAATAAAGAGGAGCAGCATCTTTACTAGTAACGGGCAACAATTAATGATTCCATTCCATCTAAACGCGAGGTTTCTCGCGGATTTCTCGCGAATGGAAATGTAACAAGTTGCCCGTTAACAGTATGCTACTCCTCGCTTAATAGGTTAAACATTTCTTCATTTTCTTTAATCTTAGCTTGGATATCTTTTTCTAAATCTTCCACCGTTGCAGATGCAACAACTTCGCCATTTACCAGAGCATATGGGGCTAAATAGCACTCGCCACAATTACCAAGACAGCCGTACTCAATGACATCATATTCGAGATTTTGTTCCAAATTTTTCATGAGGCGTTCTGTGCCATGATGCATATTATTTGTACAAAATTCGATAATTGGTCTCATTTTTAAACCCACCTTACTTTTAATTAGTGATTGCCATTTTATTTTGCAGCGATTTGTATTATAATAAGAAGATAACGAAAGGAGTTGATCCATATGACTGAATTAGTTCAAAACGCAAACATGTACGAAGAAGTATTGGATGTTCTAGATAAATTACGCCCGTTTTTACAACGTGATGGCGGTGACGTAGAACTTGTTGATGTTGAAGATGGCATCATTAAATTAAAATTAATGGGTGCTTGCGGCAGCTGCCCAAGCTCAACTATAACATTAAAAGCCGGAATTGAGCGCGCATTGCTTGAAGAGGTTGAAGGTGTTGTAGAGGTTATGCAAGTATTCTAATTAACCAAGAGTCCTGATAATCAGGGCTCTTTTTTTTGGATTTCACTCAAGGTACGTATTGGATCCAGTCCTCCGGAAATATCCATAATGTTGCCTGTAATAAAATCCGATTCGGCTAAACACAGAAAAGCAATAACGCGCGCAATATCCTCGCCAGTTCCTGGTCGTCCACGCAATGATTCTTTATCAATTTCATTAGCTACTTCAACAATCATTTTCTCTTTATTCAAGCCATAAATGTCCCCAGGACATATCATATTCACGGTTATGCCTTGCCCTGCTTCTTCAACGGCTAATGTTTTAGTAAAAGATACAAGCCCAACCTTAGCCGCTGCATAAACTGCACGATGAGGCCAGCCTCGAGCTTCAGCAGCATGGCCAAATCCAAAATGGATGATTCTCCCCCATTTTTTGCTGCGCATATAGGGTAGTACCAAACGATCCAGCTCCATAACGCTAATTAAATTGCCGTTCATTATATATTGAATTTCCTCTGAAGCATAATCGACGAAAAATCTGCGCTCGCGTATAAAGGGTCCAGCGTTATTAATTAGAACATCAATGCCGCCCCACTCACGCTCAATCGTCTCGAACATCGGTCGCAATTCTTTAAGATCTGCAATATTCGCTTTATAAATCATACAGCTTCTGCCTTTGTGCTCGATAGCCAGCTGCAGTTCTTTAGCATCATCGTCATTGCTTCGATAATTAACAACAATATCATAGCCTTGATCAGCAAGCACCAATGCCGTCATTCTTCCTAAACCTTTTGCACTTCCTGTGATGAGAGCTACCTTGCGAACCTGTCCCATACGCACCTCTAATTTATTAGGATTAGACTATTATACGCTAAGCAATTTGGAAAAACTATATTGTGGATAACATAGGAAAAAACAGCCTAGGCTCTGCCATCTGTAAAACAAGGAGCATTATAAATCGCAATAATCGTCTCACAAACCATTTCAAAGCATTTTTGCAAAATTTGATTATTGCCCGGTAAATTCTCAATGTGATTCCAACTGAAAGCACCGACTGTTGCGGAGTGCAGCAAGTCATCTGCGGCTTCATAATTAATCGAATGAATTTCTACATTCCGGTAATCGCGCAGTTTATTTAATGGTTCACTATATTTAACTTTAAGGTTGTACAGCTTTTGTTCCAAATCAGTCTGAATATGACGATCATGCATTTGGCGGATCACTGTAAAATAAGAAAATCTTGGCTTGACCTTCTCTGTATTCAAATGCAGCCGTTCATTGAGGAAAAAGCCAAGCTTATCGAGAATGGCAAAAACGCGAATGAAGCTATTTTTGTAATAATAGAGATAGCGCCGATACTCCGTTTGCTCTTCGCTCTTCATGTCTTCCACGTTCCGATTTAATACCTGTTCACTATACTTGAGACTGCTATAGACCCCCTGCTCCAGCTCGTCCACTGCCGTGATAAAGCTATGCACCCATATTTCCCAGCGACGCAGCTTGCTTAAATCGGATTGTCCCTTGGACTCAATGTCATGGAGGTCATTAAGATAGCGTCCAAGCACTTGATTCGTTTTCAATATCAGTCCACTATCCTGCCGTTCCGGTTCACCGAATAAGTGTCTTAGCATAGTACAAGCTCCTTTTTAAGCTGACTTTCTCAATACCTGCATCCGATCCTTTTGCACCAGATACATCGCGAGCAGCACACCTAAACCACCTAGAATCTGATTCAATCCGATATGTTCCTTCAAGATCCATAAGCCAGCCAATGCACCTGTAATCGGTAATAAATAACCGTAGACCGAGGATTTAAAAGGACCTAAATGACCGAGGCTCCAATTATGCAACGTATAACCCAAGATAGTAGCAAAAACCGATGTATAAATCAGACTGATCCAGCCAGCCGCAGAAACGGAAGCAAAATAATGAAAATCCATATTCAGTACAAAAGGCAATAAACAAATCCCAGCAAAGGTTACTTCCATGCTTATTAGAAGTGGTAAAGGATATTTGCCAACCAAGCGACTGACACCAATTAAATAAACAGCTCCGAAAACACTTCTTAATAATAACAGAGAGTCCCCGCGCAACGAATCTGAATTAAGATGAAAACCTTGCGAGCTTCCACTAACAATGACAACGGCACTCAGTAACGCAAGCGGTAAGCCCACCATTATTCGCCATGTTAGACCCATTTCACGAAGAGCTAATGAAATAATCACGGTTACTATTGGCATAAGCCCACGCCCAAGCACGGAACCATTAGCTGCATTTGAGTATTGCAGTGCATACGAGAGAAGGGCTTCCATCCCCAACCCCGTAATCACACCTAGCACGACAATAAGCATAAAATCTTTACTTTTCATCCGCATGGAAAGCTTGCGTTTTCTACAATAGTAATAGGTATAAAGCCATAGCAAGGGCGTGATACTTAGAAATCTCAACCCATTAAAAACAAATGGATCCCATTCTTGACCGCCAAGCTTCATTGAAGATATATTAATCCCAAAAATGATATAAACGATGATTAAGCTTAAATGAGGAAGAAAGCTAAAGAAGCGATGTGGAGCTTTTGTTGCTTGCATGAGGACTACCTTCTGCCTTCCATCAATTAGACTTAGAGCGCACTAGCACACCTAAGTAACTCAAAGCCCCGAACAAACAAGCAATAATTAAAGCATGAATCATCCCCGCTGTTAAATACCAACCAGTTCCAAGCGCAAACGTGACGAATGCTCCGCTTAGCACCTGCATCGACACCAAGTAAAAGCTCCATTGGGTAACAAAATGATTACGTTCCCCTTGTTTATTACCCTTAGCAGAATATGCGATCATGGCAATCAGTCCGAATAAAGCCAATGCGGCTAGACGATGAACGAAAACAATACCTTGAGCTCCTGTTATTTCGGGAACCAGCTCACCATTACATAAAGGCCAACCAACACAGCCTCCCGATGAATTCGTATGCCTTACAAAGGCACCTACATAAACAACCACATAACAATAAACCCAAGTAAACCATACCAATCGTCGAAATCCAGCGGTTATAGTTTTTGGAGTTGAAGCTGCTCGCTTATTTCCCGCTATGAGCTTTGCATCCTGCAAGACAAGAGCAAGCAGCAAAGTACTCACAAAGGCAAGCAAAGAGAACCCGAAATGCAGCGCTAATACAGGCGCTGACTGGGGCCACTGTACAGCTAATGCACCTAATACAGCTTGTACAATGGTAAAAAACAAGGCTGAAGAAGCATAAATAATCGCATCTCGCTGTTTAAATTTTAAGATAACAAGAATAAATACACCCAGTACCAGAAATCCTTCAATACCTGTAACAAACCGATGGCTATATTCAATCAATGATGAAAGGGTATAATCGGGGATAAACTTGCCGTTGCATAATGGCCAATCTTTGCCGCAACCGGCACTTGATCCTGTTTTAGTAACTAAAGTACCCATAATTAGAACGAGAAACATTCCAATTGATGTAATCCATGCAAGTCGATTCAATAAGCTGCGCATAAAAACCCCTACTCTGTAGAAAACAAATGTTAGTGAACGAAGTAACAATACCGATAATGGCTAATAAGCAGCCCGATTACAGTACAGTACAATTATAGCGATAAACATCGCTCAAATCCATTCGTAATTGTGACAAAACACAAAAACCGACACGTCTCTTCACAGAAACGAATCGGTTTCACAGCTGACTGATTAAGATTTCAAAGCTTCTGCCACTTCCAAAGAGCGATCCAAAAATTGCTCAATTTCCTCACGTGTCTTGCGCAGCTTACTTACGAACCTTGTCAATTCCTGTCCCTCGCGAAAAACAATAAAGCTTGGAATTCCCAGGATATTATACTCGGAGCACAAATCAGGCAGCTCATCGCGATCAATATGTACAAATGTAAGCTGATCCGCATATTTAATTTCTAAATCTGGCATGAAGGGCTCAATGTAATGACAATCCTTGCACCAATCTGCTTTAAACACAGCGACAGTTGTCTTTTTATCAGCTATTTGCGCCTTAAACTTATCTTCTGAACTGATTTTCTCCATCAGATTGACCTCCTTGATTTACATAAACCTTCAGGTGATTATACCACAAAAAGTTAGATTTCAAAAAGGAACGTTACCGATGGATAAATCATTTTCTAACAAACGCACTTCCAATTTTATTCCAATCCAGCCGCTTTGAATACCTTTGTAAACCCCGCTTGCGATCTGGCAACTAATTCTTCAGGTGAATCTGTAGCTGCTGGAGCTAAGATCTCTTGAGCTACTGGGCCTAGATAGTTAATTGCATGCAATCCACGAAGGAAGCCAGCCAGATCTATCACACCTTCACCTGTAAAGAGTCTTTCACCATCCATTACTTCCGCGATTGGCACATCTGGTGCGTCATTGATGTGCACATGAACGATTTGGTCCGCTCGCAGCTTTTCAATATCCGCAACGTTGGATCCATTGGTATACCAGTGATAAGAATCAAACAGCAAGCCAACATTCGGCTCGCCAATGGCATCTATCCAATCTAAAGTATCCTCCATAGACCAGATAAAAGGATTTTTCCATTGTGTACGTAGATGATGCGGGCCAACAAATTCCAAGCCTAAGCGGATGCCAAAAGCTCCTAAAATTTGTGCGCATAAACGCAATCTTTTTGTAGCAAGCACCATGAAATGGGCTGCATTCATATCCACCGAAGGAAGCACATAGGTGCAGCATCTTGTACAGCCTAGGGCAACTGCAGCCTCTGCATCTACAACCAATCCAGATAACCCGGCAAGAAAGAGCTCGTCCGTAGAACGCCAATCAACTGATAAACCAATAGAGCCAATCGTGACTTCTTTTTGTTGTAGAAACTCCAACGCTTGTGCAGCTCCGCCAAAATGAGCGATAACCCCTTTAGCATCAACGTCTACCGTTTGAAAGCCATATTTCGATGCTAATTCAATGAATTGTTCATCATTGCCAATCTCCCCGAGACCCGCGCGCGAAAGTCCTTTAAGCATATCAACAGCCTCCTTATTTTTTTATCCTATCCCTAATTCATTAGGGTTTCTAAACTTCCCATTTTAACTTAACTTCTTGTCCTGTTCGAGATGATTCATAAATCGCATCCAAAATTAAATTGCTTGTAAAACCTGTATAGGCTGAACTAATCGGCTGCTTTCCTTCTCGAACGCATTCAAGAAAATAGCGGCTTAAACGTTGACGTGCACCTTCATCATTATCAGGTGTACTTAATAATGTCTCCATGGGCCGATCAAATTTCTCCGTCAGCAGCTTTCCATTATCACCGCGATAGCTGGCTCCGCCTTCTGTTCCCATTAAATGAATGAAAGGAACGCTATCTGTGTCCATATGAACTGCCCAGCTCACTTCCAAGGTTAACGTACTGCCATCTTCCATTCGGATCAAAGCCGTTGCCAAGTCCTCCACGTCATACGTCCCGTTCCAATCTGGAGTTCCCCAGCTGCCAATCCCTTTGCGTTTAGGACCAAACTCAGCATAAGTAGCGCCTGATACAGCAACTGGTTTAGGGTTGCCCATTAAGTATAATGCCAAATCCAACAAATGGACACCTATATCGATTAAGGGTCCACCACCGGATTGGTCCATTTGCGTAAACCATGTTCCCCAGCCGGGAATACCTTTTCGACGATACCAGCCTGCTTTAGCTGTATAAATCTTGCCTAACTCACCATGCTCCACTTGCTCTTTTATTTGTAGAGGTATCGAGTCCCACCGCATTTGATGTGCGACCATTAGTGTCTTTCCTGACTTTTGGCTTGCTTCAACAATCTCACGCGCAGCGCTTACATTTATCCCCATTGGTTTTTCCAAAAGCACATGTTTACCCGCTGTTAACGCTTGAACGGCAAGTGGTGCATGAAATTGATTGGGAACGCCAACAATGACCACATCCACATCAGGATGGTTAATCAGCTTATCATTTGAATCGAGGACTAGCGGTATGCCAAATTCCTTAGCTCTCGCCTCGGCAAAAGGCAAGTTAATATCCGTAACGGCTACAATTTCACATTCTTCCGACAGCTGCTGAAATTCACGAATATGAACCCCACCGATATTTCCTAAGCCAATAATGCCAATCCGAAGCTTCTTCAACTGACTCATCTCATGATCTCCTTTTTTACAATCCATATCTATCATTTTCATGTTAGAATAAAGGCAGAAGAAACTCACACCTCATGTTTCGGAGATTGTCTCCATATTTCGCCCAAGGAGCTTAAGATGACTTATTTTCCGATGTATTTAAAAGATTACCCTAATATGCATTCCATGTTTCCCTTCCACCTCAGTTTAAATCAAATAGACAACGGATATCCCGCTCATCGCCATGATTATCTGGAGTTCTCTTATGTCATTTCAGGATATGGTTCAGAAGCCATAAACGGAATTCATCATCCGATGCGTCCGGGTACATTTACCTTCCTTCTGCCCTACCAAATTCATGAGTTATTTACTGATCCAGGTGAGAGCTTGGTCTTGTATAATTGCATGTTTAGCATGGATCTCCTTATGGAGACAGGCTCTAAGCTTGAAATGGAAGAGCTTCTAACCGATTCGGATGAGCTTTCTGCTTTTGTACAGCTAGGAGATGAGGATCACCAACGAATTAAGCTGCTAATGGAGGAGACTATCCTCGAATATAAAGCAAATGAGCCGAAAAAATCCTCGCTTTTGAAAGCCAAGCTGACTGAAATCTTGATTAGGTTTGATCGCTTTCGTCGATTGGAGCAGCAAATCTCACAAATAGACACCCATGAACGGGATACCCCGCCAGCTAAGATTAGGAAAAATCCGCGATGGCCGATTATCCATCATATCCAACGCAGCTATCAAGAACCCTTAATGTTAGCAGATTTGTCGCGTATTTTCGCCTTGAGCATGTCACGCATCAGCGAATGCATTAAAGAAACTACAGGCCAAACCTTCGTCCAGTATCTGAATGATCTGCGGATTCGTCATGCTTGCAGCCTGCTTATTTCGACTGAAATGAGCGTGTCTGAAATTGCATACGAAGTTGGATACGGATCCTATAAAACCTTTTCCAAGCTATTTCGCGATCAAAAAGGCATAGTCCCTACTATCTACCGAAAACAGAAAATGGCCTCTGAGCAATAAGCTCACTTTATAGAGGAATTCCAAGCTTTTTCAAGCAGCGGCAGCAATTCAAGCGCAAAGACAACTAATGTTTTTGCGTTTTTAATTTACATTTATTTCAAATAATAATATCATAATAGTATCAAAATAATATCTAGGGGAAAGCTCACTATGAATGAAACTAAGGCTTGGGCAATGAACGGGTTTTTAGGGATTTTAACAATTATTGTCACTGGTGGTTTAGGGCTTTATTGGATGATTCAAGAACAATTTATCATTGGAGGCATTTTACTGCTTTTTGCTTTTGTATTAGTTACTGGCTTAACGATTGTTCAGCCGAACAACGCATACATTGTCACTTATTTTGGCAAGTATGCTGGCACTATTAGAGAAAGCGGCTTTTGGATAGCTATCCCTTTTTCACTTCGCAAAAAAATCACATTACGGGTACGGAACTTTAACAGCGCACAGCTGAAAGTAAATGATATCTCTGGCAATCCAATTGAAATTGCGGCGGTAATTGTGTTTAAAGTGGTGGATACAGCGAAGGCTTCATTTGATGTTGATAATTATTATAAATTTGTTGAAATCCAAAGTGAAACGGCTTTGCGTCATGTAGCTAATCAATATCCTTATGACAATTTGAATGAAGATGGCTTCTCACTTCGTGCTAATACGGATGAAGTTGCCGCTGAGCTCACGCGAGAATTACAGGAACGTTTATCTGCGGCAGGTGTAGCTGTTATAGAAGCACGTTTGACTCATCTTGCTTATTCACCAGAAATTGCTGGCGCTATGTTGCAAAGGCAACAAGCTTCTGCTGTAATCTCAGCAAGAACCTTACTGGTTAAAGGTGCGGTTAGTATGGTGCAAATGGCGCTTGCCCAGTTAAAAGAAGAAGGCGGCATAGAATTAGACAATGAACGCAAAGCCGCTATGATCAATAACTTGATGGTTGCGATCGTCTCCGACCGATCCGCCCACCCTGTAATTAATACGGGATCGATTTATTAAAGCGGATGAGTGAGAAAAAAAGCTTTCCCCTGCGGATCGATCCCAAAATTTATGAAGTGTTGGAGCGTTGGGCATCGGATGAGTTTCGCAGCGTAAATGGACACATCGAATTCCTGCTCCGCGATGCCGCGAAACGTGCAGGCCGACTGAATTCAGCAGCTAATAAGCCAGATATAGATGAGAAATAAATTAAAAGCCCCTTTATCCGTATCAACGGACATAAGGGGCTTCATTTATAAAGCTATTATTTCTTGCTGATTGTAACCGTTTTTGTAGCTTGGTCCCAGCCAGCTTTTTCACCAGTTAATGCCTTAGAGATAAAGCCTAGTGGAACATAAGTGGAGCCATTTACTAGAACTGCTGCTGTAGCAGGATCATCCATTGGAACTACCGCTCCGTCTACTGTTGCATTCTTGCTGCCTAATGTAATAATAATGGTTTTGCCAGTCATTATATCAACTATAGTGGCTTGCTTCTTCACAGCATCCCATGTCACTTCGGAGTCAAGTGTTTCTGCGATATATCTAACAGGAACCATGGTTCTACCATCTTTGCTGATGAAAGAGCTGCCGATCTCCACTTTACCGCCTTTGCCTGTAGGTGGAACGATTAGCTTAATTTCTTTCTTCAATACTTTTAGATCCGAGTATAGAAGCTTGTAAGCATCCGAGTCACTATTCATCGACTTCAACAAATGAGCCATAATTGATGTACCTTCCCATTGGAAAGCATTGGTTGGTATCGTCATAGCTGGATCAGCCGTTACAGGCTGATTAACTTTCCAGAATGAAAAATTACCTGCCACTTTAATGGCCCCTCCTAGATTTACATCCAAACCTAATTTACGAATCTGTGCTGAGCTATCTAGATATACATCCGTTTTTATCGATGTTTTATCATTCAATAGAGCTGCAACGCCACCCGTGCTTGCCGCAGTATCTAAGCCAGCTGCAGTCTCCTTCAATAGGTCAACAACCGTTTGGGAAGCACTATCTATGATCCCCCCAAAAATGTCCATCTCGCCTTCTTTAACATCTGGAATGTTATAGAAAGCCTTTAAAACTTTAGTCAGGAGAATTTTTACTTCGGCTGGGTTAGCCACCATATTGTTCAACAGGCTTTTTGCAAAAGCTAACGTTTCTGCACTATTCAGCTCAGCATGAACCTTCTGCAAATCCAAGCTTTCTTCATTGATCTTCTCGTTAACAGCACTCACGCTGACGTTCTTAAGATCAGGAAGCTTGCTAATCACAAATGGTGACAGCAACGTTAATAATTTATCGGGATCCCCAAATATAGCTGAAATATCAAATCCAGAAATATTGATCGATTGACCAATCATAGCATCCAATTTAAATACAATTGGCTTAGGATTGTTATCTATTAGAATAGATAGCTGTGCTTTACTAAGCTGCAGGGAGAAAGGAATTGAATGATTCATAATGGCTACATTACCCGTAAGTGATAAAGTATTAGGCTCAGACTGCTTCATACTTGTAATCGTCAAATTTAATTTCCCTAAGCTGGAAAGCTCTACATCACCTAATTTAATAGGCTTCGCCGTTCCCTCATTCGTAAATTCAAGGCTTAGATTACCACTACCTTCGAAGCTTTTTATACCCGATGCATTGTTTAGAACCTTGGTAACATCCAAGCCCGTAACTTGACAACCTGTTAGAACAACTAGCATAAGACACAGTAACCCGCTAACTATAAGCTTCAATCTCTTATTCATCGTATCTCTCCTTCTCTCATTTTATAACCTATCTTTTATCATATCACTGATTGCTTCCTACTGAAATAGCACCTATTGTTCATTTCTAACGAATCTAGTTTCGACACGCCGAATCAGCTTGCGCAATGGCGCTGGAAATGCGGCGATATCATCTTTGGTGACAACTCTAGTTATGGTAAGAAACAGGAAGTATAATCCGATTACGACCAACCCAATTAAGGCAGCGATGATAAAATGGTTCACTCTGGTTGGAAACCAATTGATATACTGAACTCCATAATTTTGCAAAAGAATCCCGCTTAAACATATCAATGCTGAGCTAAGCGCCAATCCCTCCCAGTTTCGCAAGGTGAATATTCTTAAGCCTGTCAGCTTTCGAAGCACCCTGAGATTAAGAAAGGTCATAACTGCGAAGCAAATTCCTGTAGATGCAACAAAACCGTAAATTCCTAGCCAGTCTGCTAGTAAGAATACACCTGCTATTTTGCAAATAATCCCTATGGATACATGAATAATGAGCACTCGCATTCGCCCTAGTCCCATTAATATCGCACCAGAGGTTTGCATTAGAATCTGAAAAAAGGTCGATGCGGTTAAGGCAACAATCACACCTGTACCGTTATTTCCAACGAATAGCATTTCATTCAAAGACTGCGCTGCTAATACGATAAACAGAATAATCGGCAATCCGGAAAGCACAGAAATACGTAAAGCTTTTGTCGCTTGTGCTCGAACCTGCTCCATATCATTGCGGGCAAAAGCAGAAGCTACAATCGGGACGATTGATTGACTTAAAGCAATAGCCAGAATAATTGGAATACCCGCCAATGACTGTGCACGAGCCGTTAACACCCCTAGAAGATGCTGTGCAGCAGATGAACTCATTTGGTCTACGAGCATTCTTTTAAAGAAGGTACTATCAATAAAGTAAATCATCGGGACTAAAATCGAGTACAAAACAATAGGCACGGATATCATAAAAATTTGTTTGTATATCTGTTTATAGCTATGCAAGGTTGTAGTGTTTTTAGAAGTCTTCTGGATTAATCCTAGCTTAACATCCGAACGGCGAAGCTTGATATACGCATATATCATAATAGCTAATGCACCTAAGCTTCCCGTTACACCGCCGAATGATGCCCCCGCTACCGCCCAAACTATACCCCAATCCAATTGATAAAGCAGCAAATAAGTTAATCCAATAGCGGCTATCAAACGAGCGACTTGCTCCACAATTTGCGATATCCCATTAGCCATCATCGAGCGTCTTCCTTGAAAGTAACCTCGCATCATGGCAATTACCGGGAAGAAAAGCAAGGCTGGAGCCAGAGCACGAATCGATAAAGCAGCATTCTCGTCTTTGGCAAAAGCGGCATAGCTTGAAGCTGAAAAGTAAACGACAGCAGTCATAATCACTCCAGCAATAATCGCAAAATAAATCGCTGCCCGATAGATGCGGTTAGCTTCTTCCATTCGTCCAAGCTCTACCCGCTCAGACACAAGCTTGCTTATCGCAGATGGAATACCCGCTGTTGCAACAATAAGCATAATACTGTAGATGTTATAAGCAATTCCAAAAGTCCCCATACCATCATCATGAAGCATATGCTGCAACGGCACCCGCTGCACGATTCCTAAAACTCGTGCAACAAGTGCCGCTACTGCAAGAATAATTGTCCCTTTAATCAGTGAATCTTTAGACACTTGCAGCCCATCTCCCTTGCAGTTAAATCCGCATCTCGTATTTTAAATTTGTTCCAAAGGCTGTGCGTTTCCATAAACCGGTGTTGCACCATGCTTGGGAGCAGCCCATTGTACCGCATTGGATATGACTCGCAGAACCTCTTGGTTGTGGTAAGTCGGATAGGTTTCATGTCCAGGACGGAAGTAGAATACCTTTCCTTGCCCACGATGATAAGTAACTCCGCTGCGGAAAACTTCCCCGCCTGCAAACCAGCTTACAAAAACAAGCTCCTCCGGAGCTGGAATATCAAAATGCTCACCATACATCTCTTCATGCTCAAGCTCGATATAAGCACCCAAGCCCTCAGCGATTGGATGTGCTGGATCAACGACCCATAAGCGCTCTTTTTCACCGGCTTCACGCCATTTAAGATCACAGGAAGTACCCATGAGGCTTTTGAAAATTTTTGAGAAATGTCCGGAATGCAGCACAATTAATCCCATGCCTTTAAGTACACGCTGATGAACTCTTTGCACAATATAATCTTCCACACGATCATGGCCTGCATGTCCCCACCAAATTAATACATCCGTGTTATTGAGGACCTCTTCCGTAAGACCATGCTCATGTTCTTCTAGAGTAGCCGTTCCAACCTCAACGCCATCCTTACGAATGCCGTCAGCAATTGTATTGTGAATGCCTCGCGGGTAAAGTGATTCTACTACCTTATTTTCTTTTTCGTGTATATACTCATTCCATACGATTACTCTTGTCATTTGTTTATTCTCCCCTTAGTTGGATTGTTTTAGAATATATTGTTCTATAATTTGTGCCACGCCATCCTCATTGTTGGTTGCTGTGACTAAATCGGCAGCTTGCTTAATTTCTTCCTGTGCATTACCCATCGCTACACCAAGCCCCGCGGCACGAATCATCGCTATATCGTTCAAGCTATCACCCATGGCAATGACCTCAGACATCTCAATACCTAAAAACCTGCATACATCAATCAACCCGCTTGCTTTGCTAACACCCAACGGATTCAATTCTAAATTAAAGGGATGGGAATTAGTAATTTCAAAAACGCCCCATGCCTCTAGCTCCATCCGAATTCCAGCTAGTTTTTCTAGGTTTTCTGTATGAAAGCCAAATTTAATCCAATCTATGCTATCGATGTCACCAGGCCAATTATCCCGATTATAGACACCTTCTACCGCATAAGCCCAAAACCAAGTATCCTCGAGAATGGCCATTTCATGCATTTGGCGAATCCATTTTGCCTCCATCTGATGACGCTTCATGAGATCATCTGGCGCTCGCCAAACCTCTCCCCCATTGGTCGTTACAATTGGTGATTGTAGATTTAGCCGATCAATAAAGGGTCTTGCGCTCTGAATCCCGCGACCTGTTGCAAACATAACCGTAACACCTGCTTCAATGGCGGCTCCAATTGCTTTTTTGTTTCGTTCTGACACCTTTTGCTCTTCGTTTAAGACAGTACCATCCATATCCAAAGCAACCAATTTAAATTTTCCCATGTATCCTCCTTGTCGTTATCATGTTGTAATTATCATTTATTTATCATAGTCACTGCGCTGCAAAAGCATAAGTCGGCTGTTCCTGCATATAAGTAACATGCCATAAAGCAAATACATAGATAACCCAGAGACGTCTGGAATAATCACCTTGCCCACTGCGATGCTTAGCAACCATCAGCTCCACTTCCTGCAGATTCACATAGTCGGCTATGCCTGATTCAAGTATTTGTTCGAGAATCAGAGCACCTTGTGGTCCTTTAAGCCAATCACGCAAAGGTACGGGGAATCCAAGCTTGGGACGATTCAGAATTGGATCGGGTATAATTCCTTCCATCGCCTTACGGAACACATATTTAGTCGTGCCTTGTGCCAAGCGATATTTAGTTGGAATGTGTCGAGCAACTTCGAATAACTCCTTGTCCAAAAAAGGTACCCGCAGCTCCAAAGAATGAGCCATTGTCATCTTATCCGCTTTCATCAGAATATCACCCGGCAGCCATAAATTCATATCAATATATTGCATCCGTGTGACAGAATCCAAATGCTTGGTTTTGTTATAAAACTCAGCCGCAATTTTCTGTGGATTCTTATAGGTTCGCAGTAATTCAGCATCCTTGCTGAGAATCGCCGATTTCATGCTTTCGCTGAACACCTTGGCATTTCCAAGGAAACGCTCCTCTAACGGAGTTGTCCCGCGCAGCACATAATTCCGTCCTTTTACTCCACTTGGTAAACTCAGCGTTAAACGATGCAACAGACGCTTAAGCGAAAGCGGCATCCAAGAGAGTGGCTTCAAAGAGCTCGGCTCTCCATAAATCCGGTAGCCTCCGAACAGTTCATCTGCGCCCTCACCGGAGAGCACAACGGTAACATGCTCGCGCGCAAGCTGAGCAACATGATAAAGTGCTATCGCCGAAGGATCCGCAACTGGCTCATCCTGATGCCATATCGCTTTCGGAACGGCAGAGAAGAAATCGCTTTGCGTAATGACTTTCTCATAATGCTCAGTCCCTAATGTCGCTGCCGATTCCCGTGCAATCGGTGTCTCATTATTCGCTCCTTCAAACCCAACAGAGAAGGTACGAATCGGTTCTATTTGGCGCATATGTGCTGCAATCGCTGTTGAATCAATACCGCTGGACAAGAAACAGCCGCGATCGACATCACTGACCATATGCAGCTTAACCGAGTCTTTTAATGTTTCACGTATCTGCTCAACATAATCATTAAAAGGACGTTCGATAGGCTCGAACATTGGATCCCAATATTTATGAAGCGACATTTTACCACTATCGGTTACCTTCACATAATGGGCAGGAGGCAGCTTATTAATCCCTTGGAACATCGTATCTGGCTCAGGCACGTATTGAAAGGTCAAATAATTAAGCATACTTTCTGGTTTGATCCTGCGTTCTACAATATCGGCTGCAAGAATCCCCTTTATCTCGGAAGCGAACACAAATTGGGTTGCGGAAGCATGATAGTAAAAAGGCTTGATCCCAAAATGATCTCTTGCCCCAAACAACTCACGTTTCTTGCGATCCCAGATCACAAAGCCAAACATACCGCGTAAATGCTGGACACATTGCTCTCCATATTCTTCATAGAGATGAACAATCACTTCTGTATCCGTATGTGTTTTAAAAATATGGCCTTTGGCCTGCAGCATCTCGCGCAACGCTTTATAATTGTAGATTTCACCATTGAAAACGATCCAAACGGTATCATCCTCATTGCTGAGCGGCTGATGACCTTCTTTAATATCAATGATCGATAATCGACGAAAACCAAGCCCAATGCCATCCTCACTCCAAAAGCCACTGTCATTCGGACCGCGATGCTCCATAATATCCGTCATTCGCTTCAATACCAACGGATCCGGCACCTGTTGCCCGTAATTCATCATCCCTGCTATGCCGCACATAAATCTATTCAATCCCCTCTTATTTACCTTTTGGTACTCCATTCAGTCCAAAGCTTTGATCATATGCATCGAAAATTCCTCTGGCAATTGGACCCGCTCCGAACTTTCCATACCCACCTTCAGGAACAACTATCGCGATGGCAAGCTTCGGGTGGTCTGCTGGTGCATATGCAATAAATACGGCATTTTCCAGTTTCTTACCGGCAACCTCAGATTGCGATGTTCCCGTTTTACGATTTACTTTATACATGGCAACGTTGGGTACATCTTCAAAACCGGTATAACCCACCTTGCTCATGCCATCTTCAATCACATTCCAATATTCATCGGGAAACTTAACCTCATCTAGCAGCACAGGTTCAATTTTTTTGATCAATTGGCCATCATATGTCTTAATCGAATCGACAAATTGCGGTTTATATCGCTTGCCGTGGTTTGCCAGCATCATGCTATATTGAGCTAGCTGCAGGGTTGTATATCGTGCCGATTGCCCAAAGCTTCCTTGAACCATAGCTTGCTGGGTGGACATGGACTTGTTATCGGCATATTCCTTAATGCCTTCACTTTCATTAGGCAAGTCACTGCCTGTTAATACGCCTAGACCAAACTTCGCCATGTAGTTATCCCAGATATCTACAACCTTCGCTCCACTATATTTACTATAAAGCGGTTCACCGATCTTAGCGGCCATAAATGTATTAGAGGAAACGGCAATTGCTTTAGCAGGTGTTAATAATCCATAAGCATGACCATCTGAGTTGGGAACACTCGCATTATCATCCTTACCGTAATAAAATCTGCCTGAGTCCTGGTAGGTAGAAAATGGTGAAATTAATTTCTCATTAAGCCCAATTAGAACAGTCAAAGGCTTTAACGTCGAGCCTGGAGGAACAAGCGAACCTGGGTGTTTACCTCTTTGATCATTATCCACAAAATTAGCAGCCCTGCTCCGAATAGCTCCATTCGTATAGCTGTATTGAATTTGATCATAAATCGTTTGCGTCATCGTACCAATCCATACATTAGGGTCGTAGTCAGGCATGCTGACCATTGCCATCACCCGCCCTGTATCTACTTCAATGGCTACAGCATATCCAGCAACCGCGTTTTTTCCCATCGAATAATACTTATCACTGCTATGCTGTATGAGCTCTAGATGATTGGCTACCGCTTTTTGCGCAGCTACCTGAACATTCTTGTCAATTGTAAGAATCAGATTGTGTCCCTTTTCTGGTGGGGTAATCTTCACCTGTCCAATAATTTGCTCCCTTGCATTAATCGGATAGCTTTTACTCCCCGGTTTACCGCGGAGCTCATCCTGGTAAAGCAATTCTAAACCGTCATAGCCAACATATTCTTCGTTTAAATAACCTTCTTTGCCATTATAGAAATCCAAGGTGCTCGACGTATTATATGAACGCATGTAACCAATCAACTGCGGCGCAATAAAGCTGCCTTTACCGTTATTGGCTTTATCAGAATTATCTGTATCATAGAAACGGGTACTTTCTTCAGAAATTTCTACACCCTTCAACTCATCACGATGCTCGGAAATATAAGCAATTTCCGCCTTTGTCAAATTCGTTTTAATTCGCCGTGGTACAAAAGTGATGCTAATCGAGTTGGCTTCTTTAGTTTTATTGCCATTAATATCAATACCTATATCCATCAGTTTAATAATCTCACTTGCAACGGGCTGTGAGAAATTTTTGTCGCCATAATCCTTAAAAATCAATGCCAAACGCTTCGCTAGCGCAATTTGATCTTGCTTTGCCGTTTTACTGTTGGATTGCTGCACCCGATAAAAAATCGATTGTGCCGATATAGTGTAGGCAATAGGTGCCCCTTTAATATCATAGATATTGCCGCGAATAGGGGCAATAATAATATCCTTATTCCTCGTTTGCTTCTCTTCTGCCGAATAAGCTTTACCTTCAACAAACTGCAAGCGCGCCAGCTGAACAATCAGAATAGAAAACAAGAGAAAGGTGAAGAAAAAAAACACATTGATCCGGATCGAAAAATGACGGCGCTTCTGCCATTCTTTTTTTTGCTGCTCTTCTGTTATAACTTGATGCTTCATAAGCTTGATCCACTCCAATCATTCTCCAAGTGTAGCATAAAATCACTTTAGACTCTACGCGTCCTCCCGAATGTGTGTTTCATTGAATTGCGGTGGATTAAACCAATCCTCTCCGCTAGATACCCAAGTGGAATCCAAAGGTACATATTTGTCCTGAGCTGTAAGAAAAACCTCATTCCATGCATGCGAGCCGTAGCTGCCTTGCCCGTTATAGCCTAAGCCCGTAACTACTTTTACATCCAACCCTACTGCTCTAGCCATCACAGCGTATAGGCGAGAATAATCGATGCAAACCCCTTTTTTAGTAGCGAATGTATCCTCTGGAGTTTGCTCGTGCCAAATTCGCTTTTGCTCATAATCATTCACTTTATCCCAATCGTACGTAACTCGTGTCCCGACCCAAGTATATAACGCCCGAGCCTTTGCTTCATCTGTCTTAGCGTTTTCGGTTACTTTTTTTGCTGCCTCGGCGATATTAGGAGGAATTTGAGCATCCAAAACCTCGTATTTACGCTGCAAAATTTGCTTGAACTCTTTCTCGACCGCACGCGTGAAAACGGGCAGCTGCTTAACAAGAAACTCACCGGTAAATGGTTGAATAACTTCTTGGGCACCTTTTTGGTAAAGCGCTGAATCTTCAATATAGGTCGTTAATGCGGCTTGCGGGAACAAAGCCGTATAAGTGAATAGCAGCGCAATCATCATAATTACCCGCCCTACCCCAGTTAAGGAACCGATCACCCCGCCTGCAGCAACACTCATCCAGCTTTTCTCGTTAATGTACTCCTTCTGATTTTTAGCGACAGCCCATTGTGCCAGCACCAGATATACCAGCCAAGTCAAGACATTCTTCAATATTCCATATCCAATTAAAAATAAAATCGCCGAGCGCATAAGCGAAAAATCGCGTAACGCTGTGACGAAGGTATAATACATTTGACGGAATCCATTTAACTCCGCATTTGGGATTGTTATATTACGCGAAATCAACCATGAGCTTACATGGGGGGAACTCCAAAGCATCCATTTCCAGGAAAGAAACAAGGCCAGAAGGGTCACTATACCTTCCAGTACAAGCGCCATAAACTGTCTGGCTGATCCAGATGCCCCTTTTCGTGCGCCTTGAATCGCTGACCCCAATAAAATCACAAGAAGTAAGATAGTTAACAAATTAAACGTAAATAAAGCTTCCATCTATATCACCTACTGGTTTTGTTTAGCTTGATCAATAAATTTCTGAATGGTTTTATTAATGGATACTTTGTAAGACTGCCCCATAAAAGAAACTTCTGCATCATCAGAGCCTGGTTTACCGTCTAATTTAATATTCTTAGTATGAACGGTATAAGAGCCATCCGTATGTTTAACATAATCCGCATCTTTACCTTCTCCCACAATTGCGCTTGTAATCTGCTGCTTGGCTTCATCTGCTACTGCATTGCCCACGGTGGTTTTCAGCCCGCTTAGACCACCTGCATAGGTTGACCCGTAATAAATCACAGCTGCAATAATGGCAAGAACAAAAACCCATTTAATAAACGTTTTCACTAATTTCATCACCAAGAATAATACAACAATCGCCACAATAATTAATATCCACTTATCCTGTATAAAAGTTGACCATTGATCCATCTGCTAATCCCCCATTATCATCTTCAAAATATATCCTATGTATCCTATCATACTATATTATGTTTATCGCGAGAAGTTATCTTGTGTATATTCAGCAAATTTCAAATTACTCTTCGTCTCTTTTTCTACGTAGTTCTTCTAATTTAGTGTTTATTCTTTCTGCTTTATCACCCATCCGCGATTTGCGAAAGGAATGGCGCAGTCTCATAAATACGCTCAATCCAATAATGGCAATAACAACTTTAACAACTGGATCCATGAGGTTACCTCCGTTCTTTAAATTATAAGCAAATATAAGCTTCACATATATATGGATCTTAGAATTCCGGACAAACGCGCCGTCCCTAAAAGGACGCGAAGCCGTTTATCCTTGGCATAATCTTAAGACAAGCTGCGTAAACGTTAAATAAGAAGCTATGAAGGGCGGTTAATAATGAAAACGGCGATTTGGCTATACTTATTCATGTTCGTTGCATTTTTTGATCTCCATGCACAATATCCCATTCTGTCTCCATTTGCACTTTCACTTGGTGCCGCTCCTTCTTTTATCGGCTTTATTCTCGGCATGTATTCCATTACCCATATTCCGGGTAATTTAATCGCCGGATACGCGGTTGACCGATACGGGAGCAAACGATTCATCATAATCAGTCTCATCCTTGGAGGGATTATTCTCCTCTTTCAATCGCACGTGACGAATCCGTGGCAGCTCCTCTGCCTTCGCTCCATTAGCGGCTTTGTACTAGCTTTTCTATCTCCATCTTGTTTAGCCTGGTTAGCTAAATTAGCTAAAAATCGCACTCATCAAGGAAAGCTGATGGCTGGCAATGGATTAATCCACACTCTAGCTTCTGTTGTTTCTCCAGCAGCAGGCGCATTATTAGTGGCCAAGCTCGGCTTTACACTATCGTTTACCATTCTTGGCTGGGGCTTAATCGCTACAGGCCTCTTGGCTATCTTCGGTATCAAAGAAACCACTTACCTACTTAATCTAAAAAACTCGCCAACCGCACTTGAGCAACAAGAAGCGGATGAGCTGCAGAATCACGCATCTGTTCCTTGGTTATTCTTCGGTATTCCCTTGGCATTATCCTGTTCGCAAGGGATTTTATTTTTTGAATTGCCTTTGATGCAGGTCACCCAGCACTCTATTCTGACATCAGGTATATTATTTTCACTTGTCAGCTTAGGCGCTCTTCTAACTTTAAGCATGTTCTTCTTAAATCGCTTTGCTGCTTTTTTAAGAATTGTTTATGGGTGCTTGGCATTGGCTTTGATTTTCTTCGGCATGGCGGTACATTGGCTAATTCCCTTATCCGTATCTTTATTTATGATTGGGATGAGCAAAGGCGTCATATACCCAGCGATAGCCACTCTCTTAGCGGGTTTAACCGGCAGCGGCCGATATGGGCGAATTTTCTCTTTGCTCTCTATCGCTTATTCTATCGGTGCTTTTATCGGTCCTGTTGCTGCCGGACAGCTGCGTATGGGAACATCGCCGTTTTTCTTAGCCTTCATAGCCTTAATGCTCGGGTTAATTGCCTTGCCTATACATAAATATCGGATGCTTGTTTCTATTTAAGTAGGTATTTAGTATAAATCTTATAAGAATCCTTCAAGTTTTTTATTGAACTGGGTATATACACAATCGGTCGCGTTTCATTAACATAATATACAGAGTGCAGCAACTGACCCATTGGTCCAGAAAGGGGTGTCCCTCATGTCGGCATGTGTAGATCCTGTAGTTAGCCCTTTTACTTCAACTGGAGTCATCCTTGTTTTATTCATTCTGCTTGTCATTATCACTCGTACCTTCTGTTTGTAAGACTTAAAAAGCTATCCGAAAAGTCGATTGACTGCTCTGGATAGCTTTTTCGTTTCAGTCCAGATCATTTGGCGTCTCTTGATCCTGCAAAGCAGTTAATATGGTTTGAGCCAGCTTGCTGCCAATCCCCATAGCCTGAAAATCCTCAATAGAGGCTATTTTAATTTTTTTCAATGAACCAAAATGCTTCAATAGCTGCTTTCGACGCTTCTCCCCGATTCCAGGAATCTCATCCAGCTTAGAGGCCACCATCGATTTAGCTCGTGTTTCTCGGTGAAAGGTAATGGCAAAGCGATGCACTTCATCTTGAATCCGCTGCAACAAATAGAATTCTTGGCTGTCTCTCGGCAAAGGAACTACCTCAGGCGGGTCACCACTCATTAATTGCGCGGTTTTATGCTTGGCGTCCTTTACTAATCCACATACAGGAATATATAAACCTAGCTCATTCTCAAGCACATCCTGTGCTGCAGATATCTGACCTTTCCCTCCATCAATTACAATCAGATCAGGCGGGGGAAGGTTTTCCTTCAGCATGCGTTCATATCGACGACGAATGACCTCGCGCATTGTCCCATAATCATCTGGGCCAATGACTGTTTTCACCTTGTACTTGCGGTATTCCTTACGTGCTGGCTTTCCGTCTATGAAAACAACCATTGCGGATACAGGATCACTACCCATAATATTCGAATTATCAAAAGCCTCAATCCGCCGAATTGTTGGTGTGCCTAACCAAGTCCCTAAATTCTCTACAGCTTTCGTAGTTCTCTTCTCATCTCGGTCTATTAAATTGAACTTCTCGTTCAAAGCACCAACCGCATTTTGAATAGCCATATCGACTAGCTGCTTCTTCGTCCCTCGCTTTGGCTCGAATACCCTCACTTTAAGCCATGACTCCAGTGCTAGATTCAGCTCTGTTTTGATCTCATCTGTTTCGGTGAGTTCGATCTCTAGCAGCTCTAAATTTGGGACTTCAACTTTTGCAGATTCTGTATTAACAGCAGGTTCTGTATTAACAACAGGTCCAACATTAGCAATTTGTATTTTGCCATTGTTCTTCTTATCTTGCTGTTCGGGCAGGAATATCTCTTTAGGCAGAGCTGGGTTCTCACTATAATATTGAGTAACATAGGAGATGAAATCCTCATAGTCTTCACCATAATAAGGGAAAACGGAAGCATGGCGTGCGATCATTTTGCCTTGACGCATATAGAGAATATGTACACACATCCAGCCTTTATCTACAGCATAGCCAAAAACATCACGATCCATAATATCCGCAGAATTAACTTTTTGTTTTTGCATGACTGCATCAATCGATAACATCTGATCCCGCAATTCCTTAGCACGTTCAAAATTCATTTCCTCGGATGACTCCAACATTTTCTTCTCTAACTCAGCCCTAATTTGCTCGTGTCCGCCTCCAAGAAACCTTGTAATCTCTTGAATCATTTTATCATATTGACTTTGCTCGACTTCGAACTCACAAGGCGCAACGCATTGTCCAAGATGATAGTACAAACAAACCTTCTCAGGTAAAGTGCGACATTTGCGCAATGGGTACAAGCGGTCCAGCAGCTTCTTCGTTTCTTGAGCCGCATAACCATTCGGATAAGGACCAAAATACTTGCCCTTATCTTTATAAACCTTACGGGTAATCTCGAGTCGCGGGTGCTCCTCATGAGTTATTTTAATATAAGGAAAGGTTTTATCATCCTTAAGCAGCACGTTGTATCGCGGAAGATGCTTCTTGATTAGATTGCACTCGAGAATAAGCGCTTCCACATTATTGCCTGTCATGATATATTCAAAATCGGCAATTTCACTAACAAGCAGCTGGGTCTTAATGTTATGGCCGCCCGTAAAATAAGAGCGCACGCGGTTTTTCAATACCTTCGCTTTGCCTACATAAATGATCGTACCTTCAGAGTTCTTCATAATGTAACAGCCCGGCTGATCGGGCAGCAGCGCTAGCTTTTGTTTAATCGCCTCGCGATAGTTCTCACTCATCCCTATTCTCTCCTGTTACCTGTAGTTCTATTAGTAAGTATAAAAAGCAAAAAGCCCCTTTTCTGCTAGGCGGAAAAAGCGACTTCTTGCTGGGCAGTTAATGAATGGTAAAATTACTGATGACGCGATACCACGTTTTTCAACGCTTCTTTGGATTGAAAGCCGACAATTTTATCAACTGGTTGACCGTCTTTAAATACGATCAAAGTTGGAATGCTCATAACGCCAAAACGTGCAGCAGATTCTGGATTGTCATCTACGTTTACTTTCGCAATTTTGAGGTTAGTCGATTCTTTATCAAGCTCTTCAAGAATTGGAGCAATCATTTTACAAGGACCACACCAAGGCGCCCAAAAATCAACCAGCACCGTACCTGTCGCCTCAACTTCTGTTTTGAACGATGTATCTGACACATTTACAATAGCCATTGGGAATCCTCCTTATTTCGTTTAAAGCTTAGTATACCACAGTCCTAGCTGTTTTCATAACAAGTAAATAATGAACATTTTGTTGCAAAACCCAATTTTATTTTGGATAATCGACTGAGCTTGGTGCAGAATACTTTACGAACGAATTTAAGTTGGTTATACTACAGGTATAAGATTTAATACTTAGATAAGCTTACGATGTAAGTTTTTATGAAATTTTAAGGAGGATCACCATGAGCGAACTTAACCACCCGGAAGAGCATCTGATGGAAGAACCAAGTAATGACTTTTTGGACACGGCGCTTGGCTTTGCCGGTATGTTCGGATTTTTATTCCTCATGGGTATCGTTGCAACAGCCATTACTTTACTGCAATAAATATCCGTGATTGTTCACAATACCCCATAAGAGAAACCGCCAAAACCTTTGTCGGTTTTTTTTGGTTTTGTGGGCGGCTGTGTGGCTTGATTTAAAACCAACTTGGAGCACAAACCGCCACTGATAAGCTGAAAAACAGTCTAACAGACAGTTACTTTAACAAATACGAACACCATACGCTGTTTTTCAGCGTAATGCTTTTCACTAATAATCGCTGGGAGGAAACTAAATTTTCAACTTTCCAGATAAGATCTTTGCTTAAAAAAAGAACTAGTGCATATCGCACTAGTCCTTTCTACTGCCTCTTTTATTGAAGCCTTTCACATGTACCACTTCGACGAAGGGGCGAATTCGATCCATGATTCGCTGGCCTTTAAACTCTTCCTCGCCATCCTTGCTCGTAAAGCTGAAATGCTTCTCCAAAGCGTTCAACTCATAATTCGAAGTGAAAAACGTCGGCTTGCGATTCATTCTGTAGTTAAGAATCGTACCCATGACATGATCACGCAGCCAAGGATTCATATTCTCCGCTCCAATATCATCAAATATCAGCAAATCCGTTTCTTTCAACAAATCAATGGTTTCTTTTAGCTTTTGCGGTTCAGCGAACATTGCCTTCAGATCCTCTGAAAAGTCAGGCATATAGATAATTGCGCCAGTTAAGCCTGTTTTCGCTAACTCATGAAGCATATAGCACATTAAAAAAGTTTTACCAGTACCAAAGCTACCAACTACATAAAGTCCATTTTTAGGCAAGCCACTTTTCTTTGTTAGTAAGATATATTCCAATACCTGACCTACGGCTTCTTCACGTTCTTCATCCTTGTTAAAAATTTCTTCCATGGAGTAACCTTCAGACAAGGCACGATCATCTACATAAAAACTATGAATGCGGCTGCGAATAGCCTCTTGTGTTTGCTTGGCTATATATAATTTACAGGATACCTTCTGATCATTAATTTCTGTTGATCCTTCAAAATTCTCTGCAGTCAAATCAGAGTAGTGCCCCTTATAATCATTTGGGCATAGCTCTAAACCAGGACAATTCTTGCAATTGTTGGATTCTACGACAAATTGATAGAATCGATTCATATTAAGCTTAAAATCCTGATCTTGAACAAATGGATATTGTTTACGCCATTTTAGAATCAAAGGGTCGGAAACGATTTGCTGACTTTTAGCCAATGCTTGCTCGCGATGCGCAGCTGAAATCGGCACTTTTTTAAATAGATCCGATAACGATTCCATTTCAAACCTCCTTAAAACTTCAATAGAAAGCTAGCTTAATCCATCTTCCCATCCAACATTCGAGCTTTACGTCGCATTTCTTCACGCTTCTCATCCGTTAGTGGTGCCGATTTAGGCACATCAGCAATAATCGAAATCTTCGGCTTCTGTTTAGTAGAGTTATAGTTGGTACGAGATTTGTTATAAGAATTTCGCTCATTATTGCTAGGCTCTGCGGCTTTTTTCGCAGCTTGCTCGCGATACTTGGCTTTATCTCTGACATATTCTACTGCTAGCTCATATGTATGGATTCCTTTTCCTAACAGATCTGACGCAACGGCTTCAATCGAAGCTTTAGTCCAAGAGCGTCGATCAACATGAACGTAATGAATTAGAACATTAATAACTTCTTCAGAAAGCTTATAATTTAAATCAATAACTTCGAAAATCTTAATAACACCATCAGGTACCGAACCTTGAGGGAAAAAGCGTTTCAACACCAAAGTATAGGGTTCGTTTCGCAATATCATATTATATTGGTGAACATCACATTGTCCTTGAAAAATCTGTGGAGCATCCAAATAGAATGCCATCTCAACTGATTTTTCCATTTGCATCTCGCCATTTTCAGCTCGATTAGCATCTTCAATTTTATGCAAATGACGCTCTACCTTTTCATCATGCTGCTTCAACTGACGGAAAATTGAATTGGCTTTGTATTGCAATAAATCAATTTGCAAATTACTCTCATCGTCAAAAACCGAATCCTCATCCAACAATCTGCAAATATCCTGAAGGTTAAGCTGGTATTTCTTAGCGACAATATTAACGCCCGCCAGTTGATCTGGACGATAACGCAAATTTTCTACAAACTCACGATTACGTGATTGACGAGGAAAGCGCATAATAATATCTTCGTAAGTGAAGCCCTTAGTTGTTACATCTAATTTAACATCCGTTTGTCGAGAAGTTGCCGTTTGGTACAATGCTTGCTCCAGCTCATAATCGATTACTTGAGTATTCAGCTTGAACAATTCATAGAACGGTACGGATAAATTTTCACTATTTGTCTGGCGCAATTCATTTGGCTCTTCCGCTATAAGTTCTTCGCGTAAATTCAATACCATATGCTTGCCAACTTTGTCACGCAGCAACAAGGTTAAATGCTGATTTTTGAAAAACTCTTGCGGACCTAACGGCTCCGTTAATTGATATTCATATATATAATCATCATTTGCTTCTATATAACGTCTAGTAGTCTGCAACAAACCAACCGCTTCTAGCTTGGATGATTGCTCGATAAGGAACTTGCGCCCCCGCTCACCATGCTCCAGCTCCAAGGAGAAAAACAATTTGCGTTGCTGCTCTAGCGCCGAAAACCCTGTCATTTCACTAGGCAGCTGTTGATAGAGTGTCGTGAATAAGCCCACAGCAAAAGCACCGATCATCGGCTGATAAATATTAGTCAGCATGCGGTAATTCAAGCCACTGAGGGCAAAGTCACGAAAAACACAGAAACGGTGATTCTCGGTAAAATGGTGCAAATTCGTAATGCGCATAGTAACGACTCCACCCTTGGGGATTAATACATTTTATATCCTTTGTCGCGTAACATTTTAATTAAATAACCGCTTAAGATTGCGCCTGCCAAGCCGCCGATGAATAATATCACATCTGAAAAGGATGTTCCTTTTAAATAACTAATAAACGAGTCTTCCTCCCAAAACGAATAAACGATAATAATAACCACGATGAAATAGGCATAAACCGGAAGCCACGTTGTTTTTAAGAGCATATTGATAATGAAGCCCAACCCTAGAAAAATACAAAACGCTAAAAGCGTCGCTACAAAAAATTGTAAAAAACTAATAATCACGATGTCATCTCCTTATCTTCTTATTTTAGCCCATCGCAATTCCACTGTAAAGGTAAGTCACTGGTTTGCCCTTTGGCATATTATTGGCTACAATGAATGAAGAGAAATTGAATAGGAGTGAGAGTAAATGAGCGATACGGTTCAAACACTAGAAGGCTGGTATGCTTTACATGATTTTCGCACCATTAATTGGGCTTCATGGAAATATGTTTCCGTAGAGGAACGAGGCAAGGCCTTGCAGGAGCTGCTGCTTTTCTTGGAGCAATGGCATGTAGTCGAAATCAATAAACAAGGCAGTTCAGCTGTATATAGCATTGTCGGACAAAAAGCAGATCTTGCTTTTATGCATTTAAGAGAGTCGCTAGAGCAGCTTAATGAGCTGGAAACAGCATTCAACAAAACCACATTTGCTCAACACACTATTCCTGCATATTCATATGTTTCTGTAGTGGAATTGAGTAATTATATGACTAAGCCCGGTGTTGACCCTATGGACGATCCTGATATTGTTGCTCGCCTAAAACCAACTCTTCCTAAAAATAACCACATTTGTTTCTATCCGATGAACAAACGTCGTGATGGTGCGGACAATTGGTATATGCTCAGTATGGACGAGCGTCGCGCGATGATGCGCAGCCACGGTATGATTGGACGAAGCTACGCAGGTCGTGTTAAGCAGATTATTACTGGCTCCGTAGGCCTGGATGACTGGGAATGGGGCGTTACACTATTCGCTGATGATCCTCTTACCTTCAAGAAGCTTGTATACGAAATGCGTTTTGATCGCGTGAGTGCACAATATGGCGACTTTGGAGACTTCTACGTCGGTAATATACTTAACCTGTCTAAGCTGCAAGCTATGCTTGAAGTTTAATCTCAATAGACCCTTTAATATCGTTCTAGTGGCTTGATTCGCTTAAGAATCTTACTGCTAGCGCGGTTTTTTGTTTAAATTTCTATAATAAGGATTGAAGCTTCCTGTTATGTAACAGCAAATAAAAAAACGCGCCAGAGCAGCACGTTTTCTCCACAAGCTTACTTTTTGTCTTCCTCGTCATCATCGTCGTCGTCCTGCAGCGCACTCTGTTGACTTAAGTATTCAGCAGTATCGCGATCACGCTGTCGTCCTTTTTCCTTGAGCCGTTCGATTGCTGGCATAATCAAATAGTCAATTTCCTTCTGTACCGGATAGACCAAATCATACCGATTCTGTGCTTCAAGGAAATGACCGACTTCAATCAAAGCATTGTAACGATCGAGTTCCTCACGGGTCAATAGTCCACGCACTTGTACGCTGCAATGTCTCATTGTGCTAGAAACGACCTTTTCTGATAACCAATGGAATTCCGCCAATGATGTATAAATAACGCATATCTACAAGCTTTTTCAACAAAGCTGCTTTATTTCCTTTTACTTTACGTGTTCCCACCATACCAACAGCCTCACGCTTACCTAAAGAAGCAACCGTGCCTTTATTGATGTACTTAAACTCTTTTGGCGGCGTGTTGCGAATGGCAGCAATTAGATTATAAGCACAGGTTTCACCTTGCTGAGTAGCAATTTGACCTGACGGAGGATATGGTTTGCCTTCTGGATTCATCACAATAGAGCAATCCCCAACCACATAAACATTCTCATATTCGGTAGTCCGTAGGAAAGAATCAACCTTTACCCGACCGCGCATGGTTGCAAATCCAGCTTGATCCAGCATATGATTTCCACGAATACCACCTGTCCAAATGACAGTAGTCGTTTTCACGAACTCACCTGTTGCCAATTCAACTCCAGCTGCTGTGCATTCTTTAATAGCTGTTCCTAGTTTGAATACTACGCCTTTGTTAGTTAATACATTCGTTGCATATTCAACTAATTCAGGATCAAATCCAGGCATTGCATTAGGTGCAGCTTCGATGCTAAAGATCTTAACTAGCTTTTGATCCACATCGTACTTCTTGCACAAGTTAGGAATACGGTCAGCCAGCTCGCCAACAAACTCAATTCCAGTAAAGCCTGCTCCACCAACAATAAAGGTCAGATAATCCAAGCGATCTGGCTCACCTTTATACTTGGCAAATTGGTATTCAATATGCTCCCGAATTAAACGCACACTGTTAATACTGCGGATGTTCATGGCATGCTCCTGTAAACCAGGAATACCAAAGGTTTCGGGCTCTCCACCAAGTCCAACGACTAAATAGTCATAAGACAAAGTGCTGTCTTCTAGAATAATTTTCTTCTCAATTGGTTTAATCTGCATTACAGTTGATTTCACAAAATCCACTTTAAATTCATCAATTAGTCGGGAAATGTTAACGCGCGAATTTTCAGGGTTGTCTGTTCCAGCTGCAGGCATATGAAGATGCGTTGTAATGTAATGGTAATCATGCTTGTTCACCAAAGTTACATCCGCTTCATTATAATTTAAATGTTTCTGCAGTCGGATCGCAGTGACGATGCCGCCGTATCCTGCGCCCAGAATAACGATTCTTGGTATTCTACTCATGTCTAATCCCTTCCGTCCTATGAAATATTTGGTTGTGCTTATTACTTTGTGAAATTTTACACAAAACACACCAAAATTATTTGTGCCTCTGTTAGTTTGGGCTTGAGGCTTCTCATTTATTACCCAACATTTTTATAACGGTCAAAATTTTATCGATCATATGAAATGATATAGTTTTCAGACCAAAATAGCAAGTTTTATTTGGTTTGAAATTCAGTAAATCTTTCCTGTTTTTCTCTATAAAAGCTGATATTTCGACGTAATTCTTGCAATTACATATTTAACTAAAAATTATTTATGGGCTTGGGGTTTCTTTCCTTCAAAAGGAGGATTATAATATAAGACGAAATTGGTAATCATGTGACGGAGGTGTGTTTCAACAGTGTCAGAGAATCAAGAACCCTTAGAAATTACGGATATTCTTATTATTGGAGCCGGACCAGCTGGAATGTTCGCAGCATTTTACGGAGGTATGAGACAAGCATCTGTGAAAATTGTCGAGTGCATGCCACAATTAGGCGGTCAGCTAGCCGCGCTTTATCCAGAGAAATACATCTACGATGTAGCTGGATTCCCTAAAGTGACAGCTCAAGAGCTGGTCAATAATTTAGCGGAACAAATGAAGCATTTTCCAACTACGATTTGTCTTGAAGAGAAAGTTCTTCAAGTAATCAAAAAGGAAGAACGGTTGTTTCAAGTTGTGACAGATGTAGCTGTGCATTATTGCCGGGCTATTATTATCACAGCAGGTGTAGGTGCATTCCAGCCGCGTCGCTTGGAATTACCAGAAGCAGCTAAGTACGAAAAGAAAAACTTGCATTATTTTGTGAACGATTTGCAAATTTTTGCTAATAAAAAAGTATTGATCAATGGTGGAGGAGATTCTGCAGTGGATTGGGCTTTGATGCTTGAGCCGATTGCTGAGAAGGTTACTCTCATTCACCGTCGTGATAAATTCCGTGCTCATGAGCACAGCGTTGAAAACTTAATGAAATCAACCGTTCAAGTCCTAACACCAAAAGAGCTTACTTACTTGCACGGCCATGAATTTATTGAAAAGGTCACACTTGAGGATTGTAAAAGCGGTGAAAAGTTCGATATGGACGTTGATGCAGTTATTATTAACTTCGGATTTATCTCCTCTTTGGGTCCAATTGCTGAATGGGGCTTTGAAATCGACAATGGCTCGATCATTGTGGATTCTCGTATGGAAACCAGCATTCCCGGTATCTTCGCTGCCGGTGATGTCACGACTTACCCAGGCAAGCTTAAACTGATCGCTGTCGGCTTCGGAGAAGCTCCTACAGCCATCAACAATGCCAAGGTTTATATTGACCCTGCGGCTAAGCTTTCCCCAGGACACAGCAGTAATATGAAGATGTAGTTGGCTAAACAAATAAACATCCTTGGTTAATGTAAGATTAACCGGGATGTTTTTTTATGATGATGTTTAGTCCAAAGCTTAATTATTAGGCACGCCTTTTATCAATTTGCAGCAGCATGGACAACACATACCCCCCGATTAATCCACCAACATGGCCTGTAATACTAATTTCTGGGTCGATAAAAGTATAGACCAAATTAATCAGCAAAATTGGAATAATCGTTTTTCTTGAAGCATCATCCAACAGTGGGGATTTTTTCTGGCTTAAGTATAGAAACGCACCCAATACTCCAAATATAGCACCGGAAGCACCCAAGCCTAATTCACTGGATGAAAACAAGAACGTCGTTAGATATCCAATAATTCCTGCTCCCATATAAATGACGATAAATCGACTTTTCCCTATTAAATGCTCAAGTACTGCAACAAATATAAACATCGAAAAAAGATTGAAAATAAAATGCGATACTCCGATTTGCATAAAAATAGGAGTTATAAAACGATAATACTCCCCATCTTGGATCGACGTGTACGCATAGGCTCCCCATTTCCAAATGGTATCTTGTTCGAATTCGCCTGGAAATAAATGCATAAGCCCAAAATAGATTACATTGATTGCCATAATAAGTGAAGTTAGTGGAAATTTAGTTAAATACTCCTTAAAGCTCTCCCTACGTACAAATAAGTTCAACTCATCACCTCATCTCTAATTAGAGTATAGACACTTACCTGTATAAATATAGCATATCTCTATTAAATTCAGAAAAAATAGAGTTCGCCTATCTTTTCCCATTATTTGGTGTTTGAAAAATGAGCTCTTTTTTGAAAAGATAGAAAGGCAAGTTTATAATTTAGGAGGAACACGATGCCCCTGCGAAACTTCCAAGTGAAAACGTTTTTTTCAAACCAACCTTTAATCAAAAAAACTTTAGCCTGTACCCTCGTTCTTGGAATACTTAGTTCACCCATCATTGAAGCTAGAACAAATACATATAATATGTCTTATGTATATTACGGAGATACACCAGCGCTCATTAAAAATGTAGATGCTACAAATGGAGCATTACAAGCCATCGCGCCAAGCTATACAGAGCTCGCTGAAAACGGTACCTTGCGTATCTCCGAGTCGATGGATCCCGCTTTCGTCGATGCCATGCATAGCAGAAACATGAAAGTGATCCCTTACTTAGGAAATGAATGGAACCGAGACATAGCCGAAAAGGCTTTACAAAACCGCAACACCCTCTCCACTCAAATCACCGCTGCTATAAAAAAATACAATTGGGATGGGATTAACGTTGATCTCGAGAATATAAGCAGCTCAAGCAAAACCGCTCTTGTAGACTTCGTCAAGCTTCTTCGTACTAAATTACCTGCGGATAAGGAGGTTTCCATTGCGGTACCCGCTAATCCGGATGGTTTAGAGGACGCTTACAATTTAAAAGCACTTGCAGCCGCTTGTGATTATATCATGCTTATGGCTTATGATGAACATTATCCAGGAGATCCGAAAGCGGGTCCCGTGGCTGGTTTACCGTTTGTTGAGAGCTCTATTCAATACGCATTAACTCAAATCCCTTCATCCCAGCTTGTGCTTGGCATTCCTTTTTATGGTCGATTGTGGAATGGGCAAACCTCATACGATGGTGCAGGAGTAACGAACGAGCTTGCATCAAGACTTGCTGCTAAATATGGCGGTACAGAGTACTACGATAAAAAAGAACAGTCTGTTCATAGTGAATTTACGATTAAAGCCACCGACCCACGGACAAAGGTTTTTGGTCAATCCCTGCCAAATGGCAAGTACACTTTATGGTATGAGAATGAGCGATCACTAAAAGCAAAGCTGGAATTGGTTCAAAAATATAAGCTAAAAGGGACTGGAAGCTGGAGTCTGAATCAAGCAACTAGTGATACATGGAGCTATTATGACAGCTGGTCCAACGGCTATTATTATATCGATTTACAGAATCATTGGTCCCAGCAGGAAGCAACCGAAATGATAAATAAAGGCTGGATGATAGGTGTTTCACCCACATTGTTTGCACCAGAGCTTCCCTTAACTCGTGCCCAAGCGGCAACCATTATGGCAAGAGCTTTAGCAGACTCAAATAAAATGGTCAAGGTACCCATCAACCCCGCTTCTACAGGCTACAGCGATGTATTGGAGAATTACTGGGCTTATTCCGATATTCTTTCCATGACAAATTTAGGTGTGGTTAGCGGAATCGGCAATCAATTGTTTGCTCCTGATTCCCCGATAACACGGGAGGAAATCAGCAGCTTAATCTCACGCTTACTTAACCTCCAACCGAAATCAAGATCAGTTATTCCGTTCTCAGATGTCTCGACTAGCAGATGGTCCTTCTCTGCCATTGCTGCATTAGCTGAAAACCAAATATTATTAGGCTACGAGGATGGCTCGTTTCACCCAGAAGAACAAATTTCCCGTGCACAAATGGCAGTTATTCTTTCACGCATTCAAGATCAATTAAAGTAATTTTACAGCTCTCAATTCAGGTGGAGTTGGCGCAAGATAAGGTTTACCGGGTCTCCCGAGCTTTACTTGACGTACATCAATTCCGCTTAATTTCTGCGCAAGAGCGTGCTGGTATCTGCTTAAGCTTTCTATGTGGGTTAAAATCTGTTTAGTTACTTGATCGGATGATGCAGCACGCAGAGAGGAATTTGCTGATTGTAAGGAAGCTGTCATAACAGGAGCAATCGTCTCTACCATTTCTGCTAAAGCCCGCTGGCTTCTCGCAAGAGAATGTAGAATATCTAGTTTAAGCTCGTTTTGACGATGTAGCCCATTCATCAAGTAAATCCACCCATTCCAAAATGGCCTCCATGCCCTCCCATGAAACCGCCATTTTCTCCATTTTCGTGGGTTTCGAGTACAATTTTCAAATTCTTCCCTAGACCGTGCTCCATCTTAGTTATACCATCTATGACTTCAATCATCTGCTGATGAATAGTAAGCATCTGTAACAGCTGATCCCCATGTCCGCTAAAGTTATTATGGGAGATTTGATTGCAAAGCCAATTTTTCGCCTTCTCGGCTTCCAAAGATTTGGCTTCCAGCATAAGTGAAATATTGAATTGCATTTTGCCTGTAGCTTCCAAAATCGATAAATAAGCCTCTTCACGCTTCAATTGTTATTCACCCTCGTCTTTTATTTGGAGTTGCTTCATAACAATTGTTAAATTAATCGCTATTGCCTCTTCCAGTTCAGCCAGGCTTACAAGATAGGAAGTAACTGTTCTTGTCACATCACTTGAATTTTTAATAATGGCTTCGGTTGTGTTAAATGAGGGCTGGCGACTAGGAATTTCATTGACTATTCTCGCAATGTGCTCGACAATATGCCTTTCGGATTGTAGTATTTTAGCCATTTGTCGTTGTGAATTCATGATATGGTTGACGATACCTGTTATTTCCCGCTCCATTCACAACCTCCTAAGCTTTTGCACATGATGTTCATTGTTTATCTTATGCGCAACCTCAGTTTATGTTTCATGCTAAGTCGATTCAATAGAACTGGCTTTAAAGAATAATCGATTTTCTCTAATAAATAGCCCCGTTTTTCAAGAAAAGAAATGATTTTCGGGAGATACTTTGCCGTCTCTGGATAGTCGTGCATAAGGATTACCGGATTTATCGCTTTTTTCTCCAATCGCAAAACATCTTTAATAATCTGCTTCAACAATCGTCTATCACGAAACTTCCAATCCAAGCTATCCACATTCCAATCCCATAAGCGATAACCAGCATAATTTACTGCTTTTAGATAAGTGGGTTTCATATATAGATTACTTCCGTAAGGAGCTCGAACCAGAAAGGTATTCATCCTCGTTATACTTTTAAGAGTTCTCCGACACGTAGTAATTTCTCGCATAACGGACTCCTTAGAGGCGTAAAAAATATTTACTTTGTGAGAAACCCCATGCAATCCTATTGCATGGCCTTCATTGACCATCCGCTGCGCAATTTTCGGAAAAATCTGGACGTTAGGCTCCAGCATGAAAAATGTGCCTACGGCTTTATAGGTGGCAAGAATGTCCAGAATCTGACTCGTTGCCTGATTAGGACCATCATCAAATGTGAGATAGGCTATTTTTTTGCTGGTTCGCTGTTCATGATCGACTCCACACGCTCTATAATCATCCGTTTTACAAACAACCGTACAATTCTTCATCAGTACTTCATCTTCAACATTCCAGGTATGATGGCCTGGTTCAGCTCTTCGCACGCAAACATAATTGGCCTTAGTTGTCGAATAAATTTTAAAGTTATATCTCAGGCATGCTTTAATAAAAAAGGTGTCTTCCCCGCGGTTAAGATAAGGAAACATTACTTTCTCATAAATCTTTTTTCTGAAAAGCAAGGTTGCTCCCTTCACTCCACCCGTTATAAATAGATTTTCTTCCCCAGGCACGTGTACGGTAAGCAGCTTATTTTTTTCAAAATACATATATACAGACCTTTTTACCACAATAGATATATCTTTTTTCTTAAAAGCTTGCATCCCTTGCCCAAGGTAATTAGGGCCATAGTAATCATCATCATCAAATTTAGCTATAAAAGCATACTTTGCTTTTTCAATGCCATAATTCAGACATTCTCCCAAGGTAGTTATTTCAGGCAGCTGATAGACTGAAACATTCCAATATTGTTTTGCATACTGCTTCCATATTTCAATATCCATATCATCTTTATTTAAAATAATAATAAGCTCCTTGTTCTTCCACTCTTGGGTTTCATAATTTATAAATACATTCCCCATAAAGCTTTGTCGCATCGTGCAGCATATGATTGAGACCACACTCACCCTCCTCATATAGGACATGGATATTATAAAACAATAGATTTTATCAAAGAAAAACCTCTATGGAGGTCCATTCATAAATGAACGTCCATGTCATAGAGGTTTGTCTATTTATTATTGGAGGTTGTGTGCTGTTGCTTATTTCTTGCCTACAGGTTTTTTTACTGCTGGTTTACGCTTCGATGTTACCGTACCGTTATTGATAACCTCGCCAAAATTAGCAGGAGCCACAGCTTCATCTTGAATATCGTCAATATCACTATTGGATAAACGATTACGAGATAGAATAAAGGACGAAGTTACATCATTAAAACCACTTAGAAAACTCACATCATTGATTGGTCCTCTAAAAATACGCCGATTCCCTTGGTAATTATCATCTGCGAATAATACAAGAGTACTACTCGAGTTGCCTGATAATCGGAAGCTGGATAAAAGATCATTAAAATTGAAAACAGACAAGCTGCGAACACCAAGGTTACCGCGAAAACGTAAAAATCTTCCTACGAAATTTGAATCCGCGAATAAAGTTAAGACTGGACGTCGTTCTTGTCGAATAACTGCTTTCTTCAACATAGCCACACCTCCTTTGCTGAGATCATCATATGACGCTCAATGAAGATTGACTGTGCCTTTTACACATTTTAAAAAGGTATAGTATATTCGCCTGATTTTCTAGCAGACTGAGACAAACATCGTGTCGGGTATATTTCTCCCTTCATATAGTAAAGAGCAGCGAATATATGCTTGAGGAGCGATGCCACATGAGCGTTAAAATAATAGGATTGGATGGTTTATGATACACTCTCAACAAATCGAAAGTAATAGAAGGATGATGGGCCTATGAAAGTCCGCAAAGCAATAATTCCTGCAGCAGGTTTAGGAACGAGGTTTTTACCCGCAACCAAAGCAATGCCCAAAGAAATGCTGCCCATTATAGATAAGCCAACCATTCAATTCATTGTCGAGGAAGCTGTCGCATCCGGAATTGAAGATCTTATTATTGTAACGGGGAGAGGCAAACGTTCGATTGAGGATCATTTCGATAGCGCTTTTGAGCTTGAGTATCATTTGCAGCAAAAAGATAAATATGAGCTGCTAAACAAAGTACTTAAGCCATCGCAGATGATCGATATCCATTACATTCGTCAAAAAGAACCAAAAGGCTTAGGGCATGCTATCTGGTGCGCAAGAAAGTTCATCAACAATGAACCGTTTGCCGTGTTGCTTGGAGATACCATCCTTGAAGCCAATCCGCCTTGTTTAAAACAGATGATGGATTATTATGACCGCTATAATACATCTATTATCGGTGTACAGCCTGTGAACCCAACTGAAGTCTCAAGCTACGGGATTATTGATGCGCAGCTTTTGCATGATAAATTTTATAATATAACTGCGCTCGTAGAAAAACCAAAGCCTGAGCATGCACCCACCAATTTAGCGATGATCGGCAGATACATTCTTACCCCTGCCATATTTGAAATTCTCGAGCACCAAGAGCCAGGCATTGGCCAGGAAATTCAATTAACCGATGCAATCTCTAAGCTGCTTGAGAAAGAGTCCGTGCATGCCTGTGAAATCTCAGGGGTTTGGCATGATGTTGGCGATCTTCTCGGATTTGTTAAAGCCATACTCGCACTCTCGCTTCAAAGAGACGATTTGAGACAGCACGTGCTCGATTATATGAAGGTCATTGAAAAAGCGCGAGGGTGAGATTTATTTCACCCTTTTGGTGATTGCGAAGTTACTTAGCGCTCGTGGGATTTAAATGAGCTCGAGCAAGCCAGAAAACCAGCTCTTGAGCGATTTTCTGGCTTTGCAGAGCAATAGCAAGTCAGAAAACCCGCTGCAACGTTGTTTTATGGCTTTGCAGCGCTCGAGCAAGTTAGAAAACCGGCTGCAACGCGGTTTTATGGCTTTACAGCGCTCGAACAGGTCATAAAACCCGCTGTAACGCGGTTTTATGGCTTTACTGCGCTCGAGCAAGCCAGAAAACCAGCTCTTGAGCGATTTTCTGGCTTTGCAGAGCAATAGCAAGTCAGAAAACCCGCTGCAACGCGGTTTTATGGCTCTGCAGTGCTCGAGCAAGTTAGAAAACCGGCTGCAACGCGGTTTTATGGCTTTACAGCGCTCGAACAGGTCATAAAACCCGCTGCAACGCGGTTTTATGGCTTTACAGCGCTCGAACAGGTCATAAAACCGGCTGCAACGCGGTTTTATGGCTTTACAGTGCTCGAGCAAGTTAGAAAACCGGCTGCAACGCGGTTTTATGGCTTTGCAGCGCTCGAGCAAGCAGTATATCCATCTCTAGTGTCGATTTTCGACACTACACAGTGTGATGCCACTGCATCTCCATCTCTAGTGTCGATTTTCGACTCTGCACAGTGCGATGCCACTGCATCTCCATCTCTAGTGTCGATTTTCGACTCTGCACAGTGCGATGCCACTGCATCTCCATCTCTAGTGTCGATTTTCGACTCTGCACAGTGCGATGTCACTGCATCTCCATCTCTAGTGTCGATTTTCGACTCTGCACAGTGCGGTGCCGCTGGATCGCCAACTCTAGTGTCGATTTTCGACTCTGCACAGTGCGATTCCCCTGGATCGCCGGCTCTAGTGTCGATTAATTTTCGACACTTGCCTAAAAAAGGTCGTGAATCTCTACGCAAGTAGAAATCACGACCTTTTTTAGGTTCTCAGAAATCGCTTTATTTTTTCAATATAATTTCATCATAGAACTTTTTCTGCTTTTTCAGCTGCAGTTTCATGTTAAAGTGGGTTTCGACTTTTTTACGCGCATTTTTGCCAAACTTCTCCCAATATTCAGGATGCTCCACTAGCCAGATCATCGCTTGGGCCAGTTCAATAACAGAACCCTCCGGCACCAAGAGTCCAGACACTTTGTTTTTAACTAATTCAGGAATTCCCGCATGAGTTGTTGAAACTATAGGCATTCCAGTAGCCATTGCCTCTTTTAATGTATTGGGAATTCCCTCCTGGTTTCCTTCAAGGTCTGTTCGGCTTGGAGCGCAGAAAATATGGGAACGGTAATATTTGGTTTGAATCTTCTGGTAATCCACCCATGGGATGATTTGCACGCTACCGGTTAGAAACAAGCTTTTAATTAGCTTGCGATATTCCAACTCACAGGGTCCGTTGCCAACTAAGATCAATTTTACATTTAAATGCCGCTCTTTAACTTCTGCAAAAGCACGAATAAGATCTTGAAAGCCTTTTTTCTCGACAAAACGACCTATCGCCAAAAAACGAATTTTTTTCTCTATATCTATTTTACGTGGCCGACACTCAAATCTTTCTAAATCCACGCCCCCATAGAGTACACGAATTTTATGCTTCGGGCATCCCAATTTGATAATTTCTTGCTTAAGATGCTCACATACTGGAAAAAATAGATCACCCGTCTGGAACAGTTTTTTCAATAGTTTGAGGTTTTCTTTTTTCTTAGGGAATGCGGTGGCATCCTTCCCACGAAAACCAACAAACATGGGAAGTCCATATTGTTCCTTTAGAAATTGAAATTTGGGTGCAAGACTACCATGATGAATATGAACACCAACGATGTTATTTTCTTTAAGAAGCTTCGGATCTTGTTGGATGGCTTCTAAGGAAAGTACCGAGCTAAACGGAGATTGATCCCGATTCTCATCCTCGTTATTCGTCATCATTACGCCTTTATAACCATCGATACTCGTAATTTGCGCGGTTACGTGCCCATCCTCCAAAGAATATTTATGGTGCAGGATAGCAGAATAATCTTGCTTCACAGGCGGTTCCTCCTTTTTCTATCCAGATTATGCCGAGATCGATTGATTTTTCTTAGCAGAGCGGCGAGCACCATATTTCTTTTCTAGTCGCAGTAATGTTTCCTTATTCCAGCGATATAGCTCTAAAGCGGTTTTGCGGATATTAAAGTGACGATTGCCAGCGGGTATTACTTTTCGTTCATGCCTTCGATAGACAGCCAACGGGGTTTTTTGGCATTTACCTGTGTAATGACAGGCCAAACGCAACCACATATCCCAATCCTGGGAATATCGATATCGCGAGTTAAAAAGACCTGTTTTATCAAAGCAGCTTTTTTGGATGACTGCCGTTGATGTACGGATGGTAAATTTCCTTCTATACAGATGAAATCTAAATGCGTTTAGATCCCAGTAGCTTCTACTGTTGCGCACAACATTTCTTTTACTCCCGAATTTATCATTGTAATACCAGCTGTATAAAAAGTGGCAATCTGGATGAGCTTCTAAATAGGTTTTATTTTCTTTTAATTTATGAGCTAAAAAGTAATCATCCGAGTCTAAGAATGCAATATATTTACCTTTTGCTAAGCTAATCCCCATGTTTCTTGCCTCAGAGGGTCCACTGTTTTTCTGATATACATAGCGAACCCGCGGACCAAACGATTTTACTATTTTCGCAGTTTGATCTGTCGAACCGTCATCAACGACGATTAATTCATAATCTTTACAGGTTTGCTGAAGCACGCTTTTTATAGCTCGACCGAGAAACCGCTCGCGGTTGTAGGTGGGAATAATAACACTAAAGAGAGGTTTCTCATTTTGCTTTTTTTCATGAGCTTTAATCACCTGATCAAACAGCCGTTCCAAATTATTTGTTTGAATTTCCCTATTGAAATCCGCCTCAATTTTGACTCTAGCATTCAAGCCAAGCTTCCGCCAGGTTTCTGGCTGTTTGATTAGCACAATCAATTTAGTTGCAAGCTCACTAACGTCATTTTCCTTAACTAAAAGTCCGTTCTTGCCATCTTTAATTAATTCGGGTATTCCGGAATGAAAAGTGGATACTACGGGAAGTCCACAAGCCATTGCTTCTTTAATTGCATTTGGAATACCTTCACGATTTCCAGTACGATCCTTCAAGCTTGGGAGACAGAAAATATGCGCTTCTTCCAAGTGTTTCGCAATCTCAGAATGCGGGAGAGCACCCAAAAATTCAATGTTATTTTCCAGATGAAGGTCAAGGCTTAACTGCTTTAGTTTCTTCAGCAACCTCCCCGTTCCAATCAGAATTAGCCTTGCCTGCGGAAAAATCTGTTGAATCCGATGAAAAGCTTTAATTAATATTTCTGCACCTTTTTTCTCGACCAGCCTGCCTACATGAACAATTCTTATTTGACCATCAAGTGGGTAAAATCGCTCTTTATACGCAAATTGATCCAGATTGATTCCACTGTACTGGACCACTATCTTGCTAATCGGGCAGCCATGTTTAACTAACTCCTGTTTCATCGCAAGACAAGGTACTGTAAAACATTCTCCAACAGAAAACAACCGCTGCAAGGATCGCTTGTGTTTCTTCATTCTAGCTGTGCCTGGAGAATCACAGCCATGAAAAGAAGTAATTAAAGGAATCTGCCACTTTTCTTTTAAGCGTAACATTCGAATGCCTGACGTCCCAAACCTGGCATGGATCAGCTTAAAGAAGTGGTCTTTCAGCTTATGATTCAGCTTGTGATAATGCGGGTCAATAATCACTTTTTTATGCGGAAAAACGTTTTTATTCTTGCGTTTTATACAAAAGATATAAGGCACATAGCTTTTCATTTCTTGAATTTCATTGTAAATGAAGGTTTCGCTAAGCGGTAAAAAGTTGGATCGAATAACGGCAATAGGGTCCAGAAGCTATTCCTCCTTTATCGATTTTAATGTTTACCCTTAATCTATGATGGTTTAGATTTGATTGTATAGACAGACGTCGATGCTTGCTTGGTATCAGCGAAAATGAGCTTCTTTGCCCAAGCTTTTTATTTGACTTTGCATAGCTTGATAGGGAGAGCTTTCCGAGGAGAAAGGAGCATTGCATACAATGGAGGGGCTGAAACGTAAAACAGAGCGTGACTTTGGCTTCAAGATCAAGAAATGGAACTTGATTAAACACATAAATAAATCAAGCTATGTAGCGCGTATTGTTACCAAGGATGGCAAAAAAAGAGCTTTAAAGGGGCTTTATATCTCACCAACCAGGCAGCATTTCATCACCAAGTCAGAGCAGCTGCTTGCTGCTCAAGGAGTGAAGCTAGCCCGGCCGTTAACCACTGTGAAAGATAACTTATACATGATCTATAACCGAGATCCTTATGTCCTGTATGAATGGATTGACGGTAAGAACAATCACCTGCGTAATCCATCTGATCTTGAAGCCCTTGTTAAAGTGATTGCTCGGTTTCACTCTGCTTCCCGCAAGTTGGAATACCCCTCTGAAATAAAGATTTATTCCCATCCTCATTGGGAGAAGGAATATAAAGAACGCATAAAGTCTATTGAAAATTGGTACTCCGATCACAAATCATCCAAGAAACGAAAAGAAAAAATCATCCTCAAATACATCCCATTTTTCCGTAAAGTGGCAAATAAAGCCTATGGCGCACTTAAAAGAAGCGAATATCAGGCTTACAAAGATGGGAATATCTCAACCAATACCTTAGTACACGGCGACTTTCATCAAATGAACCTGCTTTTCAAGAATAAAGTTGGATTTCTACTGGATTTTGAAGATATCCGCTATGATCTACCTTCCAAGGATTTACTGCGAATTTTCTCCATGTATCTCAAAAAACACCGATTTTCTAGCCAGGTCTTCCGCAAAATGTTGAAAACCTATGAAGGCCTCCATCCCCTCGTTCCTGAAGTTAAACAGCTGATTTGCATCGACTTCTTATTTCCGCATATTTTTGAACGGATGCTGCGCAAAAAAACATATAACCGAATGGACAAAAAACATTTGCAGTATCGCATCAACCAGGAAAAACGTAAAGCCAGTTACATTTATCGCCATTTTGCTAAAAAACTACGCAATCGAGAATGGGAGGGACTATTTTGAAGAAAATTGCTTTTGTCCGCTTACGTTATCTTCCTCCGTCAGAAACGTTTATTTATGAAGAGCTTAAAAACATTAAAAGATTCAAAGCGATCGTATACACCCATAGAAAAATAAATATAAAACGTTTCCCTTTCCCAAGAATTAAGCACCTGCCTAGCCGAACCTCGAAAATCGCCCGTAAGTTTAGGCGAAAAAAAATCAGGCTCATCCACGCTCGCTTCGGAAATGCCGGTGTCAAGTTAATGAGTGTAAAAAAGCGGCTTCATATACCCATGGTAACCTCCTTCCACGGTTTTGATTTACCAAGTAAACGTAATTCAAGAAAACCCTATCATCGCAAGCTGCGTGTATTATTCAAAGTGGGTAACAAATTCACCGTCCCATCCCGCCAAATGAAGCGCCAGCTGATCCGTTGGGGATGCCCTGCACGTAAAATAAAAATTATGTATAGCGGCATTAATCTCCAGAAATTCTCTTATAAGCGGCGCGAAAACAAAACAAACCATATATCGCTCATTTCGGTTGGGCGCTTGCATCGAAAAAAAGGTTTAAATTATTTAATAAAAGCTTTCAAAAAAGTACATGATCAGCATCCATCAAGCCGTCTAGTTATTGTTGGTGATGGTGATCAACGCAGAATGCTAAAGCGGCTTATTGCCTCCCTAAAGCTGAAAAAATCTGTGAAACTAAAAGGCCTTATTGCGCATGGCCAGCTAACCGAGCTGCTGCATCGAGCAGATATCTTCTGTTTACCCAGCATAACGACCAAAGATGGAAACCACGAGGGTATTCCAAACTCCATAAAAGAAGCCATGGCGACGGGACTTCCTGTTGTTTCAACAAAGCATGGCGGTATCCCTGAACTGGTGACTAATGGTCGAGACGGACTATTGGTACCCGAGAGAAACGTCAAAAGCTTAGCTAATAAGATCAAGCAGTTAATTAAAAACCCAGCTTTGCGGCTGCAAATGGGCATTAACGGGCGTGAAAGAGTAGTGCGCCACTTCAATTCAGCTAAGCAGGTAAGAAAATTAGAAGGCATCTATCAAAAATTAATTAAAAAGGGGTGAATTCCATGGTTAAAAAAAATCCTCTAATCACTGTAGTTATCCCAACTTATAACCGTGCACAATTTATAGCCCGAGGAATTAGAAGTGTAATCCGGCAATCCACTGGACGCTGGAGGCTGTTAATTATTGATGATGGTTCAACCGATCGTACAAGATCTGTAGTTAAACGGTTCTTAAAGGATCCGCGAATTCGTTATGTGAGGCTTAAAAAGAACAGAGGAGTATGCTATGCGTTAAATCATGCCTTGTCGTTAGTGAAAACCCCGTATTTCTCCCAGCTTGATGCGGATGATTGGTATGATCGCCATACTCTTAAAAGCTGTCTGAAGAAGATGACAAGAGGAGGCACATCCGTTGGTGTCGTTTATGGAAATGACAGGGTGTGGAAGGCGAGGAAAAAAGGTAAAATCAAATATCAAAGTACAAAACGAAAGCGACAAATCCGTGGGAAATATGATTTTATTACGTTCCATCCGATGATTTATCCGCGCTTTTATCGCACGCAAGCCTTGCGCAGAGTTGGAGGGTGGTCGACGAAGGTCCCTCAAAAAGGACGCTTCGCTGAGGATAGACAAATATTGCTCAAGCTAGCAGGCCACTATAGATTTAAAGCCTTGCATCGAAATGCTTATAACCGCTTAAAGCATAAAAAGAATAATTCAAGAATTGGCAATCGCCATAAATATGCCAAAGTAACACGCTATTTATATAAATCAGCTTTAAAACGCTGGGGCAATAAGTTTAAAGCAAGATTCAAATGGGTTGGTGGCCGGCTTAAAGTAGGTCGATTAATCAAAAAATAAGCTTTTTGCTATAATCTGGACTACTGAACTGGACTGCTCCCTATGCCATCGATCTTGTCGGCACATATCTTAATAAAGACAAGAAAAATACACTTAGAACAGTGAGGGAATCGATGTGGACAGAAAAAAGCCAAAAAAAATGTTAACGACACTTGCCGTTATTGATGAAATCGGAAAGGCATTGGAAGAAAAAAAGCCGCTATCTGTCGTCCGTGTCGGTGATGGGGAGAACATCTGCTTGACCCAATACAATGTCTGGCCGATTCGCAAAACACTCTCTACCCGCTGGGCGATACTCTCACGTAAAACCAGCTGGAAAGGCGTTCGTTTGCCTAACCTCAAGCTTCGCGATCAATTGATTACTGCGATTAAAAAAGCCGATATTGTGGGTGTTCCCTACTACAATGACAAGGAAATATTAGCAGAGGATCAATATTTGCGCCCGCTCACAGATACCGTCTTCAAGAAATTAAACATTCAACCCAAAAAGCTTTGTTATACTTTCGTCAATCGCCATATGGTAGAGCATGAGGAATTCTGGGAAATGCTGAAGGGTAAAAAGGCAGTGGTCATCTCACGCTGGGCCAACGAGTTTAAAAAATTGGTTGATAAAAAGTACAATGACTTCAATATTAAAATAGTCAAATTGATTCAAATTTATAGGTTTGAGGAGATTCCAAAGGTCTTGGACAAAATGAAATCTGTGGATTGTGATATTGTCTTGATTTCTGCCGGAGTTAATGCCGTAATATTGGCACAGAAGCTTGCGGATGAACAGGGACGAATTGCAATTGACTTTGGAAAATCGGCGGTGTTCATGGTGAAAGGGAATCGGAAGGTCGTGCCTTATAATCCTACTAACCGCATTATTCGTAAGGAGCCAATTAAAAGGAGTGAACAGACTTTGAAGATCACCGTTATTGGTTCGGGATATGTCGGCACAACAACGGCGCTCGTATTAGCCAGTCTCGGTCATGAAGTTATCGGTTACGACATCGATTCCGTCAAAGTTGAGAATTTAAATAAAGGCAAGCTGCCATTTAGCGAACCGGGATTAGATAAATTGCTCCAACAGCAGCTTAAAAAAGCAAAAATCACCTTTACGGCCGATAGCAGAGCTGCCATAATAAATAGTGAAATTTTAATTATTTCTGTAGGTACTCCCCCAACCTCGGACGGAGGTGCTGATTTAACCTACTTGCAACAGGTCATCGACGTGATTGCCGAGCACATCAATAAGCCGAAAATTATCGTAACCAAAAGCACGGTACCAATCGGCACTAATCGGTGGATGAAGGCGCAATTGTCCGAGAAGATTGATACACGCAAATATCCCATAGAGGTTATCTCAAATCCTGAATTTCTACGTGAGGGTGAAGCACTCCACGACTCGCTTCATCCCTCTCGAACCGTAATTGGCGGCGATGCTGGTCCTGCAATTGAGAAAATGAAGCAGGTATACGCCCCGTTGAAAACCTCCTACTTTATTTGCAATTATGAAACAGCCGAGATGATCAAGTATGCTTCGAACGGTTTTCTTGCTACTAAAATCTCATTCATCAATGAAATTGCTCGTTTAGCCGAGCTGGTGGGAGCAGATATTGAGAAGGTTGCTGCCGGAATGGGATTGGATCCACGTATTTCCCCTCATCATTTACATGCCGGTATCGGATACGGCGGATCCTGCTTCCCTAAAGATGTCGATGAACTGCTTTACCTTGCGGAGCAAAACAAGCTGGATTTAAGTCTGCTCAAGCAAGCAAAACGAATCAATAATTCCCAAATCGCGTGGTTTATCCAAAAAATACAGTCTGATATACCTTTGAAAGGTAAAAAAGTACTTGTGCTCGGTGTGGCATTCAAAGAAGACACCGACGATCAACGGGAATCTCCAGGTGTGAGGCTAATCGAGCATTTGATTAAGCTAGGGGTTAAAGAAATTAAAGTGGTGGATCCTACAATCACAACGGTCGAACAAATTCGTTGGACTAAACCATTCCAAGCTCGCAATAATCTGAAAATTGAGGTAACCACTAATCCAAAAGAGGCCATTACTGGTGTTCATGCTGTAATATTAACGACCCCATGGCCTATTTTCGCCACTTATCCTTGGCAAGAGTGGGTGAAAAAAACCGAAACCCCTTATTTATTCGACGGACGAAACTTTCTTGATCCGCAAAAGATGCGTTCCTATGGTTGGAAATACTCGGGCATTGCCAGAGGTGATGAAACATGAACATTGTAATTACTGGCGCTGCAGGATTTATCGGCTCACATTTAAGTGAAGCTTTGCTGAAGCTTGGCCATACCGTCACAGGAATTGATCATCTTGAACAAACTCCCAATCGAAGCTTTAAAGAAAATAATCTCATCCATGCACTGGAACACCCAGGCTTCCATTGGCTGTCCATGGATCTATTAAATGCCAACTTGGAACAGCTCGTTGCAGATGTCGATATCATTTTTCATCTTGCTGGTTTAGCCGGTGTTCGGAACAGCTGGGGAGACTCGTTCACTGACTATCTGCAAGCAAACGTTTTGTTGACTCAGAGAATTCTCGATGCTTGCCGCAAAGCAGCAAACTTAAAAAAACTCGTTTATGCTTCCTCCTCCTCTGTTTACGGTGGCAGCAACGAACCTTACAGTTCGGAGCAATCATCCACTCAACCTATTTCTCCCTATGGATTGACTAAATTAGCCGGAGAGCAGCTTTGTGCTCTTTACCATAAACAATATGGGCTACCTTACACGGCTTTAAGGTATTTCACCGTATTCGGGCCAAGACAACGGCCCGATATGGGGTTCCACCGTTTTATGAAAGCTGCATTGTTCAGCCAATCTTTAACGGTTTATGGAAATGGTGAGCAAACACGTGACTTTACCTATGTGAGCGATGTAGTGGAAGCTAATATTAGCGCAATGAGCTATAGCAATCACGGGAATGTATTCAACATAGGTGGAGTCGAAAGAGCTTCCGTTAACGAAGTCATTCAGAAAATTGAAGGTCTATCTGGAAAGGCGTTACAGCTGACTTATTTGCCCGAACAGCCAGGTGACCCTTTTGCTACAGGTGCCGATATTTCGCTTGCGCGTGCTGAGCTTGGGTATAATCCAATTATTTCCTTAGACGAAGGAATGACGAAGCAATGGAGCTATATAACCAAGCTTTATGGAAACGTGTAATTTTGTGCTTGATGGATCGGAGGAAAAATGATGATCGGAGTTCTCTATCCCGAATCACTGCTAAATCAGTTAATTCGCAAGAAGTTTAGCTATGAGAAGCCTGACTTTTATGTCGAAGCAGCTCGTAAAACAGGGTCGGAAATAATCTTCTTCTGTTTATCAGATATTAGTTGGAAAAAAGGTACTGTTAAAAGCTGGAATGGAGCTGAGGCAGAACTAGTCAAAAGGGAGCTTCCTCCTGTGATCATTAACCGGACGAGGACAAATAGTCCTCTCCATAAGAAATGGATCCAACGCTTGAAAGCGAGGGGCAAAATAATTTTTAACGAACATAACGTTATTTCTAAGCTAAAAATTCATCACATTCTCAGCAAAAATAACAAGCTGCTCCCCTATCTTCCGGTTACCGATTCCGTTACACATCAATCGGTGAGCGAGCTTATAGAGCAAAACCCCTGTCTTTTTCTCAAACCAAGATCAGCTTCAGTCGGGAATGGAATCATTCGTATTAGCCGAAATAATCAAGATATGGTTGCTGAAGTCAATATACTCGGGCAAACCAAGCGACATAAAGTTGGAATCGACCAAATTATTAATCTTATTAAAAGTAAGAAACGAAGCTACCTTGTACAGCAGGGGATTTCTTTAATGGAATACGAAGGAAATCCCGTTGATTTCCGCGTATCCATCCAGAAAGACGGTAAAGGTCGCTGGCACTATACCGGCATGGTAGGAAAAGTGGCGAAAAAAGGCGCCATCGTCACCAACCTTCATTGTGGCGGCCATTCTATAAAAGTATCGGAACTGTTTCGTAATTGGGGTTGGAAGGGTGTGGAAATTGAGCGAAAGGTCTCAAAGCTGGGTATTCTGATCGCACAAACACTTGATCAAGAGCTGCCACATATTGCCGATTTGGGATTAGATATTGCTATTGATGAACATCAGCACCCCTGGTTAATTGAAGCCAATTTCCGTGATCTGCGCATTACATTTCGTGATGCTGGGGAGAAGGATAAGTGGCGAGCAACCTTTGCTACCCCCGTTTACTACGCGGCACACCTAATCAAGAAGCTTAAAGAACAAGAAAACCGAGATTTGCTGAAACAAAATGAATTAAAGATATCTGCAGTTCCCGCTGCTGATATAATCATCCCAAACTCAAGTATAGTTATTAAGGAATAAACACGCTGGGTAATACCTAGTGTGTTTATTCTTATAGGCAAGCTTTATAATAGTGATAAGTTTCGGTCAAGCCTTTTTCAATCGAATATTGCGGCAACCATTGTAACTGCTTCAATGCTTTTTGATTATCAAGCCGACTGTGTAGAATATCTCCCTGACGTGCTGGGACATATTGAGGTGTAACGTTGCTTCCAATAATAGCATTCATCTGCTTCAGCAGGTTATTCAGCGAAATTTGTTGGTTACAGCTAATGTTATACAGGGAGTGACTGCCATAGATAAGCGCAGCGATATTAGCAGATACGATATCTTTGACATAGATGAAATCTCTGGTATTCTCCCCATTCCCATAAATGATAGGTGTTTCCTCGTGCAATAATCGATTAAGGAAAATACTAATTACCCCACCTTCTCCCCGCGGATCCTGACGGATTCCATATACATTACTGTAGCGGAGAATGGTATAGTCCAAGCCAAACAGCTCGCCATAGGCTTGAATGTAATGTTCTGGAGTGTGCTTGGATATCCCGTAAAAAGAAATCGGCTGAAGCGCGTGCTTCTCATCTACACCCAAGTAATTAGGATGGCCATAAACAGCTGCAGACGATGCATAAATGATTTTTTTCACACCAAAGCTTTTACATTGTTCCAGTAAATTGATTGTGCCGATAATATTGACCTTCGCATCCAAGAGAGGATTATGCAGTGAGGTTTGCACATCAATTTGCGCTGCATGATGTATAACGATCTCTGGCCGGCATTGTTCAAAAACCATTTGCACACTTCGTTCCGTAATATCAGTTAAGTAAAATGGAGCATTGGGATGAATATTTGCTCTTTTCCCTGTGGAAAGATTGTCTAAGACGGATACCTCATGTCCTTCGTCAATCAAAGCATCTACAATATTGGATGCAATAAATCCAGCTCCACCCGTTACTAGAATTCTCATAGTCGCTAGCCTCCCTGTATATTTCACATTAATCAATCCAGTCCAAACAGCTATATACTAATATGGGTAATTCCATTTCGAAGAAGCGGGCTTTTTAAGATAAAATCCCCTCGAGGCAGCAGTTGAAATACGTAACGCCCTTCAGAATCTATCGTTGCCGTTTGCAATACCACACCGGATAAGTCATATAGATGAATGTATGGTTTTTTATATTCCTCAAGGCTATCTATGAATTCTGGTGGAATATGTCCCTGCAAGGTTATCCCCTCTTCGATTGTAATACCCGTATCAATCTGATTTAGCAGTTCTATATCCAGCTGCCAATGCTTCAAGCTAGGGTAGTGGCGAACCTTATCACTTGGCAGCTTTATTCGCTCATATAAGGCATAGATGGACTCCATATGTTTATCCAGCTGCCACTGTTCTAATGCCGTTTGTTGAGCCTGCAATCCTAATCTCTGACGCAGAGCAGGATCATCCAGCAGCAGTCGAAGCTTCCTAACCAGCTCCAGGCTATTCCCTGGAGGAACAAGCAGCCCATCGAATCCATCCGTAATGATTTCAGATATTCCACCAACAGAAGTAGCGAGAATTGGCTTTGCCGAATATTGCCCCTCCAGCAGCACGAACGGAAAAGTATCATGTAAGGAAGGAAGCACGATAACGTCGCTTGTTCTCATAAGCAATGGAATATCGGTACGTTTCCCTAAAAAAGAAATGTAAGGCTGTAAATTCAAGCTTTCTGTTAATTGCTGCAGCTCCTCACGATCTGACCCTTCTCCAGCGAATAAGCAGATAAAATCCTTTCTCTCTTTCTGAAGCTGATGCAATGCTTCAATTAGGTACCGTTGTCCTTTAATCGGCACCAAGCGTGCTGGGCACAAAATGATTTTCTTGCTAAACGTATTATTCTTGGTTGATAGGGCTGGTGTTTCGTGTTTATGGATATATACATTTGGCTGAATACCATAAGGGATGACATTAATTTTCTCTGGAGCTACTCCAATAGCGATTAATTGCTGCTTCAGCCATACGCTTGGCACCACGGTCACATCACCTGACATTGCCCCCAAATATTCTTCATATCGGGTATACTGCTGGATTTGAAGGTTATTATGGTTTGATTTATTTGTAATAGCTGCTTCATGAAATTTACAATTGTGCAAGGAAACGATTAATGGAATATGAGTAGGCTTGACACGAGATAATGCTCTTGCCATCATAAAATCATGGCTATGAATTAAATCATACTCGTTAATATTCATCAAATGGGCTGCCCATTCTAAGCTGTACCGCTCGATCTCGCGCCAAAAAACCCAAGGAGAGTAGGGCGTATAAAAAGTTTGATAACGATGAAAAAGCATACTTTTGATTAGTGCCTTATTCACTTTATGTTTTTCCCCAATTTGGATATAGAGTCCATTATCATCATGGGACAGGATATCAACCTGATTGCCTGCCTTGATAAGCTCGCTTCGCAATAAATCTATATAGGTGGAAGGTCCATTAATATGTGGTGAATAGCGATAGTATGCCATTAGTATTTTCAAAGTCATTTTCTCCTTTCCCTTATAGATTCGCGAAACTAAGCTTTCTCCGGGCAATCGGCGAAACATGATTATCTGGTTCTTCTCTCTTGGGGATTAGAGCCTGACACCGGATTATTGGTTTTATTGTATTCAATGGTAAATGCATTTGCTGCCTTAACGATTTCTTGACTGCTGAAAGTACCCAGTCTTCGCTCTATTTCAGGCAAAATATCGGAAATCATTTGCGGCTCTATTCCCCATTCTTTTGGAGCTGTACTAACGACATAGCTGATCAATGCATATCTCTGTGTAAAGTTTAATTTCTGAGGAGACTCCTTAAAGCTGCATAATCCTATCAAAATCAACCGCCAAACCTCCGATTTTTTGTAGCTCTCTGTTAGCTGATTTACTTCAAAGTTCAGAGCTTGAACGATGATTGCTCCTGCAGGCGATGAGTTAAATTGGTTGTTCCTATCTTCAATTTCTTGCTCTTTCAGCTCCAGCTGCTTCTCAGACCGAACATTTGCTTTAAACAAATGGAACCACTTATTATTAATAATTAAGATGCTCCCGACAATACAAACAATGATCGCTAAATCGTTTAGCATCAAATCCCAGTTGAAATCCACATTTATCAACTCCTTCCTATTTATTGAGTATTTCCTATTACGATATGCATTTTATTAAGAAAGGTATCCATCCATGCTAAGCTCGAGAAAATATCCCCCACATTATCATCCGTTCGTGAAAGGATTGAATGTGAGGGAACGAATCATTTCATCTTGGATTGGTATTGACTTAGCAGTTCAAGAATTCGCGGGTCAGGAAGAATATAATCAATCGGTAAAAGAGCTCTAATCAGCTTCCAAATCTCGCCGTCAATAATGCTCTCCGGATTAGATTGTCGAATAGCGAATAAGTAATTATATAAATCGCCGCTCATAGAATTAAAAACATCCTTCGTAGTGGGATCAAGAAGAGTATAGCCTTGAGGTAATGCAGCTGTAATCTGAGTCCAAACCTGACCATCCACCATTACATCTGGGTTCATTATTGTAGTCGAAAACAAGGTGTTATAGTAATCAGCACTCATTGGACCAAGAATAGCCATTGTGGCTGAATTAGGAAGGTCATAGCCATGTGGCAAGAAAGCTGCGATTTTTTTCCAAATTATGTCATCTACTAGAAGCTCAGGGTTTGATCCTGGGGCTGTAAACAAGAAGTTATATAGATCGCTATCCACATCAGATGATTCCAAGCTGCTATCATTAAGGCGTTTTCTTCTGTTCTTCCAATCTCGAAAATATTTAACTATTCTATGCCACAGCTGGATGATCCAAACGGTTAAAAACCAGGAGTTTCGAGAGCTTCTAGCTAGATTCCGAATTCGCTTCATTCTCCTCGCTCTCCCCCCGCATGGCAATAGCTTCTTCATAAACAACCATCAGCCGCTCAGTCATCGTTTCTAGTGACCAATGAGCCTTGGCGAATTTCTGGGCGTTAAGAGCCAAAGAGTCTCTGTGTCTCTCACTCTTTAATAAAAGATTGATATTATGGCATAATTTCTTAGTATCTCCAACAGGTGTTAATAAACCTGTTACTTCATGCTCCACCATCTCAGGCAAACCTCCGGTCTGGCTGACAATAGCAGCAACTCCAGCTATCTGAGCTTCAATTAAGGCTACAGATTGATTCTCAATGATGCTTGGAAGTACAAAAATATCGGAAAGACTTAATAAATAAGGGACATCATCTCGACCTTCAAAGAATAGGACATCCTTATCTAAGCCTAAAACTCTGCTCTGGACCTCTAGCTCTGCTTTCTTATCTCCCTGGCCAACAATCCAGCAAACCCAATCTTTGCGAATTCCTTTTAATTCACTAAGTGCATCTAGTAGAAAATGAACTCCCTTTAGCTCAACCAGCCGCCCCGTAAAAATAATAACCTTCTTGCCAACCGGACGTTGAATATTGGATTTCTGTTTCATTCGTTTCTTAAAATCATCTATATCAAACCCATATTGAAACATTCTAATTTGCTCTTTAGGCACATCGAAATCCTTGGTTAAAGTATCCATTAACCACTCATTCGCAACATTTGTGATTTCGGCAGCTGTAGCTCCAATATGCTCAAGCTCATTATAATAAGCCTGTGCAATAAAGCTCGTAGGAGATTTATGAATAGTAGTTAATTGGTGCTTAATTTCATGAGCTACACAACCATGCAAAGTGGCTACTAAAGCTGTTTTTTGCGGTCTAACTCGATCTATACATGCAGTCGAAATAACATCCTGTGTATGAATAACATCATATTTCTCCAAATTAAAATAAGCGGCAGCCAGTTCAAAAACATAACGTTGAAATTCCGCATACTGTACTAAAGCATTAGCATACAGCGTTGGGTAATTGGCTTGATTCAATTTGGCTTTAAGTAGCGGAAGCAGCTTCTCTTTATACAACCTGCGATCTTGATTTACCAAGTAAACAAAAGTATTCCCGTAGTCGTCACCATTTCCCAACAAATCCACTTCATGTCCCATAGATTCCAGCTTTTTCTTAAGCTGCACCATATAAGGCCAAACTCCACCTACATGTGGAACAGGCCAATAAGTAGCTAGCAATATTTTCATAGCTCCGTTTACCTCCATTATCTTAATGTGCTTTTTTTAAAAACTGGCAATTCAAGCTATGAAACCGCCTTTTGTTAACATTCTCTTGATCTCATCTTTGGTCATTAAATAATCAGTAGAGCAATATGTCTTCGTTGCCCTAGAGGAAAGATCAGAGTAGTAGGCTTGTAAATTGGGAATGTTCATCGTAGGTAATACAATTAAATATTGTTTATCATAAATATACGTATTCTGAATCTCATATTCCGAAATCAGATTCTCATGCAGCTTCTCACCTGATCTAATGCCAAGTTCAACAACGCCGAGACTATTGTCCCCATAAGCTTCCATTAGAACCTCTGCCAAATCTAGAATCGTACAAGCAGGCATCGTAATTACAAAGATCTCTCCGCCAATGCCATCATTGGCTGCTTTTAATAGAAACTCAGTCGCTTTCTGTGGCGTTAAGAAGAATCGACTCATGCGCTTATCGGTAATGCCAATTTGCTTCTTCTCTTTGATTTGATCAATGAATAACTGCAAGACACTTCCATTCGAACCTAGTAGATTTCCCCCTCTTACACAAATAAATTTGGTTTCTGTATTTAGTAGATTGGCATAGACCATTAGCTTTTCACCGATTGCTTTAGTCATTCCATAGAAGTTGATCGGATCCACTGCTTTATCGGTCGATACATTTATTACTTTTTTCACTTTATTCTCTATGGCCGCTTCAATCACATTTTGTGTACCTATTAAGTTTGTTTTTAAAGCTTCGAACGGTTGATCCTCACATACGGGAACATGCTTTAATGCCGCTAAATGAAACACATAATCTACGCCCTCACAAGCTTTGTTTAATGCTTCCCTATCTCGAACATCACCAATACAAAAACTTAATTTGGGGTTCTCAAATGCTCTCTTCATCGCCACCTGGTTTGATTCGCTTCGCGAATAAACGATGATTTTTTTAGCATTTTGAGATAATAATTGTGTTACCAGTTCATATCCCCATGTTCCTGTTCCACCGGTAACTAAAACAATCGCATTTTCAAACATTTATTATCCCTCCAGAATAGATTTAATGAGACGCATCTATAGTTCGGGTAACGGGCAACAATTAAGGATTCCATTCCAACAGAATGGAAAGGTTACACATTGCTCGTTAACCGTTTAATTCAATTCCCTCCAATATGGCCTGCCAATAATTATCATTACCGTTCCATTTTTCCTCATTTGGGAGCTCAATAGCGCAGACCTTTTTTAATGGCCAATCGAGCTCAATAATGCCTCCGACATTGGAATGTCGAACTAGAAGAATACGAAAATCATGTTTAATTAATTTTGACAAAATGCCCTGCAGCTCCCTGGCTTCTTCCAAATCGCCTTCTGTTCGGATAAAAAGAATTTTTCTGCAGGTAGCGGCTTGTTGAAAGAAACGTTTAATCCGTCTATCAAATTTCTCTCTTACCTCAGGATAGGTTGCTAAATGTGTCAAGGTATTTTGATCTGCATAAAAATCATGATTAGAAACAATATTATAGACTTCATCCTTTACCCATAGACGACCTTCATCAGCATATCCGCCAATTCTCATATAAGGCAGCTCCATAAAACCGATAAACCGATTCTTCAATAAGCGATTGACGTCTGATAAATTAGGAGATCCCATCCAATCTAGCACACCTGCATAGGTTCTTAAGTCGTTCTTCTCTAGCTGTAAGGACGGCAAACATAGATCTCCTAAGCTAATGATAGCGTCATAGTTGCCTTTCAAATCTGCTACTCTCATATTCTCATCTCCTCTCCTTTAATTTATTCGATAAGCTATTAAATGTAATAGAAACATAAAGTGATTGGACGAATAGATTACCCCCAGCTAGGAAATTTTTCCATACTTAAATCAAGGTGAATAAAACCTTATTCTGACGATAAAAGGTCATCCTCTGGTCGCTTTCTAAGTACTTAGATGAAGGTTCATTCTTTCAGACAATACAAGCTTTTAGATGGCTACTAAATATTTCTATTAAATAAAGAATGTTAAGGCTTGAATAAACGTACATTTTTAATAAACGGAGATTTCACCCAACCTCTATATGGAAATCTCACATATCGTAACAAGTAAATTGGAAATGCAAGGAGTGTACCAGATTCTCGTAATCCGCCGGTTTTTCATTGGGAGGTCGATAGGAATGTCAGATCAAAGGGTTCATATGAAACAATTTGAGGTAGCAAAAATACTCCATAATAATGGAGTAGCCGGTGACAAAAAAGCGGTGGTAAAAGCAAACGAGATGCTCTTAAAGCTGCGTGAGTCCGAGCCTGATAATGCGCTAATTGAAGCTTATTACGGCAGTACTCTCGTTCTATTAGGCCGAGATGCCGTTAAAATTCTGGAAAGAGCGGATAAAGCGGAAGAGGGATTAGACGCATTGAATCGAGCCGTTACTTTAGACTCAAACCATAAAGCAATTCGGTTGTTACGCGGGAACATTTGTCTGAGGCTGCCGGAGTCCTTTTTCCATTGCTCGGAGATGGCGATTGAGGACTTCACTTTCCTGCTTGACCGCTATAAAGAGAATTCCAGCTACCTTACTCAGAAACAAGTACGTGAAGTACTTCGAAACCTAAGTGCAGCTTATCAAAATGCAGGAAAACCCGACAATGCAGCTGAAGTCTTGCAGCGTCTCGATCAATTGGAACGGAAGAAAAAATCAAAAGATTAAATCGCTGTATATGAATGGCGATAGCGTGAAAGGAACCACACATCACTGGAGGTGAGGATTTTTGGAAAAAGTATTCATCAACGGCGTGAACATTTGTTATGAATCAATTGGGGAGGGCTTTCCCTTGATCGGGCTCACAGGAAAAGACAGCAACATGGACTGGTGGCATCCGGCAATCAAGACCGCGTTAAGCGAAAGCAACCACCTTATCATGCTCGATCATCGAGGTACTGGCCGGAGTGACGCTCCAACGGAAGCGTACAATATCTCGGATATGGCCAAAGATGTCATCGCGCTGATGAACGTGCTCGATATCGACAAGGCACATATTTTAGGCCAATCGATGGGTGGAATGATTGCACAGGAGCTTGCAATTGAATTCCCCAATCGTGTAGCGAAGTTAGTGCTATGCTCTACGACCTGCGGGGTCAAACGGGTAATACCCTCTTTGCGGATGGTAAAGTGGCTAATGCGAAAAAACGCTGCTTTTTCGCCGCAAGACACACTAAATATGCTTTACTCCCAAGCCTATATTCAAGATAATCCGGCTATGATCGCTTCACTCGTGGAACGGATGCAGATCGCGCCTTCGAATCCCAGAAGCATGGAGATTCATAAACATGCCAGCAAAAGCTTCGACTCGTACCATCGGATCGGGCAAATTTCGGCACCAACGCTTATTATTCACGGGGAGGAAGATTGGGTCTTCAGTCCGAAGCATGCCAAGATTCTGAACCGACGTATTCCGGGCTCCAAGCTGATTCTATTTCCCCATGCGGGCCACGGTATATTTTCACAGGAGCATCACAAGGTGTTAAAGGAAATCCAACATTTCATCGGTTGACCGGCCTGTCCGCAATAAAAAGACGACTCTTATTCATTTTGAATGAGTAGTCGTCTTTTTCACTGACTGCTGGCCCTAATCACGGACTCCCAACAGCTTTTAAAGCAATATCTAGCACTTCCTCAATTGAGCAGGCGGAGCGGTTCCGTTTGATCAGCGCCGCACCGATCTCCAGCGCGATCCGCTGTGCACGTTCGCGGGTAGCAGCATTCTCAATCTGGTCGATGTCCGCGACGTGGATAAAACCATGGATGCGGCACACTATTATCGTCCCGGCAAAGCCGATTGTGTCCTGCAGCAGTCTTGCTACATACAAATCCTGATAACCTCGGGTCTTCGCCATCCGGTCGGCGGCATGCTCGTTCCAAAGCTTGCGGAACTGAAGCTCGAATTGTGTCCATAGGTCGCGTACGGTATCCAGCAGGTAAAGACGGTAATCGGTGCGCTCCTGCGCATCCGTGCTCCAGCCCTCTTGGCCTGAATAATTCAGCAGCAGATTGGCGATAATCGTGCCGATATCAAAGCCCATTGGACCATAATAAGCAAATTCAGGATCAATAACCTTCATTGAATCCAGCTTGATGAAGATATTATCTGAATGCAAATCTCCATGCAGCAAGGCCTGTGCTTTCGTCAGAAATGCCTCCCGCAGCAGTGCAACCTCGAGATGCAGCCCCGTATCCGCCCAAATGTGCTCAACGGCATCGCGGATATGAGGCTCGAAGACATTCATCCGGGATTTCTTATAAGGAGCGTCTAAGATAAGATCCTCGGTAATATTGCAAAGCTCCGGATTGATGAAAGCTTTCACCCATTGCTTCTTCTCTAGTAGGTCCATGGCCAGGTCTGAGGTGAAGAACAACGTCCGCGCCAAGAATGATCCGATATTCACTGCGAATAACGGATAATGGCCCCGCTCCATCAGTCCTTGACGCATTATGATGTGATCACTCAAATCCTCCATGACCATCAGAGCCAAATCCGGCTCGTACGCGTATACCTTTGGCGATAGATCAGGACAAAGCTCCCCTTGAATGCGCAAAGCCTCGTTTTCAATGCGTGCTCTGTCCAGCGACATGGGGACAGATTCACCGACCACCTTGGCGTAAGGCAGCACTTGCTTCAGAATTAAGCCCCGCCCTGATGCCGGTTCCGTTATATGAAACACATGGTTAAGATTACCGTCGCTGATCTCCCGAGACTCTAGCTGCGCACCATCCGGGAATATATTCTCGATGCCGCGCGCATACTCGACCGCTTCTGCTTGCGTTAGTTCATGATAATCTGTCATTTACGCATCCCTCCGATTACCCATTCCTACCGTGGCGTGATTCTTGATTACCTAACACTTATGATAATGACTCCATCGATCAGAATAAAAACCGCCTATTATTCATAGGCGGCAGAAGCATCACATATCAAAGCTGAACGTCTTAAGCAAGTTAATCTCAGACACGTTTACCCATAGCAATCCAGGTAAGTATGCAATCCATATCCGTGCTTTGTTTTAAACGAACCAGTTCAATCAATGCTGCCCCACACGTCTGTTCCTTTAAAACGGCATGACAGGACGGATGGCTAGTCATTGCAACAATAGCGTAATTCTCATTTGCATAAGGTTTACTGAATTCGATAACAAGCTCAACATTCTTATCTTTAGCAGCAAAATGAAAAGGTAGTACCCCATATTGGTCTAAAGTTTTAGCTTTTTCAGTAAAATCAAGTGGAGCAAATTCCTCTGATAGATGGTCAAACCGAATTGCTCCTACATCGATATGCGCGGAACTTATCGCTTGTTTAGCGATGATTTCTCCATTAATAGCTTCATTCGCAAACTTATCGCTTCCTAAAGAACCATTAGCGATATGCTCGCTTTGAATAACAGATGCTTGAATATGCTTGCTTAACACACTTGCTTCGGCCAGTCTGTCACTTGTTATGGCATTAAAGGCCAGCTTGCTTGTCGTTACAGATTCATCTTGAAGCTTCTCAGAAGTAATAACCTGATCTTCGAGATTTATATTCTGAATAACTTTCTCACCTACATGCTGCGTGAGGACGGAATGATTGGCTAAATGTTCACTTTGAACACTTTGCAAAGCGAGCTTATCTGCAGTTACAGCCCCATTAACTAAGTGATCTGCATCAATGATCTGAGACTGAAGTTTAGATCCATCAATGCTTTGATTAGCGTAGTGCGCTGAGCTTATTGCATCATTCGCAATATGTTCACCCTGAATAGTTTGAAAAGCAAGCTTTTCTCCAGTTAAAGCTTTATCGATAATATGATCATTACCAATAATGGCTGCTTTGAGAATAGTGCCATCAATGCTTTTTTTCGCATAATGCTCTAGCTCAATAGACTCGACCACAAGATGTGCCGATTGAATGGCTGCTTGATGAATATGTCTGCTATTAATGGTTGCAGATTGGATATGCTTCCCTTGTACGGCAGCTAAAGCTAGCTTTTCTGCTGTAACAGCATGAGCTGCCAGATTATCACTTTTGACGGATTCAAATTGCAGTTTTTGGGAGGAAACAGCCCCATCTTGGATATGGTCTGTTTCAATTGTCTGCGCCTTTAGAACAGTACCGTCTACACTTTGTTTAGCATAATGCTCCGGCTGAATCGATGCCTGCTCTAAATGAGAGGATTGTATAGCAGCATTCTGAATATGGCTGCTTTGAATAGTATCCAGTTGGATATGCTTGCCTTCCACAGCAGCAAGTGCTAGCTTCTCCCCAGTAACAGCACTAGCTGCCAGATTATCTCCTGTAATGGATTCAAATTGCAGTTTTTGGGAGGATACAGCCCCATCTTGGATATGGTCTGTTTCAATTGTCTGAGCTTTTAGAACAGTACCATCTACGCTTTGTTTAGCATAATGCTCCGGCTGAATGGATTCCTGCTCTAAATGAGAGGATTGAATGGCAGCTTTCTGAATATGGCTGCTTTGAATAGTATCCAGTTGAATATGCTTGCCTTCCACAGCAGCAGGTGCTAGCTTCTCCCCAGTAACGGCATGAGCTGCCAGATTAGCTCCTGTAACGGATTCAATTTGCAGCTTCTCCGATGATATAGCACCATCTTGAAGATGTCTTGCTTGAATGATATTTTCAAGAATGTGCTCAGCGTTTATAGAGTTACTCGCGATTTGTTCACCCTGTACACTTTGAAGTGCAAGTTTTTCAGTGATTATGGCTCCATCTTTGATATGGTCTGTTTCAATTGTCTGAGCCTTTAGAACAGTACCGTCTACACTTTGTTTAGCATAATGCTCCGGCTGAATCGATTCCTGCTCCAAATGAGCGGATTGAATCGCAGCGTTCTGAATATGGTTGCTTTGAATAGCGTCCGTTTGAATATGTTTGCCTTCCACAGCAGCAGGTGCTAGCTTCTCCGCAGTAACGGCATGAGCTGCCAGATTAGCTCCTGTAACGGATTCAAATTGCAGCTTCTCCGACGAAATAGCACCATCTTGAAGATGTCTTGCTTGAATGGTATTCTCAAGAATGTGCTCAGCGTTTATAGAGTTGCTCGCTATTTGTTCACCCTGTACACTTTGAAGTGCAAGTTTTTCAGTGATTATGGCTCCATCTTTGATATGGTTTGTTTCAATTGTCTGAGCTTTTAGAACAGTACCGTCTACACTTTGTTTAGCATAATGCTCCGGCTGAATCGATTCCTTCGCCAAATGAGAGGATTGAATGGCAGCATTCTGAATATGAAGGCTTTGTATAGAATCCAGTTGAATATGCTTGCCTTCCACAGCAGCAGGTGCTAGCTTCTCTGCTGTAACGGCATTCGCTCCGAGTTTTTTTGTCTCAACCGCATGATCTTTAAGCTTAGCCGTTGTAACTGCTTTGTCCGCAATGCTTCTTTCGACAACTACGTTTTTCCCAATATGAACGGCAAGGACGGATTCATTAGCGATATGCTTCGATTGAACGGAATCATTGGCTAAATGTTGTGCTAATATAGCAGCTGATTGAATATGAGTGCTCTCCACAGCTAAAGCTTGAATATGCTTATTTTGAATACTTTCAGCTGCCAGTTTAACACTGGTAACAGATTCTGGGGCAAGCTTATTCGATGTAATAGCATGCTTTGCAAGCTTCTCCTCCGTTACAGCAGCATTCTCCAATTGCTCAGACTGCACAAGCAAATTCACAATATTATGACCATCCAAGCCTTGATTCACAAAATGCTCTACAGTCAAAGTCCCAAGCTCAATATGACGACCGTTTAATACGGCGGGCTTAATATGGCGGCCTTGAATAGTCTCATTCTTAATATGCTTGCTTGAGATGGATTCTACGTCCAGCTTATCGGCTGTTACACTGCCAGAAGCTAACTTGGCTGTTGTAACTGCATGATCCTGCAGCAAATCGGCAGATATAATACGATCTTGCAAATGCTCCGTACCAATACTTTTGACAGCTATATGCTCAGATTGAACAGCATGCGCAGCAATATGGCTTCCTTGGATGACTTTTGCTTTAAGCTTCGCTGAAGTAATAGCCTTATCAGCTAAGTGCTGCTCTCTAATCGTGCCTTCGCGGATTTTTTGGAAGCCAATTGATCCATCTGCTATTTTCTCCTCCGTCACACTCCCTGGGTCCAAATGGTATGATTTAATGATTTCAGACGCCATATGATAGCTTCGAACAGCTTCAGGACGAATGTGCCAGCTATCGATGATTTCTTCTGATATCTTATCGGCAGTAATGCTGTGTAAAGCAAGCTTATCTGTTGTTACCGCTTCATTCTGAAGCTGCGCAGAGGTGATTGAATTTATCTGAATATGATCAGATAATACAACTGAAGGAGATAGATGCCTAGAGAGAATCAATTGATCTGTAAGCTGCTTAGACATAATAACACCGGATTGCAAATGCTTGTTCTGAATAGCTTCATCCACAATTTTATCCGAAGATATTGCCATTAATCCAATCTTATGAGCGGTAACAGAGCCATCCATCAGCTTATGTGTCGATACACTGTTTGTAGAGAGCTTTTCCTCTGTCACAGATTCTTGGACTAAATGCCTTGAGTCAATCGATTTCGCTTCGATATGTTCCCCGTTAATGGAGTTATCTGCGATGTGGTCATGACGAACCGCTCCATCACTAAGGTGAATCGCACTGATCGATTGTTGAAGAATATGTTGAGAATGGACGCTATCATTTTGCAGATGATTCGATTGGATACTGCCTTGCTGAATTTTTGAATCCGTGACTGCTCCATCTCTAAGCTTCTCTGTAGTAACAGCGCCATCCGAAAGCTTAGTTGAATTAATCGATTGATTGGCTAAATTGCTCGTTTGAATGGTACCGCTTTTTATTTTTTCTGAGATGATGGATTGATCTTGGATCAAATCCGTAGTTATCAAATAAGGGTGCAAATGCTTGGATAGAATCGAACCGTCTGCGATTTTAATGGAATCAATCGTCTTATCCATTAATTTTTCAGAATTAATACTGTTATCTGCGATTTTCTCGCCATGAATCGAACGATCCCGCAGTTTGTCACCTGTAATTGAACCATTGGCGAGATGCTGATCTTCTATAGAAAGTTTAGCGATTTTAATGGAAGTTACAGCTTCATTCGCAAGCTTGTTTGTCGAAACAGCATAATCCGCCAATCCATCCGAGTTAATGCTTTCTGGTTTGATCTTCGTGCTGTCGATTGCATAATTCGCTATTTTTTCCCGGGTAACCCCTTCATTAACAATATCATCCGTATAAATGATCGCCATATTCTTCAGTTCATTCTTTCTTTCGAGGATTGAATCTTTTTTACCGAATACCACTTCTGGAGCAAGCAAGGCAGGGGGGATTTCTACAATTTCAATGATTGGGTTAACCTTTTTACTTAATTCCAGCATATTAGTTGATTCTTCTACATAGCTCGGATCCATCAGCTCGTATGTTTTCAAATTCTCTTTTACACCAACATTGTGAATGAATACAGTTTCTCTAACAGGATTAGTTGGGCGAACAGGTGGTTTTTTAGGTTTCTTCAAGGGCACTGTGGTTTTTTCATCCATCCATCGCAGCTCTAGCGTATTCGCATTCACAAACCTTCCTTGATCTGATTTACTCTTGGTACTGGGTTGTGTACTGGGTTGTGTTAAGCTTCTTTTTTTCATAAATCGGCTCCTTTCTCAGTAGTGCACGTTTTAAAAAGAATAGTCATCTGTAACATATTCATTCACCCAGATCTCGGTCACACTAATCTATAAATTAAGTTGCTTTCGGCTCGCTTTAGATACACAAATAAACATCGTGAAGGTTATATTCCCCCTTCTGGAGTAATGTAACCTTCACGATGTTCGTAAAATAATCTATGCCACTTCACTGATGAATCTTATACATAAAAACTAAGCTCCTGCTGCAGCTGCTCACTAATTCCAAGCATCGGAAGGCGTAGCCGATCACTGGATATCCAACCTTTCTGTGCCAATAGCCATTTCAACGGGGCAGGGTTGGATTCCTTGAACAGCAGATTTATAAGTGGAATTAGTTCAGTAAAATCAGCTTTAGCGGCATCATGCTCACCAGACTTAAAGAGATTATAGATGCCAGCAAATTCTTTAGCCAGCACATTAGCCGATGCAGCCATCCCGCCGCTTGCCCCGCTCCTCAATGCATCAAGGAATAGAATATCCTCTCCACAGAGAATCGGCTTAGCATCATAGCTCACAAGCTTGGATGTCATCTCCGTACTACCCGTGCTATCTTTTAAACCCACTATTCCATCGATTTCAAAAAGAGTTCGCAGTGTATCCACCGTTAAGCTTACTCCCGTTCGCCCTGGGATATCATAGACCATAATGGGAACACCCACTTCAGCTACCTTGCGGTAATGCTCAATAATGCCTGCTTGAGAAGGTCGACTGTAATAGGGAACAACAACCAAGGCTGCATCTGCTCCGAGAAGACCCGCTTGCTCTGTTCGCCTAATGGTTCCAGCCGTATCATTCGTTCCAGTTCCGATCATTAGCGGCAAGGGGGCTGAGCCTATACTCTTGCGAACCGTTTCGAGAATATTTACAATTTCGTGTATTGCGATCGTTGGTGATTCGCCTGTTGTACCATTCAGCACAAGCCCTTGAATATCAAACAGCGGCAATCGTTGAATAAAACGTTCAAATGAAGCATGATCTACTTCATCATCCAGATTAAGAGGAGTAATTAACGGTATCCAAATTCCTTTGATCTCAGGTTCAGTTAGCATAATGTATGACCTCCTAAATAAGTAATACTAACATAACACGAATGTAGCTGTTGTATTATCCAATCATTTTGATGGTTACCATTATGTTATGTAATAGTTCACACTAAAACTGAAAATAAATGAACCCACTAACCTTGTCTTTAATGAAAATAATCAGAATAGAAACAATTAGAACATAGAATACAGCCCGGATCGGAGCTGGAAATATTCGATGCCAAGTCAGAGAGATTTTTGGAGAGTACGTGATCAGGTAATACTCTATAATATGCAGCGCAAACAGTCCTATAACAATGACAAGATATTTATAATAAGGTTGAGGAACGTGAAAAGCCTGTAAGGAAAGCATGCGATGGATCACAACCAAAGCGGTATGCCAATTATGTACGCGGAATAAAATCCAGCCTAAGCATGTCAATTGAAAGAAAATAACAACTGCTATTATTCGATAAATGAACGAATTATCCAGCCACGTGAGCTTTAGCTTGGTCTTCAGCTTCATAAATAAATTATGGGCAACTAGCAGCCCGCCATGGAACATCCCCCACATTACGAAGGTCCATTGGGCGCCATGCCAGATACCTGACAAGGTCATAGCCAAAAATAAATTTATGTATTTTCTAAATTCTCCTCGTCGTGAACCGCCTAATGAGATATAGATGTAATCGCGAATCCAGCTGGATAAGGTAATATGCCACCTTCGCCAAAACTCAGTTGCACTGGCGCTTAAATAAGGAGTCAAGAAATTGCGTGGAAGCTCTAATCCAAACAAATAACCAATCCCAACTGCCATATCACTATATGCTGAAAAATCGAAATAAATTTGAAAGGCAAATAAATAACTGCCAATCCATCCTCCAGAGCCATCCAATACCTCGGGATGCTCGAAGAATCGATTTACGAGTGGTGATAAATTATCAGCTAAGAGAATCTTCTTAGACAATCCGAGTACCAAATAAAAAATCCCGATTTTAAAATTACTCAGCTTCAGTCGAATCGATTTCATGCCATTAATTTGTGGAATAAATTCCTGTCCCCTCATAATTGGACCAGCAATTAAATGAGCAAAAAAGGCAATGAAAATCCAAAAGTCCAGAAGCGATTTAGCTGGCTTGGTTTTCTGTTTATAGACATCAACTATATAGGAAATTAATTCAAATGTGTAAAAGGATATCCCTACTGGAAGTACGATTGAAACCCAGAATGAATTAGTTGCCACCAATTGGATGTTAAAAACACGCTCTAAGTTATGCAGCAGGAATAATGAATACTTAAAAAAGGCGATATCAATAACATTAATTGTAATCGCAAACCAAAGGACAATCCGTCGATACCGTCCTTGCAGCATTAAAGAACACAAGTAGGTTATCGTAGTAATGGATAGAAACAAGACTAGAAAACCCAGTCCACTGACGCTATAGAATATTATATTCGCAACTGAAAGCAAGATCGTTCGCCGCCGCGGCATTAAATAATAGAGTACTAGAGTTACAAGCAGCAGCACAAAAAATTCAGGTGTATGAAACAGCATTTAGAATTCTCCTTTATTTCGCATAGTACGGCCACAACAAATCAGCCATGGCTTTATAACCCTCAGCAATAAAGTGGGTATGATCCGTGTACAAGGAATCATCTATCTTTCCTTCCAAATTCACATACTTCACAGGCTTTTGTTGAAAATATGCATCAATTGCCTGCAAATTAGTTTGATAGCCAGGCTTCTCCACATATTGCTTCAGCAAAGTTTGATTTGCACCGTTCATTACAACCATAGTTTCCTTACCTTCTTGATGCTTCAGGATCTTCTCTATAAAATAAATATCCGGGTTGGATTCCGTCATATTAAATGGAGTATCCGAATAGCTTTTTTTAATCACGTCACCCTGTACATATTTAGTCAAGGTCTCTTTTACAGTCCACGGCCTTGGATCGCCAAATTGTATTGCGTCATCCGGCAATTTATGCCCGAGCAGCTTAAGCTTAGACCTCTGCAACATATTAACGATGTAATCCTTATAGCTATAGAGTTTAATTTCAGGTAAGAAATCATGATAAAGCTTATCCATAAACTGTCCATAGAAAAAGGCTGGCTCTTTATAATGACTATCCTTCATTTGTGGCAGTATATGCTGATAGGCTGAAGAATCCAGAGATTTCAAATCCCTCATCAGCCAGAAAACAGCTTTAATTGGAGGATTAGTATCTCTAGCTACAAAGCTAGCATACCTAAAATTAATCATAATATGATCTGTAGAGATTCCTAGCTCATCTAACTTAAGCAGCATCACATAGATATCACCTGCCATCATGGATGGGTAGGATAAATTAAAAATACGCAGCTTGGACTGAGTCGGTGATTTTCGTGCTGAGTCCTCCATAAACGCATTGACAGCTTGATCCGAATTACCAGGACTGCCATAGAGAACAGAGTCGCCAATAATAATGATATAATCCTTCAAATGCTTATGCTTAATTTCTAGCTTTATTTGCTCAAGAGCAGGTTCGAACTTCTCATCACTTTCTTTGGTAATATTATAATCGATGCGATTATGATAGATTTGATTGGTAGGCATAGCCCACGGGAGAAAAAGTTGGACTAGAATCATGAGAATAATGGCATATCGAAGGGCTTTCACTAGTATTCTTCCTTTTCTGTAGCAAATTTAAAAGTGACTTTATCATAATACTACAATCAAGGATAAACGGCTATGCCGTCTTCTAAGACGGCGTTTGTCCGGAATTATAAGAATTGTATATTAGTGAAACTTATACAGCCTTAGAATTATAAAAAGGAAAGGTACCAAGGCTTTTGCCTCAGTACCTTTCCTTTTGTAGTTAGTTGAATAGAATTTTCTAAATCGTTATTTGTGTTTCTGCAAATGTACTTTCAGTGTAGGGGAGCTTTGTGGCTTCATATAATTCTTGTTCTCTGATTCCAGCCTTTTTCGCACAATCATTACAAAATGCCAAGGGATAGATCACGCGATAAAACCCAGTGCGAAAGGTCTTATTAGCCTTTTCACGAGAAATTAATTGATCACAGCCAAGACAATACAAGACTTGTTTTCTATTCATTCTATAACCATCCTTTATACTTGCACATTTTAATGCGATACATTATGTATTTATAACTTTATAATAAGATACATTTCGTATCGTGTCAAGCGCCTCTTACCATTATTTACATACATATATTAATCTGATTGTTTTTAAGAGAATAGGCTTCTTCCATATTGTAGTTATAATAATGATCTGCTCTCAAACGAAGTATCTCATACTGTTTTGTAAAATTCCTGAGCATCCTAGTCAGCTTAGATTTCACCTGCTTATTATTATTAAAAATAATATGGAAGCGGTTGGAATTCCCTTCGAATTGACTCCCATTTATGGTTCCTTGTAAATCTATGGTTTCATCCTGAAAAGATAAGCGAAGATTTAGAGTAACCAATGGGTTGACTGGAAATCGTAATGCAGATGCGAAGCTAAAGCCGCTTTCATTAATTTTATCTACTCGAATTAAAGTGATCCTGCTTTGGGTCGGACAACCATTCACCTCAACTATACTTAATTCAGCATGCGGAAATTCTTTTTGCATACGTTTAGCTCCTTTAAGATTCTTTAGTAGTAGCTATTAACAGAAACAAAGATACATTTCGTATCCATATAAGTCTAGTTCGATGAATTTTTTGTTAATTTCATGGTTACATCCGCTATTTGTAGTGTATAATTACAATTAGTATAATTTAACGAATTGATTAATCGTGTTTGTTAGGAGGATTTGCATCAATGAAATATGGTAATCGGATAGCTCAATTGCGAGATGAAAGAAAATTAACCCAAGAAGAGCTTTCACAGAAATTAGGAATCAACCGCGCTGCTCTTTCTCATTATGAGAATAATCGTAGAGAGCCAGACTATGAAACCTTGCAACGTATTGCAACATATTTTCAAGTATCCATTGATTTCCTAATGGGTGGAGTTCAGGACACTTCAAGAATTACTGACTCTAATGTCAAACAATTTGTTGAAGGGTTAGAGCTATCGGATCAAGATCTCCTTGATAAATATGCTCTTACCATCGATGGCAGAAAGCTAACTGTCGAAGAAGCCAAACGGTTCATCGCCTTTATCCGCGCAGACCGTGCAATGAACTAAATCAGCATAAGACTAAATCAGCTAGCTCTCAAGTTGTTTATCTGCTTGTGAGCTAGCCTTCTATTATCTGCTTAGCTTTGGGTTGCTGCTACTTGCTGGTCTGATTCTTCCGGACTCTCTAGCCATTCCGTTTCCCATAACCCCGCCTCGTGGTTATTCTCTTCCCATTCTGTAAATCTCTCGTAGTCAATGTTCAGCTGCGTCAAAATCGTGCGAATATCAAGACTAATCTTTTGATTATCCATTGTTTCTCACTCCATCTACTGTTTTCTCTATGTATTCGCGTTTTATGAACATCACCCTTTGTATTATAAATCAAGCATCTTGATTAAGTTGTCACTTCATGGAGTGATTATTGTGAGAATCTCTTCTATTTTTGTCGAAATCGCACTATTGATAAATAAATAATTACTCCGGTTATAGAAATAATTATTTCTCTTAAAAAATAATAGAAAATCGCATGCTCGTAAGATTAATTATATTATCAAGGAATAAATCACCAAACTCCTTCCTAATTCAGGAGCGATATAATTTTCAAGGATTGCAATCTATGATGTTCTGTGTCACTATATATCGAAGTATTCATGTAAATCAGTTCAGAAGGAACAGGTGAGTTATTCCATGGCAAAGCCATTTTTTCGTTTGTTAACTGAGCTTTCTTCTCGCAAATCTATCTCTAGAGTCACGGGATCTTTTGCTAAATCATCATTAAGTCGTCGCTTGATTCCTTGGTTTGCCAAAACCTATGGTATTCGTTTAGAGGATGCAGAAAAACATTGGAAAGAGTACCGTTCATTAAATGACTTTTTTACAAGAAGATTAAAAATAGGCTTACGCCCCATAGATAAGGGGGTTCTGAGCTTAGCAAGTCCGGTTGATGCTGCCATTACGGGTATGGGGCCAATTCAAGATGGCCAGCTTCTTAATATTAAAGGTCAGAATTATACATTAGAGCAATTGTTGAATCAGTCACCTCGTGTGGTGAATTATACCGATGGCTTTTATTTTGTACTGTATTTAAGTCCTACTGATTATCATCGTATTCATACACCGATCAGCGGCAGGATTATTGAGAAAGAACATATTCCCGGTAAAGTCTATCCTGTCAATGAATTTGGGCTGCGTTACATGCGAACCGTTCTAAGTCGTAATGAGCGATTAGTGACTTATGTGCAGCATGAGTACGGGGAACTTGCTGTGGTAAAGGTTGGCGCGATGAATGTAAGCAGTATTCAATATGTGAATCCTCTGCCAGAAGCCTTAGTGATTGGTGATGAATTAGCCTATTTTGAATTTGGCTCTACGGTGGTTTTACTATTAGAAAATAATACGTTTACTTGCAAAGCTGATCTCATGGTGGGCAGTAAGGTGAAAATGGGCGAAGCCCTAGGTCAGCTTCATCTAAAACACGAATAAAGCTCCAATAGATAACGATTATCCCATACATAAACACAAAACACCCCTCAATTCATTATTTCAAATGAATTGGGGGGTGTTTATTTATCGGGCAGGTCGAATTTATTTGGTCTCATGTGTTGCATCATAAATACACCAAGCTAAGCAAATAAACACAGCTATAAACAAGAACATACCTATGGACTGCCAAAAAGGATTCAAAGAATTAATTTCAATCATCAAGCAATCACCTTCTTGTTATAGGACTTTATGATTCCTTAGACCTAATTTTACTCCTCATTCCTTGTAAAGTCAAAAAATTAATTACACAATTCGACATTGCAATAAGATAATAGGTTCAAATAATTGTATTTAACAGGTTTGTTTTTCACAATAATGTGAAAACTAGGAGAGTGATTACCTACAAACTGATGCTTACGAGATTAGTTTATAAATGAGGAGGAAAAACGATGAGAAAATATGTTAAATGGGGTTGTCTTTGTGTGGTGGCATGTATGCTAAGTGCATGTGGCGCAAAAGAAGTATCCGTTCAACCGGCGGCAGCTGCTGATTCTGCTCTGATTAAAACGACAATCATTAATGCCAAAGGTAAAACAATAGGAACTGCAGAGCTTTCTGCAATTGCTGAAGGCGTTAAAATCCACCTTGAGGCCGCTAAGCTATCGCCTGGTATGCATGGAATTCATTTGCATGAGAATGGGATATGTGAAGCACCCGATTTCGTATCCTCAGGCATGCACTTCAATCCAACCCATAAACAACATGGCTTTGAGAACCCCCAAGGCTTCCACGAAGGTGATCTGCCTAATATTCAAGTAGACGCCAAAGGAAAAATCAATGTCGATCTGGTCGTTAAAGCCGTCACACTTGAACAAGGAAAAACCAATTCCTTAATAAGCGCCAAAGGGGTATCGCTCATTATCCATGAAAAAGCAGATGATTATATAACGGATCCTGCCGGCAACTCTGGTGCACGAATGGCTTGTGGCGTAATAAAGTAGCTTATTCTATATTCTTCATTAGCGTGTCGCAGATGTAAGATTCATTGTATCTGCGACCCTACGCATGATAGCAACACCCTCGATAATCTCCGATTCTAGCAAATGAGAAAACCCAAAGCAAACGGAAGCGCGTTGTTCTCGTTCCATATAAGCTAAATCTCCTAGCGACCAAATGACTCCGGCTACTTCACAAGCATTTTTGTAGAGATTCCATTCCAGCAAGCTGCCCTTCCACCAAGCAAATAGATGTAAACCAGCGTCTGAGGGTACAAAATCAAAGAGATCCAGCAGCTTAAGATTCATTTCAGCATAAATGACTGCATATCGCTTGCTGTATACTCGTTTCATTCGGCGAAGATGGCGCTCATAATGACCGCTATTCATGAATATGGCTAAAGCTCGCTGCTCTAGTATGGCAGCAGGATGAGGCTCAATTAATTGCTTTGCTTTCAGGAAAGCTTCACGCAATCCAGTAGGGACAACTGCATAACCCAAGCGCAAATCCGTATGCATCGTCTTCGAAAAAGTACCTAAATAGACGACTCTATCTTCCGTATCCATTACTTTAAGCGGTTCAATCGGTCGGCCATGATGACGGAACTCACTATCATAATCATCCTCGACTATAATGGCTGAATTGTTTGCTGCCCATTGCAGCAAGCCCTGTCTGCGTTCCAAAGAAAGCACAACACCTGTTGGGAATTGACGACTCGGAGTTACGAATATTAGCTGAGCTGGCCAATTGGCGAGCTGAATCCCCCATTGATCAACCTTACCTTCAATCACTTTTCCTCTTGCTGCTTCGACAACCCTTCTGAATCCACTATAACCAGGATATTCGCAAATCACGGATTCACCTGGATTTACCAATAGCTGAGTTATCAAAGCAATTCCCTGCATGGAGCCACCCAGAATAACGATATCCTCTGCCGTTGCTTGAATACCTCTAGTACGAAGTAAATGGCGAGCAACCGCTTCACGTAAAGGCAAATGGCCTTGAGTAACAAAAGCCTCCTTCTGCAAGGACTCCATCATTTCACGAACCTGTGCATACATTACTCGACTCCATGCTTCATGGGGAAAAAAATGTAAATCCGGCAGCCCCGTTCCAAAGTTTATTCTAATATCGTCAACACTAATTTTATCGCTTAGCTTTTGTTCCATGATGGCCATTCCCCATTGGGAGAGCCTAATTGCTGAATTGGGAGCTGGCTCTAACGGCTTATCCTGGTGCTGGAAAGCAACGAATGTCCCACTTCCAAGCGAAGACGAAACATACCCTTCTGCCGCAAGCATTTCATAGGCCAGATTGATTGTGCCCCTTGATAACAAATAGAGATCAGCTAATTCCCGACTTGAAGGCAGCTTAAGCTTATAGGGAAGCTGACCATTCACAATGGCATCTTTAAGAGCGTGATAGATCGCTAAATGTTTAGTTTTATACTGATGCATATAGCTTTGATACTGAATATGAAAGTCCATCGTTTGTTCTTCCGTCCTTGGATAAAGTGGTCTAATTAAAACATTGTAAATTGGCTCTTTCTTCATGTCAATTTATTTCTTACACTTATAAAAACAATTATGTACATCCGATGGGGGAGATTCTAAATGAGAAGAAAAGAATTTGCGATTGAAGAAAATAAAGCGAGTGAGATTAAAGCTTTTTTCGCAGAAATGACATTTGGTTTTCTAGGTACGATTAGTCCGGATGGCTGGCCGCATGTGACACCACTCAATTTTGTTTATTATGAGGATTTCATCTATTTTCATGGCAGCAGAATCGGTCAGAAAATGATTGATCTAAAACATGCGGCAGATAAAGTTACTTTTTCAGTTGCTAAAGAATATGCTATTATCCCTTCTTACTTCTCTGATCCCAAAATGGCTTGTCCCGCTACTGCTTTTTTTAAATCTGTTTATATCAAAGGTGCTGCTTCCATAGTTGTAGATCTTGCTGAGAAAGCAGCTGCATTAGCGGCGTTTATGGAAAAGCTGCAGCCTGAAGGCGGATATGATCCCATTACCATTGAGGATCCTGACTACGTTTCGCAGTTAAAAGCTGTCTCTGTTGTAAGAATAGATACTCAAGAAATGAATGCTAAATTCAAATTCGGCCAAAACTGGAAAGAAGCTCGGATTGAACAAACCGCAGATCTTCTCCAAGCGCGGAATCACGATTTGGATGAAGCAACGATAGCTTTAATGAAGCAATTCTGTCCACATCATAAAGATTCTGTCCATCCCACAGAGAATAAGGTATTATAGTTGTGTCCGTAAATATGTTTAACCTAAAGGAGCACTCTATGAATCGCCTGCTTTTTATGGGATGTACAGCCTATCTACTGGTTGGTCTTGCCCACGTTATTATTGGTTCTTTACTTACAGAGCTGCTGGATCACTACCATCTCCATTACAGCAATGGAGGCCAGCTAATTTTCACACAATTTAGTGGATTTCTGCTCGGGGTGCTGCTTGTTCCCTGGATGACAGCTAAATTCAGCAAACGAACAACCTTGATTATGATGCTAGTTGGCTTGGGTCTAGCGCAGATTGCCTATGGTTTCCTGCCTCCTTGGCCGTTTATGTATGTTATAGGTTTTATTGCTGGCGCAGGCTTTGGTTCCATAGAAGCTATCGTTGGTACGTTGATTATTGAATCCATTCATGAGAAAAAGGCTAAAGCCATGAGTCGTTTGGAAGTTTTCTTTGGGGTTGGTGCTTTGATAATGCCAGTCGTTGCAGGGTGGATGATCTACATTGGCTATTGGTATCTTTCTTTCTACATTATTGGAGCTGCCGCATTGCTGCTAGCTTTAGGCTTTAAGTTATTGCCATTTGGCCAAGCGGAAGCTCACTTATCCAGAAAAGTATCCAAAACCACTAAAGCAGCTATACCGCTCCGCTACAATAATAAAGAAAAATATATTTTACTATTTTGTATTCTCTTTTTTCTGATTTATGTGGGCAGCGAAATGAGCTTGGTTAATTTTTTACCTTCCTTTCTTATTGTTAATCTGCATTTGGACTCGGTATCTGCAACAAATAGTGTGACTTATTTTTGGTTGACCATGGCGATCGGGCGCGTGTTCACTGGAATCATCGCAGATAAAGTCAATCATGCTGCATTTTTGCTATGGAGTACATTTGGAGCCGTTATTTTCACCGTATTGTTTGCCTTTGTTTTCAATAGCTGGACCGCGTTTGCTGTGGTTTTGTTAATTGGTTTATTCATGTCAGGCATCTTCGCCATCAGTTTAATTTATGCCAACCATCTGCTTCCAGGTAAAACGGAATCAACCACAAGCATTCTCATCGCATCTGGCGGTATAGGCGGTGCCTTAATGCCCTTGATGATTGGTTGGCTGATGGATCATTATTCAGTGAGCGCTGCTGTCCTATTCATTATAAGTGGGACGGTCATCCTCTTGATTATGAGCTTTATTGCTTATCGCGTGCGCGGTAATACGGTGGTGCCTAGCACTGGAAAGTGATATAATATGGCCTAACATGGAATTTGAATAATCCCAATTAGCGGAAGGAAGAATTCGAATGAACCCACTGGCAAAGCAGTTAAATGAAATTTTAGAACGCGAAAATCCTTATATTTATCAAATGTTATCCAAGCTTGGCAAAGAGATCTATTTCCCTAAGGTAGGAATTCTTAGTCAGTCTGCTGAAGCTAAGACTAAAGCAACCAAGTATAATGCCACAATCGGAACTGCTTTAGAAAAGGGCCAACCGATGCATTTAAAAGTAATCCAAGACACCTTATCCACCTATGCGCCAAAAGATATCTATGAATACGCGCCTCCTGCAGGCAAGCCTGAATTACGAACGGCTTGGAGAAGCAAAATGCTTGAAGAAAATCCAACCCTGCAAGGGAAATTGTTTGGTAACCCATTGGTAACTAATGCCTTAACCCATGGCTTAAGTATTGTCGCAGATCTATTCGTTGGACCTGGAGACAGCGTCATTATTCCGGATAAGAACTGGGAAAATTATGAGCTTACCTTCGGCATTCGTCGTGGAGGAGAAATCGTCAACTATCCGTTATATAATAATGCAGGCAAGTTTAACTCAGCCGCTCTAGGAGAAGCTATTCTTGGGCAAAAAGATCAAGGCAAAGCCATAGTCATCCTAAATTTCCCTAACAACCCAACGGGTTATACTCCAGGAGCAGAAGAAGGACGCCAGATTGTTGCCGCAATCTTAGCTGGAGCAGAAGCGGGGATTAATGTAGTGGTTGTCGCTGACGATGCTTACTTTGGATTATTCTTCGAAGAATCCTTGCATGAGTCCTTGTTTGGAGCTTTAAGCGGTCTGCATCCGCGCGTACTTCCGATTAAGATTGATGGTGCAACGAAAGAAGAGTATGTGTGGGGCTTTCGCGTTGGTTTTATTACCTATGCTGCACAAAGTGATGCTTTGCTTGCCGCACTTGAGCAAAAAACCATGGGAATTATCCGTGCAACTATATCAAGTGGACCGCATCCCTCTCAGACCTTCGTACTCCATGCTTTGAAAGCACCTGAATTTAAAGAGCAGAAGCTGGAGAAATACAATATTATGAAAGGCCGTGCCAATCAGGTCAAACAGCTGCTGGGCCATCCTCAATTTCTAGAAGCTTGGGATTACTATCCATTCAATTCAGGTTACTTTATGTGCTTGAAATTGAAAACCGTAGAAGCGGAAACACTACGTTTGCATCTGCTTAACCAATATGGTGTGGGCACCATTGCTTTAGGAGATACCGATCTGAGAGTTGCCTTCTCCTGTATTGAAGAATCTGATCTGCAAGAGTTATTCGAGTTAATTTACCAAGGTGTGCGTGATTTGGAGCAGGTTACAGCTAAGTAACTTCCCTAATAATAGACAATAAAAGGACATGATTTCTATTAATTAGAACTCATGTCCTTTAATTTTTATACAGCTTAAACGAATCCACATTACTTAAGCTCAATACCTTATTTACCTTACTTTGTGGATATTTGTTTCTTCATCTCAACCAGTCGTTTAAACTCCATATCCAAAGCTACATATTGTGAATCAGCTGAACTATATTTGTTCAATTCACCAAGTAAATATGCCATGCGGTTTTCTATGATCATTTTCTGCTCATGTATATCTTCCCTATTTGCTAAGGGTGCCGATTTCTGCTGCTCGATTTTCTCCTTATACTCCGCGAAGCCACGCTCGAACCGCTGAATCTTGCCATCTGCAAAAATCAACAGCTTGTCGCAAGTCTTTTCAAGGAAATATCTATCATGTGAAACAATCATTAATGTGCCGTTATAAGTCGATAATGTATCCTCCAGCTGCTCTCTGCTTGTTAGATCAAGATGATTGGTTGGCTCATCCAGAATCAACAGATCTTGATCCTGCATAAGCAATTGTGCTAATTTAATCCGGGTACGTTCTCCTAAGCTTAATTGCTGGATTGGCTTAATGAGCATAGACTCGTCAAACCCCATATTGGCAAGCAGAGTACGAGCTTTACCCACCTGCATAGGATCCACATGTGCCCCTTGAAGCAGCTCAAGCACACTTCGCTGTGGATCCAAGCCTGAGACATCTTGCGTTAAGTAAGCAATTTGGGCGGAAGGACTGACCCACAGCTGTCCAGAATCAATGGGCTCTCTACCTAGAATCATCTGGAGAAGCGTCGTTTTACCGCAGCCATTAGGACCAAGCAGCCCGATTCTATCCCCCCTTTGGATGTAAAAGGAGCTTTCCTGGAAAAGCGTTCTATAGCCAAATGATTTAGTCAGTTGCTTGGCTTCAATGAGACGTCTGCCTCTTTTCTCGGGACTGCTCCATTCGAATTCAACCTTATTCTCTTCTTTAGGCTTCATAACCCCCTCCGATTCAATTTTCTCTAAACGCTTGATTCGAGATTTGACCTGTTGATCCATCTTTTTTGCTTTGCTCCGATAAAACTCCTTAACTCCTGCTCGCATTTCAGCCATTTTCCCGACTTTCCCTGCTTCACGATGGGCTTTATTGGACCAATTTTTGAGGCGTGTGATTTCAGCTTCGATCTTATGCTCATATTTCTGCTGCTCTTCAAACTGATGCAGCTGACTTTGATATCTTCTTAATTTCTCCTCGCGATAAAAAGTATAGTTGCCTGGATAGCTGAGCGAACGCCCGTTTTCCAGCTCTATAATCCGTTCCACCGTATGATCCAGAAAATAGCGATCATGAGAAATAATCATCGTCGCAGCTCCGTAGGTTTTCAGCTCCTTTATCAGCCACTCGACACCTTGAAAATCAAGATGATTCGTTGGCTCATCCAAGATGAGCATATCTGGCTTCGAAGCCCAGATATGGGCGATAGCCAGCTTTGTTTTCTCGCCTCCGCTTAATCCGCTGAAACGTTGGGAATCCCAATCTTGTACTTTATTCAATCCGAGATGGCTGGAGAATTCAAGGAAACGATTCGCTTTAATTGTTGAATCCTCTGGATCAATCATATTGCAGAAGGTATTGACCGAATAGGAAGTGGATTGCTGGAGATAACCTATCTTCAGCTGCTGCCGATGAAAGGTAATTGCCCCTCCATCCTGTGCCAAGCTCCCAAAGATTAAATTAGCTAATGTTGTTTTTCCAGCACCGTTCATGCCAACTAACCCAATCCGCTCATCTTTCCTAATATCAAAATGGATATTCTCGAGCACCGCCAAGTCTCCATAGCTTTTTTTAATGCCGCGAATGTTAATTAATGTCATACTATCACCACTTTTTAGTTTATATTCAAAAAATTATACGCAAAAAACCACAGGCTCCGCCTGTGGCTAAAAAGTCGAGCAAACAGACTAGAATAAGCCTACTCAACAGTAAGGAGTATCTCCTTATAGACACACGCACCCTAATCTACACTGCAATATTGCAGGGCATTACTTGTCATCTTATCGAAATCCGAAGTTGACTAGCTAATTAGGTCCACATGATATCTATTTTGGATACCTCCGATAAATTAATTTACTCTTATTTTCATTAAAGCATAGGAAACTGTTCATTCACAGCTAATAAATAGCTATAACCAAACAATCCGTTGCTCTAGAAACGTTTGTGTAGTTCTCATTAAGGATTTTTATAACCTTTTGAAATATCGTCCAATACCAGTACCCAATCATCATTTCTACCGCTTGTTGGTGGAATAAACTTAATCTCCCCTGTGTTCTCATACTCTCCCGCTTCTACTGAATGGCCTGTTCGTGGATCATACCAATTAGCGATTACCTTCGAGCCTGTGATACAACCCATACTGACCCTAAAAGCAAGTCCATTGGGGCTATAGATAAAAGCGTAATCTTGACCACGACTCGCTTGCATGTGATTAGTACCTGAGTAATTCTCTACGAGCAGATCTTGATCAGGAATACGCTCAAATAATGGTCTGGATTCCATCAACCTCCGCACATGACTCATCTGGCTAGCAGCTGGACGAAGGATAGCCGTCTTCCAATCCATGATAAAGTAATCCTTTGGCTCCGTAGTCATCGACCAAATCGAATGATGCCCATAGGTATGGCCAAATGCACCGGCAAATAGCGCCCAGTAAGCCGCTTGTCTAACATCCTTCGGGTCAAAATAACCGTTTCCTGCATTAAAGCTTATCGGATGATCCTCATAGCATGGTTCACTATCAATTGTAGGCTTAATGGGTGAAAGCTGATAATCCTTGGTTACCATTTCGTAATTGGCAATATTAAACCCATCATGGCCAGATTGCATCATATTGAAATCCAACCAATTTTCATGATGGACCTGAAAGGATGAGGAATAGGCACCGTTGGGATGGAAAGACATGAGGAAGCTGCCTCCTGCTCCACGTCGAATCCCCTCAGCCATGGATTGAATGACGTTAAAGACTTCCCTTGTTCTCAAAGGTCGATCTCCGCCAAGCACCCAAATAATATTGCTTTTCGACTTATAGCGGTTACTAATCCATTCTCCATACTTGCCCGCATTCTCCTCTGTAAAGATAACCGGACCAGTACCCCATGTATTATATTTATCACCCCAGGTAGGAAGCAGCGCTACATAGAGCCCATAATCTGCTGCTCTTTCAATGATATAATCCATATGATCCCAATAGCTATATTCCCCTTGCTCCCCAAGATCAGGCAGGGTCGGGTCATACTGACCGCGATCATTACGAAGCAGCGGCAGCATCCCGTAAGCATTCGTTGTCGTGATGCCTTCCATTTCGGCCAAAGCTACAGCTTGAATAACAGTAAAGCCTCTTTCCGCACGATTAGCCAAATATAGCTCCGCATCCTCTTTGTTTAGTTTATGAAAGAGTTCCCAAGCCGTATCCCCTAGCCAGAAAAAAGGTGCACCATCCTCCTGAGCTAAATAACGTCCGTTCTGATGAATCTTTAATTTCTTTAATACTGTCATAGTAATACCTCACTTTTTTAGGAGTTAAAATTAGATCTATGATTCAGACAGGCTCTTATTGGCAGAAGCTGCCGAAATGCGAAATTGATTAGGCGTCAATCCAGTTGATTTGCGAAAAACACTACTGAAATAAGCAGCATCATTGAAACCGACTAGCTCAGCAACCTGCTGAATCTTCAGCTTGGGGTCCTCCAAAAGCTGCTCTGATTTATGAATTCGGGCAGCTGTTAAGTAATTAACCAAGCTTTCACCAAACCACTCCTTAAACCGCCGGGAAAAATAGCTGGGGTTAAAGAAAAACTGCTTAGCTATCATCTGCAGATTGAGAGGTTCATGCAGAGAATGCTCAATGTAGAGCTTCACATCATCGATGAGGCTGTATTCAGAGGAATGCCGCAATTTATACAGATGGCCAATAATGTTCTCAACTATTTCAATAAGCTGAGCTGAGATTTCGCGCCAATTTTTCAAACCATGAAGCCATGTAAGCGTATCGTCCAAATCTCCTATAATCCATTCCGGTATGCTAGTCTGGGTGAGCAAATATTTGCGCAGCAGCAAGTGAAACTCCACACAGAAGCTTTCCAAATGAGTGAAAAGAAACTGCTCGCTTGCGGCAAATCTCTCAACTCTTTGCTCGATCCAATGAGCAATTGCTCCTACATTGCACTCGCTTAAACAGCCCAGCAGCAGAGCCTCATCCTCTCTAGAGATAACAGAGTGAAGTCCATCTCTAACATGCTCCTTATCGGTCAGATAAACCCGCCCAGATCCATGGATAATTGTATTACGCAGAGCTAGCTTGGCCTGCTGATAGGATTGTTGAATGTTGTCCATTTGATTGACTGATGTGCCGCACCCAATCGTCGCTCCAAGCTTTAGATGAAGCTTAATCCCCCCTAGAATTTCTTCAAGCTCGCGGTGAAGGTCATTAGCTTTAATCGGTGATTCTCCTCCAAGCACATATACCAGCTCGTTCTCTAGCATAGCATGGCGAAAGAGGACTCCTGCTCTCCCTGTCGCTTCCAAAACGATGGAGATAATATTCTGGACAGCAAACCAGAGCAGCTTTTCATCTTGTTTGCGGAAGGAAAGATGCGGCAGCTTAAAAGAATCCAATACGAAGACAACCGCCACGAAATTGCTGCAGCTCAGCTTTATAGTATGAAGCCATTCGTCCCTTAATGCTGAGCTTTGTTCATTATTCGCACCATACTGAATGAACTTGCTAAGCATCTGCTCACGCAGTGATTCTTCATTGCGATTTTGGAGATGCTTGAACCGCTCTCCCAAAGAGGAGTGCTGAATACGCTTTTCAATTTTATCCATTATACGAATCAGACTCTCTTTAAGCTCAGCTTTATCAACTGGCTTAAGCAGATAATCCATTACTCCATATTGAATGGCTTTCTGGGCATACTCAAACTCCCCGAAACCACTAATCACGATGAACTGCAGCTCAGGGAACAATTGAAATGCTTCTCGTAGGAATTCCAAGCCATCCATATGTGGCATCCGGATATCTGTGATAACGATGTCCGGCATAACCTCATGCAGCATTCTTAGTGCCTTCAAGCCATCTCCCACTTCAGCAATTATCGTAACTGGCAGTCCGGACATCTCTATTTTCTTAATAATGCCTTGCCGCATTAACTGTTCGTCATCCACAATCATTATTTTCATAAGGAGGACCTCCATGCCTAATTTTCAGCAGAACTATAAATTAGCCTTTGACACCGCTGAAATTGAGGCCTTTTTCAACGGCTCCCTGCGTGCCCATAAAGACGAGCAACAAGGGAAGCATAGAGATAACACCGCTCGCGCTGATCCAATTAGGTCGAGGATTCAAACCATTCTGCATATCGTTCATAGCTACTGTATAGGTCCAATTATGTGGAGATTTGGTCACAACATATGGCCAGAGAAAGTCATTCCAGACTGGAATAAACGTCAAGACAGCCACGATCGTAAACACTGGAATGGACATCGGAATGACAATGCGCAGGAATGTTCTAAGCTCGGAAGCTCCATCTACTCGAGCTGCCTGCAGCAGTTCCTTAGGAAGCTGATCAAAAAATCCTTTGAAAAGAAAGATAATAAAGCCCCAGGCAAAATGAGGTAAAATAACCGCCCATAAATGGTCAACTAATCCCAGCTTCTGCATCAGTAAGTATTGGGGGATCAGTACTGAGACACCAGGAATCATAATCGTCGCTAGAAAATACATTAATAGAACTAGCTTGATTTTCTTATTGGTTATAAGCTGTGAGAGCGCATAGCTCGATAGTGCTCCAAAACTAAGCTGCCAAGCTATTACGACTGCACAAATAATAAAGCTATTTAGAAAATATTGATAAAAGCCCAAACTGCCAGCTACCTCTGATGCCAATAGATTAAGGCTTCGGAAGCTGTCGAACAAACGGAGCCAATTGTGGGATTGCTTTAACTCAACAATTTTACCATCCAACAGCTGCTTTTCGTCGAAAAAGCTTTGCAAATCTCGGCTAAGCGGTTCATTCGAAAGCTTATATTCAGCATGAGAATCTGCAATAGATTTACCCTGTCCATACCAGGAAAACGACGACAGGTGTTTTTCTTTAATTCTCGGCAGTCTGGCTTTCATAATCTTATCGCTGAAGGTCTGAGTAGGAACAATAATAGGCTGACCGACATAGAATTCAGCTGATGTTGTTAATGACCGATAGAGCTCAATCCCGTCCTTAATGCCTGTTATTCTAATTTCTCCAATATTGTCCCGTATATGAGCCATCCACGGAAACCAAGTCGCTTTCATAGCATCCTTCTCATAAAAACCCATTTCTTGTTCCCCTTGTCCGGAGTAGTCAAGCGTTATGGAGATCGAGACGGGAATCTTGGGAATAAATTTAGGTGTGGTGGATTCAATCGATTTACTATCCATAATAGAAGTTAGCAATAGCCATAGAAGTGGAAGTAATCCAAGTAATATAAATACAATTGTCACAACGAAAGAAACGATTGTCAGTCGACGTTCCCCTTTTTCCACGATGCGGTTGCTTTTCATCCTGCTTAGTCATCCTCTCTTTGAAAACGAAATTGTATGAGGGTCAACACGGCAATTACGATGAACATGAAGAAGGAGAGCGCTGCTGAAATGCCAAATCTGGATTGCACAAAAGCCGTTTTCTGAATCATCAATGCAACCACAAGTGAGGCATCAGCTGGTCCACCTTGAGTCAGGACAAAGATATTGTCAAACGATAACAAGACACCTGACATAAAGCCAACGAACTGAATTAATATAATAAATTTGATGTTTGGTAGAATAAGCATGGTCATTCTACGCCAGGGTCCACAGCCATCAATCTTCGCAGCTTCAAAAATTTCAGATGAAATAGACTTAATGGCCGCATAGTAAAGCAGCACGCTAATGCCGCCGCTGGCAAAAAAACCAGGCAGGACAATGGCAATCTTAGTCATGTGTAAATCGTTAAGCCAGCCATAAGGGCCAAGCCCAATTTTGGCAAGCAAGTAATTGAACAAGCCGTGATCGGGATTATACATCCATTTCCACAGCAATGTTCCAGCTACCAGCGGTAGAATATTAGGTATTTGGTACAGGAAACGATAGAATCCATTGTAACGTTTGATATTGCTGAGAAACAGGGCTTGTACAATGGGGACCCAAAATACCATCGCAAGCGATAATACAAAAAATATAAACGTATTTTTCATAGCTACCCAAAATGTATGGGAAACGAGAAACTCGTGATAATTTCCAAAGCCGATAAATTTACCAGGGGGATTAACAATATCATAGTTAAAAAGGCTAATATAAATGGCATCGAATATCAGATAATATTTAAACACAAAAAAAACAACAATCGATGGCAGCAAAAAAAAGATTGCCGTCCAAGGGATCTTAATACGAGTACGAGAGCTTGCTTTAGTGTTCCGATTCATTTCCAGCTGCAGCTCCAGTTGCTTCTCCATTCCACACCACCTTATGAATAACAGTCGGGACTTCCAATTGGAAATCCCGATGTCTCTCTAATTTAATTTTCTATTATTTCGCAGCAGACAAAATGTCCGTATTGTACTTATCGATAACTTCTTTTTGAGCAAGCTCTTGAGCTGCTTTCATCTCTGTCGCAGGATCCGCCTTAGGATCAAGCAGAATCTTCTGAATCGGCTTGGCCAAGTAAGGACTAAGACTGCTTTTCAAGTAGTACTCTAAATGCTTATTCTTGGTCGTTTCTTGAACTGCTGCGATATAATCCGCCGGTAATTCTTTTACAAATTTCATTACATCAAAGTCTTTAACAATCGATAAAGGGTTGATTCCAAAACCGTTGTCTACACAATATTGAGCCCATAGCTCGAAATGCTCCTTGGATTGGAAGAACATAGCGTACTCGAAAGCTGCTTTCATCTTCTCAGGTGTAGACTTCGGATTTAACATCCAGAAGTTGCCTCCGACCTGTGATGGTGCTGTACCTGAGGGACCAACCGGGAATGGTGCAAATCCGATTTCTTCCGGTTTCATACCTTGCTTCATGAAGTTGCCGAAGCTATCCGAACTCCCTAGAATCATTGCAGAACGTCCACTGAAGAAGTCTTTTTGATTCTCATTATAATCTTGCACAACATTCTTCTGGGTAATCTTGTACTTCCATTTCAAATCCTTATAGTATTGAAGGGCCTTAACCGCAGCATCTGATGTAAATTGAAGCTTAACCGTACCATCTGGTTGAAGCTCTGTCAGATCACCGCCTGCTTGCCAAACATAATATTCAAAATGCCAGTCAGCCCAATCCATGCCAAGAATATCAAAGCCGATTGATCCAGGATTTTTTTCTTGAACCTTTTGGGCCGTTGTTGCAAATTCATCCCAAGTTTTCGGGATACTTTCAATCCCAGCCGTCTTGAACATCCTTTTGTTATACAGTAAACCAGTCGAATACATGAAGCTTGGTATTCCATAGACTTTACCGTCTTTGGTAGCCAGGTCGAATGCACCATCGATAAATCTATCTTTATCTGGTGAGCTGTTAACCATATCCGTAATATCAGCAGCTATGCCTTTCTGGATATAAAGCTGCATATCGGGGAATGGTTGCTCCATAGCATCTGGAGCCTCGCCACCAGCAATTGCGGTCATAAATTTCTCGCGCGAATTCGTTTGAAAGGCTTCTACATGCTTAACTTTAATGTTCGGGTGAAGCTTTTCAAATCTGGCAAATTCACTTTCAACGAATGGTTTGCCTGCATCATCTGGAGCAGGTTGATCCCATGCTGTAATCTCGACGATCTGTTCCGGCGTAGCTTCTGGAGTTGCTTCAGGTGTTGCTGGGACTGGACTGGCCGTTTGTGCATTTGTATCATTAGACGGTGCAGCTGAGCTCTCGACGTCCTTGCTTCCAGCTCCACAACCACCGAGCATTCCTGCAATTACTACGGCTGCCACTAGAGTAGAAGCCAATTTGTTGATTCCCCTGTTCTTTTTCATTCATTGCCTCCTATTGATTCTTTAATTTAGCTTACTGATTAATCATATAGGCAAAGACTTTCAATGTTAATGGAATATACGTACTTGTACGGTATGAATATCTTGACATTTTTTTACCATAAGTGGTCAAACTTGATCCTGAATGGAAGAGATAGATAAGCCACGAAACTGATTAGGTGTCATCCCAGTTAATTTGCGAAAGACACTGCTGAAATAAGCGGCATCATTAAAACCAACTAGCTCTGCTATCTGTTGAATTTTGAGCTCTGGGTCCCGTAACAGCTGCTCCGATTTGCGAATTCTAGCAGCCGTTAAGTAATTAACTACGCTTTCGCCAAACCACATCTTGAACCTCCTAGAGAAATAGCTGGAATTGAAAAAGAAGCGATTCGCTATCATCTGAAGCGTAAGTGGTTCATGCAAAGAGTGGTCGATATAAAGCTTCACCTCGTCAATCAGATTATAATCTGGAGATTGGCGTAATTTGGATAAATGGCCAATCATATTCTGAACCACATCAATCAGATGCTGGGGAATTTCCCGCCAATGTTTCATTCCGTGCAGCCAGGCCAATAGATCGTCTAAATCGCCGATAATCCATTCTGGAATACTAGTCTGTGTTAGTAAATATTTGCGCAGCAGCAAATGAAACTCAACGCAGAAGCTTTCTAAATGCGTGAAGAGGACCTGTTCGCTTGCTGCAAAAACCTCGACTCTTTGATTAATCCAATGAGTGATCGCTCCGACATTACACTCGCCTAGACAACCAAGAAGTAAGACCTCATCCTCTCTGGAAATGACGAAATGAATACCTGATTTAACAGGATCGGTATCCGCCAGATAAGTCCTGCCATGCCCATAAATAACTTTATTACGCAAAGCTTGTTTAGCCTGCTGATAGGATTGTTGAATGATATCCATCTGATTGACAAATGTACCGCAGCCGATCGTCGCTTCCAGCTTTAAATGACGTTCAATGCCGCCGATAATTTCTTCAAGCTCTCGACGAAGCTCTTCGGCTTTAATCGGTGATTCTCCACCCAACACATATACCAATTCGTTCTCAAGCATCGCATGGCGAAAGAGCACCCCTGCTCTTCCTGATGATTCAAGCACAATAGAAATGATATTCTGGACAGCAAACCAGAGAAGCTTCTCGTCTTCCTCACGAAACGAAAGATGTGGCAAATGAATGGTTTGTATAACAAAGACAACGACTACAAAGTGTTTGCAATTCAGCTTCATATTCTCCAACCATTCGTCCCTCACAGCTTCACTTTGCCCACTGTCTACACCATACTGGATAAGCTTGCTGAGCACCTGCTCGCGAAGCGATTCTCCATTACTAATTTGTAAATGCTTGTATTGCTCACCTAGAGATGACTGTTCTAGACGCCTTTCTATTATGGCTATAATGCGCAATATGCTTTCTTTCAGTTCTTCCTTATCCACAGGCTTTAGCAAATAATCGGTCACTCCGTACTGGATCGCTTTTCGAGCATATTCGAACTCCCCATAACCGCTAATGACGATAAACTGCAGCTCTGGAAAATCTAGATAGGCTTCACGCATCAAACTCAAGCCATCCATATGAGGCATGCGAATATCGGTGATTACGATATCAACCTCAACTTCATGCAGCTTTTTTAAAGCTTCCACTCCGTCTCTTGCTTCTGCAATAATCGTCACAGGCAATCCGGACATTTGTATTTTCTTAATAATTCCTTGCCGGATTAGTTGTTCATCATCCACGATCATTATTTTCATAGAGCGGCTCCTCTACTCCCATTTTTTTCACTAAAACAGTTACCGTTGTTCCTTGCTCTTCCTCGCTTTGAATCGTCAAGCCATAATGATTTCCATAAACAAGCTTGATTCGATATTGCACATTGAAAATCCCAATGGATGAAGCAGAATTACTAGCATAATTCTGCTGCTGACACTGCTCCAGCATCACTTGCAGAGCTTGTAATTTTTGCTGTTCAATGGAAGGCCCATTGTTCCAAACAATAATCGCAGCATCCGTATCCGACAAGCTAATAACGCGGATCCGAATTTCTCCTCCTACCGATATATGGTCGATTCCATGTATAAAGCTATTCTCTACCAAAGGTTGAAGCAGCAATTTGGGGATTAATATCGTTTGCAGGCCTTCCTCCATTTCAATTGTATAACTGAGACGATCCGCAAAGCGGATTTGCTGCACGGTTAAATAAGTTTCTAGCTGCCTTATTTCGGCTTGCAACGTTGACATATAGCCAGCACTTATGTTGTAACGAAACATTTTGGCCAAGGAAGAGCTAATTAAGCTGATCCTATCATCTTCATGCAGAGCAGCCAAGCTATCAATCATGCCAAGCGTATTATATAGAAAATGCGGATTAATTTGGGATTGCAGTGATTTAATTTGCGCATCCTTCTTGATTAGCTCAGATTCATAAACCTTGGAAATTAACATATTAATTTCTTGAGCCATTCGATTGAAATGTTTAACAAAATAACCGATCTCATCCCGCGACCGAACTGGAATAGATATCTCATAATTGCCTTTTTCAATCGAAACAAAGCCTTTTTTCAGCTGTTTTAATGGTGTAATAATTCGGCTTGCAAGTACACTGGCTATAATCATGGCACCAAGCAAGCAAATAGCGCCTATGAAAATGGTCCGTACCGCTAGTGCATTCACCTGTTTAAGCAGCACTCGAAGCGGTACTTTTCCGACAAGCACCCATGAAGTATTATGCAGCTCATTGGAAACGAATAACGTCTTGCCCCCCTGCTCTTCTCCGTATAAATATTTAGAGGAAACACCGTAGCTGAAGGCAAATAGCGAATCCATCTCCTTCATTTGGTTATTCAAGCGTTCCTCGTTTGCCGGAAGCATAACTTTTCCGTCCTTCGAATCGACCAATGCGTATTCTCCTTGCTTCTCACTCGCGATATTACCCAACCATTTGTTGAGGTATTGAGGGGAAAGCCGGATGTAAAGCACGCCAACAATGGGAGAATTCAAATTAATATTAATCAATTTGATTGCTTGAGCAAAGATAAGCGTATTCACTTGCTTCCCAGTTATTGTATCTATCATATAAGTGGACAGCCATACCCCTTTCCCATCGTTGGCGATAGCCATTTCTTCCAAAGAGCTGGAATCAAAGTCCATGCTTTTAACTCCTCCGCTGGATAGCTTGTAACCGTCCAATTGACTGATCATAATGAAATCCACAATAGGATTATCAGACAAAAATTGGCTGAATTTCGCTGAGTAATGACTGTATGTGTCAGGTTCAGACCCCATCTTTTTAACAAACTGTTGAAAATTCTTATCTCCAAAATAATCCCATGCCACGTTCTTCACGTTAGCCATATAGGATTCGAGTGTGGCAGCGGATTGATTACTTATTTGTTCCATATTCCCGATTGCTATTCGCTTCATTTCCGAAGAAGTTTGCAGATAAGTGTCCATCCCTAATATCGTGACCGTTATCGAGATCATAATGAAGAAACAAAACCATATTTTTCGGTACAAGGACTTTGTAATAAAGTAGTAAGGCATAAGCAGTATTTGAGCTATTATTGGTAAACTCCTCATTACCTGCATTCGCTTGTCCCCTCATTTCAGCTTATTTATTAATTCAACTAAATTATAATTCAACTAACCCAATTATATTTATTTATTTATTAATATTTTTACTATTTTCCTATTAAATTTTTTACTAAATTACTAACCCAATAGTCTCTATTGAAAAAAAATAACCCGAGAATTCCGGGTTAGATAGTAGATACTTCATTTAGTTTTTGTTATAAATCCTGTACAACACGACTGCAGCTTGCGCCTTTGTTAAATGACCTAGTGGAATAATGGTATGTCCATCCCCTACAAGAATTCCGTCCTTAACCAGATCGGCCATATACTCTTTGGCATAACTGGCTATTTTGGGGGCATCCGTGAAAATTTTAAGATCGTTCTCCGTTCCATCCGCCAGTGTTTTATTAGCTATTTTCAGAGCTCTAACCAAAAACACAGCCATTTCCTGTCTTGTTATCTGTGCACCTGGATTGAACTTATTCTCCCCAGTCCCCAATGTTATTCCAAGCTTTTTGGCTATTCCAATGGAGTTATAAAAGGTATCCGATTTGTTAAGATCACTAAAATTAGTATCAAACTTAGCTGAAATGCCCAATGTCTTGACTAAAGCATCCATGAATTCATCTCTAGTAATACTTCGGTCCGGGTTGAATAAGGCAGCATCCTTGGTTCCATTTAAAATCCCTTTAGAAGTCATCACTTCGATTGATTGTTGCGCCCATTTGAATTTTGCTGCATCACTAAAGCTAGTGAAATTGTAAGCTACAGCATATTTGCTAAAATGTGTTGTGGTAAAAACAATCATCCCTGTTGCTGCATCATATTGAGCATTAGGCACTGGAATTGCAGCATCCGTTCCATCTATATACCAGACAACAATGTGCTCCAGATTTCCCAGCTCTTCCTTGGATGGTGTATAAGCAATAGATACTGCTACCGGTACATCTGGATTATTCCAATGAAGCACCTTGCCATCTGCATTGAAGCTGATTTCTACAACTGGCCTGCTTCCAATGCGTTGTTTAATATCGTTGCTCAATTTGGATGCATCCGCTGAAGCTATGGACAGCTCAATCGTTTTCACCCCTTGTGTTTCTGCTTCTGAGAACATATTCAACGGTAGGATTACAGATCCTTCTGGCGTTTTTATTTCCAGATTCTTATGCTCACTTTCCTTGTTAAAAAGAGTAGCTGGAAGCTGTAATACATATTCCTTAGTGCCATCTACTGCTTTTATCTCGATAGATACAGTACTTTCACCTTGGCTATCCGTCTTTACATTTTCAAGTGCTTTTGAAAAATCACTTAACGATATAGCGGCAATTGCTTTACCGTTCTCCAATTTAGGGGTGACATTAATCAAGTTATCTTTAAACTCTTTCTGCCCATTATCTACCACTGGAATTGTCGGTACTGCAGGAACTGGATTGGTAGGAGTAGTACTGCCTCCGCCGTTGTTTAAATTGACACTAATCAAATAGGGCTTTTCTAAGGTAGCTGTAATATTGTTCGTATCCATTGTACCGCCATTAATAAGCTCGTTTGCTGTACCCACGGATTTTCCGTTCACTTCAATATTAAAATTCTTGGAGGTAGAAGAAGAATCATAATCAGCAAAGTTTATTAAGAGTTTTCCATTATACTCTGTGCTTAGCCATTCAACACCGTCAATTGGCAATCCAGTGCTCTTATCTTTAAGCACGACCTGCATTAATCCTAATGTTTTCAATTCATCTCTTACGGTTTGCTTCAAGGTATCCATATCCATAGAGGCATCTTTGACTATTGAATTGGAAAGTATAGCGCTTCTGTCAGCTGCATTTAACGGTTTATTATTCTCATCGAAGCTTAAAGCATCGTTCCCAATCACAATTACTTTTCCGCCAGCTGCAACAAAGCTCTTAATTGCCAGCAATGTAGCTGCACCAACATGAGTTGCCTGAGGAATAATTAGCAGCTTGTAATTGTTTAATCCACCTATTTGCGTTTGCTTTTCCGAGACAAACCCAACCTTTTGACCATTATAGGTTAAAGCTTCATAAGCCTTATCCAATGTATCTAGATATTGGTTTGTGTAAACCATCGAAGGCAGTGAATAGAGGATCGCAGATTGTGGCGTAATATTCTGCAATGCTGTCACTTCATAAGCCAATCTGTTCAGATCTAAATTTAATTTACCAATCGTTTTGACAACATCCGGCCGATTCAATACACTGCCATTCAGGTCGCTGGTTGCATCATTTGTTCGCTCCCATACCCATACCGTTGAAGCCGTTCTGCCATGAACAGCCGCTTGCCACATCGATGTTTCTACATGCTCAGCTTGTTCTGGAGTAAATACACTATCCCGATCCGCAATAACATGCGTTTCTGAATTAAATACGGGCGCTTTTTTTAAAGAAGTCTGTAAATCATAGAATCTGTTTTCTCTGAGGAAACCACCCGCTCCATTGCCTAAGTAATTCCAGTTGTCATTTCCATTAATATCGGAGAATTTACTGAAATCTTCAGGATCTACCCCGTAAGTTGTAACACCATTTAAATTCCCCATGATCTTAGTGCTCACAGGCAACTCAGGTGCCAGCTCCTTAACCAGCCCAGCCATCCATTCATGCCAGGAGGCAAAATAGTCATTATTAAACGTTGTCCAATCGTAATATAACGGTGTAGCTTCATCTGCATTTGGCATCGCTACTTCATTGAATAAAGTGAAATCCGTTCCGTAAATGTCGTTTAAGCTGCCAATATCGCTATATTTGTGCTCGAGAAATTCATGCCACGGTGTTACAGCGAATGAATCCTTTCTGGTATCATACTTAGGTTCATTCGTCAGAATAATGCTGTGTAAAGACGGATGATCTTTGACTAAAGGTACTATGGTATCAATGAATGCTTTTACAATTTCACGTGCCTTTGGAGCATTGACATTATAATTAAGGAAGCCTTCGTTTGAATTAGCCAAATCAGGCCATTTGGTTTTTGCCCATGCTGGAAAATAATGTGGTGAAAGCAGCAAGCTTACAGCAATATTATGGTCATCTGCATTCTGCAAATAGGGAATAATATTATCCTCGATATTGGTCGTCGATATGCTGAAATCCGCATCACTACCTTGCTCAGGAGCAAGAACTGTTCCATCTGGACCAATTTCCATTTGGATAATGTTAGTTCCATAATCGCTAAATTTTGGAATATCAGCCTTAGCTTGATTGAAATGTCCATATCCGGTAAAGAAAATGGGCCGATTCTGGATGACATCAGAAACGGAGGTTTTAGCAGCGCCCATAAAGGAATAACCTTCAATATCTGTTGCTCCAGTCACATATCTTGGAACAGCCAACGCCGTTTTCTGCCCACTTAGATAAGCATTTAAATTTGTTTCCGCTTCCTGGAATAATTTCTCCAGCTCAGTTGCTACATAATCCGCACGCGAGGTAAAGCTGCTAGCAACATCATCTTTGCCATATTGGATAAAATTCTTAATGACTGTATAATTCACTGTTTCATAGTCTACAGGAATATTCTTTGCTTTCGCCTGTGACAGTAAACCTTCGAGAATGGGAAGTCTTGCGTTCAAGTCGTCAAATGCAGCATTCAAGCCTGCATCATTTCTTGAAACAGCTACTTGAACTTTAGCCTCTTTCACTATTCCAGTGCCATTTTCGGTTAGTGTTGCTTTGACCTCTTGGTTACCAAGGGCATGGAATGTTACAGGGATTGCTTTCTTAAGCACTTTTCCTGCTGGAACAATAAGATGATCGATTGTTAAATTCGCTGCTGGAACCGATAGGGCAAAATCAATATCGTCCGTTCCAAAGTTAGGTAGAGATAAATAATAATTATCTACCGATTCCTCCAATGTTTTCTGGGGACCATACAGCCCAGTACTCCAGGTTTGTGTCGGCTGAAGTAAGATTAAAGACCCTAGGGTTGTCGCATTCTTGCCATTACCTATTCCCGGTGTCCATTCTATATAACCTTTTCTGCCATTTCCATCGTTGTCGTTAACAATTAAGGTGAAAGGAACTTTTTCGCCAGGTAATACCGGTAATACAGCTAACCATGGAATAGAAATATCATAGGTTGTTTCTTTGGTGCCTTCATCCCTGCTTGATTTAAATTTGATTGAATCTACACCTAGCTTGGCACTTCCACTGTTCCAGCTAAATTTACTAGCCGTCCCTTGACCATAGGAGAAGCCATATTCAGGTCCGTAAACGGTCCCGTCTTTAGAAAATGCTACCTGCACGCTATCGCCCATCCAAATATCTCCATTAGAAAAGTCTGATTGGACATTATCTTTAACCTTAACATGTACAAGAAGATTATTGTCATCATAAGCCAAAGCTACATTGGCAGAAAGATCAGCATCACCAGCCCAACCATTAACTATGACTTGTTTACTAATGTTAGAGGGCAGTTTGAAGCTTGCTTGCCCACTCCAATCATCCATGTATCCGTTTTGATCTATATGTGTGGTTTTATTAATTCCTGCAAGCACACTATCGCCAATATCCCCAACATTGGAATTCAGTTTGTAAATCTCTTCACCAGGAACACCAGTCCCAATATTGAACTGAAAATTGGATACTGCACTTTTCCCAAAGCCCTCCATTTCAGCATAAGCCTTGATTAAAGTTACTTCCTCTATCGTAATTGGCCCATTATATTCAATTTTTGAAGCTGAGCTTCTCGGGTCTGTACCGTCCAAGGTGTAGAAAATCGAGGCTCCACTTGTTTCTGTAGCAAGACTCACAGGCGTACCCGGCAAGACAGCCGAAGCACCAGGAGTGGCCGTTACGGGCTGGATCTGAGCTGGACTAAGTATTCTAATATTATCCAACATATAATGCAGTGTAGTTCTGCCGCCAATCGAGGCATCTCCATTAAATACGTAGAATACGATATATTCAATCGATGATCGTTCTTCCACCGGAACATTGCTTAAATCCAAAGTGAATGTATTCCATTCGTTAGCAATCATCGCAGGTAACACGTCTTCATAGATGACATGTCCATCTACTTTATCCTGCAGCTTAAAACGGATCGGTTCTTTGTCTACAGATTGGCTGCCTACTGGGCGGATATCAAATTTCAGTTTGGTTGCTCCAGACATATCAATAAATGGACTCGGGATTTTCCAGAAAAACCCGATACAGCAATTACTAGTCGGTACAGGAAACGTAATGTCGAGAGATTGATTCCCCTCGGTTTTATAGACGGTTTCTGTGACAGGAGTAAGCCCCTCATCAAATCCCCATTGACTCATATCTTCGAAACCGTTCACTACTCGCTCAGTCAAGTTAACAATTGGGGTAAGCATTCTCACATTGTCCAACATATAATGCAGCGACGTTCTTCCGTTAATTCCAGAGTCCTCATTGAATACATAGAAAACGATATATTCAATCGAAGAACGTTCTTCCACTGGCACATTGCTTAAATCCAAAGTGAATGTATTCCACTCATTAGCATTCATTACAGGAAGTACATCCTCATAAATAACATGGCCATCGACTTTATCCTGCAGCTTAAACCGAATCGGTTCACTGCCCATGGACTGGCTGCCCACCGGCCGGATATCAAATTTAAGCTGGCTCGCACCAGACATATCCACATAAGGGCTTGGGATTTTCAAGAAAAGACCTATACAACAATTCTCGGTCGGTACAGGAAATGTAATATCAAGAGATTGATTCCCTTCCGTTTTGTAGATTGTCTCTGCGACAGGAGTCAACCCTGCATCAAAGCCCCATTTGCCTAAATCTTCAAAACCGTCAACGACATGTTGAATCATCGCAGCTGGCTTAACTGCTCTCACATTGTCAAACATATATTGCAAGGAAGTCCTGCCATTAATAGAAGCATCTTGATTAAACACATAGAAAACTACGTAAGTAATCGATGCACGATTTGCTGATGAAATGCTGCTTAAATCCAAATTAAATGTATTCCATTCATTCGCATTCTGCACCGGGAGTATATCTTCATACAAGACACCGCCAACACTATCTTCAAGCTTGAAATGCAGAGGTTCAACTTCACCCGCTGTTTGTACCCCAACTGGGCGAATATCTATTTTTAGCTGCGTTGCCTCAGACAAATCTAAGTGACTGCCTCCAACTTCCCAGTAAAAACCGCTCCATGCGTTGCCATTTGCCGGATTTGAAACTGCAAAAGTAGCTTTTGCAGATTGTGCACCTTCGGTTTTGTAAACTGTTTCTGCAACAGTAGTCGCTTCTCCTGCCCATTGACTTAGTTGTTCAAACCCGTTTACAACCTCATCTTTAGTACTCATAACCTGTGTATCTATATTTTCTGCATAAGCCTTATTCGCAGGCATAATTCCCAATCCCAATAATCCAATTAACATAGAAATGATTAGTACAATGGCATTTAGTCTTTTAAGCATCTTTAGCCCTCCACTTTTAGTAAAATTTTTAATTGGTATTCATCAAAATTTCCATAAGAAAAAAAGGGGTGACCCTAAGTGTTTCAATCACCCCTGTTCGCTAGTCTAAAGCTAGGTAGTCCGTAAATTATCGAAATAGTATTCTAGAAAGGCTCTCCCGTTTATCTCACTAGTAAATCCGGAATAAAGATAAAGGTTTACTTCTTTAATTTGTTGACGATTGCCCGCTGGAATACCTGATAAACTAATCGTTACTGTATTCCACTGATTGGCAATCAGATGAGGAAGTTTAGTTTCATAGATGACTCCACCTACTTGATCTTGCAGTTTTAATACTATAGGCTCAGACAATACTCCTGGAGTTTGGCTAAGTGGATAAACGTCAATTTTCAGACTAGCAGCCGTTCCAATATTCACATAAGGGCTATTAATCGTGTAATAGGAATTTACCCAACCGCTGACTACTGTATAACGATTTTTGATGGATTGCGTGCCTTGTGTCTTAATAGTTGTATTGGCTGTTTGTGTTGTCTGGCCTGCCCACTGTGCAACATTATCAAATGCGTTAATTAATAAACCTGGTGGTGGAGTTGGCGTCGGCGTTGGTGTTGGGGTGGAACCGCTTGTGGTAACGGTATATTTGTCGATATCTGCAGCAGCATTATCCGCTGAATCTCTTTGAATCTTGATTGTGTTACTTGAGCCGGAGTTAAGTGGAATCGTAATCGATCCGGTATTTCCAAAAGTATTCCAGCTACCTGTTGCAGCATAACTTGTTTGCTGAATCTTCACACCATTTACATATAAGCTTAATGATCTGGAGGTTGTATTTCCGTTGGAGTAGCGAACGACAAGTGTTGCATTGCCTCCTGCTCCACCGTTTACACCACTTATCTGCGAGTAGGCGCCTACACTATTTAAATTGCCTACCACCTTAAGATTAGATGCATTACTTGCACTTTGCTGTTGTCCACCTACTGCATAAGTCCCATTCTCCGCTTCATAGCTTGTCGTTCCTCCTGGTGGTGGAGTTGGTGTTGGTGTCGGTGTTGGTGTCGGTGTTGGAGTTGACGTAGAACCGCCCCAGCCTGAGGTTGGAGGAGTTGGTGCTGGCGGTGAATTTGTCATAATAGTTAGTATTTGGTTCATTACAGGTTTAAAGGTGTTGTTATTGCGCAGCAAACCAAAATTCAATTCTGGATCGGTTGTGCTGACGCCACCATCTTTATAAGTATACAAAAACATCGGTCCTGTCCAGGCAGACCAGGCAGACTGTGTCCACACTTGAAATGCAGATATTGTATAATCACTCTGTTGCTGCTCAGTAACTGTATTTGGCCCCTGAGTAGGATAACCAAATTCAGTTGCCCAAACCTGTTTACTGCCATCTCCATTGTTAGCCATAATGGTATGGATTTCATTAGCCCTGAGAAGAGCATTCCAAACACTTGGTGTTGTCGGAGCTGCCGGCCAGCAATACGGATGAATCGCCAGAGCATCAAAATAGTTTTTTCCGCCATTAGCATAAATCCCCGTAACCCAGTCGTAAGGATCCACAATCCCAGCCACGCCTATTAGATTGGCAGGCGCTCCATTAATAATTGTTACCGGCAGCTGTAAAGCAACTGATGCTGCACGAATAGCGGTTGATCCCGGTATTAGAATGTTACTTACGAATAAGGAAGGACTGGACTGGACCGAATAGTTTGGTTCATTCCACAATTCATAGGTCGAAACACCAAGTGGCAAGTAACGCCTAACAGACAAATCGAGAAAATTCTTCCAAGCATTGATATTAGCGGTATTAGGATAATAACGTGAATCTGAATTGCCCCCGTTCGCCCAGCTAGGCGTATACGATGCAACAAGCAAAACCTTCAAACCGTGGGCAAGTGCCGTATTAACCATCTTATCCGGATTGCTCCAGTCATACGAGGTAGCCCCTCCAGCCTGAACAAGATCCCATTTTAAATCAATACGCACCCATTTCATTCCTGTAGCAACTACATTGTTGGCTGCCGTATCCAACTCGGCTTGAGTGCCGTAATACCATTGAGCGTTGACTCCGCCTCGGGTATTTGGCACACTATACGCATTAGCATCTGAAGGGAAAATCGTCGCTATCATCATTACCAACATGGCCATTATTAATAAATATGGAACACTGCCTTTTATCCTCAATCTCAAAACCTCCTGATTATTTTATTGAAAGCTGTTTGAGCTAACTACCCATTTTAAGAAATGCCTTTAGATTGTCCGTTGCCACCTCCATTGTTACCGTTTTCATTGCTGCTCAAAGAACATTAATTAATGCCTAATCCCTCCTTTCCTCATAGAATAAAACACTATTTGAGTGTGCTTCACGGATATCGTACTTTAAGAGATCAAGTGCTTCAATAGAATATCTTTACTAAAGTCTGATGTTATTTTTACCTATCCTTTTACACTGCCCAATCGAATCCCGCTGACAAAATATTTTTGCAAAAACGGATATACAATTAGAATAGGCACGGAAGCAACGACCATCTGCGCTCCACGTATGGAGCGGTCATTCAGCTTAGCCAATCTAATTTGTTCAGTAGCCGAGGTCGTTACGGAATTTATTTTAACTACAATAGTTTGCAAATAGCTCTGCAGTGGATAATTCTCTGAATTGCTCATATAGATTAGCCCATCAAACCAGGAGTTCCAATGTCCCACAATACAGAACAAGGTGATCGTCGCAATTGCTGGCGTAGAGAGCGGTACATAAATCTGCCATAAGGTTCGCCAATGGTTTGCACCATCGATGTTCGCAGCATCCTCGATTTCTTCTGGCACCTCTCGAAAGAAATTCAGCATCAGAATGATATTAAATACGGTAACAGCACCTGGCAGGACCAGAGCCCAAATAGTATTCATCAGTCCGAGCTTACTAATTAATATATAAGATGGAATTAAACCGCCACTAAAGAGCATAGTGAAAAAGAAAAACCAAACATAGATCGAGCGAGTTCGAAATTTCTCTTTGGATTTGGATAGTGGGTAGGCAAGCAATATAACAAGAAAAACGTTTAACGTCGTGCCCATAGCAACCCGTTTTAAAGTTACAACGAATGCTCTCCAGAACGCATCCTTCTCAATGACATACATATAAGAATCCAAGGTGAAACGGACTGGCCATAGGCTTACTAATCCACCTGTAATTGCTGAATCCTCACTGAATGAAACCGCTAGAATATGGACAAATGGCACCAAGCATATTACGCTGGTTAAGGTAAGAAATATAAGATTAAAAATATTGAATATTTTTTGTCCCTGTGTGTAGTTAAATAACATGATCTTCCCTCCCGCAAGATAATACCGTTTGTAAAAAACTACTGGTTAAAAAATTCTATACTTAAATAAACGATATACGACAAAATAAGAGGTTGAAATGAGCACAAAAGAAACAATGGATTTCAATAATCCAACCGCAGTCGATGGACCATATTGTGCTTGAAGAAGTCCCATCCGATAGACCATGGTGTCAATGACATCTCCTGATTCGTAGACCTGAGGACTATATAAATTAAAAATTTGATCAAACCCAGCATCCAACACTCCTCCTAAGCTAAGCACCATTAAGAGAATGATGATCATGTGCATGCCAGGCAATGTGATGTGCCAGGTTTGCTTCCATCTACCCGCTCCATCTACTGCAGCTGATTCGTATAAAGAAGGATCAATGCTCGTTATCGCAGCCAAATAAATAATCGTACTGAACCCAAAGTTCTTCCAAACATCGGAACCAACCATTGTATAGGGAAACCAAGTGTTATCACCCAAGAAGAATATGGGCTTAAAACCGAGGAAACCTAGAAACTCATTAACAATTCCTGTCGATGGGGATAGGATATCGATCATAATCCCGCCTAGAATAATCCAGGAAAGAAAGTATGGAAAATAAATAATCGTCTGTGTAACCCGTTTGAATACTCGATTGCGTACTTCATTGAGCAGTAATGCAAATGTAATCGGGACAATCAAGCCCGCGATAATTTTCATAATGGCGATGGATAGAGTATTCCATATCACCCTCCAAATGTTAGGTGTGGCAAAAATATATTTGAAGTTTTCCAAGCCAATCCATTCTTGATCCCCGAATAAATGTTTAAGCGGCAGAAAATTCTGAAAGGCAATCCTAACACCAATCATGGGAATATAAGCAAAAATAATCACAAATACAATACCAGGCAATAGCATTAAGTGCAGCGGAAATTCTCTTCTCTTACGATAATTATTTAATCCTGAGCGAGCATTTATTTTCTTTATCTCTTCATTGGCTACTTGCATATATCTCCCTCATTCCATCCAGTAATATTGAAAGAATATGCAAGTGCCGACACTAGGACCGGCACTTGCATATTGGGCTGGAAATTACTGATTACTTACCTAATGCTGCATTAATTTCTTCCAATACCTTCGTCCCGCCTATGCTGTTCCATTCTTCAACCATCTTATCAAATCCACTGTTTACTTCCGATTTAGCTTGAATGATGCTGGTTAAGGTCGTCACAACTAGCTCATCCATGGAGTTCCCACGTGCAACCATTGTTGGTGTTGGTGCGCCAATATACGCATTCCAGATGACTTGCTTAGGATAGGTAGCATCTACAAAGGCAAAAGGTGTATCTGTCGGGCCAAACATCATCGAGAATGCCGCATTTCCATCTGTCATATTCTTATAGAAGCCTTTTGCAACACCTGTTAAACTATCCGTTGTGTTATCTGCAAGCGCCTTCTTAATATCCTGGTGTCCCTGAAGATCAAGGCCTGGATCTAGGAAGTATACAGGAGACATTTGCCAAATATTATCAATGCCATTCTCACCAAAATACTTATTAAATTCAGCCGTTTTTCCGAATAGAGCTTCAGCATATAGATTCATCATTTTGATCAGATTCTCAGGATGCTTAGTTCCTTTCTTCACAACCATATATCCATCTACAGAAATTGTGAGTGGAATTTTAACCGGCTCGCCTGTCTTAGTTGGTAACGGAACCACAATCCACTTGGCATTCGGATCATTAGCTTTTGACTTGTCTGCTGCTCCAGCCATCCAGTGAGGACCATAGAACATTCCCGTCTTGCCTGCAATTACGGACTCCATAGCTTTACCGTTATCCTTAGTGCCAAACTCTTTATCAAGCAAGCCATCCTTAAACATCTTTTGCAGCAATGCTAATGGCTCTTTCATTTCAGCTTGAATAGCACCTTGTGCAACCTTACCGTCTTTTTCAACATAAACTAGGGGGAAGGCATTATAGGCCCAGAAGAATCCATTCATGTCATAACGGAAATTATTATCGATTTCAAGTCCAAATGTATCATTTTTGCTATTTCCGTCTGGATCCTTTGTAGCAAATGCTGTTGCTATTGCATATAGATCATCCATTGTTTTTGGACGTTGCAGACCAACCTTTGTCAGCCAGTCTTCGCGGATCCAAAGATGATTATAGTCATTAGTTGACGGCATTTTCTGTGGGATAGCATAGATTTTACCATCATGGGTCGCTGGTTCGAATACACGCTTTGTTTCTTTCTCTATAAGGCTCTTCAGAAGCTCGGAGCCATATTTATCATAAAGTGGACCCAGTTCTTCAATTGCTCCTGCTTCCATCAGTTGCTTAAGATCGGAAGATTGATTAATTTGAAACATATCCGGCAGAGAGCCAGAGGCCATAGCAAGCTTCATCTTATCATTGTAAGTAGTGCTGTCCGAAATCATTTTATAATCTACGGAAACATTCAGCTTTTCCTTGAACAACCGTGTCCAACGGTTATCATTTAACGTCTCACTTGTAAGCTCCTTCAGCTTCGTGATCATATCCATATTCGGATCAATATTCCTTCCCCATGTATAAGTAATGGGATCAGTACCTTCACTCTCAACTGCAGCAACATCGGCTGCTTGAGACTCTTTAGGACTTTCGGATTTATCAGAAGAACATCCAACTAACGTAAAAACCATAATTAAAGCGATACACCCCAACAGCATTCTTTTTTTCATTTTGGTAATCCTCCCTTTAGTTAAATGAATCAAGGATAAACGGCTGCGCTGTCTTTCAAATGAAAGGCGGCGCGTTTGTTCGGAATTCTAAGATCTGTATAAGCAAAAAACTTATACTTTCTTAGAATTTTAAAAAGTATACAAATTGTATACCACTATTACATGACTTTTCCCTTTAATGATTACTAAGTCCGCTTTAACTCCCCATCCCCTCCGCATGATAACGCATACATTAATTAAGAAAGCCGATCAGCTTTACTAGCCTACGCTTAGTTTAATTGTTTTTACTAATTAAAAGAATGCAGCATTTTTACTTGTGATGTATTAAAATTTTTACTTTTTTAGATTCATTAAATTTTTTTATACTTTTCGAATTAGGAATAAATATTATAATAGCCCCCACCTTGTGAAAGGCGAGGGCCATTATAGGCAACTATCGTTATTCCACCCAAACTTGACCGCAAGCTTCAATCGTTACACCTGATAAGCTACCTCCGAGCACCTCAACCTTAGGCTCATACATTCCATTAGCAGCATTCATGCTTTGTCTATAAATACCCCAAGAGGATCCAGCACTCCAGAAGCATGAGAAATTATCGCTATTCAGAACAGGCTCGAATTTCAGCCGTTTTTGCACCATATCAAACGAAAACCCTGACAAAGCAATTAATACTCCCCAGCTCGCTAACGATCTGGCATAATGGTGTCCACACTCGACTTCATTCCAAGGGTTGCGGCGGAAACCATCATGACGATCACGAACAGCCTTTACCATCCGCAAGCCTTCTTCAATAAAGCCTTCATAAATTAAATGAGTCGCTACTTGATATTCAATCCCCGTCCATACCTCCTGCGAATAAATGAACGGGAGCTTCGGCTGCTCTCCATAAGGCCATGAACATAAAACCAAACCTTGCTCATCATTCATTACATAAGTGCGTTGACAGTTTACATGATTAGAAAAATCCTCTTTGAAGTTATTCTGATAGACAGCGAGGATCGCTTTCCTTACATATTCTTTTGGCAGCAAATAACCCAATCCATAAAGATGAGCTAGCTGCTGTCCTAATAATTGATCCGATAAACACCCGGTGCCATGCTGATATTTATACTGATTAACATCCTCCAGTCTTTGAATGTAATACTCTCCATTCCACAAAGCTTTTTGGAGTTCACTACCGCTTTTTTCAAAAATCTGCAAGCACTTGCTTGCATACTTATCATCCTTAAGGTAAGCAGCAATCTCAATTACTGCCTTTAAAGCACCTAAAAACATAACTCCTGAAAGCGGATTGGGACCATAAAATTCAATATCATAGGTATTATGCTGTTTCGCATCAAGCAGATAATCCCCATCTGTATCCCAATGAGTTAAGGCAAAATCCAGTGCTTTTTGCACATTTGGCCAGAGCTCCCACAAAAATTCATTATCTCCGGATAGCTTCCATTCCCGATAGACCCGCATAATCGAACCCAATTGGCCATCAACCGCGGGAGGAGATTCTTTCCCCTGCCACATAAACTCAGCGTCAAATAAATGAAATGCCCTGAAATTCATTTTCCCATCTGCAGCTACTTCTTCGAGAAATTCTGTTTGCCGCATATTCCGCTCCAGCTCAGGAAAGAGGAAAGCCAAGGTTTGTGCATAATTCCAAACATGTGTGCAATTCCCTGCACAGGAGCCTTGTGTATCAAAGCTGCCCTCATAGGCTAAAAACCGGCCATCACTGAGCCAAAAACAAGTACTGCTGCGAATAACGGTTATATTGGCAGCTAAGGCATCAATTACATAATCCGGCAATGTACTCTCGAATAGGGCATCGCGAAAAAGAAACGTGGCTTCAGACAACCTCTTCCAGTTCATATGTGCATAGGCGCTAACCTCCCAAGAGCTGTTAAATCTTGCCGCATAGCGATTGTGCGCATTTCCAGCTTTTTGAATATTGTTAAAAAAATCGTTCCATCCATTCATTCGGTTGGGAAAATACCAAGCCACCATAAATTGAAAGGATCGGCTTTCACCGGGAAGCAGCTGTTCATGAACCGCAAGAGAACCCGTATCATTATTGCCTTCTGCAGATGGCTCTTCATAACCAAGATCAGTCAATCTTCCATCTTCGGAGAAATCATCCCAGAAATTTTGCAGATAATCGAACCAATCTCCTCGCAACCAAGCACGTTTATAGGTTACATCCCTATTTGTTGTAGTAAATGAAAGATTGCCGTATTGCAAATGATCTTTATCATATTTTTCAGAAGCTAAGTATAGTCCAGCTAAACCATCCTGAACTTTAAATTGATTAATGCTTTGACCATGCGGCTCTTTTGAAAAATAGCCAATTTGATCATAAGTAAGTCCACCAATTGGATTAAAAAGCGATCCTGCAATCGAGACTGATACAGGTTGTTCAGATGTATTAGTTACTTTATAGGTCAGTTGAAAGCAGGGAAGGCCAGAATCATCCGCTTGCAGAGGAATAAATGGAGTATAAGCTTCAAGCTCAACCTCTACAGGTAAATCATTATCTTCAAACTCAACACGAGCTATGGGATATTCCCCAATCAGACGCGAAGATTTTAAACGAGGGAGGCCAGCAGCCGTAATTGGCGGATAACCTGGACCTAACCAATGAGGTGGAGCTAGCTGTGATTCCAATATTTTCGTTACAGGAGCCGCTCCCTGCGATTTAGCCCAAATTGTAAAGAAGGTATTCGGTAAATTTAAACCTTTATTAGCATGGTTGAATATTTCCCAATCCCTCAGTTCACCTCTGCTGCCCAAAGATACATTTCCTGTTCCGATACCTCCAAGCAAAAACTTCGCTTCACTCGCCTCACCTGGAAACATAAATCGATTTTCGCTATTTATTTTCATCTGATTACTCCCATTCTTCTATTATATACACATTGTATACCAGAAGGATTTCAGGCACAAGACTATTATAAACATATGTTTTTACAGCTGCTTAGCTACTAAAGTAAACGTCTTTGGAATCCCTTTATCAAAAAGCTCTGAGGATAAATTCGGCTCTTCTTTCAACACTTCAATAAATAAACCCGCTTCCGCAACAGCTGTAACTACCTCACCTAATGTCCAACGACGCAGCCTTGTTTTCTTTAAATCCTTTTGTTTATCGGCAGATAAGAATTTATAATAAGGAACCTCTACCTCTTCAATGCTCGTATCAAAATAATCCCCATCCACCTTATGCTTACGAATAGCTTGAGTCGTACCACGCGAGCTGATCAGCTTAGTTGTAATCGGATGAAAATCCTGCAGCACCAATCGACCACCAGGAGCTAACAATTTAGAAACAATCGTCATCAATGCCAGTAAATCTGTGAAGTAATGTAGAATTCCAAATTCCATCAATACGATCTGGTAATCCCCCGTTAATTCAGCTTCTGGAAGCTCTAACACATCCGAAACGATATAATGAAGCTCGACTCCCGCTGCTTGAGCTAGCTCACGAGCATAACGAGCATTCTCCGATGCAATATCCACAACAGTCGCTTGAGCACCTAACAATGCCATTGCAATAGCCTTACTTCCATGAGACCCTAGCAGATTGACTACTTTCTTTCCTGCTATATCACCAATCCAGGTATGGAGAGTCGACAGCCGTGCTGCAGGATTAGATACAATTCTCGCCGCTGCCTCTTGCGGGGTTCCGAATCGGGCTGTCCAAGCTTCATAGGGCCCTTGATTCCAAGCCGCTTCATTCGATGTGCTTACTTCCTTTTGCATGTATATTGTGCCTCCATTATTTGCATTTCTTCCAGTGAGAATACCATAAATCCTCCTTGCTGCCAAACCTCACATATTTCGGACATAATTCGACAAAACTAGTCATTGCTTTACAGCAACTAATAATGGTAAATTTTACTTGCACATTATTAGAGTCAGAAAGGAAGTTAACCATGTTTAGCAATCGTGTTAGAAAAGCTGTGGGTCTATTTTCAATTATACTTCTTATCTCCAGCACCACAGCAACCGCAGCTTCATCCAGTACTTCAAACACGGTCCCATTAAGCACCAAAAAGATTGAGGGCGAGGTTTATTTTAAAGCATCCGATCTGCTTAAAGCATTAGGTGGAGAATTGATCCTTGATGAAAAAACAAAAGCCTACAGCTACAAAAAACCGAATCCCGTCCCAGATGCAATAGCTAAGGTTTCTCCTGCTGTTGTTGGTATTATCGGCAAGCCTGATGAAACAGAAAGTGCTGATTCCGATAATCGCTTTTCATTAGCACATGGAACCGGAGTAATCATCAAAGCGGATGGTTGGATTGTTACTAATGCCCATGTGGTCAAAAACATGAAAAACCTTACGGTTGTAACAACCAATGGCAAGCAATATGCTGCCAAAACGATGAATATAGATGAGGAAAGTGATCTTGCCTTAGTCAAAATCTCAGCAACTGGCTTACCGATTGCTAAATTTGCGGACAAGCTTAATGTTCAGGTTGGAGAAACGGTTGTTGCCATAGGTACTCCTATTTCCTTCTCCTTGCGTAATTCCGTGTCTGTTGGAGTCATTAGCGGGATTGATCGCTCGATCCATTCCACCTACCGTTTATTGCAGACCGATGCTGCCATCAACCCAGGGAATAGCGGCGGCCCTCTAATTAATCTTAAAGGTGAGGTCGTTGGGATTAATTCACTTAAATTTGCAGCAGTCGGTGTGGATAGTCTAGGTTTCTCAATCCCGATTGATACCGTAAACTATGTCATTCAACAGTTTTTTAAATATGGCAAGGTTAAGCGTCCTTATTCCGGACTTGAGCTGGAAGAAAGCTGGGCTGCTGTTGTTGGACTTCCCACAACTGACCCACTAACTGTGGTCAATGTCGCGACAGGCTCTCCTGCAGGTATAGCTGGTATTAAGAAAGGCGATGTGATTTATTCGCTTGATGCAATTAATGTAACAACACTGATCGATTTTAATGAACAGCTTCGCAAATATTTACCTGGTGATAAAACCAAGTTAATGGTCCTCTCTGACGGAGATCTAAAAACCATCTCTTTAACCTTTACAGAACAAAAATAATCCATGGAGCGTGTTATTTTGAAGAAGCTTACTAAATTCACAACTTTATTATTAATTTTAACATTTTTTATTTTCCAAGCTACTGCATTTGCTGAAACAGCAACCGCAAGCAAGACATTAAGCATCACCTTAACTATTGGACAAAAAGATATTAAGATCAACGAAACAAGTCTTACAGGTGAAGCGCCTTATATTACTAAAGACAACTCGACGCTCGTCCCATTAAGGGTCATCACTACAGCTTTTGGAGCTGTTCTAGCTTATGATGCTCCTACGAAAACAATCGGTTTAAAGTACAATGGACATGACTTAAGCTTAACGATTGATAACAAAATGGCTATTGTCGATGGAAAAGCAATCGAAATGAACACAGCCCCTCAGCTCCACAATGGTACTACTATGGTTCCTGTTCGCTTTATTACAGAGAACTTTGGAGCGACTATTACATTCGATAAGGTTACCAAACAAATCACAATTACAGGTGATGCACCCGTTGCTGATACCTCAGGCGGATTAAACAGCGATGCCGGAAAAACTAAAATTGGCGATAGCTACAATAATTGGACGATGAAGTATCCAACTGGCTTGGTTAAATCTTACCAGTCCTATAAAGGTGATTATCTCAATTTTGAAGATGCCAATGGTGAGTATGAATTGAACATCTCCATTGACCCATCTGATGTACAGAATATGTCCGCAGATGGCTTACTAACAGAACTAGCTGATTTCGTTACTGGAACAGTATTAAGTAAAAGTACAGCTACCGTTAATGGAGTATCCTTCGCTCGAATAATTAGCAAGGAAGAAGACATGTATACGGAATCAAGAGCTTATTTCGCTAATAGCAGTGTTTATACTTTAATCATGGATATCTCAGAAGTAAAAAATTATAACAACCCTTTGAAAAGTGCTGGCTATAAAGAGTTATTGGATAGTTTTACACTTACTTATGATACAAAGGACTTCACAACAAAAGATATCTCTACCGTTAAAAATGGTTATCGTATCTATACAAACGACGATTATGGGTTTACTTTAAATATTCCATCCGATTGGGATAAAGGAACGGAGGATAGTTCCAAATTCAATTTTCATAGCGGAGGAACGGAGGATAAAACCTTCCGAATTACAATAAGTTCGTTGGCTGCTGGTGAAACATTAGACAGCTGGGTTGCAAAAAACACTCTTCAGTTATCTGATTTCATAGTTCCTGAATATGGTAAGATTATCTCAACCACTTCTACTACTGTTGGAAATGAACCTGCTAAAGAAATGATTTCTGAATTTAATCTGGAGGATGCTTGGACTTCTGATACAGAATTCCTGATTATTAAAGGCAACCTTAAATATGACATTGATTTTGAATATCCTAAAGATGCGCCTGCTGCAGATATCCAAGCAACTAAAGAAGCCTTACTTCAATCCTTTGCCTTTACTGATAAATTAAATTCATCCCTTGGTACGATTAAAGATGATAGCGTAAATTCTGCAACTCTTTCCAAAATAGTTAGTAAAAATCTAGGTGTTAGCTTTGAAAAACCTGAATTCTGGGAAGACTCCACTGAGAATGCGGATAAAGATACCACTCTTAACTATACATTCGCAGATGGGTTTATCAATATTGGAGTCCGTACTAAAACACCAAAAGTAGACATAACAAAATATATGGAGGATTACCTTAAAGAAAATACGTACATTACTATCACAGCCAATACTACTGCAACCTTAGGTGGTCAAAATTTCAAAAAAATAACTTACTCAGAGAGTGCACTTGGTGTTCCAGTGAATGGTGAAATCTACTTATACAGCAGTGCAACAAAAGATTATGTGATTGTTTATGAGATTGGACCTGCCTTTAATACAGAGAGTACCAAACAAAGATTTGCCGCACTTATTGCTTCCTTTCAAATAACGCCTTAAGGTATTGAAAAAGAGCCTTGACCCTTGCATTTAGCAAAGGTCAAGGCTCTTTTAGTTCAAATTAAACCATTGATTTATAGTTCTCAGGCGGATAATAAGCTACTTCCTGATCATAGTTATGATCATCATAGGTTTTACCACTCCATGCGAGGACTACAATCTTACCTAAATCCATGTCGCTTTCTAATATTTCGGCATGCTCAGGTGAAACTCCCATTGCCCTAAGCTTGGCACGTAAGCCGTCGCCTTCTGAGCGGAAAAAGTTAGCAATAGCTGTAAAAATGCCTTCCTCTGCTACACTAATTTGGTTGCCATCTGTATGCTTGCTAATATATTCTGTCCGCTTTTCATTATGAGTCAGAACGAAGATGTTTTCTTTCGCAATACCTTCATTTTCTAGAGTTTGAATCTTATACCGAGCATCTAAGATATTATCTACGGTAAACACTTGAGTGTAGGTTGACATAATCATCACTCCTTAGAATTTAAATTTATTTAAATCAACTTTAGGCATTAAAATGGGTAATTAACTCTTCATCGGAATAATCTGATTTCATCATCTGAGTTGCATCCACGTTTTCTTTTTCATGTTTAGTGAAGAATGTGCCCAATAGGTGATAGCCATTTTCTTTAGCAATGGAGTATGTTCGGTGAAGTCTTTCTGCTGCCTCAATAGCTGCAGCTTCTGAAGGATATTCCTCCAATACATTACCTGAACCCAGTGGAGTTGCATTCGATAGAATGCTGACAAAGAACACATCCTGCTCATTTTGATTAACCTGGATTTCTGTATCAAAAAAAGTGATGCGATGTTTAATGTACATAAGTCATTCCTCCTTTGATTATTCGTTAATTTAGATATAACTATATAAACCATAGTTATTGGTTTGAAACATCTTTTTTATACACGAAAAAGCCTCGCTAAGCGAGGCTACAGTTGTTCTGGCTTGTTGGCTTTTTCTTTCAACCACTTTGGTGCCCCTTTGTTCTTACGGTCACGTTCACGATTGGTTTTAGCCTTTTTTAAGGTTGCTTTAGGTGCTGAGGGAGATGATGCTGCTTTTCCGGCTCTTTCATTAACAGGTACATAAGCTGCTTTAACAGTTTCTTCACCTTTTGAACTAGGTGGAGTTAATGTTGGGGCTTTAGCCGTATTTGTCGCTATTATAGGGTCTGGCTTATTAACTTTTTGCAAACCTGGATTAACAACTCGGCCTTCATACATATCTTTCTGCTCGAATGTAACACCTAGAGTCTTTGCATATTTATCCATGATGAATTGTTGTTTACGGGCGACGATGGAGATTACAGTTCCCTTACGCCCCATCCGGCCTGTCCGACCTGCACGATGAATATAATGATCCGCATCAACCGGCAAGTCAAGATTGAATACATGAGTGACCTCGATTAAATCCAAACCACGAGCCGCGACATCCGTAGCTAGCAGTAATTGAAACCGTCCTTCACGAAAACCACTCATAGCTCGGGCACGATCTTGTTTGCTAGCTTCACCGAATAACGCTTCAATGGTTAAGCCGACATAACTCAGCTTCTGCACGACCTCTGCGGCATCATCGGTTTCATTGATGAAAACAATTGCTGCTTTGGGATTATAAAGTCGCACCAATCGACGCAATGTATCAATTTTCTCACGTTCTTCGCAAACAAAGTAGAGATGCTCCAAGGTTTCTGCTGCTTTTTGTGCAGGATTAATGTGAACTAGAGCGGGCTCTTTCATCCAGCGCATAGCAGCTGCCTCAATTGCTTTTGAGATCGTGGCAGAGAAGAACAGAATCTGCCGATCTCGCATAGCGCTCTTGAGAATGGCTTCTACTTCTATCATTGACCCTAGATCAAATACTTGATCCACTTCATCGACGACAATCGTTTGAACATAATGCATCGACAGCTTCTTAACTTTAATTAATTCGAGTATCCGCCCTGGCGTGCCAACGACTATTTGGGGATGAAGACGCAGCTTTTCGATTTGACGACTTACCGAAGCACCGCCAATTAAAGGCTGTGCCAGAATACTGCTATGTTCAGTAAGCTTTTCAATTTCATGGATGATTTGCATCCCGAGCTCTCTAGTGGGTACTAGTACCATAACCTGTAGCTGCTTTAGGTCCTGATCAACCCTGTGCAAAGTAGGCAGCAAGTAAGCTAATGTTTTACCTGTCCCTGTTTGCGATTGAGCTATGACATCTTTGCCAGCAAGTATTAGAGGGATAGCTTCTGCTTGTATAGGAGTCGGGCTCACAATTTGCATCGCTTGTAATGGAGCCAATAAGGCTGGAGCAATCTGTAAGGCTTCAAAGCTGGTCTGCATGTGGATCCTCTTTTCAATGTTTTCTATCATTATAAGCCTTTCTGCCTCAATTCACACTCCAATCGTCATCAATTTTCTGTTTAATCGCTTCTCTTGCACGGAATAGACGTTGTTTAATGATTCCTTCACTAACATTAAGCTCAGCAGCCATTTCTCGATAAGACATATAATGCAGCCAACGCATTTCAAAAATCTGTCTATATTCTGGCTTTAAATCATTCAAATACTGAATAATCGATTCTTCCATGATCTTCATTTCAACCTCTTGTTCCAGAGGAATGGGAATATTAGAAGTAACACCTATCTCTCTATCATCCATCATCTCTTCTTTTTCCAGTTCATTCCGGTTCCTTTTGATTTTACGCAAAAAGTTCAAGGTTACATTTCGGGTTAAGGTTTTTAACCAGCCCTCCATCTTATTCCAGTTCAGCAGCTGGTCAGACTTGCTGATCGCTCGCAAAAATGACTCTTGCATAATGTCCTCAGTAACCCCGTGATCCTTAACAATAAAAAATACCATAGGATACATTAGTACATAAAAGTCTTTATAGACTTCAAGCTGCTGCTCGTGCGGCAAGGTATGAAAATCCGTGGCAAATAACAAAATTAAGTGTTTAGGCATACATACCCTCCACAGCGTCCTATTTATTATTCAAAAATTTATAAATAAATTTATTAGAAAACCAAGGAAACACAGTAATAAATTTAGCCGCCCATCCGAATAATACAGGCAGGTTTACTTCCATTTTACGTTTAATAATCGCGCGAAACACTGCTTTGCCTACTTGCTCAGGACGAAGCATATAGGATTTCATCTTACCCGAATAATTCCCAGTAGGATCAGCCAGATCAAAAAAAGGCGTATCTATCGGTCCAGGATTCACTGCAGTAATAAAGATACCGCTACCTTTTAATTCCTGCCGCAAGCTGTTGGTAAAACCCAGTACAGCATGCTTGGATGCGCAGTAACCACTAGATTTAGCCGTGCCAATTTTACCAGCAAGTGAAGCGATATTGACAATATGTCCAGAGTTGGCTTCGAGCATATAGGGCATAACTGCTTTGGTGAATCTTACGGTTCCCATATAATTGACGTCCATCATCTGTTCCATGGTATCTATGTCAGCCTCAATAAAATTCTCAAACACTCCAAAGCCTGCATTGTTAATCAGAATATCAATTTTATCGTATGTAAGTATAATTTGATGAACGGCTTCAAAAACCTGCTCCGTTGAGGTGACATCCGTTACCATCCATTCATGTTTCCCTTGCATGAGTGCGGCAGTTTGATGCAGCCTTTCTTCAGACCTTGCAATAAGTATAACAATAGCACCTTGACGAGATAGCTCTTGCGCCATCCAAGCACCAATTCCACTGGATGCTCCAGTAATTACAACGACTTTATTAGCAAACCAACTCACTCATCAACCTCCTACTAACAAGGATAAACGGCTATATTTAAAAAAAAAGCAGAAACCTTCCGAAGAAAGCCCCACCTTGGATTTATACGTTTAATGGCATCTCTTATAAATTGGTTCGCCGTTAATCGTGTGAGTCTTTTCCGATGAATTATTCTTCCACTCGTCGGACAGATCTTAGGTCATAATAACTTGAATATCTAATTCACCAATACCTTCAATAATTAATGGAATCGTCAACGCTTTCTTAGGAATGAATCCTGCCGCAGTCACGGATTGAACGACTTTAGGTGGTGTAATATCTACGCGAACTCCTTGATTATATAACATGGTGCTTGCATTTCCACTAATCATATTACCTAATTCAGAAATTGCACTGTGACCCATCTCGTCCATTTCAGTCAGAACAAATCCACCCATCATTGCAGATACGAGTTTCAAAGCAACGACCTCATGAAGACCAAATACAATATCACCTTGCATTTGCCCAGTAATGCCAATTTGGATCCAAATATATTTTTCAACAAATTTGATATCCTTGATACCGAGTTGACCCGTTGTAGGCCGAATATTAATCATTTGTTCAATTACTATTCTTGCAGATTCCAAAAAGGGGTTTATGTATTCCGCCTTCATTGATATTTGGCTCCTTTTCGTCATAATTCAGCAAAAGGTTATTTGTACCATTATAAACGAAAAACATAGGTCAAGTATACTATTATTATGCAGGATTATTTTTAACTTTCTAGGACTGCTTTCGTGCATTAGAGGGCGAGTATTTTTTAACTTTTTTAAATACCTTATCAAAATAATTAATATTGCAGAAACCTACCTGCTCAGCAATGCGTGTGATAGGTATCTCTGTTTTCTTCAGCAATCTCTCCGCTTCATTAATTCGGATAATATGCAAATATTCAATAAAAGTTCGTCCAGTCATTTTCTTGAAGCTTTTACAGAAGTGATGTGTGCTTAAATTAACTAGCTTAGCTGCCTGCTCCAATGATATTTTATTCGAGAAGGCTTTTTCCAAATAAATAATAACTGGTTTCAGCATTTCAGCTTGCCGTACATTTTTTTGATTATGAGGTAACTTAATTGAGCTGTGGCGTGAAAAAAGTACAAGGATAAGCTGTAAATAGGCTTTGATATTCACTTCATAGGCAAATGCTTTATTTGTAAATTCATCAATCGTTTTTAAAATCCATTGCTTGGTTTCAACATAATAATCGTCTGTCTTCTGGATCAGGTTGGGCAAAGAAAGATCACCGTTTAGAAAAGGACCTATGGTTTGGGCATGATGTGCATCTAATACAGATCCAAACAACAAGGAAGGGTTATAGACGATAGCATAATAATTCACTCCTTGATTGTGGATGGAATAACCCGAGTGCAATTGTCCACCATTCACAAACAGAATATCACCTGCCGTAGCCGCAAACGATTGATTCCCAATATCAAAAACAGCCTCCCCTTCAACCATATAAATCAGCTCCATATGCTCATGCCAATGGAGTCCCAATACATTATGATCATTTGGTAAATTATGAAAAATATTTATCGGAAACGCTTGGTCAGGAAGCCATGTGTTTTCTTTTAGATTAGCGTAAGTCATTATGTCCCTCCATATACAAGAAAGCTTGTTCATATTCTGCACAAGATAGTATAAGTATTGAACAGGATAGTATAGAGAACCCTGTAGAAGTTGCTGATATGATAATCAAAGTATACCGCATTTTATAACAAAGCGTATGTTTATGATGCCATGATCAAACAGAAAATCTCAGGAGGTTTTTACATGCAACAAATTAGAATGGGTACCCTTGTAGGAGGGACCGATGCAGTTCGCGTCTTACCCCAAATCATTCCACACGGTTTTGAATCATTTAGTTTAACCTTTTGGCAGACGACGGGAACTACCAACTTGAGTGAAACGGCTAAACAAGTTAAGGAAATACTTGCAGAGAAAGATATTATTATTTCAACACTTGGTATTTTTGGAAACGCGCTTACTGGTGAAGGCGATAATGCCGATACTGTAGCCAGCTGGGAACGTTTAATTGATCATGCGCATGAATTTGGCACAGATCTTGTAAGCGGTTTTACGGGTAGAATGCCCGGATCCATTGATCAATCTATTACGCGCTACCAAGAGGTTTTTGGCAAGCTGGCGGAGCGCGCTGCAGATCGTGGCGTTCGTTTAGCTTTTGAAAACTGCGATATGGGTGGGACATGGAAGAATGGGGATTGGAACATTGCCCATAACCCAACCGCTTGGGAAATGATGTTCAACTCATTGAAAGCAGATAATATTGGTTTACAATGGGAGCCTTGCCATCAGATGGTCAGTTTAATTGACCCGATTCCCCAGCTTCGCAAATGGATCGATAAAGTATTCCATGTCCATGGTAAAGATGCCACTATTGCTTGGGATATTGTACGTGAATTTGGTATCCATGGACCTAAGGAATTCGTTTGGCACCGTACTCCGGGGTTTGGTGATACCAATTGGACGGATATTATTACAATCCTAAGACAAGGTGGGTATAAAGGAACCATTGATATCGAAGGCTGGCATGATCCTGTTTATCGGGATGAGTTAGAAATGACCGGACAGGTTCATGGACTGAATTATTTAAAGCAATGCCGTGGCGGCAGCTTTGTTCCGAATCCTATTTAATTTACTGGAGGAATTGCTAAAATGAAAAAACATCGTCTAGTCGTAGCAGGCTGTGGAGGTATGTCTAATATTTGGTTGGATTATGCAGCCCAGCGTGAGGATGTAGAAATAGTTGGGCTCGTTGATATATTTGAAGATAGTGCAAAAGCAATGGCGGAGAAAAGAGCATTAAATGTGCCGACTTTCACTGATTTAGCAGCAGCTCTTAGTGCAACGAAAGCAAATCTCGTGTTTGATGTGACCATACCGGAGAGTCATAAACTCATCGTTTCTACTGCGCTTAAGCATGGCTGTAATGTGTTTGGCGAGAAACCGATGGCAGCCTCTATTGAAGAAGCAAATGAGCTTGTTCAGCTAGCTAAGGACGCAGGGAAAAATTATGCCATAATGCAGAATCGACGTTATATAAAGCTGATGCGTGCTTTCAGAAGTGTGGTTGAAGCTGGAACCTTAGGTACTCTAGGCTCCGTGCATGCCGATTTCTTCATCGGTGCTCATTTTGGCGGCTTTCGCGATTTAATGGACAGCCCACTAATTCTAGACATGGCTATCCATACCTTCGATCAGGCTAGATTTCTAATGGGTGCTGATCCTGTATCCGTTTATTGTCATGAATTTAATCCCCCGGGATCATGGTATAAAGGCAATGCATCCGCGATTTGTATATTCGAAATGTCCGATGGCTCGGTTTTCACCTACCAGGGCTCTTGGTGTGCGGAAGGTTTCCCGACCTCTTGGGAATCCAATTGGCGAGTTATTGGCAGTAAAGGAACGGCCCTATGGGATGGCACTCATGTACCAACCTATCAAATAATTGATGAGACTCAACCTAAGGAATTCCATAGTAAATTCACACAACACGAAGCCGAAGTTACTTGGGACGGACGAGAAGGCCACTGGGGCTGCTTAGACGAAATGTTTGCTTCATTAGAAGAAGGGCGACTAGCAGAAACCTCTTGCTTTGATAATATCAAAAGCACCGCAATGGTTTTTGGAGCAATTCAAAGCGCGAAGCTAGGGCAAAAAGTAAGCTTAGTTTAGGGATATGAAATTCATCCCGTAAATTTTTGTAGGCTTGCCAACCATTAGTTGCTTTATAGGCAGTTAAATCATCAAGTAAGTAGGAAGACAACTACTTAAATGCTTTTCAGGCATCTAAAACGAGTGATAACTAGCAAAGCCTAAAACTCAACCCAAATAGCTGCCTCAAAAGCAGCTATTTGGGTTGAGTTTCTCTAACGAACTTCTTATCGTTTCCAAGGATAATCTAGAGACTCAACTCCTCCACTACTCCTCTAACAGTAATAAATATCTCTTCAGCCAGTTACTTCAATTAATTTGAATCTCTAACGATACTTCTTATCGTTTCAATGGCTTATCTAGAGACCTCAACTCTTCCACTACTCCTCTAACAATAATAAATATCTCTACAGCCAGTTACTTCAACTAATTTGATTCTCTAACGATACTTCTTATCGTTTCAATGGCTTATCTAGAGACCTCAACTCTTCCACTACTCCTCTAACAATAATAAATATCTCTACAGCCAATTACTTCAACTAATTTAATTCTCTAACAATACTTCTTATCGTTTCCAAAGGCTTATTTATATTCCACTGCCTCTCTCCAATCACCAAGCTGCAGTCTACACTAAATAACTTTAATAAATTGTGCTAAACTTAGACAAAAGATAAACCATTAGACAACCTTAGAAGGAGAATCAACATGATTGGATTTTTAATTGATTTAGACGGAACTTTATATAGCGGGCATAACCCTATCCCAGAGGCTTATGAATTCATTAGTTTGCTCAAGCAAAAAAAGCTGCCGTTTCTCTTGTTAACAAACAACTCTAGCCGCCTCCCTCAGGAAGTAGCTGCACACCTTCTAGAAGTAACCGGCATTGAGGTTACAGTCGATGAGATTTTCACCTCGGCTCAAGCTGCTACACTTTATATCGCAGATCAACAACAGCATGCCTCTGTCTATTGTATAGGTGAGCAAGGCTTACTATCCACACTGGAAGTAGCAGGTTTTACGCTTACCAATAACTCCGCATCCACTCAGCCTGATTTTGTTGTCCAAGGGATTGACCGCCAATTTACCTATGAGAAGCTGGAACGAGCTGTTCAATATATTGCTGCAGGTGCTATTTCGATTAACACTAATCCTGACCACTTACTGCCTTCTAGCGGCCGCCCTCATCCAGGCTCTGGTTCTTTAGCCGCTGCAATCGCAACAGCCAGCCAGGTTCAGCCGATCGTCATCGGTAAACCTTCTTCCATTATCATGAATTATGCTATTGAAAGGCTAGGATTGCCTGCTGCTGACATTTGGGTTGTAGGAGACAATGTTCACACAGATATTAATGGCGGCAAGCTTGTCGGCTGTCCTACCGCTCTTGTTTTAACCGGTCTAGCCACCCTACATAATGTCCAACAACAAATTGATTCTTCCCAGATTCAACCTGATCTCGTTTGCACAAATTTAAAAATGTTAGCAGAAAAGCTAAGAATTTATTAAGATTTCCACCACTTCATTATTAAGATTCGTTATTTATACTAGGTTTATGAAGAATCAGAAAGAGGAATTTTATGGCCAATGAAACCTTATTGCTAGTCGATGATGAAAAAGAGATTCTTGATTTACTGGAAATTTATTTAAAAAACGACGGCTATCAGCTTTTGCGGGCAGGTAATGGTATCGAGGCACTTCAGCTTTTACAGAAGAATGATGTCGATCTAATTATTCTAGATATCATGATGCCACAGATGGACGGCATTCAAGCCTGTCTGAAAATTCGCGAACAGAAGAATATGCCGATCATCATGTTATCCGCCAAAGCTCAAGACATGGATAAAATCATGGGCTTAAGCTCAGGCGCAGATGATTATATGAGCAAGCCCTTTAATCCACTTGAATTGCTGGCTCGAGTCAAGTCACAGCTTCGTCGTTACACCCGCTTGAATGTGCCGCGTCCTGTTAAAACCGAGGAAATTGAGATTGATGAGCTAACCATTAATACAGCTACTCACGAAATTCGTATTGAAGGCCGTGAGATTAAATTAACTCCTCGAGAGTTTGCAATTCTGACTTTATTGGCTAAAAATCGCGGTATTGTCTTTAGTATCGAACGGATTTATGAGAGTGTCTGGAATGAAAGCTTCTTCCAATCTGATAACACCGTAATGGTTCACATTCGTAAAATTCGTGAGAAAATAGAAAGCAATCCACGTCAACCGCGTTATATTAAAACCGTTTGGGGAGTTGGCTACAAAATTGAAAATGAATAAAATATTCCCGTTTAATTGGATTGGAGACCTCGTTCGCCTAGGCGTCCGCACCTCCGTTCTGGTCAGGACTAATATCCGCCGAAGCATTCGCCTCCAGCTCATGGTTGCTTTCTTGATTTGTTTTTTTGCAGCTTGGATCGTCTATGGAATAAGTGGTTCGTTCTTTGGTGAAGTTAATCGCAGCCCAGTTATCGAATATTCCCAAGGCATTCGCCAGATAGATGATCGAGCTCAGAATATGGTTGAGAGAATTAAAAACGAATCCCGCTTCCAAGAAGACATAACGGTAACCCAACATGTGTATATAGCGGATTCTGATGATGGCTACAACCTCCAAGATTACTTAGACGGTAATATCAACCAGAACAGTTCACATGTTTTAATATTGGATTTGGACGGTAAAGTCATTTATAAAAGCAGCAATGCAACCGAAAATCATGTGGATGTCTACAAAATGATTTCGCAAGCCATGGATACTCGCTCCAACCCTTATGAGAGAACCGAAATCACTAGCTTTTACCCCTTGGATATTGTCAGTCAAAAAATGTACTTGGTCCTGATTGGGATTCCTGAACCTTCCATTACTTATTCAAGAGGAAAAAGTCCGCTAACGCTGCTATTCGCTGTTGCTGCATTCATCTTCTTATTCTACCTATTAACTCGACGGAAAATGCAAGATATCGAGGCATTGACTGAGGGGCTTCTCCAAATAGCCAAAGGTAATTTGAAACATCGTGTAGTTGAAAAGAGTGAGGACGAGCTTGGCTCCTTAGCCGCTAATATCAATCATATGACAGGTGAGCTTCAACGCACAATTGAAGAAGAGCGCAACGCTGAACGCACTAAAAATGAACTGATAACCAATGTCTCACATGACTTAAGGACTCCATTGACCTTAATAATTGGATATCTGAGATTGTTAAAAGATAAGAATTATGATGACCAGGTTCACGCCGATTCTTATATTAATATCGCTTATAACAAATCCGAGAAATTAAACCGGCTCATTGATGATCTTTTCGACTATACCAAATTCTCAAATCATAGCGTCCCCATGCAAATCGAGAAAATCAACTTAAACGAGTTGATTGATCAGCTTCTAGAGGAGCAAATCTCCTATGCAGAAGAAAATAACTTAATTTTTGTGCGAGAACTGCCTTCTAGCAAAATGTTTGTTGCCATTGACGCGGATCAAATGATTAGGGTATTCGATAATTTATTAGCAAATGCTATCAAATATAGCGATAAACCTGGAGAAGTCACCGTTCGCCTTACTCGCGTGAACGAATTCGCTGAAGTACGCATCATTAACCGCGCAACTGGATTGAATAAAGACGAGCTGCCTCATGTTTTTGATCGTTTTTATCGCTTAGATGCTGCGAGAACCTCCGACACTGGCGGTTCTGGACTAGGCTTAGCTATTGCCAAAAGTATTGTTGAAGCACACCAAGGTGAAATATGGACCCATACCGAGCAAGACGAAATTCATTTCTGTATGCGATTGAAGCTAGCCTTATAAATTTAACCTCCTACGTCAATGAATGACGAGGGGGTTTGTTTTTTTTACGATAAGAGTTTTATTGCCGATGCCTGTAAATTCACATATAATCAACTTGTCGCTTAAGCTAAAGCTAATCTGCTTAAACGTCATTTCAAGGAGGCTTTATTATGAATATCAATCAGTTAGAAACATTAATTGCCCTCTCCAAAACGATGAGCTTCCGCAAAACCGGAGAAATGCTCAATTTAACACAGCCTGCTGTCTCAGCTCAAATCAAAAGCCTCGAGGAAGAATATCGAAGTCTGTTGGTTGATCGCAGCCAGCCTATTGCCTTAACAGATAGTGGTAAAGTCTTCTTAGAGCATGCTTATAAGATTGTTCGTGTAGTCGAAGAGCTTAAGCAGCGATTAGCTGATTTAGAGAATACCCCTCAAGGGCATATTATCTTAGGCACAACAACCTCCATTGCTATTCAAATATTGCCGAGAGTGCTGTCTTATTTTCAAGATCAATTCCCGCTGATTCAAACTACGATTCATTCCATGCCATCTTCACAGATCATGACGAATGTAGAAAGTGGCCATATTGATATTGGAATTGCCTATCTTACGGATAAGAATCCGTCGCTAGAAACATCAGTGCTCTATTACGATACATTCGAGCTTGTCGTCTCTCCACGTCATCCACTCGCACTTGTTAGTCGTACAACTGTTGAGCAATTACGCAGCATTCCATTTATAATGCTTTCCCCGGATACGGCCGGGCGACAATTTGCTGATAAAATATTTAAAGAACATCATATTCGTCCTCATATTATTATGGAGCTTTCAAGCAGCGAAGAAGTAAAACGAATGGTAGAACTAAACCTGGGAGCAGCGATCATTTCAAAAATGTCAATCGCAAACGAATTAAAAAGTGGCTCATTGCAAACCATTAAGATCAATGAACTAGAAATCAGCCATCCCATCGGTCTCGTCTATAAAGCAGGTCGTTATTTAAGCTCAGCTATGCAGCAATTCCTTAGTGATCTTAAAGGGATGCCTGAATCACATTTTGTTGGTTCTGAGTAATTTCGAGCAGCCATAGAGCCATTCATCCACATTTATTAGGAGGTTCACTCATGAAATTCGATTTACATACCCATCACTATCGTTGCGGCCATGCTGAAGGTGAAATCCGTGATTATATTGAATCTGCGATTTCCTCTGGTTTAATTGCTATCGGCATTTCCGATCATTCTCCCTATTTTGGCAGCACCGAGGAGCAAGCGCAGCCTTTAATTGCCATGGGAAAAAGTGAATTTCCGCTATATGTAGCTGAGATCCTTCAACTCAAAGAAGAATATAAAGATCAGATCGATGTACTACTAGGAGTGGAATCGGACTTTTTCCCTGATGTTGCAGAGTTCTATCGTGCTGAATACATTAAATATCCGTTTGATTACATTATTGGCTCTGTTCATCAGGTAAGTGGGGTAAGTATCTTTAATCGAAAACGTTGGAATAAACTTACGGAGTCTGAGAAGGTACGGGATAAAGAGCTTTATTATGAGCTGATTCAACAATCCGCACGCAGCGGGATGTTCCAAATCCTAGGTCATATTGATGCGATGAAAGGCTTTTACCCGCCATTCTCAGAGATTAAAACCAATGCAGTAGACGAAGCCTTACGTGTGATTGGGGAATGCAAGCTAGCAATAGAAATTAACACCTCTGGAAGTACTAAGGATTGCGGAGGCTGGTACCCATCTGATGATATTTTAGAACGAGCGCTTTATCATGGTGTCGAGGTTACATTTGGCTCAGATGCCCATAAACCAAGTCGAGTTGCCGAAGATTGGACAGAGGTCAGCAAACGCTTGAAGGAAATTGGCTTTAAAGATTGGGTTTATTTTAAGCAAAAACAGCGTCAGGTCGTTCTCTTATAAATTTGTTATTTAATAAAAATACCACCAAACGGGATCACTTCACGCAGCACTCGTCTTATGAATCCCCCCTGCTGCATTTCTTCATTTAATGCGCGGTCAGGCTTAGAGGGCTGAAGCAGCACTCGCCCTGTTCCAGTCATCTCCCAATGATAATTCATATTCTGACTGGCTAAGGTGTTCCCGTATACACATAAACGAATATTCGCTTTTTGCGGATATGCCACTAAACAAGCCGTGTCTACGTACAGCGGCTTTTCAGGGTGCAATTCGATCTCATGAAGAGGTCCAGAGGTTAGCAATCCCAACGTACCAGGACCTTGAAACTTCATGCGGATGAAATCGCGTGTAATCATCGCATTGCGCACAGTTTGGACATGAGTACGGAAAGTAATGCCCACTTTATAGAATAGAACGTGCTTGAACTCATATAACAGGTCATCATCTAATTCGATGGGTACCGCGCTTAAATAAAAGCCTTCCGGTAAACCAAGCATAAACCGCGCTGGCCCGTGAATAGTCGATTGAACAAACCGTTTCTTTCGATACATCCCCGGCAGCTTCATGAAAGAATCCACACGTTTAGCTGAATCGGCTTGAAAAGCGATGATTTGATTAGGATGGAGCACACACACGGACTCTTCCTGCTCAATTGCGATTGTGGCTAATTGCTTACGGCTTTCTGCCTTATCGAATGAAATATCCATGATGCTCACTCCTTTTTAATCAATGAGCTCTATTCTTATTATTACGTTTCCAAATGAATACACGGAATAATCGTCCTAATAAAAAGTAGAGAACAACCAGCGATACCAACGTAATGCCTGTTACCTTGATGCGATGAATCCATTTATCTTTGGAGCTTACTGTCTCTTCCATCACTTGTAGACGAGTTTGAAGCTCATTATTCTGGTCTTGCAGCTCTTTATTCTGCCCCGTTAATTGCTCTTCTGTCTCTCTGGCTTTCTGGGCTTCTTCCAAGAGCTGTTTGCTTTGCTCCTCCAGCTTCTGACTCTGATCCACCAGCTGCTGCTTTTGTGTTTCTAGTTGTTGTTTGGTTTCCTCGTAGCTTTTTTTGGCTTCTTCATATTGATTCTGTAAATTCTCAACATCACTGGGTAAATGATAAATGTCCTTAATCGTATCAAAAAAATTAGCCTCAGCGGTGGCTGGGGGGAATATAATCATAATACCTATTAGTGCTGCTAAGCATACTTGTCCAAACCTAAGAAACCGTGAAATTATGAAGTGTTCTTTAAAATCAAACATGCTATGGCCTCCCAGAATGAAGTATGCTCATTCCATTTTACCGCAAAATTCGACATAAAACTAACAAAGCTTTTTAAATTCTAATTCCGTCTATTCCGCTCACTTTTTTGTAATTTGTTTTTGAAAAGTTATATAATGGTGATACAAATCGATGATTCGCAATGAGGTGTCAAGCACATGGAGTCATATTGGAAACGAAATTTAGTGATGTTATGGATTGGTGTGTTTTTCTGCAGCATGGCATATACGATCTCCGTACCGTTTTTACCTATTTTTCTTAATACGGAGTTAGGTGTTACTAAAGGCTTGGAAGCTTGGTCGGGCATTACCTTTGGAGTATCCTTTTTAGCTAGTGCCTTAATTGCACCTTTTTGGGGATCACTTGCAGATAAATACGGTCGAAAACCGATGTTAATTCGCTCTGGCTTTAGTTTAAGCGTGATGTATTTTGCTACCTTTTTTGTACACGACCCTTATATATTCTTAATTGTACGGATCTTTCAAGGGTTATTAGCTGGTTTTGTGCCTGCTTCCATAGCTTTGATTGCAACTAATACGCCCGAAAAAGAAGTCGGTTATGCCCTAAGTGTTATGTCCACAGCATCTGCAGCAGGAAGTGTCCTTGGGCCTTTAATCGGCGGTCTTGTCAGCCACTTGATTGGCAATCGCGAATCCTTTCTTTTGTCTGGAATAGTTGTTCTAGTAGCTGCTTTTATCGGCTTGGTTGGCGTCAAAGAAGGCCATTTCAATCGCTCCGCAGCACGTTCTGGTGTGTGGAGTGATTTAAAATCAGCTGCACATAACCGTCAATTGATGGGCGTGCTCGGAATAACAATGCTTGTTGCAACATCCGTGATGATTCTTGAACCACTGATTACTTTATACGTAATTCAAATTGGTAATAACGCGAGCAATGCTTCATTGAGCTCTGGAATCATTTTCTCAGCAGTTGGAGTGGCCACTGTGATAATGGCTCCACGTTGGGGGCGAATTGGCCAAAGAATTAGCTACACCCAAACCCTTTTCATCGGCTTAATCGGGGGTGGAATTGGGAACCTGCTGCAATTAGGCACCCACCATTTGCTCGGGTTCGGCATTCTCCGATTCAGCTACGGCTTGTTTTTTGCAGCGGTATATCCAGCTTTAAGCTCGCTTATTGTCAAATATACGGAACCCGATTTTCGAGGCAGAGCCTTCAGCCTTAATCAATCCGCGAATCAAATGGGGATGATGGCTGGACCTGTGCTCGGCGGTTTTCTTGGTGGATGGGTTGGTATTCCCATGGTCTTTCTCATCAATGGGTTAGCATTAATTGGAGTTGGTGTTGGATATAAATGGAGAGGACCTAAGTGAATTTCGGAAGTATAAAAAGACCACAAAGGAGTTAACCTTGTGGTCTAATTGATTTGGGTATCGACTTTATTCTTTTGAATGCTGCTTGGTATAGGCTTCATTAACCAATCTTTTTGCTTCAACCAAATTAGCATTTTGGAATAATTGATCGGTTAGTTGATCTATAATATCCAGATCCGTCAAAGCTGCTACCTGCTCTAGCATCCCTTTACTCGCTTCACCAAAATGGGCTTGGATAAACTTCTTGAGGATTTTTCGTTCTCCTTCAAGCTTTCCTTCTAGTTTTCCTTCTAGTTTTCCTTCTAATTTCCCTTCGAGTTTTCCCTTTAATTCCCCACGAAGCTCGGCTTTTTTTTCCCAGTTTGTTCTTAACTCCATAATTTTTCCCTCCTCTATTGGATTAAGCTTGTGAATTTCTGCCTGCAGCTTTCGTTCCTCTATATCATCTAACTCTAAATACATATCAAAAAAACCTGTAATTAATTGAATTCGCGCTGGGTCAAGCTCCATTCGCAAGAGCATACGTAAAAACTCCATCTTTACCTGCACTCGCTCGCTTTTATTATACCGCATCTTGCTCAAAAGTGCAGCGGCCACCGGGTTGGGATGCTTTATATAGTCACGCCAATTTTTCTTTCGCAATTCAATTATATAATATCGGAACTTTAGAATCTCTTCAAACTGAAACTCTATTGTGAAGCTGCTGGGCTCATCCTTCCGATCATTGTAACTAAAAATGGCAATTGGAATAATTCGTTTACGATATTTCTCGTATAACCGACTATAGTATAGGAACATCCTCTCGGCAAAATAATCTTGATATTTTGCTTGTGCTTCAATATGCACGATGATAATCGCATCTTCACCGTGCAGCTTGGTTTCAACTAATACATCGACCTTACGCTTTTCCCCTAATGTAACATCAGTAAATACCTCCTCGGACAAAAAGATAACATGCCCAAAATCAATTGCATTGTAAATACTCGGGAAAAATAACTCCATAAACTCGGCAAAAAAAGTGCCTAATAGCTCTTTAAAAAGACGATCATGATCCATTGCCATATTGTAAGCCTCCATCCAATCTCAATTTCCACAAAACAAAAAAGCACCAACCAAACGATAAATGCTCTCGTTTGGCGGTGCTTCCGCTGTTTAAATTGTACATGAACTTTTTACTAACGTAAACAATATTATCGAGAAATTAACTCAGTTGTAATACTAGTTTTGTTTGACCATCATTTGGCAATAAACGCAATCCTGTCGCTTCAACTGCTGTAGCTGCGCCTTCGATAGATGAGAACTCTTTTATCCCCTTTACCACAACAGTCCATGGCTTGCTGCTGCCTTCAACTTCTACAGTTAACTCTTTCCCGACTCGCTTCACTGTAACGGTTATTTCAGCTTGTCCATCTGTGCTATAAACAACAGTGGATGCTTTTGCATCGTTCTCAAAGCCATACACTTGCAGTTCTACGCCATCAGCGTAATCATAATCCGGTAAATTATTATTGTTCCCTACAGCAATAATTGAGTTAGGACGAACAAATAAAGGTACGCTCAAGTAAGTATGTGATTGGCTAATCCATCTTTCTCCCTGTACACTTTCACCTGTGAAGAAGTTGGTCCAAGTTCCTTGCGGCAGATAAAACTTTGCTTCGCCCTGATCATTAAAAATCGGAGCTACCAATAAGGAATCACCCAACATATACTGACGGTCCAAATGATGTGTAGTCGGATCTTCGGCAAACTCTAACACCATTCCACGCATTACAGGCAACCCTTTCACAGATGCATCTACAGACGCAGCGAATAAATAAGGCATCAGGCTGCATTTTAGGTTCGTGAAAAAGCGTAAAACATCAACTGCCTCTTCGTCATAAGTCCAAGGCACCCGGTAGGATTGATTCCCGTGCAAGCGACTATGGCTGGATAACAAGCCGAATGCAATCCAACGTTTATATACATCTGCTGTCGAAGTGTTCTCAAAGCCCCCAATATCATGACTCCAAAAGCCAAAACCAGACAGCCCAAGTGAAAGTCCGCCACGCAAGCTTTCCGCCATGGATTCATAATTCGCTGAGCAATCGCCACCCCAATGTACCGGGAATTGTTGCCCGCCGACCGTTGCAGATCTTGCAAAAACAGCAGCTTCATTATGGCCAAGCTTAGCCTTCAAAACATCAAAAACCACTTTGTTATAGAGAAAAGTATAATAATTGTGCATTTTAACCGGATCGGAACCGTCATAATAAACAACATCAGTTGGGATACGCTCACCGAAATCTGTTTTAAAGCTGTCTACACCCATATCTATCAGCTTGCTAAGCTTGGATGCATACCATTCACAGGCTGCTGGATTAGTGAAATCAACAAGCCCCATCCCTGGCTGCCACATATCCCATTGCCAAACATCCCCATTGGCTCTTTTGACCAAATAGCCTTTTTCCATACCTTCGTCAAATAAATGGGAGCGTTGCGCAATATAGGGATTGATCCAAACACAGATTTTTAAGCCCTTGCTCTTAAGGCGAGTAAGCATCTGCTCAGGCTCAGGAAAAATACGTGAATCCCATTCAAAATCACACCAATGAAATTCCTTCATCCAAAAGCAGTCAAAATGGAACACTCGCAGTGGTAAATTCCGTTCAGCCATGCCTTCAACAAAGCCGGTTACAGTTGCCTCGTCATAATTAGTCGTAAACGAAGTCGTTAACCAAAGTCCGAAGGTCCAAGCAGGCGGCAATGCCGGCTTGCCTGTCAAAGAAGTATAGTTGCCTAATACCTCCTTCAAATTAGCTCCACCGATAATATAATATTCGAGGTATTCTCCACTAACACTAAATTGAACCTTGGATACTTTTTCAGAGCCAACCTCAAAAGAAACCTCTTCAGGATGATTAACGAATACACCATAGCCTTTGTTGGTTATATAAAAAGGAATGTTTTTATAGGACTGCTCTGTGCTAGTCCCCCCATCTCGATTCCACATATCCATACTCTGCCCATTTTTAGTGAAAGAGGTAAAACGTTCGCCAAGCCCGTAAACAAATTCACCTACAGACAGGTCCAACTGCTCACGTACATAAGTATTGTCTACTGAGCGAATATAACCCATGCCTCTGCTTGAGCTGCTGGTAAGATGTTTATTATCCCATAAATACTCAACGGTCCAAGGCTCTTCACGGCGAATATCAACACTTAGCTGTCCACTCTTCAAGCTCAAGGCTGCTTCAGTTTCTGTGATTTCAAGCGGATTATTCTGACTCTGATTAATCGAAAAATGTGGCCCTAGATCCTGCTTGCCTTTATGATGCGTCATTCGTACACAAATCACATTCGGAATCGGCGAAGAGTAACGAATATGCATTAGCGGTGTGTCCAACTGCCCGCCTCTTCCTGCAATATGCTTGGGTGGTGCAAATACTTCTAAAGATTGCGGGTTAATCTTAAAATCATACACTTCTACAGGATTGATCACTTGAAAACCTTCACGAACCATCCAATTGCCATCACTAAATTTCATCCTAATGCCTCCAAAGAATTGATTTTCTTAGTTAACTTAACTACAATAATACTGATATGTGAAATCGCTGTCTTGCATGATTATGCGCATTTAATAGCACAATACTGATATTCATCAGCGGAGGCCCCACATGAACAAAGATATACTTCACGAAAACAGAGTTCATGGGAATATTACATTCCCGATGGGCGTTTATCAAGTCATTGAAGACGAAAGCCATACCCTATTTGACTATCATTGGCATGAGGAAACTGAATTCCTTTACATGCAAGAAGGCACTGCCGTCTTTTGGTTGGGCACTATTAAACATGAGCTTCAGGCAGGTGATGCCTTGTTTATTCCAAGCGGAACGATACATGCAGGGTTTGTTGCGGATTTATCTACACCTTGCCTAGTTTACGCTATTGTCTTTGATTTAAATCTCTTAAGTGGACGAACCTATGATGTTATTCAGAGTAAATATATCGATCCCTTACTGGAACAAACTTTGTTTCTCCCCAGCCTCCTCAAACCTCATACATTCTGGGAGAATTCACTCATCGCTGAGTTAGTAAGTATTGTCGAGTTTTTTGAGAAGAAACCCGTTGCTTATGAATTGCTCATTAAAGCCAAGCTCTATAACCTATTCGCTGGATTCATTGCAAACCTACAAGAAATCCCTCAAGACCAACCGATTACAACCAATATCTATAAAATAGAACGACTTAAAAAAGTGCTGCAGTTCATTGATGAGAGTTATCCGTTAAGGATTCAAATTAAAGACGTAGCTTCTGTTATTGCGATGAGCGAAGGGCATTTTTGCCGTTTTTTTAAAGCTATGGTCCGAAAAACCCCCATGGACTATATCAATACAGTGCGAATCAACCAAGCGGCAAAGCTGCTTAGTCATTCCGACAAAAAAGTCATTGATATTGCTATGGAGGTTGGTTTTGAGAATCCCAGCTATTTCATTAAGTTATTTAAATGGCACAAAAAATGTACTCCATCCGATTATCGCAAATTAGAAAAACAAAAAAATCTTCCTGCTCTATGAGCAAGAAGATTTTTCCACATTAATTATTGACCTGCAGATCCTTCTGAAGACTGCGAGGTTCCTGTTTCCGGATTAATAATTCCAGTGCTTTGTGTTGGATCCATAGGATCAAAACCGCCTGTAACAACGGCATCCTCACTTCTCACCAATTGCACCTCATAAGTAGAATCTACATAAGTTGAAGCTTTTAAATCTGTAAGCACCTGTGCGGACATACTACCCTCAACAGGCTTCTGCAAGGAGTAAAAAATCAACGCTTGTTTACCTTGAAATTCGATCCGTTCAATCTTAATGCTATGTCCAGGGCTTGGTGCTTGCTTCCAAGTCAAATCTACTTGGTAAACAGCACTAGTTACTGGAGTAGCTGTGTAGCTTACTTCTGCATTCGGGAACTCATTAACCGGTGCCGGCGGAATTACATTGTTTTTATTAGTTTCTACGAATTCAATCGCTTTAGCTAACATAACTGCTGCTTCAGCACGTGTAATCGCACGTTTAGGATAAAAGTTCTGATCTTTATCCGCTGAGGCAATTTTCGTAATCAAAGCCTGTTGGATACTGTTCATGTAGAGCGTATTAACATCTTTTTCGTCGTTAATTACCGCATACATCATAATCATCGGGTAATCTCCCGTAGTATTAATTCCTTCAATTAAATAATTTGTGAATTCTTCTCTAGTCATCAACTTATTTGGATCCAAATCTTTAGGCAAGGTCAACCCATTAAGCTGAGCAAACATTAGAGACTGTGCATACCAAGCTTTATCCGATACTTTTGTAAAAAAATCACTAGCCTTTGGTTCTTTGAAAAATGACATTGCATTGATATTCAAATTCAAGCCTTTGGTAATTAACGTTATTCCTTGAGCATAAGACAGCTTGCCGTTTGGTGCAAAGATTGTATCTGAGATGCCGCTTATAATCCCCTTATCCTTTAGAGCCATTATGTCTTCTTTGCCTACAGTGTCATTAATGTCGCTAAAAGCCAAAGCTGAACCACCTGTCATCAAAGTAAACACAAGTAAAAATGTTAAAACGGCACTCCATTTGAATTTCATCATAATATCCCACCTACCTCGTTTTATTTTCCTATCCCTAAGACGAGTCCATTATCTAAAAGGTTGCATTTGGATTATCCAGATTGCAATTTGCAAGGAAGCTGCATCTTGAAAGGTTTGCGGATCATATCCGGTTGATTCTTTTATTCTTTTCAGACGATACTGCAGTGTATTCTTATGAATAAAAAGCTCATCTGCTGCTTTCTGAATATTCATATTACTATCGAAAAAAACCCTTAGTGTTTCCAAAGCTGTTTGTGACAATAAGGCCATAATACGCTCAGCAAATCTATTCTTAATCTCAGAGTCTGATAAATGTACGATGCTTATGGGCTCCAGCCCTGCATAGCTGCTCATAATTTCGTGTTTAGCTCCCAGCTTTAGTGCTAATTCAGCTTCATGAAAAGAGGAAGCTATTCCTTCCATTGTTTGGGTCTCTAACGAACAACCTACCCGAAAAGGAAAATCATTGTGCCAAAGCTTGCTCTGCAGCAATTGACATTTATTAATAATTTGCTGCTCACTATGGCCAAAAATCATGAAAACCACTTTGTAGGGATTCTCTACTGCACTTAACAAATGTCGACTCCCAATGATTTCTTCAAATTTACGAACCAGCTGAGAATGATGCTCCATACTTTTTTCGGTTTGCAGGATCCATATATGAAACGGCGGGCTCAAGTTAATTTGCAGCAGCTGCAAAAGCTCGTCCAGCTTTGCTTTACTATACTTTGGTTTAACAATCTCTTCAATCACCGTTTCCATAGTTCGATTTCGCCATTCTTGGCGAGAGCTTAGCTCCATTTGGTTCAACATGAGCTCTGTAGTCATCTTAACAAGCTCGCCGAATTCAGCAACATCCTCTGGATTGCCTGTAATTCCAATACTTCCAACGATTTGCTGCAAGAAGACAATCGGATAGTTTATGCCGTGTTGACTCCCTAGCCATTCAGCTTGATTATCGGCATCAATAATCAGAGGCATACCCGTACGAATTACTTCCAAAGATCCTTCATGCCTTTTCCCGACACGTGCTGGGTCTCCTGAAGCGATAATTTCGCCTTCCGTATTCATGATGTTAATATTTTGACGCAAACGTTTCATCGTTTCTCGTACGATATTTTCGGCAATTTCACGACTCAACATAATTCAACCACCTCCTGACTGCTTCATGGATTCAAAACACTTGTTCTTTTAGCCAAAACTTCCCTTGTTGAAAACGTTTTTTTTGTGCAATGGACTGAATCTTTACCAACTGTTCCAAGGTATACTAAAGCAAAGCGGTTAATGTGAAACGGAAGAAGGTTCCCCTGTGAAAATTATTATTGCACCTGACTCTTTTAAAGGCAGTCTATCGGCCGCAGATGCAGCGAAAGCCATCGAAAGAGGAATAAAAAGCTATATGCCGGATGCTGAAACGGTTAAAGTACCCATGGCCGATGGTGGTGAAGGCACATTGGACAGTCTAATTGCTGCAACAAATGGCAAGAAAATTCAAGTCACTGTGACCGACCCGCTTGGAGCACCAGTTGAAGCTATGTACGGAATTATTGAACCTAATGCAACTTGTATTATTGAAATGGCAAGCGCCTCCGGCCTTTGTTTATTGACGGAAGACCAACGAAATCCCCTACTAGCAACAACATACGGTACAGGCGAGCTGATTAAACACGCACTTGATGCTGGATGCCGTAATTTCATATTGGCAATTGGCGGAAGCGCAACCAATGATGGTGGAGCAGGCATGCTGCAAGCACTTGGGATGAAGCTTATCGATACCTCAGGGCAATCTGTTGGTACTGGTGGAGCAGCTTTACAATATATATCGGCTATTGACGATAGTAAGTTTGATCCGCGAATAGCTGAATCCAGCTTTCTGCTCGCTTGTGATGTACAGAATCCTTTTATTGGCTTGCACGGTGCAACTCGTGTGTATGGACCTCAAAAGGGCGCAACTCTGGAGATGGTAGAAAATCTGGAAAGCTATATGACAGCATGGGCAGATATTATTGGAGCAAAAACAGGTATTAAGCTGCATGAAATGCCTGGAGCAGGTGCTGCTGGCGGTATTGGCGGAGCGTTCCTCGCTTTTTTCCCTGTTGAGATGAAACGCGGCATTGATGTCGTTATCCAATATTCCCAGTTATGCGATCATCTAGAAGGTACCGATTTAGTGATTACCGGAGAAGGCCAAATAGACGCTCAGACAGCTTCTGGCAAAACGCCAATGGGTGTCGCTCAAGCAGCTTTAAAATACGGAGTGCCTACTATCGTGCTAGCTGGTTCGATTGGGAATGGGATCGAGCAGCTATACCCCTATGGTATTGTGAGTGTGCACAGCATCGTCAACAGTCCCATGTCTTTACAAACAGCGATTGAAAAAGCCGCAGAGCTTTTGGAACAACGTGCAGAACAAGTAATTCGTACCTTCGCGCCAAAATATTTGCACAATACCAATCTGGAGGCCAAATAGAATGCAAACCACTCTAATGTATGGTAAACAAGGCTTAACCATCGATCTTCCCGATCATTCTGTCGTGCTTGAACCTAAGGAAATAGCAGGCCTAGCCGATGAAGAGCAAGGAGTACTTGCAGCTTTACGCAATCCAATTGGCACCTTTCCACTTAAGGATCTCGTCAAGGAAACACATAAGGTCGTTATTGTAATTAGTGATATTACTCGTCCGACACCTAATGATAAGTTAATTCCATGGATTTTGAAAGAGCTTCCCCATGTTCCGCTGGAGCAGATTACTATCCTAAATGGAACAGGGACACATCGTGATCAAACCCGCGAGGAATTTGTGCAAATGCTCGGGGAATGGGTCGTCGACCATATTAAAGTAATCAATCATCATTGTCTGGTTCCTGAGGAGCTGGTAAAGGTCGGAGAAAGCTCTTTTGGCTGCGATGTTTATCTGAATAAAGCCTATGTCGAGGCTGATTTCCGCATTGTAACTGGATTCATTGAGCCTCACTTTTTTGCCGGGTTTTCTGGGGGATGTAAAGGAATCATGCCTGGAATTGCTGGGCTTGAAACCATAATGACCTTCCATAACGCAAGAATGATCGGCGATCCTTTGTCTACCTGGGGCAATATGGTCAACAATCCTCTGCAAAAGATGGCTAGCGAGGTTAATCTGATGTGCAAGCCGGAATTTCTGCTGAATGTGACACTAAACAATCGTAAAGAAATTACCGAGGTTTTTGCAGGTGAGCTGTTCGCTGCACATGCAAGAGGTTGCGCCTATATGCGGGAGCATTCCATGGTTAAGTGCGAGGAGCGATTTGATGTAGTTATCACATCCAACTCTGGCTATCCGCTTGATCAGAACCTGTACCAAGCTGTCAAAGGAATGAGCGCTGCACACAAGATCGTTAAGCAAGGCGGCACCATCATAAGTGCAGCGGAATGCTCTGACGGTTTACCCAACCACGGAAACTATGCCAAAATATTGCAAATGGCAGATTCACCGGCAGCTCTGCTGAGAATGATCGAAGATCCCACCTTTAAGCTATATGATCAATGGCAGGTGCAGAAGCAAAATGTCATCCAAGTTTGGGCCGATGTTCATGTTTACTCTACTTTGTCCGATACTGATATTCGTTTAGCGATGATGGAGCCTGTGACGAATATGACGGAAACGTTGGATAAGCTTGCAGAAAAGTACGGGACTGGCATGACTATTGCTGTATTGCCTCAAGGTCCGTTAACCATTCCTTATGTTTTGGAGTAAACGTCAAATTAACGCTCTATAAAAAGGGACTGCCTTAAATCCCTACTATAAAGCTATGGTTACATCGCCAGATGGCAATATTTATGGACTTACACAGTTGACCGAAGCGTGTATTGATCAGTCCTACTGCTTTCACCACCAGATAATTAGGAATTAAACCTCCAGAAAATAATAACGTAAATGTGATAAAGATCATTGCCATGCTGCGGCCAAAAACCGTTTTCCGCGACAAAGGATACGCGATCATGATGGTGAGTGCTACACTAATTAACGTTCCAGCACTTTTATAGATCAACGAATTGGCGTAACCTTTGACTACATCATCATTCTGAAACACCGCTTTATATCCCTTTAGGGATAAATCAACCGGCCATAACCAGACTTCTCCGGAAGTCACAGCGCTGGGACTGCTAAATGAAGAGCTAATGATATAAATCAGGGAATACAGCACCACCAGTGAAACAAGAGATAAGATTAAATAGATCAGTGTAAGGAACAATCGGTCCCCGCGGATTTTGCAGCAAATAGATCTTCTCAAAGCCAATTGCCATAATATTGCCCACGCTAAGAATAAGAATGATAACAGCGGCAGGTATTAACCCAGGAATATCAACATTGATAATTTTCTGAAAACGCGAGGCCCCGTCCATTTTAGCTGCTTCATAGAGTGAAGGATCCACACCAGCAAGTGCCGCCAAGTAGATGACTGCAGAATAACCAGTGACGTGTTAACAATACCAAGACGCGGAGAAAGAAAAAGTACGATTACGGAAACCATGATAACTGTCGAGATAAAATAAGGCGCATACGTTAACATCTGCACAAACTTTCTGAACCTGCCGCTGCTCACTTCATTTAGTGCAATTGCAAGCAGAATCGGAATCGGAAAGCCAACCGCCAGCTGATACAAAGAAACGAACAAGGTGTTTTTTAACAATGTACGGAAAGCCGGATTATTGAAAAATAAATCAAAATACTTCATACCCACCCACGGGCTGCCCCAGATCCCTTTAATTACGTTGTAATCCTTGAATGCCAGCACAGCGTTAATCATTGGAACGTACTTAAATATTAGGAAATAAAGAATAGGCGGAACCGCCAGCAGATAAAGCTGCCAGTGTCTTTTAAAGCTTTTGCTTGCTCTTGTCGCCAGATGAACTCCCCCCCTTGCAATATGTTAGCGCTTTCTCAATTCCGATATTACCGACAATCCCCCTACCTCGTAAAGGTTCAATTTCCGTTCATTACGTACATATTGGGTCGTTTTTGAAAACGTACATTTTTCCAATCGCGTACAATTTCCGAGCAACCACGCCAACTAAGCACAAAAAAAAGACCCATCCGTAGATAGGTCCCGCATTTAATCTGATGTTTGTCGGAAGACAGTCGGCGAGACTCCCTTCACCCGCTTGAACGCACGCCGGAAGGAATGTCCGCTATTGTATCCAACCATTACAGCAATCTCATCGATCGTCCGCTGATTTTCCATTAACAACACGGTTGCTTTATCAATTCGTACACGTTCCAGGTAATCGGATAAGTTCTCTCCTGTCTGTTCCTTGAATAAATGAGAGATGAATTTCTCTGGCCGCTTAACAGATTCAACGATTTGATAAATGGATAGATCGGAATTGGTGTATTCATTCTCGACATGCAGCTTAATCGCATAGATGGTTTCGTTATTATAATCGTTTTTTTTCTTGGCGATGACATTACAAATCTCTTTCATAATCAACACAAAGCTGACTCTTAGCTGATCAACGTCATCCATTGGCTGGACTTGTGCAATTTGATGCTTAACTGTTTCGGAGAATTTCTCATCCTGAAACGGTTTTTGGTCCAGCAGCTTAAGCAACGTCCCTTTAAGCTCACTGATAAACTGCTGCTTCATTTCATAAGAAAGCTCTCGGCCGCTAAAATTTCGTGAGAATACTTGGTCCAAAATACGTAAGCCTTCATCTATTTCTCCAGCCTTTAAAGTATTCAGAAGCCGCTGCTGCGTATCAATTGGATAATAGTACATAGCCGACTCGCTTACCGTCTCTTTGTACCAGGATATTCGCTTCTCACCGGTATAAACGGCATCCATCGCCTGCTGCGCCTCATCAAAGGATTTGCTGATATCCCTTAAAGTTTGGTATGAGCCGCCTATTGCAATGCTAATCGTCATTCTATACTGACTATAAGCGCTCTCTGTAAGCTGTAACAGCTGCTGCTCAAACCTGCTGTTCTCCCCGATAACTTCACCTTCTCCTAGCAAATATAGGAAAGCAATTTTATCGGAGCCCCAGTCTGTTAATAAAAGCTTCAATTCTGTTTCACTTAGTAATGGTTTAATAGCCAGACGAGCCAAGCTCAATTCATGGATAATTTCTTCACTATCCATTCTACTGTAACCGTTTATTTTGATAAGACCTACATAACCGTTCTCCGCATTAAGCTTAATACCGGTTTGCAAGGACACCGCTTCAATCTCCTGAAGCGAGAGAAACTCACCAGCAAGAAGCCTTTTGATAAAAGCATCTCTTAACAATGGGAGTTGTTTGTCCAATTCTGCTTCCAACTGCTTATTATTAGTAATCAATTTGGAGATATTGCCTGCCAGAAAAACATATTCATTCTTGGAGCTCAGTGGCTCCAAACCTGACAATTCCTTAAAAACGCTAATCAACTGAGTGATCGGTGCACTGTTTCTATAGGCTAACAGCACAATAATCAAGAGCCCCACAATCAAGGTCACAGCAGTAAAAATCCATGTTGCATATTTAATTTGGTCTGCCTTTTCCTTAATGCTCTTCTCGGGTATGCCTGCCGTATACAACCAGCCTGTCGTACCAGACTTGATTGAAATCAGCAGCATTCCGTTCTCGATTCGCTCCTGATCTCCTGCTTGTCCCGATGGCACATGGAATAGCTTCTTAATCTCGGATTGCTCAATCCCCTGAGAAACCATCGTACTTCCGTTAGGATTCGTAATAAAGGCCCAGCCGCCATTGTGGCTTGACATACTTTCCAGCAAATGCCGGATTTTCTGCTCATCAATCGTTACAACTACAGTCGCTTTAGGGTTGTTGAAGCTGTTTAATGGCAACGATTGGACAAATGTAATTACAGAAGTTTGCACATTTCCCCGGGTATACGCTTGCAGCGGGAAGCTTACAAACTCATGAGTGCTTTTCAGTATGGACTCCTCCCATTGCGTGAAAGAGAGATCCTCATAATGGTTACCTACATAAAAATGCTCTGGTCGAAAGAATACAGATTCAGGTGTAATAACAACATTGTAGTTTTTTAAATAAATATAGAAATTTTGCAGAAAATCATTAGTCCGATTGTAATTCGAAATATCCCGTGACATTTTCCATAGTCCATAAACATTGTATGTATCTCCAGTCATCTTCTCGCTCACCAGCTTAGTTAGATCCTGATTAATCGCAAGCTGCTTCGTAAAAGTCTCTACCTCCTTCAATCTGGTTTCAAGAATCTCTTTACTTTGATTAAGCAGTATTCTGCTATTCTCTATTGAGCTAGATAATGCTGCATCAATGGCTGCCCTATAAGTAAAATAACCTGATATATTTGGCAGCAGCAGCACGATCAGATAGGAAATTATGAATTTTCTGAATACCGGTGTGAAGGTTGCCCCTTTCATATCTTTGCCACTCCCCTTTGAATAGTAAGCGCTCTCAGATCTTCAAACTATCATTTTAGCATTATTAAGAGCTGCCCATATAACTAATCATCTTATTCCTGGCTTTAGCGCTTTGTCAACGTACCGTTTTCCCCCGAACGTACAAAAAAAGCCCCTCAGCTCTGGAGCCACTATAATTAGCTTGCAAACAAAAAGGAAGACCGGCCCGTCGGGGGCTGGTCTTCAAAAAGTTTATTTTAAAAGGGGGTCTTGTTTATTATAATAACCTAACTATGTTAAAGGACCGTAACAGTTATATTTCAATTGTATTACAAATATTGGGTGGAGTTTATCATTGCCTGATTTACTAACTCATAGTATAATAATTATTACATTATAATAATTCTAAATAAGGATGGCGAATACAATGACAACTGCAGATACATACGATTTCCACCATCTCAACCATGTGAAGGAACAATCCAAATCACGTCATACACTATGGATTACACTTATACTCACAGCCTTTTTTACAGTTGTTGAAATTATCGGCGGTTTGTTATCCGGTTCTCTCGCGCTGCTCTCTGATTCAGCCCATATGATCTCCGATGTATTAGCATTGGGACTTAGCATGTTTGCGATTTATTTGGCCACAAGAGCGCCTAATGCCAGGTTTACCTTTGGTTATCTCCGCTTCGAGATTATTGCTTCTTTTCTAAATGGGCTTGCATTAGCCGTTATTGCTATCGGGATCTTTATAGAAGGAATTAACCGAATTATTCATCCTGAACCTGTTAAAATGGGTCTAATGCTCACCATTGCCAGCATCGGATTTGTTGTTAATCTGACGTTAACCATTGTACTCAGCCGCAGCATGAAAGAAGAAGACAATTTAAATGTGCAAAGCGCGCTCTGGCATTTTTTCGGTGATTTGCTTAGCTCAGTAGGTGTTATCATCTCGGCAATCATTATCTATTATACCGATTATTTAAGGGCTGATCCGATCATAAGTATGGTCATTGGCGGTATTATTTTCTATGGTGGGACTAAAATTATTCGTGAGGCCTTCCTCGTCCTTATGGAATCCGTTCCAGAAAAGTTTAATTTGGACGAAATGCGTGCAAATATTGCCAAGGTTGAAGGCGTCGAAGACGTTCACGAAATGCATCTTTGGGCTATCTCCACCGATCATTATTCTCTGACTGCACATGTTTTTATTAATAATAGTATTCAACCGTTCTGTATTATTCTTGCTATCAATGAAACATTAAAAGAGAAATACGGCATCACTCATTCCACCATTCAAATGGAAGAAGCACATATTCATAATCACGGAGAGTATGGGAAACAATTTTTACTCCATCAAGAGGAGCTTCATCATAACGAAATAACAAAGCCCCTAAATTAAAGGGGCTTTTGCTTTGCTTTGGTTTTCATTTTAAAAAGGCTGAATAATCAACAACCTGCAGTTTTCCACTACTCATTATTATAATATTTGATCCGTATCCAAACTCTGGATGGATTTGAGTATTCTTCGGAAATATATAAACCGTCTTGGAGGTTCGCATATTGACTATCCATTTGTTCCGCTGCGGATTGTCGAGCATAAGATTATCACTAATATAAATATAGTTACCCTTAATGGGTTTTATCCAAGCTTTACTGGATAAGACAATCTTGCCAATTGGTTTTCCGTCTGCAATAGAATAACTACGTATGGCTGCTTTGCTATTCTTGAAAAGGGATAGAATAAGCATCGATTTATCCTCATTCGTTATTTCATCAAATATAAAAGGACCACCGTAATCTGGATCACTAATCGTATATAATAGCTTATAATCCGTTGTTGACAATACATTAGATATTCCATCAGAGCTATTCTTATTACCACTGCTTACGACCATTTTTTTTGCTTTAATTGGATCATAATACGTCACATAGGTACCTGAAATCACTTTGACTATTTTCCCATCCTTAGGGTTAAGTAAGATCACGTTGCTGTTATGATACCCAAAGTTAAAAACAATCGGAATTGCATGATTTATTGTTGAACGATGCACATAACGATCATCATCATATAATTCAGCGCCTCTATCTGGTCCGATCAAATATTCAGGCTGCTCTTTTACAAGCGTAGTAGCTTTACCTAATGCTAAATCTAAATGGACGATGGTAAATTCGACTTTTTTATTCCCCTTATTCGCTATATGATATTGATAAATGTCCTTGCCATTCTCATCGAATATCCAATGTGGCTCATCCTGATAAACAAAAGGGGAAACAATCTCCGTAAAATCCACAATTAGCTTATAATTCGGCAAGCTATAAATAGCAGGATTCTTGATAATTGTCCGATCCTCCGTAGGTCTGTAACATAACAACAGCATTTTATCATAGGATACTTCACAGCTATCAAAAGTGTTTTTCAATCGGCTTACTTCACGAAAAGTAGATGAATCGTAGCTTATGTAATCATCACCATTAAACAATACGAGGTTTTTCTCTTTATTAACTACGTACATTTGCCAACTAATATCTTTAGGTATTTCAAAAGTATGAAGCACCTTGGTCCCTGCTGCTTTGGCATCTACTTTTTCTACATAATTGGGTAATAAGACTGCACTTAAAATCATAATCAAACAAATAACAAACCGAATTCCTCGCACTCCAGCAGCTCCTTATGGTTACATCAATAGGTATATTTTAACTTTTCCCCACTTACAATACTACAAAAAGAAAAGACTGTCGAATATTGCTCGACAGTCTTTATATATTCCATTCGAAATGATTACTACAACCCCAACCACTTTTTAAACATATGCTTGGTTGTATCAGCATTCATTGCTGCGATTGAAGTCGTTAACGGAATTCCCTTCGGGCAAGAACGTACACAGTTCTGTGAATTACCACAGCCCTCAATGCCGCCTTCTTCCATAAGCGCGTCCAAACGCTCTTCCTTGTTCATTTCACCGGTAGGATGGACATTGAACAAGCGAACCTGCGAGATCGCTGCAGGACCAATAAAGCTCGTCTTGTCATTCACATTCGGGCAAGCCTCTAAGCAAACACCGCAGGTCATACATTTGGAAAGCTCATACGCCCATTGGCGCTTGGATTCAGCCAAACGTGGTCCTGGACCAAGATCATACGTACCGTCAATTGGAATCCATGCTTTAACTTTTTTCAAAGCAGTGAACATCCGTCCACGGTCGATAACTAAATCACGAACGATCGGGAATGTAGACATCGGCGCGATCCGTATCGGCTGCTCTAGCTTATCCACAAGCGCAGTACAAGCTTGACGCGGCTTGCCGTTAATCACCATGGAGCATGCTCCGCAAACTTCCTCTAGACAGTTGGATTCCCAACATACCGGAGTCGTTTTCTCACCCTTGGAATTCTTCGGGTTACGTTGAATCTCCATAAAAGCACTAATCACGTTCATATTCGCGCGGTAAGGAATTTCAAATTCCTCCGTATACGATTTTGAAGTCTGGTCGTCCTGACGAGTAACGATCAGCTTAACTGTTTTGCTCGCTGTTGTAGTCTCAGCCATGATCATGCACCTCCTTTTTTCTTATCGGTGGAGTAATCACGCTTACGCGGCTTGATCAAGGAAACATCGATTTCCTCATATGTGATCACTGGTTTCTCAGGCGTATACTTAGCAAGCGTAGTTTTCATAAAACGATCATCATCGCGCTCAGGAAACTCTGGCTTGTAATGCGCGCCGCGGCTTTCATCACGCTGTAAAGCGCCAATTGTCATCGCTCGAGCTAGCTCAAGCATGTTATGAAGCTGACGAGTGAACGCAACACCTTGGTTATTCCAACGAGCGGTATCCGTCATATTGATATTCTTATAACGAGCTAGCAGCTCTTGAATTTTATCATCGGTTTCTTGCAGCTTTTTATTATGGCGCACCACGGTCATGTTGTTAGTCATCCACTCGCCAAGCTCTTTGTGAATTACGTAAGCATTCTCTGTACCGTCCATCTTCAACAAGCCTTCGTACTTATCCGTCTGCTTCTTATTCTCACGCTCAAAAATCTCAGGCGCAACGTCTGCAGCATGTTTTTTAAGTCCTTTAATATATTCAATCGCTTTAGGCCCGGCAACCATTCCACCAAAAATCGAAGAAAGCAATGAGTTAGCACCTAAACGGTTCGCACCATGATATTGATAATCGCATTCGCCGGCTGCAAATAAGCCAGGAACGTTAGTCATTTGGTTGTAATCGACCCATAAACCGCCCATTGAATAATGTACCGCCGGGAAAATCTTCATCGGAATTTTACGAGGATCATCACCCATGAACTTCTCATAAATTTCAATGATGCCGCCAAGCTTAACATCAAGCTCCTTCGGATCCTTATGAGATAAATCCAAGTAGACCATGTTCTCGCCATTCACGCCAAGCTTTTCTTCGACACAAACATTGAAAATCTCACGAGTCGCGATATCACGCGGCACCAGATTTCCGTAAGCTGGATATTTTTCCTCAAGGAAGTACCAAGGCTTGCCATCTTTATAGGTCCAAATTCGTCCGCCTTCACCACGCGCAGATTCTGACATTAAACGCAGCTTGTCGTCCCCTGGTATTGCAGTTGGATGGATCTGAATAAATTCACCATTAGCATAATGTACACCTTGTTGATAAACAGCACTAGCTGCTGTTCCAGTATTAATAACAGAGTTAGTCGTTTTACCAAAAATAATCCCAGGACCACCTGTAGCTAGAATGACTGCATCGCCAACAAACGTATGCATTTCCATACTGCGCAAGTCCTGTGCCGTAATTCCCCGACAAATGCCTTCATCATCAATTATCGCCGAAGTAAATTCCCAATGCTCGTACTTGGTAACTAATCCAGCTGTTTCCCAACGACGAACTTGCTCGTCTAGAGCATATAGTAATTGTTGACCTGTAGTAGCGCCAGCAAAAGCCGTACGATGATATTGGGTACCGCCAAAACGCCGGAAATCAAGCAAGCCCTCGGAAGTCCGACTGAACATAACGCCCATACGGTCCATTAAATGAATGATCCCAGGTGCTGCTTCACACATGGCTTTAATTGGAGGCTGATTTCCAAGGAAATCTCCGCCATATACGGTATCGTCAAAATGCTCCCAAGGAGAATCGCCTTCACCCTTAGTATTCACAGCTCCATTAATCCCGCCTTGCGCACATACGGAGTGGGAACGTTTAACCGGTACCAATGAGAATAAGTCTACGGCTACACCAGCTTCAGCGGCTTTAATTACAGCCATTAGTCCAGCTAAGCCACCACCAACTACGATTACTTTTGAATTTGCCATGATTAGTTCACACTCCTAAGGACTTGCTCTAGCAAGCCAACATCGTAAGCGTTACTAGGTGTAATGGAAGACAAGCTTGCGAATTCAGGATCTACAAAAGCCGTCAATGTAAGAATAAACATAGTTGTCATAAGCAAGAAAACGCCTATCCATACAAAAGTCGAGATTCGTTGTGCTCTAGGTCCAACTGTAATTCCCCAGCTAACCAAGAACGACCACATCCCATTGCTAAAATGAAAGGTAGCTGCGACAACCCCAACTACATAAAAGGCAAAATAATACGGGTTAGTGAGGATATCATGCATGGTCCCCCCTAATTCGGAGTGCTCCACATTTCCAACGGCCACTTGCACGCGTGTACCAAAAAAGTGCCAAGCTACGAAGATAAGGGTGATAACCCCAGTGGTACGTTGCATCATAAACATAATGTTGCGGAAATATCCGTATTGGCTCACATTATTGCGAGCGGTGTAGGCAATATATAAACCATACACACCATGGTAAAGAAGCGGCAGCCATACACCTACTATTTCTAATAGCAATACAAGCGGCAATCCATTAAGGAAATCAATGGAATCATTAAATCCTTCTTTTCCGCCTTGGAAAGCTGAATAGTTAGTAAGAAGGTGCTCAATTAGAAAGAAACCAACTGGAATAACACCAAGCAAAGAATGAATCTTGCGAAAATAAAACGAATTTCCGGTCATCGTTAAAAGGTCCCCCTTTGAAGTATAGTTTGTTATATTTTCCACAAACCGCAGTCATAATATAACATGAATTGACGTTATTTATTTTAGCGCTTTATTGCTTATAATGATAGTGCTATTATATCATATGTATATATGCGTTTTATGCATAAGGGGGAATCAGAATGGATAATTTAATTGTTTTTGCTTTAGTAGTGGAACAGCAGAGCTTAAATCGCGCATCCCGACAGTTAAATTTATCACAGCCAGCACTTTCCAGAAAGATTATGGCTTTGGAAGATGAGCTCGGAGTTAAGCTTTTTGAACGAAAAGGCAAACGCTTGGAGCTTACCTTGATCGGTCATACCTGTTATGAGTATGCGCTGCAAATTCGCTCAATAGCTCGTGATATGCAGCAGAAAATCAATATTTTTAAATCCGATGACATACCAAGCAGCATTACAATTGGTGCAAGCTTGACGACGCTGCAATCGACTTTACCCGACTTAATTACTTTTTACACGGCAGAGTACCCTCATACGGATATCAAAGCATTAACCGGTAAAACCCACGAAATCGTCACCTTGGTTAAGGATAAAAAAGTCGATATCGGCTTAATTGCTTCCTATATCGACCACCCTGAATTGAACTGCGTGCCATTATTCGATGATCATCTATGTTTAGTATTACCCAATGGTCATCCATATATGGATCGTCCTACAATAAATTTACATGATATTCATGATTTACCGATGATTCTATTCTCTAAGGGCACTTGGTACCGCATTCTAATGGATGAATTATTTCAACGGCATGCCGTTTTCCCCAATGTGAAGATGGAAATCGACTCTTTTGAAGCCATTCTTCGCTTGGTTTCTACTACTAAAGTAGCCACCTTGCTTCCCATGTCCTATCTGCGACACAGCTTACTTGAGAACAATGACCTTAATATGCGAAATGTAACGGAATTAGAGATGACCAAACGCACAACCTCATTAATTTATGTGGAGGAATCTACAACCAATACAACCATTCAAGCGTTCATCACCAAAACACGGCAATTCTTTCCTAAATCTCTTCTTCTTCAGCAGAAGTAGTATAATCTTCATGTGATTTACCTATCCATAAAATAATTGTGATCAGCACAAAAGCAACTAAAGCCATCAAAGGAATCGTAATAAATCCCCACCATTCGAAATAAGGAATATTACAAGGGATCCCTATTCGACAAGGCAGCACTTTTGCTAAATAGGGCACTCTTTCCTCCAAATAATGGTACAGCGAAAAAAGTCCCCCAATAATGCTCAAAGGCAGTGCATAAGGTATGATCCATCTTTCGTTGCGATAGCTGGCTATTCCCAGAAGAAGTGCTAATGGATACATACAAATCCGTTGAATCCAGCATAGCTTGCAAGGCTCAAAATCCTTAATCTCACTAAAATATAAGCTGCCTAACATGGCTACTAATGCCACGATCCATGCTAGCAGAACGCTATACCGTTGAATGAATGGCTTTAATCCACTATTCTGCATTGAGTTTTAGAAGCTCCTTGTCGAGGATTACTTTCAATTGCTCGTAATTCATAACTGTGTTAAGCGGAATTTCAAATCCATTCATAAACAACGCTGGCGTACCGCCAATTTTTGTTTTTTGTGCCGTTCTATATTCTTCTTGGACTTCCTTCAAGTAAACATTATCGTCAATATCTTTTTTGAGCAAATCATAATCGACAGGAATGTTCTTCGTCTTTGCCAAATTAGTTAGAAACTCTGATGTTGCCCAATCTGTATGTTCATCTTGCTGTGCCTCATAAAGCGCATCATAGTAGGTCCAAAAAGCATCTTTATTTTGATGGAAAATGGATTTAGCTGCAATCGCTGCTGGCATAGATCCCGGTATAATTTGAAAGTCGATAAATGACATCTGCGCCTTGCCTGTATCGATAAAATCCTTTTTAAGCTGCGGATAAACTTTAGTTGAGAAATCTTTGCAAATTGGGCATTTAAAATCACCAAACTCAACCAATTTAAGTGGAGCATTAGCTTGTCCAATAGTTGGCTGGCTCTCATAATCGAATGGAAAGCCTTTCTTAGGTTGATTCGCTTGAATGATAGCAAGAACGATTACAGCTACAGCAATAATAGCAACTACGATAAGCATGATAGACCGCATTTTCTTTTTTCTCGCAACTTCAGCTAATCTTTCATTCTTTCTTTTGTCTTTATGCGCACTTACTGTCTTTTCCACTTATTAACTCCCCTTTAACTCTAATTTATTAAATGTATATTCACATTTTAACACAATCGCATATGTTGCGACACTCCCCCAATAGGGTTCGTTTTATGTTAAGATTAGTAAATATTACATATTTTACTCCGTACACCATTATTCAGCATTAGAGACTTTGAGAAACAGAAAAGCCATCTGCAATGGGTACGCAAAACTCACAGCTGCCTTGAATCGTGCTGTAGGCATACGAACAAAGATAATTGGTGGTACTGGAATCTCACTTGCAAAAGGTGAATCCTTTGCAAATGTGACTGAAACAAATCATAATTGGATTTAAACATGGGTCGATGAAAGGTGGATTATTCAGGACACTACTTGGGATGCAGGTTATCTAGACGAAAGCAACATTTTTGTTCCAAATCCTACGGATATATATTTTAACCCTTCTGAAGAAGTATTTTCTGTTAATCATAAACAGACAGGTGAAGAAAGTTACCGCTAGAACCGAGGATTGTTATCTATTTATCCCTACTCTCAAATAGTTTAATATTGGGATGTATTATCTGAACAAATTAACATACAAATAAACTATTACCAGCAGAGAGGATAACCCTGATGATTCCCCATAGATTTAATGCAAAACTATTCCTTTTGGCGGTAATAGGCTTCATTCTTTTCTTCGGTTCCGCTCAATTAGCTGCCTATGAGAAGGATGACAGCATGCAGCCCGAGCTTGCAAAACCATTGGTTTCTAAAGCTCAAGCTATAGCAGCGGCCACTCAATTTCTGAATAACAAATATTCAGCTCTAATTGTTACTGATTCTAGCATTACCTATGAGTCCAGTAAGGCTCTAAGTGCCTATCTGCAAAAAAATAATCTTACCAAGTCTTATAAAATTAAATACAACAAGCTGATCCCCTTAGATTACTGGCAGGTTCAGATATGGGACGAATTATCTTCAACCAGATACATAGTAGATGTACAAATGGATCAGCCGCGTGTGTTTGGTTGGCAAACGGGGGAGGTTCCGGTTTTGGCGGTTGATGAAAAGGCTGACTCAACCTCCGAATCCAAAGCTCGTAAAACTGCTGAAGGTTTTCTTAAGCAAGAAGGCTACAATCTTTCTAGCTACGAACCAAATCCAGCAGTTATTAATGATAAAGAATATTTATTGGTATTCGAGCAATTAAAGGCAGATATCGGCGATGCCAAGCAGAAGCTGAGTGTGAGGGTCTATGCGAATGATATCAGCGCCTTCCACATTAGCTTCACAATTCCTGAACAAGATTCCAGTTGGATCAGTAATCAAGAAAGATACGGTCAAATCATGTCTTTAGTCAGTCTGCTCTGCATGCTGATATTTGCGATAACCGCTTTAGTTCTATCTATAGTGCGTAGAAAGCTGATTTCATTCAGCAGAGGATGGTTGTTAACCATCATATTCTTAATTATCAGTGTTGTCGGTACTTTTAATACTTTACCCTCAGCAGGCATGAAGCTTGGAGAAACCAACGCTCAGGTATATTTGATCATTTATCTCATCTTTACTATTGGAGTCAACATCCTATTGGCTGCTGCCGTATATTTCTCATTAGTTACTGGTGTGCAAATGTGGCAGCAGCAAGGCTGGAATCCTTGGCCGCGCTGGAAAGAAGCCCGTTTCGGAACAGATGTGTTCTATGGGATGGGACGCGGATATTTGATCTGTATCTTTATCATAGGCGTGCAGCAGCTTTTGTTTTTGATTGCGGGCAAAAGCTTTCATGCATTCGCGATTAACGACCCGGGCCAATCAGAGTACAATATGCTTTGGCCAGCACTTTTCCCTTTGCTTGCATGGATGGCGGCTATTTCCGAGGAAATAATTTTCCGATTTTTCGGGATCATCCTTTTCCAAAAGTTAGTAAGATTTAGGTTTCTAGCTATCCTTATTCCAAGTGTCATATGGGCGCTTGGCCATACTTCCTACTCCCTTTACCCCAGCTATACACGTTTGATTGAAGTGACGGTGCTTGGCTTTATCTTCAGTTATACGTTCTTGCGTTACGGACTCATTACCGCGATCTTCACCCATGCCATTATGGATAGCTTACTTATGGGACTTTCACTACTGTATTCAGCAGAGGATTCCAGTTACATCCTGATCGGTATTTTCTATATTGCACTGCCTGCACTTCTAGCCTACAGCATAAGATTTCTAAAACGGCGAAGTGTTCCATCCGAGGCTGCTATCCCTTGACCAAGCTCATCGTAAATTTCACACAAATAAAAACCGTACCCTTTCGGAATAATCCGAGCTGGTACGGTTTTTTATATGAGTATTGCTTCTATTACTTTTCATTAATAAGCTGTGTCATTTCAGCTGCAATTATTTTTGGGGTCAATTCAAGGTCACTGGCATTGTAGTACTTGCGAACGATACCTTTTTTATCGATTAGCGCAATTGTATTCGTGTGAGTAACAAAGTTCCCTTTATTATCTTTAACTACCTGTGCTCGGTAGGCAAGAGCTAAATCCTTAGTAGCTGCCTCGTCTCCACGTAAGAACTTCCAGCCTGTTAAATCTGGATGATACTGCGAGGCAAACGATTGCAATCTTTCTACAGTGTCACGTTTAGGGTCAAAGGTGATCGAGATAAGTGCTGCTTTAGAAGGGAAATCGCCTTGCTCCGCCAGAATATCCTGAACCTTAGACATATACTGAGTCGTTGGGTAACAAACATCCGGACAGCTCGTATAAAAGAAATAAATCAAGCGCGCTTTTCCACTGGTGGTCTGCAAACTAACTTGCTCTCCATCCAATGCGCTCATTTGGAAATCAACAGCTGCTTTATATTTCGGCAGCTTGGAAGGCTTGCCCTTCCCATTCATTTGGATGGCAACTGCCGCAATAATAACAATCAGCAAGCCTACTGTAGCTAGCTTAAACCAGTGCTCTGAGAGCTGCTTCTTCATACGTGAACCGTATCTATAACAATAATTAGAAACAAAATCGTTAAATAGTTAATCGAGAAAATAAATGTTTTTTTAGCCCAAGCTTCTTCATCCTTAGCACTAAAGCCCTTAAGGCATAAATATGCCCAATAGATACCCATTACAATAGCTGCAACCAGATAAATCATGCCTACATAACCATATAAATACAACAGTGCTGAAGTTGGAACAAGTAAGACGACATAACGCATCATACTGATTTTAGTTACAAAAGAACCTCTTACTACAGGCAACAAAGGGAAGCCAGCAGCACGATATTCTTCCATTCGACGAATGCCTAATGCCCAGAAATGCGGCATCTGCCAGAGGAAAAGAATAGCGAATAAGATCCAAGCGCCTGCATCCAGCTGCTCATTAACCGCACAATATCCGATAATAGGCGGAACTGCGCCAGAAATCGCACCAACTACTGTACTCCACACCGAAGTTCTTTTGAACCATGCTGTATAGATCCATACGTAGACGAACAACCCCAGCAATCCAAGTAAAGCTGATAATGGAGTTACCAGAAACCAGAGGACAGACATACCAACAATGCCCATTACAATTCCATACCAAAGCACGACGTTAGGCTCCATTTTACCCGTAGGCAATGCCCGCTTTTTCGTTCTTGCCATTTTCGTGTCCATGTCCCGATCCAAATAGTTATTAAGCACGCAACCTGAACCAATGACAAGAATCGTCCCAATGATCATAAAAACCAATAAAGCCCAGTCTATATCCCATCTGGAAGCTACCCAAAACCCGCCAAAGGCTGTAATTAAATTAGAAAAAATAATGCCCGGCTTCGCCAGCTGTACGAAATCTCTCCACGTTACTGGTTCCATAACAACAGCTTTATCTATAGAATTCATTTCCTCAACTCCACCTGCTGTGTCTATTGTATTTTCCAAGATCAATTGATTATCCACTTAATTAGCCTCCCATAAATAAACGCACGTTGACCCAAAAGGACGAACGTATTAAAATCCTCTGTTCCTATCCTTTTTATAATAGCAACCCCTCTTGATTTTTACAACAAGCCTAGGCACAATTCGCAATATTGTCGATTTTCGCACTATCCAAAACCTCATCCTCCAGACGGGTAATAAAACCATTCTCAAGCCGTTATCGGCAATTAACTGGAATAGATATACTAAGTTATAGATTCCATTAGCGTTTAAAGGTGGTTATGATGATGAGAAAAAAAAGAGTCCTGCTATTATCAGAAGGGTTTGGTGCAGGCCATACCCAAGCAGCACAAGGTTTATCCATGGGGTTACGGCAATTGTCATCTAATGTAAAAACGCGAGTCCTCGAATTAGGAGCATTCCAGCATCCCACAATTGCACCTTGGATTTTCTCCGCATACCGTAAAACAGTAACTAACAACCCAAACTTAATTGGTATGTTATATCAATCTTATAATAGTAAGTCATTGAGCCGCTTGAGCTCATTAGCGCTGCACCGCATTTTCTATGCTAGCTCAGCTAACATTATAAAACAGCTGGAGCCGGATTTAATTATCAGCACTCATCCATTTCCTACTGTGATTGTTTCTCGTTTAAAGCGTGCTGGCTTGTCCACTCCATTATGCACAGTTATCACAGATTATGATGCACATGGCTCTTGGGTTGATTCAGCGGTTAATTCCTACTTAGTATCTACCGCCGAAGTCAAAAACAAACTAATTCAACGCGGGGTCACCTCTGAAGTCATTCAGGTTACAGGCATCCCTGTCCACCCTAAATTCTGGCGGTTATCCAATCGGGAAGAAACCCGAAATAGCCTAGGTCTTCATAATATGCCTACCGTCCTTATCATGGGTGGTGGATGGGGGCTCATTGACAACGAGGAAATCATGGCCTATATTGCTAGATGGCGTAACCAAATTCAATTGATTTTCTGTACAGGCAATAATGAAAAAGTTATGCAGCGATTAGCCAATGATCCACGGTTTCAGCACCCTAATATTCATCTTGTTGGTTTTACTAAGGACATTGATAAACTGATGGATATATCCGATCTGCTAATTACTAAGCCTGGAGGGATGACATGTACAGAAGCAATGGCTAAGGGAATTCCAATGTTGTTTTATAATCCCATTCCTGGTCAGGAGGAAGAGAACTGTCAATATTTTAGCGAGCATGGCTTTGGAGAAACTATTCAGTCCAGTCGCACCATTGAAGCTTGGTTCAGACGTTTGTTGGGTGACGAATACAGTTCAATCCAGCAAAAACGCTACAATAACCAATTGAATATTGAATATAATCCCCAATATTGTTCAGAATCAATTATTAAACTGCTTCAATTGTAGAACAGTACATATACAGTTCATAATCCGACTTTATAATGAAAGTATTGGAAATGCGTCTCATCCTCTAGACGGGGGACAAAACCATTCTTAAGGCGTTTACCGAGGTATGTTAGTATTTGTTACACTAGAAAAAGAATAAATAATTAGGAAAAGTGAGAGGGGCTTGGATTAGATGACATGGTTTACAAGATGGGCGTTCGGCAATAAAGCAGCAGTAATTTTTATGGTGGTACTTATAATGGGGTCAGGGATTTTCAGTTATTTTAAATTACCTATGGAGTTCTTGCCTTCCGCAGATTTCCCACAAATTAGCGTTACGGTCGTAGGACAAGGCTATGATGCCAAATCTATGTTAGACAATGCAACTGCACCAATTGAAAAAGCAGTTTCCAGTGTAACTGGTAGAAAAGAAACTTTCTCAACCTCTGCAGATGGCTTTATGAAGATTGATATGACTTTTGATTCCGACATAAAAATGAAAGATGCTGCAGCAGGTGTGCAGGAAGCGATCAGTTCTATTGTACTCCCAGCTGGAATGTCGAAGCCGTTTGTTATTCGCCTGAATACTTCGATGATCCCACTGTCAATGCTGTCACTTAGCTTTAAAGATGGAATTACCAAAGCGAATATGGAGCTTACTGAACAGAAAATTGTACCGGATTTCGAGAATATCAATGGCTTGGCTAGTGTAGTACTAGGTGGAAAAACGGTTTCAAAGGTATTCATTCATCCTGACGCCGACAAATTAGCCAATGCCAAAATACCTGTTCAAGCTTTAATGGGTGTTTTACAAGGACAGAACCTAGCTGTTTCCGTTGGTGAGAAATCCATCGATGGTAAAACAAGCGGTCTTAAAGTAATCGGTAATTTAAATGATATTGAGACACTAAACAATCTGACTGTAGCACCTGGGGTTAAGCTTAAGGATGTTGCCACGGTTGAATTGTCTTCCAATAACGATACATTGACACGAGTGAATGGTAAAGACGTATTGATGCTGGTAGTAACTAAGGATGCAAGCTCAAATGCGGTTGCAATCAGTGATGAAGTAGCCGAGCTTGCTGCTAAAGTAGAAACTAAATATCCAAATGCAACAGCAGAGGTAGTTAACTCTACTGCTGAAATAGTCGTTACTTCAGTAAATAGCATGATGCGTGAAGTATTGCTCGGAGCTTTGTTCGCAACGATTGTTATCCTATTGTTCCTTAGAAACCTTCGTTCTACTTTAATAACGATTGTTTCCATTCCTTTATCACTAGGGTTGACTTTATTCCTTCTCTCCAAGTCTGGCGTAACCTTAAACATCCTGACACTTGGTGGTGTCGCCGTTGCTGTTGGGCGATTAGTCGATGATAGTATCGTCGTAATCGAGAATATTTTCCGAAGAACTCAAAAAGCGGAATTCTCCAAAGAATTAATCATAGATGCTACACGTGAAGTTGCTCGTGCGATTACAGCTTCAACTTTAACTACAGTTGCCGTATTCCTGCCGCTTGGATTGCTTCAAGGCTCCTTGCAAGCTTTCTTGCTTCCATTCGCGCTTACCGTTACTTACTCACTTCTATCTTCCCTATTCGTAGCATTAACAGTGGTTCCATTAATGAGCGCATGGTTATTGCGTAATGCTAAACTAGGCGAACACAAGTCACCTAAACGTTTGGTAAATGTTCTGACATGGAGTTTAAACCACAAAATCATCTCCATAGGACTATCGTTTGTGCTCTTCTTAGGATCCCTTATTATCTACTTTAATTTGCCAAAAGGTGCTGTAAGTGATTCAACTGCAAGTCAAATGGAGATCAGCTTATCTTACCCGCCTGAAACTCCTATTACTACTATTAGAGATAAAGCGATCGAACTAGAAAAGTTTATAATCGCCCAACCTGAAGTTAAGAACAGTATCCTACAGCAAGGTAATTCCGAGGAAAATGCTAAATGGGGTAGTGTTACGGCTCCAACAACGGCTAGTTTTCAGATCATGATGAAAAAGGACGCGAAGACTCAAGAATTTATTGATCGCGTCAATGCTCAAAAAGGAAATTATCCTAATGCAGTTTTAGATACGGGCGCTAACTCATTTAGCGGTGGAAGCTCGTCAGCCATAACTATGGATTTAACCGGTGATTCTGCTAAGGACTTAACTGAAGCAGCCGCACAAGTAACTGCAGCAATCAAAAGCATAGCAGGAATTGCTAAGGTTACCAGTAATCAAGATGTAACTAAACCGGGCTATAGCATTACAGTAGATCCAGCACAAGCAAATCCGCAGGAGATCGCAATGTCCGTTCGCTCTTTGCTTAACCAAACGCCAATTGGTTCCATGAAAATTGATGGTACTGAAACGCCTGTAGTTTTGGATGCTTTGATAAATCCCACAACAAGTGCAGATTTATCCAACATTCAAATCATGACAGCCAACGGGCCTGCAGCATTAACATCCGTTGCCAAAATTGAAGAAACTAACGAAACCAATTCCATTCTTCATAAAGATGGAAAACAATTTTTACGGGTATCCGCTCTAGTTGATCCAACTAAGCTTTCTGAAATTGATAAAGACATTAAAGCCAAGACCAAAGACCTTAAGCTGCCAGCAGGTGTCGAATTGATTCAAGGTGGCGCAGCAGCACAACAAAGCAGTGAATTCATGGATTTGTTTATGACAATTATCATTTCAATTGGAATTGTATTACTAATCATGGTCGTCACCTTCAAAACCTTCCGCGCACCGATTGCCAGCATATTCTCGCTTCCTTTCGCTGCTGTAGGCGCAATAGTTGCCATGATGATTACAGGTACATCATTTGATGTCACTTCCATCTTCGGCTTCCTGATGTTAATCGGAATTGTCGTAACGAATGCAATTGTACTAATCGATCGTGTTAGGCAGAATGAAGAGAAGATGCCTATACGCGAATCCTTATTGGAAGCTGCCGCTACCCGGACACGTCCGATTATTATGACAGCCGTGGCCACGATTTGTGCCATGCTGCCACTAGTAATTTCCAAAGCTGAAGAAGGCAGCATTGTTTCCAAAGGCTTGGCAATAGTCGTTATCGGCGGATTATCCGTCGCTACCGTATTCACCTTGATCATGGTGCCTACAATCTACGAATTGCTGCATTTTGTAAAAGCTAGACGTCAAAGAAAGAATGCAACAGTAGCTCCTGCTGCTAGTAAAACATTAGAGGCATAAGTTAGCTAACGTACTGAAAACCGCCCGATTGCTGGGCGGTTTTTTTTGGCTACAAACTAACTGGATTTACCTTACTCTGCTCACTCCATCTACTCCAGTTACTCTAACTACTCTAACTCCCTATTTAGCCAGTTGCTCCAGCTACTCCAACTACTCCAACTACTCCATCTCCCCATTTACCCAGTTGCTCCACCTGATCCAGTTGCTCCACTTGATCCATCTACTCCACTTACTTCATCTACTCCACCTCCCCTTGCTACTCAGTAGTTCCATATTATCTACCTACTCCATCTAATCCACCTCCCCTGCTACTCAGAAGCTCCAACTTTGTGAATTAGTTGCTTTTGCAGCAACTAATTAGCAGTAATTGCGGAAATTTAGTGATTAGTTGCTTTTGTAGCAACTAATCTATTGCTTTCACCTTATTTTTACTTTTTTCCATTTTTAGTTGCTCGAAAAGCAACTAAATCAATTTTTAATCAAAAACAAGAGATTTAGTTGCTTTAAAAGCAACTAATCCTTCAACTAAAGCGGGAGTTGTTTATTGTTTACATTTACTTCCCATGAGTGAACACGTTCTTTCCCACCACTAGCAGGTATCAGCCATTGTTTCGCAACCAACCTATCTATTACCGTTCTCGCTGCCCGATAACGAAATGAAAATAGTTTTTCTAAATCCCTCAGCTTAATCGCTCTATTCTCACGAATTGCAAAGCGGATTACTTCTCTTTCCAAATAATCCACCTGAGTTAATTGCTGCTCTGGATTACCGAATAAACGCCCCATCATTTGCTGGAGTAATCCAATCCATAACCGCGGTCGCTCCTTAATATCATCGAAGCCGATTCGAATGACAATCCAATTGTCATTCGTTAAGTGCATTTGGCGAACCCGTTCGTCACAAAACTGCCGACGTGAAATATCTCTTAAATGCGGACCATAGCCGTCGATTTCAAAAACAATTCGAATGGGTCCACGAATATATACGAAATCCAAAAACCGCTGCCCCTGAAAGAAATCTGTTATCTCATACTCGGGATGCAGAAATTCGAAATTGCCAAAAGCTGCCCACCAAATATGACGCAGCATCTCTTTTTCTGCATGATTGCTTCCTTCCGCCAATTTCCTCCGACGCTCCCCTTTTCGTTTAGCAACATGTACATCCATCCACTTCCTATACTCTTTTTCAAACATATCCATGTCCCAATCTCCCTTTAAGAATCAACTTGTGAACAGAAAAAAGCACCGCTTCCTCGGGGATGTAACCTCCGAATGAAACGGTGCATGCTTTGCAACCTGAATATAGAATAACACTTTTCTCTTATTTAATTAAGCTTACTTATCATCTCTTAATACTACACGACCTATTAACAGTCCGAACATGAGAATCACACCAATAAACACGGCGATTCCATACTCCTCTACCCAGCCAGGATATCCAGCAACCCGCCCATAAATCCATCCACCCAGTAGTGGTCCTAGAAAAGTAGCAAAGCCGGTGATGGCAGAGTACATCGCAATAAACATCGATCTTTCTGATTTAGGCGTATCGCCAATTAAATAATTGAAGGCAAGCTGGTTAAAGCCTCCGCTCCCAACACCTAATAAGATATGTGCCGCATAAAGAACAAACAAAGTTGGTAAAAAGGCGAGCCCTCCCCACATTAAGCAGGATAAAGCGACTAAAGGCAATGTCCAGAACAACAAACGTTTGTTGCTGTATCGTGCATTTAAATTACCCCAAACATAAAAACTCATCATCATAATTACTGTTTGAACCACTGTGATTGCAGATACTTGCTGGTAGCTAATTTTCAAGGTTTTCAGCATGATATAGGAGAAAAACGGAACCGTAATCGTTTGAATCAACAACCACCCTGCTATAAAATACACAGCTTTCATAAATGAGGCATCTTTCAAGGGCTTCTTAAGCATAAGTAAAAACTTAGATTCAGTCGATTTCTCAAAGGGTAGATTCGGATAGCCCAAGAATGCGATAATATTCAAGACTGTACAGATACCAATTACGACATAGAGAATGGCAAAGCCGCTCCAGCCTGCATATTTATCAAGAATTAGTCCACCTATAAATAAAGTCAAACTACCAATTGCATTTAGTATTGTATTTCGTATCCCAAAATATCGTCCACGTATCGGTCCCAAAACCATATCACTGATCAAGGTTGACCAGACGACTGCAGCTGCCGAGTTGACTAAAAAGGCCACTGTGAAAAGAATAATATAAGACAGTACCCACCACTCTTTGGCCATAACTAAGGGAATTAATCCTGTAGATGCCCATAGAATTCGATGCAAGGAAGCAAAAATCACATAAATTAGCTTACGGTTTTTAATGGTCTGAATCTGATAAGCCATCCAAATTTGCACGATATTAACGAATGTCGTTATAGCAAAGACAAATCCAATTTGCCCAGAGCTGGCCCCTAGAAATAATAAATAACCCGTCATGAACGGTCCGCCTAATAATGTCCCCATAATCGTTGCAGGAATGCCTTCAACTGTGGCAATCCACAGATATCTGCGATTGTTGGAAAATTTACTGACCTGCTGACGGAATGCTGTAAACATATCCTCTCACCTCTTAACAAGGGATACGATAACAGATTTAATTTTTATTATCAAGGTATTTTAGAATCAATTACTAATCGACTAAAATGTTCACGCTACCATTAATTTCATCATTAACCATGCTTCATCCAAAAGCTGCTGCAGCTCCCATACACTCTTTCCCAGCACTGAGATTATTAACCCATATTTATAGGTCAAGCTTGCTCCAGCATGCAGATGCGGGTATCTTTCTAATAGCTCTTGGATTGGTTTTAAGTACTCTGATTTGAGCTGGTCTGAGAAAATATAAAACGTACCTTGATGCGTATAGTTTTCCCAGCTTCCTAACCGACGAAAGTCACTCTTCGTTGAATCAGGTTCGATATTTTGCCGGTTATAGTAGATCAGTTGATTCTCATAGTAAACTTGCAGTTGGCTATCATAACGCACATATTGAAAGACCTCATCTCGTAAAACCCGGCCTGGACATACCACTTCCGTCACAAAAGCAACTGCTCCCGCTTCCAGCTTAATCTCCGTATCTGCGCGAAAACTCGCCTCTTTATATAACATAATCGGCTCTGGCTTATATTCCAGTCGGGCTCCTTGGTCGACGTAAAAAGATTGCAGCTGGTAAGCCGGATATTCGGCAGAAGGATGAACCTTGGTATAAGATTGATTGGTAATAAAAACATTACTCTGCGGTAAAAGCCGCCAATCCAAACGGTACTTGTCACCCGCCATCATACCTGGCGAACAATCCATGATACAAACACCAAGCTGCTTGTCATCTCTCATAAAAGTCTTCGCTATTTTTAGTGGCGATTTGTGAAATTTATGCTGCAGCTCGGTACGACCTCCCTCAAAGGCAAAAGTCGCTTCCAGCTCAGCTGTAAACTCAGGCATTGTGAAATTGGTCTTCGACCCAAGCCACCAACGCATCCACCCCATCACCATTCATTAAATTCGAAAAGATAAACGGACGATCGCCTCTCATCCGCTTCGTATCCTGCTCCATAACCTCTAAACTCGCTCCTACATAAGGAGCTAAATCGATTTTGTTGATGATCAACAAATCAGAACGCATTATACCAGGACCACCTTTGCGCGGTATCTTCTCGCCTTGGGCTACATCTATAATATAGATGAAACGATCAACCAGCTCTGGACTAAATGCCGCTGCCAGATTATCCCCGCCACTCTCAATAAAGATAATATCTAAATCGGCAAACCGCGCTTCCAACTCTTCAATCGCTTCAAAATTCATCGAAGCATCCTCACGAATAGCTGTGTGCGGGCAGCCTCCTGTTTCAACACCAATTATCCGCTCAGCCGGCAATGCTTCAGAACGAATTAGAATCTCTGCATCCTCTTTGGTATAAATATCATTAGTGATGACCGCTAAGCTATACTCACCTGTTAACCGTCTAGCAAGCTTTTCGACAAGTGCCGTTTTACCGGAACCTACAGGACCTCCAATGCCAAAACGCAAAGGGCGACTGCGATCCGCTACTGGTGTATGCCAGTGATCGTGATGACCTTTATGATAACGTTGTTCATTACTTGGTCTATTTTCGATTTCTATGTTCATAATCTAGCACTCCCTCAAATTGTAGTTTGAAAAGCTAAGACATAAAAAGTCTCGAATATAAGGTTTCGTGTTGCATCATATAAATATCACTGGCAGGAGAGTTACTGTAACAATCCTCTGGTTCCAATAGAGCAACTCGCTGCCATGCTATCGATGCCTGTGGCAAGAGCTCCGCCAAAAGAGCTTGTGCCTCCGTTTGCCCAATCGACATTAAACGCAATGCGCTATTGATGCCATGTGTTATGCCGTTATATAGGAAGCCTTCGGCCGCCTGAGTTAGAGGCACGCCTAATTGCCAGGCTATCCAACCATGTATGATTGGATAACTGCCAAAGCACTCCCCCTGCTGAATCGCATTATCTAGCGGTGACCATAACAATTCTGGGTAAAGTGAATGAGCTAATTTCAGTAGTCTTCGCCCCATTTTTATGGTTCCTTCGCGAGTTTCAGCCGCAATCCTCTGTACATGCTGAATTTGATCGATTCGCCAAATCCGCTCCCATTGCTCAGATGGCCCATAAGTGTAAATAGCCTTAATAGCCATCAGCTCCATAGGAGCCCAAGCATAAGTAATCATGCTATGCATATATTCACGTAAATCTGCGATTTTCACCACTTTACCACTCTGGACTGCCGTTTCCAAGCCAAAGGAATGTGAGAATCCACCTATCGGCAGTGCGGAATCAAGCAACTGTGCATATCTCAACCAAGAATAACTAGCAGCTGCTGGAGATGTATTTTCCAAATGTGCTCAACCTCATTTCAGAATAAAAAATACCGCTGGGCCATCGGCAAAACAGTTGCAGGCTTACAGGTAATAGCGGCTCCATCCACCTTAACCTCATACGTTTCTGGATTTACTTCTATAGTTGGAGTTGCATCGTTATGAATCATATCTTTTTTATTGATATCCCGGCAATTGCGAACAGGCATGATCTGCTTCTGCAGCTGGAAGCGTTGCTTGATTTGACCAGAGAAGGCAGCCTCGGATACAAAGGTGATCGAGCTTTGATATAAAGAACGCCCATAGGCGCCGAACATTTTGCGGCCCATGACTGGCTGCGGAGTCGGAATCGAAGCATTCGGATCCCCCATTTGTGCATAGGCTATGGTGCCGCCTTTGACAACCAGCTCCGGTTTCACTCCAAAAAACATCGGCTGCCAGAACACCAAATCAGCAAATTTACCAACCTCTACGGAACCGACAATATAAGAAATACCATGGGTAATCGCTGGGTTAATCGTATATTTAGCTATGTAGCGTTTGATGCGAAAATTGTCGTTAGCTGTGGAATCCGGAGATAACGGACCACGCTGTTTCTTCATTTTATCCGCCGTTTGCCATGTCCTTATTACTACTTCGCCTACACGACCCATTGCTTGAGAATCAGAGCTAATCATGCTGAACACGCCAATGTCATGCAGAATATCTTCAGCTGCTATCGTTTCTGGACGTATTCGTGAATCCGCGAACGCTACATCCTCGGGAATTCGGCTATCGAGATGATGGCAGACCATGAGCATATCCAGATGCTCTTCAATCGTATTAACTGTAAAAGGTCTAGTCGGATTTGTCGAAGAAGGTAGGATGTTCAGCTCTGCAGCGGCTTTAATAATGTCCGGAGCATGACCACCTCCAGCACCTTCCGTATGGTAGGTATGGATCGTACGCCCACCAATTGCAGCAAGTGTATCTTCGACAAAACCTGATTCATTTAATGTATCTGTATGTATGGCGACTTGAACATCATATTGATCTGCCACCGTTAGGCACATATCAATGGCAGCCGGGGTTGTTCCCCAATCCTCATGCAGCTTTAAGCCGATCGCACCTGCAATGATTTGTTCTACAAGTGGCTCTGAAAAGGATGCATTACCTTTACCCAGAAAACCAAGGTTAACCGGAAAGGCTTCTGCGGCTTCCAGCATGCGTTGCATATGCCAAGCACCTGGCGTGCAGGTCGTTGCATTCGTTCCTGTTGCTGGCCCTGTGCCTCCTCCGATCATGGTTGTGATCCCTGAAGCTAGAGCCACTTCAATTTGCTGCGGGCAAATAAAATGAATGTGAGAATCTACACCGCCTGCAGTAACAATCTTGCCTTCGCCAGCAATGACTTCGGTGCTTGCGCCTACAATCATGTTAACGTCTATGCCATCCATGATGTCAGGATTTCCCGCTTTACCAATCCCCACAATCATTCCATCCCGAATTCCGATATCTGCTTTCACTATGCCCCAATGATCAATGATTATCGCATTTGTAATGACTGTATCCAAGGCACCATCTGCCCGAGTAATGCTGCTTGATTGCCCCATGCCATCACGTATAACCTTACCGCCGCCAAATTTTATTTCATCGCCATAAACCGTATAATCCCGTTCAATTTCAGCCCAAAGCTCTGTATCCGCTAAGCGAATCTTATCACCCGTGGTTGGACCAAACATCGATGCATAAGCTTTACGTTCCATAAAACTCATTCTGGTTTCGCCTCCCATTCGCGCAGCGTTTGTCTTTGCTCATCTGACATTTGCCCAGGAACTGCCTCACCTTTACTTAATCCATTCAATCCATGAGAAATTCGCGAACCGCCAAGCTCAACTAATTGTACAGGCTTCTCTTCTCCTGGCTCAAACCGAACCGCCGTGCCTGCGGGAATATCCAAGCGCATGCCAAAGGCTTGCTCACGTGAGAAAGCTAGCGCTCGATTAACCTCATAGAAATGATAATGCGAACCAACCTGTATCGGGCGATCCCCAGTATTGCCAACTAATAGCTGCAAGGTTTGGCGATTAACATTCATTTCAATTTGTCCAGGTGCTATATCATATTGCCCTGGTTCTATAGAGGAACTAGAAAGGCTTGCTATTCGCCCCCTTATTGGTTGATGAACCGTAACCAGCTTTGTTCCATCTGGAAAGGTAGCTTCTACCTGCACTTCCGCAATCATCTCAGGAATACCTTCCATTACTTGTTCGGCCTTGAGAATCTCCGCCCCCATCGACATCAGCTCTGCTACGGACAAACCATCTCGTGCTCCTTCCATAATTTCAGAAGTAATCAAAGCCATACTTTCCGGATAGTTCAGCTTTACACCGCGCTGTAGCCTTTTTCTGGCCAAATCAGCCGCGACCGTTATGAGAAGCTTTTCTTTTTCACGCTCTGTAAAATGCAAGGCAGAATCCCTCCTTTTCTAATTGACATCATTATAGCAGGTTTAGTTTTGATGTGAATATAGGTATTTTATTATGTTAGTTTATATAACATTAAAAATACATATTAGATAATGACAACTAAAATTATAACTTATTGTCACTATATAATAAACATATGTTACATAACATAACAATAATTCAAGATAAGTTCACATTTTAGATTTATTTTTGGATTTTTATGTTATTTATATTGACACATAATTGACACTGCCATTATGATTTAGGAGTAGTCAAATTCGTAAAGGGAGTGGATTGGATGAGTCTTAGAAAAAGAGGTAACATACTGGCAATGGTAATCTGTTTTGCAATCATGACAATCATCTCAGCTTGCGGAACAAAAGACGAAGTAGTAGAAAGCACTGCACCAGCGGCATCAACAACCGCAAGCGCAGCACCAGCCGCCGCTGAAGGCGACACCATTCCTGTAGGAATTCTTCATTCCTTAACAGGCACAATGTCCATCAGTGAGGTAGCTGTAAAAGAAGCCGAATTAATGGCTATCGATGAAATCAACGCAGCCGGAGGGGTTCTTGGCAAGCAAATCAAACCAATCATTGAAGACGGTGCATCCGATTGGCCGAACTTCGCAGAGAAAGCAAAAAAGCTACTACAACAAGATAAAGTAGCTACGATCTTCGGCGGATGGACATCATCCAGTCGTAAAGCGATGCTTCCTGTGGTTGAAGCAAACAAAGGGTTGTTATGGTATCCCGTGCAATATGAAGGGTTGGAATCTTCCCCGAATATTTTCTACACAGGAGCTACAACAAACCAACAAATCATTCCTGCTGTAACCTGGTTACTTCAGAACAAAGGCAAAAAATTCTTCCTATTGGGTTCAGATTATGTATTCCCAAGAACCGCCAACAAGATTATTAAAGAGCAGCTTAAAGCTGAAGGCGGTACACTGGTAGCGGAAGAATACACCCCATTGGGACACACCGATTACAATACAATCATCAGTAAGATTAAAGCGGAAAAGCCCGACGTTGTATTCAACAGCTTGAACGGCGATTCCAACACAGCATTCTTTAAACAATTGCAGGATGCAGGCATTTCAGCTAAAGAATTAACAACCATGTCAGTGAGTATTGCTGAAGAAGAAATCCGCAGTATTGGTGCTTCTATCCTTGAAGGCCACTATGCAGTTTGGAATTATTTCCAGTCTACCGATACACCAGAGAACGCAAAATTCGTAGCTGCTTTTAAAGCAAAATACGGCGCTGACCGTGTTACGGATGACCCGATTGAAGCAGGCTACTTCGCCGTTTATCTATGGGCTGAAGCCGTTAAGAAAGCAGGCTCCACCGATGTCGAAGCTGTCAAAGCCGCAGCCAAAGGCATTGAATTCAACGCACCAGGCGGTAAGGTAAAGATTGACGGAGATAATCAACACGTTTATAAAACCGTACGAATTGGCCAAGTGCTGGCAGACGGACAAATTAAAGAGGTTTGGAATTCTGGCGAGCCGTTAAAACCAGATCCATACTTGAAAACTTACCCTTGGGGTGCCGAAGTAACAAAGTAATAATGCGAAACTTAAACTTTCTTAGAATTTAAACTCACAACAGGGCTGCCTTTCAAGGGCAGTCCTGTCATTCTAATATCAAGAGATAATTAATCTTAACCGGAGATTGAATATTGGAGGTGCAGAGATGGGCTTGCTCTTATTACAGCTTTTTAACGGAATTAGCCTTAGCTCTATTTTACTCTTGATTGCTCTAGGTCTATCCATCACATTCGGACTGATGAACGTTATTAACATGGCCCATGGTGAATTTATCATGATTGGCGCTTATATGGCATACCTCTCACAGCAATTTTTCCAGAAGATGATTCCCACCGAATACTTTGGCTACTATTTTATCGTTTCAATTCCACTTGCATTCGCAATGGCTTACGCAATCGGTTGGATCCTCGAGGTATTGCTTATTCGCCATTTGTACGGTCGCCCATTGGATAGTTTACTTGCAACCTGGGGAGTAAGCTTAGTTCTACAGCAATTGGCCCGCACGATCTTCGGCGCACAGAACGTAGCTGTCAACGCACCTGCTTGGCTAACCGGCGGATGGGATATCAGCACCGATCTCTACCTTCCCTACAAAAGATTATTTATCATCAGTCTAGCTGCCTCCTGTATTCTAATTATTTATCTATATCTGTATCGCAGTGCCGGGGGAAGAAGAACACGCGCCGTTATGCAGAATCGCAACATGGCCTCCTGTTTAGGTATTTCCACACGCAAGCTTGATGCGCAAGCCTTTGCTTTTGGCTCGGGCATGGCGGGTATCGCTGGCTGTGCTTTATCTTTATTAGGTCCAATTGGACCTTCGATTGGAACCTACTATATTGTTGATGCATTCATGGTTGTTGTGCTTGGTGGAGTCGGCAATATTATCGGAACCGTCGCAGGCGCTTTAGGAATTGGCGTTTTCAATACCGCCTTTGAATACACCACTACAGCAACTCTAGGAAAGGTTCTCGTATTCACACTTATTATCGCTTTCTTGCAATGGAAGCCATCCGGTTTAGTGAATGTAAAATCAAGAACTTTAGACTAAGAGGTGATCGATGAGATGCTAATAAAACGGTTAAATATCAAAATCATATTAAGTGTTGTCTTTCTGCTAATTATGGCCCTTGCGCCGTTGTTTCTTTCCGATTTCCGCCTTTCTCTCTTGGGAAAATTCATTACTTATGCTATCTTGGCCGTTGGATTGGATCTGATTTGGGGCTTTACCGGCATACTTAGCTTAGGTCATGGCGTATATTTTGGATTAGGCGCTTATTGTATGGCTATGCACCTAAAGCTAGTCTCCTCCAATGGGGAGCTGCCGGATTTCATGTCATGGAGCGGCGTTGAGCAGCTTCCCTGGTTCTGGCAGCCGTTTCATTCCGCCATTTTCGCGATATTAATGGCTTTTGTTGTTCCCATGGTTGTGGCTGGTCTTCTCGGCTATCTCACCTTTCGCAATCGAATCAAAGGCGCTTTTTTCTCGATTTTATCGCAAGCCTTGGTCATCATTACCGTTACTTTATTCGTTGGACAACAAGGTTATACAGGCGGCACTAATGGCTTAACTAACTTTAATAGCTTTCTCGGGATGTCATTAGGCTCACAGGATACTAAGCTTGTATTGTTCTATGTTAGCCTTTGTGTACTTACACTAGTTGTATTGCTCTGTTTATGGATCACTTCCAGCCGCTTGGGCAAAATCCTCATCGCCATCCGCGACGGAGAAAATCGCGTTCGATTCACAGGGTATAATCCCGTAGTGTTCAAAGTGTTCATTTATTCACTTTCAGCAGGCTTAGCTGGGTTGGCAGGTGTATTGTTCGTACTGCAAGAAGGCATCATCTCCCCTGCACAGATGGGAATTGTTCCTTCTATTGAAATGGTTCTGTGGGTAGCTATTGGCGGACGAGGCACTATCGTTGGCGCAGTACTCGGCGCTATTGTCACCAATTCAGCAAAAACAACATTGAGCGAGGCTTTCCCAACACTTTGGCCGATTTTCCTCGGTGCAATGTTCATCATCGTTGTCCTTTTCTTCCCAAAAGGAATTGTCGGCACAGCTTTAGACACCCGCTTCAAGTGGAGCAAAAAAGTATTCACTAAACCCGTCTTTTTAAGAAGTAAACCTTAGGAAAAGGTAGCTACTTAGCTCCCCTTAGGTGCTCCGATTCAGTGCTCTATTACTCTGCTGCCATTCCAACTTTTTAGCGACTTTAGCGCTTTATTTAAAGGAGGTTCTCATCAAGATGAATAATAGTACATTAGCTCAAGCCAAAGAACCAGAAATCATTCTATACACAGAGAAGCTGGAGGTTGATTTTGATGGCTTCAAAGCGATCAAAAATGTGAATTTCCGCATGAGGGCTGGAGAATTACGCTTTCTAATCGGTCCAAATGGAGCTGGTAAAACAACGTTGCTGGATGTCATCTGCGGAAAAGTTAAACCTCACAAAGGCAAGGTTATCTTCAAAGATCATACCGATATTTCCAAGCATCAAGAACACCAAATCGCTCAATTGGGGATCGGCCGCAAATTTCAAGCTCCTTCGATTTTTGTGAATCTAACGGTCATGGAGAATTTATTGCTTTCCATGAAGCAAAAACGCGGCCTATACGCGACTCTGCTGGTCAAAACGGACAATGCCCAACGCGAACGAGTTTTTCAGTATTCTGAAATGATTGGGCTCACATCAAAAGCCAAAGAAAAGGCCGGCTCACTTTCACATGGTGAGAAGCAATGGTTGGAGATCGGCATGCTCCTTATGCAAGAGCCTGAGCTCCTCCTCCTCGATGAGCCGGCAGCTGGCATGACCGATCACGAAACAGAGAAAACCGGCGAGCTGCTTCATAAAATTAGTGATAAACAATCGATCATCGTTGTCGAGCATGATATGGAATTCGTCCGGCAATTCGCCAAAACCGTAACGGTCATGCATGAAGGAACTATCCTGCGAGAGGGTACAATGGCAGAAATTCAGAATGATGATAAAGTGACTGAGGTGTATCTAGGAAGACGGGTGGTTGATCAGCATGCTTAGAATCGAGCATTTACAGGTGGGCTACGGGGAAAGCATGATTCTACGTGATGTTACGATGCAAATTGAGCCAGGTCAGGTAGTATGTCTGATGGGACGAAACGGAGTAGGTAAAACCACTTTGATGAAGAGCATCATGGGTCTACTCAAACCTAAGACTGGATCAATCGAATATCAGGATACAATTATTACAAACACCCCAACAGATCGCAGAGCAAAGATGGGAATAGGTTACGTCCCACAAGGTAGAGACATTTTCTCCCACCTTACCGTAGAAGAGAACTTATTATTAGGCTTAGAAGCTTCCGTCCCCAGAATAAAACAGCTGCCAGACTCCATATTTACCATGTTCCCCGTACTAAAAGAAATGCTCAAACGACGCGGCGGCGATCTAAGTGGAGGTCAACAGCAGCAGTTATCTATAGCGCGTGCACTGGCTTCCAAACCCAAGCTTCTACTCTTGGATGAACCGATGGAAGGCATCCAGCCTTCGATTGTTATGGAAATTGAGCAGGTTATCGAGAATATTAAGCGAACCCGCGAGGTTGCTATTCTGCTAGTTGAACAAAGCTTAGCCTTCGCCACAACTATTGCCGACTATTATTATGTACTGGATCGCGGGGCTATTGCGGCTGAAGGCAGTGCAGCTGATTTAAGCGAAGAACAAGTCAAGCAGCATTTAACAGTATGAGCTAACCATTTTGAATTTTTAATTTTTAGAGAAGTATTCTGGATAAAAGCCGGAGGCACTGCCTCTGGATTCTTTTTGTCTACTTCCCCCTTCAGCCTCAAGAGTTCAAATTTAGTAGCCCTCTGAATAGTTTCGGTAGCGAAGCGGAGTTGTCTCCGTGTATTTCTTGAAATCACGAATGAATACATTCACATTCTCAAACCCAACATCATAAGCAACATCCGTTATAGACTTATCCGTCTGTTTCAATATTTGCTTGGCTTTATCAATTCGCAGCCGCATTAAATATTCGTGCGGAGTAGTCCCTGCAATCCGTTTGAATAACCTCGTGAAATAACATTCATTAAACCCCATGTTCTTCGCTAAATCCCTGATCAACAGCTTATGACGGTAATTCTCCTGCATATATTTAAACGAGCCTTCTATTATTTGACGATGATAATCCCCATTCCGAGTCATTACAGTTTCATTGCGATTCACAGCGAGCTCCGTGAGAATATTCATCAGTAAAGCCGGAAATTTCAGATCGCTCTGATAATCCATTTTTTCAAGCAAAAACACAATTTTATCAAAGCTCTGATTGAATTCCAACGGCTCGATAAGACTTATTGGGAAAATCGATCCTTGATTAATGATCTCTAATATCCCAGGTAAGCCGCTCCCTTTTAAATGCATATACTTGTATTCCCAGAATCCAGCTTTGCCTGTTGAATAATGATTATATTCGTTGCAATGCAGCAAAACGGCTTGATTCTTCTCGATTGGAATCGTCTTATTGCGATATTTGAGAATACCATTTCCAGAAACAGTAAAGATAATTTGGTATCCATTCTCATATTGCCGCTCAGTGAAAAAATGCTCACCCACACGAATGTGCCCCACTGCACCCAGCTGATACGGAAACTGCTCAGACAGCGAGGATGGCGTATAAATAGGGCTTTTAATCGTTTCTAATAAATCCATGTGAAAATTAAGCATAAGTTCATCACCTTAAAAGTCAATAATCGTATATTTTGAGTATAATTCGGTCAATGACGTTGATACAAACCTATTCTATAATGTTAATGAGAAGTCCTTCTTGTTAAGAGTAATAGAATTAATAAAAGTATATTTTTTATAAACAGCAGCATGGAGGAGTGGATTGAATGTCAGATAGCATACCTGTTTTACTGGGGAAAATCGTGTTAGTTACAGGTGCTGGCAGTGGAATTGGACGGGCTATTGCCGTCGGTTTGTCTGAGCAGGGTGCAGATGTAGTGTTAGTTGGACGCAGAGCAGATAAGCTTGAAGAAACAGCGGCTTATATATTAAGTTTAAGCGGCAAAGCATATCCCATTGTTACAGATGTTGCAAAAATCGCTGATGTTGAGGCTTTGGCCCAGCAAGTTCTCAATGATTACGGAACTCCTGCCATATTGGTAAACGCTGCTGGTGTATTTAATGAAATAGGACCCATTCTGGAGAGCAACCCGATGGGCTGGATTGAAACTATTATGATTAATACAGTTAGCCCTTACTTGGTGTGCAGAGCTTTTGCTGGAGAAATGGTTAAACAAGGCTGGGGAAGAATAATTAATATCACATCCGCGGCCTCGCTTGCTGAGCCGGAAGGCACGAATAGTGCTTATGCAACCAGTAAAGTCGCTTTAAATCACTTTACGAGGCAGCTTGCTGCAGAGCTTACTGGGACTGGAGTCACCGCAAATGTATTTCACCCAGGAGAAGTGAAAACGGAAATGTTCGAAGCCATTCGCGCTAATGTAAAAGTGCCTGGAGAGCTCGAGGATTGGGTTGCTTGGGTGGAACGTACTGGAGGAGATTCGCCTGATAAATCAGTCAAGCTGATTAATGATTTGCTAAAGCCGGAATCAGACAGCATAAATGGGCGGTTTCTCTGGATTGAGGATGGACTGAAGTCGCCTAAACATAGCTGGGATTAAACCATGGATCGGTCAACAAAACTTCTAACAATGGAGAGTGAAGAGAATGGCAGAATTACAAGAGCATATCGATGAATTCAATCGACAAGGTTTCACTGTTTTTCGAGGGGCTATCTCAGCAGAATGGGCGGATGAGCTTCATAACGGGTTATTGACATACTTGGAGGAGCCTCATTTGCCAGGACAATGGTCCGGTTTTCGCAGTCGGATGTTTGAACGAGGGGAAGAGTATATTCGCTTGATAGAGAACGCTCCAATTGTTGATTTTGCTGAAGGGATGTTGGGCGATAAATGCCATATGTTCTGTATGAATGCTTTTACAACCAAGAAAGGCAAAGGCTTTGATACATGGCATGTCGATGAGGATCTGTTCCTGCCTCTGCCAGAGGGTGTTGAGCTGGATGAGAGAATCCAAGTGCCCACTTATCTGATAACCTGCATCTATTACTTGGTTGACGTCGCTCCTGATATGGGCCCAACCCAATTGATTCCAACTAGTCATCGCAGCGGACAGTATCCACCAGCCGACCAAGATCCCCCCATTTATAAAGGTCTAGGACCGATATCCATCGACGCCCGCAAAGGAGATTGCCTTATATTCTCTGGACAAACTTGGCATAGAGGATCTACCAATCAAAGCGATACAGACCGCGCTGTTCAGCAGGTCATGTATGGCAAGCGCTGGATTTCGCAGCGGTTCTGGCCATTCGTCAACTATGTTATGCCGCAGGAAGTTATTGATTATGCAGCAGGCAACGCCCGTCTCACACGCTTATTAGGCTTACATGAGCATGGTCCTTACGGGTGATACAGCTAATCTCATAAATGCGAAAAGACTGCCAGTCTCCAATCTGCAGTCTTTTCACATTTTAAATTAACTTAATGTCTTAAAAAAACGATACCCGGTTATTTCATACCCCAGCGCTTAAATTCTCTCTTATACGAAGCACAATAGCTCCTTGTACAAGATTATTTTCCTCATACACGAACATCCTATCTAAAGAATTCCCTTCAACCATTTGGAGTCTATTAGCAATAATTTGTTCACTTACATCGGGACTGCCCAATTGTACAATGAGCTCCTTAAGAAATGGAATATCCTCTGTTGCCGCTTTTCTAATAAGGCTACTCATGTGCTCTCCCTCTAATATCCAAAGGTAAGTGCTCTGGCTGATGCACTAGCTTAGAGCCATCCTCTAAACGAAGCCAGGTATCGAAGCTCTTAGCATTTTCTTGCAATTGAATCAAACGCGCTCCACGTTGAAAACCTTCTTTTCCGTACCCATTGAAGCCTGTAGCTTTTCCATAACATAAACGTATACCGTGGTAGTCGCCCCAATAATCATTAACATGGTCATGACCTACAAATGTGCCCATCACATCTTTCATTTTTAGAAAAACCGAGAATAGGCCAGAGTTAATTAATGAGCACCCTACTCCCTCATAGTTATGTCCATAACAGGGTTGGTAGTTCCACATCTCTTGATATTCAGGGAGCGGAATATGGAAGAAGGCCAATGACGGCAACGGACTCCCATTATTATGATGAGTAAAGGCAGTCGATTGCTTGATATACCAATTGACTTGCGTTGGATCAATCCATTCATATACCTCAGCTTCCTCAAGGGAGTTGCTGCCAGAATCAAAACAATATAAGACAGCTTCTGTTTTATTATGCTTCGAGCTTTGCACAGGAATAGCATAATTGCCCACTCCTTTTATTCCATCCATGCCTGCATCTGACAACCCATACTCACTTTCAGCTACCAGCTGCATCAACTCTTTCCTTGTTACCCCATCTTCAGCATCATGATTCCCAAAAACGGCAGCCCAAGGCAATTGAAACTGCTCAGCAACCTTCACCGCTTCCAGAAAAGCTTCTTTCGGATGGTATGATTTCTCACTATGGATGATGTCCCCTGTAAAAATAATTAAATCTGGTGCTTCCTGTTCCAAAATTTGTTTCATTAGAGCATAGGTATGCAGATCCTCAATCTCCCCGTTCTTCCAATGTAAATCTGTAAATTGCACAATAGTGAAGGTTCCATCTTCGCGGAATTTCAGTCGATCTTTATCCATATGTATTTCCCCTTTCAAACACTTAAACAACTATATTTAGCATAAATAAGAACCATTCATTAATCAAATATATTATAATTAAAATATCATTAATTAAATTTATGATTGGAGCACTCCTATGAATATTCATGCCTTGCGAATTTTCCATCACGCCGCCAAGCATGGCAGTGTTACATCAGCTGCTAAAGCCTTATATATCAGCCAGCCTGCCGTAACTATCCAAATTAAGAAGCTCGAAGCTGAGCTAAATTTACCACTTTTCTATCTTAAGGCAAGACGAATCCAGCTCACAGCGGCGGGTGAAATGTTATTCACTCAAACCAAGCGCTTATTCTCGCTCGAGCATGAAATTGAAAGCTACATCGATGAATATCGAAATGGCAAGCAAGGGAAACTCCGAATTGTAGCTACCTATTTGCCGGCTAATATTCTCTTACCCCAGTGGGTAGCCGAATTCAAACGTTCTAATGAAAATGTTGAGATTATTATGACAACTGCCAACTCAAGATCTGCATTTGATCAACTGTTGAATTATCAAGCTGAGGTTGCAGTTGTTGGTGGGGGATGGGAAGAGGCAGGAATCGAGTGGCATTATTTATTCGAAGATGAACTATGGTTTATTGCACCAAAAGACCATAAGTTTGCTAACCAAGAAGTAAGCTTATCTCAAATTATGAAAGAGCCGTTTATTATGCGGGAAGAAGGCAGCTCCACACGTGATAGACTCTTTGCTCTGTGTAAAACCTTCAACGTTTCACAGCCTAAAGTGGGTCTACAATTTACAGGCTTAAACGAAACGATTCGCGCTGTAATTGGGGGTTATGGAATTAATTTAATTTCTGCACTAGCCGTCAAGGAGTATATTGTTCGAAATGAAGTGGCACGCGTCTATGTCAAGGATGTCTTATTAAGGCGCCCTCTCGCTATTTGTACTAGAAAGGGAGAATTTCTGTCTCCCTCTGCTGCCATGTTTGTTGAGATGATTAAGTTGAACTATAAAGAAACCATATAACTTAGTTTACTCTTAAATCATGTCGGTAAAGTGCAATAATTGCTGTCAATCGCCAAAGACAACTCCGAAGAAGTACTCTATATTTAGAGTAATAGAAGGAGGTTCATTATGGGACATGTAGATTTGAAAGATAACGATAAAAAACCAATTACACAGGAGCTTGAAGATTCAACTTCATTATTAAACGATCATTCTGCTCTACGAGCAAAGGCTAAAAAAGATGGATTTTTATTCTTTCGTGGTTTATTACAACGTGAATCCGTTATGCAGCTTCGTCATGATATCCTTAGTATCGTAAACAGCCACAGACTTCTTGATCCTGCGAGACCGCTTATCGAAGGTATTGCAAACCTCAAAGCTATTAACCGTTATGCAGCTAAAACGCTAGCATGGAACGGTGTTGGCGTACCTATGGCCATTTACAAAGCCATTCAAAAGCTGGAATCCTTCCACGCACTTGCTCATGATAGCAAGCTATTAGCATTGTATGAAATAATGTTTGAAAAGCCGGTATTTGTACATCCACGAAATATTGGACGTGTCATGCTGCCGCACCATTCCGCAAAGATAACACCTTCCCACCAAGACTTTCTACACATTCAAGGAGCTGAGAACACTTGGACCTGTTGGACACCTTTAGGTGATGTACCGCGAGAGCTTGGTGGGCTGGCTTTGCTAAAAGGCAGCAATAATGCCGGACTATTAGGCGTTGTTAATGCACCCGGTGCTGGAGGCTTGGAATCTATCCTTTGCGGACTGGATTATGAGTGGCAAACCAGTGATTTTCAAGCAGGCGATTTAGTCACCTTCCATAGCCACACTGTGCATAAATCAACACCTAACCAAATTCCGAATCAGATCCGTATGTCTTGTGATTTTCGTTACCAGCCCATAGATGATGTCATCGAGCCCGCTTCCTTATTGCCTCATGGCCCATATACCTGGAAAAAGTTATATGAAGGCTGGAGTCGTGATGATTTAAAGTATTATTGGAAAGACATTGATTTTAGACGAACCGCTTTCGATGAATCCATTCGTTGGCAGAAAGATAAAATTTGTTGAGGTAATATTGTCAGAGAGCTTAACTCACTAAAGAGTTAAGCTCTCTGACTGTTTGACCCTTATTCCATAGAGTCACCCGATACATAAGGTCACATCTTACCTTATCTACAACTCCCCCTCAAAATTAACCCTTTGCAGGATTGCTGAGCCAATGGGATACAGGTCAAAAGAAATGAAAGTAACCTGATTATTTTAGCAAAAGGTTAAGATGTGTGTTTATTCTATGCATAATACATTGCTGATCTCTATGGAAGAGAACCCCGATCATGCTTCTATTAGTTGTAACCAAAAAACAACAGCCATCATAAGATAGATTTTATATAGGCTCATCACCCGATTTAGCTTTTTTAAACAGCACACAAGGAAGGAAGCGATAGCGAAAATGGCCGTAATTAAATCGAATTCCAAGGACGTTCCAGAAGGGGAATGTCCGGATACTTGGTATAACCAAGCCAATACAGGCAGATATAAAAAGCATTGCTTCTTTACGCCAACTAACGAAGCCTGTTCATCGGTTTTCAACACGTTCTAAACGATTTTTAATCTAAGGAGATGTATAAATGACTTACAATCCAACGAATTACAGTCCAACGAATTACAATGCAAATGAGCAAAATTATTACAGCTTCCCGGCATATCGAGCCGTAGTCGGCAGCCAAACTCAAGGTACGATGATGCCAACAACTAATCAAATGAATGCCCAAACCCTTCATGCTCAAGCTACCACTCTACCAGCGCCGATGCCAATGCCGGCTATGCCGCCAGCTGTTCCGGCCGGCACACCTATCCAAGGAGTTCAGTCCACAACCACTACTCCGCCCCCTCCTGGGTTAGCACCACTTGAGCAATCCTTTATTGAAAATATTCTCCGCTTTAACCTAGGAAAAGTAGGGACATTTTACATGACCTACGAGAATAATTCGCAATGGAACGCCAAAATTTTCAAAGGAAAGATTGAGGCTGCCGGCCGAGATCATATTATTATCAGTGATGCTAAAACCGGTATGCGTTACTTGCTGCTAATGGTCAACTTGGATTATGTCACTTTTGATGAAGAGCTTAAATATACATCACCTTACCAGGTCGGAAATCGCCGATAAGCTTGTTAGGCAACACGAATAACCTCCAACCTTAAACCGGATGGAGGTTTGTTTATTTATTTACTTACTTACTTAAGCTGTAAACCAATGATTCTCGGATGTCTCAAAGTACCGGCTTCTGTCAGTTCCACTCCTGTAACCTCAGCAATAAATGGGCTATCTAACCAGAGCACTGTTTCTCCTCGCAGTCCTTCTGGAAGCTCCTGAAAATAATCACTCCTCTTTTTAGCTGCCGGCAATAACCCTAATCGAGCTTTTATATCCCCATTCAATCCTGATGAATTTCTCCCTCTATAAAGACCGTCTTGCCGCATAACTAAGCTTGATATCCTCCCCTCTTTCATTAGAAGGCCAACGATTTCCACCTCTAGCTCTAAGCTCGTTTTGCGCTTAAACCAGTCCTGATGCTCTTTAGCTTTTTTATATGCGCTGGATAATCTCTTGATGACGATACCTTCCCATTTATGCTGCTTGACCCAGTGCCACAACTGCTCCCCATTATCAAAAAGATCGGTAAGGAATAGCGGCTCCTGCCATTCTGCCCCTGCAAGCTGAAGACGATCATGCCTTTCTCTGAAAGGCAACTTCCGCAAATCCTCTATACCAATCTGCAATAAATCAAAAACTATGTACTGAACCGGATTTGCGACTACTGCCCTTGCTATGGATGCTTCCTCTTTCATACGTCCACGTTTTTGCAGCTTTTGAAAGCTGGGACGCTGAGTCTCTGGGTCGAGAATAACCGCTTCTCCATCCAACAAATACTTTCCCTTTAACGAAGATAAAGCTAATACCAACTCGGGAAATTTACTATTCATACTCAACATATTTTTCGAATAAAGCTCCACATGTCCATCTTCAATCCAAGCCACGATTCGATAACCATCCCATTTAAGCTGATATCCCCATTCCACTCCTTCAGGAATTTCATCGACTAGAATAGGTGACATAGGTTTAAAAGGAATCATGCTGCACTCTCCTGCTTTTTGTGTTTTTATTTGATTATTTTCAATATTCGACTCAAATCCTGTTTCTCCATTGTAGAGATAAGATCACCTTTATCAGCCAAACGTGCTTCGATTGTTAATAAATTAAATAGCTTGGGGTTGATATTTTGCTTCACTTCTTCCCACAAGAGCGGTGTTGAGACGGTTGCATCTTCTCTTGCCCTAGGCGTATAAGGCGCAGCTATGCTTTTCCCAAGACCATGCTGGATATAATCTATATATATTTTATTGCCGCGATTCTTAATCAAGCGTTCGATTGTGAATAAATGAGGGTATTTCTCAACCAAATATTCACTTACAAAGTGTCCCGCCTTCCGCAGCTCCTCGAAGGTGTGGCCGGTTTGAATGGGGATAATGATTTGAACCCCGGTCGCTCCAGAGGTTTTGGGAATGGATGTTATTCCCATGGTTTCTAGTGTTTCACCAATGATTGCAACTGCCTCCATTAATCGAGGTTCTTCTTCATCACTTGGATCAATATCAAACACCCATTCAGCAGGCTCGTCTCCGCCAATATATTCAAAAGAAGCATGAAATTCAAGAGCTGCAAGATTACCAAGCCATAATAACGTAGACAAAGAATCTAAATGAATATACTCGACTCCTTCCTTTTCAGCCGTCTTCACGTAGGGCGGCAAGGGGTGCGGTGCATTTTTCTGATAAAAGGATTTTCCCTGCACTCCATTAGGAAAACGGATTATTGTCAGATACCGATTCTTACAATAGGGAAGTAGAAAGGGTGCAAGGACCGTCAACTTTTGGAGATATAATAACTTACTGATTTTTAATTTCGGCCAAAGTATTTTATCTGGATGACTTACGGGTATTTGATTTCCTTCAATCTCAAGAATTCCAGCTTCATTCCCACTCATCACCAAACCTCCTAAACAAAAAATTTTCGGAGATTATGCTCCTGCCTTCTTCTTATGCGTTTTAGCCATCTTTTTAGCTTCAGCCGTTTTCTTTGCTGGCTCAATTTTAGATTGCTTCAAGCTAGCCTTTAAAGCATCCATTAAGTCAATTACATTGTTTTTCTTCTCTTCTGGTGCCAGCTTAACATCCTTGCCTTCTACCTTATCTTCAATAGCAGCCAGCATCCTTTCTCTATATTCATCTTTATATTTATCGGGCTCAAATTTGGCACTAAGCTGCTCAATCAACATTTTGGCCATGTCCAATTCTCGTTCGTTGATTTTAGCTTTCTTCGGAAGATTGGGAATAAGCTCTCTAGCACGAATTTCTTCTGCATAATGCATCGTTACCATGGAGAGAACACCATCTACTGCGCGAATGGCGGCTAAACTGCTTTTGGAGCGAATCGTAACATTCGCAACCCCAATTTTATTAGTGGCAACCAACGCTTCTAATAGAAGTGAGTACGCATGCATTCCCGATTTCTCAGGTGCTAGATAATAAGTTTTCTGATAGTAAATCGGATCAATTTCCTCCAGATCGACAAAATCCAAAATTTGAATTTCGCGAGAAGCTGAAGATGCCAATGCATCCATTTCCTTGTTATCAAATGTCACATAATGACCTGGCTCATATTCATAACCCTTAACAACGTCGCTCCATTCTACCTCTTCCTTGCATTTTACGCAGGTTTTGGCGTAGTGGATGGGAACATTATAGTCTTTGTGCAGCATTTTCATCGAAATATCGTTATCTTCCGTAGCCGTATACATTTTGACAGGAACATTAACCAAACCGAAGTTGATCGCACCCTTCCAAATCGTTTGCATCATACACACCTCCATAAAAATTGAATATTAATAACCTTTCTATCTATTATTAACCAAATAGTCTAGCAATAAATCACAATTCTAAGTTTGTGTCATTTTTATTGAAAAAGGGTATAGGAAAGAACATCGTTAATGAAAAGAGGAGAAAATATGGCGCACAAAGCGGTTTTTTTGGATAGAGATGGCGTAATCAATGAGGTGCAAAGCGGGCGAGTCGGGTTTGTCAACTCGGCAGATGATGTCTATTTATTACCAGGGTCTGCTGAAGCCATAAAGTTATTAAACGCTAACGATTATAAAGTTTATATAGTGACCAACCAAGGTGGTATTGGGCTCGGATTTATGAGTGAAGTTGAATTAATGCAAATTCATACTCGGCTATTAGAGCTTCTTAATGAAGAAGCCGGAGCCAGAATTGATGATATTGCTTATTGCCCTAACAAGCCCCAAGACAACAGCAGCTGTCGAAAGCCTAAGCCTACGATGATTATTGAATTAGCGCATAAACATGATATCGATTTAAAACGGAGTTTTACGATAGGGGATATGCGAAGCGATATTGCTTCCGGAAATGAAGCTGGTACAAGCACCTTTCTAATCCTAGAAAAAGATGAAGTAATACCAATGATAGATGAAAAATATGTAGCTACTTCACTAAAAGACGCGGTTAAACAAATATTGCAAATGGGCTGAACTAACAAGCAATCGAAGCGAACCAATCCGCTTAAATGTTTAGTTTATTATAATAAAGGGTAAGTTTTAGTATAGAGAGAATACCAGTCTACTCGGTATGTGGGTTGCTAAAATGCCAAATATGCAGTTTGCTTAAACCACCCAGAATCATATCCTCAAAAGACTCCCAAACCGAGCCTTTTATTGGATTCAAACGCTCTATCTTCATACTTTCATAATCCGTGTAATTAACATCCGACCAAATCTCAATGAATAAGCCGGGTTGATCTGTACCTTCAAAAAGCTCAAGCCCGGTTTGCTTTATGATTTTTTGCATATAATACAGATAGGTTAAACGGTTTTCCTGATCAATTGTGTACTCCACAAAAACTTTACACATTTTGCACCTCCCGCAAATCCATTTAGCCTTATTATTGCAAGTAAAAAATGGTACAATCATCTTATAACAGTTTACATCTGGAGGGAAGCCCAATGGATTCAGGCACACATTTAGTCATCGGACTCGGACTCGCTGGACTGGCATATATTGACCCTGTAGTTGCCTCGGATACTACAGTTGCAGCAGCCGTAATGATTGGAACAGTCTTGGGTTCTCAGGCACCTGATGCCGATGGTCTGCTACGCTTTAAAGGAAATGCAGCATATATCAAAAATCATAGAGGAATATCTCATTCCTTGCCTGCCTTAGTTATTTGGTCCCTATTTATCACATTATTATTATCTTTAGCTTTTCATAGGCTTCCCTTGCTTCATGTAGGGATGTGGGTTTTCATTGCTGTAGCTTTCCATGTATTTACTGATTTATTCAATACTTATGGAACGCAAGCTGCTCGTCCCTTTACAGAGAAGTGGATCGGTTGGAATATCATCCATATCTTTGACCCATTCATTTTCATTACGCATTTGTTAGCCATTTTTCTCTGGTCGGTACATTTAAGCAAACCCGAGATTATATTCCCAGTATTATATGGGGTGATCGCTCTTTACTACGTACTCCGCACGATTTACCATTATTGGTTAACGAAAGGCATGCCTGCTAAAGATTCTTTTCATCAATCAGGGGAAAAATACATTCTTATTCCAACCATCAATTCGTACGTCTGGCATGTCGTAAAAAAACAATTATCAGGCAGCTATGTGGTAGGTGAGCTGAAAAATCATCAATTAAAATGGTTAGATTCCGTTACATGTTCTTCGCATCCAGCTGTTGAAATTTCTAAGAAACATCCTGATATTGCTTCCTTTCTTTACTTTTCTTCCTATGCTTGCGCAGAAGTTAGAGAGCAATCCTGGGGTTTTGAAGTTCGTTGGATTGATGTACGTTATCGCCATCGCAAGCAATTTCCATTCGTCGCTGTGCTATTGATGGATCCTAATTACAAAACAATCGATTCTTATGTAGGCTGGTTAAGTGAATCGCGGATTGAAAAGAAGCTGCGGATTGACTTGTATTGATATACGGTTAACGAGTAACCTTATGTTAACCACATAATTGAAGGAGTGTTAGTTAGTGAGTCGTAGTCTTGCTTTATTATTTGCCGTAGTAGGCACCTTATTATTAGTTAGTATTAGTTTTTTCTTAACGCAGCATCAACCATGGCTCGTTCTGCTTGCATCACTTGTATCGCTTTTTTTCATTGGTTTTGGTTTCGTAGTGAAAGCGAGAATGCGCAGAAAGAATGAGAGTGAAAAGCCGTCAGGAAGCAATTCCTAACGGCTTTTTTTCTATACTAAGGAAGTAAAAAACCCATTTTCTTTTTAGCTTCACGCAAGACTGGACCTGCTATCTCTCTCGCTTCTTCCGCTCCTTGCCGCAATATAGCTGTGATCTCGCCGCTTGCACGAATATCGTGATATTTCTGTTGAATAGGCTCTAAAGTAGCTACAACCTGCTCAGCCAAATCTTTTTTAAATGTGCCGTAGCCCTGACCTTCATACTTAGCTTCGATCTCAGCAATACTCAAGCTGGAGCAGTGAGTATAAATACTAATCAGATTGCTGATTTCTGGCTTGTTGGCTACATCAAATTTAACTTCTTTGCCTGAATCTGTTACAGCCCGGCTCAATTTTTTACGGATTACGTTTGGTGGATCTAATAATGCTATATAGCTAGCCTCAACCGAGCTGCTTTTGCTCATTTTCTTGGTAACGTCATCTAATGACATGATTCTGCCGCCGACTTTGGGAATGAAAGGCTCTGGCACTTGAAAGGTTTGTCCAAACCGTTGATTAAAGCGTTGCGCAAGGTCACGTGTTAGTTCCAAATGCTGCTTTTGGTCATCGCCAACAGGTACAAGATCCGCGTTATACAGAAGGATATCTGCTGCCATTAAAGAAGGATATGTGAAAAGCCCTACACCCACTGAATCCTTCCCCTCTGATTTATCTTTAAACTGTGTCATTCGCTCCAGCTCGCCCATGTATGACAGGGTAGTCATCAACCATCCCAATTCTGCATGCTCAGCGACATGTGATTGCATGAAGATACTTGCTTTTTTAGGGTCGAGTCCTGAAGCAAGATACAAGGCAGCAACTGACTCTGAATTCTCTCTTAATGCAATTGGATCCTGAGGAACTGTTACTGCATGCATGTCAACAACCATGTAAAAGCACCGATGTTCATGTTGCATTTTGATATAATTCACCATAGCACCAATATAATTACCTATTGTTAATCGACCGCTTGGTGCAATTCCTGATAGCACTCTTTTCATCTTTAAAGCCCTCCTCATGTATGTTGGTTTTTGAACACAAAAAAGACCTCCCGCCGCAAGGGACGAGAGATCGTGGTACCACCCTAATTCGCTATCCGCTGAAAAACGTAGAAAGCCTTGATGCTCCGTTAACGGGGAACAGACGTGCCGCATACTTGCCTGATACCCAATGGTAACCAGCTGTTCAGCTTTATGCTCCGAGACCCATTCAGTCAACCTGCTTCACCGATTCGCACCACCCATCGGTTCTCTGAAGAAGCACTTGCTGCTTACTTGTTCTCATCCACGCATATTTTTTTAAGTTGTTTTCATTATACTTCTTAGGCTTGAAAAGTCAAATAATTATATCAAAGCCTAAAGTTCATTACACGCTTCGCTCACTAGCTTCTGTGCATCCTCCAACCGAGTAACTCGGAATAATTGATCCGCCAGCTGTTCCAGCACAATAAGATTGGTTAGGCTAGCTACATCCATTAACATTTTTTTCGTATGCTCTTCGCCAAACTGAGCTCGAATGAATTTACTGATAAATGTACAAGCTTCTTCTAGCTTTCCTTTTTCTATTCCTTGCCCTATTCCTTGCTCTATTCCTTGCTCTATTCCTTGCAAGACCCCGTCCTTTACCCACTGTGGCTGCAGCTTCAAAAGCTCACTTTCTCTTGGTTCAAGCATCTGCAATTCCTCCCATAAACTTTGTTTTTCTTTATCATCCAAAATCATATATGTGTCAAAAAAACCAGCTATTAAATACATCCTTGCTGGATCTAACTCCAAGCGTAATAACATGCGTAGAAATTCCTTTTTAACCTGTACCTTTTCTTCTTTAGTATACTTCATCTTGCTCAGAAGTGCAGCAGCTATTGGGTTATCTTGCTTGATATAATGTCGCCAATTCTTCTTGCGCAGCTCCACTGTGTAGAACTGATATTTCATTACCTTAAAGAATGGTAAGCCCCAACTATATTTAGTCGGTTCCACTTTATTTTTACTGTCATAACTGAATACGACTATTGGCAAAATACAGCAACGATATTTTTCAAACAACCGACTAGAGTAAATAAACATGCGTTCCGCAAAATCTTTTTGATAGTAAGACTGTGCCTCAATATGAACAATCAAAATGTAATCCTTTCCTTTTAGCTTTGTTTTCACCAACAAATCCACTCGTCGTCGTTCGCCAGTTACAATATCTGTAAATATCTCTTCAGACAAAAAAGTCAGATGTTCAAAGTCAATCCCTGTAAACACTTGCGGAAAAAACAACTGGATGAACTCCGCAAAATACATCTGTATAAGTTCTTTAAAAAGCCTATCATGATCAATAGCCATTACTTTCCTCCTTTATTGAACGCAAAAAAGCACCTGCCAAACTAAAAACGTTTGGCGGTGCTTCCGCTAATATCATTATAAGATTATTTCTATTTTCTTACAACCCCAGCATAAACTGCAAGGTTGTATCATTAAATCCAGGAAGGCCCTCATGGCCGAAATCCGGATAAATCTCTAAGCTCTTGGGAGTTGTAATTTTGTTGTAAGCGGCAAATTGTGTAGAAGGAGGACAAATGGTATCCATTAAGCCAACCGCCATCAGGACTTCACCTTTAATCCGGTTTGCCAAAAATTGATTATCAATATAGCCTAGCTTAGTAAAAATTTCGTCTTCTCGTTTGTGCAGAGGATCATGATTACGGAAGAAAGTACGCAATTCATCATAAGCATCTTTGGCTAAATCCATTTCCCAGACACGCTTGTAGTCACACAAGAACGGAAATACCGGGGCTAGCTTTTTAACCCGCGGCTCTAATGCTGCACAAGCTAATGTCAAACCACCGCCTTGTGACCCCCCGATTACTCCAACTCGCGCTGCATCTACCTCAGGTAAATCCATAACAATGCCAGCAAGCTGTGCACAATCCAAATAAATATGTCTAAATAATAAATTGTCTGCGACATCATTTAAGCCACGAATGATATGACCACGAAGCGTTGTACCCTGCACCCCGCCAGTATCCTCAGACGTACCCCCTTGACCTCGGCAATCCATCGAAATCATCGAAAAACCAAGTGATGCATAAATTAGTTTATCATTCCAATCTCCTGCACTTCCCGAATAGCCATGAAACTGGACAATCGCTGGATGCGGCTGTGGAACATTCTTCGGACGAACATATTTAGCATGAATTCGCGCACCACGCACACCGGTAAAATACAAATCAAAGCAATCAGCAAAGGGCACCGTAAATGAGCTTGGAACCAATTCTACTTTTGGATCCACAGCCTGCATTTCTTCCAACGCTCGGCTCCAATATTCATCAAAATCAGCTGGACGCGGGTTACGGCCCTCATACTCTTTCAATTTCTCTAACGGCATGTCTACTTGTGGCATCTAAATAGCCCCTTTGACTTATGAATTTTAATAAAAGGTTTTCAATATATTAAGGTTCTCATCAGCAGATAACGTATAGGCAGCAATTGTTGCTGGTATAAGAATCGCATCTCCATTATGAACCAACAGCTCCGCTTCAACACCTTGATCGTCAACCCATTTCAAAGTCCCTTTACCAGAGGCTACAACTAAAATATCTGGATTTCCCACTTTACCAAGCTGACCTGAGAAGCTGCCACCAGAAAGTGTAATTTTCTCAATTGTAAAATAGGGACATGTCACCATATGCTCATGCAGCACATTCGGAGAACTAGCAATCGCATACCGAGTTTTATCCGTTTGACTATCTTGAACGGTGTTCGGTTGCCCATAAAGCATCACTTCTGCAGCTTTTTCGATATGCAATTCACGGCTTTTACCTGAGCTGTCCAAACGATCCCAATCATACACACGATAAGTTACATCGGAGGTTTGTTGGATTTCAATCAGAGTAGTCCCTGCAAGCAAAGCATGCATAGTTTGCGATGGAACGTGTACGAAATCATCAGCTGCTACAGGCAATCGCTCAAGAAATGGCTTGATATTATGATCCTCTACAGCTTGTAAATATTGTTCCTTGCTCGTAAAGGTATCGCCATATATTATCTCGCCACCTGGCTTACTATCGAGTATGTACCAGGCTTCTGTTTTACCGTAGTCGCCTTCATGCTTCAAGCCATATTCGTCATTAGGATGAATTTGGACCGATAGATCGTCCTCTGCCTCAAGAAACTTGATCAGTAGTGGAAATCTGTCTTGCTTAGAGCTTCCAAGATAGGCTTCTGGGAATTCTGCGATCATGTCATTCAAAGTCTTACCTGCAAACTCGCCGTTAGCAATAATCGACTTAGCGCTAGGATGACCGGAGAGAACCCAATATTCACCGATTGGCTTATCCGTCTCAACATGGAATAAGCTTTTCAAGCGTGAACCGCCCCAGATTCTTTCTTGGACGATAGGAGTAAATTTTAAAGGATACAAAGTCATTAGAATCACCTCGAATTAGATTTTTAGGTTATTAAAACCATTTAAATGGATCAACGCAGCTGCACCAACCAAGCCAACATTTTGGTTTAGTTTAGTAGGAACTATTTCTGTTTCTTTACCAACAGGGCTCAAAGCAAATTTACGGACATAAGCACGAATCGCTGCAAATAGAGGATCACCGACCTGCGATACACCGCCGCCAATCACAATTTTTTCTAAATCAAACGTATTAATCAGACTGACGATTCCCATACCGAGATATTCAAAAACCTGTTCAATAAGCTTAACCATTTGTGGATCTTTTGCTCCATACAACTCGAATGCCTCTTTGGTTGAGGTATCTTTACCGCGAATCGTTGAAGCTTGGCGTGCGATTGCTGTACCTGATGCAACCCATTCAATGCAGCCTTTTTGCCCGCATATACAGGTTCCCGCTGAAGGATCAATCACAATGTGGCCAATATCCCCAGCATTCCCACGAAAGCCGGTGAATAATTTACCATCGAGAAATAGGCCTCCACCAATCCCCGTGCTTATCGTGATATAGATAAAATTCGCGTTATCTTGGGCAGCACCAATCCATTTCTCAGCTAGTGCTGCGGAGGTTGCATCATTCTGCACCTGTAGCGGGAACTCCAAATACTTTCTCATTTCAGCTGCTACTTCAAAATCATGCCAGCTTGGCAGGTTAGGCGGACATGAGAATTTACCAGCAGCAGCGTCTAATGGACCAGGAACCCCGATACCTACGCCAAGAATCTCTTCATCCATCACGCCCGATTCAACTTGCAAATGTTTAATGACATCGGCCATTTCCTTGACCATTTGCTGCGGTGTTTTCGCTAAGTCGGTATGTATAACTTTTTCTGCCGCTACTAGACCGGCTTCGTTTACAATCCCAATCGCCGTTTTTGTACCTCCAATATCAATCCCCACTGAATATTTCAAACCTATTCGCTCCTTTTATATGGCATACCCGTTGAATTGCGGATTACTAAATCGCCAGAAAGTAATATTTTCTCATATAGTGCTCCACTTTGCTCAATTCTGCGAAAAAGAGCCTCAACAGCTCGTTTACCCATGGCTTGCTTGTCTACATTTATTGTCGTGAGATTGGGCTGCACCTTGACCGCATCATCAATATTATCAAATCCGCATACCGAAACCTGCTCAGGTACACTAATTTGCAAAGCTTGCAGTGCTTCTAACGCACTCATTGCAATCGCATCATTCGCACACACAAGCGCAGTTGGCAGGCTTTGCTCAGCCATTCTCCGTACAATCCAGTTCTTAATTTCAAGTGTATAACTATACCGATCATCCTCAAGTAAAGGCAGTAGCATTTGATCCGTCACAATTATACCATGATTCTCAAGCGAGCTGCGAAAGCCAAGCCAACGGTCTGCAAAGCTGCGCGAGAACGCGGGATTACCAATAAACTGAAAGCTGGTATGACCCAGACTATGTAAATAGTCAACCAGACGCACTTCACAATCCATATTATTCATAAATATACTATCCGATGGCACCAATTGATCCTCATGATCCACTAAAATAAACGGGATCGCCATTTGACGAATCTCTAACAGCAAAGAAGCCGACATCCCGCCTACACATAGAACCCCAATCAACCCTTGCGGATTGATAAATTTCAAAAAGTTATCGGATGAGAAATCGGTAATCATCATCATGCCAACGTTTTTTTGCTCTAGTTCCACTGCTATTTCATCTAAAATACGTCCCCAGTACAAAGAGTCCATCGATTGCAGCCGTACTTTAGGGATTAGTACAATAACGACGGGTTTAATACGTGTATGGTTATCTTCTACTGCTTCTTTTTTAGTTCCACTTTTAGCCACAGAACCACGCTGCCCGTAATAACCTAATTGCGACGCTGCTTTCAGCACTTTCTCTCTGGTTAGCTCACTGACGCCATTCTTCCCTGCTAAGGCCTTGGAGACTGCAAATTTGGAAATGCCTAGATGATCGGCAATGACGTCCATAGTAATCTTTTTTGCCACTGATTCCGCCACCTATCCTCTTTTGCCTGTAAAAAGCTTATCTTCCTTTTCCAGTTTAAAAGATTAGCGTTTGCCAAGCAAGTTCTTCTATTAAAACAGTTCTAATTACATGCATTATCGCTTTTTAAAATAGCATAGTAAGCTAACAAAATATAATCATATGTTATTTTGTTAGGCTAATAATTGTTGACACTTCGGTTTTGTTATTATAAAATTTTAGTATAACGAGAGAGTAGGGATTACATTGACCCAACAGTTAGCAATTCTTCCAGAATTTAAGCACTCTATTCAAAAAGAGCTTGATAATATCCTGCAGTTTTGGATCGATCATGCTGTGGATGAGAGAAATGGTGGCTTTTACGGTGAAATCAGCAATGATTTAATCATCAATCACTCTGCTCCAAAAGGATTAGTGCTCCAGGCGCGGATTTTATGGACTTATTCCAAGGCATTTCTCACCTTTAAAGCAGACAAATATTTAAAAATGGCGCAAAGAGCTTATGATTACTTAGTTGAAGCGTTCTGGGATCGCGAATTTGAAGGTTATTATTGGCATGTTGATGAGCAAGGCAAGCCGCTTAACACACGCAAACAGATATATGGGCAAGCCTTTGTTGTTTATGGATTAACCGAATATTATAAGGTCTCCGGCGATCCAGAAAGCTTGCAAAAAGCGATCACACTCTATAAGAAAATCGAAGCTGTTAGCTTCGACGAAGCTCATTTGGGTTATTTCGAAGCCTTTAATCGGGAGTGGGAGTTAGAGGATGACTTGCGTTTAAGCAGCTCCGATTTAAATGAGAAAAAATCGATGAACACCCATCTCCATATTCTCGAAGCTTACAGCAATCTAATTACCGTTTGGGATGATCTGGAGTTAAAACGCAGACAAAAAGCCTTGATCGAAGTCATGTTAGATCATATTGTGGATGAGAAGCAGCAGCATTTCAAGCTCTTCTTCGATGAGGCTTGGACCTCTAAATCGGAGCACATTTCCTTCGGACACGATATTGAAGGTAGCTGGTTGCTAGTCGAAGCGGCTCATTTACTGCATGACGATGCCTTAATCAAGCGCGTGAATGCCACTGCAATCACGATGGCAGATGCCGTATTACAGCATGGAGTCGATAACGATGGCGCGCTCTGGAATGAAGCTATTGCAGGCTACAAGATCGTCGATGATACGAAGGATTGGTGGCCGCAAGCTGAAGCTGCTGTTGGTTTTCTTAACGCTTACCAGCTATCTGGACGACAAGAGTTTCTAAACGCCGCAATCAAAAGCTGGGACTTTATCCTGAACTATATGGTGGACAGCGAACATGGTGAGTGGTTCTGGCAGGTTTCCATGGATCGTAAGCCTAATTATGCCATTGCCAAAATCAGCCCATGGAAGTGCCCTTATCACAACAGCCGAGCTTGCTTCGAGCTGCTTGAGCGACTTGAAATTTTATAAAAGTAATTCGAATGGGAGCAATGAACTTATATGAATAATCCATTATTTAAAAGCAGACTTGAGCAGGTAAAAAACAACCAAAGTGAGCTGTTAGCACAAATTAACCAAGCAGAAGCTTTAGGCAACGGCATCTATGACCGCTATATTCATCCGATTTTGACCGCAGATCATGTGCCCTACTATTGGAAATATGACCTCAATCCAGAGACAAACCCTTATTTCATGGAGCGTCTGGGGATCAACTGCGTTTTCAATCCAGGTGCGATTGAATTAAACGGCAAGTTCCACTTGGTCGCCCGCGTGGAAGGCAACGATCGCAAATCGTTTTTCGCGATTGCAGAGAGCGATACAGGGGTTGATGGTTTTAAGTTCTGGGAATATCCGATCCTGTTGCCTGAAGCAGCTGATCCGGATATTAATGTTTATGACATGCGGCTGGTGCAGCATGCCGATGGTTGGATTTACGGGCTATTCTGCACGGAACGGAAGGATCCCGACGCACCCGCATGGGATACTTCGAGCGCAGCGGCCCAATGCGGAATTGTTCGCACCAAGGACCTGCGGGACTGGGAGCGATTAGCCGACTTACAAACGAAGTCACCGCAGCAGCGCAACGTTGTGCTGCATCCTGAGTTTGTAGACGGCAAATACGCGTTCTATACGCGTCCGCAGGATGGTTTTATTAGCGCAGGTGCTGGCGGCGGCATCGGCTGGGGTTTGTCTGACACGATTGAGAACGCAGTTGTCGATGTGGAGACTATTGTCGACGCACGCGAGTATCACACAATCAAGGAAGTGAAGAACGGGCAAGGACCCGCTCCCATCCGCACAGACTCGGGTTGGCTGCATATTGCCCACGGTGTTCGCAACACAGCAGCAGGCTTGCGCTATGTGATCTATGCTTTCTTATCCAAGCTTGACCAGCCTAATGAAATTACTCATTCACCAGGTGGCCATCTTATTGCACCACAAGCTGAAGAACGGATTGGCGATGTATCGAATGTAGTTTTTTGCAATGGAGTCATTGCTAGGGCTAACGGGGATGTTTATATTTACTATGCTTCTTCGGATACTCGTATCCATGTTGCCACCACAACCGTCGCTAAACTACTCGACTATGTGATGAATACACCGGCAGATCCGCTTCGTTCCCATGCATGTGTCGCACAAAGAAATCAACTCATCGCAGGCAACTTAAAGTTCATCTAACTAAACTCGAGCTACAAAAGCCCCTTTAAGCGTGAACGATCCTTGTATTCCTTAGGGGTCAATAACACAATTTTCTTAAACAGCTTATTAAAGTAAACCGGATCGGGATAGCCTACTAAGTGGGCTATCTCGTATATTTTTAAGTTGGGATGGTCATCGATAAACTGCTTGGCCTTCTGGATGCGAATTTGGATTAAATAGTCGGTAATGGTGCTGCCCGTTTCTTGCTTGAAATGCTTACTTAAATAGCTGGTACTAAAACCCAACCGTTCAGATAAGCTTTCTAAATCCAACATTTTATTATATTCTTTCTCGATGATTTGCTTTAATGGCTCGATCACATAATGCTCATGCTGCTCTTGCGGCTCCTGCACTCGTTCCATACCTTTAAGCTCCTGAATGTTTTCCTGCTTCTGATCGCTAATACGCTTAAGTACCTCGAATAACTCGAATTTATCCACTGGTTTTAGAAAATAATCCTTGACCCCAAACCGCATGGCTTGCCTAGCGTACTCAAAATCATTAAATCCACTTAAAATAATAATTTCCACCTGAGGAGCTGCCTCACTCAGCTTTTCAATAAACTTGAGACCATCCATGCCCGGCATTTTAATATCGGTAATAACCACATCCAGATCATTTATATTTAATTTATCCAGCCCCATTAATGCCATTAGTCCATTAGAAAAGGATCCAACAATCTGTAGATTCAATTCTGATTTCGATAAGATTTTTTCCATGCCGAGACGAATCATTTCTTCATCATCAACCAGGATAAGTTTCAATGTGATCCACTCCTTTCCATCCGAAGTCTTAAGAAGATTGGTTAGGCAACCTTAGAACGATACGTGTGCCTTTCCCTTCCGTACTTTCGACTCTTAACCCATATTCATCACCATAGTATAATTGAATGCGATCATTGACATTACTTAAACCAATGCCATGCTTGGAATCTGCTTGGCTGCTTGGATTGGAAATACGATCATTTAATTTATGCAAAGCAGTACCGTCAATTCCTTCACCATTATCCGAAATAGTCAGATATAGAAAGCTTTCATCCTCATAGGATTCAATTGTGATCTCACTATGATCTTCTTTATTCTCTAATCCATGATATATGGCATTCTCTACGATCGGCTGCAGCATGAGCTTGAGAATTTGATATTGCTTCATTTCCTCTGAAAGCAGCACAACCAACTGAAATTTATCTTTGAAGCGAACATTTTGCAGATAAATATAATTGTCCAAGTGCTCCAGCTCCTGAGCTACAGTCACCGTTTCCATATCATTAATGATGCTATATCGCAGCAGCGAGCCCAGCATGTAAGCCATGGAGGCTACTTTTTCATCCTCATTAATTTCTGCCATCATCCGAATGGTTTCCAAAGTATTGTAAATAAAATGTGGATTAATCTGACTCTGCAGCACCTTAATCTCCGCTTCACGTTTGCGCTTCTGTCCGGTGTATACCTCATCAATTAGCTGCTTAATCCGCATAATCATCCGATTAAAATGATTGCCCAGCAAGCCTATTTCATCGCGATATTTGACATTAAACCCGACATTTAAATTACCGCCTTGAACTGCTTTCATTAAGCTCGCCATTTTACGCAAGGGGCGTGTCAAAGCATAAGAAATAATAATCGAGATAAAAAGCGCAAAGCCAATGATGATGATCGTCACTATAATCGTAATATTGCGCGTTTTAGTTGCTTCAGCCGTCAGAACCTTGGTCGGAATGTAAATTAATACCGTCCAGCCTGTATTCGCAGACGTCGAATAAGAAATTAAATAAGGCTTCCCATCCTTAACCAATGGAAAGCTTCCTTGCGTTTCTGCAGCTTTTTTGACAGCTTCATCATTGGCTAAATTATCGCCAATCATTTGCTCTCCGCTGTCGTAAATCACTTGCTTGTGATCATCGACAATTACAGTTGTCCCTTTAGTTGCAGCGTCAATATTAGCTACTGCATTTTTGATCACATTTAAATTCGATTCAAAGGCAATTAAGCCAATAGCCTCGAGATTATAAGTATTACGCAGCTCACGTATGACTGAGAATACAAAATCAGGCTTACCTGTGTTAGCGCGAATAATTCGTTCCGTGCTGATCACCAGGGCACTTTTGGCATTGTGAGCGAGCTTGCCCCACTCCTCCATCTTCTCATTGAGATCGGCACGAGTCCCTTCCGTTTTAAGCGTATAGAAAAGATTTCCAAATTTATCGCGGATATAAACGGAAGTATTATTTGCCCCTTTTAAGTTCTCCATACTATATACATTGGTCGAAATAAACCGCTCTTTAATGACATCATGACCAGGCTGCATAAGGTATTCCTGAAGCTGTGTTAAGTATAAAGGCGAGGCAGATACCTGCTTCAAATCAATCACATAATCGTCCAGCTTATCAATAATTTTCGAGGAAACTTCTTTTACATAGGTCGTTGAATTATCTTGAATAGACTGTGAATAATTGCGATAAGAGAAATAACTAGCAAGTACGATCGGCAGCGTGATCAGAAAAATAAATACTACAATCAGCTTCTTCTCCATACTGGCATTAGCAAAGGCGACCCAAAACCATTTCAGTCCATTCCGTACAAAAGCGCCCATGGGTCCCTTCCTTTCTCTCCGCCTTATTTTACAGCACCATTCGTCACTCCAGCAAAAATAAATCGCTGCAAGAAGAGATACATCACCATAGTCGGAATTAGAATAATTAAAATCCCTGCACACATAAATGTCCAATTCGCACTATTTACACCCACGTTCCGCATTAATGAAGTGGAAAGCGTAACCAACGAATCTTTAGGCATATAAAGAAACGGAGTATAGAAATCATTATACACACCAATCGTTTTAAGGATAACGACCGTTGCCGTAGCTGGAGCTAACAATGGAAAAATTATGGTGCGATAAATCCGAACTAGAGAGGCACCCTCCATCATTGCGTTTTCATCCAGATCATAAGGGATATTCTTAATAAATTGCAAGTAAATATAGATCTGCACCACGTCGGTTCCAATATAGAGCAGGGTAGGCGCATACAAAGTATTCATCAAGCCCAAGCCCTTAATTAGTGAAAAAACAGCCACCTGAGTGGTAATAGCCGGAATAATCGTAGCGATGATATAAGCAAAAAGAATATACTTCTTCCCTCTAAAATTGAATCGACCAATCGCATAAGCAGCCATAGTACCTAACAGCACATTCCCAAGCAACGTAATCACAATAATAATCAGCGTATTCGAGAACGCGAGCCCCATCTTGGCAGACACGAACACATTCACAAAATTATGAAAATTAAAAAAGCTCTCCGGTAATGCCATTGTACTTGACCTGGCAAATTCCTCATCTGTTTTGAAAGCATTGACTACGACCAAATAGATGGGATACAGCACCATAAATGAAGCAAGCAGCAGCAAGATATATTTAATACCCGTCCATAGCTTCAGCATTTACTCCCCCCTCCTATTAAACACTAGTCTCTGTGTTCCGAGGATAACCATCACAATAATGATCAGAATCACGCACATAGCTGACGCCAGTCCGTTATTGTTAAATTGAAATGCCGTAGCGACCGTTTTGGTCAAGAAAGTTTCACTGGCTCCGGCTGGGCCGCCTTTTGTGAGAATAAAGGGTAGATCGAAGACCTCTAAAGCACCAGAGATGGTTAAAAATAAATTTAGCTCGATAATTTTAAATAAATTAGGCAAGGTAATGAACCAAAAAGTCTGAAAGCCATTCGCACCATCAATTGTCGAAGCTTCATAAACCTCACTCGGTATAGATTGCAATGCACCCAGATAAATAACCATATTGAACCCCATGTACTTCCACAATCCGATAGCCGCCAATGAGTAGTTTACAAGCGTTTTACCGCCTAGCCAGCTAGTTTCCGATAATTCATTAGCGCCCAGAAAGTTCAACAGTAAATTGAGTGATCCTCGTTCCGTATCGTAGAAATAACCAAACATAAAGGCAACCGCTACCCCATTCATGATAAAAGGTAAAAATAATAGCAGCCGAAAGAAATTACGGCCACGAAGCTTGTTATTAAGTATGACAGCGAAAAATAGCGCAATGACATTCTGTAAGATACCGATTAAAAAGTAAGCAAAGTTATGCTTGAAAACACCAAAAATCTCAGGATTATTGAAAACCTCTTTATAATTGCTCCAGCCTACCCATGGCTTCTCCTTGCTGTAACCATCCCATGAGGTAAAGCTATAATAGATGAGCTTGATTGCCGGATAGAAGGAGAACGAACACAATAATAACAGCGGAATTAGTAGAAACGCGAGTAAAACCCATTTTCTTTGGGACTTATACGATAAATTAAACATGGCCATCCGCCCCTCTGTAAAGAGCAAAGTGGATCATCTCCTTACGAAGAATAACCCACTTTGTTCCATTGTGTAATTAAGCTTACTTAGCTAATGCTTTTTTTGCATCTGCCCATTTTTTATTATATTTTTCTGCTACTGCTTTTGGATCGCCTAGCACAACTTCCTGAACAAGATCCTCAGCTGTAATCTGAGCTTTGTTATTGATTGCTGTTGTATCGTCATCGTTTGGTACGCCTTCGATCATAGTTGGATTATTCGCCGTGAATTCGGATAATTGCGGCAGGTTAGGCTTCTTGTCTTTAAGCACTGGAATGAATCCTGCAAAATCATCAAACCCGGAATCTTCGATCAACCATTTTACAAATGCTTTAGCTGTTTCTAGGTTTTTGCTATCTTTATTAACGCCATAGAACCAATCGGGACCTAGTGGAGCAGCAAGCTTGCCTGAATCATTTACAGGGAAAGGGAAGAAACCAACATCCTCTGTTTTAGCGCCTGCATCAATAACTTGATTGATAACCCAGTTACCTAAGTAGTACATAGCCGATTTCCCGGTTGCTACATCTTTCTTAGATAATTCCCAGTTTGATGAGTTGATATCTTTTTCTAGGTAGCCTTGCTTGTTCATTTCTTTTAAGATTAGTGATCCCGCTAGAATCGGCCCTTCTACACTATAAGGTGCATCTGAGTTCTTACGTTCATTCATCGTGTTTGCATTTCCGCTAGCTATTGTTGAAACATCATTAATCCAACCGCCTAAAGGCCATTTATCTTTAAAATTAGAAGCTAGAGGTGTGAAGCCTTTTGCCTTCAATTTGGCACTTGCAGCGTAGAATTCTGTTAGCGTTTTAGGAACCTCAGTAATCCCAGCTTCTGCAAAATCTTTCTTATTGTAAACGATCCCTGATGTGTTCCCGCCAGATGCAATTCCGTATACTTTACCTTCTGTTGCTTGGAAATCCTTGAAATAAATGCGGTCATTTAACCCCAAGTCATCTAATGGAGCAAAATATTTCGGAAGATCCGCTTTAGGAATCGTCGGTATTAATAAAATGTCAGGAAGGTCACCGGAAGCCAAACGAATTTTTATCGTCTTATCATAATCCAAAACCGCTTCAAAATTGATTTCGGCTTCTGGATATTTTTCATTGAATTTCTTAGCATACTCTACATATTGCTTGCCAATCATATCTGTACGATTTGTAGCAAAAGTTACTTTACCTTTAATATTGCTGGCTGCAGGAGCATCCGTTGCTGCGGCTGGCGCAGTTGTTGCACCGGGTGCTGCTGTTGCTGTCGCTTTCCCCGCATCAGTTGCTGCTGGTTCCGCTTCTTTCGTACTTCCACATGCTGCGAGCAGCGAGAGCATAAATACCATGATAATGGCGATTGCTAAATTCTTCTTCATCTCATTGTTCCCCCTATAATTAATTTTGTTATCGCTTACATTCGTTAGTATAAACGAGGCGAAAGCGTAAAAAAATGGTCTGTAATCTTTTTTATAGTCTTATTTGGTTTCGCTTACATAAAAGGATGGATACCCAAACAAGGATGTGCTAATGTGATAAAAAATGATAAGGAGATGACAATAAAATGGACTACATTAAAGGAATGACTTGGGGCTGGACAGGTGTAAGAGGTACTTGGAATACACCTGAAGCCGCATTTTCAATGCAAGAAATGCTGCGAACAAACGTTAACTGGACAGCAATTGCTTTCGGGGCGCTGCAGGATCACCCCCAATCAACAAATATTAAATATGAGCAATCTCCAACAGTAACTGATGCCGAAATCGTTTGGGCAATTCGTGAAGCACACAAGCTTGAGCTGAAGGTTTGCCTTAAGCCCGTTGTTAATTGTGCTAATGGAACTTGGCGGGCACACATCTGTTTCTTCGAAGCGGAAGTCCCTGGCGAACCTTCCTGGGGTGACTGGTTTGCAAGCTATGAGCAATTCATTCTACATTATGCCCGAATAGCCGAAGACAATGATGTTGAAATGTTCTGTATAGGCTGTGAAATGGTTCAAGCTGACCGAAGAGAAACAGAATGGCGCGCTCTGATTAGCAAGGTTAGAGAAGTGTATAGCGGCCCCATCACTTACAATTGCGATAAATATCAAGAGGAACGTGTGCAATGGTGGGATGCTGTTGATATTGTTTCTTCTAGCGGCTATTACCCTATTGATAAATGGAAAGAACGTTTAGATGCATTGGAAATATTAGCTTTGCGTGTAGGTAAGCCTTTCTTCTTTATGGAGGCAGGCTGCCCTAGCCGCGATGGCTCAGCACAACTACCTAATGATTGGAGTCATATTGGTGACGTCAATCTCGATGAACAAGCTGACTATTATCGGGTCATGTTCCAAAACACCGAAACTCGCAGCTGGTTTAATGGTTTTATGCTCTGGGATTGGCCCGCTAAGCTCTATAGCTCAGAAGACGCGACTAATAATGATGATTATTGTATTTACTTAAAGCCTGCCGAGCAGGTCGTAGCGGACTATTATAGCAAAAAATGATGCAGAAGAAAAACTGTGGAGAGATTAGTCTCCACAGTTTTTTAGTTTAACCTAAGCTGTACCAGCTGTTTAAGTAAATCTTCAACAATCTCAACCGTATTCGGTAAATATGGTTTGTAGTCTAAGTGTCGCACAAATTGTAAATATTCATTGCCGATCGATTCCACTTGTTTTCGATATTCCTCTACTAAAACCAAAGCTTCTCCTGCAATCCGATAATCATCGTCCATTCTTTCATCCACTTCACTGATTTTCAGCCAGCTTTTATCCATATGCTCGACTACAAAAGAAAATCCTCTGCACTCTGCATCCCCACAGCCACACACAAAAAACGGCATTTTCTCCCATTCCGTAGCAGGTGCCCAGCGATTAGGTGCTGTTGCTTCAATAGCACTAAGCAATAAAGCTGGCAATCCAACATCTATGCAAAGCGGTTCATCAATCCATATATCGTTCTCTATCCCTAGCTTGACATCCGCAAGAATGATTTGCAGATCAGCATCAAATGACCAATTTTTTAATGATATTAGCAGCAACCAAACCGCCTCCCTACCTAAAAACTCAGTACTTCCCTGCTTTTGCGCCTATTATATGAAATACAGAGCCACTTGTCTATGTCCCCCACAGGACACTGGTGTTATTTACCAACTAATTGTGTGCGTATATTCTTATTTTTTACTCATACTACTTTCACAGGAGGTGATAAATATGGCATCAGGTCAAAATCGTTCCAGCAACACTCTTGTAATACCGCAAGCAAGCCAAGCTTTACAACAACTGAAATATGAAGTTGCACAAGAGTTGGGAATTCAAATCCCGCAGGATGGGTACTATGGTAACATGGCTACTCGTGATACGGGATCAATCGGTGGGGGCATTACTCGTCGTCTAGTACAAATAGCTGAACAACAGCTAGCTGGGAATTTCGGAGGCAGTAACTTTCGTTAAAAACACATAAATCAACTAAAAAGGTTGCCGTGAAGTCAGAGGACTTTACGGTGGCTTTTTCTATTAATCCATTGTTCCTCATAAACGAAAAGCAAGCCTCAAAGTCAATTGACTTTGAGGCTTCTACATATAATGGATTAATAAATGTATGAGTGCTAATACAATTCGTGCAAACCTTTGCGTTTCAATAAAAAGTTAGCCATGTTGTAATTACTTTCAAACTGAACGCTAGCGCATAACGTCCCTTGCTTTATTGCAAATTCAAAACTAATTTCGCCATGAGTCCAGCTAGTCTTGTGGCGCAACGATTCAATCGCCATCTGGCGAAATGAGCGTAAGTGAGCTTCAGTCAACCCACTTCCACTTACTTGAAACAAACCGCCTTTGCTTTCCAATGGATTGTGTCGAGCACCGAATTTACCGATGACATTATCTCGGATTTGCATAAAAATAATACCCGAAGTTAATTGAAACAATTCATCTTGAATCTCACGAAATACAATTTCCACCTGCTTTGCTAAAGGCAATTGTTCAATAGTCACTAATATCCCTCCTTCCCCATGTATTAGTAGTATTATGTAATATGTGTGAGTCTTACGTCACATTATACTGTGCCTTCTTACCTATTTCAACATTAATTTCAAAAAAATGCAAAAAATGTTGAAAAACCTCTAAAATGGACTAAAAAAATCATAAATCGACTAATAAAAAGCCTTATTTAACAATGTGAAAATTTAGCCGCGCGTGATTAACAAGATTTTCTCAGTGCGAGGGTTATAAGTTCAAGAGTCTTGAAATAACAACTGTTGCCTCAGCACGTGAAGATAGACCGTTCGGATTAAAACTGCTGTCAACACCTTTAACAATCCCTAAACTTACTGTTAGAGCTACTTCTTCTTTTAAAAAAGGATGAATGAGTGCAGCATCTTTAAATTTAACAAGTGCTTCGTTTGCATCTGCGCTATTCTTGTATCCTTTCACAAACTTTAGAGCTCTGGCAGCAATAGTTGCCATTTCAGCACGGCTAATAAAGTCATTAGGCACAAACTGATCTTGTGTACGCCCATTGATTAATCCATCCCTAGCGGCAACTGCGACAGCTGACTTATACCAATCCTTGTCTTTCACATCCTTGAAATCTGATGTAGCCGATTCATCTTCTAAATGAAAAGCTTTTACGATCATAGTAGCAAACTCTGCACGGGTAACCTTTTCATTAGGAACGAACTTCTGATCACCGCGACCTTGCACTATGCCTTTCGCAGCTGCGATTGCTATTTCCTTGCCTGCCCAGCTTTGCACGCTGGATGTATCATTAAACGCAACCTTATTCTCAACAATCACATAGGTAGAAAATGATTTCCTTGTGCTTTCAAAATAATGACCCTCTTCCATGTATTGGCCGCCATAAAATTCTAGTTTGCCGTCAATAATTTTTGCAAGTGTAAGGATATCGGTATTAAAACCAACAGCATTTGCAATAGGCAGCTTGATGACAACAGGTTTTGTAAATACAACACTCTTCTGGCTGCTATCTAAAAACTCAAAGCTAAATACTTCTGAAGCAAGCTTTAAATCAGTAGCATTCGTAGCTGCTGATGCCGGTTGCTTAGCAATATTCAGGATGGTATCACCTTGGAATTGATCTACATCCACTGCTAATGATACTCCATTAACTTTTATACTAATAACATCAATCCCATTAGCTTTTGCTTTTTGAATGATATCAGCATTGATCTGTACCGCTACTTCTTTGGAAGCTTGCACACCTAGATTGAGTGTTACGGTTACTTTTGCCTTCGAAATAGTTGAATCAAGTTCTTTTAATAGATCATTCCATTTCTCAGCATTATCATAAATCGTTTTGAACAGTTCAGTAAATTGATCTGCAGCCATTTTCAAAGTAGCGACATTGCCATTAATGATAACGGAATTCGATACATTTAGTTCAGATTGCTTTTCAATTGCAGCTTCAACCGCTTTTATTGCTTCCCTTTGTAAAAACTGCTTGTCCTTCTCATGTTGTTTAGTAAGCTTCTCTAATGTTAATTCCAATCCTTTTGTTACTTTTTCAATTTCCTTTGGATCAAATGTATTTATGGGTGAAAATACTGGGTTTGCAGACGCTATTGGTGATGATGATAATGTTGTTGTTGGTGGTGTTACTGGTGATGGTGTGCTTGTTGGTTTTGTTGTCGGTATGTTAGATTTCTCCTCTATGGTTTGAATCAGCTCATAATGTAAGTTCTCATTTATTGGCGCTAAATTGTTTAAGTCTAATGAATAAGCAAGCATGTTGTTTAAACTTATCGTCGTTACTCCGGTTTTTAAGGACTTAAAGCTGATTTCAGCTATTTCAAGTGTGCTTTTATTCGTTTTACTTATTGTATTGTTGAGTAATGCATAGGTTATCTGCAAATGATGATTTTCAGTCTGCTCATTTATTGCGCTAAGTACATAACCATTTTCAAAGGAAATTGCCTCCAGCTTCAAATAAGCCTCATCAAAAGCAAGGGTAAATTGTAAAGCATACATGTCCGAAATATTAATCCCCTTCAAATGAACCATAAATGTACTGCCTTCTTTAGTTGTAGCAGAGCCCGTATCCAATACGATCTGATTTTCAGTGACTGCATGGGCAGAGCTAGGAAATACCGCTAAGATCATAGAAATGGATAATGCAATGGACAGAATGATCTCCCGAGTTCTTTTCATAATGTTAACCCCCTTCTTTAAATTTAAAAAAACAAATCGGCTCCGAAAGAACCGATTTGTTTTTCTCTCCAAAATTTCAAACCATTTCTTAATTTTTATGCAAGATAACTTTACCCACATAGGCAATGTCAAATATGTTGATAATGCCGTCTTTATTAAGATCGCAAATGGCTAGATAGCCAGTATCTGTTGAAATCTTCATAAAAAGATTAGCAACTGCGATCAAATCGCTAATATTGACAGTATTGCTGTGATCCACATCTGGATTGGCGATTACTAGCTCCTTCTGAATATCTGTAACAGTGGGGCTAATCACTCCATTTTTGTCACTTAAGCTGGATTGGTTAAGAATTGTGAACCCTGTCTTAGCATCCACATTGGTCTTTGCCATAAATGTAAGCTTTAAGAATTTCACATCTCCCGATTTGAAAGCATTTCCGAGCAATGCTCCAATGACTTGGACTTTTCCGTTTACTCTGTCATCACTGTAGTCAAGAAACCCAGTTTCATTGTTTACCGCATTCACAAACTCTCCATCCAATGAAGCAGCAGTGAGCTCAAAAAGAGTTTTATCGTAGGAAACCTGCAAATCAAATCCTTTAAGATTGGTTACATGGCTTGCTTTCACTGTTAAAACTAGGGATTCACCTGTATTGACAATAGCTTTTTCAGTCGAGAGTGTGATCACCGCGGGTATTGCTGTTGGCGTTGGTGTCGGTGTTGGTGTCGGTGTTGGCGTCGGTGTCGGTGTTGGTGTTGGTGTAGCCACTGATGCAACATAAATCTTCGTTGATCCATCACCTGAATTAGAATTGTCAAGCCAAGTCGTTCCTGAATACATGCCGAACTCAAGCGCACTATTAACGTTCTCTACAGCCCATTCATAATAGTCTGCATTGGAAACGGTTAATTGGCCGAGAACTACTGCATATTTAACACCGCTCACAAGGCCCGCATAAGAAATGGGAACATTCACTGCTGCAAATGATGCTGAAACGGCATTTGCCGTTAATTGCGCAGAGGCTAACGCCGTTCCAGTGGGCTTACCTCCGCTTGTCGCAAACAACTCTACCGTTAAATTACTTGCTGTTCCTATTTTCTTAAGTCTCAAATCCACAGCGGTTACTTTTGGCATACCCGTTGCAATAAATGTTTGATACCGCTTATGCTGATCGCTGTCGTTTCTTCCGAACTGAGAGCCATTATTTGATGTATGCGATATATCTATAACAGCTGCTGTCGGTGTTGAAGTTGGTGCTGGTGTTGGGGTTGGTGTGCCTGGTGATGAAGAGAGATTAAGCCCCGTCTTAGCATTCATCAGCTTACTTTCATCTAAATAAGCAAGGTTAAGCAATCTATCATTCTCTACAGCATAAGCAGGATTATATGAAGTTTGACTAAATCCAGCATCCGCTTCATTAACTAGAATCGACCAAAAATTACTGCCATCTCCGCCTGCCTCTCTGAAAGTCTTTAATAGATCTTTATACAATTCAAGCCTAACAGCAGGATAGCTTGCATCTGTAATTTCAACAGTCGCATCCCCATTAGCTGGATCCCTCACTGCCTCATTCCGTTGAATGTTCCATTCTTCCATTACAACTGGTTTATTAATAGCGTGCCCATCGTTTACAATGCCTTGAATTAATGCTCGTGTTTGATCTCTAGTGTAGCGAAGCCAGTTTGCGTTTGGATAAGGATGAAAAGTCAGGAAATCCACATCAGGCTGGTTCAATACAGATATCGGATCGTCGCCAAAACCTTCATCTGTTCTTGCCCATGGTTCATTATTAGCAGCAGGATTTCGATAGCCATGAGATTCTGCTCCAACCGTCACCATATGGTTCGAATCCTTGGTTTTGGTGTAAGTTGTCATTTCATTGATCCATGCACCTAGCTTCTGACCATTCGGATCATATAAACTCTTATCTGCCGTATTGTCTTCATTTTTGTCCATTCTAGGTTCATTCATTAAATCCCAAGCAAAAATAGTAGGATCATCGGAGTACTTAATATTAGTTAAGGTATTCACTCTACTTGTAAATTTATCGATATAGGCTTTGAATAAATCTTTAGCAGAAGGCTCCGTAAAAAATTTAAGCTTCGAGCTCAAGCCGAGGTGCTCTGTATACTTCTTTATGCCGCCAAGATCGTCCCAATAATTACTAAGCGTAATAATGACCTTAATCCCATTTCTCCTCGCGCTTTCCATCACATAGTCAAACTCTTTGAACTGATCTTCATTAAAAGTCCAATCTGAATTGTAAAAGGAATGGGTATTGCCGTTTTCCGTATTGTATCCCCAGGTTCTAAGTACAGTAGCACCTAATTTCTTAGCTTCAAGTATATTCCGGTCTATCTGCTCTTTGTACGAAACAACGGAATTTTTCTTGATTAATAATTCTATTTTCTCGCCATCTGCTGTATAGATAATCGCTTTATCATTGCTATTCTTAGTTACATCGTCCTTATAGGACAAGTCATAGGCATTCCATCCATTGAAATAAAAGGTCTTATTATCCAATGAAAATTGTGTGCCGTGTTTAGCTACGATCGAACCCACTCCACTGCCGTTGTGAATAATGATTTCTGTAGTTGCTGAGGTTGTATGATTTGCAGTCTTAGCATTTATTTTTAATACATAAGCTCCATCTGTAAAAGCTGTGCTGTCCAAATTTGCTTTATAGAATCCGTTATTTAAGCTCATATCTGTTTTGTAATACTTCACTGCTTCGGAACCGTATACTTCCAGCTCTACGCTGTTTATTGGATTAGCATCACCGTTAGTAACGGAAGCTTTAATCTCATAAGTATTGGAGACCGCTGAGGCTAATGTCGGAGAAACAATATCAACCTCTATTTTGCTATTCTTAATGTAAACTTCTGTCTGCTTTATTGCCGTACTATTATCGGAAGCAATAAGATTAGCTGTGAGCTTCATAAAACCTTCAGGCTCTAAGGAGGCATTCCAAGTCCCTTCGTACTTTCCATTTGCATTTAGTGCCAAAGAAATCACATGATTGGTGGCTGTAATAACCGTAACAGAACTAGCAGATACCAATTCTGGAGTAGCAACCGTACAAACAATACTCACATTACCTGCCAAATCTTGAAATGGAGTCGGAGAATCTATGTTTATCGAGGTATCCTCCAGTGCAAAAACCGTAATATTGTCGAGATAGATTGGACCCGTATAGCTGCTATTATCACTAGCAAGCCGGATAACTAGCTCACCTACAGCTGATTTGTTAGCAATTGCCGTCAAGGAATTCACCATATGAATTTTCGCATAGGTAATTCCGTTTATCTCGACAGTAGCTTGATTAGTAACATCATAAGTCTCAAAGCTGCTAATATCACCCCAAGGATCATTAAATGCTGCAGCTACTTTCAGAAGCCCTGTAAAGCCTGTTGGATTGGGAATTAATACGTCATATTCTATTTTGCCAAAGTTCGATAAATCTGTTTTGACGGCTGAGTTTCCGCTTAAAATTGTTTTTACATTGGCCTCTTTCCAACCACCGCTTGAGAAAGCAGTATTCACCATTAATCTTCCTTCATTGAGATTTCCCTGATTAGTGCTGTTCGTTACCGTACCCAATGCGTCCCCCCATGCAGGAATCCAATTCATGGCCGTACCGTCGTTAAAATCATAAACAATATTATTCGTTTTATGAATGACAACGTTATCCACATAGATGATGCCGTCGTATTGAACACCTGCGCCTGCTAATCTTATTGTCAGCTTTTTGTTCAGTGCTTTATTGATTGCATTTTTCAAGGAAACCTTCTTATGAATTTTTCCATATACTTTACCATTTATGGTTACTTTGTTCAGTGCGGCTAAATTGAACTCGGACCAGTCATTTAGATCTTCATATAATCCGCCATTAAGTGCTGTTTCTACTTTCAACACACCCAATAGATTGTCTGGTTCGTGGATGAATAAATCATATTCAATGCTTTTATACTGTGTCAGATCTACAACCTCTTGCGACGAACCAAGCCAACCGCCAATATTGCCATTATCAAACCCACCACCTGTAAAATTAACATGAGCCGCTAATGCGCCTGTGTTATTGCCATCTGACATAAACGTACTGTGCTCCAAGGATACGAGAGGATCTCCCCAATCTTTATCCCAGCTCATTGTTGTACCGTCATTAAAGTTATATTCGAGATCTTGGGTTGGGTATGTGCCTGAAGCGCCTGAAGCATTTACTACAGAGAGATTGAATGTAAATACCCCTAGCATTAATATTAAACATAAAGCTAAGCTTAACGATTTCTTAAATAGCATACTCATTACTTTTATTCCCCCTAAATAGCTGATTTTCAATCTATTAATAGACTAAGCTTTAGCATTCATTAGCATTGATTGTTCGAGCATAGTTTGACCGGCATTGCCCTTAAAGCTAAAGGCAAAACCGAGATCATCCGTATCCTCCATTTGCCAAACCATAGCACCTGCATATCCAAACTCCAATACTTTACTATGCCAGAAACGGAAAGCTTCCTCACGCTGATCCATCTTCTCAAATGGCCTGCCATACTCTTCCAGAACAATCGGTTTATTGGATTTTTTTGCGATCGCAGCTCGGTCCTGCATGAAGGCTTCGGTCCAAGCATAGTCTTTATCCCATCCATCCATGTAGAGGTGAACGGTTGCAAAGTCAATCTCTGGAATGCTGATATTGCGACTAAAATCCAGACCTTCCGACCCATTATCAACCCAGTCCTCATCACCGGTTTTGAAGCCTTCTTCCCCAGTTGCCACCATATGATTAGGGTCGAGCACTTTAATATATTGCGCCATTTCAGAAGCCCAAAGAAATAATTTCGTACCCGTAAAATCGTCATTTTTATTTCGTGGTTCATTTGCCAGCTCCCATGCAAATATCGCCGGCTCGTCTCTGTAGAGAACGTTGGTAAAAATATTCCTTCGTTCAATCAGCATGCGAATATAATTGCGATAATGAGATTTAACCGTTTCATCCGTATAAAACTCATTGATGGAATGACCGGAACCTAAGGTTTCGTCCACATACCACTGCATTCCGCATAAATCCTCCCAGTAATTGACGAATGGTAAAATCAACATAATGCCATGCTCCTTAGCTTTATTGACGACATAATCCAGTCGTTGCAGAGCTTCTTCATTGAATTCATCCAGTTTAGGTTGAATTGCACCCGGTTTGGGTCCACTGTTAAATGCCCAAATTCGCATGACCTTAATTCCCATTCGAGCATTTTCCGCTAAGATACGATCAATGTCCTCCAAAGTTAATCGGCCTTCTAGTAATCCCAAAAAATAAGTGTTATTACCTTGAAAATAGAAAGGCTTTTCATCGACTATAAAATACGTTCCATCTGCATAAGCAAACATTCTTAATCCCCCAATATCCCTTGATATAATACAAATTTGAAATCGCTTACAGCATAAATATATAGAAGATGAAGTAACCATTAAAGTAACCCATTTCATATTTATAGGCTTCAATTTAGGTTATCAAAAAAAATTATTGTCCTAAAGCTTTGCGCGCGCCCGCCCATTTTTTGTTGTATTTATCAAACACACTTTGCTTATCCTTCTCAGCAATTACCACGTACTCTTGTGCAAGATTAGGGAATGAAAACTGGGCTTTGTTCATTAGCTTATTAGTAAACTCATTAGTTGGGCCACCTTCCATTAATTTAGGCTTTCCACTCATGAAATCCGCTAGCTGCTGCAATTTCGGTGTTGTTGAGATCAATGTAGGTATAAAGCCGGAATCACTGTCGTATCCCGATTGTTCAACAAAAAATTTGACAAACGCCTTCGCTGTAGCAATATTTTTGCTGGTATTGCTGATCGCAAGCACTGCATCTGATCCGATCAAGCTCACTAACTTGCCGCTGTTGTCGACGGGCATTGGGAAAAACCCAATATCCTCTGCTTTTGCCCCATTCTCAATAATCTGTGGAATAGCCCAATTGCCAAGTACTGCCATAGCAAATTCACCTGAGGCCAGATTCTTTTTGGATGCTTCCCAGTTGGTTGAGAACAAGTCCTTTTCGATATACTTTTTGGTCGCTAGTGTCCGCAGAATTTCCAACGCTTTGCCATAGGCGGAGTTCTGGGTAAACGGCGTATCTATCATGGAAAGCTTGTTGAGAATAAAGGCATCTCCCGCAATGGATTGAGCTAATTTTTCGTATTGTGCTAAAGGCCAAATATCCTTAAAGTTTATAGCCACAGGCACAATACCTTGAAGCTTTAGCTTTTCGCAGGCAGCATAAAACGCATCAAGTGTAGTTGGAACCTCACGGATGCCGGCACTCAAAAAAGCTTTCTTATTATAAAGCACCCCAGTGATAGAGCCTCCGCTGGATATACCGTATAATTTTCCAGCGATCCTATTCTGATCCTCAAAATGAATCTTGCCTTCAAAGCCTAAATCATCTAAAGGGATGAAAAACTTCGGGTAATCTTTAAGCCTCATTACATCGCCGCCAACCAATACAACATCCGGCAATTGACCCGAAGCAGCACGAACCTTGACGATACTGCTTTGATCAGGCACTGCCTGATTTTCGACCTCTGCCAGAGGATACAATTTTTTAAAAGCGGCCAGATAGCCTTTCATCTTCGTCTCATCGATGTCGGTGCGGTGATTCAAGAACGTAATCTTCCCTTTGACTTGCGCCTTCGAATCTTCAGTTACAGATGGAGCAATTGCAGCCTTATTGCAGCCAGCAAACAGCGATAGGATTAATAGAAGCGAAGATGCCTGAAACAACAGCTTTATGTTCACATTAATCTCCCCTCTTATTACCGGCTGTTTTCTTTATAGTATTTAGGTGTCATGCCTACTATTTTTTTAAACATCCGGTTAAAATAGACAGCGTCGGAATAGCCAACGAGCTCACCAACCTCATATACCTTCAGCTCGAGATTATATTTTAACAACTCTTTGGCCTTCTCAACCCGGAGATGCATCAGATAATCCGTTATCGATTGCCCCTTCTGCGACCTGAACAGTTGTCTAATGTAATTTGGATTCAAAGCTGCTTTTTCCGATAATTCCTTCAAGTTGAAATCTTTATAATATTCCTCATCCATTTGTTTGACTGCCAAAGAAATGATACGACTAATAACCGCTTGATCTACATCAGCTTTAGGTGGTATTTCAATTTGTAAATTATTATTCAGCCTCTCCAATAAACGATACAATTCTTCTCTATTAACCGGCTTCGTCAGATAATCCTCTACTCCGTTTCGCATCGCCATTCTAGCGAAATCGAAATCACGAAATCCACTCAGAATAATGCAGTGCACCGTAGAATTCCATTCCCTTATCTCCTTTGTCAGCTGTAAACCATCCATATCAGGCATCTTGATGTCGGTTATGACAACATCCACGCCAATTAATTTGATTTCTTTTAAAGCTTCTTCTCCATTTGGATAGCAGCCGATTATTTTGTAATTCAAGCTAGCCTGCTCGATCATTTTGGCAAGCCCCAATCGTATCTTCATCTCATCATCAACAATCGCAATTTTCATCATACCAATGAACTCCCTTATTTGAATTTCGGTAAGCTGAATGTGACCGTGGTTCCAACCTTTAATTGACTATTAATAACTAGCCCATTTGATGAATTGTAATGAAGCTTGATCCGTTGATGCACATTACGCAAACCGATTTTATGCTTTGAGAATAGATCATACTGATCCTTATCTATTTGCTGTCTCAGTCTTAGTAACTCTGCCTCATTCATCCCGATCCCGTTGTCCGTAATCATAAATACGATTTCTTCAGCCTCCACTTTTACAAGAATAATTATTAGACAGCTCCCTTTCTGCTTCTCCAAGCCATGAAAGATTGCATTTTCAACTATCGGCTGAAAAATTAATTTAATCATTGGAAAATGGTAAGCCTCTTCAGGTATCTCTACCTTGAATTCAAATTTATTATCGAAACGGTAATTTTGCAGCAGCATGTAATTGTGCAAGTGTTCGATTTCATCACGCAAAGCGACCAGCTCATTACCGCGATTTATACTATAGGACATCATATTGCCCAGTACATAGATCATCTCGGATACTTCCATGTCATCGTTCAATAATGCCGACATCCGAATAGTCTCCAAAGTGTTATATATAAAATGCGGATTGATTTGACTTTGCAGCGCTTCTGTTTCGGCAATTCGTTTGCGCATATTGGTCAGGTGGATTTCTTCGATTAATTCTTTAATGCGCTTTATCATCCTGTTAAAGGATGAGCCCAGAACGCCCGCTTCATCTTTGTATTTAACGTGAAACCGCACATCCCAGTCGCCTTTCTGGACTTTTTCCATCAGCTTTGTCAGCTTTCGTAATGGATTTGTCATCGCGATAACCAAGTAAACCGAAATAAATAACGCCAAAACAAAAATCACAGAAGTAGCTATAAAGGCAAAATCCTTTGTAGCAGATGCCTTTTTAGTCAAGTCGTGTATGGGGATATAAACAATCATTTTCCAAGCGGTTTTCTGTGATTTTAGATATGAGCATATAAATTCTTCACCATTTATCGCAATTGTAAAGCTTCCATTGTCTCCAATGGCTTGTTGAATGACCGGATCACCGGTAAGATTCTGCGTCAGCAATTGCTTCCCGGAATCAAAAATGACGTTATTGAACTTATCAATGATCAGTGTCTTGCCCTTGGTCACTGCATCCAGGCCTCTAACCTCTTTCTCGATCACTTTTACATTCGCGTCAATCACAATTGTGCCTACAGATTCCATGGTAGTCGTATTCTTAATATCTTGGATGATGCTAAAAACATACTTGGCATTATTAGTAGACGAAACCTCCTGAGTACTAATCAGCAAAGATTGACCATCCGAGCTGCGCGTTAATTTCTGCCATTCTGGGAAACGTTGATTAATATCCTTGCGCAAGCCTTCATTATTTTTCTTGAAAAAAATGTGGCCATAATTGTCAAATATATAGATTGAATCTGTGCCGCCCTTAAAGTTGCTAAGCAGTTGAATGTAGTCGTCCATTTGACGTTCTTTCTCCAGATCTATATTCGGGTCTTCCAGCAAGCCTTGTAAGTCCATAGAAGGCCAGCTAGAATACAGGGGAATCATCGCAATTGTATTCATATCTAATATATAATCATCTAAATTTGAAATTAACTGTGAGCTCAGCTCTGTTACATATTCGATTGCATTGGACTGGATGGTCTTATCGTAATTTTTATAGGAAACGTAGCTGATAGAGGTAATGGGGATAATAACCAGAAGAATAAACACCAGGATCAATCTTTTTTCCATGCTAATATTCATGAAAACAGCCCAAATTCGCGAGTGATTCGTTTCATTGTTATTCTCTATCACAACAACTTCCCTTTCTCTTGCAATTGTCGCCCCTACAGAAAAACAAAAGAATACGGGAACCCCCGCATCCTGGTTTTTAAGCTTTTTTTATTTAACGGCGCCGCTTGCAATCCCTGCGAAAATGTACTTTTGCAAAAATAAGTACAGGATAACGGTTGGCAGTAATACAATCAATATTCCGGCACAGATCATGTTCCACTGTGCACTATGCGTTCCCTTAAATCTCAATAATGTGGTCGAGATAACACCTAATTTTGGTGACGGCATGTATAGATAGGGAGTGTAAATATCGTTATAAATGCCTAATGTTTTCAATATGGCTATAGTTGCTGTAGCTGGTGCAAGCAAGGGTAGGACGATCTTCCGATAAATGGTAAAAAGTGAAGCACCCTCGATCATCGCCGATTCATCCAATTCATACGGAATATTTTTAATAAATTGCAGATATAGATAGATTTGCACTATGTCTGATCCGATGTATAGTAAGGATGGCGCATAAAACGTATTGAACAACCCCAAATTTTTGATGATGGAAAATGTAGCCACTTGGGTGGTGATCGAAGGAATCAACACAGCCATTGCATACAAGCCTAAGATCAATTTCTTCATTTTAAATTCGAATCTACCTAATGCATAAGAAAGCATAGTACCTAAAATTAAATAGAAGGTTAACGACATACTGATTAGAATTAAGGTATTGATAAAGGCTTGACCCATTCTTCCAATTTGCAGAACGACTTTAAAATTCTTCCAATATAAAAAACTGTTTGGCATATCAAACAAACCAGATGTTATATATTCCTCATTTCCCTTGAAGGCATTTATAAAAATCATATAAAGCGGGAATAAAATGACTAATACCGCTATCAAAGCGGATCCGTGCTTCAAATAGCTCGATAAATATTTTTTGTTAAGTCCGTTAGAAGGCTTCATATTATTCCCTCCTGCCTAAAATTAATCTTCTTTGCAGGAAAACGAATGTTGCTACAATAACCAACAATACTATCCCCATTGCAGATGCCAAACCGAAATTCTCAAATTCGAATGCTACTTTCATAGTCTTGGTAACGAAGGTTTCACTATGGCCTAGGGGTCCTCCTCTGGTTAGGACAAAAGGCAGATCAAATGCTTCTATTGCCCCGGTAACAGTCAGAAACATATTGAGTTCAATGATAATCAAGATACTGGGTAAGGTAATATGGCGAAAGGATTGAAAGAAGGATGCACCATCAATCTGGGCTGCTTCATAAATATCTTTAGGAATGGATTGTAAGGCGCCAATAAAAATCACCATGGTAAATCCAGTAGAACGCCAAATGTTGATGAATGCCAATGAAAAGTTCACTAAATCAGGATTCCCTAACCAATTCACACGATATTGTTCCAGCCCTATTTTACTTATTAAAGTATTCAAAGCACCAAACTCCGGATTGTAAAGAAAAGCGAACATAAACGCAATTGCAACGCCATTCATAATAACAGGCAGGAAGATAATGACTTTGTAGATGTTCCTGCATCTTAAACGAGTATTCAAGATAACAGCCAAGTACAAAGCTAACGTTACCTGGATGACTCCAGCTAATAAATAAGCCGAATTATGTGAAAAAATCTTTAAAAGCTCATAGTTTGAGAATAGTTCCTTATAATTATCCAACCCCACAAATGTCTTAACAGGGTCCATCCCATTCCATGAAGTTGTGCTTAAATACAGTAGATTCATTGCCGGATAATACGTAAAAGTAAGCAGCAATGTAAGGGGAATTAGGATGAAAGTGAATAATACAAGTTTCTTTTGTGTTGAATAGCTTAGATTCATATTACATACCTTCTGTCTTTAAAGTTAATGGAAAAGCCTATATAGTCTCCTATAGGCTTTTCCATCTACATCTTATACAAAATTGTTTTTACTCCGTTACAACCTTACGTGCATCTGCCCATTTTTTATTCCATCTATCAAGCACCTTTTGCTTATCAGGTTCTACCATATATTCTTGTGCAAAATCAGGAAAGGCAAATTGTGCTTTGTTGGATACTTTATTGGTGTACTCTAAGGTTGGACCGGTTTCCAATAACTTAGGGTTCGCTGCCATGAAATCAGCTATTTGCGGTACTGTTGATTTGGTTGCTTTCAATGCAGGTACGAACCCGGAATCATTATCGTAACCCGATTGTTCGACGAAAAATTTGACAAATGCTTTGGCAGTATCAATATTCTTACTATTCTTACTAATGGCAATAAAGGCATCTGATCCAATTGGACTTACCAATTTGCCGCTATTGTCGACAGGCATCGGGAAGAATCCAATATCTTCTGATGTTGAACCACTTTCGATAATCTGTGGGACTGCCCAGTTGCCAAGCACTGCCATGGCAAATTTACCTGATGCCAAATCTTTTTTGGAAGTTTCCCAGTCCGTAGAGAACAAATCTTTCTCTGTGTACTTCTTGTCTGCTAATGTCCGAAGAATTTCCAACGCTTTTCCATAAGGGGAATCCATTGTGTAAGGAGCATCAATCTTAGCATTCTTATCCTTAAGAGCAACGTCATCTGCAATAGAGTAGGCTAATGCAGCGTATTGGTCTAAAGGCCATTTAGCAAAATAATTCGTAGCTACCGGTACGATACCTTTGGCTTTCAGCAATTCGCAAGCTGCGTAAAACTCATCAAGAGTAACAGGCGTCTTAGTGATTCCTGCAGCAGCGTATGCTTTCTTGTTATAAAGCACACCCGTAATTGAGCCTCCGCTTGATACGGCGTACAATTTACCATCAATAATGTTCTGACTTTCAAAGAGAACCTTACCTGCGAAGCCTAAATCATCTATGGGCAAGAAAAATTTCGGATAATCTACATTCTTCATTGCATCGCCGCCGACGAACGAAACATCAGCCAGTTCATTTGCTGCTGCTCTTACCTTTAGTACATCGGTCTGATTCGCTACCGCTTGATTCTCAACATCTGCTTCTGGATACAATACTTTGAATGCTGCAATGTATTCCTTCATCTTAGTTTCAGCGATATCCGTACGATGATTCAAAAAGGTGATCTTACCTTTAACTGTCGATGGTGCAGCTGTTGCTGGCGCTTCTGTTGCCGGTGCTTCTGTTACAACTGCTGCTGTGGATGCTGCTGTGGATGCTGCCGGTGCTGCTGCAGAATCAACTGGTGTTTTAGCTTCCTTACCACACCCTGCAAACATGGACATGATAATTACGAGCGATAATGATTGTAACAATAACTTTTTCTTCATTTTAACCTTCCCTTTCTCTTCTAAAAAATGTATTTTGGAATCGTTTACAGCTTAAATATATAAAATGTAAACTTTCAGTTAAAGTAACCAAATTCAGATTTATAGACTTCATTTTAGATTTTCAAAGATCATCTATTTCCCGAATTGCTGCTCTAGCGGCATGCCTTTGATCACGTTAACGTAATGTAATCTTAACAGCCTTGCCTATTGAAATAGAATAAACTATCTTTGATTTTCTAGGACTATCTTTAGGTATGTAGGTGCAAATGAAAAAGGCTGTTGAGAAACCAGAAGTGGAGGATTTGTGTGTTGAGCGAAGAGTTTACGTGGCGCCTTTGAAGATTGCATCCTTACCACCTGTTTTATTTCAATAAAAAAGGATGCAAATTCAAGAGTGCCCGAAGCCAACATACAAATCCGTAACGTCCTTGGTTTCTCAACAGCCTGAGGCTGTTTATTAAAACCAGCCTCCTCATTTTTGTAAAGCATATTCTGCTATTTGTTAATTTGAAACATAGATCTTGGTAGATCCATCACCAGAGGATGAATTATCAAGCCAGGTTGTACCCGTATACATACTGAAATATTCAGTGCTGCTTGTGGCGGCTACGGCCCATTCATAGAATATTGAATTAGACAATGTTACTTGACTGAGAACAATCGCATATTTAGTTCCATTTACAAGACCTGTATAGGCGAAAGGAACCGATATTGTGCCAAACGAACTGCTTATACTGCTTGCTGTAACCGTTACCGATTTTAGCGCAGCTCCTGTCGGCATGTTTGCACTGGTTGCATACAGCTCTACCGTCATATTGCTCGGTACTCCATTATCACGCTTTACTCTTAAATCCAGACTGGTAATTTTCTGTAAATTAGTTGCAGTAAACGTTTGAGCCCGCTTCTTCTGATCGGAATCATTGCGACCAAATGATGAGCCCGTCGTTGAAGTATTGGATAAATTAATAACACCTGGTGTTGGTGTCGGCGTTGGTGCCGTAATCGTGTATAAAGCGCTGGCTACAGCCGAATTGGCCATGCCTGATTTAAGGCCGATTGCCTTTAAGGTTTTGGTTGTTGTCACACTAACAGGCGCCGAATAAATCGTAGAACTCGCCGTAGGTGTGCTTCCGTCGGTTGTATACCTTATAGTATCGCCTGATGTTGAGGTCGTTATCGTCACTGACTGTACAGATGAATAAGTGCCGGCAACCGGATTGAATGCCGGTGTGGCTACCGCTGGTTGCGGTGTCGGCGTTGGTGTTGGTGTCGGCGTTGGTGTTCCGGAGGCACCTAGATAAAGCTTGGTTGATCCATCCCCGGAAGCTGAATTATCAAGCCACGTTGTACCTGTGTACATACTGAAATACTCCGTGCTGCTTGTAGCCGCTACGGTCCATTCATAATAGTCTGTGTTAGACACAGTACCTTGGCCTAGGACTATGGCATATTTAGTGCCATTAACAAGACCCGTATACGCAAATGGAACATTTATTGTGCCAAATGCTGTGCCAATACTGCTAGCCGTTACGGTAGCTGTTTTTAGAGCAGCGCCTGTGGGCTTGTTTGCGCTGGTTGCAAATAGCTCCACGGTCATATTAGTCGGTGATGCAATTTTCCGCAATCTCAAATCCACACTGAGAATCTTCGGCAAATTAGTCGCCGTAAAGGTTTGGGCCCGTTTCTTCTGATCCGTATCATTTCTGCCAAACTGCGAACCATTAGTCGAAGTATTCGATAAATCAATAACTCCATCTGGGGCCGGTGTTGGCGTTGGCGTCGGACTCGGAGTTGGCGTTGGTGTTCCGCCGGATTTAATATTCTGCGCAGCAGCCAGGTTTTGAATCAACGTCGCTGCGCTATTCGTGAAATTAAAGCTATAGGAAGGATTATCAAAGTTTTCCATCTGCCAGACGTGAGTTCCATCCACGTCCGCTTCCAAAACAGAGGTATGCCATTTAGCAAAGCGTGCATCCCTGCCTCCAAAGGCGCTATCCGTTGTTTCAACTCCATATTCTTCAAGTATCATGGGCTTGCCGGCATTATGCGCAATGGCAGCCCTGTCTTTGATATAATAGTCAACCCAAGCGTCATCTCGATTCCCCCAATTAGGCGGATAAATATGGATGGTGCCAAAGTTAATATAGGAGCTTAAGATATTAATGTTATAATCGACCATGTCCTGTCCAAGATCCGGCTCTCCGCCTTGAGTGCCGCCATACTTAAAGCCTTCTTCGCCTGTTGCCAGCATATGGTCGGGATCTATGCCTTTAATAAAGGCACCCATCTCATTTACCCAATTCAAGAACATGGCTCCATTATCATTCGTCGGTAACGATTGATTTCTTCCTTCATTCGTAAGCTCCCATGCAAATATGTTGGGGTCATTCTTGTACACAACACCGGAATAAAAGTTTGTTCTATTCAAAACAGTGCTGGTATAATTTTTGAAATCCTGTTTAACCGCAGTATCCGAATAAAATTTATAATGGGGCTGACCTGTGCCCAATCTTGAATCCACATACCACTGCATGCCGTTATAGTCATTCCAGTTATTAACCAAAGTCATAATCAACTTTATTCCATAAGTGCCTGCTTTCCAAACAGCGTAGTCGAGTATCCTGAAGTTAGTTTCATTATATACGCCTAAAGAGGTTTGAATTCCATCGCTTGCTCTGTTATTAAAGGCCCAGATGCGTAAAACCTTAACTCCTTTTTGTTGATTTCCGAGGAGAAGCGCATTCACTTTCGTCTGGTCCGAATCCAAACCGAGATAGTAAGTGTTATTCCCTGCATAATAAAAGTTCGATCCATTCAGCTTGAAATTTCTGCCGACCTGCGTTACAAAACCAGCAGGTGCTCCCTTCGCTACAGTAGGGACAAGTATAATTATAAATGACAAAAACAAAGTTAAAATCATTAAAATCGCTAAATTCTTTTTCAATTAATACAACTCCTCATATTATATTTCTACGCTACAGCCAATTAATAAATCTTGAACCCATGCGATACTGCCTCCATTTTTCGCTCCCCTTCATCATTCCTTTCTGTAAAATAGAATCTTCATATCCTCACCTCCTTAAAATCCAAGCAATTATGTAAGCGATTACAGACATATCGAAATAACAGGAGATACAACTTCTGCTATTAATCATAGAGATATTTTAGGTAAATATCTTTAGATAGAATGCAGATTTATAGGAGTACTTTTATATTTCCGGCTCACTCAACCGTATTTTCTTGTAAATCAGTTAAGTGCTGACAATGTAGGATTAACATAACGACAATACAATAATAAATAAGCCCAGGAAAGTTCCTGGGCTCAAAACATTTTTTTCAATTCACAAATATATCCATTACTCCTGTACATTAGGTAATACATCTGGATCTTTTTCCTGTGCGATTAAAACTTGGTTAACATTAACAGGTTGAGTGATATCGAGGTCCTCGTTTTCACTCGCGTGATGGTGACTGCTATCATTCTTGCCCTTTTCAATAGCATGTGTGAGATCTTTATTAGCACTCGAAACGATATTGATCAGTTTACCATTCAATTCTTCAGCTTTAGTTTTTAGCTTCTCCGATCGCGCAGGATCGCTTCCCGCCCAGTCTTTTGATTCTCTATTCAAAGTCAATTGCGCCATTTTCACGCTATTCACTTGTTTCACTTCATAGTTCGTAGATATCAGCGCCTTCATTGTATTCAATGTAACAACCGGTGCTCCCTGTTCAGAATCTGTAGAATGGTTGCTCTGGATCTCTTTGTTAATGCCTTTTTCTTTTTGGTCCTCATTACTCATCCCTGTTGCTTTACGTAATTCCTCATGCTGCAATTCTAGGACTTGTTTATCGATCTCTTCGATTTGCTTATCAATCTGTTCCAGCCTATATTTCATATCTTCTGGGCTGGTCCCTTTTTCTAGGCCTTTTGAAATATAGTCACTTCGTCGATCTATAATATTCTGTTTTTGTTCCATTAAACGTTGCATTATCGTTTTCTTCCCGCTATTTTGATTGAACAGGTTATGGGCTTGCGGACTTATCGTTATCTTGTCCTGCTTCCCCATCTTTTGCTTCTGATCCGTTTGATGTGATGACCCAGTAACTGCTCGGATCTCCGAACTACCCGCAATCCACTCGTTTTTTGGACTAGTGGAAATATTCATATCAGACTCTCCCCTTTATTAATGATTCATATCCTATTCATATAATAACTACAATTAGTTAAAAATACAAAATTTACGCATGTTTATTTATCTCCCCGCTTAATGGATACAAATATAATAGTTGGTGTATGAATTAGCAGAATTTGGTATACTGTGGGTTCTCCCAAGATTGATCAGCCAATACCTCAACCGATGGGGCTAACTAGGAGCGATAATAATTTGAAAAAGAAGTTACTTATATCATTCGGTTTAGTAGTATTGTCTACATTCTCAATCACAATAGGCGTTCTTGCAGCTCCCACTCTTAAGCTAATGGTCAATGGTAAAGCATCTACAATTGATGTAAAGGTTATTGATAACGTAAATTATGTACCGCTAAACTCTTTTGCTGCTTCACTTGGATATGACGTTTCAACAAACACTAAAACAAATACTATTGCTGTAGCGCTTAAAAAATCAACACCAAAACCAACCCCTAAAGCTACTCCGAAACCGACACCTAAAACGGCACTTATACCAACCTCTCCACCGACTCAAATGGATAGTGTTTATTATCAAAATTGCACAGCAGTAAGAGCTGCCGGCAAAGATCCATTATACAGAGGTGACCCTGGCTATAGCACCAAATTAGATCGTGATAAAGACGGAGTGGCATGTGAGTAGCTGACATAAAGATACCTGAACTTTTACGGAGGCATTAAATTGTTGATTTTTTGGATAATATTTATCTTATTTACAGCATTAGCGGGTATCTCTTTGTTTCCAATTTATATGATAACAGTTGATGAAATTCAACGAAAGAAATATCGTAAAAAACCAAGAAGAAACCGAAATGAGAAGAAGGATGTTATAGTAAAAACCGTATTTACTTACCTGGTTGTCTCACTCATATTTGTTGGATTAACTTCGTTTTCATTATATATAGTCGTACCTTATTGGCTAGACCTTCCGAGACTACTAACAGGTAATTATGCAGTAATCAGCGGAACACTTAATAGTTATGAAACTACACATACTAGTGGGAAAAGCTGGGGATACAATTATTATATTAAAATGGATGGTATTGGCTATCATACTGAACTTTCAAAGGATGTTTATATCGGAGAGAAGGTTACAATTAGTTTCTTACCTCATACAAAGGTAATCCTTAAAATTAAATAATTAGTAAAAGGGTGATTAGATTGATTAAATTCTTAGGATTGACGTTCATTACGATTGGCATAGCTATTTACAATTCAATTAATGTGCCTCATTACCAATGGATGTATATCTTAGTAGCTGTGGTTTCAGGTGGAATTGGCGTAGGATTAGCCGTTCTATATAATCACTTTTTTGGAAAATACGATTTACGAATCATTTTTTTAATTGATAATGTACTATGGTTTGTGATTTATTGTATCCCTGGAGCTATTTTAGGAACTTACTTAGCAAATTCTATCAATGAGAATATGGATAATTCGAGTCAAACAATAATAATTCTATCGACGATGATCATCGTTTCTATTCCTTTAACAATTAGAAAAATTAAGAAAAAACGACAGCTAGCGACAATAAATAATCAAGAGGATTAATAAACTATTTTGCATTCGACACTTGTATCCATATTACGCTAATTTCATAGACCAATTGAACTGATAATGCTATAATAAATTCTATCTTACATAGTTAACCAATATTATCAAAAAGGAGAAAATTCGATGGATTTGTTTTTATCTTTTTCATTCACCAAGAAGTTATTAGTAGGTTTCTATACCCTCATCGGCATCTTCTCTATTCTTTTGATACTGCTGAGCACGTTGCCAATTATCATTACTGTAGTAATCGTATTGGTTCTGGCAGGCTTGAGCTACCCTTTCATTAAGTTTATCGAGAGAGCGCTTACAGATGCGATTGACAGTATGGCACGTATTGCAATGAGTATTTCAAAAGGGGATTTCACTCAAAAAGTACAAGTTACCTCTAATGATGCAATTGGAGATCTTGCGAATTCATTCAACAAGATGCAAGAAAAACTGCGTGAAATTCTCGGAACAACGACTTCAATTACTAAGCAGGTAGCAGAAACAAGTCGTGATATCTACCAAAAAAATCTTAATTCTAAAGACATTCTATTACAAGTAACTTCATCCACTCATGAGCTTGCAACGGGCGCTAATGAAATTACAGAAGGTGTATCCAATATTTCCATCGCTATTAAAGAAATAGAAAATAAAATTACAGCTTATGCACATTCGACTAAGAAAATGAACGAGTTATCAGAGCAAATGACAGTTCTATCTGTTAAAGGTAAAGAAGCGGTTGAAAGCCAAGGCGCTGGAATGAAACGCAACGTCGAAGCAACTGCCAATGTATCCAAAGCCATTGATACTTTAGCTGAGAAAGCCAATGGCATCTCTCAAATTACTAAGAGCATCTCAGAAATAGCTGAGCAAACTAATTTACTTTCGCTTAATGCATCGATTGAAGCTGCACGTGCAGGAGAACACGGAAGAGGTTTTGCGGTAGTTGCTCAAGAAGTTCGTAAGCTTGCCGAAGAATCCACTACATCAACAAAAGAAGTATTCAACCTTGTAAAAAGTATTGATATTGGGATTAAAGAAGCTCTGCAGAATATTGGCTTGAATGAACAAATCGTACAACAGCAAACCAAGCTTATCGCCGAAACAGAGAAAATATTCGCTGAATTCGTCAGCAGCATTCAATTTGTTACTGAACAAATTTATGGATTTGCTAAAGAAAGTGACTTCATGTTAGAGAGTGCTCAAACGATTTCCTCGACAATGGAGAACATCTCAGCAATCACGGAGGAATCAGCCGCTGGAACACAAGAGGTATCTGCTGCGATGAACGAGCAAATCTCTGCTGTTAACACCATGGTACAGCAATCCGAGCATATGACAGGCATCGTAACCGAACTACAAAAGACCATTCAAGTATTTAAAATTTAATTCAATTGACCCATTAATGCAGAAAGAGCGACCTGAGATAATCAGGTCGCTCTTTCTATTGAATATTCCCACTAAAACTAAGCTTCTTCGGTTAACTCAAGAAATTGCTTAACATCATCAACGGAAACTTGTACGGCACTTTGCCAAAACTCAGGCTTCGTTAGATCAACGTTTAAATGCTTCATTGCTAGCTGCTCCGTGGTCATCCGCCCCGTATCACGCAGTAAAGCGATATACCGCTCTTCAAAAGCAGCTCCTTCACGGAGTGCAACTGCATAGATTCCTGCACTGAATAGAAAACCAAAGGTATATGGGAAATTATAAAATGGTACATCCGTTAAATAAAAATGCAATTTTGCGGCCCAGAAATGCGGATGATCATCGCTTAGTGCATTGTTGTAAGCTTGATTTTGTGCTTCCGACATTAGCTCGTTAAGCCGTTCTATGCTAACGAGACCCTTTTTGCGTTCCGCATAAAAATTTGTTTCAAAGATAAATCGGGCATGAATATTCATAAAAAATGCTACAGCACGTTGAATTTTATCCTCGAGCAAAGCCAATTTTTCCACAGGATCTGTTGCTTGCTTCACAGCAGCATCACTAACTATCATTTCCGCAAAGGTTGAGGCAGTTTCTGCAACATTCATTGCGTAATCCTGAGTTAAGCCTGGTAAATCATTCATCACATGCTGATGATAGGCATGCCCTAACTCATGGGCTAATGTCGAAACATTAGAAGCGGTTCCTGCATAAGTCATGAATATGCGAGTCTGTTCGCTGATTGGGAATGAAGTACAGAAGCCGCCAGGTCTCTTACCTGATCGATCCTCAACCTCAATCCATCCAGCATCAAAGGCTTCTTCAGCAAAGTCTGCCATTAGCGGACTAAAGCGGCGGAATTGCTCCGAAATGAGCTGTGCCCCTTCTTCGTAGCTATAAACTTTATTAACCTGCCCTAGTGGTGCTTCCACATCTGACCAAGCTAATTTCTCCAAGCCAAGCAGCTTAGCTTTCCGCTGTAAGTAGGTTACAAAAATCGCTTTATTCTGTTCGATAACTTCCCACATGACACCCAAGGTTTCTGCAGACATTCGATTAATCGCCAGTGGCTCTTGGTGTACAGAATCCCAGCCTCTACGTTTATACAACTGAAGTCTAAAACCTGCTATATGGTTTAAAGCATCTGCACAAAAATCAGCTTGATCTGCCCAAGTGGACTCCCATTGCTGGAATAAGCTTTGACGTATCGTTCGATCAGGATTTGATAACTTATTGAATGCTTGCCCAGCAGATAATTGCAAAACCTTACCGTTTTCTTCATAGGGGATACGAATCCGCCCCACCGTAGTATTGTATAGATCACCCCAACCATGATAGCCATCAACAGCTAAATCATTAATTAATGATTCTTGCTCGGGTGGCAGCTTTTGTTGGGCTAAGGATCTCCGTTCATCTAGGACAAATCCAATCCCTTGCAATAAGTCCGAATTCAATAAAGACTGCCAGATCTCATCTGAAATACCACGAAGCAGCTCATCAAAAAGCGTTAATGCTGATAAAAAATCAGCGTAGCTGGATTTCACTCTACCATTAAGCTGCACAGCCTTTTTGTCTGCTACGTTACCAGCCATTAAACAACTAGTGAAGGAATCCGCTTCACGAAACCGCAGCATATTAGCTTGTAAAATTGTGATCAACGGAAGTAAACGTGAAGCCTCTTCCAATGTTGCAGGCGATTTAACCTGTTTAACTTGCTCTATAAACTTTATTGTTTCTTGTTCCATTAATGAAAGAAACTCTGAAAATTGGGGAGATTGACTCCCGCCTGGAAAAATCACTTCTAAATCCCAGGTTTGTTTAATAGGCGTTTGCAACGAATCTCACCTCATTAGTTTATTTTGAATTCTTACGTTAAGTATGGTTAAATGAAGTCAAGCCTAACCAAGACAATCCTTAAAATATCCGTTTCATACTAAAAATCGAAGGAGCAGATTCTTATGAAACCATTACCGATTTCGGCAGAAACCGCAATTAAATTATCCGAACAGCTCAAAATTCCAATTGAGAATTTAATGCATATGCCCCAACATATCCTTATGCAGAAGCTTGCAGAATTGGCTAAGACCAAGGAATCTACGGAGTCTGATAAATGATCCCCTTCCGTAATACTTGGCCTTATGAAACCGTACTGAACGATGTCTATGTATCTCAATGCCCTTATTGCTCAGCCGAGAATGTACTTATTCCTTTACGCAAGCAAGAGTTACATTTTATTCATGAGGGACGCAAAAAATTACTAGTTTTCCCATGCTGCAATAATAAAACTACGCTCATAGATGTTGATCTGGACTATCTGCTTGCCGACCAACCACTTAGAAAAAAGTAATCCATTCATGGATTACTTTTTCTCGATAATACCATCCTCTGGCATTTCCATCTTGGCGGCGATCATATCTTCTCTTGTTGTTGCCCATTGATCGCGAGATGCTTTAATCATGGCTGCATCCATAATTCTTTTGTCATTGACTACTCTCGCAAACCATTTAACAGCCTCGTTAAATTCGCCTAATCTACGATGAAGCTCTCCAATTAGGAACATCAGCTTGGCATTATTAAGGCTGACTCCTTCGGTTTCATACACTTCTATGTAGGCATTCAAAGCGAAACGAAGAAACCTTATTTCTTGCTCTGCATTTTCCTTCTCCCGATACAACCAAGCAATATGATGAAGAATCCCCGCAATAATCCGATCTTTCTCACCCTTAATCTGTGCACATACTAAAGCAAGCTTGTAGCATTGCATCGCTTCATCCCAGGAGCGCTCACCGGAATAATCCTTCATACTCCAATTAACCTTAACTTTATCTTCGAACGCGCTTCTCTGAGCCCTAGTGATGCTTTCCACAAAATTCTCTGTAGTAGCAAGACCGCAAAACGGACATACCCTAACTACATAATATTCTGGATTTACATCTTTGTAATGGATACCGAAATCCGTATCGGTTTTGGTTGTTTTTTTAAAGCTGGGACGAACACGAGATGTATTAAATTCAATTTCACAATAAACACATTTTACTTTAACCGAGAATAATGGTTCAACCAAGGGTAACATCCTTTCCATTTGGAGTATTTATAAAATGATATGCCGTCCCTTTGAGTCTTTCGAGAATGGCTGCTTGTAGAAACTCATCTATATTTATTTCAGCGAGGGCTTCGCTCATACACTTTAACCAGGCATCTGCATGTTCTGATGTTATCGGAAAAGGCATATGTCTTGCACGCATCATCGGATGTCCGTATAGATCTGAATAAAGCGATGGACCTCCAAAAAACTGACTTAAAAATAAGAATTGCTTATCACTTACTGGCTCAATATTTTCAGGAAATAGCGGAGCTATTAGCGGTTGTTTTTGAACTTTTGCATAAAAGCTTACCACTAACTGCTTTAAAGCCGCTTCTCCACCAATTCTATCATATATGGTTATTGCATTTGACTCTTTCATATATACTCCTTCAATCCTAAGTTGCTCCTATTGTACCATAATCCAAGAGGCTTAGTCATATTCGTCTTTTGTCCAACATAGGGTAATCACATAGATAAACGGCTTCTCCGTCTTAAGCGGTGCGTTTGTCTGGAATTATAAAGCTCTGTATAAGCGAAAAACTCATACCTTTATAATTTAAACTTGCTTACAGTTAGGTGGTTTATATGCGAGCTTTTAGATTTGGTATGCTGGAGCTGATAGCGGCATCAGCACTTTTATGTCTATATATGTTAATTCGATATCCAGAACCCGGATTTATAGCGGCCATTCAAGGCATCACGATTTGGTGGGATATCTTGTTCCCTGCTTTGTTCCCGTTTCTCGTCATATCCGAAATGCTGCTTGGCTTTGGCATCGTCCACTTTCTAGGAACCTTGCTTGACCCGCTGATGCGACCGTTATTCCGTATTCCCGGTATTGGCGGTTTTGTTGTCGCTATGGGTTTTGCCTCTGGATATCCAGTTGGTGCACGGCTAACCTCTCAGTTATCGGAGCAAGGCTTGTTGAACCGTGATGAAGGGGAACGATTGGTAGCTTTTACAACCTCATCTGATCCCATTTTTCTAATTGGAGCCGTCTCTATAGGTTTTTTTCATGATGTGAGGTTGGCCGTGATCATAGCAATTGCTCATTATGGAGCAGCATTAGCACTAGGCTTTCTGATGCGTTTTCACGGGACTAAAAAGCTTACTCCAGCTACAAATGATCTTCCTGCCAAAAAGGGTTCCCTACTCGTGCGTTCTTTCAATGCCATGCACATAGCTCGTCTAAAAGATGCACGCCCCATCGGACTTTTGCTGCAGCAAGCTATTCGTTCCTCTATAGAACTAGTGTTTGTCATCGGTGGCTTAGTTGTTTTCTTTTCTGTTATTATTGCTTATTTGAGCTTAGGTCCAGTCATGGAGCTGCTGACCACTTGTCTGCGTTTTCTACTGCAAGTCATTCAAATTCCACCTGCGTTATCCACTTCTCTGATTAATGGCTTTTTTGAAGTAACTTTGGGAGCAAAGTCAGCCGGACAAGCTAGTGAGGCTGTCCCCCTCGTTTATAAAGTCGCTGCGGCTACATTTATTCTGTCATGGGGTGGATTATCTGTACATGCACAGGTTGTAAGCATTCTACATCGGACGAATATTCGTTATATAACTTTTGCAATTGCTCGTTTAATTCATGGCGTGCTAGCTGCTTGTCTTGTTTTCTTGATCTGGAAACCATTGAAGCCGATAGAAGGAGCAGCAGCCCCTGCCTTTTCTAATTATAATTATCAGCCTTGGAGGATGTTGGTGAATTATGAATCGATACTGCCACTTGCAATTCTGGGTGGACTTATTGTTTTATTGATCATTATTGATTATGATAAAAGGATAACTGCATCACGGGAATTGAAATAAGGCTAAATGGGGGCTTTCGGATTGATATTGAAGTATTGTGTTGTTGATCGTGGAGACGAGATTTCTCAGGAGCTTGCTGTACAATTTCATAAACTGGCTTCAAGATATAATATGGTTCTGGATGAACAATTTCCCGAAGTGGTTTTATCCATTGGCGGAGATGGCACTTTTTTGCAAGCTTTCCATCGCTTTGAGCCGGACTTAGGTGAGAAGGTCGCCTATGTTGGAATACATACGGGAAGACTTGGATTTTTTGCGGATTGGAAGCCTGATGAGATTGAGCATTTGGCGGAATTAATGAATACAGCATCGCAAGAAAATGAACTGCGAACGGTGCAGTATCCATTAGTCGAAATTCAAATTACAACAGAAGCTGGCATTGAAACTCATTTAGCCGTAAATGAATTCACTTTAAAAGGAATTGACGGTACCTTAGTCGCTCAAATAAACATTAATGACGAGATGTTTGAAATGTTTCGTGGAGATGGTATATGTATTTCGACGCCTTCGGGAAGTACAGCCTATAACAAGAGCTTAGGCGGCGCAATTATTCATCCTTCTGTTGAATCTATACAAATAGCAGAAATTGCCTCTCTAAACAATCGGGTATACCGAACACTTGGCTCATCCATGGTTTTACCGAAGCATCACCATTGTGACATATACCCACAGTCGGACAAACGCTTATTGCTTTCCTTGGATCATCTTAGTATGCAGCTCAACGACCTTATCTCGATAAGATGCAGAGTTGCCGATCAGAAAATAAATTTCTCCCGATTTCGGCCCTTCCCTTTTTGGAGTCGTGTCCGTGAAGCATTTATCGGATTTGATGTGAAGTAGAATATCACTTTTATTTATAAGAACTGTTAGTGATTAGACCTGCTGGTCCAGCGGGTTTTTTTCGCCTGTCTTCTCAATCACAAAGTACGCGCAGCCAAAATTACAATACTCACTTAAATAATCCTGAAAGTTTGCAATCGAGAACTCTTTGCTGCCCTTGGCGTTGTTATCTTTAAAAAAACCACGAAGTCGAAGCTGGTTATAACCCCAGTCGCCGACGATATAATCATATCTTTCAAGCACTTCACTGTAGCGCTCCTTGAATACCTCTACATTCCAGCCATTCTTATTATCATGTACAAGCTCATAATTATTCCCACCGATAAAATACATTGTGTTCTCCCCCCTATGGAAAAAGCATATGCTGCGTTTACATAGACTATATTATATCATGAATGAGACAAGATTCCACTCCTATACCATACTGCCTGAAATTTGCAAATAAATATGATACACTGAAGCTGTAGATGACATATGGAAAGGTCAGGTGATCAACCTGCAATGATGGAAATCGAGCAAATTTTAAAACAAGTACAAGCTGGAGAGCTAGATATACAAGCAGCACAAAACCAACTGAAGGATCATTTAACCAGATCGAATGAATCCGCAGGTGATTTAGGTTTTGCCAATCTTGACCTTGAACGTGAAAAGCGGACAGGCTTTCCTGAGGTTATTTATGGGGAGAGTAAGACGGTCGAGCAAATCATTGCCATAATAAATAAACTTATGCAGCATACCGATCGTGTTCAGGCTACAAGAATAGATGCCCAAAAGGCAGAAGTTATTGTTGCGGCAATTCCGAGCGTAACCTATCACCCTACAGCCCGAGTGATAACCTGGTTTAGAAAGCCTATTTTACACGTATATGAAGGTTATATTGCTGTATTATGTGCAGGCACCTCTGATTTACCCGTTGCTGAAGAGGCCGCTATAACTGCAGAATGCATGGGCAGCCATGTTGAAAGAATTTATGATGTAGGTGTCGCAGGGATTCATCGCTTGTTCAATCGGCTTCCTATCATTCGCGGTGCGAACGTAATCGTTGTTGTAGCAGGCATGGAAGGCGCATTAGCTAGTGTAGTTGGCGGATTAGTTGCCAAACCTATTATTGCTGTCCCCACTAGCATCGGTTATGGTGCAAGCTTCAATGGGATGGCTGCTCTGCTTGCTATGCTTAACTCTTGCTCGCCTGGCGTATCTGTCGTAAATATCGATAACGGCTTTGGCGCAGGCTATAATGCAGCATTAATCCATCAGAACACTGAAAAAAGGTTGTGAATCCATGAGAATCCTTTACTTTGATTGTTTTTCAGGCATCAGCGGCGATATGTCTTTAGCGGCACTTGTAGATGCTGGTGCAGACGTAAGTTATATTGAAACGGAGCTTGCCAAAATAAAAATCGAGCCTTTTTCACTAAGCTGGAAAAGAGTCAACAAACGCGGTATTTCTGCGATGAAAATGGATGTCATCCTTGACCCCAACGTTATGCCACAGCATCACCGCCATTACTCAGAAATTGTTGAAGCGATTGTTGGTGCTGGCTTTAGTCCACGCGCTACAGCGCTGAGCCTTGCTATTTTTGAGAAAATCGCGATTGCTGAAGCGAAGATACATGGTATTCCTGTGGAGAAAGTACATTTCCATGAGGTTGGAGCTATTGATTCGATTGTTGACGTTATCGGAGTAGCTCTTGCGATTGATTCATTAGCCGTTGATCGCATTCTATCGTCACCAGTTCCATTAGGATCAGGCACAGTAAATTGCGATCACGGAATCTATCCTGTACCCGCTCCTGCTACTTTGGAAATGATGCGCGGCTTACCCATTGCACAAACCCCGTACAAGCTAGAAATGACAACACCTACGGGAGCTGGAATAATCTCTGGTACAGTAGATCATTTTTCAGCCAGCCTACCTCCTATGATTATCGAATCAATTGGATACGGAGCAGGCACGCGAGATTTACCAAACCAACCCAATGTACTTCGGGTTGTCATTGGGAATACAGAAGCTAATGCTGTGGATTGGCAGGTTCAGCCCGAGCTCATTCAAGCTCATGATCATCAGCATCATGAGCACCACCATCATCCGCACAATGATGAGCATACTCATGAGCATAAACATGAACACACTCATGAGCATTCGCATGAGCATGGGCATACTCATGAACACGAGCATGGTCATTCGCACGAGCATAAGCATGATCATAATCATGAACATACACATGAGCATAGTCACGATGATAAACACAATCATAATCATGAGCATACACATACTCCAAGTGTTGAAAAACATACACACCCACACAAACACGATGAGACAAAATCTGTCCAGCAAGCACCAATTAAGCACTAGCCAGAAATGTATTCCACGTTATAATCTAGCTAAAATCGGTCGAAAAGAATTCGCCGCTCTACTCTATGTTGTACCAGTATATTTCTGGTTACATCAGGAGTAGAGCGGCTTTTTTATTGGACAAAATGGAGGGAATAGAATTATGAGATTTGAGCAGCACTTGGATGAGTTCATGCACAAACAGGTTAATTTAGAAACAAATGGTAGACGCAAGGAACGTTTAGAGAAAGGGCTTGGATTCGGCGAGACAGAGTTTTTGCGTTCTGCCTGGTTTCCAGCTGTAGGTCATTTCAATGGCCTCTATCCTGAATGGGAGGTTCGTGACTTTTCAAATGGATATCGTTATTTGGATTTTGCCTTCAGACCTGAAGATAGTAAAGGAGCAATTGAGATCCAAGGCTATGGCTCTCATGCAAGGGATATTGAAGCTTGGAGATTCAAGGATCTTTGCATGCGGCATAGCCATCTTGCACTCGATGGATGGCTAGTCATGCCAATTGCCTATCTATCGATCACAGAATCACCAAAACTATGCCAACAGCTTATTCTCTCTTTTATCGGAAGGTTTGCATCAATGCCTGTCCCCGTTGAACTATCATGGCTAGAAAGCGAGACATTGCGTTTTGCACGAAGAATTTTCCGTCCATTTACTCCACTGGACCTCTCTTCTCACCTTAAAATCAGTACAAGATATGCGAGAATTATCTTGCATCAACTTGTCGAACTGAATCTGCTTTGTGTTGTGAATGGTCAAGCACGAAGCCGTACTTACCAAGTGAGATTATGAGAAATTCAATATATTTAGCTCAATCGGAACGTCAGTGCGCTATTTGATCGTTTTATTGCCTTTTAACTATATTACGGAACGTCAGTGTGCTATTTTATTCATTTTTGCTTTTTTAAGGCTAATTACCCTCATTATCACATGAATAGCGCACTGACGTTCCCTCCCCTACCCGAACAAGCCATTTTCCAAGCAAATAAGACATCTACGTTCCTCAACGAGATCGAGAAGTAAACTTACAAAGAATTTGGTTACTTATCAACTGAGCATGAGGTAAATAGGGAGGTGCTTAGGTAAATGGGAGGGGGTGCTTGAGGTGGGTGGTTGAGCAGTAACTATATAAGAATTAAGACAACCAAAAGCCCCTTAAGTCCAACCAAAGGAGATAAGAGGCTCTAGCCAAGAAGCAATTTAAGTATCACTGGGTACATGTATCAAAGTAAACTGCAAACGAACTTCGTCATAGACTTGTTTAAGCGGAATTTGCTGCAGCTTAGCCACCTGCTCGCATTCTTTAAACTCCGGTGCATATTGAACTAGCTCACCAGCATGATAGCCTGTTTTGACTGTCATTTCACCCCATTGAGTCTGCACCTTTACGAAAGCTCGAGCCAAGCGATGGACAGTAGTCGCGAAATAACGCAGCCCCAGTGTCGTTGTCTCACGGAATATAATCGTTTCTAGCTTCTCCAACAAAGCATGATCTGTCAGCACCTGCAGCTGCAAGCCTGGTCGGCCTTTTTTCATGATAATCGGAATCCAGATTACGTCGTTTGCACCTTGCTCAAATAATAAATCCATTACATAAGTACAATGCTCTGGATTCATGTCATCAATATTCGCTTGGATCATAATCATTTGATCATCCAAGTGTTCGTCCGCGTGATCGAATGTCATCTTTGGGCCTCACCTTACTAAAGGTATCTTTTAATTTATTTTTCTACTATGTCTATTCAATATCCTCGACTTGCAGCGACGGCGCTTGTATAGAACTTTCTGCAGTTGGGGCCATTTTCAAATTAGGTAAGTTGATGCCCGGAGGCAGCGCTCCAGAATTACCGACTGGATTACCCTTTCCATCTACATAATACATCGGAGTATCGCCAACTACAAGCACATAAGAGATCGGAATTTCCGTCTCTACGATCTCGGGATCCGAATCAAACGGAATAATAATCGTTACCTCAGCTGTAATGTGAATAAAAACCTCAACCAGAATCATATTGATGCCCGCATTCTGCACACGCGTATTCAAATCCACTTTAACTGCACCCGCTGGAACAAGCCTGACAGGAATATCAGGTCCAAAAGACGCCAAAATCACGCTATTCATCGCTTGACCAAGTGGAATATGCTCCTTCGAGCTTTTTAGATTATCCAACAGCTTTTGCACGGTATCAATGGTACTGGAAGTGATTTTCATATGTTCGGCATAGTTCAGCATGAATCCCGAAATCTTATCGTTTTTATCCATTTTCCAGTCAATCAGCTTTTCAAAGTTAGTTCCATGCGAGATTTGATCAGAAATTCCTTTATTAATCGATTGTGTAGCTATTTGTTTAACACGAATTTTGGCGAGGTTCATTAAGGGGTCTTTTAAATTACGCTCAATAAAAATAAAAGCTTGTAAGGAAAACAACATCACGATCAAAAAGAAAAAGAAAATGAGCTTTTTACGACTAATCGTGCGTGTTCCTCTACTGTGCCATCTTCTACGAGCCATTGCCGTCCACTCCCGTGCTTAGGCGTTTTTTCTACTTTCTTAGCCTATGCAAGGGATGGATGAAAAAGAAGAATAAGCCTCCACATCATCCTTTTTTCACAAATCAAATTCAGGTAACGCCCAAACAGAAACACTGCCACCATTTACCGGAAAGACGGCGAAGCCATCCTCTTCAATTACTATATGCTCATCTCTCGTATTCGTTAAGTCCGTCCAAACCTCACCTGCCCGCTGCGCTCCAACAAACATCCGCTTATCGCCAGCTTCATCGTTGGAAATAACCACCGCACAGCCTGAGCGTTCGATCTCCTCAGCACCACGACGAACCCAGCCAATTATATGGGGATGATCGATATAGTCCTCTTGCTCCCCATAGGCTTTATGGTAACGAGCATACAGTAAAGGATCTATCGCCTCTTTCTTTCCTTCAATGACCTCTTCGCCACCTATTTGAAAATAATCTCCATAAAACACACAAGGGTAGCCACCTTCACGCAACAAAATAAGGGCATAAGCAATTTGTTTAAACCAATCGTCAATCCATGATTCCAATGCTTCGTTTGGCTGCGAATCGTGATTATCGACAAAAGTAACTGCATTGCGTGGGTTTGAGCTAACTAAAGAATGATCAAAAATCGTCTGCATATCAAAATCTTTGCCCACTTGCGAAGCTGCATGCATTTGATAATGAAGCGTGACATCAAACAAAGAAAGCTTATGCTCGACTATTTCGAGAAATTCTTGGCAGGCACCTGGATCTGAATTCCAATATTCGCCTACGATGAAGAATTCATCCCCACGCTCAGCTTTAACCTGATCTACGAACTCCCGTACAAAATCATAATCGATATGTTTAATGGCATCTAAACGATACCCATTGCAATGTGTAGTTTCTGCCAACCATTTACCCCAGTCTAGCATTTCCCGAATCACTTCTGGATGATTATAATCCAAATTTGCGAACATCAAATAATCATAATTACCAAACCCATCATCTACCCGATCGTTCCAAGCCTTATTCTCACCAACAATCCGAAAAATACCCGTTTTATTTGTTTTTGCGTCATAGTCCGTACCATTAAAATGCCCAAAATTCCATTTAAAGGAGGAATACTTATCACCACGACCTGGGTGTGTAAACTTAGTCCAGCCTTCAATATCGAACGGCTCCGAAAGCACCTTGAGCCGATCCTCACGATCCACCTCAACAACCTGAAAAACCTCCGTTTCATCGGCGCCTGCTTTATGATTCATCACCAAATCCACATAAACAACCAAACCATTGTCCTGACAGGCTTGGATCGCTTCCTGCAGTTGTTGTTTGGTCCCATACTTAGTACGAATCGTGCCTTTTTGATCAAATTCACCTAAATCATAATGATCATAGACCCCATACCCCGTATCCTGGGCGGATTGCGCTTTTGTTACGGGGGGGATCCAGATCGCATCAACACCTCTTTTTTTCAATTCCGGTGCTAGCTCTCTCAGTCGATTCCAGTGATTGCCGTCTGATTCTACATGCCATTCAAAAAACTGCATCATCGTATGATTTCGTTCCATATCTGCCGCTCTCCCCTAAATGTTAATCTTTATCTCTATGTAATACCGTCCTATTATTGCGCTTTGACTATTCCCCACTCAACTAGCTCATCTTCACTTTTTTTCTCCATCTTAAGAAAGTCCATTACTAACGTGTGCAGCTTTGCATTACTTCTTTTATTATTCCCTAACCATACCATAAACTTTTCCATTTCTTTACCTTCCATTGTGAACACCATCCTTCTCGAATTGGGTGACCTAATTATTAATGGTATAAACCATTTTCAGGAGATTGAAACAGGTATCAAGTAAAATAGCGAGTCATTTCGTTAAAATAATTACTTGGGTGGATCCATGGATATTTATGAAAAACGTTTCCATCTACAACTCGCTCGGATAGCTTCAAATCGACTTGCAGAAGCTCCCTAACCTTCTCGGCAAAATCCTGCCCTCTCACTAACACACCAGCTTCAAAATCATGGCATGCACTACGTATATTCAAGTTATACGATCCGTGGAACACACAGCTGGAATTTTTATCATAAGCCACTTTCCAATGAGAGAATCTACCGGTCTTGCTGTAGTCAAAAAAGGCAACTCCCTGCTCAAAAGGCTGATACATATTGCAGCGCACGGCAGCTTCATTCGTCGGATGATCGTTGATGATCATCGAATTGCAAAGTGTGATTCGACTTGACTGGGCTGCATTCAAACCCTGCAGTGCCTGCCAAAATTCAGGATCCAACATGTATGGATTACTGATGATAACTTCACCGGCTGCATAAGTAATTAAATCAGCATAATAATGGCGAATCGTGTTTACAGGATTTCCAGGAAAGCTCACTAATAAGGTACAGGCTTCATTACCACAGGATTGATCGATTGCAGGGCTATAAAACGCATCCTCAGGATCAAACACCTCATCGCTTAGAATAACCCATTGTGAAGCAAATAATTGATTTAATGGCAGCGCAAATGCCCCACGAATCCGGAAACAGCCATCATGCCATTGAGCTTTGCCATAGGGGACAGCGGACTCTATTTTCTCAATGTCATCGACCCCAGGGACAATAACGGGATTGTCATATAAATACTGATCACCGATATTCAAGCTTCCAATAATAGAAGTTGTTCCGTCGATGACGATAAATTTTCGATGATTGATTACATCTAGATCATTATGAACGGCAGCCTGGACTAGATCCTGAAGAAACAAGACACCTTCTGAAACCCCTTGTGAATGTAGCTCCGCTCGTTTCTTCTCCCAATCCAAGCTTTCGTAGCAGCTATTAAAGCAATTGATAACCTGCCCGCCTGCTGCTTTTAATTGATCAGCTAGATGAGAAAAATCACCTACACCAGGTTTTTTGCTATATCCAAACTCTGTAACCCCGTAATCCACCATAACTCTCACTTCTACACCTCGCGCCAGTGCTTGGAGAAGTGCCGCAGTAATTAAGTTACCTGCCAGATCATTAAAGTAAAGCATCACGGATAAATGAATATAATGCTCTGCCTTCTGAATTTCATCTAGTATCATAGTTAAGCAATCAGGTCCATTCAAATAAGCATCCACTTGATTCTGAAAGGTTGTCTTTGGCGTTAATACTCTAAGTCTCTCTTGATTAACATCATTAGCCAACCGGGTGATAGCTTGCATAAGCTCTCGATTCATCCCTGGCATGTTCTGTACTTCGGCTTCTAAAGAGAAAACTCCTCCAAGCGCTTGGCGGTAGTTCATAACCGCCTCATCGTTTGAAAGAGCTGTAATTGATAAGGATAAAGGTTCCTCGTGATCCATAATCATACCAAGCGGACCTTTTGCCATAATGTAATTCATTAAGTCAATAATCATAACCTAGCTCCCATCCTGAAGTTAAACTGCGGCAGCATTTTAGTCGATTTTTCGAATTTGTTAGCCATAATTGCTTTTTCTCCGATGACCGTAATTTCATCGCCTGTTGGGTAGCCGATTATCACTCCATCCTCAATTACAGCACCTTCACCAATAATTGCTTTGTAGATGGTAACGTTTCTCCCAATCCGCACATTAGGCATAATCACGCTATCCTTCACCCGACTACCTTTGCCCACTTTCACCCCAGTAAATAAAACAGAGTGGTTAATTTCACCATATATTTTGCAGCCATTTGTAATAACAGATTGAGAAACTTTTGAAATTGGCGCTTTATAAGGGGTGGTATAGCTGGTTGGTTTTGAATAAATCGGCCACTTTGCTTGATTAAGCTGCAGCTCTGACCTCTCATCCAGCATATCCATATGAGCATCCCACAAGCTTTCAATCGTGCCGACATCCTTCCAATATCCGCTAAACGGATAGGCGACTAAATAAGCTTGATCCTTAAGCAGTTCAGGAATGATATTACTGCCAAAATCATGAGCAGATTGCGGATCAATGCTGTCATTTAACAAGTAAGCCTTTAGCGCAGGATAGCTAAAAATATAAACGCCCATCGAAGCCAGATTACTCTCTGGTTGCATTGGCTTTTCTGTAAATTGCGTAATTCGATGATTAGCGTCCGTAGTCATAATGCCAAACCGACTTGCTTCTGACCAGCTAACAGGCATGACGGAAATGGTTACATCCGCATTTGTTTGTTTATGATGCTCAAGCATTTTTTGGTAGTCCATGTTATAAATATGATCCCCTGAAATAATCAGAACATAGCTTGGTTCGAATTGATCAAGATAAGCCATGTTCTGAAATACTGCATTGGCCGTTCCGGAATATAGGTTATTCTCCCTTGAGGGGAGAAGTGAAATGCCATTGTCTTTATGATCCATGCCCCAATCGGAGCCGTTGCCAATATGATTATGTAGAGCTTCAGGTTTATATTGTGTCATCACACCAATGGTATGGATGCCTGAATTTTTGCAATTGCTTAGAGTAAAGTCAATTATCCGAAACTCTCCACCAAAATGTACAGCTGGTTTTGCTATATTGGATGTGAGCACTCCTAGACGTTTGCCTTCTCCGCCTGCCAAAAGCATGGCAACACATTCTTGCCGTTTCCTCATGTTCATCGTTCCCTTCAATATGATTCTTTTTTTATATAAACCTTTTATCCAGGGTTGAAACAGCCTGATTAGTTTTTTCTCTGCTTTTCCAAGCTAGCCACCATACATGTGAGCTCTTGCTGAAACTTCTCCTCAATTGTTGTCTTTAACCCATAAACCAGTAAAATATCCCCCTCTTGAATAAGTATATCGCTTAGCTCATTGCGAATTTTCGCTTGACCGCGATGAACGTACAATACCTGTATGTCCTCATCTGGGAGAATAAGTTTAGCTATTTTACTATGAATGAATGTGGAGTCCTTACAGATTTGAATGTTCACAATCCAATCTTGATCATCCATATAGAGGATTTCTTGGATAGGCATTTCGTGAAGCTCGTATTCACTCTTCAGATGTTTTTTAAACCGCTGGGCTAATCGGTTCTGCACCGCTTTATTCTTAACAACAAGGAGAACAATAGCAAAAAAAGCCGCGATCCCAACAAGCTGCAGCAAGCGGAAATCTTTAATAAGAATCGCGCTAATGAATGAGATCAAAACCGCTAATGAAAAAACGCCAAACAAAATTAGAAAAATCGAGATTTTGCGCCGAATCGGGTGCCTAGCTATGAGCTCTGATTCATCGGTAGTAAACCCGGTTGCTGTCAGCATAGAAACCACTTGAAACCTCGCAACCTCGACTTCAAGTCCTGTACTTACCAGCAAAACGACTGCAATCTCCAAAACTAGAAAAATGAAAATGAAATATAGCACTATAAACAGAAAGCTCATAATCCTATTCCCCTCCGAAAACAAAATTAGGGAAAAATGGATTGGCTCCATTTTCCCCTAATGTATGTTTGTTAATTTTTTCAAAGCCTATGCTCTTCGTCTTCCAGTAATAAGTGAAATGATGAACATGACAATAAAGACAAAGAATAAAATCTTAGCAATGCCGGCGGCGGCAGATACGATTCCAAAGAATCCAAAAACGCCTGCAACTAGTGCAATTATAAGAAATAAAATAGCTGCTCCTATCATATGACTCACATCCTCTTCTCGGGTATTTGACTTGCTTGTTTTTATATACCCCTCTGAAAAAGATTTGAATCATATTTTAGATAATTTAGTCAGGTGTCTGGTTTGCAGGTTTCCGTGCTAATTTCACCCCTTAACGCTCCCAGCCATGATGCCTTTAATGAAGGATTTCTGAAAGACGATAAAAAAGAGTGTGATTGGAAGCCCAACTAGCACTGTTCCGCCGAAGACAATGTCCCATTGTCCAATTTTGGAATTTGCAAAGACATAAAGATTAAGCGTGAGCGGGTACATGGAGCTTTTCGAGATGACAATGAGCGGAATCAACAGGTCATTCCAAATCCCAACACCACGTAGAATGAGGATAATACCGGTTATTGTTTTTAATAAGGGCATGTAGATCTGCAGGTAGATTCTGAATGAACTCGCTCCATCGATGGTTGCCGATTCTGGAAGCTCTTTGGGTATCGTTCGCATAAAACCAGCGTAAAGGAAAATGACAAAGGGCAGAAGCGTTCCTGCATAGAGCAAGGCGACTCCAAGAAAGGTGTTAATTAAATGGAATTGCTTCAATGCTAAGACCATGGGTACGATCGCAATTTGCACTGGGATGGAAATAAAAGCTACAGTGACTGTGTAGACATTGTTCATTAGCTTATTATTAGGCAATAGTATGCCATAAGCAGCCAGCGAGCCTAAGATGACCAGCATCGCGCAAGAAAGCACCAGAATGAACGCACTATTAAACAAAGCCGTTGGATAATGCAGCAGTTTAAATGCCTGGGCAATATTCTCGAAAGTGAAGGATTGACCAGATAATGTAAATGGATGGATGGAAATAAACTCTTTTTGTTTGAAGCCATTATTAATCGCATACCACAAAGGGAGCAAATATAAGAGCATGACTATCATCATGAATCCATTTGATGAAAGGGCATTTAGCTTTATCGTTTGTCGCATCGATTTCATATTAAGATTCTGTAATCTCCTTTCTGCGCAGGAACTTCAATTGCAGAACTACAAATAGCAATGTAACTAGGGTAAGAATAATGGCCAAAGCCATTGCTGGCCCTTGCTGCATACTTCTGAAAGCGAAGATATAAACGTCAATCGCCATCGTCTGGGAGGCAAATCCAGGTCCCCCATTCGTCAACACAAAAGGCAAATCAAAAATCGTCAGAATCCCAATCGTGGAAATTACCACATTTATCGTAATAGAAGGAGCTAACAATGGCAGCGTAATATAGACCAGCTTCTGAAGCTTATTAACGCCGTCCATACTTGCAGATTCATAGATTTCAGTTGGAATGGTGCTTAAACCGCCTAAGTAGATCATCATATAGAATCCAACGGCATACCAAATGATGCTAATACTCAATGCAGGCATTACGGTAGAAACTTGACCCAGCCAGTCCTGTACAAGCGATTCAAGCCCCATTTGGGTCAAAACATATTGCAAGGGTCCAAAAACAGGATTATAGATGACTCGCCAAATGACGCCTACCACAACCATCGACAAAATATTCGGTAAATACAGCACAACCTTGTAAAAGGTAGCCAGCTTTCCAATATCGTAGACGATGACAGCAAACAATAAAGAAATGATATTAAGAATCGGCACATATAAGATGATCAGAAATAGCGTGTTTTTAATTAGCTGCTTAAACTCGGGTGACTTAATAACATAAATAAAGTTATCAAAGCCTACATAGTTAATCTTTAAATTGATTCCATTCCAATCGGTAAAGCTGAACCTGAACGACATTAAAGCCGGGTAAACATAGAACACTAAGATAACCAAGAAAGCCGGTGCTGCAAAAGCAGTACCTGTAATCGTTTTGCGATTTCTGGCATACCAAGTTCTTTCCATAGCTTAGGTCACCTCATCATTTAAAAGAAACTCAACCCCGTATAAGGGAATTAATCTGCTTATACGAGGTTGAGCGACCTTACTTATTTTTTGTTCTTTATCGCTTCTTTGTACGTATCATCTGTAAACTTGGCTGCTGCATCTGGTGTTAATTCTCCGGTAAATACCCGCTGGAATGTCTGTACCAGCTTGGATTGTACTTCGGATGGCAGGAACTCAAACCATAATGGACCTGTTACCGGTGAAGCTTGTGAATCTTTAATATAAGTCGAGATTAAAGGATCGATCTTAATTTTGGATTCATCTGTTGCTTTCATCATCGGGATGTTGCCCTTCTTGTTCTGGTAAATGTAATAGCCCTCGCCCATAGTCATGAAGTTAAGCAATTGGATCGCAGCATCCTTATGCTTGCCTTCTGCAACCCCGAAGCCTGTTTCAGTAGCCAAAATCGGCACCTTTGCCTGATCCTTCATATTCCAAGGAGCCATGAAAACGCCTGTTCCAAAATCGGATTTCATCATTGTTCCAGCAAGCCATATACCGCTGAATGACATAGCTGCCTTCCCCTGCATAAACAAATCATTGGACTGGCCATACATCAAGCTGACAACACCTTTAACCAGATAGCCCTTGTCATAAAGCGTCTTAGCTTTGGTGAATACATCCGCATATTCGGGTGTATTGAAATCAAAAGTACCTGCAGTAATTTTCTTGACTGCTTCAGGATCTTTGGAAATAACGCTATCCGCGAAGCCTGTGCTCCATATCGTATTATTGATCGTGCCGTCCCCGCCAGCAACGGTTAAAGGCGTAATTCCTTTGCCTTTTAATATCTCGCAATCCGCCAGGAACTCTTCCCAATTCTGCGGCATGGTTGTAATACCCGCCTGCTCGAATAATTTCTTGTTATAGTAAATGAGTGATGTTGAAAGACCGCCCGCTATGCCAAACAGCTTGCCCGACTTCGAAGTGAATACACCTTTCAATCCATCAACTACATCTTTTCCTGCATCCGTATTAGTTAAATCAGCAATCAAGCCGTTCTCTGCCAGCTGGGATCCGAAATCTCCACCATCAATGGTGAAAAGATCAGGCAAGCTGTTTGCTGCCGCTTTGGGCTGTAAGTATTCAGCACTCGTATCATTAGGTATTTGGGAAAAGTCAATTTTGATATTAGGGTGGAGTTCCGTAAACTTATCCATCATTTGTTGCGCTGCATCCGACCAATCCGAGCTTTGCATAGCTACGGTCAGCGTTATCTTCTCATCAGGAGCTGGAGTAGCAGGAGCATCAGTTGCTGCCTCAGTAGGAGCTGTAGTTGGAGCCGTCGAGCTGGCTGTGGATGCTGCAGGAGTTTCGGTTGATTTGGAGCAGCCTGCTAGTAATCCGCCAAACATTACTACTGTTAGTGCTAATGGAATCATTTTGTTAGTAAATAATTTCACTTGACAGTCCCCCTAATTATTAGTTATTCCTAGAAAGAAAACCCCATTAAATCTTCCCTAATCAACCCTGATCGATAGCGCTCCTCTCTGAATAATTAAGATAATTAAATGTGCGATTAGCTTACTTTGAATATAACATAGGTGTTTTTTACTAGTAAGTCCAGAAAATTCATAAGTAGTTCAGAATATTCACACGTTGCTAGACTCCGCCAAAATAATCAACCAAACGGACAAAGTTGTGCTATGGTTAAGCTACATTCCTATAGGGAGCGATGTCGATGCCCAAACGAAGTTTCCTCTCGACCCTCAGTATTAAGTCAAAAATTATCCTTTCTATTTATAGCGCTATTATTCTCGTTACCACAATCATGGGCTACTATTCTTATCGAATGTCCGAAATAAACCTGATTAACAAAGTAAGTGTAGCTAATCTCGGCATCGTCCGGGAAATCAACAGCAATATTAATTTTCTGCAGCATGAAGTCGATGACACCTCCATCCAAGTGGGCTTAAACAATATTGTTCAATCTTACTTAAAGCGCAAAGAAGGCTCGCTCTATATTGATAATTCACTTTCCTATACAATGGGTCTTATCGCAAACAAGAGCTACAATAACTTTACGATCCTCTATGGCTTGGACGACAAGTTCGTTCCTTATATCGGTGCTAATGACGGCAGCTCGGGTGTTTATCCTTTTTCCACTTTTGAGAGAAGCAATCTGTACAAGCAAATATTAGCATTAAAAGGCAAACCGCTCTGGTTCGTGCTTCAGGATCAAACCCAGCAGCTTATTGAAAACAATAAGCATCCCAAAATCGTCATGGCCAGGATGGTCCGTGATCTCGATAATTATCAGAATATCGGGCTGCTGATCATGAGTGTCAATGAAGAATACATACGTAAAATATACTCGAGCAATCTGCAAACCAGTTCAGGAAGAATCGTCATTATGGATGATGATGGGAATGTTATCTCACAAGATGGTGTAGAAGCTACCTCGGATAAGTATAAGAATGATGGATTTATCGCAGAGGCATCTCTGAAAAGCGTGGGCAGTGAAGGCAGCATCGTCGATACGATTGCCGGCAAAAAGCTGCTAATCACCTACAGCAGCAGCAATTACGTTGGCTGGAAAATTTTTTATGCGGTGCCTTTGAGTACCTTAACTCAAGAATCAAAATCGATTAAAACCATTACTGTATTCATTGTTATAGGCTGTCTTATTGTACTGCTGCCTTTCATGCTGCTGATTTCATCGCTGCTCACGGCACCTATTAAAAAGCTGCTTGCTTCCATGAAGAGATTTCAGGAGGGTCATTTTGACGAGAGTGTTGAGATTACGAGCAGCGATGAAATTGGGCAATTAGGCAGAGGCTACAATAAGATGGTATCCAATATTAAGGATTTAATTAATGAGGTCTACGTCTTGCAGATTCAAGAGCGCGATGCTGAATTAACTGCTCTGCAAGCGCAAATTAATCCACATTTCCTCTATAACACCTTAGATATTATTTCTTGGAAAGCTCAGCTTTCAGGCGATAAGGAATTAAGCTCGATGATTTACTCGCTCTCGAGATTTTTCCGCCTAAGCTTAAATCGTGGTCAGAGCTTAACCATGGTTGCACACGAGAAAGAGTTAATTGAGCATTATCTGCTTCTGCTCAAAGTTCGCTTCAAAAGCAAGCTTACCTACGAAATACGCTTGGATGAAGACATCCTGCAATGTCTGATTCCCAAGCTCATCCTTCAGCCTTTTGTTGAGAATGCTGTGCTGCACGGACTTGAGAATCAGAAAGCTGGCGGGAGCATTATGATTACAGGCGTGAAGCAGCAGGAGCAAATTTGTTTCATCATTGAAGATGACGGAGTTGGCATGAGTGAGGAAGCGATTCATAATGTTTTTAACTCAACTCCTGTGGGTCCAATTGATCATTCTGTACTGCGAGGCGGATATTCGGTTAAAAACGTAAATGAGAGGCTTAAGCTGATTTACAATGACAAATATAGCTTGAACTTTTTTAGTAAACCCGGCAAAGGCACCCGAGTGGAGATTTATGTACCCGCTGCAGAAAATTCATTAATGGAGGGCTAACAATGATCAAGCTGCTAATTGTAGATGATGAAGAAGTAGTTAGAGATGGCATTAGGCTTACCATTGATTGGCTTTCTAATGGCATCGAGGTTTGCGGCGAGGCTGAGGATGGCAATCAAGCACTGGAGCTGATTCATGAGCTGAAACCCGATATCCTCTTGATGGATATTAGAATGCCATTAATGAATGGGCTGCAGGTAATTGAAGCCGTTTATGCCGCTCAGATTCCACTTAAATTTATTTTTTTAAGTGGTTACGATGATTTCTCTTATGCCCAGCAAGCAATGAAATTCGGAGCTTCAGCCTATCTCCTTAAGCCATGCATGCCGGAAGAGATTCTGGATACGATCTTAAAAGTTAAGTCCGAGCTGCAAGATCAACAGTCTAGAAAAGAAATGTACGAATCCTTACAGCTTAAATTCACCGAAAATTTACCGTTCCTCAAGGAAAAGTTCCTTGTTAAGTTGATCCATAATGAGGCAAATACGAATCAGCATTTGGTTGAAAACTTTGAGGTTTTTAAGCTTGCTATTGACCCAACAGGGCCAATTAATGTAGCTATCATCCAGATTGACGATCATTTGGTGCTTAAAGATACCCTAGAGAACAAAGAGGTTGAATTAATCAAGATTGCCGTTAAGAAGATTATTAATGAAATCATCGAAGCCGCTTACTGCTGCGAGGTTTTTGAGCATAAGAATGATTTCATTATTTTGGCTGCGGTTGATGGAGATCCAGATCGTTATAATCGACTGCTTGATCAAATAAAAGCAAGCATAAAGCGATTGCTAGGCTTCACTGTTTCTGTAGGTGTTGGCAGAATTTATGACGATTTCAGTCACATTCACCGTTCCTATATGGAAGCTGTTAAATCAATCGATGCTCGTTTTCTGCTCGGAACGGATTCCCTCATCCACTTTGAAGATATGACCTACGAGGAGGTTGAGGAGTTTATCTACCCGATTCAAGCGGAGAAAAATGTACTAAGCAGTCTGAAAACAGGGAATGCCTTGGAGCTAAGCAGCCGGCTTGAACTATTCTTCACGACAATCAGCCGGGATACCTCCTCCAAGGATCACATGCTGAAGTCCTGCCTCATGTTGTGTTTGTCTCTCTATCATATTGGGGTAGAGATGAATATGAAAACCGATGATATTTTTGGACAGGGTCTATCCTCCATTGATAACATATTGAAGCTTGGCACCTTGGAGCAAATCAAGGAAAAAATCGGACTCATCACTCACTCCTTTCTGGAGCAAACCCTTAACCGTAAAAGCAGCAATAAGATCATTGAATCCTCTTTGAAATATATCGCAGAAAATTATGACAAGGATCTGAATTTGGATAAAGTGGCTAATAGTATCTATATCAATCCTGGCTATTTCTGTCTGCTATTCAAAAAAACAGTTGGTACTAATTTTATTGACTATTTGAACAAAATCCGCATCGAGAAAGCATGTGAACAGCTGAAGGATATTCACGCCAAAAGCTATGAAGTTGCTTTTAAGGTTGGCTATTCCAATGAAAAATATTTCTATCAAATTTTTAAAAAGTATACGGGTATGACACCAACTCAGTATAGAGAGAGCATACAGGCTTGAGGCTCAACAAGAAAAAATCCTATATACGTCTGCATCTGAACCCGCAGCCGATATAGGATTTTTCTGCATTTTAACCGCTAGTTTGTGAAGTATACATCCCTGAAATAGTTGCTGTTGTTAAAGGTTGAGGTCGGCATCGTCCCCAAGGTCGTGGTAAAAGTTCCACTTCCCACATAGGTGAACAACGTCACATTATTAATGGCGCTGCTAAACCCACTGGACGATGCGGCATACTGATTGTCCGTGCTCGTTGAAACGGCGATAATGTAGTCGGTATTCGCTAGTGCACTAAATGCTGTGGGCAGTGTGAAATCCTTCCACCCTACCGTTCCTGAGGTTATGGTCCAAGTAAACGGTCCTGAAACGACCGTTCCCGTGGATACTTTCCAGATCCGCACGGTATGAACGCCACCTTCAGTAGCATTGGTATAAATCCTTACTTTGGAAATCGTCCCATTCACATTGGTTTTAAACTTGGTGCCCAATTCATATTGAGTATCCGTACCATAACCGCTTGGCGTCTGGGTAGTCATTATCGTGCGAGTGCCAGGTGCAGGAGTTGGTGTTGGACTCGGTGTTGGCGTTGGTGTAGGAGTTGGCGTTGGAGTACCTCCTCCGCTAGTCAATGAGGCTGAATCCATTCTGCCAAATGAAGTCGATAGTGTACCACTTCCCGTACTATCGATACCCACTCGGATATTGCCCGCTGTTGCGACTGTAAAGGTGATCGACTTGCTTGCCCAGCTTGTGTTGCTGAAGGTAGAGCTTTGCAGAACAGATAAAGTGGAGGATTGAATCGCAAACATCCGAATCGGAACCCCGCTGCTTTGAACGGAAGCAGAGAAAGTATACGTTCCAGGTGTCAAATATACCCCTTGGTATAAACCAGCATATCCTAGATTAAAGGATTGGATATAGCCCCAATAACCGCCAGGCTGGCCAACAGCTGTATTGCTTGCACCTGCCGCTCCCTGCTGCGACCAGTAAGTAACGCCTTTATACGTCGTACTCGGCAAACCAGCAGAGTCAAAGTTCGTATTCACTAAAGCTGGATTGCTGTTAATCCCAGTGAAATCCGGAGAATCTCCCGAGAAATCGGTTCGCGGCATGGAAAGAAAACTGGAATGTACTTTGGCTCCTGAGCTAGGAACAGGGATTAATATGTTATTCTTGAAGGTGATCGATTTAGTAGGTGTCGCTGGACCCGAAACATAAACGTCCGAGGTAAGCGCACCTATCGGCCGTGTCGCTGTAAATGAATTATCATGAACATTCACATTGCTTATTTCTACCTGCGATTGATCGGGAGCGCCACCTGTCCAGTTAATGAATACGAACCCATTGCAGCCTCCTACACAAGTATCCACAACCGTATTATGATCCACTTCAATATTCTTGGTCGGAATCGGATTAGCAGTTGACCACCAAATGCCTGCGCCTCCTCTTGGATCATTATAGGAAGCCCAAACATAAATGCCATCGTCCCCAGTTGTCAGGTTGTTATTGGTTACCCGAATGTTCTGGCAGTTCGCCAAACTGACCCCATCTGCGTTCAAACCAGTAGGTGTATTCGTCGTCACCCCGCTGATCAGACCATTGGTCGATTGTCGAATGGCCATGTTGTACATGGATGCACCCGAGATAGTGATATTGGAAATGGTGAAATTGTTGACCTCGAAAAAGCCAATGGCGTGGATTAAAATACTTGTTGAATCGCCTCCATTTGTCGTCATTTGGATTTTACCAGTACCTGTTATTGTAATGTCATGCGTCCCCGAACCAGCAAAAATCAGTGGATAGTCGTGGTCCGCCCAAGCATTAAAGGGAATCGCTCCCCCAACAAGCCGACCTTGATGATGAGTATGAGCGAAATGGGCAAGCGTTTGGCTTTGCTTGAGAATCGCTGTGCCGTTTAAGTTCAAGGTAACATTGTTTTTGAGTGTAATATCTCCTGAAAGGAACGTATAACCTGTTGGAAGATTTACCGTCCCGCCGCCAGAAGCTGTTACCGCATCGATAGCAGATTGAATCGCAGCACTATCATTTGTCGTCCCATTTCCCGTAGCATTATACGGAGCATTTCTCACATTCACATCCAAGGCGTGAGCAGCAGTTGGCTTGATAACCATCAAAATGGCCAACAGTAAAAAGGTAAACATCAATACGGTGAGCATTCTCGAATCCAATACCTTTGTCCTCATCAAATCTCCTCCATTATTCAAATGAATTTCGGTGAATTATGCATGGGTAAACGGCTACGCCGTCCTTTTGGACGGGATGCGTTTGCCAAGGAATATCTGCGGAAAGTATAGAATTATATACTTTCTGATATTCTGAAAATGAACCCTTTATGGGTCCATTGAATTGTGAGCTTTACCACCTCCAAATTATTTAATTAGCTGCAAGATTTCTATTGTATTCCGATGGATAATCGCTTCTATTGCTTCCTCTGGAATGCGCGGAAGCTTGGTACCTTCCACCAAGGCATTAATATTGCGCAAAGATTCCATCGTTTGATGTGCAGTAAAGAAAGGGAAATCCGAGCCGAACAGAACCTTTTCGGGAACCCTGTATTCAATCACATTCATCATTGCATTATAGAATTGCCAAGGGCGTGCCCCAAGGGCAGACAAATCCGCATACACATTGGGATGCTTGCGAATAACGGAGACACATTCCCCATGCCAAGGATGGCCCAGATGGGCAATCACCATTTTCAAATCAGGAAAGGTTCGGGCAATCGGGTCCAGCATCGCAGGTCGGGAAGCATCAAGAAACCCTTCCGAGACGAATGATGTCCCTTGATGCCAGAGAATAGGGATATCCAGCTCATTCGCCTTCGCATATAGCGGAAAATACTCAGCTCGATCCGGATAGAAATTCTGATAAATCGGCGCTAGCTTCAAGCCAACCAGCCCAAGCTCTTTAACGGCGTATTCAAGCTGCTGAGGTGCATCAGCATCATGCGGATTCACACTGGCAAAGCCAAATAAATGCTCGCGATGATTGTTCACATGCTCAGCAACATATTCGTTGGGAACAATAATTCCCGTAGCCGGGCAATTAAAAGCCAGAACAATTGCTCCATCCACTTGCTTAAGCTCTTCCCAATGCCGTTCAGGTGTAGCGATTAATTCATATGCTTCACCCCATGCCCGCTTGGCATCAGCTAGAAAGCTTCCACCTACATGTCCAGGCCCAAATAAATGGGTATGACAATCAAAAACCATCGGATTCACGACCCTTCCCAGCTAATTTGTCACAATAAGATGATCTGTCGTATATTTGCGAATCACTTCCTCGTTTAATTCCACCCCTAATCCCGGAGCAGTTGGAACATGCACATAGCCATCCGAATCCAAAACCAGCGGATTGATCACAAGCTCGCGGCTAAGCGGAGTATCATTGGTGCAAAATTCCTGAAACACCGGATTTTTCTGATACGAATTTAAATGCAAGGAAGCAGCCGTTAATATATCCGAAGTCCAGGCATGGGGGATGAGCAGCTTGCCTGCTTGTTCGACCATCGTAACCAGCTTTCTTACCTCAGTTAAGCCACCCGCACGCGATACATCCGGCTGAATAATATCCACATCGCCTTCGATCAACAGCTGTTTATATTCATATAAGCCCGCAAGCTGTTCACCACAAGCAATTCGCACATCAACCGCATTAGCCAGCTTCTTATAGCCTTCCAGATTATCCGATTTCAAGGGCTCTTCCACAAAAAACACATTAAAATTACCTAATTCCTTGACTAACTGAATCGCTAATTTTACATCTGAAGTCCACATGCCATCGACTAGAATATCCATATCATTGCCTATACCCTTACGAATAGCTTCGACTAGTGGCACGACTCTCGATGGATCTTCTGTCACAGCCCCCCAACCGAATTTAACCGCTTTAAACCCAAGTGAACGATATTTCTGTGCAGCATCGATCATTTCTTCAGGTGTATTGCGGAATAACGTACTTGCATAAGCTTTTATCTTCTCGTGATTTCTGCCTCCAAGCATAACGCATACAGGCTGTCCCGTCGCTTTACCAATAATGTCCCAGATCGCAATATCGATCGCACTCATTGCATGGATCGCAGCCCCTCTCCGACCTTGATAGAAGGAGGATTGATACATTTTGGTCCATATTTTGTCATACTCAAACGGGTTTTCACCAATCACCGCATACTTCAAGCCTTCGGAGAATGCGTGCAAATAGCTTGGAGCTTCAATGAACGCTTTCATGATGTGAGGATGGGAATCGCAATCCGCGATGCCGGTAATCCCTTCATCCGTATGAACCTTGAGAATGAATGCATATTTAGGACCACGGGAATCGGAAGCTTCTGAAGCCATGCCATATTCAAAGGGACTTGTCAGAATCGACATTTCGATCGCTGTAATTTTCATCGTTTAATTACTCCTTGTTTTATAATCAAAGGTAGAGGCAATCCCACTCTCCGGAAGCAGCCGCTTGGATAATCCGCGATACCAGGCTTCCACCTTCGTAAAGCCTTCTGCATACTTGCACCCTGCCTGATAACCGCGAAATTTACCTACCGTATCCACAACATCCAATAAGTCGACTTCCATCAGATCCATAAAAATATGCAACTGACTGGCATGTTTGGCAAGCGCAGCTTTTTTAATCTCGATCGTTTCCGTTATATCGACAAACTCTGTTGGCAGGAAGTCGATTCCCCCTGTGTTATCCATTAGATAAAGCGTAACCTGACGGTTCGTTGGTGGATGTTCGGTATGGATATGAGCAATACTTGTAAGCGGCAGCGCATCCCAAACTAATTGATAGGTGATCCGATGATCGGGATGATAGTCATTGGCTCCATGGGTAATGACCAAATCCGGGTTCACGCTGCGCATCATATCGACAAAAACAAGCCGATTTTGAATCGTGTTTTCCAGCAATTCATCCGGATAGCCCATCCAAATCGGTGTCGCCCCAATAACCTCGCAGGCTTCGCGAAACTCGGATTCACGAATTCTCGCCAGCTCATCCGGTAAAGTATCATAATTCCCCATGTTTCCGTTGGTGGCAACCGCCATGAATACCTGATGCCCTTGCATCACATACATCGCTAACGTTCCCGCGCATTGGATCTCAATATCATCGGGGTGTGCTCCTATAGCAAGAATATTCATTGAATACCCATCCTCCAATCGAATTCTTTTCTTATCAGCTATAAATCATCACAGTTTTGGTCGAGCTGTTTTTTCCTTCAACTAGTTCATTAATCACAGTCTCAGCGCTTTCAAAATTGATTTGCCGCGTCACGATTGCTTTTACATTCACCTTACCGCCTTGCACCAAACGGATGCCTTTATCCCATAGCAACGGGGCTGATGTACAGGTGACAATTGTTAAATCCTTGGCAACAATATGATCGGATGGAATCGATGGCTGATCCGAACCATTCAGACCATATAAAACAACCGTCCCGCTTGGAGCCACAACCTCCATACAAGCTTTGACAGCTTGCACACTTCCAGAGGCCTCTACCACAACATCGATTTCCTTACCTGCGAAATAATCGATTAATGCTGTTCGAGAGCTATTAACTACGTAATCAGCACCTAACTGCAAGCCCAATGCTAAAGGTTCATCACGGATATCAATTAAAGTCACTGTTAACGCACCATAAGCTTTAGCCAGCTGAATAAATAAAAGCCCTGCCGGACCTGCACCGAAGACAGCGACATGACTTCCCACCATATTGCGAACACGATCAATGGCACCTAACGTACAATTCAACGGCTCCATCATTGCACCTTCGGCAAAGCTCAGCTCATCAGGCAAGCGGTACAGATTGCTTGGCTTCACCGTAACCAGCTCTCCATAACCACCTGATCCATAAGTGGTTCCTAGCTCGCCGCCTTGCGCACACATATTCTTTCGCCCGATCAAACAATACCGACAGCTGCCGCAGCTAACGACTGGATCAATTATGACCCGCTCCCCTACCTCCCAGCCCGTCACATCCTTGCCGATTTGTTCAATAATACCGGACATTTCATGGCCTAGAATCCACGGAGGTTTGGCAAAATCCAGCTTGCCCGTAATCATATGGATGTCTGTTATACAGATTCCTGCTGCTTTTATCTTTACTCGAATTTCTTGATTTTTAAGATCAGGAGTAGGCCAGTATGACTCTTGCTCTACCCGATTCAATTCCTTCCAGACTAAAGCTCTCATAGTGCTACCCATATGAATTCTCCTTAAAGAACTCCGTATTTTTCATAGACATCACGCAATAATTTGCCATCCATCAGCTCTCTGCGGGAATTATTCTCCCCGGTTACTTTAGCTATGGCCATCTCAACTACTTTTTCCAGCACAGCATTAGGAATTACAGCAACACCATCCCGATCCGCAAAAATAACATCTCCCGGGTAAACCAACACGCCACCTGCTTCAACTGGAATATCATAATCGATCACGATCCCTCTGCCCTTGGAATCAACCGGCTTAAAACCTGTACAATAAACGGGAAAGCCTAATTCAATAATCTTGCCTGTATCCCGGATCAAGCCATCGACAATAGCTCCCCTGGCCCCTCTCATCTTGCAAGCGGTGGAAAGCAGTTCTCCCCACATCCCGTTTCTCGTCGATTGATTGGTTGCCGCAATAACTACCTCGCCTGGCTTTACACTATCAAGTGCCTCAATCTCTTTCTCATAAGGATTATCTTGAATATGGTAGACATCTACAGCTAAGATCGTTTTCGCACGTCCTACTACAATTTGTTTGCCAACCTCGAGCGGACGAATATGCTCGCTCATTGCTTGATTGCGATAGCCCAATTCATCGAGACTGTCACAAATTACCGCCGCGTATAATTGTTTTTGCATAAGCTCAAAAAGCTCATTGTCATTTGCAAATAGCATGATTGTTACATTCCTCCTATAAGATCAATGGGTTCTGCTTCAATATAGCACAGGCAATTTTGACCCGTAAGTCTAGAAAATTCAGAAGTAGTTTAGAATATTCAGTGATCTTAATAAAAAATAAAGCCTTCCTCCTCTGTAAATAACTCAGAGTGGAAGGCTTCCAGTTGGTCGGCAGATTCATCATTAATTAATTTAGCGGAATGATCCATAAATCATCACTACCTTTGAGCTCGGCATATGCGATTTGCTTAACATCCATAAAGCCTTGTTTTTCGGCTAGCTCTCTAATGAGGGCCTCACTTATCTTGCGACCACGAAATGCCTCTGTGAGAATCTCCCCGTCATCAATAACAGGGATAGAAAGAATCTGAACATTCTCAAAACCAGGCTTTTTGATCACGCTAATCGAACCATTGGTTTCGTAAATCACCGTCTCTACAACATGAAAGCTAAAAACGTCTCTTTCCCGCATCATCGTTGTCAGATCTTTGAAATTCAATGAACTCGCCCGCAGCAATTGTTGATTAACTATTCCTTCATCCACCAGAAGACTAGCTCTACCTTCCGTTATTTGCAGCACCTTAGCCGAGCGAATCGTCAGCTTCTCCATGCTATAGGCAAGAATCGCCCAAATGGCAAGCGCATAAATTAAATGGGTGAATTTCACTTGATCATCGTAAAGCGTATTGCCGACAATCTCACTCAACATAATCGAGCTGAAAAAATCGAGCGGGGTAAGCTGACCAATCTCATTACGGCCCAATACCAGAGCAATCATCCAAAGCCCAACAAAGCCAATTAGTAGTTTGATAAGAATCATCGTGAACATAAAGTTTCTCCTCTTTTTTGCTAAAGCTACCCGCGGATTAGTGACTCCGCTCCGTCTATATATATTTCTGTTCCCGTAATGTGATTGGATAGATCAGATGCGAGAAAAGCTAATAATTGAGCTACTTGTGCAGGAGATCCTGGCTTCTTCTCTAATGGTTTGTCACCTTCAGGAAATTCCACTGGAATTTCAATTTCATCGACTTCCGATTTTCTATCGGTGTTTTTCTGAATATTCGTCTCAATTGCACCTGGACAAATAGCATTCACACGGATGCCATAGGCTGCAAGCTCAAGCGCCGCCATTTTCATAAATGCGACCTGCCCCGCCTTCGTCGTGCTATATGCACTAAAACCAAAATTAGAAAAAATGCGATTGCCATTTACCGAGCTGGTAATAACCACACTTCCACCTTGTTTTTTGAGATGAGGGATTGTATGCTTCAAGGTCAGAAATGTCCCCGTCAAGTTGATATCCATCGTTGCTTTCCAATCTTCTACTTCCATACTCTCAATCGCATTCAACACACCATTTACACCGGCATTGGCAATTACTATGTCTAAACGGCCATATCTTTTTACAAGATCCTGCACAGCTTTTTCCATTTCTGCCGGATTAGAGATATCTGCCTTCAGTGCCATTGCCTCTCCGCCTTTGCGGACAATTTCAGCTTGTACTTCCTCTGCATCCGCTACATGCCGATTTAGAACAGCTACTTTCACCCCATATTGAGCCAAGAGCAAAGCTGCTGCCTTCCCAATTCCAGAGCCACCGCCCGTCACCAAAGCTACTTTACCGTTTAAAGATTCCATTTATATGCCTCCTTTAACTAATAATATGTAGGTATCATGCCTTTTTAACCTTATCCGAGTTATTTAAAACAAGGTCGTGGAATTATCAAAAATCAGTTGAGTTATCTATAGCTTGCTCCTTATAGTATAATATTCCTTAACAGACTTAGATTACCCGCGTTTAACATCTTAAATAGGCGGTGGAACGTGATGAAGGAAATGAATTTAAGCGATTTGGATCAAATCATCCAGCTTAATAAAACTGAAGCAGAACGAGTTATTTTACAGCAAAAAAACGAGCAGCGACAGATAAGAACCAGACCCCGAGACCCAGATGAAATTCAAATATTAAACAAATTAGCCGTATTAAAGTGGGAACGTGCAGTTGCATCTGGTAAAGTCATTATGCTGAATAAGCAGGAGTGGTATTATGAGTGCGATTGAGCTGATCAAAAAAACCTAGACATCGACTATATGATTCAAAAAGCACAAATAGACTTAACGAGTGAACAGCTTCAAGCGTGGATCGAGATTAATCCTACCTAAGATGGGAGCATAAAAATGATTGAATACCTTCGAATGACCTCCTTGTTCGCAGATTTAACTAGCGTTCATTTGGAGCGAATTGCTGAAGAATGTACCATGAGTACTTATCCAGCTGGCAAGATACTTTTTCATGAAAATGATACGGGTACTGTTTTCTATGTAGTTGTTTTTGGAGCAATTAAAATTTATACATCAAATATTAACGGTGAAGACAAAATACTATCCATCCTTACCCGAAATGATAGCTTTGGAGAAATTTCATTATTGGATGGCAAGCCGCGTTCCGCAACAGCCCAAACCATCGAAGAAACCAGATTGATTGCCTTGACGGGAAAAAACTTCAATAACCTGCTGCGCACTAACTTCGAGATTACACTAAACATTATTAAACAGCTAAGTACTAGATTAAGAGAAACGAATCGTCAGGTTCATGACCTTACTTACTTGGATGCCAAACAGCGAATTCTAAAAAATTTAGTTACCTTGGCAAAAACCCATGGGAGACGAAATAAAGATACCTTTACCATTAAAGTAAATCTAGATTACGATGAAATGGCTCAATTCGCTGGCGTCACCAAAACTTTGCTTTTTGAGGTGTTCAGCGAGCTGCAAAGCAAAGATATATTAAAAGTTCTGAATAATCAATATGTACTGGACTTAACTAAATTGAAGTGATGACTTGTAGATCAGCACCCTTTAAGAAAATCTTTTCGTTATTAGATACCTCTTTTTCGCTACCATTCTCGATACATCACCCTATTGGAGTCATTTACGAAAGTTTGGCGTTATTAGCGAATCTATTTCGTTACTAACGCCAAATTTTCTTTATTGAGCGACTTGTGATTGATTTGCCTGATAAATAACGAAAATCAGGTATGTAGTAAGGAAATAATTTCCTTAACTTATCAAAAACTAACTAATACAGCAAAAAGCCGAGGTCCGGGGACTTCGGCTTTTTGACTATAGCATGACTAGATAGAATGGCAACCAAAAAACTAAGACTTATTTATGAAGCTTAGCCTTTAATTTATTAGCGAATAGCTCGAGCAATATTGCAAAAGCAAGCACGAAGTAAGTAATCATTCCGATTTCGCGAAGATCCAAGTAGAAGGAGCTGGCCATAAACATATCAAAGCCAATGCCACCCGCTCCCGCTGCAGCGCCCATGGCTACAGCCACACCAAAGTTAATTTCAAATCGGAAGAATGTCCAAGAAAGAATCGATGTCACAGATGATGGCAGCACTGCCTGAAAAACAATTTGCCACCAGTTTGCACCGCTCCCCTTCAATGCCTCAATTACTCCTTCATCCAATTCTTCAAAAGATTCCGAATAGGCTTTGATCAAGTAACTGACAGAGTGGAAGGTCATGCCGACAACAGCCGCAACACTGCCCAGTCCAGCCGCAACAGCAAAAATCAGTACCCACAATACAGTTGGAACCGCCCTAATAAAAGCAGCTAAGCTCTTTATTATATTCGAAACTTTACTGTTGGACAGATTACGAGCCGCGAAGAGTCCAAGAAATAAAGCGATGATTGCTCCAAATAGGGTTGTGAGAAAAGCGAGACCCACGGTTACTAGTATGCCATAAAGTGCCTCACCAAAAGTAAAGTGTTTAAAATGAGCTTCGGTAAACATTTTTTTGAAATTTTCAGATGCAGCCAGAAGTCCATCCAAAGTGTTAACACCCTTATAATCAAAGGTAATAAATCCATAAATCGATAAGAGCACGAGTGCCAGCAAAGTTATTCTAATGATAAAAGCTGGTTTGTTGAAGGGCTTGGCCGGGATAGCAATGCCAGAATATGGAGCTTGGGAGGATTTAAGCATATCCATTATATAATCACCCTTCTGACATAATTGGATATGGTTTCAATAGTGAAGATCGAGACAACAATCGCTAGCACAACCAAGCTAGCTGCATGATAATTCAAGCTTTTGTAATATAAATTAAAAGAGAAGCCAATTCCGGTTCCTGTGAGAATGCCAATTAAGGTCGCACTTCGAATATTCGTCTCAATCATAAATAAGATCCAGCTAATCATTGCGGGAATACAGCTAGGGATAACGGATTGAAAAATAATTGCAAAATAACCAGCACCTGTAGCACGCAAAGCTTCAACAGAATCCGTGCTCGATTCATCAATAGTTTCTATAAAAACGCGCGTAAGAAAACCAAAACTAACAAAGAACAAGGCAAGCCAACCCGTTAGGGCGCTTTGTCCAAAAGAAAACAGTAAAATCAAAGCCCATGCAGCCACATCAATATTACGGAAAATGGTCCCAAAGCCTCGGCAAATGATTGCAATAAAAAGATTAACTCTCGTCGTCTTAGCACCCATGATTGCAAAAAAACCAGCAAAAACTGCAGCTACGGTTGTCGAGGCAATTGAGATCAGCACCGTTTCAACTAGTTTATTGAGAATGCTCGGAAGCTTCTCCAACGACACGGCATTGGGATAAAAATTAGTTACGGCCCATGTGATTGCTTTCGGAACGGAAGCAAATCCTTGAACGATGCTAAACTCCGTTATAATGATGAACATAATGGCTAGAGCTACGATAATGCCAAGGATACCAAGTGATTGCCATCTTTTCCTGGCAAAAAATTTATCCGACATGTCGCCCACCGACGTCCGTGATGAGGTCACCAGCCTCAGAGCCGTAAATCTGGTAGATTTCTTCGGAGGTGATTTTCTGAGGTGATCCATCAAAGATAACCGTCCCTTTATTGACCCCAATAATGCGATCAGAGTAGCTCAGCGCAACATCGACTTGATGCAAATTAATCAGTACAGTTATACCCATTACTTTGGATATATTCCGCAGATGGTCCATAATCACTTTCGAAGCATTTGGATCCAACGATGCAATGGGCTCGTCACATAACAGCAGCTTGGGATTCTGCAGCAGTGCTCTAGCGATACCCACGCGTTGCTTTTGTCCCCCGCTTAACTGGTCGCACCGTTTGTAAATGTGCTTTGTGAGCCCTAACAATTCAAGAATTTGCATAGCTTGCTGTTTTTCTTCCGCTGTATACCAGCCTAGTGATCCCATTAAAGTAGATTTGTAGCCCAATCTGCCATGCAAAACATTTTCAATAACCGTCAAACGATTCACTAGATTGTAATGCTGAAAAATCATTCCGATTTTCGTCCTCAGCTTGCGCAGCTCTGCCTTTTTCAAATCCATCACTTGTACGCCATCAAAGTTAATTTCTCCGCTGCTAGCATCAATCATCCGATTAATGCAGCGAAGGAGAGTGGATTTCCCTGCCCCCGAAGGGCCAATAATGGAAACGAACTCTCCTTCCTTCACAGAGAAGTTAACGTCCGATAACGCCATTGTATCCTGACCATACTGCTTGGATACATGCCTTACATCTAATAACGTTGTCATGGCTAACTCCTCCTCATTCAATTTTGAATTTTTTAATAAACTTAGTTCGACAATTCTCTAACAGGATTAAAGAAAGCATCATCTACAACTACAAAAGCTTCCTTATCCGTTTTGGCGAATATGCCTTTTTTACCGGACTCTTTGGAAACAAAAATATTCTGATTAGCCGTCGTTTCTGCTGATGTGAAAGCATCAACCAGCTTCTTGATCGTGTCTGCACTCACTTTATCTGTATTCACTACGAATGGAGCATTAAGCACTGGTGTTACAGAAATCAGGGAGAACTCTCCACCTTTAACCGTATCAAACGGCTCAGCCGCATCATCTTTAACCTTGTAAACAGCACCAGGACGGTTGTCTGTACCCGATTCTAAGCCGACATAATTCGAAACACAAGTATCACAGAATGCTGCAGCGTCTACTTTATCCGCTAACAGGTTAACTGCTGAGCCTTGGTGTGATCCGCCATAAAGTACTTCACTAAAGAAATTGCTGCTGCCACCTTCAAGCAGATCATCCTTCTTCAAATCTTTGTATTTATCTTGTTTGTTAAAATAAGTGACGATACCGTCGGAAGGAACCTTGAAGCCTGAAGTGGAGCTATTGGATACAAAAGAAAACTTTTTCCCAGCAATGTTATCTAGCTTGAATTTATCGCCATCCATGTATGGAGCTTCATTGCCTTTTTTAACTGCTATCCAGCTATAGTAAACCGCATCCTTCGCTGTTCCTGATTTACCGCTTGGAATTACCAAAGGCTCTACTTTTTTATTCTTGTTTTTAGCTTCTATATAGCCTTGTGCGCCTAAGTAAGCAATATCTACATTACCATTAGCTACAGATTCGATAGCGATGATATAATCTGTTGTCGTTTTATGTTCGACTTTTTTTCCTGTAGCCTTTTCAACCAATTTGCCAATTTCCTCGCGAGCTGATTTAATGTCTTCACCTGATTCGTTTGGTAACCAGCCGATTGTAATCGTCTTGCTTTCTTTAGCCGAGTTGGAGCATGCTGCAAATACGGAAAATAACATAACCACTAAAACCAAGTACCCTACCTTTTTCATTGTGAAGCTCCTCTCGTCTATTTAGAAATGGGTCCATCTCATCTTGAGCCATTGGTATGCACAAGATAATTTAACTATAAAGTTCAATTGTTAGCGGATTGTGTTCCTCATGTATAGATTTTCTAAAGATGTGATAGAATTTACAGTTACACTGCCAAGTGGAAAATCTTCACTTCCATAAATCCCGTGGTAATCGGCTCCACCCGTTACAGCTAGACTATATTTTTCTGCAAGCTGCAGAGCTAGTTCAGTGTCTGCAGTTGAATGTGATGGATGATAGACTTCTAAGCCCTGCAACCCAAAACTAACCCATTCTTCAATGGCTTCGAAATTACCCAATTGGCCAGGATGAGCCAAAACCGCTACGCCACCCGCCTTGCGAATGGCTCGAATAGCATCTTCGGCACTTGGATAAGCAAGTGGGATTAATGCCTTTCCTGCATCTTTAGCAGATCGTGAGAAAAGCTTCCGCTGCAGCTCGCCGTTAATCTCTTCACAGTAGCCCAGGTCCATTAAAGCATGCATAATATGCTGTTTATAGACAGTAGTCCCTGTCTTTGCATAACTGTTAACTAGCTCCCAGCTTATGTTGTAGCCCATATCAGCTACGATCGATACCATCTGTCTAGTAGCTTCTTGACGTGAGAGCAAGGTTGGTTTGCACACATTATCCAGCGCCGGATGATGCGGATCGATATATAAACCCAGGATGTGCGCTCGACGATCGCGTTTCGGATCCGAGGCGGAAATCTCAATCCCTGGGATAATTTGCAGCTGGTTTTGCTCTCCATATAATAAAGCTTCTTGAATGCCTGCCGTCGTATCATGATCTGTTATCGCAAGATGAGTCAGATCAGCTGCCTTCGCTTGTTTGATTACTTCTTCTATGCTGAAGGAATTATCAGATACATTCGTATGGCAATGCAGATCTGCTTTAAGCATAGCTAATCTCCTTAGCTTGGGAGTGAAAGGGCTTGGCATAATAAATCGTCTCACCATTGACTAAGGTACGATGAACGAGTGGATATCCGTTGTGCAGCTTAACGAAAACGAGATCCGCCATTTTACCTGGTTCAATTGAGCCTACGCGATCACCGATGCCTAGCTTAGCTGCTGGATTAGCTGTAACCATCGCGACTGCTTGATGCAGCGGCATATTTTCCTTCTGATGAAGCATGAATACTGCTGGAAGCATGGAGGAAGGCAAATAATCGGAACAAATGGCATCTGAATAGCCAGCTTTAATCGCATCAATGGCTTTCATGTTGTTGCTATGAGAGACGCCTCTTACTAAGTTAGGAGATCCAACGACCACTAAGAGCTTTTGTTCATGGCTATATTGAGCTGCCGTTAAATTAATCGGGAATTCACTGATCGTCACGCCATAGTCAATCATTAGATCAACCTTTTCTATCGTGTCATCATCATGAGATGCGACAACAATATCATGCTGAATCGCATGCTGCACCATATCACGAATTTGCTCCCACTCTATCAATTTCGAGTTGCTTTTCAGCGTCTCAACCATTAATCTTAGCTGCTCATCACGCACACCATAGGTCTTTACTAAATAGTTCTCATAGGTATCTTTTTCGGTAAATTGGCCTTGTCCCGGGGTATGGTCCATAATCGACAATAGGTCAATTTGCTTGGTATTGATCAGGTTTTTCACTGTACTCATGCCAATGAGATTCGTCACTTCATAACGCAAGTGAACGCGGTGATGAATCATCGCTCTTTCTTCTCGCAGCTTTACAATATGCTCAATCACATCTACAACCATGGCATCATCACGAACACCAACTCCATCAGCTAGAGATAATGAATGATAAATCGTTGTCACGCCACAACCGGCAAGCTTTTTTTCTAATTCAAAAAAGGACATGTGCAGCGGAAAAAAGGTATTCGGCCGTGGTTGAATTTCCTTTTCTAAAGCGTCACTGTGCATATCGATCAAGCCTGGCATAACGTAACAGCCCTCTGCATCGATTATTTCATCTTTTGAGTTTATAGCCGTCTCGTTGTTTCCAACTGGCAGAATTTCGACGATTTTCCCGTCCTCGATAATTAAGCTGCCTTCTTGAACACCAGATAAGGTTACGATCTGAGCATTATTAATCAGCAAACGATTTGAAATCATGATTACCCTCTCCTTGCATGCATTTTTTGTTGATCATGGATAGCTGTTTCGTAGCGTTGGCGAAGACCCGCCCATTCACTTTCATATCGTTCGCGTACCTCGTGAATCAAGTAGCCATTAAATTGCGCAGGCAGCTCTCTAAAGATTTCCCCCATAGGAATCTCGCCGTCTCCGAGAGGCATATGCATATCTCCACGGCCAATAGGTGCCAGCTCGTATTGATTTTTTTCAGCGGAGAAGCAGGCTTTGCCGTAATTATCATGTACATGGAGATGAATAACGTGAGGGACCATCCGTTTAAGCTCTGCCAGTAAATCCAGCCCATACATTTTATGTGATAAATAGAGATGTCCGACGTCAAGAGTAATCCCAACAAAGGGATGATTGATTGCTTCAACCTGCTCCACCAAAGAGCTCGGTATTACAGCGTAGCAATAGTAAGGGCAATCCAAGTAGGGCCGCATGTTTTCCATGGCAATTCGCACATTTAATTGCTGGCCAAGCTGACCCAGCTTGCGCATGAAGCTTTGTTCTTCTATTAAAAGCTCTTGCTTATATTCCTTGGTATAATCCAACCAAGTATGGGGATATAAGAATTCTTCTTCACCAATATATCTGCCCACATGATAAACCATCGTTTCGGCACCGATCGCTCCGCTAACCTCCAAAGAAGCTATTAATGAAGCTCGCTCTATACTGGTATCACCTTTGCGAAATAAGTTTATTGAATAGGGTGCATGTGTGGTATAGCTAAGGCTAAAGCTGCTAAGCAAGCTGCGGTAAGCCTCCAAACGTTGACGATCTATGACACCATTGCGAATTACATCCATACCATGCAGTGATAATTCGACAGCTTCAAAGCCGAGCTCTTCAATTTTGATCAGCTTGCCCTTCAGCTTTTCCAAGTTTCCCATTGTATCATTAGGCGGTAAGCTAACTCCCATTCCTCTTGTTATCATCTGCTTTCTCCTCCCCGGCTCTACACCCGTTCCAAAACAAAGGCTTGTAGATCAAGAATGTCATCCGCTATCCGTTCCATTACGTCCCAATCATGAAAAACACCAATCATCGTTGTGCCTTGAGCCTTCATTTCACTTAATAGCTCGAGAACGCTTTGCTTGGTTTCCTTATCCAAGGATGCCGTTGGTTCATCCAGAATGAGCAAACGCGGTCGCACGATAAAAGCTCGTGCCAGATTAACCCGCTGCTGCTCACCTCCGCTGAAGGTTGCTGGGAAAGCTTGAATCAGCTTGCGTGGAATCCGCAGCCGTTCCAGCATTTCCTCCGCTTGCAGCCGAGCAGCCTCGATATTAATGCCAGTCGGCAGCAGCTTTTCAGCCACGATATCCACTGCGGATACGCGTGGAATGACTTTGAGAAATTGCGAGACATAGCTGATTTCATTCTTTCGCAAATGCGAAATTTCACGCTCCGTTGCCTGAGCTAAATCAATTGGGCCATAAAAGGCTGAGTCATATTTAATTTCACCTGAGGTCGGTAAATAGGTACGATAAATGCATTTGAGAATCGAGGATTTCCCAATCCCGCTAGGTCCAGCAATCCCCATAAATTTGCCTTTGGCGATTTCAAATGAAAGGTTTTGAAATGGATTTACTTTCATATCGTGGCTGAGTGACAGCTGAAACAGCTTGGACAATCCGGTTACTTTTAGCATAGAAATTCCTTCTTTCTGCTTTCACTTATAACAAGGCTCGATTCTAGCTCTTTTGGCTGAATGAGGTGCATTTCTGCACCTTGTTGGCTCGATTCTAGCTCTTTTGGCTGAATGAGGTGCAATTCTGCACCTTGCTAGCTCGATTCTTGCTCAATCGGCTGAATGAGGTGCAATTCTGCACCTTGCTGGTTCGATTCTAGCTCAATCAGCTGAATGAGCTGCAATTCTGCACCTTGCTGGCTCGATTCTTGCTCAATCGGCTGAATGAGGTGCAATTCTGCACCTTGCTAGCTCGATTCTTGCTCAATCGGCTGAATGAGGTGCATTTCTGCACCTTGCTGGCTCGATTCTTGCTCAATCGGCTGAATGAGGTGCATTTCTGCACCTTGTTCGCTCGATTCTAGCTCAATCGGCTGAATGAGGTGCATTTCTGCACCTTGCTGGCTCGATTCTTGCTCAATCGGTTGAATGAGGTGCAATTCTGCTCCTTGCTGGCTCGATTCTAGCTCAATCGGCTGAATGAGGTGCAATTCTGCACCTTGTTGGCTCGATTCTTGCTCTTTTGGCTGAATGAGGTGCATTTCTGCACCTTGCTGGCTCGATTCTTGCTCAATCGGCTGAATGAGGTGCATTTCTGCACCTTGCTGGCTCGATTCTTGCTCAATCGGCTGAATGAGGTGCATTTCTGCACCTTGCTGGCTCGATTCTTGCTCAATCGGCTGAATGAGGTGCATTTCTGCACCTTGTTGGCTCGATTCTTGCTCAATCGGCTGAATGAGGTGCATTTCTGCACCTTGCTGGCTCGATTCTTGCTCAATCGGCTGAATGAGGTGCATTTCTGCACCTTGCTGGCTCGATTCTAGGTCTGTCCGCCGAATGAGGTGACTTCTCAGGCTGTTGAAAAGTCCTCTCTAGCGGTTAAAATTAATAATTCACGCAAGTTTAAACTGATTTATTCGCTTTAAGCATAAAAATTCTGCGTATAGAATCTACACTCCAGTCCACTTTAAGCTTAAGCACAAAAATCATGCTAATATTCAGAAACCACTTAAATTTACAGTAAAATTCTCAAGGATACGCATAATAAATGTGCTTATCCAGCTTTTTTCGTTCCAATCCTTCATCTTTAGCACAAATATTAGGCTTATTACGATTTCTATAACAAAGAATGAACAAGTAATTGCGTATAAGGATGCTGAGGATCTTCGAGAATCTGATCCGTCAAGCCGTGCTCGACAATTTGACCTTGCCGCAATACCATAGTGCGATCTGATAACATACGTATAACGCCCAGATCATGTGAAACCACGATCATGGCTACACCTAATTCACGTTGAATGCTGCGGATTAAATCGAGCACTTTGGCTTGTACAGATAAATCCAAGCCTGTCGTTACTTCATCCAACAGCAGCAATGGCGGATTATTCGCTAAGGCTTTCGAGATTTGCACCCGCTGCTGCATGCCTCCACTGAAATTTTTTGGCGGCTCATCCATGCGCTGCAGTGGAATTTCTACCTTTTCCAGCAACTCAGATGCACGACTACGAATTTTGCCAACATGATAATGGTCTGCCGCAATCAGCTTTTCAGCAATATTGCCTGAGCTCGAGAAGCCCATGCGCAAGCCTAAATATGGATTCTGATACACCATGCCCATCAGATGGTTGCGGATGTATCTTTTTTGCTGAGCCGACTCGTTGAATAGGTTGGAAATTCCGTCTTTGAAGGTGGCGATGGACATGTGACCGGCTGTGGTTTCTTCATCATAATAAAGGCATTTCACCATAGTGCTTTTGCCAGAGCCACTCTCGCCTACTACCCCAAGAATTTCACCTGGATATAGATCGAAGCTAATATCGCGGCAAGCCCACACGGTTCCGCAATCTGGACAGCGACCACCTTGTGCGGAGTATATGCCTTCTAGGCATGCCGTACAGCCTTGGCCATATTTCTTCGTCAGGTTGCGAACGCTCAAGAGTGGAAGGTCTAAATGTCTTGCTTGAGCCGTTGCCGTACTCGCTTCTTTCAAGCTTGCTATCGTCATTAGGAAATCTCCTTATCTTGCTGCTCGCTTGCTCTATTGCAATAGTCTGTATCCGAGCATTGATATATGATTTGTCCCGACTCGCTATCGATCACTTCATCCAAAAAGGTATTCTCGCTTCCACATATTCGACAAGCTGTATCTGGGAAGGATTCTACTTCAAATGGATAATCCTCAAATTGCAGGGAGACAATATTGGTATAAGGTGGAACCGCATATATTTTCTTTTCTCTGCCTGCGCCTAACAGGGTCAAGTGGTCAGCTTGATGAAGCTTGGGATTGTCCCAGCGTGGAATCGGACTTGGCGCCATAATGTAACGATTGTGCACCATAACGGGATAATCTGCGCCTTGTGTAATTGCCCCCCATTTCACGATGCTTTCATATAACGTCAACCAAACTCCGCTATAGTCCATTTCACCATGTTGAATTTTCGTTTTTTCTTCACTTGGCTCCACATAACGCAAGGGTTCTGGCTCAGGAACCTGAAGGACTAATATCTGATCAGCACGCAAACGATCCTCTGGAATCCGATGACGAGATTGAATAATTGTCGCGTGTGTGGTGTCTTCGGTAGTTTCGATATGACTTGTTTCTTCAATAAGTCGGCGAATGCTTACCGCATTAACGCTATCATCACTGCCTTGATCAATTACTTTAACAATATCAGTTAGTCCAATTAGCGATAATGTAAGCTGCAAGCCGCCTGTTCCCCAGCCTCTGCCAATCGGCAGCTCTCTTGAGCCAAAAGGGACTTGATAGCCAGGTATTGCCACAGCCTTTAGTGTTTTGCGACGAATCTCGCGTTTAGAGCCTTCATCAAGAAAAGCAAAGTTATACTCCGCTGTATTGAACTTCTGTTTTTTCAGCATTTGCTGCATCATCCGTATCCTCCTCTGAAGCTGGCTTGCTCTTACGCGCTTGTGTTTTACGGATTTGGTCCAAGTAGGTTTGGAAGGTCACGTAATGCGGCAGCTTCAAGTGAGAAACAAAGCCTCCAGATTCCACGCTATCTATATGAGTCAACACGAATTCTTCATTTTGCGCAGGTGAAGTTCCCTTGGTTTCCAAGCTTCGCTCTAGAATGGACATCGAGATCGCCTTCAGCTCGTTTTGCCCAAAACAAAGCCCATAGCCAAGCAGGAACTGCACGTTGCCTGATTCCTTATCCTGTGTAAACGAGTTGATCGATTCTACTTCGGTCATCAACGCTTCGCCGATGTAGATGCCATCTTCATCTTCTTCGCTGCCAAACGGATGTGGGATATGAATCGGTGTGTAGCCAACTCGCAGCTCGCCAATTGTAGGATGAACAGCGCCGTAACCACGCATGGAGCTATAAGCCAAGGCAGTCATTGCTCCTGTCTCGCCTCGTGATAAGGTCTGCAATCGAGCTGATCTGCTGCAGGGAAAGGTTAATTTCTGGCGAGTGATATCATAAGGCTCTTCATCGTCTGAGTTTGCCACATTGGCCATTAAATGCTGATCTCTTAGTAAGTCTGCGATTTTGGTGAAATTCATGCTGCTTTCATCCCAAGGCAAATCAGTTAAATATTCCTCCACAAAGGCTTGGAGATCTTCGGTCGTTTCATTCTTCAGGTTAAAGTTCAGCATGCGATGGGTGTAATCATTAGTTGGACCTAATACCTGACCTCCCGGCATATCGCGGAAAGAAGATGAAATCCGGCGAATCACCCGCATATCAGCAGGCTCGGACACAAGTGAATAATGATTACGCGGCAGCGTGGAACGATAAGCACGAACCAAGAAAGCGGCTTCTGCCGGGTCGCCTTCTGCTTGTTTAAGCGCAATCGCCGCATACTCGGGCGCATACATCCCGCCTTCTCCCATAATGCGATCCACCAATAAACGAAGCTGTTTTTCGATCATTGCTATGTTGAGAACCGCATCCGATTCCTTGGAACGATAATATTTAACAAGCTGTTCGGCTTGTTGAATGGCTTCTTGACCTCCTGTTACAGCTACATATGCCATGCTTCAGCCACTCCTTCCACAACTGTTGTTCGCGGAATTGCGATTATTTCACCCTGCTCTGTATAGAAGATAAGATCTATGCCAAGTGGATACTCCTCCACCAAACGTGCTCTGCTCTCGATCCATAACAGGGACAAGCCCGCTACATAACAATTTGTCTCCGTTTTAATTCCTGGACCTGTTAATTTCAGCGAGCAGCCTTGAGCTTGAATTGAAGATTTCGCAAAACCTTCAACGCGAATGAAAACTGTTGCTGACTTTTCCGGTGAAGAAAGTGTGCCTATTTTAAGCTGGTCTTGCAACTGATTGATTAAACTGACCTCTTCAATACCCTCTACAAATACATAATCCGCTGCTGTGAAATCAACTAATTTGGAATAGGTTAACCGACGAATGGTTTCAGCCCAAGCTTCATGCCCTTGCATTTGAACGGCAAAAGCTACCTCTCCATCCAACAAAGTAAGTGCAATTGCAGCCGCAGCCTTAGAAGCTCCTACTGGAAGATCAATTCGATTTATACGCTCACCTAGCTCACATACTAAACCCGGTCTCGACATAGCATGAAGCAAAATGCGGTAAACCTCTTGTGTATCATGAACAGAGTCAAAGCTTAGCTCTTTAAGATTTGGATTTGGCATGATATTCCCCCATCGTGTCGAAATTCACTTTGGATTTCATGATTCGTGAATGCTCTAGACGTTTTCTATAATCAATTTGCAGCTCTTCTTCTACAAGCAGCTTTTCCCAATCCAGTGTTTCTGGCAGCTTAGCGTTATAGGCACAATCAACAATTGCCAGCTGATAAGCACGGTCAGGCTCTTCTCCCATAATCGCCCCGAATCCATAAACAGACTCGACTGAAACTGTACATTCTGTAATCAAGATTTCACCCATATAGAAGGGATTGCCCGATACAGAATCGCGGGCTTTATTCATAACCAAGCTTTTTTCTGGCTCTCTGACAAGCGTAACCTCATACTTCTGTTCCACCTGTAAAGCGAGCTTTTCTAATAAACTCGGAGCCCCTTCTACTAAAATATGCGTTAAGCGCGATTTTTTCATTATTCAACAACTCCTTAAGGCTTGCGTAAGCAAGCCAGCATCGTAAGCATTAGCTTTTTTCAAACTGAATCGATACACGGCAGAGGTCGCCGCGATATTTGGCTGATGTATATTCGATTAAACGCTGGTTCTGATCTCTCATCACACTTTCAATGTGCAGCAGTGTAGTGCTTGGTGACATTTTCAAATGTGTAGCTTCGGCTGAATTGGGATAGATCGCTTCAAATGTAGACCAGATACGGGCTAGCTCCACTTCGTAGTCTTCTCGCAGCAAGGCATACAACGATGTAAAAGCATCCGTTTGCTCTGGAAAATGTGGGAAGTAAGCTTCTGGCAGCCAGGTTTCATTCCAAGCAAGCGGAATTCCATCGGCATATCGCAGAATTTCGAGACGAATTCCCTTCTCATCAGGCGCCATTTTCAGTAGCTTGGCAATGCGTTCAGGCGGCGGTTTTACTTCACTTTTTAAAACCTTGGCGCTTGGCTTACAGCCTAGCTGCGTCATCACATCCGTAAAACACATCGCCTGCGTAATCGTATATTGAATATCCATTGGCTTCTCACAAACATAATGCCCCTTGCCCTGCTGTGAACGGATAATGCCTTTCTTATTCATAAAATCCAGCGAATGCCGAATCGTATAGCGATTCACTTTAAATCTACGGCTTAGATCAGCTTCGGACGGCAACGGTTCACCGCTGAGGTACTGACCGTTATCAATTTCCTTTTGAAGAATATCTGCAATAGCTAAGTAGGGAGAAACTGCTAAAGCTGGCTTATCGATTGTATGCAACTTGCCACCTCCGATCTTTGATTAGTTGATAACTGCCCATGCTTTTATAAACTATTTTGCATACAATACCTTTAAAAACCGCAGAGGTGGAACATGAAATATTCCAATACTAAGCTCGGTAAATACAAGTATCTAATCCAAAACGAACAATTAAAGCCCTATCTTCCTGACACCTATTTAGCAACTAAGGAGAATATTCGCTTGATCGCTCTAACCATTGGGAAGTGACTGGTGTTGTTGGCAGACTTGCAAGACCCAAGAAGATCGTTACTAATTACCATAGCGGCGGCACACCTCTACCATTAGAAGGTTTGTTATCCTCTCACATTCCCACTAATAAAACATCCTATATGAATGAAATTAGAGATTTAGGTGTGCATGTTAGCAAGCATATGGGCAAATACTTTTCTAAATATCGGTCATTTGGTGTGGATGTAGCTATTGATTCATCCTTCAAGCCATGGATTTTGGAAGTAAACACGCGTCCGGATAAACACATTTTTAATGCTCTTAAAGATAAATCCATGTATAGAAAAATAGTGCGATTTAGCCATTAGCTATATTTTTCAAGGAATAGCTCCATGTTTTTCATATCCTCTAAGCCAGCCGCAATCGCTTCTCTCGGCCAATCCCACCAAGCAATCGCCTCTAGCTTGCGAATTACATCAGGCTCAAATCTATATCGGATCAGCTTGGCTGGAACTCCCGCCCATATGGAGTAAGCTTCTACATCTTTGGTGACAACGGATCCAGAGCCAATTACAGCCCCATTCCCAATGGTGATCCCCGGCATAACCGTCACGCCATGTCCAATCCAGACATCATTGCCGATCTTCGCACGCTTCGCTTTACGCCAGTTGAAAATCTCTTCATCTAATTCAGAGCCTGTATCTATATCATAAGAACCACTTCTATACGTAATATGATGCTGGGTAACCCGCCACATCGGGTGATTCCCTGGGTTGATGCAAACATGGGAGGCAATCGAGCAAAATTTGCCCATCTCCGTATAATGAATGTTAACCTCGTCCATTAAATAGGTGTAATCGCCAATCATTGAATCCACAAGCAGCACTCTCGGACCAATTTCCGTCCATGCTCCTAGATAGCTGTTGTAAACATTAGCGGTTTTATCAACGGTTGGCTGCTCGGACAGCTTTTTAATTTCTTGAGTGTGGTTCACATAATTCATATACTTGCCCCTCTCTAACTCCGATTCTTCATGATAGAAGCTTAACTTGGCGACAACATGGCTGTATTAACTGGATGTGAATCTATTGTAAATATGCAAAAACAAAAAAAACTAAGATCAGATGACCTTAGTTTCTTGTAAATCCAACACCTTGCGTTTGCTCAGCAGCGATAAAACGCTCTGGCCATTCCATTTTCGGATGAAAATTATACAGCAAGCCTTGCGTAAATATAATCGCATTTACCCAGTGCGACTTAAACATCAGAGGCTTTCGATCCAACAATTCTAGCGGGTCCACAGGTACAGAAAAATCGGTATATTCTGCGAATGTCCCTTCAAATCCAACTGGCCAAAACCGCTTCAAAGGATGATCCGCAGCTCGCCCGCCTATTTGCACATGCTCATAGGTTTCTTTGATCCATTCTAGTGCTGAAACTTCTCGCATGGGGATTTGAATTTCTTCCCAGCCTTTAAGCAGAGAGCCGTGTTTGCCCCACTCGATGCGAATAATAGGCCGTTGGTTATTCTCGCCCGCTTCAATGGCAGCTTCTTTCGATTCAATTACATAGCTATGGAAAAAGGTCATAACGTTCATTACTACTTCCTGATGAGGATCATATTCTACCCAAATCTCTTCATGGTCGCAGGGCTCATAATCATCTGGAAAATCATAATCATCTTCCCAAAACAAGTGATACCCGATCAAAGGACGATCTGGATGATGAACCGCAATGATGTCCTTCAGCGGAAAACATTCCTTAGGCGTCGTAAGCAGCATTGGGCAATATCTGCGAATCGCATCTAGCTCCTGCTGTTTAAGCTCTTCAGGTGGAGCTAGCTCCAATACATGCTTATACAGCTTTCCCGCTTGACGCAAGCTGCCATCCAAATGGTAAAATTCTGCGCGTTTAGCTGCGAATTCCGGATTTTTCGGTTCTGCATTTTGCAAAAGCTCCAAGATATGCACAACTGCCTGTGAAAAAGCTTCAACTGTAATTTCCTTATCCAACATTTTACCTATCAATTTCTGACTCACTACTTTATATTCATGTGCATAAATTTCAATCATAGCATGCCTCCAAATTAGATTCGTGCTGCCTCATCTTTAACCATCGTGCGGATGTAGAAATAACCCATACCGGAACAAAGAAAGAAGGTAAAGAAAGCTAATGCTGCCGCTTGTTCTTTTTCCTGGAACACACTAAAAATTTGATCCATCGAAACCCCCAGCATTTGCGGAGCATTCGGGCCCATCAGGAATGGAGCCGTAAAGGAGCCAATCACTCCCATAAATACAAAAGTAACGGCAACAAGCAATGTTTTGTAAGATAACGGTAAAATTAAGCGAAGGAATATCTTCAGCTTTCCGGCCCCTACATCCTGCGCACTTTCAATAATGGAGTTTGAAATACCTGATAAAGCTGAGCTAAGCAGCATTGTTGTAAATGGGATATTAAACCATAAACTGGCAATGATAATCCCTTTCATATCAAAAATAATTCGCGGCAAGTGACCTAAATGAAGCACCAGCATAAATCGAGCCAGCCAGCCATGATCACCTAATAAGTTAATCAAACCATACGTGGCAATAACCCCTGGAATAAAAATTGGAATCATATAAAGCTTGCGAATCCACTCTACCATAACTCCTGAACTGAATCTCATAAATACGGCCAATGCATAGCTAATTAACATAACCAAAACAACAGAAATAATCGTTACTTTCAGCGTGAAAATAATATTGGAAACCATCATTTTATCAGTGAAAAGGGATGTATAATTCGAAAAATCAAAGCCACCTGATTTATTCTTTAAGCTTTCGATAAACGCAAGCACGATCGGAATGATGACGACTACAGACAGCACTAAAAAGGAAGGGATAACTAGGCCCAGGCCTAGTATCCCCATTTTTAATTCTTTTTTCATTGGGCAGCAACTTCACTTTGCCAGCGTTTAAGCATATCTTTATCCAAATCGCCGATGTCAAAGCTGCGGAAACCACCTGATACGCCAGTAAATTGATCTTGAATCTCTTGTGGCATATTGGAAAGCTCAATACCTGGGAAGCCGTGCATTTCATTGATAATAACCGTTTGAGCTTCTGGCGTTAATACGAAATCTAGAAATTTATAGACAGCTTCTTTTTTCTCAGATAATTTAGGAACCATTAAGTAAGTCGGTCCGCCGTTCATACCAGGATCAAGCTGTTTCAATTTAGTTGAAGCAGGAAGTGTTCCTTTGCTAATGCCATCTAATGCCATATCTGACCAAGCTGGAATCATATCAACTTCTCCGCTAGCCAAGATATCCAATGTCCCTTGGTTTTTCTTAGGATAAATCCCTTTGTTGTACATTAAGGGTCCAAGCTCCTTCAATAACGCAAAGCCGGCATCCCATTCTTTTTCTACACTTGGATCCTGATTATAGATGGCATCTGCTGCCATAGATTTGTAGATAGTCGTTAATACGAAGGAATCGCCTGATCCCCCTGTAGATGGATCATTGTAGGCGAATTTGCCTGGATTTTGGCGAATCCATGTGAAAACATCATCCATTGTATTAGGTGCAGTCTTAACTTTATCGCTGTTGTATGCAATAACAACGGCGGAAGCGCGATAAGGAACAGCAAGATTTGAGATGCTTTCTAGTCTTTTTTGATCTACTTTTGCTAAATTGGCAATTGAAGCGCTTGGCAAGGTATCCCAAAGATCATCTTTTTTGCCTTTTGTTACGGAAGATAGTCCGTCTTCATATAAATCAATATCTCCTGAGCCTTTTCCTGCTTGTTTAGCCGCAACTAGGCGGTCATATGTAGGCTGTGCGCCTGTTCCTGAAGGGATATAAACCAATTTCACTTTTACCTCTGGGTGTGCTTTTTCAAACATAGGAGTAATCTTGTCCCACAAACCCTTTACGTTGGCAGAGCCTGTAAAATAAAACGAGAATTCTTCCTGCTTAGCAGGTGCATCCGAACTTGCTGCTGCAGTAGGAGAAGATGCTGGGTCAGTACTTGCACCTGATGTACTTTCTGATTTTGTGCCACATGCGGAAAGCAAGGAGATAGACATTGCAGATACTAAAGTTAAAGCCAGTAGGTTTCTCTTATTTAACATTTTAAATTCCTCCTATTTTATAATTGCTCTGTCTGATAAGCTAATATTTTTGTAAAAGTCACTTTAACGTTTTGTTTGGCGTGCAGTTCTTTGACTGAATCGCGAGGCTTGAAAACTTTAATAATTCCATGCTTGTTCAAATCAATCGTTACTTCGGCATAATGTCCCAGCACCATAATCTGCTTGATTTCACCTGATAAACCTTCGCCCGCTGCTTCATTCATCATAATGTTCTCAGGTCTAACTGCTAAGCTTACTTGACCTGAAAGCTTGTCTATATTGGGGAAGGATAATTGATCCACATGAATTCGTTCTCCGATAACCACCCCCTTTAAAAAATTCATTTTACCGATAAAGCGAGCCACATAAAGCGATTTGGGCTCATCATAAATTTCCTGCGGAGGAGCTATTTGCTCAATGCGCCCTTGGTTCATGACAATAATCCGATCCGAAATCGATAAAGCTTCTTCTTGATCATGAGTCACGAAAACCATCGTAAGACCAATCTTCGCTTGAATTTCCCGCAATTCTTCTCTCATTTCATGTCTTAACTTTGCATCTAAAGCTGAAAAAGGTTCATCTAAAAGCAAGACTGCAGGCTTGAGCAGAAGTGAGCGTGCTAGGGCAATTCGCTGCTGCTGACCCCCAGACAATTCGCTGGGATATTTCTTCTCCGCGCCAGGCAATCTTACGAGCTGCAGCACGTCGGTTACTGATCTGCGTATTTCGTCCTTTTTCACCTTGCGAATTTTCAAGCCAAATGCCAAATTCTCATATACATTCATATGCGGCCAAAGATTATAGCCTTGAAATACCAACGAGGTTGGACGTTTTTCTGGTGGAAACTGCAGCACACTTTTTTGCTCAATTAGAATATCCCCGGAATCAGGATCAAGAAAGCCGCCAATGCTTCTTAACACGGTTGTTTTGCCGCATCCAGATGGACCAAGCAGTGTAACGAGCTCTCCCTTCTTAACATCAAAGGAAATATCCGATATGCCTTCTCCGGTTTTATAACGTTTGGCAAGCTGCCTGATCGATAATTGTATAGTCATTGAAATCACCTCTTATTTAATTTGAAACCCGCTCGACAGGGCGTTAGCACTTACAAAACGTTGTGCCGCATAAAGCAATATGATCGATGGCGCCGTGAGAATAATCGAGAAGACTGCACCAGCACTGCTCGGATAATCGCTAATAATCGAATACATGACGATTGGCATTGTTTTATAATTGGGGATCCCTACTAGAAAGGTACCTTGCGCTTCATCTAAAGAGCTTAAAAAGGTGAAGATCGAAGCTACGATAATACCCGGCATTGCCATGGGTAATGTGATACTGCGGAATACCCGAAAGTAGCTTGCGCCTACATCCCGAGCAGATTCCTCTTGGGCCACATGCACATTTCTAAAAGCTGCAGATGGAATCCATGTCATATACATGAGCACATTGATCATGTGGATTAATACGACTCCCAATAATGTGTTCATCAGTCCCAGCTTATAAAAGAGCACTGCTATCGATACGTATAAGCCCATTTTCGGGAACGCATGTGTTAAGAGGAACGAGAATAAGAAAAACCGGCTCAGCGGAAAGCGAATTCTAGCAAACGCGTAGGCAGCAGGCACACAAATAATGATGGACGCCACCGTTACAATAGTTGCAATCATAAAGGACAGGCTAATTGAGTGAGCGATATCGTCCTGCTGAAAAACAAACGTCCACCACTTTAATGACCACATATGCGGCAATAAATCCGGATAGTTCCATTTACCGCTAAAAGCCAGTACGACTAAATTCAACAAAGGCGCAAAGAAGAAAACAACGAAAATGATTAAGAGTAGGAATTCAATAATTTTACGAGTACCCAACGCTTTTAAATACCAACGCATAAGCCGAATCTCACTCCTTTCAGAAAAATAACAAATTGTGGTATCGTTCCCACGATAGACATCTAAGTCGACTGGCGAACCACCAATCTCGGTTCATATTCAATTCGCTCAGGTAAAACGGTTTGTTTCTTAATCAAGCGATCCAAAATCATCACAGACTCATGGCCCATTTGGCCTTTTTCTACATGTATGGTGGTTAGAGATGGGGTGACCATATCAGCAAAATCAATATCATCGAAGCCCATTATGGCCATTTGCTCTGGGATGCGTACCGCTCTTTCCTGCAAGTATTTCATCGCACCGAGCGCAAGCATGTCATTGGTGGCAAAAATCGCCGTATAAGAATGGCTCATTAAGTTCTCCATAGAATCAGCCATAGCTTGGTATCCTTTTTCGAACGTTGAAGCAGTTGAATAAAAGATTGATGAAGTTTCAATATTATTTCCTTGCTGCTCCATGTAAGCTCTAAAGCTATTGAAGCGCATATGGTGACTGCGATGCTCCTGTGGTCCTGCGATGATGAAAATTTTGCGGTGACCGATTTTGAACAAATACTCGGCTGCTTTCTGTCCGCCTACTTCGTCTTGATTGACGATATGAATCACATCTTGATCCTCGGTTGAACCGTTAACCATGATATAAGGGATTTTAAAATTGCGGATATAATCAATTACGTTTTGGCGAAGGCGGCTAATTAGAATTAAACCGTCCACTCTCTTTTCCAGCATATAATCGGCGGAACGAAGTGACATTTCTTGATCCGTCGTTACAAAAACAGAGTAATCCAGCGCTCCAGCAGCTGTTAGAACAGAATCGAGAATCTTTCCATAAAACGGATGGGAAGCTATGGGGTGATGCTCTCTATAAATAATGACCCCAATATTATTGGTCCGCTGAGAAACCATTGCTCTTGCTACTGCATTCGGTTTGTATTGCAGCTCTTCAATCACCTGCAAAACCTTTTCACGTGCTATCTGACTCGTATAACCTGTGTTGGAAATGACTCTGGAGACAGTTGACTTCGATACGCCAGCCCGTGCGGCAACTTCTTTAATCGTATATGCCATACAATTGCATACTCCATTCTCATCTCGATTAGGCTTAGACCCTTAGCTGCTTTAAATCAATTAAAGTCTGCAAATTCCTTGTGGTGATCGAATGTACGCCCATTTCAACCATCCGTTTCATTTCAATCTCATCGTTTACTGTCCACACAAGAATGGGGAGGTTTTTGTTCCATGCTGCTTCCAAAAGCTTTGTTTTTACCAAACGATACTCTATATTTATCCCCATACAATTTGCGGCAAGTGCATCATTACAGGTTATCTCTACCGCTTCTTCATAATCTAAGCTTAAAAATAACTCGATATTTGCGTTTAGCAGTTTGCGCAGCTTCGGGTTAATTTGATTCACCTTCATAGCCCGTTCAGCCTCACACCCAGAAACAATCACTTGCTCCAGCATCTGATATTTTTCAACTAAATCAGAAACAGGCTTAATGCATTCATCTGCTTTTAGATCCAAATTGGCGATTTTCCCGACTGCCTTAATAAGCTGGAGAAACGATTCCAATGTAGCTAAGCGGATCGTTGCTGGTACTGTTCCCGAGCGAGCTAGAATATCTAATTCACTTAATTCGCTATAGGTCATTTGAGAAATGTGATAGATTGTGCCATTGGGCAATTGGATTTCATCATCATGGGCTAGCACTAGAATTCCATCACTTGTGATTCGAATATCATCCTCAACAATATCTGCGCCTAGCTGGAGTGCTATTTCTGCAGAAGCTAACGTGTTATCAGGCTTGTTCATACAGCCGCTATGAGCTGTAATCCATGGAAATGATTGGCTCATTGTTTCACCTCAAAGTAAATGGCATTGGTAAAAGCGATTAAAACCCTAGCTCCACGTACCGTTCCCCATAGCTCAGCTCTTGCCCAGATTAGATCTGAACGATTAATGGCGAAGGAATAAGCAGCATCTACGAACCGTATTTTCTGTTCACTTACAATCCCTGTATTCCCTGTAAGCAGCAGTGTAAAATCCTGATCTGCTATTTCCCATATCCCACTTCTTACCGAAAAATCAACATGGATATGTGCCTGACTTACTGCTTGTTCAGCTGCTGGAAGTGTATGATCTAATGGAATCAAATCACCTAATTTATAGGATTCATTTGCTTTTTCGATTTCCATTGTGATTAAAGGCCCAATTGTTACAGATATTCTTCCTTGGGAAATCGCTTTAACAGCTTGGCTCCGCAAGGAATCTTCTCCAGCCTCCAAGCCTAGATAGGTGACCGAAATCGGATCCTCGGTTTCGACTTGAAAGTGCCAATCTCGGCCTGAGGTTGCCGCTATTCGGTAGCCTTCATTCAACTTATCCGTCCATAATTGATACGCGCGTAAATTATCTTTTTTAATAGAAGGGAACGTTCCAGACCATACTTCAATATAATCAATTTCATTCCAATTGCTGATTTCATATTCCCAGAAACAGCCTGTACAAATTGGGCTGCCTATCCGAAACGGATGAGCCATTCCAGCTACTCCGCCTTGAGCATGAATTTCAGCAATTCCTTGGTGGATGTCGCCTATTCCCTTGGCACGCCAATCTACGAAAGCATCCATTCCAATCGTCACCATATGTCCATAAAAAGTCGTCCATTCCATCCCAGGAATTATTGTAAGGTCTGTTTCAGCTTCAATGCTTTCTCGCCCTTGTAAGCCTGTCATCGTATTGTGATCCGTCAATGCAATGCTATCGAATCCAAGTGATTTGGCTGCTTTCGCCAATTCCAGCAAGGTTTGTTTCCCATCGCTATGAAAGGTATGTGTGTGAAGCTCGCATGCTGCCCAGCGCATCATAACCCCTCCTCTTGCCAAATTTGAAGCTCATAAGAGCATAATTCCGAAACAATTCCATGCAGACTTAAAGTTACCTTCCATATTCCCTCGATAATCGGTCCGCTGACAAAACCAGGTGAAGCTTGATGCTCCGAAAGCCGGATCAGCTGCTCGGGATCATGGCGATGGCCTGCACCCCGATGACCTTGAGGATCATCTACAGAGAGTGTGATTAAATTCGTTAACGGCAGAAATGATTCCCATTTGGCTTGCTCTAAATCTGAATTTTCTAAACCGGAATACTTCTCGATACTGGCTAATATCATTTCCTTGGAGCGTTCGGGATCTTCCAAACGTTTAGGATGATACGAAAAGCGGATATTTAATTTCCCAATGGGCTGGCGAAGATCAAAGCTATATGTAATATGGCTTCGTGAGTTGACGGGAGTGACTTGTCCTTTTACATCAATAAGCATTCGTAGTTGTCGCTCCTTAGTCCAAATTGTGGTAACGTTCCCACACACTTTACTTGATTCTTTTGTTTCAGCTCCTCTATACAAATTAACTTAGAAGTGTTCTGTCTGTGTTAACAAAAAATAAAGAAAATGTAAAACTGGGATCACCTCATACATAAGGCGCTTCCCAGGTTTTCTTACTCCAGCCCATACTCTGACCCACAACATTGAGATTTTCGTCCAATTGCACATCGACCCCAAACGGCAGCTTATGATTATGCCAGAATCGCATATCACGCCAATTGACTTCATATCCATCGGTTTTTTTAGTGAAATAAACATGTATATGCTGCGTAAAATGTAGAAACGCCCTTACTCCATCTGTTCCCATCGTTGCTTCAATAACTGGATTAGCACGATCCTTGTGATAAATATCAACCACGACTACTTTCTTGTAATCGACCTTTCCGGTATAGAAAAAGCTGTCCGACTCGAACACGAATTGCCAGCGGAACCAATGTAAACTAGGAATAACATGATAGATCCCGACTTGATTCATTTTTAAGTGGACACGTTTTACAACAATCGAATGATGAACCGATCTCACTAAGATATAAAGGAAAGTCAACAAGTACACAGCAATGAAAATGGGAACAGGATTTAGCGAAGTCATTATCCATAGAGCCAGACCTGTGAGATGAATCACAAAGAAAAACGGTTCATAGATCGAGAGTACATCCAAATGAAACCATTTTTTACTTAATGGACGGAAGCATTGAACACCATAGGCATTAAACAGATCAAGCAATACATGAAGAGTCACAGCTACAAAACTCCAAAAATACAGATGAGCAAATTGATCCAGTGTCCCAAAAATCAAGCCCATTATTAAGCTAACAAGTGCAGGCCAGATAAACAAAGCAGGCAAAGAATGCGTAATGCCACGATGATTGCGGATATAACTGGAATAGCTTTTTATGCGCGCAACGGCATCGAGATCGGGTGCATGAGAACCAAGTAATGAAGCAAAAAGAATCGTTTGAGCAAGCTGCGGATGAGCGGCTACTGCCGGATCGATAAACGCTAAACCTGCCAAGGTGGCTCCCATTAATAAATGACTTCCTGTGTCCATCGTCTTTCCTCCCTAATTTCAGGCTGCAAAAGCTGTCTGGCATCTAAATCATCTAATATATCAATGACAATCGTTTCCGATGCATTTTGTTTTCTTAGCAGCTGAAGATTGGATCGCATACCTGTGAGCTTGCTAGGATTTCTAAGCAGCATTTTGATTTGCTCGATTAGTTCAATTGGATTTAAGGAGATTAGTGCAGCGCCTTTTTCTGACAAGTACTTAGCATTCTCACGTTCTTGACCAGGAACGGGGCGAAACAACAACATAGGCTTGCATAAGGAAATAGCCTCAGAGACAGTAATGCCGCCAGGCTTAGTTATCACAAGCGAAGCTAGAGACATTAACTCATAAATCCGTTCGTAATAGCCAAATAGGAGTACTCTTGGATGATTCATGAAAGCTTTTTCCATGTCTTTTAATAAAGAATTATTGCTGCCGCATACAATAATAAGCTGCAAGCCTTCATTAGCTGCAAGCTGATTACAAATATTTTTCACCTGCATTAGACTTCCATAAGCACCTGCCATAATTAGAATCGTTTCTTTCTCAGGTGAACGAGAAAAGCCATATATTTCATGAAGGGAATCTTCTACTGAAGGATTTATAAATGCTGTTTTAACTGGAATGCCACTTACCTTTACCCGATTTTGGGGAATACCTGAATGTACAATTTGGTTTTTCAGTTCCTTTGATGCCACATAGAACTTATTGATTTCCTGATGGATCCAACGATTATGCAGCTCATAATCCGTTAACACCATATAGAGCGGGAGCTTGCTGCCCGTTCTTTTTTTAAACTCCGCGATCGCAAGCATAGGGAAAGTACTTATAATTAAATCCGGTTTCTCAATAGCCATAATCTCTTCCAGCTTTTGCAAGCCAAAGCTATGGAACCATTGAGAAATTAAGCTGTCGTGCTGCATTTTTTTCGTGCCATAATACAACCAACCGTATATATGAGGGAATAGTGTAAAGCTTTTTCTATAGAGGAATTTGGTTAATTCGTTGAATTGGGGATAGGCTTCTGCAAACAAATCAATCATGCTAACGCGGGAAACTCCATATTGCTTAAAACTTTCCTGTAAGGATGAGGATACTTGAAGATGACCATTTCCATAGCTTGCGTACAACAATAGAATTCGTATATCCTTCTTCATGCAAATCCCTCCGTCTGTAGGATATGATCCTTCTACTTTAAACCACAATGATTATCGGAGCGTAAAGTTAATTTTTAGTTTGAGTAAAGGAATAGGCATCCTTTTATAACATAATTTTTTTACAAAATGAGAACATCGGCTTAATAATTGCTTGGTATGCTTAGCAAAAAACGAGAGGTGTGAAGAATATGTCAGCATTGGCGCAAGCAGGAGCTCAAACCATGGTGCGTGTGAATTCGAATCTATCTGTTAAATTAGCTGAGACTATTACTGAATTGGAGCAAGCTTATCAATTACGTTATCGAGTATTTGTGGAAGAAGAGAAAAATCTGCGCTTGATTAACTCTACAGGTTTGGAAACGGACAGCTATGATGCTTTTTGTGATCACCTGATCGTTGTTGATGAAGATAATGGAGTGGTTGTTGGTACCTATCGTTTGCTGCCTGGAGAGCGTGTTTCTAAGCATATTGGCTTCTATTCGCAAACGGAATTCGATCTTACTACATTCAGTGAACATACTCATAAAACATTGGAATTGGGGCGGAGCTGCATTGCGGAACCTTATCGGGGTGGCAGAGCAATCCAACTGCTCTGGGAGGGAATTGCAATCTATATCGCTGAACGTGGATATGAATATTTAATTGGTTGTGCAAGCGTTCATATTAAGAATGAGACCGAATTGAATGAAATATATAGTTTACTTAAATATAAACATGTGATTACAGAACGCTACGGCATCCAGCCTTTACCTTCACATCGTATCAGCAGCTTATGTTATATAGATGTTTCTGAGCGTGAAAAAGAAATCTTCCGCAAGCTGCCGCCTCTAATGAAAGGATACCAATGGTTAGGTGCTCAAATTGGCGGAGATCCTGCATACGATGCTGTTTTTGAAACGGTTGATTTTTTTATTGTGCTGCATAAGGATCAGATCACACGCAGATACCGCAAGCATTTTATCGATAAAAAATAACGGATAATTGTTAAAAGTTCATCTGGAGGTGTAAGTTGCTTGTACGAATGGATTGGTAAGCTTACCCGACAAACAAAACGATTTCGCCAGCTCGCCAATCTTCTTCATCTACTGCCTGATTGGTTATTATATGCGATATTCTATGCACTGGGGAACCTGATTTATTTAATTTCTGGAACTGAGTTAAGAAACAGAATTAGGATTAATATGGATGATTTGCTTGTCCGATTGACTAGGCGGCAGATTCGCAGGCTATTACGCGCCTACTACCGTAATCTAGCGGTCACTTTATTCGAGGTCATATTTGGTTTTTGGCGTTTGCCAAGAGGACAAGCGGGTAAGCTTCATACAGCGGGAGAGCATTTTTTACAGGAAGCACTTAGCCAGGGGAAAGGTGCTATCATTTATGCTCCGCATGTAGGCAATTTTTTTTATTATTACTGGTATCTTTCTAACCATTATAATTGTTTAACTGTGGGTACTTCAGGCAGCCCAGAGCTAAAGCCCATTTATTCGCAATATGAACAAATGGGCTGTCTTGGCTTGGATTATGATGAAACCTCCCCATTGCAGATGATCAGAACGTTGAGAAATCATTTGGAGCAGAATGGCGTTATCTTTATCTTAGGGGATTTTTGGCGCAGGCAATTCCCGCTAACTGAATTATTCGGAAAACGAACACGCGGCCCTCAAGGGGCCGCTGCTTTGGCGCTGGATCAGATGACTCCCGTCATTCCGTTCAGCGGATTTAGAACAAAAGGGTTTAGTCATCATTTAGTGTTTGAAGAACCAATTTACTTGCATGAACTATTCTCACGTTCACAACGTTCGGAAGCAGCCTTATTGCTGAACCATTCCATGGAACAAACAATTCTATCCCATCCCGAGCAATGGTTTTATTGGTTTAATCTGCATGATCGTTGGGAGCAGGATTAATTGGCTCCTTCTAAGCTCGCAAAAAGTGCGGGCATCCCATAGCCATTATTGCTAGTTAAATAATCGCCAGCTGTATTTTTGATATCCATGCCAAAATTAGAGTCAATGCTTGGTTCCCAGGATAAGCCATTTTCGGATTTTTGTTGATACAAAACAAACCAGTGGTTTTTTTCGATTTCTTTGATTTCACTTATTCGAATGGCATCCTCTGAGAGGTCGTTATGGTTAGCTATCAGCGATTTTGCTTGCTCATTACCGAAGCTTTGAATGACTTTTGATTCATGAGGATTACTGCAGCCTTGTAGAAGAAAAGCAAAAACGAACATTATTAAGATGGTTCTATTAGCTATCTTATTCAATGTTGAATTCCCCCTTTTAGTTTATCACTGGCATGTACAAACCTTAATGCTTATAAATCAATAATACATGCCAATGTTTATAGGAGTGTTTTCGTGGAATGAAAATATTGTAAATGCGTTTTATTGGATTTAATTTACAATTTCTACATTTATATTTAATAGTCGCTAAACAAAAATACTATAGAATTTAAATTAGTCCGTACATAATAAGGAGTGAGTGAAGTTGATATTTAGTAAAAAGAAGTTGTTGTCATTATTGTTGGTTGGTGAATTGTTAGGCAGTCTATTATTTTCAGCTGTACCTGTTTTTGCTGCAGGTCCATTAGCAGGAACGCCTTACAATTCCAACAATGTCTATGATGTTACCGTTCCACATATTATTATTAATCAGGTTTATGGCGGGGGTTTGGTAGACGATAATGGCATTGTAGTTTCCAATGGATTTATTGAATTGTACAACCCAACAAATAGTGATATTGATTTAAGCACCTGGTCCTTGCAATATGCAGATAATGGTGCAAATACAACCCTCGGTACGACTGGGAATTGGGATAAACTGAATCTGACTGGCGAGATTGCAGCTCATTCTTCTTTTTTAATAAAGGCCAAAAAAACAGGCCCTGCTCTAACAACAACTAAGCTTGATCTTTCTTCAGTTGGAGATATGCCTATTTGGAATCGCTACATTAATAATAAAGGTCTAAAAGTAATCTTAATGAGCAATCAAGACACTCTCACTGAGAAAAACCCTTTCAGTCCAACAAAACTGGCCGGATATGTAGATATGATAGGAACTGGAGATAAAGCTATTGATGGTTACGAGGGAGAGCCTCCTTTAGGAGATGATGCTTCAACATCAAAGAAGAAGTCACTTCGCCGAAATAGTTTTATTGATACAGACAACAATAAAAACGATTTTAAACAGGTTAACTACGATACTGCTTCGCCTACATTATTTAGTCAAGTAAAACCCCGCAGTGGAGCCGATGGTCCATGGTTTAGCGTTGTTTCTATTACAGCTGCTCAATTATCGAATGCTAATGTTGGTTCACCTTATTTTAATCAAGTGCCGGTAATTGGTGGAAAATCACCCTACGAGTTTTCTGCTACAAACCTTCCAATTGGGCTTTCCATAAATACGGTTACCGGTTTGATATATGGTACTCCAAATACTGGAACCGAAGGAGCTAGAAGTGTAACTGTTACCGTATACGATAGTACTACTCCAACAAAATCATGGGAAACTAAAGTATTCCCCTTATCAGTAACTAACGTTCCCGGAATCGCTGATTCTGTCAATATCACGCAGCTTGCAAGTTATTCTGTTGGCTCTTCCAATAAGGATGGCGGGGTAGCAGAAATCGTTAAGTTCAACAAAGAAAATAATAAGTTTTACTTGGTAAACGGCTCTACTAACCCGCCAAGATTAGAAATTGTGAGTATGACTAAAAACGTCCAAACTCAAGAATTGACGCTTACCAAAGAAAAAGAATTAAATGTAAAAGTATTATCCGAAACAAATGGCTTTGTTTATGGAGATTTAACCAGTGTTGACGTCAATACAACGACTGATCGTGTATCTATCTCTGTTCAAGAAAAGGATCCAACAAAATCAGGCAAGATTTTGGTGCTCGATTATGATGGGAATTTATTGAAATCCTATGAAGCTGGCGTACAGCCTGACATGATCAAAACGACAACAGACGGAAGATATATCTTGACTGCTGATGAGGCTGAGCCTCGAGATGCCGTAATTGATCCGGAAGGCAGTATAACCATTGTAGATACAACGAATGATGCTATATCACATGTTAAATTCGATAACCCTGACGTCATTGCGGATGATGTACACATTCGGGGTGAATCTACTCCTGGAACAGGCGTAATCACTGGATCCGGAATAAAAGCGGATGCTATTCGTGATTTTGAGCCGGAATATATTACATTGTCGGATGACAATACATTGGCTTATGTTTCCTTACAGGAGAACAATGCTATTGCGACAATAAACATAGCCGGTAAAACGGTTACTTCTGTAAAAGGTCTGGGTTTGAAGAATCTAAACTCTCCGAACAATTCGCTTGATTTGCTGAATGACTCGCAAATTAAACTGGAGAATGTCCCATTTAAAGGTATGTATATGCCTGACGGAATCGCTTCTTATACCGTAAGCGGTGTGACTTACCTCTTTACAGGGAATGAAGGGGATGTCACAGATTGGTCCTCCAATCGTAAAAACGGCAGCACAATAGGCGCGATGAGACTCAGTCTCAATTCTAATTCAGATGCAGCCAAATTCTTAAGCAAAAATGGAACCACTTACGATAGTGTAGAAGTCGCCAGTGATATGGGACATGATGACATTTATTTATATGGAGGACGTTCATTCTCCGTGTGGAATGCCAGCACAATGAGTCAAGTATTTGACAGCGGCAATGATTTTGAAACGATAACTTCACAGCGTGTACCTCTACATTTCAACACTAGTAATAGTAAGATCCTAATGGATGATCGCAGTCCAAAAAAAGGGCCAGAGCCGGAAGATATCAAAGTCGGTAAAGTCGGCAATAAACTGTTTGCTTTTATCGGTTTAGAGCGTATGGGCGGTATAATGACTTATGATGTGACCAACCCTGGACAACCTGTCTTCGCCAACTATCTAAACAACCGAACTTATTCAGGTACTGTTGAGGCATCCAATGGACCTGAAGGCATCGATTTCATTCCAGCTACAATGAGTCCAACCGGATTGCCTTTGATTCTAGTAGCCAACGAGGTTGGCGGTACTGTTGCTGTCATGCAAATGAATGTTACTAAGGTATCTTTGAATCAAAGCAATCTTACCTTCACAACAGGAAGCGCAGCAAAGACGTTGACTGCAACCGTAACTCCTGTAGGTCAAGGTGCAGCGACAGCAACCTGGTCCTCTTCCAATCCTGAGGTAGCCACAGTTAATTCAAGTGGTCAAGTTACCCCAGTAGCTGCGGGCACAGCGATCATAACAGCTATAAGCGCAGATGGTTATGGTTCTGCTGAAGCCAAAATCACTGTCAAATCTCCAGCTATAGATACCCTAAGTATCACGCAGTTAACATACTATTCTGTTGGCACTTCCAATGGAAATGGCGGGGTAGCGGAAATTGTTAAATTCAACAAAGAAAACAATAAGTTCTATTTGGTAAATGGCTCTACAAACCCTCCTACATTAGAAATTGTCAGTATGACTAAAAATGCACAAACTCAAAAACTGGAACTTACTAAAGAAAAAGCGCTTGACGTAAAAACATTATCCGAAACAAGTGGTTTTCTATATGGAGATTTAACCAGTGTTGATGTGAATACAACGACTAACCGTGTGTCTGTCTCTATTCAGGAGTTGGATCCGACAAAGCCTGGGAAAATTCTCGTATTGGATTATGACGGTAAATTAATGAGCTCCTACGAAGCCGGCGTACAGCCAGATATGATCAAATCAACAGCAGACGGCAGATACATCTTGACCGCTGATGAAGGTGAGCCCCGCAATGGAACTGATCCAGATGGCAGTGTAACCATTGTGGATACAATGAATAGTACTATATCGCATGTGAAGTTCGATAATCAGGATGTCATTGCAGATAACGTACACATTCGGGGTGCTTCTACTGCTCCCAAAGGACTAATTACAGGATCAGGATCAAAAGCAGATGCTGTGCACGATTTTGAACCCGAATATATTACATTGTCGGATGACAACACAATTGCTTATGTTTCTTTGCAGGAGAACAATGCTATTGCTGAAGTGAACATTGCCGGCAAAGTAGTGACTTCTGTCAAAGGTTTAGGTCTGAAGGACCTCAGCCTTCCCAATAATTCACTTGATTTGCTGAAAGCAGACAACCAAATTAAACTCGAAAATGTCCCTTTTAAAGGCATGTATATGCCAGATGGAATAGCTTCTTATACCGTAGACGGAGTAAATTACTTGTTCTCTGGGAACGAAGGCGATGTTACTGAATGGGGCACTACCCGCAATACCGGCAGCAAAATAGGAGATATGAAAGGCAGTTTAGATCCTACATCATCAGCAGCTAATTTCTTAAGCAATAAAGGCACCACATACGATAGTGTAGAAGTCACCAGTGATATGGGACATGACAGCATCTATTTATTCGGAGGTCGTTCATTCTCCGTGTGGAACGCCAGTACAATGGCTCAAGTATTCGACAGCGGCAACGATTTTGAAATGATTACTTCACAACGTGTGCCTGCAAACTTCAACTCAAGCAATGATAAAGCAGCATTAGATAGCCGCAGTTCGAAAAAAGGGCCAGAGCCGGAAGATATCAAAGTCGGTAAAATCGGAAGCAGACTGCTTGCCTTTATCGGTTTGGAGCGTACAGGAGGCTTGATGGCTTATGATGTGACAGATCCAACGCATCCGACCTTTGCCAGCTATCTAAACCCGCGAACCTTTGAAAAAGATATAGAAAACTTTAATGGACCTGAAGGCATTGATTTAATACCTGCAACGAGCAGTCCAACCGGATTACCGTTGATTCTAGTAGCCAATGAAGTGGGCGGTACCGTTTCAGTCATGCAAATGAACGTTGCCAAGGTGGCTTTGGATCAAAGCAGTCTTACCTTCACGACAGGAGGTTCTGCAAAGATATTGACAGCAACTGTTATTCCTACAAGTGGTGATACATCAACAACAGTTACTTGGTTATCTTCCAATTCAGCGGTAGCTACGGTTAATTCAAGTGGTCAAGTGTCTCCAGTATCTGCGGGTACAGCAATCATATCGGCTATAAGTGCAGATGGTTATGGTATCGCAGAAGCTACAGTCGCTGTTAACTCACCTAGCCCATCTAATCCAAACCCAAGTTCAGGTCCAACTGCAAGTCCTACACCGACTCCAACACCAAGTCCAACTGCTACTCCAAGTCCGACACCTGCGGCTACAGCTAAGCCAGATCAATCAAACAATGGTGATACGGTAATAGCATCGACAAATGTAACAGCTGTAACTGATAGTAACGGTATAGCTAAAGCGGCAGTTTCCAATTCACAAGTCGATGAGGCCTTGTTAACATTAAGCTCAGCGAATGCAAGCCAAAAGGAAAAAGTTTTTGAAATCAATGTTACGGTTGATAAAAGTGCCAAAGAGGCTGTTGTTACACTATCAGCTGCATCATTTGATAAAATAGCAGGAAGTGATACGGATTCGGTTTCCATAGCTGCCGGAATAGGGCAAATATCTTTTGACAAGAAATCGATCTCCACTATCTCATCAGCCGCTTCTAATGGTGACATATCTATATCAATTGCTAAAAAGAGCTCAGCTGAAATTACTAAGGACCTGCCTGCTGCTTCCCAAAAAGCTATCACTGATGCCATAAGCGATCATCCGATATTTGATTTCACGGTAACCGCAGATGGGAAGCAGGTTTCAAATTTCGCTGGCGGTATTGTAAGCATTAATGTTCCTTATGTGCCAACCGCTAATGAAGACTCAAACGCGATTATTATTTACTACATTGCTGACAACGGCGATATTGTATTGGTACCCAATTGTGTATTTGATAAGACAACAGGTACTTTGAGCTTTGCAGTGAGTCACTTTTCCCAATATGCGATTGGCTATAAAATGGTAGCATTTACCGATACGTCAACAAGCTTTGCAAAAGACAACATTACTTTCCTTGCCGCAAGAAATATTATTCTAGGAATCGAATCTAATAAGTTCGCTCCTAAAAATGATATAACAAGAGCTGATTTCGTGTTAATTCTGGCTCGCCTTGCAGAAGCAGATTTAACGAAGTTCAAGACTGTTAAGTTCAATGACGTTCCATCTGACGCTTATTATGCTCAAGCAGTTGGTTGGGCTACTGAAAGCGGCGTTACAAGCGGAACAGCAACGGATACTTTCGATCCAAAAGCAAAAATCACGCGGGAGCAAATGGCTGTTATGATCGTTCGTTTAAGTAAATTAATGGCTTATACATTGCCAGCAACGATACCATCTACACAATTTGCAGACCAAGCACTAATTCCTGAATATGCAATTGAAGCTTCAAAAGCATTGCAGCAGGCAGGAATTATCAATGGTAAAACAAAATCGAATCAATCCAATGTATTCTTTGCTCCAAAGGATAACGCAACACGTGAAGAAGCAGCCAAAATGATTGCTTTGTTCTTGCAGCAAAAAAATAATTAAAATACAAATTACATTGCTACTGTTAACAAAAACCTCGCATTCTCTCGATATCTTCGAGAAAATGCGAGGTTTTTTCAAACTATGATTGAGTTATGCCAATCCATTCAGTTTGCCAAGAAGGCAAATGCCATGATTCTATATCAGTTATTCCATTAAGTTTTTTCTACAACCTCAGGAGCTACTTTCTTAATGGGTGCTTTTCTTTTTTTAGGGTCCACTTTTATCGGTGCTATTGCTTCAGTTCGTTCTGGCTCTGATTTTATTGCTTCTTTGTTCTTGGTTTCTTTTTCAAGTAACTCTTGAATTCGAGCTTCCAAGAAAGCGATTTTCTGATTGGCCTCATCCAATTCCTGTTTCCATTCACCGCGCTTTTTCACCTGAGTTTCCGCATGCTCCAATAAGCTTGCTTCGTTGATTTGGTAGCCTCTCTCGTTTTGTACCCCTTTCTTCACCAAAACAGCTTCAATCTTTCCTTGTTTAAGCCATCTCTGAACGACTTGTTCATTATCTGCTTTGGTTAACCCTCTCTCTTTAAGCAACAGAAACGCTTCATTCGTATTCAAGGAATACTTTTGCGGATCAAATTCACCATGTTTTACTTTTGCAACTTTGGATTTGGACATTTCTTTGCCTCCATCATAATATTTATTTTTATATAACTTTACTCACAAGTAAATCTATGTATTAAGTATAGTTTAGTTAAAGTTTTGTTGCAAATTAAGTGGGATACAACAAACAGACCGCTGAGCACCCTCAGCAGTCATTTTTATTTTACTTTTTAGCAAATCCCTTACCCTTGAAGCTGCAATTCCGGTTCACTATCTTCCGTGATTCCCAGCTTTTGTTGCATCATTCTGCTGTTGACTAGAGAGTGGCCAGCACGATGTCCCACCGTTCTCCCAACTCTGTCCCCAAGTAATCCACCCACTACGGAGCCAAGAATAGTTCCCACTCCAGGCATTATAGAGGTTCCGAGGATAGCGCCATATTCGATGCCCGCCATTACCCCAAAAGCTCCTGTTACATTTTCCGTTGTTTGCACAGCATACGTTTTTTTATTAATATGGCCTTCCTTTAATGCATTGGTATCCTGCAGCTGTGATAGTCCGCCTGAAACAAGCCCACCCCATAATGAACCACCGCTAAACACTTCTTTTAACATGGCAATGACCTCCTTGGTTTTAAATGAATTCCCCAATTATATGGTCTCCAAGAAGCGCAAAATCAAGTCAGTTAGACTTTGTTTTCATTTTCCAATTTTAGTTGGTCTGCGATTTTTACTGACGAGCTTTTTACTTGATCTGTAATATCCAGTATTGCCTCCGTACCTAACACGGCATATTTCCGTAGTATTTCTCTAGCTCTTGGAGAAAAACCTAGTAATAATGCAGCCGTAATTGCAGCTAAACCCAAGGGTGATTTAAACATATATTGAATCTCCTTTCCTGTTATATGCGATTATTTTTCCGTTAAACTAACAAATTATACAAATTAAAAGCGAATAATTGTTTGGAGTCTGTGTAAACTAATGTCTACAACATTGCAGAGGAAGAAGATGAGGTAAAATGACATTGCTTAATCATGGAGAAAAGAATCTTCGCGTTTTACCTGGGAGAATGCGTTTAGAACTGAAAGGGATCAAAGGAAACCCTACCTTGGTTGGACGGGCTAAAGATCTATTTTCAGTTATAGAAGGGATCCTGAAGGTAGAAGTTAACACCTTGACTGGCAGGATGCTGCTTCTTTATGATGAGCGGAATATTTCCATGCATGAAATTATCGGCCACATTCAAAGATTTGAAACAGAAGATATATCTAACGGAGCTGAACCAGATATATCGACTAATGACGATACCCCATCTATTAAACCATCCAAAGTCCCCGTCCCCCTAGTCATTGCGATGGGTGGTTTAACCGTTTTAACGGCCAAACAGCTATTTTGGGGAAAGTCTGCTTTTGCTAGCAGCCCTGTCCCTTTTTATTTATCAGGTCTAGTATCTGTGCTCTCCGGATATCCATTGCTCAAACGGGGTGTCGATAAGTTCGCACAGGAACGCAAGTTAAATTCGGAGCTTTTATTAGGAACAAGTGCATTCGCTCTTGCCCTCGTTCGTGAAAATGTAGTTGTTCTAGCTGGACTTAGCTTGCTGCAATTCCTCAAATGGAAGAAGAGCGGAACAAAGCTGAGAGCAGATGTAAGTTATTTATCATCCGAAACTAAAGCTTATAGTGAAAAGGCAGGCAAATGGGGAATGATTGCTGCTGGACTAACATTGGCTTTAACGCGCAATCCACTAAAAGGCTTAGGCGTATTATTAGCTGCTAACCCAAGACCTACAACTATTCCTAATGAATATGCTTGGAATCATGCCGAATTAATCGCCCATGAGAAAAACTATATGGTTCCTGCTAATGGTTCTTTAGCTCAGCTCGCCCGTACCAAAACGTTGTTACTCGATGATACTTCACTTTTATTTACTAAAGTAATTGAAGATGTTCAGTGGCAAACTCTGATTGAAAATCAAGATTCCGAAAAGATTATCTGCCTAGCAGCTTCATTGATGAAAAAAAGCAGCCACCCTTGGAAAGCGGAGGTATGCACCAAAGCCGAATCTACCTGCCATACTATTCGGACAGCCTATCAGCTTGAGGAAGCAGCAAAAGGCTTAAAAGGCAAGATTAACAATGCTGTAGTTCTCATTGGAAGCCTCACTTATTTGGTTGAGAATGGTATCGATTGTGAGCCTTACCTACTCGATGAAAAAAGGTTGAAGAAAAGAGGCTTCGAAGTGCTTTTTGTTGCAAAGAAAGGGCTTAAAGCCAATCATTGCATTGGTTATCTAACCAGTAGACGCGAATATAATTCACCCTATATGGGAGTTCTTAAAGATTTATCCATGGACGGATGGTCGATCGGCTTTGTGCAAGAAACCTTAGACATCCGGTCAGACTCTCTCTCATTTAATTTCGATCGCAGCTGGATTAATCTTCAAGCTGAAGAAATTCAGCAACGAATTACGGATCTTCAAATACGTGGCGAAAATGTACTTTACATCCCAGCCAGTGATACAAATGTGAGCTTTGATTATCTATCAGCTGATGTGCCCTACGTGACGATTCAGCAATTAAATAGTATCAATGCAACCTTGATCTATGCCCGAAAAATTGATAATTCCGTGCAGCAGCAGACCTACCTCACGCAAGGCTGGAATGTGATTGGTTCCGTTCTAGCAGCCATAGGTGTCATAAGTGCGCCTTTAGTTAATTTAGCAGGTGATGTGTTATCTCTGGCCTTCCTCTCACGCTCCAAAAAAATCAGTGAGGAACCCTTATTGGCTCAAGTCGATCCGTGGGATAAAAGTGATGCTTTCCACCAGGAAGTAGCAGCAGCCGCTGAAGCTAATTATTCCAATGATGCTTTCTCTTGGCATACAAGTCCATTAGAGTTTGCACTTGCCCACTTCCGTGTTAATGAACAGCATGGACTCACGAATGATCAGGTCATCCTCTCTAGGCAAAAGTATGGAATGAATCAGCTGGAGGGCAAAAAGCCGACTTCTTTTCTCGTTTCTTATTTGATGCAGTTTAAGGAATTCACGACGTTAATCCTGCTTGGCACCTCAGTTCTCGCTTTATTGTCGGGTGATATTTTTGATGGGATTGCCATGGGCAGTATTCTGTTGGCAAACTCGGCAATTGGCACCATTCAAGAAAGAAGAGCGGAAAAGGTGGTCGATAGCTTAAATGAATTCCAGCCTCCTGTATGTAAAACCATTCGCAATAGCCAACAAATCGATCTGCCTGCTGCGGAGCTAGTGCCTGGGGATTTGGTTTGTTTGGAAGCAGGTGATCGGATTCCCGCAGATCTGCGCTTGATTCGTGCTTGGAGCTTGCAAATTAATGAAGCTGCCTTAACAGGCGAATCTGTGCCTATTGAGAAAAATGAAGGCTGTCTAGAAGCTGACACCCCCTTAGCAGAACGCAAAAACATGCTTTACATGGGGACGGATGTATCTCGTGGCAAGTGCATTGGGATTGTTGTCGAAACAGGAATGAATACAGAAATGGGCAACCTGGTCGCTCTCCTGAAAAATGAGAAAAAAGAAGTAACCCCATTGCAGGAAAAGGTAACCTCAATCAGCAAAACATTTATCAAAGGTGCTTTGATCGCCGGAGGGCTTGTATTCTTCACAGGTCTTTTGCGCGGAATACCGCTTACCCAAATGATCACGACTTCCGTCACACTAGCAGCGTCCGCTATTCCTGAAGGGTTGCCTGTAACTATCACTATTGCTTTAAGCGCTGGTGTTTTCCGGATGGCCAAGAAAAACGCCTTGATTCGCAAGCTCTCTGCATTAGAAACATTGGGTAGAACAACGATTATTTGCACAGACAAAACAGGAACGTTAACTAAAAATGAAATGACCGTAAAAGCAATCGCTACCGTAGATCAAATGTGGTCTGTTTCAGGAAATGGCTATGATCCGATCGGGAGTATTGAAGAGTTATATCCCCAAGAAGTTGCAGCGGCTTCGTCTGCTGCGCTTGAGAATGAACAAACATCTTCATCGGATCTGAAGCATCCCGAGCTGCAGCGGTTGCTTGAAATTGGCTTGTTATGCAATAACAGCAAGCTTCTACAGCATGAAGGACGCTGGATCATCAAAGGGGATCCTACTGAAGGAGCATTGTTAGCCTTAGCTGCAAAAGCAGAAATGTGGCAGAATGAGATGCCGCGTTGGCATCGCGGTGCAGAGGTCCCTTTCGATTCAAATGCGGGAAAAATGAGCGTCGTCTGTCGAGATTCCCATACAGCTGACCAAGAATGCTTCATCTTTTCTAAAGGCTCTGTTGAGACAATTATGCGCCATTGCAGCTGGTACCAGGCTAACGGCAATATTCTGCCCTTTACCGATGAACAGAAACAAATCATTATGCTGCAGAATGAAAAGCTAGCCGGGGAAGCTTTGCGCGTTTTAGGATTTGCCTACCGTCCTCTACAGAAAAATGAGCAAGAAGACGAGCTTGGGATTGACGAAAAAGAAATGATTTATGTCGGGATAGTCGGGATGATCGACCCTCCCAAATCAGAGGTCTCAGACAATATCGAGGAAGTCATTCAGCTAGGTGTAAAGCCAGTCATGATCACTGGTGACCATCCGATTACAGCCATTGCAATTGCCAAGCAACTAGGCATATATAATGGCACACAAAGGGTTTTAATCGGACAAGAATTAGATCAGCTATCGGAAGAAGAATTCCTGGAAATTGTCGAGGAAGTCTCGATTTTTGCACGAGTTACGCCACAGCATAAATTGCGAATTGTTAAAACCTTGCAGAGCTGTGGGCATATTGTAGCTATGACTGGTGACGGTGTTAACGATATTCCTGCCATTAAACAGGCCAATGTTGGAATAGCCATGGGTCGAACAGGAACTGAAGTCACGAAACAAACGGCTGTCATGGTTCTGAAAGAAGATCATTTTGGTTCCATTGTTGAAGGTGTCAAAGAAGGAAGAACCATCATCAGCAATATCCGCAAGGCGTTAGGCTGCTTATTAACCGGTAATTTATCAGAGATTCTCGTTACCAGCTTAGCGGTGATCATCGGCTTGCCGATCCCTTTTGTGCCGATTCAAATTTTACTAATGAACCTGCTAACGGATGCTGTCCCAGCTATGGTTCTAGCCGTAAATCCCGGCAATAAACAAAAACAACTCAAACGAATGGATATTGTCGATAAGAATCTGTACCAAAAGGTCGTAACTAAAGGTGTATTTCTTGGGCTTGGCTCGGTTGGGTTATTCGCAGCAAGTTTAGCCATGGGTGTTCCACTGATGACTGCGCAAAGCATTGCTTTTGCTACGCTTGTTTCCGGTCAGTTAATTCAAACCCTATCATGGAGACAAGAAGGCAGCGAAGAGAAAGTTAGTGATTGGACGAAGGATCGTTTCCTGCTTGGAGCACTTGGCATGTCATGGCTAGCATTGATAGCTGTTCTATATGTGCCTGCTATTTCAGCGTTCTTCCATACGACACCTTTAGCGCTCCACTATTGGCTTCCTATCCTTGCGGTAGCTGGATCCGTATCGATTTTATCAAAAATGGTGCTGTCGATCATTTCCAAGAATGCAGAGAAGGAGCTCACCCCTGCATTTGCAATTCCAGCAGTACTGTAAATGGGTAATAACCAATGAATGGAGGCCTAGCTATGAATCAAAAAAAATTAGAAAAATTAACTGTAATTTCTGGGCTTGCCCTTGCCGTATCCGCCTTAATCCCCGTCGCCAAGACGACCTTTGTTGGTCTCATGGGTCAGGAAGGCGCGAAAAACTTAGCTAATCGAGCTAAATCCATTGTGCAATATGCTAAAGAAGAAATCGAAGATATTGTTGCAGAAGCCCAATTTGAACGAATGAAAAAACAGATGGCGCATGAAATCGAGGATTATGAAGATACTCCAGTTTATAGCTCAGCTGAGGAGGTTGAACATGGACATTCAGCAAAGTGAACAAATCGTTAAGGAGCAGCTTCATGAAGCACTCTCCCACCTGGCAGTCGCCATTAACCATAGCATTTTGCTTGTACAAGCGGACGAAAAATCTAAAAAAATCGTCGGCCATGATTGGGAAAGCTTTCTCGGAGATTTTTTCAGTCAAGTTCGGGAAAAAGGCAAGGTATCACGCATCAATTTAATGAGTTTAATTTCTTTTCCTCGCATGCGTTAAGCCGTTTTAAAGCGAATGGCAGGGGACGCTTAGTCCCCTTAGACTGTTAAGAAAGCCATCTAGTGGTCGAAAAGTTACAATTTTAGTGTTTTAATGCTGCGATTTCCGTACAAATTTATTCATAAGCACAATAATGATGCGTATAGAGTCTACTCCACTGGCATTTTAGGTGCTACGCACAATAATTGTGCTAGTGCCGAAGGAAAACCTTGATTTCTCAAGAAGTTCTTACTAATACGCATAGAAATTGTGCATAAGCAGATTTTTTTACTGCTATGCTCTATTCTTAGCACAATTATTAGGCTTATTAACTTTTAGAAACATGCTTTGTAGCCCCCGACTTCTAGTTCCACTGTACATATCGTTCAGTTCATAGGCGACAAAAAAAAGTTGAGATCATGTGAATGAGCTCAACTTTTATTTAAATGATCTATTTTATTATTTTGCTTATTTAATGATTTGGTTGCGGGGGCAGGATTTGAACCTGCGGCCTTCGGGTTATGAGCCCGACGAGCTACCGAGCTGCTCCACCCCGCGATAGTAATAAATAAGTAATGCCCACCGAAGTGGGCATTTTCTTGCTTGGCAACGTCCTACTCTCCCAGAACCCTGCGGTTCAAGTACCCTTGGCGCTGGAGGGCTTAACGGTCGTGTTCGAGATGGGAACGTGTGGTTCCCCTCCGCCATCATTACCAAACGTTATATCTATTATGTGCATATACATAAGATATTATACACATTCAAGGATTATTCCCTGAAAACTAGAAACGAAGCGAAGAGTTGTGAAACATCCAGGTAACACACTGCTTCTTATACATGACTGCATAACAAGTCTTATTGGGGTAAGCCCTCGACCGATTAGTATTTGTCAGCTCCATACATTGCTGCACTTCCACCTCAAACCTATCAACCTCGTGGTCTACAAGGGGTCTTACATACTGGGAAATCTCATCTTGAGGGGGGCTTCACGCTTAGATGCTTTCAGCGCTTATCCCGTCCGTTCTTGGCTACCCAGCGATGCTCCTGGCGGAACAACTGGTACACCAGCGGAACGTCCATCCCGGTCCTCTCGTACTAAGGACAGCTCCTCTCAAATTTCCTGCGCCCACGACAGATAGGGACCGAACTGTCTCACGACGTTCTGAACCCAGCTCGCGTACCGCTTTAATGGGCGAACAGCCCAACCCTTGGGACCTACTTCAGCCCCAGGATGCGATGAGCCGACATCGAGGTGCCAAACCTCCCCGTCGATGTGGACTCTTGGGGGAGATAAGCCTGTTATCCCCAGGGTAGCTTTTATCCGTTGAGCGATGGCCCTTCCATTCGGAACCACCGGATCACTAAGCCCGACTTTCGTCCCTGCTCGACTTGTTGGTCTCGCAGTCAAGCTCCCTTATGCCTTTGCACTCTTCGAATGATTTCCAACCATTCTGAGGGAACCTTGGGGCGCCTCCGTTACACTTTAGGAGGCGACCGCCCCAGTCAAACTGTCCACCTAACACGGTCCCTTGCCCCGATTCAGGGGCATAGGTTAGAACCTAGGTAGGATCAGGGTGGTATCCCAACGTCACCTCCACACAAGCTGGCGCTCATGTCTCAAAGGTTCCCACCTATCCTGTACAGATCATACCCAAATTCAATATTAAGTTACAGTAAAGCTCCATGGGGTCTTTCCGTCTTGTCGCGGGTAACCTGCATCTTCACAGGTATTAAAATTTCACCGGATCTCTCGTTGAGACAGCGCCCAAGTCGTTACGCCATTCGTGCGGGTCAGAATTTACCTGACAAGGAATTTCGCTACCTTAGGACCGTTATAGTTACGGCCGCCGTTTACTGGGGCTTCAATTCATAGCTTCGCCTTGCGGCTTACCACTCCTCTTAACCTTCCAGCACCGGGCAGGCGTCAGCCCGTATACTTCGCCTTACGGCTTCGCACAGACCTGTGTTTTTGCTAAACAGTCGCTTGGGCCTTTTCACTGCGGCCCCCTCGGGCTATTCACCCTACCGAGGCACCTCTTCTCCCGAAGTTACGAGGTCATTTTGCCGAGTTCCTTAACGAGAGTTGTTCCGCGCGCCTTAGAATACTCTTCTCGCCCACCTGTGTCGGTTTGCGGTACGGGCACCTTCTCCCTGGCTAGAGGCTTTTCTTGGCAGCTTGAGTACATGATCTTCGGTACTGTAATTTTCCCTCCGCGTCACAGCCTAGCCTAACAAAGTGCGGATTTGCCTACACTTTAGCCTCACTGCTTGCACAGACACTTCCATCCGTCTGCATCTTTCCCCTTCTGCGTCACCCCATTGCTCATAACGGTTCACGGTGGTACTGGAATTTCAACCAGTTGTCCATCCACTACGCCTTTCGGCCTCGCGTTAGGTCCCGACTTACCCTGAGAGGACGAGCCTTCCTCAGGAACCCTTAGGCTTTCGGCGGACAAGATTCTCACTTGTCTTTTCGTTACTTATACCGGCATTCTCACTTGTATGCTCTCCAGCGCTCCTTACGGTACACCTTCGCAGCACATACAACGCTCCCCTACCAAACAACATTCAAAATGTTGAGTCCATAGCTTCGGTGGCGTGTTTAGCCCCGTTACATTTTCGGCGCAGAGTCACTCGACCAGTGAGCTATTACGCACTCTTTCAATGGTGGCTGCTTCTAAGCCAACATCCTGGTTGTCTTTGCAACTCCACATCCTTTCCCACTTAACACACACTTGGGGACCTTAGCTGATGGTCT
>NZ_CP034235.1:1377500-1645000 GCF_009728935.1 Paenibacillus psychroresistens | reverse complement strand
AAAAATCCTTTTTTATTAGCGGAAAGCACGTCAATCGCTTTTTTCGTCATATCAGGCAATGAAACGATAGGGTTATAAATATCCCCTTCACCTTCTGGTTTTTGCTGGAACATTTCTTCATTTGCAAATAGTCCGAGAAGCTTGCCGCCTTTAGCATTCATCATTTCCGTTTTGCTCTTCACATAGCTATAGCCATATTGTTTGGCTTTAGTTATTAGATTTCCTTGAGTTCCTTTGCTTTTCTCAGTTGGATCTTCAGCTGGTTCATCCTTAAGTGCTCCTGCATCGCCTGCTGGATACCAGAAATCCTCACCACCACCGAGGATAACGTCGATTTTGCTTTTAGTCAAATATTGCAGAGCAATTTCGCTTTGAGCAGATCGGTTTTCTACATGTGAACCGAATGCAGCGCCTGTAGCGTCAGTAACTTGGCTCGTAGTAACCACACCTGTTGCTTTCCCAGCATCTTTTGCATATTCCATAATTGTTTTCACCGATTTTTTGTTGGCATCCATTCCAATTGCGCCATTATAAGTCTTTACTCCACTTGCAAATGCCGTAGCGGCAGCAGCTGAATCCGTTACATTAATCGTTGAGCTAGTGTGGATTAAACCAGCATAAGGCATATCTTCCATGGCCAATTTCCCAGTTAAGCCAACAGTTGCAAGTCTAATAGCATCACGATGTGCCAGTCCCATTCCATCGCCGACAAAAAGAATTACGTTTTTAGTTTGTTGAGGAGCGGCTTCTGCTTGAGTTGGTACTTGTGTGGATATCAGGGTGGTGATAACCAGGGCTGTTGCTGCTGTGCCAATCATTGTGTTTTTCAATGCTTTTGTTTTGAATAACTTCATATCATAATTACCTCCTAGATTTGTTATCTCTCTTACATTATAAATAACGATTATTAAGCGAATGTTTTTTTGATATGAATAAACTGTAAATATGAAATCGCTGAAAATGGTCTCAGTGGTACACAAAGAAACCGAGATCACATGACCTCGGCTTCTTTCTATTTTAGAATTTGATTTACATTCCTTCGTTTACGAAAACCTGAATACGAGCTTTAATACTATCACGCACTTCGCGAAATTTGTCCATAATTTCTTCTTCAGTCCCTGTTGCTTTAGCTGGATCATCAAATCCCCAATGCCATTTAATCACATTTTTATTGGAAATAACCGGACAATGCTCATCTGCATGGCCACAAAGTGTAATGACATAGGTGGCTTTATTTAGCAGCTCGGGGTCAATGGTTTTAGAAGAATTTTGACTAATATCCAATCCAGCTTCCTGCATGACTTTTACAGCTCGCGGATTTAGACCATGTGCTTCAAGTCCTGCACTTTTCACTTCATATTGCTCCGAACCCAGCTCATTCAGAAAACCATCTGCCATTTGACTCCTGCAAGAATTACCCGTACATAAAAAATAAACCAATTTCTTTTCCATTTTGTTCAATCTCCTTATCTAAGTTTAGAATAATAAAAGCCATAAATATAAGCCCAAAAGCGTAATGAACAAGGTTGGGATCGTTAAGATTACACCTACTTTTAAATAATAGCCCCAAGTAATACGCACGCCTTTTTTGGAAAGCACATGCAGCCAGAGTAATGTAGCCAATGATCCGATCGGTGTAATTTTGGGACCTAGATCGCTTCCGATTATATTGGCATAGATTAAACCTTCACGGATGATACCCGAGCTGGATGTTCCTTTTATTGCTAAAGAATCAATTAAAACAGTCGGCATATTATTCATTATTGAAGATAGGAAGGCTGCTAAAAAGCCCATTCCCATTGTTGCCGCCAGCAAGCCGTGTTTAGCAAATGATTCAATAATATCACCCAAAGCATCGGTTAAGCCGGCATTTTTCAAGCCATAAACGACTAGATACATGCCGATTGAGAAAACGACAACAGTCCAAGGCGCATCCTTAATTACTTTTTTGGTATGAATGGCTTTACTTAGGGCTGCAGCAATAACAAAGAAAATAGCAGCAAAACCGGCGATTGCACTCACAGGTATAACAAGTAATTCACTAAGCGCATACCCCAGCAGCAGAGTAATTAGAATAAACCAAGATAGCTTGAACAATCCCTGATGCTTTATCGCTTCATGAGGCTTTTTCAACATTTTCGAATCATAATTTTCGGGAATATCCTTTCTAAAAAAGAGATACAGAACCGTAATACTTGCTAGGAGTGAGAACAGATTGGGGACAATCATCTTAACGGCGTACTCAATAAAGCCAATATCAAAATAATCTGCTGAGACAATATTTACTAAATTGCTGATCACAAAAGGTATCGAGGTTGTGTCCGCAATAAATCCGCTTGCCATAATAAACGGAAGAATCATTTTATCAGAGAGCTTTAAAGCTCGTACCTGGGCTAAAACAATTGGCGTGAGAATAAGCGCAGCACCATCATTAGCGAAAAGTGCCGACACACCCGCTCCTAGCAAAATAGAAAATATAAACAGTCTTTTTCCGTTCCCACCAGCTAGCCGGGCCATATGTAAGGCCGACCATTCAAAGAAACCAATTTCATCCAGAATAATGGAGATAAGAATAAGAGCAATGAAAGTTAACGTTGCATTCCAAACTATATCCGTAACTGTGCCGATATCCGCAAATGATACTACTCCGAAAGCTAATGCAAGAATAGCTCCACCTGTTGCTGACCATCCGATGCTTAAACCTTTGGGCTGCCAAATAACAAAGACGATTGTAACAAAGAAGATTAAAATTGCCGTGTAAACCATACTTTCCCCCAGCTCATTTCATTAAAATTAAGTTAACATTCAATAATTTTATTTTTCAGCATTTGATCCACTAAATGTTTTTGGGATGGGACCTGCTGCAACGAAGCTAACACATTGGGTTTTTCTAAATTAATCGAGTAGTACACCCATTGTCCGCGTTTTTGTTCATTGACCATCCCGCCACTTTTGAGCTTGCGTAAATGCTGACTAACATTGGGCTGTGTCATTTCCATGATGTCGACAATATCGCAGACGCATAATTCCTTCTCCCTTAGCAAGGCCATAATAGTGAGCCTTGTTTTATCAGCTAGTAATTTATACATTTCTGAAATCTGATCAATGGTTTCCAATAATAACCCTCCTTTCATAACCACATAATTATATAATCAACTGCTTATGTTTGTATAGTAGAAAGATTGTAAATGCTCAAAATAACATTATAATGGTTTTAAGGTAACTAGGAGGAGACTTCACGTGGATCAATCTGAATTTATCATCAACCAAATAACTAAAAGTGCTGGACGAAAATCACTATATCATTTCACAAGAGCTCGTAATTTAAAGGGCATTTCGACTCTTGATACCTTATACTCGGCTAATCGGATTGATCCTATGTCATCTGTGCAACGTCGAACGGACCGCAGAGTGATTGAATTAAATGGTCATTTATTCACAATAAATGCTCATTTGCGAATTGCAAATTCCCTTATAGATTCAAGCACCACTCAACTGGAATTTCGCGAGTATTTGGATCAGCATGTTTTCTTATGGCCAACTCTGCGGGATGTTCAAGCGATGATTAATACTTACTCAAGGAGAGAACCGGAGGAAAGCTTCGTCATTCTGAAATTTGACGCTAGCTCTTTGCTGCTCAATAACTTTAACTCCATAAAACTATCTAAATATGACTCAGGCAGCTCGCCCAGATACCCCAATAACTGCTCCTATAAAAAAAGCCCCAAGATGTTTTTACCCTTGGAGGCTTTTGGGATCATTGACGATAGCTTAATACCAACTAAGCCCTCAGAAATTAAAGAGGTGCTTGCGAGTGATCAATTAACTAATTTAACCCAATACCTGCAGGCAGTTTATTGCGAGCACGAAAAAGATGTTCCAGAACGCTGGAAAGCATTCTGGGAACCTCATGAATCCGCAAATAACTAAAGCCCCGTCAGCACTTCAAATGCAGACTGGGCTTGCTACTTCATTTCATATTCTCACTTTACTCTAATCTGAGATTACGCACCATCTTATAATTTCCAGGTTCCGCTCGAAATCCGATCAGATCACGATTTATTCGCAGCATGGGGACATTCATTGAATCATTGTTTGTTCTCAAATACGGGACTCCGCACGCGCGGGCCGTTTGCACACCGAGCATTTTTAATGCTAACGCAATATGTCGTCCGCGGTATTCAAGAAGCACGCCGGTATATTCATGATACATCGCCTCTGTTTGATCGTTCTGCTGCAACGTGACAACGCCGATGTAGCGATCGCCGTCCTTGGCGATATGGATCAATTCCGGGCGTACACCGTGTTGCTCAATGCTCCATTTCTTCCACTCTTCAAACCAGGGAAAGGTGCCGGAATATCCCGGAATGTCGGGATGCGTAGTTTTATACAGCTCATACAGCTTTCTCTCACTCGCTTCCCCTGGTTCCTCCGCCATTGTGACGAAACGGATTCCGGCTTGTTTTGCCTCGTTAATTGAATTATATAGTTCACCACCATCAAAAGATTCCAAGTCCAAGACAGATTCGAATATGTGGCGTTCCTTTACATAACCTCGACGCCCAGCAAAAGCTACTGACCGCACATCAGTTTCCCTAATGGAGTCGATCAGACACGAGGCTTTGACATCTACAGCCCATTGATGAAGCTCCGCGTATAAGGCTCTCCCGACTCCGTTTCCACGGATTTCTGGGTTAACGACAATGGTATGGTTCAATGCTCCGGTCTCTGTCCATGACGCTCTCCAAGCAATCGCGTAGGCAACGACCTGTCCATGCTCATCTTCCGCGACCCATTGTGGACGATCCCATCCTATCAGTGCGCCATCTTCATTGTAATTCAGCACGCCTGGAGGGATTTTGTCTTCGACTTCCTTCAGCTGTTCAGCCGTTGTTGGCTCTGACCAGATCATATTCACCAGCAAAGAAACTGCTTCAAAATCATCCGGCTGCCGTAATTTTCTAATAACATAATTTGGCACTTTTCTACCTCCACCCTACACATGTAAACTCTCGTAGATAGTATCTCATACCTAGTAGTTCAATTCATGGGAAACTTTGGATATAGAAATAGATTCTGATCGAAGCTTTTTAGATGAGGATACAACCTTTGCTCCCCTTAACCCCGGGTTAAGCGGAACTTATCACCTGCTGCTGTATTCCACTCTACCTCTTTACCTGAAAGAAACTTCTCTTCTCCATTGCCAGCAACCAATTTAGCTCCCGAATCCCACGGAAGGTAAAGCTTGCATACTGCACCAGATAAGCTTTCGAGCTCTAACCACTGCACTTCACCTTGTTCGATTCTCGCACTGACTAGAAAGCCGCCTACTGCCAGAAGCGTTGTAAACTCAGCTGCATACTGCTCTGTCCAGTTAGGAAACAACCGAATGACACCATTATAGCTTTGCATTAAACATTCATTAATAACAGCTGGCAGCGAGAAATTCTCGAACCAGATTCCCATTGTGTTCATCCAATCAAATTGCATTTGATCTCCATATCGTCCACCTGACAACAAGATTCGATCCGCGCAAGTACCGTTAGGCAGCATGCAATATTCAATTTGGCGCTTAAAGCGTTCTAAATCCAGTAAGCCAAGCCGAGCTCCCGCCATGTTATGGAAGACGAGATCATTACCGCCTTCATTGCGATGGTTATGAAAGGAATTAGCTGCGATTGCGAACTCCTCTGGGCTCGAATGGATTCCATGGTCTTCCCCTGGAAAAATCGTCGCAACCGAATTGGGTACATTATAAATGGTCTCTGGGCTTTCACCAGGAACGGAGATGAATACCGAACCTATTTGCGATTCCGCTGTCGGATATGCTGGGAAATGCTCTAATACTTCCGCCACTTCATATAACAATTCACTTTCAACCTCAACCTTTTGTAAAACGCTGCATGCCTGAACAAACGCTTTAAAAATGAACTTTATCAACGTTAAATCAAGCAAGCAGTCATAGTTCATTTTGAATCCAGGTGTAAGCTCATATAGTTCCGGTACTACGGTTGGAAACACATGGTATTTATCATCACCCCACTGCCCCCCGTGAGCTTCAGGTCTTTTCATATAATCCACGAGAAATAAGACTGCTTGCTTAATCGGTTCAAAAGCTCGCTGCTCGAGAAATTGCTGATCCATTGTATAGATATAATGCCACCATAAGCTTTGCACTGTCCAAGGTGTCTCACAAATTTCCCAGCCCCATTCCGGTACAGGCCAAGGCATTGTCGTCATTTCCGTCGGATAAGCAGAATGCGGAAAATAAGCGCCGCGCAATCCGTAATATTCCTCGGCCCATTGCTTGCTAATCGGCAGCATGTGGTCAACTAAATCGACATAGGGGAGATGCTTATCAACATGATTGCTAGAAAAGGCCAACCAAAAAGGCTGCTGCGTATTATAGTTCAGATGGTAATCGCCGTGCCACATCGAGCCTATTTTGCCAAAGCTCCAGTTTCCATATAATCCCGGACAAGTAACGCCAGGCTTAATCGCACAATTATAAAAATATAAGTTCCAATACCATATTTGTTCTAAATAAGTATCCTCTAGCTGAACTCCAGAACGCTCCCAGTAAGCTCTCCAATTTGCAGAAACCTCAGCTGCTGCCGCTTCAAAAGCCTGATTATTCAGTACTAGCAACTCAGCCGCCTCACATGGAATTCCTGAAGCTAAACCTTCATCCAATTGAACATAAGCAACAAATGCATCGGTCGAAACCAGCTTTGCCTCCAAGGGATAATAACGATCCTGCACCTGCTGCTTCATTACTGGGACAGTTACATCCTTACGAAACATCGCGGCGTTCGTTTTCACCGTAAGTCGAAAAGCCTTATCTTTCGAATGACCTAAAGCTTTATTTTTAGGAAAAAGCTCATAGGGAAGCACCTGACGAAATGAAAGAGAACCATCCTCATAATTTGTATAAGGCTCATAAGCTGGAATATCTTGCGGTGTCTCAGGGTCTGGAAATAGTCGCACACGATCAAATGGAAAAGCAATCGCTTCACCTAGTTCATTGAGTGTCCGTAACCAAACTGCATCTTTCTCTGATTCCACAAAAATTTGCAAGCTTACCTTCTTATTTTCATATAGAAAATAAACCTCACATAACCCCGTTGCGATATCAATCCGATGTCCTAAAACTTCAACCTTCCGTCGATCAAAAGCCAGCAGCAAAGAGCCGCAGGGCATCGGTCGCGGACAATCGTAATTCACATAATCCTCTCGTGCCATATGAATATATTCGTTATACCAAGAGTCCTCATATAAGGTATCGTAGGTTTCAGGTATGTCCTTAATCTTATCGAAAATTTCTTGGAATGTGCCGATCTTGGCTTTATTCTGCTCTGAAACACGAATATCCCAGACATTATTATGTCCAAAATAAAGCACGATCCCATCGGGTCGAGTCGTTACAACTACCCCTAAACCACCGTTGCCTAACAGCCCGCCTTCAAAAAAATTCGGTGCAGGCTTAGAAAATATTAGCGGATGTTTTGCTGCTTGTTCTAGTGAATTCATGCTGGCTCAGCCCTTTCCTAACCCATAAAATGCTATCGCAGTTCCACCTAATACAGCATCTATTTCTGCTAGTGAACGTCCTTCAAGTGCTTTGTTCGTCTCTACCCAAACCTTTGTGTAATCGCCAGCTAAATTCGCTACCGGCCAGTCACTGCCGAACATCAGTCTATCTGCACCAAAAACTTCAAACGCATAGTCGATATAAGGTTTAATGTCGTCAGCCGACCAGCTATCCCAATCAGCAGCCGTATTCAGTCCTGATAATTTAGCATATACGTTTGGATAAGCAGCCGCTTCCTTAAGCAAACTCGCCCAAGGCTCCATGGCTTTATCTTTGATTGGCGGCTTAGCTAAGTGATCAATTACTATTTTTAAATTCGGAATTTTCTCTGCTAGAGTGGCTACATGCTGTAAATGCTCAGGCAAAACAGCCACGACATCAAAGGTTAAGCCCAATGAGGCTAACTGCTTCAAACCTGCTATGACCTCATCTTGAATCACCCAGTTTGGGTCTTTTTCCTCGTGGATCAAATGGCGAACCCCTTTGAAAAGGGGGTTCTGTGTATATTGTTCTAGCTTTATTGCAGCTTCCTCTGGTTTATTCAACGGCACCCAGCCAACTACACCGGCTACCCAATCATATTGAGCCGCTGTCTCCAGCATATAATCGGTGTCCTCGTAAGAGCCCATCGCTTGAACAATCACTGTTTTATCAATGCCGTTTGCTTGGAGTAACGGTTCCAGCTCCGCTGCCTCAATCGTGCGGTAAATGGGACCATACGCTGGAACCAACCAAGGGTACGCTACCTTTTCTAAATTCCAGAAGTGCTGATGCGCATCTATTCTCATGATTTAATCACCTTTTTTCTCGATTTGATCTTGCCATTGCTCCGGATTGCGATACTTCACTGTCTGCAGGTGCTCACAATACAATGCGAGCTCGCCGTCATTTTTATAAACCTCATAGCTGACTTTGACTAAACCCATTTCTTTATACTTCGGTCGCTTTTCCATCTGGGTGCGCACGGTATAAATCGTATCGCCGATAAACACGGGCTTGATAAAACGCAGCCGATCATAGCCATAGCTAAAAGTATGTATATTATTGTGAGCCATTAAACCTAGGCCTACACTAAACACAAACGCTCCAGCAACTAATCTGCGGCCAAAAACTCCCTCTTCTTTGGCAAAAATTTCGTCTGCCACATAGGGATGCATATCCATTACCAATGCGTTAAACTGCATGCTCTCTCCCTCAGATAAAGTGCGGCGCATGGACCGGATTTTCTGGCCAACCTCAAATTCCTCATACATCCAATCCTCTGTGTTAAAAAGCGGCAGCTCTTGGTGCGGACGGGTGATCTTTGCTTGTTCATTAGTCATTTCAGCAGCTCCTTTATTGGATTTCTGTAAGCCAAACAGGTCGGTTTTCTTCGATCGAGCGAATGGCAGCAAACAAAGTTTGCAGGGTGAATAGATTATCCTGAACACTATGCTCGGGCTCGCAGCCTTCTTCCAAGGCAATCATCAATTCGCCCATGGTACCGAGGAAAGCATCTGGAAACCAACGGCCTTCCAGCTGCGGATTAAACCAAATTTCAGGGTCAAATTCTTTTGAGAAAAAACTTAAAGTGTCTTCCCGGCCAACCGGATAATTGTATAAGGCTCCATTTGTGCCCTTAATAATCCCTTTAGTCCCTTCAAACCGATAGGTAGCCGACCAATCTTCCTGTCCAGCAATGTGATTATGATTATCCTGAATAAAGCCTCTTAGCGCGTTTCCAGGGAATTTCAGATGAATAAGGGTTCGCATATCTCCTTTGCACACTTGGCCAGGAAATTGCGCACTATCCGCGTAAACATACTCGGGAGTACCCAGCAAGGAACGAATGGCATCGATATAATGAATACTGTGGTACATAAGCTCTGGATGATCAATTAAAGTTATCCATGGCCATTGCGCCCAATCCGTATTGACGTTTACTTGAATCGAAGCTTGAGTAATCTCGCCAAGCCAGCCTCTTTGCATGATCGTGCGACTCGCTCGAATACCAGGTGCCCAACGCAATTGTTGATTTACAGCTCCCTTTACTCCAGCAGCTTCGCAGGCTTTGACAATTCTTAGCGCATCCGCGTAGGTTTCCCCTAGCGGTTTTTGACAAAGCACATGCTTGCCTTTGGCCGCTGCACGCTCAACAATTTCGGGTTGGAATTTGCTTGGAACGGCAATATCCACTATCGCGATTTCAGGATGATCCAAAAGCTCGGCTAATGTAGAGAAAACGTGATCGAGCTTGAATTCTTTTGCCGCTTTTTCAGCTTGGCTCCGATCAATATCATATATTCCAACCACACGAAGCTTGCCCATTCGATAAGCAGGCAAATGACAGGCTTGCACAATAGCCCCAGCTCCGACAATGCCGATGCCTACATGCTTATTCTTAGGAACCTTAGGCTTATAATCCAAATCCAGCTTAACACTAGGCTTGATTTCCATAGTCATTAACTATCCTCCTGCTTTTTCTTGACTAATAACAAGTGAGCACATGCCAACACGACTTGATCCAGTTGATTAATCACTTCCACCTGCTCCGTAACCAATCCAAGGGATGGATTCTTAGGGTATTCCTGTTTATCGGCAATGGTCACACGAACACGAATCGTATCTCCGATAAACACGGGCTTCACGAAGCGAAGCCGGTCATAGCCGTAAGAGAATGCCTCGGGATTCATTACCCCGGCGGTCATGCCAATCCCAACACTGAATATCAAAGTCCCATGTGCAATACGTTGGCCAAAATCCTGCGTTTTACACCATTCAGCATCCATATGATGCGGAAAAAAATCCCCTGTTTGGCCCGCGTGCATCACAATATCCGTTTCGGTGATTGTGCGGCCAAGCGTTAAACGAACCTTACCTGTCTCATAATCCTCATAATATATCGATTGTATCATCGCATTAACCTCCAGCTCTAACTTTTAACCTAAGCCCACAATTTCTTCTAAAATGGCTGCATTATGCTCACCGATTCGCGGCGAGCCTTTTGTTGAGGTAAAAAGCTGGCCATCCATGCGAATCGGGCAACGTGTTGTCATTAAGCTGGCTCCATTGCTGCGGGTTACTTGTTGTGTCATTTGTAATGTAGTGAAGCCCTCATGCCCCATCAATCGGCTCCAAGTTAAAACATCGGCGCACCAATAATCGGCAGGCTCGAGAGCTGATAGCCATTGTTCAGTCGTCGCTGTTTGCAAATGCTCCACAAGGATTTGTTTGATCTCATCACGTTTGGTGGACCACTCTTTCGAATCTGTATACGTGGTTAGCTCTGGGCAAGCCAGCAACTCCCCGAGCTTTATTACAGAGCCCATTGCTAGAGCAAGGTAACCATTTTGTGTCTGATAAATCCCGTACGGAGCGCCTAAATAGGCATGGGCATTATGGACACTGCTGCGTTCGGGAAGCTGTTTGCCATCATTTAAATACGTGCTCAGCACCTCGAATTGAAAATCCAGCGTTGCTTCTAATAAGCTGGCTTGCACTAAAGCCCCTTCTCCGGTGATTCCTCTGCGGACCAAGCAAGCAAGTATGCCTTGAGCAAGCTGTGCTCCTGCCATCATGTCCGCAACTGCTAATCCAAAAGGCATCGGCGGCTGATCCGCATCGCCATTAAGCCATGCCAATCCTGAAAAGGATTGCACCAGTAAATCCTGCCCAGGCTTGTCTCGCCAAGGCCCTTCATCTCCATAACCGCTAATTTCACCATATATGATCTGAGGGTTGATGATTTTAACCTGCTCATAGTCCAAACCTAAACGCTCCATTACACCCGGTCGAAAATTCCCCATCATCACATCCGCTTTACGGATCAGCTTCTTAATGAGCTCGAGCTCCTCGGGATTCTTCAAGTCCACAGCGAAGCTTTCTTTATTTCGATTTATCGAATGGAAAAGAGTGCTGTCCCCATCCAGCTCTTGATTAGATATATATAAAGTCCGACAAATATCGCCAGTTCCGCTTCTTTCAATCTTAATGACTCTTGCACCCATATCGGCTAAACGCAGACTAGCTGAGGGTCCAGAGAGAAACTGGCTAAAATCCAGTACTAGCAAATCTTCAAGAGGTTTAAGTGAATTTATTTCGGTCATGATGCGTGTTCTCCTCTATCCATTAACTTTAACCAACTTAAATTCCTGCTCGAGTTCCGCATTATTTTCGCCAAGACTTGGTGCCCATTTAGTGGAATGGGGTCTAATTCCGTTGATTCGTAGTGGACAACGTGTTGTCAGCAAGCTCTCGCTTCCCGGTCTTGTTATTTCATGCACCATCTCTAAAGCTTGAAAACCTTCATGAGCTAATAGCTTCTCCCAAGTGAATACATCGGCGCACCAATAGTCTGCTGGCTCCAGTACATTTAGCCAATGTTGTGTAGTTTGCGTTTGAAGATGCTCCACTAATAACCGTTTGATCGCATCACGCTCTAGAAACCAGGATTTTGGATCGCCATAAGCCGCTAAAGCTGGGCAGCTCAATAATTCGCCTAATCGGATGACAGATCCCATAGCAAGTGCGAGATAACCATCTTGGGTTTCGTATATTCCATAAGGTGCACCTAGATAGGCATGGGCGTTATTGATCGAGCTTCTTTCAGGAGCTTGCCCACCATCATTCAGATAAGTGGTTAAGACTTCAAATTGGAAATCCAATAAAGATTCCAGCAAGCTTACTTCAACCAATCCGCCAATACCTGTGCGTCCGCGACGTACTAGACAGGCAAGAATTCCTTGCACCAAATGTGCGCCCGTAAACATATCTGCAGCTGCTAATGCAAAAGGTACTGGTGGCTGATCCGCATTTCCATTGAGATAAGCCAGCCCAGATAAAGACTGAACCAATAAATCCTGACCGGGCTTATTCTTCCACGGCCCTTCTTTCCCATATCCAGAGATGCTGCCGTAAACGATTTTCGGATTGATCTGCTTAACCTGCTCATAGCCCAAACCAAGCTTATCCATCGTCCCCGGTCGAAAATTCTCAATCATCACATCCGCTTGTTCGATCAATTTAATAACTTTGGTAAGATCTGCAAGGTCCTTGAGGTTAGCTGCATAGCTTTCCTTATTGCGATTAATCGTATGAAATAAAACACTATCCCCGTCGGATATTAAGTTATGCAAAGATAGCTGGCGACAGGAATCGCCTGTATCGGGCCGTTCAATCTTGATCACTCGCGCCCCTAGATCAGCAAGCCGCAGCGCAGCGGATGGACCCGAAAGAAATTGGCTGAAATCGAGCACGATAAGACCTTCTAATGGATTCATGACTATTTCTCCTTCAAGGACTCGCGGTAAAGCGTATCCAAATTAGCAATAATTTCCTTAGCACTGCCACCATACCGAATATAATCTCGCACAATATCCCCTGCATGATCTTGAAAATGAAAGTAGCCGCTATATCGCGGGCGCATATACGCTCGGTCCAGTGCGGGCAGCGTATTACTATAATAATTGCTCGTTTGTCGGTTTACTTCCTCATCCAACCAGGCCTCGCGATGTCCGGGCTGTCCGCCACTTTCATAGTAAAGCGTTTTTTGAATGTCTGAACTTGTAGTGAACATGGCATAGTCCAATGCTGTATCCAGTTGATCACAGTGGGTAGAAATCGCTAACCCGGTTCCGCCTAAAGTAGATTGCAGCTTGCCATACTCACCAATAGATACCATATCCGTTGAAAGCAGCAAATTTTTCGCATAGCCCCGTCTTGAGTAGTTGGAATACCCGTAGGCAAACGGACAATAATAAATATCCTCACGAGTCGACATGGCTTCATAAACTTTAATCGGATTCCAATCCAACATTTCTTCCGTGCAAAAGCTGGTTAATTCACGAAGCTGCTCCAACACTTTTTGCCCCATTTCAAAGCTGATGAAGTTTTCGCTATTTCCAAAAGGCTCTTCTCCCTGCGTTACGCAAAGCATATAAAATTGCATCAAAGTATCAATCGGAATGCCAGCAAATGCGACTTTCTTTTGCTTCGCAAGTGAGAGCAAATCCTCCCATGTTTCAGGTATTGCCACGTCTGCTTTAGCAAATAAATCTGGTCGGTAGGTAGCGATTGGTGTTGCCGCATCTATGGCTAATGCCGTTTGAAGCCCAGCGAAGTTATAGCTCATATGGGATTGTCCGACCGAATTCGCTGCCTGATTTTCCATAAATGCTTGCGGTAATTTCTGTTCGAGAGGTACCAGAATATTCTTATCAGCGGCAAAGCCCGCCCAAGGATGATCAATAATCAACAAATCGTATTTCTCTGCGAGTTCTTGAATCGGGTAATCTGCAAAATGCTGCAAGGATCTTTTGTCCCAAGTAATTTCTACGTCTTGGTGCAGTTCCATATAACGCTGAGAGGTGGCTACTACTGAAACATAACCCCTTGTGTGATTCCATGTGATGCCACGAAGCTTTTTTATCATGTCTATTTGACGCCCCTTTTGTGGTAGTACCAGAGTACCGTAAATCAACCATATCACATGTGATTGTGCATTTCAACGATTTTATGTATAGTAGGCTCAACAAGATTATTAACGGGGGCTAGGGAATGTTGGAATTAAAAGCAGTCAAAAAAATCACAGTAACCGAGCAGATCATGGAGCAAATTGGCGGCTTGATTACCTCCGGCCAGCTTCCTCCTGGCGAGCAGCTGCCAAACGAAAGAGACCTGGCAGAGAAATTCCAGGTCACTCGCGGACGCGTTCGAGAAGCTCTGCGCGCTTTATCTTTAGTTGGTCTTATTACAATCAAGGCCGGAGAAGGCAGCTTTGTAAACGAGAAAATGATGCCTCTTGCTTCGGAAACAATCATTTGGATGTACCATAGTGAGTTACATAACCTAGATGAAGTATATGCCGCACGCCAGCTCATCGAATCTGAAGTTTATCTAACAGCTGCCTCCCATGCTACCGAGGAAGAAAAAGCACATTTGCGCGAACTTCTATTAGCGATAAGCGCAGCCAAAGACACTCATAATCCATCTGCATTTCTGGATTTATTGGATATCTTTGACCTCTATATGGGGGATATTTCTCGCAATGGTATTTACGCTAAGCTCATGCAAACCATCGTTCATTTACGACGCGAAACCAGTCTTAAGCTCTTGAATGTACCTGGTGCTATCGAGAATAGCGTTGAAATGCGTTCATCCTTGCTGAAATCATTTGATTCCAACGATCTTAGAATTGTCAAAGAAGCTTTAAAAGCTTTTTTCAAAAATTCCAAGCATTTTTATGATAATATCATTCGGAGAACGTAGGACGAATAACAATTTTCAATGTGGTTTCTTTCTCATTTTGGTATAAATTTATGGCTTCACCGATTTGTTCTAGCTCCATAATATGAGAAATTATCTTGTCACCTGGAATGATTCCCGCTTTGAGGAATTCCAATGCCTGTGGCAAATAGATGCCTGGACTGGCATAACTGGATCGCAGCTGCAGCTTGCGCACATGAAAATCATTGGCATCAAAAGCAACCGTCGTATCCCCTACTCCAAAGCCAATATAAGAAATGATTCCACCAAAATCCAACAACTGCAGCGCTTCTGGCAATTTTTGAACAGGTGCTGTCGTTAATACACGATCGAATTTTCCATGCAATTCTATTCTCTCGCTTAAAGACCCATCTACTTTGACTACATTGGCGCCAAGCTGTGATGCAATTTCGAGCCGTTTCTCATTATGCGAACGACCGATACAAACCACTTCAATCGCTCCACTGCGCAATGCAAGCGGGATTGCCATCAATCCAATTGGCCCTGGTCCAATAATGCAAACTTTGGATCCTAGCTTAATATCTGCGGTTAGCACCATATCCATTGATACACCAGCTGGCTCTGCCAAACATGCCAACTCAGGTGAGAGGCCTTCATAAGGAACCACGCAGGCTGCCGGGACAATCATATGATCACTAAAGCCTAGCGCAGCTCCTCCCCAGAAATGAGGTGCTTTTCGGCAAAGCTCCACCCTCCCATTCCGACAAAGCTCACAACGACCACAAAACCCAGATGTCTCTAAAACAACCTTTTGCCCTATAGTTAATTGCTCGCAGCCTGAGCCTACTTGTTCAATTACACCTGCAACCTCATGCCCAAAGGCTTGCCAATCCTTCGCTTTTTCCTCCAGTGCAAACAAGTCCGAGCCACAAATGCCGCAGGCTTCAACGCGAATCAATACTTCTCCATGTGGTGGAATCTCCGGTAATTCTAGAGTCCTTAGCTCACACTGCCAAGGTGCTTTGATATATGCGCTAGTTACTTTCATTTCATTCGCTCCTCTTTGCTAACGTAAATACTAATAGCATATAGGATCTAAAAGAGAAATCCAACGAAGGTTTTTAAGATTATTTATCATAAAACTCAGAATATGGATCAAGCCTATTCAGAAAAGGGAACAATCTTAGCTAGACGAAAAAAAGAAGACCAGAGTTTCCTCCAGTCTTCCTTCTTAATGCTTACCCCTCTAAAAGCAATGATTCCGGATCCTCCAGCAATTCTTTCACCGTCACCAAAAAGCGAACTGCCTCACTGCCATCGACAATGCGATGGTCGTAAGAAAGTGCGATATACATCATAGGTCGCACTTCCACTTTAACGTCATCTACGGCGATTGGACGTTTTTGAATCGTATGCATGCCAAGAATTCCTACCTGCGGAGCGTTTAAGATCGGTGTCGAGAATAACGAGCCAAACACTCCACCATTTGTAATGGTAAATGTTCCACCTTGCAAATCGGCAAGGGCAAGAGAGTTTGCGCGAGCTTTACCTGCAAGATCACCGATTTGCCTTTCAATTTCGGCAAAATTCAATCGGTCAACCCCACGTACTACCGGCACAACAAGACCTTCTTTGGCAGAAACCGCTATCCCGATATCATAGTACTGTTTCAGCACAATCTCTTCTTTATCTATTTCCGCGTTTAGCATTGGGAAAGCCTTAAGCGCGCCAACTACAGCCTTAACAAAAAACGACATAAAGCCGAGACCAACCTCATGTTTTTCTAAAAATGCATGTTTGCGGCGTTTACGAATATCCAGAATTGCGGTCATATCAACCTCGTTAAAAGTAGTTAGCATCGCGGCCGTCCGCTGAGCTTCCACTAATCGCTTAGCGATCGTGATTCGCCGTCTTGACATGCGTTGTCGTTCAACAGGTCTGGTCGGATCGACATCAACAACAGGAATCACTGTTTCCGTAGGTGTGCTCATGCTTTTACTCACAGTTGGACTTTCATTACTTTCTGTACCTTTAGAACTTTCGGCACTTTGATTCGCGTTACTTAAATCCGTCCCATTTTCACGCGCAAGCTTCCGCATAGAAGGAGATGCCTTTTCAAGATTCAGTTCCGATTTCGCTGCTTGAGTTCCTACAGATTTCGTTTGAACCGCAGCTTCACTCTTCTCGATAGATTCACTTTTTATTGGAGCTTGGCTTTCAGCTTTTTCTACTTCTGGCTTTTCGCTTGCAGCTGTTTGACCTTGCTCAGGTAACTGCGCTTCCCCCGCAATTATAGCCCCAACAATGTCACCAACATGTACCGTTTCGCCTGCTTGAATAAGTATTTTTTCTAGAATCCCATCCGCTTGCGCATTTATCTCTAAATTAACTTTATCCGTTTCCAGCTCAAGCAGTACATCGCCTATCTTCACTGCTTCACCCGCCTTTTTCATCCAAGCGGAAATCGTTGCTTCTGTTATGGATTCACTAAGCTCAGGTATTATAATTTCCATGCAGCTATGACCTCCTTTTATTTTTGAGTTTTGTTAGGCTGTTTTTTTGTAGGCTTCAATGCAGTCTCAATCATTTGGGCTTGCTCATATTTATGGATGTTCTGATAACCGCTCGCCGTACTTGCTCTTCCCGGTCGACCGATATAATGTACGGTTATTCCGTTCGTTGCCAGCATGCGCATGCGTGGCTCTATATAAGTCCACGCCCCCATATTCTGCGGCTCTTCCTGCAGCCATACGAGCTCCTTGAGATTATGATAACGCTCGATGATCTGCTGCAATTCGATTTCAGGCAATGGATATAGTCGCTCCACACGTACCACATGCAGCCAGCTGTAAGTGTCTTTCAACGTTACCGCTGCCTCTAAATCAATCGCAATTTTACCTGTACACAGAACTAATCGTTCCACTAGCTCCACCTGTCCGCCTAAACCCTTTTGTTCCAAGATCGGCTCGAAGGTGCCTTCTGTTAGTGCTGCTCCAGGCGAGGCAACTTGCTGGTTGCGAATCAAACTTTTTGGCGCCATAAGAATCAATGGACGAGCTTGCTCGCTCCCCGTAAGTGCTGCCTGCAAACGAAGCAAATGAAAATATTGCGCAGAGCTTGTTAAATTCGCAACCGTCCAATTGCCCTCGGCCGAGGATTGCAGGAATCGTTCCAATCTTGCACTGGAATGCTCGGGTCCTTGTCCTTCATAGCCATGAGGCAGCAGTAGCACTAAACTAGATTTCTGTGCCCATTTGGCCTGGCCTGCTGCAATAAACTGATCAATTATAACCTGGGCACAGTTTACAAAGTCACCATATTGAGCTTCCCAGATGACAAGCGTATTTGGACTAAATACGTTATACCCATATTCAAAACCTAGTACAGCTGCCTCCGATAAAGGGCTGTTATAAATCGCAAACGATGCAGAAGATCTTGGTATGGCATGCAAGGGGCAGAATTTTTCCCCTGTCGCCGGATCATGGAGCACTAAATTGCGATGGGCAAATGTGCCTCGCTCTGAATCCTGGCCTGTCATCCGAATCGGGATTCCGTCTGCCAGAATGGATGCGAAAGCCAATGTTTCTGCTAGGGCCCAATCCACTTTCCCGTCTTCCTCAAGTGCATTTGCACGACGCTCTAGGATTTTTTGCAGCTTAGGGTAAATATGAAACCCCTGTGGAACATCTAATAAATGATTGTTGATTTCTTTTAACTGCCCCAAAGGAACTGCCGTTTGAGTGACTGTTTCCTTATTGAAGCCGCCGCCTTTGCCTGGTGAGCTGTCATTATCTTGACTATTTAGTACTTTAACCTGCTCATAAGCGCCTTCCATTTCCTGTAAAACCGCTTGTTTCATTTCATCCGCCTGGCCTTTTTTAATAATCCCCTCGCTCGTAAGCTTTTTTGCGTAGAGTGCACTTACTGTTGGATGAGCATGAATTTTACTGTACATAAGAGGTTGGGTTGTATCAGGATCATCGGATTCATTGTGGCCATAACGACGGTAGCCCACCAAATCAATCAGAAAATCCTTGTGAAAGCGAAGCCGGTATTCGGTAGCAAGCTGAACGGCAGCAATACACGCCTCGGGGTCATCCGCATTGATGTGCACAATGGGAATTTCAAAGCCTTTGGCTAAATCACTGGCATAATGAGTAGAACGGGCATCTATGCTATCCGTCGTAAAACCGAGTCGATTATTGGTAATAATATGTAAGGTTCCACCACTGCGGTAACCTGCCAAATTGTTGTAATTCAATGTTTCCGATACAACGCCTTCGCCTGGAAATGCTGCATCTCCATGAATGAGCACAGCTACAGCCTTGGCCAAATCCTGAATGGGGAAGCCTGGTTTCGATCGATCCTCCTGCGCAGCTCTTGTAAAGCCTTCTACTACAGGATTAACGAATTCGAGATGGCTCGGATTATTCGCAAGAGTTAGCTTGGCTTGCACGGTTTCTCCCTCTTGCACAACTCGATAAGCGCCCAAATGATATTTTACATCTCCGGTCCACCCATGGTTAATGCCTACAGAACCTTCAGATGGAATCAGCTCCTTGTCGGGAGAATGATGGAATTCAGCGAATATCGCACTATAGGGCTTGCCAAAAACATGTGTCAGCACGTTAAGCCGTCCCCGATGAGCCATGCCCATGAGAACATCTCTAGCACCACCATGAATAAGCCGATTTACCATTTCATCCAGAATGGGCACAAGCATATCTACACCTTCAATCGAAAATCTTTTCTGACCCACATAGGTGCGGTGTAAAAAATGCTCGAATTGCTCCACCTGCAGCAGTCTTTTAAGCAACTCGATCCGTGCTTCTGTAGATAGTGGAGCCGACAATTGAGGAGATTCCACCCGTTGATTGAGCCACTCACGCTCTTCTTCATCATGAACATGACTAAATTCGTAAGAGAATGCTGAGGTGTAGATTTGCAGCAGCTTTTGAATGGCTTCCCAGCCAGTTGTTATTTCTTTCGGAGCATTTTCCCAAATCAAGCTAGCTGGAATTACTGACAAATTAGCTTCATTAAGCTTATAGGTTTCAGGATTAAGGTTCCTAGTATCCGACTTATTTCTCAAACCTAATGGGTCCGTATTCGCTGCAAGATGGCCATAAGTTCGTATATTCCAAATTAACTTATTAGCCGCAACTACATTTTTAAGCATATTAAAATCCACGGATGAATTTACTGTCTCCGCAGGAATAGGCTTAGGCTCTGACTCGGTTGGCGGCTCCCCCGCTTGTTCAAAAAGCTTGCGAAACGCAGGCTCTACCGATTCGGGATTAATTAAATACTGTTCATATTGCTCCTGCACATACCCTAAATTCGGTCCCAAATAAGCAGCCCAAGGATTAGCCTTTAAATCTTCATTAACCATCGGTTCACCCCTACTCTTTCATAAATCCTTGCATAAATAACTATTACCCAAAACGCGGCTTACTATAACATACTCCAGAAGATATAAGCCTATGAGCGAATCTCACATACGGCTATTGCCGTCTAAACTGATTCAAAATAGAGAGTTCAGGTTAATATAGGTAGTAGAAGCATATCGGAGGCGATTGAGATGAGTGAGGTTTATTTAAATAAAAAACCTAGTCCTGAGCTTGAAGCGTGGCTGCAGCAATCTAAGCAAACTCACCCTGAGCTCGCCGACTACTTAAAAAATCGCGTCACAATGGAACAAGCCATTGGATACGTAATTGCTGCAATGAATGCTGAAGGGTATTTCGATCCCGTAGATGCTGGTGGTATTTTACTTACATTAATTGAGCAGCAGTTTATTAATTTAACTCCCGAAGAAGCAGAGGCATTCTATTTGCGCTCCATTCATCGGTCAGCAGAAGAGCAAGTTACTGAAGATATGCTATAAAACGTATGCTTACGATGCCAGTTTTCTAAAGAAAACTCTAAGGAGGAACAAATATGGGACATTATATCGAAGTTGAAAAGAATGTTAAGCTTTATGTAGAGGATATTGGCGAGGGCAAGCCTGTTGTCTTTATTCACGGCTGGCCGTTAAACAACAAAATGTTTGAATACCAATATAATTTATTGCCTAAAGAGGGTTATCGTTGCATTGGTATTGATTTGCGTGGGTATGGTAAGTCCGATGCCCCTTGGGAAAGCTACTCCTATGATCAAATGGCGGATGATATCCGAGTAGTTATCGATGCACTTGGACTAGAAGAAGTCTCGCTTGTTGGTTTCTCAGTTGGCGGGGCTATCTCGGTCCGCTATATGGTCCGCCATACGAGCTACAAAGTGGCGAAGCTAGTATTGATTGGTGCTGCGGCCCCAAGCTTTACCCAGCAGCCCTACAATCCATACGGAATTAAGAAGAAAAAAGTTAATGAGAATCTGGCCGCTTCCAGCATGGATCGTCCTAAAATGATTGCTGCGTTCGAGAAAAACTTCTTAGCCAAGAAACTCAGCACTCCGTTAGGTAAATGGTTGAATGGGCTTGCAATTGAAGCGTCCGGTGTCGGAACAATCAAGCTGCTTGAATCACTGCGTGATGAGGATCTATCTGTTGATCTAGCTAAAATCCTAACACCTACCGCTATTTTTCATGGAGTATTGGATAAGATTTGTCCTTTCGATTTCACTAAGATCATGCATAAGCACATTGTAGATTCGAAGCTTGTCCGTTTTGAAGAAAGTGGACATGGCGTTTTATTCGATGAACAAGAAAAATTCAATACCGAGCTGCTTGGTTTCTTACAGAGTTAATTTAAATGACTATCTTTAATTAAATTAAAAAGCCAGACCTTGGATTCGTTCCAGTGGTCTGGCTTTTATTATGAAAATTTCTGTATATATTTGAAGGACTAAAGAGAATGATAAGCATAACCCAATTAAAGGAGACTAAAACCGTGTTAATAATCTTAGGCTACATTGCAGCTATCGTAGTTTTAATATCCGCTGTGATGCTCACAAGAAGTTATATGCATAAAAACCGTAAGATATTCGTTAATGGAGCTCCGCCAAATCTTCAAAAAGGCTCTTTTTTTAGTAAGCAATACGGGCTTTATATTCTGATATTAACACCTATCATTTTTGGAATCGCTTGGTTTATTGGCTGGCTGTACAGTCGGTAACCATCCGTTAACTCTCAATATTTGACCAACATGGCCGTTGCATACATCAATAATATCCCTAAAGTGAGTCCACCAAAATTAGTCCAAGAGACCAGTGAATATTTTTTCACTAAGGATTCCTTGTAGATCATTTTGGAAATAACATAAATCACTTGTAGAATAGCCCCAGCGCCAATTCCGAAGAATAAAGCAGCGAGTGTATTATTGAAGATGAAGCCTCCAATCCAAGTCCCGATAATCGCCGGTCCACCTGCAATGGCCGCTAAATAGACGAATGTCTTCCAGGTTGGACGATCCTTCAGGAGCGGAGCGGCAATACCGACACCTTCTGTAATATTATGCAAGGTAAAGCCGATAATTAAAAATGTGCCTAAAGCCGCTTCCCCAACTGAAAATGCAGCTCCAATTGCCAGACCTTCACCTAGATTATGCAGTCCTATTCCTGTTGCTAGCTTATAGGAAATTTGTCTACCCGTAGCTTCCTTCTTCATTCGTCGTTCATTTGCCTGATCGATAGCAATTAGCAAGAGAAAGCTCAAAAGTGCACCAAACCAGACTAAGCCTGTTCCTTGAAACACACCTGGCACATTAATTGCCAGCTCGAATCCCTCTTCGAAAGTATCAATAACTAAGAAAAATAACAGTCCGACCGTTAAAGCCAACACTGCATGAATCCCCCGTGCCGAGAACCTTCGCATGAACGGGAACCAGAGAAGTCCAAGCGCTATAGGTACAATCCCCACATAGAAACCGATCAACGCATATTTCATAAATCGTTCCCCGCTGAGCTCGGGAGTTTTAATTGCAGCTATTACATCCCCAGTAAAAATAAGCCCTTTGGAGGTAATGAACTTAATCTGATGAGGATCTCCTTGTACCCATGGATAAGGAATAAAAACCGTGCTGCGGCCAAGCCGGTCAATTGTTGGACTTGGATCGAAATCTGCGTTCCAAAAGGAATCATCGATTATAACTTGAGCTACTGTAACAGCTTCAGGACCTGAATTCAACACAGACACTTCAAAGCCTTCGTCAACTAATTTAATTTTCTCAAAATTCAATTTCTCAATCGGTGCTGCTTGCTCACCCTGAATTCCCGTTCCTACCTTGGCAATGATGACAACTAACAATAACAAAAGAACAATCGGCAGAATTCCCCAGAATAGCATTTTAGCTTTACTGGTTGACGATTTAGTTACCTCTTTGGGATTAATAACCTCAGTAGTACCAGCAACCTCTGTGACATTAATGTTCTCCATTTATCATAAACCTCCCTTCCTTATTCTGCATTAAAGAAGCCCATCCAACCTAGCTCAGCAAACTCACTCTGATGAGCATGAAACATATAACGGCCTGGTGCTGGGAAAACAATCTCGAGTATTCCGCGTTCACCCTGGCATTGCATAATCGTATCTGTATAATAAGGACGTGCTTCTGGGTCTGCACCCGTCGCATAATAATTGAAAAAGTTAGCATGAAGATGGAATGAATTAATAGGATCAAATTCTGTAAAATTACTTAAATAAATCCGTACAAGCTCGCCAACCTTCACTTGAATCGGCTTTTGTTGATAAGCAAACGCATATCCATTTACCGTGTAGACTTCATTCTCGCCATCCAAGTCCAAATCATATCCGTTCATCACCATGTTCAATTCCCTTGCAGGGGCACGGGGTTTCTTAGGATCAATAATAAAATTTCCATATAAGCCTTTATGAATATGGCGTCTCAATGGAGCTACATGGCAATGATATAATTGCAGGCAAGCAGGCTTTGCTTCAAACTCATAAGTGAATGATTCGCCTGGCATCACGGATTCAAGCCCATCCATATTAGTTGGGTGAATACCATGAATGTGAATCGAGTGAGGGTGAGTGGTAGCGTTAATCATTTTAACTTTAACGATATCACCTTCTGTGCAACGCATGGTTGGTCCGGGTATCGTACCATTAAATGTCCAGCCTGGAAACTTGATGCCTTTAGAAATTTCAACTTCCTTCTCATAAACGGTAATTTCATACTCCCTTAAGGTGAGCCCTCCCGCTGTTGTGCTGACTTTCCCATAATCGAATGTGGTTAATGCTTTTTCAGCAGCCTTCAATCCATCTGTTAATTCAGTCCCGGGATCATAACCGTGCTTCATCCCTTCATGCATATCCTTGCTTAAAGAGCTGTGTACCTCATGTTTACTCATAGCGTGAGCCTTCTTCTGAAACATGGAACCCGGATTTAGCAAGGCGCTACCCAGAACCGCTAAAGTTCCGGCACCTGCCATTTTTATAATGCTCCGTCTAGACATTTTTTGATCTTTATTCAACATTTTCATACCTCCTGAGCTATACAATAATAAATCATTATTCTTTCACACACACAATTATTTTGTCCAAAGGCAACAATTAAACCAAAAAAAACCAACCAAAAACCTTATTTAAATTTATCATAACTATTTTCTTTCCCTTATGCAACACTTTTTTATTAGTACAACTATGCAAAATAAAAAAGCCCCCGCATTCAGGGCTTTGTTATCTTGGCTATTTAAACTTACTGCTCCGTCATCTCCTGTACTTTCTCTGCATAAAACAGATTGTAAACATGTACGATAATGATTTTGAAAAACATATAAACTGGCAAGGCAAGCAGCATTCCCATAATACCTGCAAGGCTGGCAGCAATCAATAAAATGATAATCGTCGTAAAGGGGTGGATATCGAGCGTCTTACCAAAAATAATCGGAGACAAGACATTATCCTGCAGCTGTTGGCAGATAAAGACCCCAACGATAACCCATAAAGCCATTTCAGGTGATTGGGTAAATGCAACAATAAGGGGGGGAATCGCTCCAAGAAAGCTTCCGACGAACGGAATAAACGAGATAATCGCAAGTACGATCGAAAGCAGTAAAGCATAGGGAACACCAATAATCATAAATGCAACATACGTCATTGCACCCAATAGTAGAGTACTTATCATTCTTCCAGAGATATAACCACTCAGCGCATTATCGATCTCATCGATCGCATTCTTGGCATCTGGTCGATAGCTTCGTGGAATAATTCGCAGAATAATCTTTGGAGCCTTCTCACTCTCACGCAATAAGAAAAACAGAATAATTGGGAATGTCCCAATAACTACAATGAAATCGGAGATGAAACCGAACAAACGATTCGTATAATTCATTACAAATGAGAAACCTTCATTGGCATATTCAGAAAGCTTAGCAGATAACCCAGAATCTGTAGAGATCGCTGAAAAATAGCTGCTTTTTTGCAGAATAGTCACTTGCTTGCCTAAGCTTTGAATCAGCTGAGGGACATTCTTAACGAAGTCTGTAATTTGCTTCTGCAGCGTCGGCCAAACAGCATAAATCAAAACGGCAATTATCAGTACTATACAAACATAAATGATAAGCACAGATAAGGTTCGACCGATTTTCCATCTATCAAACAAATAAACAATCGGACGTAATAAGTAATAAAAGAAACCTGCAATTACGAAAGGAACCAGCAGCATATTGAAAATAGTAATTAGTGGAATGAACAAAAAATTAACCTTATGTATCATATAAATGATGATCAATACAGAAATGACACAAGCACTTTTATATAAAAACCCTTTGGATACCAAGCCCTCTACCTCCTCTTAATTTACATTATTATCTATATCATACACTATCACAGCGCATATCAAACAGAAACCTTTGCTCATCGTGAGCAAAGGTTCTTTTAAGCTGTATTCTTGGTTGATTCTTGGTTAATTTTTACTCATTTCCCTCTCCATTAGCAGGACTCTTCCATTTCTCGAGCCAAGAGGCGTAATTTCTTTTTTGCTCGGTAGAGCTTAGATTTAATCGCACTGACGGAAGTCTTCTGATAGCTCGCAAGCTGCTCATAAGTCAATCCGTACTCATATATGAGCAGCAATGACTGCCAATGCTGAGGTTCTAATGAGGAAAGCAGCTCTCGAGTGACTTTCAATTCTATGTAAGTGTCCATTCCCACATCGACAGCTACAGAATTTATTTCGATATTATCATCCGATATTTCCAAGCAACCAAGCCTCTTCCGATAAAAATCAATCGCCGTATTTCTAGAAATAACGTTTAGCCAAGCGCCTCTCTTCCCCTCCTCCTTCAAAGCATGCAGATGGCGGAAAACCTTCATGAAAGTTTCCTGCACGATATCCTGAGCCAGAAAGTGATCTTTTATCACCGCATAAGCAGAATAATAGACTTGGTTGTAGTAGTTTTGATATAGACTATTAAATGCCTCGTTATCTCCCATTATTCGTTTAAGTAAATCATAGCTCGATTTTGAATCAGCTTTGCCACAGCCTCTGCCGATTTTTGTCCGTTGAAAAATGCTGCCGATTCTTCCGCAATGATCGACTGTAGCTGGGTAGCTTTAGCCTCAACCGAGTGGTTCGCATCGTTTAGATACGACTCCAGCTGTTGGATATCCGCAGCAGTGACTTTTAATTCCTTGCCTTTTAAAGGTCCTTCCTCATCCGCTTTCACGGATCCAACCTCTAAAATCTGCTGAACTTGCTTTTGGTAGGCACTTTTATTTAGTGAAAACCCACCAGACTGTACCTCATCAGAGATAAGAAACTTGATGAAGTCCCACGCTTCATTGGAGACAGAGGACTTGGCATTGATACCTATAGTAGTCTCTGGCCGAAAAAAACCTCCAGCCGCTTGACCTTCTGCTTTTGGTTTGTTATATACTTTTACTTTTTTGAAAATATCCTGATAGCCCGTCCCAGCAAGCATATAATTCCGTACTGAGCTAATGATTTCCATATTAAAATAAGTTTCAGCATATTGCCCAAAGCTTACTATTTTATCATCATTCATCATTTTGATTTGCTTCAACAGGTTGATAAAAATAGCAGATTCTAATTTGCCCTTGTTGTTTGCTTGATCGACAAATGCTGTATAATTGGCTTGAACCAGCTCGTTCAATAACATCTCTGGACTCTTATAAGCAAACGCATATTGGCGATCTCCTTTTCGAGCCAGCTCTTTCGCTGTTTCGAGAAATTGATTCCAGGTCCAGCTTTTGTCGTCGAATGTGACACCGGTTTTCTCAATGGCATCCAAATCGCCAATTATGTTATATAAATAGAATCGTACAGGTATTCCATAGACTCCACCATCCAGCTTGATATTATCAAGAATATTAGTGAAATAGTCATCCCTGTGGAACGAAGCGTCGTTATCCATCCTCTCGCTTAAATTCACGAGTAATTTCTTATTCACATATTGATCCATGGGCAGCTGATCCATCTCCATTAAATCGGGACCTTTGCCGGACAGCAGCTGTGTATTCGTTGTTTTGAGGAATTTTTCATGGTTCGCATCCCAGTTAGCATCGTCTCCAATGGCTTGCGCAAAATTAAGCTCAATCGTGATGTTCGGATGCTTCTCTTCATATTTCTTGATGGCTTCTTTGATAAAGTCCGTTTCGTAAAAGGTTGAAAATACAATGGTTTTCTTACTGCCGTCTGGCTTATTAGAAGCATTTGTTGCATCTGACTTTGTTGAAGATTGCTCGCCAGCCATTGCTGGAATAGCTTTTTCCGTTTCACTGCTATTAGAAGGTTTCACTGCCTTATTATTAGAGCTGCTGCATGCCGATATTGCGAAAATAAGCATACAACTTATCAGTAGTACTCCGAATTTTCTCATATTCAGCTCCTCAATCCATTATTCGTTTAAGTAAATCGAAACTCTATTTTGAATCAGCTTTGCTACAGCGTCAGCCGACTTTTCTCCGACAAAAAATGCTTTGCCCTCTTCAATAATGATATCCTCCACTTTGGATGGCCTAACCTCAACCGGATGAATTGCCCCACTGAGATAAGGCTCTAGCGCTTGAATATCCGCTTCGGTGAACTTAAACTCTTTGCCATGCAATTGTCCTTCTTCATCTGCCTTTAACACCCCAGCCTGCAAGAACTGCTGCACCTGTTTTTGATAAGCCTTTTTATTCAACGAGAAGCCCCCTGACTCGACTTCTTCCGAAATAAGATATTTAACGAAATCCCAGGCTTCTGGTTTATTTGTAGATTTAGCGTTGATGCCGATTGTTGTCACTGTTTGAAAATAACCACCTGCTTCTTGTCCTTCTGCTTTTGGTTTGTCATACAGCTTGGTTTGAATAATATTTCCTTGTTGAGTAAGGAACCCCTTGGCATCTAGTAGATAATTGCGGATTGAGCTGATCTTATCCATTGCAAAATAATTGTCTGAAAATTGCTCCTTACTAACCACCTTTTCATCGTACATGGTCTTTATTTGGTTCATTAAACCAGTAAAAGCATCCGAATCAAATTTACCTTTAAGATTGGCTTGATCCACAAATGTAGCATAATTAGCATGGACCATCTCGTTTAATAAGTACTCGGGTCTACTATAGGTGAACGCATATTCACGCTCAGCTTTCTGAGCCAGCTCTTTCACAGTCTGGATGAACTGGTTCCAGGTCCAGCTTTTGTCATCGAATGGAATACCTGCTTTCTCGAGGGCAGCTTGATCACCTATTATGGCGTCTAAATAGAAGCTTACCGGCATGCCGTAAACCCCGCCATTCAGCTTGATATTATCGAGAATATTCGTGAAATAGTCCGCTCTTTGGAAGGATGGATCGCTATCCATCATTTCGCTCATATTGGCCAATAATTTCTTATTCACATACTGATCAACCGGCAACTGGTCCATTTCCAATAAATCAGGACCTTGCCCTGACAGCATTTGTGTATTCATTGTTTTGATAAACTTTTCATGGTTGGCTTCCCAATTGGCATCGTCGCCTTTGGGGTGAGCGATGTTAAGCTTGATTGTGATGTTGGGGTGCTTAGCTTCATATTTCTTTACAGCTTCATTAATAAAGTCCTCTTCATAAAACATTGAAAAAACGATTGTATGCTTCTGACCATCTGGTTTTTCCATTGCTGCTGGTGTGTTTGTATTCGCTATTGTATCTGCAGGTCCTTTAGTTGAATTTGGTGAAGCATCTATTGTATTCCCGTTGTTCGACTGCTCTACAGCCCCACCGCTAGGATTGCTGCTGCACGCCGTCATAACGAATATTAGTAAAATACTTACCAGAAGTAAGCTATATTTTTTCATGAGAATATTCCTCTCGCTTTCAAAATAGCAAATCTAATATTCATTTAAAAAGAGCGTAACCCGATTCTGGATCAGTTTAGCCACAGCTTCGGCTGATTTTTGTCCAATGAAGTAAGATTTGGCTTCTTCTAGAATGATATCCTCCACTTTCGAAGGTTTGAACTCAACAGGATGAATGGCATCATTCAGATAAGTTTCCAGCCTTTGTACATCCGCTGCATGGACCTTATATTCCTTGCCATGCTCGGGTCCTTCCTCATCCGCCTTGACAGTCCCTTGCTGCAAAATTTGCTCCGCCTGCTATTTATATACATTCTTATTTAGCGGAAATCCACCTGGCTCTACCTTTTCAGATATGAGAAATTTTACGAAATCCCATGCTTCGCTCTTAATAGAGGATTTGGCGTTGATGCCAAGCGTTGTCTCTGTTCGAAAAAAACCTCCCTGCGTTTGTCCTTCAGAGATCGGTTTATTATAAAGCTTTACATGATTAGTGCCATCCAGAACAAATCTCCGAATCGAGCTAATCATATCCATCGTAAAATAGGCTTGCGAAAGACGCCCTATATGAACTGAACTATTGGGATTATAAAGGATCTTTTCATCAACCATCTCTTTGACTTGATGAAGCATACCGATAAAAGCTGCGGAATCAAAATTAGCTTTATGATTGATCTGATCCACAAAAGTAGAATAATCAGCTTGAACCATTTCGTCCAATACGTACTCTGGAATGCTCATAAATACATATTCATAATCACCTTTCTGAATGAGCTCCTTCGATGTTTGCATGAACCGATTCCAGGTCCAGCTTTTGTCATCGAAAGGAACACCAGCCTTTTGGATCGCTGCTTCATCACTTGTTATACCATAAAGATAAAACCTCACAGGCAACCCATAAACTCCACCATTCAGCTTCAAGTTATCAAGCACATTAGTGAAATATTGCTCTCTTTGAAACGAAGGGTCGTTATTCATCATTTCGCTTAAATTCAGCAGCGCCTTTTTACTCACATATTGGCCAATTGGCAGCTGGTCCATCTCCAGTACATCAGGACCCGTGCCTGTCAGTATTTGTGTATTCATGGTTTTTACAAACTTCTCATGGTCAGCTTCCCAGTTGATATCATTGCCTTTCGGGTGAGCGATATTAAGTTTAATTGTGATGTTGGGGTGCTCCACTTCATATTTCTTTACGGCTTCGTTGAAAAAATCCTCTTCATAAAACGTCGATAAAACAAGGGTATGTTTAAGACCATCTGGCTTGGCTATCGGTGATTTCGTTACTGTTTCATTTGGTTTTTCATTAGTCTCTGGCGAGACCTCATCCACTTTGCCGCTATTCGTCTGCTCCGCAGCTTCATTGCTTGGATTGCTGCTGCACGCCGCCAAGGCGAATATCAGCAGGCTGTTTAATAAGAGTAAGGTTATTTTCCTCATATCGATTCCTTCTGTACAGGGTTTCATTTATTTTTTGATATAACTTCATACATTTGGCGGGATGCTCCCTACTTTTCACTTGCTGGCGCTGGTTGGACTTGAGCTGGCTGGTCTGGTGCTGGCTGAGCCCCTTCTACTTCAGTTGGTTTCTGAACAGGTAGAGTTTCCGTCTCAGCTTGTGCCCTTGGCTTCTGAGGTTGAACCTCAGCTCTTGGTTCGGGTTTCCTTACAGGCAGATCATTATCTCTTACTCCAGACTCCTGCGCTGGCTGCGGCTTAACTTCCGTTCTAGCTTCTGGTACTTTAGTGACTTCTGACGTTGTCGTATCCGCTGGAGCTTCAGTTAGCTCTGATTTCGGTGTAGCCTCTGGAGTTTCTGTTACCACTGGTGATTCTGTTGGTTCTGGCGATACTGTTGGATCTGGTGACACCGTCGCTGTCACCTCACTATCTGTTGAACTCCCTCCGTCTGTGGCAGTACCCTTATCACAAGCGGTCATAATCAAAATTAAGGAAATACTCAAAAACAAAGCTGCAAAATTTTTCATGCTTCTCATCCTCTCTTTTTATGTTTCTCTCTCCTTCTCAGTTATAAAGCATGGATGTTACTAAAACCTCTCTAAGATGTAAACAAGTTGTAACAGGGGTAGTATCAAATACAATAATGAGCAAAACCCTCTCTTTACCCTACTTGCACAAGAAAAAGAGCCGCATCAGCGACTCACAGGTTATAGAGAAAGTCATTTATTTAGCCGTTTGATTATAGCTTTAATCCTAAAGGAACGTAGATCCCTTATTTGTTCGATTTTAAGTTATTTCTCAAAATAGGGGAACGTCAGTGCCTTAATTTCCTGGATATGTTACTTTTCGGGCAATTTAAACTCCTTTTTACGAAAATAGCTCACTGACGTTCCCTTAAATCTTGAAACCACATCTTTTCATCCAAATAGAGCATTCACGTTCCCCAAGAAATCCAATCGAGCAAAGAAAGGCATGGATGGTAGGTCATACCCATCACCCAACACAAAATTCCCTGCATCGCTGCCCAGACAGCAATACAAGGATTTTTCATTTGAATTCAATAATAAAAGGCAAATTGTCTATAGTTGTTATTTGAGCAGGTGCAGCTACAGCAGGCTCTCGGGATGCTGCGGGGACTGGCGCTGCTTCACTGGCATATGGCTTCCTGCCGGATAACAGAATTTTCTTGTTATCTGGACTCCATTGCATATGAAAGGGGATCAAGCCTTTATAAATCGATTTTTCATTGATTATGTTGTTTCCCTGCAGCTTGGCTACGAATATTTCTTCCTGATCTTTAGAATAGGCAATATATTTCCGATCCTTCGAAAGCTGAAAGGCATTGATATGCTCCAATAAATTTGTGATAGTTGTATTGCGTCGATCATAAATAGATAATGCTCCTCCTGCGCTGACGAATATAATTTGATTATCATTGATATAATCATAGGTGCCATCCACATTTATAGGTTGTTCAAATATGCTGACGAACCCGCTTCCCTTTAACTCGCCATAAATCAGCTTATATTGCCCATCTGCTACTTTAATAATCATGGCGCTTTTTCCGTCATCTGAGATTTTTACACCAAAGCTCATTTCTCTGAAATTCCAGCCTGGAACTTGATATTGATTTGAACTATTGTGTAGAATGTCATAAGCAATAAAGCTTCCGTCTTTTACTTTCTCGTTTTCAACTGCATTAGTAACATATTGACTATTATTGGACCAAGTTAAAGCATTCAATAAATAGGGCCCCACCACATTATCTTGGATAACAATCTCCTTGCTATTCGCCAAGTCCAGCAGCTTTAATTGATTAGTTATTTCCTTATTTTCAAAATAAGCAATGTGCATGCCGTCTGGAGCTAGCTTGGCCATTTGTTTACTGCTCTTTACTGCTTTTATTTCCTGGTGCGAATTATATTTATAATCCACGCGTTCAAAGCTGCGACTCTGATCATTACCATACAAGCCAATCACCTGTTTTTGATCAATCCATCCCAGGATGTCCCCATTACCATCACCAGGATCAGCAAGGGTATATATTTTATTTACGGCAAATTCTTCATTAACCCCATCAGGCTCACTACTCTCTTCCGTATCAGGGATAATCACAGTTTTAGGCTTCAGTTCATTGGTGCACCCAGCTATTAAGAAACTCAAGAGCACAAAAACCACAATCAAGCGGAAGGTTGAATGGCTCATACCTGTCCCACCTCCGATCTCCTATAAGGCAATTGAATAGATACATTCGTTTGGAAATTCGCACTATGAATTTGAATCGTTCCTCCATGCTCGTCGACAATTGCCTTGCAAATCCCCAGACCTAAGCCATGGCTTCCCAGCTCATGAGGCAGCTGTTTATCGGCTCTATAAAAGGGCTCGAAAATCCTTTCCAGATCTTGAGGATTGATTTCTTCCCCTTGATTACTAATTGTAATTTTCACATCATCTGCAGCGAGACTAGCCTCCACCGTAATAGCAGAATGTGAAGCTCCGTATTTGATAGCATTATCAAGAATATTAATGAATAGCTGCCTCAGCTTAGGAGCTAATCCATGAACCCAAAGCTCTCCCTCCACATTACAATGAATGACCTTTGAATATCTTGCCGCTTTAAACGCCATTCCCTCGCTAACATCCTGGAGAATCAGTCCCACATCCATTGTATCAAAAGCTTCCTGAGCCGATGTTTCCATGGATAGCTCTAATACCTTCAGAACCATTTCATGGAGTCGTTTACTCTCATCAATGATATGATTCATCCCTTTATCGAAAAAAGCTTCATCACTCCAGCCATTTTCTTTAATCATTTCCGCATATCCCAAAATCGAAGTAAGCGGCGTTTTCAGCTCATGAGTCACATTATCAAAAAACTGCTTACGATGATGATTCAGCTCTTTCAGCCGATCCCGATCTTGCTCAATGCGATTAATTTGGATTTTAATTTTCTCAATCATTTTGCTGAAATTGTTCGCTAATTTCCCAATCTCATCTTTTCTTTTGAAGCCTATGCGAATATCAAGATTTCCGTTGGTTACCTCCGTGGAGGCTTTGGTGAGCTTTACAATTGGGATAGTTATATTTCTGGATAGAATATAGGAGAATAAAAACGCAGCAGCAAAGATAGCAATGGTGATATATAGAATAAAATTTAAAATCTGCTTGCTTTGCTCATGAAGTAGCGAGAAATCCTTAGTAAACCGCAATATCCCTACCGTTTTGCCTTCAATGGAAACAGGATAAGAGTAATAAACCTCGGCCAAGCCATTTGCATATGAAATCGTATAGGCTGTTTTCCCGCCCAATGCTTCCTTAAGGTCATCATCAATAACCTCAGTAAATTTGGAGGAGTTAGTTGCATATAGAGACTCGCCTTTTACAGTGTAAGCACTAATTTCACTTGAAGTGACATGGCGCAATTCATCTGCCATTTCTTTAGCAGTTTGCTGAAAATAAATCTCGTCATTTGTGAAATGATTGATCATAAAGGTTTGTTTGACATAGACATTGCTATTTTTTTTCAAACCAATTAAGTCCTGCGTAATAATTTTTTCATTGCTGCTATCAATAATTTGCATAACAAAATGGTTCAACAGCAGCAGGGATATCGAAAAAATAATAAAAAGCCCCAGGAGAAATTTGACCTTAATCGTTAGGAACATGAGCTTTGTCCACCTGTTTTTCGAATTTATAACCAACACCAAATACGGTTACGATCAGATCATTTACATCCAGCTTTTTGCGTAATCGTTGGATATGGATATCTACCGTTCGTGTATCTCCAAAATAGTCATAACCCCAAACAAAATCCAACAATTCGCTTCGCGAAAAGATTTTGCCTCTATAGCTGTATAAGGTGATCAAAAGATCGAATTCCTTTGGCGTCAGCTCAATGATTTCATTGTTTTTCTTAACGATTCTTTCACTCTTAATAATTTCAATATTTTTAAACCTAAGTATGCTTTCACTTGGTTCTTCAGCTGGTTTATTAGCTTGATCGACTCTTCTGAGAATAGTGCGAATTCTCGCAATGACTTCCCGTAAATCAAACGGTTTAGTAATGTAATCATCTGCCCCGAACTCCAAGCCGACAATTTTGTCCGTAATGTCCGATTTAGCTGTTATCATTATCATCGGTATATTATGTGATGCCGTTATTTTTTTACAGACTTCAATACCGGTTGTATCCGGGAGCATCCAATCCAGCAGCAGTAAATTCGGCTTGAAGGACTGAACAGCATTCACACCGTCAGCTCCATTTAGCGCAATCTTCGTTTCAAAGCCAGCTTTATTCAGTCCATAGGCGAGTAAATCTGCAATGGCTTCCTCATCCTCGATGATCAGAATTTTAATTTTCTCCATTAGATCCTCCCCGTCCTTAACCTTATGTTAGCATATCCTAATAATAAGTAGCTATATTCGCACCCGTTGACCATCCTGTAAGGGCTCACTGCTTTCCATGATGATTTCATCCATTTGAAAAATCCCCTCCACTACTGCAGATACACTTTCCGTAGAATCAGCGGTCTTAATATAGGATTTATGCACATAAAAGCCATTGCCAAGCGTACCTTTTCGTTCTTCCAGCACATAAACGTACTTACCGCTTTGATCCTCGTGAATGGCTGATCTTGAAACAAGTACGGTTTCTTTTTCAGTAGGAATTGCTCTTTGCAGCTTAATGCTCCCTATTTCTCCACCTTTTAGCCCAGCATCTTGTAGTCTGATTTTCACCTTCTTGGATGGAGCTTTAGTGCTTTCATCCGTTAATGCTACCGGCTCATCGGCGGCTTGATTATCTTCGATCTCCGTTATCGCTCCATCCAGCAACTTAAGCTCCTGCCCCATCTTTACTGCTACTTCAAGCTTTTCCCCAAGGCTCAGAAGAGATACATTATCCGCAGCCAGTTGGATAGTGAGACTAAAACCTTTACTGGTATTGGATACATTTATTTGCGGTGCCGGAACTCCTTCCGTTGCATTGATTTGCGTGACTACTCCTGCAAAAGGAGCTAGAATTTGCCGATTGTTCTGCAGCTCTGTTTGCGAAGCTTGTATATTTCGCTCATGGGCTTCGATTTCCAGCTTTTGAATGTCCACAGCACGCTTGGCCGCTTTGATCATTAAAGGATCTCCATTTTTACTAGCATCAATATAGCTATCAAATAAACCATCAAGCTGCAGCTTTTGCTGTTTAAGTGAGGTCTGTTCATTTGCAATTTGCAGCTCAGTCGTTTTACTGTCAAAGGTAATCAACGCTTGTCCCTTTACGACGCTATCCCCATTTTTAACGAGAATACTCTTAACCTTCCAGCCTGATTGATCATTTAACTCTACGGATTGCAGAGGGATGAGAGTTCCACTGCCTTCAATGCTATGGTTTAGACTACCTGCAGAAGCTTGTGATGTCTGAACTTTGGGCAATGTGAGAGAAAGCAGCGTGTTGCTGAAAAACGTAAAAAGCAGCAGCATACCGAAAAATAACCCTGCAATGATCCTGATTTTCCGTTTTTTTCTCGACTCTGATTGTTCATTTACTTCCAGCTCCATCTTTATCTCTCCTAACCTTTGATGCCTGACGACTGCACACCTCTAATAAAATAAGATTCCGCATAAAGAAACAGCAAGACGATCGGACTCATATAGAGCAAAGACGAAGCAAAACCAAGTCCACGCTCGTCCTTTAAGATAAAAGCTAGATAAACGGATAAAGGATACTTGAGTGGATCCTCGAGAAAAATCAGCGGCTGCTCCACCATATTCCAGTAGTCGACAAACAATAAAACAATTAAAGCAGCCAGCCCCGGCTTAACAAGCGGCAGCACAATGCTGAAGAAGATTCTGAAATGTCCGGCCCCATCTATTTTCGCCGCTTCCGTTAATGGAGTCGGTATATGCAAAAAAAACTGCCGCAGCAGGAACACGCCATAAGTAGCAAAGATTCCTGGTAAAATAATCGCGGCTACACTATTCAGCATCCCCAGCTTATTTGCAATAATATAGTTTGGCACCAGCGTAACCTGAAACGGCATCAGCATGGCAATAACATAAACCAAAAATAAGGGATCCCGCCCTGGGAAACGCAGCATTGAAAAAGCATAGGCAGCAAGTGCAGCAACAACCGTTTGTCCAGCAATAATTGGTGCCACCAGCCGCACAGAATTCCAAAATAGGTTTAAAAACTTAGGGGATTGCAGCAGCAGCTTATCGAATTGACCAAAGGATATCCAATCGGGAATAAGCTTTAAATTAACAAACTCTGCTTTTGTACTTGAATCTGTAATAACACCAATCAAATGATAGTTTAGATCAATTTCATGCTCTGTCATAAATGAGTTCGTAAAAGTAATCACAATGGGAAACAGCATGGCTAGAGCAAGGATTAACAATACCAAGCTTAATGCTGATTTTCGCAATAAAGCGGATGATATATGCATGTATAGCTACCTCCATGATCGTTTATTCCATAAAATTGCGGAAGCGTCGTTCCATCCCGTAAAGAGCCATTACGATGAATATAATGCTTGCGACCATTAAACTTGCAGCCGCAGTCAGCTTCTGGATATCCAGCGAAAGAAACATATTATTCATATAATGCTGGAGCATATAAATGCTGTCGTAGGGATAATCGCCTGCAATGAGGTACGTTTCACGGAACACTTTAAACGAGTTGATGATCGACATCAGAATAACAAAAAACATCGTGGGCATTAAATAAACAAGCGTAATCCGCCGCAATTTAGTGAACGGTCCAGCTCCTTCGAGATTGGCAATTTCGTAATAGCTTTCCGGGATGCTCTGGATGCCCGCTAAGAACAAAATCATGCTGTATCCGATGTTCTTCCATATATAAATGACGGCCACAACAACAATCGACCAATTCGATTTCATCCAATCCACACGATTCATCCCTAAACCATGCATCCATGAGTTGATCGTTCCGTTCCAATCGAATACAGCCTGCCAGATAAAAACAACTGAAGCAACCGGCACTACAAGCGGTAAAATATAAGCCGTCCTCAACCATTTGCGCATATAAACACTCTGATTCAGCAGCAGCGCAAGCATCAAAGAAAGTCCAAGCATTAACGGCACACTTACGACTGTGAATAGTGCTGTATTCGAGGCTGCTTTACGAAATGAAGAGCTTGCAAGAAGCACCTGATAATTGTCCAAGCCTACAAAGCTCCCATCAATGGTACTATCCATAAAAGAATAGAAAAATCCCATTACAAATGGAATTGCATAGAAAAGCGAGAACCCGCCTACACTCGGGGCAAGAAACAGCAAAGCTATCGCCGTCTCTCCTTTAAACAATCTAGGAATCTTCATTTACTCACCTCAAAATGGCTAAGCGATTTTCTGCCTATCCTATTTATAAAGCAAGGATGTTAATAAAACTTCTCCGACTTGTAAACAAAATGTAAAAAAGATGCCGACTAGTTTAGTCAGCACCCTGTAAATGGAAATATTTAATTAATTCCAATAAAAGTTTCAATGTATTGACAGTCGATATATCGCATGGTAATATAGCGACATACGATATAAAGAGGTGAGAATTTGGATTCAACAAAAGAAATGCTGCCATTAACGGAAGGCTTTTACTACATTCTCATTTGTCTTATCCAAGCACCGGCTCATGGATATGGAATTATGCAAGACGTGGAGAAAATGACTCTTGGCAGAGTGCGAATTGGCCCTGGTACTCTTTATACAGCTTTAAACACACTGCTCAAAAAAGAGTTAATTATTGATCTTCCTACGACCGACAGCGCAGACTCTCGTCGGAAAATGTATGCCATAACCGAAAACGGAAAAAAAACGGTAGCTGGAGAAATACAAAGGCTGCAGGAGCTTTTGGATAATGGTCGAAAATCAATGAATACTGGTGAGGAGTAATTATATGGAGAAGGAAACTACACGTAAGTTTAAATGGGGCTTTACTTGGGAGCTTGAAAAATTAGAAAAGTGGATGAGCGATTTATCAGCTAAAGGAATGCATATTGATAAACCAGGGAATTTGTGGAATAGGTACACTACTGATCCTTCCATTCAGTATATTTACCGTATAGATTTCCAACAAGATTTACTCGATAAGGACAAATTAAATGAATACACGAGTCTTTATGCAGACAGCGGTTGGGAGTACGTGGGTTCAGTTGGACCTTTATGGCATTATTTTCGCAAAAATGCTTTTTCCGAAGAACCTTTTGAGCTTTACACAGACCGCTCCTCACTAGCAGATTATTACAAGAGAATAAGTAAAGTTTTAGTACTTGTCGCCTTAATTAATCTATTAAGTATAGCTCTCAATATAAGCTTAGTTTTCCCTAAATATTTCACAGCAAATTTGTGGAGTATCACTATACCTGTCGTTTCTATTCAAATGCTCTTATTCTTATTTCTGATATATGGGTATTTTAGGTTCAGTCAGAAAATAAAAGTTTTAGCCGAAAATAAGTAAATTGTTATCCCTTAGTTATCGGTCCCAAGTGGGTTACCAAAGTTTTTAGAGGATTGCCTATATGCACATTCATTTCACGCTCAATAACTTCTGCTGCATCAACCATAGATAACTGAACGACTGAGATCACCTTGCTCTCGTCAGCTGCTAGTAATTTTCTAATATAGCTTGAAATTTCATTCTCATATCGTGCTTTTTCGCCTAGCATAATCATCTCAAACGTATGTTCAATCACTTGCACCTCAATATTATCAATTGGTTTTTGATGTGCACTCGCATATTCATGGAGCCTCTTTATCGTACCTTCAACTGTTGCTGGATTAGTAAAAAGAAGGACTTGGGGCTCCGTTGTCTTACATACCTGCTCGAAGAAAGGTTCATCTAATTTAATAATTGGGATTGGAGATTTAAGCCGGTCTTCGTCTAGAAGTGCAATATAATTAGTGCAAGTAATCAGAATTGCATCTACATTTGTTTTTGCGATCCATTCGATCTGTTCAATAACTCTGTCCTGTGCTTGAACTAAATCAAAATTCTTATCTGCTGCAATTCTAATCATCAACCCCGGGTCCACAAAGTGAACCAACTCCACATCGTTAGCGGAAAAAGCATTTTGAATATAGGCAATATTAGAGTAGTGGGCGTGTAAGCAACCAATTTTTGTTTTCACAGTTAGTGATTCCTTTCAAAATGATGTACCGAAGATGCCAATAGAATTACCGTCCAAATCCTCAAATGTGAACCGAACTTTGTTTCCTTCCTCATAATATTTCGATAATTTAACATTCTTTTTCTGCAAAATATCATAATCCTCCATAGCATTGGAAGAGAGAATATTATAAGGGATGTGCCTAAGTGGATTAAATGATGGGGTTTCTACTAATGCCATGCGACTCCATGCTGATTCAAACGAATTATGGTCAACTCCAGCATAATTAATTGTTAAATCAGCTACATATTCAGGAGTTGCACCAATATAACCAGCACCTCCAGTTGCGCTAAAAAAATGGAAGTGAAAGCCGAGATTTTGTTTATACCACTCAATTGATTCAGCTAGATTTCTTACAGTCAGAAATACTCCACCCACTTCAATAATTTGGTTTGAGCTCTCATTCTGCTCCTCACAGAGTCCAATTCGATTTCCATCCGGATCATAAAAATCACAGCATAACATGTTATCATCATTAGTCAATTCAGTCATAACAACCCCCACATTCTTCAAAGAAGCATGAAGCTCTCGAACTGCATTCGTATGGAAGTTAAACGGGATATGTGTGTAACTATTTAAGTGTGAACTCTTAATGAGAATGAAACTTGTTTTCTCGAATGATAGTCTTATTTCATTTGGCTGAGTAGTCTGATCGTCCATGGATATATTCATCCCAAATTTATCTTTATACCACAGGCTGGATTCCTTGGGATTAGTTACGGGAAGAAAGATTTCATTTAGATATTTGAAGTTCATATTAAACCTCCATTTTCTTATTTTTCAAGGTAATTAATGTATTCGCTAGAAATCCTTTACTTCCTTTAATACGGTGATACCAACTTGGTATTTTACATTACTTAACTGTTATCGATAGCAATCAACCTTTTAGAATAATTTAGGTCATTTTCTAACATAATAAAAACTTAAACGTGGAGGTGAACCTATGACTACAAGCAGACAGCATCAAGAAGCTCACGGTATCGGACAAATTGAGAAACAGCTTAAAAACCAATCGGAAGCCGCTGTGGAATTACAAGGAGAGAATAATGTAGATCAAGAAATTATATCAGCAGCTATAAACAATGATTCGGAAGAATTAGATGAAATCTTGGAATAACCTTTAAACGTTGAATCTATAGGTCATAGTAAAATGGTAGTACAGGAATAAACCCCTGCGCTACCATTTTTCGTTTAACCTACAAACTAACCAATTAAATTTTTGACTTTTTTCTTGAACTCATCTCGAGTATTAGGATTACCGCCAGCTTCCTGTTCGTTCTTGTTATTGTCGCCACCTCTATCGGAGCACGCACTAATTACCAGCAGAATCAAAGAGATAAGATCGACAAATTTATTTTCTTCAATTTCCCTCCTCCTTTATCTTGTTTGTTATAAAATATTACCCTTCCACTACATCCGCGCCCAATTCGCCCGCAACCTCAATCATCTTCGGGATTACGGCCTCGTTGGTGCCGGAAACGTAAATATCTCCCTGATAATGCCGAAATGGGATCTTAATATCACCGCAGCTCCACATGAAAAAATCTCCCTCAATGGACATGCTGGTAGAGCCTGCCACCGTAAACACGGATGTATAGGAAAAATCAGGTTTTGAAGCAAAATACTGTTTGCACTCTTCAATAGGTATTGTTTTCGCCAAATTGTCATTTTCCTGTAACGTTCTTGTAATTCGATAGCGTTGACTCATTGAAATCCCCCCATTTTTTGTTAAGCATCCGTTCTCAAAATAAATGCAAAAGCGTAAGATGACTTTTTAGATGCGGTTCTTCTTGTTTCTTATCCCCACAACCTGACATTAATATTACCGTGAGAATTAGGATGATGAATGCTTTCATAATCTCTCACTCCCCTCAGACTAATAGGATTTCCAGTATTCCCACGCCTTTAAGTAACCTTCTAGATCATGTGGATGGTGTTGTATACAGATCCCAATGCGACAATAAAGTTGAAAGATTACGGCTTCAATTAGCCTTGATCTCTCGATTGGTTCATGATTGAGCAAAGTGAAAGTTGCCATTAAAGTTTCTAGGTTTAAATCATCTGGAGAGGAGCAAAAAGCGTAAGTAAAATCATATAGCAAAGGACCGATCATCGGAGAAGGATCAATAACACCAGCTAATGAGAGTTGATGAAATACAAAATTATGCACACCCGTATCCCCATGCAATAAATATCTAGCTCCATACTCTTCGCTTTTCGATATGTTTTCAACAATTGATTTCATTCTATAATAATCCTCAATGGGTAAAAGGCTTCCCCAATCATTTCTGGTACCCTCCAAACTCCGATTGTTCCACTCACTCCAAGACTGAATTGGTGATTCCAGCCTTCCCCACTTGTCCGTTTGTAGATATTGTTCATAATGATTGAAGAGCTCTAGCACCAAAATGGTCATCCAATTTATTTTTAAACCACGATTATAATGAGTTGTACCCGAAATATATGAACAGACGATAAACGCTTTTGCAGGATCTGTATAGAAAATTTCAGGTAATAGTTTAATGTGCTGATAAGTATGAAGAAATTGTTCAACCATGCTAATTTGTAGCGGACGATCTATTTTCAAAACGTACTTCTCTTCGTTGTGCTCTGAAAGAATATAAACAAGCCCATCTGTAGATCCTGTCTTATTATTAGTTGCAACAACAGTGTTATCGATTAAGCCTTTCTCATAGAGATTTTCAATAATACTGTTAATATCTACTTTTTCTAACATTCTGAATCCGCCCTTTATCCAACGATTAAATGAATCTTCATTCTATTAGAGAATAGGGTTGTTCTGGAGAGTGTTCAAGATAAAGTTTCGTTTTAACCAACTATTCTGCATGTAAGGGAATAGGGAATCATGGTCCAGAACTTAATGACTTTATTTGATATTCTCCATCACTCTTTTGAACATCAACATAAAGTTCACGATTTTTTACCCAGCCGTCCTCATTCAATTCGCCACCTCCTGCAACTACAAAATCCTTTGATGCAGGCAATGTATCGTAGTCAACTATAAAAAAAGTATTTTCGTCGTTTTTAAATATCTTTATATCGTCATGCACAATAAAGTTAATTATCCTACTATCTATGGGTACAGTTTGTTTCTCTTCATTTTTAAGGTGTTCCATAAAAAGTTTTTTTACAACAGGCTTTAAGCCTACTAATTGCTGATTGCTCATTTCATTTATCTGATTATTTGGGTTAGAGCTGAAAGTATCACAAGAGGCTAACAATATAAGACTACAAATAAAAATTAAGCTCATTCGTTTCAACATAAATCAACTCCCTTAACAGCTTAGACGCTATATTTCTGCCAAGGTTGCATTTTTGGGTATTTTACCCATAAACCAAAAAAATAGCTACCTAGTTCCCTTACAATTAATGTACCATTTAATAGAAAAAAAGAACAAGCCGAATCTTGTTGGCTTGTTCTTTCTCATTGCTCCAAGTAAAAGCTGTAACAGCTCCCTTGTATACATTTCATTTACTTCTTAACTAATTATTTGGAGTTAGTTCTGTCAGCTTGAGTAACATGGATTGCTTTGGAGCCAGATTAAGTGTTAATAGATTCGTTGCTGTAAACTTTCGCCCTGACCATAGATCAACAATTGAATATGCCATATCCGGCTTCAGCCCTGCTCGGAAAAGTGAAATCGTTTTCGATTTACTTTCACTGGTTTGAAAATTAAAAACTGCTATATAGTCGTTTTTTTCATCGTGCAAAGTAAATGTATCGCCAGAATCTATTCCAGAATTACCTTCAAGCGGCCGAAATGCGCTTCCTTTACGCGCAATTTCATTTACTGCAGAATTGGTCAGATTAGCTTCCGCAATGACCTGCGAAACAGGATTTCTTAAATCATCTCCATCCAGATAGACCGTGCCTGCTATAACCGCTGAAGTTACGCGACTTTGCGCTTCCATAGGATCTTGGGTTAATTTAATATGATCTGGATCCGTATAAGAGTAGATAGTTCCATTCTGCCACCAGCCATAGGTGAGATTGTTCAGCATATATTCCGTTGAATCCTTTACTCCGCTGATAACTCCAAATGCATCACAGGATATGCGTCTCGCATGTGCATATTGACTTGGAAAAATCGGCGAGATGGCTTGACTAATGAACATCTGATTTCCAATTCGTTCTGTTACATATCTCATTCCTTCATTATAAGCTTGCATGCCGGTTTGTATCGTCGGATTGTAATGCTTGCCCTCCAAAGAGGCGTGTGTTAAAAAATCCAATTTGATATACTCAAAGCCAAGCTTTTTGAAGCGGTCGATGAAAGCATCAATTCGAAGCTGTGTTCCCGGATGCGTCGGGTCCAAAGGGAAGGCACCATCTAATTTGGGGAGCAATGAACCATCACTCTTCTTCATAATTAAATCCAGAAAAGAATAGTCCCCTCCCTCCGCAATTTGCGAAACATCATCCCCCCAGTAAACAAATGGAGCCCAATAAATACCTGCTTTTTGGCCATTCTCATGAACATGCTTCACAAATTCTTCTAATTGCTGTGGGCTTAAGTTATCCCAGTAAGAGTCCAGATTGATATAGACCTCATTCTGATTATTAAATTGATTATTCTGCAAATGCTCTTTTATATAGTCAGAATGAAACACGGCCGTTTCGTAATCCAAATTAGACTGAATCGTTCCCCAACTGTTCCAACCGAATGGGACACCTCCATCCCATTTCAGAACACCATTACGTGCAGCATTCGCATGCCCATATGACTCCATACCATCTCGCCAATCCGCGTAATATCCCACAAAAATCTGTGGAGATGCAAGCCTGATACCGTCGATTTTTGCATGAGGTTGTGTATCTCTTGTATGCTCATCAGCGACTCCACCGTACACTTCCAATTGCTCGATACCTGTTGAGTTTCCTTTAAACTTCAGCCCTGTTTTCCAAATATCATGAGAGAGGGATCCAATTACGTACCCGTTTCTACTCTCATTATCATAAGCTGCGGTAACTTCATAACTCATTCCATTCCCATCTGCTGAGACTCCTTGAAATCGGGACCAAGAATCATTATCGAAGGGCACTAACAGAACACGGTTATCTTTGCCCGACTTCATCGATATAGCGGCTGAATCAACAGATAACGGTGAAATATAGGCTGTAGAAATACGAGTCGCAGACAATATAACAACATCTATGAATAGATTTGGATTTCCATCATAGAACGTGAAGTGCTGCAATATGGATGGGTTCCCTTTGGATTTATTCTCAAAAGAAACAATGGTACCTTGGCCAAATTCATCCTGTATCGTTTGAATCTTATTCACCTGTAAATGCTCACTGTAGGATGAGCTGGTGATTAATTTATCACCCGCTTTATAGGAGCTGTATAAGTTTGATAGCTTATGGTCCTGTCCCCAATCCAAAGTGGTGAGGCCAGATTTACGATCATACTGAAGCTGTACCTTTCCGTTGGATACTGTCGTAATCATGTCCTTGTTAATAATCGTTACTTGGTTTATCGTACGTGATTTGTTCATTTTATAATTGTTTAGTAAAATTCCAAATGCTGATGAAAGCCCAATAACTATCGCAGCAATAACGATTATTTTTATTAGCCTGCTTTGGGTCACTCCTATGCCCCGCATAATACATTCTCCTTCGAAAACAACAAATTTAACTAAACTGCAGCCGCACTATCTTAGATTCGCTAGCCTTAAGCTCGACCACTAAATCTCCTTTGCCCGGATAATCCGTTTTATCCCACAGATCATAAATTCTATAGCTCTGTTCATTCTGAACTGCTAATCGTTGGAGTGAAATGGGAATTATAGCCGATTCAGATAAGCTAAAATTGAAAATGGCGAGATACAGATATCCATTCAAGTCATCATTGAGGAAAAAAATATTCGCAGCCTGCCCACCAAACTTGCTTTCAAGAAGAATGAAGGAATCTCCTTTTTGTGCAAGCGCCAATAATTCAGCATTTGTTGCCCAGTGGATCGCTCTTTTCTGAGCCTCCTCTATTCTAAAGTCGTCACCAAGCAACAGAACGGTTCCAGCAATAATGGAAGCATTTAAACGGCTTCTGCCTTCGTGCCAGCTGGTAGCCCGTTGATTATAGCTTTTGTATAAAACCGTATGATCGGGGTCATTGTATCGATATAGTGAATTATTAATCCACCAGCCGTAAGTCAGCCCATTGAGCATATATTCTGTATCTTCTAAGGTTCCAAAAGCATCGCAGGAAATCCTCCGACTGTGAGCATATTGGTGTGGAAATAACGGTGCAATGGACAGACTTATAAAAAATGGCCTGCCTATGCGAATCGGATCCAATTTCTCACGAATATAGGACATCCCCCAATTATAGGCTTGTATCCCCGTTTCAATCTGAGAATCGGCATGCTTGCCTTCCAAAGCGCCGTGCCCTAAAAAATCCAGCTTAATATATTCAAAGCCCCAATCTATAAAATGATCCAGATGATAGTCCGCTCTCAATAAATTAGCCGGGTGAGTTGGGTCAATCGCTAATCCTCCGTCAAGCTCTGGCAGGATATTCCCATTTCTGTCCCGTAACAATATATCTCGATACCTGTATTTTCCATCTGTTCCCTCGACCAAACGATCATGATCCTTTCCCCAAAAGGTGAACGGCGTCCAATAAATTCCTGGCTTTTGTCCGTTCTTGCGAACTGTGTTCACAGCTTGGAAAAACTCATCTTTCGATAAATTGTCGGAGAAAGCGTCGAAGTTAATATAGACATTTCCATTATTATGAAAATAATTATCTTGCAGCTGAGTTTTGATAAATTCGGAGGTATGCACATATTGAGCATAATCGAGCTTATCGCCTGCTGCTGACCAGCTGTTCCAGCCAAAAGGAACTCCATCATGCCAAGGCATTGCCGGAATAAGCTCAGCATTTGCATTTCCATATTCGCTTAAGCCCAGCCGATAATCGTCATAATATCCGATAAATAGCATTGGTGCTGTCAGTTTATTTCCCGTAATGTTCCCGTGTGGTATCGTATCTCGAGTGTATTCCCCAGCTGCCCCGCCATATATCTCTATTTCCCCAATTTTTCCACGATCCGTGCCTTGGATTTTAACACCTGTTTTCCATACATCATGTTTGACCGAACCCAGGACAAACCCATTCCGCGATTGCGGATCGTAGATAGAGGTTAGCTCATAGCTTTCAAGTTCATTAGGCATAGTAACTGATTGATACCTAACCCACTTATCGTTATCGAAAGGGATAAGCAGCACCTGGATTTCAGATTGATCCCCAGTATTTAGCTTTAGAACAGAATCATGTAGTTCAGCTGATGAAATAGTGATTAGCGGTGCCATGTAATTGGTTGACAGAATTTCCTCTGGAGTTCCACCTTTTACCTCTAAACGCATAAAACAAAAAGATGTATTTTCATAGGCAGTAATGATTTGAGTGAGCAGCGGCTTGCCAAATGAACGATGCTGAATGACCCATTCTACTCCCTTTCCATATTTCTGATGAGCCTCTGGAAGCGAACTAAATTGGACCTCATGCTCATCCGCGTCAAGTGTACGCAGCAGAATACCACCTAATTGTACCGCACTATAAATATTGGATATTTTAGCCCCGTTTGCCCATTGAAACTCAAGAATTCCCGTTTTTGGATCCAAAAAAATCTCAAAGCCGTTGTACCCGGACATAGTGTTTCCTCCTTTATCTTAAGAACTAACTTACAACGAGGTGTTAAACCTCGAATAATGGCAGCTTCCCCCCTAGTTACTTTTACTCTATCAATGAGAAAGATCCCCCATATCAATATGGAGATCTTTCTCACCCTTTAAAATATCTGCATACTCAATTAATAAATTGGACATATCGCAGCAATCGCGCTAACATGACAGTTGCCTCTGCACGGGTAGCTTGAGCGGAAGGAAGCAGCCTATGAGCTTGATCCCCTTGGATAAAGCCTGCTTTGACGGCTGATTGCATCGACGCAAGCGACCAGCTTGCAACTGAAGATGCATCCTTATATTCACTGAGATCGCCACCGATCGCGACTTGCTTCTGTGCAAAAACAATTGCTCTGGACAGCAGGACCGCTATCTCTTCGCGGGATATGCTGTTATTCGGCCTAAATGTACCGTCCTCATAGCCATTAACCAAGCCAATCGAAGCTGCTACTGCAACCCCTTCAGCAAACCAGCTTGCTTCAGTAACATCTGCAAATTTAATGACAGACGTTCGATCGGATAAACCTAGCGCCCTGACCAATTGATTAGTAAACTCAGCTCTTGTAACGGATTTATTCGGAGCAAAGCTAGTATCCGTTTGACCATTAACCAACAAGCGTGATGCCATGGTTTCTATACTATCTTGAGCCCAATGTCCTTGAATGTCGGCAAAACTTTTAGCTCCAGTTAGAATTGCATACGTGCTGTTGCCCGTTCGGTTTATCACAGCTGTATAAGTGCCGTTCGTCTGTTTTTCAAATAAGGCTGGCACCGGTACAATACTGCCATCATCCATCAACATAACCGCTGCTAAATTCGACGGATCGACAGCACCCAAATGGATAGAACGCTCAATATAGATGTTGCCAAAGCCTTCTACCTTTTTCGATACTCCTCCAGCATCGGTTGTAATCACTTCAAAGTTTATTACCTCCCCAACCTGAAAACCGGAGGCAGTCGCAGCTTTAACCTTCAGAAGTGTTGCTTCATCCGCTTTAGAAATGACAATCAATACCTTTGTTCCTAAAGGTAACTCCAAGGATTGCAACGGCAGCTTGTAATTACCAAACGGACTAATAATTTCTATAATCGTATCCTTACCACCTTTTAACAGTGCGGCGTTGATGATCTTTGCATTTAGTTCAATCGAAATGCCTGTGTTACTAGTTGGATTTGAAACCTCTATAGCATAATAGTTAGTACCTTTCTCCTGAGAAGCAATGGATGCTAGGGTTTTTCCTTCATCCATTACTAGTATGCTTATTCCGTTTTTCTCTCCTTGAATTTGAATCCCTGAGCTTAAATCTCCCGCTTTCACAGCCGTTGGAATATCCGTCACTTTGGGCTCGTTCACAGTTGATCCAGGAGTTGCCGGAGCCGTTGAGCCGGGATTTCCAGGATTGTCATTATTACTGCCCCCAGTAACAGCTTGCACAGAGGGTCCATCTGTCGAAATTTCACCATTTAAATTTTTAGCTTGAACCGTAAATGTATAAGCTGTACCCGGACTCAATCCGCTAACTGCCAAACCATATACATTCCCGCTTACTGTTTCATATAATGTTTGATCCTTATAAACAACATAGCTTTCAATCCCATGCTCATCCTGAGCGACAGACCATGTTAATTGTGCATTCACCGTACCCATCACAACATCAAGATGGCTATCGGAGGACCACATCGATCCTACTGAAGAGAGCTTATAAAGCTTGGATTCCGTAGGAGCGAGGCTTACATTAAGTGAACCCTGCACCCCAGTTACTTGATCCGTCCATAGATCCGTTAGCTTGTACTCACTGCTGCCTCCCAAGCCAGCCCGACTCAGGTTGACTGTTTTATTGACAGCTGAGTTACTGTAATTGAAAACAGCCAAATAATAGGTGCCTTGATCATTCAGGACAAAGGTATCCGTTGCTTTCGAGCCGGTATTGCCCTCAACCGGCTTGAATGCTTTGCCTTTAGTTACTACATCCAGAACACTAGCCTTGGTAAGCAGTGATGTTAGATATTCCTGTGCCGAAGTGTTATGAACATCATCGGAATCGAAAAATACCGTACCTGAAACAACAGCTGAATTCACTCTGGATCTTGCTTCAGTTAACGTATTTGCACGAGTAAGTGCCATATGATCAGGATCGGTATAAGGATAAATCGTTCCATTCTGCCACCATCCGTAAGTGAGTGCATTCAACTGATATTCTGTATCGGCAATACTGCCAAACGTATCCGTTGCTAGTCTGCGGGCATGGCCATATTGGCTTGGAAACAGCGGAGCAATCGATTCGCTGATAAACATCGAATCTCCGACTATGTTGGCTACATAAGCCATTCCCTGATTATAGGCTTGGATACCTGTTTGAACAGCAGGATCAAAGTGGTCGCCTTCTAGTGAACCATGTGTCAGAAAATCAAGCTTGATATACTCCATTCCGAGATTCTTAAACTTATTGAGAAAATAATCCATTCTTTGCTTAGTCCCCGGATTTGTCGGATCAAGCGCATAGGCACCATCCAGCTTCGGCAGAACAACGCCATTATCATCTTTTAGAACAATATCTCCATAATTATAGAGCTCCGCACCTTCAACAAAATGATTCATATTATCGCCCCAGTAAACAAAGGGAGCCCAATAAATACCGGCTTTCTGGCCATTTTGGTGAATCCTTGCAACTGCGTTAGCCAGCTGGGTATCGGATAAGTTATCCCAATAAGAATCCAGATTAATGTAGACATTGCCTTTGTTGGCAAAGCCATTGCTCTGTAAATGAGTTTTAAAATAATCCGATGTATCGATTACATTCTGGTAGCTTAAGCTGCTTCCATAAGCCGCCCAGCTATTCCAGCCAACGGGGACCTCATGCGGAACAGTAGCGCTAAATGAAAGTGGTGGAGTTATTACAGCATTGGCCTTGGCATATTCCTCCAGCCCTGTGCGATAATCAGCGAAATATCCCACAAAAGCCATTGGTGACCAGAGGTTTGTACCTGTGAGACTGCCATGCGGAACTGTATCATGAGTTTTCCCAGAGGATGAACCCCCGTATAATTCAAGATTGTTTAGTCTGTTATTGTCGCCTGTAAAATGAATGCCTGTTTTCCAAGTATCATGCGAAACAGACCCTACAATCAAACCGTTCCTATTCGTATTGTCATAAATTGCCGTTACTTCTTGACTTGTGTCTGAAGAATTAATCGACAAAGCCTGATAGCGAACCCATTGATCATTGTCAAAAGGAACTGTTAGCACCCTATCATCGGCATAGCTGCCAAGGTCAATCCCTCTATCTGTATTAGTTACCAAAGGCGCCAGATAATTAGTGCTGATCGGCGTTTCATTCACCACTTCCGTCCGAGTAAAGAAGTAATTAATTTCTGGATAAAAATAATAAAGCTGATTAATCGTCGGACTATCTACATTCTCGTTCACAAACTTAACTACAACTCCATCGCCAAAACCATCATGAATTGGCTGGATATCAGACATAGAGAAGTTATGTGACGAGTAACAGCTGCTTGCAGCATCTCCAAATTTGCTGTATATTCCCCGGGCAATAATTTTATCGTTCCACGCATAATCTGCCAGCCCGCTGTCCAATTGATAAGTTACTTTCTGCCCATTAGCTCCCGTCAGAACAACGGCATGTTCATACTCAGCGGCGTGAAAGAAAGCACCAAAGGATTGTTCCGCAATCTGTTCACCTGGAGCTGCAGCGTCGCCGCTAACCTTCTCACAAGCCTGCACATTGCTGCTCTGACTTTGCGCTATCACAATTTTATCGAAATCTGGAGAGTATTGACCGCCATCTGCGAACAGAATCGTATTACTGCCTGCTTTTAAATTAATCGGGATGATTTGGCTCCCCAATGTACTCCAATCCACTGTTTTGTCGAATAGAATATTCTGAGCTTCACCGCCGTTCACGCTTATGTTAGCAGCGCGGGGATCTCCTGAAATATAATAAACCGTCATCGTATAGCTTCCAGATGTGCTTACATTAATTTCATGAAAAGCCAATGAGGAGCCTTGATACACGCCACCCACCTTACTTCCACCTGAACAATAGTCACAATTTCCCGTAGAAGCATTGCCCGTTTTAGTATTCACTGAAGCCTCTGCCTCATAGTTTTGACTCACGGGAGTCACTACAATCCTGTCAATGTCAGGGCTGTATTGACCGCCATCGCTAAATAACAAGGTGTTATCGCCAGGTATAAGCGGGAGCAGCATATCCATACTGCCGATAGTACTCCAATCAGCTGTTTTCTCGAAGGTAATGTGCTGTGCTTCACCGCCATTAACACTTAGCTCTGCTGTTCGAGGATCTCCTGAAATGTAGAAAACCGAGACTTTATAAACCCCATAAACGCTAGCCGTTATCCCATTGAATAACACGGATGAACCTTGATAAAGATTGCCAACTTTTTTCTCACCTGAGCAATAAGTACAGTCACCTATCCCTGCATGCCCCGTCAAAATGTTCCCTGACGCCTCTGCCTCATAGCTTTGATTAATCGGTAACACAACAATTTTATCGATATCAGGAGAATATTGCCCGCCATCAGCGAACAGGATTGTATTATCCCCTTTCGCTAGCTGCACGGTAACGGTTTGTGTGCCAACCGTATTCCAATCTGCTAATTTTTCGAAAGCATAATTCTGTGATGGACCTCCGTTCACACTAATCTCAAAAGCACGCGGGTCACCAGATAGGTAGGAAACGATAATATTATAAGCGCCCGCTTCACTTGCATGTATCTCGTTGAATTGGAGCGAAGCGCCTTGATATAAATTCCCCACCTTTTTTCCGCCTGAACAGCTGCTGCAGTTGCTTATACCTGCATTCCCGACTAAGATATTTGCGACTGCTTCAGCCTCATAGGTCTGAGCATAAGCATAAGTTGCCTCTGTACTCGAAGCATAAGCCGAATTGGGTTTTAAAAAAGATCCCGCATTATCGAGATTTATGATATACGGATTACCCCCTGACAAGAAAATAATTGAAAACAAGACTAATAGCAAACAACACTTGGAAGTTATTTTTCGCATGCTTAAACTCCTCTATAAATAAATTTTAGTGAACAAGTTCATAGAATAAGGAAGCCAAGCATAAATCGCATTGACTTCCTCCATTTGCTTAATTAATAATCATTAATTCCAAAGCTTCATTCGTGTATTGTAGTTTTCGTTGATAATGCTCTCGACTTTGGAATCACCAGCACTTTTCATATCTACAAGCATTTTGTCATATGTGCTGTTTAAATCGGCATCAGACTTGGCGAGAATCATCTTAGTAATCCCCTGAGTCATGACGTCCTGTATCTTTTGAGCCAGTAAAGTTTCTGGCGTACCGCCAACAGGTCCTAAATTGTCATAAGGTGATGTATCCCAAACGGAGTCAGCAAGATTTTTTAATGCCATTTTATCGATATCACCGCGTATAAATCTTCCAGCTAAATCCAATGGCGTTCCGTCGGTACCTGGCCCATTTTTGATAAACCATGTCCATTTGCGGATCCCCGTTTTCTTGACATATCCACCCCAGTCGTCTTTAAAGCCTTGAAGCGTTTCAGGTTTCGGCACGTGCTTGCCATCCTTCAAATCCCAATCTTTACCTTCAACACCCCACATTAATAAATATTGCCCTTCCTCACTTGCTAGAAAATTAATCAATTTCATAGTTCTCTCTGGATATTTATTAGCTTTTGTAATTGCTATCGCATCCCAACCAAGCGAGCTTCTGCCTCCAAAGGTAGTTTTCGCAGGGTCTACTCCTGGAGCAATCACTTTATACGGATATAATTGCTTGTCGTCTCCACCTATCTTCTTCAAAGCTGTATTCGCATTCCCTAAATCCCAATAAGCCCCTGTTGAAGCAAATACAATTCCATTGGAGATCTTCTGCTCCCATGTTTGGTTTTTATTAATCGCCCATTCCTGATCCATCAAACCATCACGGAATAACTTGTTCATGAACTGAATCATTTCTTTATACTTCGGATCCTTAACATCATATTTCAACACACCATTGTCATCGAAATAAGACTTTAACCCCCACATTCCCTTGAACGTTCCCAATGTAGCTCCCATATTCTCGCCGCTCATCGATAAAGGAATGGTTGTCTTTCCATCTACTTGCGGATACTTATCTTTATAGCTCTTCAACAAAGCTGCAAATTCATCCGTAGTAAAGGGTGTCCCGCCGTCTGCTTTATCCGGCGCTAGCTCTTTAATGATATCCTTACGAAGATTCATCCCAAATACGGGCTCATTCTCAAGTCCATACCAATTCGACAGATAATAATTCTTGCCATCCGAATAACGGGTTTTCTTCAAAGTATCACCATACATTTTAGATACATCAGGTCCTAATTTATCGATTAAATCGTTTAATGGAATGATTGCGCCTGCCGCTGTGTATTTAGCCACAACATCACTGCCGCGAGACATTAAGACCATATCCGGCAAATCACTGCTTGCTAGCATAAGATTCAGCTTTTCACTCGGATTCCCTGTTGGTTGTTGAATCTCTAATGTGATTCCGGTGCGTTTGGTAATTTCCTTAGCAACCGCATTATCAAAAGCATCCCCAGTGTTCATATCAAAAAAAGTAAGTTTAATCGGAGTATTATCATCGGTAGCTGCCGGACTAACTACGGCGGCATCTGTGGCGGATGGGGCATTAGTAGCAGCAGCGCCGTTATCCGCTTTTTTGGCGCAACCAGAAAATACAATCAGAACTAACATAAGCGCCAATAATAAGGCGATCGATTTACGAGCATTCAACATGGTTCTTCCCCCTAAAATATAATTGAGTTTAGCTATTGCCATTCTATAAAGATATCTAACCATTATACTTTTACTTACAGCCTTGCTGCCATCACCTCCCTTATTAAATTTTAATTAGCTCTTAATTGCACCTAGCATCATCCCTCTGACAAAATATTTTTGAACAAAAGGATAGATCAGAATGATTGGCAAAGTGGCTACCATTGTTGCTGCCATCCGTAATGAATCAGGCGAAACCGACAATCGTTTCTCCGAATTGGCAAGTGCTTGTGCACTGGTAATCATGCTGCCGGTTTGATATTGATTTAATATTTTCACTAATACCGATTGCAACGTTTTTAATTTGGGGTTGTATGTAAACACATAAGCATCGAACCAAGCATTCCAATGTCCTATGGCTATGAACAAACCTATTGTCGCCAAGACCGGCGTTGTTAAAGGCAGGATTAATTTAAAAAAGGTTTGAAGATCATTGGCACCGTCTATTCTCGCCGATTCTTCCATTTCAGGAGGAAGCTGCTGGATGAATGTGCGAACAAGGATCACATAGAACACGTTCATCAAACCTGGAATGATAAATACAGAAAACGTGTCGATCAGATGCAAGCTTTTCAGAATCATATAGTAGGGAATCAACCCCCCGCCAAAATACATTGTGAAGATAAAATAAAGGGAGATGGCTTTACCGCCCAGTAGCTCTCGTTTGCTTAGTGGAAAAGCCAGCAGGGTAATGACCATAATAGAAAGCGGCGTGCCAATCACTGTTCTGGCAACCGTCACCTTCACAGCATCCAGAATTTCGCGATCCACTAAAATTTGTTTATAGCTGCTAAAGTTAAGCACACGCGGCCATAAATATACACCGCCTTTAATGGTGTCCTGACTATCATTAATCGAGAGCACAAGAATATTCCAAAACGGATATAAAGTGATCACAGTAACGAACAGGAGAATAAAATAAACGATAAATGTAAACAAGCGGTCTTCAATTTTCAAACGCATATGCTATTCCTTCCCTTCTGGTTGCCTAGATGTTCTCAAAACAAGGATACCTCATTGACCTTTTTAGATATGGCATTAACTGAGATAACAAGTACTAGAGCCACGACCGATTTAAACATTCCAACCGCCGCACCATAGGAAAACATGCTGTTCTGCAAACCATAACGGTAAGCATACGTATCAATAACTTCCGAATAATGCAAAACTGTTGTATTCTGCAATAAATATTGCTGATCGAAGCCTGCGTTCAAGATACCGCCGATGGCAAGGATCATAAGAATCACAATAGTTGGTCGAAGCGCCGGGAGGGTAACATGAACCATTTGTTTGATTTTGTTGGCTCCATCCACTCGGGCTGCTTCGTAAACCTCTGGATTAATCGCTGCAATAGCCGCAAGATACATGATTGAATTGAACCCCATATCCTTCCACATGTTCGAAATCGCGATAATAATCCAGAAATAGTGGCCGTTCTGTAAAAATTGGACAGGCTGATCTGTAAGATGAAACAGCACGAGTAATTTATTCAAAATCCCTTGTGAAGAAAGGAAGGTGACAATAATATTCGCTGCAATAACCCATGAGATGAAATAAGGAAGATAAGAAGCGGTTTGGACGAATTTTTTAAAGAAGCCTTGACGTACCTCATTAATGATTAAAGCTAGAAGTATAGGTGCTGGAAAGCCAATGAGCAAGCTAAGCCCGCTCGTAGCCAAGGTATTCCGCATAATGATATAAAAATCTCCATTATTAAAAAAATAATGGAACCAACTAAACCCTACAAATTCGCTATGAAAGAATTGTGAAAAAAACGAACCGCCCCCAGGGCTGTAATTAATAAAGGCCATATATAACCCGAACATCGGGCCATATGCAAAAAGGGTTGTTACAATAAATGCCGGCAGAATCATCATGAACAAATACTTTTGCCTAGAGAGCTTGGCTAATCTCTGGTATTTCTTTTTTGGCGGGAGAAACTCGGTTTTCGTGGTCAATGTGTATGGTTGCAATAGCGCTCCTCCTTGTGTATCCGCTTACTTTCTATAGTCTATATGTTAGCACCATCTTCGGATGTTAAATATAATAGGTTCTACAGATTTGTAGCGTAAAGCATCTCTCTTAGATCCAAGTCATTGTTGAAATGCAGCATTATCCTGTAGAATAGGGACATAACTCAAGGAGAGTGATGAGAGATGTATCAGATATTACTCGTGGATGATGAAAAACTAGAGTTAGACATGCTGACAAACTATGTTCCTTGGCATGAAATGGGGGTCGAGGTTGTAGCAACCGCTAAGAACGGGAAAGAAGCTTTACAAAAGCTAGAGCAGTACAAACCCGATATCATTCTCACCGATGTACGCATGCCTATCTTAAATGGTTTGGAATTCGCTTATCGTGCAAGACAATATAACAAATCGATTAAGATTGTATTTCTAAGCGGACATGACGAATATGAATATATCAAATCTGCCTTTTCCGTAGATGCTTCTGGTTATTTATTGAAGCCGATTGATTTAACGGAATTGCGTTTCCTCATAGAAAGAATCAAAACGAAATGCGAGGAAGAACGATTAATCCACCATTCCAGCTATCTGCTAATGGAGAAATATTTAAAGGAATTAATGGAAGAGTCGGATGAAACACGGCGGGTGGAATTGGTGCATCTATTGACCCTACTCCCTGCTTCACTTCCTGCTACAGGGCAGTTTTACCTTGCTTATGTGACGATCGATCATTTGGATTTACCTTCAAACGACAATTCCTTGGATACAACGCTTGAAAAGAAGCTAAAGAAATACAAAGAGGAGCAAGACGCTTGCTCCGATGTTTATTGGATTCCCTGCGGAAATTATACATTTGCAGTACTTCATTATGTGAAGCCCCATTTATTTGAACAAAATGAGCAGCTTTTTTGGAAGGAGCTGCAGCTAACTGCCGAGGATACTTATGCTCTATCACTGACCGTGGGCTTGTCTCAAGCCGAAAATCAGTTGAAATCCATACATCATTTATTAATCGAAGCAAAAGAAGCAAACGCCTATAAATTTTATGCCGGTAAAGGCAGCTTAATCCACTTTCCAGAGTTGAATACAATTAACCGGATCAACCTTGATATGGATTCGTTGCTGCTGTCTTTATTCCGTTCGATTTCACAAATGAAAACAATTGAAACGGTTATGGAATTACGCAAGTTTTTTCAGTCTTTAAAAACAGACCACATCCACCGTGATTTAATCATAGCTGGAGTCATTCATTTAATTAAGTCGCTGGGACAGCAATTTATGGTTCAATCTGATGATATCAACCCGGATCTACTGTTTTCCAAGCAATTGAGCCGCTTGCAGGAATCTGAAACGATTGACAAAATCGAAGCTGATCTGCTGCAAATCTGTGAAACCATTATCGCCGAATTGGCTCGTAAAGATCAGGATCCTAAAGCGCGAATTGTTCAAAAGATCAGCCATTATATAGATCAATCTTTACATAAGGTGCTTACGGTTGAAGAAATATCCAAGGAAGTTTTTCTGTCGCCCAATTACATGCGAATCATCTTTAAAGAAAGAACAGGAGAAACCGTTCTCGAGTATATCACCAAAAGACGGATAAACCTGGCTATCGAATTATTGAAGGATCGCTCGTTAAAGATCAATGAAATTTCAGTTAAAGTGGGCTATGATAGCGTCTCTTATTTCTGCTCCATCTTTCAAAAGATCAATGGAACTACACCAATGGAATATCGTAAGCTTATACTCAAGGATTGATCGTTTCGTTTATTGCAAAGGAGGTTCGAGATGCGTACTCATTGGCTTCATAAAATATTCCTACATCCCTTCCTCAATATCCGGTTGCGCAGCAAGCTCTTTATTATTCTCTGTATTGTCTCGATTCTTCCGCTGCTATGCTTTGTATACTATTCCTATTCCACAACAAAAAAAGATTTAATCGATCAAGCCTACCAGAACATGATCAATACTACGGCTCAAATCAATGTGAATTTAGAGAATAAATTAGACAGCTTATCCAAGATCTCAGCATCTCTCTATCTTGATCAAACACTACGCAGTTATCTCATTCGCGATTATACAGACAATGTAGATTATCTCGATGCTTACACTTATATTAATAATATTTTCAATAATTTACTGACTACAAATCCGGATATCCAAAACATCTCGATTTTCTCTCCAAATCCATCCTTGCCAATCGATAACGTTTTCATCAAGAAAATTGATAAACAGGTCGAGAACAAAGCCTGGTATAAGGCCGTTCAAGCCACTTTTGGGAATACGATATATATATCGACTCCCGCCCAGCAAGCAACCGTTCCCTTATTCTCCGTATCTCGGCTATTAAATAACAACAGCTTGAATTTTCCTTACGGCATTTTAACCATCGACATTGCTGAGACCAACATTTACACCTTAATGGAAAAAGAAAATAAGGATAAAACAACCTTTATCGCCGATCAGGACGGCACCATTCTGAGCAGCAAAAACAAAAGTCTGTTAAATCGAAATTTAAATGATCTGCTTCATCATCAAATAGGCTCCAATCGGGACGGCAGCTTTAATGCTACTTATGCGGATGAACCCGTATTAGTGGTCTACAGCACATTAACGAATGGTTGGAAAACCGTATCTATGCTGCCTTTTCATAACATATTGAAGAACGTTCAATTGGCTACCCTGCGCATTATTTACTTTGCTCTAATCAGTACGTTTCTTGCAGCCATTTTAATTTACCTCACCGCGCGACTGCTAACAAAGCGCATTGAACATTTGCTGCAGCTGATTCGACGAGTTGAACGCGAGGATTTTTCAACACCATTTCGCAATATGGGCAATGATGAAATTGGCCAATTAGCTTTTGCCTTCGACAAAATGTCTATCCGTTTGAAGGTATTAATCAATGAAGTCTATAAAAAAGAACTATTGAAAAAGGATGCAGATCTGCAACTGCTTCAGTCTCAGATTAACCCTCATTTTCTATATAATACGCTTGCTTCCATCTCGGCACTCTCTCTCAAACAAGGAGATACTGCAACCCATAATATGGTTGCTCATTTGGCAAAGTTTTACCGAATTTCACTGAATAAAGGGAAAAGCATCATCACCCTTAATGAGGAAATTAAACTGACTGAGAATTATATTGCCATTCAACAAATTCGCTTTCATGAGCTCATCCATCTGCATTATCAGATTGAGGAATCGGTTCGTGTTCACTCGACCGTGAAGCTTACCTTGCAGCCATTTGTAGAAAACTGTATTAATCATGCTCTTTGCGACGATGAATTGGGGATTAATATCGTCATTAAAGTATTTAAGCTGGATGCGGATATCCTATTAGAAGTAATCGATGATGGCATGGGCATGCTTCCTGAGGTTGTTGAGCAATTAAAGCAGGATATAAATGAGTTTAAGAGCTATGGGATTTCAAACGTAGATAAACGAATTAAACTAGCCTTTGGGGAAGAATATGGAGTATCCATTTATAGTAAATTGGGTATTGGCACCAAAGTTTCAATTCGCATACCTCAAAAAGGAGTTATGTAGCTATAATTATGCAAAAAAAATGGACTGCAAGTTTTAAACGAGCAGCCCATTCTTTTATGCGTGAATCCCCGGCTTGACGTTGGTGTCATAATGGATACCATCCTAAGAAGCATTGTTTGAAGTGTTTTTTGGCATATTCTTTTCATTAAAAACTCGATAGCTTTCCACTCTTCTCAGAGAACCAACCTCGTAGAGCAGAGGCACGTATAAATTGGATCATTCGAAACTGTAAGATAAACATTTCCGTCCTGCGCAGGATTTAAGATCTTTTGCTCACCCATGATATCCGTGACCGTGAGCGGCAATTCCGTTTTAATTTTGACCTGCTTCGGTTTGTCGGATTCATTCCACATCACACGAGTAGCCTTACTGTTACTGCCAAATAAGTAAGAATTAATGCCGTCTATTATGGTTTCTTTTTTCAGAAAAGGCTTGTCGGCGATTTGTCTTGTCATGGTGCCATAAGCTACATAAGCAGGCTTAGGTGCATACTTACCCATTGGATCGTTAACGTTCCGGATGATTCCGAAATTGTGCTCGACATTGTGCGGATCTGTACCGTCGTTCATGAAATCGTACCAGATCAGCTTTTGGACACCAGCTGCAAGTGCTTCAACGTTGCTGATCACTGCATAATTGGCCTGGACGTTTTCCTCAATCATGCGGGAGTCATCCCCTGTTGGCCATCCTATCTCCGAAATCCAAATTGGCTTCGTTTTGCCGTTGTTATATTTCTTGATCAATTCCTGCAAATTCGCCAAATCCCGCTCCAACATTTTTGGAGATTCTGGGTAACTGTAAGGATGTACGGATACCACGTCCATATAATTCAGACCGCCAAGCTGGAATAATTGCTCCAACCATTTCAAAGGAATGCCAGACGTGACTGGCCCTACAATTAGCTTATCCGGGTGGGAAGCCTTCACGGTCTGATAGGTTTTTTTCAGCAGCTTATAATAATAGTCAGGCATGGAATTTGCGGGACCATTCCCTTGATCACCATAGCCAATGTTAAATTCATTGTATACTTCGACCCACTTTACATCGGAGTAATGATTCAACATCGCATTCGCATAATTGGCGAAGCCCTGCCTACCTTCGTCTGTGTAAGGAGTACTCCCTTTGTCAAATAATGAGTTTGTGTATGAAAGCACCACAAATGCATCCATGCCCCGGCTCTTCAACTCGTTATAATACTTATCATAATTTGCAGGGTACGTGTAAACGTTTTTTGCTTTTTCCAAAACACCCCAATACATTTCGTCCCTAATGTTTTTCAAACCAGCTTGCTCCAGAAGCGGAATCATTTCCGGACTCCAGAGCTGCCCAAAATGGGTGGCTATACCGAATGGTGTAGAGGGTGTCTGGGTCAGATCGATTTTCGGCAGGACGGCAAAGGACGTTTTGGCTGAACCCATTACGTCATCTCCGGAAAGCGCCGTAACCTGAAAGGTATAGTATCCGCTGCCAAGTCTAGGCAATTGAATAGCCGCCGTAGTCCCAGTTACAGCTTCGGTCCTACTGGCAACCTGCTTGCCTCGGAAGTCGGTTGCAGTCCAAGTAAGCTGACTTTCCGATGTCTCCACTGTGAATGAAGCACTCTCATTATCGGAGAACACGTTGCCTAGCTTGATCTGCTTGATCTTTACACCTCCGATACGATCGAGCAATGCCGCTGACTCTGCACGAGTAAGTATTTGATCCGGATTGTATTGGCCTTTATCGTCCCCATGAATAAGTTTGTTCTGTACTGCTGTGGCTAAGTATGGCCGAAGTGGGACTGCAATCTTGCCCGCATCCTTAAACTTTCCTTGAAGCAATTGGTCAGCAGCTTTAGCATCCATCAATTGGATGGAATTCATCTTCATCATCACTTTGACTAGAGTAACTGCAACATCTTGTCTTTGTACCCCTTTGGTAGGAGCGAATTCATAGTCACCATTCAGAGATTTGAATGCATCAAAATAGTCTTTTGTAGCCTCTACATCATTAAATGACCAACGACCTTGTGGCACGTCGACAAAATTTTGGGTGGTAGAACTATTATTCAAAAGATACATCCTTGCCACCATAGCCGCAAATTGTTCACGTGTAACATGCTGATCCGGATTGAAATGATGCTGCTCGTCACCTTCAAGAATGTTTTTGCCAACAAGGTCTTTTATGTATTTTTCAGCCCAATGTCCGCTTATATCATCCAACTGGACATTGGTCTGATCGGCATACGCCGATAAACCTGATAAAGTTAAAATCGAAAGAATTACTGCTATTGCCAAAAGCTTTTTCACCGCAACATCATCCTACGTTAGTATTTTGTTCCTACAATTATAAATGTAACCTGTCATTGTCCCCCTACTATTTAACGAACTTGATAACCTTTTGTTGCGACTTTTTAAAAAAAGAAAAAAGAACCCAGCTTTGGGTCCTTAAGTCATACCATAAAACCATGTCTGGCTTCGCTCGGCTTCCATACCTTAAATTTATTGTTATCTAAATCAAAAAAATCGAATTCTTCAAACCAATTATAGCTTGTTATTTCAGTCACTCTTACATTTTCATTTTTAAGATCTTCATGCAATTGTCTAAGATTATCAGATCTAAAACAAAACGCGGGCATTTCATAACATTTTTCTTCCTGTTGCCAAGCGTTGGTTGCAAAATTTGTTGTTCTTTCATCAGTTGTCTCCACACAGAATAATTCTGTATGTCCAATTTTCAAGTGGTCTCCTTCAATAATAAGATCAAAATGTTGTAAAAACCAATTCATTGAGTGTTCTCGTTTTTTTACTGGAATATAGATGCTATCAACTGAGGTTAGCTTTGGTTTTGACATTAAACTACGTCCTTTCTGACCATTTTTTTCCGTATGCTGCTTTTGATGTGTCAGCCTTCAGCTTTAATGTTCTCGCAGCTTCCCGTAACAGTTCCATACTGAAATAGTAGGAATCCCAGCGGACGATTTTCCCCATCTCTATTTCAATTGTATTAATATCCCACAACTCCGGGGCTCCATCGCTTTCAGACAGGAATACAACAATTGGTCATCCCCATAAAAATACTCTTTGAATATCCAATTGAGTATGGATGTTCTCCCAGCCCGCCAGTGAAGATTTAGTAATGACTGTTTTACCATATTCGGCACTGTTATGTACGATAACGTTCGCAACGGCGTGTTCATCCAGCATTTCAATCAATTTCACAAAGTCGCGCTTTCGGAAAGCTACGACGAATTGTTTGAGCACATCCTCATTTTCTTCGTTCACCGCGTTCTTCTTTATACGCGATATAGGTATATCTTCACTCTCTTCGGTCGCTCCTGTGGTCTTACGCAATTTATTCCGCGCTCGATGTATGGCAGTGTTCACAGCACTTTCGGTCGAACCTAGAAGTTCAGCCGTTTCTTTTCCATTGAACTCAAAAACGTCTATGAGCAGTAATATTACCGCTTGTTTCGGAGATAATTGTTTCAGTATCCTTCTGATACCGTCTTCAGACTCTAAATTATCCATATCAGTCACTGTTCCAAATGCTGAAGCGTTTTCCTCATAAGGGACAAGTTTTACTTTATTCCTCCGACATTCATCGATCCATTTATTGGAGGCGACGCGAAAAAGAAAAGATTTGGAGATGATTGGTTGTTTGATTTTGGCTATCATTCCAAAGGTCTTCAACAAGGTCTCTTGAAAAAGATCCTCAGCATCCCAAGGTGATCTTGTCAGATACAGGCAATATCTCCAGTTTTCCAGATAATCATCTCCCTCTTATTCGATTTCACACTAATAACGAAAATGAGGTTCATTTTCTTACACATTTATTAAAAATATTTTATTCTAAAGCACTCAATCGATTGTTTTGTGGTCCTGACACATCATTAAGGTATTCCCATCAGGATCTTTAAAAAGCAACCAAGACACATTCGGACCACGATCGATTCCGAAAGATATTTTAAAACCGTGCTCCTCTAAATATGCTTTTGACTTATCAATATCCATGGACTCTAGTTTCAAAGATACAGGTAACCAATCAGGTATGGGTCTTCCTTCCATTTCATCAGAATCTAATATTACACCGTTATCCATAAAATATAGATGACCAAACAAAAAGTTCTCTTCCTTTATAGAAAGACCGAAAAGACTGCTGTACATATTCATAGCCTTCCTTATATCCCTCACATAGAGAAAATGACCGTTAATTTTCGCTTGAACCAGTGATTCTGAACCTTGTTTCTGCATAATTGCTTCCTCCTTCATTTTATACTTAGTTTGTATCGCGATCTTTGGGAAATATATCTAGTTAAGCATCGTTTGCAGCCTATCTCATCTTCATAAATGTAGCCTCCCGGTGGTTGGTTATTAGTCCCAGCATGTTTATCACAAATAAAACAAGACATCCTTACCCACTCCTTCGATAAAATCTGGTATCTCTATTACTTATAAATTTCTCTTGTCTTCACATATCATACTGTGCATACTAATCACTCCTCATGGTTTTTTAAACTAATATTCTAATTCTTTAATATCTTGTCGGCATTATTTGTTGGAGCTTCTGTATTTAAATAATAGTCCTCTGCTTTCCAATACCTACTCTTAAATTTTTCAATATTCATTTGAGTTGAGCTGCTTTCACGAGAAAACCTTATATCCCTTGGACATTCCAAATAAGCTATAAAATCATATAGACCATTCCACTCTTTTCGTTGTAGAAATACTCCCTCAATTAGAATTACACAAGTTTCAGGAATGTTTACGTTCTGCATCCGATGTGTATCAGACTCGTTATCATAAAATGGAAGGTTAAGCAGGGTGGCTCCTTTTAGTTTCGCGAACAAATTTTCTTTCAGCCATTCAACATCGACTTAATCCATCAATACCCAGAATAAATCGTTTTCCTGTCTCTAACTTAGGGATTGAATTCAACAATATCAATACATTCTCTTTCACTGTTATCAAAATCCTTTCGACTTTAGTCCGTTTTGATTATAGATTAGGTTGTTTCTAGTTTTACACAGTGATACAATTTGTATAGATACCATGCTTGGGGTTCAAATAACTAATTTAAGGAGTGTTACTATGGCAGACGGTACAGTTTTTCGGGGAATCACACCTCTAAGTCCTTCTAAGGACGTTGAGAAGACTATTCAGTTTTACTTTGATGTCTTGGGTTTTAAGCCTAACGGATACGGTGGTGTTATTCGTGGTGATGTAGAAATCTTATTCTACCAGACAAACGATCAAAAACTCGCTGAGTGGACAAGTTTTCGGATTCATGTCCAAGGTGTAGAGCAGTTGTACGAAACTTACCAAAGTGCAGGTGTCGTACACCCAAATGGTAAACTCTCAATGAAGCCATGGGGAAACCTTGAATTTGCTATTATCGATCTTGATGGAGTTTGTATTACATTCTTTGAAAAACGTGAATGAAGCAGGCTGTATCCTCAATACTTGCGATTATCAAGCTCTTTCTGACTGTCCGCTACGTTAATGGCAATGGCTCAACCTCAGCCCATGAAGCAGAAACCCTTAGCTCTTAATTAGTTAAGGGTTTCTATATACTCAATCAAGCCTATCTGACCTAGACCTAACCTCTCTGAACTGATATATCAAATAAGATATTAAAATGATAATAACGAATATGTTTATAGTGCTAGACTTAAATGAACCATTGGTCAATAAATTAAGATAAAGGCTTATCTTTATGATACAAAATAGAATGGAATAAAGGATAAGGGACTGTAGAAAATGTTTAAGATGTTCTCCGTCTTTGTTGTTGGAAACAGCGATTAAACTAAAAATAAAACAAATAAAAAAGAAAACGTATATAAGCATAATTTGACTCCTTTTTTGTTCTGTCTAAATCGGTCATCCTAAATTAATTCCATTTGCTTACATTAAAGACGCATTTTATTCTAATTAGTTGCAGAACTAGGACCCATGGTTGATTTTCCGGATTTAGGAAAAATACCTTTGACACGATACGTAATGTATCGTAATATATGTTACAAGTATGAATATTAATTAGACTCATTATAATGTAACCGAATCCAAGAAAGGGGAGAAACTTATGGAAAAGATTAAGGGGAAGCAAAAACGCTTGTTTATTTGCACCAAACCTTACCAATATATGATAGCTAGACTAATTAAGGAAGGCTGTGGATTCGAGGATTGTGATTTATTAATACTTAACCATTTTTGTGAAGCAGAAGATTTTTGTAATAAAGTAAGGGAAACCGGGGTTTGGGGTAAAGTCATGTTTTTTGATGATGGGACTTTAGATAAGTACAAGCTAGAATTAAATCCTCTTAAAAAATATTATTTCTATAGATCTTGGAGAAAGTTTCTCCCTCCCATACTCTCGGACCTTTCGGAGTATTCCGAACTTTTTCTGGCTCATGACTTTGTTGCAGTGGAATATGCCATTCTAAGACATTTCAGCAGTGAAGGCAAAAGAGTGACCATTTTCGAAGAGGGCTTTGGTAACTATATTAATAACAGCACACATACGAAATTACATATGAGATTTTTAAAAAGACTTGCACCTTTAATGGGTCTTCCAGGAGGATACATAGGTAGCTTAAAATGGGTAAATTCTGTCTGGGTGCAGCGTCCTGAGTTGATTATGGAAGACCCAAGAAACCAGCTTCGCCATAAGGTTAAGCAGCTCCCTTTAAAATTAAAGGACTTTTTAGGAATGCCTAAAATAGTTAATGAGTTGAATATGATCTATCCAGAGCTCAGGGAAATAGATCGAAAAGTGCAGGGACACGATATAATTTCGGTCGTACTGACTGAATCGTGGCATGATGGGATTGCTAATAGAAATCAATACATGGAACAATTTTTTGCAAAAGTAAGTGCAAGTGTGAACAAATCAAATTCACCAATCTTTATCAAGCAGCATCCAGGAGAAAGTTTGTCTATTGAAACAAATTCCGAACAAATTGAGATTTTGCCAAAGAAGCTTCCCATTGAATTGTTGTATCTAATTATGATAAGCAACAAAATTCAAAAGGTAAATTTGTATTCGTTCGGAAGCACGGCAATTCTTAATATTTATGATTTATGCAGAAATGATGAAAACCTCGATATTTATCTTATTAGCAGTATGACTATGACAAGTGATTTTAAAATAACCTTTCAACGCTTTTGTGAATTGGCGACAAATTATCATGTTAGGTTCAAAACCGTATAAAATTAATTATTATAATCCTTTGTCGCCCGCATTCTTCCTAGCGAATAATTCAAACATATTTCCGTAGAATGGGAATTTTAATCTGGCTCCGAACAAATTGATAATAAAACATCCAAAGTCTCTGATTGGTCTTGCGTAAGGTGTATTTAGATAAGGTTTATTAATCTCTAACATTACCATATTCATCTCTTCTAGTATTTTCCGTAATTCTTTATCCGAAATTAAAAAGTGTTTTATATCTTTTTCTAGCATGGGTAAGTCATTGAATAATTTGTAATAAATACTTGAAGTATTGGGTGCCGCTAAAAACGCTATAATACCACCTGGTTTTAGCATCTTATTTGAATAGGATAGGATTTCTAACGGTTCCATGTAATGAAGGCTGCCTCTAAATACAATAAGATCAAAGCTTCCTTCTTCACAAGCTTTAATATCAAAATTAATCCCTTTCTGGGTTGCCACACTTTTAGCATAATCTGACAATTCAATCCCATACTTTTCCCAGTCATCCCCGAATAATTCAGAAAATGTTCCTAAACCACAGCCAATATCCATAAGACGTCCCTTAGAGGGTAAAAACTTTTTTAAGCGACTATACTCTTGATTATACGTTTGAACACGCCACTTATATTTATTGCTAGTTGGATCTATATATGTACTAAAATCATAGTTGCCATCCAGTAATTCCTTCTGATTAAGCATTTTATTATTCCCCTTTCCTAATGAAAAATAAAGCACTACATATCCTCATCTTTTAATCTATGATACAATTTGTAACTTGTCAAGTAAAATATATATTTGACTAGATACGATTTGTATCATATATTAATGATATGTATTTCTAAAATTAGGGAAGTGAAAAACTTGAAAATCATAAAATACAAAATGTACGAAGCAGGATTAAATCGTTTTTTTGGACCGCTTGAATCGAAAGTAATGGAGCTTATTTGGGCTTATAATAAAGTGACCATTAAAACAATTCAGGATTCCTTAAACAAGGATAATAATTTGTCTTTTAACGCTATCATGACCGTTATGAATCGGTTAAATGAAAAAGGGCATCTGCACAAAAAAAGCTTAGGCAGCGGACGAAGTAAACTCACTTTTTATGAACCTATCCAAACTAAGGAGCAATTTATTGAAGAACAAACAAGGGAAGTTACTCATGGCTTAGTTTATGAATTTGGCGATCTAGTGCTGAATCAAATGATAGAGGCACTGGAAGATACTGACCCTGGGCTGATAGCTAAGCTGGAGCAAAAAATTGAAGACTTGAGAAGGAGAATCACCCCATGAATGTACAGCTTAAAAGCAATTTAATATTCTTATCCATTCTACTGTTATGTACCCTTGTTTTGTTAAACATGGGCTTATATATAACTCATACCTTATACGGCTTACAGTATACTTGGGGGATTTTTAACTGCCTCTTAAAGATAACTATAGAATTCTCTCAATTACATTTTCTCTTTCACATTGGCTCATTTATATTAATTATCTACACCTTCTTACGTGTATGTATTAGAATTTTCAAACAAATTACTTTGACCTTAAAATGGAATCGGTATTTTAACGAAAACGAACATAGTTTGTCATCTAAGCATATCAAAGCGAAGTATAGCCATTCCAATTCAGAAATATGTGTAATTGAACATCCAGGATTTATTGCTTTAACTATAGGGATATTCAAACCAAGAATCATACTATCCACATTTGTTTTAACTCAATTTGATGAGCAAGAAATTGAGGCAATCATCCTGCATGAACAATATCACTTTAAAAATTATGATCCTCTAAAAGTTTTTTTAGTAACCCTTATTTTAGATGCCATTAACTATATCCCCATCATAAAAATATTAGTACATCACTATAAAATATGTAAAGAATTAATGGCAGATCAATATGCCATTTCCAAAATGAATTCTTCCTTTGGACTAAGTAAAGCTTTGTTAAAAATAAATCGAATAAAAAAAAATATCCCCGTTTCAATTGGGATAGGTTTTACAAATTCGACAATGAATTTTAGAATCAAGCAAATTCTTGAACCCGAAAACTTAGTTTATTTTCCATTTGATTATATAAAACCGTTAATTAAATCTTTTATTATATTTGCATTAATGAGTCTCGTGTTTATCGGTTAGGCACTTGTACCTGTCCAGGTCAAAAAAGTGCCTATTCCCATACCTAAGCATGGAGTAGACACTTTATTCTGTAGTCTTTTTTTGGTGATTCACACCTATAATCTTATTTCGATTTCAACTCTTTTGCTATAATCTCCATGCCATAAGCTCTACCGATGGGACCAAATCCAAATGCAAGTGCTCCATTTATGCCATATACATGGCCTTGCTCTACTGCTTTCAGCTTTTTCCACACCTCGCTTTTTCCCCATTCATCGGAGAGAGCAGGCAACGTAGTATCCGTGTAATTGAAATAACCAAGCACTAGATGATCTGGATTTATGACACTCAGTCCTTCAAGTGTCAGTTCTGCTCCTTCACCTTTTGCTGCTTCTGGCGGTGTAAGGCCAAGCGCTTCATAGAATTGATCCGCATAATTCGTCCCTTGCAGATACATGTTTTTCTCCCTAACTTGAACAAAAGCAACAGTACCTTCTATACCGCTTAATTGCAGCTTCGCAGCCACTACTTTGGCAGCATACTCATCGATAAACTTCTGAGCATTTTCTTCCTGCCCGAGTGCCTCGCCGAACTTGGTAACGACTGCTTGCCAATCTCCCCAAACATTCGTCTTCTCTTCATCGATAAGTAGAGTCGGAGCAATCTGCGATAGTTCTTTTAGAATCTTCTCATTCGTAACAGTCCCCGCCAGGATCAGATCCGGCTCATATGCAAGCAATGCTTCCAAATTAACTTCCGTATTCTCGCCGACAAAAACCACTTCACTAAATTTATCAGCATAAGGCTTGTACTGCTCCGTATCCAAACTCGATTGCTTGGCAGTAAATGGCAGCGCTAAGCCAATCGATGGCAAATCAAAGGTCAATAAATCGTCCATTAAACCCCAATGCACCAGTGCCACTTTTTGCGGTTTCTTCTCAATGGTTAAAGGACCATTCGCACTGTCCACTGTCCGTGGAAAGCTGCCACCCACAAGTGCGCTTGCTTCCGGACTTGGACTGGCGGCATTATCAGTTACTACAGCAGTAGCCGCAGGTGTGTTAGGTGCAGCACTATTCTCAGTATTCGTTTCTGTCTTGTTAGAACATGCGCTTGCAATTATAGCCATAAACAATAAACATACAGCAAGCATCGGCATTAGCCGTTTATTCGTCTTGATTCTCATTTCAGTCTTCCTCTCACTAACCATGGTATTATTGATAACGATTTTCATTATCATTTAACAATAATATCATTACGGTTAATTTAGGCAAATAGAGGATTTCCCGATTTTAAGATGGATTATTTCCGCCAAGCTGTTTTACTGCTGTAGGTGCCAACCCTGTATGCTTCTTGAATAATCTACTGAAATAGTAGGCGTCTACATAACCAACGCTTTTGGCAATTTCACGTACCGAGAAAGAGGCAGTCATCAACAGCTCATAAGCCAAATTCATTCTATATTTAATTAAATAGTTAATTGGGCCCATCCCGGTGTATTTTTGGAACAAATATGAGAAGTACTTTGCCTTCATCCCATGCTGTTCCGCCAAACTTTCTAGTGTGAGTGCCTCCATATAGTGCTTCCGAATATAGTCAATCGTCTGCTCCATCATCGGCTGGCTTTCACTATTTTGCTGGTAACGCTCGGACAGAAGTGTTTTATTGAGCAGTCGATAAAATAATGTCTTTTTCTCCAAAAGCTCGATATTACCAAGACTTGTAGAAAGCCTGCGTAGCTCTTCCGTCATTTGCAGCAGTGCAGCATCCATATTGATATGCAACTCATTTACATTTACCATCAGTAAAGATTGTTTGGGATCTGGTACAATTGGCAGATAGTGTACCAAAAAATATTCAAATTGGGCAGTGTGCACAATAATTTCAAAATTCCGATTCAATCCACCAAGTATAGCTCTTCCGGGATACATAACATAGCTTGTACCATCATATCTAAAATCGGCCTCGCCTTTCAAAGCGATCAGCAAAGCGCAATGAGTCGTGGCCTTGTATTTATGCCCTTGATGAATACCCGAATCCAGAATAGATTGGTACACACCGAATACATCGATCGATACGCGCAAAAAATAAGCAGCCAATTCATCATACTGACTTTCCATACATGTGCCCCCTGCTTGTTCACTCAGGTATTATTATACCTATCCCCAAGTGAGTTTCGCAACATCAGCAACATGCAACAGAAAAAACATATAATTTACTAAAAACTATGCTTGTTTCATCGGCTATACTCTCACATATATCCGGATGAATTGCGTATCAAACAAGTCGATATGAATATGTTATCAAAAAATAAATAAAAACAGTGTTAAGATCCCATCATTCTCTATAAAGATGTTGTTAAGATTTTATATAAAGAAAGAAGCCTATAGATAAGGCTTCAATCTCAAATAAGTTACTATTCATCTGCTAGTCGATATCCAACACCCATTTCAGTCCATATATACCTTGTTTCAGCAGGTTTTTTTTCGATTTTTCGTCGTATATTTGCCATGAATACCCGAAGAGTCTTCGTATCATTGATTGAAGGTAAACCCCAAATCTCATCCATTATAAATTTATATGTTAAAACTCTTCCCGGATATTTAGACATAAGTGCTATCAGTTTGTATTCAATGGGTGTAAGGTGTATGGCTTCATTTGACAAAAAAACACGATGTTTTTCGAAATCAATTTTCAATTCACCTACTGTAAATAAAGTAGGATTTTGAGGTAGACTAAATTGATGCAAATGTCTAAATGCTACTCTAACCCGAGCCAAAAGTTCGCCTAAACTAAAGGGCTTAGTCAAGTAGTCATCTGCACCACTGTCTAAGGCATTCACTTTCTCTCGTTCAAGACCACGTACGGATACCACAATTATCGCCGCTTTAGTGACAGGACGTACCTGTTTAATAACATCTAGACCCTCCATATCTGGAAGATTTAAGTCCATAATAATTAGGTCCGGATGATGGGAAGAAACAAGTGAAATAGCTGTTTTACCGCTTTCGGTATCCAAGCATTTATACCCCTCGTAATTAAGCGAAACACATAGTAAATTCCGAATTGGTTTATCATCCTGGACAACAAGGATAATGGGTTTACGCTCCATAAATACCACTCCCTATACATAGAAACTCACAACTCTTTCCTATCAAAACATATATTCTTTATACAACTTCTTACGCAGAAACTCTCTGCCACGGTGAATTCTAGTTTTAATAGTTGTCACTGGCATTGCGACAATTACACTAATTTCGTTTAAGGAAAGCTCATGGAGGTATCTTAACACCACAATAGATTTATAATTATGTGGCAAGCTATCAATAGCTTTATAAACTAGTTCATGTGTTTCCTTTAGTAGAGCTTCTCTTTCGGGGTCTGGATTTTGACCAGGTGTTCTATCATACAGTTCTACTCCATCCCCATCATAGGTTCTGGCATCTAAAGAATATCTAAGTTTGCGCCTACGTAACCAATCTATGCATAAATTAATCCCAATTTGATAAATCCAAGTCGAAAACTTATGGACTCCATCAAACCTATCATAGTGTTTATAAGCCCTTAGAAAGGTTTCTTGTACAATATCTTCAGCATCCAATCTATTATTCAACATTCTGTAGCCGAGATTAAATAGGCTATCTTTATATAAAATAACCAATTGTTCAAAAGAATCGCGATCCCTATTGTGAGAAAGCTTGGCCAGCCGTAAGTCTATAATGTCCAAAGCTTTTACCCCCATCACTAGCTTACCTTTAATAAAACTTTAAAGTTGAAAAATCCACCCCTAATGGATTAGGAGTGGTTACACGAAAACTTACAATTTCACTTGCTTCAAAAGCTCGCGATTTAACTGGAATATATTCACTCTTGGTTCTCCAAAAATACCAAGCTGTCTGCTTTTACTAGTGTCATCAATCAATTTATTTAAATCCGTTTCTGCTATACCTGTCGCTTGACTGATTCGATGAACTTGAGCTTGTGCACCTGCTATAGAAAGATCTGGATCAAAGCCAGAGCCAGATGTAGTGACTAAATCGGCTGGAATATCTTTCAATGCCGAGTTCTCCAGCTTAAGCGCATCAACCTGTTCCTTGATTGCTTTTATATAATCGTCTGAAGCAACAGCTTTGTTGGATCCGGATGAGCTTGTGGGATTATAACCCGCAGCTGAGGACCTAGAGTGAAACAATTTAGGTGAGGTAAATTCTTGGGCGAGTAATTCCGAGCCCTGAACGACACCATTGGCTTCAACTAAACTGCCATTCGCCTGTTTCGGAAACAGTACCTGAGCAATTCCAGTTGTTACAAGCGGATAGATAAATCCACATATTACCAGTAGTACAACCGAGGTTCGTATTGCTATCCATAATAATTTCATATCCATTCTCCTTAGAGTTTTCGTAAGAAAACTAGCATCGTAAGCATTAACTTCAGGGCTTGCTTAAGCAAGCCAGCATCGTAAGCATTATCTTTATAAATTGAATTACACCAAACCATGGATGATCAAATCAATAATTTTAATGCCTAAGAAAGGAACAACTACACCGCCTATACCATAAACAAAAATGTTGCGAATTAGCAGCTTGTTAGCCGAAGAAGGAATATATTTCACCCCTCTCATGGCAACAGGGATAAGCAACGGAATAATGATCGCATTGAAAATTAATGCCGACAAAATCGCAGATTTTGGTGAATCCAAATGCATAATATTTAGCGATTGCAGCTGTGGTATGGCAATAATAAACATCGCTGGAATAATCGCAAAATATTTAGCAATATCATTGGCGATAGAAAAAGTCGTCAACGACCCCCTTGTGATCAACAGTTGTTTACCTATAGAAATTACCGACAACAGCTTGGTTGGATCCGAATCCAAATCAATCATATTCGCCGCTTCTTTTGCTGCCATTGTTCCGGAGTTCATGGCCAATCCAACGTCAGCTTGCGCAAGTGCAGGAGCATCATTCGTTCCATCACCAGTCATAGCTACCAGCTTGCCTTGCCCCTGTTCTCGCTTTATCGTTGCGATTTTATCCTCAGGTGTAGCTTCTGCAATAAATTCATCAACTCCAGCTTCGCGAGCTATGGTGGCTGCTGTTAAAGGATTATCTCCCGTACACATAATGGTTTTAATCCCCATTGCACGCAGCTCTGCAAACCGTTCCTTCAGCCCTGGTTTTACAGTATCCTTTAAATAAATTAAACCGAAGATTTGATCATTAACCGAAACAGCAAGCGGAGTTCCACCCTCTTTGGCAATACGATCTGATTTATCATTTAGATCATCTGGAACCTTGCCACCTTTAGCTGTAACATATTTCTTAATGGCATCGACAGCACCTTTACGAATTTCTGTCCCATCCGTAAGGTTTAAGCCAGACATACGGGTTTGGGCAGTAAAATCAACGATTTCTGCGTTTGCATACTCTTTCTCATCCCAATTCACATTCATTTTGTGAGCTAGCTCAACAATAGAACGTCCTTCTGGTGTTTCATCTTTAACAGAGGCTTGTAAAGCTTTAAGTGTGACATCATTTAAAGTTGCTCCTCCAACTGGGACGTACTCAGCCGCCATCCGATTACCGAACGTAATTGTTCCTGTTTTATCAAGTATCATGGTATCGATATCACCAGCAGCTTCAACCGCTTTACCTGACATAGCCAATACATTAAATTGTGTGACACGATCCATGCCGGCAATCCCAATCGCAGAAAGCAATCCGCCAATGGTAGTAGGGATTAGACATACCAACAAAGCAATTAAAGTTGCTATATCCAAATCCACATTGAGATATTTAGCCATCGGTACTATGGTCATAATGACAATCAAGAAAATCAAAGTTAATACGGCTAACAATGTTGTTAATGCAATTTCATTAGGCGTTTTTTGGCGTTTTGCCCCTTCTACTAAAGCAATCATCCTATCTAAAAAAGATTCACCTGGATCTGTCAGTACTTTAACGATGATAAAATCAGAAACGACACGTGTCCCGCCTGTTACAGATGAAAAATCTCCCCCTGATTCTTTAATTACAGGTGCAGATTCACCGGTAATCGCTGATTCGTCAATTGAAGCAAGTCCTTGGATAATTTCACCATCTGATGGAATTACCTCACCTGTTTCTACACGTACGATATCGCCTTTCCTTAATTCTGTTGAGGACACTTGTTTGAATGAACCATCTTTAAGCACCTGACGTGCGATTGTGTCTGATTTTGTTTTCCTCAATGTGTCCGCTTGGGCCTTTCCTCGCCCTTCAGCTATAGCCTCAGCAAAATTTGCAAAAAGCAAGGTAAATAATAAAATGAAGAACACCGCAATATTATAACCCTGCCCACCGGTTGTCGTGCCAAACGCATTTGGTGCTATCGATAAAATGAGTGTAATTAAAGTACCCACTTCAACCACAAACATGACAGGGTTTTTGATCATGACGCTTGGATTTAATTTTTTTATTGCATCCCAAATTGCACGGGTCACCATTTCTTTGGACATGGTTTTACTTCTTTCCTTAGCCATATAGAGCCTCCTAATTTAATGATACAAACCTAAATGCTCGGCGATTGGGCCTATTGCGACGGCTGGGAAAAAGGTTAATGCGCCGATGATGAGAATGACTAACATGAGAATGATTGTAAATAATGAAGTATCCGTACGTAATGTTCCCGTTGATACAGGCACCACCCGTTTAGTTGCAAGCGACCCTGCAATAGCCAACATAGCTATTATCGAGATATAACGGCCAACTAGCATAACAAGACCAAGAGCCATGTTATAAAAATTCGTATTCGTAGTCAGCCCGGCGAATGCAGAGCCATTGTTCGCTGCACCTGATGTAAAGTTATACAGTACCTCGCTAAGTCCATGAAACCCCGAATTCGAAATCGAATTAACTGATTCAGGTCGTGAAAGTGCAATTGCAGTCGAGACCAGAATTATAGCAGGGTGAATCAGCAAAGCAATCGAAGCCAACTTAATCTCCTTACCTTCAATTTTCTTACCGAGAAATTCTGGGGTTCGCCCAACCATCAAGCCGCATATAAACACCGACAGGATTACGTACATTAAACCATTTAATAATCCGACACCTTTACCGCCAAACACATTGTTCAGCATCATTCCCGCCATAGGAACTAGACCTCCGATTGGTGTGAGCGATTCATGCATATTATTAACTGAACCTGTTGTCGAAGCCGTTGTCGAAGCTGCAAAAAGTGCGGACTCTGAAAGCCCGAAACGTACTTCTTTACCTTCCATATTTCCATGAATTCCAAGCGATTGTAGTGCAGGTGTGCCTTTATATTCAGCAAAAAATACGGTACCGATCATGACAATGAAGATTAAACCCATTGCCGCAAAAATGGTCCAGCCTTGCTTTTTGTTTTTGATCATCACGCCGAATGCATACACTAATGCAGTGGGTAATAGCATCAAGCTGAGAATATGAACCAAATTCGTTAATGGTGTTGGATTTTCAAATGGATGGGCTGCATTCGTACCAAACCACCCACCACCATTCGTACCAATATGTTTAATCGATTCCAGTGAAGCAACCAACCCTCGCGTAATAGTTTGCTTGGCTCCTTCTAACGTAGTTGCATCCACTGCACCCATAAAGGTTTGCGGAACCCCTTGAAAAACTAGAAACAGTGCAACTAATATAGAAAGTGGTAAAAATACTCGTGTAATAGCACGCAGTAGATCAACAAAGTAATTTCCAAGGTTATCTTGCTTGCCAATCAGACCTCGGATAAAAGCTATTGCCAAGGCAAAACCCGTAGCAGCCGATGTAAACATGGGGAATATAATCGCAACCATCTGGGATAAATAAGATAATGAATTTTCACCGCTATACGACTGCCAGTTTGTATTGGTAATAAACGAAATCGCTGTATTGAATGCTAATGCTGTTGGCATATTCCCAATACCATCAGGATTGAGCGGTAAATACTTCTGCAGCCTTAATACAGCATAAAGGATCAGCAGCATGACTAAATTTGTGAGCAACATTGCACCCACATATTTTTTCCAACCCATGGCCTCTTTTTCGCGCACACCCATTAAACGATAAATTCCACGTTCAAAAGGTCCAAAGAAACGGTCCAAACCTGTTTTTTCGTAATTAAATACCTTTACTAAATAGTTACCTACCGGTTTAACAAGCAATAAAATGACAACCAGTGTTATTGCAACTTGTAGCAAACCCATGCCCATTGATAATTCTCCTCCTGTTAAAAATCTTCTCAACGATCCTTTTGATTAGGTAGTTAAAACTTCTCAGGCTTAATGAGTACAAAGCCCAGATAAAATACTAATGCAATTGCAATAATTCCAATCACAATCATGATGTTTCCTCCTCAAGTTCTTTCACTAAATTCCAAAAATCCCCAAAAACCTAAAAACATGATTAAAAATATTAAAACCATCACAAAATCGTTGTACATGCCACGTACACCTCCTAAAAAAGATAATACAAACGTTGACGATTATGCTTTACTATTTCCAATGCAACCAAAATCATGCAAGCTATCCATTAAAAAAGTAACATTTTCATTTGGATTAACGATAATTTCATTTGCCCCTAGTACTCGATAAATCATCCTCGGCATTAAACCATTTGAAATAATACGAATTGGACTTTTCGTCCACTTCCTACACATCAACAAGTATCTGCAGCATAGCGGAAGACTTCTCTCAAAAAGATAAATATTGCCAACAGGAAACTCAGGCTTCAACCATTCATAGTGATCAAATGTGTTAATTTGCATAATATTGATGATTCCTAATTCCTTCATCCGTTTATATTCCCTGGTGCTGTTCACCAATACGGCGAATGGGATCTCCAAAACCATTAATAAATGTATAAAACTCTTGCCTGCTTTATTGGGTGCAGACACAACCACTAAGCTTTGTTGCTCCTGCACGGTAATCTATTCCTTTCTGGTAAAGCAATTTTGCACAGCAAAAAACCACAGCACCATACTCCTGTGGTCGATCATCCGATCACAAGCTTCATCATCCTTCCTCACATACATCGCTTACGAGGTTAGCTGTCGGATTCGGGCGGTGAGAGTCGCCCTACTCATTACAAAATGTCATGTTCATTTTGTAATGTGATTCACCCCTGAGTACTATCTTGGCTCTCACACCAAGAATTGCACTCGTTTGGTTCCCCCATTTTCCATTTAGGAAATTCAGCATTAAGCATTCTGAAACTTAATTTTTTAAATCATAAGCTGTATCTTACTCTTGCAATTTAATCTTGTAAAGTTAGCCTCGCAGTCGAATTTGACAGATAAAACCTGTTTTAAACCAAAATACCGATTTTATATTTGTGAATGCTTATTTCTCTCTTGTTAGCTCATTTATGAATCGCTTTCAGAAGCTTTCTTGAAAATTACTACCTCTTTGCTCCCCCTGCCATCCTTTTTCAATTAATTTGCGATAAACAATGGAATAGTGAGTATAATAGAGCATACTGAAGATACATATTACTTTTAGCACCATAGATTGCCTTAAATTGACTTTGATCTATCTTTACATATTCGTAAACCAAGCGTAATATACAGTCCATGTTAATAATGGTTTTCCAATAAAAACGCTGAATTTTCTAGCACAAGGAAAACGGGGAATCCAAAAAAATCATGTTATTAAGGTGTTTGTACCTTACATTACATGATTTGGGGTGAATCCTAGGAGTTACTTTTGTAATTCTCTAGGTAGGGCGACTCTCACGCCCGAATCCGTCAGCTAACCTCGTAAGCGCATATAAGAGAGGCAACAGCTATCGTGAAATCGCATAGTTTATCTAACTATGTTTGATTAAGCCACGCAAAGAAGCCCTCATCTTGGGCTTCTTTTTTTGTTACCCTCTTATGAAAACTATTTTCAAAATAGGAAAGAAGGAAATGGAAATGAAAGATGAAGATATCAGCCGCCTTAAATTTATATTGTAAGACGAAATCCTCATCCTAATAATCAGATTTGTCTGGATTGGAGCGAATTATATTATGGGGTTATATGTCGAAGAATCAGGCCAAAAAAATAAAACAACGATTGTTTTTCTGCATGGCGAAGGAACAAGTAGTTGGATGTGGCGAGCTCAAATCGATCAATTAACTAATTACCACATCTTAGTTCTCGATTTACCTGAACATCGTGGCAGCATGGTTGAGGGAGCCTTTTCTATTGCTAACAGTGCTGAAAAAGTTGCAGAAATAATCCGGAAAAAAGCCCATGGAGGACGAGCACATGTGGTTGGATTTTCGCTCGGGGGACAAGTAGCCATCCAATTATTATCCATTGCTTCTGAGCTCGTTGAAAGTGCGGTAGTTAGTGGAGTATTGGTGAAATCTAATCTTGATAACAAAATTAGATTGTCCTTATTAGAGCTCTATGTGCTGTTTAAACATTACAATTTCTTAATTCGAGCTAAGTTTCGCAGATATGGAATCCCCGAGAAGTATTACGAAGAATTTAAAAAGGATTCTTTATTGACTACTCCTAAGTCACTTGAGAGGATACTAACAGAGAATTTCAATTACCGGGTTCCAGCTAATGCCTCAAATATACAATCACGTCTCTTGTTGCTTGTCGGAGAAAAAGAACCTGACATTATGTTTATGTCTAATTTGGACCTATATAAGGCAATTCCAGAAGCACAGGGATTTGTTGTCAGTGAAATGAACCACTTTTGGCCGCTCCAAGAACCTGCCTTATTCACTAAATCATTAAGAGCATGGATCGAGAATAAAGATTTGCCTAAAGAATTAATTAAAATGCCCTATTAAAATAATCAGCAGCTTTAAAAAATCACACCATTAATTAAGGAGTTGGAAAGTCCTCATGGACGATAGAATTGTCGGTATACAAATGTTTGAATTTGATGTGCCCAGTAGTTTTCATTATGAACAAGGCAGAATGGTAAATTGTCGCTATGGTCTGCTTAAAATTACCTGCTCCGGTCAAACTGGCTGGGGAGAATGCATCATGTCCATCAATGAAAAACATTTTGATTTAATCAAATGGTCCACATTTTTATATAAACTTAGAAAATTGACTATTCAAGAGGCACAGATAGCTATTGAGCTTAATCGAGCTTTGTGGGGCAAGGCTAAGACGGAGCTTGTAGAGATGGCGCTATTGGACCTGACTGCTCGCTTACAGAAAAAAAAGTTTAATGAATTGATCGGACTGGGAGTCGATCTTAATAAAGGTTCATCGATTCGCACTTTAGATATCCTACCTTCTAATTATAGTTTTAAGCAAACAGCTACTTCTCTGCTCGTTCCAAAAAGCATAACCGAGACCTGTCACATCCACCCTGGGTGCAAAGGAACCCTGTTGGAGACTGTTAATTATGCGCAAAGCTTACAACAAAAAGGCATTAAGTTGCTCATGCATAAAGATTACCTGATTGGTCCTGCTTGCTTGGCATGGCAGCTTGCTGCACTTGGTTTAGGAGCTGAATGGCTAGAAGTAGATGATTATTTGGAGCCGAGTCGTCTCACTCCACTCTTACCAACCGCATACGGTACGGGTTTTCAGCGTGATTTTCCACTATTGCTAGAAGAATCACAAGCTTATTTTGCCATAATCTAAGGGCTGTACTTGCAGTATGAGAAATGAAAGGTGATTCCATGAAAAAGGAATTGAAAAAAACGTTCAACTCCAGCCTGATGTATAGGGCTTTGCTGGACTGTTTTATTAAATTAAATCCGTGGTTAATGCGAAAAAATCCTGTTTTGTTTGTATTGGAAACAGCTACTTTACTCATTTTAATGTTGATTCTGTTCCCATCTTATTTCAAAACTGAACAACAAATGGGCTATAACACAATTGTATTCTTCATTCTGCTGTTTACGATTTTATTTGCTAATTTTGCTGAAGCACTTGCGGAAGGTCGCGGAAAGGCACATGCCGATAGCTTAATTAAAACGCGAAAAAAGCTAACCGCTAAGCGAGTTCAAAATGACGGATCCATTCAACTTATTGCTGCTGCTGATTTGATTAAGGGCGATATCGTATGGATTGAAAAAGGCGATATCGTTCCCGGTGATGGAGTAATTGTCGAAGGCATTGCGGCAGTGGATGAATCCGCGATTACAGGTGAATCGGCATTCGTTATCAAGCAAGCTCGCTCAGAATCCAGCTCAGTTACTGGTGGAACAACGATTATTAGTGATTGGATTAAAGTAGAAATGACTGCAGAACCCGGCGCCTCTTTTCTCGATCAAATGATTTCACTCGTGGAGGGAGCAAAACGCCAAAAGTCACCAAACGAGATCGCGTTAAACACCTTATTAGTTGTTTTGACCATTATCTTTCTTATCGTGGTCATGACCTTATATCCATTAGCGCTTTATGTAGGTGTTCATTTGCAGGTTTCTACCTTAGTTGCCTTGCTAGTCTGTTTAATTCCGACCACAATTGGCGGTCTGCTCTCTGCTATCGGAATATCAGGCATAGACCGGGTAACGCGCTTCAATATCTTAGCCAAGTCCGGTAAAGCAGTTGAAACGGCAGGTGATATCAATACGGTAATCTTGGATAAAACGGGAACTATTACATTTGGCAATCGAATGGCCGCCGAATTTCAAACAGTAGCTGGTTCAGCTATGGCAGAATTAGTGGAAGCAGCCGAAGTCACTTCCATGTTCGATGAAACACTCGAAGGCGCTTCGATCTTAGAGCTTTCCAAAGAACATCAGATAATTAGCGACCTTAGGGCTTATCAGGGAGAAGTCATTCCTTTTACTGCCGAAGAACGAATGAGCGGTTTAAATTTGAATGGAGCTTATTTCCGCAAAGGCGCTGTCAGTGCGATTTGCAGTTATGTCACGGAGCGTGGTGGAGTCATTCCTAGCGACCTTATAGCCAAAAGCGATGCAATCTCCAAGCTTGGAGGCACACCGCTTGCAGTAAGTCGAAACAATCAAATTCTTGGCCTGGTTTATTTAAAAGATACTATTAAACCAGGAATTCGTGAACGACTACAGGCTTTACGGGAGATGGGAATTGAAACCATCATGTGTACCGGAGATAATCCACTCACAGCAGCAACAATTGCTCAAGAGGTTGGTGTAGATGAGTTTTATGCGGAATGCAAGCCAGAAGATAAAATTCGGATCGTACGTTCCGAGCAAGCCAAGGGCAAGCTCGTTGCCATGACCGGTGATGGTTTAAACGATGCCCCTGCCCTCGCCCAAGCTGATGTTGGAATCGCCATGCATAGTGGAACAACCGCTGCAAAGGAAGCTTCCAATATGATCGATTTGGATTCCGACCCAACTAAGATTCTAGACATCATCACTATCGGGAAGCAACTGCTAATTACCCGTGGAGCCATTACTACTTTTAGCATTGCCAATGATTTTTCTAAATATTTTGCAATTATTCCTGCCATGTTCACAGGTGCGCTCCCACAGCTGCAGGCTCTTAATATCATGAGCTTGAATTCTCCTACAAGCGCCGTTCTCTCTGCGCTTATTTTCAATGCACTAATTATCCCATTGTTGATTCCACTTGCGTTAAGAGGAGTCAAGTTCATACCTACTGGAGCGAATCAGCTTTTGTTCCGCAATGCACTCATCTACGGCGTGGGTGGTGTCCTTACTCCTTTTATAGGAATCAAGCTCATTGATATGCTTTTGAATTTGATTTGATTCTGACAAGAACTGAGGTACAACTAAAATGGATAAACTTATAGAATCAAATCATAAATCCGAAGGAAGAAAAATCCCTATACGTATCGTATTGGCATATTTGTTTTTGTCCTGTTTGTTTCCTGTCGGCCATATCTTGGGCATTTCTTACACGTTGCTTAGTATTGTATTTATCCTTATTACCGCATGCTTTCTCTATTTCATCATTCAACGCTATTTAGGAAACATCGCTCATAACGAGGCGAACTTTTGGAAGCATGAGGAGAATAAAATCCGATCAACTTTAGAAAGCATTCAAGATGGTTATTACGAGATAGATATGGATGGAAACCTGTCACAGTCAAACCATTCTCTTGCCGAAATATTAGGCGTTTCCCAGAACGAGCTGCTGGGACATAACATTACTGAATTTATGAATGGAGAGGATGCTCAAAAACTGAAACAAGTATTTCACTGGGTATCTCATGAAGGAACTGCAGTCAATTGTGTGGAATGGCAAGTTAACTATAAAGACAGTTTACGAAAATCAGTTGAAGGGTCCGTCGTACTTATTCGTGAATCCGAAAACGGCATGCCATTAGGTTATCGTGGCATTATCCGGGATATTACAGAACGAAAGGATTCAGAAAAGCTGCTCGCGGAAAGTCGCTATCGTTATAAATCTTTAGTTGATTATAATCCTGATTTAATCTGTTCGATTGATTTGGAAGGAATTATTCTGACGATAAATCCAGCCACAGAAAAAATAACTGGGTTTTCTTCTAATCAATTACTTGGCATAAATTGTGGCCATTTTATAGGACGCCGTAAAGTTTCCAAAGTGATTCATTATCATCTATTAGCTAAAAAAGGGACCAGCTCCAGCTTCGAAATCTCTATCCAGCACAAGCAAGGGCATTCGGTTGACCTGCAAATACGACTTATCCCAATCATTATTAATAATCAAATAGATGGTATCTATATTATTGGCAAGGATATAACGGAGCATAAACAAGCAGAAGAAACGATCAATCACATGGCTTATCACGATGCACTTACGGATTTGCCTAATCGACGTCTGTTTATCGATAAGCTGACAGATGGTTTATTACAAACTGAAAGAGCTGAACATAAGCTCGCTGTATTATTTCTTGATTTGGATCGATTTAAATATATTAATGATTCATTGGGACATTCGTTTGGTGATCGCTTGCTGAAAACTGTTGCAGATCGCTTGAAATATTGTATTGGCAGGTCTGGAACGATTGCTCGAATGGGTGGTGATGAATTCACTATTTTACTGTCCGACATAATCGATGAAAGCTCTATAATTCTCATTGCAAGAAGCATTATTGAGGAAATTAATAATCCAATCCTGATTGATGGTAGAGAATGCTCTGTTACGGCCAGTATTGGTATTAGTATATATCCTGACGATGGAAATGATGCCCAAACACTAATGATGAATGCTGATACAGCGATGTATCGTTCTAAAGAGACCAGTCGGAACACCTATAAGTTCTTTAACCACCACATGAGTGAGCAAGCATCCAAACAGCTTTCTGTGGAACAAGAGCTGCGCAAAGCTGTGGAAAGGAATGAGTTAGTTTTGATGTACCAACCACAGGTAGATTTAATTTCTGATCAAATTACAGGCGTCGAAGCCTTAGTCCGTTGGCAGCATCCCAGCCGTGGATTGGTTCCCCCACTTGAATTCATCCCACTTGCAGAGGAAACAGGGATGATTGTGCCGATTGGTGAATGGGTGCTTCGAACAGCATGCAGACAAAATGTCGAATGGCAAATGGCAGGCTATACACCCATGCGGGTAGCGGTGAATCTCTCCGCCTATCAATTCAAACAGTCTAATATTGTTCAAACAGTCGCTGAAATACTACGAGAAACAGGTTTAAATCCTAAATATCTAGAGCTGGAAATAACAGAAAGTATTGCTATGCAAAATGCTGAACAGGTCATCCAAACTCTAGAAGCCTTGAAACTTCTTGGTATCCAAATATCCATTGATGATTTTGGAACAGGTTATTCATCGTTAAGCTACCTGAGAAATTTTCCAATAGATCGTTTAAAAATTGATAAAACATTTGTTGACAATATTACGGATAGTGCAGGTGATGCCGTTATTGCTGAATCGATTATTGCCATGGCTAAGAGTTTAAAGCTCGAGGTTATTGCAGAGGGTGTAGAAACTAAAGAGCAATACCAATTCTTAAAAAGCAGCGGATGCCATGAGATGCAAGGGTATTTCTTCAGCAAACCACTTCCTGTAGATCGATTAACTTCAAAGCTATCCAGGTTATCTGCAGCATCTGGACATTAACTTCAGCTTGGTGAGACATCACTCCTGATTCCCGTAAATATTCATTGAGAAAGGTTTGATTACTATGCAAACAACTTCCACTGTCTTCTTTGGGTTGGGCTCACAGTTTCTGGATCCTTTTACTTTGAAATATAGCTGGTTTGGTGCTGTATGGAGAACGGAAGGAAGTTCTCAACTAGTTGATGGGTTTTGGTTCGGGGATCAAAAGAACAAAATACTGAAACAGGTTAATAAAGCTGGATTTAACAATTGGAAAGAAACTGCCACCAATTCTATTGAAATTCAAAACATTTATAATTCAATACGTAAAAGTCAGAAGGAGCAGGATTGGAAAAAGGTTTCGCTTTTATCACTTAAGACTGCATATACATGGAGAAATACTACTTCAGGCTGGTATCTAATTCGGTCTAACCCTAATTATCCTTTTTATATTTCAGCAATCAAAAAAAATAGTTGTTTTATTTGGTTAATGCATACGGATATATGCGAAAATGCAGCGGATATACAGAAATTTATGGAAAAGGTTAACGAAAAGCATCAGATCCAACTAAAATCGCAATTTTAGTTGGATCTGTCAATTTACCCAAAGTCTTAAAAATCTTAACAACATCTTTATACCGAGCAAACTCTCTTAACACTGACTTTATATGTTTTATGATATCTTTTAAGTAGTCACTTGACTCGTCAAATTGCTCTACTTCTCCAAATGATACGGCACTGTAGTAACAATTACATTTCGCCTATATAACAGGTGAGCACGAATTAATAAACTGGATTGGTTATGAAGAATATTATGCCAGCCCTTTTTGGGAATGAATTGTGGAATTATAACTGTAACCTGATAATTGGATTCACCCGCTTTGCGTTGCACCGTATCAATGAATTTGGTCAAAGGGTTAATGATGCTTCTATACGGCGAGTGAAGAGTTACTAATCTTACATCTGGCTGCCATTTGTGCCACTTTTCTTCAAAGGCTGCTTCATCTTCTCGTTCAAACGGAACATAAACGGCAATAATCTGATGAGGAGAAAGAGATTTCGCATAATTCAAAGAATTTTCCACCACATGAGTTATACCTGCGACAGGGAGAATAATTACATTCCCCTCGATAGGTACAGCAGGCTCACGATTTGCAAGTCTTAATTGGTCACCTACTGACTCATAATGCTTTCTAATCCGATAAAATACAAAAATAATTATCGGCAAGAAAACCAACACCGGCCAAACTTGCGTGAACTTAGTTAAAAAGAACATCATCGTGACAATTAGGCTAATCAATGCTCCTGTTGTGTTAATAATGAGTTTTGAAATCCATCCAATCGGCTTTTCTCGAATCCATTTCACAACCATTCCAGTCTGGGAAAGCGTAAACGGGATAAAAACACCAACTGCATAAAGCGGTATGAGATGTTCCGTTTTCCCTTTAAAAGCAATAATTAATAGGATTGATAAAACTCCTAGAACGATAATCCCATTAGAATATCCTAATCGATCTCCGCGAATGGTGAACATTCTTGGGATAAACTTATCCTTTGCAAAATAAACGGCTAGTAAAGGGAAAGCAGAGTATCCTGTATTCGCAGCAAGAATTAAGATCAATGCCGTAGTTCCTTGAATGAAGAAATACATGAAGTTCCGTCCAAATGTCTGTTCAGCAATTTGTGAAACAACCGTTACCCCTCCAGTTGGTGTAATTCCATAATAATAAGCTAGAAATACGATTCCGGAAAATAGCACAGCCAGCAAAGTTCCCATCGCAACTAACGTTTTAGCCGCGTTATTCGGTGCAGGATCTTTAAAGTTGGGAATAGCATTCGAAATAGCTTCAACTCCCGTTAACGCAGAACTTCCAGAAGCAAAAGCTCTGAGGAGCAGAAATAAACTAATCCCAGCTACTGGAGTTCCTAATGAGGTATGTAATTCAGCTGATACATGCCCCGTTAAGATATTGTAAATACCTACACCAATTAAAATGAATAATGCTAGAACAAATAAATAAACGGGATAAGCTAATATAGATGCTGACTCTGTGACCCCTCGCAAGCTCATAGTTGTAATGAACACTACAAACACAATTGCTATAATTACATTATGCTCATGTAAGCTAGGAAAAGCAGAAGTAATGGCATCTGTGCCCGCGGTCACACTAACAGCTACCGTTAAAATATAGTCTACCAACAAGGAGCTTCCTGCGATTAATCCTGGATATATACCTAGATTTTCTTTTGCCACTACATAAGCCCCACCACCGTGAGGATAAGCAAAGATAATTTGTCTGTATGACAAAATTAGAGCCAATAAGAGAATTAAAACACCCATTGCAATAGGGATAGAATACCAAAAGGCTGCGGCACTAACTGTTATTAGGACTACCAAAATTTGCTCAGGCCCATATGCAACTGAAGATAAAGCATCAGAAGAAAGGATAGCCAACGCCTTAGTTTTATTTAGCTTTTGTTCACCCAACTCAGTTGATTTTAAAGGCCGTCCAATTAAAAATCTTTTAATAGCAGATACCATAATTAATTTTTACCACCAATTTTCATTATTTTAGACCTATAAATATTATAGTAATCTATCTACTATTATACAAGTTAATGAAGATGATAGTTATTGAATCTTAACAATTCAGTATTGTAAGTATCAAATATACTAACTCCAAAAACTTGAAACGCTAATCTGCCCGTTTCGTATTATTAGAATCTACCAGTCTACATCCACCATTAGTATTCATTGACAGGAATATTCCACATGGTGTATATTCAAACAAGGAAAACAAAACCAATTTAAGGAGAGATGTATCATGGGAACAGGTGATAAAGTAATAATTACGGTAGAAACCACAGTAAATGCGCCAGTTGAAAAAGTTTGGGAATATTGGACAGAACCACAGCATATAACAAATTGGTATTATGCTTCTGAAGAATGGCATGCGCCAAATGCCGAAAATGATTTACGCGTTGGAGGAAAATTTCTAACAAGAATGGAAGCGAAGGATGGTAGCTTTGGGTTTGATTTTAGTGGAGTTTATGATGAAGTGAGATTAGGTGAGTTTATTTCCTATAGTCTTGGAGATGAAAGAAAAGTTGCGATCACTTTTATTAGTCAAGAAAACGATACTAAGGTAATCCAAGCTTTTGATGCAGAAAACACCAATTCCACTGAGATGCAAAAAGCAGGCTGGCAGGCGATTCTAGACACTTTTAAAAAATATAGCGAAATTTCTAAAGCATAATAGGAAAACGAATCTGACATGCTGGTTTAATCCTTATTATTGAAACATTATTTATAACCTTCCTTTCGGAAGGTTATTTTATTTGCCAACTCCTCCGTAATAGAGTTTCCCATCTAATCAAAGTTCCTATTGGTATAAACTTAATTTGAAAAAGAAAATGAAAAGGACAACATGTAAACAAATGACCCCTGAAATTCAGGAGTCATCTGTTTATCTTTTGTATTAGGTTGATTACATATCTAATCTTCTTTAGGCATTACTTTCTTATAGCTTTTAAAATAACAGTTACAGCTTCCGCACGTGTTGCATTTGCCCTTGGCTTGAATGTACCATTTTCGTATCCGTTCATTAAATCATTAGCGATAGCCGTAGACACTTCTGCATTTGCCCATTCAGAAATATCAGAAATATCTGTAAAACTGCTTGTACTGATTGCAGTTGATAGCTTTGCGGCTCGTACAATCATTACGGCCATTTGCTCTCGGGTAATCAAGTCATCTGGTCCAAAAAAAGTTTCACTATAACCTGTGATGATACCGTAAGCTGCAGCAGTTTCTATAGATTTTTTCGCCCAATGGTTGGCTGAATCTGTAAATGCCTTTCCACTTTTTTCAGCAAGCTTGAAGGCTTTTACCAATACGACTGCAAATTCGGCACGGGTAATGTTTTTCTCTGGACCGAAGGTTCCATCCGGGTAGCCTTCGATAGCACCTAACTGAATCAGCTCATGAATGCTATTCTCCGCCCAATGACCCTTAATATCCATGAGATCCACCACTGGGACAGGAGTCGGTTCAACAGGCTTGACTGGCTCTTGAATTGCTTTTGCCAGGACCGCGAACTTGGTGAAATGATTTACCGTTCCGGATACTACTGCATTTTTAATATCTACATTACTATTATCCAATGGAACCCATTTCCTAGCTGTTTCATCAAACCAATAAATCGATATCGTTGACTTCGCAGGATCAACCTTTGTTACGTCGAACGGTAAGCCTATCGATACAGGTTTAACAAAATCGTTCATTTTATCCTTCTTAATTTCGAAGATGTCGCTAATTAATTTGTAAGGAGCATCCGCAGCTAAATCTACTGTATTGGCTACTTTATCAACTGTCACTGTAATATCGGTATTAATTGCATCAGCAGGTACTGTAATATGAACACCATTAATAATTAGCGATCCGCCAACAGAAGCAGCAATCAAATTCTTGTTAGCAACTGGAGATGGGCTAGATGGGTTAGGCGGATTAGATGGAGAATTCGTTGTATAGCTTACAAATTTGGTGAAATGCTCTGTCCAAATAACTAAATCATTCCCAACATTAATTTTAGCCTCTCCACCAGCAGCAATTTTTTGATCTGCATCTGCAGCTTCTTGAGTATCCGCACTAATAGTATTATCAATTGATGCAAAGACCCCTTCTTTTACAAATCCAGCTGACTTATACGCCTGGTTAGGTATAAGCAACCTTACAGCCTTATCGAAAGTCAGTGTCATATCTGCTACTCCAACTTCGATTACAGCACTTACATTGGAATTACTGATGAATACACTATTATTCGCTTGTACCGCTGGAAGTTTAATCGTTCCGTCCCAAGTAGAAGGAGCGGAAATCGTTACTCCAGAAGGAAATGAAACATTAACATTCCCCAGCGACGTATCTACAGACGCCTCCACAAATGGCAATGTAGCTTGTTTAGTATTCCCATTTGTAGTAGGTGCAGCTTGAATTCGTGCATCGACTACTTCAATTGGTACCTTTAAGCTTAATGGAACTGTAGAAACGGGAACTGGCTTATCGGTTACTATCTGAGAAAGAACACGTGTAATTGTTAATGTATAGGTTTGGACTGTCCCATCTTGCGCCGTTACTTTAACCTTAATCGTATTTATTCCTTCAACTAGATCTATCTGCTTATTACTGACTGCTACATCATTAATTTCAAGAGCAGCATGTGTATCATATGCGGCTGCAGTAACAGTAACCTTACTCACACTATTACCTACACTTACCGCATACTCTAATTTATCTGCCAAGAATTCTATCGATCCTTTGTCTAATTGCAATTGCTTAAGTGTTGCGTCATGGGATAGAGCACGATTCACTACAACCGTATATGTTTTCTTCGTCTGGTTCTCAGCTGTTACTTCTAGGGTCAGCGTGTTGTCGCCTACATTTAGCCCGATTGGACCATATGCTCCGCCAACAACACTTACCACTTTTCCATTCGCTTTGACAATGAGGGAAGAATTCTCATCATAAACCAATGCGGTAACTGCCAGACTGCTAACTGTATTAGCTACATTTGAATTGTAGTTTATTACATCTCTTTTAAAAGATGGCGTTAAGGTGCCTTCGCTTATTGTCAGTTGCTTGAGTGTAGCATCATCAGATTGAATCGGAACCTCACGATTCACTACAACCCTATATGTTTTCTTCGTCTGGTTCTCCGCTGTTACTTCAAAGGTGATTATATTGTCGCCAACATTTAGCCCGATTGGACCATACGCTCCGCCACCAACACTTACCACTTTTCCATTCGCTTTGACAATGAGGGAAGAGTTCACATCATAAACCAATGCGGTAACTGCCAAACTGCTAACTGTATTAGCTACATTTGCGTTGTAGTTTATTACATCTCTTTTAAAAGTTGGCGTTAAGCTGCCTTCGCTTATTGTCAGCTGCTTGAGCGTAGCATCATCAGATAGTACCAGATCCTCACGATTCACTACAACCGTATATGTTTTCTTCGTCTGGTTCTCCGCTGTTACTTCTAGGATGAGCGTGTTGTCGCCAACATTTAGCCCGATTGGACCATACGCTCCGCCACCAACAGTTACCACTTTTCCATTCGCTTTGATAATGAGGGAAGAATTCTCATCATAAACCAATGCGGTAACTGCCAAACTGCTAACTGAATTAGCTACATTTGCGTTGTAGTTTATTACATCTCTTTTAAAAGATGGCGTTAAGCTGCCTTCGCTTATTGTCAGCTGCTTGAGCGTAGCATCATCAGATAGTACCAGATCCTCACGATTCACTACAACCGTATATGTTTTCTTCGTCTGGTTCTCCGCTGTTACTTCTAGGATGAGCGTGTTGTCGCCAACATTTAGCCCGATTGGACCATACGCTCCGCCACCAACAGTTACCACTTTTCCATTCGCTTTGATAATGAGGGAAGAATTCTCATCATAAACCAATGCGGTAACTGCCAAACTGCTAACTGAATTAGCTACATTTGCGTTGTAGTTTATTACATCTCTTTTAAAAGATGGCGTTAAGCTACCTTCGCTTATTGTCAGTTGCTTGAGTGTAGCATCATCAGATTGAATCGGAACCTCACGATTCACTACAACCGTATAAGTTTTCTTCGTCTGGTTCTCCGCTGTTACTTCTAGGGTCAGCGTGTTGTCGCCAAAATTTAGCCCGATTGGACCATATGCTCCACCAACAACACTTACCACTTTTCCATTCGCTTTGACAATGAGGGAAGAATTCTCATCATAAACCAATGTGGTAACTGCCAAACTGCTAACTGTATTAGCTACATTTGCGTTGTAGTTTATTACATCTCTTTTAAAAGATGGCGTTAAGCTGCCTTCGCTCAATGTCAGTTGCTTGAGTGTAGCATCACCAGATAGTACCAGTTCCTCACGATTCACTACAACCGTATATGTTTTCTTCGTCTGGTTCTCCGCTGTTACTTCAAAGGTGATTGTATTGTGTCCTTCGTTAAGGCTGATTGGACCATATGCACCGCTACTTGTGTTCACAGTTGCGCCGTTTGCCATAACTACTAATGATGATTTAATGTTGCTGACTGCTGGTGTAATTGTGATAGTTTTTTCACTATTACCAACATTAACTGTATATTCTGTTGAATTAGCATTGAACACTGGGTTCAAGTTGCCTGCACTCAGGTTCAACTGCTTCAATGTAGAATCATCATTTCTATTATCTTCGACGATGAATATTGGATTGGAATAAGCGTACTTTCCGTTATTCCCCTCAAGCTCCATCCGGAAAAAATCCCCTGAATTTACTTGTACAGTGAGTTGTTCAGCGATATCGTTTCCATTTGGCGTCCATGTCTGTACGACATCCCCGTTTTTGATTAGTCGCACTGTCGTCAAACCTTGCTCCGAATAGCCTGTGAAATCTAAAGTAGCGCTATCGCCATTATGTGGAACAGCTACATCTTGACCCATCATTTTTCCGTTCATGTTAAAGGTTAGATGGGGACCGTTGGTTCCATAGTACGTTCCGTTTTTAAGTACATCCATGATATTTTCTTTATCGAGCTTTGGCATATAGCCTCTGATGTAATTCGCTCCGACTTTGCCTGGATTATGGGCATCGGAGTTCGATATCCCATAGATGTGTCTGCCTTGTTTGTTCAGTTCATCCCATTTGGCAACAGCTTGCAAATTGACGGGGTGTTTAGGTGGATAAAATCCGTTCCATACTTCGATCCCTGTGAAATTATCAACATCCCAGTTATCCCACTCCAGTCCAGGATAAAATGGATGTGCGATATAGTGAATGCCTTGCCCGTTGTTGCTGGCATTCGTATCGTCGATATATTGCTGTGCCGGCTTATTCCAATCAATGAGTCCGTTGATGTTATATGCGAGGGAATGTCCACCTGATGTCGAAATTTCTTCTCCCCACAAAGCTACAAAATCATCGCTGTTTTCTAAAGCAACATCGTTTTGTTGACCAATCTTGTTATGATCAGTCGCTGTCAAAAAGTCCAAACCTTTGTTTCTCGCAGATGTAAAATTATCATGAATCGTTCCACTGCCATCGCTCCATTTGCTATGGGAATGGTTATCCCCTGAATACCATCCGGTTCCGTCAATGAAAATTCTTTTTGACTGGGTAGACAAGATATTATCTTGCTTCTTGACATCTACGCTTGCAGTTCCCCGTCCGCCTTCCAAAGAGCTTAAAGGCCATTCCACGGTCACAGTGCTGTTAGGCGCAATTGTCCCTATCATCTGCTCCAGCTCTTTAGTCGTCGTTAGATTGGCCGATAGACGTAAGCTGGCTTTCAACCCATCGACTGACTCCGCAGAGCTGTTGGTCACGGTGACCCGTGCTGTCACTTCAACTCCAGGAGTTATTATGCCTGAGGGAGTTAACTGGAGGTTGGTTTCGACTCCCATTTTCTGTTTAAGCAGCTCTTCATAAACCGCATTGACAGCTTCATATTTGTTGGCAAAACTATTAGTATTTGCGGCTACCAAATAACGCTGCAGCTTGTAATTTCCATTTGCTGGTATCGTCACTTGCTTCTGACTCCCCAACCATTGCTCGAAACCCATAGCACTAAAACCTTCTGCAAAATCACCTTCATACATAATGCCAAACGCTTCAGGATCATCGCCGTTATACATCGCAATCCAAGGCAAGCTAGGCTTGCTTCCAGCAATTGGATCGAGATTACCTGAAACAACACCAATTCCCGGCACATAAGATGCATTGGTACTCCCATCAACATCCATCGCGTCCCCGATCCATACGGTCTGCGGTTGATTGGACGAATTCGTAATGACGCTCTCCACATAGACCCAATCTTCGTTTGGCTTTATCGTATAGGTCGTCTCAATTGGAAAAGGGGTGTATACGTCATCCACGACACCACTAGTTTTCACGACCGATTGGATATTTGAATTTTCCACAATCTCTACACTTTGATTCTTAACTGTTAAAATATTCCAAGAATCTTTGATTAAAGGCTGGTCTCGACTCACTAAGGGCAGGTTGATCCAGTCAAGACCGTCATTCCCTCCCTGAACCGCTAAATCGATTGGTTTTCCGAGTGTTGCACCTGGTAATTGAGTGTCATTGAATTCTTTTGCCACTGTCAAAGCCATTTTCTGATTCTCTAGAATAATATCATTTGCGGTTCCTTCAGATAAGCCGCCTGGTATTTGTTTACCCGTGCTAGCCAATACTTCAATGGCCTCCATATACAAATTAACCTTATAAGAACTATTAATATCTGCAATTTCCACAGAATTGGAGGAATCGCTAAAAGCCATTCTGCTGCCTGTCAGCGTATAAGTACCTACAGGGAGCATCATGGTATATTCGCCTTGGCTATCTGTTGTAGCGGAATTGAGCGCTTGCGCACTAATATTCCTTGCTGTTACTTTAACCCCTTTAACACCGTAGCCATCCGAATCATACACCGTACCTGTGACTGTTGCCATTTCTTCCTCATCACTCAGGAGTGTGGGGATTTTTGCAGCCCAATCAGCGATTTTGGAATATGGTTGTGATCCTCCACTAGGGTAGTCGGTAATGTGATAAACAACGATATCTCGGCTGTTGCCTGCTTTGACACTGGCGTCGAACCAAACCCCTGATATGTAACCTTGAGCGTTCAAGCCAGTAGGTTCATTCTCATACCAGGCAATCCCGTGAGCGGGAACTCCAGTTTCCGTGTTATCACCGTCATACAAATAATTGCCTGTCCATCCGGAAGAGAACAATTTACTCGGTGAACCACCTGATGTGGGGGAAAAATTCAATCCCGGAGCGTAAGCTAACTGCTGTCCTACATCATTATCAAATTGATAATTCAAGTATCCATTGTAATCACTGGTTCCGTTATTATCGAGGTGAACAATGATCTGCATGATTGGTGCATCAGGAAGCAGTTTATAAGTTACCTTGGCTCCTAAATTCGAATTAGCCTGGGCCGCACCGGTTGCCACCAGTTTATTTCCGTTCGTCACATCCATCGAACTGAAATCGAGCAGCTTTCCGTTATTATTCCAAGTATCCGACATCGTATCGCTCAAGAAAAACTCCGTCCAGTCGAGCGTTTCTTTATGGTTCGTATCATTCAACACGAAATCGACAGGCATGTATTTAGCGTATAAGGAACCGGCAGCATCGTTACCTACACTTTTACTCGAGAAAACTACCTTTGCTTTACTATTTGCTGCATAATAATATTGCTCCCCGTTAGCAATATCCTTAGTTTTAGCTGCAGGATATGTAAAATTAAGCAGTGCGTTGCTCACCCCGGCCGTTACATCGCTAGCAGATGAGACTTCTTGCGGAACCATTTGCAGCATAAGACCTATGGAAAGCAGCACAGGCAGCAATTTCTTTAGTTTTTTTCGAATTGATATTAACATGTTGTGCGTTTCTCCTCCAGTTATCGTATCCAAAATATCTATCTCTTTATAAAACCCGTTCAATAAACCAAAAAACTCCAATAGCTCCAACAATTCCAGATATGCCATAGCTTGTTTTTAACAACCACTTCTTTTTGGCCAAGTACCAGACCAGCGGCAATAGAACAGCGAGCACAACAATTTGTCCTATTTCAACACCTAGGTTGAACGAAACCAGCGACAAAGCAAAATGACTGGTCAGCATCCCCTGGAGGATGTAGGAAAACCCAAAGCCATGAATTAAACCAAAAATAAGGGTAACCAGCCAACGCCACTGCAGCCTCTTCCAAATGATATTCTCTACGGCTACATAAATAATGCTCAATGCGATCAAAGGTTCGATAATTTTAGGGGAAATGACAACAACTTCCATAACGGATAACCCCAATGTGATACAGTGGCCAAGCGTAAACGCTGTAAGAATTTTTAAATATTCCCGTTTACTTCCCCCTCCAATAATCAGAACAGCCAGAAATAGCATATGATCAATTCCTGACCATATATGTTCCATGCCAAGACTCATATACCGCAATAAGATACTGGTCCAATTGGGAATAGAAACAGTAATCTCATTCATTCCAAAAACCTCATTTGTCAAAATATTATGTTCTTTGTCAATGATCTTTTCCACAGTTTTGTCACCTTTTACAATAGTGACGAAATTTTGATGCTGCGGATCTGTATCTTGGAAAAAGAAACTATATTCGATTTCGAAGTTGCCAATAGGCTTAGAAAACGGGTATTCCAAATCAAAACGAAGCATAGGGATTTTCTTCCGGTCTTCAAGCCTCACCTCCTTTAATTCAGGAATCCCTGCAACTTTTTCATTGATAACCGATAAATTCGATTTTACATATTCAAACAAATTGTTTTGTAAGTTTGCGACTTCCTCAGACTCTACATATCCGTTACTATTGGCATCCAAATCGGGATACCTGATAACTACCTCGTAAGGATCCAATAACAATGTATAATGAATCGTTTTGTTTTCAATGGAAATCTCTGAATAAGCAAACGTTTGAAAATGTGCGTAAACGGTATTTATTGATATGGAGAACAACATCATAAACAACAGCCATACAGCCGCACCGAGACTTACTTTACGGCAACTTGACATATTCACTCTTCTCCTTCTTTACAGTGGATTTAGATATTTGGACACTTCTGTCCGATAAGCGCTTAATGCTGGAATCAGGCTGCCCGCCATGCCAATGAAGCAGACACCAAATACGACAGGATAAAGCTTAAAATGGAAGAGTGGAACAATTCCTATTCCATGATCATTGATCATATAAGAAGCAAATACCGTGGCGATACCGTACCCCAATACTGCCCCTGCTAAAGTACCAAACAAAATCAATACAAATGTTTCAAGAAAAACCAATACAAGAATTATGCTTTTGCTCGCACCAATTGCCCTTAGAATAGCTACGGTCCGTTTTCTTTCCAGCATGGAGCCATACATGGAAAGCATGATGGATAAACCAGCCATGCCCAGAACAGCATAGCTAATCCATTCTAATACCTTTTTCCCACTTCCAATCATGTCGAACAGCTTGGCTAATTCTTTTCCCGGGAAAACAGCCTGTGCATCTTTGCCTAGATTGATTTCCTGGTACATTGCATATAGATTTACATAACTGTCAGGCTTCACGAGAATCGCTGTCACTCCTCGTTTTGTTTCTTTGTTATTCAAATCCATAGATTCAGGCTGGGTGTGACTAATCCAATAGCTTTCCAAAGGTGTGTAAATACCAAGATCAGCCGAGCTAAAGGTTTTTGCAAGAACTCCGACCACGATATATGGATTCTCATTATGGTGCTCTTCTTCCCCTTGAGTAGCCACAGCGCCATGACTTGCAATAAAGGTATCCCCTACTTTTAGATTCCCTTGTCGCGCGGTTTCGGCACCGAGTACAATTTCAAACGGCTGTTTAAAAGATCTCCCTTCCTTCAAGCGAAAGTAAGGCGGATCACTTAACTTTTCTCTTATTTCAAAAAAATCCATATTGGTTCCAATAATACGAAACCCTTTATAATTATCTCCCATGCCGAATGGCACGAGTTGGCTGACTCTGGCATCGCTGCGCAGCTTTTCAAAATATGCATAATCCAGATTTCCAAGCGGGGTATCCGATAGGAAGATGGTGTTCATGACCAGCTGTGTTGAGCTGCCTTTAGATCCAACTAACATACCGTAGGGACCACTTGTCTGCTTCATACCTTCCTTCATGCCGTCGGATATTAACATCACACTTTGGGACAGTGCAACCCCAACTGCAACAATGATGATCGTGACTATGGATTGCAGCTTCCGGTTTAACAGATTACGATAAACGATATTAAGCAAAGACATCGCTCATAGCCTCCACATCATCGGACTCAGAACGCTTTCTCAAATGAAAAATATAATCCATTTGATTTGCCATATCTATATCGTGTGTGCTGACAATTAGCGCAGAGTTAAACTGAGAACACATTTCGACAAGGAGATTGAACACTAAGGCTGAATTATCGGAATCTAGACTTGCGGTAGGCTCATCCGCCAAAACAAGAGGTGGCTTATTAGCAAGTGCTCGCGCAATCGCTACGCGCTGCTGCTCGCCTTGACTAAGTCGGTTCACTTTATTATTCAAACGGTGAATAAGACCAACTCGATCCAACAGCTCTAGCCCACGAGCTTTCCGTTCTTTTTGGGGAATTACTTTGGCAAATTGCATAGCGAACATTACATTTTCCAAAGCTGTAAAACCAGACAACAAATTAAAATTTTGAAATACATAGCCAATATGACGGGAGCGAAAAGCGTCCATCCTTGTTTCTCTCAGCTGCAAAATGTCCGTACCTAGTACATTTACTTCTCCTGAAGAGGGGCGGACAATTCCCGCAATAATATTGAGTAATGTGCTTTTCCCACATCCGCTTGGACCGACTATAGCAACCTTTTGCTGCTCGGATACTTCAAGTAAAGGAAGAGTTAATATTGTAATGGGCTGATGTTCGCTGGAGTATGTTTTAACCAGTTGTTTAATCAAAAGCATTATTCTAGTACCTCGATTTTCTCTACATAGATCCTTACAAGACTGACAAATCCGGTTTGTTCGTCTGTCTCTTCCCCAACCTCAAGCCTTCCCTTGACAATTAACGGATGGTCTGTAACTTCCATCGACTGTCCTTCTGGCATATAAACAAGGACTATATCGGCTGGCCACTGAGCAAGCGCGGCGCAGAATGGACACTGCTCCATCATATAACGGGTCAGCACAAAAAACTCCAATTCCGGCGTAAGCGGAGGAGCCATAAATCCATCAATCTGAACTAGTTGTCCTGACATACCTGATATTTTTGGTGAAAGAGTCTTACTCTCTTTGTCAGAATAAAAATCATCAAAAACTAGTTTTTGGTAATCTTTCTTTGCTTGAACAGCAACTGGTGTGAAAGGCTCGGCTGTTCTAGATATCGATTGCTCCGTTCCGTTTTGTCCACATCCGAATAAGCATCCTATTAAAACAATGATAATAAGAAACCATATAATCCTCTTGCTGTGTAAATCTCTCATGCTGTCTGCCTCCTATTTCGCCCCTTCTATTCTTCAATGAGCACAACAGTCTGATTGATTTAAATATTCATATGTTACATCATCAATCTATATAGTATTAAACAATTGTAATGCGAACGTTAACTTAATATTAAGATATTATTAAGTTGTAAAATGTCCCGCGCTTACATTTTTATAGTATATATATGCTATGTTGGATGTGATAGACTTCACCTATTAGATCCAGCAACTCCCTTAAATTTCACATTATCAGCAAAGGAAGATATTAAATGAAAAGCATGTTCCGAATCATTGTGATAGTTATGCTATTAACACTCGTTTTATATGTGAGTTATCAAACATTTACAAAAAGGCATATTCAAAGATCTTTAACAGCAGCTAAAAGTTTGAGTAATGATGGAAGGGTTCCCTCCATTTTGTTAAAGGGATTAGATGAAGAAGAATATCAGCTAGGTGGCTCGAGGGTGAAACCTCTAATCATTAATTTCTGGGCATCCTGGTGCATCCCCTGTCAAGAAGAAATTCCGGCATTACAAAAAATATACGATAAATATCAGTCGCAATTGGATTTATATGCCGTGAACATTACGATGAAAGATAGCCTGAAAGAAGTTCACAAATTTAACGAGATTAATAATTTGAATTTCCCGATTTTACTCGATTCGAAGGGCGATGCAGCAAAGGCTTTTCGAGTCGCTTTTATCCCCACTACGTTTCTTATAGACAAAAAAGGAAATCTGAAGGAAGCCATTCATCTACTCCCGCCAGAACAACTTGAAAAGCATATTCAAAAATTGATAGATAGTGCGGATTAACCACGACTCACATCGCTGCCCCCATTTCAATGGATGATCAATATTTATATTTTATACATTTCATAAAAAAAGATTGACGATTCTGTGAACAACGTGAATAATATAGAGTATAGGGAGTGATCTAAGTTGGAAAATAATACGCAAATACTAAACGCAGTAAAGTTTGTAGGTATTTCGTTACTTTTAATAGGATTTATCACTTTTATGCTGGGTCTTTTTGGCAGTAATTATAGCCACTTGGTACCAATTGGCATTGGGACGATTGTGGGAGCAGTCGTAATTTTTTTGATGGGCGTGTTTTTTGTAGCCACGGAAGAGATGTTAGGAAAGACCGGGAGAGGTTAATTTGAGGGTAAAAAGGAGCGCCTTTACTGGCGCTCCTTTTTAGACTAGAGTCACACAAAACCCCAAACCATACATAACAATGTACCGAAAACAGTAATTAATGCTATGGCTAATGCAAAATAGATATTCGTGTAGATAGGTCCTCTATCACCTGTTTCCCCCGCATGCATAAACACTACGAGTTGAAGACCTGCTTGTATGAATGCTGTTACAAGAAGTATGGTCATCCCGATACTGAATGACAAGTCCAAGAAGTAAACGGCAAGAGCAATAGCAGTAAGGATCAACGAGAATGCAAATCCCATGACTTGTTTGCGCGGGAATAGCTCTTTCATGCTACATCATTCCTTTCAGATAGACAAAGCTGAAGATGAATATCCACACTACGTCCAAGAAATGCCAGTAAAGCGAGAAAATGAACGACTTATTAGCTGTCTCTGGCGTCAACCCGTCTCGCTTCACCTGCAATAAGATGAATAATCCCCAGAACAGACCAAATGTTACATGCGCTCCATGTGTCCCCAATGTGGTTAACAGGATTGCTGTAAATGCACTGGTTTGCAGTCCTGCTCCAATATGAACATAATGAATGAACTCAAATATTTCGACAGTCAGGAAGCCTGCACCAAGCAGAAGAGTGATCCCGAAGAAAACCATCATGGCTTTCTTGTTGCCAATCCTCATGGCATGAATGCCAAGACCAATGATGAAGCTGCTTGTTAATAACAAAATGGTTTCTATGAGTACTGGGGTGATCTCAAAAATTTCTTTACCCGTTGGCCCAAGTGCTCCTCGATCCACTAATGTGAAATACGATGCAAATAGAGTACCAAACAGCATAATTTCAGCTCCGAGAAAAATCCAGAATCCTAGAATATTGATCTGATTTTGTTCTGTGCTGTATTCAAGCGGCAGCGAGTGATCGATTTTCATAGATTGGCACCTCGCAATTTATTTTCTGTTTCTTCAATTTCTTTTACGGAGATATAATAACCGTGATCCTTACTGAATGAACGGTAAGCCAAACAAGCAAAAATACCGAGTGTAGCGAGAATCGCAACAATCCAAATCCCGAACACAAATGAAAATCCCCATACAAAGAACAAACAGCTCATTATAAACGGTGCACCGGTGTTATTCGGCATATGAATTTTTTTGTATTCGCCTGGAAATAGGTCGTGGCCTTTTTTCTTGAAATCCCAAAACGCTTCAATGGATTCAGCTTTTGGTGTAATCGCGAAGTTATAGACTGGGACGGGACTATGAGTAGCCCATTCAAGGGAACGCGCATCCCATGGATCTGGCCCTATATCTCTTGAAGCATAACGAACGCTGTAATAAATGTTGTATACAATTAATCCAAAACCTATCGCCATACCAAGCGCTCCGACAAAAGAAAGCATATTGAGCGGCCCAAATCCAGTTGATTCGGAGTAAGTATACATTCGACGTGCTTGGCCGTCTAAACCCGTAAGGAACATAGGGAAGAAGGTTAAATTAAAGCTGACTGCAATGAACCAGAACGCCCATTTGCCAATACGTTCATTGAGCATGAAGCCAAACATTTTGGGCCACCAATAGGTGAGCCCAGCAATCATAGCGAATACCACGCCAGGAATAATGGTGTAATGAAAATGAGCAACCAGGAACATGGTATTATGGTACTGATAATCAGCTGCCGACATAGCAAGCATAACCCCGGTAACCCCGCCGATTGTAAAAATCGGAATGAAGCCTATTGCGTAAAGCATGGGCACGGTAAACACAATTTTCCCTTTCCAAAGCGTAAACAGCCAGTTAAATATCTTGATCCCGGTCGGGACTGCAATGGCCATTGTGGTGATGGAGAAAATGCTGTTGGTTAGTGCTCCTTGCCCCATCGTAAAGAAATGGTGCGTCCATACCAAGAAGGAAAAGAAAGAGATGAGCACCATCGATGCTACCATTGATTTATAACCATACAGGTTGCGACGTGCAAAGGTAGAGATAATCTCACTATATACACCAAATGCAGGTAAAATTAAGATATAAACTTCCGGATGACCCCAAATCCAGAATAGATTCGCCCATAACATATCCATTCCGCCATTTGTTGTCGCAAAGAAGAATGTTCCAAATAATCGATCCATAGTCATCATGATCAGCGCTACCGTTAATACCGGGAAGGCAAACACGACAATTACATTGGCAGTTAAGGCAGACCAAGCGAACATTGGCATTTTCATAAGCTTCATGCCAGGTGCTCTCATTTTTAGAATGGTCGTAATAAAGTTGATCCCGGATATTAATGTACCTATACCCGATATCTGAAGTGCAAAAGCATAATAATTTGTCCCTACAGATTCACTGAACTCATTTCCTGAGAGCGGAAAGTATGCAGTCCAGCCTGAATCAGGGGAACCGCCAATGACGAATGATATATTGAGCAGCATGGCTCCCATGAAGAATAGCCAAAAGCTGAGTGCATTCAAGCGTGGAAAAGCTACATCACGTGCTCCAATTTGTAAGGGAACCACAAAGTTCATTAAGGCATAGATAAATGGCATAGCCATAAAGATGATCATAATGACCCCATGCGTTGAAAAAACTTCATTATAATGCTGGGCATCTAACAATGTATTATCCGGCACAGCCGTTTGCGCCCGCATCATCAATGCATCTACACCACCACGGAACAGCATGATCAGAGCGGATATCAAATACATGATGCCAATTCGTTTATGGTCAACCGTTGTCAGCCATTCCCGCCAAAGATAACCCCATTTTTTGAAATAAGTTAAGCCAAAAAGGATCCCAATGACTGTAAGACCTATGGCTACCATTGACGCATAAATGGCTGGACTTGGGTGGGGTACAGCAAAACGTTCAAAGAATTCCATGCTTTAATGCCCCCCTTCGTGTTGTACATGTTCGGAATTAGTGTCAGTGTCCATGTTCATATCATCCATATCCATATCATCCATATTGCTTGATCCATGATGCATGCCTTCCGGTGCTGGCATAAATTCTAAATGAGTCCCGGTAAATGTTAACTGTCCAAGATTGCCTGGCTCCAATAACTCCTTGAATTTTGGCTCGGTAAGAGGTTTAGCGGTTTGTTTTACCTCGTCAACCCATTCCTGAAACTTATCTTCAGACATGGCTTTGACATTGAACGTATTCTCAGCGAACCCTTTGCCACTAAAATTTGCATTTCGCCCCATATATTCACCTGGAACATCAGCTGCCAAATGAAGCGTGTTAACCATGTCAGACATCGCATACTTTTGTCCGCCTAATTGCGGTATCCAGAAACTGGTGATCGGCCCGTAAGAGTATAGCTTAAACTCAAGTGGGCGATTAGTTGGAATATACAAGTAGTTCACGGTTTCTATATTCTCTTCGGGATAACTAAAATGCCATTTCCAGTTAGAGGATGCAGCGTAGACAATTAATGGTTTCTGATTCTCGTACCCTTGAGGTGCTGCCTCAACAATATAATTACTCTTAACAGAGACCACTGAAAGAAAAATGATGATAAGAATGGGAATTCCAATGACTATTGCTTCTACAACCTTGCTTCCTTCGATATGAGGAGGCTCATAATCATCCGCTTGCTTGGATGCACGGTATTTAACTAACATAAATACTAAAATTATGAACACAATAAGGACGATAACCGCCATTAGCCCAATCGATAGCATAATGTCATCAGCTTGTCTTTGAGCTTGCGGTCCTTTAGGATCCAATACCGCTAATTTCCCGCAACCAGTTAAACTTGTAACGGCAGTAAAAATGAATGCCAGTAAAGCCCATTTGAATTTCATTGCAGAACTCCTTCCTGAATCGTTACTTCACAATCTCAGAATAGCTATGCATAAACAATAAAACAATAGAGTTTAAGGGATGTCACAGAATGATGTGAATTTTGTCACATAGTTGTTTCAAAGCCGTCATCATTTGTTCAAAAAGCTTTAATTCTCAAATAAAGTCGTGGTTTATTGTTACTAATTCGTCACATTCACCTAATCGTTTTGTTACCTAAATTTCAGAAAAAAAAGCCATGCAAGAGATTATCCTGCATGAAATGAGTATTTTTTTCCTTGGCTATTTCCGCATCCAACAATTTGCAATACTAGCCCTCGCCCATCCCGATGCAAGATTACCACTCGAGCCGTTATGTGCTTTCAATCCTAATGCCCGAACGATCATAGCTGCAAATTTAGAAAAAATCGCTATAAATATCTGCAAAAGATACCGCCTGTTTCTGTATGCAGATTAAAGTAAGTGTCGGCTCGTTCGATGTACCTATATTAAACTAATAAAAATAGAATTGAGAACACTAGAGGGAAAACCCATAAGAAAAAAAAGCCTTATATTACAAGGCTTTCCCCTCATTCTAACTGACTAAGTTGTGACAAATCTACGTTACAAATCGGTGACAAACTACGTTACAAACGGTGACAATCTGAATTACAACTCACACAGGACAGGTTTTATTATTTGTGTAACCCCCGCTGACGTCCAGCCTCAAATAAAAGCACAGTTCCCGCCATAGCGACATTAAGTGATTCTGCTTTACCCCTCATAGGAATAATAACCTGCTGACTTATGTATGGTTGAATTGATGCGGATACCCCGCTGCCTTCGTTACCGAGAATAAACCAAATGGTTTGAGTCATATCTAGCTCATAGCAGCTTTGGTCAGCTTGGAGACTTGTGCCGACTATCTCTATATTTTTATCACGGGCTAGAGGCAGTAAATCCAGTAAATCAAATTCTAAAATTGGCAAATGAAAAAGTGAGCCCATAGTAGAACGTATCGTTTTCGGATTGTATAAATCGACTGTGCCTTTACCCAATACAACTCCAGTCGCCCCTACTGCATCCGCACTGCGAATGATGGTCCCTAAATTCCCAGGGTCTTGAACGCCATCAATAACAATAACGAGTCCATTTTCTTGCTCGAGCAACCGTTCCTTTGACCACTCAGGCTTTAAAGCCACAGCAAGCACTCCTTGAGGAGTCTGAGTATCTGAGCATTTTGCCAATACAGCATCACTTACGCCAATGATTTCAATAAATAAATCTCCAGCTAATGACAACTCATCCGGATAACCTTTTTCTAAAGAAAACAGGATGACCTCAAGCTTCAAATCAGCTTGCAAAGCTTCTCGAACCAGATGAATTCCCTCTAGAATAAACTTCCCTTGTGCTTCTCGACCGCGTTTAGTCAGCAACTGGCTCCAGAGCTTTATTTTCGGATTATTTATAGAAGTAATTTCTTGAATGGGTTTGTTGGAATCATACTTATTCATCGGAAAACTCCTCAACTTTTTACTCATTTTATACAGTATACCAAAAGCATAATCCTACGCCTACTTGAGCATATTAGCAAAGACAATCAATCATGAAAGTGGAGGATGGACTTGAATGAATTTAAATTTACGACAGGCTATTTTACAAAAAGTACAAGATAAATCCAGTGAAGAAATTGCCAAAGTCATCGATGATTCCATTGGTGGAGATGAGATGGCTTTGCCTGGGCTTGGCGTTTTATTCGAAGTCATCTGGGAGCATAGTGAGCAGGATGTTCAAAAACAGCTGTCGGATACGCTCAAGAATAATTTAACCGAATAAAAAAGCGCTCCACCTTAAGCTAAGGCAGTTTGCGCTTTATCAATCATATCTAAAGCTTAGTGAGAATAAAGGGGCCATCTTTAGTGATTGCAAGGGTATGCTCGTATTGGGCGGATAATTTTCCGTCCTTTGTTCGTGCTGTCCAACCATCCGAATCGATCTTACAGTGAAAACTGCCCACATTCAGCATCGGCTCAATCGTCAAAACCATGCCTTCTTTGAGAAGCGCTCCTTGTCCGGGCAATCCAAAATGTGCCACTTGTGGCGCTTCATGCATATCTTGGCCAATGCCATGTCCACAGAAATTACGTACTACGGAATATCCCGCTTTCTCAGCAAATCGCTGGATAGCATTGGATACATCTCCGATTCTATTCCCGACCACGGCTTGCTCAATCCCCTTATACATAGCCGCTTCCGTAACTTTTAACAGTTCGTCCGCCTGATCAGACACTTGGCCAACGCGATACGACCATGCCGAATCGGCTAGCCATCCATTTAAATTAACTACAAAATCAATGGTTACAATATCACCATTCTTCAGAGGCTCTTTATTTGGGAACCCATGACAGATAACATCATTCACCGAACCGCATGTAGCAAAAGGATAACCGTGATACCCTTTTTGTTCCGCTGTTGCTCCATGATCAAGCAAATATTTCTCAACAAATTGATCGATTTCATGAGTGCTTATACCAGGCTTAATTCTCTGAGCCACTTCTTGATGACAGGACGCTAACAGAATCCCCGCCTCACGCATCAAATTAATTTCTTCTTTGGTTTTAATAATGATCATCTAAACACCTCAGCTTGACGAAAATGAAGAACTTTTACTAACAAATATACGCCAATGGGCAACGAATTGCCACTAGCCAGCCGGAAATAAGCCTGATGGTCTAGAAGTAATTAGTTTACCCCAGCAATCAGCGAAATAATTTCGTTATTAATGATGTGATTTTCTCTAATGTGACAAGAAAACAGCTTCAATCGGAGTAATAACGAAAGAATGGCGTTACTATAGAAACAGTTTCGTTATTAACGCCGCTCTTTCGCTAAATCCTTTCTACTTGGGTATAAAAGCTACTTTTAGGGAAAATGTGGTAGCTAATAACGAAATAATTTCTCTAAATTATACCCCAGATCATGAGAAAGCATGAGAAAGCATGAGAAAGCAAAAAAACCTGATCCTAAAGAATCAGGTTTCAATAACTTTGAATCAACATCTACTTAAAACTTAGTTTCACCCTCTGGCATCGGTTCAGGCAATTCACATTTGCTCTGCATGATATAATGCTTTCCTTCAGCAGATGAATCATGGATGCCGATCATCGCTTCTAGCACGTGATAACCCAGCTCTCCGCTAGCACGATGCTTGCGGCCTTGTAGAATAGCCTGAGCCATATCTGCTGCGCCAATGCCGCGATTATTGCCGTCAAACCCGTGAGTCAAAGCAATCTCTTGCCATTCTGAGTTGCCATTGTTACGCAATTTAACTACGCCGCCAAAACCGTTTGGATCGGGTACAGATAAAGTACCTTTGCTGCCGTAAATTTCAATGTTAGGCAAGCTCTGTCCACCCGGAACGTCGAAGCTAGTAATAATCGTGCCAATAGCGCCGCTATGAAATTCAAGTACACCAGCAACATGAGTAGGAACTTCAACTTGGATTTTCTGACCATTTTTCGGCTGGCTCGTTATTTCACGTTCTGGATAAGTAATGCGTGCAGAACCTGTAATCCGTTGGATTGGTCCTAATAATGCAACCAAAGCAGTTAAATAATAAGGTCCCATATCGAACATCGGACCGCCGCCGGCTTGATAATAGAATTCAGGGTCTGGGTGCCAGCTTTCATGACCTCCGCATAACATAAACGCCGTCGCTGCTACTGGAACGCCAATTGCACCATCTTGAATCAGCTTAATGCAGGTTTGGATACCACCACCAAGGAATGTATCCGGAGCTGTACCAACCAGCAACCCCTTCTCCTTAGCCAGTGCGATTACCTCTTGAGCTTCTTCACGAGTAACTGCAAATGGCTTCTCCACATATACATGTTTCCCTGCATGTAAAGCCTGCAAATTTACTTTAGCATGCACTTTGGGAATAGTCAGGTTAATCACTAATTGAATTTCCGGATCTGCTAATAATTCTTCTACAGAATAGCCTTTAACTCCGTGCTTTTCTGCTTTCGCTTTCGCACGCTCTATATCTAAATCTGCACAAGCTACGACTTCCAAGCCCTCGAATAATGCTTTACCGTTTGAAAAATAAACTTCACTAATATTACCGCATCCAATAATACCTGCTTTAATTTTGCCCATTGTCTAAACTCCCTAATTATATTATTTAGCTGACCAAACAAAACCACGACGCATTAATTCTGTTACTTCAGGCATAGCTACAATATTCGCTTGATGACCTAATGAATTATAGTAGACCTTGCCCTCGCCATACGATTTAGTCCACACTACAGGCATAACCACTTCACCGAAATTCGTTGTTGCCAAGACATTATTGGCAGGATCGACATGCATATAATATTGCTCGGAACAAACCGCGAAATCCTCAATGCCTGCTACCAAAAAATCATCTTTTTGCTTGATATTAACCATGTAATTCACGCCGTCGTTTCCTGGATGAGCCACCCATTGGCCACCGACCATAAGCTGGAATTCAGTCTCATTGCGGAAGGAATCTCCTAATCCTCCGTGACAGCCGGCAATCCCCACTCCACTTTTCACAGCTGCAAGCAGAGGATCCAATTGTTCTTTAGTGATACTTCCCATTGTCCATACCAGAACTATCAAGTTTAAACCCAACAGCTTTTCTCCATCCAATAAACTATCTAACGTATCCGAAACCTCAACTTCAAACTGCTCTTCACCAAGAATTCCTGCAAAAATATCCGCAACCTCTTTAGGTTGATGTCCATCCCAGCCGCCTTGCACGATTAATGCCTTTTTCACCTTACATTCCTTCTTCCTATTAGTATAGAATAATTACATTTCGCTGATTTTAACCCAACGTCTTTGGTCAATCGAACGCTCCACTGCTTCTAGAACCTCTTGGCATTTCACACCATCCACGAAATTCGGTACAGGCTGGCTGTCCGTTCCAAAGCATTCCATCATTCCCACAAGCTCATGAATAAAGGTTTGTTCATAACCAATCGTATGACCTGGCGGCCACCAAGCATCTGCATATGCATGAGCAGGATCTGTAGCCAATACACGACGGAAGCCCTGAACATCAGCAGCATCATCTGTAAAATAAACCTGCAATTCGTTCATTCGTTCGAAATCGAATTTCACGCTGCCCTTACTGCCATTAATCTCAAAAGAATTCGTACAACGATGCCCAGGCGCAAATCGAGTTGCTTCAAAGCTGCCCAATGCTCCATTCGTAAAACGAGACAGGAACAACGTAGCATCATCCACATTAACAGGTCCTTTAGGTGCGTCTGCACTGCCTTTAGCACTTAAGCCTGTCATCGATTCAGCGATAGGACGCTCTTTAATGAACGTCTCGCTCATGCCAATAACCTCTTCCATACCACCAATCAGGAAATGCGCTAAGTCAATCAAATGAGCGCCTAAATCACCATGCGAGCCAGATCCCGCAATCTCCTTATCCAACCGCCAAACAAGCGGAAACATCGGATCGACAATCCAATCCTGCAGAAACCAAGCACGGAAATGATAAATTTGGCCAAGACGTCCTTCATCTAGAAGCTTTTTAGCCAAGAGAACAGCAGGAGTAAACCGATAATTAAAGCCAATCATATGTTTAATGCCAGCCGCTTCTGCCGCTTCAAGCATTTCTCGTGAATCTGCCAGGTTAAGCGCTAAAGGCTTTTCACAGAAAATATGCTTGCCCGCCTTAGCGGCAGCCAAAGCAATCTCTTTATGCGCATTGCTTGGAGCATTGATATCAATTAAATCAATATCATCGCGTTTCAATAGCTCCCGCCAATCGGACACATACCCTTCCCAGCCAAATTGCTCGGCCGCTTGTTTAACACCCGCTTCATCTCTACCACAAATGAGCTTCATGACAGGCTTGGTTACCTGAGGGAAGAACATTGGAATCGCGCGGTAAGCAGCACTATGAGCTTTGCCCATAAATTTATAACCAACCATACCCACATTAATCTGTTTCATATAAGAGAACCTCCTTAGATTTATTACTAGAGATATTAACTGCCACACGATTTACGAACAACTAATTTTGTTGCTAGCTTTTGCTGAAAAAGTGTTTTTTCCTGCTCTCCTAAAACCTGCTTCAGCAGCTTTTCAGCCGCTATTTTACCCATCTCGTAGAAAGGGACATGAACGGTCGTTAAGGGCATATCACTTAGATGCGCCGCATCAGAATCATCATAACCCACGATCGCTATATCTTCTCCGGCACGAACTCCAAGCTCCCGCAAGCCCTGCATTAACCCAATCGCCATTCGATCATTTGCTGCGAAAACCGCATCAATGTTATCTTTTTGCTCGTAGATTAATTGAGCAGCTTGTATCCCGCTGGTTCGACTATAATTCCCCAGAAATACACGTGCTTCGTCAAACTCAAGTCCCTCTTCCTTTAAAGCCAATTGGTAGCCTTCCAGTCGGTCTCGGCTATTCGAATATTGCAGCGAACCATTTAAAAAAGCAATGCGTTTATAGCCCTTATTTAGAAGATGCTTCATTGCATCGTAGCTGCCTTTAACATGGTCTGCATCAATTTCATTAAAGGACTGATTTGCAAAATGCTGATTGACTAAACAAAACGGTAATTTCTGCTCCCAAAGCTGCTCCAGCGCCTTTTCAGAATTGGCAGAATCACTTGAGCCCAGTATGATGCATGCATCTACCTTTTGGGAATGATATAACGAAGTATAGTCCTGTGCCTGCTCAGACGAACGAAAAAGCAATAGGAGATCATAGCCCTTCTGCTGTACCGCTTCACCAATCCCACTGAGAATTTCCGCAAAATAATGGGTAGAAAAAAGATGAACCTTCGGCACATAAGGCAAGATAACACCAAGATTGCCGCTGCGACGCCTTGCAAAGCTTTGTGCAATTGCATTAGGATGGTAATTCAATTCGTTCACGACTTGCAGCACACGCTGCTTCGTATCTTCACGCATGGGACCAACGCCATTGAGCACCCGAGAAACTGTCGCCTCAGAAACACCAGCAGCTAAAGCTACATCCTTACGCGTGACCACAGGACCGCGCCTCCTTGTAAGTATTTCTTATTTTATGTACACGCGTTCATTTTCTCATTCGATACTTCGTTTGTCAATATATTCTTAAGCTTCCCCTGTTTGGGTGATTTTGCCGATGGTAGCACGCAATAATTTCAAAGCTAGTATGTAGTAGTTAAAATGACTGCTATTCTCATCCAGAAAACAAAAATACATTCCTTCATTAAGCGCGTGATGTGCGAGAAGGTAGGCACAGACAAAAAGCTGTTTATGCTCATTAATGTCACGATTAATCACAATAATAATCGCATCCTCACTCTCATCTATATAATAAAGCCCACCGATTTCATCAGGCATTCTATCATACCGAACCAAGACCCCTAACACATCTGCAAGCTCAATTACCGATTCAATCTCATACTTCTTAATCACATTTAACAGTGCATTTTCCATTTAATTTCTCCCTAGATAACAATAATACATTCATTATAAAAAACTTCGTTTAAATAGGCTGTCGAAACTTGACGAAGAAATGAAAAAAACCATTCTACGTTGGAATTAACGGGAACGGTTATTTTTTATCTGTCATTATTTTTGATTTGCACGTTTATAGCGCATGATTTTTCCGAAAATGGCTTTATTCGCTAAGCTGCGAAATATATAGGGATCCGGCTTTGTATTAACTTCTAAGATCCATGGAACGATAGCTTCATCCAACGCTACATCTATGCCAATCTCTTTTATTCCTGGATATCGTTTATGCAATTGCTTGGCAACATTGGTCCCTAATTGCTTAAATTGTTTATGATAGTGTTTTTTTCCAGTTTCTTTTGTGCGATCTTTCAATAGTTCCTCAATGGGCATTAGCTTTCCGCCACTATGATAATTTGTGACAATTTTCCGTGGATGTGCTACCCGTCCAATCCAGCCTGTTGTTTCCCATTCCTTCTGCAGGTTCTTCTGAACCATAATGCGAATATCAAACCTACGTTTTTGGTATTTAAGCAAATGGATCCCTTTTTGGACCAAATATTTTGTTTTTCTAGTTTTGCGTTCAATATCCTCGTACATACTGTCATAATTTACGAACGAGCGCGCTTTTTCCCCCAGCTGATATTGGTAAGGGTTGCTTAGCGCTGAATCCCACTCCACCCTCATAACACCATTCCCAAATGTGCCTATATCCGGTTTAATATAGACCATTCGATATTCGTGGAGCATGGAAAGCAAGCTATCTTTGGTCATCCGAACTGTTTTTGGGATATGGGCTCGAAGCTCGTCATTCTTCATCAGCTCATTTGTCTTTTTCCATTTACTCACTACAAATCTTTTCATTTCATAAGCCGCCTCCCCTCTCGCCACTTTACTTCCGATACAACTTGCTTAAGCCTTTAACCGTATTAGCCCAACTAAACTGTCGCTTCATATCCCTTCTAGCTCGTTTCCCTAAACCTCGCGAGAAACTACGATTTTTAGCTAGCTTTAACATGACTGCCGCAAATGCTTCAGGACTTCGGTATTTCTCAATCAGATAACCATTTTTACCCTGCTTTATTGTCTCTCTCATCCCACCGAGTTGCGAGGCAATTACCGGAATGCCTGCGGCCATTGCTTCTACATTAACAAGGCCAAAGGCCTCATGCTTCTGAGAAGGACAGACCAAGCAATCCGCCATCCCGTAAACCAAATGCATTTTTCGATGTGGTTTATAGCCTAGAAATGCTGCAGAGATCCCAAGACGTCGGGCTGTTTTTTTTAAGTGGGCTTTATATTTGGAAGTCCCTCTTCCCGCAATTACAAGCTTAGCAGCAGGAACTTTTTTACGGACTTTGGCTAAGGCCTTCATCAGGACTGGAATTCCTTTTCGTGAAACAAGCCGCCCGGCAAAGGCGAACACATAAGAGCCATTTAAACCATATTTCTTGCGCAAACGAGATCGCTTAGTTTTTTTTAGAGGATGAAATTGCTTTAAATCCACACCTAAGTGGACTTGCTTAACCTTATGGCTCAATTTCGGGAATTTAGCTGATAGCTCTCGCTTTAATGAGCTGCTATTGGCAATAATTTTATTTGCTTTACTTAAATGCTTTACTGCCGATTTATGCGAGATCCTTGCTTTCGATACGAAAGTTAATGAATGAAGGAATACTGAAATTGAAGTTTTGGAGAAACCTTTTCGTACGGATGTGATGAACCGTGGGCGATTATCAATCTGAATCCAATCATAGCGCTTGCCTTGAATATGCTTCATAACAGCTCGAATGTAGTGATCAGGATTAGTGGCTGGTACACGAACAATTTTCAAATTTCCTTTTATAGAAATAGGCGGATAATTGGCATAACGTCTACTCATTAATGTCACTTTGTGCTTACGTGCTAATCTTCTGGCAATCGCAAGCATACTAATTTCCACTGATCCCCCTTTGGGTGGAGGCACCGCAATCTGCTCTGGGGCAATCATTAATAAATGCATGAGCTCATACACTTCCTTTTGCACATAAACGAGTTGGATTACACCTTTAGCATATGTTGTAATAGCCAATTTGGTCCTTATTATATAGTTAATTGTCTCGATTTTGTGCACTTAAAAATGGGCTCATGCATACAATGTGGCAAGATATTATGATGGAGGCGATTTAAGATGAGCAAGAACAATCCTTACCCAGCCCAGCCGCAAACCGTTTATCAAGCGGATCCTACATTCATCCAGTCCATGCAAGCGATGAAAGCAAATGTAATCGAGCAGTCTAAGCAATGTATGCATCGTCCTGTTCGCGTTCAAATGGTCGAGGGCCAGGTTTTGGAAGGTACGGTTGTCCATTTGGATAGTGATTACATTTACTTAAAGGTTGAGATGAATCCCGAAACCATGCGTCAGCCGTACAACCCTTATTACAATCCCTACAATTCATCTGTTATTCTTCCACTCGTCTTATATAATTTGCTCGCTATTACATTATTGCTTTAAAAGCAATGAAATAGCCTTCAGCCATTAATTCAAGCTGAAGGCTATTTTTCATTTAGCTTTTGTTTAATTAAAATGTGCGAAGAATGATGACCAACAGAATGTATAGCACCAAGATAACACCTGTGCTCGTGAACCCAATTCCCGCAACTGCACCCATATCCAATTCCTCCTTTGATTCAAAAATTGTTTATGTTTTCCCAATCATTGTATGTTCGCCCGTAAGAAATGACATGGATAACAGTCTATCTTTCTGCTCATTGCTGTATCGCAAGCAAATTATAAAATAGTGTAGATCATACCCACAATCTTTGTTAAAATGAATAGATGTACAGCCGTAAGTAGACTCAGGTGCCGGGGGAATACAATGAAATATTTACATATAGCTTCCGTTAACCCTGGCGATATTGTTGCTAAAACCATTACTTCCGACAACGGCAGTACACTATTAGGTTTAGGACAAGTATTGACCGATAACTTCATAGCCCGGTTGAAGAAAATGGGTATTGATTACCTCTATGTTGAGGATCCCAAAACCTCCGATTTAATACCTGAAGAAATCATTAGCGACGAAACGCGTCAACGCGCTTTTAAGGCTATTCAAACTACTGTAAATCATTTAACAGACATGCCGTATGTCATTGGAATTGCTTCCATGCCGCAATTAGGAGAACGCTTTCGTCTAATCTGTGGAGAGTTCATGAAAGAAATTTCCCGGCGTCCCCATATGAGAATCCATCTAATGAATCTGTTCGTCAAGGATGATTATTTATTTCATCAATCGATTAATGTAACGGTGCTAGCTCTCATGATAGGCGTTGCCAAAGGATATAACCAGGTTCAGCTCACAGAGCTTGGGATGAGCGCTTTGCTCTTCGATATTGGAATGGTGAGTACACCTAAACATTTATGGAATAAGAAAACGGAAATAACACCCATCGAACGCCAGTTAATTCAAACTCATGCGCAAGTTGGCTATGAAATCCTAGATAGGCAGGATGGAGTTTCACCACTGGTGGCTAGAGTTGCCTTGGAGCATCATGAACGCTTTGATGGCTCCGGTTATCCCAATGGCTTGAAGGGGTCGCAAATACATGAATATTCGCAAATTATCAGCATCGCTGATGTCTATTCCGCTTTGACTTCACTGCGTGCTTATCGTCATCGTTATACACCAAGTGATGCGATTGAATTTCTCTTGGCTACAGGCAATCAGCAATTCGATATCAAGCTTATTCAACAGTTCTGCAGTTATATAACCATTTATCCGGTTACTTCAACCGTACGTTTGAATACGGGCCAAATCGCCGTTGTATCCGCCACTAATCGCAATTTCATCCATCGTCCCGTCGTTCGTATCATTCAGGAGGCCAATGGTCAGCCATCTGTAAGCCGCCATGAAATTGACTTGTTTCACTCAACTAATATTACCATCGTCAGCTCGCTGTGAATAAAAAATCCCGCCTACTGCAGACTGTGCAGGAAGGCGGGATTCTGTATATTATGGGGCAATCTCTAAAAATTTAGCCGTTGGGTTTTTCTCAACCGCTGTACGAAGTGCATATTCGTTTTCGAATAAAGCGACATAGTTATCTTTTTTATCTTTAACCAAGGTGGAATTGATCCGGAATTTGCTCGGGTCAATTTTATCATCAACCAACCAGCGGGCAAAAGCGTAATTGGCACGGTGCAATTGAATCTCTACACCATATTCTGATTTCATCCGGTGCTCGAATACTTCGAATTGCAGCTGTCCGACAACACCAAGAATAGTTTCATCAAATCCGCTAATTGTACGGAATACTTGAATGGTTCCTTCCTCCGTTAGCTGGTCGACGCCTTTTTGATATTGCTTTTGCTTCAATGCATTCTTGACCGTAACTTTACAGAACAATTCGGGTGAAAAAGTCGGCAGCTCGTCGAATACAACGTCCCCGCCTTGAGACAATGAGTCGCCAATTCGGAAAATACCCGGATCAAACAGTCCAATAATATCACCTGGGTAAGCCGTATCCACAATATCCCTATCCTGTGCCAGGAATTGCTGTGGCTGAGCTAGCTTAATGTCTTTACCAATTCTCACATGCTTTACTGACATCCCACGCTCAAATTTCCCTGAGCAAATCCGCAGAAAAGCAATACGGTCGCGATGAGCTGGATTCATGTTCGCTTGAATTTTAAATACATAGCCTGTAAATTTCTCGCCAAAAGGAGAGATTACACCTACGCTGCTATTGCGCGGTTCTGGATAAGGGGCAAGCTCGAGAAAATTATCGAGGAAGGTTTGCACCCCAAAGTTATTAATCGCACTCCCAAAAAAAACTGGTGTTAGCTCACCACGGCGAACTTTTTCTAAATCCAATGGATCCCCTGCTACATCAAGCAGCTCCAAATCATCACAAAGCTGTTTAAACAAGAATTCTCCAGCAATCTCTTTCACTAGAGGATCTCGGTATCCACTAACCTTGCTTACTTGAATTTCTCTATGCTCTCCGCCTTGAAACAGCTCCAATTGCACATGCTGCCGATCGTAGACTCCACAGAATTGCTTGCCCGAACCAATAGGCCAATTCATTGGATAAGAACGAATACCCAACACCTGCTCAAGCTCTTCTAATAATTCAAACGGGCTTTGCCCTTCGCGATCCATCTTATTAATAAATGTAAAAATCGGAATGCCTCGCTTGCTGCAAACCTGGAATAATTTCTTTGTTTGTGTTTCCACACCTTTGGCAGAGTCAATTAACATTACCGCACTATCCGCAGCTGTTAAAGTCCGAAAAGTGTCCTCACTGAAATCTTGGTGACCTGGAGTATCCAATATATTGACGCGATTGCCTTCGTAATCGAATTGCATCACGCTGGAAGTTACGGAAATCCCTCTTTGTTTCTCAATTTCCATCCAATCGGATGTAGCATGCTTGTTAGACTTACGAGCTTTTACGGTTCCTGCCAAACGAATGGCTCCTCCGAATAACAAAAGCTTTTCCGTCAATGTCGTCTTTCCTGCATCCGGATGTGAGATAATCGCAAATGTTCTTCTTTTATGAACCTCAGTTTGGATTTCTTCAATAAGTGGTGTTGTCATTCTATTCTCCGTTTCCCTTCCTTACATAGCATTATTTACACTTTAGCAGAATTGGACGGCATCGTCCATGCAGACAAGCGAATTCTAGGGAATAAGCAGAATTTTCCCTGTGCTATGGCGACTCTCCATATAGCGGTGTGCCTCAGCACCCTCTGATAACTTATATAAGGTTGGAGCAGCTAAACGTAACTGTTTCGTCCGCAGCCATTCAAACAATTCATTGGCACGTGTTACTCTTTCCATATGCGAAGTGAGGTAGTTCCATAAATCGCCGCCCGTTAAGGTTTTTGATCCATCCATTAGCATACGCGGATCAATCGATTGAGGATCCCCGCCGGACATTCCGTAGAACACTACGGTTCCTCCGATTTTTGTGGCAAGGAAGCTTTCTTCAAGTGTTGAGCCTACGGAATCATAAACCACATCGAAGCCTTTTTGCTCACGAGTAAGCAGGTCTGCCTTTTCAACCCAATGCTCTGCATATAATAATACTTTATCCGCTCCTGCTTTCAAAGCAACTTCCCGTTTGGCTGGAGTAGATGTCAAGCCAACGACATAAGCTCCTCTAAGCTTGCATATTTGGCTTAGCAGCTGGCCAACCCCGCCGGCAGCAGCATGAATTAATACTTGAGTTCCTTCAATCACTTTATAGCTATCCTGTGTCAGATAATGGGCAGTCCATCCTTGCAGCAGCAGCGATGCTGCCGTTTCAAAAGAAATATCCCCAGGTATTGGTACAGCGTGATCCTCAGGAACCGCAACTAGCTCTGCATTAGCATGAGGGACGTCCGCAAAAGCCACCCTATCTCCGATTTGAAATGCGGTAACACTCTTACCAACCTGCTCAACAGTACCTGCTCCTTCATATCCTAGAATATACGGAGGATTTCCCTTGAGATGATAATTGCCCCGCCTCCGATAAATATCAGCAAAGTTCAAGCCGATAGCTTTCATCCGCACTAAAATTTCCCGCTCCCCAATGACGGGATCTGGCAGCTCCTTATATAGCAATACCTCAGCGTCACCGAATAGCTCAAAACAAAGTGCTTTCACAAAGGTATCTCCTCGTTTTCAGTCTTTCCTCATATTCTACAGGAATTGCTGACAAAGCGCCAAAACAGAAAAACCTCCACTCCTCACCCTAACGGTAAGAGAATGGAGATTTAGTTATTTAAATGAGCAAAGGGCTAGTTAATAAAAGCAATAAATTGCAGAAATCTTACCAGCATCGAGGCTGCTTCAGCTCTGGAAGCATATTCTTGAGGAGCAAAGGAGTGATCATCCCTGCCTTTTACAATCCCCGTTTCAAGCAACTCTGCAACAAATGGAACAGCCCATTTACTGATAGCATGTTGATCTGCTAATTCAGATAGAATGATATCCTGTCTCTCTCTAATGTTTACAGATGCTTGTAAATAACTCAAAGCATTCCCTAACATGACCGCCATTTGCTCTCGAGTGATTTTTTCATTTGCACCAAATGTATTATTTTTATAACCGCTGACTACACCCGCTTTAATAGCTGCACCAACGCCACCTGCATACCAGCTATCCTCTGTAATATCGGAGAGCTTTAAAGCGGCTTGCTTGTCCTCTCTTAAACCAAGCGCTCGCGCTAACATCACCGTAAATTCAGCTCTAGTTACAGATGTATTCGGATTAAACTTTTCTGCAGTTACCCCTTTTATCAACCCTTTATCTGCCAAAAGATCGATCTCCATCTGTGCCCAATGATTGCTTAAATCTGCGAATTTATGCGGAGTGCGAACAACTCCATAGAGGCTATTATGAGGCGATTTAAGGGTAACTATCGTTTTCCCCTCATCTGTTTGGAATAACGCTGGTACAAAAGCCAATTGCCCTGTTGCTTCGTCCAAGGTAACAACAGTAAGCTCATTTGGGTTAGTTTGTTCATCCATCTCGAAGGTTCTAGAAACATATTTTCCATTAAAATCTGTCAGAAGCTCCTGTTTTCCGTCGCCTTCAAAAGACGTTGTAAATTTAATAATAGGACTAACCAAGCTACCTTTATCTCCCAATGCAAGCGTGAATTTATCCTCTGAAGCCTGATCTACTTTCTCCATACTTACAACTAACAATAGATTATGGAATGCAGCAGCACCAAATTTATCCTCTAAGGCTTCAAAATCAATTAGCTTCACTGGTAAGAGAAAGCTGTTTTTCGCTGATTTGATCTCAATTACAGCATTTGGAATTTGTTTGGCTATAAGGTATAAGTCCGCTACAAGAAGCTTTATTGAAGCATCCGTCTCAGCTTTAGGAAGCAGGAGTGTGAGGATGTGCAGTTTTTTGGCTTCAAGCTGCTCTAAAGCTTTTGCAAAAACAGCTGAATCCACAGGCTGATAGCTAAGCAACTGGTAGCTTAAACCAGCAGGATTAACTTTGAAAACCAGCTCTGGAGTAGCAGTAGCTTCCAGGGAATGAGCAGATTCGTTTGCACTCTTATCTACCGCACTTATTTGAAAGGTGTAGCCTGTCCCATTGGTTAACGGCTTAACTGTGTAGGTGCTCCCCGTAACCGTAACGGTGTTTAATCTAGCTCCGTTCTGATAAATATTGTAGCCGCCAAGATCTGGCTCGTCATTTACTGTCCATTGTAGAACAATTTCACTGTCACCTGCCTGCGCATTCAAGCCTGTTGGTTTAGCTGGCGGGGTTATATCTGGGCTGACAAAAAGTGGTCCTGGTTGTCCTGGTTGTTCCGGTTGTTCTTCTGGTCCTGGTTGTTCTGGTAGTGCTTCAACTGGGGAGGCAGTAACAACTTCAGATGGAATCGATTCGTTTCCAGATATATCTACCGAGGTCACGGTAAAACTATAAGATTGTCCATTAATTAATAACCCGACTGAGTAAGTGTTGGCTGTAAGGATGCCAATATTGTGTTTAATCCCATTCACATAAACGTTATATCCAGCAAGATCATCCTCATTATTCGCTTTCCAGTTTAATGTTACAGAAGCGTCACCTGGAGCCGCACTCAATTCAGTTGATATTGCAGGTGCAATAGTATCGGCTTCTTCACCTGCAAAACTCGTAACACGATGATCTGAGCTAATTAATTTTCCGGATAAATCTTTGACATTAAAGACAATTACATGATAAAGGGTACCCACAGATTGATAGTTAGTTGTTAATTTCACTTTTGCTGGGTCTTGTTGAAGCTCTGCTTTCAATACGGTTAAGCCATTGTCAATGGTATAATTACCAATGTTCTCAGTACTCACTTTATCTAAAGCCTCATTAAATGTCAGCATTACCGTTGTGTTGGTTATCGGATCAGCCCGCACAATCTCTGGTGCCCCAAGAATATTTATGATCAATTGATTAATTAAATTAGCAGCACTTTGACCTAACACATCCCTAATGGGTGTCTCATCTTTCTGATAATTAAGCGAGACAGCTTGGGATTCTAAAATTTCTGTGTATAGAGTCAAAATCACCTCAAAAGAGCTCAAAGCTACAGATTCTACCTTTACAGTTGATTGGGGATTATTATCAATAAAAACTTTGAAATCCTTTGGTGAAGGAATCGAACTCTCATCTAAGGGTTGATTATATGTTAATGTGATTTGCTTCCCTTCAACTATTGCTGATGTTAGTAATGGATTTGCTAGGAAGCCATTACCTATAAATACTATTGAATTATGACCTGAATTTATTAACTCACCTGCAGAATCCTTCACATTGCCGATGGTAACTTTATATATGGCTCCTGATTTTGAAGGAGAAACCGTTGTTAAAATAACTTTCTTTGGATCCATTTGCATTACCGCACTGATTACGGAAAGTTTAGCTTTTGCTCCGTATAGTTCAGTAATGGAATAGTTTGCAATAAACTGCGCTGTTAGTGGATCTAACGGCTTATTAAAAGTCAGCTCGACAGTTGTATTCGTCCAAGCAACTGCGGCGGTTACACTAAAAGGATCAGCTAGCAGTGTAGTCAAGCTAACTACGTTAGAATCACCTGCACTAGAACCGCCTATTACAACCAGCTTGAACTGATATTTTGTGTTCACTGCCAAATCAATCACAGTCGCTGAATCCGTCCCGATCGTAGAAATGGGTGCCAAAGTCGTTGCAGTACTCCAATGAGTGCCATCTGTCGATTCTTGAATCAAGATAGAATCTGCATTAGAAGGTGCTATCCAGCTAAAGGATGCTGTATCGGCAGTTTTCCCTGTGCTCATAAAGCTTGTTATCGGTCCTGTTTCTCCTGAGTTTATTCCTGCAAAATACACTGAATTTTCAAGCGGATTAACAACACCCCCACCTAAATCAGTTACATTATCTATAGTAATCTCGTATAATCCAGCATTTAAAGTGGAAGTTGTAAGAATCACCTTGTTTGGTTCGGATTGTCTTACAGCTTTAGTAACTTGAACATTATGATTAATGGAATAATTCAAAACATTTTGAGATGTAAGCAGCTCAACCGGATTGTTGTAATAAAGCACAATAGTTTTATTATTTTGAGCGATTGCCATAGTTGGTTTCAGCAGTTCCGATGTATATAAACCAATACTATTAGATTCTCCAGCATTAGAACCACCTGTCACAACAAGCTTGAACTGATATTTTTCGTCCGGGCTTAGCCCAGTAACCGTTGCACCTGTCGCATTAGCTGTGATAGGTATTAGAGTCGTTGCCTCACTCCAATCCATACCAAGTAATGATTGTTGAATCGATACAGAGGATGCCCCCTCCGCTGCTGTCCAGTTAAATGAAGCCGTTGTCGCAGTAACTCCTGTATTGGCAAAATCTACTATTGGAGCAGCTGACAAACCATTTGTTATTGCATATAAATTTGAGTTAACTAGTTTAGGATCAACGGAAGTACTTACAGAAACTGCATAAGTCCCTGCATTAGGATTTATTATGTTAAGGACTTCAATTTCTACTATTGAAGCACTTGGTGTATCCTCTTGAAGCTCAATGGTAACACTAAACACCCCTGTTTCAATCGAGCCACCTCCTGAGGGCGGAGGTGTGCTAGGTCCTGTTCCTGATCCATTACCTGGCTCTGGACTTGGTGTTGGAGTTGGAGTTGGACCGGAGCCAGCATCTGAGCTAAAGAACTCAGCTTGACTAACTGAGCTAGTTAACCCGTTAATTTTAAAAGAATATTCGTTTGTTGGTGCAGCAGGTGGAAAGCCAGGTTGAGATGGAGGTGTAGGTGGAAATGGGTATGGCCAAGCATCCATGGGGAAATTTAAAGTAATATGCTCCCCTTTTAATAGTTTGCCGTAGCTGCTTAACTGAAAAGTAAGTTGATAATCAGAGCTCTCCCCAGCTTTATTTGAGGTAAGTTTTATGAACGGTTTGCTAACCTGAGTAGCAATAGCATTATTGAGATTCGCCATTTTCCCTGAGCTAGTTTTTCCTTGTAAGGAAGAAAGGGTAACCCCACTTTCTTTAATTAAAGCTATCGTTTCTACTGTAGATAGGTGCTTTTGACCAAGCAAAGCTGCTGCAATTCCAGTGACATGAGGAGCTGCCATCGATGTCCCGCTCAAATAAGCATAAGCTTCTGAATAATTGGTCTGCCCGAACTTGGGAAAGGTACTCAAAATATTTACACCAGGTGCACCCACATCGACATTCTCTAAACCATAGTTTGAAAAATAAGCTAGCTGACCTTTGTTGTCAATTGCAGCTACACTAATAATATTAGCTGCAGGAAGATTTGTTGGTGATTTATGAATAATGTCATTATTTGAACTATCGTTACCAGCTGCAGCAACAAAGACAATTCCTGAGTCCTCTATAGCTTGATTTAGCAATTCATCATAGCCCCCATCTGCTCCTCCCCAGCTGGCATTAATCACTTGTGCACCATATTCTTTGGCGTAATGGATAGCATCTATGGCATCCAACGTGCTTCCACCTTTAGGACCAATGAACTTAAGCGGCATAATTTTCACATTAGATGCAACCCCACGCACTCCAATAGAATCAGCTGCTGCTGCAATAGTACCTGCAACATGAGTTCCGTGATAATCCCCGTCTCCTTCATCATAAACACTACTGTCATCGTGGAGGAAATCCCACCCCTGTACCGTTCGTCCTATTAAATCCGGATGATTAATATCTACTCCCGTGTCTATAACCGCTACAATTACTTCGTTTAAATCATTTGTATACTCCCATGCTTCAGGTGCATCTAAATCTATATCATCTATACCTGATTCTCCTTGGATACTCTGACCATTATTGTTTAAGCCCCACAGCTCAAGAAATTTGGCATCATTATTACTTGGGACCGAATCCGTATAATATAAGTAATTGGGTTGGGCAAGCTCAACAAGTCCGCTATCTATAAGAGATGTGACCACACTATTTACATTTTCAGTTGAATTAATTTTTAACAGTTGTACACTTTCATTGTCTAAGGGGATAACAGCTTTCAAACTTAAGTTATTGTCCCTAGTTAGGGATAAGCTTTGTCCGCTATTAAGATTGGTTTTAAATTTGACGATAACCTCGCCTTCTACATACACTTTATGCTCGTTGGTTAAGAACATCGGTTCCTCTTCAGCATTTACTAATACTGGTTTCAAGCTTATTACTGCCACCCAAACCCCAAAAACCAACATACAAAAAACAACAAACTTTTTAAACATAAGATGGTTCAAGTGGCTTCCTCCTACATATTATTGATACCAATTGTATCTTATAACATATACTACCATATTATGATACATTATGTATCGGTTTATTTATAATTCTCACTTTTTAAAGCTTCACTATTTAGCCCTACCAAGCGCAACAAAAAACGGAACCCAATGGGTTCCGCTATCTATACTTAATATTCATTTGTATTATCTACCCAATCAGAAAAGCTCTAGCTGGCGCCGCTTCAATGCCTGCAAGCTTAAGCGGTGCAATCACCATAAAATAATTGCCGCCCGGAACATCCTTAAGGCGCAATCCTTCAACTACATGAATGCCCGCTCCCAGCAAAGTACGATGAGTGCCATAATTAGGCTGCGCTCGTTCAATACCCAAGCCGTCCGTACCTATACCTTTAACCTTTAAATCATGCAAATAATGAGCTCCATCTTCCTTCAAATAAATGAATTCGAAATTGAATTCCTCAGAAGCCGAGTTACTCGTTTTAAACAACAGCCATTCCCCCGCTTGAATCGCGAACGGCTCTAAATCGGCTTTAGTGATCCCGTCTACTACATGGCTAAGATCCAATACTCTAGCTGGACCAACCAAGGATTCCAGATCAATGGCTTCCATTGTTGCTCCATTTTCGAGCATGTGCAGAGGGGCATCAATATGAGTTCCTGTATGTGCATCCATTGTAATTATAGTTTCGTAAGCTTTCCCAGTCACAAAATTCGAAGAATTAAGGAAAACCGGTCTTTTCTCATCTTTATTCTTATAAACCTGCATGGTTGGTTGAATCGTCATGGAAATATCATAAAACTTACTCATATTGGAACACCTCTTTAGTTAGAATTAAATATGTTCGCCTACCCAAACGACTTCACTTTCAGCTTGTCCATTTACAGGCCACCAATGAAAGCCATCTTTTGCTAATAATTCATCCGCTTCTTGAGGTCCCCATGTACCAGCTGGATAAATATGCAAATCATCTGCATTTTCTGCCCAAGCTTCTGCGATTTGATCAACAAATTGCCAAGCCAGCTTTACTTCATCCCAACGAGTAAAATAAGTCGAATCTCCGCAAGCCGCATCATATATCAGTAATTCATATGCCTCTGGAGTATTCAAACCCACCAAGCAGCTTTGGCAGAAATCCATTGCGACCGGTATAATCGTCGATTGTGATTCATCTGAAGATCCTGGACGTTTGGCATTAATCTTGATATAAATGCCTTCCATTGGATTCACACGGAACACGAGCAAATTAGGCTGCAGTTTGTTCTTTTTGGCCAAGTAGACGTTATCTGGAATGTTCTTGAACTCCACGACAACCTCTGTTGTTTTTACAGGTAAATTCTTCCCAGTTCGAATATAGAAAGGCACGCCTGCCCACCGAAAATTATCAACAAAGACTTTAGCTGCAAAATAAGTGGAAGTAGTCGAAACTGGATTCACATTAGGCTCTTCACGATAAGCTACTCTCGATTTACCGCGCACCGTACCCTCACCATATTGGCCACGAACCACATGACTTTTGACTTCTTCTTTAGAGGAATAAGCCCTAAGCGAGCGCAACACTTTAACCTTCTCATCACGCAAATCTTCCGGATGTAAACGGCTTGGAGGTTCCATAGCCATCATAGTAACCATCTGCAGCATATGATTCTGCCCCATATCGCGCAACGCACCGGAATGATCATAGTAACCTCCGCGCTCTTCAACACCCACAGTTTCACTAAGTGTGATTTGAATGTTGGCAATATATTTATTATTCCACAAAGGTTCAAAAAAGGCATTCGCGAAACGTACCACACCAATGTTCTGTACCATTTCTTTACCTAAATAGTGATCAATTCGATATATTTCTTTTTCTTCAAATACCTTATTAATCTCTTCATTCAACAGCTTAGCCGATGCAAGATCAAAGCCAAATGGCTTCTCAATTACCAAGCGATGCCAGCCGTCGGTTTCCAGCATTCCGCCATCACGAAGATTATGAGCAACACTGCCAAACAAATCAGGAGCTAATGCCAAGTAAAACAAGCGATTGCCTGCGATATCGAACTTCTGCTCAAGTTTAGTGGCTACACTAGAAAGCTCTTTAAAGCCATCTATATTATTGATATCCAGGGACATGTAGGTGAAATGCGCAGCAAAACGCTGCCAATCTGCATCTACCTTATCCACTTTATATCGAGCGAATTCTTGAATGGATTGCAGCAAATCATCATGAAATTGTACTTCAGTTCGCGGTCTTCTCGCTAAGCCAATCACAGCAAACTTCTCAGACAATTTACCTTCACGATATAAACTATATATAGCTGGAAAAAGCTTACGTCTTGCTAAATCACCAGTCGCGCCAAAAATAAAAAATACGGCTCCGGATTGCTTGATTGCTTCACTTTTCGTATCGCTCATCGTTACACCATCATTCTTCCTTATTTTAGATTATCTTGTTCAGTTTAGCATATCTAAATGCATCTCAACAAGAAAACAGGGTAAAAAGAAAAACCCAACAAATGGAAGACACATTCGACTCCCTAGCGGATTCCCTTTTTTGCAGCATTATAATGCCTTTTGCATCAGATAACAATGCACCAATGGCATATAGTCTTGAATCTCATAGCCTTTATTTTGATAGAATGCAATGGCATGCTCATTATCTTCATCAACGAATAAGCGTGCGAAGGTGCAGCCCATTCGCTTGCCATATCGTTCTCCAACTGTCATTAATCGACTCCCCCAGCCGCGATTCACATTCGATGCTTCTACGGCTAGTAAATCAATGAATAAGATACGCTCCTTTAATACTAAACTTATAAAACCGAATGGAGGCTTACCTGCTCTAATGGATACATAAACCTTGGCTTTTTTTAAGCGAAGATAAGTCTCCTTTTTACTTAATTTTAATTTAGGCTCCGCTATTCGCGCTTTAGGTAAAAGTCGTTTTACAACGATTCGATACAAATGAAGATCATCTCTGACAGGAACCCTTAACCGAATCACGGCTTCACCCCCTACACAACAATATATGTAAAAGAGAGATTCGTTCACACCTAATATTAGCCTTTATATTTTTTTGAAAACCAGACTAAGAACCATATACAAATGGCTGCTACTATAACAATCACAATAATCTGTGTTAGATTCATCCTATAGCGCCCTTTCATTTATAAAATAAACTTGACAAATTACCCATAATCAGCAATTGGTGCTATAATAGATTTAATCAAAAACCCTAAGGAGTGATTATTATGGTAACTCTACAAGCTGCCCAAGCTTTACAAAACTATGTAACTACGTCCAATTGGTATACTCAAACGAAGAATTCTAAAAGCTCACAGGAGCTTAATAAACCATATAGCTTTAATTTCTCAAACTATTCCAGTTCTCTGTTCTCTGATAAGGTTGCGGGGAAGCTTGCCAAGATACTCACTTCTGCTAATCAACTGCATGCTTCTGCAGATGCCTTTCGCAATACGGGTAATGCTCTCTTGAATAGCCGTGTTGTTACTTCATCCGACAGCACATCCGTTACAGCGACAGCGGTCAAAGGCACTGATTTGGATTCGACCAAAATCAGCGTACAGACCATTGCTGCTACACAAACGAACAGTGGTGCTACATTTAATCCAACCTCGCCTACTTCCTTGCAAACAGGAACGCAGCAATTCGCGATAACTATGGGGGATAAGACGACGAAAGTTTCTTTTACGGCTAATGGAACAGATACTCACCAAATGATTATAGATAAAATAAAAAATGCAATCAACGCATCAGACAGCGGAGTAACAGCAAAGGTTGTTAAAGATCCGGTTTCCAGTAATCTACATTTGGAATTGTCCAGCAAAGAAACGGGAACCTCACAAGCTTTTACCCTAGCCGATGTTAAGGGAAGTGCTGTCAGTTCAACAGGTATTCAATCGGTCACAGCTGCAGCGGCTAATGCCACTTATCGCATAAATGGAGGCACGCTGCAAACTTCTGAATCCAATACAATTCAGTTAAACAACGGTAAAATAGCAGCTACTCTTTTGAAGCCGACCACTGATATGGTAACTCTCCAATCAAGACCGGACAGTAACGCGATTATTAAGCAAACCAAACAATTGGTTAAAGACTATAATGCTTTGCAAGCTCAAATCTCGGATGGTGCGAGTTATGTCAATCCAGCTATTGAACGGAATTTGCAGAACTCATTAAAATCCAATGATTTAGATACACTTGGTATTACGAAACGAGCAGATGGTACTGTTACCTTAGACGAAAATAAGCTCAAAAACAATATAAACTCACACTTTGATCAGGTGAGTCGGAGTATTAATAGCTCAAATGGTATTGCATCTGCCCTAGGTAAAGTTACGGATCGCTTGCAATCCAGCCCTGCCGAAGCTTTGTTGAACCAATATAACACGGAATATAAACAATACAACAATTATCAGGCATCTCTGCAGTTTTATACGCAACTGCCAACAAATGGCTTGTTGGTTAATAATTTCTTTTGATTATTTAATCAAGCCATTCTTAAAAGCATAAATAGCAGCTTGGGTACGATCTTCTACACCTAGCTTGGATAGAATATTAGTCACATGAAACTTAACTGTCTTAATTCCAATATATAATAAATCCGCTGTATCTTGATTGGACTTGCCTTCTGCAATTAAGCAGAGAACTTCCAGCTCGCGTTCAGTCAAGCTTTCATGCAGTGCGGCTGCTGGCTTAGGCTGACGAAAGCGGTGCATAATCTTCGATGCCACCTGTGATTCAAGTATAGGCTGGCCTTTTGCTGCGGAACGAATGGCTTGGGCAATCTCCGATGCACGAGAGGTCTTCAATAGATAGCTGAATGCACCTGCCTCGATAACCGGATACATCTTATCGTCATCGAGGAAGCTCGTTAGCACAATGACTTTACAATCTGGATATAAAGCAAGCAAACGACGAGTGGTTTCTATGCCATCCATCCCTTCCATTACCAAGTCCATCAATACAATATCCGGTCTATATAACTGAGCTAAGCGAATGCCCTCAGCACCATTGCTAGCCTCGCCAACAACTTCAATACCATCCTCTGTCCCCAACACTGCCGCAAGTCCAATTCGGACCATTTCATGATCATCGACTAACAGAACCTTTATCACATCTTCCATGCGGTCTCATCTCCCCCATCCACTTTCGCAAGCGGAACCCTTATCTCAATCCTCGTGCCTTTATCGGGTGCTGTCACAATGTTGATTGATCCACCTACTTCATTGACTCGCTCTTTCATCGAAACGAGACCATAGGAAGCATGCTTTTGATTCTCCATATCGAAACCAATTCCATTATCTCGGACAGTCAAGCGAATCGCATCTGGTGGATGCTGCAGCTTAATTTCCATCGTAGTTGCTTTTGAATGGCGGAGTGTGTTGGATAAAGCCTCTTGCACAATACGGAATAAATGATCCTCTATGCCTTTTGGCAGCTGTATGTTCGCATCCATTTCCCATGAGATATCAATCGGAACCTTATCTCGTAATTCTTGCAACAGCTCCAGTAACCCTTCAGAGAGCTTCTTTCCTTCCAAATGTACAGGGCGCAAATGCAGCAGCAACGCTCTCATCTCCGATTGTGCCACAGAAGCCATTTCTTCGATTAGATGGATTTGCCTGCGTGCCTTTTCAAAATCCTTATCCAACGTTCTTCCAACAGCTGTAGCCGTCATCGAGATAGCAAATAACTGCTGACTAACAGCATCATGGAGGTCTCTAGCTAATCGCTGTCTTTCTTCAACTACAGCTGAATACTTAGCCTTCTCGGCCAATTGTGCATTATTCGTCGATAATCGTTGCAAAGAGGAAACCTGCTCCTCCCATTTCGTACTTATGCGATTAAGCTGCTCTCCCAGTCGACCTATCTCATCCTCACCCAAAGAAGGAACCGAATGGCTTAAGTTGCCCTTTTCCAGATAAAGCATCATTTCATTTAATTGCTCTAAGCGCCGGCTTACTCGGAAGCTCGTCCAAAACCCGAATGACAAGATCAGCACACCCGTAATTAAAAGCAGCTCCAAGCAAAACTTAACCCCAGACTGCCAGGTAGAAAACAACTCCATATAATCGTGCGAATATAACAAGTAGATGATCATGCCGCACACCAAAAGACTAAGCCAAATGGATTCGCTTATGCTTCGCCAGATCATATTGGTTAGCCGTCTGTTCACACAATCACCCTTTCCTGCTATTAACGAACAACTCGTTAAACGTTTATATAATTTTCACATCTACATCTGCTACGATATAGGAAACATGAAGTTTCACTTTATTGGTACATGTATGATAGTTAGGCGACTGCCAAACCATTTTGTTTAGCATGCCCGCTTCTTTTTTAAGTTCAACTTCAATTTGCCCGAAAACAACGGAGGCTGTAACAATCAGACCCACGTTCTCCGGCACAATAATATCAATATCGCCAATTACGCCTTGCAGTATAATCGTAACCTCAGGCTCTTCCCAAATGGCCAGCCCAAAATCCAGCTTAATTTCGCCAATAATATTCCAAATGCTCATCGAATGCAGACTCCAAGGCCGCTTATTCCATTGCAAGCTTTCAATGATTTTTTGCCTATTCAGATAAGCACCTTTCCAATGGTTTTGCTTCGTTTTCAGAAAATACAAACCTAATGATACTAGCACTATAGCTACGATGATTACAAAAAAATGACCGATAATCAGAATAGCACCGATTCCCAGCATGATATACCCTTTTTTCACCTCGGCTGTACGTATCGCGCGAAGACCTAATAAAATAAATAAAATAGAGATGACAACAGCGAAGCCGAATAACTTAAAAATTAATATAAAAACACCTGCAGCGATAAAAAGCACGTAGGTATTGCGTTTGCGGTTACTACTCTTATCTTCGATTTCCATGTTGTCACCTCCCTAAAATGTAAACATAATCGTAGAAAAGAAAAGCCATCCAGGCTTTAGCTCGCCCTATGGCTTTCCCTTTCATAGCATAACATAATTCGTTTGCTGCACCAACTCTATTTTGTTGCGTTTTCTTCTGAAGTTTCTTCGCTATATGCGGCTACTTCAACGGGTGCCGCTTGGCTTACACCTAGCTTTTCCTTCAATTGGCGGAGCTGATCGTCGACCAATTGCTGTTTGGCTGCATCCACCGTGTTCACTGATCCACCTGTTGGCGCATAAGGTTTGCGAACAAATGACGCTTCAACTTCAAGCTGCATGATTTTTTCTTCCATGCGGTGGAAGCCGCGTGATGCATTACCGCCTTCAATTACATTGTTGAAGCTGATTTGCGCCATTTGCTTTTGCGCTTTTGCCATTTGAGCTCGTGATACCAGCTCATTGCGTTTGTTGCGCATTTGATAGAATTCATCCTTCATCTCATGCAGCTGATTCATTAATTCATCTGCTTGAGCTTTGGCTTGGGTATGCAATTCCACGTATTCCACACTTTTTTGATCATAGAATATTTTTTCTTCTAAGGCTTGTCTTGCGATTGCTTCTTGGCCATTCTTTAACGCTGTCGAAGCTTTCGCTTCACGATCGGCACTTGTACGGATAGCACCATGCAGACGCTCCTGCAGTTTACGTTCGTTAGCCATTTGTTTAGCTACCGTAACCTCCGCTAATGCAATTTCTTCTTCCATATCACGGATATATTGGTTTAACATAATGATTGGATCCTCGACTTTGTCTAATACCTCGTGTAATGATGCTTTTGTCATATCCTTAATTCGAGTAAATACTCCCATGGCTATTTTTCCCCTTTCTCATATTGAGCTAATTTGGCACGCAATTGTTCAACTTCTGTGCGAAGTGCTTTTTCTTCGATGTCTTTCATCATGTCATCAATTTTATTGGAGCCGGCAGATGATGAGAATGTTTCTGTGCGCGGCTGAGCTTGTGCAGGAGTCTTATACGAACCGTATGCCATGGATGATCTTACTGAACCCGACATCGGTTGCTGTGCTGCGCCATACATCGGTGGTTCTGCCCATCCATACGAACCTGAATCATGCAAAGGTTCTTTGGGAATGGCAAAGCTCGCAATGGCGTATACGGCAAGGACGGTTCCTCCTGTGAAAAATGTGGTAACAACAACGACTAAACGCAGTAGTGTCGCATCGACATTCATCGCTTCGGCTAATCCGCCGCACAAGCCGAAGAGCTTCTTGTCCGTGCGGGAACGATAGATTTTATTCATAGCTTACTTCCACCCTCCATAGCTAGCTTTTTACGCAAATTGTTCAATTCTTGTTCTAATACCTGTTGAACGGCACTGCCTGCTTGATACAAAACTTCTTTACTCAGTCGGCGTACATCACGCAATGATCGAGTTTCGTACTCAAGATCGGAAACCTTTTCTTCCAAGCGATTAAACATCCTCGGGGTTGAACTGCGCCCCATTTCATTCATATGCTCATTCATCCGACGCTGCAATCGTACTGATTCCAAGCGAGCTTGATAATAGCTTCTTTTGGCAGCAATCTCCGTGTAATCCGCTTTAAGTGCGTGCAATTGGTCTTCTAGCTCAACCAGCGCTAATTTACTTTGCTCATATAATTCACGATATTGCTCACATTTTTGCTCATGGATCATTTTATCCTGTAAGGCAAGTCTTGCTGTCTGTTCTTCACCGGCTTTCAATGCCAGCATAGCTTGCTGCTCACGCTTATCTCTCCACTGCTCGGCTCCAACGAACTGAACTCTTAAGGACTGAGCATGCTGAACGCATTGCTGGTGCAGCCTTTCTGCTTGTTGAATTTGCTCCCGCTGTGAAGCTAAGTATTGATCAATCATCCGGACAGGGTCTTCCGACCTTTCCAGCTTTTCATTGAACGTGGCAGCTGTCATATCTCTCATCCGCCTAAGTAGGCTCATGCTTCTTCCTCCTTTTATTTATATTTAGTAAGCTTTCTTCCTCAGCATCGATACACCATAAAGTATCAAGCCAATTGCTATTACCAATCCAATTAAGCCGGATAATTTACCTAGAAGGAACACTGCCCCGAAGAACATCAACACACCGCCGAATAATCTTTTACCACCTTTAAAACCGATATATCCGAAAATTAGCATGGCTAACGGGATGATTAAACTGAACAAATGCCCAAGACCAAATCCGATTTTATCCAACACCATCAAGGCGCCGCAACCGATTAAAAATAATGCAAATCCGCTTTTTCTATTCAATTCCATTGTTATCACCGCCTTTCGTCTGTATCTCGTTTTCCTATGTCCTTATTGTAGGTCATTCCAGCATTCGCTAAAACAGCCCTGCGACGGTAATTTGTACTGGACTTCGGACGGGGAAAGAGTCAGCCTCAAGGGGATTATGGAGTTCGGTGGCGAATAAAGCTGTTTTATGGCTTTATTCGTGCTCTCGCGAATGAGACTGTAGCGTAGCGTAGCGTTACAAAGTATCGCTACAGATATACGTTTCTTAAAGTAACCAGCTGTAGAGATATCTTATATCGTTAGGGAGGTAGCGAATGCAGAGAGTGAGCTTAGCAATCAACAAAAAAGAGCTGGGATCTCCCCCTAGCCCTTCTCTGTTCACTTAAATGCTGTTCACTCATATGCTGTTTATCTCACTCCGCATGCCGCCAAGAGGTTTCTTTCCCTGTATTAGGGCAGACTGTAAACATCTCACCGATTAGGAAGTTCTCATGCTCTCCAATGATCGAATAGTAGTGGCCGGACTCCATGACCGTCTCACCTGTTTTATAATCTGTATAGTAGTGTCTCCAGCTCGTCTCGCCATCCGTTGTAGGACAAACAGAGAATACTTCGCCGACTCGGAACATTTTGTGCTCGCCGATTGCAGATATATAATTCCCTGTTTCCTTCACAGGTTCACCTGTTCTATGCTCGTGAACGGCATGCCGCCAAGATGTTGCATCACCCGAAGTCGGGCAATTGGGGAATGTATCATCCAGGGACAATTCCATCCGCTCTCCAGTCGAACAAATATAAACACCCGCTTCGACGACGCTATCTCCCGTTAAATGAAAACCATTCAGTATGGTATTCATGTTCACATCACACCTCTCTACGCTCAAATGATAATATACTTATATTTAAACGCCTCATTCTCGTTTGAAACAGTAAAATAAAAACTTAGCAGCAAAAATCACTACTAAGCTCTAGAGTACTAATATATTATTATGCCGTCGTTAAAACTTCATTCAAGCTGCCTGAACGGTAGCCTTTTAAATCTAAGCTAACGTAGGTGTAGCCAATTTCCTGTAGCTTAGCTGTGATCGTATCGGCAACTGCAATTACTTCTGCCAAGTGAGCAGGCGCTACTTCGATTCGAGCAAGCTTTTCATGCTGACGTACCCGTACCTGTCTAAAGCCAAGCTGCATCATGAAAGCTTCAGCTTGATCAATCATCGTCAGCTTTTCTTGTGTAATCAACTCACCGTAGGGGATGCGAGAGGACAAGCAAGCAAAGGATGGTTTATCCCAGGTCCTTAAACCAAATTGTCGCGACATATGGCGAATTTCTGCTTTTGTAATTCCTGCTTCAAGTAATGGTGCACGTACTCCACGATCATGGGCAGCTTGTAAGCCTGGACGATGCTCTCCTAAATCATCCGCAATTGCACCAAAAATCACATGATTATAGCCACGTTCCTTAGCAATCGGAATTAAATGTGAGAATAACTCATTTTTGCAAAAATAACAGCGATTGGTTGGATTCTCTGCATACCCCGGAATATCTAGCTCACTGGTATGTATGACCTCATGCGGAGCGCCGATTTCTTGCGCCAGCAGGATCGCTTCTTCTTTTTCACGTTGGGGGTAGGTCTCTGAATCCGCTGTGATTGCCAGCACTCGCTCTGGTCCTAGAAAGTCTAATGCCGCTTTAAGCAATAAAGCACTGTCCACTCCACCTGAGAAGGCAACAACCACTTTATCCATATCACGCAATATCTGGCCCATTTGTTCATACTTCTGCTCTATATTGTCCATAGTCATAACCTCCCAGAGTTTTCGTAAGAAGCTTTCTTAGTAAGCCTAATCTAAATAATTACTCAAAAGAAATCCATTAGATAAGTTGTGTTTCTAGGAATAAGCTGTTCAAGAATTTCCACAGCTTCATTCGTGGCTTGCAGCCTGCCAATCGTCTTTAGTAAGGTAGGGCGTTGATACCCTAATAGCATAGCACTCAAAGTACCGATATCACAAGCTAGAATAGAAGGGCTTCCTTTAGTTTCCTTTGTTAATGAGGCTTCAACTTGCTTAACCTTGGCTTTCCCCGAAGTATTCCATTTAACAGCAAAAGTGCCATTGTTCCAAGGAGCGAAAGAATCTGTAATTTGCAATTCAAGCTTTTGTTTTTCTAAACCAGTCGTCATAGGAAGCTTTTCTATAAAAGCGACTAGGTCAACAATTCGCGCCATGAAATAGGGCACAATTTCTTGCTTAATTCGCGGGTTTGTTAATAAAAAAGCTAGCTGATCGTCTATAGGTGCCTTTACTATTACTTTTTCCATCATGGAGTCGTGGTCTGCGATAAACTTCCAAAGCCCTCTTCGTGCTGATTCATCGAGGAAAACTAGCTCGTCCACATTCATTTCTTTGTTTTTCACTTTATATTGGATATAGCCCTTAGCTACATTACTTTCATCATAGTAGATAGCAAATGCCGCTGATTTATTGCCCCTATTCTTCGTCCACCACGCTTCATCGCGAATGAGTGTCCCATTGAATTGCTGTGCATAAGCTTGGTATATCGGATCAAGCAGCTTCCAATCGTTTGTCTGCTTCATTTGGCCCAATGAGGTGAATTGTTTAATAATTAAATCTTTAGGGATTTCATATTTTTTATGCTCTATATAGGTCTCCCAGCCATATTTTCGATAGAATGGAAATTCAAAAGGGTGCAAAAAAGAAACGGTTTGACCAGCTTCCTTCATGGTTTGAAGCGCGTGAATCAATAGTTTTTTCACCATGCCATGTCTACGAAATTCAGGCCAGGTCGCTACACTTGCAATACCGCCCATATCAAACGAGCGACCATTTATCCAGGTTTGCAGCTTTAGAATAATCAGCTTAGCCGCAAGCTGATCCTCGATGTAATATCCCCAGCTTAGTCCAGGCTTGAAGCTGGCGATCCGTTCCGCTAGTTCAGCTTCACTCAATTCATACTGAAAAGCAAATTGGCTTAACCGAAGGCTTTCTTCTACTTTGTCTAGCCCAATTGCACGAATATTACCTTCCATCATGAATCTCCTTTTATCTCAGCTGCAAGAATAAGCGTTCCCCGAGGCTGTTTCCCATTTGCATCTGGCTCTAACGTAATGGCAACTGTATCATAGTCATTCGGATCAAAGGTATAGTATAAGGCGCCATTCCCATCCTGAGAAAGGAAGGTCCCCGCATTTACAGGCTGTTTATCCTTCAATAACCAAACCTGAAAGGCTTCATTACCTTTTAATTCAGGCAGCTTTTCTGCTTGTACCACCAAGTGTGTTCCCGTGCTATCGATCAGAATAGTTGCCAAGCCTTTTGCGATGATGTCGTTCGCTGCTGGACTTAGAGCAACAGCTTGATTGACCTTGGATGCTGTTAATGGTTCACTTGCTAGAGCAATATGCGATTGTAAATCTTGTACATCTCTTCTTAGTTCTGCAGAATAAAGCGCTAGGACAATTACGGCAGCAGAAAGGCCAATCGTCATAACCATTCTATATACACGTCCCAAACTTCCAGCTGCAGTTGCAGTAGCATGTGCAATTGGAATAACAACGGATGCTGTTTCTGGCGGTATTCCTTCTTTGGCTATTTCAACTGACTTAACAGTAGTTTGCTCCAGCACTTGACTCATGATTCGTTGTTTCATCCCGCTTGGAACTGGAACAGACTCTGAAGCAAGCGGCAATAAGTTAACTAATGCTGTTAATTCTTCAACCTCTGACCTACATTCTGGACTTGTTTGAAGAAAAATCTCAAATTCCCTTTTCTCTTCGACTGATAGTCCGCCTAATACATAAGCTTCTACCCAATCGCGTTTGTTTTCATTTGAATCACTCATGGGTAACCCCCCTTTCCACGACATTAGCCAACCGTTGCTTTAACTGCTTCATAGCTAGCCTAACCCGACTTTTGACCGTTCCCAGTGGAATAGCATGACGTTCTGCAACTTCTTGTTGGGTTAATCCCTGATAATATATCCATTCGACCACTTTTTGCTGGTCCTCATTTAATGCTTTCATAGCTTGTCTAACCTCGTCACCAATCCAATTATTCTCTACTTCATCTTCAACGGCTTTCCCTGAGTCTGGGATAGCATTCAATTGCTGCTGCTCGGCTACCTGCTTTTGGACCCGATTTTGTTTCTTTCGGAGGATATCAATCGCTATATTGCGTGTCAATGTAAACATCCAAGTGGATAGCTTACCTTGTGTAGATTCATATCGTTCCGCAAAATTCCAAATTCGCATGAATAGTTCTTGCACAACTTCCTCTGCCATCATTACATCATTAACTATCCGATGAGCGAAACAATAAATCGCTTTCTCATACCGATCATACAATTGTTCTAAAGCCGGTGCATCCTTAAGCGCAATGAGCTTCATTAATTGGAGATCTTCCACTCGTTCATTCATTAAGAGTCCCATCCTCGCTAAACCCTTCCATACTACATTCGTTATATGTAGAAGAAAGGATTACATTTTATTATTTATTTTGTAAAAGTTCTCTAAAATATGTACATCAGACTCCAAAATGAAATGACGCGCTAATTGAGATTATACTACAGCCAACAACAGTATACGAGTCTTAAACCTCCCACTATATATAAAACAAAAGAGCGGTTCGTTGAACCACTCTTCTCAACAATTTATGAAATAAAATTAACCGCCGATCTGTGACATGCGCCTTAAAGTCGGAGTGTGCGATTGTGCCTGATTATCTAAAGCCTGCGCCATCTCATGATTCTCTGGCTTTACTTCCAATGCTTCAAAGAATAGCTTAGCCACAGCTTCATCATCCCCTATATATTTACGAACATTGAACTCATCCGACCAATATAAACAAGGCTTGATATTGCCATCTGCCGTCAAACGCAGCCGATTGCAGGTCTCACAAAAATGATCGCTAACCGGATGAATCAGGCCAAATACGCCTTGGGCTCCATCAATCCGATAATTTTTAGCAGGGCCGTTGCCGTATACCTCTTCCGATGGAGTTACATTCCAGCCATTAATAACGCAACGCTCGAGCACAGCATCCAAGGATAAATAGCCAGCTTTCCAATTGGCATCGTTATGGCCTATAGGCATATATTCAATAAAACGGACATGCAGCTTACGATCCATAGTTAGCCGTAGAAAATCGTCGATTTCATCATCATTGATCCCCTTCATCAGCACCATATTGATTTTAATCGGATCTAGGCCGACACGTGCTGCTGCTTCAAGGCTATCCAATACTTTTCTAATATCCCCACCGCGTGTAATCATTGAAAACCGATCCGCTCGCAGTGAATCCAAGCTTATATTGATACGGGTCAGACCTGCTGCTTTAAACTTTTCAGCTTTTGCAGCAAAGAATATCCCATTTGTAGTCAACGCTATATCCTCGATACCCGGAATTGCTGCAAGTGAAGCAATCAACAAATCCAGATCTTTGCGAACCATCGGTTCTCCGCCCGTTAACCTCAGCTTACGAACGCCATAACCAGCTAGAACACGCACGACTTCGGTAATTTCATCAAACTTCAATAGCTTATCGTCAGGCTCAAACTCCATCCCCTCTTCAGGCATGCAGTAAACACAACGCAAATTACATTTATCGGTCACAGATATTCGCAAATAATCATGAACCCGATCAAACCGATCAACGAGAATTTTCGACATTGTATAACCTCCCCAGATTTTTGCCTTAGCAAAAATCACTTCGTAAGCATCATCACTTCGCAAGCATGATCTGTTATTGCTTCAATCTCTTTTCCAATGCATTACGCCAGCTTTCAGAGAGTGCCTCGACAGCCAAGACTTTTCGTACACCATCTAAATCAGTGCGATTTCCAAACATAATATGATTAGCATAAGAAAGTGAAATCTGTAACGGATCTTGCTTTTCTAACTGGATTTGAGGCTCTTTGCCTACCCAGCCTTCTTGCAGCACTCGAAAATAAAAGCCTGTAAACCCCGTTTGCTGCACATGCAGCGGCATATCAGGCCGATTGTGACGATGTCCAAGCTTATAACAGGGCTGTCTAGGCTGGCTCACCTGGACCAACGTCTCATCTATTCTATAAACATCACCAATACAGATATCGGATTCAAGCATTCCCTGTACAGTTAAATTTTCACCAAAGGCACCAAAGGTTAAAGACTGATCTAAAAAGGACTCCCAATGGGCATAATGTTCATAACTATACACACATACTGCTTTATCCGCACCACCATGATTGACCAAATCAGCTTGTTCATCCGCCGAGAAATGCTGATACCCCAAGAAAATAGGGAGCTCCACCGGTTTTTTATGAATAGCGGTAGTCATCTCTTTATTATTAAAAAGAAAGCTTTCCACTTTACCCACTTGGACGGATAAGATTTGCATAGCTAGTTAACCTCCTGCAAATGCTTCGTACAATTAAAGAGTAAACATTTCCATTCATTCGCAGGGTCTTCCTGATTCTGAATTACCGTAACACAGGTATTGTTCAAAAACGTAATTTCCATCTCTTTAAATAATTCTGCCAAAAGCGAGCGTATCCATGCTCCATGACTGATAAGCAGCACTCGAGATTGGGGATGACGTTCCTTCAGTTCATTTAATAAACTTAAACTGCGCACTAACATGTGCTCATCACTTTCCTCATTATGGTCAAGGTCTTTCCAATTCTCACCCCATAAAGCAATCCGCTCTTCCACCGTTGTACCATCTAATCGTCCATGAGTTTTCTCACGGAGTCTGGGGTCAAATCCAGTAATCTTCATATTCAAGGCTCCAGCTATTTTCTCTGCAGTAGCGCTAGCCCGTGAAAGATCACTTGAATAAATATAATCCCAGGATTCCTGAGAAAAGCGATTTCCCAATAATTCAGCTTGCCTGATTCCATCTATATTAAGCGGAACATCTTCTTGTCCCTGTGCTCGGCCTTGTTGATTCCAATCGGTCACTCCATGTCTGATTATTCCAAAGATGGTCATCCTATACTTCCCACGCTTCTGCCCACTTTTGGACTTCATTCATTGTGAAATGCAAAGCACGGCCTTTCTCTGTCAGTTCATACTCAATACGGACTGGCGTTTCTGGATAAACGTGCCGAACAAGAATCCCTGTCATTTCAAGCTCTTTAAATCGTTCTGATAGCATCCGGTCACTCATCCCGTTAATACTCTCTGAAATATCCTTAAAACGCTTCGGACCATCCAATAAAACCTTTATAATCAGACCCGTCCAACGTTTACCTAATATTTCAAACGCTGCTTCAAATTTTGGACAAAGTTGGTGTTCAACCATTATGCATCATCTCCTCCTTACATTTTATCATAGCTACTTGACAAAAGTAAGCCCTGATCCGTCTGCACAAAAAAAACCAACACCACACTTGGGTACCGATTCCAATTTAACCAATGACTCTCACAAGAGCTCAAAAGAGCCGCCATTATGTTGGCTCCTCTCATAGAAAAGAGACGACTGCTTAGGGGAACGGCAACTTAACAATAAGTTATCCGCTACCACATATATCAGCCATCCCTATTCGTTGTCTATCTGCTTATTACTTTGCTGCTAAGAAAGCATCAAATTGTTTTTGTTTTTCTGCGATAATTTTATCAACGCCTGCTGCTTTTGTTTTCTTCAGGAATTCAGCAATTTTAGCTTCCGGTTCAACTGAACCAGTACGAATAGCAGCTTCAAACTGTTTGCCAATATTAGCTACTGCTGCAATTTCACTCTTAACTGGATCAGCATCAAAGGAGAAACCAAGCCCAGGAGATTTCACGCCTTTAGCATTAAATTCTTTAAACAAATCCCATTTTTGTGGATTTTCATTCGACATCAAGTAATTTAAGAATTGGTTGCCAAGCTCCCACTGTGCACCTGGGTTATAAGGATGTGCTTTTGGATCAATACCAGGAGCTACATCAATGATGTTTTCTGATTTTTTAACATAATGCACATTTTCAATACCATAGTTAATTAAGTTATTTAAGAACTTATCGCTGTGCAATAGACCGATAACCTGCATAGCTTTATCTGGATTTTTGGAAGACTTGGAGATTGCCAGCATCGCTCCGGAAGCATCTCCAGTAGTAATTGTTGGCGATGTTAAATCAATTTGTCCTAGCTTGAAGCCAACGTAGCCTTCGGATTCTGCTGCTTTACCAGGCTTTAAGCCTTCTGCCCACATGAATACTTTTCCTGCTTTGGCTTGATCTTGAACAGTTACAGTGCTTGTAGCTGCATCTCTGTTGATCAAACCAGCTTTGAACCATGCACGTGTCATTTTCATAACAGCTAAATATTCAGGTGTTTCTAATTGGTTTAAGATCTTAGTCGAAGTACCCGTTTTGCTGATCACGCCTGGAATAGCGCCATCACCTAAAGCATCCCAATCTAAGCTGTCAAATACACCATTACCAGTTGATGTAGTGAAGAAAGGTGTAATACCTGGTTCTTTATCTTTAATTACTTTTAACAATGGCTCTAAATCGGCCCATGTTTTTACGCTTGCAACATCCAAGTTATATTTTTCCACTAAATCTTTACGATATAGCACACCACGAGTAGCAGCTAGCTCTTTATTAGTCGGAATTCCGTAGTTTTTACCATTGATTTTGGAGCCTTCTAAGAAAGCTGGGTCAAGCTCTGTTCTGATCTCTGGAGCATTCTTGTCAATCAACGGGCCTAGGTCTAGAAAAGCTCCCTTAGCAACATTGATTGCATATCTTTGCCAAGCAGCTGTGAAGATGATATCTGACTTTTCTCCAGAAGCGATCATCAGGTTAAGCTTATTATCCCATTGACCCCAATCTACAGCGTTTAACTTAAGTGTAACGTTAATCTTATCTTTAAGGTATTTGTTAGCTTCTGCTTCAACCAAGGCAACATCCTTTTGTGGAGTACCCGGATACATAAGCTGAATCTCAACTGATTCTTCCGACTTTGGTGCTTCTGTCACTGCAGGCGCATCCGTCGCTGCCGCTGGTGCAGCCGTTACCACTGCTGCATCTGAAGCTTTAGGAGCATCTGAAGGTGTTTCTGTTGCTTTCTTAGAGCAACCTGCTGCCACTATGCTAATAGCCAACAATAAAACCAAGCTTAACAAACTAAATCTTCTTTTCATTCGTAAACCCTCCCAAGTATTATTAAATATATACTAAACCGAACCAAGTTCGGGATTAGCCTTTCACCGCGCCAATCGTAAGTCCTTTTACAAAATATTTTTGAAAGAAGGGATACGCCAAAACAATCGGCCCAATTCCAACAACTGCCATAGCCATCTGTAATGATCTTGATGGTAGATTAATGACTTCACCCATTTTGGAAAGCTGGCTAGCCGCATTCTCATTCGTCGTTAAATATTGAATGTTCAGCAGGGTTTTATACATCAGATATTGCAAGCTGATTCCATTACTCTTCGTAATGTAAAGCAAGCTAAGAAACCAATCATTCCAATAATTTAATGTATTGAACAACCCGATCGTCGCAAGCACCGGAAGGGATAACGGCAATATTATTTTATAGAAAATCTTAACTTCACTCGCTCCATCGATAGTTGCAGATTCAACAATAGAATCTGGGATGGTCGTCTGAAAAAAGGTACGCATGATGATTACAAAAAAGGGCTGAAGCAGTAATGGAAGAATTAGCGCCCAGACTGAATCTTTTAAATGCAAGAAGTTCACATAGACCAAATACCAGGGTACCAATCCACCATTGAAGATCATAGTTAGAAAAATGAAAAGTGCGAATTTATTGCGGTGCTTTAATTCCTTTCTGGATAAGGGGTATGCATATAGGGCAATTAACAATAGACTGAGCAATGTGCCCACTACCGTTACGAAAATCGATACGCCATAAGCTGTGGCAATTTGTGAGGACTGATTCCACAGAAAATTATAAGCTTCAAAACTGACCTTTTCTGGGATAAACTTAAAGCCATTAGCGACAATTGTATTCTCATCCGAGAAGGATACGCCAATAACCAATATAACCGGAAGCAAACAAGTTAACGATGCTAGGATGAAGAATATATGGAGCAGCCCCTGTGAATAGCTTTTTTTTGTCATTGTGATCTCCTCCTTTACCTTAGAATAAGGCATTCTCTTTGCTGTATTTTCGGACAAGCGCATTGGTAGCAAATACGAGGATCATGCCGACGACTGCCTGATAAAGCCCTGCAGCAGATGACATTCCGATATCACCATTGGTTTGAAAGGTGCGATAAACATACGTATCAATAACATTAGTAGTTGGAAAAATCGTTCCTGAATTTAAAGGAACCTGGAAAAACAATCCAAAATCCGAATAAAATATTCGACCAATCCCTAACAGGGTTGTAATGATCATCAAAGGTGTTAACAACGGAATTGTCATATAACGAATTTGCTGCCATTTCGATGCTCCATCAATAGTGGCTGCTTCGTAGTAATCCGTATCAAATCCAATGATAGCTGCAAGATAGATCAAGGAAAAGTAACCAACGCCTTTCCATGTGTTTACAAGCGGTAGAATGTAAGGCCAGAATTTATTCTCGGAATACCAATCTATGGATTCTATACCCAGAGGAGCTAAGATCGAATTATTGATGAAGCCATTCTCCACTCCTAAAAAAGCATAAACGATATAACCTACAATGATCATCGATAAGAAGTACGGCAGGAATATAATGGATTGATAAAGCTTACCCATAATACGACTCTTCACTTCATTGAACATGATCGCTAAACCCACTCCAAACACTAAGTTCAATACAAGAAACAATCCGTTATACAGTAAAGTATTTCGTGTAATGACCCATGCATCTTCAGTGCTAAATAAGAATTTAAAGTTTGTCCAACCAATCCACGGGCTGCCCCATATTCCATCTGTATAATTAACATTCTTGAAAGCAATGATAACACCAAACAAGGGTATGTAATTATTGACTAGCAGGAAAATGACACCAGGCATAAACATTAAATAAAGTGCTTTATACTGTAAAATATGTCTCCATCCAGCGTTTCTTTTTCGTGTTTTTGCGATTTTTACGGGTGCCTTTAAGCTTGCTTCCTGATTCATGTAAAAACCCTCCTTTATCCTTTAAGCTTCCCAATATTTCTCTTTATGTATGTATTATAAAACGAATTAGACTTGCGCTCTATAGGTTACCATGACCTGATGACTTATGTTATTATGACATTCAGAAAAGCCCTTTGGTCACAAAAACCAAAAGGCCAGCTAAATCTATTTTTATATGGAATATGTTTTACGATATTCCTGTGGGGTGATCTCTGCGTATCTCTTAAACATTTTAGTGAAATGCGGGATGTTTCCGTAACCTACTAATGAGGATATATCACTTATTTTGATATTAGTTGTGACAAGCAAGGATTTAGCCTTTTCCATTCTTTTTTGGAGGATGCAGTCAGTTAAAGAGTTATTGGTTTCCTTACGGAATAATCGGGATAAATAAGCCGGGTTAAAATGGACATGCTCTGCAATTTGTTCTCGGCTCATATCATCCTGCAAATGCCCATCTATATAATCATAGATTTTTTGGATCACTGCGGTTATTTCTTTATCTTCTTCTTGTAAAACTTCATTTCCTAGTGAAATAATCCGCTGAGACCACAAATTAAATTGGGCTTGTACTTTATTCGACTGGGTGACATTGCTTCTCTCCATTTCCAGCAGTGCTACATAGGTTCTAAGCAAATTGGGAAAGCTCGAGACACTGCCTATATAACAGGACAAATGACAATAAAAATATTCATTGCAAGCTTTGAGATAACTTTCGCAACGCTGAGCTATCTCTTCAATAACTATTGCTCTGTCTTGATTTTCATAGAGCAGAACAAGATTATGCCCTCCACGATCCTGAATAACACAGCCCATATTTTTTTGAACAATTAATTCCGCAGCAGCATTTCGCAAGGCATACTCCATAACTTCTTCCTCGCGCACCGTTAATTCCTTTTTCCATAACTCAACGCTAATCAGAATAGGCAGCACGGCCATATTCGGTGTTAAACTCAGCTGGTATTTCGCGATAAGCTTTTCCAACTCAGGTTGATTGGGCGAAGTCCTCTGACCGAATAGATCCTGCCAGAATCTTTCTTCCATTAAGGGCTTTTGTGATTCAAATAATAAAGAGTAACGCAGCTGGTCTTTATCGTGAATGATTTTCTGCAATACCCTGCGAACCACAGCTTTTAATTCATCATAATTGACTGGCTTCAATAAGTAATCAAAGCTGCCCAGATGTAGCGCAGTACGCGCGTAGCTAAAGTCTGCATGCCCGGTTACGAATATCGTCTCCGTTAACGGATGATTGACTTTTATCCACTCTAACAGCTCTAATCCACTATTCGTCGGCATTTCGATATCACAAATCACAATATTAATGGCTGTCTGGGAGAATATTTGTTTGGCCTCTTCTACATTGTAAGCTTCGAATACTTCCGCAATAGCCAACTCCGACCAGTCAATTCCTTGTGTAATCCCTTTAACTGCATATAATTCATCATCTACAACCAGCAGGTTATACATCCTCATCCTCCTCTTTATTAACAAAGCTTAAAGGAATTCCAATTCGAATTTCCGCACCTTTTTCTCTATTATTAAATAATAATCTTGCTTTCTGATCATAATGAATTCGTTGTCTTTGCATGACATTTTGGATGCCTAAATGCCCCTCTTTGTAAATCTCGTTGTCATAGGTCCCCAATTGAAGCTTTTGCAGGATATCCTCTGGAAATCCAATTCCATTGTCAATAACCTCAATCCAGAGGATTGGCTCAATACCTTGGTCTTCCACATATGCTTTAATTCGAATAAGAAACAGCTCTTTACGTGATGCAAAGCCATGAATGACGCAATTCTCTACAAAGGTCTGGATCGTCAAAGGCAAGACAGCAGCTTGACGATACGGATCAGGCAGCTCGATTTCATAATTAAGCTGGTTGGGAAATCGCAGCTTCTGAATTTCCAAATAATTCTGTACATGGCGAATTTCAGCTTCTAAAGTAACCGTACCTCGTTTTGTTTGGATAATAAAGCGAAAATATTCAGCGAGATGCTGTGTCATTTTCTGGATCAATGAATATTCTTTAATCGCGGCTAAGCTGTGAATAATATTGAGTGAATTTAAATAAAAATGAGGGCGTATTTGAACCTGAAGCAGTCCAAACTCTGCATCCTGCGTGCGAATTTTCTCCTCATAAACATCTATTTTCAAATCGGAAATTTGCATAACCATGTTGTTGAAGGTACCCAACAAAAAGGCAAATTCGGTAGAATGATTCTCATTCAAGCGAATTTTTAAATCGCCCCGCATAATCCGGTTCATCCCTTGGATTAAAACCTTCATCGGTCTCAGCAAGACCTGACGCAAGAGGATGAGATAAAAGACCAAGAGCAGGATACCGCCAAGAGGGACAATATAAAAAGCTAGCCGAAAAAAGGGCAAATTCTGCAAGATGGATTTCTCAGGAATCATCACGCGATAATTAATATCTGCTACCATAGAAGGAACACCAAACAATAAGAACTTTCCTTTACCGCCTGGATCTGTAACGGTTTGAAATGGATCATTGGGCTTCAAAACTGTCTTATTAATAACTTCTAATTGGGAGTCAGTAAGGATTGTGTCTGAGGCAAGCTCACCCGTTTTCGAAAAAATAACAGCCCCACCTGAGTCCCCCATCTCCAGAAATTTTAATGTTTGAAGCAAGGTATCTGTATTCACAAGCGCACCGGCAAATAAATTCTTACTTAGGCGGACCGTTTTAATTAACGCGTCCCCTTTAGCGGTCGGAATAATTTGCCATTCACGTGTTTCTTGACCCTGTGGTTGATTACGAATCGATTTCATTTTATCAATAATTGCATCCTGCTGAATATAATAATCCTTTTTTGAAGCAAAGATCAGATCATTATCGCGAATATTATATAAAAAATAGGAATCCATCAGCGGAAAGTAATTAAGTGTAGTTTTGAATCTTTGAAACAACATGACTTTATTGATCATATAATCATCACTATCAAAGGGCAGAAAATCAACGGGGTTCACTTCTGCTTCGTTCTCGTTTAATAAATTCAAAAAATTAGTAGCCTCACCCAACATATCATCGATTTGGTTCGCATGCTGTTGCAATAAGTTGCTATTGGTTTTGGATACCTGCTCCCGTACCACATTGGTTGCATATAGGTTGTTGAACAACAGAAAAAAAACAAGCGGTACAAAGATCATTAGAAAACCAACCACAAATTTAAAGCGTAATGAATTTCGCATGGAGTACGTCCTTTCATGCCATTAATATAGATAACCATACTCCATTAATCGGAGCGTGTATACTCACAAAAAAATCCGTCGTTTCCTCCAACAGAGGCTGCAACGGATTTATAAAAGTCTTTATTTAGTTAAATAATCCTTCTCCAATGTAGGAGTTAGCGTCTTTAGCTCCAGGTGGCACTACGTAATAACCCCCGCCTGTAGTTTGGGTATAAGCGAGCATTTGGTCTGGCATTTTCGGATTCGTTAACCGCCTTTGAATCGGCTCGAATTGCTTTTCAATACTGCGATTGAAGCAGATGAATAATAAGCCTGCGTCCACTCGCCCAACGGGATCTAACCCATTCATGAAATTAAATCCGCGTCGCAGGATACGTTCACGTTCAGAAGCTTCACCAGTACGGGGATTAGAAAGTCGTACATGTGAATCCACAGCCGTTACATTGCCTGAAGGATCTGCCCCGAAATTAGGCTGATCAAACTCCAGCTTCCCATCCATTGGAGCGCCTGACGGTTTCTGTCTGCCTATAATAATTTCCTGTTCTTTATAAGCAACCTGATCCCAGGTTTCAATCCGCATATGCACACGCCTAACTACCATAAAGGTTCCGCCTTTTAACCACGCCGGCTCATCCCCTGTACCATCCATCCATACATTTTGATTCATAAACGCTATATTATTTATATCTGGATTATTAGTGCCGTCTTTAAAACCGAACAAATTTCGCTGGGTGCCTCCTGGCTTCATCCCCCATTGGCCGGCTTGCTGCCAACGCAAATGCGCTGAGCCACGCGAAGCTTTCGCCAGATTACGGATAACATGAAAACAAATCATCGGATCATCTGCGCAGGCTTGCACGACAATATCGCCATGTGTAGCCATCTCTTGAATCAAATCCCCGTGAAACTTAGGCATCCTAGTGAAGCTTTTAGGCTTACGTGAAGCTAGCCCGAAACGATCTTTGCCATCCTTCTCAAACAATCCCGAACCAAACCCTATCGTTATGGTTAATGAAGCTGGCTGCAAACCTACTTGCTCACCTGTATCTGCGGGTGGAAATTGTGTATCCTTCTGGCTGCCGTCCCAAGGCTTGACTGCCATCATTTCTGCACTCATCTTGCTCCAATCGCGAAGCAGCTTCTGTAAATCCTTGACACTTTCCGTTGTCACATCAAACGAAGCCATACAAATAAACTTCTGGCTGGGTGTTACAATTCCCGTTTGATTGGCCCCATAGAAATCTATAATTGTAGATGGATCCTCTCCCAGTGCCTCGACAGACTTAAGAACTTCTTCATTAGAAGAAGCTCTCCCATTATTAGCCAAGCCCATAAGGTCGCCCAGTACAATTCCTGCTGTACCTGCCGCAGCCATCCCGAGGAATGCTCTGCGGTTTATTTTATTACTCATAGTTGATTTATCCTCCCAAAACTCCCGGCATTCTAACCATCGGTTCTGCCAACGCTTCAAGCTTGTTTTTCAAATCTACAATTTGAGCTGGTGTAAGCTTACTATAATCGGTCCATTCTACTGCATCTTTTGGTGACAACGCATCTATCTGAGCTAGAACCTTAGTTAAAGCATCCCCAATTGTATCGTTTAAAGCGGAATCCTTTTTCTTCAATTCATCCTTGACTAAGTTATAAATTTCTTCGGCGCCTTCCACATTTGCACGTAGAACTGGCAAGCTCGCCCCACTCCAACGCTCTTCTTCACCTGTAATTTTCGATGTTTGGGCTTCTTCCATCAATTCACCGACACCTGTTACAAAATCTGCCGGTCCAATTACAGCTGTTTTAATACTTTCACGCATTTTCTTACCATTAGCTAATAAATCATCGGCAAACGGTTGAGCGCCATCCAACGTCTTTTTCACAAAAAGAATATTCTCAATACGGTGGTATCCTGTGAACTTCGGATCTGCATCACTTTCAAAATCATCGACACGCGCATCCATAACTTCATCTAACTCAATGAAAGTTTCGATAATCGGCTCGATGCGCTCATAAGGAGGACGTGATTGTCCATAGGCCGTTTGCGCAGCCTTTAAATCTCCGCTTGCAATTGCTGCTTGCAGCTTCTCTAACTGTACAACCAATTGCTCGCCTTGTTCATTTACATAGGCCATATAAGTTGTGGCAGCAGCCTGCAATTCAGGTGAGCTTTCAAGCGCTTTAGCATCAACAGCCTTCTTGCCATCAGCCAAATCAGTACTCAACTGCTCTAAAACAGCTTTCAAATCATCATTCAACTTTGTTAGTATATCAAAATCTAGCGAATCCTGCTTGGCTCCTATTGTTAATGGAGACCAGTTGGTTTCAACCTTTAGGTAATCATCTGGGTAATTAGGTTTAATAGTGTTCTCAAAAGAGAGCCACTGTGCTTCTAGCTGAGCGCCCAGCTTCTTCACTTGTGCAGCGTCCTTAGCATCAACAGAAGTTTTGAAAAGTGCTGAAGTATCCAGCATGCTCTTTATGCCTGTTTGGGCATCAATCGATGCCGCTGTTGATACAGCTGGTGTTGCCGTTTCCTTGGTATCCGATTTGGTACAGCCGCTTAAAGCTAAGCTAGATACAATAACTGCAATAGAAACATAATTGAATAATTTCATAAAGCCCCCGTTAATTAATTGATTTTTTTGGTAATGAGAATCATTATCACACTAAACACAAGTTTTATGTTACTCCTTCCAGACGCCCCCGTCAATAAACAATTAATGAGAAATTGTGAACTTTTATAGCAAAAATAGCCCACTCGAGTCATAGAACTAGCTAGCTTTTTCCTGTAGATTTAGATTTAGATGTTAGAAAGCGAGGTTGTTTCATTGAAAAGAATATTAGCTTCATTCTCTACCCTTATCTTGTTCACTATGTTATTTGCTGGAATCGCCAGTGCGCATGTAGTCGTATTTCCTAAAGAAACGATTCAAGGCAGCTATGAAAAATTCACAGTACGTGTCCCCAGTGAGGAAGAATCTCCGACCATTAAGGTTGAGGTTAAAGTACCAGAAAACGTAGAGATTTCAAGGACTTTGCCGTTTAGTGGTTGGAAATCAGAGCTAACTAAAGATGCAGATGGTAAGGTAATTAGTGTCATATGGACAGCTACCGCTGATGGTTTATCATCCACAGAATTCGGAGAATTCAATATGCAAGGCAAGGTAGATAATGCTGCCACAACTATCATCTGGAAAGCAATTCAAACCTATAAAGATGGAAGTATTGTCGAATGGATCGGTGATGAGAAGAGCGAGCATCCCGCATCAGTTACAACAGTGAAGGCAGTTCCTGCTAATGCAACTGTAGCCGCAGACGGTGATGTTGAGTCAGCAGATTCCACTTCCTCCGATCTTCCTTTATATCTATCCATTGCAGCAGTTGTTCTAGCTTTATTATCTTTAATCGTTTCCTCAGTACGCAAAGCTCGCTAAAAGCCAGCAAAAAAGCATGATGCAGAGCGTTTAATTGCTCTCGTATCATGCTTTTTCTAATTAATGTTCTCAATTTGGACAACTGTTTGCCTAATCGGATTCCTTAAAAAATATTTTTATTGATTTACTGTTTTTTTTTGCTTAAAATTATGCCTAGTGAGTATATTTTAAGATGTTGGATAATATGTGTTTTATTCGCACAAGTTATGATTTGTAGAAAGGAGGAATCACGATGTATAAATGGGCCTTATTCATATTGCTAATTGGTGCATTCTCTCTTGGTATTGTTGAATTATTCGTTGAAGCGGATAAACATCAAGCAGAATTAGCAGAGGCAAGCAAGCCTGAAGTCGTTTCATCAGTTCCACTGGATACAGTAGCTGCTGAAGCTGTTTATAAACAATCCTGTATTTCCTGCCATGGCGGAAATTTAGAAGGCGTAGCTGGACCAGCGCTAATTAATGTCGGAAGTCTTATGACCGAAACCAAGATTCTTAAACAGATTACCAATGGCGGCGGCGGAATGCCACCCTTTAAAGGCGCAATCAAAGATGATCAAATTGCAAATTTGGCTAAATGGTTAGCCACACATAAATAGGCCATAAGGTTCTAATTAAGCTATCGATGCGTTATTGCATCGGTAGCTTTTTTGCGAATAACAAATAACGTTTAGGTGCATTGCCTACAAAATGAAACGGATAACAAGTTATCAAGGTAATTGTACTTTCGTCACCCGAGAGAAATACACTCGTATCATCCACTTCAACAATTTTGGAACCTGTAACAGAGTAAGTAAAGGAACCTGCTTTCGTTTCGAAAGTAATAAGGTCATTAGGCTCAAGCTCCCCCAGCTTACGAAACACACTATCACGATGTCCAGCTAAGACTGAATTCCCTTTCTCACCTGGAAAAACACTTGCTTTATAATGGCCTACACCTTTTGCCAGTTGAGCGTTATCTGTACCTTCGATAATCGGATAGGATTTGTGGAGCCGATCTAGTGTAATTTTACCGATCACTTCACCATTAGCTGGTATTAAGCTGGAAGAAACTGATTTTAAAGGATCCGTGAAGATTGGCAGTTGTTCCTGCTCGGTAGTAATTTGCAGATTTTCGTCAACCGCCTCACTAGTCAAGCCTTCTAAGCTTTTCAGACTAAGATGCTGCTTGTCCCACTCGTCTAATCCATTAGTTATCGACCTTTGCGTTTGCCAAATTTCCAGTGTTCCATAAGCTAGAAGCGTAAAAGCAGCAATAAAGATAATCAACCACAGAAAAAATCCTAATTTCCGTTTATTCATGGTGTTTCCCATCCAAATATGCTTATTCACGTCTAAATGCGGCAATTCTTTTGTATAACATCGTGCCCGAGAGCAATACTAATAGCGAGCCTACCACAATGTAATTGTACCAGGGAGTTGCTGTGTTCGGCATATCCGTAACATTCCCCGAAACTTCAACAGCCTCTGGTTCATCATCCATAACTTTGGGTGCAGGTGTAGCGGTTGGAGTAGGTTTAGGTGTAGCAGTTTCAGTAGCCTCAGGTGTGGCAGTTGCACTAGCTTCAGGTGTAGGAGTCGGTGGTGTCTCTGTAGGACTAGGCGAAGCAGTTCCTTCAGGTGTCGGACTTGTTACTGTCGTTATCGAAGATGCGTAACTAGGACCTGGGTTTTCTTGGTTTGTTGTTGGTGATGGTGATGGTGATGGTGATGGCGATGGTGATGGCGATGGCGATGGTGATGGCGATGGTGATGGCGATGGCGATGGTGATGGCGATGGCGACGGTGATGGTGATGGTGTCGGTGTTGCTGTGCTCTCCTGGTCATTATCGAGAATTGTGATTGTAACTACAGATATGCTCCCTATTGCTGCCCCTCCACCAGGTGCCATTAATTTAACGAAAAACTGTTCCGTACCTTCACGAATATTATCATCTTCAATTTTTATGCTAAAAGATTGACTATGCTCATCCACATCATTGTAAAAAATCATCGTTCCTGAGGAATGTTCAAAATCCCCTGGTGCTACTGCTGTATCATTGCATGTGCAATAAGTAACACTGACTACTCCGTGAATCCCACCAGTACGAGTTATCGGAATGCTTATGTGACCCACATCTTCATTAACCGTATAAGCAGCTTGGGCAAATTGCAGCTTCTGCCCATTGCTTGTTGCATTCGCATTTTGTTGAAAAGCTGGGAAAATCAAAGAAAGCAGAATCAGACCCAGACACATTTTTACCATTAACCAAGCTTTGTTGTTTTTCATTGCAATTGTTGTCATTATAATGCCCCCTACTATGAGTTATGATACATATCGTATCAGTAAATATATACATAATGTATCATATTTACACTTTAAGGCAATACTCCACTTATGTCAAGAACAAAAACAGACATTTACAATGATAATTTTACAGAAGCCGATTTCTAATTTTCGCTAAGAAGCTTGTAAATCTGCATGAATATTTTATTGTTGTTTTCGCAAAATTATAGTAATCTAGAACTACAACTATTTACCCACGATCAAGGAGACCACTTTTATGAATCTAAATGTAGCCAATTGCCCTAATTGTGGTGTCGTCTATCAAAAAAACTTTCGGAACATGTGTATGAGCTGCAGTTCGGTATCTGACGATCAATTAAACCGTTGCACCAAATACCTTTGGAAAAACCCTAAATCTACGACCGAAGAAGTAAGCCTAGCACTCGATGTAGAACCAGCAATCATTATTAAATTTATTAAAAAAGGGGCAATCTCTAAAGTTTTCCCTAACCTAACCTATCCATGCGATTCTTGTGGCAATCCAATAACAGATAATCGCCTTTGTGGTAAATGCGCAGGTAACTTTAGAGATCTTGCCCACCAAATCGCGAATCCAAAGCCACTATTCAAGACTAGTGGTTTTAAAATCGGTGATCGTCTTCGTAGTTAGATTAATCTACGATTTGAAGCACAATACGTCCTCTTCCATGTCCAAGCTGGCTTAAAGCGTGTGCTTGGCCCGCATCCTGCAACGAATATGTTGCAGCAATCGTTGCTTTTACCTTATTCTCAGCTATCAGCTGTACAATTTGTTCCAAATCTTTACTTGATGCGAGTGCCGTGGGCTTTATTGCCTTGATGCCACTCGCATTTGCTTTTTCCTGGGATGGAGGCATCACTAATGAAATCAGGATTCCGCCTTGTTTAACCAATGACCATGATTTCTCCAAGGTAGCTCCGCCAATCGTATCCAGAACAATATCAAGCTCAACTGCTACATCTTCAAAAGCTGTAGTGGTATAATCAATCACCTGATCTACACCTAAAGACTGAACGAAATCAACATTAGCCGACCCACAGGTACCAAAAACAAATGCACCTTTCCACTTAGCGAATTGTACGGCATATTGGCCAACTCCGCCTGCCGCTCCATGAATCAAAACTCTGTCCCCAGCTTTTATGTTACTTTCATTTATTAAGGCTTGCCATGCTGTTGTGGCACCCCCACTAATGGTTGCTGCTTCATTGAAGCTTACTGCTCGAGGAATGAGTGCTAGTGAGCTAACTACAGCTGTCGTGTACTCGGTATAAGTCCCTTTCGAGCTCCTTCCAAACACGGCTTGCCCCTGCTGAAATTCGGTTACACCAGGGCCAACCTTCTCAACAACACCTGCCAAAGCTGTACCAGGAATGCTCGGGAATGTTATCGGAAATTTAATTAGCCCTTGGCGAATTTTCCAATCAATCGGGAGTACCCCTGCTGCATGAACCCTAATCAGAACTTCGCCCTCTGCAGGTTCAAGGCATGGTATGGTTTCATATCTCAATTCCTCAGGTCCTCCGTATTGATGAAAACGAATGGCTTGAATCGATTTATCTGTCATTGTTATCGCCTACCTTTCAATAATTTCATTTAGAATACTTTAGCTGTTTGAGCTGCTAATTGAATAGCATCGCCAATAATTCTTTCTCTTTGATCCGGTGATTTTCCATGCCCCTCAGCAATAATCTTAGTTATATCGGTTATGCCGAATAAATTCAAATTCTTTACTACCAAATTAACAGCCATCTCAGAAGCAGCCGCATCACCTTCGGAATAATTACCGCCACGAGCATTTAATAAAGCTACTTTCTTGCCTAAAACCAGACCAACAGCACCTTGCGGCGTATATTTAAAAGTAGTCCCAGCCCGGTTTAAATAGTCCAAATAAGTGTGCAGAACTGCTGGAACTGTAAGATTCCATAAAGGGAATCCGATAATAATCTTATCTGCAGCCAGAAATTGATCGATAAATCGAGTAGCAATATCTGTAATCAATTTTTCTTCCGCTGTTAATCCCATTCCTCTACCCAGTTTGAAAGCTCCGCTTATCAGATTAGTGTCCAAATAAGGTAGATGCTCCTGATATAAATCCAACTCAACGATGTCATCATCTGGATGCGCCTCCTTATAATTCTCTAGAAAAGCTTCATATAATTTAACACTTACTGCATACTCCACTGGGCGGTTATTAGCTTTCACGAATAAAATAGAACTCATTGCATCCAGCTCCTCAAACTAAGTATTTGTCTACATAAATCTGACTTCTAAATCCGATCATTAATACGGAGTATTAGGTATATTGTGTATACGCAATATATGTTTACTCAAAGTAAGTTTATACATTATAATCCAGGGTGTCAAGGGGGAATTACTAAAGAAATATGTTCGTTATTAGACACGCCAATTTCTATATTAGCAACCTATTCATACAACTAAAATCGATATAACGAAAAAAAGACGCTAATAACGAAACTCTATCGTTATTAACGCCTTTTTTTCGTTATCCATACACTTGATTACTTTCCTTGCTTAATTAAAGAAAATCATAACACTAATAACGCAAGTCTTTCGCTATTGGCTGGATGAGTGACTTTAGAACCCAGCAAAACCTTCCGTTTTCCGTTCAAATTGTATGATGCTCTTGCCAACATTCATTTGTGAGTAGTTCTCCATAACCTCGGGGATATCATCCAAGTAAAAACGATGGCCGACTAAAGACTCGACTTGGATAATACCTTGACTAACTAAGGCAATGGCTTCCTCATGGGTATGCGGATTAATAAAAGAACCCATGATCTTAAGCTCTTTGGAGAAAATCTCATAAGGGGATATGGCAATTTGCGTATCCGGTGAAGAAACCCCGAACAACAGTACTTGCCCACCTTTACGTACCGAAGAAACAGCTAGCTCCATGGACTCCCTCTGACCAACGCACTCTATTACAATATCAGCCATTACTAAAGATGCCAGTGAACCGAGAACGGGCTTCACTACTACATGCGCCCCTAATTGCAGTAAGCGTTCATGTTTACTCTCATTGGGTTCGCTAACGACTATTTTGGCTGCCCCATGCTGTTTAAAAAGCTGGAGGAAGAGCTGTCCAATAAAGCCGCCGCCAATAATAAGCACAGATGAGTTTGCGCGAATGTCTAATTTCTTGAATCCGTGAAGCACACAACCTAGCGGCTCAATTAACGCTCCTTCCGCATAGCTCATCGTGTCAGGGATTTTGTAGCAATTCGCGGCTGGCGCTACACAAAACTCGCTCATTCCCCCATCTCGCGTAACTCCCACAGCTTGTAAATGGTCGCAGAGATGAGCTCGCCCACTACGACAAAACTCACATGCCCCACAATAAATATTAGGATCTATGGATATACGATCTCCGACCCGCAGATCAAAAACATTTTCACCAATCTCTGTAACTTCTCCAGATAATTCATGACCCAGAACTATAGGGGGCGTCACAACGGCAGAGCCGGGATGCCCATGATAAATATGCTGGTCCGTACCGCAAATCCCACAGCATTTCACTTGAACTCTGACCTCATTCGGTAAAAGCTCTTGCATTCGCCACTCCAACACTTCAATCTGATGCTTACCTTTCCAAACCGCTGCTTGCATCAAGCTACACCCCCATTAGTTATGGATCCTTACCCTTTAATTACCATAATACTCTATACTAATTTACCATGAATAAGCTTCTGGCGCTGGTTTTCCTGGACCCGGGAAAATGTCATCCAATTGCTTCATTGTTTCCTCACTAAGCTCAATTTCCACAGCTCTCAAAGCACCTTCTAATTGTTCTAGGGTTCTTGGACCAATAATTGGTGCTGTCATCGCCGGATTTGCTAATAACCATGCCAAACCAACATTGGATTCGCTTTCGCCTAATTCCGCACAAAGTGCCGCAAACCGTTCTAATTGGGTACGATGCTTCTCTACTGCATTCGTTTCATTTGCGGTTCTCGAGCCTGCTTTAGGTTTAAGCGCATTTCCACCCAGCAATCCTCCCGCAAGCGGGCTCCAAGCAACAACGCCAATCCCATGATATTGCGCCGATGGCAGCACTTCTAGCTCAGGTTCTCTACACAACAGACTATACTTATGCTGTTCGGATACAAGCCCAAGAATATGCCTAGCTTTCGCCTCTGATTGAGCCAAGGCTAGATGCCAGCCAGCAAAATTACTAGAGCCAATATAATCAACCGTTCCTTGTTGAATAAAGGACTGAAACACTTCCCATAGCTCATCCCAAGTTGTATTGCGATCAACATGGTGCATTTGATAGAGCTCGATGTGGTCCGTTTGCAATCTGGATAAGGATCCAGCTAAATGCTTGCGAATCTTATATGCTGAAAGTCCGCCAGCCATGTTAGGTCCTTCATTCGGATCCTCCATGCTGCCATAAACTTTAGTCGCCAATACAACTCGTTCTCGTCTTGATCCACCTTGTGCGAACCAACGACCGATAATTTCTTCGGTCAATCCGCGTTTTTCGCCACCATACCCATTAGCCGTATCAAAAAAATTAATCCCTGCATCCAATGCTGCATCCATGATACGAAAAGCATCTTTCTCAGTAGTAGCTTGACCAAAATTCATCGTCCCTAAGCATAGTCGGCTAACTTTTAAGCCCGTACGTCCCAAGTGAACATATTTCATTTTTTACAGCTCCTCATTATCAAAAAGTATTTTCCAGCCCAAAATCACAGACTGATTGTTACTTACCCATTAACCAACCTTCTCAAACTTATGTTATATTTTAAGAAAAAATACTAGTTTGCTGAAGGAAAAGGTGAATGAATTGGATTTGTTCAAAGAAGAAGCTGTAGCTATGATCAGAAGTCACGCAAGAGAAATGGAAGAATCGGGGCTTGTACCGCAAGAAGTCTTAAATTATATGTATGAGCACAAGCTCTTTAAAATATATTTGCCAGAGGTGCTAGGTGGTACGATGTTATCATTGCCGGAAGCCTTGCGTTTAATTGAAGCCTCGTCATGGGTCGACGGCAGCTTCGGCTGGTTAGTCATGATTGGTGCAGGCGGCGGCTTTTTCTGCTCGTTAATTCCGCATGAGCATAATCTCAAATTGTTTGCCAATCCGCAGGCGGTCATAGCTGGAAGCGGCCATCCATCAGGCATAGCCAAACCAGTCGAAGACGGGTATCAAGTAACAGGACAGTGGAAATTCTGCAGCGGCAGCCAGTATGCGAGTATTTTCACAGCTAACTGTCTAATAGAGACAACCGCAAGCGCAACCCAAGAAACACCGGAAATCAGAGCCTTTATTTTCACACCTGAGCAGGTGCGGATTATTAAAGATTGGAAGGCCTTTGGTTTAAAAGCAACCGGCAGCCATTCGATGGCGGTAGATTCCGTTTTCGTGCCGCACTCTATGACATTCACCTATAATGAGCCCTATGACAACTACAATAATCTCGCCTTCGCCTATCCATTCTTGCAATTTGCCGAAGCTACCATTAGTGCAGTCAGCATAGGTATTTGCCGACATTTCATTAAAGCTGCCAAGCAGTTTATTGTTGCTCTTAAACCCAGCTGGGACAAATCTAAAATCGGCCGTTTTCAATCTGTTATGAACCAGATAGAGGCCGCTGAGCTCGGTTTTCAAAGTATCGTCGCAGATTATTATCGAATACTAGACGCTTCTTGGGAAACGCTCGTCCAGCGGCAGGAAATATCAGCAGCCGAATTAAACGAAGCTAGCATGATATGCAAAAAAGCAGCCAAAGCTGCTTTAATGTGTGGTCAAGCTATATTCCCAATCCTCGGTATTCAAGCTATTATGGAGCATGCAGCCGTTAATCAAATCTGGCGAGATCTGCAGGTGGTTAGCCAGCATTCCGCGCTTGCTGATTAACGTACTAAGCCATGTGGATCAATAACATACTTGCGTGAAACGCCGCGATCAAATTCCTTATAGGCTTGCGGTGCTTCATCAAGTGAAATGACGGTCGCATTAACCGCTTTAGCGATTTGTGCTCTGCCACTAAGAATCGACATCATCAGCTCTCTGTGATATTTCATAACAGGAGTTTGTCCGGTTACAAACGTATGAGATTTAGCCCAGCCTAAACCAAAGCGAATCTTCAGAGTTCCAATTTTGGAATCCTCATCTATTGCCCCAGGATCGCCTGTTACATATAGCCCCGGAATACCCAAGCTGCCGCCCGCACGTGTAACCTCCATAATGGAGTTCAATACAGTTGCAGGAGCCTCAGAATGACCTTTGCCATGTCCATGGGCTTCAAAACCTACGCAGTCAATTGCAGCATCAACCTCTGGCGAACCAAGAATTTGATCAATTTGCTCACCTAAATTGCCATTGATGGCTAGGTTAACTGTTTCACAGCCAAAGCTTTTTGCTTGAGCCAATCGTTCTGCATTCAAGTCACCAACTATAACAACAGCAGCTCCAAGCAATTGCGCGGAATGTGCAGCAGCCAAACCAACAGGGCCTGCTCCAGCAACATAAACCGTTGAACCTGGTCTAACTCCAGCACTTACAGCACCATGATAGCCCGTTGGAAAAATATCGGACAGCATCGTTAGATCACGGATTTTCTCCATAGCTTGGTCTTTATCGGGGAACTTCAATAATTGAAAATCTGCATAAGGAATCATTACATATTCGGATTGTCCGCCAACCCAGCCACCCATATCCACATAGCCATAAGCTGATCCTGGACGATCTGGGTTTACGTTAAGACACACGTTGGTATTACGCTCTTTACAGCTGCGACAACGACCGCAAGAGATATTAAAAGGAACCGATACAAGATCACCTTTTTTAATGAATTCTACATCACGGCCAACCTCAATTACTTCGCCTGTGATTTCATGCCCCAAAACTAGCCCTGATGGAGCTGTTGTTCTACCACGCACCATATGCTGGTCACTGCCACAAATATTAGTTGTAACTACCTTAAGAATAACGCCATGATCACATTTGCGTCCCACGTTCAAAGGATTTACTCCAGGTCCATCCTTCAAAACCAAATCCGGATAAGCGGTGTTGCGAACCTCTACATTACCAGGTCCTGTGTATACAACTGCTCTGTTTCCTGACATAAATGATACCTCCAATGATAAAAGTTAAATAAGCCCTCTCTATTATAAAACGTTTACAAAATTACTGCCAGCTATATCTTTTCCACGCGCCAGCCATATTTTAAAATCAGGATTCTTGTCTGGAATTACCTTAGCTTCTGTTGAAAAATACCGCATTGTATACCCGCAGCGACGGTTTGGACTAGGATTTGGCGTGGCTCCATGGATAATTCTTGAATCATGAAGCGAGGACTGACCTGGCTCCAGTTCAAAATACACCGCTTTCGAATCATCAATCGCTTTAATCTGAGTAGCAAATATATTCGCCCCTTCATCCACTTCCTCATAATCCGAAAATCCATTAGAATGGGTGCCTGGAATTACACGCATGCATCCGTTTTCTTGATTGCTGCGATCAATTGCCAGCCAAACAGTAATGATCTTCTCAAAGCTGCTGAGCCGGCCTTTCCAATAGGCGGAATCTTCGTGCCAGGGTGTTTGCTTGCCGATGAACGGTTCCTTGCAGATAAAATGACTGGACCATAACCCAATGTTGGGACCAATGAACGGCTCGACCAAATCCAAAACCTCATCACTCAATAGAAACTTCAAAAGTCGTTCATCACGAAAATGCGGAGTATCCAGCTCACTATTCAATTTCCGTCCAACCAGCTCCCATTGCTCTTCAAAAATACTAGTTAGCTCAGCCTGCTTCTCTTGACTAAATAACGGTTGCTTATAAAGCAAATAACCATTTTTCTTGTAGAAATCTTGGTCCTGTTGGGTAATGCTTGCGGTTGTCATAGAGAAATCCCCCTAGCGATATAGTTGTGTGCTGTATTTTCGAAAATTACGGCTACAATCCTATCTTACCGAGAAGGGAGATTAACTTCTTTGCATATTTACAGCTAAAATTGATTTATTTTCGGAATATGCTTAATTTCGTTGCTGTCTGCGATAGGTACTTGGGGTTGAGCCGAATTTAAGCTTAAAGGTGCGGTCAAAATGTGAAATCGAATTAAAGCCCGATGCCAGACAGATGTCGATCACGGATAGCTCGGAGGCTTGGAGTAAGGAGCTTGCAAAGCGGAGACGAAGCTCCTGCAAATAGATTTGAAAAGAGCTTCCTGTCTCCTTATGAAAGAGCTCGCTGAAATAATTGGTTGAGGTATTGCTGTGTGCCGCTACTTTGGCAAGTGATAAGGGCTCGCGAAAATGATATTGCATATAAGTAATAGCATTGCGAATGGCCGGCTTAAGATAATCCGTTTTGGCCTTCAGAACACCGGTTAGCTGGAGATTTCGCTCTGCTAATAGCATAATTCGCTCCAAAGCTCCTTTTCGGAGCAGATCACTGCCTACTTTAAGCTCTTGCTGCTGCTCGCACCAGATAAATTCGAATTCAGCGAGTAAGCTCTGATATTCTTCTTGCTTGAATATAGTTTGAAAAGCCTCTGAGCTATTAACCATCAAGCGCTGCAAAGGCTCCGATAAAACTTCATTGTTGAATATCATATTTAATAAAACCAGTGTTTGTTTAGGATCTGGCTCAAGCAAGTGAAAATCTGCAGGTGTTAGAAAAAGCAGCGAGCCTGGCTCAAGACGGTAAAGAGAACCATTCAAGGAATGGTTCCCTTCGCCTTTTAAGATTAATGCTATTTCGTAAAACTCATGCCAATGCAGCTCAATTTTATCCTGAAGGTAATGACGAAAGATGCGAATCGCTGAATTGCCCCCCATATAATCACTGTTAGTCAATCGAACAGGGTCCATTATCATGCGTTGCACTCTCCCTTAATTTTTCACCATACGATCGTACAAGAAATCAACAATATGCACAGCCTGAACAGATTTATCGGCACCATGCTTATCAATACCAGACTTCATTTGAAGCAAACAGCCGGGATTACTCGTAACGATATATTGCGCCCCAGTTGCGTTGGCATTTACCATTTTGTGATCGAGAATTTGATTGGCCATAGCTGGTTGAGTGACATTATAAATACCCGCAGAGCCACAGCAAGAGCCCGCGTCCTTCATTTCAGTGAATTTTACATTGCCTACCCCGTTTAGAAGCGTACGCGGTGAATTAGATGCTTTGATTACATTCTTAAGATGGCAGGAATCCTGGTAGGTCACATTTAAAGGCTGATCGTCTGATAGTGCTTCTACAAACTTTAAAGATCGGCCTTTTTCGATTAGAATCGTGCTGATGTCCTTCACTCTTTTGGCAAACCAGGTAGCACTCTCATGCCAATCCGGTTCATCGTGCAGCAGATGATCATATTCTACTAAAATTGCGCCGCAACCACCAGCGTTCGAGACGATATAATCAACATTCGCTTCTTGAAAGGCAAGAATGTTATTCTTAGCCTGCACTTTAGCTTGGTTCATTTCCCCGGCATGTGCGTGAAGAGCACCACAGCAATTCTGGGTTGGTGGAATGATTACTTCAAAGCCTGCTTCTGAGAGCAGCATCACCGTTTTACGATTCGTTTCGGTGAAGAGCACATCCATTAAACAGCCACGGAACATGCCTACGGTTGCGATCTTAACACCTTTGGCTGGAACTCTTGTGCCTAGCTGTTCCACAATCCCATTACTCGAAGCTTCAGGCAGAATACGTTCCATGTTAGCTAAATCCTTGGAAAACAACCCAACGACTCCCGTTTTCTGGACAACTGCTTGAAGTCCTGTTTTCTGATACAGACGTAAACCCTTGCCCAACAATTTCATCCGATTTTGATGCGGGAACACTTGCTTAAACATCAGCTTACGGACTACTTTTATCCATGGTCGGTGATGAACCGTATGCATTTCAATCGCTTCACGAGCTTGCTCGATCAATTGGCCATACTTCACATCAGCTGGACAAGCCGGTTCGCAGGCTCTGCAGCCCAAGCAATGATTCATCTGATCCTCAAAACGAATGCCTGGCTCCATCAAACCATCTACGGTTGCTTTCATTAATGATATTCGACCACGTGGAGATTCCGCTTCCAAGCCTGTTTCTTTAAAGGTTGGACATGCTGGCAGACAAAAACCGCAGCGCATGCAGTTGGTTAATTGATCATAGTCTAATTTGATTTTTAATGTTTCCTGCAGCTCACTCACCGATGCACTAGCCACGATCAATCACCACCCTGCGTCTGGATTCCTTGGCGAACATTTTACCTGGATTTAATATGTTATGCGGATCAAAAACCTGTTTGATCCCTTTCATCAGCTCGATCCCTACACTTCCAACCTTCCATTCCAGAAAAGGAGCTTTCACAAGCCCTACTCCATGCTCCCCGGTAATAGTTCCGCCAAGCCGAATCGCTGCTTCAAAAATCTCGGCAAAAGCTTCTTCTACCCGATGAATCTCTTCATGATCTCGTGCATCTGTTGTTGCCGTTGGGTGCAAATTGCCATCTCCCGCATGTCCGAAGGTGCAGATGTTTACTTGATGTTTTTCTGCGATCCGATTGATTTCCAGCACCATTTCGGCAATTTTGGAACGCGGCACGGTTGCATCCTCAAGAATAGTTGTGGGCCGAAGCCGTGCAAGCGCTGTAAACGCACTGCGCCTAGCCGTCATCAGCTTCATGCCTTCCTCAGGTGTGCTGGCTATGCTAATGCTGTCTGCCTTTTCTTCGCGGCAAATCTCCGAAATCCGCTGAATATCGCGTTCAACCAGCTCCTGATCACCATCTTGCTCAATCAGTAATATCGCGGCCATATCCAAAGGCAAGCCAAGCTTAGCAAAATCATCAACCACCCGGATCGTCGGATTATCCATGAACTCTAAAGTTGCTGGTATGATCCGATTTTCAATAATTTTAGATACTGTTCGAGCAGCATCATAAATATCTTTATACATGGCTAGCATGGTTTTTTTATATTTAGGTGGAGGGACTAGTTTTAATGTTGCTTCAGTGACAATCGCCAAGGTCCCTTCAGAACCAACTAGCAGCTTTGTCAAATCGTAGCCCGCAACGTCTTTAACGAGCTTGCCGCCTGTACGAATGATCTCTCCGGATGCTAGAACAGCTTCCAATCCGAGTACATAATCCTTGGTTGTACCATATTTCAAGCCTCTAAGACCTCCTGAGCACTCAGCAATATTGCCGCCAATCGTCGAAATAGACATACTGCTTGGATCAGGTGGATAGAAAAGACCTAATTGTTCAATATGCTCAATGAATTGCTTAGTAATAATTCCTGGTTGCACGGTTGCTGTTAGGTTGAGCATATCCACTTCGAGAATAGCATTCATCCGGTGCATCACCATAATCACGCCGCCTTGAACCGGAACCGTTCCACCGCACAAGTTCGTGCCTGATCCACGGCCAATTACCGGAATCCGATGCTGGCTCAGCACCTTCATAATGGCTGAAACCTGATTTGTGTTTTCTGGATAAATAACTCCATCCGGCATGGATTGCAGCATCGGGGTCCCATCATAAGAATGGGTAATAAGTGCTTCAGGATCATCTTTATAATGATTTTCTCCAACAATGTCTCTTAACTGTTTCTTGATCTGACTATCGAGCATGATAGCATTCACCTCTAGTTTCAATAATTCATCATGTGATCAGATGACTTTATTTATATTTTAACGTATGATTGAATAGTTGTATAGTAGAAAGAAGAAATAAGAAAAGTAGTAATTTAGAAAAGTAACCGTTCGAGTGTTTTGATGCTGGTTTTTCCGGACCCATACAAAATTTAACCTTAAGCACAAAAATTATGCTTATAGATTCTACGCAACTGGTATCCTAAGTGATACGCACAAAAAATGTGCTTAATACCAGCTAAAACCCCGATTTTTCAAAGAAATCTTATGAGTAAGCACAAAAAATGTGCGTAACCAGCATTTTAGGTTCCTACGTTCTATATTTAGCACAAATATTAGGCTTATTAATTTTTGAAACAGGCGAAGAATTCACTGTGACGCAAAAAAATTATAGCATTCCAAAGAGGTGTCCCATGTCTTTTCAACAAATCAAGCCGCAAAAAGGCTCAGAAATCGTCATGCATCAAATCAAGCAGCAAATTCTAGCAGGCGCTTATCCACCTTCAGCGAAGCTACCCACCGTAGTCGAGCTGGCTGCGAGCTTTGAGGTTGGTCGTTCGACCATCCGAGAGGCGCTAAGCGCACTAAAAGCGATGGGCTGGGTAGATATCCGCCATGGTGGCGGCACTTTCGTAAGCAAAATTCTACCAAATGAGTTAGGGGAAGAAAACGGCGGGTTGTTCTATAAAACGGAGTCTTTCCAGGAGGTACTCGAGGTTCGTAAATTTATTGAGGTCGGCTGTGCTTCATTGGCGGCAGAGCGCAGAACAGAAGCTGATCTTGCAGGGTTAGCCGCAATACTAAGCCAAATGGAAGCTTCACTTGATAATGAAGAACTCAGTGATCAAGCAGATATCAGCTTCCATTTGCACATTGCTAGAGCATCGCATAATTCATTGTTCGTCAGCATGATGGAATCTGTCGCTCAGAGATTGCAGGAAAGCATGCGGGAATCCCGCCGCCTCTGGTTTTTTGCTGAGCGCGCATCAGCTGAATTGCTACTACAGGAGCATCGGGAAATCTATCAAGCTATCGAAGCTAGACAAGTTGAGCTGGCCTCAACGAAGATGATGCAGCATATTATGAAGGTGGATCAAGTGGTTCATAGACTTGCACTACCTCACTCGAAGACTCAATAAACCAAAAGTGATTTTAATTTTACCTCTGGATTTTCTAAGGATTTGGGATCAAGCACCATTTGCTTTTGGATGAGCATTTCCGCTAAACGGATATCCTTAGCAATATTGGAATTCAAGCCTACCGCACTTGCTGCAGCCAACCTGCCGTCACTGGACAGATGAAAATAAAATTTAGCAAACTCCCCCAGATCCCGACATAGAGTCTTCACTCCATAATCAGGTAAACCAGTCACCTGCAGCGTCTGTTCATATTGATCGGACCAGAACCAAGGAATCTCGAGAAAAGGCTTTGCAGCTCCTAGCATATTATGTGCAGCATGAGTCCCTTGATCCTGGGCATTACGCCAGGCCTCAAGCCGAATCCGTTTTCCTCCATATAGGCTATGTGGGAAGGAGCAGCAATCACCGGCTGCAAAAATATCAGCATCACTCGTTGTTAGCTTTTCATCAGTAAATATGCCATTTTCAATGGTAAGCCCACATTTAGCCGCTAGCGAAGTTTCAGGAATGGCTCCAATCCCAACGACAACCGTATCACATTCAATGATTGTTCCGTCTGCAAGCTTTATGGAATGTCTATCCTTAGAATTTTCAATGCCCTTAATACCTACCCCAAGCTTAAACATTACACTCGCATTGAGATGGCGCGCCTTTAAGATATGCGCAATTTCCTCGGGAACACCTCGCATAAGTATACGCGGTCCAGCTTCGATAACGGTGACAGAACAACCTTTTTCTCGCGCACTTGCTGCTGCCTCGAGTCCGATAAAACCAGCACCAATAATAACAATATGTTTACCTGCAAGGAATCGCGCACGAAGCGCAAGTGCATCGGCGAACGTTCGAAGATATAATAAGCTCGATGTATCGGATCCTTCGATGTTCAGTTGACGCGGGTAGGCTCCTGTTGCAAGTAAGAGTCGTTCATACCGTATTGATTGCCCATCATTCAGTTCAAGCAAATGATCGCTTGGATTAATATTAACAACCGAGCTATTCGTGATTAATTTAATTTTGTATTGCGAGAGCTTAGTTTCATCTAGGATTGTCACAGGTGAAGGCTCTTCCGTGTCCAATAATGAGCTTTTGGAAAGCGGCGGCCTTTCATAAGGTGCCAGCTTTTCTTTTCCAATTAACGTGATGCTCCCAGCCCAGCCTTCAGTACGAAGCTCAACTGCTGCTCGCGCACCCGCTTCTCCCGCCCCAACAATTACCATTCCTAATTCAGACATTCTATTCTCTCCTTAGAGTTTTCATTAGAAAACTGGCATCGTAAGCTTTGACTTAGTCAATTTGTATGAAAATTTTATCAGCTTCAATCTTCACAGGGTAAGTTTTTAAATCCACACATACCGGCGTTCGTTTAGCAGCCCCAGTAGTATAATCAAATCGGCCATTATGTTTAGGGCATTCAATGGTGTTTCCCATGACTAATCCTTCCGCTAGATGAAACTTTTCATGAGTGCAATATCCATCCGTCGCATAATACTTACTTTTTGCCGTACGATAAATGGCAAAAGTACGAGCTCCATGATCAAAGCGGATAACATCCTCTTCATCAATATCATCAACTTCGCATGCTTCAACCCATTCTAAATTCTGCATATAAGTGCCTCCAAGTAGTCGAGAATAGTATTATTATTTTATAAATTAGCTACTTTCCCAGGTTCCGCACCATAGTAATAAGGAGTTGCTGTAGCTGGAAGCGGACGGTCCACCACATAGGCTGGATCCTTTTTTTGTTTAATCAGTGCTGAAATAACCTCTTTCAACGCTGCCCAAAGACTAGGGCTTGCAACGGGATAATCAAACTTAAGCTCTTCATGTAGTGCAGGCAATGCATGATAGGGAACCATCGGAAACATATGATGCTCGATATGATAATTCATATTCCAGTAAAGAAATCTAAAAAAAGGATTAATATAAATTGTTCTCGTGTTTAAACGATGATCCAGCACGTCTTCGCGAAGTCCCAAATGCTGGGCTAGACCGACCAATAATAGCAGGATTGGCCCATAAAAGGTTGGAAGCCCCACAAACATCAACGGAAGAATACTCCCTATTACAATCGACCACACTACAAAACCGATTAGAATTACTACCCAAATCCGGGAAATCCACACGGATTTTCTAAATTCAGATTCTGGAACATAATCTTTCTCTGAGTCTGTCAGCTTGCCGAAGCAATGTGTGAGAATGGCTTTAAGATCTCTTGAGCCGCCATAAATATGGACGATTTCCCCAAAAATAATCCGCCAAACCGGTGGTCGAGTCATGGCAATTTCCGGATCGCGGCCAACGATGTAAGTATCCGTGTGATGGCGGGCATGACTCCAGCGCCATGGGGTTGGTGGTCTTAAATCCATAAACGAAGCGATTTGATAGAGTACATCATTCATCCAAGCAGTTTTAAAGGCTGTACCGTGTCCACATTCATGCCATCTGGAATCTGCAGTCGAAGCATAGCTGATACCATATAAGGCGAATGCCGGAAGCGCCCACCAAGTGCCCCATAAAGAATAGGCAAGAAAACCTGTACCTGCGAGCCATGCAAACATAATAATCGTATCTCGTATTGCAGGTCCATCCTTACGCTTCATAAGCTCCTTAAGCCGTTTACGGGAAATTGGGCTCGCATACCATTCGGCTGCAACCAGTCCCTTTTCTTGCGCCCGTTTGTTCTCGGGTCCTGTGAGACTGTAGTCTCTTTTATTAACAGACATTAGGTTAGCCTCCCTGTCATTCGAAGATGATAACGCTTTCTTAAATGATAGCCTTTTAAGCGCGTACTGTCTTTGAAATTAGAGGACATTCACTTGCACTATACGGACATTATTTAAGGTTAAAAGGGGCTTCAGACAGCTGTGTTTTGCGAAATTGACCGGGGGGAACACCTATTTTGCGCGTAAAAACTCTAGTATAATAATGAACCGATTCAAAGCCCGTTTCTTCAGCAATCCGGCTAATAGACCAATCTGTCTCAAGTAATAATTCCATAGACTTCTGAACTCTTTTTTCCTGCACATAATGGGAGAAGGTTTGACCAAGCTTTTCGGAGAAAATACGCGATAAATGGCGTTCTGTAATATGCAAATAATTGGACAATAAATGGAGGCTTAGGGCTGAGGTGAGGTTGTCTTCAATAAAAAGCTTTGCTCGCTGCAAATAAGCAGAAACTTGTTGATGCTCTGCCATTTCATCACTTTCCAATACTTTGGAAAACTCACTATAAAAGGAAATTAGAAGGGCATAAGCTAGGCTTCGAATCATTTCCTTAGTCATGGAACGTTCCTGCTTGCATAAAGTTAAGAGCATCCGCCAGGTTTGAGCAGCTATCGTATCATCCGCCGTTGAAACAACAATTTTGTTAGTATGAGTAAGCTGAAGGTAGCGATTCATCACGGCTTCATTAGAATGAGCCTCATTGAGTTCGAAAGCAACATAGAATAAGGCCAGGCCTTCCAAGCTTTTTATCTGATGCCATTGACCAGGTCTTGAACAAAATAATGTCCCTGGGGTTAGAGGATATTCGTCATTTGATTCGTAGTAAAAGCCATTACCCTCCAACACATAACAAACCTCAAAAAAGGAATGCCGATGCAGCGGATTATCATAATGCTCCGGCATGGCTCCCCAATAATGCACTTTAAACCCTAATTCCTCACCTTTTAAAGCAATCGCAGTTTCATTTAAAATTCGGGTCATTTTTTTGTAATCTGATTTGATTGCCATTGGAATCCTTTCAAATTAACCTCAACTATTACTGGCTTATTACAATTTCTACAGCTGCATCCTTAAATGCTTGCGTTAGTTCTTGCTCTGGAAGTCGATCTGTAATAATTCGATTAACGGATATCAACGAGGCAAATGAGAATAAATCCTTCATCCCAAACTTGGTATGATCCATGACAACATTAACTTCAGCCGCTTGTTCAATAGCCAATCGCTTGATTTCGGCCTCGTGCATATTAGAATTGCTAAAGCCATGTCGTATTGTAGCTCCTGTAGTTCCGATAAACACACGATCAAACGCCATTTTCATCAGTGAATCACAGGCAAGCGGCCCCACTAAGGTTGATGTTTGCTCTAAAAGAATGCCACCAACGACGATTGTCGAGATTTGTTTACCTTGAAGTTCAGCAGCAACATTCAGTGCATTGGTCACTACAGTGATATTCATATTCGGTCTTAAACACTTCGCAATCTGCAGAGTAGTCGAGCCGCCATCAATAAAAATCGAATCCCCAGGCTGAATCAATTGCACAGCTTGAAGTCCGATTTTCATTTTCTCCTCGATTAATACGCCGGTTCTTTCCAATAAAGCGATATCTTTGCCGAAAAGAATAGCACCGCCGAAGGTACGCTTAAGCAAGCCCATTTGTTCAAGCTTCTCCAGGTCTCTACGCAAAGTCATCTCCGCAACATCGAAGGTTTCTTTAAGCTCAGCAAGCTTTACTTCCCCGTATAGAGCCATGCGGTCCAATATTTGTTGTTGGCGTGTATTCACTTGGTTTTGAGACATGTGTTTTCCCTCATTCATTTTACCTAATAGTCAACTTTAGCTCATATTTCACAGTTTCTCCAGGCTCCAGATAAACCAACGTCCCTTGCTCACGCTCATTCTTCCTGCCTCCGACCCAGCAATTGGAAGGCTCGACACCAAGCGCATGCTCGCCTGCACCTGGCATTTTCCATTGAACTAGCTTGGGAAGTGTTTCCCCCGACCAATTTAATGAAACATGTACTGGAGCAGTTCCAGAATGAACAGGGAAATTGGGATTGATAATTTCAACCTCTGGCTTACTCTGCGGCACATGATAATAAACTCGTTCGCTGTAGCTCGCATCTGGCGCCTGCCATTCAGCTATGTCATCCAAAGGCAAATCTGCATCGCGCGCTTCCATTTTCGTATCCTTAAAAAGGATTTGAGTTTCTTCACTTAACAAAGGAAATCCAAAATTGAAATGATATAGAATCATATGCGGACATCGTTGAAAGCCCATATTGCGCACTTCATCGCGTATAATAATTTCATTCACACCAAGTCGACTACAAATTTGTCTCGATAAACGCAGCTTGCCGCCAAAAATCGAGGTTTCATCCACCACTCCGGAAACCGTCATATCTAATTCATCCTCAGACCATTCACTAACCGCCGATACCTGCTGAGCAGGAGTATGATGCAATCTGCCATGCACGCCTAGCTGCTCACCCTCATCCTCATTTGGGCTGCCTACTTGCATCAAGCCACAAGTCATCAGCAATCCGCCTGAAGCCGAACGAAGCCAGCCTGTTCCAGCTTCGTTATAGTAGCTGGGATGCACATCTCCATTTGGCGATTGCCAGCTGATCGCTGCTCCTTGATATTCCGCTAACGAAATATCAAGACCTTTGGACGGAGTAACATAATAACATAAACCCGCACCCGTACGAACTTGGATTTGCTCAACATCCGCTTCCTTGCCTTCTGTGCTCTTGAATCTGCGCACTCCGCCAATTTGCTCCATTCGTCCGACACGGGCTTCCAGCTCACGGCGCGTCCAGGACCTTCCATATAAATTCATAAGAGAGACTCCTCCTTATTAATCTTCTGTTACAGTTGGCATTCTTTCAATACGCGTATCCGTAAAAATATCAAACTCATCTCGGCTTGTGCTAGAAAATTCAGATACTACTGCACCATCAGCACCTGCTTGAAACCAATGCTTAATACCTGGATGAATCGTATATTGCTCGCCAGGATTTAATTCAATTTCATTAAAGACGGTATAATATGGCTCGCTGCCTACAGGTATAATTCCTTGAATTGACTTGGTTGCTTCCCCTTCAACATAAAGGAATACTTTACCTGAGCGACAGCGAAAGGTTTCCATCTTGCCCGGATCCGTTCCGATTGGCGGATGCAGATGCTCGGGACAGGTTTGTAGCGGGAACAATAGCAGCTCTTTAGCGCAATATCGGTCTGTATTAACATAAGTAATTAATTCAAGGCCTTGAATTTCCAGCTCATTTAATCCAAAACACGCGACTTCAATGCTCGTTCTCTCTTGCTCTGTTATCTCAATATTGCAAGCTTTGAGCATTTCCGCGGCACGCGCTTGTGCTTTTACTATTTCGCTTCTTTTCATAATAGTATAACCTCGTTTCTATTAGAATGAATAGTGTTCATCTGTTACTTAGACCACAAACCATCTTCAGTTGCATGCCATCCAGGTAAATCTAGCTTCATTTCGCGTTTAGCCCAGCCATTTGTGATTCTTTCCTGCAGCTTAGCCAATAAGGGAATACCGCTGGTTGCATCAGCCTGCTCGACGTTGCAAGCTCCTACTCCAACTGCTATTTGCAGCGCATCCTCCAAAGAAAGCCCTTGCAGCATACCGCATAAAAATCCAGCAATCGTGCAATCACCAGCTCCTGTTGTGCCGATGACGTCTACTTTAAAGCATGGAGCCAGCAGCTCGCGAGCTGTCCAGCTGTCCAGCTTTTCCTCAACAGGCGTGCATAATCCACTAGCAGCAAGTCTCGCTGAATCTGCAGTTGTTCGCACGTAAAGCCCATGCTCTCCTAGCTTTAAACCAACAACCGCAACACCCATCGCCAGTAATTCTTCCGCTATATCTGAAAGCAGCGTACCGTCAACGAATGGCAGAATATCCCCAGCCGGTGCTTTCCGCAGCATTTCCTCATAACGTTCACGGTGCAGCATATAGAAAATTTCTTCAAAGCTTGGTAAAAACACGTCTACAAAAGGTAGAGCTTTGCTTAATATCGTTCGCCAATCTGCCCTGCCAGCAGCTGACTCCGGATCTGGCTTAGCCAAATCCAGTGAAACAGTCAGTCCGCTTTCCCTAGCTTTGCTCAGCAGCAGCTTCAATTCTTCACCTTGCTCCTCATACATCTTACGCATTAAAGGAGGATACCCGAAATGAAACAGCCTGACACCATCCAGCTGCTCTACATTCAGATCAGCTGATGAAAAAGTGTCGTTTGCTCCTGTACAATGCAAGAATATACGATCAACGTTAGGCGGATTAATGACTATGGTATAGGAGCTATGCTCACCTGGAGCAACGATCATACCTTCAACGATATTATCGCCATGCTGTCTCAGTACTTCAATAATGGCTGCACCAAATTGATCATCGCCAACCTTGCCCATTAATTGGACATCGCTGCCCAATCGATGAAGCGCAAGTCCCGTATTAGGAACAGCGCCGCCTGTTGCGATAACAGCTGGTCCAATATCCACTAGCTTGCCTGGGACAAAGAGTGCATCCAGCCCCCCTTTTTTCTCCGATATAGTTGGGATGATATCTAAACAGATATGTCCAGCAACGATCACTTCCGCTTCACTACGGGTCAAAGCTAATCCCTCCAATTAATCTGCGTGGTATTGCCTGTACGATTAGATTCCAAAGCAGCCGTGAAAACCAGATGACTGCCAGCCGCCTCTTCAGGTGTAGCGCAATGGAAATTCTGCTGCATCTCTGCACCGTGAACCAATTCATCACAGAAAGCTGCCCACATTTGGAGAATGGAATCAGAGAAGCCAAATTCAAAAATCCCGCCTGTGATCGTTTGGTAAGCAGATTTATAAGGAGCATCTGCAACATGCCAAGCTTGAACACCACCCGGTGTATAAGGTAACGATGCAACCTGCTTCGGATTTTTAGTGGTAAACTCAGCTGATAATTTAGTTCCTTGTATCTTAATAAACCAAGTATTAGCATTCCCAGGTGCTATCCGCTTTGTCGACAAAACCATCGGAAAGCTTTGTTCCCCTGTATCCACATCGCAAGCAAGAATAGCGTTATCCCAAGTTTCACACGGCACCATATTTCCTTGATTATCAGGGCGCTCTGGCACTATTTTGGAAAGCAGCGCTCGCACAGATTTAGGCTTCCAGCCAAAACGCATAGGCAGATGAAGCACATGCATCCCTAAATCGCCCATACAACCATATTCGCCATTGGTGGCGATTCGCCTTTTCCAATTGATCGCTTTTGTCGGATCTAAGTCGCTTGAATGCCAAAATCCCGCTTCTACTTCGATAATTTTACCGAATTTATTTTCTTGTACCCACTGAATAAGCTGCTGAGCTCCTGGATAAAACGGAAATTCTGAAGAACAACGCACTATGACCTCAGGATGCTTAATAATTGCTGCTTGAACCATTTGGTTAGCGTTTTGATCAATTCCAAATGGCTTTTCACCTAATAAATGCTTGCCTGCTTCAATGATATCCACATAGATTTGTTCATGTAAATTATGCGGAACAGCACAATAAATGGCTTCAATCGTCGGATCAGCAAGCAGTAATTTATAATCGGTATATGCTTTTTCAACACTAGGGACATTCTCTTCAAACCATGCCGTTGCAGCTGGTACCGCGTCACATACAGCGACAATCCTCGGTTCAAAATCAACATTCGTTAAATGCAGCCATCTTGCAGCCGCACTGGCAAATTCCTTGCCCATTAATCCGCAGCCAATGACACCAAACCGTATTATCTTCTTAGCCATATTTGAGTAGTCCCCTTGTAATTATTATTTTAGAAGTGCTAATGCTTCTGATTCAGAAGCACCATGATGGACGATCGACATCAATGCTTTCGTCATGCCAGCAGGGTTGGGATGCTGAATTACATTGCGCCCGTATACAATGCCCGATGCACCTTGCTTCATTAACTCCACCGTACGGCTCATGATTTCCTCGTCACTCGCTCTACCGCCGCCACGAACCAATACCGGAATACCGGAAGCAATTTCAATCACACGATGATATTCTTGAACATTGTCACATGGATCGCCTTTAATAACATCAGCACCCAATTCAACGGCCTGTCTGACCAAAGGTAGAATTTTCTTAATATCTCCATCGACCATATAGCCGCCTTTGGCCTCATTCGCCAGCATTACTAAAGGCTCAACCATTAAAGGCATCCCGTATTTCTCTGCGGCTGTTTTCAAAAGGCTTACATTCTTAGCACATTGATAATGCAGCTCAGGCTGATTCGGTAAAAGCAGCAAATTCACACAAACCGCTACTGCATCCAAACGCACTGCTTGCTCAATAGCCCGATCAATCAACTCACTGAATAAGAAGCGCGGAAGCTCACTCCCATAAATATTAGCCACATCTGTTCGCAATACTAAACCCGGTTTTTGTTTACCTGGAATGGACTGTAAATGTCTCGCTTGACCTACACTTAGTTGAATACAATCTGGATTGGCATCTACAATGGTTTCAATTGCCTTATTCATATTCTCAATACCTGCTAAAAAAGAATACTCATTAAAAAAACCATGATCCACAGCCACATCAAAGCATTTCCCCTGCGCACTAAACATTCGGTTCAATCTTGGTTTATCCGTCATTATTCATTTCCTCCTATTGTTCGTTATGAACATTAAATGTTTGTATATAACATAATTTTAAGTTAACTTCTAACATTTGTCTAGCATTAAATCTCACCTTTTCATCCCCTTGTAAAATTCGACCCCTTATGGTTTAATCATGCTAAATAAGTAAACAAAATCAATCATATAATTTGTTTTTTTCAGACAAGGTGGTAAATACGATGTTTCAAATAGACCATTCTAGAGCAGCCTACACATTAAATAGCTTTGCGAATGCGCTCAATCAGCAAGCCATCGCGTTTAACATTCACTACTGGGGAATCGAACCCTTTCATTTAAAAAACCCGATGCATAAGCACTCCTTTTACGAAATTTGTTATGTAATCGATGGGCAAGGTGTTTATAGTGATGATGGAATCCAGTATGCTTTGGATACAGGAACCTTGTTTTGTTCAAGACCCGAGGTCTGGCATCAAATCAGCAGTCCAAAAGAAATGTATCTAGTCTATGTAGCCTTTGAAGTTGATCCTCAGCAATCGAATAAAGAGATGTTAGAACGCTTTAATACCTTATACCGTACCCAGCATTTCTTTCTCCCTCATAGCGAAAATACAGTATCCGCCTTATTATGGACGGCATTAATCAAACAATTCGAATCCCCTGATCTCTTAGTCAAGGAGAATATTGTTTCTATTGCACAAGCTCTGCTGCTCTCCTTCTATACGGCTTTCACGGAGCAAGAGGAGAAGTTAATTCAGCTGCCTAGGGGCAAGGCGTCCGTTTATTTGTTAAATCAAGCTAAGACATTTATTAGAGATAACTTAATTCAACCCTTGCAGCTCGATACTTTAGCGGGTTATTTGCATATATCAGGTCGACATTTATCCAGGCTTTTTACAGAAGGGACAGGTCAGAACTATGTTTCTTTCGTGCAATCCGAACGTATTAAGTCCGCAGCCAATTTACTTAAATACACGAATGACCCTATTAAAGATATTTCGGAGAAAGTAGGATTTAACTCAGTTCACTATTTTACAAAAGCATTTTCTGGAAAAATGGGTCAGCCCCCTGGTGAGTATAGAACCGAACAATCGCAATTATAGAATCAAATTATAAACTTGTCTTAAAATGACAAAGGTTTGTCGTATTTTTGTAAAGACGATTCGATAGTATTTCTCTTATAATTTGAATATAGAAGATAAATATTGCACCTTAAAGGAGCGTTTACGGATGATTACATTAGAGGATGTTGAGTTTTATAAAGAAAATGGCTATTTGTTAGTAAAAGGGGTTTTTAATCCGCAAGAAGTTGAGGAAATGAGAAATGCCGTTGAGCGAATTCTAGTTAAAGCGGCTGCAACTAAATTTGATAGCAATGCTGCATGGCAGGGCGATTATCTTCCCCCCGATGAAATGAAAAAACTTGTGCTTAAAGGCTTTCATGATGTGCATTATCACGATGCCTCTTTCACCAAAGCTGCGATTCATCCGAAAATGGTAGACGTTTTGTCGCAAATTATTGGACCTAATGTCCAGCTTCATCATTCTAAAATGCTTGTTAAGCCGCCAGAGAACGGCGCTGCTTTTCCGATGCACCAAGATACACCTTATTTTCCTCATGAAAAACATACAATGCTGGCAGCTAGCGTGCATTTTGACGATTCCGATATGGAAAACGGTTGTCTCTGCGTTATTCCTGGCTCGCATAAAGCTGGTTTATTGGATCACGTCGGCAAATTTTACCTAAACCATAAAGAATACCCGCTTAGCATGGGAACACCTTGTCCAGCTAAAGCAGGCGATGTATTATTCTTCAACTATTTAACGATTCATGGCTCAGATGCCAATCGCAGCAATCGCACAAGAAGAAATGTTTTATTCCAATATCGCGATCCTATGGATTTCCCAACAGAGGAAACTCATGTGAATTGGGGCCAAGGGCTGATGATTTGCGGCGAGAATTTGGTTTATAAGGAATACAAAGGAGCTTACTAAGTTACTTTAACTGCGACCAATCAAATACAATGAATAGCTCTTTGTAAGATCGGTTAGATAGATCTCGATAAACGTTTTGGGCATCCTGAGGGGAGACCTTTCGCACTAGACCATCTAATGAAACTCTCCCTTCCTGAAGCCACTTAGCGGCGATTTGCAGGTTTGTGAAAATACTATGTGGTTGACGTTCATTAGAAAAAGTCGGAAGCTCCCACTCCCACCCGCTTCTTAGTACAGCATATTTATGAAACACTTCCCAAGCAATATCATGTGCGGTGAGATCTGTACGCTTTTTCCATGGCACTCCAATCATAACTACCTCTCCACGCATCTGAACAGAGCGCAATCCATCTAGTAAAGCTTGTTCATGCCCTGAGCATTCCAGCACTAATGCAAAAGGCTGCAGCTTCTGCCCATCTGCGGAAATGGAAGAATACACATGGGTTATGCCTGATTGCTTCAAAGCTAGAAGTCTTTCCTCGTCAGGGTCACAAACCGTAACCTCATAACCAGAGATGCCAAATATATGAGCAGCCAAGAACCCAACCGGACCTGCCCCCATTATTAGGACACGGTCACCGGGCCGTGCATGGGTGGTTGTCAGAGTAGTCATACTTACCCCCATTAACCGCGCAATCGTTCCCTTCCATTCATCCAAGCCTGCTGGCAGCAAGAATGTCCACTCCGCTTTAAGTATTTGCTGCAAACAGTGATTTCCCATCGAAAAAATTAAATCTCCCAGCTTAATGTGCTTAACTTGCTTGCCAATCCGAATAACTCTGCTTACAGCTGCATAGCCGGAAATCTTGGGAAAAGGCGGTTCACCCAAATAACCGGAGTTTATTTCAGTGCCCGGACTGATTAAGCTAAACAAGGTCTCAGCAGCTATTTCATCTACATCAGGTTCTCCGACTTCTCCGACTTCCAATAATTCCGCTTTTGCATATTCTGTAAAAGTTATTGCATAGTTCATTTGCTTTCCTCCATTTGGATTCCAGCCTTTTCAGCAACACTTCTAATATAATTAGCTGCCTTTATATATTCCGCTTCCGAGCTTAAATGCTCCAGCATCAAAGGCGTATCGCGATGCAAACCGTTTAATTGCTTTAGAAAAACCTGATAATCCAGAGCGCCTGATCCAGGAATGACTTCATCTAAATGAAAGCTTGAGTGAGTAGTAAGCTTAATATCCTTGGCATGACAGCTTTTGATATAAGGTCCCAATTCAGTGAAACATTCCGTCAATAATGCCGCATTCTGAAAATAACTTCGGGGAGATACGATTAAATTTACAGGATCGAGGTGAACAGCAAAGCTTTTGCGATCAATCGCTTTAATTAACCTTACATAGCTCTCGACAGAATCCGGGAAAACCCACTGCATAGTTTCCAGCGTATAAAAAGTATGCTGTGGTTTAACTGCATCTACAATACTGCGAATGGTATCAACAATCAAAGCAAATGTATCTTCGCTCAAATTCGCCGCATAAGCTTCATTCCAAATCTCGCCCCGAGCCCCTGCTATATTAACACAGCATTTAGCGCCTAGCATTTCCGCATATTCAAGCCTTTCTTGGCAATAATTAATTGCCTTTAATCGTTTGTCATCGTCAAGATCAATGGGATTGCTCCAAGCACCGACCTCAGCAATCAGCAAATCCGCTTTTTCGGCTTCCTTCTTGTAGGCTTGAATTAACTTTTCATCCCTAATATCAAGCGCTGGAGAGTATGCTGCGGTATAGCCTGCTGCTTTGTGTGCTTTCACCCACTCTATAGGATCTTTTGTATCCACGAATATCGGCCCGCCAAGTCTCATTCTATTTCACACCTTTCCTAATCGATTTATATGTAATCTTCTCTTGTTAAAAATATACTTTAATCCAGTAAATATAAATGTCCAATAATCTTAAAAATATATCTGAAAGTCCCAGACTCTGTTAACATAAGGAATGAAGATAAGGAGTGTGAGCGGATGTATTTGTGGGAGAGCTTTCCTGAAAACATGATTAAATTGAGGTTTGCAGATGTTGGAAGAGGCTATGCGAATGATGGTATTATCCATGAGAAAACCGTCCCTTTTGTAATTGTAGCCCAAGCCATTACAGGTCAATACGAGGTTGCTTCACCTCTAGGCAACGTCACAGCATCTGGGACTGAGGTCTTTCTCGCCCCGTCTAATTTACCGTTAAAGATTACCCATAGAAGTCAGCCCGATAAAGCCACTATGTCTTTTCAGTATATCCATCTCGAATTTATGCTTTTTGAAACTATAGATATTTTCTCTGTTTATACCCTGCCGTTAAAATCGGACAAAGAGAAGGGACAGCAGCTTGGTGCAATAATAGCTGAGTTGCTTCATCTCCAGGATGTCTCCACAAAAGAGCTTGCAATAAGCCATTTATTACAGCGTAACGAGCTTACTTCACGGCTGTTAAACATCTTATTAAGCCTATGCCATCCACCTGATGATGAATTAATCAACTATCAAATTTACCAATCCGTTGTCCCTGTTTTCACTTATATTAAAAAACACTTGGCAAGCTCCATTACTATGGATGATTTAATCCCACTAATGCCATTATCTCGTTCAGCTTTCTTTCAGTTTTTTAAAAAGCACTTTAAGAAAACGCCTATGGACTATTTAAAATCTATCCGCCTAAACGAAGCCTACCGTCTATTGTGTTATTCAGACAGATCGATTTCCAAGATCGCCGATGAAACGGGCTTCAGCAATTCCTATCATTTCAGCAGGGAGTTCCGTAAGTACTTTCATAAAACCCCCTCTCAAGCGCGAATAACACATCGGGATTTAATCGATTCGAAGAGTCTTGCTTAATCTTCCATCAACTCTGCCTCTACAAGGCTCTTGGCCGCTGTATTTAAGCGCAATGTTTTAATTTCAAACTTACCTAGCTCAACATTTTGTTTAATCCCAAGCGCTGGAATCGTTAAAGTCGTGGCTCTTGCTGTACCTGTTGGCTCAAATAAACGAATGATATAGTCATCCGATAATTCAGCTCTTTTGAAGGTGGATAAGAGCACTGTTGAATCGCTTAATGTTAGTGCATTTTCAGGCGCTTCTCCTGCTCCTGAAGGAAAGAAAGAAAGCACAAACGGCTTCTCATTTAATGAGAGAGCTTCACGATCTATAACGTCCATCCGTTCTGAGGCTTTACCCGCATTAAACCAGAAGCGATATAATCTTTCACCTTGATCAATTCGACTGGAATAACGATCCTGTCCCATGATTGGACGGTCCCCGATTGGATGTCCTGAATAGCCGGCAGAGCGCAGCAAGGAAATACGTACTTCTCCATCCGCATAATCAGATCCGTAGACTCCATCATTAATGCAAGTTAAGGCTAAATCCTGTTTTTGATCTATGATAGCTGCCCATTTTTGCGAGACGGCTTCATTTCCGTCATTAGGCAGCTCATTCCGCCCATAAGCAACCTGCCCCCAATATTCCCCGTCTGAGAATGGAGTTGGAATGGAAAGCTTGAGCATTTTGCTTTTTTCATTCCAGTGCACACGAATATGGACCTCAATTTCAGTTCCCTTTTTCGGCAGCTTGTAGGTCTGTATGATGAAAGAATCACCGTATTCAAACAAGGCTTCCACCACTGTACGAACAGCTCCATCCTCAATTACACGCACAGATTCCAAGCGGCTTCCACGAATGCCTGAGAAACGAGTCCCCTCATCTGCAGACATCAGCTTAAAGGCACCTTCTACATTACGAAAACTTAATGCCTGCGTTTCCCAAGGGTCGTCATTGTCATCGATCACAATCGGTACAAATGCATTGGGCTGAACATAATCCACACCATTCGCACAGTAACGATCCATAAAGCCCGTTTCGCAGTTGATGATAATGTCCAGCTCCTGCGTTTTAAAACTAATTTTCCCGTCTGCTGGCTGGAGCTCTGGAGCTGGTTTTTGCGGCAACACCTCTAAACGTACATCGAAGCGATTCATCTGGCCTGGCTCCAGCTCTGCCTGAAACACAGCCCGTTTACGCCAATCCAGGTTCAAATTGCTTAGCTCCTTTTCAGCTTGCGAGGCAATTTGAACCCCATCCTTATAGACCAGCGGCAGTGAGAATTCATCCTTCCAATTCTGATCGGCGAGCTGAAACTCACATTCAAAAATCCCGACAACTTTATACGGATGCGGATTATAGATCAGGATTGGAATTTCATTTTCTTCCGCTTTTTTCTGACCGCTTGCCAAGGCAAAAAAGGCACGCGCTTTAAGTCGTGAGACGATTTCCAGCCCATGGTCCACCAGTCGCAAGGAAGCTTCTTCAACAGGCTGAATCGATGAGCCCGGCAACACATCATGAAACTCAGTGACCATTAAATCGCACATAGCTTCATGAATCAGCTCATAAGGATAAGCCGTTAAGCCTTGCAATGTGGTATGAGACAGCATTTTTTCGAGCATATATATTTCATTTTCAAGCAGTCGGTGTTTTTGCTTAATTCGGATTTGTGAAGTGTAGCAGCCAGGTGCCCAAGCATTTACATCCTTTTCGTGACGAGGCAAGCTAGCTTTTACAACACGCAATTCCTTAAAAAATGCTTCTGGCGTTGAGTGGATAATTTGGACGTCCTTGGTTTCCTGCATTAGCAGCTTGAGCTTCTCTAAATCTTCTCGTGACGGGCCGCCGCCATGATTGCCTACACCCCAAAGCACAGAACCAATCGGCTGATCCGCTGTTTTAGCAATCCATTCAAGTACCTTCTCGTCTGCCTTGCCACGAGGAGAATTATAGAATTCATCTGCACGATGACCGATAATTTCTGAGCCATCATAGCCCACCCAAACAAAATCACTCGCCGGAAGCTCGCAGTCCTTCTGTGAAGGGCGACAAAAAATGTAAGAGTCAAAACCCGCCTTACTCATAATCTGCACTAACCCACGCGTATGGCCAAACGGATCAAAATTAATCGCTGTCGTCGGCTTTACACCAAATTTGTCCTGAAAATAGTTGCGCCCCAGCAGCATCTGGCGAACAAATGACTCCCCGCTAGGCATATTGCAATCCGGCTGAAGATACCAGCCACCCATGATGTGCCATTTCCCTTGTTTAACCAGCTCCTGAATGCGGGCAAATAACACAGGCTCATATTCTTCGACCCATTTATAAAGCGTCACCTCATTATGATTAAAAATAAACCCGTCAAACTCCTCACACAAATCGGCTGCAACACGAAATGTAGAAATCGCCTCCGCTGCACCTTCTTCCCATTCCCATAGCCAAACAGGATCTAAATGCGCATTGCTTAGTAAATGAAAATTTTTCATTATAAATGCCTCCTCTTATTTAAAAGATATCTTATAACCTATATTAAGCTTTTAGACCCACTTGTAAATATCTTTAATAAAATAATTTTGTATCTTTAATAGTTGTGTAATTTGCATATCTCCTGTATCTTTAATTTATAGGCAATCACATAGAATATGGAGTGATCCAATTGAGTCTCGCACCAAAAAAACCAATCTACAAGCAAATTATCGATGATTTTAAACATCGTATTTCAACCGGAGAGCTTAAACCAAACGATCCAATTCCGTCACAAACAGAACTCGCTCTTATCTATAAGACAAGCGAAATGACCATGCGTAAGGCGTTAGCCTTTCTTGTTGAGGAAGATTTAATAATCCGCATACGTAAAAAAGGCAGCTTTATTAAGGCGGCCTCTAGAATGATTGAATCAGATGCGAATTCACTTGCGTTAACCAAAATATACTTTGTACATCATAATATTCTCTCCAGACTGCTCAATGACGGCTTCTATTTAGCGATGTTGTCTGGAATTGCTGAGGTGTGCACCAAGCATCAAATTGAATTTGCGATTTATAACATTGGCGACAACCTTCAATTACCGGATGATTTGGATGCAGGTTATATTCTTTTTGGCTTATTCGATGAAAAAAGGGCCGAGTTCATGAGCATCGTCACCCAGTGGAAGCTGGAAAAACGCAAAATGCTGACGATCCAATTTTATTTCCCTCATCTGGAAATCCCCTACATTGCTGGAGATAACTTAGCGGGAGGTTATTTAGCTACTCAGCATCTTCTGGACTTAGGCCACACTCACATTGGTATTATTGTTTCAGGCAAGTCTCAAATGGAGATTTACTCCGATTTCTCCTTCCGCTTACAGGGCTATCGTCTTGCACTTAGCAATCATAATATTGCATTTGATCCTGATCTAGTCATTGTAAAAGATTGCAGCGAAGAAACAGAAGTCTCCGGTTATGAAGGCTTCAATGAATTAATGGAGCTTGCCGAACCACCGTCTGCTGTTTTTGCAGCGAGTGATTACAAAGCCATTGGTGCTATTCAAGCAGCTAACCATCGCGGGTTAAAGGTGCCCTCTGACATCAGCATTATCGGATATGATGGACAGCCTATTGGCCAGTGGACATCACCGCGACTTACAACTGTCGACCAGAATACCTTCCAGTTTGGCAAACAAGCCGCGGAAATGCTGCTTTATGGTGATACAAAGCTTGGAAATTCTGAGGCACAAGTATCTCCCCATTTAATCATTAGAGAGAGTACTCAGAAATTTGGTGAAAGTAAGTAAATTATAATAATGATAGATTTCATTACATGAAACCAGCTTTTTGGTGACATTTCAATTGTCCATTACCAAATGATGCTGTAAACTAGATATATTCTTGATCTGTTAGGGGTTGGAAATGACTAAACTGCCATTGCCTAAAAATGTGTATGAAAAGCTCGCATTATTCCGATACCGCATTCGTAAGTTTATTCGCTTCAGTGAGGAAGCAGCCCGCGGAAAAGGACTTACACCACAATACCACCAACTTATGCTATCGATAATGGGTTTTCCTAATAGAGAGTATGCCACACCAAAAGAACTAGCAGAACGATTGCAGATAACTCGCCACGCTTGTCTCGAATTAATAAATCGTTGTGAAGAGCTGGAGCTGGTGCAACGTTTTCCAAATCCAGAGGATAAGCGCAGTATTTTCATAGGGCTAACCGATGCTGGTTTAAGGATACTTGAAGAGTTGTCCGAAATTCACCTAGACGAATTAACGAGAGCAGGATTACTAGAATTTCAGCAGGACTCCTAGCCGCTCAGATGATTTTCTGGAATTTCTCCTGTTAACAAATGGATTCAGCTTTGTTTTTATGGATCACATGGAATTCCTCCAGATAGATAAGCTGGCTGCTTCAATTTATGAAGCGGCTTTTTTATTGCCCAGGAAATTGTACTAGCCTAGCGAATAAAGTCGGTTTGTGGCGCTATTGAGCTAGAACGACTCAGGCTTACATTTGTTTATACTCGCACTTCTATACATGTTATATAACCTAACACAAAGTATTGACTTTATCGTAGAACGATGTATATTAAAAGATAAATAATACTTCTGCATAATACATGATTAAGCAATTACTGCTAGAGTTCCGGGGGTGTGAAATGGAAACCAAAAAACAAGCACGGAGGATAGTTTCCGTAGATAAAGGTATTGAGCTGTTGCTATTGCACAGTGAAAGACAACCTATCGAAAATGTTTCCCTTGCAGAGTCCGTCGGACGAGTTCTTGCAAATGACTTTTTCAGTACATTCCCCTTACCGTCTTTTCGTAAGGCTGCCATGGATGGATATGCTGTTACATTTAGCGACATTGCACATGCTACCCCTGATAAACCAGTTGTAATGCGGGTAACCACTGAAGTTAAAGCTGGAAGCATGGATCTGCCTGCAGGGGATCATCCAGCAGTTCGAATTTATACAGGAGCTCCAGTTTATGAGCAATATGATACTGTTATTATGCAAGAGGCTGTCGTCGCTTCAGAGGAAGAGGGGATTCCGTTCATACATTTCCCATTTCCATCCGAACGAGGCAAACATGTTGCTGAGATTGGCGAGGATATCTTAGAGGATACATGCATTCTTGTTAAGGGTACTTTATTAAGCGCTAAAGAAATAGTCATCCTGGCTTCTTTTGGAGTTCAGGAAATTGAGGTATATCGCAAACCAACTGTAGCTGTCATCCCAATTGGAGACGAATTGCAATTGCCTGGCGAGACATTGCGACCTTATCATTTGTATGAATCAAATGGATTTATGCTGGAAGCGAAGTTAAAAGAACTGGGAGCCAATTGTATTCGGTATGCCCCGATTCCTGATGAACCCGCTTGTATAAGCCGTACCATCCAACTCGCATTAAATTATGCAGATTTTATCATAACCACCGGAGGTGTTTCCGTTGGCAAGTACGATTACGTCCTCGATGTTATGGAAGAAATGTCTGCAGAACCCTTGTTTACAAAAGTCTCCATGCGACCTGGTGCTCCTACATCCGCATTTAAAGTGCAGAATAAAATAAGCTTTCACTTATCCGGGAATCCCTCCGCTTGCTTTGTTGGTTTTGAACTTTTCGTCAAGCCAAAGCTTCTATTCCAATTAGGCTGCAACAAGTATCAAAACGATAAAATTGAAGCTAATCTAGATGGTGATGTGAAGAAACCAAGTGCTTATCCGCGATATGTGCGTTCATTTGCCGAAATTAGAAAAGGGACACTTTATGTTACTCCGTTATCTAAGGACCAATCCGGCAATATAGCTGCCTTTGCTAATGCTAATGCGTTATGCTTGATTCCGTCTGGCGGGAATGGTGCTGCAAAAGGGCAAATGGTTCAAATGTTATGGATCTAGTTAATTGATAAGCACAACAAAAAGCACCGCAAGCTGCGGTGCCTATTTTTGTCTATTGATGTATCACCTTATGATTTTGACGCTCATAGAAGCGTTCGGGATCCGTAACCTTAAGCAGCTCCGATCACTGACTAGGGAGAGTCGCCCGCTCATTTGCGTTTACCCTCGCAACGAGCTTTGAACCGGGGTCATCAGGGAGGCTTCGGCGTAAATCTATGTTAGGAAGTTGTTCGCAATGGTCTTATCTATATAATACCCCTTTTAAATTAATTCAACCTTAAAAAGAAATGAAGATTTAATAAAGGTCATTATATTGGCATCTTAATTTTGTGCTAAATTGAATGAACATCGTCTATTTAAGGCAATGGCAATCCTCTTTATAATAAGGGCATAAGCAAAAATGCTTACACTTCTAGGAGGTTTATAACTATGCCGCTGCCCAATACTCCGCTTTTACTATCGGATAACCAAATGAAAAAATTCATTTCTGAAGGATTTCTAATTCTCCAAACAGACTTTTCTGCAGATTTCCACCAAAGCTTGTTGACCCAATTAAATGAAGTTTATCAGCAGGAAGGCAATCCAGGCAACAACCTATTACCACGAATCCGCGATTTACAAAAAGTATTCGATCATCCAACCGTTACAGGAGCACTTACTAGTGTGCTCGGTCCGAATTATATGCTTCATGCTCATCGGCATGGTCACTTTAATGCCTCACCTACAGCTGGCGGATGGCATAAAGATAGCTACTGGGGCTACAGCAAAATGCGCCATCATCATCCTTGGTGGGCGATGATTATGTATTTCCCACAGGATACACCTATAGATTTAGGTCCAACTAGTGTAATGCCAGGAACACATCTGTATGAGAATCGACTTTTCCATTCCGATGGATCTGAATCGGAAGCTTTAGCTAACGGCCAAGCAGGAACCTTTGCTTTAATCCATTACGATATCTGGCACCGTTCTACTGCGAATATATTGGATCAACCTCGTTATATGCTTAAATTTGAGTTTATGCGTACAGAAGCCCCCGTTGCAGCAAGCTGGGATAATCAAGAAATAGCATGGAGCACTCCAGCTTCCATTGAGCTGCCTATTGCTAAACACGAAATCATTTGGGCAGAAACCTGGAATTGGCTATCTGGGCAAATAGGCAGTATCGCTAATACCGCAGCCGCAGATTCTGTAAAGCTAACTGAGCTTGCGCAAAAGCTTGAAGATGAAGTTGAGTCAACCTCACTTGAAGCCGCTTATCAGCTTGCAAGATATGGCCAACAAGGCATTGATGCTTTGCTTCAAGGCTTGCAGCAAACAAACGATTTAGTATCACGTTCATCTGCTTACGGGTTATCCGTTGCTGGGCCGGGCGCAATTACAGGATTAATCGCTGCTTTGGATAGCAGCCATCAGCCCTCCGTAATCCATGCGGTATTTGCGTTAAGTGAGCAAAGAGAGCATGCAGCTTCAGCATTACCAAGCCTGTCTAAATTGTTCTCCAGCTCTTCCACACCTGTCCGTCAAGCGATTACGGAAGCCTTTGGATTAATCGGTACGCCTAAAAGTGTAAGCGAATTGATACAGTGTTTGCAGGATGCAGATAATCAAGTGCGATTTATGGCTGGCCTTGCACTCTGTCGCCTAGCCTCATTAGCCCAAGCGGCAATTCCTCATTTGGAAATTGCTTTGGAGGACGAGAATCGCTATGTTCGGGCTCATGCTGCCGAGGCCTTACACTATATAGGAACCGACAAAGCCAAGGACGTGTTGATTAAGTTCTTATTAAACTCTCGTTGGTGCCCTACGACTACTGCTGCCAATGCTTTTTATCCTTAAATACCTTTCAAAGTTAATGCCTCAATTAATAACACCGTAAAGCGCAGATTACCTGCGTTTTACGGTGTTTTCATTTTCATTGAGTCTTTGAATAATTACATTTGTTATTAAGCACAATAAAGGGATAAGCAAATGATGGAAAAAACCTTTAGTAAGGATGCTGCTAAATGACCCTATCCATTAAAAAGTTGATTAATGACCAGCTTTCCTCTACATCTGACCTGAAATCCGAGCTAATAGCTATTAAAGATATTGAAATGGAGCTGCTTTATTTAGATAGCCTCTGTGATGAAATTAAAATTAAAACGGATTTAATCAGCTCCATATTGAAATGTACGGATAAGAATGAATATAAACAGTATTTAAATTCTCTCCCTGACATTTCCAAGCTGAATGAAGCGGATTTCATGAGCAAATTTATGAGTGGACATGTCTGTGTATTAATTGACGGTGAAACCTATCTATTCAATGCTTCGAATGTGGAAAATAAAATGCTTGGAGCATCTAGCTCAGAAACAGCCATTTATGGGTCACTGAATTCATTTAGTGACGATATTAAAACAAATCTCAACCTACTTCGCCATCGTTATCCCTCACCAAATCTTATTGCAGACAAGAGAAAGGCTGGTCAAGCACCGCAAACAGAAATAGTCGTGATTTATGACAGCGAATTAGTAGATCAAGCCGTATTAAAAGATATCCAATTGAGAATTGATGCGCTACAGCCCTCCATAATCCATTCGTCAGGCCATCTCATGAAGCTGTTGACCCATCGTAAATTTTCACTATTTCCAATGATGATGCTGACTGAAAGACCAGACCGCACTGCTCTAAACCTTTCACAGGGCAAAATCGTCATCCTTGTTCAAGGAAATGGATTTGCCTTAATTGCCCCAGCTGTATTTTTTGATTTTATTTCTTCCATGGACGATATATTCCAATCATTCTGGATTAGCATCTTTATTATCATGAATCGATATGTCAGTATTTTTCTGACTATATTACTTCCGGCTGTTTATATTTCTACTGTTTCTTTTAATCCTGAACTATTTCGAATTCAGCTTACTTTATCGATTGCAGGAAGCCGCGAGGGTGTTCCTTATCCTTCCTTTTTTGAAGTAATGATTATGATGTTCTTAATAGAAGCCTTAATTGAAGCAAGCATACGCCTCCCCAAATATATTAGTGCCGCAGCGACAACAGTTGGCGGATTAATTCTAGGTCAAGCAGCTCAGGAGGCAAATCTCGTTAGCAGCATTATGATTATTGTCACATCTACTCTGGCTATTGCCAATTTCGTTGTTCCCATAAATGCTATGAGCTTTGCGTTGCGCGTGCTTAAGTATCCGTTTATTATTCTGGCTAGTTTCTTTGGCATAGTTGGAATAGGTGTCGGTTTGTTTGGCCTAATTGTTTATATGACTGATTTAAAAAGTTTTGGTAAGCCCTATCTCAAAATATTTGTAGGTGAAAACGAAAAATTCGGCAAACTGTAAGTGGAAGGATTCCATATATGAACCGTTATGTTTTCTATATACTATGGGAAAGTATTTTGACGATTGGTTTGCTTTTTGTGAATCGCCATTTATTGGACGACCGTTTTAATGGCAGTATTGCAGCGATGCTAATAAGCGCTGTAATAGGAACCCTATTCCTTATTATTTTTAGCAAATCATTAGAACGATTCCCTAATCAAGGATTACCTGAGATATTAGCTCAATATTTTCCTAAGTGGATATCCGCTTGTTTATTATGTATTTTTTCAATTTTGCTTTTATCCGAGGGCTGCCTTATTCTTGGTGGTCTATCTGCTATTATTAATCGCTTTCTTTTGCCTAATTTACAGCTAACTTCAATCTTCGTTTTATTCTTTCTAGTTGTGGCCTGGGGTGCCTCGAGATCCAGCAAAACGGTTTTAAGCACATTAGAAATCACACTTGTTATTTGCACTCCTGTGTTTTATTTCTTATTTTTTAAATTACTATTCAGCCCAGGCGTAGAGTGGAATGCGATTAAGGAAATGCGAGATTACGTTTTTATAGCTCCTAAATGGAGTAATATCACAGAAGCTTCGAGTACATTTTCAGGCTTTGTTGGGCTTACTATATTTAATCGAACGATCCCCAGTAAAATGAAAGGGTGGTTCATAGCACTAGTTATTTTATTAGGTTTACATACATTAGCGATGAATTTTTTCATGCCAATCGGTTTTTTGGGAACTATGGGCGTCGAGGATTTTGTTAATCCGGGTATTTCCACGATTGATTCTATTCGATTTGAACTCGGGCTATTTGAACGAGCTATTTTTGTTTTCTTATTAGTATTTCTGATGTTTGCTTTGATGTATTCCATGATTACCATGCATGTTGGAATCGAACTGCTGCAGGGCTGCTTTTCTCAGAAAATGTTAAGCAGCAATCGCAAAGCTCAGATATTTAAGTGGGTTGTTCTTAGCTTTATCGCTATTTTGACGGGACTGTATTTCTACATATTCACCGAAAAAAGTATCATGGAAAAATCAATTTACTGGCTAGAATTTCGTTTCGTTACAGAATTCCTCCTTGTTGCTACAGTCTCCTTTTTAGCTTTCCGGAAAGGTCGTCGTCCATGATAAGAGCCATTATTGCATTAGGCATTTGCAGCTTGTTGCTTTTAATAGCAGGCTGCGCCTTCAAGGATATAGATAATCGAAGCTTCGTGTTCGCCATTGGCATTGATAAATCCAATAAGGAGGATATGCCCTATCGAGTCACCTTGAAGGTTGCCTTACCTATTCAAAAAATAGATCCTGGAAAAGACAACACCCAAATTTTTTCCCAAGATTCCGAAACTATCTCTGGTGCGGTAAGATTAATTGCTGCAAAGCTCGATAAGGAGCTTGATTTTGGCCAAACGAAAATATATATGCTTGGTGAAGGTTTAGCTTATGAAAGTATAAAGGAATCATTAGACTGGTTATCGCGAAAAAGGGATTTCCAAATGGAAGGGTACTTAGCCTTGGGAAGACCAAGTGCCGAGAGCGTATTGAAATTAAAACCCAAATCAGAGCGTTATCCCGGGAATGCGTTAATCTTGAGCTTTGGTGAATCAGGATCGCAGAAGGCTTTAGGATTAACAGAATATTTGTTTGATTTTTATCGTCGAACAACCGAGTTAGGTATGGATCCTTATTTGCCTGTCATCGAAGTTGGCTCAGAAGTTTACATCATGAACAAAGCTGCTTTACTAGACAAAGAAAAAGTAAAACTGATTTTAAATCCCGATGAATCTCTTCTTTTCATGGAACTGCTTGAGAACGCTCCACCTTACAACTTCAGATCAAAAATGGGTGATACCCCCATTGAAATAGTCGCGCAAAAATTCAAAAGACATTATTCTATTGAAACTAACAATCAAAAAGCGCCTGTTATCCATGTGAAAATTAAAATTAAAGGAATTACGGAAGAAACATCCATGCCTATTTATAATGACAATTGGAGTCAATTAGAACGACAAATTGAAGAGGAAGAAATCCCTAAATATAATAAACTGCTAATAAAGCTGCAAAAGAACAATATCGACCCGCTTGGGTTTGGTTTGCTGTATAGAGCCACCCACTATAAGAGAACGCAAGATTGGGAAGACTGGCAAAGCATATATCCTAACGTTAAATTCGAAGTTGACATGAAGTTTTCATTGCGCGGGACTGGACTTATTAAATAAATCCAGTTAAATATAGGGCTGTTAATCTTTTGGAATAAATTCTCGGTATGCAGTGGGGGAAACTCCGTTATGCTCACGAAACATTCTTGAAAAATAAGAAAATTCCAAGCCAACCGCATCGGCAATGGCGGAAACATTCAACTCTGTCATGGTTAACAGGTTTTTCGCTTTCTCCAATCTGGCACGGTTGATGTATTGAATAGGTGAGTTCCCTGTAAAATTCTTAAACAGCTGAATAAAATAATTCGGATGAAAATGAGCAATTTGCGCGAGCTCTTCTACTGTTAAGTTATCCGTTAAATGGGCCTCAATGTACTGCAGCACAACATTCATCTTCTCAAAAGCCGGTGTTGCTTTCAGGTTAAACTTAACTTTATCGCAGCTCTCAATGTAGTCAGCAATAATTTCTAGAAGCACCGAATTGGTATGAATTCTTGAAGTTAACTTATCACTGTTGGAATAATCGATGAGCCGCTCAAATTTATTTCTCCATTGCTCTGGTTGCTCAATCCGAATAAACCGCGAGGTCTCCAAAGCTTGAAATAAATTAAGCTCGCCAATCTTAGCCGTAAAATGGCACCAATACTTGCCAAATGTATCGTCATTGATAGTTCCATAGGATTGAACCCCATCTGCAGGCAATAGATAAAGCTCATTGGGCTTCGGATAATAGGTTTGACCATCGATGGTCAGAAAACCTTCTCCCTCGATTATATAGTAAAATTTATTAAGAATTGGAGTATAGTCTAAGTCCTCCCAAATACGTTCCACTTTAGTGTAAGCTGCGTGAGCCAAATCAACCTGAAGGTTAGCAATATACTGCTTCCAAAAGGTCTTATCGCTGTGTTTCATTTCGATACCCCATTCTATAAATGAAAAAATTTCTTTCTATATTATAAGCTTGGGCCAATCCGATTAATACTAAATTCTTGATGGCCGAGAATCTCAGCTTTGGTCAGCTTGCCTTCAGCCACCTCGAGAATTTCCTGCCAAATCGATTCTCCTGCTTGCTCAAGGCTTAATGTGCCTGCAAGCATGTCGCTTACATCCACGTCCATATTGTCTTCCATACGGGTAAAAGTTAGTTTGTTGCCTGTAATTTTAATTACAGGAACTACTGCCGAGCCTGTTGGAGTCCCACGGCCTGTCGTGAAACAAACGATATGCACACCGCCTGCTGCCATTCCGGAAACACATTCAATATCATTACCTGGCGAGTCCATAAAATATAACCCATGCTCTGGAATATCCTCTGCATATTCAATAACGCCATTAATCGTCTCTGTGCCGCATTTGCTGATGCAGCCTAATGATTTTTCTTCAATAGTGGAAAGCCCCCCAGCAATATTACCCGGACTTGGGTTGCCTCCACGCATATCAGCGCCGATCCGTTCAATCTCTTTTTCAAAGCGATCTACAATGTGGTATAGTTTGTCACTCGTTTCCGGCGTTATGCAGCGTTCAGCCAGAATATGCTCTGCACCGATAATTTCAGTAGTCTCGCCAATTACAATACTTCCGCCTGCATGAATCATTTTATCAGCAGCCACACCTAAAGCAGGATTCGATGCTAAACCGGATGTTGCGTCAGACCCGCCACATTTAACAGCAACCTTAAGCTTGTTTAGCGGAACTGGAACTTTCGCTTGATGCTCCAGGTCTGCTAGCATTCTTTTGGCAATTTCCGTTCCATGCTGGATCGATTTAATTGAACCGCCAACCGTTTGGATATCAAAATATTCGACTGACTTGCCGGTTACTTTAATAGCTGCCGCTAATGCTTCCAAGTCAATGCCCTCGCAGCCTAAGCTAACAATTAGTACGCCGCCGACATTAGGATTCTTCCCAGTACCCGCCAATACATCGAAGGTTCTAACAATATCATCGCCAATCTGACTGCAGCCATGCTGATGAGGCACAACTATTGCGCCTGGAGTCATTTGGGCAATCCGGTTGCTGACATGATTGGCACAGATAACCGTTGGGATAATAATCAAATGGTTGCGGATTCCGATATCACCGTTGGCTCGTTCATAACCCATGATCATTGTCATATTATTGGGCTCCTTTGTTTTTATGTGCAAGATCGCCACGGCCGCGTACGCCCTCAATATTATGCACATGAACATGCTCGCCTGGCTCTATATTCTGTGAAGCTCTACCAATTACATCACCGTACTTATACACATCAGCACCTTGTTTAATTGGTGTTATCGCTACTTTATGTCCAAATGCAATCGGATTCAACAGAACAAGTGTTTCTAAGCTTTCACCTTTACGATAACGCATCGATTCACCAACAGTCATATCGCGCAAAACGGTTGCGACATCGTCTTTCTCATTCATAACCAAGCTATCTGCGCCTTCGATTATTTCATGTGCCATTCTGAGTTCTCCTATACAGGCTTATTTAGCCTCAGCTATTTCTTCCATTATAAGAAAAATAGCCAACGATGAATACAATTTTTCACACGAGGATTAGCACAAAACTAAGATTTATCTTGAATTATAAGACAGTATAAGTTTCACCTATATACAGATCTTAAATTCCCGGACAAACGCCGTCTCAAAAGACGACATAACCGTTTATCCTTGGTTGATCCAAACTGAATATCATCGGAACTTCTTCCCATGTTCTCGAAAAACAAGGTTCTGTCAGCCGATGCCATGCTGCTTCTACCTCTTCATCGACAAATCGATCAGGTATTTCCGTTGTCGAATCCCATTCGAGGTACATCATAAGCTGTAAGCCTTGACGGAAAATTTGCAGCTTTGCATAACCTGCTTCTCTAATATGTTTAATGTTCATTTCAGGAATTTCATTATGCAACCGTTCGTACTCATCAATTTTATCCGGATGCAGCGTAGCCACCCTAAGCTTCATGGTTATCATTACAATCTACTCCCTTTATTCAGATACCAATGTAGGCTCATACTCGAAATTCTCAAATACAGCCTTTCCATGCTCCGTCCCATAAACTCCTCTGGCAAAAATGCCAATCCTTGGAGCAGTAAAGCACAACCAGGTAGGTGCTTTTTCTGGATAGAGGAACTCAGCCGAAACCTGTAGTGGAAGCTCCTCTTCCCTATCATCCTCTTTTGCTAAGGAAAACCCAACCAGCTGAGTTGCAGCATCTAAGCGAATGCTCAATAGAAAGCTTGCCGTTGCTTCAATATCTTCTACGTTGATCTCCAAGTTTTTTTGATATAGCTTTCGTCGCATGCCATTTTCAACTTGATCAATTTGAAGGTAAAGTCCTTTATACTCCTGTTGCTCATGCAATCTAGTTACATCAAAGCTCTGGCCTGAGGTTTGACCAATTCCATTGCGTATCGTCAATAATAGCTGCGCATCGAGATCTCGATAGAGCATAATACCCGCTTCTTCACCAATAGCTTTTGGCATAAACCTCAGCTTAGCTGCAGTCCGAAAACCGAGATGCTCCCATCTACGCGTCAGCACAAGGGTAGATTGTGGGCTAAGCAGCTGATAGGGGAGGCAGTTTATAAGCAATCCTTGTTTGTTTAGCGAATAGCCAGCTTCCAGCGGATGTCTCACCCATTCCCAGCTTGGATCCAGTGATTCGGTTTGAAAAAAATCTACGTAGTGGAGATCATTCGACAATTCTTTAGTAGGTGGTTGCGTATCAGCAGCAAGCTGAATTTTTTCTACGGGACTTCCACCTTCTCCTACCGTAAACCAACCGTCCTCGTTCCATTCCACTGGTGCAAGGAAGGTTTCGCGTCCCAAGGGAGTTGCCCCTCCAGGACCTAATGGCCTTCCACCCAGATGCATCATCCACCAAGCTCCGTCTGAACTTTGCACTAGCTTGCCATGGCCTGTTTTTTGAATCACTTTATTCATATCCGTTTGTTGAAGAATTGGGTTACTAGGGTTGGCTTCATAAGGACCCCAAATCGATTTACTGCGGGCGACCGTACATTTATGCTCAAAGAAAGTTCCACCTTCTGACAGAATCAGATAATACCAATCATTCTGCTTAATTAAATGCGGTCCTTCCGGTGCTACTCCTCCGGTTCCCGGCCATACTTGCTTGGCTTCGCCAATCAGCTGAGAACCATCTGCCGCCATTTCATGCAACCATCCGCCGCCATATGCAAGGTATCTTCTCCCATCCGGATCATTGAAAATCGATGGATCAATAAAATGATGGTTGAGCTGGATGGGGTCACCGTAAGGACCTTCAGGTCGATCCGCTACGAACAACAGATTCGTACAGCGTGGCTGTCCATGAAAAAATGGTACAACCACCCAAAACTTGCCTGCATAATAAGAAATATCTGGAGCGAACACACCATATGAATCCGGAATGCCCGTTAAATCTAGCTGCTCCTTGCGTGTAATGACATGGCCAATTGGCTTCCAATTTACTAAATCCGTAGAGTGCAGAATGAGCACTGCAGGAAAATATTGAAAGGTAGAGGTCACCAAATAATAATCATTGCCCACTCGGACAACAGAGGGATCTGGATAGTCACCCGGTAAAACCGGATTCACATATTCATTAAGCATATTTTCTGCCCTCAAGAAGCACATTTTTCTCTTGATCTGCCCAAGGCAAATCGTAAGAAGGTGAGTTTACATAGCGGGACATGGTTATCTGCAGACTAGCTCCTGTGCCTGCGGGAAGCTCAACCACCAACCATTTATTGTTAACGATGCTGGTTTCAACAGAAGCTCCTGCTTCATCCAAGAAATGAACCTCTTCAAAACGATGCTCTCCAAAAGTACCCGCTTGGATAATAAGGGTGCGTTTAGCAAATAAATCGATGTTTATTAGCTCTAAAGTGACGGAGCGATCTGTGAGTTCCTTAACCAGAGCAGCAACCGATTCTGGTAATCCAGGTCGTTTCCCCTCGACATCATAATATCGAACGCGCGCATGCTGCAATCCTCCGTGAGAAATATGCATTGGGCCGCCGAGAGTTAGCTGTACCAAGCTTTCCATATAAACAGGGCACATTTCCTGCCATGCGTGAATACTGGAGAAATCATCTTCATTATAGGAAGTAATCCAGTTATGCGGATCCCCTGCTTCTGAGCGCATTTTGGTCAATTGCTGTTCAACGAGCTTACAATTTGCATCAAGTATTTGCTGTGGATAATCTGGATTTAAGCCGCGGATATATTGAAACCAAGGCTGGGTATTGCCAATATAATGCTTGGTATCCCTTCCGGTTTTTTTATCTCCTCCGGAAACTGTAGGAATGATTACTTCATTCCAATCATGATCCTTCGCAATCCGTTCAATTCGGTTCAGATCCTCATCAGCCATTGATACCGTCCATAGATAAACCGGATAACGTGGTGCTGCTGGGCGATAGTCGGCCCATCCCGCATCAAAGTATTTGTAAGGTACCAGCCATTGGCCATTAACTTCCTTGCCTAAGGCAAAGTTCTCATCCAACTGGTTTCTGGCGAGATCAAGCTGGCCCATGTCCCCGGTTAACAGCACTGCGTTCATGCAAGCGTTTGTCAACGGCTCAATAATAGTCATGAAACCATGCGGCCAGCGCCATCCATAATAACCGCCCCACCATTTGCCATCGTTATACTGACCGATTTCTCCGGATAAGCCGACATTATCTGGAATGATTCCACCATTCTGTCGGGTTCTTTCTTCCCATACGGCTAGATAATCCAATACCCAGCTGCGGTATTTATCATCACCCGAATAGAGAAACGCATGAGTTACCAGCCCTGTCGCGTTCAAATTAAGCGGTACATCGCCGCGTGTCATTCGCTCATTCATCAAACGCACAATATCCGCATAGATCTCATCATTGGACCAAGCGCATTTGCCACTGGCAAAATCCACACCTGGAATATCCTCATAAGGCGCTAAATAATTGTCTAGAATACCACGATGTGTGACCCAATCCTCAGCAGTCAGCTCAAATTGCGGCCCACGGCTGCCTGTAATCGGTGAGCGGATCAATTTAAGCTGCGCATCATAATTCTTCGCCTCTTCATCTTCTCCGATATACATGCCAGCAAACCTTGCCGCCCGTTGACGATCCTTCAAGGTTGCAGGACCTGCTAGTCCTAGGAAATATAAATATAGATACCCTTCGCCATGATGCATCCAATCGTAATACGCATCAAACTCACGATGAACCTGCCCGTACTCCGTCCACTGCCAAGTAATGCCTTCCCAGATTTTACGCGCTAGCTCATGCAATTCACTGCTGCCGCCTAAGGTATAGAGCAATGCTAAATTCATAAAGCCTTCATAAGGATCATCCGATCCATCCATCCCAGGCCAATCCTGGCGCCAGATCAAGGTTCCGTCAGCTCTAGTATAACGAGCTACGAATTCTAGCGCTGCTTGATTTAATTGATTAATCAGCAAACGCTCTGTTAATGCCCATTGCGGTGGTGTGACTTGATTCTTAAGTGTAATACTGGGGATTAGTAGCTGGCTTTCCTGTTCAATACTTTTCAACTCCATAATTTAAGCGCCTCATTTCGTATAGTCAGGATCAGTTAATAATTTCTGTTGATCAAATAAACGGTATACCTCTTGAAGCTCTTGCTCCGGCAAGCCAACACCATCACAAAAGGCAACATTCATCCGCAAAGCATTTACCGTCGAGATTCCAGTTAAAGTGACCTGTATATCTGGATGGCTTAAGCTAAACCGCATGGCTGGCTCAATCAGCCCTTTTGGCTCGCTTTTTCTCAGAAAATCCAGCATATCCACTCTACGTTTGGCCTCAATTACTACCTCATCTTTCAAAAAGTGTCCCGGCGCATCCGCAAGAACCCCCATTCCCAATACGCTTCCATTAATTACACCTATACCCATTTCCTTAGCTAACGGGAGTATCTCCTCTTTGGCCGTATGGTCAATGAGCATATAGCGCGTGTAAAATTGAATGCAATCGAATAATCCTGTTTTCATATACTTCATTAGAAGCGGGAGATTCCTTGAAGACGCTCCTAGATATCGAAATTTTCCAGCTTGCTTAAGCTTTTGCAGAGCAGGAATCGTTTCCTCCATAATCATATCCCAAGCTTGTACTTCTATATCATGAATCTGCAGCAAATCAATCCAGTCTGTCTGTAAGCGTACCAAGCTATCCTCTACAGAGTTTATTGTGCTTGCATAATCGTAAGAGCGGTCCGAACGTACTGCCTTGGTTGTGAGGATAATATGCTCGCGTTTCCCTCCAGTCAATGCCTGCCCTATTCTGCGCTCTGACTCTCCATCGGCATATATCGGTGCCGTATCGATAATATTGATCCCGAGATCAATGGCTTCATGGATCATTCGCTGAATTTCTGCCTTATCCGTCTCTTCATAAACGCCCCCTAAAGGTGCACCACCTAAACCTAGCTTGGAAACCTTAAGATCCATATTGCCGAATGTTGTATACTGCATCTGCTTTGTTCCTCGCTTTAAGGATTATTTTGAAAATGGAGCTTGTTTGGTGTTCTGCCCCATTCTACGAAAATCACACTATTATCTCTACTTAATTAAGCTTAAAAACTTGTAATTTTGTTCACGTTCGCTACAATAATGAGTAACTACATAATCCGGTAAAAGCAGGCGATCCTATGGTTTATTACGAAGATATTCAATTAGAAGACACCGTTTTCATAAAGCGCACTACCAGCAGATTTGAGCCGCATGATATGCATATCCATGATATGCTCGAAATTTGCGTCATTCTTGAGAATGAATCCCGCTATATGTTTAATGATAAGAGCTACTTAGCCAAGCCCGGTGATGTATTTATGTGCCGTCCCTTTGAAGCTCACTGGATTTATTCATTAGATGCCAATCTTCCCTGCACCTATATCCTTATCTACTTCAGTCCCTCCGTTATTCGTGGAATTCCTGGAGGCCATTCCTTGCTCGCCCCTTTTTATATCACACAATCCTTGCCTGCACAGCTGAAGGCGAATTCTCCTTACGCCAAAGCCATTTATGAATCCTCGCTCCAAGCACTTTTAGTCATGGAACAACAACAGCAGAACGTCTGGAAGACCAAGCAATTTCTGCATTTCATGAATATTCTAGTCTATCTTTATGAGTATGTAATGGAGCAGCTTGACCTTTCAAGTTCACCCATTATCGAGGATGGCTTGATTCAATCGATTGGATATCTTGTCTCCCATATGGCAAGCAGCATGGATATGAATGAAGTTATAGCTATCTCTGGGTTGGGTAAAACTTTATTTTACCGCCGGTTTAAGCAGCTCACACAGCTTACTCCCAACCAATTTCTCAATAAGCTTCGCTTACAAATTGCCGTTCATGCTTTAATGCAAACCCATACCCCGATTATTCAAATCGCTATGGAGGCTGGTTATGATTCACTAAGTACATTTAATAAACAGTTTCTCGCCCATTATAAAATGTCTCCGCGCAGCTATCGGGTATTAAAAGGCTTTTAAGGCTAACTCACTGTTATTCAAGTCCCCTCACAAAAGTATCATTTCTCCCTACAAAGCGTAGTGTTCTCCCCAGGTCTCTGATAGTACAATAGATTCAGATCTTATACTATCAACCCCCACGAGGTGTAAACATTATGAAACCGCAAACAATTATAATGGGCAATCCCGGAAAACGCTCTGTTGAACAATCCTCCTACTTACTCAAAAGACTCTATCTAGTTGAAAAAGAAATCATGCGCACGCTAGGTGGTTATTTGGTCAATATCTCAGATTGGGAATTAAAAAAGAAGCTGCCGCATCATCTTTGGCAGGATTCTTTGCGTGCTGATGCACTCCGATCACGCATTCTGGAAATGCGCTACCCTCGTCGCGACGTAGATCAGGATCATGATCCGGCGTTGCAGCTATTTCTCGCGCGCTTAATTCATGTCAATCGGGATGCTCAACTGATTGAAGCTACTTATTGGGTTGTCAAAAATGCCTTGGTGCAAGCCTATGAAATATATTTGCAAGCTGCCGATAAGCTGGATGATGCGCCAACCGTTGAAATCATCCCCCGCTTCATTGCAGAAATACGCCAACAGCTGCTGGATATGCAGCCGCTTTATCAGAATTTACCGCAGCTGGGTCTACCCGTTCCTCCTGAATGGCAAGCTGCCTGGAGCAGCTATCTCGAGGATTTAGGCGGATTATTCGGATCACAACAGGGAGAAGCCTCGTCAATTGAAGTCTCAGAGCTTATTCTTACCAGCAAACCTTATGTACCGCCACTTACACCCACTCGTGATCCTAAATTCAAGCCGGCTTCCTACCATTATCCGCCGCGTGCGCCAGTCAAATTTATGGAACGACAGATCTGGCAAGCCATTAATCATGTTAATGAGATCTGGGCTGCGGAAATCGTTGGTACAGTCATGTGGGTTTGGCGAGATATGCCATGGGAGTTCTATCTGGATTGCGCTCGTTGGTGCTTTGACGAGTCACGCCACTGTATGATGGGGGAAGAGCGTATGCTGGCTTGGGGCTTTGAGACCGGTGTGGATTATCCGGTTTACGGCGATCACTACGTATCGCAAGCACCGTTTGGGGAAGTCGCCAATCTTGCACTTTTGCATCAATTTGAAATAAACGGCCCCAGCTGGAAAAGTGGCTTGAAGCACGATTTTGAGCTGGAAGGGGACAGCGCCAGCGCTCAGGATTTCGACTTTGATTGGGCCGACGAGAGTATTCACCTGATGTATGGACACAAATGGACGCTTCACCTTCTTGATGGAGATATCGAAGCTCTCGAAGATCTGCGGGCTGAAGTATACGAACGGTGGCATGATTGGGTAGCCAAGGCGCATGCCAGTTGGGACTATGAGCCTTTTATGAGCTCCATTCAGCAGAAAATGACGCGAATCGAGGAACAATACAATGGTTGATTATCGTGTAACTCTGTTGCCTTCCAACCAAATTTTCGAGGTGAGTCCTAGGGAATTGGTGCTGGATGCAGCTGTACGACAAGGCATTGAAATTCCATACTCCTGCCGCAACGGCACCTGTCGTACTTGTTTATTCCAAGTCCAGGAAGGAACGGTCATTCAAGAGGATGCAGAGCTATGTATGCTCTCACAGCAAGAAATCAGCATGGGGCGCAGGTTAATCTGCATGAGTACGCTCAAAAGCGACGCTATCCTAGAAAAAGTCTCCCCGAGAAAAATACGCCCTTAGCTCAGGGCGTACTGCCTGTTGAAAAAGTCATTTTTAAGTGATCATGACTCCTACTAGTCAGCTGATTTACATGGAGCTATTCCAGTTATTTACTGAATTTTCCTGAATAATGGATATTAACGGGAGGAATTCCAGTTAGAGCAACGAAAATGAGCGATAATTCGCAAAATATCTATGGGGAATGGATTTTGTGAAAGTAAAAAGTAGCTTAGGTAATAAATGTCTCTTAAAGAGAGTGCTTGCGGAATTGCTGCGGCGTAATGCCCATTGCCGTACGGAACGCACGAATTAAATGACCGGATGAAGAAAAGGATAACCGTTCAGCGATTTGTTCGACGGATTCTTCTGTTTCCTGCAAGGCCCGCTTCGCCTCTCTTATACGTAGATTGGTTAAGTAAGCACGTGGCGAGAGACCGTACACTTGCTTAAAGCAAAAGGTAATATAGGAGCGATTAAGATTAAGCCGATCCGCCAACTCCTGGATTTGTACGCCTTCCGTCGCTTGCGTTTCCAGTAAGTAGGCAACTTCACGTGCGATCATGATTTGTGCGGGGGAGATCTTAGTATCTTCGATTACATTGGAGCGATGCGCGGCTAGTACCCTGTTTGCGAGATGACCAACCAATTCCATAATACGTGCATTCATTTGCAGAATTCGGACCGAAGCCTGCAGATGATTGAATAAATTGGCGCTGACATTGGCAGGGTCCATTTCTTTTAGGTCCTGGCCGAAATCTATAATAAAATCTTCTACCCATTTCTGTATACTTTCATGATCCTCTAGAGCATACATGAGCACCGGTTCAGCGTCCATTTGAAAAATCGTATGTATTTCTCTCATCTCGATATCAAAATGAAAATTAAAGTATTCCGCACTCTCCGACTGGGGAGCTGTATGATGATAAACACCCGGTTTAACAATCATTGCTTCTCCTGCTTTTAGCGTATAGGGACGACCGTTAGCCCATTGCTGCATTTCACCTTGAACACAATAAAGAAAGTCAAAATAAGGATGGCGATGGCTGGGATAAGACCACTTTGCTTCCACAAGCGTATATTTAATGCCGATGATTTGAATTGCGCTATAAAGTCGGGGTAATCGAAAAACATTCTCCATACAGCACCTTCTTCCATGAGAATTGTTTGTACAGTTCATCCATAATTATCATTCCGATAAACCATGGGGCTTTTAAGGGAAAAGCTCTTGAACCAAGAGGAAAAATATTGCTTTGATCCCAAATGAAGCTCTTCACTGATTTCTTCTATGGGTTTATGGGTTTGCAGCAATTCACGGCAAGCCCATAAATAGCGTTCATGCTGAATAAAAGCGTGAATCGTTGAATGCATCGCTTGAGTGAATACTCTAGACAATTGCCGTGAGCTTATGTGGCAAACAGCCGCAATCTCTTCGATGCCTGGATTTTCTAACTTATGATTATGTATATAAACAATCGCCTGCTCGACGATTTGCTGAGATGACGTATAGACTGAGGCTGTATGAGGCGACCCTCTATGCTCCTCGGTTTTTTCCTGTTCCAAGCTAGGTGAGATGATTTTCCAGATCAGTTCAATCAACCGCATTTGCACATGAAAGATATTCAAGGCACCTAGATTTTCTTGAAGCTGACGGATCGTTTGCAGCTCATTCTGGATCAGAGGAAACGGTGCATATATCCGCGGTAAATCTTTCTTCAAGCCCATAATCGAAAACGGCATGAAAAAAATCTCCATTGGATCCTGCAGATCTGAGAATTGCTCATGCACTTCACCTGGCGGTGCCATATAAACCACGTTCTTGTAAAACTCAATCTGCCCCGACTCAAACTTGTTAATCCCTTTGCCCTTAGTAATAAAATGCATCTCATATTGCTGATGGGAATGTGCTGCGATGAACCAGCCTGGCTTTGGCGCTACATACCCCAGATAATTGACTTCAATTTCAATTTGGTCAAATGCTACCCGCATAATTAACACCCCAAACCCTGAATTAGGATATCCAACTGATATGTATCCGTTATACCACATTCAAGACTCTATTCATATAAAAATGTCCGAATACCATAATTAGTTGTCTGACTTGCTTCTTATGTAAACCCTTTCTTTTCGATATGATGTAACTATGAAACACAGTATTATGCTTACGAAGAAAGTTTTCTGAAGAAAACTCTAAGGAGGATGTAATTTGACAGTCCAATGGAATAAACGATTAATTGATCCAGCGAAGTTTGAAGCCTGCTCTGTATTTGATGTAAACAACGATGGCCAACTCGATATTGTCAGTGGAGAGTTCTGGTACGAGGGTCCTGATTTCGTCAAGAAGCATAAAATTTGCGATATTCTGGCGATTTCTGAGTATCATGATGACTTTTCTGATTATCCGCTAGATGTAGATGGAGATGGCTACTTGGATATCATTACTGGCGCTTGGTGGGGAGAAACGCTGAAATGGCGTCGTAATCCAGGTGCAGTCGGTGGAGAATGGGAAACGATTGATATTGATAAAATAGGCAGTATTGAAACCACGCGTTTTATTGATATTGACGGCTGTGGAGTTCCTGAAATTTTCCCTAACACACCAGGAGTTGCCCAGATTTTCTATAAACTAGTTGTAGATGAGCAAGGTCGTGGTACTGGGAAATTCGATAAATTCGTAATTGGGGAAGCCCCGAGCGGCCATGGAATGGGCTTTGGCGATATTAATGGCAATGGCCGAATCGATGTAATTCTCTGTGATGGCTGGCTAGAGCAGCCCGAAAACCCTTTTCAAACCCCTTGGGTTTTCCATCCGGAATTCACATTAGGCTCAGCTAGCGTACCGATCATTTCACTTGATATTACTGGAAACGGCTTAACCGATTTAATAGTTGGGCAAGCGCATAACTATGGCTTGGATTGGTATGAGCAGCAAGTTGATGCCTCCGGAAAGCGCAGCTGGCTGAAACACGAAATTGATCCAACCTGCTCGCAATACCACGATTTACAATTGGTTGATATTGACTTGGATGGCGAGCTCGAGTTGATTACTGGCAAACGGTATAGAGCACATAATGACGGTGATCCCGGTGCATTTGATGATGTAGGGATTTATTATTTTAAAATCAATGGCGGTCGCTTTGAGAAAAATATTATTGATTACGGGCCACCTGGTGAGGCAACGGGCTGTGGGATTTATTTTTGGCTGGCGGATTTGAATGGAAACGGCTTGACGGATCTTGTTGCACCAGGCAAAGATGGCTTGTATTTATTCGAAAACTTAGGGAATAAGGAGTGACAACGGGATGACACGGAAATTGAAGCTTGGATTTGTTGGCACAGGCGGCATGGGACAGATGGCACATTTATCTAATTATGCAGTGCTTAAAGAGGAATGTGAGGTAGTAGCTATTGCCGAACCTCGCCCTCAGCTTGCCCAAACTGTTGCTGCACGTTATGGAATTCCTCAAGTATTCAGCAGTCATGAAGAGCTGCTTCTCCATGGCGGGGTTGATGCCATTATAGCCGCACAGCCATATACGAGACACAGTATTCTTATACCGGATATTTTACGTGCAGGGCTGCCTGTATTTACGGAAAAACCATTAACGCTTTCCGTTTCAGCAGGCGAAAAGCTAGCTAGTTTAAGCGAAGAGTTAGGCGTATTGCACATGGTTGGTTATCATAAACGCTCCGATCCCGCTATGGAATATGCGAAAAAGCTAGTGGAGGAATGGAAGCAGTCAGGTGAGTTTGGCAAGCTGAATTACATTAGAGTAACCATGCCGCCGGGTGATTGGGTGTCTGGCGCGGATATGCCGCTAGGCACGGATGAGGCTGGAGTACCTGGAGAGCTTGAACCGCTGCCGCCAGAGTTTGATCAAGCCAACGGCAAAAAATATGACATCTTCGTCAACTACTATATTCATCAAGTAAACGCGATTCGTTTTCTATTGGGCGAGCCTTACAAAGTAACCTTTGCCGATCGTTCTGGTGTCCTATTAGCTGGAGAAAGTGAAAGTGGGGTTTGCGTAACCTTGGAAATGGCGCCTTACAGCACTTCAATTGAGTGGCATGAGGGTATTCTAGTTGCTTTTGAGAAAGGGTTTATTAAGATTGATTTGCCTGCTCCGTTAGTTCGCCAAATTGCTGGTAGAGTGATAGTCATGCGTGATAATGGGAAGTCCGCTCCCTCTTATTCCGAGCCTATTATGCCTAATGTATCGGCAATGCGTAATCAAGCTAAGAATTTCCTCGCAGCCGTTCGCGGTGAAAGACCTGCTCCTTGTGCAGCTAAAGAAGCTCTTGAGGATTTAAAGGTGGCACGAGATTATATTCAAATGATGGCTAAATATTAGGTTGATTGAAAAATCCATTAAAAGGTAGGTTAATGTCATGCGGAGAATAGCAATTATTGGAGCAGGCAGCGTTGTATTCTGTAAAACTTTGATGTTGGACATTATGGCAACACCGGCTTTAGAGGAAACCGAATTTGTGTTGATGGCACCCACTCGCAGCAAGACACCGCAGGTTGAAGCTTTTGCCAATAAAGTCATTCAAGCCAATGGGTTGAAATCTAAAGTAACGGTTACCACCGATCGAAGAGAAGCCTTAACAGGTGCTGATTACGTGATTTGCGCTTTTCAGGTTGGAGGCGTTACTGCCTTCGAGTTGGATTACAAAATCCCCTTAAAATATGGCGTCGACCAATGTATTGGGGATACGCTGGGTCCTGGAGGAATATTCCGTGCCCTCCGCTCCATTCCTGTCATTCTCGATATTGCCAAAGATATGGAAGAGCTTTGCCCGAATGCGATCCTCTTGAATTATGTTAATCCAATGGCGATGATTTGTTGGGCATTGGGTGAAACCAAGATTAAATTTGTGGGGCTTTGCCATGGTGTACAAACAACGCTTGATCTCATCTCCGGTTATGTAGGCATTCCCAAAACGGAAATTGATTATATCAGCGCTGGCATCAACCATATGGGCTGGTTCACCAAAATTGAAAGCCAAGGCAAGGATTTATATCCAATTCTCCGTGAGAAATTTGAGCAGCCTGAATTCTATGCCAACGAGAAAGTGCGCGGCGAGGTTTTCCGGCACTTCGGTTATTTCATGACGGAATCCACAGGGCATTTATCTGAATATGTACCTTGGTTCCGCAAAAGCTCCGAAGCACTTGCCTTATATTGTGACGAGCCTTCATTTGGCGGCGAGTCTGGTGCCTATTATACATGGTGTACCTATGTCGCTAATAAATATAAAGGCTACAACGTGCTTGAAGATGAACCCACTGAGCTTCCGCCACGAAGCGTTGAATATTGCGCCTATATATTAGAAGCTTTAGAAACCGGTAAAACCTTTAAATTCAACGGCAATGTCCGCAATGATGGAATGATTAGCAACCTGCCTGCGGAATGCTGTGCTGAAGGTCCGATCTTCGCGGATCGAACTGGGCTGCATCGCACTTTAGTCGGTGAAATCCCACCTCAATGTGCTGCGCTGAATTTAACTAATATTAATGTGCAACGACTAACCGTACTTGCAGCCAAATCAGGAGATCCTGAAACTATCGTGCAAGCCTGTGCCTTAGATCCGCTTACTTCAGCCGTACTATCACTGAAAGAAATTCGTGAAATGGTCACTGAAATGCTCGATGCCGAACAAGAATGGCTACCGCAGTTTGCTGGCCGTAGACCACGCCCAACACCAACCATTGTGATACCGCCCGATGTGAAACGGGCTGAGGTTCCGATAGATCCCGCATTAGCGATCTTCTCCAGATTTGGCGAGCTGGCGACATAAACAAGGATAAACGGTTTCGTCCCGTTTGCAAAAAAAGTCATTCTTATCGCAATAATGCTTTATCCTCATTAAACATTATTAAGATTATCAAGAAATAAGCTTCCAATCGCACATAATTGTGTTTTTTGGAAGCTTTTTATCGCTCTTATTTACTTAATTCGCCTTTGAAGGCTTTGGCAATCCATTCAACACCATACATTTTGCCAATTGCCGTCGGGCCAAATGCCGAAGTATCAATGTTATAAACCTGGTTCTTCTTGGCTGCATCTATCTGTTTGAAGGCTTCATTGGCTTCCAGTTTCTCCACGGCACCTGTACGATTAGTATAATCCTCGGACAAGAATAAAACTTCTGGATTGGATTGGACCAAAGTTTCCAAATTAATGCCCGCTGAAATTTTATCATTCTGATGCAATTCCTTAACTGGGGTCAAGCCGAAGTTCTCGAAATAAAAATTAATATCATACACTGAATTTGTTTTCTCACCAGCCATTAAGAAGAGTGTCTTTTTACCGGTAAAGCCTTTATCCTTCACAATTTGTTTGGTTTCCGCAACTTTATCGGTAAATTTCTTCATGAATGCTGTATAGGCATCCTTCTCATCAATCGCATTGGCGACTTGCTCCAGGCCAACACTGAATGCATCTTTGGCATCCACATAACCGCCATTGATCGAGCTGTCTATGACAATGGTTGGTGCAATTTTACTTGCTTTCTCATAATCAATATTAGCCCAATCAAACGCAATTATAAGATCTGGTGCGGATTCCAACAATTTTTCATAATCAAGGGGAACACCAAAGTCAGTTGAAAGAGTAATAATATCCGGATATTTCTTGAAGTACTCATCATAGAGGGGAAATCCTTTTGCAGTAGTCATTTGACCCGATGCGACAGGGCTGCGTCCAAGCGCAAACATATGCTCCAAAACGATAAAGTCCCCTGCGGCAATGCGTTTAGGTCTTTCTTTAATAATCGTTTCACCCTTCATATGCTTGATAGTAAGCGGGTATTGGGTAGCATTCTCGGAGATGGCTTTTGTTTCTACTGGTGCTGCTGTTTCTTTTACTTCTGACTTAGATCCGCATCCAGTTAATAATACCAAGACTGCGAAAAAAACCAAAAACGCTGAATATTGCTTTTTCATTCTGAAAAACTCCCTTTAATTTTTTTGGTTAAAATAGTCGTCTCTTAAGATTGTCATTTCGCTTTCATTAGCAAATAAATAAAGTATGGGGCTCCAATAACCGCAATAAGCAGTCCAACCGGTATTTCGTTTGCGTCCATCAAATTTTTACCAAGGGTATCAGCAACTAAAACAAGCAATGCCCCTAATAATAACGCTGTTGGAATAAGTTTATGGTGATTGACACCTACCAATCTTCTTGCCAAGTGAGGTGCTATTAGACCAACGAAAGCAATGCCTCCGCCAATTGAAACGCAAACGCCTGTCAGTATGACGGCTATTAACAGAAACAACTTTCGTTCGCGTTGTAAGGTCACACCTAATCCGATGGATGTATGGTCCCCAAGCTTCATGATATCCAACGTTTTGGCACGGAACAGAACAATTGGAATGAGTACCAGCAGCCAAGGCAAGGTCGACCAAACGTAGCTCCAATTACTAACCCAAATACTACCTGATAACCACACCACCATAGAGGTCAAACCATACGAATCCAATTTCATTTCGCAATAAATAATGATTGCATTAAAGCCGGCATTTACAGCGATTCCAATTAGAATGAGTCGAATGGGCGATAAACCGTTCCTTGAGGCAAAAGAATACGTAATCGTTGCTGCAAGCATTCCACCTAGTATAGCTGCCAGAGGAATGGACAGTATTTTAAGAAGTGAAAGCGTTTCTAGCGTGGAACTATGGCTGAACAATAAATAGACAACTACGCCAAAGCCCGCGCCTGCATTAATGCCAATAATACCGGGTTCTGCCAAATCATTTTCTGATACCGCTTGTAAAAGCGTGCCTGCAATGGCCAGCCCTGCCCCAATAAACAAGGCAAGCAGAATGCGGGGCAAGCGTAAATCAAATAAAACGAGCTCGTTTTTTGCCGTTCCCCCTCCAAACAAGGTTTGTACAACCTCGAGCGGTGCTAGGTGAATGGAGCCTAAATTTAGGCTCAGCAATATCGTGCTGACTATCAAAACCAATAAGCCCAGCATAGTAAGCTTGGGGTTCTTCATTGAACTGTTCATACACTGCCCTCTCTCTTTTTAGAGGCCAGGAAAATAAAGAACGGCACGCCAATTAAAGTCGTTACAACACTGACCGGGGTTTCAAACGGAGCACTCACGATGCGGCCCAGTAAGTCAGCCAGTATTAATAAAATTGCACCTAATATTGCACTGCATGGTATAATCAGCCGATAATCGCTCCCCACGAAATAACGGGAGACATGGGGAATAATTAAACCGACAAATCCAACATAACCTGCCATAGAAACCGCCGCACCTGTCAAAATAAGCACAGCGAGATTTCCTAACGCTTTGGTTAAAGCAATTTTTGAACCGAGATTGACTGCGACATCCTCCCCAAAGCTAAGGGTTGTAATCGATTTGGAAATGGCAATGGACAGAATTAAACCGACAATAGCAAACGGTAAAATAAAAAAAACGGTCTTTGCTTCCATTCCCACTAACCCGCCTGCATACCAGAAGGTTAAGTCCTTGGAAACTTTGAATTTTAAAGAAACAATAGTAGCAAATGAGCTTAGCAGCATACCTACTGCTGTACCAGCGAGTGCCAGCTTCATCGGAGACAAACCATTTGCAGCAAAGGAACCGATTAGGAAAACAATTCCAACGCCAATAGCCGCCCCTGCAAACGAGTACATCGTTAATCCTGTTGTCGTTATACCAGGCACAAAGGCTAATGCAAGCGCAACGGCAAATGTTGAGCCTTGGGAAACCCCGAAAATAGTCGGATCCGCTAGCGGATTGCGTGTTAAACCTTGCATAATTGCTCCTGAAACAGCCAGCAAACTGCCGACCAGAAGAGCGGATAACGCCCTTGGAATACGAACCGTATGTACGATAATGCTTGCCGCGTCCGTTGTTTGTGTAGACCACATTAAATCCCATACCTGTGGTATGGTCAAGTTCATACTTCCTTGTGCTATAGAGGAAAACGTTAATAGAGCAATTAACGGTAACCCGAGGCATATAATAAGTAGAAATACTAAAGGCCGTGCTGAAGGCTTCGTTCTCTGGGTGGAAGAAGGTTCTAAAATGGTTGAATTATTAACTCTTTGCAAGGTAAAGCCCCCAAATACATTAATGGTCTATATCCTGTTTGGATTAACTCCCTTCATATTTCATAAATATGTTTACTTGTTTCCGTAAATAGTCATAAAATTCTATTCAATCAATAATGATAATCATTATCAATATTTTTGTCAATTTTATTTTTTTGCATCGTGATAACTGCCTTAAAACACTACAAACGCAACAAAGAACGATTGACCGCTTCCAATGTTGTCTCAATATCACTACTCTGATGAGCTGCGCAAATGTACCATAGACCATTAGGTCAGCTTTTTCCCCTAGCCGCACTTATGGCAATTCCCCCGCCTAATCCCAATCTGAACCCCGTAATGACTTCATCTAAAATCATCACAATTCCCAACTCGACAGTTAATTCGCGCATCCGCTCCAGATATATTTTATATCAAGAAAACTATTTTCTATATATCTAGATTAATTCAAGGAACTAGCGTAGAATATGATTTCAGATGATTCCGTTAATTCAGATTATGCTTACAATATTTGCTGCTTATGCATGCCCTAAGGAGGTAACTGCAATGCCCCAAGAGCCTAAACCCGCTTCCGTTGTCAAATCTGCTGATCGTGTGTTGGATATTTTTGAATTGTTTGCTGAGCATAAGGAAGATATGAGCTTGATGGATATTGCTCGCAAGCTGGATTTGCCAACGAGCAGCACCTATAAAATTCTCCAAAACCTGTTAGCTCGCGGTTATTTGGAAACCGATAGTCATGAAAAGATGTTCAGACTAGGCCAAAAGCTGTTTGAAATTGGCGCTCGTTATGTTCAAAATATAAGCCTAACAGAGGCTTTTCAACGAGTTGCCCGCCCAATAGTCGAAGAGATCAATGAAACGGTTTACCTTGCCATTCGCAGCGGAGATAAGATCCTCTACATCGCTGAACAGCAAAGCTCGCAGCCTGTGCGGTTTGTTTCTCATGTGGGGATGAAGCTGCCTCTGCATTCAACCGCCCTTGGCAAAATATTATTGAGCTATATGGATAACGAAGATATTCGTCAGCTTTATAAAACTAATGAGTTGGGTGTCATGACCGAGAGCACAATTCAAGACCTCGATGTCTTGATGGAGCAATTGGAGGAAGTCCGCAAAACAGGATTAGCCTATAGTTTAGGTGAGACTCTGCTCGGTATTCATTGTATTGCCGCACCTATTTACAATATCCACCGCGAGATGATCGCCGCTTTAAGCATATCCATTCTCAGCGCTCGTATTACGGATACATTATGGCAACAAACAAAGGAACTCGTACAGAAGGCAGCCAAGAATCTCAGCATTCAATCCTACTATAAATAATTAATGCATCATCCAGCCGCCATCTACATTCAAGGTTTGGCCGGTAATAAAATCACTATCCCGCGACGCTAGAAAAACAAAAGCACCTTCAATATCCTTGCTTAGCTGCCTGCGTGGAAAGCATTGCGCTTTCTCCAAAAAACTAGTCGCTTGAGCTTGATCTTCAATCGTCCCGACTTTTTCTAATTCCGTTTCCGTCATCACTGCACCTGGCGTAATGCAATTAACCGTGATATTCTGTTCACCAACCTCGCGAGCTAATCCTCGAGTGAAGCCAACAATGGCTCCTTTGGAAGCTACATAATGCACATAGTTCTTTTGACCACTCCAGAACACAACCGATGAGACATTGATTATTTTACCTCGCCCTTGCTGCTCCATTGCAGGAAATACTGCTTTTGAACAAATAAACTGCGATCTAACATTAACAGCCATAACATTGTCCCATTCCGCAACGGTAATCTCATTCCACTTTTTGCGGGGGTCGATACCGGCGTTGTTGACTAGAATATCTATTCTGCCATACCTTCTTAGTGTCTCGTCTATCATAGCTTGTACCTCATGCTCTTCAGCTACATTTGCCTTATAAGCAAAAGCTTCACCACCCGCTGCAATAATCTCTGCAACTACTTCCTCGGCAAGCTCAGGATTACTTCGATAATTGACAACTACCTTAGCTCCCTCAGCTGCATAACACTTAGCAATTGCTGCTCCAATTGACCGAGATGCTCCCGTAATAATAGCGACGTCTCCGCTTAATCTCATGACTAAATCCTCCTTAAGACTTGCTTATTTAGCAGCTGCCCCGTCTAATAATCCTCTTAAGTAACCCAGCGCATAAAGCCTGCCCATCGATTCATAACCAGGGTCTTGATTGCTCTCGCCTGCCATGGTCGGAACATGATCTACACGCACAGCTCCATCAAATCCAGCAGCTTTATAAGCTTGAATAGCTGCAAACATATCCGTTTGGCCGTTATCATGAAAAGTTTCTGTAAAGCTCTCGGCCGTTCCGCGGATGTCACGAAAGTGTATGTAGAATATTTTGCCGGATTTACCGAATCTCTCGATCGTCTGAGGTATATTCTCCCCTGCTGTTGCAAAAGTTCCTTGGCAGAAGGTAACGCCATTATACTCACTTGGTACGAGATCAATAGCTTGCTGCATAGCGTCTGCACTTGTAATAATTCTCGCAATACCACGTATAGGAGAAAGTGGCGGATCACAAGGATGCAGCGCTAATTTAACCTTGGCCTGCTCTGCTACTGGAACAACCTCTTTCATAAAATAACGCAAATTCTCCCACAGCTGATCCTCACTAATCGTTCCCGCATCTGTAATAGGAGCATCCTTCATTAAGGAATGATCGTAGCCTGTTACGTAAGCTCCGCCTCTTTCTGGAACAGAGACCGAGGTGCGAATCCAATTGAATACAGCCATAAAATTATAACAAAGAACTGGGACCCCTAGTGTTCCCATATGGCGAATCAAGGTTTTAAACATCGCGATTTCTTCTTCTCGCCCTGCGATGCCTAATCGTGTTTTATGTATTTGCCATTCCAAGCCTGGCTCAAAAACCTCAAGCTTAAGTCCAAAATCCTCATAACGTTTCTTCATATGTAAGAGATCCATATAATCTACGGATGGCGTACCGTCTTTATGTAAAGGCATTCGCGATACAACGTGCGTGACACCTGCCTGCTTAGCAACCTGCCATAAACGATCGGGATAAGCGTTTAATACCTCTGCAATTTTCAATTAAGCGACCTCCAAATGAAGTGGATTGTAAAAAAGCAGCACAAACACCCTTAGATAAAAGTGTTAATGCTGCATTCTAATACTGAAATAATTTTATACTTCAGCAACCATAGTATTCGTTAAAGAACCTAATTTTTCAATTTCAATCGTGACGATGTCGCCATCCTTCAACCATACTTGCTTATCAACCGGATAGCCCAAAACAACTCCTTGTGGAGTGCCTGTTAAGATAATATCACCAGGTACAAGCGTCATATGCTGTGAAATATAAGTAACAATCTCATCACAATGGAAAATCATGTCTGCTGTATTCGAGTTCTGGCGAACATCACCATTAACGATACATTTGATCTGCAGGTTATTCGGATCGCCAACCTCATCCGCTGTAACCAAGTAAGGACCAAGTGGTGAGAATTTATCACATGATTTACCCAACAGCCATTGCTGTGTACGAAGCTGTAAATCACGAGCTGATAAATCATTTACATTGCAGTACCCAAAAACATGGGAAAGTGCATCTGCTTTTTCAATGTACTTAGCTGTTTTTCCGATAACGATAACCAATTCAGCTTCATAATCGACTTTTTGTGAAACCTTCGGAAGCGGCACTTCATGGTTATGGCCTGTTAATGTATTGTTAAATTTATTGAACAAAATTGGGTATTCTGGAATCGCAGCGTTAGTTTCAATAGCATGCTGGCGATAATTTAGTCCTACGCAGATTATTTTGTTAGGATGAGTCACACAAGGTCCAATCGTTAATGTTGATTCTTCCAATAAAAAGCTGCCTTTATCTACGGATGAAGCAAGGGCAAGCTTCACATATTGATCAAGTGCTTCAACAGCTGCTGTTCCGCCATCTATTACTTCATGAACGGACACAGGAATACTTGCACCAGATGGTATAGCCGATAATGCCGCTGCAACATCGAAAATCCCTTGGTCTAACTTAACGCCTAAACGGAACTGATCATTCTGAATAAAAGTTACTAATTTCATTATTGAATTGCCTCCTGAAAATTAATAGGTTTGATTAAGCATTTTTGCCAAAAGTAGCTCCGCCATCGATATAAAAAGGTGAGCCCATCACAAATCTTGATTCATCTGATGCTAGGAATAATGCAGCGAACGCTACATCCTCAGGTGTACCCATGTCTCCGCTCAGCTGACGCTTTTTCAGAGATTCCATAGCTGCGATTGGATCATCGTAAGAGGTTTTCAAATAATTTTCGACAAAAGGGGTAAGAATTGTGCCAGGCAGAAGAGCATTAACGCGAATATTATATGAAGCATAATCGACCTGCATAGCTTTAGTCAATGCTAGAATCGCACCTTTGGATGCTGCATAAACAGCACGTCTAGCCAGGCCGATTTCAGCCACACATGAGGACATGTTAATAATCGACCCTGCTTTGCGTTCCATCATATGAGGCAGCACATATTTGCTCGGTAAGAAAACTCCACGAGTATTAACGCGCATCACGCGATCCCATGCCTCAGGCTCAACTTCATGCAATGCACCGACATTACTAATTCCAGCATTATTGAAAAGCACATCAATTCGTCCATATTGAGCAATAACCTGATCGACCAAAGCTTTTACCTCTTCAGGCTCCGTCACGTCTGCTTTAATAAAAATCGCCGTGCCTCCGGCTGCTTCTATTTGGGTTACGGTTTCCGTGCCATTCTCTACATGCAAATCATTAACGACAACAGTCGCTCCTTCTTTAGCAAAAAGCAATGCAGAGCTTCTGCCAATACCAGAGCCAGAGCCTGTAATGATGATAATTTTATCAGCTAATCTCATCTTTATTCCTCCTGTGTTTATTAATATTGGTTTATTATAATAAACCATGTTTTATATAATATATAATAACATTTGAGTGCGTTTTTTTCAACTGCTTAATCCCAGCTCTCTTGCCCACTTCAAATAAAAAAAGCCATATCATCAAATAGAAAAATCTACTTTTTGAATGGCCCTAATTTATTGCAATATAATGCAGTTTATTCTGTATCATTAGCTCAATGAAAGTCTTCCTGCGAGCTTCTTCATTTCTATGATCACTTGATCTTTTTTCAGCTCCCAATGATGCTTAGGCATTGAACAGCTAACTGCCGCGACCACTTTACCTTGCTTAACAATAGCTATAGCTGCACAACAGAACCCTAGCACGGCTTCCTCTAAATCTGTTGCATAACCCAACTCGACTACAGTTAAAAGCTCCGCAATAAGCGCTTGGCGCGTTTGGATAGTATGAGGTGTAGCTTGTACAAAATGCTCATCTGGGAGTAATTCAATTAACTGGTCGATTGCAAGATCCGAGAGCAGAACCTTGCCCAGAGCAGTTGAATGCGCAGGAAATCGCATACCTGGCTCTGATGCCAATCTCACAGGACTAGGCACTTCTTCCTTAGCTAAATAAAACACTTCATTACCCACCAGCTCTGCCAGCTGGATGGTTTCATTGAAGATGACCTTAGTCAAAGCGGCTTCATAATGAAAGCTAGAAATGAGATCATTGCTTTTATAATAGCCTCCAGCAAGCGAACCCAATGAAGGCCCTAAGCTAAACGTATCTGCTTTATCACGTCGAATCCAATTCAACTGCTCCAGTGTATTCAATAACGAATACATCGAGCTTTTATTAATATTAAGCTGCTTGGATAAATCTATAAGCCGTAAGCTGTAGGGTTTTTCTGCAATCGCATGAAGAATGATATTGGCCTTTTCTAATGCTGGAACCCAATATTTGTTTTCCATAAGACCCCCTGAAATGGTTTATTATAATAAACCTAGTTTATTTCAATTGGTCCTTTTATGCAACCTTATTTAGGCTAAATAGGAAAATCCCCATTTCCCAAGCTAACGTCTAATTGCCAAGTCAACGTCTTCCCCGCAAGAACCAGCGCGGATTTACCGTTCGCTACTGCCGCTGCCAGACTGTCATAATAACCAGAGCTTGGCTCCAAAGCACAGGTAATTCGGTCATTATAATGCTTCTCATCCACCCAGATACCTAGATAAGGGACCTGCTCTTGAGAAACCTGGAATAGCAAATAATCCGCTGATTTACTGCAGCTCAACCCCGACCAGCCTTCAGGAACCTCACCTGCATAATATAATTTCCGGCTATCCTGCTCCACGCCAAAATCCATTGTATCCAAATGTTTATCTTGACCAGATACGGATGCAATTGGCCAATTATAGACGGTCTCATTAGCCACTAAGCTATTGCCGCCATGTACACAGATCATTTGTTTAATTGCTTCAGGCAAGTGTATTGCCATATCTGACGTAGCAATGAATTGCGGGTGTGCCGTCCACATCATAGCTAAATCCTCATCAGATAAATTCGTAACCTCGTACTCTAATCGCATTACGCCGTCAGCAATAAAGGACATTTTTCGTTGAAAAACATACGGCAGACAGCTTCCTTTTACCTTAAGATTCAGACTCTCAGGCTCAATGGCTGCATGCCACGGTAACGACCAAACCTCACCATGGTCTGGTAAAAGATTGCCATAATGCTTTCCTTGAAGCGGATACTTGCAGGCATCAATCGTCGGGAAGCATTCATCCCACCCACTCATATCGCTTTTTTCAAATAATGCATCTACTCCCAATGGAAGAAATGGGCGCTGACCTGAATCTAAAAGCCATTCTTTCTGAGTGGGTTTATAGAAGAGTGAAACTATCTTGGCCCCGATTTCGGGCACTACTATAACTTTCATGAGCTCCGTTTCAAGCGAAATTGCGGCTACTCCTTTGTAGGTTGTCTCCAAAATTTGCGGTACTATTTTAGTATTCATCTGAATCCAAATCCCCCTTTTACAAGCTCATCCTACACTTAATGCCCCATCATCATAACCGGATTAGGATTTTGATCGCCACCGTCCGCATCGTCCTCCGGCTGTTTCTTCGGTTTTCGCAAGGTAAAGCTGAGCAGTCCTCCAAGGATAGCAATAGCTGTTGCCACTAAGAAAGTATCGCCATAACCAGCCGTAGAAGCTTCGGATAGATTGGTTATGGACAGTGAATGATGTACAATTCGTGAGGTTAAATAACCAGTCAGCCCTGCAACTGCAAAAGAAAGTACAACCTGTTGAGCAGCAGTTGTTAGTGGTGTCACGCGAGTAACGAGCTTCTTCGGAACGGATTGCAGCACATGTGTATTAATCGCCATCATCGATAATCCCATACCCGCACCCATCATAATAATCGATGTGATGATCATGCCAATACTTGTATCTAGGGAAATACGTGAGAGCATATATAATGCAGCGGTAATAATAATCATTCCAATTATTGAAACCGGGCGCGCGCCAAATTTATCGAACAGCTTACCGCCAATAGGCATCATAACTGCGGATGCAAGAGCTTGCGGCAGGAGAATTAAGCCTGTTTTTAAAGCTCCATACCCCATGATTTGTTGCAGATAAATCGGTACCAACAATATTGCACCGAATAAAGCGATCAAAGTAATCCATGAAATCAGGACGCCTCTGGTGAAATCGGATGAGCCAAAAGCTCGAAGCTCAAGCAAAGGTTGTTTGTGCCGCAGCTCTACAATGATAAACAGAATGAGTGCAACTGCTCCAATACTTAAGCTAATTATTGTAGGTCTAGACGTCCAGCTTTCCCCGCCTTGTGTCACTCCATATGCCAAGGTAGCGAAGGCTATAGGAGCTAATAACATCCCCCATATATCCAAAGATGGCACTTTCTTATTAATTATATCCTGTGGCAAAAGCCGAATGCCTACGATAACAGCGGCAATACCGATCGGTAAATTGATTAAGAAAATCCACTGCCAGGTTACATATTCCACCAGCCAGCCCGATAATACCGGGCCCAATGCAGGTGCCAACAGCATAGGAATACCTAACATGCCCATAACGGAGCCCATTTTATCTGCAGGAGCCAATCGGAAAACCATAGCCATCCCAATTGGACTAACCATACCGCCGCCAATGCCTTGAAGAATGCGATAAATGATTAGCTGTTCCGCTGTTTGAGCTAGCGCACAAAGCACTGAACCAAGCGTAAACAAAACAATACTAATCAGAAAAATTCGCTTTGCTCCAAACCGATCGCTCATCCATCCAGCTAGCGGAATAACAGCCGATAAAGCTAGCGTGTAACCTGTTATCGTCCATTGTATGGTAGTCAATGGACTGTTGAAATCTGCTTGCAGACCAGGAATAGCGACATTTACGACTGTGCTGTCTAGAATAACCATGATCATTCCGATGATAACTGCCATAAGTGGGCCAATTAACGATCTTAATGACACGGATTGTTCGGGTGCTGCTGCTTTTGTACTCATCTAATTTCCTCCTTGATGATAACCAGTAATATAAATATGCTTTATTTAAATAGTGCCATTCATCTTCTCAAACGTTTTAATCATACTCTCAATCTCATCTACACTAAGCTTGTCGAAGTACTTTCCTATCATCTCGTTGCTTTGCTGCTCAAACTCTTTAACAACTAGCAGACCCGCTTCCGTTATCTGCAGTAAAACAACACGACGATCACTAGTATCCGCTAAACGAATAACATAGCCTTGATTAACCATCTTGTCGATCATGACCGAGATCGCACTTGGTTTGACACCCATCTGTTCAGCCAAAGCTGTTACCTTGCAGGTGCCATTCTCTCGAATCATAAATAAAATATAAAATTGAGGTGTCGTTAACCCATGATTGAATTGGTTCGCAAAGTCATGTGTCATCTTTTTTTTCAAATTTTGCAAGGCAGACCGGAATCTTTCAGCGAATAGTTCTTTTTCGGTCCCCATATAAAGCAGCTCCTTTTTATTTATAATATCTAATATTTAACGTATGAAAATATTATACACTTCAAATAATATACGGCTTCAAAAACCTTGTCAATACCATTAAAACTATCCTAATTATCGACAACAAAAAACACCGCCATTAGCGATGTCCTGAATATAAATTATGGCGGGCCCTGAGAGATTCGAACTCCCGACCTTTTGATTCGAAGTCAAACATTCTATCCAGCTGAACTAAGGGCCCATGTCGCTCATTCCTGAGGTATAAACTATAGTACCATTTCTTATTAACTCATGCAATCAGTTATTCTCCATATCATCAGCTTTATTACCAGATAAGAGTAGTAAAGCCTTAACGTCATCATGCTTTAAGGCATATGCAATTGATACAACAACCTCTTTAGTAGGCTGAAACTTACCATTTTCAATAGCATTCATGATGGAATAGCTTACACAGGCTTTTTCGCTTAGCTTACGTAAAGTCATCCCTTTGAGCTGGCGAAGCTCTTTCAGTTTTTCTGCAAACTCCATTTAACGAGTCCTTCCTGCGTTATATTGATGTATAATTAGTTCTAATCAAGAGAGGATGAGGATAATGTCCGAATATAATTCAAGTGAAGCAATGGCTTGTCCAATAGGGGAAGTACTCATAAGTCGGCTAACGGAAATAAAAGAAATGATCGATGATTACAAACAAATTAAAGCACATAAACCTAGTAAAGGACAAGAATCATTTGTAAAAGAACAATCCAAGCTCTATGAAGATCAATTCGAAGCATGCATGGACGATCTACTCTTGAAGCTCGAAGTGGCGGATAAAGCATTGGAGGCTTTATCTCGACCATCCGTTGTCCACTCATCCAAGGATGTTCAGCAGCTTGCTCTAAAAGCATTAAATTCATTGCGAGAATAGCTTATTGCAATTTGGGCCTAGACAACAAAAAGCACCGCCAATAGCGATGTTTGTTTAGTAATGCCTATGGATTTTCACGCTCATGGCAGGCGTTCGGGATCCGTAACCTTAATCGCAGCTCCGATCACTGACAAAGGGGTCTACACCCACTCATTTGCGTTTACCCGCGCAATGAGAAATGAAAGGGGGTGTATCTAGGGAGGTCACGGCCTATATCTGAAAGGGTAGTTGAACTCATTTGGTATATTACTAGCATAACCCTCTTTAATTAATTTAACCTTAAAATGAAGTGACAATTTTATTACGGTTGTAATACAACTTGCTCGGCTGTTAGTTAGAATAAGTGTCTTAACATGGAGAATAACATAATTACAGCTATCGTAAAGCAGAGAATAATCAAGCGTTTTTCTTGACGCTTAAACGATTTCATCTGTTTCACTCCTTGTATTTTATTTATTTTGTAATTAAAGCTGCATTCTTATAACCTTTTTCTTCTAGATAAGCCAATCTATTCGTGGCGATTTTTAAATCGTCGAATTCAATTGCTTTCTCAATCGGGACTATATCATACAACCCTCTAACTCCGTATACCCCACCATGATAACCGCCAATAAGTTTAATAATATATTTCATCTATAAACTTCCTCTCATTTAGAAAACCTCGCACTGCTTTACTCATCTATCTTAACATATTCCAACCAGAGGTTTTCAATTCTAACTAATCTCCCTCCTACACCAACAAATCTATCATTGATCAGAGGCAACCAACAATTGATTCAGCCTACCTGGAAAGTTGGTTATTATGCCTGACACTTGATTTTCGATCAATTCCTTCATTCGAACCTCGTTATCAATCGTCCATGGATAAAGCATGTATCCCTGAGCAATCACATCTTTTGCATAGTCATGATTGACTAGCTTGTAATGGGGATGCAAGGAATACAGTTTAACCTTATTCCATTCAGCAAGAGCTCGGTAATCAATCGGCTTATCATACAACAATCCAATCCGAATCTCCGGTTCAGCTCGCTTTAGTGCATATAGAACTTCATAACCGAATGATGAAACAATAACCGAATTTGTTCTTGCTTTATTTTGCATAAGAGCGATCAGCTTTTGCACCACTTGGGGATGCTTATTGGATTTTATTTCAACATTAATTGGAAAATCCACAGGCATCGCATCGAAAACCTCACCTAGAAGAGGAATCCTTTCGTTAGTGAATGCTTTATTAAACCACCGGCCTGCATCTGCTTGTTTTAATTGCTCGACCGTCAAATCAGCGATAGCCCCTCTGCTGTCTGTGGTTCTATCTATGGTTGCATCATGGCAAACTACGATTTCTCCGTCTGCAGAAACATGAACATCAAGCTCAATCGCCGTAGCACCTTGTTTAATAGCCAACAGAAATGAGGCAAGTGTATTCTCCGGTGCTTCACCCGCTGCTCCGCGGTGACCAATGTTTAACATATTTTTCCCTCCTAACGATATTCACAAACAATTATACCACGATCCATATAATTCCCAAAAATATACATCTCTTATTAGGGAATTGTCTAGGTCAATTAATTAGCTAGATACATAGAATAGAGAGACTTTAGTATAAAGTCAATTTACTAGAAAGGGAAGAACAGAGTAAATGTCTATTCAAAATTTAATCATTAATGGAAGATTTGAAACAGGGACACTAGTACCTTGGGCTTCAGTAAATGCAACTATTACCAGCCTATTTTCACATTCAGGTACGTTCTCTGCAAGACTACTTGGAGGTACAAACACCTCTTGGATAAATCAAATCGTTCCAGTAACCTCAGGAGATAGCTTTGAATTTCTTGTTTCACTAGCTAAAGTGGGGCTTGCACCAGCTCCTTCTGTTCAAGTACAAGTCATTTATATGGACAATCTATTTAATTCACTTGGTGCAGGAATTTTCACCACTATTCCAGCTGATCGGATTCCAACTGTAGATACTCGTACATGGCTTGAGTTCTATCAAACTACGACGCCTGCTCCTCCAACTGCCACTCAAGCTTTAATATTAATCAATACTCTACCACAAGCAGACACGGCAGATATTTTAGTTGATGATGTAGCTCTATTAGCATCTGGGGGAACTGGGGCTACTGGGGCTACTGGGGCTACTGGGGCTGCTGGAGTGACAGGACCAACTGGCAATACTGGCGCTGCCGGTGTGACTGGAGCAACAGGAGTTACAGGAGTTACAGGAGTTACAGGAGTTACAGGAGTTACAGGAGCTACTGGAGCTACGGGTGCGACTGGCGATGCTGGAGCTACGGGTGCAACTGGCGATGCTGGAGCTACCGGAGCAACAGGTGCGACTGGCGATGCTGGAGCTACCGGAGCAACAGGTGCGACTGGCGATGCTGGAGCTACCGGAGCAACAGGTGCGACTGGCGATGCTGGAGCTACTGGAGCTACTGGATCAACAGGTGCGACTGGCGATGCTGGAGCTACTGGAGCAACAGGTGCGACTGGCGATGCTGGAGCTACCGGAGCAACAGGTGCGACTGGCGATGCTGGAGCTACCGGAGCAACAGGTGCGACTGGCGATGCTGGAGCTACCGGAGCAACAGGTGCGACTGGCGATGCTGGAGCCACTGGAGCTACAGGTGCAACGGGTGCGACGGGTGCGACGGGTCCCGCAGGACCAACGATTCCCGTTTCCGTAAATCTTATTTATGTAACAAACTTTGACGAAGACAATGTCTCAGTTATTAACGGGGATACCAATAGCGTACTAACTACAGTTTTAGTAGGAACACAGCCTTATGGAGTCGCTGTAAACCCTACATCGAACCGAATTTACGTATCAAACTTTAGCAGTGACGATGTCTCAGTTATAAACGGGTCTACAAATCTCGTCGTTGCCACTGTTACCGTTGGGTTGTCTCCACGTGTTTTAGCTGTGAATTCTTCAACAAATCTTATTTACGTGACAAACAGCGACAGCAATAATGTCTCAGTCATTGACGGAACCACAAATCTCTTCGTTGCCACTGTTACCGTCGGAACTAACCCATACAGTGTAGCGGTGAATCCTACATCAAACCGAATTTATGTAGCTAACTTTGATACTGATAATGTCTCGGTTATTGATGGGGACACCAATAGCGTCATAGCTACTATTCCGGTAGGAAGTAACCCGTTAAGTGTAGGGGTGAATTCTTTATTGAACGAGATTTATGTAGTGAACCAAGCAGACGATAATGTCTCGGTTATTAGTGGGCTATCCAATATAGTCATTGCTACCGTTACGGTAGGAACTTCTCCAATTGGCATTGGGGTGAATCCTATATCTAATCGAATTTATGTGGCAAACAGTTTAAATGACAATGTCTCGGTTATTAATGGAAGTACCAATACCGTAATTGCCACTGTTACAGTAGGAGCTACTCCAAGAAGCGTTAGTGTAAATCTTTTAATGAATGGGATTTATGTGGTGAATTCTACAGATAACAGTGTCTCCGTTATTGATGGGCTAACTAATACAGTCATAGACACCATTCTGGTAGGAGCTACCCCATTCGAAATAGCGGTCAATCCTTAAGAACTAGATTACTTGATCAACGAACTCAATAATACCGACCTAGTCATTATCGGAGCGCGGACAGTAACTTTATACTTATAGTTGCTTTCTTTTCTTTGCATACATTAAGCAACCTTGAATTTTAAAGCTTCTTATAGCAAAAAAAACAGAGTATGTATTATAATAGAAGATAATTGTTGATGATGTTAAATCGAACGATAAAGCGGGGCAAAACTATGAAGCAGTTTAAGCATTCCAAGATCAGCGAAAAAGAAGCATCCTCTCAACGAAAAGAATCCAAAGGATCAACAGCTTCTAATCATTCTGAACATTCTATTCTGCAGCTGCAGAAATTAATTGGAAACTCGGCCGTACAAAGATTAATTTTGAATGAGAATCGGCAGCAGACAAAATCCATTCAAATGACTAAAAAAGATGAACTGGAAGACCTCGCAGCCAAAACAAAGAAAACGGAAGAAGAACCAGCGCCTGATTTAGGAGCCTATGGTCCAATTTCTGCATCTCCAGAAGCAACTCTTGCTAAAGAACTAGCGCCTGATTTAGGAGCTTATGGTCCAATTTCTGCATCTCCAGAAGCAACTCTTGCTAAAGAACCAGCAGCAGAGAATGACAAAGACGATAATCCATATAAAGCTAATATTGCTGACTTGCTTCCTTCTATTAAATCAACTGCAGACTCATCAGAATTAGAAAATGATAATAATGATAGCCCCTATAAAGCTAATATTGCAGACATTGCATCCTCCATAAAGCCAAAAGCCGAGGAAGAACCAGAGGCTCCTTCAAAATATAACAAAAAAGCTATGGAAGATGGCATGTTGGATTTTGATAAAAATTTACAAGGTGCCGGGACTGCAAATGCCGAGTTACCCTCGACAACTCTTTATGCAGATACAGCAGAAAAAAAGCAAGCTTATTCCCGTAAATTCGTTGATGGTAAAATGGTTGATGCTGAAGGCAAAGCAGTCGATTCAATAGGAGCTGAAAAAGCAGCAGCTATCGGTTCGAAGGCAGATCGACATATCTTTACAATGGATGGAGAAGGCGGAATTTCTTCAGCTGATGCAACAAAGGAGAATAAAACGCGAGCGAAGAATGCAAAGGATGCAGGTAAAACGGAGCAAGAACGATTCCATCATTCCAGCTTCTCTGCTGGTAAAGCAGTCGCGGGAGCCGGCGAGCTTCAGGTAAGGAAAGGACAGGTTGAAATGTTCTCTGATAACAGTGGGCATTATAAACCCGGATCTGAACAAATGCTGCAAACAGCAAAGGAATTAGAAGCACAAAAAGCAGGTGTCGAAGGAATCAGCGCTGAATTTGTAGGTAAAAAGCATGATCAAAAGACAGTCAAATCCTCGGCGCTCGAAATACTTGGTTATCAAGAAGGAGAAGAAGGCGGAAAAGGATTTAAAGGTGGCGCTGAGAAAATAGAATCAGAAATTAGAGAAAATCATGCAAAAAAAGATACCGTTATGGAAGAACTCCTTGCAAAAACACAAAAACGCAAACAAGGATAAACGGTTACACCGTCTTTTAGGACGGGGGGCGTTTGTCCAGAATACCCCTGTTGATTCATACCTCCTCCAAAAATAAGCGATTCATTTCATCATAAGAGATGATATTTTTAGAGAAGCTTTTGTAAGTTCCCTGATGTAGAAACTCCTCCCCCACTTGTCTGATTAAGGACAATGAGGCTCGAAAGGGACCGGATCCACTGCTTATTCTCGCCACACCTAGCTTAGTAAGCTCTTTTACATCAGGAGTATCTTTACCAGCTAGCAGGTTTACTGGCAACTCAATATGCTTAATTAGATGATCTATCACATTATTCTCATGAACCCCAGGTACAAATATACCATCAGCCCCTGCTTCGCGATAAGCCGAAGCTCGCTTTATAGCCTCCTCCGCTTGAATATAGCTTTCATTAAACACATTCCAATAAACATCTGTCCGTGCATTTACAAACAAGGAAACACCGCAAGTCAAAGCAGTTTCTTTAATCAGTTGGATTTTTCTAGCTTGATAGTCCATATCCTCTAACTGCAGCTTCTTATCCCCTTTGCCGTCCTCGATATTAACTCCCGAAACTCCAAAGGATATTAGCTTTCTGATAAGCTCCTTCAGTTCTTCCAGCATCTGCATAACCCAAGGATGCGGCAATTCCTGCGCTTGTTGTACCAATTGCCTTGAAGCCGCATTGTTCAAAAACGATAGCGCTCATAGCATCCCATGCGTTGGGTAATAAAAGCGGCAGCGAATGATGATGCAGCTCTTTAAAAGAAACAGCTTTTTCATAATGTTCGTTGATTTCCAATTTACGTCCTCCTCTATAAACAAGCTTATTATAACCTTTTAACTATAATTATGGCACAAATTCCATTTTGAAATACTTCTCAAATATAGATCGAACTCATTGAAACTGGACTTTACGTACACCAAGCTGAGGTTTTTAATGATCTTAAAAACTTTCTTGGCCCCCCCCCAGCAAATTAAATAATTCCTTAGCCTTTTTCATTTAAATAAAAGATCAGACTGTTAACTTCTGAAGATATGCATACTACTGCTTAGCTAAAGCAAAGAACCTCCATCCAATTTACTATAAAATAAATATTGAATATAAATAAAGCTTGGGAGGCACTTCATGGAAAATACGGAATTTAATAACGCCAAATTAAACTATGATCGCGACGGATATGTGGCATTTCAGAATGTGCTGGATCAGGATTTAATGCAGGAAGCAAAAGCGCATATCGAATGGCTGATTATGAAAAATCCAAACGTACGCCCCGAGATGTTAGGGCATACCTTGGTTAAAAACGATCCGTTCTGGGTTAGACTGCTTAGTGATGATCGCTTATTGAATATTGCCGAGCAATTCATCGGACCCGATATTGCACTGTTCGCCGCCCATTATATTAGTAAACCTGCTTTTGATGGAAAGCCTGTTCTCTGGCATCAAGATGGCAGCTATTGGCCGTTGGATCCGATGAAAGTAGTCACCTTGTGGCTGGCTGTAGATGATTCTTTGCAGGAAAATGGGTGTTTACGCGTCATCCCTGGTACTCAAACCATGGAGCTGCAAGAAATGAGAGTTAATACGCTAGTGGATAATGTTCTAGATTCCGAGGTGGACCCTGCTCTGGTGGATGAATCGAAAGCAGTAGATATTATTCTTAAATCAGGCGGAGTATCCGTTCATCATCCCAATGTCATCCATGGATCTGAAGCGAATCTCTCACCGCTTCGCCGCTGTGGGCTAACCATTCGCTATATACCTACTTCAACAACCATTACAAAACCTAATTGGCCTTGCGCTTTTCTTCTGAGAGGGGAAGCAATCCCTGGGATAAATGATTATTTACCAAAACCAAAATATGTCGAAGGCGAGCATATGCGTTTTAAGGGTTGTGAACTTTGGAGTTGAGCATTAGAATTGAGATATAGTCAATTCTAGCGGGGTGGATGAGGAATGAAGCAAATAGTACCTGATCGTTTGATGCTGGAAGACTATATGTCGAACGAAGCTACACTACGTGTTTATCATTTTGAGATATTTAAAACCAGCCTGCTCCATTGGCATGAGTTCTATGAGTTGGTGCTTGTTATAGCGGGTACAGCCACTCATGGCTTGAATGGTAAATCCATTCCACTCCGAAGAGGCAGCTTATTCCTCCTAACACCTGCTGATTTCCATGAAATAAACGTCACTCCAGGGGAGTCTCTCCTCTTTTATAATGTGATTTTCTCTGGCATTCGCTTGGACGAACCCTTAATTAATATGCTCTTTGAGCAGGATCAGCAGCATTATTATGATTTCACCGAGCCAGAAACAAAGCGTTTAGAAGTGGAATTTACGCTTATGCAAACGGAAGAAAATCAGCAGCAGATCGGGCAGGATCGCCTGATTCAAGGAGCACTTGAGCGGATATTGATTGAACTGGTTCGTGCGATTCAGGTTTTGTCAGTTGCTCAAATCTCAATTAATAAACCTCTTATCCAGCCCTCCATTCGTAAAGCAATGATTTATATAGAGCATCATTTCAGAGAAAACATCACACTTGAAGAAGTTGCTAGACAAGCCCAGCTTGTTCCCAATTATTTCAGTACATGCTTTAGAAAAATGACTTCGATCACCTTTCAGCAATATCTTCAGGATTTAAGAATCCATTTTGCCAAATCATTGCTGCAAGCCAGTCGATTACTATCTGTCACAGAGATTTGTTACGCCTCGGGCTTCAATAACCTAAGTCATTTTATTCGTGTCTTTAAACAAAAAACAGGCTATTCCCCTAATGTTTTTCGCGGTCATTTATAAGGAAAAAGGAAAGAGACACACCTGCGATTGATCTACAGGTTAAGAATTTTATTTTAGTGTCGATTTTCGATACTGCGAAGCGAGATCTGATTGGTTTATAAAAACAAAGAAGCCAAGATTAATTCTCTCGGCTTCTTTTCTGCAGTTAATCAGCTAAGCTCCAACCATTCTAAAATCAATATTTACTGGAGGAGGGAACATCACTTTAGCCTCTTCGATCAATTGTTGAGTTACTGAAGTGTTTCTCGATTCAGCTAGTTTTCTAGCTTGATAGCTGAACCATAGCTCAATAATTAAGACTTCCCCTTCACGAATCACAGCAAACTCTTTGTTAAAAAGGCTGTTCACAAACTCATATTTACCTAACTCGAGTGCAGCTTTTCCGACAATGATCTGAATACGGTCACATCTCGCATCCTGTACAGAAAGCGACTCGTATACCTCCCAAGCTTTGCTATAATCTTTGCCTAACATAATCAGGTTAAGATACTCCTCGGCAAACGCTCGATCTGGGAATCCATTAGTGAGGTTATACGCCTGCTCCAGACAGGCAAGAGCCTCTTCCCTCTGACCTCGTTGCTTCATTACCTCTGCCAAATTCCTGTATACCCAAGTCGATGGTTGGAGTTTTATCGAGGTTTCCCAAGCATCCACAGCCTCAGCTTCCAGCTCTTGTTCATAGAGCATAACACCATAATGCATATAGGCAGCCCAGTTTTGATTGTCTGGATTCTTCAAGCTCATCTGTAGTAACCGAGTCCATTCTTTCTGCACCATCCATGAAGCTGGAATATCCCCGACAGCACTTTCTGGCAAGCTCCCTTCCTGCATTAGCGCAATCCACGGCAATTGCTCAGCACCTAAACTCTCATCAGTAAACAGTATGCCTTGAGGAATATCCCGCTCCCCCGCTTGTTCACGGCGAATTCTCTCCAGCTCTCCCCAGCCTGAGCCCTTATGTAAGATACTCTCGGGCAGCTTGTCAGCATAAGCTTGCAGTTTATTATGAGAAGCATAAACTTCAGCTTCATCCAGCTTCTCATTCAGATGTGCAGCAACATATCCTTGCGCTTGGTCCCAGCTCTCATCATAGGCAAGCTTCGTATCTACCACAGAAACTCCAAAAATCTGTGTGAAATCCCAGATCGTATGAGCTGGCATCTCTAGTCCATGAAGCTGAGTCGGCGCAAATCCGCCTTGCAGTTCAATATAATTGCCTTCACCAGGTTTAGCGAGAAAGTCACACCAACGTCTGCCCCCCTGATGATTGCCCCAACAAAACATTTTGCGATACCTCAATAATGCCGTTGAACGTTCATAGAAGACTCTACCATCCTCATAAACAATCGCTTCCCACGGCGATTTGCAGCTTTCAGCTGTTTGAAAGAAATACTCGTTAGAATAAGGAAATCGCATCGGGTAGGAAACATCCGTATCTGGAACAGATGATAGATAGGGAAGCTGTCCCGTGCCAAACCCTTTAAGCTCAGGATCATGATAAATCACATCCTTGGTATCGGAGAAAACTCTCGATTCTGTTGTTTCCTCCACGGCAATATTCGTCCACCAATACATCGGAACCGCATGGTTGTTGTCGTTAACAATCCGCACATAGAGCAGCAGCTGCTCCGAGCCTTGCGGCAAATGAAAATCAAGCTGCCAGAAAATATTCTTACAACGCTCATATTCGTACATTCTCAGAAATTCATTGCCTTCATCATCAACAAGCTTAGCAGCATGAAGCGGAGAACAGGTTGTATACGTATGCCCGAGATGACCGATATTCCATTCAATCCCTCCTGAAAACCAGGCATTTAGAATCGCTAGATTGGCAGGCTGAAACACAGGATTTTTATATAAAATCTCTCGATTGGTTCTTTTGTCCTTAAGTGAATATAAACGCCCGCCATAGTCTGGTAAGAAAACAGCTTGCAAGTGATCATTTTCAAGTACGACGGTCTTTAATTCCAACATCTCCCGCGCCCTCGAATATCTATCCTGCATCCGATAAGGCAAGTATCTCTCCCCAGTGTCGTTACCAAGATTCAGCTTATGCTCATCCACATAATTCTCATTCACAAAAACCTCTCTGTGATGATCCCTGCTTCTAAACATTGGAAGCGGATTCTCGCCTTCTATAAGAGCTCCTTCAATCGTCAAGCTAGACATCCTTACTTTCATCCCATTCACTCTCTTTTCCCCAAATTAACCTTTAACCGAACCAACCGTTATGCCTGCGACAATCTTCCTCGAGACAAATATATAGAGAATAAAGGTAGGAATAAACACGACCATAGCTGCGGCAAAAATACCTGCATAATTACCTGTGTTGGTGTAGCCATAAACGATAGACTGCAGCGCAAGAGCCAAGGTGTGATGTTTCTGATCATTCGCAAAGATAAGCGCAAAGAAATAATCATTCCAGATGCCCATAAAGTTGAATATCGACAAGGTAATTAACCCGGGCTGCGCTATAGGCATGATGATTTTCATAAAGGCTTTAATGGGACCACAGCCGTCTATTGCTGCTGATTCCTCTAGCTCCTTCGGTATCGAGGAGAAAAAGCCAGTTAATAAGAACACTCCAAAAGGGACATTCGTAAACACATAAATCAGGATTAAGGTGCTTATTGAACCCGTCAGCTTAAGCTGAATAAAAAGCGAGAATAACGGAATCGAAATCAATAAGCCTGGTAATGAAAGCGCAGAGAGGAACATTAAATTAACCAAGCGTTTCCCTCTAAATTGGACTCTCCCTAATATATAAGCAGCAGGAGCTACAACAACTATTATACCGATACAAGCTGTAACCGTGTAGATGACGCTATTCAAAAAATATAGCCCCATATTGAGATTTTTGAATAAATCGATGTAGTTGGAGAAGTGAATCCCGCTTTTCAACAGGGTATTAGAGAATATTTCTCGCGTTGTGCTCAGCGAAGCTAGAATGGCATAACCAAAAATAACGATCGTAAAGCCAAGCCAGGCCATAAGTGGAATGTATCTGAGTAAAAGACTTAGTCTCGTTTTTAGAATTCTGTTCTCCATCATTTCACCTTCACCTCAGTATTCTAAACGTTCTTTACGGAAAAACAGGTTGATTAAGGAGGACAAAACAATTACCGCCAAGGTGATTAAAACCCCAACTGTAGCACCAGAACCAATATTGAAAGCATCATCCATATAAACAGATCTTGAATTGCCAAATACTCGTAAATACATAAAATAACCCGGTGTCATCGTATGGGGATCTGCTAAGCCAAATGTCGCGGACCAAACAAAAAAGTTAATTGAAGTAATCGTCCATAACACCAAGGTAGTCCGAAATACATCTCGCAGCAGTGGCAGGGTTATTTTAAAGAATTTATCAAAAGCATTGGCCCCTTCCAATAAAGCAGCCTCATAATAATCCTGAGGGATTCGGTCCATTCCCGCATTGAGGATCAGCATAAAATAACCGATACAACCGAAGCAGTAAGCCAACAGCATAGAGATAAACAAATGAATATCATCGGTCCATTGAATTTCGGCAAGCGAGTTCAAGCCAACCATTTTAAAGAGTTTCGCGAGAAATCCATAGTCATAATTATAGACATATTGCAGCCATACGATCGATAAGACAACCGCGGAAACCGTATTAGGCAAGAAGATCAATGAACGCCAAAAAGCTTTCCAACGAACTCCCTGAGAAGAAATAATAACGGCAAATAAGAAAGCAAAGAAAAAAACGAGTGCTCCACCGATAATCCATATTTTCAGAACATTCCACACCGAGCCTGTAAAATAAGAATTATGGATAAGATCCACATAGTTGTCTAAACCAATGAAACTCCATTCCGAAAACTGGCTAGAAATACTTTCTACATTATAGAAGCTCATTAATCCGGTTCGAAGAGTTGGGTAGAAAAAAATCGCAAAATAGATGATTACCGCGGGTCCAAGGAAAAGCGCTATGATTGGTTTTTTGATCCTCATAATATACCTCCAGAGCTATAAATCCGTATGCAGACCAAAAATGATGATCTATGTATAACAATCTGATTGACTGCTATACATAGACCGCTAAACTAAATTAACCGATTACTTACCTGTGTAGAATTTTTTCGCTTCATCTGCCATTTTAGCTACATAAGCTTCTGCTTTAAGCTTGCCAGTAACCAATTCCATGAATACTGGGATTACCGTATTAGCTGAGAAATCTCCGCCATTGTCAATTCCGAAGCCCCAAGGCATATTAACCTTGGCATTATTGAAGGCTACTTCAGCTTCTGCTAATGGTGCCGGCCAAGCCGTGTCTATTGTTGCTGGTATGGCAACTGCATCTTTAACCATGCTTTCTTGGGCCTTCTTACCAACCAGATATTTAACAAGCTCGAAAGCTGCTGCAGCGTTTTTGCTGTCTTTATTAATTAGAAGTGCTTGTGCACCAAAGTTAAGTCCTTGCTGTCCACCCTTGTCATTGCCGTTACTTACAGTTGGGAACTGGTAGGATCCCCATTTAAAATCTGCACCTGCTGTTTCGGATACTTCATTAGGCAACCACGTACCATTCAAGTAAGCGGCAGATTTTCCTAACACGAGGTCTTGTTGAGCTGCTGGGTATTTACTGCCTGCAATCTTTTTCGAGAAGTATCCTTTATCTGTTAAATTCTGAATATCCTTAGCAAATTGCAGGACGATTGGATCCTTCCACATTTCACCTGTTTTATCTTTAACCAGCTGATCAACCCAGTCACTGCCCATTGCACTGCCTAGATAGCCCCCAATAAACAAATCTCGGTAAGCATCATCAAATGTGATTGGAGCAACGCCGGACTTCTTCAATAATTCAGCATCCGCGATGAATTCTTCCCAGGTTTTAGGTACAGAGGTAATTCCTGCGGCTTCATAGAGTGCTTTATTGTAGAAGAATAATACAGCAAATGGCTGTTGCGGAATCGCATAATAGCCTTCTTCAATTCCTGCTACTGTGGAAAGCGATTTGGTCCATTCCATCAAGCTCGGTATTATAGAATCCTTAACGGATTTCCCATCCATTCCAATAGCTGGTTGAGCTATTAAATCATCAAGCTTAAGCACATGATCCTTTAAATTGCCAATTAATTTCTCAGGGTCGCCTTCCCAAATATCGACCTGTTGTCCACCATCTAAAGCTGGTTTAATTAACTTGCCGAGCTCACGCCCTGTAAACTTTACTTCCAATTCCACTTTAGGATTAGCTGCTTTAAACTCGGCAACGGCTGCATCAATCACCTTGGATTGTGGTTCCGAGCTGCTCCACATCGACCAGAAAACAACTTTACCTTCAAGCTCTGTTGATTTTGGCGCTTCAGTAGCCGCAGCTGTAGGGGCAGGCGTTTCTGCAGGTGCCGCCGCTTCAGTTGGAGCAGCCGTAGGCGCACTAGTAGTCTCCGTTGCACTTTTACCTCCACAGCCAGCTAGTAATGATAATGCCAGCATGGAAACGGTCAATAAAGTAAAGATTGCTTTTGGTTTCCTCTTCATCGATGAAATCCCCTTTAATAAATGAGTTATCGCATGCAGCCGTTTACAAGCCACCTTGGATACTGAACTCAGTATAAATAATATTATTAAAAGAACGTATGTAAGCAAGTTATGGATAAATGGATAAATCTTAGGATTTGAATGAGAAGTCTCCTGTTCCAAGCGAATCTTTTGTATAATGATATTTGAAGGTGAGGGGATGTTTACTCTATGGGTTTTCTCAAAAAACTGAAGATTCGAACACAAATTTTAATCGCTTTATCCTGCCTGCTTGTCATTATGTTAACCATCATTTATTCCATGTACATCCAGACCTCTGGCATAGTAATCAAGGATAATAATCAATATTCGGAAGACATCATACATAAGTTTACTAAAGCTACCACTCAGAATTACGAAGAAGTTAGCCAGATCATGCTCAACCTTGGTTTCGACCCTACTACGCAGAATTTTTTAACGCAAACCGATAACGTGGCTGCTTATGATTTGTCTAAGGAATTGGATCGGAAGATCATCTCACTAAAGGCTGGCCGCAAAGGCATAGATGATATTATCCTGATTGGAGCTAATGGTACGAGGTATAGCTTAAATGGCGGCGTCGGAAATATTCAACATCTCGAAAATGAAATCAATCATCATAATAATGTTTATGTAAGCGGCATTGAGAAGTTTTTCTATAGCGGCAATAAGGGAGACTACATTGTTTTTGCGCAGAATTTGTTCTCAAACGGGTTGAATACCATGAAGGATGGTATCCGAATTGGCGAAATCGCTGTGATTGTCAACGTAAACTCGATGTTCTTTAATAAAGATCTAGCCAATACGGAAGAAAGTGTAGGCTTTTATTTAATTGATCGATATGGCCATGTATTCCCGGATAGCAACACACCTGATATAACTAAAAACATCAGTACGCTCAGCAAAGATTATAAACCCGATCAGAAGCTAAGCGGCACCATCGGCGGGGTCCAAGGAGCTGTGCAAATTGAGCAAATAACCCAAATTAAAGCGACTATTCTCAGCTTCGTGCCGGAAAAAGTCCTCTTATCCGAGCTTTCAACTGTTCGCAGCCGCAGTATTATGATTATTCTGATTGCGCTGCTCCTAATGGCTCTGCCGTTTGCAGTAATTGCGAATAACATTCTCTCTCCGATTCAGATGCTGGTGAAATTCATGAATCGCATTAAAGCCGGTAATCTCAATGATTTAACGATGAAGCTCCAGCTTGAAGGAAATATCGAGATGAAGGTCGTTGCCGAAAAATTAAATGGGATGCTGGGTGAAATCAACTTATTAACTAATCAGCTTGTCGATACAACCACTAACCTCTATGAAGCTGAGATTGAGAAGGAAAAGTCGGCATCCGCCTTTCTTCGCAGCCAGATTAACCCTCATTTTCTATACAATACACTGGAATCTATCAAGGGAGTTGCTTACGAGGAAGGCAATAGTAAAATTGTCGCAATGACCAATGCACTAGGGAAATTATTTCATTACAGCATCAAAGGCTCTGGATTTGTTACCCTTGATCAAGAATTAACCGCGATTAAAAACTATGTATTCCTCCAGCATATTCGTTTCGAAGAGCGATTCGATGTCAGATACAGCTTCACCGAAGAAGCTCTGCTGCTGCCCGTTATGAAAATGATTCTGCAGCCATTAGTCGAGAATGCCATATTCCATGGGCTTGAGCCCAAAACTTCAAAAGGGATGTTAATCATCCAAGGGGAAATTGTTGCTGGGGATACGCTGATTATCCAAATCAGGGACGATGGAATTGGTGTTGAATCACATAAATTGCAGGAAATTAAAAACAAGCTGCTTGAAGGTACTTCGCTCGCCGCTAATAGAGACGGTTACATAACCTACAATGATAGTATTGGTATTTTTAACGTAAATAATAGACTTCGTTTGGCTTATGGTCTGGGGCATGGATTAACCTTCGAAAGCGAGCTTGGAATCGGAACCTGTATAACGCTTACTATGCCCACTAACATCATGCAATTAGGAGGAACCACAGATGTATAGAGTGCTGCTGGTGGACGATGAGAATTTGGTGTTAAAAAGCCTTGAAGCAGGTGTAGATTGGGCAAAATCCGGTTTTACAGTAGTAGGAAAAGCTAATAATGGCGCTCAAGCTTTGCAATTGGTAGCGAGTCTCAAACCACATATCGTTTTTACAGATATTCGGATGCCTGGTATCTCAGGGCTGGAATTAATCAAGCAAATTCAAGAGCTGGATCCCCATATCCAGTTTATTGTAATTAGTGGGTTTGCCGAGTTTACATATGTTCAGCAATCTTTAAAATTTGGGGTTCTAGGCTACTGTTTAAAGCCCTTTGATGATGATGAGATTAATCTGCTGCTTAAAAAGGCAACTAAACTATTAGATGAACAAAAGCAAAAGCATGAATATCATTTACTGGAATTATTCCAAGAGACACCTTCCATAACAACCCAGGCTGCATTCGATGCTATTTTGTTGGATGAAGAGCTTAATACAGAAACGTTATATGTCTTAGTTTCGATTGGTAAAGGGTGCTTGCCTTTTAGTCAGGGTGACCGCTATTTAAGAATTAATTCGGGAAGTGCCAGCTTTAGTTATATTGTACAGTTTCAAGATGACTCCTCCTATGCCAGGTTTATTGGCACGAATATCCCAGCAGGAATTAAGGGAATAGGGATTCAGCAAACAACACGTTCTCTGGAAAATATCACTAAAAGCATCGATATCGCGACTACAAAAGCTTGGAAATTCTTTATTGTAGGTCAAGCCGATTATTTTATTGAAAATGATCGATCCCTAGAAATCAAAGCCAATCAGCTCGTAAAACAGCTTGAAAAAGCAGTTATAATGAAAGATATCGTGCTAGTGAGAAAGCTTCTAGACGAGTTGCTTCTCGCGGATAATAAAAGCTGCTTGACCATTTTCCATGCCTTAAAAATTTATAACAGTGTCTATTTCCATACTAATGACGATCAAACTCAAGTAACTTCGGATGAGTATGTATTCAGCAAAGAACAGCTATATTACCTATATCTGAGCTTTGAAGCTATGGTTGCCAATATGAAGCAAGCTATTAAAGGCACGAACTCACAAGCCCTACACCAAACAGAGCACAGAACGAAAAACGCCAATTTAAAAGAAATCATTAAATATATGAATGAGAATTATCGAAATGATATCTCCATCCAAAGCATCTCCAAGAATTTTTACTTAAATCCCAACTATCTCAGTCAGCTTTTCACTAAGGAATTACAAGTAACCTTCACCGAATACCTGACCAAGCTGCGCTTGGAGCAAGCAAAAAGCTTACTCCAAACAACCTCCCTATCTATTAGCGAAATAGCCGAGCAAATCGGGTTCAGAGATTACTTTTACTTTATTAGACTATTTAAGAAATATACGAACCATACTCCACGGCAATTTAAACAATAGGAGGAATGAACATGATACGACTGAGGCAGCTTTTGACGTTAAGCATCATCCTTGGATTAGTTGTTTCCCTTGGAGCTGGATGCAATAAAACGGTCAGTGAACCATCCTCATCCTCTACCCAAGATGAGCCAATGGAAATATCTGTTGCGATCTGGGATCTTACACAGAATATTGTCGACTCTGATCCCCTGCTCAAGAAATTAGAGCAGAAATTAAATATCAAAATTAAACCAATAGAAATTATGTCGTCTGACTATGTCCAGCTGCTCCAAATGTGGGCTTCGTCCGATCAGCTTCCCGACATCTTCGCTGTGGATGCTCTAGGAACGCAATATTATCGAAACTGGATATCTCAGGGTGTTATTAAATCCGTTCCTGAGAATCTCGATGCCTACCCCCATCTAGAAAGCTACTTATCTAATCTAGAGATTCAAGACCTCAAAGAAAATGGCAAGCTCTACTCCATTCCACGTAAAACCTACGACAATACGGATTATAATGTCTTGGATAGAGTTGTCGCCTATCGCTGGGATCTGGCTCAGAAAGCAGGCATCACTAAAGAACCTGAAACCTGGAATGAGTTCAGAATCATGTTAAAGGCTATTGTCGATAAAGACCCTGAACACACAAAAATTGATGGCTTGAGCAGCAGCACCTTATTGCTTGGCGGATTATTCTGGCTATACGGCTCCCCAGCAGCTACAAGTGATGGCAGCGGAAGTGATTTCAAATGGATTAAGGAGGATGACAAGTTCATTCCTGCCGTTTTCTCGAAAAACTCTATTGCCTCCTTGCGATTGCTTAGAGATTTCTATACCTCAGGGTTAATTGATCCAGATTTGCCTTCAACTAAAGGTGAAGTTAGCTTTGATAAATTCGCTCAAGGCAAGGTCGCTGCTTTCATAACCTCGGATGGAACTCGGTCGGTTGATCGGAATATTTATAAAAACAGGTGGCTAGAGCTGCACCCTGACGATAAAACATTTTACGATAAAATAAAATTATTAAAGCCGCTAAAATCTTTGGACGGAAACAGATATCATGCTGTTTTTAACTCCTTCTGGTCAGAGAGTTATATCTCAGCCAAAGTCGATGACAAGAAAATGGACCGCATCCTTCAGTTGTTCGATTATCTGAATACACCTGAGTTTCTAGAAATGAAACGTTTTGGCTTGCAAGGTACCGATTATACAAAAAGCGGGGATACCATTACCGCGCTCCATCCTGATATCGATTTGTTTACGAAGTACCCATCCATTTATACCATGTTTAATCTGCTGGATTGGGATGGCATGTTTAAGCTTAATCCTGCTTATACCAATGTTTCCGCTGAAGGACACCAAGCCCTGCAAGAGCTGATCGACTTCTCGATGAAAACAACAACCAAACAGACCTTTGACAGAAGACTAACCTATCTGTCCACTCCCACCAAAGACGGCTTCTCGATTTATGACAATGATGATATGGTTAAGGTGATGCTAAGCAGTAAGCCCGTAGAAGTGATATGGCAAGAAATCATCGACGGTTATAAAGCCAAAGGATTAGATAAGATGATTGCCGAAGTGAATGCCAGGGCTAAAGAAATGGGAATTGAATAAAAAGAGCAGACTAGAACATAAAAATCATGTTCCAGTCTGCTCTTCTTTTATTTACTATTTATTATTTAGCCACGTTTCTTACGCGTCATGACGTCGAAGATAACAGCTAAGGCCAATATAGCTCCGCGAATCATGTACTGGTAGGAAATTCCGACTCCCATTAGGTTCATTCCACTGGTTAAGGAAGCCATAACGATCGCTCCGATAACAGCCCCCGTTACTTTACCGACCCCACCAGCAGCGGATACACCGCCAACATACGCGGCTGCAATCGCATCAAGCTCGAACAATGTACCAGCAGTTGTCGTAGCCGATTGTAGACGAGCAGTGAACAGTATCCCCGAAAGTGCCGAGAGCATGCCCATCGAACCGAACACAATGTACGTAATTTTCTTAACGCTAATTCCACTAAGATGCGCTGCCTCTGGATTACTGCCCACAGCATAAATATGTCTGCCAAGCACCGTATTAGATGTGAGAAAATGATAAGCCGCAACAACAACCAGCATAATTACTACTGTCCAAGAGAAGCCGTTATACCCTGCTAGGATCCAGGTAATATAAGCGATGATAGCTGAAACGAACACCAATTTCAACGTGAAAACTTTGTTGGAAACAACTTCAAATTGATACTTAAGCTTACTTGCACGGTTGGAAAATTCACTATAGATGTACAACCCAATACACAATAAGCCCAAAATTAACGAGAGCAAATGCAAACCGTTAACTTCGATAATGGAAGGAATAAACCCATTGCCGATTGCGTTAAAGTGATCGTCATCGATGATAATGGTTCCGGTTTTCTCCGTCACTTGAAGCAGTGCACCCCTGAATATGAGCATACCCGCCAATGAGGCAACAAAAGAAGGAATTCCGAATCTGGCGACTAATACACCATTAAACAACCCAACCACAATCCCAAGTACAAGTATAATCGGAATAGTTATATAAAAAGGTACGCCAGCTTTTGTCAGGAGAATCGCGGTAATCGCACCGAGAAACCCAGCTGCAAAACCGACTGATAAATCAATGTGACGAATTACAATAACCAGTGTCATCCCAACTGCTAATACGGCAATGTATCCTGTAGCATCCAATAAATTGCTGATATTACGGGAAGACATAAACAGTCCATCCGTCATAATAGAGAAGGTAAGCATGATGAAGAACAAGGCAATGTACATGCCATAGTCACGGATATTTACTTTGACTAACGACTTCACTTCATTATAGAAATTCAAAATTGTTCCTCCTATTGTGTAGCAAGTTGCATAATTTTTTCTTGGTCAGCTTGATCCTTCGACAACTCGCCTTTGATTTTGCCTTCCGCCATGACATAGATCCGATCACTCATCCCTAGTACTTCACCTAGCTCGGATGAAATCATGATGATGCTCATGCCTTCACTAATTAACTTATTCATAATCGTGTATATTTCGAATTTAGCTCCTACGTCGATTCCACGAGTTGGTTCATCCAAGATCAGCAGCTTTGGCCCGACGAACAACCACTTGCCTAATGATACTTTCTGTTGATTTCCACCGCTCAAATTACCGACGATTTGTTCTACAGATGGTGCTTTCACATTCAAAGAATTTTTATAAACATTTGCGATTTTAACCTCTTCGTTATCGTTGATAATGCCATTCTTAGAGATACCCTTAAGATTTGCTGTCGTTATATTACTCTTAATATCTTGAGTCAGAAACAGCCCATCACCCTTGCGATCCTCAGTAACATAAGCAATACCTGCACGAATCGCATCGCTTGTATGAGTGAATTTCCGTGGAATACCCTCTAGCTTTAACTCACCTTGCAGTTTATAAGACTTCGGATTCCCGAAGATGCTTAATGCCAGCTCCGTTCGTCCTGAGCCCATTAAGCCGGCTATCCCGACAATTTCGCCTTTTTTAACGTGCATATCTACATTCTTTACGAGATTTCGACCTAACCCCTGATCATAAGCAGACCAATTAGCTACTTCAAGCACTTTATTGCCAAACGTTTTGTTTGCTCGCTTCGGATAAATATCATCAATTTCACGACCAACCATATTCTTGATAATGACGCTTTCTGAAATTTCCCCTTTGGAAGCATCCAAGGTACAGATGGTCCGGCCATCACGGAGAATAGTTGCTTTATCGGCGATCGAAATAACTTCCTTCAGCTTGTGTGAAATCATAATGCAGGTGATACCTTGTTTCTTAAGATCGCGCATCAGCTCCAACAGGTTTGCACTGTCGTTTTCGTTAAGTGCTGCCGTCGGTTCGTCGAGAATAAGCAGCTTTACTTCTTTGCTTAACGCTTTGGCGATTTCCACTAACTGCTGTTTACCTACACTTAAATCTTTAACCAAGGTTTCTGGATTAATGTTGAGCTTAACCTTTTGCAGCATTTGCTTAGCCTTGACGATTGTCTGATTCCAGTCGACGAATGCACCACGCTTCACTTCATTGCCTGCAAAAATATTCTCGTATACCGTAAGATCCGGGAATAATGCAAGCTCCTGGTAAATAATTGCGATGCCTGTCTTCACACTATCGCTGATATGATGAAACTCCTGCACTTTATTCTCGAACACAATATCGCCATCATAGGTACCGTGAGGATAAACACCGCTGAGCACTTTCATCAACGTGGATTTTCCTGCCCCATTCTCACCGATCAAGCAGTGAATTTCGGCTTTTTTCACTTTGAAATTGACATCGGTAAGTGCTTTGACACCAGTAAATTCTTTAAAAATCTTTTCCATTTCAAGTATATATTCGCTAATTGTTATGACCTCCTTAACCAAACAGCTATTACAATTGCAGAATAGTGATAGACGTATCTATCACTATTCCGTCCTGACTATGATGATTTTCTAATACAGAATCTCTTACAATCCTGTGAAATCTTCTGCTTTATAATAGCCTGAATCAACAAGCTCTTTCTTCACGTTGGCTTTTTCTACAACGATAACGTCTGTTTGTTTAGCTTTTACTTTGATCTTCTTATTGTCGTATTCACCAGTTGTTTCAGGTGACTTACCATCAAGGATGGATACCGCCATTCCCATAGCATCTTTAACAAGTGTACGAACATCCTTGAACACGGTCATCGATTGTTTGCTATCGAGGATGTATTGAACGGACGCTTTCTCAGCATCTTGACCTGTTACTACAAAGCTTGTAACGGCTTTATCGGATGAGAATACATCTGCAATTGAACGAGCAGTACCATCATTTGGTGCAAGGATGGCTACATCGCCCTTCATATCTGCAGCTGCAGCTGTCAAATGCGTTTGAGCTTTATTTTTCGCATCGTTTGCATCCCAGTTTGTTGTAACTTGACCGATAATTTTAGCTAATTGTTCATGGGAAAGCTCAGCGCTATCCTTCAAAGCAATAGCTTCGCTGGAGTTAGCGATTTTGAACGTTCCGTCTTTGATTTTAGGTTGAAGCACTTTCCATGCGCCTTCGAAGAACAAGAAAGCATTATTGTCTCCTGCACCACCAGCGTATAAGTATAATGGTTCACCAGCACCTTTTGCATGATCAACCAGATATTTAGCTTGAGCTGCACCTACTGCAACACTGTCAAACGTAACATAATAATCTACTGCATCTGTACTCGTAATAAGTCTATCGTAGGAAATTACCTTAATGCCTTCTTTTTTAGCTGCTTCTACTGCGCCTGCTGCTGCATCGCCATCTTGAGGGCAGATAATTAGAACTTGGATTCCTTTGCTAATCAATGTTTCAACGTTTTCTTTTTCTTTAGCGGAAGAACCTTGGCTGAACAAAATTTCAGTCGTATATTTTGAACCGGACAGCGCATCTTTGAATCTTTGTTCGTCCTGTACCCATCTCGGCTCATCTTTGGTTGGCAATACGATACCTACACTGAGTTTACTACTTTCGCCTTCTTTTTTGCTGCATGCTGCAACCATCGTAGCTAACAACATAATAACAAGTATTAGAGAAATTGTTTTTAATCCTTTTTTCACTTTAAATACCCCTCTCAAATTCGCTTTATTTACTTACAGGCTTACTATATCACCGAAATAGGCTCATGAAAGCGCAATACAATAGCACTCTTTTATTACCGTCTATACTTTTTTAATCTTTTTTAAACTAATCCTCCACCTTAAACTTGGATACAGCGTCTTTCAGCTCTGCAATCAGATCAACCAGACGGTTCGCATGTTTGGAGACTTCCTTAATCGAATCTGTTTGTACTTCTACAGAGGAGGCGATCTCATCCGTCGAAGCAGTCGTTTGCTCGGAAACAGCCGAGATATTCTCGATTGAGGAAACAACTACTTATTTGGGATACGGCATTTTTCTGATTGTAATTAACCATATTCGTATTATTTACCACATTTACAAGATTATGCGTTTGGGCCAGGATAACAGATATGGTCTCTTGAATGTGTTTAGCCGACTTTTTCCCTTGCTCCGTAAGATTTCTCACTTCATTCGCAACAACCGCGAATCCTTTGCCATGCACCCCAGCTCTCGCAGCCTCAATGGAAGCGTTAATGGACAGAATATTCGTTTGTGCCGTGATTTCGAATATCGCTTTCGTAACGAACTCCTAATCTATTAGGATTGGTGTACAGCCTGACTTCAAATTCTACACGACTTGCTGCAGCATGATTTAAAAACTATATTCCTTAATTTGTTTTACCTAGCATTTTTTGTTATACAACTCATTTTAGCGATTTAGCTCCATAAAAAAATAATCGCCAGAGGATTTACCCTGACGATTAGATAGTCAAAACTATTTATTTTTAACATTCTTATAAACGTCTTCTCTGGAATGAAAGCCATCAGCGATGATGGTATCGTCAATATTGAGCTTGTCTACGGTGATCGGCGGGAGCAGGACAGATGGCACTTCAATCTTGCCGTTGTTCACTTTCCTGTCTGCGCCAGTTTCTTCACCCCTTGCCAGCTTGACCGCAAGCTCCGCTACTTTTTCAGTTAACAATTTGATCGGCTTATAAACAGTCATGGTTTGTGTACCTTCAACAATCCGCTGTGCAGCAGCAAGCTCAGCATCTTGCCCAGAGACTGGAATTTCCCCTGCTATTCCTTGTGCCGTAAGCGCCTGAATGACACCGCCCGCTGTTGCGTCATTCGCAGCAATGACCGCATCAATCTGATTGTTGTTAGCCTTAAGTGCAGCTTGCATGTTCGCTAGTGCATTAGCGGGAGTCCAGTCCTTAGTCCACTGATCATATACAACCGTAATATCCCCTTTGTCGATCAAAGGTTGAAGCACGTTGAACACGCCTTTTTTGAATAAATGGGCATTATTATCTGTATCAGCGCCACCGATATACACATATTTCCCTTTGGGAACCAATCGTGTGATTGCTTTTGCTTGCATTTCCCCTACTTGCTCATTATCGAAGGAAACATATAAATCGACATCCGCGTTTTTAACGAGTCGATCGTAAGCCAGCACCTTAATGCCAGCCGAATGAGCCTTCTTAACGATCGACGCAACTGCTTCAGCGTTATGGGGAACAACAACAAGGAGGTCGATACCATGACTAATCAAAGTTTCAGCTTGCATAATTTGTACAGCGTCATCACCATTAGCCGCCATAATCTCCACTTCTGCACCTAACGACTCCACAGCCTTCTTAAACAGATCTTTGTCCTTCTGCCAACGTTCCTCTTTTAAGGTATCCATGGAGAAGCCAATTTTAATCTTATTCTTAAAAGGTGTTGTGCTACCATCAGAATCTTCGATTGCAGGCTGCTTAGATGGAGTCATCTGCTGCGTACCAGCCACTTCTCCATCCCCTTTGCAAGCCGAAACGCCTCCGATTAAGGCCAGCATAAGCAGGATCAGCCTAATTTGGATAAAAACCACCTTCATTGGTCTCGCTCCTTCTCCGCTAAATCTCATCAACAGATAACCTTTTCTTGCCGAGAAGCGTCTTCCGATACTCTGTCGGTGAAACATCACACATTTTTTTAAATACTTTGCTGAAATAGTTCGGATCGTGATAACCGATTTCGAATGAAATTTCCTTTAAGCTTTTCTCGGGATCACCCATCAGTTTCTTGGCTTTTTCAATCCGACATTCCGTTAGAAAATCGATATAATTCACTCCGAGCTGTTCCTTGAACATTTTGCTAATATAGAACGGGCTTAAACCTACTTTTTTCCCTATTGCATCCAGTGATATATCTTCGTTGGAGTGATTGATAATATGTTGTTTGATTTGTTGGATCGTGTCGGGCTCCAGTCGATCATTATACTCTACATACGTTTGCTTCAAGCGGTTAAGCAATCTACCTGATTCAGCGCTTAATTGCCGATAATCCTGAGCTTGAAAGGAATAAAGCGGAGTCTCTGCTTCAACACCCATATCGCTAAGAACTCGCGAAGCGATCCAGAGGAGTTCCAGCACACGCTGCTGTGTTTGTAACAGATCAACGCCTTCGTTCTCATAACGTTGAATGAAACTCATGACATTCGTATGCACTTGCTCCCATTGTCCGAGTCGTATTTGATCAAAAATCTGCTTTTCCTGTTGTTTAACCTGATGCCCGTCAAGAGCTGCCCCCAGAACTGGGACATCTGAATAAAAACGGTATTTGACATGCAGCGTCGTATCCATGGAAGCGATAAGCGATTCTTGATAAGATTGCCGGATTTGATCCAAAGAATCGTATGCGTTTCCGATCCCAATAAACCAGCCCGCACCGACATCAGCTTTAGTTAAAGAGAGAATTTTTTGAGCAAGAACAACCGCTTGCGCGCGGAATGACTTGTCGGGCTCCCTGAACACGATGATCGGAAGCTGGCGCCCGTTCAATGCACCAACCCAACCGCTTCCTGTCTGTCTAACCTTCTCTTTGATCGCAGAATAGAAGTTTTCCGAGCCAGGCGGTAACAAGACGATCATTACGAGTTTCTCATTCGTCGTTGGGATATCCAACAGCCCGACCAATTCCTCTAAATGCACTTCATGCACATGATCGAATAACAGCTGAGTAACAACATCGGTTTCAACTAGTGGTAATGACCTTTGCAGGACATCTTGTTGCAGCCTGCTGGTCTCAAGGGACTTTCGTTCTTCTTCAATTTGGATGAGTACTTTTCCCACAGTCGCGACGATTTCGCTGGCCTTGCTCGGCTTGAGCAAATAGTCCTTCACGTTTAGCTTGATTGCCATCCGTGCGTATTCGAATGTATCATATGCCGTAACCATAACGAATTTGATTCTGGGATAATCTGCACTGATTCGTTCGATAGCTTCAAGACCGTTCATCCCAGGCATCTTGATATCCATTAAAACTAAATCGGGCTGGAACTCTGCTATCATTTCTAATGCTATTTTTCCGTTCTTTGCTTGTTCGATTATGAGCTCTGGATAGCCCTTCAGCAGAATCGCTTGCAATCCTTCACGCTCAATCTGTTCGTCATCTACGATCAGGAGTTTTATCATACTTTTCAATCCCCCTTGTTTTTGGTATTTTCAATACAACCTTCGTGCCGCGCCCCGGAATACTTTCAATATCCATTACATCATCATAACCGAAGAAAAGCCGAAGCCTCTTAACGACGTTGCTGAATCCGATTCCTGTCGAATGTCCTTCAGATTCGATAAGATGTTCTTCCATGATTTGCTTAATTTTATCCTCATCCATCCCCGGGCCATCGTCTTCAATCTCGATCGTTACTTGTTCGTCTCCATCGATAACACGCAACCAAATAACACCAAAGTCTTCTTTGGGCTCAACCGCGTGGATCACTGCATTCTCGACAATCGGCTGCAGCGTTAAGCCAGGAATCTGTACATGCAGGCAGGACTCGTCGATTTCCATATGAAATTGCAGGCGATCGGTAAACCTTGCTTTTTGAATCTGGATGTATTGCTGCAATACTTTGACTTCTTCATAAAGCGTTACAGATCTGTCCAGCCGCTTTAAGCTGTAGCGCAATAAGTTTGCAACACTCACGAGCAGATCGCTTGTTTCTTCGGAACCTTCCAGGTAAGCTTTCTTGGAAAGCGTATTAAGCGTGTTAAACAAGAAATGCGGATTGATCTGGCTTTGCAAGCTTCGCAGCTGGCTTTCCTGCAGCAGAAGCTTATTCTGTTGCAGTTCGTTCTCTAGCTGCGCCTTTTGCTGAATTTCCAAGATTAGAGTGTTAATATTGATCCGCATGCGATCGAACATCTTAGCGAGAAAGGAAATTTCGTCATTGGATTCCACTTCAATCCGCAAATCGAACCGCCCCTTGGACAACTCCTTGGCAGCTTGAGTCAGCTTCAACACTGGTCTCGTGATACTTAATGAGAACCAATACGTAAATAACAGGAGTAGGAAAGTGATCAGCAGCAGCAGCCAAATCCCGAGTTTTTTCAATTCCTTCGACTGTTCAATAATGCTGCGATAGAAACGATCATACGTCTTCAGCTCTTTATCGAGCAAGGTTAATGTCATCTCCGAAATATATTTGGAAATGCGCGTTGCTTCTAAAACCGCCTTTTGAGAAGACTCCGTTTCTTTCTCAGTCTGGAACATGACTGAGCGATCTATGGTTTCAATGAGACTGTCAATCAAATTTATATAATTGGTCAGAGCGAAATCATTCTCCGAATTTCTTAGAATATAAACCTCGTATTTCGCTTCGCGAATTTTCTGCTTGCTTAGATCTACCTGTTCCAGAGTAGCAGGAGTTGACGAAATCAAATAGTTGTTGATGGCCGTTATCATTTGTTGGCTCGTTGTGGTCACTTCATTCATATGTAAGTATCGCTGCAGAATATCATTATATTGATTATGCGTTTTTTGGTTGTAGTAAGTTAGCGTTGTCCAAATCAGCGCCATAATAACTAAAACGAAAGTGGCAAGCATCCATATTTTCTTCTGAATACTATTCATTGTGCATCCACCGCTTTCAGCATCCGAATATCAGTGAGGTAACCGTTCATATTGAGCGGAACCGTCTCCCCTCTCAGCCATTTCAACATTAGATTCACGCTAGTTTTCCCTATCATATCTGGAGCTTGCTCGATTATCCCGTCTAGTTTCCCTTTTTTGAGCAGCGACAACGATTCAGGGCCGTCATCGAATGAATAAATATAATAAGGCTCGATCTTAGTGCGTCTGCCGATTTCTTGAAGCATAGCACTAGCAATATTCGCATTGATCGCAATAAAGGCATCTACATCAGGTAAGCGATTCATTAAATCCTGAGTAGTGGTCGTTATCTGCTCTATTGTCTCAGCCGTTTCCGCATATTCTGTTCGGACATTTGGGTAGTTCTTCAGCACATCTTGAATACCATTAAGCCGTTGCTCCTGATAAAATTCCTGATGATTGTCACCCATGAGGATGACGCTTCCTGCCTCTCCCATGTCGGTTATCAGCTGTTTCGCAATCATCTGTCCCGCCAAATATTGATTGGAACCGACGTACGTCCTTCTAAGGCTTTCCGCCATCGGCACATCATTTGCTACCGTGATAATGGGGATACCATAGAAAGCAGCTTTAATTTTTGTCAGGTTTTTGAACTCGTCCGTATCTAACCCTTGTACAATAATGCCATCCACTTTGGAATCGATTGCAATTTCAATTTCTTTTAAGAAATCCTCTTGATTTTTATTGTAACTCCCCCATACCTCTAGACTCGCTCCATCTTTCTGCGCTTCCTCGAGTGCACCGTCGCGGACCTTGTTCCAGAAAAGTGTCTCCAGCTCCTGCGTAATTAGAACAAGGCGATATTGCGCCTGCTTTTGGTCCGAAATTACAGGCATCTTCCAATCAGAGCGAAACAATTTCCCAGCAGACATAAACGTAAAATAACAAAGTATCGCACATATACAACTCAGTATAAAAATGATTGTTTTTCGCAAGTGCGGAATCTCCTTTATCAAAACAGCTATTTTCATCATATCACCTGTCAGCAAATGTTAACAACATTCGATCCTGTGTTCTTTTGTCATCACCTGTATAATTGATCCTTGCTGCCAGCAATCCTGTAGTATTGCTTCTATTAAGTCCCCAGCTCTCGAAGTATAATTTAATTCAGTTACATTTTCAGTCTGAAATTAGTAAGTAAATAATAGCAGAAAAGGATAGGTGATCTTATATGAAAAAGAGTAAAAAATCGCTCTATACTCTTACCACAGTAATCGCCCTTATTGCCCTAACCGTACTTGCATGGCCGATCATAAATGAAAGCTACCTTCATAATTACAAAAACGCATATACCAATCCAGTCTTTGAGCCAGTCCTTGCAGATCCTGCTATCCTTAGAGGAGCTGATGGTTTCTTTTATGCATATGGCACGGAAGACGAGTGGAAAACAGGAGAAAAGAGCAAGCTTGTGCCTATTGTGAAATCCGCTGATCTCGTGAAGTGGAATTACGTTGGAGATGCTTTTACAACGAAACCCGATTGGAAGAAGGATGGCGGAATCTGGGCACCAGACATCAGCTTTGATAATGGCAGCTATTATCTTTATTATTCCCTTTCCGATTGGGGCGACTCAAATCCCGCGATTGGTGTTGCTATTTCGGCTAATCCCGCAGGTCCATTCGAAGATAAAGGTAAATTATTCGATAGCACACAGGTTAGCGTGAGGAATTCCATCGACCCCATGTTGTTCGTCGATGAGGATGGGACTAAATATTTAATTTGGGGGAGCTTCAATGGGATTTATGGAATAACGTTAAGCGCGGATGGACTTTCGATTCAGGGAGAGAAGTTTCAGATTGCAGGCTCTGATTTCGAAGGTCCTTACATTATTAAGCGGGGAGCTTATTATTACTTTTTCGGCTCCATTGGCTCCTGCTGTGCTGGTAAAGACAGTATGTATTTAGTCAGCGTAGGAAGATCTGAATCCTTGAAGGGGCCTTATCTCGACGCAGATGGCAATGATATCATTGAGAGCCCAGGTACGGTAATTTTAATTGGTGAAGATTTAGACAAGGACAACAATAAAACTAAAAATTTCGTCGGCCCCGGTCATAATTCAATTATTCAAGATGATTCGGGAACCGATTGGATAGTCTATCATGCGATTGATTCCTCCAATCCGCTCCTGCCCAACGAAGCGACTCGTCGCCCATTAATGATTGATCCGATTGTCTGGGTTGACGGTTGGCCGACCATTAAGAACCAAGTACCAAGCAAAGTGAAAAGCCCAGGACCCGTTTGGAACAAACCTTGAAAACCAAAGGCTATACTTGCGGGGTTTGCTTATTTAGCTGGAGAATGTACCGGTAATTCCCCCCAATATGTCTTTCGTGACCATTTTGCAGTTAAGTAAACTTTTCATCCATTTGTGATCATTTTAAAAGGCGTTTTTCCAGTTAATCGATTAGAGGTGTAACATAATATGTACGCGTAAAAAAAACAAGCAGGATAGAGTTGTTTTCGGCTCCACCCGCTTGTTTAAGAAATCTAATGTATTACACTGAAGTTATCGAATTGAGAATTGGCAAAGTGGGCCCTTAACCCTACCTTTCCGTTGATAAATGGAGTGTTGTTGTCAGTATAGTCGATTTTAGGAGTGACCATATCAACAACATAAACTTTAATGTTATTACCGCTCACAACTACTTTCATATGATACCAGGTGTTGAGATTATACGTTCCGGCTGCAGACGCTAATGTGGTCCAGTTGTAATTCTGTTTGCCAAGTGTAACGTTACCGGTTGCAAGAGAGACCATATACCCCTGGTAAAAATCGGTTCCAAGACCTGCATCATCGCCAGCACCGCCCTGAGCAGGATTCTGTACTCGAACCATGATCCCGCTGTTTAAACCACCAATCCCGTTGACATCGGTCTCAACAGTGTAATCCGTCCACCCTGTGCTTCCCATCACCCGTTTTCCCGTATCATTTATGCTTGCTGTCCCGCTTGCAATAGACCAGCCGACACCACCGACCCAGTTCCAATCACCGCTGAAGGAGGAAGTAAAGCTGTCTGTTTTAGTGAAAGATGAGTTATCCGCTGCAAAGAATTGCAAAGTATAGAAATCGAATTCGCCAGTAACGGTTTCAACTCTTATAGTATGGTTTCCTGACGTTAGGTTCAATCCTTTTAACGTATAGGTTTGCCAGTTATCCCAGCCTCCTGTACTAGGGAGGGTTACTACACCTGTTACATCGGTTCCATCAAACCAAACCCTTACTTGAGTTCCGGTATTTGTTGTTGCATATCTTAAACCTAAATTATACGCCCCGTTTGCTTGAACGGTAACATTGTACTTATACCATTCTCCTGTACTGTTCCAACCAATATTATGTCCACCTTCAGGATTGTTTCTGATATCCACATTATCATTTCTGATATATTGGCCACCTGCGTTTCCACTTGATGTATCATGATAACCTACACCTTCGCCACCAAGATTATAATGAACCGCTTGAATAGTGCCAGGAATCGGTTTGCTTAAATCAAATATGCCGCTTCCGTTAACTTTGTTACTGACTGCAATGTAGCCAAAGTTAGCCTCGTCATCACAGGATAAATAACCAACCTTGCCCGCTCCCAAGCTTGCGGTTATCTTAGTTTCCTTCAACATGCCGTCAACAAAGTACTTGTAAGTTGTTCCAGACTTCTCGATCCGAATCGTATGCAATTTGGTTATATCAAAGCCTGCTGGTAAAGCCGTATTCACCTGCGGACCCCATACCCCACCGACTAACATAACGGTCTCAAGCCGATTGAGATTGCCATTTAATATGGCAACACCGTAGTTGCTTGCATCCACGTACCCATATACAGCCCCAAGCTTGGGTCCCAATGTTCCTTTCGAAACTTCTTTAAGGTTATATTCTGCGGTATAGTTGCTAGCCGTTGTGAATGTATTCTCATAATCAATATAAAACGCTAAGCTTCCTTTTGCAGTCTGGGTAAGGAAACTACTCGTAATCCCCCATGTTCCTCCATTAAGATTGGAGTAGCCCGCCCCTATAGCTGCTCTATTGAATCTATCCTCAAAGCTCGGCAGAGCAGGATTTGGCATGGACCAATTTGTAGGTCCGTACACGGCCATCTTGTCACCATTCCAGCCAATTGGATCAAAATTAACTTGACGTATCGGATAGCCTGCAGGATGTATACTAGCTAAATTATGATAAGTAGTGTAATAGGTATCCAGGTCCGGTCCGATAAAGTTGCTGCTGTGTCCCAAGCCCTTAAAGGCGCCTTCCGTTTTCAAAAGAATTGGCGTACTAGTTTGCGTGAATGGTTGTAACGGTCCCGCTGTATTAGTCGATAGATTCACCCTATATCCAGTGCTAAGAACATGATTTCCACTTCCGGTTAGATTGTAAACCCCATTTCTTTTAATCATGGTTGGGGCTTCCGTCCACTGTCCACTTATTTGTGTACCTCCAAGAGTCACCTCGGATCCGATGGATGCGGGACTGCTCATCGTGGCTCCGTGCAACCCATCGGAGCCTGAGTTATAAAAGTACCAGCCACCATTGTCGTCTATAAAGACACTCCCATCAATACCGTGACCCAAATTGCCGGTCACTTTGACAAATGGTCCTGTCGGACTATTGCTGGTTAGAACATAGTGACCGCCTCCGTTGGGAGAGGTATACATGTAGAAAGTTCCATTCCAATAAACCACTTCAGGCGCATAAGCTACGAAAGTGATGGCATCCGTAGAACACATTCCCGCATAGGTCCAATTCACCGTATCCGTTGAACTCCAGCATTTAACACCCGTTTGGCCATTCGCAGTACTGGCATAAAGATAGAACACCCCGTTGTATTTCATTACATAAGGGTCCCCAGTCCCATAAGAAGCCCATTCACTGGGAAGTGTCATTGGGTTTGTAGACGCAAAAACGCTAGCATTCGGTAATACAAGAGCAAAAATGATACATGCAAAAGCTATCCCTTTTTTAAGATTTCTGAGCATTAATAATTACCTCCGTTTTTTTAGATGATATTCCTAACCAACCTTTTAATCTCTTTTGTTACAAAGATAACCCTCCGTTTTTTTCTAAAATTTACACCACCCCTATTGGCAAGTTTAATGTGAATGCGCTTGCAACCTTACAGTTCTAATCATACTTGCTCTGCCCCTTTTGGGAGGCAGAGTCATTTTCCTTTTAGGGTAGGTTCATTTAACTAAATTCAGTAGACAATACATACGTGCCTGACCCTACATTACTAACCACAAAATACAAGCCGCTTTCATCTAGATAGGCAGAAATCTCTTTCCCATCCATATAAACTATATCACCGCTGCATTTTGGGACATAAATAGTAGCTATGGGACCAACTGGAATTGTGATTTTTAAGGTAACCTTCTTATCTTCCGCATGTTGGGTCCAATGAGAAGCAATGATTCCGTAATTACATTTATAAGTAGCTTCTGCCTCATCCAAATCTTCTGGGATATACGGCTTGATATCAAAAGAGTCATAGCCTGCAGAGGTTGGAGAGATACCTGCAAGAGAACGTGTTAGCCATTCCTTGGCGTGCCCCATCATGGCATGATTCAGCGAGCGACCCATATCCCAGTATTCTGGCAGGGTTGTCATCCCTTGACTGACAAAGTACAAGTAGCTTGGTTGCGTTTTATTCGTTACCATCTTATAAACGACTTCGTTTTGACCATATTTAGCAAGAACAGTTAACATTTGCTTTAAGGCCACTTCACCTGTACTTAAGTGATAATCCGTAACCGCGATTGCCTGGACCAGCAGGCCCATCGACCTCTGAATATTGGGCTCTTCTACAATTTCGCTAAATAGCGCACAGGCATAACTTGCCTGACTTCCAGAACCATAGACACCTGAATCTGCACTGTAATATTCGTTATTAAAGGCTGTTTTAATTGCCCCTGCTAATTCCTTAAAGTAGCCTGTATCCTCGACTTTTCCTATAATGTCAGAGATTTTTGCTACTGTATTTACAATTCGATAATAAGCACTTGTCGCTACGAAATCCGTTGGCGTAGATTTATCGTATGCACCCCACTCACCAATTTGGGCATAGCCAATTAATAAATTGTCGGTTGTTTGGGTTTTTAAATATTCAATATAGGCCTTCATATTCGGATAGGCTTTCTTCAGTATGGTCCAATCTCCATAAACCTGATAGATCTCCCATGGCGTCAGGATAAGCGCGCCGCCCCAATTCGGATCTTTGTACAGGAAAGTAATACGCTGGTATTCAGGCGCAATCGCTATAGATTCTCCGCTCTCCTCTTGAGAGTCCATAATGTCCTTAGTGATTTTCTTCATCCATGACTGAATATCAAAACTTGAAGCAATGGAATTAAACATGAATTGACTAACTTCCGTCCAGCCTAATTTCTCCATGTGAGGACAATCTGTCAAGATGCTATACATATTGCTCTCGATTGAGCGTGTAATAATCGTATTAATCATATTGATATCTTCGCTTGAGGTTTTAAAACTACCTATAACTTCATTGTTCGTTCTCAAGAGATGATTTTTGAAATGAGTAACCTCGGGGTTCCAATCAGCCAGTTCTTCACTAAGCACTATCTCTAGATAACGGTAACCTTGGTAGGAGAAAGTCGGTTTCCAGTTCTCTTCTTCTGCTCCTTTTACAATGTAGCTGTTGTATACAATTCCCCAATCAAAGGTTTCGACTAACGTTCGTTGGTCGACTCCACCTTCGCTGTTTAGAATTTCCCCTGGAAATAATGTAATCTTTCCGCCGGCCATACTCTTTGATATATTCGTCAAATTAATCTCAGGGATTCCAGCACCGTTTCTGCCCATATCTACTAGATAATGGCCATTGGATAATCGGATGACCGATATAGCTTGATAGCTTTCAAACACTGTAATAGATGGGCATTCTCTGGTTGCCAGTTTTCCCATCGGCGGTTCCATTACCTGCACCTGACTCCAGCTATCTCTTCGCGTACCTGCACAGTCCCACCCTTCAATCTCTTTAGTAGCATCATAATCCTCTCCACCGAACCAGCCAGAGAAGGAAGTTGGGCTGTCAGTGAAAACCCAGCTCTCATCGGAGACGATAGTATCCATAGATCCATCTTCATACCTAATTTCCACTTGTACAATCGTTTTTAATCTTCCATATAGCCCTTGCCAGGAAGTGCTCTCTGCAACTCCATTCATTTTCGAGTATCTGAGATGATCTCCCGTTTGAGTACTGACTTCATGATAATTACCGTACATACCATTTCCAAGAAGCACACCAATAGCATTCTTCCCGTCCCTCAGCTGATCAGTCACATCATAGGTCACATAATAAACCGTATCTCTACAGTCACTTTCACCAGGCTCGTAATAGTTTTCACTCACCTTACTGCCGTTTATATGAGCTTCAAACAACCCCAGCCCACTAATATATAATCTTGCTTCAGTAATTATCTTATCTTCACTTGTCCCAAACTCCTTGGCGAGCATCGGAACCATCGAACGGTTTCCTCCCCAGAAATCGCCTTGTCCAATCCAGGTTCCAATCCAATCTGTTTGTTCCAGAAGTCCAGCTTCCCAATAGGCTGGTTTACTCCAATTAGATACCTGATTTTCTTGATCCCATGCCCGAATCTTCCAATAAACTCTTTGCCTCGAAATTAGCGCTTTTCCATTATAGATAATATTGCTTGTTGCTTTTGTTTCAACTTTTCCCGAATCCCACATATCTCCTAAATCATGACTCAACTTCGCCTCCGAGGTTGCTACAACAATTTGATAGCAGGTTTGAAGCTGGTCCCGAAGTGAAGTTTCAATGACATAGCTTAACAATGTGGCTGAGGACTCTAAACCCAGAGGATCTATCAAAGCATTTGTTCTTAAATTAGTTATTTCCCATGTGTGATTCATTCTTATTTCCTCCTATTAATTAAAATTGCTCTCCAAAACCACAGACGGTGTTGGAGAGCAATTTTCAATATCATCGACCTCAAAGCCAGTGATCTCAACTATGATAGTAAGACTGGCAACATGATCTTCATTTGAGTTAACCTTTAACGGCTCCGCCTACAAGTCCTTTAATAAAATGCTTTTGCAATAAAAGGAAAGTAATAATAAGCGGCAATGTGCCTAGTAGTATCGCAGAAAAAATCATATTCCAGCTGCTATTGTATTGGCCTGTAAATGTAAAAATCGCCATAGGAATGGTACGACTTGTCTTTTCTTGTAGAAATAAGAGCGGCACCAAAAAATCATTCCAGATGGATAAGCTGTTTGTGATAATGACGGATGCTGTCACCGGCTTTATTAACGGAAAAATGATTACGGCAAACGTACGAAAAGGGCCACAACCATCGATAAGAGCGGACTCTTCGAGCTCCTTGGGTATTCCCTTTAAAAAACCAGTATATAGAAATATTGAAAATGGAATTGACATTGCGATGAAAATCAAAATTACACCTTGATGTGTATTGATCAAATGTAAGAATTTAAGTAGTTTATAGAGTGGAATCATGCTTAGCTGAAACGGAACCATAATCCCCGCGATAAAATATAAGAATAATGTACTTATAAATTTGGACTTCACCCTTGCTAGCGGATACGCGGCAAAAGAACTCGCTAGAACAACACCTAGTATAGATAATCCAGTAATTAGGATGCTGTTTCCAAAGGCCATGCCTAAACTAGCTGTTTTCCAAGCTTCCGCAAAATTATCCCACATAAAATCCTTAGGAAAGCCTAGCGTCGTATACAATAAGTCTTGAGGAGATTTCACAGATACAGATACTAGAATAATAAGTGGAATAACTACAATCAAAGTCCAAATAGACAATATAATCCATTTGCTCGCTTTACTTGCCCATGCTAATGTCATTATGCCTCTACCTCCCGTTTACGAAGGATCGACAATTGAAAAATAGAGATGATGAGAATGATTAAGAACATAACAACGGCAATCGAAGTTCCATATCCCATTTCATTAAAGTTAAATGCTTTCTTATACAAGAGAATAGCTAACGATTCCGTAGCAGTCCCCGGGCCGCCCTTAGTCATCACATAGATAATATCAAACACTTTAAAGCTGCCAATTATGGAAATCATAATATTGATCGTAAACGCCGGTGCAATCAATGGAAACGTAATTTTTTCAAATGTTTGCCATTTACCCGCTCCATCAATATTCGCGGCTTCATATAAATCAGCTGAGATAGCTTGTAACCCCGCCATATAAATAATCATCGATATTCCAGCCCATTGCCATAAATTCGTGAATACAATACTATACATGGACCATTTGGGGTCTCCTAACCAATCTTGTGCCAGTTGGCCTAACCCGATGTTTTCCAAAAACGTATTGATGATTCCAAATACCGGGTTATACAAATAGCTCCAGATATAACCAATGGCTAAAGCGCTCAATAATGCTGGAATTAGGTATACCACTCTTAAATAACGGTAGTACCATTGCGAACCATCCACCAATAGAGCCAATAATAACGAAATTACATTTTGAAAAATGGTGACTAAGACCGCAAAAACAACTGTGTTCTTTAAAGCAATCCATACCTCTGAATCATTAATCAAGGTATGATAATTTTTCATTCCGACAAAGTTAATCACTGGATCCAAACCATTCCAATCAGTCAAACTGTAATAAACACTGCTTATTATTGGAATTACAATAAATATGCTAAATATTAGAAAGGCCGGCAATATAAAAAGCACCTGTACCCACAGTTTTCTCATCCAATCTCCCTCATATCTTAATTAAGAATTCAGGAGAAATTACTCTCCTGACCGCTCAATTCTTATTATCATTAATAACTATTGACCTTTTTTCTCCGTGAAAACTTTATCCATTTCAGCCAGCATCTTGTCAATTGGGAAAGTCTTACCACCATCAACCATCACACTCTGAATATTCTTCATCATTGTATCTTGTACTCCAGCCGGCCAATTTTGATCTAGGAAGTTATAAGTTCCAACATTCAGATACGGAACCAATTCTTTCAAGGTTGCATCCAGATCCGGATTTACATCCTTAAATACAGGAAACGCTTTTGCTTGCGTTAATAACTGGGCATTGTTTTCAGGTTCAGCCCAGAAATCGAGATACAGCTTAACTTCATCTGGATGCTTGGTCTTTGCATTGCCACCAAGACCTAGAGCAATTGCCGATGGAACCCACACTGGTTTGCCTTCTTCAGCATAAGGGAGAGGAAACATGCCCATATCTGCTTGCGGATTAGCTGCATAAATAGGAGGTAGCCCCCAGTTCCCCATAATCTCCATTGCTGCTTTACCCGTAGCCATCAATTGAACCATTTGATCATAGCTTGTGCCTAAAGGACCTTTGTTAAAATAACCTTTTGCATCAAGCAATGCGTAATCTTCCATCATTTTTTTCCACGGGGAATTCACAAATGTGGTTTTAGCGTCATACATGTCTTTATCAAAAGTCGGAGCATCCCGATAAATAGCTGATGGTGCCATAGCATAAGGAATGATTTGTGTCACCCAAAGATCCTTCATTCCAAGCGCAAGTGGTGTAATATTAGCTGCCTTAATGGTTTCAGCTAATTGTAAAAATTCATTCCAGTTTGTAGGTATAGTCAGGTTCAATTCTTTAAATATCTTTTTGTTATAGATGACGCCAATTGCGTTTTGATCTAGTGGCAAACCGTATACTTTACCATCTTTGCTTTCCATATCCTTAGCACCTTGTTGTAATCTAGATACCCATGGTCTGTCCGAAAGATCCATTAAATAACCGGCTTTGACAAACGGATCCTTCCAAGTACCTGGGAAAACACCAATAATATCGGGTGCGTCACCTGAGGCAAATCTTGTTTTAATAGTGGTTTGATACTGGTCAGTGGGAGCGTTTTCATACTCTATCGTAATATTTGGATATTTTTCATGAAACCGTTTATTAATATCTTTTAGCGTTGGACCTGCTTCTGCTTCTAGAAAATGAAACATTTTTAATGTTACAGGTGCAGAACTGCTTGTTGTTACCGCAGGACTTTCAGCCGCCGCTCCACTTTCTGCGGGTTTCACCGATGCGGGTGTGTCCGTCGAATTGCCGCAGCCTGATAATGCCAATGACAGAGACACGACCGTCGCGAGCGTTGCTGTAATCACTTTTTTTCTTTTAATCATAAAAATTAGCCTCCTCTTATATATCTTACAGTCCTAATAATACTTGTTATACTCTTGTTGGTAAGTAGAGTCATTTTCCTATTAGGGTAGGTTCATTTATCTATTTTTTATTTCTTTTTATAATCCTGAGGAGTAACCCCAGACCAGCGCTTAAAGGTTTGACTAAAGAATTTCGCATCCTCATACCCAACCATTTTACTTATCTCCGCTATTTTTTTGTATCCTCCATTTATAAGCTCTTGGGCTTTATTCATTCTAATCTCCATGATATATTCAGAGAAATTGCTGCCTGTTTCCGCTTTAAACAGCTTCGATAAATAACCAGTACTTAGATGATATTTAACAGCAAAATCCTGAAGATGAATCGTTTCACTGTAATTCTGTTGCACATAGTCCAAGAGTACGGGAATTATTTGTTTGGGATTGCTCTTATCCAATGTATTGCCTACCATCATTCCGCCAAGCTTACCTAACAACCATTCCTGGAGCTTGCTGTAGGTATCGCAGGTTTTGATAAATTCATACATAGAGTCCATACTGAATGATTCCATGTCATTTTTGTTAAGATTCAAGTTATATTTAAGCGCATAGAAAAAATCAGAAAGGAACACAGAAATTTGTTTCAAATTAATAGCAGCCCGGTGCAAGCTATCAAGCATCCGGCGTAATTCCATATTGAGCTTTGCATATTCGGACTCTCGTACGTGCAGTTCAATTAACCTCACACTATCCCAAACGGATATCAAATTCTGCGGTTGAAGGATTGGCATAAATGTAGACATATCGAGTCGAGCTTGATCTTCCAATAATCTCAGACATATTCGATAGGAAGCCTCAAAGACTTCCTGATCCTTCTTAAGGTGATAAACGGTGTGCACGACTTTCTCATGCTTATGGACAAAATCATGGATAAGATTTACCTTTTGCCGAAGATTGCTTTCCTTATCTGTTTTAAGTACTGGAATCATAATAATCCGGATATGCCCATCCATATCAAAGCATTTCGTATTGTGAAGGAACTGAGTTTGCAGCCATTCTTGGAATAGTTTCATAGACAAGCTGCTAAGTGTCCATGTATGTTCACTGTTCCAATTCCGCAATAAAACAACACAAATTAACCAGTTCCCGCTAAGATTTTCTTCCCTTTTCGCTTCCTGATTATTATTCAAGCCATGCATCATTCGTGTTAAGGACCAATCCATGGCCATTTGAATTTTATGTTCTTCTGTAATAACAGAAGCAATCAAACGATCCAAAACCTCATACAATTCCTTGTCAACCACAGGTTTTAATATGTATTCCTTGGCTCCCAATTTAATCGCAGTCCGCGCATATTCAAAATCGTTATAACCACTTAGCATAATAGCCTGCAGCTGAGGATTAATTAGGGAGAGCCTCTGCAAGGTTTCCAAACCACTTAAGCCCGGCATTCTAATATCCGAAATGATGATATCTGGCGCCGCCTTAAGCGCCCCCTCTAAAGCATCCTCTCCATTCTCATAACATACTAAGGTATGTTGTTCAGAATATGGCTTCAAGATGTACATTAATTCCTCCATAGCAAGCGGTTCATCTTCGATTAGAACAATCCTCATAATTTTACCTGTGCCTTTCTATTCAAAGTGAAGTGGTAAAGCAAGTCGAATCGTGGTTCCACCACCCGGTTTATGCAAGAAGGATAGACCATATTTATCTCCATAGATTAAATGCAAACGCTTCTGAATGTTTAACAAGGCAATCCCCATATGTTCCGATTGTGTATTAGAGCTATGAATATCGATTTCTGCAAAGTTCTGGTTGAGCAGCTCTTGAGTCTGGATGTTTATACCCACACCATTGTCAGACACAAAAATCTCAAGTATTTCATCATCCGCTTGAACATTTACAGAAATTAAGCCGCCAGATCTGCGCTGTTCAAGCCCATGTACCACTGCATTTTCCACAAGCGGTTGGATCATTAAGCGTAAAATTCGAGCTTTCAAAAGTCTTTCCGGTATGTTCTGCTCATAGGTAAATCGAGCTTGAAACCGATAGGTTTGAATTTTAATATAGCTTTGGATCAAATTTAATTCCTCACTAAGCTCAACTGTCCCATTCCAATCATATAAGCTGTACCGAAATAAATGAGCTAATGACTCTGTAACCTCCACAACATCAGTTGTTGCGCCTTTTCTTCCCAAGGATTTAAGAATATTCAAGGTATTGAACAGAAAATGAGGATTAATTTGAGCTTGAAGTGCTAATAGTCGTGCGTCTTTCTCACGCAATTCAGCTACATAAACCTGTGAGATCATTTCCTGTAAGCTATCCAACATCTGATTAAATACCCTGCCAAGCTGGCCGATTTCATTACGATGATCTGTTTGGGAAGAACGAATAGTAAAATCTCCTCTTTCCACATGACGCATTGTAATAATCATAGTCCGTAAAGGACGGGTAATCCCAGTTGCAATGAACCAAGCAATTACAATAACTAAGAGCAGAATCAATAACTCAATACTCGTAACTGTATTGCGAATTTCCTTTAACCTTTTAGTAATAGAATCCATTGGCTTCAAGATCAAAGTAGTCCATTCGGTATGATCCGATTTATAGACACCAAATAAATAGGATTTCCCTTGCCAATTCAATGTCCCAGAAGTGTTTTTCCCAATTAGCTCCGTTACATTGATCCCTTCCATAATTTTACCAGTCCATTGATCCTGACTGTCATATATCACATTTCCTTGATCAGTCAGAATAAATAAACTTGAGTCATGCGCATCTCCGTATTCCATGTACGAAACAAGATCCTTCATAACACTAATGTCCATATCCATTTTCATGTAACCTATTTTCTTACCTGTGGGAATTTGATTAATCGCGCGAATTAAGGAGAAAACCTTTACACCCAGAAAATTAGTAATCGTGTTCTCTGTCATCGTAGGCCATAATAAATAAGGCGATTGAGTATACGTCTCAATATACGGATACCAGGGTTCATCCACAATGGAATAACCAAAAAAAGGACCTCTTTTTGCCCAATAGTATGTAATCGCTTTATTCTCGACTGGATATAAAAAAATCCCTTGAACCGATGGCCAAGAAACGGTTGTATTCAACAAATGAGAAGTCATCTGTTGATTTAAACTCGCATCTTCCGCTTCATTGGTTTTTTCCGAGTGGCTTAAAACCGTTTGAACGAGTAAGTCATTAAATACGGAAAGTGACAGCTTTTCCATGTCTTCAATATAGAGCTCAATAGTCCGTGTAATTTGTGTGCTGTTGCTATCGAGCAGCTGTAATGTCTGCTTTTTCAATTCACTTACACTACTATAATAGTAGAAAATCCCGCTCAAAATAATCGAAAACGCAAATAAGAAAGAAAAGCTGAGCACCAGCTTAGTTTTTAACTTCCACGCTTTCCAAAGCTTCATAACGCAAGTACCCCTTTCCCATTTTACAAACACCGGAAACATAATCTGTTTTATGATCTCACTATTAAATCAAATGCACCTCAACAGTTTACCATATCCGTTACAAGGGCGAATATATACTTCAGTACTTGAATAACGGATGGCAAGCCTGATACGCCAACGATCCGATTGGTTTAACGGAGAGTCATGAACCATAGCGTCGTCATGTCAATAAGTGTTTTGTAAGCGTTTTTATTTTGAGGTGCAAAGCTTTAATATGTAATGTAATCATTCTAAGTCATGCACATGATAAAGAAAGAACAGGTCGAATATAACCATTCGTCTGCTCTCTGATGTTAAATTAATCTTTAGGTTTGCATATACGCCCTAATCATCTAATCCTTTTCCATCTAGAATTTGCTGCATATATTTGTCAACCCTTGACACTCGGGTTTTGGATTGTTTGGGTGCAGTAAAATAAATAAGGTATGCCTTTTGCCGTCCCGGCGTCAGTGCCTCAAAAGCAGTTTTCAAGGTAGGAATTTCATCCAGTTTACTTTGAAACTCTTCAGGAATTATGAATTCAGCAGTCTTTTTAAAAATCACTTCCACACCGGATTTTTCAACTTCAATAGCTTCATAAATATAAGCTTTCAAGATGGGTTCCATTTCAGCTATTTCTTGAACATTGGTGAACCGAATCTGGCGCGCCGCCTGTACATTCTCCGTTTGTTGGATCAGGATACCATGGGCATCTTTTAACAAGACACCTTTGTGAAATAGAAGCGCGCAGTAGTCCTTAAATCCATGCATTAAAACTATGTTATTATTCTGAAACGTGTAACATGGATGCATCCACTTTATTTCTTCGGTCAACTCGCAGTCAAGAACGATATCTCTCAACGCTTCAAATTCTTCCTTCCACTTCTTAGCCTTTCTAAGAAATCCATCAACCTTAGGATTCATTCTAATCATTTTCATCATGGCACACTCCACTTTTCATCGATAATTCGTAACTGAGTCTCACAGGTTCAATTGTACTACTATTTTATGGATTGTACAGTTTGCATACAGACTCTAGTGACCCATAATCCAGAGGTAAATCACTTATATATTTAGAGGGATATGCCGATGAAGTGACTGCCCCCACGGTTTCGATATAAGAAAAAAAGGTAATCGACGGAATTTGAATGGTAAGCTTGAGATAACCAATTTTTCGAAACTGTTCGATGCTATGTACTGGCCGGATCAAAGAGTAATAATTGATTCCGTTTTGCTTATCCAATATCCAAAATTTTTGATCCGGAATATCTGTCATACCAAGTCTTTCCTGCAACCGTTCTATTGGAAAAAGATATTTGCCGTCGGTCAGAGTGTCCGATCGGATGGAGTAAACTTCGAGGCTCTCGATATCCGTAGCCTGATAGGCTTGAATGAAGGGAACCGCTTGATCAATTTCTTTGTTCATGAGATAAATCCCTTTTTCGAGGTATACCTCCGGATGTGACAATACGTTCTGGATGGGTTCGGATATGGTTAAATTATCAAGAATGCTGTCATAAAATCGGATGTTGTAAAAAATGCTGCTGTTGGTTTGTATGAGCACTTTTTGATAGGATTCGGAGACGTGTTTGATAATAAGGTTAGCATTTTCTTTGAAAAAATAGTTGGTTAACCCCACGACGGGCAGCAGAATCGTAATCAAATAAACCAACATCAACTTATTTTGCAGCTTCATGAACTCTCCCTTTGTAAAAAAAAATTGCTAACTTTTTTGATGTCCATTTTACAAGAATAGGAGCCGATCTATTTCTATTATACGTCGAGATATACCAAGATCTATAGTACAAATCTATTGAATAACGTATCATTTTTTTTCAAAATGAACTCTTGATATATTGTATTCGACAAGAAAATTAGTTTTCCTTGGAACATCTGCGGGTATTCCTCCAAATGAGAAGTATACTTGAAACTTTGAAATGTTAGGCAGGCCCATTCTTAAGTATACGATTCATTGGTTTAACTTCGTTTGTGCAAAATACTAGCGCCTTTCCCATTCATTCATTCGGAAGAATTGTAATAATTCCTCAATCGCTGCAACTGTTCTAGGCATAAGATGCAATGTCCGATACAATCTAAAAATCCTCCATCTTAAGTATCTGTTTTAGCTTAGATAATTGAAAAGGACGGTTCATGTTTTAAGTAGAGTCCTGTGTGTTTGACTGATACTTAATTAGATACACAGGATTCTTTTAATAGGTTAGCAAAATGTTATTGCTTTCATCATGCATAACAAACAAAAAGACCTTATGATCATAAAGATCATAAGGTCTTTCCTAAATATGATGCCGATGAAGGGACTCGAACCCCCACGGTTTCCCTTTCGATTTTGAGTCGAACGCGTCTGCCATTCCGCCACATCGGCTTGTGAAACTGTAACCTGTTAATTCTTTTGGTCTTGATGATTGAGTTAGGAATAAAAAATGGCGGGCCCTGAGAGATTCGAACTCCCGACCTTTTGATTCGTAGTCAAACATTCTATCCAGCTGAACTAAGGGCCCTAACAAATACTTTGTAAATAATGGTGCCGAAGACCAGACTTGAACTGGTACGGTAGTCACCTACCGCAGGATTTTAAGTCCTGTGCGTCTGCCGATTCCGCCACTCCGGCTAAATTTGAATATTATGGAGGCACCACCCAGATTCGAACTGGGGATAGAGCTTTTGCAGAGCTCTGCCTTACCACTTGGCTATGGCGCCAACAAATGAAATATGGAGCGGACGAAGGGATTCGAACCCTCGACCCTCGCCTTGGCAAGGCGATGCTCTACCACTGAGCCACGTCCGCATGTTAATAAATGGCTGGGGATCCAGGATTCGAACCTGGGGTGACGGAGTCAAAGTCCATTGCCTTACCGCTTGGCTAATCCCCAACAATTATATTTCATTTATGGTATGTAACTTAAATGGGGCGGACGAGGGGAATTGAACCCCCGAATGTCGGTACCACAAACCGATGCGTTAACCACTTCGCCACGACCGCCACGATATTAAACTGTTTTTCTTTGGCAGGGGCAGTAGGACTTGAACCCACACCAAAGGTTTTGGAGACCTTCGTTCTACCTTTAAACTATGCCCCTAAATTAATGGTGGAGGATGATGGATTCGAACCACCGAACTCGATGAGAGCAGATTTACAGTCTGCCGTGTTTAGCCACTTCACTAATCCTCCATAATATTAGGTTTTCAAAAATGGTGCCGTCGAGAGGACTTGAACCCCCAACCTACTGATTACAAGTCAGTTGCTCTACCAGTTGAGCTACAACGGCAAATAAAGAGCTAGAAAAAAGGTGGCTCGGAACGGAATCGAACCGCCGACACGAGGATTTTCAGTCCTCTGCTCTACCGACTGAGCTACCGAGCCTTATTTGAAATATTAAAAAATGGCGGAGCTGACGGGATTCGAACCCGCGGTCTCCTGCGTGACAGGCAGGCATGTTGGGCCACTACACCACAGCTCCATGCTAATAAATTGGTTGCGGGGGCAGGATTTGAACCTGCGGCCTTCGGGTTATGAGCCCGACGAGCTACCGAGCTGCTCCACCCCGCGACATTACATCTTACTAAAAATAATTATGGTGGGCGCTGACGGGATCGAACCGCCGACCCTCTGCTTGTAAGGCAGATGCTCTCCCAGCTGAGCTAAGCGCCCATAATTAACTTGGTGACCCGTAGGGGACTCGAACCCCTGTTACCTCCGTGAAAGGGAGGTGTCTTAACCACTTGACCAACGGGCCGTATCTTAATGGCGGAGAGCGAGGGATTCGAACCCTCGAGGCGCTTGTGACGCCTACACGATTTCCAATCGTGCTCCTTCGGCCACTCGGACAGCTCTCCATAATGGCTCCCCGAGCAGGACTCGAACCTGCGACAACTCGATTAACAGTCGAGTGCTCTACCAACTGAGCTATCAGGGAACAGTGCAATATTTGCGAATAAATCCGGTGTTGAAGAAGCTTTCTCAGGACAGTTATTCCCTGAAAACTAGAAACGAAGCGAAGAGTTGTGAAACATCCAGGTAACACACTGCTTCTTATACATGACTGCATAACAAGTCTTATTGGGTAAGCCCTCGACCGATTAGTATTTGTCAGCTCCATACATTGCTGCACTTCCACCTCAAACCTATCAACCTCGTGGTCTACAAGGGGTCTTACATACTGGGAAATCTCATCTTGAGGGGGGCTTCACGCTTAGATGCTTTCAGCGCTTATCCCGTCCGTTCTTGGCTACCCAGCGATGCTCCTGGCGGAACAACTGGTACACCAGCGGAACGTCCATCCCGGTCCTCTCGTACTAAGGACAGCTCCTCTCAAATTTCCTGCGCCCACGACAGATAGGGACCGAACTGTCTCACGACGTTCTGAACCCAGCTCGCGTACCGCTTTAATGGGCGAACAGCCCAACCCTTGGGACCTACTTCAGCCCCAGGATGCGATGAGCCGACATCGAGGTGCCAAACCTCCCCGTCGATGTGGACTCTTGGGGGAGATAAGCCTGTTATCCCCAGGGTAGCTTTTATCCGTTGAGCGATGGCCCTTCCATTCGGAACCACCGGATCACTAAGCCCGACTTTCGTCCCTGCTCGACTTGTTGGTCTCGCAGTCAAGCTCCCTTATGCCTTTGCACTCTTCGAATGATTTCCAACCATTCTGAGGGAACCTTGGGGCGCCTCCGTTACACTTTAGGAGGCGACCGCCCCAGTCAAACTGTCCACCTAACACGGTCCCTTGCCCCGATTCAGGGGCATAGGTTAGAACCTAGGTAGGATCAGGGTGGTATCCCAACGTCACCTCCACACAAGCTGGCGCTCATGTCTCAAAGGTTCCCACCTATCCTGTACAGATCATACCCAAATTCAATATTAAGTTACAGTAAAGCTCCATGGGGTCTTTCCGTCTTGTCGCGGGTAACCTGCATCTTCACAGGTATTAAAATTTCACCGGATCTCTCGTTGAGACAGCGCCCAAGTCGTTACGCCATTCGTGCGGGTCAGAATTTACCTGACAAGGAATTTCGCTACCTTAGGACCGTTATAGTTACGGCCGCCGTTTACTGGGGCTTCAATTCATAGCTTCGCCTTGCGGCTTACCACTCCTCTTAACCTTCCAGCACCGGGCAGGCGTCAGCCCGTATACTTCGCCTTACGGCTTCGCACAGACCTGTGTTTTTGCTAAACAGTCGCTTGGGCCTTTTCACTGCGGCCCCCTCGGGCTATTCACCCTACCGAGGCACCTCTTCTCCCGAAGTTACGAGGTCATTTTGCCGAGTTCCTTAACGAGAGTTGTTCCGCGCGCCTTAGAATACTCTT
>NZ_CP034235.1:342500-1372500 GCF_009728935.1 Paenibacillus psychroresistens | reverse complement strand
TACACGAAGACTCATTTTCCTGCTAAAGATAGGATCAAAGTCGCATACCCTTAATCTAAGAAAGAAGTTGAAAAAATGCTTTTTAAATCGAGTAAAGTGAATGAATTTCGATTGTGGGGATTAGCTTTAACGATGGGCGGCCTATTAATTATGATCATAGGAATGGCTGGAATTGTTTTTGATTGGGGAGTAATTGGTCAAGTTATCGCAGCAATTTTTCTAGTTTTAGGGCTTATAAGCGTTATGGTTAGCATGGGGATTTATTTCTGGGCGGGAATGTTATCTACAAGTGCAGTCGTCATTGAATGTCCGGAATGCGCAAAACCTACTAAGATGATTGGTAAAACAGATCGTTGCATGTTCTGTAAAACGATTCTTACACTTGACCCCGAGCTTGCTAATACTAATAAACCTGTTGCCAAAGAATAACTAAGCACAAAAAACAGGCTTGCTCCCCAAAAGGGAAGCAAGCCTGTTTTTAATTATCAATCAGATTCAAGGTCGTTTCTCAAGCCCATCTTGGATAACTGTCCAAATATCCGGACTTTCAAATGAACGACTCCATGATGCAACTCCTGCTAAATCAAGCTTCTTCGCTAACTCCACTCTACTGCCTATTGATTGCGCATCTTCAATCCATATTCTAATCGTTTTATTGCCATCTTTATATTCCACATAATTCTGCCCAGTTTCAGCATCGAAGACTGGAGTCAGGTTCTTTTCCTTGATTAGAGTTTGAACTACTTCCATAGAAACAGCCTTCGAAGTAACTTTACCTCCAGATTCTGTCCAAATACGCGTATAAAATGGGATCCCCATTAATATTTTGGATGCCGGTACCTCGTCTTCTTCAATAATCTGCGCAATGCCTTCCTCTACCCAAGGAAGCGAGGAGACAGATCCAGCAATCGGACTTGTCGACCAATGCTCATCATAGGTCATAACCATCATATAATCTACTGAATCCTTAACTGCGCGACGATCCATAAACTTAGAATAGACATCAGAACCATCTTTAACTGTTACATCTATAGAAACAACAAGTCCTTGCTCATGCAGAAACGGGGATAACTCACGCACAAATTGCACAATGTTAGCTTTATCCTTCAATGCTACATTCTCAAAATCAATATTAATTCCATCAATCTGATAGATTTGAGCAAAGCTAACCAGCTGTTTAATCATATTAAAGCGAGTATCATAGGTTGATAGAGCCTCAGTGGTTTGTTTCTGTTCAAAACCATTGCTAAAAAGCGCCCAAACCTGCAAGCCTTGACCATGCGCCCACTGCACAAAATCGGCATCTGCTAGATTCTTTAAATTCCCCTGCCCGTCCATCAAATGAAACCATTGCGGACTAATTACGTTTAATCCAGGCATTGGCGGAAGCTTGCTCGTATCTGGGTTTTTAGAATATACCTGCTGCCAGGTCAGATTAACCTTACCTCCAAGTGGTCGCCAAGGTACGTAGCTATCTTTGACTTTAGATTTAGGCGCTACTTCTATATGATCTAAAATCACTTCTGATTTAGCTACATAACCCATAATGCCATTATCCAGCTGCGCTCTATACCAGCCATTCACTTCTTCCCAAATCATAATGGGTGCATTCTGCTTCAAATCTGCATAGATTGGGGCTTCGGTCGATGGGTCAGAACGCAAGGCATATTGTTTCTCCATATCCTTAGGATCCTGTTTGATTTTGCCCCACTGTGTAACATCACCTTCTTTATGCAAAAAAACAACACCGTTCTCTTCGGATTCAAGTAAATTTATATTGTAATATTCACGCAGCGGTTCAATAGGCAAATAGACAATATCCTTATTCATCTCCACAGGAAAATGCAGTGTAAACGGCTTCTCATTTACGACACCTGTCAACTGGCTCGTTTTTAATCGTACTACTTTATCCTGGGTTGTTAGAATAATAGAGTTACTCTCAGCTTCATAAAGCAATGTAGGATCAATAAGCGATTTAATAATTTCAAAAGGCAGCTTTAGCGATTCTTTCTCCCCGATTGCTGACTGTTTAAGTAGTTCACCTTGATAAAAAATCGGCTTTTGTAAGCCACCAAAATCTCGTTTGATATGGGTTTCATTGGGTTGGTCTTTAAACCATGTTATATATAATGCTGTTCCTGACAGCAGTAAGAGGATTAAGAAAAACGAGAATAGAACCCAACGCCAGCGAAAAGGTCGGGGTTCGGAAGAGGGCATTCTAGCGAATCGCATGGTTCACTCCCTTAATGTATAGTTACGGGCGTACAATTCTTGCAGGTTCCGTACACTTCGAAACGATGTCCTTGAATTTTAAAGCCTGTTTCATCCGCTGCGGATGATTCCACATGATCAAGCGCCGGATAGTTGAAATCAACCAATTTGCCACAATGCGTGCATTTGGCATGGTAATGGTTGGACATGTCGGCATCAAATCGACTTGAGCTATCGCCATAAGCAAGCTCACGGACTAAACCTGAGTCAATAAACACCTTAAGATTATTATAAACGGTAGCCACGCTCATACTTGGAAAGCGGCTCTCTAAGGCTCTGTAAATTTCATCGGCGGTCGGATGCGAAACCGTATCCAGCAAAAACTGTAATACTGCATGTCGTTGCGGAGTCATCCGAACCCCTGTTGTCTTGAGTTTATCCACTGCTTCAGCAAATCTAGAAATCATATACACACACCACCATTCAATACATAATTTATTCGACCGTTACACTTGTAACGTCATTCATATGGCCAATTTGCTCCATAATCGGAACAATAATTGATTTTCTAGGGAATTTCAAAGATAGTGTTACATGAAAAATTGGATCTTTGGAATCTTGTACTTCTTCTTCAATAAGCAGCTTTCTGATATCTACACTCTTACCTTCTAAAAATGTAGAAATACTGCCCAAGGTGCCTGATTTGGTACCTAATTGAATTTTCATTGTATATATACGTTTGGCTCGGAAAAATTTCTTCTCGACCGCATTTAAAACCGTTAAACTAACAATAACCATCACCGTGGCTAGAATAGCAGCAAAGTAGAATCCTGCGCCTACAGCAAGACCAATCCCCGCAACTATGAATAAAGTAGCTGCAGTGGTTAACCCCGAAACCGACATTCCATTACGCATAATAACGCCCGCGCCAAGAAATCCAATGCCTGGCAAAACTTGAGCTGCTAAACGAGCAGGGTCCAACCGGGCAATATCCGAGTTAGCAAAATCAGCAAAGCCATAAATAGAAAGCAGCATAATTAAAGCCGAGCTCAAGCAAACTAAGATATTAGTGCGAAAGCCAGCAGGATGGCTATTGCGCTCCCGCTCCACTCCAATTAATCCACCAAGAAGCAAGGCAAGCAAAAGGCGAATGGTTATATGCAAGGGATCAATGTGCCAAATATCCATGACTGCACCCCCACTGATTATGATTATCATTATTGTAGCACAAAAGTAACCTGTCTACATATAGACTATACTCAAAAAGAGCGTTTCCGTTGCAGATTCTGACAAAGTAAATATTGTCATAGCTCTACAAAACAGGAAACGCTCCATTAATTGATCAGAAAATCATATCATTATTGGCGATTTAAACATTCAAGAATAAGTTTATTAACCAAACCTGGGTTGGCTTTCCCCTTGGTCTCTTTCATAACCTGCCCGACTAGGAAGCCGATAGCCTTTTCTTTGCCTGCTTTAAAATCAGCTACGGATTGCGGGTTGTTGGCAACGATTTTCTCTACTTCCGCCTGAATGGCGCCTTCGTCACTAATTTGCACAAGCCCCTGCTCTTCCACGATGATTTTAGGCAGCTTTCCGGATTCAAGCATAGCTTTAAAAACCGTTTTAGCGATTTTGCTGCTTATCGTTCCTTGCTCAATTAAACCGATCATCTCACCCAAGCCTTGACCCGTAATCTTAACCTGCGGAAGCTCAAGGCTATTAGCGTTCATAAACCCAAGCAAATCCCCCATGATCCAATTGGATACGGCTTTGGCGTCCGAGGTATATTGCAGGCTTTCTTGGAAGAAATCAGCCATATCTTTAGAAGCTGTGATTACTGCAGCATCATAGCTTGGCAAACCAAACTCAGAAGAGTAACGCGCTTTTCTCGCATCCGGTAATTCAGGAATTGAAGCACGAACTCTTGCCTTCCATTCGTCATCTATATACATTCTGACTAAATCAGGATCCGGGAAATAACGATAATCATGCGCTTCTTCTTTACTGCGCATAGAGATGGTTTTACCTTGTGCTTCATCCCAACGCAGGGTTTCTTGAACAACGGTTCCTTCACTGTCCAAAACAGCAGCCTGGCGAATTTCTTCATACTCCAAGCCTTTTTGAACACCACGGAACGAATTCATATTCTTCAGCTCTGTACGAGTTCCGAGCTTTTCTTGCCCCACTGGACGAATACTGACGTTAGCATCACAGCGCAGTGAGCCTTCCTCCATTTTCACATCGGAAACATCGCAGTACTGCATAATCGCTTTAATCTTCTCTAGATAGGCTCTCGCTTCCTCTGGAGAATTCAAATCAGGCTCAGAAACGATTTCAATTAGCGGTGTACCGACACGATTGAAATCAACTAAAGAAGCATAGCCGCCATCGACATGTGTCAGTTTGCCTGCATCTTCTTCCAAGTGGAGTCGGGTAATCCCGATGCGCTTAGTTACTCCGCCTACTTCAATATCAATCCAACCGTGCTCGCCTATAGGTTTATCATATTGTGAGATCTGATAAGCCTTAGGAGAATCCGGATAAAAATAGTTTTTGCGATCAAACTTGCTTTCTGTCGCGATCTGGCAATTCAAAGCCATTGCTGCTTTCATGGCATATTCAACAGCCTGTTTATTGAGCACAGGCAGAACACCAGGATGACCCAAGCAAACGGGACAAGTATGCGTATTAGGCGGAGCGCCAAAGGATGTGGGGCAGCCGCAAAATATTTTGGATTTGGTATGAAGCTCGACATGCACCTCTAGACCGATGACAGTTTCATATTCATTCTTGGTCACAAACATTAGGTTGCTCCTTTCACAGCTTAGGACGCTGTTTATGATGGTCAGTCTGAATTTCAAAAGCATGTGCTGTACGCAGAATGGTCGTTTCATCTAAAGGCTTGCCAATAATCTGCAGCCCAACCGGAAGTCCATCTACAAATCCACAAGGGATACTAATTGCCGGAAGACCAGCTAGATTAACCGGAATCGTGAGAATATCGTTCAAATACATCGTTAACGGATCATCTACCTGCGTACCGATTTTGAAGGCGGTAGTTGGGGCAGTCGGGCCGATAACGACATCAAATTTAGCAAATACCTCATCAAAATCTTGTTTGATTAAAGTACGAACTTTTTGAGCCTTTAAATAGTAGGCATCATAGTAGCCAGAGCTAAGTGCATAAGTGCCCAGCATGATCCGTCTTTTCACTTCTGAACCGAAGCCTTCGCTCCGGGATTTGCGATACATTTCGATCAAGCTATCCGCATTATCGGTTCTCACTCCATAACGCACCCCGTCAAAACGGGCCAAGTTTGAGGATGCTTCTGATGAAGCAAGCAAGTAATAAGCTGCAACTGCATATTCCGTATGTGGCAATGAAACTTCTTCCCACGTTGCGCCTAAGCCTTCTAATACTTTGAGCGCGTTCATCACAAGTTCTTTTACTTGCGGGTCTACACCTTTGCCAATGTATTCTTTAGGTACGGCGATTCGCAAGCCTTTAATGTCACCAGTCAAGCTGGCTAGGTAATCAGGAATATCCACTTTTGCTGAAGTTGAATCTGCTGGATCATGGCCTGCAATAGCTTGAAGGACATAAGCAGAGTCCTCCACATTCTTAGTTAAGGGACCGATTTGGTCTAGGGAAGAGGCAAATGCCACGAGCCCGTAACGTGACACGAGTCCATAAGTAGGCTTTAAGCCAACAATCCCGCAATAAGCCGCTGGCTGACGAATGGAACCGCCCGTATCTGAGCCAAGCGAAAAGTAAACTTCACCAGAGGCAACAGAAACTGCGGACCCACCACTGGATCCACCGGGAACATGTTCTAAATTCCAAGGATTATGCGTTAAATGAAACCCTGAATTCTCATTTGAGCCACCCATAGCGAATTCATCCATATTGAGCTTGCCAATTGTAATTGATTGAGCGCTTTTGAGCTTAGCCATAACAGTAGCATCATAAACTGCTGTGAAGTTGGCTAGGAATTTACTTGCACAGGTAGTAGGCAAGCCCTCTGTGGAGATATTATCTTTAATCCCTGCTGGCAAGCCATATAATAATCCACGCTCTGGATTAGATTGCTCGTCCAGTTTTTTAGCTGCTGCTCTGGCTTGATCTTCATTCAATGAAAGGAAAGCTTTCACTTTGCCCTCAACTTCATGAATTCTCGAGTAGGAATGCTCTACCAAATCAGTTACAGTCAGTTCCTTATTGTGCAGTTTATTATGTACTTCTTGTAATTTAAGATCAAATAAAGACAACTTAAAATCTCCCTTCAAAATCTATTCTAATACTGCCGGCACTTTAAATTGACCTTCTTCTTCCTCTGGTGCATTTAGAAACACTTTTTCAAGCGGTAGCGATGTATGATTTATGTCTTCACGCATCACATTTAACAATGGCATAGCATGGCTCGTAGGTTCAATTCCTTCCGTATCCAAGCCGTTTAATTGCTCTGCATATTTCAAAATGTTATTTAACTGCTCTGTAAAAACTTGTTTTTCCTCGTCACTTAGCTCCAAGCGCGCTAATTTCGCAACATGCTCAACATCTTTTAGTGAGATACTCATCGATTGACACCTCTTTTATCGTCAGCTGTCCCCGAAGTGGATCTGCCGGAATTTTCTCTTCATTATAGACGATTCAACAGAAAAATAAAATATTCGTGCGCGATTTCCATATTTTATGGGTTTCGATTTGTTTGTCTCTATGGTAGCCTTAAGAGATGCCGAAACCTTCTTCCCGAAGGTGCGGGGGATGATTTATTACGGAATGCAGACTTTTGCCTTCCGCTAGGGGTGAATCTTTACTTATAAGATGGGCTGTATCCTCAACCCAAACCCGACAACTAACCTCGTAGGACAAAACCTACTGGTAACAGACAACAAGGTTCAAGTTGCCGTTAACAGTATAAAAGGAGATTTATAAACCTATGGAGCAATCCAATTTCAGAAAATGCGTCATAAGTCTGACCCTCAGCGTTAGTTTGTTAGCGGGGACTGCGCTTGCTACAGCAAAAGCTAATAATTGGTATGCCGTACCTCAGCAACAGAAGCAAGTCGTATTAAAACCTCAAAAACAAGTAGCTTTTGCCAAACAGATGGATAGTAATGTGCAAGCAGACAATCTTCTGACGTTAGTTCAACCTCAAAATGTTGCAGCCAAAACTGTAACGGCTCAACCCGTTCAACCCACAATTCTTAAAGCTACCATTGAAGCAGCCACACAAACAGCAAAAAAAACGATCGAACAGCCTATTCAAGCTAAACGAGAAAAGCCCGTTCAGGCTAAACGAAGCGCACCAGTCCAACCTTTAATGAAAAAAGATGTAGCTGTAAAAAAGCAAGTTTCTAGCCCAACAGATTCTGCCTCAGCTAAAGCACACACCTTGGAAACCTCATCTGGGAAAACTATTAAATATAGCCGACTTATACCCGTTAAGGCTACAGCTTACACAGCATCAGCTGAAGAAAATGGTTTATGGGGGGCGTTTGACTTCCTCGGCAATCCATTAAAACTTGGCACCATAGCCGTGGATCCAGATGTAATCCCTATGGGATCTACTGTTTATGTCACAGGATATAGCTTTAACGGTCTGCCTGCGAATGGAATGATCGCTAAAGCAACTGACCAAGGAAGCAGTGTTCGTGGTAAACGTGTTGATATTTACATTCCCACTTCCAAAGCAGATGCAACCAAGTTTGGCATGCAGGATGTAAAGATTTATATTATGGAATAATAAAATTAGCCGAGATTGAATGAATGAGGTGCAGAAAGAATGCACCTCATTTTGCTACCGGCAAATGAAGCAGCTCGGGTACCGTAACCAATTTAAAACCCTGTTTTTTTAATTGTTCAATCACAATAGGCAAAGCCTTAAGCGTACCCGATAAATCTTGACTATCCCCGCCTGCAGAATGTTGAAGAATAATCGCACCTTTATGTGTGTGTTCCATTATGTTAGCTACAACCTGTGAGTCACTTAATTCCTTCCAATCCAAAGAATCGATATCCCAATTGACAGCAATTAATCCATTTTTAGCAGCCCATTTGAGTTGATTTTCTTGAATAGCCCCATAGGGTGTTCGAATTAACTTAGGCTCATATCCAATTAATTTATCTAAAATCAGCTGTGTTTGCGTAAATTGTTTTTCAAACTGAGCTTCTGTCATTTTTGCTGGATTAGCATGGTCGTAAGAGTGGTTTCCAATAGCATGCCCCTCGTTTACTATACGCCTAATAATAGAAGGGTTAGCTTGTGCACGGATACCTAACACGAAGAAGGTTGCCTTCACATGATATTTCTGCAAAACATCAAGGATCTGTGGTGTATATTTGTTATCTGGACCATCATCAAAAGTTAAAGCAATTTTGCTTTCATGATTGGAGCCGTTGAGACGGAAGAATTGTGGGTATTTAAGTCGAAGCTGGGGTAAGGTTAGCTTTTTTTGCTGTGATTGTTGAGCCGGTATGGAAGGTTCTTTCTTCTTTTTTTGCGTTATTCTTGGTGCGGGAGATGGCTTTGGTTTTAGCACTGGCTTTTTAGCAGGCTTTGGCACTGTGGTTGGCGATACCGAGAATGTCCATTCATCCTGCAGAAACCCTGTAAGACCATTCGAAATTTTATACGGTGTTTGGATTCCTGGCTGTTCGAGCGTTTGCACTTGGTTGGGTGAATGAATGGCCGAATGGTAAGTTTGGCTGCAGCCACTCATGAATAAACATACTAGTAAAACAGCCACTCCAAATTTCATCGTAGACGCCCCTTTTTTTGTACCTCCTTTCTAGTTTGGTTGGTTTGCGAGTTCTTATACACGCATTTGATGAAGTTTTAACGCTAGCTGCAGCTGCAGCTGAATTTCTGGATTTTCCAGATCCATGACCAGAATATCTTTAACGCGCTCAAGCCGATAGATGACGGTATTATAGTGTGTGAATAGTCGTTCTGCTGTTTGTTTCATATTGCGATTAACTTGAAAATACATTTGCAGCGTCTCCACCAGATTAGTGTCATGTTTAGCATCATAATCTAACAGCGGCTGCAGGAATTTTTTCTGAAAATGATTAACCTCCTCACACTCTGGGAGTAAATACAACAACGAATAAACACCTAATTCATCATTTGTTAAAACCGACTGGTCCAGCGCACAAATTATGCTGATTTTATGAATTTGTTTTGCCTCACGATAGCTGGTATTCAGCTCCTCTGGTTTATCCACTCGCTTTCCCAAACATAGACTTACGCGATCATTATGCTGCAGCTTACGTAAGAGATGTACAATCTTACTCGGATTTATTGGGTTTAGGTTTAAGTTGGAGTTATCTTCGTTACAAGGAATGACCAATATGGCCTCCCCTTCAATAATCGCCGTATAAATTTCTTTGCCTTCCAGCTTCACAGCTCTCCTCAGCATTTCCAGAAGCTCATGCAATTCTGCAACGGAGGGCTTAGAATCCGCCATGCGAACAATAGCTGTTGAATAACCTCCTTGGAGCACATTATAGCAACCACAGGCCTCCGCCCTTATTCGCAAATCAGATAAATTGTGAAATCTCCCCAAAAGCCAATCTTGGATAAATTGATCGATATATTGCGATTCCACCTGCCTTTTCGCCTCGATATTCATCATTTCAAGGCCAGCTATGGTTATGGTGCGATCCAGTGTCAAGCAATCAAGAGGGACTACTTCCTGCCGCCACTCCAATAAAATAAGCAAGGAATGCAGACGACGTTTTCCCGGAATATCCGACATATAAATTCGAATTTGTCTACCATCCAGCTTTAAATAGCCACTGCCCATTTCAGGTAAATACCTCAGCTCTTGCCAAGACTCGTCTAATAGATGCTCTTCAAAAAGAATTGCTGTTGCATCAGATGTCACTAATCGATTGGAGGAATCCAATAATACAATGGGATTCCCTAATAATTGCTCCAAACGTTTTAATAAATCCTTCATGCCCCCGCCATCTAACAATACACTGGACATCGCTTGAATCCGTTCCTGTAGAATAGATATTTGCTCCACTTCATGAAAAAGCACACGTTCCATGACGTCACGAACAACATCAGAAAATACAGTTCCAACTGGTAATTCGATAATAGGGAAATTTAATTGATTAGCTATTTCCAGTGCTTGTGATGGGATTTCGTGAATAAATCGTTTTGTTTTAATACCAAGTGCAGAAACACCTTTTTTCACCAACTGAGGGATTAATTCAATAAGCGCTTCCGCATTATCTCTAAAAGGGTAGCCAGTTGTCATTAAGAACTCACCTGGTTTGACCCAATCTATGACATCAGGAACCTCCATAACGTTGATCCGCTCTATGAGGTTATCCAAACCCTTTCCACCTGCGAGCAGCTTGGCATCCTTCAACAACGGAAATAAAAATAAGTCTCGACAGCGTAAAATCGGTGTTTTGATATCTGGAACATCTACTGTTGGTTTATCCTGAATTCGTTTCATAAGGCACCCCCTTTTTAAAACAGCATAGAGCTTGGGCATTTCGGCTTCTTTTAATGAAGCGCGATTAGCACAAGCTCTTTAACATTCGATTTATTGTATAGCCTCTAATAATGCGTTGCAATCGGAAACCCAACCAAATATGGCACCTTGTTGATGGACCATTCTAATGGCCGCTTCGTGATCAGCGAAGTCATATGCAGCTGTAGCATCCTCTAATACCAAGCATTCATACCCTCTATCATTGGCCTCACGCAATGTCGTATGCACACAAACATGTGTCGTAACTCCAGTTAATAGGAGCGATTCAATCCCATGGCTTTTTAACAATTGTTCTAAATTGGTATTATAGAAGGCTCCTTTGCCTGGCTTGTCTATCACCCATTCATTAGCCAAGGGTTTTAGCTCCTTTACTATCTCGTGACCATATTCACCTCGAATGAGAATTCGTCCCATCGGACCCTCATCTCCAATCCCTTTGCCATTGACTTGGCTTCGGGTTAACTTACTTTCTGGACAATCGGATAGATCCGGCAAATGCCCCTCACGAGTATGAATAATCATCATTCCGATTGCGCGACATCCTCCCAGAATACTCTGCACTTTAGGAATAATTGCCTCCGCGGGTGAAACATCATTGCCCAATGCTTCGCCAAACCCACCTTTACAGCAAAAATCATTTTGCATATCAATGACCACAAGCGCGGTGTGGCTCAAATCGCATTGGAAGGGAAACGGCAAGGCGGAAACAAGGATAGTATCAGACACTTGACTTACTTTCACTAATATACCGTTCCTGCGCTGGAACGAGAATGGTTTCAAAAAACCGATTGGTTGGTGTCTCCAGATTTGTTGGGATAAACATGCTGATTTGATAAGTAGGTGCAATATCATCATTAACCACCGAATGCACAGTCCCTTGCGGAACAAGAAAGCTATCCCCTGCTTGATAAGATTTCCACACACCATTACAGAGTAATTTCACTTTACCTTGAGTAATATGAATGATTTCTGCGACATCGTGGTAATGCGGAAGTACGCAACCGCCAACTCCAATTTTTTCCCATAGTACAGAGCTCATCTGGATACCCATGTTATCCGCATCTGCCGCTGTGCAAATCTCTTTATGATACAAATAAGGATGCGCTGGAATCGGGCTCCATTCCAATTGATCACCCTCGTAAACTTTTGTCTCTATTGTTGTGTTCATCTATTTATGTGCCTCCTAAGAGTTTTGTAAAAAACTGACATCGTAAGCATTAACCGAGTTTTTGTCAAAAAACTGACATCGTAAGCATTAACTTAATCCAGTGCAGCCAAGACTTTATCTGACGATGAGACACTGCCAAAAACTCCGCCTTGCATCGTGACCATATGTAAAGCCGCCAAATGGTTGTTATAATCGGTTGCTCCTGTGCAATCCTCAAGAATTAAACATTCATAGCCACGATCATTCGCATCCCTCATAGTGGTATGGACGCATACATCGGTTGTAATGCCTGTTAGAATTAAGTGCGTAATACCTTGAGTACGTAGAATCAAATCCAAATCCGTAGCATAAAAACTGCCCTTCCCAGGTTTATCGATGATAATCTCACCTTCAATTGGGGCCAGCTCCTCAATAATTTGCCATCCTGGCTCATCACGGACAAGTATCCTCCCAGTCGGACCTGGAGAACCAATCTCCGCACCAATCTGTGCACTGCGCCAGCGTTTATTCGCAGGTAAATCAGATAGATCTGGACGATGACCTTCACGAGTATGAATCACCATAAAATCAGGAGTTTCCCTTACTTTCTTAAGCAGCTTTTTAATGGGCTCAATGGCTTTTGCTGTAAGAGACAGGTCATATCCCATCCGATCGACATAGCCGCCTTTTCCACAAAAATCTATTTGCATATCGATGATTATCAACGCCGTTCTACGTGGTACAAATTCTCCATCATAAGGCCAATTGTATGGCTCTGCTTGAATGATCATCCGTTAGTCTCCTTTCCTATCGGTTTCTTCATTTATAAATAAACGATTGGGCTTAGGAAAACCATAGGCGCCGCCATCTTTATGAACGATACCTTCTTCCCATGGTAGGAGATACTTGCCCGCTACCATATCTTTCATAAAGGTATAAGGACAATCATTCGCTCCACCTTTAACGGCTACATATCCGCGATGTCCAAATTGATAAATGTTATTCTCGACACCCCAATTAAGGCGTGCTTCATCAGCTAAATCGGGTCTAACCTCTGATGTGATAATCTCGTCGGGACGACCGCCACCTTCAACTATGGATGTACCATCAAAGTTAACAATCATGCCCTCGCCCATTGAGTCAAAGGTTCCATCACTGCCGCTTAAACAAACCGAAGCTGTAATCATTAAATTGCAAAAGGCATTAGCTTGATTGGTCAATCTCCATGAATGACGGATCGGTGCTGTATATCCCGCTGTGCGAAGCATAACGTTAGCGCCTTTATATGCACATTCCCGCGCCATTTCAGGAAACATTCCATCATGACAAATAACTAAAGCCAATTTGCTCCCGTTTGGACCCTCACATACGGGTATGCCTAGATTGCCGGGCTCCCACGGTTCTACTGGTACCCATGGGTGAAGCTTGCGATAGTGGAGCTTCAGCTTGCCTTTATCATCAATGATCAATCCGGTATTATATGGATTACCCAATGGGTTGAATTCCATTATTGAGAAACAACCCCATATTTTATTATCACTGCATGCTGTTTGAAGAATGGCTACCTCCGGTCCATCGATCCTACACATAATTTCTGGATTCATATCCATAGAAAGTCCGTGCAAGGAATATTCAGGAAATACAACCAGATCCATCGTTGATAAATTTCTTCGTGCTTTTCCTACTAGACGACTAACTTTAATAGTCTGATCTCTAAGATCTGATGGTGTAACAACTTGAGGTAATTGCTGCTGCACCAACCCGATAACGAGCCCCCCAGAGGACTTATTCAAACCGCCGAGTCCATTCACACAACGTTCCCTCCCTTTGGAACACAGTTAGATCAGGGGGAAGATAAGCAACCTCCACCCCTGCCACTCTGTTATTTTTTTTATAGATTACCTATTAATTACCGCTCGGGATAGAACCCGTAACGCCTTCCACTAAGTAATCTGCTCCTTCTAGAACTTCCAATGCTGGCGTTTGGCCGTCTTCCACTTTTATAGTGCCTTTTTGATCCTTGATAGGACCTTTAAATGGACTTAACGTCCCAGCTAATAGCTCAGCTTTCTTAGCTTCAACCAAAGCTTTCACATCATCCGGTACTTTACTGCCGAAGCCCGTTAGCTGCACAACATTGTCTTTCATCATTCCGCGATATTTGCCATCGTACTTACTGCCTGTAAACTTACCTTCAACTGCTGTTTTAACCATATCTACATATAAGTCCGACCAATTCCAAACCGAACCGACAATCCAACCACTTGGAGCAAGCGAGGAACCGTCAGCATGATAGCCTACAGATAAAGCGCCTCTTCTTTCCGCTGTTTCAATGACTGTTTTTGTACAGTCTTGATGTTGAGATAGCACATCCACACCTTGATCAATCAGACTGTTAGCTGCATTGGCTTGCTGACCTGGATTACACCAGCTTCCAGTGAAGACAACTGCAGTCGTTGCAGCCGGATTTACCGATTTAGCACCCAACTCAAAAGCATTCACATTAAGCAATACTTGCGGAATCGGCACAGACACAATATAGCCGAGCTTGCCCGATTTAGACATTTTGCCAGCTGCTATACCTGCTAGATAAACCGGCTCCCAAATGGTTCCGAAATAAGTCCCTAAATTGGCTGCTGTTTTCAAGCCACCTTGATGATAGAACAACACGTCAGGATGACGCTTCGCCACATTCAACGCTGGATCCAAATGACCGTATGAGGTCGGGAAAATAATTTTGGCGCCGTTTTTAATCATCTCTTCCATAACACGTTCCGCATCTGCTGTTTCAGGGACATTCTCAGAGCGAAGCACCTTTAAATCCGGGAATGCCTTTTCAACGCCAACACTTCCTAAATAAGCTGCTTGATTATAACCAAAGTCGTCCTTAGCCCCTACAAAAATGAAACCAACTGCTTTTCCGCCCATACCCGCCACTGTTGCCGCTGCCGTTGATGATCCAGCAGTTGCATCTGTTGTAGTTGCCTTGTCTCCGCATGCCGTCAATGCTACCAAGCTAAATACCAATAACCCCATAACCGCCAATTTCGACCTTTTCACAATTCCCATGCAGATGACCTCCTCTTTTTTGTATGAAGCTTGAAGCTTTTCTCTCTGAATCTCTCCAAACCATCCCTAGCTCGCCCCAGTAAAAACCTTGCTTAAACCTTCGGGCATCCGACTGCGTTGCTTTCTCTCTACAATATACATAGCCACCAATGTGAGTACATAAGGTGTCATAAAGAGCAAGAAGGGTGAAATGTGCACGCCACTTTGTTGGACTACCAGCTGTAATGCTTGGGCACCACCAAACAGATAAGCACCCAGCATTGCACGATACGGCAGCCATGAAGCAAAAATCACAAGCGCCACGGCGATAATACCGCGACCCTGCGCCATATTCTCCACCCAAGTATGCGTGAACGCAGTCGATAGCTGAGCACCGCCAATACCTGCAAGAAAACCACCAGCTAGCACGGCAAGATAACGAATCAATTTCGGATTAACTCCATAAGCAAAAACGACTTCTTCTTTTTCACCTGTCGCCCGTAAAATGACACCCCAACGTGTTTTGAAGAGCAATAACCAGATAAGCGGTACTAAAATAAAAGAGAGATAAGTCAGAATATCATGATTAAAGAAAATGGGACCCAATATCGGAATCTTGGAGAGTCCGGGGATAGCTAGCGGCTCAAAGCCATTAATTTGCTTAGAGACTAGGTCTCTCCCGAAAAAAGCGGTCACCCCAATCCCAAAGAACATAACCGTTAAACCTGAAGCGAGTTGATTGGCATTACGTGCAATGACCAGAAAAGCATGAATGGAAGACATTGCCGCACCGCATAATCCGCCAATTAGAATACCTAACCAAGGATTGCCTGTATATACCGTTGCCGCGAAAGCTCCAAGTGCTCCAGCCAGCATAGAACCTTCGGTCCCGAGATTAATCACACCTGCTCTTTGGGCTATAAGCTCCCCAAGGGATGCATATAATACGGAAGTTCCTGAACGAATCGCACCTGTAAAAATATCTATCATGATTTACTCCTCCTCCCTTTGGCTAAAATGGCGAAGAGGACAAGTGCCATTAGAATATTAACGGAGGAGGATGGCAAACCACTTGTCATTTCCAAGGAGCTGCCGGTGATGCTGATTGCACCAATAATCATCGCTGTTCCCACTAACCATAAAGGGTGGTTCCATGCCATCCACGCTGCTAGGAAACCAAGATAACCATAGGTAGCGCCTGTTTCTGGACGGAGTCTGCCTTCAATTCCCGTAATCACTATCATTCCGGCAATTCCGGCTATCGCACCAGATGCTACCAGTGTCCAAAACTGCGTTCGCCCCACGTTGTAACCAGCTCGCATCGCAGCCAGCGCATTACCGCCAACAACCCTTATCCCAAAACCTAATCTAGTTTTCGCTACGATGAACCAAACGATAGCTGCAATGACGATTGCAATAATAATTCCGATGTGAAGTCGCGATCCGCTAAGTGTAGGCAAGCGAAGCTGACTTGCCAGCTCTGGAGAGAACGGCCAATTGAATGAGGCAGGATCCTTGAGTGCACCATGAACGAAAAGACCGACCGTAAATAAAGCAACATAATTGAGCAGCAAGGTAGTAATGGTTTCATTCATATTGCCTTTCACCTTGAGGAAAGCAGCAATAGCTGCCCATAACCCCCCACCTATTGCTCCTGCAACCATCATCAAAGGTATGCCGATAATTCCCGGAAGATCATGTAAGTAGAACACACCAGCCCATGTCGAGAACAAAGCGCCAATCGCAAGCTGGCCTTCACCGCCTACGTTGATTAAACCGGCTTTTGCTGGTAAAGCCGTTGCGAGTGCTGTAAGAATAAACGGAGTAGCTTTGATCAGCAGTTCGCCAAATCCATAAAAATCACCAAATACCGAATGTATCATTGTTTTATAAAGCTCTATAGGATTTGCGCCTACGATGATTAGGAAAATAGCAAAGATCACTAAGGGTGTTACTATCACTATCCCCCAGCCTAAACTAGGTCGAACGGAGCTTAATAATTTTGCAGCTGATGAAGGAGATTTAGCAATCGTTAATATCGCTTCTTTCACGCCGTTTCCCCCTTCAGCATGACATGACCAATGGCAAATGGGTCGGTTTCCAGTGGATTATAGGGTCCAAATAGCTGTTGATTAGCGAGTACGATTATTCGGTCTGATAAATCAAAGATTTCAGACAAATCCTCAGAAATGAGTAGAATAGCCGAACCTTTCTTTGCCAATGCGACCAACATATTTTGAATAGCTCGTGTTGTGCCAATATCTAAACCGCGGCTTGGGTAGCTCACCAAGAGAATACGCGGACTTTGCAACAGCGCTCTAGACAATACCATGCGCTGCACATTCCCTCCCGAAAGCTTATCCGCCCTCCTGCTGGATTCCGCCAATCCTAAGGTTTTCACTTCTTCGTAATCATTCAGCTGTTTATGGACCTTGAGCCAATCAATGCCTAACCCTTTTGGGGTCATAGGCAGACCCGCGAGCACCATATGATGCAGAATTGAAAATTCAGGGATAATCGATTCTTTTAAGGGATCTTCTGAAACATAAGCCATACCTGCTTCAATGAAGGTTCGCGGAGGAGCACTCGTTAAATCGCGTTCATTCAAAAGGAGCTTACCTTCCTCCGGTATTCTTAATCCAAAGAAGGCTTCAACTAGCTCACGCTGTCCATTTCCTGATATTCCAGCTACGCCTACAATCTCGCCTTCACGCAGCTTAAGATTAAGATTTCGCAATACCACTTGACCACGGTCATCACGAAGCGTTATATTCTCAGCATGCAGAGCAACGGGTCTAATTTCACTATACGCTTGTTTTTGAGGTGGTTTGGGAAGCTCCTTACTGCCCATCATTTTGGAAATGAGTTCGTCGCCAGTAAACCCTTCCTCAGTTGTTGACGTATAGGTTACTTTACCTAACCTCAAAACAGTTACCCGATCAGCACAAGCCATGACCTCATTAATTTTGTGAGTGATGAAAAGAATGCCATATCCATCCGCACGCAGCATACCCAGCATGTTCAGAAAAGCTTCTACTTCATGCGGGGTCAGAACACTAGTTGGTTCATCGAATATGACAATACGAGTTGTTTCAATAATTAATACCTTGAGGATCTCCACACGCTGCCGTTGCCCTAAATCAAGCTGCCAAATGTATGCATCGGGGTCTACTGCAATCCTGTAACGTGCTGATACCTCGTTAATTTTCTTACGCAGCTCCTTGCTGTTTAACAGAAAACCTTTGTTTAATACAGCGAGTGAAATGTTCTCCAAAACAGATAGTGCTGTAACTAGTCGAAAATCCTGAAATACCATGCTTACACCGTGCGCTCTTGCTAGAGAAGGTGGATGAAGAGACACTGGCTGATCATCCATCCAGATAGTACCGCCGTCTATCGCATGTACACCATACAGCATTTTCATTAATGTACTTTTTCCAGCTCCGTTCTCACCTAGGATTGCATGAATCTCTCCAGCTGCAACAATTAGATCTACTTGATCATTTGCCGTAAAATCACCGAATCGTTTAGTTATGCCTTTGGCTTCCAACAAAACCTTGTTTTGCGATTGCTCCATATCCATTCCCCTTTCTCCACACTCATTAGATTATATGTGATGTTTTATTACATATTAGCTTTATAAGTAAGATTATATAACATATAAATACCGTTGTCTTTGGTGTTTTGAGCTAATAATAATGAAATATGTTTGTTAATTACTAATAAAAGAATGAGAAACACGTTTTTATATGTTAGTTTATTTAACACAATAATGAAGGGGTGTATTTAATGAGGTTACTTGGTCAGGATAGTAGAGGGATAGTATTGTTAGCAGGAGGGGCCAGCCGCCGAATGGGACAAGATAAATGGATGCTGGATGCTGGAGAAATGACGGTAATGGAGCGTATTATTTCTGTTTTGTACCCTTTAGGGGGTGAGCTTTGGATTATTGCAGCAACTTCGGACGATCTGAAGAAGCCAGATAAATTTCCCGACTTATCGCAACGGTTTCCCAACATTCACAAGACGCATGACACATCACATGACATCGGGCCACTTGCTGGTATCGCTGCTGGTTTAGCCAATTGTACTCAAGCTTATATATTGGTATCCGCTTCGGATATGCCCTTCCCATCTATTGCGGTTGCTGAAGGTCTATTCGATTTATGTATGACTGCAAATGCTCAAGCTGCTATTCCACAATTTGAGGGGAGACACCATCCCCTATTCGCTGTATATCGTCAAGATTGCTTAAGCAGTTTGATGGCTTATATCGCGAATGATGGACGAAGAGTTATGGAATGGGTGCAAAGCCTGGACATCGCAATTCTTCCAGAAGAACAAATAAAACAGCTCGATCCACAAGGGACCGCGCTGTTTAACATGAATAATCGTGATGATTATGAATTGGCTTTGAAGCATATACAGGAAAAGGATCATTTATAACACTGAATGTAAAAGTATAGCTTATGGCGCAAGCGGGGCAAGTGGCGCAAGTGGCGCTATCGGCTTTAAGCTAGTTTCATCTGCATAATCTACATTAATGCTTCCATTGGAGCTTTTAAGTGTAATTTCATGAGTTCCCGCGTTAAGCTTGCTCGATCGATGCGTTTTTTCACCATCTTGCCAATCCATATCTCCACCTACGCTGCCGTTTGAGGTATCCGCTTTAATTTCTGCATCCGCATTCTCAGGGATCGCCAAAGTTATTCTGCCATTTGAAGTGATACATTCCCAATCACCACTAATGATCGATGAACCTTTAATCGAACCATTGGAGGTATTGGCCTTAACTGATCCTGAAATCTGATTTAAAGTTAGAGATCCATTATTCGTCTCAATTTCTAACGAACCTTTAACATCCGTAAACGTTGCAGAGCCGTTAGATGTATCCGCTTTGACATTCCCTTGCATATTAAGCACCGTAATGGTGCCATTGGAGGTTTTAATCTCCGCATCTCCATTCATATCCTTTATATTAACACTGCCGTTTGATGTTTTAATTTTCGTAAGTAAGGATTGCGGAATTTCGACAGTTACGTGAGGTGATTTTTGGGTCCAATCAAAGATGCTAAACAGATTCCACTTCGGTCCTGCCTGCTCAAGAATAAGCTTTAAAGTATCGCCATCTTGTTCCACTTTCCATTGCGATTTAATATTCTCGTTCGCTTGCTCCTGAGATTTAGCATTAACTAGTAATTCCCCTGCGTAAGAGATTACATTTTCTGTTGTTCCCACAACTTCGACTTTCCCATTAGGAATGCTAATTTCCACATTTTTGATTCCATTTTCTAAAGGGGCATTCCCTTCAATAACACTCAAAAATCTAGGCTGCCAATCAAAATTACTTGGAAAAACCATATGCGTTGAGCTTGTGATGAATACTCCGAAAAGTATAATAATACTCCAAGAGCTGAAGCCTTGCCGCTTTTCACTGCTTCGGAAGTAACTCCAAATGACCTCAATTCCAAAAAGAATGATATAGATCGGTCCTGCATATTGAAAGAATTCATTAGTGATCAAACCGCTATAATTCAATAGTAGCAATACTCCGATTCCAATTAAGCCGATTGATAAGGTGCCTGAACCTATTTTCCAGGTTTTCATATGTTTAACTCCCTCTATCCTTTAGATTACCTTTATAATAACAGGTTTTCATCCAAGCAACTTCCGTCGTAAGATCGGATTTCTTCTCCGCCTGAGGACTGACACTCGAAGAAGCTTCCGTTAGATGTTATAGTATTAGAGTGCTATTAAATCCAATTCGTTGCTTATAGGAGGCGTAGATCCATGAATACATATCCACTCCACATTGATGAGGCCCAACAAAAAGTTATTTCATCCCTTTCACATACAACACAAATCATACGCGTGCCTTTACAAGAGAGCGCAGGTTATATTCTCGGAGAGGCCATTCAAGCGGATACCGATGTTCCACTATTCGACCGCTCGATGATGGATGGCTTTGCAGTTCGCAGTGAAGATACGGTAGGTGCAAGCTTTGAACAACCGATTAGTTTTCGGGTTATTGAAGAAATTCCAGCGGGAGCGACTCCACTTAAACAATTAAAGCAGGGGGAAGCAGCTAGAATTATGACTGGGGCAATGCTTCCACTAGGTGCCGATGCAGTCTGCAGATTCGAGGCAACTAAGGATGCTTTCCAAACAGGCGTAATCGAAATGAAGCTGTTAGCTGCGCTAGAGTTTAACGAGAATGTAGCTCGACAAGGTGAGGATATTCGAAAAGGCAGCCAAGTACTCACACCAGGAATGCGAATTGGGGCAGCAGAAATCGCTGTTTTAGCGACTTTTGGGATTAGCGAAGTGCCTGTCTACCGCAAGCCAGTGGTTGCCATTCTCTCAAGCGGCAGTGAGTTAATTGAAGTAAGTGAGCCCATTCAACCTGGGAAAATTCGCAATTCAAACAGCTTAATGGTTGCCGAGCTTATTCGTCAAGCTGGCGGTCAGCCCTTGCTGCTGAAATCGACATCAGACGATATTGATTTACTTACCAACGAAATTAAATTAGTAATCGATCAAATTGATATGCTGGTAACGACAGGTGGAGTATCCGTAGGTGATTTCGACGTAATCCCTGATGTATATGCTAATCTGGAAGCTGAAACTATATTCTGGAAAATTCTAATCAAGCCTGGAAGTCCCTTTCGTTATGCCATGCGGGGCAAAATCCCCTTCTTCGGAATCTCCGGCAATCCAGCAGCAAGCTTTGTTAATTCGCAGCTTTTTGTTCTGCCAGCATTGCGTAAGCTCAGTGGGCAAAGTGTTGCAAATTTGCTGCCGCCAATGAGTCAAGCTAAGCTTGCTACTGCCCAACCCTTAATGCTAAGTGCCGTTAAACAAACGCGGTTCTTGCGCGCTACTGCCTATTTGCAAGAGGGGATATTGAATGTCACTACTGCTGAAGGGCAATCTTCGGGGATGATTGGAAGCTTAGTTCATGCCAATTGTTTAATCCGTCTGGATGGCGGGGTCATTGCTAATGTAGGCGAAACATTGCCTGTTCTGTTGTTTGGCGAGGTGCATGTTCGATGACAGATTCGAATGTTATCAGGACGACGCCTCCCCATCTCGGCTTCGTTGGGTTTAGTGGTTCAGGCAAAACTACCTTGGTTAGCCAAATTGTGATGCAATTGAAACGCAAAGAGTATCGTGTCGGCGTACTCAAGCATGATGCTCATGATTTTCAAATGGACGTGGAGGGTAAGGATACATTCAAATATAGCGAAGCTGGAGCAGATTTAATTACCATCTCATCTGCTGCCAAGCTCAATATATTAGAGAAGCATCCAAAACCTCTGGAGCTTAAGGAAATTCTACAGCGTATGAGCGGGGTTGACTTGATTCTAATTGAAGGATATAAACAAGCTGATGTCCCAAAAATACTTGTTGCACGCACCTTGGAGCAGCTCGCCTTGTACAGTCAGTTAAATCGTGTTGTTGCAATTGCCTCCACGTTTAGTAAGGATGATCCTGAGCTAACTAACTTACTTAATCAACCAAGCTTAATCTCTGTGCTGGATTTAAACGACGTTTCTTTAATAGCTGCTTATGTTGAAGATTGGCTGTTGAATCAGCTTAAATGAATTTTACTTATTACAAAGGCTTTATCTTTAGATTTTCTAAAGATAAAGTTTTTTTTATTTATATTGCAAAATCTTATGTGATAATTTATAGTGTTCATATCATACATATACAGTATAAACGATTAGAGAAAGGAGATCGCATGAATCTTTCCGTTTCTTTCACAACTGGGGAGCCCATCTACCTGCAGCTTAGAGAGCAAATCAAGAATCAGATACTAAGCGGAGCTTTACCCGAAGGGGAATTGCTGCCATCGATCCGGAACCTAGCTTTAACTCTGAAGATAAGTGTAATCACAACTAAACGAGCCTACGATGAATTAGAGCAGGAAGGGCTAGTTGCTTCCGTTTCAGGCAAAGGAACCTATGTATCAGGAAGCAATAAAGAGTCTATTCGTGAAATCAAGTATCGTCAGTTGGAAGATCGTATTAAAGCCATAGTTGTTGAAAGTCGCAATATCGGCTTAAAACCTCAAGAGGTCGTTCAATTATTTAATTTATTTTATGGAGAGGAGAATGCGTAGTGTCTGCTATTGAATTTCGTCAATATTCTAAACGCAATGGAGATTTTAAAATCGATAATCTCAATTTCCAAATAGAAAAAGGCTTTATTACCGGATTGATTGGCCCCAATGGATCTGGCAAGACAACATTAATTCGTTCAGTCATGAATTTAATTCGACCTGATGAGGGTGAAGTGCTTGTTTTTAATCAGTCTTATCTAAATAAGGAACGTGAAATAAAGCAGAAGATTGGATTTGTGTATGACGAGGATTTCTTCTATGATCATCTGACTGTTAAGGAAATGAAAAACATAGTCGCTGCTTTTTATCCCAGCTGGAACGATTTACTTTTTCAACGCTATCAGCATGACTTTGCATTACCTGATAAGAGAAAAATGCGCGAGCTCTCTAAAGGAATGAAAACAAAGTTTGCTTTGGCAGTAGCCTTAGCACATGAACCCGAGCTGCTGATTATGGATGAACCAACAGCCGGGCTGGATTCAATCTTTCGCAGGGAAATATTATCTATTCTAAGTGGATATATCCAGGACGGAAACCGCACTGTACTATTCTCTACTCATATCAGCATGGAATTAGAGCGAATTGCCGATTATATTGTTTATATTCAAAATGGCAGCCTGCAATTCAGCGGCACAAAAGAGGATTTGCTGGATACTTATATGCTAGTGAAGGGCCCTAATGCTCAGCTCCAACAGCACCCGCTCCCATTAATAGGCTTACAGCAATCATCGTTGGGATTCGAGGCTTTAATTACGAAAGACAACTATACTTCGATTCCTTGGAATGAACGAATCGCTGCAGAGAAACCATCATTGGATGATATTTTGTTTTTCACACAAGGGAGGAATTGAATATGCTCCAATTGTTAATGAAGGACATCCAGATATCCAAACGTTATCTTATGCTGGGATTCGTAGGTATCGGTGTATTCTTATTTATCATAAATACGGCTCTTGAAGGATTGCCGTTAATCATGTCACCTCTTCTTTTAAGCTATTTTATCATTGTAGCTACAAACAAATCAGATGAGAAAAACAACAACGGGCGCATGCTTGCCTCCTTACCCGTTAGAAGACGCGACATTGTAAACGCCAAGTATTGGAGTGTCCTGATGTTTACAGCTTCAGCCTTTCTACTCACATTGATTTGGCGACTCATTATCTATTTTATATTTCCTCAATCTGACCTACCTTGGTTCAGCCTTCATTCTATATGTATTGCTTTAATTATCCAGTCCATTTATTTTGCAATCTATTATCCTATTTTCTTTGCATTCGGAGCACGAATTGTTCTCATTATAGAGTATATTTTAGCTTTTATTGCTGCATTAATCCCAATGATTTTCCTGAGCAATCTATCAGATCCTGAAACCTTTATAGAGAAATTTTCCTTCGAAAACTCCATTTTATGGCTAACTATTATTTGTCTGGTTATGTTGTTTATATCCTGGCTCATCTCTAACCTAGTATATGAACGCAGAAATATATAGGTTTTCCTCCTCAGAGTGCAACAAAAAACCAGCTGAGAAAACTCGGCTGGTTTTTGCGTTTAAGAGAGTAGAAAGGATCACTTTCAACTCTAGCTAATTTGCCTACTATTGTTTAAATCCAGGCTTTTAAATTGACTTGTCTCACAAAATCGTCTTGCGGTACAGTATCATTATTCATCTCGGCCGCAGGCTCAATTTCTTCGCCATTCATTACGCGGTGAAACAATTCTGCATTATTCGTAGCCAAGGCATAATCAATCAATGCTTCTCTCTCAATTCGGCTTGCTTCTAGACTAATTAAAACTTCCTCTAGCTCTATATCAGCGGAGGGAAGAAAAATGTGCTTATTCATTTTTGGTATGCGAACAACGTAGTCGAATGCATTATCCACGTTGCGGTCGTATGCGATGATGTAACCATGATCACCAATTGTTAGATTTTGCTCAAAGCTGTCTGCCACAATGATCACTTTTTGTCCCAAAGGTAACATACGTATTCCCCCTCTTATGCTTATCACTATCCTACTAAAAAAAACAACAAGTGTCCAATTTTTAAGAGTAGTTGGAAAAATATAATTTAAAATGCTATTGTTTATACATATTGTGAGGTTAGTAAATCTATTCCCATTTAAAAAAAGGAGAGTCTCAGCATGGACCAACAGCTTGAATTCTTATATGTCTTTACACCTAAACGTGAAAATTTCATCTCAACAATGACTTTGGAAGAGCAAATCGCTTTTATGCAGCATCTCTCTTATACAGCAGCACTATCAGCAGAGGGCAAACTCATATTTTCAGGTGCTTGTACAGATGGCTCTTATGGCACGATCGTTTTCAATGCTCCATCCTTAGAAGCTGCTGAAGAAATATTCAATAATGATCCCGCTGTTAAAGCTCAAATCGTCAACGCGACGCTTCACCCTTTTAGAGTTGGCTCCATTCGCAGTAAATAATTAAGGATGTATCGAAATAATACCTTCCCGTGAACAAGTTAGCTTTGTATAGCCTTGTTCGGTAATGAGATAGCTATTCTCAAGCCCAACAACGCCTCGACCCGGGAAGGTAAACTTCGGTTCAATCGCAATCACCATCCCCGCCTCCAACGGAAGCTTGAACCCCTTAGCCAATATGGGCAGTTCATCAATTTCCAATCCAATACCGTGTCCCAGAAATTTAACTTGATCTGCGCCAAACCCCATAAAAAATTCGCTCAAACCCGCTTCCGCCGCTTGCCCTAATGCCAAGGTATAAAGCTCATCACACATTGTTCCCGGTCGGAGGTAAGTTTCAGTCGAACGTAGAATGCTCTCAGCTATGCGATAGGCAAATGTAAGCTGATCATCCAAACCACCAATAACGATTGTTCTCGTCTGATCAATGACATAACCATCTATACAGCAGCCGATATCAACGAGAATCGGTTCATTCAGCTCGATCCGTTTATTGCTGGAGCTTTGTGGACTTGCTGGACTCAAGCCCCGCCCACCTGCCGGACCGTCAAAATAAGTAGGCTCAGCAGCTGCCGCACCAGAACCAACCATACCTGTAATAATCTCTTGGTTGTAGCCACGCATTCGCATTAACCCTAGATGTCCATTTTGGCGAAGTGTGGTTTCAATTAAACTCATTAGTGCGACTTCTGTCATACCTTCACGAACATGTGCGATCGCATGCTCAAGCGCAATATCGATAACACGCGCTGCTTCTTGAATACGGCCTATTTCGTAGGCATCTTTAATCATTCGAGCTTCCCGGACAAGCATGGAACCATCCACCCACTCCACATCAGGCAAAGCCGATTCCAAGCGCCGAAAATGTTGTACAGGCAGCACATCAAACTCGGTGGCGATTGTAAGCTTTCTTGCTGCTTGTTTAGCCTCAGAGAATGTAACGGGAAAACGTTCTTGTAATATTGCTTCAAATTCTCGTAATGAATTTAATGCTTCTACGGCTACAGCCGACTCTTGCTCGGCTCGAACCACGCTCCGTCGTACAAAGAAGATTGCTTCGCCTTTAGCAGGAATCACTAGATTTCCCGTCTGCATCGAACCCGTGAAATAATATAGATCGACATTCTGAGTAATGATGATAGCATCTATTTGCTTTTGTTGCATTTTCAGTTGGAGATTAGCTTTTCGAGATATATAGTCGATCATGGTATACCAGCTCCCTTGTCGCATGGATTTTATTCAGTTACGCAGCTGAACCACAATTACATCAAGAATATTACCTCTGATATAGAATGGCACATCTGTTTTCTGTATCATACCATTGGACCACTGAATCTGAAACTGCATTGTATATAATCCATCTTCGAGCGAATGAATAAAATCTGTATTCACCATCTCACCTACATAATGAATTTGATCTGAACTGGTCAGGCTGACGGAATCCCCTGTCTGAACTAATTTAGCAGATACATTTAAGGGTTTGGTTAAGCTTGTTCCTGTATCCGTAGCTGTTGCAAATAATTCCAATGCTTCCCCTGCCCAAAATACATCTGTTGCGCGGATCTTCGCTGGGAATTTAACATTCCATTGTAATCTATTACTTTCCCAAATCGCAGTATGCTTTATGGCTCCGCTTAAGAAGAGTGGTAAAGCTGTAAATGTATAGGTTTGAGTGTATATCCCGCCTCCTCCATCATCTAGAGTTAGTCTAAGAGAATAAACGCCTTGAGCTAGTGGCCCCAGAGTAAAAGATTTTGAAGTGCCTGATGCTACTGATGTCCACTGTTTAACATTCGAATATCCGCCCCCGTTAAAGCTGCTGTCTACTTTTATGGTTAAGGCATCCCCATCCGGATCTGATTGAGTAATTGAAAATTGTGGTGTGTCATTTTGATAGATAGGTATCGTAAAGCTTATATTTCCAATTGGCGGTCGATTAATTTTAAAATATTTCTTAGCTGATAACCCACTGTATACTTTTCCATCATGAACCTGCACCTGAACGGAATATACAACATTAGCTGATAAGTCTGTAGGTTGTTGCCAAGAGAATGCTGATGATAACACCTCTCCCGAGGTATAAACTATTGCGTTACTACTATTATAAACATTCAAAGTGAAGCGCTGTTGGGAATCGCCATCTGCATCCGTATAAGTCCACTTGTAGATTGGTCTAAGTAAACTATAAACGGTTGGATTACTGGAATCAGTTGATGCTGGATCATATATAACAGCTGTTGGCGGTGTATTGATGACGATTTTAAAAAATTTCTTTGCTGATAATAAGCTGTAATCTGTTCCATCATGAGCTTGTACTTGAACGGAATACACGACATTCTCCGCTAAATTCACGGGTTGTTGCCATTGTAAAGCAGACGATAATACTTCGCTTGAAGTATACACGATATTATTAGCACTTTCGTAAACGTTGAAAATATACCTTTGTTGTGGATCTCCATCTGCATCTGAGTACGTCCATTTGTAAAGCGGTTTGAGTGTAGCATAAATGGTCGGACTACTAGAACTGCTCGATGACGGATCTATTATATTTGCTACTGGTAAATTATTCGGTACAGGGTTTGCAATAAAAATCGTTCTTTCGGTCCAATCACTCCATGCATTGTATTCATCTTTAACTGCCATACCGACAGTATATATGCCATATTCGGCAGGTTTTGTTAATTTCACGTTCGTAGTTACTCCACTTGGCGAAATATAATAATATTGTCGATCTAAGACACCACGAGTCGCTTGATAATTGATTCCAGTAGCTTCTGTTGAATAACTATTATTGGAAGGGTTAAATCGATCCGGATCATAGCTTGTATCTATCCAATTTATCGTGCTATTTGCGTTAAAACTAACTGAAAAATCTGATATTGGCTTGCGATGTGCTCGTATTTTCCCCGTGAGTGTATTCGACCAATGGCGATAGGGATCAAAAATCATTGATGGGTATTTGTACGCACTGTTCGGATCATCTCTTGATTTAAATACAAACGTGTACTCTCCAGGTAAAGGGAATGAAGTAACTGCGGTTGAAAAGCTGCTGCCCGAGCTTCCCCATGTACCCAATGGATTTAAAAAGATGTTTGGATTATGGGTATAGGTCCAGCTTTCACTTTGTGTCAATCTAGGGTCATTTTCAGGATCAGTAAAAGTAACGGTATTGGTTATCGGGCTATTAATAAGTGCAACTCCACCAAAGCTTCCCGAAGCTCCTAATCCTGTTTCATAACTCATACCGTTAAAGCCAATTCCTTGATATCCCCGATTAATAATCGCCATCTTGCCTGTACTCCAAGATGTATCAGATACGGTCATTACAGGAATATCGTTGACATAGAGATCAAAGCTGCTTCCATTAGGTACTACTTTTATTCTGTAGTTATTTCCTAGCGAGAGTAGATAACTAACTTCGTTTAGTACTGTAGACGTACCGTTAACAGTCTTTTTAAATCTGAACAATCCATTCTCAAACTCTGCACTTAGGTAGTTTTGGGAGTCTTGAACTCTAAAAGCTAAGCCCACACCCTCTATTGATGATTTACTCGCATTTATGTTTAACTTCATAATTTGATTGGATAGGTACGTCGGTCCTGTCCAGATGTTGCTAAAAGGCTCCCCTAAATTTAATGAATTTGGGTACAGGAGCGCGGAACTGGAGCTGTCATAGAGTGAATAACTAGTAGCGCCTGTAACCACTAATAATTTCTGATCGGCAAAAGGTAAAACGAATGGATCACCTCCAGCATAAAATTTGTAATAATTAGAACCCGAAGGATCAAAAGCATAGAAATAAGTATAATCAGCACCAGATATTTGTGATTGCTTATGGTTAATTCGTACAATGTAGGTGCCATCTGACCCAAAGAAAGCATCAGAGTATACATATGTGCCACTCATGTCAAGAACAGTATTCGAAATTAAAGATCCAGAGGAATCGTAAGCGTAAATAGTTGGACCTGTTCCAACAACACTAAAAAGGTATGTTATCCCTTTTTTACTTGTCATTATATATGCGTATGTTGACAATGATGCATATGGGTAAAATATGGGAGTAGTCAGACCACCTTGAAGGGCTATGAGGCTATTAGAGATTAGCACACCCGTCTGTGAAAATTCAGCAATGTTGTACTTAGTGGGTCTACTAGCTACATCCGGTTGACTCCCATACGTCACTACATAATTTCCAGTGGTCTCATTTCTAGTCACATCTCCAGAGGTTGATGGAATATCTAAGGGAGTTCTCCACACAACTGTTTGGTCTGCAACACGTACTTTAGTTACATAACCACTATAGTAAGAGACACTAGTTCCCTCTAGCTCATTTTCCCCCTCATGTACAGCAGTTGATCCTGAACGAGTAACTGCTGCAGGGTATACTCCAATATAGTTTAGGTTTATATCGTAAACATACACATTTGAGTAAGCAGTCACAATAACTTTATTATCAAAGATCTTCAAGGATGTACCATTACTGATAGTTGCTGAGTTTAATAGGGTCCCTGTGTCTCTGTCATAAATACTAATAAAATTACTATTACTGAAATATAATTTACCTTTATATGTTGTTAAATCACCTGTATAGGGAGCAGTTATTGTCCATACTAAATTTAGATTTTTGTCATAAGCCCGGATTTGCCCTCCTGTGTACTTAAATGCATAGACATATTTTTCATCGGCAATAGCTCCATCAAAATTAGAACCCGTAGTCGTTGAAGTAGGGGTGACTAGTTTTTGTGGTAACGCAAATGGGTAATAGCTGCTACGAGACCACATGCCATCATCGGGCTTTCTAATAGCATAGAGGGTATCGTATATCTTAGTAGTTAAACTTCCACTGTTCATATACCAATTAGCCTTATTTCCTGCTGTTCCGCCAATTGTATTGGTTACGGGCCAACTATTAAAAACAGTACTCATGGAAATTGGTGTAACTGTGCTTGGAGGGCCAGTTTGTCCAGACGTTTGTACATTCACGGTAGGCGCTAAATTTAGCGTATCTAGAATTTTCGTCGTAGATCCTTTTTGACCAAAATTTTCGGTAACTGTTAATCTAAAATTGTATTTCCCTATCTTTATTGGAGCAAAATTTACATTTTTATTTACTCCTGAGTAGAGCAGCTGCCAAGAATCGTTAGCATAACCATCATTAGCTGCATCATATTGATATTCAAAGTAATATTGTGTAATCGTATCTCCATCAGGGCTACTAGATAAACTTCCATCTATGGATATAGTTGAACCTCTTGTTGTTTGAGCGGGAAAATTAAGAACTGCAATAGGTGGTTGATCTGGGATGACATTGATATTTTTAGTTACTTCACCTGACCAACGACCGGCACTATCTTGAACTTTTAACTTAACAACTTCGGTTCCTGCTGTATTGTATTGTGTTAATTTATTTGTCCACGTTTCTGTTGTTATAGCCGCATTAACTGGACTGTAAGAACATGAGGTAATCGCATAGGGTATTGGCCTCCCTGCTTTCACGTTCAAAGGGGCATCAATACAGGCAATAGGTTTGGGATCGATGACATGTAAATTTGCCGATGCCGTATATGTGGCCCCTTTGGGATCATGAACGGTCAGAAAAACAGTATGATCTCCCGGTATATTTGCTACCATATCCATAAATTGAATTGTACTTATTCCTGTATTTAAGTTGTAGGTGCCTGGGAGTGAATTAACCCAAACGGTACTGCTGTTAAAATCCCAAGCAGATATAATAACAGGATCACCGTCTGGATCACTAGGAGAAGCAGGAATTGAGATTGAATCGCCAACAACCCTTAAATCAACGTTTGTATTTAAGTTAACAGTAGAAGATTCTGTTGCCTCCCCATGTTTATACCAGGCTATTCTTATATAGGGTGGTCTGTTAAGTTCGGGAATTGGCGTTGGAGTTGGAGTGGGGGTTGGCGTTGCACCAGATGTAACAATTAGTTCTGCTGTTGCAGTTAAACCGTTATAGTCAGCCATTATAGTAACTGTACCATCTACCTTACCGGTTGCAAGTCCTGTACTGTTAATCGTTGCTATTGTATTGTTGTTATTAGACCAAGTAGAACTATTAGTAACCGTGCTAGAAATACCCCCGGTATCGGTGTAAGTAGCTATATAATTGTTTGTACTGCCTACTAAAACTGTAGCTGTATCAGGTGTTACAACTAGCGTAGCTACACCGACTTGTGCATAGGTAACACGTATCTGATCAGGATAAACAAATGTTTTTGATTTTAAGGTGGTTTTAAAAGCAAAGAACCAGTCCATCCATGCGGCTCCCGGTGCTGTGAAGGTATCTTTATAAAATGCAGCCTCAGTAAAGCTTTTACTGAATTTAACTGTGTAATGATTATTGTTTGTCATTGTAGTGATAGGCGTTCCTGAAACCGATCCTGCATTTCCAAACTCACCGAAACCACCTAAGATATTAGTAACTGTAGTGTCAGCAACTGAGTTCCCTGAAAAATAAGCTGGGCTATTCGAAACAAAGTCAATTGGAATATCTGTAGGATTGGATGAAGAAATGGAATCTTCTAAAACATAGTCTAATGATCTCGTTCCAGACATAGTTAACAGATTCGATGAGACATTTGGAAATTTCCAAAAATATGTACCGTTAAACTCATCATATTCCCCAGGATCTCCAAAACAAGTTACAGAAGGCCCACAATTAGAAGGATTAGAGCTATTTTGTCCTGTTGGAGGGATGTCTGCAAACCAAAAAGGACCACTAGAATATCGATACCAAGAATAATAACCTTTTGCTGTTGTATTTAGATTCGTACCAAATCCTGAAACAACATTTTTAGCTTCTCCAGAAACTACCTTTGAAATAGTTTGCGTTTGAGTATTATTTGCGACAACGCCTATATTGATAGGAACACCATATTTTAAAAATTCAATTTTAGATATTTTATTGCCAGTACCAGCATTCAAGTTAATATTTAATGCTAATTGAGGATAATTACTTAAAACTCTTTGATAACCTTGTCCTATATTCACATCGGAAGCTCCACTTGAATAATTGTTTAATAATGCAATGCTTTCTGGATTAGGACTCGATAAAGCAGCTTCTAGAGTAATTAAAGGAAACAATATCGACAATAAAAGCATACAAGTAATTAAACGTGATAATTTTTTCTTCATAAGTTCCTCACTATCAATTATTCCATAATGCTAGTTCAAAAATACCTTTTTGAAAGTCTTTTGTTGGTGGTTTCACAATAATCCTAGATTTTATGGTTGGGAAATATTTAAAATCTTTCGATATTACCATTGAATCATTGGCTTCTCCAATATGATCATAGTAGAGCGAGAGCGTACCTTGTCCTTTAATATCCCCTTTTGCCATACGAGAGAAATCAATTTCAACACCGGAGTTAATATAAATGAAAACTTTATCGTTTGCTGGGTAATTTTTTTTATCCTCATTCACAAGTTCACGCCCTTGTGAAACTATAGCAAATACATTTTTATAGTCATGCAAGTAAAAGAGCTTCTTAACACCTTCTGCATATGGGAATATTTTTGCATCTTCCGGAATTAAATGCCGATTAGGATCTTGTGGATCATCCAAGTCAATCCACAATATAGCATCAATCACCTTTTTAACTTTAGGAAAACCAGCTGGTGTTTCAATGATCATATTGGCCGGATTGAAGGTCTTAAGAGTTGCTTCTATTTGTTCCCATCGCGGATCATCTTTTCCAATGGAATATTCCATCATGCTAAAAGCATTTGTGCCATGCCAAAGGACTTCTGCTCGATTCACGGCATGTTTGTCCACAGCCAATATTTTACCGGCTTTTAGATTTAAAATTCTTTCGATAATAGTTATGGATTGAGCTCTTGTTGTATTTTGATCTACACCTAATGTTCCCGTATTATCCAGCCCTTTAATTAAACCCAATCTTGTAGATTCATACATGATCTTGTTTGCTTTAAAATCATTGTCATTTCGAATTTCCTCAGAAATTACCCGTAAGGCTATTAAAGACATTTCTTGCCGCGTTATAGCAGTATTAAAGCTATTTGCAAATTCATTTTTATAGAAAAAGTTATCTGCAGCTGCATTAACATAATTATCATACCAATGTCTTCCTGGATTAGTAGGGCCTTGGACAATACCTAAGGCAGTAATGACCATTTTAATAAATTCCGCTCTTGTTACATTTGCATCAGGCTTAAAAGTTCCATCTGGATATCCTTCAACTAAGTTTCTTTGCACAGCTTGGTTAATAGATGCTTCTGCCCAATGCTTGGAAATATCTTTAAAAACAGTGAGTGATTCTGCTCTCGCTCTACCAAAGTTCATTGTCGAAACTAGCAAGGTACCTATTGTTAAAATTATTAAAATTCGCTTCATTATTGGTTTCCCCATTCTATGATGGCGCTTAGCCATAGTGATATGTATCTCTATTAATATAGGATTGCAATTTACCATCTAAAGTTATACTATGCTGTCGATTATTGTAAATATTTCAAACATATTATACATTTATTCCTATTTTTAAGCTTCTGTTTCTTTCTAAAATCGATTGCGAATGCTTGAAATACTTGAAATGACAATAGGCTCACCTGTGGCTTGCCCATTCATTTTCTGCTGTACTTCTACAATAGCAACTACAGAAGGTCCATAAAGTGTAGCTTGAATTTTCCTAACAACTTGCTGAGTTGAGCTAGGGTGAAGAGTTACGTTCTTACTATAGATGAAGGGATAGCTGCTATTGGATACCAATCCAAGGTAATGGACGATTGGTGCAGCCGTTAAATAGCTTCCAGGCAGCGGATAATTATTACTATCCAAGCTCAGATTTTTACGTAGATAGCTATAAAAGGAGGCTGTTCCTTTTACCGGGTCCCATGTAATACGTCCCTGTGCAGCCTCATTCAGGTCAAAATCCAACGCAGCAGCATGTGTAGCGATGTCTACTAACGGTTTAGAGTGATTCTTGTTGGTATACTCAAGGGCAATATTTAATGAGATGATGAAAATAATCAGTATGCCACCAATGGCCAAGAGCCCAAAAATATAAACATGCGCTCCACCATGCGAATCTTCCAAACCGCTAGCAATAACTTTCCTGAGCTTACTCATAAGCTTCACTACGACCCGAAAGCTGGATGTAATAAAAGCCATTAGAAGACTCCGCTTGCCCACCGATACTCGTAAATAACTTACTCAAATTAGCCGCTGGATATTTAATAATGATATGTATAGTCGGATCTGTTGCATCACGCAAAACCTTGGTCAGTGTGCTTCCGCCGAAATTAGGGTATGAATTACCACCAACGGATATAGCCGCTAATCCTACGGAGGATAGCTTTGCTGATGTACTGGTCATAATTGCATTCGATACGTAACCCGCGACTTCGGCTTCTTTTAGGGCATGGTTAGCGATCGACTGCAGATGGTCTCGTTGCATGATAAATACGAAATAAGGAATCAGCATAAAAGCAAAAACAACTAAAACTATAGACACGATTAAAGTAGCAATTAAGGTAGCCTCTCCCTTTTCGTCGGAAATTTTCTGCATCATAGTTACGTACCTCCCACATAATAATTGAAAGGGGCAGATCGCCCCTCCTCACTCAATTCGAAACATAATCCCAGGATCGGACTTTACCCTTCATCGTGGTATGACCATCTACTACTTTTTGTTTAACTGAATTATTTCCGACAAAAATATAACTGCCAATACCCACAATCAACACACATAATAAAATAGAAACCGCTAGTTTAGACATCCTTTCACCCCTCAGTTTTTATGGTGCCGTAGCGGTCACAGCTCCAGTTGTTTTATCCACGGTTGTTCCACTAAGACTTGTTGAAATCGAGTTGCTTTTTGCAACGACCTGCGGATTTACCTTCGTTCCGAGAAAGTAAATTGCACAGCCAATTAATAGAACAGATAAGACGATCATCACACCAATTTTTGTCATCTATAGCCACCTCCTTTCAGTTCTTAATCTTGCGAATCATTGAAAAGCCTGCGTAATCGAAGTCTTAACCGAGTTACCTGCATTGCCTATCTCAGGAATCACCTTAGTCCCCATCGCATAAATGCAACCTCCAAGCACTAACACAGTAAGGACAATACCAACCAAAAGCTTGCTCATCGCTCATTCACCTCCAAAGGATGTGGAAAGCTGATCTGATAAATAGGCAATCCACGGGTAAATCATCAAGACGAACACCACCATAAATGGAATCATAATTAAAAAAATTATTAGTAGGGGTGCATTTTCAATTTTCTTTTGAATCTCATGTTCTAGTGTTTTATCAATATTGCTAACCTGCTGTTCTAGCATTCGAGCAACCTCTCCACGTTCTACATGGCTAACGGCAACCAATGTATTCACCAATGGATACATTTCAGTTAGACCCACTCTACTGCCAAGCTGAAGAATAGCTTCGTATTGATTTTTATTCCACTGCACGCTCAATTCATGAAGATAGGGCTTCAATACTTTAAGCGTCCTGCCAGCTCGTAAAATCACTTCCCGCAATTCTGATTTTTCTGTAATGCATAAGGTTAGTCGATGGGATAAGCGCGATATTTCAAATAATAGAATGGTTTTTCGGCGTTTAGCTAGCAAGGATAGAGCTATATCAGGAACAAGCCATATCACGATAATCCCCAACGTTAGCGGAATTATCGGAGCACCTTCAAGACTACCACTTAAACTCATTCTCAAGAACCCGATAAAACCCCAATATAGGATCCAGATTAAGAGTAAAATGAGCTTTATTGCTTGATAGTGAAAGACAGTTAATCCCCATGGGTCACCAGCTAGCTTGAGCTTTTCTTTGAGCTTACGCCCCGCTTTTGTTGCTTCCTCCGATTTACGCCAGCGCTCTAGCCAAAGCTGCCATTTCGCTTTCACTCTATAACGTTGAAAATTAGCTAATCGCCCCATCCTGCCCAATTTCAAACCAGCCGTAAATGTAAAAATAATAAGTCCCAAACCAACCGTCAATACAGCTGGAATGATTACACTAAGCATCCAATAGGCACTCAAGCTGCATCAAATCCTTTTCCGTCCAGATAGGACTACTGCAATTAAGGAAGCAAATAAGATTAAAAGCGATGTGGTCATGATGGCTTTACCCTTAGCCTCCAGAAAATAATATTTGTAGTTGTTGCCATCGGCATAGATATTGAAAGCAATAATAAAAAACGCTGCAAAGACCATTAAGGTTGTACCAATTCGATAAATGGAGATCACGGCTTGCCGCTTCTCTTCATTGCTTTTTGCCGTTTGCATTTCACGTACTAGCTTGTGTAAAGATTGGATAATCTCGTTGCCGAACTCTCCTTTTACTAGCATGATATCAGCCCAATCCTCCGCCCAAGCATTATCAATCCTGCGCGCAAAAGTGTATAATGCCTCTTTCATACTCCTTGAACGAATCGCCAGCTCGAGTAGATTCCACTCCGCCTTTATCTCCTGCGGCATTGTTCGACTGGCTTTGGTAATTAACTCAGCAAGGGTATGTTTATCATTGTAAATCCCAATAAAATTCTGTACCGCAGAGATTAAACAAAGCGCTAGCTGCTGTCTTTTACGCTGAAGCTTGAAAAATACATAGAAAAAGGGCAACGAACCTATTACTAAAGCAAAAACACTATTGAAAACCAATAAATTGGGGCGAATACTCGAATCAATCCCCACGGCGAAATGCATCTGCAGCCAATTAACAACTCCCTCAGCACTGAAGAAAGCCGTACAAAATCCGATAAACGCAAGGCTAAATATAAAATTAGGAGTAAATGGTATACCCGCGATCGCAACAGTTTCTTTGAATTTATGCAACCAAGCCAGCTGATAAAGTGAGAATGAATGGATAATGCCATGATTCCGATTTAATATACGCATGCGCTGCATGGTGATAAACTTTCGTGCAATTGCTTTTACCAAGCTCACTGTAATAACCACTGATCCTAATATCCATAACGCTAAGGATAATCCTCTATAAAACTCACTCACTATACACCCCTAACCTGCGGAATGTCTCGACTTCTGCATTGTAGGTTATCATGTGCTCCATAATATATTTGCTGAGCTTATTGCCGGTAGCCTCCCATTTCTTAGTTTCATAATCCCAAACAATCAACGGATTCACATAAACATGATCATCAGAATCTGCATAAAGCTCAGTAATTTCAGTAACTACTCGCCGATTTACTCCATTAATATTAATTAATCGTAGGAATATAATGATATTAAACGCTCGAGCAATCCTCCCTTTTAAGTTATGATCCTCATGATTCCTCCCATCCTGCTTGACCATATCTACCACATCCGACATAAAAGATTCGCGATATTTGGTATGAATCGTTCCCATAATGTCATGTCCTCTTAAGCTGCCTTGGATCATCTGGGAAACCTCTGCGCCTTTGGCTTCTCCAATAACAACCCACTTGGGAGACATCACCAAAATCGGCTTAAATGCCTCTTCCATAGGTAACTCCGTTTCTGTAACCTCTCGTAATGAGACAATATTACGTTTACCATTCAGCCTCTCTCTTAGTGAAATCTCGAATTCTTTTTCCAAGGTGATTATCCGTTCTTGCACAGGGATTTGCTGAGCTAAAGCGAATAAAAATGTCGTTTTCCCTGTATTTGTACTGCCACCTACAATAATTGATGCATGATACTTAACGAAGCTTTGGAGCAGCTCTGCCATGCGTTCATCAATCGTTCCTAGCTGAATTAATGTATCCAGAGTAACGTCGCGAACAATAAAATTACGAATACAGATGATTGGAACATCCGAGTAGTTTTCACGGGCCATGACCAGTCGGGAACGGTTATACATGTAGGATTGCAAAACCGGATTTTTCTCATTAATCGGTTTTTTGCCGCATAAAGCCAAGCGATCTTGTAATAGATGCACGTCTTGAACAGAAGCGAATTTCCGTGGATGAGTGATGGATTCACCGTTGCGAATGATGAAAATATCGACACCTACGACCTGCACCTCCTCTACATCCTTCATTCTATATAGATCCTCCAGCAATCCAGCCCCACAAGTGAGAGCAAAAATACTCTCCGTAGCATTCATTGGCACAATTAATGTAGAATCATCAACTTCAATCCGATGCTCTGCCAGCAAATTTTCGACCATTGCTTTCAGCTTTTCTTGGGCTTTGGGGTTGCCTAAGCCTGCATCGAGCACATACTGCCGCAGCTCTTGATTGCTTTTTGATAACTCCGTAATATGCTCATAGATTAAATCAACTGCCTGTGCAAGCGGGATGACTTGATAGGATTGCTTTCCTTTGCGATTCCATTTATGCTCAGGCTTCAGATCTGTAGTCTCGTATTGAATCATTTCCTCCTTTACATTAATTAGAATGCGCGGCTTCATCGCCACTTTCCTATGAGTTAATAGCGACATTGCGACCTCCTTTTTTGATATACTGAGCTCACTCAAATTTGGCCAGCATCATTGCGATCATTTTGCTTAGTCGGCTGGTTTGCAGTTTGTCTGCTGGTTTAGCATTTGTAAGCTTAGTGCCCATTCTCCCAAGCAACTGAGCGGCTATTAAATTAATTTCTTTAGTGAACAAGCCATTATGCTCCGCCAACAGTAACGGAATCCCCTCGTTTACAGCTTTAATCCCCACCCCACCAGCTACATTGGTAATCACTCCTTCAATCTTCATGCCTAATTCGCTGCCTATCCCATTCACTTTAATGGCATGGTTGGTATTAGAACGATTAACGATAAGCGAGAAATCTGTCTTATCCAAGCCACAGTGACGCCAAAAGCATTCATACCAATCTGCCCAGCTGATCTTAAAGCTTGTATAACTAGGCTGTGTAACAAGCCAACGCTCATCCGCATGCTTGATCGCACAAACGGTTGCCGCATTATCTGGAAATGTGTGTACATCTGCAATTACGATATCGAAGGTACGTTTCGCAGCATCCAGTAAATTCTTGGTTTGATCCATAGTTAGATCTCCAGCCGTATCTCGACGATGGCTTCCCAGCAGCAAATGTAAATTTTTATAGCCTTTGTATGTATAACAATGCTCCATAATATCTGCCGATTGAATAGAATTTGTACTGATCTTCGGTCTTAAGGAGAATAAGCTTTTGCCCAATTGTGCGATGTTGAAATTGTCTTTAATATCCGGTGATTTTAGATTCAAATCCAATAAGCCGATGCTTAAATTAGTTGTCTTAGCTAGGCTCAATGCTGTGCTCACAGCCACGGTCGTCGCGCCATCCTTAGGTGAAGCTGATTTCACTGCAATTAAGGATCCGTTTCTAGCTATGGGTATAGTCGAATTGGCCAATAAGCCGTCCGTAAATCGCTCCATAATCTCTTTTTCCGTTAAACCAAGCGGGATAATCGTAAATTCATAGTCGGCCGCCAAGCGCATAATGACATCATTGTAAATGGAATCGTAGGTTTTGAGTGATAAGGCAATGGTTACTTTCGAATGGGGCTGCCGCAGCTTAATCTCCGTCATCCAATCCCAAGGGTAAGCCTCAGTAAAAAGCTCACAGTGAATAATTATTCTTTCGTAGATACCTCCTAGCTTTAGGATCATCTGCTCGTAGCTGTGCACAATGACTAGTTGAACATCTATAGCCTCTTTAGCTAAATCCAGCAGATAATCATTCTGCTCTGAATTGCAAACTGCTGCTAAAATCTTCATTTAATCTCCTCCTATTTCAGATCTTTGTTAAAAATCTCTGTCCCTTGATACTTCAAGTATTGCTCCGATATTCGTGAATCTCCTCCGTTCTCGACCATAATATTAGCTAATGAGAGCTTTATTTTTCCAGCTAGCGCACCTATCACATAAACGTTGTACTCGGCTTCATTCATAATATAGGTATTCAATTCCGGTTTAGCATTTGGACTCGCCCGAATAAGATTCAAATCGGGTTCTTGATTATGCAGCATGCTTACATTTAAAGCCGAAAAGCCACCACCATTCTCGTAGGCATCTGAGATTTCGATTCCTTCCGCGCTCTTCACATCTGCAACGAGTAAGTTTTCCAGTAATTTGACGCTGCCAATCCACATACCACCTGTTTCAAGATCGTCGGAATGTCTTGGCTTATCGAATTCAACCCATACATCTACGCGATCTCCTCGTCTTATCATGTTGGAAACATTCTGTAAGGCATCGGTTTTAAAGGCGTAATAACGCTGATCCGGTCGTGGTGCTAGAATAGCATCAGCCAGCTTCCAAGCTGTAAATTCCTCCCCTGTGCTCAGGGGGACCTTGAGCTTCTTCCCACGAATGGCATCGATATCTATTAAAGCATTCGAATCATGCGCGGAAACGGGAATTAGTACATTTTGGACATTGTCGTTGGTGATCACTTCCCCAGCCTGTAAGGGCCTTAAGGGCTTTAATGTTCGCATCGTAGTTATCTTGGTTTGGTATTCATCCGTAAACTGATAATAGAAATAAAGCGAAAAGCAGATCATTAGCAAGCCCATTACATAAGCAACCCATTTGCGTTTATTCACGTCTTTCCTCCCACCTCCTCTCTGAAAAAACAAAAAGAACGCAACCCACGGATAGCTCTCCGTAAGTTTGCGTTCTTCGCAAACATTGCTTGCACATTCATTTGTATCACCGATAATAACATACAAAAGATTTGCTTGTCTACCTATTTTCATTAACGATTAATATAAATTTGAAATAAAAGGAATTACAGAAAGCTCATAGAATAAATGTAATTATCAATAACTATATTTTGTTATTAGTAAAATCATCCCAGGAGGAACCAACAGATGAGAAAGGTTTTATGCTTAATTCTTGTAATATTCATGGTAACATCAACACAAGGCACAACGATTTTTGCCGCCGATAACACTGTAAAAGCGCGTGATTTGGTACACGGATGACAATGGTATTCGCATGTTCTATTCGATTCCATCGAATTAACGCATGATGTTTTCGTTGACATAACAAATTTTTCCATGGTAAATTCAAATGAGTTTAATTCAGTTTAGGAAAAGAGGAGTTATAAGTGGAGATAGGTACTGTGAGTAGAGAGAGAAAGAAGCGTTATATTAGAGCAACTGGGGTTTCTATTATGGTGATTTGTTTATTGGCTTTGGGAATGCTTCAAGGGAGCCAATCGGCAAATGCAGATGATGCTTCAAGCACGATGACCGTACCACAGGTAATTGAAAAAGCAAAACCGTTTGTAGTGGCCATTATAGGTAAACCCACCGAATCAGAGGATCCTTATGGATATGGCATTGATAGTTCAAGCAATCGCTTTGATTTGGCCCATGGGACTGGGGTTATTGTTGGAGCAGACGGAGTTATTCTTACCAATGCGCATGTAGTAAAAAACATGAAAAACATTGTTGTTGTTACTTCAGACGGTAAGACTTACCCTGGGAAAACGACGCATTACGACGAAGTCAGCGATTTGGCATTAGTGAAAATTGATGCACAGGGCTTACCCGTAGCCACCTTCGGCGTGCAGTCTTCGATCCGTGTTGGTGATCCGGTGCTAGCTATTGGTACTCCGATTTCATTTGCATTGAGGAATTCCGTTACGCAAGGTATTGTTAGTGGAATGGAACGCACGATTAATTCTGAATATCTACTCCTCCAAACAGATGCGGCGATTAATGCGGGGAACAGCGGCGGCGCCTTGCTGAATATGAAAGGGGAAGTCATCGGAATCAACGCCTTGAAATTCAGCTCTGTCGGAGTGGACAGCTTGGGTTTTGCGATTCCAGTCGATACCGTTCAATATGTGTTAAAGCAATTTCTGGCTTATGGTAAAGTAAAACGCCCTTATCTAGGCATGGAGCTTGAAGAAGGCTGGGAAGCAGTTGTTGGTTTGCCAACCGTTTCCGCTTTGAATGTTGCTTACATCGAACCCGATTCCCCAGCAGCTAATGCAGGCATTAAACAAGGAGACACATTGGTTTCCGTGAATAGTGACCCAATCTCCTCTCTAGTAGAATTAAATGAAATTATGAAAAAATACCTGCCTGGCGACACCGTGAAGCTGAACATGAAATCAGGTGGTGCGGATGTCGTTCGAGAGGTTATTCTTGGAGAAGATTTGACTGGAACCATCTGGAAACAAGGTGAAGATGGCGCCTATATTGACGCTGACCAGGGTAAAACTGCAATTGGCGACAGCCATTTCGGGTGGTCGATGAATTATCCGGCAGAGCTTGTTAAATTGGATGGCTACGGGGATGAGAATACTATTTTTGGTGATGCAAAAGGCGAATTTGCAATATCCATTCAGGTAGAAGAAAAAGCCAAAGACGTATCTGTGAATGGTTTATTGCGTAAAACAGCAGCCATGAATGAAGGTATGATTTTCGAGAAAAAATATGTCGATACAGCCATCGTACCTTATGCTTTAGTGACAGGCAAGATCAGCGGTGAGGGCTATTATGTCTCCCGAGCTTTTCATAAAGAGGACCGAATCTATTACATTACTTTGTTCGTTAACACGGAAGAAAATTATAAAAATCCATTTAAGTTAAATGGTTATTTGCAATTAATGGACTCATTCTCCTTAACCTTTGATAAATCAAACACGGCTTTGAAGGATATATCATCCTTTAAAGATTTCAAAACTATTACTAGTGATTATGGAGTTTCGTTTGACCTCCCTTCTGAATGGACTTCATTCTACGATGAAACTTCCCTTAGCTTTGCTGATAAAACAAGAGAGCAATTCCTATCTGTAGAAATTACTTCAGCCTCATCTGGAGATACCTTGAAGGCTTGGACATCACGCCAAGAAAAGCTGTTTACAGACAGCTTCGTAACCGCCTATCGCAAAATAAGTGCTTTATCGGATAAAGTCGTATCCGGAGTACCGGCGAGTGGAATCCAGTCGTCATCGACCATGGACAGCAAAACCTGGCAAACCACTCAAACCTACTATGTGATTAAAGACAAATACAAATATAGCTTCATATTCGCTTTTGATGAGCATAAGAAAGCTGCTGATATGAAAGCTCTTGTCGATCAAGTCATGGATTCCGTAAAAATCCAAAAAGATACTATGGACACTTCGATCGGTTTTATTCAAGATGAAGCAGATATTGCAGTTGCAAATGCGACCCTGGCTTACACGAACAAGAAATATAAATACACCGTCCATATCCCAGAAACTTGGTTCTCTAGTGAATATGGCTTGAAAAAGGACATGCCTGCCCAAACCTATTATTTCACAGGTGGTACTGTTAATATCAATACAGACGACAAAACAAGCCTAGAGGATATCTGGAAGAAAGCTGAAGCAGGCTATAAACTAAGCACTAAAAATGATAAAAATTATAAATATAAAGTAACTTCCGAAAATAAATTTGGTGTAGCTGTAAAGAAAGTTGAGATTTCTTATAACCCTAAAGACGGACCTTATAAAGAGACTCAATATATCTTTAAAAAGAATGAGATTGTCTATAAAATCGTCTTGAACATCAATGATGCTGTGCATACCGAACAGAACGACAGCCTGATTAAGCAGGTTTGGACTACATTCCAAGTACAGTAGCTTCTGGTTTCTGGCATTACTTCATGATTTGAGATCCTAAAAAACGCAGCTCGCGGAAAACATTCCGCAGGCTGCGTTTATTTTTATTACTTACACTATTAAATTCGAACAATAAATGGAGTAATCCCCCGACAATTATCATCCAACAGACTAACCCTAGGATTAGCTCCATATAGCCCCGTAACCTTGGTAATTCCCTGTGGTTCTCGCTGCAAATTAAGATGTACTATCCCTGCATCTAAGAGTTTAACCAGATCTATATCGAGATGACCGAGCTCATCCTCCACTCTAAAATCCGTTATAGCGCGATGAGGTGTCCAATCTCCTCCAACATGAGCAAACTGCAATTGAAGCTGCCTTTTATCCTCATCCACAAAAGCTGCAGCAACTAGATCTGGAAAGCTTGAGCTAATTGGCAATCCATAAACATGTTCAAGTGCTGCCGATGCATACCGCTGGCCAATTACAACATTGGACAAGGAGCTATTATGAATTTCATCCGACATGCCGAGGCCAATCGTGACGATCAAGTAAACTCGCCCCAGCTCTAGAGATAGTTCACGTTGAATCTGCCTCATTTCACTCCACGCAAAATCATCCGCATTTGGTGAGACGACTCCATTGAGCTGTGCAGTAAATATTGGGAATGCATCATCCTGTAAAAGCTTACGTGTTTCCGCAACAAATTGTTGAAAACGATGCTTATACTCTTTTAATCCACTCGTTGAAGTATCCGATTCTCCCTGATGCCAAACTAGGCCAGCTGCTTTACCGCCTGCTTTCTCCAGCATCTCCGCCATATTATCAAACAGCACACCTGAACAGTCTTCACCATGAATCCACATCGAAATCGGGCTTCCTCCAAGAGCAGTCGGAATTAAACCAATAGGCACACTTGTTTTGAGAAAAATAGCTTTGGCAAATGCAATCCACGGACTGTGCCCGTGAAATACGCTGGTTATCGTAATCGGATGAAGGGTGTTCGTTGCATCCTCAAGTGGATGACTGCCTAGCTTCCATCGCTCATCATTGGCAAACATATGCACACCAAGCATCGGACCATCCTCTACTTCACCTTTCCCAGTACCTGAAGCGTTGCTTTGTCCAGCAATAATATACAAATCTCCGATGCCAATATGATGAATACAGTCTCCACGCATAGCTCTAGCATCAAGAGCATTTGGACGTCTTATCCGTGTTTCAATTCGATATAAACCACCTTGAGGGATCTGGTTCAAAGTGATTCTAAACTGCTTGTTCACCGTATCGAGCGCAGCGGTTTGCCAGTCTAGATAGTTTGTTACAGGCATTTGATTACTTTCATTTACTAAACGCGCTTGAATTGAAAATTCCTGCTCCTGAGTTTCCCAAGTCCCTATAAGACTCAGACTACCAAATCCTTGTTTATCTCGCTGAATAATCTGCCAATCCTCTGGTCCATCAACGATAGTTACTCCTGCAAATAATGGCTTCATTTCGTAGTTCCTCTCTGAATCGTGATTGTTTATATTTTATACCATTCTGCACATTTTTCGGTAGCCAAGCGGTGTATAGGTGGTTTGATTCTTGAATAATCGACAAAAATAATGCACAGAGCTTAAACTCAGCTGTTCAGCTATGAGGCTGACTGTAAAATCACTATGCTCTAGCAATTCTTTAGCTTTGCTGATTTTTTGCAGCAAATGATACTGATGAGGCGGAATGCCAAATTGCTCATGAAAGCAACGAGATAAATAATCTTCGTTATATCCGCTCCACTCGGTTAACCATTTACGTGAATAAGGAAGCAAGGCTGTCGATTCAAGCTTGATCTTCACATCAAACAGAAGCTTTACAAATGGAGAAAAGCTTGGCGCAACCGTATGGGTATGCCGATGCAGCAGCAATAACAGATGCAGAAAAAGTCCACGATTTGCAATGCTGCTTTTTTCACTATCATTTCGGAATTGTTTAATGATATCTAACAGCAACTCCGCGATGCCTGTCCCATAGACATTTATTTGATCGCCAATTTTCAGCTCATCAAGCCCTTTGTCTCCGATTACCATTAAATTCTGCAAAGCTGATGTGGATGTAGTTCGTCGCGAAACATCAATTATCGATTGTGGTGCTTTAACTGCTGTAAGCTTATCATGCCAAGTGAAATGAACCCCATACAATTCAAAAGGGTCCAATTGATCCGCTTTAAAAGTATGAATAACCTCAGGTCCATAGTAGAAGAGATCCCCTTTTCCAGCACTATATTCACGCGTTTCAATCTCCACGTTTCCGCTTCCTTTGGATACATAAATGAACTGATGATTGGAAATCGTTCGAGGTCCGAATTGAAAGCTCGGTTCGCATTGTAAGATATTTGCATAGTTGACAATTGGGTTCAACAAATCCCATGCGATACGCTGCATTTCTTCACTGTCCTTCTCTATAAACCGCTGCTTTCTTCTTCATAATAGATCGCATACTTAAGTCTGTAAAGTGCAATAAATGCAAAAGATAATTTTTTAAATAGCCGATTCCTGTTGTTTACATATTTCTATTCAATTCGGTTAAACTACTATGGAAATAAATTCTAGAAATCGGAGTGGGTTATTATCAAGCTTGAATATTGGTTACTGATCGGATTTTGGGTATTATTCATATCCGCTCTATTGATTCTTATACCTAAAAGGCAGATTAAAGAGGCTCTTTATGTCTTCCTGTTCGTGCAGGTTTTCACTTGGCCAGTAGGGTTAGCTGTGGTTGAATTAAATTTAATCGAATACCCAGTACGTTTTTTTCCAAATGCGCTAAAATCCAGCTTTACCTTGGAATATCTCGTTAATCCAGTGATTTGTGTGTTCTTTATACACTATTTCCCTAGAAGCTCCAAACGGATTATCCGAGTCGGGTATTATGTGCTTTGGACCTCTTTGCTAACGATTGCTGAATCAATCATAGAAAAATATACGGATCTGATCGAATATATAAACTTCACTTGGTATTATGGCTGGCTCGTTTTGTTATTTGTCTTTTATATATCTGATTTAGGATATATTTGGTATTTTAATGTTAAAAATAATAAAAAACCTCAACCAGCCGATTGAGGTTCTTTATCGCGAGTGCAGCAGAGCCTGTGACTGCTAACGATTTACAAGGGATTTTCCGAAATACTGTTTTCGTTAAACATTTCAATAAATATATCCACAAGCTGCGGGTCAAAATGAATGCCGCGCTGCTCTACCACCTCATCGAGCGCTTCCTGTGGGGTCCAAGCTCTTTTGTATGGTCGTTCATGGGTTAAAGCATCATAGAAATCAGCAAGTGCTACGATACGCGCTTCAATGGGAATCTCTTCTCCCTTCAACGCTTGAGGATAACCAGTGCCATCCCATTTCTCATGATGGGCTTGGGCAATAACTCCTGCCAATTTCAAAATTGTGAAGAAGCTGCCTTCCAGAATATTGGCACCGATCGTCGTATGTGTTTTCATCCGTTCGAATTCGTGCGGTTCAAACCGTCCCGGTTTCAGCAATAGCTCATCCGGAATGCCAATTTTTCCGATATCGTGAAGCGGTGCCGCCATTCGAATCATGTTAATTAGTTGTTCCGAGAGTCCTAGACGACCTGCGATCAAGCCAGACAAATGTCCTACCCGTTGTGTATGCTGACCTGTCATATCATCGCGATATTCCGATGCGCGCCCGAGAAGCTGTAGAATTTCAAATTTTGCCTTTTCTAATTCCTCTGTTCGCTCCTTTACTCTCTCCTCTAATTTGCTATTATACTGTTGGAGCTCTAAATGAAGGAATCGTGTTTTCAATAAATTATGAATACGGAGAATGACCTCCGTTCTATCAAAAGGTTTTGTTAAAAAATCATTCGCTCCTGCTTGAAGCACCTGCTGCTTGGCCTCAGGAGTCATATCAGCAGTAAGCACTAACACTGGCAAATAACTGTCTTCCCCACTTCGTTCACGTATCAGCTTCAGCACCTGCAGACCATCCATACCCGGCATATGTAAATCTAGCAAAATAATATCGGGTTCAATCTCCACCAACATATTTTCAACCAGGTGGGGATTCATAGTACTGAACAAATGCTTGAATTCTGCTCGTCTTAGAATTCGTTCCAAGAGACTAATATTGTATTCCTGATCATCGACAATCAGTATCTTCGCGAGCTTTAGCCCGGTCTCATCCATATATTTCACTCCATTATTATTGCATTTAATTGCTCTTACTCTTATCTAACGCTGCGGCTATCTTCGCAAGCAGCCGACTTAGTTCAACCGGCTTGGTATCGAAATCATCACACCCTGCTTGATAAGCCTCGGCTTCATCCTTAGCCATTGCATGAGCTGTCAAGGCAATGACCGGAATATGCTTCGTGTCAGCCGTGCTCTTGAGCAAACGGGTTGCCCCCCAACCGTCTAGAACAGGTAAACTCATATCCATCAATATCAAATCTGGTAGCTCCTGTATGGCCAGATCAACACCTAGTTGGCCGTCCTCAGCCGTTAAAACACGAAATCCTTTGCGCTCTAACCGCCGAGAAAGCATGTCCCGATTCATTTCATTATCTTCGACCAGAAGAATGGTAGGCATTTAATCAAACTCCTTCTATAGCAACGGTAATCAACCGGTGAATTTCTGCCAATAATGATTTGTGATCAAACGAGCCTTTTTGAATGACACCTTTTACATAACCGTTTAATTTCATTTGGTCTTCCGACGTAATCGTTTTGGCAGTCAGAACAACAATAGGAATAGCGCTCCATGCCTCATGCTTGCGCAATTCTGCAACAAATTGAAAGCCATCCATCTCCGGCATCATTAAATCAAGCAAAATCAATTGAGGTATTTCCCTTGCCACTTCCTCCAGAGCAACCCTGCCGTTTGCGGCTTGAGTAACTTTATACCCTTCTTTGTGCAGCAGCTTGGCCATCATCTCGCTTGTCATTACATCGTCCTCGATAACCAGAACGGAGTGATCCGTTCGATGTAAGATGTACTTGTCCATCACGACGACCAAACGCTCACGCGGCACTGGTTTTGTGAGAAATTCAGAAGCACCAAGCGCGAAGCCCATTTGTTTATCATCTGTCATGGACAAGATAACAACGGGTATATCCTCCAGCTCCGGATCACTCTTCAATGCGGACAAAACACTCCACCCGTCCATGCTAGGCATCAGAATATCCAAACAGATTACTTCCGGGTGAAGCTTTTTTGCAAGTCTGAGCCCTTCCTGGCCGCTGTCGGCAAATGCCAATGTCCATCCTTCTTTAGCAAGATACCTCCGCATTAATTGGTGATTAGATGAGTCGTCATCAATGATAAGAATGCTAGCCTGACTGATTTCCTCCGAATTTTTACGATTAGCTGCAGGTGGATTCGTAATCAAACTCTGCTCAGGTGAATCTGTTGGCAGCCAGCAAGTAAATGTACTACCCGAACCAAGCTCGCTTTCAACATAAATATCGCCACCCATGATACTGCAAAAGCGTTGGCTGATTGCAAGCCCAAGACCGGTGCCTCCATAATTGCGAGTTGTTGAAGAATCCGCTTGTGTGAAGGGTTGAAACAGCTTCTCAACCTGCTCGGCTGACATGCCAATTCCTGAATCCTTCACACTAAAGCAGTAGCCAATCTTATCATTCCTTATTTGTTGAGATATGTCGAATACAATTGTACCGTTTTTAGTAAACTTACTTGCATTACTGAGTAAGTTCAACAGAATTTGACGCAGCTTCGTCACATCAGTAGTGATCTCACCATCCAATGTGTGGATTTCCAGCTGATTCCCGTTCGCCTCCATAAGCGGCTTGACGGTAGTCCTCACATCCTCTATTATGCTTTCCAAACCACATGTCTCAAAATAAACCTCCATCTTACCTGCTTCGATCTTTGAGATATCGAGAATATCGTTGATGAGCGCAAGCAGATTTTTACCTGATTTGCTGATTTTACCTAGATCCTCCACAAAAACGATCTCGCCAAGTTCTTCAGCTTCTTCCATCAGCATTTCACTATACCCAATAATGGCATTCAAAGGCGTCCTCAGCTCATGGCTCATATTAGCCAGAAATTGGCTTTTAATCATATTTGCCTTAATAGCTTCATCACGGGCCCTCTCAAGCTGATCTGTTCTTTCTGCAACCAACTCTTCCAAATTATCATTCAATTCTAGCAGCTCTTGGTTTTTTAGGTAGATTTCATTGGTTTTTTGCTCAATTTCTGAATCCTTTTGCGAGAGCCGCTTGGAAATGAATATCCCGAGCAACGATAATCCAAGAATATATAAAGTACCACCTGATATGAAATAAGCCAGCCATTTCTGATCCAGAACCATACCTGAGGAAATTGCAGCTTTCTCACCCATCTGGAAATTAGCAGCTTTCATCCCCATATAATGCATGCCCACGATCGCGGCACCCATAATCAAACCACTTCCAGCTTTTTTCCAAACCTCACCACGTTCTCCACCCTTGCGAAAATAAAACGCTAACCATAACGCCGCAATCGAGGCGATAATTGCGATTATGATGGAAAATGAGAAGTATAAAGGATCGTATGTAATATCAACCAGCATGGCAGACATTCCGATGTAATGCATAGCTGAAATGCCTACAGCTAGCAGCAACCCGCCAATAAGCAGCCGAAGCAAGCTTAGTTGATTTCGGCCAACGACGAAAAGTGCAGTGAACGACGCAACCAAGGCCGCCAATACAGACAGCAGAACAGGCATAAGGTCATAAGCCACCTGCATAGGCAGTGAAAAAGCGAGCATCCCTACAAAATGCATCGACCATATGCCCATCCCCATAATGACAGTCCCAAACAGGAGCCAGAACAATCGCCTTCCCCCAGATGACCTGCTTACCCTCCCTGCCAAATCTAGAGCCGTGTATGAAGCCACAACAGCAACAATATATGAGAATATAACCAGTATCCAATCATACGAACCATGCATATGTTCCACTTTAAAAAACCCTCTCTGTTTAAAAATAAGCTATTCCTAGTATATCGGTATTTTTTTATTTGGATTGAAGCGTACAGAAAAAAACAAGCCGCGGTTATCCGTCAGCTTGTGTTTTAGATAATTATGGTTCCCATTCATGCTATTTTCCTGAAACAAATGGATTATTAGCTTTCTCATAACCTATGGTCGTGCGTGGTCCATGTCCCGGATAAACCTTAACTGCATCGTCTAGCTTATATAATTTAGTCTTAATGGAATCATATAGAACACGCTCGCTGCCTCCTGGTAAATCCGAACGGCCCACGCCTGCCTTGAAAAGCACATCCCCGCTGAAAAGGTGATTTTCCCACAGAAAGCTTACACTGCCCGGCGAGTGACCTGGTGTATGGAAGACTTTAAAGCTGATGCCCATCAATTCAAGCTTCATACCCTCTGCAAGTGCAAATTCTGCTGGATCCGTTACGATGGGTGGAGTTACCTCCGACCAACGCAGCGAACCATTCTTCTTCGCATCTGTAAGCCAATCTGCCTCGAGATCATGAATATAAACAGGACAGCTTTTCAGCTTGCGAATTTCATCTACTCCGCCAATATGATCAAAATGCGCATGCGTCAGCAGAATAGCCACCACATCCAAATCAGTAATCCGCCGAATTAACGCAGCTGGATTCATCCCTGGATCAATAATAATCGCTTTATTACTCTCTGTATCCTTCAGTAAATAAGCATTAGTTTCAAGAGGTCCTAAGGAAAGAGCTTCAATACTAATCATGCTAATAATCCTATAACGAGGAAATCAAGTCACGTAATTCGGTGATAATTACAGCTTGATAGCCTGTGCCTTCGCCATATTGTCTACCCATCTCTGTACGTGCTACAGCGATTTTTTCTTGATAATCCGCTGCTTCCCGATCTGGGTTTTGCTTCTTGAATTCGGTCATGATGGATTGTACATTAGCTGGACGTGGTCCCCATTTCCCAAGCACTACACCGCTTGTATCTGTGAAAATGACGATTGGAATTGCCCGGCCTCCACCTGTAAGAAATTGATCCATGGTTTCAATATGCTGCTCCATAATCAACACTTCAGTTGGAATACCGCTGTTTTCTAACGCTCTAAAGATCACAGGAACATTGCGCACAACATCGCCGCACCATTCTGCACTTAGAATAAGACAACGCAGATCATCACGGTTGCGCAAGGATGCGAAAAACGCTTCGTCTTCCTTATTAGCCCACTCATATTCATCATACCATTTCAAAAAGGCATCTCTATTCTTGTCTATACCATCCATAAACTGCTGGGGCGAAATCCCCGTTCTCAGCTTCGTCGCTAAATTAACTGCCATCTCCAAAAAACCTCCTATTAATCATATTCTTACTTACTTTATGGTAGCACAAAACATAACCTTGCGCTACTTTACTGGAGGCTTGATGGGAATGGAGAGTTTAATGAATTCAGATGGACTGCTGCCTGTTGTTTCTTTAAAAACTCTACTGAAGTAGAAGGCATCTTCATAACCAACTAACGCAGCAATTTTTTTCAATGGAGTTTCTGGCTGCAGCTGCATCATTTCCTTGGCTTTCTCTATTCTCAGCTTGGTTACATATTTATTCGGCGAAATGCCGCGCTGCAGCTTAAACACATGACTCAAGTAGGTTTCATTAAATCCAAACAAATCGTAGAACATTTTATAGGATATGGCCGATGTAAAATGATTCTGAAAATAAGTCTCCATATGATCGACTATCTCAGCAGCAGAAATATCTATTGCGGTGTGATCTACATTCTCATAAAGGGTATCAATGAAGCGGCAGTAGCTTTCTGCTAAATTCGCATAACTCACGGCACTTGCTACTATTTCCGTAAGCCCTAAGCTGAATAGGGATGCTTCTCCTGAAGCTGTAAGGTGGGCCTGTGTCAGCTTATTGGTTAAAGTAAGCAACAATGCTTCAACTACAGCTTGTGAGAACTGATTTAATTCCCACTCCTCCAATAAAAGCAGAAACTCCTTTTTAAATCCAGCGAGACTTTTGTGCTGAGTCAAAAATTCAAATCTTTTCTCGTAGTCATTCGGAACAACGAAAGGAACTTTACTCGTCGTTTTATCTTCAGCAAAAATCCCTGAGGCTCCGAAAATAACCTTCTTAGCTAAACCTGCTCTTAGGTTTTTAAGCTTCTTAGGAAGTTCATCTAATTGTTCAACTGGTACTCCATAAGCTATCTGAAGAGGAATATGCGCGTTGCAGAGCTCCTGCATAAGCTTTGAAGTAAAAGCATTCATCGCTAAATCAGCAGCAGTCTCCAAGCTCATCACTATTATTTTCTCATTTGCTGTAAATCCATTTAGCACCCATATGCCAGGAGTTTCCGCATACTGTTGGATGACAGCTTGATGCTCAGACTGATTCCAGAATGTCTTCCCAGGATGCTCGGAATACCCGCTCTCTTGTGCAAAATGACCTGCACAAATAATCAGCGGAACAAGCAGTCTGCCCACAAAAACAGTTCGACTGAGCTGTGGAGTTTCTTCAAAAAATATCGCATTGCTTAGAGCCGATAGCTCCACCTGCGATTGGTTTGTATACAGTGTTTTCCGTAAAGACTCTAACAACTCTCGGAGCTGATCAACTTGAATCGGCTTCAGTAAATATTCATAAGCATTGGTTCGCAGCGCTTTACGCGCATATTCAAAATCACTATGGCCTGTCAGTATGACACATTTAATCTCGGGAAAGCTGCGATGCACCTCTTCTATTAAGTCCAGTCCATTGATAAAAGGCATTTGGATATCCGTAATGATGATGTCCGGAACATGCGTCTCCAAAGCTTTCAATGCATCTCTGCCATTTCGGGCAGTTGTAATAACAGTAAAACCATAATTACCCGTTTCAATGAGATGCTTCATAGCATAAAGAATAGGTGGTTCATCTTCAACTAGCATAATCGTATAATTCATGTCTCTTCACCTCACTCGACCAGAGGGCCGCCAATTCGGATGATAGCGCCGCCTTCGGCAGCGTTGAAAAACTCAATCGTTTCCTCGCCTTTATAAAAGTAATGCAGCCTCATAAACGTATTCATTAAGCCCATACCGCCATTAGCCTTGCTTTGCGTGAAATGCTGAGGGTTTAAGAAGTCGTTTCCCTCCTTTAAACTAACCTTCAGCTGTTCAATCGATGCCGCTTCGAAACCATTTCCATTATCCTTCATTTCAATATACCAGCGCCGTTCTTTAATATACCCTTTAACCGTAAGCACCCATGGCGGCTCTACATCATTAAAACCATGCCGAAACACATTCTCGATGATTGGCTCTAAGGTCAGCTTGGGAATGGGCATATCCCATAAACTCTCATCTATATCTATGTTATATTCTAAATAATGCTCAAAACGCAGCGACATCAGCTTCAAATATTTTTCAACATGAGCAATTTCAGTTCTTATCTTAGTTTGTCCGTTATCCAAATCAATCGTATAACGCAGCATATCGGATAAATCGGCACACATTTGCATCACTTCATCATTGCCTTTTTTTATACCGTAAGCTCCAATAACAGCTAGTGTATTGTAAAGGAAATGCGGATTCATCTGTGCCTGCAAAGCCAGCATATGTGCGCTCATTTCTCGTGCCTGTGATTCCACCATTAAATTCATATTGCCTTTAACCTCATCCAACAGATCCTGGAAAGCTTGTGCTAGCAAGGTAAGCTCATTGCCCTGTGCCAGATTTAGCTTGAGTCGGAGACTATCCATATTGACAGAGATTACAGATTTTTTTAAGCTGCGAATAGGGCGAGTGATATTCTTGGTATAGATATACAAAATGATTATGAAAATAGTGAATATCGACAGATACGAAATGATCGTCAGTGAACGTAAAATAAAAATCGGCTTTTGGATAACCGTTAAATCCTCGAGCAGAAGAATCGTCCAATCATAGTTGGCTGGTTTGTTAAACGTTACCACATAGGCTTTGCCATCTTGCGGATTCTTTACTTCATAGTTGCCATAAGCATCACTAGCTAATCTAGTATTTAGCAGCCAGCTCTTATCATTTCCAAGCTGAAAATTATCGTAGATCACCTGTTGATTGGCGTCAATAACGACCCCTTTAAGCACCTGCGATTGATTCTTGAACTGAAACAAACGCTCCAATGCCTCCACATTATAGCTTACTTCAATCAATCCTTGAATTTCATAATTATTATTGCGCAAGGGTCTCACTACAGAGAATACAGTCCCTTTATTAGACCACTCATCCGGGTGTGGAGGCAGAAATAGCTTAAACTGCTCTGTCTTCATCCCCTCTTTAACAAAATCCAATTGTCGCACATCATTCTTCGTTATATTCTGTGTATCAGGGCGATTGCTAAAATCCATGTAATCCGCATATTTCGAAATAATACTGATCCTGCCCTTAAGGGGCTTTAGAGCCGTTAATGAAAATAAATAGTTGCGAAGCTCCTCACTGACACGCGGAAACTTGTCAAAATAATTTGCTTCACCCTCGTCTGGCATATTCTCCAGTAAATTCATTATAAAATCCGAGGCATTTACGGAGATCGTTAAATTATCAATTTGAGAAAGCACTAGCTCAAGCTGCTCCTGAATTTTCTGGGCCGTTTGCTGCTGGGTTTCCACGATGTTGGTTTCAACAATCGAGCCTGTATAGAAATAAAACAATCCACTTGAAACGATCAAGATTGCAAAAATAATTAGTGAAAAACCTATGAACAATTTATAGTGAAATTGCAATTTCTTAAACAAGCTCTCACCTCAATAATCAGCAGCCTTTTGAATAGCTACAGTATACCATATCCATTTGCAGCTTAACCTTTTACGGCACCGGCTGTCATTCCGGAAACAATATATTTTTGCGCAAACAAATAGGCAATCACAACAGGCATAGACACAATGACCATATTGGCGGAAACCAAATTCCAGCTGCGGCTAAACAATCCAAAAAAGTTGTAAACCGTTAAAGGCAGTGTCCACATCGCGGATTTATTGACTAAAAACAAGGGATAATAGAACTCGTTCCACACCCACATAAAGTTTAAAATAGAGACTGTTACCGTGATCGGCAGCAATAACGGCAAGATAATTTTATAAAATAGAGAAAATCCGATACAGCCATCGACAACTCCCGCCTCATCCAGTTCTCTGGGTACTGAAAGCATAAAGCTGCTAAACAGCATCGTGGCGAAGGCCATGAAAAGTGCCGTATACACTAGTATTACTGAAATATACGTTCCGTAAATATGCATATATTGCAAGGTTTTCACTGTTGGCAGCGCAGCAAAAGGAGCAATCAAACCTAATGTCACCAGCTTATAAATCGCTCGATTCAGCTTGCTGCGATTACGCATGATGACAAAGCTTAGTATGGCACTAAGCACCACAATAAACAGTACAGAGAATCCCGTAATACCTACGCTATTAAGCAGCGCTCGAAACATTTTCCCCTGCACAAAAACCGTTTTATAGTTTTCGAAATGAAAGGCGCTTGGTAAGTTAACGCTCAATTGATCGGCTTCATCCTCTGTTTTGAATGAGGTCATCACTACCATGGCAAGCGGATAAAAAATGACCAAGCTTCCTATCCATAAAACAATTTCCCATAACAGCGGATATTTGCGATTAGTTGTCATAATTCCACCTCTGTTTTGCTAGCCATTTTTTGATAAGAGAAAGCAATCACAACCAATAGAATACAGAATATAAGATTAATCGCGGTGGATTGAGCGTATCTATCCTGCGCGAATTCATTGAGTATTAAAGTGCTGAAGGTTTCTGTATCATGCCCTGGTCCCCCACCTGTTAGAATGTAAACTATATCGAATACACGTAAACCATAAATAATACTTAACAGAATATTAATATGAATGGCTGGCATCAATAGCGGAATTGTGACACTTTTGAATCTTTGCCAAGCACTTGCACCGTCGATCATCGCTGCTTCATAGTAATCCTTAGGAATGACCTGCAAGCCAGCCAATAAAATAACAACCGCATACCCCGTTGAGCGCCAAATTTCCGCTAAATTGATGACGAATAAAGCAGGTAATCGACGACCTAACCACTCTGGCTCCCACTTGCCCAGCCCCATATCTACGGCTAAGCGATGAATGACCCCGCCTTGAGCGTCGAATATTGCATTAAAAAGCAAACCTACCACTAGAGCAGATAAGATAATCGGCATGAAATAAACCGTGCGCAGTAAATTTTGTGATTTAAGCTGCTGATTGAGAATGATCGCTATAACCAAGCCTAGACCATTCTTCATAATTGTCGTGATGACTGTAAAGCTAATCGTATTCTTAGCAGCCCCACCTAGTGATTCGTTCTGTAAAATCTCTTTGAAATTATCAAAGCCAACCCAATGAATGCCTTCGATAAATGGATTCCAATCCGTAAAAGCATAATAAAAGCTCACCATCGAAGGTATAATAAAAAATAGCATAAATACAGCAATCGGCAGTAAGGTTAAATACTGCGGGTAAATTTTAGTAAGCTTCATTCTAATCACCTATATGTTTATGACTTGTGTTGGAAAGTCTCTTTATAGCAGGAAGGCCCTCTAATAAGGGCCATCTGCCTGTTTTATTTAATCATTTCATATTTGATTAGAACCCAGCAATTTTTTGCGCTTTTGCCGATTTGATCCGTTCATCGTCCATTGCTTTAATAGCTTCGTCCACCGTTTTGCCGCCTAGCATCAGATCCTGCAACGGCTTTACAACTTCAACCTGGCTATAACCGATAATATTCTGCTGTACCGAGGCATTAATTAATTTATCTACGGAATCCTTGGCTGCTAAATATTGTGGGGTTGGCGCATTTGTAGTCACACTATTGAAATAGGTTTGTGTTTTCTGGTCTTTATAGATTTCGTTCAAATTCTCCGTTTGTGCAAGGAATTTAATGAATTCCTTGGCTTGCTCGACATGCTTGCTATTCTTATTCACATAAGTCGCAATCGCATTTGGTCCTTCATAAGTACCTTCGTTATTCACGCCCAAGAACATAGGCATCAGACCAATTTTAGCTGAGATACCTGGTTCTTTTTTCTCAAGATCAGACTCAATGTAAGTATCCCAAGCATAAACCATGGCATACTTTCCACTCGAGATAGCTGCCGGTTGGCCATCCCATGTATTTGTGGAGAATTTCTCTCCTAGATAGCCCTTGTCTGCAAGCATTTTATACCAAGCTACTAAATCTTTTAATTCTTTGACATCACCAAATTTGGCTTGATTGGTATTCAATTTATCCAAAAGAGTTGGATCTTTTTTAAATACAGGATCCAAACCGAATTGGGGGAGCAGCGGCCAAGTATCTTTGAAAGCCATATAGATCGGTGCTATACCATTCTTCTTCAACGTTTCACAGGCTGCTAAAAATTCTTCTTGAGTAGTTGGGACTGCAATATTATATTTAGCAAAAATTTCTTTGTTGTAAAGCATTCCACTTACTGAGCCTTCCCACAGCGGTAGTCCAAAAACCTTATCTTTCACCTTCACCTGAGGCAGTACAAAATCCTTCAAATCTCCAACCCAGGGCTCTGCACTCATATCCACAAAATTCTTATCAGGTTGAATGGCAGACAGCTGATAGCCGCCGTAATACATGACAATATCCGTCATCTCGCCTGTGGCGAATTTAGTTTTCATTACTTTCTCCCAGCTATCGATGGGCACACCTTGAATATCTAATTTATTGCCTGTTTTTTCTTGATATAAAGCCCAAGCCTTCTTAACAATCGGATTATTCGCCCAATCTTGGTTAGCCAGTAGAGTAAGTGTTACTTTTTCAGCTGGTGCTGATGTTTGTGCTTCTGTTGGTGCTGGTGTTGCGGCTGGAGTACTGGCATCGGCTGCCGTTGTTGCTTCAGGTGCTTTTGTTGCTTCTGTTGTTTCTGCCTTTTTACTACAGCCTGCTAGTAAAGATATAACCAATAGACCGGAGATAAATCCAGAAAGTAATTTTTTAGTAATCATCGTGATCATTCGCCCCTTATCCATTATATAAAACGTTTTCATTTTATTAAGAGAAATTCTTGCTTGCTTTGATTACCCGGAATAATCATACCCTTATACTAAACAAATAATCGTTTGAAGAGAATAGATCATCCATACGAAATACATGGATTATCTTTAGAAAAAAGTTAACTCAGAAGTTTGACCAGATTGGTCAATGGTGTTATATTTATTTTGACCACATTGGTCAATAATTAAATGACCTCATTACTGAAAGAAGGCTGCTTCCATGTTTGCCAAATTCCTCAACTTAAATCCAGATAAACAAACTCGTATTATCAATGCAGCGATGAAGGAATTTGCCCAAAAAGGCTTCGATAATGCCTCTACCAATGAAATTGTCAAAGAAGCAGAAATTGCTAAAGGCTTATTGTTCCATTATTTCAAGAATAAACAGCAGCTGTTTCTATTTGCTTACGATTATGGCTCAGAGCTGATCTTGAATGATTTTTACCAAAAATTCGATGCCACTGAACCCGATTTTTTCGCCAGACTTCGTCAAATATCCCGACTTAAGCTTGAAATTTTACAGCAGTTCCCTGATATGTTTCATTTCCTTGAAGTTGCCTATATAGATACATCGAAAGTGGTAAGCGACGAATTGGAGCAGCGCAAACAACAGCTGATTGACAGCAATCTTGGCAAGCTTTTTAAAGGAATTGATCTGTCCCTTTTCAAAGATGGAGTCGATATCACAAGGATCATCCAAATTATGATGTGGACTTTCGAAGGCTATAATAGAGATGCTTTGAAAAAAGCGAAGCTTACTCCCGGGGTCCCGATTAATTATGAGAGTTTTTTTGCTGAAGCTGCAGCCTACATTGAATTTTTTAAAACCAGCTTTTATAAATAAAATGGAGATGAATACGATGAATGTGATCGAAATCAATCAGCTAACCAAATCTTATGGGCAAGCAAGAGGTATCTCCGATGTAAGCTTTAATGTGGAGCAAGGCGAAATTTTCGGCTTTATTGGACCTAACGGTGCAGGCAAGTCAACTACGATTCGTACCTTGTTATCGCTGATTTACCCGACAAGCGGCAGTGCGAAGATTTTTGGAATGGATCATATAAAGCATGCAACGGAGATTAAGAAGGAAATTGGGTATTTGCCTTCTGAGGTTTTTTACTATGACAACATGCGCGTGATTGATTTACTGAAGTATTCAGCAAGCTTTTATAAGAAGGATTGCACCAAGCGAATGAAGGAACTCATTGCTCTGTTGGAAATTGATCCGCATAAAAAAATTGATGATCTTAGCTTTGGCAATAAAAAGAAGGTCGGAATCATTCAAGGTCTCCAGCATGAACCAAAGCTGGTTATTCTCGATGAACCCACGAGTGGTCTAGATCCATTGATGCAGATGAGGTTCTTTGATCTCTTGCAAGAGGAGAATAAGAAGGGGACAACTATCTTCTTTTCGTCCCATATTCTGAGCGAGGTTCAAAGGCTTTGCAATCGTGTTGCGATCATTAAAGAGGGTAAGTTAATTAAGCTGGAAAAAATCAGTACCCTGCAGGAAAACACCTACAAAAAATTCAAGCTGGAGGCCATAGATACAATTAGCCATGATTACTGGGCTCTAGAAGGTATCAGCAAGCTAGAGGTTACTGAGAACCACACCCAGTTTCTGTTCAAAGGGAATATCAATCTAATTATGCAGAAGCTAGCTGGTCTCAACCTGTCCAATCTTTGGATCGAGGAGCCTGATCTAGAAGAAATCTTCATGCACTATTATGAAAAAGAGGATGTGTCCGTATGAACATCTTTCTACATGAGCTGAAGGCGATTCGCAAATCAACCCTGCTCTGGACCTGTTCCTTGGTTGCGATAGCAAGTCTTTTTCTAGCGATGTTCCCAGGTTTATCAAGTGATGCTGAGGATTTCAAGCAAGTATTAGCTGGTTATCCCGTGGCGCTTCGCGATGCGCTTGGCATGTCGCTTGAAACCATTACGACTTTAATGGGCTTTTATACATTTGCTTTTACTTACATTCTAGTTGCCAGCTCGATCCAAGCTATGAACCTAGGAACCTCCATTCTTTCCAAGGAAATTCGTGAGAAAACAGCCGACTTCCTTTTAACCAAGCCGGTGAGCCGTACCCAGATCTTAACCGCTAAACTACTTGCCGCTATAACTTCTTTGTTGATCACTCAAGTTGTGTATCTGCTTATAGTGAGTATTATTGCAGTTAGCATTCAAGATGCTACATTTGAATTAGGTACCTTTCTATTAATTTCTTTGACCGCTTTTTTGGTGCAGCTTATCTTCCTTTCGATTGGCTATCTATTTTCTGTGCTGCTGCCTAGAATCAGGTCGGTGCTTGCTATTTCAGTGGGGACGGTGATTGGCTTTTTCATGATTACGCTCTTCGGTTCAGCAGTTGGGGATAAAGCCATTCGATTAATAACACCGTTTAAGCTATACGACACCTCTTACATTAGAGTGCATTCTAGCTATGAAGGCTTTTATATTCTTGTTGAGGTTATATTCGTTGCCATTATTCTCCTTACCAGCTATGTCATTTATCTTAAAAAAGATATCCATGCGGTCTAAATCGCTTCGTTTTTCTCATTCTATATAAAAGAAGGTATCGCTATGAATTTATTCTGGAGAGAAATCAGAGCTCATCGTAAAGCACTCATAATCTGGTGTATAGGCGCCCTTATACTTGTAGCAGCTGGTATGAACAAGTTTGCCGTTTATTCCTCATCTGGCCAATCCATGACCGAAGTCATCTCCAAAATGCCTAAGTCCCTGCAAGTCTTGTTAGGAATGGGTCCATTTGATTTAGCTACAGCTGATGGATACTATGCTTTCTTATTCATCTATTTGGTGTTAATGGCAACGATCCATGCAGCTTTGATTGGATCATCCGTTATAGCAAAAGAGGAACGTGACCGCACCTCTGAATTCTTGATCGTCAAGCCCATATCTAGGAGCACGATAATCACTGCCAAACTGCTAGCCGCACTGACGAATGTATTGTTTATAAATATAATAACTCTAATCAGCTCCATCGTTTTCGTTAATTATTTTGGAAAAGGCGTATATCAGCCCAGTCATATCTTCATCCTGATAGCGGGAATGTTCATATTGCAGCTGATCTTTATGCTGCTTGGCACAGGAATAGGAGCACTCTCCCAAAAACCGAAGAGCGCTCCTTCTATCACCGTCATTGTACTCTTTGTTACTTACCTGTTATCCATGATAATTGATCTGAATAGCAAGCTCGATTTCTTACAATACTTCACACCATTCAAATACTTTGAAGCTAAAAATTTACTTATCGCGAACAGCTTTTCACTTGTTTTCGTAATAATATCCATTCTTATTATGGCGGCTTTGTTAAAATTAACTTATAACGGCTACCAAAAACGCGATTTTCGTTAGTGATTGTTGGGAAGCAAAATATAGCGGATCTCTTTTGTAAGCGGGTTGCTACATCTAATGATGCTGCCTCCAGCATCTCTTCATCTATCCCTGTAATTGTAGCTAGATAAATAATGACGATATAATCGACGTCCTTCCAGATACTGGAGATATAATGATTTTGACCCAATGTTGAGGCTCGGTATACCATGAAATCGATTCACCATGGAAGAAATGAATCCATTCGTTTGCCAGTCTATGATCATTTTTGAAAATGATCAAAATTAATTTCCCAACAATGACGAATGAGAAAAATAAGGTAAGAACAAAATACTTTGAAAGCCGATTGTTTCTGTTGTCGATTCGTTTGCAGATAAGGATGGAACCTCTGAAGCAGCTGCTTACTTAAATTACCTGTATACCGAAGAAGCGCAAACGATAGCTACCAAAAACTACTATAGGCCAAGGCTCGCTTCAGTTACAGAGCAATTTGTTGTGCAATTCCCTGATGTTACCTTACTTACTGTTGATGACCATTCTGGAGGCTGGGACGATTTGCAGAAGGCTCACTTTGCAGATGGCGGTATTTTTGACCAGTTGGTTAAGAGAAATACTCCACAACCTAGTCAAGCAATTCTAGCACTTTGAAATGCACTCTTTATATTAGCCATTGTAAAACAGCCCTAGGGGTGAAACCGATGAATATTATTGGGAGTGCATTTTTGCTAGCTTATTATGGCAATTGCCTGCGGTATTCCCTCGGGCTGATTCCGAACTGCCTGGTGAACCTCCGGGTAAAATAATAAGCCGATTCAAATCCAACCTCAAAGGCAATCTCCTTGATCTGCCTGGTTGTTAGCTGCAGCAGCTTAACTGCCCGCTGAAGCCTCAGTTTCACCAGCAGTTCAATGAAGCTTTCTCCTGTCTGTTCTTTCAACAAATGGCTAAACCGCGATTCAGATAATTCCACCCTAAGTGCGAGCTGTCCCAGAACATGCTTGTTTGCCAAATGCTCTGTTAAATAATGGATTGCTTTCTCGATTCTTGTATCCAATAGCCCGGATCTATTTTCCTTGACACTTACCTGATAAATCAGGATTAGCATTTCTGCCAGCGCCAGCTTCGCCAGCTCCTGTTCAGCTTTTCCCGAGCCCCGAGAATCCTGGATTAATCGCTGAAAGGTTCGCTCTAATCTCTCCTCCGCTATTTCTTCATTGATGTGTATATAGATTAAACCCTCGGCAGTCCTTGGAAGCTGCAGCCATGTGTTCCATTCGGGCAACGGAATGAAATGGACCCAGAGAATCTCCCAATCCCTCCCTTCATTAGCCACGTAATGATGCGGGATTCCTGGAGATAGAATGACCAGATCGTGTTCCTTGCAAATACGAACTTCACGATCAACCCGAAAGGATCCTTCACCTGAAACCGTGTAAATCATTAACCAATCCTTCGTCCCCTCGGAACGGTGACCCTGGAAACCATATGACTTGCAATAGTAATCGGCCAGCAAAATCCCTAAACCCGGAATTGACGTTTCTGTATCATAATGAAATAAATTATGATTCACTGGTTCAATACACCTCCTCTAACAATCAATTAGCAGAATTGTGCAAGTATTTAGCAAACACCTTCATTTATTTCAGCTTGCTCTTATTATAAAATAAGAGTATATCATTATTCCAACAAAGAGGTGTTGAAATGTCGGTGTCACTAGATAAAAACAAATTAAACGAAGAGCAAAAACAACAATTTACCGAGCAAGGATACCTTATTGTAAAAGGTGTGTTTTCTTCAGGCGAGGTAGCGGATATTAAGAAGACTTTTATGAATATTTATGCGGGAGGAACCATCCCTGGTTATTTTGAGCCCGAATCTGAAGCGGAGGCCCAAGGTGATCCTTTGAGGCTTTATCCAAGAATCCTGTACCCGCATCGAATAAGTGAGGCAGCCAAAAAGTACATGCTTCAAACCCATGTACTTGGAATAATAGAGGAGCTGTTGGAGGATGAGCCTCTGTCGGCCCAAAGCATGTTTTATTTTAAACCACCGGGCAGCAGAGGCCAAGCACTGCACCAGGACAACTATTATTTGAAGGTAGAGCCTGGATCCTGTATTGCGGCCTGGATTGCAATTGATGCTGCTGACGAGGAAAATGGCGGACTGCGTGTTGTCCCCCGCACCCAGCATCTGGACATACAATGCCCGCATGAGGCTGATTCAACCAAATCCTTTTTTCGCGATGAAGTAGATCTTCCGGAAGGAAGCATTGTGGTTCCAGCCAACTTGGAGCCTGGGGACGTCCTGTTTTTTAATGGGAGCACCATTCACGGTTCTTTGCCCAATTATTCGAAAACCCGCTTCCGCCGCTCCTTCATATGCCATTATGTCGGTGCCTCCATACTAAGTATAGGCAAACACATCAGCGATGATCTCTACAATGGGCAAGGTGAGGTTGTGAATAGAGCGAGAAATGAAAATGGCGGACCTTGCGGTGTGGAATTTGCAGGAGCTCCTCATTGAAATGATTGATATTAACGATAGTCCCCGGGGTTCTCTCTGAGCTCTAACTGTTTGCTAACCCCGGGTTATTTCCTTGCATAATAAGCGGACCTTCACAGGTTTATCTCTAATTTATCTCCAGCGTGTATCTTGAATACGATGTGCTCTTCTCCGAACCTGTAGCTTATTTCGTCAGGTTTACCAAGAAAAGAGTTAACCTCTTCCCGCACTTCCGTTGAAAGCACTTGATCCGTTAAAATCCATTTCCCTCTTCCACTTCTAATAACCTTTGTACCCCCGTTATATAAGGATCCCACAAATTCAGGGGCCAGCTCCGGAGGAGTGAGGACAATAAGACCTTCATCTACAAATAAAGCCAAATCACTGATTGTTTCCGAACTGATTCCTATCCCGCTGAGAAACACAAGGCGCAAAGTTTCAAGATGTATTCGTTGCACTTTATGGTCAAATACAACAACTCCGTTCATTGGAGCAAAAGAAGCATGTGGAGTTTCACTATAACTTGCATGATTCCAGGATAAACCATTTTCCGGTATAGTTCCGTGGGAGAGGAGATGCCATATTTTCAACCAATGAGTGTTGACATCCGTTGATTTCAAAGTTTTCGAGCCGTATAGCCAATCGGGCCAAAAGGGATCATTCTGTTGTCCGAAACAGGTATCATCGAAACGAATAATGGCAATTTCCGGACGAAGCTCACGAAATGTATACTTACGCGGATGGCTTGGCAAATAGTCACGTGTAAACCATTGCAACTGTTCACCCCACGGGCTAAGCCTAATTTGCTCCTTCCCTTCTTCTTGGATAATTTCTGCCAGGCTGCCCTGAAAATTCAGATTCTCCACATATAACCGGTCTACCCCCATCCAATAGCCAAACAGTAGATTGCTTTGCAGCTCCTGCGGCGAATGTCCTGGATACTGGTCACGAAACCATAGATCCAGACATGTCCATAACTCCCTGTCATATTGCAAAGCCGCTCCCAGGGCCAAGGCTGCCCAAACCGATGTCCAGCCTTCCTTCATTTGTTTAAACACCGCGGTCATCCCCGATTCAGCATAACAATGAAGCAAGACAGGGAATACATGCTCTGTGAGGACACGGGGCACCCCCCTTTCATGGAGCTTGTTTACAAGCTTTATCCCATTCGCCCGAACGGTCTGCTCTGCCTCATAGAAGGTTTTCCCGGTAGTTTCTCCCAGAAAAACACGGTCCAGCTTATTAACAGCCCCTTCTACACTTCCGCTTCCATCGAACTCGGGACTGCCCCCTTCCCAAATCCATCCCCGGTGAAGCTGCATATGCTCGGCTTCATCAAGCATCACTCCTGCGAAAGCCGGAGAATGGCTTATAGACTCCAGTATTCCAGCCTTAAATTGAAAATAATGCAGGCCGTCTTCCCCTTGATGCCAATCCCAGCCCTCTTGATCCACAGATTGGTCCAACCAGTTTGCGCCTTCTGTATTCAGAATAAATTGCATACCCTCCGCCTCGAACACTTCTGCAAGCTGGCTTAAAAAGGCAAATTGCTCCTCGCGGGTTCCATCCGGATCATAATGAAAAATGACAAATTCCACCCCCAGGAGCCTAAGAGTTTGAATCCATAATGGATCCTGAAATACCGTTTTTCCACAAAGCCGGTCTACAAATGCTTCACCTGCATTATCGACGCCTATAAAAAAATTTTTCACAAACTTAGCTCCTTTTCGTTGAATGAGTCAATGTTATTCCATCTTTATTATCGTTATAGAAACTCACCTCATATTCGCCAAACCGCTGCCTCCAGCAGTTCCGCTCACCAAGAAAAGGTTCTACCTGCTCTGCAACTGTTCCATCCAGAAAGTCTTTCGTAATAATCCAACGGCCAAGGCCATCGCTTCTGCTCGTGCGGAAGCCTTCCGGCATGAGCCATTCAGCTGCCACACAAACCGCCCCTTCCCTTACCTTCTGGCTTACAGATTTCAAACAAGCTCCAGTCATACGGCTCCCGGCTATAATAATCAGCTTAGGGGTTCCCAGTGTGCTGCCATCGACATGCTCATCATAAACAGCAACATTGTTAAGCGGATAAAAAAGACCATGTACTTTAGTTTCATTCCCTTTTTCAATACCAGTATGAAGCGGTAGCTCTTGCAGGGTGAGCTCATTTCGGCTATACCTCGATGCTGGATACTCATACTGCGGCAGAAAAAAAGTATTTCCATTGGCAGGCAGGCTTCCTCGACTAAGAAGATGAAAGGCTTGAAACGCGCTTTGACTCATCATGTTGCCGGGCAGATCAGCACTCCCAAACAGCTGCCCACCTACTGAAGCAACGCCGCTGGCTGGAGTAAGCGCAATGTCAGTATCATCGGAGCGAATCAGGACTATGTCCGGCTCAATCATGGAATGATCGTAATAACGCGGATGCTCTGGCACAAATTTTTTAATAAATTGTTCAAAAATATCACCAAACTCCGTTTTCATAAAGCCATTCTTCTGAAATACAGCCAGCGGGTCAATGTTTTCCGTAAACATCATGGCAGGTCCCATAAGGTAGGCCATTTCCAGCGCCGATTGATATTCCCGCGGAGAATGCCCTGGAAAACCCCATAATCTCGTAAACCAGCTGCCCACATCCGGACCCCATAAATCAACACAAATACCCATTTGGCGCTTATATTGCTTCGCGGCACCGAGGGCTGTACTCAGCTGAAGCGATTGAAATTCCTCTTTAAGCACCTTGGGGCAAGGGTTCATCCCTCCCCTGGATAAAGTATGATACATTACCGGAAAAACCTGCTCGCTGTACATGGGTGCCTCTTGTCCGTAAAGCTCGGTTTGTCTGTGGACCGCCGCCGCTACCTCATCCTCCACCTGCTGAAGGCTCTTGCCTTCTGTTGAGGTCCACTGATGCCTAGTTCCTTTAGCCATTTCCTTAGGATACATGCGTCTGTATTGATTCGGATGCAATTGCAGATGCTCCGTTTCATCATAAATTAATCCGAGGAACTTACCGCTCTGTACCGCACGGTCGACACTTGCTGCCGATACATCGTAACGATTGGTGCCCTCCAGATAGGGGCCGTTAATAACGCCAAACTCATTATTCAGCATAAAATCAATATCCGCTTGGCTGATATCGTCAATAAATTGTTCGATTTCATCATCGTTTGGCATCACGGAATGCAAATAAAAATCAGCACCCAAGCTCTTAATCAAGCTGAATAGCTCAGCTTTGCTTGGTGTATGGTCTTGAGAGGGAAACCATTTCCCTTCGCCTGTGCGCATTAAATGTTTGCATGCGGCTTCATGCCAGGGATCATCCCATGCCATAACACTGCTTTGAATGCCGATGCGCGTTTGAAATGGTTTCATCTTCTGCCTCCATGGATTAGTAGGCAAGAGCTAATCCTCAAGGAATTGAACTTGCCTGCTGGTTATTATTGATGCTTACCTATTTCAATATGAAATGACCGGATCCCATAACGTATTATCATTATCATGATTGCCGTTTTGGTTAACTATAAAGTAAATTGCATCGTTGACAGCTACCGAGGTACTTACATTAAGGCTGTAGCCTGTGCCGTCATTAAAGGCGATGGCTTGCCAGCCGCTCGCCGGCCAAATTTGGGTGCCATTCTTGATGATTTTGACTTGGACCCCGTCACCGCCCGAAGTATCCCCTTTCTTGACCGTTCCTGTAATTGTTATCGTACCTGCTTGCGGCGAAGTAAATTTTCTTACCGAATCGGCGCTGTTGTCCGGATGCTGCCAGCCGCCGCTTACGATACTGATGGATCCGCTTTTATTCCAACGGCTGTTGCCCAAATCCCAGGTCATGCTGGTATAGGCGCTACCGTTCCAGTAGGAATAGGACCAATTATTCGTTCCTTGTGTGCTGCTGAAACCTGTCGACGCCTGATAGCTATTACCTGTATAAGTAATGAGCGGATCCCAAGCAGTTGCGTCATTACCGTTGCCGCCATTCTGGTTGACAATAAAGTAGATTGCATCATTTGTTGCAACTGAAGTGTTCACACTTACACTGTATCCTGTGGCATCATTATAGGCAATCGCTTGCCAACCTATCGCTGGCCAAATTTGGGTGCCGTTCTTCAGAATTTTCACATTGACTCCATCACCGCCTGTTGTATCATTCTTTTTCACGGTTCCTGTAATTGTAATATTGCCGGCTTGAGGTGCTGTAAACTTTCTTACTGAATCGGCACTGCTGTCCGGATGCTGCCAACCGCCGCTTACAATACTGTAGGATCCACTTTTATTCCAACGGCTGTTGCCAGAATCCCAAGTCATATTGGTATAGGAGCTGCCATTCCAATATTGATAAGCCCAATTGTTCGCACCTTGCGTGCTGCTGAAGCCTGTGGATGCTTGATAACTGCTTCCTCCACCACTTAATGCTGTATAAGCTAAATAGGGAGACCAACTGGTCAAATCACTAGTCGAGCTGCCGCTGCCGCCATTATTAATCTCAAAACGGATAATATCACCCGCTGAAACCGAAATTGAATCGAGATTAGTGGTGTATCCTGTCTGGTCATTGTAAGCAATTGTTTGGGGAGTACCGCCTGTTGGCCAGATTACAGTGCCATTCTTGGTAATCTTCGCTTTAACTCCATCTCCACCTATGGCGCTCTTGAAAACACCTCCGCGAATACTGACTGTCCCTGTCGATGGAGCTGTCCAAACCCTGGCCAGCCAGTTGCTTGAGGTGCTGTTAGGCAGTTCATCATAACGCGATACATAGCCTGTGGAGCTTCCCCACCACTGATTTGTTGAATCATAACCCAGACTGGAATAACTTGATCCGTTATACAGCTGATAGGACCAACAATTACTGCCAGCAGTGCAGCTGCTTCCTCCTGTATTAGCGGTACTTCCGAAATCACTAATCGTGACGAAGTAGTTAGTGCCACCCGTTAATATGGCATTGTTGGAAGCCGTAAACTGATAGCCAGCATAAGCTGCACTAACAGGATATAATGATGTATTCTGCGGAGAAGCATCACTGAGAAAGTTTAAAGTTTGGCCGGAATTAGCCTTAATAATTATATTTCCGTTAATTATGCCTGTATTATAATGATTTTCATATACCCGCAAGAAGGAAGAAGTATTAGAATCATATAAGCCATTATTGACAATGAGGTTATCGGTAATATCCGTTTTGGTTTGGGCCGAATCAGTCCCCCAGCTTGTGTTGCGATAAACCAGATAAGCGGAGCCTTGGTTATCATGCATATATAATCTTTGAGCAGATACATTCACATTATTCGCTTCAAAATCCAGGCCTATCCCATCTGGGGAGCTGTTCGGCTTCTGTGTATAGGCAATTTCTGAATCCATCACTTTGATATTGCTGCAAGCATTGAATTGCAGCCCAGTTGTTCCCCAAGCCATGCCATCCCTATATGCGGCATATGTGATTTTCATATTTTTAAGCAAGCCATTTATGGTACTTTCTATAGTTACACCTTCCCGGTAGGTATGATCGGAAACAAGACCGTCAATTGTGAGGCCATTTACCACCCGTAAATCCATTGCAGCGTCTGAGTAAGTTACATTCACCTTCCGAATAGTTACGTTTGTTAAGTAATTGACACCTGTTGTTTCCCGGATATCGATAGCATTGGAATAAGGCATGCCTGGAATGGATGCGTTTGTGGACGGATAGACAGGTGCATTGGTAATGTCCGTAAAATCCACATTCTCAATCCATAACCCATCGGGATTTCCGCCGGTATTTAGAAACGAAATCCCGGCTTGCGCCCCGTTGATGGACAGATTGCGGAACCGCCAGCCCGCATTGCTTGTTTGCATCTGAACAGCATACGCTGCCGATGTTCCCGGTGAGAGAACCGGTTTGTTACCGCTTCCATAACTTTCAACCGTTATCCAATTGTTCGAGCTGCCGGTGCCTTTGGCAATAAAAGATTCCACCCAGGTATCGCCTGCTTTAAGATAAATCGTATCGCCGGCTGCAAAGGTAATTGTATTTAATTTGGCAATTGTTTTGTATGGAGTTGCTGAACTGCTGGGGGTAGCGCTGCTGTCGCTGCCACCTGATTGGCTGACATAGTAATTGGCCGCAGATACGTGTGCAATGAAATAAGGGGTGAAATAAATAAAAGCCAGCGCCAACACCAGCATTAACCCTTCTTTGAACCAACGCGGATAATTGAATTGTATTGCCATTCAAAAAACACCTCCATGTATTCTTGAAAATATCAGAAGTATATAATTAGATACTCATGGATGATGTTTTTTGGCAAACGCACCGTCCAAAAGGACGGCGCAGCCGTTTACCCTTGGGAATCCAGAAACCTCTTTAAGATATCATTACAGCTGCATCTTCTATCCTTACAAGAATTCTGAATTCCCCATTGCGAATTTCAAAGCCTTAATGTTTTAATTTTTCCATTTCCTCAGATGCTTTAACCCAGGCATCTGAATTCCACTTCACATACGTTTGATAGCCTAAATCATTGACGTCCTTAATAAATTCGTCCTGAAGCTTGTTGAATTCCTCATCAGACTTGGCCAACATGGTTTTGAAAATGCGCGTATTCTTAAAATTATTGACCTTATCCACAATCGCTTTAATGTCATCCGGAGCCATTGCAATCGCATCATTTATTGCATAGTCGGCACTGTTATGCTCTATATTGAACCAAGGATCGCCTGGTGTCTTCAATTTATAATGCTCCACAAAATCCTTAAGAACCAAATTAGTGCTATTCGATTTAGTTTGGAAATCTACCGAGTTTGTAATATTAATCGGGTTCTTAGTTTGTGGATCTATATAAGTTGGATCCAGACCGCTGAACTGTGAATAAAGCATAACGCCTGTTTGTTTATACCAATCAGGTGTAAGTCCGCCTTTGATAATAGCGGCTTCAATGTCTGGTTTATATTGCTCAATACCATTAACAACATCCCACGACTGCCCTTTTACGCCATTCTGAATCGTTTTTGCACCTTCAACCGAGTTAAGCCAGTTGATTAAGTCCATCACGCGATCGGTATTTTTACTATTCTTGCTAATGGCGTAAGTGCGTCCACCCTTGGAATTAATCGATCCAGCCGTAAATTTATTTCCATTAATTAATGGAATAGCAGCAAAGCCATCCTCTGGTTTTCCATCATCAAAGTTTGCTCTTAACCAGCCTGGCTCTACAAAATAAACCTCTCCAGCTTTTTGCTTGGCTGCAAGCTGATCGAACTTCTGTGTGAAGGAATCCGGATCAAGAATTCCCATTTGATGCGCTTTATTGAACCACTTCGCCAATTGCCAATAGGGGCTGTCCTTAACAGTCAGTACAGGAATTAATTTACCTGGATCAGAGATATCTGCAGCCATGCCTGCGCCGGCATCCGTATAGCCTAACATAAGCTGCCCGGAATTAATTGGCCAATCGCCCCAGTCACTGTGAAAGGTTACCGCATAGGCCTTCTTGCCATTAGGCGCAGTTGGAAATTGCTTCTGCATATCCGCTAATACTTTCAATAGATCATCCCATGAATTCACAGCCGGATAACCCATTTTTTTATAAAGATCCCAACGAATTTGCGGCGCTACAACCGGCCAGGTAGGCACAACCTGCTGACCATTCATGAATGGGAGAAACAACAGCTTTCCTGTATTTTCACCAGTGCTTAAGAACTTTTTTGAAAATTCCAAAGCTTCATTTACTGTCGGGTTACCCGTTAAATTGCTGCCGTTCGTCTGGATTAAATCGGTTGCATCCAGAACAACATTGGCATTCATCAGCACTTTTCTTTCAATTCCGCCAGGTACCCAGAATAAATCAGGAAGATCATTGGAAGCTGTTAATACAGATAGCTTGGTGCTGTAATCCGGTCCGCCGGTTACTTTGGTTACGTCCAAGATAATGTTTAATTGTTTTTCGATCTCTTTGGCAATCGGATCAGATTGGATACCAGGTGAAACATCGTTGATATCTGTTGCGAAAATTTTCAGTGTAACCTTTGGTTTGACAACAGGTGTTGCTGATGCTTCACCTGCAGCCTTGGTTTCTTCTGGACTTGTGCTTGCCCCGGGGCTTGTACTAGTGCCGCTCTTGGAACTGCTGCAAGCGGATAATACCAAGACAATGGCAAGCAGCATGCTAATACTTTTCTTCTTCATTTGTGTATGCCTCCCTTTAGTTATGTTTATCTATCATAAAACTCAAGATCGCCTTGAGCAGAATGAACATCGAATTACCCTTTTACAGCGCCAATCATGATCCCTTTTACAAAATACTTCTGCATTAACGGGTATACAAGGATGATAGGCAATGTTGTAATCATTGTAATCGTCATCCGTATCGACATCGGCGTAACCTGCAGCTGATTGGTTTTGGCTGAGTTGAGTATAGAGGCCGAATCATTAACCATTTGCTGAGAGTTGTTCAAATAATCATATAAGACCAATTGAAGTACTCTAAGCTTGGAATTGCTGATAAAGAAGAAATTATCCTGCCAGGCATTCCACTGCGAGGTGGCTGTGAAAATTGCTATTGTTGCTATTATGGGCATGGACAGCGGGAATATAATTTTTATAAAGATTGTCCAATAATGCGCACCGTCAATCATCGCGGATTCTTCAATTGCTGCCGGTATCTGTTCAATATACGTCTTAGCCAGAATGATATAAAAAGCTGCAATAGCGCCGGGAAGCACATATACCATAAAATTATTGATTAAATGCAAATTTTTATACACCATATATAGAGGAATCAGTCCTGCTTGTATATATAATGTAATAACCACATAGCGGTAAATGATTACCCTGAACTTCAATTTATCCTTGGTCAGAATATAGCCAAACAAGCTGCAGCAGATTACAGTTAGAATAGTTCCAACAACTGTTCTTCCTACGGAAACAAAAAAGGAATTGTAGATTTCCTTCTTATGGATCAGCTGCTCGTAATTAATCCAAGTCGGTTTAATCGGCCATAAGTAAAGTCCCCCTCTAACTACTTCATTCGGCGAACTGATCGAGTATATAAAAATATAATAAAACGGGTAAAAACACAGGATAGAGACAATCATCAACAGGGAAATATTGAGAATATCAAATAGCCGGTCACCCTTGGAATGTTTGCGCATGCCTAACCCCACCTCCTTTTTCCAGCCATTAAAATATCGACTCTTTGCGCATATATTTGGACAAGGCATTTACCGAAAACAATAAAATAATACTGACAATTGTTTTGAAAATCCCTACCGCTGTTGCATACGCATATTGCGCGTTTCCTAATCCCACACGGTATACATAAGTATCTAAAACTTCAATTTTTTCAGCAATCAACGGGTTGCTAAACACAAAGTACTGTTCAAACCCATTGTTCAGCATCCCGCCGACTGATATTAAAAGCAGTACAATGAAAGTGGGTTTAATTCCCGGAAGCGTGATATACCGAATCTTTCCCATTCTGCCTGCTCCGTCAATTTCTGCCGCATCGTATAATTCACCGTCTATACCTGCTATGGCTGCAATGTAAATAATTGCACTCCAGCCGATATTCTTCCACAGGTAAACCAAAGTTTGGACCAACCAGACTCTATCACTGTCGCTCATTAGACTGAAAGGTTCATCTATAAGCTGCAGATGGTCTAACGTGCTGTTAACGAATCCTCCATTGCTAAAGAACACAAAGAATATCGAGAAGACGAGAATCCAGGAAATAAAGTTCGGCAAGGACGTTACAGTTTGGATAATCTTCGAAACTTTCTTGCTGCGGACTTCGGTAACCATAATCGCGAGAATAATCGGCAGTGGTGCACATAAAAAAATCAGAAAGCTGAAGGTTAAAGTATTCTTTAAGGCATTAACAAATTCATTGCCATTTTCGAAGAGCATTTGGAAATACTTGATCCCGGCAAAATGTTGGTCTCCTAAAGGAACTCCTGGCTGATAATCGAAGAAGGCATAAATCCAGCCATAAATAGGGAGATAGAAGAATACAAAAGTAAGCAATATGAGTGGGATTGCCATTAATAATAAGCTCATATCTTTACTGGATCGTTTGGTAACCATGTTGTTCCCCCCCTTATGCCTAAATACTAATCGATATAAAGTCCGCCAACAAGAATAAAAACTTCAGGTTAACCACACTAATTATGGTTTTGTATGTTCAAAGGATTGCTGTCTCGTTAGCCTTGGAATATACTTGATTCAGGGTGATGAGCATGCTTTCATGGATAAATAAACAGTTCAGGGAAAAGTTTTTCAACCGAATCCTGCTGACGTACACGATCATCATTTCGGTCGCTTTTACAATGCTTGCCTTTATTATCCTCCATAACATCATGGCTTCAGCAAGAAATGATGCTTTGAATTATAATGAACAAGTAAACCAACAGGTTAAGAGCTACATGGATCTAAAAAGCTATAAAGTTAAACAAATCCTCCAACAGCTTTATTTGAATCAGAACCAAAATCTCAATATTATAGATGTATCTGGCGTGTTTCATTTTCTGGAAAACAAGATCAATCCAGGCTCACTAGACTATTACGCGGATCAGCTGGCGATTAATAAGTATTTTCGCGCCGGGAATATGCTTGATGAAGATATTATGGATATATTAATTTGGAAGAGTATAGATACTATCCCGCAGTATTTCACGAATAGAAGTACTCACTCCGACTTAAATCCTGAGATTAGACAGATAACCAAGCGGATTGACAGCGATTTATACGGCGTAAAGCTAATTCCATCACTAAATCTCTTTCAACCTGTCAGCCCAGCCTTTAATGATAAATCTGAAATATTCTCAATTGCTGCAAATATCCATTCCGAAAGCTTTGAAAAAAACCTCGGCTATTTATTAGTCAACTTTAGCACCAAAGCTATCATTGCTAATGTTCAAAGGGATTATAAGAAGTTTGATAATCGCATCTCTGTTCTTACTTATGAAGGGGTTTCGGTTTTTGATTCCTCCGGTGAAAGCTCCCAATCAATGGCTCCTTATTTCGCTGATTTGCGTAAAATCGCGGCTGATTTGCCGAAAACAATTAAAATCAATGATTCATTGGTAAGTGTATCCTCTATTGAAAGCTCAGGCATCCTTATCCTTTCCATTATTCCAGGCAATCAAATTTACCAAAGCACTACATCGATTCGCAATACCATAATATTTTTATTAATCATTTGCCTAACCGCCATTCTCACTCTCTCTTACTTCAGCATGTCAGTATTCTCCAAAAGAATTAAAGAAATCATTAAAGCAATGAACCGAGTTAAAAAAGGTGATTTATCCGTCCGGGTTGTACTCTCGCCAAGCCATGATGAAATCAGCCTGATATCCAATAATTTCAATACAATGGTTGATAATCTGTCTGATTACATCAATCGGAGCTACGTTTCGGATCTTCAGAAGACGGATGCCGAGCTGAAGCAGAGGACCGCTGAATTATACGCCCTGCAATCCCAGATCAATCCCCACTTCCTCTATAACACATTGGAAAGTATTCGAATGAAGGCCCTTACTTCAGGAAACCAGGATGTTAGTAAAATGATTCGAATTCTGGCTAATCTGTTTCGCAGCAATATCAATAAAGAAATGTTCGTGCAAATTCAGGAGGAGCTGGATTACTGTGAAATGTATCTCGAGCTGTTCCATATCCGCTATAGAGAAAATTTGCAATTCACCTTTGACATTGATCACCGTATTGCAGAATTTGCGATTATTCGGCATCTGCTCCAGCCTTTAATCGAGAATTCCATTCTTCACGGGATTGATATTACGAGGGCAAATAATCATATTCGAATTCATGGCAAACTCGACACTGATATTCTTCATATCAGTGTCAGTGACAATGGTTTGGGTATTTCAGAAGCTAAACTAACTCTAATCAATGAGCGATTGTCCTCCGATCAATCCTTTATCGAGACTAACAGCATTGGAATCATTAATGTGAATCAACGGATCAAGCTGATCTATGGCAAAGCTTACGGGCTACAGGTTATTAGTAAATTAGGTTCAGGCACACAAATCCTGGTAAAGCTGCCCGCGAAAACAAAGAAGGAGTTGGAAGCTCATGTACAAGGTCATGCTAGTGGATGATGAACCTTTTATCCTCGAGGGACTGCGCCAAATCATTAACTGGGACGAGCATAAATTAGTAATTGCAGCTGTAGCCAACCAGGGAGAAAAAGCCTTTGAAATGATCAAAGGCTTGGCCATAGATATCCTTATTACAGATATACAAATGCCAAATGTAAATGGTCTTGAATTAATAATGCGAATCCGCGAAGAAGGGCTTGATATTAAATGTATCATTCTAAGCGGATATGATAATTTTGATTATATTAAGAAAGCTTTGCCTTTAGGCATAGAGAATTACTTGTTGAAGCCTATCAATGAGGTCGAGCTGTCTTCCACGCTTTTAACCACTGTAAAAAAGCTTGATAATGAAATTCATGAGAAGTTCAAATTGCGTGAGAATGCCGGCATACTGCGGGAGAATATATTGTACCGGTGGATTACCAACGTTATTGAGCCTGCAGAATTGAAAGAACGAGCTGCAATTGTCCAGATTGATTTGAAATGTCCAACCTATTTAATCGGCTTTATGAGAATAGTGAATGCTGGTATTGGCAGTTTTATTAAATCAGACCCGGTCCTTACATTTGCCGTTCTGAATATTGCCAATGAAGTAATCGGCAGCTTTGGAAAAAGCATAGTGATTAGCAACCACAAAAGTGATTTTATCTTTCTCTTTGCAAGTCATACATTATTGGAAGATAAGCAAGAAATCGAGCAGCTAATTAAAGCTTCCATCGAGAATATTAGTAAAATTTTAAAAATAAATGTCTTTGCTGCTTTAGGCAGCCTTCAATCTGACTTTCGAAATGTTTATAAAAGCTATGAGCATGCTTATTCGATAATCGATTACAGTCTAATTTCCGAGCCCAATACGATAATAGATTTTGATGCAGCACGACCAAGCTATGAAGACCATCAAATTACCATTCAGACAGATATGGAACAGTTGAGGATACACATCATTAATCACGATAAACAAAGTTCATTTGACTTCATGGATAACTTTTTTGAAAGACTGCGACAGGTACCCAACATGAATCCGGTCCTATTGCAAAATATATCTATAGACCTGCTGTATAACCATACCTACCATTTAAACCAAAGAATAAAAATTGATAAAAATGTGATATTCAATAGCACCGATCATTTTTTACAGGAAATTTTTGAAATTCATGACCGGCTGGAGCTAATTAACTGGGTCAAGCAATTTGTCAGTAACCTCATTGATCAACTGCTCTTGAAAAAGGAAGCAGACAGCAACCCCTTAATTAATCGAGTTCTAAATTATATGGAATCCCACTATGCCACAGATATATCCTTAAAGATGCTTTCGGCTCACTTTAATGTAAACACGGCTTACTTGGGCCAATTATTTAAAATGGAGGTCGGTGGCATGTTTACAAACTATCTTAACCAGCTACGCATTAATAAGGCTAAAGATCTGCTGTTGACTACGGAGCTTCCTGCCAGTGAAATTGCCCTGCAGGTCGGATATACCAACGCCAATTATTTCTACAACATATTCAAAAAACTAACTGGCCAATATCCAACCAAGTATAAACGCGAAATGTTATAATTCCGAAATAGACGAAGGTAATATATTGTTTTACAATACATTTTCATTAAACATAAACATATAATTAACAAAAAGCTGATTATTGGAGGCAAATTCGTAGAAAATAAAAAAAGTTACTTGATACCCCAAAACAGTGTGAAGGATAAACAACTGGAAGTGATTGATGGCTTTACGATCAAGTACCATGCAAATTGAAAAACAATATGGTCAAAGGGAAAAATGATTGAGGATAAGCCAGACGGCTATTGGGAATGGTATCGTCCCGATGGAACAATAAAGCATTCAGGGTATTTTGACAGGGGCGAGCCTGTTGGTGAATGGGTTACCTATGACAGCAAAGGCAATAAACACAAAACTACCATTCGTGATAAAGAAAAAAAAATGACAGGGAAAAGCATACCGCATTACCAAGAAATGCTTATAACCACCCTGCAGTCATGCTGAAACGTTTGATAAAACCCAAGGTGCCAGGTTCCTGTTTAAACCCTCCTCCCCATTATAAGCATCGCCAGCAAGCTGCCAGTCCAGCTCTCGCCAAGCAATTGAGCGTTTTATCTGATCATGTACGGCTGTTTCGTCATCAACGATTAGTATTCTCATGCTAGATCACCTCTTTGAGCGGTAGTTTAATTTGGATATGTGTACCCTTATTTCTTTTACTTTGGACACTAAGCCCATAATCCAAGCCACAAAGCAGATGAATCCGCGTTTGGACATTGTACATCCCAATTGAATCATCCGATTGCTTGCCTTGTCGCGCTAGGTTAGCATCCATCTGCAATTTGTGATTAATCTCAAATTGATCCTCGTCCGTAATCCCTGTCCCATTATCCAAAATATGAATGATGAATAATTGATTGGCCTCATCTTTCTGAAAATATAACTTGAGTAATTTCTTATTCAGGCGTGATGAAATAAGTCCATGCTCTACGGCATTCTCCACAATAGGCTGAATAATCAATTTAGGTACAATCAGATTGGTCAAGCTGCTGTCCATCCGGACCCGAATCCGTAAAATCTCTGGATATCGCTTATTAATTATCACCAAATAATTGCGTACATGCATAACTTCTTCTTTTAAAGACACCCATTCGTCCGTAATATTCATATTATAGCGATACATATTGCTTAAGCATTCGCAGATAAGTTTAACCTCGGGTACGCCTCTAATCGTGGCTATATTCGACATGGCTTGTAAGGTATTGTGTAAAAAATGCGGTGAAATTTGGGCTTGAAGTGCACGAATATGAGTTTCTTTATTAACCAATTGCAGCTTTAAATCATGCTCGATCAATTGTTGTATCGTCTCAGCCATACTATTAAATTGATTGCCTAGAAACCCTATTTCATCGAGAGTTTGCACCTTGGCTCGTGCAGTGTAATCTCCCTTCTGAATCAACCGCATATTGTGATGCAAGCTGACAATAGGCTTCGTTATGCCATAGCTTAAGTATAGAGAGATTAATAGTGCCAATAAAAAGGCCAGACAAATCATCCCCACCGCTACTCTCTGGAATAGAATTAGCTGTGGATTAACCTGGTAAACATACGAAAGCGTCCAATCCGATAATTCAATAGGTACTTCGATTGTGATGGTATGACGGCTGCTGTTAGTCGTTAATGGGGTATTAATTAATGTTGGATCCGTATGATAGACAATTTGCTTGGAACGATCTGTGATCCTAATCTGACCTTTATAGAATTGATTATACTTTTCTACCATATTGCGAAAATAGGTTTCCTTCACATCAATGACCAAGATCCCGATCCGCTTCTCTTTAAATTGCAGCGGGAATAAATATTGCAAGCTAGGCTCCCCATAAATGCTTTTATAATGAAACACGGTTAATGGGTTCATCGGGTCTTTCGCATGATCTAAATCCTTTCGTAAGCTTTCCAGATTTGTTTTATTGAGAACCGAATAATTTAGAAGTGAATTCAAAAAAAAGCTGCCTACCATTTCGTCTTGAGAATTAACTAAGTAAACACCTGTTATATCCTTTAAGCGAGATTTGAGATAGATTCCATATAATAATTCCCGCATATCATGAGCCGTATCGTATGTATTGGTGTCACTAGGCACATAATCCTTGTCATTGGCTAAGCTTTCGAGCAAACTCATATTGTAATAAACCGAATAGGCGCTATCAAAGAGATCCTTACCATACTCTTCAATTCTTCCTTTCATATCCTGTTCGGTGCGGTCTTTAGCCAGCCGATTGTTCTCGTCCATATTCTGCGAAACCTGATAGAGAATAATACCGGCAGTAATCGATAATGGGATTATAGTAGTCAGCAGCATGGCAAGTAATAATTTCATCCGAATTCGTTTAATTTTCATAAATGCTGACCCCCAATCTAAAATTTGATAAACTAGATCTATTCTAGCTGAAGTGAAGGAGATATTAGTATGTCGTCTCAAGTCCAGTATTCAACCTATGGCTTTCGCTTTCTGGATACAAAGATCAGTTCATTCTATCAGCTATTTGCTGTGGGGCGCGAAAGAATTGTCGAGCATTCCTATAATTGGGATGGACTAACTCGTGTAGATGGCCCTTTATTATTATTCCAATATACAATTTCAGATCAAGGCTGCATTGATATCCAGGATAAGACCTATGACATCTATCCAAATCAAGCTTTTCTAGTCGAAATACCGGGTCAACACCGTTATTACTTACCTAAATCCAGTGAAAGCTGGGAATTTGGTTTTATACTTTTTCGTCCGCATAATATATTGGAGCATTGGGAGACCGTTGTAGGTCAGCTAGGGCCAATTGTGAACTTGCCTAAAGAAAGCTCTGTTGTTTATTGCATGCAGGAAGCCTTCATTGCAGCAAGCAACAATCGGATAACCGATGGATTTATTGCTTCCTCGATTGTTTATCAATTTGTGATGGAGCTGCTTCGTTTCAGCAATGCTTCGAAAAAAGCAAAGTCCTCTTGGCCACCAAAAATTCAACAAGCGGTCGATTATTTAGATAAAAACTATGATCAATTGCATAGCTTGGAAGAAATCGCTCAAGCCGTTGGCTTGTCCAAGTTCCATTTCACCCGAAGCTTTTCTAAAACTACAGGATTAACACCGATTGAATATTTAACTAAAATTCGCATGGAGAAATCGATTGAATACCTTCGTCAAACCCAGCTTACTATGGATGAAATCGCACGGAAATTAGGTTATTCCAACGGAAGCTACTACTCCAAGGTTTTTCACAAATGGGTCGGATTTCCGCCAGGAGAATTTCGTTCCGGCCGTGATATGACGCTGGTTAACCATTTAAAGTTTGATTAAAACTCAAGTTATAATACAGCAATATAATACATGATTGAGCAATAATTTATCAAATACCCCTATAATTGCTTATTCCAATATATAATATTAATTAGCAATATAATAGATCTTGCGGGAAATCTTTGTTTGATTTTGATTTTCTATAAAGCACAAAAAATCCGTTCTGCTTTTAGCAGAGCGAATTTTTTTATTAAATGCAATTTCAGCTTATTTAGTCAGCTTATCGATTTGATCCTAGATTTCATTAGCAGCTTTCTCAGGTGTCTCTCCAGCAAACATGCCTTGCACTGAATTTCTTACCCGATCCATAGCCTGTGGCAAAGGATCATAGCTGTAAATCTCGGCTTTATAACTTAAATTATTAAAGGCTTTAGCGCTGCAAAACATGGAATATCTTTAGTTGGTTAGGAAATTTATTAGTTGATTTATGCGGGGGTAGAGGACAAAAAAAAAAATCACCCGAGGAGTGATTTTTCTAATTACTGATTCATTTTAATTACGAAGATAATAATTACTATGATGGCTAAACACATTAATACAAATAGCGTAATCTTTAATTGGCTCCGTGGCACATTGCCATAAACACTGCTGGTTTCTCCGCTGACCACATACTGGTAGGTTTTATCCTTATACTTGTAAGTAGCGTTCCAAACCGGCAGCAAAATGTGCTTGTATGTCTGATTGGAATAGCTTGTGTTGATATTTAATGCACGAATTTCATCGCCGCCAATGACCTGCCTGATATTATGCATCAAAGTGATCTTGATCTCATCCTTGGCATTAACCCAGCCCTCTTGCAAGGGAACTGTATATTTCTGTGCAACAAAGCCGCTTAAGTACTCTGGTTGATAGGCAGTGAGTTTATCCAACTTATAATCATCCATACGCTCTAGTAAAGCACCATCGTTATAAATAGAAGCAGGTATAAGCACATCATTAAAGAATAAATCATAATTGCCATTCGTCCAATGCCAAACTGTATAGCGAACTTGTTCCGTATAGGTTTCTGATTTCCCATTCACAACTCGAGTCCGAGTCTCCGTACGATAATGGTATATTCCAACCTCGGCAGTATACGCAGATTCTGTATCGGAATCGAAGGTCCAGAAGGGAATGTACACTCCTGCAATTTGAGATTTCGTATTGCCATTCTTGAATGCGTTGGGTAAAAACCAACGCTTTCTTTTCCACTTCTGAAAAGCTGCCACTGCATCCTGCTGGGATATTTGAAAGGGAATAATGGATTCGGGACGAATGCTCCCTGCATCGCCTTGCGGTAATACTTTAGCTGAGCCGCAAAAGGCACATACAGCTGTAGTTTGGCTTGCCGGGATTAGCATTTCACTGCTGCAGCTCTCGCATTTAATCGTTTGCTGCTCCATGCCCCAATCCTTAAGCGCTTCATCGACAGCTTCCTCATCCGAGAAAGCCAATTCATGTTCGTCCGGCTCATCAGATCCATTCTCAATGATCTTTTCTTTACCGCAATACTTGCATTTCAGGCTTTGACTTGTTGTAGCAAACAGCATCTGCCCACCGCAGCCTGGACAAGGAAATGTAGCAACTCCCTCTTGTTCAAGCTGATCGTGCTCCTCTTCCATGCTCACTCATCCTTTATAATTTTGTTCCACATCCCGAGCAAAACTTCGCATTAACCTCCAAAGCTGCGCCACATTGACTGCAAAACCGTGGTGCTGCACCTGAAGGAGCGGCAGCAGGAACGACTGGAGCTGGAGTAGCTGCAGCAACCTGCGGCTCCGGAGTTGGATGTGAAATCATCTGATTCATCATCTGTCCCATTGCCATGCCTGCTCCTAAGCCAGCACCAGCACCTGCTAATCCGGAAGCCGGATTATTGGCCGCCTCGCGGATTGATTCTGCTGTTTGATACTTCATATAGCTATCTAGATTCCCCGCGATATTCATCGATGATTTACGGTCAATCATCTGCTCCACTTCTTCTGGCAATGAGATATTCTCAATAATAAATCCCGTTAACACCAAGCCAATGGTTTCAAAATGATGGAGAATTCGCTCGCTAGCCCTAACACTTAATTCATCATAATGCGAAGCTAACTCAATAATAGGAATACCCGACTCAGCCAACAAATCACTCAGACCAGAGACAATAATCGTCTTGAAAAGTCCACTGATTTGCTCAGGGTTAAACTCTTTCTGCGTACCAAAGATCTCCTTCATGAAGATAGCAGGATCTTTTATTTTGAAGGAATAGTTTCCAAACCCACGCGCCCGCACTACGCCAAACTCTTTATCACGCATAATAACTGGGTTCGTTGTGCCCCATTTTTGGTCGGTAATATTCGTAGTTTTCACAAAATAGACGTCGGCTTTAAAGGGTGAATTGAACGCAAACTTCCAAGATTTCAATGCAGTCAGCAGCGGCATATTTTGTGTACTCAGCTCATATCTGCCTGGCCCGAATACATCGGCAATTTGACCTTCATTAACAAAAATCGCAGCCTGCGATTCACGTACAGTCAGCTGTGCGCCCATCTTGATTGCATTGTCATAAGCAGGAAACCGATGTACGATAGAATCGCCATCTTCCTCCTCCGTCCATTCAATAACCTCAACAAACTGACCCTTCAAAAAAGAAAATATCCCCATACTATCCCTCCAAGTCCTTAATCAGCGTTATTATCTCATCTATTACTAGGCTTGCTATGTTCATCTAAAATTTTAATAATTGCCCGTATTTCATCCGAATTTAAGGACTTACTTGACTTATAATTGAGAATTGCTGTTCCTAGCTGGTCTACTTTAACCGTTGTAAAGCTTGAGCTCCCACCTTCGAGCGCACAATGGGGGTCCGCGAAATTCAGAATCCCCGTTACATCGGCTTCTAATTTGTTCGCTCTCAGCAGCTCTTTTATGATAAAAGCTTGACGCTCGAGCTGCGCATTCGGATCATCATGATGCTCTGGCTGACTTCGTTCAATGCCCGCTTCTGTGAAACGAATCGCGCCATGCCAGTTCTTCGTTTCAATATGGAATATCCCATTAGGTCCGACAACCACATGATCAATATCCTCAGCAGCGCCTCTGGAGCGCACAGATTTTCCGTGCAGCACTCTGTAGTTACTCCCAAGGTCCTTCAGCTTAATGGCTGTATTTTTTTCACCTATGTAGCCTTGAATGGAATTAGCTTTTTTTCGACGCCTAAGCCAGATAAACAAGAAATACAGCAGCGTAAGCGCAACAGCAGCCAAAATTAACTGCATTAAGTAAGGACCCGCTTTTTCATTAATATTTTCCCACTGTCCACCCAAGGTTTTACCCAAATAAATAAACAAAATAGTCCATGGAATCAACCCCAATGTCGTATACAAGGTAAAAGTGCTCAGCTTCATCCGCGTTAAGCCTGCTGGTATAGAAATCGCATGATGGATTATAGGCACAAAACGAGCCGTGAATACCACACCTTTGCCATAACGATTAAACCAGTCCTCTGAGAGCTCCACATGATGTTTTTTGATCAAGAAATATTTTCCAAACTTATCCAAAAAAGGTCTTCCGCCATAACGTGCAATCCAATAAACGAAAATCTGAGCAATAACTCCGCCAATCATCCCGAAAATAAAAGCTTCTAAGAAGGTAATATCCCCATTAAATACAAGATACCCCGCAAAAGCTAGAACAATCTCACTAGGAATGATAATAATCATTAAACCAAACATGACACCCCAATAACCAAACTGCGTAAAAAATTCTAATAAACCATGAACAAAATTATGTAACAAAATTCCCGCTCCTCCCATTTTTAAAACAAGCCTATCTTACAATGATATGTATATCTCTATGAGTATTCTAACACAAACCGTCGCTAGACGAAAAAAAACCTCTCCGCCCTAATAATCAGGCATAAGAGGTTAAGCGATTTATTTGTGTTTCACAATAATTTCAGGTGAAGTCAGCTTATCATAAAACTCAACATATTTATCTTTATCTTCATCATTATCACGAACGGCCATAGCTACACGAGGATGTTCATTTAATGCTCCGGAAATCATGTAAGGGATGATATAGCCCCATTCACAGGTTTCACGCATTGGGATTAAATGCTTTTCAATAACCTCCAAGACTGGACGAAGCTCATAACGTGGATTTTTCAATTGGCTAACCAAAAGCTCCGTTGGGCAGTTTCCAGCAGCGCGACCCATACCATAAACAGAGGAGTCAAGGAAAGTTACACCTTTATGCACAGCTGTCAATGTGTTGGAGAATGCAAGCTGCATATTGTTGTGAGTGTGGACTCCCAATTGCTTGTTTGGCAGTAAAGTTTGGAATTTATCAACTAGATATTCCATGTCCTTCGAATCCATACTTCCGTATGAATCTACAATGTAGACGATATCGACTGGACTTTTGGCAATATCCTCGAATGCTTCGCGTAATTCTGGCTCCGATACATGGGAAAGAGCCATAATGTTCAAGCTTGTTTCGTAGCCTTTATCATGAAAGGTTTGAATCAATTCAAGACCTTTATCCACATCGCCAATGTAGCAAGCAACACGGATTAGATCCAACATGCTCTCACTGCGTGGAAGAATATCATTCTCGTCTACACGACCAATATCGACTAATGCCGAAAGCTTAGTTTCTGTCTTGTGTGGAATAACCGTTCTCAAGAAGCTCTCATCCAAAAAGCGCCAAGGACCCGCTTCACCTTTAAGCAGCTTTGGTGAGTTTTTATAACCAATTTCCATATATTCAACGCCAGCTTCGCTTAGGCTTTTATATAGGTCTTGAACAAACTCAACGCTGAAATCCCAATTGTTGACTAGCCCGCCATCACGAATGGTACAATCCAAAATCTTGCATTTATCTTTACTCATTTTCTCTTCCTTCTTTCTTCATCGCGTCTACGCTTCTACGCTTTTATGCAGTAAAGCGAATATTATTCCCTTACATTAACACGTATTATAGCAGGCTGTCAATCCACTTTTCAAGTTTATAAGCCTGTTATTTACAGAAAATCAAGAATCAACGAGTTATTGATAGACAAGAAATCAGCAGTAACCACTCTTACCGTGAGCATTACTTTTTAAATAATAATGGATTTAACCTGCTTGCTGCCAAATCACCTGCGTTTAAGCCCGGTAACCATCGTGCTAAATCCGAATTTCTTGCATTTGTATCAGGCTCCATCACTTTGGTACCATCTGCATAATAGATTATTGTCATAACCTCCCGCATGTAATCGGTTGGATTCCCCGGCGCGCTATGGAGTGTCCAACCCGAATGGAATGTGGCATCGCCAGCATTCATAGCTCCATAGTTAATTGTAGCAATCCCTTTATTTTCAATATATTCCTTTAGCGTCTTGTGGGATTCATCGGAAATAGCCAATTTACTCAAATAGCCAAGCTTTTGTGATTCAGAGGCAAAAGTCATGGAACCTACTTCTTGTGGAATATTCACGATGGGCATCCACATGGTAATGGTCTTATCCGTATCTAGCGGCCAATAAATTTGATCTTGATGCCACGGTGTATGGCCCCCGCCAGGTTCTTTAAACAAAGCCTGATCATGATATATCCGGACACCATCAACTCCCAATAAATCTGCTGCAAGCTTCGCGAAACGCTTGGCAAAAACAAAATGCTGAATCGCCAAGCTATTTTCCCATATGTTTGAAATCTGAATAAAGGCTTTTCCATAGGTATCGCGTTCATGCATCTGGCGTGATTCCTGATTCAGGTTACGCACCATATCTCCGACAATCGGACGGAAGACTTCGATTTCTTCTTGATTGGACACCTGCTTCAAAAAGATATGACCGTTTTTTTGGAAATCATTGATTTGTTCTTCCGTTAATACATAGGAATCAGAAAGCTTCGGCAAATGGTTTATAAATTCATTAGACATAGTACTTTTCCTCCTTAACGTGACTATTATTATGACGATATGACCTTTATAAGGAATGTTTTGATTTCATACGGTTTTATCTCAACATCAATCGTCGGCTCTTTCGATATTTCGCCGCATGGACGTTCCATTAAATCACATTCTTGCCAAGATTGTATAAGAAAGTCGCTCTCCAGCCTTAAGGCACTGCTTGCTCCTGTAAATTCGTGCAAACGCAACACAAGCGCATCACTGTCTTCGGCTTTCTTAATAGCGTCAATCATCACGTTTGCAGCATCTGTCCTCATTAGTGATTTGTCCGCTATGATGGTATCTCCTTGTATTTGGCTAAGTGGATTGTTTAACATCCAAGCTTCCTGTTGCGTTCGTCCCTCAACCCAATCGCCTATATGAGGAAGTAATGCATAGGTAAACAGATGCTCTCCACGGTCAGCAAGGGGATCAGGAAAAATAGGTGATTTAATTAGAGACAGGCGGATGATATTATCCTTGATATCATGACCGTATTTGCAATCATTCAATAGGCTAACACCATAACCTCGTTCAGAAAGATCAACCCATTGATGTCCAACAGATTCAAATCGGGCATAGTCCCAGCTTGTGTTCCAATGCGTAGGACGCTTCACGTTGCCAAATTGAATGTCGTAAGTCGCTTCTGTTGCCCGAATCGATACCGGGAATGCAACTTTTAGCAGCTGCTGGCTTTCCTGCCAATCGACTCGTGTTTGAAAATCAATGCGTCGACTGTTCTCGTAGACAGTCAATTTCTGTTCTATTGTCGAATCACCATACGACCACACAAACTTCATCGATGCAGAAAGTGGACCGTTATCCAACAATTCGAAGTCAGTTAGTGTGATTATTTCTTGCATCTTCTCTTGATAGAAGAGATCAATATCCCATGCTTCGTGAGCTAAAGGTTTGTCTTCAAACACTTGAAGAACATTACCGTTTTTCCCTTCCGAAAGCACTTCCCTTTTCGTGTCCCGATCATACAAACGCTTTAGTTGTCCAGCTTCATTCCATTCCATAATATAATGCGATGTTGTCAATACCCGATCTGCGAGTACAAAAGGAGTATCAGCCTTTTTCGTCAAAATTAATTGTTCTATCGGTTGGAAAAAGACCGTTTTGGCACCAAGTGAAGGAATGCCGACAACTCGTACGGTCCATTCATCCCCAAATCGTTGAGATACCAGACCTTTCCCATCTTTATCCAACCAATCCCCCGCTTCAGCAGTTTCTTTCAAAGTCACCTTCAATAGATCGGTACGTTCGAACCCAGAGCTATTGAACACCGTAAACGGTAAAGGCTCATTATTCGGTACTTCTGATTCAGCTTTAACTGACTGATCTTTTAAGGTATTGGCAGCTTCCCTCCAGTTCCTATGTCCGATTAGTTCCGCCGCGGCGTATTCGATTCTAGAATCAGCGTATACTTCTGGTATTGAGGAGCCTGGAATAATATCATGGAACTGATTCCTCATGATCGTTCGCCAGCCTTCTTTCAGACGTTCTGTCTCATAACCTGTCCAAGAGCCATTAGCAATGCATGCCACTGACTGCAACCATTCGACTTCCCGGTACAGAAGTTCAAGCTTCCGGTTCATTTTCTTGTTATACGCTTGACTCGTGTAAGTGCCGCGGTGATATTCCAAATATAGCTCGCCATCCCATGTGTGAACGTATTGATCCGTGTTCTGAAAAGTCTCCTGCAGTTGTGTGAAATAATCATCCGCTCGTCCGGTAACTGCATGCGGAATTCCCGGCATCGACTCTAACCTTCGTCGCACTTCAAGCATATCCCGGTTCACGCCGCCTCCACCATCACCGTAGCCATATGACAATAGCAATTCATTATTAATCGTCTTGTCCCTGTACGTATCCCATATTCCCTTGACGGCGAATGGGTCGGTCATGCCATTGTAGGTATACCACCAAACTTTAGAACCTGGTATTTCTGGTGTCGTCACGAAGTGAGTGAGCACTTTTGAACCGTCGATACCTTGCCACTGGAAAGTATCGTGAGGCATTCGATTATACTGGTTCCAACTGATTTTTGTTGTCATAAACGTATCAATTCCAGATTTTTTCAGAATCTGAGGAAGTGCCCAACTATATCCGAACACGTCCGGCAACCACACGTAATTACAGGACACACCGAATTCTTCCTGGAAAAATCGGGTTCCGTATAAAATTTGCCTTACAATGGATTCACCGCTGGTCAGATTACAATCTGCTTCAAGCCACATAGCACCACCGACTTCCCAGCGGCCTTCTTTGACACGTTGTTTGATTTGTTCATAAATCTCTGGATAGTCGTACTTAATATATTCGTACAGCTGCGGCTGAGTTTGCAGAAAAATATACTCTGGATATTTTTCCATTAATCGCAAAACAGTTGAAAACGAACGGGCTGACTTCTCTCTCGTGTGAGAAAGGCGCCATAGCCATGCGACATCAATATGCGTGTGACCTATGCAGTGAATTGTAACTGGATGGATCTTTGCCAATTTCTTGAGCTCTTCTTGGAGGTGAAGCTCTGCTTCATAAAGTGAACTATAGAATATATCAGAACCAGGCTTTGACCAGTCAATCATGAGAAAGATGCGATTGAGCATTTTCAGCAGCTCATGTCTTTCCGTTTGGTCATCCCTGAGCAGCTTTGCACTTTCCAATACAGCATAGCTCGTGTAATACAGGCTATCTACCCGTTCATCAAGTACTGCTAATGCGGCTTCTTTAAACACGTGATTCAGCTTTCCAGGTACCTCCCACCCTTCCAACCCAGACCATAACCGGAAACAAAAGTCGACTTCTTTCCCGATAAGGTCCGCTGGCAAAAAAACTTCTATATGGTTTGAATCAACGCCTTGATATGGCTTACCATCGATAAAAAGCAAAGATTCAAAGCCTGAGTTGTGACCTGATCCAGTCTTGCCAAAATCGAATAAGCCGACAATGGTTCGATCTTTCCATGCATTGGGTATCTCTACCGATTTACGCAACCACACATACAAATCTCTGCCTTCCCAGCGATCCCCTTTACTGACGATTCGGTCTGTATCTAGATTATTCGGAGGATAGGCGCCAATTCGTTTTTCCTGATCTTCCTTGTAAACCCAACTGTTCAGTTCGACCGTATCCTTATAACGGTATTTCGACAACTCACTAATACGCTTCTGCAATTTCTCCACTGTCCAAAACAAACAAATTCCTCCTCGATATTTCTAGTTCCAACATGTTGCTTGTATGTAATTATCGGGACTCCTTGGAAAGGAATCCCGACAGTCAAGCTTTGTATTATTGGTTAATGCTGTTACTGAACCAACACATTATCATATTCCGCAGAGCTCGAGTATTGCCTTAAACCGACTTTTCCCGTACTGTAGGAGGAATCCGTAACCGTACCTACCTGAGAACTGTTAATATAAGCGGTTATACTGTTGGAGTAAAAGCTCAGCTTCAGGTTGTAAAAGGTAGTCGTATTCGAAGAGTAGCTGCCACTGGCAAGCTGAGTCCAGGTACCCAGATAATTCTTGTATATATACCAGTTTGTTCCGGTTATTTCGAACTGGTAGAACTGGTCGTTTGCGTATACCCTACCGACGATTCCTGCACTGGTTCCACTAAGCCGTTTAACATCGGCCGATACGGAGTAGTTGCTCCAGGTTGATTGGCCAGCAGTTACAAATGCTTCACCCGAGGTAGCCGTTTGCTTGTATACTTGTGACCCATCGGTTACCAGGGACCACGTTCCATCTACGACAGTCCAGTTACCCGAACCGCTCTCGAAATTATCGGAGAGCGGCAGCCCTGGTGGCGGCGTTGGTGTTGGTGTTGGTGTTGGTGTTGGTGTTGGTGTTGGTGTTGGTGTTGGTGTTGGTGTAGCCCCTATACTCTGCACGGACACATTATCGTATTCCGCAGAGCTTGAGTACTGCCGTAAACCCACTTTTCCCGAGCTGAATGTTGAATCCGTAGCCGTACCTACCTGTGTAGAGTTAATATATGCTGTTATAGAGCTGCCGCTGAAGCTCAGCTTCAGATTGTAGAAGGAAGTCGTATTGGAAGTGTGGCTGCCTCCTGCCAATTGAGTCCAGGTACCGAGATTATTCCTGTAGATATACCAGTTGGTGCCGGTTATTTCGAATTGGTAGAACTTGTCGTTTGCGGTTACCCTTCCGACGATTCCCGCACTGGTTCCACTAAGTCGTTTAACATCGGCTGATACTGAGTAGTTGTTCCAGGTTGATTGGCCTGCGGTTGCAAATGCTTCACCTGAAGTAGCCGTCTGCTTATAAACCTGTGATCCATCTGTAACCAAGGACCATGTACCGTTTACTACTGTCCAGTTTCCCGATCCGCTTTGAAAATCATCAGTGAACGGCAACCCTGGTGGTGGCGTTGGTGTTGGTGTTGGTGTTGGTGTTGGTGTTGGTGTTGGTGTTGGTGTTGCCGTTGGTGTTGCCGTTGGTGTTGGTGTTGGCGTTGCCGTTGGTGTACCCCCTACACTCTGTGCCAAAACATTATCATATTCTGCGGTGCTTGAGTATTGCCTTAAACCTATCTTCCCCGTACTGAAAGAGGAATCCGTAGCCGTACCTACCTGCGAATTATTAATATAAGCCGTTATAGTGCTGCCGAAAAAGCTCATTTTCAAGTTGTAGAAGGTAGTTGTATTTGAAGTGTAGCTACCCCCGGCCAATTGAGTCCAAGTTCCGAGATTATTTTTGTAGATATACCAGTTGGTGCCGGTTAATTCCAGCTGGTAGAACTGGTTGAGTGAAAATACCCTTCCAACGATACCTGCACTGCTTCCGCTGAGACGTTTAACATCAGCTGATATGGAGTAATTGCTCCAGGTAGAATTTCCAGCGGTTGCAAACGTTTCGCCTGAAGCTGTCGACTGCTTGTAAACCTGTGATCCATCCGTTACCAAGGACCATGCCCCGCTAATGACTGTCCAGTTACCGGACCCGCTTGTGAAATTATCGGAGAATGGCAATGTCTGCGGTGTCGGTGTTGGTGTCGGCGTAGGCGTTGGTGTAGGAGTTGGTGTCGGCGTCGGTGTCGGTGTTGGAGTCGTATTCGTTGTGGTTATATAAATGGCTACCGTTTTTACTATTGAATTCTTTGTAACCGTTGCTGTTATTTTTGCAGTTCCCAAGGTACTGGTAGCCGTTACCAAACCGCTGCTGTTTACAGCAGCAACACTCGTATTATCACTCGCGTATGTTGTGTAAGCAGCTAAATTTGTTAACAGGTAGCCGGATAATGTTCTCCCAGATACGGTCAGCTGCGACGTTGTGCTTGGCAATATTTTAACTGTCGCTTGGCCTGCAGTGGTAGTACCCGTCTTGATGAACAGCTTGTCAATCGATTCGCTTGCATCCGTGAATTTGAATGTGCTCAGCAGCCCCATCGGTTCGGCATTGATATCGTGATAACCCAAGCTGTAGGCTGGAGAAGCTGCCTTCACACGGTAATCGGAATTAGCCGTATCCATGAATAGGGGATCCTGCCCAGTGACAGAATGTGTATCATAGCCATAACCTTGCCACGCTGTCCAGTTTACAACACCGGCAAATCCAGTTTGATTATAATACTGTCCACTAGGATTATAGGCGAGGTTATAGTCCATATAAGCATATCTGCCTGAGTTCCAATCGACATTATGATTTATAACTCCGTCATACCAATGGTTTAAGCTGTTGGTAGGTGCTGAATTGTAAATAATATTCTTGCCAACCTCGACATTTGTCGTGTTCCTCCGACCGCCGTATGGATCCTGACTTGTGAAGTAATCAATCGCACCTTCAACAGCTAATGGACTATCAGCCACAACATTGTTGTAAAATTTGCTGTTGGTACCCCTGATAACGACCGAAGACCTTAAGTCTCCTCCGTTAAGCTGTCTTTGCAAGCCGTAGATCAGATTATCATATCCGTTCAAACTGTCGGTATCGTCATCTGCATAATAACCCCAGCCATAGGAGAAATAGACGTTGCTGTCATGTAATTTGTTATATCTAAAAATATTGCCCGTAGTGGTGCCCCATAAATAGAATACTCCACCGTCCTGCGAATCGGTCATGCAGTTGAAAAGATCGTTGTATTCAAAAATATTATTCTTTGTTTCCGAGGTAGCAACTGTCCCGCCAAAATCCAGGGAATTAGTAACGGCTCGGATGCCAAACCTTTTACTGTCATGTATCCTATTGTAAGAAACTGTATTGTATCCGCTATGCTTCAATTCAATGCCATTTCCATGCCCAATCTCCTGACCAAGATTGTAAATATGGTTGTTGGTTATCGTGTTATATTGGCTGAGGTAGCCGCCTACTTGTGCATCTTTGACATGAAAGAAAACGCCGCTTACACCAATGTCATAGATAAGGTTGCCGGTAATAGAGTTGTATTTCACATAATTGATGCCTAATATGCCGTTGGTTCCAGAGTTGTGAAGCTTAGAGTTGGATACCGTTATATACTGGGCATTCTCAAGGGTTACCAGTCCGGAATCTTCGTACTCGCTGCTGAAATTGGTTGTACTTAATGTTAGACCGTCCACGATGATATTCTGTACGAGATTGCTCGTTGAACTGCCTTTAAATTCAAAAATCGTGTCTATCTTGCCAGCCGTTATCTCCTGTGTCGCAATGTTGGAGTTCCTTGGCCAGTAATACAGAATTCCCGTTCCGGTATTCAAGTAAAATTCTCCCGGTGAATCCAGTAATTCCATAGCTCCCTGAATAAAATAGCGGGTTCCTACTCCCAATTCATAAAATGCAGGCTGACCTAAAGTAACCAATTTGGAAGTGTAATTTATAGAAGCGACAGGCAGCACTCCAGCAAACCAGTTGTGTGTCCCGTCAGGTCCTCCCGGCCATAAATAAATTTCAGAACCGCTTACGTTGCTTATACTTGGTATATCGCCGGTGCTGAAATGGAATTGATGCTGTGGATCCGCTGAAACATAAGGGGCTGCAACGGTCTTATACCCGCTATTGGGATATCTGGCCTTGGTGCCTTCAACCCCGTTTTCAGTCAGGTAGTTGGAGCTCCAGCCCGTACCGACATTCTTCTGGTATATGCTGCCTGAATAAAGTGTCCATCCTGTTATTTGCTCGCCGCCATAAATAATTGGCTCTTCACCTGTATAGTTCGTGTATTTTACCTTGTACCCGTTTCTCCCGGAATCGCTTTCATTAAAAGTCACTTTTGAAGATTGGAAGTAAGATCCTCCTCTTAAGTAGACGGTTATGTTGCCTGACATTCCTCCCGCTATCAAGGATCTAATAACGTCGCGTGCCTTAGTGATCGTTTTATAAGGGCTGCCGATGGACCCATTTCCAGTAGAATCGTTTCCGCTTGGTGAAACATAATAAGATGTGTCGGCGGCATATGCCTTACCCATGTAAATTGAATTGGGTTGATAAACTAGAGTTAAAATAATCATTAAGGAAATTAAAAATGATAATTGCTTTTTGACTTTAGACATAATAGACACGCTCCTTTTAGTTTTAGAAACCATTCATGAGAAGAATCTTTTACAAAACACCACCTTTTTTATTTATGTAGAAAATAAGTGCAGAAGAAGGCTACCTATGGCGCCAATTGCAGCAGGTCTTCAACTGCACTCATTTTCATTAAAAACTATTTTGCTTTAGTTTTAAGCCATTCGTCTAATTGTTTTTGTTGCTCTGCAGTAATTTTATCGACTCCGGCTTTTTTCAGCTTATCTTGTAAAATTGGTAAATACTTTTCTGGATCAATCGTGCCTGTAGCGAGAGCAAATGAATACTCATCAGATACAGCCTTCGTATTAGCTAATTCTGTTTTTACTGGTTCAGGGTCGAAAACAAAGCCGTAATAAGGTGAAACAGCTGCTGCATCATTTACTTTTTTGGTCAGCTCAAACTTATCTGCCGGAGCTCCCTCAGGTAAATATCCATTAGTCGTATTGCCGAATACCCAATCCGTAGTTGGATTGTAAGTACTATCTGGAGTAAGCTTAATAAACTTATCGTCTATCTTCGTGTAATGCTTTCCTTCAATTCCATAAGTGATTAAGTTGTATAAAGCTTTGTCGGTGTTAACCAACTGCAAGAACATCATAGCCCGCTCCGGATTTTTCGATGTATGGCTTATGGTATTCAACGTGGAGGAAGCTCCTGTAAAATAAGGCTTAGCCAGGGGGATAAACACGACTGGGTTTCCGCCATTCTGAGCTTGAATATCAATCTCTCCACCCGGTTTTCCGGTAACATCATAGATTACCGCTCTTTCTCCTTTTGGATCCGTGGCAACTTGGCCGGTTATTGTTGCTGCATCCTTATTGATAAAGCCCTTGGTATACCATGAACGCACCATTGTTAAATATTGTTTAAATTCAGGCATAAAAGCACGGTTTAATACTTTATTGGTGGAATCATTCATATAAACATTTGCATAAGGAGTCCCATCTATATTGTAATAAGGTTCATCAAAGAAGCCTTGGACGACACCAAAAGGAACAATCCCATCTTTAGCATCACCGTCTTTAATTTTCTGCAGCAAAGGCTCGATATCCTCGAATTTTTTGACCGTGCTGACATCGAAATTATACTTGTCGATAAATCTTTTCTGAACATATAATCCAGGGTTTTTAGCCGAAATTTGATAGTTTGGCACGCCGTAAATTTTACCGCCGATTTTCATATCTTCCCAAAATTTCGCGTCAATGGAATCAAATAACACTTTCCCTTCTTTATTCAACAGATCGTCTAGCGGCTGAAAGGCGCCTTTGCCTTGATTCTGTACATAACTAAACAACCAGCTTGAAGACCAGATAATATCAATCGCTTCATTAGCTGCAGCAACCGTATTCAGCTTCTGCTCATAACCTCCGAAATCGACTGGCATAAGCTTAACTGTTGCATTGATCTTAGCTTGCGTGATTTTATTGATTTCATCATTTACCGCTTTTAAATCTGCTTGGGCTTTAGGCTGCGGATAATACCAAATCAATTCAACAGGTGGAAGCTCTTTCTCAGGAACAGGCGTCGCTTCAGGTGTCGCTTCAGGTGTTGCCGCGGTATCAGTAGCAGCAAGGGCTGGCGTTGTACTAGGAGTCGCAGTTTTAGATGAACCGCATGCGCTGAGAATCAGTACCAAACTTAACATGACACAAACTAGAGTTGAGATAGAGCCTTTAACATTTTTCAATTGAATAAACCTCCCATAATCTATTAGTAGTCTTATATAAATTTGATGAGACTAATATGCTTCTTGCCTCCTCTCAAGTCTCACCTTAAATTAAAGCCATTAAGGGAAAAATCAATTAACCTTTTAAAGCGCCGACGGTTAGACCTTTAATGAAAAACCGTTGGAAGAAAGGGAAAATAACGAGCATGGGTCCTCCGGCGATAATCGCTATAGCGAATTTAGCTGCTTTTTGCGGGAATTGCGACATATCGAGACTTATTACAGAGGCGCTGAATTCTGGACGCGATGTTATAAAATCAAGCGTCTTTAAAGAACGAATTAGAAGCAGCTGCAAGGGAACCAGCCTCTCGTTATTAATAAATAAGAGCCCATTAAACCACTCATTCCAATAGGCGAAAGAAATAAATAGACCGAGTGTAGCGAGCGCTGGCATCGAAAGCGGAAGGATGATCCGATAAAAAATCCGCCATTCCCGAGCCCCGTCTATTTTGGCAGATTCAATAATTTCCATGGGGATTTTGGACATAAACCCTTTCATAATTAGAATATAAAAGGGATTTATCAAGCCTGGAACTATTAAAGCGAATATAGTATCTCCCAGATGCAGCCATTGCGTCATCAAGATATAAAAGGGGACTAATCCACCGTTAAAAAGCATTGTAAAAAAGATAAAAAAAGTTAAAATCCGGTTATAGCCGTAATCCCGCCTTGAAATGGCATATCCCAGCGTAGCAGTCAGCAATAAGCTGATGACCGTTCCTATTACTGTTACGAAAGTAGTTACACCATAAGCGCGAATTAGAATTTGAGGTGCTTTAAAGAAATATTGATAAGCACTAAAGCTTATTTTCTCAGGGATCAATTGATACCCGCTGAGCGATAGGGATTGTTCATCTGTTATCGAGATTATGATTACCAGAATAAAAGGCAGCAGCATGCTTAAAGTGACTAATATAAAGATGATGTGGATAATCAAAGTGTTAAAGCTTTGTGCCTTATACGCTTTTGCAACGTTTTGCATCATGTTTCGCTCCTAAAAAAGTGAATTTTCATCATTAACCTTTCGAACGATATAGTTAGCTAATAGAACAAGTACGAGTCCGACAACCGATTGGTACAAACCAACCGCTGACGCCATGCCAACATCGCCTAATGAGCTTAATGCCCTATAAACATACGTATCAATGATATCCGTAGAAGAATAGATTAAACCTACATTATTAGGTATAAAATAATGTAATCCGAAGTCTCCGCGGAACATATTGCCTAGACTGAGAATGAGCAATATGATGATCAACGGCTTAAGCAAAGGCAAGGTTATTCTGCGGATCATCTGAAGTCTTGTAGCTCCGTCCATCCGCGCCGCTTCATATAATTCCGCATCGATACTAAGAATACCAGCATAGTAGATTAAGGTTGAAAACCCGATATTCTTCCACAATTGAAAGGCATTCAGAATATACGGCCAATATTTCGCTTCAAAGTAAAAGGCTACCTTTTCGAAACCGAGCTGGACAAGAATTTGATTAATATATCCATTCTCATTATCTAAAAACGCAAGCGCAATATAACCGACTACAACCCAGGAGAGAAAATACGGTAAGAATAAGGCTGTCTGGTAGAGCTTCAGCCACCTTTTGCCTATCTCATTTAACAGGACAGCCAATGCCAACGCTGCACTGGTTGTAGTAATCATGTAGCCCAAATTATAAAGTATGGTATTTCGGGTAATGCGGACAGCCGCATCGGTTTTAAAGAGAAACTCAAAATTCTTGAATCCAATCCATTTACTGCCCCAAAATCCAAGATCATAATGGAAATTCTTGAAGGCGATAATGATACCGAACATTGGAATATAAGACAGTACAATAATGACTACTATTGCTGGAAATGATAGAGCTGACAATTCAAAGTTTTTTTTGAAGAACCGCCATTTTTTTGAAAAGAAGCCCTGTTCGGGTTTCCCACTATACAGCGGGACTTGGGATGCTGTTTGATTCTGTTCCAAAAAGTTTGCCTCCTTATCGATAGTTTAGCTGTTTGCAAACCTAATCATGCGCTGAAAACAGTTAAATAAAAACTCTAATTTTTGTGCTTATATCTGAAAAGTAACTATCAAAATAGGGTGAAATCTATACTTTTGTGCAAAAAAAGAAGCAGATCCATTGGTCTGCTCCCAAAAATTGTATTTAAACCAGCGTTTTTTTGATTCGATACTCTTTGGGTGTCGTCTTTACTTAACTTTAGAAAGCATTCTCCAAATGATAACAGCTGCTTGAGCTCTTGTTGCAACACCTCGCGGTGCGAATGTTCCATTCCCAACACCATTGATGATTCCAGCCTGTTGAATGACTGTTACCGCTTGTAAGGCGTAAGTCGCGATAGCGGATTGGTCAGTGAATAAAGCTATTTCTCCGTTTCCGTTCAGGTTAGCTTTTACCACCAACCCCGTGTTGTAAATCATGACCGCCATATCCTGCCTCGTGATCTTATCGTTGATGCCAAAACTGCCGTCTGATTTACCTTTGATGATGCCGAGTTGTTGTGCCGATGCGATTGCACTGTAATACCATGTATCGTTTTTCACATCACTTAGCGAAGTTTTAGCATTGCTGTCAATTAAATCAAAGCCATTCATCAGCATGGTAATTAACTCAGCCCTTGTAAGCAATTTGTCAGGATTAAAGCTGCCTGCCCCAACTCCTTTGACAATGCTTCTGGCTGCCAACGCTTGGATACTATCTTTTGCCCACGATACATTTGCAAGATCGTTAAAGCTTACTTCGTTATATGATGCTGCATACTTACTGAAATGTGCAGGGCTGAATATGATTTGAGCGGTTGCCGCATCGTATTTGCCGTTCTTCTCAATTTCCAGCTTGCCGTTATCATTAATGTAGTAAATAATAATCTGATCCGTGTCTTCTCCAAGTTTCAAAGTGTAGTTCAACTTAACTGTCACGGCGTTATCGCCGAACTGGCTAATCTTCTTCCCATCGACACTGAGGTTGAAGTCGTATATCGGATTGCTTCCGACAGCTTCTTTCACTTCATCAGACATGGTTGAGGAATCTAGAATCGAAACGGAGAGCTGAACATTGCCGGAAGTTACGCCGTCATTTTTCAATAGATCCGTTGAAATCGAGATTATGGCAAGTCCTATTTTAATTTTTAACTGCTTGATGTTATTATCGAGTGCTGTCTTGATTGAATCACCAGTAAGATTAACGATTATTTCTTTGGCTGATTCTATGCCTTCAATGCTAATTTCTACAGCAAAGTCTTTCGCATTTAGAATAGCCGCATGGAGCAGATTTGTATTCACGTCGGCCACTGCTTTTCCGTTAGTGTCCAGGCTTGCCTTAACCGTCATGGTCCCAGGTGGCGTGATCGTTGTTGGTGCTGGTGTCGATGTTGGTGTTGGTGCTGGAGTTGATGTCGATGTTGTCGTTGGTGTTGGCATCGATGATGCTGGTGCTGGTGACGAATCTGAACCAATTTTAACATTTGCTGTTACCCCTGGATTAAAGGTTTCAGAATGGTCATTGGAATAAACCATCTTGATACTATCAAGTGTAATAAGGTTTACTCCATTCTGCTTAGCTTTAAATTTGGCGATGCCAAGTGTTACATTTCCACCTACTGCAGCCCCAGCATTCGCATAGACGAATCTTAAATGTCCTTGTTCTAACAATTCAGGATTGACGATTTGTTTGAATCCTGTCAGTGCAGAACTAAAAGAGATTGTATGCGTATCCCATAAATTCGGTTCGAAAGAGAGATTGATTTCAAATCCATACATATTATTAACATTATTCGCTTGTATGACTACCTCAACCTCATCACCGACATTCGGATTTGAATTGACGATTGAGATTGAAAAAGTAGGTGCTACTGCAAATATCGTATTTGGAAAAACCATAAAAATCATTATAAAGATAAATCCAAATGATAACAGCCTTTGTTTCAATGGTTTCAACTTCCTCTCATAGTAGAATTGATAAAAATCTTGTTTGTTATAGAGATAGGAAAAAGGCATTCGCCTTTTTCCAATTCGCTACAATTAAATAATACCCAATATTATTCTTGCTATAGCAACTAGGTCGACAATGTCTAACTTATTATCATGATCGAGGTCATACATTTGTATAGTAGCCCAGTTGCTGCTAGTTGAACTCGCTCCGTAATTGGATGCCACCAGTGACAAATCACCGATTGATGCAGTAGCATTCACTGCGTTCCTGAATGTTTCCAATGAAGCTGCTAAAGCAATTTCAGCTGCATCCACCTGCGTCTGCGAAGCGGCAACGTTATTTGTAACTAGATTCGCATTTTGATTAGCAGTATTCAATGCATTTACGACACTCTGTTTGTAATGTCCCCAAAGTGTTTCGTGTATTTGAGCATTTGTAATTGAGTTTACAGCCTCTGTAATCTTCTCATTCAAAGCTGCTCTATCCGTAATTACAACATGATGAGCTAAACCGACGTCCAAGTCAGTTACGTTACCCCCATCATCTGCAACTTTAACATCAGTAAGGTAGATATCGCCCTCGCCAGGTGTCAAAGCTAAAAAGTGCAGTAGTAGCAGGTCTATTGTCCCTGAAAATCCACTATCAGGTCCCGTGCTCGCTTCGATAATTCTTACTTTGCCTGGTGTCTGGGAATCCAAGATTACATCAAATCCATCGATGAGTGATGAAGCACCCTCATATTGAAGTATTGTTGGATCGAAATTGACAGTTAATTCTTTCGCATAAACATTAGAGGTGACGTTGACTAAGCTGTACGTCATGTCCAATGTATTTCCAGCAAGCACATAATCCGGACCGGACAATAGAGCATTTGGTGTTGGTGCTTCCTCTATACTCTGCACCGAAACATTATCATATTTAGCTGTGCTCGAGTATTGTCTTAAACCAATTTTCCCTGTACTGAAGGTCGAATCCGTTGCCGTGCCTACCTCTATATCATTAATGAAAGCAGTTATGTTACTGCTGTTAAACTCCATTTTTAGATTATAGAATGTAGATGTATCTGAATTGTAGCTGCCTCCAGCCAATTGAGTCCATTGAGCCCTGTCATTTTTGTAAATAAACCAGTGGGTACCCGTGATTTCAAACTGGTAGAACTGATCATTTGCAAATAACCTTCCGACGATTGCCGCGCTGGTCCCGCTTAGTCGTTTAACATCTGCCGATACAGAGTAGTTGCTCCAAGAAGGATTTCCAGCGGTTGCAAATGCTTCACCCACCGCATTCGTCTGAGTGTAAACCTGTGTTCCATCAGTAATGATATCCCATGCTCCGACTACTTCTGTCCAAGTATCTGATTCGCTCTCAAAATTATCAGAGAATGGCAGCGTTGGTGCTGGTGTAGGAGCCGCTTCCGCTGTTTTAATATAGATGTCTACCGTTTTCACTATAGCATTCTTTGTAACAGTGGCTGTTATTTTTGCAATACCTGGAGCATTAGCTGTGACCAGTCCGCTGCTGTTTACTGATGCAATAGCTGAATCAGCGCTTGCATATGTTGTATAACCCGCTAAATTAGGCAACAAATAACCGGATAATGTTCTTCCTGATACTGTTAGCTGAACCGTGCTGTTTGACAATACTTCGACAGTTGCATTGCCAGCATTCGTTGTTGCTGACTTTATAAACAACTTGTCAATCGATTCGCTTGAATCCGTGAAATTGAAAGTGCTCAGCAATCCCATCGGTTCGGCATTAATATCATGATAACCCAAGGCATATGCAGGAGAATTGGGCTTTAAACGATAATCGGATTGAGCCGCATCCATGAACTGAGGGTTCTGCCCTGCTATGGAATGTGTATCATAACCAAGAGCATTCAGCCCTACAGGGTAATTTGTATCAAAACCAATCGTTTGCCATCTCGACCAGCCTACAGCGTTTTCTAGTTGATTAGTGGTTTGAACGTTATGACCTCCGGTGCTATTAAAGGCGAGGTTGTAGTCAACGGAACCAAACCTGCCGGTGTTCCAATCGAGATTATGGTGTATAACTCCGTCATACCAGTGGTTTAAGCTGTCTGTAGGAGCTGAATTGAAAATGATATTATGGTTGACTTCTATATTGGTTGTATTTCTGCGACCACCAGTTGAAGTCTGACTCGTAAAATATTCCAACGCGCCTAACGTAGTTAATGGATTATTGGCTACAACATTGTTATTGAATTTGTTATTGGTACCTCTGATAACAACCGCAGCGTTTAATGCTCCTCCAGAAGCTTGTCTCTGTAAGCCGTAGATCAGATTATCATGAGCATTCATTCTGTCGGTATCATCATCATTGTAATAGCCGAAGCCATAAGAGAAATAGACGTTGCTGTCATGAAGCATGTTATTTCTGAATGTATTCTCGGTAGTGGTGCCCCATGTATAGAATAACCCGCCGTCCTGGGAGTCAGTCATGCAATTGAAGAGATCGTTGAATTCGAAAACATTACCTTTTGTTTCGGAGTTGGCAATGGTCCCCCCGTATTCTAGAGAATTAGTAACAACTCTGATTCCGAACCTCTTACTGTCATGTATTCTGTTGTAGGAAACCGTATTGTAGCCGCTATGCTTAAGTTCGATACCATTTCCATGCCCAATCGTCTGACCGAGATTGTAGATATGGTTATTAGTAATAGTATTATACTGGCTCAGGTTATCGCCTAGTTGTCCATCTTTAACATGAAGGAAGACACCGCTTACACCTATGTCATAGATAAGGTTTCCTGAAAAAGTATTGTTCTTCACATAATTGACGCCCAATATGCCATTTGTTCCGGAATTATGAAGTTTGGAGTTGGCTACTGTAATATATTGCGCATTCTCAAGCGTGATCAATCCGGCGGATTCATAATCGTCAATATAATTAGAAGTACTGAATGTAATGCCTTCAACTATGATGTTCTGTACAAGATTGCTTGTTGAACTGCCTTTAAATTCAAAAAGCGTATCGGACCTTGCAGCCGCAATCTCCAGCGTCTCAATGTTTGGGTTCATTGGCCAGTAATACAGCATCCCCGCGTTAGTATCCAGGTAAAATTCTCCCGGTTGATCCAATAATTCAATCGCTCCTTGAACAAAATATCGTGTACCTACCCCCAATTCATAAAATGCAGGACTTTCTAATCCAACCAAATTTGAAACATCATCTATTGTCGCGATTGGCACCACTCCGGCAAACCAATTGTGTGTCCCTTCAGGTCCGCCTGGCCATACATAGATCTCAGCATCGCTTAGATTACTTATGCTTGGGATATCGCCTGGGCTGAAATGAAATTTATTTCGAGGATCGCTTGAAACATAAGGAGCTGCAACTGTCTTATACCCGGAATTGGGGTATCGCGCCTTAGTTCCTAAAACCCCGTTTTCAGTCAGGTAGTTAGAACTCCAATCTGTACCCACGTTCTTCTTATATATGCTTCCTGAATGTAGAGTCCATCCCGTTAATTTCTCGCCGCCATAAATAATTGGCTCTTCACCTGTATAGTTCGTGTATTTTATCGTATATCCGTTTCTGCCGGAATCGCTTTCATTAAAAGACACTTTTGAAGTCTGGAAGTAAGATCCACCTCTTAAGTAGACTGTTATGTTACCCGTCATTCCTCCCGATATGAAGGCTCTAATCACGTCTCGTGCCTTAGTGATCGTTTTATATGGACTGCCGATGGACCCATTTCCAGTAGAATCGTTCCCGCTAGGTGATACATAATAGGCAATATCAGTTGCATGAGCGGTACCGATATAAGCGGAATTGGGTTGATAAACCAGAGTTAACATAATCATTAAGGAAATTAGAATGGAGAAGAACTTTTTGACTTTGAACAAAATGAACACGCTCCTTTAAATTTTAGAAATCATACCTTGGATAGTAAATATAAGTGCGGACGAAGGAACCTACATTGGCAACAACACAAGATCTTCGTCTTTACTCATTTCCTTACTATTTACTTACAATCTACTTAGCTCTTGTTTTAAGCCATTCGTCTAATTGTTTTTGTTGCTCTGCAATAATTTTATCGACTCCGGCTTTTTTCAGCTTATCTTGTAAAATCGGTAAATATTTATCCGGGTCAACCGTGCCTGATCCGAGACCAGGCCCATATTCATCGTCTACAGCCTTGGTATTGGCTAATTCTGTTTTCACTGGTTCAGGGTCGAAAACAAAGCCATAATAAGGTGAAACAGCTGCTGCATCATTTACTTTTTTGGTCAGTTCAAACTTATCTGCCGGAGCTCCCTCTGGTAAATATCCATTAGTCGTGTTGCCGAATACCCAGTCCGTAGTTGGATTGTAAGTACTATCTGGAGTAAGCTTAATAAACTTATCGTCTACCTTCGTATAATGCTTTCCTTCAATTCCATAAGTAATTAAGTTGAATAAAGCTTTGTCGGTGTTAACCAATTGCAAGAACATCATAGCCCGCTCAGGATTTTTGGATGTATGGCTTATGGTATTCAACGTGGAGGAAGCTCCTGTAAAATAAGGCTTAGCCAGAGGGATAAACACGACTGGGTTTCCGCCATTCTGACCTTGAATATCAATCTCTCCGCCCGGTTTTCCGGTAACATCATAGATTACCGCTCTTTCTCCTTTGGGATCCGTGGCAACTTGACCGGTTATTGTTGCTGCATCCTTATTGATAAAGCCCTTGGTATACCATGAATGCACCATCGTTAAATATTGTTTAAATTCAGGCATAAAAGCACGGTTTAATACTTTATTGGTGGAATCATTCATATAAACATTTGCATAAGGAGTCCCATCTATATTGTAATAAGGTTCATCAAAGAAACCTTGGACGACACCAAAAGGAACAATCCCATCTTTAGCATCACCGTCTTTAATTTTCTGCAGCAAAGGCTCAATGTCCTCGATCTTTTTGACTGTGCTGACATCGAAATTATACTTGTCGATGAATCTTTTTTGAACATATAAACCAGGGTTTTTTGCCGAAATTTGATAGTTTGGCACGCCGTAAATTTTACCGCCGATTTTCATATCTTCCCAAAATTTCGTGTCTATGGAGTCAAATAACACTTTCCCTTCTTTATTCAACAGATCGTCCAGCGGCTGAAAAGCGCCTTTATCTTGATTCTGTACATAACCAAACAACCAGCTTGAAGACCAGATAATATCAATCGCTTCATTAGCTGCAACAACCGTATTCAGCTTCTGTTCATAACTTCCGAAATCGACTGGCATAAGCTTAACTGTTGCATTGATCTTTGCTTGGATGATTTTATTGATTTCATCATTTACCGCTTTTAAATCTGCTTGGCCTTTAGGCTGCGGATAATACCAAATCAATTCAACAGGTGGAAGCTCTTTCTCAGGAACAGCAATGGCTGGCGTTGCACTAGTATTCACAGTTTTAGATGAACTGCATGCGCTAAGAATCAGTACCAAACTTAGCATGACACAAACTAAGGTTGAGATTGAGCCTTTAACATTTTTCAATTGAATAAACCTCCCATAATCTATTAGTTGTCTAATATATTCGATGAGACTAGTATACTTCTTGCCTCCTCTCAAGTCTCGTCTTAAATTAAAGCCATAAGGAAAAAAATCAATTAACCTTTTAATGCGCTGACGGTTAACCCTTTAATGAAAAACAGTTGGAAGAAAGGGAAAATAACGAGCATGGGTCCACAGCGGACTTGGGATGCTGTTTGATTCTATTCCAAAAAAATTACCTCCTTATCGATAGTTTAGCTGTTTGCAAACCTAATCATGCGCTGAAAACAGTTAAATAAAAACTCTAATTTTTGTGCTTATATCTAAAAAGTAACTATCAAAATAAGATGAAATCTATATTTTTATGCAAAAAAAGAAGCAGATATAGTTACTCTGCTTCTAAAATAAATGTATTTAGTTAAGTGATTTTTTAATGCGATACTCTTTTGGCGTGGTTCCGAATTTATTCTTAAACATTTTAAAATAATAGTTCTGGTTGCCAAATCCGACTTTTTCGACAATCTCATGGATAGTCAGATTATGATTGACGAGCAATTCAATCGATTTACTCAATCGCAGCTCGTTAATATATTCTGCCACCGAGATATCCTCTTGCTTCTTAAACACCCTGCCGACATAAACGGATGACATCTTGAGCATAGCCGATATTCCCTGCAGGCTTAAATTCATATCTGAATAGTTCGTTAGAATAATTTCCTTGATGATATCAACAATTACATTAGATTTATTGCCCTCCTGCTCTGATTGCTCTGTGAAGATTTTGCTGAACAAGTCGATGATTTCCGAGAAGATCTCTTCCAATGTTTCCTTTTCAATAATATTCTGCTTCAATGTGCGCAGGTCAATTAAGATGGGCGATAGCTTATTGTAGTTCATTTCCCTAAGGGTTTGGCTGATTATTACGCTTAAGTGCATCAATGCAAGAAACACAGCATCGGAATTCATTCTGGAAACCATGATTTGAATTTTATTTATTTGATCTGTTACTGATTCCAGGTGATTTGATTTAATCGCTTCAACCAGCTTTTTCTCTAGCTCTGAGGGGATATGCTGCTCTTGGTTTTCAAGGTTTGTTTGCACCATCTGTGGAGTAATTAAAGAGTTGGTTCCATAATTCATTCGATACATTAAATATTCCAGTGCTTTGCCATAGTGGTAAGTAATCTCACGGTAATCGGATGATGGCTCACTTAATGCTGCTGTAAAAGTAACATGGTAATATTCAGTCATTATGGCTTGGATTCTTTGAATAAGTGCAGGTAATTGAGCTGCTGCTGCTTCATAGTCCTTTTTAATATTTACTAACAAGACAAGGTGCTCTGATCTTGCTTCTATAATCTCACAGGTCATATGCTCGGAGATGATCTCCTCGCAAATATTAGTCAGAGCAAAATGATATAGTTTTTGCTGGGCAATCGTTTTTGACTCTGAAAAACTGCGGTAATTATCAATTTGGATTACACCTACTAAGAGCGGGTTATTCATATCTATTTTAAATCGTTGGTTCTCTGCACATTCACGTAGCTCCTCCGGCGAGAAGGAAGAGCTGTCCATAATAAGCTTTCTTAGATAATAGGATTTAACGATGCTCTCATTCATATCCTGTGTTGTTTCGGCTACATTCAGTTTATCCATGACGTTGCTATAAATAGCTGACATATAGTGAAGCTCGTCAAATCTCTCTTTCTTTGTCGCTTGTTCTAGGTCTGTATCAGTGGGACGTCTGAATTGCCTCAACAAACGCTCAACCGGATTATATAGTTTATTGGATACAAATAAGGAGACGATTGCAGCTAGAAGGATCGAGACCAGAATAATAATGATCGAAGCAATTCTGATTTTCTTAACAGCTCCAAGCAGCTCTTCATAAGGCTGCACATTCACTATGATCCAGTTGTTAGGGCTATTTATGATGTAATTAACGATTTGTTTTTGATGATTAGAGGTATAGGTAAATTGAGATGCTGTTTTATTAGTCGATTTAATTTGCTGGTTAATCCGTTTCTTTAATTCATCGTTGGCAATATTCGGATACAGGGTTGGACTGAATGCCTCCGAATTTTGGTCCATAATAAACATGCGGCCTGCTTTATTGGCGGAGAATCCATTCATGATTTCTATATTTTGAAACAGCCACTCGGGCTTGATATTAATGATCAGAGCACTTTGCGATTTGGAATATTGGGTCAATGAATCATACATAAATAAGGAGAACACATCTATATTTTGTTCGGTCGCATTCGATTTGGCGGGGAATTTAATGGGAATAAACTGCATTTTATTCATCTGTTTTCGGCCTGATAAATAGTCATCCATCGTATTTATCAATACCTCGCGATTTGCAAGATTGCCCCCTGTAAAATACTCATTTTTTTTGCTGTTGTAGAGTACAAGCGAATGAATGAACGAATTCGAGTTAATTTTCTTGTTAATTCGATTAATTTTCTGGATTTGGTCAATATCAACCCAATTGCTGTCATTAAGGAGCGAAATAATATCAAGATCAAAAAACATCGAAACAGCAAAATTTTTGGCAATTTCGTTCATATAGGTAACGTTGTAATTCATTTGTAAGAGCACTTTCTCATTGGCTTCACGTTGAGAATCCAAGCTTATTCTTTCCGAATATAAATAAAGCGCTGTCGAAGAAACGATCGTGAATGTAATAATCATTAAATTGATGTATAAAAATACGCGCTGCAAATACTTTCTGGATTTATATTTCTGTAGTAGCCCCATATAGCTCTCCTTGATGGATTATCATTTTTCAATCAGTCTACCATAAATAATCACCATATAGTCAGTTGTCGCATAAACTGGTTCATTATTTATGATTAGTATTGGGACGAAAAGGAGCTGAACTACATGAAAAGCTATGCTACTGAAAAACACACCAAAGAATTGCCTTCACTACGACATATTCGCAGATCCTGCCACCGTGAGCTCTATCGCACCATTAAAAAGCTTAAAACCTTTATTAATGAGGAACAAATGAATGCAGCCGAGCAGATTTATATTAGAAAGGTCGTATTTAACCTGCCCTGGATCTCCGAAAATGGTAGTAACCGCAAAAAGCTTGCTGATTGGTGGGAGGAAAACGTTTGTGCCGAAATTGCTGATTTATGGAAGGTTGAGCCGTTAAGCTTAGCTAAAGCATTTCGCGATTCGTTTGTTTAAATTGGTTTATCCCATTGGCAATATAATTTCGACTGTTGTGCCTCTATCTATTTCACTGTCGAAATGCATCGAACCCTTATGATTAGCGATGATTTGTTGGCTAACCATTAGACCTAAGCCTGTACCCGTTTCTTTATTCGTATAAAAGGGCTCGCCTAATCTAGCTAGCTGCTCCTCGGATATCCCGCAGCCTTGATCGGCAATCCGTACCATTACATCGTCCGAAGCGAGGTTGCCCACTTGAATAATAATTTCTCCCCCGTCTGGCATAGATTCCATTCCATTCTTAATGATATTGATAAAAACTTGCTTTAATTGATTCTCTTCACAATTAATCGGTGGTATATGTGGGGCGCAATCAAAATGGAATTGAATATTGTTAAGGTTTGCTTGAGAAGCAAGCAAGGAGATAATATCCTGTAGAATATAGACCAAATCCCGTTTTTGAAAATTGATTGCTTGCGGTTTGGCCAGAATTAAAAATTCGCTGACAATAAAATTAATTCGGTCCAATTCAGATAACATGATGTCGAGATGCTGTTGATTGCCTTTGGCTCTAGCATGCTGAAGCTGTACAAACCCGCGTAACGTAGTTAACGGATTACGAATCTCATGAGCAACTCCTGCAGCAAGCTGCCCTACAATGGAAAGCTTCTCCGATCTACGCAGGAGTTCATCCGTATTTCTTCGTTCGGTAATATCACGAGATATAGAGGCGTAGGCGACCAGCTCGTCTTTTTCATTATGTATACCAGAGATTGTCGTACTGACGTCAATCATTCTGCCATCCTTGGTCTGACAAACATTCTCGAATGCTGAGACCGGGATCCCATTCTTAAGCTTGAGCATCACCGCATTAGCTTCACTCTGATAAGAATCCGTAACAGTGTGGAGCGGAAAGCCTATCGTTTCATTCATGCTCCAACCGTACAGCTCTATATAGGCTTTATTCGCTTGCTGCACAATCCCCTGTAAATCAACTACGACAAAAGCATCCGAGGTATGATTAACAAACGAGTCCATGTTCTGCTTGGTACTCCTCAGAGTTTCATTGGCTCTTCGCAGCTGCTCCGTATTCGCATGTAAATTCAATGACATTTTATAAATTGTTTCTGACAGAATACCCCACTCATCTGTTCCATGAATAGAGTGATTAATATTGAAGTTTCCTTCCGAAATTTCATTTACCTTTTTCAGAATGCGGCTCAATGGCCGAATAAAGAAACTAGCAATATAGTAACTGATTACGATAGTACCAACTAATAGAAAAATTGAAATCGTGATTTGATTCATCAATTGTTTACTTAGAATTTCTTTGGCCGCTTCATTGATTGGACCTTGAGACTGTGACACAAGCGCATCTCTTGTTGAGCAATAATTTAAGGTAGTATCCAGAGTTAATATAATCAACACAATACTAGAGAGGTACATGGAAAGCTTCGCTTTAATCGACATTTTTATTTCCTCCAGGCTCTCAGCTATATATACGTCCTGACTAACATAATAATACAATTATGCAAACAAAGCATCCAACAATTTTACCATTTTTCTACCAATATCACAAAGTATACGGAGTCCTATTTTCAAAAAAACCTCAGCCAGGTATGATACCTAATACTGAGGAAAGATTAACAATAGCAAGCTTAATACGTTAATATAGTATGAAGCAACCTTTCTTTAGCCATCTCGTAATCTATATTTAAATCAAACAACATAATTAAGGGGCGATTGGTAATTAATCGTGTTTTGAGATGCTTAAACAAATTCGGTTTCTCTTCTTTTAGTACTGTGACTATTTCGAGAAAAGGTCTTGGCATATGCTTAGGCAATCGATGTAACGCGCTAAAAAATTCTATGCACTTTTCAACATCCTTGGGGTCATCGCGCAATCCCTCTAGAAAGGTAATTGCATTGAGGTTCTTGTCATTCTTTTTATAAATCATGAATAACACCTCTATTCTTTTTTTCTGACTGATCTAGTATACCATAGTTTGGAAAGATAGCGGTTACACCCGCATTTAAGTATTTTCGCTCGCTTGAAGCCTGGTATTCCATTACAATGGGATTTGTACTTGAACATAATGAGGAAGGAGATACAGCTATGGCCATTAACCGCCGACTAGAAACAGATCAGGACTTTCAAGAAGCTATGGATCGTCAAGCTCCCATTCGTGTATTTCTTAATGATCACATGGTTGATTCAGGTGGAGTTATCACTCGGTTTGATGATCAAATCATTGCCGTTCAAGGCAGTGTCAGCGAGCTTACTTATCATCAGCGGCAGCTTTGTGAGTTTTTTGAAACAAGAAAACGGTGATACTTATAGGGCAGCGTCAGTTCCAGCAACACGAGCAAATTGTGTGCGAAAGAGTCTAGCATATAAGCCTTCACGTGCAAGCAATTCATCATGATTCCCTTCTTCAACGATAATCCCAGCCTCAAGCACAATAATCTTATTAGCAGCAAGCACGGTTGAAAGTCGATGTGCAATGACTAATGTCGTTCGATTGCGCATTAATTCCTCCAGCGCAGCTTGTACATAAGCTTCCGATTCCGAGTCCAAGTGGGATGTAGCTTCATCGAGAATAAGCACACGCGGATTCTTGAGAATAGCGCGGGCAATAGCCAAGCGTTGACGCTCCCCACCGGAAAGCCGGTGTCCCCGCTCTCCGACCATCGTGTCATAACCATCTGGCAATGAAGCTATAAAATCATGAATATAAGCTTGCTTGCACGCATCCTCTAGCTGATCTTGCGAAGCATTATCCACTGCAAACAATAAATTCTCGCGTATGCTGGCATGAAATAAGAATGATTCCTGAGTAACATAGGCTATCTGCTCTCTTAAAGAATCCAGCTTCACCTTTTTAATATCTAGACCATCTATTGTGATATTTCCTTTTGTTGGATCGTATAATCTGGAGATCATACCAATTAACGTTGATTTTCCTGCACCACTTGGCCCAACGAAAGCAACAAGCTCTCCCGCCCCTACAGTAAAAGATACCTCTTTTAATGCATAACGTTCAGGTAGATAGGCAAAGGAAACTTGGTTATAAGCAATCCTGCCTGAAACAATAGGGAGCTGCACCGCATCTGGTGAATCGATAATTTCCGCCTTTAAATCCAAATATTCAAATAGCCTTTGAAAAACTCCTAAAGCCGTTACGGTTTCAACCTGTAAATTTAAGAGAATCGCGATCGGTCCATATAGTCTGCCCACAAAGGCTGCAAAAGCAATAATATCACCTAGAGACATGCTGCTGTTAATGACACTAAAGCCCCCGTACAAATAAATAATTGCCGTTCCCGCAGGCGCTAATACTCCTATAACCATCCCATACCATCGACCGATTAAATTTAAGCGCAGCTCTAACCGCATCACTTCTTCATTTAATTCAGAAAATTTGGTTTCCTGCAGCTTCTCTCTAGCAAATATTCGAGTAAGTAAAGCACCAGAAACTCCAAAAATTTCTCCAAGCTGTGAAGCCATATCCCCTCGAACCTTTTGCGTCTCTAGTCGCAGCTTCTTGCGCGCCGCCGATACTTTACGGACAGGAAGCACAAACATCGGCAGAATAACCATCGATAGTATAGCCAGCTGCCAGTTTAAACGGAATAAAATAAACACCGTCGTCACCACTATGACCATTTGCGTTATCGCATTGACCACAGTTCCTGTTACAACATTCTGTACGGCTTGTACATCCCCAGTTAGTCTCTGAATAACTTCTCCAGAGCGCGACTGTGTAAAAAAAGCCATGGATTGTTTTTGCAAATTACCGAATAAAGCATGCCTTAAATCACGCATGACGCTTTGTCCAACTTTATTATTAAGATGATTTTGCCACACGCTCAGCAATCCGCCAATTAAAGGCAAAGCTACCATCCAGCCCACCAAAATCCACAAAAGTGGTTTATCCGCATTCGGCAGGGCTCGATCAATAATTTCCTTCAAAATCAATGGAGGCCCTATCCCAATAATCGCTGAAGCTAGTGCAAGCCCGAGAATACCAGCCAATAGCCAGCGATAACGTTTAAATAATTGAAAAATACGGGAAAGCTTCACATCTTTTAATTTCGTGGATGCTATAGCAGTCTTGCTTAAAACCTTATTCATTTATTCATCGCCTCTGTATCAATTCCATTTTATCCTTAATTGTAGCTCTAAAAGCCGTATTATAGAAACAGTATCACACAAGTGGCTGCGTTTTCCAACTGGTTTCAAGATCAGTCTAGCTCGTTGGATGTCAAAAATCGCCCATTATCATCGGCTTATTGCAGCCAAGATAATGGGCGATTCTTATTGTGCTTTTATGCGTTTATAATATATTGGTTCAATAAAGCTTTAATTTTCTCTTGTCTGCCGGATTCGTTGCGAATCGGAAGGTTTTGCAAAGCATAAGCTTCTAGAGTTTGAAAAGTCGCTTTTCCGGATACGATTTCTTGTCCGATTCCAGATTGGAATGATTTGTAGCGACTGTCTAGTATATCGTCAAATACACGATCCTCGATCAGCTTGGAAGCAACCTGCAAGCCCCTAGCAAAAGTGTCCATACCGGCAATATGCGCATAGATCAAATCATCTGGTTCGAAGGAAGCACGTCTAACCTTAGCATCAAAGTTAACTCCACCTTTACCAATACCGCCATTTTCCAATACTTCATACATGGCTAACGTTGAAGAGTATAAGTTAGTTGGGAACTCATCCGTATCCCAGCCAAGCAGCTCATCACCTTGGTTTGCATCGATTGATCCCAGCATCCCATGAATCCGTGAAACGCGTAGATCGTGCTCGAAGGTATGTCCTGCCAAAGTCGCATGATTCGCTTCAATGTTCATTTTGAATTTATCGGCTAAGCCGTATGTTTGCAAGAATGAAATAGCTGTTGCTGCATCAAAATCATATTGGTGCTTGGAAGGCTCTTTCGGTTTCGGCTCAATTAGGAATTGCGCATCAAAACCAATTTCCTTGGCATAATCAACAGCCATATGGAGGAATCTGCCTAAGTTATCAAGCTCAAGCTTCATATCTGTGTTCAATAAGGATTCATATCCTTCACGGCCACCCCAGAATACATAGCTCTCAGCTCCAAGCTCTTTACCTGTTTCTAAAGCTTTCTTAACTTGCGCAGCGCCATATGCAAACACATCTGCATTGCTAGTTGTTGCTGCACCGTGAACGAAACGTGGATTCGAGAACATATTAGCTGTATTCCACAGCAGCTTTCTGCCGCTCGTTTTCATGTTTTCTTTAATAATGGCAACAATAGTATCAAGGTTGCGATTGGTTTCCTGTAAAGTGTCGCCTTCTGGAGCAATATCGCGATCATGGAAGCAGAAAAAAGGCAAACTCAGCTTTTCCATTAGCTCAAATGCTGCTTCAACACGTGCTTTAGCTAAATCCATTCCTGTATATTGATCCCAGCCACGAATATTCGTTGGTGCTCCAAAAGGATCTGATCCAGTTCCTGTAAATGCATGCCAATAGGCTATAGAGAATCGCAAATGCTCTTCCATCGTTTTTCCTGCGATGATTTCTTCTGGGTTATAAAATTTAAAAGCCAATGGATTGTTTGAATGCTTACCTTCGAATTGAATCTTTGCTACATTTCCAAAATAGGTCAAGAAAAATCCCTCCATAACGTTCGAATAGATCTATCATAACACCGTTTACATAGTTTGTCTATTCATTAAACTAAGTTTTAAAGCTGTCAAAATGTGCTATAATAAGACACAAATATAGCTAAGCAAGTTGATATGGAGGCACATCGTTTGAAAATCACCGGGGATTTAAATTTAATCAAAAAAATAAACACCTCCATCGTGCTAGATGTTATTGTGCGGCAATATCCTATCTCTCGAGCACGCATTTCAGAGGTTACCGGTCTAACTAAAGCCACTGTCTCTTCATTGGTAAATGATTTAATCGCTTCTCATATGGTAACAGAAAGCGGTATGGGAGAATCGAGCGGCGGACGCAAGCCTGTCATGCTGCTATTCAATAAATGTGCTGGATATGCCATTGGGATTGATCTCGACATCCATTGTATTATAGGTGTTTTAACGGATCTAGAAGGCAATATCGTCGATGAAATACGGATTGATCTTAAGGCATTATCCGTTGATGCTGTAGTTGTAGATCTAAAAACCTGCATTCGCCAGCTAATTGAGCACTCCCCAAAAAGCCCGTATGGCATAATTGGCATTGGCATTGGTGTACCTGGAATGGTGAATGAAGCCGGTACGATCGTTTTCGCACCAAACCTTGCTTGGGAGAATGTTTCAATTCAAGCATTAATTGCAGAAGAATTTAATATTCCAGTCATTATTGATAATGAGGCAAATGCAGGAGCTGTAGGTGAAAAACAATTTGGTGCAGGTAAATCGACCTCTAATATGATTTATGTAAGCTTAGGTGTTGGGATTGGGACGGGCATCATTATTAAAAATGAGCTTTATCGTGGTTTTTCGGGTATTTCCGGGGAAATGGGACATGTCACTATCGAGGCGCACGGTCGCAAATGCAGCTGTGGCAACATCGGCTGCTGGGAGCTTTATGCTTCGGAGAATGCTTTATTGGAGAAAGCAAAGGCATTATCCTTTGCATCAGCGAATCCCCCCCCTTCCATTCAAGAATTAATTCACTTGGCTGAAACAGGAAATCAAGAGGTTATTGAGTTGCTTGTACAGACAGGGCAATATCTTGGCATGGGGATTATTAACATCATGAATACTTTCAACCCTGAATTAATTATCATAGGCAGTCGCCTAACAGCGGCCGAGCCTTGGCTGCTTAAACCCATTCAACAACTGATTGCCGAACGCTCCTTCCCTTATTCTCGTCGAGAAATGCGCATAGAGTTTTCAAGTCTCGGAGCTAAATCTACGGTTCTCGGAGCCGCTTTTTTTGCTATTGCTCACTTTTTTGCAACAACTAAGATTTCCGTTGAATAAGTGATCTGCCGTGTTATAATTACATAATATTACAATTGATTGATGGGGGAATATAAATGGCTTGGGAACGATTGCTAGAGAAGGATCAATTAGAAATTATTATGGATACAGATAAAGGCACAGTCATGCTAGAAACCTCCAGTGGAGGCGCAGTCCCGAGATATGTTACCATTCATATTCAGAATGAACAAGAACTAGATGAGATAATTGCCGCACTCCAAAAAGCAAAGAATCTTATATTGTCACTAAATTAGAATTTAATAGAGTAGGAAACTGCATGCACCAAAAAGCGCCTTTTAGAAAAAATGCCCATTGGATAAGCTTTCCGTTAGCTTTGGAAATTTCGAAATACGGCTTTTGTTCAGCACCAAAGCCTCTGAAGAACTTCTCAATAGGCTCATGCATGCTTCCTTGGAAATCAAAATATTGAGTTACTGTAGATGAGTATTGTATAGCAGTCCATATTAATAAGGATGTAGCGCCACTAGTTCTTAATTTGGGATCTCCGCCGCCCATCAGATAATACGCTGAGTTTTTATCAAAAAGAATATAAATAGCACTATGTATTTGCCCTTTCTCATCTATAGCAAACCAAATTTTCCTACTGTTTTTACTTTGACAAACCTCATCGAAATGCTTAAGAAACTCAAAGGTATAAGGCATTTTCTGTTTCTGTCTATCATATGACTTTTTATTGATAAGATAGAATTTTTCAATATCCGTAGTTTCGATGATTTTTAAAACTTTTTCCGCCTTGCGGATTTCACGCCTTGTACTTTCCTTGAAATTAGCAAACAGCTGCTCTAAATTAGTTATATCTTTGAGCAAATAGGTATATCGAGTGCTTTGTTTAAAGCCTCTCCAGAAAAATGGCGACCAATTGGTTATAGACCAATGAAAATGCTGCACAAAAAAATCAAATTTAGGCAGCTTTTCGATCAGCAATGAGAATAACTCTTTTTCATAAGAAAGCTTGCTTTCATACTTCTGAGCGTTCGGGTATTTCATCCAAATTCCCATACACTGAGTAAATATAGGCATCTTTATAAAATCAAACATATACTTTTTCGTCTTATAATAAGGCAAGCTAGCTATGATTTCTTGGTTCCGCTCAATAGTGACTACATCCCAATTGCTTTCGCCCACAACCGTATCTAACCACCAGTCTTGCGAGAAAATAGGTATGTCTTGATTAATTTTACACAGGTCTCTATAACGACTCTTAGTATTCAACGCTACTCACCCTTATTGTTATTATCTGGATACCTACACGTTTACTATATGATACATTTCGTATCTAGTCAAGTCTAATAATCGGAATAAACGCTACAAAATGTGACAAAGAAAAAAAACCAACTAACCAGTATGCCGTTAGTTGGTTTCTTATAGATAATAGCTTAATTAATCATTAAATCCTGACTTGAGTTCACTATGTATTATTTATTTTAAAACATATATTTGTTATTATTGCTATAATATTTTTTAGTTTTTTATGTCATTCAACTCTCAGCGCTGCGCAATTTCAAAAAACCTCCCTACAGCCTATTAGACCATAAGGAGTTATTACTTTATTTTATAATCAGTGCTTCCATTTATCTTTCAGCAGCTTGATATAAATCCCGCCAACCACACTGCGATGTTGGAAATTCATCTGCCTAGCCTGTTTGGTGTCGTACCAATCCGTAAAAGGTATTCGATCCGGAGTTTCATTCAGCGAATTCCATAACGGTTCGATCAGTTTAACAAAATCAGCTTGTTCAGAAGCAAGCGCTGCTGCCCAGACCAGCCAATCTGATTTGGTGTACGCTTCCCTGCTATCTAACGGCGTTCCATACTTATCTTGATTGTTTAAGTACCAAGCTACTTCCTTGCGCACGATATTCTCATCAAAGATCCGCGTCCCAAATATTACATCCCAAATCAAATTATATTTCAAGCTCCAAGTGCCTTCTTGCCCAAAAGCGAGCTGATAATGATCCTGATCATTAGCCAACTGCTCCCATTTTACAGCCATATCCCTGGCCGCCGCTCTAAAATACTCAGCTTCTTCCACATTCCCCATAAGCTCATGCAGCAACGCAAAGCTAGCAACACCCATAATGGCCTTGATCGATAAATTAGCATTACGCGCCAAGTGGCCAGCAAAATCATCCGTACATAGCTGATTGGCAGGGTCCAATCCATTCACGACTAGATATCCTGCCCATTCGGACAAAAGCTGCCAATTTTCCCGAGCAAAATCAACCTGTTTATCTACCAAGCAAACTGCTGCAGCCATCACCAGCATATTGCCGCATTCTTCAATTGGCATCTGGCCTTCCATGGAATTATCCGCATAAACCTGACCATTAGCCAACGGATATTGACCGACATCATGCGGTGCAAACTCAAAAGACCATGCTTCACTCGCTGCATATTTAAAAATTGGCCTCATCATCCCTCTGACCAATTCCGGATTATAAAGCAAGAACAACGGAATCGAAGGGTAACTCACATCAACCGTCGCTATACAACCATTGCTATAACATTCCTTGGACATAAATAAGAGATTTCCATTCGTGTCTTCCACAAGCTTATGAGCCGCAATAGCTTGTCGATAAGCTAACACTAACAACTCCGCATATTGCTCGCCACCCGCTTTAACACCATCTTCCCAAAGCTGAAAATCGAATGTGTCACAGCGCTTTTTAAGCTCAGTGTACTCCAAGAATGCATCTACTATCATCCGCGAAGCTGTTATACCATTCCTTTTCCAATAGGCTTGCAGCTTATCGCCAAAATATTCGATCGCATACAGATCATCGTAAGCGAGGACAATTAGATGAGAAACTTCGTCCACCCCGACTTCTCCGCAATCCAGAATACATGCCATTACCGGAGTACCCTCTTTGACTGCTCTAGTCATTTCAAATTCTTTAACCCGGCTAACCTCGCCTGTTCTCACAAAATCTTTGCGCATTGCTGCCAGCCCAATATAAGCTTGAGTTTGCGGAGAGCGTTTAATTGCCATGTAAAAATGGCCCCAATCGATCCTTATATCATCACCAGAGCGATTTAATATCTCCTGTTCGGCATGACTCATCTGCAATAAAGTTAGCTCACCCGCTTCACTCTGCTGCCAAACAACCTTCTGATCACTTGAGTTTACACACCATTCACCTGAAACATCAAAATAGATTTTTACTTTATGGGCATTTCCGTCCGTTGATTTAACAGCTAGTGAAACATAAGAAGCAGGCCGAGATAGGAGCTCCAGATCCTCCAAGAGCAGTGGCGTCATAAAACTTACACACATGCTGATTCCTGATTCTTCAAAAGTATATGTACTAGACAACGAAGTAAGCTGCAAATCCACTTGTTTCATCGCTTTAGGCTCCGTATAATAATTCTCGGAATTCGGCTCGACAAAACCCGCAAACCTCCATGGTAAGCCATCAATCATGATCAATCCGGTCAAAGCATTCCGTTTACCGGTCCAATGCCTCGTAAAATCATCACTCAGATTATCAGCCATCGACCATACACTAAAATACGGATCTACCGTTACCAAAGGAACTGCCGGTGGACGCATTGCGGTTCTCATCACTCCATTTTCCCCCTAATGAATTATTATATCGATTCATCGATAATGATAACCATATTAGCTATATTAGTCAATTCAATTTAAGTAGTATAGTAGTGCATTTAGTTCATATCTGGTTGTACCACCTTATGCTTGAAAATCCGCAATTGTCCGATTGATTAGTTCTCTCTTCATCAGCAGCCATTGAGAGCCAGTCGGGTATTTTTTGAATGTTAGTTCTTCCTCAAGATCAGACTCCAATAGCTCTAATACAAGCTTACGCCCAATTAATTCCTCGAGCAACTGCAGCGCCCGTAAATCCTGGAGAGCTTCGAAAAACACTTCCAGCCGAATCGACTCGATAGGTCCCTCATCACCTGGATAGACCAGAAAAGCATCTCCGGATGGGAAGGCATATCCAGCATCCGTAATCTTAAATGGATCAATCGCTTTTAGCGAATATGCGGTATACCAGAAGTTATAGCCCCAATGCAAAAAACCGCTAATTTGAAATTTATAAAGCTGAAAGCCAATAATTCGGTTGCGACTAGATGGCATATTATAAAAACGATTGGATACTTCCTTATATTGTCCGCAGCAATAATAGGTCCATAGCTCTGGAACTCCGTTGTCTAAAAAAGGCTCTATATGATCCAAAGCAGGAATCGGGCGTCTAACCACATCTTGCTCATAGAATGTATAACTCGATAAGGCATCAATTATTGGAAAACCTGCTAAATGCTTTTTAACAATGTTCGCAGCAGTCCGATATGCGTCTACATCAAGCAGCGGTGGTTCGTCTGAAATATGAAAATAACAGCGCTCCGACAGCTGATGCAGCTGGATAAAGGCAACAAGCTCGGGAAGCATTTGATCGAGAAAATGCTTGTATTCCTCTCCTCCGGCATCTGTTTCCCAACCGAATATACGCTTCAATTCTCCATTCACGACAGCCATAACCTTCGGCGCATGCTTAGCTCCCCATTGGGTAAAAAAGTGAGAAAATTCAAAATAAACGACCCCATGACTATTGCACAACTCCACCCAGCGAAGCAGCTTTTTAAACGAAAAAAGGTACTCACCTTTAGCAAGCTGCTCCACATCTATCAATTGTACAGTGGGGCGTTCACCACCAATGGCGGTATCAATTGGCGGGGTGAAGAGCGGAGTTAGAATCATGTTCATTCCGTGTTTAACTGCTGTTTGGAGATATTGATTTACCCTAGTCCAATGCTCTTCACTAAATACCTCTAAACCATAATAGGATGCCAAGCAATCGTTATGAAACCATTCCGTGTGAATTAACTGCTGAAGCGGAAGCTGTTTAGCAATGATATTCAGGGTAAAAACTTCCTTACTTAAAACCTCATTATTATCCTTCATAAATGTAATTTCAATTGTAAAGTTACCTGCCATTGCTGTTTTATCCAGTTCTATCGTGATCCAAATTGATCGCCATTGTCCGGGTAAAGCGACTAATCCACTTACATCTAAAGGGTATAGCGGATCCGGATATAGACCTGGTGTCACACGCAACACATGATCATCATGATCTGAATAACAAGGCATTTCAGAGGGTACAAGACCGACAGTCCGTAGGGTTATAGATGAATAAAGCTCTGATTCGACCTTAACCTTAACTGGGTTGATGTGAATAATAGAACGGTAAGCAATTTGATAAGAGTAGGTTTCACCTTGCAGAGCAGTAGCGTTGTGCCATGACATTGCATTCAGTTCTTCATCGGCAAAAACCTTCTCCAACGAGCTCAAGCATTTAGTCTCGAAATCATTTTTATTCCTCTGCATATTTGTTTCCCGCCTCCAGAATCAGTTCTCATATTCATTATATCTCCTGCTGCAAACCATTTGGTGAAAATCACAATAAAGATCTTGTTTTTTCTCATTTTCAAACAAATACAAAAAGATCAGGTAGCCCTATACTTACTTTTAAGAGTGTAAAATAAAGGGGAGCTAGCTATGATTATCGGGATACCTAAAGAAATAAAGAACAATGAAAACCGTGTGGCCATAACTCCAGCTGGAGTCTATTCCTTTGTTAAAGATGGTCATCAAGTGATTGTAGAGACTAACTCTGGAAGCGGAAGCAGCTTTTCGGACGAAGAATATCAACAATCAGGTGCTCGAATTGCCTATAGCGCTAAAGAAGTTTGGGCAGAATCCGGATTAATTCTCAAAGTGAAGGAGCCTCAACAAACGGAATTTCAGTTTTTTCGTGAAGGCTTGATTCTGTTCACTTATCTTCATTTATCAGCTGAACCCGAATTGACTCGAGCGCTTATGGAATGTAAGGTTACAGCCCTTGCATATGAGACTGTTGAATTGAACCGAACCTTGCCGCTCCTTACCCCAATGAGTGAAGTTGCAGGACGGATGTCTGTTCAAATAGGTGCCCATTTACTAGAAAAACCGAACGGTGGAGCAGGCATCCTACTTGGAGGCGTGCCCGGAGTTAAACGTGGGAAAGTAACGATTATTGGCGGGGGAGTAGTAGGAACGAATGCAGCGAAAATTGCAATTGGATTTGGCGCAGAAGTCACTATCGTAGATTTAAATGCAGACCGGCTTCGCCAGCTAGATGATCAATTCGGCAGTTCAATTAGTACCTTGATCTCCAATCCGGCAAATCTAGCAGAATCCGTAGCTGAGGCTGATCTAGTGATCGGAGCTGTGCTCATACCTGGTGCCAAAGCACCAAAGCTTGTTACCAATGAAGTAATCCAACGAATGCGCCCAGGTTCAGTGATTGTTGATGTAGCTATTGATCAAGGCGGTATTTTTGAAACGATCGATCGGATTACAACGCATGCAAATCCAACCTATGAAAAATACGGAATCATCCATTATGCAGTCGCTAATATGCCAGGGGCTGTACCCCGAACATCGACGATAGCTTTAACTAATGTCACTACGCCTTATGCACTGCTAATTGCTAACGTTGGTTTGAGACAAGCTTTAATAAATAGCTTACCACTCCAATCCGGCCTAAATGTTGCCACCGGTTCAATCACTTACAAGGCTATCGCCGATGAGTTCGGATATGACTATAAACCCGTTGAGAAAGTGCTTGAGACACTGTAAAAGCAGATTGTCAGGGCCGTTAGGGCAATTGAAATTGCCCAACGGCTATTAATGTTTAATTTAATCTTTAATATCATAGTTAAATGCTCTTAGCAATGTCCTATAGGTGGATATGCCTGTAAATACCGATGAGGCTACGGCTACTATTAAGCTAGTCTTCCATCGCAGCCACCTTCTTTATTTATCTAAACTAACAAATCCAGCAACGTTATAAGCAGGTTTCTGTGGTAACCGTTGAAGGGTTATATCTTTTAGCTTTAAGCGTATCTCCCCTTTTTCACTGCCCTTCAAAGCCTTTTGCAGCTCATCCTGATTACCTCCAACTCCTAAATTAATGCTGAATTTCTTGCCGTTTATTGTATCTGTGTCCAACCACATATAAGGACCCATTGGATCATCTTGAGACACAGTAAACTTGCCTGTTACATCAACGGTTTCTGCAAATGAGACAATGTAAGACCCCGGACCAAATGTACTCACTTCAATGGTTTTTACTTTCATTCCCAAAATGACGTCACCTTGCTTAATCTTTCTTGGATCAAAATATTTGAGCTCACCTGGGCATTGAGTGTTTGCTTCACTACAAATTAAATAGAGAAGGTCTTCATAATCTCTGGTCAAAGAATCTATGTATTGTTGTTTATCCTTGGTTTGCTGCTGCGCTTCTGTTGTCGCATTCTGCTTAGCCTCCAAATCAGCCTTAATAGCTTCGAGTTGTATATTCAGACTTACAATATCTTGCTCAGCTTTTTTAGCCGATTGATCCCCCTTACAGCCAGAAACTATAAGCAAACTAGCTATTACCAAACATAATGTATATCTCATCGTTCCACCTCCTTCTCAAATTTAAAAATAAATGATCTAACCACTTGTTGAATTATACCATAATATGGATGGCACGAAGGGCAGTACTTAAGGGCAAGCGAGCATTATAAGAACAAGGCATAACTTCCTAGACACAAAAAAATAAGCCATCCGAAGAGGGCTTACCGAGATTTTCATGTTGCTGGATCCATGTTGATGTATTCATGCTAATTAAGTCCCTAAAACCTTTTTCCCTCTTGGCGCATCTCCGTTTGCATCTGGCTCTAAGGTTACTCCAACTGCATCGAAGTTTGCGTATTTGGCATTAATGTTATAGGTCAAGACTCCGTTACCTTGATCATCCACATTCATCGTGCCGCAATTATAACGTTTTTTGGTTTTAGGATCGTTGGCATTCTTCACTAACCACACCTGGTAAGTCTCTTTCCCATTGGTCTTCTTCAGACCCTTAAGGTTAACCACAACATTGTTGGTATCACCATGCTTCAGCACCCAAACTGTCCCTTTGGCGGATGGCAACGAATCACCAAAAGCCTTTAATTCGAAGGTCCGCAGCACTTCAGCAGGTTGATTGAGCAAGCTGCCTGCAGAATCAGTTGGTTTCTTAACAAATGTACTGCTCCATAAGCCACCAATTATCACTCCAATAACGATTGCCGCAACCCATCCGAATTTAGCAAAGTAGCTTCGCATTGCTCTTGGCTTTTGCTGCAGCCTACTCTTCTTGAGCTGGGCTTTATCTACCGGCAGAGCATGAATAGCCTGCATAACTTCATTCTTCAAATCAGCCGGAGCTTCTAGCTCATCCATTTCAAAAGGCAGGGCATCCCATACCAAGCGCAATTGCTGCAGCTCATCTCTGCATGAAGTACAGCTTCGCAGATGTCGTTCGAAAGCCGCTCGCTCAAACTCAGAGCATTCTCCGGTCATATAGCTAATTAAATTCTCGCACTCTTTTGTTTCATGCTCTTGCATGGGTCAACCCTCCTTAAGTGAAGATAGATGTTTGCGTAAAATCAATAAACATTGATGTAATCGGCTTTTGATCGTGCCAAGCGGTTCATTATTCTTAATAGAAATCTCGCTTAACGTGAAGCCCTTCCAATATAATAGCTCCAGTAATTGGATCTGGCTTTGTGTTAAATAGCGATATGCCTCTTTAATTTCCTGCCCTATCCATTTACGGGCTAATTCCGCTTCTGGATCATTTCCGTTGGCATCTGTTATTCGTTCCCATTCTTGAGGTTCCATACGAACGACTACATCTTGTTTACGCTGTTTACGAATATAATCAATAGTTATGTTACGAGTTATCGTAAGCATCCAATTTACAAATTTGCCTTGCTTGGCATCATACCCTTTTTCGGTAACCCATAGTCGCATGAATACCTGCTGTACTATTTCCCTAGCCGCTTGTTCATCTTGAATTGACTTCATCGCAAAAGAATACACCAGGTTTACATAACGATCGTAAAGCTCATCCAGCGCAGATTGCTGCTTAGTTAAGACCAACTGCATCAATTCTCCATCCGTTCGATTCACCATATACAGGCCACTCCTTGAGTCGCTAACGACCCATTCATAATAGTTAACGTGATAAAATAGGTTTCAGTTCAATGTGTCTTCAACTATTATATACGAAAAGTCCGAACACCGCTGTAATTTCACAGCGGGTTCGGACCCGAGTTGCCATTTTCATATAAAGCTTGAGATCTTAATTATTTAACGATGATTTTTGCAGTCATATGCTCTTTATGCGGAAGACAGAAATAATCAAATTCGCCAGCTTTGGTGAATGTAAACGAACCGGACTCTCCTTGCTTCAACAAAGGCAGCTTAAATGATCCATCTACTGCCTGCGCATTATGCTCGGTGTCATCTTTATTAGTCCATGTAACGGTAGAGCCTACTTCAATAGTCAAAACAGCCTCTGAGAAAGCAAAGTTCGAGATGTCGATTTTGTAAGTTTTACCCACTGCAGCTACAGGAGCAACAGCAGTAGTTCCTGTGAATTTCGCAGGATCAACTACAAACCAAACCTTGCCAACATCCTGCCCCAACGTATCTCCGCTTTTAACATCTTTAATCCAGTAGTATAAAGGGAAGCCTTTAAATGTAGTTTGTTTGGCACCGTCAGCGCGTGTAATTGTAGCGAAATCTTCCGCTTTCAAGCCCGCTGGAACAGTGATGGTTTCCGCGTAGAAAGCAGGCCAATTAACCAAGCATGGTCCCGCACAATTGCTTACATCCTTCGTATCCTTATCAAAATAATAAAGCGACATGCCTTTAGCATCTGTTAAATAATTGCCCAGAGCAGCGCTAGTAGAAACAGTTATTGAAGTTGGAACAGGTGGAATAGCAGTTGTTCCACTGAATTTCGCAGGATCAACCACAAACCAAACCTTACCTACATCCTGCCCTAAAGTATCGCCGCGTTTAACATCACTAACCCAATAATACAATGGAAAACCTTTGAACGTGGTTTGTTTGGCACCGTCAGTACGAGTGATTGTACCAAAGTCTTCTGCCTTCAAGCCCATTGGAACAGAGATATGCTCCGCATAGAACAACGGCCACTTAGCCAAACATTCTCCAGTACAATTGCTTACACCTTTTGTATCCTTATCAAAATAATAAAGCGAAATGCCCTTAGCATCTGTTAAATAATTACCAAGAGTAGCACTAGTACCAATGGCTAGAGTGGACGGTGATTGAATCACATACCAGATCTTACCTACAGCATCACCCAGTGTGTCACCAGCTTTAGTATCCTTGGCAAAGTAGTATAACGGCCAGCCTTTATATGTAGATTGCATAGCTCCATCAGTGCGTGTGAATGAACCAAAATCAGTTGCATTCAGTCCTGCTGGTACGATTAGTTTCTCGGCGTAGTAAACAGGCCAATTTGTAAGACATCCACCGACACATGAATTTACATCCGCTGCATCTTTAGTAAAGTAATACAAAGTCATACCCTTTTCATCTGTAAAAATCGAATATGTCGCATCAGTCACGCTTTTCAGTTCAAGCTTAGTGTACTGCAGTGCAGCCAGCTTACTCGCATCGATTACCTTAGCATCGGATAAAGTAGCTGCTAAAGTTTTTCCGCCTTCATGCATCGTTGCTTTTAAAGCCTCAATTGTAGCTGTTGCTACATGGATATTCATAAACATCGAAACGTTGGCTGCTTTCGATAGACCTTTATCTGCTGCGACCGTAATTACGTCAGCATATTCAAAGTCCATACCTTGCATATATCCAAGTGCCTCGAGCATAACCTTATAGTATTGCTGAGCTGTAATTCCGGACAATGGATCAAATGCACCATTACCTGATCCCTGCCAGCCTAGCTGAGGATTTGCTTTTAAGTAAGCTAGAATGTTCTGGCCTTCCGCCCACACGAGCTTAGCATCTGAGAAATTAGCTGTTCCCTTGAACGCTGCTGCATCCGCTTCCAAACCTTTTAGACGTAAGAACATGATAGCTGCTTGAATACGAGTTGTTTCTTTGTTCAGATATTCATCGGTAAGTCCATTGCCATCACCAATTAGGATCCCGAGATCAGCCACAACCTGCGTTTCTGATGTAACTACCTGCTCTCCAGCTGCAAAAACCGTTAACGCGGAAACAACCATAACTATTACAAAAAGTGCTGCTGAGGTTAATCCTAATTTCTTGAAAATGTTCATTCTTTCAACTCTCCTCCTCGATTTCGATTGCGCTTTTTTGAGCGCCTACTTAAGTTAACGTAATCGAAAGTGGAGAGGTTTGTTTATTTATTATTATTCTGTAACTATTTGTTCGGAAACCGTGTCTTGTAATATATAGGAGGTGAATGGAATGAAAATGATTCCGATAAAATCCAAGGAATTTATTGCAATGGGCTACAATGAAGAAGAAAGCGCAATCTATGTGGAAGACAAACAGGAAATCACACGAGTATTTGCCAATAAATCCAAAGATGAATTTGAACAATTCTACAGCTCTAAGCAGCATGATTACTTCTATCTATATGTGTTGAGAAGCTTGCAGCACAAAATTGTTCAAGTGACTACATAACCTCATTTCTTTTTTTAAATGATTAAATCAATTTTTTCATGCACAGGCAAATTCAAAATCAACTTTCGCTAATGCATCACGATGGCGAATAATATACTATTTTCGATCAGCTTCGCAGCAACCTGCAAACTCTAGCGAAAGTGTCCATTCCCGCGATATGCACATAGATCAGATCATAAAGAACTCATAAAGAACCCCTTCGTTTAGAAGAGGTTCTTTATGACGTTAAAGCTGATAATAAAAGGAGAATTACTTTACAGACACTCCTCTCCATATAGGTTCATTTAGGTTTTTAATACGTTTTGCTGGAACTCCAGCATATAAGCCATCTTGCTCACAGTCTGAAGTAACTACTGCACCAGCTGCAATGACGCAACCTTTTTCAACTCTGACGCCTGGCATAATATTAGCTCTTGCTCCAATCCATGTCCCATCTCCAATATAAATAGGCTTAGATTCAAATTCCCCACATCTTTGATGTGACTCACCTATTTTATGAGAAGCTGTACAAAACATGACTTCTGGACCAATATAAACATTCTCTCCAATATTAATACCACCCGTATTGTAAAAGTAGCATCCTTTATTGATGAATGATCCATTCCCAATGTTCACTTTATTGCTGTAAAAGAATATTTTTGGTCTAAGTACACATTCATCTATTTTGAGACCAAAAATCTTGTATACAATCTTTCTGAAGCGATTATGAAGAAGGTAAGATCCACCAAAAATATTAACAAAAAAATTCCATAACGGATTTAGATAATCAATATCCCTATTCATTCTATCACCTCCACTCAAAATCTCGATACATTTTGTATTTACTTTTCCGAATAAATGGTTATGGCTTGCATTGAATAAGCTCAGCTTGCTTGGTTCCACTACTCGTATTATCCGTAAAAACCAAATTTTTGCATGAACCGAGCAGCTGATAAGGTCTCTCCACTAACGAGGGTACACGGGTGTCAATCGATTTGTTATCGGTGATCTGTGCATCATTAATATCGATTAACTTGAGATTATCAATCAGATTATAGTTCAATGCATTATTGTTAACCAACGCATTATTAAGGACGACTAACCCTTTTCTCCCACTGGAATAGATGCCGTATTTGCCATTTAGCTCCAGTCGATTGCCCTCAAGGATTACCTCATTGGCATCCACCTGAATACCGGTTTCCGCATTCTTCAATATGCGATTAAAACGAATGATGGTTTTGTCAGCCGAAACTCCAATCCCTCTAAAAACACCATTTTGAATCAGATTACTTTTGATCGAGGTGCCAAATGTGTTTGATGCCACCTCGATTCCAAATTCATTTCCACGTTGCAAGGCATAACTCCCCGCTCCAGTAATGGTATTATCCTCAATGTTCGTGTTATAAGACGGAAACGTATTGTAATTTCGATCCTGATCCACTAAAATCCCGCTTGAAGATGTCCCTTCAATTGTATTAGCAAAAATATTGACGTTTTTACCGCCGACATGTGCAATCCCACGGGCTCTTGAATTTTTAATATGGTTGCTGACAATGTTGATCTTATATGCATAATTCACTCCACTTACGTAACTAACTACGGCGATTGCGTCATCGCCTGTATTCTCAAGAGTATTATTAGTAATATTTATATTGTTAGCACCGTTTGTGATATGAATTCCGTCTGCAAGTGAATTCTTAATGGAATTATCACGAATTATTCCTTGTGTGATGTCCCCGCGTACCATAATCCCTTTTGCATTTCCGAGTACTTTTTCAATTAGAAAATCCGTCGATTTACCTGCAACATATATTCCCTCATCTGAATCATTTCGCAAAACCCCGGATAATCCTAGCGAAACCTGAAGATTGCGCACAACACTGTGCTTGGCATTCTTGATTGTAATTACTCTTTGCGGATGTACCATTAAGCGCAACTCTGCCTCCCAGCCAACCCCTTCAAGTGTAATATTATCATGCTCCACCATAATCGTATTTTTGAGGATATAGACTCCTTTTGGAAAATAAACCGTAGCGCCACCTAGCTCGCCCGCTTTATTCACAGCCGCTTGGATCGCAGCCGTGTCGTCCTTCACCCCGTTACCAGCCGCACCAAAATCCTTCACTTGCAAGTATTTTGCTGGTAAAGCTGTTACCGTCGGTGCTGCAGCAATAGCCTTTAGTGGGGTAGAGTTCACTGCATGCCACTCATTATCTACACCTTGCCCAGTGATATCTCCACGCTTAAGATCATGGACTCCATAATAGAGTGGGTAGCCTTTATAGGTGGTTTGTTTAATCCCATCTGCACGTTTAAAAGCGCCAAAATCCTTCACATCCAGATCAGCTGGAATTAGCAGCTTGTCCGCATAGAACACCGGCCAATTCTTTAAGCAACCTGCATCACAAGCATTCATTTGGGTTGCATTCTTCTTTGTATAATAGAGCGTCAAACCTTGAGCATCCGTTAGAAAACTACCGACTGAAGCGCTCGTCTGCCATTCAATACGGCTGTAATGCAATGGCTCTAATCTACTCGCATCCAGCTTAATTGCTTCCGTTAGCTGAACCGCTAAAGTCTGGGGTGCATCATGGACTTGCGCGTTCAACGCTTCCAGCGTAGCTGTCGCTACATTAGCATTGCTAAACGGTTGATTGTTCGCGACCCGAGATAAACCATGTGTACCTGCAAATTGCAGGACATTCACATAGTCATAATCGACATCTTGCTTATACCCCAATGTTTCAAGCATGACCTTATAATATTGCTGAGCTGTGATTGTCGCTTGTGGATCAAAGGTATTGTTGCCCAATCCCAACCAACCGAATTGGGGATTCGCTTTCACATAGCCAAGGATCTTCTGACCATCCGCCCAAACCAGCTTAGCATCATCGAAATTGACCGTTCCAGTGTACTTTAAGGCCTCTGCTTCCAAACCCTTTAATCGGAGGAACAGAATAACACTTTGAATGCGCGTTGTTGGTTTTTGCAGGTATTCAGTGGTTAACCCCTTGCCATCTCCAATTAATATACCTAAATCAGCTACAACTTGAGCTTCTGATTTCACATGTATATCATCTGCTGCCGCAGCTTGAAAAAACAAGATAGTACTTATCGCCATAAGTAAGATAAGGCTTGGAAATATCGATAATCGAATACCTTTTTTCATAGCTGCCTCCCTTGATATAATTGCTTGTTTCTTTATTATTTGGTGCATCGCAGCGAGGTGTTTTCCTGCTCCCCTTTACTGATATTCTCATCAAAAATTAGTTTTTTGCAGGAGCCTGTTACTTCATAGGAGCGTTCAATTAACGCCGGACTTCTTGTATCCACGGAGGTATTCCTGCTTATTTCTGTATTATCACTATCCAATACCATCATGTTATCAATCGCCTTCTGCCCTAGTGAATTGTTATTAGTCCATGTATTATCAATAATTTTCAAGCCCTGTTTTCCCTTGATATATACCCCGTACTTGCCGTTAAGCTCGACTTGATTACCTTCTAATAGGACCTCATCGGCATCAATTTGGATACCTGATTCACCATTGCGCAGGATTTGATTAAAACGTACTTTCGTATTTTTCGCACCAATGCTCAACCCTCTAAAAACACCATCTTGGATAATATTGTGCTCAATCGTTACATAAAATGTGCCTTCTGAAATCTCAATCCCAAATTGATTGCCCCGTTTAACGCCATAGGTGCCTGCATGAGAGATGGTATTATCTTTTATCGAGGTATTGTAGGATGGGTGCGTATGAAAATGAAGATCTTGATCAACCAGAATACCGCTGGAGGAAGTCCCGTCAATCGTATTGCTCCAAATACTTACATCATCTCCACCTACATGGGCGATCCCTCTAGCTTTGGAATTTGTAATTTGGTTGCCGCTGATTTTAATATGATGGACAAGCTTTTGATTAGTTTCATAGCTGACTACAGCAATTGCATCATCCCCGGTATTCTCGAGAATATTGTCAAGGATTTCAATGGAGTCAGCCCCATTTGTTATATGTATGCCATCTGCAAGTGTATCGCGAATCGTATTGGAGCGAATCACACCTTGACTCATTTCGCCACGAACCATGATTCCTTTGCCATTTCCTAAGATATTCTCAATTAAAAACCCATTAGATTTTCCCGTAACATAAATACCTTCATCTTGATCATTGCGCTCAACTCCTGTGACCCCCAAAGAGACTTGAAGATTACGGATGATGCAAGCTTCAGCATCCTGGATGGTGATTACTCGCTCGGGGTGAGTGATTAAACGCAGTTCCGTTTCCCATCCAGCCCCTTCAAGTGTGATATGATCTCCACGCACCACTAAGGAATCCTTAAGTATATAAATCCCCTTGGGCAAATAAACCTTGCCTCCACCTTGCTCACTCGCTTCGTCAATCGCCGCTTGAATCGCTTCCGTATCATCCTTAACTCCATTGCCAACAGCACCAAAATCAGTAACCTGCAGGGTTTTTAATGCTATTTCAGAAGCAGCTTGCTGCTTCTGCTCGAAACGTAAAATCAAGCTTTGATTATCGACAGGCTTTGATTTAGGTTTCACTTCTAATAAAATCGATTCATTGGCGATTGGTGACATCTCACTGATTTGGCCATAAAACCAACGGGCGGTGAATAAGATTAATCCTAATAAAATCAATAAAAGAAACAGATTGCGATTTTTGCTTGCCATTGGATGCTCACCTGCGCCTATGCTTTTTTCGATAAGGAATGATTGAGGCTATGCGCCACAATATCATCCCATTCCATATAAATCCGGACATGATCCTCTTCAACAAGCTCCGTGCCTGTTTGTACTTCGATAACATCCATATCCGTCGTGGCTAGAACAGCATGTATTGCCCCTTGCGGAATCGCCAGCACATCCCCTTCCTTGATCGGATAGAATATACCATCCAAGACAAACTCACCAGAGCCAGAAATGATCGTCCAAACCTCACTTCTTTTGAAATGCATTTGGTAGCTTTGGTTCTTACCTTGGAAGATATGGACCCGCTTCGTCATGACTTCTTGTTTCTCCTCGGAACGGGTATAATCCAAAACTCGATACCAGCCCCATCTGCGCTCTTCATACATCGGCCGCTGCTCCATATGTTTCATGACATCTTTGATCCGCGGACTCGCTGCTTTATCCGTTACCAGAATTCCATCTGAGCTGGCAACAACGGCTACATTGGATAAACCAAGCACTGTAATCGGCATCGGAAGCTCATTGATTAAATGGGTATTCTCGCATTCTACCCCAATAATTCCCTTACCAATTAAATGCTCATGCATTTCCTCGGTCAAAGTATTCCAGGTCCCCAGATCCTTCCAACCACCTTCATATGGAGCGACGATGATATGTCTGGCTTGCTCAACAATTTCATAATCAAAGCTGATTTTCGGCAGAAATTCATACTGCTGGAGCAAGGCTTCATACTGGATCGGATACCCTCTTATCTGCAATTGATTGATGATATAATCTAGTTTAAAGGCAAAAACACCGCAATTCCACAATGCTTGCTGGCGTATGAGTACTTCGGCTTGCGACTCATTTGGTTTTTCACGAAAGTGATTGACTCTCGTATAGGATACGGCTGCTTGATCTCCTAACGTTAGCTCAGGTACGATATAGCCATATTTTTCCGAAGGGTAGGTAGGTTTAACACCAATTAGAGCCAAGTCAGCTCCTGAGGACAAAACCATTTCTTCCAGCTCTTTAATTTTATCGAAGAAAGTCAGCTCTACATAAGGATCCACAGGGAGAATGGTAATTACCTCTTGTAAGGAAACACCTACTATGGAATAGAGATAAGTTGCAGCAAGAGCAATTGCAGGAAAGGTATCCCGTCGCTCTGGTTCAACTATAATCTTAGCGCGCTGACTCAATTGACTATTCAACAAATCAAGCTGTGATTTCCCCGTTGCTACATAAGCGGATTCTATAAGCCCAGATACCTCCAGCTGCCTCCAAACCCGCTGAACCATCGATTCCATAGCTCCCTCTGGATCAGTCAACACCTTTAAAAATTGCTTCGAGCGTGCATCATTGGATAACGGCCAAAGTCTTTTCCCTGAACCACCGGATAACAGTAACAATTTCATAGCATTCACTCTCCTTCAATTTCCTTTGTTTATAGCTATTTTTTTAATACTCTGTAGCACTTGCCTATTGAAAAAGTAAATGATGCCTCCATATAATAAAACTCCGCCCACCACTTGAATGGCTAAATGGTATTGCTGCTCCTGCGGAATCGATATTAAATCGAACAAATAATTAATACCCAGTACACCTAAACACATCAATAGACTACAACCGATGCTAGGTGCTAAATTGCCGACATACTGCCAAAAGCAGGGTCCCAGAACACTTCTTACCGTGTATAGATAATGTACAAAGAAAATCAAAACCTGCACACTCAGATAAGCAACAGTTACTCCCTTTATTCCACCAATCATTGCCCCCGCGGTTAGTGCTGGTAGCTGTAGTAGCATGCTGATCACAGTAAATTTAAAGACTATATCTGCTCTGCCTTTGGCTTGCAGCAATGGCTGCATGGGCATAACGATGGTACGAATGAATACCATTGCCGCCAGAACCTGGATCAAAGGTATGCTGGGACCCCACTTCTCGCCAAACAGAAACGGGACCAGATAAGGAGCTACGACTATCAAGCCAAAATAAATTGGAGCATTCACATAGCTGACCATGCCAATTAATTGCAGGTAGCTTTTACGCAGTAAGCCAAGCTGGTCTTGGATCTTTGCAAAGATGGGGAGAGAAACTTGTGAGATCAGAGGGAATATTTTCTGGAAGGGCATGACGCATAATTGAAAAGCAAAGGTGTAATAGCCTAGCTTCTCAGCGCCAAGCAAGCGCCCAATGATCAAATAATCGAAATTGGAGATTAACATTTGTAGAGAACTAGCGCCTAATTGATACATACCGTATCTGATAAACCCTTTTAAATCCGCCCAAGCAAAATGTAATTTAGGCCTCCAGATACGCCAGCCCAGTACAGTCAAGCAGATAGATTTAAACGCAGCATTAGCTAAATAAGACCATACTAAAGCATAGACTCCATAGCCATAATAGGCTCCGAAGAAAACCACTAAGAACCCAATTAGATAAGAAATAATATCAATTTTGGCAATCTGTTTAAACTTCAGTTCCTTCTGAAACAGCACTTGAGATTGCTGGCCAAAAGCAGGTATTAAACAGATCCAGCACATCCAATGCATCAAATCTATCAGCTGCGGCTCTTGATAGAACAACGCTACATAAGGGGCAGAAAACCAGACTAATGTACAAACAAACGCACTTGTAACCAAATTCACTATATACAAGCTGGATAGCTGATTCTTAGTGACCTGCTGCCGGTGAATAATCGCATTGGAAATCCCCATATCCCCCAAAGTAGCAGCAAAGCCAATGACAACCATAATCATCCCAATCAAGCCATAGTCCGAGGGCTTCAGCATCCTTGAAATCGTGATGAGCTGAGTAACCTGGATCACAATGGAGAATAAGGTTCCCATACTCGACCATTTCATGGCTGTAATACCTTTAATTTTTAAAGACATAACGTGCCTCCACGACTAAAATTTATATCCCCGCCTATGGCGTTATTGCTCTAATAGAGCACCTATACTTTATAGCCCTTGAACTGCTTTTTGACAAACATGAACCAAGAAGGCGGCAGCTTTTTAACCCAGGCTTCGAGCTTGCTTTTATGCTTCTTCAGCCGCTTGATCTGAACTTGCTGCATCCAATGAAAGAAGGGGACGTACCTCAAAGGTACATGCCCTAGCTGTTGAAAGCTACGTGATTTGAGCTTATCCCACTCGACATAAGCATAATCCAAATGTGATGACCAGGCTGGAATAATCACACTCTTATGCCCTTCAAGGATTTCTGTTGTCAACTTAAAACCATGTTCATTGGGGTCAATCCCTTCAAGCAGCAAGCCAATAGCTGTTCGGGCACACTTCTCACATTTACTGCAATTTCCATAAACTGGACTGCGCCAGCACACCCGAATTTGCAGAGAGGAATCCTCTGTGCGAATATAGTCAGCGATTAGCTTTACTTTATCCTGCCGCCATAGTTCAAGCGCCTCAAGGTTAACATGAGTGCCCGACCATTTAATTTTGTTGTCAAACAAATGACTGCAGCCGTGTGTCCTAATTTTCGATTGTTCGGTTGGCACTGCGGAAGGAATATAAAATTGTGAAATATTATTCACATAAGCTAAAGGAGCAACCAAACCAATCAAACCTGTAGAATGCTGGACCCCGTGCCACCAGCTGCTCATATGTCGACCAAAATAATAGGAGATCATCCCCTCATTAATGAACGTATGAAGGTTAGATTTAATAAACAAGCTTTCAATTTCATTACGTTCACCGAATTGCTTAACGTTGTTCTTGAGCTCGAACCAGAACTCCGGTTGGTTTAAGAGAACATCCGCTCCCCAAATCGTTACAAAATAAGGCTTCTCCTGCTTCTTGCGAATAAAGGTAGCCAAGGAATCTACACCTGCGCTATAGAACATGGCTGAACGTGGTTCTTTAGTTGTCGGCCGCTCGCTGTCAACCAACCGTTCAACATGCAGCTTGCCCGCGAATCGCATATCTGGGTACATGGTTTGATAAACCTGCTTAAGGGATTGCAAGCTGCTATAATAAAGACTATCGAGCTCTTTAATGTAGACCTCAGCATTCGTCGCCCAAGCGAGAGGCATTAAGTTAGCTAACAACGGGATGCCTAACAAGCCTATTGGCACCTCACTAATATCTATTTCGTATTCGGCAAAAAATGACTCGTCCGTGAAGAATTTGCGAACCTCTGAGCCGTATTCTACTGTGTAGCAGACTTTGTTGGTTTCTTCTACATAAATATTCTCAATTCGTATGCTTCTGGATCTCACTGACATAGTTAATCCTCCTTATGTACTTCTGATTTAAAGCTGCTGAAAAGCTCATTTAGAAAAAAGAACCGATATGCTCTGTTGCAGAGGTATAAGTACTATGATCTTCGTGCAGATGTGCCCCTCATATGCTTTGGTACATATACCACTTCCACTCCGCTCCGCTCGGTCACCTTTTCTGTAAATCTTCTCGGTCGCTTTTGTGCTTCATAAGATAAGAGCAAATAACGTACTCCCATGTAGAACAAGGGGTAGAAAGCACGAACATCGAATAGGTAGGGGATTCGATAGATTTCGAGAAGTGAGATGAATACAATGGGATATACAATTATCCAGCTGAATTCATAGTTCTTTAAGCCTTTGTAAGCTAGGCCAATGACGGTTCCAAAAACGATGGCATAGAAGATATACAGATAGCCTGCATCCTGAAAGATACTGCCGAAAAAGCCCATATTGGTGTAATCCGGTGCCGAGTAAATACTATTTTTCACATTCAGAAAGGCTTGTTGGCCTTCTTTGCTGCCCGTCATAATTCCCAATTTGGAATTAGGCTCACTGGCAATTACACTGAGAATACTGCTGAATAAAAGCTGGGGAAAGCCTACTATTCGGTTAGAAAGATCGACCATTGCCATCGAATGGTTCACGCTTGAAGATATATAATCTGCGAAGCGACTGAAGCCATAGGAGTAAATTCCTCCTTGTGCAACACCCGTTTTCGCATAGTAAGAATAGCTCCTCAATCCTTCTGCTACTGAGAAAAAGATGATAAATGAGGTCATTCCGAGTATTATTTTTGTCAGCGTCAAGCGGATTTTGTGAAAAAAAATCGCCATTACGAGAATAGGAATCACCACTTCCATCATGGCTAGCCGTTCCGAGAAGAACATTCCGCGCAAGACTCCAGGGAATAAGATGAATAACCAAATGAACCAACGTCCTTTGTTTTTCAATCCAAAAACATAGAGAGCATACATACCCGCAGCGAGTATACCAAGCTGAGTCAGAGTTGTTACACCGGACATCGTCGTTTTATTGACAACGGTTAGCTTGAAGGTCTCGAAATCACGATTCAGAATGACCATCTGAAATAAAGGACCAACACCTTTTAAAACAATCATCCGAGCGATCCACAACAATTGGGCCGCCATAGCAATCGATGCAAGGATCATCGCCTCTTTATAAATGCTCTGCGATTGGGTGCCTTTTTCAGAGCGGAACTGCTCGAGAGTTAGTGGTTTTTTGGCGGTAATTCTCGTTTTCTCCACAATAAAGGCTGTCGCAAGGATAATTATGAAAAAAAGGCTGTAATTGAAGATCGCTGTAAATGAAACGTATTTCTCATAGGAGAATAATGGCTCATAGAGGGCCCAGATTAACGTGCTAATCGAAATTGCCAAAAAAACGAGTAGCCGCGGATTCATCAAACTCAGATTCACGTGTCCCACCTCCCTGGGCGATAGTAAATTGAAACATCTGCTCGTTCACAAAATGCTGGAAGTTGTAACAAAAAATCTCCGTTGAGAACTGTAAGGCATGCATGCGGCAATTGTAGGGTAAAATTTCAGCTTGGTGCTTTTCAAATAGCTTGACGGCTTCGACAATAGAATCTACCGTTTGTTCTTTAAAAAAGATTCCTGTCGGATGTTCCATCCCCAGACCCCTTATGGTCTCAAGCAGTCCCCCTTTACCATAAGCAATTACAGGCGTTCCACTAGCTTGAGCTTCCACAGGCATGATGCCGAAATCCTCTTCTGCTGCAAACACGAATGCTTTAGCTTCGCGCATATACTTCTGCAATACCTCATCAGGCTGGTAGCCGAGAATCCTGACATTAGCAGCAGCCTTCGCTTTTACCTTCGCATAATCTGGACCATTGCCAATAACAATTAGCTTCTTATCCGGCATTTCAGCAAACGCCTCGACAATTAAATCTATCCGCTTGTAAGGCACTAATCGTGAAGCGGTTAAATAATAGTCCTGCTTTTTCTCTTCCAACTGAAATTGATTTACGTCCACTGGCGGGAATATAACCGTTGCTTGCCTGCGATATATTTTCCAAATACGATTGGCAATAAATTGTGAATTAGCTACTATGGCGTTTACGCTATTCGCTGTTCGACTATCCCAGAGACGAATTCGGTGCAGGATCCATTTAGCAATGCTTCCTTTTAAACCATGACTAAGTCCCGATTCCTTCAGATATTGATGCTGCAAATCCCATGCATAACGAATAGGAGAATGTATGTAAGAGATATGAAGCTGATCCGGACCGGTTATGACACCTTTCGCTACAGCATGGGAGCTTGAAATGACTAGATCGTAACCAGATAAATCAAATTGCTCAACGGCCAGCGGCATCAAAGGTAAATAAAGCCGATACTTGCTTCTAGCGAAGGGTAGCTTTTGAATAAATGAGGTTTGTACGGTTCTGTTCCCAATAAATCCACGCTGCTCGGGAGTTAAAAAATCAACTATGCTGAACAAATCTGCTTGAGGATACAGCAGCAAAAGCTGCTCCAAAACCTTCTCAGCTCCCGCATAAACAACGAGCCAATCATGAATGATGGCTACCTTCATGCGCCAGCCACCTCCTCGATGACATGAAACATTCGCCTTGCACAGGTTTGCCAAGTAAATTGTTTTGCACGTTCCAAGCCTTTTAAGCGCATGTTTTGCTGCAGGTCTGGATCATTCATCAGTCTTTCAATCTGAAAAGCCATATCCATAGGGCTATAGGGGTTGCAATATAAGGATGCTTCTCCACAAACCTCAGGGAGTGAGGCAGCGAGCGAAACAATGACTGGAGATCCGCATGTCATCGCCTCCAATGGCGGCAAGCCGAATCCCTCATAAAACGAAGGGAAGATAAAACAAGCGGCATGCTCATAAAGCGTTTTTAGCTCCACGTCGGAAACGTAGCCCAAGAGCTTAACCTTATCGGAGGAGGGGATCGCCAAATTGCCAAAAACCCTCGCATTCGTACCACCTGCAATAACGATTTCATAATCTACATTTTGCAGCAGCTGAAAGGCTCGCACGATATTAGCAAAATTTTTGCTAGGATTCATACTGCTTACAGCTAGAACATAACGTTTGGAAAGCAATTGATGCTGAGCGAGAATTCGTTCATCCGCTATAAGCTCCAGCATGTGCTCCTTGCCTCCATTAACTATGCTTATTTTGTGTGCTTTTATATGGCAATGCTGGATCAGCTGGGTTTTGGAAAAATTCGAAACGGTCACAATTTTGCGAGAAAATAATCCTAATGAGGTTTGAATTAGCTTATAAAACAACCTAAATGCCATTGAAAAAGAGTCCGGATTAACAAAAACGGCGGTATCATGGATCGTTGCAATTTGTTTGCGCTTTAGCATCGGACCTGTATTACAGAGGTTGAGCAGCAAGCTTCCTTTGGTAAAGAAGGGCAATAAGAGCTGCTCCCAAAAGTGTCCACTAGCAAACCCGATTTTTTTCAGCGTAATATGTCGTAGATTCGGCTCATACAGCACTTGTTTAGGGGATAATAGGATGAATTGATAAACAGTCCTATCAATTTCCCCCTCCTCCAAAAGAGCATCCAAGGCCTTAACAAATTCATGAGCATAGCGCTGAACACCAGTAGTCGTTTGGGTTAAGAAACGCGCATTAATATAAATCTTCATAGCATACCCCTTAACCTACCGCGAAAGGTATTCCAGTAATAGTGTGATTTCGGCAGCTGAAAAGTGGAGCTATATAGCATCATCCCAAGAAAAGGGCGAATTAAGTATCTTAGCTTAAAATGAAAGTTGTAACCATGCTTACGTACAACTCTGCCAAAACCACAACCATACCGATAACCACGAGAAATCACCTGCGGAGAGTAACGTACCAAGGGATTCGGATGATTGATAGTGAACGTTGCGCTATAGTAAACTTGATGGTTGCGAATAGCCCGCAGTACATAATCCGTCTCTTCACCAGATCCATAAATCGTTTTCGCGCCAACACCAATTTCTTCATCAAATTCACCAATTTCTTCACAAACCTGCCTGCGGAAAAATATCGTAAACGAAATCGCTCTGCGCCAAACATTAATTGAATCTACAAGTCCGGAGGTTTTATCATATTTACCAGCAGCATCGTGGCCTTTGCCATCAACAGCACGACCAGTAATCCCACCATATTGTGGATATTGCTGAAATAACTTATAAGCACTTTCTAGAGCCAAACGATCATACCAACAGTCATCATCAGGGAATGAGACGAAATCTCCGCTTATATGACGCATCCCGACATTTCTGGCTAATGACAGCCCTTTTTCAGATCGCAAGTGAATTAAGCTGAACTTGGCTCTGTATGCCTTAATCAATGGAATTAAACGATCATCCTCATTCTGATCCACAATGATAAGCTCAAAGTTGCGATAAGTCTGCTGATCCAAAAACATCAGGAACCGTTCGACCTCTACATAACGTCCCAAGGTAGCCATAATTAACGAAAACTTCATTGCCTCACCCCCTTTCTGATAGTGTCGTTTTTATCAGTCGATTTACAATAAAGCCGATTGCTCTTCCATATCCTTTGACCCGAAAATGTAAGCTCTTCTTTAACACTGCGCGAATAAAAAGCCCGCATGCTGTCCAAAGCTGATAGATATAATGTCTGGCTTTGGCATTCTTTATTACCAGCAAGTGGTAATGGTTAACAATTTCTGTGTACGCTACCTGCTCTTCATGATCACGCGAGGCAGCTGATTGGTTGTGCTTGACCGTTAATTGCGGACTGATAATCAGCTTGCCTTTTTGCCGAGCCACATGGGATAAATAAATGTCCTCACCTAAGCTATAGCTCTTTAGCCAATCCACTACTTCAAGCTTATCAAGCGCGCTTTTGCGAAAAGACATGTTGCAGCCCAAGAGAAATTCCGTAACAAAATCCTGTTTACTTGCTAACCACCCTGACATCGAGCCTCCATAACCACTTGCAGACAATTTGCCTGTAACACCAGAGCTATATAGAAAAAAGCGTCCGAATAAGCTCCACGCTATACCCGCTGGTTCAATTAGCCGATCCATGCCGCCAATCCCGCTAATATCTGCATCATCCTGATAAATCTGTACTAAACGAGTTAGATAATCTGCATCCAGTTCAACATCATCGTCTAGGAATAACAGCAGCTCATAGCTCGAGACTACAAGACTTTCTATACGGGAGAAGAACAAGCCAGGCTGGAGCTTCTTATGATATCTGAGCTCGATCGGCGTATTCTGAATGATCTCGGAAAGTCTTATTAAATGGGCTATTGTTAAATCACCATCATCCATAACCAAAATTTCGATTGGATTGGCCGGAAGTTTTTGCTTAGCGACCGACGATACACAATGTATCAGATCATCCGGACGATGGCGTGTACAAATCGCTATGGTTAGTCCTAGATGAGGATGCATGCTCGTCTCCTTCCAAGTCTTCACTAATGACGAATGTTGCATGAGGCAAAGTATAGGTCCATGCTTGATAATAACTGCTATTCTTGCCGTAGGAATTATCCAGCAACAAATTAGGTTTATCCAACAGACAAGCTAATATATGCCCGTGTAGTCTTGAAGTAACCACCTGTCCAAAATCATTATACAAATGTATCGCTTTGATAATTAAGCGATCTGAAATCGTGTACCAGATTTGCTGTAATGGCATTATGTTCCCTAAAAGGCGATTGACTTGAAACAGCTTAACCATCAATCGAATGGTAGTAACATCCCAATAATTAAGCAGCTGTGGCCAATCCATTGTCTTGTCGCACTGGAAGGAGTTCATACCCTCTACCCACTCATCATCAGTCCGAAAAAGTCCAATAATCTTATTTGATCCATTAAGCGGCTTTTGCAAAGGATAAAGCTGATGTGCCATATCAGGTGATAGCTGCACATGATTTAAATAATGTTTAGCGCGATCATAAGAGAATTGATCTCGTACAAACAAATGTAAATCTGCATGCTCACTTAACAATTGCATCGATTGCCGTTCCTTTAGCTCATTCTTGAAATGAATCGTTTGGGGCAGGATAACGATTCGATTATTCGGATAAGTGATTGTTATTCTTTCTCTGAAGCTTTGAAAGTGCGGATATAAATCCCCAAAGTTGCCTCCACCCTGACAAACTATAATCCAATCTTCTGGAATCTGCAGGGTAAATCTAAAGTTGGCAATACTGAATCGTTTCTCCACAATAATCTGATAATCCTTAAAAAATTGTTCCGTCCCTTTCATAATTAATAAATCACCAATATTCTCGTAGACTGGGAAATCTACATAAACAATCTGGGAGTTGGCGGGAATTACTTTACTAATTACAGCCAATTTGGCTTTTATCGATTCCATTTGATTTTCATTGGCTTTAAAATGCATTTTTCGAACCAAATATCACACCTGCCGTTTTCACAATAATTTGTATATCGATGAAGATGGATTGCCTTTGGATATAGATTAAATCCAATTCGACCATTTCGCTGAAGCCAATATTACTTCTTCCGCTAATCTGCCACAAACCTGTACAGCCAGGCGTGACAAGCAATCGTTGCTTATCATATGCTGTATATTCCTCAACCTCTCTTGGCAAAGGAGGTCTTGGACCTACTAAGCTCATTGCACCCATCAGCACATTCCAGAGCTGCGGAAGCTCGTCAATACTCGTACGACGAATGAACTTGCCAATCCGTGTTACTCGAGGGTCATTCTTCATTTTGAACATCGCGCCACTTACTTCGTTCTGATCTAACAATCCAACCAATAAATGCTCAGCATCCGTTACCATGGAACGAAATTTATAAGCATAGAACTGCTTCTCATTCTTTCCAACTCGTAATGACTTGAAAATAACTGCTCCTTTTGGTGATTCAAGCTTAATCAGCAGCGCAATAATCAAAAAGAATGGGAAACCTATGACTAATCCACTGATAGATCCAATCACATCGATAAACCTTTTGAGGAACAAGTAAAACCGGACGTCGGAAGCAATAACTTGATTTACGGTTGGATTGTAATGATACCTTCCTGATCGTTTGGGTTGAGTATAGGCTAATCTGCTTTTTTGTCCAGAAATCGAACGCTCCGTTTTACTCATTGAATCCCCCTCTTACCCTAGCAGCCTTATTTTTTTCTCGCGGAGCAGCACTTCTTCTAATGCGACTATCAACGGACCATACAGCTCTTTGTTTTGCAAAGCAAAATCCAATGTTGTCAGAATAAACCCTAGTTTTTCACCTACATCATAACGTTTCCCTTCAAAATGATAGGCATATACATCTTGAATCAGACTTAGCTGCTGAATGGCATCTGTCAGTTGAATCTCACCACCAGCTCCTTGCATATGTAAATCGAGAAATTGAAAAATTTCAGGAGTGAGAATATACCGCCCCATAATCGCCAAGTTAGAAGGCGCCTTGCCTTTTGGTGGTTTTTCCACCATGCCTGTAACCTTATGCAATCGTCCAAGCTTTTCCTTGGTTTCGATAATCCCATATCGGCTTGTCTGATCATCAGAAACCGGTTGAACCCCAATTACACTGGATCCTGTTTCTTCATATTTGTTCATCAATTGCAGCAAGCATGGTGTTTCCGACTGAACAATGTCATCTCCTAGTAAAACGGCGAATGGTTCATTGCCAATAAATCTTCTTGCACACCAAATGGCATGCCCTAAGCCTTTAGGCTCTTTTTGACGGATATAATGAATATCTACAATATTGGAAGCATGCCGTACCTCTCGCAGCAGCTCCAGCTTTCCATTCTCGAACAAATTCTGCTCCAGTTCAAAAGCATGATCAAAATGATCTTCAATCGCACGCTTCCCTTTACCTGTTACGATAATAATGTCTGTAATTCCTGAAGCAACTGCTTCCTCTACAATATATTGAATGGTTGGCTTATCGACTATGGGCAGCATCTCTTTAGGCATAGCCTTGGTTGCTGGTAAGAATCGTGTTCCCAACCCTGCAGCAGGAATAATTGCTTTTTTAATCTTTATCATGGTAAAACTCCTCTAATTCAAATTTTTCGCTGTGCACCCGTATAATGGTAATAGCTGATCTTGGAGTTGGGCTTTGTATCGTTTAACACACTGCCAATAATCCTGATCTGAAGCTGATCCAAAAGCTGCTTGGCCTGGAGCATATCATCCTCCTTAAGCATGCCAGCACGAATGACTAGCAGAACACCATCACTATGCAAAGCCCACTCCGAGCTTTCCGTTACGGCAAGCAAAGCTGGCGAATCAATCAGGATAATATCGTAATCCTTTTTTAGCGATTCAAGGAGATTAGTCGTTTGTACGGAAGCAAGCGGGTCCATACTATGTGTCGGATAAGGTCCTGATGGAAGCAAGGACACATTACGAACTCCACTCTCTTTAATCGCTTGCTCGACCGGGCAAAGTCCCGCGAGAATACTAGTGAACCCCAATTTATTTGGAACCGCGAAAATTTGATGGATCATCGGTTGATGTAAATTACCATCAATGAGTAGAACCTTTTGCTCTGCTTGCCCATAGGCGATAGCTAAATTTATCGCTGTCGTTGTCTTGCCTTCTAAAGGTAATGCTGAGGTAACCACAATTATTTTTGTTTGCTTCTCCGCTGACAGGTGATCGATTTTATGGCGTAAAGTGCGATATTTATCGGCGGCTGCGGACATGGGATCCAAATCCGTAATTGTACTGCGACTAATGAATAAGCTTGGCACGAGCTGCTTCACCTCCTTGCTTAACAGGAGCTGGTGACTTCAAGAGTTTCATAGATTTTTTCTTCATGTGCACGCCAGAAATCAATGGGGCTTCACCAAGCATTCGCATTACATCTGCCTCCGTTTTAAGTGTGCGGTCAAAATAATCAAGCAGGAACACTAACAAAACTGCTAGAAATGCTGCTATTACAACTGTTACAAAAAGCACAACTATCAAGCTAGTTTGCATCGGTTCCGTTGGTTCATTTAAGGATGCTTCGTTGAGGATATTGACATTATCCACATTCATAATCACGGGCAAGCTCTCCTTAAACACATGTGCAATGGCATTTGCCATTTGGGCAGCTAGCTGATACGAAGTATCCGTAATGGAAATACTCATCACTTGGCTGTTTACTGCCGAGGTTACCTTCATCAAGGAGGCAAGCTTGCTTGTGGTGAGCTTGAATTGCGGATTCTGCTTTATTACCTCTTGTAGAACGGGCTCTGATTTAATCAACTCCTTATAGGTATTAATTAGCATGATATTGGCACCCACTGTGGTTGTATCAATAAGCTGCTGACCATCAACTATGTTCGTTTTGTTTACGATTAGCTTGCTAACTGCCTGGTAAGTGGAATGGCTGGTTTGGATGAATAATGCTCCCGACAGTGTGCAGGAAATCAAGACAATCAGAACAATTAACCCCAGTCGTTTGTAAATCATTTTTAAGTAATCCATCAATTCCATAACGTCCCCCAATCAAAAATCATTGTATAATAGGCTTTTCAACCGATACATTTAGTATCATATAATTTAAATTTAAGCTACATTTTGTATCTTGTCAAGCGTATTTTTATAAGCCGTTAAGTCTTTATTCTAATTAGGCTTATTAGTGAATATTGAATGCGCTTTTATGATAAGTTGTTTTTTTCGGGTGATTCCAAAAAAACAACTCCCTTCCCTTGTCTATTTTACAAGCCAAGTGAATAGGAGCTGTTTAATTATCATGGGTCCGCCAACTATTGGATGGCCACACAATGGTCGTCCACCCCTATGTAACGCAGCGTAATGGATGGTGCTGAATGATTGAATAAATCCCTTAAAGCGTGTACATTTTTTGTTCTTTGGTAGTAATGATAACCATAGGTTTTACGAAGAGTGTGTGTACCAATGTCAGTTAAACCAACGAGCTTACCGGCTTCACTAAGAATACGATAGACGCGAATGCGTTTGATCGGATTCCCAGTACGTTGAGAAGGAAATAAATAATCTTCTCCGTTCTTGTTCTTAATGTACTCGATAATCCCTTTTTTTAGCTGCATGTTGAGGTAGAATGTCTTCTCTTTACCCGTTCGTTCTTCTTTGACTCGAATCACGGTTTTATCCTTCAAATCCTTCACACGCAATAATAAAATATCGCTGAGATGGATACCTGAATTGATCCCGATGGTAAATAGAATCCAATCACGCAAAGACTGACGTCTGAGAATGTCTTGGATTTGCTCTATTTTTGCATAGTCTTTAATAGGTTGAACGACCTGCATGCATATTCTCCCTCCTAACTCACGAAATTTGATTAACGAATGATATACGTATCTGATACATTATGTATCATCTCGAATTATAGCACAGCCTTGGAGAATTGCGCTATACTGTTTTATTCTTATTTTTTAAATTTTTAAAGAGGCGTCCTTCATGAACAAAGGGCAAACTGAATTAATATCATTAGCTTGCCCTTTGGTCTCTGATGATATTAATTCGGCTTCACAATATCCTGCACTCTTCCCACTTGCCCGTTGGTTAATCTGACTTTAATGCCATGTGGATGATTGAGTGAATTCGTAAGAATATCTTTGACAATCCCTCGTGTCTTTTTGCCGGATTTTTGATCTTCCTTCAATACAATATCGACTTCAATCCCCGCTTGAATATTGACTCTCTTCTGACCTTCCATCATATGGTTGCTCCTTTTATTTGGAATTGCTAGGCTGTTTAACTATAATAGAACTATAAGATTGTTCATACACAAAGACTAAAGGAGTCACTTTCCCCATGAAAATCGCCTTTTTCCTACTACCTAAAATTGAAGTCGTTTGTTTAACACCACATTTCACTTTACGCCAAACCCTAGAAAAAATGGAGCATCACCGTTATACAGCGGTCCCTATTTTAAACGATAATGGCAGCTATCATGGCACTGTAACAGAAGGGGATTTATTATGGTTTTTCAAAAACAATGAAGAGCTTTCCTTCGAAAATGCACACCGTCATACTCTTTCTGAGGTAACTTTACGCTTATCCAATCAAACCGTACAGATTGACTCCAATATGGAGGATTTAATTCGAATAGCTAAGGTACAGAATTTTGTCCCTGTTATCGATGATATGGATAAGTTCATTGGCATCGTTCGCAGAAGCGATATTATCGAATATTGTGCAGGCAAAATGTTCTGACATAGCATGCAGCATTCAAGTAACGTAATTAACTATAGGTATAAGTTCTATAAGGTATGTTACTTGATCAAAGCTTTCATTGCAAAATTATAATAAACACGCTACAGCATTCTCGAATGTAAGCGTTTTATTAAATGCTACATCCAAGCCACTATATTAAGAAATTGCTGGGGTTTTTACCGTAAAGAAACGATGGCTCCAACTATTATGAATGACTTGGATAGCAAAGCATCATACTCATTATCCAAAGTTAGCAGTTTGTATAATTTCCTAGACAAAAAATAAACCAATAGAGCCAGAACTGGCTTTATTGGTTTATTATTATTTACAGATACTTGGCTAATTCTATCCCTTTAAACGCTTCGCCATCCATAAGCAGACTTCCCACAGATCAGCAACTGGTTGATTGGTGAATGGCAGAGTATGCATATATCCTGGAGGTCCAAATTCGGGTGTTAGTGTAATGGGAGATGTGTGCTTGGCATCCCATAAATCGACGATTTGCTGCCACCAGCCTTCGTGTGTTTCCAATTCATGTTTGTATTCAGGAGCAGCCGGATGAGGAACCTGAGGTCCTTCGGCATAACCAACCCGACTATGGATATGTATGGTTCTTTCAAAAGCCAGCTTAAGATTATCAGCTTGATCCTCTAATAAAGATTCAGCAACACAGCACCAATGGCTGAAATCTGCTGTGATTTTCAAGTCCGGCAAATCCTTCAAAAGCTGGGCAGTTCCCCAAGGAGTAAACATGGCCCGACCGCGGTGAGTCTCATGCCCAACCTGAATGTTAAGAGCTTTTTCCGCAACAAGCGCTTGTGCATAAAACTCCAATTGCTGATCATAAGGCATTGAATCCTTAGCGCTATGAGCATTAATAAATAAGGGCTTGAAGGCTGCTGCCTGCTCGATTTGCTGTTGAAATGAAGCGAGGTGGTCCTCTCCACCAGTAAATACCATAGCGATATAATCAAACTGATATTTACTTAACAGCTCACGAAATTGCTGCTCATTCTCTTTACTGGGAAGTGGAGCTTCAATCCCCGTATAACAACCAGCAGAAGCAATCTTTGCAAATTGCTCCTCCAGTTTCATGTTTTCCATTCCCCAAAGTGCTTTGATTAGTTTAATGTTCAATTTCAGCAATCTCCTTATTCATTATTATTTGGGCTGTAGCTGTTTTCCGCGTATTTTGTCGCGCCCTTCGCGGATTTCTGCTAAAAATTGCGGCCACCAGTTCACAAGCTGCTCGGAATGGACATCCAATTTAGCCCGTTCTATGCTATACCGCTGAGAAATAAGTGCACCTTGGTTCTTCATTTCTTCTAAGCTGCCATGTTCCGGGACAAGCCACTTCCTGCCGATTTGGGCATGCAGAACTTCATCCGCCCAGTCGTAATCCTGAAAGGTTTTCGCCAAAGCATTATCAGATTCCATGGCTACAACCCACTCATAACGCTTGCCTGTTTCTTTTGGCATGAGGCTTTGCTCAATATACCAAAGTATAGTATGCGCTTCTAAAGCTGTAAAGGCTTTGTTTAAGGTCATGCTTGTTTTGTATTCGATTGGATATTTATAGAATTCTACTCCGTCTTGATAAAGGCCTACCTCACCCAGCATCGAATGCCGAGCTTCATCCCAAAGCTGACGGCTCATATCCACATAATAATCCCATGGCTTCCCATTGGTCCTGTAGATGATAGGTCCCATCCATTCCGGCACATCCATTTCACGCAATCGCTTATATAGTAATGCATAGGTGCGTTCATCGGGCTCTAAGTCGGCGTCGCCATAAAACGAGTCAATTTTCACAGAATCATTATAAATATCAATAAAACGTTCGTCCCGTTTAGGCTCCATCTGCATTTCATAAGGCTGACCATCATTTCGTGGAGCCACCTTATTATCAAGGATAATCTTGTTTGCTTCCCCAGATATCCCTCCGGCGTTATCCAAGAAAACAGCTAAATGATCTGCCCATTTTTGGGTTTTAAGCTGAATTTCACTGCTCGGAGTCAGCCCAACAATAGCTTGCTTGCCCCAAGCTAACATTTCTTCCTGCTCCATCCGAATAATCTTCAAGATCCGGTATGTCGGATGATCAACCAATGGGTTGGTTTCATCCAAGTGCAGCTTCAATGCCGCGACAAACTCCGTCATGACAACCCCATAAATGCCAACAACCAATTCTGATGTGCCGTCTGAACGAATGAGCTCTTGAAATAGCTTTTCAAGCTGGAGATCAGGTACTTTATCTAAATGCAGCGGAGGTTCCCTCATCTCGGTAACACGCTTGCGCAGTATGGCACTATGCTCTGCTGCAAGCCACATATGCAAGCTAAACGCACACTTAACCTCCCACTCTGGCGTGCTGGCAAGATGTGCAGCGAATATTTTATTCAGCTGGGTTTGGATATAGAGATAACGTCTTAATAAGCTTACATTGCGATCCACATCAATCCCAACCTTGCATGCTTCCTCATAGCTGCAAACTCCGGCAAGTGGGGGTATGCCTAAATTGTTCATTTTTACTCTTGTCATTTATTTTACCTCCATGATTGAAATTTATCTTTCCCTAATAATAAGAGATTTCGCGGATATTTGCTTTGTCAAAGCTTATTGTATTTTTGTCAAATCTTACTGAAATATTTGTGGATTTATTCAGAGTTTGGTATCGTATATAGGATAAACTAACTGCGCAAAGGTGATGTTCATTGGAAACTTTTCAAGAGGTCGTGCAGAATCACCCCCTCCTGCCTTACATAAGAGAAGCTGGATATGCAGTTCGCGAGCCGTGGATTTCTCCAGAGCGTAGATTATTAGACTACTTAATGATTTATATCCAAGAGGGCAATCTAATGGTAAATGTCGATAATGTGGAGCATACGTTTAAAGAAGGTGAATTTTGTTTATTACAGCCCAATGATTTGCTTACATTAGAAGGCAAAACGAAAACAATTACACCGTTTTTACACTTCGATATTTTCTATAAGAATAATCGCGAGCTTAGCTTCCCAACTCGCTCTGGTCAAACGGACCTCACGATGTATGCCCATTTAATGCAGCCTCGGCTTAATGAATTAGCAGGTATCCATGTTCCCTTTCGGTTTGTTCCTCAACGCCCTGTAGCCTTCAAGGAAAAAATGATGAAGTCCATCGGGCTCTGGCTCGAAGCTGATTTACTCAACCAGCTCGAAGCAAACCAGATCATCGCTGATCTCATATTGGATTTACTTAAGGAAATGGAAAGCTTTCAGCTGCCGAAATACCAAAAGCCGCAGTCCTTGAATTGGATTACATCCTATTTCTCTTTTCATTTAGCGGACCCACTCTCTTTAAAAGATATGGCACTAAGAGCCCAGCTATCTCCTTCGCGGTTTTCAGCGGTATTTAAACAGTATTTTGGAACATCGCCGCACCAATATCTACTCCATTTACGCATCACGCATGCTGAGGAGCTGCTGCACAATTCATCCTTCACCACAGATGAAATCGCCAGCTATTGCGGTTTTGCCAATATTCATCATTTTTCCAAAGCGTTCAAAAAAGTAACAGGAGAGTCACCTGGAAGCTTTCGCAAACAGCAAACAGCATCCATTTCTCTGTAAAGCTCAGAAAAAGGATGCTTTTTTACAGCTTTATTTAACTAGATTACTTCAGGTTCCATAAACCTCAAACTCATAAATCCGTGCATTACTGCGGTCTCCTGGAACAGTTACATAACCAGTACCATCTTGAACAGACGTTGTTATATACAATCTCACATAACTTGCACTGAACGAAGCTACTGTTCTATCTGTCGATGCTGCTGTATTGTTCGTTACCGCATCCACATCCGTCCAAACATTGCCGTCATTACTCTTCTGCAGCTTGAAATTCTTCGTGTTGTAAGTAGCCGCTTCACCGTTGGAGCCTGCATGCTTAACGACCCAACGTGTAATATTGAACGTCCCGCCTAAATTTACTTTCAACCACTTATCGCCTGGTGTGGAGCTTGGCGGATTCGAAGTCCATTTAGTTGTTCCGTTAGCGTCTACGGCTTTATCAGCTGATTCCGATGCATTGATTACATCGCTTGCTGTGGCTGTTTTGTTCAAAGCCACATTTCCCGGTGAAGTCCCACCTCCCGCTAATGTCTGACTCATCATGCTGTTAATCGTTGCAAGTGATGTTCCATTAGGAGCAAGATGAATCGTTTCATTGACAGCTGTAGCGAGTGAAATCTCGGCTCCTGAAACCGTACCCGCATCAACGCCATTTCTATAAACACGTATAGTTTGGCCGACCCACGGATTAACAAATGCGGCTGTTCTACCTTTTTCGCTGATGATTCGGACGTATTGCACTTGATTATTTCTGATCTCGCTTGATACTAAATAGGCTCCTGACGCTCTTAAATCACCATATTTTGCATTTGTGTTGCTTGGCCAGTTTGGAAATATTCGCAGCTTATTCTGAAAAGATTGCAGCATCATTTCAGACATTGCCGCCGGAACTGTATTGAAGTTCTCAATCCCTCCACCGTTGGTGTGAATATGCATATTATTAAAGCTGTTGCCCGTAATAAATGAATTCAGTTGGCTTAGAATGGTCGCAGGATCATACCCAACTCTTGCCGCTGCAGGATAGAAGGTATTGCTGCCATTGCCATCATTCCAACGCGCCATCTGGCCAATCATGTTTCTGGCAGTTTGCAATGTAGCTGCTTCACTGGAAAGCCCAATTTGACCTCCAGGATAGATATGCTGGATACCGATCGAATTATCCCCATTCCAATCCCTGCCAACTTCCGTATATCGGAATACGGTTTGCGAATTCCTCGTAAAGGTAGGGAACGGGCTAAGCGTATTCAAGATATTCTGCCAGGTTGCTCTCAAAGCTGTATCTTGATTCAACGAAACACTAATATCAATGCAGCCTTGCAATAGGTAACGAACCAAGCCAAGCGACATAACTCCGTTTGTTTGTGGATAAACATCACCTTCATGCTGCGCATCATTAACGATGTCATAATGCGCACCATCCCAAACCAAGTAGTTCTGCCAGAATAAAGCAGACTGCTTCAGGTAATTATAAACGGAGCTGGCATACGTTGTATCGTAGCTGCTATAGAAACGCATAATCATGTTGGTTGCTGCATAAGCAGCATTCGATTTCTGACCATGGATGTTTGTATCTCCAGATCCATTAGGCAGCGGACCAATGCCAACCCCATAGAATACCCCTGTGTAACCATTCGCTGTCGCTGCAGCCTGCCCTTTGGGAATCCAATCTACCACAGGTTTATCATAATTTTCTGCTAATTCTATATGGTTGGTGGGCAGTGCGAAGTAGAAAGGCACTTCATAATTATAGTTAAGGTGATAATCTCCTCGCCACTCGCCATTTCTTGCCAGCCAGTTGCCCCAAATGCCAGGAGCCATTTCCCCAGCTCTAGAGGTGCTTCCCATTAAATAAAGCGAAGCATAATAGGACTTCTCAATGGTCTTGTTCGGGATTTCAATAAAAGACTTGCCATAAAATGTGTTCCACCAGCTCTGATGGCTAGCTTTTAATGTATCTACGTTAGCTTGTGTTTTGGTATTGATATTACTGATCGCAGCTGTTTGATAGCTGGCATTATCGTAATTGCTCATAATACTTGTTATCAATGTATAAGTATCTCCTGGTGACATTGTGAAATTAAGCGTGCTTCCGCTAATTGCCCCTGTAGTTCCGATAACTCTTGTAGCAATTCTTGCTCTCCTCGTGTTGTATCCGCTCAAGGTGTCGGCAGCATCACCCCTGACATCCAGATAAAGCACATCTCCAGATGAACCTGTCGAGCTGGCAAATGTATTCTCATTGCCCCTGGCAAGTGAGATAGCAACTGCTTTTGTACCGGTACCCGTATACGTGAACTTAGTCATCAGCATATTATTCGCCGTATCGGTTGCCTGCACCCAGCTTTCAGTCTTAATCGTATTGCCTGCTAACCCAAAAGTGCCGTTTACTTGCGCGCTTGCAAGCTTTTGTTCAGCTAAATAGGAAGCTCCTGCCATGGATGGCACAGAAATGTTCAATCTCGCCATAGCCTTTACTTGGCCTTCAACCAGTGACCAGAACTCATTCTTGCCCAGTACCATAACCATGGAATTAATATTGCCAACCATAGCAACTCCAACATCGCCATTTCCCATAAGCGGTGAATCCGGTGTTCGCGAGAAATTACTGTCAGTCGGCGGTGTGGTCCAAGTCCCTTGGTAGGAACTTACAATCCGTTGTGCATGAGTTGCGGTAATACTGTCTGCGCTCACTGTCCCTATCCCAAATGGAGTTACAGCAATGGATACCGTTACCAAAGATAAAACCAATAATGCGGATAAAGCTTTCTTCGAATTAGTCTTTAATACTTTCATGTTATAGCCTCCTAAATGGTTAGTTTTTGTTCCCGAATATTATCCAGACGTCACCTCCCTAATGGTTAGCTGCTCTAAGTAAGCGTTTACAATTTCTATCTAAAAAAAGCGATTAGCTCATAATCTCCGCTGCTAGTCTCCATTGAGATAAAGACCAGCAGCGATGATTACTATGAATTTAATTACTTAGTAGCTTTCCAAGCATCAATTTGTGTTTGCATTTCTGCTAGCAATTTATCGATACCTGCTTTTTTAAGCTTTTCATTCATTTTTGGTAGTGTAGCATCTGGATCTGCTATTCCAGTGATTAACCCGCCGTAGAACTCATCCACAACAGATGCGATTTGTGCCAATTCACTTTTCACATTGGTTGGATCAAAAGAGAAGCCCAATATGGGAGAAGGTATAGCGGCTGCATTCTTGTCAGGACCTGCTGGGAACCATTTTGGCTGAGTTTCGCTAGTACGGAAAGAGTTGAACATGTTGCCATATTCCCATCCGGAATCTACCCAGTAGCCTGCATTATCAGCTTTCTTGATTAAATCATCGCTAACTTTAGTGTAATGCTTGCCTTCAATACCATAGCTCATCAAGTTGAAAAGCTTTTGATCGGAGTATAGCAGGTTATAGAACATGATGGCTCTTGCTGGATCTTTAGAAGTACGGGATACTGCTGTCATTGTTGCAATAATCGAGCCTGTGCTCATGTATGGCTTTGAGAATTCAATTGGAGCCACATCCTCTGCTTTACCGCCCCCGAATCTGGAAGCCTGATTAGCCGCTGTATCCGGATTGATTACTGTAAACGTAGAAGCTACATATTTCCCTGCATTCTCATCAGCTGTCACGTCTTTCAAAGTAGAAGCATCCTTGCGGATAATGCCTTTTCCATACCATTCATGCATAAGCTTAAGGAACTTAGTAAATTCAGGTGTTTCATACAGATTTACAACCTTCGATGTGCTGTCGTCCAAGTGGATAACACCCGGATTTTTTTGTGAAAAATACTCCAAACCTAGAGTAGTTCCATAGTTACCCATAACATCTGTGTCGCTTTTCAAGCTAAACGCGTATTTATCAGGCTCGCTTTGTTTAATTTTCTCAAAAAATGGTGTCAAATCCTCAAGGTTTTTGAATTGATCAGCCTTAAAGTTATATTTGTCCAAATAAGTTTTATTCACTAGGATACCAGGCGTTCTAGCAAGAACCTGTGTATTGATTATGGCAAATAGCTTGCCTTTAATTTTGGCTGCATCCCATGCTGCTTCTGGAACTTGCTTCATGATATCTGGCCCATATTGAGGCAGCAAATCTGTAATATCCATGAAAGCGCCTTTATTCACATTCTGAATATAGTCATTGGTCCAGTTGGAGGTAAAGATTAAATCTGCTTTCTCGCCAGTAGCTGCAAGCGTCTGCATTTTCTGATCATAAGTTCCCCAATCTACTAAATGGATATCTAGAGTAGCATTGATCTTCTCTTTGGTTATCTTGCTCATCTCAGCCTCTACTGCTTTGGCATCTGGAAATACAGATTGCGGTAAGTACCAAGTAATCACATAAGGGTCTAGCTTGGCCTCTGGGGCAGGTACTGGTGTGCCTTCTGGAGCGGCACTTGCCGTTTCACCGCTTTTTGTTGGCGCTACGCTAGCTGCAGGCGTTGATTTCGCCTCATCCTTAGTTGAACCGCAAGCACTTAACAACATGCTTAAAAATAGGATAATAGCAATTGAAACTGTAGAGATTTTAAAGCCTTTTCTTCTTTTCATCTTAAAAGCCTCCCATTATTTAATTGTGTTCTATATTATCATCCGATATCGGACAGATAATCAAACTAATCTTGCTGCTAGCCTTTTACTGCACCAACTGTTAATCCCTTGATCAGGTATTTCTGAAAGAACGGGAAGGCAAACAACATCGGGCCCGCTGCCAAAATAGCAATCGCCATTCGTGAGGATTCTGTTGGAATTTTAGTCAAATCGACATTAATTCCTGCTTGAATACTGGTTGTGAGGAACTGGATGTTCGATAAGATCCTTTGGAGGAAATATTGCAAGGGAATCAAATTCTCGTTGTCAATATAGAGCAATGCGAGCCACCAGTCATTCCAATAAGCCAACGCATAGAATAACCCGACTGTTGCTAAAGCTGGTTTCGATAAGGGAAGAATGATGCGGATAAATGTGTTCAATTCTGAAGAGCCATCCATCTTGGCAGATTCAATAATTTCGAACGGCAAGCCTTGCATAAAGCCTCTCATTAGCATGGTGAACCAAGCGCTTACCCCATAAGGTAGAATCAAAGCCCAAATTGTATCTTGCATATGCAAGAGATTGGTTACAACCATATAGGATGGAACCAAGCCCGCATTAAACAATAAAGTAAAGAATACGAAGAATGTAGTGATTGTGCTGTAGCGATAGTCCCGCCTCGTCATGACATAAGCGATAGAGGAGGTTAGTATTAAGCTCAAGAAAGTTCCAACTACAGTAACAATAGCTGTAATCATATAAGAGTGCAGCAAAGCATTAGAAGTTTGAAAAATATACGTGTACGCCAGGAAAGTGACTCTATGTGGAACTAATTGGTAACCATATCTAGAAATATCGGCATCGTACGATAATGAAACTGAAACAATATAAAGCACAGGAAGAATGATCAGAATCGATACAATACTGAAAAATAGCACAATCATCCTGTTATTCTTGCGTTCGCTTTCTATAGAAACCTGCAAATCGGTTCACCTCCTCGAATTTAGAATAAAGCATTCTCTTTGTTGGATTTTCGGACAATGAAATTGGTAATCACAACTAAGACTAAACCCACTACCGATTGATACAAGCCTGCAGCAGATGCCATACCTAAATCGCCAACAACTCGCAAGGAGCGGAATACATACGTATCAATAACATCCGTTGTCGAATACAAGGTGCCGGCATTTCGCGGAATGAAGTAGAACAATCCAAAATCCGAATAAAAAATCCGACCTACGTTGAGGATGACAAGCAATGTAATCAAAGGAATGATTAATGGAATCGAGATCTTCATAATTTGTTGAAATCTGGAGGCTCCATCAATAGCAGCTGCCTCATAATAACTGGCATCGATCGAGATTAAACCCGTAAAAAAGATGATCGCCGTATACCCAACATTTTTCCATAAGTAAGTTAGAGTCAAGATGGTCGGCCAATAACCCGGCTTACTGTACCAATCGATAGATGTCATATGGAAGAATTCCAAAGCTTTATTGATAACCCCATAGGAAGGATTAAGTAGAATAAAGCTGATAAATCCGACAACCACCCACGAGAGAAAATAAGGAAAGAAAAGAATAGTTTGAAAAATTCGCACCAGCCTGCGGCTTAATTCAGCCATTAACAAACCAATGATGACGGAGCAAAAAATACCTACAACGATAAAGCATCCATTTAATAAGAGTGTGTTTCGTGTTATTCGCCATGCATCCTGCGAAGTGAAGAAAAATTTAAAATTATTAAAGCCTGCCCAGTCGCTTCCCCAAATCCCTTTGGCATAATTGATATCCTTAAAAGCGATCACAATCCCAAACATCGGTAAATAATAAAAGATCAGTACCACAAGAATAGCCGGCAAGCTAATCAAGAATAGGCTTTTTGCTCTGAGAAAATGCTTCCATTCGTTTTTCAAACCCCTTACGATTCTCAATATCTTTCATCCTTTCTTAAGCCATTTCTGAGTTGCTTATTTCTGATGTTCCGAGCATACCCAATTGAAGGGTTTTTCGTAAACTGCTCATTCTTGCATGCTTAAAAAAGTACTGTAAAATAGTCAAACTCACTTAAACGCATACTGTAATTTTCGCAAAAAAATACCACCGACACAGGGTCGATGGCTGATTTTACTGGGTTTATGAACGTTCTGCTCTATACTCTCTAGGAGTCGTCCCAAACTTAGCTTTGAATAGCTTATAGAAATAGCTTTCGTTTTCTACACCCACTCTTCGCATAATTTCTTGAATACTAAGCTTAGAATTCTCCATCCATTCTACGGCTTTGTTTAACCTAATTTCATTGATATATTCTGGAATCGTCATGCCGAAATACTCTTTGGAAATTTTACTTAATTTATAAGGTGTCAGCTTTAGCATAGCGGATATCCCAGCAGCGCCTAATTCGGAATCATGATAGTTGTTGTTAATGATTTCTTTAATCGTATCAGCCACAACCAAGTTACCCTTAATGCCAATTTCTTTGCCTTCATCTCCGATAGTATTCAAGATTCCTCGTAAATGCTGTTTAAATTCGTCTAAAGTTTCCAGCTCGTTAAGGTCGCGATTCATTAACAAATCGTGGACACTGATCGGCTCCTTGCGCATATGATTTAATTCGTAAATCACCTTTCTAAAATGATGCAGCAAATGCATATTAACTAACATAATATCGTTATATTCTAATTTGCTAATATGCTCAAATAATACATCAAACTTATCACCTATTTTAGCTAAATCACCTTTGCGGACTGAATCTATAAATTTGTTTTCCAATTCCAATACATCTTCAATATCCTCTGTACCGATCTGCTTCGCAATAAGGGCTTCTGAAATGATCACTTTATTGCCAAAAATATATCTATATAAGCTGTAATTATACGCATTATTGTACTCCACTGTAATCGCAGCAAATTCTGTGATTCTACTACTAATCGCTACGGAAATGGATACATGATAATAATTTGTTATATAACTCTGCGCTGCTTGAAGCAGCTGTTTCAGCCTTTCCTCATAATCGGCATGATCTTCGACATTTAATAAAATGGTAAAGGAGTCCTCTTTCATGTCTACTGTTTGAGCAACAAACGCTTCGGATATACATTCCGTCGTAATGTTGGAAATGGCAAAACGCAGTAATTCACGATTATTCAAGCTTTTGCTTTGCAAAAATTCCTTATAATTATCGATTCGCAGCACACATAATACAAACGGTTTATCTTTGCTTAATGAATCGTTCAATTCCTTCAATAAGCCTTCAAATTCAAACGAATTCAAGCTTGAGCTATTGATCAAGAGCTTTTTCAGAAAATAAAGCTTCATAATGGCGGTATTGTTATTTTTCTCTAAATTATACTGATTAAGCCGTTCTCTTGATTGCTGATAGACCCCACTCAAGTATGCGAACTCATCCTGATTCTGCAGCAAGGAAGCTCCTGTCTGTTCTGCGCCTCCAGTTATGGAGGTTTGCTCAATCAAGCGTTTTACAGGACGATAGATCCCTCTGGATACGGAGAAAGAAAGCAGTAAAGCCGCAATGAAAACGGCAGCCGTTATGAAGAGAATCATATCCAATAGCTGTTTTAAATTAGCATAGGCTTCATTATATGGCTTCGTTTCTAATAGCGTCCAGCCTGTATTCTCTAAATGAATATAGGAGACAATAAACTTTTCACCATTTAATCTTTTTGTGAAAAATCCTGTCTTCTCGCTTTCACCTGGCTTATTACTGAGAATAGTATTGTCAAATGCGCCCTTTAATGCTGTTTTTAGCGGCTCATCGACACTTGGATTTGCTTGATCCATCTCGATAAACTGATCCTTACTGTCCAATATATACATCTGGCTATGTGTAGTTTCATTTACTTGATTAATCGCCTTAATATTCTTCAGCAGCCAGTCTAATTTAATATTAAGAATCACTGCGCCATCCATATGGTTCGCTTTATCCATATTCTCATACATCACATAGCTCAAAACAGTCTGATCACCCATTTTGCGAACAATTGCTTTCAGAGTTGGGATCACTTTATAGGTTTCAAGCGCTTGATCCAATTGCAGATCCTGTTGAAAAATCCCATTAAAGGTCGAGTAATATATTTTCTTATGATTGTTATAAATATAAATCGAATGGATGAATGAGTTGTTAGCTACAATGGTGTCATTTAGGTTATTAACGATATTTAAATTGTCGAAGGTTTCTTCTTCGTTTAAATACATCAACGCCTTCACCTTATTATTACTGTAAGTGGAAAGTGTCAGATTGTTAATCATCGTATCCAAATAATCAATATTAAATTTCATTTGTACCAACAATTTTCGACTGTTTTCATATTCGCTTTTAAATACCTTACTCTCTACATTAAAGTAAATAAGCGCAGAAAAGGAAGAAACAATTAATAAAGTCACTACAGTAATCCAGAGAAATATCTTAATAAGGTATTTTTTCGATTGGAAGATTTTTAAGATCATGTATACGGACACTTCCGATTCATTTTTGGGTTTGTGACAATCATATAACCTTGTATCAACTGTGTCAATAATTTAATTAAAATGATAAAAATAACAATTCTGTATCATTTAATTTAAGTTTATACGCCCATACTTAATATAACACAAGGGTAATCGGCTGTGCGGCTTTTCCATATATGCCTAATCTTTAATTTCAAGCTCGTATAAGCTTGCACTCCAGCCTTGATCGTCATATCTTCCCTTAAAAATAAATCCTTGACTAAGATAGTATCGATTCAACGAGGGGTTGTCCGCCATACAATCCAATCTTAACCATCCCTTACCTTTGTTTCTAATGTAGGTTTCCGCCCAAATCAGAAAATGGCCCCCAAAACCCCGCCCTTTATATTTGCGCGATACCGCTAGTCTGTGAACGTAACCAGCATTCTCATGAAACTGCTCTTTCCATATGTCTTCATATTCCCAATGGACAGAGAAACAGCCAACAAGCTCATCCTCTAAATAAGCAACAAATACGTCATTCCCACTAATAAATTGTTCCAAATAATCCTGAGTAAATGTAGCTTCATTCCATTGATTAATACCTTGCGAGGAGCTAATCCATCTAGCAGCCTCTACATATAATTTCTGCATCCCATCCAAATCTGTGGTCGCCTTGATTCTAAATGCTAGCAGTTAATCCCAATATGAGATTTTGCTTCCTTAGCGGCCGTGCTGCTGACCAAGAAGAGAAAAGTACGTCTCTTTATGGCAAGATTAAGGGACGCACAGAAAAAGAACTTGCAAAATTAAGTCCAAACGTTATTAATTTTCGACCTGCCTTTATTCGACCCGCGTATCCCGGGCAGAAACGACCTCTCATCCCTACACTTTTTGTGCCGATTGCTTCGGTTGTAGACCGTTTTACGGATGACTTTAGCGTTGATGCCGCAACGCTCGCTAACTGCTTAATTGACGTAGCTAAAGCTGGCTCCGCTAAGTCGATACTCAATAACCGTTCGATCCGTAATTATAAATAAAGCTGCTTAATATAGAGTATTGCAAAAAGGACGATTTCCCATTTGTTGCTTGAATGGAAAACCGTCCTTATCTTTATTCTCCCAAAAAGCCTTTAACGATTAAATCGAGATGTGCTTCCAATGAAATTGGATCATTAAAATAGGAACCTAAAGGATCGATTTGATATACTCGATTATCCTTCACAGCAGGAAGGTTTTTCCACAGGCTGCTGTCATATACGGTTTTAGGATCTGAATCATCCCATCCCCAATTACTCGTAAACATAAAATCTCCCGCATATTCAGGCAGCAATTCAAGTAAAAACTCAGCATAACCAGTATGCGTATCTATCGCTTTTTCTTGAATAATTTTAGGGGCCTTTAGCTTGAAATCTCCATATAAGATTTCTCCGCCTCTGGCATAGTTATCTCCAAATGCGTAGATACCCTTAGCAAACGGCTGTAGAATGGAAACCGTTTTATCCCCGACCACATCTTGGATTTTAGGTAAGTAATCCGCAATTTTCTTATTCCATGCATCTAACCATTCCTGTGCTTGCTGCTCTTTACCAGTTATTTTCCCAAATTCTACTAGCAGATCACGATAATTATACTTTCCATATTCAAGGCGCACAACAGGAGCAATTTTGGAAAACTTCTCATATATAGCTTCATCCATAAAGTTCCAGCTAATAATCAAGTCCGGTGCCAAATTCAAGACTTTTTCATAAGAGGAACCGTCACCTATGCTTTGGATCCCGTCCACTTTTCCTTTAAAATAAGGATTGTCTAATGCAGACTGCGTTAAGCCAATAGGCTTAATGCCAAGCACAAGCAGATTGCCGGAATAGCTGCCTGTCAATTCAACAATTCGTTGAGGATTCTTCGGAATCGTAACTTCACCGCTAGTGTCCTTGTAGATCTTCGTTTCATTTGCTGAAGCTGAGCTTGTTGCCTCAGGTGTTACTGAAGCAGCAGGTGTGGCGGAAGCAGCAATAGATTCAGCTGGTGTAACAGATGCTGCAGGTGCTGCAGATTCAGCTGTCTTGCTGCTATTGCCGCATGCTGACAATACCAATAATCCTATTAATACAATTAATACATAAAAACTTCTTGCTGACTTGCTTCTAACCTGCTTCATCTAAGTTCCCCCGTAATTAATAATGATAATCATTATCATTATAGGGTAGAAGTTAATTATTAGCAAGTCCTTTACAAGGACCGATTAAACTTTTCAACCACGTGCTCTATGATTGGCTTTATGATTGCATCATCTACAATCGACAGCTTTTCCGCTTTGAATAATTGTATTTTTTTAAACTCATAATAGTCATTGAGAGCTTGTTGGATGGACATTTGGTTATAGAGTAAAAACTTAATATCCATAATCTCTCGCAGCAAAATATTGTCTTGGAGTAAAATGAATTTCTCATTGATTGGATTAAAAATACCTTTGTTTTTTCCATCCTGGTAAAATTCAAGGGTCATCTTTTCGCGCTTATTCAATGTGCTTTTTAGAGTATCGTATAAATCTGGAAAAGTCACTTGAAGATCCTTGAGAAATACGTCTGTGATCCTGCCGACAAGATTCACCGACTGCTCAAATAATTTTTGAAACCACATTCCGAACATTTTTTCGCCATCTTCTTTAGTTGGATCCTCCAGCTTTTCTAAATAATCTATAAAAATTCGCACAACGCCCTCGATAACTTCTTCTTTCGAAGAAAAGTGTTTATACATGGTGGCTCTGCTTACAGCCATATTCTTAGCAATGTCATCCATCCGCAAATGCTGGAAACCATCCACCGTAACAGACGAGAGTAACTTTTTCAGTAATTTACTTTTTGTTATTTCTTTTTGGCTATCTAAAATCATATTCATTAGATCCCCTCCTGCAAACTCTCCTTCTTATTATACATAATTAACAAATAAAAACACAATAACTACATAATAGACAAAAAGTATGTAAAGTGTTTACTTTGATTAAAACGTGTGCTATGATTCTAATCATCAACTCGATCTACACACGAAAGGATGATTAGTATCAATAAGACTAAACGAATTATTCTGACCATTATCATTGCATGCCAGCTTATGGTTGTGCTTGACTCGGCCATTATGGTAACGGCACTGCCTGAAATCGGTCGTACCCTTCATATAACGACTGCTAATTTAACATGGGTGCAAAATGCCTATATTTTAGCTTTTGGGGGGCTATTGCTGCTTGGCGCGAGAGCGGGTGATATTCTAGGGCGAAGGCGAATGTTTAGCGTAGGTATTGCTTTATTTACACTCGCCTCTATACTAGTAGGTTTTGCACAATCGGCTGAATTTCTGTTGATTACTCGTGCTTTTCAAGGCCTTGCGGCAGCAATAGCAACACCATCCACGCTCGCATTATTGGCGGTGACTTTTGTGGAAGCCAAAGAACGTACGAAAGCGATCGCTTTATTCAGTGCTGTATCCGGCGCAGGCGGCAGTATTGGCCTTATTCTTGGCGGTATACTGACAGATCTAATTTCTTGGCGGGTAGGAATGTTTCTCAACGTACCGATTGGGATTGCTATGCTCATTATGGTGCCACGATACTTACCGGAAACGGAGAAGAATACAGGGCATTTTGATTTAATGGGTGCATTAACATCTGTTATCGGAATAACCGCACTGGTATTTGGTTTTATTCAGGCTGCAGCAAATGGCTGGGGTAAATTGGAGACATTGCTTGCACTTAGTATTGGCGTTGTATTGTTAGTGGCATTCGTGTTTATCGAAGCCCGTGCAAAACAACCGATTACACCACTCCGTCTGTTTTCGAGCCGTAAACGGTCAGGGGCATATCTCGGCAGATTCCTGTTCTTATGCGGTAATTTTTCATTATTTTTCTTTGTCCCGCAATTTTTGCAAAACGTACTTGATTTCACTTCTTTTGAATCGGGCCTGGCATTTCTGCCTTTTACAGGTGTGATGTTCGGGATGATGTATCTTATGCCATGGCTGATAACGCGGTTTGGAAATTTAAAGGTCCTAATCGCCGGTCTGATAATCGCAATTATAGGTACGAGTTGGTTGAGCCAAATCTCAGCAGATTCTCAATTCTTTCCACAAATTTTTATCCCCTTGCTAATCATGGGTATGGGTGCAGGAATGGTGTTTCTTCCATTCACGTCGTTTGGATTGTCAGATGTAGATTCTCGTGATTCAGGCGCCGCATCGGGTCTTATTAATGTCGCACAGCAAACTGGCAGTTCATTGGGTTTAGCTGTTCTGATTACAGTCTTTGAAGCAGTCAACCGATCAGCAGTACCTTCAAAACAACACTTTGCACACGCTATTTCTGTATCCATAATGGGTTCAGCTGTATTTATAACAGTTTCTCTGGTAGTCGTGCTCGTTTGGTTCCTTCCAGCCCGCAAAGCAGTTCAAGTAGCTGCCCGTAATGCTGCTTAATCGAATGTTTTCAAACACAAAAAGAAGTAACTCGCGTAGCTATCCAGCCGTGGGTTACTTCCTTGTATTTTTCTTCAGGCATTAATACATTCTTAGTTTAGAATAAATAGAATTACTTGTCTTTGTTAGAAACCGTTTTTTGTTGTCCATAACGTTCAACAACACTTATAATTAAAATGATATGATCCACATTTCCTAATAGAAACGAGTGATTACATGATCTATTCTCCATCTATTGAAATAATATTTAATAAAAGCAGTCTTGCCTTTACTGATAAAATTAAGAAGGTTAGTCAACTGGGATTCTCTGCATTCGAATTCTGGGGCTGGAGAGACAAGGATTTGGGATTGGTGCTTGAGGCTTCTAACGAGCTTGGGATTCAGGTGGCTTCCATGTGTGCCGGATTTATTCCGCTTGTTGATCCTTCACGTAGAGAAGAATTCTTGCTCGATTTGGAACAAAGCTTAGACGCGGCAAAGCAATTAAAATGTCCCTTTCTAATCGTATTCTCCGGTGATGGGTTAGATGGTATATCTCGCGAGGTGCAAATTGATAGCATAGTTAAAGGGCTGCAAGCCAGTATCCCCCTGCTTGAAAACACAGGAGTGACCTTAATCTTGGAGCCCTTGAATGCGTTATTGGATCATAAAGGTTATTTTCTGAATAAATCTTCTGAAGCAGCTTACATTGTCGAGCAGGTTGGCAATGATCAAATTAAATTCCTATTTGACGTTTATCACCAGCAAATTACTGAGGGTAATTTAATCCCTAATATTACAGAATATTTTGATCAAATCGGCTATTACCATGTTGCCGATCATCCAGGTCGATTAGAGCCAGGCACTGGGGAAATTAATTATATTAATGTCATCCAAGCCATTCAGAAGTTAGGTTATAAAGGCTATATTGGATTAGAATATAACCCTTCGACAGACCCTGAAACTAGCTTATTGGAAATAAAAAAAACTTTTTCCGCCTAAATGTATACTCTAATTATGCCATTTGCACGTTGCCATAAACCGGTTCCTCTTGCTGCTGCAGCTTGCCTTCTCTTTTCAATACTTTAAGAAAAGCTTTGGCAGCAATGGGATCAAACTGAGTACCGCTATGACGCTGCAGTTCATCGGATGCCGTCTCAACTGCTAATTTGGGGCGATAAGAACGATTTGTAGTCATTGCATCAAACGCATCAGCTATCCCTAGAATTCGCGCTCCTAGCGGAATTTCTGTGCCTTTTAGACCCTGGGGGTAGCCTTTTCCGTCGAAACGCTCGTGATGATAACGCACCATGTCAGTTATCCCTAACTCCTCGAATTTTTTGATATCCTTGATGATTTGATATCCATCCTCGGAATGTTTTTTCATAGTTTCATATTCATCTTCTGTTAACCGACTTACTTTTTGCAAGATATGATCCGGAGTGCCAATCTTACCAATATCATGAATCAAACCAGCCAAATAAATGGAATCCACTTCTCTTTGTGGAAGACCAAGCTCTTTAGCAATATTACGTGCATAGTCAGCAACATTATGGGAGTGAAAAGCTGTATATTGATCTCTGGCATCAATTGTTTTAGCTAAAGAGAAAACAGTATTAAGCAGCATATCCTCTTGCTCATTCTTGCCTTTAAAATTACGATTAGATATAAATATGACCCGCTTTGTTAAGAGCATCAATCCGGCAAAAGAAGCCATTACTGCTAATAAAATCGGTTCAGGTGAAGCGAATAAGAAAACCGTGCTCAACAAAACAGCCGCTAATCCAATAAACGCCGGGTATGTAATCTGCACCATAGCTAGAAAAATAATCGGGTATGCATAAAGCCCGAGTAATAATGGGGAATCAAATATCAAATTTAAAGCAACTGCCGCCAAAGCCGCAAAACCAAATAAACTCCAGAATAGAAAACTAAACTTTTTAAATGCAACAGGACAAAAACCCTTTTTGTCATTAAGCTTTGTAAGCTCCAGCTTCATCCTTAATCCCTCCCCTGCTTTTACTTATTTGTGGCCTCATCTTTTGAATCAATTGCATTAATGTAGCCTGCTCAGCTTCAGTTAGACTTTTCAGCATTTCAGCCGCTAATTCGGAGGTCAGCTTCGGGTATCCTTCCAATATTGCAGCAGCTTTATCAGTTAGCGATATCATGAAACAACGACGATCTTTGGGATCTGTTGAACGTTTCACATAATTATCTGCTTCCAATCGGTCAATAAGTCGCGTTAACGTACTAAGGCTTACGTCCATTAGATATGTGCTTAAATCCTTCATCATCATCGAGCCTTGCCGTCTTAATACATCTATTAATGTAAATTCCGTACGATTCAGCTGGCAGCTTCCTTGAAAGCATTCTGAATATTGTTTCATTTCCTGACCTATTTCTTGCATAAACTCACTGTATGCTTCCACATGGTTTAAATCGAGCGTTGTTGACAAGTCATTCGCCTCCTTATCGCTTATTTCATTCAAATATAAATTGTTTCAAATTGAGATATTTTCATAATGGTAATATTATACTCTCACTTCCTAAGTTACCTGTCAAATTAAATATAAAGAAAGAGACATCCTCTCTGAGGTGTCTCTTGTAATATTTTAGATAAATGTTTTCTGTAATGGATCTAACGATTACACATAATGAAGTCCCGCTGTATAAGGAAACGCAATCGGGAATAAATGATCTAATACAGATTTATATGGTTTTAATAAAGGCACATTGGCTAGTGGGTTAAATAGTAAATCAACAACCTCGTCATAGCTTAGTCGAATCACATTCCCTAAGACGGATAATTGGACAGTATCTGCCTCGTCAGCTTCTAATAATTCAACAACAGCAGATGCATCAGGACTTTTTTCATTTAAGTGAGGCTGTAGCTGTTCCCAAAGCTTCTTAGAATCCACAATCTTAATAGTTCCAGAATTATGAATTGTTGTGTGACTTACTCCTTCAAGTGTTTCGTGCATGTCCAGTTCATGCCATGGAGAATATAGGTTGATTTTCGCAAGGGAATCCTGTTGTATGGCATAAGCAATCAAATTAACTGCCACGCTTGCAACCCCATTCCATTCTACGATAAACGGCTCCGCTTTTGAAGCATGCTTATCTTGAACAGCAACAATTAGAGAAGCAATTATTTTCCCAGCAAGCTCTGCAACATATAACTTATGTTTTAATTTAGCGATGCTGGCAACAGCTTCACTCTCGATCAATTGAGTTGTGCCAAACAGACTTTCTTCAAAAGCAACGCTATTATTTTTCCGTAACTTGTGTAAGGCAAAAGCGTCTTTTGCTTCAAATAATCTCAAGTTTACGGAGCTTCCTTCATTAGATTGACGAATAGTCTCAGCATCCTGCACAGTTATGGAGTAGTGTTTAATCTCGCCAAACTTTCTACAGCCAGATCTCGTATATAAAGTCCGATCCCCCGATACCAATAGCAAGGAAGACCCTGAATCTTTAATAAACGTATAAATTTGCTCCAATAGTAAACTTGCATGCCCTTTACCACGATATTCGGAATCCGTGCAAACCGAACCCAAGCTATGAACCTGGAGCTGAGAACGACCTATGTTAATGATATTAGGTACAAGTCCCATAAAGGCAACCAATTTCCCAGCTTCAAATGCTGCCATGGATTGGTTTAGTCCTGATGAGAATATTTGTGGGAAAGCAACTCCCATAGACGTTTGTTCAGAATCCCGAAAAATCGAGTCTGACAATGCAGCAGCATGTTTTAATTCCTCATTATTAACAAAACGAATTTCAGTCACTTTACACCTCAACTTATCCTTTTATTTAGTTATACATCAATTGCTTTTCGAAATAATACTGTTGCGAGACTCTCTTTAACTTCCTCTTCACCAAATAATTTTCAAGGATAAACAGTTATGCCGTCTTAAGACGGCGTTTGTCCGGAATTCTAAGGTCAGTATAAGTACCAAAACTTATACTTAGAATTTGGAAAATAAAATCATTTTTTGGCTTTAATCTTTTTATCAACTAATCCCCAACCTTCCTTATAGTATACCAAAGTTTTTCTTAGCTGTTAAGCAAACCAAGTTGATCCCATAACAAAAAAAACACACCTCATCCAGACCCTTAAGGTCTAGAATCGAGATGTGCTTCATGCCCGATAGATATGGGATTAACTTACCTTAGTATACAATAATATAGATCTTACAACTACCATTGTACCTTATTCAAAATAAACAGCTTTACCCGTTCTAGCTGACTCATAGATGGCTTCAAGAATTTCCGTAACTACCAATGCTTGCTCAGGTAAAACTATTGGATCTGTATCATGGATAATGTTATCAATCCATAATCTAGCTTCACGATCGGAATCTTTTTCTTCAGAACCATCAAAGAAGGCAACTCCGCCAATGCCAAGATCCGGAGTTTTCACATAAAGCTTGCCCATGTCCTCGCCATTAATTCGCAAGCCCTCCTTCATATCGGCTCCACCCTCCGTACCGCATAAAGTGGATTTAGCTTCATCGATATCTAAGCTATTCAATGCCCAGCTTGCTTCTATTACAATCGTCGCTCCATCTTGCATGGTGATGAAACCAAAAGCAGAATCTTCCACTTTGAATTCTTCTGGATTCCATGAACCCCAAGCATTAGCAGCATCTTTCTTGCTTCCTAGCTTGTGATAGATATTACCTACAACACTTTTAACCTTATAATTATTCGTCAACCAAAGGGTAAGATCCAATGCATGTGTCCCAATATCGATCAGCGGTCCGCCACCTTGTTCGTCCTCATTAAGGAATACACCCCAAGTAGGTACTGCACGTCTGCGAATAGCATGTGCTTTAGCATAATAAATCTCTCCAAGATCTCCTCTTTCACAGATCTTCTTCAAATGAACAGAATCCGGACGATGGCGATTGTTGTAGCCAATAGTCAGCTTTTTACCCGTTCTTTTAGCAGCTTCAACCATTAGTCTTGCTTCGGCAGATGTTTTTGCCATTGGTTTTTCGCACAATACATGTTTGCCCGCTTCTAATGCATCAATGGTAATAAAGGAATGTGATTTGTTTGGCGTACAAACATGGATAACATCAATCGTTTCATCCTTTAGTAGTTCTTTATAATCGGTATATACGCGAATACCTGTAGTCCCAATTAATGCTGCTGCGTCAAGAGCTTTTTGCTCGATAATGTCGCAAAATGCAACCAATTCAACTGTATCCAACTTAGACAAAGCTGGAATATGCTTCCCGTTGGCGATACCGCCGCAACCAATAATCGCTACTCTTACTTTCTTTTCCATTTGTCATTCTCCTTTTGGTGTATGTTAGATAATTGATTTTAAATATTTTAAGCTTGCTTCAATGCTAGTAAGCTGTGGGATTTCGAATGCTTCTTGTTCCACGGTATACCATTGAACACCCTGCTTCTGTCCTGCAGCGATAATTGCTTTAAAATCCATGATTCCTGCGCCGACCTCAGTATTTCGTTTATCCGCCAAGCTTTTCATATCTTTAATATGAAGGATTCGACAGCGTTCCGCATATTTTTCAATAAAATCAATCGAACGCAGCCCGGAGAACTCCACCCAATAGGTGTCTAGCTCGAGAAACACCAAATCGGATTCCGTTTGCTTCGCAATAAGATCTAAAGCAAATTCACCATCAAATTGCTGGAATTCAAAATCATGATTGTGATAGCCAAATTGCAGCCCATTCTCTTTACAGCGTTGACCCACTAGGTTAAAAAAATCCGCTATCCTTTTGTAGTCATCCGCACTACTGCGCATTTCCTCAGGGAGACCGGGACAGATCACATAAGGACTGCCAATCTCTAATGCATAAGCAATCGAATGCTCTAGATTATTCTTCAAATCATCGATGCCAACATGACTGCCTGCGGCTCGAAGATTCAACCCGTCTAACACCTTTTTTAAATCCTTAGCCGAAGTGTCAAAATAACCCGCAAACTCCACACCATCGTAACCAATTTTAGCTACTTTTTCTAAGGTCCCAAGAAAGTCTACAGCCGTTAGCTCTTTAATCGAATATAACTGCAATGCGATAGGATCCATATCATCCCTCCTTTCGATTGGTGATTCTATACTGATTAGGCGTCATCCCATACCGTTTACGGAAAACGTAGTAAAGATAATTACTGCTCGTAAAACCGTGCTGAAGGGCAATGTCTTGCACAGAGGTTTCGCTTTCCATCAGCTCACGGCTGACATGGGCTAGACGTAAATCTTCTAGATATCTACTGAAGGAAAATCCGGATTTCTCCAAGAAGACACGCTGCAGCTGGCGACCGCTGATTGACAGCTTTTCCGCCACATCCTCCAAAGACAATGGCCTTGCATAGTTATCAACCATAAATTGCGTAGCCAGCAGAAACCGGTGCATATTCATATCACGAGAGGGAATCTTAAAAGAATCTCTGGTTATATCATAGGCTTGTACGGTTCGCAATAGAATCTGGATAATGGCTTGATGAATGGTTGAATAGACACCTAATTTATCACCTGACCATGCACGATAGGCCTCAATAAAACAAGGCATAGCGTGGTAATGATCCAATGTCGGAAATTGCGGAAGATGGTCCAGCTGTTTCATACAAGAATCCGCTTCAAGTATATCATTGCGGTTGCCCCAATAATGATCAGGCACTTTATCGCAATCAAACAGTTTTACAGCTTCAATTTGCAGACACAATTCCTCCATAGCTTCCATACTATCGGCTTCCTGATAATGTTCCAAACCTGGACCTGTTAAATACATCATGCCGGGCTGTAAAGCGAATACCTGATCCTTAAGAATAACCTTGCCTTTTCCTCGCGGGATAAAATGGAACTCATAATCCGAATGCTGATGAAAAGAAACCACTTTACCTGGGGGAAAACTGACTAAATGGCAGCGTAATAATCTAAAGCCATAATTTCCCCATTGAAATTGAACATCCAAACGGTCCAATGCGTCGGCTCTGGTCTCCATTATCTGATAAGGAAAAGGAGCGCGCTCCATTTTATATAAGCTCATTTAATGCAACAACGCGATTCAATTTAACTGATAAGTTCGATGCTTCCATTAGCTTGGTTAAATCAAGTGCAAGCTCTATATTTTCCGTAGCTATTGTCCCATTCTCAATATGCTCGACCCATTGGTCAAAAGCAGGTATCACTGGAGCTGGCATTTCGACTTCTATCCAAGCGGATTCTGGTGTTAAGCTGCTGCGATAGACCATTTTATTCTCAGGAGTACCGTAGAACAAACTGCCTTTCTTACCGTGAAGCTCAATGGAAAAAGGGGAATGGTCATTAACAAAGCCTGCTTCAACAATACCTAGTGCCCCATTCGCGTAACGTAGAATAGCTACCGCATTATCTTCGACCTCTTTGCCCAAAACATAACCGTAATTAGCACTTACACTTTCAGGAAGTCCCAAAAATAGACGTGTTAAATACATCGGATGACAACCAAGATCGATCAATGCCCCGCCGCCACACTGCTCTAAATTGTAAAAATGCTCTGGAAGCCAGCCTGCTGTTGCTCCATTGTGTGATAAACGCACACGAGTCTGCGTCAGTTCGCCTAGAACATCCTCTTTCAACAGCTTTTGAATCGCAAGTGTATAACTATCATTTAATCTTGGCAGAGATATGGTCAATTTCACTTTATTAAGTTCGACTGCTGCCAGAATTTCATTAACTTCATGTACTGTAGGAGCAATAACCTTCTCTGTAAATATATGTTTCCCAGCATTCGCCGCTGCTACCATTACGTCCCGATGAATATTAGTGGGTGCGTTTACAACTACTGCATCTATATCCGGATTAGCCAATAATTCATCTAAAGAATCATACCAGATTAATCCTCGTGCTTCCGCTTCCTTCTTCCCTCTCTCAGGAAGCTCATCCCATGCTGCAACCAATTGCGTTGAATTGTTTCCAATAACTTGTTTAGCATAATCATCTGCGTGCACGTGCCAAAAGCTTAAGATAGCCACTTTAATCACTTGGTTCCTGCCTCCTTGGATATAACTACGAAATTACGTCACGTTAATAAGTTAACACATTTTTTTATTCGTTGATACTATAAGATTCAGATAATCGACTAAGAAATTGCGACATATAAGAATCACCTTTTAACTTAATCCAATTTTTAGTAAAGTGAGGAACGTTCATTTTAGTTATTTTACACCCCTGCGATATTGGTTAGACGAAATGCCCACCAAAAAATAAGGCTGAAATGTCTAATGACAATTCCAACCTTAAGCTTATATATATCTTACTTAGAAGCTTCCCTTACTGGATTCCATGATAGGAACCGTTCACCTTGAAACTGCAATTGCCCCTGCTGATCCTCAACAAAATTCACTAGCTCTTTTGGTGGGACTTTCAGCTCTAGCTTATGTTGATCTGGGAATATAAAGCTGACATGATACGTATGGCTCACAATATACTTGCTTGTAACGTTCATTCTTTTAGATATCACGGTTGCTGGAGTATTAATTAGTTCCTCACGATTATCCTTCTGTCGCTGAATCCATTTTGGAACAAGATAAACAACAGCAAACAGCAAACCGAGAAAGATCACAGGTATAAACGCAGTTACCATCGAAACACTAATACGAGCTCCCCCTTTACCTTTTAATTACAGGCTAATCTCCGTATTTTAAACGATTCACGTATAAATGGAAAGCGGTTTGATAATTCACTGTTTTACTTTTTAGTTTTGTAGAAATACATCAATAGTGCACTTAACAGAAAAGCAGCCACTATTAGGAGAAAAGGTAGTCTTGGATCGATAGAATAGCTCCAACCGCCAATTGCGCCTGCTGGGGAAATGAAGATTAATATTAGAACGGACAATATGGAAAGCATCCCCGCCCTTTTATCGTCATCCATTGTATTGGCCACAGCTGCTTCTAGATAAGGATAAGTCAGAATGGTTCCCACCGCTGATAGAACTGCACTTACGATCATAAGAAGAATTTGTCCATCATGCAGCAGGATTTGCAAGACAATCGCTGCCGCAGAAATGATAAATCCAATAATCATATACTGATTTAAACGTTCATGATTTAGCCTAGGGACTACAAATAGCATCAAAAGCAGCATGGCTGCTGAAGTAACAGCAGGAAAAATAGCAATAAACGCATCTCGGAAATGCAGAACTTGAACCAAGTAAACGGATAAAAAGGTATTTTTTATAGTTAGCTGAAACTGAAACATTATGTAAACACAGAAAATTAACAGCAATGAGCGATTCGCAAAAATAACACGCAGCACTCCCGTATATTCCTTAATCATCGCAGCCCAGTCCATGCTTTTATTATCTTCACGCTTGCGATTGCTAATCTCCGTATTATAGGTTGAGTAGTGGCGTCCGATAAACATCAGCGTCATGCTAATTGCAGCAATAACATACATGATCCGAACTGCTGGTATTAAAGTCCACTCACTGACCATCCATCCACCGATTGGAGCAAACAAACCTCCTATCACACCTACCAATTGGAGCATATTAAAAATATGATGACGCTTGCTAGGTTCGGAATCCTCTACTAATAGACAGTACCATGCTGTATTTGCTATCCTATTGAGGCTGCTGAGTGCAGCTGCAATGATAAAAAACCAGATGTTTTGGGCAAATATCAAGAATAACATACCCACGGAGATGCTTAGTAAATCAAAAACTAACAAAGAATTCCTTCTACCCATCCTATCAGTTAAATAGCCGCTAATCATCGATGTGAAAATCTGTAAGACAAGACCGAACGTGGTAATCCAACCTATGCCTTTTTCACTAACTCCTAGAGCTAACATAAAAACAGAAGCGTATGTAACATACAAAGTATAAGGCAGCAAAAAAAGCGGCTCATATAGGAGACAAGCTTTGGCGTTTCCACTTAAATGCTTAAACAATTATTGTCACTCCTAGTTGAATTCTTTACTCTTTACTTATTATAAGGAGCATCGTCAATAGAAACAAGGAAAAGCCGATCGTTGGGATCGGCTCTTTTCAATTTATTATTCAGTTATTATTTCAAGAAACTATTTCTTTAATCTGCAGCATGCGATGTCGGCTCAAATCAATAAAATGGTTATTATTCATTTGAATGAGCGGCTTCGCTTCCTCGAAAGGATTCATATAAATAATATTGCCTTTTTGTCCATCGGACAGCACTACTTGTTTCCCGATTAATCTGCTCGTAATATTCCGGATAAATATCGAAACGATACGAGGGTCTAATTTCCCGAAGCTTTCGACCTTCAGCTCTCGAATAATTTCGGAAATCGTAAAAGGCTCTTGATAGGGACGTTTGGAGTACATCGCGTGGAATACATCTGCAACAGCGACAATTTTACTGAATGGTTCAACTTGATCTTTATTAAGGCCTAGGGGATAACCAGAACCATCTTCTCTTTCATGATGCTGCAAAGCAGCAAGCGCTACTCGATTGCTAATACCAACGGTATCCTTCAGCATCTCATACCCATAAATGGTATGCTGTTTAAAAAATTCAAATTCATCCTCGCGAAATACATCCTCTTTATTCAGCATTTCAAGTGGTATTCTAACATTGCCCACATCATGCAGAAGTGCTGCAAGTGACAGAGCCTGTAATTCATTCTTTTCCATGTTAAGCCATTTGCCAATTAAAGTAGCTATTACAGATACGCCAACATTATGGCAATGGGTATATTCATCCTTCGCCTTCACTGCCTTAAGCAGCCTGAACAGGTTAGGATCTTCAGCGATTTGATCTATGACAGGAAGAATTGTATTCTTAAATTCCAAAACAGGAATTTTACGGTTCAATCTAATAGATTGAAAGAGAAATAAGGATTGTTCCATGACTTGCTCGGCCAGAACACTAGCAGGATTGCTAACAGAACCATTATCTGACTCTAGCATAATTGAAAACAAGTCGACGTTATGTAGTTCACATAATTCCAAATGCTGCTCGCGAATCACTTTTTTGGCGGGGATAATAACGACACCCCTAGCATTCATAACATCATGCATGACTTTTTTGCCGATTAAATGATTCATACTACTCACACCTCCGAATGTACGCCTTCTCTCATTTAACCATTCTTAAATATATTGAATCATTCCCTAAGCTACTATAATAAGTATAATGAATAAAAACATGCCCGTGAATAACCCAATAGTATCAAATAAATAAGGGTACTAAGGAACAGTACCCAGACATTTCCTGATAGGAATGGACCAATAGTAACAAAACAAGTGCTTAACGATGGTAAACCGGCTACAGCCTAACCTATCTTAACCTTATCAAAAACATCTATTTGCAGTCTCGTCGCTGCTTCATCTAATAGCGCTTTAACATCCACATCTGGAGTTGTAAATACTTTTTGGATTACTTTTGTTAATTCGGCATAATAGGCTTGAGACTCATAAGTAGCTTCTGGTTTAGGAACAAATAACGCACTCAATTCTGGGGCATAGACAAAAATATTATCATGCTTGGCAAACATAGCCGTGACTTTTTTCCCATAATCTGATTTATCGTCCCAATAATTGATCAATGCTGGAACATAAACTTTGTTAATCGCCTTTTGCTCATCGATTTGTTTCGATATGGCATCTATATAAACATCCGAAAAATACTCATCAATTATAAAATCAAACGCGGCTTGCTGTTCATTTTTTGATGCTTGCCCGTTTACTACCTTGTAGTTTCCACCAAGCACACCTATATGCTTCCCGCCCTTAACCATTGCAGGAATGGGATATAGCGCTAAATCGGCTGCTTTGAGACCGCCTTGATTGATTGCGCTATCAATTGCGTTCCCGCTTCCACTCATGACCATAGCGCCTTTACCTTGGTTAAACATAGTTAAAGCATCACTATAAGCAAGCGCCCAATTCAACGGAAGCACGCCCGCATCATTTAAGTCCTTATAGAATGTCATTGCTTTCACCCCGGCTTCCGAGTTGAAAGCAGCAGTAACTTTACCATCTGCAAGGGTTTCAACTTCTCCACCTGCGGAATATAAGAAATTCGTCCAATTCCAGCCTGCTTCTGTCCGTTTACCCATTGGTATAAATCCAGCAATCCCTTTCGCTGGATCATTCACCGCTTTTGCTGCTTTCATTAGATCACCCCAGGTCCAATCAAGCGGGGGCAAATCTATCCCTTTATCCGCAAAAAGTTTTTTATTGATTGTGATTGTCATGAAATAAACGTCTATGGGCACAGCATATATTTTCCCTTTGATCACAAATGGCTGTAGGGCAGTTTGGTTTAAATCCTTGGTATACGGCCAGCTAGCTAAATTTTCGCTTAAATCTGCGATCCAGTTACGATCTGATAATAATCTGCCCTCTGTAGCCCAAGTCGTAAATTCGGTTGGAGCTGTGTTAGCCACCATTTTGGCTGCGATCTCCGTGTTCTGATACGCCCAAGGGTTTTTAGCTATTTTAACATTGGAATGCTTCGCTAGAAATCGGATGATTTTGGCATCAAACGTCTTATTTTCTTCTGTTTTATCTGCTGGAGATGAATTCAAGACAATACTCACATTAGGCGCGTTTATTCCGGCTCCAGAATCTCCCGGAGTCGTGGTGACAGTTTGTTGCATTTTTTTTGTACAACCTGCCATAATAATGACTCCTACTAGCATGCAAATGATTACACCTCTAGTTATTCTCATCATCCCTATTCCCCTTTACCTTAAAATATATATTCTATTAGGAAGTTAACGGCTTTTTAATCTCAGATGGATTAATCCCAAAATGCTTCTTAAATATTTTGCTGAAATGCTCTGGTGATTCATATCCGATATCATCTGAAATTTCATACCTTCTTTTATCGGTTGTCAGAATAAGCCGTTTTCCTTCTTCCATCCTAAGATTTGTCACATAATCCCAAAGATTAGTTCCGACAATTTTCTTGAATAAGTAGCTTAAATAGCTGGGACTTAAGTAGACGGAATCAGCGATATCCTGCAATTTTAAGCCCTTCTGACGAAAGTTCTTATCGATAAACTGCATAGTGCTATGGATCACACCATTATTAAGCTCATCAATTTGATTAGTTATCGGTTGATTCAACGGAATCGGCGTTACCTCATGCTTGCCAAAATCTTCAATAAAAAACACATGATGATCTTTATGAATTTCACTCCAGATAATGGCTTCATTCGCCTCTTTAAAAATTTCCTGCCAGTTCTTAATTCCTTTTTTAATTCGACTAATTCCGATGATGCTTTTCATATGTATATAGGTTAAAAGATGATTGTGCAGCTGCTGCCCTATGACCATACGTTCATTGAGACGCGTGATACTGTCCATTTCTTCCTGTGTGTATTGCAGAATGACAACAATCGTATTACCGCCACTATAGAATACAATGCTTTCCCATTTGTTTAATGTCTCTTCGATGACATTCAGAGAGGCATATTTCAACAAATTGCGATCGCGAAAAGATGTAATTTCTTTTTCAAATAAGCCCGCTTTAGTCAAATCCAGTTTAATCACTAGCATCCCATAATAAGGCCCATCAAACCGATAACCCAGATCAGCGAATACTTCATCTATTTCAGATTCGTTAATGCCTTCTGTAACAAGTTCATTCAATATATAGTTCCGTTTCGACGTCATATCCTCCAAAGAAAATTTTTGATTCAACGATACATCTATGGAAGAACGCAAACGCGTTTCTCGTTCCGATAATAAATGCTTGGTCACGTTAATAAGATCAGCTGGGCTGATCGGTTTCAGAATATAATCCTTCACACCGAATCTGAGCGCTTTCTGGGCATACCCAAATTCCTCATGAGCCGATAAAATGATAATCGGAATATAAGGCGCCTCCTCGAAAATCGTCTCGATCAGCTCAATCCCATTCATCCGTTCCATCTCAATATCAGTTAATACCAAGTCAATATTCTCAAGTCGGATATAATCCAAAGCTTCAAATCCATTATGTGCAATAAATATTTCTGAAATCGGTATATCCGAATTAGTGAGAACAGTAGCGATTCCTTTACAAATAAAAAGCTCATCATCGACAATTAATATCTTATACATGATGAATTCACCACCTTCCTTTCATTGAATTTCTTCTAAAATTGGCGGAATATTGATTATTGCTCGTACTCCGCCCCCATCCCTGATTTCATAACTGAGCCCATAGTTTGTGCCGAAATGAAGCTGGATTCTTTTATTTACATTCTTAATGCCAAAGCCTTCATAGGGGACTACTCCTTCTAAAACAAGATTCAGCCTGCTTATATCTGTGGATTTATAGCCATTATCCTCAATTTTTATACAAATCTTATTTGCCAGCATTTTAATTGAAATCCAGAGCTCTCCATCTTGCTCCATATTGCGAATGCCATGTATAATCGCATTCTCGACGAGTGGCTGTAGGACAACTTTGGGAATTAAAAATAGCTTTGTTTCCTCATCTATATCCCAATTTAGGGCAAATGAGTAATCATATCTTTTTGATTGTAATCTTATATAGGCTTCAAGATGTTTAAGCTCTTCTGAAATCGGAATTAGTATTTTACCACGGCTTAAGCCAATTCTCATCAATAAAGAAAGATCATGAATCATCTCTGCTGACTCGGATTTTCCTTCAATCATAGTACGCCAATAAATCGACTCTAGCGTGTTATAAAGTAAATGCGGATTTATCTGCGTATGCAAAAGAGATAATTCAGCTTCTTTTTGTTTGATTTCTAATACATATTTGTCATTAATGGTTTGATTTAACCTTTTTGTCATTTCAATAAAAGCATTATTCAACAAGCCAATCTCATCTTTGCGATCGAGCTGTAATTCGACGGCTATTGATCTTCCAGGCTCGAAGGATCGCGTTAATCTTGCAAGCTTGGATAAGGGACTCAAAATGTACCTGGAGAAATAAATACTTATTACTATTAAAATCAAAAAATAGGCAAGCATTAAATAATTGACTAGTTCACGCACAGCTACATGCTCGCCAATAATGGAATTAACCGGTATTTTAAATAATATTTTAGTTGCACTGCTTGGGCTCGTATGGAAAGCATACAGCCAAGGGTGGCCATCTTCGTCCTCTTTATAGACACCATCGTGAGAACTTTTTAATTTGGGTGGCAGAGTAAGAGTCGAGCCTATTTCTAAATTGGAGGTATTACTTAATATGACATTATTATTATTCATAAATATGATAACTCCATCTTTAGGCAGATTCAGCGGAGTCAGTTCCTTCTGCAGTAAGACATCTAACCCAGAAACCACTAAAACACCAATATTTGAGTTTCCTCCTAATGTATTACTCATTTTTCGAATATATCCCGAAGTTTTAATATGCATGGGGTTATTTCCTAGCTGATTAATGGTTCTAATGATTCCTGAGCCTTTCGCCTTGACTGCATCCAAAAACCAATCCATATTCGCGCTATCTGCGGAGTAAAATACTCCTGTATCCTGAACATCGGAAGTAGGTGCAAATGGATAGGACTCTGAAAGGGCAGGAATAAAGATCGAAAAATTCAAAGAGTTGGTTGAATAAGTCGTAGTTAACTTATCAAGTGCTAGGAATTTCTGTAATCTATCATAAGCAGACAGATTAGAATCATCAAACATCTGTTGTGCTTCCTGTGTCACCATTAATTTCTCTGCGGAGCTATCTACAGAGGTAATAATATGATCTAGTGTTAAATGACTCGTTTTAGCTAGCTGCAATATGGTATTGCCAATTTGATCCTCTGTTAAATTCGCTACTTTTACAGAAACAAACCAATCTACTAATAGAATAGGAAGTACGATTAGAAAAATGAAAAATATAATTAATTTTTTACTCAAATTTAATTTTGAAAATAATTTAAACATGACCTACTCAATCCTTTCAGTAAAGCGGTTTCATTCCTATTCTCAATGACTTTTTATAATTCTAGCTTCTATTAATATTATCATTATTCTTATACTTAAACTAATAAAATCGTTACAATTAATGTTCATTTTACGTCATTGAATGGTAAAAATCATCTTCTAAGGGAAATTTTACTTCTCCAACTAACTTAACATACACTCTTAAACAAAACCAGTTGATTCATTAAAGAACCAACTGGTTTTGTTCTAATTTAAACTGGCCTATTTAACGTACCTCAAACTCAGAAATCTGTGCCGCTGGCCACCCTGTATTATTAGTAATAATAAGCTGCAGGTATTGCGTTTCGGTAGGCTTAAAAGGTATTTCAACTACATTCAGTACCTTCGGATCAAAACTATACACTTTAACCGGGATTAGCTCTGTATACTTGACCCCATCGCTGCTGCTCTGAACCTGTATCTCTTGATCACGCGTAGCCCAATCATCTTTTGGCGGCAATTTAAGCGTGATTTTGCTAACTTTATTCATTTTGCCAAGATTAACGCTTAACGTCTGCGGGAAGATATCCTTCGCACTTTCCCAGTATGTGAATGAGTCGCCATCTGTAGCCAGTGATGCTGGTAATTGCATAGTCGCATCCGAGGTTGAAAGTGCTGGCATTTTTAAAGCTAAATTCAGTTCAAATTTCACTTTATGGAAAGGTACATCTTTAATTTCGCTTAGCTTAGTGGAATTAATTAATTCGACATAAGCGACCTGTTGCTCTAATATTTTTGAAATATAATCAAATTTAATATCCTCTCCGTTTTCCTCAACAGGAATATCGGCAATCTTAGTTCCATCGGCTTTAAACGCCGATGCTTGCACATGAGTCCATGCTTTAATTTTTTTCACCTTAAGGCTAGTATCACTGCCAACTGGTTGAAACACACGAATTTGTTTTTCATCTCTGATCTCAACCAGATTATGTTCCCCCGTATCCAAATCCACTCCGTTATATCTACTATAGCTTCCAGCTCTTACGAGTGAATCCGCTGAGGCAATGTCGAAGCCCCCAGGAGATAACGATAATTCAGGGCTCATTACATAAGCATTATCTAGATCCCAATTTGCTGTGACTTTATATGGCCCAAAATCAGTTAACGTTTGCTTAGGCGTCAATTGTTTATAATCTTTAACTATGGCATCCCCATAATTGGCTAATACATATTTTTGGAATATTTGAATCAAGCGGATCCAATCATTATCAATCCCATTAAATAAATCCCCGCTTAAATTGTAACCCATGGCTACGTTCCAACGAAGCATATCTTTGTTATCCGTCATCGTTTCTTTTGCTAGATCATGCTGATATAACATGACCTTATCTCTTTCCAGCATACCCACTAAAGGATAATATTCGGTAAATAAGACTGTGTTGGCGCGATATCCTAGCTTATCCCATAAGTAGTTAGTACCCATGAAACCAGTAGTATGCTCTGCTAACACATCTGTACCATCTTCGGTATACATTTTCTGTGAAGAAGATGCTGCAAAATAATTCCTTACTCCTTCAAAATAAGCATTCGAAGGATCCGTATTGGCTGGGATTGATTTATTATATACATAGGGAGCATTGCGAATCCCCCACTGATCTTCAAATACACCATCCATACCCGCATCCAATAATTTCTTATGCTCATCGGCAATCCTACTTGTTACAAACGGGTCATTGATATTCATCACATATCCGCTATGAGGACCGTAATCTTCTTTAATATTCGTCGTATCTACCATCTTCACAGCAATTTCGGTTAATGGACTTGCTGCAGGTAAAGTGTTCAATGTGCTTGAGTTTACTCCCCACCATGAGAAATTTGTATAGGGAACAATTCGATTGCCCTTATCCTTTGCAGCTTGAATAAACGTTTTTAATGCTTCTGGACTCCCCCACTGCGGATCAGGTGGAATGAAATCCGGGTAATTCTCGTCATGCCCCCCTGTTTGAAAGCCAACTAAATGGAGCATAGAGCCATAATCCAGTTTATCCACGACATTAGCTTTCAAAGTGTCCCAGCTAGCTTCCTTTTGGGCACTAATATCTAATTTAAGCATGGGAAGTTGAGCATATTGAGGCCAATCTTTGCCCAGCTTTTCGCTAATCGCCGGGAATTTATCGATTTGATTCAGCTCTCGATAGCTCTTAATGGAGTCTGAGTATTCTCCACCTATCTCCATAACAATCGTTGGACTTTTCCAGCTTTTCTCTGGCTCAATCCATGTTTTGTAATTATGGATGATTCCAGATTTACCCGGATCATCATTCTGGCCACTAAAGCCCACATTAACTGTTGCTAAAGGCTTCGTGTTCAAATCATACAAGGCTAAGCTGCTGCCCTTCGTTTTCAAGGCTACATATGCGGCAAACATGACTCCCGGATATTGATCATCAAAAGATATATTTTCCTCAAAAAACTCTGATGCAAGTCTCGCTCCTGGTATCATGGGCAGCATTCCATCTACTACCTGATTCGCTGTCACCTTGAGTTCATATGGAAAACGGAAGGATTTAAGAATATCCTTGGTTTGATTCTTCACATTGGCTTGCATATAAATGCGATTATTAGCAGTAAAATTAACCGTTACATCTACATTCACTGGACCTGTGTAATGCAGCGCTAATTCATCCTTTTTCTTGCTCCAATTATAAGAAAATTTAGAATCTGTCAGACTATTGTGCGGCGCATCATTGTCCATAAATGCCCACCATAACGTGCCACCTCGATTTTCCCCTGTTATATTTTGTTTCGTTTTTGCATCTAGGATATATTCAATGCCTCCAGTTGTTGAATTGAAGGCAATCGTATAGTGTGAATTGCCAATCTGGATTAACTCGTTTGCTTTTTTGAATTTCACTTCTTGATTCCCCGTTGGTTTTAATACTAGGTAAAGCAAACCAGCCATAATAATTAAACCACCGATCAACCCATATACCAGCTTGCGATTTATAAGCTTCATTCATTACGCCTCCTTAATATATCTATGCTAATCATATAATTTTACAAGGAGGAAACCGATTCGTAATATTACGTTTTTCATGTGTTCTATTATCCTGTTTAAAGACAAAAAAATATCCTGACTCATCCGAAGAGAGTCAGGATATTTGCATTGGATTACTTAATTACGTCTAGTATTACTTAATTGCGTCTAGCTTTACTTGAAGTGCTTTTGCTGCTGAATCAAGCAATGCTTTTGAATCTGCGTTCTTGTCTTTGAATACGCCTTGAACTGCTTTTGCTGCTTCAGCATAGAAATCTTGACCGTTAAATTGTGCTTCTGGCTTACCTACTGCAAGTGACATCAACTCAGCGCTGTATTGGTAAACATTATCATGCTTGTCATACATGGCTTTCATTTCTTTCCCATAATCGGAATCAGGATTGAAGTATTCCAATGGACTTGGAATGAAGAACTTGTTCGTTGCTTTACGAGCTTCAATATCTTTTTCACGTGAACTGATACCTTCAGGCTTGAATAAGTCAAAAGTTTCATACAAGAATGCTGCTTCTAATTCATCTGGAGTTGCTTTTGCATTGAATACATAGAAATCTCCGCCCAATACGCCTAAGTGCTTATCGCCTGCATTCATTACAGGAATTGGATAAATTAGAACGTCTGCAGGTTTAAGTCCACCTTGATTTAGTGCGAAATCTGCCGGTCCATCAAGGCCACCAATAACCATTGCTGATCTTTGTTGACCGAATAGTCCCATTGCATCTCCCCAACCGAGTGTTGCCCAGTTTTTAGGAATAACATTTTCTGCATTCAATGATTTATAGAAATCAAGCGCCTTTACCCCTTCAGGTGAGTTGAAAGTTGCTGTTACTTTACCGTCAGCTCCAACGCTTTCAATATCTCCGCCTGCAGTATATAAGAAGTTAGTCCAGTTCCAACCGGATTCCGTTCCTTTACCCATTGGCGCAATTCCTGCAATACCTTTAGCTGGATCAGCTACAGCTTTAGCAGTTGCAAGCATATCTGCCCAAGTCCAATCCATAGGAGGAACAGCTACACCTTTAGCATCTAACATCTTCTTATTAAGACCTACTCCTACGATATATCCACCTTTAGGAATAGCATAAATTTTATCGCCAAACTTGAATTGATTAAGCATGTTTGCATTAAACTGAGTACCAAACGGATATTTAGCAAGCAGGCCTGAAATGTCGGCTGCCCAACCTTTATCGGATAAGAACTTACCTTCAGATGCATAGGTTTGGAAAACAGTAGCTAATGTACCACCTGCACCTTTTGCAGCGATTGTAGTCGGGCCATATTGATAAGGATCAAGTGTAACTTTGATATTTGGATATTTTTCGTTAAAGCGAACAACCTTAGCCTTTTCTGCTGCTAGTCCTTCTTTATTGTCCAAAGGTGGAGAATAAACGCTAATTGCAATTTTCTTAGTCGTAATATCTTCAACTACTGGCGCTGCTGTTGCGGTATCAGGAGCTGGTGTTGCTGCATCAGGAGCTGCTGTTGCCACAGGAGCCGCGGTTGCTGCTGCTGGAGCATCGGTTGCTTCTGGTGTTGATTTGGAACAGCCTGCCAAAGCCGCGACTATGGAAAGACTTAACAAGATGGATACCCATTTACTTCTTTTCAATTGAATTCCCCTTTTCGTTAAATGATTTTTCCTTACATGCTTATCATATAGAAGGTTGTTTCATACGGCGATGTGCAATTTCATGTTATTAATGTGTTTGGTTACGATTCTGAATTAACCTTTCACGCCTCCTAATTGTACACCTCTTAAGATAAACTTCTGGAAAAAGGCGAAAACAATCAATGGCGGAATTGTCGCAATTGTATAGGTTGCAAACTTAACGCTGTATTCAGTCAAGCGAGCATTTAGTACATATACTTGAATGGCTGAAGCAAGCGGGATATGTTTCGCATCCCCAATAACTAAATTAGGCCAAAACCAATCATTCCAAACTGCATTGAATATAAATATAGTTAATGTAGCATAGATCGGCACGGATAAAGGAATTGCGATTCCTACAAAACATCTAAAATCAGATGCACCATCAATTCTTGCTGCTTCAAACATTTCCGGATGAATCGAATCAAAGAAGGTCTTTATCAAGAGTAAATAAAATGCACTCGCTGCAGAAGGCAACCATAAAGCTGCAAACTTATTTAGCAAATTCAGCTGAACCAGGTTTAAATAATTGGGTATTAAATACGTACTCGATGGGATAAACAAAGCCAATAGCAGGAACATGAAAATCACCTTTCGGAACGGTACTCTCATGCGAGACAGGCTATAAGCCGCTAAACTTAATACCGACAAACTAAAAATGATATTTCCGATAAAGATATAGATGGTATGCAGAAAGAATGAACCCAATGGCAATAGGGTCAATGCATCCTTGAAATTCTTAAAAACAATTCTCGAAGGAAAAAATTTAGGCGGGAATGTATTAAGCTCGGCATTCGGTTTCATTCCGCTGAAAAAAGTTTGCAGGATGGGATAGATCATCGTAATGACCATAATCAAGATTGCCAAACTAACTAATAGATAAATGAATTTATTGAATGGTTTTTTTAGATCATAAATCGATAATATACCGCGTTCATGTTGCTGATTCATGTTTAATTCTCTCCCCTCGTAAATAATTTGAATTGCATGATGGCGAGACCACTTAATAGGAAGAACATCATTACTCCCATTGCAGATGCCGTTCCATAGTCCTGGTCAGTGAATGCGTATCTAATAATAAGCAGTGAATACGTTAGTGTTGCTGTACCAGGCCCGCCTTCTAATAAAGCTTGCTGTGCTTGAAAGCCTTGTGAAGTGGCAATCAGTTGGAGAATAAGCATTAATATCATCAAATTTGAAATAGCTGGGAGTGTAATATGACGAATCCGTGCCCATACACCGGCACCGTCTATTTCTGCCGCTTCATACCAATCACGCGGAATACTCAGAACGGCTGCTAGATAGATTAACATAGCGCCTCCAAAGGATTGCCAGGTTTCCATGAATACAATTGAAATCATCGACCACTTTTCATCCGATAAGAAAGAAATACTTCCAATTCCTAGCTTACCTAAAAAGTAATTAAAGGGTCCTATATCCGGGTCGTACAAATATTGCCACAATCCATACAAAACGACGATTGGAATTACATTAGGCAAGTATGCGGCTACCCGGGCAAAGCCTTGAAACTTTCTCATCTCTGATATGGCGATAGCAAAGAATATCGGAACCCAGAACCCGACAACAACCCCCATCCCCATATACATAGCCGTATTTTTAATGGCCACTAATAGGTCTGGATTGTGCAATGCCCTTTTAAAATTATCAAAGCCTACATACGTATTGCCATTTACAAAATCGATTATCTGAACGCTATAAAAAAAGCTCTTTACAATAGGAACCCAGAGAAATTGGATAAATACGTATAATGCCGGTAAAAGAAAAACATATCCCCAAAAATGCTTTTTAATCGAGAGACTTAAAGGTACCTTCCGTTTTGGTATTGCTGCTTGTTGTTGGATCGGAACGGCTGAATCGTTCATAAGTTTTTCATTTCCCTTCTTCTAATGGTAGTTATTTCACTTCTTTACTTCACTGGGGCTGATTCCGTAATATTTTTTGAAAATTTTACTAAAATGCTCTGGAGATTCATAGCCAACTTTTTCTGATATTTCATACCGACGCAGGTCTGTGCTCAGGATGAGCCGTTTACTTTCTTCCATCCGTAATCGAATGACATATTCCCAAAGATTAAGCCCTGTTATCTTCTTAAATAGATAACTTAGATAATTCGGACTCACATGATTTTTGTGGGCTACTTCGTGTAAAGTAAGTCCTTTTTGCGCATAGTTCTGGTCAATGTATTGCTTGGCTTTCTCGACAATACTGTTGTTTCTAGAGCTTAATTCATCCTCTGTAGGGTCGAGTGAATCTATTTCTCGATTAAAATCTCCATAGTAGAATACGAAGTGATCGGGATGAGCCTGATTCCTGTCTACAGCTTTATGGCATTGTTCATTTAACAACCCCAAGTATTCAATCCCTTTCAAAATTTGGCTAATCCCCACTACACATACTAGATTCAAGTAACTATGAATATTAAACTGCAAGCTTCTACCAATCATATCGAGCTGATTGATCTTGTTAATCGAAGTATCCTCGTACTTCGCATCTTCCCATTGGATCAGGATTGAAATCTCCTCTTCACTGGAGTAGAAAGCAACATTGTCCCATTCCTTATCCAATAGCTCATTCACAATATTCAAAGCAGCATAATGCAGTAATACCACATCATTTGCCGATATTTTGTTGCTTTTTACCTTTTGTTTTAAATTTAAGCGAATCGATATCATCGAATAATAAGGACCTACTAATCGGATATCATGCAGCTCAGCTAATTTATTCAAACTGTTCGAATCAGTTGGATTGGCTATGAATTGATTGAGCAGCTCTGTTCTCTCCGGCAAAGGTTCATCCATTCGAAAGTTCTCTTGCACATTGGATTTAAGCTTGTCATTGGCAGGCATTTGTTTGTCCATCTTCAATAATACGTTACGAACCGAGTCGAGAAACTGCCCGCTATTAATCGGTTTGATTAAATAGTCCTTAGCTCCAAGTCGAATCGAAAGCTGTGCATATTGAAAGGTTTCATGTGCAGAAACCACAATCATTTGAATCCACGGCTTAATCATCATCGCTTGATGCATCAAGTCTATCCCGTTCATATCACCTATATGAATATCAGTGATCAGTAGATCAATATCCTCCATTCGCAAATAATCCATGGCTTCTAAGCCACTGTTTGCAATAAAAACAGTTTGAATATCCAATCCAGATGATGCCAACAAGTGATTTAAGCCCTTACATATAAAAGGTTCATCGTCAACAAGCAAGATATTATACATATTCCCCCCTACGAGCCTAAGATCATCATACCCTTACTCCTTCTATCAATACGATGTGAATTATTATGCATCTTGTGTGTTTAATTTAGGTGGATTCCAAGTTTCAGCCATTATCAGTAATTCTGCACATAAGTTGCTTAATGCTAGTTATTGAATGATCTTTCTTGGCTCGTTATGCTTTGTTAAAGAATATAACGAGCAATTAAATTCTTAGTATAGGAGGCAATTAGAATGGCAAAAGTCGCTGATAAGTATTATAAGGTTGATCCTTGGTCCGTTATCGAAGAGGGTTTTGAACCGCTTCGCAACCGCGTATCCGAGTCCATATTTTCACTAGGAAATGAGTACATGGGGGTACGCGGCTATCAAGAGGAAGGTTACAGCGGAGATAGCCTGATCGGGAGTTATTTTAACGGATTATATGATGAAATGAAGCTAGGTGCCCACTATAAAGGGATTATTAGAAGCCTGCGCTTTATGGCCAACGCCGTCGATTGGCTTTATACAAGAATAAAAATTGATGATGAATTATTGGATATTGCGACAAGTACAATCAGTGGTTTTATACGAAAATTGGATTTCAAAAGCGGGGTGCTGACTCGAGAATTAACATGGCACTTAAAGAATGGATATTCCGTTAAGATTTCGTTTATCCGTTTTGTAAGTATGACCAACTCGCATCTCGGCTGCCAAAGAGTTGTAATTTCACCTCTGGATTTCTCAGGTCGAGTTGAAGTCCGCACAGGTCTTGATTTTGCTACGATTCATGAGGATCAAGGGAAAAATTTGTGGCTAAGCCTCCAGAAAACACAATTGAATGGGCAATGCTCGATTATGGCAAAGACGTTAAACACGGATAATCGACTTTTTTCAAGCTTCAAAATACACACTTCAGAAAACATAAAGCCCATCGAGGTCAAGGATGAACAATTTATCGGACTAGATTTTAACCTTAGCTTAACTCAGGGTGAAGTAACCAGCTTTGATAAAATAGTTGTCAATTATGCAGATAAAACGTCTGAGAGCAGCGCTCTCGCTGTATGGTCCCAAGGTATAAAGCTTGCTTCAAAATATTGCAGCCGCAACTTCAATGATATCTATGCGGAGCAAGTAGCCTATTGGAGTCATATTTGGGATACCTCTGATATAACAATTGATGGGGATCCAGAGAATCAGCAAGGGATTCGTTTTTGTATCTTCCAGCTTTATCAAACCTATCATGGCGATAATCCGGGCTTAAACATCGGGGCTAAAGGTCTTACTGGAGAGGCTTATCGCGGGCTAGCTTTTTGGGATACAGAGTCGTATTGCCTTCCCTTCTACATATTCAACAACCCAAAAGCAGCACGGAGCTTGCTCGAATTCAGATACAAGACTTTGTCTGCTGCTATGGAACGAGCCAAAGAAATGGACTGTGAAGGAGCTAGCTATCCGATTGCAACGATTGATGGGACAGAGAGCTGTGATCTCTGGCAGCATTCCAATCTGCAACTGCATGTAGGCTCTGCAATTGCTTACGGCATTTGGCATTATACCCGCATTGTTGGGGATATCGAATTTATCCATACACAAGGGATTGAAATTCTGATTCAAATGAGCCGCTTTTATGCTACACGAGGACAGTGGGGACAACGGTCCGGTGAGTTTGGTTACTATGGTGTGATGGGTCCTGATGAGTTCCAGTTAATGGTTAATAATAATTGCTATTTAAATTTAATGGCCAAAAAGCTATTTGAATATACGTTGGAAGTCATTGAGGATATGAGAAATACAGCACCAAATTTGCTTGATTCATTGTTAAGCAGGTTGGTCGTAAATGAAGCTGAGATAGCTCATTGGGGCTTGCTCGCTTCCAAAATGCGGATTCCCTTGGATCCGATTACAGGTGTATACGAAGAGCATGATGGTTTCTTCGATATGCCGCATATTGATATTCATTCGATACCGGTTACCGACTTTCCATTATACTCCAATTGGTCCTACGATCGGCTTTATCGATATGACATGATTAAGCAGCCCGATGTACTTATGTTCATGTTCTTACATAATCAGTCGTTCAGCTTGGAAGCGAAGCGAGCCAATTATGATTATTACGAGCCGAGGTGTATTCACGAATCATCACTTTCTCCGTCGATTCATTCCATTCTAGCTGCTGAACTCGGTAAGCAGGATGAAGCCTACAATTTTTTTGAGTTTGCCACTCGCTTAGATCTTGATAATTACAACCGCAATACCAAAGAAGGCTTGCATACAACCTCCATTGCTGCCGCTTGGATGAACATTGTTTACGGATTTGGCGGTATGCGATCAGATGGAGATGGTCTTATTTTCAAACCAACTCTGCCATCCTTATGGAATTCCTACAGTTTTAAAATCATCTACCAAAACTCAGTGCTGCAAGTAGCTGTCGATCGAGAGAATATTATTATTAAAACGCTTAGCGGATCGAACGTGGATATTACCATTTACAGCCAAAGCTATTCCATTGGTTCATTAGGTATTCAAATACAGAGAGAGGAGTTGATTAGCTATGAGCTGGTTGATTAATAACCTCGGCTATACCGAAGATAAAACGGCGCATAATGGCAGTAAGTTTCTGATTGGAAATGGCTACATGGGCTATAGAGGCACAATGGATGAACATACCAAGGAGCAATTGGTCTCCTGCGTGCTCGCGGGTGTATATGACAAGGTTGGCGACAGCTGGCGTGAACCAATCAATGCTCCAAATGGACTATTCACAACACTGAACTGCGATGGGGAAGTATTGACAGTCCAATCCTCTCAGTTGGAAAAGCATGAGCAAGTTTTAGATATTAAACACGCTATCCATACAAGAGAAACAATTTTCGAAGTGTCTAACGGGAATCTTGTTCATCTAAAATCGGATCGTTTCTTCAGCTTGGACGACATTCATCTAGTTGGTTTACAGCTTACCTTCTCAGCTGTTCAAGATTGTACAATCGTTATCGAAACTGGAATTGACGGCGATGTTTGGGACATTAACGGACCTCATTTAAGTCAGCTTGCAACAGGGGCAACGAATGGGATTATCCACATGTCTGCCTTGACGCAAGAAATGGGCTATCAGGTTGCAGTAAGTGAAGCTATAGAAATTGACTTTGCCGCTAAACAACAAATTATTACAGCTCCCCAATCCATTCTTCGTCAAATAACAGTTGAAGCGACGGCAGGAGAGGAATATACCTTTAATAAATATGTTTCCGTCTTTACTAGCCTTGATTCTGTAGAGGATGCTGGTCATGCGGCTCAGCTTTCTTGCCACAACGCTTTGAAAAGCGGGTATGATACTCTGCTCTTAAATCATAAGCAACAATGGGTTAAGTATTGGGAAAAAGCCGATATCTCAATTGTTGGTGACGATGATGCACAGCTTGCACTTCGGTATAGTATGTATCACCTGCTAGTCATTGCACCCCATTCGGAAAAGGTATCCATCCCTGCAAGAGGGCTTTCTGGGCAAGTCTATAAAGGGGCTGTTTTCTGGGATACCGAGATGTTCATGCTGCCGTTCTTCGTTTATACAAACCCGGAAATTGCTAGAAGACTTGTGAAATATCGCTGCCACACCCTTGGAGGTGCACGACTAAAGGCGATTGAGTATGGTTTCAGAGGTGCTTATTATGCTTGGGAGAGCCAAGATACTGGAGAGGATGCTTGTACACTTTTCAATATAACGGATGTTTTCACCAATAGACCTATGCGTACTTATTTTCGTGATAAGCAGGTTCATATAAGTGGAGATGTGGCTTATGGCCTATGGAAATATTATACACTAACCGGTGATGAGAGCATTCTGCTTGATGGAGGAGCTGAAGTCATTTTAGAATGTGCTCGCTTTTTCTATTCCTACGCTTATTTCAATAAGGATAAAAACCGCTACGAAATCCTCGATGTCACTGGACCAGATGAATATCATGAGCGAGTTAACAATAATATTTTTACGAATCAAATGGTCAAGTATACATTAGAGGTTGCACTTCAAACTCTTGATTTGTTGGAGAGGAAGTATGGTGAAGAGTATTCTAAATTGATTAACCAGCTTAACTACCAGGCTGATATTGCTCATATCCATGAAATGAATGAGCTGCTTTATATGCCGCAGCCTGACTCTGAGAGCCTAGTGATTGAACAATTTGATGGTTATCACAAGCTGGAGGATGTCAATCTGAAAGAGCTGAAAACGAGGGTGATTCATCCTAATGAATATTACGGTGGGGGCAACGGGATCGCAACCTCAACTAAAATTATTAAACAAGCGGATACCATTGCCATGCTAAACATGTTTAAGAATAACTATTCCCATGAGGTGAAAAAAGCCAATTGGTCTTACTACGAGCCTCGTACCGAGCATGGATCCAGCTTGAGCCATTGTTTATATTCCCTTGTAGCTGCTGATATTGGGAACGCAGAGTGGGGTTATAAATATTTCATGAAATCTGCCACTATTGATTTAACCGGCGAATCCAAACAATATGTGGGAACGCTCTATATTGGGGGGACTCATCCGGCGGCTAATGGCGGTGCTTGGATGTCTGCCGTATTAGGTTTTGCCGGAGTAAATGCAAATGAACACCAGATTCTAATAAATCCGAAACTACCAGATAAATGGGAATCCATTGCATTTAACCTCAGCTGGAAGGGTCAAAAGATGAGCATCACCATTACAAAACTGGCTATTGTTATCCGTGCAGATCGTACGAATACAGCTACCCTCCCTTTTGAAATTAATGGTGAAGCTATCGAATGTCAAACCGGTCAAGAGCTTTCATTGAATTTTCATTACGACAGGAGCATAATCTAATGCTGGGAAATTTTAAAGGAGCTTTATTCGATTTGGACGGGGTTATAGTGGATACGGCAAAGTTTCATTTTCTTGCTTGGAATAGACTTGCTAAGGAGCTTGGATTTACTTTTACAGAACATCATAATGAAAGACTTAAGGGCGTCAGTAGAGTCCATTCTCTCGAAATTCTACTTGATATTGGGCGCATCAGCTTAAGTGAAGAGAAAAAACAGCTATTAGCCGAATTAAAGAATAAATGGTATGTCGAATATATTACGGATATGGATGCAAACGAAATTCTCCCTGGTGCTAAGGAGTATTTAATGCAATTAAGGAATAACGGGATTAAGATTGCCTTAGGCTCTGCCAGCAAAAATGCCCCGATGATTCTCGAAAACTTAAAAATTACAGAGCTCTTTGACGTAATTATCGATGGCAATTCGACTTCCAAGGCGAAGCCAGATCCAGAGGTTTTCCTGCTGGGTGCTGAAAAGCTCGGACTTGCTCCTGAAGAATGCATCGTCTTCGAGGATGCGGCGGCAGGTGTTGAGGCGGGGAAGCTTGCAGGAATGAGAGTAGTCGGCATCGGAAGCACAGATGTCCTTAAGCAAGCCGATTATGTGATTACAGGGTTGTTTGAGTTAGTTGGGTAGTAGTGCACCTCACTTCATGAAATTCGCTGCATTCGAGCGAACAAGGTGCAGAAATGCACCTCGCTTCATGAAATTCGCTGCATTCGAGCGAACAAGGTGCAGAAATGCATCTCGCTTCATGAAATTCGCTACATTCGTGCGAACAAGGTGCAGAAGTGCACCTCGCTTCATGAAATTCGCTGCATTCGAGCGAACAAGGTGCAGAAGTGCACCTTGCTTCATGAAATTCGCTGCATTCGAGCGAACAAGGTGCAGAAGTGCACCTTGCTTCATGAAATTCGCTGCATTCGAGCGAACAAGGTGCAGAAATGCACCTTGCTTCATGAAATTCGCTGCATTCGAGCGAACAAGGTGCAGAAATGCACCTCATTTCATGAAATTCGCTGCATTCGAGCGAACAAGGTGCAGAAATGCACCTCATTTCATGAAATTCGCTACATTCGAGCGAACAAGGTGCAGAAATGCACCTCATTTCATGAAATTCGCTACATTCGAGCGAACAAGGTGCAGAAATGCACCTCGCTTCAATGAAATTTGCTGCATTCGAGCGAACAAGGTGCAGAAATGCACCTCGCTTCAATGAAATTTGCTGCATTCGAGCGAACAAGGTGCAGAAGTGCACCTCGCTTCATGAAATTCGCTGCATTCGAGCGAACAAGGTGCAGAAGTGCACCTTGCTTCATGAAATTCGCTGCATTCGAGCGAACAAAGTGCAGAAGTGCACCTCGCTTCATGAAATTCGCTACATTCATGCGAACAAGGTGCAGAAATGCAGCAAATTTCACGCCTCAAAGCAAGAAAAAGCCCATGTGTTTCTGCATTAGCAGAACACATGGGCTTTTTACAAATTCATGAACAATCGTTCTACGGATTGACCGTAATTGTGAAGATCGATGTCGTGTTGTTGATTAGCGCTTCCATACAGTTACCAGTTATTTCCTGAAACCCTTGTGACAGTGAAGTTCGGGCTCTTGGTTTCGCCGTAAATTGCCTGAACACCAGGGTTATTAACCTTAACATTGGTAAAGCTTGCTGCACCAACAACTGGTCCTTGACCAGATTCTGCACTAGCTACAAGCTTAATACCATAACGTGATGGATTATTGATATTAATGTTTTCCAGACGAATGTTTTGCATAGCAAGGTTTTCTGAAGATTTGGTCTGGAACATTATGCCAAAGTAAACTGGATTATTAATATCGATATTCTTCACGAGAATATTCTTTAAGACTCTGTCACCAGAAAAGATCCAAATGGCTCCAAAATTCTGATAATCATTGATCTTGTCGTCTGCTCCGACGCTGGTCCAGAAATCACCACCGGTTCGGTCTAGAGTTACTCCATCAATTACAGTATCAAGGTCGCCAAATCCCAAAGTGTTATAACCAAAGCTATAGCTGTTGATTGTAATTCCAGGATAAGTTAAGGTATCTGCTCCGTAGAGGTTCTGAAAGATGTTACCTGAACCGCCATATATGGCAAAAGCCGCTGCACGTCTTACATTGGTTGCAGTCAGATTGGTGAACCTGTTACCCACATTGTAGGAACCACCGGCATCGATAGCACTAAATGATGCGAACGAGTCATCACCAGTCGCTCTTGCATAATTGTTGTCAATAATATTATTGGATGAGCCATTGGTCATGTTGATCCCATCTGCGAACAAGTTCTTGATCCGGTTATTTTTGAATGTATTGTTCGAAGCGTTAACACCCCAGTACAAGCAGATGAAATGCTCAGCCCAGACATTTTGAATCGTTACGTTTTGTACACCATTTCCATCAATGAACTTCCCTGGTCCATCTACCCTGTATACATAGTTGCCCCAAGCCGACAAGTCTCTAATAGTTGTACCGTTAGCCGCAGCGCTGATATTGAAGCCAACATCCGTATTGGATTGGCTTTGCGGAGCTACCAGCTTGGTGTGCCATGGACCTGCACCGATGATTTCAGTTGCGCGGCCATAAAGGAAAATCTTATTAGTAATTTCCCATTCACCAGCTGGAATAAAGATACCTTTCTTGGTTGCATCCGCTCTGAAATCAGTAAGAGCTTGATCAATCGATTTTGTGCTTGAAACCTGAACATATTTGGTCGGATCCGGATTTGAAGCTGCAGGAGCCACATTTTCCGTTTCTATCATGTCTACATAGATCGATGAGATATCTCCTGCGTCTTTTTGAATCTTAATCTTGGTTCCAGCTGGATATACCTGGTCAAGCATTAATTGCGAATCTTCATAGAGCCAATAAGCTTTTGTACCTGTGTTATCATAACCAAGTCTTCCAAGAGTCGTGGGTGTTGCGTATACGTAAGAGAACTTGGAGGTAACGGCAAAGTTCCCCTTGTCAACTCCGTTGGCATAAATACTGACGGTTCCGTTGGTGTTGTCAGCAACAGAGTTACGAAGTACAAATGCGTTAGCTGAAGATGTGAGCGTAAACTCTACATATTCTCCAGTAGCATCAAGCTGAACTGCCGAACGTCCGGAAGCTTCACCGGCAAAGTCACCAGGAATAAAGTTTGGAGCCAATTTGGTTCCGTTGGTAGCGTTAGATGGAGACTCAGCTTCAAGAATAGTAAATGGCATATTCGCACCACGGCCTACGAAGAAGGATTGTGTAGACGTGTTATTGGTTTGCTTGACTGCAAGCTCATTAGCATCGACAGCCAATTGTACAGTCAGATTATAGCTGCCGTTCACAGCTGTCCAACTTCCCATATTGATAAGGCTTGTCGTTGCTCCGGCGGCAATTGCACCACTATATGAACCAGTCAGTGTTGTGACTACCGCATTCGTAGTTGCATTGGTCAGTGTCAATGTGACCGCATGCGCTCCACTAGCGGACGCTACTGTGCCTTGGTTCTTAATCGAAACAGAATAACTTACTACGTTTCCAGCAGATGGATTACTCGGCGTCCAACTAATGGTAGAAGCGATTAAATCAGAGCTTGCTACAGGAGCCACTACTAATGAAGCAGGATTAGTAAAGCTGTTGTTGGCTTCATTCTGTTCAATGACTGCATTAGCTTCGTCAACCTTAGAGCTTACAGTGTAGGTAGCTGCATTCTGAGCTCCAATATTTTTGGAAACCACTACTGTGCTGCCTGCAGCCAATACCCCGACTGGAGCTGATCCAACCAAAGTAGCGCCCAAGTAGAAATTAACTGTTGAAGCGCCTGCTGATGCAGTGCCATTATTCTTAACAGATGCAGTTAAAGTTATGGCGTTTGTTTCAATAGGTGAAGCTGGAGAAGATGTCATGGATAGAATGGTGAGATCCGGGTTTGGAGCTGCTGAACCAAACACTTGGAATTCAGCGATTTGTCCGGCTGATGAACCCGTGTTGGTGGTGATTTTTAGCTGGATATCGCTAACGGTTGCAGATACAGGAATAGTTACTGTATTGCCAGTCGCTGGATTGAAAGTATAAGCTGTTGCGGCGACCAGGTTTGTGAAGGTTGTTGAATATTGATCATGTCCTAATACTTGAATAGTCTGTGAACGCGATCCCCAAGCACTATCTGGATTAAGCTTTAATACAACGGATGTTGTATTGGCGTTTGCGCCTAGACTAACCGTTAATGTATTCGGATAGCTAGCAGAATTACCTTCCCAATAAGTGGTTAGATTGCCATCATTGGCATTCGTCGCAATAAATGTAAATATCTATGAAGATGCGACGATTGGTTTGTTAAGAGCCAAATTTGACCCTGGTGGCGGTGTTCCAGTTGGTGTCGGCGTTGGAGTACTCGTTGGTGTTGGAGTAGTCGTCGGTGTTGGGGTAGCCGTTGGTGTTGCTGTTGCTGTTGGTGTTGGTGTTGCTGTTGGTGTTGCTGTTGGTGTTGGTGTTGCTGTTGGCGTTGGTGTTGTACCCGTTGTAAAGTTCAGCCAATTCAAATTAAAGCCAGTATTGGAAACATAAACTCTCAATGTTTGACTGCCTGCTGCCAAACTCACGTTGGCATTTACTGTAGTCCATGACTGCCAACCAGCCGTATTAGGTACGGTTACTGTCGTTAATACGGTGCCCGCAGCATTCTTCAACTGAAGCTGACTTCCCGTGCTACCACTCGCAACGCGGAATCCCACGGTGTACGTGCCTGCACTCTGAACATTGACCGCATAATCCATCCAATCTCCAGTATCCGTCCAGCCTACATTTAACCCAGCCCCCGTATCGGAAGTCGATTCCGTTTGAATTCCGCTCATCGCCGCATAGCTTTCGGCTTCAACTTTGCCTGGAATTGCTGCACTGATTGGTGTACCATACACCTCAAATTCAGACAGCTGCGCTGCTGGCCATGCACTGTTTGCCGTTACATTTAATTTAACGTATCTAACACTAGTCCCTGTAAAATTTATCGTAACTGTATTACTGCCAGCGGAGTTAAACGTATAGGTCGCAGATGCGGCAAGCGTCGTATACGTTGAATCATTCGTACTGCCCATAACACTCAAGGTTTCTGTCCTTGTTCCCCAGCCAGTAGGAAGCTTCAGCACGACTTGGTTTACTGAGTTGGCTGTTCCAAGATCGACGCGAACCCATTGCGGAAATGCATTATTCGTGCTTTCCCAATAAGTCGCTTGATTACCGTCATTCGTGTTGGTTTCCACATAAACATCAGCATGGCCACTTGCCGTAATAGCTTTTCCCAATGCCAAGTTCGTCGCTGCTGAAGTAACCTTAGGAAAATAAGAAAATTGGACAAAAATTAACACGATTGCCAGAGCAATTGCGACCAGTGACTTCTTATTAAACGCATTTTGTTGGACTGTCATCATTAACCTCCCATAATTTTAAGTTTACTTACCTTGTAAAAAGACAGATTTGAGCTAATCCTCCTCTCACCCATATTGTCACCTTTACATCATTTTCAAATAGTTGCTACTCTCATCCTCCTTCCTGATCAAATTATGAATGCGTTTGCAATCCATAATTCGTCTTCCAATTATAAGTCCAATTTTGCAAATAAAGGATGTGAATTATTATGCTAATAAGGCGTAAAATTACTAATATATCCAATAAAAAAAGACGTAATGGCTATTAAACCATCCGCCTTGATTTCATTCCGTTCAGCCCGATATTCTACCCTAAATATTCGATCAAACACATGGCACCATTGCTGACCGCTTGATTAACATTACTTCCCGACATAAAGTTGATCGTACGTTTAGCATCACTATCACAAATAATAAGTAAATTATTAAGGTCATTAATAAACCCTTGGTTTAAGGTCCCTGTTTTCTGTTCTAGTAATTTGACACCTTCACTGGTTTGTATCGTGAAATCGTTACTATCAGAACTTGATGCTGCACCTGCTGGTATGGACAGAATAATTCTAGTAATAATCGAATTAATCGGTAGCTTTACGGTAATAGAACCACTTAGACGATAAGGAAATTTCCCATCCGCATTTTTAATCGACAGTGTTTTTTTGGTAAGCACCGCTAAATTATTCATCTGAAAGTTGAATACACATTCCCATATTTCTTTGGGATCCGTACCACGACATTGACTGAACTTAATCGGAGGTGTCCCTCCCTTATTGACAGAATCATCTTCATTAATAATACTTATAAATTGCTGAGGGCTGCTGCCACTGAAGATTTCGCAATGATCATAACTTATAAGGGGGTTAAATGCATAGCTGCCTACCATAAAACTATATTGATGCTTCCCTAGAATCATGCAATTGTCAAAATGAATGATTGGCATAGAAGCATTGGTCGAGGAAAACAAAGCAGTGACATGGCTATGATCATAATTAAAGGCTTGGCTGCTCATATCACAGCTTGAGAAACTAACCGATCCACTCGCCCACTCGCATTCAATAAGCTTGCTTTCACCTTTAACATGTTCAAACCGAACACCTTCGCAATGAAAACGCATAACCCCCGCTGCATGTTGGACACCTAAAAGCTTGAAAAAGGTCCCGCCTGCTTTTGTTGTATGCATAAACGATCCGCCCCAAATATTGATATTGCCGCCTTTATCAAAACGGCAAAAATCCCCGCTGCTCACTTCAAAATTGCAGGAGAAAAAATTATAATTAAGGAATTGGTCACTCGTTTCAGACCAGAGAAAGGTATTGACTTTACCTGAGATTCCGCATTGATTAAAAGTTAGCTCACTGTTATTATTACTTCCTTGAAGCCTAATTCCATAATTTAAATCTTTCCAATTCACTCTATTAAAAATATAATTTTGCGCGCCTCCCTTAGATGTAGAAGACATAAATGAATGATTACCACAATTAAAGGTAATATCTCTGATCTCAATAAATAACCACTTGTCGTTATTAGCTATTAAGTATTGATTGTCTGCTTTGGGCTGAAACACAATTTCAGTTACACCTCTGCCTTGCCCTTCTATAATGAGCCCTAATGTCCTTCCATCAGGTGAAAGTAAAAACGATTCTGGCTTTGTAATGATGAACTTTCCCGCTGGTATAATTATTTTTGCTCTTCCGGTATAACGCCCTTCGGCTAAAGTGGAGCGATCAATCGATACCTTTAATGCTAAATTTGCTTGCCTGAACGCTTCATCTGGACTTACTCCTGTTTTTAAATAATCCGCAACATTTATAATGTAATCATAATCTTGAATTGCATTTGTGCTAGTGTTTGTGCTTGTATTTGTGCTTGTGTTCGTGTTCGTGTTTGCCGCTTCAGAAATTTTAATTTTGGGAAGTCGGGAAGCTGTGAGCGTTCCTAACAATGCTGTAGTTAATGCAACTAATACTTTCCTTCTTGAAAATATCTCTTTCATTAGATAATCTCCTTTTGGATTCTATTTGAGAGGTAGTGTGATGTTTGATGCGGGCTTGCAACAGGAATACTCCCAGGCTGCTTAAATAATTTATTTACTGTTTTGGGAATAAAAACCATAATAACAAAGGTTCCAAAGCAATAAGCGAAAGCTGACATAAGATCGCCCCGATAGATAATAAACAAATACCCGGAGAATAAAGCATACGAATAACGTTCTGCAACCATTTTAATTTCCAATTTGTTAATCATGTAAACAATTAATAATCCACCTATAACTACGCCTATTATACCAAAATTTATATAAAATTCACTAATAATGGGATTCGAGATATTAGTGAATTCATAAGAGCGCATCGTCGATAAATAGTTGCCTACAACTTCGCCTGAGCTTAATGGCTTACTAGGCCAGATGTCTCTTGGAACAAAGAAAAGCAGGACGCCGAGCATCTGGTAGCCGAAAGAGAATCCATAAACCTCGCAATATTTAAAGGTGGCTATTATATTCGAGTATGCGTCGAAATGAAGCTCTGTCAGCTGACTGAACATCAATTCATTTAAGCTTGGCAATTGAATGGAAGTCAATCCATATCGAAAGAAGTTAAGAAACGGAAAAATAACAAACAATCCAAAAAGGATATAAGTTAAAAACTTTAGCGAGCTGATTTTTGTATGATAGAAGTAATAGATTATCATGATAGAACATAAGCCTATATAAGATCTGTTCGTGTTAATTGGATTAGTTATATACAAATAAATGATTGATGAGCTGCTAAAATAGCAGAAATTGAATACACTCTTCTTTAACCGCCATCTCGCAAAAGAAAATAACCAATTAGCAAAGGTAACACCCGCAATACATATAGACAAGAGCAGGATAATAGACTTATTAGCAGATATATCGCCAACATCGGCATATCCCAGCATATAACTCCACTTGAGAGAACTGAAAATATAGAGCGAAATTATTATTGCCAAAACATAATAAATCAAGCGCAGCTTCCAATTAGCAACAACCAGAAAGGACGATGAGTTTCCCCCTTCTTTGACTACCTTATGGTCTGTTGGACCTTGAACGTTATGTTTTCTTCTAAATAGCAAGTAAATGACATTCCACAGTAAAATCACTAAATTTGTTTTAATGACATAGCTTTCTTCAACTGGCAAACTGTTTGGATAGTAATGGCTATAGTTGATTTGGGCAATTGGGGCAAGGTAGAAAAAAGCATAGACAAATACCCAGACTATAGTGTCTATATTTAAATTCTTGTTGGTGATGGCTCGATTAAAACCTATAGTCACACAAACCAAAGTCATCAGAAAAGTGATAAAGGCAGAAATGCCCAGTATTTTATACAAATCAAGATAACAAATTAAGCCATTTATTATAAAAAAGACAGATAAGAAATAAACTTTTAACATCCCATTCCGATTTTTTATATCCATAGCTTAGTTTAATGCCTCCAAGATCCCTCTAACCGAGGTGTCAATTGTATACCGATCGATGATTTTCTTTGATGCCTGACCCATCTGCCTTAATACAAAACTGTCATTTAGCAGAAGCGCCATCTTTTGGGCTAATTCGGTAGCGTCATGTGGATCAAACGTATATCCATTCTCACCCTCTTGAATTAAATCATACGCGCAGCCCGCATATTTGCTGCAAAGAACCGGTAATTCGCTGGCCATAGCCTCATTAACAACTAATCCCCACACCTCACGGTGGGAAGGAAGAACGAACAAATCACTTATCGCAAAATAACGGGGCAATGTATTCACATCCTGAAACCCGACAAATTTCACAAACTTTAAACCATGCTGTGAACAAATTGCCTCATACTGCGCTTTAAGATGGCCATCTCCCACGATTAGTAATCCAACACTATCATCCTCTAATTCCTTATATGCCTCTAAAAGCACATGCAAGCCTTTACGCTCGATTAGCTGCCCTACAAAAAGGATGACTTTATCAGGTAATCCTAGATCAGCTTTTAACGCTTCCTTTGTTGCTCTAAACTCAAGAGATTTTTCCGAAAAGTATGTATTGTTGACAACATTAGGCGCTATGTATATAACTTGAGGCTTCACCCCGAGCGCAATTAAGTTCGCTTTAGCCGATTCACCGGGTACTGCATATTTATCAAATCGGTTAATTAAGAACGTTTTAATTCTTTTTAAGAAGCTCTGACGCAGGTTTGCACTGTCTTGAGTGCTTTCATACCACAGAATGCACTCAATCCTCAAAAGCTTGGCAAAGCATAATGCCAATAAGGTCGTAATAGAATCGTAACCACCCAGAATAAGCTTTTGCGGCTTGTATTTCGTTAGGGAGTATAATATCCCTGGATTGAAATGCAGCGTCCAGTCTCTTTTCGGAAAGTCGACATGTACGCCGCCTATAATGCTGTACTTAAATTTTCCCGCCTGCAGCACATTTTCCCATTTGCGGTTTTTCTCTGTTTTATCCATAAAAATCACCTGAAGATCGACGAAATCGCTTAACTGATTCCACCAAGGCACTCTGTACGGCGTTGGAATATTCGTAATAAACATGACCTTTTGGAGACTATTGGCTTTCATTAGCTAATCGACCTCTTCTCCTGGTGAATTTGTTTAAAAGCTTGGAGATGACATAATTGATCTCCTCTATTCTGAACATTTTGATCATGACAAGATAAATTCCTAAGCTCATTCCTATGCAAAGCAAAGTGTAAATTATCCATAGCTTTTTAATAAGTTCGTACTGCATTCCGTCTAAGTAAATGAAGTAACATAAGGTAGTTGCGCTTGCTGCTGAACCGACAACCTTTGCGATATAAGGGAGATTTATTCTTATTTTGCTCTCCGAATTCAGTGCATTATAGTGAATGAATAAGTAAACGAGAGATATTAGCAGTGATAATGAGCTAGCGAGTGCAATGCCATTATATTTAATTATGGGCACTAGGATTAGACAGGAAATGATAAAGGTCATAAAGTAAATAATCGAAGAGTAAATCGGTATCCGTAAGATCTCTTTGCTGAAAAACATTTTAGTAAAAAAATCCTTTAACGGACTTAAAACTATACCGACTGAGAGGAACATAAAACAAGAGGCCGTCATCGTTGTAGCTGATCTATCAAATGAACCTCTTTCAAACAAAATTCGGATAATATAGGGTGCAAAAATCAGGCAAATGAACATAATTGGCGTTAGGATAAGCAGCAAACTCTTAAGACTGGTAGATACAATCTGCTTGTACTCTTTTAGCTTATTTTCAGCTTGCATTAAGACAGCCGAAGGATACGAAGCGCTAATTAATGCTGTCCCGAATAAAGTCACTGGCAGCAGCATGATTTTCCCGGCATAATTAAGCGCGGATGCACTACCTGGCGTAAGTAAGGTGGAAAAGTACCGTGTTGCTAGAAATCCGCATTGATCAATTAGGCCTAGCGAAATGATTGGTACCGACATAGCGATAATTTTATGGAGGTCTTTATCTTTAAAGTTGATTCTAAATGTGTAGACAACACCCAGCTTTTTGAGGGGCGGAAGCATGACTAACACTTGAAACGCTGTTCCCAAAACAAAACCTATAGCAACGGAGTAAATACCTAGCGAACGGCCAAATAATAGGATGAACACAATTACAAAAACATTATTGATCGCTGTCAGAAAAGCTGGCACTGCAAAATGATTCAAAGCGTTAAGTACCGATGATTGAGCAAAGGTCAATCCGAAGAATAATATACTCGGAAGCAAAATCCAGATCAGTCTAACAATTTGCAGCTGCGTTTCACTGTTAATCGAAAAAAAACTAGCGATATAATGACTGAACACATAAGCTGCAGCTATTAACACGAGCATAACTACCATAAGCACATTCAAGATATTACTGAACATCAAGGATGCTTCCTTGCTGCTGTAAGTCACTTTTTTCTTGATAAACAGAGGAATGAATCCAACCATGAAGATGCCCCCAACAAAAGATAAAATAATCGAGGGAAGCGTATTTGCAAATAGATAAGAATCCATATCAGCACTTGCTCCATAATAGGCAGCTGACAATACCTCACGAAACAATCCCAGTATACTACTCAAAAAATAGCCCAAAAATAAAATAAACGCACCTGAGAAAATTTTATTAGTACTCATAATTCACCCTAACTGACTGTCGTTAATGACTCCTTAAACCAATAACTACGGAGCGTGGACCGGAAACAATACTATTAGGCAATATATTCGAAGTCACAACGGCATTCGCACCTATAACACTATTCGAACCAATTGTGATCGGGCCTATTATCTTAGCACCTGGAAAAATAATGACCTTTTGTTCAATAATCGGGTAGCCTTTGATTTTCTTGGATTCTGTTAATTCAGGGTAATTAGCACCTATAGTCACATTTTGAAAAATAATCACATCTCTTGCAATCGTGGCATCACCAATAACGGTCCCGAGTCCATGATTGATCCTAAACCCACCAGCAATGTGAATTTTATATGAAATTTCGATGCCGAAGAAAATAATATTCATCCGCTGAATAAGCGTTGGGACTAATGGCAGCTTCCAATTAAAAAAAAGGTGAGACAAGCGATAAATGAGAATCATATGGAATTCCCGTTTAAAGAGCATAGCTCTAAAAAAGTCTAATGTTGATGGGTCTCTGTCAATTAGCGCTTTTAAGTCTTTCCATAAGTCTTCATACATAAGTCTCACATCAACACCCCCTTAAAAGCATTTTTAGATACGTTTCGTATACAGTGTAAGTTTAGTTTAAGATACATTTTGTATCATGTCAAGCAGAAAATTTGGTTATGAGATCAGAACTATCTAAATAACCAGAAGGATGAGCATATGATACATATTGTATATTTTTAGTTTTTAGCCGATATACTCTACGAGACAATATCCTTTTGCCGCCGCATTAACTGTAGTATTAGCTGCAAATACCAGGTGACGTTTTAAATCCGTATCACAAATAAAGTTTTGCGCTTGTGTTACATTCATTCCAAGTGACGGATTATTGCTAGTAGGTGTTGCTGTAATGAGCGTTGTTCCATCTGAACCTTTCAGTGTGAATACCCACCCTGGTGTAGTGGATGTTGTACCGCCTGCTGAGCTGGGGTAACCATATACTTGTACGCTGGTAATAACCGAACCAATAGGAATCCAAACGTCTTCACTAATATTCCCGCCTGCTTGTGAGGGCAGCTCGTTCTCCCAGCTAACTATTCGTAAAATCTTTTTTGTAATAGTAGCAAATTTTTTCAAATTCCAATTTAATGTAGTATCAAAAATATATTTGTTTTGATTGGTTTGCGGCATTCCTCTACATTGATCAAATTTGATAAGTGGTGCACCTGCTTTAAAGTTGCTTCCATTTTCATTAACCAATGTGATAAAACTAGCCGCATCACGGTAATGCCAAAATTCACAATTGATGTATGTTGCCCTAGCATCACGATCGTACCCACGCGCGTATCTATATTCATGCTTGCCTTGTAATACACAGCCGATGAAGGTTACCGTAGCACCTGATTCACTACCAAATCGGAATATCGAATTTACCCCGCCTGTTACACCTATCCCCTGAAACTGTTGCGAGGAATTATCAACGCTGATGAATGTTATTGACCCTGTAGACCAAGTAGAATCGATCATTCTACAGTTTGCATTAGGCAATTCAATTCGTGTGCCTGAACACATAAAGCGTTCCGCACCTCCATTATGAATCGTGTTTCCAAGTATAAAGAATGTGCCACCTGTACCGCCTGCATAGTACATGATTGAGCCACCCCAAATGTTGATAGAGCCGCCATACTGAGCATTGATAAATGTTCCTTTGCTTACTTCAAAATTAGGGGCATAAAAGTTGTAATTGACGAACTGATCACCACTTCTGCCTACACTATTAGGAATATAGAAGAAAGTATCCCAGCTGCCGTTTATATTACTATGATACCAAGAAAACTCAGAGTTATTATTGGTTCCTAAAAGCTGAAGCCCATAAGTCCATGTGCCACCCCAAGCAATGTTATCAAAAACATAATTTTGTGCAGCACCCGTTGAGGTAGATTTCATAAAATTTGCATTTGTTGTATTCGCAAGGAAAGACAGATCTCTAAACAGAAGATGGAGAAAGCAATTGTTGTTGCTTAGTAAAAACGACCCTGCTACAGTGGGTTCAAAATCAATTGCTGTCGCAAATTTGCCATTGCCTACAAATGATACTCCCATAATAGGAGTTGTAAATGTTGACGGCATCATCGACTCAGCTTGCGTAATCTTAAATGTTCCTGAAGGAATATAAATTTGGTACATGGCACGACGATTGCCGTTACCACCCCCATTGTAATTGGGAAGATTGGTATAATTGTTATAAACAAAGGTGATAGCATTCCTAAAAGCTAGTGAATCATCTGCCACCCCATCCCCTATAGCACCAAAATCCTTAATATTAATAACCGTATTTTTGATTGCCACTTTTTTCTCCTCCTTATCCTAATTCGTACCAATCGAACGCACCATTAGCTAGCTTTTTACACCAAAACAATTTATCAGGGACTCCCGCAGGACCAATTAATACATATTGAAGATACCGATAGCTTGCACTTGGTGTAGGTAATGCGTTAACTGCTATTGGAGCACTTCCCCCACCACCACCAGGACCTTGTGGACCTTGCGGACCCGCTGGACCTGCTGGACCTACTGCGCCCGCTGGACCTGCTGCGCCCGCTGGACCTGCTGCGCCCGCTGGACCTGCAGCGCCCGCTGGACCTACTGCGCCTGCTGGACCTACTGCTCCCGCTGGACCTACTGCGCCCGCTGGACCTGCTGGGCCTGCCGGACCTGCTGGACCCTGTGGCCCTGCTGGGCCAGCACCGCCTCCGCCTGTACCAACTACAACCCAAACTGAACCGTTATATACCTTCAATAGAAAAGATGCGGCTGAAGTATCTATCCATACATCCTTAACCATAGGTTGTGTTGGTATAGCCGCCCCAACAGTAATCATTGATCCATTTAATTTCCCAACATGATTTACTGCATTTACAGTTCCATTCGGTAGGTTTAGAGTAAATGCAATTGTGTTATCCCAGCTGTGTTGATCTTGAGATGTAATACCTAATTGGATACTGTTAGAGTTAGTGCCATTTGAGCCAATACCCCAAAACGAATTCCCACCCCAACTTCCTACAAAGCTTGGAGCATTTCCAATATAATCCGAAAATACGGATGGCTGGGCAGTTATTGATACCGTTATCGGTGATGAAATTGTTAAGTCACTCATGTTATTTATACCTCCCACTCTAATTAAATTAGTTTAACAAACCGATTCAGGAGAACCGGCTACGCCAGTTCTTACGTAATTAATCTATGCACTCTATTAACTTTTTGCTTATGCTTATAAGAATTAATATGCTTTTATCTATATAAAAGGTTTCAATTATCATAATTATATGATACATTATGTATCATATAATTATGATAATTGAGGTAGGTGAAGCAGAATATGTCGTCAAAGAGAAAAAAAATATTGCAAAGTACTCTTCTTGCGATACTTGTAGCTGGTTTTATTTTTTTAATTTATGATTTAAAACAAGAGTATGATAGGAAGCTAGAATTATTAGCCTCCATGCCGATTTCGGAGTCGAGCGGCGCATTAATAAACAAATCCACCAGGGATTTGTATGACAAAATAAGAGCGAATGAATTCATCCGAACCTTAATCGTTGGAGACAGCATTGGGCAAGGAACTGGCGCTCAAAATGCCGATGAAAAATGGTTTGCCCGCTTAACATCCGCTTTGGCTAATGAGTATAAAGTTACAAACTTTACTACCAATCTATCCAGGGGGGGCGCTTCCGTATTAGGTGGTTGGACAGATTATAATCTAACAAAAACTTCGCTAAAAGATCAGTACGACCTAGCTTTTATTTGTTTTGGACAAAACGATCAAGGTGTTTTACCCTTAGAAATTTATTCAAGTATTTATGAAAGATTAATTAAGCAAATTAAAGAAGAGAAAGGTAATCCGGAGATATTTTTAATCATTGAGAATGGTGTTGGTACCAAAGGTTATCCTGAAGTGATGATGAAGCTAGCCAAACAATACGATCTGAATATAATAGATACAAGACTAGCATTCCAACAATCCGGTTACTCTGATGAAATTTTGACTATCGACAAAGCGCACCCATCAAGCAAAGGTCAAGAGCTATATTACAATTTGATTATAGATACCATTCATTCAAACCTGCAGCAGAATAAAAAGGTAAACTATTCTATTGACGCAAAACCATTGTTTGTTAAATCCGATGAATATAAAACATTTAGCTTTAATAATAACTATTCCATCATAAATGGATTTTCTTCTGCAAAAGGTAATTCAATTGGCTCGGTCAAAGGAAATAACTTAGAAACCACAGTTAATGGTAATTCAATCGGCCTTATGCTCATGCAAACACCTACTGGAGGAAAATTCGATCTTTACGTGGATGGAAAATTTATTAAGGAGCTAGATAATTATTGTCCGTTTAAGAATATCAATACCTTTATCATCGGGGATCAATTTGCTAAAGGCCCACATAAAGTAAAAATACAGATTAACGGTAACAAGAGTGAGGAAGCCACAGACACATCAGTCGAAATCATCGGTTTTATTTCGAACGAAGTCCTTTAGAAAGGACAAATTCATAGGCGTTAAGAGATGACTTAGTGATCTGTTGCCGCTCAAGCAGGGGGATTACCGAATTTTTAACGAGGTAACAAAGCTATCGAAGAATGAATTAACTTTAAGGTGCACAAGGGAAGCTGGAACGGTTCTGTAAGAGCCCCATGAATTCATTCATGGGGCTCTTAGTCGATATTTTGAATGATTTCCTGATACAATTGCTTAAGTCGATCTCCAAATAAGTCCGGCCCTAACTCTTTAATACTCTCCCTGCCACTTTGACCGATTTGTTTGGCTTTATCCGAATGCTCGATTAGAAATTTAAGTGCCTTTTCCAGCTCATCTACGCTTTCCGCTTCGACTAGCATTCCATTCACTTGATTCGTCACTAGGTCTTCGATCCCTTCGCCTTTACAGCCAATAATTGGAATCCCATAGGACATAGCTTCTGCATAGACTACTCCAAATGCCTCATCCCAGCTGGGCAAACAGAAAATTGTGGCTTGTGTCAGCCATGCCATTGCCTCTTGATGCTCCAAAACACCAGTAAATGTGACATGCTTATCAATATTTAATTCCTTTGCTAGCTTCATTAATGGCAACAATTGTGAGCCGTTTCCGATAATAATAAGCTCATAATCAGGGTGGGTATCCCATATCCTTTTAAACGCCTGCAGTATGATATGAACTCCTTTACGTTCAATTAATGAGGCAATCGTAATTATTTTATTGCTATGATTATTCGTGCGTTCTTTTTTCCTTGCATAGGTCCAATATGTGTTGTAAAACAGCTGCAGTTGATTATTATTCACATGAGTTTCAATATTGTTTTTTACCCTTTTGCTCACAACGAGTACTTTTTTCGCTTTTTCAAGAATCCGTAAAGAAAGCTTTCGTTGAAAGCCTTTTTCAGGACAGCTATTATATTGATCGACATCATGCAGGGTAATTACATAGGGTATATTAAATTTTTTATGAAGCAGGTAAGCAATGGCTCCATCCGGAAATAAGTTATGGGCATGAATAAGAGAGAATGTAGAAATATCGACTTCACTTTCTAGATCTACAGCAATTCGTTTCGATTGAAACCAAAAAAACCGTGAAAGTATCTTATCTAAATAAGAATTTGGTTTTGCTCTGAAAAACCGTGGATGTTGGACAAGTATGCCTTCATACCGTTCCTGTTTTTCGATATGAGCATATTTTTTTATTTTCTCTGAAATAAACCCAGCAAACTTGGGGGCGTACGGAACAATATTCACTACATCAACTTCTACCCCTTTATCCTTTAACGCTAATGCTTGTTGATGTGCCCAAATGCCTAAATAAGGAGTATTGCTTTTTGGATAAGCCCACGAAAGAAATAAAATTTTCATCTGTTAATTTAGCGCCTCCAATATACCTCTTATTATGGTTTGTATCTCCGTCACATAATAAAATGTAAGCCTGATTTTTCCTTCATCCTATACCTCTTTTTCTCTAAACAATCTTAAACTGAACATGAAACTTTGTGGCCAGTTCACAAAAGCGCGGAAATTTCAATGCCATGTAATGTGTACGACTCATACTTTCACCGAAAAGGTAGATATCCAGACTGCCGTCTTCTTTGCATAAATGATATAGATTCAAAATCGCTGTACTTCCAAAAGAGAATAAATTGACCTTTTTAAGCCTATGCTTCTTCATGATTAAATATAATAATTCAAATGGAAGCTGCTTCGGCAGCAAAACGATCTGCTTGGAATCCCATTGCATCGGTAAATTCTCACCTGGATGCTGTTTAATAAATATTAGAGAGTCTTCATTCTGAACAATTTCATTTACCTTAGAAACAATTTGGTTCACATAGAGATCCCGATCTGGGATTTCATCGTGCCAGGATTCGGTTAATACCACAGAGATGACTTCAGCTCCTTGAATATGAGCATCTATCTCTGCAATCTCCGGAAACAGAATGTACATCTCTTCAATGATTTCTGGGAGCTGCAGGAACTCGGTCAATTGCATAGGGAGCGGCTTAGCTTTAAAACGAATGGGATTGTTTAAATCCTCTATAATTAATTGAGGACGTTGAACCCAAACGGAATCGACCCATTTTAAACTGCCAAAGTACCCTCCTGGTAAACCCAACCAAGGAGAAATCCTTTTTAACCCCTTCATGATCAAAGTCTCATGCGTGCTGTTATTAATATAGTTACTGTAGCCCTCTTCAAAAATAGTTACTTTCTTCCCTTCACTGCTAAACTTACGCATAATCGCATATTCCACAGCAACAAAGTCATGAGCTAAAAACACCTCTGAATACATGGAGATATCCTCCATCATCGCAGGCAAGAAATGCTTCCACGAATGGTAAAAGTGATACTTTTCGACTGGATTCAGCTTTAGCTTATAATCATCGAGCATGCCATCATCAAAATACATTACTTTATGCCAAGTACCTGTTTGTTTCGTTTTTTTACAAAAATCTACTGCTTCGTAAAAATGATCAAGAATTAAGATGTCACACTGTTCAAACTCGCTTCCTTGTTTAATTAATCTAGCAATCATATATTGATATGGTTTTGTGCAAACAAATAACTTTCTTTGATCAGATGCAGTTCGTATCAAGCTCAATCTCCCCCTAATCCCCACTCAATCTATTGTTTATTCATACTCAACCAAAACTAGCTTTTGTGTGGCAAACAAGGATTCATAGACGGCAATCGTTTGATTCACATATTGCTCTTGAGTAAACTCTTCATAAAATAATTTTTTCGCTTGCTGGCCCATTAATTTATAATCTAGCTCGCACATAGTAAGAATCGCATTCTTCAGTGCCTCTGTATTCTGTGGTGGAACGATGATACCTATTTCTGGTCTAACCATCTCGGGGATGCCGCCCACATCTGTCGCAATAATGGGCAATCCGCCGCTCATGGCCTCGAGAATAACTGTGGGAAAAATATCATAAACCGAAGGAAGTACGAGGATATCGGACTGCTCAATAAGCTCTGTTACATCTCTTCTTAGCCCTAGCATGAAAACGGTATTCTGAAGTCCCAAGCTTTCTATTCTAGCGTGCAGCTGATCTTTATAAACCTTTTCATGAGCAAATGCCACATCACCAACAATGACAAATTTAATATCCGGATGTATAGTACGAATGAGTGCTGCTGCTTCGAATAGGTATTCCAAGCCTTTCATAGGTGAAAGTCTCGCTATCGTTATAAGCAGCTTACTTGAAGGCTCCAGATTCAGCTGCTGCTTAAGCGCCATAGAATGACTTGGGCTTGTACTGGCTTTAACTGCGATTCCATTATAAATTTTAATTAGCTTGGATGATTCTTGATTGAACCAGCGAAACATAATTTTACTGCGTTCACAAAGCACAATAACTCTGTCATTCATTAAGTGATTCATCCAGGCAATGATTTTATAAGCGAATAGCGGTCGTCGAGGCAATTCATGAATCGTTTGCACAGTTGGAATCCCTACCCATTTACCTACAAAATTAGCGCCCATCACCTCCATTTTATGCGAGTGAATCAGATCAATTTGGAATTCCTTAACCACCCGCAATAGAAATGGAATCGACCTAAAAAGCTTAACAAAATTATGCAAATAATAACCCACACTAGTCGGTTTACCGAATACGGCTATAGGGCCATAGATAATCTCTGCCCCCAAAGCTTTATACTTTTCCACATATGGACTAGGAGCAGATAGCAGCACATAGCTTTTATACTGGCCAACATCCAAGCCTTGAATCAGCTGCAACAACACTGTATCCACTCCCCCTATCTGACTGGCATAGGGCTGGATAAATAGGATATTTTTCATCTTACACCTCTTTATTTTTTAAGCTGTAGGCGAATATTTTACGATAGAGGAATACGAATATTTTGCTAAGAATTATAAACAATAAAACCCCTAGAGTAGCTCCCCCCGTATCCAAAAGTACATCTGCGAACAAGGGCGTCCGATCTGCAACAAAGGATTGATGGTATTCATCCGTTATCGCATAGATATAACATAAGCTGATGCTGATTAACGAAATTCCTCTAAACCTTGGAAAAACAATTCGCAATGATTGAAAAATAAGCACACCTAGAATGGCATATTCCGTTACATGGGCTGACTTTCGGATAATGAACTCCACGAATCCCGTTAGACCTAGGGTTTTAACACTGATTAGATGACCGCCATAATGCAATTGAATATGGTTGAGATAACGCGGAATTCGTTCAAATGATAATACCCGATGCAGCCAAGGCTTCAAGTCCTGCGATTCGTAAGGCTGAGAAGAGAGCGTAAATATCAGTCCCATCCACATTAAAACAAATACTAGCAGGATCAGCATGTTCGATTTCCGCAAGGAATGGCGAGGCACTCGTTCCCCTTCTTTACTCACTTAAATCATGTCCCAGCTTAACGCAGTGCCTGCTTTGGCTGCTTTCGCCAGCTTCTTCCCGATAAAACGATCCATGTATTTAGGAGCCAAGCCGTAGCCTGGTCGAATGATTTTTAAATTATGCTCGTTTAGCGTATCACCCAGCTGCAAATCCTGGCTGATGTAAAGTGAGCGTCTGAACTTAAGCGACTGACTTTCCTTATCACTGCGTCCATAGCTGATATGCCCCAAGGCTTGCCATGCCCGTTCGGTCTCCTCCACCAACAGCTTCATCTCATGCGGCTCTAATGAAAAAGCAGCATCCACCCCACCGGCTGCTCTTGAAATCGTGAAATGCTTTTCAATCACGGTCGCTCCAAGTACAACACTCGCTACCGCTGCACCAATGCCCAAGGTATGGTCGGATAAACCAATCTCGCAGCCGAATAATTCTCGCATATGTGGAATTGTATTGATATTGCTGTCCAGTGGCGTTGCCGGATAGCTGCTTGTGCATTTAAGTAAAATCAGCTCCTTGCAGCCACCTTCACGTGCAGCCGTAACCGTTTCTTCCAGCTCAGCTAAAGACGCCATTCCCGTAGAAATAATAAGCGGCTTACCTTTAGATGCAGCATATTTAATTAATGGCAAATCGTTATTTTCAAAAGAAGCTATTTTATAGAAAGGGACATCCAGCTCTTCAAGAAAATCTATCGAATCTGGGTGAAACGGTGTACTGAAGGGTGTGATGCCACGCTCTCTGCAACGATCGAAGATCGGCTTATGCCACTCCCATGGGGTATAGGCTTCTTCATATAGCTGATAAAGCGAGCGCCCTTTCCACAGACTAGTTGGATCATCGATATAGAAATCACCATAATCCAAATTCAATGTCATCAGATCAGCCGTGTATGTTTGCAGTTTAAGTGCATGTGCCCCTGCATCAGCAGCAGCATCTACTATTTCCAATGCTATCTCTAAAGACTGGTTATGGTTTCCTGACATCTCTGCAATGATAAATGGGGGATGCCCCACACCTACACTGCGATTGCCTAGCTTTATTTCACTCATCACTTAGTTAACCTCGCTTTTCTATTTTGAGTATGTAGGTTTCTCCACCAAGCTCGAAGTAACAGGGATATTTCTCATTATCTGCAACACGAAGCATTTGGAATTGCTCTTGAATGGAGAGCTCAGGCCGAATCCGACTATCCTGCGGAGTCCTGCGTGGGTAGTAGCTAGACTCGCCTTGCTGCTCCAAAGCTTCCTCTACAATCCTTGGGTATTGCTCAATAAACTGGTTACAAAGATTAAGTGTTGTCTGGGCTAACTCCTCACGCAGCTCGCCAATTAGCTCTAGGCCAGTAAATTGCATAGTATGTTTAAGATATATTCGTCCACTATCAACAAGCTCCGCTGCTTCAAACAGGACAACCGGAATCTGATTCTCCCCATTTAGGATTTTCCATGTAAGTGGTGACCAGCCCTTGCCTTGCGGCAGATCACTGGCATGTACAACTAAATTATGCTGATTTAAATCTAATAAAGAGCGGCCAACAATCTGTTCACAGCCCAAGAAAAAAGCTAGAAAGCCTGGTTGAATATCCTTGGCATCATGCACCCAAGTAACTTGGTTTTTACGTGGTTTTAAGGATTCAATCCACTGAGGAATATAGCTGTTAATCCAGTTATTCTTATCCGTGACAATGGTTATATGTCCGACCATTTCCTCAACTCCTTACATATTCGTGAGATCCCTAACCCATCTACCAATTGCGATGCACGAGCTGACATTTCTCGGCATTGTTCTGGATGTGTCATCATTTGCTTAACACGCTCATGAATAATCCATGAGGTTACTTCATTAGATTTTCCTAGATAACCTGTGGCTCCAGTTCGCGTCACATGCTCCGTTAAGCCCTCTTGATTCTGTGCTGTTGTAATCACTAAGCTGGGCAAGCCAAGACAGCACCTTTCCCAAGTCGTTGTCCCGCCAGCTCCAATGGCTATATCAGCATCTTCCATCAGCTCTCTCATATTCTCTACATGTTCATAGGCGAAACAGTGCGGCATTTTACGGCAAAAATCCATGATCGCAGCGTTGTGCGGATTCATTTTACCCAATAATACATGGATGATCAGGCCTTGCTGGGCAAAGGGCCATAAGGCTTGCAGGGTTTTCATCGTTTCGCCGGTTATATCCACACCGCCAAAGGAAACCAATACATTGCGAATATGACCATCTCGTACTCGGACAGCAGCTTGAGCTGTTTGAAATTCTTTGCGGAGTAAAGCATAGGTGGGTCCAACAACTAATTGACACTGTCTGCTTATTAAGCCTTCATAGCGATTGGCCATATTATCAAAGTAATTATGATCCAGCAGCACATCACAATCATGCTTGCGATTAGCCAAGTCATCAATGACAAGAATCTTATTTACATAGGGTCGCAGCATTTTTTCATATTGCTCATCTAATGAATAGTGATCCAATACCAACCAATCTACGCGTTTCTCTAGCAAATTCAACTGATTCAACGTTTGTTCAGCATCTTCATGCCAAGATACACCCAACCAATTAGGATAAGGGGGAATATCTGAATGAATAGAGCTTTTTTGCGCGACAGGGTTTAACACAGGATTTAACAAGGTATGTACGGTATATCCTTTGCTTTTGATATAATCTGTTAAATTTCCTAGATGCTCTCGGCATATAAATCCAATCTCATTCCCTTCGTCATGAAGCTGTTCAGCAAGCGATAAACAACGCATAACATGGCCTGTGCCAATAAGTAAGGACGCATCCACACGAAAGTAAATTAACATGCATACTTCCCAATCACTCTGAATACAGCATCAATGACATCCTGTACATCCTCATGTGTCATCGAAGGAAAAAGCGGTAATGTCAGCATACGTTCGAACAGCTTTTCCGCTTTAAGACATTGTCCTTTTGCATAACCCAGCTGTTGATAATAAGGGTGCAAATAAACAGGGATATAGTGCACTTGGACACCAATGTTTTCCGCAATCAGCTCGTTATAGATCTGATTGCGATCTGTAGAGAGAAACTCTAGCTCAAGCTGAATGACGTATAAGTGCCAGCTGGATTGCCGCGATTCTTTTTGAAAAGGAGTCTTAATTAAAGAGAATTGGCTAAAAGCCTCATCGTAGTAAGCAGCATACTCACTTCTGAGCTCAACAAAACGATCTAATTTATCTAATTGGCTTGAGGCTAGCGCTGCTTGCATATCTGTTAGCCGATAGTTATAGCCCAGTGATTGCATTTCATAATACCAGCCCACTGGAGCTGATTCTTGACTCCATCTGACAGGATCACGAACGATGCCATGACTGCGGAACTCGAGCAGTTTCTCATAATAAGCTAGGCTATTCGTTGTAATGACTCCTCCTTCTCCAGATGTAATCTGTTTAACCGGATGCAAGCTGAACATAGTCATATCGCTAATCGAGCCAATTGGCTGTCCGTCATAAGCAGCACCTAAGGCATGGGCAGCATCCTCGATGACAACCAAGCCGTGTTCTTTCGCAATGGCTCTAAGCTCGTGCAAATCTGCTGGCTGTCCCGAATAATCAACAGGAATAATCGCTTTTGTTCTAGGAGTTATGAGTGCAGCAACTTGATTGGGATCGATGTTATACGTTTGCTCATCAATATCAGCAAAAACCGGAATTCCCTGCTGGTATAATACACAATTCGCACTTGCGGCAAATGTAATTGGCGTTGTAATCACTTCATCGCCTGGTCCAATACCTGCTGCATAACAAGCTGCATGGAGAGCTGCTGTTCCATTAGAGAAAGCTACTGCATAGCTAGCACCTACTCTTAGCGCCAGCTTCCGCTCAAAATGCTCGATTTGCGGACCCGTTGTTAAATACTCACTTTGCAGCACAGCGACCACGGCTTGGATATCCGCTTCATCAATCCATTGGCGGCCATAAGGCAGCCAAGTTTTTCTCCTTTGCACGAATTCAGTTTGTAAAGAAGCAACCTGATTAATCATCTATACTCCCCCAAGTATTCTAAAATTTGATCATGGGATAGCCATTGCGGATTGGTATCACTGGCATAACTAAAATGCTCGGTAATAGGCGTACCTCCATAACTTTCTCCATTCTCTAGCCACCACGGAAACTCAGGTTGAATGACATAATAGTTATCAAATTCTACTGTTCTTCGCGCATCATCTTCTGTAATCATGAACTCATGGAGCTTCTCACCAGGACGAATACCCACGTAGTCAATCACACATTCAGGCGCCATCGAGTATGCCAAGTCGACAATCTTCACGGTTGGAATTTTCGGCACAAAAATCTCGCCGCCTTTCATTCTACCCAAGCAATCTCTAACGAATTGAACCCCTTGATCCAAGGTAATCCAAAAACGAGTCATACGCTCATCTGTAATTGGCAATCTCCCTGTTAGCTTAGTCTTATGGAAAAAAGGTATAACACTGCCGCGACTGCCGGCTACATTCCCATAACGTACAACTGCGAACCGAGTTTCTTTGGAGCCTGAGTAAGAATTAGCGGCAACAAACAGCTTATCAGAGGCTAGCTTAGTTGCTCCGTATAAATTGACTGGATTCGCCGCTTTATCCGTGCTTAGTGCAATGACACGTTTAACTCCTTGGTTGATCGCTGCCTCAATTACATTCTGTGCTCCAAGAATATTAGTGCGCACAGCCTCGAAAGGATTGTATTCACAAGCTGTAACATGCTTCATAGCAGCGGCATGAACAACAATGTCAACACCATCGAATGCCCGATTGAGACGCTCCAGATCACGCACATCCCCAATGAAGAAGCGGATTCTGCTATCCTTGTAATCTTGGCTCATTTCATACTGCTTCAATTCATCCCGGCTGAACACAATGACCTTTTTCACATCCGTTAGCAGCAGTTTTTCTACAAGCTTCCTTCCAAATGAACCTGTTCCACCTGTAATAAGTACTACTTTTCCATTCATATCCATTCTGTTTGTTCTCCTCATAACTCATATTTTGTATTGAACTCATACGAAAACTTGTGTTGTAGTGTTGATACGTTTTGTATACTACACTTCTAATTTATGATACATTTAGTATCTAGTCAAGCATTTTTTCAGTGTTTCTAAAATTTAATTGTTATATTGTTACATTTTGTATAGTAAGAGTCTTGTCTGTCGCGGGTCGAGCCCATTTCAACCCAACAAGGTGCAGATGTGCACCCTATCTCGTTAAAGATGTACTATAAGTAAGCCAAATTTTCTCTTTTTTTAAAAAAGTATTTGACAGCAGACTAAATCCTGTATAAATTAAGTATATTAGATACATTTCGTATCAAGTAAAACATTTTGTATCAATGAATGAGTTATAAGCAAGCAGAATCTGAAAAATGAGGTGAGCGTACTATGAAAGTTGTCGCTATTATTCAAGCAAGAATGAACTCCACTAGACTTCCCGGAAAAATATTATATAAAGTATTGAATCAAACTCTGCTGGAATACCAAATTGAAAGGATAAGAAGAGTTCCGCTAATCGATGAAATAATTGTAGCTACGACGACAAATCCCGGTGATCAGCCGATTGTTGATCTATGTCGGAAGCTTGGAATTTCCACCTATCGTGGATCTGAACTGGATGTACTTTCACGCTACTATGAAGCAGCTACCTTGTTGAATGCAGATGTAATCGTTAGGTTAACCTCTGATTGTCCTGTAATTGATCCTTTCACTATCGATCGGGTCATATCCCATTATCTCTTCCATGCTTCAAATCTAGATTACGTCTCCAATTTTCTTAAGCGTTCTTATCCGCGAGGGATGGATACGGAAGTATTCTCCATAGAGGCGCTCCGCATTGCACAGCATGAAGCAACACTGATACACGATAGAGAGCATGTGACACCCTATATTTATACCAACTCGGATAGATTTCGCTTGGAGCCTATCCAATATATGACCAATGAAAGCCATCATCGCTGGACTGTGGATACTCAGGAAGACTTTCAATTAATCTCCAAAATTATTGAATCGCTTTACCCGACAAAGCTTAACTTCACCTTAGAGGACATGCTTGCCTTGTTACAAGAGTACCCGCAATGGAGCCAAATTAATGCTTATGTACAACAAAAAATAGTTTGAACTGTTTAAGGAGGAACACTGATGTTTTCTAGTCCCATTCAACAACGTATGTACGATTTAATTCATCCCTATTACATGCTTAACCGCGTTCCCGTAAGTGATGAGATTAGCTTTTTTGTTAAAGAGCTTGCCAAAGAATTGCAGGTCGATGTGTTATCAATCCCATCCGGATCAGCTTGTTTAACATGGGAAATTCCCGAAAAATGGACCGTACACGAAGCTTATATTGAAACCTTAGCTGGTGAACGTATTGCTGATTTTCAAAAACACCCTATGCAGCTGAAAGCTTATTCTGCCGCATTCTCAGGCAAGGTTTCGCGTGAAGAATTATTGAAGCGGATCAGCTCCCATCCCACCCAGCCGGATAGGCTTAACTATATCAACCGATGGCAATACCAGCTTGGACCCAAAACAGACTGGGGCTTTAGCATCCCATCTGCTGTAGCTGATACCCTTACTGATGATGTTTACCAAGTTCATATTGACACCGATTTCAGCAAAGGCACTTGTGACATAATCGATTGGATTCTTCCAGGTGAGCTGCCTGATACGATTTTCCTTGCTGCACACACCTGCCATCCCGGTCAGGTCAATGATGGAATTGCCTGTATTGCCTTATTAATTGAATGCTTCCGGTATCTCCAAAAGCTGCCTCGCCGCAAATTTACCTACCGACTCATTCTCGGTCCTGAATATTATGCTTCAGCGGGAATTCTACAGCATGGGAATGATATTGAACATTTGCAGTACGGAATCTTTCTAGATATGATGGCCAATGCCCATCCAATTAGCTTCTCCCGCTCTTTTGACGGAAATAGCTATATCGATCACATAGCCCGTAATATCCTGAAATATAACGAGCCTGCCTCCAAAGAAATTCCTTATCGAGGGCTTTATGGCAACGATGAAATGTTCTACGATGGACCGGATTATAGAATTCCTACCTTGGGTATGAGCCGACATCCTTTTGAGTATTATCACACGGAGCTTGACGATCTAGAACATTGCGATTTTGAAAAGCTTGAGCAATCTTTAGTCATACTACAACAAATCATTGAAGTTTTTGAAACGGATTGTATTCCCACTCGCACCTATAAAGGTCCGCTTTATTTAAGTAAATACAATTTATATATTGATCCAAAAATTGATCCTAAGGGATACAGTAACCTGCAGGAAATTCAAATCCTGATGGATGGTACACGAAGCTGCCTCGAGATTGCCCAGCAATTAGAGATCAATTACACATTCGTAAGTACGTTTGTCCAAGAGCTATGTCAGCACAAGCTCGCTGTTACCCGTGCAATTCCATCTCGTAAGCAAAGAATATTATTGGAGGTCAACCGATGAGAAGCTACGAAAATCATTTGCAGCAGCTATCTGGTCATCAAGCACAAAAGACTTTACGCAAGCCTACCTTTCGATCATCTGCCATTTTTCCGATTTTTCATTTACCTGGTATCTCTACTCGCATCTGTTATCTGGGGTATTGGATGATTAAGCGCAACATTAAACAAATCCATAGCGTAGTAACCCTGAGATCCAGTGAAGGTGAAATTATCTATCGTTCCAGCAATTTAATTGAAGAGCCTAAAGCTTATCGAATTGAAATTACTGATCTATTGAAGCAAATTGGCTTGGATGAATGGATTGAATTTTTAGGCAGCTTGGAAGTGGAGTTCTTCTCTATTCAAGATATGGTTTTCCCTTATCCCGCTGTTATCGTCAACTATTACGGCCCCACGTTTAGCAGTGTGGTACATACCTCCCAACGTATATTTAATGACACGGAGGATCGCAGTTCCAATCTTGAGGTTATGGTTCCAGAATCTGGTTTCACCATCTATGCGAGTGAAGATCGCGAGCCCTTTTTTACTTTCATTAATGGCTGTGAGCAGGTTACCAACTGCAAATTACAGATGCAATTTATTAACCATAAACAAGAAACACTGCTCCACGAGATCACTATTGACGAGCTGCCCGCCTATCAAATCTCCCTGATTCATCCTTCCAACAGCTTGGATCTAATCACCTTTCTGGATGGTAAACCGGGGACTGCGAAGATTTCTTTTGATGTAAAATGGGTTTTTCCACGTATTATTGCAGGCAATTACCAACATTCGATTAATGCTTTAAGTGTAACTCATACGTATTACGATTGTTCAGAAGCAACCCACACATCCGATTACTGGCGCGAAGCCGAGCCTGGTTACCACGCTGCAAGTCTGATGATACCTGTCACTATCGAAGATGATTGCTTCACAAACATCTATCTTTACCCGATCTATTCACCTTCTGAATTTGAATTAGACATCGAGATTTATTCAGCTGAAGGTGATTTATTGGGGACCGAATATAAAATTCAGCGAATTATTTCGCCTGGACGAGAAATTCATGAGATCAAGCTCAAATCCATCTGTCTCCAATTAAACATTGATCCGAATCAAACCTTAGTCGCCAAAATTATAGCTTCCCCGATGAGAGGAAGTAAGTTGCCCGCTCGGATCAAAATTGGCTTGGACTATGGAGTTAATCAGAACGGTTTACCCTGCAACATTTGCAAAAACATCGAGGTTTTCAATCCACAGCTTGAGCAGAAAAAACGCAGCTTTCATTGGGCACCGGTGTTAACAGATCAAGAGAACAGCACCGTTTGGCTAGTGAATAGCACACAGATCCAGAACTACACTCGCGTTGCCGATATTGAGCTGACATTCTACAGAGAACAGGATACCCTTACCATGCAGCGCAAGTTTACGGTTGCCGCAAACGGTGTAGCCTGTATTCGCTTAAATGAAGACCTAGAACTGCTTGCCTTCTTCGGCGGTGAGGTCGGCTGGTATACTGCTATTTCAGCAAATCCCTATGCAACTACCTACTATTTAAGCCAACACAGCTCAGGAGTTGTCGGCGGCGATCATGACTTTTAGAAGGAGCTTTTCAACATGTTAATGGACTTATTTGATGAGTTATTCCCGATTTATCGTAGTATTACAGGTGAAGGTGTACGGGAAAGCTTGCGAATTCTCGATGGGATTGTGCCTATTGAGCAGCTTGAATTCCCTTCGGGTACAGAATGCTTTGATTGGACGATTCCTCAGGAATGGAATGTCAAATCGGCATATATTCAGGATTCCAAGGGCGTAAAAATCGTCGATATTAAACACAACAATCTCCATTTGGTAGGCTATAGTATTCCAATAAGAGGTACATTTACAAAAGCAGAATTAATGCAGCACATTCACACACTGCCAGAGCAGCCTAATGCAATTCCTTACATGACTTCCTATTATCAGAAAGGCTGGGGGTTCTGTGTTGAACATAATCGATTGGGAGAATTTGTTGATGATGAATATGAGGTTGTCATTGACACCACTCTAGAGGATGGGCATTTAACCATAGGGGAAGGCTTCATTCGCGGGGAAACAAAGCAGGAAATCCTATTCTCTACTTATGTGTGTCACCCTTCCATGGCCATTAATGAACTGTCAGGCCCTCTCGTCCAAACCATGATTTACCACTACCTGCGTAAGCAAAAAAACCTTAAATACAGCTATCGTTTTCTTTATGTGCCCGAAACCATTGGATCCATTGTTTATCTAAGCCATTTCGGCGAACATTTGAAAAGGCATTTGGCAGCTGGATATGTAGTAACCTGTGTGGGGCATGGTGAAGCTTTTACTTATAAAAAAAGCAAGCAAGGCAACAGCCTTGCTGATAAAGCTGCCATACACGTACTCAATCAGCTTGGGAAAAGCAGCAAGATTATGGATTGGTCTCCCTTTGGCAGCGATGAGCGGCAATATTGCAGTCAGGGTTTCAATCTCCCTGTTGGCAGTTTAATGAGGACTATGTATGGCGAATATCCGGAGTACCACACATCCCTTGATAACCGTGAGCTCATTTCGGAGATTACCATGTGGGAAACAATAGAAGCTTACATCAGCATCATACAAACGCTAGAAGCCAATGAAATTTATGAAGGAACTCACCTCTACTGCGAGCCAAAGCTTGATAAAAGAGGACTCTATCCTTCTACAGGCGGCACTCGCGGTCCCAAGGAAAAAGAGCAAATCGCGATTATTACCAACCTCTTGGCTTTCAGCGACGGTGAAGTCGATTTAATCGACATTGCTGAGAAGCTGCACAAGCTGGCACCAGACTTAAGTGAAGCAGCCCGGTTACTTGTTGAGAAAGGGTTGCTGTTGAAACGCGAGGCTTAGTTTAACTTAGCAGCAGGAAGTAAAGCGGCCACGACGCTTTACTTTCACTTTTGCGGGGGCTCCGCGGGATTTAAAGCGGCGCCGACGCTTTACTTTCTCTTTTGCGGGGGCTCCGCGGAATTTAAAGCGGCGCAGACGCTTTACTTTCACTTTCTTGACGTCAAAAAACCTGGATAAACAGCACAGAGCTGTTTATCCAGGTTTTTTTCTCCTGAGAGCAAATTTACTTACACATTTGCCTTAACGAAGCAATAATACTTCCTTCTCGTATCCCTTTACTTCTTCTAGCCATTCTTCACGCACCGGAACACCTAATTTAGCGCAATAGTAATCCCAGACTGCTCCGAATGGATATGATTTAAACTCCTCCATAAGTGCTAAACGAGTAGTATAATCTCCTTCTAATTCAGCTTGCTTCAACAATTCCGTAGGCTCGAGGAATCCTCGCAAGAGCGCCTTAATTGTATTCCTTGTACCGATTACCCAAGCAGCTACACGGTTAATGCTGGCATCGAAGAAATCAAGTCCAATATGCACTCTATCTACTAAATCATTACGTACAATTTCTCTGCCGATAGCCATTAATTCATCGTCCATGATCACAACATGATCACTATCCCAACGGATCGGACGACTAACATGAAGCAGAATCTCTTCACTGAACAAGGAAAGTGATGAAAGCTTGCCAGCGATACTCTCCGTAGGATGAAAATGACCCGCATCCAAGCAAATTAATTTATTATTAAGCAGACCATAGCCCATGTAAAATTCATGAGATCCCACAACATAAGCTTCAGAGCCTAAACCAAACAGCTTGCTTTCCAAAGCGTCCAGGTTATGTTTAGGATTGATTTCTACTGTAAAAATCTCATCAAGTGACTCCTTCAACCGTTTCCTAGGAGCCAATTGATCCACAGGAATATCTTTATAACCATCCGGCACCCAGATGTTAGTCACACAGGTTTGTCCAAGCTCTTCACCAAAATAGGCGCCAATTTTTCTCGATGCTATGCAATGGTCAATCCAAAATTGACGAATTTCTGGATCTGGATGGCTCAATGTGAATCCATCTTTGGAATTGTCATGCGAGAAACAGGTTGGATTGAAATCTAAACCTAGTCCTTGCTCTTTTGCCCATTCCACCCATTTTTGAAAATGCTTCGGCTCAAGCTCATTAAGATCTACTTTTTCAGTAGTATCTGCATAGATCGCATGTAAATTTACTTTGTGCTTCCCTGGAATTAGTGAAAGCGCCTTCTCTAAATCGCTGCGCAATTCCTCTGGAGTTCTTGCTGCACCTGGGTAGTTACCTGTAACCGAAATGCCGCCGGTTAATGCTTGATCACGGAACAAGAAGCCTTTAACATCATCTCCCTGCCAGCAATGCATCGAGATTTTTATATCCTCTAATTTATTTAAAGCTTGATCAACGTCGATTCCATGTTTCTTATAAAGCTTTTTGGCTTGCTCATAATTGCTTTCAATATCGGGATGCATATATTTACCTCCTACGAATTATATCCTACCTTATCAGAATAAAGCTTATTCCCGTACAATAACATATCGAAAACCAAGGTGATCACTATCCTTTTCAAACCTATTTCCGTTCTCAATAACTATGTTATAATCAGAAGTGAAAAGTTTGTTTTGGAGGTGAATACCTTGGAGCATAATGAGCTGGAAAAATACTTACTGAACCAGACCCCAATGGAAAGTGAATCGCTTATACAGCCGCGTTTCCTTATATTTGAAGGGGTTGAAGCATCACTACCCTACAACCGTAATAACAAACCCGAGAATCCTTACCATGTTTCAGAAGGTTTCATAATGGCTCCTGATCAGAAAATCGCCTTTTCCAAGCACCCCCGATATATCCATGTACTTGAGCACTACCATTCATTTATAGAGCTTAATTATGTCTATTCCGGTTCATGCACTCAATACATAAACGGCAAAAAGATCACACTACTGCAAGGTGAATTTTGTCTGTTGGATACCAATGTGGTGCATGCTTTTGAGCCTACAGGTGAGAATGATATTATTATCAACTGCCTAATGAGGAAGAGCTATTTTAACGTCGATATGCTGAATCGTTTAGCTGGCAATGATATTCTTTCTGAATTTTTTATTAATGCCGTTTATAAAAGCAAGGAATTTCAGCAATATCTGCTTTTCCCGACCCATCAGAATGCCAAAATCCATCATTTGATGAATGATGTATTATGTGAATTTTATGATCCTAAGCTGTGCTCTAGAGAAGTTGTTAACAGCTATATCATCGTATTATTCTCAGAATTGCTGCGTGTGTACAAAGACCAGGTCGATAATGAACCACATCCTAAAGTCACGAAAATTGCCATTACGGATATATTGATTTACTTGGAAAGTAATTATCGTACGGTAACACTTGAATCTGCCGCCAACCATTTTCATTTCCACCCCAATTATCTAAGCAGACTACTCAAGAATGTGCTAGGCCAAAGCTTCATTAAACTGCTTATTGAAATAAAAATGAAAAAAGCCTGTGTGTTTTTGGAGAATACAGATTTTCCAATTGGACAAATTGTTGCTGAGATCGGATACACTAACCTTAAGTTTTTCTATGATAAGTTCAAAGAGCAATACGGGATGACACCTGCACAATATCGTCAGTTTAAACATGATCCCTCACCATACCCTTACACTCTCTAACAAACAAAAAAGGCTGCTCCTCTGAAGAGCGGCCGTTGCCTCAAGCTTTATTCTATTTTCCAACGGCCGACAAATGCAAAAAGCGATGTTTAATATATTGTGCTGGTGTGCCCGCATAAATTTCTTCAGCAGGTACATTATTAGTCACTGTACTCCGTGCTGAAACGACAGCCATCTCCTCCAAAGTAACTCCTGGATATACAAAAACGTCACTAGCTATCCAGACACCGTCTTTAATAGTAATTGGCTTGGTAATGAGCCCAAAGCGAACATCTGTCAGGTCATGACTACCCGTGCACAAATAGCTTTTTTGTGAGATAACGCAATGCTTGCCAACTGTAATGGTATCTAAGCTATAGAATTCAACTGAGTCGCCCACCCACGAAAAGTCATCGATAGCTACTTTCCACGGATAAGTGAATTTGGCAGAGGGGCGAATCTTCACCTTCCGTCCAATCTCAGCTCCGAATAGCCGCAGCAGCCACCTTCGCCAGCCATACATTTGATGCAGGGAAAACCGAAATAAGGTGCCTTGCACAAACCACCACAATAATACAATCAAACCGCTTCTCCCTCTGGAGTAACCTTCCTGAGTGTATAGATCCAAACGAATTCGATTTGCGCGTGGTGTGTTCATTTCATGAATACCCCCTTATCTTTGACACTGCTTTTGGATGATGCGCTTTTTTGGATAGTCGTCAAATCTTTGATGGATTTTTCAAAGGCACTCATAATCGCAGCTTTGCTTAAATGTTCGGTTGCATAAGCCCGTGCGTTAAGGCCATATATATGGCAAGCCGCTTTATTCTCAGACATTTCTAATAATACTTTTGCTAGCTGCTCCGGATCCTCTGGACTAACTACACGACCTGCTCTAGACTGCTCCATTACAGTAAACACTGCCGTTTTCTTCGCTGCAGTAGCAATAATTGCTTTCCCACTTGCCATCATGCCTGTTAATTTGGATGGCATAACAAGATCAGAGATGCTCATCTTTTGGATCAACGCATGAACGTCAGCCGTATTCAATAAGAGATTGAGCTTTTCCAGCGGCTGCAGCGGTATGAATTTAATCTGTGCTAAATTCCTCAGCTTCACGTCCTCAATCAGCTTATCCTTATTAGAGCCTTCGCCACATATTACAAAATAAATATTCTTGAACTCTTGCAGCCTTTCCGCCGCATCCAGAATAATTTCTAATCCTTGCTTTGCCCCCATATTACCTGAATAAAGCACAACAAAGTCATTCCTATTAATCCCTAATTGTTCACGATAGTATACCGGTCTTTCCTCAAGTGGATAAATGGCATTTGTTTCCACCCAATTTGGAAAAAATCGTGTTCTAGCAGGCTCAATGCCTTTATTGTATAACCGTTCCATCATCTGCAAGGAAATCGAGGATACTATATTAAATCTTCTCATCAGCCAGGTTTCTACCCCTGTAACAAGCTGTTTAAGTGCTTTATTCTCTGGCAATAAGCCTAAATCAAAAGCAGCATCCACTTCAAAATCCTGAACATGCAGCCACGATTTAATTCCGAATAGTTTGGATAAGACTACAACTATAGGAGCGACTGCTAAGGGCGGTTCAACTACCATGACTAATTGGGGTCTCCACCACATCTGCTTCAGAATAACTGGAATGCTAGATAAGGCAAAAGAAGCCAAATGCAATAGCCGTTTAAGCCCTGTCAGCTTACTCGGAATCCAAATTGGACACCGCCAGACCTCAGCCCCATTCGCAATTTCCTTGCTATATTTATGGGCAGAATATCCTTGATTGATTTTCCATTGTGGATAATAAGGCGGGGCAGTAACAACTCTAACCTCATACCCTTGATCGGTTAGCCATTGTACCATTTCCCCATTAAACTTCCCTATACCCGTCAGCTCTGGCGTGAAATTCAGGCTATACAGCAGGATTCGTTTTAATACCACGGTTATTCCCCGTCCTTCAATCGTAATCAAATCACTGGGATTAGCTTGGTTCGCAATTCCCACTCTACACGCTTAATATCTGCTTCTACCATCATTTGAATCATCTTCGTAAAGCTTACTTCCTGTTTCCAGCCTAGCGTTAATTTGGCTTTGGTGCAGTCGCCTAATAGTAAATCTACTTCCGCAGGTCTAATAAACTTTGGATCCATCACAACATAATCCATATAATTCAGGTCTACATAAGAGAATGCAACGTCGAGCAGCTCCCTTACTGTATGTAGCTCACCTGTAGAAATCACAAAATCATCTGGCGTATCTTGCTGAAGCATCAGCCACATCGCTTTAACAAAATCTCCAGCATAACCCCAATCCCGTTTAGCATCCAGATTTCCCATACGCAGCTCGTTTTGCATACCGAGTTTAATACGAGCTACTGCATCCGTTACTTTGCGACTCACAAACTCAACACCACGACGTGGTGATTCATGATTGAACAGAATCCCTGAGCTAGCGAACATATCAAAGCTTTCCCGGTAATTCACTGTAATCCAGTGCCCGTAAGCCTTCGAAACTCCATAAGGGCTGCGCGGATAGAAAGGCGTCACTTCCGTCTGAGGGGTTTCCACTACCTTACCAAACATTTCACTGCTGGAGGCTTGATAAAACTTAGCATAAGGTCTAGCCATTCGCACGGCTTCCAGCATATTAGTTACACCTAGTGCTGTAATTTGCCCAGTAAGCAATGGCTGGGGCCATGATGTTTCTACAAAAGATTGTGCGGCTAAATTATAGACTTCATCTGGCATAGAAATTTGTACAGCTTGAATCAATGAAGCTAAATCGGTTAAATCTCCAGAAATCCACTCAATTTCTTTGCGAATGTGCTCGACATTCTCATAATTAGGTGTGCTCGTACGGCGACGCAAACCGTATACTTTATATCCCTTTTGCAGCAAAAGCTCTGCTAAATAGGAGCCGTCTTGACCGGTTATCCCTGTAATTAATGCATTTTTCATCTTAACTTCTCCCCCATTACTCACTTTATTAAATCACTTGCTGAGTGATCTCTGTATATGGTTGGTTTCGCAAATACCAATCATAGGTTTGCCGCAAGCCTGCTTCTAAAGAGATGGATGCTTGCCAGCCAACCTGATTGATTCTTGTTACATCCACTAGCTTTCTTGGTGTTCCATCTGGTTTACTCGAATCATAGTTAATGGATCCTTCATAACCTACAACCCGCTTAATCTTCTCTGCCAGCTCTTGAATGGAAATGTCTTCCCCAACACCGATATTCACAATATCACTGCTATCGTAGTGCTCCATTAGATATAAACAGGCATCTGCCAGATCGTCCGCATGAAGGAATTCACGTTTCGGGCTGCCACTTCCCCAGATTTCAACATAAGGGCTATTTTGCTCCTTGGCCTCATGAAATTTTCGAATTAGTGCTGGCATAACGTGTGAGCTATGCAAATCATAATTATCATTAGGTCCATATATATTGGTTGGCATAACGGAGATAAAACTGGATCCGTATTGCCGATTGTAGGATTGGCATAACCGGATCCCAGCTATTTTGGCAACTGCATAGGGCTCGTTCGTCGGTTCTAATGCACCTGTGAGCAAATACTCTTCCTTAAGCGGTTGTGGCGCAAATTTAGGATAAATGCATGTGCTTCCGAGAAACATAAGCTTTTTTACATTTGTACGATAAGCTGCATCGATTACATTCGTTTGAATCCACAAATTATCACGAAGGAACTCCACCGGATACTCTTGATTGGCAATAATCCCTCCAACCTTCGCTGCTGCTAAAAACACATAATCTATTTTCTGTTCATTAAAAAATTCAAATACATGGTGGTAATCCCTTAAATCAAGCTCTTTTGAAGTTCTTACAACAATATTCTGAAATCCTTCTGCTATTAGCTTCCTCGTTATAGCTGAACCAACTAGTCCTCGATGACCTGCTATATAAATTTTGCTTGCTTTATCCATTGGAATACCCCCTAATGCTTAATATTGTTAATGACTACACCAAGCACTCTAGCTTTAACATGCTCCAAATTCAAAAGCGCCTTTTGGACAACCTGCCGCTTCACTTTCCCATGATTGATCACAAGTAGAACACCATCACACATAGTGGATAATATCTGCGCATCTGTAAGATCAAGAACAGGAGGAGAATCTAATAAAATCAAATCGTACTCTGCTTCCAGCTGCGCCATTAAAGCCCGCATCCTTTTTGAAGCAAGCAGATCAGATGGGTTAGGTGGAATATTACCTGAGGGCAGAAAATAAAGATTGGGAATATCGGTTTCTTGAATCGCATCCACCGCTTGAATTTGATTAACCAGAATACTTGTTAGCCCACGAATATTAGCTTTATGGAAGAATTGATGCAGGGTTGGTTTTCTAAGATCTGTATCAATCAATAAGACACGTTTATTCTCTTGAGCATAGGTGACAGCTAGATTAGCAATCGTTGTCGATCGCCCTTCGCCCGATTGCGGTGAAGTGATCATGATTTTTTTAACCTCTTGATCGAGCTCAGAGAAAGTAATATTGGTTCTAAGTGTCCGATATGCTTCCGATACAGGAGATTTGGGATTAATGCTAGTAATCGTCGCATATTTACTTTTAGATGTTTGGGCTGACATGTAGAGGGTCACCTGCCTGTCTTTGAGCTTTAACCAAAGCAGCTGACTCCAGCTCTTTGCCTTTTACTTTTGAGATCATACCTAGGGTAGATAGTCCAAAATATTTCTTAATGTCATCCTCAGTCTTAATCGTATCATCTAAGTACTCTAGAATAATCACAATACCCATAGCTAACATAAAGGAGACAATCAAGCTAATTACAATATTCATCATTGGATTCTGATTCACTGGCGCTGGCTTAATTGCCGGATTTGCTTCATTCAACACAGTCACATTATCGATTTTCATCAATAAGGAGATTTGATTGCGAAATACCTCTGCAGTTGCATTTACAATTTGTACTGCACGTGGGTAAGATTCATCTTCTACACTAATCGTCATCAGCTGACTTTCATTGGCAGAATTTACGTTGACCATCTCAATTAGCTGAATAGCGTCCAAACCAATATCGGGATAGTTACTCACAACTTTGTCCATAATGGCTGATGTTTTAATAATCTCCTTATACGTATTAATTAACTTAATATTGGCATCAATGCTCCCATTATCAATAATCTGTATTCCTTGCAGATCGGGAGATTTCGTCACAATCATCTTGACGCTAGCTTCGTAAACAGGCTGAATATACTTGAAGCTGTAGACAGCTGTAATACTTGTTATGAGCAACATAATACAAATTATAATCCATGACCGTTTGATTAAAATTCTGACATATTCTTTTATTTCTAGCTCCATAAAGACCTCCGTAATGTGCGTATATTCAATATTTTAAGATACATATCGTATCACTGTATCCAAAAAAATTTGCCCGTACAACATCCCTAATAGCAAAGTTTTTTAATACAATTCGTATCTATAAACCTTATATTAAGATACAATTTGTATCTTGTCAACCCTATAATGAGATAAAGCCTATGCTAAACAGCTCCTTGCTTAGAAGAAACCTGTGATCTCACCTACTGATTTCGAGTTGGTGTTAATCACAGGTTTATATTTATTACACATGGATAAACGGCTATGCCCGCTCTACTTATAATAAACGGTGCGTTTGTCCGGAAATATAAGAGCTGTATATAGATGAAACTTATACTTATCCGAATATTCATTGCTCATTACCTAAATATTATATTTTCTGGTTTAACATAAAAAAAATGTGCTCACCATTTAGAGTGAACACGTTTAAAAGGCAAGATCAGTAAAATGTTACTCTACCACTTTTTAACAAGCACTTGCCCATCTCTTAATAGCTGATCCGCAAGCTTATTTAAATCAATTTGCTGGACGCTTTGTTTATCCTCTAACGCTATCACTGCAGCAGTTGCTGCCGATTGTCCTAGCACCATAAACACAGGCTCCATTCGGATAGAGCCATAAGCAATATGTGAGGAAGAGAGGCAAACGGGCACTATCAGGTTGCTGCATTCCGCTTCCTTAGGCACAATAGAATGATAGCTGATTGAGTAAGGCTTCACACTCTTAACCTGCACATCCCCTTCATTGGCAACATAACCATTTGCATCTATATGTCGTTGTACATTATGTGAGTCCATCGCATAAGAACCCATCCCAACAGGGTTTTCCACAATCTGCTTGAGCATAATATGATTCTCATTCATCACAACATCACTAACCATTCGCCTTGCTTCTCGGATATACAATTGTGGTGACCAGTGGCCGTTATCAACGAATTCGTCCAGCGGGAGCCCCCATGGCTTATAGAAATCACGAATTTCCTGAGGAACTCGCGGATGATTCTGCAGTGTCCAGACGAGTCCCTTTTGATAAACTTCATGAGCTTTAATAATAGCTTGCCTAGTCTGGTAATCACCCTCTGGATAGCCATAATTCATGCCAATGTAATCTGTGGAAAATCCCTCATCATTATTCGAATCCGTCTTGCGATTCGGCAGCATAGCAAGCTTAAAAAATATTCGCTGCCCCGCCGCAATAGAACGGAATAAAAGCTCATATTCTGCTTCAACATAGCCCTCTGGTTTTGTAATCTCTACCCGATTATCGGGATTGTCGGTCAAACACATCCGAAAACAATAAGCCTGAATCTTAGTGTCATCAACCCCATCCACTCCTCCAGCATCTAGATTTACATGTGGAAGCAAGCCACTAAGAGGATCTCCCTGAATAATGTACGGATCAATGCCCTCAGGCAATTGGTTTTTAAGTGCATGAGCGGTTTGAATCCCGTTCCCTGTCTCTCCATACAGTTCATTTGATTCACGACCAGTTACAACAGTGATCCCGGCTAATGCCATTAAGTCCCCTTCATAGGAGGTATCGATATAAATTCCAGCTTGAAACACTTTCCCAGATTCCATGGTTATTTGTGTAATTTTGTTCCCCTGTTTCGTAACCCCATCCACTAAATCCAAACGCTCTCCATAATAAATCTGGATGTTAAATTCCTGCTGAAGATCCTGAAACACCTCTAAAGCCAGCTTCGGTTCAAACAACCACGCGGGTTCATCCTGACTGTACTTGATCCCCAGCCTTTTATAGAATTCTCCCGAAAGCCCGCCAATCACAGCTTTATCACCAGAATCCGTATCTCCCAATCCGCCACTCGTTAAACCGCCGATCCACCCAGATGGCTCAATAACCGCCACCCGCTTGCCCATTCTGACAGCTTGCACAGCAGCCATTATCCCCGCTGCGTTTCCTCCATAAATCACAATATCCGTCTCATAAGTCATCATTTAAATAACCTCCTATTAGTAGCAGTCGCTCAAAAAGTCTGCCGCGACGTTTATAGGTTCAATATATAGCAAAGTTTAGTTTTCTTTTAGTTACATTTTTGTTTCATTTATGTACAATAGAATCAATATTTCAGAAAAGTGAGGCTACCATGGCCAGAAAAAAGACAATCACATTGCAAAAAATCGCGGATGAGCTAGATCTCACTGTGCATACTGTCTCCAAATCGCTTCGAGGATTGCCGGGAATGTCTGAGGAAACACGTTATGAAGTGTTGAAGCTAGCTCAAAAATGGGGATATCGCACGAAGGAGCAAGAACGAGCCTATACAGTTGAAAAAATTCCCTTATATCCACTCAAGTCACGCAGATTTATTCTTGCGATCGCAAAAGAACAAGGCTATAATTCTAACGTCCATCCATTGTTGCTCGAAGGTTTACAAGAAAGATTTAGCGAGTTCAATTATCAAATTCAAACACTCATAATCCCAACAGATGCTTCAGCGAATTTCCCACAATGGCTGGAACAGCACGATGTAGCTTATGCAGATGGACTGTTTATATCACCGATGATGCCTGCTAATCTGGAGCAAGTGCTATTAAGCTTACCCATGCCCAAAATCTTATTAAACTTCCCGCCTGCAGGTGTCCGTTCAGATAGTATGATCTGGGATGTTTATGATGCGATCTATCAATCCATTGCCCACCTCTATTCCTATGGGCATCGTAAAATCCTCTATGTGGGTGACATTGAATCACATCGCGGCTTTCGCTTGCGCTGGCAAGCTTTCAATGAAGCCATGCGAAATTATAGCCTAGATGTAAATCCTCAGCAGCATGTCATTCAAAAACATACTCAACAAGCAGCCTGGACAGATGATTTCAGCAGCAAATTGTTAGAGCAGCAGCCAACAGCAATCGTCTGCTCGATTGAACAATACGTGCCTTGGATTTATTATGCTTGCGGCAAACTTGGCAAATCAATCCCGCAAGATTACTCACTAGTTACCTTAGAGAATTCGCAGAACTCCTTCCTACCTGAAGTCACTCATCCTATTCTCGCTATGAAAGAAACCGGTTATCGCGCTGCAGATCGCATGCTTTGGAGACTTGCTAATCCAGATCGTCCCTTCGAGCATACTCGATTGCAATGCCAATTCTATACAGGTCAAACGGTAGTTAGAATTACTTGAATTTTCTCATTAATCCCTGCCGATTAAGCAAATTATCCTTCATACACTCTCCTCTGGTTTGCCTAGCAAAGTATGTTCATTAGTACATTCCATTGTAGAATGGCAGGCTGTTAAGTGCAAGGAGGTTAATCCCACTTTAAGGGCAGCTATTCAGCTATTTATCCATTAGTCTTTCCCCATGCTTCCCGGAAATCCTGTGGAGTCATATGAGTCATTTTCTTGAAAAGCCGATTGAAATAAGGGGCAGACTCAAAGCCTAGCTCCAACCCAATTTGATATATTTTTTTTGACGTATCCAGTAATAACACTTTGGCTTTGAGCAGTTTTTCTTCCATTATGTAGTCAGTCAAGCTTTGGCCGGTTTGCTGTTTATATAGGCGAGATAAATAAAACGGCGTTAAATGGACAATTTCAGATAGGCAGATTAAGCTCAGATCCCCGCCAATATTTTCTTGGATATATTGATTTACACGTCCTACAACATCAGTGGATACCTGACTATTCTCCAAATCCGCCCACTCAAATATAGCCTCTGCCAATGTGCGGAAAAACTGCGCAGCTTCATCCCAGGATGCATGCTCTTGAATAGTCAGGAGCTTATTCAGATTGAGCTTAACCGCAATCTCCTCCAGCAGACCTCGTCGATTCAGAAATATAATGAACATCGATGAAAGTGCATAGAAAAGCTCTAGGGCTATCCCGGAACGAAGGTTATCTTTTTCCTGGATTGAGGCAGATAATTCGGCAAATTTACCATAAAAAGTAGCGCGGTCTTTACGTTCCAAGGGTTGTGCTAATAAACTAACCTCATTTACCTTCAGATGCTTCTCTATTACAGGAGAAGAAAAGCGGTGGCTATCGGTAAGCAGGATTTCTCTGCCTAATCCCAGACCTCTCGCTAGTATAAAATTCAAGCGTTCAAATTTAGCGCCAATATGATCCCATTTACAAGGCTCACAGCCGACAATAAAGGAACAAGGAAGCTTAAGAAACGTTTTACAGGCTGTTTGTGCAGACTCGATTGTACCGAGGATATAATTACCCAACGGGTTTACACCACTAGTGTCTACCTCACTAACTTCCAGTCGTAACCGTGATCGGTGGATCAAACTTGCCTAACGGACCATCCCCGTTTTTACTGACTGCTTCAGTAGGCTCTACTACTGCCGCCGAAGCTTGTGGACTTGCAGTGATAATCGGTGTGCTGCTAATTTCCGTGCTGTTTTCGGCTGCTTTCTCCTTACTATTGCAAGCTGATAGTGCTGTCATGATGATTAGAAGTAATCCAAGCGTCCCCATTCCAAATCTTTTACGAAACATATTTCTTAACCTCCCTAATACTGGTTGCTTACTCTTTTATTATGTAATCGTGGGCTTTTAAAGTAAATGTAAACCTCATAGCTTTCATTGCTTTATGATATCTAATATACCAGTTGAGTAAATGTTTGAGCGTTACCAATTACTAAGTTAGTTCAAATTAATAGCTTACGGACATACGAATCGTTATTTAAGAGAAAAAGGTGCTATTTTGCGTGTTGCGGACATGAGATCTCTTATTTAGCGTAAAACATCGCTTTTCTGATCATTTTTTTAGCAATAACGCCTCCTATGTCCACAACTTAACGTAATCCCACTATAGTCCCTGCTAAATTCTATACAGCAAAAAACCTTTAACCAATAACGAATTGAATCGTTCTGGTTAAAGGCTTTTTTATAGCTAAGCTTATTTCCCAAAAATAAGCTTGGCACGACTGTCAGATTTAGCTGGCTAGTCTGACTGGTCAACCTTGCGTTTATTGATATTCGAATTTGTCCACTTCAACCCAATTGCCAGAGGATGAAGCATTCTTATCGCTTCTCACTACGACTTTAATGGTATGCGAAGCATTGGATAATCCCGTCTTTGTATATAACACGGTTTGGCGTACTTCCGAACTATTATAGCAATCTATAGTTTGATCAAGCACCCCGTCGATATAAACATCCGCTTTGCCATGATCATTCCGTTTCACTCCGTACCATTTGACACTTGTGCCAGTAAAGGTCAGCTGCGCATAATTAGTCGCTGTATTCGAATAATGAATGGTCGTATTATAGTCACTTGCGGTAGGAAGGTTCGTAATCCATGTTCCTGAATAAGTTACGCTCCCACTCGCATCATCGACAATTGTTGGTGTTGGTGTCGGTGTTGCTCCGGCAGTTAGATCAAACTTATCTACCTCAATCCAGTTATCGGAAGAGGACCCGTTTTTGTCGCTTCTGACTACAATTTTTATCGTATGATTTCCGCTGGACAACCCTGCTTTTGTATATAACAGGGTCTGCCTTATTTCCGTGCCATTATAACAATCTATGGTTGTATCAAGCACTCCATCGATATAAACATCCGCTTTACCGTGATCATTACGTTTCACGCCATACCATTTAATGCCGGTTCCATTGAATGTTAATTGCGCAAAATCAGCCGATGCTTTCGAATAATGAATCGTCGTATTATAGTCACTCCCACTGGCAAGCGCAGTGATCCAACTACCTGAGTAAGTTACACTCGCATTGCCATCATCTACAATTCCTCCGGATGGCGGAGTTGGTGTTGGAGTAGGTGTTGGAGTAGGCGTTGGTGTTGGTGCAATACCTGCATAAGCCGCTTCAAGTCCTGAACCGCTAATAATGTTTAGTGCTGCCTGTGGCCAATTCGCACTTGGATACAGATGAGTGTTAGTCACTACCGTATTCGTGCCGTTATTCCTTAAGTTTGAGGTAGTTGTATAAGTATCATCAATGGTAATGTCATGAATGGTGGGAGTCCAAATGTGCAGCCACATTGTGCTATTCTCAACTACATTGCTGGCAATCGTATAATAAGCTGATTCTTCATCCGGGTAAATCGATCCGTTTGTATTAAACTGATCCTTTACATAATTGTATTTTATTTCTGAAGCGGTTTGTCTGTTTAACGTATAAATACCACCACCATCTTTAAGAGCTTTAAGGAACCCTTCAATCCGATTGTTATTGATGACATTTCCACTGGCATACATGGCGCTTGAGCTAAAGTCGCTCCAGCCCCAACCAACAGATATCCCTGAATATGGCACATCGGTTATAAAATTATGAAGAATATGCATATTCTTCACGTAGCCTCCGAAAATGCCAACTCCTCCACGGAACTCGTTTCCGATATTCGTAATATAATTATTTGAAGCAGTGTTATCTGACACATATAACCGTGTATCGGCTGGATTATAGTCAAATATATTTCCAAAGCTGACCGCCGTACCTGATAAATCGATAAACGTATTCCCGCTTACTGTATTGCTCTGGCTGCCTTTGTCAAAGTTAAGCCCAACTCCCCCACCTAGATGAGTAAAAATATTTCGTTCAAAAAGAATATTCTTGGCGAAATCAAAGCTAACACTTGCCAACGGCCTTACATAGGAGGTTTTAGGATCACTGTTGTTTGGGTCCTTCGCCCAAATCGCCTGAACGTCAGGAAGCCCTTCGTTATCACCTGGTCTAAACCATGTAGAATGAGAGAACGTTATCCCCTGAAATTGGATATTGTGAATAGGGGCAGAAATCGTCCCAACTGCATCAATTAGCTTTTCGAGCTTGGGTGCGATAACGGAAGCTGTTGCCATGTTCTCGCCGCTCTTCGGGATATAATAAAGGATATCTGTGGTCCGGTTCAGATAGAATTCACCCGCTGTGTCCAACAGCTCAAATGCATTCTCAATCCAGCTTGGGTTGCCAGAAGTAACGCCTCTTTTCGTTCTGTTATCTGTATACCCAGGCTGTTTCATTGTAATCGCTGTCCCAGAAATTGTAGAAACACTGCTGCGCATGGATGACCATTCAACCTCATACACAAATTCAATATCGGTTTTATTGGCCCAGTTTTGCATATTCGAATCAGAGGTAGTATGCCCTGTTGAATTGCTAGTAGCTCCTGGCAATGTCCCTTGCGCTCTGGTGGCGCGTGTTCCATTCACCCACAGCTGGCGGATTTTATCAATGCTCGTGCTCGCTTTCCAACGATTGCTGGTGCCATCCTGGGTCCACCCCGTAATGGCTTGTCCGCCACTGATTACCGGTGTTGCTCCTGTGTAGGCTTTATAAAAAATATTGTAGCCATTAGTGCCTGAATCCGAAGTGCCTAATGTGAGTGTGCTGCTTAAATAATGGGTTCCGTTCATCAAATAAATATAAATATCTCCAGTCATGCTTGCATTGATTGTGCGAACAACATCTCTTGCTTTGGCAATTGTGGCGAAGGCTGTACCTGTCGAAGTACCATTATTGGTGTCACTGCCGCCTGTCGGATTCACATAATAAGTAGCCTGTGTAGCTGCAAAGCTGATTTTCGGAACCACTGCCAGAATGCTTGTTAGAACAAAAACAATAAGAATGGAATAGATCAGCCGTTTGTTGTTGATTGCTTTTAATACCATAAATTAATACCTCCAGTTGTATTTTACCAGTCATTAAAGCGCTTACATTGAATGGATGAAATGAAATCCGATTACGGCTTCACATCGATTAGAGCTTTTTATTGCCTGTTGATGGACGAATAATTAACTCTAGCCTCACATATTGAATTCTCGGCACCAACTCCTTTACACGTTTTCTTGTAAGTGTCATTGACTTCCTCTCCTACGTATAAAATTAATTTTATTTAAAGCGCTTTAAAGTCTATTGTATGGCTAACAAGGTAAAATTTCAACACTTTTCGTTGATAAAAGTGAATGTTTATTTTATTATGTTAAAATATTTAGCTTTCCAATTTTAAATGTTTAAAGCGCTTTAAAGAAAACAATATGTTTATGTCACTTATAGGAGTCGGTGGACTATTTGAAAGGTGGATTTAAGATCATTAAGGGGATGTACGGAATTGAGGATCGATGCTTGTGGGATATAATAATAAGCTTGCTATAATTAATTGTAAGTAGGCTGAGCAAATACTGAAAATTAGCTGAATTCTAGAGCAAACGCCCAGTCCTTAAAGGACTGGGCGTTTGCCAAGAAATATCAATTAAAAGTATGCTTTAAATAACCGCAACTACAACCTCGCCTTGATAACCCTCAGGTACAACCACATTAATTTCCACATGCTTAGGATGCTTAACCTTGATTGTAATGCGTTTGCCGCTCTCATCTGCTGTCCATGAAACGTCGATTCTACCTTGCTCTGGATGTGGAACAGCCCCTTTTGCCCAAGCTAATCCACATGGGTTTGGTGCAATCGTTACTTTCTCCCAGCCTGGAGCTGTTCTTTGAATTCCCAGAACTTCAGTTCCAAGGAAATACGCAGGAGCTGCAGACCAAGCATGGCAATGACTGCGAGTCAGCATGTCTGGGTTGGAACGGTTTTCGGCAAAATTCGGATACATTTCCCAGCAGGTGGTTGCACCATGATCAATCATTTGCCCATAATTCTTCCGTATATCCTCAATGATGACTTGAGATTTCCCAGCCGCAGCTAATGTTTCATAATAAAAGAATGACATAAAAGGCGAACCAATTTGCACAAAATCTGCCGGAGCATTCAAGAGATATTTATCAATTATTTGCTTCTGCTCTACACCTGCAACTCCCGTTAAATTCGCTACAACCTGAGAGTGCATGCTATAAATATCTGATCTGCGGCCATCGGTATGAATGCAATCGATATAAGCATTTTTCGCAGGATTCCACAGGTGCTTGTTAATGGCTTGCTTTAGGATAGCTCCTGCATCTGTAAATGCCTTTCCACCTGTTGCGTCACCTGCAATGTCCGCCATTTCTGCTGCGACCTCGAACGTTTTAACCAGGAACATATTCTGATGAGTGACAACTCCCTCATTTGGCTGATCGATCGGAGACCAGTCAAGCAAGTTCCATCCGTTAATTTCCAGAAGTCCATCTGCATTTATCTTCTGCTGATAATGCTCAAGCGTAAATTTAATATGGCCGTACATTTCTTTGGCGAAATCGCGATCCCCGGTTTGCTGATAATATTCATAACAAGCGATCGCCCAGAAGAATGTCCAATTGGGAATGACACTGCTCCAACCGCTTGGAACCTGATCGGCATACAGTGGGGTTTGATCCTTGGAGCCTGGCACCAGACGTAAGCAGCGCTTAACAATGTCATTAACACCATATAGATAATTGCTCACCAATGCTTCGTTGCGGCTATCTCCAACCCAGAAGACTTGTTCAAAAGCAGGACAATCGACAAAAGTATCTTCCATGCATAATCTTGTGGTATGTTGACTGATTTTCCAGATGTCATTCAAAAGTGGATCCGAGCTTTGGAAGCTGCCAATTTCAGCAACCGGATAGTTGCTTTGTACGATGGTAACCCCATATATTTTCAAAGGAGCTGACGCATTTCTCACCGTAACCATTAAGTAACGCAGTCCTCTGCGGATAGGTGATTGATACTGCTGGCGACCTTTTTTACAAACATAACGCAAGGTGTTGTCTAGGCCAAATGTGTCTTGACGATAATCGCCAAGCATATACTCGAAGCCATAGAAGTCGATAATCGTACCTTCCTCTGCTTCCACATCAAAAGCCAAATAACCGGAATATTCTTTATCAAAATCGATAACCATCTCCGTATCATACCCCGAGAATACAGGCACGACAGCCGGATGCTGATGTGGAATAACCATATTGTGCAAGTCTGCTGGTACATTAAGAGCAATCGATTCCTGCTTCCAAATGCACATGCTAATTACATCGACTTCGCTTACTAATGCTACAGAGACTGGTTGAAGATAAGCAGCAAATTGCTTGAGGTCTTCAACCGTTTTCACTTTAGCCTGTACGGACTTATAAATTTCATTATCTAGATCCAGAAAAACCTTTTCCTGATGGTCAATAAAGACGGCTGTGTCAAAAGGGCCGATTGTAAGGAAGGCAGATGATTCATTCTCAAGCTGCATAGCGGATTTCACTTCAACGGTTGAATCACTATAAATTCCAAAATGCAGCTTACCTGCATGAACCCCGCCCGCAGTTATATCGATGAGCAGCAGATTGTCCCCTTGCTCTAGCTGAACTTGGACATATTTCTCAGGCTGAACCCCATAAAAGGATTCTGCGGGAATAACATTCCCATTTAAAGTGATGCTCCCCACGCATTCATTACTATGTGTGAATCCTAGAATGGCAGCGGCAGGCTGCTCAGAATAAAGTATTGTCGCCATATAGCCAGTGAATCCAACTACATTCATGTGCTCATCGCTGCCTGGTACCATATGATTGCGGAAATCAATAGCTGTCGACCAGCTAAAGGATTTCACTTGTTTTAAGGTTTCAACACGCACAGGATACTTTGTCTCTTCCGTAAGCAGTGGAATATCGCGTTTTTTAAGGGTTGTCCAAGGCTCCATCCCTACTGGACCTACAAGCGAAGCTTTCTCCCAGGAAGAATCATCATAATCGCCCTGCACCCAGCTGGAATCCCAAACAGAGGCATCCACAAACTCCGAATACCCCTGCTGACAGGACATGCGCGGAGCTCTGGAATGGTAGCCAAAATATTTTGAAGTCAACCATGTGTCGTCAGTAAGGACTAAAGGAGTTGAATCACCATCCAAAGCTAGATCCAATTGAGCCAGCAGAGCTCCACGGCCACGCAAATAGTAGAAGGTCGAAACACCAAAATGATTAACGAACACAGCAAGTGTGTTTGATTTTCCTTTATGTAGTAAATGTTTAATGTCATAAGTATCATACGACTGCTCGAAAGGCCAAGACCGCACAGGCCCTCGCCCAACCTGCTGCCCATTGACTGTTAATACATATCTAGAATCCGCTGTAATGCGAAGTGATGCATCCTCCCAGCCAGCTGCTGGAACCTCAAAGGTTTTGCGGAAACATCTCCATTCATTTCTCGGACTAATCTCACCTTCACTCCATACCCATTGTGCTTGCCAGCTTGGTTCAGTCATCTGTGCAGCTCCCTTGTTTCATAATACATGCTACCCTTATTTTAATCATTTTCCGCACAAATATTATAGGCTATTCAAGACTACTATATAGGTGTAATATGACATTATAAGAGCTGAGGTGCTGCTAATGAATAAGAGTCGTAAAGTCGTGATAACCACAAAAGGCGAGCAGCTTTTTGATGAGCATTTATCCATCTTTGTAAACCGGATTAAGGAATCCTTCGTACTGTCTGAACACGACCATGACTTTGTGGAGATTACTTATGTCAGTGAAGGCACGGGAATTCATTACATCGATAATCAAACCATTAACGTCAAAAAAGGCGATCTGTTCTACATTCCGCTAGGTGTATCACATATATTTAGACCTTCCAATACTTCAGAAAAAGACAGCTTAATTGTATATAATTGTATTTTCAGAGAGTCCTTGTTCGACTTTTTGCAAAATGGTGCTTTCCCTCAAGTAGGTGCTCTAAAGCTCACTCGCCTAAATCCAGCTATTAACAGATGGATGCATTTTAAAGAACATACTCATGAATTCCGCGATTTATTCACAGCACTGCTCTGGGAGCATGATCTTAAACCTCTCGGACATGAAGCTATGTTATTCGCTCTATTCATTCAGCTGTTGCTCTTACTAGAAAGGCGTGAAGAGGGAAGCAATGCCAGCTCTGATTCAGGTGCCCGAAGGCTGGATGTGGCTCTGGAATATATGCGCGATCATTTACATGAGTCCTTAACCTTACCCATTGTCTCCAAGCTAATGAATATTGGCGAAAGACAGCTGCAAAGATTAATTAAAAAAGCCACCGGACAAACCTTCATCCAATGGCTGCAGGGAGAGCGTATTAGTAAAAGCTGTGAATTATTGCTAAAGACGACAGATAAAATACCAGAGATTGCACAGCAGGTAGGCTTTCAGGATCTTAAGCATTTCCATCGTTTGTTTAAGAGTAAAACAGGGGTTACGCCAAATGCTGTTCGGTTGAGAAAGCTCGAAATGGAATGATGGGAATGGTATGGGAACATACATCCCTTCCGTCGCAATTATGAAGAATATTTTCTTCCCAGTCCATTTTGCTGAAGCCGCTATTTAAGCTGTATTTCATAATCCCATTAACTCCCTTCAAGAGTCAGTAAAAGGATAGATGCAGGCGGAAGTATCAAGCTTAACTTTCCATCATTCAGCACTGCACCCTGAAAATCAACAGGTTTAATAGCTTCAGGCTGCTCAAATGTATTGTGTGCATTTAAAGCAGATGCGGTCAGAAGAGTCCCCATTACTCCAGCAGGCTGAAAATCTTCTATCTCACAGCTGATTTCTATACTTTCATTATGATGCAGGTTACATAAAGTCAAATGAAGCTTGTTCTCAGCATCAATAGACGACGATACGCTCAGCTGCGGTAATTTTTCGTCTTCGAAGCGGTATTCCTGATTGGAGAAATCAACGAGAAGCAGCTCCGCTCCCTGATGGACTTTAAACATATCAAAAACGTGGTAGGTCGGGGTTAGAATCATTTTCTCCCCTTCAGTAAGAATAATAGCCTGAAGAACATTGACCGTTTGGGCAATATTGGCCATTTGAATCCGATCGCAATGGTTATTAAACAGGTTGAGATTTATTCCTGCCACTAAAGCATCCCTTAGTGTATTCTGCTGGAAGAGAAAGCGAGGATGGGTTCCGGGTTCAACGTCAAACCAAGTCCCCCACTCATCCACAATGAGTCCGACTCGTTTATCCGGATCATATTCATCCATAATTGCAGAGTGCTTGCGAATAAGCTCTTCCATGAACCAAGCTTGCTTTAAAGTAGTAAACCAATCCGCTGGCTCAAATTGGGTTGCTGAATTAGGCAACGTGTTGCCCTCGGACATCGAGTAGTGATGCATACTCAGACCATCCATATGCTTCCCTGCCAATTTCATTACCACCTCTGTCCAGGTATAGTCCGCATCGCTTGGCCCGCATGCTATTTTATAAAGCTGATTTTCGCCGTAATTTTTGACATAGGTTGCATATTTACGAAATTCATTCGCGTAATACTCCGGACGCATATTGCCGCCGCAGCTCCAATTCTCATTGCCAACACCGAAATAGGGGATTTTCCACGGTTCATCCCGTCCGTGCTTCCTTCTTAAGTCAGCCATCGGTGATTTCCCGTCATAGGTCATATATTCCACCCATTGCTGCATTTCAAGCACTGTTCCGCTTCCCACATTCCCGCAAATATAAGGCTCTGTTCCAATCAGCTCGCAAAGCATTAGAAATTCATGGGTACCGAAATGGTTATTCTCTACATACCCGCCCCAATGGGTATTGACCATTCCTGGACGTTCTTCATAAGGTCCGATGCCGTCCTTCCAGTGATATTCGTCTGCAAAGCAGCCGCCTGGCCACCTTAATACTGGGATGTTTATTGCCTTTAAAGCCTGAATGACGTCATTTCGGATACCCTCTGTATTCGGTATTGGAGAGTCTTTCCCAACCCAAATGCCTTCATAAATACACCTTCCAAGATGCTCGGCAAAATGGCCATAAATATTTTTATTAATCTTGGCTTTTCGTTGATCCGTCTGGATGACCATATTGATTTTGTCTAAGTTATTCATCATAAATCACTCCTATATCATGATAGATCCGCCAGCTTTCATGGTCTTGCGCAAATGCCCTGTATCAATATCAGCTAGTCGTTTGTTCTGTGTTAGAGCCAAATAAGCGGCGACCCCTGCAGCTTCTCCGGTTTGGTTCATATTGACCATAACCCGAACACCACCGAAAGCATCCTCGTCCATATCGATCATTCTTCCTGCTGCAATAATATTGGTATAAGGACCTTTCGGGAGCAAGCAGCGATATGGGATCTGATAAAAGGAAGGATTAACAGCAATTTTATCTCGCCATCTGCTGACTTCGTTCGGATAGCCAGGTCGCATATAAACCTGCTCACCGTCCAAATATCGGAGTGTTAACCCCGGCTTATCCTGATGATGTATGTCAGAACGATAACTGCCATATGCAATGGAATCCTCAAACGATTTGCCGTACAGCACATCTTCCCCCGTTAAGCGATAATGACATTCAATATGCCGCGTCTCTCTTGTACCGATGTAGGATGGGAGAGAAACAAGCGCAATTTTGTTATCAGGACCGTATTTTCGCACCAAATCCATAATCGCACGCACCTGCCGGCGGCCTTCCATTTCACTAAAAGTCAGTTGATCGCCATCAGCGCTGTTAGCATGATAGACTCGCGTGCCTGCGTACATATAAGTATCTTTCGTAGCTGGAACATGACGGCCCCAACCAAATCCTTCAGGTAAATTAAATTCATCCTTATAAAGCAAGCGAGCTTCGCGGATATCCAGTCCAATTAAGCTGTTATTCCCTGTCATATCATCCTGCAATTCCCCGTTGATTCCCCAGCCGCTAATCTTTGCGCACATCGTGGAGGGCTGGAAATGAGAAGACAGTCTATGCTCGAGATTTAATCTGGCACATAAATCTCCATCTCCAGTAGCATCAATAAATACTTTTGCTCGGATAGCGCCTCTACCTGACTTGTTTTCTACTATGACTGCCTGCAGCTCCCCATCTTGAATAAAAGGAGCAACAAACATCGTATGGAGATATACCTTTACCTTATTTTCTATGGTCAACTGATCCAATTCGATTTTTAATTCCTCTGTATTAAGTACAAAACCGACCGAATGGCTTTTCTTTTCTTCGGCAACAGCCCCGATCCGGCTCAAGCGCTCAATGGTTTCCAAGGTGAGACCCGCAATGATCTCTCTATTAAATTCCGTATTATGCAAGGTATGCCAAACGTTGACCAGCCCTGAGGTGGCGACACCGCCAAATGAATTCTGCTTTTCCACGAGGACAACGCGAGCGCCAAGTCTGGCAGCTCTGACTGCCGCGAAGACCCCGGTGCAACTTCCCCCGAGCACACAAATATCCGCTTCATAAAACACGGGAATCTCCTTGGCTTCTTCTCTAATTAACATAGCTATCATCCTTCCCCATAATCATTTTTACCACAGCTAGTTATTCTCCAGCCTGCCGCTTTGCCAAGTCTTATTAAGAATAGGCATCAGTATTTCCTGCACCCTCTGGATTAGCTCCAAATCCAAAGGTTCTTCGATACATTGAACATTCTTTCTTATATTGATAGAACTAGCCGTACCAACCAGAGTGGTGGGGATGTCTGGATTTGAGACTGCAAATTGAACGGCCAGCTTTGAAATATCTTGACCTTGACTCCTGCAGTATTCCGCAGCTTGCAAACAAACCACTTTTATATCAGTTGAAGCCGGATGCCATAAAGGGGTTCCCTTGATAGAAAGAAGCCCCATGGACAACGGCGATGCATTAATGACGCCTACCTTCTTCTCTTCTAAATAAGGCAATAAGTCAATTAATGAAGTATCATTTAGCGAATAATGACAATAGGTTAGAATAACATCAACACTCAGGCGATCTAGAACAATATTATAAATGCTTAAAGGAAGTCCCGATATTCCACAAAATCGAATCTTGCCTTGCTCTTTGAGTTTATATAACGTTGGGATACTTTCTTCGATAATTCTGTTTAAATCACCATGCTCAATATCATGCAGATGCAGAATATCAATGTAGTCAACCTTTAACCTTATTAAGCTTTCCTCCACACTTCGGATAATCCGGTCTGCCGAGAAATCAAAATCTGATTGGCCGTACCTGCCCGCTTTTGTAGAAAGAATGTAACGATATCTGGAAACCGTCTCCAATGCTTTACCCAATACCTTTTCTGCTTTTGTTAAACCATAAAGAGGAGATACATCCAGCAGGTTAATGCCTAAATCGAGTGCTTCATGAACCGTGCGGATTCCTTCAGCTTCGTCAATATTACGGAAAACGCCCCCCAAAGAAGAAGCTCCATAACTCAAAGCAGATACCGATAAACCCGTATTTCCCAATGGACGATATCGCATAGTTTACCCCTCTCAAAATAACCATATTTTAGTTTATTATATTATTTATTGTAATACACTTGCTCCATTTGAGCCCATCCTTTTTCACCGTTAAGCGGGATTTGACACTCGTCCGTTTCGCTTAACCATGCTATATTCCGCGGCTCTACGGCTAACCTCGCCATATCCTTCTCATATTCGTCGCCAATATACTCATAAGAGCCAAACAAATAATAATTTCCATCATCAAGCTTATGTAAGAAAATACAAAGCTTGCTTATGTTATACTTGCTCAACAAATCTCTTACACCGTTATGCTGGTCTGCATGCAGCTCTCTGTACAGCTTTAATTTTTCCGGCTTTACTTTAATCACCATACCGATATGTTTACACATGCCCATTCTCAACCCCCATAACAAATACATACCTTCCTGACCCAATTCTTAGCAAACACCTATCTTCCCGGATACCGACGTATTCAATTCCAGCTGCTTCTAACAATGGCTTTCCTGATTCCAGGATCTCCAGAGTATTATTGCAAGGCAAATAAATATCAGCTCTTGTATTCCAAGGAATAACTACCGTCCATTCCACTATGTTATCAAACTTTCTCCAGCTGCTTTCAATTTCGCCATAGATCGATTCATAAGTGCATTTCACCCATTCAAGCTCGGCAGGCAAATAAGGTTTCATCATGAAATGCTTGAATCCAGGATTTCCCTTATTCAGCTTTATTCCAGCAAGGCATTCGAAAAACCACTGGCCTATACTGCCAAAAGCATAGTGATTCATACTAGGTGCCAGGTTAGTCGCAATCTCATGTCCTTTCCATGACTCCGTTAAAGTGGTCGCCCCTGTACTTAGCATGTATCCCCAAGAGGGATAAGTCGTCTGAACAGCTGTCTTCCAGGCTGTTTCCAGAAACCCTCCTTCCGTAAGAACCGGCAGCAGGAAAGGGGTGCAAACAAATCCGGTTGTCGGATGAAAGCTGTGGCGTACCAATTCTTTTTCGAGGTTCTTAAGCACTGTGCGCTTCTTTTCTTCATTTAACAGCCCATAAACCAATGGCATAAGCAATGCACCCATGCTTTTTTCGTAATACGAATTGCCCATAAATTCACGGTTAAACGCCTCGACCATTTGGTTATGCGTAAATCTGTACTTCCTTTCATCCTCTTCCTGCCCGAGAACAGCGGCAATTTGCGCAATTAAATCCAGGGAATGAATGGAATAAGCACTGTTAAAAAATGCTTTAGGCACCTGTTCAACGGAGCAATGGTCGCCGCAATAATTCACATCATCACCAAAATAAAGCCCTCGCTCCATTTTTCCAATTCTACTATCCATTAAAAGTGTCATTTTCTCATAATTATCTTCCAGCACTTTCATATCCTTGTAATAATTATATAAGGTCCATGGCAGAACCAGGATCTCATCCTCCCAGGCTACCGGATCGTAATTCAGCTTCCGCCCCCCTTCGGTCCACTCTGACATCAAAGAATATACATCAGAATACCAACATGCAGTTGGAATAAAGGCTGCGATATCGCCATTCCAGAAAGATTTCTCCCGTGTGGGGCAGTCGGTAGGGCCATAATGGAGGTTGCTGCGAAAAGTCCATGCTGCCGCTTTCCATATGTTGTTCAACAGCTCATTTCCGCATTCGAAGCGGCCGTTTACAGCTGCATTGGTATTAAATACGCGGTGGATTACTGTTGCACTATCGATAATGCCGCTGTAACCGGAAATCTGGACATACCGAAACCCGGTATAGGTAAAACGCGGCTCCCAATCCTCCACATCATCCCCCCGACTAATATAACAATCGCTATTTTTTTTCATATAGGGTGATTTCCCATGAATTTCGTCATCACTTGGGTAATAAACATCGTTATACGGACCATCAACTACAAAACCTTCTTCGTTAAGCATTTCGCCATATTTAATAAGGATGATTTCTCCCGGTTGCGCGGCTTTTAAATGCAGTCTGCAGCGGCCAGAGGCATTTTGGCCAAAGTCGAAGACATGCACGCCTTGAGCTGGTTGATCGATTTGGACCGCCTTTAGCTCCATTTCAATTTCCACATCCTCGAAGGGCTGGGATTTCAGCTTCAGCTCAGCTCCGGAGCTCGCAGAATGAATGGCATTATTCCATAATGAAGCATCAAAATCAGCCTGATTCCAGCCCCGGAGCTCCAGACGGGCATCATACCGTTCACCAAAATGCAGGTCGTTATCGATTATAGGAGATTCATGTACCTTCCATGTAGAGTCCGTGACGATACAAAAGCTTCGTCCGTCGGTCAACGTGACCACTATTTGCGCATTTATTTCGTTCTTTAACGCTGTTACATTGGCCATTACGGATCTGTTGTACCAGCCATTGCCCGAAATAAAGGCTGCGGTATTCGATCCCTTCTGCAGCCAATCCTTGATATCAAATACTTGATAATACTGATACTTCTCGGAAATCCCCGGATAAAGCAGCCCCTTGCCCAGCTTCTGGCCATTCAGATGAAACTCATACAATCCGCGCGCCGTAACATAAGCTCTTGCAGAGGCAATTTGCCCCTCTAGCTGAAAATCCTTGCGCATATAAAGCGAGTGTTTAGTCAGGCGAGGATGGATATCCTGACAGATCAGACGCGGATTGACGATAAAACCTGGATCCCAGCTCCTGTCATCCGCGATATCAGCTGTTTGCCAATTATCCGGCTCTGTTTCCCGATAGAACTCTGTGAGCAATCCAACTTTACAGCCTTCGTCTGACAAAATATGCTGTTCATCACCATTAGGATAAATCACCTTCAAACCGAATCTTAAAGCCGCAGAAAAGCGTGCAGGATCGGCTGTTTGGTAAGCTTTAATGGCAATGTCATTGTGTCCGGCAGCGACAAGGCCTGAAATATCCACAGCTCCAGCTTGAATCCATCCTTGAGCAGCATTAATGGGGATCAAGCTGCCATTTAGGAAAAATTCAAATTCATTATCACATTGAACTTGAATAACGGCTTGTTTAATCTCCATATCAGAGCGGGTTTTAAAGCTTTTTCGCAGATAAACCCGGCTATGCAGATCCGGCCATACCCATTTCCCTAATGGAATGCTGCCATCCTCAAATGCCTGAATCCCCTGCAGCATGCTGTCAGGCGCGGCAATCCAATTGCCCCTCCAACTCGCTTCACCGAAAATTCCTGTCTCCCAGCTAACGGGCACCGACCAATCGGATACATGATCCTCATGCCATATCTGTACTTTCCACCAATATATTTGACAAGCTTCAAGGGGCTTCCCTGTAAATTTGATCAAGTGACTTGCATCCGATCCTATTTTCCCGCTGTCCCAAATATCTCCCTTATGACCGCTCAGCTTATCCAGGCTTTTGGATATCAGAATTCGATAAGCAGTCTGCTGCTGGTTTCTTGAGCCAGCATCCAACCTCCAGCTAAATCTCGGCTGCAAAACGTCAAGTCCAATAGGGTTGACTCTATTCTCGCATTTTAATTGAACAGGCCGAATTTGACTCCCCCCTTTCCAATTGCAAACGAATAAAGCCCTGCATGGGTAATATAGAATTTAAGCCTGATCGTTGTGCCCTCCAAAGCCGATAAATCCCCATGATTCTTCCACCTGACCGGGGAAGCAACAGCATCCTCGGTTACAGGAATGCAATCCTCCAGCCCATACCCTTCAATTGGGTTATAATGGCGATCCAGAATCTCAACAGCAATATTCCCGGCTTTCCCTTCGACAATCCCGGTATTCACAAACATTCCATGTTCAACAGAGCCTGCCACTCCAAATTTTCCAGCTTTTCGCGGCAAGCCATTTATCGTAAGCTGCTTTCCGCAAAAATCAAGCGGCCTGGTTATCAGGCTGCCCGTAGCATATCCGCCTTCAATGGATGCGAAGCCGTCCAATCTAAGCTTGGCTAGACATATTCCGCCAATATTGGGGCGTACATTCTTGCCAAATTGGCTGCTGCCATAATAAAACCACAGCTCGCCTCCCATACGAATAGGCGGATTAGAGAAATCACTGTGATATCCGCCGCCTATGGTTCCCAATGGAGCATTATCAATAAATGGCTGACGATGGGCGGCTCGCTCCCAATGCTGGCCATCCCGGCTTGAAACAAGCTGAAAGTATAATTGTTTGGTTGTACCAGACCGCCAGCAGCGCAATAGCCCCAGATACATACTTTCGTAGTTAAAGCCTGTGCTGCTGTAAAATTGCAAGCCCGGCTCGTCATCCTCTAGGGGAAGAAACAACACACGCGGAGTCGTCCAATGTATAAAATCATCACTTTCACAGATAGCTCTAGCCCGTATCATATTCGGCATGCCGGGTCTGCAATCCCATATCCGCACAAAAGCAATAAACTTGTTTCTAACCGAATCATACATGATGGACTCATTCTCAGAGACACCGGGCAACGGCCAATTCTCCGGATTAAGGCTCCAGCCGCTTGTCATGATAGGCTCCGGAGCTTTATTCCAATGAAGCCCGTCAGAGGAATAATAAGCATAAAACCCTGTACCTTCATAAGGTCCGGCTGACATTCTTACGTCAGTTGGATTCTCAGGATCATAATTAAAAATACCTTTGCCTAACTCAAACATCCCCATTTTCCAGCGGCGTCCGGGATCCTTTTCCTTTTCATCGTAAAGAATACTAAATTGTTCGTATATTATACCTTCCGGCTGAAAGGGGAGGAACAGGTTTGTATCGTTTCTGTCCCCATAAGGATGTAACCCTAATTCAGGCTTTTCCCAATGGATGCCGTCCTCAGAACATGCCATGCACACGGTATTATAGGCTACTTGTGTTCGCTTCATATCAATTGGTGCTTCAAGTAGAAAGCCAGTATAATACATCCTCAGCCTTCCTGAAGCTTCCTTGATTACTGTCCCGTGGGCTAGACAGGTTACTCCCTCCCACGGATGCTCGGGTAAGAGAACCGGAGTTTCAAACGTTACAGGCTGGTGAAATTGCTTTTCGACATTCTTTTTTTCAGCAATCATATAGTCATCTACAAAAAGCTGGCTTTTTTCATCAATGAGTATTGGCCAATCCCTCACATCAATGGGTTGTTTTTGCCACCAGGAGTAATGCTCGGCTGATTTTTCATACATCTTTATTTCCCCCTTCCAGAACTATGAATTATAACCCTTGCCAATCCAAAACTACCGGCATTCTAGTAAAGCCGGATTCCATGATAGCTGAAATCATAATATCTGTGTTAAAGCCATCAACAACATTTGGTGCTCCCTGCACCCTATTGCATAAGCATTCATAGAAATATTGCATCTCTGCATCAAACGGAATTTCCGCATTGAATCGGTATTCGGTTGAGGTATCTGTCTCATTATCGTAGAACACAAGCAGTGCTGCATTCTTCTCAGAATGATCCCACATGACAGTGCTTATTCTCAGACGTCCGCCAACTCCATTAATTTCAATATATTCATCCCAGGAATTTCGCTCATAACCGATTTTTTTCAGTGCATGCGCTGCAGTCTCATAATTAACCACAAGCCCATTGCCATATTCAAATAATGCGGCGGCTTTGCGGTCAACCTGCGAATTCGGAATATAATCAACATGCGCATACAACCGTTCAGGTCTGCCAAGCAGGTTGAGCGTCATATCGATCATATGGCTGCCGGCGCATTTAACAATCGCCCCGCCGTAGCCATCCAATATCCATTGCTGGCCGAGTCCATGCTCTAATTCATATAAGTTGCCCCAGGCTTGATAAGCACGGACTTGTGCACTGAATATCCGCCCCAGCTTGGGCAGCAATTCCTTTGCCTTCTTCACAGCAGGAAAAAACCGTTTCATGTATGACATGAAAAAGAGCTGTCCTGATTCCTCTGCGGCTTTCGCAATCTCGAAAGCTTCTTCGGCATTGTTGCTCATGGTCTTCTCGCAAATGACGTCCTTTCCCGCCTGCAAAGCGGCGATACATATTTCTTTATGATATTTCGCGCTTGTAAGCACGCTAACTACAGTAACCTCCGGATCGGCAAGCAAATCCTTGTAATCCTTGGAAAATCTTGCTCCGAGCTCATCTACATATTTTTTAGCGGCTGCTTCGTTAATATCTGCAATATAAACAATATCCGCACCTGCCTTTTTCAAGCCGTTAAAATGAAAGCGTGAAATATCACCGCAGCCAATAATGCCAAATTTTGGTTTCATTATTTTTCCCTCCAGTTTTGTGGTTTAGGTTAATTTATTCAGTTGATTCCAGATAGCAGAGAACCAAAGCAAGCCTGCTGCTTCTTGTCCCGAATGTGCAAGATGACCGCCTTTGTTTGCGGGGGCACGGTACAAATCTCCCCCCAAAATATCGGTGTCCGGCCCGGGTAAAAAGCCATCCAGCATCCACAGATCATTTATTGCCTTTCGGATGAGCGCTTCGCGTTTGGGTTTACTGTAAGTAGAAGGATGATAAGTCGATTTGGCGAGCAGCCAATGTCGGGAAAACCCCCATTTTTGCTCCAATTCCTGTTTCATGGCAATAATTCTCCGCTTATAGACTTCCTCATCCGTATCCTCATAAACATCGGATTCTCCCTGCTGCCAGAACACATATCTGAAATCTCCCGCCCAAACTCCCGCATTATACAGGTTAGTGAATAAGCTTTCACCCGGAACCCATTGTCTAGACGCCGTCCCGCCTGCAGCAACATTAATCAGCCCAATCGGAACCTTAATAAAAGGAAGCAGCCGATTCATGGCTGTCGGCCAAATGCTCCCATTATGCCATTCGCTTTTTTTGGGGCGAATAATGATACTGGGCTGGGGATCATTTGCTATCCTCCACATGGTAAGGTTGGGATCATAAACGGAAATTCTACCAAAAGAATCCTCGATGGCCATGGCAGTTTCATTGGCATTTTCCGCATAGGATTGACCTGCAATAATAAAAACTTCCCCGATTCCAAACGGTTCAACCGACGCTTCTGAAAGAAGGAGTGATTCATCGTCAATAAGACGAACTTCCAGGCGGTACCATCCCCCGGCCGGAACTTCAGCCTCTCCATAGAAAGTATCTCCTTCTCTGAGAACCTCCATTTCATGCCAATCGGCCGCACGAAAGGCTTCATTTATTAACTGTGCCCTGAATTCAAATTTCCCTTTGGTATCCTTGCCAATCTTGCCTTCAATTCTTACAATTCCGAATCCTAAACAGGGGCCTCCAGGATGGTTGGCATTAGCAAGATAAGGCTGGAAACCATACCTCTGAACAACCTGATATGGCAGCGGTTTAACAAGATGAAAGGCTCTAACCATTCAGTGTGTCTCCATTTCCATTAATGTTGTCTCCATAAGTGTCTTAGTCTTAAGATTCAAACGAAGGGTTTTTACTTCAAACTCTCCTATTGCTAGTTTCTGGACTATTCCGAGTACTGGAATCGATAACTTAAATTCGCGCACCAGCCCTGTGGACTCGAACAAACGAATGATGTAATCATCGGAACGCTCCGCCTGTTTGAATGACATAAGCTGAACAGCACTATCGCTTAACTGCATCAGTGGCAATGGCAATTCCCCTTCCCCAGACGGAAAAAAAGACAATGCAAATGGCCGTTCATTGTGGAACAAAGCCTCGCGGTCGATTTGCTCCATTCGTTCTGCCAGAGGACCGCCGTTTAACCAAAAATGATAAATACGTTCTCCTTGATCAATCCTCGTCAAAAACCTGTCTTGCACGATTAGCGGACGTTCTATACCTAACTCTAGGGCCGAGTAAGCTGACGAGCGCAGCAGTGATAGGCGAATTTCACCATCTTTATAGTCGCATCCGTATGTGCCGTCGTTAATACAAGTTACGGCTTGATTGTTTGACTCGGAAATTACGGCGACCCACTTCTGGGCAACTGCTTCTTTGCCTGTATCCGGCAATTTAGCCACACCACAAGCGACCTGACCGATAAAGCTGGCATCCTTGTATAGTGTTGGAATGGAAAGCTTTAGCATCTTGCTTTTTTCGTTCCATTGCACCCGTACCTGCACTTCCATCTCCGTTCCATGTTTCGGCAGTTTATACATGAGTACAATAAACGAATTGCCATAGCTGAAGAGTGCCTCTACCACAGCTCGAACCTCGCCATCCTCTACAATGCGAACCGACTCGAGAAGGTTTTCCGACAATCCAGAAAATTGCATACCTTCTTCACGGCTCATCAACCGGAACTTGCCGTTGATCTCGCGGAACTCCTGTACCCTGCTGCCCCATGGATCGTTATTATCGACCATGACGATTGGTTGGAAAGCATGAGGCTCCAACATCTCTTTTCCATGAATTTTATAGGTATCCAATAGTCCTGTTTCGCAATTAATCACCGCTTCAAGCTCTGTTGTTTCGAAATGAATCTTCCTATTATTGGCATGAAGCTCATTCTTCTTCCTGCCCGTGAGCATCTCCAGCTTGCAATCGAACCGATTCATCTGTCCTGGTTGGAGATCGGCATGGAAGATAACACGTTTACGCCAGTCCAACGTCAGATTGCCTAATTCCTTCTCCACTTGACTTGGGATTCTCTGATCTCCGCAATAAACTAACGGCCATGTATATTTATCCATATCCCAATTCATATCCGCCAGATTAAATTCACATTCGATTGTACCTTTAATAATATGAGGATGAGGGTTATAGACCATTATCGGAATTTGTCCTTCTTTCGCCTTCGGCTGACCGTCGGCTAATGCGAAGAAGGCTCTCGCCTTCAATCGGGATAATAGCTCCAGACCATGATCCATCAAACGCAAAGAGGATTCTTCGACCGGCTGTATCGATGACCCTGGCAAAATATCATGAAACTCAGCTGTCAACAAATCACAGGTTGCATCGTGAAGCTGGTCACGCGGATATGAGAGCTTCCCTTGAATGGCTGCACTTGAGAGCATTTTCTCCGTCATATACAGTTCATTTTCCAATAAACGATGCTTTTGCTTAATTCGGATTTGCGAGGTGTAACAGCCTGGCGCCCATGCGTTTAAGTCCTTCTCATACCGCGGCAGTGGCGAATTTGTCTTAGCCATCCCGCGAAAATAAGCTTCCGGTGTTGAATGAACAATTTCAGCTTCTTGAGCTGCTTCCATCATCTTTGTCAGATTGGCAAGATCCTCACGTGATGGACCTCCGCCATGATTTCCTATTCCCCAAAGCACCATTCCTTCTTCCCTCGAAGGATAGTTTTCGATAAATTTCTTGACCTTTTCGTGTGCTTTTCCACGTTCCGAAGCATAGTAGTCAAATGCGCGGTGACCGACCATCTCTGATCCATCATAACCGCACCATATAAATTCATCAGCAGGAAGCGGGCAATCGCTTTGAGGCGGACGGCAAAACACATAGGAATCATATCCAGCCTTCGTCATCAGTTGTACAAGTCCACGTGTATGTCCAAATGGATCGAAGTTAATGGCTGTGGTCGGAATTACACCGAATTTCTCTTGAAAATAATGGCGGCCGAACAGCATTTGCCGAACAAACGATTCGCCGCTTGGCATATTGCAATCAGGCTGCAGGTACCATCCGCCCATAATATTCCACTTTCCCTGAGCTACAAGCTTTTGAATACGGACAAATAAAGCTGGCTCATATTCCTCCACCCATTTGTAAAGGATTACTTCATTGTGGTTGAACACGAAGCCTTCATATTCCTCGCAAAAATCGGCGGCAACCCGGAAAGTGGAAATGGCTTCCGCAGCCCCCTCTTCCCACTCCCATAACCACATTGGATCGAGATGCGCATTGCAAATTAGATGGATCCGCTTCATTCGAATACCTCCTTTCTCGGATAATTAAAAAATCCGGAAACTTTATATTGCTGGCATAACTTTGCCGCCGCATACAGGTACATAGGCACCTGTAATAAAACTGGCTAGATCAGAAGCAAGAAATGCCACAACATTGGCAATTTCTTGATCTGTCCCTCTCCGTTTCAACGGGACTTCGTTCTCATAAGCTTCTTGAAGCTCCGTATTGTTCTTACGGTCCTTATCGCTGATTGTCCAGCCAGGAGCTATTTGATTAACCGTAATTTGATGTACTCCAATTTCTCTCGCAAGAACCCGGTAAATACCGTCCATCCCTCGCTTTCCTGCCGCATACGCGGAAAACGTCTCGAAACTCTGCATCGAGCATTCTGTATTAATTCCAATCATTCTCCCACGTGAACATTCGATCATCGCAGGTACAAAAGCTTTTGCCAAATAGACACTCTGCATGACACAGGAATCAAATTGGCCCAAGTAATCCTCTGGTGGCTGATCAAGAATGTGTCTCCATGTATACTGAATCACTGCGTTTGCAACTACAATATCCACTCTATCGAAATTCTCGAATATCTTTCGCTTCATTTCCATGACAGAATCCAAATTCGTCACATCTGCTTGAACAATCATCGCCTTTCTTCCAGTTGCAACAATTTCCTTCTGTAAGTCCAAGGCAACCCTTTCATTATTCAAGTAGTGAATGACCACATTAGCGCCGCAAAGCGCCAAAGTCCGGACCATAACTCTGCCTAGCTCGCCGGTCGCTCCAGTAACAAGAGCGGTTTGGTGTGTCAAATCAATATTCATAGTTTGATTGCTCCTTTCGAGAGTTTAACTCAGCTTGACTTGAATGCCCTGGTTTCTCAATAAATCCTCCATATAGATCATCATCGTAGAAAATACAGGCCGTGCATTGTACGCAGCAATATAATAATCTTCGAGATTTTGGATCGCTTTCTTTTGAAGTATCTCTGCTTGGCTCCAGTTTCCTTGCTTAACCGACTGCAACAAATCCGCATAAAGCTTCGGATAAACATTGGCAAACGCTACGACAAGTCCTTTGGATCCAGCTTTAAACCCTTCTATAAACGTCTTCTCTTTACCACTCAGCACATTGAAGCTCTTATCCTTCGTAAATTTCAGCACATCCAAATGATGGACGATATCGTTAGCAGAATCCTTATAGCCGACCACATTCGGATGATCCGCCATTTCCGTCAAAAATTCCGCTCTCAGCCCATACCCGACAAATGGAGGAATGTTGTAATAAATAACCGGCAATGGGGACACATCCGCCACTTTGCGGAGAACGTCCTCCGCTTCATGCATGGCATACGGAAGGTAATAAGGCGCGGTAGTTACTACGAAATCAGCACCAGCTTCCTTCATCAGCCTTACATTTTCTAATATGCGGTGCAGGCCGCTGTCGCAGGCTCCTCCGTAAATGGTTACCTGATTGCCAACCGCTTTAGCAACTGCTGAGCATATCTTCATATTTTGCAAGGGAGTGAAATGAGAAAATCGGCCGGTGGTTCCTGCCAGAAACAATCCGTCCATCCCATTGTGGACCAGCCATTTCGCCAGCTCGACTGCTCCCTCATAATCAACATCACCTGCAGCAGTTATAGGAGTAACCATGGGGACTATGACACCTTCTAATATCTTTTGTTTGGTATTCAAGAAACTGACCTCCTTATGCAGAACTAATTGTGATTCTTCCATTTAACCGGAACAGCAACAGAATCGTAGCGAACTTGCTAACATTCCGCACTAGTCATATCATTCGTGAACATTCGTTTATATTCCGCCGGTACCAACTTTTTCGCACTTATCCCTACATAATGGAACTGTAAAGCACGGCGGCGTTTTGCCGAAAGGTTATGGGGTGTGCCGTGCTTGATAAGGCCGTGAAATAACATTAATCCCCCCGGTTTCAAAGTTACGGCAACATCCTCCTCGACCGGAATATCTCTTCCGCAAAGCTGCCATGACCTCAAGGCGTAATGGGGTATTGCCCCTCCAGCATGGGATCCGGGAATGACGTGCATACATCCGTTTTCCAATTCCGCCTCATCCAAAGCGATCCAAACACCTATAACGGTTTTGTCATACGCCAATCCTCCCACTGACATATCCTGGTGCCACGGAATATCTAACCCTCCTGGAGGCTTTAACAATGCTATGGCTTGAGCAAGCTTCGGTTTTTCCCCAAGTATTAGTTCAAGTTTGGCCATAATCCCCGGATGATTGGCAATCCCTTTCAACCATTCATCGTTTTCTACAAAATTGCTGACTTTCCTCACCGCAAGCTCGCGTTCCTCATCCGTTTTCAGTTCATCCCACGTTTTCATGTATAACTCAATCCTGGCTCCTCTAGATCTGGTGTTGATTAGCTCTAACAATGCATCTATAGACTTTTTAACCTCTTCAAGGGTAAGCACTTCTTCCACCGCTAAATATCCTTGATTTCGGTATTTTATTATCTGCTCTTCATCCACAGCGTCCAACCCGTGCAATTTCTCTGCGATTTGGTCGTATCGGTAATACTGCTGGTTATTTTCCTCAGGTGAGAATGTATTTTCCATTACTCATGCTCCTTTGTGTTAAGGAATAGTTATTTCAAATTAATTACACATCTCTAAATATTTATACTTGTCTGTACAGAAGATGAACTATCGCCCAACATTCCCTTCAGGATGCCGACTTCATTCCTATACCCTTCTACGACAAAAGTCAAATCTGATTTATGCACGATCAAATTGAGCCCAAATTCTTTGGCCCATCTTACCTGCTGATTCATATCCTTCCAATAATGCAGCCCCGCTCCCACACCAGCTGCTCTGGCTTTGCTCAATATGGTGCAAACCGCTCCATCGAATATTGGATGGGTATACTGCTCAGGCACTCCGAGACTGCAGGATAGGTCATGCGGCCCGATTAATACAGCGTCAAGTCCGGGAACTTGCAGGATCTCATCCAAAGCATCAAGAGCCGGTATACTTTCAATATTAACAATTAGAATATGTTCCTCGTTGTTGCGCTGAATGTATGTGGCAAACTCTCCATCCAGGTTTTCTGTTCCGTTCAGAATGTTTTCCAGCTTCCTGCCTTTTAGCGGGCGCAATTTAACAGCACCTCTCAATGCCTGAACTTGCTCCACGCTTTCCACATATGGTGCAATAATTCCGCGAGCTCCGCAATCTAATACCATAGTCGCCTCATAAGGATCAGGGGCAGGAATGCGTACAATCGGTGCTATATTCAACGCGCGAAAAGTGTGGCACATCCAGGAAAGCTGGTGCCGATCGATGGCTATGTGTTCAGTGTCAATAAAAACAAAATCCATTCCAAGCTTTTGCAGCTCTAGCGGCCATTTGGGTGATGGAGACACCACTAACATTCCATATACACGTTTTCCTGCTGCCATTGCAGTTTTCAATTCTCTGGCATTCATTGGGTACTACCTCCTTTTATCGCAAAAGAGTAGAGGCCAGCATTCGTAATATGAAACTTAAGCCTGATTGTCTCGCCCTCCAAAGCAGATAAATCTTGGTGATTCTTCCATCTGACCGGTGCAGCAATAGAATCCTCGGTTATGGGAATGCAGTCCTCTGGTCCATATCCCTCAATAGGGTTATGATGGCGATCCAGAATCTCAACAACAATATTCCCGGCTTTTCCTTCGACAATCCCGGTATTCACAAACATTCCATGTTCAACAGAGCCTGTCACTCCAAATTTCCCAGCTTTTCGCGGCAATCCATTTATCGTAAGCAGTTTACCGTAAAAATCAAGCGGCCTGGTAACTATACTGCCTGTGGCATAACCTCCTTCGATGGATGCGAACCCATCGAGCCTTAGCTTGGCTAGGCAGATGCCGCCAATATTAGGGCGTACATTCTTGCCAAATTGACTGCTGCCATAATAAAACCACAGCTCATCCCCCATACGGATGGGAGGATTTGAAAAATCACTTTGATACCCTGCGCCTATGGTTCCCAACGGTTCATTACCAATAAAAGGCTGACGATAGGCGGCCCGCTCCCAATGCTGCCCATCCCGGCTTGAAACGAGCTGAAAATATAATTGCTTGGTGGTTCCAGACCGCCAACAGCGCAATAACCCCAGATACATGCTTTCATAATTAAAGCCTGTGCTGCCGTAAAATTGCAGACCCGGTTCATCATCTTCCAATGGCAGAAACAATACACGGGGCGTTGTCCAGTGAATAAAATCATCACTTTCACATATGGCTCTAGCCCTCCATGTCGCGGGCATCCCTGGTCTGCAATCAAATATTCTTACAAAAGCTACAAACTTGTCTCTGGCAGTATCATACATAACCGATGTATTCTCACCGACACCGGGTAGCGGCCATTTCAGAAGCTCAAGGGTCCAACCGCTTGACATGATCGGTTCCGGATACTGATTCCAGTGAAAGCCGTCTTCGGAGAAATAGGCATAATACCCCGTACCTTCATAAGGTCCGGGGCTCATTATTATCAACTTGGGGTTATCCGGATTAGGCAGAAGGACATCTTTGCCCATATGAAATACACCCATTTTCCATCTGCGTCCGGGATCACTATCCTTTTCATCGTAAATAACACTGAATTGTTCATAGATCGTAACATCAGGCTGGTTCGGGAGGAATAGGTTTGTATCATTTCTGTCTCCATATGGATGCATCCCTAAATCAGGTTTTTCCCAATGGATTCCATCGTCGGAGAACGCAATACACATTGTATTCATTTGCACATGTTTTCTGTTTAGATCTACTGGCATTTCAGCAACAAAACCTGTATAGTACATCCTCAGCCTTCCCGAAGCTTCCTTAATCACCGTCCCATGAGCTAGACAAGATGTTCCCTCCCACGGATGCTCAGGCAGCAGAACCGGATTTTCAAGCTTCGTTGGTTGGTGGAACTGTTTCTCAACATTCTTTTTTTCTGCAATGATATGATCATCTATAAAAAGCTGGCTTTTATCGTCAATGAGCAAAGGCCAGTCCTTTACATCAATCGGCTGTTTTTGCCACCATGAGTAATGTTCAACTGTTTTTTCATACATGCTTATTTCCTCCCCTATCCGTTCTCTCTTGAGAATAAAATTAAAAGCAATTTTCTTCTCTTTCTACCATAGCGAAGTTCCAATAAGCTCTCAATACTCGAAATTGATATTTCTAACGCAAATTTGACTTCTTCATTTCATATTCTTTCCAATAGAAACACCCTTCTTTTGGAGTATATTGTGTAGTAACACACAATGACAAACGAAGGGTTCTATTGTGATCAAATGCTCTAAAATAATGGGTTAGATCGGCAGCCATGAGCGAGTAACGTTCCGCTTTTGAATTATTGGAATTTCTTTGCTGCATTTACAACGGCATCTGTGCAAGCCTCGCTGCCTTGGATCGTTAATAGGAATTGTACAAACTTAAAACTTCGGATGCATTAAGCGCTCTGTTATAGATGCGGACTTCATCGACTTTTCCTTTCGTGTAATTGGATAAATCCAAATAGCCAATCCTTAATGCTGCCCCGGTGTTGTATATGCTGCCCGAAATGGTCTGCGAACCAGTAGCTTGATAAACCCCGTTAATGTAAATCTTGACATTAGCCCCATCGTAAGTTCCGACAAGATGATACCAGGTGCCGGCGGTCAAAGCGCTCGGAGAAACAGCTGCGGTACCCGCTGAATACCAGCTGTTATTGGTTGTTCTTACAACAAATTGTACGGTTCCGGCAGCATTGATAAAGATCCTATAAGATTCCCCGCCCCAATCCTTGCCGACAGGAATATAACCGAGTGCCGCCATTTGTGTAAGATTGACCCAAGCCGAAACCGTGAGTGCACTCATTCCATCCAAAGCGGCATTGTCCGCAATATTCACATAATCGTTTGTTCCGTCCAAGCTGACCGCATAGCCGCTCTTGCCCCCAGTGGCAAAGACTGCCCCGTTGGTCAAGGTTCCTATATTACTATTCGCAGATGTATCATCCGCTGATGTACCGCTTGTTTCGTTAAACTTCCATTCTCCAACGATGGTTGAATCCATACCGCTTGTTGTAGTACCGTTCGTTACATTGGATAAACCCGATTCGTTTGACATTTCATCCTTTGTCTTGATCGCAAAGTAATAAGTGGTGCTAGGGTTCAAATCGGTTACTGTAAAGCTCTCGCTTGTTCCCGCTACAGCAGGCACAGGTTCGCCCACAGCCTGTGTTGCGCTTGCCCAGTTTCCGGAGGTAATAGTTGAAGTCGAGTATCTGATATCGTATGTCGTTGCTGCACCCGAGCTTCCATCATCCCCTGGTGAAGTCCAGGTTAACGGCGCAGTGCTGGCTGTTGTGGTCCCTACGGCGAAATTAGTGATAACCGAAGGAGCAGTTGTATCACTGCTCGCGAACACTAAACTGAAGTCATCTTGATACATATCAGTAAGCGCAGTGCTGGTTGACGTATAAATGAGCGCACTGGATAAGGTTCCCGTCCAAGTAATATTTAAGGTTCCCGAAAGCTGCGTGTAGCTTGTGCCTACCGAGGTCCAGGTTGTTTCAAACCAATGGCTTCCGCCGCTATCCACTGTATTGACGACAATAAGTACATTATTGGACCCGCTGGAGAATTTGGACCATGCGCTTGCGGAATAATTTCCTTGCCCGTTTGCCAGCAATATACTTTTAATATCCTGTTTCACAGAGCTGTACACCGCTGTCCGATTATATATACGTACAGCTTGCGAGCCTGAATTCACATTGCCAGTATCTACTGCTATTGAGCTGGTTTGGGCACTCCAAGAGGTTAATCCACTTTCAAAACCGGGATTGGAAAGCAGCAAATTATCGCTTGGACTGGTTGTTCCATTCGGTAAATTGGATAAACCTGATTCGTTTGGCATTTCATCCGATGTCTTGATCGCAAAGTAATAAGTCGTTCCTGAATTCAATCCGTTCACAGTGAAGCTCTCGCTCGTTCCTGCAATAGAAGGGGTAGGTTCACCAGTTGCCTGCGTTGCACTTGCCCAGTTGCCGGTCGTTATTGCTGACGTGGAGTATCTAATATCATAGCTTGAGGCAGTGCCTGTGCTTCCATCATCCCCCGGTGAAGTCCAGCTTAAAGGTACAGTGCTTAATGTTGTTGTCCCAACTGCAAGGTTCGTTATTGCCGAAGGAGCTGTTGTATCACTGCTTGTGAACACTAGACTGAAATCATCCTCATACATATCGGTAAGTGAAGAACTGGTTTGCGTATAGATGACAGCGCTTGACAAAGTTCCCGTCCAGGTTATGTTTAAGGTCCCCGAAAACTGCGTATAGCTTGTGCCTACAGAGATTGAGTCGGTAGTAAACCAATGACTCCCCCCGCTATCGACTGTATTGATGACAAGAAAGGCATTACCTGATCCGCTTGAGAATTTTGCCCAAGCACTGGCGGTATAATTCCCCTGTCCATTGGCCAGCAGAATACTCTTAATATCTTGTTTTGCAGCGCTGTACGACTGTGTCCGATTATAAATTCGCACGGCTTGCGAGCCTGAATGCACATTGCCTGTATCAACCGCTATAGAGCTGTTCTGGGCAGTCCATGAAGTTAATCCGCTTTCAAATCCCGGATTGCTCAACAGCAAATTACTGCTTGGGCTGGTCGTTTTGTTCGGTACATTCGATATAACAGAAGTATTCGGCACCTCATCCAATGTCTTGATCGCAAAATAAAAGGTGGTACCCGGATTTAATCCGGTTACTGTGAAGTTCTGGCTTGTTCCTGCCGCGGAAGGGGAAGGTTCTCCCGTTGCCTGTGTTGCGCTTGACCAGTTAGCAGCCGTTATTGCAGATGTTGAATAACGGATATCATAGCTGGAGGCAGTACCTGTGCTTGCATCATCCCCCGGTGAGGTCCAGGTTAATGGCGCAGTGCTGACTGTGGTAGTACCTACTGCCAGATTTGTGACTGCTGCCGGAGCTGTAGTATCACTGGTTGTGCTGGTATAGGCCACGGAAGGAGCCCAACTGGTCAAGTCATTTGCACTATTAGCGCTTCCGCCGTTATTGATTTCGAAACGGATCATGTCGCCAGAGCTGATTGAAATTGAATCCAAGTTCGTATCTACCCCGGACTGGTCCGTTGCCGTGATAGCTTGCGCCCCTCCGCCTACTGGATAAATAACCGTGCCATTCTTGGTTATCCGTATTTTCACGCCATCCCCGCCGGCGATATCATTCTTCAGTGCCCTTCCACGGATACTGATAGTACCTGTATTCGGAGCATTCCATGTACGAGAAACCCAATTGCTGCTGGTATTATTTGAAATAATGTTGAATCTGGACACATAACCTGTTGATGTTCCCCAATATGCGTTCGTGGAATCGTAGCTTAAATTGGAATAGCTTGAACCGTTGTAAAGCTCATAATACCAACGGTTTGCACCTTGTGTAGCGCTAAAGCCGTTTGATGAGTTGTATATGTTGGTTTCAACTGAAATAGAAGTATTATTGGTTAAGGTCCAATTGGTGAACAGGCCGCTGTTATTAGTAAAACCGGTCGGTTCATAATACAGATTATCGCTGGCCGTTCCTGTAAACGAAGCAGCCGTTTGAGTATAACGATACAAACTGCCCTTTAGCGTACTGCTGCCTGATGTGCTGTTCCCTGCGAATACATTGCCTTTAACAATATGGTTCGTACTAATATCTCCTCCGCGATCACTTCCGCTCAGAGCCAGGTATTCAATTGCAGGTCCGGCAGCATCAGCAAAATAATTGCTGTATAACCGAACTTGGTCATCATAGAATTCATGATCAATAAAAGACATATCATGGGAGCCGGTATTGGTAACAACAGTAAACATATTATTAGCAAATGTGATATTCTGACCCCTCCACAGGAATACACAGGTTGTTCCCTGAGATTGATACAATTGTGCACAGCTGTTAATCTTGTTGGAGAATACCTTAACGTTACTGTTTTCTGCCAAAGCCAACATGCTGGAAGGAATCGCATCCAGATCATTATCATGGATTGTAACATTTTGGATGGATGTTGCCGGATACCCATCATTGGCAGTTATCACAAAACCACCGGCATTTAATGTCCTGACACGGGTAATTTCGATATCTTTCCAGAGCCACTCCGACGGGCTGGGCTCAGGGCCTCCATCTAATGCAATTGAAACAGAGTTCCAAACACCAATGATGTTGGTTGGTACTCCTTTTAGAATGAGGTCGATATCATGGAAGTATAAATCGCGGAAGATCAAACCTTGGTTGCCAAGCTGGTTGGCAATAATATGAATGCCCATCGCCGCGTTCCTGATTTCCAAATTCTCGAAGATCCAGTATGACGGATTAGTCATGTTGATGGTTTGGTCATTGACACTATTATGCCCCCTGTCAATTGCTGGATTAGCGCCAGAACCATAAGCTCCGAGAGTAATGTAATTTGCGGATGTACCTGAACCGCTTGGTCTCATCGCCTGATCCCAAACTGCCCCGCGGGCAAGTAGAATCTGATCACCAGGTTGAAATGTTGTTGTATTCACATTGGTGAAATCGCACCAAGGCTGGGATTGAGAGGTACCTGCAGCACCATTGCTGCAGTTTGACCCAGCTTTGTTATTGACATAGTAGGTGGACCCAACCGCGTAAACAGCAGGCAAGGAAACGGCTAGATAAAGCAGACTTAAAACAAAAATAGTTATAACAGCAATTTTATTAACAGATACAGATATAGAGAATGAATTTCTTGATTCCATGGTATCATCCCTTTATATAGTAGTTTTAAAAATAGTTCTAAACTCAAACTAATATTTCTGGGTAAAAGGGTTCTTACAAACAGGACGGCGAAGTTGTTTTCTGTTGATAATTCTTCAGCATTTTTAATGGGAAATTCATTAAATAGTTCCGGTCTTTAATATTCATAAATCCACCTCCTCTTCATTTAAATATTATTTATAGTCAAGGCACAATGCCATAACTACCACTAATGTAAACGCTTACATAATAATTTTAAAATTAACAGTTACAGAAGTAATCGCGGAAAACAACATCATGCCAAGGAATTTGAACAGTACATGCGCCATAAAATGATGTCCGTATTAATTATGGTTTCCAAATTACTCCTGAAATCAGGCAGCATCTCCACACCTGTGGTTGAATCATTGATGCCGATCATCAGGATGAGCAGGTTTGGTTTGAACCGCTGTCCATCCTGCTCCAAACATTCAACAGTAACTATCCTTTAAGAGCACCGCCTGTAAGTCCTTTAATAAAATACTTCTGAGTAAACAAAAACAATACAAGTAAAGGGAGTGTAGCTAGCACACTAAGCGAAAAGATCGGACCGTAATCCACGTTTTTTTCTAATTTATACTGAAAGATTTTGGTCATTAACGTCATTTTGTTTACATCCTGAAGAAAGATCAGCGGACCCATAAAATCATTCCAGATCCCATATACGGTCATAATAATATAAGTTCCGGTTGCAGGAAGCAGCAGCGGAAAAACAATCACCCAAAACATGCGAAATCTGCCGCAGCCGTCGATCCAGGCAGACTCTTCAATTTCACGCGGTATCGATTTGGTGAATCCCATATATAGAAAGACGGCTAATGGAATTCCTCCCGCCGTATATAGCAGAATAAGAAATGTTCTTGTATCATACAGATGCATAAACAAGGCCATTTTAAATAATAGGACCAGATTCGATTGAAAGGGGATAATCATCCCAGCAATAAAAATAAAAAAGCAAATTCGAAAAAAGATATGCTTCATGCGGGCTAGGGTATAACCTGTCATTGAAGCCAGAAAAATGGTTAAGCTTAAGGTTCCCACACAAAGGATTAGTGTATTGAAATATACTTGAAAAACATCGACTTGCTTGAACACCTGCATATAGTTGCCAAGATACAAAATGGATGGGAATGAAAGCGGATTGCCAAATTCCTTATGCGTCTTAAAGCTGGCTTGAACCATATAAAATACAGGATATACAAATACGATCGCCAGTAACAAGCACAATATTTCGTAAATAGCATCCTTGATTTTACGCATCGTGACAGATAGCTTAGTCATTAAAGTTCAACCTCTTTCCTTCCGGTCAGTTTCAATTGTATAACGGAAACGATAAGAATGAGTACCATGAACACGAGCCCCATTGCGATCGCATAACCATAATTCCCTACCATAAATGCCGCATTAAAAATGGCTAAAGATATGGTGTACGATGAGGTTCCGGGTCCACCATTGGTCATGATATACGGGAGATCAAACAGCTTCAATGAACCCGTCAAAATTAGAAAAGTTACGATAGACACAGTCGGCATCAATAAAGGAACTGTGATGTTCTTCAATTTCTGCCAGCCGGATGCACCGTCCATCGCAGCAGCTTCATACAAGTCTACGGGAATCGATTGAAGTCCGGCCAAATAGATCAATGCGCAGAATCCCAACCCTTGCCAGGTGGCCAACCCTACAATAGTCGGAAATGAGGTTTGCACTTTACCCAGCCAATCTCTAATGAGAAAATCAAGGCCCACTTTATCAAGCAAATAATTGAACAAACCGTCATATTGCAGAATTTGCCCCCAAACAACCGAAATGACCACTAAGGCCAACACCACCGGAAGATAGAATGCAGCCCGCAAAAAAGCACGCGATTTGAAATTGCGGTTCAACATCAATCCCAGGATTAAGGATAACGGATTTTGAATCAATACACCGACCAGACACATGATTAGCGTATTATTCAAGCCATATAAAAGCTTTTGATCATGAAAAATATCGACAAAATTGCGCATTCCAATGTATTTAGGCAGTGTGACAGCATCCCAGAGAAAAAAAGCGTAATATGAACTGCTAATAAATGGAATGTAAGTAAATACGAGATACAAAATTAAGGATGGCAAAACGAAAAATACACTGACCAGCATGGTCTTGTTATTGGCTTTCATCATCTCACCCATTTAATCGGATCAGCCGGATATCCTTCTTACGATCCGGCTGTCCGCAATTTTATTTAATATCTATATATTGCTACGGCTGTACTAGCGTTCCATCAGATCTCTGCTTATCAAGTGCTTTCTGTCCTTCTTCTAAATCCTTCGGATTAAATTTTTCACCGGAAACAATCTTGGATGTTGCTTGACGGAGAACGTCAACAACATTATTACCCAAATATTTTTGGAAGTTAATAGCCACCTTATTTTCATTCAGGGCTCCCAGCATTTCTTTCATTCCTACCAATGGATAATCCACTTGTACTCCTTTTATCGCTGGAATTGTTCCATCTCCTACAGCAACAGGTGCTAGAATCTCAGGGCTTAATATAAGAGAAACAAGAGCATTAGATTGTTCCATATATTTGGATTTCGCATTAACCACTAATCCAGTACTTACATCTACGGACATAACTGGGTTTCCGTTATCGGTAGGAACCTGGAAATAACCAACATCAAAAGGTGTCGTACCATCCTTTGTAAAGTTTTCCATGGCTGATCCGGGCATCCACCCCCCTTGGGCAATCATTGCCGCTTTACCTTGAGTAAAAACTTGGGAAGACTGAGGCCAATCAATACTCAAAGCCGTTTTATTGAAAAACTTCCTTGCTGTTAAATCCTCTAGTTTTAGTAAAATACTCTGTATTTCAGGACCATTAATTTTAATTTTTCCATCAAATAAATCTTGGCCAAAGTTAGCGTTGTCGCTATAGCCGATGGATTGCACCATATTGTCAATAAGAAGTCCAATTGTCCAAGCATCTTTAAAACCGAGAACCATTGGGGTAATTTTAGCTGCATTTAATTTATCTCCAATATCTAAAAACTCACTCCAGGTTTTCGGAACCTTAAGGCCAAGATCAGCAAACATTTTTTTGTTATACCAGATGCCTGAGCTGCCGAGCGAAGTAGCTGTTCCATAGATTTTCCCATTCCATGTTGCGACTGCCTTTACTCCATCATTTAAAGTAGCCACATAAGGTTGATCGGTTACATCAGCCAAATAATTGGCTTCTGCATACTTTTTAATTAATCCCGGATCCATGAAGAATACATCAGGTGCCGTGTTTGATGCGACCTGCGCTTGTAATTTGGCGAAGTACGGCTCTCCCAGAATTACATCCCATTGAATAGTAGCATTCGGATATAGCTCTTTGAATTTCTTCTCGATTGCTTGTTTAAACACAACCATATGAGGACGTTCATCAACGAACCATGCTCCCAGTCTGATGGTGAATTTTTCATTTTTCTTTTCGTCAGCCAGGGCTTGTTTCTTTTTGGCTTCTTCCTCTTCAAGGGCTTTCGTATCAATAGTTGCTACAGGTGTTGCGACTGCTGTTGCTTCTGGAGTCATTGTGGATGTTGCGGTTTCTTCCTTTTTACTCGAGCAACCAGAAAGCACGATACCAAGCACCAGCACAAAGGAAATAAAAATAAATAGTGACTTCTTCATTTTTGTAGACCTCCCGTAATCTTGTAGATGAATGATCATCCTTATTTAAATTATAGGGACGATCTGGTTTGCTCTCAATATTTGTAGTTGATATTTCTAACGCAAATTTGACATGTTTATTTTATTTATCACGATTAACCGTTTCTCTATACTCGATTGGACTAACTCCCACCATTTTTTTAAATAACAAGCTGAAATGGGCAGGATTTTCAAAACCGATTTCATGGGCAATTTCATAAGATTTTAAACGATCCTCCAGCAGCAGCTTCTTCGCCGCATCAATTCGTTTTCGGGTTAGCAGCTCGCGAAAATTATGGCCGGTTTCTTTTTTTATTAGCCTGCTTACATATTCATGACTCATATATAGCTTTTGCGACAGCGAATAAAGTGTAATTTCACTGCGGTAATTGTTCTCAATGTATTCTTTCACCTTTTTGATTGATCCGTGCACCAATTTGTTTTGATTGTCTTGAATGGCAGATGCGATTGAGATGAATTCCTGCTCCAGAAATCTCATAAGATCTGTTAACACATCATATGATAGCGCTTTCTTGCGAATAAACATGAAATATTCTTTTGTAAACTGCAGCGAATAATCCTCCGTAACTTTCTCTGCTTGGTCAATTAATGCAAGCACGTTCTTTTCAATATACGTTTTATTCAACCCTCTGCTGAGAATTTCCTTATAAACCAATCGCATAAAGGGAGCGACGCTTTCCGATTCAGTTCTTCTCAAAATCCCTTGGAATTCTAACAAATCTGGATCATTTCCCGTCCATTCGTATTTATCCAACGAATTGATTGAATCCATAGAAATGATCGAGCCTTTGCCCAGTAGCATCCGGTATTCCAGACATTTTCTAACCTCCTTCCAACCTTGGGATAATTCCAATACGGATTGCAGAATACTGCTAATCCCGATAGATACTGTAAATTCGAAGGTTTTCTTGCACAAAGCCAACAGATCACGTCCAATTTTCATTCCGTCATCATACATGCCTATGCAGTCATCTCCAGATTGAAACAAGACCAAAAATAACCCTCTTCGATCCTGGTAATTCCAATATTTGTACGGATAGAAATTCAAAGTGTAATTAACTGTATTCCTTAAGTTTAATGGGGAAAAGGATTTACCCATGCTGTATAACAAATCAATATTATCCACCTCAATACTCAAAACAATTACATTTCTGTTCATTAAATCATGCTTGATCAACCAATTCTTCTGCTCTTGCGGATTCGACTCGCTCGACAGCATCAGCTGAATAGTCTTCTCCTGAAATGAAGACTTTTCATGTTCTTCATCATCCTTATGGGGTTTTATCAGCTCAACGGCATCCATCAATTCATTGACATTCACCGGTTTGGTTATAAAATCAACCACTCCAAGCTTTACAGCTTGCTGAGCGTAATTAAAGTCACTGTAAGCTGTAAGAAAAATAACCCGGATCAGAGGATATTTACGACGAACCCTTTCCGCCAACTCAATGCCGTCCATGTCTGGCATCCGAATATCGCTAATAATCAAATCCGGCTTACATTTGGAGATAGCAGATAATGCATCTGCTCCATTGCTCGCCTCACCAACAATCTCGCAACCAATATCACCCCATTCTCTCAAGTGGACAAGACGCTGCAGAATTATTTCTTCATCATCGACTATCATGATTCTCATTGCTTATCAACTCCCCGTTCATTTGGATTGGCATCCTCAATAATACAACAGTTCCATTTTCGTCACTCTTCAAAATTGAAATGCCATAAGTTTCGCCATAAAGGAGACGAATTCTTGAATCTACATTGTGAAGTCCCGTACCCAATCCTCCTGATTGTCCTTCGTTATCAAACCCAGGTCCATTGTCTTCCACTTCAATCATTAGATCGTAATCCATATCATAAACACGTAAAATAATCATACCTTTGATACTCGAATGTCGAATACCATGAATGACGGCATTTTCTATGATCGGTTGAAGGATGAGCTTAGGAATCTTGACTCTTTTAAACTCGTCTGGAAGATCAATCTTCCAGGACAGCCGCTCTTTGAACCTGAATTTTTGCAACTGCAAATAAGCATTAGCAAACTCAATCTCGGTTTCCATCGGTACATAATCGCCACCCGGAGTGATAGAAAACCTGAATATTTTGGCCATTAATTGCGTTATTTGGGGAATACTTTCTTTACCAGCATCAGAAACAGACAAAGCGCTGATCGTCTCAAGCGTATTGTACAAGAAATGGGGATTTATTTGCATTTTAATCAATTTCAGTTCCGCTTCCTTATTTAGTACTTCCATTTTGTAAACCTCTTGGATCAAATATTGAAATTCGGTAATCAATCGGTTATAACTATGGCAAAGCTGTCCGACTTCATCCTCCGTTTTAACACCTTGGATCAATTCAAAATGCTCCTTTTCCGCTTTGCGCATTAATCGGCTTAACCTTCTCAATGGATTCGTAATGTGCTTGAGAATGAGAATAGTCAGCAGGAGTACGACGAACCAAGTAATTAAGGTGATGGTGCTGGAAAAGTAAGCCAAACCTTTGATTTCTTTGTTTAAATCTTCTGTAGAAACCATACTGATATAAATGAATCCAGTATCCTTTGAAACTCTGCGGTTAAGAATGGTTTCCGGTTTAGAGTAATCTGTAAATAATGAACCCACCTCTTCTAGATTAGAAGCGGAAAGAATCAAATTAAAATCATTGGTAACATAAAATGTATTTTCTGGATATCCAGCATAAAGCTGCCGGACTTTATCAGGATTCAACATGATAGCTATAAATCCTAACTTCCCAGTAACGTTATCAATTATTTCTATCGAGCAAATGATCTGAGAATTGTCCATAAAAAAGGCCCACTGAGGTCTGCCCTCCTTATCATAAGGCAATACCTTCAGAGCATCATAGTATTGTACTTTTCCGTTGGTTTCAGTGGTATAATATTTTTCCGTGTTATTAAAAATATAAATGGAATTAATGAATGCCTCTTCAATGGAGTCGCCAGATAACTGCAAATTTAATGTCTCTTTCAAAGTAGACTCTGTTTCATGCCGTCTTGCTTCAGTCATTGGGTATGTAATCTTATCATAATCATTCTTCAATAGAGTTTTCACAACCTGATCATTAGCCAGATCATCCAGTACTTTTTCCATGACCTGCAAAATGCCTTCTATCTTATCAACAGTTTCTATTAAAGTCCGGTTTGCGGAATCAGCTATTTTCTTCTCTATTATTTTTTGCGAATTTAAATAAGAGATTCCGGTCACTAAAGTTAGGGGGATGACAGTTAACAAGGAATAAACTATGATCATTTTCAAAAGGAGCTTTGTTCGGATCATTCTCAAAAGCTTTACGATCGGAGCAAATAACAGGTTTATTATTTTGAACACCAAAACGATCACCTCAAATCTATAATAATTGTAATGAACTCTCCCTCTTTTCTCAATATTCTTATTTGACATTTCTTACGTAAATTTGACACTATTTTGTTATTGTTCTTTATAATTTTTTCTTATTTCTGCTGATGGCTTTATATACATAATTAACACTCCTTATATCAGTATAATACTCTTATTGTAGGCTTATTTTACTATATAAAATTAGTCAGTGTTTCTCTTTCAATAAACGCAATACAATCAACGAGGTTACCTTTAGTTTTTATTCGCTTCAAGATATGTTATTAATCTAGATGAAGGCTATGTCAACATCATACATATTATTTTTCGGCTTTTTTAAAACTACATTATAAATTAGATATAGTCCGCCATCCGTGTCTTTGTTTTCATCAATCTTCACATCAATATTAAAGTCGAGCTCAGCTGGGTTAACTACTTGATTAATGCTTTGTGTTTCAGATTTTTTATAGAGGCCAAATTTTAAGGCTATTTACCCCATCTTGTAAATACACTTCTTCTATTTTCCCATACTTCGTTGTGTCTATTGTAACATTAAACGAGCCGTCTAATTTGCCAATAGGCAGTCCACTACCCTTTATTTTTATGAAAAGCTTATTATTGGAACTGCTAACCTTATACCCCTTGTATCCAATAGCGCTTGCCACTAGATCACCCTTTATAGATACATTATTCTCATTTACTACGACTTCTCTGACCCAGATAACGTGAGTACTTAACGTAAATGAATAGTAGTATGCAGAGGTACCCCCAAAAATAATACCGATTATTAATACTCCTGACAGTATCCAGATTAGCCTCTTTTTCATAAAACATCCTCCAGTTATGGGGCAGTCCCCAAAACAGTTATTTTCCACCTTTCCGAGCTATTATTTCGTTTTAATCCCACAAAATACAAACTGTGACCTGTATCCTCTCCATAAACATTCGTTTCCATAACAACATCGTATTGAACATCAAACATGACAACCTTATCTGATTGAGCAATTTCACTTCCATCGGCTAGCTTATCTGGTATTTTTATCTGTAAATTTTTTAATGATTTATGTGCATCCCAAAATTTTATTGTATCTGATGAATCCGTTGATTCAAATAGGCACGATTTAGCAAGATTATAGTTTCTATCCATAATAGCCTTGTAATAAATTTTTATTATTTCTTGCGGAGAATCCTGTTGAAGCAGCTTTTTATCAGATTCGCTTAGTTTGTTAAATAAATCCTCATTACCGGTCTCCATTTCTTTTAATTCACTTTCGAAAGCACTGCTATTAAACTCATATTTTTCGTTTTTAATTTTACCATTTTGCTCCATGAACTTACCTTGATACTGACCTACTACAAAATATCCAAAGTCATCTCTGTCAGGTCTAGTGCCTTTTTCATCTGTTAAGAATACCACTACTTTTTCTCCAATTTTAAAAGTAACCACCTTATCTGATTCTGGGTTATATATCATTTTTTCCGTCTCTCCACCTTGAGTGCGAACAATGACTTCCTTCCCTGGCTCGCCTTTATAAACTTTAGTCACTTTTATTGTAAAATCAGTTGCAGGGAATTTCTCAAAATCTTCTTTTACTTCTTTAGAGATAACTTCACCTTCCATAATAACAGTTGCTTCATTAACTATTTGAGCTTTATCATAGGAAGCTAGTTCAATCTCAGAATTAACGATGGTTTTATTGTTCACACCTAGCTCGTCATTTGATTTAACACCACAAGCGGCAAGGCTGGAAGCTAACATCGCAACTAATATAAATATAGTTATTTGGGTATATTTCATATATTCTCCTTTAATAATTTAATCAAACAATCTCCATATAATATTAGACTCCCCAACAGTAAAATAGTTACATTTTTAAACATTAATTCTATCGTTAGACAACTAAAGCCTTCTATTCAATTCTAATAAAAATAAAAAAACGCGTTGGCGAGAGAAGGATAATCTTCTCAACCAACGCGTTAAAAATTATTGAAATTTGACTAATAAATCAATCGGGTATCTTCCCGCATTACGCCCATATAACGCTAATCCGCCATCTTCTGCTTCTAAAACTAGTTTAAAGCTGCGTTTCTGATTCAATTTGGCTGCTAGCTTACTTGGTAAAGCTATCTTGCAAAGGTATCCATAGGAACCCGCTTCGTTCAGCTGATTGTTGACAGGCTGATAATGCCAGGACAGGACACCGCGACTATCGGCAGGATCATCCGGAAGCAAGATCGTTTCCACTAGCTCATCATCTACCCAGACCTTTAAGTTTGACCGCTGTTTCACTGCATCCGTCATTAGATACGAATTTTTGTTATATTCGGGGTCAGCATTTGCGCCATGCATGAAGGAGATATCCGATGCCAATTTGATTGCTCCCGTTTTATTTTGCCCCATTAAATATTTAGCCCCTGCTTCAAAAGCCAGCTCAACCTCATAAATAACAGCCTGCTCTTCCTGATCAGGTAATTGAATCTCATAGGCGAAATGTCCAATTGGACCCCCACTCACTTTATGCTCTTGGATCGCGTGCCAGCTATGCTCCCACTGACTTTCCACATAGGAGGTAACCGCTACGCTAATGGATCCAGGATGGTTGCTCGCTTGCTCGTCGCGTACATCAAAGGTAATAAAGTTGCGTGTAACAGAGGTTCCCTCTAATGTTGTTAAATGTATAGCTAGGATGGCTACTGCAGCTTGATTTGGCATGCTGATAGATAAAGCTTCAAGTGGAGCTACTCCATACCCATCCCAAGCAAGCTGCTGAATTCCCGCGTCTGCAACCGTACGAATACCGAGATTGTCATACCATAGCTCCCAATTCAAGCTTAAAGCTTGCCCATGATAAAGATCAGAGTAGCTTGAGCGCAGCAATGGAACTGAAATTTCTGCCCCTGCTTCTACTGTTTGGCAAGGTGGAGCATCTATTACAATAAAATCCGGCGTGTGCAAATCAGCAATTTGCATATCGGGCACAAACCATTCATAACCAAACTGCTTATCCGAACCATCAATCCTATGGTAGCCATTAAACTCATTCAACACATCGCGAAACTCTGTGAATACAAAACCGCACATTTTATCGTGGCGACGGAATTCATTCATCATATAGCGGTAATGCCAAGCAAGATCGCTATCACCTGTACCAAATTCCATTCCCCAAACATTGCCGCATTCACTATTCATTAACGGAGCATCCGTTTGCACATTGCCGCCTATATAATTAAACGTTGATCCCACAAAGGTCTCATCGACAACTTTAGTTACATGGGTCCGCACTTCTTCATACCCGTTAATATAGAAATGCCAAGTATTGATGTCTGTTTCAACATGATCATAGTTGCATGGCGAGTTATCTTCTACAAGACGGGTTGGATCTACTTGCTTAACCCAATGATACATTCGACGAACCCATTCTTGCGTCTCAGGTAAGTAGTCGTTTGTTTTAACCCCATCACTGGCCAGATTAGCAGCTTGACTGTCTGTCTTAAGCCCCCATGTCTCATTAAAAATAATCCAAGAAAAAATCGAAGGATGGTTAAAGTCACGCTCAATGAGCTCACGAGCCTCATTCTCATAAGCCGTTCGTGCTTGCTCATCCGGATTTCCCCAGAAGCAAGGCATATCTTCCATCACTAACAATCCCAGTTTATCGGCCCAATATAATTTACGCGGTTCCTCTGGTTTAATATGAATCCGCACAAAATTAAGACCCAATCGTTTCATTTGGAAAATTTCATCGTGCATATCTTGATCAGTTGGGTAAGTGAAATAGCCTTCTGGATGAAAAGATTGATCTAAAGTTCCGTTTAGATATATGGGCTTATTGTTGAGTGTAATCCAGCGATAGCTGCGGTCTTCAAAAAGGGTAGTGCTTATTTCTCTTATCCCAAAATAAGTGCTAATCGAATCAACCTGCTCGTTGCTATTAAGCAGAATTTCCCCTTCGTATAAAAAAGGTGACTCTGGACTCCATAATTGCGGATTCGCAACTACAAATGATGTTCTGACTTCGTTGCTGCCTTCAACCAAATCCAGCTCGATTGTGTGATCCACGGCTTTATCTGCAAAAGAGAATGAAATTGCCGCTTTACTCGCTTGGCCAGCAATAACGTTGCTTACTACTTCAACACGACCATCTAGATGAGTAGTAAACTTAGCATCCAGCACATAATTCTGTGAACGAGCTTCTAACCAAACCGTCTGCCAGATTCCGCGAATTTCGCCATATCCTTGCTTTCCCCGAGTTTGATAGCTATGATCATAATCCTCTGCTCGCACAACAATTGAATTGTTCGAATCCAACAACCAATGGGCTGTAACATCAAATTCAAATGTACCGTAACCACCTTGATGTGAGCCTACGAAAGTACCGTTAACCCAAACCTCGCTAATATAATCTACAGCTCCGAATCGTAAGAATATTCGCTCCCCTGCCAAAGCCGGCTGCCATTTAACTGCTCTATTGTACCAACCAACACCTTTATCTGAGCTAGCAATCCCTGAAAGCGGGTTCGTCCAAGAAAATGGGACATTTATAATCGAGCTGAACTCGGCAGCATCTTTAGTAAACCAAACCTGCTCTTTACCTTGATTAGTGGGATCAAATTGAAATGACCAAGCACCATTTAAATTTAGCCAATCCGCACGCTGCCAATCGGGACGTGGATATTCTGGGCGTGGAATGGATGTAATTAATGTTTGTTCGAATTGGATAGACATTAAATTAACACAACCTTTCTTATTCTGATATAATATTTATACAATATACATTGCATTATTACAATGTTAATTTTTTTGTTGATGTACATTAGTGTTTTACAATGTAAGATCTGACTTGTAAAATATGAATAGAGTAACATCCGAAGGGGCGACTATTGCTATGCAACCAAAAGATTCAACCAAAATCATCTCACCTGTTAAGCTTCAAGAGGTTGCCAAAGCGCTTTCGGGGGATTTAAGACTTCGTATTTTAGAAATACTCGGTAAGCAAACCTTAAGCGTTACCCAATTAATGACTGAACTCGGAGTAGCACAGCCAACCATATCGATCAATGTGCAAATTCTGGAGCAAGCCGAGCTGATTACCACATCACAAGGAGCAAATCGCGAAAAACTCTGCTCTAGAGTACACGATTCACTTCTACTACTGCTGCCTAGTGCATTAGGAGATGCCTTACATGAAATGGAAGAGATTATGATGCCGATTGGCATGTATACGGACTGCTCGATTACTCCAACATGCGGAATGGCTGGTAAAGACGGGCTGATTGGCAGTCCAGACGATCCAAGAAGCTTCTATTTACCTGAACGCTCCGAAGCCGAGCTGTTATGGTTTAGCGAATCAGGCTTTGTTGAGTATCGATTTCCAAACCCAATGCCACCGGGAATTGAACTCTCAGCCCTTGTTCTCAGTGCTGAGCTTTGCTCCGAAGCCCTTGGGTATGACGAAGATTGGCCATCGGATATCACCGTATTCATTAACGGTAAAAGATTGGGCACGATAACAAGTCCCGGTGATTACGGCAAAGAAAAAGGCAGCTTAACCCCTAGCTGGTGGATGCCGGGAAGCACCCAATATGGACAATTGTGTGAGTGGCGGATAGATAAAGTAGCTAGCTTTTGCAATAAAGAAAAGGTTTCAGATCTACAATTGCAGGATCTTAATTTAAATTTCACTAAACCGATAACGGTTCGATTTGAGGTAGAAGAAACCGCCAAAAACCGCAGAGGGCTTAATCTTTTTGGCGCTACCTTCGGAAACCATTCGCAAGCGATTAAACTGAGCTTTGTTCGCGAACGAAAGTAAGTAATTAGGAGGGGAAGATAGCTTTGTATTACAAAAAGCTCTTTGTTATAGATGGCACTCAGCCTATTCCTGTAGTCATCCGTAATTATCACGAAAATGACTTTGCTGCTTTAATTGAGATTCAGAGGCTGAGTTTTCCACCTCCATTCCCAGATGAGCTTCTATGGAATAGAGATCAGCTATCCAATCACGTTATGCTCTTCCCTGAAGGTGCTTTATGCTTAGAAATTGAAGGTACAATTGTCGGATCGATGACAGCTTTACAAATCGACTATGACCCAACAAGCTCGGATCATTCTTGGGATGAAATTACCGATAATGGCTATATTCGCAATCACAATCCGCTCGGAAACGCCTTATATGTAGTCGATATTAGTATTCTGCCCGCTTATCGCAAATTAGGCTTAGGCCTATGGCTGATGTTTGCGATGTACCAGCTTGTCATTTATAAAAACCTCGATCGCTTGCTAGGTGGAGGGAGAATGCCTGGTTATCATAAAAAAGCGTCCGAGCTATCTGCCGAGCAATATCTGGAGGAAGTTATGAAAGGCAAGCTAGTTGACCCGGTTATTACCTTTTTGCTACGATGTGGACGTACACCCGTCAAGGTTATTGCTAATTATTTAGAAGACGAGCAGTCGTGTGACAATGCTGTACTTATGGAATGGACCAATCCTTTTAAAACCTAGCATGGGAGCTGAATAGAATGGATTACAAACGAATAATAAGCATCGAGGATCCTTTATTTAAAAAGCTTTATCAATTGATGCAAGATGTGTTTCCAGCTGAAGAGGTGTTGGCCTTCGACCTGTGGAGAGAGCCATTGGAAGACCCCGGCATTCGTGTTTTCGTTGCTGTAGCGGATGGAAATGTGGTTGGTGCAACGGAGTATCGCTACTATGAGGATTACAATGTGGCTGTCACTGACTTTACGATCATTGGCAAGCCTGGCTTGGGAATTGGGCGTTTCTTATATCAGAAGAGACTTGAAGATTTACTAGGATTAGCTGCGGCAAGCAATCAATCCCTTTACGGGATGTTTGCAGAAATTTACGATCCTTATCGGATTGAGCATCATACTTTTGGTGGAATTAAGCCAATGGATCCTTTCGTTCGTCGTGAGGTTTTATCCCATCAAGGCTATAAGCGTTTGGACTTCACTTATGTTCATCCTTCGTGGATTAATGATGGCGAAGCCGTTGAAGCGCTTGATTTCTGCTTTCTTCCGTTTGATGATAGCATACGGCAGATCAGCTCAGACTTAATTGTGCGTTTTCTGAAGCGCTACTATGCCGTGCTCGACAAAAAGCCCCAATCATGGAATCAAATGATTGAGACTCTGGGAACTAAAGATAGCGTTGATTTATTGCCTATTTAAACAACCGAATTCTTGGAAGCTGCGGTAAAAGCATGCCTAGCAGCATTAATAAACAGCCCGTAAGGCTTCGTGAGCTTAAATGCTCATGAAGCAGAAGGTAGCCACCCAGTGCAGCAAAAACAGCCTCCATACTAAAGATAATCGCCGCTTTTGCTGGCTGGGCATTCTTCTGCCCGATAATTTGCAAGGTGTAGGCCACACCCGCTGAGAGAATACCGCCATATAGAATTGGAATTATCACTTGGTTAATGGTGCTCCAAGCAATAACTTCTGTACATACAGCAACACCCAAACTAAAAACGGAGCATGTAATCATTTGCACAAGTGAAAGCTTTAGTACATCTACTTTTCGCGAATAGTTATCGATCATCAAGATATGCACCGACCAGAAGAGAGCCCCGATTAATTCCAACAAGTCACCTTGCGAAATTGTAAGTCGATTCGTAATACTCAGAAAATATAACCCGATTGCGGCGAGAAATGCACCTAATCCCATATTTAAGTTAAGTCGTTGTTTAAGGAATAATCCCAGCAAAGGAACAATTACAATGTATAACCCCGTTATAAACGCCGCTTTCCCAGCCGTCGTGTAAATTAAGCCTACTTGCTGTAGCGATGAGCCTGCAAAAAGAATCAGCCCCACTTTAAAGCCTGCTGACCTAACCTTCTTCCATTCATTTTTATTTATTTGAGCATCCTTATTAGCAGACGACCGCCTACTGAAAAAATAGATCATCGGAAGCAAGGAAAGCGCTCCTAAGGCAAACCGCAAGCCGTTGAAGGTATATGGACCGATATGCTCCATACTCGTTTTCTGTGCCACAAAGGCAAATCCCCAGATACCAGCAGCAAGCAAAAGCAGCAGGTTCGCTCTAAATTGTTGTTTATCTTTCATCATGCCAGCTAACCCCCACTTGATCTATCCAAAATTGCGACCTTGCTATTATACAGCTAGCTCGGCATATTGGAAAGAACGCGGGTCTGTAGAGGTTAATTTCCTCTGTTAATTCCTGCTTAGATCAGACATTTTCTTAAACACCTCATAGCTCCGTTTAGCACAATCCGAGATCGCAATCGGATGGAATCCATTTACCTCAGCGTATAAAGTATCATGAAGCGGCTCCGTCCAATGCGCTGGAAGTGCTGCAGCCCCAAGCTTTGCACCCATAATCGAGCCAACAGTTGCCCCGTTGCAGTCTGTATCCCAGCCGCCTAATACAGCAGTCGTAATCGCCAGCTCAAAATCATCCTTAGCAAAGATCAAAGCAGCTGCAACAAGCGCTGCATTATTATTGGTATGAACACAATTATATTGCTTGAATGCCTCCCAGATCTGATCGACCAAATCAAGCTGATTTGTTGCATTACGCGCTATGTCTACTGCTTTTCGGACATCATGAGCCAACCGACTATCCTGTGGGATTTCACTAAGTCCAATTTCGACAATGCGCTCGTTATCGGTTTCAATAAAAGCCGCTGCAATCATCGCCGCAACAAACATTTCTCCATAAATCCCGTTCTTCACATGGGAGAAAGACGCGTCGCGCCAAGCTAACTCAGCTGCCAATTCTGGATTTCCTGCTGCCCCATAGGCAAAGCCATCCGCTCTGATCTGGGCACCAATCCATTCCCGATAAGGATTTAACCATGTGCGCACCCAATTTGCTTTTAGTGGCCAGTTATCTGGCTTGCTCCAATCCATATGAGAGGTTACTTGAGCAAAATTCAAATAAGCTTGGGTCTCTGCGGTACACACCTGCTGGTAGCTTAGATGTCTATGCCACAGCTTGCCGATATCCCACGAGTCAAACTCCAAACCTTTTTCCTCCAAAAGAATCAATCCCAATACGGTATAACGGATATCATCGTCCGATTCCATGAATTGAATATTCTCTTTCCAGCTTTTCTTGCACCAATCATTAACAGCTAAGCCATATTCCTCGGACGCCCTTGATGTGCCAGGCGTATACCCTCTAATCGGCCAAGCATCTGCTCCTTTAAACCATAGCTCAACATTCTTCCAGCCGGGTCGTCCATCACTCCCAGACATATAAGCACCTTGCTCAAGCGGCTTACCTAATGCACATCCTATACTTCGGCCAAGCCAGGCTCCGTCAAATTGATTTAGCCATTCACTTTCTGATTTAACTTTTGTTAATTGTCTAGGGCCTTCAGGCCGCAACGCGCGAATGCCAGGCAAATCAGATGGCTCGATAAAAGGGAAGTCAGCTTTAACCTCAAGCCCCATTAACTGATGATAGACCTCCATCAGCTTCGCCTCATCCTCACCTGCATTTAACCACTTCGCTTCAAAACCAGTTACATCACAGCCTTCTTCACTCCGCTGTATGATCTCCATATCCACAAGTACCTTTAATTGTTCCCAGCCCGCCACAGTTATTCCACCTTTATTGGATGATTTTATATCATCATAATGGATTACCCCGATGCTATCCTCCCATTTTCTTGTAAAATTCTCAAAACAATTGCCTAATGCCAAATTGCTTGCGATACTCCTGCGGTGACATTCCAGCAGCCAAACCAAATGTTCTATAGAAGGAAGCCAAGCTTTGAAAGCCGCTGGAAAAACAAATATCCGCAATACTATCTTGATTAGTGACAAGCTGTTTCTTGGCCTCACTGATACGCAGCTGCATAATGTAATTTAAAAAGCTGGTCCCTGTATGTTCCTTGAATAATTTGCTAGTCCGAGCAACACTCCAACCGAGATGAACAGCGGCATCGTTAAGCTGAATCGGCTCCTGAAACCGTTCCTTCGCAAACATCATCAATTCTTTGATTTCACGCTGTGAATGGGTCATTTTCAACCATTGCACGTTGCTAAAGGCATTCATATAATGACGAAGCAGCAGCACACCTAGCTCGAGCAATTTGCAGCGGGTAACAATAATATAGGCTTCCGCTTTGTTGTTTAACTCTTCGTAGATTTGTTGAATTAAAGCTCCTAATTCCACGGCAAGCGATGTTCCCGCAGCAATATGATTCTCGAACCGTTCCGAACGGTAAGCAAATGGCAGCAACAACTTCTCATCCGCTTCAAGGAATATACTCGGCTCAAAATTAAGAAAGATATATTGGCTAGGCTCTCGCTCAGCAGATTGTGCTATATGTAATTCCGTGTTATTTACGATAAATATATCGCCTTTACTCACATCATAATTCTTATTCTCAAAAATAAACTTCCCTTTACCTGAAAAGCAATAACCAATCTCCAAGCTGGAATGAAAATGAAGCGGCTGCTGATAGGGCTTAGGACTCCAAAGATAGGCGTTAATCGGAATTTGATTGTCATACTTGATTTCCTGCTTCATCCTGTTCTCAGTCCTTCGATTTAGGCTTAGGTTCATTATAAATGAGATTAAGATGATTGAGAACCAGGAACCCCCCTAAACAAAAAAGCCAACGGAAGAGCCCGCTGACTTTTTGCTTAAACTTCTAATAATTAAGATCCATTAACCTTCCAAGATTCAACTCCTGATGAGAATGTCGCAGCCGCTGTAATATTCAAACGAATCTTGTTCGTCGATACTGCAGTAAAGGTTGTCGTATTGTATTGATTAGCTAGCTTCCCAAGTCCAGACGGACTTCCGACATTCACCCAAGCTGTACTATTCCAGTATTGAATCGTATAGGAGGCTGGCAAATCAATTCCATCATTATCATCAAACCAATAAACATTGGTACTCGAGATCGTATAATTTTGGCTAAAATCATACTGAATCCATTGAGTAGTGCCAGGATTATTCCAGTTACCATAAACAGGATGCCCACGATCATTGGAGCTGGTTGGCGTATAGCCGTCATTTAATCCAGCTAAGCTTTCCCATGTTGAAACAAATGACGTTGTAGCCGTACCGAGTGGAGCAATATTCGTTACAGTACCCGCTGCATTAACTGTTTTCGTTACGGTACTTGTTGAAGTCAATGTCCCATCGCTAGCTGTTAGCTTAAAGACATAGGTTCCAGCGACCGTTACAGTCGCAGTAGTACTCAATGAGGTTGCACTTGCAATAGCTGCTGTCCCAGGTCCGCTTTGCAGGCTCCAAGTTTTTGTAAGCGTAGAACCTGTAGGTAAGCCATCATCCGTTGCCGTACCTGACAAAGTTACAGCTGCCGGTAAAGTGGATGTACTAGCGGATCCAGCACTTACAACTGGCGCTTGGTTAACAGGTGTGCCTGTTTGCAATTTAATATCATAAGTGGCTGCTGTTCCAATACTAAGATTAACAACAGTTGCTGTGCCACTCACTGCGTTAACAGATCCTGCCACTACATTGTTAACTAGAATGTTATAGCTGCCTGCTGCAAGTCCAGTAAACGTAACTTTTGTAGTATGAGCTGTTGATGTTGTCAGGTTCTTCAATGTGAAATTCACATAGTTTTTAGCTGTTGCTACAGTCGCTGTTGTATATTGATCTTTTTCAAGCTCCATTCCGAGCTTTTGTGTGATCAAGTTAAGTCGCTTGAAGATACCATCTTTAGGAACGATAACATAGTTCGCACCACTTTGAGTTACATCAGCGCCATATCCGAATAATCCAAAGATAGGATCAACTGCAACATCGGCACTAAGAATTTTAATAGCTCCGAACAAGCCTAAATCTGCTTCACCTGACATTCCTCTCCAACCGTTGAATAGAGGTCCGCCATCTAAGCCTTGAGCACCTTGATTTCCTTTTTCAGCTTGATAGGTCCAGGAAACTGCCCCAATGTCTGCTGCGTCAGAACTAATTTGCCCTGAGTTAATCGCACCAATATTGGCGATTTTTGCCGCATAAGACATTCGTTGCTCTACTTCAGGTGTAGTGGAATGATTTCTAACCCAATCATCCATTGCATAACCTGCCAATGAGGTGGTGTACTGGAAGTTCCACCAGTTTTCGCCTGTAATCGTCACTGGGTCTGCATAAAAATACCAGATCGGCATTTGTCCGCGAGTTGCTCTAGTCTTGGTATTAATTTTACTCTTGATCGTTGTGTTGTTTTTCATTTTTGCCAGTGTATATACGGATTCCTCACCCGTATTATCGTAATTGTATTCCGATCCGTATGGATAGGTGGTTCCTGAGAAATTGTTATATTTGGTATTCATTTTGGCTATAAGGTCATTCGCCTGTGTTGTATACCCTTCATCCTGCAAGGCTTTAATAATATCTGGTGTCGTTAGCTCACCCATTAAACCTGTATTCCAGTTATAAGACACTGGACCATCATACAAGGCCTTAAATATATTATAAGCTCTCAGCAAATAAGTGTTTTTCGGATTAAGATACGTAACAAGAGATGGGTACAGCTTAGCAATTTTATACATACTGAAATACGTATTATAAATGTGTGGATAAGCATATCCACGGTATGTTGGGGTTGTGTTAGGCTCCGGCATTAAGAAATCCGGAATAAGATAATCGGTATGATGATTAGCCATAAGCCGGCCCCAAATCGCCGTTTCCAGATATTGGTCTACTGCTATTACTTCGGAAGCAACAGGAGTCAACGCATTCTTTTCTGCGAGGAATTGACCGTGAGTATAACCCCAATCATCTCCCCAGCCCCAGTATCCAGCAAACGAATTTCTTTTTGCATTATTTTGCATCATATAATCGTCGAAAACTTTGTCCTTAATATTACCAGGCACATTCCATTGAGTACTGTTTACCATAAAGGTGGAATGTCTTTGTAAAGCATCTGCAACTGGTTCAATAGCATAGAACTGTAGGACCGTCTTTTCGCCAGTTCCGTAATTCACTGTAATGTTGTTAGGACCTAAATGACCGAGCTGAAGATCATAAATCTTATGATCGGTTGCCACTGTGTTCACAAACGCAATTGTTGTTTCTGAAGGATATTGAGCTACAACGGATGTAATCGTTTTTGAAGTGTGCAAATCAATCTTAGCTTTCATATTCGTCGCAAACATCATGCCTGGAACTGCCGTAACATCGACAAGTCCTTCGCTATAAAGCCGATCCTTCAAAGCAGCATCTGTAGATGCTTTAAAGAATTTAAACGAATAGGTTTTGCTTTGATTAGGCGTAAGCACCAAGCTTGTGTTTGGCAAATAGCCTCTGTTCGTGCTTTTGATCACATTAGAATGAATATAGAAGACATTTAATCCCTCAGCCCATCCACCTTGATCTTGAGCCCACATGCTGCCAGCATGCTCTTGAGTTCTCCAATGATCCATGTATTCAAAACCAGCACCTGTGGTTGCATCAGGAACCATTAGTAAATTGCCGCCAATACCACTCGGTCTGCCTGCTGTAATGTAAGAGCTATTATTCCCTATAAAAGAATGACTGACAACTCTTGTTTCATAGATTTCTTCGTTGCCGCCCCCTGACCAAAACTCATTAAATGGCAAAGGCAGACCAATATCACCAAACTCAATATTCTGTGTGCTGGTATTTGTTAAATTGATTGACCAGAGGAGATAATCATTGACTAAAGAATAAGTTTCAATGACCTTGAAGTTTTTAACCCCCTGAGCATCTGTAGCATTCTGATAAGTCACGGTTACTGCGTTGCCGGTTTGGCTTTGTGTTCTGCCATTAGCCGATTTGTTAGTCAGCGCCGTCGTCCAAGCTCCGGTTCCTAGCTTATAGGTAAACATAAGCTCACCTAGCCATTGATGATCTGTTGTATTCTGATTAGGTGCATTCGTCGCATTCATTACATAATTGGTACTAAAGGAGTCGCCAACTACTTTTAACGAGGTTATTTCACCATTTGTGCCCGTTTCAACATTAAAGTTACTATTGGATAAAGTATACGCAAATGCCATCTTCGGTAATAGCAGTGATAATACCACAGCAAAAACGAGTACCAATACCGTTAACAACAGCTTTCCAGCCGATTGTTTAAGCTTTTTCGGGTACAGCAAAAACGATTGATTCAACATCACTTCAACCTCCAACGTTTATTCAGTTATGGTTCTCTCCGTCACATCCTACTCTATTACTTTTAGTGCCTCCTTCCTGATTTGTACAAAGCCAATCTCACAAAATTCTCACCTCCTCATTAGTTTATAAATCTATTATTATTCACCCCAGAAGGGGTAAGAATAACCCCTAGCTATCCTTAATCCATACTGTCATTTCGCCAATCCCCCTATTTGCCCAAGCAAAGTAGGGAATAAATCTAATTGCGGTATGCTTGGTTTGCCATTCTGCATCATGTCGGTATAATTGTTCATCCCATTCGTCCGTGGATAATCTAGAAGCCCCAGCCAGAATAACATTTATTCCCCCAAGCAATAAGGGATCATAGATAACTTTCAAGCTGCTTTCCTTGGACAATATTAGTTGATATAAATTAGGACCATTATCCACCTCTTCCAAACAATAAACGTAAGGGCCGCGTTGCAAAGCTACTTTCCCTGAGGTATGGCGAATAAGTGGATTACCTTTCATCCGTAAAATCGGCATCGAGAATACAATTTCTACCTGATCTCCCGTTTGCCAAATTCGTTTAATCCTTACATAGCCATCGACGATAAGATCTGGTCCAATCACGAATGGGATGCCATTTACAGCAAATGCTGCTTGATCACTCCAATCTGGCACGCGCAGTGCCAATGTGAAATCTGCTGGTGAATCTGCAGTTATAGTAAATTTCACTTTGCCATTAGATGTATACTCCGAATGCTGTTCAAGCTTCACATTGTGGCCAGATAGATCCCATTCAGAAACACCGCCAATGTATAAATGTGTAAATAGCGTATTATCTTTCAGGGTATAAATATACTGACCTAGGGAAGCTAGCAATCTAGCGATATTAGGTGGACAGCAGGCGCAGCCGAACCAGCCCTGACGCTCTGATTTAACATGCTCGAAATTCTTATTCTTTCGATTGGAAATCGGATAGACCTCAAGAGGGTTCACATAGAAAAAATGTTTGCCATCACGAGACATTCCACTGACTACTGTATTGTATAAAGCACGCTCCATTACATCTGCATACTCACTTTTTGGCTCAATTTGCAGCATACGCTGAGCAAAGAAGATCAATCCAATTGAAGCACAGGTTTCCGCATATATCGAATCGTTAGGCAAATCATAATCGCTTGTAAAGGATTCGCCATGAGCCATCGAGCCAATTCCACCTGTAATATACATGCGCTTAGTTACAATATTATGCCAGAGCTTACGACAAGCCTCCAACAGATCAGCATCTCCTGTTTCAACTGCAACATCTGCCATACCGGTGCACATATATACAACACGAACGGCATGCCCTTCGGCTGTTTGTTGCTCTCGTACAGGTAGATGTGATTGACTATATGGATGGTCCTGGATTATCGAAATGCTGGGAAAATGCGTAACCCGCCCGCGTTCCTCCCATTCCTGTTCATAGAAATGTGGCTGCTGCCCGCGTTGATCAAGGAAAAATTTACTCAAGTTCAAATACTTAGCTTCACCCGTTGCATGATAAAGCTTAACAAGTGCTAATTCTATTTCTTGGTGTCCATCATAACGATGAAGCTGATCAGGCCCTTCGCCAAATACAGTATCCATATAATCAGCAAAACGAGTCACAACATCAAGCAGCTTGCGTTTCCCAGTTGCCCTGTAATAAGCAACTCCCGCTTCAATCATATGTCCTGCACAATATAGCTCATGGCATTCAGCCAGATTAGTCCATTTCTTTCCTGGTTCTTTTAAGGTGAAATAGGTATTCAGATAGCCGTCCTTTTGCTGTGCCTTGGCAATTGTATCAATGACACCATCTGCGACAGCTTCAAGCTCCGCGTCGGGCTGTGTTTCTAACAAATAGCCTACCGCTTCTAACCATTTGGCTACGTCACTGTCCTGAAAAACCATGCCATAGAATTCACCTTGCTCTTCTCCAGCAGCTATTCTGAAGTTCCGAATAGCATGGCTTGGCTCCGCTCCTTCTACGCGATCATTCAAGGCTTCCCATTGATAAGGTACAATAACTTCCCTCACAAGACGGATATACTCGGACCAAAAGTCATCTTCGATGTTGAAATTAGTTAGTGATAACGTTTGTAGATCGTTGCTTTTCAATCCGCTCTCCCCCTAGTAGCACTTACTATATGATGAAATATCTAGATTACTTTTTTGAAAGCGCTATTATTCCTAGTATAGTTCACTGATGCTTTTGTAGCATTTCCTTTCCCAACTACTTTTTGCATGATTACAACCTTATCATCCCTAGGTGTCTGGACATGCGGACTAATTTTTTATTCCGGTCATTGTGATTCCTTCTACAAAATACTTTTGACCAATCAGGTAGAAAATGACCCCTGGAGCAAAGGACATGCACGTGGCTGCCATCGTCATCGACCAATCTGACTTTAATTGACCTTTAAAATTGGTTAGACCCAACGCTATAGTGAATTTATCACTGGAATTAATGTAAATCATTTGTTGCAGCAAATCGTTCCAAAGGCCAATGAAGATAAACAATGCGACGACGATCATAGCGGGCTTGATCACCGGGACAATAATGTTGAATAAGATGCGGAAGTATCCGGCACCGTCGATCGTTGCCGCTTGGTCGAGTTCTCTCGGTATGGAGATAATAAACTGTCGGATTAAAAAGATATTAAAAGCGCCACCACCGCAGAAATAAGGCAGAATCAATGGCAAATAGCTGTCATGGAGCCCCACACCCCGCGTCCATCCAATGTACAGAGGAATAAGGGTAACCATCGTAGGTAAGAGCATAGAGCCGACACATAAGGTCCAGATCAACTGTTTCCCCCGAAACCGCAGCCTTGCAAAGGCATATCCGCATAAGGTGGCCGTTAATGTGCCCCCCAAACAGGCAGGAACGATAATCAGCATCGTATTCCATAGATATTTCCAAAACTTGAATACCTCCAATGTTTTTTCATAGTTGGAAAACAGCCAATTTGGCGGAAATAGGGATGGCGGAAATTTGTAGATCTCTGGATTCGTCATCAAAGATGTGCGGAATATCCACCAAATCGGAAAGAGTACAAGAAAAGCAATAAATATAACGGCGACAAGCGTTATAATGTTCATCGTTTGAATATAGCGTTTCTTGCTCTTAAGCTTGCCATTTGCAAATTCGTTCATTTATCATCGCCTCCTTCAGAAAAGATCCACCGATGTGACGTCTTGAACAAAACACCAGTAAAGACGGCAAGAATAGCGAAAATAATAAAGGTCGTAGCACAGGCATAGCCTAGTTTGTAATTTACAAAAGCCTGATCATACATCAGATAAGTCATGAACCGGGAGGAATTGCCCGGACCGCCATTGGTCAGTGAAAGGGCTGGCGTAATGACTTGGAGATTGGCGATTAGACTCAGCAACAAGTTGTAAAAGATGATCGGTGTCATGCAAGGCAAGGTGATATGCTTAAAGCGATTCCATGCGCTCGCGCCATCCATTTCAGCTGCTTCATGATAGACGGTCGGAACGTTCTGAAGCCCTGCCAAAAAAATAACTATCAAGTTCCCCGAAAGCCAGACAGCAATTAATGAAAGAGAAGGGACTACATAACTGGAATCTGCGATAAACAGAATTTTGTCAAATCCCATTTCGGAGAGCAGATAGTTGAAGAAACCAAAATTCGCCTCGTAAAGCCAGGACCATCCTACGTATATGGCGGCAGCTGGCAGTACAAACGGTACATAGAACACAGCTCTGAAAAAACCTCTTGCCGGAATTTTACGGTTCAATAGCATCGCGATGAAAAGCGAATATATCATGCTTCCAGCTACAGACAAAATGGCGAAGTAGATCGTTGCTATAATTGAATCTTTTAAATAAGGATCTGTGGTAAATAGCTCTATATAATTATGGAAGCCAATGAATTCAGGGGTTTTTAATCCTGTCCAATTCGTCATACTGATTCCCAGTACCCCTAGAAGAGGCAGATATGTCAGGAAGATCAGTCCAAGCAATGCCGGAATCAAGCATATATAAGCAACGCTTGTCTCCTGAAAGCGGGTGCGGCGTTGCGGTCGTTTATTAAATGTTTCCATATCTCGCTCCCCTACTCATGTTTGAAGGATGACCGCCACTTGTGAGAACTTGGCGGTCATCCTTCCTAATCCGTTATTTGGCGCCTTTATTGGCTGCTTTCAATGCATCAAGATTTTTGGAAATGGCGTCCTTAGCTGTTTTCTTTCCGGTCCAAACATCCCCGAGAGTCGATGTCAGCAAGGTGTTAAAGTCCGTCGTATGATTCGTAAAGAACCAAGAAGCGGGTCTCGCGGCTGAAGATTGTGCATAATCAACTACAGCGGACTTGTATTCGTCATACGGAGGGAAGTTCGGATTGTCGACCCATTTATGGGTTAAAGTTTCATCCGTATACCACTTTTGCAGCGTTGGCATCCAAATGCCTGATGAGATGAGTCCCCAGTTGTTTTCTTCGGCACTGTACCATTTGAGCCATTCCATAGCTTCTTTCGGATGCTTGGTCTGGGAGAATACGACATTGGCACCGCCCGTGTTGAGGGTAACCTTTTCCTTCATGTAAGGTAATACGGCTACGCCATATTTCAGCCCTGCTTCTTTGGCCTTATTCAAGCTAGTTCCTACGTTCCACTGGCCGTTCGTGGCCATGGCAACCGTCCCTGCAATTATAGTACGCGAAATGCCATCATCGGTCTGACCGACGGACAACGGGGCAACATGATCTTTCAAGTACAGATCCGCGACTTTCTGAATCGCTTCGATACTGGCGTCTTCCCCGACTCTCACTTCTGTACCTTCGTTGTTATAGAAACCGCCGCCATTGCTAAGCGCATAGGCTTCCAACTGCCATGCCAGATTTTCCACGGATGCGCCATACTGAACGATGCTCTGCGATTTAAAGCCAGCCTCGTCAGGATGTTTGCCATTCTTGTCGACCGTCAGCTTCTTGGCCGTTGCTACGAATTCGTCCCATGTCCATGCTTTATCCAGTGCGGATGGAGGATAAGCTACTTTCGCTTTGTCGAACATGTCTTTGTTGTAATAAAGCAGAAGGATTTCATTGGCACCAGCATAGGCTACGGTTTTGCCTTGATATTTGTAAGCCAAGCTATCCAACGGCTTGCTGTCACTTCCCTCGTACATGGCACTTACATCATTCAGCATCCCATCGGTGGACCACTGGATGACGGCATCCTCTTTTAAAATCGCCGTATCCGGCAATTGCCCTGCCGTTGCCATTGTATTCAATTTGGTCATGTAGCTTTCCCAAGGAATCGCTTCCACTTTTACTTCAATATGGTCTTGGGATGCATTAAATTTGTCAGCCGCTGCTTGGGTTGCGTTTCCTTCTTCCGCGCTTCCCCACATCGAATAGGTAATCTTGACCTTCTCCGCCTTAGGAGCTTCCGTCTCCGGCGCCTTTGTAGCCTCTGGAGCTGGTGATGCTGTTGCCTCGACCTTCGCGCTTTCAACTGGTGCTTTTGTCTCGGTCGCAGCGCTTTCAGCTGGTGTTTTCGTTGAGCTACAACCTACAATTAACACCAAGGCTAACGTTGACAAAATGCTTGTTTTCATAAACTTTTTAATAGATCTCACTTAAACCCCTCCATATTTTTTAATTTCAAATTGCTTAATCGATTAATGCAAGAGAGCAATCAACACTTTAAATAAATGGTTTTATCGATTATTGAAAACTGCTTCCTCCCTCATCTGTATTATCCAAATTAAATTAACTTTTGAAAGCGCTCTTATTCCTAGTATAGATCATGATCGTTTATCGGGCATTTCCATTTCCAACTACTTTTTGTATAATTACAACCTTATCAATCATAGGTGCCTGATATATTTTTTGCGATAATTAAGAGGGGAGATAGCTTCATTGCGGGAGAAACAAACAGAGAAATATGAAATTTGATTGTAGCCCACTTCCTCGGCAATACGTGAGACGGACCATTCTGTTTTGATCAGCAGCTTCTTAGCTTGATCTAGCCTATATTGATTCAAATACTCCATTGGTGTTAATCCGTAGACCTTCTGCATGCACCTTGCCAAGTAATTTGGGTGGAAGTTAAACTCCTGCTGCAGCTGTTTATTGGTAAGGGGAAGCTGATAATTCAACCGGATATATGCCTCAACCTTCTCTGCGACCTTAATGGCTGTAAAATCCTGAATGATCGTAAGCTGCCGATCCATATGTTGTAGAAAAAGCTGGAAAACACTTTGTTGGGTCCATGTGGAAAGCGTGCGAGGTTCTTTCTCTAGCTGCATAAGCTGTTCGATACACTCCAACGCCTTGGGAGGTATTCGAAAATGCTTAGGAATTGTAATCGTGCTGGCGTGATTATGGATTAAATAAGTGATTTTCTCATGCTTGCTGCGCAAATGCTGGAGATCATCCATACATGCATCCATACTGCTATATTCTCCCCAAGCTCCAAAGATATTAAAATGCACCCACATCATTTCAGTTGCTTCTGTACATGGTGCGCTGGTGTAATGATAGAGATCAGGTCGGATAATTATCGCTTCTCCTGCATGTAGAGCCCACTTACTCTCTCCTTCTCCCATAAATAAAGTTCCTTTATTGACGACAATTAGATCAAATACGCCTAAATTGCGACGATTGTCATGCCCCTCTCCAATGGCGTAAGCTGATCTGCCACAATCAATATAGTAAGGAATAGGCGGAGTAATAAAATTAAGGATAGGTGATTGCACAATTTTCCCTCCCTTTCATTTGGAAACACTTGCAACAGAATCTCTTTCGATCAGCTTACAACGTGGTTTTATTGGATTATGGGGAAGCTCATCTTTGTTGATTAGTGCTAGAAGAGTACTCATAGACTGTGTACCTAGTTCATGCAGCGGCAAATCCATTGTAGTTAATGCAGGAGTTAAATGACCGCTAAACTCTCGATTATCAAAGCCGATAATGGATACATCCCGAGGTACGGAAAGTCCCAGCTCAGCGCATGCATGAATAGCTCCGGAAGCCATCAAATCGTTCATCGCCAAGATAGCTGTCGCTGGCTTCGCCACTTGAAGCAATTCTTTGGCAAGCGTAAATCCAGAATCAAACTCCCAGTTGCCTGTTTTGATATCATTGGGCTCAAATATTAGCTGATGTTCCATAATAGCCTTGTAATAACCATTAAATCTAAGCCGAGTCGGATCTGAATCGATCGGGCCGCTTATAAGCGCAATTTTCTCATGTCCACGGTCAATCAGATACTTGGTTGCATCATACGCACCGAACTCATCATCATAATTGACAGAAAGATCGGGTTGATCGTTAGCATAACAATAGGTGTAGACTATCGGAATCTGCAGGTTGTTAAACAAGTTAGTTAGTTCACGTGTATGTATACCCACATAGATAATTCCATCCACTTGCTTGCTCATTAATTCCTTCATTGCCCGTTGCGCGTACTCCACATGAGAGTCTGGTTGATAAAGGAAATTCTGGCCCGTATGCTTAAATAGCCGCATATTCGTAAGAATAATGGATTGATTCTCTGTATTCGCATAGTCGTTTATTCCATCTACAATTTCTGGAGAGTTAAATACTGTAATATCTTCGACAATGACACCAATTGTATTAGTTTTTTTCAATTTCAAGCTTTTTGCAATGTTATTCGGCTTATAATTCAAATCTGCGACTACCTTCAGCACTTTATTGCGCGTTTCTAAGCTTACGCTGCCGCTATCATTCAAAACATACGAGATGGTTGCGGTGGACACATTCGCTAATTTAGCAATATCTTTGATTCGAATCATGTTAACCTCCCGCTTACTTAATCGATTAAGTTGTAAATGTAGGATACCATGATTTCTAAATTCTGACAACACATAATTCTTATATCAACAGACTATCCCAATCCAATTAATCTATCAACTCATATGATAAACAAATTGTGATTTGCGGAGGTGATCCATTTTGTTTGAATATATGGCTCTAGGTGATTCTATTACGGTAGGGGTAGGAGCTTCCTCACGATGTTGCGCTTATCCTTGGTTAATTAAGCAAAGCTTAGTGCAGAAGCTTGCTTCACCCGTTGGGCTTAGAGTAGTCGCACGTTCAGGCTGGACTAGTGCAGCACTTATGACCTCATTATTCAGTCAAGATCCAAACCTGATTCGAAGGTCAAACGTTATTGTTATCTGGATTGGCGGAGATGATTTAGTCAAAGCAGGACGTGCTATTCTAAGAGGAAGAGATTCCAAGCTGTTAACCCTCATGCTCACTCGTTATAAACAGAATCTTAACACGATGATTTGTGGAATAAAGCGGATCAGCAATGCCAAAATCATCTTATGTACACAATACAACCCATTTCCGAATAGTCCTATTGCAATTAGTAGCATCCAATCGCTCAACCAAATCACCAAAGCTGCTGCCACATGTCATAGAACGGAGCTTGCTTTGATTCATTTGGCTTTTGCGGGACATGAAGCTCAGCTTATTCAATGCTACAACGGTGGTAGAATAGAAGATGTCTTCAATGGGACCACACCGCCCATTCATCCAAATAATGCGGGACAGCGCGTTGCGGCAGATGTGATATACCCACGATTCTAGAAATATAGCCCCCTTTACTAAATAGGCACAAGGATGGTAATATCCGTGCTTATTAGGTATTGGAGGCTTTTATCCATAATCCTGCTGCTCATCCTCTGCAATGCTTTGTAGATCATAACCGTTGATTTGGTAAAGCGGATAATTTTTCGTGAGTGCCATTTGCTCGGCTTGAGCTTTGATATATTTGGGAGAGCCTTCATTTTCCTCATCATAAACCAGAATCATTCCATCCGAGTTGCGCAGCAAGAATTTGTTCTTCTCTTTAAACTGCCATGGACCCTCATACTTGGTTTTGGTAACACTATTTACATAATCAGCATGAGTCAGAATAAGGTTATATAGCTTTTTCTTCTCTTCGTTCCACTTCTCTTCTTGCTCGAGAAAAGGAGTTATTACCGCTAAACGGAGATCCTTATATTCCTTCTTCAATTCAAGCACGGCTTCAGCTGCCCAAATTTCCACGCCCCATTGACCACTTACAATAATCCATTCCAGCCCTTCGTCCAGCAAAGAAAGGATCCTCTTCTTTATCGCTTTTTTTATTACCTCTATACCCGGATGCTTTTGCGAGAAAATCCCCAGCTCCGTTGCTTTATAACCTGTAATTAATATCCGCTTCATTCCATTACACATCCGTTTAAGTAAAATGGCGCATCAATAAGTTTTCAATGGTTCTGATTTTAATCGGCTTATTTATGAAGTCTATCATTCCAAGGGCATAACAACGCTCTTCATCCGTTTGTGAAGAACCTGATGTGACCGCTATTATTTGAGGTCTGAGTTGTACTGAAATTTCCTTCCATATAGCTTCTGTCGTCTCAAATCCGTCCATCTCGGGCATTTGTAGATCCATAAAAATGAGGTCATATGACTTCTTACTCAATAACTCCATGGTCTCAAAACCGTTTCTCGCATAATCAAAAGTATGCCCTAATCGCTGTAAAATACGTCCCATTAACATTTGGCTTATCTGATGATCCTCTGCCACCAGTATATGTAATTTTCTCATTAAAGGCTTGAAATTTTCAGCTGATCTTACTGCCGCTATTTCAAATTTGGGAGTTTCCTCTGAGAAGTAAAAAGACTTTGTTTGAATCGTAAAAATAAAGATCGCACCATGCTCAACTGCTTCTTCCGCATGAATTTTCCCACCCATTAATTCAACAAGCGTTTTACAAATCGCTAATCCAAGCCCAGTACCTCCATATTTACGGGCCATAGAGGAGTCCAATTGAGAAAAAGGTTTGAATAAATCAACCATTTTAAGCGGTGGAATTCCAATCCCGCTATCTTTAATGACAAATTCAATTTCAAGGGAGTCGCCCTGATGAAAGATTTGATTCACTATTACATAAATCCCGCCGCTTTTTGTAAATTTAACCGCGTTCCCAATTAAGTTTATCAATACCTGACGTAATCTTGTAGCATCCCCCGCAATATGCTGAGGGAGATCTTCATCGATATAATACTCTATTTTTAAATCGCGTTCCAAGGTTGCCGCCGTAAATAATTCAAACGTTTCCTGGACCAGATCTCGCAGCATTAGCGGTTCTTCCTCAAGCTCCATTTTGCCAGATTCAATTTTGGAGTAATCTAAGATATCGTTAATTACGGACATTAAAGCATCCGCACTGTTGCGAATTATGCCAGCATATTTTCTCTGCTCGGAATCTAGCTCTAATTCAAGCAGTAAGTCAGTCATTCCAATAACACCATTCATCGGTGTACGAATTTCGTGGCTCATCATGGCTAGAAACTCAGACTTAACACGAAGTGCATTTTCCGCCTCTTCTTTAGCCTGCAACAGCTCACGATCCAACCTTTTCTGCTTTGTAATATCTCTTGCGATTACGTATACCCCAATCACTTTCACATCCAAGATAATCGGAATATTAATTACATCATAAATCAGAATATCTCCATTTGATTTTATATCTTTGGTTTCATATCGTTGCACGTTTCCACTCACTGATTGTTTAAAATAGTTTTCAATGCTTAATAAATTCTCTTGAGAAGTAAATGTACGAAAATTAAGCTGCCCTTGCTCAATTTCTTCGCTTTTCACACCCATTATTTTCTCGAAAGCAGGATTAACGGAAATGTAATTTCCTAATAAATCCAATGAATAAATAAGATCAGGATGGTGCTCAAATAAAGTTACCGCTTCCCGAAATCGTTCCAGACCTTTATTGCTTCGTTCGAGCTCAGCTTTAACGGATTCCAGTGCCTTTTTTTGCAAATCCAGCTCAATAAACACCTTTACCTTACTCAACAAAATATCCGTATTTACCGGTTTGAATAGAAAATCAACCGCTCCTGTTTCGTAGCCTTTATATAGGGTAGTATCTTCTTTGTTAATAGCTGTGACGAATATGATCGGAACTAGCTTAGTCTTGTTATTGCCTCGCAAGATTTCTGCTAGCTCAAATCCGTTCATTTCTGGCATATTCACATCAAGCAATATTAAAGCAAAATCATGGCGCAGTGTAAACGACATAGCTTCATAGCCGGAATGCGCTTTATATGTCTCGCAGCCTAATGTTTTTAATATCTTTTCCATCGCAAACAAATTCTCTTCCCGATCATCGACGACAAGTATTTTGGCTATTAGTTTTTCCATTATAGTTAACATAATTGCACTCCTTAATCAAAAAAAACCAACCCGTATCCATATAGTTACGTTTGGTTTTCACTTCCGTTTTCCAATTTAGCATCTAATAATAATGATACTCTATTTCCCAAAATTAATATAGCAATCACCCGATATTGGAGAGTCAATTAGGTGAGTGGATTGCTTTCGTATTCTTGCTCTTCTATTCCATATAACTTACGTGCTGTCGAAATTCAGGCTATACTAAGGGGAGAGGTGATTTCATGAGTAATCAAAAACTAAGCGAAGAAATATGGCATGCCATTGCAACCAACAATCCTATTTTTGATGGAAAAATATATTATGGAGTCCAGACAACCCGAATTTTCTGCAGACCCTCCTGTAAATCAAGGATCCCATTAAAAGAGCATGTCCACATTTTCAATCATATAGATCAAGCTCTAGCCGAGAACTTCCGACCTTGCAAAAGATGCAAGCCAGATGGATTGAAGCAGCCCAATGAAGAATGGATTACACAAATCATCGAATGGATCGAAGCTCATTATATGGAGACCTTAACATTGGATAAACTTGCCGAGCTTTTTCATGGAAGTCCCTATCATCTTCATCGAACCTTTAAACGAATTAAAGGATTAACCCCATCTGAATATATCCAAAAGATTCGAATGGAGAAAGCTATGCAGCTCTTAAAGACAACACAACAAAATGTTATGGAGATAGGTGTGGCTGTTGGCATACCTAATGCGGCACATTTCGCAACACTTTTTCAGAAGAATGCAGGATTGTCTCCTAGCAAATATCGCCATAGCTCCTAAGCTTATTGACTTATCTGTGTAGTCTAAGGTAATATAGGTTTAAATTAATATCGGCCGTAAAGAATACGCCGCTTTTTCTGTCAAGATTCACTGACGGAAAGGCGGCTTTTTCTATTCTTGCGATGCTGGCTTTTTGTTGAAAATCTGAGGAGGAAAAGAAATGTTTAAACAGCCCCTACTTAAAAAGCAAGAACTAACAGAGTTTGCAATGAAGCGAGTGAAGGAAAATGCAGCTTTCCTTTCATTTGAGCAAGGAGAAGATGAGTTAACCTTCCGTTTAATCGAGCCTAACGGAGATCCTTCAGGTTGGCTTTGGTTACATAATATTTGGAATTCCTATCAACGGTCAGGAGATTTAAATGAGGTCATTGATTTAATTAACGGTCAATTAGAAGGAATGAAGTACATTAAACAAATGACAGAGCAACCACGTGGTGTTGATGTTTTTAATGTATATCCTGCAATTCGCCAATCTGATTATATTAAAAGAAGCTAAACAAATTGCTATACAATCTGGAATGATTTATTTTGCCAAATATGCATTAGCCTCTGACCCAAGACCGCTTTCCAACCACATTTATTGGGTAGAAGGAAACAAACGCTACTGGTTGAAGGGTGTTCAAGCATAACGATATGATTGCTTTGACTTAACAATTTCCAATGGAATTAAGCGAAAGGCACATGGTATAATCAATACTATAAGAATTAAAAGGAGTAACTTTTATGAATAAGAAATTAGATTTAATTATTGCTAAGCTTGAAGAACATGATAAAAGATTCGATCAGCACGATAAGAAATTCGAACAGCAGGATAAGAGATTTGAACTGCAAGATAAGAAATTCGAGCTTTTACTTGCTCGACATGACGACCATGACAAGAACTTCGAACGGATGTTTTCTAGGCTTGGCCAACATGAAGATATGATTGTTTCTTTAATTAAGTCGGTTGCAACTAATAGCAGTTGTATAGAAGAATTACAGACGGATATGAAAGAAGTTAAGACGGACATGAAAGAGGTTAAGGAAGATGTTAAATATATAAAAGGCGATGTTTCGCAACTCAAAGAAAATCAACAGATCATGCTGCTCATGCAGCAAGATCAACAAAAAATCTTAGAAAGACTTTCCTTCCGTTCGATCACTCACGAGGCTGATATTGCTGAGCTCAGAAGAATCAAATAAATGCTTAAACTCGGAACAACCCATATCTCTCTAAAGCTTTAATCGCAAGAGGTTCCTTAATCAAACCTTTTCCCTCGGCTTGGAAAGCAACATCTAGCAACCATTTAGTAAAACCTGCTACATTCATAGATTCTGTTTCCTCAAGCGTAAAGAAACCTGCTTCATCGACTTCTTCATCATCCGGTATAGGTTCGCCAGACAGATACTCCATCTCAAAGGCTATATATAAATTATGGATTTCACGGGGCTGGTCTCTCACGGCAATAATTCCTGTAACCTTGGCATGAATACCTGCTTCTTCAAGTACCTCGCGAACAATGGTTTCTTCTATGGGTTCCTGTTGTTCAATATACCCGCCTGGATTAGTCCAATAGCCTTTGCCAGGTTCTTGAGCGCGTCTAACAAGCAGTATTTTACCCTCTTTTATGATTAGCGCTCCAACACCTATACTATAATTTCCCCAATATATATAATCACATGAAGTACAGGCCAAACGATCTGCCCCGCCAATGGAACGAACCTCTACCGTACTTCCACACTTTGAACAAAAATTAATACTCATTCTGCAACACTCCCTAACTAAGATGTAATTCAACTCTCATCTTAGTACAAACTATCTTAGAATGGCAATCATTCTTTGGCAATTGGTTTTTACAAATATGTATCAATGAATTGCATCATGGACTCCTGAAAACGCGGAATACCGCCAACATGCCCGTAATCGGGATAAACCTCGAGCTGCTTTTCTCCGCAAATATGGTTATAAGCAGCAAAGCTAGCGGAAGGAGCACAGCAAGTATCTTGCAGGGTAATCCCCAAAAATGTACGAGCAGTTACTAGTGATGCCATATTCATCGCGTCAAAATAGCTTAATGTTCGATGAATTTGAGCTTCTTTACTGCGAGCAGGATCAAAATGCATAAACCATTGGAAAATTTCCTTATAAGGTGATTCTATTTGCAGCTCCATCGAACGTTTGAAATGGCTAAGAAACGGGAATATGCTCAGCACAATTTTGGGTCTTGCATCCAAGGCTGCTGCTGCCAAGGCAAGTCCCCCACCTTGACTTTCACCATAAACAGCAATTCTAGAAGCATCTATTTCTGGACGCTCAGCGACAAAATCAATAGCCCGCAAGCAGTCGATAAATACTTGCTTGTAATAGTACGTTTGTGGATTTAGAATCCCTTTTGTCATCCAGCCTGGAACATTACCATCTGCATAAACGACATAATCTGGCGTTTCTCCCGCCTGACCGCGAATATCAATCGATAGGACAGCTATGCCTAATGCACACCAATACATAAATTGATGGGGATATCCGCGATCTACGCCCGTATAGCCATGATAGCGGACCATTACAGGCAAAGGCTCTACAGATGATGCTCGTTTAGGAACCAGATACCAGCCTTGAATGGGGGTATTGTCCAAGCCAGCATATTGAATGCGGTAAATTTTTATGTCTTTATACGGGTATTGCATTTCAGTCAGCTTTGCTTGTAAAGGCTTTTGTGAGGACTCCAGCTTCAGTTTATCCCAGAACAATTGAAAATCCGGTTCTTTAGTCAACTCAGGTTTATAATCGATTAATTGATCATAGGGTAAATCGTTTTGTGGCATTAGACAAGCCTCCTATAACCCTTTGTCTATTATTCACTTATTTCATTGCTTGTGTAGATCTTTTCCATTCTATAAACGATAATGTCCTTACATTTCGAAATATGAGCAACTAGCTCATCCACACACTTGGGGTTCTTCTGAATCACAAGATCAGCCAATCTCTTATGATCGTTGTAAAATTCTTCAAAGTTAGCACTCGTCATGTTGGTAATTTCCAGAATAGCTTGTAATACGTTCGCCATTGAATTCCAGGCAACAAGTAGAGGATTATTCTCTAGCATATTAATAATACTGCGATGAAACTGCATATCGAGAAACGAGGTTTCTGCGCTGGTGATCTCTTTATCAGTCGTTTGCTTTCTATAGGCATCAAAGGTTTCCATAATATCGAAAATAGGTCTGTAGTTAAAGGTTGAGCTGCTAATTATCATTTCCAATGCCTTCTTTTCCAGCATTAACCGCAAATCAAACAAATCAATAAAATGCTTGATCGAAAATCCGACTACTTCTGTACCACCATTCGATAAGTTTAACACTAATCCCTCTTGAGCCAGCATTTGCAAGGAGGTTCGAATCGGTGCACGACTAATTCCCATTTGCGTTGCAATAGTAGCTTCTATCAACCTGGATCCAGGTCTATATTTACCAAGAATAATATCAGTGCGCAAGCGCTTGACAATTTCCTTTGTTTGCAAGGCTCTAGCTAATGGATCATCATATTTGTTCATAGGTTACCTCATCTTGTAATATTCAAAACTTCGACAAGCTTTGTAATATTATGGTATCAATAATTTGTTAATATTACCAATATTTTATTCAAATTACTGAGCTAGATATCCGCCATCTACAGCTAACAAGTGCCCCGTTACCATGGAGGCTTCGTCAGAAGCCAGAAAAACAGTCGCGCCAACAATTTCTCGGGGCTGTCCCATCCGCTTTAATGGAACCTTGCCGATGGTACGATTGAATAATTCCTCTTTGGTAGGCTTGCGTGTTGAACCTTTATATAGACTATCAATATTATCGGATAATGTTCCCATTGGAGTTTCAAACCAGGAAGGAGCAATTCCGTTTACAGCAATATTAAGATCGGCCCATTCTACGGCCAAAGTACGAGTAAGCTGTGCAACAGCGCCCTTACTTGCTGCGTATGCAATCGATTCTGGATTGCCTGCGAAGGCGAATATGGATGCCATGTTAATAATCCGCCCGCCTCCTTGAGCTTTCATGACTTTCCCGACAGATTGGCACAGATAGAACAAACCATTCAAATTGATATCGAGAATGCGATCAAAGACCTGATCGTCGAACTCTTCGCTTGGATAACGATGGGTAATTCCAGCGGAATTAATCAGAATATCAATTTTACCAAATTCAGCTAATACTGCTTGGGTTAAAGCTTCAACTGATTCAGGTGATGTAATATCTACTTGTAGAAAAATGGCACGTTGACCAAGCTCTTGAATGGAAGCAATGGTTGCCTCTGTATTCTTCGGAAATACGTCCGCTAACACAATATCAGCACCAGCCATCGCCAAACCAAGCGCCTGCGCTTCACCAAGCATCCCTGCAGCACCAACAACAAGTGCCACCTTACCTGAAAGATCGAATAATTTGCTCATTGGGCAACATACCCCCCATCCACAGAAATAATCTGTCCCGTAACCATTTGCGAGGCATTCGAAGCTAAATACAAGACAGTGCCTACAAGCTCTTCCGCCTTGGGAATGCGTTCCAGTGGTGTAACCTGCGCTATACGTGGGTTGCTAATGGTTCCTTCAGGCAAAGTTGAAGCGATGGCATTCACCCGAATTCCACGCTTTGCCCATTCAACGCTTAAGGTTCTTGCGATTTGGTGTATGGCTCCTTGACTTGCAGCGAATGCAATTGCTCCTGGTGCTGCTACTATTCCTGAAATGGAGGAAAGAAAAATAATATTACCTTGCTCTTGCTCCAGCATATGTTTTCCTACTTCTTTGGCATAGAGAAATTTGCTCTTTATGTTGCCTTGCACGATATCCTTCCATTGCTGTGGAGGCATTTCTAAAGCAGATGCTTGTGCGAAAACTTCCCATGCATGGACCAAGATATCGATTTGGCCAAATTGGGCTATGATAGTATCCACTTTTGAAGTAATAACGGCTAAATCCGTCATATCCGCAGCATCACTTATAATAGCTACTTCTGCCCCTTGATTACGAAAACCTTCAGCGATTGCAGTCCCTACCTCATTACCACCAATAACAAGCACAATACGGCCTTTCCATTCTGTTTCAGCTTGCTGACTCATTTACAAACCTCCATTACACTAAAATCCATTCGTCTGATTGCAGCTGCTCGGACAGAGTTTGCATGAATCTTGCTGCTGCTGCTCCATCCACGACACGATGATCAAAAGTTCCTGTTAAGATCAGGGTCGGTCGAAATTCTAGCTTTCCATCTATTAGCACAGGTGCTTGACGTATACTGCCTACTGCTAGGATACCTGCCTCTGGAGGATTAATAATCGCTTGAAATTCATCTACATCAAGCATCCCCAGATTAGAAATGGTAAAAGTCCCGCCCTGCAAATCCTCTGCTTTTAACGATTGCTTGCGTACACTATCTATCTTTGACATACGTAACCTGGCAATTGATGCAATCGACAATTCATCGGGCTTATGGAGTACAGGCACTACAAGACCTGCATCTGTGGATACCGCTAAACCGATATTCACATCAGGGTGCTCAACAATAAAACAATCCGCATCATACGGACTGCCAATAAAGGAAGCATTTAAGCTGCGATGTTTATTCAATGCTTGGGCAACTGCACTAATCAGGAAATCGGTGAAGGTCAGCTTAATTCCACTCTTGGCTAAGCTCCCTTGAATCACTTGTTTAATTTCTAAAGCTTTTGAAACATCGACACTTTTCTTAATGCTAAATTGCGGAATCGTATTGACGCTTTCCAGCAAACGTTTAGCAATCGTTCTTCTCATTTTGGACAGCGGTTGACCGCCTGCTATTGGCAGATTGGATTTAAGCTCTGTTTCTGGTTGAACTGCAGCCATTACTGCTTGACCTGCCAGCTCTAAATCACGGAAAACTATTCTGCCGCGCGGCCCTGTCCCTTTGAGTTTGGTATAATCCACACCTAATTCTCTGGCACGTCTGCGTGCTGCTGGCGAAATCGCAATTCGCTCACTTAATGCTGCTGTAATAATGGGAGTCGCAGCTTTCTCCGTTTGGGCATTGCTAGATGCAGCATTTACCTCACTGGAGATTGCTGAATTTGAAGCTAGCTCTGCAATCGCAGACCCAACTGGAACAAGCTCGCCTTCTTTGGCAATAAAGCTTAGAATGCTCCCGTCTTGGGGCATTTCCAATTCTACGACTGCTTTATCTGTCTCAATTTCCGCGATAATCTCGCCTTTTTTTATAAATATTCCTGCTGTAACAAGCCACTTCTGAATCCTTCCTTCCTCCATGGAAAGCTCCATTTTGGGTAAACGGATCGACTCCTGCATAAAGCTTCAACCTCCGCCTGCATTCTTATTCCACGAATCATAAACCAGCTCTCTGTTGCACAATCTCCAGTGTAATTCCATCCGGATCGAGAAAATAACAAGTAAAACCGCCTTCATTGCGTCCTGCCGTAATGGCCACTGGTTCTGATTTAAATCGAACTCCATTTTCAACCAGAAACGCATACATGCTGTGAATATCATCGACAATAAAGGCCAAATGAGCTGCACCTGTATTGCAGGTTTGTACGTCTAGCTTAACTCCTGCTGGTGTTACATATTGGTTCAATTCCAATAAATGCTTGGAACGCCCGTGATCTACACCTGGAACGGACAGCATGGCTGCATAAAGATCTGCGTCGGGATAGCCGACAAATTTGCGTGTATATTCATTGGATTGACGCTGCTTATGGACCAGCTCAAAGCCCAATAATTCCGTATAAAACTGGATGGAGCGCTCAATATCACTAACTGTAAAAGCGGTATGAAAATGCCCGATAATCACTTACTCCACATCCTTGTTAATAGTATTAATAAACCTTGAACTGGCTTTTAACGGCATTTACAATATCCGCAACCTGCGGCAAAGTCTGCTTCTCTAAATTTCGATTAAACGGAATCGGTACATCCTGCGTAGCGACTCTAAGAATAGGCGCATCCAAGTAGTCAAACGCTTCCTCTTGAATCAAGGCAACTACCTCGCCCCCCCAGCCAAAAGAACGATGAGCTTCATGGACAATAACGGCTCGCATTGTTTTGCGGACAGAAATTAAAATGGTTTCTGTATCTAATGGATCGAGTGTTCTTAAATCGATAACCTCCGCTGAAATGCCTTCTTGCTCTAGAATTTGCGCGGCTTCCAACGAATAGTCCACCATCCGTGAAATGCTAATTAAAGTGACATCGGTTCCACTGCGTTTAATGTCTGCTTTTCCAAGTGGAATCACATAATCCTCTTCCGGAACATGCCCTTTCTTGTTGTACAGCATCTTGTTCTCAACAAACAGCACGGGAGCATTCTCCCGCAATGCAGCCTTTAGTAATCCTTTGGCATCATAAGGTGTAGAAGGCACAACAACCTTAATGCCTGGGATATGGGCAAAAAGCGTCTCTAAGCTCTGGGAATGCTGCGCCCCGTTGCCGCGTCCTCCGCCACCTTGCGTGCGGATAACCATAGGAACGCTGGTCTGCCCGCCAGACATATATTTCATCTTAGCGGCCTGGTTAAGAATTTGATCCATCGCCACCAATGTAAAATCAATCCACATGATTTCAATCACCGGGATAAGCCCCGTCATTGCTGCGCCTACACCAGCACCAACAAAGCCCGATTCCGAAATCGGGGTGTCTCTCACTCTTTCTTTGCCAAACTGTGCAGCTAGATCCTTGGTTACTTTAAAAATACCGCCATAATCGCCGATATCCTCACCCATTAGGAAAATCCGGCTGTCTCGAACCATTTCCTCGCGGAGCGCCTCATTCAAGGCTTGCGCCATTGTAATTTCTCTCACTGGATACACTTCCTCACTGCATGAATGTTTCTATACTGTTTACAGGCGCAGCCGACTTTTACACATGAACAGTCTATTTCTTTTCCATCGTAGTCCAAGGGAAAATAGGCTTCTTGGGACCTTCACCAATTTCATAACCACCGGTTGCCAGAATTTCTGTTCCCGTAATAAAGCTAGCCCAGTCGCTGGCAAGAAATAGCACTACAGTAGCAATTTCTTCTGGCAAGCCGCCTCGCCCTAACCATTGCAATGTTTCGGAATAGGCTAGGAATGCTTCCGGGTCTTTTTGACGGCTTGTTGTCAGCTCGAACATCTCCGTACAAATGTGTCCCGGCTTCACCTCATTGACCCTTACGCCATGTCTGGCTTCATCCACTGCAAGTGCTTTAGTCATAGTGGTAATCGCACCTTTGGTTGCACAATAGCCAGCCGATCCTTCATTGCCCGTTGTGCCAAGCACGCTGCCAATGTTGATGATATTGCCTTTCACTGTCCGTAAATAAGGCAAAGCATATTTGCAACCTGCATAATAAGCGGTCAAATTAGTCACAAGAATATCATTGAAATCCTCAACTGAAATTTCGTCCACAGGACGCTGCAGCGGGAAATAACCGGCACAGTTTACAAGCACATCAATCCGTCCAAATTGAGCAACCGTAAAGTCAATCAACGCCTTGACGTTTTCGTGCTTAGATACATCGCATTCAAAAAATACACAGCTGCCAGCACCTTTTTCAGTCAATTCCTTAGCCAGCTTTTCGCCCAAATCCTTGCTTCGCGCCGCTGCAACAACATGCACACCCGCATAACAAAAAGCTTCGACACATGCCTTGCCAATTCCCATGGAAGCACCCGTAATAATCGCTACCTTGCCTTTCATACCTTCTTCGATTGACCTCAAATGAATAACCCCCTTCATTTAGTAATATCCGCCGCATATTCAGGCTTGCCTTTAATCCCGAGATTATAACGATAAACCGGTCCGCCTATATCCGCTGCATGGAAATCATAGCCTTGTGGCGCGACCGGCAGCGTGACACTTAACCCTGCTGTAGTTACATAAATATCCGTAAGATCGGCACCGCCAAAAATCACGGATGAGGTTTGCTTGGCAGGCACTTGTAGAACCTGATCCACCTGGCCCTGCGGATTGTAACGTACTAAGCAGCCTCCATACCATTGCGCCGACCAGACAAAGCCTTCTGCATCTACCGTCAAACCATCCGGTATGCCTTCATGCTCGGGAACCTGAACAAAAACACGGCGGTTGGATACAGTGCCTTGCTGCAAATCGTAATCGTAGGCATAAATAACCCTCAGAACCGTATCTGTGTAATAAAGTGTTTTGTTGTCTGGTGAGAAGCCCAAGCCATTGGAGAGATGAATATCCTCATCTAAAATAGAAATAGAGCCATCCTTTTCTACTTTGTACAGCTTACCTAACGGGTATTCCGCGCTATCCGGTCCATAGAATGTGGTTCCGAATAAGAATCTGCCTGCTGCATCGGCTGTAGCATCATTGGAGCGAAGTCGGTTGCCTTCGAACTGATCCGCGATAAGCTGAAAGCCGTTAAACTCATCCCAAAGATATAAACCTTGATGCGTGGCACAGACTAATCCACCACGTTTATTCATCGTAAAACCGCTAACGTTTGGCCCTTCCGCAGCTTGCTTCACAGAGCCACTTTGAGGCTCATATACATAAAGCTTGCCAGTCAGCATATCGGTCCACCAGAATTGCTGCTTGACCTCATCCCAAATCGGACTCTCTCCACACAAATAAGTAAAATCAGCAATGATCTCATAGTTCTCCATGGCTTATTCTCCTTCGAGTTGACGAATAAACTGTTCAAAGCTTTCAATATCATCCTTGCCATCCAGCACACCTATTTCAAGCGAAAAATCAAGTGTTTCAAAAGAATTAATCCTGCGAAGCGTACCTGATTCTCTTTCGAAGGTTCTGCCTTTTACATTGCAGGTTGCTGGCATTATGCCCAATGCATAATCGCCTGATCTCATCGATTTCCACTCGACCAAATTTGGCAGCATATTCGCATTGTATTTAATATAGACACCGATACCCAATTGATCGTTGATTACAGCAGCACCAGTCATTCCCTCGCTATTGCTTGCTGTTTCATGACTGAATACTTGCTCTGTATAACCATCTACAGGGGCAGTTAATTGTGCAAATTCAGCAATTCCCGTTTGAGATAAGGGATCCCTTGCCACTGTTTTCGATTTAGGAATAAGAAGTCTCGAATTTTCGTCTAGGATAGGAAATCCAACATTAACATGATAAAGCAGCATTAGCTCCTGCTCTTCAAAGCCTTGATTTTCAACGCGATCCTCAATGAGCACCGATTTAGCGCCTGCTTTTGTCGAGATCGTGCGTTTCAGCAGTAGATTCTCATTAAAAATAGCCGATTCATTCATTTCCCCGGAAACCTTAAGTACGTAATCGTCGCCTTGCCAAGCTGCGAAAGCGTTTACTTTTTCAGCCGGTGTATTCTTCAAATTTCCGTGAAATACCTGATTTAAGCCGCCATCTACTGCAGTTGTGCCCACATTCCGTAAACCGCAGGTATAGAGCATTCCGCCAGAGATGGAACGCATGAACTCCGTACCGTTCATATCAGCCAGCGCAGGTGAAACAATCCCCGACTTTGGCAAGAAATTCAAATTCATGCCTTTATATTTCATACTGATCATATCCAGACATTTGCTTTCCAGCAGGGTAAACTCCAAGCCAGTTCCATTAGCAACATTCAAGGCTTTAATACCTTGAGCCTTACCCTCGGTGTATTCGAAAGGTTGAATATAAGCAAGCTGAGACATATGACCAATTCGTTTCAGCAGCTCCTTGCGATCCAGCTCTTTTCCGAAAAATCTTGCCATGCTCCTCATCTCCTTTACTTAGACAACATCCGTATAAATTTCATCGTAGCTTGGTTCGGAGCTAATTCTAGCTGCTTCAACCGCCGTATTAAGCTCGGCTTTTATGTCAGAAATCCACTGCTCTATCTGGCTTTCAGTAGCCTGGCCCTGCTGCAGCAGCTTTTCTTTTGCACGCTTGATGGGATCCTTCTCTTTCCACGCTTGGACTTCATCCTTGCTTCGATAGATCTCGGAATCCCCATACATATGGCCTTGCAATCGATAGGTTTTCGCTTCCATGAAGGTTGGACCCTCGCCCTTGCTAGCTCGTTCCATAGCTTTCAGCGTTTCCGCATAAACAGCCTCTGCGTCATTGCCATCTACTGTAACACCTTGAATCCCTAATGAAGCCGCGCGGCCAATAAAATCCAATACCTTAACGGAATCGCGAATCGGAGTCATTTCCGAATATTCATTGTTCTCACAAACGAACAGCATTGGCAAATCCCACAACGCGGCCAAATTCATCGCTTCATAGATCACACCTTGATTCATCGCTCCATCGCCAAAAAAAGCCACTGAAATGCGATCAAGTCCATTCATTTTGGCAGACAATGCGCCGCCTGCTGCAATCGGAACTCCAGCGCCGACAATGCCGTTTGCCCCTAAAATGCCAATTTCAGGTGCGGCAATATGCATCGGTCCACCCTTGCCCTTGCAATAGCCATCGATTTTGCCAAGAATCTCTGCAAACAGCTTTTGCGGATCCGCGCCTTTAGCAAGATGCTGACCACGGCCTCGATAGGTTGTTGTGATATAATCCACTGCACGCAAAGCGGTGCATACACCTGTGGCTATGGCTTCCTGCCCGATATAAGAATGATAAGAACCGCCAACCAGCCCTTCTTTATAAAGCTCAATTGCCTGCTCCTCGAATAAACGAATCTGCTGCATTTTTTTATAAAAATCTGGCAACGTATGTGCCATAATTCCACCTCACCTAATCCACCGATTTCAAGTAAAACTGCGTGCTGGAGCCCCCGTCAACCGTAAGGACTTGCCCTGTAACAAAATCTGAAGCCGATGAAGCGAAAAAGGCGACAACGGTTGCCACATCCTTGGGCATGCCAATTCTTCCTGCGGGAATTTGTTTGCCTACTGCCAAGCTATCATGGAGTGGATGCGCTAAATTCTTCTCCACCTCGGTCGCACCAGGTGATACGGCGTTCACTTGGATGTTGAGATGCGCCAAATCCAATGCTAATTGTCGGGTTAAGGCGTTCATCCCGCCTTTAGAGGATGCATAAGCCGCATATTTGGTCATAGTAAGCAGTGCATGGACCGAGCTGATATTGATAATTTTCCCGCCGCCATGTTTGACCATTTCCCTCGCACAAGCTTGTGCAGTAAAGAAGCTGCCTTTGAGATTCGTATCCAGTACCTCATCCCAGCTTTCTTCCGTGACATCAAAAAAATCAATTGTCGGGCAATAGGCTGAATTGTTAACCAGAACATGAATCGTCCCAAAAGCTTCCTTCGCTTGCTCGATCATGGCATTTATTTCTTTAACGGAGGATATATCCGCTTTAATGGCTATTGCTTTTCTTCCCATTGCTTGAATCTGTTCAACCACTTCCAAGGCTTGTTTCTCACTGCTGCGGTAATTAACGATAACGTCGGCCCCGCAAGCTGCAAGATGAAGCGCAATCCCTTTGCCAATCCCAATCCCCGCGCCAGTTACTAAAACTACCTTATTACTCAAATCCATCGCTTACACCTCAATGTAATTAGTCAATTCTAAACAACGAAAATCTCGCCCATCTTGAATAACAAGGCTTCTGTATCGGGCACAGCCTGTTTAACACCCTCTAAGAATACCACCGGATCTCCACCTGAGTTGCCCGGCAACATCCAGAAATGACAAGGCACTGCATACTTTGGCTTTAAAATTGAGATAGCTTTAACAGCATCCGCTTCATTCATATTGCCGTATTTGCCGTTAATCGGCAGAATTAACAGGTCGATCTCAAACCTATTCGCAATTTCTTGAAATTCTGCTTCCCGCAAACAGGTATCTCCCATATGGTAAATCGTTTTACCTTGTGATTGGACGATTATGCCAACCGCATCTGGAGCTATATCTCCATGATCCGCGAAAACACTATGAATGCTCACCCCAGCTATCTCATAGCTGATGGAGCTTTTTAATAATGGCTGACATCGTTCTGCCGCAACACCAAGCTCCACTAAAATCCCAATGGTTTGTGGCGGTGCATAAAAAGGGAAATCAACAACGCTCAAAGCTTCTATAAGCTCCACATCCAAATGATCCTCATGATGATGCGTCATCAGATAGGCAGTAAGCGGCAATGCTTCTAATTCCGCTGGATCGATTAAAGCGGGCATAAGCCGTTTAAACGCCAGCCCAATTCGATGCTCACAGAAATCCGTTAAATATGGATCGATAACGATATATTGACCTTCACTTGTTTTGTAGATATAGCCAGCCTGACCTAATGAACAAACAGCTAAATGATTAGGCTCAACCGCTACGCTTCGCAAATTGTCCAATAAATTGATCATCTTATAGCTCCTTAGGGCTTGCGAAGCAAGCCAGCATCGTAAGCATAAACTTGGGCTTATTCTTCATCAATGGTTTTATAGGATTTTCCCCAAGCCTTAACGCGCATATCATAAACTGGATTTATTCCTTGCTCTGGGTGTCTAGACCATGCAGTAAAGATGACCAGCTCTTCCGTATCGCTTTTATTCTCAATTGCATGCATGGTTCCACCAGGTATGTGGACAACATCGCCAGCTGCCAAGTCAGTTTCAACCCCATCCAAACGAACCTTCGCTTCACCTTTCATGATTAAATAAACCTCATCATAATCAACATGGTGATAATGATCTGCATGCTTGCTGCCAGGTGAGATAAACCCCTGATTGATTTGAATCCCTTTTGTTTCTGAGTTCGTTTGATCAAGCAGCATCTTAGATGAATATGTCTTGTCTACGTATAATGTTTGTACTTCCGCTGATTTGATTACAGTTCCTTTTCCCATGAATAACACTCCTCTGATTTACTGAAATTTTGGATCCATTAAAATTTGTTTACTATAGAAGGAACAGGCTTACCATCTAGATAATCAATAACCCTAGTGACGAGAAGATCGCGCAGTTTTACTTCCGCTTGTATAGAGTACCAAGCAATATGATTGGTTACAATTGCCTTAGGATGATGCAGCAAGGGGGCGTCTGTGGCTGGAGGTTCAACCTCCATAACATCCAGAGCAGCAAAGGAAACGGTTCCATTATCCAAAGCAGCTAATAAATCCACCTCATCAATGATGGGTCCACGAGAAACATTAATAAGGGCAGGCTTGCGGTGCATTTTTCCAAAGCTTGCCGTATTGAATAGATGCCGAGTTTGCTCAGTCAACGGACAATGGATCGTAATGATATCCGAGATCTCCAATAGCTCATCGAAACTGACTAGCATCACACCATCCGGCAAATTCTCTTGCTTAATATAGGGATCAAAAACAACAATTTTCGTACCAAATGGCACCATAGTTTGAATAACCTTCATACCGATACGACCTGTGCCTACAACACCAAGCGTGATATCTTTAATGGGATAAATCGGCTTCAAATCCTTTACTTTTCCCCAAACGCCTTGCTTAGTTAAGCTAGCAGATGTAAACAGCTTTCTATTAACTGCAAAAATAAAGCTGACGGCATGCTCTGCCACCTCATCTACGCAATAATCCGGTACATTGATCACAGCCACTTTTTTTTCAGTCGCAGCCTTTAAATCAATATTGTCTACACCGACTCCATATCTTCCAACTACCTTCAGCTTTTCAAAATGCGACAAGAGCTCAGGTGTTACCTTCTCTAGATTGACGATTAACCCATCGATATCAGCTAGCTTATCTACCAAATCAAGCGGATCCTTGCATGAATAATAAGTAGCTTCAATATCAGTCGTGTTAAACAACGTCAGCTCTCTCTGATCTTCAAAAATATCGGCTCCAAGTATAGCAACCTTCCTCATCAAATAACCTCCTAGCTAAGTAATTTAATTATTCTAGATTATGGTGAAAAGAAGGAATAACCTCAGGTCCGTTATAGGCTGCATAACCGCCGTCCACATACAAGACTGTCCCTGTAATAAAAGCCGCTTTATCCGAAGATAAGAATAAGGCAGCATCCGCAATATTATCCGGAGTTCCTAAATGAGCCTGCGGTGTTCTGCGAACCATATCATCCTCAGACAATATACCTTGTTCAAAAGCTCCTTTTAGGCTCTCTGTGAGAATATAGCCGGGTGCAATGGTGTTCACTCTTATTCCATCAAGCGCCCATTCGCAAGCAATTGTTTTCGTAAAGCTATCAACCGCTGCTTTAGAGGTAGCATAAGGCAATCTGCGCGAAACACCACCTAGACCAAGTATCGAGGAAATATTTACAACAACTCCGGATTGCTTCTTCAGCATGATTTTTCCAGCTTCTTTGGCACATAGGAACATCGATTTAATATTAGTATCAAATACAAAATCCCATTCCTCTTCCGTAAAGTGCACGATTGGCTTACGTATAGTCGTTCCGACATTATTAACCAAAATATCCAGAGTTCCATAATTTTCTTTAATAAACGAGAACAGCTGCTGGACATCATTGCTTACAGAGACATCCGCTCTAAAAGCGCTTGCTTTACCGCCTAGCTGCTCAATTTCTTGCTTCGTCTTAATTGCATCGTGCTCGTCTATATCTGCTATGATGACGGATGCTCCTTCTCTGGCAAAAGCCATAGCAATCGAACGTCCGATTCCATTTCCCGAGCCTGTAACTAATGCAACCTTGTTTTGGAATTCCAAATTTACTCATCCTCTCTTTATATTGATTTTAGTATACAATATGTTAATTTTGTCGTCAATGTTTTTTGACTGCTTACTTTTATATTACAATCGCTTGTAAGTGACTATTCTAGCCTCTGGTTTTTTTAGAATTTCTAGGAAATATCCCTCTTCCATTAATTCTCTTCCTGAGATACTGAGCGACACACTATCACCCATATCCATAACCAAATATATTGCAAAAGGATCCAGACCTTTAAGCTGCATTTTTCGAGAAGCTTCTTTATTATCCATACGTCTGAATACCTGAAGGAAACCATCACCGTTTTCTGGTCGATTAAATTGCCAACCAATCCATTGATCAAGCTGGAGGCTGTAAGGCGTCAGCGGATAGAAATCTCCAAGCATCATTGGTGCAAGAGTCACGCATTCCTCATATGCGCGTTTTACTGCAGCTCTGGTTTCGGGATTTTGCTCCCAATCCTTGGGTAGCATTACGCAGAATGCAGGCATGTAAAAGCTGCGTGCATGATAGCTGTCTGCTGAAACGACTGCGGAACCATAATAAGGAAACCAAGATGAAATTCCATAAGTATGTGATTGATTTGCTTCAAACACGATCCGCTGCTTATGCTGAGGGAAAAGCTCATCTGGAAATTGATAATCACTCCTTAAAAGCGGCACCGCTCGCCGCATAGATTCTAGGTCATTTCGTCTTCCGCCAGAAGCGCATGAATCAATGCGCAGCCCTGGATTTCTATTCCTAAGTGCATCCCAGAAAGCCAAATGCCCTTGTACATATAGATTTTCAGTAATTCCTTGTCTATTAAACGGATCGTTTTTTCGCCAAGCAGGCAAAGGACCCGGACCATTCATATCTTCCCGATACCAGTCGATTCCTTCTGTTTTTATGAGGTTGTCGACATGATCGATCAGCCAGCTAAGAGCTTCTGGGTCGCCTAAATGGAGGATAGGTCCACAGGCTTCCGTTCCATCCAGCATCCATTCGGGATGATTAACAGCTAACGTTGAGTTGGTATCCCCTATCCGTTCAGGCTCAAACCACAGCAGAAATTTCTTCCCCTGTTCATGTACCCAATCACTGAATGCCTTAAAGCCATTTGGGAATCTTCTACGATCAATTTCCCAGGTACCTGTATTAATCCAAGAATCTCCACCTTCAAAAGGCCCTTGATCCGATGGGTACCAATTTGCATCTCTCCAGAAAACATCTGGCTGAATCCCTGCCTCCTGATAAGCTTTGGCTTGCTCCCACATGACCTCCTCCCCATCGGTAAATGATCTGGCAAGCTGAATATGTGTCAACGGAGCTGGATGTGCATTTTCTGTTATAGGCATGTTGTATAACCAGAACCAACGTCGCCATAGATTCTGAGCGCTGACTATATCAGTCCCTTTCCAGAATAAGAGTACAGTCAGCGGAGTGCGAATCTCCTCTCCCGACTTTAAATATAGATTCGTCAGTTCTTGACCAGCCTTGACATTCATTCCTTCCTTCTTATCCCATTGAAAAGAACTCGCCCATTGTCCCGGCCAGCCAAGTGCCATTATGACTCCGCCGTCAGAGCTTTGAAGATTGTAATAAGGCCAACCCTCGTTCCCGCCGGTAGATTTGCCATTTCGTGGTGCGAATTTTTTTTCTTCCCCATCAGCGAATGTTAGCTTATAGGGCTCATAGCTCTCCGCAGTACACGTATCTCCCTTATTGCCATGAAGTAAAAAATCTTCATCCATGCCCAGTTGAAAAAAAGTATCTAGACATTGAATATTCTTAAGGATAGCTGTATTCTTCAAACCGCTATTTTTAAAATATAACGTCCACTCTATTACAGGGAAATGGGTGTATTCAACACTTACACATCGAATCTGAAGACCTGAAGCAGCATCCTCCCATACTACAGTCTGCTCCATACGATTCTCGTCGATCTTGCTTATTATCGTTTTAGCAGGCAAATCAGCAAGGAAGTCACTGGAAGAGATACCTCCGTATTTGAAAGAAAAAGGCAGCCCATTTACCGGTTTTCCCGGCATATACGCTTCCATCCATCTTCTCTTCTCCTGCATATCTTTAACTGAATCCAGTTGGTTAATCATTAAAATTCCTCCACTATGATTTATCTTTAGCTTATTCTCTGCGATAACGGACAAGGATAGAATCAGGTAGCATCTGCGACTCAAGAATTAAACCCGTTTTAAGTAAATCTTTACCGCTATGTCTGGTTTCAGGTGAGTCTTTTGAAATAAACAGATAATAATGAGCATTTGGATCCAATCCTTTTAAAGTCACATGCAGCGTTTCATCTTCGCAATCTGAACGACGAAAAGCCATAACAATGCCGTCATCTGTATCAGGAGAATCAAATTGCCAAGCCATCCATAATGATTCTTTCAGAGAATATGGGGTTAATGGATAGAAATCCTTATCATAAAACCTCGCAATTTCCTGTCGTTCCTCCACGTTTTGTCGAATCGCATTGTAATCAAGCTCCATTTCATGCATGTCGTAGCACAGAATGTTATGCGGAGCCACTCCACTTCGGAATCTATAAGCATCACTATGCTTAATTCCCGACCCATGGAAAGTTAACCAATAAGATAAAGCATAGGTCTGACATTGCTGGCCAATCGGTTCGAAATGATAATCACTGCGAGTAAGTGAAACAGCTCTGCGCATTGATTCCAGATCTAGACGCCGACCGCCTGATGCGCAAGTATCAATCAGGATGCCGCCCGTTCTTTCTCGTAATTCATCAAAGAACACTAACAAGCCTTGGACATAACGATTCTCCGTGATTCCTTGTCGATCTTCCGAATCGTTCTTCTGCCAGTAGCGCAGCGGATCGACATTGAAGTCCTGACGGTAAATATCGATCCCTTCGTCTTGAATAAATTGAACCACCCAGTCTGTCCACCAGCTGCGGGCTTCAACATTCCCTAGATCAAACAGCCGCCAATCCTGGCGAATATTATCATTGCCTGTTTCCGTTGGCGGTGTTAGCAACCACTCCGGATGCTCCCGAGCCAAGTGGCTTTCTGCAGTAACTCGCTCCGGCTCAAACCAAACGATGCTATCCACTCCCTTGGAATGTCCATGCTCCGTTATAGCACGCAGACTGTTGGGAAATCGTTCCTTGTCTACCTCCCAGGTACCCGTGTTGACCCACGTTCCATTCTGGATATACCATCCCGCATCCATCCACCAATTATCTAGTAAAATACCCTCTTCAAGATACCGGTCAATAAACAGCTTCTGGTTTTCCTCATTAGCCTTTTCCATCTCACTGAATTGATGCGAGCTGCAGGCCGCCAGAAACGGCTTTATTTCCTTTCCTTGAGGGTGGGGCACATTGTACTGCTTCATCCATCTGCGAAATACATTCTGTGCGCGATCAGGCTCACCTTGCCAGAATTGCATTGCAATTAGCGGTGTGCGAACTTTTTCTCCAGGATGCAGCTTGAAATTGGTCCTCTCTTGTCCAGCACGGATTTGCAGACCTTCAGCATTCCGTTCAAATTGCGAGGACCATTGGCCCGGCCAGCCGATGGCAAAGTTAATCCCTCTGCCGTCTAATTCAATATGAAAGTAAGGGAGACTTTTATTAGAAGGGCGACCACCAGAGGTAGCTATGACTTTGTTTTCCCCAGGCACTAATTTCTCCCGATAAATTTCAAAATCGTTAATCGCATGCTGACTGCCGCGCTGATGCTGGAGAATGATTCTACATTCTGGCTCTTCTGCCAAATTTAAATCCATTGCCATAACATTGCGAATAACCGGACTGTCTTGCTTCCCATAATTCTGGATATATACGGTCCATTCAACAAAGGGGTAATCCAAATATTCAATTGCTGAACATACGATCGAAATCTCGGCCAAAAGCTTATATTCTACAATGTGTTGCACCCGTTTCCCACTGAGTGGAGTTGATGTTAACTTTCGTTCCGCTTTAGCAAACCAGAAATCAGAATGCTTTCCGTCCAGCACAAAAGAAAATGGAACATTTATACCTGATTGCAGGTTTTTATGTATCCATTCTTTACAGTTATTTATTTCACTCTCCAAAATCATCCTTTAATCGCTCCAATCATCACACCTTGTACAAAATAGCGTTGTGCGAACGGATATAACATCAAAACCGGTAGATTAGCAATGATAATGAGCGCATACTTGATACTCTGTGCTAATAGAGCTTGCTTCAATGCAAAATTCTGTCCCGGTTGAATCATGCTGGCTGTCTGGTTTTGTACAAGAATTTCTCTTAGGAATAATTGCAGTGTGAATTTGGCACGATCTGATAAATAAATCAAAGCATTGAAATAAGAGTTCCAATATTCAACAGCATAAAACAATATCATCACAGCAATAATAGGTGCGGAAAGCGGCAATACGATCCGGAAAAGCGTTGTAAGCTTTCTTGCACCGTCGATAGTTGCTGCTTCATGCAGCTCTTCAGGTATGGAAGATTGGAAGTAGGTTCGCATTAAATAGACATTAAACATGGAAACTGCATTTGGTAAAATCATCACCCAAAAGTGATTTAGCAAACCGAGCTTGCCGATCACGATATAAGTCGGAATCAAACCACCGCTAAAAAACATCGTGAATGTAAATAAAATCGTTAACGGCGTTCTCCCGTAAAAATCTTTTCTCGAAAGTGGATAAGCTGCCGCAATAGTCATGCATAAATTCACAGCTGTTCCAACTACCGTATAAATAATCGTATTTTTATACCCTATCAGAATGTCTTTATTGGCAAATACGGTTTTATAAGCCTCCAGACTAAAGCCTTTTGGCCAAAGCCATACCTCACCGTTCGTCACCTTAAGCGGATCGCTGATCGAAGCACTGACTACAAACAGCAGCGGATACAGGAAGATGAGCGTTATTACGATAAGCAGCCCAATATTGATAATGTCGAAAAGCTTGTCACTATCCAATTTGAATGTTCTTGTTTGCATAAATTTCCTTCCTTTACCAAAGGCTATTTGAGCTGTACCGTCGAGCCACTGCGTTGACAACAACCAAAATCGTACAGTTAATAACCGAGTTGAATAAACCAATTGCAGCAGCAAAGCTATACTGTGAATTCAATAAGCCAGTTCGGTAAATGTAAGTCGCGATAACATCCGATGAATCCAAATTTTGCGGATTTTGCAGCAGAAATACTTTCTCAAATCCCACATTCATCACGTTTCCCGCAGCTAATATCAATAATACGATAGCGGTAGGAATAAGAGTTGGGATAGAAATGTGCCGAATTCGCTGCCATTTGTTGGCTCCATCAACTATTGAAGCCTCAATAAGATGCGGGTCAACTCCAGCCAGAACAGCCATGTAAATAACAGTCCCCCAGCCAAGTCCTTGCCACAGGCCTGAAAAAACAAAAATCGATTTGAACCATGCCGTATCGGCCATGAATAATTTGGCTTCACCGCCAAAAAACTCAATAACTCTATTGATTACTCCCGCTTCTGGAGATAAGAACAAGATAACAATTCCGACCAATACAACCTGTGAAATAAAATAAGGAGCATAAGAAATATTCTGCACAGCTTTTTTAAATAGCTTGTTTTTCACTTCATTCATCATTAGTGCCAGAATAATCGGGAGCGGAAATGTGACTGCCAACGAATAGAGACTGATGCCTATTGTATTGCGGATAACCCGATCAAAAAAGATGGATTCAAAAAATCGTGTGAAATGCTTGAACTCAACCCATGGGCTGCCAGCAATGCCCTTTGTAGCTGAAAAATCCTTGAATGCAATCTGGACGCCATAGATCGGCCAATAATGAAAAATAATAAAATAAGCGACGACTGGGGCAATTAACAAGTAAAGCTCCCAATTTGCTTTTATCTTCTTTAGTCTGGTCATTCCTTTGCCACACCCTATCGAATCGTTGTCCATTCAATTCCGTCAAGGAACTCCCGAGAGAGTTCCTTGGCGGTCTTATAATCATTAATTAAAATTATTGTGCGTTATATCTTTTAAGTGCATCGTTCTGAATTTTCATAAAATCAGCCAAACCAAGATCTGCCACCTTTTTAACATAAGCATCCCAATTGTCAAATGATTCTTTGCCTGTAATAAACTTGGTTTCCATTTCCTTGATGTAAGCCGTTTGGCCTGGATTACTTCCTGAGCCTAAAACATCTGTTCTAAAAGCGTTCATCTGATTCGTTTCTTCTGTTGTAAATGCAAACGGATTAACGTCATTTTTAGGGAAATAAGCTTTAAAGGATTCAATTCCATCAAGGGATTGTTGTAAGTTCGTTACACCTTCAGGCTGTTTAAGCGGATGTATCATAAATTCATCAATCGTAACATTCATTGGAATCCCGCCGCCATAATTCGGAGAAATCTTACCACCTTCTTCAGGTCCCAGTAAAGATTCATATGTGCCGTCTGCATTGATTTTGTAGGTCTCATCTTTAATCCCAAATTGTTGTTCGATTAACCCTTGTTCAGAGAACCAGTAATCAAACCAACGCATCGTAGCTTCCGGGAATTTGTTGGCCTTGGTAATGACGGAGTTTCCTTTACGGATCCCCGGGTTATACGAGTGCCATGCTTGATCACCATGTGGACCTTTTATACCAGGCACTGTTACAAAATCAGGAGCAGCTTCCTTGGAAAAGGCTACGTCAGATTGCATATAAGAGAATACTTCATTACTGCCAATTTTCGCAATCCAATCTGCAGCTGTGTGAGTGAATGACTCAGGGTCGATAAGCTTGTTAGTCCAAAGCTTATTGAAGAATTGAAGCTCATCTTTGTAAAGCGGATCTGTTTTGAAGAAGCGCATGTTTCCATCGGGGCCAAGATCAACGCCATCATTGAAGAATACGCCGCCTTTATTCCCAACTCCGAATAGACCGCTAAATGCCAGAAGATATCTTCCCATATCGCTGCTGAAATCGGATAACGGAACCGCTCCGTCTTTCCCGCTAGGATTTTTCTCTTTGTACGCGGCTAAAGCGTTGTAATACTCATCTGTAGTTGTAGGTACCGGAAGACCTAGTTGATCGAGAATTTTTTTATTAATCCACAACACGTGCGCTTTACCGATTTCAGGCTGGTAGATTAAAGGAAGCGAATAAATCTTGCCGTCTGCTGCTGTAATCGCTTTCCTAATGGTCGGATCTGCATCCAGTATCTTCTTAAAGTTTGGTGCAGAGCTTTCAATTAATGGTGTCAAATCAATGATCGATCCATCCTGAGCAAATTTACTGACGTCTGCATCCGTCAATGAAGCCCGGGCAACCAGGTCAGGCAGATCATTAGAAGCAAACTTTAAATTTAATTTCTCTTTAAAAACGTCATCTCCAATGTTTTCCCATTCGATATTAATATTTGACCTTTTTGCAAAATCCTTCATAATAATCATTTCATTCCAATCGGATTGTACCGCATGCTTTGCTGCAAACCCTTTCAAAGTAATCGGCTCAGTTACAATTGGCAGGCCTTCATTAGTTGCACCCGGAGCAGCTGTTGCTGCGGCGGTTTCTGCTGGAGCATTTGTTGAAGCATCTGCGGAAGGTGATACAGCATCGTTTGAGCTTTTAGTACACGCGCTTAGTACAACCAGAGAAATAATTAAAAAACAACTCAACACAAAACTTAAACGCTTTTTCATTAGGTAAACCCTCCTATAATTATTGGTCTAATAAATCCTCCCCAATGTGAGAAGGCTATAATAATGTAAACTGGATCCTAGTTTACAGTACTATGCAGCATTAGTGTTATTCATTGTATACGTTTTCAAAACAACTACAAAAGGGTATTTACTCATTTTCTTAATAACCTTGCCACTTGCGTAACCGATTACTCAATTGAAGTATACAATACCAAAATATTGTCGTCAATATAAATCTAAGCCAATAAAACCGCTTTCATTTATTTTAATTTATGTATAAATTTATGTTATTAATTACTATCCATTAGAAATATTTAAATAAAACGTAAAATCCAATAAAAAATGTATTCGGTTACGCATTTAGATAAAACTCTTAAACCCATTTCCTCTTTATTAGGTATACAATAATATTATATTGTCATCAATATTCAAATAATGCTTTATAAAATTAGGTTTACATTGTAAAATTAGATTAATTATTATTTTGCATATAATGAATTCGATTACGCAAAAGGGTGGCTTATGAAAAAAATAACAATTTACGATATTTCCAAAAAGCTAGGTGTCTCTACCGCGACAATCAATAGAGCTTTAAGCGGCAAACCACGAGTTAGCGAGGAAACCAAAAAGCTTATTATTGAAACGGCAGAACAAATGGGCTTTAAACCGAACAAAGCAGCAACCAGTCTTGCTAGAAAGACGATCAGAATTGGTTTTATCATAAATAGACATGTGCTTGATTTTAATATTGAAGTCATGAACGGAGCAAAAAGAGCTTACGAGGAATTAGCTGACTTTAATGTTCGGGGAGATTTTCAAATCATGGATCATTCGGATTCAAAAACAGATGTCTTTAGGAAAATGAGAGAAATGGCCGATTTGGGGTATGATGGCATTATTCTAGCACCAACCAATGATCTGCGAGGTTATTCTGAGGTGATCCAAGAACTATATGATAAAAATGTCTTTGTGGCTACTGTCATCTCAGATATACCGAATAGTAAACGTATTTTCTCCGTAAGAAGCAACAGTAGAATGTCTGGTAAAATCGCTGGGAAGCTTTTATGGATGCTTGCTAAGGATAAGCCTGTAGCTATTTTTACTGGAACACGAGATTCCGAAATTCATAAGGAAAGTATTGATGGATTCATGGAACAAATCAAAGCGAGTAATATGGATGTTATTGCCATTTACGATAACTATGATGATTTGGATATCGCATATCGAGCAACAGAAAAGCTTCTTAGAGAATTCCCGGATGTTGGCGGCATCTATATTGGAACCTCAAATTCAACCAGTGTTTGCAAAAAAATTGTAGATGCTGGTCTTACCGATCAGATAAAGATTGTTGCATCCGATCTGTTTCCTGAGTTGAATGACTATCTTCGACAAGGTGTTATCCAAGCAACCATTTTCCAGCAGCCCTTTCAACAAGGAAGGCTTGCATTTAAAAAAATGTATGAGTATATAGGCGAAGCCAAACGCTTTGAGGATATTTTTCTCTTAAAGCCTCAAATTGTTCTGGATAGCAATCTTGAATTATTTATAGATTAAGTAAATCAGTTTGGAGTATGAGAATACACCTCTTAATCGGTGGATCGAACCTCCAAATAGATGAAGATGAGCCTTCCCTAGGGAAGGCTCATCTGGCTGTCCGCTGAAATACTCCTACTTCATCAGCTTAATACTATAGGTTTGAATTTTCCAAGGCCCCAATTCAATTTGCAGACTATTCTCCTCAAAGGCGATTGGATGCCCCTTCTCTTCGTTAAAGTTTACCTCGAAAGCATCGACGATTGGCCTTATACAGGTTAATGGAGTTACAGCGGTGTATGCGGACATATTATATAATCGTACAACCATTGTATTCGGCTCCCCGTTCTCTGGGCGTTTTAAGATACTCAGGCAAATATTAGACATACCAAGCTGCAGAATGCTGGTTGATTCCTCCAGCTGATAGTCTGTTGAAACAGGCATGGAAAACGACATCATGCCCGCTTGCAGACGGTCCTGCAGCCTAATTAAATCAGCATATGAAGTATCCGGCTGGAGAATGGAAATGGCATATTTAAACTGCAAATCTCCGAGAATTTGCCCGCCAAGCTCCCCATTGGTCATAATGGTTGTTTGAAAGCCGCGGAACAAGGTAATGTTTATTGTGCCTCGATCATCATTCAGCGCTGCGCATTCATGCAAGCCATAGGCAGAAACGAAGGCAATACCGCTTCCATCGCCTCTTCGTTTGCCGACAATACCGCCCATCTGTTTCTCGGGTACCTCACACTCTTTCCAATGCTCGGTGCTTTCATCTATCCCCGTTTTCCTCTCAACAAAGCAAAAAGGCTGATTGACAAAATAGATTGTTGAGTCAACACCAGTTGGCAATTTCATCCGGACACGATGGTCTTTGGCACGATTGGCAATCGTTGTTTCCACATCAATAAAAGCCGCGCCTATGGAGAGACCTATAACTGAAATAATGGTTAAGGTTTCTTCTTGCTCGGAGCGTCGCATGCCATAATTATCACGTTCTATTCCTGCTGGAACCTTCAAGGAGTGTGTTACACGAAACACGGCTCGAAGCGGTCCGTTTTCCACGCGCTCGATCCTGCAGGCGGCACCAATGCTGGTTATCAGCTGATCCTCAATCGGATTGACATGGAACCAGCCATCTCCAATTTCTCCATCGTCCAAATAGCTGATCAACCCGTCATAAAGCTTGCCCTGGAGCTTGTCATATATTTTAATGGATCCATCCCGATTGATTGTTAATTGAATCAGCTCATTTTCCGCTTCATTCTCGCATTGTGATATTCGACTAAGATAGCGCGAAGCTTCAGCAAACGGCTTGATGCTATACTCCGTTTTACCCATAGCGGGCATATCCACTTTCAGACTTAAACGGTAACGATCAACTGTATCCACCTGGGAATGGTGCCGACGTACTTTTAGATTTCTGACAATCGAGGATACACTGTAGACATGCTCAGCTCCATCACGGTCAAATATCTTAAAGCTGTTAATGGTCTCATAACCAAAAGGCTCTTGATAACGACTGGAATAAGCCAATGGAAAATCGACATCAAGTGTAATGACTTCACTCCGTGCAAATGGCAGCGGATTATAGATAGCAAGCACCCTGTTTTCTGTTACCGAAGAAACAGTAGAAACCGCCGCATATTGCTGCCTTTCATGGTGCATATAATAATCAGCAATCTCCCTGCCAATTTGTTCGGTTTGAGCAAAACGATATTCCATATCCTTATGGACCTGATCGATGGAACATCCGCAAATAGAATCATGGGGGTGATTCTGAATTAAGTATTTATAAGCCAAATCCACATACGCCTTCTGCGCTGTAAACCCTGTAAATTGCCCCCACGCGAGCATGGGCTCGATCCACTTTTCCAGTAAGCTTTGGCATTGGTCGTTCCACTTTTTGAGCGGATAACGGCTGGAGAGCGTATGCGTAATCAGATGAACGAATTCTGCTTTAGCCTTTGCCGTTTCGTTAATTTCACCTTGCTTGACTGGCATTTGGTTCCGATAAGGCAATAATTCCTTGCCCATTTCCATAATATTCACATGCTTTACATCATCATCAGGAAATGCTTTACGAAGCCATTGGAGCCATTCGGAGGTTTCCTTCCTTAATGGTGCATGATCACCTGCATCTATGAGCAAGATTACAGGAATATCGGAGCGTTCAGCTTCCTTATCCAAATAGTCTGATACAAGCTGGCGTTTCTGTTTCGCAACTTCCGCTTTGCTCCCCAATAACTTGGATACTGGGTTTACAATATGATTAGAAAACGCTCCATAACCACTCTGATCCTCGAGCTTATAAGTGATGCATTCGCTGCCATCCGGCGATTGCCAACGAAAATGAGCTTTAAACGAATGCTCATTGGTCCCTCTGCCCAGCAGGGCATATTCGATCGAAAATTGATTGAAGATTTGCGGCATTTGGGCAATATGTCCAAAAATATCACAAATATAGCCATATTTAAGCGCAGTGACTCCCCACTGCTTGGAGATTTCATGTCCCATCATTAAATTCCGAATCAAGCTCTCACCGGACAAGAGAAATTCATCAGGCATGACATACCAAGGCCCAATCAGCACACGCTCATCCGTTATTAATTTTTGCAGTCGCTGTCTTTTATCCGGTTCGACTTCTATGAAATCCTCCAATACAATCGTCTGACCGTCCAAATGGAAGCTCTGATAAGCTGGATCAGCTTCTAGATCTTCGATCAAATTATTCATGACATCAACCAGCATGTACCGGAACCCTTGGAAAGGAAGGTACCATTCACGATCCCAATGTGTACCTGAATATAAATAAATGCTTCTTTTCTTGTTGTTCATTTTTTAATACCGTTAACTATTTGGATACCTGATCCCGTTCCAATTCGCGAAGCGCCTGCTTTCACCATTTGCAGCACAAGCTCCTCCGTCCTGACACCCGTAGATGCCTTAACCCCTATTGCAGGTCCAACTGTTTCTTTCATTAAAGCCACATCTTCACTTGTTGTGCCACCAGTACTAAACCCAGATGAGGTTTTCACAAAATCCACTCCAACCCTTTTTCCTAGCTCACACACCCTTACCTTCTCTTCATCGCTTAGGAGGCAGGTCTCAATGATTACTTTGACAAGCGCTTGACCTGCAGCAGCATCGACTACAGCTCTGATATCTTGCTCTACCAATTCAAAATCCCCATCTTTAACCGCTCCTATATTGATTACCATATCCACTTCCTGAGCGCCGTTCGCAATAGCATCCTTAGTTTCAAAAGCTTTGACGTTGGAGGTGCTTGCACCTAGCGGAAATCCGATTACCGTACATACTTTGACAGGAGTACCTTTTAATAAATCTGCGGCAAATTTAACGTGGGTAGGATTAAAGCAAACTGCAGCAAACCCATATTCAACAGCTTCCTTACAAAATTGTTCGATTGTACTTCTAGGAGTATAAGCATACAAAACGGTATGATCAATATACTTGCCCAATCCATTGTTACTACTCATTTCAACACCTCATAGTTTTATTTTATTGTTTCCAAATTCCCAGCATATAAGATGGCTCCGACGAGAACAGCTTGGTCTCCGAAGGCACACTTAACAATTTGATAGCGATCTTTTGCAGCAATGAAGAACCGTTCCTCCACACAACGCCGAATGGGATTTAGCAGCTTATCCCCTAGATCGTGCCGCCAATCTCAACTCCCACGTAAAGCTTGCTGTTTTGCTCAAATTGCAGCATTTTGTTTGCCATATGTTGGCTCTCCTTATAAATGCTTTTTTGCAGTAAAACTCTCTAGGAGCAGCTCGTCCTTGGAATCCCCCGAATTTGCTGATGTTGCTTTCCCGTTGTGCAAGACTCTATGGATTAGCATCGATGTTTCTTCTGAATCTTCCGATATAGTTTTCTTGAGATCCCTACTCGCATACTGGATAATATTAAGCAACAGCCGATCCGCTGCTGGATGGCTATTTACTTGCTCCAATATATGAAAAGTATTAATAAAAAACTGTCCTTCTCCAAATGAGTACCCGCCAAAAAGCAAGCCTGATGCGTAACCGCCCGTACATAAATAACCCAAGGCAAATGCAGCTGCTGCCGTATCAGACGGTGCTTCCTCGACCTCGAACATATGATGTGGGATGATGCGTCCATAGTAATCCCAGTCCATTACACCTTGAGCCTGCAGACCAGCGAATATTTCATGATTTTTGGCTACACAATCCTTATGGTAAACGCTATCGTAGAAGTTATTTAATTTCCCTTTGCGCTCAAGCGGCAGCCATCCAAGCGTGTCCTCTTCTCGTTGGAATACAGAAGGTTCTAAGAATATCGCTGTTCCACCTCGTGCTATTCTACCCAGCAGCTTTTCCCATTGATCGAAGCTTACATTCGGTTTCCCAATTAGAATAACCTCTCTGCATTCCAATGCAGGCAACTCAAAATCGCGACATTGAAGCCCTGTTGAACGGAGCCAATTCGTGATAGCAGTATCTATTCCCCAAAGCGTAACAGAATCACCTTTTGATACGAGAGTCTCAGGATTTGTAATATAGAATTTTAAACGGCCACCTGCCGGTTTTCCCCCTTGTTGCATTACGGCTGACATTTCATATTCCCCAGTTGCGCAGCCCTCTAACATAATTTCCTCATCCAAAACGTATGAAGCAAGAGAGCATTCCTCGCCATAATCAGGTTCAGGAATATGAAGCCAAGTCTTCTTCTCCCATACAGTACCTTGAGGTCCGCGGATTTTGAAATCGACAGGGTACCCGCCTGCCTTCAGGATATCCTCATTAGCTAAAACCGCTTCAACTCTTAGCTTGCTACTTGAGTACCCATGCATTTGACTGCTAAAAAGACACCAGCGCAGCGGTGCAAACCCGTTGCTTATTGCATCAAGAGTATCCGGCTTCCAAACACGCCAATAATCCCACAAACCTTCACCTGATATGGCATGATCCAGCAGGCCGGTTAAGTTATATCCACAGATTTTCGGGTTCGATCGGATTTGATCAAGTCCCTTTAAACGCAATCGAGCTTGAAATCGCTGGCTGTCGACGATCATATCCTCCGGGAACGCATAGATATCATTCATCTGATATTTATCCATATCCTTGAGATAGCTCTCGGCAATGGCTCGGAACAAGACTACCTCGGCAAGATCATTCCTCACACCCAGCTGTTCATACATGCGGACTGAACCAATCGCATCAGCTTGACTAGCCACCCCATACTCAGATAAAAAAACAGGCTTGGTATTTTTGCCAACTGTACGAATAAATTGGTCATCTTCACTTGATTGCGGTTGTACAGGATAAGCATGAATATCGCCTGCATGCTCAACATATGCCGGTACTTCCTGTCCCCATTCCTTAGCTGCCCTAGGCATGCCTGGGGCTTCTCCACCCCACTCATACTCCCAATCATAACTTCGCGGATTGCTTACCGAGCCTATAGATAGCTGGCCGTCGAACCTGCCACTGTTAAGCAGTACCAGCCGTGAATCGTCCAGCTTGCGCAATTCCTTCAAATAATTTTTTGCATAATAAAAAACAGGGCCATCGTAAGTCTCATTCAATAGCCCCCAAATGACAACACTAGGGTGATTGCGGTCACGTTTGATCATTTCATTATAAGAGTGACGATAACGTCGTTGAAGCTCCGGCGAATCATCAAGATGCTCGCTTATATCCCCTTTGTAGGAATCTGCATAATGCCAGCTTGCATTGGTTTCCTCATAAACCAGCAGCCCCATTTCGTCACAGAAATCAAGCTGCACAGGATGAGCCGCACCAGATATAAAGCGAATCATATTGAACCCGCAAGCTTTCGCATAAACTAGATCCTTCCGCAGAAGCCCCTGATCCTGAGGCACAACCCAGCTAATCGGATAATGATTCCCCGTATGTGCAGCACGAAGAAATATCCTTTTGTTATTCAGACGAAAGTAACCATTCTTAACGCAAAAATCTCTAAATCCGCAACGAGTATGAAAGCTGCTTTTTACAATATTATCTTTTATGGTTGTTTTTAGATAAACTTCAATGTTATATAGATGTGGGTCATCCAGACTCCATAAACGTGGCTGGCTGATGGGAATAACCAGCTCGTGCAAATGCTCCAGCGGTTTAATGGCCAGATCTATTGCTTGGCTTACGACTGGAATAGCTGAATCTGCTGAGCGGACATAGACCGTTAAACGACCCTTCAGCTCAGATGAATAATAATTATTCACGGATATTGCCAGCTTTATTTGATCTGCAGCTGTTAACGGATTGGCAAATACATCCGAAATCCAAGCAACTGATGTTTTTATTAGCTCAACAGGATAATAAATGCCAGCATAATTATGTACTAAACCAGGTAGAAGTTCATTGCTTTTATGTCTATGCGGGGTTTGCTTGAGGCTAATTCCATCTATCGATTCTGTAGTTGGATTTAACAGTCTTACAGCCATTAAATTAGCTTCATTTAAGCGAATGGAGTTGGTTACATCCAGTTGGAATGGCGTTTCTCCGCCTTCATGCCCGCCTAGTAATTGACCATTCAACCAAACCTGTACCATGTAGTCGGCTGCTCCAAATTTAACAAATAATCGTTCACCATTTTCAACAATCATATCTGAGTGAAAGCAATGCCAATACCACACTATGCCATGATAACCTGGGTAAACCTCGTGAATAAGACCAGGCACCGGTGCAGCAAGTGCCTTGCCGTCCCTGTCACCTTCACACCAGCGCTCCTCAAGTCCTCGATTATCAGGATCTGTTAGAAGCATCCATGGACCGTTCAATATTCTTATCATTTCGCTCATAGGTTTACCGCTCCTATTATAAAAAAGTGTATAGAAATAGAAAGACACCCTTTTTAATGGGCATCTTCAAAGTAAAATTAATATTATTAAAAGCTTATTCCATATTATGATGAAAGGAAGGAACCACTTCTGGACCATGATAAGCTGCATATCCGCCATCCACATAAAGCACGGCTCCGGTAATAAAGGATGCCTTACTTGATGATAAGAAAAGCACGGCATCTGCAATGTTATCAGGTGTACCTAATTGAGCTTGAGGTGTTCTGCGAATCATATCCTCTTCATTTAGAATGCCCTGATCAAATGCCATTCGCAATCCCTCAGTCAGAATGTAGCCTGGTGCAATTGTATTGACACGCACACCATCAAGCGCCCACTCGCAGGCTATTGTTTTTGTGAAGCTATCAACGGCTGCTTTCGAGGTTGCATAGGGCAATCTTCGTGATATACCGCCTAGACCATGAATAGAGGAGATATTCACTACAACTCCTGATTGTCGTTTTAACATGATTTTACCTGCTTCTTTCGCACAGAGAAACATCGATTTAATATTCGTATCAAATACGAAATCCCATTCTTCCTCTGTAAAATGAACAATAGGTTTACGAACGTTGGTTCCAACATTATTAACCAAAATATCTAAAGTGCCAAATTTCTCGATAATATATGAAAATAGCTGCTCTACCTCTATCTTTTTAGAAACGTCTGCTTGAAACGATACAGCAATGCCACCTAATTGCTCAATATCCTGTTTGGTTTGAGTCGCAGCCGCCCCATCAATATCCGCCACAATTACAGACGCCCCATCGCGGGCAAAAGCCATAGCAATGGAACGTCCAATCCCATTTCCCGAGCCTGTAACAAGCACTACTTTATTGTTGAATTCCAAGTTGCTCAATCCCTTCCGCGAAATCTATGATAACTATTTTTATGAATCTATCCTTTTAGTCCGGAAGTTACCATTCCATCCATAATCCGTCTCTGCATAATCAAGAAGAATACAACCTGAGGCAGCAAGATAATGACAACACCACGCAGCATAGCTCCGTAATCGGACGAGAATTCGTCCTTAAAGAAGGCCATCGCCAAGGGAAGTGTATAATGAGCTTTATCATGAAGCTGAATAGAAGCAATTGGAAACTCATTCCATACCCCCAGAAAACTAAAAATAAACATTGTGACAAGCACTGGAGAAAGGAGAGGAATTTCAACACTAAAGATCAAACGCATTAAGCCGCTGCCATCTATAATACCTGCCTCTTCCATTTCTAGTGGAATACCTCGCATACCGCCTACCAGCATCAGCGTCATAAACGGAATTCCTCCCGCTATATAAGGAAGCATAAGTCCCCATATACTGTCTACGCCAAGGATACCTCCTGTTACCTTGCCTAATGATAGGGCTAGGAAATAATAGGGCATCAACAAAGTGAGTACAGGTATTGCACTTGCCGATAAGAATAAGTAGTAGATCAAATCCGTTACCCTATGGGATTTATGATATAAACGAGCTATGGCAAATGAACTAAAAAACAATAGTCCAATCTCAATGACAGAGGTTACGATTGCCAGTATCAGACTGTTCATGAAAAGAGTGGCGATATGTGCCTTTTTAAACGTATCCAGGTATAAGGAGAAGTCAAACTTTTCTGGCCAACCCAATGGACTATTAAAGATCTCATTATTATTTTTAAATGAGAAAACAACGCCCCAGAGAAAAGGCAGGATCATGATCAAGGATACAATAATGCCGATTATAATAAGGGGTATATGATTTTTTTTCATAATATTCACCTAGTCCCCCACACGTTTTCTTGAAAATGCTAATATTAAGACTGAAAAAAGCATAACGAATATAAAAAGAATAGTCGATAACACGGCACCTTTGCCAAAATCAAACTGACCGAAATTAATCTTGTATAAATAAGAGGTCAGCAGCTCAGATTGGTTATTGGGTCCGCCATTGGTTAAAATGAGTACCGTTTGAAACGAGTTAAACGCGCCGATTATTACCATAACCGCACAAATCTTGATTGTTTCCTTCAATAGAGGAATCGTGATATAAATCGTTTTCTGGAATCGGGTAGCTCCATCAATAATCGCTGCTTCAAACGCATCCTTTGGCAGCATTTTCATCCCCGTAAAAAATAGCAAACCGTAAAATCCAATCGACTTCCATGTATCTACAACGACAACAGAGTAAGGGGTCAGATGCACACCACCGATCCAATCTAGAGCCCAGCTATGCAATCCGATTTTATTCAAACCTGCATTGATAACCCCAATTCCTGGATCAAGCAGAAACATCCAAATGATGGCAATCATTACACCCGAAAGCAGATAAGGAATAAAAGTAGCTAACTTAACAAATGTGTTGCCTTTAAAGCGAGCATTAAGCAGAAAGCCCAATAACATCCCTAGCGGCAGCATAAGCAGCAGCTCTCCGACTACGACGATGACCGTATTCTGCAGCAATTTGCGAAAGATTTCATCATGGAGCACATTGCTCCAGTTAGTTAAACCAATAAATCCATTGTCTTCATAAAAAGTTTTGCTTTTAAAGCTGGTTATAAACGTATCTACAAGTGGATAGAGCGTATAGAAAAAAAATATAATAAACACAGGGAGAATAAATACCCCTTTTATCCATTTCTTACTGAATAAATACAAGTTGATCCCCCCGTTCCGCAAATAGTATGCCCTGCACCAGCGACAATATATAGATATTGTGCCAGACAGGGCGCTACTACCATGTAGTTTCAGCTCTTACTTTTTATGCGCTTTCCAATCCTTCGTAACTGTTTCTACAATTTTATCAAGCTTCTTCATTTCAGCAGGAACATCCTTTGTTTTCTTGCTTCCATCGATTAAAGCATTAATTAAAGCACCTTTAGGAACACCGAACTTACTTCCGTAAGATTCCCAGTTAGCATCCCAAGTCAAGTAGAAGGAATAATCAGAAGTTAAATCAATATGTGCATCTTTATCTGCAATTAATTTAGCCTGATCCGCAACAATCTTACCGAATGCTGTAAGATCAGCATTTACTGTGCTAGGCAGGTTAGCTCCTGCTTTAAGGGAAAGCTTGAAGCCATCTTCTGTAAAGCGAAATTTATTAAGTGCTACAATTGCATCGATTTTATCTTTGTCTTTTGCTGCATTAGCAGAGACTGCATAACCATTCGTAACACCACCTGGTACTCTCTTCTGATCCGATTTTGAATCAGGGAATGTGATACCCCAAGTATATTCAGTGTCTTTTTCTACTGGCGTTCCTACAACTTTACCAAGCTGGTCAGAAGGAATGGAGATCATTGCAGCTTTGCCTGATGTGAATAAGGCAACGGATTGTTCAAAGCTCATTGTGCTGTTGTGTTCAGGGAAAGCTCCTAGAGCAGCAATTTCTCCAATGGCATTATAAGCTCCTATAACAGGTGATTCTGAGAATTTCATAGTACCATCTTCGAAAAGGGCTTTTTTATGCTCATGAATTCCCCATTTAGTTAACCAATCCTCAAAGCCCCAAGTTGGCCAGCCATCTTTAGTTCCTTCAGCAATTGTTACAACTCCATTTTTCTTAAAAACCGTTACTGCAGCTTTAAGCTCATCAAAAGTTGTTGGAATCTTTACGCTGTACTTATCGAACAAGGCTTTGTTATGCAGCCAAGCTTGAACTTGCATTTCCGCTGGGAAGCCAACAATTTTACCATCTGCAGTTTGAAGATTCACTAATGCTGCAGGTGATAACGATGCTTTGAATGCGTCATCATAATACGATGAAAGGTCTGCAATGGATTGAGTTTGTGTGAATGAATCCACGATTTGCTTAGCATTCCACCAGAACATATCTGGAAGCGTATTGGATTTAGCCATAATGCCCAGCTTCTCGGTAAGAGTTGCAGCATCAAATACTTGAGTTTCAATATGAACGTTCGGATGCTGCTTCATGAATTCTGCTGCAACAATGCCCATCATGTCTTTTGTTGGATCACCGATAATAGTACCATAAGTAATTGTAACATCTTTTGCTGGTGCTTCTGTTGCAGCCGGAGCATCTGTTGCTGCTGGTGCATCTGTTGCTGCGGGAGCTACTGATGCTGCAGCAGTCGCTGCCGCTGTTGGTTCGGCTGTGTCAGTCGGCGTGCTTTTGCTGCATGCAGATACGAAAATCAATGCGAAAACCAACATTAAAGAAATGATAAGACTGCTTTTTTTCATCTTTTAAAACCCTCCTGATATTTTTTTATAATAACAATAACATGAATGTTATTGGAATTAACTACTTGGGGTGAATAATTTACAATCTAAATTATTCAATTTGATTCTTTTGATTTGTAAGCCTTTTCAAGTTAGATATCTTAAAAAAATTATTCAAAAAGCTTTCATTATAACCGTTTTAAATTCACGACGACCCAATTTAAAATTAGTATACAATATTAAATTATTGTCGTCAATAATATTTTTTAGGTATTTTCTCTTGCCTTTTACTAAGAAAAAAAGATTGTAAACCTTTAGAATGTAAGCTCTTTCACAAGAACATTTTTAGTATACAATATAAAATATTTGTAGTCAATTAATTTGTATTGTATCATCGAACACTTATTAAACCGCCACTTTAGCTCTTTTTCCACAAAAAAATCGAAGCTCCTTATATGCAGGAACTCCGATCTTCTACCCATAAACTTAACGTTTCAACTTTGTTATTTGATCCAAATAATGTCCGAAGCCTTCGCTGTGCCAGTAAATGTAACATTAAGCCCAGTGCTCATCAAAGCTGCGCCAGTAGCAGTAGTGTTTTGGGTGGTTCTGTCATAAAACTCCAAAGTATAAGTTGTAGCTGGATTAAGTCCCTTGAAGATAATGTTTTTGGTATTGCCTCCAGCATTGGTTGGCATGAACAGAAATACAGCACCCTTTATCGCATTAGTTGTATTGGGGTCAAAGTATTGTATACCATCCCAATTAGTTCCATCAGGACGAGGCAGGATATGATAAAGATTAGCATCACGCACTAGGGGTTTAATACTGTTGTTGTACAGATTGTAATATTTATTCATAAACGTCAGAGTATTGGGCGTAAATCCGCCTGACGCACCCGCGGTGGATTCGGAATTGTGCGGAACACCAAGCAGAAAGCTGCGGAAGGCATAGTCTTTATCCGTTCCAGTTCCCCAGGTTGAGTTAATATCTCCTGGCTCCTGCAGCTGTATAGATGGTATAGCATAAGAAGAATCATAGAACACTTGGCGATTGGACAATGCATCATAAATATCTGTCTGATATACCACACTTGAACGCTTTAAGGTAGCAAAATCCTTCAAATTGCCGCCTGCGTTGCAGTTTTCATAACGGAATCCCGATTTATTGACATACATGTAATCCAACAAATCGTAGAAGCCCCTAGCATTCCAATACATGGTATCTGTGCCGTACTTATGCCGATTGATCTGAGCGCTGGTATACGCAATAGGCTCAAAATCATTGCGGAATGTGTCTACATTATACGTATTCATTACCGACAGCAATTTGGTTTGGAGCCAGGAAACAGCTGCGGTATCGCCTAAATCAACTGAATTGCCATACCCATTAATATTGCGGTTTGAAAACCACGACGGATGTGCATTGGGTCCAATTGAAGTCAACGCATTGGGGTCATTGTCTAGAGCATCATGCAATAAAAAATACAAGGTGAATTTCAAGCCTTTGGTATGCATAAGCGAGCCAGAGCCAGCTAAACTGCCGCTAGCCCAGTTGGTTGGATCGGCACGCCAGTCTCCTTCATGATTGGCAACCCACCAGCCATAATCTTGTGTTATCGATTGAATTCCGTAGCTTGTAGGGGTTGGTGAAGAATTTAAATAAGTTGTTAACGGCGCTTCATATTGTGCTCCATAAGGATAGTAAGCCGCGTTTGGCGCACCGTTTGGTGCATTGACCTGAACGAAGGGCTCTGCCGTGTTGGTACGCATTTCTGCTGGGATATTGTAATTGAACTGCCATTTCTTGAAGCTGTTTGCCCCATCATCCGTTGACCCTTTGTAAGTTCCGATATAGGCTGTTGGTACATTGAAGACATCGCCAATTGGAATATCGGTTTTAAAATCCGTGTTAACTCCTGCTTTAATCCTTGTTGTTACCGGAGATGTTCCGCTTGCTGTTACATTAATTCTTCCATGCGGCCATTCCCAAGCTACATACATTCCATGCGTTCCACCATTATCTAAATAAACCAACGGAATATTATCATTGTCTCCAGCGCTGTTCGCCTTGGAATCCGTATTAGCCGTAATATTCGAGCCTGCGGTTAGTGTATCTAAATGTACACCAGTCGGATTTGGTGCAGCCGCATCCTTGTTGAAGCGCCACAGCACTGGATTGACGCTTCCCTTAACACTGACATCCATGGATTCCTGAGGGAAAACCGTGATAACACTGCCGGTATTATTCTGAATGGTCATCGTATGTGTAACTGGACCTACTCCCGGCTTCGCCCACCAGATGGATTTAAGCTGAAGTGCAGGTGTTGTACTGTTATAGGTTAACGTTACCTTTGTCCCTGTAGTCGTATCCACTGCTGCACTGGCATAAACCCAATTCAGAGTATATGTGGTAGCGCCAATATCAACTCTGCTCATTAACGGAACGGTTGTAGAGGCAGCCGTCCAATTGAAGTTTTGAGTAGGGTTCTTGAGTGTCGTAATCATTGGCCCGCTATTGGTCTCGCTTAAAGTCAGATTGGTATCCGCTGTATTCAATGTCCAGCTTGGACCTGCCACAACAGGCGTAAGCTCAACATCATCAAACCAAATCGAATCCGTCGGGCTGCTGTCTGTTACACAGCGAATAGTTAAGCTTGTAGCTGCACCGCTATTCCACGTACCTTCACTATATACCCACTGGCCACCGCCTGCTCCAACTGAAACTCCAACCTGGGCTTCGCCAGCAATATCATTCATATCGACATAAGCCACACCGTTGTTATTATTCTTATAAATCCAAGCTGAAAGCTTGTACGTTGTGCTTGGAGCTACCGTTACCGTTCTGCTTGAAACGGATGTGCTTGTAGCTGTAGACTTTAAAGAATACGTTCCGTCATAAGCTTTGTCACTTGCTCTTGCATGATTGGTCCCATTGGACCAGCCTGTTGCTGCCCCACCTGAGCCTGCTTCGAACGAGCCATTGGTCACGACATTGCTGGCAGGTACCGTAGTCAGTGCAATAGTCGGGTCCCAGCGAGTCAAATCGCTTGTGATATTGCCATTCTTATTCAGTACAAAATAAATAGCGTCAGATGCCGCGACATTCGTTGTTATATCGTAGTTATAGCCTGTGCCGTTATTATAAGCAATTGACTGAGGTCCCCAGATGGTTACCCCGTTTTTCTTAATGGTAGCGACAACGCCATCGCCGCCTGTAAGATCAGATTTCTTCACATTGCCCGTAATATGCGCACTGCCCGCCGAAGGAGCTACCCATTTACGATTGGGATCACAATTGGCATCGTCATGCTGCTGGTCATAGGTGACGGAGCAATCCAATTGTGTCGCATCTCTCCAGTAGCCGCCAAGCGGAAAAGCTGCGTCAGCATGCCATGCCATGTTGGAGTAGCTGCTAGTGGATGTGTTATACCCTTGATAGAACCACTGATTCGTACCTTGAACTGTACTGAAGCCTGATGAAGCCGTGTAGTTTGTTACATCTGCAAATATAGTTGAAGAAGGTTGTGAAATCATGATTGCCATAATAACTAGAGTCATACTCACGATTATATTTACCATTTTTTTTCTCATCTTAATATCTCCCCGTTGGCATATTTGTTGAATCGAATTTAAGCGGTTGTTTGATTTTTGTTTAATCTACAATGCCATATGTGGTTAATTCCGTGTCATAACCCGCTGGCAATGCTTGAACCAAGGATACCGTTGATTTGGCATACGCAACCATGTTTAGAATCATTCGATCCGCTACGGGCTTGCCAATATTGCCCATTAAATCAAACGTGTTGACTGTGAATTTACCGGCATATTCATTGTAGGTTCCAATAAGCAGACCCTCTGTATAGGAATTGCTGCCATTATCATCAATAGAAAATGCAGTTGTAACAGCAGGCGCTGTAATATTCCTTAAATATTTGGCAGTCCCGATATAATCGCCATAAACATCTGCCGTCATAACCTTTGACGGTAAAGTGTTCAGGATCGCAGTTGGCTTCGCAAACTGCTCCGCATGGTACAGCCAGCCTAAGCCGTTGTAAACTCCGCTTTGATCACCTTTGCTCACTACTTTGACCCATTTGTTTGGCCCGGTGCTGCCATTAAACACATTGCTCGACAAGAAGACAATTTGCGCTCCCCTCGCTGCTTTCTTATAGAGCGGACGCCAGGTTGCTTCGTTGTTAGCTACTGAATTTCCAACAACGATAACTTCATTGTCGAGGGCTTCGGCAGAATTGTACTCATGCAGCGTTGCTCCACGACTAGTCAGCAGATCTCTTACTGCTTGAGTAACTCCCAGCACCGTCACCTGGCCAAGACTTCCTGGGTAGCTGGCGCTGCTGAACACTTTAAAGCCCAATGTATTGCTTTTTGCATTTGTGACTGTGGTTAATGCGGCATTAAATGTATAATTGCCTTCGGTTAATCCTGCAATTGAAATATCGGCGTCATAAACCGAGTAAGCAAAAGGCGGGTTACTGCCGCTAGAGATGACAGCACTCGTGTTTTGCGTCCAAACCGTTGTCCCCCCGGAATTCTTAATCGTCAAGGTTACCGGATAGGTTCCTGCCGCAAGAACATCCTCGTTTGCCAGATTCGCCCTAACATGGAAGGTGCTGTTCGTGTAAATCGTCAACGGATTAACAAACAGGTTCCATTTTGATTTAGCCCAGCCATCTTGAAGGACGGGGAGAATATCTGCCTTCCAATCGCGGAAATCTGTCATGATTCCTTCTTGAGAGCCTCCAGAATCCGTAAGGCTGGTGAGACTGTAGCCCATAATTCTCGGATTGCTTCGTATGGTGCTGAACAATTGAGCTCTTTGCTTGCTTTCTGCTTTCTGGCTGTCGAGAATTGCATCTTCAATAACGGGATAAACACTAGACATGCCATATTTGGTCCAAATGTAATTTAAGGCTGTTATTTTGTTTGTTGTCCATGACCAGGGAACAACTAATGGACCTGCATTATAGGCATGCAGCTTTCTGTCATTGTCGAAGGAATTGAACATCCCGCCAGCGCCAGCTTCAGAAACGAAGATATTGCTCGTTCCACTTCCTAGACTTGCAAAGGAATTGACGAAATTCCATGTCGTTGGGTATGTGTTGTATACATGGACATCGCCTGCACCGCTTATAAATGCACCAGCCGGGTTCATAGGCAATAGATCGGAAAGCGTCCCGGTTGATACAGGTGTTGTTGCTGATTCGCCGCCCAGATAAACATTCCAGGTAGTGGAGCCTGGATTTGAGGCGGATGCCGTGGTCAGATCGTTGTCCCAGCGAGCGCTGCCCAGCATGACAAGCTTAGTCGTGTCGATAGCGCGAAGCGCAGGCAGGAAGTTCTTCGCTGCTGTATATACGGCATTATTCTTATTTTCATTCAAGAGTCCAAACATCGCTACGCTAACTCGGCTGCGATCACGCTTAATGACATCCGTGACAGACAAAGCGAATTTGCTAGAATCGGACAAATTCCAGGAGCCCTGGTGCTCCTCGTAGATAAGAATCCCCTTCTCATCCGCTAAATCGAGCTGCTCCGGCAGTGCCGCTGCGGCAATAGAACGATACATGTTGAAGCCTGCCAGCTTCAGCTTATCGAAATCCTGACCCAGCAGGCTCATATCACGTGCTGTACCTTGGACATTGACGGGATCATAGAAGTTCTGATGAACACCTTTGAGGAAAATACGTTGGTTGTTGAGCATATAGTACCCATTTACAATACGGAAATCTTTAAAACCGAAACGCGGAATGGCGTAGACATCGGTCTTGCCTCCGGATACTGCCGAAATACTAAGCGAGTACAAGTAAGGATCATCCGGGCTCCAAAGATGTACACTAGGAACAGTAACTGTCATATTAAACATAGTTGTCCCTGTAGTCGCGGTAACACTTGAATTGCCTGTACCGATATTGCTTCCATTAAACACCCCGTAAGCTGTGCTCAGCACGACGGATTGCGATGCGCCTGTGTTGTTTTCCACAGTGATTTGCAGATCGATATTTCCATTGGAAATATTCGGCTTAGCATAAACATCTGTGACTCTCAGCTTAGGCTGCTTCACTAAATCAACATGTTGGACAATTCCGCCATTATCCCAGAAAACCGGAACTGCACCGCTGCTTAACACACCCTTCGGATTTTCCACTCGAACCGCAATGAAATTACCACCTTGGACAAGAGATGAGGTTACATCTACCTCAAAAGGAGTATCTGAGCCTTCATGCGTCCCCAAATTTTGCCCATTTACCCATATCTGCGACTTATATTGAACTGCACCGAATTTAATATAGTACTTCATATCCGCAGCAACCGTTAGATTTGTATTGAAAAACCGCCCGTACCAGGTAACGCCATTGTAGCTTGGATACGCCTCATAGATGGTGCCGGGCACTTGAATGTTTATTGCCGTGCTGAAAGGATAGCTTGCCGAATTAAACCATGAGCTCGCTATCCCCGTATTCGAGTTGTCCTGAACAATTCGCCAGCTGCCATCCAAGGACTGCTTAAGCAAACTCGGATTTGGTGTTGGCAAAGCTCCAGGCACAAAAACGACATCTCTTAGATAATTATCCGCAGCTGAAGGAACTACGTTAGGCATTTTACCAACATTTGCCGTGAACCGGCCTGATTTCGTCGGATAACTGAGATGACCACCGTTGTTTCCCGCATTCGTTAGACTCATAAGCGGTATAGCTTTGTTCACATCCGCTCCTGTTGAAACGGAAACGGTATAATCGGTTAATTCCGTAATGCTGATTGGCGTTGGCAGCGTATAGGTAAACCAACCTGCTGCTCCGCCGTAAGTAATCGTATAAGGACCGCCTATTACGGTATTGTCATGATTGCGCCAAATCCGTGCCGTATGGACACCAGATTCCGCTGCAGTTGCATATACACGAATTGCCGTAACTTGGCCAGGAACCGAAGCTTGAAAAACCTGTCCTAGCTCAACAGGGAAACCATTGTTGACTGAAGGTGCTGTTGCCGCATCAGAGAATATTTTCTCTGCAGAGTCTGGTACAAATTCAATATCTCTCAAATAGCTTTCCCCTCCAGATGGTGTTGTAGCTGGACGTGTACCCATCGTATCTGTGAAGCGGGCTGAATTGGCAGGCCAAGCAACATGCTGGCCATTATTGCCTGCACCAGCATTCGTGCCGCCACCCCAATAGCGATTGGTATCCGTTCCAGTAGTTACGGAAACCGTATAATCGATGCCCGAGCCAATCGATAGCGGTGTTGGCAGGGCATAAGCAACCCAGCCGTTTACACCCGTAAATGCAGTTGAAGGAATGGTAAATTCCGCAAGCTTGGCTCCATCCGAATTGCGCCAGATGCGTGCTGTATGGATCCCCGATTCTTGAGATACAGCATACAATCTAACCTTGGTGATTTGCCCGGAGGTTGTAACATTGAATACTTGTCCCAGCTCATGCTGTGTGCTGTTGTTGACTGCAGTGCCTGTTACGGCATCAGCAAATATTTTTTCTCCTGTTGTGCTAATTGTGTCATATTCAAAGGCATCAATAGACGAATAGTAGCCGATGGAAGAAGCATTCTTGGTGTTGGTAGCAACCAGCTTAATTGTGTGGCTAGCATTGGACAAGGCTGTATTGCTGTACAATACCTGCTGCTTCAGCCATGAGCTTGCATACATATCTACCGATGCAACCAAGGCTCCGTCGATATACACCTGTGAAATACCGCAATCTAAATTCTTTGGACCTATCCATTTAATGGACGTACCCGTAAAAGTAAATTGCGCATAGTTTCCATTTGTACTGGAGTAATGCTGGTCACTATTGATATAACCGGAAGCACCTGTCGTATCATAGGTCCATGCTCCTGAATAAGTAATTTGTGCAGTTGTATGGTCATTTACCTGAGTCGCTGCAGCAAAAATCGTATTGCTGGGTTGCACAATAGTAAGCAAAGAAGCAAGTAGTATAAGAATGAGTCCAATTTGCATTAGCTTGTTATTCATAGCTTCCATTCTCCTCATTTTAGTTTTTTCATGTTGAGAAGCAGCCCGTTTTTCAACGGACTGCTGACAGTATTGTTAATTAATCCAGATAATTTCCGAAGCATAATCGCCTGTCATGCCTGTTACACTAATACCAAGATCCATTAGCTCCGCACCAGATTTGACCGTGTTGAGCCCCGTCCTATCCTGAAAAGTCAGGGTGTATGAAGTATTACGATCCAGCCCTTTAAGCTTGATAACCTTTGAGTTACCGTCTGCTGCATTGACAGATGGCTTGAATAGGAATACAGAGCCTTTATTCAAGCTGGAATTGAAGAATTGCATGCCATCCCAATTAGTCCCGTCCGCCATTGGCAGGATATGATACATATTTCCCCCTCTTAGAATAGGGCGCTGTTTGGTCTTATAAAGATCAATGCTTTGTCGATAGCTCGCATTGCTGGTATCCACACTGCACAGCAGCACAGAGCCAAGCATCGAGGTTCTACCCATAAAAGCATAGGGATAATTAACTATTTGCACATCTGATTTAAGCTGGATTGGATTCATTGCGTAGCCGTTGACATATAATGTCGCTCGGTATGCGGTTCCCCCATCCGAAGCTTCGTCATTCGTCGTAATGAATGTCATTCTGCTGGTGACTGCAAAGCCTTTGTACCTGCCGCCATTAGCACAGTTTTCATAGCGGAAGCCAGGCTTGGTGGTAATTAGATTATCAACAATGGACAGGAAATTGGTAACCCCATTATAAGTATCCGGCATTGGATTGGTCGGAGCGGTGTAAATATCCGTTCTCCACATGTCATACCAGCCATTATCATAGCGTGTAGTTAGCGCAGAAAGCTCCGCATCTCTGCCCGCAATAGTGTTTAGATCAGCATCATTATAAGTGCCGCCCATATATAGCGAAGCTTTTAAACCTGCATTGTGCGCTTTTGTTGCAAAATCAAAGCCATTTGGCCACTCTGCAGGGCGGTAGGTCCAGTTTCTGCCGTCATACCAGCCGAAATCCATTTTCACAGCTTCAACACCACTGGCTGCAATGCTGTCATAGGTGCTTTGCGGTGTACTGCCAACAGGATCAAAACAGATTTCTGTCCACGGTTCGCTTGGATTATTATAGAGGCTCCGCGGAACCTTGAAATCCCAGAACCATTTTTTGAAGCTGTTGCCGCCATCGTCGATATCACCTTTGTAAGTACCGTAATACACACTTGGAATGGTAAAAATAGCACTGTTCGCTTGCGTTACGGTCTCTGTAAACGGATTGACTGAGACACTAATATTAAGCGGATCAACGCCAGAGGCAATATTGAAGCTGCCGAGCTCCCACTCATAGCCGACATAGAATCCATGTGAGCCATTTACATTGAGCAGCCCAAAGGGGATATAGGCTGAGCTGGTTGTAATGCTCGTGCTCGCATTCATCGTGAACTTATCCAAAGTCGGCATCTGATAGGCCGTTTTAGAGAAACGATACAAATCAGCTGTGCTGTCCGCTTTTATGGCAATATTAGTCCCTTGTATCGAGGTTCCGTATGAGACTGTTCCTCCCGTATTATTCTGGACGGTCATCCAATTCTCTACAGGTCCTGTTCCCGGTCTTGCCCACCAAATCGATTTAAGCTCCAGATTTGGCGTCGTGCTTGTGAAGCGCAATGTAATCTTCACCCCGCTGGTTGTATCTGTCGTTGTGTCCTGATAGATCCAATTAGGGGTTACTCCTGATACGGTTGAGACTAGAGGTACGGTTGTATCGCCATTAATCCAGTCCCAGCCTTGTACGGGGTTTTTCAATGATTTGATATAAATCAGATTGTTTTTCACAGCAAGCGTTAAGCCTGTATCAGACGTCGCCAAATAGACCGCTGTGTTATACGTATCTAGTGAAACCAACTGTGTTCCACTGATGCTGCCGTTAGTCGCCACTATAGTAAAATTCCCTGCAGTTGCAGAGCTGCCTACTGTAGCTACACCTGATGAGGCATTAATAGATACCCCTGTTTTGGGAGACTGCAGGCTCCAAGTAACAGTAGGACCGCTCATCGCATTCCCCTGCTGGTCCTTTACTTTAGCTAAGTAGCTTTGTGTAATACTGCCTGTTGCCGGGATTTTCAATGCACTTGCTCCGGATACAGAGATCGCCGTCGCAGTCAGGCTTTGGATGGTTACTGTTTTAGTTCCAGTCATGCTGCTGCCTGCATCTGTGGCTACAACTGTAATAGTACCGTTAACCGCCGTGCTATTAACCGTAACCGTTCCAGTGCCTGAGTCGATGGAAACGCCGGTTTTTGGAGTTTGCAGGCTCCAAGAAATGGTTCGGTTTGGAATCATATCTCCGTTCTGATCCAATACTTTAGCTGTGTAAAGGCCATAGCGGCTAAGAGAAGATGGCTTTTCTATAAAGTCCGTTCCTGAGACAGTCAATGATGTAGGTACTTGCGCGTTGGCAATAAATTCAATATCCCTTAGATAGCTTTCGCCTCCTGCTGGTGTGGTTGTAGGCCGCGCTCCCATCGTATCTGTAAATCGACCTGAGCTTGCGGGCCAGCTGATATGTAGTCCATTGTTTCCCGCACTAGCATTGGTGCCGCCGCCCCAATAACGGCCTGCATCCGTTCCAGTTGATACAGAAACGGTGTAGTCAGTATTGGAGGCAATCGATAAAGGGATTGGCAGCGTATAGGTGATCCAACCGTTGGCACCAGTAAACGAAGCTGCTGGTATAGTATATTCACCCAGCTTCATGCCATCAGAATTCCGCCAAATCCTAGCTGTATGATTACCGGTTTCTTGTGAAACGGCATAGAGTCTAACCTTGGTGATACTCCCTGCCACATTAACGGCGAATACCTGTCCCAGCTCGTGCTGCATGCTGTTGCTAAGGGCAGTCCCCGTAGTAGCGTCGCTAAAAATCTTTTCTGCTCCGGTTGAAATGTATTCAAATGCATCTATGGAAGAATAGTAACCGCTAGATGAGGCATTTTTGGTATTAGTAATTACAACCTTGATGGTATGACCGGTATTGGCAAGCGTTGTATTGCTATACAAAACCTGCTGCTTTAGCCAAGTGCTTGCATATAAATCAACAGTTGCTGTTAGCACCCCATCGATATAAATCTGAGAGATGCCGCAATCCACATTCTTCGGACCGATCCACTTAATCGATGTACCAACAAAGGCTAATTGAGCATAATTTCCATTTGTACTGGAATAATGCTGATCCCCGCTTACATACCCAGAGGCAGCGCCATATGTCCAAGCTCCTGTATATGCAATACCTGAATCTGTGTCATTCAGAGTAATAGGCACAGCCGTATCATATTCAAAAGCATCTACGGAGGTATAATAACTAATCGATGCCGCATTCTTGGTGTTGGTGGCTACAACCTTGATAGTATGACTCGCATTGCTCAACGAGGTATTGCTGTAAAGCACCTGCTGCTTCAGCCAAGAGCTGGCGTACAAATCAACTGTCGCAACCAATGCACCATCGATATAGACCTGAGAGATTCCACAATCGACATTCTTGGGTCCAATCCATTTGATTGATGTGCCGGTAAAAGTATATTGTGCATAATTTCCGTTGGTATTGGAATAATGCTGATCACTGTTGATATAACCGGTAGCGCCTGTCGTATCATAGGTCCAGGCACCTGAATACGTTATTGAACCGTTGTTGTCATTGACTTGAGTTGCTGCTGCATGTGTCAAATCTAGGGGGAATAGGGATAATGCGATCACAATTGAGAGAAATAAAGCAAGCAGCCTCCTGCTTTTTTTACCATTTGTCTGTTTCATTATTGATCCACCTTCCTATTGGTTTTTATAACGTTGACCTACCCTAATTATTCCAGCACCAAAGTCCTTTATTAATATCCTTTATTAATTTCTCCTTTCTATAAAATTAATTTTCAATATTATCCTCCTTCCCCATAAACTTTGTAAGCACTTACATGACTAGCGAATTTAGTATACATATAAATATTTTTGTAGTCAATAACTAATTAATGTTGATTTTAATTTATTTTAGCAAACAAAAAAACCTCCCTTTAAGAAAGCGGAGGAATTATGGTTTCATTAGATTTAGAGCTGAGAATTTCGAATTATAGCACTTTAAGCTTAACCCACTTATGCCCCATGGCTGGAATAACTGCATTAAGCAGAATTTTGTCATGGATTACTTTATAAGCCGCGCCTTCTATCTCCACCTGCCCAGCTGTTAAGCCAATTTCCGACAAGCTGAACTGAATTTGCCGCTGTACGAGTTTGTTTTCTAAATTAAAGATGTTGATCACACACTCTCCGTTTTCGGTTAAGGTATGGGCATGAACCGTTTCATCCAAACCATAGAAAGTTCCTTGGGCATAAAACAATTTATGGGACAAATAAACCTGCATTGCTTTTTTCTGTGTTTCCCCTATTTTTAAATTGGTGTGCGTACCGCCTATGCCCAAGTGGCGACATGTGCTCGCGTACCACCAGAACATCAAAGCATTTTCATTGTCCTTGCGTAAATCTATGTGCAAATAAATCGGGATACTGTAGGCTAGATTAGCATAGTACAACGAGAAAGCGCGTCGACTAATAATGTCATCCAACGGTTCTACCATGTACTCATATCCCCATAGCTCATCAAATGACCCAGGCTTTCCATGCATATAATAGGTCGGCACATAACGCGGAGTCCCTGGTCCAGTCATGGGATCATGCTGCTCAATCAGCACTTCCGGAAATTCCTCATGTACCCGCTGTGTGATGAGAAGTATGGCATCGAGATGCTCCTGATGCTTCAAGGGAAGCGAGTGTCCATGTGCAGGATCCCAGCATTCGCCGGCAAACCATGACCCGTCAAACATGAGGAAATAGGCACCTTTTCGACAAAGCTCTTTAAGTCTTTCGACCTTAACCTCTATATAAGCCGAGCTGCCGCTGCACAACACATCAATGTGCAAGAAATCATTCGCTGGATGCTTTAATCTTTGGCCGTTTTTATCCATGCGGCTTGCCTCTTCAGGGTAAGCCCCGGCATCGCACCAAGGCGCTAAAGGTGTATGAAGCGCCAGCTTCATATTATATTCGTCCTTCAACCATTGGACGAAGCTTTCTTGAGTTCCCAAGCGATCATTCGCCCATATATTGGAGCTTAATGAAGTATCCCAACCTGGATCAAGATATAAACATTCACAACCAAATTCTTTGGCCTTGTCTGCTTCTAGCTTCATATCGCTCTTCTGATAATATTTATGGCGATTCTCTTGCGAATCCTCTATCCACCACAGCAGGTTGTCATATAGCTCATTCCAATGAACGGGCGGATTAAATCCAGTAGGCGTAATGTGCCCTTTACGTTCGGTGTATTGGCGGAAGGCCGAATAAGCTTCCTTCCATTCTCCATCCAGAATCTGATAGCGAGTCTCGCCAAAGCTGAATTCACCTCCAGGCAACAGCTTCTCAGCCCCCTCGGGATCTCCCAATTTCCAGCGACCCGCTCCGCCAAATCGCAGAGCCTTAGCCGTCTCACTTGTTTCGTCTTTGTGCATGGGGCTAATTAACGACCATTCCATAGCGTTCGCATTGTACTTGCTGATCAGCAAAGTATTGCCTTCCTGATACCAAGCCCAGCCTTCCGCTCCCCAATCCGATGTGTACTCTATATTGTAATCCGGGCTGCGTGCAGTAGTAAACCAATTAGGCTGATTCGCCAATTGTTGAATATCATAATCGTTGAGTTCCCCCGTCTCTGGATGACGACGATAAGGCACATCACAAAAACGCTGTTGGCTCATCCCAGGCAGCCAGTCGTTGCCATCATGCACGTTCTTTACAAAACCACATGCAAATGAGGAAGTATCCAATGTTTGTAAACTAGGATTATATATACGAATAACCTCTGTCAAAACTCCTGTCTCATCCCCAGGCATTGTCCAAATTTGCTCAATTCCCAATTCACCGGCTTTGCTGCTGAACACTACTTTATACGTGCCATTATCCTCTGTTGTAATGCTTGGCTTTCCTATTAATTGGGGCTGATTTTCACATAACCAAGCATAGCTGTCATCCGCATACACACGTCTGCTCTGCAAATCTCGCAAATGCAGAGGATTTAATCTCCCCTGCGTCTCAACAATCATTTCTAATCGCCCATTGGTTAGAACGAGCTGTCCATTCTGCTCATCATAGCTAACGGAAGGCTTACTTATGTTTAGATCATTTGATTGGGTAGTCATTTCGCAACTTCCTCTCTTCTCCCTAGTTCAAGCTGGGTGAGCTCATCCTCAACCAGATTTCCCGCATTTTCATCCACTACTCTAAAATAAACAAATTCACCATCGGGATCCGCAAAATCGGTTAAATACAGCTTTAATTCAGGTGAATTCTCAGGAGCATGCTTGTATGGCCCCCAAGCTTTGATACAGCAGGCATGTCCGTTTGGGTGCATCACATCTTTGGAATCCATCGATTCCACCAAGCTGGGGTCAAATGCTATCAGCCGCATATCTGATCTTGTTATCTCCGTATTTTGGGAAGGATTAAAACAGAATACAATCGGTCCTTTCATGACGGCCGCTCTACCCTTTTGTGCTTTTCTACCTTTTATTAACCGATAGCCCATCGGTAGGTTCAGTTCAATCGCATCTCCTGCCGACCATAACCGCTCAATTTCAAAAAAACTACCCGCTGAGGCACTAGTCGTTATAGTTTGATGATTTACTTTTACTTGCGTCCCTGCTCCCGCACACCATTTTGGAATCCGCAGCTTTAAGACAAACCTAACAGACATTGAGGGATCTATAGCTATATGGATCTGACCTGAATGAGGATAATCCGTCTCCTGTCTTATAGTGACAGAGGTATTATTATCCAGATCTATGGTTGCTTTTGAAGCTGTATATAAATTGATAGCAACACCGTCAACAGTCCTGTAATAAATCATTTCAGGCAATTCGGATATGATGCGTCTAAAATTATTCGGACAGCAATACGTATCGAGCGGAAAATAGCGTTTAGGTCCATCAAAAGGCACATAATATCTGATTTTCCTGCCATCTGGTGATTGAGCGGCAAACAATCCGTTAAAGATTGTTCGCTCCATCACATCTCCATATAATGAATTACTTGTTTCCTGCAGCAAAATATCCAACAAACGAATCCAATAGGCCGTGGCACAGGTTTCACCTAAATTACCCAGACCTTCCTGAGTATCCTGCCAGCATTCATTCTCGCCCGCTGCACCCGTGATGACCATTGCGTCCTGATTCAGCATAAAATCAACTGTCTGATGGATAGTGGCAAGTAGCGCCGGAACATTTAAACATTTACTGAGCTTAAACCTAGCAATAAGTCTGCTTAAATAGTCATAAATATGCCCGTCAACATGCTCCAGCCTGCCTTTAACAATAGGTCTATCCCAATCCTGAAATTTTCTAAACTCAGTTAGAAATTCCAGATATCTTTGATCCTGCGTTTGTTCATAAAGCGCAAGAAAAGCCTCTTCAGAGCCTAGCGTACCTATGTAAATTTCCGGTAAATCCTGCGGCGCAGCTTTCCATTGCTCCATTAGATAATCAGCAAGCCTACAAGCTGCAGCTAGTGACTTTACCTCTTTCCAGTAACGGTAGTCCGACACCAAACCAAATATCATATAGGATATCTCATGAATATCCCATAATCGATTAAACCTATAATCTAATGGCATTATACCTATATATCCATTCTGTTCTTGCAAGGCAAGGATCTGATTAATAACACTATCCCGAAGATTTGTCAGTTCTTCATCTTGCTTATAGGCGGCCAGCCTTGTCAATGCGTCAATAAATTTTCCCAAGCCGACATAATCGCCAAGCTCCTTGTCTTTATCCCATTTATCTCTAAATGGCTGTATGAAATCCCGTTGTATATCAATAGCGAGGATATTATTCTTGGCTGTAATGTCGATTCGTCTGCCAATTTCACCACCAACTTCGATACTTCTAATATCAATTGTTTTCATAGCTCCTCCTTCATTAAACATCTGTAAGCGCTCACTTTTGCTGCATTTCAAATATATCAGATGATGCTTTTATTGACAACAATTTTAATAAATTGTATACAATTTATTACTTTAACCTTTGAGCTCACAAAAATAAAGCTAACCCGCAGATCTTTTCAGACCTTGCTGGTTAGCCTTATTAAGGATATAAGTTTAATGACTATTCTTCTGCATTCGAATAAATCTTTTCCATTCTATACACAATGATATCTTTAGATTTGGAAATATGCGCTATAAGCTCATCTACGCAGCTGGGATTCTTCTGAATAACAAGATCCGCCAATCGTCTATGATCATTATAAAATTCTTCAAAGCTAGAGCTAGTCATATTAGTAATTTCCAGAATAGCTTGAAACACGTTTGCCATGGTATTCCATGCGACAAGTAATGGGTTATTCTCCAGCATATTAATTAAGCTGCGATGGAATTGCACATCCAAAAAGGATGTCTCCGAGCTTGTAATTTCTGTGGTCAAGGATTTTTTGCGATAGGCTTCGAAGGTTTCCATGATGTCAAAAATCGGTCTATAGTTAAAGGAATTACTTATCAGAATTAATTCCAAAGCTTTTTTCTCCAGCATTAATCGCAAATCAAATAGATCCACAAAATGCTTTACTGAAAATCCGACAACCTCTGTTCCGCCGTTTGATAGATTTAACACTAAGCCCTCTTGTGCCAGCATCTGCAACGATGTACGGATTGGAGCGCGGCTGATCCCCATCTGTTTAGCGATAGTAGCTTCTATCATTCTCGATCCTGGTCTATATTTCCCCAGAATAATATCCGTACGCAGCTGCTTAACAATCTCTTTGGTATGCAATGCCCTGGCTAATGGTTCATCATATTTATTCATAGCTCTTACCTCATTCAACTATATTCAAAACGCCAAAATCGTTCAGTATTACAATGTTATCAATAATCGAATTAAAATGTCAACATTTTTACCGATTTGTTACCTTTTTTTCAAGTTTCGTCACATTCCTACTCTGTCACTTCAAAATCCAAATACCATGCATATTCACCATTCGCAGGAAGTACACTATTCTGCCCAAACCTTTTGGCAACATCCGGTCGATCCAAGGAGCCCGTACACATTTCCAGTGCCAGGTTATTAAAGCCCTTAAAGTCGCCTTCATTGATCCATACACCGAGATAAGGTACCTCAGCTTCTGGGAAGCTTAACTTAAGTGTCGTCCCGTCCGATTTATACCGGTACGCACACCAGCCCTCCGGAATTTTATCTTTAAAATAATATTTATAAGCTAGCTTCCGCTCTGAATTCCCCTCTAATGTGGCGAGGTTAAGCTTACTCTTGTCCTTGCATACAAAGTTAGGCCAAGCTATCTGATCTCCATATTGACCTAGCTTTCCGTCGGTTGAGAACATCGTAATTACTTCTTGTTGACCTTGATAGGGGACAAGAATATCTCCACCTGCTTCGGCGTTAATCATCGGATGTGCCGCCCAGAGGAAATCAAAAGCATAATTGCTTAAATTAGTCGCTTTATAGCTGATATTTAATTTCCCGCTCGGTGCAAATTTAATCCATTTCTCCAGCTTATACGGAAACCTTACTCCATTCACAGCCATATATAGACAATCCGCTCTAATCTCATAATCCCATCTTAAGCCGCAAACCTCGCCATGATCTGGAATTTCGACTCCTTTCCACGGATATTCCGGGTAATAGACCTTATCAATCGTCGGAAACATATCATCAAAGCCGCTGCATTCAGCATCCACATAATCTCCATCATATTCCAGAACTCTATATAACTCATTGGGAGCTTGAACTAAAAACTCCCTTGCTGTTTTCTTTTGAATCAGCGATGCCATTTTGCCGCCATAGTCAGGTAGAAACTGTGCAATCAACTGCTCGTTTTCAATCGTAACCGCTTTAATATTCTTATAGCTTGTGACACTTATGATTGGCTTCACTCTGTTCCCTACCTTCATCTCCGCTTTTGTTATACAGTCAATCTAAGCTAAAGTAATAAGCCGCAAAGCTTCGCTTAATCTAATTCCGTCCTGAGGGATATACTTACGCCAATATTTTACAGACTCAAGAATTTTGTGCTTAATATCACTATTCATTTCACTTGTTCCCGCGAAAATTTCCAACGTTAAATAAATCTCATCGCATACTGGAGGCATTCCCTCCACTGAAGAATCTTGATAAGATTTGCTAATTGCCTGCAGCACCTGATCACCGAAAATGACTCCTGAACTGTTATACTCTTCAGTAAACGGCTGATGCGCGGATGATGTCCCATTGGTTTGCTGCAAATGAATGATTGGTGAATACCGAGCGAGCTTTTCCAGCCAGAGATAAGTATCCCCATCCTTGTAATCTGCAAAAAGCTGAGGAAACTTGTTCATTTCATCATCCATTTGAGTGAGAATATCCACTTCTTGCTCAATTGGGCTTTTCACCAGCTCAGCGAACAAATTGCTCGCCGTTTCCGGGCCAAGCCAGAAATCGCGTAGTCGCTCACCCTGTCTAACTCTACCCGCCGCCTCGCGTATAATAGATGCCGATGGCCGCATGTATCGGCGTTGCCCGCTTTGATGACCTGTGTCGAGCGTAAGATAGAACGGGGAGCTGGAAGACATCCGGTACACTTCACGAAGCAGCTTCTCCGCACCATCAATCGTCCACGGAATTTGGTTTGGCGAATACATCTGTTCCACACCAGGCGTTCGCACCCCACATGCTTTACAATAAACAGCAAGCTCCGCAAGCCGGCGATACAAATCCTGTTCGGTTTCCATGTAAGCCTGCCCGTTTTGAAGCACAGCATTCGAATAGGCGTGACAGTAAAAACCCAGCCCAGCACCAGCTTGAGCAGAGAGTAACGCCATAGGCTTAAGCCAATCATTCAACATACGATCGCGAATGCGAATGTCCGTATGAGCCAATCCCAAGGTTGTGTAAGAGCCATGCCCCGAGTAAAAATTAGCGACATGTACCCCCCATTTTGTACAGGCTTCCTTCATTTCACTTAACCAATCAGCTAAATAAGCTGGATCGCCATAAAGCGGGTCAAACTCATTATCCGAACTTGCTTCAACATAATAAACTCCAAGGTCGTGAATCAATTTCACCCATTCATTAGGGCTCGTCCAGCGTTTTTTAGCAAAGCAGTTATCAAGTGCTAGATATAGCTTTGGATCTGTTTTTGTCATCTATGCTCACCTCTTTTCCTCTGATAATGAACCAACCCCTATACCTCCATCCACATTAATCACCTGTCCAGTAATTTGATCGGCTAAATCACTAACGAGAAACAATACGAGTGCAGCGGTATCATCGCCAGTCTGCAAACGACCCAATGGCAGTGATTTTCCCATTTCCATCATCCATTCAATCGTTTGGCCAATGGCTAGCTGTTCCATAATCTCTCTTTCGCTTGCCACCCATCCGGGATTAACACAGTTGACACGAATTCGGTCGCGCGCATAAGCTCCAGCTAAATTTCTTGTAAGTGTAGCTACACCGCCTTTGGATACAGAATAAGCAAATAACTCTGGCATCCCAACAATCGCATGACTCGAACCAAGGTTAATAATGGCTCCTTTTGCTTTTTGACGCATATAGGGAATAACTAGCTTACAGCAGAGGAACATACTTTTTAAATTGATATCTATAACGGAATCCCATAAGGCTTCCGACGTTTCTAGCAGACTTGCTCTTGGATAAATCCCCGCATTATTCACCAAAATATCTATCCCGCCATAATTGGATGCCGCTTCTGTCAGCATGCGTTCAATATCCGCTTCCTTGGTTACATCTGTCTTAATATATAAAACGCGTTGTCCCGCATCGCATAGAACCTTCGCTTTTTCGGCTCCTGAATCAGATAAATCAGCAATCACAACAGCAGCCCCCGCTTCCGCGAGCCATTTCACGATGTCATAGCCAATTCCTCCCGCCCCACCAGTCACAATAGCCGTTTTATTCGATAATTGAAGCTTAAACATAGATTACCTCCTCATAGTTACTATTGATATATATTCGACTAGGGGGCTAGCTTCCCTTCAAACTAGATTACCGCATACAAAAAGCTAATCTACAGATCTTTTCAGATCAAGCAGATTAGCCCATCTTCATTTTTTTGATAGATAACCATTCATAACCAATCCCCAAAGCTAAAATCCCAATGGAATGCTTTAACGTTTTATCCTCAATAGCTTGCTTGGATAAGTCGATAACATCCACAATACATACTATCCATAGGACAATAAATGCAAGGAAAACTACCCATAAGTACACAAAAATTAATAGAGAAATAATTGAAAATACAAGTGGAAAGGTAATTATTATCAAACTAGGAATCGACAAATACATGAAGCCGGATTTATAAGAGCCTAGATAAAGATGCCCCATTCCCGGTGATATAAGCGTAATCAGAACTGCTTTAGTTGATCTTTTCCTAACATAGTAGGTTAAACAAGCAATAATCCCTACGATACAAATCAAAATCTGGGTATTGGCTGGGATTACTGTCATTTCGATCCCCCTACTTTTATTAGTTAAACCCGATTCGCTGCTCCATTTGTTCATCATACCACACATGCATGCGGCTTTTATTCTGCGCTTGATTCATCTCTTGAATCAAACCCTCGCAATTCACCCGATTGTCGTAATGATGCTGCAAGGCTGCGGACACATAAAACTCATTCAGCTGTGCAAAAGAAAAACCTTTAGTTAGTCGTGCAGCCGATGTAACTGCATCATTTCCAACAAGCTGAATGAGATGTTTCTTCATTAGATAATCCAAGGCGGGATCATTAAACAGATTATCTAATTTGGGAGCATACAAAAAACCGCAAGCTATTAGCCTACGGTCTTCGTGTTGCGAATAAATGCGCAGCGGCTGCGATATAGCGAAAAAATCCCACTAATCTCGGCTTGCGACAGGCCCGTAGAGGCCAATAAAACAGGTTAACTTATGCGATTGTAAAAAATGATTTTTTGAATTCTGCAAATGGCTTAGTCGAATCATGTTGGTTGGCCTCCTTTTCGAAATGAAGATAATGTCATAATAAGCGGGCAAGGAAATGTTTGTCAATGCTTTTCATAATAAAATTTTATTATAATCATCATTATTGTTTATCACAATTAAGCAATTCCAAAGAATTCGATTGTGTTTCTAGTTAGCAGAACAAGAAACCTAATCGAGCTAATTAAAAATTGTATTGACAACACTTGGTAATCCATATTATAACTAGGCTTATAGTTTTTGTTGACAAAGTGATGCGTATGGATGAGTTACTTCGACTTTTAATCGACCTGTCGTTGGTTCGAATCCAACCTCCACTTAGGTGGAGTAGCTCAGCTGGTAGAGCAGTGCGTACCTATCCGCCCTCTTTCCTCACTTTGAAATAAAAGAATTGACAGCTTCCTTGTCCATGAGTTAAGCTTTGAACAAAATTAAGAGGCAGAGCAGAAAGGAGTGTATGAATCATGTTTAATCACTTGACCTATCTTCATTTACCGAATAATAAACAAACGTTTAAACAAGAATTTAATACACAGCACCCTTTTTCTTTGTCATCCATTCTCCATAAGAAGGATAACAGTTGTTAGTTTCATCTCGGCATTTGGCCAGATGAGCACTAAACATCATAAAGAATTTACGGGGCTGCTGAATCTCAGTAGCTCTTTTATTATGAAAAATAAAAGAAAATAATGTATTTACAGGAATAAATTTCTATGATAAGATACGGTTTATCAAAACGAAAGCAGGTGAGAAGCATGGAAAACTTTATTGGAAAATCATTTAAACATGAACAATATCTAAATGAGAAGCATCTGCAATATCCGCAATTAAACAATTATTTCCAACTAAATATTCCTAGCTTTAACAACCCTTTCGTTTATTGTGAAATGTCGCTTTCCGACATTTTATAATGAATATCCGAATCATTTAACATGTGAATGTGATTCCTATAGAATATGTTGTTAGGCTACTGGTGCTCATCTAGTGGTCTTTTCTTTTTACCAAGAAAAGATCCTGGGGAGAGCGGGTAGTCTTTTTTCATTTCAAACTAAATTTAGTGGAGGTTTTGAAAATGCACAATCCATCCCATTTTAAACAAAACGAGAAATCCCAAAAGCAATCCGAGAAGAATTTTTATCGTATTCGCAGTTTTACATACCTAAGTCAGCGCCGCTTTCCACCCAAGGAAGGATGTTCTGCATAATGTTATAGTACTGTGTCCAATTTGGACTTCAGATTATTATACATATAGGTAAGTTGAGGCTGCTGGTACAACTAGCAGTCTTTTTTGTTGCAATTTTGACGCATTCGGCAAGCGGCTAAGCCACACGACTTTCACTCGTGTAACGCCCAGTTCGAATCCCACATGCGTCACCAATTAGGTCAGATAGCTCAGTAGGTAGAGCGATGGTTTGAAGTACCATGCAGCGGCGGTTCGATCCCGTCTCTGACCACCAAAAATCATGGAGAACGTGGCGAAGTGGTTACCGCGAACGGCTGTGAACCGTTTATTGAGAGTTCGATCCTCTCCGATCTCCCCACTATGACGCTGTAGCTCAATTGGCAGAGCAACCGACTTTTAATCGGTAGGTTAGGGGTTCAAGTCCCTTCAGCATCACCACAATATGGATGGGTATACAAGGTCAAAGAAGCTGCTGCACTAGGTGGCTGACAGATTCAACGGTGGGAATCCGTTCCTATCCTCCAAATCGGGATATAGCTCAGCTTGGGAGAGCGCATACTTTGGGCGTATGAGGCCGCAGGTTCGAACCCTGCTGTTCCGACCAAAATTGAATATAGGGATGTAGCTTAATTGGTAAAGCAGCTGACTGTTAATCAGTGTATCGTGGGGGTTCGAGTCCCTCTTTCCCTGCCAACTACATACAAGAAAGGAACAATGCCTACCGTTAGGGTACAGGTGAAAATTATGAAAAAGAAAACAAACAGCCTAAGCCAAAGGTTGGAGTTCCGCAATACCACAGAGATGAATCTAAATCTGGAGCAGGTCCATGGCCGAATCATTCGCTTCATTAAACAAGACCCAAACTCAGAGTACAAATTCATCATTGGCACAGATTGCCAAGTCCATCGTGGATATACCCAGTTCATTACAGGTGTTGTTATTCAAAGACCCGGTAAAGGAGCATGGGCTTGCTACCGACAGGTTATCATTCCTAGACAGCTAGTTTCCATCAAAGAAAAGCTATCTACAGAAACCACTTTAAGCGAAGAAATTGCTATGTATTTTAGTGAGGAAAAGCGCAGGGAAATGGAGGATCTGATTTTACCTTATGTCTATAAAGGTGGTTCGTTCGAATCCTACATTCACATTGATGCAGGCTCCAACCTAATGCGCAATAAAACAGCACTTTTCGTTGCTGAAATGGTTTTCCGAGTCGAATCACTTGGCATGGTCCCCGTCATCAAACCAGATTCCTATGTAGCCTCGGCTTATGCTAACCGATACTCCAAAAAACAATATCAAATTGTTTAACACATTTTTATAATTTGTGAGGCGTTTGAAAGGGTTACTTCGGGCTTAAGTGACTGTCGGTTCGATTCCGGCCTTCATCGCAAGGTGAAGTCGCCAAATGGTAAAGGCACTTAATTTGTACCTTTTCTGTTACTTTCTTCGCAATATTAATAAAGCAACAACGTGAGGCGCTAGAGAGGGTTACTTCGTCCTAAGACTGCAGACTACTATCCTGCCAATTCCTTCTATTGAAGGAGTTATACCTTCTCTGTCCTTCCTCACGTATTATTCTATGGAGGTCCTAATAATGAGTAAAGCAACTAAAATTTTCGCAACAATTCTTCCAACCTTTCGTAACCGCGAGAGCTTTCCCGCTTATGAACGCACGTTGGAAGAGCAGTATGTACAAACACTAATGACAAATACGCTAGCAAATACTTTTTATGCGGATCAAACGCAGCTTTTGATGGAGGCAAATGAAATCCATGACCAAATGCTAAAAAAGGATCCAAACTTCGCTGCAAAAGCCATTGTCTATGCTCGAAATGAAGGCTATATGCGAATTCAGCCCATTTACGGATTAGCTAAGCTGTCCAGCGTACGTCCTGAGCTTTTCGCAGAAATATTCAGCAAGGTCATTCGAATTCCTTCTGATCTTTTTGACTTCATGACGATATTGGAAAGCATGGGGCGAGGTCAAGGCGGTCGGGCAATCAAACGAGCGGTTAAGCTTTTTCTAAGAGAGGTTTCTGAATATTGGGCGATGAAATATAATGGGCGCGGACGCGGCTTCAATCTCGCAGACGTCATTTCTACAGCCCATCCAATCGCGAAGGATCCTACACAGGAAGCACTGTTTCGTTATCTTTTGAACAAAGAGGCTGATCTTAGCTTAATTCTGCAGATTCAAGCGATGGAAAAGCTGAAATCCGCCGAAACCGATAGCGAACGTATACATTGGATCACAGCAGGCAAGCTCACATATGAAGTGGTAACTGGTGTAATTCAACCGTCCAAAGCGGTATGGGAAGCAATTCTCTATCAAATGCCAACATTTGCTCTCTTGCGCCACTTGAATGCATTGGATCGCGCAGGTGTCTTGGAAGGCAATCAAGATTACATCGCAGCAAGATTGACCGACCAAATCGCCTTGCAAAAAGCAAAAATTCTACCTTTTCGGTTTGTTAATGCCTTTCACCATGTGAACGCTCCTGTGATAAAGGACGCACTTAGAGAGGCTGTCGACATAACGTTTAGAAATGTACCTGCGGTCGAAGGCAAAACAGCCATTTTTCTCGATATCTCAGGGTCGATGCAAGGTGACTTGTTGGAAATAGGTTCGGTGTTTGCTTATGCCTTGTATAAAAAGACACGTGGACATGGCTTGTTCTGGTTATTCAATACGGAAGTTATCGATGCCAAGCCTTCCTTGTATGACAGTATTTTAACACAGGCGTCACAAATCAAAGCAGGAGGTGGGACGGATACCGGAGCACCAATCAAAGAGCTGATAGCTAGAAAACGCAAGGTTGATAACATTATCATAATCACCGATGAGCAGCAAAACAGTGGCAGCCACTTCTACAGCGAGCTAGCTCGCTATCGCAAAGCGGTGAATCGTGAAGTAATAGCTTTTATTATCGATATTGCTCCATACCGCAGCGTCATGGTCCCTCCACAAGATCCAAACACTTATTATATTTATGGCTGGAGTGATACCATTCTGCAATATATCGCTAATATGACACAAGGTTATGCGGGAATGGTTGACTCCATTAAAGCAACTGAATTTGATTGAGAATGCACCTGATCTGATAAATCAGGTGTATTTTTACTTACTTTCGATTAATTCTTCATATTTCCTTCACAATTCTCCTTTATACTATTAAAATATGTTAAGGAAAGTATTTTACTAGCAACGCTTACCTAAGAGCCACTTTAAAGGAGTCCTATATTAACATGCAAATCAAACTATCGAAGCTATCGCCATTTAACCGTTTGCGAAAGCCTTCCCGCATTGAACGAAATCCCAAATTGAAATACAGCTTGATTTTAGCCGTCCTCCTCATTGCCCCCTACTTATTAACCTTCGGAGTTGAATTTATCCAAAGACGTTCGATCCATGATACTTTAAATTGGATGACAGTACATTCAAATCTACTTAATCTTAATGTGCTAATCGATTTTCTAATCGTAGTTTTCGTTTATTGTTTGCTTGGCTCGCTAATTCCTTCGCTTGCTGTAACAAGCTTGCTGTTAGTCTTGGGTTCGTTGATTAGTTATTTTAAGATCAAATTAATTGGTGTTCCGTTCTTTCCATGGGACCTGAAGATGAATAAAGAAGTTGTCGATATCCTGCCTTTAGTTATGAACGCTTCCATGCTCCGTTATATAGTAGTCTTAGTCGTGTTTATTGGGCTTATATTCTTGATGCGTTTGCTGCTACCGCGGTTCTCACTCCCTCTAATCACAAGAATTTCTGTGGGGCTAGTCTCTCTGCTTTTATTGTATTTATTCGCCATCAAGATTCCACCTGTTAAATGGCTGATGCAGAAAAGTCAGGTTTCGAATATCCTCTGGAATCAGCAGCAGAATTATTCACTAAATGGGCAGTCGCTTGCTTTTATGATGAATTTACAGAACTCCAAGATGCCAACCCCAGATGGATACAGTGAAGCTTCCATTAAGGCTATCGCCGATAAGCTGTCCACTCAAAGCCTGACTGCTTCAGCTAAAGTTGGCGGTTCTATTCCAGCAACAACCAAGAAGCCAAATGTTATTTTCGTGATGAATGAAGCTTTCTGGGATCCTACGTTAATGACAAATGTAACCTTCAGCGAAGACCCGGTACCGACTATTCACCAATTGCAAAAAGAAACCACCTCTGGTTACATGCTATCCCCGCAAATCGGTGGAGGCACAAGCAATGTAGAGTTTGAGGTTTTAACTGGAGATTCGGTGAGCTTTCTACCTAACGGTGCCATTGCTTATCAGCAATATATCCATAAGCCGCTGCCTAGCCTAGCTAGCTATTTTTCCGGTCAGGGCTACAAAAGCTTAGCGCTGCATTCCTATGTTAGCTACTTCTACAATCGTGAGAATGTTTACAAATACTTGGGCTTCGAAAGCTTTAAAAGCTCGGAGAACTTTATTAATCCTGAGATCAAAGGCGGCTTTATTGCAGATGATGAGTTTTCACGTAATTTAATAGAAGAAGTAGATAAAACAGAAGACCCGATGTTCATTTATGGCATAACGATGCAGAATCATGGATCTTACGAGGGTAAGACACGATACAGTAATCTGCCGATCAAAGTTAAAGGAAATTTCACACCTGCTGCACAGCAGCTAATCGACAATTATACGCAAGGTGCACACGATGCAGACCATGGTCTGAAGCTGCTCATTGATCATTTTAAGCAATCCGCTGAACCCACGGTTATTGTGTTCTATGGGGATCATTTACCAATGCTTGGCTTTGATTATGATGTTTTTCATCAGTCTGGATTTGTGCAATCTGGTAAACCTGAGGAATGGTCGCTAGAGGAAATTAAAAAAATGCACAGCGTGCCTTTTGTAATGTGGTCCAACATGGACTTGCCTAACAAAAGCTTCCCGATTATGAGCAATTCATTCCTAGGTGCTTATGTGCTGGATGCTCTCAATTTGAAAATGCCCGCTCCGTTCGCAGCTAATTTCGAGGTTTCCCGCAAGGTACCAGGTTTAATCTCTAATCTGGTGATCGATGCCGATCAGAAGCTATACGCAGAAGTGCCGGAAAAAGACAAAGCAGTCGTCGAGCAGTATAAACAACTGCAATATGATGAGCTTTTCGGTAAAAAGTATCTAGCTGATTTCATTGATCAAGACTATTTAAACAAAGGTCCAAATCCTAAATATAATGTCGAATTTAAAAAATAAATCGTGTTTCATTTCAGCCAAAAAGTAGTATATGTACTTATGGAAGTCATGAGGTGAGCGAGCGATGAAAATCTACTACATTAAACTTAGCTTGAGCTGCTTTTGCCTTGCCTTGTTTGCATGTTGCTTTCTTAGTCAGACTACCACCTCTGCCGCTGTTCAACCAGTACCTTTAGCTTTTAAAGATGTAACTCCTGCTCAATGGGCCTATGAAACTGTAAATTGGTCTATTGCGCATGAGATTACTTTTGGCTTCGAGGATCAGACCTTTCGACCGAATGAACCGATAACGGAGGAGCAATTTATTGCTTTATTGCTGCGCTCTTTTGGAGTGCTGCCCACTTCAAACACAGGTGATACCGCTTGGTCAGATCCCTTCTACCTTGTAGCTGCCACACACAATTACCCCATAAGCCAACGTCGCAACACCTCTATCACACGTAAATATACAGCTGAGCTCATATCTGCCACACAAGGTGTCCATTACGAGGATAAATTTGCGATTCAATATTTACTCGACAATGGATTAGCCAAGGGAGAAACATCGGCAACCATCCCAGGCTTTAACGGTAATAAACTCCTCACACGTGCTGAAGCCCTTCAGCTTATTAAGAATTTGCAAGAAAAGCTAGAGATAAAGGCATTAAAAAATCGACCGAAACAGCTAAGTAACCGGACTTCACTACAAATGCCAGCATTAGCAGTTGAGAAATTACATGGCTTAGGCAATGCAGAGCAAGCTATTATAGTTACGGCACCCTCATATGGAGAAACTTCCGTCAAAATCACAGCTTATGAGAAAACAAATGGAATCTGGTCTGAGAAGTTTGCGGCTAAACAAGGCGTAATAGGAATTCGCGGGTTTTCAGCTAATTTTCATGAAGGAGATAAAACGACTCCAGAGGGTATTTACACATTAGAATCTGCCTTCGGGAAATTTAAAAATCCCGGCACTAAGCTGCCTTATACAAAAACAAGTCCTAATGATTACTGGGTAGATGATAGTCAGTCTACTTACTACAACACTTGGCAGAATGGGCCTGTGAACGGGAGGTGGAGCTCGGCAGAGAAGCTTTTAAGAAAAGATGATTTATATGATTATGCGGTTGTCATCAACTATAATCCAATGCAAATTTCAGGCAAAGGCAGTGCTATTTTTCTACATATTTGGTCATCGGAAGCAAGCGGAACTCTAGGCTGTACAGCTATGAGCAAATCAGAATTATTAATGCTCATGCGTTGGCTCGATCCTAGCAAACACCCGATTATTGTAGAGGGAACGGAAGCTACGATCAGTCAATTATAATCTCCGGTTAGGTCATTCCGCTTCTGGAGGATTTTAGGTATCGCTTGACATGATACAAAATGTATCGTAAATTAGATTGAAGAGCTTCAGCTCTTAAGTCTGAATGATTCAAGGAGGCTACCATGAAAACATTATTATTCGACCACGCTAGCGATGGCCATCATACGCATTATGATAATACCGTCATTCAAGGTCTACTAGACGCCAATAATGCTTTAGAGCTAACATTTTTAACATGTCCCAATCATGAAAATACAACCTCTAGTTATCTCGAGCATCTATCGATAACCACCTATATCCCTCAACGTATCCAACAAATTCTTAACTATCTGCCCACTAGATTAAAAAGCATGCTTATTACCTTATATGTTCTAGTTTACGCAAGAGCCCATGGCTTCAAAAGAATTCACTTTCTATATGTCGATTGCTGTGTATTAGCTCTGTATCTTTTCTTTCCTCTAACCCTTGGCTTAAAATTATCGGGCACTTTGCATAGGTTTCCCGCACAAAAAAGCAAGTCCAATATGCTCACAAAGCTTTTAAAATGGAACATTCTGCAAAAGTTAGTCGTGCATGGTGAATACACCAAAAATCGCTTAGTTCAATTCAGAGCAGATATTGCGAACCGTGTGGAAAGCGTGCTTTTGCCTAACCTACAGAAAACAGACGAGATTTCATATTCAACAAACGCCCATGACCTAGAGATCCATACTTTAATTGCTCAACAGTTGAAAGCTTATAAAAGGCCCTTATTACTTGCTTTTGGCGGACTTAGACACGAGAAAGGTATAGATCTTTTATTAGAATCGTTGGCAAATATGGAGCAAGAAGCAACCTTGCTTATAGCAGGTTCAGAAAGCTGTTTTAATAAAGACGATTTACTCCAAATACTAGAGCAATATAAGATCAGGGATAAAGTATTTTTAGATATTCGTTATATTCCCAATGAGCAAGTCGACTTTTATTTCAACCTCTCGGATATCATTGTTCTCCCTTATAGAAAAAGCTTTTTAGGTCAAAGCGGCCCCCTTACCGAAGGCGTTGCACGCTCTAAGCTGGTGGTCGGCCCTAATCATGGAGAGATTGGCTTTACCCTGCAGCATTTTGGAATTGGGCTCGTTTATGAATCGGAGGATGTTAAAGCTCTAGCCTTTCAAATCGATCAAGCCATCCTTAAATTAAATTCTCCAGAAATCCGTGAAAATCAAACTAGATATCATAAACTTGTTACTGTTAATGCCTTTAAGCACAAATATAGCCAGATCATTCTAGCCAACACATCTAATTCTAAGCGTAATCCGCCACGTATCAAAAACCTTGCTCATTTGGAGGTTTTATACTATATGTTATATGTCGAAGCAATCACTAATCTCTGGCTTTTCGGCCTGCTCTAATCAACTACTGAAACAAATCCGCAGAAATGGAATAGGCTGAAAAATGGTGTTTAAGCTCCTCGATTTTTGCTTTTACAGGAAATCCGAGGTCTCTTAAACCAAGAAGTACACCGCCTATCACCGGCTCAAATAAAGGATAACGTAAATCAATCTGCGGGAAAAGCTGCTTAATTTTTGTAGAGAAGCAATTAAATAACAGCGGATTGGTTTTCCAGACTCCTCCAGCTACTGTTAAAGGAAACCTTGCTTCCACATCTGGCAGTTTTAAAACGGAGCTGGCTTGCATGAATAGCATTTCTGCTGCATCCTCGAGTATATCTATGGCTACTTTATCCCCTTCAGCTGCCGCTTTTCCGACAATCGGGCATAACGAAGCGATCAATGTGCTTTGCTTATTGCTTGGTGTGGCGTAAATCAAAGTACACAAATCCCTCATCTTCACCTGTTTGCAATAGGTTAAAATCCGTTCCTGTAGAATAGTAAATATCCCTAGTTCATCTGCCATTCTAACGCATGCCATCAATGCATTCTTGCCAATATAATAGCCCGAGCCTTCATCACCCAGAATCGGCCCCCAACCGCCAACGGTAATCTCCGTCTTGGGTGTTCGAATGTGCGCAAACGAGCCCGTTCCTGCTTGAACAACCGCTCCATAATCCTCTTGAATGGCTCCAAACAAAGAAAGCACGTACTCTCCACACAGGTTTACCTTTACCCCATCATGAAGATTTTTAGTTATCGTTGAAATAGAAAGCTGTCCATCGGCAGGCAATGCACCATAAACGATCGAAACATCTTGCCGAGCTATATTATGGTTAGCGAGGATTTCTGAAATCACGGAAGTGATCGAAAGCTCGATTTCTTCGGGTGTGTTATAGCTTGAATTGGTTGGACCTGCTAAGCTGGACCCTATCATCCGACCTGTTTCATCTGCAATTACACACAATAGCTTACTGCCGCCGCCATCCAAACCAAGCACATAACGCATAAGATTTAGTCTCCTTTGCTATCAGCGATAATCACCCTAATATTCTTTTCCTCAAAAAGCTTCATATACATCTCATCCGGCATCTGATCTGTAATAATCGTGTTAACCGCATCAAAGCTTTCGATTCTAAATAAGGTGCGAAGGTTGTTGAATTTACTATAATCGGCCAATACAATTACCTCGTTTGCCGAATCCATCATTCTTTTGCGAATATCGGCTTCAGCCATTGTGATATCACGCAAGCCCTCTAGCAATAAGCCTTTAGGGCTTATGAAAGCTTTTGTTGCTCTAAGATCGCTGATCATTTTCTCCGCATAAGGTCCAACGAACGTTTGAGTACGCGGATTCAAGGTACCGGGTATCCCAATTAAGGTTCCAGTCGTCAACTCTTTAAACACCTCGAAAACAGGGATTGAGTTGCTGATTACTGTTATATGCTCAATTGGACGGGCTAGCTTTGCTAACAGCAGTGTTGTTGAGCTTCCGTCAAGAAACAAGCTATCGCCTGATTGAATTAATTGGACGGCAGCTTGGGCAATCGTTGATTTAGTCTCACCAAGCAGCTGAGAGGCTACCGAGAATGGCATAGAATCTGGATCATCTTTAATCATAGCTCCGCCATAATTACGTTCTATCTTCCCCTCTTGCTGGAGATAGCGTAGATCAGAACGAATCGTAACCTCCGAAACCTGAAAAATATCACGCAATTCGGAAACGGGTTTAAACCCACTTTCTTTGATAACTCTGAGAATTTCCTTGCGGCGCTGCATGGCATACATAGCTTGAATCCACCACCTATAATCATATGAAAGAAGTATAACCTATTCCGATATGTAAATCTATAAAGATAAATGAATTAGAAAGGAAATGAAAACAATTCAATTGACATCGAAGGACATCGAAATTATAATTTAGTTTAATTACTGATAAAATTTAGATATACGAAAGGAATGTGAATAAAAAACTATGTTAAAAGAAAATTTCTTCCAACAATTAAAAGAACTCATTCATCGAATTGAGCATGAACAAGGCCCATCAATTGATGCGGCTGCAGATGCCATCACCAAAGCGATTGCCAATGGCAATTGTATTCATATTTACGATACAGGCCATATGCTAGACAGCGAGCTGATCAATAGAGCTGGCGGAATGTCCAATTTCAAGCCCTTGCGGATTAAATTTGAAATCGAAAACCCCGTTAGGAAACGTCCCGAGGATGCAACCAAGGATCGCAATCTGGAAGGTTTCATCAAATATGCGTTGAGAGCAAGCAATCTGCAGCCAGGTGATGTGCTGATTGTCGGCAGTGTATCTGGAAAAAGTATTTTACCTGTCGATATTGCGCTTACTGCTAAGGAAATGGGAGCTTATGTGATTGCCATGACAAGTGTAGCATTCTCTACTCTACTAAAAAGCGAGCATTCGACGGGAAAGCGCCTATTTGAAGTTGCCGATTTAGTCCTGGATAACTGTGCCCCTCCACTTGATGCGATGGTTAAGATTCCTGAATTGGATTTATCGATATGCCCAGCATCCGGAATATCTGCAGCTACTATTATGTGGGCCATTGAAGCTAAGGTAGCAGAAAATTTACTTGCCCTCGGCATTAAACCAACGATTCTGAAATCGATCAATTTCCCAGGCAGTGGCGTCTACAATGATAACGAAAATCTACGGTACGATGAAACTGGACATTGAGGTGAAAGAGCCATGCTGCAGATAAAACGTTACTTTCAAGCTGTGCAAGATAACTTAGACAAAGTGTTGGAAACACAAATAGAAGCCATGGAAAAGACGGCTCAACTATTCGCTGACACTGTAGAGAATGGAAGCACGATTTATATTACGGGCTGCAGTCATTCCAGTATTTTTGCACAAGAGGTATTCTATAGAGCTGGCGGGTTCATGCTGATGAACCCTATTTTTCTGCCGGGTATGACCTTGGAAACTTTCCCTCCCACCCGAACTTCCAAGTATGAGCGAATATCGGGAATTGCTGCAGCCGTTCTTTCGGAGACGAAGATTAAACAAGGCGATGTGCTAGTGATTGCCTCTGTTTCGGGACGCAATACCGTACCCATCGAGCTGGCTTTATGGGCAATAGAAAATGGCGTAAAAGTTGTTGCGTTAACTTCAATGAGCTACTCTAGTGATAGTCTAAGCCGCCATTCTAGCGGGAAACGCTTGTTTGAGCTCGCTGATATTATTCTAGATATGATGGGTGAAAAAGGCGATGCAGCCTTGGCGATTGAAGGACTGCCAGAGAAAACAGCCCCTCTCTCCACTGTAACAGGTGTGACTATTATGCATGCAACGATATCGCAAACTATTGAGCTTCTGCTTAAAAGAGGGATTACACCTCCTGTTTTTCTATCCAGCAATTTAGATGGTGGAGATGAGTATAACAAACAACTATTGGAGCAATATAGGAATCAAATCCATTATCTAGAGTAAATGGCGAGGAGACAGCTTAGATGAATAATACTCACTTCAAATTAATCGCGCTTGATTTAGATGGCACTACAATTGATCGCCAGCTGCGTTTGAGTGATCGGAATCTCAAGGCTATAGAGCGTGTAATAAACGAAGGTGTTATAGTAGCCGTTATTACAGGTAAAATGTTCGCAGCAGCGCTTCCTATCGTGCATAAGTTCAAAGGTGTCTCTTATTTATTCGCCAGCAACGGTGCCCATGTATACGATATGCAAGCAGATCAAGAGCTCATCTCCTTTCCCTTGCCTTCAGCTCATATGAGTTATATCCTTGCCACAATTGAAAAACATCGTGCGCTTTACCGAGTTTACACGCGCGACGCGATGTTTGCTGCTCAAGACTCTCATTTGGTTCACTCTATCCAACGCGACTATCCCCATTTACCCGTTTTTGTGGGCAGTATCCCTTCCGATAAAATCTATTATAAAATCTATGTGCAGGACGACGACGCTAAGCTCACTGCCATTATGGAGGATCTCAAAGCGATACCTGTACAAATTCATCCTAGCGATAACCATAACATTGAAATTACTAATCTGCAGGCTAACAAAGGGGAAGCCCTTCGTTTCTTGAAGCAGCATCTTAATATAGCTAAGGAATCCGTGATTGCCATAGGCAACCATGACAACGATCTGCCGATGTTTGCCGAGGCAGGCTATTCCGTTGCCGTTGAGAATGCTCCGTTATATGTTCAGGAGCGGGCAAATATGGTGACGAAGCACTGTGAAGAGGATGGCGTGGCACATGCGATTGATGTATTATTCCCCCTTGACATTAACGTTACGTAAAGGAGTATAGTTATTTTATCAGGAGGTTGATCATGGAATACACAGTGCAAAAGCTAGGATACATAGCAGGTGTCAGCACCCGAACACTACGCTATTACGATGTAATTGGCCTTCTTAAGCCGGCAAGAATCAATTCATCGGGGTATCGTATTTATGGGCAATCAGAGGTAGATCGGCTGCAGCAAATTCTTTTTTACCGTGAGCTGGGTGTGAGCTTGGAAGGTATTAGAGATATTATGACTGCTCCCGAATTCGATGGTGCCCTTGCATTGATCGAACACCATGAAAAGCTTCTTGAACGAAGAGCTCAATTAGATGAGTTAATCGCTAATGTTGAGAAAACAATAGCGTTAACTGAAGGGAGAATAACCATGACGGATAAAGAAAAATTCGAGGGCTTTAAACAAAAACTGATCGACGACAATGAGGCCAAATACGGCAAAGAAATTAGAGAAAAATACGGAGATAAAGAAGTGGATAAATCCAACAGGAAGCTTAAAAATATGTCCGAGGAACAACATGCGGCAATTGAAAAGCTGGGGGCTGATGTTATGGATACATTAGCGGCAGCTTTTGCAACCGGCGATCCTGCTGGTGAGCTAGCACAAAAAACAGCCGACTTGCATCGCCAATGGTTGAGCTTTTATTGGGATACCTATACCAAAGAAGCACATGCCGGAGTTGCCCAGATGTACGTCGATGACGAAAGATTCACGGCTTTTTATGATACTAAACAGCCAGGATCCGCCGAATTTCTCCGAGACGCTGTTTTAATTTACACAGGTAAGAGACAGTGATTACACACTAAAGTGAATATATGGATTTAAAGCGACTGGCATTGTCCAGTCGCTTTAAATTTTTGCCTATTTGCGCATGCGCAATAGATAATTAAAAATCGTCATTATAAAGATAATTAAAATAACATAGAACAGAATACCTAATCCACTTAATCTTTCCAAAGCGGTTTGAATGATTCGCCATTCTATATAACTGAATAATACAACTATCTCTACCTTCATCCAACTTAATAATATACGCCCATTTAAATACTGCTTTTTAGCATTTCCCGCCGTAATTTGGACAGGATAATTATACTTATGCGGGAACTTAGCCAGAATAGAAAGGCCAAAATATACAGCCAGCGACAGCAAAGGAAGAATGAATAAAACATACCTGCTTCCCCAACGATCCACTTTGCCCAACGAGTTGAAATGTATGGGTATGGAATTGGGCAGCTCTGTCCATGTCATAACTAAATAAGTAATAGTAAATAATATTGCAGCAATCGAAACGATAGTATGTATGAATTCTACTTCAGTCCTTGGGATCGATATGATAGGACGGTTCATTGCTTCAGCTCCTAATTCCCCATTTAATTCCTTGCTTCCAATTATACTCTAAACATGCATTTCGGACGATTTAAAATTAACCTACCTAACTATTAGTGAAATTAATAGACTTTAAGGATATATAGCCACCAAATTATGAGCTATTGCGTAAAATACCTGGAAGAACAGTCAGCAGCCTTTCGAGTGTAATCGAATCATCGTAATTCCATTTCGGATCCACAAGATAGACAAGATTTCTTTGAACAGCTGGTAGCTCCTTCCACAGAGGACTTTTTATTAAATCATTCGCAGCATTAACAGAACGCGGTTCTTCGCCTACCAGTAAAAAAAGCCGATCTCCTACATAATCCGCTAGCATCTCAACAGAAATTTCCTCAAAATCGACCCCCTGCTCAATCATTTCTCTAACCTTCTCGGCTGGCTTAAACGCAAGCGGATGATAAAGTGTATAGGATAATCCATGGTTGCCCATGACAAAAAACTCCCCATCCACTATTACGATAACCGTAACCGTTTCTTTTGCTCCTATATCCAAGCTATATTGCGACCACAGAGCCTTTACTTTGGTCTTATAATCCTTGATCCACTTCTCCGCTTTTGGCCGTTCACCTACTACTGTCGCAATTAACCTTAGCTTTTCAAAGTTTGAATCCTCTCTATTAATAACCAGGGTAGGTGCAATATGCGCTACGAGAGCAGTAGCTGAATGCATAGTACTGCAGTTAAATATGAAATCCGGCTCCAATGCTTTTATTCTTTCCAGATCCTCCTTAGGGCCAATATCGCTAATATTATGCAGCTCATTCCGATAAACCACCTGTTTACCGATTACCGTTAAATCAGCGCCAACCGGCCTCACGCCTAGCGTGAGCAAATTACCCAATTCATAACCTATCACAACAATCCTTGATTGCCGCAGCGGCAGCTCAATGTGTGAGCCTAGATAATCCTTGATACTACCTTCACTTTGATGAGTTCGAGCATATAGCTTAGGGGAGATCCCCATGGACTGCCGAAATCTACGGTTGAAATAATACTCATCCTTAAAACCTACACGATGCGCAATATCTCGAAGCGGCTCATTGGAGAGCAGCAAAAGCTCCTTAGCACGCTTCATCCGTACATCCGTTAAATATTCCAAAGGCTTAAAGCCTGTAAGGTTCTGAAATAAAGTGCTATATTCCCAACGTCGTATACCCGCTTGCTGAGAAAGCTGTTCTACCGTAATATTCTCCATATAATTTTCTTCCAGATAAGTAACAGAACGCTTAACAGCACGCAATGAATCCGAGGGCCCTTCTGTTACCTGATGGTTTTCCAGCAAAAAAACAATGAGCTCCTGCAAACGTATTTGCTGCTTAAAGCACTCCAGTTTACCGACATTTTGCTGTCTGACTTGGAGCTGCTCTAGCATATCTACAAATTTAATAAAAGGCGTCGGATTCAGCTGTTGTCCATAGGGAAAGTATTTTTGCATATCCGAGTAGGGTTCGCTTACACCTAAACGATATATATCAAATGTAATCCAGTATCCAGCAAAATCCTCTGCAATTGTGTCCTCAAACTTTACTTGAACCCCCGGCTTTACTATAAAGCACGTCCCCGACTGAAAATGCAAAGTACCTCCAGCGATTTTCAGATTGCAAGTACCTTTTGTAAATGCAACTATCGCATGATGTCCCTCTAACGGACTTAAATCTATTGAATTTCCGCTACTATCGATTGTTTCGACTTGGCAGATCGAAAAGAATAATTCGTGAAGTAATGGAGCTTCCTTCTCCGTTTGTTTCAATGGTAGCCCTCCTGCTAAACAACTTGTGAGAATGATTATCATTTACATTTTAATTGTACAGAAAAAAAAGAAGCTTATCAACATGAAGTTGAAAGCTTCTTTTTAGAAAATTATACTACAAGTTTATTTCATAATATTTGGGAGCTCGTCCAATAATCTATCCTTGGTAATCGGATCATCAAAATTCCATTTTGTTGGGATGTAATAAACTTGCTTGTTAGCGACTGCTTTGATTGATTTAAATACCGCATCATTCGTAAAAGAATCTGCCGCTGCTCTAGCCGTTTCATCTTCATCCGTAAGCACAAAAAGATAATCTCCTGCGTATTCAGGCAAAAGCTCTTTGGTTAAATCAGCGAAATTTTCCTTCTTATCGATTAAATTCTGCTTGACCATTGTAGCAGGTGTGTAGCCAAGTGTATCGTAAAGAATAGTTGCGAATCCACTATTCCCCATAACGTAGAAATCTTTACCTAATCGAATGTAAACAGATGCCGTTTTACCCTCTTTTACAGCAACCTGATCTTTGATTCCCGCAACTTTAATTTTAAAGGCGTTAATCCAGTCTTCTGCTTCTTGCTTCTTTCCTAAGATGTCGCCCATGACAAGTAATCGCTCAAAGGTAGGAAGCCTGTCGTAGGCAACGGTTGGAGCAATTTTATTCAACGCATCATAATCTTTGGATTCATAGTAAGTGCCTCCGCTATCCATAAGTATGAGGTCCGGCTCAAGAGAGAGTACCTTCTCCAGATTAGCTTTCACATCCCCGATGTCTTCAATACCAGTCAATAAGTCTGGGAAAGCTACCTGTGAAGCAATAACACCAAGTGCGGCACCAGCGGGTTTAACTCCCAATGCAAGCAGATCCCCTAAATCACTTCCGGTATATACGATTTTTTTGGCATGAGTTGGAATTTCAATCGTATGATCCTTAGAATCTATAAAAGATCTCGTAGCAGGCTCAGTTGTTGGTTCTGGTGTTGCAACAGCTGTTGCTGCTGGACTTGCAGTTGGTTGAACATTTTCTGGACTTGTTGAACTTACTGCATCCTTATCTTTAGTGCCACAAGCCGTAAACAAGGCGACCATCAAAGTTGTTAATGCTAAAATTACGATAAATCTACGCGCTGTTCTCATCTCGCTTTGTTTCCCCCAATATCTGATTTTGTAAAGATAATGATAATCATTATCGCTTAGTAAATCATAATAAAATTTACTCCTCTTAGCAATGGAGAAACCTGATGATTTTCTTGGGACAAACTGCAGAGAGTTGCCGATAACTTCATTATTCATCTACCACTTAAAGGCACCCCAAAACCCAGCCTTCCAGTTCGCGCTTAATTTAAGCTCACTCTCACTTAAGGTAGGGAGATCTAGATAGTGCTGAAGCACTTGAGCTTGATCCCGGTCCCTTAACCAACTGGCAATAAAAAAAGCATCCCGTTCGTGCTCATTTAACGATCCTTCAGGAGTTACCCTCTTCTTGTACAAAGCTGGATAACCTTCAAAAATAACATGGCTGCTTGGTTCTATAACAAGGCCATCGTAAGGCCAAAAATGCACTTTGATCAGCTTTAGCTGCTGCAGCCGCCTCAAGCGGATGATCCAAGAAATTCCTGCATGAGTAGAATAAGAAACTGTCCCTTGTTTCCCCTCCACTCTATCTAAATCGACTACTCCTTTGGCGCTGGTTGCGACTCTTTTTCTACTAATCTTCTGTCTGTTGAGCTAATGAAAGATCTTGTCTTCTTACATTCACCAACGGAATGCTGAGCCGTTTTCCAATTTATCCTCTCTGGACCAAACTGGCGCATTATTGGAGCTCATCCGAGTGTTGTTGCTTAATCTATGGACAGGCATTGTGTTAGGCAGAATTATAGTAGATTCGTTTTTTTCAGATATAGCCACAGCGATACTTTTATTGGAAGAACGCGGCTCCCCAGCTCCGGAATAATCAATTCCTATGTATTTCTCAAATTTCGTCACTCTAGCCACACTCCTATATAAAACTTCTCTTGCTCGTACATTAACATAATTATAACAACTTATAAAAGCAGCCGTATTTTGAATAAAGTACGGTTAATCATAGAGTTGTAAGCTTTCACGTTTAATGTCTAGCTTGCAACTCCCCTCCTCCCACAGTACACTGCTTGTATGACGGAAAAAGCGGTGCAGATAACATGATTTGTTCTGATTCCGTTAAAGCCATAATGAGGAGTAAATCCATATGAGTATTTTCTTAGATAAGATGGAGGCTAAAATCGAGTTTTTCGAGGCTTATGAATTAAATACACTTGAGAAGAAAATCAATGAACAAATCGACAATAATAAAGCTTTAATGCTTTCGGTATTCTTCATCAGCCATAATGTAGTTTTCAACCCACTGAAGAATAAAATGTTATACAGCGCAGTTGTCCATTTTAAAGTTATTGGCTAAGATCCGTATAAGTAACAAGACTTAAACTCATAATTTATAGTATCTACCAAAAAAAAAGCAACTTCCTCTTTTTAGTTATAGAGGCTGCTGCTTTTTTTGCTTTTGTCTATTTTTCATATAACATTCCATTAAAGTTACCTGCATCAAAAGTCGGAGCATGTGTATAGGATTGTCTGAACATAAATGTAGAGTCTGAATTATTATAATCAAAATTCTTAATATGAGTTATATCTACCATATTCTGTTCCGTGAAGAACAGCTCCGCTCCATATAACTGGGACATAAAGTCAAATCCAACCGTGGCAACACTTAGGTCACTTATCGTGGTTTTATTGTCCCAAATCAGATAATATACATAACCTGCACCATTATTGGATTCTGAGTAATCCATCACTAACACTTGATTTTCGTAGTCGTGGGCAGCATCTTTTTTACTAGTCAACGTAGCTCTTGTACTGTGATATTTAAGGCCATTCTCATCGGTAAATTCAGTGATTTGGTTTGTTAAATTATATTTAGCCGCTATGATATCTGCAGCTTGCTTAAAGCTTTCTTGGGTTAATCTCCGATTTTTTTGAATAACTGTTGCTTCGGATGTAACCTGAACCGTTGACGTTTTGGCATCATAGCCGACTTTATATCCCAATGCTGTGGCTACAGCGCGGGCTGGGAGGAATACACGGTCACTTTGTGATTTTACTTGTTGGGCTGGCACCTCGAGCACCTCAAAAACCTTGCCATTCTTATAGATATTAGTTTCTCCAACCGTTAATTTAATCGTATCACTATTTTGCTTAATGGTTACGGATTTTTCGGTTTGATTCCATATAATATGGTCATCATCATTAGGAACATTAAGAGCAATAAGCAGATCCCTTAAGGGCATCAGTGACCTATTATTCTCAATAATAGGGGTCCCATAAGCAAAAGCTACATTCTTTCCGTCTACAGTCATTTTTAAAGTGCTGGCACTAGCTAATCCTGAAAAAGCAGTAAATACCGTAAGAACTGTGATTAGTAGAATAATTCGTTTCATTTTGGATTACCCCCTCGATCTAAGTGTAAGTAATGGTAATTATTTCGTTCGCTGCTTCCCATTCCGTTTTCTTCTAGTACTATACCATATATTTAACAGTTTCTCTGTATAATTTAGTAGAATTTTGTAAAATAGCATATAAAAATCTCATACTTCTGTCCCTAAAAACCGACATATATCATAGGTATAATTACTCAATAAAACGAGGTGTAGCAATGAAAGTCATGTATTTAATTTTAGCTTGCTGTCTAGTTCTGACGGCTTGCGGCAGCAAAAAGAAAGAAATGGAAATGGATCATTCGACTATGGTCATGGACGCAAACCATAAACCGACTATGGAAGTTAAAACGGAAGTTAAGGGAACCGAGCTTGACGTAGATGTAACTACAAACATGATGATTTCACCAGAGCACTACGGCATGGCTCGTGAAAACGGCGAGGGTCATATACATATGTATTTGGACAATGGCGAGAAAATCGGAGTTAAGGAAGGGCACAAAGTCTTCAAGGATTTAAAGCCTGGTCCCCATATTCTAAAAATTTCCCTGCACAATAATGACCACACCCCTTATGATGTAACACAAACCGTTGAATTTGATATCAAATAATTAAGCCTAAGTTTAGGCTTACGATGCTGGCTTGCAACGCAAGCCAAGATTATGCTTACGATGATGGCTTTCTTTCGAAAGCCCTAAGGAGAACTGCTGTGTTTCAAAAATTAAGCTTACAACTCAAAATCCTTATATTAGTTACCATTGTCACTGTTTTGATGACCTCGATCATCGTTTGGTTTGATACTCATACTTTGCGCAAAACCGTTGAAGAAACTTATGTAGGTCAGCTAGATGGCATGAAGACGGCTATTAATGGCAGATATGAAGAATCTCACAATATTGTTGACGTTCAACAAATTTTTGATTATATCCAATATAAGAACCCCAATGTGCTGCAGCTTACTCTATACGGTAAAGATGCGGTATTGGCTTCCACTGACCGGGATCGCATTGGTACCCCCTCTCCACCGGAATTATTGGATATCATCAAGTTTGATGAAACATTGGTCAAGCATATCCGCAATGAGAAGGACGGAATCCCCAAAGATCGTCTAACGGCTCCACTTAAAGAAGATGGCGTTACAATTGGGGCCATTGAGCTTTTGATTAATACTTCAGATAGCGCTGCATTGATTACTAATCGGACACAGATCATTATAATTGTAGCTTTAGCTGCAAGCCTGCTTCTGTTATTCGTGCTATCTTTTATTATTCGTCAGCTGCTTATTCGACCCTTATTAAAAATCCGTGAAGCTGCAAACTCATTTAAAAATGGCTTGGACTACAAAGAGATTAAGCTAAATGCCAGCTATGAAATCACGGAAGTCGCATCCGCATTCAATAATATGGTATCTGATCTGGATGGCCGTTATAATGAATTAGAACTGGCTATGAAAACCATTAAACAAACTCAGAAACAGCTGGTTGAATCTGAAAAGATGGTTGCCTTAGGAAATTTGGTTGCTGGAGTATCACACGAAATTAACACCCCTATTGGTATAGGAGTTACCGCGGTTTCTTATATGGATGAGAAGAACCGAGCCTTTCAAGCCCTATTCCTCGAGAATAAAATGAAGAAATCGGATCTCGATGATTACCTGAAAATCATTGGTGAAACGACAGGTATGATCCAAACCAACCTGCAACGTGCCTCAGAGCTAATAAAAAGCTTCAAGCAAGTAGCGGTTGATCGTTCTGCGCAAACCAAGCGCAAATTCAAGATTAAATCCTATATTCAGGAAGTGCTTATCAGTCTCCAGCCCAATATTAAGAAAACAAAGCATCAAGTTATCGTTCAAGGTGAAGAAGATATTCAACTCTATAATGATCCTGGCGCGATCTCACAGGTAGTGACCAATTTGATTATGAACTCTATCATTCATGCTTATAGCAACACAGCTGAAGGAATCATTAAAATTGAGCTTAATAGACACCTTAACGAGCTTACTATTCGATATAGCGATGATGGTAAAGGCATGTCACCAGAAGTAATGGAGCAAATATTCAACCCCTTCTTTACGACAAATCGCAGTGGCGGTGGAACAGGTCTCGGTATGCATATTGTTTATAATCTAGTAACACAATCACTAGCTGGAACCATTCGTTGTGAGAGCAAGGTCGGATTTGGTACCCGATTTATTATTCAAATTCCAATAAACGAGGGATGATTAAATGTTTAGTGAGCAAAATGATGATTTTCTAACATTCGCCGATGAAGAAGTAGTTGATACTCAACAATCTTATTATGAGAAGGAAAAATGGAAGGTCATTATTGTCGATGACGAGCAAGAAGTCCATCATCTAACTCGCATGGTTTTAAGTGATTTTGAATTCGATGGCAAGTCATTGGAATTTATCAGCGCCTTTACCGAAGATCAGGCAAAAAGCGTAATTGATGAGCATCCCGACGTTGCGATTATTCTTTTGGATGTCGTTATGGACCAGGATGACTCCGGATTGAAAATCGTTAAGTACATTCGTGAGGAATTAAAATATAAATGGGTCCGGATTATTCTCCGTACTGGTCAGCCTGGACAAGCACCCGAGAAAACAGTTATCACCAATTACGATATTAACGATTACAAAGAAAAAACCGAATTAACCTCGCAAAAGCTCTTTACTACGATGATGGCAGCTCTGCGCTCCTATCGCGATATCATGGTTATTGAGAACAACAAAATCGGGCTTGAGAAAATCATCAATTCCTCTGCAGACTTGTTCGAAGTCATGTCGATGCGGAATTTTGCTTCAGGGGTTCTGACCCAATTGACCTCCATTCTGAACTTGAATAAGAATGCTGTGCATTGCAATAGCTATGCCGTTGCCAAAGGACAGGAAGAAATTTATATTCTTGCCGCTTCTGGCGATTATTCCGTTTACGAAAACGAACGCGTAGAAGATAAAGTGCCTGCCCATATCTTTAAGTCTATTGAAAAGTCCTTTCATGAGAAGAAAAGTGAATTCTACGAGAATCATTTCACTTGTTATTTCCAAAGCAAAACAGGCAGAGAGAACGTTATCTATTTTGAAGGCGCCAAGAAGCTCAACGAATGGGACCGTTATTTAATTGAAATTTATTGCACGAATGTGACTGTAGCCTTTGATAATATCTACCTCAATGAAGAGGTTGAGCATACGCAGATGGAAATCATCTTTACCTTGGGGGAAATTGCGGAGACACGTTCGAAAGAAACCGGAAATCACGTTAAACGTGTTGCCGAGTACTCCAAATTGCTTGCTCTGAAGTACGGAATACCTGAAAATGAGGCCGAAGTGATTCGCTTAGCTTCATCCATGCATGATGTCGGCAAGGTTGCCGTACCTGATGCAATCTTAAATAAGCCAGGCAAGCTGACTGTGGAAGAGTTTGAAATCATTAAGAACCATACACTGCATGGCTATGCGATGTTAAATCATTCCAATCGCGACATCTTCAAAACAGCCGCAATTATCGCTCATCAGCATCACGAGAAATTTAACGGCCAAGGCTATCCCAATGGACTAGCCGGGGAAGAGATTCATATTTATGGCAGAATTGCAGCATTGGCCGATGTATTCGATGCCTTGAATACCAAGCGCGTTTACAAGGAAGCTTGGGCGCTTGAGGAGATTCTTGAATATTTCACTCAAGAAAGCGGGCATCACTTCGATCCCCAGCTTGTGAGTCTATTCTTTGATAATTTACCTGCTATCCTGAAAATTAGAGAGAAATATATCGACCCAAGCTTAACACCGCTTTAAACCGATCCCATAAATAGGACCGGTTTTTGTAATGCAGTTAAGCTTCAATGATAACGTTGTGCTTTTCCGCCATCTGCCTGAGATAAGGTTCCATTTGTTCGAGTGTTTTCACCCTATCACCTGAGATAATAAAAGGAGTGTCATTTCCTCTAACATGGACTTCAATGATCCTGAACTGTTTGACTTTAAACCATTTTTTAACGGAACCCTCCGAGAATTTTAAACGTGAAATTTTAGCGTATTGTATTTTCTGTACTCCAGGAGAGTTTTCGAGCTTTAACTCAATTTCATCTGTATCCAAATTTAGATCCACCACATTTGACATGATTACTACCTCATTTCACACATGATAAGGGCTCTATCCTGAATATATGGCAAAGCGATGTTGCTTATGCCTTCAACAACAAAAAAAGCCAAGTAACGAGTTTGTATATTCGTCGCTTGGTTTTTTCAATCTGACCTCCCTAGCCAAATTTCCTCTAAACCCAAATACAAACTCCTGAATAAACTAATTTACAGGCTAGGTTTTGTTAAAGAGGGGGAATGGAAGTTGAAGATCGCTATCGCAATTGTCCACGGCATGGGACAGCAAAAGTTAGATTTCTATTTAGCTATGGAAAGCTTATTAATCAAGAAAATGGCTTTAGTAAATCCTTCCATCCAGCTGCATATTGAGGGTGTATTCTGGGGAGATATTACAGATAAACTCGAGAAAAAGCTCTGGGCACGAACTCAAGCTATCCATCAACATCATGGGAAACCTACAAGGCTGCGCAGCTTTGTCCTAAATTATTTGGGTGATGTCATTGCTTATCAGGCTGTCCCCAAAGAAAATGATCCTTGCCCGAATGACTATATTTATGACGATATTCATAAGCGTTATGCGGAGTGCTTGCTAAGACTTTCCAAAAAAGCAGGCGAGAATGCTCCCTTATGTGTGATCTCCCATAGTCTTGGCACTATAATATCAAGTAACTTTTTCTATGATTTACAGAATAACAAGATGATCCAAAAAGCAGCCGATGTAATAAACTCAAGCAACTCTAATCTTGTAAAAGGGCAAACCCTTACTCATTTTTATACATTAGGCAGTCCTATTGCACTTTGGACCATGAGATTTGAACATTTTGGCATTCCGATTCGTGTACCTGCACCAAATCTCAAAAAGCTTGCTATCGGTGAATGGGTTAATTTCTACGACAAAAATGATCTGCTGGCTTTTCCGATTAAAGGACTTAACCCTCAATACTACAAGAATGTCAGCAAAGATGTGGAAGTCCGCTGCCCTGGTATTCTCAGCTGGACTCCGTTATCTCATGAAAAATATCTCAAATCACATGAAGTAGCCGATCAAATAGTGAAATCGTTAAGTGAACTAGGGAAGAAAAAAGAAGGCAAATAAATCTGCCTTCTTCTCTCAAACGGTTATTTACTTAGACCATGATTTTACATATATCGTTGGTGAACTCAACTGGATCCTGAAGCGGCAAGCCTTCAATCAGTAATGCTTGGCTGTATAACAGAGCTGTATAAAGATTCAGCTTGTCTTTATCTTGCTCAAAGGCAGCCTTAAGTGAGTGGAATACGGCATGATTGACGTTGATTTCCAAAACCTTGTCTGCTTTTACATCTTGGTTGTTAGGCATCGATTTCAAGATTTTTTCCATTTCAATCGTGACTTCACCATCGGTGGAGAAGCATACCGGGTGAGATCTTAGGCGCTTGGATGCTCTCACATTACTGACTTTATCCGTCAATTGAGCTTTCATATACTCGAATAATTCTTTGTTGTCGCTTTCTTCGGACTCGGTTGTTTTCTCACTTTCATCTGCTTCAATCCCCAGATCGCCACTCGATACAGATTTAAACTCTTTTTCTTTATACTTCATGACCATTTTGATTGCAAATTCATCAATATCGTCCGTAAAGTAAAGGATTTCATAGCCTTTATCGGATACCATTTCTGTTTGCGGCAGTTTATCTATTCTCTCATTCGTTTCACCAGATGCGTAGTAGATATATTTTTGATCCTCTGGCATGTTGGCTACATATTCATCTAGAGTGATTAACTTCTTCGCTTTGGAAGAGTGGAATAGTAATAAATCCTGCAGCTCGTCCTTATGCGTGCCATAATCACTGTAAATCCCGTATTTAAGCTGTCTGCCGAAGGATTTATAGAATTGCTCATACTTATCTCTTTCGTCCTTCAATAAGCTTAGCAGTTGGTTTTTGATTTTACTCTTAATGTTCTTCGCGATCAGCTTAAGCTGACGGTCATGCTGCAGCATCTCTCTCGAGATATTAAGCGATAGATCCTCGGAATCTACCATCCCTTTAACAAAGCTAAAATAATCAGGCAGCAAATCAGCACATTTATCCATGATCAAAACACCATTCGCATAAAGCTCTAGTCCCTTTTCAAATTCTTTGGAATAGAAATCAAACGGAATGTTCTCTGGAATGAAAAGGATCGCGTCATATCTAACAGCACCGTCAACACTAAGATGAATATGCTTAATTGGCTTGTCGTACCCATAACGCTTGTCCGCATAGAATTGCTCATAGTCTGCATCGGTAAGCTCTTTTTTGTTCTTTCTCCAAATCGGAACTCTGCTGTTAACAGTCTCTTCTTCTTCAAAATCCTCGAACTCGCCATCTTCGCTGTCTTCTTTAGCTCTTTTGCTGGTAGTATCCATCTTAATCGGGTATTTAATGAAGTCGGAATATTTTTTGATGATCCCTTTTAAGCGGTAAGTCTCGAGCCATTCGTCAAACTTCTCATCTTCTGTGTTTGGTTTGATCGTAAGAATAATTTCAGTACCTACTGAATCCTTCTCAGCTAACTCTACTGTATATCCGTCTGCGCCTGTGGATTCCCATTTATAAGCTTCATCACTGCCAAAAGGCTTGCTTATCACAGTAACTACATCTGCAACCATGAATGCTGAATAGAAGCCAACACCGAATTGACCGATGATATCGTGGCCTTCTTTAGATTCATTCTCTTTCTTGAATGCTAATGATCCGCTCTTGGCAATAACTCCAAGGTTGTCGATTAGCTCTTCCTTCGACATTCCAATACCTGTATCACGAATAGTTAAAGTTCTTGCTTCCTTGTCGGCAGTCACTTTAATAAAGTAGTTTTCTTGGTCAAAAGCCAAATTTTCATCCGTCAACGCTTTGTAATACATTTTATCAATTGCATCACTAGAGTTGGAAAGCAGCTCTCTCAGGAATATTTCTTTTTGCGTATAGATGGAATTAATCATCATTTCTAAAAGCCGTTTGGATTCTGCTTTAAACTGTGTTTTTTTCACGAATAAATTCCCCTTTCAAGCTAGGTGTGTAACTTTAGCACTCTAAGTTGTCGAGTGCCAACACCTTTTTATAACATTACTACTTTTTAATGTCAAGTTAAGGTTTGATTACTGGCTATTTTTGAAATACTAATACAGCCCGATTTTCATCAGAAGAGAGGTAAATCGCGTCGTCAATCACACTTTACGCCAAATAGGCTTCCTCTAATGTTCCCATTGGTGGACGGTCTTCTATGATCGCAGAAGCAAAGTCACTCATGAGCCCCGAATGAAGCGTATCCCAGCTCTCGCTCCCCGACCAAACTCGGCTCGTTATTACACCTTTCTCCGAATCTGCTTGATGGAATAAAATTTCCTTGTTTTCTCCAGGCAGCATATGAAAGGTTATAACCAGCCGGGATTCAAGAAAACGAAAACGTGAAGTGCAGCTTGCCGCGACAAGTGAGCCTCTAGCCTGCATGATGATCTCCACCTCCTGAGCATTCATTCCTCATCGATCAAATCATGTCCATTGTAATAGACAGCTTGTACTCCATAGATTTCCCCTGCGGCTGATGCGGCTTCATAATTCGTATCCGCAACCGCCATTAGCTGAATATGCTCCATTTGTACAGCCATGCTCAGATGAATACGGCCAATTACCCCGCATCCAATCACTCCCAATCGAACACGTCTCATGCAGCCTCCGTTGAATCGGTCAGCTGAAGCTTTAGCGGTGTCAACCCAATACGCACTCAACTATATCAATAGCGGTATGGCGATCAATACCTCCACAGGCTACTTCTGGGATACTCTGGATTCCATTCTGCTGGATACGGCAGTTGTCGGCGTTAATGGCCTGACTCTTGGTGTAGAAGACACCAACGGCAACACCTTGACTGAGGATTTGCAGAATCAGTGGAACGCACTTCAGCATTGGCGACGTCGTACTTGTGGCTGGCGTCCGCTATGGCTCGAAGCAGATTTAGGGGGATTGGGGGCGTTTGGAACAATCTGACTCGGGGAAGATTACCACTTCACTTACTTTACGCAATGATTCTCTGGATTTCAAAAAATATGCTGGCGCTAATTTTGTACAATTCAAGGCGTTATCCCTTTCACTCAGTTTGCATTTCTTTTATGATTTCTAAAAACTGGCTGACAGTCTCGGTTGGATTTAAGGGATATAGCAAACCATAGGGTGCCGTGAAATCCAAATCACTAGGGATGGTCACTAAGGACGGATGAATATCTGACCATGCATCCAATGTTAGTAGGACAGTATCACTTTGCTCGCAACGATTGAATACATCAATATCATAAAGGCGCGGAACATCTTTAATTTTGATTTTAGGATGGTTCCTTATCAAAAAATCACGAATTCCATCAATTACTGCACTTTTTCCACCTTTCACCACCGCCAATTTCTCTCCATACAAATCTTTGACAGACAGTGTTATTTTAGAAGCCAGCCGATGGTTGCGAGATACAGCAAAGCTAAAGCGGTAACTTCCCAGCTCAAGCACACTGAAATAATCCTTCCAATCTTCAATAAGGTATGGTCCTACAATGAAATCAAAGTATTTGCCAATGGAACGGTAGGTGGTTGGGAGAGTATAAGCATCATCCTCAAAATGGACGATTTTTATTTTGAATTGCGGATATTGGTCGCTGATTTCATTCCACAAATCCAGCAAAACCTTGCAGGGATTAAGCATTGAAGTTCCCACGCGAATCACATGCTGATTTCCTTGTGCGGCTTGACGTATACGTAGCACGGCTTCTTGAAAATACTGCAAAAAAAATGCTGCATCCTTGTTAAATGATTTTCCTGCCTCGGTAAGCTCAACACCATGGTTAGTGCGAATCAAAAGAGGCACTCCTACATGCTTTTCCAATGAATTAATTTGCTTCATCACAGCGGTTGGAGAAATAAATAGTTTTTCAGCCGCCTTGGAAAAGCTCCCAGACTCTGCCACCTGAATAAACGTATTCAATTGTTCGTTCATTTAAAGCCCCTCCTCGCTTAAACTTTTAGTTAATGCCATCCTAACCTATTTGAACTTCCGCATCAAGTGCAAAACAGTTAAATTAGAGAGGAACTGAAAGATTGAAAGGGGCAAAAACAAATGCATAAAAGAAAATTAAGAGATTTAGAAGTGTCCGCAATTGGTTATGGCTGTATGGGGCTATCTCAAGGATATGGTTCTGTGCCAGAGCGCAGTGAGGCTATTAGCCTGATTCGCAAGGCTTATGATATTGGCTGTACTTTTTTCGACACAGCCGAGAGATACGCCATGGGTTCCAACGAGGAACTGGTGGGTGAAGCACTGAAGCCGATCCGGGATAAGGTTGTAATTGCCACCAAGTTTATGTTTGAAAAAAGCAACGAAGTGAACTCTAACGAGAAGCTACTGCAACAAATTAGGGGGCATGTGGAGGCTTCTCTAAAAAGACTTGGAACAGATCATATCGACCTCTATTATCAACACAGAGTGAACAAGGACATCCCAGTGGAAGAAATCGCATACTGCATGGGCGAACTGATTAAAGAAGGAAAAATCCTAGGCTGGGGACAATCACAGTCCACAGAAGATGAAATCCGACGCGCGCATGCGGTAACTCCCTTGACTGCGATTCAGAGTGAATTTTCCATCATGGAGCGGATGTTTGAAAAGGATGTGATCCCCACATGTGAAGAGCTTGGTATCGGCTTTGTTCCGTTCTCTCCACTTGCCAATGGATTTTTGTCCGGGAAAATCCAAGCAGATACCCAATATGTTGGAGTTGACGCAAGGAGAGTTATCACTCGCTTTAACAAGGAGAATATTCTAGCAAATCAGCCATTGCTAGACTTATTAACCCGTTTTGCAGAATTAAAAGAGGCCACTCCTGCTCAGATTTCTCTTGGATGGATGTTGCATAAAAAAGATTTTATAGCACCCATTCCTGGTTCACGAAAACTTGAGCGAACTCAAGAAAATCTAAGGGCAGCTGACATCGAGCTAACAGATGATGAATTTAATCAAATCGAGAAAGAGCTTGCTAAAATTGTGATCCACGGCAACAGAACAGATGCTGATCTTGCAAAGCTGAGAGATCTCAAATGAAGGTAAGCACAATCAAGAAAGCCGGCCAGCCAAATGGTCGGTTTTTTTTGGGTGAATATTGTAATTTCAACCTTATTTTTTATTTAAGGCGGTAAGCAAGCGAGTCGTTATGAATGGTACGAGTTAGCTCTAAATACGGCTGTCTCATTAAGCTATCGGGGAGGATAATTTAATAACATCGCGAATACTTCAACTATGTAGAATTTGCAAAATTCGTAAATAAGACGGTTGGTGAATTCCCGAATTACTAATAGTTAATAAAGAACTACAAAATCAAAAAAAGAAGCGAGAGTGTTAGTACATGGGAGCATGGGGATATGGAAATCTCGAAAATGATACAGTATTGGATTGGGTAGAAGAACTCTTAGAAACGCAGGATTTGAGCTTAATTTCTGAATCTATTGAAATGGTGCTTGATGATAGTGATTTAGATACAGACACGGCAGCTATTGCTTTAGGAGCAATAGAAATACTGGCTGCGTTGCAAAATAGACCCGGAAAAGAAAAATATGATGATGAACTTGAAGAGTGGATAAACCAACAAAAAGGACAGGGAAATAATCTATTAGTAATAGCTCAAAAAGCACTTGGAAAAATACTTTTAGAATCCGAACTCAAAGAATTATGGGAAGAATCTGAAAATTTTGAGGAATGGGTAAAGACAATTAAGGAATTGGAAAAAAGATTAATTTTGTGAGAGGCAAGCCCAAGAAGTCAGAGTCTTCACATAGCTTAATATTCACGCTTCAACCAGACACTAAGCTACCTTAAACCTCGCGGGTTCGTGAATATAGGTGGTACTAATTCTCAATCTTTGAGAGAGTATCAGCAGTTATTTGTTATGTTTGGTTCAAGGAAATCACCAGCTACCATTTAGACACTTAGCTTTTTGGCATACTGTTGATCGTCAATCACCCATTTGTTTTTGAGCTTGACGCCTAGCTGTTTATCAAGTTCTCGCGTATACACGTTATTGTCCCAATCATCTCCGCTAGGGAACTTCAATCCACTGTTCTGCATGCGGACCGTAGATACTTCAATAGCAGGATCATATTTAACAAGCGGGCCGTCCTCAACCACTGCAGCAGCTGTTGTTGATGGTGCTGTAGTTTCCACACCTGTAGCTGCTGGAGCCTCTACATGCCGACATGGTTAATGTAACCGACATTACTGCAACAAGTCCCCATAATTTCCACTTGCTATGATTCATGCTTATTCCTCCCTTTTTCTGCTTGCTTCCCTTCCTATTATCGAGAAAAGCAAATGAGTTGAATATCCTAAGATTTAGTTATTGCTGTCACTTTTTTATCTGATTTACACTTAGAGGAATAGAACTATTTCATACATAGATCAGGTTTGGGACGAATATAAATACAAAAGCTGAGGAATTGCTCCAGTCTGTTCAATTAGCAAAATGGAGGTGATATTGCAATGAACAAGGACCAATTATTAAATAAAATTCACGAGGATTATACCGAAACCATTCATAATGGAAAACTACTCGATCATGTTGAGGACTATATCAGAAGCTATCTCAAAACGATTCATCAAGGCCTTGAGAAGATTCAAAAATATCTCGGCCAAGAAGTAGAAATTGAATTCGATGACTGCAATGCAATCGCTCACATCCGGATTAAAGCCAACTCGATTCATTTTTATCGAAGACAGGATAGAATCGATGTCTCTATTCTAAGAAATGGCAATAAACAAGATGATCAAATAATTGTATCAGATAATCAGGTATGTCACAGTCGTATGTATGAAAAATCGATCCAAACCGCCATGGATCAATATATGAGCTTAGCTTTTCAATAAATAAGGAGTGATTCTGTTATGAGTAAGGATAATAACAAGCTGACCACTAGCTGGGGAGCTCCAGTCGGAGATAACCAAAACTCGATGACCGCAGGTGCGCGCGGACCCACTTTAATCCAGGATGTTCACCTCTTGGAAAAATTAGCGCACTTCAATAGGGAACGTGTCCCTGAACGTGTGGTACATGCTAAAGGCGCTGGGGCGCACGGATATTTTGAAGTTACGAATGACTTGTCGAAGTATACAAAAGCGAGTTTTTTAGCTGAAGTTGGCAAACGTACGTCCATGTTCATCCGCTTCTCAACGGTTGCAGGTGAGCTTGGTTCTGCTGATACGGTTCGTGATCCACGTGGTTTTGCTGTGAAATTCTATACAGAAGAAGGAAACTATGACTTGGTCGGCAATAATACCCCGGTTTTCTTTATTCGGGATGCGATTAAATTTCCTGACTTCATCCACACCCAAAAACGCCATCCGCAAACACACTTAAAAAATCCAAATGCGGTCTGGGATTTCTGGTCTCTCTCGCCTGAGTCTTTGCACCAAGTAACTATTCTCATGTCAGACCGTGGGATTCCAGCAACTTTTAGACATATGCATGGTTTCGGCAGTCATACCTTTAAATGGGTCAATCATGAAGGGCAAGCCGTTTGGGTCAAATATCATTTCAAAACAGAGCAAGGCGTTCATAACCTTGATGTTAATCTTGCTGCTAAGCTTGCTAGTGAAAACCCTGATTATCATACGGAAGATTTATTCAATGCGATTGCTGACGGTGACTTCCCGGCTTGGAAGCTTTGTGTTCAGATTATGCCTTTGGAGGATGCGAATACATATCGCTTCGACCCATTTGATGTAACCAAGGTATGGTCTCAAAAAGATTATCCTTTAATCGAATTAGGTCGGATGGTATTGGATCGGAATCCAGAGAATTATTTTGCAGAGGTTGAACAAGCTACATTCTCGCCTGGCTCATTCGTGCCTGGAATTGAAGCTTCGCCAGATAAAATGCTGCAAGGCCGTCTCTTCGCATACGGTGATGCCCATCGTTATCGGGTTGGGGCTAACCATAATACTTTGCCGATCAATCGTCCCCTTGCAGAGGTGAATAATAACCAGCGTGACGGACAAATGCGCTCTGACAGCAATGGTGGAGGCTCCGTTTATTATGAGCCAAACAGCTACGACGGTGCTACTGAGTCAGCAGCTGACAAACCGGCAGCATTCGCTGTTTCAGGACTGGCTGATAGCGTTGCTTATGACCATAGCGATCATTACACTCAGCCCGGTGATTTATATCGACTATTAAGCGAAGAAGAACGTGCACGTTTAGTTGTCAATATAGTGGGGGCAATTAGCCCCGTGGAGAAGGACGAAATTAAAATCCGCCAAATCGGACATTGGTATAAAGCCGATCCCGAGTTCGGAAGCCGCATTGCCGCCGCGCTTGGTTTACCGGTTCGTGAGGATGCATAACGAGGATTGTGATTAGAGCTTTATCGAACATAAACCTTCCTTTTAACCTGTATCCCCTTCGCTCAGTGTTCAAATTGAGGAAACCAGTGGATAAAAGTTCTATTCCCAACTACTTTAATTCATTAAATTGCTCACTCCCTCTATACGATAAGTAATGCTGAGTCAAAGGGATACAGATCAAAAGGACACCGATCAAAAAGGCAGTAACCTATCTGGCACGGATATCCGACAGTAAGGTCAGCAGCCTTTTTGCTTTGTTTGTATTATTTCTTTTCACCAATCCAGAACAACACCAAGCTTGTTTTTACTTGGGTCGAGAATTAAGTCCCACGCCTCTACGGCCTGTTCAACTGGAAAGTGATGCGTGATTAAGGGAATGGTTTGCAGCCAGCCTTCGGTAATCCCTACTATAGTTTCATCCATAGCAGCTTGCGTCCATCCAGATGGACAATACAAGGTCATCCTTTTAGTGCGCAACAGTTGGATATCGATTCTTCCATCCGCTTCGTAAAAGCCTGCCGAAACCAAATGGCTATCTACCTTAGCTAATGGAAATAGCTTTAAAACAGATTCCATAGAACCTACTGAATCAACAATAATGGCTACTTTGCCATTTACAGCTTTAAGTGCTTCATCTCTTGAGGTTTGTTTGGTATTTATGGCGGTAATCGCAGCTGGCAATAAATCTAATCGATCCTGATGTCTGCCAAGCACGAAAACCTGAGCCCCGCGATGCAGCAAGGTTTGTGCTGCCCATTGTCCAACCATCCCATCGCCAATTACAACAGCGTAATCACCGGCTTTGACGGGTGGACACATCCCACAGTTATAACCAACCTGTGTAAGTACAAGACCAGAGTAAGCAAGCGGATCAGCTGCTGAGGGTATTTTCCAAACCTGGCTTAATGGGGTAACTGCCGGACTAATATGTCCTCCATAAGGAACGAACATGCCTTCAACTTTGCTCATCGCAGCAAAAACTCGTTCACCTACATTAAATCCAGTTACATTGGCGCCAATCGACGTAATTTTTCCAACCTTTTGATAGCCATTAATCTGCGGGAAAGGTATGGGATCTCCATTTTTAAATGCCGTTTCTCCATTTGATCTTTCACCTCGCAGATAAGACGACTCCGTCCCGTTGCTGATCCACGAATATTCAACGCTAATAACAACATCATCCACTTGAGGCTCTGGTATACTTACATCTTGATAGGCTACTTTAAGCCTTTCTTTGAAAACGACGCCTTTTCCAATCATAATGAACGCTCCTCTTCTGCAGCTGGCTCAAAATCCGTTTCGGGGTAAAAATAAACCTTAATCGCTTTCTGTTCTCTTAATAGCTGTACAGCCTCATCATATTTTACAAAAGACCCATGGTAGGTTTGAATGCATTCCATATTCAAGCGCTTATTTGCTACTAAATCGATTAACAAGGCATGATCTCTTGGAGTTGTAGGCCTGTATCTATACGATTCCAGCTTAAAACCACTAAACCACAGCTGGTCTGAGTAGCGTAATTCCCCTCTTAGTACTCCAAAAATAACCACATGATCCCTTACGAAGCTCATCACATTCTGTACAGAAGGAGCAGCACCGACACAATCGTAACCTAAGTCGAATTTCTCCTCGAGCTGATCGCTAACGAGCTTCGCTTCACCGATTCCTAAATCATTAACAAACTGTACACGTTCCTCACTAAGATCCATTCCAACTACTCGTGAAGCTCCCCACAATTTAGCCATCTGAATAGCTAGAATACCTGCAGGGCCTAATCCTGAAATGAGGATAGATTTCCCCTTGATATCGCCAAATTGTTGCATGCCAATCATCACACATTTCAGCAGTTCAAACGAAACCGCTTGTTTATAAGAAATAGCATCAGGCAGCTTGAGCAAATCCTCCTCTCTAAAACAAACATATTGTGAATAAGCACCTGGAGCATCGCCATTATGTTCAAGCGCTGCAACCCGATCCCCCACCTTTAATGAACGAATCCCGCTGCCAATAGTCTTCACAACACCTGCCATTTCATGTCCAGGAAACCCGTATTGCAAAGGATAGGCTGGAGCAAGGCTATAATCAAACATGTTCCTGCCACCGAGCATATTAATGTCCCAACGCGGACAAGTAGAAACAATTTTAAGCTCGACTAGCACTTGGAAATCCTTAACTTTAGGTATTTTTGTATCAATTATTGTAAATGCATCCTTACCTAGGATCTGCAATGCCTTCATTATAATTGCTCCATTCTTTGATTTAAATTTGGCATCCTATACCTTTCCAGTATAAGGAATTTCCTTCATTATGTATTTATATAATCTTGCTTTATATTTATGATTAGCAGTGTAAAATCAGCTTAATTAACGCCATAACAACTCCTAAATTCATATAATATTTCACTACGTCTGATTTCGTTCATAAAAGGGTTTACATTGATTATGTTTCAAATTACTATTGGAATGAGACTCAAACACAAAGGAATGTGAAGCTAGATGAAGCTGAGAAACTATAGTATCTCTTATTATAATGCCATGAATTATAACTCAGCGATCACATCCGAGTCCGAGTATAAAACGGGAGGCATTCACCCGACATATGAACTGCTTTTTCTGGCATCTGGCAGCTTCCGACTCCACTGGTTAGGTGAGCAATACGAGGTGTCCCCGCAATCCTTATTTATCATTACGCCAAATACACCTCATGATTTAATTATCACATCGCAGCAAGCCGTTTATTGGTACATTGAATTAACCGAAGTGACCGCTGAGCCCTTGTTTGCGAAGTTGCAGAATGTTCTGTTGTGGAATCGATTGCAGTGTGGCATTGATGCAGCATTTGGCTTGTCTCCCCTGTTGAAGTTATGTCTTCAAGGTATTAGCAGCATGCTTGACAGTCGTGTTCAGGACCAGCCTTATGGCGAGGAAATATTACTATTGGACGTGGAAAAAATCCTTTTGATGGTCCGCGGCACCGTGGAAGAGCATCAAAAAGATTTAAAGCAAAGTAAAAGCAGATCACTTCCTACTGGTTATTCTTTAAGTAAGGATGTGGTTAAGGCCTTAGCGCGGCACATGGAGTCGGCTTATAAATTCAAAATTACATTAGCAGATTTAACCCGAATCAGCAACTTTCAAGCCACATACTTAATCAAACGATTTAAAGAAGAAACAGGCTTTACACCGATTGATTATTTGCTGGAGCTGCGAATGGAAGCCGCTAAAACCTACTTATCTACTACAGAAATGCCCATACAAATAGTTGCCTCAGAAACGGGTTACCCGAATATCTATCACTTCAGTGGGGAATTCAAACGTAAAACGGGATTTAGCCCTACAGATTGGCGCAAAAAAAACAGACAACAAAAAAGAGGCTATCTCTAATTAAACGTGACCCAATTCGTGGTTCCCAAAACAGCAAAATCCTGCTTAAACCAAAAATTCCGTGATTTATGAATTGTATATACATACATTTTTTTCTTCGGGTATTTCTCTTTAAGATAGTTCATAAAGAATTTAGCATACCCCTTACCTTCAAACGGCCTCAATATATCCAAAACCTCGATTAAGATTATGTCCGTTTTATTTTTGATATCTATATAGAAATCCTTCTCCAAGTACTTGTCCTCTTTATCAAAATAATCTTTTTCTGCCTTATCGATCAGCAGCTTGCCATTCTTATACTCCCAAATGACTGCATATCCCACTAGCTCGGCTTCCTCTTCAATTAGATAAATCTCCGCAGGCAGCTCCGACTTATCTTTTTTGCTCAATTCCACCGCATGATAGCCATTATCTATTTCACTTAATAGATTTTGCATGTCTGGATCAAACGGTTTTGCTGTAATACTACGCATGGTCAATCTCCTTCATTTGTTGTGATTAAGGTTTTGTATCCCTAACTATACCACTAACCATCGGAACTTATATAAAATTTGCGACATTAAGCATAAACATGCATGCATTGCACATGCTAAAATAACCATTCTTTGCAAAAACACTCGGGAGGATTAATAGTATCTCATGAAAATTAAACCAACTAGATCCTTTCAGTATTTGGTCTTATTTATCACATTGATTGCCGTAACCTACACACCAATTAGCCCTGTCCTAGCCGCGGTCCCAGCTTCTTCTCCCCCAAAAACACAATCCGATCATAAAATAATATTCGCAAAACGCCTAGAATTGTTTGAAAAAGTTAGCATGGTTACCGGAATTCCTTGGTCTTATTTGGCTGCAATGGATCAATATGAGCGAAGCTTACGAATCACTAAAAAACTCCCAGCAAGCCAAGGCTTAATTGGGATACACATTTCTGAATCGGACTGGGCTGGCGCGCTAAACCCGGATCAAACCGACACCAATCCAACCTCGATTTCGCTATTTCGTGGCTTAGGTCAAGATGGTTCCGGGGACGGCTTTGCGCAGCGAGATAACGATTTAGATCTACTTAAAACGGTATCCGCGTTTATTTCAACACCTGGCAATCGTGAGGAAGATTTACAAATAAGGCTTTGGGAGTATTACCATAATTCACGCAGCGTACAGCGAATCCAACAATTCGCACGAATTTATGCGGTTAATAAAACCTTGGATTTATATCAAAATTCTTTTCCATTGCCGGTTAGTGCCGTATACTCCTATCGCAATACCTGGGGAGCCAAGCGTGGCTGGGGTGGACTGCGCATTCATGAAGGCACCGATCTTTTTGCTGGTTATGGAGTGCCTGTAAAAAGCACCTGTCATGGAATCGTTGAGATTATAGGCTGGAATCCATTTGGCGGATGGAGAATTGGCATTAGGGATCTCAATAATGTTTACCATTATTATGCTCATTTGTCTGGCTTTAATAAACCGATTAAAAAAGGTGATATTGTTAAGCCTGGGCAAATTGTCGGTTGGGTTGGCAGCTCTGGATACGGGAAACCTGGAACTTCAGGCAAATTCCCGCCTCATCTACATTATGGGTTATATCGAGATACAGGTCTGACCGAGTGGTCCTTTAATCCGTATTCTTATTTAAATAAATGGGAACGGGAGGATTATCTTCGTTTAAAAATGAAAAAATAATTCCTCAATCAAGCGTGAAGACTGGTGTATAACTCCCTGTTTTGTGGTATAAAACGTTAGAGGGGTTCTTCAACAGTAATCCTCCGGAAGGACTTCAGTGTAATGCTCATCTTTGGCTTATTCATTATTTTGGGGATTATTGCCGCTGCATTTGGAAGCCTGCTAGGCTTAGGTGGTGGAATTATCATAGTGCCTGCATTGATATATTTAAACCCGACGCTTTTTGATGGTGATCTGCTTGCTTCTACAGCAGTTGGAACCTCGATGGTTGTGCTCTCATTTACAGCATTCAGCTCCTCCTTAACTTATATCAAAGCTAAAAAAGTTGATTTCAAAAGCGCATGGATTTTCTTTATCGGAAGCGGCCCTGCTGCTATAGTAGGGGCTTTATGTACTCAAGCCTTTAAACCTGAGACACTCCAGCTTGCTTTTGGTTTCTTTATGCTGTTAATCGCTGCCATTATGGTTGCACGCGACTATATGAAGCCCTTAGCGATATCTTGGAAAATAACTCGGCGTTATGTCCAAGCAGATGGACAAGTCAGCTTATTTGGTTACAGCTATTTCGCGGTTTTAAGTATTGGATGCTTGGTTGGTCTCTTCTCTGGATTGTTTGGGATAGGTGGGGGATCTCTGATGATTCCTGTCATGGTTATTCTGTTTCGTTATCCTCCTCATATGGCTACGGCTACTTCGATGTTTGTGATTTTAATGTCCTCACTTCTCGGAAGTGGAACCCATATTGTACAAGGGAATGTATCTTGGGGGATTCTAGTGCCATTAGCTATTGGCGCACTAATTGGCGGATGGCTAGGAGCCGTACTAAGCACTAAATTAAGCGGGAAAATGCTAATTTGGATTCTAAGAGTATCCTTTTTACTTATTGCTGTGGATTTTATCTGGCTTAAATAACAGATCGACCTGAGTAAATAATTTAGAGTCTCACAGTTTCTCCAGTAGCTCTACTTTCATTACTCGCTTCCATAAAACGAATGATTTCTAACATTTCTGCGGGATCAATTGGGGAAATTTTATTACGGTACATCGCTAGAATTTCCTCCAGCATTCCGGAATAGTAAGGCTTAGGATGTGAGGAAACATCTAAAAATTGAGTCCCCTGCTGTCTATGTAGCAAAGCTCCAAATTTATTATTCCCCAACCGATTGCCACGTAAAGTACCCACTCTTCCGTCGAGCCATTCCCCGACGATAAAATCACCATCTTCATTAGATACAGCTGTTACTTGCTTACAGCCTTCACCTAATCCGGCATATAACATTTCAACCATATGAATGCCATACCAGAACAAGCCCGGCTGAGTAGGCTGGATTGCCATCGGCCCAGAACAATCCATGCCAAAAATCTCACCGTTCTCCTTGTCAGCTATTGCGTCTATCAACGCTTGCGAATATCTTAACGCAGAACAGCTCATTACGGGTAGTTGATGATGAGCTGCCAAATCGAGAATAGCCTTGGCTTCCTGATAGCTTAGAGCAAGCGGTTTATCAATAAAAACCGGCTTGCCATAGGCAGCAATTCGTTTAAACTGTTCATAGTGAACACGTCCGTCTACAGATTCCAACAAGATCATATCACTAGCTTCAACCACTTCCTCTGGAGAAGCTACTACTTGAACTCGATATTCATTTTGTAATTGCTCCGTAAATCCAGCCACTCGAGCATAGCTCATTTCAAAATCATCGGACACACTTGAGTAAGCTATCGTAATCCTTGCTCCAGGGATGTGGAAAGGATGATCCTCATTGTGCAAAATGTCTGCAAATGCAGTAACATGAGATGTATCTAATCCGATCAAGCCTATTCTAAGGTTATGTGCTGACACTTAGTTTCCTCTTTTCTATCGCCTCATTTCCTTTATCTTAAAGCTCCTCTCTATTTAAGACAAGACTTTATGTTGTCTGTAAGTCCTGTTTACTACTCACTTTGATAACAATATCGGGTACACATATGTTTTTAAACAAGAAAAAAATCTGCTAAAATAATTAAAAGGAGCTGAAGCCAATATGAAAACTGAGATTATTGCCCGTTTTAAAACATATGTACAAATAGATACGCAATCCGATGACAGCAGTCAGACCTGCCCTACAACCTCCGGTCAATTAGTTTTGGGACGAATGCTTGTAGATGAGCTTAAAAGCATCGGTATGAAGGAAGTTACAATAGATGATAATGGGTATGTAATGGCCACTCTTCCGTCTAATACAGATAAGGATGTTCCAACGATTGGATTTCTTGCTCATATCGATACGGCTACCGACTTCACAGGTAAAGGCGTTAATCCACAAGTAGTCGACAGCTACGACGGTCATGATATTGTACTCAACGAAGCTCAACAAATTATCCTATCACCAAGGGATTTTCCCGAGCTAGCAGGCTATAAGGGACAAACTCTAATTACAACAGATGGGACAACTTTGCTTGGTGCTGACGACAAAGCTGGCATGACAGAGATTATGACTGCGATGGCTTACCTGATTAATCACCCAGAAATTAAACATGGCAAAGTCAGAGTTGCTTTTACCCCCGATGAGGAAATTGGAAGAGGCCCGCACCGATTCGACGTGACTGCCTTTGGCGCGAAATATGCCTATACAATGGACGGAGGTCCTCTTGGAGAGCTTCAATATGAAAGCTTCAACGCAGCGGTTGCTCGCATAACCTGTAGTGGAAAAATCGTTCATCCAGGTACAGCTAAAGGCAAGATGGTGAATTCAGCAAAGATAGCTATGGAAATCCAAAGCAAATTGCCGACCCTAGAAGCGCCTGAGCACACCGAAGATTACCAAGGGTTCTTCCATCTAATTTCTATACATGGTGATGTTGAACAGACAAAGCTACATTATATTATTCGTGATTTCGATAAGGAACGTTTTAGTGGAAGAAAGGCTGAATTGATTCAGATCGTTGAGGAATTGAAAGCAAGTTATGGTGAAGGCAGCATTGTGTTGGATATTAAAGATCAATACTATAATATGCGGGAGAAAATAGAACCGGTTAAGGAAATCGTTGATATTGCCTATCAAGCCATGGTTAATCTCGGAATTGACCCTATCGTCCGTCCAATCCGCGGCGGTACGGATGGATCCCAGCTTTCCTATATGGGCTTGCCGACCCCGAATATATTTACTGGTGGAGAGAATTACCATGGACGTTTCGAATATGTCTCCGTAGATACGATGGAGAAGGCGACAAAAGTGATCATTGAAATCGTTAGGCTTTTTGAACAAACCTAGCTGAGAGATTAAATCGAATAAAGATCCAAGTCTATGGAGCTTTCGCCTAAGACTTGGACCTTTATTGTTACTTAAAGCAGTGGACAATTGACTCTCTAAATCTGGTCTACATTTGCTCCTGAAATTACATAGTCTGTTATTATTTTTGAGAACAAAACATAATCATTTGTATTTAGAAGATTATCCAACTCACTGCCGATTGTAGTTGTAAATTGAACTTTACTATAGAGATCGCCATTTAAGATGGTGAATAGTGTAAACCCATTCAGGAATGGATTTTGCTCGTTGCCATATTGAACAAACAGTGATTCTTGTGGATTTAGTGTAAAGGTAGCCGTCCCATCTTGGTTGGCTGGATTGACTCCTTGACGTACAAAAAGCGTAATTTGTAACACAGCTTGACTGGTATTGACAAATGTTTTTGTACCTGCCATTTTATTATCCCTCTTTTCATAATTAATATCATAGAAAGACTATTAATCTCTCATACTTTCATATTATGTAAAAGTAGAAAACTAGTGATAGAAAAAAGGCCCTTTTTTCCTATATGTAATGGCTTTCACCATTTGGTTGAAGAGAATCCTCAGGGCATAATTACCTTCAAATTAATGGACGCTGCTGTCTTTGCTAGAAACGGCTGGTTTAGGACTGCTGCCTAAGGTTTTGGATCTACTTACTTTTCCTATCCTGCATATTATGTAATCGCATATATACTCCGCCTGCATCAAGCAAATCAGCATGCCTTCCTTGCTCCATGATTCTTCCTTTACCGATCACATAGATCATATTTGCTTGCCTTATTGTGGAAAGGCGATGTGCGATGGTTATTGTCGTTTTGCCTTCCATTAAACGTTGAAGCCCCATCTGAACCGCTTGTTCCGATTCAGAATCTAGAGCTGATGTCGCCTCATCAAGCAGAAGAATTGTCGCATTCTTCAATAATGCTCTGGCAATCGTTATTCTTTGCCTCTGACCGCCGGATAGTCTTGCCCCCCGTTCCCCAATACTAGTGCTGTAGCCTTCCGACTGTTCCATTATAAAATCGTGGGCATACGCAGACTTGGCAGCTGCAACAACCTCCTCATAAGTAGCATCCATCCTTCCATATCTGATGTTTTCTTCAATCGTCCCTTCAAAAAGGTAGCTATCCTGTGAAACATAAGCCATTTTATTCCTTTGTTCCGACAATGAGTAGTCTGTGAAGCGTTTGCCCTCAAACCGAATCTGCCCTTGCTCAAGCGGATAAAAACCTAGCAAAAGCTTGAGGATTGTACTTTTACCTCCGCCGCTTGGACCTACTAGTGCAACTAAGTGTCCTTTTTCAATAGATAAATTTAACCCATCTAGTATTTTTTCACCCTCACCATAGCTAAATGATACATTTCGAAACTCAATAATTTGCTTACTCTCATTTTTATGTGCTTTATTTTTGGCTTCATTATTATGTCGTTCCGGCTCCTCAGCAATATCTAATAACTCAAATACTCTGGCAGCTCCAGCAAACGATGACTGCAAATTCGCCCAAAAGCTTCCCAGATTGCGAAAGAGATTCGTTACATGATCCAACAATAGAATTAGAGATAGCAAAGTCCCCAATGTAATTTCACCATGGATTAGCAGTAAGGTGCCGAAGATAAAGACTCCACCGTTATTAATCCATATCAACGTGTAATTTGCGCTATTCAGAAAAGCAGATCTTACCGAACGAGCAATGGACAGCTTAGCTAATAATTGATTGGTTACCTGATATTTTCGGTTCATCTGGCCTGTCATTTGGAAGACTCGGCTTACTTGTGCTCCCGCAATTAAATCCATTAATCTTTCCACCTGTTTGCCCAAACCCTGTTGGATTTCCAAACTAATTTTCCGTAACGGCAGGGCAAATCGGGAATTAACATAGGTCGATACTAATCCCACCAAGATCAGGACAACGGCAAATTTCCAGTTGAGAAACAACATAATGACAGCTGAATAAACCCCCGTCATCAGCAGCGAAACAATCGAACGTATATTTCCGCTTAAAGCATTCTCAACTACTCCTAAGTCGTTATTAATTCTCGATAAACTGTCACCACTATGAGTGTTCTCGTAATAGGCCACTGGGAGTTTTTCCATGTGATGGAATACGCTCAAGCGAAAGTCAATCATAATTGCTTTGACTGTCTTGCCAAACAGATATTGAAAAAGTGGGGTCAGGCAAATTAATAAAGCAATAATTATAGAAAATTCTAGGCATATCTTCCCTACAGTGTTCATGTTTTTGGCGGTAACTGCATCCAACACGAGCTTTATCAATAAAGGAAATACAAGCGACATACTGGAATCCATAAGGCTGCTGCCCAATAGTCCCAATAAGTAGGCTTTTCTTCTAGGTTTGATTAATTGAGCCAGTCGCCTAGCTTCAGAATTACGCTTATCAGCCATCGATTATGCCCCTTCCCCTTCAAGTACCATTAGGGATTCCGCTTGCTTAATCCATTGTTTATCATACAAGCGTTTATATGTACCGGCTTTATCCAGCAGTTCTTTATGCGTTCCACTTTCGACGATGCGACCTTCGTCTAAGACAATAACTTCATCTGCTTCGATAATCGTGGATAGACGATGTGCAACGACTAATACCGTTTTGTCTAGCATGATGTGGTGGATCGCTTCTTGGATCAGCATTTCAGATTCTGTATCCAATGCAGATGTCGGCTCATCCAGAAGTAAGATTGGTGCGTCCTTTAATATAGCGCGCGCAATAGAAACACGCTGTCTTTGTCCGCCTGAAAGCTTCACTCCCCGCTCGCCAACAAGGGTTTGATAGCCTTCCGGCAACGACTGAATATAGTCATGTATATTCGCCATTTTCGCAGCTCTTACTACATCCTTCATGTTGAACTCGGTTTTTCCACAAGTAATATTTTCCGCTATGGAGCCAGAAAAAAGAAAGGTCTCTTGTGAAACCAGTGAGATCAACGATCTTGCAGCTGACAGCTCCCACTCTGACAATGCTTCATCAAACAGCTTAATACAGCCATTTTGAGATTCATAAAATCCTGATATCAGTTTAAAAACGGTTGATTTACCCGATCCGCTTGATCCAACCAGAGCTAATGTCTTTCCCTGTGGCAATGTAAAACTGACATCTTTCAATACCCTATTAAGTCCATCATAGGAGCATGAAACGTTAATAAACTCCAGAGCTGGTGCAGACGGGGATATTTCTGGCGTTTTCCCGCCTCTTCGCTCGGTTTTCTCGTCCATAAGCTCAAAGAGATGCCCTGCAACCCCAGCTGTTATGGAGTAATTGCTTATTTTGTTGGGTAAAGAACCCATTCCTCCTACGAGATAAGTAAGCAGCTGAGCAAATGCTACTAGTCCACCGGCAGTAAAATCACCTTGAATCACCATATATCCACCAAACAGAAAAAAGAGTAAAAAAGGAACCGTTTCCACGAACACACTCACAGACCCCATTACCGACTTTCTCTTCTCCACTAACAAGGAATCTGCCAGCATCTGCTCGAGTACACTTTTGAATTTTCCATACATAACTTGAATGAGATTATAAGATTTAATCATGTAAATGCCGCTAATAGCATCTTGAACTGCGGAATTCGATTTCGCTAAACTCATCTGAAGTCTGGAAGAATACTCATTTAATGGACGGCTAATCCTGGTTGTCAGAATTGCCATGAGCGGTAGGATAGCTATACAAAATAATAATAATTTCCAGCTTAGAAAAAACATCACAATAATACTTACACTCACTCGAACGATTTCAAATACAATTCCCATAAGATCATCTTTGACGAAATTTTCGATAGTCGTGATCCCATTGGTCATTCGGGATACTAGATCTCCAGAATGATGCGTTTCCATATAGGAGATAGGTAAATGGTCAATTTGCGAGCTAAATTTATCCTTCATATCCCGAGCTGCATACGCACTGTAACGCCCAGATGAATAGGTATCCAAGAAGTTCATGATAATGCCAATTACAATAAAAATAATCATATATTGGATCGATTTACTTAACTCCTCCTTGTCACCGGACAACGAAGAGTTTACAAGGATATTAATCACATAGACAAGAAATATATCATTTGCCGCATTTAATATCGTACATAACAGTTTAACTATTACCCAGAAGCGATAAGGTCTAAGAAACGGAAGAACTCTTCGCATTGTGTATAAAGAAGAATGCTGGCCTTCCGCCTTATTATTCATCCCGTGCCACCTTGCTTAAAACCTCTTGATCAGCTTTCAACAAAAGAGCTTCATACATCTCTATCATCATTTCTGCAGCTTCATTAATATCTAAATCCAATGTATCGGTGTTAATCATACTTCCGATGCCAATTAAATAAATCGAGAGCTTTAAGAATATTTTGGATAGCGTACTTTCTGGAACTGCAGTTTGACTCGTATTGTGTTCCATATGTAAAAAGGAGATAAACGATTCTACGTTTAATAATTTGTCCTTGCTGTCAAACTTTCTGTACCCAGAAAGGTATACCGTTTTAAAAAGCTGCTTCTCGTTCTTCGCAAAATACAGACAGCCAATTGCATTATTTAAGGCAAGTACGTTTTTTTCATCTTCATACTCGCTCATTCTGGCATTAGCAAAGCTAACAGCCTTATCGTACACATCATCTTTTAATTCCACCATGTTCCCATAAACACTATAAATGGGTTGAGTCGAGCATTTAAGCTTCTGCGCTATACTTCTAGCTGTTAGAGCTTCTAATCCATGAGCTCGAACAATTTCAAACGCTGCTTCTAAAACCTTTTCCTTGGTTATCTCTGCTTTTGGGGGCATATTAATCTCTCCACATTTCATAATAACTATCGTTATATAACGTATGTTATTATGCATTACAATTATTGTCAAGAGAAAAAGGAGCCTGAATTCAGCTCCTTCATAATCAGTCTACTCTTAATTGAAACAACACTTTAACTATATGGCGGGAATTTAAATTTCCCCAGTGAAAGAGGTGCTTCTCTTTTGCGGTTTAAAACAAGCTCAAGCATTTGACTCATTACGGCTAAACCATTAATTTCAGATGTTTTCACTTTGTTTAATAGTTTTATGGCATGTTCTGCTTCCTGTTGGTTGTTAGGTTCTCCTCCTTGGGGAAAAGGAAATCGCAATAACAATTCCGATAATGTTTCGGCTATTACGCTATAATGTGCTGCCGCCTCCAACGCAAGCGGAGCTAACTGGCTGCCAAGTGATGTTTGACTAAAAATAGATTCTGAGAAATTCCCGAAAAATTGAGCAGCAAATTTTCTGCCATCGGTAACCACTGCTAAATTATATGCGTTTTCCGGAATGTGGATATGCCGCGTCATAAACGCTTGCATCCATGCGTCATACCCCGCGATACCATGATGGTATTGAGATGAGGGCTGATGGTTCTTTTCATCTAAGAAATGGACGGCTCTTTGCAGTGAATCTTCCAATGTGTCCAAGGGATCGACAGAGCTTGAATTCAACACAGCCATTGCATGAATACTAGAATAACGCCGATTATTAATTTCACTGTATGCAATTATGCCGTCCTTCTCCGCGTCACGCGCGTACAACTCTTGTTTCTCATCATCGTAACCATAAATAATTCCAAATTCAGGACAAAATAAATCCCAGCCAATTACTGGTAAACCGCGGTCTATGCTATCTTTAATAAATTTGACGTATTGCTCAAGCTGCTCTGGTGTTGCCGGAATTTCATAATAGCTCTCGCCAATATCAAATCCCATTGCCATAAGTCCATCTCCCATTAATTGAGTGGGGGAGAATAGTGTTGGACCCGCAGCGTCAACCGTTTCTGGGTGAATGTTGATCATAAATGCACTGTTAGTAATCATCATAATGTCTGCAAGCGAATAAACCTCTTTTTTGTCCGTATACGGGATCAAACCGAATACTGCTTGTGCGGTTGGCGACCGAGTAAGACGAACTGCCTCTGGTATTTTTGACAAATGGTTTCTCCTCTTCCTGTCTAGAAGTCAAACGGTCGTGTGAGTATACGTCTTGTAGGCTTTCCTTCACTCATCAGCTTTTTGGCAACATCCTGAAAGTAGACCCTTACCCGTTCCTTCTGCACCTTTTTACGTGACCGCGAAAGCAAAGTATATACATTAGAGGTGGAGGTTCCGAATAATGCAGCAATTTCAGCAAATGGAAGCTGTCGAAAAAAATGAGCTTCAAATACATTGCGCTCATGCTTGCTCAAGCATCCCAACAGGGTAACTATTCCTTCTACCATTTCAGCTCGGACGACTCTAACTTCAGGATCATCCTCCGAGTGGCGTTTTTTAAGCGACTGGCTGAAATGAAATAAAATGGAATCAATATCCCGCCAATCCGCGTTGTTCCAAGAAGCTGAACTCATTGAAGCAGCATGTCCTTCCATGCTCGTAAAAGGTCGCTCATTGCCATAAGGCCCTCCTCGACGAAAGCGCTGATTCGCTTGATTCTGCACGATGCGGCGCAGCCAAGGCTTGAATCGAGAGACATCAGAAAGATTACTGACATGTAAAAACGCACGAATCAGCGCTTCCTGCACGATATCTTCAGCCATTGCAGTATCAGCGGAAAAACTCGAAGCCCATCCAAGCGCTTTTGCTCGATGACGACGTACAAGCTCACCAAATGCTTCACGGTTTCCAGCACGAGCATGTTCTACAAGATGTATTTCGGCCATCATTTCCATAGAGTCCGTGCAGCTATTTTGTTCCATTTCCAGCCGTCACCTCCTCGATCACGTTTGCTACTATATAGATACCAAAAAGTATAAGAATCTTTCATCCTTAGCCAAATATTTTAATAGCCTCTTCAAGTATCGTCTTGTCTCTTAGAATCATAAATTTAGTAGAATAATCATCGCATCTGTAAACGGACTCATTCATTAATTCTAATGCTTGCTTCAAAGGTATCCATTTTGCCTCCATACCCAGTTTAATTTCACTTTCACTTAGCGTTACATCATCCTTATATTCAAGTGCTTTTGCCACAAAACAATAAGAAAGCTGCATAAAATCATTCTGATTCTTATATTCCTCTATGTATCCCAGCTCATGAATGATCTCAGCATCATAACCACATTTAATTGTTCATCCACTAGAACGCCTCTTGAAGCAAATCGAGATACTAAATTAATCCACACAGGCGCCTCGCCTAAAAAATCACTGTCTGATATTTTTCTAATTAGTCTCATTAAAATCACCCTTCATCTTCCGTTAAATGATTACGAATTGTCAGTCGAAAAACCTCAAAGGTCTTGCGAGAGGCGCACCATATCCCTGCATTGAATTCCATTCTCATAAATCTCCTCAGCGTAATGCCTAATAAAGAAGTCCCTATCAACTCCAATGATTCTAAACCCACATTTTTGATAAAGGGCAAGCTGTCCCATACCTGGATTCCCTGTGCCTACCTCAATCGTTTTATACCCTAATGATTTAGCTTTATCTATTGCATGGTTTACTAATTTTCTTCCTATTCTTTGCCCTGGTGCTCCTCGTTAACTGCAATATTGACTAATTCAATGGTCTCTGGTCTTGTCCATTGGATAATCTTCATTCGACTTTAATTCTCGTATCTCCATTGGAAAGCAATATTCTTTAGTCTTAAAATTCAAAATCCGAGCTCGCACATCATTTTCCGAAATAAAGACAATACCCCCATCCTTATTAATGCAATAAGTAATGGGTATGGAAACACCCGTATTCCCAAAAGAGCCGTCTGCATGACTCGTACCGATAATCATCGTTTTATTCTTTATGGCTATTGCTGCAGCTGCTGTAATCCACTCATCAAATTGTGCTTTGCTAAACATCCCTACACCAATTGGATGGACAATTAAGTCAATGCCAGCAACATCATTGCTTTTTACACCTTGTATGACTAACTCATCACATAGGATAAGACCAACTCTTAGACTCTCTTCTAATATGAAAGATGTGGGGCTATATTTTATTCTATCCAGAACGATTTCGCCTTTGCGATTAATAATAATAGCTCTATCTTTTGGGCTTTCATTTAGCCTTCTGTAACCACCTATAAATATGGTGTTTGTGCTCTCCGCTAATTTACAGGCTTGACCCACATTTTCATTCAAATAACCCTCTGGAAAAATAACTATATCCACAGATGGGTTGTTACGAAGCTCATTTTCAAGCTGAACAATCCCTTTTTCAAGCTTTGGCTGAAGAATTAAAATGTTCATTCTATCCCCCGTTCACGTTCCGTTGGTGTACCTTGATGGAAAAACATTTGCCAGCTTCCGTCTCTAAATTTCCATATCGAGCTGCGCAATGAATGCTGCAGTTTTACTTCGTTAAAGATTCGATAGGTTGTTAGAGCAGTATCAGCAGATAGTGGATGCAGTTCAAAATCACTAAGTGTCATCGTTACAATACCAATTCCCTCTTCAGCCAAGCAATCTTTTTTATACCATACGCTACCCGAACTGCCGAATTCAAAAAAAATCATCTCTCCTGATTCAATTACTTGATTTGAGTCAATCCAAAATGAACTCCAGTAGGATCAATCAGATAGGCAAGGTAAAAAGTATCAAAATCCATCTTATCTTTCACAATAGTAGCCCCTAGATCCTTAGCCTTAGAAATAGCGTCATCAATGGAATCGACTTCAATTTGAATGCGAGTTCCTGCTGGATGATCGTCTGGCGGACCTGAAATCCCTCCATTAACTCCTCCAGCTGTCTTAACAGCCTGATAGTTCCATTGAGGTTCTGCAATTTCCCAACCAAACACCTTAGAATAAAATTCTGCTGCCTTTTCAGGCTCTTGACTGCTTATTTCAAAACCCACTACTTTGCCCATGCTTCTACCTTCTTCCCAAGAATTTATAATTCGTTACCTGTTTTTAAGTTCTACATTTCCCATTAAATACCTTTCTAGTCGCATAAAAAAAACCTGCCGCAAATTTCGGCAGGCAAGCAAATGTAATTCTAAATTTTATTATATACGACTTTGCTCGAGTAATTTCACTGCTTCACCAAAGTGATCTTGCGCAAGAACAAGCATACCCGCAGCTTTTTGCTGACTAATCCCAAACATGATCATCAGAATAGCAACTCTTGCATCGCCCTTAGCTTCGCTTCCGATACGTCGAGCTGTTTCTTCGTCAGCTCCGGTTGCCTCTTGAATAACTCGTATGGCACGTTCTCTAAGCTTCTTATTAGTTGCTCTCATGTTGACCATTAGATTTCCGTAGACTTTACCCAACTGAATCATCGCAGTCGAAGAAATCATGTTCAACACCATCTTCTGCGCTGTCCCTGCTTTTAAGCGTGTTGAACCGGTAATAACCTCTGGCCCGACTAGTACTTCAATCGGAAACTGCACAGTTGAGCTTAATGGCGTATCCTGATTACAGCTGATTCCAATTGTGGTTACTCCCATACGATTCGCCTCTTGGATCGCACCTATAACATATGGGGCAGCCCCGTTTGCTGTGATTCCAACGACGACATCGCCTTCACGTACAATATCTGCAATAGTTCGGGCTCCTGCTTCGGCATTGTCTTCAGCATTCTCTATCGCTGCACGAATAGCTTTTTCTCCACCTGCAATAAGACCATTCACCAAGTCTGTGTCTACGCCAAACGTAGGCGGGCATTCTGAAGCATCTAGAACACCAAGACGTCCGCTTGTTCCAGCTCCAATATAGTAAAGTCGGCCACCAAGCTTCATGGCACGAACAACAGCTTCAATGGCAATAGATATTTGTGGTAGAGCTTCGCGTACTGAAAGTGCTACCGTTTGGTCTTCTTCGTTCATTAATGTTACGATTTCATGTACACTTAAACGGTCAAGGTGCTGTGATTTATTGTTCCTTTGCTCCGTAAGTGGTTGTTGTTTTATTTGTTGTGTCACTTTACCTTTCCTCCTTTTTACCAAAAAACGACTGCACCGCTTTCTGACAATGTGTTTGTCAAGGTTTATACAAGGCAATCTGCCTTCGAACCTATTATCTTATGTCTTGAATTCAAATGCTGTAATTTGTTGCTTCATCACTTCGGTCAATTCGACGTCCTGCTCCTGCAAAGCTAGCAAATAAGCTCCGACAACTGGAGGACGTTCGAGCAGTCTAATCTCAAATGCACCCGATTGCATCGTTGGTGTTTCCCTAAAAAGCTGTTCAAACAGTTGATCTGAGAATAATCCCCCAGTTAAAACTAGAGGTATCTCAAGCCCCAACACTTCATTATTCTCGCTAAGTCCCACAGAAAGCTTACTCATTAATTGAGCCGTTGCTGTTTGGACAAGCTTTTCAAGCTCTTTAATAGCTTCCTCTACCAGCTTAACCGCTACCGAATCTCCAGCTGCAGCAGCCTGCAGGACAAGCTTAGAACCATCTGCGATAGCAGTCCGTACATTTTCCTGACCATAAATGGTGTTGATTAATTGCCCTGGATGCTGTAATTCCCAACGCTCCAGTACTAGCTTCGTTAAAGCAGTCGATTCACCTCGACCATCATACTCCTGCATAACAGCCATTAGCGCTTTCTGCCCAAGGTCAAAGCCGCTGCCTTCATCGCCAAGAAGGTAACCCCAGCCGCCTACTCTAACAAACTCTCCTGTTGCAGGGTCGAATCCATAGGCGATTGAGCCTGTGCCAGAAATCAGCACAATGCCCCTCTGTCCCCAGGTTCCAGCAGCCAAAGCTGTGACTGCATCATTGTGTACGGTAATGGTGACACCTTCTGGTAATTCCGTCTGTAGCCAGTCGACGATCCGTTTCCGATCTTCGGGTCTATCACTACCGGCAAGCCCGAGAAAAACTCCACCTAATGAGGAGGCATCTGTACCGGATCGAACTAATACCTCATGGATCAGTGAGAGTAAAACTCGTTTAACTTCCTCCCAAGATCGGGATTTCACGCTGCTGGACTCACCACGGCCCTCAGCAAGAATACGCCCATTCTGATCGCCGAGAATACAAAGTGTTTTGGTACCTCCACCGTCGATGCCTATAAAGTTTTTTGCTCCAAAGCTGCTAGTCACCATGCTACTTCACCGCTCCTGCCGTCATTCCATCCATAAACTGCTTCGATGCGAAGAAAAACAAAATGATCATCGGCAAGGAAGACAACGTCAATCCAGCGAACAGCATACTTAAATCAGTGGAGTACTCTCCGAACAAAGACAGCATGCCAACTGGTATTGTCTTTTTCAAATTATCCTGGATAAAAATCAAAGGGAAAAAGAAATCATTCCATGAGGCAAGGAAATTCATTATCATTACAGTCCCAAGCGCCGGACGAATTAACGGCAGTAAAACATGCCACAAAACACCAAAATCAGATGATCCATCAATACGCGCTGCTTCTTCGAGTTCTTTAGGAAGTGTCCGAAAAAAGCCTGTTAGTATTAAAATAGCCAAGGGCAATCCGACAGCTGTGTAAACACTAATCAATGACCAAAGACTATCTAATAAACCAAGCTGCTTCATTAAAAGAAACAGCGGAACAATTCCCAGCTTAATCGGAATCATCATACCCAAGAGAAAAAAGAAGAATAACGCAGAGTTCCATCGAAAAGGAAATCTGGCAATGTAAAAGGATGCAAAGACTCCAAACAATAGAATCAAAGTTACCGAAACCACACTAACTACTGTACTGTTCAAAAAATAGGTTCCAAACGAAATCTGATGGAGCAGCTTGCTATAAGATGCGAACGATAAAGAAGTCGGCAATGACAATGGACTTTTTAAAATCTGAATATTCGTCTTTAGTGAGGAGGTCAGCATCAGAAAAATCGGATACAAACTGACCAATGCTCCAAAGTACGCTACAAAGTATTGAAGCCCCATAATGGGTTTGTTTGTTTTCACAGTCTGCCTCCTCTCTTAGTTCTGCGTCGATTGCTTTCTAGTAAAGTACAGGAACAATGCGGATACTGTTGCGATCATGAAGAATAGGACAACGGCAAGTGCCGATCCAAGACCCAATGCAACCGAGTCGCCAGCTGAGCCTCCAAAAGCAATGCGATAAAAGAAAACGGCTAACGTGTCCGTGGAGCTGTAAGGCTCTCCTTGCGAACCTTCCATGGCATAGATTAAATCAAAAACCTCGAATGCATGGATAAACGTAAATACTGCAATAATAATTAACGACTGGCTCATCATAGGTAGAATAATAGAACGGACCATACGCAATCCCTTTACTCCGTCCAAACGCGCGGCTTCAATAACCTCCGTTGAAATGGACTGAAGACCTGCAAGGAAAATCAACATGATAAACCCTACACCAAACCAGCTATTAACCAACGTAATCGAGGTGAGTGCCGTAGACGTGTCTCCCAACCAAGGCTTAGCCCAAGAAACGAGACCAATCTTTTTCAGCAGCACATTAATCACGCCATTGTTTGGATTCAACATCAGCTTCCATAGAAAACCGACGACAATAACAGAGAGCAGCCGAGGTAAAAAATAAGCTATTTTTAGAAAGCCTGAGCCCTTTAGCTTACTGTAAATAAAGTAGGCGAGCATAAAAGCAATTGTGTTCTGTACAACCATTTCAACTGCTAAATAATAGAGATTGTGACGCAACGCATTCCAGAATAAATGGTTGAACGGTTCTTTGGTAAACAGGCTCACAAAGTTGTCCAGCCCAATAAAGTCACCGCGGATAAGACCCTTCCAATCATAAAAGCTATAGCCGAAAGCGGCAAGAATTGGATAAATCAAAAACAAACTATAAATTGCGAGGGCAGGAACAGGGAATAGATGAACCAATCCCTTTTTCCACCCTGACGATTTGGCCAAGTTATTCATGCCCCCACACCCTCATCTCAAGGTTATCAAATGAACCTTGTTACTGTTTATTTTGTAGACTTGAACCATGTATCTGCACTTTTCTGAACTTCTTCTGCTACCTGCTCTGGGGTTAATTTATCCAAATACATCCCTTGAATAGACTTTTCCAATGCAGCTTTGGTTGTAGGGTTACCTTTGTTGAAATAAACAACCGCAGCATAAGGAGTTGAAATCGTATCAGCATTCTTGGCAATTTTCGCTACAAGTGGATCATTCGCCACGATACCTGGGATAGTGCTTGGTTTTTGAAGCTCGTTAACAGCAAGTGCACCAAATTCCTTGGTAGTTAAGAACTCCATAAATTTAAGAGCCTCTGCCTTATGAGCTGATTTTGCATTTACTGCAAATGAACCATCTACCCAAGTTGTAACTGTTGGTTTGCCATCCGCTTTTTTCGGTGGAATTGGGAATACATCCATTTGAAGGTCTGGGTTGGTTTTTTTCATAACTGCATATTCCCAATCTCCCATTACCATCATAGCTGCTTGTTCGGTAACAAACATGTTTCTCATGTCGTCCATGCCAAGCCCAATATAATTATCTGGGAAATAAGGTGTTAAATCCTTCAGCATTTTAATCGAACTCACGAATTCTGGGCTTTTGAAAGTAGCTTCGCCTGAAAGAATTTTATTGATGAAATCCGTGCCATATTCAGAAGGAGCAAGTGTACCTTGAGTTAGTGAAAGGATCCAAGCTTCTTTAGAACCGAATGCTAATGGAGTAACTTTATTTTGTTTTAGTGTATCGGCAATCTTTAACAGCTCGTCCCATGTTTTGGGTTCTTGCAGCTTATATTTTTCAAAAATCTGCTTGTTATAAAATACTTGCGTGGAGCTGAATACCGTTGGTACGCCGTATACTTTACCGTCTGTACCTGTTGCTGCTAATAAAGTGTCCTTAGTAAATACGTCCATACCTTTCAAAGTATCCAAAGGCTCCAAGTAACCGGCATCTGCTAAAGCTGCACCTGCTGCATAAGGACGAAGATGAATAATATCTGGACCACTGCCGCTTTGCAACGAAGTGTTAAGTGTTGTGTTGTACTCGGTATTTTTAACTGGATTAAATTGAATATTGATGTTCGGATTGCTTTTCTTAAATTCTGCGATGATTTTGCTATAAGCCTCAGTATCTTCTGTACGCCAGCTGCCCATTGTTAAGCTTACCTCTTGTGCTGCCTCTGTTGCTGGTGCTGCGCTTGCATCACCGGTCTTTGTAGTATCGCTGCCACAAGCTGCTAATAAGGATGATGCCACTACCATTGTTACTAAAGCTCCACTAAATAAACGTTTCATTTAAAATCCTCCCCTGGATGTGTGTTTCTATGTTAAACCTCATATTGAGGAAATAACCGCTTCATGCAAAACTGGACGCAGCTCGCGGATTCGATTGTTCCGTCCGAGATGAACTGCATTGGTTAGAAACACAACACTGAGACCGAGACTAGGTTCGATCCATAAGCTTGTACCCGTAAAGCCTGTATGGCCAAAGCTTCCATCCGGCCAGCTTGTACCACAGCTAGGTAGGATAGCTGAATCATGCTTTACCTCCCAGCCAAGACCACGCCCGCGAATCGGATGCGTAATAGCTTCTCGCATTAGCGAAGGTAACAAGATTCCCTGCTTGTCTGACTGCAGCCACATGGCCGCATATCGAGACAGGTCATCGGCTGTAGCGAAAATCCCTGAGCTCCCGGAAACACAGCCAAGATGAAAGCTTTTCTCATCATGAACCTCACCTATAATGAAAGCTCCGTCTACATGTTCTGTAGCAGCGATACGTTCTCTTAGCTCTAGGTTAGGAGTATATAGCGTGCTGCACATACCGAGCGGATCGAAAACATTCCGCCGAACGAAACGATCCAACGGTTCATGCGCAGCACGCTCAATTACTTTTCCCAGCAGGATCATGCCAAGATCGCTGTACAAGCTGCTCGTACCCGGTAGAAATTTCAATTCCTGCGCTAGAATCTCGGCGATCAGATCAGCTCGTTGTCCCTTACGCGGAATTAGCGGCAAATCCGCTGGCAAGCCAGAGGCATGCATCAATAAATGACGTAGTGTTACTTGCGAATGGCGGAATTCTGGCAAATATTCTTGCAAAGTACCATCTAAGGATAGTTTTCCCTCAGCCACTAAAATTAAAACAGCTGGGAGTGTTGCAGTAACCTTGGTAAGAGATGCGATATCGAAAAGCGTGTCTAGCTGGATTGGATGTTCCTTAGCTCCATCTGAATACGATCCATACGATTTACTGAATCGAAAACGATTGTTTAGGGTTATATCCAGTACAGCACCTGGCAATTCCCTATCCTGTATCCAGCTCTTCACCAATCGGTCTACCTTATCCATTACGCTTCCCTGCCTTAACTGCTTTTCGAGTCATTTCCAATGATTGAATGCTTTCTTCATAATGCTGACCGGCTATTCCAACATACAGAATATCGATCACATTCAGCTGAGCAATCCGCGAGGCCATGGCACCACTACGGATGCTTTTCTCCAATGAGCTAGTAAACAACTGGATATCAGCAAGCTCTGATACCGGATTCGCTCCGAAACGAGTCAATGTAATGACAAATGCACCCTTTTCTTTAGCGATAGCTAGAGAGCGTATCATATCTTCCGTTTGTCCCGTATAGGAAATTCCAAAAACTACATCACCCGGAATCAGATTAGCTGCAATCGTCGCTTGTGCATCAAAACCAGTTCCAATTTCACACCAGCGATTAATCCGCGACAGCTTTAGTTTGAAATCCTCGGCGATCACTCCAGATGCGCCAACACCGAATAACCCGATTTTTCTAGCGTTGCTCAAAGCTGCAATAGCTTTCTCTACGCTTTGTGGAGATAGTACCGTTAAGGTATCTTGGATAGAAACAATATTATTATTAGATACTGACTCAATTAACTGTTCAATGGAGCCGTCTGTTTGTATTTCTTGATAGGAGTCTGCTGGAAGCGACAGTTGAGTTAAATCACCGGCAATTCGCAGCTTTAATTCCTGAAAACCTTTAAAATGAAGCGAACGCGACAGTCTTACGATGGTAGCTTCGCTCACATTGGCGTACTCCGCCAGCTTTTGTACGGATAAGACAACTACCTTTTCAGGATGCTCCAAAATATATTGAGCTACCCTGCGTTCCATAGGCTTTAAGCTGCCCATAGCCGCTTCTATACTTACTAACCCACCCTTTAACAAGAGAATCATCCTCTACATTTTCGTTTGTGAGCTTCTCTTACATAAGCTCATTATAAACATATTTATTTCATAATACAACAATTATTTTGAAACATTGTTTCATGCATTCTCCGAATCTTTCAATTGATAGCTTACAAACGCAATTTCTTTACTATCAGGCGACCAGGAATTAACATTGATCGTGCCTTGCCCACCAAACAGCTTAACCAACGTTTTATATTCGCCGCCATCAATGGACATTAGTCTAAGCTCGACGTTCTTGTTTGCGGGATGATCGCCTGGGGCAACATCGCTCTTGCTATAAGTGATATAGGCAACGGATTTAGCATCGGGAGACACATGTGGAAACCAGCTGTTGCTTTCATCAAATGACATCTGCGTCTGCTCGCTGCCGTCTGCATTCATCCGCCAAACCTGCATAAGACCTGTACGAGCAGAGTTAAACCAAATATGCTTGCCATCCGGAGAATATTCAGGCCCGTCATCCAGATTAGGTAAGTCCGTTAACTGCGTTTCAACACCGCCGATTACCGGGATAGTGAAGATATCATATTGGCCATTACGCTCCGCACAATAGGCTAAAGTCTTGCCATCTGGCGACCAGCCATGCAAATAACTTGGCCCTATTGGAGTTATTAACTCAGGATTGCCACCCTTGAGTGGGAAAATACAAATGCGGGAATGACCATCCTCTTGGGTTTGATGGCTTACCGCGATAAGTGAGTTGTCAGGTGAAAGCACATGATCATTATTGCATTGTGTAGCATAACCAGATTCGATAACCGTACTTTCTAGTGTACCAATATCGAAAGAATAGATACGACCCAAGCAATTATAAATCAGTTTTTTACCATCACTTGTCCAGTTTGGCGCTTCTATAAGATAGTCGAATTCAGCTAATGCTTTGCGTTCGCCAGTCTCTACATTCACAGTTTCCAGAGTGCTGATTACATTGCGCCCTTCAATTTTGGAAGGTATCTTTAAGGTATTCATTGTTTTATCTCCCTTGTCGTTTCAAATATTATGTAAATGGCTATATAGTTAATATTATAGAGTTGACTTTCGCAACTTGCTAGCTCAAAGTCGTTATTCTAGCTGTGTTTTCCCATTATTATTCGGTAGACAAAATCCACTTTCCATCTTATTATTAAAGTATTCGATTCGCCAAAAAGCGACAAGTTTCTGCGATCCCGATAAAGGCAAAACTGATGAAAATCAGCGACGCAAAGCTTTAGGGGCTAAAGTGCATTCATGCATGATGCTTGCCAGCTACCGAATGATTGCGGAGGCTTGTTTTTTTGCTTTCATTCAGAGCTAATAGTTAACAGCATACACTAAAATGGAGGGGTTTTAATGACGACAGCAGAAGATACAAGAGTAGACAAATTAATTAAATACGAGTGTTCAACCTGTGAAGGGGAAATTACACTAAGCTTGAAAGCTGTCATACATACCAAGGTTGTAAATTGCCCTTATTGTAACCCTTTGAATATGGAATAAGTTGAATAAAGTGCACACGATTTAAATTTTAAGCCTTCATCAACGATACAGCATAATGTATCGTTGATGAAGGCTTTTTCGTTTCCTATTTTAGTGATAAGCTTTTTACAAGTTCAGCATCAGACCATGTCTTGAATTGATTCTTCGTCCAATTAGTCAATGTATTGCTGTACAGGTTGATCGAATATACTTCACCCTGATTGTCTTTATACATCATAAGATCGTCTTTGGAATCTGGCGAGTTAATCAGCTTCTTTAAGCCTAATGCTGTATCGACTGTAAATAATGCATCCTTCTCCGGGAGATAGGGTTCTATAAACCCAGAATCATATATCGTATTGCTGTTAACATCCCTTTTTGGCTTTCCATAAAGGCGTACAACCATATGGTTTGAATCCAAGTTCGGATTATTGAGCCCAATTGGACTGACATCCTGTTCATTCCAATCATCATTCGCATTACGTACGATACCCTCTAGATCCATAATTAAAAGCGTGCCAGTGCCAGGAATATAACCTCCGTAAGGGGTCATTATACGATCATGTGCAATCCATACGGTTCCATCCGCATTCTTCAAAACTCGTGGTGGCAAATAATGATACGTTTGATCTGTAATTTTTTCAACCTTTCCATCAACTATAGTAAACAAATGGTATTGATTTGGATCAAATCCTATGTGTGCAAACGGAATAGCATAAGAAGTTTTAACATATAGCACTTTTCGTTTTTCATCTAAATCATAGAGGATGCTTTCAATTTGAAGGGGATACTCTTCCTCATCGTATTTTTGACTCGCTGGCATCGTCCCGAGTTCTAAACCTTGGTAAGTGAGCATGTTACCCACTAGCTCCACAGCCCCTGGCTTCCCCCCGTCCACTGGAGCTTGCATTAATTGTTCTACTTCATCTAAAAGCACCTTCACCTGCTCCTTCTCGATCCATTTTGGAGGAGTTTTAAATGATTTGGGAATTCTAAGTATTAAATGGCCTTTAACCTCAATATTAGAGCTCAAGTATAAAGCTTCCTCATCATCATAAATAATATCACCCAATATTTTGTCCTGTCCGCCCCATAAGGAAAGGCCATCCGTTTTATTCCATTGCAAATCCATCAAGAGCTTGGTATGAACAAATTTCCAAGTAAGCGGCATATACGTTACATTACGAAACTCCAAGAACGGATACGTTTCCTTGTCATTATTAATTTTTTCGTTGGCAATTTCGATTTTGTTTATGGAAATTTTGGCGGAATAGGCGCTGCTCGTTGAGTTTTTGACTGTCAGATTCTGCGGATACGGTTTCTTCTTTGAAGCAGCTTTGGCCCCGTAAAGGTTATCCCTGTATACCTGCAAGCCCTTTGCTTTACTCCAATTAGCAGATAGCTCTAGCTCGGTAAACATCTCCCAGCTCATGGGAATGTAGGTTATATCCTTATACACTATAAAGGGATTCTTGCTTAGCCGATTGTTAATCAATTGTCCATTTACCTTCACTGGAAAATTAGCTATCTTAACCTGTACCGTACCTTTTGCAGCGCTAACTGCAGCGGGCATTAGCGATAGAATTAACGCACACGCGATTCCTATAGTTATAAATCTTTTTAACAAATCGTCACGTCCCCTTCAAGTCAAGAGCTCTCAGTAATTCAACATCGATCCAAGTCTTAGATTGGTTCTTCGTCCAATTGGTCAATGTATTGCTGTATAAGTTAATCGTATATAGGTCACCCTTATTGTCTTTATAGATGCTAAGGTTATCATTTGATTCTGGTGCTTTCGGCAATTTTTTTAAGTTTAGCGCAGTATCTACTGTGTAATAATTATCGCGGCCCAGATTAGGAGCAAATATAAAGTCAGGTTCGGATTTTGTAAGTCCATTTATATCAAATTGAGGTACTCCATACAGGCGCACAATCATTGGACCTTTCTGATCAGAAGTCGGACTTTTAATCGCAATCGGACTAACGTCTGTCTCGTTCCAGACATCATTTGCTACGTGAACATTACCTTCTTGATCCATAAGAGCAAGCTTCCCAGAGCCCGTATAAAAAGAATCGAAATGTCTGACTCTTGCACTAGCAATCCAAACTGTACCATCTGCATTTTTAATTACTCGATCGGGCATATGTGGGTAATCCAAGCTCGCCTTCAGCTTCCCATCGATAATTGTAAAAAGCTGGTATCGACTGAGAGGGGACTCAATACCTCCACCACTAGCTGAAAAAAAGGTATATACAACAAGCAGCTTCCGCCTATCATCAATAGTATACAATGTGCCATCTATTTGAAGTGGACCTCCTTGCACCTCTTGTCTATCCTCATCCCTTAATGCTGCCAATTCCAGTCCTTGATAGGTGAGTACGTTATTAATCCGCTCGACGATCACCTTTTCGCTTTCTTCTATCTGGTCACTTATTGCTTGGGCTGCCTTATTACGAATAATATTCTCCTGATTTATGTCGAGCCATACTGGAGTGGATTTCAGTGATTTAGCTATTTTCATCATATTATATGTCCGATAATAACTTCGATTAGCGTATACATACAATGCCTCATTATCGTCATAAACAATTTGGGTCAGCACCGCAGCTTGCCCACTCCATATAGCGAGACCCTCCTTCTCATTCCACTGAATATCCATATGGAGCCTAGTATGGGCATTCAACCATGTTAACGGGATATATTTAACATTTCGGAATTCTAAGAATGGATACACTTGCTCGCTGTTTTTGATTATTTCTCCACTTAGTTGAATCTTAAATGTCGAGATTGTTGCAGCATATGATCCGCTTATTGAGTTTTTCACCGTTAGATTTTGTGGATATGGCTTTTTCTTCAGTGGTTGCGTGACAATATCGAAATTCCTTTGAATTTGCAACCCTTTATCTTTACTCCAAGTTGAAAGGAGTCCCAGCTCCTGAACCATGTCCACATTCAACGGCACATAGGTAATATTCTTGTATACTAAAAAAGGATTCTTAGCTAGACGATTGTTGATCAATACTCCATTTACCTTGACTGGGAAATTTACAACCTTAACCTGTACCGTACCTTTCGCAGCACTGGCTGCAGCTGGCAATAATGTAATTAATAATACACAGCAGATCCAAGTGATTAATAATCTTTTTAACATATCGGCACTTCCTTCTTTGCTTTCTATATCTATTTAGACGCATGTTCTGGAAAAAAGTTGTAAATGAGGGTGGAGCAGGTTTAAGTACGAAGTAGTTATAAAAATAAGTTAGATTGGCTGGAAACAATATTTGTAAGCGTTCTATCTGCAAAAGCGGTTCCCCCCTTGCGTTTGGAGAGTGAAACAGATAAACATATATATATCCATAAAACCCCTTATTATTTCACAAGATTATCTCAGATTTCACCTTCTCTTTTATATGCTTTAAATTTAACCCAATTAAACATGAAGTTTCTCTTTTAAACGAAATATTATTAAAAAGGATAATCAAAAAATATATACTCAAAAACGACATCAGAGCATTCCGATGTCGCATTCCTTCTTACTTACTTGAGTGTTGCGAAAATATTGCTGTCGGCTAGCACCGGATAAGGCTACAAATTGAGAAGCTATAAGCGGCTCAGCAATAGTATGGATCAAAAGCTCGGATAATCAAGCTAATTCCATGCCCATTTATGATGATGGCAGCTAGGATTTATATATGGATAGAGCTCAAACACAGGAGCAGAAGGATGCGTTGTTAGCTTTAAAAAAGCCCGGTAAGGAAGGGTTCCGACTTTGAAGGTGGGAGCGGCATAACTCATACTACTTACTATACAGATAAAAATCACAAAGAAGGGTTTATTGTTTCCCTCAATAAAATTACCCATATTATCGTAAATGAAAAAAATGAACAAATTTTTAAACCGCTAATAGATTAGCTGCCGCTTGCTCAATCCAAATCAATTCCAAACATATCGGAAACATCGGTATCTTCCATAACTCTGCGGCTTTTTGTTTTTGATTTCTCCAGCAATGCATTGGTTTGCTTCGTAATGGTTTCAGAGATTAAGGCCTCGACATTCACACCCCTCAGCTTGAAAAAGAGCGTCGGATCATCGTCCAAACGCACGCCAACTCCGTATAACACAGCAGCCAAATGCTTGCACATTTTCGCTCCATCTGGACAATTGCATTTAAGCGAGATTTCGCGTGGTGCTGGGAATAAGCCTTTGCCTTTTGCCGTAAAGAGCTCACTAAGCCCCTTCGGAAACTTACCTTCGATCAACTCCTGTAAGGAGTCTATTTTACCGGCACATTCCTTGGTTAACGTTTCCCAATTTTTCTGAGCAAGTGGAATAATTGCAATCGTTATTTGATAAGGCTTGGATCCGCTGCCCTGTACTTGTGCACGGACAGTACCCTCTTTTATTTGTAGATCGAGCACAGCTCCATTGCGGACGTAAGCTCGCCCTCTGCTAATTCGATTAGTATAATCGGCATAGCTCTCCAAATTTACATTCCAGGATTTCCCCCACCAGGTTCTGGTGAGACTTTTACCGGTAACTACTACTGGAGCAATATCTGGATTTTTCAGCCTTAACTTTTCAATGCTTTCCAGTGCCTGTTCTTTTCGCTCTGCCACTGAAACATATTTTGGAAAACCACCATAAAAAGACATTCGATTCCTCACCCTCCACTAAGTGCTAGGATAGTTTGAATAACCCCATAAGCTGCTTATTATCCATCTCTGTGATCCAGTTCTCCTGCAGCTCAGGTATGATTTCTTGCGATAATTTATTCTTATCTTCAATGATTAAGTCGATTTTCTCCTCAATGGTGCCTTTGGTAATAAATTTATGCACGATCACATTCTTCATTTGCCCAATTCGAAAGGCGCGATCCGTTGCCTGATTCTCCACCGCTGGATTCCACCATCTATCGAAGTGAATCACATGATTCGCCGAAGTAAGATTAAGCCCGACTCCACCGGCTTTTATCGAGAGTACCATAAATGGCACATACTCCTGCCCCTGAAATTTCGCGACAAGCTCCTGTCTCTTGTGAACGGCTGTCCCACCATGCAGAACCAATCCTTTATGCTGAAAGACCGTCTCGAGAAAGTCTTTTAACGGCTCCGTAATTTCTTTGAACTGGGTAAAAATAAGCACTCTTTCCCGCTTCTCATAGATCATTTCACATATTTCACGCAATCTTGCGTACTTGCCGCTCTCCTCTTCTGCATAAAAATGCTGCCCGAGGTATTGATCTGGGTGATTGCATATTTGTTTAAACTTCATTAACGAAGCGAGCACAAGCCCCTTGCGTTCGATGCCTTCGTCCGTTGATTCCAGCTTGTCCCTCAATTCATTAACAAGTTTATTATATAGGATGACTTGTTTTTTGGTAAGCGTTGCGTAGGATTTCATCTCAATTTTCTCTGGCAGATCCGATATAACGGATTTGTCAGTCTTCAGCCTTCGTAGAATAAATGGACTTACGACCTGTTTTAAACGGGTGTAACCATCTTGATTTTCCCTAAGCCTCTTAGTAAAGCTCGTGAACTCCTTGGCACTCCCCAACAAACCTTTATTCAAGAAATCAAACAACGACCAGAGATCGGACAATCGATTCTCAATCGGCGTACCTGTCATCGCTATTTTGTAAGCGGCTTTTACTTGCTTAACCAGCTTGGTTTGCTTCGAGCCTGGGTTCTTGATAGCCTGCGCCTCATCTAAGATCAAGCAATCCCATTGGTTTTGCACGAGCCAATCGTACTTCAAAAGCATCCCATAAGTCGTGATAAAAAGCTCATTCCCCTGCAAAATGCTGCTGTCTAGCTCGTTCAAATTTTTATTCTCAGAAGGATGTATGACATAAACGCGCAGCGATGGAGCAAACTTCTGAATCTCACCTAGCCAATTTCCAATTAGCGAAGCAGGCACAACCAGCAATGTTTTTTCATTCTTCTGGGAGCGAATATAGTTCAGAAGCGCAATCACTTGCACGGTTTTCCCAAGACCCATATCGTCCGCCAGACAAGCGCCTAGCCCAAGCGATTTCATGTAATGCAGCCAGCTTAAACCTCGCTCTTGATAAACCCGCAGACTAGCATGAAAATCCTCTCCACAATCAATTGCTTCTATTGTATCTGGATGAGTTAGACGTTCAATAACCGAATGGAGCCAATCTCCATTGGTTACCTCCAGTGCTAGATTCTCTTCAGGAATATTGAGAACCTCAGCGGCATTCAGTTGAAATCTTAACGCATCCACCATACTGAGCTCAGAGTTATTCATTAGCTTCTGTGCCTGCTCATAGGCTTTTAACGTTTCCTGTAAGCGGGCATGATTAACCTCAATCCACTTTCCTTTAATAAAGCTAAGCCCTTCTGCTTCCGATAATAACTTCCTGATTTCACTAGCTTGAATAGCCTCGCCAGCGAGGAACAATTCCGCATTAAAATCCACTAATGCAGCAAAATCCAGATGAGAAGGCGGTTTTTCTCCCACACTAACCGCTAGCTTAAATCCACTCGATCTCTGCTTCCACCATTTTGGAATCCGACAAAGAATCCCTGCTTCTTCATAAAGCGGAATCTCTTTAAGAAACGTAAACGCCTCATCAGCTGATAAACCGATCGGGTGAAAAATTTCGCCCGACTCCACAAGCTCCGCTATAAAGTCACTTCGCTCGGAAGCACGATTCACAGTGGACAGCAGCTCGAGCAGCTTTTTACTGTTCTTGCCATATTCCACCAAAGCATTCTTCAGCGGAAGATGCTTAGATTTGCCTTCCTGTGAAACTTCAGCGGCATAAGTAGCCATATAGGCAAAAGGAAACTCCTCTTTTTTACTCTCGACCAAATGGAAGAACACCCTGCCCACCAAATGGACGTTGGGGTTCATCGACGATAAGTATTGCTCCACAGTACCTTCATAATTGCGTATAATCGCCGAAAATGCATGCGTAAGCTTAGTCCAAACTTGTTTAATCCAATCCTCATTTAAGTGTTCAGCACCGAACAGATAAGGCACGCTGTCTAGAAGCTGTTGGCTTTCATCCGCCTCCAGCTCAACCTTTACATGATCTCGCATCAGCTCCAAGTCCGGACTCTCTGTTAGTTTTTTGATAAAAGCTGCTGCAATTTTCTTGAGGAATAGTAAAGAATCCGAGGTCGACAAAGCTCGCTCTGCAAACCCAAGAAACAAAAGCGTATCCCCGGCATTATCAACAAAGCGATTATATAGCTCCTCTTGAAAAATATATGTTGAATCATCCAATTTATCTGCAATATCCTGCCAGTCCAGCTCATAAGAACCCTCTGGCTGCAGGATGACAATCAGTTCTTTTTGATTAGTAATGATAATCTCCGCCTTATTAGGAAAATAGCCCTAGTCCCTTAGATTACTAGGGATTTCGGGCGTTAGTGTATAGTTAATAGTGATTGGTCAAATTCCTCCCGTGTCAGGCTGTGGACATCCTTGTGTGGGGCCTTCTTCAACATATACTGATCTTGTTGTAAAAAAATCTTCATTTCCTACTGTCAGCGTATAGGTATAAGTGTAGTTACCACCTTCAGCTGTATCTATAGCAGTTATTTCTTCACCACTACTATTCGTGATCTTTACAACAATACTGCTTTCTAAATAAAAAATACCTTTATAGGATGCTGTCGCTCCCAGATCCGAATAGAGAGCATTTCTCTGCAGCCTCATATAAGAATTTCCATTCAAAGTGATGACAGGTGGTGCAATAACGGAAGTGATATTATTCATCAAGAGTTCAATTCCATCTACCTCAGTAAATGGTAGATTGATTTGATTCCCTACTGCTAACATCCGATCCCCTATTGTATTCCATTCCTGACTACTCGTTTTGTTCTTTACTCGAATAATATTGCCAATATCAAAAGAAGAAGGAGTAGATGAGCTGTCGATTAATACAGGTCCTACTGGTAAAGTTCTATTTGCAGAATCTTTTAACCCCATATCATCATTAATCCCCCTAATTATTCATCATCTGAGCTATCTTTGAATTATCATATCATATATAAAAACCCAAGACTATAATCTTATAAGTGGCTTCAGCTTATATCACAGGCGCAAGTATAAATATAGACGTTGGATTCATGATCAAAGAATCGTGCTTTTATTGACTCTAAGGTTAGATGCTATATATACTTATTACAGGAGATGATACCAATGTCCAGACAAAAAGCCTTTGAAATCAACGAAGCAATTGATAAAGCCATTGATATTTTTTGGGATAAAGGCTTTGAAGGGACTTCTATGCAGGATATTGTGGAAGCGCTTGGTCTTAGCCGAAGCAGTATATATGAGACCTTTGGCAGCAAAAAGGAGTTGTTTCTTGTTGCTTTAGATAGATATGAAGATAAAGGCAGTATTACCGCAAAGGCCATTCTTTATAATAAAGAGGGAACTGCCAAAGACATATTACTCCGTTATTTTAATCAAATAATTGAGGATACTCAATTTCGCAGCTGCTTGATGATTAACTCTTCCTTGGAAATGACTCATCATCCGGATGTTAAAGCTAGAGTTCTATCCAGCATGACTGAAAGTGAAGAAGGCTTTTACCAGTTACTAATACGCGCTGAAGCTAATGGTGAGCTTAAAGGCAACCCTAATATAAGGTATTTGGCTCAACATCTGGTCAATGTTAGGAATGGGATTACGGTCTCAACATTATCATTCGATCGACAAGTACTAGACAATATTGTAAATATGTCATTGAGCTTTCTGGGATAACCTTACATATAGAAGCTAATGGACTATTGCTTTTTTCAATATATTTTCTTCTACATCTCCATAAGCTTTAGCCGAGGAGGTTGGTACTGCCTGAATAACGGAGACATAATTGTTAGCTGGTATAACATTGATTTCTTGCCCACCAGAACCACGACAGCCGTAGCCCTCTTGGAATAACCACCAAAGAAAGCCATAAGAATCGGTATTCTTCGAAGAACCAATCGCTACATTCTCATACATAGGCGTAACCGCTTGCTCTACAAATCCAGCAGAAATCAGCTGTTTTCCGTTATAAACTCCCTTTTCGAGAAAAAGCAGTCCTATTTTCGCAAGATCTCTTGCCGATAAGTTAGCATTCTCTTCACCATTCATATGTATATACGAAAAACCACATGGGCTTTGCGGCCATTCCCCACTTGTTATAGCTAACGGTTCATACAAATACTTTTGGACAAAATCATAGGCTGTACCCCCAAATGCTTTGCCAATTACTGCCGATAACAGCATGACATCCCATTCCTTATACTGAAAACTCATACCGGGAACACCATTCATATCAATATCTGCCAAATGAGCGGTCCAATCTTTAGTCCTCATCATTTGTGCCACCTTTGATTTCAATATATTCATTCATAGTTTCCTCCACTACTATCTATATTACAGCTATCGTCAAAGTTCGCTATTTTTTTTCATAAAATTTGATCTATCAATTTTAAAATGGTAGTCTTAAAATGTAATATATGGTAAAAATATTGAATAACAGAAAATTGGCGGTATACCTATGAAGCACCAACCGATAACCGAAGAACAGCAAAAAAAAGAATCGCAGAAACGGCGTCATTTCAATATTCGGATTAATGTCTTTTTTTTCTTTACGTTTCTTTTATTCTCGATTCTAATTGTACAGCTGGCGCGCTTGCAATTTGTCGATGGTAAAACTTTTTCTGCTGATGAAAAGAGAACAAGAAACAAAGACATTACGATAGCACCCATCCGTGGCAATATATACGATTTTAATGGAGCCCCTATCGCTTACACGATATCCTCACAATCTATTTTTTATAATATCCAGCAAACTAGTAAAGAGCGAGAAGAATATAATGATGAGCTTATTGCCCTTGCCAAGCAATTGGAACAGATTTTCCTAAAATATGGTGATAAGAAGGTTTCACAGCCGACAGCAAGTGCCATAATTAAATCCATGGATGTAGGAATCGATATTCAAGGCAATGAGATAAAACCAGACAGCGAAATTGGGATTATTTTTGTGCCGCGCCGGATTAAAACCAATTTAACTAAGAGTGAGATTGCCTTTATATCGGAGCATCGTGATGAATTAAAAGGTATTGAAATCTCGGAAGAAAGCACAAGATTCTACGATACAGATATTACGGATAAAACGAGTAACGACAAAGGCAGCTTTATTGCTCCCCAATTAATTGGCTATATGCGACCTTACAATACAGCAACTAGAAATTTAAGCTTCTATAAAGATATAGAAAAAGATAAACCAAAAAAATATTTAAACGAAGAATATGTCGGTTTTGACGGTTTAGAGCTACTCTATCAAGACGATCTTCGCGGCACCCCAGGCAGTAAAACCTATCCTGTTGACGCTTCTGCGCAAATCATCGGTCAGGTTAAGATAAAACCGCCAGAAAAAGGCCATAATCTGTGGCTAACTATTGATAAATCCGTTCAGGTTGCCGCACAAAAAGCAGTGGCTGCCCATCTTGAATTCTTGCAGCATAGTACCGATAAAAACTACTCCCTAGGTAACAAAGCCGTTGCTGGATATGCTGTGGCTATTGAGGTTGAAACTGGACGTGTAATGGCAATGGTAAGCATGCCCGATTATGATCCGAATCTGTGGATCGGCGGGATGACTCAAACCGAGTTTGATCAATTTCAATATAGTTATACTAATGGCACCATTCGCGAGCGCTATGCAAACCTTCCCAATCGTGCAAGCTCACTTGTTCCGCCAGGTTCAACTTTGAAGCCTTTGACGGTTCTAGTGGGTCTTAAGGAGAAGTTAATTACTCCTACTACAATCTATCCGGATTCAGGCACTTTTTATTATGGCAAAGATAACAATTCACATATTGGAAATTCTGACGGACATTCTTATGGATCATTAACACCAGCTAGAGCAATCGCCGTTTCCTCCAATACATTTATGGGATCACAAATTGGGGCTAAGCTCTACAACAAGTATGGCAACGCGGGAACTGTAAAAGCAATAGATGTCTGGGATACCTATATGAAAAGCTTTGGTCTCGGTATTCTAACTGGAAGCAACCTGCCTTATGAAAGTGAAGGCTTAAGAGAATACGTCGATAATAAAGATCAATCGGCTCAAGCTTCACTGGTTTTTGGAAGCTTTGGGCAAGCAGCAAGGTACACCACTCTGCAGCTTGCTCAATATACGATGATGCTTGCCAATCATGGCAAACGTTATCGACCACAGTTTATTGATACTATTAAAACCTATGATGGTCAAGTAATAAAAAAGATAGAACCCGAGCTCTTGGATGAGATCGTATTTCCAGATGAATATTGGAAGGTCCTAGCGGATGGCATGAGTAAGGTAAGCTATACTGGATTTGAAGACGTTCCAAATGTCGCCTTATATAAAGTGAATCGCAAGACTGGAACATCGGAGCAGAGCATCGCCGGAAAAGTGATCGATAATGCTGTATTCATCGCTTATGCACCAGCCGATCATCCAAAGCTTGCCGTAGCTATTGTTGTGCCAGAGGGTGGTTTTGGGAGATTAGGTGCAGGGCCTATTGCTAGACCCATTTTTGATGCCTATGACCAAGCCTTTGGTTTGGATGGTGTACCAAAAGGCAAATAAGAAATCAAGCGATTTGCAAATCGCTTGATTTCTTATTGTTGGTTATTAATCTATAGTAAGCCGTAATCAATTCATCTAATCTTCGGCTTAAATGTAATACACCCTCTTGGATAAAATCACCCGCCTTAATTGTATACTCAACGAGTTTAGATCTTAACCTTTCAATCTCCTGCAAAATGTTCGTGATCTCGTCCATGCTCCTACTCCTTTCTCTTATAAAGTGACAATAATTACTATTATAAGAGATAGAGTTTAAAAAATTTGTAGAATGCTGTCGTTCACAGAAATTTCATATCCATTATTAATTTTTTAACGAACTTTGAATACACAGTTTGCTCTTAAATATATAAAATCGTTGATTGTGACAGAAATATCCGTATAGGATTTGATGTAACCACTAATATCAATAATATGATCTTGAATCCAGACCGTTATCATTGTTTTATTATATAGGGCAGCATCTAAGTGAAGATCAGTTCCAAGCTCGAACCCTGATTTAAACATCCTTTATCACCTATTTAAGAGTTATATTTTCGCTAAATTTATTAAAATTTTATCATGAAATAATTTATTATTCTGTAACCTAGATCACAAAAATCAGATAATCTATAAAAATAAAATAAAAAATATCTATAAATATCTATAACAAGAATTAAAGCTCTAGCCAAAAGTAAATGGCTAAAAAACAGGATTTTGGAAAATTTTGTCGAACTTTCTAATTGCAATTACTAAACATACGAAGGGGTTCATACAAAGTGCAGCGTCCAACTACAAGAACTACAGTCAGACCAACTCCTGCACAAACTGCGGGAACGAGTAATCCCTTGAATTCTTCTGGACCTGTTAATACAGTAGTCTGCAGGAAATGTAAATCTACACAAATCGTAGCTAATAAAAGAGGCTACAACTTTGTTAACTTCTTTAAAACGTTAGGCTGGATGGCCTTACTTCCTTTAATATTGTTTCTATTAGTTGGGGTAGGCCTAACTCAATTGTTTCTTAATGGAAGTCCTGATGTAACTGAAGGTGCCGATAAACTGATAGCTGTTTTTGGAATTTTATGTTGGGCTTCAATAAGCCTCTCTTTACCTGTTGCGATATTGGTTGGCTTTGCCGGAAGAAGCAACATTATCAATGCTTGTATGAATTGTGGCTTTAAATGGGCACCTTCTAAGAAAAAATAAATCGTCATAGACTCCACAAATAAAGCCGCCCCGGGCTTGCTCTGGAGGCGACTTTATTTTTTTGCTAGCTAGATGATATGATTTTATTAAACTTTTGCTCAATATATTCCTTGTCTGGTGTTGGTATATTATCCTTATGTAAGTTAATGTAAATCGTAATTAGTCTATATATATGGCTACATAACTGAATGTCTATCTATCGCTTTCTTCACCGTTTTCTCCAATCTTTCCAGTGATACAGGCTTGACGATATAATCCAGGACATACATATCGAATGCATCCAGCGCATATTCTTTATACGAAGTCACAAAAACAATATGAAGATTAAGGCTGGTCTTTGCTATTCTTCTGGCAAACTGCATCCCACTCTCCTTTGGCATACTAATATCTAGAAAAACGATGTTTACAGTATGATTGTTTAAGAACAAAGCGGCGGAAGCTGTATCATGAAACAAACCCAAAATCTCGATATTGGGAATTTTAGAAAGTAAGGTTTTCATAATCAAGTGCATAGCTTTCTCATCATCAACGATTATAACCTTCATCTTGGCTCGAGCTCCTAATGTTCAAACTTACAGGCATTTATACCTGACTATAACTAGCTTTGGTTAATTTTTTTCATATTCTCAGCAGCTCTAAATTTAACGATTCTACTAATCAAACCTCCATGATTTCCCCCTTTTAAGTAGTACATAATGTTAACTTATTTCGCCAACAGATACGTAATGTCCTCCAGAAATGAAAACTAACTCTCGTTATTTCCTCAAAGGATATACGAGTTGAATTTCATTATCTGCAACAAACCCGTCATATAAAGCATGATTATGGTCTGCACCTACAAAACACAAGATTCTTTTTCCTGAGTGCTTCTTAATAGCGTTTCTTACTCGCTGAATCATGATAAGGTGTCTACATATACCTAGAATAGTCACGATAGAGTCTCCCATTTTGCCCACATTTCTTGTGGATTTAACTCATAAATTTGATTCTCTCTAAACATGAATTGGTGCATAATAAATTCCCTGCGAATGGTCGCAAAGTCTTCATGGAAATTTTTAATGAATTCATTGATTTCCTTCTCCGTATACTTCCGCCCCATATCCAGATTGGTCACTAGATGCTCCAACACAATTAGCTTTTTCTTAAGCTGTACCGGCAGATTCTTCAGTTTACCATTGGCTGTGATAAAGTTTTTAATGACCGTTTCCTTCATTTGCTTATAGTCCTCCTGTAAAATTTCTGTTTCTTTTAGAGCATTAACGTTAGCGTTTCGATAAATTAAATTTTCTGTTGCGGTAGCATTACTCTTGATGAAGTAATCGTTTAATGAAAAATAGATCGTATTCTTGTCCCTACGCTCGTTAATCAGGCTAGCTTCTCGAAGTTTAGTAGCATGATGAGTTATGGTTGCTGGTGTAACACTTAGCTTTTCCGCTAAATCCTGACCTTTAAGCTCTCCGTTAGCGAGCAATATTAATAGCTTTATTCTAGTAGGGTCTGCAAGAGCTTTATGATAACTGACTACCTTATCCAGCTGCATAGATATCATCTCACTTCTTATAATTTAATAAACATCTAATTTACCATTCATTAAATTAGATGTTATCCCAATAACTATAATTTGTCAAGTAACCAAATAGCCACAGCGGAGTGATATCTCCTCTGTGGCAATGGGCAACTCTCTTAAGTCAATTAATTGCTATGTCTAACAGTAAACCAGCTTCCAAGATCTAACACCTTATTTTCCCCATAATTATCGAAAAGTGATTTTTCAGAGCTGAATGTTTTATCATAGGTTACTATGCGCATATAGGGTCCTGATGATCTCATAACTGCTGTCGTGCCATCAGGATTAGTAAGTGACCCCCAATTGTCGCTATACATGTTTTTTAACGAAAGATCAATGCTATTGGCCTTAATGATCATAGGTTGATCGGACGAATTAGCTACTACTAGATTGCCGTATAAACTATTCACAGGCGGAACTGAATCAGGAGCAATCAGATAGATTGCACTATACGCCGGCAAGGTAAACTCACCTTCATTCTTCAATGCATATAAATTTGTGGTCCCCTCTACACCTAGATATTGCACCACTTCCTTTACATACATCGTAAACATGCTCCCACTGCCAAAAAAACCATTGTCCGATGATGGAGCTTCCATGCTAACAGTATTCTTATCTACTTTTGCAAGGTCATGAATTCTCTTTGCCATAACAACCGCTTGCTCAATACTTGCATTTTGTTTGGGTTCGAATGTATTCTCAGTCAAGCCCTTAACTATCTCAATAGAAGATAAGTAGTCAATTGCTTCCACTGCATAGGCGGAAAATTGTTTCTGATCCTGAAATATTTTCTTAGAACCATAGGGAATGGATACCTTAGCTTGATCCAAGACTCTTTTCAGCATTCCTGCAAGTTGCTCACGAGTAATTAGTGCATTAGGCGAGAATTGATTGGCCGATGTTCCATTAACAATACCCAGATGATAAGCCTTTACAATCTCTACGTTGTTCGTATCTGTAAACGGATTATCCGAGTAAGCTTCCGTTTTCAAGCCCGTTAATCCCTCATACAGCTTCACTGTAATCTCGCTGAACTTCTCTCGGGTAATCAATGAGGTAAAGCTCAAATCAACAACCGGGCTGCTAAGACCAATGCTTTGCGCATAACGTATATCCTCTTCCGCCCATTTTGATACATCCTTCATAGGAATATCAGCTGTCGGTGTATCTATAACAGTATCAGGCTGAATCTTAAAATGTATTGTCGTAGCAAGGCCATTCTTTCCTGTAACCACTAGCGTATAGTCGCCATACGCACTTATTTTTGTTCCACTGGCGTATGTCTTTCCGTTCAGCTTTGCCCTTATCGCATCTACGAATGTTATAACCTTTTCGGAGTTGTATACTCCATTCTCTTTTACTCCTTCTATTAGGTTCTCAGGTGCTTCAATCTTAAAGTTAATTGTCGTTTGATTGCCTGCAATATCTGTAACCACAAGGTTGTAATCGCCAAAAGCGCTGACCCTGATTCTATAATTCTTGCTGCCGTTAATCTGGTCTATCCAAAAATCATTACCCACTGGTTTACCATTTAATAAGGCTTCTCCCTCATTATGGATAATAACTACCTCATCCTTATATACACCACCTTGAATCGCACCCGTAATTATTGGTGGAGTCTTGTCAATTAAGAAATGAACGGTTTTCCCAATTCCAGTAACCTCGGAGAGACCCAATTCATAGGCGCCTTCTTCACTTATGACTGTGCCCGAGGTGATTGATTTACCGTTTAACGTGGCTTGACCCTTCTCGAAAACAATCGTAACATCCGTACTGTATCTGCCTCCCTCAATCACTCCTCCAACCAATGCTTGCAAAGAATCCTTATAGCTATCATCAATACTTAGTTCTTTTAGCTTCGCTAAGCTCTTAATAATGCTGACATCGCTGATTGGGTTTTTAATTATGGAAAGGCTCCGAAGCTCGGGAAACTCAGATAATACGGATATATCCGTGATTTGATTATTGGATAGTGCTAAGTTCTTCAGCAAAGACATACCCTTTAACGGACTAATATCATTAATTTTGTTATCCATCAGCCACAACGTTGTTATAGCATTCAAATTAGCTAGTGGGGCAATGTCGTTAATCTGGTTGCCGGCCAATAGCAAACTAACCATCTTCGTTAAGTTAGCCATTGGATTAAGATCAACAATTCTATTCCCATTAAGTGACACAGTCTTTAGGAGGCTCAATTGAGATAAAACCGATATATCTGTAATCTGATTGATCTCAAAAGATATATCTTCCAGCATCTTTAAATTGGCTAACGGTGTAATATCCGATATTTGATTGTCTGCAAAATATATGCCTCTCAAATTCGTCATCGGGGCAAGCACTTCAATACTCTTAATTTGATTCGAACTAAAATACAGAAAATCCAGACTCGTAGCATGAGATAATGGACTTAAATCGCTAATCTGATTATTGCTTAAATCTACACTTCTTAAATAAGGGATCGACGCTAGTGCGCTGATATCTTGAATATTATTTTCATCAGCGATGATAGTAACTATATTATTAAGATGCGCGATAGGACTCAGATCACTTATCTGATTATGACCCATCGAAAGTGCGGCTAAGGAACTCATCGTGGCAAGTGGACCGATATCACTAACCTTTGCTGCGCTAAAATCTAATAGCCGTATATTAGTTAAGTGGGCCCATTCCTGAGAGATTCGTTATTCCTAATCTCGTAAACTCTGTTATGCCAGATTCTTTCTTCAGCCCAAAGTTTGCCATCTCTCCGCGAGTAAGCTCACCGTCTCCATTTGAATCTAATCCCTTGCCTAACAGCGCTTTCTTCAAATTGGCATCTGGAATTTGAATGACTTCGTCATCACTCGCGTACACTTTAGCTGCATTAAAAACCGACACACCCGATACCAATAACATTACAGCTAGCAATACGGCAATAAATCTGCTTAATTTCACTCTCACTTTTTCCACACTTCCCCTTCTATCGACACAAAATGTAAATTTCTAAAATGAATCTCTTACTATTCGACAAGCGTAATTAAATCCCTTTTTTTGGATGTATACTGTTCCATAAAGCGGAAAATGCAGCAGGCTCTAGCTGAAAAAGGACGGATGTACTTGCATATTTTACATAATTGCCTTTAATCAACCACATTCGAACTTCCGTTTGATCCTTAAGCTTAATGAACAATACTTTTTGATTCTCGGCTCCATCATTATAGATACCCTCCTTATAAAGCTTAGCTTCATCAACTGGCTTAGCTTCATAAAGTGCGGTCATAAACGTATGGATAGCTTGATCTATGGGGTACGGATTAAACTCAGGCTTACTTTCACTCCAGCTATTATAATCCTGCCAGCTTACAGACTCCATGTTATCCTCTATTTGCGTTTTGCCTATTATATCCCTGCCTGTTGTGACCATAATTCCATTAAGATGCTCATAAAGCTCTGCATAAATCTTTCCGTCTTGCTCCCTGTAAGACATTATCCTGAAATCACTGTCATAACCCTTTACAGAAAAAATGTCCGTAACTCCAATAGACGAAGCTAAATCATCATAATCGGTCATCTCGCTCCACTCATCAATGCCTGCTTTCGTCTGACCAAGCTTTTCGCCAAGCAGCGACTTCGCGGCCTCGGGAGCTATAGAGGTGGTAGTTTGGGTATAAATATTGCCTTTATAAACAACAAGACCAACCATAGCAGCCATATCGTTAGATTTATCTGGTAATTTTATTTTGGGAATCGATATCGTATTTATTATAGGTGCTGAAGAATCCGTTGGAGGTTGATCAGCAATCTTTAGACTTACAATGCCTATAATTAGGACTGCCAATAAACTAGTTAGAATATATAGAACTGGTTTCATTCGAATCTGACTTGGTTTGTGGCTGAGCAACCCTTGAGCAAGTCGGTTCTCTAAACCTGCATCCGGCTCTATTTGATCTATAGCATTTTTATAATCATTACGATTCATTCTATTTCTCCTTCCAGCTCCAGCTTTAATTGTTGCCTTCCACGCTGCAAACGCATTTTTACTGCGGATTCGCTTATTTGCAATATCTCGGCAATTTGACTGACAGTATAATCCTCATAATAGTAAAGATGAATAACCACTTTGTACTTAAAAGGCAATGCCATTACGTTATCGATAAGTATCCGTTCAGAAGGGTCTTTAAAATAGACATCCATACCTGCCAGCTTTACAACACGTCTACGCCATAAATTTCTTAACATGCTTTTACAATGATTTGTAACGACTCTAATCAACCAGGCCTTCTCATGCTCCTGATCGTTAAAACCTGGTGATTTATACAACAGCTTCATAAAAGTTTCCTGCAAAGCTTCTTCAGCATCTTCTTTATTACCTAGATGAATTATTGCGATTCTATACAGCATGCTGCCATACAATTGAAACGTTTCTGGAAAATCATCGCCCGGCCGAAGCGAATTACTTGCCATTGTAAATTGCCCCCTTTACTTATTAACACGATTATGTAAGTATATTGGTCACATTTGGTTAAAAAAATAAAGCTCAAGCCACTGCTGGCTCAAGCTTGAATAATCTAATATACATAATGCCGGTTGCTGCTGAAAGAGTAATTACAAACCTAGCTTATGGCCTTTTTCCAGACGCTGAATCTGCTTCTCTCCACCATCAGCCAATTCGCGGAATTGATTGATCGTTTCACGCATTTTGGGCAGGGCTTCCTGCTTGTAGGTACTGATTGAATCCAGAGCGGATAACACGTCAGTGAAAGCTGTCTTCAAAGTCTCTACCGAGATACTGGATTCAAGCGACTGCTTATGGATCTCAGCCCCTTGATTCTTCAGCATTCTGGAAGTGCTGGCAATCAGTTCGTTGGTAGTTTGATTCAATAGCTCGATCTTCTTTAAGACAATCTTCTGGTTGTAGAGCGCACTAGCAACAGTAACGGAAATCTTCAACGCCGAGATCGTCACATTCTTAGCTCTGTCTACCCCGCGAATTAGTTCTTTATTATTACGAATTACCACTTCGATTGCCATAATCCCCTGTTGGTTGACTACAAGCATTTGCTGCAGGTCCATAACCCGCTGACGCAATGGGAATAACACTTCCTCCGTGATAAAACGCACCTTATCGGGGTCTTCATTACGGACTTTTGCCATTTCGATCTGCGCCTCGATTGACTCATCCATTAAGACTCCCAGTTGAATTTCCTTCTGCAGTCTCTTGGTCAAATCCCGGAGGTTTTGTTGCTCGATCTCCAGTGTAGTGTTATCGTTCTTGAGGATTGATTTCCCTTTATCTAAGGAAACAACTATATCCGCAATCATCGTATCTGCTTTCTGATACTTCAAAAAGTACCTACGCAGTGGGTTGAACAGCTTGCCGAGAAATCCACTTTTAGCAAAATCTATGGCACTCGGGTCTAGATCCTTCAGTTGAATATGTAGTTCAGTCAAACCTTTAGCTACCTGACCGCCTTCGTCCCCTGTTTTCGAGAGATTGCCTACGGAAACCTGAAGTAAAGAATTCTTATCCGAGGATGATTTCATTGTATTAAGACCAAAAGTATCAATGGATTGCAGGATTTCTTTCCGCTTCTCAAGAGATTCAATATCTAAAGCCATGATCATGGCAACATTGGAATCCGCTGTCTCTTTAAGCTTGGCAATCTCCTCAGGTACAGGTTTAACCTCCGCTTCTATCGCTAGCTTGATCTCTTCCGGACTTGCTACTTCCATCGAAAATGACATTGCAATCCTCCTCGTAAGCATATTTTTGAATAAATTACATTTGAACGTTAAACAGGTTTCCGAGCTTGTAAACAACATCATCTGTATCTGCATTAATACTAGCTGCCTCGTTGATGCTTGATATACTTTGAAGTGCCTTAATATCTGCATTGTAGCCAATGGTGTAAATCGGAACCTTATAGGTCTCGATCAAGCCTCTAATGTCTTTCAGCGATAACCCCTGATTAGTCTCGCCATCACTCATGACGAAGATAATCGGCTTAATACTTGGATCAAGCGCCATCTGATCTTGGAGCATCTTCAATGCCACAACAATTCCATCAAAAGTAGCTGTACCGCCGCTCGCTTGCAGACTGTTGACTGCACCAACAAACATGGACTGCTGGTTCGTATCATACTTAGCAATAGGAAGGTTAATCGTTACCGCATTAGAATAGGAAACCAGACCGATACTGTTATCCTTGCCTAGATACTTCTGCCCTTTTATGAGGGATTCCTTCATGCGGTTCATCGGTTCTCCTGACATACTGCCAGACACATCGGTTACGAAGACGGCCGCGATAGCTTTATTGCTGTTCTTCTTTTCTTTCCAGAGCTTTTGTGCGGAGGACAGCAGGCTGCCATCTACTGCATTTAGCTCCGATTTGTAAGTATCAAGTCCGTTGAAGCCATTATCCTTCGCGGATTGCTGGTATTTATCCTGTGCGACAAACTCAGCAAACTTCTTTATGATGTCTAATTTAGCTTGCGGCAGGTCACCTAATGCGAACAACGGGCTATCATGCCTAACTCCAAAAGGGGTAAAGACATACCCATTCTTCAAGTCGGCCGCATTGACATAGGTTTGGTATTCGAGAACAAACCCATCCAAGCTACCCGACTTAGCTGCATCGCGCATTTGAAGCGTTGTTGATGCAATAAAAGGCACGTTGGCTTGAAACTTCTCAAACCCCTGAACAGCCTTTTCTCCGAGAATATTAGTGCTATCAAAAGAATTAAGCGCCGTTACGAGAAAGTTTAAGCCTGTGGAGCTGGCAAAGGGATCTGTATATCCAAAAGATAACTCGTTATTGGAAATCGCTTCGGTAATGGTTTTGACATTTACTGAGCCGTACTTAGCTACCAAAGTATCATACTTTGCCTTGGCTATGACGATACCGGGAACATTGCCTACTAAACGCTTAGAAACAGTTTGAGTCTTAACGCCACTCGCCTTTACCATCTCACCCCATAGCTCATTGGATGGCGTGTAGGCGTCAGGCACATATTTACCGGACTTGATATAATCGGCCGCTGTCCCCGAAGCTATATTGCGAATCTTCACAGAGGCAGGTTTCCCGCCTACAGCAATATTCGCTTTGTTGAAATCATTCGCTACGCCGTTTAACCAACCGTCTATTCCTGTACCCGATTTCTCAGTAGACGAGAAAATCTCTACAAAGTTATCGGTCGTATTGGTTACAGAAATGGCAAACTTCGAGATATCCGGCAACGACTCCCCTACATCAGCAGGGTTAAGGTCTATTTGACCTTTTATCGGCGCTTCACTAGAGACAGAAATGCTGGAATACAGCTTATTTAATTGTTTCCCCGCATTTTCTGAGGTTACCTCCGTTTTTGATTTCCCTAAATTCGAGGTTAAATTGATACCATAATAAACAAGTGCAAATACCAAGGCCACGATAAAAACCGCTAGCAGAAAAAACTTACCTTTTTTAGTCATTTGGCACCTCTTACTGTTTATAGTATTTAGTTTGCTTGATCAACGCGTCGATTTCCTGCATACAAGGCATTTGCTCAATATCCCCTGGCTCAAAGCTGTCTAAGCGGGAAATTTCCAACAGCAGCTTATCCAGCTTCAGCAGGATTTCCTCATTAGAGCCAAGTGAACCTTTCACGAACGACAGGTACTCGTTGTAAACAAGGGCTTTCTCTTGAAGAAGCTCAGGTGAGAAATGAGTTGATTTCTTATTCATCACACTCTCAAACTCCGACTCGTCGAAGACGTTGAGCCTGTTCAAGACGCTTCTTACATTCAGATAGAATACCTTTTCCACCTCCAAAGTTACGGAAGCAAACTTCTTGTAGCTTAGCTCAGTCGGATCGAATCTTTGATTCAGGACATTCATCAAGGTATCCTTCTTCTTCCTTATCCGCTCCATCTGCTCCAAAGCAAGCACGATATCACTTTCCAGTGCCTTTACACGTCTATATTGAGTCAAAGCTTCGACGTAATCTTCATGCGTTTTGATTAGTTTTATAGGTATAACAACGGGTTGCTTAAGTAATATGACATAACTTCCATATAGCAACACGAGTGTACTAGCGAATAGCAGCGTTACTCCAATTGCGGTTGAGAGCGCACCTCCGCCTATATCGACCCCAATAAATCCGGGAGAAAGCACAACAATATTCAAAACCACTACACCCAGAATAAGTCCCAGTAGTTTTATGTTCTTTGTACCAGCCAACACGTATACCTCCTTTACCTATATTTAGAATACGTGGCAGCTATCTCGCCGTTCCAACAATTCAACTTTACGTTTATCTAGGTATCCATCGCCTTAAAATTCGACATCTTGTTGCATTTCCCCTGCTTTTTTCCATGTAAATGTAATAAGAACCTATATTCTTCTAACCTTCCGTATATTTCTTATTGGATCCTTTTGATGTATCTACGGGATACTTCAGAGCATTTTTTTGCAGCTTCTGTTTCAGCTCATCAGCAAGATCAAATTTATACATATCAGCAAACCGCAGCAAGAAGTACATAACATCTGCCAATTCTTCACCAATATGCTCTCTACCTTTCTCATTCACCATTAAAAGCTGCATATCCTCCGATGTTTTAAAGCGAAAAATATCCAAAAGCTCAGCAGCCTCCGTCACCATGCCAATCGACAAATCCTTTGGATTATGGAATTGATCCCACTCCCGCTCCTGACTAAACTGTTTAACCCATTCCATCAATGTATGTAAATCCTGCATAAGATATCCTTCCTTTCCTTTGTCAATAATTTTATGCGTAAATCTATCCGACATCAAGAGAACACTGGTAAAAAAAAACAGTAAGCCCCCGAAAGTATCGAGGAACTAACTGTTTTGGCTGTCTTTACCATTCATTTTGCATGCTCGCTTACTTTGCCTGAATGTAGCCTTCCGCTTTAAGCAGTTCAGCGATCAGAACAGCACCGCCCGCTGCCCCGCGTAAAGTATTATGAGAAAGTCCAACAAATTTATAATCGTAAATGGAATCTTCACGCAATCTACCCACCGAAACTCCCATACCACGCTCAATATCACGATCAAGCTTCGTCTGCGGTCTGTTCTCTTCTGCAAAATACGTAATGAACTGCTTTGGTGCGCTTGGCAAACCAAGCTCCTGCGGCCGTCCTTTGAAATTCAGCCAGCGCTCGAGAATTTCTTCTTTCGAAGGCTTGTTCTCGAAGTCAACAAATACCGTAGCCAAATGTCCATCCGTGACTGGAACGCGAATACATTGAGTGGTAATTAAAGGTGCAGTTGCTTTTACAATTTGATCATTGATAACACTACCCCAGATACGCAGCGGCTCTTGCTCGCTTTTTTCTTCCTCGCCGCCAATGTAAGGAATGACATTATCCAACATATCCGGCCAATCAGTAAAGTTCTTTCCTGCTCCGGATATGGCCTGATAAGTCGAGGCAACCACTGTTCTTGGCTTGAAGTCCAGCAGCGCATGAAGTGCTGGCACGTAGCTCTGAATCGAACAATTGGGCTTTACAGCAATAAATCCAGATGAGGTTCCCAAGCGCTTTCTCTGTGCTGCTATCACTTGTAAATGCCCAGGATTAATTTCCGGAATAACCATCGGAACATCAGGAGTCCAGCGGTGAGCCGAGTTATTAGAAATAACAGGCGTGCCTGTTTTGGCATAAGCTTCTTCCAGTGCTTTAATTTCATCTTTTTTCATATCCACTGCACAGAAAATAAAATCGACATGCGCAGCTACTTCCTCCACTTTTGAAGCATCCTGAACAATGATATTCTTCACACCTTCAGGAATTGCACTAGATAGCTTCCATCTACCTTGCACGGATTCCTCATAAGTTTTACCAGCCGAGCCGGCGCTAGCTGCGATAACCGTTACCTCAAACCAAGGATGCTGATCCAGTAATTGAACAAATCGTTGTCCAACCATACCCGTACCTCCGACAATACCTACTTTAAGTTTATCTGTCATTTGATAGTCAAATCCCTTCTTAATTCGATATTTATATGCCTATTGCCAACAAAAAAATCCCACCCCCAAGACATTTAGTCTTAGGGACGAGATATATAGATATCCGTGGTACCACCCAAATTCGCAAATATGTCTCCATATTCGCCTCTTCAAGTACGGCATTACTTAGAATGCTTATACTCTAGCTCTATAACAGGAGCTCCTGTCACACCATCCCCCAAAATCAGGTTCCGATATGCTGCTCAGACGGCTTTTTTCAATAAAGAATTTTTTGCCCCTTTTCAGCTTCCGGAGCTCTCTGTGGAAAAATTCATTTACTTACTTTTGTCTTCATCGCATTTTAAATATTTAAACCATAATATCAAATATCCAGCGTACAGTACAGTTAATTTTGTTTTACTCTGCTGCCTTATTGGCCTGATTTAAATGTTTAGCAAGCTGGGTGCGGTTTTTAACATCAAATTTGCGAAAAATAGAGGTCAGGTGTTTTTTGACGGAAATTTCACTTAAGAATAACGCCGTGGCGATTTCATTATTGGTTGACCCTTCAACAAGCTGAATGGCAATTTCTTGTTCACGTGGGGTAAGCTCTGTTATTCTGCTGTTCTGCTTCTGAGTTACATTTGGTTTAATTCGTTTACTTATCCCGGCTTGTGTTAATAATTTATCGAGAAAGACAGCTAGCTTTTCTTTGCGGGTATCTACCACGTAGTAGGTTGCCGGGAATTTAGCACCATATTCATAATGATACATTTCAGGGATGTACTCTATTCCGACTAATTCATGAACTCGATAAACATAAGGCAGCGGGGGCGGAGATCCAACCAGTAATTCGCCTGCTAACAAATAATTAAAAAGCTGATAAGCAGCCGCGTTACGCAAAGCAGGATTGCCAAAATCTACAACATCAATTATCTGGTTATACCAACCAGCAGAATCGTGTTCAGGGACGGATAAGCTAGCTATACTAGCCTCATTTAGACTATGGAAATAAGCCCGGGAAAAAGGCTCGACCATCAAGAATGGCAAAGTCTTATAATGAATGGGAATCATTGCGGACAAACCTACGGTCTCCCCTTGTTCGTTACGGGCAATACTCAGAACATCCTTACCTAAAGCAAATAATTCATCCAATTTCTCCAAAGCCATTAAACCTAGAATACTCAGCTCAGACGATATAGAGTAATCAACCAATCGATTCACTCCAGGATCAAATATTTTGATTACCGATTCTTTGGAGTCTAATTTCCGCTTTCTTATATATTCTCTTGCTTCGTTTAACTCTTCATATCGCAAAGTTTCAAATCTCACTATAAAGGTAGATTCTTCATATACCATGGTCCGAATCATACTACCAGAAACGTAGTAGTAAAGCTCAGATGTTTCCCAACCCAACTGCTTTATTCCAATTCTTCCGACAATTTTTTCATAGTAGTACAGAATGCAATTATGACGAATTGTTTCAAAGCGCTGAGGAGCCCGAACGCGCAGCTCTCGTTGGATTGACTCTCTTACCATATCATGGAGCATCCATCCACGTTCGATACGTTTCACAAAGGATAATTGGATCAATTGATCAAAGGCTTGTTGAGATATCGTTTCACCGATAATAAAAGCGAGAAATTCTTGATTGAACTGCCGTGCTATTGCTGCTGCTTCTACAAGTAAACGGAGATCAGCCTCTGGCACCTCCAGAAGCCATCTTTTGATAACTAAGGGCAGAATTTCTGCTTCGTTCATTTTATATAATTGCTTGGTTTGGGTGGAGTCAGCCATCGCTGCCAGTAGTGAAAGTGTTAATGGGTAACCTTTAGAGATATCCCAGATGACATCTCCTTGTTGCTCCTCTTGCAATGAGCAGCGATCCAAATATTCTACAACCGATGCACGATCCAGATCACTCAATTGCACCTTAAGTATAAGCCTTGCCCATGCTGGATTTGCAGTCCATGCATTCTGAAGTGGAATTCTTCCCGCAACTAAAAAGAGTACTTGTTGATGAAGCTGCCCCATAAAGGTTTCTCTTAGCCAGTAATCAATGCTCCCCATTTCCTCGTAGGTATCTAGGGCGATGACCAGCCTCTGTTGCCCGATTAGCTTATGTATATTATGTAAGCATGATTCAACGTTAGAGCTTCGCTCTTGCTGAATAGTAGATCGTTCTATCTCGCAGACATCACAAAGTAAATGCAATAAATGCTCGCAGAAGGACTCAACCGTGAGAACAAGATCATGACTATCAATTAATATGAAAAAAACGCCTTGTTGTAGTGTTCTTCTACGAAGCTCATTTAGTAAATAGCTTTTGCCAATTCCGCCAGTTCCATAAAAGTTAATGATTCTATGAGGCAATGAAGTGTCATTTATATAGGTTTCAAATGTAGCAATTTCTCGTTCTCTTCCGACAAAAAAACGCTGTTCCAACTGTTCAATTTGGTGTCTAATGGATCGATTTTCTGATAGTTTTCGACTTGCATCCACAAGGGAACCTCCATCTTTCCTAATCCATTATACCTACTTTTATACTTAAGTATAACGTAGATTTATACGGTCGTATAGTACGCGGCACAAGTAAATGATGATATGTTTAGGGTAAGAATTATCCCCCACTATAAAGGAGAGATACAAGATGGCAAACGTATTATCAACATTGACTGTACCTAATTTTGAAGCATGGAAAGTAAAATATTATGAGGGTGAGGAATTACGTCAATTGGCAGGCTGCACAGGAACGCAGGTCTATTCTGCAGATCTTAATTCTAACGAAGTGATTCTGGTACAGAATTGGGAGAGTATTGAAAAGTTCGAAGCATTCTCAGCTAATCCTAAACTGTTGGAACTATTAGAAAAAACAGGTGTTACTAATTTAAAGCACCACATACTGGAGTAATCTGCACATCACTCGAAAAAGGGGATTTTACATTTGAAATGGCTTGTCTTGGTTCATGTATTATCTGCAATTATTGGGATAGGTCCAACTTATGCTTTCCTGATTATTTTGCGAAAAAACCAATCTGCTACTGAGTTAAAATTTTCACTGAGAATGGGTAGAATTCTTGAGCTTTTCCCCAAAATCTTAGGTACTTTGGCTGTAGTAACTGGATTAATACTTGTCTTTGTCGGAGAATATGGGGCGTTTACACAATTATGGTTACTGGGTTCATTGATTTTGTTTATAATCATTCAAGTAATCGTTGTTGCGATTGGACCTCGATGGATCAAAAGCCTGACGGCATGGGTCGAAGTTCCAGCTAATCAATCCTTTCTAACACTACCAGCCCCTCAAGCCTCACAGTTAAGTAAAGCCTTAGGTTCAGCTCGCTTGGCTTCCCTTATTGGCTTAGTGTTATTTATATTTATGATTATGAAGCCGACTTGAGTTATTTTTATTAATGCTTGTTAAAAAGAACGCACTCCCAAAGCCATTTTGGCCAAGTGAAGTGCGATCTTTTTGTATTACAGCCCAATCTTATTTTGAAGCTTCCGTATATTTTTTAAAGTTGTTTATTATCGCTTGTTATTTTAATATTTTGACCTGTTTCCATTTTATTTACCGCCTCACTTAAATTTAGTAGAATCGTCTTTAATTATATTTGTTAAATTACTTTGTGTACATATCCTCGTTCTTAGCATTCACATATTCCTCTTTCAAAATAGAATAATGAGCACTATCTGCAAATTCACCCTTTAGCATGTGACTTCTCCGCAGGATTCCTTCATTTGTCATCCCTAAGCGACTCATTACTTTACCAGAAGCTGGATTCTTAATATCATGCATAGCATACACTCGCTCTAAATCCAATATATTGAAAGCTAGTCCCAATATTAATTTGCCTGCTTCGGTCATGTAGCCTTTCCCCCAGTAATACCTGCTTAATGTAAAACCTAGGTCGCCGCTTTTGTTAGCTTCCTTCACCCTGAACTCAATCGCTCCAATCATTTTATTGCTTTCTTTTATCACAATTGCATATTTTCCAATCGACTCTTTCACAAAATAATTCGCTATTACCTCTTTAGTTTTGTCCAACTTTCTAGTTGACTGTGTATTACCATTAAAAGTGTATAACTTTCCATATTTACCTCCTGTAATCGTCTGTACCTACTGAATCATAATAACTACTATTGCTATATTTATCTAATTTATACGCATTCCATTTTTCCACCAACAAAAATAAATTGTTTATTCATAATGGTAAATAATGAGTTGAATTAAGATATGTTGGATGGTTCGAGAAACCGAGTGAGCTATAAAATTTATCTGCTACCGGATTATTTGTATTAAGCACAATTGCGGTATAATGCTTCCTTGCCTCTTGAATGATTCTGTCCATTAACCCTCTACCTGCACCAAGTTTTCTATATTCCTTCAATACATAAAGCCTACGGACACGACCAATGCTATTTTCTTTTAGATAAGGATCTTTGTTTAAACCACCTATTCCAATAATTCGATCTTTTAAAAATACTGCAAAAAGTGCTTCACCTTCTTCAGAAAATCTATTTTCCCCGTTGCTATACTCCTCAAGTAAACGACTTATATGGCGATGCCCTTCACTTAAACTTTCGTTCACCAAGTCAGTAATATCTATTTGATCCAGGTTGATTTGCTTTATATTGAAATCATCCATACTAGAACTCCTCTTCCTTTGCCTATTAACTTATTCCATTACGCTTACACTAGGCTGATTCAATCGGTGTGTAAAGGTTATTGTCCCTCCCAGACGACGCTAATTAGGAAATATTCCATAAGATTGGTTTACTAAATCATTTATCGGTTTCTGACTCGCTAAATTCCATCCTGTAAACAATGCTCACAAGAAACAACCTCCCGACCGGAAGGTTGTTTTCATTTTTCCAAATATATAGTTATTTAATAAGATACATTAAGCTTTAACCAGCCTATAAACTGTTCATCTTTCCAAATCGAAATTCCGTTAAATTTACCAAAGTTCAGGCCGGCTCTATTACCCGAATTGACACTCCATTCATATTTGTCTGTAGAATTCACTGTTTGTCCCAAAACAATTGCGTATTGGACCCCATTGGTCAGTCCGTTATAGATTAAGGGTACATTTATTGAGCTGAACGATGCTCCAACGTCGCCGGATAATATCTTTTGTGAAGCAAGCGCAGTCCCAATTGGAGTTATAACATTATTAGTAGCAATAGTAGCAAACAGTTCGACAGTTACATCTGAGTGGGTTGTACCCAAACCAATTTTGCGAATTTTTACTTCAACACTTGTCATTTTAGGATAATTGTTGGCTTTAAAGGTCTGCCATCTCTTCTTTTCATCTGATGTTGATGAACCGAATCCAACCCCGCTTTCGGAATTGATAGACAAATCAATAACACTCGTCGTAGGTATTCCATAAAGCGCAATCTCAGATAACTGAGTTCCTGGATCCCCAGCATTCCCTGTCACTTCCAACCGATAGTAAAGGTAAGACGTGCTATTGTTGATTGTATAGGTTTTCGTCTGAAGTCGATCCGTAAACATTTCACTTGTTCTCGTATCCAATGTAGTCCAATTTGTATCATCATTCGAACCCTTCAATGTCCAATCCCTCGGATCCCTGCCTGGAGAATCATTAGCGGAAGCGACCGAATAGGTAGTAACAATATGAGGCTTGGTTAACTGATATTGAATCCAGCCTGTTTTTGAAGCATTATTATACCATTTCGTATTTGGGTTACCATCGAATGCTTTGTCCATTCCTTCACCACCAGTTAAAGCCCCACTCGCTGTTACCGTTCCACCTACAGTTATCCTAGATCGGGCAGGTATTGTAACAGAAAGGGATGTTGTATTTGCATTGGTGTTGGTTGATATTTTTCTAATGGTGAACACTAGATCGACTGGTGTTGCAGCTAATGGAGGTACAATCGCTCCTGTATTACTTACCACTTGTTCATTACTAGAACTAAATAAAGTAATGGTATATCCAGATGGTAACGTTGGTAACGGCATGTACCCCTCATTTGTAATTGGTGCCACTAAGCTTGATATTCCAGAAGCTACATCTTGCGCTGTTGGGGATCTTGCAGGAACGGTTACAGTAATTTCACCTGTATTCGCGGGGGAGCTATCATAAACCCTAGTTACCGTTAAAATTACATTGACAGTGGTTAAGGCAGCTGGTGGATTTATTATACCTTCTAATCCTATTACTTGATCATTATCAGAACTAGATATAGCAATGTTATATCCACTAGGCACGGTTGGAAGTATCAAACTTGTCGCATCTACAGCCGGGGCAGATATATTCGTAATCCCTGCGGCTACATCAGCAGCAGTTGGCATAGCTATTTTTGGAACAATCTGATCCAATAAATCTCTTATTTCTGAACTAGATAGTGGTGGTAATTCTGACGGCAGAGAAAGAAAATGAACGATATCATCCATGTGAATACCATCTCCGTCTTGATCAGGAATAGCAGCATAAGTTAAATTAATTGGTACAATAGCACAAATAAGCAGATAGCAAACGAGTAATCTTAATTTATTTTTCATAAAATCCCTCTCTCTCTTGTATGAATTTCATATAATTATATTAACCTGGCAACCTTCCCCCAAACCACTCAGGCATTTTTTTGAAAATTGTTCCAATCATTCTATCCTCATTATAAGTAATTCTAATGAACTATAATAGATGAAGAAATTCACTAATTCGGTCGTTTTCGACATTAATTTACATGACTAAAGTCATGTAAGCGTTATTCTGTTTTATGATGATCCAATTACCACACTTTCTCCCTGAGGCAAAGGGATACAGGTCAAAAGGGCAGGAATAATAACAACAAAAAAGAACTCAGATGACCATGTCATTTGGGTTCTCAATTTATGTATAGTGCAGCTGTTGGGTTACATTTTGGAGGTGATTCCTATGAAATAATCCCAAGCGGGAATTAGTAGAGAATAACATTAACCAGCCTGTGAAAAGACTTGGTGAATCAAAAACTAGCTTGCTTAACGCGGTACTGACTAGGAGTCACGCCTGTTTGGCGCTTAAACGTATGGCAAAAATGAGAGATGTCGTTGAAACCGACTGATATTGCAATTTCAGTGATCGGGTCTGCAATGTTATGGAGCAAGTCCTTAGCCTTATTTATTCGGTAAGCAACGAGAAATTCATTCATTGTTGTGCCTGTATACTGCTTAAAGATCTGGTACATATAAGAGCGCGATATTGAAAATTGCCTGCACAAACGATTCAGGCTAATTGTTTCCTGATAGTGAGTGATCAAATAGTTTAGCATACGCTCCACAAGCTGCTTAAGCCCTTCGGATTCATTCCGAAGTTTGTTCGACTCTAAGTGAAAACGGCCAAGGTCTGCAAACAATTGGAGCATGAGGCTTTTGACCATCATCGGAAAATGCGACTGCTTCTTCATAATTTCCTGTGCTAATTGTTCTAGGGTTGCCTTGGCTTTTAGCATTTGGAGCGGGTTCAACTGCAAATGACACGAATCCTGATCCGTTTTAGCAATCCATTGGGCAAGGCTGCGAAACTGGTTCGCGTTTTCATTCACATTCAACTCTTCGTATTCGCCTTCGTCATCGCCAAACAACCTCTGCAGATAGCTCTCTTCAACCGCGAGTACAAAACGATGAAAAGGGATACGGTTATCTGGTTTGGAGTGGTGCAAAACCATCGGCCTGACGATAGTAAGGGTAGCCCTTTCCAAGGTATGCAGTCTATCACCGGCAATGAAACTTCCATTTCCTTGCATGCAGAAATATAATTCATACCCAAAGTGGGAGTGGAAGTGACGTTGATTCAATTGCGAATCTCGAAATACACAATTCACGGGAAATAACGATAAGCCTTCATTTGTCTCTATATCCACCCAATCATGCTGTGCATGAAGTCGCTCCATTGTTATATCCTCCTGATCTTCATTATGGACAATTCCCCAATACAAAGAAGAACATCCGCCAAGCTTTGTTTCCGCATAATGCGTATAGTCAGAGTAGAAACCATTCTTGCAATAGGGGAGGAAACCTTAATGCCACAAGCGAATATAAGTGACGCCGTGACGCAAACAGCTAGAAAAGTGTATGAATACATGCTGCTGGACCATACCGGGAAATGGGGGATGGACTTTCACAATTGGGATTGGGTGCCTGGTGTAGGCGCTATAGCTATTTTGGAATATTATGAGAATACCAAACAAAAGGAAGTAATGGACACGCTGCTCCAATGGACACATGCTAACTTGCATAAAGCAGAACAGGCAAAGGTGATTAATTCTATGGCACCTTTTGCAATTTTCCCTGCACTTTACCGCCACACACAAGATCACCGCTATCTGGAGATATCCGAACGCATTGGCGATTGGATGCTTTACGCTGCCCCACGGACGAGGGAGGGGGCTTTCGAGCATACCGTTACAGAGAATGCCAGCTTCCCTGAGCAGGTTTGGGCGGATACAATCTTTATGGCTGTATTGTTTCTGGCACGGCTCGGACGTTTAACAGGAAAAAGAGTTTATGCAGTCGAAGCCATTCATCAATTGATGCTGCATCTAACGTTACTGCAAGATAAGGACACCGGCGTGCTATTTCACGGTTGGAATTGCCTGGAAGGCAACCATATGTCCGCCGCTCGATGGACCCGGGCTAACGCGTGGGTCGCAGTCGGAGTGCCGATGATTTTGGCTGAGCAGGACGGGTTGACCCCTGTGCCGCCTGAACTATTGGAGAAATACCGCAACCTGATGCAGGGTTTAATCCATTTTCAAAAAGCGGATGGATTATGGGCAACCGTGATGGATCAACCCGGCTTTTATCTAGAAACATCCGGGAGCGCTGGAATCGCTTGCGGCATCGTAAAAGCAGTACGACAAAATCTGTTAGACCCTTCTTTCCTCAAGTCCGCCTACCGTACTCGCGAAGCCGTTTTGAACAAGATAACGCTGGAAGGTGAGGTAATGGGCGTCTCTGGCGGCACTCCTGTTATGCCTTCAATTGAAGCCTACCAATCTATTCCCTGCTATCCTACGCTGTATGGTCAAGGGCTCGTGCTTATGCTATTATCCGAACAATGGCCGGATGCAGCCTACAGTTAAGCTGAAAAATGAAGAACCCTGCCCGCTTCCTGTATGGGCAGGGTTCTTCATTCACTCTATTCGAGCGGATTAGATTGGAAGATAACCGCGCGAGTGTCCGGTTTCTTCCCGATGGTCAAAGAGAGCAGGCCATCCGGTAATACAAGATCAGCCGAAATCCTCTGCTGCATGGTATGAACTGCAGCTTCCGGCAGCTCCCCTGTTGCCGATAATACGAGAGAAAACAAAAATGAAGCTTGCGCCATGCGATGAAAATCGATCTCTTGGCGTTCCCCGCAATAGAGCACATAATCCAAGCCGATAAGCCCAGCTTCATTGGTTATTTCCCAGCGGAATGGTCCCTTGTCATCCATCTCACCATAAAGGTTAGATATCGATAACATCAGGCCATCCAAGTCCACTTGCGCCGAATTCTCTGTGCTTTGCGCTCGAACAAAGGAATCATCGCTGCTGCGGATCTCCACACGAATCCGCAAATCGGATGTCGTAATGCGCCCGTTTGCAAGATCCAGATTCGGATGCGTATCCCCGCCGTCCGTGAGAAATTGGATCCCGAACAGTACATTCGTCTCCTGCTGTTGCCCGTGATATGCGGCAGAGCAATAGTCATACCCATCTTTAAGCACCCTCAGCTGGACATAAACGCTTCCAGTCTTGCCACTTTTAACATATCCGATCAAGTTTCGACTCTGATTCCACATGATGCCACTGCTAAATGAGCCGATGGAGAGGTCTGGGTTCATAAATGTATAGGCAATGCGATGATGGTTATCGCCTGATGGCGGCTGTGGCTGAATCAATTCCCTCACGCCCGGTTCCTGGAACAGCTTCCAGTAACGCTCCGGACAACGGATGCCCTTTCCATACCATTCAAGCTCATACTCAAAATCTGCCATTGCTATGAATGGGACGGCATTATCACAAGCCATCTGTAAGAAGGATAGTTTGGCAGCAGTGAGAAAGGTATCATATGATCTGCTGTGAGGGCCTGACCATTGTTTCAGCACCGGGTGAAAATGCTCCGCCACCATCGCCCAAGTCATATCCAGAAGCTCCTCCGTCATTTTCAGCGCTTTGGGAATCGAAGTGTAACAATCGATGCCCGACAATTCAACGATTGAAACGATGCTGTAGGTGGGACTATTATATTCCAGAAAAGCGCCGTATTGCTTCGTATAGTTAAAGAATTTCTCCAATCGGTTCAATCCGTAGGTTAGAAAATTTGCATCCTTCAGCCATTCGCCCGCCACCAGAGTGACAAAGGCTCCCATAATAGCAATATTCGTGTATTGGGGTCCTACATTGCGCTTGATAATCGCCTCACAGCTGTTTCTTATGGCTTGCTCCGTTTGCCTGCGCAAATCCTCCGGCATCTCGTGACCAAACTTGATTAGCATGATTAATAACTTTTTTCCGCAAAAGTCAGCCCAATTCCAATCTGGAGGCGCCATTTGCGCAAGCGGTTCCTCCCAGAACCAGGACCAGATGCCAAATGTAGCTGAGGCAGGATCCTGATCTTGAAGCGATACCATCGTCCGAATGATATCAAAAGCCCTGATCTTGAACGAAACGTCACCACTGTCTAAGAGTGCCAATGCGTAATCAAGTGCTTCTCTGGTGGGATGAACAAAATCCGCTGCTTTAATCGCCGTATGATACCCCGGGCTCGTAAACGGCCTCCGCAGTAGATGATTATCCGGATTATAATCCTTATGCATGGCCTCCAATGTGTGGAGATAATATTCCTTCCATTTCCCATCTACTCTGCTTGCTTCCTCTGCCTTTTGTGAAACTTTCATGTTATCTCTCCTTTGAAAACCCGACTACTGGCATTTCATTCTTGCTTCCGATCACGGTATTCTTTAGGGGTCAATCCAGTCACGCGTTTAAAGATGCGGATAAAGCTGTTCACATTGGCATAGCCTACCATGTCGGCGATATCTTTGATTTTATCTTCGGTTGTCAGCAGAAGTTCCTTGGCCTTCAGCATGCGGATATCCACTACATAATCGATAAAGTTGCGTGCGGTCTGTTCCTTAAAGGTACGGCTTAAATGAAACAAGCTGACCGAAAATTGATCGACTAGCACATTCAGCGATAGATCGCTCCGACCATAATGTTCATCAATGAAGGCAATCACCTTCTCGATTAAATCCGTGCGATCTCCCCCATGGCTGCGTTTTTCTTTGATCATCCCAATCCAGCCATCCATGATCCGTTCGAGCAGCTTTTTGATTTCCTCGAGGTTTTCGGCGGCGCTCAACCGTTCATACCAGTGGAACTCTTGCGCGTAGGCCGCCAAGTCGGGATGGATCTCCTCTGCTACAAAAGTTGCTTTCATGGCAAATTGGACATTCATCTGCTTCATCCAATCTGGCGGAACTTTGCTAGCCTTCATCGCCTCAAACCAGCTGTCAATTTGTTCATGCATCCGCTCGGCATCCCCTCGTTTCAACGAATCGAGGATGGCATCAGACATGCCAAACAATTGATGGGATTCACCGGTTTGCTGCTCGCCTATATCCTCTTTTGTAATGACGGCATCTGGTCCCATCACGAGCTTGTATTTAAGCAATTCCCCTGCATGTTGAAACGATTGGTGCAGCTTATGAAGACTTTCTGCCTCACTGCCTATGCCGACTGAGACGGTCCGTTTGAAATATTTCTTAACCATATGCTTGATCAATTCAGCCAAAGAAACAGCACGAAGCGCTGTTTCATTCTCGTTATTTACTTCATCCATACATAGGATAACCGCACAAGTGCCATCGCCCAATTCAATGGCTACACCGCGACATTCGCTGCGGGTTAGCTCCTCAGCTACATTAGCCAAGGCATAGCCGTAAAGCTGGAGATCCCGCACCGATTCAATCGTTGACCGATCATCGAATTCCAAGATCATCACCCGATAGCACGCTGCCTCCAATGAGATTCCCATATAGCCCAGGTACGACTGAATCTCGGTATAATTGGTGCGGTAATGTGTAAGCAAGTCCATCAACAGCCGCCACTTCATGGCATGCCGGCTCTCCTTCATATGCACATGCATTTCTTCACTTTCTTTCAGCACATCCCCGATCATCGTCTCCAGATCCACAAATTCATTGCGTGCCACTCCGGCAACGTTCAGCTTCCTGACCCCTGTGAGCTTAGCTACCCGTGACATATTATGCAGAAAACGATGCACTGGGCGAAGCGTCCAGTGTCCGACAAACACGACCAAGATGACCGCGATTAATGAAAGCACGCCAGCCACAATGGCAAGCAGGTTGCGGATATAAACCAACGGTTTGTTCTGCTGCACAGACGGAACGACTCGGACATATTTCCATCCAGTTGTTTCCGCAGTAATGTAATAGACAGAGTTCTCTTTCCCCTCAATCCTCGTCGTGTAATGCCCTTCTTTCGCACCTTGAAAGATCGGGGCAATCGAGGGCAGCTCGGCAATAGGACGTGATAGCATCGCTATATCTTGATGTAGGATTACCCGTCCTTGCGCATCCAGCAAAAAGGTTTCGTCCGCATTGTCCCCTTGCTCATCCATATTCTGCAATAGCTTATACAACTCTTCTTCTTTTAGATGAACGGCAATGGCTCCTTTACGATACCCTACAGGGTGGATCAAGGGATAAGTACGGATATACGACACTACATTGCGGAAAATCGGAAAAGTAGAATTGGATATTTCCATTTTGTGTGTAGGCAGCCAAAGTGTGTACCCGGTATGGTCCTTAAATTCGTTAGCCCACTGGCTGTTGGGCGGAAGTGCATCGGTTATAGCGCCTCCTGGAATCAGCTTGTTGCGCACATAAGAATATAGCTCAATAGATAATATGGAATCATTGGCATTCAGCGTTCGGTCGATTAGCAGCTGAGTCTTCAGCTCGATTTCCTGACCGCTATCCTCATATTCAAGGAATTTTCGGACGGTATCATTCTGCAGGAGATCAATTAAATTCCGATCTACGGATCCAATAACCAACTCGAATTTGCGATTGATTTCTTCCAATAAAGCTAGATTCGTATGAACCCGCTCATCCCTTACCTGCTTGCTAAAAATTTGATAGGACAACAGCGAAATCGCCGCAACCAATCCGACCAACAGCAAAACCATTGCCCAAATGGTAAAACGCAAGGTATGGCTTTTAAACAGGTTCATACGCTCTACACCCTTTTTAGTTTAATGCTTTACTAAGCCTTTATTGGCAGCATACCATTCTTGTATTAACGGATCTGCTTTCTTTCCGCCCAAACGATCCCATTCTTTACGAAGCTCGTCAATCGCCTTTTGTTCGGTATAAGCAGCTCCTCCGAGAATAGCTTGAGCTTTGATCTCTAGCTGCACGGTTTGGAAGGACGCTTTCACTTCATTAATTTCCGTAATGTTCGGTTGGAATGGGAAATCCCGACGATACTTGTTCTTCATTGCCAGCTCCAACGATTTTACTTTTTGCTTGGCTAGCTCCTGGGATACAGGATCCAATGCCGCACTCACTAGCAGATCCTCCGGCTTGACGACTTGTTGTCTCAGGACACCATACTCCGCAGCGTACGCCACTTCTTTCTTATAGATTTCCTGATTCGTAATCTGCTCCACGCCATTAACCAGTTTATAATGCGTTCCTTCTATTCCGTTTACCAAAGTATACCAGCCCTTGTCGATAATCCAATCCAAATATTCAACAGCGGCTTTCGGGTTTTTCATCTCTTTGTTGAAGGTTACATAGATACTAGCCTCGGTCTCTTGGTACAAGCCATACTTGCCGTATTTGGAAGCTACTGGCTCCATCGGCACCGGCATTGCCGTCGGGATATTCTTCTTCAGATCAGCCATCCAGTTATCGATGTTGCCCCCGCCCCAATTACAAAAACAAATGCCTGATTTTCCTGTAGTCCAGTTTTGGATCGCACGTTGATTGTTCTTATCGGTCAGATATTCCTTGTCGAACAGACCCAAATCGTACAGCTTTTTCTCATAACCCAGAGCATCGCGATAGCGATCCGTTAACGGTCCGAATTGGATCTTGCCATCCTCCTGTATAAACTCAGAAGGATGTACACCGAACATCGCGCTGATCTCATCCGTGGTGGTAGTACCCATGAGGGGCACGGTATCATCCTTCTTATTGCCATCGGGATCCATGGTTTTGAATGCTTGCGCGACCGCGATTAGCTCATCCGTCGTTGTCGGGGCTTTCAAATTCAACTTATCGAGCCAATCCTGACGAATCCAAATTCCGTGATTAGCGACAGTCGTAATCGGACGTTTGGATGTAAAGGCGTACATTTTACCATCAAAGGTAACATAGGGCTTCAGCTCCGGATTTTCCGCCAAATACTTTTTATAAGACGTACTATATTTCTCGATATACTCATCCAGCGGCTGAATCGATCCTTGGGTCACCAGCTTGCCGATATAATTGCGATCAAATTCCCAGATCATATCCGGGGCTTGCCCGGAGGCGAGCAGAACATTCAACTTATCCTGCGCCGTACCGCGGGGTACCGGGACTATTGTCACATCAATGCCCGATTGCTCTTGAATCCATTTCGTCCAGCGATTCTGTTCATACGTCCCTTCATCACTCGACACTAAGCCGCGGTCAAACATCGAAATACTGACTGCGTTAGGCAGCTTGGCGTAAGGATCGTCCTCTGCTGGTTTGGCTGAATCCGCTGCTGCCGTTCCCGACGTAGTCACTGCGCCATCTGTTGGTTTGTCCGAGCATCCACTGAGGATGACAATTGCTGCTAATATAATCGATAGGACAAGATATCCTTGACGTTTCCATACGTAACTTTTCTTAGCTCCCATAACACTAAAAACCTCCCTATTTTATCAAACCCAAATCTTTTAAACCTATTTTCAACCCTTTACGGATCCCATTAATACACCTTTAACAAAATATTTCTGCAAAAACGGATAAATCAACAAAATTGGCAAGGTGGCGATAACGACCGAGGCGCTGCGAATCCCTTCCGGCGTAACGGTTACCTGCTGAATCCCTTCTCCACTTTGCAGCAAATCCGGACTGAGGTTATCCAACATCTGATATAACTTGACGGTCAAAGAAACTTTGTCCGAGCTGTTGATATAGATTAATACATTCATATAAGCGTTCCACCAGCCTACGGCGTAGAATAATGTCAGCGCAGCAAGTACAGGCAACGACAAGGGAAGAATAATCCGCAGCAATAGTGTCATTTCCTTAGCTCCATCTACAGTTGCGGACTCTTCCAGCTCCTGCGGCAAAGCTTCAAAAAAGCTTTTCAACACAAACATATTATAAACGCTTATTAAGGCCGGAAGCCATAAGGACCAATACGTATTAACAATCCCCAAGTTTTTCACCAGTAAAAATTCCGGAATCATCCCGCCGCTGAACAGCATTGTAAATAAAATGAGCATCAACAGCGGATTGCGCCCGCGCAATCTCACTTTCGACAGTGGATAAGCTGCTAGTATCGTAAACAAAATATTAAGCAATGTGCCAATTACGGCGATCTCTATGGAATTGCCCATCGCGACCAGCAGCTGTCCATCATCTATTAAGTGTTGATAGGCGGACCAATTCCATTCGACAGGGAACAAGCCCACTTCGCTTGCGTTAACAGCTCGACTGCTGCTGAGCGATACTGCCAGCACGTTGATAAACGGAAAAAGTGTTGCATAGGAGCATAAAGTCAACATAACATATACCGCGATTTTGCCCCAAGAATAGGGAGCTCTCCGGGAGCGGGTAGAAGATATCGTTCGTGTAGTTACCATAACCCCTTTTCCCCCATTCTGCGGATAAGCTTGTTGACGGACACCACTAAAACCAAGGCAATAACGGCCTGAAATAGTCCGAGCGCTGTCGTATAGCTGTACTGCATGCCAACAATGCCGCGTTTGTATACATAAGTGCTGATGACTTCTGCGACTCCAGTGACCGCCGAATTCTGCAGCACAAATACTTGCTCGAAGCCGACATCCATCATCTTGCCCATTTGGAGCACCAGTAAGATAGCGATCGTGCCGCGAATGCCGGGCAGAGTAACGTGCCACATCTGCCTAAGCTTATTGGCACCGTCAATCTTCGCAGCTTCATAGAGCAATGGATCAACAGCTGCCATTGCCGCCAGATACAAGATCGTCGCGAAGCCCGCTTCCCGCCAAATCGACGAGAGTATAAAGACAATCGGCCACCAGATTTTGCTAACCATAAAGTAAATAGGCTCTAGTCCGAATGTCTTCAACACGGCATTAACCACACCGGTGCTCGGGGAAAGAGCTCCGATTACAATCGTTCCTAGCACTACCCAAGAAATAAAATGCGGTAAATAAAGCAAATTTTGTACAAGGCGTTTATACCATTCCACCCTTACATCATTAAGCAGAATGGCCAGGAATATCGGAACCGGAAACGCGAATAGGAGACTTAATACATTCAACGTTAAAGTGTTCATTAGAATATGGAGGAAATCGGGGCTGTGAAACAGCTTATCGAATTGCGCCAAGCCTACCCATGAACTACCCATAATGCCTTCAGACAACCTGTAATTCTTGAATGCAATAATCACACCATACAGTGGGCCGTACTTAAACACGGCAAAATACACGATGACAGGCAGCAGCAGCAAATACAATGTTTTGTTGCGCTGCCATTCCTTCCACCCGAAACGGTTCTTGTGCAGCTTCTTTCTATCAGTCGGCAATCTCATATCCGTTCGGTGCTGCTTGGCGGTCTGCGTCGTGCCCGTTTGTTCCATGGAGTCAACCCCCTTTCGTAAACGATGAATATCTGTGAGCTGATCAGACCCTGACCTAAAGCTATACCAAGCACCCATTTTATTCCATATCCATGTTTTGCTCGCATCTACTCTTCTTGTTGCAGACGCTATTCCTTTTTTGTGCGGATATCCAATTGAGGTATTTTCACAAAAAAATAAGCCCCGCATGATAGCGAGACTCAGTGTTTGCTCTATATAGTAGAAATGGTATTACAGCCCCTTAACGTTCGATGAGAACTTGCGTCACCATTTTCTCTGGTCCGAGTTCATATCCTGCAAACCAAATTTTCACACGATCTCCGATCTGGATTACGGAGGCGACCACATTTTCATCCTTTATCCACACTTGCACATTCTGAAGTAGCCGATACTTTATACCATCCACTTTGATGTAATACTCCTCGTTCACACCTTCGCCGGATTTCTCCACTCCTGTTACTATACCGCTCTCATCACCTATTCCATTATCCAATTCGGTAATTTCGAGGCGCAGTCCTGAAGTTTGCCCTGGGTAACTCGTCAACATCATTCCTTCACCCCATACCTTAACGGATGAGCCGATTTTCACATCCTTCGCTTGAAGCTCCTTTCCATTAAAGGTAATGAGCGCATCGTCCGTCATGCCGTACCATGCTCCGTCAGGCATTTTCTCTTCTTTGTCTAGATATCTATCCGATGAGATAACCAGAAATCTTCCCTCTTTGTCAATCGCAGTGATCTTGCCAGTCATCCCCGGTTGCTCTCCAATCATATATACAGAAATTCTAAGCGGAAATTCGCTTCCAATCGCCTCATAGATCGATTGTTTGAACTGGGCTTTCTCTTCATCCGACAGATCCGTCGAATGATCACCACCTATTCTACGGATCTCCAGGACACCTTCTTTTTCATCGCTGTATGAAGACTGAAACCTGACATTATGGCTTTTGAATACAGCCTCCAAAGAGGGAAGCCTATCAACATACTTTTCTAACTCTTCTTTAGAGATGGAGCTATCTTTATTGGATGTCTGGCTAGGTGCAGATCCCTCGCTTCCATTCACTGGTTTTCGCTCCCCGCAACCCGACAACAGCATCGTAACAACAATGGTAAAAACCATCACACCGAGTAACCTCATAAGCACGCCCCCTTTTCTTTCTTAGACGATCTCCTTCACAAAATAGTTGCTTTCTCTCCTGCCCATAACAAACTTCTTCTAAATTATCCCTTATTACCAGAAACTTTTCCCATATTTTTCCGTCTTAATAATGAAAGGTTTATATTTACGGATGGGGTGGATTGAATGATGAAGATTTTAGTCTATGTACGGGTGTTATTAGCTCTTATTCTTCTTTTTACTGTTTCTTTTTCGGGATTTTTTACCATTCCCAATGCCATCGCTTGCTCGAAAGGACATGTAAACACACTTGAAGAGGATTATTTGGTAGCTAATGCTATCTATACAGGGACGGTCACCCAGCTTGATGAGATTTATCTTAACGGCCGCTTGATGAAGCAAATGACGTTGAATTTTGATAATGTATATAAGGGCAAGCCACAGACAACCTTAGTGACCAGTTTCGATAGTGACCAGTGTGGTGTGGATGTAAAGATTGGAAGTCGTTATTTATTCTATGCATCGGGAAAACATCACCTGTATACAAGCGTATTTACTACATTTGACATGATTCGTTCCAAAGAAAGTGAACGCATATCGTGGTTGGAAAAACGTGCCGCTAACGCTCCCATCATTCATGTATTAGGTGAACAAAAAATAACAGCCTATGTAGCAAGTCGCTTGAATCTGGCGTTTGATGGCAAACCTGCATTACTCTCCTCGCCTGCACTGATTTATAACAACGTCACCTATGTCCCACTTGATTTCTTATCTCACTCTTTAAAGCTTCAGACTCACTGGAATCCGCAAGAAGCAACAATCGATATCTCAACTTCGAAAGGGAACGAAGTTGAATCCGAAACCTCCAATTGGCAGTCTTCACCTGCTAACGCCATAAACGCACCGACCCATTTACTTATCAAATATCAAAACATTCATTTTATTGTCAACGGATCTAAGTATCAACCGAATGAAGAACCGTTTATTCTACATAAACAAGTATATATCCCCTTACGTGCATTGGCCGAAAAGTTGGGGCTCGAAGTTTTTTGGGCTCAGGATTTGACTAGTGTGGATCACCCCTTTCCTAATGGTGAAAAACCTCCCGTTTTGGAGTTGAAGTTTTCCGTTAATTTCGGAATGGAAGCTGATTATATCGTTGATACACTTACTAAGACTTCTGTTACTTATCGTTATTTTGATTACCAACACACAAAAAAGCCTGAAACAAAACAACAGACTTCATCTTTTGAGAGCATGTTAAAAATGGTTGAAGGTCAAGGGATTCCCGCAAACCGAGTCCGGTTATTTCTTAAAGACGCATCTCAGGAAGTCGAATTAAAAATAGCCGGAAATCTAATGAAAGCCATCGAATCAGATCCATCTTATCGGCAAAAACTCGGTTCCTTGCTTGGTAAACCTATTAGTCTTTCTAATAAAGACACTCTTTTGATCACTTTGACAGATCTCCAAAAATAGAATTAAATGTACAGGAAGCGATGAGTTACTTCATATGTGAAATAAGACAAGGGTTATCCCTCAAGCCGTTTATTTACCGCTTAAAGGATAACCCTTGTTTGTTAATGATCTCATCTTGGACTTCTTGCATATCCATCCACTATGAACAACAATAAATGGGATTAAATAATAACTGAACTAAATGTGCAGAGACTCCAATAATTTGTATATCATCGCCGCGGCTTCGGCTCGGGTGACTGCTTTGCTTGAACGGAAGGTATCATCCCCATAACCGCTAAGAATAGTCGCCGATACTACAATATCGACTGATGCTCTAGCCCATGTTGGGATGCTGGAAGCATCTTTGAACCTGACCGAGTTTGCAGAGTTTACCGAGCTTACCACTAGGCTATCCGTTTGATTGGCTGTTGTATTTAACGCTTTTGCGATGATCACTGACATTTCGGCTCGAGTTATCGTTTGATTCGCTCTAAACCACATTTCTCCGTTCTCACTATAACCATGGATGAAGCCTGCTTCTACTAATGCAGCTACGTCTCCTTTGGACCAAGAAGGAATTTCGGCATCGTCCGCAAAATTCGTCGCGCCTTCGAAGGGCGAGATTCCAAGTGCTTTCGCAAGAATAGTGGCAAACTGGGCACGGGTTAAGGCTTCTTCGGGACGGAACATCTGATTTGGATACCCTTCGACGACTTCCATGCCAATCAATCGCTCGATATATGGCATCGCCCAATGTCCCCCTAAATCTAGAAACGGTTTCGGTTCGTAGTCATATACAGCAAATTTAGTAAAATGGTTGACGTAAATAGTAATTGTTCCATCCGCGTTAACGGTTCCACCGAGATAGATCCAACGCTCCAGAAGCTCGTTGTAATAATACACAGCAGCCCTGTTTCCGCTGATGACTTGATCTACATCGTACTTGAAGGTGATTTTAACAGGCTTTTTAAAAGTATCACCGGTCGAGCTGATGAACTCGAAAACTTGGCTCAACGCATGAAAATCTGGGGGTTCTGGAACCTGATCGTCTGGAACGACAGTGAATTTAATTTTGCCGTCCAAAGGCACCGACCCAGTCGGAATCGACAGCTTAACGAAATCTTTAAATTGCGCTTCCGCACCACCCTGTACAGTTACATCCACATACTGCTCGTCGTCGGTTGATATTGGCGTCGGCGTTGGGTCTGGTGTTGGTATCGGCGCTGATGTTGGTATCGGAGCTGGCGCAGGTATTGATGTGGGTCCTGGTGGAGCGACCACATTAGCAGGTGCCATCGTGACGGTCACCGTGTACGTCTGCGTCGAGTTGTCCGCAGCCGTTACCACATAAGTTACTGGCGATGTGAAATCGTTGGGCGTGGTTCCGCTGATTTGCGGCGTGCTGCCCACCTTCACCGTCGATCCCACATCGTTCGTAAAGGTTGCGATTAGACTCGTTACATCCGTTTCACTTGGCACCGTCAAGCTTATATTTGTGCCGCTGATCGTTCCCATGATGCCCGCAAAGCTATATGCCGTAATGTTCTTCGCACTGCTTAACGGTAGCGGTGGGGCTGGTGCCATCGTGACGGTAACCGTGTACGTCTGCGTCGAGTTGTCCGCAGCCGTTACCACATAAGTTACTGGTGACGTGAAATCGTTATGCGTGGTTCCGCTGATTTGTGGCGTGCTGCCCACCTTCACCGTCGATCCCACATCGTTCGTAAAGGTTGCAATCAGACTCGTTACATCCGTTTCACTTGGCACCGTCAAGCTTATAGTTGTGCCGCTGATCGTTCCCATGATGCCCGCAAAGCTATATGCCAGTATGTTCTTCGCGCTGCTCGGCAGCGACGATGGCGCTGGTGCCATCGTGACGGTAACCGTATATGTCTGAGTAGAGTTGTCCGCAGCCGTTACCACATAAAGTACTGGCGACGTGAAATCGTTAGGCGTGGTTCCGCTGATTTGCGGCGTGCTATCCACTTTCACCGTTGATCCCACATCGATCGTAAAGGTTGCGATCAGACTCGTTACATCCGTTTCACTTGGCACCGTCAAGCTTATAGTTGTGCCGCTGATCGTTCCCATGATGCCCGCAAAGCTATATGCCAGTATGTTCTTCGCGCTGCTCGGCGTTGGTGGTGGCGCTGGTGCCATCGTGGCGATCACCGTATATGTCTGAGTAGAGCTGTCCGCAGCCGTTACCACATAAAGTACTGGCGACGTGAAATCGTTGGGCGTGGTTCCGCTGATTTGCGGCGTGCTGCCCACCTTCACCGTCGATCCCGCATCGTTCGTAAAGGTTGCAATCAGACTCGTTACGTCCGTTCCACTTGGCACCGTCAAGCTAATATTTGTGCCGCTGATCGTTCCCATGATGCTCGCAAAGCTATACGCCGTAATGTTCTTCGCGCTGCTCGGCGGTTGCGGTGGCGCTGGTGCAACCGTGACGGTCACCGTATACGTCTGCGTCGAGTTGTCTGCAGCCGTTACCACATAAGTTACTGGCAACGTGAAATCGTTGTGCGACATTCCGCTGATTTGCGGCGTGCTGCCCACCTTCACCGTTGATTCCGCATCGTTCGCAAAGGTTGCGATCAGACTCGTTACGTCCGTTTCACTTGGCACCGTCAAGCTAATATTCGTGCCACTTATCGTTCCCGTAACCGATGGAGTCATTCCCGCAAAGCTATATGCCGTGATGTTTTTCGCGCTGCTCGGCGGTGGCGTTGGCGTTGGTGCAACCGTTACTGTCACCGTATACGTCTGCGTCGAATTGTCCGCAGCCGTTACCACATAAAGTACTGGCGACGTGAAATCGTTGAGCGTGGTTCCGCTGATTTGCGGCGTGCTGCCCACCTTCACCGTCGATCCCGCATCGTTCGTAAAGGTTGCAATCAGACTCGTTACGTCCGTTCCACTTGGCACCGTCAAGCTAATATTTGTGCCGCTAATCAATCCCGTAACCGATGGAGTCATTCCCGCAAAGCTATATGCCGTGATGTTCTTCATGCTGCTCGGCGGCGGCGATGGATCCCCAACGGAAATGGTAAACGATTGGCTTACGGAAGTATCTCCACCTCCATTTGCAGTCCCGCCATCATCTTTTAACGAGATCGCTACTGTGGCAGTACCGCTTGCATCGGCTTTTGGCGTAAAATGCAGCGTACCGCCGCTGTCAACAGAAGGTTGTTGTGTGAATAGTTCTGGATGGTCATTGTTGACCAAATACGTGAGTCCCTGAGAAGCTTCGTCAGTTGCTCCAGCAGAAATGTTTGTCGCCCAATCTGCGACTGCTTGTGCAGGTACATTATTCACCACATATTGGTCAGCACCCTTAGTAAATAAAGGCGCATCATTTACAGGCCGAACCTGCACCGAATACGATTGGGACGCTGATTTCGCTAAACCTGTCCCTCCGTTGCCTGTATCGGTGACGGTTAAGGTGACCGAATCCGTTCCATTGTAATTCCCGTCCGGCTGATAGCCTACGTTTTGAAGCGCAGCATTCAAATCAGCAACAACGCCGGAATAAGCAAGAAGTTTCGAATCGTTCTCCCCTGCAGTCAATGTAAGGCCGCTCGTTGCAGGTATGTGCACATTACCGTGCGTCGCTGACAATTGGACTGTCAACGTGGTGTCAGCCGTATCGACATCTCCGACTTCACCGAACGAGTTCACGATTGTGGTATCTTCATTGGCGGTCTGCTCTTCCGGCTGCATATTGAGAGGAGGGGCAAAAACGGACTGCTGCACGCCAATGAGCGTGCCATTATTGTCTCCGCCAGCGAGATCGGGAACTATATCGCCGATAACCTGTTCCATATCCAGATTCAGCTTCAGGCCCGGTTCGTTTCCTGACAGCTTACGATTGTAGTTCAGGCGAATTTCTGCATCACTCAACTTTCTGTCCCATACCCGAACCTCATCTATGTCAACATGGCCATATTTCCCTGCATACGCTAGGCTCGTATCATCGTCTTGCCCGATAAATAAATTGATGTTTTTGTTTAAACTTCGAAAAGTATCTACCTCTCTCACATACTGATAAATTCGCTGCCCATCCAAATATACGTTGTACTCCACTGTTATATTGTCTTCATCATAAAAATAGCTAATCGCGTAATGATGCCACTGGGTTATATCAACAGGCAGAGAAATATTTAATTTCACGTATTCAGTAGTTCCGCCTGATTTCATAAAATAAACGCTCATGGTCTTAGTATCCTTATTCGGATGCATAATAAAACCGTTCCCTCCTCTTGAAGAGAGGAGAACACCGCTCTCATTCCAAACTGGAGTACTCGACCGCGCCCACACTTCGGCTGTAAAATTGCGTCCCATTGGAAGAGCAGACACTTTGACCGAATTGCTGCTTCCATCGAAGTGAAGGGCGTGGTTAAGAGAAATCGTGGGGTGATAATTCATATTCAGACGGTTAACCGTGATAGTAAAAGTGGCTATAGCCGTGTCCACTCCACTTTGCGCTCTACCTCCGTCATCTTTAAGAATAACGGTAATTATCGCGCTTCCGTTAACGTCTGGCATCGGCTGGAAAGTTAATGTTCCGCTGCTGTCAACAGCGGGCTGTTCCAGAAACAGATACGACTTATCACTACTGACCAAAAAGGTCAAGTTCTGGATTTCATTAGGACCAGGCGATATGTTGGTTGCCCAGCCAGAGATAACCTGGCGCTCTGCACCTTCCTCCACCGTCAGATCGGTTCCTTTATCAAAGGATGGAGCTTCGTTAATTTTATGAATCATAATCGGATTCAAGTAGGTCGTGCTTGCGCTGCCGCTATCCGTAACGGTAACGGTCAGAGTATCCGCGCCATATTGATTGGCATTCGGCTGGTAAGTAAGGGATTGCATGGCGGTGTTCAAATCGTCCATCGTCCCCCTCCATATCATCAATGCAGAATGATCTGCCCCGCTTATCAGCGTAAGATTAACGGTTGAAGCGAACGATAACCTCCCTTTGGCAGCAGAAAGGCTCATCGAATATGGATCGCTTGGCGAAGCGGCATCGCTGTCTGTCAGCTCCAAGCTCGGCATTAGCCCTGGCTGACCTTCATCGAATACGATTGGTTGAGAAGCCAATACCCTCGTTCCTTCCGCATAACTTCCCTCTATAGACCCCACTTGACCGGGTTGGGCGAGGTTGTTCACACTTGGAGGACTAGTTTGAATAGATTCAAAGTTCCAATAAAGCACCAGGCCTGATTCGTTGCCGTACAGTCTGCGGTCTTTGTTTAAGGTGATATCCTCAGACTTACGGGCATAGTTCCAAATTCGAACTTCGTCGACCTCGACATTACCGAATCGTGTACCAGAGGAAACGGGATCTTTCCCCAGATAAACGTTACCATTGTGCGGACTGGTCCATCGACCAAGCAGTTTAATAGCTGACGTTGCAACAAGATTTCCGTCAAGGTAAAGCCTGACAGAGTCAATATCATATACAACTGCATAATGATGCCACTGCATAATATCATCGACATGGAAACTGACCGAAGCTTGAAAGGGTGTCTCATTCATACCGTTGAAACCCACAATATAGACATTTACAGTTTTGGTCCCTATAACGGGGTGCAGGATGAATCCGTTCCCCGACCTGGCGGATATTAGAAAACCGTCATCATTCCAAGTATCCGTGCCTGATTTGGCCCACACTTCCGCTGTAAATCTAGGCGCTAAGGGCACCGCGCCTGTTACGGCTGCATCGATTCCGTTCAAATTAATGGAACGACTCATTTTTTCTGTGACGGTTGGCGCTTGATTGCCTGTTGCATAAACCTCCTGCGAGCCAGTAAACACCGAGAGAGAAAAGAGACATACAACCATAAGCACAACGGCTGCTTTATGCATAACAGTGCTATTTTTCATCCTAAATCCCTCCTTATTATGAGACAGTACATTTTAATATTTTTAGACCTAATCAGAATCTAATTCTAGCAAGTGAAAAATGAAAAACAATTGACTAAGGTTAATTTCGCATTGTTTTTAGAGTATAATAATAAAAGCTATACATTCATTAATGTCTTGCCTATTTTACCAATGAAAAAATAATAAAACTATTAACCAAAGTTAACTCCAGCTATCGAAATCACAGTTAAAAAGAGGTTGTATTAGAGATAAAAAATAAAAGAGCAATACATCGCGGAGGTATAATGAATTCTTTCTTGGAACATGAGCCTATTATGCTCCATTCGAAAACAACCCCCCCCGTCTCCCGAATGAATCAGGTTACACGACAGAGACTGGTTGATTTAATTGAACAAGGTGTTCAAGGGAAGCTGACTCTGATCAGCGCTCCTGCTGGATTTGGAAAAACGACAATCCTCAGCCAATGGATACGTCAGACTGCATACACTACGGCTTGGCTCTCACTGGATGAGTTGGATAATGACTCTGTCCGCTTCTGGCGTTATGTCTCCAAAGGCTTAGCGAACGCTCTCCCAACAGCAACAGGCAATAGAATCGAACAGCTGGCACATAAGCTGCCTAATCTATCGATTAACACCTTTCTTGACGCGCTAATTAATGAGCTTCACACAGCCAATCAACCTACAGCACTCCTTCTTGATGATTATCACGTCATTGAAGAAACGAGCATTCATGACGGACTTTCCTATTTCATCGAGCATATTCCACAGCAGATTCATCTGCTTATTTCCAGCCGTAACGAACTGCCTTTTCCAACTGTAAAATGGAGAGTAAGAGATGAGATTACGATTATTGATACGCAGCAGTTGAAATTCACACTGCCCGAGTCTGAGGCTTTCTATCAAGAGACCGCTGGTCTTACTCTTTCTACTGAGCTTATTGCCCATCTCTTTTATCGAACCGAAGGTTGGATAACAGGGCTGCAATTGTTCTCTATTTCACTGCGGTCCGAAGCCGATTACGAACCCTTCATTGCTAACATTACTGGGTATAATCGGAACGTTGCCGATTACTTGTTCCATGAGGTCATAGCGAAGCTTCCTGAGGACATTCAGGATTTTCTTCTTTGTACGTCCGTACTAGAACGTCTGGATGCCAAAGCTTGTAATGACATCACACTTCGTTCAGATGGCATTCAAATGCTAGAGAAGCTGAAGGAGTGGAACCTGTTTCTCCTTCCGCTTGACGATCATGACATTTGGTATCGTTATCACCATCTATTCGCCGAATTTTTGCGAAATCTTGCAAAAAGAAAACACCCGGATTTGTGGTTATCGACGAACCTATTAGCTAGTAGCCATTTAGCAGAGCGAGGATTAATGGATGAAGCGATTGACCATGCCTTTGCTGCCAATGAGTACATATTTGCCGAAACCTTGCTATCCCGTCATATCTCCAATGTGCTTCAGCGCGGAGAATTTCCTACGCTGCTCAAGTGGTTCGACAGCCTGACCACTCATGCTAGCTTGTCACCCGAGATGTCGCTCATCTATGCCTTCATTCTCGTAGTAACGGGCCAAGCGGAAAGTGCGGGGCATCAGCTAAATCGAGTAGAGCAGCAATTTCACAGTATGGAATATGGAGAGGCACGCCAACAGCTGCAAAGTGGACTCTTGTTCGTGAAATCGAATCTTGTATTCGCTAGTGGTCAATTCGAGCAATGGTTTTCTTTCACCGCTGCCATCTTGGACGAATTTCTACCGCATAACTCCATCTTCTACAACTTTAACTATAACAAGACAGACCCCCTTGTCCGACGAAATGCATTCGGGTTAAAGGGGGTATTGTCAAAGGATACAGAAGCGATTGGCAAGCTGTTCTCGAATGTTCTAGAGAAGCATGGATGGGAGGATTCCCTCATTAATCTCTACCTTATTCAATCGCTAGCTGAGGGTTTCTATGAGTGGAATCGTTTAGAAGAAAGCCAAGATTTACTTCACAAGCTGGAAAGTGTTGCCCGTTTGCAGCAAATTCCCGGACTGTTTGTTCCCAACCGAATTACACAAGCTCATGTCTATTGGGCAAATGGCCAACCTGAGCTCTCTCACGCCATTTTAGAAGAAGCGATATCCATTGTCCTGAAGCTGGCCGAAACGCATTGGGTATCCTACTTGCGAGCTTGTCAATCTCAACTCTATCTCCTTCAAGGCCAACTTCCCGCTGCTAAGAAAGCAATGAGCATACTTCGTATATCTGCCAAAGAGAGACCTACCTTTAACAAGGAATTTGAGTATTTGGCCTTATCTCGTTTGCTTGGCGCACAGCATAAGGAGCTGGATGCACTTCGATTGCTCGAATTGCTGAAGCCCCAAGCACAGCGTGAGAACAGTCTCATGTGCAAAGTGGAGATTTCGATTATTCAAGCTTGCTTGCAGGAAAATCTGGGTCAACGCTCTCAAGCGCTAGCCGCTCTTCATGATGCACTCGTCATTGGAGAGGCCAATGGCTATATCCGGAGCTTCATCGATGCTGGGCAAGTTATGGCGAAACTGCTGGTTAAATACTTAGATCAAAAAAGCCGCTCAGATTCGTTGGATTCTTTCCCGTTCACACGAGTATCCAACACCTATATTCAGAAGCTGCTCGAAGCCTTTCCAAGCAAACAAAAGCAGGAAACGGCATTCCCGTCTCCTGCACTTATTGAAGAACTTACCCGGACTGAGCACCATCTCCTGAAGCTCATTCATCAAGGCGAATCGAACAAGCAGATTGCGGATAAGCTGAACTTATCAGTAGGGACCGTTAAAGTCTACGTTTCCAGACTCTACAGTAAATTAGACGTTTCCTCACGTACGCAAGCGTTGGTTAAGGCGCAGGAATTGCAGCTGCTCCATGCGCAGCAGTAAGCTGTTAACGTATATTTAACAAAGCTTTTCAAGAAAATAAAAGCCCAAGCAACAAATTGGATATGACATCATACCCAAACTCGACGAAACCAATCGTAAGCTACATCTCCTGATATTTCATGAGCACCTTCAAACAGATCTAATTCCAACTTCTCTTCTATTCCCAACAACTGGTAAACGCTCCGAATTTTCTCGAATGCTTCTAAGGTTGCATGTACAGGAAAAATTGGATCTCTTGTGCCAGCTTCGACCAGGAGAGGTCTTGGAGCGATCAATCCCAGTAGATCTGGCATTTCAGCCACAAGTGACAACCCTGGCACATAATTATCGATACAGTGATGAATGGATAAAATGCTTGCTTGAAATGTATTGGTAAAACCACTAACGACCGCAGCAGAAATTCGAGTATCTATTGCTGCAGCAAACGAACACACAAGCCCCCCGCCTGATATGCCCATACATCCGATTCGATCTGCGTCCACGTCCTCGCGAGTCAGTAAATAGTCTACACAGCGCAAAGTTTCAAATACTCGATATCCGGCCATAGTTTGGCCCATAGCTAAAAGAAAAGTTGAAAGACGTTTACAGGAGTTTGGTTCATGCGCTTCCTCAATCAGTTTCCGATCACCAAAGCCTAATAACTCCGGAGCGACCGTGATATAACCTCTATTAACCAATTCAATAGCAAAATTCTTTTGGTAGCCCACGTCCCCAGTCTTTTCTTCGCCATTTTCAGTTAATCCAACGATATCCTTACTTCCATATCCATGACCATGGCAAGCAATTACTGCTTCCGATCGCTCTTTGCGTTCTTTTGGGAGGAGGACATATATCGGCATGTAGAGCCCTGGATACGTTTGGATTTGAATCCTTTGACGAATATAAGTACCGCAGTCTTCTGATTCAAGAAGGACCGGGGAAAGTTCGGAAGTCTCAGAAGGGAAACCCCCTAGCAATTCCACGAACCGTTTCCGTAAACGCTCACTCCACTTGCTCCATTCCTCATTAGAAGATGCATGAAAACCTTCAGAGGGAGCAACACTCTCGTATAAATTCTTAAAATAATCATTCGGACTCCACATTACGGATACCCTCCACTAATTATATTTGTAATCTTGTTTCTAGAGATTCGAGATCTACAACTGATTCCCTCCATTTAAAATAATCTATGAAAAAAGAAATAATCACTCAATAAGGTTCGGAACCTATGAGTGATTATTTCGACCGAGTTAATATTTTGTAGCAGCAGCTCATTGAAGTATTTTCGCAAAAAAATAAGCCCCGCATTATAGCGAGACTCAATGTTTGCAGAAATAGTATTAGGTGTTGAATCATTTCAAAAATAATGATAACGGAACATGATCGCTTACAGGTCTCCAAAGATCGTAATTACCTACTGACACATCAACAAGTTTATCAAGCCACTTCGAGGGGATGAAGGCATAATCGATATGGTACCCCTTGTTCTGATTATAGTGTAAATAATATGTAGGTATGGTCTCACTTCCATGCAGTTCATTAAAATGGGTATGGTAGACACTGATTAGACCGTGATCGTTTAACAGATTCACAACGGTCGTATGATTGCCTACATGCGGTAACCTATCCCAAATTGCATTGCTATTCCAATCACCTATAACAATACATGTTTCATTTTGAAAGATTGATTCATACTGCCGAAGTGCAAGATACAATTGTCCTATGTAGCTTTGCTTTTTATCACTATGATCTTTAGTCCACACAATGAATATGGTGAATGTTTCAACTCCACTAACTAGAACAGGAACCACCCAATGGAACCTGTTCTCATAAGATGGATGTATAGATAATTTGTACAAATGATTAGAGAATATACCAATTCCTTTATTGGGGTTGTCGCCAAACCAGAGTGCATTTGTGAAAGTTGGGTCATAACATTTTTTTAACTTCTCCATTGATTCACATTCTTGGATTACTGCGATATCGGGTAACATTTCCGCGATTCGAACCCACTTTTTCCGAAATGCTTGGCTGCAATTCCAAGAGATAATTCTCATCACAAAACCTCCAGTTGATTCTAAATAAACGAATATATATTTAGAGAGATTCTAGAGCTTATGTAGATAATTTCTAAATGATTAATTTTAATTTATTACAAATGTGCTACGTTTAAAATTTCGTTTGCATTTTATAGAGGACAAGACTTGATATGGCTGTTTGCCTTTTATAAAAACACAAAACAAATCTAGTTATATTACTTTTAAAGACTTGTCGTATTCAATAGAATGTATGGCTGCCAAGTGGCTGGTGGTTGGGATTAGGTTTAAATAGCTCACTCCAAAATTATTATTATTGAGCATAGCTTACAGCCTGCTGACCTAGTTGCGTCCAGCTTTCTAAGAATGGTTGCTTTGCTATTTTCTCTGCCTTTTCCCCGTTGGCGGGGTTATTTATGTAAACATATTCCTCGTCATATCCTACTAATAAAACAGTGTGCTCTTCAAAAGTAGCACGAATTGTGCGGCCATCTATGGACTTCCATTCAACCCAATTATTAACGGAAGTAAAGTTTGATGTTGTCCAGACGACTACCGGATTACCTTGAGAAATTTGTCTTTCAATCTCAGTGAACTCATTTCCAGTCAAATCAACCATGTGACCATTAGAGATTTGCGCAAGTAAATCACCTATAGGCTTGTGATAGACCCCATAGCCCATCTTCTTTCCAGTTATATCACCAACAAAACCAAGATCAGGGTCTCCCCATACTTCAATTGAACCGTCTTCAGCATTTTGAAGTGGTGTCTCATCTTTAACTAACATTCTAATAAGCTCCTGCCTGTTGAAAGGAAGTTTTAGATAATTAACTAGCATGGCCAAGCTCGTAATCTCGCAACCATTATAATAATCAGGGAACTGCGACATAGCAGGTACATCTATAAGAAATTCCTTAACAGGAGGAGCAGGAGTAACAGTCGGAGTACTCACTTGACTGGTTTCATAGACTACCTCTTCAACCGTTTGCTCAAGAATGGGTACTTTAGTTTCTAGCCTATTTTCTATCTCGGCTACTGGAAAATCTGATTGTCTTACTGTTGTTGTGGAAGTGGGCTGATCTCCATTAGAGCATGAGCTACAGAAAACAATAACCAGAACAAGAGCAATCTGTATCAACCATCGTTTAGACATATTGCGCCCGCAAATTTGCCTGAATAGCGTTAATAGTATTGAAAATGCGAATTACTTTATCGATCATCGCCATACTCCTTAACTGTCATAAGATAAAATTCTCATAATATGACAATTCGACAAATCGGCCTCAATTCCCTCTTGATAGGAGTAGATCTGCTACAGATTGCTACTCCTGATCAGTTGTAAGTGCCGATTAAAACCCATAGATTGCTGTTTATCGTTTGGTTCACTGATTTTGATATATCGGTAGAGTTGCCGCCATTGTATTTAATTTTTATCGGCGCTGCATCTGGACGGTTGTTAAAAGCCGGCCATCGCATATAGACCTGATAGCTGCCTGCCTGAGTAATGGTAGGTGTCCATTTTGCCGTTTTACCCGTATCGACACCAGCTGTATTATCTGTTAAATAATTAGCCCCATAGTATCCGGCTGTAGTGTGCTTGCAGTCCAAGTCCCTGTTGTGACAAAACCGCTTCCGCTATTATCCATCTCAATCCCGGTTGCTTCTGTGCCTGTGACTTTAAGCATGACGACATTATGCGATAGCACACTTATACTGAAACTCCCAGTGAAGGAACCCAGCTCGGAGTTGGACCACAGATTTCGCACGCTGGCGGATCTTTAAGCAATTCTTTAGCCTGCTTAATTCTTACTGAGGTTAAATATTCATTGATCGTTACACCTGTTTCCTGTTTAAATAATAGGCATATATAAGTCGAGGTTAAATAAACTTCCTTGGCGATATCATCTACTAATAAATTTTCTGAATAACGCTTGTCCATAACGGATCGGATGCGTTCAATAACATTCTTAGATTTACCGCTGCGTTTCTCGCCAATTAATCGGCAAACATCAATTAAATAGGACTCCACCAGCTTTCGCAGATCGAGAATGGTTTCTTGCTTAATAATCAGCTCCCACAGACTGTGCTCTCTCTCTTCCATTTCTTGAGCTTGGATATTCAGCTCCAGCATAAGCCTGCTTCCGAGAAGAAGCAGGCTTATGCTGGACAACAATGCTGCCATATTTAATGCCTTCTCTGCGGTTATTTGATAGAGCGGCAAAAATTTCAATTAAAACAACAGACAGCTTCTCGGAATCCGCCGATTTAAGAATCGAAAGCAAATGCTCATTCTCCTTAGCTTCAAACCGATAAAAGTTCTCATCATGTACCTTCATATTATCCATAGAAATGATTTGGTTTTTACCCAAGTACCACTTTTGATCGGTTGCTTCCCGTGCTTGAGAATAAGAGTGCGGTAAATCCGCTAAATGGTTCACTTGTTCTCCTACGCCGATTGTAACACTAATTTTCAACCAACGGAGCAGATTATCCCGCACATCCTCAGCTAGGGCGTACAATTGATCTTCCTTATGCTCCTCAGCCTGAATACATACAACGCCAACAAATTCCCCGCTTTGATTCTCAAATGCATAACCGCTCATATAACGTTCGATTAACTCTTGAACAATATTCAGAATGGAGTAAGAAGTAATAAATATAATTTTCAAATGGGGGAATCTGCTTCTCAATGCTAAAGATAAACGAATCCCATCCATATTCGGCATTAGCACATCGGTTAGAATTAAATCCGGCTGAAGTTGCTCGATTAGCTCCAATGCAATATCACCATCTTCAGCCTCACCTACAACCTCAATATCATAGGCACTCCAGTCAAAAAAAGTACGTAAACCGTTACGAACTGAAGGCTCATCGTCCACAATGACTAATTTGTACATGCTACTCCAGCTCCTATCCTAATTAAGCAAGTAACTTTGAAAACGTTTTCAAATAGTTTGTAATTTATTATATCAAAATAAATTAACCGTAAGTAGATGGTAATCTTTCGGTTTCTGGTAATATTCTATAAAGATATAGCAAAGAGGATCTAGGTGCTAGCCTGATCCTCCATATCCAATATTCAAAATCAAATTTAATAACTGTTGGACGAACTGTTTTGGATACTCTTATGCGCCTAATGCTGCAGCAATTTCAATATTTATCGTTGCTTTCATTCCCATTGCACTCATAACAGCCTCAATTTTCTCTGTGGTTGCTCCATAATACTCATTTCGCTCATCTCTAGATATTTGCGCTTCCGACACTTCCAGTTTTTTAGCTAACTCAGATTGAGTCATATTCATATATATTCTAAACGCTATAAGGCTTTTTCCAATATCCGTAAACTTGTGAATCGGATTAAACAACCCTCTTTTTACTCTTTCATAATACTCAACTTCTTCCTTCAATTGTTCATGAAAAGAAATTAATGGCTCAACTGCCATGTTAACCTGTTCATCATTAAGACCCATTTCTACAAAACGAACCTTTTCCTTCGTAGTAAATATCTTATCTTGTTTCAATTTTTCCAGTGCCTTTTGATAGGCTGTTTCGTTTTTTATCAATTTCCTCAACTCCTTTATTTAATAATTTTCACTATTCCTTTTGGTTCTAATGTATCCCTTGTTTTTCTAAATGCAGCAGGAAACATCTGCTCTAAACCATGTTCATCGACGATCCCTGACGATTGTCCGATATGCGGATATAGTTCAACCTTGTATCGATGCCACATAGGCAGCTGCCATTTTGCAGAATTTCGGTCATAAATGCGATCTTTCCAGCTCCAAATTTTATGGGGGTCGATTGAGTTTAGTTCTCTTACAATGTCCGGTAAGGTTCTTACATCAGCCACGAAGTAACCATCTATATCACTAGGGCTTGCTTTGTCTTCAACAAATGAACCATCTATATAAATTTCTGTTATAACGTAATTGATTTAATGTCATCGGGTAGTCTTGTGCAGCTAATAAACCATTATCATTAAATATCAACATAGTTAGCCTCCGAAAACCCGAAATCGCACGATATATTACTAGACATAATTGTTAACTTAACCTATATGTTAATTTTATTATAAACCTGTTTATTAAGGACTTCAAGTGTTTACTTACAAATTTAATGAAGCTTTTACTTATTCTCATTCTCAATCAAACAAACTTAATTGATCCTCAAATGTTCTTCCACCATGCTGGAGCTGCTCGATGATTGTTTCACCTTGTGTGGAACGCTTTAGCTCCAATTCCCAGAACACGGGAAACCGGCGGCTTACATCCATCTTAATTAACTCAGGCGGTGCTAAGACGACCCATTGAAAATTTAAAACCTCAGCAATAGCAAAAATCGGATCGAGAATATGCACGGATACTGCTTGTCCAAACGGATTGTCCGAAATCAAGACCGACCATTGCTTGGTCTGCCTAATTTGCCGTTTATGCGTTAACAGCATCATCATAATCAGTGTGCGCGCTGCTAATAACTGCCCTCCGCTGCCTTTAGCTTCCGTAATCGAACCTTTGTTCAATGTTTCCCATTCTGTATAATGATGCTTCTTAGGCGTCTCATAATAAAATACATTCGTTGTTTGGGGTTTATAAATATACATGACAGGATAGCGATTCTTCAAAGCAACCATGACAATTTTGCTATCATTCATCCATTCAGCCAAGACAGCATCCGGTACACTCTCCAAGCTTTCAAACTTCGCAAGCAGCTCCTCAATACAGCTAACAAAATACCCCTTTAATAAAAGCTGGATATCCTCTTCCCGCTCAGGTAAATCTCCTTGCTTCATCTCCATTTTTACAAGTGGAAAGCGATGTCCAGATTGATTAATAATCGTCATGCGACTAGCCATGGAGCGCATTGATTTAATGATGCTAATCACGTGCTTGCTTGCTCTACTCGTCCAAAGCTCTCGTGCGTGCTCCGATTTCAACTTATCTAACAATAGTGTCTCGATTTCATAGTGTGCATGCTCCTTCATACTCCGCAGAAGCTCCAAAGTCGGATCATACTGATCCCATTGAACGGGAAGCAGGGTTCGCTGCAAACTCTCTTTCAGCTCTGAATCCCAAGCTTGAGCGCGAATGGTTTGCAAGAAATTCTCTTTAGTTGATAATACAGTTGCCCGTAAAGACCCCCGTTTATCAGCTAAACGCTTGTTCTGTTCGATCCACTGATTGACCAACTGATCTGCACCTATTTTGACAGTTTGCCGAATGGCAGCAGGGATTTCAAAAACAGCAGTTTGCGATATCGTTTGTGAAATAATAAGCTTCATTAGATAACCTAAATTAGCTAATCTACTCTCATAAGTTGCCAACAGATGACTGCATTCAGCCAAAAAGGTATATGCCTTATCCAAGCCTAGCTTCAGCTCAGCTTCTCGCAATGAAAGGTCTTCCCCTTCCCAAGCCTCTGCCACCCGGCCATGCTTATCACTATTCTTAACTGCCAATCGCTCGACATCTTGAGAAGTTAGCTTGGCTTGAGTCACAAATTCCAAATGCCCATTTTTGTAAGCCTGCAGCTCGAGTTCTTTAGCTAGCCTAACTCCCGTTGCCTTCTGCCATTCACTCCGCAAAACCTCCATGGCCAATTCAGCAAAAGATTCTTCACGCCATTCACCATTTAGCAGATCAAGCTCGCTTTCCTTTGCTTTGAGCCCATCCTGCTTATAAGCTAGGCTCACATTCAGCCTGACTAATTCGATATTATTCTGCTCCAGCGTTTGGCTGAGCCCTTGCCATTTCGTAATTAAGTGCTTCAAGTTCGACGAGTGATCTTGGGCAAACAAGCCAGATGCTGTTTGATTCACAGACTCATCAAGTCGCTCATGAGATAACCGTTCAAAATTAAAGTCGATGGAAGTGAGCGATACTTGCAGCTGTTGGAGCAGGCTTTTTTGCGCTTCCTTCCAATGTAGAGCTGCTCGGTCCAAAGCGAATAAATCGCTATCTATTTCTTTGCTAAGCGCGGCATTTGCCGTTAGTTTTGTTTGAAGCTCCAGCTTTTCAGCTTGCAGCGATTTTTTCTGAGAACGCCATTGCTGGTACTCCTTGCATTTAACTGTCCAATCACGAAGCGTTTTTAAGTCCGCATCACATTGCGCAATTTCTTTTCTTATCTCTTCAATAGTAGCTTCATAAGTCTTAAGTTGTTCCGTGATCAAAGTAAGTTTCTGGGCTGTTTTGATTTCCAAATCAGCTTGAGATTGGAGCTCTTCAGTAAGTTGATCCAGTACCAAACCCAAAGCTAGCGAATCCGCTTGCGCCGAATCTAACTCCAGCTCCGCATATAACGCTTCACCTTGTTCGATCTGAGCTTCGATTAACCCGATATTCTCTTGCATAATCGAGGTCTGTTCATTTAAGCTGATCTGCCACTGCTTATAATGATCCTGTTCGACTGACATGCGCAAGCCTTCATCCCGCAGCAGCAAACCACCATTTTGCAACGAGATAAATTCTTGGTTCGGCTCCTCCAATAACATCTGAGCCGATTCCATTGTCTCACGCAGATAAATCGGCACAGGTGCACGCAGCAAAAGTAAGCGCAGCTTAACAAGATCAAGCTTCCGCCAATCTCTTTCCAACAGCACTATACCGTAGGGCAGCAAAGGGTTCGTAGTCAGCAGCTGCAACGACTGCTCGGATGGCATTGATTGCAATAATTGCGTACCATAAGCAACGTTTATCCCCTGAGCCTCCAAGGTTGATTTCAGCGTACTAACCGCTTGATTAGGAATCCAATAATCATTCTGAGCGAGTGCAGTATCAAGCTGATGTGTCCAGAAAGCCTGTTGTTGGCTAGTTAATTCCGCCTTTCTAGCAGCAATAAGCTGCTCAAGCTGCTGCTTTTTGTCCTGAAGCCACTGCCGTGAAACAGCAGGAGCCCATGAGCAAGCAATACGGAGAAATCCAGCCAATTTATGTGCTAGGCGTTCCTCCTCCGACCGCTTCTCATCCCGCTTCAATGTCATCTGATTCCATTCTTTTTGGAGAAATCCAAGCGTTGTTAGCAGGCTTTGCCTTGCTTTAATGCTTGCTTCCTTCTCTTTTTCCGCCTGTTGCTTATCCTTCTGTACAGCTTTCAATACCTCCGAGCGTTGCTCCCAAACACCATCGAATTGCTTCACCAGCACCTCAGGTTTTTCATTGGCCGCTTGCCCGAATCGTTGCACCATCGTCATCGCTTCGTTATTCCACTGCTGCTGCTTCGCATTCAAACCACCGATTTGTTCACTGAGTCCATTGATCTCCTCATTTAGCCGCTCATTATGAGCTTGAACATCATCTCTACTGCCCTTTATACTTGTAAGCTCTAGTTCATAAACGCTTAAAGCCTGCTCCCAATGCTCAGAAACCTGCTGCCATTCTGCTTCAAGCAAGGGGAGGATAGTCTGCATTTCCTGCTGCAAATCCTTGTGCTCCGATTGCTGCTGCAGCTCCCGCACCTGGTCTTGAATCAGCTTTCTGTCACGCAGCATCAACTGTCTTTCGTTCCATAATACCGCCGTATGCTGCTGTATCTCCTGCTTCACATTTACCTGCAACTGCAGCTGCGTTTCGTTCAGCTTCAGCTCCGTCTCACTGGCTTGCTGCTGATAGCTTTGCCAATCCTTCCACTTGCGCGCATACTCGAGGTTATCCTCCTGCCATAACAAAACCTTCAGCTGACCCTCACTCTCAAGCTTACTTTGCTCCCATTTGAGCTTCTCTTGCTCCTGCTCGCCCTTCCACTCACGCAGCGCATGATGGATTACATTCCCCTCGTCACTATGAAGCTGTTGCTTCCCCTCATGCAAGGCACTCTGCTCCAAGCTTCCAATCAACGGCTCCAATAACTGCAATAAGTGAAGAAACGCATCCTCTCGCTTCAATAGCTTGGGGAGATTTTGCGCAATTCGAGCATTATTCTTAAAAATATCCAACAGCGTCCCAATCTTCCCTACCTCGTCCGTACTCGTTAAATGTCGGCTGATTTCAGGAATAATGAGATGGTGAAACAAGGCATGATTATCCTGGCCTTTTTTGAAAAAAGCCTCGACTCCGCCCTCTTGGCGATTAATGTCCCGCAGCAGCTCCCATTCTTTACGATCAATATCAAAGGTAAGAAGCAGCTCAAAGTAATCCTTGGTTTGATTCGCCGTATATGTTCTGAACTGCGCTTTATGTTTATTAAGAAATTCCTTCCATTCCTGAAAAGAAACGGTTTTCTTCGTTCCCTGATCTATCAACGGTAAAGCCTCGATCTCGTAATCACTGGGTTTAGTAAACTCATGGGTGTACAGCATATATCTGGGCTCTGCGCCCTCCCCATCGCTATCTCCGCTGTCCGTTTTCTCTTGTGCAGTCACCGCAATACCGGTAGTCAACCATTTGACCGGATAAGTATCTAAACGCCATTCAATAACAACATGAAAGGTATAAGGCACAAACTGCTTGTGATCATTATAAAATAACGCCTCGATCCGATTCTCACTCTTAGCGCCCCACTTGGTCAGAGGCATAAGCAGCTGAAACAGCATTTGCAGCAGCAATCCTTTACCACCGCCGTTCATTAACGCCAATAGCGTATGTTGAGGTTCAGAGCCATTGATAAAATCAAGTGTCGTATCGGCATATTGCTTGCGCATACTGTCATATTTAATTCCAACTAAACGTACCTTCTCAATACGCGGCATTTGGATTATCCTCCGTTTCTTCCGTGGTCGTGAATGCCTGAGCAATCGCAGCCTTCATCGCTTGATAACGATCCTGCTGGTGATAGATCGCTTCCATGCGTTCATATAATTCGTTCCGTGGAATAATCCGCTTCTCATCCTCGCTAATATAGACCAAATTCTCATCCCGAATCGTGCGAATCGCCATATGAATCAGCCCAATATGCGTTTTCCGTGTGCCAATCAAGCGTCCTTCTTTATCTGAATCATCATCGACAGCCATCGTTTCCCAAAGCTCTGCGATTTCCTCAATCGCAATTCCCCAATTCGCACTAAAGGCAGTTGCAGACACTAGCTGCTCCTGTTTCCAACGCATCAAGACCGCATGCACCTGCTTCTCCAGCTGATAATAGGACACGCCATTCGTCTCCGCCCTCATTCGCCGCGCTGCTTCCACATCCACTTCCGCTAGAAAGACCAGTAGAATCACATTCATCAGATAGAAATATTTTTTGGATTCAATATCTGTATAACGCTTTCTCATTTGGGTAAAAGAAGTCGCGAAAACCGAGCCCTCCGCCCGCGCCACCAAATGCACATGACTGGGTGCTTGGACGATCATTACACCCGCTTCATCCGCCATCACCTTCAGTGCTTCACGCACCTCATCCTGCTCAAAAAATGCCGTAAGCAAATGATCCTGATTTGGAATCATTTTTCGCCTCAGCAACTGAAAAAATATCGTCGAAGCCTGCTGCACATACTCTATATGAATGCTCATGGGGGGGAACTCCTTATCTCAATCCGAAATGGGGTTATGACAACGCCCTTCCAGCGAATCATCGCTTTGCCAGGCTCAATAGTCGCTATAATCTGCTTGCCGATTAGCTCACGCATCCGTCCATTCTTACGAAGCAGCCAACGCAGCAGGAGCAATCGCTCGTCCGAGCTTTTTTCCTCCGTATCTAACTCTGGTACCATAAAGCTGCTTCCATAGAACATCAGCCAGAGGTCAATCGCTTCCTTTTGCCGTGTCCATGCATGCTGAACTTCTAAGGATACATCGCGCAGCTGAGATAACGAGTAAGAGCCATATTCCACAACCTCGTGCATAATAGGTCCCCACAGCTGGCAAATCTCATCCCAATCCACTATTCGCCCTGGCTGATTCCCCTCATCCACTTCATTCTTATCAACCGGCTCTTGCTCCAACATCTGCTCTCCCAGCATATCCTGCTCTTGCCAAATCCAATCCATTGGGAAAATAAAGTCAGGCTGCGGTGAAAAAAGCGGCTGCAGCACAAAGCTCATCGCATCGGGATGAGGCAAGCCATTCTTCGCAATCGCATCCTCCCATATCGTTTGGCGAAAAGTAACATTCGATTGCTTCCAGAATAAATGTGGGAATTTATACCTTAGTTCGATTTCTAGAGACATATTCTGCAGCACACATTGGGCAAAACGATCATGAACCAGACGAGTCTGTTCAATTTTGTCCTGCAGCTGTCGCTGTTCTTCCGTAGGTGTTCCGCTCAAACGATGCAGCGTATGCAGCAGCTCGTCAAAGCGCAGTTTCTCTTCATCAAATTGCTTTTTTATCTCCGCCTCACGTTTGCTACGCAGCTTGATCCCTTGCTGAAAAATCATTTTCGGATTACGCCTTATATCCTCCTGATATTCCAGCTCCTGCTGAATCAAGCGCCGCACCCGTGCCAGCAAATCATCCAAACCACGCTGCGCTTTACGAAAATTACCGCGTTTCATCTGCTGCTGAATATACATTTGATCAATACTGATCTCCAGCTCCTGCAGCCATTCGCGACTCATAAAAATAATCTCTAAAGCTTCCTCTGTAAGCTGGTAAACGGTTTTTCCGCCTTTAGCCCAATCAGACGCATAGCGATCCTCCTTCAGATAACGAAACGTATGCGTGTCCATTATGGCGCTTTTTTCATCATAATAACTAGCGATGAACGGCTGTTGCAATTCAGGATCCTTATACCACAGCAAGCCCTCAACTAAACGTTCCACCTGCTCCGGCAGCACTTCAAACCCAAGCTTCATCCCCTCGATCATCTGCCCAGCAGACTCCATCAAATCGAAGCGAGTTCGTTGCTGATTGCTATCCAGCTCTCGATAAAACACCTCAAGCAAGAGCAATAATGAAAGCATAGGTGCATAGTCGTTCAAGGAGCCCAGGCTCATGCTTTTACCTAATGACCATAGAGGATTCAAGCGCTTTATTCGTTCTCCAAAACCGTCTAAACGATCATTCATCTAGCTGTCTCCCATCACGCGCTGAAGAGTTTCTATTGTAATCACTTCTTGAGGAATTCTAACTTGGCTTGTCCAGCATTGCTTAATAATCGCTAACGCCTGCTCAGAGATATTCGTCGCCAGCTCAAACTCCTGAAGAATCGTGATAAAATGTATTTCATTGGATTGTTGCCCTGTGATAAATTGAAAAGGTATACGTGCCAGCTCAGCCATACATCCGTAAATCGAAGCCGCAAGCTGAAGAGGATACTCGGGGAACTTAGCTCTCAGACGGGCATAGATACTCCAGCCCTCCGGATCTATATCCCCTGCATAATATAATTGAATGATGGACTGATTGAAAATCTCCTGATAAAAGGGTAAGCTGGCTTCGATCTTCTTGCCCTCTCCATAGATTATCGCATCAGGAATTAAACCAAGCAAATCAATCCCTTGCTCGAGTGCTCTTTTGCAGGTATGAAACATCGATAAATTCTCAACAATTAATACCTGTTTTGCTTCCGATAAAGGAACCCCTGGACGCGGCCAATAAACAAACGGCTCGCCGTAAACCTTGGCTTTCAAATCGGCTAGACTGAGACCCAATCGTCGTAGAAATTGCAATCCAAGCTCCGAGGAAAGCCACTTTTCCGCTTGAAACAGCTCCAAAGCTCGCTCCTCACGCGTAACCCATTCCCGCTTATCCCGCTCTTGCAGAAACTGATAAACCCGCTCAATTCGCTGCCATTCTTCCGCCGATTGTAGATTAGGCTGCAATCGATATTTATGCAGCTGCAAACGATCCGACATCTTCAGCATTTGCAGCGTATCCCATGTGCTCTCTATTCTATGAGGGATGATCCAATAAGAGGATTTAAGCTCGGGCTGCCGCCCATTGCTTTTTGCGCTCGTGATGGATTCAAGCCTCCCTTGTTGGAGGAGGTCTTGGATGGCTAAATGCAGGCTTATGTATCCGCCTGCTTCCTGGTAATAACTAATTTCAATATAGTTGCTACGGATATAAATCTCCGCTGAATGTGTATCTAGCTTCCGCCTTTGCTGCGGTTTGTCCTTAATAATAAGAGCTATGTATTGAAGCAATAATTGGGAGATTGTGAACATGGTACACCTGCTAACTGAAAAATCATACGCATGAAATACTTAAAATTAATGCACTATTTGAGTATATCATAGTGCTATCGACTTACATTAAACAAACAAGAAAAAAAGCAGCCCATTAAGATGACCACTATGGATAGGGATACTTTTATTATAAAACTTTGAGAGAGAATAGAGCTCACAACCGTATCGGCACCAATAAGGTTAAGTCCAGTCCCCCAGCCTTAAACGAGATCTAACTCTAAAAGAGCCCTCTATCTTTCAGGGATTGCAGGGTATTCAGAACAATCTCTTTTTGCATAAATCTAAGTTGACATTTTTCTAGTACCTTAATGAAACCAGTGCGATCTCCAGATATCTGGGCGTTACCCAACTCTTGACGATATTCCATAACATATTCAGTATCCACTACAATCGGGATAATTCCATTTTCTAGACACTGCTTTAACATAATGAACCTGCCAATTCGTCCATTCCCATCTTGGAACGGGTGAATTTGTTCGAACTCCACATGAAATTCTGCAATATCAGGTAAATATTTATTACTTAATTCCCACCGATAAAGTAAATCTTTAATCCTCTCTCGAACTAGGGTCGGGGGAGTTAATTTGACAGGGACTCCTAATATTCTATTGTCGTATATCTTCCAAGTTCCGGATAAACCTGCTTCTTCATCCTTTGTACCTTTTTTTAGAGTGTTATGGAACTTGAGCAATAAATCATCTGTGATCGGTTCTTCTAAAGTGTTAACCATTAATTCGAATAATTCCAAAGAATTTGCAGTTTCTTTAACATCCTCTAACTCGTGTTCTCCAACAACGATTCTTTTATCTAATAACAATCCTAGTTGTTCCTCTGTAAAAGTACTTCCTTCCATCTTGTTAGAATGAAATAAAAATTCAACTTTTAAATAAAAATACAAAGAGTTTGGATACTTTCGCAATTCAAGCAAATGTTTACCTGTAATCATACGTTATCTTCTCCTCCAAACATACCAATCTTTTTAAAACTCATACTTATTGATTTGATTTTAACATGGAAGAAGCTCTATACCTAACCATTGTTTACTTAGCTACTTTTTTTCCATTCTTGGTCAGCAATCAAGTAGATATTCTTCGTTTCGTCCCCTATTTATACACATATATCCCCACTCATGGTAAAGGAAAAGGTAGTGCTGTGTATTCCTAAATCTTGCAGATCATGAATAAGAAGAGCCGCTCGGTCTCTTGCTTCCTCATCCTTGAATACAATCCATAATAAGACTTCGAGGGTAAACGGCTACGCCGTCCTTTAAGGGCTAGGCGTTTGTGATTTGCAAACAAAATATCAATAAACAAAAATGCTGCGAGTATTAAAGATGTATACATGCTATTTAGATTCTTCTTCAAGTCTTCTCCTTTGGGAAGTATCTTTACCTCTCCTATTAAATCACAATTTATTTACTCATTAAAACACAAAAAAATTACATAAAAACGCGACATTGGAGTACTTTCATTTGCCGTTTTTATGCACATTTTTAAACCAATACTGCAAATACTTCATGTTGCATCACCCACTCAAACCCACCAACTCAAGCAATCTTTGATGAATCGACGGCCAACTTGCAGATAGGTCGACGGTATAAATCTTTACTTCATGACCCGACAACTGATAAGTAAGACTGAGTGATTGATCTACCTTTGGATATAGCAAAGCACCCTTAAGAACTTTACTAGGGTTGCGTTTCTCTATGTTCCTCAGATAGGAGTAGATCTGATATAGATTGTTACTCCTGATCGTTTTATTTCCAAATCTTCCCGTAGAGAGGGTGGTGCCATAGAATTTTGTATCGATAATCCATTTAACATGATCTTTATCAATGGAGATATCGGTCCTCATTATCGGCAAGTAAGATCCCGGGGTATTCGTATCTTCATCCCAATCTATTTTCTCACTATGCACCCAATAATCCTTAAGTTCTTTTTTGTAAAAATTCCTCGTGAATTGCTCAAACAGTTCAGCCATCTTCTTGTGATCTCGTTCAAAATCAGAAAACCGACAGGTTCCATCCTCTTCGTTTACCAGTAAACCATGATAAATTAATCGACATATCTGCAATACAAATCCGTAATGCCTATTATTACGATGGACCTTGGCTTGCTGGAATACAGAATCGTTAAGCTTGATAAGTGATACTTCTTGAAAATGATTATACAAACCAGCTATTCGTTCCTTGTGAGAAACGTTTAACTCCTTGACCTTGAGAAGTAAATGCAACGTTGATTTCACAATTCGATTATGAATTAAGTTCGTACTTAACTCATCATAACTGATGACCATCTTGCTTCGGAGATGAGTCAGTGCACGCACAGAGGGAGCAAATTGTAGCTTTCCCCGAAGCGTTGAGCTCTCCTCCTCAATAGGGTGATACTCCCGGTACAACCCTTTTTTTAGCATGGATGAAACACGATCGATCAGGAGGCGAGTAAATAGATCATAGATGTCCTTAGCATCCTCCTGATCTGCATTCTGCTGTTCACTTTCGTCAAGTCGGTCCCAAGCATAACAGAGCATATAATAGAGATTACGAATTGGTATGCGACTAGGCTCTTTCAAGAAGATTCCTCACTTTATCTTCGTCATCGAACCAATACTCCCGAAGTAAGGGTTCCACTTCAAGCTTGAGAATTCTTCTAAACCAAACTTCCTCATCCATGATAGTTTCATATGGACAGAAGTAACTGTGTCCGATTTCGTATCCTTTTCCCAAGTTGACTCGATCCTCTGTGATTTCCCTGTTAATCTCATTGAGCGAAGTAACGATTTTCTGGATAAAGCCTTGGCTGATACCTTTGCTCTGCAGAAATTCCTTAAATGAAACAGTCCCAAAAGCTGGCTCGATAGAGACAAATGCAAATCTTCTTCTCAGTGCATAATCTACCAATGCTAGTGAACGATCCGCCGTATTCATCGTTCCTATTAAGTAAAGGTTGACAGGGATATAGAATTGTTCACTATCATCCGAGTATGTCAATTTAACTGAGTAAGCTTTGGAACGTTTATCACTCTCAATCAACATCATGACTTCGCCAAATATCTTGGATAGGTTACCACGATTTATTTCATCAATGATTAGATAGTAATTATGATCAGGATCCTTCGTTGCCTTCTGACAGAAGTCATAGAATATCCCGTTCTTGAGAGCGAATCCACCACTGACTACAGGCTTATAGCCCTGAATAAAATCCTCATAGGAGTAGGATTGGTGAAACTGAATCATGCTGATTCGACTATCATCCCTCACACCGTTGTGATAGTAAGCTAGACGTTTGGCCACGAATGTTTTCCCTACGCCTGGAGGACCTTGCAAGATTAAATTTTTCTTGAATGTAAGGGCAGCCTTTATTTCTTCGCTTTGGTCAGCGGAGAGGAATACTTCCTCAAGTAATTGTTCTAAAGAATATGGTGGAGCATCATCTGGACTAGGTGGCTCTACGCCCGTTATTGTTACAATTGGATTCTCTATTAGTACAAGGATTTCCTTGAGGTAATCCTCATAGGGAGTGAGGTTAGTCAATGTCTTCGTTGCAAGCGTGGATTCATCTATTGGGGAGAAGTTCCAAGTCCCTATGGACAACCATTCCACCGATCGAACAGATTTATAGTTGGAACGCGCTAGGTCATATCTGTAATCAGATGTGATTTGCCCATAGGCAATGATAGTGCGTTTACCTTTCTTAATAATGACGTAATCTCCAACCTTCATATCTTTGACAAACTGATAATTGGCAAGTGCAACATTAGTAGGATTATGTGGTACATTGTGAAGTTCCTTCAGTTTGTCTGTGATCTCCTGCTTGGATTGATACTGCTGCAGATCTCCAAGCTCACTCCAGCCAATAGCAATAAGATTATTATCTCGAAAGTCTTCCCATTGATCAGAATTTTCCCCTGCAGCTAACAACCAGTGCTGAACGTTTGGTTCATTTACTGGTACAGCTTCAACTTTCTTCCCATAATTGACATATAAGAAACTAAAAAACTGATCGATTTCCAAATATATAGGCAGCTTTGTCTGTTTTCCCACGATCTCTATATATTTCCCAACAACATCCTCTTTCTTCAGACAATTTTGAAACTTGATGAACTTATCTGCAAAAGAGTCTCCACGAGCATAGCCCGGATCAAATAATAATATATTCTCAACTGCAACCTTATCCCGCTGATTATAGAAACAATATTCATCTGGGAATACACTACCGATAATTTCACTTACAGAGCTATTACCAATACCAAATAATTTATATTTCTCATCCGTTGCAAACCTTTTCATTCTCTCTGCAAGCGGAGCCTTATCATACAATAGATATTGAAAGCTACTACGATACTTTTCAATGGGTCCATTCATATTGCCCAATGCTTTTCCACGAGCAAGCGGCATACTAACAAATGCGTTGATATGTTTACCTAATCCTTGAAAGTCAATCCATTCCATTACCTTCAACCGATTAGGATCTTTAAATGTCTGAAAAAAAGTATCATTCTCACCAAGAAAATCACAGCTCTCAAACCATTTAGCAGCTTGTTTTCGAAAAACGTGCAAATACTTTTCCAAATTCGACATACTGGATTTCTCATTTAATAGACCTGGAGTTTTCCATAATTCTAATAAGGTTTCATATTCGTTATCAGTAAGCTTATAATTGGTGTTCTGGTTAATCTTGAAAATGGGTAGTATAGACGTCTCTGGCCAGTCTTTCAGCTCGTAGCGATGAAGCATTCCCAATTCTGGAGATATCCGTTGCTCTTGTAATCTTAATTGTACGGTCCAACATTCTCTTTCCTCATCGTATTGCGGCAATCCCGCAATATGACTCAATCCAATAACACCGCCGGAATTCTTCTGGTCTCCATCTGATCTCCAGATGAATACCGGATCGTTAATCTGCATTTCATCCTTAAAATGCTTTTGGCGTACATCCCACTGAAGTAACACATTTTCATGTAAATAAGTATCTATATCGAAATGTTTAGGGTTCCCTTGAAAAATCCAGTTGCTCACTTTTGTTCCTCCTTGTATTTACTTTATTTATCAATATGTTTCGAAGATGTTGTACCGCACATGCGTTTTATAAAATACTCTTACAAGATATTATAATAATCCTTATTCTAGTCTATTATAAATGGTCCTTAGTCAAATTGTGCATAATTATTCCAGATTAGAGATTATTCAACGTTTAGTTATAAAACCCTTTAAGGGAAACATTCAACTCGGCTCTAAGACAGTACGATGCTATCAATTGAGCACCGTCCTTCATGTCTTGCTTTTTTGTAAATCCATTCTTTTTTCAGTTCCTCTAACAATGTCCAAGACTCTTTCATTGTACGATATTAAGCTCGTTTCTCTTTACTCAAATTCCGGATAAAGAAACTAATAAATATCAATTTCTACAGTAAAGCATGATGGGAATTCCACTTATATAACACTTTCTTTCAATCTAAATAGTTAGATTTATTTCTATTCTAGCATATCAATACATATTGGTATTCACTAAAGAATACAAATTGCAATATTATAACAATACAATCTATGGCTATACCATTGATTGAGGTGACTTACACGAGCAATGATGAATTTATAATTACACCAAAAGAAGATAAATCGTTAACGATTTGGATAGGAATTGAAAAGCAAATGCAGGATCAACTTATTAATAAAAGCAACCGTTCTCGTAACGAATTAACTAACTTGGCGTTAGAATACGTATTGAAACATGGTAAGTTTATTAATAGTAATGGGATTGAGTAGTAATCTATTTAAAATGCAGAAGAACCCAAGCGACTATGATGTCGATTGGGTTCTTTACTTATAGACTTAAATTTAGTTTTATTTTCAATCTTTTTTATTAATTACTTCATCATACACCATATTAATTGCTCTTTGCTCTAATTTATAGGCTTCAAACCTATTACTGTTTGCTTCTAATATTAAATTATTAATTTGTAAAAACTTATTATCATCATTGATAATCGGTATTTCAATTTGTCTTACATGAATATCTTCCACATGATCCTGGACTGACCCATATATAAATCTCTCAATGATCTTTTGACCATAAGGCGAATTCAAGAAGGAATATAAATAACCTGCAACTTTATTACTACTTGGAAATATCCTAATCAAATCTTCGCTAGCAGACCAGCCTTCCCAATGTTTTGGAACCAAGGCTAATTTCCCAATTGTTCCACTTCTAGATATTAGTATTGAATTTTCCTTTAACAACAATTCATTTTTCAATCTTTCAGTGTGTTGATTAAATGATAAATATTTATCAGCTGATGGTGCAAGTTCTGTAATTTGCTTACCACCAAAAAAGGCAGTTCCTTGACCTTCTTCAACATAAATACGTTTAAATCTCCCCGGTAAGAAAACAGCTTTACTTAATCTCTCATCGCCTACTTTAATGACTTCTTTACTATTACTATGAAGATGAGTAAGTAAAGCATCAACTATAGGTATATGATTTGAAGCATCTATTCGTAAATTTAAATCACTTAATTTTACCGAGTAGCTTCGCAACTTTTCTGTACAATCAAAATAATCTTCCCCCATCTCTTCAATAGGTGGTAGTTTTAGTTCCGTAATAAGGATACTTTCAGCCTCTTCAATTAACAAATTAGACAGATCCCTTAGTTCAAAGGATTTTATTATATCATCGTGAATTTGTTTTTTTATATTATCCGGAGGATTAGGTATCGGAATGTTATCCAAATGCTCTGGTTCAATATGAGATATTACCGCTCCATAACTATTTGTATTTAAAAGTACCTTTCCTATTTTAGTTTTTAAAAAAGCATAGGTATATCCGCAATCATATTTAGAATGAAAATTAATTCGAATTAAATCATGACTGAATATTTTATTATCTAAAGAATCACTTACAACTGTACAGTTTCCAATAGTACCAGAGCAAGTTAATAATAATTGTCCCTTTTTCACTCTTAGTGATTCAATATCAGTATTAGTCTTTTCTGAAATAAAGTTAGTAGGTTTTGGATTAATCTCTGTAACTTGAGATGGTTGATAAATAGGATAATCCGATTTTTCTACCCAGATTCTCTTAAAGCGTGCTCTATGATAAGCATCCGAAAGTCCATTTTCTCCAGAAATAGTAGTTAATTCCCATTTACACAAACTTAGAATTGATCTTACGGTTTTCCCTTCAATATCGTAAACACTTGCTTCTAATCTAAAATCTTTATCTACTATATTTGATAATCCTACTGATGACCACCTAATCTCTTCATTTGGTAAATTAATATTATCTTGAATATATTTAAATTCATTCTTAAATACATTATTCACCATGTAATCCCCTCTAGTTCTTTCCATTTTCTAAATGTATTTGGAACAAGATCTGTTTGATCATCAATTAATTTTATCATCGCTTCCGATTTTCCACCATTTTCATCTTCTGAATTTTCACCCATATCATCTACCAGACTTGACTCAGGTATTAATATTTCATTGCCATATGCATCTCTTTTAAATGTTGCATTGCCTCTTTTATCATGTCCAACTTTATCTACCATTGCCATGAATATATTATAATCCTGCATTTGCCCACTTTTTTCTTCCTGATCAACTTCTTCTCGCGTCTTTTTTTGAAGAAATAATACTGATGTTTGTGTACCGTTCCTTGGTTGAAATGTATCTACATGCAAATCAATACTTGATATAATAATAGTGTTTTTTATTAGCCATTGACGTATATATGCTAATCCAGGAGAACCTAAAATAGAATCTGGCAATACAATTCCCATTCTTCCACCTTGTTTTAACAGTTGCCAACATCTCTCAATAAATAGTTGCTCGGGTGGAACCGATGATTGAAGTCTATTTGTTTTTACCCAGCCTTTTCCCTGTCTTACCCAAATATATCCTAGCTCAAATTGTTCAAGAATATGTGGGTCTTTAATTGGTATTTTACTACCAAAAGGGGGATTAGTCAGAATTACATCGAAATAACCTATACTTTTAGAATTCCTTAATTCTGATGGATCTATTTGAAGTGCTTCAGCTAGTTTCGTTTTAAACTCCTCGGTCCATTCATGTGGAGGTAATAATGAATCATTCCTAAGAATGTTGCCACTTCCATCATTATTCATGACCATATTCATTTTTGTAGCTTTGACTAAGTCTGGATTTATATCAAAACCGTAAAAATTACTCGATGCTATTTCTGAAATCTTTTCCTGGTAAATCTTTATCTCATCATAATTCCATTTAGAGCTTGACTTTCCTAATGCAACTGTAAGTTCTTTATCTAATTGTTTAATCACATAATTCATTGCAGTAACAAGAAAACCTCCAGTCCCACATGATGAATCTAAGACTTTTTCATGCATTTTAGGCGCTATCATTTCAACGGTCATTTTCATTATATTTCTAGGTGTGAAAAACTCACCTCTATCTCCACGTAAATTTGCGCCAACCAATTCCTCATATGCCTTACCCTTTATATCGATATTTGTATTCAAGAGACTATATTTTTGTAACTCACTGACTATATAAGCTAGACTTCTAGGCTGTAAATTGATAACATCATTGGCTTCAAATATTTTTCCGTACTTTTTTTTCACACCTTCAAATATTTTCGATATTCTTTTTTTTACTGTTAATTGTCCATCTGGATTTGACCTCTCAGCAGAGGTTGTATAAAATTGCAATGGATGTGGCAAATTTCTTTCATCCTCTATCTTGCAAAAGATAATTTTTAAAAACTCAAAAAATGCAGGTTGTTTTTGCAACCCATCAGTAATGTAAATATGATTATGACAAGTTTTAAATGTAAATAAGAGATTGTCTACTACTGCGTTTTTTAATGTATCCCGCTTAGGTCTATCTATATCTTCAATTGAACCAAAAGCAGATGGTATATCTATATATTCTTCAAATATTATATGTCCATTATTAATTACTTTTCTAAACACTTCTTTGCTTTTACCATTTGTCCACATTCCCCATTCACAATTCGGACATGCAGACATGTACGATTTTAACTGTTCTATCCCTTCCTTTTTATTGTTGATTTCAACTGCTTCTCTTTTACATTCAACAATAATTTTAATGTTCTCTTGAATAAACTCGGTACAATTCTCTGGAAAAATTCCAATATCAATTCTCGGCTTATTGGACCCAAGTTTTATTGTAAATTCAACATTAATGCGATCTCTAGTATACTTATGTTCGTTAACTAACCTTTTTTCAATTGTTTGCCTCACATATTCTTCCGGTGTATCATTTCTAAATGTTTTATCAATATAATCACAAATTTTACCTTCAGGAATAATTGGGGCTATATGAATATTAATTTCCTTCTCAATAATTTCCACTTTGTTTCCTCCAATTTAAAATGTATTTTAATAATCCAAATAACAACAAAAATGGAACCTATATTTCCGACACAATTGTCACTGCCCCCCAATTAGAAACATATGTTCTATTTTATATTTTTTATTTGTAAAAATCAACAATTCCATTTATAAAACACTTTACTGAGGATATTCCTACTCTGGCTAGAAATTAGCTTCGAATCTTTTTGTCCATTAATACTATACGGCTACCCTCATAATATAATCTCGTATATATTTTAATTATATCTATTATTAATGATTCGGTCTTAGCTATCTCGATAAAGTCTATTATAGAAATTGCATCCAATTCCTAAAATACAAATAGAATTTTATCATTATTCAACATTTATTTTGCTTGTTTACTAAATTCATCATATCAATATTAGCCAAAATAGTATATGCAATATTTAAGTCTATATTTGTTTATTATATTAATAACTAATTATTAACTCTGTTATTATTAGCAAATAATTAATACGATGTATAATAACCCCTATTAGTTTAAGGATTAGTGTTACAAATTACTATTCCTCACAAGTAGTACAACCGCCTCCACATGAACCGTGTGAGGGAACATATCCACCGGCTGAGCCTCGGTGACAACATACCCGCCTTCGACAAGGCGGGTGAGGTCACGCGCGAGCGTGGCGGGGTTGCACGAGACGTAGACGATGCGCTTGGGGCGCATCTCTAACATTGTCTCGAGCAGCTCCGGCTCGCAGCCCTTGCGCGGCGGGTCCACGACGATGACGTCAGGGACGATGCCATCCGCACGCCACGCGGGAATGATCTCCTCTGCTTTGCCCACGGCAAAGCTCACGTTGCGGAGATCATTCAGCTTCGCATTGCGGCGGGCATCGGCAATCGCTTCGCCGACGATCTCAACGCCGTAGACATGCCGCGCATTCTTCGCAAGAAAGAGCGAAATCGTCCCAATGCCGCAATAGGCATCGATGACAATTTCATTGCCGGTTAAGCCGGCATAGTCGAGTGCTTTTTGATAAAGCACTTCGGTTTGAATTGGATTAACCTGATAGAAGCTGCGTGCCGATATCTCGAACTTGATATCTCCGATATAGTCATGAATGAACTCAGCGCCCCACAACACACTTGTGCGATTACCAAATATAACGTTGGTTTTCTCGCGGTTCACGTTGTGGCAAATGCTTTTGACATTCGGTATTTTATGACGAATCTTCATGATTAATGTTTCAACATGAGGTATAGTCTCACCGTTCGTTACTAACACAAGCATCATTTCGCCTGTGCGAACCCCGATTTTCACTACTACATGACGCAATAAGCCTTTATGTGTCGCCTCGTCGTACGCAGATATCCCCATTTCCCGGGAAATAGACTTTACTCGACGAATTACCTCATCATTATTCTCGTGCTGGATCAAACAGGTATCCATATCAATAATCCGATGGCTGCCTTGAGCATAAAATCCACCAACGAGATTGCCATCCACTTGAGCAATAGGCACCTGTGCCTTATTGCGATAACGCCACGGATCCGACATCCCAATCGTAGGATGGACAAGAATCCCTTCTTCCCCTAACTTAACTCCCTGTCCTTGGCTTCGCTCTTCCCCTGAATGCCGAACAGCCAACTTACCAATCCGCTCCAAGCTATCGACTACCATCTGTCTTTTATATTTAAGCTGCCCTTCATAACTAAGATGCTGAAGCTGACAACCACCGCATTGCTTATATATTGTACAAGGAGCTTCAACCCGCTCCGGACTCACTTTAAGCACCTTAATCAGCTTGCCGTACCCAAACTGCTTCTTCAGCTTCACGACACGCACAAGCACCTGCTCGCCTGGCAAAGCACCATGAATAAAAAGGGTAAAGCCGTCTACACGGCCCACCCCTTCGCCTTCGTGTCCTATTCCAATAATGTCCGCAACATACTCCCCATTCTTCTCGACGGGAATGATTTTCGTATCACGTTCATCTTTAACCTTCATCTTTAAATCCTCCTGATTGCCTAAGCTGTTCTCATTCTCTAGCTAGTTGTTTACTCTTAGCACTTTTTTCTTTACTCTTTACTCTTTACGTTAGGATTGAAATCCATATTATTAGCCGTATTGCCGCTAGACGCATGAGAATCCTTAGCGTTTACTCTAACTTCTTTCTTAGCCTTCTCTGTAACCGGTCCTTTAGCTATAACGTTGTCCTTGCTATTATCTCTAACCGTGCTTTTCGTACCCCAGCGAGTCCAACCTTTTTTGTCCGTACCTCGCCCTGTTCCACCTTTTGCCTTAGCCATCTCAATCACTCCACTTTTCCCCTTATAACAAGAGGGACTTTTTCAATAAATTTGTTTCTAAAATACTTGCGAGTTAGCAAGTAATTAGGTGCTTTTAGAGCAACTAATTTCTTAAGAGTTGTTTAATGATTAAATTTAGCTGCCTTTAGAGCAACTAAATGCTGATATTATCAGTAAATTAGCTTATTTATCCCAATTAGCTGCCTCAAAAGCAACTAATTCCAAAATACTTAGTATCCCATTGATTTAGTTGCTCCAAAAGCAGCTAATTCCCCGATGTACAGCACCCAAGCAACATCAGCGAAATTAATCCCTCTAACCATTAACCCCTTAAATCATCTTCAACTCGTGCTCTTGTTTCCGCTTTGCCCGCTTGTATTGTTAGCTCATTTACTCTTATCAATCTTCACTCTTCCCAACCTCAAAACCCATTCTTACCCTTATATGTGGAATTGCCTGTTTGGTCAACGATGATGTTAATATGCGAAGGAAGCATGGAGAACATGCATGGTAAGGTGCCGCCGAATTCTCCATCCAAGTTGATTTGCACGTAATCGGGCGAGGTCACTTGAATGCTGTTGGTTTTGAAATAGATCATGTTCGGGTCATTGATATGCTCACCACGCAGTGCTGCACTGGCAACACGGATAAACTCGACAAGGTTGCACTTCTTAAGAATGAATACATCAAATAGTCCGTCGTCCAAGCTAGCTTCTGGAGCCAATTTCTCAAAGCCGCCAACAGAGTTGCTGTTAGCAATGATGAACAGCATGACCTGCTCATGGAGATCCATCTCTGGTGATTTAATGTATACCTCGATTGGGCGCAGGCGCGGGAGCTTCTCAAGCCCCTTCATATAGTACGCCAGCTGGCCGATCATGGTTTTCATCTTGCTGGGCACCTCGTAGGTAAGCTCTGTCATCGAACCCCCACCGGCAATGTTGATAAAATACCGCTGATTGACCTTGCCAACATCAATGGGACGCGCATATTGTTCAATAATGATGTCGCATGCTGCTTCCCACCTGCGTGGGATCGAAAGCGCACGCGCAAAATCATTGGTTGTGCCCAAAGGCATTATGCCCAGAAGCGGACGATGCGATTTCTCTGCCATCCCGTTGACCACTTCGTTTAATGTGCCGTCTCCACCTGCAGCAATTATAACATCAAAGCCGCGTTCCACGGCATCCGCAGCAGCTAGAGTTGCATCGCCTTCACCGATTGTGGCATGTGTTGAGGTTTCCAAGCCGCCGCGCTCCAGCCTTTGGAGTATATCTGGCAGCTTTTTCTTCATTTCCTCGCGCCCGGAGGAAGGGTTATAAATCAGTCTTGCTCGTTTGGCCATCTAATTACCACCCATTTTTCCTATCATCTGACGAATTTGCTTCTCCATCCATCTAGAAATGAGTGGGTGCGGAAGCATCGCCTTACCATTATATTTATATATGAACCCTTGCATGCGCAATGGAATGACCTGATTTGTGAAATAACCCTCGCTCAGGAAAAGCGGCGCGACAATAATCGTATGTTTTGGCTTTTTTAGAGCCCATGTCTTCATTTTACGCTTCACTTGATCAGGTAGCAACATTGCCACATCAACTTCATCAAAACCGCCGCGAAGCTTCAAGCGGGCAGCCAGTAATTCGAGACCTTTGCGCCAGCGCAGGTGAAAGCCCTTCTCCACACTGCCATGCCCAATTAAGAGTACAATTTCATGATCGGGCTGCTGGGATAATGCTTGTATTTTGCTATATATAATTTGAGTAATTTCCTCATCATCATCGATCGGTGAGCCAAAATGAATCCGAGCTTGAATCACTAATGGAACCATATCTGTTTCTAGATTAGGTTCCGGGATAACTCCCAAAGCATAACTTATCTCATCTATATGCGTACTGCCCGAGGAAACGAATAACGGAATGACCAGAATATCCGTCACGCCTTGCTGCTCTAAGCTGTAAATGCCATCCTGAATAAGTCTGCCTTCAATTAGCTCTAGATAAGAAGAATAGATCGGTATAGATATATCTGAATCTATTTCAATAGCAGCAACCGCTTGATCAACCAATTCAACCCATTCCGCATTGCGCGAGCCATGGCTGATGACCAGAACGCCGTATTTAATCATGGGAGCCCTCTCTAACGGTCTAATCGTTCTAATGATAATTTATAGCCATCATTGCCATAATTTAAACAACGCTTCACACGTGAAATAGTCGCAGTGCTTGCGCCAGTTTCCGCTTCGATCTGATTATAGGTACTCCCTTTACGCAGCATACGAGCGACTTCCAAGCGCTGAGAGAGAGACTGAATTTCATTTACTGTACATAAGTCGTCGAAGAAAATATAGCATTCCTCAACATCCTTTAATGTTAGAACAGCTTCAAATAATTGGTCAATCGCTTTATCGTTTAATTTTTTCAATTGCATCCGTCTTCAAACCTCCAGTTAATCTTTTCATTATGCTAAGCTTTCGACATTTTGCCGAAGAATCCCTGCTTTACTTTAGTAAACTTATCAGCTTTTACGTACTAAAAGCAATAAAACCTACAAAACCGTGACAAACGTCCAATCCAATCATTTGCCTACATCATAAATTATAGTAAAAAAAGGATTGTGAATCCAGTGAAACCAAATGAATTCAATAATACACGCCAAGATCCCTTCTTCTCCGACGGTTTAGTTCAGCAGCAGCCCTATTATGGTGCTGGCTTTCAAGGGCAGCAGCCCTATCCCGGTGTTAGCAGCTTTAATGGCTTTGCTCCAGCCGCACAATCAACGGCATTAGCCACACCCGCTGCTTCTACCGGCTTATTAGCTGGCTTACCCTTTAATATGACTCAAGTCAAAGGGTTTATTGACCGGATGGGTGGTATTGATGGGGTAATGGGGCATGTAGGCCGCATTCAAAAATTCATTCAGAGTATGCAGCAAATGGGACCGATGCTCAAAGTATTAATGGGGTCATTCGGCTCTAAGGCCAGCACGGCAGCGAAATTAGATGGGGATGGATTGACCTCCGCTGGTCGGCGCAGACGCAGATCTACACGTAGAAAAACCATTAAAGCCGGAAAAAAGAGCTACAAACGCAGATCCAGATGAGTAAGCGATAAGAAGGCTTCAAATTGCTCGGAAGGAAGCGGAGGACTTGTATAGAACCCTTGCATATAGTGGCAGCCTAGCTCTCTTAATAATTCATATTGCACCTTCTGTTCAATGCCCTCTGCAACCACTTCAAGCTGTAGGCTATTAGAAATAAAAATAATCGCCTTCACGATATCCAAATCACGATGCTCCAATGTCATTTCCGAAATAAACGATTTATCTATTTTGACCATACTGATTGGCAGCTTTTTCAGAATCGAGAGGGAGGAATACCCGGTACCGAAATCATCCAATGAAATTCGGATACCCATGGCCGTAAGCTCCTTCAACATATCAATCGTGGCTTCTAAATTATCTATAATGGTACTCTCCGTAATCTCGAAGATGAGATAACGGGGGTCCATTTCTGTTTTCTCAATAATCGCTTTCACATTGGCTACAAATCCAACTTGTTTAAGCTGCTGCCCGGAAATGTTTACAGAGATCTTGATCGGCTTATATCCTTTAGCTGTCCAGCGTTTATTCTGTCTGCAGGCTTCTAATAAAACCCATTCGCCAATCGGGATAATCTGTCTGGTATCTTCTGCAAGCGCAATGAATTCCAATGGAGAAACTATCCCGCGTCCTGGGCAGTCCCAACGCAGCAAGGCTTCAGCGCCATACACCATACCTGTTTGCAAATCGATCTGAGGCTGGTAGTAAAGCACAAACTCATGATTCTGCAAAGCGGTTTGCAGTTGATTCTCCATATGGATGCGCCACATGGTTTGCTCAATCATATGCGGTGAGAATAGCTCATATCTGTTCTTGCCAGCTTGCTTTGCTTTAAACATCGCAATATCCGCTTTCTGAATCAGCGTATCTGCATCCTGCCCATCAGTCGGGTATAGGCTAATCCCAACACTTGTCGTGATTCCCACACGCACGGCATCACAGATCATCGGCGTCGAAAACTGCGAGGCAATCGATTGAGCAAACTCTTCAACCTCCCGCATATGCTCATACGGATAGATCAAGACAAATTCGTCCCCGCCAAAACGGGCAATTTGCTCATTCTGATTTACCAGGGCTTTAAGATGTTTAGCAACATGCTCTAGTAAACGATCTCCCATTTGATGGCCGTAGGTATCATTTATTTTCTTAAAATGATCCAAATCTAGAACCAGAATAGCAAATGGCTCATCCTGACGCAGCTTAACTGCGGTTTTAATAACCTCATAAAAGCTCAACCGATTAGTTAAACCAGTTAAGCTATCATGATAAGCCAAATTATGCATCAATACCTCAGAGTGCTTCCGGTCCGAGATGTCTCTTACAGAGCCTATCATTCGAGCCGGCTTTCCGTGCTCATCGTATAAAACCTCTCCAGAGGCAATCACCCATACATATTCTCCATCTTGTTTACGCAACCGCAATTCAATTTCAAAAAGCGCTTTTTGCTGCAAATGCTCGAACAACGCTGCCTTATAGCTCGCATAGTCATCCAGATGAATAATATTTTCGAACAAGCTTGGAGTGGAAAGCCCTAATAAATTAAAAAAGCTTTGATTCCATTTTACGGCATCTGTCGTCATATCCCAGTCCCAAATACCATCATTCGAGGTACGTGATACGACCTCCAGCTGTTCAGCAATTAGCTTGAACTGCAGGCTTTGCTGTCTGACCGCTTCTAGAAGCGATTGCCGTTCTAAGGCATAAGCCATCATATCGAGATAATGGATCACCGTCTCTCGAGCCACTACTCTATTCGAATAGTTCATAAAAGCTGCTCCCAAAGCTAGAACGCACCAATTATTGCCCTCCCCACGAAAAGGCAGCATATAAATCATTTCACTGCTTCCTGCACTGGATTCATACATTTGCAATTCATCTGGTGGAAACTTTTCCATTTCAATATTCATTACGTTTACTAATTCATAGTTTTCATGAAAATGATAGAATTGATTGATCTGGAGCTTCGGAGAGCCATTCTCTTTATCATTCCATAAGCCCAGACAGCCCCATTGGAAAAAAGGCGCCAGAATCCAGCTTAAGTCCTTGATGACGTCAAATTTATAATTCATAATAAATTTATTGAATTCGTAATTGCTCTCAAACTTATGCGCTATTTCATCCTTAGTAATTAGGGGATCCATGGCTCGATCTTGTGTTTCCTCAGGCTCCACACACCCGCAGGAAGCGCGGACAACTAAATCACATTCGACTAAATAAGGATTTGTTAAACAGGGAATATCACGAATTTGATCAAATAATAGGTTAACCGCACTTTCTCCCAAACGAGCAATATTCTGATCTACACTTGAAAGCCTTGGATGGCTGGTTTTCCCTGCAATCGAATTATCGAAACCAATCATCGCGAAATCCTCTGGAACTCGATAGCCAAGCTCTGTGAATCTCTCTATCATACCCACGGCATTCAAATCTGTTCCTACTATAGCCGCTCTGTAAGGAAATCCTGCTTGAATGATGAGGTCAGCCGCACGTCTGCCACCCATAACTCCATAGTCGTTGGGATCGATCACATGATCCGGATTAAAAGCAATCCGATGATCTTCAAGAGCTTCACGATAACCCTTAAATCGCAAGCGCATATCATCTAATTCCATATAGCCCACGAATCCAATGGACCGATTACCGTGTCCCACCAAATGGTGAACGGCCCGTTTAATCCCACCTTCATTATCACAGAAAATCATCTGGCCGTTTATATGCAGCGACGTAATATCCTTGGCGATAGTTACAATCGGTTTTTTCACTTCAGCATGCAGGTATTGCAAATAATCATCTGTGACGGCATCCAACAATACAATCCAGCCATCGACTTGATCCAGTGCAATAGGACTGTCATAATTCTTCCCAGCTGAACGAATAGCTATCAATCTAGCATCATAGCTTTGAACTGTATTTTGGATCGAGCTTGTAATATCACTAAAATAATATCCACCTAGAAACGGAGACAGCAAGCCAATAGTTGTTTTAGCCATCGTGTAAGCCACCTCCTAATTTCCAAATCAATTACTAAATGATACCATTTTAGTAATGAAGGCGCTATCATTATCATGACTTGGAACTTATATCCATGTGATAAGTCTATTTAAGTGAGGAGTGATTAAATGGACTTGGATTATCTGGAGCATATGAACACAATCGAAATACCGCAGCTAAAAGATATCATGGAGTTCTATGGGGAGGATATTTGGAATTACGCTTATTTTATTACTAAAAATCACTCGCTTGCTGATGATATTGCTCAAGAGGTGTTTTTTAAAGCCTACAAGCATATAGCTACCTTTCGTGGAGGATCCAGCTTAAAGACATGGCTGCTCAAAATAACACGAAATACCGCACTCTCATTTCTGAAGCTCGCTTTTGTCCGCAAGGTTAGCTTGGTAGGCTTCATTTTCAATAGTGGAACCTCGCCTTCGCCAGAATCACAGTTTTTTGCGCAATTTCAGCTGGATGAGATGTGGAGCATCGTAATGAGCTTACCGATTAAATTTAGAGAAGTTCTCATCTTGCATGCACACTACGAATTATCTATGGAAGAAATTTCAAGCACCTTGGACATATCTATTGGGACCGTTAAGTCTCGCTTAAATCGCGCCCGCTCCAAATCAATAAAGCAATTAAAGGAGAGAGAAATCTATGAATAACAATGAACCAGATTTCGATAGTTATATCACTCATCGCCCCTTTGCCAAACGGATGTTTACAGAGTCACTTATGGATAAAGTGGAGATGAAGATTAAGGCGAGCGAGGTTAAGGCTAAACGAGGCTTACGCAATTGGGTTATCGGGACTGTTAGCTTAGCTGCTATAATCTTGGTAGTTTTGTTCGGTAATGATTATTACAGCACCAATAGTTTGGATGGGGCTGATGGCACTGGGACTAGCGAGAAGTATTTTCAAACTGCAAATTATCGGATTGCTCTGCCTCAGGACTGGGAAGCAAAGACAACAAATGACGGCGGTCTTATCATGACTCAAAAAAACCAAGAAGTAGCTAGAATAACAGTTATTCCACTTGAACAATCAGAATCTCTTTACAAGGAGAACCAGAAAATCGCTATAAAAGAAGGACTCCTACCCGATTCAAAATCTAAAATCACCTATTATATGACATTAAAGAAGTCAGGTAATCAGCAAGAGACGCATTATTATTTAAGTTTCGCCAGTGGAGGAGTCTTATATGATTTGTTATTTGACTCCAAAGTAGCAGCTTCCACGAGCTTGCGGATTGCCAAAAGCTTCGTCACTCCACCTGTTTTTTGGAAAATAGAATATCGAACGGTACCTATTCCCATGCTGGCAACAGTAGAAGGGCTTGAGCAAACGGATCAAATCTTGAATGGCCTTCGTTTAAGCGGAGATCAGTTTCTAACAGACATAAGCCCCCAAGATAACAATATATTTTTGAATCCTAGAGACATTTATAAAACCTACTACTACAGAATAAAGAGCTTCGAAAAAGCCTCCGAGAAGCTTGCCTATTTGCAAAAGGGCAGCCAAGTTATTATCCTTGCAGGAAATTATCAAACAACAGGCGAACCATCATTTTTAGGTTCAACCAAGCTCTATTATAAAAAAGGCAACGATTTCTACGATGTAGATGACGATTCCAAGTATCCTTATGCCATTCCAGCTAAAAAATAGATAAACAAATGGATTCCATATCCAACCTGCTGCCAAAACTCAATGTATAAGGAAGAAATTTCGTTATTAACGATATCATTTTCTATATCTGTCCATCAAACTTCCCAAATGAAGGCGAACAGCGAAAGAATTTCGCTATTAACGAACTTCTTTCGCTGTTATCGCCAAAACTTCCTTAGTAGCTGTGGTTTCCGGCTTTTTCTCTATTTTTAGCGAAAATCATGTATCTAATAACGAACTTATTTCCATATTTACTCAATCGGAATATAGATATCGACTTCGGACAGCTCATTATCAACACCAAGGAAACGCTCATCGTAGAACTCAAAATCTACGCCGGCAGCCCGCGTCAATTGATATTGAGGCCAGGTTTGGTGGATTTCTGCAAAAGTATCCGTAATATCATGACCAGGTTCGAATAAAGGTCCCTTATGCGTGAAAACAGCGTATTTTTGTGTAGGAATAATGACTCTAACCATCCCATCCGGCAGTGGCTCATGATTGGACTGAAAGCCCGCAACATAAACGATTGCCTCTCCCTCCATCCCATAGCAAATCCCGTAGCTGAAGGAAGGATTAATTTTCGCTTGAATTTCGTTTTCTCGTAGAATAAATCTTTGCCACATTTGCGGGATACTTTCTGAGCTGGTTTGACTGTTATGCTCCATCCCAACTACACTAAATTGCTCCACTGTTTTTATGGTAAAATTCATTTTAATCTCTCCTTTTATTGTAAATTGCTGCATACGAGCTTCTACTTGATTTAACAGCTGCTGACGGGTACTGATTTCCTCACGCAAGGTTTCCACATGCTCTAGCAGAATAGCATTGATTTTAGCAGCATCAGCCATCGCCCCACTCTCACGTAGCTCACGAATGACCTCCAGCCCCAAGCCAAGCGAACGAAAAAACACAATTTTCCGCAGAAGATCAATTTGCCCTGGCTGATAATAGCGATATTGATTTTCTTGTCCAATCTCTGCCGGCATGAACAACCCGATAGCTTCATAATGATGAAGTGTTTTGGTTGAAATATTGCAAATCCTTGCCATCTGTCCAATCGTGAGCATATCCTGCCTCCTAAGCTATTTTCCGATTAATAGTTGATTCTACCACCTGATTTAACCAGCCATTCGCCAGTCTCCCAATCAGTCAGCTCCGCTTCATTACCTTTATAGTACAAGTCAATCCGGATTAATACATCCTTGCTCCAAGGGGAATCGACCATTACACTTCGAAAAATGTCTTCTAACCCAGGGATAGCATATCCATACGGATGTGGAAAGGCTTCCTCAAGCTCATTTCTCGATAAATCAGTAATCAATGCAAATTGAAGAATAGGCAAGGCGTTATACTCATCATAAACAAGCTCAAATTTTAAAGTCCGAGGTGCAGAGAAATCAGTTATATCAGCCTGAAATTCCTCCTCATTAGCCGGAATAATAAAGGGCCATTCTTCGCCAGGATATCGATAAATATTAGTGATCTGAGAGAGCTTCTGCGTCAGCTCTTCCCACTTGGACTTCTCGAATAGAGGTACCGGAATGTTAACCCCTGAATGATCCATGTCAATAAGATGGCCTTTTAATCGAGCATACAGCGCCGTAATGGAGTGATCATTTGGAACCTCGGATGACTTCAGTACATTGTCTATTGCCTCCGTTTCAGCTAGCTGCTCCCAAGTACCCGCAAGATCAATACCATTTCTAATGGATACACATCCGAATACAGCTTGAATGGGAAGCGAAGTCCCTAAAACGATCTGCGGGTAATTTACGCTAGTTGCGCGAAATGACGTACTGGGTAAGTTTTTTTCTGAAACAGGCATAAAATTAAGCTCTCGGCAATTTGGAATTCCCATTAAAAGTGCGCCGAATGTACGGTTCCATTCCTTCTCATTCTGGTGATCGTTTGGAAAAATAAACGTGATTTCCGTAAGACGCGTCATAGCTAAATTTACATCCATTATCACAGCTCCTCGTTCTTATTATCCTACAGCTTTATCTTAGAACATTGCCCCAAGGGAAGAGTCAAGTGCTTTATTTGTAAGAATCTCTTTGCTTTGATAAAATGAGTAGGCTCACGGAATTATCTATAAGGGGAACTGAAACTAATGTCGAATAATGCAAAAGCTGGATTAATCATTACTGGAATTCTTATCGTGGTCTCAGCCATGGTTTACTTAGTGCTTTATGGGATTAACCGTGAAGACTTAAAAACTGAAATCCCACTTCCATCGGACGAGGCAGCTAGAGCCTACGTTCTGGAACATAAGCTGCTTACCACCGTTGAAGAGATACGTACCGAGCATCCTGGAGGGCCTAATTTTAAATCACTGCAAGGCACGGATGAAGCTGGAAAAGTGAAAATCGTTTGGCTAACAGGGAAAGATACTAAGATTAAAGAACGCGGATCCATCCTGGTTGAGGAAGGCTTGACTAAAGAGTTTATGCTCGCCAAGCTGCTGAAAGAAAAGAATATTAAAGAATCAGATCTCAAAGATATTTTCATCGCTCCCTACGATTATACCTCAGGAAGAATCATTTGGTTTGCTAAAGAGAAGGATATTCGGGGTCATGTATTATCCTATGATTTCAAAACAGGTGAGCTATTGTTCGAGATTTTCCAGGACCCTACGGCGTGGAAGCTGTAAGTTAAAAAGTCGTTCACAGCTTAGAACTGTGAACGACTTTTTTAAGCGAAAAAGCTATATTCACGTGTCCATTCCATTGTTTCACCAGGAGAAAGTAAGATGCTAATAAACATTTCTGGACTTACTACATGAGGCATCCCCCACAAGGCAAGATGATGCAATGGTGCATTCAAAGATTCCTGCATTCCCACCCCACTGGGCTCATGTGTAAGCCTCCAGGTGTTCTGCGATTGAACTGGAAGCTTGTTAAATAGGCAATAAAACTTCCCATCTACCGGGTTGGACCAACGCAATTCATCCCCATCTACTAAGATTCCATTGTCAATAGCAGCCGTGCTTTCACTAACATCAAAAGGCAGCCGCAGTACATACTCTGGGCCCACTGCATTCCCATTCACCAGTACAAAATTATGATTATATTCATCGGTTTCTATTGTTTTATCACCTGAATTATGGAGAATATACTGGATGCTTAAACCATTTTCTTTAATGCTTATCGTCTTTTTAAGTGTACATTCATAGCCTCTGCTATTAAGGGGGCTAACCTCAAAAAAAATGGAGTAATCGCTCTGCTCTACATTCACAACAAATGGTTGAAGGCCATAAGCTCTAAAAAAATTATATCTGGCATCATCCGGCTTCTCTAGCAAACCAACGCCGATTTTCGGGAAATCTTCCCCAATGGCACAATCACTGTACCCCACGGGTGTTAGGTTGCCAAACTCATTACAAAGGCCAAGTCCTCCCGTGCCTTCATTTGGCTGAAGTGACTCGCTGGCCATATAGGTATGTTTTCCGTCCAGGACAACACTTGTAACCCACCCCGTCCAATCAAACCTCGTACCTTGGTAAAACAAACCCGGCTGGGCAATTTCTAAGCGAAGTCGGCTATTTTCTAGAATAATCGGTGAATGTACCAAGCTCAATTCCTCCTAACAATCTATCCATTTACTCGCATCCTTGCCGGGATTTTATCACAAAATCACTGATAATCATTGATCAAGATATATAAGCCTCGAGTTCAATCAAATGTCGCTTCAGCTCTGGAATTTTTAAGCTTTTTAACAAGGCGATCATTCCTTTGACCATGACGACCTGCGGCTCTTTTTTATCCAACTCTGCTTCAAGCACCTGCAAGCTCATGTTAATCTCATCTAGCTCTTCCGGCTTCTTATTCAGCTTCTCTACAACTAGACGAATCGCGTGCAGCTCTTCAGCTAGTGCAGCTTTCGTTGTTCTCCCCGATTTAGGATTACTCGCGAAGAATTTTTCGAATTCTTCTGTATTAAGAATCGGTTTAGTTTGTTTGGCAAGCATTCCATCCACAATGTCATCCAAGCGATCGAGTAGAAATTCCGATACCATCTTGAAATCAAGCTTGATTTGCTCCATGATCACAAAGCCCATATACCCGTTGATCATCGAGATAAAAATAGTCGCCACATCGTAGGAAACGGGTCTGATTTCTTCCCCATATAGCTCAACTATGCATTGTTGATTGCCCGATAATTGCTGTGCTCTTAGTGAAAAGATCAGCTCATGAATTTCCTGATTGACTTCAAAACGTTCCTTCATCAGCACCTTGACGAAATCACTGTGCCCAACGAACTGTTCGTAGCTGTCAATCACCTGCCTAATTAATTTCTCACGCGGAGTTAAGTGAGGATCCTCCATCGTTTCCCAGAACTTAACCACAATCCGTTCAAAATAATACTTGCAAATCGAGACCAGCAAATCCTCCTTAGACTTAAAATAGAAGTATAAGGAGCCCTTAGCGATCCCGAGGGAATCAGCGATCTCCTGAATGGAGGTCGCCTGATAGCCTTTATCGGCAAAGCATTTAATCGCTGCTTCGAGAATTTGTTTCTTTTTATCGTTCAATCGAATTCACCGCCTATTTTAGACCGACTCTTCTTTAATTTTGCTGCGGAATCTAGCTAAGAATTCATAGAAGATCGGAACCATGATTAAGGTTAATAAGGTAGAGCTAATCAAGCCGCCAATTACCGTCACACCTAATCCTTTGGAGATAATTCCGCCTGAGCTCTCGAAGCCTAAAGCTAGTGGAAGCAATGCGCCTACTGTAGCCAAAGCCGTCATAAGAATCGGACGAAGTCTCGTTCCTCCAGCTTCTATTAAAGCTTCACGAACAGATAAGCCTTCTTGCTCCTTGTGCCTTACGCGGTCCAATAGGACAATCGCATTCGTCACGACAATTCCGATGAGCATCAGTGCTCCCATCATTGCTGCAGCACTGATTGTTTCGCCTGCAACATAAAGTCCAAGTAAAGCACCGATTAACATAAACGGCAAGGAGAAAATAATCGCCAACGGAGTAAGTGCCCCGCCAAAAGTGATTACGAGCAATAGATAAACAATAGCTACTGCCGCTGCCATCGCTAATCCAAGCTGCGTAAAGGTTTCCGTGATTTGTTCCGTCACTCCGCCAAAATCAACTTTGATCGACGCCGGAAGCTTGAGCTCATCGACTTTCTTTTGCAGATTGCTTGACGCTTTTGCTACGTCTTTGCTCGTAATATCAGCGGATACACTAACGAACAAGCGACCATCCTTACGAGTTACCGTACTGGCTGAAGTCCCTTCTTTAACCGTTACAAGCTCCTTTAAGGGTACTACTGCCCCAAGCGGCGATTGAATGGTCGCATTCTCAATATCAGCAATGCTTCCATAAACCTTTTGATCAACATTTACATAAACCTGATAGATTTTATCTTCAACCTTCACTTCTGTAAGTGCTGGACGATCCCGCACTGGACTTAACATCATCGCGATTTGTCCGGCTGTCAGTCCGTATTTGCTTAATTTAGCCTGATCCGCCAAAATCGTATATTGCTCATAGGTTTTGGATTGGCTGGTTTCTATTTTCTCAAAAGACTTGTCCTTAGCCATAATCCCTTGAATTTGTTCCACTGCTGGTTTAATTTCTTCCAATGAATCTCCATAAACGGATAAGCTAAGCTTGCTGCCGCCTATGCCGCCTCCAAAATCCATCGGCGCCCATTTGCCAGTTGGTTCAATTTTTCTAAGCTCCTCGATCAGCAAATCACTTTCTTTGGCAAACTCAGGTGTGTCCGTATTATAGAGCACGTAGAATAATGCACCTTTATTCGGGCCGCCTCCACCAAAAGGACTTTGTCCGCCTACCGAATATTGCAAATTCTCGACATTTGCGCGTTTAAGAATGAATTCTTCTGCTTGCATAGCTGTTTTCTTAGTATCCTCTAATAATTTACCAGGGCTTGGACTATAGGTTAGTGCTACATATTTATCCTCTTGGTCTGGCAGAAAGCTGGTTCCAACTACCTTAACCAAGCCTAAACTACTGACCAGAAGCACGATCGCTATAATAAATGTAATAATTTTGTGGCTAAGTGTCCATCTTAAAACTCGACGATAAAAGTTAGCAATTGCACCAGGTGTTTCATCGTGAATTTGACTTGCCTTCAAGCCTTTGCGGAACATCATATGTGCAAGCATCGGTACAACCGTAATTGCAACCAGCAAGGAGGCAATTAATGCGAATACCATGGTTAAAGCAAAGGGAAGGAACAATTGGCCAATTGGACCACTAACCGTACCCAAAGGTAAGAATACTGCGATTGTCACCAAAGTAGAGGAAAGAATCGGCATAAACATTTCACGTGTTGCATCCAAAACGAGCGGCTTGCCACTTAACTTCTCGGAATGCAGCCCCATACGACGGTAATTATTCTCGATTACGACGATCGAATCATCGACTACCCGCCCAATGGCCACGGTCATGGCACCAAGTGTCAAAGTATTCAAGGTAATATTGAATTGCTTCAATAAAAGGACCGCGATTAACAGGGATAAAGGGATGGAGACAATCGAGATAATCGTTGTCCGAATATTTCTTAAGAACAGCATGATGATCAATACGGCGAATAATGCACCGAATAGTGCTTTGGTCAGCATTGTACTGACTGACTCTTCAATCGGCTTGCCTTGATCAAAAATCGTCACTACATCAACGTCTGGATGATTGGTCTTAATCAGCTCGGCTTGCTTCTTAACTGCATTAACTACCGTTACGGTATTGGCATCCGGTGATTTAGTAGCATCTATTCCTACAGAAGGACTGCCGTTAGTTCGTGAAATCGAATCGGCTCTCCCGACTAATTCTACAGTAGCAACCTCTGACAGCTTATACGATGAAATTGTGCCAGGTTTAGGTGAAGAAGTAATTACGATATTCTTCAAGTCATCTAAAGTGGTTATATTGCCATCTACGACAATACTTTTCTCGGAATTCTCCATTTCAAAAAGCCCAAGCGGAACTTTAAGCGCTGATGCTTGCACGATACCTTTGAGGGCAGCTTCAGTGAGACCCATTTCCTTCATTTTTGCTTGATTTAAGGTTAAGGCAACTTCCTTAAATTGTTCACCGGATACATTAACTGTACCTATTCCGGCAATACCCTCTAGATTAGATTTAATTTCTGTATCAATTAATTTGGAGATTTCTTCGAGTGATTGATTTTTCGAGCTAATGCTCAATGAAATAACAGGAAATGCATTCAAGCTCAGCTTGGAAACCTTAGCTGGCTGTGCGCCCTGCGGCAAAGCAAGATCGGAAATCGCTTCCCGCAGCTCCGTCAATGCTTTATCAATGTTCTTACTGTATTTGTAGTTCACTACAATCGAAGAAACATTCTCCATCGAAGTTGAATCTACTACATCCACGCCGTCTAAATTCTTAATTCTCTGCTCCAACGGAATGGAAACCTTATCGGCAACCTCTTGCGGCGCAGCGCCGGGATAGACTGTCGAAATCGTTAGAATCGGCACATCCAAATTCGGCAGCGTTTCTTGCTTCATCGTGACACCTGCATACAAACCAGCAACTGTGATGATAATAGTCATCATCCAAATCGCAAATTTGTTGTTCAAAGAAAACTGAATAATACTTTTCATAGCTCCACTCCTAATGGTTTCTCTAGTGTTGAACGTTGTTCAACTAATGTTTATATAATAGTTGAACAACGTTCAAGTTGCAAGCTAGTCACGAAGTGTTCATACTTCTTGAACTTGTGTTTCCGAGTGGGTTCCTTTTGACCGTTATCCCTTCGGCTCAGGCCAAAAAGACTCCTTGTTAGGGAGTCTCCAGTTGTTGTTTAGCTATTCTACAGTAATCGTCGCTGTCATGAAGGTATGTGGCTCACAATAAACCTCATATACACCCGCTTCAGTGAATTTTTGGGTAAAAGATTCATCCTGCTTTAATAGCTTGCTTTTGAATGAACCATCTTTGGCAGTAATCGTATGCTTGACGTCATCTTTATTCGTGAAGGTTACTTCCGAATTGACAGGTACCTTTATTGAACTAGGGCTATAGGCAAAAGTTTTAATCGTAACTTCGATCGTTTTGCTGGTTACTGCTGGTGCTTTAGTTGGTTCAGGCGTAGCCATCATAGAATGATCCATTGTTGCAGTTGGCTTAGCAGTCGGTTTAGATGTAGGCTTTGGTGTAGGCTTTACAGTTGGTTTAGCCGTTGCTTTCAAAGTTGGCATAGGCGTCATGGGTTCCTTTGTTGGTTCTGCGGTTGGAGCTTCTGTTACCATCTCAACTGGAGCCATTGTTGGCATCATCGAAGGTTCCATGGACATTGTGGGCTCCATTGTTGGCATCATAGTAGGTTCCATCGACGGCTCCATTGTTGGTTCCATTGTCGGAGCCATACTTTCCATTCCTGCCATACTCTCCATTGGAGTGGATTTGCTGGTCATTTGAGCATCTGCATCATCCTTAGAGCTGCAGCCTGCCGCGAGCATTAAACTAGCTGATATCATTGCAATTCCTAGAAACGAGACGATTCTCTTTTGTTTTTTCATGCCAATCTCCTACTTTCCTTTTCTGATTACTTCAAAGCCTCTATAAACTTGAACGTTTTTTATCCTTGGATGGATCACATATACTAATACCAACCTTAATTTAGACAACAAAATTTTAGACAACAAAAAAGCCGCCTGCAGTTAATCTGCAAGCAGCCTTTTATCAGCTTCGGTCTAGATCGCTACATTATCCGAACTCGGACGCCTTAATTCATTAGTTGATTTCAAGCTGTCAATCTTGGCATTCAATTCACTAAATGCGTCATGTGTTCTAGCCATGCTGTCAATTTTGAGATTCAAATCCTTGAATGCTTGCTGTGAAGCACGTGAAACAGAAGATAGCTTCGCCCATACGAGCACCAATATAAGAATAAATACTACGGCAACAGATATGCCTACCCAAACTAATGTGTACGTCCACCAATTATTCATTACCATTATAACATCATCTGTAGTTCCCATTGCAACCAGCTCCTCTTTAATTAAGTTTATTATTAGTTACCTAGTTAATAAACCGTATTAAAGATTTTCAAACATGGCTGTCTGCTGTCTAATCGCGAGAAATTCCGAGAAAACGCAGCAAGTATAAAAACAGATTAATAAAATCAAGATATAGGTTAAGTACGGCTAACGGGATGTCCTCATTCGCTAAACCTTTACGGTATTGAGAGATGTCATAGAGGATAAATCCGGAGAAGATTAATACCCCACCACCTGCAATTAACGTACCCAATGGACCACTAAAACCACCAATAAACAGCCCTACTAAGCCAAACCCAATTAAAGTGAACAGGCCAACCATTAGAAAACCAGCGAGAAAGCTGAAATCTTTTTTTGAATAATAAGCGTAAGTGGATAATCCGCCAAATATAACAACCGTAAGAATAAACGCCGTATTAATTAAAGACGAGCCGCCAACAGTTGAATAATGCGCAAGCGTTGGATAAATAATGACACCCGTCAGAAATGTAAAACTAAACACAAACGCATACCCAATAGCTTTTTTACCTTTTCTAATAAAAAATGCAGAAACAATCATAATAATTTGTACGACCACCAAAGGAAGAAATAAAGCAGGTGGCACAACCGTTCCCACCAAGGTACCAAAAAACGAAATTAGAATCGATAACGTAAACATACGCAGCAGCTTGTGAAAAGATGAGTTGTATTCTCTTGCCAGTCCAATTGTCGACTGTCTTTGGTCATAATCCATTGCCAAATCCCACCTTGCTATTTAATTTACCGTTTGTCCGGTTACTACTATTGTATCATAATCTTCAATAAACATACTTATTTTTAGGGGAATACATATTTAAAATCTTTGAGGTAAAGCTAGGAACAGCACATAAGGAGCGTGATTAAATTGAACGTTGTCCTCTCATATTTGAAAGTCCATTGGCACACCCTATCCTTAATGCTTGGTTCCCTTTTAGCTATCTTCTATGTCTATAAAAATCGCCACAAGTTTTTTAACACTAAGACATACAAACGTCGTTCCAAGCTCTAAAAAAGCTGCTATAGAAACAGTAAAGGGGACCTTTCGGCCCCCTTTACTTATTCGATCTCCGTTAGACGGAGATCACCTCAGGCAAAGTAATCAACAAATCGATCACACTCCTTTCCTTACTAGCTTATCTTGCTTCTTTATTAAAACATTTTCTATATTAGCTCTCAAGTGAAAGAATAGTTATAAAAAAACTTTCGTTTTTATGGAGCCTATCTACTTATATTTTTAATGAGGATTCTCTGGTTTTCAGCTCGAACGGGACCATGATTTTAACAGGTATTGGATATCTGTTTTGAATAACATCGACAATTGTTTTTGCAGCAATATAGCCTATTTCAAATTTCGGAATATGTATCGAAGACAGCGGTGGTGAAGTATATTGGGAGAATTCAATGTTGTCGATGCCAATAAAAGCAATATCCTCAGGGATTCTAAGATTACTCTCTAGGACTGCACGCATAGCAGAAATCGCCATCATATCACTAGCTGCAAACATGGCTGTGGGTCTACTGATCGCTGGGTTCTGCAAAAGCTCCTTCATTAAAGCATAGCTTTTATCCACATCCCAGTTGGCATTCAGAATCCATTCCTGCTTCAGCTCAAGGCCAGCTTCATCCAAGGCGCTTTTGTAGCCTCTAAATCTTTTTTCTTTTTCAATCTTTTGGGAAAGTCCCACACCGCCAATATAGCCAATATCATGATGCCCTTGCTGCAATAAATGAAAAACGGCTTCCTTAGCAGCTGCTAGGCGATCATAGCTTACTTGCGACACGGAATCATCTGCAAAATCCACACCTACAATAAACGGAATGTGTTTTTTGATATATTCGTAGGTTTCATTCTCGATCCCTTCTACGAAAATCAATCCATCAATCTCGCTCTCATACAACACCTTTTGTAAAAAGCTAGGATTCTTAATTTCTTCTCCTGTATGGATAAAGCTCAGGTAATACCCTTGGTCAGCTAAACCCTTCTCAATCCCATCTAAAATAAAGGAGAAGTAAGGGTGGTTATATTTATTCTGTGGGGTTGCAACTATGCAGCCTACTTTTTTGGTCACTTGATTTTCCGCTTTTTTGCCTTTGACCAATTGTCTAGCAATCTTGTTCGGCTCATAACCTAATTTAGCCACGGCATCCCAGATTTTTGTTCGTGTTTCAGGACTTACCGCACGGCTATTGTCATTACTGATGACACGAGAGACTGTAGATATGGATACACCTACGTATTCTGCTACATCCTTTAGTTTCGCCACCATCACTCAATTCCTTTCAACAATTTACAAATTTGCGCCAAACGCTCTCTCTATAGTAATATGCTGAATTTTCAATGTCAAATTTGAATCGATTAGAAAAAAAAGACCAGGAAACGAGCTCGTTTCCCGGTCTTGCAATGCCTTTACTCTGCTAAGCTTATTTCCCGTACAATTCCTTAACTTCCTTGATTGCTTTAACCAAGTCGCCTTTGCCATCTAAAGGCAACGGCATTTTTTGCGGAAGGATTTCCCAAAGCAATTTGTCTTTTCCATCAAAGAATGGTGTTGTAATGGCATATTTCTGTGCATCGATAATCGCTTTTTTGTCAAAAGCAGCATCAATGGCTAGGTAGGCCTCAGCTGCTTTCTTATTAGCTGGAATCGCACTGCCTGATTTAGCTAGTGCATTCTGTCCATCAGGACCGGAAAGCCATGATAATAATGCCCATGCTGCCTTTTCATTCTTGCTGTTAGGGCTCATTACATTTCCAGCAGGCTGAACGACGGTTTGTGTAGTATTAAATTTAGGAGGCAGAATATATTCGAATTTAATGTTAGCTTTCTTAAACTCACCTGCTGACCAGCTTCCTGCAAAGCTCATCGCCACTTTACCTGAAGCTAAGCTTAGGAATGGATCTCCACCCAGGGTCTGGATAGTTGCTGATGATGGGGCAACATGTTCCTTGTCCACCAAACCACGAAAGAACTCTAATGTTTTCATTGCTTCTGGTGAATCTAAGGCAAGTGTTTTATCGTCATTGACTATTTTCGCACCGCTGGAGATTAATTGTGGCTCTAGCACGGAATCAAAATTCGTAACTCCGCTCGCTACTCCCCATTGCACGATATTCTTAGCATCGAACCCAGCTTCTGTCGGGTTTTTGCCGTTTTTATCAAGCGTCATTTTCTTGGCAATTTCCAAGGTTTGATCCCATGTCATTTCACCTGTTGGGAAAGGCGCTTTGGAAGGATTCGTCTTCGGATCTTCAAACAATCCTTTATTATAAGCAAATTCTACGATGTTGGCATCGCGCGGCAGGGAAACTTGTTTGCCTTCAAATTGATGAGCTGCTAAAAGTGCGGGTTCAAAATCGTTAAGATCGAAGTTATTGCTTGCAATCAGATCCGTTAAATCCTTCATTGCGCCAAGCTTGGCATATTTCTCTACATAAGCGAAGCTGATTTTATAAACATCAGGTAAATCCTTGGATGCCGCTTGAGCAGTTAACGATGTCCAATATGTACCCCAGTCCTTACTGATAACCTCAACTTCAACCTTAGGGTATTTCAGATTAAACTCCTTCAAAAGCGCTTTGGCTTGCGTTGTTTCTTCAGCTGTTCCCCATTGAGCGTAGGTTACCTTTCCGGAAATTTCTTCAGCAACAGGAGCTGTCGTTTCTGCTGGCGCCGCTGTTGCATCAGGTGCTACAGTTGCCTCTGTTGTTGGCTTTGTTGATGAAGCCGCCGTTTCTTCCTTTTTCGAACACCCGGATAGAACAATAGTAGCCATTAAAAAAGTACTTAGCATTGAAATTAAGATTCTTTTTTTCAAAGTAAACCCTCCCGATTTTTGAATGATTTTATTAATAATTCCGCTAGCTTCCTGCTCACTCACTTAATACCGGACAAAACCACCCCCTCAACAAAATACCTTTGGGCGAAGAAATAGATAATTCCGATAGGCAGCAATGCTATAAACGACCCAGCAGCTAACATGGGATAATCCCTTGAGGTGTCTCCAAGTATCTTCTGTAAACCAACGCTGAGCGGATAAAGCTTCTCGGATTGAATGAACAGAAACGGTGTAAAAAAATCCTGCCACGAAGCAACAAAGGAAAAAATGAATGCAGTCGTTATAATCGGGCCAGACAATGGCATAATCACGCGGGTATAAATAGTCCAAGAGCTGCCTCCATCCATATAAGTGGCTTCATCCAATTCAATCGGAATCGTCATAAAAAATTGGCGGAATAAGAAAATGAAGTAAGCCGTTCCAAGCAGTGCTGGCATTATTAATGGAAGCCATGTATTGTACCAACCAATGTTGCGATAAAGCACATACAACGGGATCAACGTAACCTGTGACGGAATCATTAATGTGGTCATAAGCACTATAAAAACGGCATTTCTGGAACGAGCTTTGGTTCTCGTAAAGCCAAAAGCGACCAAAGAGCTTGAAAATACCGTCCCCACTCCAACCGTTGTTGAAATCATAAAAGAATTCGCAATCCAGCGCGGCATCTCAGGCATTTGTGTAAAAAGCCTTTGAAAGGCGGAAAAGGTAACCTCGTCTGGAATAAACGTTGTCGGGACCGCATAGGTCTCGGCTTGAGTTTTCAACATTGTCGACATAAGCCACAGCAGCGGACCCATAAAAACCAGTAAACCCAAGATTAAGAATAGGTAGTAAGTGACAGCTGATTGTTTACGAATCTCTGTGTTCAAGATGCTCAGCTCCCCTTTTCCGATTCGTAATAAACCCACTTCTTAGAGGTTTTCAACACGATAATGGTTATGATTAGAATTATTCCGAACAACAGCCACGCTTGAGCCATTGCCGAACCGAATTTGAAGTCTGTAAAAGCAGTGCGATATGTAGTTACCATATAAGTGGTTCCCGAGTAATTCGGTGCTCCTTTGTTATTCAAGAGCAGCGGTTCGGTGAATATTTGGAAGAAATAAATAATTTGAATCACTAGCGCGAAAAGAATAGCGGGTGTTATCATCGGAAGCGTTATGACAAAAAAGGAACGAAAGATACTGGACCCGTCAATTTTGGCTGCTTCGTACAAATGACGCGGCACCCCTTTTAATGCGGCAATGAAGATTAATGCGGTTCCTCCAGCCCCCCATATAACCATAGATAGAATAATCGGCTTGCTGAGGAATTCACTGTCAAACCAGCTCACGCTGTCCAACCCTACCAAATGTAATAGTGAGTTCATTGCACCAGTTTCGTTAAAAATTAATCTCCAGATAATAACGGTTGCAACGGGTGGTACCAGATAAGGCAGGTAATATAAGGTTCTGAATAAGCGAATCCCTCTAACTTCAATATTAAGCAACAGAGCTATCAAAAGCTGAAAGCATATGAGAATAGGATTACCTACTACCACAAAAAATAAGGTATTCTTTAAGCTTTTGATAAAAACCGGATTGTGGAACATTTCCTTATAATTGTCTAATCCAATCCAATTCGCGGTAACCGCGTTATAGTCGGTAAAGCTATAAACCAGAGAAGCAATGGCAGGGCCAACGAATAATAGAAAGAAGCCAACAATCCACGGAAGAATAAATAAATAAAATTTGATCTCTTCTTTAACTTTTGAAGCCCGCATGTCTTCCCACCCCCGATTCATTAGCTCAAATCTACTGTTTTAAACCTCTTCTATCTGGACGTATCTGCCTTCTTTAATGGATCTCTCCGCAGCCAAAGCAATTTTTAGAGAGCTTCTGCCAACCTCTAGGGAAGCAAACGGTTTATCTCCAGTACGAACCGATTTAATGAATTCTGTTCTCTCCCGCAAGCTTCCAATGTGGCCATTCAACACAGAGTCGGATACGGAATCGACTTCGATTCTTTCTATAGAAGAATCTTCTCCTCCATAGATGGAAAGTGTCCTATCATTCTTAGCGATCATTTGCGCACCATTTGTCCCAATAAGTCCAATTTCTAACCCTTCTTCTGTTAAGTTGCGCGGTTTTAAATACATGCACAAACCTAGATTTGCTTTGCTTCCATTCTCATATTCAACCAAAACCCAGGCATGATCGATAATGGTGCTAGTGCTAATGTTTTTTGCAGGATAATGAGTATAGCTGTTCGTAATCATTTGGTCCGTTCCATTTTTAATCACATGCTGGCCGCCTGTTGCAAAAACGCGATAAGGCTTGGAATCAATCATCCAATTGAAAATATCAAAATGATGGCAATCCTTCTCAACCAATGCTCCACCTGATTTCGTTTCGTCATAGAACCAATCTGCTGGTGGAAAAGCCTCGCGATATTCCTTGCACCACATCATAGAAACCTGATCCAAACGTCCACCTTTTAATATTTCAGCCATTTTTCTGTACAGGTTCGAATAACGATAAACCAAGCCGATCTGCACTATTCGCTGACTGCGTTCCGCTGCCTCAATAATGGCATCGCAATCCGCTATATTGTGAGCCACTGGCTTTTCAAGAAAAACATGCTTACCGCTTTCAATAAATGGAATCGCTACTTCACGATGCAAATAATTCGGCACACTAATGACAACAGCATCGATGTCTTCATTATTCAGCAGCTCTCTATAGTCCTTACAAACCTTAGGTGTATTCTTGCGAATATAGGTTAAAGCTCGTTTTACATTATCTTCATTTGGGTCACAAACCCAAGTAATCTCACAATCGGCAATTTGGTCAAAACCACTGCAATGTCCAGCACCCATATCGCCTACGCCTATCATAGCTAATCTTATTTTACTCATCGCATATTACCCTCCGTGTTGTGTTACCCAACTTTGTTTTATTTTTGCCCCAAACGTTATATCTCAATATTAGTGATTTCCACTAATTCTGTCAATGATATTCTGCAAAAAAGATTCATTTGGGCAAATAAACGAGGGATTAATTAAATATTTGGGGCAAAAACAGATAGGATAATACTTAGTTACAATTCAGAGCCACCCAAGTGCTTATGCACTGAAGGTCAACCTTGCATACAGCTTAACACCAGAAAGTAGCTCTACAGCTACTTTCACTCTCTAACGCCAAAAATTGGCTCTATAGCCCCACTCACCAGTTACTTTCACTCTCTAACACCAAAAGCTGGCTCTATAACCCCACTCACCAGTTACTTTCACTCTTTAACGCCAAAAACTGGCTTTATAGCCCCACTCACCAGTTACTTTCACTCTCTAACGCCAAAAACTGGCTCTACAGCCCCACTCACCAGTTACTCAGACTCTGCAATGCTGATTTTCAGCTTTGCACGTAGCTTTCCACAACGGGAAAGTTATCATTTTCTATCCTATAAAAAAAGACCAAGCTACATAACAGAACTTGCCCCAAAAACCACTTTACTGTGTCACGTACGTCAAGTTCTTCGGATTGTCCCAGAATCTAGGTGCCGCCGTTTCTGCCGACCTGTACATAAACTTAATCGTCTGACTTGCAGCAACAGTAGGAAACATTTGATATTAATTTTTGTTTTTCGTTGACGGAAATCGTTTTCCAAATTTCTATAGACTAATCTCGATTTTATTACTATAATGGGCTTGATGAGAGCGCTTTTAGAATTCTAATAAGCAGAGCTTAAGAAAGGATTCCTTATGAAAAAACAAATTAGTTATGAATTGTACTTAGACAAAGTTTACGGCGCTTGGCTAGGGAAGAGCATCGCCGGAACCATCGGTGCACCTTACGAAGGGCGCAAAGAGTTATTCGATTATGATTACGACCCAAAAGCGATTGCCGAAATGCTGCCTAACGATGATCTTGATCTCCAAGTGATTTGGCTGCATGTGCTTGAAACCAAAGGGATTTACTTTACCTCCAATGATTTGGCAGACGCATTTTATCATTTGTATCCTTATAGTCCTGGCGAGTACGCTTATTTCAAGAAAAATTATGAACGCGGCTTAAACCCGCCCTTATCGGGATCATTCAACAATCGCTATTATATCAATGGGATGGGCTGTCCAATTCGTTCCGAAATTTGGGGTTGTATTAGCCCTGGAAATCCACAGCTAGCTGCCGAATATGCGGCTAAAGATGGCGTTCTCGACCATGCAGGCGACTCCGTCTATGCCGAGCAATACTTAGCGGCTTTGGAGGCTATGGCTTTTTTTGAGGATGATCTAGATAAACTAATGCTGGATGCGTTGGTCTATTTACCTGAAGGCACGAAGATCAGAAGACTAGCAGATGACACGATGAAATGGAGCAAAACCACACCCGATTGGCGCAAGGTAAGGGAAATGATTATCCGTGATTATGGTCATCCAGACTGTACGAACTTATATCAAAATATTGGCTTCACGTTCCTATCGCTGATTTATGGTGAAAAGGAATTCCTTAAAACCTCGATGCTTGCTTTAAATTGTGGATTCGATACGGATTGCAGCTGTGCCACTGCCGGCGCCATTCTAGGCATCATTTACGGAGCTACCGATTTGATTGAGCGTTATAATTTCTATGATACCAGCTATAAGCTGGATGCCTTGCTCACTCGCAAATCCAATAAGCTTTTTGATCTGGCAGAAGATACTTGTAGAGCGGGGGTTACGGCTGCAAGAAGAGTTAACACGGATATTGAAATAACAGGTGTCCCAGATTCCTTAGGTGAAGTCCCCTCTGTTGAGCCAACTCCTCGTCTGAATATTTTGATTGACTATCTGGGCATTCCTGTCATTGGTTTGAATGAAACCAAGACATTGTCTATCCAGCTTACTAATGAAACAAATGGAGATATTTTTGAAAAGGTTCATGTGCTTTTACCTGAAGGATGGACTACAGATTGGCAAGAGGAAAGTATCTTTTTGCGGAAATATGAATCGATTTCCAAAAATATAAGCATTTCTATCCCCACTGACCTCTCGATACTATCTGAGAAGAATACAATCACTGTTGAGTGTGGCTGCTACCAAGAGAAATTCGGCTTAAATGGCGCTCAGATTTGGCGTGTATTCGGTCCTTATTGGGATAATTATCTGGAGCTTCCGCCAACTGAACTAGGGGAATGGTACTATCCACATATCAAAGCGGAAACCGAAGACTTAACAACCGATTTAGTCAGACAATTCCACCTCAATACGAAAGCAGATTTAAATAAAGCTTATTTACAGGAGCCTGAATTTACCGAAGATGCTCTTCATAATGTAGTTAACATCTCTGAAGACTTATTCAGTGTTTCCGATATGATTGGCTTCCAAGGTCCTTGTGTGGTATATGCCGAGCGTTTAATTTATTCCAAGGAAGATCAAGAAGTTAGCTTAATCATAGGTCATTCGGATGCTTATAAGCTATGGTTAAACGGAGAGCTTCTTAGTGAAGCGGATCAAGTGGATTGGTGGACCGCAGAAAATCGCCATCTGACTCATCTCCAATTAAAAAAAGGACAGAACCGTCTCCTATTGAAATGTCATCGACACGGTAAAGACGCTCAATATAGCCTAATTTTCACCCAACTCGGCAAAAGCTTCCCTAAACACATTACGGATTTGGGATCTTATAGTCAGTTTTAATGATTAAATCTGGTTCAAGGCGCTATTGGGCTGCTTCGATGCGGTCGAGCACGAAAAAGGAGCTACTAATTTAGGGGCTCCTTCATTTATTCGAGCTTGCTTTCAAGCCAGTTTATCAGATCTTGAGTGACTTCGTCTCGTTTAATTTCATTAAACATTTCGTGACGACCACCCTCATAGAAGCGGTAGGTAATGTCCTGCAACCCAAGCTCCTCATACGTACGGATCAAGGCCATGACACCCTTGGTCTTATGTCCAACTGGATCCAAAGAGCCTGAAAGGAAATAGATGGGGAGATCTTTTGGAATTCGCCGCAATGCTTGAACCTGATAGATCTCTTGCAAAAAAACAAAAAAGTCACGAAAATAAGAAGCTGTAAATAAGGTACCACAATAAGGATCTACGATGTACTTGTTAACCTCATTCTCATCTCTGCTTAACCAATCAAAAGGAGTACGCAGTGGTTTGAACTCATTGTTATAGCTGCCAAAAACCAAGAAATTAATTATTTTACTCTTATGTCGCTCTCCGTAAAGCTTTGCAATGATTTTTGCCAAGAAGATGCCTGGCTTGATCGCGACTCCTGGATCACCGTTTGTTCCCGAAAGAACTATACCCTGAATCTCTTCAGCATATTTTTGCATATACCCCTGGGTCAAAAAGGAGCCCATGCTATGGCCTAATAGAAATATAGGTAAGTCAGGATGAGAAGACTTAATAATTTGCGTTAAATGTGCCATATCCTGCAGCATGCCATGAAAGCCGGTTGGTCCTATGTATCCAACATCCTCAAAAGTTGGTGCCGTTTTACCATGACCTTTATGATCATTAGCATACACGGCATAGCCACTAATTGTTAATTCAGATGCCAGTCTTTCATATCTCACCGCTGTCTCTCCCATACCAGGCGCAATCTGCACAATTGCTTTAACTGGCATACCTTCGGCAGGCAACCATCTATATACATAAATGCTAGCCCCATCGGCATCTTGAAACGTAAAGGGGAGGCTGATCATGCGGTTTTTGCTTCAATTGCTCTTCTGAGCCCCATCATATAACCAAGATGTATACCCTCATGGTAAAAGCTGTAACCAATAGATTCTTCCAAGGTCTCATAATGTAAAAAAGGGACAGCCAGCTTGTCAGCCAATTTACCCGAAATAAAGATTTGCAGGCGCTCTGTTTGCTCTCTTAATTCTTGCAACAAAAGCTCAACGGCAGGCGGTTGACCTTGCCAATCGGCAGGCTTTGTCCCTGGACCAAACCATGCGGTATATTCTTCAGGCAAGCTGATTTTCTCACCCATTAAGCGCAAGGTTAATCGATCCTGAACAAGCAGAATATGCCCTACATGCCATTGAATAGTATTATTAAAATTAGCCGGCATTACTTCGAAAATGGTTGAATCTATGGCTTCAATCCATTTCAATGTTCTCGAACGAACTAATCCCATGTGACTAAAAACCTGCTCCTCCGTCATCGCCTAACCTCCATATTTATGAATTTATGATTATACCAGAGCTTTCATTGCTATATCTGTTCGATACTGCTTACCCTCAAAATAAATTCGTTCCGCATCGCGATAAGCTTGCTCTCTCGCTTCTTTAATCGTCGTTCCTCGACCAACAACTCCCAACACACGACCTCCATTGGTAACCAATTGTCCATCTTTTAGAGCTGTTCCTGCATGAAAGACTAGTGACTCTTCTACATCATTCAATCCTGTGATTGGCAGGTTCTTTGGATACGTACCCGGGTATCCGTCCGAAGCAAGAATTACGCAAACTGCTGCCTCGTTACTCCACTGTATATCCATTTCCTCTAACCGACCATTTACCGTAGCTAGGAAAATATCTAACAAGTCCGTTTCCAAACGAGGTAATATCACCTGTGTTTCCGGATCACCAAAGCGCGCATTAAACTCAATCGTTTTAGTTCCTGTTGCTGTAAGTATCAAGCCTGCATACAGGACTCCGCGGAAGGGTCTGCCTTCTTTAACCATCGCTTCTGCAGTTGGTTTAAGAATAGTTGCAATAGCCTCATCAATTATAGATTGTGGAATATGCGGCAATGGAGAATAGGTTCCCATCCCGCCTGTATTTGGCCCCAAATCATTATCAAAAATCGGCTTATGATCCTGAGATGGTGTCATCGGTCGCACAACATTACCATCGACAAAAGCGAGTAAGGACATTTCTTGTCCTTGTAGGAATTCTTCAATAACAACCTGAGTTCCTGCTGTTCCAAAAACTTTATCGACCATAATGTCTTTTAATGCCTTTTCAGCTTCTTCTAACGAGTGAGCTACAATAACTCCTTTACCAGCAGCCAAGCCATCCGCTTTAATTACAATCGGTGCCCCTTGCTTATGGAGATAGGCAATTGCCTCATCATAATTCTCAAACGTTTCATAGGCAGCTGTCGGAATGTTATATTTTTTGAGGAGATTTTTTGTGAATACCTTGCTGCCTTCAATAATTGCAGCATTCTTACGCGGTCCGTAAACGAGAATATTCTTCGCTTCTAGAAAATCAACAATACCTGCAGCTAAAGGATCATCCGGTCCAACTACCACAAAATTGATGTCGTTTTCCAAGACGAATTGACTAATTTCTTCAAACTGATCTTCTAGAATATCTACGCATTCAGCAATACTAGCAATTCCACCATTACCTGGAGCACAGAAAATTTCTTTGACTTTATCACTCTTTTTTAACGACCAGATGATAGCATGCTCTCTTCCGCCTCGACCAATAACAAGTATTCGCATAGGATCTCCTTTCAAATTAAATTAGTGTTTAAAATGACGTACGCCGGTCATAACCATAACCATACCATTTGCGTTAGCTGCTTTAATAGAATCCTCATCTTTAATCGAGCCACCAGGCTGGATAACGGCTGTTATGCCTGCCTTAGCTGCTAATTCTACTGTATCGCCCATCGGGAAGAATGCATCGGAAGCCAGTACGGAGCCTTTGGCTTTATCGCCCGCTTGTTCAATGGCAATCTTCGCTGCGCCTACTCGGTTCATTTGCCCCGCGCCTACACCAACCGTCATATCATCTGCAACAAGTACTATTGCATTCGATTTAACATGTTTAACTACCTTCCAAGCAAACAACAGCTGTTTCAGTTCAGCTTCCGTTGGCTGACGTTCAGAAACTATTTTTAGATCATTCTCGCTCAATTGGTATGCATCGCTTTCCTGAACCAACATACCCCCATCGACAGTGGTAATCACCATTTGGGATTTATTTTCTGCGGTTGAGCTGCTTAATTTAAGTAAGCGAATATTTTTCTTCTTTTGGAGAATTTCAAGAGCTCCATCTGTGTAATCTGGCGCTATGATGATTTCAAGGAAAATCTCAGATAGAAGCTGCGCGGTTTCTTCACTGATTGTCCGGTTAGCTGCAATAATTCCTCCAAAAATAGAAGTAGGATCAGCCGCATAAGCCTTTTGAAAAGCTTCATGAATGTTGGCGCCAATCCCGACTCCACATGGATTCATATGTTTAACAGCTACAACAGCAGGTTCGCTAAATTCTTTGACGATTTGCAGCGCTGTGTTGGCATCGTTGATGTTATTGTAGGAAAGCTCTTTGCCGTGAAGCTGCTCAGCAGTCGTAATATTACCTTGGTCTGCTAAAGGCTTGCGATAAAAAGCTGCTTTTTGATGAGGGTTTTCGCCATAACGCAGATCTTGAACTTTTTCATAGGTTACTGTATATTTTTCAGGCATTGGCTCGCCCATTTGCTTGGAAAGATAGTCGCCAATTAGCGCATCGTAAGCACCCGTATGACGGAAAACTTTGGCTGCTAGTTGCTTGCGAGTTTCTAGAGTCGTATCTTGGGAAGCACGAATTTCTTCTAAAACTCTCGCATAGTCGGATGCATCTACAACTACGGTTACGAAAGCATGATTCTTCGCTGCTGAGCGCAGCATGGTTGGGCCGCCAATGTCGATGTTCTCAATGGCATCTTCATAGGAAACATTTGGCTTAGCAATCGTTGCTGCAAAAGGATACAAATTCACGACCACAAGATCAATGTAATCCAAGTTTAGTTTTTCCATTTGCTCTACATGCTCGGGGTCATTGCGAACTGCTAGCAATCCACTATGTACGGCAGGGTGCAAAGTCTTCACACGCCCATCGAGAATCTCGGGGAAGCCTGTCACTTCGGAAATTCCTATTACGGGAACGCCTTTTTCCTTCAACAAGCTTTGTGTACCGCCTGTCGAAATTACTTCTACTCCTAATTTAGCCAGCTCTGCGGCAAATTCGACTATGCCTGTTTTATCGGATACGCTGATTAATGCTCTTTTTATAGTCACAGTGTTCCTCCTTCTAAGTTTTGGATTGAAATTAAACCTTCAAAAACATTAAAACTTAGCCGTTCCGAATCTACATATCAGTTCCAGCCACTCTTGAAATTGCATCCTTTTTTATTGGAATAAAACAGGTGGTAAGGATGCAATATTCAAAGGCGGCACGTAAACTTTCCACTAGACATGTAAATCCTCCACTATCCGTTTTAACTTTTCCACATAATTAATTCACATAAACTTTTCTTTCGTCTACAAAAACCTAAACACTACTCAACAAAAACTTTTCTTCCGTCTAGACGGACCCGGCCAGCGCGGATTAGGGCGATGACTTGGGGATAGAGCATGTGCTCAAGGGCATGGATCCGTTCAGCGAGTGTCGCTTCCGTGTCGTCGGATGTTACGTCTACAGACATTTGGGCGATTACGGGTCCGGAATCTAGGCCGCCGTCGACGAAATGCACGGTTACACCGGTTAATTTTACGCCGTATTCGAAAGCTTGACCGATCCCGTTTATACCTGGGAAGGCAGGGAGCAAGGATGGATGGATATTGATAATTCTTCCATAGTATGGCTTAACAAGTGTATCTGTAATCAGGCGCATATAGCCTGCCATGATGATTAGATCGATTTGGCGAGCTTCGAGCTCCGCGATGATTTCGGCTTCATATATCTCGCGCGATGCGTAATCTTTGGGGCGAAAAACAAATGTGCTAACGCCTGCTAAATTTGCACGCTCTACCACGGGTGCTTGCGGCCGGTCACAAACAAGAAGCTCGACGATCACATCGAGCTTACCGGATGCCACGGCATCCACAATTGCTTGAAAATTGGTGCCGCTACCCGAGGCAAACACGGCAATGCGAAACGGCTGCGTCATACTACAGCTCCGTTAAATGTTACAATACGATCCCCAGCTGTTACTTGTCCAATCCGATATACGTTTTCTCCAAGCTCGCCAGCAATGCGCTCCGCTTCGTCTGCAAATCCTGCAGCAACGACAACTACCATGCCAATCCCCATATTAAAGGTACGGAACATATCATTGTTCGTGATTTGACCAGCTGCTTGCATCAATTGAAAGATCGGTAGAATCGGCCATGAACCATACTCGATATGGGCATTTACGCCTTCTGGAAGAACACGCGGGATGTTCTCAAGAAAACCGCCGCCCGTAATATGTGCCATGCCTTTAACTTTTACTTTTTCTATCAAAGCTAGAACCGACTTAACATATATTTTCGTAGGCTCAAGAATTACATCTCCAAGCTTACCGCCCAGCTCATCAAAATGCTGCTGTAAAGTGTAACCCTTATCCTCTAGTAAAAGCTTACGAACAAGTGAGAAGCCATTGCTGTGGATACCGCTTGATCCTAGTCCAAGAATCACATCACCTGGTGCAATCGTTGAACCATCGATGATTTTCTTCTTATCTACGATCCCTACTGTAAAGCCAGCAATATCGTATTCGCCACTGTGATACATCCCCGGCATTTCTGCTGTTTCTCCACCAATTAAAGCACAGCCTGCTTGAACGCAGCCATCGGAAATCCCTTTGACAATCGCTTCGATTTTCTCAGGAATGACTTGACCGCAAGCTAGGTAATCCAAGAAAAATAGCGGCTCTGCACCCTGAACAATAATATCGTTAACGCACATTGCTACTGCATCTATTCCGATCGTATCATGCTTATCCATCGCAAAAGCGATCTTCAGCTTCGTGCCAACACCATCTGTACCTGAGACCAGAACAGGCTCATCATATTTATCCTTGTTCAGCCCGAACAAAGCGCCGAAGCCACCTAAATCCGTGAGTACCTCTGGACGGAACGTCCGTTTCACGTGTTTTTTCATCCGTTCGACCGCTTCGTTGCCTGCGGCTATATCGACACCGGCTTGTTTGTAAGCTTCTGACACCGTTCAACACCCCTTTATTTTGGCAATACATATCTATTTGGATCAGCGTAATGGCTGAATAAAGCTTCTATTTTAGATTAATTAGAATTAACAGGTTCCGCAGCCCACTGCTTCCATTTCTTCACTTAATGCAGTTGGGTAATTATTATCAAAGCATGCTGTGCACATCCCACGATTAAATTCATCTGGTGTACGGCCAATGGCTTCCAGCAAGCCCTCTTTGGTTAAAAAATGCAGCGAATCGGCGTTGATCGCAATACGGATCTCTTCAACCGTTCGCTCATGCGCAATCAAATCCTTGCGATCCGGTGTATCAATTCCATAAAAACATGGGTTTTTATAAGGTGGCGAGCTGATGCGAACATGAACTTCCTTAGCTCCAGCTTCGCGCAGCATATTCACAATTCTTAAGCTAGTCGTCCCACGCACAATGGAATCATCGATCATCACTACACGTTTACCTTCAACTACTTTACGAACAGCGCTGAGCTTCATTTTGACTCCGCGTTCTCTGAGCTCTTGGCTCGGTTGAATGAAGGTACGTCCTGTGTAACGGTTCTTAATCATGCCAAGCTCATAGGGAATACCAGTTTGTTCAGCAAAGCCAATCGCCGCCGAGATACTTGAATCGGGAACACCCGTTACAATATCCGCATCAACAAAAGCTTCCATCGCCAACTGACGACCCATACGTTTACGGGCTGAGTGAAGATTTATTTCATCAATATCACTATCCGGTCTGGAAAAATAAATGAATTCCATTGCGCAAAGCGAGCGTTGCTGAAGTGGAGCAAAACGATCCTCTGTCATACCCTTTTCATCGATAATCAACAGCTCACCTGGACGCAAATCACGTTCGTAGGTAGCGCCAATTGTTTCAAAAGCACAGGTTTCAGAAGCAAATACATAGGCGCCATCCAAGCGGCCAATAGCCAATGGACGTAAGCCATGAGCATCCTGAGCTACAAAAAGGCGGTCATTGACGAGAATCAGAAACGCAAATCCGCCGACAATCCGCTGCAAAGCTTCTTTCACGGCATCATTAATATTCTTTTGCTTAGAGCGAGCTATTAGATGAATCACTACTTCTGTATCGCTAGTCGTTTGAAAAATCGAACCCAGCTCTTCAAGCTCCGCACGAATTTCAGGCGCATTGACGATATTCCCATTGGTTGCGATCGCCAAATCGCCGCCTTTGTATTTAAAGACCAACGGCTGCGCATTCTGCAGCTTGCTTGCACCTGAAGTTGAATACCGGACATGTCCGATAGCAGCAGGTCCTTGCAGATATTTAATCCGCTCATTGTCAAAAACCTCTTTGACCAAGCCCATATCACGGTGATAGTAAAAATTCTTACCGTCGGAGGTACAGATTCCTGCACTTTCTTCACCACGATGCTGTAAAGCATGCAAACCGTAAAACGAAAGCGCGGAAGCCTCCGAATGGCCATAAACACCGAAAACTCCGCATTCTTCTTTTAGCTTATCAAAATAATCATTATCGACGCCTTCATTATAGTATTGCCCAGTCCATAAGGAGTTACCTGAAGCATCAATCGCTGGTGAATCCGCCTGCACTATCCGCTTTGATCTAAATGTTAAGCGTTCATCAGACATGGAATCGCATCCTTCCAAACCTTTTCTAGTTGGTTAACGGGTGACTGTAGGGCTGCATCGGCTTGCGCGTTGATTCTAATGGAAAGCTCTTTACCTTTGACTGTACCTAACACTTGGTAAGGTACATCCTGTTGACTGACCCAGGTAATTAATTCTTGTGATTTACTTTCTTTGGCACTTAAAAGAATACGGGACTGGCTTTCACTGAATAAAGCAATATCAGAACGAAGCACTGTATTGAAATTCACTTCAGCTCCCAATCCACCGCTGATGCAGCTTTCTGCCAAAGCAACTGCTAAACCACCCTCAGATAAATCATGAGCAGAAGCGACTAAACCTAGCTGAATCGCAGCAAGCACCGTACGCTGTAGGTTTAATTCAACCTGCAAATCAATTTGTGGCGGACGGCCTTCTGTTACCCCATGGAGTATATATTGAAACTCACTGCCACCAAGCTCAGCATGAGTGTTGCCGAGTAAGATAATTACGTCGCCTTCATTTTTGAAGCCTTGTGTGGTGATATGGTCCAAATCATGAATCAAACCGACCATACCGACTACAGGTGTTGGATAGATCGCACCTTTGGCATTTTCGTTGTACAAGCTAACATTTCCGCCAATAACCGGGGAGTTAAGCACACGACAAGCTTCTGCCATACCATCTACTGACTTTTCCAGCTGCCAGAAAATCTCTGGCTTCTCCGGGCTGCCGAAGTTTAAATTATCTGTAATCGCTATAGGCTCAGCACCAGAGCAAACTACGTTACGTGCTGCTTCGCTCACGGCAATTTTACCGCCAACCTCAGGATCTAGATAAACATATCGTCCATTGCAATCCGTTGTCATCGCCAAAGCTTTACGACTGCCAGGAATTGAAATTACAGCTGCATCTGAGCCTGGTCTAACGACTGTACTTGTACGTACCATGTAATCGTACTGACTGTAAACCCATTCTTTGCTAGCCACTGTAGGTGAACCCAGAACCTTTTTCAAAGCATCTGTCAGATCTGTTACTTCTGCATATCGATTCGTATCGATAGCTCCATTAATTGCATAATAAGCTGGCTCTATAGAAGGTTTATTATATTGTGGTACATCATCAACTAATGCGGTAACGGGCATATCGGCTACTACTTCACCGTGATGAATGATTTTTAGACGTCCATCATCTGTAACTTTACCCACTCTTGGACAACCTAATCCCCAACGAGCAAAGATCGCCACAGCCTGCGCTTCATTCTCAGGAGTAACTACGAATAACATCCGCTCTTGAGATTCCGAAAGCATCATTTCGTATGCCGTCATCCCCTCTTCACGTTGTGGTACTTGATCCAAATAAAGCTCCATACCGTTGCCGGCTTTGCTCGCCATCTCAGCACTTGAGCAAGTCAAACCTGCTGCTCCCATATCTTGAATCCCAATAACAATTCCGGAATTAATTAGATCCAAGCAAGCTTCAAGCACTAGCTTTTCCATAAAAGGATCGCCGACCTGCACAGCTGTACGATTGGCTTCCGACTTCTCGGTGATTTCCTCAGAAGCAAAAGTAGCTCCATGAATCCCATCGCGACCTGTTCCAGGACCCACATAGAATACGGGATTGCCTACGCCTTGAGCAACACCTTTTTGAATTTTATCATGATCTATAAGTCCAACACACATGGCATTAACTAACGGATTACCTTCGTAGCTTTCGTCAAACATGATTTCGCCGCCGACGGTTGGAATCCCAATACAGTTCCCGTAAGAAGCAATTCCTGAAACCACATGTTCGAATAAATATTTGGAGCGTTCATTGTCGAGCTTACCGAAGCGTAAAGAGTTCAATAAAGCTACTGGACGAGCTCCCATGGAAAAAATATCGCGAATAATCCCGCCAACACCCGTAGCTGCACCTTGAAACGGCTCAACGGCTGAAGGGTGATTGTGACTTTCAATTTTGAAAACGACTGCTTGATTATCGCCAATATCGACGATTCCTGCACCTTCACCGGGTCCCATTAGTACGCGAGGACCTGTAACCGGGAACTTGCGAAGCACGGGCTTGGAATTCTTATAAGAGCAATGCTCCGACCACATAACGCTAAAAACACCAATTTCACAATAGTTTGGCTGACGACCTAGAAACCCGACTATTTTGCCAAATTCTTCATCCGTTACGCCCATTTGTTTATAAATCTTCTGTTCTGCGATCTGCTGTGCTGTAGGCTCCTTAACGGATTGCTGCTGCGCCATGTCGATCCCTCCATGTACTCAAGATTGATGTAAACATCCGCTTGCCGTCCTCAGAACCTAGTAATTCATGAATGGCGCGCTCCGGATGTGGCATCATGCCTAAAACGTTACCTGCTTTGTTGCTGATTCCTGCAATATCGTCCACAGAGCCATTGGGATTCTCCCCCGCATAGCGGAAAATAATTTGTCCATTGTCCTGTAATTCTTTTAGAGTAGCGTCATCACAATAGTAATTTCCTTCGCCATGAGCGATTGGAATGTTGATTTCTTCACCAAGCTTATAGTCCTGGGTAAAAGGATTGTTCGTGCTTTCTACTCTTAACGTTGTTGCATGACAGCGGAATTTCAAGGAATTGTTGCGCAGCAATGCGCCTGGCAGTAATCCCGCCTCAGTCAAAACCTGAAAACCGTTGCAAATGCCGATCACATATTTGCCTGCTTCTGCAGCCACTTTCAATGCAGCCATAACGGGTGCGAACTGGGCAATTGCTCCACAACGCAAGTAATCGCCGTATGAGAATCCACCGGGTACAATAATTGCATCATATTTGGAAAGATCCGTCTCCGTATGCCACACATAATCAACTGGCTGGCCTATGGTTTCCTCGACTGCCTTGAAGCAGTCAATATCACAGTTTGAGCCTGGAAAAACAAGCACTGCGAAATTCATTATGCCCCCTCCAGTTCAAAACGGTAATCTTCAATCACCGTGTTCGCCAACAGTTTTTCACACATCGCTCTAACACGGCTCTCTGCTTCAGCGCGATCTGCTGTGTTCAAGGTAACCTCCAAGTACTTGCCGATTCTCACTTTTTCTACCTCATTAAAGCCCATAGAGTGAAGTGCGCTTTGTACTGCGTTGCCTTGTGGATCTAATACGCTTTGTTTGATGGTTACGTAGACGGTTGCTTTGATCATTGAAAATTCCTCCTTGAAATTGTGTGGCTGCAGTTGAAAGACTAATGACAATTATAAAGTGATACCGTTCCAAACCGTTCTATTGCCCTCCAGCCACTCTTGAAATTGCATCCTTTTTTATTGAAATAAAACAAGTGGAAACGATGCAATATTCAAAGGCGGCACGTAAACTTTCCAGACAACAGAACTATTTTACACTCTAACTTTATATGAATTGATGGACTTGCTTCGCAAGCCATCCTGATTAAAACTCGTCAAAAGAGAAAAGATTAAGAGCAAACCAACTGTGCCCATTAGTTGCTTTTAGGGCAGTCAAACCAAGATAGCTACAAAAACCAACCTCATTACTTTATAAGCAGGTTCATGATGTCGCGGTAGCGTTGGGATGTGGCGGCGACGACGTCGGCAGGGAGTGGATCGGGTTCGCTGTTCTTATCCCAGCCTGAGCCGGAAAGGTAGGTGCGAACGGGTTCTTTATCCATGCTGTCGATCTCGGTGTCTAAAGCGTAATTCGCTTTAGCCCAGAAACGCGATGAATCTGGTGTGAATAGCTCGTCAATTAGAATGACTTTGCCGTCGATTAAACCAAATTCGAACTTCGTGTCTGCCAAGATGATGCCGCGCTTCTCACAATAATCATGAGCGAATTGGTAAAGCTTGATGCTCTTAGCTTCGAGCTCATCGGTAAGATCTGCGCCAACTAGCTCTTTCATGCGTGCTACGGAGATATCTTCGTCATGACCGACATCGTTTTTAGCTGCTGGTGTGAAGATCGGCTGCGGGAAACGTTCGTTTTTATGCATGCCTTCTGGAAGCTTGATCCCGTTAACTTCGCCTGTTTCTATATATTGTCTCCAACCGCCGCCTGTAATATAGCCGCGAACGACGCATTCAATATCAATTCGTTCTGCTTTCTTGGTGACCATGATGCGATCCTTCATTAACTCTGGATCGGTAATGATATCGCCAAGCAAGCTTACATCTGTATGGATTACATGATTGGGTTGAAGTAGAGCCGTTTGTTCAAACCAATAGCGGCTCAGCATGTTCAGCACATTTCCTTTGTCCGGAACAGCTGGATTCAGCACATAATCAAAAGCGGAAATTTGATCGGTTACAGCAATCAAGTAATATTCGCCTAAGTCGTAAAGCTCACGAACCTTGCCTTTATAGATCAGCGGTGCTTTGATATAAGGCTGGGCTGTAGCTATCGCAGTCGATAAACTCACAAGTAGAACCTCCTAATAATAAATAATGTAAGCTTATATTAATTCCAAACGTTTAAAGATCGTATCAACATGCTTCAAATGCCAGCTAGGATCAAAGCATTCTGCAATTTCTTCCAAGCTAAGCTGTTCACGAATTTCGCTGTCGGCTTCAACAATTTCCCGGAAAGAGCGTTGCTGCTCCCATGCCATCATAGCCTTAGGCTGTACAGTATCGTAAGCTTTCTCACGGCTGTAGCCTTTGTCGATCAGCTTCGTTAATACACGGCCTGAGAATGGAACTCCATATGTGCTTAGCAGGTTGCGTTTCATATTCTCTGGGAAAACCGTTAGGTTCTTCACAATGTTCCCAAAACGATTCAGCATGTAATTCAACAAGATCGTCGCATCTGGCAAAATAATTCTTTCTACGGAGGAATGCGAGATATCGCGTTCATGCCAAAGCGTTACATTCTCATAAGCAGAAAGCATATGGCCACGAATGACGCGAGATAAACCGGAAATGCTTTCGCAGCCGATAGGATTGCGTTTATGTGGCATAGCGGATGAGCCTTTTTGACCTTTACCGAACGGCTCTTCAACTTCACGAATTTCACTTTTCTGCAGTGCGCGAATTTCAGTAGCAAACTTATCCATTGAAGTCGCGATTAAAGCTAATGTAGCAACATACTGTGCATGACGATCACGTTGTAGCGTTTGTGTGGAGATAGGTGCTGCTTTAGTTCCTAATTTGCCGCAAACATAAACTTCGATAAACGGGTCAATGTTGGCGTATGTGCCTACTGCGCCTGACATTTTACCGAATTCAACGTTTTCCGCTGCTGCACGGAATCTCTCTAAGTTACGCTTCATTTCTTCGTACCACAAAGCCATTTTTAAACCAAAGGTTGTTGGCTCAGCATGTACTCCGTGTGTGCGTCCCATCATGGCTGTGTCTTTAAACTCGATTGCTTTATTCTTAAGAATTTCGATGAAATTCAATAAATCTTGCTCAATGATTTGATTGGCTTGCTTCAATATATAGCCCATTGCGGTATCCACAACATCTGTTGAGGTTAAACCATAATGCACCCATTTGCGTTCTGGACCTACTGTTTCCGATACGGAACGAGTAAAAGCGATGACATCGTGTCTGGTTTCTAGTTCGATTTCGTTAATTCGATCAATGTTGAAGGATGCTTTCTCACGCAATAAAGCAACGTCTTCTTTCGGAATAACCCCTAGCTCTGACCAAGCTTCACACGATAAAATTTCAACCTCAAGCCATGCTCTAAACTTGTTCTCTTCTGTCCAAATCGCAGCCATTTCCGGCCTACTGTAACGCTCAATCATGGTTAAACCTCCAGATAAATATTTATATTTTCGACATTTCTCATGACCAGATTTGAGTGTCTTCCACCCATTTCAGCGCCTGATTGATATCGTTGGTTAATAAATTAAGATGACCCATCTTGCGTTGGTGCTTGGCTTCTTCTTTACCATATAAGTGAAGCTTCACGGATAAACCATCGGCTTCCTCGCTTTGCTCCAACAGCCAGTTCATGACAGGGTCAACATGCTGCCCCAGTATATTGACCATGACAACGGGTGACAGCAGGGTAGTGGCACCGAGCGGTAAATTGCATATTGCGCGCACGTGCTGCTCGAACTGTGAAGTGGAACAAGCTTCAATCGTATAATGACCGGAATTGTGCGGCCGCGGTGCCAATTCATTGACGTACAGCTCGCCTTCCTCTGTCAGGAACATCTCGACTGCGATCAAACCGATCACATCGAGCGATGCCGCGATGCGAATGGCAAGCTGCTCCGCCTTGAGGCGAATCGCATCGGAAATGCGGGCGGGCACAATCGACAAGTGGAGGATGTTATCCACGTGAATATTCTCCGCCACAGGAAAAGCCTTAACCTCGCCGCGCGGATTCCTCGCCGCGATCACCGAAAGCTCGCGTTCGAAGCGGATGAACTGCTCGAGCACAAGCTCCGTCTTTGCCAAGCTAAGCGCGGCAAAGGCGGCTCCAGCCTCGTCCAATGAGCGAATCACCCATTGGCCTTTGCCATCATAACCGCCGGTAGCCGTTTTCAGCACGCACGGCGTCCCAAAACGGCCAATCGCCGCTTGAAGCTGCGCCAAGCTCTCGATTTGCTCGTACGGCGCCACTTTCACGCCTGCGGCTTCAATCGCGCGCTTCTCGCGAATCCGATGCTGCGTCGTATACAGCAGCTGGCTGCCTTGCGGCACATACGAGTCCGTCATCAGCTTAGCGGCTACATCCGCATCGATGTTCTCAAACTCGTATGTAATCACATCGGACAGTGCGGCAAGCTGACCCGCTGCCTCGGCATCATCATACTCGCCAATAATCTGGCGATCTGCTACTTGACCGCACGGCGAATCTGCGGTCGGGTCCAACGTAATAAACCGGTACCCCATATGGCGACCGGCTAAAGCAAGCATTCTGCCTAATTGCCCCCCACCTAACACACCGATTGTACTTCCCGGTAAGATAACCTTGGCTGGTTCAATAGACTTATTCATAATGATTCACTACTCTCGATAACAGTTTGACGCGTACGTTCTCTACGATCTATCAACTTCTGTTGAATTTCGGAATCCGTTATCCCCAAAATCTGTGCTGCTAAAAGCCCTGCATTTGTTGCTCCTGCTGTACCAATTGCCACAGTTGCTACCGGCACACCGCCAGGCATCTGAACGATCGATAATAAGGAATCCAAGCCATTTAAGCTTGCTGACTTAATGGGTACCCCAATTACTGGCAATACCGTTTTGGCTGCTACCATGCCGGGCAAATGTGCTGCACCGCCTGCTCCAGCGATAATCACTTGGATGCCGCGAGCGATTGCCGTTTCTGCATATTCAAACATTAAATCAGGTGTACGATGCGCTGAAACGACTTTCTTCTCAAACGGAATGTTTAATTCCTCTAGAATTACACAAGCTAACTTCATGGTCTCCCAGTCTGACTGACTTCCCATGATCACACCTACACGTGCTGACATGCTCAACCTTCTTTCTTCTATTTGAAGCAAAAGAAGAACAATCGCGGTGGTCCGCCACTGTTCTGTATTAGTTAATAAAATTATTATAAGTCAAAATTCGCGGTTTTTCGCACATTTTGTAATTATCCTTTTAACATCGCTAGCATTTATCCAAGCAACATTTAATTGCTCTTATAACTCTTATTTTAACAGCCTTTGACCAATGATGTCAAATTGAAAGGCGAACGATTTTCCTCAAATAACTTTGAAAAGTTCGCTTTTACTCGCATATTCCAGCTGTTTTACCCTTTATATTACAGATAACTCGATTTTCCAAGCAAATCCAATTCTTTCTAACTATTTGTTGAAATTATCTGCGATCTTCATAACGATTTTCTTGGGCCTGCAATACCGCATAGTCCGGCGCCCACTTGGGTGGTCCATATTTCGACATATAGCCTAGCTTATTGATGTAATCTTCAATCTTCACTTCTTTGCTTAAAGCTTCATATAAATGCCAGCAGCCATAAACATCACTTAGAGCACGATGAGCGCCAATCAATTCAATATTATATCTTGCACATAAATCCGTAAGCTTATAAGGAAAAACCGTCCGCTCGCGACTGATCGTCAATGTATCGATAAAAGAGTTATTGAAGGAACGTTTCGCCAGACGCATTAAAGTATGATGTAGAAAGCCTAAATCAAAGGCAGCATTATGAGCGACAATCACACTATTTCCGATGAAACGATTGAATATTTTAAAAGCAGTCACTTCATCAAAGCCATGCTTTAATTCTTCATCATGTATCCCTGTTAGCTCGATAATTTTGGGAGACAGCTTGCCATCGTATTGAATCAAGGTACTGAATTCACCAACAACCTGTCCATTCGCAACCCGAATCGCAGCCATTTCAATGACCTGATCCTTTTCAGCGCTTAAGCCCGTCGTTTCAAAATCAAACACGGTTATTTCGTTAATCAAAGCCATCTCTCCTCTATAGCAAACCCATTATTAATTTCTTCATTATATAATAGATTGGCGAATAAAGGGGAAGCTTCTCCTACATAAAATAACCACAGCTCGTGCAATGCCCGCGTACAACCGACATAAAGCAGCTTCGCATCCTGGAAATTCTGTTCATAATGGAGCGGATCCGCATCAATAATCAATACAGCATCAAATTCCAAGCCTTTGGTTAAATAGACTGGAAGCACCGAGATTCCACCGAGATATTCCCGTTGTCCCGCTTCAATTAAGTTGGCTGCCAAGCCTTTTCCTGTTAAAGCCTCATGCAGAATTGCACATTCTCGTTCCGTCCGATCAACAATTGCAATCGTATTAATCAAGCCACTTTCCTGCAGCTTGCCTACTGCCTTCAATAAAGCCTCCACCTTTTGCTGCTCATTGCCCAATTCGATCAAACGTACCTTTTCCCCACTGCGGAACACAGGGATAGCTGGTGTAATAGCTTCACCACCACGACTCAATACGGCATTGGCAAAATGAATAATTTCCATGGTCGAACGATAGCTGCGGTCCAATTGATGATACATCGTGCGGTCTGCCTCAAATAGTGAGGAAATCTCATCCCAATTCCAGATCCCCTGGTAAGCATGAATCCCTTGCGACAAATCACCTAGTATCGTAAAAGAACCTCCGCGGGTCTGCTCCTTAAGTAAAGCTACCTGAAACGGCGAGAAATCCTGGGCTTCATCTATCACTACATGATCAAACATTTGCTCGCTTTCAATTCCATAAAACCGATTGTGGATATAAATGAGCGGTGCTAAATCCTCTGGTTGAACCTCTTTTTTCTTGAAAAGCAGGTTAGATTCTTTAATTAACTCATCTGGTACATGAGGTTCTGTGAAAATAGTTTTGTAAAAAGAAAACGGGGATTCCTCTGGCCATTGCTTCAAGTAGGCACGCAAGCGGTCATTGGCTTTCTTCTTGTATTCTTTGCGCATCGACTCACTAGGAAATTTAGTTAACTCAATTTCTATCCAGCGCTTCATCCGCGCCACAGTACGATCACGACGTTTCATTAGTGGATAATGCTTGTTCTCGACATAAAACCATTCATGAACCGTCTTATTGAGCAAGGTTTTCCCTTCCCAAGCAACTAGATCTGCTGTAGGTAGGCAAGCGGCTTCAAACTGTTGTAATTTTTCATCTATATAATGAAGGAAAGCAATCGAGCCTTTAAAACGACCCGGAGCTTGATTATCAATTTGCGGTTTTTTTGCTCCAATATTAAACCAATAAGCTAAGCGTTTAGTCGAATCAGTCAGCTTCACTGCATTATCTAATAATGCCAAAGTCCAATCCTGAAAAATCGTTTGTTGAATATGACCTACACCAAGCTCTGGCAGAACACCTGAGATGTAATCGAGAAACATGCTATTCGGGGCAAAAATAATCATCCGCTCCGCGCGGATATTATCGCGATATTGGTAGAGCAAGAAAGCCAGACGATGCAAAGCTACCGTTGTTTTTCCACTCCCAGCAACCCCTTGAATCACGATAGCCGTATTTCTTACCGAGCGAATAATCTGATCCTGTTCGGCTTGAATGGTTGAAACGATATCTCGCAAGCGATTATCTTTATTCTCACCTAGTCGGTAGAGTAAGAATTCATCCGTTATCGTCGGCTCATCGCTATCTCGATCGTAGGTATCCACTACACGCTGCAGCACCTGCTGGCGAATCACTAAATTTCGCTTTAACAGAACGTGCCCGCTGATGGTGCCATCCTCTGGTGATTCATAAGTCGCTTCCTCTGTACCGCCTGTAAAAGAGTAAAAAAGACTGGCGACAGGTGCACGCCAATCTATAACTAATAGTTCATGGGTTTTGTCATTCTCGACACCATTCTTGCCGATATAAAGCGGAAATGGTTGGGTTTTACCAATTTCCTGATAATCCAAACGTCCAAAATATGGCTCCGCACTAGCTTTTTGCAGATGCTCCCGCTTGACCTCACGATTTAAATCCAAAACCTGTTCCGTTAAATCCTGCCCGAAGTAGCGTGGCGTTTCCACAATCTTCTGCAGCTGCTTGTCGATTTCATCGGTTGTTTTCTTGAGCTGTTTAAGCTCGTCTTGATAGGCACTTTGAGTCTGGTCCAAGATCAGTTACCTCCTAAGTTCTATTAACAAATCACATCCTAAAGCTATTCCTGCTTTAGTGACGAAGAGTCAATATACCATATAATAGGATAGCCTACAAGAGGTCCGCTCTAGATGATTTCTGATAACTGAAGAGCAGTATAAAAGATACAAGCAGCAGAGGTAAGAGTAGAATGTAAGTATGTTGAAAAGCAAGAATCGGTTCAGACCCCTTCTGGCTAACAATCGTCAACCCGCACAAAGCAACCGCAAACGATCCTCCCATAAATTGCGACAACTGGGAAAGCCCCATTCCCGATCCAAGCAGTTCTTTGGGAAGAATACGGGAGACTTCATTGGATATAGCCGAGGTAATGGTTGATGATGCCGGAGCAAACAGCAAATAGGCAAAAGTAATGATGAAAGCTGATTTATGAATCCACAAAGACACAATGATAATGGAAAGACTCATGAAGATGTAACCTATTAACAAAAATCTTAAGTTTCCATATCTGTCAATCCAGCGACCTACATATCTAATTAATATAGCCGATAAAACGGCACCGGGAAAAATCAATAAGCCCACGGATGCAGCCGGTTTATGAAAACCATTTGCCAGTACCAGAGGCATGAGAAATACCATGGACATATTAAGCGCAAAACCTAAAAAAATTAGAATAATCATTTTGAGGTATCCCGTATTTTTAAACAAAATAGGCTGTATAAATGGTTTTCTCGCTCTGCGCAAATGTGTAATGAATGTGATTAAAGAACCAAGGCTAATAAGAAGGAATAAAATGGATAGTTTAGACACTGCTACTAATAACGTAGCTGTTGTCAGCACAATTAAAACGGCGCCAATCAGATCAAATTCAAATTTGTTATGAGATTCCTTTGGAAGCAGCGACCACAACACCAGAACTAATGGAAGAACCAGACATATGACTAAAAAAAGCTCATGCCAGCCTAAGAATTGTGTAATAAAACCGCCTACAACTGGACCTAGCCCGAAGCCTAGAGACGATGCCGAAGCAAGTATGGCAATTGCCCTTCCTCTACGTTCAATGGGTACATACCGAGCAGCCAGTACCATTCCCAAACCAGGCATAGCTCCGGCACCACAAGATTGCAACAATCTAGCAAGCAGAACAAATCCAAAGCTGTCGGAGAAAAACCCTAATATAGACGATAATCCGAGAATGGAAAGTCCAATTGCCATTAGCTTGCGAATCGGGATAAAATCAGATAAACGGCTAAATATGATCGTAGAAAGGGCAAACCCAATCGAGTAACCAGAGACAAGCCAGGAAGCATGACCTGCTGAAATATGGAGCTGTTTAATAATATCAGGGATAGAAACGTTAAACATCGTTGTATTCATCACAATCAGAAAGGAACCAATTGACCAAACAGGAATAAACACTTTGTCTTTCATAAACTTCCACCTTTTTTTTGGGAGCGAGCTATTAGATATCAGAGATTAGCTCTTGAGTAGTAAGAATCGAATGGGCAAAGGTTGGACCATTGATCTCATGAGCAGCATGCATCGCTTCTTTGCTAAATGCCGCTGTTGCATCCTTCACGATAGTAACATGGTAACCAAGCTCTGTTCCGTAACGGGCAGTCGATTCAATACAGGTATTAGCCAATAATCCGATGATGATAATTTTATCGATTCCGTGCATTTTCAATTGGTAATCGAGATCAGTATTAGCAAAGCCGCTTGAACCCCAATGCTCTTTAATAATAATGTCACCGGATTGGGGCAGGAAATCGGCATGAAACTCGCCACCCCATGTGTTTTTGGCAAAGGATTGCCTTCTGCCTGATGCAAGCTGATTGGGGCTTGGATGTTTCCAGTTCGCATAATCTCCTGGCACCCAACGATGATGTGGCACGAAAAACACCTGAATACCTGAATGTCGGACTGCAGCAACAATTTCCTGCAAATGCGATAAGAGATTGACGGACTCCGCCACTTCTTTGGCATAAGGGTAGAGCTTCCCTTCTGGAGATAGGAAGTCATTATACGGGTCAACCAGAAGAAGCCCTGTAGTAGCACTATTATAGTTCTTATTTATCATGTTTAATCGCTCCAATTTTTTAGATTATATAAACCTAATAAATTGTCCTTCTTGCCTAACATTTATCCAACATTATCAAAGCTCACTCGGCTATGAGAAGCTCTTGCTCAACTGCATTCTCTGAAATAAATCCATCTTTATATCGAATCGTCCAGGCAGCTGATTTTTCATCGAAATTAATTGCTATAACAACAAATGCTTGGACATTTGCTGCTTCCTTGCTCGCTAGCGCTTTACGAATAACTTCCTCTTCCGTTAAAACAGCATTATCATGCTTCAGACTTGGTAAAATAGCTACCTTATCAGATTGACCTTGAGCAGGATATGATTCAGCTATGGGTCCATTAAACCAAACCAGAACTCTTTGTCCAAGCTCGACCTTTTCAGCTATACCTGAAACCCATACGGCATCGTAGTATTCCTTAATGCCACCTGTAGAGCCATAATCTTTAGCTATATTATTTACAATGAGTACTCTCTTCTCATCTCGTTTTACAACGTAACCAGTCATACTGAAATCAGTTGGAGGATTTATTACAATGGATACTTTATCCCCATATTGACTTAAGAAAGCTTGATTGGCTTGATCGCTTATCACTGTAACGGTTACACCCACATTGTTTTTGATCTCATCTACAAATATATCCTGAATATCGGCACCTAATTCACCATAATAATCCCATTTTTTCGTAATCTCCATTGAACGAGCTTTTAATTCAGAAACGGAATATTCAACATCTCTATATCTTATTAATTCAGGTGGGATTGTTTCAGCTAAACGTTTCTTTAAAAGCTCTGTTTTTTCATTCGGATGGGCTATGGCAACGACAAATTTAATTAACGGTGTACGTTCAATATACATGGAACCATACGGTTCAAAATCTCCGACTATTTCCTTAATATCTGCTTGAATTTGCGGCAAATAACGCGCCTCGATCCCCCCATTGATGTTTGTTACTTCTTTGGAACAACCGACTAACATAATAGTTCCGATAGCAATCAGAAATAGGAAACCTAGTTTGATTCGTTTCATATGGACAGCCTCTTCCCTATTTGTTTCTCCATTATATGTCTAATTATAGCATGATAAGGTAAAAAGCCGCTGAATGAGCAAAATTCACTCACAGCGGCTTCTATATAATGGATCTATTGATTAGACAGTGGCTTCCTTACTTGCACGGCTTCCACCTGACTTCGACCAGGGAACCACCAATTCATGCGACCTAGCAGCTTCATCGCGACTGGCACTAAGAACATCCGCACAACAGTTGCATCAAGGGCTATCGCGACTGCCATTCCAAAGCCGAGCATTTGAATGGGGAGCGCACCTGAGAAAGCAAATCCAGCAAAAACAGCGAACATTAGGATAGCTGCACCCGTAATTAAAGGACCTGTTTTTTCCATCCCTTCTGCAATACTCTCATCATTATTGCCTGTCTTGTTATATTCTTCTTTAATACGGCTAACTAAGAATACTTCGTAATCGGTACTAAGGCCAAACAGCAGCGCTAGCAATAAAATCGGCACAAAATGAATGATATAACCATTCGCTTGAGCATTAAATATTTCTACTCCATATCCCTTGGCGAAAACCAATACGAGGATTCCATAAGTTGCTGCAACAGAGAATAAATTTAAGATAATAGCTTTCAATGGAAGCAGAATACTGCGGAATGTAACAACTAAAATGATGAAGATTAGGACAAGCATAATTCCAAGGGCTGGCAGTAAGCTATCATTAATCGCTTTAGATGAATCTATCCCTTGCATCGTTTCTCCGCCAATACTAAAGGAGGTTCCCTCTGGTAAAGCGAATTCCGGTAAAACGGTATCACGAAGCTGTATAACGACATCTTTACTTGCATCACTTGCGCCATATTGATCCAATTGCAGCTCAAGCAATGCTGTATGACCATCCTGACTTAGATATCGGTCTGTCATTTTTCTGACATCTGCAGGAAGCGTGCTTTCCGTTTTTAATAAATCTGTGACCACAGCTGCATCCGTGTTAGGGAAGAAGGAAGCTACTGAAGATACATGAGCAACATCATTTCCTCGCTCCAGCTTGGTTTGCAATGTGGTAATTGTCGTGATGGCATCCGCAGTCCGCAAATCAGTCTTTTCGTTATGCAGTACAATGCTAATCGGACTTGTGGCGCCCTTGCCAAAGGATTGTTCCAGCATCGCAAAGCCTTGTCGCACGCCTGTATCCGCTGGCAGAATCTGCATGTCTGGCGAATAAAGCTTCATCCCTGCAGCCGGAACTGCTACTGCCGCTAAGATTAATAAAGCAGCTAGCAAATACACAACTGGACGTCGCATAATGGCTTTCGTCCATCTCTTCCAGCCGCTAGTTTTTGGAGATGTGGTTGAACTCGATAAGAATGGTATTTTACCTTTGTTAATGCGAGCACCCAATACTCCCAAAATAGCAGGTAGCAAACTAAGGCTAATTAGCCCCGCTACGAACACTACGGCTATGCCTCCAAAGGCGATAGCTTTAATAGCTGGGAGCGGTACGACGAATAATGCTGATAAAGCCGCAATTACTGTAATCGCCGAGAATAGCACGGTATGACCGGTCGTTTCCATGGTTCTTAATAAGGCATCTATCGTATTATTATTATTCTCTAGCTCCTGCTTAAAGCGATTAATCATGAATAATGAATAATCAATCCCAATCCCTAATCCTAACATTAACGCAGAATTTGTCACAAACACTGAAAGCTCTACCTGATTGGCGACCACATATACGATACCCATGGCAACTAACACAGAGCTAATCGTAACTACTAAAGATGTAATTGTCGCGACAACTGAGCGAAAAATCAGCAGTAAAATGAGGAGGATCAAAGGAAATACAATCATCTCCGCTTTAGCTAAGCCTTGCTTACTTTGCTCACTATTCTCACCTTGGAAAGCTGTCGTTCCCACTAAATGCGCTTCAACTCCAAGTAACTTGGCTTGCTCAACCAAACGCTCTTGGTATAGGGTTACATTGTTCATTACGTAATCTGCTTTAATATTCATATCGATGAAGGCAATACTCATATTCTTATCTGTGCCGATTAATCCCTGGCTCACGGCTTCCGATGCAGTAAGAATGCTGAATACATCAGCCACACCCTCTTCCGTTTTCAAACGATCTACTATTTGTTTAAGCTTATCTTTATATTCAGGCGTCCCAACTGCGTGATCAGGATCGCGAAGCACTAGCGTTAAAGAGCTTTCTGATCTGCCTGCAAATTGAGAAGCAAGCTGCTCTCCCGCGATAGCAGATTGTGAATTCGGTACATCCCAGCCCCCGCCACTTAGCAGCGATGGAAGCTTTGCGAATACTGAACCGCCGAGAATGATTAGAATCAACCAAGCGACAATAATAAACCATCTTGCTTTATAAACACCCTTGCCCCAAATACGCAGAACATTATGCATTTCATCCACCATTCCTTATTTTGTATTTTGTTTGTACGTTCAAACAATAATATGTAAAAAAAGAGATTATGATTCCTCTTTTTTCGGGGAGATTGCCTCCAAATATGCGCCTAACATGACTGCAAGTGTATCAAAAGCCTGATCGTAGTTAAATTCAGGGTCTGCAATTTTTTGTAATCCCAAGCCTTCAAAGACGGCATAGAGTATAGATGCGATCGTACTTGCTTGTTCTTGTGGCAAATGGGTCACAGCTTCAACGATACCGCCAATAAATTTGCGCTTGGTTGTCAGCATTTCTTTGAGAATTTCAGATGTATTTCCTCCACGAAGGCCAATTGCCGAAAGCTCATTGCGAAGAGTATACCAATCGGGATCACTGATTACTCTGGTTTTCGGTTCTTCTAATAGTTCTTTAATCGTCTCAATCGTTAAGGGTTTATTATCTAAATGCTTGAGGAATTCAAAGCTTTCGCAATACTTCGCTGTTTCACGGCGAAACACTTCAGCAAACAACAGATCTTTACTTGGAAAATAGTAATTGATCAAGCCCTGAGCGACACCCGCTGTACGAGCTATCTCTTTGGTTGATGCAAGATCATACCCTTTTACTGACAATACATTATAAGCGGCCGCTATAATTTTCTCGCGTTTGTCTAGCTCTGACATAGGTAATCTCCTTGCTTCACTAATTAGTTGAATGAACGTTCAAACAGATAATAACATGTTAAAATATATTTTGCAATATTTACGTAATCTCCAAGCTCCAGTCGTTGCAATTCATCCTATTTCCTGGAGGATATTCGAATTCACACTCACGAATCAGGGAGAAGTTGAGCTTCCGACAAACCGCATTAGAAGCAGGATTGCTAATTGACGGGAACGCATGGATAGAGCTATGTTTGTGCTCCTTGCTGGCGATAACGATGGCTTCTGCGACAGCTGCCGTCGCTAAGCCTCTGCCTTGGAAGGCTGGCAGGACACTCCAACCAATTTCGTACACGGACTCATCTTGCCAGACGCTATCCCAATAACCAACACTCCCAACGACTTCAAGACCTGGGAGCAGCACAATGCTAAACATCCGCCCAGTTCCTCTTCCCCCGATAGCCAGATAGCGCTTATGTCGAGCGATAATCTGCTCCTCGCTTTCCGGCCCTCCAAGGTGTTCCATCATCTCAGGAGCATTAATAAGCTTCAGTAAAGTTAGGTTTTCTTCTGCCCATTCCTTAATCTGAACCTTCTCTGCATTTATTCGCTCAGCCATTCTATCACCCCAAACATTATTCTAAAAACCTACTAAAATCCAAATTATAATACAAACATATATAGTTAATATGCACATGCTTCAGGTATAACTTTATTTACTGAAATGAGCCCAGTCTGAGGTAATCAGGTGCAGAAGCGCACCTTGTTTATTGAAATGAGCCGACTCTGAGGTAATGAGGTGCAGAAGTGCACCTTGTTTACTGAAATGAGCTGGCTCTGAGCTAATGTGGTGCAGAAGTGCACCTTGTTTACTGAAATGAGCCGACTCTGAGCTAATGTGGTGCAGAAGTGCACCTTGTTTACTGAAATGAACCGGCTCTGAGCTAATGTGGTGCAGAAGTGCACCATTTCTAGCTAATACTATCTTTTTTCCTGAGCAGAGCGCACATACAAAACATAGGTTTCAATCAAACAACACCTCAATACTGTTTTGCTAAATCAACTCGATTAACGGATGGCTCTCTTCCTGCTATAAAATCCTCTAAATTGCGTAAGAAGATTTCAACAGCACGCTCGTCATACTGAACCGTCGCCCCTGCGTGATGAGGCGATACAATTACATTGTCCATTTTCCAGAGTGGACTGTCTGCCGGCAATGGCTCCTGCTCGAATACATCCAATCCTGCACCAGCTATTCCGCCACTCTGCAAGGCAGCAGCAAGCGCCTTTTCATCCGTAGTCTGTCCTCTGCCAATATTGATGTACATAGCTGAAGGCTTCATAACGGCGAATTCTTTTTCACCAATCATATGTCTTGTTTCATCTGTAAGCGGCACTGTCATTACAATAAAGTCACTCTCTTTTAATGCTTCCTCAAGGCCATTACGCTTTACTATCTTGTCCACGTTTGCCACAGGTCTCCCTGAATAGCTGACGCCCCAAACTGTCATACCGAATGCTTTAGCTATCTTAGCTGTCTCTTTGCCGATTGCACCTACACCAATAATGCTAATGGTCTTGCCATGAATTTCATCCGCTGTTTCTGACTTCCATACTTGATTAATTTGATTCCGAATAGACGTGTTTAACTTCCTTGTAAAAGATAACACCATGGCAAAGATCGTCTCGGCGATTGGAAATGCGTGCACTCCGCTTGTATTAGTTAGTACAATACCACTCTTAGCCAATCTATCAAAAGGAAAGTGATTAACGCCCGCTCCCCAGTTTTGGATCCAACGCAGCTTAGTCTCAGGCTGTATGATATGCTCTGCAATAAGCGAATGCCAACCGATAATAACCTCTGCGTCCGATAAATGAGATTTCCAAACGTCTGATTCGTCCGCTACTATCAGTTCCATCTCTGGTGCAGCTTTGTAAATACGCTCCATGTGAGACTCGCTTAGCTTTTGAAAGCTAATTATTTTCCCCATACTCAATCCCTCCTAGCTCTTGTTGCTATCATCCCATAGGATTGGACGAATAATCAAGCTGAAGAAATTATTAATAAAGCAGCCATTAATAACGGCTGCTTTACACTTTTGAGAATATATGATTAAACCCACCATTTAAGATTAACAGGTGAAAGCGGACGCTCCCCGCGAATGACTCTGGCTACTTCCTCAACAGCCATCTTCTGCAAGGCTGGTAATGATTCTTCTGAATAATAAGCTGAGTGTGGCGTAAGAATAGCCCCTTCCAATCCAATAAGCGGATGATTAGCTTCGGGTGGCTCTGTTTCCAACACATCGAGGCAAATCATGCCGATCTTATTATCCAACAGCGCTTCTCTCATATCCGCTGCGTTTACTAAGGCACCACGCGCAGTGTTCATGATGATCACGCTGTCCTTCATTTTGGCCACCAACGCTTTATTGACAAAATGATAGGTTTCCGCGCTCAAAGGAAGATGCAAGGAAACAAAATCAGCTCTTGCACACAATTCTTCCAAGCTTACTAGCTCAATGCCCATAGCTGCTGCTTTATCCTGAGCTAGCCATGGATCATAGGCAACTATATCCATCCCAAATGCCTTAGCACGTGAAGCCACCTTTTGAGCAATATATCCGCAGCCGATCAGCCCTAAGGTTTTACGGGCTAAGCTGTAAATGGGCCGATGCTGCATGAAGCTCCAGCCGCCTGCGTGAACTCCCGCATTTATCGCGATCAGCTTACGAGCTGCCGTTAGCATGAAAGCTAAAGTATGGTCAGCCACTTCATCCCCGCAATAATGGGGCACATTGCTGACGTAGATCCCTTTTTTCCCAGCTGCTTGCAGGTCAATATTGTCATATCCAATCCCATAACGCAGAATAATTTTGCACTGATCCAGCTGTTCAATGGTTTCTTGCGGTATCTTCGTATACTGCACGAATAAAGCGACGCCATCTTTAGCTTTTTCAGCAATGACCTTTGGATCTACACTATTGATTAACTCCAGTTCCACACCGAGCTCTGCCAGCATTTTCGTTTCTTGATCTAAATTAGGGAAATCATGTGGTGTTATATAAGCCTTCAATTAACTCATCTCCTCATATAGTTAGGGATAACCATCATGTAGCTGCTCTGACTCACTTAAATATAATTTCATAATGTATAACTGTCAACAGTTTTAATGGCAGGTAAACAACCTAAGATTGCGAAAAAAGATTACTTCATCTCATTCCGTAATAATCATTAGTTTGTTTATATTGTTAATCATTGCTTCTTCACCTAAATTAAAGTGTTCTTTTAACAGCATTGTAGCCAGCTCAAAATCTTTTTTTTCTAAAGCTTTGGTAATGTCTCTATGCTTCTCAACGATCGTTTCTGCACGCGGATTGCCTTGATTGGTTATCTCGAGAATCGATTTAATGACCTCTTCCATCCCATACCAGGACTGAATTAGCGATTTATTATGTGACATAATGACAATTGTTTTATGAAAATCCATGTCTAAGCTGGAAAATTCACTTGCAGTAATCCGGTTATTTGACATTTTATCAAGAATGCCATAAAGCCGCTCGATTGAAATCGATATGTCCGCATAATTGGCGCATTTTAAGACAGCATGGCTTTCCAGAATATATCTAAACTCGTATAAATGTTGAATATCCTTCACCGTAAACCGCTTCACCATAACCCTGCCATTGGAAAGGCGTTCGGCAAATCCCTGATGGATCAGCATCTGCAGCGCATCACGAATGGGACCACGGCTTGTACCAAATTCCTTAGCCAGATTAGGTTCCGCCAAATGAAGATCGTTTGCAAAGTCCCCAAGTAGGATAGCCCGACGAATTTTTCTCGATACGAGCTCGGAGAGATTTTCTTTTTTGATATAATCCACGGTGGCTAGTCCTTTCTCCATTAAATTATTCCGCATTCACTAGAGTTATTATAGCACAAAAAGAGACACCCCTCTCGGAGTGCCTCGATCATTAGAAACCAATTTACGCGTTTGGTCCAATTGCAATAAATGTACCGGTTTGATCAATATAGATCTTTACCTCACCATTGGAAACGGGAGCTAAACCGTTATGAAACTTATCCGCTTCTAAATAATTAGCTTCAATCACAACTTCAGCTTTTTTATTGATGTAGCCATAGTTCCCATTTTCGTCTTCATACGTTGCTAAACCTTCGCTGAAATCTCCAGCATTTTCGTATTCCGTTTGCAGAATAACTTTACCGGTTTGATCGATGTAAGCCGTAAGACCATCCATTTTCACAGCTGCTAGGCCATCACTGAAAGGAAAGGCTTCCTCATAATCCGCAGGAATCACGAACTCACCTTTTGGATTAATAAAGCCAAACGAACCATCTACCTGCACCAAGGATAAACCATTTACAAAAGGAGAGGCAGCTTGGAATTCCGGCTTGATTACCACAGCTCCCGTTTTATCGATAAATCCGTAAGCGCCATCGACTTGAACAACGGCTAAACCTTCTGAGAAATCAAACGCATCCTCAAATGTTGCAGGAATAATTAGCTTTCCAGTACGATCGATATACCCAAATTTATCATCCGAGATAATAAGTGCTACATCATCAGAGAAATCAAAAGCTTCTTGATATTGATAGACAGATTGGATAACGGAACTGCCTTTTTTATCAATATATTCGTATTTACCGCCTTGTACAGCAAGGGCAGCCCCCTCATTGAAATCATAAACACTGTCATATTTCGCTTCAATGATTACTTTACCGCTTGGATCGATGAAGCCAAATTTACCATTGGACTTAACTGCAGCTAAACCCTCTTGAAACTCAGATGCTTCTTCAAAACTACCAGCAATTGCAGCTTCGCCAAAACGGTTAATGAAGCTTGCTTTTCCGTTTTGCGAGGATATATTCCATTGTGTTTGCACACTTAATGTTTTGGTTGCTGCATCCCAGCTTATTGCGGAACCAAGTGCTTCACTTACAAAACGAGCTGGAACCCAAGCTTGATCACTACTCCATAATGGAGCTTGTGTTAAAGCTGCTTTTTTACCATTGATTAGAGCCGATTTGGAATCGATCGTAAGAACGATCACACGCGCTCCTTGTGTAAGGGTGATTTTCTTAGCTGTTGCATCCCATTCTACGGTCGCTCCAATAGAAGCAGCAAACTCATTTACAGAAATTAGAATATTTCCGTTCTTCAAAACAGGTGCGTTTCCTTGCTGCGTAACTCCATTTATAGAAAGAGAGATAACTGATTCAGCAGAGGCGGAGGCTACAATCCCGAATCCGATTGCTTGAAAGCTCAGAAATGCGGTTAAGGTAAGCTTAATTAATTTACTTTTTCGGGATGATTTAGGTTTCATATTTAGATTTTCCTCTCCAATTAGGTTCATCGTACAGAATTATTTTTTAGGTGAATAGATTTGGTCAAACGTACCTTTGTCTGCAAAATGTGTAGCCTGTGCTTTATCCCAGCCACCAAAATCTTTGATATTGATCAAATTCAGCGTAGGGAATTGGCTTTCAAATTGTTTAGCAATCTTAGGATTGGAAGGACGGTAGAAATTCTTAGCAACGATTTTCTGACCTTCTTCTGTGTAAAGGTAATCCAAGTATGCCGTGGAAACTTCACGCGTGTCATGCTTAGCTACATTCTTAGTAACAACGGCAACTGTAGGCTCTGCAAGAATACTTAATGATGGCGTAATAATCTCGAATTTATCTCCGTATTCCTTTTTCGACAAGTAGGCTTCATTCTCCCAATCAATCAATACATCGCCTAGTCCTTTATCAACGAAAGTGGTTGTTGAACCTCTTGCACCTGAATCAAGTACGGGTACATTCTTGTATAAAGCAGCTACGAATTCTTTAGCTTTCTCTTCGTTATTATTGTTATGAGCTAATGCATATCCCCAAGCTGCCAAGTAGTTCCAACGAGCTCCACCTGATGTTTTTGGGTTTGGTGTAATAACAGAAACGCCTGGTTTGATTAGATCATTCCAATCCTTAATGCCTTTCGGGTTGCCTTTTCTTACTAATAGAACAATGGTGGATGTATAAGGCGCGCTGTTCTTAGCCAAACGATCCTGCCAGCCAGTGCTGATCAAACCTGTCTTGGCAATAGCTGATACATCATAAGCAAGTGCTAGTGTAACAACGTCTGCTTGCAAACCATCGATAACCGCACGAGCTTGTGAGCCTGAACCACCATGAGATTGCTTAATGGTTACGTTCTGTCCTGTTTTCTTCTTCCAATACTTAGCGAAGGATTTGTTGTAATCTACATACAACTCACGAGTTGGATCGTAGGAAACATTCAATAGTGTGACGTCCTTCTTAACATTCTTTTTGGCTACTTGGGCAAAAACACTGGTTGTAGTTAAAGCAAATACAAGTAATGCGAGGAATAACAAACGCGCTGTTTTTTTCATTGTGGTAATCTCCCTTATTTGGTTTTTGTAATGCCTTCCGGCTGGTTATATTTACAAACTCATCATATTACACACTATTCCTAGCTGTCAACTATGAATTAACGAAATAATGGAAATATTTTTTCTTATTGACAGTGTCATATTAGAGTTGTTACAATAATTCCATTAATTCCTATTATTTTTATCGGAATTAAATATTAAACATCAAAAAAGGGAGTCTACATTATGAATAAGAAGCGTTTTTATGGTTTATTATTTCTTACCGCCATCATCCTGGTTTTATCCGCTTGCTCATCTAAATCGGATAATGCTGAAGCTGAAGCAACCAAATCCGACTACACCAAAGCCGTTGAATTGAATCACGCTACAACGGATGAAGCCAGCTCATTCTTCAAAGCAATTGATACCAGCTTCATTCCCTATTGGAGTGAAAAAACAAAACAAACGGTAACTATTAAAGAATCATTAGGAAATTCAACTAAACAAAGTCAAGCCATAATGGATGGCCAATTAAAAGCAGATGTTGTTTCATTAGGTGTCGGTCTTGATATTGACGCCATTCAAACCAAAGGCCTAATTAAAGAAGGCTGGCAGCAGCGCTTAGAGAACAACAGCTCACCTTACACAACAGCAATAGCTTTTGTCGTTCGTAAAGGTAACCCTAAGGAAATTAAGGAATGGGAAGATCTAGTTAAGCCAGACATTCAAATTATTGCAACTAATCCCAAAACCTATAGTGATGCACGTTGGAGCTATCTAGCCGCTTGGGCAAATGGACTGAATGAAAACGGTGATGAAGAACAAGCGAAGACTTTTGTTAAAACGCTTTATGCCAACGTTCCAGAGCTTTATGCGGATGTCGCAGCTTCCAAAAGCGCTTTTCTGGACAATAACAAAGGGGATATCTGGATTACCACAGAACTCGAAGCCCTACAGCTTGCTAGCACAACGGGTAAAGACACTATCGAGGTGATTGTTCCTTCTATTACGTTATCCGTAGAGCCTATTGTTTCAGTTATTGACTCGAACGCAACAAGCGATGGAACCTCAGAGGTAGCTACTGCTTACTTAAACTTTCTGTATACGGAGGAAGCACAAACTATTGCAGCTAAGAATTATTACCGACCGCGCCTCGCTTCAGTTGCCGAGCAATTCCCCGAGCAATTCCCTGATGTTACTCTATTGACTGTAGATGATGATCTAGGTGGCTGGGATGATTTGCAGAAAGCTCACTTTGTAGATGGCGGCATTTTTGATCAGCTTGTCAAAAAATAAGTTAATTTATCTCTATGTAATATAGGAGAAGCACTTGAAGAACTAACTTCAAGTGCTTCTTTCATTTCTACTTCTTGTAATACAATATAGAAGTTTTGGATTGACACCTAATTGTCTGGTAAAACGCCGCGTGAAATAGTCCATTAAAAATCTTAAACACTAAGTAGTCCTTACACAAATTACTTCTGTATTCATAGCATGGCATTTTCTTATTGCTTCTTCAGGCAACACTATATCTCCCCCCCATGAGAGGGAGTACCTGAATTCATAGAAACCGCCTAATGCTGCTTTGAAATTAGTATCCCAGAAATTATTAAGCACCCATGAATATAAATGCCCAGCATCATCATAAATTCCGTTCTCTGCCTTTAACTGTCTTACGCCGAATTCAAGCGGCCCAAGCTGAATTAAAGGAGCATCCCGGATTGCAATAGCCAAGCCTTGTTCTTTTGCCGATAAGGCTATTCCTTCCTGAATGCAGTAGAAATCAATTCCTGTTCCGGGCAGCTGGTCAATTCGAGGCCGAAGTATGGCTCCGGTCTTCTCAATCCAGGTTTCAGAGGACATCGGGTCACCTGCAGCAAAAGGCAGAGAAAGATATATATTTTCTGGCTCCCATACATTGTCCTTATTCATTCGGACAGAGATATCCACTCTTGGCAATCCTGCATATGCTGTTAATACTACTGAGTAAAACGTTGTTCCCGCAAGCTCATAGTGCAGTTCCACCATTGTAAAGAGAGGTCCTTTTTCAACCAGCTTGACTCCAGAAAACGTACCTATGCTTCGCGAAACATTAATCCGTTTTCGATTTCTCCCCATTTTTATTCTTGTCCCGCATGCTTGATCAATACCATCGAAAGGTGTTATCTCATATACCGGTGTAAAAGCATTGTGTATCCTGTCGTTTCTTAAAAGCTCACTCCCCGATTTTTTATCAAACCAGGAAACTATACCTTCTTTTTCCTTCCAGGCTATGCATACAAAGGGTGTTTCCAAAGAGTTCTCATTTACATTAATCTCTTCCTTCGCACCTGAAATGTCATTAATACCATCAGCACCGATACCTTGATGATTGCTGACAGTAAATTGCTTTATTGCCACTACTGGGAGAATTTGCAGCTTTCTCTCCTCCCCAGCCTCCAAATGTTGAATGATACATACTTGAGTACATTTAACGCTTCTAAACAATTGATGTGGAACAACCTTGCCAGTATTCAGATCTATAACCTGAAGTCCATTTCCTAGTAAAAAAACTTCCCAGAAATCTATATTAAGCTTTGCCATATCCGTGATAGGAAATGGATGGGGATTAATTACCTGATAATTCATTGGCCTATCCGCAACTAATGGAACTTCACCTTTAGCTTCAAGGATCTTGTCCAAACAGCTGGAAACGATTTGGTGCGCTTGATAAGCAAACATTCCTTTACGAAACTCCAAAGACTGGACAGTTGTATCCCAAGGCTCCATTACGGAAGCCCAATGCCCCCATGTATGCTCAGCATACATAGACAGATTATACTCTGCTTGTTTTACCAAGCCAATAGTTGCAACTTTGTTATAGGGGTCAAGCTGCTTGACAACTCTAAGGTTTCGCTGAGCTTCTCTAAACACTTTTGTTGGAACAGGTGTGGATGCGACTCCGTCTGCCCACCAATCCGGCCAATCTCCTTTGAAAATGGGTATGTTCTTCTCCTGTTTCCTCAAATGAGTAAAAAAGCTATTTAAGGTTGTCATCTCAATATGGACACTTGCTCCGTAGTGCAAATTCCACTTATGGATAAAGTCCATAATCTGGCCGTTTGGCGGAGCATTATCCGTTATTAGGCCCGATGCCATCACCGGAACAAAATCATAAGGATAATCTTCCTGCTCAAGCTGGCTCAAATAACGGTGAATGCGTTTCTCGGCAATTTCCCTATGCTCCGGCATATACGCAGTTGTTTGAAATTCATCTTTAATATTATAAGAATGAAGCGCGCCTGGCACTAACCCAAGATCATTGCCTAACTGGTAATGGTCACCATTCCAAACCAGGATTTTATTCCCTTTGGGCGTTTCCCACCAAAAGGGAATTTGCTTGCTTCCAATCGGAAACATTCCATGATAGGTATGAATGCAAGAGAATAAATTCTCAATGCCCAAATCTTTCAGGCACTGAGCATATCCCCAGCTATAACCATTAATATCAGCAGTCATGGCCGTATCCACTTTGACATTAATAGATTCACCATACTTTACTGCTTTACCCATCATTGTTTTTAGCATTTCAAAGTCCATTAGCTCTGTTAGATTGAGATAGCTTGCGGTTAATTCGATATCACCGGATTTCACTGCATCTACAAATAACTGCTGGGTGTTCATATCTGCCTGCTCCAGGAATCGTTCAACAGCCCAGAAGGTTTCACATGTCCATTTAAACCCCTGCCACTCCTTCTTTTTCCCAGAGCGAATCGATTCCCCAATCATGACCGCCTGTTTTATATAATCGATATGATTTTTTTCAATCTTTTCCTGCCTGTCTGTATATCCGATATCGGTATGAGAATGATGAATAACAAACAATTTCCATTTGCGTTTAAGTGCTGTCTCTTGCATTATTCAACCTCGACTGCAAGCAAAGGAAACATCCTGCCTCGAATGGGCTCGTTCTCTTTTAAGTCTAAATTATCTGTGATCAGGTGGGAAACACCGCTATAGGTCGTACCGTCCGGCATATAAATGATGGCCAATGCCCTGCGTGGTTTCTCTGTCACGTTAGCATGTGCATAATGAAAGGTCAGCCCATCATGAAACGTACAGCTCCCTGCTTTCATGGGGACTTTAACTGGCTGCTGTTGGGCAATTTCGGTTCCTTTCACATACTCATTGATATCTGTCGGATCAACCAGATTAATAGGAGTCAGTTTGCCTGCTGTGTGTGATTTAGGAACAAACATCATGCAGCCGTTATTCTCATCGACATCATCAAGCGCAATCCAAATCGAGAGCGCTCCTGTTTCATTCATCGGCCAGAACACCAAGTCTTGGTGCCAAGGGGTTGGTTTCGAATCGCCCGGCATTTTCAAGAGTGCATGATCGTGGAAAAATCGAATTCCCTTGGCCCCGGTCAAACAACGGGCTATTTCTGCAAAACGGGGATGAAAGGAATACTTGCCCATGCCGCCATGATCTCTCCATGTATTGACTTTCTGATTCAGCACACGGTAATAGGTGCCTCCTTTTTTATCGGTCTGCGTGGAATGTCCGCCTTCAGCCTCCATGACCTCAGCCATATATTCGCGCAGCTCTTCCAATTCTTGCGTTGAAAGCAGATTATCCATTTGCACAAACCCATTTTCTCTATAAAAATTAATCTTCTCTTGCGAAATTGTTTGTTCTGCCGCTACATTTGACATTGTACACTTCTCCTTATTTTCTATATGCTTTAAATTTAGTTAAACCTGAGTGTATACGTGATTTTCGGCCACGATACGGTTTTTTCGGTCGTAATTGTCGTTTTAAATGGCTCCATAAAATCACAACCAGAAGCCATAAAATAAGTTTAACTACCAGAACTCGCCTTTTCAATCAGGGAAACTTTCGATTTGGTTTGTACATTTTGGCAGATTGCACAAAAATATCAACCATTCTATTAGTCTCCATGTAAAAGCATTAATTTCTCAGTTTCTGATGCACATTAAAAGAAGGTTCTCAGTGAATTTTGTCTCTCATTATTTCTAAATTGTATTCCCCTGATCCCAGAGCTATTTTATAAACATTGTCCACTTGGCTAATTTCAATATCCTGGGGCACTTTTCCATTCTCTAAAACTTCCCCTTTGAAATCTGCAGGGACGAATAACGTTGCATGGCAATTTACCGGAATGATTATTTTGATTCGGAATATATTCCCTTCTACCTGCCATCGGCAAGCTACTTGCCCATACATCGAGCGATGGGACGCATTAGCCCAATCCAGATCAGGTACGGGATTAGGACGCAATATAGTATGCTTGAATCCCGGCTCATGACTGTCTGGCTGGATCCCCGCAAGCCCTTTATAGAACCATGCGCTTACGTCACTGAACATGTGATGATTGCGGGATTCAGCACCATTCCAATTCTCCCAAAGCGTAGTTGCTCCCTGTTGAATCCAGTGGCCCCAGCTAGGAAATGTAGTTTGGGTAGCGATAACATAAGCGATGTTCGCCTGCCCAAGCTCGGATAGCGAATGCAGCAGAAATTTGGTGCCCAGAATGCCGCAATCCAGATGCATGTCGTTCTGATGGATCTTCGCCAATAAATTTTGCAAAACAATTGGTTTTTCTGCTTCATTAACGAATCCCATATATAAAGCGCAAGCTAAGGAGGTTTGGCAATCCCCTTCGATTTGGTCTGTTTCTGAATTAAGAAAGCGGCTGCGAAAAGCCTCGCGAATCCTATCAGCCAGCTCGAGATATTGCTGAGACTCATCATACTTATTCAAGATTTTTGCAGTCTTTGCTGCAATAACGGCATCGATATAGAAATAGGCTGTATCCGTCACAATTGTTGGACAAGCATGCTCCATCGCACCGCCAGTCGGCGGGCACCAGTCTCCCAGTCCGAAATCAACCAAATAACCATCTGCCATGGATACGAGATAGTTCATATAGGCTTTCATAGAGTCGAACATATATTCAAGCAAAGCGGTATCACCGCAATATTCGTATAAATTCCAAGGAATAAGGAATATCCCGCTATCCCAGGCTGGTCCACTCCCCCAGTAATAGCCCCAGCCGCCAGTCGGAATGATACCGGGAAGCTGTCCGCTTGGGGTTTGAGCATCTTTAAAATCACTCATCCATTTAACATAGGCTGACATGGGATTAAAATTGAAAAGCGTTTGCTCCGCTGACAAATGGGCATCACCCGACCAACCGTTCTTCTCACGGTGCGGGCAATCCGTCGGAATATCATGATAGTTAGTAAGCGTAGACCATCTGGCGCACCGTTGAATATCATTCAACAGCTGATTGGAACACTCGAATTCCCCTCTGGATTCAAATGCTGTGTGCACCACACGGCCCCGAAAATTCTCAAGGGTCAGTGTTCCGGGAAAACCTGTTATCTCCACATATTGAAACCCATGGTAAACAAACCGCGGTTCCCATTCCTCCTGACATCCACCCTTAAGCGTATATCGATCAGTTTGAAACTGCCCGCTGTACACAAAGCTGTCTATATTGGATGTATCTATGCTTCCATCCTGCTTTATTTTTTCCGAGTATTTTATGGTGATTTCTGTACCCGCCGGTCCACTCAGCCTAATCTGTGCCCAACCTGATATATTCTGCCCTAAATCATACACCCAAACGCCTGGGCTAACTTCCTTAAGATTAATCGGTTCAATTGTGCTAGTAATTTGGATTGGGGTCATTTGATTTGATTTTAAAATCCCCCCAGGACTGCGAACTATTCTTACTTTTTTCCACAAGCTGTCGTCAAATTCAAGCAAATTCCAGCCAGGCTGTTCCAATCTGGCATCGTAGAACTCTCCGTTCCTAAGGCCATCAAAAATAATCGGGCTTTCGGAGCAAGTCCAGCTGGCATCACTCCCAACAGTCATGCTATCGCCATTGTCATACATGACCTTTAACTGTAGGATGAATTTAGGCTGGTCCCTCCATGCGGCAGCTTTATGATTCCATACATCTGAAGTAAAACAGTTATACCAGCCGTTACCAAGAATTACACCTAATATATTGGTTCCTGCAGATAACTGATCCGTTATATCATAGGTGTTATATAGTACGCTTTCATTATAATTAGTAAAACCGGGAGTGAGTACATCATTGCCTATTTTCACACCGTTAAGATAAAGCTCGTAATAGCCTAGTCCAGAGACATACACCCTGGCACTGACAGCTTTTTTGACCATTTCGAAGGATTTACGAAACAACGGTGCCGGTACTGACTTCTCGGCTTCAGTTCGCCCTGAAGGATGCCCAATCCAATTAGCATACCAATCCTTGTTATCTAACAGCCCCATCTCAAATTTGGCTGCATCGCTCCACTCCGACCTAATACCGTCTTTATCCCATATACACACTTTCCAAAATACTGTCTGCGCTGACTTAAGCGGCTGTCCCTTGTATGCTACGTGAATAGATTGGCTCGACTCCACCTTACCGGTATCCCATAAATCTCGTATATGCTCATCCAGCTTTTCTCTGCTGCTTGCTGCAACAATTCGATAAGCGAATTGCATCTGCCACCGCACTTGAGATTCCAGCACCCAGCTTAACCGTGGTTTTGGCAGCTCAACGCCCAACGGATCCTTTAAATAATTACATGTCAAATAGTCGATCCTCATGATCGTTGTGCCCCCCATTTCTAATTCTTCATATCCATATGAAAAGGAATTATAAGTACAATGGTTGTCCCCTTCATTAGCTTGCTTTCGATTCTAAATTCGGCCTTTCCTCCGTAATAGAGCTGCAGCCTGCGAAAGACATTATCCATCCCGTAGCCGGATCGGCTTGTAGGCACTTTGTCATCCGCTGCTTGAAAGTCCATTACCTGCATACGCTCATGTATCTCCTGTATTTGGTTTTTTTTCATTCCAACTCCGTTGTCGGCAACCCTTATTTGAATACACCCGTTTTCACATTTTGCCGAAATATGGAGTTCACCGCCAGATGTATATTCAGATAATCCATGCTGGATCGCATTCTCTACTATGGGCTGAAGAATAAACTTTAAAACCGGCTGGGATAACACTTCTTCAGATATCTGGTATTCCACGGAAAATCTGTCGCGAAAGCGAATTTGTTGAATGGCAATATAATTTTGCGTATGCTTTATTTCAGTGCTTAACGGCACTAACTCCGGTCCCTTACTGATGCTGTAGCGAAATATCTGCGCAAGAGCGCTGACCATCGTACTTATCTTCGGCGATTCGCTAGCCTGTGCTTCCATGTTGATCGACTCCAAAGTGTTATAGAGAAAATGCGGGTTAATTTGCTGCTGCAGCATATTTAATTCCGCCTGCGACTTCAGCATGAGCATCGTCTGTTCCCGAGTCCGGCTTTCGATGTTTTCCCTCATTAATAGATTAATTTTGTAAATCATTTCATTAAAGCTCTGAACTAGTACCCCTAGCTCGTCATTGGAGCGATATTGAAATTTGGGTTGCAAATAGTTATCCGACATTTGATCCATCCTGATCTGCATTTTGCGGATCGTCCTTACGATTATATGAGACATTCCTTGACCTGCTAACATGCACACGGCAAAAACAGTCAGGAGTACCACCAAATCCGTTAATAGCAGACGATTTCTTAAATCATTGCTTAAATCCTTCGGATACTGCAGCACCAGCTTTCTGTCTGTTCCGGCAATACTTCGATTAACGGAAGTATAATTCCGCAGTTCATTTAACAGCTCACTTTTCGTGCTGAAGACGTCGTACAACAATTGATCTAGATTGGTATACAGCTTCCAATTGACAGAGGCAGGCAGCGGGATCGACTGGAAGACGTCCGGCTTTAATACAATTTGAATATATCCGGTTCTTTCCGAATTTTTTTGTCCGCTTTTATAGAGATTTCCGACAATTTTCAACGTATCCTTACGAAAAATATCAGGTCCTTGTGGCTGCCATAACAGGTCCTGGTCTGGGTCATTACTAAAAACACTAGGCTCCAAATGAAATAAAGCAGGAGAATCTGAGAATATAGAGGAATAGTTTACTCTGCCAAGAGAATCAAACAAGACAAAATAGGATAAGTCGCCAAGAGTGGTATAATCGTATTGCCCATCCACACTCGGTGCCGTCCCGCCAGATAAAACGTCCGTAGACCGGTTCATTCTGCTGAGCAAATCTGCATTCTCCGACAGCTGCTGAACCATGCGTTCATAGCGCTGCATCTCGTTGCTAACCGTCAACCCGGTCTGATCCGTGATTCTTTCCATAGAGCTCTGCAGCTGATGGTTAGAAAAAGTATTCAAAAGCTGCCAATAGAAAATAATAGCAAATATAATCGGGAGCCCTACTGAAAGCATGAATAAATAAAGCACCTTTAAACGGACAGACAGATGAGGCAGCCATTGCTTCCCCGCCCAATTCTCCGGAACAATATTCAAGGGAAGCTTTCCGCCTTCAAGCTGCATGAATTTGGACAATTCAACAATCGGCGAGACTATTTTACCGGAAATCCATATTGACAGCATCAGAGAAGCCACTATAACCACCAAAGAAACGGCAGCATAGGTACGTAGGATAGAAAAAATCGCGTGCTGATTGTAATGGAAGGCGATAGTCATCTTGAGCCCATAGGGCGACAATAGCTTTACATATTCCAACCAATCGGCTCTCACTGCGGATTCGTTCTGATTATGCCAAATCAGCTTTCCTTCCTGTGTGGAAACCGACAAAACTACGTCGGGAAATTGTTTCTCCGGAATCAACCTTTCAAACATATCCGAACTCAACACAAGCAGCTCCAGTGAAAAGTTTACCCTGTTCGTCAGAAGAAGCTTCCCTTCCAGTTGCCTTGCAAAAGCCGTAACTCGTTTGATTTGCTGATCCGTAGCGCTGTTCCATTTTTTATATATCTTGGCTATTAACTCTCCTTGATTGAAATACAGCGGAATTCCAGTGCCATTATTAGTGAATATATCCAATAAACCCGCATACTCCAGATCCTCGATCGAAGGCGGATTTTCATCTAATACTGCTTTTGATCCAATGTTGCTTACAAAGCTTTTTTGACTGCTATCGGCTCCAAGAATGTACAGCTTATCGACAAATTCAGGATCCATATACAGCTTATCTATGCGGTTGTTAAGATCCTTTCTTAGCTCAGGTTCATCTTTGGAGCTTACAAGGTTAAGAAAATCGGTAGTATACACGGTAAATTCGGGCCGCTTCAGCTGTGAGGACAGCGCTTCAAGCTCTTTGAATAAAGCCAAGGCATTATATTCAGCCTGCTCTGTCACCGTTTTCTGAGCTTGAGTATTAATTGTACGGTAAATTTCCTTAGCTTGAGAACCACCATGAAGGTTAAAAACAAGAACTGCAGCGAATGAAAGCAACAATGAAATTCCGACAATTCGGATTCTATGGGTAAAGAAATTCACTGTGATCAACACACCTTTGGCTGAATAGTTAAGTTTTCGACTTGCCGCTACGATAATCGTAAGGTGTTAATCCGGTGTATCTCTTGAAAATAATCGAGAAATGCTTGGTGTTCCGGTAACCAATCCGCTCGGATACTTCATAAATCTTATATTGCGGATCGCTTAATAACCGTTTGGCTTCATCCATTCGACAGGTAGTTAAATAGTTTACATAGTTTTCACCGTGCGATTTTTTGAACAGATAGCTTAAATAGGAGCTGTTGACATGAACCTGCTGAGATATTTCCTTCAGAGATATAGGCTCTTTGAAATGTTTTTGGATATATTGTTTCGCGGCCGAGATGATATGCCCTTCCGATTCAATTGCTTCAACCTTTGAATCCTGCTGTACACTCCCTGAAGCTTCCATAAAAGGAACATCTTTAATTTCATAAACGGAAAGCCGTTCTTCTCCTTCGGCCGCTAAAACCCGCTCTGCCTGCTCACCAGATAATAGAACCTCGGAAATATGAGAAACCGTTTCTCCTATACCAATCGAAAGGGTAGATTTAAACAACCCGCGGAAACGGTAAAAATGATTCCTGATATCTTCCGCCCGAAGGAGAAGCTTATCTGAATCACCTGCGGTCAGCAGCAGGCATAAGCCGGTCTCGGCTTCCACCAGATGGTACCCATGCCCGCGTTCATCCCAAATCTCCGAAAGGGTATTCTCAAAAGCGAAGAGAATCAGCTCCCAATCTTTTATTGAATAATCCGCTCTCACCTTTCCGTCTAACTGAATGACCGCTACCCGGAAGTCAGGAGCATTCAACTGAATGCTTCCTTCCGCACAGCCCCATTCGATTTCATCAGCGGATAGCGGCATAAACAATAGCTTTTGTAGAAATTCCTTGCGTTGGAGCAGCAAAGCTTTACGCTTTAAGGATAGCAAAACGGTCTTCTGCGATTGTTCCAATTGCAGTTCATTTACGACTCCATGGAATACACGGTCAAGCTCATCCTGCAGAGTTGGTTTAAGCAGGTAATCCGCTACACCACTTCGGAGTGAAGAACGCACAAATTCGAAATCATTGTAACCCGTAAGAATAACGACCTTCACAAACGGGAACAGCTGGTTGATTTGCTCGGAAAGCTCCAATCCCCCCATGAAAGGCATCATAATATCCGTTAGAACGATATCGACAGGGTTCTCCATAATATAACGAAGCGCTTCCAATCCATTGTTGCAATCATAAACCGGCTCGATTCCTAGTGCCGACCAGTTGTGCTTGGCAAGTCCTTCCCTTATATTGGCTTCATCGTCAGCAATAAGCAGTCGAAACATTGGAATCCCCCTTTCCGATTAGTATACCATGGGCGGTTTTTTCTTACTGCTACATTTTCACTGCAGATGATGTGAGACCCTGAACATAAGTTCTGCTCGTGAATAAGAATAAAATGATTAACGGTAAAGAAGCAAGTGAATATCCTGAGAATAGGATTGGATAATTGGTAGAGCTGCCTCCCATGGCCGAGCTTCCAACAAAGCGATTAACCAAACCAGCAGAAATTGTCATGTATTTGTTGTCAGATATAGCGATAACCGGCCAGAGCAGGTCATTCCAGGCTCCAATGACGCTCATGACAGACAAGGCTCCTAATATGGATAAAGAAAGTGGAACACATATCCGTGCATATAGGCCTGCCGGGCCGCAACCGTCTATTCGCGCGGCTTCGAAAATTTCTTCCGGGATGGCAGCAAAAAATACGCGCAGCAGGAATATGCCAAAAATAGGTCCAGTCGTCCACATGGGTACGATCAATGCCCAATAGGAGTTTAACAAATTCAGCGACTTGTAAATCATGTACAGCGGAACAAGCGACAATATACTGGGAACCATCATTAACGAAATGACCAATGTATACAGTACTTCTTTACCAAGAAATTTCATTCTTGCAAATACAAAAGCCGCAACAGAAGCCTGGAGAAGCAGACCAGCCGTTCCAACAGCACCCACTATGATGGTATTGAGTAAATAGCGCCAAATTGCCCGATAAGCTTCCTTATAATTCTCAATCCATAACGGAAGTGTTGGATACCACTGAGTATTCTGAAACTCTAAAGTTCCTTTCAAGGACCCCCACATTGTGAGGCCAAGCGGATAAAGCAAGAGCATCATAAGCAGGCAAAGAATCAAATGATTCAGCATTTGAGCGATGTTATGCTCGCGCCTAGGCGAATAATTCCGATTCAATTGGTTCCCCCCTAATCATTCATTTTCAAATATTTGATGCCAAGCAGGCTGAAAAAGAATATAACAACAAAAAGCATTACTCCAATGGCACAGGCTTCTCCCATTCTCCCAAAAGAAAAGCCTACGCTGTACATATAATAACCCGGAACCATCGTACTGTAGTTGGGTCCCCCTTGTGTCAAAACCAATTGTTTGCTGTAATCCTGCATTCCGCTGATAATACCGAGAATAAGAAAAAACTTAACCTGGCCCATGATACTCGGGATGTCGATGTGCCAAACTCTTTGCAGAAAGCTCGCACCCTCCAGCTCCGCGGACTCGATGACTTCTTTGGAAATGTTCATCAGACCTGCCAAATAAATCAAGACGGAGGTTCCACCTATCCAAGGAAATCCCAGAAAGTTGAGACTAAACAAAGCATATTGGGAATCTCCCAGCCAACCAGGCTTATAATCCTCTGGAAATCCAAACGTATGCAGCAGTGTATTAAGCAATCCGCTCTGTGGATCATATATATATTGCCAAATGAGCAGCACAACTGTACCTGGAACCACCATAGGTATCAACACCAGCACTCTATACCAATAGGAAATTCCCACTCTGCGCACTGAGAAAATCATCTCCGCTACAATAAACGGCGGAACAATGGCCACAAACAGCGAAGGGATGAGTAAATAAAACAAAGTGGGTATCGAGTGTACGAATATCGGATCTTGAAACAGCATCTTAAAATTATGCAGGCCAATCCATTTGGTCTCTCCATAGATATTCCAATCGCTGAAAGCATGTATAAAACTGCTCACAGGCGGATAATAGGCAAACAGCAGCAAACCAACAAATAATGGGCTTAGCAGTAAGTAGGCCGGCAATGAATTTCTAAACTGAAATAACAATCCTCTCATGTTAAATCTCCTTGTTTCAAGGTTTTATACTTCAAAAAAATGCGTCAGAAGTAATCCTCTTCGGTTGATCTGTTTCAGATTTCATTATCTTAATTAAATAGGAAGCTTTCGGCGGTATCTGAATGACTTTCGAGACAGTCTCATCATAAAAATGCAGCAAATCATCCTGTGCTTGATTAACGGAATTGGTCTGGGAGGGATAAAAAATGAATTCAGCTTCACCTTTTGAATCAGTCAATACCCTTACAGCCTTTAATGTTCCATACGTGGTCAGTCCGTAAATCCGGTCACCTATTCTTAGTTTGCCTGCCGAATCCATCACCCGCACCTTAATCATCACAGGAGTAATTCCTTTTTCCTGAACGGAATTAGTTGAAGTGCTTATTTCGAAATGGAAACGGGAAGCGGTAACAGCATCATTGACTCCGCCTGCAACCAATAAAGCAATGCCAACGAAAAAGATTGCTGCAGCCCATTTTTTTGTGTTCAAGTTTTCACACCCTTGTTAAAAGTCTGCCGACGAGTGTGTCGGCAGACTCATAATGTTATCATTTTGCCTTACTTGATTACCATATTCCAACCTGTTGTATCGATTTTCTGTGCCTGTATCGTCCGATCGGCCGATTTATTCGTCAAATCATCAAGTTTGGTGTAATATTGGTCATCTGTCAGCTTTCCATCAATCCATGCTTTTGTGTATTGTACCCATTGGGTATTCGCTTCGCTGTCCAAGCTGACTGACCATGGCAACGCCGGAGTCTTGGGAAACGGACGTTTAATCCAATCCTGCAGACTCGCAGGTACAGGCACTCCCTTTACCGCTCCAAGGGCCGTTTGATCCTCATCCACGATTAGTGAAAGATTATCTGGAACAGTAATAAATTGCAGAAAACGAACTGCTACCTGCTCTGTTCCATGATCCTCCACTGATTTTTTGAGAATGTTCAAGGCAACTGCCGGTGCAGGCTGATAAGGTCCCTCTTCAGTAAATTCCACCGGTGCAACAAACTTCGACTCTTTCTCGGTTAGGGTAAGCGGCGGAAACAAGCTGAACTCGAATTTCCGGTCTGTATTGGCGTTTTCTGGAGCAATACTCCAAGTGCCGTCTTCCTTCATAGCTACCTTGCCGTCTGTCCAGGATTTTGTAAAATCCGTGGTTTCCCAATTAGCTGGCGCCAACTGAAACATCTTCTTGAAATTCTGGTTTAAGTCTCTTGCATAATCGTGAAGAACCGGTGAGAACAAACCTTCTTTCGTAGCCCGCACCACTTCTACGGAATCAAAATTGCCATCTTTATTATAATCCGCTTTATCAAATACATTTTTCTTAGTATAGTAGGGACCTAAATTAAACTGGAATGCCCAATTGTAAATAGCCTTTATCGCAGTCCAAGGGACGAAGCCTGTATACCCTTTATCATTCAAAAGCTTGACATCATCGAGAAATTCATTAAATGATTTTGGTTCCTGCAGACTTTCTTTGGTAAAAATATCTTTGTTATAGTAAATTGCGGTTGGAGGCCCCGAGAATAAAGTAAGCGGGATCGCGACCGCTTGGTTCTTACCATCCATAATCCCGTTAACAACCGTTTTATCATTTAGAAGATATTCAGGGAACTGATCCTTCCAATGCTGATTATCCTTAACGAAGATATTGGATTGATCCAATGCTGAGTCCAGCGGCAAATAATAGGAATCATTGAGAAATTGGTTAAGCGTAAACCCAATATCGGGAGCATCTCCTGAAGCTAATTTAGCCCTATAAAATGAAGCTTTTGCTGCAGTATCCATCTTGTCCAGATCACGAACCCATTCGATCGTGACATTTGGGTACAGCTTGGTAAAAGCATCTGCTATTTTCTGGGAAGCAACTCTTACTGTCGGATTTTCTTTAGTTTTAGTCGTATTCAAGGTTGGTGTGTAATTGTGCAAATCTACCTTTAATGTAATTGGCTTACCTTCATTTAGCACTTCGGTCTTCTCTTGAGGCACCGCCGTTTCGGTGGCTGCACTCGCCGTTACCTCTGCCTTTGGACTTTCAAAGCTGGTATCGTTACTCCCCGAACAACCTGTCAAAACAGTAGAAGCTGCCGCTATCACAGATATGCCGACTATTATTCTTTTCTTAAGCCTCATTGTATTGCACCCTCCCGATATTGTCTTGATTTCGTAGATCTACAGTTATAATAATAAGATAGACGAAGGCACCATACAATGAGGCAGTCTTTTGAATTGGTTCGTTTTTTTTGGGAAAGCAATGCTGTCCAAGTAAGATCGCCAACAAACCATAATTATAAAAAAACCCTCTAATGCCGAGAGTCTATAAGATAACTATTCAGCTCTTTTTTCAACCTCTCCCCCAGCCTTTCATCCTATTAGAACATTAAACTAGCCACCCAAATGAGTTTACCCCTCTACTACGTCATCACTTTATTACATAAACGCGTCACCTTATATAACATAATATGTTATATTTTTCTGTTTATTTTTTAATAATCATGCTATTATATCTAACATAACTTGTAACAAGTCCTTACATTAATTTTTATTAGGAGGTTGTTAATAGTAAATTTCAAGTCGTTCTAGCAAATAAGCATACAACAAATTTACTAGATTTGTAAAATTTGATAGAGGATGTGACACCGAAGAGTAGGCAGAATAAGCAATTCTATAGCTTTATGTTATATATCCTAACATTGATTTGATTGTTGAATTTAATCATCTCAAAATCTTAAACTAGCAAACTATTGCAAATCAGGAGGAAAAACAACTTGAGAAAAGAACTTTCAAAGAAGTCGTTAATGATAGTCGCCGCTATGTCGCTCTTAATTGGTACGACTGGCACCACCTTCGCTCAGGACACCACGGTGAAGCCCAGGAAAAGTGAATGGACTGCAGCAACAGCCCCCAAGGATAATGTCATTCAAATCACTCCAAAATCCAGCAATAAAGATAGCGTAGTCGCGAAAGTAGCCCCATCAGCAGGAAACTCTACTTTCACTGATGGCCGAGTCATTGTGAAATATAAGAAAGGCTTCAGCTCGACGTCGACTCCAATCTTCGACCCCAGTACTTTGGAGAAAAGTATTAAGGTGCCCAGCATCAATGCTCTAATCGTAAACCTGCCAAAATCTACTAACGTAGAGCAATTACTCACACAGCTTAATAGTGATCCCAATGTCCAGTACGCAGAGCCTGACCATATGCTTGAAAAAGCCAGCAGTACCCCGGATGATACTTATTTCGCTAATCAATGGGCACTTTTGAACACAGGACAGGACCCTGCAGGGCAAAATGAACCAGGCCTTCCCGGTATTGATATTAAGGCAACTGAAGCCTGGACTATTACGAAAGGCAGCAGCGATCTTATCGTCGCAGTCATCGATACGGGCATTGCTATTGATAATCCTGATCTAACAAATAATATCTGGACCAACAAGAAGGATTATCCCAACAACAATATAGATGATGACCACAACGGCTACATCGACGATATCAACGGGTGGAATTTCATAGGCAACAACCCCCAGCTGTACAACCCAGTTGATGGAGACTTCCATGGCACCATAGTAGCGGGCATCATCGCTGCCTCAATGAATAACGGAATTGGTATTGCAGGCATTGCGCCAAACGTTAAGATCATGCCGCTTAAGTTTCTAGGACCTGATTACGGTTTAGAATCTGATCTTATACAAGCTATTGAGTATGCCGAGCGTAACGGTGCCAAAATCGCCAATATCAGCGCTGAAATGTTCGATCAAAGCCAATCTTTAAAAGATGTTATAGATGCATCTACGATGTTATTTGTAACAGCTGCCGGCAACTATGGCGTAAATACAGATTCTATACCTGCCTACCCAGCTTCCTATGACAGTCCTAATATTCTTTCAGTTACATCGGTGGACAATACGGGAAATATTGGAGAGGGCGCTAACATCGGCGTTAAATCCGTCGACGTAGCAGCACCTGGCCAAGCGGTTTTAAGTACCATCCCAACTAACAATCCGGGGCTGTCAGCAGAAATTGACTACGGCACGTCTGGCGGCAAGGCTATTTTTAACGGAATTGCCTTTGAAAATTTCCCTGACCTAGACGAAAGACAAGATGCTTACGACAGAGCAATGAATTACCTTGGCGCTACCAAGGAGGATATGGATACCAATATTCTCCTCGTTCAAGATGATCTTTCCAACATGACCCCCTATGCAAGCGACCCAAAATTATCCACATATAAAGCTTTGCTAGCTGACTATCAAGGAATTGATTTAACAGATGGTTCGGAGGATGTAGTTATTTCGGCACCAAAAGCCGGAGATGGACCTTCACTAGCCACAATGCAGAAATACAAAGTAGTGGTTTGGTTTACAGGCTTGGCAGCAAGAGATAAGCTCAACAATTTGACTGAAAACGATCAAGAGAACTTAAAGAAGTATCTGGAAGGCGGCGGACATTTGCTGCTTACAGGGTCTCACTCACTCAACAATATTGAATATTCCCCCTTCGTAAACGATGTCCTCCATCTTGCTTTTCAAGAAGAATTTACGTGGGCGGACATAGAAGGCGTTTCCGGCACTATCTATGATGGAGTGAGTTATGATCTTCACAATGACGATGATATAGACAGCTTTAATTGGGTCATTTCAAGAGACCCCGCTATTGCCAAAATTAATCTGCAATTTATTATGCCGTACCCGAAAAGCGTTTACGCCTTTTCAAGAGGCACTTCAATTGCTGCTGCTCATGCATCAGGTGTAGCGGCGCTCGTGCTAAGTCAAGATCCTACTCTTACTGCTGAAGCCATTAAACAACGTATTATGATGAGCGGCACTCGACTTAGTTCGTTGACAGGCAGAATTGCCAGCGGAAGCATGATTAATGCCTACCAAGCTCTTTCTGACGACGAAATTCCCGGTACTCCATTCTTTGGCGATAGCATCAGCAACCGCCTAAATGAGAAAACAGACCAGAACGATGTTTATGCTGTGGATCTCCATGCTGGGGAGAATGTCAGCTTCTCTATGACAGCGGACAATGGTACCGATTTCGACCTTTACTTATACGCTCCTTCTACGAGTTCGATTAATTCTAGAGAAGGAATCATAGCGTTCTCCGAAAACGAGAAGACATCAACAGAATCGATTAATTATAAGGTGACCGAGAGCGGAACCTATTATCTCGATTTGTATGCTTATAAAGGCAGCGGCGCGTATACATTAACCGTCAAGACGGATAATCACAATGGAATCTATGAAGATACCAGTAGTTCAGTAGTGTTTAATGGCCCTTGGACACAAGCTATTGATGCCGCCTATTCCGGTCAATCAGCGAAGCAAATCGATCATGCAGGTACAATTGAGATGGCATTCGTCGGCAGCTATATCAATTGGATCGGTTCAAAAAACGACAAACAAGGAATTGCTGACGTTTATATTGATGGCATAAAAGTGGCTTCCCCTTCTTTATTCAGCAAAACTTCATCAACCAAGCAATCAATCTTAGAGAAGATGATTCCTTACGGGCAGCACACTTTAACAATTGCTTGGACAGGCAAATCCGACCCGGATGCCAAAAAATCCGGCACAACCTTCATCAATATGGATGCCATTACCGTTTCCCAATTAATTCAAGAGGAAGACCCTACCACAATTTTCGCCGGTGATTGGCTTGTTAATTTCAGCTTGAAAAATTTCGGAGGAATAGCCAAATACACAAAAACCTCAGGCAGTTCTGCTCAGTTCAAATTCGAGGGCACGAAGGTGCAGCTGATAGCTTATACAGGAACAAACCGCGGCGAAGCAAACATTTATATCGACGATGTGCTTGTAACTCCTAATCCAATTGATATGTATAGCGCCACTACCAAATACCGCTCTACCGTTTTCGAATCAGCAACCCTTACTCCTGGTGCACACACCTTGAAAGTGGTAAATGCAGGAACGAAAAACCCTCTGTCTAGCGGCACTTACATTGCAGTAGATGCTATCTCTATCATTCAATAAACAAACAGATTTTATTACTAGGAAATGGGGAATCAGAAATTGTCTAAAATATGGATTAAAACATCTGTTGCTCTCTTAACATCTATCGTACTAATGACTACGCCATTTAACCAATCTATCCACGCGGCTGATACATCACTAAATATCACAGATTTGCTTAATCCCACACATTCGGTTATTCCTGCGTCCATGTCCGCTAGTCTGGGAGCAGCAAAGTATTCGCAAGCTGCTATCAATGCTCCAAGCAATACCAAAGCCAGCGTTGATCCTGAAATCGATACTACATCTACCAAAAACGTTAACGTAATCGTACAGCTTAGTGGACAACCGGCTTCCGCAGCCAAATACTCCGCAAGCCTTTCAAAGCGCTCGTTCTCGGCACAATCGACGGAAATGGCAATCCAAACAGAGCAAACATCCTTCCTGAGTACTGCCAGCGCAAAAGGCTTAGCAATGAAAATCAACTATCAATACGACACTGTACTCAACGGGATGGAAGTTACAATTGCGGCTAATCAAATTCCAAAATTGGCTCTAATATCCGGTGTCAAAGCAATCAGTAAGAATATCACTTATTATCCGATTCCATTGATTGATTCACCTCAGTCCGATGACCCTTCAGATATCAAATTTGATATCGAACCTCTTAAACAAATTGGAGTGGATACAGCCTGGGAAAATGGCTTTACCGGCAAAGGCTTGAAGGTAGGCGTTATCGATACCGGTGTCGATTATACACATCCTGATCTGAAGGATGCTTACAAAGGAGGGTACGACTCCTTCTATAAAGACAACGACCCTTACGAAGAAGCTCCCGATTTGTTCGGGTGGTATGAAGGAACCAGTCACGGAACGCACGTCTCTGGAACAATTGTAGGCAGGGCGCAGAATACGACATCCGATTTCGTCCAAAAGGGCATAGCATACGAGGCAGATCTGTATGCCTATAAAGTGCTGGGCAAAACTCATAACGAACAAACAGATGCTTACCAAACCTCTGGAACATCAGCGCAGGTTATTGATGGTATCGAGCACGCCATTAAGGATCATATGGACGTTATTAATCTATCATTAGGCTCCGATATGGAGAAGGATCCGAATTCACCTGATTCTATTGCAGTAAACAATGCTGTTCTCTCCGGCGTTACAGCCGTTGTTGCAAACGGGAATGCCGGAAGCAATGGATTCTATTATTATTCGATCGGCTCTCCAGCAAGTGCGCAGCTTGCTATCTCTGTTGCTGCTGCTACAAGCAAGAGCATTCATTATGACGCAAACTTTACAACCTCAGTAACGGATGCCACTTATTCTCTTAGTGTAATGGCATGGAAGGGCAAAGAAACAAATTTCCACGAAATTCTCGGATCAGATCCTCTGGAAGCCGTATACGTAGGCTTGGGATATGAGGAGGATTATGAAAAAGCCGACGCTACAGGCAAGGTAGCCCTGATCTCACGTGGCAATCTAGCATTCGAGGACAAAGTGATAATCGCAAAAAGGCACGGAGCAAAGGCCGTAATCGTGTTTAACGGCAACTCCGTGGGCGGCTCTACAGTTGCAGATTTAGCTGAACATGTTTCTGGTCGAGACGGTCCAATAGGGGCAGGGGCATACCTTGGCGAAAATTATGACCACATTCCAGCTTTTGATATGTCCGGATATGAAGGGCGCGCTCTGGCAAGACAAATCATTGCGCATACGGATCAGCCTACGCAATTTACATTTGGCGCAGATTTCCCGATGTCAGAATTGAATGGAGATACAATTGCAGATTTTAGCTCTCGCGGTCCCAACTCTGACGAAAATTACGGTATTAAGCCAGATATCAGTGCTCCAGGTGTGAACATTCTCTCCACTTTACCTAAATATGGCGCTTTTTATGGCGACCCAGAATATGACTACTATTTTGAAGGGAAAGAACCAAACTATGATGATGCATACCACCGCTCTAGCGGAACGAGTATGGCTGCCCCACATGTAGCCGGTCTGGCTTTGCTAGTCATTCAAGCACACAAAGACGCGCTCACAAAATGGTCACCTATGGATATTCGTGCTGCGCTTGCCAATACATCTGATGTAATCTCGGATACTTATGGGACGAAGTACGATGTTTATTCTCAAGGATCTGGCCGTGCCAACGTCGCAAATGCGCTTATTACACCAGCTATCGTAGAATCCCTTGATCCTATTACCATTTATGACGAGAAGATGAATCCCACGATTATGGAAAGCCAAGGAAGTAACTTAAGCTTCGGAGCCATTAACCCGGCAGATGAACCCATCTCTAAACCACTGCAGCTTAAGAACACTTCGAATAACCAACTGACTTATTCAGTATCTGTAGTTATGCATGACAAAGTTACGTCGGATCCGTCTGACCCAATCGATACACCTGACGTAAATAACATTGTAATGGCACTAGGGGGATTGAACGCGAATTCCACAATTAGTGTAGCTGCTAACTCAAACTACCGTTTCACCCTCTCGGCGCAAGCTAAGAGCAGCGCTGTTCATGGCGTATATGAAGGTGAGATTTTATTACAGAGTTCAGGTCTTCCTTCCCTGCATTTGCCATTTGTCATCCACGTTGGCGATGATGCAGCCGATAGCGATTTTGCTCTGCAGAATCCATCCATAACGAATAAAAAGATTATGCCCGATGCATCAATCGACATGTCAGCAACGCTAATGGATGATACAATGAATTTCATGGTAGTTGAAGTCTCCGGATTAAATGAAGGATATGTTGGGAGAATTTCCCAATGGTTAGACGTAGATGTTCAAGCTAATTTGTTGAAGCCACTTCCTGTAGGAAGGTTTACGTTTGAGAATATTGACGGAAGCTATTTCGACGGCACAGTAGATGAGTATGGGAATCCTATCATCAAGCAGCTTCCTGAAGGACAATACAAAATATCGATTATAGCCGTTCGATATGATGACTCTTTTGAAATAGCAGATGCCCAGAGCATTAGCCAAACGGTCTATGTGGACAATACTTCGGATTTGACTCCAACTCCAACTCCGAGTCCTGATCCGAATCCAACTCCGAGTCCGAGTCCTGGTGATGATGATAATCCAGGAAATGGAAACCCGAGTCCAAGTCCAAGTCCAAGTCCAAGTCCAAGTCCAAGTCCAAGTCCGAGTCCATCTCCTGATCCCGAACCGACTGCAAGTCCGAGTCCAGGAACTCCAACTAACCCAGACACCGGAGGAACTGATAGTGGTACTCCTACACCTACTCCAGAACCTACAAAGACTCCTGAACCTGCAAAAACTCAGGAAAATCTAACTTCTGTTGTTCAGCCAGGTCAAACACTCCAATCCTTGACTGGAGTTGCAACAACACAAGGAGATCAGACAGAAGTCACTTTTACCGATGCCGAGCTTCAGAAGGTTATAGACGCTATGAAGCAATCACCATTAGTTTTCAGCATCGTTGCAGATTCTACAGATTCATCTGAAATTAAGGCACATCTCTTGGTTACAGCTGCACAATTGAAGCTGCTGCAATCAGCACCAGAACAAAGCTCGATCGCTTTCTCATGGAACGATGCGACTGTCTCTATCCCACTATCATCCTTAGTTGATCTTGCTGCAAATTCTAATTTTACGCTCGACATTTCTCCGGCTGCGGACAGCAAATCTCTATTTGCCAAAGGCTTCGCGGATGCTACCATTCTTGGAACGCCTTACTTGTTCGAAGCATCGAGTATTGTCAACGGAGCATCAACTCCAATCTCGTTTTCTCCTGATCAAATCGTTCGGAGATCCTTCGTACTGGATAAAGGTATTGATGCAAGCAATGCAGGTGCATTATATATCGAAGGAGATAAGGCATACCCTGTACCTGCCCAATTCAAAAAAGCAAATGACGGATCGACCATTGTTACAATCAACCGCCCAGGCTTCTCTACCTATGCGGTAGCGACTAGACATGTAGCTTTTACTGATATTGAAACATCATGGGCAAGCACTGAAATTCAAACCTTGGCAGACAAGTTTATCTTGAATGGAACTTCAACCAAGACCTTCTCGCCGAAAAGCTCTGTCACTCGTGCACAGTTTTCCGCTATGCTTGTGAACGCAATCGGTTTGAATAAGCAAACGGCGAAGACTCCTTTTGACGACATCAAGGGTAATGAATGGTTCGCTCAAGATGTGGCTGCTGCTTATCAGGCTGGTCTCATTACAGGCTATTCAGGAAAGTTTAAACCCAATGATGAAATTACCCGTCAGGATATGACAGTCATGCTGGCAAGAGCAATCAAACTGCTGCACATCACTAAAACCAGCGGCACTCCCGCAAAGCCATATGGCGATGTGGCGCAGTTCAGCCAGTATGCGCAAGAAAGTATTCAAACCGTAACAGATACAGAATTAATGCAAGGTGTTGAGCAGCAGGGACAATTCTTCTTCCACCCTAATCTGCCAACTACTCGAGAAGCTGCCGCAAAAGTTCTATACCAGCTGATCAAAGCAACCAAGTAAACTTAATTATCCCTATTCAAAAGCCCCTGCATCGGCACCTCACCGATGTAGGGGCTTTTTACTCAACTCAGCCAATTGGTATATTCTTGACCCAACCAATTATCAGATAAGCTATAATCATAATAAGAGGTGGAGCAAGATGACATGGAAGCCGCAGCCTAATACAGAAATGCCGATTTTTCGGCAAATTTTTCATTATTACGAGAATCAGATTATTAATGGCATGCTTACTCCTGGAGCCAAGTTCCCGGCCGAACGTGAATTGGCAGCTATGTTTTCGGTAAATCGCAGCACGATTTCAGCAGCCTTCGAAGAGCTTCGCGCAGCGGGACTTGTTGCAACAAAAGTAGGAAGCGGTACTCGTGTAAGTGAGCTTATGTGGGAAACGAAGCCTTATCACTCGCCAAATTGGCAGCGTTATACCATTAATCGTATGTATGACCCTGGCTTAATCCTCCAAAACCAAATACATAAGGCAGCTTCTAAGCCTAATATGATCAATATGACTAAAGGGGAATTATCTCCCGACTTAATGCCGCTTGAATTCTTGAAGAAGCTCTCATCCCAGCTTGATTTCACTCAGCCCTACAGCTATCATGATAACTTTCTAGGTGACCCCAAATTGCGAGGAAGCTTAATTGAGCATTTAGCCAAACAACAAATTCATACCAGCACCCAGCAGTTATTAGTCACTTCCGGTGTAAAGCACTCTCTGCATTTAATTGCGCACACCTTACTCCAACCAGGGGAAGCTATAGCCGTTGAAGGTCCCTCCTATCTGTATGCTATGCAAGTATTCACAGCAGCTGGTTTGAGAATGGTGAAAATCCCTATGGACGCAAACGGGCTTATTCCTGAAGCCATCCCTGAGTTGTATCACAAGTACAGAATACGAATGGTATTTACTAACCCAACTTTTCATAACCCCACTGGAACCACACTCAGCTTGGAGCGTCGCCGTGCCTTATTGGCCATTTGCGAGCAGCTGCGATTACCGATCATAGAAGATGACCCTTATGGCATGCTTCATTTGGATTCTCCACAAACACCCCCTCCCGCTTTAAGGGCATTGCCCAGTGGGGAGCATTCCGTTATTTATCTCGGAACAATGTCCAAATTTGTGACGCCAGGCATGCGATTAGGCTGGATCGTTGCACCTTTAGAAGTTATCAATAAGCTTGCCGAGGCTAAAAACCGCACGGGGTACAGCTCAAGCCATGCCGGAGAAAGACTGGCTCAGCTTTATCTGGATTCCCCTAGTGCAGATACACAGTTGAATTTAATCCTTCTAGCCTTGATTTCAAGACGAAAAGTTCTACTATCTACTTTGCAAGATCAAATGGCTCATTATGCAACTCTTGCTGCACCGTATATTCCTGCAGGTGGTTTTTATGTCTGGCTGAAGCTCAAGACACCTGTCCCTGACAGGATTATTATTGAAGCCTGCATTAATCAAGGAGTTCTGGTTTATCCAGGAAGTATATATGGCGCAGAAAAAGGTTTCTTTCGCCTTACCTATGCATCTATCGGGGAAAGCGAAATCGTTGAAGGTGTCCGAAGAATTAAAGCCGCCCTTAAGCGACTACAAGTGAAGGGTGATCTATAAATGTGGTTTAAAGAAAAAAAATATGCTTGGTTCATTCTTATTTTCCTCTGGATTTTTGGTTTTGTTAATTCACTTAGTCGTTTCATATCCGCTTACTATCAGCCTGAGATTGCCAACTTTCTTCATGTGGGTCGCGGCTTTCTGGGTTTTACTTGGTCGACTAGTATATTTATCGGCGCCATCTGTGCACCTTTAGGCGGTTGGTTAACAGATCGATATGGGTATAAGAAGGTATTGATTGCCAGCGGGGCTCTCGGGACTTTAGCGACAACTCTTTTTCTGTTCATCCAGAATCCGATAGGCTATTATTGCGGGTTTGGTTTATTATCTGGTCTGGCAGGCATTGGAGCATCAACCGGCTATATATTGATCAACAACTGGTTCACCCATCACCGAGCTAAAGCCTTGGTTATTCTAGGCAGTGCAGGCTCCCTCGGTCTAGCTATTATTACGCCAATCTTCGTTTCCAATAAAACCTGGCTCGGCTGGAACAATGCCTATTGGATTCTTTTTACTACGGGCTGTATCTTTATACCATTAGCCATCCTGTTCATTCGGGATAACATTAGTAAACCAGCCAGCATTCAAGCTGATGAGATCGCTGCTGAGAAGCCAATAGTGCCGGATAAGCCCGCCTTAAGCAAGCTTCAAGCCTTTAAGCAATATCTTAAAAATCCAACGTTGGTCACCGTAATTTTTGCTTTATTCACTTGCGGCTTTAGCATGGGTACAGTCGAAATGCATTTAATGGCCATTCAACAGCAAGCACATGTGCATGATATGATGTTTACTTCATCCTTAAGCACACTTGGCGTACTAGAGCTTATAGGAGGTCTAACCTTTTCCTTTCTCTTAGACCGCATGCGTAGAACCCTAGCATTATCTGCCTTGTATACGTTGCGTGTTGTTGCTTTCACCTTATTGATTTTCCATTTTCAAGCTTCACCTATTTTGTTTTCCGTTATCTTTGGAGCTAGCTATCTTGGAGCTGTACCTGGGGGCATCTTAGTTGCTAACGAAGAATTAAAAGCCTCCAATCACTCCATGGGCTTACAAACTGGGCTCCTCATTCTCGTCCACCAGCTAGGTGGGGTAGCCGCCGCGATCGGCGGAGGATTAAACTTTGATATTTTTCATAATTATCAGCTGTTGATTGCGATTAATATTGCCATGAGCCTGATCTCTGCAATTGGCTATTATTACGTCTCAAAGCGTAGAAGTCAGCCAGCGTGACCTAAGCCACTCATATAATCATCAGCAGTACCATCAGTGCCCACTATATTATTGTAGCCCTCAACCTCAAACCACCCTTTTTGCCCATTGGCGGCTTGGATCAAGCACCAACGTTTATCATCGCTTGATATAATTTCCGCATCACTACCAGGCTGAATGATAAACGCTTTTTCCTTGTTATTTCTATCCTTATAGAGCTGTAGCGCCTTTGTCATTTTCACTTTTGCGTTCATGTTGTATAGGTCCTGGGGAACCTCATCAAACAAATGCTCTGCATTTAATTTGTACGTCTGGTCATGATACCAGTTTTGGATGATAGCGCCGCGTTTGCGATGCAGGATTAAAGTTCCATCCCCAGGGTATTCCATATCTGTCCCTTTACCTTGAAACTTGCCCATAAACTCGATTTGGTTCTTGGATCTATTAAGATAATAATAACTCGTCTCGTAATGCATGCTAGGATCTGACTCACTAATGGAAATCTCTTTAATTTGATCCTTGAGGTCTAGATCAACTTCTTGAAAATCACCATCCAAATAGCTAGAAAACCCGTTAAATATAACCTCATTAATTTTCAATACAAAAGATTCGCCTCCCTGACCTCCGTATAAAGCAACTATGTCCTCTTTGTTTTCCCCATCCACATTAGTTATCATTATATTAGACTTGAGGATTCGTTCAGAAGCCGCTAGCTTAGCGTTAGCATCCGTTAATTGCTCCGTTGCGGCAGCAAACTGTTTATCTGCTTTATCCAGCCTATCCTGCGTTTCTTGTACTTTATGTTTAGATGCAGCTAATTGCTGCTCTAAGTTGCTAATAATCTTTTCGTTTTTAGCAGAATCGCAGCCAGCTATGAACAACATGCAGCCGATACATATAATAAATTTTCTCAATTCAATATCACCTCTAATTATTATCATAAATCCCATATTAAGCCATCGATTTCAGTATACATCGAAAGTTTATTCTGTGCTCATTAATCTAATATTGGACACCTTCCAAACGCAAAAAACTGCGAATCGAAAATCCGACCCGCAGTTAATTGCCTATTTCGTTTAGTTAAACCTTGAATCTGGAAATAGCCGCTTGCAGCTTTTGTGACATTTGACTTAAATCATTCGCAGAGGCTGCAACCTCCTGTAAAGCAGCTAGCTGTTGGGTAGTATTATCCACTACAATTTGTGCAGCATTAGAGGTTAGTTTAGCAATACTAGCTGACTCTATAACAGATGCGGTTATTTCTTCAGAGCCTGCAGACATTTGCTCTGCGACTGAAGATACATCACGTATCTGATCCGCAACCTGTTCAATCGCCTGTAAGATTAAATGGAAGGAGTCACCCGCTTCATGCACAATCTGCGACCCTGCAGCAACTTCTCTTGTTCCTTCACTCATTGCGCCTACCGCAAGCTTAGTATCAATTTGAATTTGTTCGATTAGCTCGCTAATCTGGTTTGCCGAGCTTCCAGATTGCTCAGCTAGCTTCCTGACTTCACCCGCCACAACAGCAAAGCCTCGACCGTTCTCACCTGCTCTTGCAGCCTCAATTGCAGCATTAAGCGCTAGCAAATTTGTTTGTGTGGCAATACCAGAGATCACGCTGACTATACTGCCAATTTCAATCGATTGTTTCTCCAATTGTTGAACCATAATGGCCGAACGCTCTACTTTTTGCGCAATAGAATCCATTTGGCTGACTACCTGCTGCAGCAATTTATTGCCATGTATCGCTTTCTCCGTAGCTTCCAAGGATACCTCTGTTACTGTAGCTGATGTTTCTGCTATGCGCTGAATACCAATGGACATCTCTTCCATCGCTCTTGCGCTTTCTTGAGAGGCAATCCCTTGAGCCTCCGCTCCTTTTGCCACTTCAAAAATAGAAATTGAAATCTCATTGGAAGCTGCCGCTGTTTCCTGTGAGCTTGCTGACAGCAGCTCTGAAGACGCCGAGACATCCTGAGAGTTAGCATTTACTTCCTTAACCAGCACCTGAAGATTTCGTTGCATCTGAGCAAAGTTTTCTGTTAATCTACCAATTTCATCCCGGCTATTACTTTTTATATTTTGTGTTAAATCCCCTTTTGCAATGCTTTGAGCATGATTCATTAGTCTAATGACTGGACGGGTAATTACCCTGCTTAGAAACAAGGCTAAAGCAAACGCCAAAATAATATCGATAATACAGGTAATAACAAGCTGTGAATTTACTTTAGCGATTTGTGCAATTGAATTTGCATTTGAGGCCTTATATTCACTACTAAAGCTTTGAATCAATTGATCCGAAGTTGTATAAATCGTTGCTTTGAATGCATCGGTTTGATCATCCAACACCTTATATTGCTCACTTAGCTGCTCTGCAGACAATGTACTTCTTTTGTTGAAGATCTCTACGACATTGTCAAATGATTTTATATATCCTTCACTAGCCGTTTTCAGGGTTTTTACCCAATCTATTTGGCTTTGTTTATCAACACTTTTCGAGACATCCTCGATAAGCTGTTTAAATTTAACGGCATATTCTTTGTAATTTGTTATAGACTCTTCACTTTGATTGATGATGACATCCGCTTGGTTACTGTATAATATGCCGACATAATTCTTTATTTCCAAAGCAGCTTTTTGATCTTGCTCTCTCATATCATTTTCATTTAGTGCTGCCTTTACATCCTTTAGTTTATTGTAATTTAAGACAGCAGCCGAAGAAAATAACAAAATAACAATAAAAAAACCTAATAAAATTTTAACAACTATGGATCTGTTCTTAAGCATGGTCAATCCCCCTGTTTTCATTTAAACATATAATAAATCAGACTAAACAATTTCGACATTGTTCGACAAATCCCTCTTCAATTCAAGCTAAAAGCGATATAAATTTTACTTATCGAGCTATGAAATCTGTAAAATCAAACTCATCCATATTAAATACATTAATGTCTACATATTCGGCAATCCCCTGTACTTTACCACGATTGTTGAACTGCCATAACACCCATTTGCGTTGCTCCAATTTAGGATGCTTTAGAATATCTCGAAGCCAAATGTCTTGCTCTGGAAAATCACCTTTAATGTATTTGTTGTAAGTATCGTATGTAACATAAAGCATCGGCTTTTTGCCATAATACTGCTGTAAAAGCTCAACCATCTTATGAAGCTGCAGCTTAACTTTTTCTTGATCATAGCCTAGCCCAATCTCTAAGTCGATAACTGGCGGCAAACTACCTTCTTGTTTAGGCACTGTTTTAATAAAAAGCGCTGCCTGAGCTTCACCTGTGTTTTCCATTGAGAAAAAGTGATAAGCACCTATTGCCATATACTTCTGCGCTGCCTGCCAATTGGTTAGAAATTGTTCATCGACAAAATCTTCGCCCTCTGTAGCCTTGATATATACAAAACGAAAGCTATTGTGATTGCTGACTTCTTTCCAATCAATCTTCCCTTGATGATGGGATACATCTAAACCTTTAATTTTATATTTCATTGCAAAAAAATCATTATGCCAAATAATCCCCTTATATTCTAAGAACCCAAGGAAGATCGCCAAACAAACCATAACCATAATAAATCTACGTATTTTTTTCATCGGCTGCCTTCCTAAACTGCTTCCCTACTGAAGCTCAAATATCGAGTGCCTTGAAAGCTTAGCTTCCCCTGATCCCCTTCAGCCAAAAGTCCAAATTCACGATCCTGAATACTAAACTCGATACGATCTCCGCTTTCAACCTCAAAGGTTGCGAAGTAGGTTGTATGGGTACTATAGCGAATATGATCATCTTGGTTGTTACTGCTACTTGTGCTGACTTTGCTTCTTTTACTAACAATCTTAGAGAAGACTGTTAAAACAGGCTGTTTATTATTGTAGCTCCGTTGCTTATTACTCGATAAAACCCTAAATAGAAGGACAGCTACAATAATTACAACCACAAGCATTATAAAGATAGGCACTATTGTAAACATAATATTTGATTCCGTTTCCATATTTCCTCCTCATCACTGCAGTAATATTTGCTCCAATTGAGCATACCATGATTCATCGGTTCAAAAACCTCTTTTTGTTAATAAAAGTAAATTATAAAAAACGCTCCCGTGATTAGCGGCAGCGCTCTTGATTATAATACACTTACAATAATATCTGCTCCAATTGGCCAATCTCCGTGATTATAGCAAAAGGTGTTACATCAGGAGGCAATGTTTCGGCGTGATTGTTTACCCAAATAGCTTGCATACCATGATGCATCGGTCCAATAACATCGTTCTTAATCGAATCCCCCACAAAAACTACTTCACTTGCCGCAACATGGAAGGTATCCATGGCCATTTGATAGATCTCCTTAGCCGGTTTAGAGTAACCAACCTCCTCCGATATAAAGAGGTGTTCATCTTTAAAATAACGGCTTAGCCCCATTTGCTTAATTTTATTCCGTTGAAATTCAGGAGTTCCATTGGTTACTATACCTATGAGATACTTTTCTGCCAATAAAGCTAGGGTATGATCTACTTTGACGCTTGGTTTAATATAGTAATTAGTTAATGAGGTAAATAGTTCATGGAATTGAATAGCATCCTCATTGGTCACAACTCTATTAAAGTGCTCCAATGTTTTGATAAATCTATCTCTTCTAAATTCCCATAAGGAAATTACGCCTTCATCGTACAGCTGGCAGTATAACTCATCCTGAGCTTTAAATATGGGATATAACTCATTAATTTCAATTGCACTTGTTACTGCCGTTTGTTTAAAAGCTTCCTTGATGCTCTCTTCCCAATATTCATGCATATGGAGCAGGGTGTTGTCCAAATCAAATAAAATTAACCGAGTATTTAACATAATCTGTTACCTCCCGTTGGGTCATCGTTGGCTATAATTCGAGATTAGCTGCTGCTCTCTTAACGAAGTCATTCCGTGGGCAAAAGGTGCGCTTCTTTGTTCAAGCCATGCTAAGGTATCACGAATCGTTTCAGATAAAGGACGGAAGCTTAGACCTGCTTCTAACGCTTTATCTATATTCACCTGCATAAATCCAGCCGATTTCTCATCCTTTGCTGGAATCCAGAAAGGCAATTCCGTGAACACCTTCACTTTATGCTCCAGCAGATATTCATCCTCAAGCCAATTATACGCTTCATTTGGGCTGCACGCTTCAACAAATGTTTCCATTGTTAATACGTCGCGTGGACCTGTTGCATTATAAACGCCTGTTTTCTTAAGCTCTGCCATCCGAATAATCCACTCCGACAAATCCCTTACATCAATGAATTGAAGCTTTCTTTGCTTGCTCCCAGGCACTAGTATTTCTCCGCCTCGCTTAATGCGATGGGGCCAATAAGTAAATCGATCGGTAGGATCATGAGGCCCAACTATTAACCCTGGTCTGATAGTTAGGACTTTTCCCGGTAGAATTGTCTCCAAGCTAGCTTCACATAAGGCTTTTAAAGGTCCATAGGTTTCCCCATTGATTTCCTCCACATGCGGATCTGCTAACACTCCAAGGGGATAATCTTCACTTATACCCAGCTCTTGATAGTCTGCATATACGGAGATACTCGATATATAGATATAATGTTCAACAGTGTGCTTCAATGCTTGTGCGGTCTGCTCAACAATTCTCGGAACATAACCCGAAGTGTCAATTACAACATCCCACTTATGCCCAGCTAAGCTTGCCAAATCACCATCTCGGTCACCCTGCAGCTTGTTTATATTAGGAAAAAGCTCCGTATTAGTTTGTCCACGATTAAACAGCGTTATCTCATGGCCGCTTTGTAAAGCCGCCTCTACTAGGTATCTGCCAAGAAAAACGGTTCCACCCAGAATCAAAATTCTCATAACGCTAAGCCCTCCTTAACCAGGTTCATAAAATATTCCTTATAATCCGGATGACAAGCAATTAAATAAGGCTCTTCACACATTTCATCAAAAGGATTCCCAGCAAAATCAATTACAATCCCGCCCGCTTCCTTCACCATCAAGACACCCGAATAAAGATCATCGCCTTCCGAGTTATAGAGCACAATACCGTCTATATCACCCTTAGCCAGCATACACCATTGTATGGTTGGCGCCCATAATCTTAGCAAACGTTTAAAGTTCAGCTCAAGATGATGCCTTAATTTGGTTGCTTTTTCATCATGTTGTACCTTATGCCCTTGAATCCAACCGATGTTGCCTTTACGAATGTCTGCCTTCTTAGCAATTTGGATGTTTCGATCATTACAAAAAGCTTTCCCATCTTGGATAGAAACAAACAAACGGTTAGCCATCGGCTCGAACACAACACCTAGGACAGGCTTTCTTTGGAAAAGCAGCGTAATCGACACAGCAAAAACAGATAAACCAATCGCATAATTATTCGTTCCATCCAATGGATCTATTAGCCAAAGCCAATCGCTCTCCAGGTTATTGCTGCCGGCTTCTTCACTATGAACTTGATGTAAGGGAAACACTCTATTAATCGCTTTAAGAATAAGCGCTTCAGTTAGATAATCCACCTCAGTTACGAGATCGCCAAAACCATCCTTTTCATCAATCATATCGAAATGGTCATAACGTTCTTTGGCTATTTGTCCTGCTTCCCGTATGACTTGGATCGATAATTCTTTGGCAGCGTGAATGACTTCCCTGTTCATAATTGCTCCTACTTCCCAATCAATACCCAATAAGGCTTGATGAATTTTTTAATTAAAACAGTTAGCAGATAGGCACCGCCAAAAGCCACAAGGTAAGCACCTATAAAATATAAAAGATAGGCAATCGAGCCTCCGCTAGCTTTTATCTTCATCGTATAGAGACCTATAAGTGCTGGATGAATCAAATAAATCCCAAAGGAATGTGATCCGATATTCTGCAAAACGGTTGAAGTTTTACTAAATTTCTGATGAATCGCATATGACAACCATAAGAAGAATAAGGAAGCAAAAACACCATATGTATAGAAAAAGAAATCATAAACATACTGTGGTGCGAAGTGATGATTGTCTGCAAGAATATAAGGTATTGAAGCTCCAAGCCCCGTGATTAAAGCACATACGCTAATCCAAATGCGTTGCTTAATGATCAATGCCAGCGCTTTGGCATAATTCATCCCGATCGAGGCGCCTAAGAAGAAAAAGGCAAAGTAAGTGAAGCACAAGCTTGTCCGATGAGGGAAGCTATAATAATACTTATTAGTGAAATAGAACAGCAGGAATAAACCTATGCCAATCCACGTAAAATAACGCTGTACGAAAGAGAATTTCTTCACAAGAAACAGCAGCACTGGAAATAGTACATAGAATTGCAAGATAATAATAATAAAATACAAATGATAACCAGATTTAGACCAAGGCAGCAACGAAAGAAAATGGCTTAAATTAAACGTCATTGTGTGATAATATAAACGCTGATTAAATAAATAATAAAACAAAGACACCACTACATAAGGCACGACAATAAACTTCAGCCTTTTAGCATAGAACGGAATAATATCTTTCAGCTGCCACTTGGCATAGTAGTTATAGAACAGCACGACTCCACTCATAAAAAGAAAGCTTGGTACCGCATACAAAGAGATTTTATTCAAAAAGTTAAAAATCACATGAATCTTGCTTTGACGATCCAACAGTCCAACCCCTTGCGAGGATGCATGAATCAGCACTACTGCGACAATTGCAAAAAATCTAAAAAGCTCAAACTCGTATATTTTTCCCTTACCCATTCTATATCACCCCCAAGAGTATACCACGTGATGATTCCTTACAGGAATAGTAAAATAAAAATCCCCCTGCACGAAAAGCTTCGGCAAGGGGTCTTGATAGTGAACTGAAACCCGCTAAACAAACATCATTATGTAATTAACCTTCGCTGCCCACAAACACATAACGAGCAATGATCAGGACTGCAAGAATCCACATCAACCAATGTATTTTGTATTTGCCTTTAGCCAGCAAGTTAGCTACACTAGCCAATATTACATAGGACAGAATACCAAATGAAATCCCATTGGCAATATTATAAGTAAATGGCATCATGATGATCGTCAGGAACGCTGGGATTGCAATGACATAATCCTGAAAATCAATTTCCTTAATCGATTGGGCCATAAGCACTCCCACAATAATTAAAGCCGCTGAGGTAGCAGCACCCGGAATTAACGCAGCAATAGGCGCTAGGAATAAAGCCAATAAGAAGCAAACTCCTGTCGTTACAGCTGTAAGCCCCGTTCGTCCACCCGCTGCAACTCCAGCCGAGCTTTCAATATATGCCGTTACTGTGCTAGTACCCAATGCAGCACCTGCACTTATACTCACGGCGTCTACAAGCATCGCTTTACCGATTTTCTTCTTGCCTTCGACCTCATCCTTCAATAAGCCTGCACGATTGGCTGTACCTACCAAAGTTCCAAAGGTATCAAACAGCTCAACAAAGGTAAACGTCGCAATTATCGAAATAATGCCTGTAGTCATAACTCCTGGAAAATCAAAATTAAACATTTCCAGCTTGCCTAAATCAGGTACCCAAGTTGTCTTGGCATCCGATAAAGTAGATAATTCCACATGCCCCATCAGAATACCAACAATCGTTGTTCCAAGAATCCCGAACAAGATCGCCCCTCTTATCTTCAGAACCATCAAAATCGAGATTAATAAGAGCCCAACAAGCACCAATTGAACATCTGGATTCTTCAGGCTACCCATATGGAATACAGTCTCGAAGAAGGCTAGATCCGCATATTTGTGCGCACCGTAATCACTCCCAGGGTCAAGACCAATCGTTAGTAAATTGCTGTTCTTCAGACCGATGATTGTGATAAAAAGTCCAATTCCCACTGTAATCGCATGCTTCAAGCTGTTCGGAATCGCTATCAAAAGCAGCTGACGGACTTGGGTTAAAGTAAGAATAACAAAGATGATCCCGGAAATAAAAACAGCTGTCAATGCCATCGAACCCGTTATGGGCTCTCCGGTTGCGGCGGAGGTTAATATAACCGTTGCAAAATAAGCATTCAAACCCATTCCCGGTGCCAAAGCTACAGGGAAATTAGCATATAACCCCATTGCGATGGTTGCGATTCCTGCTGCGATTGCAGTAGCTAAGAACACAGCTGTCCAATCTAATCCTGTCGCATCTGAACCAAACACAGTAAGCGTATTGGGATTTACAGTCAAGATATACGCCATTGCCATAAATGTCGTCAATCCAGCCATAATCTCCGTTCTTACGGTCGTACCCTTGGCCTTTAATTGAAAAAATCGATCCATCGTCCAAAACTCCTCCTATAGAAAAGTGAGATTGCATTCTTATTCTAGGAGCTATTTTGGCTAATGTCAATAAAAAAGTCACATTATCGTCACATTTTCAACTAAACACGAACGTTAAATGGTTTTAAAGCCATTCATCGTTCGTGTAATCGTAGAATATGGCTCCTTCATCTGCATAAGCTGCTAAAACCTTCAAGAAAACCATTCCATATTTCTTATATTTGGCTTCGCCGATCCCTTTTATACGCAGCATGGCTTGCTCTGTTGTCGGGCAAGCCTCGCTTAAATCACGCAGCACGCTGTCAGGAAAGATAATATAAGGCGGCACCCGATCCTTGGCTGCCAAGTCCTTACGCAGTGCACGCAGCCGCTCGAATAATGCTTCATCTGCCATGACCTCCGCTCCATCGGAGAATGCTCCGTATGCATCAGCTCCTGTATGCTGGCGATTGCTTCGACTGCTAGTGCCACTGCCCGAAGCTCTGCTCCTACTGCGCTTAACACTCGCCGGAGCTACATTATCCTCAGGCTTCAGCCAGACTTCTTCTGTGCCCTTGAGGACAGCTCCTGCGATAGTCTGCAGCTTCACTACGGGATATTGCCCCTCCGTAATCATCAGATAGCCTTCCGCGATTAAAGCATTGATGCGACTGATAATGGTTTTCTCCGCATGATGGGCCAGCAAGCCGTAGGTAGGAAGCTGCTCGAAGCCTAGGTCTATCAGCTTCTTCAGCTTGGACCCCTTCAGCACGCTTGCTACGAGCGTCACCCCATACCGTTCCCGCATTCGCAGAATACAAGAAAAGATCATCTGCGCATCCTTAGTCATGTTAACTCTTTCACGCGTATCATTGCATTGGCTGCAATTGCCGCATGATTGCGGGGTATCCTTCTCGCCAAAATATTGGAGGATATAACTCCGCAAACAACGAGGCGTATGGCAATAGTCGATCATCGACTGCAGCTTTTTCGATTCATTGGCTTTGCGATCTGGTGGCAGCTGGCTTTGCTCAATTAGAAATTTCTGAATCATGATATCCTGCGGGCTGAATAAAAGCACACACTCGCTGGGCTCTCCATCACGACCGGCACGGCCAGCCTCTTGGTAATAAGCCTCCATATTGCGGGGCATATTATAATGAAGCACATAACGCACATTGGATTTATCAATTCCCATCCCAAAGGCATTGCTTGCCACCATGACACGCACATCGTCAAATAGAAACTTCTCCTGAGCCTCATTCCGTTCTTTATCCGATAACCCTGCATGATACTTGCCTACAGATACACCACTTTTATAAAGGTACTCGTAAATGGAGTCAACATCCTTACGTGTAGCCGCATAGATAATACCGGCTTCCTTAACACGCCCTGCAATCCATTGCTTCATATAATCTTTTTTATCAGCCACTCGCGTGACTGTGTATGTTAAATTCGGTCGGTCAAAGCCGTTGCGAAATACATTCGTATTATGTAAAGAAAGGCTATTTACAATATCATCTACTACTTCCGGAGTTGCTGTAGCTGTAAAGGCAGCAACAATCGGCCGTTCTGGAAGCATTTTTAATAACGTAGAAATCGAACGATAGCTCGGACGAAAATCATGCCCCCATTGCGAAATACAATGCGCTTCGTCAATCGCCACCATCGAGATCGTCAGCTTCTGCAACAGAACCATAAACCGTTCCATTTCCAAGCGTTCTGGTGCAATATACAATAGTTTATATAAGCCTTTACCTGCTTTTTGAATCCGATTTTCTACCTCTGGATAGGTAAGCGAGCTATTAATAAACGTAGCTGGAATCCCCATGCTATCCAATGTATCGATTTGATCCTTCATCAGTGAAATCAAGGGTGAGATCACAAGCGTGGTCCCTGGCAGCAATAGCGCAGGAATTTGGTAACATATTGACTTACCGCCACCCGTCGGCATTATGCCTAACACATCATTACCTGCTAAGACACTGCTGATAATATCATTTTGTCCATTACGAAAAGAAGAATAACCATAGTATTGCTTCAAAAGTTTCTGTGCTTGCTGCAGCATTGCTCCACCTCCACATAAAAAATAAAAGCTGCCCCGAGGGACAGCTTTAAGGTCATTTTAGGTTTAAACCTTTCGGTTAAAGACCTACAGCTTAACTACGTTCTCAGCTTGTGGTCCGCGGTTTCCTTGAACAACATTGAAAGATACTTGTTGACCTTCGTCAAGCGTTTTGAAGCCTTCGCCTGTGATAGCGGAGAAGTGAACGAATACGTCGCTTCCGCCTTCTGTTTCGATAAATCCAAATCCTTTTTCTGCATTAAACCATTTTACTGTTCCTGTTTGAGCTGACATTGTAAAACCTCCAACAAATTTTCGTTTTTTTCCGCACGGTAAGAAGAAATAAAAAATCACACTTCATCAAGAGTATCATTCATCACTCTTTAACGTGTGTGAACTATTTGATCTCATCTATACGAATAACAACAGTGTAGCACGCTTTAAATAATAAAGCAAATTCTTTTTGGCTAATTTAGAAAATGAATACGTTTCAATCAATAAGAGCCCCTGACTTAGCGGGCTCCCATCCTCTATCTATTATTTGGACTTAAATACTTCGCTGATCATCCCAACGCCGCCCAATGTTTCCACAGACTTTACTGGAATGAATATTTTGTTAGCTGCACCTTTTGAAATTTCGATCAGTGCTTCGAAAGATTTATACGCTAATACATTCTCATCCAAACCAGCTTCTTTAATTAAAGTCATCCGTTTTTTCTCGGCTTCAGCCACAACTTGAATTGCAGCTGCTTGCCCTTGTCCTTCAAGCTCTTGTGCCGATCGGAAACCTTCAGCCTGACGAATTCGAGCTTCTTTATCACCTTCAGCTTTAAGAATTTTACTCTGCTTGTCACCTTCTGCACGCAAGATCATATCTTGTTTAGCAGCTTCTGCTTCTAATACAATCGCACGCTTACTACGCTCAGCCTTCATTTGTTTATCCATCGCTTCTTGGATATCCAGTGGCGGCTTGATATCAATAACTTCTACACGCTCAATCCGCACTCCCCATTTTTCAGTGGCTTCATCCAGCGCTAATCGAATATCAATCGAGATCTTCTCACGACCGGAAAGAGTTTCATCCAATTCCAGCTTACCAATAATCTGACGCATCGTTGCTGTACTGATGTTACGTACCCCATAAACATAATCGGAAATCCCGTAAGTAGCTTGCTCGGGTCCTACAACCTGATAGAAAATAACTGTATCAATAAGTACTTGAACATTATCCTTGGTAATAACCGTTTGCGGTGGTACATTAGCTTGCTGAATTCTTAAATCATGATAAACTCTCACTTGGTCAATAATGGGAATAAGAATGTTTAAACCTGGTGTTAGCAACCGATTAAACTTACCAAGACGCTCGACAACCCCTATGCGCTGCTGAGGCACAATTTTAATCGTTAATCCAATTACAACTACTACCAAGAATAAAACTACAATAATGACGATCCACATACTCTAAACATCCTCTCGTTTTTGGACTTGCAGAATTGTATTGTAGCTCTGTACCACAATAATTGGGGTCCCTTTACTCAAAGGTACCTCTGATTGCGCGCTCCATGTCTCGTTCCCCACTTTAACAATTCCTAAACCTTCCTGCGGAATATCTTCCATTACAAGCCCTTCTAGACCTACGAGCTGATAAATCACATCTGTGAAGCCTCTTGAGTTGCGCATACGGCGTGTAACTTGCTTGGTGAACAGTGTTAGAAGTAAAGCGACCACAATACCGATAAATACTTGCAAAACAATAGCATCTGGCAGTATTAAAGCGACAAGCGCAGCAGCCAACGACCCTAAAGCAAGCCATAGTAAATAAAATGTTAACGTTGCCATCTCAGCAATGATTAACAAAATCCCAATCACCAACCAAATCGCCCAAAAAGCCATGATGATCTGCCACCTTCCTCTATCATACTATGTTATACGTGAGCCGTGAACAAAAGATTCACTTAAACGTGAAACAATAGGGTTACCATCCCAAACTATTATCACCTGCATTGGAGAAAGCATATAATGCACTAACTACCGGAATGGTTTAAGGAACATTCACTCCTTCAATTGCTTCATACTTTGAGCCTAATGATTAGCTAATTCTTTGTCAATATATAAATTTCATAATTCCTTAATACTTTTCATATCGTCGCTTAATATTCATTTGGTAATTTGAAGGTAGATACGTTCAGCTTAGGAGGGATTTTATGCGCTTAGCTCTGTTTACGGATACTTTCTATCCGCAAGTTAACGGCGTTTCCATGACCTTACAGCGATTTGTTAATCATCTGGAAAAAAGGCAGGTGGAGCACAAAGTATTCGTTCCAGTCTGTGCCAAAGATGAAATGTACTCCAATCATTTTATTCGTGCATCCAGCTTGCCTTTATGGCTTCTCAACCCAGAGTATCGTCTTGCTATACCGAATTTATTTAGCATCAGTAGTCAATTGCAGAAATTCCAGCCTGATCTGATTCATATTGCCACGCCCTTCAGCATGGGATTGAGCGGAATGTACTATGCGAGAAAATATCATGTTCCTCATGTAGCTTCATTTCACACTCAATTTGACCGCTATTTGGAGTATTATCATATGAAGTTTGCCTCCGGCTTGCTCTGGCGTTATTTCCGCTGGTTTCATCAATCAAGCCTTACGACCTTCGTCCCTTCTCTAGACACGATGCAGCATTTGCAAAATCACGGAATTCAAAAAGTTGACCTCTGGAAACGCGGAGTGGATTGTGCGCTCTATACGCCAGCAAAACGGAATACTGCCTCTATTCGCACTCGTTATAACATAACAGCACCTTATATTTTTCTCTATGTGGGACGATTGGCTCCGGAAAAAGATTTGGATATCCTTCAGCAAATTATTAGCAATCTCCCGCTTGGCTACAAAGAGCAAGTTCATTGGCTCATCGTCGGTGACGGACCACACTTGCACGAGATGCAAAATCACTCCCCAGCTAATGTAACCTATACCGGATATCAGAGCGGTGAAACCTTAGCCGAAATTTATGCAAGCTCGGATTTGTTCGTATTCCCTTCCTCAACAGAAACATTTGGAAATGTTGTTCTGGAAGCTTTTGCTTCTGGGATACCTGTAGTTGGAGCACGCGCTGGCGGGGTGCAGGAAATCATAGAGGATGGTGTTACTGGTCATCTGTGTATGCCGAGGAATAGCGAGGATTTCATCAAAAAGATCGTCCAATTGATGGATCAGCCTGATATTATGCAGAACTATGCCGCGCAAGCTCGTCAATACGCGATGACTCAATCGTGGGATTCGATCTTCGATAAGCTGTTGGACAGCTATGAACAGGTCCTTTATGAAAAGTCTAAAGCAAGCCTTACTGAAACCTCCGGTATCCAGAGCGCCTAGCATCTATAAAGAACCACTCACCTTGCATATTTGAATATCAACTACAGCCGTTCTTGAAAGCTCCAATTTCAAGGCGGCTAAATTTTTATATTTGCAACAAAATGGAATAAATTAACGTTAATTGATATAAGAACCTAACTTGGAAAGTAGGGATTTTTTGAAAAAGAGAGTTTGTTATTTGCTGCTTGTTGTCACAAGCCTATTCTGCTTTAATTTCATTACTTTTTCGGAAGCGTCAACCTCACAAAGCAGTACAAGCAAGCTGAGTCCTACCATAACCCCAATTAAGTCGGTAGAGAACATTAAGCTTCCAATTAAGTCGGAACAATATGACGATTTCGAAGAGCTGCAAAATGCTAAAAAAATCGAGGTATTTGCTCCAAGCGAATTACCCAAAGGTTATTTATTGCAGAAAATAGAGTATCAAAATAAAACAATTAAAGGTACATATCTAAATGGAAACCAATCCTTAATCTTTGTTCAATCCCCTGTCCCAAACGATGCGATGAATCAAGCAGACGCTTGGAAGGATAATGAAAATGAAAAGATCCTTACTTGGTCCTCAACCAATACCAGCTTTGAAATTAAGGCGATAAATTTAAATAAAGAAGATTTGATTTCGTTTAAACAATCGTTGCGATCGATCTCTAATACAACAGAAGATTACACTATACTTCCCTTTCAAATTATCACCTCTACAGATCTATCAGAAAAGAACAGTCCCAAAAATCGCACATTCTCCCTGTTTACCCCAGAAACATTTAGTGAATTTGTCAAAAAACAACGTGTGGTTATTAATAAAAAGTGGCAAGCTGCGGATGATGAGGTTATTATCGGACTATTTGCAGGAGAAAAAGCCAGCGGTTATGCAGTTACAGCTTCACAAATAACCTTGCAAAACAACCAGCTTACTGTCGCGCTTCATGAGTCAAAACCGGACCCTAATATGTCATACCCAGCTGTCATAACGTATCCATTTCAATTTATTTCAATAAAAATACCAGCTGGAAAAAATGTATCCTCGGTTCAATTTATTAGCGGAAAAGGCGAAGCACTAGCAAATTTAATTTTGATGAAGCCCTAGTAGTGGTAATCAAGAAGAAAAGAGTCGACTCACAAGGAGTCCGACTCTTTTCTTACTTTCCCGACTTGAGTAGCTAGATAGGAAACAAACAATAAAAGAATAACAGCGACAACGACAATCGATAGCTTAATATCTACATTATAAGAAGCTAAGACCGTATAGACAATTAATCCGCTAACGGTTAAGCCATTTTCGACGAAATTCTGAATGGCAATGGTTTTACCAGCTCCGACTACATTCTTGCCAACTTCCTGCAGAATGGTATTCAATGGGATTAGGAACAAGCCTCCGAAGAAGCCCATGGCAAACAGCATAAATATCGCGAAAACAATTTGCGGCAGCAAGGCAGCCAGCAAAATCGCAGCAACCATGAGAAATCCAAACAAGTAGGCATTATGCAGCTTGCCGACTGGAACCAGCTTAGCTGTAACAGCTGCAGCAAAAACAACTCCAAGCCCCACAGTCCCCAAGATAATCGATTGGTTCATCGTATCTGTAATATCCAGATAGTCAATTAGCCACTTTAATAAGGCAATCCGCAAAATGGCCGATGTCATCCAAAACGCCGCTGTGCCAATTAAGGAGAAACGCGCCTGGCGATAGGCAAGCAAGCTTCTCAAATCTTTAAAGAAGGCTAATGATCCTTGGATATAACGAATATTGGGATTACCGGACTTCTTAGGAATTTTAAACGTAAAAGCAAGCGAGGTGAGATAAAAAATAAAGCAAGTCAAGATCCCCGCAAAATCGGAGATGCCCGCAAGAATACCGCCTGCGACTGTTCCAAAAACAATGGCAATGATCGCTGACCCCTCTATCATGGCATTGGCACGAAGTAAATCGCCTTCGTTATCCGTAAGCTCGGTTAATATCCCATATTTACCTGGCGAGTAGATGACGGCGCCAATTCCCAGAATCATGTAGCAAATGATCGGGTTTAAGCCGAAGAACAGCAGCCCAACCCCAATACTTTTAAATAAATTGCCAACTAATAAGACATGAGATTTAGCTGTTTTATCTGCGTATGCACCAACAATTGGTGCAAGTATCACATAAGCCAACAGAAAAGCAATTTGGATATTCGTTATGTACGCATTTTCATTAGCAAATCCATGCCGACTCACCATACCGACAATAATAAAAAAGTTTAAATTATCAGCAAATGAGCTTAAAAACTGAGTGAAATAAACAGATCTTAACGGAGTTAATATTTTTCTTGAATCTGCCACCTAAGACACCTTCCCTAACTATAAACACTGATGCGATTCTTACCTGCCTTTTTAGAAGTATATAGGGCTTTATCCGCAGAATGAATTAAATCCTGGGAGTCCATAGATTTATTCGGCGATATCGTTGCTACACCTAAGCTTATTGTAACAAACTCACTCACTTTGGATTGAATATGCGGGATTTGCAGACCTTCTATAGCAAGGCGTATCCTCTCGGCAACAATTAATGCGCCCTCTTCATGAACGTCTGGCAGAATAACAACGAATTCCTCACCGCCGTATCGAGCCAAGCTATCTGACGGACGTTTTAACACCTCAGTTAAAGCCTGCGCCACATTCTTCAAGCAGTAATCACCGCCTAAATGACCATATGTATCATTATAAGCTTTGAAATAATCAATATCCATCATCACCAAAGAAAGCGGCTTTGAATAACGCGAGCATTGCGCCCAATCTTTCACAAACATTTCATCGAAGTAGCGACGATTGCCAATACCCGTTAAACCATCTCTTGTAGAAAGATGCCTGAGAATACGGTTGGCTTCCTTCAGCTTCTGTTCAGCAATTTTGCGTTCTGTTACCTCACGAAGAATATTCAACCGCGCGGGTGCCCCATGATAAGTAATGTTGCAGCCTGAGGTTTCCACATGTATATATTCGCCATCGGACCGGATAAACTCGCCGTCATAACGAATGGTATCTTCTGCATCCAAGCTTGCTTTTTGGATGGTCTCTATTAAAGATTCCTTAGAATCGGGATGGACGAAATCCAGCAAGTTTCTCCCAACGACCTCATCCTCGGTATTGTAGCCGAATATTTCACAAACGCTTTGATTAATGAATAAGATCTTGCCTTCAGCATGGACTAATACCCCATCCGGGCAAAGCTCAATGAGGCGACGATATCTTTCTTCGCTTTCCAACAAGGCCACACCATTGTCCGCTATCTCCGTAATCCGTTGACGCAAGTTGGCAAGCTCATCCTTCTCAGCTTTTGTCCAAAGCTCTCGTTCCTCTTGCATTCCCATTCCCCCTCAACCTAATTCCTTCTAATAGTTTTCAATAGCGATTAATAGACTATTGGATGATTTTGCGAATGATTTCAATAAACTTGTCCGTTTCAATTGGTTTAATAATATATGATTTAGCTCCATGCTTAATGGCTTCTAGAATCTGTGCTTTCTGGCCAAGCGCACTAACCATGATTACCTTAGCTTCCGGAAAATTCTTCACTAACAGTTTTAAAGCATCTATCCCATCCGTAACCGGCATACTGATATCCATCGTAACTACATCCGGTTTACTGTTCACATAAGCAGGCAGCACATCTCGCCCATCCGCAGCCTCAGCTACAACCTCATGCCCAGCCGATTCTAGAATATTCTTAATATTCTTACGCATGACCGCTGAATCATCCACAACTAAAAATCTTGCCATTGCCCATCACTCCTTAATAAACACACATTGAAAAACCCCAGCTTCTGTAAGTGCACTTCGCATGAGCCTCACATCCAATTCTGTTTCTGAACGAGCCTCTGAATATAAATATACAGCTGGACAACCCAAATATAAATCAATATCTTCCTCTTCACTTATCGTTTTACCTGCTACAATATTGGCAATTTCCGCGATAACTTTATCTGCATAACTGGGAATTTCTGCATCATTAACCGCTTCTAAAATATAATGGCTAACCAAAGAATACGCAAGGCTTGTTTCCATATTCAACACAAATCTGCCCTTCAAATCCCCGTAAACATTCAACTTAACCGTATAGCCTTCATTTAGCTTAGTATCCGATGTTCCCTCATATTTCTCCACAAAAGGTATACCTAGCTGGTTAAAATAACGTTCCGTATGCATCATTAAATTTCCAGTGAATATTTCATCCATATCCATCTACTAAGCCACTGCCTTTCTTAGTTAGCTTCAGGCAAAGGAACGTAGAACTCGAAGGTTGTCCCTCTTCCCTTCATCGTTTTCACATTGACCGCTCCACCCAGAATTTCAACAGCACTCTTCACTGCTGAGAGTCCTACACCTCTTCCAGCTAAGTCGCTCACTTCTTGCTTGGTCGAGAATTCTTCCGCGAAGATAAATTCAAGCAGCTCATCATCGGACAGCTGCTTAGCATCATCCGACTCACTTTGTCCTTTTTCAACCAACTTAGTGCGAATATGCTCAAGATCAATCCCACGTCCATCATCGGAGATGGTCAAGTGGATCTGCTCCTCCGCCATTTGAATCTTAAATTGAATGGTACCATACTGCTCTTTACCTGCATCTATTCGCTCTTCCGAATCTTCGATTCCATGTACAATCACATTACGCAAGGTATGAATTAACGTTCTGGCAAATGGTTGGAACCATTCGGGATCTACAAGGGTATCTCCGCCCTCAATTACCAAAGGATGAATAAAGATACCCTCCCGATCTGCCAAACGCTGAATAAATTCAGGGTAGCTTCTGAAGAAAGTCCGAACCGGTTTATACCGCCATTTTCTTAACTCCAGCAATAAAGTTTTATCTTTATCCTCTTTGAGCAGCTTAGCAATTTTATATTCAAATTCAATTAATTTCTCCAAATCAATCACGATTACATTTGTTTGTTCATCTTGCAAGAATTCATCACCCAATATATCCTGCAGCAGAGCGATATCCTCATCCAACCATTGCTTCATAGGAAAACTTGCAATAAGTTCAATAAATTTTTCTGAAGTAATGAGTTCCTTTTGTTTCAGGAGATTCGAGAGCTGCTCTTCCATCAGATGTAAATTGGGAGCTACATGGATTAGATACATCAACCCGCAATTCCCTTTTAAGGTATGGACTTTCTTAAAAATCGTCAGAATATGCTGCTCTAATGTCCCTCTGGTATGCAAGAATTCGTATAGCTCTGTTTGGTAGAAATGTTCATATTCCCGAACCATCTCAACAAAATCATCATAGTTGGTAACGACTTTAACGACCATTTTTAACAAATGTCTTTCTGCATCCATCTTATGCTCCAATAAACGCTTTTCCGAAATATCAGTTAAGACAACCATCAGAGCTTCAGACTTCATCTCCTGATTATCCTCAATTATCTTATAGTCCAGTTGTATAGGAATCTGCTGAATATAAACCTCCGCAGGCAATAAGGAGAAGATCAGTTCCTTGGCATTCACATCCTGCTCTTGAAAATATTCATCTAAAATCGATTTCAGCAGCTTTTGTTCTTCTACATCATTGGGATATAACAATTCAGGAAGCGAATTTCTCGCTACCTCTTGGTTAAATATTCGATTGCATTCCACGCTATGCTCGTCGGAGATGATTAAATCGGCACCAAACGACATGAAACCCTGTCCTGCTGAATCTAGTAAATTTCGAATCGCTAGTGTTCTTTGCTCAACGGTTTTTTCAAGCGAGTGATTCCAATGGATTATCTTCTGAAAAGCACCGACGATTTCAGCATCGGCTTGCATCACATTTTTGGGAATTTCATCGACTGGAGCTCCCGAAGCCATTCTCTCCATGGTTATCGCAAACTGTCTTAATGGCAGAATAATGCGTCTCCGCAGCAAATATGATACGAGAATGAGCAGTAAAATCATAATAATTCCCGCATAGATTCCTAGCTTGCGCAAACCCGCCTCAACTTCTCCACTTGCATTGGATGGGCTTTCTAAATAGAGATCGCCAATTGTCTGATCGGCCATATCTTGAAAAGAAACGGCTACCTTCGCCATTGAAACATTATTATGTTTTTCTGTCGTGAAAGCATTCTTTTGATTACCCGCAGTCTGTAAATCATTAAGAAAACCACTAAGTTTATTTTTACTGATCGCTTCATTTGAGGACAAAAATTGCCCAGAATGAAGCAGCACCGCTAGATCGGATTGCAAGGTGCTCTGAATACTTTTTAATATAGCGGAGTCTATGAATCTCCCTGTAACTAGCATACCCACAGGCTTGTCTAAACCATCATCGCCCGTAACAGGTGAAACCGCTACAATTGCCAAGCCTTTGGATGTATCCGTTACACCTGTAAAGCCTTGAGTATCCTGAAATCGCTCCATAATAGTCGGTAGTTTAACTAGATCTGTAAGCTCAGACACGTCTCCATGCTGAATAATCACCTGCCCCAGAAGATCGGCTTCAGCAACGAAATCAATATTGGGTACCAAATCAGAGATCGTGTAAATGTTCTGCTGCAGCCACTCTATATCCTTATTAAGCAAGGCATCGCGATTGTCTCCCCATAAACCATTGCTTATGGTAACACCAAGGATGCTCTCGCCCAGCTTATCAAACAGTTTCTCCGCAGCTTGGCTTTTGATGATCGCTTGTTCTTTCTCTAAATCTTTAAGTCCTGATGTCATAGTCGAATAAAAATAAAAAGCCAGAATGACTAGTGGAAGCACTATTAAAAGCGATATCCATAGAATCATTTCATAGCTTAAGGAATGGTTTTGTTTAGTGTGACTCATGAGATCCCCCATATAGGCTTCATTTAGTATTCGATGGTGATTAATGGTGACCCAATAGTGAAGCGCCAAGCTTTAGTTACCGAATTTTGATGCAGGGCCATTTGCAGATTCACTTTGTGATTGCCGCTTTGTACGGCAGCTTGCATTTTTTTCGAGTAAATTGAAACACTAACAGTCTGGCCATCTTGATAAACCTCTTGCTGATTACCTTGGATTTGATCAACAATGTTATAAATAAACGCCTCTGGATTATTCCCTGTTCCGAGGTCAGTTAAAGTCCCTTGTACCATGGTATTCCAAGCACCTATGAAACCCATATCAGCTAGCTTTGCAGTCAGGAGCAGTTGAGCTTGTACAATTAGTTCCATAGTCATTGGCGGAGCGGCAATTATGGTGAGGATCCACAAGCTTGATTGCTGATCCTTGGACCCAACAAGCATACTTTGCAGCTGAGCTCCTTCTGCTAATTGACTCGAACCACGTAGAACAGGCAAGCCATTCGAGTAATCTATTTTCCCACTTGATTGAAAATTCAGCTTTTGATTAAGCTCATCAAAAAAAGCTTGAAAAGCAGGTAAAGAAACATATCCTGCACCTTCATATATCCATTTGGCATCGAAGCTATAGCCTTCTTGAAGATAAGGTTGGCTAAGCTCAAGTATCGTTTGTGTATCCGTAGCTAATTCTTCCGTTTCTGAATTCTTCTGCTTCCAAGTAATAAATATTGTAGAGATTATGAGGACGGTTAAAACAAGCAGCCCTATTCTGCGCATGTGGAACCTCTTTCCTAGAATTCAATTCTCTGAATCTAGTAAAAGTATTCCCTATATTAAAGATCTTAATCCGCTAGATGCTCATTTGAATATCTTCGCGCAGCTCTGGCGTTTGTTTAATTATATCATCAATGGATACAACAATGGAGAGCATCGGCTCTAGCTCTCTAGAATCCCGACGATCACTAGAAGATGGCCATACCGTTTGAATAGCGGCATTTAATTTATAAGCATAGATATTCTGTAGAGCGCGATCTTTAGAGTCCGATGGGCCATGTGATAGATAAACCCCATTTAATTGCAAGGTGGATAAAGTAAGCGGATCTGTAACTGTAAGTGTAAGCTTGGCAGTCCCTAATAAATTAGCTAACAGCACATGAGCTTGGCTTTCCAAAATATATAGGCTTAAATCCTCGCGATCTGGTGAAACCAGCACCCCTTGCGCCATTTGTGTATTAAGCTGCAAGTCATCATCATAAGAGTCCACATATATAAACACTGCCCCATGCAAATGCTCGACGTAATCAGCCGCTAATTTCATTACTTATCCCCACTTTTCTATTTATGATTCTTACCTCCCATTTTAGCTTATTTTTTGGATTAATGCACGTATAATATAGGACAATACTACTAGTCGATATAGTCCTAAAGATTTACACTCGCAGGTAATTCAGGGAACCGATGGTTGCCACCGTCTGATAATTTAATAGCTGTGGTTGAAAACGATATGGGCGTTCAGAAGCTCCAGAAGCGAAAAGCTGAGCCAAGAATTTATAATCGGGGTAGGTAACTTGATTCTTTAAATATGCACTTTGATTACTGTTCGGCTTGCGATGATCATTTAATTCGGAGATCATTTGCTGCTCAGTCTTATTACCGATACCATGTCCATAATATAAGTTATTTGCCAGCTTAACTACATTCTCACCTTGCCATTCAGGCGTGTCTAAGGAAACATCCGGATTCTTAAAATAAAGAATATCACCTGAATACGACTCATCATTAGTATCCATTGTGATTAAATGTAAATCAGTATCGTAATTCCAATCATATAATAACAGATCACTATATAGTTCATTAAAGCGCGCTTCGCCAATCGTATCCAGCATGGCCTTGTACAGCACAATCACCATAGCGGTCGCACATTCAAAAGCATATAGACCACCACTTATAAAGATATCTCTAATTGCAGCGGACGTCGGTACATTAGGGCGCAGCTGGAATCCACCTTGCTCGGTTCTAATCCAATATTTCCAGTTGCAGCGCGATTTTCTAAAGCTGGCGAAGTCCGCCTTACTGGCAAGAAGTGCTCGCGCAGCACTAACAATATTCGACCTGAGCGTCAGCTCGAATCGGAGCTCATCATAGGAATCATACGCGTAGGTTGAGGTGCTATTCTTCTTTTGCAAGTATATTTCTTTTTCTAAAGTCGACCACGCTGATGTATCCACTAGATTGTCAGATCCTGATCCCGCTATAACGATCATCCACAAAACCTGCCTCCCGTTAGCCTTCTACATGCAGTATATGTTTATATTTGTCCTGACAGTACGAATTTACACTCTTACAGGAACCTGAAATAGATAAAACCGCCAATGCTTTCATTGACGGTTTAGTTAATCGTTATTCTGCTGGCTCTGTTGTGGCTTTTACTGCATCTATTTCTTGTGTTGAGGTGCCTTCAGTTACTTTCTTAACCTTCGATTCAGCTATGGCTTTATCCATGGCTTCCTGTCCTCTGGTTTGAATGGTCGGCAGCACTTCGTCCAACGATTTCTTGCTCTCTACCACCAGCTTCATTTCCTCATCAACGATTTGATTGAATACTTGATAGAAATTCTGAGGTATTTTTTCATAGCCTTTATAAAGATCGGTATCGGCTTTAAGCTTGTAAAAAGCTTCGAAGTTGTGACCATCCTTATCTTTAATGTAGCTAGTTCGAGATAAGAGCTGCTGAGTTGATCGTGATATTATTTTCGCAAATTCGTCACTGTTTAAGTATTTAATAAACTCCCACGCCGCCCGTTGTACGGTAGATTGAGCATTAATTGCATATAGCTCATAAATGCCAAAACCGGTCGTTATGTCCGGGTTCTTAGGATCAACTGGAACCGTGACCATCTCCCAATTAAAAGGCTTGTAATCCTTTATTTGATCCTTGGCTTGCTTGAATTGGTCCAACAAATAGAAGCTTCCTATAGTCATTGCTGCTCTTCCCGATACGAAATAATCTCTTTTTAAATAGTCGCCCATGGTTTGCTGCATGTTATTGTTTTCTGGTTGAGTGGAATTCATCGCCTTTGAGTTCAGTGCATCTATACTGGTTTGAAAAATTTTTTTCCAATCATCCGTATTAATTGTTACCTTTAAGCTTTCTGGATCAACTGCAGATAACTTCTCAGTTCTAGCAATCATGCTGGCAAACTGGTAAACTGAGGTCTGCCCGTAATTGTTTTGAAAAAACCCGAAAATCCGCTTATCCTCTTCACCTGAGATCGGAAATCGCTTGGCTAAATCCAGCACCTCGCTCCAGCTCATTTGATCCCTTGGCACTTCAATTCCATTCTGCTCGAAAAGATCCCTATTGAACATTAAAACCTCGCTTTGAAAGCTTGGTGACAAACCATAAAGCGTGCCGTTCCCTTTACTCCTTAGGATATCTGTAATCGCGGGTGAAATATTCTCAATATCGAACTTATCCTGTTTGATCACGGCATCTAACGCCAGGAGCTTGCCTTCCTCTGCCATTTTCTCATATCGATTGATATCCAACATCAGAACATCCGGCTTTTGCTCCTCTATTAATTTATTAAATTCTTTCTCTGGATCCTTGCCCTCCCCATAAATACCTTGGTTAGTTATAACCTCGATATCCACATTAGGGAATTTAGAATAGAATAAATTTCCGTATTGCTGAAAAAAACTCCGTTCGTCATAATACATAACTTTAATGGTCACTTTCTCATCTTTGCCCAACGCGTGCATAACCTTGCTGCCGCCATCTTTACTATCACTCGAACTACACCCAGCTAGAATCATCGTCGAGCTTATTGCTACAGCCAATCCAAATTTAAACCCTCTCAATCGGATAACCCCCCAGAATAGTTAAAAATTGCTATATTATTTAAACAACTCCTACTGTGAAAAGGTTCATTCCCATATAATAAGAGGGACGGATTTTTATGCTTGTACACCAAGGAGACGTCGTGACAACAGTAAAGCAAAAGCCAGATAAACTAATACGATAAAACCAAACAACAGGAAATAGCCACCCATATGATAGAACAGACTGCCAACGATCGGACTAAAAGCCATTCCCATATAGCGAAAAAAGTTATAAGCACCGACGGCTGTCGCACGGTTTTTCATGAAAACGCCCGTCAGCAGCGTCGTCTGCACGGGGAGCGAGAGCCCAAGGAATAACCCGAAGCAGCTAATACCGGCTAGCAACCAACCTATTGAAATCGAGTAGAAGATTAGGAAAAACAACACCGAAGACACATTTAGAAAAGTAGTCAGAACGATGACCTTTTTTCCGTCTATCCGTGCTTGGATTTTTCCACCGAAGAAGCTGCCAACCACTATACCAAGGGACATCGGCAGAAATACCAGTCCCTTTTGCTCGGCCGACAAGCCGTATCGTTCACTTAGGATGTTCGGTAGAAATACAAGAAAATTATAAAGGACGTAATACTGGATAAACCCGAGATAAATGATTGAAGACCCGATCTGATTCTGTAATATCACCACGAAGCCCCGCAGCTGGAAGTTGGCAGCCTCGCCGTTATCAGGCTTGGTTTCCGGCAGGAAGGTGTAGTTGCAGATAAGCACAAGCATGCCTGTGGCTGCAAGCACGAGGAACACCGAGTGAAAATTAAACAAACCACTGAGGAAGCCGCCGATGACCGGTCCGAGCACGGGACCCAGTGAAACCATCATCTGGAATGTCCCCATCGCCTGGCCGCGTTCTTTTCCATCGAACAAGTCGCTTATGACCGTGACGCCCACTACGGAGCCCGCGGCGATTCCAATCGCCTGCAGCGCCCGGAAGACAAGCAAAAGCTCTATACTTTTAGATAAGAAGCAACCAAGTGAAGCGATAACATACAGCGATATTCCGAACAGGATGACTTTTCGTCTCCCTTTCGAGTCGGTAAGCGGACCATAGACAATCTGCATGATGGCAAGAAAAAAGGTAAACACGGAAATCGTCAGGTTGACGACAAACGAAGTAGTGTGAAATTGACTAGCAACCTCGGGTAACACCGGCGTATAAATGGTTTGCGTGAACGGCCCAAGAAATGCGGCAAACGCCACAATATAAACAACGAATTTGCGATTCATGATGTGAAATCCTTTCTATGAAGTTGATCTACTTACTATTCCCAAATCGTATAATTGTCATCATACTTCAATTCGATTATTCATTCCAACGCATTTCATGTTATAATCTCATTGACTTGAGGGAATGAATGGAGAGTGTGAAATGGAACTTCTTCAACTGCAATATTTTCTCGTGGTAGCTCGATTGGAACATGTGACTGAAGCTGCACTAAGTCTACACGTTACTCAATCATCATTAAGCAAAACGATTCAACGCTTGGAGGAGGATTTAGGTGTTCCTTTATTCGATCGAATAGGGAGGAAGCTGCGATTGAATGCGTTCGGAAGCAGCTTCCTTCGCCGCGCAGAGAGGGCTTTGTTTGAATTGGAACAGGGAAAGCAAGAGCTTAGCGATCTATCCAGCCCGGAGCATGGCACACTTAAATTGGCAATGACCACTGCAAGCACGTTGCCTAATATTCTTCGAGAGTTTCGGAAAAGGCAGCCCTATATTCAATTTCATGTGCAAATGCTGACCACGCAGGAAATGATTACGCAGCTTCATAGAGGGGATGTTGATTTCTGCTTGTCCTCCCCTCCCATAGAAGCGGATGACATTGAATGCCAAATCGTGTTAATCGACCCCATCCTAGTAGCAGTTCCTAAGGGGCATCGACTGGCAGACCGGAGCAGCGTATCCTTGGCAGAACTAAAAGATGAATGGTTTGTCGGTGTAAAGAGAGGCTTTGGCACTCGAGATTTAGTGGACTCTCTATGCAAAGCGGTGGGATTTGCACCTAAATATGTGTATGAGGGTGATGAACCTGCAAGGCTAAGCGATCTTGTGGAAGCCGAAATTGGCATAGCCTTCATACCAAGCACGGCAAGGCGTTCACGGGAACAAATCAAATATCTCCAAGTAGAGAATCACGAATTGGTACGAGAGATAGCCTTGTTATGGCATAAGAGTCGATATATTTCGCGGGCTGCTCTGGAATTCCGTGAGGTCGTTTTAGAATATTTTGAGGCGATATCCAAACAGACCATTTAATACTATATATAAGCTTTAAAAGCTGCGCATTATGCTGTGATCTAAGCAGAGTAGAATATCAAGTTCTGGAGTTGTTGTCATTGTGGAGCATCAAATACGAAATCGCTTTGCTATTCTTAGTGACTTGCTTCTCGGATTGCCGATTTATTTAACCAGCGTTGGCGGATGGTCCAATCAGGATAAGATGATTCGCAAGCAAGGCTATGCGGACTTCCACTGGATTCAAACGATTAGCGGGCAAGGGGAATTAGTGACAGAGGGTCAAACCTTTACGGTTAATCAGGGGCAAGGCATGCTGCTGTTTCCAGATATAGCCCACACTTATTATGCCACCAAAGAACCCTGGGAGGTCTCATGGGTTACGTTTAACGGTAAATATGCGCGGAGTATCCTCAGAGCCTTTCATTGGGAGAATTCGCAAATTCTCACCATTTCAAATCCGCTTCGGCTTTTGCATAAAATGGACGTCATTTATAGCCTAACTAACTCCAAGGATACTATGGACAGCTTAGATGCTTCCTCCAAAATATACGAGGTGCTGCTTGATCTGCATGTATTCGGCTCGGCATCCGAGGTACGCTCCAAGCAGCAGCATATTGAGCATCTGTCTCCTGTGTTGAACTACATAGATGATCAATATGCACAGCCTATTGCTTTGTCTGATTTAGCCTCTTTACTCTCCGTTTCTCCGCAGCATGTTTGTGTATTGTTCCAGCAAACACTTGGCATGCGGCCATTTGAATATATTACTAAGCAAAGGCTGCGCAAAGCTAAAGAATTGCTGCTCAAGCAAACAGAAATGGAGATCTCACAAATCGCCCAGAATGTTGGCTATTCAGACGCCAGCTACTTTATAAAGCTTTTTAAACAACAAGAAGGCTTAACGCCAAAAGTATTCCGCAGCACCCACATTGGGCTTCCTTCGTAAAAAAACAAACAGTCTTGAACTTCATAACAAAGTTCAAGACTGCTGTCTATAATGATATCAGAATTAACCCGGATCCTAATTCGAAACTAGACGTAAACTAGACTCTGCTTCTTTAATTCTATCCAAGCTATAACGATTATTCTGCAGCAAGGATTGCAATGTTGCTGAAAGCTGTTCAAGTGTTGCAGAAGCTTCTTCACTTATTGAAGCGAGATTCGTAGTCGAGTCGACAATCGTTCCAGAGGAATCGCTGATTCGACTCATTAAACCACTATATCCATTAGAAAGCAGCTTTAATTGTGAGATTGCATCCGTGATCGATTCGAAGGATTGTTTTGTTTGATCCATGATTTCATTACTTTGCTGCATCCGTTTGGCGGCTTGATTCATTTTGGCCTGGGACAGCTCGGATTGATTAGTAAATTCCTCTAGCTGCTCCGTGATTCGAATTGCAGCTTGTGCTGTCATTTCAGCTAGCTTGCGAATCTCCATAGCTACAACAGCGAATCCACGCCCATGCTCGCCCGCTCTTGCTGCTTCAATACTGGCGTTAAGCGAGAGCAAATTGGTTTGATTGGCAATATCTTGAATGGTTGCGCTGAATTGACTGGTCTCTGCCAAACGATCAATTAGATCTGTTGTTACAGTTGCAACGGATTCAATATCGACTCGGAAATCAGCATTGGTTGCGGAAAGCTGCTCCATATTGCTTTTTCCTTGATCTGATAATAATGCGGCTTCATTCGTTTTTTCCGTTAGAATATGAATCGAATCCGACATCTCTTTAACCAGTGTATTCATTTCCTGAATCGAATCATTGATGGATAAGGTTGAATCAACTTGGTCAGTGGCACCATTTGCAATTTCTTGAAACGCCGAGTTCATTTCTTCGAAGGAATAGTTGTTCTCTTCCCCTGCTTTAGTCACTGTGTTCAAATGCTCAGTAACCGAAGTCACATTATCCATAACCAGCTGCTTTTGATTCTGCTGCTGCTGGGACAACTGCTCTGCTTGGCTTCTAGCCACTTCCATACTTTTAATTAGCTGCGTTGAAACTCTCAATAGGGCAAAAAGCAAAATGGAGATCAGAATATAAATGATATAATAGGTCGTTTCTGTATTCGGCTCAAGATGAATTTGGTCCTTCTGGCCAACCAAAATGTAGAGCAGCATAGCAAATCCGGACAAGACACTAATAATCGTCGGCCACAGTTTCATGAAAATCATCGATAGGATCAATAAGTAAAAAATGGAAAAGGTATTCGCCACACTGGGTGTCTGGCTTACTGATGAATAGGAACTCAAGATGCTGCCAACCACTGCAAAATAGCAAATATAATGGATCCAAATTCTTTTAAAATGCAGAAAGCCAAATATCCCAAGATTGATTAGTTGGATGACGACCAGCCACATTATGCTTGAATCCGTTTCCCCTTTACCTAAAGCCAAGACACTCGAAAAAGTTAAAAGAGCTGTGAAAGCCATGGCTAGAAATACAACCAAATTACGTTTAACCATGTCCGAATCAATAGCTGAAATTCCCTTTGCTTTAGCTATTGAAGTCGTTTTCGTTAGTTTTCCCATCTCAGCCGCCACCCTCTAAAATAAAATTGTACCTGTCAAAAATTCGACACATTTTGACAAACTCCTTTTATTAGAAATAATAAATATTCATTAAAAAAACCATTTCGTAAAGACAATGGTTTTAACAGTATCTATCAACCTAATTGTACTCCTTGGGTAAATGCTGAGAGAGCTTTTCCATCAGGTCAACTAAAGCTTGTCTCTCATCAGGAGTGAAATGAGCAAACGGTTCTGCCAATGCTTCCATCCAGGCTTCTTCGGTTTGCCGAATAAATAAAATACCCGCTGCAGTGAGTTCTACAAGCTTAATTCGGGCATCCTGTGAATCTGTCCGCCGCATGATTAAATCGACTTTTTCCAAGCGGTCCAGCATCTGAGACATTGTACTTTGACGAACATCCAAGTGAGCAGCTAACTGACCGATGGTGCGATCAGGCTTGCGGTATAGGTACCGAAGAAGAAGCCATTGTACCCGAGTCACGATTCGCTCTTTATTATCAAATGTCTTACAGCGCAGGTATCGATTGACTTTTTGCAAATGCGTGGTGAATATTTCTAACTGAGCTTTATCTACCATTATTAGAATCCTTCCTACATCTTCAATGCTAACCCAATTTCTCTTGAAGGAAGCTCAATAAACGAGCATAGGCTGCTCTAGAAGCTTTATTCTGATAAGAGGGTCTTGTGTCGTTGAAAAAAGCATGCTGAGCATTGGGATATACCGTATATTCGAATGATTTACCTGCTTCTTTCATAGCTGCTGCAAAAGCTGGCAAGCCTTCTACAAGCCGTGTATCCAATTCACCATGAAAGCCAAGCACTGGACAGACAATATTGGCAATTTGCTCAGTGGAAGGTGCATTCCCATAGAATATAACCGCTCCTTTAAGCTCTGGATCCAAACTCGCTAAAACGGCTGATAAAGCGCCTCCCAAACAAAAACCAACGGAAACAACACCCTGGCCTTTAGTGTAGCGATAAGTATTCCGCAGAAAAGCAGCTGCTCCAGTTAAATGGTTGTGGTAGTCAGTTGGATTTAATCCACCTAATAAAGATTTTAAGCTTTCTGAAATCATCGTCCGTTGTCCCAAAGGCAATCGAATTAAGGCTTCCTCCCGTTCAACCGGATTCCGCCATGATGACGAAGGCATTGAGTTTAAAAACTGCTTAGCCCCTTCAACTCGTTCAGGTGATATTGGATCTGGATAAGTACCCTCCAACGAGAATAGATCAGGTGCAAACGCGACATAACCCGCTCCTGCCAGCCTGCGAACTACATCCTGGATATGACCGTCAACGCCCCAAATTTCTTGGATGACGATAATCGCTGGCAAAGACTCGACTCCCTCCAACCTTGCAGTAAATCCGGAGAATTCGTTATTCTTACCGTACTTTATCCATTCTTCTTTAATAGTCAACTGCTCCAGCTCCTAGTTAGAGTCTGTTAATAGACTCTTTTATAATATATTATATAGCTAAACTATATATTATTTCGGTTTAAGTTGCTACATCATAATAAGAGTCAATAATGGAAATCATTGATTCTTCTACATCAGTTCGAATTGGAGTGGGAAGGAAATTAGTTTATCCGGGTTTACCATCAAATAAAAATCACTAAGCTGATCAGCCTTTATTTGAAAGGTAAATATAGAGTAAATCCTTCCGTCACCATAAACAACCATCCCTGTCTGCCCATTAAGGGAACAAAACTTAAATGCAAAGTCAGGAGGCTGCTTTTTTAAAATGCCCGTAAAAAAACTTATGATGCGCTCCACTCCAAGAATGGGGCGCACTGCTGCAGTAACTTTACCGCCTCCATCCGAATATAGAGTGGCATCTGTGGCGATAAGCTTCAATAGTCGGCTCATATCACTCGAAATAAGCGCATGAACGAATTGCTCGACTAACCCTAAGTTCGCAGGCTGATCCACTTGCTTATGACCGAATCCAATCGCTTCCTCATCCTTGCCGATGCTTCGTTTCGCACGGTGATAAATTTGCCGGCAATTTGTACTGCTTTTGCCTACAATCTCTGCAATATCCTCATATTCATATTCAAGAACCTCTCGGAGTATAAAGACAGCGCGCTCTACCCAGCTCAGCTGCTGCAGCAGCAGTAAAAAAGCCGTAGAAATCGATTCCTTACGCATAAAAGCTTGTGAAGGATCCGATTCCGTAAACTCATTGGTTAATAATGGCTCTGGCAGCCAAGGACCTACATATACCTTACGCTGCCTGCTTAATTGACGTAATCGATCTATACTGCGGTTAGTTACTATTTTACAAAGATACGCTTTAATGTTATCAATAGGCGCTAATGCTGCTTTATGAAGCGCTATAAAAGCTTCCTGTACGATATCCTCCGCATCCATCACACTTCCCAGCATTCGATAAGCTATCGCAAAAAGCATAGGTTTATAGGCTTGATATAGCTGCTCGTCTATCGGTTCATGATCCATTCAAAGCTACCTCGTTTCTTGTAAAATTTGCTTTGCGGCTCGAATCCCGCTTGCAACTGCTGCGTCTGTTAACATTTCACCGTGGCTTGCCCAATCTCCTGCAACATAAAGACCCGAAATCTCTGGTACCACAGGACCCGACTTAAGATCCGATTTGCCTAAATGCAGGTAATCGTTAACTACGGTTATGTTAGGCAGAAATTGCTTAGAGACCACTTCTTTCTGCCAGCCCGGCTGAACTAAATTCATGGTTTCTTCCAGCATCCGTTCGTCTGCCTTGGGATTATGTTCGCCATATTCGTGATATCTCATCACGTGAATAACCTGACTGCTACCCTCGCTTAGCTTAGCCACATTGGAATGATTGGAGTAATACATCGGCTGATCGATTCCCATTACAAAATGCCGATTAGCTACAGGCAAACGTTTTAAACAAATATCCAGACATGCCCCCGTTACCTTGCGCGCTTCGTCCTGCCAGCGCTTCAAGGTAGGAGATCCCGTTTCACCAATTAAACGGTAGGTATCCGCAGGAGCTAGAGTAGAAACAACCGAGGCGGCATTCAATCCGTCGCCTTCTGCAAAAACTACCTTCAGATCAGACTGATTTTGCTCAATACCTTTGACGTGAGCATTGCTTCTAAAGCCAACGCCAAGCTTTTTCGCCTGCTCCTGAAGCTGGTCTACAATCGTCTGCCACCCGCCATCCAGGTACATTACCCCAGGCTTCAATGCAATGGCAACTTGCTTAAGAACAGGTCCTGCAAGCTGATGGTCCGGTTCACAAGCGTAAGTTCCTGTACGGCAAAGTGCATAGAAGAAATGCCTAACCTTGGGATCTGCAATTTTATTCTCTGCCCATTCACGCAAGCTTATACCCTGCATTTCAGTTAAATTGAGCTTGGGGAGCCCCAGCAGCAGCTTGATTAGCTCAAATTTAGCAGACCAGGTGAAAAACGACGAGGTCAGCATTGCTATTGGGGTGGTCGGCATAGTCAGCAATTTCCCCTTCCATATCATTTCGCCTTTGGCTTTAGGTTTAGCTCCCGGAAGCTTAAGGCCTAGCTGCTGAAATGTAGGATAAGCTTCACCACCGCAGTATAAGGCATGGGCTCCTAAATTAAACGAAGCACCATTTTTCACATTTGTCATCGCTCTGCCGCCCAGCCTACTCGACTTTTCCAGCACAACTACCTTCTTGCCACCCTTTGCTAAATAAATGGCTGTAATCAATCCACTCAAGCCTCCACCAATAACTGCAACATCATATTTCTCCATACATAACGCCTCCTATTATTCTGCTTATAAGCAAGACGCTGCTGGAGTATGGTCTGTGACAATAAAAAAGAGACCTTGCGGCCTCAGGGCGAAAAATTATTGCGGAATTGTGTCTTTAGTCATGCAAGTGAAACGGAACAGTAGCTACCATAATATCACGATCAGCTTGAAGCTTGTTGCGTATACGCGATGCCGATTGGTTATGCAAGAAGCGATGCCACCATCGTTTAACAATGAATTGCGGCAGAAGAATCATAATATTCTGCTTCTCGGCAACATGGGAATCGATTCGTTCAATGAATTCCAATAGCGGTTTAACGAAGGTACGGTAACGTGATTTAAAGACGATCAAGCGGACACCTGGATTCCATTGCTCCCACTTTTCCTCCATGTGCTTCTCATCTTCGTCGGAGAATGCTACATAGAAAGCAATGACATTAGGCGATAAAGACGTCGCATAATTCAATGTAGCGGACACGGCTTTGTGAATCCCCGCAACCGGAACAATGATGATCGATTCCTTAGGCACTAATTTTTCATCACATAAACTGATTCTTAATTCGTTAGCAACGTCCTCGTAATGATGGCTGATTTTAGTAATACCCCAAAGCAATAAAGGAGTAATAATAATAACAAGCCATGCGCCTTCATGGAATTTAGTAATGGAGAAAATTAATAATACGATTAGGGAAACAACAGCACCTAGCCCGTTAATTAAAAGCTTACCCTTCCAGCCTTTCACACGATCTTTGTACCATTTGCGCACAAGACCTGTTTGGCATAGCGTGAATGATAAGAAAACACCGATCGCATATAAAGGAATAAGTGCATTTGTTTTACCTTGGAAAATAACAAGCAGAATACTAGCTAATACCCCTAAAGTGACGATTCCATAGTTAAACGAAAGACGATCCCCTCTAAAAGAGAACATACGCGGAAAATTCTTATCCTGTGCCATAATCGAAGCTAAAATCGGAAAGCCATTAAAGCTCGTATTCGCTGCAAGTGTCAGAATTAAGACTGTTCCGATTTGTGTGGCATAATACATAAACCCACGACCGAAAGCATGCTCAGTGACCAAGGATAGCACGGAAGTATGACCATTGGGATCTGGTCTAATTCCATAAGCTAAAGCCAATAAAGTAACCCCGCCAAAAACGATAGCCAATAAAACACCCATAGATAATAACGTCCGATTGGCATTTTTAGCGGATGGTGTTTTAAAGTGCGGAACAGCATCGGAAATGGCCTCAATTCCTGTAACCGCCGAGCACCCGGAAGAGAAAGCCTTAAGAATAATAAACAAAGTAAGTCCAGAAGGAATAGCCGTCGGAATAATGCCAGTTTCATGGATATTAGGTGCTCCAGATAGCAGATCATATACCCCTTTACCAATCAAAAGCAATATACAGAAAATAAAGAAGTAGGTGGGAATAGCGAAAACGGTTCCTGATTCTGATGTCCCTCTCAAGTTCAACCAAACCATGATCCATACGAGCACAATAGCAATCTCTACCATAAACGGCACCGTACTCGGAAATGCCGAGGTTATGGCTTGAACACTCGCGGAAATGGATACCGCAACGGTTAATGTATAATCAATCAGCAACGAGACGCCTGTAAGTCTTCCCCAAGGCATTCCCAAATTTTCTTTCGTGACCATATAAGCGCCCCCGCCTTGCGGGTATGCTTCAATCACTTGACGATAGCTCGTTACTAATAGGGCAATAAGCAGAATAATGGAAAGCGCAACAGGCACTGAAAAGGCAAAAGCGGCTACTCCAACTAATGCGAGCTCAAGCAAGATTTGTTCGGTTCCGTAAGTAACCGAGGATAGTGCATCCGATGAAAGAATGGGTAGTGCTTTCCATACCGGCATTTTCTCCGATTCCATTTCACTTGATTTCAATGGTCGGCCAAACATAAATTTTTTCAGCGATTCAGATGTCATCCTTCTTGTTCCCCCATGATACTTATTAACTTAATTTACCCCAGAAGGCACAAAAAAACACAAGATTAGACCTTGTGTTTGTTGTTCACAATTCTATCTTTCTCACGATCGCCTACGAGGTTAGCTGACGGATTCGGACGGTGAGAACTGCGCCCTAAAAGGTTATCAAACCTTTATTCACCCCAATAAAAATTGGTTTCCCCGTTTTTCATTATAAAAATTTGGCGAAATCTTAACTATGCAATTGGTTCGAATTGAATGTTACTCTTAAATCACATGCCTGTAAAGCCTGTTATTACCATAAAAGCGCCTTTTTTTATGACTAAAAGCTTAAATAATACGCTTACATTCCTATTAGTCTTTCTGCAGCTTCTTGTAGCGCCATTTATCGAACTATTGCGCTAAAAAGCTGCTAAAATTTGGATTGTTTTTTTACTATTAGTTTACACCTATGGTCATAAATGTAATTAAAGGCTCATTAGGCTTAACATAAACTAACTCTTGTTTGACATTAAATTCATTCGTTAAAGCCATCCAAGGCTCGACACACATAAATGGTTTGCCATCCAAGCTCCAAATAACCACATACTGGAACTCATCCCCATAGGTTAAATGAACTTCATGGCCCGGTTTAGGCTGAAATGAAATCTTCTGCGTAGCAGCTTTTGCAAAGGCGATAGAATCCGGCAGCTTGCTCATTTCTACTTCCCCCGTATAAGGCACCTGCTTGTGCTCGGTTAAGTAGATAAGCTGAGAAGCATCTGATTCCACGGTATTCTCCTTATTGTCGACGAGAAAGTAGGGATGAAAGCCTGCATACATCGGCATATCAGCTATGGAATGATTGCGATACTCTTGCTCAATATGCAGCTTTTGCGCTTGGAGTCTGAATGTGAACACTAGCTCATAGGCAAAAGGGTAGGCTTTTAGCGTCTCTGGTGTACTCGCCTGCTTGATTGTGATCGAAGCATAGTCTGACTGCTGCTCAGTAGCCACTACCTCCCAAGGATTCGTTCTAGCGACTCCATGATTATCCATGATATAGGTTTGCCCATCCCATTCATAAGCTTTGTTAACAAGCTGTCCGCAGATCGGAAATAAGATAGGAATACCTCCACGAATATTAGCCTTCGGATCATCAAAAGTCGGCTTGTCCAGATAAAGCTGTTCCTCGCCATTAACTCCGTAGCTAGTTACAATCCCGCCTCTTTCGGGTGAAATGTGAAACCATGAGTTTGTTGCTATATCCTTTACTTCATAAATCGGAAATGGACCTTCATTTATTGAAATTTCATACATACCTTAGCACCTCATTCTTATTGGATACAACTCCAAGGTAACCGGCTGAGCCGTCCTTGTATTATAAATTACCACTGACCGTCCTCAATGTAAAATAATCATTCTATTAAATAACTTCGAGCATATAGATTCATTTCACTAAAAATGGGTAAATTATCTTTATAACACCTATTGAGAGGAATGATAATAATGAAAGATATGAACCCAGTGAATACGACGAATGCTGATCATAATAAAAAAAAGGATGCTGTTGATCCCGCTTATCTTACAAAGGATCCTGTTCGAGCAGATACGCTAAACAACGTTCACCAAACGGGGGAAGCTGTAGTTGAAGCAGGAGCTTATTTCTGTGAAGCAGGTAAAAAACAAGACTTCGCTAAAGGCGCAACTTTTCCCGTCTGCCCTGTAAACGGTAGCTCTACCGTTTGGCGGCATGCCAATCATCAGCATAAAACAGGTGAAGCTGTTTTGGAAACCAGCCATTACTATTGTACAGATGGACAACATCTGGATTTAAATAAAGGTGATCATTTTCCAGTTTGCCCAAATACAGGGGAAGAAACGGTCTGGATGCACTCCGAATAACCCGTTAAAAGCTGGTTCTGAACATTTGTAACATAAACGTAATCTTGTCTTCATCTAATTCTAATAAAGCAAGCCTATAATAAGACTTACCCCCCTTATTAATATAAATATTTAAGACCCAAAGCAGAATCATTCGGCTTTGGGTCTCTTTCTGTCATTTAAGCTCTTGTTATTTCATAATTTTTTACACTCTATCCTGCATATCCTTCAATCGCTCCGCCAATACACGCATCATGCTTTTCAAGACATTCATTTGCTGGAAGCAGAAACTAAATACCTGGTCTTTGGTCAGCTGCAATAATATCGTTCGTTCTATAGCCGTACAATCCGCTGAACGAGGATCGCCATCGATAATCGCCATCTCTCCAAAACATTGTCCAACACTAAGCTTAGCTAATTTTTCCTCGCCTCTATGCACCTGCACAGTGCCTTCAATAATTCCGTACATCGTGTCGCCTGCTTCGCCAGATTTACAGATGCTTTCACCTGGTTCGTATATGACCTCTTCCACCATATGAGCAAGTCTAATAAAATCCTCCTGAGCAAAATGTGCAAACAGGCTGATTTTCTGTAAAACAAGCATTCTCTGCAGAATAATTCCATTATTGATTTGGGTAATAGCTGCGTTGTTGGTCTCATTAACAGGCGGGGTAATTTTCTCTGGCTCATTTGTTTTCGTTGAACCTACAAGTGCCAGGGCAGAACGAAGTCGACGAGACAATAACCTCATCAATTCCAAGGCGATAGCCGTCTGATCAAAAATCATCTCATATAGAGCTACAGAATCAAGCCGGAACAGATGCATATCTTCTTCTGCTATAACCGTAGCAGTCCGTTTGCTTTGAATTAACATGCCCATTTCGCCAAAGCAATCCCCAGCGACTAATTTCCCTACTTCTATATTATTCCTAAATACCGCCGCATTTCCTTTATGCATGAGATATAAGGAATCCCCATCTTCAAACTCACGGATTACCGCTTCACCCTTCTTAACTGAAACTTCTAATAAATGCTCGGAAATTTTCGATAAATCTTTACCTGACAGCCCGCGAAATAAAGTCACATTCTTCAAGAGCTTGACGCGATCAAGCTGAGTGACTCTCTCCTCTTGATCTTCTTTAGTTGCTGCAACATCGAATAAATTAAGGATCTCCTTATATTGCGGTTTATTCAGAGATTGATAAGCAGCAAATTGAATCACTTGATTCAGCCAAGCGTCCTTCTGTGTAAATAACCAGCTTAAGGATGGCCCTAAACTGCTTAGATCCGTATGGGTTCTTTTTATCGGTGAGGCTAGCATGATTTTAGTCATTTCAGTGCGCAGTCCACCCTGCATAAGCTGGTCAACCACCTCGGCTGAATTGGCTTGCTGCCTGACATCGCCCCCCATCCAATTGGCTTGAATAGCATGAACCGTCTTAGGGTCATAAATGAGCGACAACAGCTGGAAAACCCGGATAAGGATGTGAGCTTTGATTTGTTTTACCGCTTCAAAAACCTCGGCGAATTCATCTTCTTCACCTAAATCTTTGCCATGATCCGTAAATTTCCAATATAGCGATGTCTCTTGCATAATATAGTTTTCTATCCGTCTATTATCTGTTCTACCTAAGCTTGGATGCAAGCGAACCAAAGACTCCAATATTTTCTCACGAAGCTCATCGGATACTTGTTCGTAAGCATGGAGCAGCAAATCAAATGCTCGTTGTGTACCCACCCGCTCGAATACCTTAGGCAAATGCAGAATGGTTTTCTCGCCAATTAAATAAGGCTCCAGCAAAGGCAGAATAATAGCCTCATCATAGGCAGATAGTGCTTCTATGGCTTTTTGACGCGTTCCAGCCTTCTGCATTAAAGGAATAATAAACGGCGCAAGCTCGGGAACACGCAGCACAGCAGCTGATTTCAAAGCATAGACCTGTACATGTGCAGAATTATCTTGAAGCAGCTGGATCAGCGGCTTATAGAAGCTGGCAATACCTATTTTACCAAATAAGGATGCCATTGCTGTTCTTTCTTCCTCACGTCCGCTTTCAATTAAGCTTTTGAGTGTCCCGACTGCTTGGAACATGCCTTCAATCCCATAATATTTAATCAAGCCGGCAATAGCTGCTGCCTTTATCCTCACATCCGCTTCTTCCAAAAATCCGCTAATTCGTTCAACTTGGTCATCTTTGGCATAGGCAGATAAAGCCATAATCGCATTGGATTTCACTTTCACTATCGGGGATTGCAGCAAGGGCTCGAGCTCATGCTCGCCTTCCGGCGGGATCGTTTGCTGTATGTATTTCAGCGTTTCCGTACGTACCTCCACTACAGGATGACGGAGCAGCTCCGCAACATAGGGATTCAAATCAAATTGCTCTAAGCCTCGCAGCATACGAAAAGCATAAATCGCCTGCTGCTTTTCCTCGCTGCGCAGTGCATTAATCAATAGCTGAATACTGGCAGGATCCATTAAGTCCAGTTGCTCCGTATCCAACAAGTCGATTTCTCGTGTTTGCAAGGTAGCAAGCAGCATTTTTAAATAGGCGGCTTTTATCCGGATCGCTGCAAATATGCAGCATGCAATGAGCGCGAGGATCAAATAACTGAATTGGTGAACCGTCAGCAATTTGGTCAGCACAATCAGACTGATTGCAGCTACACCTTTGGCTCCATTACGCACCACTCCATCAAGAAAGCCCTTCGCTCGACCTCGCCATTCAGGCGAAATCGGAAACATAATTAGCTGGCTAACCGACGAATAAATCGTATCCCCTACTACTTTATCGCTACCCTTTACCATAACCGCCATAGCCAAAACCGGCATGAGCAGAACAGCGAAGCTGCCGGCGAATAAAACGATTGGAAACACAAGAATAGCCGTCATTACTCCAAAACGCGTGATCAACCGACCCGAAACAAAAAATTGGATGAACAGAGCAAGCAAGCCCGCAAACCCATAGAAGCTCCCCATAAATCCTGCCAAAGCCTCATTTTGCAACGATTCCCGTAATATTACTTTAAACTGAAAATCAATAAAAGTAAGTGAAATGACCAAGGTTCCTGCCATTAAAGCGACATATTTAAGATGCGGGACATTCTTGAAAAGCCCCTCCTTGCCCTCTGCCCTTGGTCTGGAAGCACTTGCTTGCTTCTTGACCGGTGCCTTAGAAATCGAGAAAAGCTGCTGGCGATCTTTGGTCTTATGTAAATGATAACGGACGAGTATTAAGCAGAGAAATTGCAGTCCTGCATAAATAAAAATCAAGTTTTCTGTACCTAACGGCCCTACTAACAGCTTTAAACCAAACCCGCTGACAATACCGCCGACAATACCGCCGCTGCCGACTAGTCCAATCATCCGTTTCGCCTTGCGTTGATCCATGATAGCTGTGGCGAATTGCCAAAAACAAACGATCATCAAGAAATTAAACACATCATACCCAACATAAATAACGGGAAACACCCATTGAAATCCAAAATCAACTAGTAAACGCGAACCTAAAGTTAGCATAGATACTAGAGTTATGACGCTAAGCACCAGCTGATCCGTCCTTAATCGTGTACACACTTTTTGAAATATAAAACCAGCGAGCAGCAAAGCAGCAGCCTGCGGCAAGTACATTAATGAAAGCTTGGATGAATCAAACCGGCTAAGGAAGAGTGTATCGGCAGCTGTCCGCCCAATCGTAGAAGCGGATACTATACAGAACAAATAACCAAATAATAGGAATATTTTAGTGTATTCTTCGCGATCTGCGCCAAATTTCTGAATGGCATTAGTAAATATATTTGCATTGCCTAGCTTTTTCATTTAATTTTTTTCTCCAATTCTAGTAGGTTGAACCAATGTTAAACTTATTAATAATATAATATTAAGACTATAATACCATATTTATGAAACCGAATATTAAAATAATTCTTCTTGATAGAGCTTTAATACTAAATATAATAATGTGTATAAAAAACAGAAAATGTGGATAAACCCCCACCTTATTCACATTTTTTTGTGCGTAAGTGCACAACCGTCTAAATTGCCAAGTAAATAACTTTTGCAAAATTGGTTTTTTATCCACTTATCCACAAACTTATCAACATTATACCCACAAACAAGATTATTTCTGTGTATAAATCGTATAGGTCTTGAAACACAAAAAAGTTGCCCGTCCGATCTGAGTAGAAAGGATGGGCAACCTATTAAACTATTTTTTTAACGAAATACGGTTGTCTTATTGCCGGACTGATTAGAGGGTACCGCCGTACACCTCGAACTCCCACAAAGAATAGCCATATTGCGTTGTTCGAGCTGTTCCGTTCATCTTTACATATCTTGCATTCACTGAAGGGAACGTAATGTCATTGATTCCCGCTTTGCCTGTCGCTGTAGAATAGACTGTCTTCCAAGAGATACCGTCTGTGGAAACCTCAACCGTGTAGCTTTTTGCAGCGGCGTTTTCCCAGTTCAAAAGCACATGGTTTATCTTGAACTCCGAGCCCAAATCAACCGTTATAAACTGCATATCGCTAAATGCAGACTCCCAACGCGTAACTGACCTTCCGTCTACCGCTTCGCTGCCTCCCTTAAGTGGGTTAGCGGAAGTGATAGTCGCTTTGTTTAATGCAAGGTTCCTTGCAGCGTTATCAGCCACGTTTGTGGTCAAATTCTGTTGAATGACAGCATCCGGATATCCATGCGCCTGCACCGTTATGGTGTAGCTCTTGGTCTCTGGAAATACAACGGCCTCTAGAGCGATAATACCAGATGTCACACAAATCTGTGCGGCGCTGATTGCTGTCCCGTTCACCTTAACTAAGGTGATAGAGTCTCTCCATGCCTCGTTGTCTGTAAAGCCAATATCGATTGGCTGACCGACTGTATTCAGCGTAGAATCCGCTGTTAATAACGGGGCAATACCTTGCGAGCGAAGCCCGCTTCCATATACTTCAAACTCCCAAAGCGAATAGCCGTATTGCGTGGTTCGTACCGTTCCGTTCATCTTAACGTACCTTGCACTCACTGGCGAGAAAATTAGATCATCTATACCAGCTTTGCCTTCCGTTGTAGAATAAACCGTCTTCCAAGACACACCGTCTGTGGAAACCTCAATTGTATAGCTCTTTGCCGCGGCGTTTTCCCATTTCAAAAGCACACGGCTTACCGTGGTTTCCGCGCCCAAATCAACTGTTATAAACTGCGGATCGCTAAATGCGGACTCCCAACGCGAATTTGTCCTTCCGTCTACCGCGTCGCTTCCGGGCCTAAGCGGATTCGCAGAGGTGATTGTCGCTTTATTCAATGCTAGATTTAAGGCAGGGTTAGGTACAGGTGTTGGTGTAGATGTTGGCGTTGATGTTGGCGTTGATGTTGGTACAGGTGTTGGTACAGGTGTTGGCGTTGATGTTGGTACAGGTGTTGGCGTTGATGTTGGTACAGGTGTTGGCGTTGATGTTGGTACAGGTGTTGGTGTAGTTGGCACGCCTGAAGGCTTGCCGTATACTTCAAACTCCAAAAGCGAATAACCGTATGCCGTTGTCCGTGTCGCGCCATTCATCTTGACGTATCTTGCACTCTCAGGTGAGAACGTAATGTCGTTGATGCCTGGTTTTCCTGAAGTTGTCGTATAAACGGTTTTCCAAGCCGTGCCGTCCAAGGATACCTGGACCGTATAGCTCTTGCCGGCGGCATTTTCCCAGTTCAGAAGCACGCGGCTTATTGAGTTCTCCGAACCCAAATCGACTGTAATAAACTGTGGATCGCTGAAGTCGGACTCCCAACGTGTATCCAGTTTGCCGTCCACCGCTTTATTGCCGGCTTGTTTTGGATTCGCGGAAGTAAGCGTCGATTTGTTCAACGCAAGGTTCACTGTTGATTTTGTGATAATATTCTGCTGAACAACAGCATTCGTATAACCGATCGCCTCAATGGTTATGTTGTAGCTGTTGTCCTCAGAGAATACGGAGGCAATTAAAGTGATTTTACCAGGCGTAACGCTATATTGTGCCGCGTTTAATGCCGTTCCATTCACCTTCACAGCATTAATCGCGTTTCTCCAAGCTGCATCATCCGCAAAAGTGATGTCGACCGGCTGGCCAACCATGTTCATCGTCGTATCTGCGGTTAAGTCCGGTGTGTCCAGATTGCCCGAAGGGCTGCCGAATACTTCGAACTCCCAAAGGGAATAGCCGTATGCCGATGTCCGAGTGGTACCGTTCACTTTGACATATCTTGCGTTCTCGGATGGGAACGTAATATCGTTGATTCCTTCGTGTCCACGCGTTGTGGTATAGACAGTTTTCCATGATTGTCCATCCAAGGAAACCTCAACGGTATAGCTCTTGCCTGCGGCGTTTTCCCAGTTCAAACGAACATGGCTGATTTTGTATTCCGATTTCAAATTGACTGTAATAAACTGCGGATCGCTGAATTCGGACTCCCAGCGCGTATCCAGCTTACCGTCTACCGCGAAGGAGCCAGCTTTATTAGGCTTTTCAGAAGTGATGGCTGGTTTATTCAGCGCAAGGTTAACGGTCGAGTTTGTAATTACAATTTGCTGAATGCTAACAGCTGGATAATCTGTTGCCTGAATCACGATGTCATAGTTGTCTTCCTCTGGGAATATAGAAGCGTTCAAAGTGATTTTTCCAGGTTTTACGCTATATTGTGCTGCAGCCAACGTTGTTCCGTTTATTTTCACTGCATGGATCGCGTCTCTCCACTCCAAGTTATCCGCAAAAGTAAGCTCGATCGGCTGACCAATCGTATTTTGCGTAGAATCCACCGTTAATTGTGGCGGGATATTTTTATCCAAATCAGTGACTTTCGTCGGATCGACTTTTACAAGCGATTTGGCACCGACCTTTGCAGAACCTGTTACTCCCGCTGCATTGTGGAAAGTAACCGTAACAGGAGCATTTGTCGGGTTCCAGATCATAGAAGAATAGGTCGTACCTTTCTTATACACGGTGGCACTTGACCATCCGCTTGCCCAAATGTCCTTCGAGCGTTGGCCCATTGTCGCCATGCTGTGCACGAACCAATAAGTGTCGAAAATTTCATTCTTCTGCGTACCTTCAAGCGTCCATTTATTCAGAACCGCTTGTGGATCGCTTAACGACTGAATCGGCCATACGATATGATACCATGTGTCCTCTGGGCCTTTTTTGTCCGCAACCATACCGTTATACAACGCGGCGGCTTTAGCCGGATCGAAGCCATAGCTTGTTAAATATTCTCCGGTTGGCAGCCAGTGGATGCCATACACATGAACAGGATCTCCGCTAAAGAAAGTGCCGAAGTTATACGCGCTTCCGTATACTTGTCCGACCGATTTGTGCTTAAACCCTGGCAGCCAGTTATCGTTGTCATAATTGAACCAGTATTGCTCTACAGCTTTTAGCTCAGTCGTAAATCCATAAATGGAGATATCGCGGTCTGCGGTGTTGCCGGAAAGCAGGCTCCACATGTATTCCCCGACCCAGCCGAACAGCGACTCCCCAGCTGCTTCTTGGTTATTCCCGCTATTATTGTCTCCATATCCGCCAGCCCATGAATGGCCTTCATACGGATCAAAGTTGCGCAGGAACGGATAGAGCGGATCGTTTTTCGACGGGTTGCCATAATCCCGAATAAGGTGCTCGACCATGTCGCCGTAATTGTCCTTGAAATCCTGGTCATAAGTCGCCAGGACGGCGGAAGCAAACGCATAATAGCCATAGGTAAAATGGTGGTCCGTCAGGCCTGTATTGGCACCGAATTCACTTGATTTGTAATACATGGTGCCCCAGGTCGGATCGTAATAGAAGAAATATTCCGGTTCGCCCTTCGTGTAAGTATACCAGTCGGTTAATATAGTTTTCATTCTGCTAAGGAAAAGAGTTTTATAGTTGTTGTCTCCGATTTGATCCGCGATCAATACACCCATTGCCAGCGGATGAAGCACTTTTCCTTGCCAATAAGCATCTCCAGCCATGATATTTTTTGAAGTAGACTCATCCAGGAAGTCCAATTGCTCTAGTAAAGCTTCACGTGAATAAGTTGGATCTCCCGGTTCGGTAAATTGGGGAACGATTCCGTAAAACCTATCTTCTGTGCTAAAAGAATTCCCTTCATGCAGCTTCAAAGTACCGCGAATGGACGGATAAGATAGCGCTGTTAGCGATGAAGTCGTGATTTTCCATTGATGAGGCAGTAGTGCCATCAAGGTTGTTGGTGCCATATCTGCACGCTTTTGATCGATCGTAACATCGAATTTGGTCGTCACTTGAGAGGTTCCCTCATTAAAACCAGGCGTGACTGTCGTATTCGTAACGAAGGCATAGGCATGTTTATAGAAGTAGTTCAAATCGCCGACAGCGGGAATCGTAGCCAGTGACAAGTAATTTTGTCCACTGCCTAGACGGACTTTGATTTTGCCGCCGACTTTCGTAAAGGTAGAGCCTTCAGGCGCGAATACGCCGTAGTGCCGAGTCACCGTTTGCGGTTTCGGAGCTCCGTCCACATTCGTTACTGTGAACCCGATATGGTCGACCGTTATAGATGAACCCTCGGATGCCAGAATCGCATTGTTGTTATCATCGAAAAAGCGAGTAGCAGCAGGGAAATAAAGCTCTGGTGTTGTAGCATCGCTGAATGCTGAGTATAGATAAGGCGAGCCTTTGACAAAAGTTGTTTTCATTTTTTCGGTCTCATTGTCGCTTAATACAACGGTAGCTGACCAATCGCTGTACGCGGAAATTTTGTTCTTAATGCGAGATGCACTGATGTTGCCTGACATTAAGTAAAAATCCGGGTCTCCGCCTGCATACTGCGAATTTCCGCTTGCGTCCACCCAACCTGCGCCGGGATTCAAGATGCTCAAGCCTTGATTGGTATATTTTGATTTAAGCGGAAGTGTGATCAGACTGTCTGACAAATCCTTAATCAAGACGGATTGCCACCAATCGTTAGAGGCAATTGGTGCTGCGATATTGTCCGTTTTGTTGATAGGTGGTCTAGGCTGCGGCATGGTTATATCACTTGTTAAATAGCTTCCCTGTCCGACTGCAACTGTAGAAGCGGTTGGCAGCGTCGGAATGGTATAGGTCGGCTTAGCATCCCCTTGCACGTAATCGTAAACGGAGAAATTGAATAAAGAGTAGCCGAAGCTTGTCGTCCTGCTGATCCCCTTCACTCTCACATAACGCCCGCTGGCATATAGGGGAGTGTCCATTAAACCTTCTCTTCCGTTCATTTCTCTATAAGCTGTTTTCCAGTTGATAGCATCGTCAGATACCTGAAGGTCGTAGATTCTGCCAGCTGCGTTTTCCCAAAAGAGTCTGATACGACCTATGGTATGATCGCTGCCTAAGTCAACATAAATCCACTCATCACTGGTGTCTTTGGAAGACCAGCGCGTGTCCTTATCCCCATCTACAGCATATTCCGGAAGCAAAAGGGGTTTATCTTTACCAGCTATTTGGTAGGTGGAAACGACAACTGATTTATTAAGGGCAACATCCGGACCAAGAACAACTGGCTGGGGATTGCTTCCACCCGTTCCGTATACCTCGAACTCATGAAGCGAGACCCCATAATTTCCAGCGCGTTGCAATGACAGCATACGAACGTAACGTCCTGATCCTGTCAAAGCGATCGTATCCACTCCTCCGTCGCCAGCTGTATTTGTATATATATCTTTCCACTGTGACTCATCGTCGGATACTTGAAGCTTATACGATTTGGAGTAGGCATTCTCCCAACGGATTATTACCTGGTCAATGGTTGCTGCAGCACCTAGATCTACATAAATCCATTGCGGGTCTGCACTAAAGGCACTGCCCCAGCGGGAGTTCAAATCTCCGTCCACCGCTTTATCAGGCGTTAATCCTCCCTCCATCGATGAAGCGTAAGCTGCTCCCTCATAGGATATTAAATGAGAGCTGGCAGCGCTCGCCTTTGTGCCTGGTATCAAATTAACAACACTAAGAACAAGTGATGAAATGATAGTTATCGAAACTAATCTAGTCCATTTTCTTAAACCTTTAGTATAAATCCGTTGCATAAATTAATTCCCTCCTAAGTATGGTTTTAAAGCTACAAATACAAAAACATAAAAAGCACATCATTTGTAACCTTCTTATAGAAAATATGTACTACCATTCAGCTACTTTTCCTTCCACCTCCTATTTACCTAGATAATATCCCACATTTGCCCGAAAAATGGGAACAAAAAAAGCCCCCTTGTTCATTCGGCAGCTGGCTGGCAGTAGCGCTGGCTCCAATGTTCCATCCGCTAATGAGGATGAACTTTGGAGACTTTTCGCGCCGTAGCCCCTGTAGCTTTGCGTCACCGGTTTTCACCGGTTATGCCTTTATCGTGACAAGCGAGCAATGGGATTTGCTTGCTGATACAATGTGATTATCTCATATTAAACAAAAAGACTAAGGATAGAATCAGACTTTAGCCTTAATTTTTGTTAATATTTAGTAATTTAAATAGTCTTCTATTTATTCGAATTAGTCCTAAAGGAGCAATTCTTATAAAATTCAAGGCTTGATTGAATATAACCACAAGTACTATACTTAGGTGAGTTTGCTTAAGAGGGCTGAAATGAAACATGGAGGTATTATGAATAAACGAGAGCCAATTAAATCAGTATTCTTATATGGTATTTTCATTTGTTACCTATTTTTGTTAATTTTTATATTTTTCTTATCAAGAGTTTCGCTTTTGGAGCTGTTTAATAGTCAAAGAACTTTATTAAGGTCAATCAATCTCATTCCTTTTAATAGCATAAGCGAATATATATCTGGCAGCTCTGTGAATTTAAAAAGATTCGCTTTTAGCAATGTGGTTGGCAATATAGCTATTTTTATTCCATTTGGTATATATTTGCCATTATTCAAAAATGATAAAAGAGTACTAACCAATCTGTTGTTTATATTTATAGTGAGTTTATTTGTTGAAATCATTCAGTGGCTTTTTGGCATCGGAACATCAGACATTGATGACATAATTTTAAATTGTTTGGGTGGATGGGTTGGTATTCTAGGGTATAAGTTTTTATTGCTAATATTAAGAGATGAGAAAAAAGTACGTACTGCAATCACAATACTATCTGCTATCGTAGGATTACCTGTTATATTATTTTTATTATTCTTCATTAAATTAAGACTCTGAATATCTTTATTGCACATAAAAACAAACAAGTTTGCCAGTTATCTTACAGCAACTAGATTTGCCTTCGCATATTTTTCACTCGTGCCTTCGTATGGCAAGCAGTGAGGCAAGCCTGTTCGTGGATCGGCAATAATATCTGCTTCTATGCCGAATACTTCGCGCAGCATTTCTTTCTTCATGACTTCTCCAGGTGTTCCTTGTGTGACGATTTTACCATTCTTAATTGCAACGATATGATCCGCATAACGTGCTGCTTGGTTCAAATCATGGACAACCATCACAATGGTACGTCCTTGCTCAACATTCAATTTCCTTAGAAGCTTAAGCACTTCCAGCTGATGGGCAATATCGAGAAATGTCGTCGGTTCATCCAGAAAAAGAATATCCGTATTCTGTGCAAGCGCCATTGCAATCCAAGCACGCTGACGTTGTCCCCCCGATAATTCCTGTACAGATCTCTCTGCAAGCTCACTAAGACCCGTAACCTCTAAAGCCCACAAGACTATTTCCTTCTCATCCGATTTCATTGAACCAAATCCAGAGCGATGAGGAAAGCGCCCATAAGAAACGAGCTCTTCAACTGTAAGTCCATCAGGTGCTATTGGATGCTGTGGTAGAATAGCCAGCTTCTTGGCAACCTCACGTGTAGGAAGCTTATGAATTGATTTACCATCTAACAGCACTTCGCCGCCTTTTGGCTTATGTAGGCGTGCCATGGTTTTGAGAATTGTTGATTTTCCAGAGCCGTTTGCACCAACAAGAGCTGTGATTCGGCCTTCCGGTATGGTCAAATGAAGCTGTTCCACAATAATACGCTCATTGTAGGCTATGTCCAATTTTTCGGTTTGCAATCGAATCAAACGAATCCACTCCTCGGTCTTTTTTCTAACGTCCAAATTAAATGATAATGATTCTCATTGTCGAAGTCAAGTAATTTTTATGATAGCCATCGAAAAGACATATTTACTCTACATTCACTTCCTCATAATTATGCAGGAATTATTATCCTCAAGTCGAAATTTAACTATTATAACTTTTTAGAGCTCGTGAAAGAGGTAGATCATTTGAATAATCAAACAGCTTCATTGCCTACTAATCCGCCAATAGTATTAATTACGGGGACTTCCAGCGGCTTCGGGCTGTTAACTGCTATTGCGCTCGGAAAAGCTGGATACCATGTCATTGCTACTATGCGTGACTTGTCCAAGCAAAATAGGCTAATAGAGCGGGCAACCGCTGAAAACATTATTCAAAATATAGAATGTATGCAGCTTGACGTTACGGATGAAAAATCGATTAATCAAACGATCAAAACCATTCTGGCCAAATATCAACGCATAGATGTATTAGTAAATAATGCGGGTTACGCGGTTGGTGGTTGTGTCGAGGACATACCCTTAGAGGTTTGGCGGGAGCAGTTTGAGACGAACTTTTTTGGCCTAATAACTTTGACCCAAGCTGTCCTTCCTATAATGAGACAACAAAAACAAGGTAAAATCATTAATATAAGCAGCATAAGTGGCAGGCTTGGTTTTCCAGGTTATGCTGCCTATTCGGCTTCAAAATTTGCTGTAGAAGGCTTTAGCGAATCGCTGCGTCATGAAATGCTGCCCTTTGGCGTGTACGTGGTTATAGTTGAGCCAGGCTCCTACAAAACCGAGATATGGGACAAAGGCTTCGCCAATATGCAAACCTCACCTGAATCGGCATATCGTACTCAGCTTGAAGCTGTTCTCCGCTATTCCCATAAAGCCGCTAAAACCTCGCCTGATCCCCAGTTAATCGCCGATCTTATCGTGCGCATCACAGCAAAAGCCTCCCCAAAGCTACGCTACCCTTTAGGTAAAGGGGCACGTTTATCTATTTGGGGCAAAGCGCTGCTTCCGTTGAAGTGGTTTGAGTGGATGCTGCATAAGCTTTTGTAGCTGTTACTTCATATATTGTTTCAACACACGCTTAATTTCATCATTAATCGGGGTTATATCTGTGTTCTCGAGAGCTTGGTCCTGGATGGCATATTTTAATTTTAGCTTCAGTATACGATATACACTTTGATTTATTCTTTCTTCTGGCAACTCACCTGTCTCAACCTTGCTCTTAAGGTTGCTAAGCACTTCCTTGGCTTTTTCATATTCATGTGCGACCATAATGACATCTGAGCCAGCGTTAATCGATTGGGCTGCCGCATCCTTCAATTCATAGTGATTGACTATGCCGCCCATGGTCATGTCGTCCGTCATCACAACTCCATTAAACTTGAGCTCATTTCTTAAATAATCGGTGATAACTGTCTTCGAAAAAGAAGCTGGATGATCAGGATCGATTTTGGGCAAAAGAATATGAGCTACCATAACAGCATCGACATTATTATCAATTGCAGCTTCAAAAGGCAGCCACTCAAATGAACGTAATCGCTTAAGATCTGTTTGCACAATGGGCAAATCCAAATGCGAATCAACCGAGGTATCGCCATGTCCGGGAAAATGCTTAACAACTGCAGCAATCTTCTGTGCTTGAATTCCCAGCATAGTCTGCACGCCTAATTTACTAACCAGATTTGCATCTGCGCCAAAAGAACGGTCGCCAATAACTGGATTGTTCGGATTGCTATTGATGTCCATTACAGGCGCATAATCCATATTAAAGCCTACAGACTGCAGCTCCTTACCTAGTATGTTGCCTAGCTTATTAGAGAATTCAGGCTTGTTAATTTTACCAATGGCGCGATTGGTCGGCAGCTTGGTATATTCATTCGGCATTCTACTTACTCTGCCGCCTTCTTGATCGACACCTAGCCAAAGTGGAACTTTATTAAGGTTGGTATTAGCTTGCTTAAGCTCGTTTAAGAAATCAGTGGTCTGAGTTTTATTGACAATATTATTGCTGTATAGAATAATTCCGCCAACATGATAATGATCAATTAAATCTCGTGTTTGCTCACTTACTGCCGTCCCCTCCACCCCGACTATCACCATTTGTCCGATTTTTTCATCCAGAGTCATTAGCTTGATTTGCTCTTGAATTGGATCTGGTGTTGGAGTTGGGCTTGCAGTTGGAGCTGGAGATGAGCTTGGTATTTGAGTCGGACTTGAACTTTCTGTTGCACTGGGTCTAGGACTGATAGTAGTAAGGTTATTCTTCGAGCTGCAGCCACTGGTTATCACACAAATACTTATTAGGAACACACTTATCCGTTTATTTGGGGACATAGGAAATCACTCACTTTCTACATGCTCTCATTATACTTCCCCCAACGCTGCAAATATAGACCAAGCCCCCACCTGTCGGTGAGGGCTTGATTATTGAATTGGATCGTCAGTCTTACCCAGTTAATTTGCTAAGACTCCCTTCTTCTCGTCATATTCACCCTTCTCTTCGCTGGCTCCAATTTTATAGGTTCGAGTAAACAAGGACGAAGCTAAGCCTACAGCGATCATAGCGGAACAGACAAAGAGTGCTGGAACCAAATGATCCGCAAATTGCTCTTGGCTGGTAACTGCCGAGCCCATCTGAAAGATTAACCCTGCAATGGCTACTCCGAATACCCCGCCAAGCTCACGGAAAGCATTACTTACGCCGGACGCTTCACCTGCATCTTTCTCAGCTAAAGAAGTTAAGATTCCGTGGGAAAGCGGTGTAAAGCTCAGTCCCATACCTGCACCCGCCATCATTAAGCCTGGAAGCAACGTTGTGAATGGATAATGGGCTCCATTAATTAAGGTGATGATAGCGAAGTATAACATCGCGAATAACTGCAGCACCAACCCCATGATTAAGATATTCTTCGAGCCTAAGCGATTAATGAATAGACCTGCCAACGGTGCCATAATCATCGTCATCCCGGTCCAAGCCATTTCTCTAACACCTGCTTGCAATGGGCTGAATCCTTGCCCTTGCTGGAGAAATAGCGTCAGAATAAAGATGGAGCCAAAAATACCAGCACTCATCCAAAAGCCTGCCAGATTGAAGCTAAGATAATTCCGATTCTTAAAAAAGCGCAGATTTATCATCGGTTCAGCCTGCTTCAAGGATCTTCTTGCAAATATAAGTAACAGCACAAGACCTGCAGCAATAGAAGTAATAACGCTTGCTGAGCCCCAGCCCTCCGTATTGCCCATAACCAAACCATAAACGATTCCAAACAATCCAATACCAAGTAAACCAACACCTAGGACATCAAATGGCTTAGAGGATCCGCGTGATTCTGGAATCCAGAGACTGCTGAATATTACTACCAAGATGCCGATAGGAATGTTTAACCAGAAGATCATCTGCCAAGGAAAGCCTTCAATTACAGCGCCTCCAACCAAGGGTCCTATTGCCAATCCAAGACCGGAGACACCCGACCAAATTCCCAATGCAGCTGCCCGCTTCTCGACAGAGAAAACCGAGTATACTAGCGTTAAGCTAATCGGCATAATGAACGCTCCACCAAAGCCTTGAACCGCACGAGCAATAGAAAGAGATAAAGCCGAGTCACTAAAACCTGAGAGTATCGATCCAATAGTAAACAGTAAAACACCGAGAATAAACATTCGCTTTCGACCAAAACGTTCACCGAGCAGACTCGCCGGAATTAAGAAAACGGCAAAGGTTAGTGTATAAGCGTTCAAAAACCACTCCAGCTCCGTCATATCCGCGTGAAAGGAATTTTGGATTGAGGGTAAAGCTACTCCAAGCACAAGAGTATCCAGCATAGTCATAAAAAGCGCGAGACAGGTAACAATTAGAATCTTTCCTTGATTTTTCATTTTCATCATCCTTTATTTTTTATTTATCAATCAATAAATACTGAGGTAAAAAGAGAGACAGCCTTTACTTTATGCTGTCACTTTCCACTTTTATTGAACCAACATAATTCCGGCAGCCCCAAAACCTCTGCCAATGTAAGCATCATGCCATCGCCAATAAATTCACTGGCTTTTATTCCGGGATCGGATAAACCTGCTTTCTGAAATCGGGCTAATACGGTATCATATACTAGTTTAAATTTAGCTTTTACATGCTCGCGAATGCTCGGTTCGGCAATGGTGTGTGATTGCATAAGCATGAGAATTTCATCCCGATGGCTCTTCATCACCTCTATAAAGCTATGTCCCATCGTTTCATAAAGCTTATCAGGGGGAGCATCAATTTCTTCAAAGACTTGAAAAATCCGTGAAAAAGCTCGATCCATTACCGCTTGGTACAAGGCTTCCTTATTTGCAAAAAAGTGAAACACATAGGGCTGAGTAACACCTGCTGCTTTGGCAATTTGCGCTGTTGTTGCCTTATAATAGCCACTCTCTGCGAAAATAGCTACAGCTCCATCGATAATTAAATCCTTTTTATCGACGCGTACGACCATTTGAAGCACCTCATCTGTAAAGCCCATTTTTTATTTATTGATCAATAAATAAAATATAATCTAAAATGAACTAGGTGTCAATATTATTTTAATTGCAGACAGCAAAACGGGATCCTCTACACTCTCTAGAGGATCCCGCTTTGCTGCTAAAAGTGATTCAATTAAGCCTGAAATGAACCATAGCTGACAAATTCGCCTAATGGTTTTCTATAGCCGCGAGGCCTTTTGTGCGAAGTCTTTTCAACCCCAATGGTAATAATCATTACAGGCACTAAATGGTCTGGTGCATTCAAGAGCTTAGAAACAGCCGCCGGATCAAATCCAATCATCGGGCAAGTATCCCAACCTTTATCCTTGGCTACGAGCATGAATAACATCGCGGATAAAGATGCATTACGGATGGCTTCATCACGCTGAAAAGCATCTTGGTTCTCATACCCGCTATTGATTGAAGCAATCGTTTGATCAAATTCTTGTTTACTTAATACACCTAAATCGCGCAAGCCTTCATAGATCTGCGGCGCATTCTTATAAGCGAATTTATCACCAAACACAACAATGGCTGCCGCTGAGGTTCCCACTTTATGTTGGTTGTATGCCGCTGCTTTCAACTCTTCTTTCAAAGGAAGCTCATCTACAACAACATAATGAGCATGCTGCAAATTTGAAGCGGATGGAGCAAGCTTGGTTAGAGTGAAGATTTCTTCTAATTCCGCACGCGTGATTTTTATCGTTTCATCAAAATTATTCGCAGAACGCCTTTCTTTAATTACAGTCTCAAAGCTGGCTGAGCTTGCTACGGATTGATTCATTTTCATTACCTCCGATTATTATTGCGCTACTTTTCTTTGGACATACATGGTTTTAGATGCAGCGGGAATATGACCTGATTTATTGATTTTAGTAGCTAGGTATTTATGATTAAACTTTGAAACATCCCCCCATAGTGGAAGATGGGAATCGACTAAAACACCTTTATCTTGCATGGCTTTAATCTTCTTAGGATTGTTTGTGATTAAAGTAACTGGTTTCTGACGCAAAGCATGAAGTACACGGATCGCTTCGTCATAAGAGCGCGTATCATCTTCAAAGCCTAAGCTATGATTTGCTTCTACGGTATCCAGCCCTTCCTCCTGTAGCAAGTAAGCCAATGATTTAGCAAAAAGTCCGATTCCTCGTCCCTCATGATTCGCTAGGTAGAATATGGCTCCACTCCCGTGCTCTGCAATCATTCTCATGGATTCCTTCAATTGAAAACCGCAATCACATCGCTTGCTGCCAAAAATATCTCCAGTGTGGCAAATGCTATGCATCCGAATCAAGGCTTTATCTGAATTCTGGAAATCGCCATAAACTAATACGGAAGACTGCTGCATCGAAGCAAGATCTAATTCAGGCAATATATCTAATAAAGCTCCGGTATCGGAGGTTATATTCTCTAAGGTTAACCACGTGTACCATTGAAAGTGCAGCTCTTGCTGTTCCAATTGGATAGGCAGCTTGATAGGTCCAACGATACTTAGCGCAGGCTTACCTGGCTCTTGGGTAATTTGAATTTTCTTCTTTAGGAGTAATTTCACTTGATCTGTAAGCATATATGAATCATCCTTTCGGGCATAATAAAAGTTTATATACGAATATTAATATATATACTTACTTTTGTAAAGCTAATATGTTAAAATAATCTCAGAAGGAGTTGAACACAATGTCAGAATTTCAAATGTGCGCTAAGTTTGAAATGGCTTTCGAGTTATTAGGTAAAAAGTGGACTGGCTTAATAATCAATACTTTGCTTACCGGCCCAAAAAGATTTAAAGATATTACTATGATGATCCCGAGTATGAGTGATCGCATTTTGGCTGAACGCTTCAAAGAGCTTGAGGCTGCAGGCATCCTCGAGCGTCATGTATTCCCTGATATTCCTGTGAGGATTGAATATGAGCTAACCAAAAAAGGCAGGTCACTACAACCCGTTATGAATGAAGTACAGCATTGGGGTGATCAATGGTACGGATTGTAAGCATTCTCCCAAATCGAAAAAAAGGCTATTGCTCAAGGAATTAATTTCACTTGGGCAATAGCTTTTATATGGGAGAATTTATTTATCGGGTAATTGAGTCACGTAGCTGTCCGATAGCCTCAAGAGTTCCAGCGCGTTCTCATACTGCTGTTCCGTTGCTGGGAAAGCGGAGCCTTCCACAGGGGCTAGCGAATAATTGACACCGTCCTCATAGGCAATACCCGGCAGAAATAAGCTCAGATCTGTTATAAAGGATCCGGTGGGAAGAAAATGGCGCATTGGCAATAAATTAGTTGTCTGATTAAGCAAGTCTTCCCCAAAGTAGATTTGGTTTTCCAAAGATACACCTAGTAAATTTGCGACTGTTGGTAGAATATCGATTTGTCCGCCTGTGTTTTCAATCACTTGGTGCATAGCAACATCTGGAGTATGAATAATGAGCGGAATGTTAAACATATCCGAATTGGTGTATGCACGGCCGAGCAGCTGATGCATAAGCTCCAGTTCGTCTTTGCTTAACGAGTGTAAGGGCAGCCCTTGATGATCCCCATAAAATAAAATAATGCTGTCATCCCATAAACCACGCGATTTTAAATTCGCAATGAATTGGCCCAATGCATAATCGGCATAATTCTGGGCTTGAAGATAATTTCCCAACAAATTGTCCTTGAATGGTTCTGGCAGCTTCATCTTGATCTTCGATTCCGGAATAGTGTAAGGATGATGTGCACTCATTGTGATCATTTGGGCATAAAAGGGTTGAGCGCTTTGGTCCATCTTCTCCAGCTGATTGACCGTCTTACTATATAAAATTTCATCAGAAGCGCCGAATGCAATATGGTCGTCATCACCGAAAAAGCTTTGATCGTAATAATGCTCCCACCCCAAGGATGTATACAATTCTTGCCGATTCCAAAATTCCACTTTATTAGTATGAAAGGTTGCCGTAGTAAAGCCATTATCAAGCAGCAGCTTGGGCAAGCTCGGCAACGCTTTATCCACAAAATGATCCGTAGCAGCCTCGTGCTCTGGCACATAAAGCGAGGTATTAACAACATACTCCGCATCGGAAGTCGTCCCTTGTCCTACCATTGTATAGAAATTATCAAAGTCTATGTTTTCCTTAGCTAGCTTGTTTATATTTGGCGTTATTTCCTGGCCATCGACTTTTAGATCAATCAGGAAATTCTGAAAGGATTCCAGCTGGACAATAATTAGATTCTTATTCTTGAACTTCCCAAAGTACTGAGGCTGAAGCGGTGTCTCAATTCCTTTTAGCTTTTTAATAGCTGATAGATTAATAGAGGCCATCGGAACGGTTTCTATCTCCTGATTGCTGTCGCTTAAAACCGTATAAAGCTCATAATTTAAGATTCCCATCTCTTCGGCTTTTTTATTTTCATTCATACTCGCCTTATTAGGCAATATACTAAATAAGCATGAAGTAATTGATAGAATGAATACCAATGACAGTACAGACTTTCGCATAGGAATAAGTTTAAAGGGATTAGCTCCTAATTTAATTCTCTTGCGCAGCAAGATAACGGCAAATACAATAATATCGATGAATATGAGTAAATAGTATGGATCAAGCAAGGAGTAAGTACTCTCTCCGACTTTCGTGACTTTATCCATTTGGTTAAGCGCATGATAAGTCGCAATAATCCCATAATACTTGTAGTACATAAGGACCGCGAAATAGAGCACAGTTATCAGTAGATTGACGATTAAATAATAAAACAACTTCCTTTCCTTAGCAAACCATTCAATCAGTGTAAACATAACCCAGAAAAAGGGGATTTCCGTTAAGATTGTCCCCCATGAAGGTCCGTCCTCAAAAACTACAAACCATGCTAAACAGCCTTTTAGTGCTAAAATTAAAGTAAAAATAATAAATCGCCGGTTTCCGAGTTTTAATAATGCCATCTGTAGTCAATCCTTCCGCCTCGAAATAAATCGATATGTTGTTTTAAATTTGCAATTTTTGTTCATTTTCGTTAACTGCTTCCAATCTAATCTTACGTTCCTGATTTCTCATGATGACCAGATTCCGAATATAAATCAGAATCCCAGGCACTTGACCGACAATAAATACGGGGTCTTGGCGATAAATGGCATAAACGGATAATACACTGCTGCCAAGTATGCTGAATGTCCAGAATGAACGAGTAACTACACTTTTCTTAGCCTTTTCGCTAGCAATCCACTGAATAATAAACCTGCCTGTAAACATTAATTGTCCGACAAAACCAAACAAAATCCACTTGCTCTCCGGTGTTTCAAATATATTCTTAAGAGATACCCACATATTACTCTCTCCTAATCTCGAAACGTATCGCACGCTTTCGCAGCCAGCCAATTACAATTGCATCCATCAAGCCTACAAAAACACGGTTCATCACACCATACTTTGAAATACCAAATTCCCGCTCTCTGTGACTAACTGGCACTTCCACTACGGTATATCCATTCATCCTTGCCAATGTAGGCAAGAATCGATGAAAACCATCGTATAATTGCAGACTTTCCGCAACCTCTCTTTTAAATAGCTTCATTGGACAGCCTGTATCTTCTATGACATCTCCCGTGATCCAGTTCCTTACACCATTGCCAATTCGCGAGGAAATCTTCTTAAGATAGGTGTCCTTCCGCTTCGTTCTCCATCCGTTTGCGAAATCGAACTCAGCCAGATAAGGCAATAAAGTAAAAAAGTCGTTAGGATCCGTTTGTAAATCTGCATCTATTAAAGCGATATACTTTCCACTGGCTTTCCGAATTCCAGCTTGTATAGCAGCCGTTTGTCCGCAATTTTTCCGGAAGTGAATGACCTCCACATGGAGATCCTCGGATGCCAATTTATCCAACCCATGCTCCGTTCCATCCGTGCTTCCATCATTCACTAATATGATTTCATAGCCAGCCACTTTATCCATCACAGCTTCTGTAATGCATTTATACAGCCTTTCGATATTCTCTGTTTCATTGTAAATAGGCACCACCACGGAAAGCTCTACCATTCATCCCGTCCTCCTTCATACCAAGCGATAAAAGCATGCAATCCTTCATCAAAAGTCGTCAGCGGATTATAATGGATTAAGCTTTGTGCTTTCGAGATATCCGCATAAGTTTTATCAACATCCCCAGGCTGCATTGGGAGCTTGTGCAGAATCGGCTTTTTTCCTAATTCTCGAGAAATATGATCCACCAAGCTTGTAAGGGAATAAGTTTGATTGCTGCCTAAATTAAGGATTTGATACACGTCCTGATGCTGCTGAATGTATTGAAGCGAGCCACTAATCCCATTAATAATATCTTTTATATAGGTATAGTCTCTCTGCGTGGACCCATCACCATAAAACGGTATGGCTACCCCTTGGTCAATCAATGCTGTGAATTTATGAATAGCCAAATCTGGACGCTGTCTTTCCCCAAACACAGTAAAAAACCGCAGCATGATGGTATCTATCCCGTAAAGATGATGATAGGCATATCCCATAAGCTCGCAGCTTTTCTTCGTCATCGCATACAACGAGATTGGAGAATTCACTTCATCCGTTTCGGCAAAAGGCAGCTTAGTATTATTGCCGTATACGGAGGAGGAAGAGGCGCAGATCCACTTCTTCACCTCATACTTTTTCATTAATTCAAGAATATGCAACGTACCCTTTACATTAACTTCTTCAAAACCCAGCGGATTTTCCATCGACGCTCTGACACCTGGAGAAGCGGCTAAATGAATAACAGCATCAATCTTAGATGCTTGGAAAATGCTCTCTAGTCCTTCCATAGAACGAATGTCCACGAGCTCTAAACGATACTGCTCCCTATTTACCTTGATCTGCAGCTGCTGCAAATCATCGGCTTTATTAGTGAAAGTAAAATCCTTTGCCATGCCAAGCGATTCCAGAACATTCTTTACCTTGCTTTGATAGCTATAATAATCTGTAAAAGAATCTACGTTGATAATATGATGCCCTTCCTTCAGTAGAGCTTCACATAGATGAGAGCCAATAAAGCCGGCACCGCCAGTAATCAGGTAGTTTGCCATACGCTTCTCCTTAGTTCAAACCAACTGGTTGATAATTAAATTGCTTGCGAATCGTTTTATGATTAACAAACTGATTTCTTAAATCAAACCACAGATTGCCTTTCATGGAAGTCTGAATGCGATCTAAGTTCAACCTATAGAATTGGCTCCATTCCGTAAGAATAACAACTGCATCTGCGGCAATCACACATTGGTATTCATCCTCATAATATTTAATCTGAGCTTCATCTGACTTAAATACCTGCTTAGTTTTCACCGAACCTCCCGGACAATAAGCTTGAATATGGGCACCTTTATCAAGAAGCCTTCGAATGATATGAATACTCGGAGCTTCGCGTATATCATCTGTGTTAGGTTTAAAGGATAATCCCAGGATAGCTATTTTAACTCCCTTGAGGCTGCCATTTTGAGCCAGCGAATTTGCAATTTTCTCAACCATTCTATTCTTCTGTTTTTCATTTGCTTCTATAGCAGCCTTTACGACATACAATGGTTCTCCATAGTGATTGCTTAAATTTAGAATGGCTGCTGTATCTTTGGGAAAGCAGCTGCCCCCATAACCGGCTCCAGGCTGAAGATAGGCCGAACCAATTCGCTTATCCAATCCCATCGCCTTAGATATATCCACGATATTGGCTCCTGTTTTCTCCGCTAGCAGAGCGAACTCATTGATAAAAGAAATTTTAGTAGCAAGAAAGGCATTGGAAGCATATTTAATCAATTCCGCTGTTTCGAGGTCCGTGTATATAAACGGTACCCGTTTCTCCTTATATTTATGATAAATTGTATTCATTATTTTTTTGCCATATTCACTTTGAGTACCAATGACAATCCGATTGGGGTGGTTCATATCCTTAACAGCTGATCCTTCACTTAAAAACTCTGGATTCGAGATAATTTCAACGCGCGTCGAAACTTTCCTATCCGCAAGCTCCTTAGCTATTCTTCGCTCAATGTGTCTTGTACTACCCACAGGAACCGTAGACTTAATAACAACAGCTTTATCCTCATTCATATAGGTGGCAATCATAAGCGCTGCTTCTATTACATTAGAGAGATCAGCCTCTCCCTCATCTGTTGTAGGTGTACCAACCGTGATGAAAATGATCGGACTGGACTCAATCATCAGCTTGATATCATTGGAGAAAATCAGAAGCCCCGCATCCATTGCCATTCTCATATTGCTGGCTAGCTCTGGTTCAAAGAAAGGAAGCTGCCCTTCGTTCAACAATTCAACTTTCTGAATATCAATATCCGTACATATAACCTTCATCCCAAAATTAGCCAGCCCCACACCATGAACAAGACCTAAATATCCTGTTCCTAATAAGCCAACAGTCATCATTTAGATACACCTTATTCCCCATTATAATTTAGATAGGTTACCAACCTATCAATAGATATTACAGGATTCCTTCTACATGCACAACCATTTATTTATATAGGAGATATTATATTAACAATTGGCTTTAATAAGACCTTTTTCTTAAAGGAAACCTCAAGTTGAACCCCTAATACGTTTAGAGTACAATTAAAGGTAAATAAAGTCTCAGATTGAGGGGAATTTCATGACTGAAACAACCAACCCAGACGTGAAAAGAATCTATGATTCTTTTGATCGCTTCGCAAAAGCGGAATGGCGCAAAAAAACCTTTTGGGGAATGAAGCCAAGTGAGGTTCGAGCTTTAGTCAGCATTAGGGATATTTCTCGCAAAAGTGATAATGGGGCTACGGTTTCCGAAATAAGCAAATGGTTATGTGTAACCTCCCCAACGGTAACTCAAATCATTAAAAGCTTGAGCAGCAATGGCTGTATTATTCGATCTACTGATTCCAAGGACAAAAGAACAACTGAGATTAAATTAACTGAAAAAGGCCAGCAAATTGTTCAAAAAGCGACCGAAAGCTTTAACTCTTTGTTTTCAGGTCTAATAGATGTACTAGGAAAGGAACAAAGCGACACACTGGTCTCCTTATTAAATCAAGTTTATGCCTATTTTGAAGAAGCGAGCAAAGGTCAGTTTGATTAACCTATTTTCAGCCATGCCTAAAAGCCCTCAAAGTTCTTGAGGGCTTTTAATATAGCAGTATGCTAGCTTACTTTATAATATTTTCGATAAGAAGGCTTTGGTCCTTGCATGCTGCGGACGTTCGAAGATCTCCTCTGGAGTCCCTTCTTCCACAATAACACCTTGCTCCATAAAGACAATCCGATCGCCAACCTCGCGAGCAAAGCCCATTTCGTGGGTAACGACAATCATTGTTTTTTGCTCTCTAGCCAAATCCTTCATTACGGCCAGCACCTCACCCACCATCTCAGGGTCAAGCGATGAAGTCGGTTCATCGAACAGCAAAATCTCAGGCTCCATGGCTAAAGCGCGGGCAATCGCTACTCTTTGTGCTTGGCCACCTGATAACGAATCGGGAAACGCCTCCGCTTTATCTGACAAACCAACCTTCTTTAAGAGCTCTAATGCTTTCTCGCGTGCTCTATCCTTAGTCCAGTTCCTTACCTTCAAGGGCGCGATCATAATATTATCAATAACCTTCATATGAGGAAAGAGATTAAAACGCTGAAATACCATGCCAAGCTCGGTTCGAATTGCTTTAATGTCCGTTTTGGAATCCATCAGCGATATCCCATTAATTCGAATGTCTCCGCTTTCTGGCTGCTCCAACAAATTCAAGCATCGCAAAAACGTTGACTTACCTGAACCCGAAGGACCAATCACTACCAAAACCTCTTTTGCTTTAATATCAAGATCGATACCATTCAAAACGATATTTGAGCCAAAGGATTTTTTCAAAGCTCTTACTTCAATAATTCCACTTACGATGTCTTCCACTTCCTTTCCACATAAGCCAGCAGCTTGCTCATGGAATAAGTAAGAATAAAGTAAATCAACGCTGCCATTAAGTATGGCTCCCAGATCCTTTGGTATTGAGCCGCCATCATTTTCGACCAGTACATTAGCTCTGGAGCGGCAATTACGGTCACTAGTGATGAATCTTTTATGAGAACGATGAACTCATTACCAATAGGTGGGATCATTCGTTTAATAGCCTGGGGCAGGATGATCAGCTTCATGGTTTGATAGTGTGTCATGCCTAACGACTTCGCCGCTTCGGTTTGGCCTTTATCTATCGACTGAATACCCGCACGATAAATCTCTGCCATATAGGCTGCTGAATTTAATGAAAGTGCGACGAATGCAGCAAGTATTGCGTTTGTAGTTCCGTAAAAAAAGGGCACCACTCCAAAGTGAACAATTAGAATTTGCACCAACAGCGGAGTACCTCGAAAAAAGTTAATATAGCAGCTCATCGGTAAGTTAATATACTTACGTGCAGACATTTTCCCTAATGCAACACCAAGTCCTAAAACAGATCCAAAAAAGATGGATACTAAGGAAATAATGATCGTTAGAAGTGTACCTTTTAATAGCACAGGCAAGTAATCACTAATAATATCAAATCTAAAATCCATTCCGTTCTACTCCTTAAAAGAAAAGCATGCGCAAATTGAAGACTACGCATGCAGCTTTTTTATTTATATTGCTCAAGTAATTTAGTTGTGTCTAGATCTTTGCCTGTCCATTTTTTATACGCTTCTTTGTACTTGCTGCTCTCCACAACTTTTTTAATCGCAGGATCAAGCTTTGCTTTTAAGTCACTGCCTTTAGGCAATAAAATCCCATAATATTCGGAGGTGAAGTTTACTTTATCTTCTATACTTACAAATTTTTCTTTGGGGTTTTTCTTAATGTAATCCAAGATCACTACAAAATCAGCCACAACTGCATCAACACCGCCTTTTTGAAGCTCCAACAAGGCAATTGTATTGCTATCGAACTTCTTCAAGCTTGAATTATCGTTGCCCATTATCTTACTCATTAATGTATCAGCCGTTGTCGCAAGCTGGACAGCAACCTTCTTGTCCTTCAAATCAAGTGCTGATTTAATCGGGCTGCCTTCTCTAGTAATGATCATATTCTCGGATTCAAAATAAGGAACCGTATAATCATAGGTTTGTTTCCGCTCGTCTGTAATCGAAATAGAAGAAATCCCGGCTTGGTACTCTTTACCAGCCTTGACGCTTAAAAGCATTGGATCCCAGCCTGTATTGCGAACTTCATACTTCAATCCCGCTTCTTTCATTACCTCAGCAAGAAAGTCGATGTCTAAGCCAACAATGTCTTCCTTATCCATGCTCTCCATCGGTGCATAGCTTGCATCTGTTGCAATAGAATAAGTGATCTCCTCTGGTGCGCCTTCTGTGTTCTCTTTAGCTTTACCGCATCCTGCTAGCGCAACAACAAACACAACCACCAATCCAATCGTTAACCATTTCTTCATTTTAGTTCCCCCTGCAATTTTTTTGTCGAAGCATTCCGTGTATAATAAAGCATAGAAAGATTTTATCAGTAAAATCGCTGCAGAACAATGTTTATTTATGGGTATGTCAGATATTCTAACACATATAAAAGATAATAATCCAATTTAGGAGGAAATTTACAATGTTGAAGAAATACGCTCTGAATAGTGGAAAGAATGTGAAGTTATCTGCGTTCGATCCCGATGATACTGATAAATTTAAGAATAAAGAAGAAATTCGTGAGAAGTTTGAAGAAATGGAAGAAAAACTGAAGGAGCTTCAGGACAAGCTATATGCAAGTAAAACTCATTCCGTGCTGATTCTTTTTCAAGGCATGGATTGCAGCGGCAAGGATGGAGTCGTTAAGAAGGTTTTGTCCAACTTAAACCCACAGGGCTTTCGGGCCGAAAGCTTCAAGAAGCCAAGTGAAGATGAGCTATCCCATGATTTTCTATGGAGAACCCATAAAGTAATGCCCGCAAAAGGCTATATTACGGCGTTTAACCGCTCTTATTATGAAGATGTGCTAATCACGCGGGTACATGATACAATCACGGACGGGGAAGCAGCAAAACGCTTGAAGCATATTCAGCATTTTGAGAAGCTCCAGGCGGATAATGGTGTGCTGGTAATTAAAATCTTCTTGCATATTTCGAAGAGTTTTCAATATGAGAAGCTGAAAGAGCGGATAGCCAATCCTGAGAAGCATTGGAAATTCGATATCAATGATCTACAAGAACGTAAATATTGGGAGAAATATGTCGAAGCTTATGAAGATGTTTTCACTCAAACTGGTAAAAAATCATGTCCGTGGTACATTGTTCCCGCTGATGAAAGATGGTTCCGAGATTTCCTTGTATTGAAAATAATTGTTTCTGCAATGGAACAGTTAAACCTTGAGTATCCAACAATTGAAATTGATGTCAGTGAATTCTCATAGAAACAGAGGATCCAAATATAATTGGATCAAATTATTCTTGATCTCTTCTTTTGAATAACCGCGTTCATGCCTCATAAATAGATAGAGCTCAGGATTTATCGAAGCTATCAACGTATCCGCTCTAAAAGCTCCATCTGCAACGGCTCCGTTTACTTTGGGCTCTACCTCATTAAATAATTGACTGATCGTGTTATGCATAAAGCTATATAAAGGCGATTGATACATTAGGGTCTGCCGCCCTTCACAGGTTGGCGCTTGAATCGAGACCAGCCAGTGGGAATGGCTTTCAATGAAATTTAAGAAAATCTCCAATAACGTAGTTAAACGTTCTTTAGCAGGCTGCTGCTGATTATTATCCAGATATTGCAGAATCTCGTCACATAAATGGTCACAGCTTTCTTTCATTAAATCCTGACAAAGCTCTCCCTTATGGGCATAACGGCGGTAGAGAGTACCTTGCCCAATACCTGCTGATTTAGCAATTTGATGCATAGTAACACTATCCACACCATATTCTGTGAAAAGCAATTGTGCTTTTTGCAGAATAATTCGTCTATGTTCAATTGAGTCTTTTCGTTCTTTACGGATTTGCATGGATTCCATACCTCTTTCCCAATGTTCACTGAATATTCAATTGACAAACGGACAATTGTCCGTTAAAATCAAGAAAAAACGGACAATTGTCCGATTAATTAAGCGGTTGTAAATGAAAGGGTTCCTATACTCGTATTGTACTCTCGAAGACTGTCTGGGTCAAGCGAGCAATACGAGCTATTAAAGCAGCCTGACTCTTATAATTCGTTTGAAAAAAACCTAGGAGGTTGAGTATGTCAGCTGGATCAGCAAAAGATTTAACAAAAGAAAAGCCACAAACGATTAAAGAAATTTTAGTTCCTCTCATTACAATTATCATGGGATTGTTCATGGTCATTCTCGACGGAACAGCTGTTAATGTCGCGATTCCTAAGCTCACGGCCGAATTTAATTCTACTTTTGAGGTGTTACAATGGACGGTAACGGGATATGCATTAGCTAATGCAGCCGTAATCCCGCTGGCCGGTTGGTTATCTGATCGCTTTGGAGCTAAGAATATTTTCCTATTCTCCGTCGCTTTCTTTACCTTAGGCTCGTTGCTGTGCGCAATTGCAACCAACCCCGCACAGCTTATTACCTACCGCATTATCCAAGGTATTGGCGGCGGGATGGTTATGCCGATTGCCATGGCTTTTATTTACAGACTCTCTCCTCCTGATAAAGTAGGCGCAGTGATGGGTATTATGGGTATCCCGATTCTATTAGCTCCAGCACTTGGGCCCTTATTAGCTGGCTGGTTAGTTGATTATGCATACTGGCAATGGATTTTCATCGTTAATTTACCGATTGGGATTATAGCTATTGTTGTAGGTATTCGTTCTCTGCCTAGCATTCAACGCCAAGCTGTAGCAGCCCTCGATAAATTCGGGATATTACTAGCTCCGATTGCATTTGCCGGCTTATCCTATGGGGTAAGTGAAGGTGGAAATGGTTGGTCATCGGCCAAAACAATTACTGGTCTCACAGTTGGTGTTATAGCCTTGCTCTTATTTATTATTGTTGAGCTTAGGCACAAACAACCTATTCTCGAGCTTCGCGTATTCAAATCTATGGATTTCAGCAAAGCCATTGTCATTCAGTGGATTTCACAAATTGCCCTGTTTGGAACCATGTTCATGATTCCTTTATTCCTCCAGCGAGCTCAAGGCTACAGCGCTTTTGACACAGGCTTGATTATGCTTCCTCAGGCAATAGCTGCTGGTATATTCATGCCAATCAGCGGTGCTTTATTCGATAAAATCGGAGCACGCCCTTTGGTTATGGGTGGTATGGCAATCGTAACAGGTGCCGCTTTTATGCTCACACAGATCGACGCAAGTAATGGTATTTCAGCATTAATTCTACCACTTGCACTGATAGGCGCTGGAATGGGACTTTCCATGATGCCGCTTAATACACATTTGATTCAAGCGTCACCACAGAATTTAGTAGGTCGTGTTACTTCACTAACTAACGCCGCTCAGCAGGTCATGACTTCCTTTGCAGTAGCAGGCTTGATCACAATTCTTGCGAGTAAAATGAAGATATTCATGCCTGCAGACGGCATACCTACACCTGAAACATGGACTCAATCTTTCAGCGGCACCTTTAAAGTTCTGGTTTACATTGCCCTTGTTGGTTTAGTCTTAGCATTCTTGCTTAAGAAACCAAAGAAGCTTGAAGGTCATGTCCAAAGTGCTGAAGAGCTGGAAGCTAGTAAAATGTTCGTTTAATTACACTTATTATTCATCCTAATAAAGGGACGCGATAGGCTATAAGCCTGTTGCGTCCCTTTTTCACTACCCATTATGCAAAAACATATGTTATAAAATGTTAACTATTTTGGATTAATTACCTCCATTGAAGGAATAATATAATTCAGGTCCAACGCAACTTTAACTTTTCACCCAAAAAATATCAGTGAGGATACATAAGGGATGGCATATCCATCGTTTGATAAATTAGAAGAGGTAAGAAAGGGATACTTGGATTTATACCATGAATACTGGCTAAATAACGTCTTATTTTCTTTCGATTGGTGGCTATTATTAACAATAAGCATCGTCCCTTGGATTATCTGGTGGAAAATAGTAGATAAATCAAAATTAACACAAATCGTACTTTACGGATTTTTTGTATCAATGGAAGCGGTATTGCTTGATATCTTTTTAACAAATTTAATAAAGTGGGGCTATCAAAGCACATTCATTTATTTGCTTCAGCCGATCTCATCTCCATACGATTTATCCTTCCTACCTGTTGTCTTTATGCTGATTTATCAGAAATTCGCAAAATGGAAAGGGTATCTTATCACCTGTATTTCAGTATCTGCTGTTTTAACCTTCATTTTAGAGCCGCTTTTAGATTGGATGAATATTATTAAAAAATATAATATCTCGTTCTTCTATTTATTCTTGTTTTATACCCTAATTGCCATTTCTTCAAAGTGGATTGTAGCTAAAATCGCGGCTGGTGCTTATGAAAAATAATTCGCGCCGTAAATTAGTCTATGTAAACTTGATTGGAACTACGCAGATCCATTTGCGGCATCCCCTGATTATCGCTTGGTGGTCTGCTGCTTTCCCAGGGTTTGGACATTTGCTATTATCCAAATATCTAAGGGGTTTTCTCCTATTTGGATGGGAATTGTTAATCAATACCAAAGCCCATATTAATATGGCGATGATCTATACCTTTACAGGTCAATTTGATAAAGCAGCTGATATTCTTGATATCCGTTGGATGTCTTTATATGCTCCTGTTTATCTTTACGCCATATACGATAGCTATCGAACAACAGTAGATTTAAATCATGTTCATGTGCTGGCAAAACGGGAAAATACTGATTTTGATTCTTTTGCAATTGGATCTCTCGAAATTAACTATTTGGATAAACGTTCTCCTCGTATGGCGTTTCTCTGGTCCTTGTTAATGCCAGGGATGGGACAGCTCTTTATTCATCGGCTTACTACTGCTTTTTTCGTGTTAGCCGGCTGGATAGCCCTCTGTTATCAGTCTCATTTTCTTGAAGGACTGCAGTATACTTTGCTTGGGCAATTCACAAAGGCGAAGGATGTTGTGAATTTTAATTTCTTGTTATATCTGCCATCCATTTATGGGTTTGCGCTATACGATGCGTATGTAAATACAGTGGAAAACAATAAGTTTTTTGATTATGAACAAAAAAAATATTTAACCAAAAATTTCCAAATTCCCACTTTTAACTTCCCTAGAACTCAGCCTAATCAAGAAGAAGGTGAATTCATGCACGTTGTTTCCTCATTTGATCATACCATTTACTTGGAGCTAGCTATCACTGCCCTCGTTGAAGAAGGCATACCTAAAGAAGATATCTTCGCAGTACCCTTGGATAAAAAAAAGGAAAAGCGAAAAATGTTTGATACCATCCATGCATCCGATGGGATCAGTCTCTTTGATTCAGGAATTGCTCTTGGAACTGCGCTTGCCGTAATAGGTTCATCTTATGGCTTTATCATTGTAGGAGGGCCAATTCTCTGGGGCGTAATTGGCGCATTAGCTGGATTCTTAATCGGGTTTATTATTGATATATTTTATAAAGCTGAAAAAACGAATAACCCCAGAGTAGGAAAAAGCACAGAGGTCTTCGTAATCGTAAATTGCAGCAAACACCAAGTAAGTATGGTCGAGGATATTCTTTGGACGCATTTTGCTTTTGGGGTTTCACACGTTACCTAATAAACAACCTGTTCTAAGCCTGATTCTGCTGAACGGTAAACGGCTTCGAGTGCAGCTAGAACGCTTCGACCATACTCTGGAGAGCAGCTAGTTTCGCTATGGTTCCTTATGGCCGTGAGCAAGTCGGAATATTGCAATTCGAATGGAGCTGCCGTTATTACTGTTTCCAGCTTCTTATAGCTATCACCCCGACTCATCCATAAGCTTTCACCGGTTACAAGCTTCAGCATCCCCTCTGTAAAAATAATCTCCGTTTCATTGCGTGAAGCCCCCAAATAACCTGATTGAACAATCGTTGCGGGAATCCCTTCCACCGTCTCCAGATAAATAATACCGCTGCCTTCTACATTTCCCCTGCTCCCATAATAACTGATTGAAGCCTTTATTTGGCGGACAGTACTATCTGTCAGCCACTGAATTTTATCGATTGAATGTGTACCCAAATTAGCAAGAATGCCTCCACCCGATTTCGCTTTTTCGACAAACCACTGCGGACGTGAGTCCTCAAAGTAGTTTGTATGTCTGATATCATGAATCATAACGAGTTTACCTAATTCTCCACTTTGGATGATTTTTTTAGCATGTATATTCTCAGCCATATAATGCTGGGTATGCCCAACCAAGATACGAATATCAGCTTTACGGCCAGCTTCAATGATCTCATCGCATTCCAATACAGATAAAGCCATAGGTTTTTCCAGCATTAAATGACACCCGTGCTCTGCAGCAAAAACAGCTGTCTCTTTATGCAGAAAGTGAGGTAACGCAATTGCCACCACATCTGGTTTTTCTGTTTGAATCATTAACCTGTAATCTGTGTATGCCTTTATTTCGTAAAAATTAGCGACTTCATTTGCTTTAGCATAATCGATATCCACCACCGCACAAGCTGCTAACCCCTCCGTTGCTTGGACAGCATCAAAATGCTCGTTTGCAATAGCACCCGCTCCAAGTACCGCTACTCTTAGGTCTCCCTTATCCAAGATCGTTTCACCCTTTCCCAATCAGGCGGCTAAACTTGTTTATTTTTGTATTGCGTAGGCGTATAACCGGTGGAGCTTTTAAATAATTTGCAAAAATAACGATAGTCGGATATTCCAACAGCCCCGGAAACTTCATATATTTTCATTGTTGTTCGCTCCAACAGCTCGCCTGCTTTTTCCATACGTACCCTATTTAAATATTCCGAGATATTCTCACCGACTTCCTGCTTGAACATCTGACCCGCATAAGAAGGATGCATCTGAATGAGCTCCGAAAGCTCTGATGCCTGCACATCTTCCTTATAATGCTCGCGAATATAGCGGCACATCAATTGAACTTCCCTACGAAGCGCAGCAGGTGGATGAAACCGATTGTTCATCCATTCATGGATGGCATGAGTAGTTTCTGCCCACCAACCACAATAGTCGGCCCACGTTTCCAGTCGATCAATTCCACTTAAACGCTTGATGACTGAGCTAGGCAGCTTCACCAGCTCTGGTTGGAACATTTGTCTCGTTAGACGCAGCAAATCTACCGGATGAATCGGGGGATCGTAGAGCTTGGTCATCACAGACACGCTTTCCTGAAACCCTTCAGCATTCTCTCGTTGCAGCGCCTTTACCACAGAACTAATCCACTCCCGGTTTAGCTCCGCATCTAATAGCCTAAAAGCAATCGCCTGTTTATTGATTATTGCCGATTCCGAATTATAGAAATAGGCAGCTAGCCCATCAAGCCCTTCGCATAGAGCAGCAGCAATTTGCTTTCCCGTTAGCGGCTGCTTTCCCAATTCTCGTATCGGGCTGACATGAATAAAGCACCTCATTAGCTTAAAAACCTTTAAAGTTTCCAGAACAATCAAAGCTAGCTGGTTCATATGAAAGATATTCAACGGTTGCCTGGAACCGAACAGCATATGTAAGCGGCTTTGCTGGATTGGAAGCATCACCATCTGGCAGCCTTCGCCAATAGTACGTTGATCGAGTCTTTCTTCCAGCACTTCGCTTACTTGTTTCTGCAGCTGAATAAGCTCCTCCTTGGAAAGTTCCTCTTGCATGGAGCCTACAGCTGCGCTCCAACCAATGGTTAATCCTGCCGTATAGCTGGTGTGCTCCAGACCATCGAACCACTCGCCTGGAATTGTACGAACAGGGACGTTTCCAGCTTCGTCCACAAGCTGCTCCGTCCATTCCCGCTTCCTTGACCATTCCTTCTCCCATTCAAGCTTCCGCCGCATCTCCAGCTTTTGATCGATATCCATCTCCTGCTCTATCTCTTCCGCTACCTTTCGGCAAGCATCGAGAATTTGCTCAGGGGTCTGCGCCAGCTTGATCAAGTAATTATCCACACCAAGCCCGATCGCTTGCTGTGCATATTCAAACTCGCTATACGCCGTCAAGATGACAATTCGAATTTTCGGCCACCTTTTTCGCACATATCCAGCTAACTCCAACCCATTCATATTCGGCATTGTAATATCCGTTAGCAGCAAATGCGGCATATCCCGCTCGATCATTCTAATGGCTTCTTCGGCTCCAGAAGCTGCACCTAAGAACGTAAACCCCGCATCCGACCAAGGAATCCGTTCCGAAAAACGTTCACGTACCCACTGTTCATCGTCTACCATTAGCAGCTTCAGCATGGCCATCCCAACTTCCGCAAAATTCATTTCTCTCGCAGTTCGCCAACCGGAAGATGAATCGTTACCGTTAGCCCTTCGTCCACCTCATTCTGAAAATGCAGACCATACTGATAACCAAATGTCATGCGAAGCCGTTCTTGCACATTACGCAGCCCCAGATTGTTCAAGCCTTTATACGGATTGGAAGTGCTCGCTTCCTCCATTAGCTCATCCAGCTTATCCTTTTCAATACCTGGTCCTGTATCGGAAACCTCAAGCAGCACATTATCTGCATCCATGCTTCTCCCTGAAACAATGATATGATTAACCCCTTTTTTACTTAACCCATAGAAAATACTGTTCTCCACCAGTGTAATCAATGTCAGCTTAGGGATCGGCGTGTTATAGTAGCTTTCTGGAACGGCAATGTCCATCTCGAACAAATTCCCATATCTAAGATTCATAATCTGCACATAGTTTTCCAATTCCCGCAGCTCGTCTTCAACCGTAACAATATCACCAACTTTGTCCGTTGAATATTGCAGCAGCCCCATTAACGAGCGAATCATCTCGCACATTTTCTCGGTTTGTCCCGTTTCTCCCAAGCAATATATAGCATTGAGAGTATTGTTGAGAAAATGCGGGTGAATCTGTGATTGCAGTACCTTCAGCTCATGATGCCGCTTCTTCTCTTCTGCTTCCTTCAAGTCATCAAACAAAGACTGGATGTTGCCCATCATGCGATTGAAGCCTTCTGCAATATGCGTAAACTCGTCGTTGCGCTTCAGCTTGATCCTAACCTCCAATTCGCCGCGAGCCGCAGCCTTGAATTGTCGCGTGATGGCAATTACCGGCTTGCGTATATAGTTGGTAATCCATACAGAAAGGATTAACGCCAGCACAACAGCCATTAATAGAACAAACACCAGCTGGCGCTTAAGGGAGTTCAGCAAAGGAAATGCCTGCGACTCCTCGATCACAGAGAATACAACCCAATCCCACCGATTCTGATTACTGCTGAGCACGGTATAGTTCCCATAAGAGGTTTGAATGTTGTTATATGCTGTCCCGCTCTTTTGAGTCAACGCTTTCAAAGCTTCCTTCATTTCCATGTGATCCAACAACATTAACGGATAGGTAAGGGATGTGTTCGTCGACAAATACTCGCCTTGACCCGTAAACAAATATATCCGCGAACGCTCTCCTTGGATGATCTGGGGACCCGTTAGTGCATCTAAATTCAAGTCCAGTGCAACAACTCGATTACTGTCAATTTGCTTGGAAACGGTAATAACCGAACGTTCTTTAACCAAATAAGGGGGACTCCACCAGAATCCCGTTTTACTAGTCTGATTCTTAACTTCATCTGCTCGTTCGGGAGTAACGAAATATTGGTAACCAAAGGGAGAGCTTATCTGCACCTTGCCATCCTCAATTAAATAGATACTATAAATCTGATCCTGATTTGAATTCATAATATCATCAAGCAACAAAGTGTAATCTGCTTTGTCCATTTTATTATAAAGAACTGGATTAGAAAGAAAGATCAGCTGACTCTGAATGGAGTTCATCAATGTTTTAATATAATTTTCAATCTGCACAACAGAGCCTTGCAGCACTTTTTCGTTATTTTGCTTAATCGGATCTAACAGACGCTGGTAGCCGAATAAAGCGATCACCAAAAACAGAACTATGACAGATAGGAATGTGAGAATAAACAGCTTAACACTGACACTTGAAGTGAAGCTTGTTCCTGGTTGTCGATAACGATTCATGTTAGATCGCCCCACTTTTTGGGATTTGCTACTATACATTATAGAAAATTATTAACTATTAAACTAGTAGCTACCCCTTAACAGAGCCCAACAATGCACCTTTGACAAAATATTTTTGCAAGAAGGGGTAAATAATGAGCAGTGGCAATGTAGCCACAACAACTACCGCCATCTTGATCGTTTCTGGAGGCAGTGCATCGAGAGCCAGCGAATTAACCGACAGCTCCGTGCTGACATTAGGCGATTGAATCATATTTCTTAGCACAACCTGCATCGGCATTAACGTTTTGTCGGATATATAGAAGATTCCTTTAAAATATTCATTCCAATGTGTAACACCGTAAAACAAGCCTATTGTTGCCATAATTGGAGCCGATAGAGGAAGTACAATCCGAAACAACGTAGATAAATCACCGCATCCGTCGACCTTAGCTGCTTCCTCCACTTCCGCAGGAAGATTCTCAAAATAGGTTTTGATGATCAATAAATTAAAGGTCGACACCATCCCGGGAATAACAAGCGCCCAAACTGAATCATACAATCCGAGTGAACGAACCATAATGTAAAGCGGAATTATACCGCCACTAAAAATCATGGTGAACACGATAGCCATCAATATAAAATTGCGGCCTGGTACTGACCTCTTGGACAGCGGGTATGCCAACAGTGTTGTGACCACCAAATTCAGAGCCGTACCCACTATCGTAATAAAAACAGTAATTTTCAGTGCCTGTGGGATACGTGCGCTTCCGAATATTTCTTTATAGGCTTGAAGTGTAAAATGCTCGGGCCAAATAACGAAGCCGCCATTTTTCATCACCTCAATGTAAGGAGTAACCGAAACAATCACAACATAGTACAGCGGAAATAACGTTAGAAGCGCAAACAACGCTAAAGACGTATAAATTACTGTATCCGCAGCTTTATCTCCTTTTGTTTGTTTGAGTACAAACGACATGCTTATCCTCCTCCTTCTCCTTAATGCAGATTACCATATGCCGGAGCCCCCAGCTTTCTTGGCCAGCCTGTTTGCACCTATAACGAGAATGAGCCCTATCAAGGATTTAAAAACACCCATAGCTGCAGCAACACCAAATTCCAAACGTTCAAAACCGTATCGATACACCCAGGTATCCACAATATCCCCGACATCATATACCCGGGCGTTCAAGAATATGAAAACCTGATCAAAGCCTGCATCCAATATGCCACCGATTCTAATAATGAGAATTAGTGCGAATACATCACGGAGTCCTGGCAATGTAATATGCCAGAGCTGGCGCCAGCGTCCTGCGCCGTCTACAACAGCAGCTTCATAAAGCTCTTGATTGATGGATGCCAGAGCGGCTAAATAAATAATGGCTCCAAACCCGGTATTTTTCCATATTTCCGTAAGCACAAGCAACGGCCTAAAGAAACCCTCACTGGTCAATAAATCAATCTGCCCCCAACCCGCATCGCGCACAAAAGTACTGATTAATCCAGAGCCTGGAGCAAGAAAAGAAAATACCAGCCCATACACGATGACCCATGACAGAAAATAAGGACCATACGTTATGGTTTGAACCACTCGTTTGAACCAACGAACTCTTACTTCATTAAGCATAAGTGCGAGTATGACATCAGGCACCATACTGCCGATAATTTTATAAATGCTGATGATCAGCGTATTTTTCATAATTCGCAAAAATTCAGGATTATCGAAAATAACTTGAAAATTCTTAAATCCGATCCAAGGGCTTCCCCAGATGCCCTTCATCAGGTTGTAATCTTGAAAAGCAATCAGAGTTCCTACCATTGGAGCATAGTGAAACAGAATATAATAGACCAATCCAGGTATCATCATGAGGTAGAACCACCTGTTGCGGTAAAAACTGCGCAGCTTGCTTTGCCTTAATGGATGTGGCCTTGCAGATTTCTCTTTAATTGCAGCTATGGTTTCCGCCATTGCCATCTCCTCCTAAAAGTGAAGGAAACCCATAAGTAACTCAGGGTTCCCTTCCATGCCTAAATACGTTTATTTAAAATCGTTTAGCTTCTTATCCTTCAGAACGCTGTTTATTTGTTTTGTATACTCGGTGAAAATTTCTCTGCCCTTGAATTTAGTCATCAGCTCTTCCCGATATTTCGGCCAGTTATTACCGTTTTTGTCTTCAAAAATCGCTTTGACATGGTATTTGCTCATTTCTTTGCGGAAATCACCAATGTTGATGCCAGCAGGAGGAACCAAGCTAACCGGAGGTAATGCGTTGTTTTTTGGATAGCCTTCAACTGTTTTCAGTATGGCATTGTCATGTTCGGATATACGAGAATCAATCAGTTCTAATCCAAGAACATTCGGTTCATCCGGTGTAAATACTTGGTATACATTCAACCAGTTGCCGGCTTGGGCGATGTCAGCTTCGAAAGCTGCAACGTTTAAGGTTATCTTGTTGCCTGATTTGGTGTAATGCTTGCCTTCTTGACCATAGTGGGTCAACAGGAATCCTTCTTCACTAACTAGCCAATTTAGAATTTCGATGGAGCGTACCACTTTTTCAGGATTTTTGTCACTCGTTGTTTTGCTTATCAGGATCGTGTTTTCAGGAACGTTATATTTCCACATCACTGGTTTATCAAGCGGATAAATAGGCTGCCAATTGGCTGTTGGATTAAGTGCCTTCGAACGGTTTTGTACGCTGGTAGCAACGCTATCTAATGCGACTGTTTTATCACCTGTTGTAAAGATCATACCAACTTTGCCTTGAGCGGCTTTGTCAAAATTGGCAGGCGCAATATTAAGGAACCAATCCGGATCTACGATCCCAGCTTTATTCCACTCCACCACCTGATCAATGACAGCCTGTACTTTAAGGTCTGTACGGGTATCTACATAGTTGTTGTCGGCGATCATAAAATCAGCGACAAGTCCATTGTTCAACCATTGCGGGAAATCGAAAGGCAATTTCTGACCGCTTCCTGCTGTTGTGAAGCCATACGTATCTGGCTTGCCGTTGCCATCCGGGTCACCCTTGGTAAATTGCGTCATGACGTTTGTCAGTTCCTCGTAATTTGTTGGCGCCTTCAGACTAAGCTTATCGAGCCAGTCCTGACGGATATACCAGGAAGCATAGGAATTGCGTTGGAAGGGCAGAATCGCTCGGGTAAACTCGCCTGGTTTAAGCTGAAAGGCGTCCAACTCTTCTGGGCTCACCCATTTGAAGTAGTTAGGCAAAGTTTCTTGTGTGAAATAAGCAGCCATGTTAGTGGCAATTCCGTCTTGGATATATTTCTGGGACTCTGCCCCACCAGCGATAAACATATCCGGAGTGCTTCCTCCAGCCATCGTTACATTTAACTTGTCATGATATTCTTTACCAATCAGCATATAATCGATATTTAAATCCACGTTGAACTTCTCTTCGATTGCTTTTCTAACAAAATCTTTATCTGCTGAAGGCAGTGTCACATTCGCTAGATTTCCACCAGCGACCGACCAGTTCAAAGACAGTTTGGCAGGTTTAGCGCTTTCAGATACACTTGGCGAGCTGTCTGTTGCTGTTGTTGCGGGAGTTGTTTCTGCCGCTTTCTTGTCTCCATTACTGCATGCACTAAGAACAAACATGGCAGCGAGTCCTACGGTTAATAGCTTTTTCATTGCTTAACACCCTCCTGTTTGTGTAATTTCCGTAAACACTTACCTGATGTACAATTATAAGAAAGTATAAGTTTCACTATTATACGGGTCTTAGAATTCCGGACAAGCGCACCAACTTCTTTCAGAAGATGGCGTAGCCGTTTATCCTTGTACCTAAATGATAACGTTTACTTAAACTAATTATAGGTGTGGTGAATTAATGAAACTAGCAGACGAATACAAGAAATAGTGGTCAAAATAAAGAAATGTCCATTCTACAGATGGATAATGGCCTATAATTATTATATAATATGCACCAGATAGATACCAATAATTGACCGCTTACATAAACATGGAGGTTCTACAGCAAATGGCAGACAAGCCCAAAAGAACGACCTTTCGAACTCGACTTGAAGAAATGATTGCGATTCTAAGAAATGATATATTAACTGGGAAGCTGCAGCCGGGGGATTTTTTACCTTCTGAATTAACACTTACTGAACAGTTTCAATTAAGCAAAAACTCCGTTCGCAAAGGATTGGAAGAGCTGCTCGACCAGGAAATGATTGAAAAAGTACCACGAGTCGGCACACGTGTTGTGGGTTCAGGACTCAACGCCAAACTTACTCTTAAATTCGGTTATTATCCCACCTTGATTCTAGAAGCCAACTTATTGCAGTTAATCGACGATTTTCAATTGAGTTTTCCACATATTGTTGTCCAGATGGTTCCTATTTCAGATTCAGTTTTCTCATCTAACCCAAAAGAAGCACTGGACAGGGACGCATTCGACCTCATTACTTTAAACAATCATCACTACGGATTGTGTAAGGATAATGAAGCTATAATGGATATGCTGGAGCCACTTAGGCCAAAGGAAAACACTTATCCCTTCTTGTTTCGACCATTCACTGAAGCGAATAACCTTTACGTGCAACCTTTTACTTTCTCTCCAATTGTCCTGTGTTACAATAAAGAGCATTTCAAGGAAGCAAAGCTGCTCGAGCCAGACAGCAGCTGGAATTGGCACGATGTACAGCAAGCCGCTCTTACCTTAACAAAAAAGCGTGATCGCATTGGTTTATTTTTTCACTTACAATCGATTAATCGTTGGCCGCTTTTCCTACTACAGAACAAAGTTGTTTTTGAACGTGATGCTCAAGGAAAGCTAATACTCGATAACGAGAATTTTCGGGAATCTATGAAAATGAGCTTACAGTTATTTGAGGGAATGAATGCGGGATCCTTATATATGTCGGAGAATGATTCGGATAGTGAAATGTATTTCTCGCAGCAAAAAGCCTCTATGATCGTGACCAGCTATTACAGCTTGAATCATCTGCTAAAGGCTGATTTCGACTACGATATCGCCCCACTTCCTTATTCCCAGGAAGCAAGAACCCAGCTGATTATTATCGGCCTAGCTATCAACAAGTCCAGTAAACAGAAGGAAGCAGCCCAGGCGCTGATTGATTATCTCGTTTCCGAGGAAACACAGCTTCATATCCGCAAAAACTCGCTTAGCATTCCCAGTATAAAGACAATGGCTGAATGGACCGGTGAAGAAAGCTTTGCCCGCCCTTCCCGGTTTATGTTGTATCGGGATATTATTCCTACATTCCGTTTTTATTCTGACATGAACGTTACCTTCCATGAGTTGGAAACCATGAGGCGCATTTTCAAGCTTTACTGGGCGAGATTAGATAACTTCGAGACGGTTTTGCGCAGGCTCGAGGAAGCTCTTTAGGGGAAATCAGCTCTACAGCGATGTCCGGTACCCATCCCGTTGCTGAAGAGCTGATTTCTGCGCAAAACTGAAATGAGCTCAATTTCCTTAGCATAAGCACAAAATTTATGCGTATACAGTTTACTCAATTGGCGTTTTAAGTCCTAAGCACAATAATCATGCTTATCTCCAGGAAAAAGCTTGGTTTTTCAAAAAATCCTTAAACTTAAGCCTAAAAATTGTGCGTAAGCATCAATTTCTGGTCCTAAACTCTATTTTTAGCATAAATATTAGGCTTATAAATTTTGATGACAACCTATTACATGCAGAATCTGCGTATATTTCGAGAGATCCGTTGAAAATGCCATCAAATAACGGCCGATTGTGAGAAAGGGTACGCGAAAACACCCTGTCCTTAGCTTACAGGACGGGGTGTTTTCGCGTGTTCTGACAATAAAATCCACTACTGCTTAGGCAATTTAAAAAGCCTTGTTCCTCCTGTTGTATAATAAATATCATCGTTTAAGCCCATCGCCATCAGTGAAACATTTTTATCTACAACCTTAGTATTATTCGCTAGATTAGCCGGATCGAATACAGTTAAATAACGACCGATCGTCGTATACAACTTGCCGTCCGTTCCAAAGTTCAAATAAAATCCTCGCCATTGGCTTGCTCTTGGGGAATCTGGATACATCACAATAGAATCTAGAATCTGATAGTTCGCGGGATTCATTTTAAAGAGCGCGAAAGCCGTATGGGAACTGTAGTTAGTATTTCCGAATGCGCCGCCCCACAGATTTCCATCCGAATCAAATACCAGCTTGCCGATGAGTGTGATGTTCGTCAAACCATTGATCGTAAGCGGACTTTCGCCAAGTTTAACGTTATTCACCGCATCCCACTTGAACATTACGGCTGTCGTCGCCACAGGCGGTATACCGAGACCTCCGTCAATCGACGTGCTTCCATAGACGATGCCGTTACGATAGGCGAGCGCAATGATACTTTGTTCATATACAATGTCGGTATCCGTCCGCCATGTATCGGTCGTTGCATTGTAAGTGGTCAAGGCACCTTCCAGCTGTTGGTAGCCAGCTACCGTTCCGATAAACAGCTTGTTGTCGCCAGAGGCAAATCCATAAGGTCGATCTTGATTTGGAACCGTGTAAACGAGACCTGGATTACCCGTAGCATCTTCCTTGAAGTTATAAGCCAAACCTGCATCATAGCGGTAAATACGCCCTCCCCCATAAGCACCGAAAAAGGTCTTGCCGTTCAAAAAGCCGGTCTCCTCAATTTGGTGCGGAGCGAACGGAGCCGCCTGCTTCACTTGGTATGTCTGCGATGTCTCGTTGAATACACTCATTCCATCGATGAAACCGCCAAGATACAGCTTGTTGTCCGGTCCTTTCGCCAAGCTTTGAATATTGACCCCGCTAACAGACGCAACCGGTTGAAATACCGTCAATGCATTCGTGGTCGGATAGTAAAGCGCGGTCTGTGTGTTTGAGAACAGCATCGCCAGCTTTTGGACACCATCTGCGTTGACCCAATCGATTGCTTTTAGCCCAAAGGATGGAAGAGTAATCGGTAAATTCGACGCGTTCAACACTTCCGCCACCACATTCGTTGAAGCATTATACGTCCACAGAGTGCTCGTAAATTTATTGCGATAATAGATCAGATTGGCATTATAAGGGGATGGAGGTGCGAACTTGCCGTCAAACGCCTCTGGATCCTGCCAATCTACAAACTTCAACACATTATACGGTGAGCTCTCGTTGATAATGCTAAACGAAGTACCATGCGCGACGTACAGTTTTCCGCTGTTTACCCAGACGTTGTGCACGAAATCTGTCGACCCCGTAATATTCGCTCCATTATGATATACTCCGAGAGGAATTTCCACTTTGGCTTGGGTAGCCCTATCCATTCGTATCAAATGCTTTTTTGCGCCGATTCCCGCATACACGTACGAGCTGGTAACTGCAGAACCCCGAACATAATTCTCGCCCGAATACATCGCCCCGTTATTGATGAGGCTGCTAAACGTATTATTACTTGTATTGAATTCAAATATTTTGCCGTCATCAGGATCATCAATGGAAGGATTACCTACGTCAGCAACCTCTGGGGAATAGGTAGAGCCGATTATTTTACCGTTCGCATCCGCATCTAGATCCCAGACGAATTTCGAGTTAGGAGCCGGATTGATTCCTACCACTGTGATGGCATCTGAAACCGGATCATACATCCACAACTTGCCATTGCTTGTATTTGTACTGCTAAAATACACTTTATTATTTGACGCAACAGTAACCGCCCAGGTTTCTGTTGTATTCGGTACAAGAGCCGAGAAATTGACTACCCCCGTAGTGGCATTAACTGCATAAAACCTTCCCGGATTGCCGCTGGACACGAAATACACTTCGTTGTTCGCGCTCGATATCGCTCCTCCCTGCGTCGACGCTGATTCCGTCGCTTCACCCAAACTAACAGGAGAGTTGTACGCATTCGAAACTTCGAGCCCTGCCATAAATAACGAAGCATTGTCCCAATACGTTTCACTGGTACCCCCTAGACTAGAATAAAATAACAATCTGACCGTGGCCGCAGTCGCTGGAGCCGTTTCATAAAAATTGATTAATGAGGTCCAATTGGGCGCGTTGTTGATTGCATAGGATTTGGAAAGAATCTCGTTGCCGCCTGCATCGTAGAATTTAATATACGCTTGTGAGCTTCCGGATATCAATTTCACTCTCGCCTTTGCTTGATATGCTTTTCCCGGCTCTGCAATAATCGCTTGGCTGAAAAGCCCAACGCTATTCACAGTACTGTTGTCATAAATTCGCAGACTAGCAACCCCAGTGTCGTGCTGTGCTACGCTTCGTTCAACGGTGCCGTTAGCATTGTAATTCGTCCATCCTGGGATAACAGATCCATTAATCTCTTCGAATCCGTAATTAAGCAGACTATTGTAATCGGCTACGCGGTACAACATAACCTCGTCCACATACGCCGAAGCTGTATACGAGGCGTCAGAATATACCATAATCGTTGCAAAGGCGGCATCATAAGGCGCAGCCCCCTTAACGCGTACATCCTGCCACACATTTAAAGTTGGGGTAATACTATAAATCGCTTCTTTGCTCAAGTATATTCCTGATGAGTTGTACCAGCGAATCCGAAGCGACGGAGAACCGGTATAGCTGGCAACATTCAGCTTGACCGATGCTTCATAGGTTTCTCCTGCCGTGACTGTTTTTTGTGAGCTTTCCAATCCGAGCGGTAACCCCGTGGCCGTTTTCAAGAATTTGACGCTTTTAAGGCCAGAGTATTTGACCGTTCCCGTCCAGGTAAGACCCGAATTTGTGTAGCCGCCAGAGAAATTGTCCCAACCTGGAATTTCACCTGAAACCAATTCTTCTTCAAAATCAGAGTTTGTCACCGGAATATTCACGATTGTATCGCCAGCGTGTACGGGTGAAGGTTTGAGGATAACCAAGCATAACAAAGCTAACAATACCCCACAAAAACAAACTTGCAGTATCTTTCTACCTGACATGAACATAGTCATTCTAATCATCCTTTCTCCTTTTATCCCAAGGGGGTTTGAAAGACTATCGTTGGATTTGTTGTGATATTAATTGCAATTTGTTTATGCGTTCCGGCATAACTCATATCAAAGGAATAAGTACCGGACAACAGCTCTTTGCTGATCTCTCCTCCTGTTGTAAGTCCAAAGGTCCGCCAGCTTCCTGCATAATAGCTTACTGTACCGGTATCTAACGGATTTCCCAGGCTGTCTTTGAGCTGCACTTTGACGTTGATCGTCTGGAAAACAACCGCATTGTCCGTTCCTGTATTCTGTACAAGCTCTTTGCGTGTGCCTTCATAAGTCATACTAAAGGTATAGGAACCTGCCAACAATTCCTTGCTGATTTGGCCTCCAACCGTATTGCCAAAGGTTCTCCAGCTTCCCGCATAATAGCTCACTGCTCCAGTATCTAACGGATTTCCCTGACTGTCCTTGAGCTGCACCTTAACGTTGACGGTCTGGAAAACAACCACATTATCCGTTCCTGTATTTTGTACAAGCTCTTTGCGTGTGCCTTCATAAGTCATGCTGAAGGTGTAGCTCTTATTCGCTAAAGATTTCGTTGCCGTTCCGGAGCTGTCCGTTATGCCAAACTCTTTCCATCCTCCATCGTAATAGCTAACTACACCCCCACTTAGCGGATTTCCGTTGCTGTCTTTAAGCTGAACCTTTACGGCTGATGCAGCAAGTGTAAAGCCAAGATTCTGCGCGGCTTCAACATTTCCCGCTAGATCTGTTGACTTATAAAGCAAGCTGATCTGACCTTGCTTAGCAAACGTAATTGGGGAATTATACTGCTGCCATAAAACCCCGTCTAAACTGTATTCGGTGCTCGCCACACCAGAAAGATTATCTCCACTAACTAACGTTACTGTGACAGGATTTATGTACGAACCATTAGGTCCATCCGGCTGTATTGGCGATAAACTTGCTGTTGTAGCTGGCGCTATTTTATCGATATTGCTTATCACATAGCTGGTTATATTGGATACTCTGCCTGCAGGATTCGTTTCTCTTGCGTAGACTGTATTATTGTTTGAAACCACAATAGGATCCGTGTAGGCTATCCATGTTCCGCTTGCCCCCACTTTATATTCTTTCGCCGCTGCGTCAGTTGGATAGCTGATTGTTACGATGATGTCCGTATTGGTTGGAGTTGCAATATTTGCTGTGAAGGTTGGGTCAATTGGTGCCCGTGCCACCGTAACCTGAATTGTATTGGTCCTAATGGTCTTCCCACCCAAAGTTATATCGGCATATACATTTGCGGATCCCACCATAAGCGCCTGTGCCTGCCCATAAACTACTGTCAATACAGTTGGGTCGCTGCTTGTGAATGCAATTGTGCCCCCCGCCATGATGGCCGGAAGTCCATTCGCCAGAACAGCGGAGCTGATAATAGGCTCGCTTTTCCCCTGTTCTAGTGTGGCATTTCCCATCGATATGGAAGCTTGAGAAAGCGGAACGGGCAGTTTGAACAGTGTCGGCCCCGATGTATAATAAATGCTTCCGTCCATACCCAAATCCATCAGGTTGGTTTGGGCATCCACAAGCTTGCGTGATTTCAAGGTGACCGGATCGAAAACCGTCACATATCGCGCTATTGTCGTATACAGCAAGCCATCTTTCCCCCACCGTAAATAAAACGCCCGCCAAGTGTTGCCTCCGCTCACATTAGGGTAAATTAATTTACTTTTCACAACAGCGTTGGTGTTGGGATTCATCGCATAGATTGCGTAAATAGATCCACCTTGAGCATCCGTTCCCCATGCACCGCCCCAAAGCAATCCATCAGGACCAAAGGATAGCCCGCCAAGCAATATCGGCGATGTCAAGCCTGGGATAGCTGGCTCAAACTCATCCACCTTGGTGTTTGTTGCCGTATTCCATTTGAACAGCTTGGCGGAAGTGGCCGTACTGGCTGACCCTAGGCCACCATCGATAGATGTGCCTCCGTAAACAATTCCATTCTTATAGGCGAGAGCAATAATGCTTTGATCTTGTACAACGTTCCGTTTAGTACTCCACAAACCGGTTGTCTCATCAAAAATGGTCAAGCTGCCACCCAGAACTCCATAAGCCGGTACCGTTCCTACAAACAGCTTGTTATCGCCCGAAGCAAACGCGTAAGGCCGATCTTGCAGCTGTGGAATCGTATTAACCAAACCTGGATTATTCGCAGCTGTCTCCCCATAGCTATAAGGCAAACCTGCATCGTAACGATAGATGCGCGCTCCTGTGTAAGCACCGAAGTAAGTCTTGCCATTCAAAAAGCCGATCTCCTCTACTTGATGTACAGAATTAGGAATAGACGCTTGCACCTGGTAGCTTTGAGTGGATTCATCGAATACGCTAAGCCCATCAATAAAACCACCGAGATACTGCTTGCCGTCCGGCCCTGCCGCTAGACTTTGAATATTAACACCGTCCCCTGCCACAGGTACTTGGATAGTTTCCAAGGAGTTATCCTGCGGATTGTAAAGTGTATATTTACCGTTCGCGAAAAGGATAGCCAACACTTGGCTGCCGTCAGGTAATGTGATCCAATTCAATGCTCTGGAGTCGACTTCCGGAAGCGTATTCTGCTGTGTCACAGCCTGCACCGTATTCGTTGCGACACTATAAGACCACAAATTGCTTGAAGTTTTATTGCGATAATAAATCAGATTGTCATTATAAGGGGATGGCGGGGAGATTTGGCCATCAAAAGCTTTTGAGTCCGTATTGAGGATACTCAGCTTCACATCAGCGAAATTTTGCTCATTAAGGATGATCATTGATGTTCCGTGAGCGATATAAAGGAGGCCGTTGTAAGCCCAAATATTATGGATAAACCCGGTCTGACCTGTAACTGAGAGCGGGATTTCCACCCGTTCTCCACTTGTTCGATCGATTCGGATCAAATGCTTGATTGAACCAATTCCGGCATACAAGTACCGGTCGGTAACCCCGCTTCCACGGACATATTGTTCACCTGGATACATATTGCCGAGATCGGCAAACAAACCGGTATTGGTGTTATAGGTAAATACTTTGGCATTCGGATAGACAGAGCCATATATAATGCCGTCCGAACTCGCATCCAGATCCCAAACGAAATTCTCGGAAGGATTATTCCCCACTTTTGTGATCTTCTTCAGGATCGGGTCGTACTTCCAGAAGCCGCGATTGGCCGTAGCAGCAAAATAAACGTTGTGATCCGAACCGACCGTCACCGCCCAAGTTTCTGTCGTGCCAGGGACTGCTTCCGAGAAATTAATTTCCCCCGTAACGGCATTAACTGCATAAAACGTCCCTGGTGCGCCGTTAGACACGAAATAAAGCTCTCCGTTGCCAATTGCTCCCCCTAATGTCGAGGATGCAAGCGTCGCCTTTCCTAAATTAACAGGCGCCCCATATGCAAAAGGCAACGAAAGCGTCTCATTTACTTTCTTTGTAAAGGAGACATCGTCGAAATAAGCTTTGCTAAGAGTCGCCACTCCAGAATACAGTAAGACCTTAGCCGTTACGGCATTTAACGGAGCTATCCCCTCCACTTTAAATTGATTCCACGTATTAAGCGGAGCAGCGAATTGAATGGAGGATTGACCGACTTCACTGCCTGCAGAATTGTAGTATTTAATGTACATGACTACACTCCCGCCTGATATCAAGCGAACACTCGCCTTTGCTTCATACAAACCATCGGGTTCCACAGCGATCGCTAGTGTATTCAATCCAGCAGGGAGCGAGTTGCTGGTATCTTCTAACAACAAACTAGACAATCCGCTATTCTGCTCTGCCGTACTTATCGAAATGGAGCTGGTTGGTGTGCCAGAATAAAGCCCCCAGCCTGGAATAGTCGACCCTGATGCAGCCGTTTCGAATCCAGGATTCTGCAGAGCAATCTGATCGACAACCCGATAAAACTGCGTTTCATCCACATAGGCAGCCATTGTTACACCCGTGGAAGCATACACGAAAATCGTCGCAAAAGCGGCATCCGATGGTGCAATACCATTAGCATGAATATCCAACCACTTGTTTAATGGAGGTGCAGGGATCGAATAAGTAGCTTGTTTGTTTAACGGCTGCCCCGCTGCATTGTACCAACGAATCCATAGAGCAGGAGATCCCGAACCGCCAGCATCTTTAAAATTTAGTTTAATTGCAGCTTCGTAGGTTTTCCCTGAAGTGACAGCAAGTTTAATGCTTTCCGCTCCAAGCGGCGCATTTGTTACTGTTTTCACCATCTTCAAGCTTCTAGCACCTGCGAACTTGACCGATTCAGAAAGTGAAAGCCCTGTAGTTGAGCCGCTAGTATAATAACCCCATCCCGGAATTTTGTTTGAGATTAAATCTTGCTCAAATCCGGGATTTATTACTGGAATATTCTCCGCTGAATCAGCGGCCCGTACAGCCGATGGCACGAGGGAAATCAGACATAACAAAGCTAATGTAACCAACAACCATTTATGAAACACTTTTCTTGCAATTGTTGACCTAAACATTCTCATCACCCTTTTTACGAATTATGAAATCGCTTACATATTAAATTTTGATCCAAAGCTAAATTAGCCCTGGATCGTTTCTAGAATTGTCATTCTCGGTTCGTTTTCTTGCTGCTTCCCGTAATCTACTAAAACCCCGAGGACATCCTGCGGAGACTCGTGAAGCAATTCGTAAGCCTCCGTCATCGATGAAAGAGTCATCTTATGAGAGATCAGCATTTCAATGGAAATTCGTTTTTCTGCAAGTAATCGGATAAATTCCGCCATGTTGCGGCCTTCCGTCCAACGGACGTAGCTGATCGGATAATCATTTCCCTTGCTTTCGTAGCTGCTGTCATACCGTCCAGGACCACCCGCACGCGAGATCAGCACCTGTGCCTCCTTAGCAAACATCAGCTCCCGATCAAAGTCCATCTTGACGTCACCAACAATCACTATTTTTCCCTTATCACGAATCCACCCGAGTGCCTGATCAATTATTCCCGCATTAGCGCCATTAGCGCAGATGATCACCGCGTCAGCACCTTGCTGCTGTGAAATCGAATCGATGGCACTACGGACATCTTGCTCATGGCTGTACACTATTGCCGTACACGCCTCCGAAAGCTTTGCGCAGCGTTCTTCCAACAGATCAAAACCAATTAGCCTGTAGCCGGAAGCTTCCGCAATCTGACTCGCTATTTGCCCCAATATGCCGAGTCCAACCACGACAACCGACTCTCCAAAACGCAAATCAGCCTGCCGCAACGCGTGAATGGCAATTGCACCAAGGCCAACGAAGGCTGCCTCTTGCGAATTGCATTCATCCGGCAGCGGGACAACCAAATGCCTGGGAACCGCCAGTATTTCCGCATGCCTGACATAAGGAGCCCCGTAGCAAGCTACCCGTTGTCCTATGGACACATGAGTGATTCCCTCACCGATTTCCTGTACGATTCCCATCGCGCTATAACCAAGTGAAATCGGATGCTCTGTCATGCGATTTTTCAGCAAAAGCTCTGTGCCTGAGCTAATAGCCGAATAACAGGTTTCTATTAGCACGTGGTTCGCTTCAATGGGAGGTTTTTGCAATTCTACAATATCAATCTTACCCTTCAGCGAAACAACTGCCCTCATCCAAAATTCTCCTTCCTTACCTAAGTTTTGTATTGGTTCTTATCTGGTTCATATTATTAATGTTATGCGATTGTTAAGAAGCTGTCAAACCTTTTTTCAATTGGAATTAGTCTTCCATTTCCGCGTAAACTACCCTTTTCTCATTGTTTGCGAGGTTCAACATGCTAGTTGTAAAGGATACTTCAGAGATAAGTATCAAATAAGAACCAATACTTGTATAATTATTCATACATGGAGGTTTTATTAGCCTACTATGCCTGCAAAATGAGGCTATATATAATAAAAGGAAGTGGTTTTTTGTGAAGGATGATATCATCTCTGCCTTGCTGGAAACAGCGGAATTAAAGATTCTGACGTTCGACATCCATCGCCGCCGTGAGATGAACTACCGGAACAGTGTATTTAAAGAGCATTACATGATGACTTATGTGAGAGAAGGCTCCGCCAAGCTTAGGGTTCAGGACCAAATCTATGATATACGAATCATAAAAAGTTTGAGGCTGTATTCGACGAATTCATGCTCTCCAAGACACGAGGGGGGTATATACCCAATATCATTCTGCAAAAGGCCCAATCGTTCGAATTGCTTTATTTATTATTGGAAAATGCTTTTGGAAGTGTAGATACCATGGATATGAGGAAGCAATCTCATAGCTTTTTATCCATTCTTTTGAAAATTGTAACCCAGCCTGAGGCTTCACTTTCCTTGGCGGATATATCCAAGGATTTACATATGAATCCAACCTATATCAGCAACCATTTTAAAGCAATGTTCGGCAAATCACCGATCCTGCTGCATCGGGAAATTAAAATTGCCAAAGCCAAATCACTTTTGGAAATACAGGGAATCAACATAACCGAAATCAGCGCTAGCCTCGGATTTAACGATCTCCAAACCTTTACCCGTCTTTTCAAGAAATACACGGGAATTACCCCTAGCCAATACAAGGGTTTATTTGATAAAAGTACTTAATAGGCATCCAGATGCAATAGCTGTATAAGTGTTAAACTTCCGCAAAGCTATGCTCTTTTTTTCATATTCCGATACCTATAAACTAATCACGAGGGTAAATAATCTTAATCGTGGAGGTATTACAATGGAATCATGGAATATTATTTTTACAGAAAAACAAAAGGTCGAGGTCCAAAAAGAGGCGTTCGATCCTGCACTGGGCCAGACAGAAATTTTATGTGCCGCGATTCGTTCCCTTATTAGTACAGGAACAGAGCTCCAATGCCTTAGAGGCGTATTTGATCCGAATACCAACTGGTCGGATTGGGTTAAGTATCCTTTTCAACCTGGTTATTGCATGGTGGCTGAAGTACTTGAAACGGGGAGTGAAGTTAAGGGAGTCCAAAAAGGTGACCGTGTGTTTGTGGCAAAGTCGCATAACCAATTTTTCAAAATAGATGCTCAGTACGCTTATCCCCTTCCGAAGGATGTCAGTGTCGAGCAAGGTGTTTGGTGCAGCCTTGCCACTACTACACAGCTTGGCGTGAGAAGAGCGGAGCTGCAGCTCGGAGAAACGGTCGGAGTCATTGGGCTCGGACTTCTTGGCCAGCTGGTTACCCAATATCTATATCTTTCCGGAGTCAAGGAGATTTACGCCATAGACCCTGCTGACAGCCGTTTAGAGCTGGTCAAAAAGCGACCGGGTATTCATCTGTTAGCCATGGATGCGGGTAAAGCTAAGGAAGAAATCAAGCATAAAACCAATAGCAGGATGCTAGATGTCATTTTCGATATTACCGGCCATCCTTCCGTCTTAGCCCAAGCCACTCAGCTCGTCAAACCCTTGGGACGTGTTATTCTGCTAGGGGATACAGCTACTCCTTCTGCTCAGGGAATGGGCAGCAATGTGGTATCCAATTCCGTTTCTATTCTAGGCATCCATTCACTTATGGATTATAAAGAGTGGAATCATCCTGAAATGACTAAGCTATTCTTAAGTTATATCACCCAAGGACGAATGGATATCAAGCCATTGATTACCCATCGTTATTCCCCTTTAGAGGCCGTGGAGGTATACGATTCGTTGGTGCAAAACCGCAGCTCAGCCATGGGCGTTCTTTTTGATTGGACGGCAATAAAGTCTTAGAATGTCAAAAAGGCCGATACTTAAATCGGCCTTTTTCTGAGATTTCGAGCTACTTCCGCCCATAATCCGCTTTAATCTCGCCCCACTCTTTGGTTTCCCACTTCAGGACTTTGTTTGTATATGTATTTGATTGCAGCCATTTAACAGCCCGATCCATTAGCTCCCATATTTCTTTGGTGGAATCATCTCTCACCAAAGTAGAGGCCGCTTGTTTCTGCTGCACCCATTTCAAGGCGGTTCGCGAATCACTATATATGGTGCGCGAGCTGCCTAATTTTTTTAAATGAGCGAGCGCGTGAACAATGGCGAGAAATTCGCCCATATTGTTCGTCCCTTTACTGATCGGCCCGACAGCAAAAATCACTTCGCCCGACTGTGTATCCACACCTTTATATTCAACAATCCCCGGATTGCCACTGCAGCCGACATCAACCGATAAGCTGTCCATAATAATAGAGGCATGCTCTGAATTGGTTTCCGTTGGTTTTGCTGCTGTCTTTGGCTTCTGCCCTTGTCCCCAATTCTTGCTTGGTCCTGCTCGATAGGCTGCCTCGGCTTCTTTTTGAGATTCATAGGACTTGAACTTGGCTCCCGTAAATTGATTTACCTGCAATTGAGTTTCAGCCCAGCTTGTATAAATTCCGGGCTTTTTGCCAGCCCATACTACATAATATTTTTGCTTCGCCATTGTCATTAATCCGCCTTTCTAATCTAAGCTTTTCCATAAGTAAAAAGTAGCATAGGCCTCCCATTGAGCCCAGCCCATTGCATGCTTGCGAATTTCTGCGAGGGTTGGCTTCTGCTCAAGCTGTAATTGCTTCTTTAATGCATTATGCAAACCAACGTCCTCCAACGGAAATGCTGCTTTATCGCGTAAACATCTCATCATTACATAGTTAGCCGTCCAAGGACCAATCCCGCGAATGCTAACCATCGCTTTCTCCGCTTCCTTGAAATCGCCCATTGCCAATAGCTGCTGTTTGCTAAGCTCACCACGCTCTATTAACTTCGCTAAGTCAATAATATACTCTGCTTTTTTACCTGTAAGCTGCAGCTTTGTTAAATCTTCAACTGCTAGACTAGCAATTTGTGCTGTAGTTGGGAATAACCAATACTGATTTCCCTCCCACTCTAAACCAGCACCAAAGCTTTCGACAAAACGTTTCTTAAGCGAGTAGGCAAAAGCTAAATTAATCTGCTGCCCCATAATCGCCCAGCAAAGCGCTTCGAATAAATCAGGAATACCTGTTATCCGCAAGCCATAATGTGATTTTACAAGTTTATGTAGGATCGGATCTGCTTCAGCCAACTGATAGAACTGAGTTAAATCTGTTTCTAAATCAAACCAGTCCCATACATATAAGGCAGTTTGGACGCGCGTCTGATGACTTGGCTTGCAGTTAATGAATTTGATATTTAAGCGATGATCCTCTGATACCGCAACCTCTATCAATATAGGTTCATTGTCTATTAAGATCAGCTTGTATACTCTTCCGTCCTGTACACGATGCAAGCATTCATTGATAGAACGCGTTAAGTAAAATAGGGTTTGCTGCATACTAAATTCAATGGGAAGGGAGCAAGAAATTTCGGTTTCTTGCTCCCTCCATTTATCATTAAAGCCACTTTGTTGCATGGGTTCACTCTCATTCTATTATGCGATAGACGTCGGTGCACCAAATGGGCTCGCATAATGGGGAATTTGGCTTAAAATATGGTGAACCTCAGCTTCATTCATTTCTCCAAAACGCGAAGCTGCATCTACAATCTTCGGAAACAGGCTCATGTCTCCCGCACTCGCAAAGCCAGTAATATCTTGGCGGAATAATACAAAATGTACACAAGCATCAATGATCTTTTGCTCGCTGAATGGTTCATACCAGGTTGTAAATTCTCTTGGCTGCTCATCTTTCCACGGTCCTTTGGCAATTGCTTTTATGACACGAAGTGAGACTGACTGCCGGCTTGTTTCCTCAGCCAAACGATCAAAAGCTAATCGATATTCAGGCATTGAATAAAGAAAATAATTATAGGGAGTTAGAATCGTATCAAAAGGGAATCGTTTTAAAGCTTCCAAATGTGTAGCAGGCGCCTCATGACCATGTCCAGTAATTCCAATGGCCTTAACAAGGCCTTCCGCTTTTGCTTCAAGCACGGCTTCAAGCACCCCGCCTTTAGCTGTACACAAATCAAGCTCATCTATGGTTCCAACAGCATGAAGCTGGATAAGATCCAGATGATCCACCTGTAAACGCTCTAAGGAACGATATATTTCTTCCTTGGCTTTAACTGCAGTACGCTCTCCTGTTTTGCTGGCGAGAAAAATTTGCTCACGAATCCGTCCCATCCATGGACCTAACCGAATTTCAGAATCTCCATAACTTGCCGCCATGTCGAAATGATTGACGCCCTGCTCTATAGCGTAAGCAATCGATTGATCCGCTTCTTCCTGTGTCGCCTGCCCAAGCTTAGCTCCTCCAAACATCACCACTGAGCTAGCTTTTTCCAATCGTTTCATAGTGCGATAGATCATTTAATGGCTCCTTTCGTTTACGTGTTCCTATTATTATACCCAATACTGTAAGTACAAAAGCTATAAAATGGATAAAGCGGATCCGCTCACCTAAGAATAAAGCCCCGCCAATCATACTTGCAAAAGGCAACCCATTGAGAAATAAAGCCGTGCGTCCAGCACCAAACGCTTTGATCCCATAGTTCCAGCCAATTGTCCCAATGGAGGATGCTCCCCAAGCAGACATAAACATAACTCCCCATGCTGTTGCACTTAAATGAAGCTCCCCATACCCAGATGGACCTATTACAAAAATAGCACCTAGATTAATCATAATACCACCTAGCATAGTGGAGTATGCAGTCACGACTAGTATAGGAATATTTGTTGTCATAACTTGTTTAACCAGCAAGCCTCCCACTACAAAACCCAGCATAGAAACGACCATAATTCCGTCTCCCCAACCAGATATTCCAACAGAGCTATCCACTGATTTGGACGTAACGGCTAACACAACTCCGCTGAATCCCAGAACCGCGCCAATTCCTAGCTTCCAATGCAGCCTTTCGTTGGTTAGCACTAATGAAGCAAGCAGTGCTGTAACCAATGGATTGAGTCCTAAAATAAGCGATGCATTGGTAGCGCTGGTTGAAACAACTCCATAAGACATAAAAATTTGGTGGATGAAAATAGTGGTTAGCGCAACATAAAAAAGCAGCAGCCACTGTCTGGAAGTAGGTCGGTATAATCCATACTTCATCCAAGCAAAGAATAACAAGGCCACTCCCGCCAATGGCATTCTGATGGCAACCACTAGCATAGGTGGGATGAATTCCGTTAAATATTTAATCATGACTACATTTAATCCCCATGTGATAACTACGGCAACAAGTATAGCATAAATGATTTTCTCTCTCTTAGACAAGGTGTCCACTCCCAGTTAGCTTCTAGATGCATCATACCACAAATGGACATAAAGTAGCCTCCGTTTATGTATCTTATAAACGAAGGCTACTTCTTACCTTTACTATTCAATTTGTTGATCTATCCTTCCATATAACATGCACTGCATGTCTTCAATGTAGCATTCTCATGGAGACACAACGGCATGTCCAATCCAATAGCGGTTTAGTTAAGTTTCCATTACCATTCTTATTCAATTTCTCACGATTTCCCACATGCCAGCAGATACTAAAAAGCTTTTCATCGCTTTTATAGGTATGTAACTGAGTAAAGCATGCTTCGCTAACCTATCCCATTGGTCTATCCCCTCTCGATTTACTTTTATTTTATTCAGCTTATGGCTCGTAATGAGTTTCGGCGTTTGCTTCCGATTGGCGGATTACTTATACGCCGTCATTAACCTAAAACTGAAAAAATAAATGGTTTCATCTTTCGGTGATGCCTTGCGATGTGAGCGTTGAATCTTTGGTACACCTTTATATTAACGGATTGTAAAAGAAAAAGAAATCCGCAAAAAACCGCATATCCCGCCGTTTTGAAAAGGCTTTCACAGCTATACTGCCTTTACCTCTGTCTAACATACAATTCTTGCCTATGTCTGTTTAAGGGTGTGTAGGCCAACAAAAGGGAAAAACTCCTCTTCTAATACTCCAATTTCTCATATTTTTGGCTTGAAACTTACTACTTCACCTTGAAGCACAAAAGAGCTTGCCTGCCACAGCTCACCCTGATTATTCTGCACAGCTAATCTTTGGTAAGCCTTCTCTGCCATTTCCTTCATGGGCTGTTGATAGGCAATCATCTCATAATTAGCCCAAAGCTCATCCGATTGGAAGGTTTTTCCTTTAAAATCCTGTTTAAATAAAACAAGTGAACCGTTCTCCTCCGCTATTCTCTCGAAATGCTCCATAAACGATGCAAAAAACGGATTGTGAACTGGCGCAACTAAAGCAATTAGGTCCAATGAGCTTGGAAATCCATTTTTACGATGGGAAACGACCGTTCCTTGACCCTGTGCGCTAGCAATAACTCCTTCTTTTTTCAACTCATCTAATGCTTTACGTACGGTTACCCGGCTTAGCTCATATTGATCACAAAGCTCATGCTCCGTTGGAAGAACCGTTCCGCTGACATACTTGCCTTCCAAAATAAGCTTGAGCAGCTGATCCTTCAAACCTAGATACAATGACATAAAACCTCAACTACCTTTCAATAAACAGCTGCCTATTTGTATTAACACACAATACAAATATTCTTACTGTTTATTGTTTAAAAAATCAATCCATCCGAGAAGAACCAAAAAATAAGCTGCAGATTAAATCTGCAGCTTATCATTTCGTATCCATATAGCAATTTTATTTAGTCACATTTCCAGTCAAAGTCGTCTTACCCGCAGAGCTATCTGTGATATCAAACCCACTTTTGTAAGTCCCACCCAGAAATCTCGCACTTGTTATAGCTGCATCACTATAAGCATCGCTTGAAGCTGTCATAATCGTCGGAGTATCTACACGAGTTGTTCCTCCATATAGCTTGAAGTTTTTATCTGATGCAGTGCCCGTCATTTTGATTTGTTGAATTACATTTGTCCCGCCACGTAGCTCAAAACCAATAACTGGGTTGCTATTCGTATCTCCTACTATACCATTGAACAATCGGAATGAACCTGTCGAGCCACTTCCCACATATGCGAAACCACGAGTGCTGTCACTACCAGCGGTATAAAACCACGAACCAATAAAATCAACGCCGTTTGTACCTACATCATCAATTTGTATCCCTCTTCTGGATGCATCAAAGCTGGCAAAATAGAGCTTTGCATTACACTTGCCCGCTGCCTGCGCCTCCGTTCTCAATCCGGTGTAATTGGCAAAAACAAAAATGCCCAAGGAATTCTCACTACCACACTGTCCCAATGTAAAAGCATTCAAATTTGTTGTCAAATAAGGATGAAGTGTGGCCCAGTAATCTCCATCTGGACTGCCAACAAAAGGCGAACGAAACCAAAAATGCGGATTGATGTGCACATTCTCCAACCAACCGGCTGTGGGGCTCTTCCCTACATATATAGCCTGCTTCAAGAAACTGCCTTGCACCCCATGAATATAATGATTATCGGCATTATTCGTCAAACCAAAATCCAATCCTTGATATGCATTTGTAAACGAAGTATCCACTACATAATCTCCCGACCCATTGCTGCGGATTGCCCATGGATACGCCACGACATTGGTATAATCCTGATTGGGATAATGGATGGTCAGCCCTCGTACTCCGCTACTGGCTGCAAGCGTAATGAAAGGTGTTCCCACTGCATTCCCACTGCCATTCGTCGTCAACAATGCGCTGCCAATAACATGTGTATGATGTGGACCATCGAATATACCGCGTAGTTCGACTCCAGTTGGAACACTTAAGGTTCCCGTTACTTTGAATTGTCCTGCCGGTACGAACACAGTGCCCCCGCCAGCTGTCCCGGCTGCATTCAACGCATTCTGGATGGCTGTTGTGTTGTCGGTTACAGCATCTCCTACAGCATTATAGGGTGATGCTGTAATGACATATAAGTTATTATTCGCTGGCTTTGGTTTCGTGGCAATATACGTATGGCTGGAATATGAGCGTGTATCATAACTAAAACCTGCATGGTTGATTTGCACGTTGGTTGATGATTTTCCGCTGTTGTCATCGATCTGCGGCACTCCATTGAATGTATTGCCCATAATAGCCGCTGAAATAATTCCCGTGGTCAGATGAATCGATTTAGCATTTTTCTGAAAATTGCTGCCGGCAACCGACAAACTACCTGCTTGCGCTTCTATAGCATAAGTTCCCGCGCTGTACCCCCAATCGTTAAAGGTACAATTCTGAAAGGACAGACCTCCGCTTCCTTGATGAAGCACAGCCGTTTGCGGAGCGCCCCCAATCGTACTGTTATTAAATCCTACCGTATTCACGAAATTAGTAGTGGTTTTAACAGCAACAGGATTAATCCCAGCGGAAGCTTTAATAATGGAGTCTGATATAGCATATCCCGTTGGACTTGTATAATCTACGAGAATACCAACATTCCCTTCATCTATATCAAGCTTTGCCATCGTTCCCATGCTGCCTGCATCCCCCCCATAGGTTGTAAATTCATGGGCCAAATTTAAACCTGTCTTGAAAGAACGAAGGGTTACATCGTAGGTATAGCCCATATCAACTCGTCCAAAAATCAAGCCTTCCGCATTAGCGACTGTGTAGTTTTTCAGCGTTTGCAGATTGGTACTGCCCGAAGGCGCACCCGCTAAACCAGAGGTACTCCAGTAGTCAGGCTTGAACTTTACCCCTTCGATTCGAGGCACATCAGGGTTAAAGCCTATCTCAATCCCTTTGCGCAATACCGTACCATAAACATTATTAATATATTGAAGCTCATTAAAGCTCGGTCCACACTTAATCCCCAAATAAGAATTAATCAGGGTAACATTAATGATATTACTATTATCCGCAAACATGGACTGAATGGTCCAAGGATAGGCGTGGACTGAAGAATAATCCTGTTCCGGGTACCAAATGGAGACATTTGTAAGGGCTCCGCTTCCATATATCCCGATAAACGCAATCCCGTTAGCATTATCTTTGTATTCGTATGCCTTCAGAATAGTTCCCAACCCGAGCCCGCCACTATCCGGGCTTTTCCAATCTCCTCGTAGAGTCACTCCCTCTGGAATGTAGAGATGTTTTTTGATGGCATAGCTGCCTGCCGGAGCATATACAACTGCGCCGCCTGCAGCTGCTGCAGCAAACAATGCTTTCTGAAACGCATACGTATCGTCCGTAGTCCCATCTTTAACAGCTCCAAAATTCATTACATTAAAACTGGCAATCGGCACATCCGTTGTAGTCAAAGTAGTCGTAACGACCGAAGGCGTTCCACTTGTGTACCCTCCTGTAGGCTCAGCAGCCATAACAGCATACGCAATACCATTGCTAATCGACTCCAAGTTTACAGAAGGATTACCATCTGCATATCCCGTTGCTTTCAGAGTAACCCCATTCGTAATTTTCACATTATCCACAAAGCCTGTTATATAATCATTCGTAAAGTTACTCTCCGAAGCAATCGTCCAATTGAGAATGGTCTTGCCAACCAACGAAGTCGGCACTTTAATTTTGCGGTGATACCATTGGTTGCCCGTATACCGCTGCAAACTGGTAGAAGGATGGGCACTCAGGCTATTTTGATCTATCCATCCAGAATCCCGTCCATTTGTCGCATCTGTAAAAGTTAGGTCCACAGCAAAACCTGGGTTGTTGGAAAAGTCCAGATTCTTTACATCGTATTCCAGATAATCTCCAGCTACCATCGTGTAACTCTGTTGTGAGAATACCCAATAAGCATACTTATTGGAGAAGCTTGCGTAAGTTGAATAATCCGGTTCAGCAACGTTCAGCACTCTTAAACTCAGCATATCTCCAGATGTGCTGCCTGTATTATTAGCATAAGCATTTGTAGTCAAGGTTGCAGTCGAATTAATGCTCAACATCGTTGTATTCACAGTAGGCGCACCATCCGCATATGCAGTGAGCTTGAGAGTAGCCCCATTGGTTACTTTAACATTGTCATATAAAGCAGTATAAACTTTGCTGGCATCATCATTCTCACCACCCAGCATCCAATAGCTGACCGTCTTGCCAATCATGGTAGCAGGCACCTGGAGCTTTCGATGAAACCAAACGCCTGTAGCATATTTAGTAATATCTGCTACCGGGTGCCCGCCAATCGAGTATTGATCATTCCAAGAACCTTGATCACGGAAAGCAGTACTGTCCGTGTTCACAATATCCAAGCCACCTGACCCATAAGCAAGCGTATCGTTAGTAAAGACATCATATTCAATATAGTCCCCGCTAACAAATACATAGCTGCCTGCTCCTGCAGTAGAGAATTTTTGATAAGCATATTTGTTTGTACCTGTTGTCGAATTGTTCGTTACTGTATAGGAAAGGACATCCCCTGAAGGAGAACCGAGATTGTAAGTCTCCAACCGGGAATCATATTTCGTTGCCGAAATGCCATTGGAATTCAACACCGTTTGAAAAGGTGGAGCCCCATTCGCGTATGCAGTTAGTTTTGTGGTAGCTCCTCCATCTGTAATAAGTACATTATCGTAAAAGACAGAATACACTTCATTGGGTACAGAATCCCTGTTATATAACGCCCAGACGGAAATGGTCTTGCCAACTGCGCTGCTAGGGAATTTAATTTTACGGTGATACCAAGTGTTTGCTGCATCATTAATGGAGCCTGATGAGCTTCCATGTACCCCTTTTTGATCATATAGACCTGATGCGCTGCTTAAATAAGAGCTGTCTGTAAATTGAATGTCTACTGCCCCCGTATCTCTGGGCGCACCGTCAAGCTTGACATCATATTCTAAATAATCGCCGCTCGCAATCACATAAGAACCAGCTCCTGCTGTAGAGAGCTTTACACGTACATATTTATCAAAATTCCCCGTATCCGCCGAGTTATTGACCACCGTAAGTTTAAGAATATCTCCTGAAGGTGCTGCCATTGCAGTAGTTGTTCCCAGAAAGGGAATGTTCCCCGGAGAGAGCCAACCTGTGAACATGAAGATGAACGAGAATAAAATTAGGACTGCTTTCTTTTTCATAAATATACCTCCAATTAAATTATTTAAGTCAATATAAAAAAGATAGCGCTTTCAATTTGCACAACTAAAAATTTTCGTTTAGTTTCTGCACCTCTTATTAAAGTTAATGACCACCTCCAATCTTCGGATCCGCCAGCATATTTATAAATGACGGATCCCTTAGATTTTTTATGACTTAATTGCTCCAGCTGATAACCCTTGAATGTAATATTTCTGAAAGACAAAAAACGCGATAATAATCGGTAAGATAGAGATCAATGAACCGGCCATAACCACGTTCCATTGTTTAAAAACACCTGTGTCCAGAAAAATAACTGCCAACGGCAAAGTAAAAAGCTTTGGAGTGCTTAGAATTACCATTGGAAGAACCAACGAATTCCATGAACCCAGGAAGCTCATCGTCGTAATCGTGGCCATTGCCGGCAAGGCTAATGGTATATAAATCTGAAAAAGTGTCCTAAATACACTGGCTCCCTCGATTTTCGTTGATTCATAGATTTCATGTGGTATGGAGCGGAAATAATTACGAAACAAGAAGATTGCAAATGGCGCAGTACCGTTTACCATTGGCAAGATTAATCCTAGATGGGTATTCAGAATATTTAATTTGCTCTCAATTAAAAAAAGCGGAATTAAGACCGTAACACCAGGAACAAACATCATTCCCAAAAACATATAAAAGAGAAAGCTGTTCCCGAAGAACTTAAGCTTGGCAAATGCAAATCCAGCCATGGAGAATAGAACATTAACCCCCACTAATGTCCAAAATGTAACATTAAGGCTGTTTAAAAAATATCTGAAAAAGCTCATTTTCTTCCATACTTCCGCATACGTTTCCCAATGCCATTTATGTGAAGGCAGCAAGGAAAAACTAGACATAACTTCCATAGGTGCTTTGAGTGATGCGGATGCCATCCAAATTAATGGATAAACACAAAGAAAAGCCCAGACTAAAAGTATGCAATAAATGATTATATTCTGCAGGTACGTGAGTTTCATTCGATCTCCTCCCTTCTAGGTTTTATCCTTGAATGATTTGATGCTGATCAATGAAAGCACGAACGTGAAGAGAAACATAATCCAACCCATCGCATTGGCAGTACCTAAATCACCATTTCTGTTAACAAACGCTTCTTTAAACATCAGTACACTAACAACCTCTGTCGTTCCAGCAGGACCACCCTTGGTCATAACCCAAACCTGATCAAATATTTGCAATGCCCCATTTAAATTAATAATGATCGCAATGATCGTAATAGGGCGAAGAATAGGCCACGTGACATTGACTAGCTTCTGCCAGAAGTTCGCTCCATCGATATCAGCGGATTCATACAAATGTGGGTCCACCGTTTGCAGACCAGCAAAATATAGAATCATGGTGCCTGGTACTCCACCTAGAACAATGACAACGATAATAGCAGGCAGCGCAGTATTTAATTCTCCAAGCCAACCATTGACAGCCATTGCATCTATTAAACCAACCGCTTTTAGAAATTGATTTATGGAACCTTCCGGATCATAAATACCCGTCCATACATAATATATGGCAACGGAAGATGTAACCATTGGCAGCAGGAACAGTGTTCTAAAAAATCTAACACCTTTTGTAATGCTCTGCAGAAGAATCGAAATTAACAAAGAGATCGGAATAACAAGAAACACCATTGAAATACAAAGAATCATATTATTTTTGAGCGCAAGCCAGAATTTCTCGGAAATAATTTGATCTCTACCCAACAAAAAATCTTTAAAATTATCCAGTCCAGCAAATTTTGCATTAGAAATCAAAGAACCCTGAGGCAAATGATAAAAAGAAAGCCACAAAGAAAAGCCTACCGTAAATAACCCAATTACAAGGAACAAAATAATCGCTGGAGCTATTAAAATATAGGCAGCCATAGATTCACGACTTGCAGCTTTATTGCGATAATGTTGAGAACTCATTAGTAAACACCTCTTTTTTTAAAAAGCAGGGGGAGGACCAACCCTCCCTCCTACTCCATACAAACTAATTATTTCTTTTCTTTTGCCTTTTCAGCCGCTGCCGCTTTATCAAACTCTTCAGCAGCTTGTTTAGCGGTTGCCGCGCCAAGAATAATTTTTTGCTTCATTTCGTGGAATTTATTCCATTCAGGTCCAAATACCTTATCCGAAACGCCAGCATTCTCTGAATACCAATTGCTCTCGGTACTCATTGAGCTTAACATGGAACTAATAGCGCCATTCAATGCTTCTTTATTCTTCACATTCACAGCCGGGATATCGAAAGCCCCATTTGCGTAAAGCACCATGCCTTCTTCTGATGTCAAATATTTAACAAAATCGATAGCAGCCTGTTTATTCTTGCCTTTATCTGAAACAACAACTTGTACTAAAGGAAATGGCGTTACTTTTGCATCCGGGATTTTAGATCCTTTGTATGCCGGAACACGGAAGCTAATGATATCTTTGGGATCCATGCCCATTTTACTAAATGAAGCGAATGAGAAAGTGCCTCCAAGGTTATAAGCAGCTTTACCGCTTGCAAAAGCTTGATCTGCAGGATCAATGTCAAGGCCAACAATCCCTGGTAGCATATTACCTGATTTGGTTACATCTTCAATAAATTGAGCAATCTGCATGTGAGCCGGATCCGTCATTTTAGATTCGCGATTCATAAATTTCGTATATTCTTCAGGACCATTTTTCATATAATCCTGGAAATTAGCCATCCAATTTTCATATACAGAGAATGTTTTGCCGCTGAACACTAGTCCAGGCACACCCGTTTTAGCTTTAATTGTATTCATATTAGCAAGCCATTCTTCCATATCAGCTGGTGCAGTCGTCGGCAAACCAGCTTCCTTAATCAGCTTAGCATTTCCATAGATGGTATAGAAGGAGCCAATATCAAGTGGAATTCCGTAAGATTCGCCAACCTTGCGTTCTTTTGACCACTGGCTGGCTTTCTCATCTTTCTGCCACCCATCCAAATTACCTTGGTTAATCACAATACTATTGAAAGCCGATGGGAAGAAGCTGTCTTTCCAAGCTTTATCTTTATCCAGCTCATCTGCCCAGTTCATAGCCCGACCATCAAAAGCGCCCCCGCCAGCTCCAGCCCAGTATAAATACATATCAGGCAATTCATTTGCAGCAGCTGCAGCGGTCGTTTTCTGCCTATAGGCATCGTCTGGAGTAGTAAGCTGCGTTTCTACGCTTACACCAGTCTTCAGCTTGTAAGCATCCGCAACCGCTTTCAAACCTGGGTCAAAGGCTACTTTGAAATTCCACATTGTTAATTTAATATCACTTTTAGGTGCAACGGATTCAGCAGGTGTAGCAGATGCTGTAGAACTGTCTGTTGCTGCTGGGCTGTTAGTTTCAGTTGAGCTATTGCTCCCACCGCATGCAGCTAGAGTAAATACCATAATAGCTGAAAGAAGAATTGCGAAAGATCTTAGCATTTTTTGGGATGTTGTCATGTGAAATGCACCTCTTTTTTAGTTTATAAAACTGGAAGCCCCTTAGAATGTAATCGTTATCATGATACACGTATCATCAAAAAATTTTCATCGTATTTCTAAGTATTTATAAAAGCACCTCCATTTATAGTACATATATACAACTTTTATTAATTGTATAATTAGAATATAAGTCATATTTTCAATCTTGTAAAGTTGTATTTAAAAATAAATATCCTAATCGTCAGCACTCCACCTTAGTTAAACCCCATCTATTACTTTCAGAGTAACCAGGTAGCTATTTTTTTGGCTGGTATAGTTGTGTTTACGGACCCATTCAACACTTCTTGCTGTCCAATTACTTTCTCATCTAACCTTGCTACCGCAATTTGTGAATCTTTTTTTATCCATCCGCCTCCAAGCTCTATTTCTTGGGATTCCGAACTAAGATTAACAAACCTCAGTGCTGCATGAGCACCTTCCCTTGTTTTTTTAAAAGAAGTTATCATAATCGATTTATTAGGCAAGTGAAGCCAGGATGCTGTAGCAGCTAGACTGCCTTCATGTAAAGTGGAAACCACAGAGCGAAGCGGTGTTTGAAACGCACTGACGTCAGGAATAGCCTCAACATAACCCCCTGTATGCGATAGGATTGCAAATCTAGCTGTGAAAGACCCTAGGCATTGAGCTTCAGGTGTAGCAAAGTAATTCCAATCTCCTAATTCACCTACAGAACGAAGTAATGTTAAGGCAATTGTATTATGCCCATCTCTCAAAATCTCATATTCAGGCAACCCTATAGAAGCAATCATCAAGCCATTATCACCGTCCGTCACATCAACAAATGACTGCATTCTTTCCGTACGGCTTGGATTCTCCCACCCAGACCACGGCCATATTTCTCTACGAACCACATCAAATGGCGCATCCGCATAACAGTAATCGGTTACTAAATTCGTAGGAAACAACACTCTCAAGCGGTGATCCTTCGCCTGATTATCCCCCGAAACATCTATTTCAAGCCTTCGCGACCCCTTCTCAAGTGAAATTCGAATATCTAACCTAAGACTGACAAGCTGCTCAGAACGAAGTTTCGCTTGTCTTTCAAATGGGATGCTTAGGTGATGTATGATCCTTATTTGCGAGCTGGATATCTGCTCAATAGAAGCCTCACTCCCCTTAGTAGTGAATACGGAGCCATCCTCTGAAGCAACATACATATATTCATTACCCACGTCTCCATTGTCTTCAAAGACAAGCAAATCTTTATAGACTTGGTCAGTAGCCTTATCGCGCATGACTAGAGTACCGTTTTTCTCTACCTGTACATACAGATATTCATTTTCTAAGCAGAACGTAGTTGTCTCCCTATTATTAATCAATTGAGCTTCTCTCCGTTGAGTTCTTTTAGCGGGAAGGTTTAGATTTTGAGCTTCCCTTAATACCAGGATATAGGTTGTATGTCCTAAAGCAGGTGCTTGCTCTGCTTGAAACTTTAATAAATATCGACGTTTCTTCCAAGGAACTCTAAAGCTGTCTAAAGGCAGAGTGAAGCCATGAATCCAGCCCAAGTCCTCATAGCTAAATGCCACTGAATTTCCTAATGGGTCAAGTAAGCTATAATGTTGTAGGTCTTTCTCATCTTCACAGTCAAGCTCTGCTTCTACCCTATCGTCCCTTTTCCATCCTAGCGGATTGAAAACAACAATTGCTCTCAACTGATCGTTTATATTACGAATGCCTAGTTCTTCCACCAGCTTATTAGTATTAAGCTGATTAGTTATAAAGCTCAATGCCTGTTCACTTAACTCAGATGCAACCTGATTCGCTTTCTTGAAACGAACTACCATTTCTTGATGAACTTCGTCTATGCTGCAGCCACAAATACTGTCATGAGGGTGATTCTCCAAAAGCTGCTTCCAAGCATGATCAATAAAAGCTTCGGGATAAACAGCTCCGAGCTTCCAGGCTATCGTGGAGAACGGCTCTGACCAACGCTCCAACTCCAACTGCACCTTAGCATTCCATTGTTTAAGGTACATACGCGCTGAAGCTGTATTTACCAAAGTAAGATTGCCATCTGTTTGTTGACCAATCAATTCTCCTCTCACACTTTGTAGATCGGTTGACTGAAGTGCAATCTCCCGTAGATAATCAGGGAAATTACTATGTACAAAACGATAGTTCTGTAAATTATCATTTAGCACTTTAATAGCCTGACCTACATCCCGTTGAACAGGCTGGTGGTCACAGCCATTCATCAGCAATAAATGCGAAGTGGCTGCGTATTTTTCAACATTTGCAACTGTCAAAGAAACCGTTTCTTTCGCAGCAACTGGGTTAATCGGAAGTTCCATTCCATTATGGTACCAATTAGCCAAGAATACCGAAAGCACCCTAGACCCATCTGGAGCTTCCCACCACAATTCCGATCTGTACCCATTACTACCTTCATTAACCACCGTATTATTCTCAGCAATTGCATTAATGCCCCTGCCGAAAACCGCAGTCTCGATACCAAAACCAAGCAATAACTGCGCTGATTGTGAAATATTACCGAATGTGTCTGGGAAATAACCTACTCTTGTAGCAGCCCCAAGCTGTTCAGCCCGTTCAATTCCAAGCTGCAGATTTCTTAACTGCGCCTCACCACTTGTCAGAAAAGCGTCTTGCAACACATACCAAGGTCCAATAAAAAGCTTGTTGTCAGCAATCAACCGTTGTAAGCGCTGCTTCATCTCTGGTCTAATTTCTAAATAATCATCTACCAAAAGCACATGTCCATCCAAATGAAAATAGTGAAAATCGTTTCCATTTGATTCAAGCAGCTCAATGACCGTATCTAACAGCGTCACAAGACGCATGCGATGTTTCTCAAAGGGCATATACCACTCTCTATCCCAATGACTATGGGAAATAATATGAACTGTTTTTTGTTGGGGCATGTCTAGTCACTTCTTTCGAATTAAATTTATAATACATATTTACAACATGAACATTTGCTTGCATTGAATAATACCACTTTTATTTTCAGCTGTAAATCGCCAAAGTTGTACTGTACAACTTGTTTCATAAGTTATATATTTGTAATATATTTATTAAATGGGAGAGAGATACTATGGCAAAACCTACTGTTCGTGTACCCCTTTATACTCAAATCAGAGAATATGTGTTAGATAAAATCAATAAAAAGGTTTGGAAGCCCGGTGATCGGCTTCCATCTGAGAATGAGTTTGCAGCACAATTTGATGTAAGTCGGATTACGGTAAAAAATGCCTTGTCCCAGCTTATTGATGAGAATCTTATTTATCGCGTACAGGGAAAGGGCTCATTCGTCTCAACAAATACTGCCGGCGAACCTATCATTTTTCATTCAGATCCCGCCACATCCGACAACAAAGAAAAGCAATTAGTTGCTTATTTAATGCCTCGTCTTGAGAATACTTTTACAGCTCAGCTGCTTAATGGAATCGAAAATGAGCTAACCCGATTGGATTATCGCCTTATTTATTGCAAGACCTACGATTCACAAGAGAAGGAAAAGCAAATTTTACGTGAAGTGATAGAGCTGGGGGTTAAAGGAATTATTATCTTCCCCGTTGATGGCGAGACATATAATGAGGAAATCTTACGCCTAACAATGAATGAATTCCCGTTAGTTGTAGTAGATCGCTATTTACGCGGCATAGAAACAAATTGTGTTTGTTCTGACAATGTAGAAGGGGCTCGAATCGCAACAGCCCATTTAATTTCCCACGGGCACTCACGAATTGGGTTCGTCTCAACAGCCTATCAAGGAACAACTAGCATTGAGGACCGTCTTATTGGCTATGAAAAGGCGTTGGCTGAATGTAATATACCTGTAGAGCATCGTCTTAGACAAGTTCATTTTGATGCAGAAACGGTCAATAGCATTTTAAAGGATGGTGTCGCTGAACCCTCTATCAAGGAAGAAATTCAGTCCTTTCTACAACAAAATTCGGATATGACTGCTATATTTGCAATTAATGCCGCTATGGGACTTACTGTAATTGATGCAGCTAAAGAAATGGGCATATCCGTACCTGAGAAGCTATCTGTCATTTTTTTCGACAATTATGAACTGGCAGCACTTTCAGCAGTCCCTCCGACTTGTGTAAGCCAGAAGGAGAAAGAAATGGGCGAGGAAGCAGCTCGTTTACTGGTATCTATTATGCATAATCCGAAACAAGAACGACGGAAAATCATTACGTCCACTAAATTGATTGAACGAAAATCAGTTGCATCTAATTTGCAAACCCAACTCTAATATAGCAAGAGGAGAAGTATAATTGTGAAAGATACTAACGAGAGAACCCTGAAACCCTCTTTGGAATCCATAGTTAAACAGCTGCATAATAAAAGAGATTGTCTCGAAAAAGCAGTAAATATTGAACATTGGCAAAAGGTAGCGCCAGACGGCAGCCTGCAGCCCCAATTCAAGGTTCCATCTACTTGGGATACAGCATTGGGTTCATGTTCATTTAAAAAGCACTGTGTTGTTCCCAAAACGATAGAGCAAATCTCTGTAATTGGTTCTAAATTGGAGTTGCTGTTGGTCCTAACCGTTGGGGCTCATGTGAAAGTGAATGGAGAAACCCGATACCAGGTTAATTATTGGGCGGATACGCAACTGGTTCCCATCTTATTAACCGAGAGTGTTATGGGTGGTGAATCCTATCAAATGGATATTATTACTCCTGGAGGAGACGGATTAGGTGGATTTGCTCTAGGCAAATTCCGCTTTCCTGAAGTGGAAGAATGGATTTTCCAGCTTGATGCATTTGCAGAAGAGCTCTCATTCAGCCTTTTTCTAATCGATCATGGATACGTGAGCTCTTCCTCCACATTAGATGCGATGCTAATGGAAGGTTTAACGCTTGTTTCATTAGCGCTTACAGAAGGAACCTGGCATGCTTTGAAAACTTCCATTGCCCATATTCGCGAAACATGGGCACCTTTTTTCAAATCGGAGGCTAAACAATTTCAAATCCATATGGTAGGCCATGCACATATTGATATTAATTGGTTATGGCCTATGGAGGAGACCAAAGATTTAATTAAACGAGATTTCCACTCTGTTCTACATATAATGGAGCATTACCCTCAGGTGAAATTCTCACAAAGTATGGCTGCTTATTACCAGATAATTGAATTAGAGGAGCCTGAGCTTTTTAAACGAATTTGCGAGAAAGTCAAATCGGGAAATTGGGATATTACGGCCGCAACCTGGGTAGAGGGCGATTTGAATATGGCTGAGACCGAAACGCTAGTTCGCCAGTTCCTGGAAGCTCATAGCTACATTAAAGAAAAGTTCGAAATCAGCCCAAGTATTTGCTGGGAGCCTGATACCTTTGGCCATATTGCAACGCTGCCGCAAATATTGAAGCAAGCAGGCATCCATTATTATTATCACTCCCGGCCAGGAGGAGGCGAACCTTTATGCTGGTGGGAAGGCCTCGATGGTTCACGAGTACTTTCTTACAATGACCCGCTTAAATATAACGGTCCTATAGTGGCTTCGCGGATGATAGGTGATCTGTTGGCCATGCACAAGCGCTATAGTATCGCTGAATCCATGTATGTTTACGGATTTGGAGATCACGGCGGCGGTATGACCCTCTGGGAGGTCGAGAAAGCCACCCGATTAAATCTCAGTCCACTGCTCCCTCAATTCAGCTTTGCAAAAAGCACCGATTTTTTTGAAAGCCTTGTGCGCAAAGAAGTAGCCCTTCCCGTTTTTTATGGTGAGAAAAACACTATATTTGAAGGCTGCTATACCTCGCATGCCGATATCAAAAGAGTCAATCGCCAAACTGAATACGCCTTGACGGCTGGAGAAACACTTCAAACCATGGCACTTATCCAAACAGGGCAATATTCCAAGGATCACCCTCTAGAGACTGCCTGGAGAAGACAATGCCTTAATCAATTTCATGACATAATTTGCGGCTGCTCGATTCACAGCACTTATGATGAAGCCATCCCTGCAGGCTGGCAGGCATTTGAAGCTGGAAAGCATCTTCAATCCTCAGCTATGCAGCAGATTGCCTCAGGAATTGAAAGCTTCAGTACGGAACCTTACCTAATCGCCTTTAATACGCTATCCTGGACACGAACAGGTTGGGTATCCCTGGAGATAGGCAATGACACCTCAGGCAACACTGTCCAAGAGGGTGATGAATATGTGGATTATCAGAATCATAGAATCACTATCATTCGCAGAGCAAACGAATTAGGTTTCTATGCTGTAGAAATTCCACCAACGGGCTATAAGCTGTTTAAAAAGGCAACAAGTTCATCAAATGAGATAGAAGCTCCCTTTAAATCAGTCACAACCTCACAAACGGAAGAACGTTTCATCATGCAAAATGAATGGTTTACAGTTGAAATTGATGCTGAATCTGGCACTATTGTGCGATTTACCGACCACCGGGTCGACCGCGAGCTATCACATACGGTCGCGGGGCTATGGGAGGAAGGTAATAATTTAAAGGGCTTGATGAATTTGTTTCAGGTTTTATACGAAACACCTCGCCCCATGTCTGCATGGAAGCTTGGTACTATTAGCCAAATCCATCAATTGGTACGAGGCGCTACATCCAAATGGGGTCAGATTAATGCTAATTCAGCATCCGTGATTATTACACACACGTATAGAGATTCCGAAATCCAACAGGAAATTAGACTCACCTCCCATAAGGCTCAGCTTGAATTTCTTACTGAAGTACGTTGGAATGAAAAAGCAAAGCTTGGCGAGGATGCCCCCTTCCTGCGTGTTTCCTTTAACCCTAATCTCATCGGTCCTATTACATCTACCTATGAAATTCCATTTGGCTCCTTGGAGCGAACCGCCAACAATCAAGAGGTTCCTGCTCTAAAATGGATGGATTTATCAGAATCCGGCAGCGGTTATGGGGTTGGCTTAATAAATGACTGTAAATATGGGCACAGCTCCGCAGGAAGTACAATGAATCTATCTTTAATACGAAGCTCTATTGAGCCGGATACGGTCCCGGATATAGGCATTCATACTTTCTCTTATGCTCTAGTTCCACATTTGGATTATAAGGAAATTGTACCGCAATACGCCTGGGAATTTAATCAGCCTATGACAGCCCAATTAACCCCTTCCACTAATGCTTCATTGGTAACGGATTCGAGTAAATGGCCTAGTAATCCCGAATGGTCCTTATTCCAACTCTTGGATAACAAGGATGCGCAGCTTGTCGAGAGCAAGCATATTATAGCCTCAGCCTGCAAAAGCAGTCCAACAGATGATGACTATTACGTTGTTCTTCGATTTTATGAGATTAATAATCAAGCTGGACCTCTGCTCCTGCAATGGAATGGAATGATTCAGTCGATCTGGCTGGTAAATTTGTTAGAGCAACCCATATATCAGCTCACACATAAATCAGTTAAGGAAGGTACATTAGTAGAACTAAATGTACATCCCTATGAAATCATTAGCTTAAAAATCTATCTTTAATCAAAACTAAAGTAGGAACCTGTAAAAAGCTGACCCCTTAGGCCCTTAGGAGTCAGCTTTTTTATGTTTATCGATAGTCGATCACGATGAAATCCTTGCCACTATTGAACAGTTAACTTCCGTTCCATACTAATCCAAATCAAGCCAGCAGCCATGAATAATGCACCGGCAATTTGCCACAAAGTAATAGCTTCCCCAAACATCATATATCCTGCTGCAACGGCTGCGGCTGGCACCACATACCGGAAAAAATTTGATCTAGCTGCTCCCACATGATGCATACAGGCATTCCAAATGATAAAGGCAACTACCGTAGCAAATATAACGTTATACCCCAAAACCAAATAATCAGACGCATCCAATCCGGACCAGGCTACTTTCCCCCATGAGCTTAGCGTTAGAGGAAACATAAACAAGGCTCCAAAAGCAATAAACCAAGTGCTAATACGCAAAGCGGAATATTGTCTCATTAAACGCATACAGCTTAGGTTGTATAAAGCTCCAATTATGCTAGCCGATAATGCGAGGAGGTTGCCTACCATATGACCCGAGGACATATCCAAGCCCTCTCCACCTGTGAGAATAATTAAACAAACACCAACCATCGCAACACCACCGCCAACCATCACTCTTCTCGAGATTGATTCTTTGGTAAAAAACGGGGCAAACAAGGCTGTAAAAATCGGCCAAGGAGCAACATTCAATAACGAAGCATTCGCAAGTGAGGTATATTTGATCGCATACATCGTAAGATTTTCCAAAACCGTTATCCCAAAAAAACCAATAAACATTAGCTGCAGAGCTACCTTAAACGGAATACCTACACTTCCTTCTTTCAAACGAAGCAAGATAAAAAAGAAGGGTACCGCAAGCCCAAAACGTAAAAAAGCAAACAATCTAGGATCGAAATTCGCCATTTCCATACGGGAAAAGCCAAAGTTCATCCCCCAAATCGCTGCCACCAATACAAGTCCCATATAATTAAAAAGCTTATTTTGCACGTATAATTCCACCTTATCCATAATAATCAACATTTCACATCATACCATGGATAAGTCAGCATTACATATGCAAGATTAAAAATTTACAAAGCGACTTCATTTTTCTCGATTTCCTGAATGTTCAGTTTGTCTTCTTCATTGTCACGTATCGTTTTTTGCAGAACAAGACAAGTTACAATCAAAAACATACCCCCTATTGCGTAATAACCTTTTACATATAAGGGCTGTTCTAAATTCCAAAGACCTACATAATAGAACAGAACACCTAACAAGAAACCCGCCCAAGCTAGAAAAGAAAAAGCAGCTGTATTACGCATTCGGTGGCTATAATTTGTTTCTCTTAGAAAATGATCTTCGTCATTATCGCGAATGACCTTTTGCAGCAAGAACGATGTAATCACGATCAAAATGGCAGAAACAGCATAATAACCTTTTACAGAAAGCATCTCATCCAAATTGTAAATCCCGATAAACTCAAATCCCATTGCAATAGCGAATGAAGCCCATGCCATAAACGAATACGCAGGTGTGTTTCTTCTCCGATAAAAATTGGGTCTCATAATTTGTATCTCCTTTGTTTGTGTGTTTCTTCTTGTTCTAAATATATGCTTATTGCTTCACGATAATAAGTACTAACTTTTTCTAATCCCCTTCTAGTTTGGATTAACCTGCACGGCAGCTTGCTTGCCGCTAACCTGTATTCCGGTTGCCTTCGTTCCACTGGGTGCAAGGCTTTTCAGCATTTGCTCAAGCAGTTCTTTGGCTTTAGGTCCATCTTTGCCCTGCAGCTTGACCACTAATTGTATTGCACAGCCCGAAGCTAGCAGCTTCTCTGCTTGCCTTAGCTTCGTTTCATAATCATGTGCCTCAATATTAGCTGTGAGTCGAATTTCTTTAACCTTCATGGTTTCAGCTTTTCGCGATTTACTGTTTGCTTGATCTTCGCTTTGTCTGGCTGCCCCACGACCGATCAGCTTGCACGGTGGTGGACTGGCCATCAAGGAGGTGCACACTAGATCAACCTTATATTTCTTGGCTAAAGCCAGCGCTTCTGCTCTAGAAACGATTCCCAAGCTTTCCCCATTCAGACCCGTTAATTCTACCTCAGAAGCTTTTATTTGTTCATTGAGGATCATACTCCACCCTCCCTTCCTTTTTTGTCCTTTTTTAAGTAAAAATGACACCGATGTTAGGCTATTTTAGCGTAATTTAGCGATTGTCGTCAATAAAAGGTTTCTGTATCTTAATCTATCGTTTATACTATGAATCATACAAGGGTAATCGGCTACGCCGTCCTTTAAGGATGGTCCAAATATACTACAGATTTACTAGAGATTTCGAGGTGTTGGATGCTAGCACAAGAGCGTGAAAATAGGCTCGAATTAATAGATTTACAAGCTGGATTTATCAAAAATGGACAGTATTATGCTGCGATTGATCAGATTTCTTTCCAAATTAAACCGGGTCAAGTGACCTGTGTAGTCGGTGAATCCGGCAGCGGGAAAAGCGTGCTCGCTCTTTCCATTATGAACCTGCTCCCGCAGGAAAACGGCAAAAGAACCAAAGGTGAAATATGGCTTAATGGACAAAACCTTGCCGAGTTAAAAGATATAGAAATGAATGCCTTGCGCGGCAAAGAAATCGCAATGGTTTTTCAAGAGCCAATGACTGCCTTGAATCCAATTTTAACTATAGGTTTTCAGATAGAAGAAGCTATGCTCAATCATTTATCTATCTCCAAGCAAGAAGCACATAAACGAGCAGTAGACTTACTCAAGCAAGTAGGCATAACGCGAGCCGAATCAATGATTCATGAATACCCCCATAAGCTATCCGGTGGCATGCGGCAGCGAGTTATTATCGCGATGGCAATTGCTTGCGAGCCCAAGCTTCTGATTGCCGATGAACCAACAACAGCCTTAGATGTATCCGTGCAAGCCCAAATATTGGAGCTCTTTAAAGCTATTCAACGGAAGCATGCAATGGCAATCCTGCTTATTACCCATGATTTAGGCGTTGTTGCTGAGATAGCCGATAATGTGGTCGTTATGTATGCAGGGCAAATTGTGGAGCAAGGCGATGTTGATGTCATCTTTCACGACCCCAAACATCCTTATTTAAAGCTGTTGTTGCAGTTGATACCACAACTTGATCAAGAGCGTGAGCGATTCGAAGCAATCCAAGGCAGCATTCCTGCTTTAATGAATAGGCCACTACAAGGCTGTCGGTTCGCCGAACGATGCCCCGTAGTTATGGAAAAATGCTATATAGAGAACCCGTTGCTAGCGGATTCTGGAGCCAACCACTATGTACGCTGTTTGCAGTATCCCGACAGCGATCCCGCAAACCTTAGAAATGGGTGATTTATGGTAGAACGGGATGACTTACTTCTTGAAGTTAAGAACCTGAGCAAGGTTTACCCGCTTGTAGGTGCTTTTCGTAAACAAGTTGGCACTATCAAGGCACTTAATGATTTCTCAATTACAGTAAAACAAGGAGAAACCCTTGGGCTCGTTGGTGAAACAGGCTGTGGTAAATCAACAGCTGGACGTGTGATTTTACGGTTAATTGATGCAACCTCAGGTGCTGTTATTTTTCAGAAACAGGATATTACTGCGGTTAAAGGTTCTCAGCTGCGAAGTATTCGCAAGGATATGCAAATGATTTTCCAAGATCCCAATGCTTCCCTCAATCCGCGGATGATGGTCGGCGATATCATCTCTGAGCCAATCCGCAACTATTCGGGCCAATCAAAAATACAGACTAAGGATCAAACTATGGAGCTTTTACAGCGAGTTGGCTTGTCTGGAGAAGCGTACTTTCAATATCCCCTTGAGTTTTCTGGAGGGCAACGGCAGCGAATTGGTATTGCACGAGCTTTGGCATTAAAACCGAAGCTGATTCTGGCAGATGAACCCGTTTCGGCATTAGATATTTCCGTGCAAGCGCAGGTGTTAAATTTGATGCAGGACCTCCAACAGGAATATAACATGTCTTATCTTTTTATTGCGCATGATCTTAGTGTAGTTAAGCATATTAGCGATCGCATTGGCGTCATGTACTTAGGAGGGCTTGTCGAAGTAGCCGATAAAATCAGCTTGTATCAATCTCCCCTCCACCCCTATACGCGAGATTTAATAGCTGCAATCCCAGTACCTGACCCACGCAAGCGCGTGGAACGAATGGCGTTTGAAGGCGAGATCACTCGCCCAAACGACTCATTTACCGGCTGTGCTTTTCAATCACGCTGCCGCTTTGCAAAACCCGAGTGCAGCGAAATTAAACCAACGCTGAAGCAAGTTGGTCCAGGCCATCAGGTTGCCTGTCACTTATATTAATAAATTGATTTATTTGGAGGAAAACACATGAAGAGAGCAACGGTCTTTATACTAGCAATTATGTTGATAATGGCACTCGCGCTTGCAGGCTGCAAGGATAATGCTCAGCCCTCAGCAGTTGAACCTAGTATTGCTACGAGCAACTCCGCAGCCGCAAGCTCTACACCTTTGGCTACAGCGAAATCGGCAGATGAGCCAACTTTTGGTGGAACAGTTACTTACGCCTATGACCAGCCGTTTCAGGGGATCCTTGAACCTGCGCTTTTTAGTGAGAATGCGGACAATTTGATCTTAAATTTTATCTCTGAACCCATGTTTACTACTGGCGACGATCTTAAAACTTATCCGGATTTGGCTACTTGGACAGAATCTGCTGATCATTTAACCTTTACTTTCAAAATTAAAGAAGGAGTTAAGTGGCATAACGGCGATGAGCTGACAGCGGAGGATTGGAAATTCGCCTTGGAAATCATCTCAAGTCCTGATACCACGAGTCCCCGCTATGATAGCGTCAAAATGATCGTTGGTGCCGATGCCTATCACGATAAAACAGCGACATCGATCTCCGGCATTCAAATTACCGATCCACACACGATGGTAATAACGGTAAATGCGGCGGCACCCAATGTGTTAAGCAGTCTTTGGGGTTATCCAATGCCAAAGAAATATTATGCGGGAATTGCTATTGATAAGTTTGCTGACTCTGATCAGGTTCGTAAAAACCCAATCGGACTAGGGCCTTTTAAAGTTAAGAAGATCCAGTCGGGCGAATATGTGGAAATGGTGCGAAATGACGATTATTGGAAGGGCAAGCCTTACTTGGACGGAGTTATATTCAAAACTATTGATGGAAGCCTAGCCACAAGCTTGCTGGAAAACGGCGAAGCCGATATTATGACGCTGCCGACCAGCCAATACAGCGACGCACAAAAGCTCGATAACCTTGATTTAATTAAACAAGAAAGCTTGTCTTATAAATACATCGGTTTTAAGCTCGGCAAGTGGGACGCAGATAAATCGCTGAATATAATGAACCTGCCTAAATTTGCAGATAAAAAGCTGCGCCAAGCCATGTCTTATGCCATTGACCGCCAGAAGTTAATCGACGCTTTCTATACCGGACTCGGTACCCCACTCGCAGTTCCAATGCCGCTAGTCAGCTGGGCCAAAATACCGGACGATCAAATTAACACCTACAGCTATAATCCAAACAAAGCCAAAGAATTATTGGATGAAGCAGGCTACAAAGATACCGACGGAGATGGCAAACGTGAAGATCCCGCCGGTAAGAAGCTCGTTATGAGCTTCGATGCCATTGGAGGCAGTGAAACCGATGATCCCAATGCCCAAGCCATTCTGCAGTTTTGGGGGGATATTGGTTTGGACGTAAAACTAAACGGCGGAGCCTTAAAAGAGCTTAACGCTTACTACGAAGCTGTCGAAGCCGATGATCCTTCTGTAGAGCTATTCTCAGCAACATGGGGACTTGGAAGTGACCCCGACCCTACAGGACTGTGGAAATCAGACGATCAATGGAATTATTCCCGCTGGGTCAATGCAGATTCAGATCGCTTAATCGCAGAAGGTACAAGTGTTAAAGCTTTTGATGAAACGTATCGTAAGCAAGTCTATTATGATTGGCAAAAGCTCGTGAATGATGAGGTGCCGATGATCTTCCTCTATTCACCGATTGATGTAACCGCAAAGAATAAACGCCTGCAAGGGGTCCATGTCAATTCCTTTACAAATCAAGTTGACGTAAACCAATGGTGGGTCAGTAAATAATAAGGGGATATGCGCATGCTAACTTACGCGTTTCGGCGACTTCTTGGCATGATCCCGCTGATGATTCTAGTCTCCGTTGTTGTGTTCAGCTTAGCAAAGCTCATGCCTGGTGATGCCCTAATGGGCAAGATTGATCCGAAGAATTCTTCCCCTCAATATATCGCAGAAATGCGTGAAAAGCTGGGTTACAATCAACCTATTCTTACGCAATATTGGAGCTGGATAAAGCATGTTCTGCAGGGAGATTTGGGACAATCGTTTGTCCACAAAAAACCCGTAGGTGCGATCATTGCGGAACGGATACCCAATACATTGTTATTAATGCTTCTCTCCCTCTGCATCACCTACTCGCTTTCTATTGCGATGGGTATGTATGCAGGAAGACGCCCCAATCGATTAGGTGATCATTTCATCCTTTCACTGAATTATGTGGCATACTCTATCCCGACCTTTGTCGCTGCAATCGCAGCTATTTATGTATTCTCTTTTAAGCTGGGCTGGGTTCCTGCAAGTGGATCAATTGGCATTGGCTTAGACGAAGGCTCTTTCTCTTATTATATCAGCAAGCTCAAATACGCAATTCTCCCCTCTCTTGTGCTCGGATTGTTCAGCACGGCCGCTTACACTCAATTCTTGCGAAATGAGATTATGGAGAACAGCCGCAAGGATTATGTACGAACCGCTATGGCCAAGGGGACTAAGCTTTCTCGTATCTATAGTGTGCATATTTTCCAGAATTCGCTAATCCCGCTTATTACATTTTTAGGCTTCGATATCGGTGCCTTACTTAGCGGGACAGTAGTGGTCGAAACGATATTCACTTATCCTGGCATCGGCCAGCTTGTGATTCAATCCGTCAATAGCCGCGATTATTCCGTACTCATGTCGGTTATGATGCTTTTATCGTTCATGACACTTATTGGCAACCTTATTGCTGATCTGTTGTATGGACTAGTAGATCCGCGCATCCGGCTTGATTAAATGGAGGGAACTTATATGAAAAGCTACTCACCATGGATCACACACCTTTATAATTTTGCCCGCCACAAGCTTGCGATGGGTTCTCTAATCCTCCTCCTCTTAATCACAATTTGCTGCTTGTGCGCTCCCCTATTAACCTCATACGATCCTATTGCAATTAATCTGGATGCAATTAATAAAGCACCTTCATCCGAACATTGGCTGGGCACTGATAAAGGAGGCAGAGATATTATTGCCCGTCTGCTTTACGGTGGCACTGTTACATTAGAAATTGCATTTTCCATTACACTGCTGATTTCTATATTGGGTACTTTAGTGGGAACTATAGCGGGATATTACGGAGGAAAAATCGATAACCTTTTGATGCGATTAACCGACTTCGTGCTTATTTTCCCATTGTTGATTTTCGTAATTGTACTAAAGACGATTTTTAAAGAAGCAAGCATCCTCGTGCTGGTTGTGTCCATAAGCATCCTTAGCTGGGGAGTTTGTGCACGGCTTGTCAGAGGCAAGGTTCTGGCGGAAAAGGTAAATGAATATATCACAGCTGCTATTTCAATTGGCTGTCCACCTTATAAAGTAATTTTGAAGCATTTGCTGCCTAACATTATGTCTACTATTGTTGTACAAGCTATTCTTATTGCCGCTTCCATGATTACAGTTGAAACGTCGCTCAGTTTTCTCGGCTTCGGGGTACCTGCCAATGTGCCAAGCTGGGGCAATATGATCTCCGACGCGATTCGACCACAGGTGCTTTCTCACCAATGGTGGATCTGGCTGCCTGCCGGGATACTTATTACCTTAACCATAGTCGCGATAAATTTTATTGGTGAAGGCGTTAAGCGGGCTTTTAATCCCCAACAATGAACAAACCACAGCTGAATCTATTGGCGTTTCGCGTTGATATACGGATACGAATACGTTAGAATAATGTACAACGGATACTAGAACCGGGAAAGCTTCTGCGAGCTTGATACAAGGAGGAAATTGCATGGAAGACAGCACATCAGGACTTATCTTTCGGAGCAAGGACAATCCAGTAGAAAAAGTGACATTAAGCGATATTGGCCTGCAATTAAAGCTGGTTTCATCGGGTGATGGAACAGAAATTATCCACCACCGCTTAACCGCTGGAAGTCGTTGGGGTTTGTCACCTGCCGATGGCTGGGAAGCACTTGAATTTATATATATTCTAACGGGCAGTTTAATCTGGCAATCCTCTCAAGGTAAGCGTACCTTGCAAGTTGGAGACTCCATCTCCGCACAACCTATCAAAACCGAAGCTATCTTCATAGCCCAAACAGATTGTGAGTTTATCTATGTGTCCTCCCAGCCCGTTTTCTATCATTACAGTCAAAATGCGCAAGAGCTGATGAAGCTGACTATCGATATAGAGGAAAAGGACGGCTATACGGCCGACCATTGCCATAACATAATGAATTTATCTATGCTGCTTGGCGAGCATATGGGGCTTTCTTCTAATCAACTAGTCGATCTCAACTTTGGCTCATTTCTTCACGATATTGGTAAAATCATGGTGCCCGATAACATTCTAGGCAAGCCAGGAAAATTTACAAACGAAGAATTTGAAATCATGAAGAAGCATACAACTTTAGGGAGAAAAATCCTTTACGATACAGGACTTAGCAATTTAAAAACAGCTGGCATTATTGTCGAACAGCATCATGAGAGATTCGACGGCAGCGGTTATCCATACCAATTGAAAGGCAATGATACCAATATATGCTCCGCAATCGTGGCTGTTGTTGATTCCTACGATGCTATAACGGCCAAACGTGTATACAAAGAAGCCGTACCCAAGGAAGATGCTCTCTTAGAGATGGAGCGTTCGCGGCATAAGTATCATCCTGATGTCATGGCTGTCTTTTTCCAATTGGCAGACCAGCTTTAATTGAACGCAACAAAAAAACCTGATCTTCTTTACAATCTCTTGAATAGATTGTAAAGAAGATCAGGTTTTATATTTAAGTTAGTTTATTTTTTCTTATTAATCAATGCAATTGGGGGATCAATTGCCAACAAAGTTATTCCATTTACTTGAACTACAGCATATGAGTGATCAATCGAAAGACCAGTAAGGTTTGTAATCGTTTTATGAGCACTTTCTTGTAGATTAAAAGTAAAATTGCCTAACGCGCTAGATGGTTTAATAATGTTAGATAGAAGATTTACACCTACCACAATATTTCCTTCTGGCTTATAATCCGCAAATGCCGCTCCGACCCATACCGCTTGAACAACCAAAAGTGTTGCAATGACCATTGATAATTTTTTCTTCATACTGAAACCCTCCTAATAGGTATATTGAGCTAATCTCGAAGGGAGGTATTCTATAAAAGAAAAAATATCCTCGTTGCAACCTAGATACCTTAGTTCTTAGAACCTTAGGCCTATGGCTTTGCTCCCTTGGCTTTCACCAAAATCGCCCTCGCAAGTATTATCATAGGCTAATAGTACCAAATTGACATAGGATGGTCAAGAGTTATATACCTTTACCGGATACATGAATCGATCTTTTTTCGACTTGAATCAAAGCATATACGCTCAGAGGCTTTTCATGGCATTTCCAGTCGTTTCATAAACTCTTCCATAGCACTATAGCCCTGCTGACGGAGATACCAATTGTTCGCAGCTGCTTCGACAAGACCTGCAACATCCCTACCGGGTTGAAGCTGAATCTCAATATGCGGAATTTGAATATCCATATATTCGGTGAATTTCGGCTCAAGCTCCAGCTCATTATTTAGACTATTATCCTGCCATTTCGTCAATTCAATATCCAAGACAATGCGCGTTTCATCTTGAAAGGCACTTCGTCCATACAAGCGAGAAACATTGATTAAACCAATGCTTCGCAAGGCAAGGAATTCCTTAGTCTTGCCATCATGTGTGCCAATAATCGTTTCAGGGCTGGTCTTCTTAAGCACGACAGCATCGTCTGCAACAAGCCGGTGTCCGCGTTGGATCAAGGTATGGGCCGTTTCACTTTTGCCTACACCAGATTTCCCTCTGATAATAATGCCAATCCCCGATACATTGACACAAACACCATGAATCGTCATTTCTGGAGCCAATGTTTTAGCCAAAAAGTTGTCAACCAGATCAATAAATTTGGAGGTAGTTTCAGAGGTTAATAACAATGGAATTCCCTCTTCCTCACAATACTTAATCAGATATTTAAGCCCCTCATCTTGACTTCGTGTCACAATAAAACAAGGCGGATGATATTTAACTATATTACCGATCCGATCATTTCGTTCCTCATCACTAAGCTTATGTAAATAGGTAATTTCTTTCCTCCCCAGCACATGTACATTGGAATGAGAAAAAAATTCAAAATAGCCGACAAATTCAAGACCAGGCCGATAAGCACGTGATTTAGTAATCAAACGATCCAAATGAATGCTGCCTGCAAGTATTTGCAACGAAAACCTTTCTACTAAATCTTTTACTGTAACCGCCTTCATTTGGTTAGCCCCCTCTAGATGCAACATCTATAGTTATTCTACAAACTAAAGGCTTTTCCCTGCAATTTCGCGCAAAACCTCAATAAAACGCGCATTTTCTTCAGGTAATCCAATGCTTACCCTGATATGTTTAGGCAAATCCCATATTTGACCATAACGCACAATAACCCCTTTTGCCATTAAGCGCTCATATTGCGATTTGGCTTCTGTACCAAGCTCGACCAAGATAAAGTTACTCATGCTTTCTGTATAATCCAAACCAAGCTCACGCAAAGCTGCATATAACTTTTCTCGTTCCTCTACAACTAATAACTGTGTGCTTCTAACATGATCAATATCCCCGACCGCTGCAATAGCCGCTACTTGGGCTAAGGTGTTTACGTTAAACGGTTCCTTCACCTGATTAATACTTTGAATAATGCCAGCTGGCGCTATTCCAAAACCAACCCGAATTCCAGCTAAACCGTATATTTTTGAGAAAGTTTGAAGAATCAATAAAGGGAATCCAGCACGCACAAACTCCAATCCATCCGTATATTCATTCCCCGTGGTAAAGTGACTGTAAGCCGTATCCAATACAACTAGCACATGCTTAGGGAGGTTATCAAGGATTTGTTGAAGCTCCTTTCTGGTAAGTATCGTACCCGTAGGGTTATTAGGCGAGCATAAATAAACGATTTTCGTGCGTGCAGTCACGGCTCTAAGGATGGCCTCAATATCATAAGTGAAATCCAGATTAAGCGGAACACTCCTAATATTAGCCCCCATAAGCAGCCCTGCAAATCTATATTCACTAAAAGAGGGCACAGGCACGACAACTTCATCCCCAGCGTCTATGAAGGCTTCCGAAACCAGGGTAATAAGCTCATCACCGCCGTTAGTCACAATCAATTGCTTCATATCGACATCATAAGCCGCAGCAATGACTTGCTTCAATTTCGATGCATCTGCATCTGGATAACGGTGCAGCTCAGGCAAGACCTTGGCGATAGCCTCGATTGCTTTGGGAGATGGCCCTAGTGGATTTTCATTGGATGCCAATTTAATCACTTTATCTAACCCTAACTCACGCTGCACTTCCCAAATTGGTTTCCCTGGTGTGTACGGTGTCATTTCCTGCAAAATACTACGTGCCTGGATTTCATTATTGTCAGACATAGTAAATCCTCCTCAACATTGCTTTATTATAGTAATACATTACCACGTTACCATAATAAAGTATAGCGGAATTTACTTTGTCATTTGTTGACCGATTAACTCCCAATCTGCGGCTGTGTAGCTGCCCATAAACCATAAAGAAACTCCCTTGAGTCCATAAAATTTGGCTATCCAGAGCTTTTTGGCAATACTCTGCGTATCCTCGTAATAAATCTCATGATCTTTCCCAGTATCCGTATCTGTATAAGTAATATGCTTTAGAAAATAAGGCAGCATCCAATCTTGTGCAACTCCTGGCATTGTTAGACGTTGTTCCACCAATGGAATGGCTGGACTTATTGGAGCAGCTGTTACACCATTTGTGGTTACCCATTGATTAGCTTGTTTAGAAATACCAAGCACGAGCTTTTCCTTAGGAACAGATTTAAGTGCAATCTGTACAGCGTCATTAACCAACGGCAAAGGAGCCGAAGGCAGCTTATCTTCATTATGTGTGAAATCATAAGCCATGAGGATGACTGTATCCGCAATTGCACCTATCCCCTGAAGATCGTAGCCTTTGTAATAATAGCTAGGTGGAACAGCAACTGCTAAAGTTAGCGAACCTAATTTAGCCTTTAAATCCTGAAGAAAACTAAGATAATCCGCCGCACTTGCTGCATCATATAAGCCTTCAAAATCTATGTTCACTCCAGTAAAATGGAAGGCCGGATCATTTAATGTAAGGAGTAACGAATCGATGAAAGCCGTTTGAGCAGGTTTATCCTTAAGAAAGTCCTTCAGGTTACTAGCATCGTAAAATACCATCAGGTCCTTCTTAAGCTGAGAAGCTTCTGCCGCTGCAATAACCTCTTCAGAGCCGAGCGGTATGCTATTGACTGTTGAATCGGTATTTAATTTGGCAGTTCCTGCCGCTTCATATTCTAAATGAGACCAGCCTAAGGTTACATTGGAAAGCTTGCTCAATTCGTTTATCGCCGCATACGATAATATCGCGTAATAGCCGGTGAAATCTATAGTCTGAGCTGCGATACTTTTATCAATCAGCCGAAATATGACAGCTGCTGCTTGCTTGCGAATCAACGACTCTTTGGGCTTAAAGCCGGCTGGATCACCTTCCATAATACCGCGACTTACGGCGTAATAGACATATGGCTGCATGGCCTCATTGATTGCCGCTTGATCTTTAAAAGCACGCGATTCTCGTTCAAGCTTCCAGTCTGTAGCCAACCATTGCTGACGCACTTCCTCAGTCTCTGATTCTAGCAAAAATTTTCCCATCACCATCGCTACTTCTTGACGGGTAATCGTTTGCTCCGGATGGAACAATCCCGCTTTATCTACTAAACTATCAATCCATTTCCGTTGGTAAGCAATCGAAATATAGGGTGCTGACCAACGGTCCTTAGCAACATCCTTAGGTTCGTTAGCTGTCGTTTGATTTGTCTCTATTTTGGCAGCCATCACGATTAATTTAATAAAAGCCTCACGAGATAAGGCACCATTGGGGCGATAGGTCCGATCCGGAAAACCGCTGATAATCCCTAAAGCAGACAACGTATAAATCGGGTCACGCGAATAATCCAATTCCTCATCTGTGAACGGATTAAGCTGAACGTCATATGCATAAGCACTGCTTGTAACCAACATAATTGACAATAAAACCATTAAAGCTACTTTTTTCAGCATTTTATTACTCCTTCTACTAAGTTGTCTATTAAGCTACTGATTTAATAGACGCCTGTTAATAGGGATTAGTTGCTAAATTTTACAATAGATTTAGTTTTGTTTACTTGAGATAACTTCAAATAAATGGTGTAAAGACGCAATACCGCGCACCTGCTCTACCAATGTGTAATCAATATATTGCAGAGATTTAAGTGCAATCCCCTTAGCTTGGGCGACATCGTTTTTATCCAGCTCCAATAATACCTCACGTACAATATCCAAGGAATACGCCACTCTTTGCACAGTTCGGATAATGAGCAATTTACGAATATCAGAGGGGCTATAGATGCGAAACCCACTTTCATAATGACGCTCGGGATCAATTAGACCCTCCTTTTCCCAATGCCGAATGGATGATGCAGATGTATTAGCTATTGTGGCTGCCTCTCCAATCGTAAAGGTTTTTTTATTAAGATACTTAGGAGGATCCGTTATCTGAGGATCTGTTATCTGCTTTAAATCAAGGATTTCAACTGTTCTTTGTACCGTTTCCTTTTCAGTATGCAGGGCTATCTGCGCCTTGTTGATTAGCCATAAAGCATCTAGTTTTTCCCCGTTTATGATATGCGGCATAACCTCTCTTATTAAACTCATTCCAAACCCAGCATACATCGCGCGTATACATTGAAAATAAGCCTCATGCTCATCTGTATAAATCCGATACCCATTGGCTGCTCTCTCTATTCTAGGAACAATCCCCCAAGCCTCATAATGCCTCAATGCACTTGTGCTTATATTCAATTTTTTTGCTATCTCAATGCCTTTCATTTACATCTCCTTTTATATGCTACAAATCATAGTTAAAGCACATGACAGGTTTTTATTTATAACTACGTTATCAGATAGAGTATTTATAAGCAAACATTAGCATTTGCACTAATGTTGTATGGTTAAAAGGTAAGCAAATTCGTTAGAGAAAAGGTGGTTATAGCATGCAATTACCAAAAGGTCATCAGCAAGTCACTCCTTACATTATGGTTCCAGATGGGGAAGTCTTCATTCAATTTCTACAGCAAACGTTTAACGCAAGATCAGGACCGCTCACCAAGAGCACGAATGGGAAAAAGATTATACACGGCGAACTACAAATTGGGGAGAGTATTGTTTTCTTTGCGGATGGTACAGAAGAGAGCATTGAATGTGATAGTGATTGTGATACCGACGAGCAAGAGAACCCGCAAAAGCATAAGGATAGAGAACCGTCTAATATTCATATGTATGTCTATGTCCTTGATGCGGTCGAAACCATGAAACACGCTGAAAAAGCGGGTGGTATTTGTATTATGCCTGTAATGAATAATGGGGATGATGAGATGGGTGGATTTCTAGACCCTTTTAATAATTTATGGTGGGTTGTTCAACAGAGAACCTCGACAGTAAACCCACCTGGTGCCTCCACATAGAATGTCCAGCCATGGGATCTTTGCGGTGGCTCCACCGCAAAGCCATCCTCCTTCAAAAGTTGATTAATCTCATTCACTTTCTCCTCACTCTCTTGCATGAAGCCAATGTGAAAGGTCTTGGGATAGCTGACTTGAGCACCATGCATCAAGGTCAGTACTGAACCTGTATCATCTGATAGTGCAGCGAATGCATTCCCACGTGTCCCCACAGTTTGCAACCCAAAATACTTCTCCAAAAACTCGCGAGCCGCCTTAACATCGTTAACTGTAAGATTGAGATGATTGAGCTTCATAACGACACTTCCTCTTCTTTGTAATGAATTTAATATTTCTTACTTTTTAATCTTATCAAATTCATGCAAGTGCTACGCTTTTGGCACGTACGGGCTGATATTAATGCATAAACTCGTCATGTACTTGAAGCGGAATTTATATATTGGTATATAAAAAAGGGTTTCTCAACGTATCCAGTCTACGTCTCGAACCCCTTAAGTATTATTCAACTGCATAATCCTTCAAAAGCTGATTTAGTTTTACTGCTATCTCATTTAATCGTTCATATTCCGGTGAATCCAGCTCATAAAACATTAATTCCTGATTAATAATGGCACTTGCTTCAGTTAGATTATTCCAAGATATAACTTTCATATGTATCCCTACCTTTCAAATGTATTATAGCATAATTTATGCTTTCTGCTGCTGTGAGAATGGACTTTTGCGATGAAACATCAAATATCAGGTTGTTGAGAAAGTCTTCGCCCCCCCTCGAACCTCAAAAACATTAACTCCTAGCACCTAAGTTACTTTTTACTTTCACAAAATCCATTCTCCAAAGATATCTTGCGAATTATCGCACGTTTTAGTTGATCAGGAGGAAATCCATGTAAATCATAAAAACAAATCTAAATCCATTTATTAACGTGACAAATTCCATATAAATCATCTAAGTGACAGGAGTCATGATCTCTTTAAATTGAGTTTTTCAACAACCTGCAAATATACAGTTTCATTTAGTAAAAAAGTGATTTTGAGGCGATCTACCTGCAAATGTACAGGGAGATTTTCAAAAACAGCTTAAAATCGCTTAATTCAAGAGCTTTAGGATAATCTAAATGGATTTTTGCAGGCACATCCCATTAAATAGTTAATTTTGCTCCATTTACATGGATTTTTGCTGGTAGATTTCTAATTTATGCTAGAACGGGATTGTTCAGGGAGTTTCATTTTAGCGCCTAACAGGAATACTGAGTGAATGGGATAGAGGTCAAAAGGATTTATGAAGCTACATACAAAGAAAACAAAAAGAACGCCATAAGCTGCGCTTAAATTGAACAAAGCCATCAAAAGGCTAGGAATGTCATCAAATGAACAGTAGTAGCTGTATGATCAGTTTGACAAACACTGATTACGAGTGTAATCTAAACAAAAGACTACAAATGTAATCAATAGAAGAGGATGGTATTATTTTATGAAAGAAATTCCTAAAATCTCAGAAGCAGAATGGGAAGTCATGAAAATTCTTTGGACCAGAGAACCGCTTTCTTCCAGTGAAATTGTGACCATGCTCGAAGGTACCACAAGCTGGAAAGCCAAAACGATTAAGACCTTAATCAGCCGATTGGTTCAGAAAAAGGCGTTGAGCTTTAAAGAAGAAGGCAGAAGCTATTCCTACTACACACTAGTAACTCAGGAAGAATGCTTAAAGGCGGAGAGCCAGACATTTCTAAAACGGATTTATGGCGGAGCGCTTAAACCGATGCTTGTCCACTTTTTGCAGGAAGAGAAGTTATCTCTCAAGGATATTGAAGAATTGAAAAGCATTCTGGAGAATAAAACAAAGTAAATCCGCGAAAGCACAGAAAGGATCGGGTGAATGTGGATTTTTTAAAATGGGTTTTAACTACTTCTCTGATGGCAACTCCGCTAGTGGCTTTAATTCTCGCCATTAAATATGCACTAGGCAATCGCTTAAAACCAAGGTGGCACTACCTCCTCTGGCTGCTCCTGACTTTACGGCTCCTAATACCTTGGGCACCTGAAAGCTCATTTAGCATATTTAATCTATTTACGAATCCAAGCCAAACTCCCATTCAACTGATGAATACGGATATAGTCAGTCCACTGGCACCTGCTGCTATAATTTCCAAGGTAACTCTGACGCCAGCTTATGTTGTTGAAAGCACCTCCATTACTCTGCTGCAAATTGGCTTTTGGATTTGGCTGCTTGTGGTTATTGGGTTGAGTTTCTATACGATTCTGGTTAATAGAAGATTTGCGAATACGCTTAGCAAGCAAGCTTGTGTAAGTGATCCAACCATTCTGCGATTGCTTGAGCAATGCAAGCAGCAAATGAATGTCAAAAGAGACATTCGCTTAATGGTGTCCAATCAAACCGTTAGTCCCACACTATTTGGTTTTCTGCAGCCCTCACTGATTATTTCGTACCAGACTCTAGCTGCACTATCTCTTGAACAACTACGGTATATTTTTCTACATGAGCTTGCCCATTATAAACGAAAAGATATTGCGGTGAACTGGGTTATGCAGGTGCTGCTTATCCTTCATTGGTTTAACCCTATCCTCTGGTATGCGTACTACCGAATGCGTGAGGATCAAGAAATCGCCTGTGATGCTCAGACTCTTACTTACATCAGATCTAATGAGGTTCAAGAATATGGTCAAACGATAATTTCTTTACTCGAGGGGTATACACCGCAAAAGCACATATCAGGCTTAGCCCGATTTTTCGGCAACAAAAAGCAGCTAACCCGAAGAATAACCATGATCAAGCTTTTCAAACCTGCTTCCTTCCGTTGGTCTATTCTCGGATGTGTAGTTCTGCTCCTTATTGCTGGTTTATTCCTCACCGATGGTAAAACTTCAGCGACTAGCTTGGAAGAATTGACAAGTAAATCGGCTGCAGAGGTGCAGAAAAATCCAGGACCTGCTGCAAGAAGTATTATCACGGATTATTTTACAGCGATTATGGCTAAAGGTGATACGGATGGAGCCCCGTTAATGAGCTTTAAAGTTGTCGGGATAGATACCTCGGACATGAACAGAATTAAAGCTTCAATTGCCTCAGAATACGAGGAATTCGGTATAATGCCTGCTGTAGATTATTCGCTAATTAAGGTTAAGAATAGATATCAAGTAGAGAAACAAGTTTGTGTATATGACATGGCTCCTACTTCACCTACCAAAGGTACTGTGCACTGTGATGTGAACTTTATTGAAGGAGACGGTACAGTTAGCGTGCTTGGGCCTGCAGAGGTTGACCCTGCAAAGCTGATTTCTAAAGATGAGCATGAAAAAATGATTAAGATTATTAAGGATGTAAATGCTGGCTATTTACCTGAATCTGCCCTAAAAGATGCCCAACCGCTGCTCGATAAGGATCCTCAATACAGACTTTCTCATCATCCTGGCGATGACTACATTAATGCTGGCTTCAGCGAAACTGATTTTAAACGAATGATTAAAGTGATTCAAGATGTTAATGTGGGACTACTGCCTGAGGCTTCTCTTAAGGAAGCTCAACCCCTACTCGATAAAATGCCGGAATACAGAGTTGCACGACGTCCCAAATAAAGATTGTCATATTTGGAAATACTATTTATACTGAGTACTAATGTAATATGCAAAAGCAACGATGAGAAAGAGTAGTTGGAACGAATCTTTACACAGAGAACTCCGGTAGCTGAAAAGGAGTAAAGAAACGTCTGATGAACATGGTCTCTGAGCTGCACATCGAACCCTTATTAGGTAGTAGATTGTGCCGGGTGCTCCCGTTATAGCGCTAGGGTATAACCATTGAAATAGTGGCGTACTTGAAGAGGTCAATGTTGTGAGATGTTGATAAAATTAGGTGGTAACACGTGAGTATAACTCTCGTCCTTTACAGGGCGGGAGTTTTTTGTGTTTTCATAAATCGGGAGGATGGTATAAAATGAGTATTTTTATTGGTGGCGCGTGGCCTTATGCGAATGGTTCCTTGCACTTAGGAAGAGTGGCAAGCTTATTGCCTGGGGACATTCTGGCGAGATATTTCAGACTTAAGGGCGAGGCTGTATTATATGTATCCGGCAGCGACTGTCATGGAACCCCGATTTCGATCCAAGCAAATCAAGAAGGAGTTACACCTCATGAGATTGCTGAACGCTATCACAATGAATTCGTAGACTGCTTCAAACAGCTGGGATTTTCCTATGATTTGTACACTCGTACGGATGATGAATTCCATCACAAGGTGGTGCAGCAATTGTTTCTTAAGCTGTTGAAGAATGAAAATATTTATAAAAAAAGCGTTGAGCAAACATTTTGTGTAGATTGCGACCAATTCCTGCCTGATCGTTACGTGGAGGGGATTTGCCCGCATTGCGGCCAGAAAGCACGTGGGGACCAGTGCGATTTCTGTTCATCTTTGCTTGATCCCACTGAGCTGCATGATAAAAAGTGCAAGCTATGCGGAAGCAGTCCTACCGTTCGCTTCACCGAGCATTACTTTCTTGCTTTGTCTAAATTTCAGGTAGCCCTTGAAGATTACGTCAAACAAGCGACTGGCTGGAGAAGTAACGCGATTCAATTAACCGAGCGATATTTAAGTGAAGGGCTCCATGATCGAGCAGCAACGAGAGATTTACCTTGGGGTGTAGATGTACCGATTGTTGGCTTTGAAGGTAAAAAAATCTATGTTTGGATCGAAGCTGTGAGCGGGTACCTGTCGGCAAGCATGAAATGGGCACAGCTCATTCAAACCCAATGGGAACCATTCTGGTCAGAAGGCGCAACTGCTTATTACGTTCATGGCAAGGATAATATTCCGTTTCATAGCTTGATTCTTCCCGCTTTGCTGCTCGGAACAGGCAACCTGCATTTGCCGGATCGGATTATTTCGAGCGAGTATCTAACTCTTGAAGGCAAGAAATTTTCAACCAGTAACAATTGGGCTGTTTGGGTCCCTTATATACTGGCGAATTATCATCCGGACTCTGTTCGCTACTTTTTAACCATTAACGGACCCGAGAATAGAGATACCGATTTTTCGTGGAGGGAGTTTATTTATAGCCATAATGGTGAGCTGCTCGGAGCTTTTGGGAATTTTGTAAATCGAAATTTGCTGTTTCTGGTTAAGGCTTTTGATGGTTCAGTACCTGACTCACAAGTCGATGAAGCTATAAAGCAGAAAATTATAGAGCTCTATGAGCAAGTTGGCGTGTTAATTGAAGCCGGGAAATTTAAAATAGCTTTGGAAGCTATATTTAGCTTCATTCGCGCTTCCAATAAATACTTCGATGAGCGCAAGCCTTGGGCTCAAGTTAGAGAGGAGAATCCAGCCAATGGTTGGGCTACTTTGTTCACCTGTGTCCAGATTATCGCCAATTTGGCTAATATACTCGAGCCATTTTTACCGTTTTCCTGTGAGAAAATTCGAGGTTTTCTAAGTCTGCCTTTGCCTAGTTGGGGTTACATTGAAGTACCTCCACATAGGAGGATTGAGACACTTGAGGTGTTGTTTGAGAGAATCGACATCAGCAATATTCAGGAGGAAGAAAGTAAGCTTAGGGCGCGAAAAGAGTAACCAATCTGGGCAAATAGGGGGGAGCCACTCGAGCGGCTCCCCCCTATTTGACATAAAAGAAGCAGCAAGCTGGATTAGGCTAGCTCACGTAAATCGGAGATAAGCAAATCGCAGGTGAAATAGGCTCCGATAATGCGGATCACCGCTGTAATAGGTGTGTTAGCGACAAGCTCATCCTGTTGCGTAACCGTTTGAGGAAGCATATCCAGTTCTACTCCATCATTGGAACGATTAACAAGATATATCCCATTATGCAAATTAAGGAACTCTCCAACTGAAGCTTTCATCATTTCATCTGGTTCTTCAATAGATTCCTGAGCGTACATTGAGGCTAGCTGCAGAAATGCAGCTTCACTTCCGCCAATAGCTGTAATTCGCGAACCGGAATGGTCTCCACTGAGAATAGCTTGCTGAGCCACCCAATCATAAGCAACCTTTTCTTCTATACTGATCAGCTCCAGGCGAATATTACTATCCACAAAACGGATCAGACTTTTTGCGAATAAGCTAATATAGTCAGATAAAGCATCCTGCTCCGTAAAGCCGCCTTTTGATAATACAGCCTCAAGCAAAGTCTCAATATTGCCATTTACGATTAAATTAAACTGTTCGTCGGATAAGCTATATTCCTGTTTATATTTATTCAATGCTTCTGCGAACGCTTCATAGCTCAATACACCTTGATCAATTAAGGTTTGCCCCAAAATCAGATGAGCACTTTTCTGCGAGGAAAGTAACGTGTTTACTAGCTCCTCTGTTAGAAAACCTAACTCTACCGCGATTTCCCCAAACTTTTTATCGACTCTCATTTGAGCAATTTGCACGGTTTCTACTTGATCCGATGTCATATGACTATGGTTAATGGCTAGAACCCCTAATTTGACTCGTGTTTCTTTTTGGGCGATCATTGCACTTTCCAGCTCTGCCCCAGTAACCAATGCATGGTTAAATAAAAATTGTCCGAAGTATTGTGCGAACATATTTAAACACCCCGTTGCTCTATTATTTTTTTGCAAATAGTAACAATAGACTCGATCGTGATCGGCTTTTGCAAGAAGTCGTCCGCACCCAGCTTAATAGATTTGATTAAATTACTTTGTGTGCCCACAGAAGAAGCGATCACAACATAAATCGAAGCATCCCCTTGCTTGATTTCCTCCAACGCTTGCATTCCATCCTTCTTAGGCATAATAAGATCCAAAAGCACGAGGTCAGGCCGCTCATTTTGACAGAATATTACCGCTTCTTCACCATCCACGGCTTCGAATACATTCTTAAAACCTTCCTTGGTTAAAGAATCTTTTAGCTTCTTGCGCACTAGTAAGGAATCATCACACAATAATATTCTCAAATCATACATGAGTCGCTCACTCCCTTTTCCGCTTTGTAAATATAATGTAAAATAAAATAACTATATATGTAAGATAATATTACATTAGACCATTTTAGGCAAATAAATTCATTGTAAATAGGAGCTATTCTAATGAAAAAAGAGGCCAACCTGCTGAACAGCAAGTTAACCTCTTCATTATTAAACATTTGCTGCCTATTCCTGCTTTTCTGGCGGCTTAACTCTTGTTGGCCTAACTACCCAATTCTCACGATTCATTCGCCCTACTTGATCTATGGGATTAGCTGCTTTATCTTCAACATCCGACCTCACTTCTTCTTGTGGCAGCACGCCACTTTTCCGCGCTTTTGCTTCAGCTAGTTCTTTGCTGCCTTCAGCCGGTCCGCCTCCACCATTGCGCTTGCCTTTATTCCATACCCGTCCCTTGCTCATCTCAACACTCCATTATACCTTTGCAGGTGTTATTTATTTCTTAATCGCTCGCAGCTTTATTTTATTATAAGTTCACCAGAAAAACTATCCCGCCGCCAAATCATTCAGAATTGATATGAGCAAGGATGTTAATAAGCTTGCCAAAAGGGTCACGCACATAGAATCGCCGAACTCCCCAAGGCTCATCAACCGGTCCATATTCGATTGGAAACCCAGCCTTTTTCATGCGTTCAAACGCAGCATTAACATCATCAACTTCAATGGATAGATCAGGCATAGGAGTAGATGAGCCACCTTGTGAGGCAAAACTAATTTGAATGTTCATCTCCTCGTGCGAGCCGTAAGTTCCAATCCAACCCTGGTCCATCAATAACTCGAGGCCGAGCACGTCCTGGTAAAAGCTTTTAGCTGCCCTAATATCCTGTGTATTTATGTTAGCTACGATCCTCTTGACCTTCATCTTCTAATCTCCAATCCTATATAATAGCTCTATTCAAAAGTAAAATATGATATGATAAATAACATAATTTACTAAGAAACGAGGGTTTCATATCAATGGCTACCAATAAACTCGCTCCAAAAATAGGTTTTATTCTCAGTATTCTAATATTCATTTTTGCACTAGGCCTTTATTTTCATTACCAATCCGCGCAAGATCAATGGATTTGGCCAGTGGAAACATCAGCCTTAGGCTTCTCCTTTGTAGGCGCTTGGTTTGCCGGAGGCGTCGCACCGCTCATCTATAGCGGATTATTCCGCCAGCTTTCGCCACTTCGCGGGCTAGCTTTAGCTGGTTTAGTCTCTACTGGAGGCTCTGCCTACTTTTTATATTCCAAACAAGATTTAGCTGGCAATGAACGTTATCTGCCTTTCAGCATCCTTTTTGCGCTAGCCTTTCTTGGCATCATCTATGTCTTCATCAAAAGCAATCGTGGTTACCTTCGTGACGATAATTCCGTGTCCCCTGTCATTCGTTGGGCATTCCTACTATTCTCCATACTATTATTCTTCTTTGGATTAGGGCTTATACTCAATAAAGCCAATATCTTCCCTCTCGCCCTTGCTCCTGATATGCAGGACATTTATGGTTGGTTTTTTCTAGGTTCCTGTATTTATTTCTTCTATGGCTTCTTAAAGCCTACCCGTTATAATGTCACCGGTCCTATGCTTAGTTTTTTAGTTTACGACCTGCTTTTAATTCCACCTTTTTTAAAATATACAGCTGATGTCCCAGCTGAGCTTCAAACTAGTTTAACGATCTATTTAAGTGTTTTATTTGCTAGTGCTTTATTCAGCTTATATTTCTTATTTTTCGACTATAGATCTCGGATGTTCAGATAGCTGCAAGCAGCTCCAAACCTCATTTCGTGGAATGGGGACTATTTTTTGAAGAATATATTTCCGCACCGAACGCATTAGAAATCCTCCCTGCCTTGTAAAGCACATATATACTGTTATTAATTCGACAATTTCTACATATTTCCTGTGCCTTGACTTTTCCCTGACATAATTGAATGTTAGAGTTACTTTTAATGAGACATTATTTCGATAGGGGTGCACAAATGAAAACTTTATTCTATGCATTAATTATGGCCATTCTCGTAATAACGGGTTGTTCGAGCAAAGAAGAGGCTGCTAAAAGCGATTCTTCTACCGAGCCTATTCAATCAACTGGTGATTCAACAGTCGATTCAACTATTGCAGCAACAACGGCCTCAGATCAACCTAGCTTCACGCAGGGCTTGGCCAAAACAATCAATCCTGGCTTATTGCAATGTAAGGGCGGTCGTGTAAGTGCATTAGGTGAAATTAAATCCGATGACGGCAAAACCTGGATTGTTCCATCTGACGTTAATACCAAGCTGGTCGATGCTTCAGACTTGTCTAATGGCTGTAATAATGTAAATTCCCGGAGTATCGAGGATGTAAACTTAGACAAGGTTCCACTTACTGTAATTGATGCTGATGGCGTGGAAATTACAGCGTATATCTTTGCAGATAATTATTTTGAATTATTCGTAAATGGCAAAGCAGTTGCTAAGGATCCCGTGCCTTTTACACCTTTCAATGCATCTGTAGTCCGCTTTAAAGCCAAATACCCCATAACGTATGCGATCAAAGTCGTAGATTGGGAAGAAAACCTTGGTTTAGGCACGGAAGACAACAAAGGAAACAACTATCACCCAGGTGATGCTGGAATTGTTATATCCTTCAGTGACGGGACAGTAACCGATGCGAGCTGGAAAGCACAGAATTACTACATCGCTCCACTAGCCAGCAAAAGCGATCTTGTTATTGAAACAAAAGCAGGGAAAGTGGTTCGCTCCACACCTAATGCCTCCAATGAGCCTAAATGTGAAGCCCAATGTTATGCTGCACATTTCGCAATACCTGAGAATTGGTTTGCTGTGAAATTCGATGATTCTACGTGGCCTTCTGCCACTACGTATGAAGAGCGTAACGTTGGTGTAGATAACAAATCCGAGTATACGAATTTCGCTAGTGAATTCCGCAAAGGGAAGTTCATTTGGACGAACAATCTGAATTTAGATAATGAAATATTACTTAGACGTACGGTTGAGCAAGCTAGCAAGTAAACCATTTAAATAGGTTCCAAAATAGAACAGGAGACTAGAAGAGTTTATCTTCAGGTCTCCCTTTTATGTATGAGTTCAATAAATTCGGTCGTTGAGTGCAGTGTAAATGCAAAAATACAGTTTCATTTGATGAATTGCGCGGTTTTGAACGATCTGCCTGCAAATATCCAGTGAGAGTTTGAAAAAACGCTTAGAAACCTTCTAATCTAAGCTTTTCTCTTAAAAGACACTGTATTATTGCAGGTAGATCGGTATTTTCGGCCCAATTTGTCCAATTTAACTGTATTTTTGCAGGCTGTTGAGTAATATACTTGTAGATTTTAAAATCCAATCGTCTTAACGGATTAGAATTTAAAACTAATTATTAGTCGTTTACAACCTTAACCTCAAGCCATTCCAAGCGCAGGGAGTTACCTAATACGGTTACCACAATGTGATGCAACCCCGGGCTCAGTTGGAGCTCGTGTGGCAGACGCAAGGTTTGCCATGATCCCAGAGAAACTTCCATGGTTTCATATTCATGCCCAGCCACTGTGACTGCAAATTTAGCACTCCCTTTTGGTGCACAGACTCGCAAATCAATTGTGAAATCAGACGTTTGCGATGCAGCCCCAACCGTAAAGTCATAAGCAACCCAATCACTAGCTAATAATTGCACACAGAGGCGTTCATCAGGCTGCCACGGCTCACCCTTACTATGCTCAAAATTTGCTTTTACACGCGAGCTCTCGATAAATTGGATATCTGTACCGTCTTGAATTCTAAAGCCCGTTGTACCTTCCATACGATCACTAACTCCATAACCCACATTCTCACCACCATACCCATAAAAAATCGCTGGAATATGCGTGGGAGCTCGGCGGAATAAGGCATTAACTACATCGTCGTAGTAAACACACTGCTCGAATGATATGTTATGGAGGTATTCCCAGAGGATGCGCTTGGCAGTTTCCTCATCAGGTTTGGTACCCACTTGGAGGTAGTCAACCAACAACTGCCAGCCTTCAGGTATAATAACGGAGCATGGCGAGTTATTCTTGCCCATCTTCTTCCATGTCCAGAAATTCCATGAGATATTATGATCCTCGAATAAACGGAATGCTCCCGCATACCATTCTTTATTGTTCTCGCCGCCTTCACCCATGAATATCGGCACATTCCATTTTACCCGTTGGTCCAAGTAAGTCTGAATACTCTCTGTATCTGGATTGTTCCAATACTTATGAAATTGGAGCATGAGGTTGTCATCGAACATTTCGTCGAAAATAGACCAATCTGATGCCCAATGCACACCTTCCAATATAATCATATGCCGATTGTCCACTTTACGGATCGCTTTAGTAATTTCCCGATAAAGCGGCATCACTTGGTCGTTATAAGCAGAAAACCAATTAGGCAATGGTTCGTTCAACAGGTCATAACCGGCTACAATCCATTCATCTTTATAACGCTCAGCCAGCATCCTCCACAGCTCAATAGTAATTTGCTTATTCCGTTCGTTCATAAACAATTCCGGTTGATCATTCTCCGAATCGTCAATATTCGTCCCCGTCTGCCCACCTGTTGCTCCATGCAAATCAAGAATCACATACAGTCGATGCTCCCTGCACCAAGCAATGACCGAATCCATCCGCTGTACATTTTTCTGAATAAACGATACACTCTCATCCTCACCAATTGAGATCAGAAATCTTGCATTAATCGGCACACGAACCGAGTTAAATCCATTCGCAGCGATTTGCCGAATATCAGCCTCGGCCGTATAACGATCATAGTAAATCTCCCAAAACTGTTCTGCTTTCTCAACGCCAACTAAATCCTCAATCATCTTTTCAATCCGGCGAGGGCGATCTCCTTGATCCGGAAATAACCACATATATCCCTCTGGAAGCATCCAACTGCCGAATCCAACGCCACGCAGAATAATTTCTTGGCCATTACCATTTATTAATTTCTGGCCCCGAGCCTGCAAAAACCCACTAACCTCGTTATTACTATTTTCCATAATCTCTCCACTCCCTGCGATCACCCTTTGATAGCACCCTCGGCGATTCCATTCAAAATATATTTTTGCAACAGCAGATAGAAAACGACTACAGGCAGCATCGCTAGAACCAAGGTGGCTAAGATAGCCGACCAATCATTACTGTACTCCCCGAATAACATGTTGGTGGATAGCAGCAATGTGTAATTCTCTGAACGGGTTAGCATTAATAACGGAAGCAGAAAATCATTCCACATCCACAGTAAGTTTAAGATTGCTATCGTGGCTGTTATCGGGACAAGCAGCGGAAAAATAACCGCATAAAACAGCTTGAGCTCTCCACAACCATCGATAACCGCTGCTTCATCCAAATCACGCGGGATAGATTTAACAAACCCATGATAAAGAAATATGGCCAAAGATACACCTAGTCCAATATAGATTACACCCAGGCCATATAAAGAACCTTGAATCGATAGCTTTCCCGCTATTCTCACTAAAGTAATCATAATCGAGTGAAATGGAATCAACGTCGATAGCAAGAATAAACCAAATAAGAAGCCGCTTAATTTGCTTTTAGTGCGCGACAATTTGTAACCAGCTAAGGAAGAACAGACAATAATACCCACTAAGCCAAAGGCAGCAATCTGCATGGTATTCACTAAGCTGCGTAAAAAATGAACCTTTACAAAGGCATCGGGATAGTTGCTAAACTGTAAATGCATTGGGATCGACATAATGTTAGTTAACATTTGACCGTCTGTTTTCAGAGAATTTAAGACGCCCATGTAAATCGGAAAAAGCATCACCACAGACCCCGCAAACAAGAAAATAAAGATCGATAAGTTACCGAGTCGGCGGCTCAAATCATAACGTCCAGAACCCGCACCAGCGTTATTCATGCTTCCACCTCTCTTTTTTTCATGATCCACAATTGCACCAGAGTCACTATCAGAACAATAAAAAAGAGAATCATCGCTTTTGCACTAGCATAGCCATATCGATTACTCTGACTAAATGCCTCATCAAAAATATTAAGCGCAATCACCTGAGTAGAGCGGCCAGGTCCACCTTTCGTTAATGCAAAAACCGCTTCAAATACTTTAAAGGAGCCATTTAATGTAAGGAACAGACCAATGGTCACTGCTGGATAAATCATGGGAAGTGTCACATTACGAAACGTTTGCAGAGCATTAGCCCCATCGATGGAAGCCGCTTCTTTTAAATGCTGGGGGACACCTTGAAGTGCTGCAATATAGATGACCATTAAATAGCCAACGCCACTCCAAAGTGAGAGAATTAGGAGCGAATAAAAAGAATAACGCGGATCCCCGATCCACGATTGATCTAAAAAGTGGAGCATCGTATGCTCGGCAATATAAGGCAGCACTCGTGTGAAAATAAACATCCACATAAACCCGCCGATAATCAGACTAATCATATTAGGCATGAAAAAAATCGTCCGATACCACACCTTAGCACGCTTCTGAGACTCTATTAATACGGCCAACAGTATCGCAAGGCCATTGGACAAAATGACCATGAATACCACATATTTAAGCGTGAACCAAATGGAGTTAATGAATGCAGTATCTTCGGTTAAGGCTTCGATATAATTAGAGAACCCCACCAAATGATAAGTGGGATTCAGCATGTTCCAGTCCGTCAGACTGTACCACATCCCCCCCAGAGAGGGGGCGAGTACAAAAGCAGCATAGAATATCAAGGCAGGAAAAACGAAGGCTAACAAGATGATGTTCTGTTTCCATGGTTTAGTATTAATCATTTCATCTCACTCCTAGCTAACCGTGACTCTTGATTTACTTAGCCGCTTTTACGGCATCTGCCCATTTTTTATCCATCGCTTTAATAAATTGTTCTTTCGTAACGGTTTTAGCGTAGTAGCTTTGCAGCAATTTAGCTTGCTCATCTGTCACACCATTAGGCAGCGATAAATCCTGATAAGCCCGACCCTTAGCCACATAAGCAGAAGCTTCATCTACCCATGGACTTGCTTTATAAGTATGAACGGTAGAGTTCGGATTGAATTTCAATTCTTGGAAAAGTGCAGAGGAATCCTTAGGATCCAGAATGTAATTCAACAGGTCAAGTGCTACATCCTGATTTTTACTTAAAGGCGATAACGCCAAAGTTGTGGATGTAGATAGATTAATCATGGTATCTTTGGCATCATTGCTTACAGGCAATGCGGCGACACCAAATTCCATTTGCGGGTTTACTTTGAGAATGGCATCGGCATTCCATGGACCTTGCAGCCACATAGCTGATTTGCCGTTTGCAAAATCGGCAGCGCCAATTTCATTGCCCACTTCAAAAGGTTTTTTCGTGCCATTGGCCATCACCAAATCAATGATGTTAAAAATGTCTGCGACATCTTTGTATGAAGCTTCGCCTGTGTTCATCTTAGCAATCCAATCTGGATGTTTAGAGGATACAACGGCTCCAAGGGATAAAGCTGTCATCAGTTGGGGAACCCACGCTTCTTGAAAAGCCAGCTCGAAAGGAGCTATTTTCACCCCGTTTAGTTTATCGATAACAGTCTTCATTTCATCCAATGTTTGTGGTGGAGTTAGACCCTGCTCGCTGAATATTTTTTTATTGTATAGATAACCCCATTCCGTATTCTCTATCGGTAATGATACAACTTTACCATCAAAAGTAACGGTTTTCTTAACTGGCTCATATAGGCTTTGAATCGATGGTTGGGCAGATAGATCACTGAGATACCCTGCTTTGTAATAGGTTGGGATATCATTCGCATGCAAAGTGAACAAGTCCGGTGCATCATTGGATGCTAAGCGCGTTTGGAGAATTTGTTTAGACTGATCAGCGTTTGGCATTTCTAATTTGATCGTGACGTCTATGTTCTTCTCTGCCAATTCTTTAGCTTTAAACTGTTCAAAATACTTATCTAGCTGATCCTTAAATTGCGGATAGCTCATAAATACGTTTAGTTCTACTTTTTTAGGCGTTGCTGGTGTTGCTGGTGTTGCTGGAGCTTTTGTAGGCTCCGGCGTGCTTACTGCTGTTGTGCCTGCTGGTGCTGTGCTGCTGCTCGCCGGTGTATCGGTTTTCGTATTGGAACCGCATCCTGTTGCGATAAACAATAACAAACCAAGGATAATACTGAGATGAATTGATTTTTTCATGAATTGCTGCCCCCTCATAATTAACTGCAACCTTAGTATAATGGAAGCGTTTTCGCATTTCTTTTGAGGATATTAACATCTTCTATTGTACAATATTGACGTAGCCGCTAAACACTATTCAGTGCCCTTGCGCAATTCGCCTGGTGCAAAGCCATAGTGCTTTTTAAACACCTTATAGAAATAGGCTATATCCGCATACCCCGTCATTTCTGCTGCATGCTTAATGGAAAGCTTGCGTTCAACGATCAATTCCTTGGCTTTCTCCATCCGTTTGTGAGTAATAAAGTCGGTCATATTATCGCCGTTAAACGTTTTGAACGCTCTGCTTAAATGCTCCTTACTAATATAAAAATAGCTAGCGATCGATTCCAAGGTAATTGCCTCGTTATAGTGTCTGCTGATGTAAGCCAGCACTTCACGCATATCCAATTTATTGCGGTTTTTGCGCGCTCCCTGTAAAGCTGCAATCACCTGATTGTACATATATCCAATTTGCAATATGGTTTCTGAGACTGAGTTCTGATCAGAGCTTTCGGACCTCGTCAACTCCAAATCAGGAATCATTTGACTCCATTCCAGCTCACTTGTCGCCACAAACTCTTCAAGCATCAACGTGAAATCATGGCCAATTTTATTCAGCATGCTGCCGACGAAATGTTCAGCATCAATCCCTTCAAGGAAATGATGGAGAGTATCCAAAGTATCCCCTACGCCATCTGCATTTAAATCCAATAAATACCCATAAATCAGCTGGCGGTATTCCAAATACTGATTAAGCGAAGCGGTATCTGCAAAAATTAGCGGAGTACTCCAGGAAACAGCTGAGATTTGCTTAGCTTGCTGCAGCTCCCGTACACATTGGGCAAGAGCGGCATTTAACTCATCTGGATCAACTGGCTTCAGTAAATATTCCTTGGCCTGCGAACGAATCGCTTGCTTTAAGTAAACAAAATCATCATACCCGCTCATCACAATAATTTTCAGCTCAGGGTGTCGCTCATTCAAAGCTTTTAAGAGTTCCACACCATCAATACCTGGCATTCTCATATCCGTCACCACGATATCAGGTGCAAGCTCCTGGATCAAACGCAATCCTTCCGAGCCATCCTCTGCTTCCTCGATGACAGACAATTGAAGCTTATCCCAATCGCCTAGCTGCTTAATCACCTTTCTCGACCACGGCTCATCATCGATGATCATCACTTTATACATGGTTTGGCTCCCCCCTTGTCTGAATCGGCAGCATGAATAACACTATTGTTCCCTCGCCTTGTTTACTATAGATCCGAATGCCACAGTGTTCGCCAAAATGCAGCTTTAATCGGGTATCGACGTTTTTTAGGCCTATGCCTTTTCGTTTGCCACTTTGTTCTTTATCCGAGAAGCTCGGGTTATGCTCATTGCCAAATCGCAGTCCTTTACGAATATCGCTAAGCTTTTCTGCTCCAAGCCCAATCCCATTATCTTGAACAGCAATTAACAAACGATTGCGAATTTGCTTGACCCTCACTTCAACGGACCATTGTCCTTCTTTACGCTGCAGCCCATGTTCAAAAGCATTTTCTACAATGGGCTGGAGAATAAATTTCGGCAGACGATTTTCATAAGATGCCTCATCGTTTGCCACCAGAACCTGGCAGCGTCCAGCAAATCGCTGTTCTTGAATGAAAATATAATTCTGCATATGCTTCAGCTCATCTGCAAAAGCGACCAGATCATTTCCTGTACTGATCGAATACCTCAGAAGCTCCCCAATTACCCTTGTGACCCTATATATCTCCGGAGCGTCCTTCTCCAAGGCCATCCCGCCAATTAAATGCAAGGTGTTATTAAGAAAATGGGGATTAATCTGAGCTTGCAGCATTCTCAGCTGCGCCGTTTTTAGATCAATTTCCCGTTGATATTCAACTTCAATCAGCTCTTTAATCCGCTGCATCATTGAATTATAACCATGCTCCAGCAAGCCAATCTCATCCGTTTTATTAACCGACTTCAGCTCAAAGCTTTGAATTTGAGCGGTTCTCATCGTTCTAGCCAGACTAACAATCGGTTTACTGATGCGCAAGGAGAAGAGAATAGATAGAATAATAGAGGCAATAACGAATAAACCACCTGTGAGAATACCTGCTTTAATCGTCGCCTGCGCACTGCGGTTAATCGTCGCAAGTGGTATGGCTTTGACCAAAGTAAGCTTGCCATTACTAACCTTTTGCATAAAATAGTAATGATCATTCAGCTTTTGAAAGCCAAGCCCTGAGTCCGGCACAGCCAGCTTTTGCATTAAAGCGGAAATATCACCTAGCTCCCCCTCATTATTCGAGCCCGATAGCAATTGGCCTTCATCATTAATTAAGAAAACAGAGCTATCCTTTTCTGACTTAAGAATACTGCCTACTTCATCCCATACCTTACGATTTATCTTAACCGCAAGTCCTCCAAGCAATTTATGATCCTCAAACCGATTCATACTATGAAAGGCATAAATGCCGTTTACTTCCTGCTTAAAATAAATGTTAGTTGGTGTAGCCAGCATTCGACTCCACGGACCTTGCTGAATATCTAAAAAAGAAATTAACCCGCTGCTAGTGTAGCTTACGGAAATCGCCTTCTTATTCTCATGAATATATAGGGTGAAATCATCAATTTTGTGGGAATTGGCATGGAATACTTTAGTTAACGTGTCTCCGATATATTTTTGAGAGGTGTATTGCACATTAAGATTTGAATTGTCTATTTCTTTAAGCCCCCCCATAAACTCAGTATCAATCTGGACGGTATAGAACAAAGTATCCAGCTGCTGAATCAGCTCATTGAGATATTGGTTAGCCCATTCCATTCGTGAATTATTGGCATTGATCATTTCCTTCTCTACAGAATGCCGTGTGTTATTGCTGGCAAGCCATGTCACTGTCGCAACCGGTAAAGTAGTCAAACAAATCATTAGGATCATCAACCTGAAACGAATGCCTCTTCTTTTGATCATAGTTACGCCTCATTTCACTTCGATAAATCAAACCAGTCTAATTTACACCTGATTATACTGCTTATGATCTTGAATCAAAAGGGATTAAACGCAATTTGTCGAATTACAATAGTCTGTAATAACCAACTCATACAAAGGATTGATATATCTTGAGTGCAACCGATAAACTCATCTTGTCTAATGATCAATTTAAAGCGATTGTTGAGCTTTGTCCTGAGCCTATTGCCATTTACTGTGATAATATTGTTGAATACCTAAACCCAGCTTGCATGACAATGATTGGCGCTAGTCACTCCAGTGAAGTACTCGGAAAGAATATCACTGATTTCCTGCTTCCAGAAGATATTGAGAAGATAATGTTGCAAAATGAAGAGTTGCTAAGAGCGGGAAGACCTTCCGATTTAATTGAAAAAAGATGGGTGCGATTAGATGGGCAGGTTATTATTGTAGAGGTTCGGTCTGTTCCCATTACATATGGTGCGAGATCAGGTATTCAGCTATTTTGCAGAGATATTACCCAAAAGCGTAGAATTGAAGCAGCCTTATTTGAAAGTGAGCAAAGATTGTATAGTATGCTTCAGCATTCACCCGAGGCTATTGTCGTTCATTTTAAAGAAAAGATTAATTATGTAAACAATGCTGCTCTAAAGCTTTTTCGAGCCTCCTCCCATGAACAGATGATCGGTAAATCGATTTACGATTTAATTCATATAGATTCGCATAATTTAGCTGCACAAAGAATCGATTTATTAAAAAACTCGATGCAAAAGTTAGATTCTACGATTCATACTATGGTTGGTCTAGACGGAAAAATTTTCTCTGCGGAAGTATCCAGTAATGAAATATTCAATCCAATGGCCGAAGGGCATGTCCAAACTGTGCTTCGAGATGTATCCGAACGCGTCCAATTGGAACAAGCTTTGCGCGAGAGCTCTCTAGCTTATCAAAACCTGATTAAAAATTTACCTGAACCCATTCTAGTTCTTGATAATGATATTATTGTCTATACTAATATTTCATGCTGTAAATTATTAAAGGCTGTAAATGAAGATGAGCTCATCGGAAAAAATGTTTACCAGTTTATACCCCCAGATCAACATGAGTATGCAACTGAAATAAAGAACGAAATTCTCACAACCGGAAAAGCAAGCGCTTTTATAGAAGGCAGAATACTTGATGTTCTTGGGTGCGAGAATTCAATTGAGATATCTAGCACACAAATTGTTTATCAATCCAAACCACATATGCTTTGTGTCTTACGTGATTTAACCGAGCGTAAAAATGCAGAAGAACGATTTGTAAGATCAGAGAAGCTCTCCGCTATTGGCCAATTGGCGGCTGGTGTAGCACACGAAATCAGGAACCCGCTTACTGCGCTAAAAGGATTTACACGGTTATTGCAAAAAGAGCTGGGTGACAAATTTCACTACTTAAGCATTATGCAAAGTGAGCTTGAACGAATTAATACGATTGTCAATGAATTCATGAGCCTATCTAAACCACACCTTAGTCATTTCAGCGATGGTAATATTAGCACCATTCTCCAAGGAGTAGTCTCTATTCTCGATACACAGGCTATACTCAGAAATGTAATAATAACGCTAAAAGATTCTAATGTTAAGTCGACTTTATATTGTAATGAGAATCAATTGAAGCAAGTTTTTATTAATATTATAACTAACGCTATGGATGCCATGCCTAAAGGAGGGCAAATCTATATAACTATTCAATTAACCGACGACGCCAAGCTTTTAATCCGAATTCAAGACGAAGGCCAAGGCATTTCAGAAGATATAATTCGTAAAATAGGGGAACCCTTTTTCACAACTAAAGATACTGGAACAGGCTTAGGTTTAATGATCTGTCATCGAATCGTCGAAGCACATGGCGGGAAAATAAACTTAACCAGCCAAGTAAATGTCGGAACAACCGTTGATATTCTATTTCCCCTTTTTGCTTGACAGCAGATAAGAATTTAAAGTATATTGGAAAAAATTACATCTGTCCCCTAATGTGGAAGCACCCGTAGGAAAAGGCTCTTTTTGCCTTTCTTACAGGTGCTTTTTATCCATTTTAAGGAGGATTTATATGAAGCCAATGAAAATGATAGTTATCGTATTCTCAGTATTTCTAGTATTTGCAGCTAGCTTTAATTTAGCAGCGGCGGCAGTTGATCTAGATCTCCCTATCCAATCTGCCCTGGATAAACTTAAAACAAGTACGGATAATGCTACAAAAGTTAAAATCAATACACTTTACAATGAATTGATTACCTCCCAAGAGCAAGCAAAAACCTCGGAGTCAAAAGCCAGTGAAATTCACTACAAAAATGATGAAGCCTTATCTCTATTGCAGCAGCAAATTAGAGAGGTCGATGCTACGATTATCGCAAATCTCGAGGCTGATTTAGAGAAGGCTAAGAATCGTTATCGCCCGCTCTTAAACGCCTCTACTCCACTTACAACCATGTTCGGTAAAAAAGTAAAGCTGGTAACAACAGCAGCTCAATTGGCACGAATAGATGTTCAGAATAAACAAAATGCGCTTAAAAAAGCCAAGGACAATAAAGCAGCTACCATAAGAAAAATTCGCGCAACACTGGCTGAAACAGCCCCCATTAAAGTGCAGATCAAAGCAGCAAAAAGCAGTATAAGCCAGAATAAAACTCGTCTAACTGCTGCTGGTAAAAGCTTTAATCTAGCTGTTAAAAAACCAGATACCAAGAGTGCTATGGAGTGGCTCGCCACCTCATCCTCATTATCGCGCCAAATCGCCGATCAGAAGCAAAATCTCTATACACTGGAACAAAAAATCAGCGCCATCCTAGTAAGAGCGAAGGCGCAAGTTCCAGCTTAATATTCACGGGGATTCCGGATCATTTTCCAGCAGCTCAAGAATCACCTTTAAATCACCTAATGTATCCATATAGGCATAACGTCCACCTGTATATTCACCTTTTTGCAGAAGCTTCATATTGTTGCGTTCCATCATGTTGATTTTAGTGTTCATGCCCTCAATGACGAAAGCAATGTGATGGGGGCCTTCACCATTCTGATCTAATGATTCACGCCAGGTGCTCGGATGTTCATCCGGTTCAATTAACTCCAATTGCAAGGAGCCCATTTCAAAGAATGCTAGCTTAGCTCTTGCAACAGATGGACTGCCCTTGTACTCCGTTTGCGCTGTTTCAATGGCATCTGTCCAAAACCAGGCTGGCTTCTCTACCCCAAAAAAATCGGCATAGGCCTGGCTTGTTTTCTCAATGTTATGCACGACTAATCCAATTTGGGCAATAACATTTGTACCTAGGAAGTTTTTCTCCATGTAAGTCTCCTTTTGATAAGAGAATAATTGCTATTGCTTTATTCTAAGCTAATTTTCAGTTGAACAACAGAGAAAAGAGAGCCTAGTGATTCAGGCTCCCTGTTGTTATAGAATATTCATTCCTCGAATGTGTTCTTTCGTATTCGGCAATCCTAGATCATAAATCGTTCTATAGACGTCAATTAATTTCTTATCATAAGGGAGAGTCTTTACTTCCTGACCTGCTGGAGTAAAAACTTCATATGGAGTGCTCGCTCTTTTTAATACCAAACTATTATCGATTTGATCCATTTCATCGAATAGCTCTCTCAGCAAATCCAATTCTTGCTCATTCGCTGCTATTTCAAACTCATGGTTATTGCCTTCTCCTTGCGGGACAATTTCATGATTTCCAACACTGACCCAATAATTCATTCTGTCCATTTTAGATCATCTCCTCATTTACGTAGGTTATAACCTTTACCCATTAAGGATTAGAATGAAACTCCAGTATGGTCATACATATCCTAATCACTTGATTTTCTTGAACTAGTTCACTAGGTTTAACTTGTTTGCCGTTAAGCAGAATTCGGCTCCCATTTATGCCTTTAACAATTTCACTGCGGCTGATTCCGCTCAACTGTTGGGCAAGCAGCTTATCCAATCTCCATTTGCCTTGAACGGTTTCGAGTAGTATTTCAACCTCCATGGTGCCTTGCTGCTGTAGATCTGCCAAAGAAATCTTTTCGGGTGAAGGTGGTGAACCTACTGCTGTTTCGATAGACTTCGGCTGAGTATCCGTATCTTTTATAGTAGTGTAATCCTCTGATTGAGCTTTATATTTAGCCAGCTTATCATTCCAAGTGTGATCTTTATCGCATTTATAAATGGCGTAGGCATGGATATTCTTGCCGTTCGCATTGTGTCTCCTAATTCCTGAATCCTTGAATATAGCTAGCTTGCCGCAATTATGGCAATAACGTCTTATAATGCTATCTTCTTCATTGCTATTAATTTGCCAGTTTAACCTTACCTTTTCCAATTCCTTCACTCCTAAAGTAAAGGAACACAAAATAAATGAATGGAGATATCGGTTTCCAATAAAAAACAGAGAGCCCCTGTGAAAGGACTCTCTGCAAGTAAAATCATCTATACTTTGCATTCCTTGTAATGGGCAAAAAGACGTACTACCCCCTTGGTCATAACACCTCTAAAAAGGGTAATACTATGCTTTTATAATCCATTACAAGTATGCTGGCATGTAGGGTAACTCACCTTTCTGAATATCTCCGAGTTTATCGTATCATTTTGATTGTTTATAAACTATGGAGAAAAAAGGTTTAACTAAACTTTCTGATCTTATCCTTAAACCTGACTAGCTTTAATTGCTTGTTCCAGATCGAACAAGATATCTGAAATGCCTTCTGTACCAATGGAAAGACGAATCAATCCCGGTGATACACCAGCAGACGCTTGTTCTTGCTCATTAAGCTGAGCATGTGTAGTACTCGCAGGATGGATAATTAACGACTTAGAATCACCTACATTAGCTAAATGAGAGAATAGCTTCACGTTATTAATGACTTTCTTACCTGCATTCAAGCCACCTTTAATTCCGAAAGTCAGGATTGCACCTTGACCATTAGGCAAGTATTTCTGAGCTAGATCATAAGATGAATGGCTTGGTAGTCCCGTATAGCTAACCCAATCTACAGCTTCGTTTTTCTCAAGGAATTGGGCTACTGCCAAGGCATTCGAAGAATGGCGTTCCATCCGCAGATGAAGGGTTTCTAAACCTTGTAAGAGTAAGAATGAGTTAAAGGGTGAGATAGCTGCCCCCATGTCGCGAAGCAATTGCACCCGCGCTTTAATAATATAAGCAACCGGCCCAACAGCGTCCACGTATACCACTCCATTGTAGCTCGGATCTGGTTGCGTTAAGCCTGGGAATTTACCGCTCGCCTTCCAATCAAACTTGCCGCCATCCACGATAACTCCGCCAATGGATGTACCATGGCCGCCAATAAACTTGGTTGCTGAATGGACAACAATATCAGCACCAAACTCAATCGGACGAAGCAGGTAAGGACTTGGAAAAGTATTATCAACGATTAAAGGAATTCCATGCTCGTGGGCAATTGCTGCTACTGCTTCTATATCAAGCACATCCCCTTTGGGATTGCCAATGGTCTCTGCGAAGAGTGCCTTTGTTCTATCATTAATCGCTGCACGGAAATTCTCTGGATTGCTAGGATCTACAAAATGAACTTTAATTCCAAGCTTCGGCAAAGAGTGTGAGAATAAATTATAAGTGCCGCCATAAAGACTAGAAGCCGAGACGATTTCATCCCCTGCTTCTGCAATGTTAAGAATGGAGTATGTAATGGCTGCCATTCCTGATGCAGTTGCTAAAGCTGCAGGTGCACCTTCCATTGCGGCAATCCGCTTCTCGAAAACATCCGTTGTCGGGTTCATGATACGAGTATAAATGTTGCCGAATTCCTTGAGTGCGAATAAATCAGCTGCATGCTCTGAATCGCGAAATCCATAGGAAGTCGTTTGGTACAGAGGTACTGCGCGTGACATGGTGGTTGGATCAATTTCCTGGCCTGCATGCACGGCTAATGTTTCAATGGAATATTTACGGTCTTCTGACATTTCTAAAATCCTCCTCGTATAACAGATATTTACCCTTCTATTTTCTCATAATCTGGTAGAAATTTAAAGCTCTAATGACAATGCCTCTACAATCCAGCGCACTCATCGCCGCACAGACCTATTTACTCATTCATCTTATTGTCGATACCCTGCAACATGTTCCAAATTGAGATACACCAAAGCAAGCCTGCTTGCTGCTGACCCAAGAGAGTAAAGTGCTGGCTGTTGGCGGTGACCGCTCTGTGAATGCCGATTCCTCCGAGAATATCCGTATCAGGCCCCGGTGCAAAACCAGCTGTTCCCCATAGTTCATCAATCGCTGCACGAATCCCACCCTCTTGAACAGGCTTTATATAAACCTCTGGATGCAGTGTAGACTTGGCAGGCAACCAAAGGAAGGTCTGCTTCCACTGTCGCTCCAATTCGGACTTTATCGCAAGTATACGGCTCTTGTATAATTCTTGTGATATTTCTTCGATCACATCCGATTCACCCTGCTGCCAGAGCAGAGCTCTGAACCTGCCAATGGCATTCCCGGCTTCAAACAATTGATTAAATAACAGCTCTCCCGACATCCACTGCCTGGATGCTGTAGCACTAAAGGCTACATTCACCATCCCAATGGGCACCCGAATTAAGGGTAACAGGTGATTCATAGCCGGAGGCCAGATTGTCCCTTTAAACCTAACATCATTCTCATCGCGTATTCTAACCCCTGGCTGCGGATCATGAGCGACTCCCCACTCTAGAGTAACTGGATTCATCGCACTGATTCTTCCTTGAGGATCTTCAATTTGCAAATATTCCCATTGCAGTTTTCACCATAAGATTGCCCTGCAATGATAAAAACCTCGCCAACGCCAACAGGCTCTACATAAGAGGTGCAACTCGTCGGAATCTCAGCACCGTCCGTGTAACGAACCTCTAAACGGTACCAACCACCCGCAGGAACGATTAAGCCAGCATGGAAATTGTCGCCCTCCCATTGCACTTCCAGCTGCTGCCAATCCACTGCTATGCCATATGCATCAGGAAACAGCAATGTTCTAGCTTCCAGCTTTCCGCTTTTATGTCCACTGATATTACCGGAAATACTAATTACCCCAGATCCAAGGCTTGGACCACTTGCGTGATTGGCATAAGCATTAGCCGCTTCATAGCCATATCTCTGAATGACTTGATACGGCTTGGGGTGGCTAATGGGAAACGAAAGATTGTTCAATGAATTCATGACATGAACCTCCTGCTCAAGTGCTTGTTGCTAGGTTATTTTTGAATCTCTACCTCAGGTACTCCAACTGTCTCTGTCACTTCATAATAACGCGCTTGATAACGTTTAGGGAAATGGACAGTCAATTCACCCTTCACAGCGTTATAAAACGATTTTGTTTGTGAATCATCGACCGGATATAGCTGTCGTACAGACGCTTGCTTCCCTGCAAAATAACGACCCAACGGAAGCTCTTGAAACGCATCCGCACTATCAAGCCGCCAAACCGCCAATAAAATTCGGTCGCCTGCTGGAGAAGCCAATCCGACACAAGCCCAGCAATCATCCTCACCATACGAATTAAATCCGAGTGGCCAGATGGGATGAGAGTTCCGTATATGAGCTCTTTCCAGCTTATACAGTGCTATTCCTTCTTGAATAAGCGCTTTGTTGCGCTCATCTGCAAGGTTAAGGTTGCCTGAAAAGTATAAATTACCGCACAACCCATTTACCATATTGAATATGGTTTGTTCACCATTGGCCATTTGATTGTGATAGTCATCTTCATGGATCACATTTGGATTCTGCTTATCAAACTTATCCTCAAAGGACAGTGGATAAGGATACGCCCAAATACCCGCTTGTTCAGGAAGCAAGGCAGCTAATGAGCCTGTAATAATAGAGGGGTATTTGTGATAAAACTCTTGGTCGCTGGTGCTTTGCAGGTGAAAATGGGACAACATCCCATAATCCTGCCGCATCCCTCCTGAAGCACAATTTTCGAGAATAAGTCGAGGATAACGAACTTTTACTTCATCGATAAATTGATAAAAAGCCCTTGTATGCTCCAGCAGTCCTGAAGCCGTGGAGCCGCCAACACTGTCCACACCTATGCCTACACATGCATTATAATCGTTTTTAATATAGCCAAAGCCGTCCGTATGCAAATGATTAATAATATCCATTATATAATCTCTGACAGCGGAATTACGAAAATCAAGAAACCATCTGGCACCACCACCGACTCGAGCTCCATTACGCATCAGAAACCAATCATCCGGTTTTTTGCCGAGCTCGGCATCGCTGCCGCATACTTCCATCTCGAGCCAAATGCCTGGAATCATTGACTTGCTCCGAATATATGAAGCAATTCCCTGAAGCCCCATCTCATCAAAACGATCATGGCTTGGCTGCCAATCACCTAGCCCCAACCCCCAGGAAACTCCACGCCCCGCGAACCATCCTGCATCGATGCAGAATGCTTCCGAGCCAGCCGCTGCGGCAGCATCGATCAAGGGTACCAGCTTCTCAATAGTTGGATCTCCCCACAAAGTATTCATATAGTCATTGTAAACTAGCGGACACTCCCCATCCCATGCATTTTCCGGTTTAAGCCGACTACGCCTGTATGCGGTCAGCTCACGAATCGCATCCTGATAATCTCCCTTGCAGCAGCCTATCGCCACAGGAACAGAGATGAAGCTTTCTCCTGGCAGCAATTGTTGCGTCCATCCTCCACCAAATCGTTCACTAGCTCCATCTGCCTGAATATATACACCACCCGCATTTGTTGGTCCATGATGCCCAATTTCCAAATGCCAAATACTCGAAGTCTCTACCTGCACATACCAAGCTTCGCTTGTCTCTAAATCTTCTATGACCAACATCGGCAAATGGCGGCTCGTGCTCCAGCTGCCTGTTGAATTAAAATGAATCGATGAGCCCGTTTGATGCAAAGATGTGGGATAAAGTCCAAGCTGCTCTAAATCTCCGCTGCGCCATTGCCCTTCACCATTCCAGGTTTGCAGCGCATAATGCAGCTTGAGTTTCTGCTTATTATGCCAAGGGCGAATGCCTCCTCCGCCGATTCCCGGCAAACAAGCAGAAGAAAGATGAGTCAGCACTACAGGAGCATCGCTTTCGTTGCGTACAGTTGTGACTGATCTTAGAACGGAAGCTGTCGGAATTCGTTCCATCTCAACGCATACTGTCAGTCCAATCACTTCATGCCGATATTCAAAAATAATATGCTGATCAGTATCTTCATGTCGGATCAGCTTCATTTCTCTTGGCAGCTCTGAATAACCAGTTAGCGTACCCTCCATATAGCCGTATGGATAACCAGCAACTCCTAATTGAAAGCCTGGATGGTAAGAAGCTAAATCCTCATTCCTCACTCCTGCGTAGAATGCAGCTGGCGTTAACTCTCCTTTATTGTTGGCATATTGCAATTTCATTTGTCGATGCTCCAATTGCATAGGTTTTCCCTCCTGATCCATCACACACAATAGTAAATTACTGTCATCCTACTAAAAACTTTTAATTCTATCTACATCTATGATATCCTAACCTTATTATTTTTCAAGAATAAATAACTGCGAAAAAGGGGTAATATATTGCGCTATGTTAAATGACCTTCAATATGCTAATCTTGGCTTTCGCTACCCGCATGTTCCATATGACGCACCTGTGCAGCTCGCAGCCATCGGCTGGGAGAATATAGATTCCATGCAATACCGTTGGAATGGTTTGCTGCGTGGAGAGACGGAGCATTATTTACTGCAATATACCTTAAAGGGAGAAGGAGCTATCCGAATAGGGACAGAAACTACCTTACTGCGAGAGGGACAAGCCTTCCTAGTAAAAATTCCTAGTGACCATTATTATTATTTACCTTCGACCAGCTCTAATTGGGAGTTTATATTTGCGACTTTGACAGGCGAGGAAGCACGTAAAGCGTGGCATTGGTTGATTCAACAAATAGGGAATATACATAGATTTGAATTGGATTCACAGGTTGTCCAAACACTGAAGCTAATGTTTCGCAAAGCCTATTTGAATGAAGTTTCGGATTCCTATCAAGCTGCAGGATTGGCATTTCAGCTGTTGATGGAGCTGTATCGCGGAGGACAATATACAGGAAACACGAATGATTTGCCTGAGGAAATTCAGCAAGCAATTGCATTTATGAACGCTAACTATGCCCATAATACATCCATTTCAGAAGTAGCAGGGCATGTCGGATTATCCTCTTATTATTTTATTCGTTTGTTTCAACAGCATACCAAACTTACTCCTCACCAATATATGACGCACATACGGATGGAGAAAGCCGTTCAGCTTTTGCGTAAATCTACGCTGCCGATTGAGGAGATTGCTGAGAAGGTAGGCTTCTCCAGTGGCAACTATTTCATCAAGGTGTTTCGCAAATGGGTCGGTATGTCGCCTGGACAATTCCGTAGAGCCAAAGAAACTCCTCCCTTTGATCGAATTATTTTTCATTAACTAGAGCTTAACCACAATCCTGCCTCGTGACTTGCCTGCAAGAATAACAGGCACATAGTCCATTACTTGGCCTAAGGTAATTTCCTCTGCCATATTTTCGAATAGTAGTGGTTTAAAATCGCTAGCAAGCTTTTCCCATACTTTCTCACGTTTGCTCATCTTAACCTGTACAGAATCAATTCCAATAAGCCGAATGCCACGTAGAATAAACGGAAAAACCGAAGTACTTAAATCAGCCCCTCCAGTCATCCCGCTAATCGCAACGGTGCCTCCGTATTGAATACTTGGCAAAAGTGAAGCTAAAGCCTGCCCTCCGACACAATCGATTGCTCCCGCCCAAAGCTGTTTATCCAAGGCCCTTATCGGATCTTTAATCAGCTCTGACCTCATAATCACCCGAGAAGCACCAAGCTGCAGCAGATGTTCGATCATTTCAGGTTTTCCAGAGCTGGCAACCACCTCGTACCCTAGCTTAGCAAGAATTGCCACTGACATACTGCCTACTCCACCTGTTGCTCCAGTAACCAGAGTGGGACCATCCGCTGTGCCTACTCCATTTTCCACTAATTCATAAACAGACAGGGCTGCTGTAAAGCCTGCAGTTCCGATAATCATAGCTTCTTTTAACGTCAGGTTTTTCGGCAGCTTTAACGCCCATTCCGCAGGAAGCCGAGCATACTCACTAAACCCGCCATAATGAGTCACACCAAGGCCATAGCCTGTAACAATGACCTCATCGCCTTCTTTAAAACGATCATCTCCACTGGCAACAATAATCCCAGCTAGATCAACGCCAGGTACAAACGGATAGCTTTTAACAATATTTCCATTCGCTGAACAAGCCAAAGCATCTTTATAATTCATACTGGAATAGGCCACTTTTATTAGAAGCTCACCTTCGGGTAAATCATTCCATTGCAGCGTTCTACTTTGAACAAGAACCTCGTTTTCGACTTTATCTATTATTAATGCCTGAAAATACATCCATTTAGCCTCCTTCAGCTTCCATGCTACTATTCTACCCTTTTCAAAGTAAGCTAGTAAAATTAGGCACTTAGGAGGCTTGGTTCTTACTAAAAACTTAGCTCCTCAGAGGATCCTGCCAGACATTAAATTTATTGCCATCGGGATCTTTAAACTTAAATTGCAGCCCGCAGCTACCCTGGTCTTCGATGGATTCAACGTATGTTCCGCTTTGGCGAAGAGAGGCATGCAGATTAATAATGTCTTCCGTTTCAAAGGTGAGTGAGAACATTTCATAATCATTCCCATTCCAATGATCGGTAACAAAATTCGCATTTTGCTTGGTTTTCGATTCCAAGAGGAACAACCATTGCCCATTACCGAGGATTAGTATAGATCCACCGGGATTCTCCTTTTTCAACCCTAGATATTGCACATACCATTCTGAAGCCCGTTTTAGATCGCTAACTGGCAGATAGCTGTGTGACACTCTTTTTAATAGCGGGGTCCCCACTTTGTTGGGGATTATTTCTTGTCTCAGCGCTTCTTCATTCATACTTATCAGCCTCCAATTTTAGTTTCAATATATAGACGAACGAATCTATGATAATCCGTCACACTGTTAAAAAAATTAATTGGCTTGATGAATCCCAAACTTGTTATTGTCCAGATCATAGAAGAAAAAGTGCATACTATTAAGAAATTCTTCTGCATGGACCTCTAGGCGAATGCCCTGTATTCTCAGAAAATCATAAACATACTGGCTATTATCAACAGCAAAGCTTAGTACTGGGTAAGATTTGTCGGTGATTAACTTAAGTCCAGCAGAATTAGTTTGGATGAGATATAAGGTTTGTCCGGAGGGCAGCAGCAAATCTCCACTCCCATCCTCGGATAAGCCGAAATGTTCAACAAACCAAGCTGTCGAGCTCGCTTTATGGGCTACCGAAATATAGAAATGCCCCATTTGTTTAACAATTCTTTGAGTTACTTGGGTTACCATCGATTGATTAGTATTAAGCTTAAACATTTCAGCAAAATGAGCAACCAGCAGCTCCTCTTTTATTACTTTACGGGCTCTGCGAAGCCTACTATCTACTGCAGCTACGGTCATATTAAGAAAAGTCCCGATGCTCTCCATTGTAAATTCATTGAGATGAAACATCGTTACAATAATTCGGTTACGCTCATCCAGCTTTGCAAGAGCTTTCCAAACCTCCACCTGTATTTCTCTTTTTTCAATCGTCTCTTCAAAAGAATCCCTGTGCAAGGTTGCTTCTTCTCCAGCGCCTGCGATCGCTCGTTGTTCCTTTTGCAGCTTTCTTAACCAATCTAAGCTCAAGCGATAGGCAATGGCGTAAAGCCAGCTTCCGAACGTTTCTGGATTCTTCAAGGTCTGCAATTTAAAATAGCCTTTAACAAACGCTTCCTGAGCCACATCCTGTGCCACATGAAAATCGCCTAGCACCCCGTAGGCCACCGCGCAAATAGCATTTGAATATCTACCAACCAAATCTGTAAAAGCATGAACATCCCCGTTTAATGCAGCATTAACCAGCTCGGCATCTTTAGACAATTCAATGCCTCCTTCATTCAACTATTACTATAATAATTCGCTTGCCTACTAATTTTTTCCTGCTTTAAAGGATTTCATATCCTTATATAGAATTACTAGTATAAAATCTTCCATATTGGGGCGCTACCGATGTTTTATGACGGAATTCTAATTGCGATTATCACAGGGTTATTTCGTAAAGGTAATTTTAACGGCTTTGCCGAGCTTCGCTTGCGCGGTGGGTGGATCTTCCCCATATTGCTCATTCTGCAAATCCTTATTTTTATTTTTCAAAGTAAATCGGCTTGGGTAGCTTCAGTAAGTGACTATTTCTTTTTAGGAGTTTATGTAATTGGGTTATATTTTCTATGGATCAATCGACAGCAGCCTGGATTCTATTATATCTTGGTCGGTGTGTTTCTGAACTTTTTAGTAATGGCTCTAAATGGCGGGAGAATGCCGGTTTCTTTGGAAGCGTCTTCTGTGCTTGATCCTTCTTATTTGGAAGCTCTGCAAAGCGGTGTTTATGCTAAGCATCAATTATTAAACGATGCTACCTGGCTTGGCTTTCTAGGTGATATTATTCCCTTATCTAATCCATATCCAAGGGATAAAGTCATTAGTGTTGGCGATGTGATAATGAACATTGGGGGCTTCGTCTTTGTATTACAGCTCATGCTCTCACGAAAAAAAGCTCAAGCTGAAACTTCCTTGCTAGAAGAAGCCGTCTAATCTATAACTATCTTTTAAAGGAGGTGAATAATATGAAAATAAGCGGATTTAAGCTGAAAGCTATTTTGTTTAATGTAGTTATCGTTGCTTCTGTGATTGTATCTCTTACATCAGGGTTTAAATGGATTTAAATTAAATTATTTTATGCTATAATAAAGCTAGATAATGGAAGGAGTGTATACACTTCTTCCTTTTTTTACTCTTGTAACGAAAGGTCGAGAACGGATGAATTTAACTAAACTTAAGCGGAGCCTTTCAGTACCTGCAAATTTATATTTAACAAGCCTATGTATAGTGGGTACTCTCATCTTCATCCTGAATCTTCATTGGTTTCCGACGTCACCTTCCGATTGGGTATTAATATATGCATTAGCTTTAACAGTAATCATCCTTAATCAAATTACAATTCCAATGCCTCCTGAAGGGAATTCGCTTTCTATGGATTCCGCCCTTTATATGGCTGTAATTTTTACATTTGGCATTCAATTCTCTCTGAATGTACTCTTAATCAGTGCAATAGTTTTTACACTGTATCAACGCAAAGTGAATTTGTGGAAGCATGCTGCTAATTTTTCTAGCTATAGTTTGATGCTCGTCGCTGCATATATTACCTTTATTCAAACAGGCGGAGAAGTTGGCCCTATAGAAACAAAGCAGCTTTTCCCCTATATTATATCCTTAGCCATTTATTTTTTGGTTAATGTGCTGCTTGTGGGATTTTTTTATTTGATAAAAATTAAAGGTAATTTTTTAGATGTCTTACGAGGTTTTTTCAAGGAAACGATAACAGCCTATATCAGCACACTACTTTTATCGCTTGTTTTGAGTATTATGTTTAAAACAAATCTTTATTTCAGCTTATTTTTATTCGTATGTATTTCCGTGCTTCTATCTGTCTCGTTCAAAAAATTATTCGAGCTATACCAAGAGGTTTCAGAAAAATCGATCCGCGATCAACGAACTGGTTTGTATAATCATGGATATTTTGAAGATATTCTCGAAAAAGAGCTAATTCAAGCGAAGGCATCAGCAACCTCATTTAGTCTGGCAATTCTTGATGTCGATAATTTTAAAAAATATAACGATACCCTTGGCCATTTTAAAGGAGATCAGCTGCTTGGGTTTTTCGGTGCTTTACTGCTAAAAGAATGTAAATCTGCTAATTATACAGTTGCTAGATATGGAGGAGATGAATTTACGATATTAATGCCCAATACGTCGGAACGAGTGGCGTTTTCTTTTATAAACGGGCTGCGCAAGAAAATTAATGACTCCTACTATGAAGGCACGGAGTTATTCTCACATGGTTGCTTGTCGTTCTCAGCAGGGATTATTGAATACGCAAAAGGCATCTATAATAAATCACAGCTTTTGGATAAAGCTGACCAAGCGATGTATTATGCTAAAGCCCAAGGAAAAAATTTAGTACATATCTATAATGAACAGTCCCTGTTTCAGAAAACAATTGACATTGAGCAGGACATTCATGAGATCGAGCAACAGCTTAAAATCTTCTTATCCAAGGATGTCTATACCTTTCAGCACAGTAAGCGCGTGTTTTCATATGCTATGGATATTTGCGATTATGTTGCTTTAAACGACTCCGAGAAAAAGATCTTGATTCTTGGCGCACTATTCCATGATATTGGTAAGCTCGAGGTTCCGAAGCATATCCTCAAGAAAACAGGCAAGCTTTCCGCAGAAGAATGGGAAACCGTGAAAAGGCATGTTGAATGGGGCAAAGATATTGTCTCAACGATTGATAAATATAAAGAATTAATTCCTCTGGTTGAACTTCATCATGAACGAATGGATGGAAAAGGTTATCCTTATGGACTTATAGGGGAAGAAATCCCGAAGCTAGCGCGCTTGCTATGCGTGATCGATTCCTTTGATGCCATGACGACAGAAAGGCCGTATCAGAAAACAAAATCATTTGATGAAGCTATTCATGAAATGAGGCGCTGTGCGGGATTTCAATTTGACGCTATTTTCGTGGAATCTTTCATTGAGATGATTATGCATAAATATGATTTTAAGCTGGATGCTTTTAGTTCAGCTTCTATTTAACCAAGTTATTATGGCTTATTGCAAATAATCGAGTATGATCCCTGCTGTTTCTTCAATGGCTTTATCGGTTACATTAATCATCGGACAGCCTAGCTGCTTAACAAGCGCATGGGCATAATCCAGTTCTTCGAGAATTCGTTCCATACCAGCGTACTTAGAGCCATTGGGCAAACCAAGCGCTTTAAGACGTTCGGAGCGGATACGCAGCAGCTGATCTGCATCCATAACTAGTGAAACAATTCGATTCGAAGGGACTAAGAACAGCTCCTTCGGTGGCTTAACCTCAGGAACAAGCGGCAGGTTGGCAACTTTGTAGCCTTTATGTGCTAGAAAGATACTCAAAGGTGTTTTAGAAGTACGTGATACACCAATTAATACAAGATCCGCCTTTAAGAAAGAAGAAGTATCCCGCCCGTCATCGCTTTTCACTGCAAATTCCACAGCTTCCACTCTCCGAAAATATTCCGCATCCAATTGATGAAGCAAGCCTGGCTTACTGCTCGGAGCATCATTAAATGTATCAATAACCGCTTGAATCATCGGCCCCATTATATCAATAGCACGGACACCCAAACGAATGGACTCCTGCTTCATCATTTCTCTAAGCTCGGGCTGGACTAAGGTGTATGCCACAAATCCACCTTGCTGGGCAACCTCTTCCATGATGTTTTGAATTTCATCCTCATGCTGGATGTGGCCGATTCGCCTTATTTTGATCTCATGATTGCTGAATTGCTTCAAGACCGCATGGACTACCGTTTCAGCTGTTTCCCCAACAGAATCGGAGCAGACCGTAATCGTTTGCTGCAGTTGCGACACCATCTACCCCTCCTTTAATATGCATCTGTTAATAAATTCAATAAAATCTGAGTCATCGTTGATTTCGTAACTCTGCCAATTACCTCTGAGGATTCAATGCCTTTATCATTCGTATGCACAAGAACCACAGGCAAGCTGTCTACTTGGTGATGCATCATTTTTCTTGCGGCTTCGATCACATCATCCTCTGGGGAAACGGTAACTATATTCGGTCTGCGGGTCATAATTAAGCCAACTGGCATCGTCGATGCACTTGGATTTCCCAGTGTCACCTTCAGTAAATCCTTACGTGAAATAACCCCTTGCAGGATCCCTTCCGCATCGGCGACAATTAAGCTCCCCACATTTTCGAGAAAAAGCGTAACCACAGCATCGTTCACTGTGGCTGTTTCCCTTACAATAACAGGCATTGCCTGTACATCCTTGACCTTAAGTCGAACCATACTTGGATTCAGTTGGTGATTCTTCGACGATTTACCGATTGGAAAATAACCCACCTTCGGTTTAGCATCAATATATTCCAGCATCACTAAAACGGATAAATCGGAACGAATTGTAGGTCGTCCTGTACCCAATTGCTCTGCAATTTGTTCTCCTGTGATCGGAGCATGAAGCTGGACGATCCGTACAATTTCCAGTTGGCGCGGCGATAATTGAATGACCCTTCATCTCCTTAAAGTTTCGCATCAGCGAAACTCGCTTCGTAAGCATAATCTTTACTTCTATTTTCCATATCATACCCTTCTTTGCATTAAGAGACAATCGGCATTATAGCAATTTTCTGATCTCCGAGCACTAATTTGGCCTGAGCTGCTGCAATTCTTGCTAAAGGAACCCTGTAAGGCGAACAGCTAACATAATTCAAGCCTGTCTCATGGCAGAAGAAAATCGATTCTCTCTCGCCGCCATGCTCACCGCAGATTCCTGTTTTTAGCTTTGGTTTCACTGAACGCCCACGCTCAACGGCAAGCTCAATCAGCTGACCGACACCATCTCGATCCAAGACTTGAAAAGGATTGGCTGCCAAAAGCTTTTGGTCGACATATTGCGTGAGAAATTTGCCCTCCGCATCATCTCGACTGTAGCCAAAGGTCATTTGCGTTAAATCATTCGTCCCAAATGAAAAGAAGTCTGCGTAAGGAGCAATCTTCTTGGCCGTTAAAGCTGCGCGCGGAACCTCAATCATCGTGCCTACTTTATAAGGGCAGCTATTCTTATGCGTTAACAACACTTGCTCAGCCACATGATCAACCAGCTCACGCAAAATTTTCAGCTCGTTTGCATGACTGACCAGTGGAATCATGATTTCAGGCAGTACAGTGACTCCTTTTTCTAAGCATCTCAACACCGCACGGAAGATCGCTTCAATCTGCATTTCATATATTTCTGGAAATAGAATACCGAGCCGGCATCCGCGCTGACCTAACATCGGATTGGTTTCATGCATTGATCTTACTTTACGGATTAATTTCTCTAAGGCATCTTGCTCAGCGGATCTTTCCGTTTCTTGAATGGTCATGCGAATATGACGGCTAACCAGATCTTCTAGGTTTGGCAAAAACTCGTGTAATGGCGGATCAAGCAACCGAATGGTTACGGGCAACCCAGCCATAGCTGTGAAAATACCTTCGAAGTCAGCTTGCTGCATAGGAAGCAGCTTATTCAACGCGCTTTGGCGTTCTACTAATGATTCTGCGAGGATCATCGCCTGAACGATAGGAAGCCGTTGCGCCGACATAAACATATGCTCCGTGCGACATAAACCGATGCCTTGCGCGCCAAGCTCTCTAGCTTTTGCAGCATCCTCCGGGCTATCGGCATTAGCGAATACTTGAAGCTGGCGTACTCCATCCGCCCATTCCAGCATTTGCACCAATTCCTCGGACATATCTGCTTCTTTAAGCTGGACCATACCTATGATAACTCTACCTGTAGCACCATCGATCGAGATCCAATCGCCTTCATTAATGGTACGATCTCCAGCCGTAAACTGCTTGGCTTCTGCATCGACACCAATTTCATCACAGCCGCAAACACAGGGCTTGCCCATGCCGCGAGCTATAACTGCTGCGTGACTAGTCATGCCTCCGCGGCTTGTTAAGACGCCTTCAGCGACTAATACACCATGGATATCCTCTGGATTCGTTTCCGAACGAACCAGAATGACCTTCTTCCCTGCTCGCGCGCATTGCTCAGCCGTATCCGCATCGAATACAGCTTGCCCTGATGCGGCTCCTGGGGATGCGGGAAGGCCTGTTGCCACCACGTCAATCTTAGCTTCCGGATCAATAGTTGGATGCAACAGCATATCCAAGTGGGAGACCTCTACGCGCTGCAGGGCTTCCTCAACGGATATTATATTTTCGCGCACTAAATCTACACCTATTTTTAAAGCTGCTTGGGCTGTGCGTTTCCCGTTTCGGGTTTGCAGCATGTATAGCTTATTTTTTTCCACAGTGAATTCTATATCCTGCATATCGCGATAATGCAGCTCAAGCTGCTCAGCAATTGAGACTAGACGAGAGTAAACTTCCGGCATTTCCTTCTGCAATTCGTTGATTGGCAGCGGAGTTCTAACGCCTGCAACTACATCCTCGCCTTGAGCATTAGTCAGGTATTCGCCGAATAATACTTTAGCGCCCGTGGATGGATTTCGCGTAAATAAAACTCCCGTGCCACAATCCTGCCCAAGGTTGCCAAAAACCATCGCTTGAATATTAACCGCGGTCCCTTGCTCATCTGGAATTTGGTTGATTCTACGATACACCTGGGCACGATGGTTATTCCAGCTGCGGAATACCGCTTCAATCGCCAGCTTAAGCTGGTCGTTCACATCCTGCGGAAAGGATTTACGCGCATGGCGTTCAATGCACGCTTTGAACTGCAGAATCAGCTGCTTCCAGCCCTCAGCTGTTACATCCTGATCCTGCTCCACTTGCAGCTCACGCTTAAGCTGATGAAGCAGCTTCTCAAAATAGATCGATTCAATCCCAAACACAACATTGCCGAACATCTGGATTAATCGACGGTAGCAATCGTATGCGAAGCTTACATTGTTCGTTGCTTTGGCTAAGCCTACAACTGTTATATCAGTCAAGCCTAAATTAAGAATCGTATCCATCATTCCTGGCATCGAGCTGACTGAGCCTGAACGAACCGAAACGAGCAGTGGATCCTCAGCGTTACCAAAAAGCTGTGATTTCTGTAGCTCAATGCCTTTAACTCCATTAGCTACTTCTTTCATCAGTCCATCAGGCAAACTTAAAGCGTTATAGTAGGCGCGACAAGCATCCGTAGTTACGGTAAATCCAGGGGGAACCGGAAGTCCAACCACGGTCATCTCCGCCAGATTTGCACCTTTTCCACCAAGCAACCTTTTCATTCCTAAATTACCCTCTTGAAAGTTAAACACATACTTATTAGCAGCCATCGTTAATCGCTCCTTTGAAAATTCTAATATATAATACATACCATATAATTATATAGTACGCAATATATAAGTGTTTGGTTTTATTAACGATGTATCAATTGTGTGAATACGGTTGTTGGAACACTGCTTGTGAGCAGTACAAATCACCTTGCGGGTGATTGTATGGCTGGATTCACTCATTTAGCTGGAAAATGTACTGGTAATTTCTTGCTTTATGTCTTTTTCGATCCTTTAGCTGGAAAAACGCCTGTTAATAACAGCCCAGAATTAAAATTTCGGAAAAATCGCCGAAATAGAAGGAGTTTTTCCCGGTAAGTAACCTTTTTATCCATTTGCGATCATTTTACAGGGAGATTTTCCAGTTAGTCGATTACACCTTTAACACGGTATAACCGACAGAGGAGCATAACTCGCTAGACAACAAAAAAAGCCTTGACCCTGAGGTCAAAGCTCCATTGACGATTAATTTTAAGCGTTAAACTTTAGTGCTGTAAACAATATTCTTGCCGTAGAAAATTTCATCCATTTCCCATTTAACACTTTCAGTAATATCCCTTTGTTCCGCATTGCTCAATGATTCTTTTGTGTAACCAAATAGATAATTGTTCAGGTCGAACTCTCTCAGCTTAGCTTTGGTATGAAAGATATTCTCTTGATAAACATTTACATCAATCATATCGTACAAGTTTTTGATTGCATCCGGAATGTAGTTTTGGATAGAATGAATGTCATGATCTATGAATAGCTTGTGCCCGGTTATATCTCTTGTGAAGCCTCTCACTCTATAATCCATGGTCATAATATCTGTATCAAATGAGTTTATCAAATAATTCAACGCCTTAAGCGGTGAAATTTCACCACAGGTCGATACGTCGATATCAGCTCGGAATGTGCTAATTCCTTCATCTGGATGGTATTCGGGATAAGTATGCACGGTGATATGGCTTTTGTTAAGGTGCATGACCACTGTTTCTGGTATTGGACCCGGTGACTCTTCGAAGGATTCTGTTGGAGCTGTTTCGATAGGTCCTTCTGAAACCAGCATTGTAACACTGGCTCCTTGAGGGTAATAATCTTGTTTTGCAATATTCAATACGTGGGCACCAATAATATCCGATACCGTTGTAAGTATGTTGGTTAAGCGATCTGCATTATACTGTTCATCAATATATTCCAAGTAGGCTTCTCGCTCTTCTTTGGTTCGCGTGTAGCAAATATCGTACATATTAAAGCTCAATGATTTAGTAAGATTATTAAAGCCGTGTAAAGTAATTCGTTGCTCCTGCGTAAGCTTCATTAATGTGAACTCCTTTGAGGTTTATAAAACATATTTTAGAATACTTTCGCTATGATATGCAATATTTATATCGGAATTAATACTATAAATCATAAAGGTTTACCATATCTTAACCAAAAAAAGGCCCATTCAATCTAAAAAGATTGAGTGGGCGAACTTTTTAGATTGAGTAAGCGACCTTACTTGCTTGCACGTTTGTTGCGCATGGCATTATGAATGGTTAGTTTGTCCTCATTGTTCTCTAGAAATTCGCTATATTCCGGTGATTCCATACCATAAAGGGCAATCCGGCCCTTCGCATCATAATGCACGCCCCAGCCATATTGTTTGGGAAGCATGGATGCTCGGAGACAGGCATGTGACTTGGAGAAAAGCTGCTCGCGAACACTTTCCAGAGATATTTCGGGATCGTCTGTCGGGATACTTTTGTGTCTAAGATGTACCTGGAAAATTAATTCCTCATGTGTATAGTAATAGGGGCGTTCAGTCAAAAGCTCGTATTGGATCTGATGGACGGATTTCGTTTCATTCTTACTGATGGGAACCCTGCTATGCTCTGCTGAACTATCTGGAGAAACACGCACAAATGTATCTGTAATTGTCTTCGTTTCTTCAATTGACATATGTCCACCTCGCTTATAATTTTATTATAAACGATTTATCCTGACAATATCGGTCAGTGAATATTTGCATATAAAAAGACACCAAATGAGGTGCCCTCTTATAAGATCGGAGTATATCTTCAGAAAAATTCTACTTTTATTTCAAATAGCTGTCTTTCAAAACATAAGTAAGTGGATAATCAGCAGTTGAATAGTCACCCGTGTACGGATAAATAACGACCCCTTCGCTGCCTTGCAGATCCACATCTACTTCCGTAACTTCACCTGCTATTAACGTAATTTCCTCAGATAATTGCTGTTTATTCAGGTTATATACCTTAGCTTTCGAGTTAACCTTGCCTACTAAATAAAGATGCAGCTTAGTATATTTTTGCCCGAAATTAATCGTCATATTATAGATCTCGCCCGCGCTTGAGCCTACAGCGAACGCTCCATTATACTGCGTCCCTCCGAAAATAAGCTGTTTTTTATCAATGATATCGAAGAAAGTATTGGCAGAATGCTCTGTTTTTATTTGCTTGCCGTATAATGTAGTATTCTCGGCCTTTTCGCCTAGCTGAATGGTTTTTGTAGTGATATCATACCCTACTGGAATGTTAAAAGTATTCGCTATAACACCAAGCGGCAAATAAGTTTTATCATTATAAGTAATCGGCAAAACCTCATTGCCTTTATCATCCGTCGGGCGCCAATTCACACCGTCTTTAAGGAATTTAACCTCTCCATTCAAATAGGCCTTAATAACAGTAAGCTTGCTGGCAGCGAATGCTCCTGTTGTAAGCGAAAAAATCGCAGTAACAACCAGCAGCAGGATTACAGTTGTTTTCTTCATAATTTTCCTCCTCTTAATTTAAAATCCTTGTGATAGTTGGATACGCAACTACTACATTTTGTATCAAAGCAATACATATTGTATCATAAATAGCAATAGTCATCAATACCTTTTTGCTGCGATATTATTGAATGGGTTGATCAGAAGCAATTCGCAATACATTGGCAAGCCGGTGAATCTCATTTTTCTTATTTTGGTTTACTTCAGCCCCCCACAAGATCTTTAGCTGATCTATAATTTTATTCGCATCATCCTTGGACATTTCAGCTTCCTCCTTCCTATATTTTTGTATATAGGCTGTGGGTTCAGTATTTGATCCAAACCCAAAACCAGATGAATTCTTGAGCCTCACTTCAAAATGCAAATGCGATCCTGCCGAATGTCCTGTATTGCCCTGAAGTCCAATCTGTTGACCTGCAACTACATTTTGGTTTAATTTTACGCTTATACTGGATAGATGGGCATAGAATTGAATCGCTCCATTTAAATCTTTCAACGCAACAACATTGCCAAAACCGCCAAAACCCGAGCCTGTCACACCTTCTTTGGCATGAACCACTTCACCGGACATAAACGCCAGAATAGGTGCTTTATCCGCCTTCACCAGGTCGATTCCTGTATGGAATGTCGGTTTACCTGTGAATGGATCTGGACGAGGACCATAAGGAGATGTAATTCTATAAGCTTCAAATGGTTTCATTTGTATTCAGTCTCCTTACTTTCTTCTTGAGCACCTTTAAGCGATTTGATAAATTCATAGCCATATACAGAGACTGCTCCACATAGAATACCTTGTAAAATCACCTCAGGAGTAGGTCCCATCATCCAAACAGCAAATACAATCGCAAATAAAGTAACATAAAAAACAATCGACCAGTTTGCTACCTTTGGTGTTTGTTTTAGAATAAAGCCTAATACCCAGCATGCTGCGACCACGATAATTAATTTAGGATCAATAAGCTGAGCTATTGCAGACCATTCCATTTTAAAACCTCCATTTTAAAAAAATAATTTATCTACATACCTGAAACCTTCATAGCCAACGTTACAACTGCAACTATTAAGCAGCCTACAGTGATCAATGTTCCGATTAGCCAGCGTCTATCCAGTTTTAATTCTTTTATATCGGTATCTCTCGTTTTGCCGATTTCTTTTACTTCACTTTCAATTTTTCTATTCATTGATTTAATCTCATTATCGAAGTGTCTATCCACCTCTTCCAATTTAATCTTGTACTCATTTAATCTAATACTGGCAGATTTAGCACTCCCTAAAGCATCGTTTGCAATGTCCTTGGCATTAAGCTGCATATCCAGCTTAGTTTCCACTCTAGTAAGCCTTTGCAATATTTCGGATTGTACTTCTTCGTTTCCCACTATAATCACCTCTTTCAAAAATAACGTAAAATAGCCCCTGTTATACTAGGGGCTACATAAGATCATAAAATCTAGTAAAAATATTAATGGAACGGATGATCACAATCTTATTAAAAATCGGTACCAAAACTTAAAGAAGGGGCAAATGTATAGAAAGTAGAAAAACCACTATAAGGGCCTACAACGTCATAATTATCCCAAGTCCTAACTTGCCACTTGTACTGAATACCAGCAACAAAGGCATTTCCTGCGATACTAAACGATGATCCTGCACTAACTTGTTTTCCGGTATCTTGCACAACAACACTATCAGAAACACGCAGCCATTGAACTTGATATGCTGATTGTGTATCACCAACATCAGTATCATTAAAGGTCCATAAAAAGGATTGACCTAGATTTGGATTAATGTTTGCATGTGTTGTCAACGTTGGAGCAAGTGGGGGTTTATTTACATAAAATATCATGTTGCCGTAATTGGCATCGCCACCACCTGTTCCATTTGCAGCATTTATGGTCCCTGCTGTGTCCTTGACCTGCATTCGGACGTAGTGTGTACCATATCCAGTAACAGCTCCAACAGGAATTGTGTAGCTTCGAGTGGCAACACCAGTAATCCATCCGCTAGTCCAGAGAACTGCGTTATACGCAGAGTTAACGATTTCAACTGCGAAGGCACTTTGTGCATCACCGCCGTCAGGATCGCTAAACGTCCATGATATTGCCGGCGTTTGTGTTGCAACGTGTTGCCCAGAAGTCGGCGATGTGATCGTTGGTGCATTTGGACCTGAGTTGGTATTAAGTACAAGTGTGTTTGACCAAGGCGAGGCAACTCCAGCAGCATCCCATACCATAACACGAAAATACCAAGTTCCTTTTGGTTTGCCATCCGAATAAGTTAAATTATTTCCAGCTTGTTGTCCAGTATCACCCCACGCAGTCCCAGTCCCGTTAAATAAATTGTTTGAACATACTTGATATCTAAACCAACCTTGAGTATCGCCAGCATCAGGATCGCTAAAGTTCCAATTAACAGTAGTAGAAAGACCGCTATTAGAACCAGTTAAAGTTGGAGCATTTGGTGCTGTGTTGGTAAATACGTTGTAATTTAAATACCCTTGGCCATCAAATGAACCCGGTTGATAAATTTGTATTTGTGTATTGTTTTTCGTCGTGCCTGTTGTACCCCAATAATAAAGACCCCCTCCGCTGTATGAAGTATAGGCAAATGTGATTTTATATTGGACTCCACTTACTAATGTAACAGTTGGGCTGAAAGTTATATTTCCAATGCTTGGTGCAACCCCACTAGTAATTCCAGAAGCTGTTCCTGTAGCCATAACGACACTATCAGAAGTTCGAATAAGCTGAATGTTTAAGCCTACAAATGTACAAGGACTTCCAGCTATATGCCATAAAGTTTCACTATAATAAACTAAACTTACCCCGCTTATAAGTGGGCTAAATGTCATAAACACTATTGTTCTTGCCGCGCCGCTAACAGAATTCCTACTAGATTGAGTTACAGTATTTTCAATTGTGTTATTAGTAATTGTCACATAACCAGCTCCTTATGACCAAGCAAGGCTATTCATAATATAATAGCTTGTGCCGTCCCAGTATATGGAGAGTATATCCACAGCTAAATTGACACTACTGAAGGTTAATGCAACTCCACCTGGTTTCTTATGTGAGGGCAGAGTTACTGTAAACGCGCCAGCATAAGTCAACTTTAAAGTTAAGCTGCAGGGTTTCGAAGGTGCTGTAAACGTCAATACTGTGCTTGCGTTTATTGCTACTTTTTGTTTGTTACTTAACCGAAAATCAATTGTTTTAGCTGCTCCACTATTCCCGTTATCAAATTCTGTAAAGCCAATAGTATGTGCTCCTGCATCCATTTCTCCCCCAAGCACCACTGAAGGAGATAACGATATTTGATTTCCCGACTTGACTAAATTTACTCCTACTGTGACTGATCCAGGACCATTAAATAATGAGAAGGTTAATGAAGTTGTTCCAAGCACAATCGGATCTGGTGTGATTAAACTATATCCGTTCTTTCCAAATGTTGTTCCCTCTTCAATATACGTATACATGCCACTAGTAACTTCCGCAGATGTATCCGCATCGGATGAACGAGTCCATGCCCCAGCGGAAACAACATAAATCCCGTTCTGTGATGCTGTCGTTTGCCCAACAGCAAGGACACGGTTGCCAACAATTACAACTACACCGTCAATAGTTTGTGTCCCACTTAATACAATGTTTGTAACTGCAACTGCTCGAACAGATACTTTTGTATCTAAGCCAAGGGCATAGGCATCTACATATTGCTTAGTAACTGCTTGAAATGCTGATACAGGATCTGAATTTAAAATTAATGCGCCACTTAATGTTCCCCCACCAATTGGCAATGCCCCAATTTGTGCCGCTGTTGTTAAATGCGGATTATCGACTCTGGCAGAATGTGCATCCAACAAATCTTTTACCGTTTGGGCCGATCCAGAAACAATACTTCGCAGATCAAGTAATGTAATGGCCGCCAAAGTAGACCCTACGATTACCTTCCATACCATTATCGCACCATCAACCTCTACACCTGTTGTGTTACTAGAAAACAGTCCTGCGTTACTCAAGTAGACATAATAGCTTGTGTTGATTGCTGGAGTAGTTATTGAATAAACACTGTCAGCTGATTTAGTAACAACCGTTTGTAAGAATACAATTGTTCCTGAACCAATCGTTACATCAATCTTGCTTGTCCCACTGTTATAAACAGCAGATTTACAATAAAAAGCATCCTTCATAGCAACTGCATCAATTTGATCTATTAAAGCATTATAATTTGCTCTCGTATTCGCTTCATTTCCAGCTGGTTTTAACAAAGCGAGTTTGTTCGTTTGTGTTGACATGAATTTTTCCTCCTGACTCTATTTTATGAGTAAATATCCCATTGATCCCATGTAAAACCGAATGCGTCTGTTTGATCCCATGACTTACTAAGCGCATCCAATTCGTTCCAAATGAAGTAATTAAACTCATAAGAAATGGCTAAATGAGCCGGAATCAAATCCCGTAAAGCATTCTGGATATCTGCCAAATTCTCAGGGATGCCGTGGGTGCTGATAAATTTTATGATGACCAAGTAATTAGCATTGTCTTCCGTAACGGAAACCTCACCATTCGCATAAGCCTCTGCCACGTTCTTCACTAAGCCAACTGTTACGGTTCCATAACCTCGCCTTTTAGACAGCACTACACTTCGTCTCTGTTCTAAAGGTTTACTGAGGTTTGTGGGAATGCCAAGTTCGAATTCCCAACGAGCCAGCCCCCAGGATGCGGTATCGATAAAGACCTGATTAAGTACGTCATCCACAGATTGGAACACATCATCTAGCTCTGCACCCTCTATTTGATTAATAATTCGAACCTCACGGAATATTTCATAAAAGGCAGGAAGGCTAGAAAGCATTTCCAGCCCTTTTTCGCTAGTTACAGGGAAGACACTCAAGTTAATGTCACCGTCCCTTTAACTGCCACACGTCCAGCAATAACGGAAACATTCGCTACCCCACCATTGATCAATAATCCAGAATAATCCTGGACACCAAGGGTTTCTGAAAGCAATGAACCTATTCGTGTGTATTTCACTGTTGGATCTGCAGCAAAAGCAATGCTTTTCAAATAGGCAATTACGGCTGTTTCAAATGTAGCTTTAACCTGTAATAACGTGTAGCCGCTAACTAAAACAATAGCTGACGTCACGTCTACCGCAACTCCAATTGCTGTTACAACAGTGACACCTGAGAGAATAGGGGCTTTGCCATCCCCAGTCACTGGGGAAATATAATTCTGAACATCGGCGATAAGCTGAATGCTGGCAGGCTTTGCATCAGAATCTACAATCGTGATCCCTACCGTACCAGGTCCATATGCCAATGGAACAACTTGCGCTCCACCTACACCTGGAACCTCAAGCGACCAATTAATATAATCCGATTTATTCCCAGAAGCCGAAGGAAACCGCGCATGCAAAAGTATCCTTTGACGAAAGGCATCATCATTCTCACTTTCCTCACCAGGAACAATTACATCTGCCAGCTGTACATCAACCAAACCAGAAATGTAATCAAGCGGAAGCATGCTCCCATAATCTTGATTTCCAATCACCCCGAAACTTTCACACTCCAAGATAAATGTCCCTAAAGAGATCCGTTCCGTCACAGTATAATTCTGACTATCAATTGAAAATCGGCTGGCAATAGGTATATCAAAAAGCACACCTGGGCTGCTGAAAAATAAACCTTTCCTTTGAGCTTGTGTTGCAGGATCCCTAATTAATCCATAATCCAAAGCACGTTTTTCTAAGTAGTCCCCGCTTGATGAGTCAGTAAAGAAGAGATTAATATTACTATCCATTTCGATATAGGCTTGTGCTAGCTCAGCAGCCGCAGGGGATAAGGCATCATAAATAATACTACCCTCTCGCTTATCTACATCATTAGGCACACTATCCAGCATCCTTGTTAAAATCTCTTCAAACGTTTGAGCTTCATACATTTTCTACACCTCCTGTACGACTTGAAAGCTCCCGAATTGTGAGACCACTGTGAATGCTGCAGTTGCTTCATCTCCGAGAAATGTTATTTGTAAGTCTTGGATATCTGTAATACGGTCATCTTGCAATAAAGCCTCTTGAATAATTCTAGTTAGCCTGGATTCAACAAGAATAGAATCTCGTCCAATTGCAGCTGCGAATTCACTGCCATAATTCCCACTATAAATGGGATACGCAAATCGTTCTGTTTGGAGTATTTTAAACACCGCTTGCTTTATGGCCTCCAAACCATCAACGAAACCAACAATACGTTGGCTTGTTACGTCCATTCGGTAGGTCTTGCTAGGTATTTGCCCTTCCTCTAACTCTTGGGTATTGCCTATGCCACCTTGTGGGATCATACCCCCACCACCCTATCCAAAATAATAAATTGCTGTCCACCTTGAACGCGCAGTAAAATGACTTTATCTCCAAGCTCCAATCCGCGTCTGATGGTATATTCCGTTGAGCCAATTGTTATTATCAGCTCAGTCAGTGTATCCGGAACAATCAAAAAATCCTCTTCAAGTGTGAACCTTTGATCTAAGTTCACTTCGAGAGGATTCATGCTGGAGACCATACCAAATTGGACGTTCATCGGATTCCCTGCTTCTACAGCTCCAATACTTGCCTGTTTAATTAAATTTAAGAGTTTCATCCATACACCCTCAGTTCCAGAGACATGGTATGATCCAATCCATCAAATTTATGCGTGCATTCTTCAACCAGAAAATAACTATTAATCGCTTTAGCCTGAATATTAATGCAAATGCTGCAACCAGCCCTTACAGTTAAATCACCCAATGCTTCAATATTGAAGCTTCTGGACTCGCGATTTTTTAACTCCAGTAAATTGTCTAAGCTCTGATTAATTTGAGCTAAGTTCATTTTGTCATCTATCTTTTGGTAATACTCCAGCTGCCCCCATTGTGCAATTGTTGCGCTATCCTGAACAATATAAATGCCTCTCTTCCCTTCATCTAATTTCCCTTGGGCGAGCCTGATACGATTATATGTCTCACTATCAATGGATCGCTTTAGCTTGTAATCGTAAACAAGGCTTGAATCCCCTATTAAAAGGTTGAGTTTCCAATCAGCCATATCTCGGAGCATAAGTCGGCCAAAATCATCATAAAAAATATAAATCCGTTTTGTTTCCATGAGCGTTTTGGAAATAGCATTACAGATCATATCCAGCAGCTTTGTACCATCTTCGATAGTAGGCGGAATCTTATGGCCCGTATCAGCAAGAAATCCGATTTGCAGTCCTTTTTCAGCTGCTATACGCCTTATATAGTCACCTGCAGTACCCAAACTAAACTTATAACCGCCATTTCCCATTAAATAACGAATTTGATCATAAGCCGTTACCTTTACAGCTTCATCCCTCCCACTATCCAAGCTAAAAATATAGCCATAAAACAAAGGAAAGCCATCTTTAGTCACTCGGATAACATCACCATTGCCCAGCTTAAAGGATTTATCTTCATTTAAGCCCCCCGTTGCAATTGTAAATTCAAAAGATGAGGCCTTTCCTACTCGACTTGTCTTGTAGCTCGCATCAGAAGAAATTCCAGAAATATCCCATAGGTTGCCATTCCGATTATCAATAATAATCTCAAGCATCTCATTCACCTCAATTCTTAGGGAGCTTGATAACACGCCCTATTTGTAAGCTTTTTAATTGCGCGTCCGTTATACCATTCAGCTTTTGAATATCTTTATATCGCGAGCTGTCGGCATTAAAAAAATTCATAGCTATTTTTATTAAGGTATCTCCTGCTTTGAGGGTATACGTATCGGGTCTGCTCCGTTCATCCGGGCGTACTTTAGGCTTCTTAATAAGCACCTGTTTACTGGCGGCTGTAACCACTTTAGCTTTTATAGCGGAGTAATAGACGTATTCCTTCAGGCTTATGTTATATTCAATATCCCCCGGTGATCCTGCAACCTCTTTCCAATCGAATTTTTCGATAGATGCAGGGATATCAATGACAAAGCTTGAGCTAACAATATGAATACGAATGGGCTGGTTACTCCTTAGCCATTCTTTTATTCTCCCCAGATAATACGAAGGCAGCTGCAGCGCTCCTTCTTTGACAATTACGGCAGGATAATATGAAGCAGGGAAGTTGCTGCTAAAGCTTATTTCTGTCAAAGCTGGGTTTTGGATGACATTTATTTCTCCAGCTCTAGTTTCTGAGGTTCCTCCACCTTTGCCCACTATATCGTACGTCTTTCCTTTGCCACTTTCTTTAATATCGATAGTTTCTGGGTTAATAGGCAGGATAAAAGAAACAGCTCGGTAATTAAAGCTTAATTCAATAGCAAATTTATTCTCAACCACCTTTATAGCTAAATTATCAGCCATTAGGCATACACCCCTTGAGCAGACGTTGAGATACTTCCGGCAAGTGTATTCTCAATTCCTCTAATAATCTCTTGAATATCTGCTTTCTCATGAATATCACCTGTAGTGATATGGACTGTGGGAGTAAGGGTAACAAAGTTTTGAATGCTTTTCATTTCAGCAAGATCACGCATTACTTTCAAATCCTCACTCGAGACGTCAACCGTTTCACCAATTTTTCCAACTTCATTCACTTTGCCAATTGTTGAATCTGCCCCTAAACTTTTCGTTGTCGCATTTGGATCTTTAAAAGATTTATCTGGACTCATCTTTGGCATGTTGATTGAAGATAGTTTATCCACCAAATCCTTGCCTGCGCCTTTACTGGAGCTGAATGCATCCCCTAGATCCTTCTCCACCATTTTAGGAACATTCACAACATTTTTATCGCTAGTCGGAGCTTTTACCTTGTTCATCATATTTTTCAATTGATCACTTACTGCATGTACATTTGTTTCATCAAGAAGCTTATAGGGTTCAAAGCTACCTCCAAATATTCTGGCCTTAGCTTTACCTAACCAGTTTAATCCCTCTATTACCTTGTTGATCGCTTTTAATATAGTCGACATGAACCCCCCAGCAAAATCTTCTACCCCTACGAGCATGCTATACAAATGCCCAAGAAAAGTCATTGCTAAATCATAGAATAGCTTTTGCACGGCATAAGCTGGGTCAATAAATAGATTTATTAAAAATTCTGCAAAGCTAGCGAAAATATTCCAAATAAAAGCCACACAGTTGTATAAATAAGCAAATAACGCACCGAACACACCAAATACTACACCTACAATTTGCCCAGTCGATACACCAAAAGATTGAATAGCATAAATAAGCAGCCCTACTACAGCGATAATTAACAGAATCGGCCAAGCAGCAGCTAACCAGCCTGCAGCCATCTCAAACAATGCAATGAGCACAACACCAGTAATCACTGCAGCTACTGCAAGCAGCGCAGCTCGGACGAGCGGCCAATTATCCTGCATAACACCAAAAAGCCATTGGGCTTGTTCGACCAAATACACTATTCCTTGAACCACTAAAGTGAGTCCATTAGATAAAACATCAAAGAATGGCTGCAGCTTGCCGGATTCAAAGGCTTTATTGATCATTTCTCCAAGTGGGCCGAGTGCATTCATTGCCTCAACACCAGCATTCGTCAAACTATTCTTAAGATTACCTGTAGCTTTTTGCCACTGGGCAGCCGGACCATTTACCATCTTCTCAAATGCAGCTTTTGTTACACCGCTTTGATCCAATAGCTTATCCATTCCTTTAATGAAGCCTTGCAAATCACCCGATATACCAGCTTTCATCGCACCACTGTTTTTTACAGTACTGCCTTTCATATTGAATTTCTCCTCAAGATCCTTGGAATCTCCACCCATAAAGCTTTTAATAGCCGCAGTTGCACCTTTTGAGCCTTCTTCTGGATTCAGCTTAGCCATTCGCATAGCTAGCTGATTTAAATCAGTTAGCTGCTTAGGATCTTTAGTATTGGACATAAATGTTGTCGTATTTGACATTGCCTCTTCTACGTTTTGACCAAATTTTAACGCTTGCTTGGATACTTGATCAAAAATAGCCGTCCCTCTCGCCTCACTTCCGGCACGCAGGTTAATAGTATCCTTTGTGGTTTGTTGTTCCATCGCACCGCCAATGGTTGAAGAGATTATCTGCTTTCCTCCACCTAAATGTCCAATTGCACCTGAAACGAGGTTTTTTATGCCACCGAACATTTTTAACGCCCCTCCGGTTAAGGAAACACCGCTAGATTTGCTGTTTGGCTTACTCATTCCCTTTTCTGTCCCACTTGAACCAGGAGGTTTAATATTTTCTAATCCAGTTGTTGGACTTTTCACTGATTTATTCACATTTTTCATTAGTTTTTCTAAAGTCTTGGGGACTTCGATATTTAATTTAGCTGTAATCGACCCAATCCGATCCTTAATTTGCGACTTTAAGCTGCTAACCTGCTTTAAAACATGAGAGGTATCCAATGAGACTTTAATCGTTGTCCCATTCTTCGCTCCGCTTAAAGCGGATAAGTGTTTCTTGACTTTTTCAATATGCTTCATTGCATTGGTTACATTGACATCTAGCACAATTCTCTTCTCAAACTCAACTCTCAAACGCTTGGCTGCGTTCAAGGTAGCTTCTATAGAAATTTGCGTTTTTTTCATCACTTTGGAGAGATTGTCATAAAGCTTTAAACTTTCTCCGACAGTTGCCATGGTTTATCTCCTTTCACAAATCTCTAAAAGCCAGCGTTCTCCCCAATATCCATCTATCGAGGAGAAGCGTCTGCTTTTATTTTTTCTTCTCATTTTCAACCCGAACATTAATCGATGCATAGATGAAAGCTTTCTCCCTCTGAGACATCTTCAATAGCTCTTGCGGTAGAATGCGAAGCTTATGGAGTGCGAAGTGAGCATAGTTTGCTTCACCATCACCCTCCTTGATTAGTTTTTTGCTTCTTCCACCAGATCATTGAGATCTTTGTCAAAGCCATTGATGGTTTGAACCTTTTCGGCCAATGTCGAATACTCGCCAGCAATCAGCATGGTACGAACTAAATTCTCTGCACCCAACACACCATAAGATTTTTGCAGATCAGCATCTTTTAAATTGGGATATACCACGCTTGCTACAATCAGCTTGGCCATATATTCGTTGGGATTGGTTTCAGGCATAGTTACACCGCGCTTTACTTGAACTCGCTTAGTAGCTGATGCACGAATATCCGCATTCTCAGCCTCTGTCAATGTGCGAAGCTTCCATGCAACCGGATTGCTTTTCTCATCTTTAAAACGTTCTGAAACAATAAAATCCTCGATAAGATCGCTTTGGGCATTTTCTGCAAAAAACATGTTTAAATTACTCATTGTATAATCCTCCTAATTTGATTAAGCCATTACTGGGCCTGTAAATTGTTGATCCAGATTAATATCCTCGAAAGTGAAAGCAACTTCTTCTTCTAGTGCTTGGCTTTCTGTATCCAGTGATGCCATAATCACACTATCCAAGTTCACATTCAGTAAAGTGACCTTCTGGGACCCAACGCTTGAGCCGGGATCATCGTTAATGATGGTGATGCTGAAATACGTATCTGTACCATTCTGGATATAGTCATACATCATTTTTCTGAAATAAGAGGTAACATAATAAATCGTCATAGTACCTTTACCGCTCCAGCCTGCCGCTTTGTGCTGTACGCCGCGTCTGCCCAACGTTTTCACTTCAGCTTTTTGTTTCTCAACAGTCGCTTCAATTTTTTTAACGTAGAACATTTCTTCTACATTTCCTCCAATTGTTGCATAAGCTCTGCCTTCTTGACCTGAAATCGTATCATTCGCTCTTAGAAAACCCATCTTACTTCACCGTCACTTTCATGTATATTTTCTCAACTGCATCAACTGGCTGAACGTTCAGCTCCACATAAACACTATCCGCTTCAATCCCCTGATGAACAGATACATCTGTCTGTGGATTGAAATTTTGAATAGCATTGATAACTTGCAAGCTTTTAAGATATTGAATATATTCGGTTTGCAGCAATCCACGACCATCTGCATTATTGTCGAGCTTGCCGATGTAGAAGGATTCGAAGATCCGTTTAAAATCATTATTGATTCCATCCAACAACCGAAGCACACGATTTTTTCTAAATGCTTTACCTTTTGTTGGTGTAAAACTGGTAAAGCTGTTAATATCCATCTCGATCCTTGCTCTTCCTTCACTGGGAACAAATACGAATTCGCCAGCAAGAATAGCTGCCTCAATTTGAGCATTGGTATAACGTGTGCCTACATCCACAGCATCATCATAATTATCAAAGGTTAATGATTCATTCATTTGTGCGCCTGCCGTAGCTGCAGCTACCCAAGCGGTTGACTGTGCTGCGGTGAGTGTTGTTCCATCTGAGAGAATAACACCATTCTTCACGCTGATTACACCTTCGTAATCCGCAGTAGGGTAATTCTCCAAGACAAGCTGGAGCTTCTTCCCCTCATCGTCGCGCAGACGTTTTACAAATGCGACATACAAGGACTTAAGATCACTTGCAGTTCCTGAATAAGCCATCGTATTAAACTCCTGCAGCTCAATCGCAGCCATAAAATCCGTATGATCTCCATTAGTTACCACGCCATCCACACCACTAATTAATGGAGCTCCTGCCGTTGCCGCCAATGCTCCTGTTCCCGTGAATACCACCCAATCATTAGAGACAAGGCCTGCAATATTAGCAACAGTTTGTGTATTCATCACTACACCCGATAGGATAGTCTTCACATCAAACTTAGCTGCATCATCTACATTAATGGAAATGACAATTGTTAAGCTGTTTCCTCTTAATCCACCATATTTAGCCGTAGCTGTTAAATTCCCAGTTGTAACTAAAGCTTTAGTTCCCGTGTTCAAACGATAAAGCAGTACGGTCTTGACTCTTTTCAGCGCTTCTTTGACAAGCAGCAGCTGTGCGGCAGTAATATCATAACCTAATGTTGCGGATACATCGTCGCCTGCATTAATAGCCACAACTTGTTTGGATGCTCCCCAGCTAAGCGAAAGCGCCATTGCCATGATCCCGCGATCTCCAACGGACCCAACGGGTTTACCCTCACCTACAAAATTGATATATACCCCTGGTCTTACTTTGTTCTGTGTAACGAAATTTCCTCCAGCCATTACTCCACTACCCTTCTGTGGAATTCATCCACGATGTTAATAATTTGTTCCTGTGTGTACTCTTCTTCGGCTGAAAGTAAAGCGTTCAGCACGTCTTTCTCTTGGGCCGTATAACGCTTTGATTCTAAATATTGCTGTTTTGAAAAGGAAAGAGCCTCTTCACTCACCGTATTCTTGTTGCCTTTCATTGTGGTTGTCCCTCCATTTTTGTTAAATCTGATTTTGTTGCAAAATCTCGCCTGCTTATCCGGAATACTTAACCTAATCTTCCGTTCTACTGCTAAAGTAAATCCACGCATCACACTCCTAATCGAATTAATTGAGTTGAACCCAGTTTAAAGCCATGTGGCAGGGCAGGAAAAAAGCATCCTCTGTGGTGAGAATGCTTTTAATAAGGATTTGAGACAAACAAAAAGCCACGACTCTAAGTGAGCTGCGACTTGGTTGTTTACCTCTTATCTAATTTGTCTACTCTATCATCTTACCTGTCAAATCCTCGGCTGTCATCCACATTCCAAAGACAATTTTCCGCCAATTTTAGGTCACAGATGCCAATGCTGCATATTCTTCATTAGCTTTGGCAAGCCAACGGTCAAACGTTCTACGTGACGTATCGAGTTGGATAGTAATTTCATCTACTGACTTGCTCTCGATATATCTTAATCTCAATAGCTGGGCGTAATCAGGCTGGTACTCCGCTAATACGTCCAAGGAAAATTCAATGGTTTCCTTCTGTTTTTGCAAATCCTGAAGCTCACTAAGACGCTTAATCACTCCATCGTAGCCATCATATGAGCCTGTTCTAGCTTCAATTACCTTCTCAATTTTGCGCTTCAGTTCTTTAAACATTTTTCTATCTTCCTCATTAACAGGCTTTATGCTCTTCACTTCATTTAATTGGCTTCGGGTTCCAGTTGGGTATTTTTCAAGATAGGCTACTGCAATTGCTTCGAGCTCCTGCTCATGTTTGCTTAAGTACATATAAGAAGGAATCCCCTTAAGCTGCTTGTGCAGGCTTTGAAGCTTATCATCCTCATGAAACGAGGTGAGATACATTCCATTCCCAATGGGATATTTCTCTAGTAATTTAATCCGTGCCAGCAAGCGTTTATAGCCCTTCAAATTTCCTAAGGCTTGAGCATTTATAGCAGCATCTTCTGTATTCATTTTCTTTCCTACTTCCTTTAATTTATTTTTTAGGTATTTTAAATACTCAATTTCATTAAAAAAAGATCATACGTTCGAGGTATTGACAATACCCCATTACATTCATATACTAATATTGGGTATGCGAAATATACACCAATCATGATCCGTTAGTGCTTCAGAGACTCGTGCATCGGTCATTTTCCTAGAACCATATATTTCTATAAGGGTCGTTGCGGGAACAGGGCTTGGACTCGTTTTCATCCAAACTGTGAATATTGTTTATGATCGCACAGTGGATCTCCACATTCACCCTTGGGGTTTACCCTCCCATATCACGCTGGGTCTATGCCCTTACATTCCTTCGTTCTACCTCTCAAGGGGTGGAGGCCGATTCTTGCTCCTTAACTGGGTCATGGCCCTTATGGAAAATTAACTTCGGCTTCTCCGGTGCTTCAATTGTCAAGTTGTAAACATGTTAATAAAGTGAGAATTCACACTTCTTATTATTGATTCATTTCTGTCCACATGTGAATAAGTGAACATCTCAATTTATGCAGCATCTTTTTGTAATTGCACTAAGCGAACAGGTCCTATTACATCATAGGCGTCATATTCTTTTTGCTTTGTTCCAAGTGTAAAGAGTACACGTACCAGTTTTCCACATAATGCGATAAGCGATTGCTTCTTTTTCAACGGATTCTGGCTTCGCGTTGTATAATGCTTGTGTAGTGCTTTAAACTCTGCGTTCTTCGCTACCATTGGCATGATACAACGGAAGAGTAATCCCCGAAGACGCGATCGTCCTCGTTTACTTATTCCCGTCTTGCCTTTTCTCTTGCCAGAACTGTTTTCTTTAAGATTCAAGCCAGCTAAACGAATAATCTGTTGTCCATGATCATACTTATTCAGGTCTCCTACCTCTGCTAGGAATCCTGCCACGCTTGTAATACCCACTCCTGGAATGCCCAGCATTTGCGCTGTTCCTGGGATCTCACCAAGAATTTTCAGAACTTCTTGCATGATCGTTTCTACTTGCTTAGAAAACAGGTTAAACTGCTCTAACAAAGCGGCTAGCTCTATCCGAGCGGCAACCGCCCCTTCGGTCAGCCCGATGGAAGATAGAGCAGTCTCATACAGTTTCTCAGCTCTCTTGATGCCCACACCCTGCTTAATTTCCGTCTTCCAATGAACAAGAACGCCTCTGGCGCCCAAAGAGACAATTTCTTGCGGAGTAGGAAATTGGTGCAAGGCCATGAGTGAAGCTTTACCCGTCCAATCCTTAAACACCTGTAGATATTCAGGAAAGAAACGGTCAATCCAGTTGTGTACACGTGCCTGAACCTGAGTTAGATTCACCACGACCTTTTCACGCAAATTCATTAAAATACGTAAATCTGCATAGGCTTCTGTGGGCAAATTCGGTTCCGTATACTTTCCATTGCGAACGAGATCTGCAATAACCTTTGCATCTTTGTAGTCACTCTTGGTTTGAGAGTTATCCTCTATTTCCTTTGTCTTATTGACATGATGCGGATTGACGAGCACAACCTTAATTCCCTCACCTTGCAGATAAGCCGCTAACGGAAACCAATAATGTCCGGTAGGTTCGACACCAAAAACAATTTCACTTTTGGCATGATCCTGTTGTAGACCCTTCATCCATCCAGCTAGTTTCGTTAAGCCTTCTCGATCATTGTAAAACTCACAGTCCTTACCTAGCTCAATACCACGATAATCTACAGCACGTGCCACGTGAATTTTCTTAGCAATGTCTGCACCTACAACCAACGTATTTTCAGAAATTCGTGTAATCCGTTGATTCTGCTTCTGTTTCATCTTATACTTCATTTGTGCGCCTCTTTTCGTATAGGTTTTTGTTCTGGCTGGAACAATTCCTAGTATACAAGAGGTGCATTTTTCATTCAAAGCTCAAATTACTTCATTACAGGAATAGCTCCTTTATTCGTTTTCAAAATGGTCGTCACCTCGTTTCTCTGTGGTTGATTTTAGTATATGAGGTATTCATAATACCGTCAAGTATTTAAAATACCCCAATTGAAGTGGAGGAAGTTTTATGTCTCTCGGCAATCGTATTCGCGGCTTACGTTCCAAGAAAAACCTGACCCAGATTGAAATCGCACAGCAACTGAACATGGGACGCTCTAATTTTGGTCATATTGAGAATGACAGAGTGATTCCCAACAGCAATGATTTGGATAAGATTGCTAATATCCTTGATTCAACATCAGACTATCTGCTCGGAAGAACCTCCGAACCTTCAGCAGCTGGTGAAGGAAGAGATTACAGCTTAACGCCCAAAGATAAAAGAGACATAGCGAGAGATCTGGAGGGAATGCTTGCCGATCTGGAATCCAACGTAGCCTTGGCTTTCAACGGAGAACCTATGGATGATGAAACTAAACGCCTCTTTCATATTTCACTGGAAAACTCTATGCGCCTAGCAAAAGAAATGGCCAAGCAGAAATTCACACCAAACAAATACCGAACGTAGCGACCAAAGGGCGGGATACAGATGATCAAAGAGACTGTAGCCCAACTGATTAAATTGCACAGAACCAATAACCCCTTTGAGATAGCATCCCAGAAGAATATAAAGGTTCTATTTGAGCAGTTAGGCGAAATGATGGGTTACTTTAATACTTATAGGCGGTCTGCAATGATTCACATCAACTGCAATATGGACGAAAAGGAACAAAAATTCACCTGCGCCCACGAGCTCGGACATTTGATTCTCCACCCTAAAGTGAATACGCCTTTTCTCAGAAAGAATACTTTCTACTCCATTGATCGCATTGAGCGTGAAGCAAACGAATTTGCTGTCGAGCTTCTTATCCCGGATGACGTTATATATCAATTTCAAAATTCGAATACTTCCATATACGAGGCAGCTGAAGCTTACGGGATCCCGCAAGAAATTATCCATTTAAAAAGCACACCAATTCATTGCAGTAAATTCTCTTATTGAACCAACAAATACACCTTAAGGTCATGAATGACTTAAGGTGTTACTCTTTTACTCCGAATTCCCCCACTAAATCCCCTTAACCATACCCCCATCAACCAGCAAGGTTTGCCCAGTCACATACGTATTAGCCATTGAACCATAGAAGACAACGATCCTTGCAAACTCCTCGGGAGTCCCCATTCTACCAAGCGGTATTTGCTCAATAGCTTCATTCTGGATTTCTGTCATTGCACGATTCTGTTCAGAGGCTCTCTTGCTGTCCAGCTCCGCAATCCGATCTGTTGCGATTCTGCCCGGTGCAACTGTATTAATCAGTATGCCGTCTTTTGCCAGCTCGGTAGCTAAGCTTTTCGTCAATGCTTGCACACCTGCCCGGAACACGTTGGATAGAATAAGGCCAGCGATTGGCTGCTTAATTGAAATTGAAGCGAGATTAACAATCCTCCCCACCCCTGCAGCTTGCAGAAAAGGCAATGCTTCACGAATTAATCGTATGGTGCTCAATAAACTCAGCTCAAAGCCCTGCACCCAGTCGGCATCCTCCATGTCAACAAAATTACCGCTTTGTGGTCCACCGGCGTTAGTCACTATAACATCCAGACCCCCATTCTCAGCCACAGCAATCTGTATCGCATTTTGGATATCTGCAAGACTGAGCACATCCATTTGAACAATAGTAACTTTCTTCCCCGTAATTATCTCTATCTCGTCACGAGCTTCTATAAGCTGCTCTAGATTTCGACTAGCTATCGTAACGTTAGCTCCTTCTTTAGCATATTCAAGCGCACATGCCTTGCCAAGCCCTTTACTCGCCGCTGCCACGAACACGGATCTCCCTGTAAGCCCCATATCCATTTTCTAAACCTCCATAATTTTGTCATATCCAAATAAATGAGCCTATTCATCAAAATATTCGTTATGGGAAACCTAAACCCTTCATATTATTAATAGAATTTAGAATGACATTTGCGTTCGCTAGGATGGTGCTTTAATGGCAATTCCTCCCCCAATATTACAAAGAGGCGATACAATCGGTATTGTAACGCTTGGTAGCCCCTTAGCAATAGACGTTATTAATGCTCGCTTAAACACTCTAAGAGGTATGGGATTTAACGTTTTGCTTGGCCAAAATGTCTACTCAGAGGATGGATTCCTTGCTGGAACTGATCAACAAAGAGCTGCTGATTTGATGAACATGTTTGAGAATCCTCAGGTGAAAATGATTCTGCCTACTCGAGGTGGAGTTGGTGTTGCCGGAATACTTCCTTACCTTGATTATAACTCGATTCAACGAAATCCGAAAATCATTACCGGTTATAGTGATATAACCGTATTGCTGAATGTTTTGTACCAATATGCTAATCTAATCACTTTTCAAAGTCTCCTGCTGATTGATTTCAAACCAGAAACTCCCCCCTATAATATAAATCAATTTTATTTAGCCACTTCCTTAGTTACTTTGCAGCGGCAAATTCAAAATCCACCAGGCATTCCCCAAGTCAGCAAAGTGCCTGGAAATGTAACTGGCCCCATTGTTGGCGGCAATCTAACTTCGTTTGTGGATACTTTAGGAACTCCTTATGAAATTGATACCCGAGGTACAATATTGCTGTTAGAGGAAACCCATGAACCTATTAATAAGGTTTACCGATACATGAATCACTTGAAGCTGAGCGGGAAATTCGCGGATTGTCTCGGCATTATTATGGGTGAATGTACAGGCTGTCTGGATGCTTACGGTAAATCCTATGAGGACTTAATTAACGAATTTGTTGTGCCACTTGGCAAACCGCTTATGACCAACCTCACTACTGCACACGGATTATATAAAGCGGCAATCCCAATCGGAGCAAGGGTTAATCTGAATACGATTAACAACACATTAACCATACTCGAACCCACAGTCAGTTTTATTTAAGTTGACACTTAATTAAGTGTCTGCTACATTAGTATTATGATAGAAAAAACCTTCCACGCTCTAACCGAGCCCAGACGCAGAGATATCTTATATCTCGTTAGCAACGGAGAACTTACCTCAAGTGCAATCGCCTCACATTTTGATATTTCAGCTCCTGCAATATCGCAGCACCTCAAGGTTCTTGAGGAATCTGGACTTGTCGTAGTTCGGAGAGACGGAACCAAGCGGTATTATCAAATGAGAAGGGAAGGTCTTCTAGAATTGAAGCAATATGTCGATCGTTTTTGGGATGATAGCTTATCCCGCTTAAAAGAAGCAGCTGAAGAGGAAGAGAGGAAAAACCATGACCAAAATTGACAGTACAGATACGCTAACTAAAGAGCTATTCATCGAATGCCGTCCCGAAACTTTATTCAAATTCTTTATTGACCCTGAGAAAATGATACGGTGGATGGGCAATAATGTCCTATTAGAGCCTAAGAACAGTGGTAAATTTCGCATTGATCTTAATGGCAGCGATATCGCAATGGGTGAGTATATTGAAATTATCGAAAACGAGAAAATCGTTATGACATGGGGATGGGAAAAGTCAAAGCTAGTGCCTCCGGGCTCAAGCACTGTTGAGTTTCTACTAACCCCTAAGGATAATGGAACCTTATTGCTCTTGACCCATTATGACTTACCTGTGGAGGAAGTCCCTTCACACCAAAAAGGTTGGACTCATTTTATGACTCGAATCAAGCAAGCTGCTGAAGATCACGACCCCGGTATGCATTAAGAATAAAATAACATCAATTAATGGAGCAAAGAAATGTCATCCTCTAAGATATCGAGTTGGAGGGAGTGATTAACTCCCTTCAATTCAGTTTCAATTATCACCTTACGCTTCTCTCCAGCTATCTCCGTTATATTCGCCATTTAGCCTTACGAATTGACGTCGGGCTTTCCCCGTACCTTTCTCTAATGAATCTCGTAAAGTGATACTCGGAACCAAAACCGCAAAGCTCCGAGACTTCTCTTATCTTCATTCCTGTGTTCTCAATTAATTCTATGGCCTTGCTCCCGCGATACTTCCACATGTACTCTGCAGGTGTGAACCCTGTATGTTTCTTGTATAAACGAATCAGGTGCTCCTGACTTATCCCCACATGGCTGGCAAGCTCCGCAACCCGCAGCTGCGTCTCATAATGTCGATGGATATAATCTTGAACTGCCATTATTGCGGGATGAGAGTAGATCTCGACAGGCAATAGGAATGCTTCTTTGACAAAAAGCTCGTAGCTGGCCAAGCCAAGCGCTCTCAAACTAGAGTGGGAAGATGTAAGTCCTTTACGTTCAAAAGCAAGCATTAAATCGGTGATACTCTGCATCTCTTCAGATAAAGGAATGACTTTCGGCAGTGAGGTGAATATTTTTTTCATCTCAATTGTGAGCCGGTTCAAACCAATGTCCACCCATCTATGCCACGTGCTGCTCTTTTTGGAAAACTCGAAATACTCCACTCTGGCAGGCTCTAGTAAAACAACGTTCCCAGGACCAACCGAAAGCCTTTCCAGCCCACCGTCCAATTGCACATCGATCCATCCGCTATGAATAAAGATGAGCTGAAGAGACTCCTGTTTATTCCGTGGTCCCAGATTTGCATGAGGGAGATACACGATTGATCCCACCTGCACCATTGAAATATCCTCGAAGTTCACACTATCTATCTCGCTCATGGTTTTTCTCCTTATCAATTCAAGTTAATTTTCGGATCAATTGTAGGCATTGTTAATACTGTCGTAATCTTCTATAACTAAATGAGGGGTAATAATCATTACTTTCTTTGGATTAAAATACTAATCATTCGAAAGGAGCCCTCATGGTCTCAGCATTTAAAGCTTTTATATGGGATTCCTCTCCACCCGATGGGATACCCTTCGAGCCTTCCGAATCTTTACGTCGATTGGAATTTACAGGCAGACATGCAACCTATACAAATGCAGATACTTGGTATCCTTCATGGGCCGCGGACGGTCATATGTATTCACCTTGGACGGACGGATCCATCGACGGCGCATTCTGTCACTCATATGATGGCGGTGAGCCTTCTCCAAATTCACCCGCCCATACTGGACAAGCTCGTATTGAAGGGGATAACCCACTGGAGCTCAAGGTAATAAACCTGGGAAAAACGGCTAGTGATGCATCTCCATACAAAGGCAGATACCCTTGCGGAAGCCTCGTTTACAATGGTATCTGGTACTATGGAACATACTGCCTTGGCCCGTCGAATACGCATGACTACGAGAATATTACCTACAATTGGCCTTGGCTTGGTTCATTTGTCGGCTTTCGTACCTCGCATGATTTCGGTATGACATGGGTGGACAGCCCCCATACGCCCGCTTCTCCACTTTTCGGCGAAAATGGTCTCAAAGGCCAACCAGTTCGGATTGGTTCCCCGCATTTCGTCGATTTCGGATGTAACATGGAGCATTCTCCAGATGGCAAAGCATATTTAGTCGCTCATGGTTCCGATTTAAAATTCTACCCAACACGTTTTGCCAATAACAGTTGGATTACCGGTGATCAAATTTATTTATTGCGAGTAACTCCTTCACTGGAAACGATGAATGATCCAGGCTTTTATGAATTTTTTGCCGGGCATGACTCAACTGGAGCACCTATCTGGACAAATGACTTCATGCTTATCCAGCCTATTCTGGAATGGCAAAATAATATGGGCTGTGTAACAGTTACCTATAATGCTCCGCTTCGCAAATTCATAATGTGTGTTACCGATGGAGGCATTACTTGCGGTAAGATGAATTCATATATTCTTGAAGCCGATACTCTGACAGGTCCCTGGAAGCTCATTACTTATATGAAGAATTTCGGGGAACAAGCCTACTTCCTTAATCTCCCTTCCAAGTTTATATCTGATGACGGCCTGACCCTATGGCTCTGTTACGCGGGAAACTTCGCTGTCGGCTGGAATGGGCAAGACATCCAAACAAACCCACCTGGCGGGCGATATGCCATGAGTCTTCAGGAAATTCGCTTGCTCGGTTAATCATTTAAGAGAACCGTCTGAAACCCGGACGGTCTTTTTTTGGGGCCATTTCAGCCTTACAGAACAACTTCCAGCTTACTTTGGCCCTCTAAAGATGAAACAGGCGGTCACATCCATGATGCGACCGCCTGATCTTATGACTCCTTAATTCATCAAACCTTGAATGTCAGATTGCGAGAGCTCGCTGTTAAACAGCTTTACTTCGTCAATCAAACCGTCAAACCAATTGATTGAGGTATATCCGAAGCTGCCGGCAGCATTTGATCCGATATAGTAACGGTCACCGCCAGTCCACATCGTTGTCACGCTTTGTGGTGTTCCCTCAGACAGTCCATTAACATACAGCTTCATCTGCCCGCCGTTTTTGATTGTGAGCGCAACATGATACCATGTACCCACTGATAAGGTCGTAGTTCCCGTGATCAATTTTGTTCCACCTGCCTGCTCAGCAACAAAACCTTCCAATTTGCCGCTGCTATTAATTCGAATTTGATGGGACCACTCTTGTGTCGGACCAGCGGATGATGTTCTTGTGAGCACACTCCGGTTCGAAACGTCGTCAGGCTTAATCCATGCAGATATCGTTGTTTCGGTCGGATCGAAAGCATCCGGAATACTCACATAGTCATTTGTGCCGTCGAAATTGAGCGCATTTGCGTTATGCCCTGCTAGCCAAGCAGCACCTGAAACGGTCCCTGTTTTGGTAAACCCAGAGGAATCGCTCGCCGAAGTGCCGCTGGATTCATTAAAAGCCCAATAACCGATCGGAGGAGCCGTTGGCGGGAAAGGGAAGTTATATACTTCGAACTCGGACAAACCGATATTCTCCACACCGCTCTTCACTGAATTAACTGTAAACTTGACCCACGTCACACTCTTATTCGGAAATGTAAGAATCGTGCCTGCTCTTCCATCGTTTTGCAGCTTGCCTACATTGACGCTTGTCCCGTCACTGAACGTCAATGTACCTGACAGCACTTGGTCCTTCGTATTCGGTCGATCATAAAGCACGATTTTGTTAACCGTCTGAGCCGATCCCCAAGTCAGCTGACTCCAGGCTCCAGCTCCTTGGCCGTTGCTCGCCCATTCGTTCGCCGAATTGGAAGGATAACCAACAGCGCTGCCATCAACTACAGCGGCTGCCGTATATCCGGTGTACGTTGTGCTTGACGAGGCAGCCGCATTCCAGGCGAGATTTGCCCCTTCGTTATACGTTTGCTCCCGTGACACATTAATTGAGTCGATCTTCACTCCCGCTCCATCGTCCCCCGTATCCTGAAAAATTTCAAACGTATTGGAGCCGTTGTTTAAATAGTAAATCTCACTGAAATCCGCCCAATCCTGGCTCGTCTTGTAGTTGTCCTTGGCCTGTGACAATTTGTAGATTTGCTTTACTTTCTTACCATTCACTTTGACGCTGAGCATTTGGCCATTGTTCGTGTTTGCGTACCGTAAACGAACGATATGATAACCCGTTCCGTTGACGTTGTTGACAGTAAACGTTATCTTGTCACCGACGGTATCGAAGCCCTGAACAAATCCAGTCCCCTCATACCCGCGATGTGTCGTTGCTGTATTGACTCCACTCAATGTTGCGCTCTCTGCCTGATAAGCATCGACAGTTCCCGTTGATAAATAAACAGGTGTGTACAAATAGCCGTAGCTCCATATATTCCCGTTAAATCCACCAGAGAACGCCATCCACATCTTCTTGCCATCACTGCTCGTATATTTGTTAGGCAGCAGGAAGTTGGCGGCTGTCATTCCCCATAGGCCGTAATTCAGATTCTTGGTCCATGGTCCCCACGGGTATTGGGACGTGTAGAACTGAAACCGGGCTTTCCCAGTTTCAATAGTTGTATCTGGAAAATAATCCGAATAGGCTGTCATCACATATCGTTTAAGTCCATAGTTATACACGATGTTATTGTTGTGGCTGTTGCTCAAATCCGTCAGGATCGGTACAGATTGGTCGATAACCGTCGTCCAGTTCGTACCGACCATCCCATCGCCGCCCTTATAATACTCGATATCATTCTTGTTCAGATTCGCGATTGCACTGCGCGCAATCCGCGCCAGATACACCTTATCCCCATCTACTCCCCTCCACGGATTCATATCGCCTGTTGCGGATGTATCATAGGAAATCAGATACACATAATTATTCGCATTATCTGCCGTGGGAACACTTCCACCTTTGCCATATTGAATAAAGGACGGCCATCCCCATTTGTTGTCCGTACTGGGAAACATACTATTGCCAATATTAAAAGGAGGATTCTGATTAGATTGACCCAGATGATTGACCCAGTTTACCCCACCATCAGTCGATTTCAGAATGCTTGGGTAATAGAAGATACTTTGCGTATAATCGCTCCCCTGGCCCCGTTGAACCGAATATAGCGTCCCCCCTATGTCGAGAATTGAGCTGCTATAAGCCTGCGGCATCGAGCTGCCCAAGCTTCCGGGATTCAAATCTCTGCCGATGAAATCCTTGGTGGAGACACCAGGATTTCCATCCAGCTTGTTGATCCCATGATTAACAAAGCTCCCGCCTTCAAATCCGTTCCCGTCATCGTGAAGTGTATACACTTCATCGTTATTAGCCCAAGTACTCGAATAGGTATCCCCTTCAGACGGGCCAATAATATCGTCGTAATCAAAAATATCGCCAAGGGCGACAGCCGTAATATCCACACCTCCCGATTCGGCAGCCTCGGTCGTTTTCACTTGCGAGTAGGAGCTTACCAATAAAGACAGCATTGCAATAACAATCAGCTTTTTTAACCTCTTCATTTTGAACTATCTCCTCTACAATATAGATGTGATTTTTACACAATTGCCTTTTTCTCCTGTCATCCTTTTACTGCCCCTGCTGCCAGACCGGAAACCACTTGCTCCTGCAAAATGACATACACAATAATACTCGGAATTATAATAATAATTGTCGCTGCAAACATGATGCCATAATCACTGCCAAACTGGCTTTTAAAATAATACAACGCCAGAGGCAGCGTTCTGCTCTTATTGCCTGAGGTTAAGGTTAAAGCAAACTGAAATTCATTCCAGCACAATAGAAACTGCAGCACAGCAGCTGTACTGAATCCCGGCTTTGACAGAGGCAGAATAATGCGCGTAAATGTTTTCAAAAAACTGGCTCCGTCGAGATAAGCAGATTCCTCCAATTCCTTAGGGATAGTTAAAAAATAACTGTACATGATGTAAAGTGACGTTGGTAAACCGAATCCGGCATAGACAAGCATTAAGCCATAAAGCTGGTCATACAACCCCAAATGTTTAACCGTCAGATAAAGTGGCTGCAAGAGTGCCGCTCCTGGGATCAGCAATGATAAAGACAAGACGGAAATGATCAGCTTCTTCCCCTTGAATTGAAATCTTGCCAAGACATAAGCCGCCATACCGAGAATGATCAGGTTCAACAAGGTGCCAAGAATAGCAACAATCGTACTATTTAGGTAGAATTGAGCGATAGGAGCAATTTTGAAGGCTGAAACATAGTTAGAAAACTTAAAATGCTGTGGAAATCCGATCGAAGAGGTCATAATCTCAGCATTTGATTTGAAGGAAGAGAGCAATACCCATAGAAATGGTCCGATAGAAAGTAAAAGGATGATGATTAGGAAAATATATTTCAGAAGAGACAGTGCTAGCTTAGAAGTCTTCAATTCGATCGATTTCTCCCCCTTAAGCATTTGCATCACCAATTTTAAACAGCTTCTGGATACTTAGTATAAAGACCATCCCAAGCCCGATCAAAAAAATACTAACTGTATTGGCGTAACCAAAATTGTTCTCGATCAATGCCGTTTTATATATATACACAGGCAGATTCATAGTTTCATTTCCCGGGCCGCCACCAGTAGTCATCATAATAATATCCAGCCGCTGAACCATGTTAATCCCAGCCAGCATAACGCAGGTCCCAATAATATTCCTCAGCATGGGAATAACGATATAAATGTTTATCTGGAAATCGCTGGCCCCGTCGATTTTTGCCGATTCGAATACACTCTTTGAAATAGCCGCAATTTCAGCCAAAATCAGGATGGTTACTACTGCTGCATAAGGGAGCCACGTCATGGTTATCGAGAAAAAGGCTGTAGAATAATCCATAAACCAATTTTGCGAGAAATCCTTACTTCCTACTGATCTAACAATCGAGTTCACAACGCCGAATTGCGGGTTTAAGATGCAGAGAAACAGCATACCTACCGCAGCTCCAGAAATTATGTTGGGTATCATAAAAACGGTTCTCGCAAATTTCCAATAAAATTCTTTCTTAACCAGGATTAAAGCAAATACGACACCAATAATGACATGAACCGTTGATTGCAGAAAAATCCAAAAAACGGTATTTACCAAGCTCTTGGTGAAATCCGCATCATGGGCGAACATTTTAATATAGTTGTCTATGCCGTTAAATGCCGCTTTAGTGCCCAGACTCCAATCTGTGAAGGAAGAGCTTACGAGAATAACAAGCGAGACCGCGTAGACCAATAGAAATAAAAGGATTGCAGGCAAGAGGAAAAGGGCTATATTCAATCTATTTTTAGTCACTATTATCGTCCCCTTTCTTATTATTCTAAATAACAATTCCCCCCGATCTGGAGGGAATAGTCTAATTGATCCTATTTGTTCTTAGCTGCAACCTCACTCAGTTTCTTAGCCACTTCTTCCGCAGTCTTTTTGTTGAAAATCAATTCAGGGTAGACCGCCTTCCAAGTATCCGTAACATTTGCATAGTTGAGTGTATCGAAGTCAGCATATTTATATTTGGTATTTAAGCCAAGCTTGATGGTTTCAGCGAATAGCGGGTTCTTCTGATTAAACTCATCTGAAACTTGAATATTATTAGTCAGCGGCACTACGCTGGTAAGCTCCAGATTAACCTGCTGGGCGAATGCACCCGTCAAGAACTTGAGGAATTTAATCGCTGCATCCTTATGCTCTTTATCTTTGGAAGCCAGCATATAGCCAACCTCATAGGAGGAAAACATGCCATTTCCTGGGTAAGCGGCTACGCTGATCTTTTTATCGAAATCGGGTGAGGACTTGGTTGGATCTTTAATATCTGTAATCATCCATGGGCCGTTTGGAATAATAGCTGTTTTGCCTTGCAGAAAATTATTAGTCGCATTGGCATAACCTGCACCTAACGCATCCTTGGTGGTATACTTCTCAAGCCCTGTCTTAATCAGCTTAAGCGCTTTAATGAATTCAGGGGTTTCAAAGTTCTTAGGGAATTTGGTGTTCATGAACGCATTTCCGGCATCACCATCCGTACCCACGATAGAGCCCAGTAAGAGGTTGGTAGTCCAAGCATTCTCACCCGTCATTAGAGATAATGGGTCGAAGCCCGCTGCCTTGATTTTATCAAGATTGGCAAAGAATTCATCCCAGGTTTCAGCTGGTTTAATTCCCGCCTTAGCAAAAATTTCCTTATTATAGAAATAACCGATCAACAGCTGTCCGGCTGCAATTGACCAGACCTGCCCATCCCGCGAATTAGCTTTAAGAGCCCCGTCGCCAATTTCAGCTTTCCACTTGGGATCTGCATCCAGATATTCATTTAAAGGCGTTGCCATATTGCCTTTTATCGTTAAATCATTAATCCCGTTTTTGCCTTCAATAATATCAGGAAGATCATTAGAAGCCGCAAGAACCTTCAGCTTGTCGATATAAGCAATATTGTCTGGCACTTCTTCAATAACAACTGTAACTTCATTACCGAATTGTTTGTTGAATTCCGCGATTATTTTCTTCTCAGCCGCGGCAGAAACCTGGGTGCCTACTCTATATGTCATATACTTGATTTTTACCGGATCCTTTTTGGGTCCATCGGTTGAGGTATTTGCAGAACCATTGCTGTCTGTTGAGCTGCCCGCAGTATCTGTGGTCACAGTCTTGCTGCCGCATGCTGTTAATAATACGCTTACAATTAAAGCAAGAACCAGATATAAGCTGCCTCTGAGATACGGTTTCTTCATTACGAAAAATTCCCCTTAGTGTTGCAAATTTTGTTTAACCATTTACTATAGCGCTATAGATGTTATTGTATAGGTATCCGCTGAAAAAGTTAATGTAATATATGTACTAGTTCTTGCAATATCTTGATTCGAATAATTAAAAACGCGATTCAACTCAAATAATCGATGAGATTGTTGTAATATATTTACCTTTATATGATTTTCTTGACGTATCCGGCTGCAATAAAGGATATTAAGCTTCTCTCAGTCGAATTACTAACGAACTAGCTGTTTCTGGAGGATGTCACTTTGCCCAAATTTCGAATGACCCTACGACGTAAAATAATAATTGCAAGCGTCCTCATTGTATTATTACCGTTATCCTTTGCCGGTTTTTATTTCTATTCGAGCTTATCCTCTATACTGACAAACAACGCTTATGATAATTTAAAGCAGTCTATCCAACAAACTACAGACACTATTGAAAGCTCCTTCAATAGTATTGATAACACATCACTGCATTTCCTCTCTAATAAATCGATTCGTTCCTGGATATCTGGAGATACCTTTCTCGAAGAAGACTATTATAATCTGTTCCTGGATAAAAGCGCGATGGCAGAGGAGTTAAATTACAGCATGATGTTTAATACGGCCTGGGAAGAGAAATTAATTACCACCGCCTATATTTTCTTGAATGAATCGACTTATATTTCATCCTCAAGGTCCATGCAGAATGTGCAAATCGTCGAAGAAAACAATATCAATATTTTTAAAGAGCTAGCAAGGACGAATACACGAGGAATAGCCATTATCCCGCCTACTCTGGTGGATAAGACGATTTATTTCACAAGAACCCTATCGAGCGTAAGCAGTCCAACCCAGCACCTGGTCATCCAAATTGGTACTGACGAAAGCGAAGTGTCCAATAAATATCAAAGCGTCATTGAACTCCCAGGTTCTATAGCTTATATTATCGATAATCGCGGAGTGATTTACTCAAGCTCAGATAAACACATGCTGGGGAAAACCGTTGAGAATTCTATCTTGCAATTAAAGAGCGGTTCAAATGTATCAGAAGCGACACTGAACAACCAGGTGTATTTTGTAGTATCGAAGGAAATAAGTGACAGCGGCTTGACCTTTTTCGCCGGCATACCCAAGAATCAGGTTTTAGCAAAGCTGTCGACCAGCATACGGGAATATCTGTTAATAACACTGTTTATTGTTTTCATTCTCCTCATAACGAGCATTTTGCTCTCCTTGCGATTTACGCGGTTTATTAAGGACTTATTAAAAAGCATTAATAAAGTTAAACTTGGTAACTATGACGTGAGAATGCCAGAATATAAGGACATGGAGCTTATTCTGCTCAGCAATACCTTCAATAGTATGGCAAGAGAGATAAAATATTTAATTAATCAGGTTTACGAAAAACAGCTTTTGGTGAAGGAATCGGAATTTAAATTTCTGCAATCACAAATGAATCCGCACTTTTTGTTTAATACGCTTGTTACCATAGGTTATAAGGCACGGCTGTCGCAGGATGAAACGGTATTCCACATGGTTACTTCCTTAACCGAATTGCTGCAGGCAAGCATTTATTCAAACAGCAAGGACAGAATTACAGTCCGCCAAGAAATGGAGTATATCCAGTTTTATTTATATCTGCAAAAAATTCGCTTTGAAGATAAATTGGACTATCGTATCCATATTTCAAATGATGCTATTCTCGATTACTATTTGCCTAAGCTGTCTGTTGAACCCATAGTGGAAAATGCACTGATTCATGGTCTGGAAAGTAAATTAGGAAAAGGCACTGTTATCATCCATATTAGAGAGGATCTCAATTCCTTATATTTTGAAATTATAGACGATGGCCTTGGGTTTAACACTTCCGAGATTCAGCTGGATGATACCGAAAGTGCAGTTAAGCGCAAAAAAGGACATAACAATATTGGCTTGAGCAATACACACAAAAGGATTAAATTAATGTATGGCGAGCAGTACGGGCTAACGCTCACAAGTGAATTAAACAAGGGCTCCCGCATAATTGTTCATATCCCCATTGATAAGGGAGAGGCAGCAGATGTATAACGTGATGATAGTGGATGATGAGTCTGTGATTAAGAAGGGCCTGCTTAATTTTATTAACTGGGAGAGCTTGGGCTGTAAGGTTATCTGTGATGCATCAAACGGGTTTGAGGCATTGGAGCATTTAACTACGCACTCCATCGATATTATCATTACCGATATTAAGATGCCGGGTATGGATGGGATCGAGCTAGCCAAAAACGTGTATGAACGATTTCCCCATATCAGAATAATTATTCTAACGGCATACGCCGATTTTTCATACGCCCAGTCTGCTATCAAGTATAATGTAGTCGATTTTGTCATTAAAACCAACCCAACCGAAAAAATCCCTGCAGCTGTAAGCAAGGCTAAAGAATTGATCATTCAGCAGCAAAAAATCGAAAAAACGATTCATGATAACTTGTCCGAAATTCGCGAAAAGGTGATTGGAGACATCCTAAATGGAATCCTCATCACCCCCGAGATTATCAAGAATAAACTTGAAGAAACAGGTGTGCAGCCACAAAATTATTATATTGTTGCCTTTGAAATTAATCAGCTCTTGGAAAATGGTCCCTCCGCTACTTCTCAGAATCAGCATGAATTTTTATTGTCGATCAAGAGCTTCTTATCCCTGGCCTTCATTGACTATGACCATTTCAGCTTTACGATGCAAAAAAATCTGTTTATCGTTTTAGTTTCTTTTACTTCAGATAATCCGGCGGTTTGTTTACCGTCCTTATTGTTAGCATGCAACGAAGTGCTTGATATGGTAGTTAGTTTTATGAATTTCAAGGTTAGTATTGGAATCAGCACCATGCAGAAATCAGCATTGGAACTTTCCCAAGCATACAAAGAAGCCCGCGCTGCGCTCTTAGGCAGCTTCTATAACGATAACAGCATCTCCATTTACACAGCAAATGCCTTAACACAGACTAACCAAGTATCGATAAATTATCATCTTTACGCGGATGAGATTGTAAGCCATTTGCAGCATGGAAATCCGGATAAAGCCATCTCACTCCTGCTAAAGCTTTTTGAAGAATATAAATTAAAACAAATGCCTATTAATCATGTAATCGTTTACAGTATGCTGCTCTGTTCACAATGCTTTAGGTTATTGTCCAATTATAAGCTTGTTCTGCCGTTTGATCTGGAAAGCGAAGCGGTTGTTTACAGACAAATACAGGATAGTAAATCCATACAGAGCATTTCTAATATTCTGGAGAATATCGTGAACTCAACCTCAAAGCTGATTACCGCTAATAGAAAACAGTATAATTATCTAGTCATGGAAGTAAATAAGTACATCGAGGAAAATTACAATAATGAGATAAATTTGATGTCAATCGCCAATTATGTCCATGTAAACAGCAGCTATCTAAGCAGGTTATATAAAAAAGAAACAGGCGAAACAGTAATTGACACGCTTAATAAATATAAAATAGAGATTGCCAAAAAGCTTTTAAAGGACCCTTCCAAGAAAATATTTGAAGTAGCAGCCGATGTAGGAATAGGAGACCCGGCCTATTTCACTCACGTATTCATTAAATACACTGGAATAAGTCCAAAGGAGTTCAAAGCAATTCATATAAAGCCCCTTTAATTCAAGGGGCTTATCTTTTCCAAGCTATTTATTGGTACTGTGTTTTTTATTCGGGAGCTTCTCGGAATTATTCCCTTGACCCTGATGCTGCTTATTTTTTTCAGCCTTCTCCTGTGTATCCTCAAGCTTCTTCAGATAATCACTTGTATTCTCCATGGTTTCAACCTCCTTAATTATTAAGCTAAGTTAGTATAACCGTAATTATCTTAAACCACTCCGAGGAAATCAGGATGCATTGTAGCTGAGCATTTTGCCTGTTCCCATTACAATACATTCCATCGGGTTCTCCGCTAGATGAACAGGGACGCCTGTTTCTTTTTGCAAGCGACGATCTAGTCCATTCAGAAGCGCTCCGCCACCACATAGGAGAATACCCCGTTCCATGATATCGCCTGCCAGCTCGGGAGGGCATTGCTCCATAGCCTGCCGAATGCTATCTACAATTAATATAAAGAAATTATCGAGAATATCATCTATCTCGTTTGAGGATATGGAGATGGTTTTTGGTAGTCCCTCGACAAGGTCACGACCTCTGATGTCCATATGCAATACTTTATCTGGTTTCATTGCTGTAGTCGCATTCTTCTTAATATCTTCAGCCGTTCGTTCTCCAATGATCAATTGATAGGTTTTTTTAACGTATTCTATAATATCCTGATCGATGGACAAACCACCGAAAGGGACATGTTTACTAAACACAATTCCACCTAGAGATATTAAGGCAACCTGGCTTGTCCCGCCACCAATATCAAGCACCATGCTTCCTACGGGTTCATCCACAGGCAACCCCGCTCCCATAGCTGCAGCAAGCGGTTCTTCAATAGTCACTGACTTTCTAGAGCCATTCACAATCATTTCCTCAACCGCGCGTTTTTGGACATTAGTAATCCCACAGGGGACAGAGATAATCACACGAGAGCTGCGAAACCAATGGTTTCTGCCATTCACTTTATTAATAAAATATTTAAGCATCGCGGTAGTCATATCAAAATTAGCAATAACTCCATCTTTTAATGGATAAATGACTTGTAAATTCTGGGGGGTACGTCCAATCATTGCATAAGCTTCACTACCGATAGCTTCGATCCTTCCAGTGTCGGTTTGGATCGCGACTACAGATGGCTCTTCCAAAACAATCCCTTTACCCTCTTGATAAATCAACGTATTACAGGTTCCAAGATCCACACCGAATAGTTGTTCAAATCTTCTTAGCATAACTACACTCCTCTCACGGACATTTTATTAGGCTAATCAACAAATTTCGCAGGGCATCCTTATAATATTCGGATAAGTATGTATTTTTTAGGGGGTAGACACAGAAAAAAACTCGATCCCAGGAGATCGAGTTTTCCAATTGCGAGTATTTAATCAGCTAATGCCACCTAAAACGGGATGCGGGATGTAGGGTTCTTCAAGGCTTGAAATCTCTTCAGGAGTCAGCTTAATGGCAAGTGCAGCTACGGCATCATCGAGATGATGCATCTTAGTCGCTCCGATAATCGGTGCTGCCACAGGTGCCTTTTGCAGAACCCAGGCTAGAGCTACCTGTGCACGTGGAACATCGCGCTTAGCTGCAACCTCGGCTACTCGTTCGACGACCTTGCGATCAGCTTCTTCTGTAAGTGAATAAAGCTTTTTAGCGAATTCATCCGATTCTGAGCGTGCTGTAGCTTCCGCCCATTCGCGTGTAAGCCTCCCTCTAGCTAATGGGCTCCAAGGAATCAAGCCAATCCCCTCCGCTTGACATAGGGGAAGCATCTCACGCTCTTCCTCACGATACAGCAGATTCAAGTAATTCTGCATCGATACAAACCGTGTCCATCCATGCTGTTCCGCTACATGCAGGGCTTTAAGAAACTGCCAAGCATACATAGAAGAAGCGCCAATATATCTGGCCTTACCCGCCTTCACCACATCATGCAAAGCTTCCATAGTCTCTTCAATAGGTGTGTAAGGGTCCCAACGATGAATCTGGTATAAATCCACATAATCCGTACCTAATCTTTGAAGGCTCTGATCTATTTCAGTCATGATTGCTTTGCGCGAGAGTCCGGCACCATTAGGTCCAGGTCTCATTCGGCCATGAACCTTGGTAGCAATAACCACCTCGTCCCGTTTAGCATAATCTTTTAGAGCACGACCCACGATCTCTTCACTAGAGCCATTCGAATAAACATTCGCCGTATCAAAAAAGTTAATCCCCAGCTCAAGTGCTCTTTTTATAAAAGTGCGGCTCAGTTCTTCGTTCAGCACCCATTGGTGCCCGCCACGTTCAGCCAGCCCATAACTCATGCAGCCTAGACAAAGACGAGATACATCCATTCCTGTTTGACCTAATTTTATATAGTCCATCTCATAACCTACTTTCCAGTACCGGAATAGCTTACCCTATTATTTTACTTAAGTATCCAGTGTTGTTCAACTTTTAGCGGTTTTTTGCTATATCTGTTGCATTTGGTATACTTCAGCAAAGGAGGTTTTAAACATGTCTAATCAGAATGATGTTTCAGCTTCAGCTTCAGGCACTTTCGCACTTGGTGGAGATTTACCTGTCACTCGTTTAGGTTATGGTGCCATGCAATTAACAGGACCCGGTGTTTGGGGAGATCCCCGAGATCCCGAGGAAGCCGTACGTGTTCTCCGCCGGGCAGTGAAGCTGGGAGTGAATTTTATCGACACGGCTGACTCCTATGGGCCATTTACTGCCGACCTTCTCATAAAGAAAGCACTTCACCCTTATGCGGATGATGTTGTCATTGCCACGAAAGCCGGCCTTTCTCGCTCCGGTCCTAACGATTGGCGACCTCTTGGACGGCCCGAATATTTGCGACAACAATGCGAGCTCAATCTGCGCCATCTTGGTTTAGAGCGCATCGACCTCTTTCAGCTGCATCGCATTGACCCTAAGGTTCCGCTTGCTGAACAGCTTGGCGAGCTTGTACTCCTGCAAAAAGAAGGCAAGATTCGATATATCGGGGTAAGCGAAGTGACGGTTGAAGAATTAAAGGCCGCCAATGAAATTACCAAGATCACATCTGTACAGAATTTATATAATCTGGCTCGCAGAGATGCAGAACCTGTTCTCAATTACGCGGAGGCCCATAATATCGCGTTTATTCCATGGTTCCCGTTAGCTACTGGAGCTTTGGCCAAAGAAGGCGGTCCATTGGATACGCTGGCGAAACAGCATGGAGCAAAACCTTCACAGCTGGCTCTTGCTTGGTTATTGAAGCGCTCATCTGTTATGCTGCCTATTCCAGGAACTTCTGCGGTTTCGCACGTGGAGGAGAACATTGCTGCAGCAGGAATCACATTAAGTGATGAAGAATTTGCGGTATTGTCTAATGCAATTGCTGGTTGATTGATTAGTTTGATAGTTAAGGTAAATACAAATATACGCAAGTTTAAAAGGATAGTCAGAGCGCTTTAAAATTTGGAAGGGGTGGAGAATTGGCAAAAGAATATGATTTCATGGCAGCAGGACACCCCAACATATACACGGGTGATTCTCGAGAGTTTAAAATCTACTTTTCGGAACCCGAAGCAGGAGTAAATGAGAATACGGGAATACTACTCTTAATAGCTGGATATGGTGGACATGCCGAATCAAATGTCTATAAGAAAATGCGGCGAGAATTTGCGGATCAATACAATTTAGTTTGTGTGCAATGCGATTATTTCGGGTATGAGTTTATGCAGCTTGAATTTTTAGAAGAAACAACCAATAGTTTTAACGATATGTCAGTAATGCAAGCATTGGACAATCTAACAGCTTTGCTAATGGTAGTAGCAATATTGAAAGATAACAATTTGACGTTTAACACCAAAAAAATAATTGCATACGGACACTCACACGGCGCGTATCTATGTCACCTTTGCAACGTCTATGCACCCGAACTATTTAGTTTTTTAATAGATAATTCAGCATATCTATATCCAGCATATTTGTTAGATACTCATGCAAGGTATTTAAATGTTAACAACAAAGAGGGAAAAGCGGAGGACATAGAATTTCATTACATTGTAAAAAGGAAATCGCTAAAAATGAAAAGAGAGCTTATTGATCTCAATATGCTGTATAAAAATTTTGAGAACAAATGCCCTATAGTTACATTTCAATGGGTAAATGACCATATCGTAGATGCTACAGAAAAAGGAATCTTCTGTGAATCTATTAAAAAATGTTCGCTTGTAAGAGTGGATGTACCAGACGGTGTAATAATTAAGTCGGATCGACACGGCGATGCTGATTTTATAAAGTTATTCGAATTTATGATGTCTCAAAGGAAATTTGATGTAGGGCATTCGCTTTCTTTGCCAGATGTAAAGATAGGTAAATTCAGCATTGACTACGGCAGAGATTTACCCGTTTTTAAAAAATAGTATACGGATATGCGATGCCAGGGATGAAAGGGGGAAGTGAATGCAATTTGTTGCTATGCTCACTATGTTATCGGATCACATGGGAATTATATTTTTTAAAAATGAATTGATATGGAGGATAATAGGGAGGTTAGCTTTTCCGATCTATGCATATTGCATAGTTGTGGGCTATAAGCATACAAGGGATTTGAAGAAGTACATGTTAAGGCTTTTGTTAATAGCGGCAATATCGCAGCTTCCCTTTATGTTAGCCCTGGGTATAATGGGTTTTAATGCCGTTGCAACGCTGCTAGTGTGTATAGTCACTTTATACTTGCTGGATAAGTGGAAATGGCTTGTAATACCTGTCATTACTGGTTTAGCCGTCATGCTGGAAGTGTTGAACTTCGATTATGGTCTATACGGTTTGATTTTGGTTCTAATATTCAGATACACAAAGGGCGGCTACATGGTGCTTAGTCACTTGTTACTTAACATCATCTTTGTTTTTTATAAAGGATGGGTAACAGAGTTTTTCAGTATCATAGCAACATTATTTATTGTCTATGCACCTTGGTTATACAAGGCAGCTGATAACATACAAATTCCTAGATGGTTATGGAGAAGTTTTTACCCAGCTCATTTAACGGTATTAGGTGTTATTTTTTTAATTATAAGAGAATCGTAATTTTCAAGAGAGAAGGGGTGTAATAAACCTCCAAAACCATAATGGTCTGGAGGTTTATTTTGCTTACTTCACCTAAAAATTTATAATAAAGCGTTTGGCGTTTGCCTCATTTACCTTTTTCATGCTTCGAACTGCAATTTTATCATTTAATTCCAGCCCTAACGTTTTCCACATCGGGTCATTCGTAATATCCACACCATATACATGAGCTTCTGTATCGGTTTCCTGTTTGCCAGTTATTAACTGACTCGCAGTGTATTGAGCACCCAGCTCCGTTTTCCATTCATCCATACTAACTAATGTATTTTGTGCCAGCATGGTTTGGAAGGTGGTTTTATCAAGGATATACACATCTGGACGTTCGGTAGCCAGCACCACAAAGCTTTTCTGTACAAAAGCAGGATCCATTGAATTGGAGGATTCCCCTGGCAAATAATTAACAATCGCTTTAACGCGCTTCCAATCCGGATATTTAGTCAATATGGCTTTTTGCAAATCCTCATCTTTTCCACCATAGTAATCTCCATACATCATAATTTCAAGCGCTGGCTTAGGCAAGTTAGCCTGTTTGATGCTGTTGATTACAATGTTGCCTACCACGGACAATATTCCAATACCCACAACAATTGCAATGACCTTCCAACGATGATGGAGCCAGAATAGCTCCCTTTTCTCCGAACGCTCTTTCTTGCGGATATTGGTTCCAAACTTGGCGTCATTGTATTTATTAATCTCACCTTGCCGCTTGGCATCCTTAATGGTTTTGTATGCTTTAATCATCTTTTCTGACTCAGTTACATCTTCTTCCGAGGTTTTTCCACGGTTTCTTCTTACAAAAAAATCAAATCGCTTCTCTAATTCTTCTATACTGCTATCTTCTGTCAGATCCATAATTTCATAGGCTTCTTTTAAATCCATTATCGCACCCTCTTCTCTATTACCATCATAATACAAACATAGCTTCATAAACAAATTTTTGTGTACAAATCCTGAATCCGATTGATCTGGGATTTAGCATATTGCCTAAGTATCTCTGGCTCTATTATTTCAGCCTGCCCGATAATATCCATAATACCAAGGCATGCTGCTTCATAGCTATACATATTTATCGTTACCTGCAGCTGCGTTTCCTCCTGAATAGACTGAATAACCTCCACTCGCTGCAACACTTCCGCATTATCCTTACTCAGTTTGATTATCACAGGGTAATATTCATCCTCTTTACACACTTGTTTGAATAATGTGTCTTGTAAATTCCAATGGTTCTCTAATGAAAAGTCTGGCGGAATCTCGAAATCCCCTTCTATCAGTTCAGCTTTAACGATTCTCGCACAGTTAAATGTTCGAATCTCTTGAGCTGCCTCGCAATAAGCAATAAGATACCAATCTGCCTTCTTAACTACTAGACCATATGGATGCAGCCTGCGCATGGAGGAATCGCCATTAACCTTACTATATTGAATCAATAGCTTCTGCGTCCTCCAAACGGCTATTCTCAAAGCTTCAAGACAGGGTATCACAATACGTTCTGTCCACCACGGGGTATCATCATAATAAAAACGTCGCTTGGCTTTTTGGATATCTGACTGATAAGAGTCTGGCAATGTTTTCTCTAATTTCAGCAGCGCATTTTTGAGCTGCATGCCGGACTCAGTCTGATCACCCGTATAGATGCCCATTCCCGTAAGGTACAGATTCACAACATCTTCCCCATTAAGTTGCTTCAGATTAACTGTATATCCCTCCATAAGGTAGACTCCGCCACTCGGCCCAGTGGTAGTAACAATCGGAATTCCTGCTTCAGCCAGAATATCAATGTCTCGATAAATCGAACGCGTCGAAGTTTCCAATGCGAACGCGAGATCCTTAGCTTTCATCCGTCCTCTTGATTCAATCAATATTAATATCGCTATTAAACGATGCAATCTCATATTTAGGCCCCCATTTAGCCACTTTATTAACGCTAGTTTTATTATGGACATACAGTTGTCAACAATACAAGCTTATCATTAGAACTAAAACGAAGGAGCTGCTGCAAAATGAATATCGGAATTATAGGAACAGGGTTTGGATCGTATCATGCTGAACTATTACGTAAGATGGATCACGTGGATAGAGTGGTGATTTTCGGAAGGAACGAAACGAAGCTTCAAACACTGAAGGCAGACCTTGGGATTGAGGTGACCAATAGCATCGACGATATTCTTTTGGATCCCGAAATCACTGTTGTTGATATTTGTTTGCCTTCTCATTTGCATAGCCAATATGCGATTGAGGCACTTAAGAATGGTAAACACGTATTCTGTGAAACGCCTGTTTGTCTGGAGCTTGAAGATGCACTTGCCATGAAGCAAGCAGAAGAACAATCTGGCAAAAGAGTGCTGGTCAACCAGTTTATTAAATTTGAACCGAGCTATACTTATCTTCAAGAAACCATACAAAACCAGAAATATGGCAAGCTCCTCTCTCTCACTTTAAAAAGAGAAACCTCCCCTATGTGGGGCGATCTGGGCTTAAACACGATCACAACAAATCTTATGATTCATGAATTGGATTTTCTAACTTGGCTGTTTGGAGCGACTAATCTGAGTAATGTTTGGGGTGCAGAAGCGGAGGATAAAAAGCAGGCGCATGTTAGAGCAAGCTATCAGCATCATGGAACATTTGCAGAAATTATCGTTTCTTCCCGAATGCCAGCTGCCTTCCCATTTACGGTTAGTTTTGAAGCTTACTTTGAGCAGGCTAAGCTTGTATTTCATGAAAGTGATGCACGTGACCCGATCCAAACAGCTTTATATGAATATACTTCATCGGGACAGCAGATGCTTGCCTTGAATAGTGTAAATCCTTATGAAAAGAGCTTGGAGCATGCAGTTCAATGTTTTCATAACAACTCTGAATCATTAATTTCACTAGACTACGCCATTGCTTCATTAAAGCTGGCGATTGAGCTTAGGGAACGGCTGTATTAGATGCTATAATACGTTTATAGTTAGAGTCGGAGGTTGTTAATTTGCACATTGGAATAGATCTAGATAACACCATTCTTGATGCCACTTCACCACATTTACACTATTATAATGTAGCGTCTGGGCTATCATTAACTAATGACGATGTTAATGACTAAAGCAGGACAAGCTCTGACAATAAAAGATAGACGTATTTTAATGACAGTAAATTCGTTCCTTCGCATCCAATCTTATTTCATGATATGATTGTGTTATTCAAGGAGGTTTGTATCTATGTCTGATAATGAAATTAAAGAATTAAACCAAGCGCAGCCAGGCCCTAATCCAGAAGAAACCGAATTAATTACAAATGTGTTCAATCTTATTCAAGGAATTTTGAAAGAGCAGTTCCCAGAGCATACAGTGGCTGGTCAGGTTGGCCAGCATCAGCAGCACGGCCCTATGTTGGCATTCACGTTAGAAGAAGATGAAAAAACATATACCTGTGGCTTTTTCCTCGCGGAATTGGTACATCAGTTTCAGTCCAAACCACATGCACCGATGTGGCTCTCCTCTTTCTTCGTCGATTTGCTAGATAGTCCGGAAAGCAAGCCTTTGCCTAATCCCCCTCAAACGGAAGACGATGCCAAGGAAATTTTCGACAAATACATCATCCCGCATTGTGCTCAATCGGTACGAGAAGAATTCGACCCTGAGCCTGTGCTGGTAGATCTTGGACTTAATCAAGATCACGGCCCTGTACTTGAAGCGAGCTTCGTCAGCATTATTGACGGCAATAACACTTGCGCTATTCCGCTTCATTATTTGCTCACCTTGCATTTAATGAACCGTGATCCTGCTGATCCGATCATCCAAGCCTTATATCAAATTAAGGACTCACATGCGGCAGAGGCAGCAACTGAATAATGAGCATGGATAGAGTTATATGCAAAACCCCGATCGCAATGGATCGGGGTTTCACTCTTTCATGACTATTAAACGGAAGCTATCGAGCTTCCTGGATTTATGACTGATTTGCAGATTTGTCCGAACACAACCTGAGTATCCTTACCTTCAATAAGATTTAAAATTTGCTTAGCTGCTAGCTGTCCCATTTCATAAAAAGGCTGAGTGGCGCCTACCAAATCATATTTAAGCCTAAGATTAATGTTCGCTGAATCATAAGTAACCATGGAAACATCCTGAGGAATTTTGTAGCCTAATTGCTCAAAAGCTTTAATTGCCGCTTCTGCTATCTGATCATTAGCTGTGAATACCGCTGTGAAATTTATTTCTTTCATTTTACGTTCAAAGGTGGAGCTATACAGGGCAAACTCATTGCCAAAATCCTCATATTGGGTTGGAATTAATACATCCCATTCATCCGAATACTCAATTCCCGAATCGCTTAATGCTTGCTTAAAACCCAATAGTCGCTCATTGAATGTACTTAAGTTAGAATTGCGAATAAATAATATTCGACGATGGCCTTTATCGATTAGCTGCTTAGTTAATTTATACGCACCTGCTGCATTATCACTCGTCACATAGGGGATATTCTGCTCATATAAATAGCGATCCAAGAACACAGCCTTGATCCCGCTATCCTGAATTAAACGGCAAATTCGTTGATTCCTGCCTTCTTGGCCATGCTCCAGAATAGGGCACATGATCACACCATCAATTTTTTTGGATATGGCTCCTTTTACTAAGGTTTCGAGCTTATCAAAATTACTTTCATCACTCGAGGTTAATAAATGGAATCCGTATGTATGCAGTACATCTTCAATGCCTCTTAACGCACTGGACCACTGTGGATTTTCAATCCCAATCACAAAAGCGGCAACTAAGCCCGAATGATTATGCATCCCCTGTGACACAATACCCGTCTCTATATAGGTTCCTCTTCGGCTATCTCTTTTCAATAAACCTTCGGTTGTTAGTTCCTTAATCGCTTTCTCAACCGTGTTAACACTAGCTCCATAATATTGGGCAAATTCCCTGCTAGATGGCAGCCGGGTGCTAGTCGTCCATTCCCTGCTGAGGATTCTTGTGCGAATATCCTGCATAATTTTCTCAAATGCATAAGTAACCGTCATTGGGATAACCCTTTCTCTCATGCATAACTATTATCAAGATTATAGTATATCTTTGTATCAACTGTGTCAATTACTTCTCTAAGCATGCTTGACCTCCAGCCTCTTGGAGTAAATCGATAGCAAGTAGTTAACCGTAAAATAAAAAACCGCAGTTAGGATAAAAATCGGCATGACAAAGCTAGTCGCATGTCCTTTCACAATATTGGCATTATGCATCAGCTCTGGCAGTGCGATAACCACCGTCAGCGAGGTATCTTTAAGCAGTGAAATAAATTGGCCCACCATAGGAGGAACCATACGTCTAAGCGCCTGCGGCAGCACAATATGCCATAAGGTTTGGATATAAGAAAGGCCCGATGATCGCCCCGCCTCAATCTGCCCCTTGTCAATCGAGGTTAGTCCACTGCGGATAATTTCTGAGACCATTGCTGATTCGAACACGGTAAGCGCGATAATAGCCGAAGCCATAATGCTGAACTTAATCCCTATTTCCGGTAAAGCCAGATAGACAAATAAGATGATTAAAAGCAGCGGTAGATTACGAATGATTTCCACAGTAGTTGCTGCAAGAGGAGCTAGAACAGGAATTCTCGCATACCTCACAATAGCCAATATGCAGCCAATCAGAAAGCTAAGTACAATAGAAATGAAGGCCACCTCTAATGTAATTAGAAATCCCTTTAACAAATACAACACATTATCTGCAGAATAGGCTCCAACAAAATCCATTATATCCCTCCAAGCCCCTCTAATAGTTCCGTGCAAGTCTGCTTTCCATATAACGGACTGCAAAGCTCAAGGGGATAGTTAATATTAAATAAAACACGGCTACAAAAATATAAACATCAAAAGTGACAAAGGTTTCAGAGGCGATAATATCCCCGTAATACATGAGATCAAAACCACTGACAATACTTAACACAGATGAATTTTTAACTAGGTTTAAGAATTGATTGCCTAGCGGCGGAATGACAATCTTGATCGCTTGTGGCAGAATTACAAATCTTAAAGTCTGAAAATAAGTCAAGCCTGAAGCTCTTGCAGCCTCTGTTTGTCCTGATTCGATGGATAGAATCCCCGCCCTCAGTACCTCTGCAATAAACGCAGCTGTATATACGGTTAACCCAATAGTTCCTGCTGTAAAACCATCTAGAGGAATGCCCATGCTTGGAAAAGCCAGAAAAAAGATTAGCACAATTAAAAGCAACGGAATGTTACGAACAAATTCGATATACCCCGAGCTGATGACTCTCAATATTCGATAAGTGGATAATCTCATTATCGCAAGGAAATTGCCCAGGATAAAGCTGCCAATGAGAGCAAGCAGACTTGACTTCAAAGTGTTGCCAAATCCGGTTAGAAAGACATCCCAATTATCAAAAAGTATCGAAAAATGCATTATTATCTCTCACCTCATCTACCTTTTGAAATGAATGGGATGAGCGACAAAGCCACTCACCCCATTAGTAACGATTTATTTAGCTGGTTTTTCGCCTAACCATTTTTCATAAATTTTATCGTACTCTCCGCTGGCTTTCATTGCTGTCAGGAGATCACTAATATTCTTCGCAAACGCAGCCTCGCCTTTTTTCACAGCGATTCCATAAGGCTCATCGGTAAAGTTGCCACCCACCATTTCATAATTGGGATCCTGCTTAGTCATGCCGAACAGAATCGCATTATCCGTAGTTAGCGTGTCCCCTTGACCGGCTTTCAACGCAGTAAATGCATCTTGATAATTATCAAATTGCAGTACTGTAGCATCTGGAGCCTTTTCAGCAATATTCTTAACTGAGGTTGATCCTTTTACACCTAATACCTTCGTGCCTTTTTTCAAATCGGCAATACTCTTAATTGGACTGCCTTTTTTCACCAGTAAAGATTGTCCGGCGTTAAAGTACACATCCGTGAAATCCACTTCTTTTTTGCGATCTTCTGTAATTGTCATGGTAGCTACAATCGCATCAATATCTCCGTTATTAAGCATCGGAATTCTTGTTTTGGAGGTTACTTCCTTCAGTTCAATTTTAGTTTCGTCTCCCAAAATACTTTTTGCAATGGCTTTGGCAATATCGATATCAAATCCATTGACTTCGCCTGTTCCAGGATCTTTTAAGCCGAATAGGTTGGTATCGTACTTAACCCCAACGACGAATTTCCCGCGCTTTTTGATGGCTTCAATGGCTTTCGATGCTTCAGCATCTCCTGCAGGAGATACCGTTGCTGCCCCTGAAGCAGCTGGTTCTGTGGAATCATCCTTTTTACCGCACCCTACCAACACAAGCATAAGCGACATCAAAACTAAACCTAATTTAAATTTTATTTTCAAATGGAAAATCCCCTCTCGACGAACTGATTTTTAATGATTGATAAGACGACTGAGAAACACACGAGCACGCTCTTCACGCGGATTCGTGAAAAACTCAGCCGGAGCTGCCTCTTCGACAATTTGACCCTGATCCATAAAAATAATTCGATCCGCCACCTCACGGGCAAATCCCATTTCATGAGTGACGACAACCATAGTAATCCCCTCATGCGCCAGAGACTTCATCACATCCAACACTTCTCCAACCATCTCAGGATCAAGCGCTGATGTAGGTTCATCAAACAGCATAATCTTCGGCTTCATAGCTAAGCCTCGCGCAATAGCAACTCGCTGCTGCTGGCCACCGGATAATTGAGCGGGATAAACGTCTGCTTTCTCTGGTATCCCTACTTTTTCTAGATAAAGCATCGCTGTCTCTGCAGCTTCTTTCTTCGATATACCCAATACTTTCGTCGGTGCTAATGTAATATTATCGATGACCTTTTTATGCGGGTATAAATTAAAATGCTGAAACACCATGCCAATCTCTTGCCTCAGCTTATTGATATTGGTTTTCTTGTGATTAACGCTAACTCCATCAACCTCTAAACCCCCATCCGTAATTGGTTCCAAGCGATTAATACAGCGAAGCAGCGTGCTTTTGCCTGATCCTGAAGGACCAATGACTACTACCACTTCACCCTGCTTCACATGCAGATCAATGTTCTTGAGTACGTGAAATTTGCCGTAATGTTTGTTGACATCGCGAAACGTAATCATTCATCTAACCTCCATTAGTCAGTCTATCTTGTTATTTTAACCAAATATTGAGTTTCTGAATCTGATCCCCCGATAGTAGGCTGATAAACAAACGATTGCGACTAAAATAGAATAGATTAAGCTAAAGCTATTTATGAGGAGAGAAGTCCTATCCGAACATTTAATACATTTCTATCCGGTCGAAGTGAAGTACCTCCTGTAAGAACCATTGCTACTGGAAATGTTGTTTTTCATCTAAACAGCAGTGGTACACAATTGAGTTTTCGACTGGTCGTCCGCAATATTGCTGGAGTGACGCAAGATCATATACATTTAGGCTTGAAAGGGCGAAACGGTCCTGTTGTCGCATTTCTATTCGGTCCGTCTAAATTCGGGATAACTGTAAGGCGAGGAGTAATTAAGGGTATATTAACTAGACAAGATTTAGTTGGCCCTCTGAAAGGGAAAACTCTCAACGATTTAATCCGAGAGTTTAACAAAGGCAACTCCTATGTTAATGTCCACACCAATCAGAATCCAAATGGAGAAATTCGCGGTCAGGTAAGACGATAGGTAAGCTAAAAAAGATATCCCAAAGAATTGCTGAATTGCATGCAACTTGAATCAGACTCAATAGGATTCCCATTTAAACAAACTCTATTTAATCCGTAAGCCCAAAAACTATGCTTATCAAGCCAATTTAATCTCTATTTGCTTGATAAGCACAAGGACTAGGCTTATATTTTGATATTTAAGCCATTTTAGGAAAAAAATAGCGGGGTACGCACAATTTTTGTGCGTACCCCGCTATTTCATAAGCTGAACTCAATATTAAGCATGGTTTTTGTGCTAAACCATAGTTGTGGTTGATGCATATATTTGGAGATTTTAATCTACTGAATGTAGATGAGAAAGAAATAGGCGAGTGCGCTCTTGCGTCGGATGTTTAAAGACTTGATCCGGTGTCCCTTCCTCAACGATCTGGCCGTTATCTAAGAAGATGATTCGATCCGCTACCTCGCTGGCAAACTTCATTTCATGGGTCACAATGACCATAGTGATCCCTTCGGTGGCCAATTTCTTAATCACCTTAAGCACTTCCCCGACCAGCTCTGGATCCAATGCCGAAGTGGGTTCATCGAATAAAAGAAGCTTTGGCTGGGGAGCCATCGCCCGCGCAATTCCTACCCGTTGCTGCTGTCCACCGGAAAGCTGGTGCGGGAAGGTAGCTGCCTTTTCTTCCAGACCTACCATTTTCAAAAGCTCTAGTGCGCGTATACTTGCCGCTTCTTTTGATTTTTTCTGCACGGTAACCTGCGCTTCCATTACATTCTCCAAAGCATTCATATGTGGAAACAGGTTATTCGCTTGAAAAACCATCCCTGTTTGTCTGCGTAAAGCTAATACATTCATTTGCTTAGGTTTTAATCCAGCATGAAAATCAATTTGTGTGGTCCCGATTCGGAGAGTTCCTTCCGAAGGATACTCAAGTAAATTCATGCAGCGCAGCAAGGTTGTTTTTCCCGAACCAGACGGACCGATAATAACGACGACTTGGCCTTCTTCGATGTTCAGGTTTATGCCCTTGAGTATTTCCAGCTTATCGAATGTTTTTCTGAGTTTGGCAATAGCTATCATCACTTACTCCCTCTATCTTGCAGTATATCGGTCAAAACGTTTTTCCAAGCGTCGTTGGAAATAAGAAAGCACACTGGTGAAAAGTAAATAGATCACGGCCACTTCACTATAGAGCACCAAAGGCTCATAGTACAAGGCTGTTATTTGCTGAGCTTTTGCGAACATTTCTGTAACCGTTACTACGAATGCCAGAGAAGTATCCTTAACAAGACTAATGAAGGAATTAGACAGAGGCGGAACGGACACACGTGCTGCTTGCGGTAAAATAACTCGACGAAGCGCTTGTGCCTTCGTCATGCCTATGGAATATGCCGCTTCCCATTGCCCTTTTGGAGTGGAGAGAATCGCCGCACGGATAATTTCAGAACCATATGCACCTACACTAAGCGTAAAGCCAATCACGGCCGCTGGAAAAGCATCAATTGTAATCCCGACATTTGGCAATCCATAAAAAATAATAAATAATTGCACAATTAACGGTGTTCCACGAATAACCCATACATAGAATCTTGCTAAAGACCTCAACAGCTTCCAGTCAGAAAGCTGAATTAACGCGGTTAACAAAGCGAGACTTAACCCTAACGCAAAAGAAATCAAAGTCAATGGTATTGTAAAATATACCCCTGCTTTTAGCAGGGGCAAAAAGGATTCCACTATAATGTGAATCAGCCGTTCTGTATGATCACTCATCGCATTTATCCTTTATTTGGATACATCAGCACCAAAATATTTCTCTGAAATTTTTAAATAAGTACCGTCCGCTTTCATATCTGCCAAAGCTTTATTCACGGCATCGACCAGATCTTGATTTCCTTTGTTAATCAAAATGGCACATGGCGTAGCTACATCCGTCTCTGCTACTACTTTAATCGGCGCGTCCGGTTTTTGCTTTAACAAATCCAAGTAGGAAAGGCTGTCATTGATCGTAGCATCAATCCGTTTGGAGCTCAGCAAGTCAATAGCTTGATTAAATCCATCGGTTTGGACGATGGTTGCGCCATTTGCTGTGGCAATGTCGGCCAAATTACTCGTTAACGATTGACCTGATTTTTTGCCTTTTAGATCTGTTAGTTTTGTAATATCCTGATTGTCCTTCTGCACGATAAGGACTGATTTAGAAACAATGTACGGATCCGAGAAATCGTATTTTACTTTGCGATCCTCTTTAATGGATACTTCATTCACTACGACATCAAAACGTTTAGCATCTAATCCAGCAAACATGCCGTCCCATTTTGTTTCAATGAACTCCGGCGTCGCCCCTAGTTTCTTCGCTACTGCTTCGGCGATCTCTACATCAAAACCAACTAATTTTCCATCTTTATCGTGAAATGTAAATGGCGCATAAGTACCTTCAGTGCCAATTCGTATTTTACCATTTGCTTTAATTGTATCTAGAACGGTTTTCGCTTTCATCGGTTCGGATGATGCGCCCATCTCAGGTTCCGTCGCGTCCTTCTTGCCGCAGCCTGCGAATATAAGAGCAACCGACATCAATAATACTGCAATAAATACACCTGATTTTTTCATTTTAATTCCTCCGCTATTTCTGTGATGTTTTTCTTTTTGAGTTTAACACTCCTAAAATAGCGAGTCAATATTAATCCGATATAATCAATCGGAATTAATTGGTTTATGAATATTTAGTGTCTTATTCAAACCCTGGGACTCCCAGCACCCAAGTTACTTATTGCTCTCATAAAACCCATTCTCCTGAGACACTTTGCGAATTATCGCTCATTTTTGTTGATCTAACTGGAAAAGCTCAGGTTAATATTGCATTATTCGGGCAAATTCAGTAAATAACTGGAAAAACCCCATGTAAAAAGTGCCTTTAGCAGTTTCAAGGCCATTTGTGCTGATTTATCAGGAGGAAATCCATCTAAATCGTCAAAACCTATCTGAATCCATTTATTAACGGGAGAAAATCCATGCAAAAAAAGACAGTTCCAGTGAACGAGTCACCTAGCTGCCTTCTGATTTATATACTGATTTCCTCTTGATTCATGGCCTCCGTATTGCTGTCAAAAACCAGCTTAGCAGCGCCGATCATGCCAGCCATTTCGCCAAGGGTTGCCGGAACAATCGGGATATCTTCCTCTATATACACTTTTAGGGTATGTAGACTTACATATTTGCGGATGCGATCAAACAAAAAATCACCCTGCAGAGTTACAGCGCCACCCACGATAATAGCCGTTGGGTTAAACACATGGATTAGGTTAGCCAAACCCACTGCAATATATTGCGCATATTTATCTACTATTTGCAGAGCTATTTCGTCACCGCTTCGTGCTCTATCGAACAGATCTATGGGGGATAATGAAGCTCCCTCTACATCCGCCATTCGTTCACGAATCATTCGTTTAAGCCCCGTTACCGAAGCATATTGCTCCCAGCATCCTCTAAGTCCGCAAGTACAAGGCTCCCCTTCGAACACAATAACTTGATGTCCGTAACCACCTGCATATCCACTTCTCCCACGATAAGGCTGCTTGTTCACAATCAAGCAACCCCCTACTCCTGTTCCAAGCGCAACGCAAAGAAACTGATCGTAGGGTCGACCAGCGCCTAACCAAACCTCGCCACTAGCCATAGCATTAACATCATTATCTACCCAAACGGGCAATGCAGCACGAAGCTCCAATTCTTCCTTCAAGCGAGTCCCGCTCCAGCCTGGAAGATTCTCTGTTGCTCCGCCGATAACACCCCGTCGATTAACATAACCGGCTGTTCCGATACCCGCTCCCACTAAATCTATCCCTTGCTTAAGCGCATATTTCTGATACATTTCAATGGTTGCTGCTATCTTAGACAAGAGCGCCTTTTTCCCAGACACCGCTTCTGTAGGAATAGTATCCTCACGAATTATGATTCCATTCCCGTCTACAATACCTGCTTTAATATTCGTACCACCAATATCGATCCCAATCGCGTAGATCTGACTCATAAGCCACCCCTTACTTCTGACGACTGGCTTGCATGAAATCCATATAATCTTGATAAAGCTTCGGAGAGGTCGGATGCCCCGCGTGCACCTTGCTATTAGGCTTATTCAACATACCCAAATACTGATAGCAGAGAATCTTATCTACATATTTTGAGGCAACTTCAAGCTGTTTTTGCACCCTTTCAATTGGAGCTGGAAACAATACCTTGCCGTGGAATTCAAAAATCTCGACATCCGCCCAAAGCGGCTTACCCGCTCGATCGTGTGCTTCTCGCAAACGGGACCAAATACCATCCAATTCAGAGACGTCTGTTTTGTTCACACCCACTTCATCCTGATAAGCAATATAGTCTGCTTCCAACGATCTCAATTGGGCAACAAACTTATCGTCAGCAACAATGGTACGTGTGCCAAACGGAGCAATCAAAACCTGCTGCGGTCCTATTTTACGACAATGGTTAGCGAGTGTATTCACATATTCAATATAAGGCTCTGGATAATACTGATCAATAGCCGCTTCTACCGGGAAATACCAGCCATTGAAGGAGCGGTGATGCCCATACTTCTGTGCCAGCTCATGAGCAAATTCAAAGCGATACCTCGAAGCATCCCCTTCATTGCCAAAGCCATGAAAAATCGGCGTCGAGAAAAAGCCAAGTCCAATATAAACCGTTACACCCAAATGATCAGCCGCTTTAAGCACAGCCTCCAATGGATCGGGGCAAACTAAATTCCATCTTTCTTTGATCACCGTGGAAGGATAGAATGTTTTCCCGTGAAGGGCAACAGACATCAGAATTAATGTGTCCATTCCGGCTTCGACCATTTCAGTTATCTTCAAATTCCAATCCTCTGCACTGAACTGATCGGTCGTAGAGTTCCAGTAGTCTCCCTCATAAGGATTAGGATGATGAAAATCAAACCATGTCCCTGAGATCGGCATAATCTGTTTATTCTGCATTTGAGCTCCCTCGCTTCCCTTGAAGTTTATCCTTTGATTCCCGTTAGCGCGATACCTTCAATAAAATATTTTTGGGCAAAAAAGAAAATGACGATGATAGGCAAGGTGAACATCACCGATGCAGCCATCAACAGGTCCCATTCCACGTAGTGCTCTGCCATAAATGCTTGTAAGCCTAAAGTAAGAGTGTACATCTTATTGTCATTCAAATAAATTAAAGGCCCCAGAAAATCTGACCATGTAGCGATAAATGTGAAAATGGCAACTGAAGCAATAGCTGGCTTACATAACGGAAGTATTATGCGAATAAAGATATTAAATTCCCTAGCTCCATCTATTCTAGCTGCTTGAACCAACGAGTCCGGAAGCGTCATGAAGAATTGCCTTAGTAGAAAAATATAGAACGGTGCTCCTGTGAAAGCCGGAATAATTAACGGCCAGTAGGTCCCAACCAAATGCAGCTTCTGAAAAATAATATAAAGCGGAATTAACGTCACTTGGTAAGGAATCAGCATAGTTGCAATCACAATCGGAAAAATGATCCTTTTGCCATACCAATCGATTTTGGTTAAAGAATAGGCCACGAGAGTAGAAGAGATAATTTGGCCAATGACACTTAATACCGTGACATAAAGCGTGTTGCTCATAAACCGGACATAAGGGATTCGTTCAAAAACCCGAGCATAATTATCCCAATGAATGTGCTGAGGGATAAGGGTCAATGAAGAGGAAGATATTTCATTCAATGATTTCAATGAGGTGGCAACAAGCCATAAAAACGGGATCGAGAAAATAAGACCCAAAAGGACTAATATCGTATGGGGAAGCAGTTTTTTTGGGAAGGTTTTCGACCAAATTTGCTTGGTTGTCATAGTTATTCCCCTCCGTAAGTAACCCATTTTTTAGAAATTCTAAAGATAACCCAAGTAACAAAGCCAATGATCAAGAACATCAGCCAAGCCATAGCTGAGGCTTTACCCATTTTTAAGTACAAGAAAGCATTATGGTATAGATAGATCGCGTAGAAAAGCAGCGAATTTTCCGTGCCGCCAATTAAGCTGTTATTAAGCCCGCCAGAGCTGCCAATTATAAAATAGGCTTGAGTGAAATATTGAAAACCATTGATAACCTGGAGAATCAGCTGAAACAAAATGATCGGTGAAATGCTCGGTAATGTAATATGAAGAAACTTTTTAAAGAAGTTGGCTCCATCGATTTCCGCTGATTCGTATAAAGATACCGGCACATCCTGAAGTGAAGCAAGGAAAATGACGATTACATTCCCTACAGCCCAAACGCCAATAATAATTAAGGATGGCTTGGTATAAGCCGGGTCTCCTAACCAGCTTGGTGCATAGAAGCCTAGCTTGGTTAAAATATTATTCAGCAAACCATATTGGCCATTGAGAATCCAGATCCACAATAATGTTGAAGCAGCTAAGGGTACAATCGTCGGCATATAGAATACCGTGCGATAAATCTTCATCCCTTTAACCTTCATATTCAGCAGCATCGCAATAAATATCGCAAAAATAAGGTTAATTGGCGTGCCGATCAAAGTAATATAACACGTATTTCTTAAGCTTTTCCAAAATAGATCATCATGGAATAATTCAACGTAGTTATCCATACCGACAAATTTAGGCGGCTGAAATACATTGAATTCCGTGAACCCATAATACCCAGACAGCAGAATCGGATATAAAGTTAATCCAAAAAAGCCGATTAACCATGGGCTTGCAAACAATAATCCTTTAAGCGTATTCCCTCTCATAGCACACCCCCTAGAAGCCGACATCTTGCAGGTATCGTTTTGAAATAGCCTCACCTAAGTTAGGCGGGCTATTTCAATAGAACCTATCTCACTATTTTAAAGTTTTGGCTTTCGCATCAACAGCCTTCATGGCCTCTTCTGCTGTTTTCTTGCCATTAGCAGCTAATTCAAATTCGCTTGAAAACGCTGTAGCATATTCAGCTTGGACAGCTAGTGAAGGGAATGACTTTAAGTTAGGATTTTTAGCAGCTTCTGCGAACACTTTGAAGTCTGGAATGGCTTGTAATGCCGGATCGTCATAAACGGAAGACCGCGAAGGCAGGTTGCCGAATAAGGTATTGAATTTAACCATCTGTGGTTTAGCCATTAACCAGCTTAGGAAAGCCCAGCCACCGTCTTTATTCTTTGAATTCTTAGCAATAAAGAAAGTAGAAGTTTGAATCTCGCCGCCGCCTGCTAATTCTGGCTTGCCATCTGGTCCTGGAAGTGGAGCAATTCCATAATCCAAGCCTTCAATTTTCAAACCATTCTTAACGGTATTACCAAACCAAGGACCATCGAAACGGATGGCTTGTTTTCCTGAGATAAACGGATCTGTTGCATCCAAATATTTAGCAGAAGAATTGAATTTAATAATGTTATCTAGGCCGAATTTCTCTCTATAAGATTTGATCAGATTAATAGCTGCAATAGAGCCTGGATTGTTAGGTGTTAATGTTCCATCTGCTGCAGCCAGCTCTCCACCCATTGCGAATGTCATTGGATTAACATAGTACACAAAAGGGAAGTCGGGGAATCCGAGTACTTTGATCGTTTTATCATCGTTTACTTGCGTTAATTTAATAGCTGCGTCCAATAATTCCTTATCGGTTGTTGGTGGAGCTGTTATGCCTGCATCAGCAAAAAGCTTTTTGTTATAAAACATCATGTTGAAGTTGATATTAATCGGAAGCGCATAGGTTACATCTTTGTATTGACCGCTCTTTAAGGCTGCTGGAACAAAATCCGAAACGTCATAATTATCACGTTTTATGTATTCGTCCAAAGGCTCAAGAATTCCTTTTTCTGCGTAGGATGCTGTATTAGAGCTGAAGTTATCGGTTATATCCGGGCCATTGCCTGTTGAAAGGGCAACAACGATCTTCTGAACGTCAGGTACGGACAAGCCTTTCACCGTGTATAGATCCTGAGAAGCATTAAATTCAGTAATCAAGGTTTCTAAGCTCTCTGCTTCTTTCCCATTCCAAAGATACCAGAAATTCACTTCTGTTCTATCCTTCTTAGGCGCTACCGTTGCCGCTCCACCTGTTGAAGCCGCAGGCGATACTGCTTCCTCTGTACTCTTCTTAGAACTGCACCCCACTAACGTAATACAAACGATTGTTGTAACCAGGAGCAATAATGATGTGTTCTTCCATGCCTTCTTCATCATGTTCAACCCTCCATTTGTTTTATTTTACCTGAGATTAGTATAGCACCTAATTATTGCCTTGTAAATATTTTCTCCACTTTTTTATTTAATTTTGGAGGTTTTAACCACCTTGTACTAATAAAAAAATTCCACCGCATTAATTTCGTCTCAAGTTGCTAAGGTTCCAGTGATTAATCGATGGCTTTTTTTCATATTCTTCTATGTTTAAGCTTAATACATTTTGTCGCTTATTGACTTAGCTGTCAGTTCAATAGCTCTTAAGGCTTTGTCTTTGCACTGGATCGCGACTGCCGTAGTAAGTATATCAAGAACATGAATCTGTGTTATTTTCGAGCGAAATGCGCCACCCTGCAGTGGAGTTTCCTTGGAACAAGACAGCAAAACAGAATTGGAATACTGCGTTATTGGGGATTTGGCATGACTGGTTAAACAGATAAAGAAAACACCATTTTGTTTCGCAATCCGCACTGCATCTACAATATCCTTCGTGCTCCCTGAAGTGGAAACGGCAAAAATCACATCATCTCGAGTCATAAGTGTTGCACTCATCGCCATAACATGTGAATCAATAACTAGCTCTGTATTGAATCCAAGCCGCATGAAGCGATACTTGGCATCCGCTGCTGTATTAGCTGAGGAGCCGACTCCGATAAAATAAATCTTATTCGCATTGGCTAGTGCGTCTATCGCTTTTTGCAATTCCTTCATGTTAAGCAAAGCTAATGTATTTTCGAGGAATATCTTATTCTCTGCTGTAATTTTATTCGCAATGGTCGATAGATTATCGCCCTCTTCAATCTCACTGTGCACGCTTTTCACTGGGTTTACCAAGTCCTGAGCCAATGAGAGCTTAAATTCCTGATAGCCATGAAAACCAAGCTTGCGGCAGAGACGCAATACCGAGGTATCTCCCACGCCTGCCTTTTCCGCCAAATCCGTCAGCGTTGCATAAACCACCATTTCCGGATCTTGCGTAATAATATCGGCAATTTTCTGTTCTGTCTTCGTTAATGATTTATAGATACTTGCAATAACAAGCAGCGTATTCGATCCATCCTGAGATTTACTAAATTTAGACAAAAGCTGCAGCCTCCTTGAAAGAATTCTTCTTTTTTTAACCAAGTATAGTTGGAAGTCTCCTTCTTGACAAGCAGGTTTTGCGATTCCATGCCTTACTTTGCTAATTCATTTTCTAGACGTTTGATTTCGGCTTTCATTTGGTCCATTTTATCGACAAATCTTTTGGTAATCACATGAGGACGGGTGATCGTACTGCCAATGACAACACTGAATGCACCATTTTCAAGCAATCGCTCCACCTGCTCTAACGTCTGGATTCGGCCTTCAGCAAACACCGGAATTGGAATTCGTTTGGTTAATTCCCCTACTAGCGCAATGTCAGGATCTTCGGATTGCACGCTATAAGGTGTATAGCCTGATAATGTAGTCGAAACGATATCAAAACCGAGCTTGTAAGCATGAATCCCTTCTTCTAGGGTAGATACATCCGCCATAAGCAAACAAGAATAATTCTGCCTTATCTTCTTTACAATCTCCTCTAAGGTTTCACCGTTAGGCCGCGGCCTTAAAGTTGCGTCTAGTGCGACGATCTGTGCACCCGCTTGAGCCATACTCTCAACATCTGCATAAGTCGGTGTAATATAGACCTCCGAATCTGGGTAATGACGTTTCCATAGTCCGATTACAGGTAAATCGACCTTGCTGCAGATCAAGGCTACATCCTCAGGGGAGTTAGCACGAATCCCTGAAGCACCACCATCTCTTGCAGCTATAGCCATTTTGCACATTGTCTCACTTCCATATAGGGCATCGCCTACCGAAGCCTGGCACGATACGATTAGCTTGCCTTTTAAATCTTCTAAATGAACCTTCTTGCTCATTTGTCAACACTTCCTAGCCTGTGAGTTTGAAAAAACGCCAGCTTCTATGTCTGGCTCATGGACTATAACCACTCCCAATTGCCTCATCTGGTTTTATACTCCAATTTTAAATTAATTGGCGGTTATATCCTCCAATTATAGTACGATGATGATTTTCTGTAAAGCACGACTTTTAGTACGAAGAATCTTTGATTACTCCATTGAAATCGCTGGAGATATTTATAGTAAATATGGCAGCAACGCTTCCTTCAAAGGTTGGTATTTAAGCTTTGAAGTGGATAACTGGAACTTCCTTACCTCCACTCAGTGGGATAGAATGAATGTATTTTATCAAAACGTCAGTAATTATCTCAAAAGCCTAAATTCCTCAAAAACCGTGATGATTTCTCCTTTTTACAATACATTTGGAGGTCAAACGAGTGCTGCTTGGCAGACAATGTGGCAGTACATTCTTGCAGCAAATCCCAATATAGATATCTTAGCCTTGCAGGATGGGGTTGGAGCGTAGCATGCTCAGACTAGTCAATTAAATGAATGGTTCTCAGCTACAAAAGCAGCGATTACAGTTGCACGTCCAACAACACAATTGTGGTCTGATGCCGAGACTTTTAATGGGGACTTCAAACCTATGGACTTAAACGTTCTACTTGCTGATATGAATGCCGCGAAACCTTATGTCACTAAGTTTTTAAGCTTCAGCTTCAACCATTACATCAGTCCGCAGCAGGTCAATCCATTCTATTATACGACGTATAAAAATTATGTTAATTCGGGTGTCATGGATTCAACTATTCCTACCACACCAACCAGTTTGACAGCAGTCACACAGAATGTCATGACCATCAATCTGAATTGGTCTGCAGCGACAGATAATACAGGTGTAGTGGGTTACAAAATCTATCGCAACAGCGAATTGGTCTGGACCGCTTATACAAACGGAACCAGTTTTGTTGACACCCAATTGAACGCAGGTACATTATACAGCTACACTATTCAAGCGTTCGACGCTGCAGGCAACAATTCGGGACAGTCGTCATCTGCATCTGCAACTACATCCGCCGCAACTAGCTATCCAACCAACTTAGCTTTAAGCAAAACATATACGACAACTATCCCAGCTGATACTGCGTATCCGGACAGCGGAGGTGAATTGACCAACGGTGTCTATGATGGAACGATTGTCTATCAGAATGCTGCATTTCAGGGGCGTAACACTGGATCGCTGACTTCATTTACAATCGATTTAGGGACTTCTCAATCCATTAAGGAATTGACTGCGAACTTCCTGCAAATTAAGACAGGGTTCATTTTCTTGCCAAATACAGTGACTTTCTCTGTTTCACCTAATAATACAACATTCACTCAGGTCGGAAGTGTAATAACCAAACCAGCCGTGAGTGCAGCTGACCAGAATAAAATATATAGGCTGACTAATCTCACAGGCATTACAGGACGTTATGTAAAAATTGATCTCTTACCAGGCAGCAGCGCATGGACCTTTATGGATGAAATACAAGTAAGGCAATAACGATTATAGCAAGATCAATAGACCGTCCTACACGTTTAGGTGTTGGACGGTTTTTTCTGATTTTACAGACCTCATACTACTAAATTCTATTAATTCCAGTCAAACTAACACGAATGCAGTTTGTCTGGCTATTAGGTTATAACGAGGAACGCTAAACTTGCCCCCTCATTCTTCTGTTCCAAAATATACCCAATCTAGAATAACCATGCCTTTACTAGTTGCCCCTATGCAATTTGTGTGATGATAAGGTGTGCAGAAACAGCGGCTGCACCGCCAGCGAGAGGAGTAATCGTAAGTGCGGTGGGATTACTAGCTGGATTTCGTACTGTAATTATCGAATTGATGACAGTTGTTTGTACAAGAGCCATTCCTATAATCTGAGAAGTACCAGTTGCTCGACCAAATACCGTATGGGCTAATTCAACTGCTCCTGCTCCTGAATTTAGAGTTAAAACCAACTGACCTGCTTCGGTAATACTCACCTGAAACAAGACCTCATAAATGCCTATTGTGGACAAGTTAAAAGTATCAACTCCAGTGCGGAAAATCCCTGTCGCACTTGTTGGCCCATTTTGCGGGAAATCTACATCTCCACCGACAGCAACTGTTGCTGCATTATTTGGAGGCATCACTGCATAAAAATCTGCAAAACTTAATACTGCTGATGCTCCAGTTGCACCCGTAGATCCGGTTGTTCCTGTTACACCTGTCGATCCTGTCACACCCGTAGCTCCAGTTTCTCCTGTTGCACCGGTCGATCCTGTAACTCCCGTAGCTCCAATTTCTCCAGTTACACCTGTGGCTCCTGTCATACCCGTAACCCCAGATTCTCCTGTTGCACCAGTCAATCCTGTCACTCCCGTAGCTCCAGTTTCTCCTGTTGGACCCGTCGAACCAGTCTCACCCTTAACCCCAGTTTCTCCTGTTGCACCTGTCGATCCTGTCACTCCCGTAGCTCCAGTTTCTCCTGTTTCACCTGTGGCTCCTGTCATACCCGTAACCCCAGTTTCTCCTGTTTCACCCGTGGTTCCTGTCACACCTGTAACCCCAAGTTCTCCAGTTGCACCTGTGATTCCAGTCGCACCCGTAAACCCAGTTTCTCCTGTTGCACCCGTCGAGCCTGTCACTCCCATAGCTCCAGTTTCTCCTGTTACACCTGTGGCTCCTGTTACACCTGTGGCTCCTGTCATACCCGTAACCCCAGATTCTCCTGTCATACCCGTAACCCCAGATTCTCCTGTTGTACCAGTCGATCCAGTCGCGCCTGTAACTCCAGTTGTTCCTGTTACACCTGTAGCTCCAGTTTCTCCCGTTTCACCCGTGGTTCCTGTCGCACCCGTAGTTCCAGTTTCTCCTGTTTCACCTGTGGCTCCTGTCACACCCGTAGCTCCAGTTTCTCCTGTTTCACCCGTGGCTCCTGTCACACCCGTAGCTCCAGTTTCTCCTGTTGCACCGATCGATCCTGTCACGCCCGTAGCTCCAGTTTCTCCTGTTGCACCGATCGATCCTGTCACGCCCGTAGCTCCAGTTTCTCCTGTTGCACCGATCGTTCCTGTCACACCCGTAGCTCCAGTTTCTCCTGTTGCACCTGTCGTTCCTGTCACACCCGCAGCTCCAGTTTCTCCTGTTGCACCGATCGATCCTGTCACACCCGTAGTTCCAGTTTCGCCTGTTTCACCTGTGGCTCCTGTCACACCCGTAGCTCCAGTTTCTCCTGTTTCACCTGTGGCTCCTGTCACACCCGTAGCTCCAGTTTCTCCTGTTTCACCTGTGGTTCCTGTCACACCCGCAGCTCCAGTTTCTCCTGTTTCACCTGTGGTTCCTGTCACACCCGCAGCTCCAGTTTCTCCTGTTGCACCTGTGGCTCCTGTCACACCCGCAGCTCCAGTTTCTCCTGTTGCACCGATCGATCCCGTCACACCCGTAGTTCCAGTTTCGCCTGTTTTACCTGTGGTTCCTGTCACACCCGTAACTCCAGTTCCTCCTGTTGCACCTGTGGCTCCTGTCACACCCGCAGCTCCAGTTTCTCCTGTTTCACCGATCGATCCTGTCACACCCGTAGTTCCAGTTTCGCCTGTTTCACCTGTGGCTCCTGTCACACCCGCAGCTCCAGTTTCTCCTGTTTCACCTGTGGCTCCTGTCACACCCGTAGCTCCAGTTTCTCCTGTTTCACCTGTGGTTCCTGTCACACCCGCAGCTCCAGTTTCTCCTGTTTCACCTGTGGTTCCTGTCACACCCGCAGCTCCAGTTTCTCCTGTTGCACCTGTGGCTCCTGTCACACCCGCAGCTCCAGTTTCTCCTGTTGCACCGATCGATCCTGTCACACCCGTAGTTCCAGTTTCGCCTGTTTCACCTGTGGCTCCTGTCACACCCGTAGCTCCAGTTTCTCCTGTTTCACCTGTGGCTCCTGTCACACCCGTAGCTCCAGTTTCTCCTGTTGCACCTGTCGTTCCTGTCACACCCGCAGCTCCAGTTTCTCCTGTTGCACCGATCGATCCTGTCACACCCGTAGTTCCAGTTTCGCCTGTTTCACCTGTGGCTCCTGTCACACCCGTAGCTCCAGTTTCGCCTGTTTCACCTGTGGCTCCTGTCACACCCGTAACTCCAGTTTCTCCTATTGCACCTGTCGTTCCTGTCGCACCCGTAACTCCAGTTCCTCCTGTTGCACCAGTCAATCCTGTCGCACCCGTAACTCCAGTTCCTCCTGTTGCACCAGTTGATCCAGTCGCACCCGTAACTCCGGTTCCTCCTGTTGCACCAGTTGATCCAGTCGCACCCGTAACTCCGGTTCCTCCTGTTGCACCCATCGTTCCTGTCACACCCGTAACTCCGGTTCCTCCTGTTGCACCCACCGTTCCTGTCGCACCCGTAACTCCAGTTCTACCTGTTACACCCATCGTTCCTGTCGCACCCGTAATTCCGGTTCCTCCGGTAGCACCTGTTGTTCCTGCAGTTCCCGTCGATCCTGTTGAACCTGTCGAACCTGTAGATCCAGTCCTACCCGTTGCACCTGTTGCACCGGTTGCACCAGTTGCACCAGTTCCCCCAACTGATAATAAAGCTACATCGTCAACTAAAATGTCTGCTGTTCCCGCTTGCGGGAGTGTATTGATCAATATATAGGTTTGTGTAGTATTTTGCGGGGCTGGCGTCGTGGTTTGATAGATTTCTAGCCATGTACGATTATCCGCAGTAGGAATTCGATCAACTGGTACATTTATAAACAGTCCATTTCCAAGTGAATTAAACAAATTATCTAAATAAACGACTTGTATTTGAACAGGAGCAGCCGGTGAAATTCCTACTTTAGCTAACGAAACAAGAACCTCAAAACTATCTCCTTGATTCACATGAATATATTGCCCAATATAAGAGATTGTTGAACCGCCTTGCAGCCTTGCTGAAAACGAACCAGAATGTGAAAATAGGCTAGTAATTGTTGTATTAGAAGGAACCCAAGGTATTAGTGTCCCTGTTTCAAAACCTCCATTAACGATTATATTTTGAATGGTCATATAAGTTTTCTCTCTCCTTTCTAGTATTTTGACCTTTTAAATTAATAGTCTCTCTCTATTCTATGTATCTATCTATAACCCGTTCTGGACAGTTAAATTTATTTTAAGAATACAGCTAAACTTTGCTTTATCGCCAAAAAAGACATCAATCAATCAGCAAAAGCTATCCATTCAATATTGGTACGTTTGTATAATTCACTACATAAAAAAAGCTGATCCACAGGTCTTTTCAGACTCTGTAAATCAGCTTTTTTTATTATTACGGTTGAACCCGGCTTTTTAGAGTATTCTAAGCCTAATAATTGTGCTTAGGATAGAGCTCAAGCCGCAAAAATGCTTGTTAGCACAATTTTTATGCTTATCCTTAAAAATCTCTTGATAAATCAGGATATTTCTTCAATATTAGCATGATTATTGTGCTTAGGACTCAAAATGCCAGTTGAGTTGACTCTATTAGCATAATGTTTATGCTAAAAGATAAATTTGTATGGTTGCAGAAAATGCTAGCATTAAAACACTTGAATAGTTGCTTTCATCCACAGGATGACTTTCTCAACAAACTGAAGAGCACCTCGCAGGGTGCTCTTCTACATTTCTTATAATCTTTACAGCTGATAAAAAAAGGATTATCCCTCAAGGGGTTCGTTAGACCACTTGCAGAATAACCCTAAAATTTACACCTGTATATTAAATCAGTTCAGACTTCTGTAGAAGCCTCTGCATGATGGCTGCGACTTCCGCTCTCGAGATATATGCTTTTGGCGCAAGCTGTGTGCCGTTTCTGCCGGCAACGATTCCTGCCTGCAAGCAGTCGGCAATACTCTTCTTCGCCCACTCCGATGCGTTGCTCGCATCCGTAAATGGACTCAGCAGCTCATCTGCTGCTTTGGCTTGAAGGCTCGCCCCAAGACCGGTTGTTTTCATCGCTTTAGCGATGATCGTCATCGCCTGCTCTCGCGTGATCTTGTCCATCGGGTGGAAGCTGCCGTCTTCAAAACCGCTGATCAGGCTGTACGCATAGGCGGTCTGAACTGCGCTGCTGTACCAATCCGTAGTCTTCACGTCCGCAAATGGACTTGAACCGTTCTCCAGCTTCAGCCCCAATCCCCGCACCATGATCGCTGCAAACTCCGCACGCGTAATATCTTGATCAGGATTGAACATGTCATTGCCAATGCCGCTGATGACCATCCGCGAGCCCATGTCGTTTACTGCATCCTTCGCCCAGTGCTGCGTGACATCTTTAAACTCCAAAGGATGCCATACAATGGAATACAAACTATTCGTCAAGCTGTTCACTTTCGCGTAGTGCTTACCGTCAATAATAACGATCTTAGTTGGCACATGGCGAACACTTCCGTCCGAATCAATAACAACTCCTGTTGTGATTTTATTCGGGTCTACACCGTCTGGAATCGCAATCGTTCTTTCTACGTAAGCGTTAAACTTGGACACTTCAATCGTTGTATCTCCATTAGTAGCCTTTACCGTAAAGTTGAGCGGCGAGACGACAAGGGTGAACTCACCTTTAGCTGCCGAGCTTTCCACGAGCTTCATCGTGTCCGCTGTCGGTTTGGAAATTTCGATCTGTATCTTAATATCCTGAAGCTGTACACTTGTGCCAAACTGCTCCGAAAGCGCACTAATGTTGATCTGCTGAGCTGGAAGCGTATAGGTCGCATTCTCCGTTTTGATTTCAACGACCGCCTGCTTTTGTTCCATGTTTTTGACCATCTGGCCGTCAAGCACTCCGATTACGACATCGGATTTCGTATTCACTGGAATCGTAATTAAGGCATGTTGGCCTTCCGCAGCGAGCTTCTCCTCCAGCTTTTTCGAATCGAGTACAACGGTGGTTACCGTTTGCCCATTCACTTTGGTTGTTGTTGCCTTGCCTGCGTTCTCCACTTTGCCGTTGACCAGCACTTCAACCTCGCTGTTTGATGTGTTCGCTGGATCAGGTGTCGGAGTTGCAGGCTGTGTCGGTGTATTGTCTCCGTTGTTGCCGCCACTTGGTGGCGAATCTGACGTCGTATCACTGACTATAATCGTTAACGTCTGCGTCGAACCTCCGCTAAAAGTGATTGTCAAGGTGATAGTTCCCACCGGTTGCACAGCAAGGTAACCTTTCTTAATCGTTATCACGTTGGCTGATACAGTGTAATCGATGCCTGACACCAGCAGTGTTCCATCGTTGGCGATGCCGCTTAATGTATTTCCGTTCAGCATCATCCTTGTTGTTAGGTCCGCTTGCGTGGAGATTTTCTTGTCAAAGCTTCCCGTCGTCGGGCTGATCGCGCTATTCAGTTGTGTCGTAAAGATCATTGTGACCACATATCCCTGCGTACTGTTGTCCGCCGCTTTCACCGTATAAGTCACAGGGCTTGCAAAATTATGCGCAACTCCGGTGTTAGGCGATAGGCTTGCTCCTGTATGCGTAATCGTCGGCACCAATGCACCGACATTGGTTCCGTAAGGTACGGTAAGAGCTATCGTTTTAGCTCCCTCGTTTACTACACCTGTGACTGCTGGCGTTAATCCGTTGAATTTGAATGCTGTGATCGCCTTTGCAGTATTTGTAGCTACAGTCACTGTGACCACATATCCCTGCGTACTGTTGTCCGTCGCTTTCACCGTATAAGTCACGGGGCTTGTAAAATTATGCGCTACTCCTGTGTTGGGTGATAGGCTTGCTCCTGTATACGTAATCGTCGGCACTAACGCTTTGACGTCGGTTCCGTAAGGTACGGTAAGAGCTATCGTTTTAGCTTCCTCGTTCACTTCACCCGTAACTGCTGATGTTAATCCGTTGATGTTAAATGCTGTGATCGCCTTTCCAGGCGTATATGCCGTTCGGATTGCATATGTCTTCGATTCAACGCCATCCTGCGATTCTACCTTTATCAGCGCTGTATTGTCTCCAGAATATAATTGGATCGATGCACTGCCAGACTCATTGACCTTTACTCCGTTCACACTGACCAACATGGCGGGATCTACAGGGATAGCCTTGATATTCAAAATAGAGCTAGAGGATCTTCCCGATTTTGAGCTGTAGCTGAGCTGCCATGGAGAGAATTCTTTATTCAGTCCATCTCCCTCAATCGACAAGGATTTCAGATTCAACACGGTTGTAACGGCTGTTTGTTTAAATACATCAATCGTGTAAGTCTTTGTTCCCCCGTTTTCCGCGATAACGCTAACCCTAAATGTATTCAGACCTTGGACAAGAACCAATGGAATACCAACTGACGCATTAACATGCGATTCATTGACGTACACGGTCGATGTCACATCAACAACTGCCGCATGAAGTGTCACTGTATTCACATCCGGAGTAACTGTTGTTTGGTAATAATCAACCTCTGGATCAAACACACTTGGCGTTAGCACCTGCTCCGCAATGGATAATTGGCTCAACTCGGCTATAGAATTTGCTGCCCGTGTTACCGTAATGGTGTACGTTCTTGAAAGCGCCGGGTCACGGTCTTCAACCGCTAACTTGGATTCATCCAGAGAAATCACTTGAATGGTGAGGATATTATCACCTACATTCAAAGGAATCTTAGCCGATGCTTGTCCATCTAGCACTGAAACCCCATTTACTTCCAGTAACGAATCCGCTACTTCACTAGTCGGAATGATGCTGATCTGCGTTACGTTATTAGCTGCAATCACACTATATGTTTCTTTTAGGCTGCTGAAGGTTGAGCTAAGCTCTGGCTTTGGAGCAACTTCATTCAATTCGTTATCAAACCCATTTATCGTCATATTGCTTAACGCAGCCAAGCTCGAAGTAGGCTGCAGTGCCAATGTATACGTCTTGCTGTTGCTACCTTTAGATACAACAACTGTAATCAGGGACGATGCGGAAGATAATTCGATCAAAGCTGAATAGTTCTCATCCGTCGGAATGCCATTAATCGTTACTGCAGCATCCGGCTCCACAGGCACTGCCGTAACAAGCACTTCTTTCGTACTTGCATCCATTGCCGCACTATATGTCTGAACATTAGGATCGAAGGAGGGAGACAGCTCTCCCTCGTCCATCGTCAGTGCTGCAAGATCGGCTGGATCTCCCGGTTCACCTATTTCGCCTTGGTAAATTCTCATTGGCAGCTTCGTCTTAAATCCAAGCTCATTCTCAGCAACAAGCAATAAGTTCAGCTCACCATCTTCCGGAAAAAGGGTAACATAAGCGAATCTTCCGTACTGGTCAACCGGAACTAACCTATCATTGATGGTCAAGCGAACGCCTAGCTCCGATGTACCCGTCAGCTTAACGCTGCTGCCATCCATGACTTGGCCATAAACAGCATTGTTCACTGACAAGTAAGGCGCTGTTCGATTGATATATAGCAACTGTTCATTGCTGCTCTTATCACCGCGCGCATTCACAGATTTCACCTCAAGGGTATAATCGCGTTCGGTCAGATTCGCAAGTAAAAACGATGCTGGTGTCGTTGTGGTCGCATGTGCGACGTCAACAGATTTTCCATTAACGAACAGCTCTATATCAGCATCCTGATCACTTGTGATGTTTACAGCCACTTGACTAGCTGAGCTTAAAGTAATCTTCTCTTCCAGCGCCTCCTGCTCCTCGGCTGTCAGACCTTCAAGATCTTCAGGCGTGTATAGATAATCCACTCTAGGAGCACCGTATACATTCAGTCCAACAGTCATCTTCGCTGGAACAGGTACTGGCAAATCGACTTTAATGTCTGCAGTGGGATCGCTCACTAGTAGAGCTGTTTCTGTCTTACTGATCGCCTTCTCACTGAACGCCATCACACTTAAATAATACGAAACTCCCGGTATCAGATCAGCAATAATCGCCTGCTGCTGCTCTTGCGCGGCAGGAACGAGTTCCACTGAACTGCCGCCGTTATCCATGCCCTCACGTGAATCAGTTGCAAAAACACGGTAGGAAGTCACGTCCTGCCAATTCGTATCCTTAAAGGCAAGCTCTATGACACCATTCCCTGTAGATACAACCGTTACATCTTGAGGCTGGGCCAACTTACGCATGGCTGTAACTTCGATGGGCTGATCCAGCACTTTGAATATCGGTCCGAAGCTTTCACTGTCAGCAACCAAGACGATATAGTATTGCTTAGCTAGAAGTCCTTCAGGAAGCGTAATCGTCCTTACACCGGATGCAGGCAAGTCAATCGCTAGCTCTTCACCTAATCTTTTATCGGGACTATCCGTCAATATAACACGAACCTTGGTATCTTCCTTCGCGTTTGCCACATTCCAGCTAAGCTCAAATCGGTTAAGCCCAGGCACCTTGCTCGCTTGGAATAGATCCACTTCAGGCATTGGAGCAAGCTTGTACAGGTTCACACTAACGGACCCAATAGAAACAATTTGCCATTCACCCGTTTGATCAGCAGCTATATTTACAGTTACCTTTATTGAGTTATCCTCCAAATTGAGGATCGCATTGCATTCAGGATTGCTCTCATCGGTAATGATAGATACTGTTGTACCATCCGGAGCTATAAGTTGAGTGGTCTCATTGCCTCCCGCAATATCAAACAAGAATGTTCCTTTCTCGTTCATATCCAGAAATGAGGTATACTCAGCCTGATTATCATTTAATTCCGCCATGGTGATCGCTGAATCATAAACTAGCATCGATATAGATGTATAATCCTCTGATCTCACAATCCATGTGCCTTCAACATCTACATTTATCAACACAGACAGGATCTCTGTTACTTCATCATACTTGGCATTCCAGCTGGGATCGTTTGAATCCAGCACAAGCTCGTATTCTGTACCATCTGATCGGAACAGCTTCGTGGCTGGCGTTGCATAACTAATCTCCGTCCACACTTGCTCTCCCATGGATTTGCTGAAATTAATAGGTGTACTCATTTCAGACGCTTTCTTCCACGCCTCCAGCTTAGACATCGAAGCCTTCGCATTTACAGTGTACAAGCTCACTTGCGCATCCTCGCCTGCATCCACCAACCAAGTGCCGGTCTGGGCAACATCCGCCACAATATTTAACGTATCGGAATCTTCCTCTACGAACGTATTCCAGGCTGGACTAGCTGCATCTGTTTCCGAAGCATAGACATGTCCATCCGGTTTGATCAGCACACTACCTACCTTGCCATTCTCAATCTCGATCAGCTTCATGCCAGCTTTATTGAAATCAAGCGGAACGAATAAAGTGTAGTCAGCAGAAGCCAGCTTTTTTGTTAGTTCAACTATGCTGATATTCGGATTGCGGAACATCGATTTATGAATCTCCATGCCCATCGTATCGTTTGAGATAAATTTCCAAGTGCCAATTTGATCAAAGTCAACCTCCACAGTAAGCGTGTGACTAGTCACATTGTAATCAGCATTTGCAGCTTTAGATGCTGAAGCCTCATAACGAAGCTCATATTCGACTCCATCCGGCTGGATGATTCGTGTATCTGCCGATGCATGATTCAATATCACCAAGCCTGAATATGCAGCGCTGATCTCGATCGAATGTGTAACTTGGCTTGCTTTATTCTGAGCATAAGCAGTCACATCTTGAAGCTTGGTAGCTGTCGGAACATCATAAAGCTCCGCATGCAAATCAAAGGTAGAAACTACTTTCCAATCTCCCGTACTTCCAGCTGGAAGCTGAACAAAGATTCTTCCGTTTGCTTCATCATAATAGCTCGCTTGCCAATTCCATACGTCTCCATTAGGATCATACAGCTTAATTCCATCCAGATTCTGCTGAGCCTCCGTTGATTTGGCATGATCCACGATTAGTAGCTTGGCTGATGCACTTTTCACGTGCAATGTCGTTTCTCCTTTAACCGCATCCACCGTGTCGTTGTTTGCAGTTGGCTGCAAGCCTAATTTCTCCACCGTTACAACGGGATTGGTTTCCGTTACAAGCGTCGTCGCATAACCAGGAATGAGCTTGCCTCTTGCGGTCGGCTGCATATTAATTTGGTTAAATAGCTTTCCGCCAATGATTTCATTCTGATTGATTCCCTGGTTTACGGAGAGCATCATCACCCGCCCTTTGCTATTCACAGAGGCAAGATCACTGAAAAAATCATCAATATCTCCACCAAGCTTTTCAAAACCTTTTTTTATTTTGCCTGTTGCTTTTACAATACCTTTTTTTACTAACTTTTCAATAGCCTTCAAGTCAAAATTAAATTTCACTTTTTTATCTTTAAACTTATACAACAGCGTAAACGGGACCATAGCCAATGAGAGGCCCGCTTTAAATCTCTCTTTGTTAAAGTCTATCTCAGCAGTGCCCAATGTTTTGCTACCAATAAATGGCACTTCATTCGGAACTTTTACTTTGGCATCGACATGTCCGGCAATACCGTCTTCAGTGCCCTTCATACTCAAATCCCCGACTATTATGTCTTTATCTGCTACATCCACAATACCTTCCAGTTCAATACCGGGCTTGTGTGTAACTGTTTCCTTACCTTTTTTCTTCTCCGTAATTTTTTTGGTATATAGCCCGAGAATAAGATCCGCTATCTTGATATTATAGAATTTCGCTTCCCCTGTACCTTCGATGTGGTCATTGTATAGCGTTAAGTCTATATCCTCTATGTTGATCATGTTTTTACCATTAATTACTGGCGACGTAAAATCGGAAAGACTCGTAAGCGCATGGTACACAATCGGTGGATTCGTTAAATGTTCTGCTTGACCTCCAAACGATGTGAATTGCATATTCGTCTCAGGAATTTTGACCTCCGCATATATCACAAATTTCATCATGTCCAGCTTTTTATTCTTAATCGTGAAATCCGTGTCAAAGCCAAGCTGAGTCTTTCTGAGCAGAACTTCTGCACCAAATCTGTATTCTTTAATTTTGGTGTCCAAGCCAAATCTTACCTCTGCGTTCTCAAAGGGACCGTTCTTGAAATCCCCTGTTAGTGCAAAGTTTCCGGCTATATCCACTTTCTTTCCTTTAAAATCAAGAGCAGGGACATCCCCTGTCCCTTTAATTGTTGTGGCACCTGCACCAAACACAATATCCATGGTGCCAGACACACGGATCCCACCTGGTATAAAGGTAAAAGATCTGATTTCAATCGGTAAATTTGGCACATCGATCCCTAGAAAGTTAGCCTTATCTGCCACACCATGAACCAGATCCGTCATGGCAAACTTGAAGTTGCTCGCACTGAATTCAAACTCGCCTTCACGAATCGTTATATTGGCATATATCTTTTTCTTTTTCTTGGTTATTTTATCTGTTTCTGTTCCTTTTTCCATCTTTACATATAATCTGCCATTACCTGAAATCGTTTCTTTGTTAGGGTTTGATTTATCTACTGTAAGGAAAGGCCCCTTGAAATACAGATTGTCATTGATATTCACAACTTGGTCTGTATATTCTAAGGTATATATAGATTCATCAGGGTCCTCCTTAACAAAATGTCCTTCAAGGAAAATTTTCTCAACTTGGCCTTTTTTACTTTTATTAGGATTATTAATATTAACCTTGTAATAAATGTTGGTTATCGTCACAGCTCCATAGAATATTTGGGTAGCGTCAAAAGACGCATGTTTAATATATAAATTATAGCTGCCGAAAGGCAGATTAGACGGTAATACAAGCGTAAGCTGATTAGGTTTATCCGACTTATATTTAATGCCATTAGCCAAGAATGGATATTGGACGCTATCTTCGTCCTCCAGATACATGGTAAACTCCTCAGGCGAATCTGCATTGAAGCCTTTGCCTGTTAATTGAAGCTCATGTGAATCTTGCGCATTAATAATGGAAGGACCCACCTTCCCATATACCACATCCGTTGTAAAATGGCTTTCGTCCCCATAGTGGGTTCCGTACAAGTTCTTAGCATACGCCCGATAATAGTAGCGCGTATTCGGCTTTAAACCACTTAAATTCACGCTAAACGATCCCATAGTTCCTGCAGCAGCCTTCAAAGTCGTCGGGTGGGGACTCGTGGAGTAGGCAATGCCGCTTTCTGTGATCACAGCTCCGCCATCGTCCGTCACTTCCCCGCTCACAGTCGCTCCGCTGCTTGTGATGCTTGTTGCTGTATCTGTCGTCAGCGTTGGCATACTAATGTTAGGCGTAGCGCTTGCTTCATTAGAACTGACAATGTCGCCATCATCGTTGCTCGCTACCACGACGAAGTAATACGTCGTTTCGTTCGTCAAGCCCAACACTGTATAAGTTGCGGTGCTCACCGTCGTTGTTGCATCATAAAGGCCGGGCTCGGTTCCTTGTGATATCTTGTAATTCGTCGCACCCGTTACGCTGTTCCAGCTTAACTCTACCTTGCCGTCTCCCGCCAATGCCGTTAGTGCTGGCTCAGCCGAGGTTGTAAAATTCACTTCATCTCCGTAGCTGGTTCCGACAATATTCGTTGCATACGCACGAACATAATATATCTGACTTATTGCTAGACCTGTTATTATCGATGAATACGATCCTGTTGTTCCAGCAGTAGTGACAATGGTATCATTTATCGTCGGGTTGGGACTCGTAGAATATACAACGCCGCGTACCGTAATGGCAGTATTTCCATCTGACGTTACATTTCCACCAACTGTAGCCCCACTGGCTGTGATTTCTTGGATATCCGTATCCGTTGTCACTGTTGGTGCAACCGGCTCATTTCCAGTAGATAAATTCAACAGATTCGCCGCGGACACTATCACGCCATCCACACTCAAACGGATGGTTTGCATCGCCGCTTTGTTCAGCTTCAAGTTCGCCGTGGCTGCACCATTCACAAACTCAACGTTAATCGCATTCGGCGATTCGCTCAGGTTAATTCCATTAAAGCTGCCGTAAGAGCCATCACCTGCTAGCTCATACCCTGATATCGTTACGAGATGCCCTCCCGTAAACGACGTATCTATATTCCGCTGCGAATCCTTCACGGTCAGCGTGATCGCATTGTCCCCCCCGACCGTCGGGGTCAGCGAAGCCGCAGATGCGGTAACGGTATAGGCAAGCTCTAGTACTGCAGTCGGCGTCGCGCTGTTTGACTCGACGGAAGCTGCTGAATTACCTGCGCTGTTCGTTGCCGTTACCGTGAATGTATAAGGCACGTCGAATTCCAATCCTGTCACTGCAAGCGGACTGCTTGTACCGGTTGCTGTAAAGCCACCAGGGCTCGATGTAACCGTATAACCTGTGATGGGACTTCCACCGTTATTCGCTGAAGCTGTGAAGCTGACTATCGCTTGTCGGTCCCCCGCTGCTGCCGTTACTCCCGTTGGCGCATCAGGTACTTTTGCTGGCATAGCGCTTGCTTCAAGAGAATTCGTACTGTCGCCTGCCGTGTTGCTGGCTTTCACGACGAAGTAGTACCTCGTGCCGTTAGTCAGGATTGTTGCCGTGTGCGTTGTTCCGCTGCTCACCGTCGCTAGCGGCGTTGCGTTATACGAACCGGTCGCGGTTCCCATGTAAACCTTATAGCTAGTCGCACCTGGTACACTGCTCCAGCTTAATGTCACCTGCCTGTCTTCCGCCGTTGCCGTTACTCCCGATGGCGCCTCTAGGTTTGTTTGTAATATGGTTCCACCTACCCCAACCGCCACATACTTGCCGTTGCCGTAGGCGATTCCATTAAGATCATTCCCAGTGTCGCTCGTTCGCTTAGCCCAACTCGTTCCATTACTGGAAGTCAACATCCTTCCAGCTTGCCCAACCGCCACATATATACCGTTGTTGTAGGTGATTCCTTTAAGATTATTCGTAATGCCGCTAGTTACGCTCGTCCAAGTCGTTCCGTCTAGGGAGGTCCTAATCGTTCCGGCATCTCCCACCGCCACATACTTGCCGATGCCGTTGACGTCGCCGTAGGCTACGCCATTAAGAGCACTCGTAGTACCGCTCGCTTTGCTCGTCCAGGTATTTCCGTTAGTTGAGGCCACTATTGTTCCACCAGCCCCTACCGCCACATACGTGCCGGTGGTGTTGACAATTCCGTAGGTGATTCCATTAAGAGCGCTCGTAGTGCTGCTCGTTTTGCTCGCCCAGGTTGTTCCGTCATTGGAGATCAATAATTTCCCAGCATCTCCTACCGCTATAAACGTATCAGTGTGGGTAAAGGTAACTGTGCCGTAGGCGACTCCATTAAGAGCAGTCGTAATGTTGCTCGTTTTGTTCGCCCAGGTCGTTCCGTTAGATGAGGATTTAATCGTTCCTCCAACCCCCACGGCCACATACGTGCCGGTGCCGTTGATGGCACCATAAGAAACTCCCTTAAACTCATTAGATCCACTCGTTTGGCTTGTCCAGGTCCCTCCGTCAGATGAGCTTGCAAGTGTTCCATTCAACCCCACCGCCATATACTTGCCGTTGACATAAATGACGCTATTAAGCGTATTTATATTGCCTTTAGTTCGAAGCGTCCAACTCGATCCGTTGCTTGAGCTCAATATCGTTCCAGCATCCCCAACCGCCACATACGTGCTATTGCCTTTGGTCACGGCATTAAGAGAATACACAGTGCCGCTCGTTCGGTTCGTCGGAGTCCACGCCCGTTTCGTTCCAACGAACTCCCAGGTCGCGGTCGATATTGTTCCACCTGCGCCCACCGCCACACGTATTTCAGATCCATACGGGTCCCCATAGATGCTATTAAGGTGCTTCGTAGTGCCGCTGTTTACGCTATACCATTTAGAACCTGTGTAATTCTCATTGATCAATACCGTTCCATCATTCCCTACTACTACCAAACCATCGTCGCCGACGGTAATGATGTCATTAAGAGATTTCGTAGTGCCGCTCGTTTGGCTCGTCCAGGTCACTCCTTCATCACTGGAGAAAACAATCTTTCCACCTGACCCCACTGCGTAAAACCCGTAGCTGGAGGCGATATCATTAAGATCATTCGTAGTTTTGCTGTCTCGGCTCGTCCAAATAACTCCGTTTGGGGAAGTTAATATCTTCCCACCTGCCCCCACTACTGCAATGTTGCTGCCGCTGTTGACTACACCATTAAGAGAATTTGTAGTTTTGCTATCTCGGCTCGTCCAAGTAACTCCGTTTGGGGAAGTTAATATTGTTCCACTTTGCCCAACCACCACAAACTGTTGGTGGGAGTTATCGAAGAAGATGCCATTAAGAGAATTCGTAGTGCCGCTCGTTTGGCTCGTCCAGGTCGATCCGTCAGGGGAGGTAGCAATAAAACCATTGTACCCCACTGTCACAAACTTGCTGACGCCGAAGGCGACACCATTCAACTTATTAGCTGTAGGCAACGGATTCCGCATATTCCATTTGTCTAAAGCATGGGCTGCAGCATAAGATGGAATGCTCCCTGCCAAAAGCACAAATACCATTAATAAAGCTATTAATTTTCTAATTCTCATCGTTCACAACACCTTTTCTGCTATTTTTACTAATCCATTATCTATTTCTTTTTTAACAAAATATCCTATATTCCGATATTATTCATCCTAACTTATCGCTCTGATCAATTTCTAACCCCTTTTTATTCCAAAATTGTAATTTTTATGAGCATCGCTCTTCTTGATTCCTTAATCTGCGTTTCAACAACAAGCGTTCGATTGTCTTATTCAGCCTATGTAACGTTGGGGGCTTCAACAAATAATCGCTGACTTTCAGTTCGAAAGCTTCGATTGCATATTGATTATGAGCCGTAAGAAACACGATTTCTGTTTCTGGATTAACCATTCGTAAGTATGCTGCGGCTGCAATACCATTCATCCCAGGCATCTTAATATCGAGAAATATGACATCAACCATTTCCACTTGAATCCTATCTATCGCTTCTTCGGGGCGAGTAAACTTCCCAGCTATCTCTATATTCCCATTAACCATAAGCAGTCTTTCCAACAGATCCAATACCGGTACTTCGTCATCCACTAGAAACACACGCAACATATTTACATCACCTCACAGAAATTTGCCTGGTTACTTTTATATAAAAAAAAATGGAATGATGGGACTACGTCCTGTCATTCCACTCTTAACTAGCTGTGTTTTCAGGAAACGCCTATCACGATAAAATATTCCAAACTGCGTCATAATTCAGCCTAACATACCGTTCTGATCAAATTCTAACCCGGTTTTTTATCCAAAAAAACAGCTTACGCCATAGATATATCCTAGGTGTAAGCTGCCAAACCTTTTACTGCTTGTTATTTCGTAAAACTTATAGGATCACCGAAGGCGATTGCAGCTGCAACCGAAACGCCTGTGCGAAGGGTGAAAGTTACGCCGTCACCTGTATCGACAATTGTCGGCATTGTTATTGTAAAGGTCGTCACTCCATTCGCATCGGTCAGCCCCCCTGCCTTAGTACCTCTCACAGTTGCTCCGTAGGGAATGATGCCTATCATATATTTCTCTGCTTTGGTTCTCGTCAAATTAGTGACGTTTATATCCGCATAAACCTGTTTGCCTGCTACCAGGTTTCTGTATTTATCCTTCACGATGACCGTCGCTGTAGCTGGTTGTCCCTCTGTCAGCGTTCCACTCAATGTATAGGTTGATTCTGCCGCAGCTGCCGCACCTGCATTAATCACCTGGGTAACCTGCGCATCATTATAAGCGCTGGATTTCACCACGATGGTATGTGAACCTGCCGCTTGAATCACTCCCGCCTTAATCGTCAGCCGACCAACTGTGATTTTATAATCAGTCTCTTTAATTAATGCGGTTCCATTATAGGTTATTGAAGTCACACTGTTCACTAAAAACCCGGCCTTGTCATTAAACGTGATGATGGTATCGTGATCAACGTCAGCTTTCGTAGCGGCTATCAGCGTCACAGCTGCAATTAGTGGTACCTGAAGATCGACTGATTTCTCGTTTTCTTCCAGATCTACCGCTGTAACGCTAATTGTTTTGCTCGGCTGTGGGGTCCTCAGTATGATCGTGAACTTACCCGACTTATCCGTTATCGCCGTGCCGATCGTCGTTGTCCCGACACGTGCTGTGACCGTCGAACCAGCTGGCGCTGCACCTGTTATTTTCTTATCCCCACCGCTCATCGCATTGAGAGTAAGCGAAACTGAACCCACAACTAACTGCTGCTGCACAAGCGGTTCGCTAAGCTGACCCGCGAACGCATTTAAGTTCTTAAATGCAAAATTTTTCGTCGTTGTCCCGTTCGTTGTGTATACGAGAACGTTATATTTCCCAGTCGGAACATAAGCCTTTATCTTCCCATCACTGCCCGTTTTCACAAGCGGCCACACTCTGGTGCCTTGCGAAATTTTTACCACTGCATCCTGTGCAGGATGGCCGTCCGAATCAACAACAGTTAGGTGCACAGCCCCTGCTTTTGAGTCGTTAGCTTCCAAGAAGGCTGCTGGCTTCAAATCTACGGTAACCGTTGCGTATCGTGTGTAAACGGAATTACCAGTATTATAATAGGTGCTGATTGTCACCGTTCCTCTGGATGCGCCGGTTACGACGCCATTAGCATCAACAGAAGCAATCGTTGAGTTTGAGGAAGCAAAGGTTACACCGTTCGCCGAAATGATGCTGGAACTGTTGTCGTTGTAATTAGATCTAACAATGGTCGTATGTGTACCACCTATACCGAGTGAATACTTTGTCGCATCGAGCGAGATTGGGCTGGATATTGTTGGCGCTGTGGTTGGCGCTGTGGTTGGCGCTGTAGTTGGTGCTGTTGTTGCCGTTGGTGACGTTGGTGTTGGCGTTGGTGACGATGAAGTTGTTGGTATCGGCGTTGGGGTCGATGTGATTATTTCTCCAGCAAAACTCGCAATTACAAACGCATGATTTCCGAAACCGACCTTCATCAAGCTACTCGTAGTTTTGCTGGTCGGACTGCTCCAAGTCACCCCGTCGCTAGAAGTCAGAATTGTTCCTGCTTCTCCCACAGCCACAAAGGTATTATCTCCGAAGCTAATACCTGAGAGATTTTTAGTGGTTCCTACCTCGGATTGAATAACCCAGTTCGAACCATTGCTCGAGGTCAATATGGTACCACTAGCTCCTACCGCCATATAAATTCCGTTGCCATAGCTAACATCCTGTAGATGTTGAGTCGTGCTGCTGCTTTTAATGCTCCAGCTCGTACCATTGTTCGAGGTCAATAGGGTACCGCTATTTCCCACTGCTACAAATATCCCATTTAAGAAAACAACATTATTGAGAATTAGCTCGATACCACTGGATTGAAGGATCCAGTCAGTACCATTAACCGAAGTCATTATTTTGCCAGAGCCACCCACTGCTACAAAGGTTCCGTTACCATAAGCAATACCGTAAAGAAGGTCCGGTGTACCGGTATGAATGCTCCAGCTTGTACCATTGCTCGAGGTCAATAGTGTATTGCTACCTCCTAGCACCACATAGGTTCCATTGCCATAAGCAACACTACTAAGCAGATTTGAAGTACCGCTGTTTTGACTGCTCCAATTCGTACCATCGCTCGAGGTCGTTATTAATCCTTTAAATCCCACTGCTACAAAAGTTCCGTTATCGTAGGTTACATCTATAAAAAGATTCGAGGTTCCGATGGTTTGACCACTCCAGGACGAACCAATTGAATTAGCAAAACTATTAGCTGGGCCTATGACTACCAATATGAATACCATCCAAAAAGCAATTAAACGTTTAATCATTATATTCATTCTCCTTTAAAGCTAATTTTCGCTAAAATAACCTATGTTCCTACATAATTCATCCTAACAGACCATTCTGATCAATTTCTAACCCGATTATTTCCCATAAAAAAAAGCAGCCAAACCTAGGAAATATCCTTGGCGTTGCTGCTGTACAATCGGTCGTATAAGTGAATCGTTGTTTCCATCGGTTCAATACCCAATTCTTCTTTCATCAACCTCGTAAATCGTTCATAATGAAGGATCATTGATTGTCGATCACCCATCCTAGCATATCCCAACAGGATGGAATCGTTGATTTGGTCGTGAAAGGGATGCCTCTTATGGGCATTAAGCAAACAATTCATCGCTGAATCATAATTAGGTATGGAACTATAGTAATCTGCCATTCGTGTTAATAAAGTGATGTAGGTATCCTTCAACGCTTTCTCAGTCTCGTAAGCCCAGATATATCCTTCTTTTTCCAAGTAATTATCTTTATATAAGCTAGCAGCGGTTTCACATGCGCCGATGCTGCCTGCATCGACTTCCATGCCGCCAGCGACTCGTTCAAATTCTTCTGCATCGCACCACAGCTCCAGTAATTCAAGCCGATAACCATTATCCTTGTACGCCAGCTTTTCCTTGCAGCCCAGGCTGTTCATCTTTTTTCTGATGTTATATACACAGGTATGCAGAAAAGCAGTGGCTTGTTCCGGGTTTGCACCTGGCCATAGGTCTTCAAGTATCGTTGCTTTCGACACAAACCGGTTCCGTCTATGCACCAAGTACGCCATCAGCTCACGATCTTTTAGCCGCCTCCAATTCACAGTCTCGCCCGTCTGTGCATCCACGATCCACTCAAAGTGACCGAAGCAATAGAAGCCCTGACCCAGAATCGAATTCTTTTTATTGCTCTCAAGAACGTCAGCCTCGGCTAGCTCCGCCTCCATTTTCTGCTCTCCCTGATTTCTTCCTTCCCAGTTCCTTATTAAACGGTCAACTGTTTTTTTCAACCTGCCTGCCGTTGGTGGCTTCAATAAATAATCGACTGCATTCAATTCAAAAGCATTAATCGCATATTGGTTGTACGCAGTTACGAAAACAATCTCTATTGCCGGAGCAACCTCCATTAAGAATTCCGCAGCTTCGATACCATTCATCCCAGGCATCTGGATATCAAGAAACACAACGTCAACCTTTTCCGTCTGAATTCTACTGATCGCCTCTTCCGGCCGAGTAAACTTCCCCACAATCTCAATATTGACATTGGTCGCAAGCAATCTTTCCATAAGAGCCAATACAGGCTCTTCGTCATCAACCAGAAACACACGCAGCATTTTCACTTCACCTCGTTGGGATTCGTATTGTTATTTTTGTACCGTGTCCCTGAACGCTTTCAATTTCCATTCCTTTACCATACGAGTTTCGCAAGCGACGTTCTATATTTATAAGACCAATACCTCGGAGACCGTGCTTCTTTTCTTTCAACATAACCAGCACTGCATCTGGGATCCCTGGACCATTATCCGTTACACTAATTACAACAGCATCTTCACTCGCATGAATGGAAATATGGATGGTTCCCCCCTCAGGTTGATGCATAACTCCATGCTTAACTGCATTCTCGACAATCGGTTGAACGATCAACGGCGGAATCTCTTGCAGGATATGTTCTTCAATATCGAATGTAATTTGCAGCCGCTCTCCAAACCGCGCTTTCTCGATTTTTAAGTACGAATCTACTAGATCCATCTCTTTACTAACCGATACAAGTCGCTCGCGATTCTGAAAATCAAAGCTTCCCCGCAAATATTCGCTCAAATCTCCTAGTAAATCCTGTGCTTTAGCAACATCTGTATAGCTTACTGATATAATCGTTGTGAATGCATTAAACAGAAAATGTGGCTTGATCTGCGCTTGGAGGAAAGCCATCTCGGAGCTGATCAACTCACTAACAGAAGTTTTCATGTTCAAAAGAGATCGAATTCGTGCTCTTAGCTCCCCAGACTCGACGGGTTTACTAATGAAATCGTTAACCCCAGCTTCAAAAGCTGCCAGCATGTCCTCCGATCGATTTCTTGCAGTCAACAGCAATACAGGAAGCTCGGATAACGAATACTGCTCACGAATTCCGCGACATACTTCGTAACCGGACATGCCAGGCATCATTAAATCGATTATCGCCAAATCAATATGTGGATTACGCTGCACCTCTGCCAATGCCTTAGTACCATTCGAAACCGCTATAACCGTGCAATTTTCGGAAGATAAGAGAGTCGTCAGCACTTGTCGATTAACCGGATCATCATCTGCGACAAGAATTGTAAATTCTCTTCCTCCGTCTGATACCGAAGTTTCCTCTGATGAAGCTTCCACTCCTGCTGCGAGCTCCACCAATCCACGTGACCATTCAACGAACGCATCGTGTTCCACCGAATGGGTAATTAATTCACTTGCCGTCGGGAGGGTGAAGGTAAATGTCGATCCTTTACCAAATTCAGACGTCACTCGGATGGTACCGCCATGAAGCTCAACCAATCGCCTCGTAACGCTAAGACCCAGTCCCGTTCCACCGTATTCCATGGCAATTGTTCTACCTGCCTGATCAAAAGACTCAAAAATCTTTTCTTGATTGCCCGGAGCAATTCCGATCCCCGTATCGTGAACCGATATTTCCAACCATCCATCTGTCTCTCTGGCTGTGACGCGAATCTCACCGTACTCTGTAAATTTAAGTGCATTTCCTATCAAGTTATACATGATTTGCACAAGCCTGTCTTCATCTGCATTCACAGTTAGAAGATTGCTAGGCAGCTCGTCCACAAACCGGACCTGCTTATCTCCTGCCAAATGCCGGAACATCTCCAGCACTACACTCACCAAAGGCTGCACTCCGACTGTACTTCGTCTAAGAATAAGCTCACCGTTCTTCAATTTAGAGAAATCGAGAATATCATTAATTAAATTAGCTAATCTGCGTGAAATAGAGACAATTGTACTCAAATTCCCCTTTTCAGCTGCATTCAATCTAATTGCGGCACCCTCAAGCACCGACTGGGAGAGGTTAATAATTCCGTGTATGGGAGTCTTCAGTTCATGCGAGGTATGAGCTAGAAATTCATCCTTCAACCGATCGAGAGACAATAGCTTCTCCGTCATCAGCTCAATCGTGTGGAACGCGTTCGAGAACCGCCGTGCCATTACGGTCGACTCAATGAAAATAAGGGCGAACATACCTAGTGGAAAAAGCTGTTTGCCAATTAAAAAATAAGGATACGGATTCTGTAAAAATAGAATGTCATGAACCATCGTCCCAAATAGAATAAGTGCGCCAGTCATTTGCAGCCCGGAACCATTTCGTTTTCGTTTTATAGCTACAATAAGGCCATATATAAAATATAGACAGCTTAATAGAACAAACAAATGAAAACCGTTAGTCAAGCGAGTATAGATACTCGTCGGTAAAACAAGGATGGTCATAATAAAACTGCAGTTGATCCACATCATGGGTCTAACGATTTTTTTGGAGAATTCATCTGGGTAAAGCTCACGAATGAATAGCGTTGTTAATGCAATACCTCCGTAATAGGTGAAATATTCAAAGAAAATAAGCAGTCGTATATTGGCATTCGGAAAAATATCCAACAGGAGGATTTCTTTTAAAGACAGGATCCTTATGACAACGATTAAACAAATCAGTCCGAAATATAGCGGGGACTTATCCTTCCTACGCAATATAAAAATCACGATATGATACAAGCCCATCATCAACGTGCTGCCCATAATAATCATATCGATCGCAAGCTCTGTTTTATTGATTTCAGCAATTCGTTCCACAGTACCTAACTGAAACACATTCCACATGCCACCACGGGCATAAAGATAGTTGGATATTTGTACAGCAATATCAAATTCCTTGGCAGCTGGCTGAAAAATAATCGTTTGCGGCAAATAAGCAGCAACAGCTTGCTCCTTGGTTTTCGCGACTTTCCCGCTTACCGCTATCGTCTTGCCGTCCACTATCACTTTATAGGATGTTGCCGTTGTCGGGATTCTCAAAGCAAGAGAAGTAAGCTTGCCGTCTGTCTTAACCTTCACATGATACGTCGCATATCCTTGTCCAGGTAAGCTCTTTCCACCTTCTTGATACTTATTCCAAACACTTGGCGCTTCAACGTACATAGCCGTTTGTTGAATATCCAGCTGGTTGAAGTCCACCGTTGAAAGCAGCCGCTCCCAATAAAAGCCCCATTCTCCAGCGAGCTTAATCTTGCCTTTCTTTTCGAGGTCCCATTGAGACAAATCCAATACGCCTTGTACGATCTCGGGGTCCTTCTCAGGCCGCTGCTTCTCAGCCGGTCCCTGCATTAGAAAATAACTAGATACCACTATGGCAATGAATACTATAATTGCTGTTACTCTTATGTATCGTTTTTTATATAGGGGCATAGTTCACTTCCTTCTGAAAGCTACAAAATCAGAACATTTGTCTATCAATCGGCTCATTATATCATTATTTCTGTATCATAGTATTTAACATTTGATTAACGTTTCATTAATAACCGCAATCATAGAAAATCCAGTGTAAAACCGTTTATTACGGTTTCACACTGGATGATATTCGCAAACTATTTTTACAACGGAACTTGTATCGTTGCTCCTGGGTCAAGCTCAATCCGCTGCCAGCCGATAGAAGCACATTGCCCAAGCGGCTTTTCTGCTTGCTCCTTATTCTCAATCAACAATTTAATCTTTGCTGGAAATGTTGTTCGATTACACACCGATAGTACATAGCTGCCGTTTTCTGTTACCTCAAGCCCGCATATTACCTGATCGATGGCTGTAACCTGCTTGTTAGCCAGATTTACATATATTCCAGGCAGCTCTGCATAAGTAAGCATCAGTGAGACCTCGCACCAGCATGAAAGGGGAATGACCTCACCAACATACGCTTTCCCCTCCCAATCACTCATATTAACCCGCTCACTCATATAGCCTGCAGGCATATCATTGCCATCCCAGCCTCTGACTGGGCGATCCTCTCGCGATAAATATTGGGGCAGATTGCCAGCAATCTCTCTTAAAAGCTCTATATACTGCTCATTACCAGTTGCCCGGTAAAGCTTGAATAAAGAATCGCCGGATAGAGTGCAAATTCCAGGTGCACTATGTTTGTTCTGAACATTGGCGATCACCGAGCCAGTCGTGCGAATAGCCAATTGCTCGAAGGTCGAGCCCTCTGGAAACTTGAAGTCATAGGAGACACACCATGTCATACATTGCAAAGCTGCTTCTTCTGCTCGCTTGATCCATATCTTGTCGTCACTAGTCTCATATAGCACAATGTACGACTCAAGCAGAGCAAATGCAGATTCACTGTCCGGACACTGCAGAATCTCTCCAGGTCCACCTGTCGTTACCCCTAGTACGGTGTATTGCTTATAGTAATAATCTGCTGATTGCTGAGCCACTTCATTGTAAGCCGCATTATCGAAATATTGGCCACAAAGCGCCAGCCCCGCTGGTGTAATCCCTGCAGCTGCAGAGCCGCCAATTAGAATATCTCCCGTTTCAGTAGAAACCCATTGGCCGAATTGGCCATACTTGTGCCACAAGCTAACGAAAGCATCGGCAAGCCGCCTAGTTCCATTAAGCCATATTTCTGGAATAATGAAGGTCGGCCGTACCCGCTCCAACGCAATCAGATGCTTCATTATAAAATATAACGCATCCGCACTCTTGCGCAGGATATGCCATTGCTCAGGATGCAGCCTGTCTGGATCGTCATTAAATTCGTCCCCATACCATTGCCCTCTATAACAAACTCCATGAAAAAAACCAGACTCAGTCTGACTGCTGAATAGGAAGTTTAGCGTGCTAATCGCTCGATCTGCTGATAATTCACTGCCTTCGAGCAGCAGCGCCAAGCTCGACATGCCGCCGCCAACCCAGCCAACCTGCCAATCCTGATGCCGCATATCGACAGTACCTACTGCATAATAACCTTGCTGTTCGTTCCAGTTCATTGCATTGTATTTCTGCTCCTGAATTTGCCATGCAGCAGAAAAGGGCAAGCTTGATGCCAGATTAGCTGGTGGCTCGTTTTGCCGGCGTACCTCAGCATATTTATCGAACAGCTCCTGTACACTTGTGCAAGGGAATCGGTAAACTCGGCATCTCAGCTGTACCGTTTCTCCTGGCTCGAAGTCATGTCCTCTATCGGTACTAGGTATTTTAGTTGTAGCCATCTCGTATTTTAATTGCGGTCTAACCCCCGGTGCTTGGAATGATATTTGTGCTGAGCTTCTATCTGCATTCTCCTCCATATGTATCGAGGTATCTCCGAGTGTTGTCGCTTGCTCTGTTACGAAGAGCCAGCCGTGAGCCGACTTGCCGTCTATAAAGCCAATCACAGGCGAAGCTGCATCACCGGTTAATAGATGAAAAGCAGAAGGTATCCCCGATTCAATGGACAGGCGAGGCACATCTGTAATCAAGGTTGGCACATCTGGTCCGTGGTCATCGAGCTTGCTCCAGCATGGGGCATAAGGTAAATCACGCACACCAAATCGATTTCCAGCATATATCGCGCCAGGCACGAGCACATAATTTTGTTCCGACCAATCCTTCCATATAAAAGATAAAGCCACCGCGGATTGATTCGAATTATTACATGAATGAAATTTGGCTATTAACTCCAATCCGTCCTTACTGTCAACAAGTCCTTCATAGTCAACATCCACTGTCCACTCCGCTCCAAAAGCCATTTCTGCTTTACCCGTTGTACCTTCCCAGAATACTTTACAGCTCTCGATCGGCTCAGCCTCTACATATCTAGTAATACGGCCTTCGAGCTGCACACCTGCTGCTTCTAGTAATAAATGCAAATCAGACATATCTCATCTCCTTTTCCGGACAAACCTGAATTAATAGCGCATCTGACAGCAAGCCTGGGCTGCTAGCCTTTAGTTTTAGGCTGCCCGCTGTTTTCCCTGCTTGCAGCAAAGCCAATGCATGACCATTAAACGCTCTTCGGCTGTTTGCCTGATCCGATTCGTGGCTGCTGGGATTGCCATTGCCTACTCCGAGCGACGAGCCTGCGCCATCGACGGCGAAATTTATTTCAGAATCTGCATAAGGAACGACATGCCCCAACTCATCAACTATACTTACTCGCACAGCAGTTACATCTGTACCGTCCGATTTAATTACTGTCCTGTCAGACTCTAAGCGGATAGCATGCGGCTTGCCTGCCGTTATGCGCTTGCCCTCTGCTGCAATGGCTCCGTTAATCCTGCCGATTGCCTTAAGCTCGCCCGCTCATAAGCAACGCTCCATTCCATGCTGCTTAATGGTTCAACCAACCGTTCTCCAAGGGACTGACCATTTAAGACCAGCTCAATTGTCTCACAATTGGTGTAGGCCATAACACGAATAAGCTCCCCTTCTCGCTCTGGCCAGTTCCAATGTGGGAGCAGGTGAACCAGCGGTTCCTCGGTCCATAATGCTTTTATAAAATAATAGATATCCTTAGGAAACCCACACGTATCCATCATCCCGAAGTGTGAGCTAATACATGGCCATTCGTAAGGTGTTGGTTCTCCTCTATAATCAAAACCTGTCCAGAGGAATACGCCAGTGAGGAAGCGATTATGAATCACATCCGCCCATGACTTTTCGGGACTGCAGCCCCAAGACGGAATGTTCGTTCCATAGGATGAGCAGTACCCTTTAATCGGATCATCCTCATAGATACCTCTAGTCGTTGTAAAGCTAGCGGACTCGCTGCCTAGAATAAGCCGATTCGGATATTGGCGTCGTCCATCCACATCTGCCCCTCTGTGCCCATAGTTATAACCGACGATATCAACAGCATCCGCATAACCCCCACTGCTCCAGCCGTGATTCATCGACGCCAGCGTTGGCCTTGTTGAATCGAGCTTATGTGCTGCATCTGACATCGTTCTTAGAATACGCGCTCCCATGACTGTACCTTCCAGTACCTCCTCATTCTCCATGCTCCAAATTATGACCGAAGGATGATTACGATCCCGCAATATCATACTCTTCAGCTCTTGAATTCCTCTTAGGCTGCTGTCCAGCTTCCGATTCTCATCCATAACGAGCAAACCCAATTGGTCACACAGATCCAATAGCTCCGGAGTTGGAGGATGATGAGCACTGCGGTAAGCATTGCAGCCCATCTCTTTCAGCAGCTTGAGCTTATAGGCAATTAACGCGTCAGGCATCGCCACCCCAACCCCAGCAAAGTCCTGATGATTACAGGTTCCTTTTATAAGATACGGACTCCCATTTAAAATAAACCCGCGTTCGGCATCAAATTCAGCACTTCGAATACCAAAGGTCGTCACATATTGATCGATCAAACTTTCATTCTCGTAAAGCTCGGAGATTGCTGTATATAAGTAAGGATCCTCTGGCGACCAAAGCCTGGGAGCCTCTATCTTCAAAATCATCTCGATGCTGATTTCCTCATGGCCATTAACGCTTGATTGACTTACTTGCTCGGCAACCTTCCTGCCGCTATCGCGCTCCAATATATTCGTACGAAGCTCGAATGATCGCCTATTCATACTTTCATTGCTCATTTTCGAATCGACTCGCACTTCTGCTTGCTTCTCCGCTATGAGCGGTGTTGTTATAAAAGTACCCCATTGTGCGATGTGCAGAGAATCGGTCGATTGCAGCCACACATGGCGGTAAATACCACTGCCCTCATACCACCAGCCCTCGTGATCGCTGGAATCCACCTTAACAAGGATGATATTCTCTCCTTCCACAGCACCATAGCGAAGCACATCGGTAATATCGTAAGCGAAGCTCGTATAACCTCCGAAGCGTTCTCCGATGAGATGACCGTTAACCCATACCGTGCTTTTGCCAGACACACCGTCGAAATGCAGGGTCATTCTTCGACCTAGCTGCTCGGCTGGAATAGTAAACCGCTTGCGATAGAAGCCAATGCCTGCAGACAAATATCCGTGGCTGCCTGCTCTCGAGCCCATTAACGGATCGTTGACGAACTGTCCTTCGGGACACCAATCATGCGGTAATCGCACAGACGTCCAGCCCTCTTGAACCTGCTGAGCTTCCTTATCCACGTAAGCAATGTCCAGCCATTCACCTTGTTCGCGCTCACCGCAATCGGTCATTCCTCCGGTCATTCCACCTTTAACTGCGTATGGAATTGCAATATCCCCCTTGTGAAATACCCAGCCCTCATCAAAATTTTCTCTGCTTCTTACAGTATGCGTCATTCCATTCATCCTCCATTTACGGACTTAATCACGGTCGTGATGATGCCCATTTCTATTGCTAGAAGGTTACATTAGCACGGGAATAATCCGCAGTCTACTGTACTAAAAACGATTACATGTACTTTATTTGAAGGCTCTTGCATCCTATCGACATTGGTTTTATAACTAAAAGGTACGGTTAATAATGGGAGGTCTTCAGCATGGATTATTATATTGCGGCAAACGGTAGCGACAATCAGAATGGCAGCATCGATGCCCCGTTTCAATCGATTACTAAAGCACAACAAGCAGTGCGCGAATATATCAAGCTTGGCATGAAACAGGATGTAACCGTTTATTTGCGTGGCGGTCTATACGAACTTGAGTCCCCTCTTCGTTTTGAAGAAAAAGATTCTGGAAGAGACGGGTTCCAAGTCCGCTATTGCAGCTTTCCTGGAGAAGAAGCTACCCTATTTGGAGGTAAACGAATTACTGAGTGGGTTCCGTTTGACGAGAACATCTGGCAGGCTAAGCTGGAGAGCGGCATAAAATTCAATACACTTTATGCAGATGACGCACGCGTTAAACAGGCACGTTTGCCAGCCGTAGGTTACTTCGAGACGGATGAGCATCCTGTTAGTGATGTAGTTAACTCCAAGCAGCTAGGCATACACTACCATGCGGAAGATTTTGCAGCTGATTGCAATCTCGCAGGGGCACAGGCTTTCGTTTGGCCAGGTGAAGGCGAGTGGAACTGGTTCTCGGAGCTGAAGCCAATTGCCTCAGTCGATGCTGACAAGTGTTACTTACAATTTGAGAGCCCCTCAACTTGGCCTATCGGAGCGGGTTCACGTTATTATGTTCAAGGGGCACTAGGCTTGCTCCGCGCGCCAGGGCAATTCCACTTGGATTCGAGTGCAGGCGTCGTCTATTATTGGCCAGCTAACGAAGCCGCTAATCCGAATGAACAAACCATCATCGCGCCAATGGTACAAAGACTGCTCGATATTAGCGGAGCGGGTCCGCAGCAGCTCGTTAGCAGCTTAATCTTCTCGGAGCTGACACTCGCTTGTACGGATTTTTTCCGCGAATATCGGATGATGGATGATAATGTCGAGCAGGATGAGCATCGTGAAGGATTAGTTTATATCAACCATGCTGAGGATGTTCGAATTGAAGCCTGCAAGCTGCTTAATTCAGGGAGCTGCGGGGTTTTCCTTGACCATTATTCGAGGCATATTGTTATTGACGGCAACGATATTCAGCATCTTGGTTATATAGGCATCAGTCTGAACGGGTTTGCGCCAGGAGCGGGTCCTTTCGTTAGTGCAGCTGCGTCGTATACAAACTGCCATAACCGCATAACGAATAACCGGATTGAGCATGGCGGAGAGTTGGTTGGTCATGGCTGCGGAATCTTGCTATATCAGAGCGGGGATAATGAGATAGCGCATAATCTTATTGCTGATATGCCGCGCTATGGCGTATCCATGAAAGGACTTAGGCATAAGGCAATGCCGAATGAGCTCTACGATATCCCTGTTACTTGGGATAATCATTGGGAATTCCTCCACAGCCGAAATAATTACATCGCTTTCAACGACATCTCCGGAGTTATGACAGATAGCCAAGACGGTGGGTTGATTGAAGCATGGGGAGTTGGAAGAGGCAATATCATTCATAGCAATTTCCTGCATGATAGTGGAATTCACTTTTCCTTTGGCTTTGGGATTTATTTGGACGATGCTGCAGATGATTTTACCGTGACGAATAATGTAATTACACGTTTGTATAGCACCGGGGAAGGCAAGCTCTGGATGCTGATTTTCTCTAAAGGCATTGGCAATCGCATCAAAAATAACCTTCTAGTCTCGAATCCACAAGCAATCTCAGCGATCGGCTCTCAGGAAATGGCGGATGAGGAGAACAAACATATTCAAATTGATTGCAATATTATTTATAATTCGGGTTATTTGTATTATTTTGTGAACTACAGTGATGAGCGCTTCACAGCAGCAGATCGCAACATGTATTGGAGAGATGGCGAGCCTTGCTTAGTAGCGGGATGTTTGCCTTTACCTTCAAGTGTTGAGGATGTGTTGGAGAGAAACGAATACGATTTGGCACAGTGGCGTACCCTTTCGAATGGCAAATACGATGGTGAGACACTTCTCGTTGAACCGTTGTTTGTGCAGACCGAAGCAGCGAATTACCGTTTGCTGCCCCACTCACCCGCTTATGGTTTAGGCTGGACTGACATCGAGTTCGCTAAGATCGGACCGAAGTAAATTCATACCTGCTTTAGCATCGATTTTTGATGCTAAAGCAGGTTTTGAGTTTGATATTAGAGGACATAAATCTTATCCTCTAATTCTCAACTTTCTGGACCCTTATACAACTGGGAACCATCCAGGTACATTAATAAGCATGTTCCACAAGGCGTCTGGTATGACCAGATCTTTTTGATCCGTTCTTGGCAGGGTCGTTCTGATCTCGTTTTCTTGATTGTTTATGACCTTTTCAACCCATTTCGGTTCCATAATGATAGCATGCCCTAATGCCAATAATGGAACTCCCGTTTCTAATGCCTTATTAACATCCTCCGGTGAAGAAAGTCCTCCAACCCCGATTACAGGTACACGATTGCCTACCCGTTCTTGAATAAGCAAAACACGTGATTTCGAATCCGTCTCATCTCGCATTGATCCATCCCAAAAACCTCTTACGGAGATATGAATATAGTCTAGCTTCTGTTCAGCCAGAACATCTACCAAATGAAGAGTATCTTCCATGGTTATTCCGGGATTTTCTCTTTCTTCAGGCGACAGTCTATATCCAACAATGAACGGGACTTTCGCATGTTTAGCGATTGTTTTTTTTACGATTTCGATTATTGCAAGTGGAAATGCCATTCTTTTATCAATAGTGCCACCCCACTGATCCGATCGCAGATTGGAATGTGCGGAAAAAAATTGCTGAATTAAGTACGTATTTGCGCCTTGTATCTCAACGCCGTCAAAACCAGCTTCGATCGCTCTGCGAGTTGCTTCACCAAAAGCTTTAATCGTATCTTGGATTGTTTCTTCCGTCATTTCTCTTGGAACAACTGAACCCGGACGTTCTGAAGCTACAGCACTAGCACCTATCGGCTGCTTGCCATTAATCAGATCAGGCGAAGCCATTCTACCAGCATGATAAATTTGTAAGATCGCTTTTGCCCCTTGAGCTTGAATGGTACCAGATAGAATTTTCAAACTAGGAATTAATGCGTCATCATCCACACCAATTTCGTTAATAAAAGCTATTCCTTCTAGCGAAACATGGCTCGACGCTGTAATAACGGCACCGACTCCACCTGAGCGCTCACGATAATAAGCAAGTTCTTGCTCTGACACGCCTCCATCCACAAGGGAGGAAGAGTTTGTCATCGGTGCCATTAACACTCGATTCTTAAGTTGTATTCCTGAAGGGAAAGTAAATGGTTCAACAATTGTTTTATAGTTTGGATTCATTTTTTTGTTGCCTCCTTATAGTAAAACAAATTAAATCTTGCAAACTCCATCCGCACAGAGACCACCCTCGGAATCGCCATTTGAAACATCGTCGATCATCTGTAGAGGATGTTCTTCTCTCCATACTTGTTCAAGTAGGTCCAAGAACGCGTTGCTTGTCCGTACTCCGGATACAGCATACTTATCATTGAAGATATAGAACGGTACGCCTGTAATTCCTAACTGGGAACCATGCTGCCGCTCGTTTTTTACCGTATCTTTGTATTGATCACTGGAAAGAATATCAAGAGCTTCATTTGTATTAAGACCAATCTCGCCTGCAAGCTTAACAAGTGTTTCATGATCGCCAATATCCAATAAATCGGTAAAATAAGCTTTATGAGCTCGTGCCATCCACTCTCTTGCTTTGCCTTGTTCTTGTGCATAAACAGCCAAGCGAAGAGCGTCTAGCGTATTTGATGGAATCATTGTATCGAGATTATAAATGAGCCCAATTTCTTTGGCCATCTGGATCACCGATTTATTACCTTCTCTCACATAATCAGTGGACATTCCCCCACCATGAATTTCGGCTGTCCAAGTATAATAATCTTTGCCGGTATTGCTCGGAGCGTTTGGGAATAGTTGGAACGGTCTAAAGACTATTTTCACTTCTGCTTTATGCTCAAATTGTTCAAGTGCTGTTTCCAAATTTGTTTTGCCAATATAGCACAACGGGCACATGACATCGGACCAGACCTCTATTTTCATAATTCCTTCGCCTCTTTCCCATGATTTGTAAAACTAAGCTTCTCCCACATGTGTGAATATTGCCGATTATTCAATCAACAACAGTTGATTAGTTAACATGTATTGATTTATATTATAAAGAGTCTCTGCAAAATCTCAATCGCTAAAAGATTGCCTTTTGTTTACTAATCAACACATGATTTAATTCTGTTCATAATCATTAAAGGACGGTGAACATATAGCATGCCAAAAATAGATAGAAGAATAAATAAGACTAGGGAAGCAATCAGCAAAGCTCTAATTGAGTTGATGTCTGTGAAAAAATTTGAGAATATTACGATCAACGAAATTTCGGAAAAAGCCAATCTTAACAGAGGGACACTTTACCTTCACTATACGGACAAATATGATTTACTCGACAAATGTATAAAGGATCATTTAAGTAAAATGGTACAGTTTTGCACTTTATCAAAGCCTGGCGAGGAAAGAATAGATGTATTTAATTCCTTACTGCCGATGTTTCAACATTTTGAAGAGCATTTTTTATTTTATTCCTCCATGCTGAGCGATCAAGGTATAACTTGTTTTCAGGAACAGCTGAGCCGATTGGTCAAGAATGGAATTACCGAACGCTTGAAGACCGGGGAAATTAACCAAGAGGATAAGAAAGAGATCGTCGTTCAATTTATGGCTTCTGCTTTCGTCGGAGTTGTGGAATGGTGGATTAAAAATAATATGTCTCTTTCTCCGCAAATTATGGCGCAAGAAGTATGGGACATCTTTGAAAGAAATTATTCACCATTTGGTGAATATCCACCCCGCCTGTCTGCAGATACTAGAATATAGGCAATGCAAATAATCCCGCCTATGGACGGGATTATTCTTGTTTTTTGCCGAATAACTCGTATTTCAACTATTCAATCAATGCAATAGCATCAATTTGAACTAATATATGACCAACAACACATGTAATCGTTCTTGCAGGATAAGGGGCAGAGAAATACTCCTTATAATAGTCATTAAATTCGTCGAAGTTAGCGCCTTCTCCAAGAAAGACAGTCACCTTTACAACATCGCTTAATTGGGCTCCGGCTTCAGTTAGAATGGCTTTCAAATTTTCTAAGGATCTTCTTGCTTGATATTTCATTGTGCTATCCTCACACATACCGCTTAGAGGCTCAAAAGGACCTTGGCCTGCTACATAAACGGTATTGCCAACCTTGATTGCTTGGGAATAAGGCATATTACCTGGTTGCTGTGCTTGATCCGTAAGAATAACTTTTTTCATAGTTCCTCCTAATTTTTAGTTGAATATTTAAATATTCTATTCGCTTTCGTACGCCTTATTCCTCCCCGTTAACAAGGAAAAGGGCTATCCTAAGGTAGCCCTAAATGTTGGTCTATCGTTTTCCGTTAGATTGTTTTAATCTTCTTTAAATTTTTCTTTAACAACCCCGGAACCAATCCCTGCACCGATCATTAAAATTAATGCTCCAAAATTCCAAAGAAACGATCCACCAAACAAAGTAAAATCTAAATCAGTAAATTTTTTCAGAATAATAACTCCTATTTTTATCACCAAAAGAGCAATTCCTATTAAAAATAAAACATCAAATATAAATTTTAATTTCGGATGCGCCAATTGCTTACTATCTTTTATAACTTTCTTTGTCAATTCCTCATCACTCCTTAATAATTCATCAATGGTTACACCAAAAAGATCACTTACTTTAATAATGATTTCAATGCTTGGATAATTCTGATCATTCTCCCATTTAGAAACGGACTGTCGACTTACAAAAAGTTTTTCTGCTAGTTCTTCTTGGGACCAGCCTTTATTCTTTCGCTCATTTTTTAACTTTTCTCCAAAAATCATTTCAACAACTACCTTTCTTCAATCTATACTCTATTGTTGTCAAACCTGATGCTAAAAGTAAAGATAACTTTAGTTGCATTCCCCTGCAACCTCAGGTTGCCTTCAGTAAGATCCTTATGTAATAACGCTTATTCTCTAGTAGTGGAAGATTCAGTAATACGGAATAAGAAAAGGCTAACTAATATCAATATTATTGAGACAATTATGATCACTGTATTTGAGAGTTCAAATTCTGTAAAATTGTATCCTTGCCCCCGAAGTCCTGACACCACTCCTCTTATAAGCTTTTGTGCTGCTACGACAAAAAGTACCATTGCCAAAATTCTTAAAAATACTTTCATTTTCATTCCTCCAATTTATTCGATATTGTAGCGGATTCGAAAATCATTATTACCTCTCTAACCGCATTGTCTACATCCTCAATTTCATCTTTTGCAATTGCTAAACTTATCGAATCTATGACACTTCTAACGCTTCTTGCCATAATTTCCGGTGAAAAATCTCTAAAAGTTTTTTCAACCTGTTGACCATATTGGAAAATTTCAATTAACGGTTGATATAAACTATCGTCACCTCCTTTAAACAATACTTCTCCTTCCGAAGTACGGCTGTTTAGGATGATGTCCACTATTGCAATGGTCATCTTTTTTCTCCCTTTTACAAAATTCAGGTTTGACTCCATATAGCTATTTAAAGTATCCTTAGCGCTTTTATCAACTCTAATATGCTCCTCCATATATTGCGCAGCTTCTTCGTAATACTTCATTACCGCAGACTGCAACAATAATTCTTTTGTTGGAAAATGATAAGTAATTACACCTTTACTTACGTTAAGCAAGCTTGCCACCTTACCTACCGAAAAATTTGAAAACCCCAATTTCATAATAATATCTATTGCTGCATCGATAATTTGTGCTTTCTTTCCCATTTTTCACCTCTAGAAATAGTACGATCGTACTAAAAATAGCACGGCCGTACTAATATATCAATATCTTATACAAAACTGTTATTCATTGAGTAAAATCGATCAGTTGAAAAATTTATTTTTTCTGATATAGTTAACCATATGGTTAAACAATATGAAGACAACCTCGACGCTATTTTCCATGCGCTCTCCGATCCGACTCGAAGAGAGATGGTCAGACTACTGTCCCTGCAAGAGCGAACAGTGTCGGAGCTGGCTGCGCCCTTTAACATGTCGCTTGTCGCTGCCTCCAAGCACATTAAAGTGCTTGAGCATACCGGCCTGCTGCACCGTACGATTGTCGGGAGAACGCATATCTGCTCCCTCGAAAGGCAAGTACTCACCGCAGCAAGCAAATGGCTGTATTTTTACGAACAATTTTGGAATAATCAATTTGACGGGCTTGAACGCGAGCTGAAAAAGGACGAAAAGGACGAAAAGGAGAAGCATTAGAGGTTTCGTAGGAACCTATGAGATGAGAAACCAGTTAATTATTTTGCCAAATTTCTGATAGAAAAGGATGTTTACTAATGGCTAATGTATCGCAAACCACCCTAATAATGGTACGTCAATTTGATGTTCCGACTGAAAGAGTATTTGATGCGTGGATAAACCCCGTTATGATGAGAAGATGGCTAATGACCAATGAAGGCACCAATAAGATAGCAGTCAACGAGCCTTATGTAGGCGGTAGATGGACCATTGTTGATCAACGCGATGGTATCGAATATACGGCTACAGGGGAATACTTGAAAATCGAGCGTCCGAACCTCTTGATCTTTACCTTCCAGATGCCTCAATTCAGTGAATTGATCGACCGCCTTACGGTAGAGCTCAGAGAGTTAGAGAAAGGCTGCGAAATGACATTCACGCAGGTCATCAACGTGGCTCACGAGGAAGACTGGACCGAAGCCGATATCGAGAAAGCCCATGGCGAAAACTATAGCGGCTCGGAGCATGGCTGGAATTTAATGTTCGGCGGTTTGAAAGACATTCTGTCTTTATATGCGCTTATTCAACAAATCGGGCCAGAGCGATTGGCAGAATTGAGCGATCAAGCGCTTAAGAATGCAGGTGAAGATTATTTCAAAAATGAGAATGCACAAGCTATATATAGCCTTCGCTATTTAGGCTACGTTGAGCATGAATCCGCCCTCTTCACGGATGTAGGCGTGCAATTGCTGAAGCAGCTAGCGGTTGATGCTAATTAAGTAAATGCGGAGAAGGTTGCAGTCAGCAGCCTTCTTTACATTCTCATATTCTTGCACTAGAGGTGAATCTAACCTCATTAATTTGTTCTTTTGCTTTTATCGCTGCTTCCGATATGTATCTGAACATGTCAGTTTTAGTTATTTTTTTCCAAGCTTCATCTTGGTTAAGATAAGAATAAATAATGCCCCTTGAGGACGATATGACTGCACCGATACCATTCTCATCAAAAAACACACCTAAATCCTCCGCTTTCCCTCCCTGCATCCCAAACCCAGGAACCAGAAAAATCGAATGGGGTAACGTTTTTCGTATCCTTTTTGCCTCTTCTGGATAAGTAGCCCCAACAACTGCGCCTATAAATGAATAATTATTGATACCTACTGTCTTACTCGCCAATTCTTCAATTTGCTCCGCCAAATTTGACCATATCACCTGAAACGTTCCATTTCCTAAAAAAGCTCGAGCATAGGCAGTTGAAGTTGAACCAATATCCCCTCTTTTGACATCGTTAATGACTATTAAATCTTTTGAACGTGCATAGCTAATTGTTTTTTCCAATGCTCTAATGCCATAACTACCGTATACTTCGTAATAAGCGAGTTGGGGCTTTACAGCTATTACATGATCAGCAACAGCATCAATTATGATTTTATTAAAATAATATATGGCATCTGCTATACTTTCGTTGGACGAATACATCTGCAAAATTCTCCATAATGTATACCCCCTCAAGTTCTTTATCCATCATTATGATACCTGTAAACCGCCCATTTGAGCAACTACCACCCTTTCCTGAATGGGCAGCATAATTGAACACATATAGGTAATTTATGGTAAAATAATGATGCTGAGAATGTATATAATTCTGGGGAGGAAATAAAATGCAAAGATTTGAATACAAAACGGTTATTTTTAGTCATAAAGGGTTAATTAAAACAAAATTTGATATGGATGATGAATTGAACAAACTCGGCAACGAAGGTTGGGAACTTGTAGCTATGGTTACTCCTGTATCTGGCATGGGGAGTTCGCTTGAGCTATTTGCGACATTTAAACGAATACTATTGTGAAATACACGATTGCTTTGGGAATAGCTTCATGAGTAGAGTCGTAAGGCAAAATAAAAAGCACCACTTGGGTGCTTGCTTTAAGCTGAGCTGATATATCGGTACTTGGGGCAGCACCAGGATTTTATTTGATACAGAAAACTGATCATTTATTCACACCCGTTTTTTATACACCCGCATCGCAAAGAAATAAGCCACGAGCATAATTCCGACGCACCACGCAAGAGCGACCCATATATCATTGCCTACCGGCAGACCTGACAGTAGCGCACGTATGGCATCCACGATCGAGGTCACTGGCTGGTTTTCGGCAAAGGCTCGAACGACCGACGGCATCGTCTCGGTCGGCACAAACGCCGAGCTGATAAATGGCAGGAAGATAATCGGGTAGGCAAAGGCGCTTGCACCATCCACCGATTTTGCAGACAGTCCGGCAATTACTGCGACCCAGGTTAATGCCAGTGTAAACAGAGCGAGTATGCCAGCTACTGCAAGCCAAGCAAGTATCCCCGCGGATGAATGAAAGCCCATAATCAACGCTACGATAATGATGACGACAACCGATATAGCATTGGATACCAGCGAGGTCAGCACATGCCCCCACAGTAAAGCTGAACGTGAAATCGGCATGGAGTTAAACCGCTCGACTATACCCCGTTGCACATCGTTAAACAGGCGGAAAGACGTGTAGGATGTTCCACTAGCAATAGAAATTAGTAATATACCAGGCAACAAGTAGTTCACATAGCTATCTGTTCCGGTCTGAATGGCACCGCCGAATACATAGACGAACAGCAACATCATTGCGATCGGCATGATGGTAACCGTGATAATAGTGTCCATGCTGCGGGAAATATGGCGCATGGAACGTCCAAGCATAACGCCTAAATCGATGAAAAAGTGTTTTTTTGCAGTTTCCATTTAATTCCCCTCCTTTTTGCCGACGATTGCGAGAAAAATCTGCTCCAATGTCGGCTGTTTTTCCACATACTCCACCTCTGCGGATGGGAACAGCTTTTTTAGCTCCGAGAGCGTGCCGTTGGCGATAATCCTACCCTCATGCAGAATGGCAATTCGGTCGGCAAGCTGCTCGGCCTCCTCCAGATACTGCGTGGTTAGTAGTACCGTCGTGCCGCCGTTAGCAAGCTCCTTAACAATCTTCCAAACCTCGATGCGTGCCTCGGGGTCAAGCCCGGTGGTCGGCTCGTCGAGGAAAATGATCTGCGGTTTTCCCACAAGGCTCAAGGCGATGTCGAGCCTGCGGCGCATACCACCCGAATAAGTAGACACCCTGCGGTCGGCGGCGTCTGTCAAGCCGAAGCTTTTAAGCAAGTCGTCCGCAACCTGACGCGGATTTTTGAGGTATCGTAGCTTGGCAATCAAGATTAGATTTTCCCGTCCGGTCAATATTTCGTCTACGGCGGCAAATTGCCCGGTCAAACTGATCGACTGCCGCACATTCTCGGGTTTTGACGCAACATCGAATCCGTTTACGGTGGCGGTTCCGCTGTCTTGTTTGAGCAGCGTGGTGAGGATTTTTACAACCGTTGTCTTACCCGCCCCGTTGGAGCCGAGCAGTGCAAAAATACTGCCCTTTTCCACCTCGAAATCAACACCCTTTAGGACTTGAAGCTGCTTGTAGGATTTTTGTAGTCCAATGACTTGAATCGAATTATTTTTCATATTTTTCCCCTCCTTATATAACTGTAACTTTTGACAAATCGGCGCCCATGCCTTTAAGCGAAGCATAGGTCAGTTTATCCATGAATGCGCCGTCAAAGCAGATGGTCTTGATGGAACGGTAATACTTATTGGTCAATGAAAAATACGCCTGAAAAGACACATTCTTGAGTGTAGCACCTCTAAACGAAGCATCGTTTAATGCTGACTTGTCAAACTTAACGCCGATAAAGGTTTGCCCGTCTAGACGCAGCCCGCTCAGATCACAATATTTGAAGTCCACACCGTCAAAGATACATCCATCAAAGATTGTTTTTCTGAGTTCGATCATGTTAAATATGACGTCAGTCAGTTTTACACCTGTGAATTTAGCTCCGTCCATCCCCGACGTGCTGAAGTTGGTGCGTACAAGGATCGATTTATTGAAGCTTGCATTCACAAGGTCAAGTGTGGATAGGATGCAGTCAGTCAGATTCGCACCGTCAAAATTGGCTTCACGTACGTCGCTGGCCTTAAACGAACTGCCGGTCAAGTCAGCACCTGAAAAGTCGGAGCCGCGTAACGCGCTAGCATTAAATTGACCTTTACGCGCAATTACACCGGCAAAGTCGCTCTTTGGCAGGTTGCTTGCGTTAAAGTTTGTCACCACCTGCCGCTCCAGTGAGCGGGAGAGGTTGGCGACCTCCAGTATCGTTTGCTCAATGTCGCCGATGCTTTCAATAGTCATTTCAAAAGCTGTTTCATCATCCTTGCCCTCAGCTTTGAGTTCACGGTACCGCTCCTGCAAATCGGTGAGCAGGTCGGCCTTTAATTCGGTGGCGCTTTTTACCCCATCGTATGGCGTGAAAACACCGTTCAAATAATTTGTTAATTTTGGATTCATCATATCAAATCTCTCCTTTATAATAGGTTTTCTAGTACGCGTTTTGAATACTCCCAGTTGCTTTTGTTGCGGGTGTAAGCACCCTTGCCCTTATCAGTAATCCTAAAATACTTGCGCCGTCCTCCCTGAGTTTCATCGCCCCAATACCACTCGATATCGCCGTCTACCTCAAGTCGCCGGACGCTGGAGTACATCGTGGCTTCCTTCAACTCATACTCGCCGCCTGAGCGCTCGGCAATCAGCTTGACAATCTCATATCCATAGCGGTCAGCTTCAGATAAAAGCCGTAAAATCATCGTATCAGTATGTCCGCGCAGCAGGTCGGATGTAATTTTGTTCTCGCTCATATCATCACCTCCATATTTGTATAATACGACATACTACTATGTCTGTCAAGGTAATATTTTAAATTAGGTACCTTGATTGAAAAGTGAAATAGAAAACATAAATATACCGATGCCCACTCCGACTTATACATCGGTGTAGGCATCGGTATGAATGTTCGCCGTTAAGTTCTAGTTTGGATCAACCCATTATCTCTTTGCGATTATCATGAATCGTTTCGAATTAGTCTGTATTCCTTGCTCAGTTTGATTTTCCTCAATAAATTTTTGAAGTATTCTAAAATCATTATCAAATTCTCCGAAGTTAGGAACTATCGGGGTGTATTTTAAAAGAAATACCAGATCTTCATACGTTTTATAATATTCCGTCGCATCATATTCAAAGGACTGAATATCGGTAAATCCTGCTTCCGCTAACTCGGATAGGTATTTCTCTTTCAATGTTCCTTGCTCAGGTCTGAATTGCTGACCTCTTCCGAAAGCTTGTTTAATGTTAAATTTATCGTTATCGCTTACTTGCTGTGTTAGGAACACACCGTCTTTCTTCAAGACTTTTGCTACCTCTTTTGCATAAAAACTTGAGTGCCGGCAAGATACCACATTAAAAAAGCTCGAAGGAAATTCAATTTTTTCAGCATCCATTAGTAAGAACCGTACATTTTGTTTCATTGCCTTTTGCAAATTAGCATTAGCGGTTTGTATCATGCCATTCGTATGATCAATTCCCACTAGCAATATAGCAGAATCAGTGAAAGCTAACAATTTTTCTCCGCCACCCGTACCAATGTCAAGCAGTAAATCAGACTTCTTACATCTTTGAGTTACTTCACTGTAAAAATCCCACTGCTCACCTTCAGACACAACTTGTAATTTACTAAAGTCCCAACCGTTTAATTTTCCAACCTTGTCGTAAAAGTTCTTATACTCTACTTTGTCCATATTCTTTTTTCCACCTTTAAAATGAGATGAATTATGATAACTGATCCCTGAAGAACACACAATTTCCTTTTGCTTCACTTGAAAGGCTTGAGTAATTGTATTTTTTCAAATAATCACTAATTATATTCTGGTCCCGATGCCACCATAACATGGGAAGATCATAATTTTTTACAAACCCTAACTTTGTTGCTAACTTTATCGATCGTAGATTACCAGCATCACAATTATAATTGGGTGTTAGATTATTGTTCAAACAATGTTCGATAAAAGCTGTGCCAGCAAGTGTAGCTAGCCCTTGATTCTGGTACTCCTCCACCGTCACAATATCAATATCCGCGGACCCTCCACCTACAAACCAAGCATTGCAAACACTAGCAAAATGATCATCCATCATAATGCAGTAACCAAAACCTCGATCCATAAAGTGCTGTGCAGAACTCCATAGCGAGTCATAAGAAGAGTCCATTTCTTTGCGATATTTGTCAAACAAGATGCCGTCCATTCGTTTCAATACAAATTGATCGGGAATGTGTTAATAGTTTTTAGATCATGGAATTTGGATAGATCGAATGTAAAAAAAGATCGGTTTAATAATACAGACCTTCCAGCCAACCTTCCACTAATTTGAAATAGCAGTTCTGTTGTTGTTGCAAATAGATCATAGTAATTTGAATGATTCTGATCATTCATCAAAAATTCAACTACATCGTCCATGAAGCGTTTATTCTCACCATTTCCAGCCAAAAGATACTGTCCATATGAATGGATGATAAGGATGCTAGCAGGATTAACACTATGATCAACAAACACTTTTCCCGCTTGATTATTATCAATTACGGAATAGGCAAACACAGGCTCAAACGCTAGATTTTTTAGAAGTGGCAGCACACGATTGTACTCGTCTTTGGATAATTCAATCATATTGAACACTCGATTACTTGAAAAAAGGTACCTTCTCCATACCCATCCTTCACTCCTTGAACTACAATATTTCGAAACCCATTTGACTTGAGAGTACTCTTAAATTCTTCTATCTCGTAAAGACGAAGAGGGAAATCCATAATTTCCGTTTTTTCTATTTGCCCATTTTTAACAGATTGATACTTCAACTTGCTATAAAGCATACTCTCTTCATCGTTATAATGAGTTTTTTTGTATGCAATAATTAATTCATCATCAAACTGTTCTCTTCCCGACTCTACCCATTCAGGAATTGCTTCGACTTCGATCCCATTGTGTTTAAACATAATCGTTAATAGTAGCTTGCCTTCACTTTTGAGGGCTGATTTCAAATTGTAGAGACTTTTGTTAAGTAAGCGTAAAATACTCCCCACCTAAAAATATGAATTTTTCTATGAGATAATCTTCCTCAGATTTAATGAAGGAGGTTCTCTTATGGATAGCAATCAACGAACTCAGGATTGGATAACAAGAATAGCAGACTTTAAATCCAGTGGACTTACAATGTCAGCATGGTGCAAAACGCATACGCAAAGTATGCATCAATTGAAGTACTGGCTCAAGAAAATGAATATTTCCGTACGTCCAAGCTCCTCATCTTCTTCCACGCAATGGCTGCCGGTTACTCTCGCTAGCAACAAACAAAAAGTAGATATAACGGGCAACCTCGTTGTTCGAGTTGGCTCTGCAAGTATTGAGGTTCCAGCAGACTTTAACGCCAATCTACTTCGTGACCTTGTACGCACATTAACTTCATGCTAAATGCTTCGAGCATCGAACGTGTTTACCTCGCTTGCGGCAATACAGATCTGCGCAAATCGATTGATGGACTCACCGTGCTGGTTAAAGAAGGCTTTGAGTTGGATCCCTTCTCATCCAGCCTCTTCGTATTCTGTAATCGCAATCGAGACAAACTCAAAATTTTGCATTGGGATCACAATGGCTTTTGGCTCTATTACCGTCGGCTGGAACGCGGTACATTTCGTTGGCCTTCTTCGAATACAACTCCTTTAGTCGTCGGTTACCGTGAATTGCGCTGGCTTTTGGATGGACTTTCACTTGAGCAACAGCAAGCGCATCCTTCCGTTACCGAACGCACCGTGATCTAACTTCAAGGAACAGGAAGTTCGAGATTTTGACAAAATTGTTGAAAGGAAAACGGTGAGCTAGGTCGAAAAAGTTAGATATGGAAACCACAACGGATACGTCCCACCCTACAATAGAAGAGTTACAACAACAAAATATAAAACTGGCCAAACAAAACGCCGAACTGTCTGCGAAGCTGGCTTGGTTCGAGGAGCAATTCCGTCTCAGCCAGAAGAAACAATTCGGTGCATCAAGTGAACGAACGCATCCGGATCAATTGGATCTCTTTAACGAAGCCGAGTCGGATGCCAATCCCGCTGCAGAAGAACCAACGTTGGAATCCGTTACCTACAGCCGCAAGAAACAAAGCGGACAACGAGAGGCCATGGTTGAGAATTTACCTGTAGAGACGATCGAGTACCGCTTGTCCGAAGAAGAACAAACTTGTTCATGCTGCGGTGGAAACTTGCATGAAATGAGCACTGAAACGCGCCAAGAACTGAAGCTTATTCCTGCTGAAATTAAGCTCGTGAAGCATGTGCGTTTCGTTTATGCTTGCCGTCGCTGTGAGGTCGAGGCGACCACGACACCTGTGGTTACAGCACCGATGCCACGTCCGGTTTATCCGGGAAGCCTAGTCTCTTCCTCGATGATGGCTTACATCATGAGCCAAAAATATGTAGAAAGCATGCCCCTTTACCGTCAGGAGCAGCAGTTTGCACGACTTGGCGTAGCCTTGTCCCGTCAGACGTTAGCCAATTGGATGATCCATGGTGCAGATACTTGGTTGCGATTGCTGGTTGAACGCATGCACGAGCATCTGCTTCAAAAGGACATTCTACATGCAGATGAGACGACCTTGCAGGTGCTGCGAGAACCAGGTCGATCTGCAGAGAGCCAGTCTTATCTTTGGCTTTATCGTACCGGGCGCGAAGGTCCGCCTATCATTATCTATGAGTACCAGCCAACACGAGCAGGGGAACACCCGCGCAAGTTTTTAACGGGTTTCAAAGGTTACCTGCATGTTGACGGTTACTCGGGATACCACAAGATAATGAATGTGACCTTAGTCGGTTGCTGGGCTCACGCCCGTCGCAAATTTGATGAGGCCCTGCAGGCATTACCGGATCCTAAACGATCCACTCCTGTAACTGCCAGTGAAGGTTTAGATTTCTGCAACCGTCTCTTCGCTATTGAGCGAGAGATTAAGGATTCTACACCTGAAGAGCGTACAACCATTCGAATGGCGCGTAGTCGCCCGATTCTGGATGCTTTTTCAGCATGGCTTCGTACACAGCGATCTCGCGTTTTACCCAAGAGTAAACTCGGGGAGGCAATTATTTATTGCCAAAACCAATGGGAGAAGCTCGAGGCTTTCATGAAAGACGGTCGCTTAGAGATCGATAACAACCGAAGCGAACGCTCGATTAAGCCCTTTGTCATCGGTCGAAAAAACTGGATGTTCAGCAATACGCCTCGCGGTGCAAAGGCAAGTGCCATGATCTATAGTATGATCGAAACGGCTAAAGAGAATGGATTAAATCCAATGATCTACCTGACTTATCTATTTGAGAAACTCCCCAATTTAGAAGACCCAAAAGACACGAAAGCTTTAGATATGCTATTGCCCTGGTCACAGACTTTGCCTCTGACCTGTCGTGTATTCAATAAGAAAACCACTTAGTCCCCGTCCTTTGTACTTGTGCAAGGTGGGGGCTGTTTTACGCTTACTTTGTTAACCAACGTATCTGTCAAAAGTGAAAACGAACCAAATGGGATAATAATTAAGTCAAATTTATTAATTCCGTTGTACTCTTCTATTTTTTCATAGTATATATTTGGTTTTAGATTGAGTCTCGCCCCTTTTTCCATACATACCTTAAGCATCTCCTCTGAGATATCAAACCCTTCAATACTAATGCCTTTTTCCATAAAAGGGATAAGCATTCTACCGTTTCCACACATCGGTTCCAACACTTTCATTTGATCATTCTTAACAAAGGTAAGATAAAAATCAAGCTCTATTCCTTCTGCATAAGATTTACTGCTTTCATACATTTTCGTACATAGTTGCCCATAGTAATCATTCATTTATTTTCTCCCTACATCAACTTGTTAAACCTTATTCTCAAATCGTTTTATACTATTTATTGTACTTCAACCGTCTTTTCATTAATTGGTACTAAATAATTACAACTGAAGTATCCTGCCCATTAATTTCCGAACAAATTTTTTGAGTTATGTAAGCGTAAAATACTCCCCACCTAAAAATATGAATTTTTCTATGAGATAATCTTCCTCAGATTTAATGAAGGAGGTTCTCTTATGGATAGCAATCAACGAACTCAGGATTGGATAACAAGAATAGCAGACTTTAAATCCAGTGGACTTACAATGTCAGCATGGTGCAAAACGCATACGCAAAGTATGCATCAATTGAAGTACTGGCTCAAGAAAATGAATATTTCCGTACGTCCAAGCTCCTCATCTTCTTCCACGCAATGGCTGCCGGTTACTCTCGCTAGCAACAAACAAAAAGTAGATATAACGGGCAACCTCGTTGTTCGAGTTGGCTCTGCAAGTATTGAGGTTCCAGCAGACTTTAACGCCAATCTACTTCGTGACCTTGTACGCACATTAACTTCATGCTAAATGCTTCGAGCATCGAACGTGTTTACCTCGCTTGCGGCAATACAGATCTGCGCAAATCGATTGATGGACTCACCGTGCTGGTTAAAGAAGGCTTTGAGTTGGATCCCTTCTCATCCAGCCTCTTCGTATTCTGTAATCGCAATCGAGACAAACTCAAAATTTTGCATTGGGATCACAATGGCTTTTGGCTCTATTATCGTCGGCTGGAACGCGGTACATTTCGTTGGCCTTCTTCGAATACAACTCCTTTAGTCGTCGGTTACCGTGAATTGCGCTGGCTTTTGGATGGACTTTCACTTGAGCAACAGCAAGCGCATCCTTCCGTTACCGAACGCACCGTGATCTAACTTCAAGGAACAGGAAGTTCGAGATTTTGACAAAATTGTTGAAAGGAAAACGGTGAGCTAGGTCGAAAAAGTTAGATATGGAAACCACAACGGATACGTCCCACCCTACAATAGAAGAGTTACAACAACAAAATATAAAACTGGCCAAACAAAACGCCGAACTGTCTGCGAAGCTGGCTTGGTTCGAGGAGCAATTCCGTCTCAGCCAGAAGAAACAATTCGGTGCATCAAGTGAACGAACGCATCCGGATCAATTGGATCTCTTTAACGAAGCCGAGTCGGATGCCAATCCCGCTGCAGAAGAACCAACGTTGGAATCCGTTACCTACAGCCGCAAGAAACAAAGCGGACAACGAGAGGCCATGGTTGAGAATTTACCTGTAGAGACGATCGAGTACCGCTTGTCCGAAGAAGAACAAACTTGTTCATACTGCGGTGGAAACTTGCATGAAATGAGCACTGAAACGCGCCAAGAACTGAAGCTTATTCCTGCTGAAATTAAGCTCGTGAAGCATGTGCGTTTCGTTTATGCTTGCCGTCGCTGTGAGGTCGAGGCGACCACGACACCTGTGGTTACAGCACCGATGCCACGTCCGGTTTATCCGGGAAGCCTAGTCTCTTCCTCGATGATGGCTTACATCATGAGCCAAAAATATGTAGAAAGCATGCCCCTTTACCGTCAGGAGCAGCAGTTTGCACGACTTGGCGTAGCCTTGTCCCGTCAGACGTTAGCCAATTGGATGATCCATGGTGCAGATACTTGGTTGCGATTGCTGGTTGAACGCATGCACGAGCATCTGCTTCAAAAGGACATTCTACATGCAGATGAGACGACCTTGCAGGTGCTGCGAGAACCAGGTCGATCTGCAGAGAGCCAGTCTTATCTTTGGCTTTATCGTACCGGGCGCGAAGGTCCGCCTATCATTATCTATGAGTACCAGCCAACACGAGCAGGGGAACACCCGCGCAAGTTTTTAACGGGTTTCAAAGGTTACCTGCATGTTGACGGTTACTCGGGATACCACAAGATAATGAATGTGACCTTAGTCGGTTGCTGGGCTCACGCCCGTCGCAAATTTGATGAGGCCCTGCAGGCATTACCGGATCCTAAACGATCCACTCCTGTAACTGCCAGTGAAGGTTTAGATTTCTGCAACCGTCTCTTCGCTATTGAGCGAGAGATTAAGGATTCTACACCTGAAGAGCGTACAACCATTCGAATGGCGCGTAGTCGCCCGATTCTGGATGCTTTTTCAGCATGGCTTCGTACACAGCGATCTCGCGTTTTACCCAAGAGTAAACTCGGGGAGGCAATTATTTATTGCCAAAACCAATGGGAGAAGCTCGAGACTTTCATGAATGACGGTCGCTTAGAGATCGATAACAACCGAAGCGAACGCTCGATTAAGCCCTTTGTCATCGGTCGAAAAAACTGGATGTTCAGCAATACGCCTCGCGGTGCAAAGGCAAGTGCCATGATCTATAGTATGATCGAAACGGCTAAAGAGAATGGATTAAATCCAATGATCTACCTGACTTATCTATTTGAGAAACTCCCCAATTTAGAAGACCCAAAAGACACGAAAGCTTTAGATATGCTATTGCCCTGGTCACAGACTTTGCCTCTGACCTGTCGTGTATTCAATAAGAAAACCACTTAGTCCCCGTCCTTTGTACTTGTGCAAGGTGGGGGCTGTTTTACGCTTACTTACAACTGAAGTATCCTGCCCATTAATTTCCGAACAAATTTTTTGAGTTATCCTGTCCGTTCATATAGTTGAGAAAACAAAAACGACTGCCGAAGCAACCGTTATTTCACTATCGTATCCAATCATAATGACTTGTAATATGGTTAAGTACTACATCTCTCTGGTGTCCGTAGATGAGTAGTTCTTCGAGGTGATGAGTGGAGTCATGACAGACTGGAGAAGCTTGATCGTTTCATGCTATAGTGCATAAGAGTATAAATTTTGAGGAAAGTGGGGGATCTTTACATGATCGATCGCATAATTCTCGTGAAATTCGGCGAGCAAACGACCAACACACAGTTGCAGGAAATCGTGGAGCGTTTTAAGGCGCTGAAGCAACACTTGTCTGGTGTCGTTGAAGTGAATGCAGGAATTAATTTCTCGGATAACAACAAAGGCTACCAGCTACTGCTTCGTGTCCGATTCGAAGACAAGGCAGCTCTCGAGGCATACGGCCCAAACCCGCATCACCAAGCTGTCGCTGCGCTCATCCGCGAGTATGGCCGGGAAGACAGCATCGCGGCCAATATCGAAGTGTAACAAAAAACAGCGATGCGCTTTTGCAAGGCGATCGCTGTTTTTTTGATTTCAAGTTAGGTGTTATCCATCGCACAAGCTCCGTCGGCGCTGGCTGCGACCAAATCGTCCCGTGAGAGCAACGTGAGTGAACATCTTTTTCAACTAATGTTTCCGTTAACGTAACGATAATCTTGTTGTGGATAAATCATCATGCATGATATAATTATAAAAAATGGAAAGAAGGGATAAACAATGAACGCAAAAACAAACCTTCGCCACCAACGTTTCAACACATTTCATAATAAACATAATCAACGAGTAGCAGATTTTCATAAACGTCACGCTACTCAAATCGCGAACGGGGATAATGGAAATAGTTTATTAGCGAGATGGGAAAGATTTGTTTATAACAAAGCTCTGGATATTTTGAAGATATTTAAAAAATAATTTATTTGAGGCTGTTCCTAAGCGGAACAGCCTCTTTCATTTTCTTTTCAAGTTAACTTCCCGTTACTTCAATAGTTAAAGGAGTCCATCGAAACAGGATCCTACTCTCTCGTATCCGATAGTTTAATGTCTAAAATTCTTGAATAGCTCCAGCAATTATGTACTGATTTACAGTTAAATAATCTTTAAGCATAATTTAACTTTGTGAGGGTTGAATCGATTTTGCAATCCATCTTCAAAAATGTTCCTAAATGAACGAAGTTACTCAGGGTCTAAAACTACAGTCCCGTAAATAATATGCGAGCTTGTATCGTATGGATTTCCATCAACATAGACTATATCGCAGTTCGTAGTGTACTTAGTTATTTTCCCATAAGCTATGCAATCTCCCATGATGTCGTACACCATCACATCGTAGTCAAGTTCGTAGTACTTTATAAACTCTTCTCTTGTAGTTAATGTAGCCATTAGAATTAAACGCCCCTTAACTTTATTGTTAATGCCGTTTAAATTTAACACAAAGCCACGTTATCCTGCCCGATCTTTTAACAAAAGAAAAAAGGAGCCACGGCAAAGTAAGCTCCTCAACTATCGTACCCGGTATTTCAATGGATTAAATGTGTCGGCAGCCTGTTGTCGTTTTGCAATCGTACTCGATAGCGTAATCTACTTTAGGAGACAAGGTCATCTAACCGTCTGGTAAACGAGGCCTAAGGCTCCAGAATCAAATGTCTTGTTTTCGATAAGTTTAAGATTGATCTTATCCTTGAGACCTTGAAATAATGGCAACCCGCTGCCGATCAGGACGGGAGAAACCGTAATTTTATACTCATCTATTAAATCAAGCTGCATAAGGTAGTGTGCGAGCCTAGGACTGCCGAGGATGACCATATCATTGCCTGGCTGCTGTTTGAGGTTCTTAATCTCTTCCTCGATATCTTCGTTCACTAGTCTGGAATTGTTCCATTCGACTTTCTCCAGCGTCGTGGAAAAAACGATTTTTGCTGTCTTTTCGATCCACTCGGCATGATTCCGTTCATACTGCGAAGCTGATGGGTCCGAAGTCACAGATGGCCAGTAACTGTGCATCATCTGATATGTCCCACGTCCCCAAATGACAGTGTCGGCAGTACTCAGAATTTCTTTCGCGTGTTTCTCCAAATCAGCATCGTAGGAAACCCAGCCAATGTCCATATTACCGTTCGGCCCCTCTACAAAACCGTCAAGCGATGCATGCAAAAATAGAACGAGTTTTCTCATTTTCAGTTCTCCTTTGTTCATGAGGGATATTTATATTAACTATTTTAGCACATTAAGTTTGCTAAAATAAACTGCTTAACGAGCGTAGCTTTTGCTCATCCGTATTGCGGAGACCAAGTATAATATAAGGACTAAACTGAACAGGTTCCAAATACTTGGTATTGACGCAACAGATAAATAAAAACCGTATGGCAACGACCAGATAAGTACAATAAACATTAAGATTCGATTTCTCAAAAACGATGTTATAGTACCTAAACATGCAGGAAGAATCAACATTGTAAAAATGATGATACACGTATCTCTACTCACTGGTGTGTTTGAATACGGATTCCATAACAAAAAAATGGCACACAGAATTATACATCCCACAGAAGTAACTACACCGAAGAGGGAATATTTCGATTTCAATGAAAGACCTCCTATCGTTCACCATTAATAGTGGTAATTAATTGATACTGTGAAGAGCGTGAAGTGCATCCTGATTATCTTTTAAAAAGAATACCTGCTTGCCGTTGTTACACTCATAAATAAAATCCTTCAAACTCTTGCTGTTATACCGGGCGAAGTCTCCAACAATAGCGAGCTTAACCTTGTAGTTCGCATATTTCTGCAGTATATCACCTGCAAGTCTGGTTTTTAGCTCGAAGAAATCCTTAGTTATGTTCGATTTGTTAATTATTATTTTATAACATCCATCGTTGTTGTAACTAATAGAAGCCATTAAATCCAATGCATCTTGAACATTGTGTATTATGATGTCAGAGTTATCTACAATTGCGACCTTAGAATCACCATTTTGGTCGATAAATATATTCATTTTTATTCCACCTTTCGTTGATAAGATGCTTTAATCTAACAATTCTACCACACTATTCATATTTTCGGTTCAGCGTATTGCTATTAAACTAACCAACAATAGGAGGAAGTTCCCTTATGATTCCTGAACCGCTGCATGCTGCAATTGTTCATTTTCCCGTTGCTCTTTTGACGATGGGGGTAATTGCCCAGTTCCTCTCCCTTTGGAAGAATATTTTTAATACAATTGCGATCTTTATGCTTTCCATTGGTTTTATCACAGGTATTGCTGCTTATCTTACTGGAGACGGGGCAGAAGATTTTGCTGAACATGTGCAAGGGAAAGATATCAATATGTTGCTGGAGCGTCATGAATTTTTTGCGGTAGCTACTTTGATTATTTTTGCAGCTGTTTTGGCTTTGCATTTGATATTTTTACGAAGAAGGCCGGCTATTGTGACTCTGCTGCTCCTATTGCTTTGTGCAGGTGGTGGATTTACGATTACAATGACGGGCCATTATGGCGGTGAAATGGTTTATCATTCAGATTCCCAAGATAATACCGGAAATAATGAGGATTCGAACGAATCAGAAGAGGATCATGATAAGGGTCACAATTAATAATGATTGGAAAAACGTCAGCTTCGGAAAATAAGTTTTACCTTTATTCTAAGCTTATAAAGGAACCACGAAATAAAAATCGATTCATTAGCCTTATGACATGAAACCTTATCTACAAAATAAAAATCTTGTGGCTCCACAGTGATATTTGTAATTGGTGTAACGGGTGTTCTGCTTATCCATTCATCAAACGAAACAATTGAACTATTTGTACTTTCAAAAGTTTCTTGGGGTAGAAAATATACAGTACCCTTGGTCCAAGGGTTTTTATTCATAGTTTGCCGAGTCAGAGAGAAGAAATAATAGTTTTTTTTGTATTTACGTACTTTTAAACAAGCGTTTCTATAATTATTAACTAATTTTTGCCGATCGAATACAGCATAAAATAAAGACCATATTCCATTTTTTGTTCCAAATACCGCCTCAACGTATTGTCCATTATAAAAAGTCTGTCTTCTAGTTTCGAATTCCAGAATTTCCTTGTTATTTGATCCGTGCAATATTACAGACTTGGTAGAGGAAATGTATTGAATAAACCGATATTTGGGATAACTACTTGAATATATAATTTCAGTATTTTTACTAATGGCATCGGAGTAGATTTTGTCGTATTCCACTACCTCATCAGGCGAAAAGTTTAATAAAGGAGCCTGAAAGAATAAAAGTCCCATAAACATTGAAACGAACTTACCTATCATTTTTTCACCCCTCATGATTAAAAAATAAGTTTTTTAACGTAACGCAAGAAATTTATTAATAATCGGAATATCCGGGGGACTCGAATAATTGAAGTTCATGTGCTTTCAAACCAGTTTCTTCGTACAACTCTCTTGTAGCTACTTGTTCCATCTCTTCTCCTGGTTCCATTGAGCCACCTGGTAATCCCCATGCATCTCTATCTCGTCTTCGTTGTAATAGAATATTGTGTTAGTTCAGACTTTTCTTCTCCAAAGTCCACCTGAACAAGGTACGAATCCACTCTCTGAATAAAACGCTGTATGCTTTGAATCATAGGTTAATGTTACAATCTCTAATCTAATACGATCTGCTTCCTCCAGTAATTTCTTTACTAAGGCTTGACCGATTCCTTTTTTCTGAAATTGCGGATGTACAATTATATCTTCCATGTAGCCATGCTCTAATCCCATTCCAGCAATGTAGCCAAATGCAATCAACTCATTTGTTTCATATCTAAGACCCGCCCAAAAGTTACAACGTTCAAATAGTGAAGGATAGTCACTGTATCTACCGTCCCATCCGACCAATTCCCTTAAGGTTGGTACTTCATCTGCTTTTATTGGTAAGTTAATTATTATTTCGTGATTCAATTGTCCCGCTCCTTTACAAACATCTCTGTTTATAGCTTCTGCTATTAATTGAACTAAACTGATACCAAATTGTATTCGCTAATATAGAAATGAGCCACTTAGTTACTGTTTGATCACATAAAATCATCATCGCTCTTCAAATCTAACATGCATTGCGGGGCCAGTATTACCCACATCCTGTAGTAAGCGGTAATCCCCTTTTGGGGGTTATTGAACAGCACAAATAGTTCATCATTCCTCTATTGCAAGGCCATTCTCTTCACACCATTCAATAACTAGTTCCCTTAACTTTTTCTCCTTAAATTCATACCATTGTGTTTCTACTTCATGTTCTCTGATTCCGTCTTTAAATCTTCTGAATGCGCCTCTTCCTTGAATGACTCCAAACAACTCTTTTCGAACCTCTGTGTCGCTTATTGTCCCAATAAATTCTTCTATAATTTCATACTCATGAAACCCGTTTCTTAGTGTGAAATCGAGATAAACCTCATTTTCATCCTCTATAATTTGTATTGCTTTTTCAATGTTCTCTCTTTGCCAATCTGGATAGTTTTCAAGTGGCCCTTCATCTTCTGCCGCTCTCATCTCTTCTCTCGATAAAGTAATAATTTCTCCTGTTTGAGTGTTTATATATGTAAATGTCTCATCAATTTGAATTTCAATTTCACCAATTAGATCATTCAATTTCACCAGTACTTTTTTCTTCATTTCATTTCATTCCTTTCGCTGATATTTATCTAATAAAGTTTATTCAAATAATTACAAATCACGAATATACCATGCATCGCATGCAAAATGGTCGGAACCAGCAAGCGGTGCTTTCAGTTGCTCAAAGCCATATTTCACATAAAAGCGGTTAGCTGAATGCATATTTTGCAGCGTCTCCAGATAGCAAGCTTTATAATACTGTGTTGCAAACCGAAGTGCAGTCACTAGCAGTTCCGCCGCAATGCCCGTTCCTCTCGCCTCTGGAAGCAAATACATCTTCTGCAGCTCGCAAATCCTTTCCAAAGAAGAACCAAATTCCGCAATCCCGCAGCCGCCAAGTATCTTCCCATCTGAATCAAACGCAACCCAATATGCCCTGCCCTCATGGGAATAATAAACGGACAGATGACTTAAACTCTCGTCTTCCCATGCTAACCCTGCACGATTCCCGCCAAACTCGATTAAACAATTCCGAATAATTGCTTCTATGGCGCTGTTATCTTTATCTTGAATTATTCTGATATTCATATGCTGCCTCCATATTGTTCATTCACTTACTTGTATTTGCTCTATAATTTCACTAACACATTGTTCTATGTCCTTTTTTGAGCAATCAAGAGTTTTATCACTATACTTAATGTATGGCTTCCGACAAAAAAATGGGATAACTCTTTGGTAGATCTAGCATCAGGTATAATTCCACCTAACAAAAATGTTGGTTTATCTTTTAATGATAATTGGTCAGCTATCTGATTAGCAATAATAAGGTGCATAATTCGCAAACCCATTACTTACCAGCCCTTTCCTCACAAGCTTTGAGCGATATTCATAATTTCTTGAATGATGGCCTGAACTTCATTACTGTCCTTGATTACAAACAGATGGTCTGATTCCCCTTCTGTTGGTGTAATCACCTCACCATTATGAGACTCAACTTGTTGCCGACTAAATACTTCTTCAAAATTGGAGGCACTCCTGAAAATATTTGTGCTACGCTGACTATTCGCAATTCGAATTTGAAGAATATGATCGAGGATATCAAAATTAACAAGTATGCTGACAAATCCTTTCTGATTGAAACGTTCGAGCAATTCCAACCGACCTTTGTGTCCACGATTGGCGTTACATAAAATGAGATGAAAATTTGTTTCATTAACTGCATAATCTACAATTGTTCGAGAGATGTCGTTCTTGAGTGTATTAGCTCCCTGTATAGGTAACAAGTTTTTATAATATGTGTTGATGAATTCAGCATGGTTATCTCGGTCAATCACGACCGAGTTGTGTAAGTGCTGTTCTAATTCTTTAGCAAATGTAGTTTTCCCGCTATGTGTTTTACCGACTGTGATTATCACTAACCTTTTCATCCATGCAACTCCATTCTCAAGAAGTTAATCCCGAGATTTCATTATAGATTTATGTAATAAAATACACTTGCAAACAATGTCTCCAAAGTTTTGTATGTCTTTTATATAATCATATTCTGGAGGATTAGGTGCGATTTGATTTAACATTCTTACTGCTACCGCATTATACTCAGGAATGACTAATACTGCATTACCGTAAAATCCAAGGGATTGATATGATCCTACAGGAACCTCGCTTCCTAGTTCTGACATAGCACGTGCCTTATCCTGCACCCACCAGAAAAATCCATTCCGAGGTAAAATCTCATCTAAGTGTGAAGGAGTAACAATTTCAACAGCTTGCTCAAATATGGAGCTAGGTAGAATTTGCCTCCCCATATATTTTCCTTTTGTTAAGTGAATATATCCCCATAAGGCTAATTCTTTTGTACTTACAAAGAGGTTCGCATCACTGCCTTGGTTTCCTATATAATCTTCGTCAAGCCAAATTAGTTTATCATTTTTCTCTTTTACCCAAGCAGTCTGAGTAAATCCATAGGGACTAAAAAGTCTTTCCTCCATTACACTTGCAAGTGGTTTATCAAATACCTTGTGAATAATTTTGATGAGCAAATTAACACCTGCATTATTATACTGCCAGTCAGTTCCCGGCGAAAATACTCTTTTGTTATGCCCTTGCAAACCATGAGTATGAGTTAACAAATGCCGTATTGTTGTAGTTCCCATTAGATCTTTGTTCAGGTCATCTAAATATTCTGTAACATAGTCATTAATGCTTTTTATTCTTCCTTCATGGAGAGCAAGGCTAATGGCAAACCCCAAATAAGTTTTGCGGGTTGATGCTATATTAAACTTAGATTCTGCATCCACCAAACGACCGGTTTCAGTAATATCATGAATTCCTGTATACCATTCATTAACAATACAATCATTATGTATTATGAAAGTTGATGCTGCTGAGGCTGAAAGTAGGTTCTTTACTCCCAAAACGTACTGATTTAGTTCTTTGTATATTTCATTTGAAATATTAACTTCCATTTACTCCAATAACCCCTATTCAGAAACCTATTTAAGTGGAACTTCGATTTTCGCTGCTAATTCCTGCGCTTGCTTTATAAAATATTTCATATCACCACTAACTGTAATATTTAACCCTAACCCAACCTCACGGAGTATTTTTTGCAAGTTTTCAAAATTATCTTTGTCCTCTTTGGTTAATTCAGCAAACTTATATAATTCATCATTAGGAAATTGCCTTAATTTATAAAGTAAGTTATTAAGAATTTTCTTATCATTTTTGGAGGGAATTCCTAATTGGCCGTCAGTTGAGATACCAAGCGAAATTCCGTTCAATACGTCTCCCAATTCAGTCGTTACCAAGTTGGGCTCTGACCAATTATTATCCTTCTGATTAGCAATTAATCCTTCTAACTCTACTAAATTATGTTGTACCTCAGTAATGAGTATCTGTTCTTTTACACGATTAATATGTACATATCCCCAAGCTGCAAATACAATTAATAAAATATTCAAACCAATTGAAAATTTAAATAATAGCGTTTGTTTTTTGCTCAATGCTTCATCCCCTTTCTCTGTATAAATCAAGGATAGTAAGAGAATGGTGGTATTTCTCTTTCCTGATCTCTTTCAAAATGGACCTCTTTATATTTAATGTGTATCCATCGGCGAACAAATTATGTTTTCAGAAATAGATTTTATATAATCTTCGTTGATTGCAATCTGACTTTCTTTAAGTTCGGATGCGATTAAGTTGGATTGTATAAGCTCTTGCTTTGTTAATAGATATGAAATTGTAGTCTTGGCAAATGGTAAACCAATAGTGATAGTTCCTTTGTTTAGAGCATTATCATTAATTGTACAAATTATATCATTTGACGAAAAAATGGACCTATGACCATTTCCGCTTTATTTACGCTTAACCGAACATCTCCATCATAATACAGTTTAACCCTATTTTCTATCTCACTGCCATCTGTATAAACACCCTTGCCTAATATGGTTTTCTCAAATGAATCATACATCAGGTTTCCAATATTAGAACGAATTAAATATCGATCCCATTGACTAGGAGGATCAATAAGTTCCGATATTCGATATAAAAGATCATTTCCTTCGAACCAAAAGGATTTCAACTCTAAATTCATGTGGATATCTTTATATCCCTCAAACTTCAGAATTAAATCATAATTATCGAAAAATTTTCTCATTTACTAATTGATCTATATTCTGTCTCAAAATTACTTTTCTTGACTTTTATATATAGACTCACGTTTAGTCCTAAAAGTTCAGTGATGGGTGGAGCAATACACCCTAATTTATTTTTCCGTTGTTCTACTACTCCCCAATTATTCACATGTAGTATGTTCGTCATTATTGGGTTGGACTAATATACACTTACTCGGCTCTTGGCTATCCAAGCTGTATACCCAGTAGATGCTCTTGCTCAATCTTGGCTTGAATGCTTTCTAATACAAGAAAGTCCCTCGTTTTTTTGAATATCTCATCCCGCAACTGAGGATCAATTTTATCATCTTTTAGCCAGAACTTTACTTCAAGGGATGGGTCAATTTGCCGTATTGTCATTTTTTCAATTTCGTTTTGATTTATGAGCAGGCCATTCAAAAATGTATGAATTTCTTCATTTCCTACTTTTTTTACTGTGGCACAGGAAACAAATAATATAACCATAGCGATTAGTATCTTCAGGAAAATGATCTTGCGTGACAAGAAAGTCATACTCATTCCCCCCGTTAGCATAATTTCTTACTAATTTGTATTTCATGTTCTTCAACATAATTGCGGTACTTGTTGCCGGTATAATAATCAATAATATCTTGATTAATTTCTGGGTACAATTGAATCGAGTGCAACTCTGCAGTTGGTATCCATTTGACGTAGCATTTATGGATTATTGTACCATTATTTGTTGCCATTAGAAGAAGTATCTTACACTTCTACTTCTCGCTTAACCGAGTTTTTTATAGTAAAATGATGACTCAACTACACTAAATGATTATGAGGTGTTTAAATGTCCATTAATTTCACAAAAGCGATTGTCAATCTGTTACAACGAGAAGTTGCTGACATAGAAAGCAAAAGCATTCACGAAATGAACAAAAAGGAAAAAGCACAATCCAAGGTTAAACAATTGCAAAGAGATGTGAAATTAAGCCAATCGCCCAGCGATTTAAGCAGCAAAATGACGCGAATAAATAAGTTAAACGAAGAAATCAAAAACATTACTCGTATACAAGCTGATCTCGCCAAGCAGTTAGTGCTGAAGAAAACCTCGCTTAAACAGCATCTGACCAAGGATTCCCAATAAGAGGAATCCTACCACTAGTGATACCTTCACATCTTTTCCTGTTTCCTACAAAACTAAAAACCGCCTTATCACGAGGCGGTTAATTTAGCTTTCGAACCCGTTATGAGGTATTGGTCAACTACGATACTGCGTGTGGTGCGTTCTATTCTATTCGCTTACGACTTTCAATTGAATTTATAAACTTTATATTGTCCATTATCTGATGAATACCTTAAAACATTGCCATCCATTGGAATACCTTCAAAATAAGCACCAATACCGCCTGTTGTACATCTATGCCCAGAAAGCAAAATGTTAATATCTTCTGTGCCGTAAGCATTCTTAAGTTGATGCATAAATTCGAAAATCCTCTTTATGAAGCTATTTATATCTTCGACGCCTCTATACACACTAGAATCAGGAACTACTCCAGCCATCTTAACTTCGCCTCTTTTCAGAGTGTCAGCCTCACCTAAGTCAAATACATCAAGTCTATTATCAATTATCGGCTTCACTCCAGTTGCAATCTCTGCTGTTTGGATGGCTCTTTCATGCGGGGAAGAATAAACATAATCAAATTTGATATTTTCAAGTCATTCCGCTAGGGAGTAAGCTTGTTGTTTTCCATATTCGTTTAATTGCAAACCTTGTCTCCCTGAAGCCTTCCTTCTTTGTTCAAATCTGTTTGTCCATGTCTTACAACATAAATCACACATTTACCTCCCATGTATCAACAAGCAAATAGTAATAGCAATATTGTATTTAATATTACCACAAAATGGATATCTTGTTACTATAGTTTCACGGCAAAAGCGTTCGAACCGGCGATTCGGATAGATAAGCTTCAATATCTTCAACCACGTCTGTATAAAAAGCCTCATAAGTCGATTTCGATACATAGCCGATATGCGGAGTAGTAAGTAGATTTGGAAGCGACCGATAGATATCGTCCTTCGGCAACGGTTCCACCTCGAACACATCTACTGCGGCGCCTGCGATCCAGCGGTTCTGCAAAGCTTCGACAAGTGCAGCTTGATCCACGATCGGAGCGCGGGACGTATTGATTAAATATGCCGAAGGGCGCATACGCTTGAGCTCTGCAGCACCAATCAATCCTCTTGTCCGGTCGCTTAATACAAGATGAATGGACACGAAGTCGCTGCTCTCCAGAAGCTCCTCCTTGGTAGCGGCTAATCTAACTCCAACCTCGTCAGTCTGTTCTTTCGTTAAATTCTGGCTCCACGCCGTGACATCCATACCGAACGCATGGCCAAATTTGGCGATCTTGCTGCCCAGTTTGCCGAGTCCAAGTACGCCAAGCTTCTTGCCGTACAAATCTGCTCCTATAGTGCTTTGCCACTGACCGTTGCGGATCGCATTATGCTCCAGCACAATGTTGCGGGCAAGCCCCAACATCAAAGCCCAAGTGAGCTCGGCGGTTGCGTTGCCTGCTCCTCCCGTGCCGCAAACGATAACGCCTTGCGAAGCGGCTGCGGTCAGGTCGATCGACGCATTGCGCATGCCTGTGGTAATTAGCAGCTTCAAGCGGGGGAGCCGGGCAAGTAACGATGCGGGGAAGGGAGTCCGTTCACGCATAAGCACGACAATCTCGCAGTCGGCGATCTGTTCGACCAACTCATCCAGTTGATCGATATGCCGATCGATACTCTTGACCTCCACCTTGTCCAAAATCCGAGACCAATCTGCGGCAGTAAACGCCACTTGCTGGTAGTCGTCTAATATCATACACCTAAGCTTCATAATAAATTTGCCTCCTTCATAGTGCGCATAGTAACACCAATCATCCAGCACATAAATGTATTTAAAGTATATTCCTGACACGAGTGCCTGTAAACAGATGGCAAAATAGGGTTTAGTTTATTAAGCTATCTTATCCGTTCAAGCGTATTGTAAAACCCATTGTTTTATTTGAGCTGCTACATCGGCTACATCGGCAAAAGTTGTATCAACAATCGGCATTGGCGGGGTATATTCCTTATCCGCATTTTCAAATAACCATTTTGCAAATTTCTTATAGTCTTGAATCATTTCTTCTGACCAATTTCTTTCACGTAATCGTTTCTCACGAGTTTCATCATCACAATGCAAATTCAGGTAATACACATGCTTAAAATAAGCAAAGTCCATACATTTCTCAATATCCCAAGTCATTGCTGTTCCACATATTATAGTCATCCGTCCACTTTCAGCAGTATTTCGTGCAACCCTAAGCCAAATGTTTAGGATTTGCTGCTCGTCGGAAATACCTATTTCGCGGAGATTATCGATATCAAAGATATCAAAATCTTGCAATATTCTTCGCAGTTCATTGATAACGTAGGTTTTCCCCGATCCACTAGAGCCTGTTACAATAAATAGGGGAACCTTTTTCTCCAATATAGTAAGATTTTCATTAATCATTTACTATTCCACCTTTGATTTCGATGAAAGGCCAATTTCTTATTGGTCATAATAAGTTTTAAGAAAATTATATACAAATTTCATGTAACTAATCACTATATAGTTTTTTTATAATTAAAAAGGAGCAGAAAAATACCATTTAGTATTTCACTGCTCTTCCATTATTCTAGTATGCTTTTCATAATTAATTCTGGTTATTTTACTATCGTTATAATGGGCGGTTTATGTAATATTCCCAGCCATTTTGAGCCGGTTGGCAATTTCTTTAAAATCCTCTGGGGAAATTCCAGGTGCGAATTCCTCGTCCACAGCAGGAGCTTCTGGAATCGCATAGCCTTTAGGTACACCTTTGATAACTTCAAGTGGCAAGCCATCCTCTGGATTTGTGCCTTTCCATATTTGATCAATGGCATTAAAATCTTTATCGCTCCACGTGTATAGCTTCGTATGAACGCCTTTTTCCTCGTATTTTCTCGCTTCGTTGAATGCTTTATTGTTTAACGAGGGAATCGGAATTAATTTGGTTACATTAACGCCAGTTGCAACTTCCAATGCTTTGGCATAAGCAACGACATGGACTCCACCCCGAACCAAAAGGTAGCCGATTACTGCACGTGCTGAAGGATGATCTGTCATTTCGTAAACTTTCATTTTATGTGTTCTTGCTCCGACCTCGAGGAAGAAGTTATGGAGCAAATCCTCGACCAGATTGCCACTGTTAAACACATTAGCTCCTGTCCAAGGGTTACCTGTAGAGTCGAACGGCATAGCACCTTGAGCTCCAGCTAGAAAATGGTACGACAAACGTGCGTCTTTTACGGAACCAAGCGGGGTAGCATCAGGCTCTTTATACTGCGTTGAACCCCGTAGACATTTGTTGATAGCATGTGAGACCAGCTCTACATGGCCAAGCTCCTCAGCCGTGATACTCATTACCAAATCATAGAAGGGCTTAAGTTTTTCCTTAGATCGAAAATTAAAGGATTGATACAGGTAATTATTTAACGTAGACATCTCCCCGAACTTCCCACCTAACAGCTCTTGTACGGCTGCCGCAGCATTTGGATCTGGTTTTTCGACATCAGGGATCTCAATCAAAATTTCATCCATCCGTTTGAACATAATTACTCATCCTCCTGATAACAATAATTATTTACTTTATATTGTTCAGCATAATAGATGATTTTTAAACCTAAAGCCGTTGAACTTATTTAAACAGCAATATTTAATAAACTTCTTCTAAATAAATGTTTAGAGAAATAGACATATGGTTATATCTTATCAAGCAAGCAATAAAATTTTAAGGAGGACATACATTATGCTATGGTCCATTTTTATTATCATTCTCGTCTTATGGCTTTTAGGCTTCTCACTTCACGTTGCAGGTGGATTTATTCATATTCTACTAGTCGTCGCTTTAATTTCATTAATCATTAATTTGCTAAGAGGCAGACGGTAAATATTTTTTACAATCGCTACTCTAATGAACACAAAAAAACACCGACTCCGGTGTTTTTCTATGTTATAGGATTAAATTAACCCCGCTGACCTGCTGCTCGATCATTTTGCGGAGGATAGTGCCAATGTGTGCTCCCGCTTCTATAGGAGGAGTTCCTCTGCGGTGGATGTTAGAAATCACCATACGGTCAGAATCCTTCTTGCCTGGTCTTGGCTGATAGCACATATAAGCACTCATCGAGGCTGCCGCCTCTAGACCTGGCCGCTCACCAATTAATAAAACAAGCACCTCTGGCTCTAGCAATCGCCCAATATCATCCATGCAGCCAACCCGGCCACCCCTCACAAAAAATGGCGTACCCGATCCCAGCTTGTTGATAGCCAAAGAATCTATTAAAGCTGGCAGAATATCCGGTAAATTATCATCCACTGCTTTGGCGCTAAGTCCATCCGATATCACAATTTGCACCTGTGGTTTGTGCACACAACGTTCTGTGATTTCTGCTCCCGCTTCCTCGGTCAATACTCTGCCTCTATCCGGCCGCTTTAGGTAGGTCTCTTTATCACCAAACATCGTGTTGACTGCAAATAAACCAAATGCCTCTAAAGTTACAGCGGAAACCTCGCCGTAAACGGAATCAACTGCCTGCGCATGAGCTAAACGCAGCTTTAATATCTCTTCCGTTAAAGGGCGCGTTCCAGTTCTGCCAACGCCAATACGTGCAGGTGTTTGCAACGTCATCTTTTCGAACAATTGAGCTTGCTGCACTTTATCCATTTTCTAACCTCCTATCTCAATATACAAAATAAGCCCCATTTCCTGCATTTGCAGTCAATCGCCCATTCCGTATAATCCCATTATGCTCTAACCAAGCTTCAAACTCGGGTGCAGGTCTTTTTTGCAGAATCTCGCGGATTGTAGCAATGTCGTGGTAGCTTGTTGATTGATAATTGAGCATACAGTCATCCGCCATGGGCACACCAATGATAAAATTAACACCTGCGGATCCAAGCAGAATGCCCAGATTGTCCATATCATTCTGATCCGCCTTCATATGATTGGTATAGCAAATATCACAGCCCATCGGTAAGCGATGCATTTTGCCCATAAAATGATCCTCTAAGCCTGCTCGCAACACTTGTTTGCTGTCATAGAGATACTCTGGGCCAATAAAGCCTACTACCGTATTAACAATAAACGGCTTAAAACGCTTAGCAAGACCATAACAACGTGCCTCAAGCGTCACTTGATCAATGCCATGATGGGATTCCGATGATAGCTCAGAGCCTTGCCCTGTCTCAAAATACCAGCGGTTTGCACCTTTGCTTGTACCACGCTCACGGATTAAAGCATCCGCCTCTTCAAGCAGCTGCAGACTAATCCCAAATCCGCGATTTCCTTCTTCTGTACCTGCCAAGCTTTGAAACAGCATATCCGCTGGAGCGCCATCCATGACGGCTCTCATTTGTGTAGTCACGTGAGCAAGCACACAGTTCTGAGTCGGAATCGACCAGTGATTAATGACTTCATGGGATGCATGCAGCAATGCTTTAATATTCTCCGTTGTATCATTAACTGGGTTGATCCCAATGACTGCGTCACCTATTCCATAAGCAAGCCCTTCGAATAACGATGCTTTCATGCCTCCTATATGATCGGTCGGATGATTCGGCTGTACTCTGGAGGCCAAAGTTCCTGCATACCCGATTGTGGTCCGGTTGGTCGTAATCACCTCTAGCTTGGATGCGGCTTGAATCAAATCAAGATTGGTCATCAGCTTACAGACGGCTGCGATCATTTCGCTAGTCATGCCATCGCCAATCCTATGCATGTCCGTACCCGTAACCTCGGAACGCAGCAGATATTCCCGCAGCTCGGCAACCCTCCAATTTTTTATGGAGTTATACGTTTCTTCGTTTAGATCCTCTTCAATTACTCTTGATATCTCATCTACTTCGGGAGGAAGCAAGGGGTGCTCCCTTATATCAGATAGAGTTAGCTGGGACAGCACATATTTAGCCGCTACTCGTTCTGCCGAATCCACTGCTGCAATTCCAGCCAATTGGTCACCTGATTTTTCTTCGTTTGCTTTGGCAAAGACCTCTTTTAGATCATGAAACAAGTAGGTTTGACCTAACAGCGTGATCGATAAATTCATTGTCATTCACCCCCACTTTCTTGCTTATTAAAGACAAGCGTTTTGATGACTACGGGTATAATATCTTCCTTTAGAGGCTTGCCGATATCTATGTAATCTCCAGCAGCTGGCTTGATTTGATCTATGCAAATGAGCTTCATGCTGGCTGGAAGTCGATTTCTTAACGCATGCCCAAGTGCTTTAGCCATATCATTTTCACAAATAACGAGTAATACTCTGGCAAACTGCGCCACTTCGTTATAGCTTAAGACTATTATATCAGCAAGTCGTTGCAGACGTTTATAAGTCATATACCGATTATCCCTTAATGCTAGAGCGAATGGGGGATCGGAAATGGAAGTTCCGTATGCTTTTGCGGCTCTATTCATAACTGCTCGGACTACTTCATCCAGATTCGTTTCACTATCATCAGCTTTAGGCCATTCACATATAACCACAGGTATATTCCGCAGCGGTAAAACACCGTCGTCATAATACAATGTCGCTCCACTAATTTCTGTAGTTTGCGTGCCTGCTCCAATAACGGTTGCACGTGCTGTTTCCTCAGCTTGCCGGAGGGGTACTGAGCAAATAGCGGATTGCTCATGCAGAGCTGAGGCCAGCAAAGGACCGATATCGCCGAATCTTGTTGCTTCCTCTATATTATCCAGAGTAGATAAGTCCATTAAGCCGCCGATACCACCAGAAATCCAAATTTCATCAGGTTCGGGCAACGGACCTAGCGCTCCAGCAACCAAAAGTGGTTCCAGATTAGCGCCTCTAATAACAGGTTCAATGCCCATAATACCGTCTAAAAGCGCTTTTACCAGCTGGCGAGCCAGCGCTTGCAGGAAAGTGAAAATATAAGCTTCACCTTCTATCGGCATTTTCACCGCAACATTACGCTCGGCCCAAAGCTTCAGATGGGGAGATACATATTCTACAAAGCCTTTTTTGCCTAAGCGAATAAGCCGCCCACCAATGTGCATTGTTACTGTCGCTATCATTGCCCCATCTCGAAAATACGCCGCATTAGCCGTACCTCCGCCAATATCAATATTAACAACAACACCATCCCGCTTCTTGGTATAAGCTTCTGCACCAGAACCTTTACCTGCTAGCTGAGATTCTAAATCCGCACCTGCTGTTGCCACGACAAACTGACCTGCATGCTTAGCCAAATGATGGGCGAGTTGTTCAGCATTATGCTTCGTTGCCGTTTCACCCGTAATTATGATCGCACCTGTGTCGATCATCTCTGGACTAATACCAGCCTTGATATATTCTTGTTCCAGTAGCTTAGACAAAGCCTCCATATTAATTTCTAGTTCATTGATAAGTGGCGTTGTATAAATTGGACTGACGTAGGTTAACCGTCGTTCCGTTATTTCATAGCGTGGCAGTGCGAATCCACCAGAGGTTTTTGTTAGCTTTAATCGGGAAAGGATCCACTTAGTCGTACTGGTCCCAATATCGATCCCCACACTTGTAATCCACTTTTCATTCATTAAAAGCACCTCCTATCTCACAAAAAAGTCACCTGTACATGTGTCGAAGTGTTTTGTTGAAAACTTTGTTAATTCGCCAGCATAAACCAACAAATTTCTCATTGAAATGCCATTATAATCTGTTATTATCACTAATTATTAATGGAGGCAACTATGCTAAAAACAACGGACAAGCTGGTTCGACAACACATGACCTACTTACTATCATTGGAGGATATCACAACGGAATTAAGCAGATTTGAAACCCTCTATGATCACATCCTATATTATTCTGTCTCGGTTCTCAACATGGATATCCATGAAGCGGTGCTTGCCATTGAGGACTTCCTGTCCGATCGAGTCTTCACAGATTCATTAGAAGAAAATTCGTCCGATTATATGATGCAATTAAGCTAATATTCTGCTAGTCCATACAGCAAATAAATACCGCATTAGGCGGTATTTTTAGTTACTGCAGATGAGAATAAACTCACTTATATTCAAAAGCGTCGAACCCAATGAATTTCAAACCGTCTTCGTGCTGTTGTCTGAGCATTATCTTCAACGTTGCGGGTGTATTTGTTGTACGTCACAAAACCGCTTACAGCAAACGGAACGGTGATTAAAATGAAAAACAGAACAATAAATTTAATCCGTATAGGCAATTAGAGGTTTTTTAGGAAATTAAGGTTCATAGGTTCTCCTTCTTGAGAAGGTTATGTGTTCTCATAGACCCTAAGATAACATTTCATTTCATAACTGACGATCTTTTTTGAAAGACTCCTTGGGGGACAGTGCTGGTAGAAAGCAAAAAGACACCGTCTCGGTGTCCTTTGCAATAGGTCATACTAATAGAAAAAGGACATCACAGAGACATCCTTTTTGTCACTATTCATATTTTATGATTCTCTTTAACGAGACTGTCTTTAACTTTGATAAATTGCTCTTCATACTCGACGAGTCCTATGTCGCATCCAGGCCCAATAGTAACATTCTTGCCACGGACAATCTTGGCTTTCGTATGCTCGAGATAGATTTCATCACCTTCTATTATTGAAGCCGTTAATGTTGCACTTGAAGACGGCTTAAAAAAGAAGTTCAAATGATTGATCAAGCTTGCTCGACGAATGTTGATTTGCTCTGCACCAATTTCTTTTGCCTCGCAATTATGATAAAGCTTAATGTCCAGCTCCCCCACATTCAACATACCGCCAATTGTGAAGATTCCTCGCCCCTTGAACACTTCCACTTCGCAGTCGCCTTTTGTAATTAGATGGCCATTTAAGTCAATATGTTCACTGTGCAGATTCCCGCGAGCTTCTATTGAGCCTGAACATTGAAGTTTTTTGAAGTTGGCATTCCCGCTAGCAACTACAGACCCTGTAATCCTAATGGCGTCCGCTTGGATATCCCCAGATATGGAGCAGGTTCCAACAATTCTGATCTCCCCTGCTTTCAAATGACCTTCCATATCCAACGTTCCTATGCACTTCAGTTGGATACAATCTACATCGCCGTCGATTTTTCCTTCACCAATCATGTTGACCTTGTTATATTTACCGCCAATTGAGGAGGTTTCACCGGTTGATTTTAAGTTCCCTATAACGGGCTTACCTTTTATCAAATTTGCCATTATCAATGCCTCCATTCTTACAACCTATTATATTTGTGTGGATCTCGATACTTTAGAGTCCTTATGCAGATCTAGTTTCGTTTTATATTCTACAAGCTCAATTTCACAGCCCGGCCCAATGCTTACGTTGGAGCCCCTTACAACCTCAGCCATTGTATATTCCAGATAAATATCATCGCCCTCGATGGTTTGAGCCTTCAGCTTGTCGAAAGGTGGGATCGAAAGTGCATTCAACAACTTGGTTACGGCGATGCCCCGTGGCTTGCGAATTTCAATCCACTCCCCGCCAATCTCTGCAACGACGCTGCTACCTCCGTGTAATGTAACTTGAATGTTCCCTGCATTTAGTGCATCCATCTCAAATCGACCATTGACCTTAAACTTCTCAGCTTCACATTTCCCTTTTACAATCGCTCTTCCAGTTAATTTAATACTCTCCGCGATTAGGTCGCCTTCAATAGTAATCGTTCCATTTATTTCAGCCGAGTTTGCTTTAACACTCCCGTGCATATGGGCTCTACCATTAACAGTGAAAACAGCACATTCCAAATCTCCCGTGACCGTTCCATTACCATCAATTTTGGCTAAGTAGACACTTCCACCATTTGTACTCCCCATACCCGTTATGATTAGATTACGTACGCGATCTTTATCCATGGATTACACTCCTCTACCTGGCCGTTAAGGTCAGCTTCAATTCTTCAATACTTCTAGCTACATTAACCCGCAGAATAATCTTTACACCACTCTCAAAATAGATCTCGCTCCCCAATGAAACAAGTAAGAACGCTGAAATCCCCATTTTGCGAATAAAAATCAGATCACAATTCTTCCCATCAAATTTCGCATAATGCTCTAAAAGAGTCTGCAACAAATATTTCCCTTCATCGAGGTTCATCTCACCGGTTTGTAAGCAATGCTCCAGTAAATACAGATATAAGGTTTGTTCAAAGGAATAAAGCGTCGGATTACCTACATGATGCTCAGCATAATCCACAGTATTTGTCGAAACAATGTTTCGTTCAATAAGCTCTTTTTTGGTAATTGCGAGGTCTGAAGGGACAGTTGAGAACATATTCGCCAGCTCATCTAGCGACAAGCCGTCCTTCATGTGCATGATTTTATCGATTCTCGCTAATATTTGCTGCTTAGGAAAAAAAGTTTCTTGGCCTGTAAAGGCTGATTTATGAATAAACCACTCTTCTGGCAGCAGGTTTTTACGCTTCCAACGGTATAACTGTCCGTAAGAGATACCCGTGAGCTCTAAAAGTTCTTTTTTCGAAATTAGATCTTCTTCCAAATTGTCTGCCTCCTTTGTTGCTCACATCGTAACATAACATTGTTACGATGTAAAGATACGAGTGAAACTATTGTAGAATAATAAGGGTCTCCACTTCCATTTGGGCTGTATCCCCTTGCCTCAGTAACTATTGATGTATTAATTTTTGATGTAACTGTTGATGTAGCTATAGGTGTAACTATTGCTGTAACTTTTGAAGTAACTAGTCCGTAATCCCCCAGGTAGATGAGAATGAAAATGCGAAAATCCAGTTTCATTGGATAAAAAAGCAAATAATGAGCATTCTGCCTGCAAATATCCAGTTAGAGTTTATGAAAAGGCCCAATAATAGCCCATTTCAAGCTTTTAGGAGAAGGCAAACTGTATAATTGCAGGCAAAACCCTTAAATTTATGTTAATTACTGAATTTAACTGTATATTTGCAGGTGGCATGAGATTTACAAGTCAGTCAGCCACGTATGCTGAGGGAAAGGGATAACACCCAAAAGGAAATGCACTCGAGAAATAAACAGCAAAAAAGCGACCCTCGCAGTAGCTTATCTGCAAGAATCGCTTAATTATTGATTACTACGTTATATTTGTGACAACTCATCTTGAAATGCCAGCTTTTTCGGATATAGCTCAAGCAGCTTACGAACAATTTCTTGCACGGGTGCGTCTTTGCCTGCTTTTTTGAATAGTCGAATCACCTTGCAAACCGCTTTATAATCCTTGCGTGAGCTTGCTTGTGATGCCATCTGTTCAATATGCTGCTTAAATAAATCAAAGACTTCACCAGGAAATGTTTTTATTAAGTAGGTATAGAACAGCTCAACTCGAGATGGAGATTGTTTAACATACTCCAGCAGCTTAGCCCACTCTTTTTCCTCAACTAGAATTTGTGTGTATACCTTTTGGAATGTGTTTTGCTGCTGTTCTAAGGTTTGAATTAGATGGGGATACATCTCTGACCAATCTGCCGAAGCATAGGTTAGTTTCAATTCTGCATAGTAGTTAAAGTGGTTATTCAACACGAACTCTACGGCTAATTTCTGCTGCTGTTCTAACTGGTTCGACCGCTTATACGCTTCATACCGCAGCTGCTTCCATTTAAAGACCAGCGTATTCCATTCATGATCTTGTTCTTCTCCCTCTAGTGCCAGTTGTTCCGCTTGCTTATAATTTCCTTTATCCATTTCAGCCTTAATTGCTCGCTCGCGAAAGCTGGCAATGGTTAAATTACTGCTATTAAACTCAGCCGCTTGCCCTTCTCCTTCATGCTTCAATATCAATTGATACAGCAGATTCTTGATTTGCTCGTTTAATCGATCCGCTACCCACGTGTTATCTTGATTCTGCTCTAGCAGCTTCTGAAAATACCCCTCTAAAACCACTCTCTTATCCAATGTGTCCGTGAGACTAACACAAACCTTCAGCAAGGTTAAGCTCCATTCCGACCAACCATCGTAAATTACGTTTGTGGACTCATCCGTTAACAGCTCGAACAAACTAGCATTTTGCATACTGTTTAAGGAGACTTCCGCTTGAGCTATCGTACCAATCAATTCCAAAGCATCTGTGATCGCATCACCTACATACCCTGCTGAATCATCGGCAGATTCCAATAGTAGAATCATCGCATGCAAGACAGTCAAACAAAGCTTCACCGCTTGAACATAATCTTGATTCTGAATATTATCCTGCGCCTTGCCTAGAACTATGCTTACTCCTGTTAAGGCAGCTTGTACATTTTCATAAGCTACAAATCCGTCCTCTTCTGAATTCCGCACAATGTACGATTGGATTAATTTCTCGCATTCTTGCAGCTCTTCGTTCATATTCACTCCACCCCGATCCTAAAAATATGTGCTATATCTTCTATTTACCATTTGCCATTAGTGGACTATTTTGGTACTGTTAAATCGAACGTACGTTCTATATAAATAGGCGGTGAATATCATCTCTCGCATCCAATATGAACCCATAACGTGCAAAACTTTATTGAATGATGTGAAGGCTACCTTAATGCCTTTTGAAAAATCGATCAATCCATACCGCGGCTGCCAGCATGGCTGCAGCTTCTGTTATGCCCGCTCGACACATAGCTTTCTTGGGCTTGAAGCCGATGATAGCTTTCAGAATCATATCCTCCTCAAATCCAATGCAGCTGAAGCTTTAGAGCAGCAACTAAAGCGCATGACCCGCGCTGGGAAGCATAAAGCTGCAATTGGACGAATAGCGATTGGTACAGCTACAGATCCTTATCAGCCCATTGAAGGAAAAATGAAAATAACTCGTCAATGCCTTGAAGTGCTTGCTAAGTATCAGCTTCCTACTACGATCACTACTCGTTCACCACTTATCCTTCGTGATTTGGATTTGCTTAAGGAAATCCCAATAGTCTCCGTTAATATTAGTTTGACTACCTTGGATCGAAAGGTTTGGAGGAATACCGAGCCCTCAACGCCATTCCCGATGAAACGACTAGAAACGGTCCAAAAGCTGAATGAAGCTGGTATTCCTGCCGGTATATTTATGGCACCAATTTTGCCTTATCTGACAGACGGGATAGAGGATCTTACAGCACTAATCCAGCAAGCTTCCATCCACCAAACTAAATTTGTCATGCCTTCCTACTTAAGACTTAGCACAAGAGCCGTTAAGGTTTGGTTTTTCCAGACACTCCAAGAGCATTATCCGCACTTAGTTCGGCGATATGCTGATCTATACCTGCACTCCGCTCATGCAGCTCCCGATTATCGCAAGCCCATTCAGCAGCAAATTCATGCCCTTTTGGAGCAATATAATGTTCAATCTAAAGAGCCTATTCAAGTAAAGCAGCCTGCAGTTAACCTCCAACCCGAAGCTGATCCGCCAGTGCAGCTTGCTTTTTTATTCTAATTATAAACTTTAGTCCGTTAGAGAGGCAACAAACCGCTAATGCTTGTAAACCAAAAAACCACAATCTCTAATTAATTGTGGTTTTTCAGCGGCTTACTTTTATTAAATTAATGAATTAGGTACACCGGCTACTCCCTATAATCCCATCGGCTCAGTTCCCTGAGGCAAAGGGATACAGGTCAGAAGGAAATGGATTGGACTTTACAATTAACCGTTCTTCTTCATCTCATGTATATCACGGCCATGGTGTTTATTATCTTTATCCTGGCGATGATCATTCTCTTTATTGGCATGATTCTTACTGTTTTTATTATCTTTACCGTCATTCTTACCATCAAACTTGCCATCACAATCTTTTTTATCTTTATCGTCTTTCAGTGCGGCAATTGCTGGATCTACAGCTTTCACTTTATGGATTGGTTTAACTACTTTTGGTGCGTCTGTTGGGCTCGGTGTTGGTTTAACTGTAGCCGTTGGTGCTAAAGTTGGTGCTGGTGTAGCTAATAAAGCTGCAGCTTCTGCTTTTAAGAAAGCTTCTGAGTAAGCTTTAATGAAAGCAACCTTGTTACTCGAATTAAAAGCAAATTCTAGCTTGTCCCCAACCTTCAGGTTCGCTAATACTGCTTTCTCTTTATCACGAAGCACTAAGATCGTTTTATCCAGCGGATAAAGCTCCGTTCCAGCTTCTAAACTCACCTTAACCTTCGTATTCTCTTCCTCTAAGGCGATGAATTTACCGGTTACAATTTTATGCGATATGTTAACCGAGTCGGTACTTGTCCCACCATTAGCAAAAGCGACCACACCAAAACTAAGTAATGCAATAGTCAGGCATGTGATAAATAGTAATTTTACTTTCTTCAAAACAACCACTCTCCTTCGAACCTTTTTAGCAACCATTTGATGCTGCTGATACAGTATTCGGGGTGAGCTCCTATTTTAAGTGGGTATAACTGGGCAAACAGTGCTCTACGGGGTTGGCTCTAGCACGAACATCCCGCTCGGATCTAGACGATAGCCCCGTATTTGGTCATCTACTCCAAGCGTAAAGAGTTTTTTCTCATTGTCATATAGAACGCCCTTTTCGGTATTTAAAACTTCATTTACATTCGTCTCCATTAATTGTTGCCCTAGCATTTTCACGATTTTAATGGTTGGAATAGTACCACTTAATCTAGATAGGATCTCAAGGCCACCATCTTGATCCAAGTCGATATGAGCCGCATCACCACCGAAGAACATTAGAGAACTTACACCACTACTATCAATCTGCAAATAATCGGTCATCATGCAATTGGCACCGCAAACTCCCTTTATCCGTACAAGCGATTTACCGAAAATCCTGGTTTCCAGAATAGAAATGTCCGCATAATAATGTCCTTCTCCAATATCGCCAATTGGATAGAATGCCTTACCCGCCTTATAAGCGTAGCGTACCATATCTCCCGTATTCTCATAAAAGACAATCTGCCCTTTCTGGCCAATAGGATGATTGGCAAGTTCCTTGTATGTTGTAGGCAGCGTTGATTGAGCAATTACTCTGGCAGGTGCGATTTCTTTAAATCCTGCCTGTATTTCATTAGCAAGTGTAGCTGGGGTTGAAGGTATGCTAGCTGTTGGTTGTTGGCTCGTAGTTATTTCGTCACTTGCTGCTGGTTTATTTGATTGACAGGCTGATAAAATTGCAACAAATATTAGTAGGATAGCTAAATACTTCATTACATAACCTCCATCGATTCTTCCTAGTGTATTAGACTATAAAAGTAGGATAAAGTTGTTAAATATACTAGTATTTTTCAAAAATAATGGGATAGCAAATATCATCAGGAATCCTTTGAACTGGGTTCACTCCTTTAGTCCCAAATATAAATTTTTTGTTGAAATATGTTGAAAAATGGAAAATTATCGTTTTTTATAGTATATTATTAAATAGTAAATTATAGGGGTCATACAGTGAAAAAGGCATTTTTAGGAGTTATTTTACTAGTAGTATTAACAGCATGTACAAGCACAACCGGCGAAAGCGCCAATCCAGACACGCCAAAAGAATCAGCTGCAGTTTCAGAGGCTAGTGCAACACCACTAGCAACACCTGTGGCAACACCCGTAGCTACAGCAGTAGCAACACCAGAACCAAAGAAAACACTTAAAGTCGGCGAAAAGTTTACTTTAAAGGATTGGGAAGTGACCGTAGAATCTACAAAATTTGATAAAGATGTATCCGATGATTTCATGTCATCTTCTGCCGATGAGGGTAGTAAGTTTTTAGTTCTTCGATTAGCTGTTAAAAACAACGGGACCGAAGACGCTAGTTTTGTGGAAATGTTCGGCGGAACCGAAATTAAAGCAGTTTATAATAGCAAGTATGAATACACACCTAGTACCACTTTAATTAAAGGGGATTTGAGCCACGAAAGTATTTCACCGCTAAAAACAAGCAAAGGCTTTAGTGTAATTGAGGTTCCCGATGAAGTGGTAACTGCCAAAGAAGGAATTGTTGTCAGCTTTGAATTGGATGGAGAAAGTAAAACAGTCCTAATCAGATAATCGCATTAAAAATCCTCACTCTAGTATTTAACTAGTGTGAGGATTTTTAATTTTCAGTAACCCTAATTTCAATAAGCTAGCCCAATCTAAAACCGCACCAGATCATCAATCCGAACAGCCGCGCCTGTACGCAACGAACGGTTTGCCGCTATTCCTGTCAGGATGGATCTCGCTCCATCGATATGATTAGCCGCACGATTGAAGCGGTCAGGTACAGGATGTCCAAAAACATCATTTAGCAATATCGGATCCCCTCCGCCGTGACCGCCCTCTTCCTTATCAACCTCAACCTTATATGGCTCAGCAAACATCGGAAATACTGTAATCGTTTGCCCCTCTATCGCCCCTTCCAGGGATTTGTCACCACCCGAGTTAACGTACGACTTCTCCACAACGTTCATTTCCAATCGACCTTTAGTACCGTTAAAAGCGATCCGATAACCTTCCCAAGGCATATAAGCATTCAACGAATAGGTCATAATCGCTCCGCTTTTATAGCGGACCAATACCCCCATCGTATCTTCAATAGAAATCCCATCACCGAATACACTCTGGTCACGGCGGTAGCCATCCTCGTGCTCTGCGTCCAGATACATCGCCTTAAGCTGTACATTTTCATCCAAATGCAAAGCAAACGGATCATCCTTGGCCAACGGATTTCCTGTAGCCCGTTCGTAGAATTTGGTTTCACCGCGGCTTTCAGCATTCTCCCGTCCATAGAATAAGAGATCGCCATAAGCAAACACGGATTCAGGCTCAGAGCCGATCCAGAAATTAACTAAATCAAAATGATGGGTTGATTTGTGGACAAGCAGTCCTCCGCTGTTGCGTTTATCTCTATGCCATCTCCGAAAATAATCGGCTCCATGCTGTGTATCAAGCAACCACTCAAAATGCACCGAATTAACTTTCCCGATTACGCCATCCATAATTAGCTCACGCGCTTTAGTATGATGGGGAGCATAGCGGTAATTGAAGGTTACTCGAATTTGCTTGCCAGTACGTTTTACGGTATCGAGAATAGCTTGGCATTTATGCTCATCCACTGTCATCGGCTTTTCCGTAATCACGTCACAGCCAAGCTCCATAGCTCTTATAATATAAGTGTGGTGTGACCTATCCAAGCAGGTAACAATCACAGCATCAGGTTTTTCCACGGCAATCATCTCATCAAATTGCTCTGATCGATACGTTCGTACCTCCGGATATCCATAATTATCAACCAGCAATCTGTTGGCATACGCCATTCTTGTTTCATTAATATCACAAAACGCAGTTAACTCCGCCGTTTCCCGATAATCCGTCGCAAGTGCTCCATAGAAGAACTCCGCCCTGCCACCTGTTCCAACTAGTACATACTTCTTTCGTTCCATTTCGGGCACCTCATTCATATAGATTATTTAGAACTAATAGGTCCAATATAGTGCATACGAATATATTTATCACCGCTTTTCATGCCACAAACAACCTAAACCACGCTTTTTTTGCTATAATGATTATAAATTACGGAATAGGAACTATAGAAGGGAGCTATTTGTGAATACTCCATTTCATCACTATTATGCAGATGACTCTAGCGGTTATAACATTGATCATGTCAAGAGAAAGGGCCATTTCTCCATGACCGTTAATCATTTCCATAATCATTACGAGCTTTATTATTTATGTGAAGGGGAACGGTTGTATTTCGTGCAGGATCGTACCTACCATGTCAAAGCTGGCAATTTTGTGCTAGTCGATCGACATGTGCTCCATCGAACCTTGGATACAGGAATGCCGGATCATGAGCGGATGCTCATTAACATTGAACAAGAATGGATTGAAGCATCTTATCCCAACCATGCTGCAATGCTACTGAAGCCATTTGGCCAAGGGATTCCCGTTCTGAGCTTTCCCACAGCCCAACTCGCACACAATCAGCGACTCATCGACCAGATTTCAAGCGAAATGCTGCAGCAAGAGCCCGGATATGCCATTCGGCTACAGCATGCGGTAATTGAGCTGCTCATATCCGCTGCACGCTGGACACAAACGGAGGATCATAACCCAGCCGAGCTGCAGTCGCCAGCCCATGCCAAAATAACAAAAATCATCCGTTATCTAAATGACCACTTTGCCGAAGCTCTCAATTTGCCGGATCTTGCAGCCCGCTTCAGCATAAGTCCGTATTACCTAAGCCGCACCTTTAAATCAACTACAGGCTTCACCTATAGCGAATATTTAAACCTGATTCGACTAAAAGCAGCCCAACGACTGCTCCGTGAAACAGAGCTGAACATCACAGAAATTGCATTGCAAACTGGCTTTGAGAACTTCTCGCATTTTGGCAAATCTTTTAAAAAGATGGCTTTAGTTTCCCCCCGCGCATACCGTGACCAACAATAAAATGACCCAATTACTCCTAAGCAGGTGATTCAATTGATTGCTATTTTCCGTAATTTACGAATTAAGCATAAGGTATTTTCACTTATCTCTTTAATTATGATCATCTGTTTTTCCATAACGTATTTCTCTGTGCAATATGCCTATTCCATTTATGATGAACAGCTTTATATCAAATCGTCGCAGGTATTGGATTTGTCCTCCAATGGGATTGAGAATGAGCTGAAGAAAATTGAGCGCCTCTCCTTTAATGTAGCTACTGACATCAATATCCAAACGGATTTAGAGGAACTAAACGAAACGGCTCTCGACTATCAGAAGCTGATTATTCGTAATGCAATAACAGACAAGCTTGTGCAATATGCCGGCTATGAAAAATATGTATACTCAATTGAGATCACGGATGCAGATGGGAATGAGTTTGCAGCTGGGCAAAGAGTAGTAGCTACCAATGAGAAAATAGCTGCTATTCGCAAAGAAGCGCAAGGTGGAGCTGGAGAAAATCGCTGGATTTATCCTGATCAAGAGAATACAACCATGGCAGCCGCTAGGCAAATTCGTTCCTATAAAACATTTGATTTCAACAATCTGGGAACGGTTGTCATTTGGGTTCGTATCGATCAGATTGTAGCCGATATCATTGCCGGATCAGAGCTTAAAAAAGGCGATATGGTTATTCGTGCAGGTGATCGCATCATTTATCCGGACAGTGGTGAATCCATTGATGTAACTGGTTTCGGCATCATCGATAGAAATGGCTACATGATTAAAAAAGTCGCGGGCAAGTCCTTTTTCTTCTCCCAATTCCATTCGACCACCTTCGAAAATTGGGTTTATTACAGCTTGGTTCCCTTCGATGCTATCTTTAATAAAATTATTCTGATGAAGCAGATTTTGCTAATTTCCTTTATTGCTAGTTTGTTGATTTTGTTAGGATTAGCTGTGAAGTTCTCTCGAAGCATTACGAAACCAATGGATGATTTAATGGCCAAAATGAAAGAATTTCCAAAAAGTGACCTCACTCAATCTAAATTTGAAATCGTGGAAGTTGAGCTGTTGCCAATGGATGAGGTCGGTCAGCTTCATCGCACATTTCGGATGATGATTCAGCAGATTAATGAATTGATTACAGAGAATTATGCCAAACAGCTGACAATTCGAGATGCGCAATTCAAAGCATTACAAGCCCAGATTAACCCACATTTTCTCTATAACACGCTTGAATCCATCAACTGGCTAGCGAAAGGCAACGGTCAGCCGCAAATATCCAAGATGGTCGAATCACTTGGCTTTTTACTGCGAAATTCAATAAGCTTGCAGGACACCTTAATCACAGTTAAAGATGAATTGGAAGTTGTCTTGAATTATATAACCATTCAAAAATTCCGGTTTGAAGAACGGCTTCAGTTCCATATGGAATTCCTGGAACCTATCGGGCATCATCGTATACCCAAGCTTACCCTGCAACCACTAGTCGAAAACGCTATCCATTATGCTTTGGAGCCGATGATTGAGCCTTGTACTATTACGATTCGCGCAGTTGAGGAACCAAGCCGATTGGTACTGATTGTCGAGGATAATGGACCTGGCATGACGCCAGAGCAGCTAGACCAAGTTCGTAAAGGTGAAATGCGCACCGCGAGTAAAGGCATTGGACTGAAAAATATTGAGGAACGCATCGTCATTGCATTTGGCGAGACTTATGGGATTCAAGTCGATAGCGAGCATGGCAAGGGTACTAGAATCTCTATTTATATCCCTTATTATTTAGGAGGTTAAACATGTACAAGGTATTGCTAGTCGATGATGAGCGGATTATTCTTGAGGGCATTTCCAAAGTTGTTAATTGGTCTTCCGTTGGCACTGAATTAGCGGGAACCTGCCGGAATGGGATAGAAGCTTATGAACATATTGTACAAGCCCAGCCTGATATTATTATTAGTGACATTAAGATGCCTGGTATGGATGGACTTCAGCTTGCTGCCAAGGTAGCTGCGACCTACCCCCGTATCAAGTTTATTATGCTGTCCGGCTTCGGGGAGTTTGATTATGCCCAAACCGCTATGCAATACGGGGTAAAGCATTATCTGCTTAAGCCCTGTAATGAAACCAAAATCATGGAAGCATTAACGGAGCTAGTAACCGAAATTAAGCAAACCGAAAGCGCAGAGTATTTTATCAAGAACATTAAGGATGGACTTGTGAAGGTACTGCCTCATGTTAAGGAGCAGTTTCTGAAAGAGTTTGTTACCAATAAAACCTATGGAGCCCACGATTGGGAGTACTATCGCAAGTTGTTTGAGCTTGATCTGGAGGAACGAAATATTCGGCTGATCCTCTTTAAATTGGAAGGCAGCTTTGAATTTGAGCATCTTTTTGCTGTAAAGAATATTGCTGGCGAGATTCTGCAGAATTCGATTCTCAGTACCACTGTCGGTGACCATGTGCTGATGGTGGTGGAGGATACTGAAACCACAGAGGAGCTTTACGAGCTCATTGACCGCGTCCAGCTCACCTTTTTGCAATATTATAAAATAGATTTGACGATTGCTTTAAGCGAGGCAGATGCCATTACCCAGGCCAGAAAGCTTTACAAAGAAACTCTGGAGTGCTTGAATCACCGCTTTTATCTAGGAGAGGGCAGCTTAATTACTAGATCGGATATTGGCGATGATAGCCTTGGTGAAACCCATGATTTCATTTATGATGAAGAAAATTTACTGCTGCAGATTAAAACCGGACGTTCGGAGGATGTTTGCCATGAGATGGATGCTTTTTTTGAAAGCTTAAGCTCTACTCGCTCGGATATCCCGCTTGCTAAATCCTATGTGATTCAACTCTATATGGCGATCATCCGCTTAAGTGATGCCGATACGTTCAATGCTTATCTGGAGAAACTGGTTACCTTAATGGAGATGACTACGCTTAAAACCATCCAAGTGTTTATTAAAAATGTAGCCTCCGAGATCGCACAGCAGCATTATAATCACAAGGTTCACCAGCACAGCTCGATCATTCAGAAGGTAATTGCCATTATTGAGGAGCAAGTTAGCCATCAGGAGCTCTCCCTAAATCGGGTAGCCCACGAAATGCTCTATATGAATGCGGATTATCTCGGCAAGTTATTTAAGAAGGAAACAGGTGAAAAGTTCTCTAATTACGTGATGAAATTTCGGATTAATAAAGCCATGGCCTTGCTGGAGCATAAAGAGGATGTGAAGATATTCGAGCTAGCCGAGCAGCTCGGCTTTGGTGATAACCCTCAATATTTCAGCCAGGTTTTCAAAAAGTATACCGGCTTGACTCCATCTGAATACATTAAAAAAATCTGAAACCCTGTTTTTTAAACAAACATAACGGTTTTTTGGATTAACGTTCCGACTGGAAAGCGACATAATAGGGAATGTAAGCACTACCAAAAAATAATTGTGTCAAAGGGAGGAAATACAAAATGAAGAAAATAATGACCCTTGCGCTCTCAGCGGCAATTCTACTAACAGCAGCAGGCTGCGGTACAAACGAAAAAACTCCAGCTGCGAGCACCGGTGCAACAGAGACAACGAAGGCAAGTATTGCCCCAAGTAAAGATCCTGTAAAGCTGCGCATTGCCTGGTGGGGTGGCCAATCCAGACATGATTATACGCTCAAAGTAATCGAAATGTATAAAGCCATTAACCCTAATGTAACGATTGAAGCTGAATATGCGCCTTTTGATGATTATTGGAAAAAGCTTGCTCCACAAGCAGCGGCAAATTCCTTGCCTGATATTATCCAAATGGATATTTCCTACTTAACCCAATATGGCGGCAGAAATCAATTAGCTGATTTGAAGCCTTTCATCGATAGTGGCGCGCTTAATACAACAGACATTTCTCCTAATGCCTTGTCTGGTGGAGAAGTAGGCGGAAAGCTAGTAGCCATGAACTTAGGTGTTAATGCCCTGTCTATGACAACCGATGTAGAAACGATTAAAAGCTTAGGTTTAACAGCACCTGCCAATGATTGGACTTGGGATGACTACGAAGCCCTTGCCGCTAAAGCCAAAGAAAAAGGCAAACAAATTGGCGGTTTCGCCTTTCACCATGAAGTTTTCTTCCCTTATTATTTAAGAACGCTTGACCAGAAAATGTTTAGCGCTGACGGAAGCACCCTTGGTTATACGGACGACAAGCCGTTTATCGACTATTTCAACCGTTACCAGAAATGGTATGATGCCGGCTACTTCCTATCTCTGGATAAAGAATCGCAAAAGAAAGGTGTAGCAGAAGAGGATGAAATTATTCTAGGTAACTCACTAGGATCTACCGGATGGTCAAACCAATTCTTAGCCGTAGCCAACCTATCCAAGACACCGCTTGAGCTAGTTCCCTTGCCAGGGCGTAATGGCAGCAAGGGTCTATTCTTGAAGCCAAGCATGTACTTTGCCGTATCCGAAAGCTCCAAGCAGAAGGAAGAAGCAGCCAAATTCATCAGCTTCTTCGTTAACGACATCGAAGCCAACAAATTGATTAAAGGTGACCGCGGCGTACCGGTTTCATCCAAAGTAAAAGAGGCATTAAAGCCGATTTTGAGTGCAAACGAAGTAAAAATCTTTGATTATGTGGCCTGGGCCGATAAAAACAGCAGTCCTGGAGATCCGCCAAACCCTATTGGTGCGGTAGAAATCGAGAAGCTGCTCCGCGATACAAGCGAGAAAATTCTCTACAAGAAAATCACCGTCGAGGAAGCAGCCGTTAAATTCCGCAAGGAAGCCAATGCCATTCTGGAGAAGAACAAAAAGTAATTTAGAAGATCATTAGTCGGCGGGTTCGACCAGACGCTTATTCCTCATCTGTAACGATGTTTTTTATTACTACAGAGGCAACTCTAAGGGAGCACATCCCTGAAACGATATTCTATATCGTTACAAGTCCGACTCTACAGCAAAATGAGCCACCTAGTCCGTCGTAACAATACTTTTTATCGCTACAGAAGCAAAGCTGAAAGAGACCACTTCTGAAACGATGTTTTATATCGTTACAACTTCGACTTGTGGTGAGGTAGCTAATAAGTATGCTTAAATATAGCCCCAGAGCCGTTTAAGGCTCTGGGGTTTTCGTATATAAATTCCACTGCAAACCTCTGCACACACACCCGAGTTTTGTCGGTTTTTTAAACAAATTCAACGGTTTTTTACCTTCTTATCCCTTCGAATACTTCCTATAATAAACCTATAGCAAACAAGAGGACTGAATTGTTCCCTTGTACCCTGCCTTTAGGAGTTGAAGCCATGAATAAATTTCGCAATAATGAGCATTTGGTTGGATATATATTTACGGCTCCATTTATACTGGGTTTTCTGATTTTCACCTTGTTTCCCATTGTATCTTCCCTATACTACTCGTTTACCAATTATAATCTGTTAGAAGCTCCCAGATGGATCGGATTTGATAATTATCAAGCGATATTTATGGAGGATGAGAAGATTGCCAAGTCCATTCAAGTCACACTAACCTATGTTTGTGTGAGCGTCCCCTTCCGGCTTATCTTCGCTCTAGCAGTAGCCATGCTGTTGAATAAAGCAGCAAGAGGCATCGGTGTTTATCGCTCTGCTTATTATCTGCCTTCCCTAATCGGTGGCAGTGTTGCGGTCTCCATCATGTGGCAGCAAATTTTCGGTGACAAAGGCTTAGTCAATTCCATGCTTTCTACCATAGGCGTTGAGACTTCAACCTCTTGGATCGGGAATCCAGGCACAGCTCTCTGGACGTTGATTCTCCTCTCGGTTTGGCAGTTTGGCTCTTCCATGCTAATCTTCCTTGCAGGATTGAAGAATATACCGGTTTCACTTTATGAAGCAGCCAATGTAGATGGAGCCAATGCTAGATATCGCTTTTTCAACATCACTTTGCCGCTCTTGAGCCCAATCATTTTGTTCAACCTGATTATGCAAACCATCTCTGGCTTTATGACCTTTACACCGGCTTACATCATTTCCCGAGGTGAAGGCGGCCCGCTGGATAACACATTATTATATTCGTTGTACCTGTTCCGTCGGGCTTTTTCGTTTTTCGAAATGGGCTACGCCTCAGCCATGGCTTGGGTTATGCTCCTAATTGTCGGTTTGATTACATTAGTCATATTCAAAACCTCAACCTATTGGGTCCATTACGAGTCAAAGGGGGAAAAGTAGCATGCCCGTTAACCGTCGCTTAAATAGAGTCCTCTACCACTTGATTATCAGTGCAATCGGTTTAGTGATGATCTACCCGATTCTTTGGCTCGTCGCCAGCTCCTTAAAGCCCAATGGCGAAATCTTCTCGCATGCCTACAGCTTAATTCCCAGCCGCCTCGAATTCTCCAATTACAGCTCGGGCTGGAAAGGCTTTGGCGGGAATACTTTTGGCACCTTTTTCATGAACTCGTTTTTTATAGTGATTCTTTCCACGATTGGAGCTGTGGTCTCCTCTGCCTTAGTGGCGTATGGCTTTGCAAGAATTAATTTTTTCGGAAAAAGCTTGTGGTTCACCTGCGTGATGTTGACCATGATGCTGCCTCATGATGTGATTATAGTTCCTCAATATGTGATGTTCGCCAAGCTAGGCTGGTTGAATTCTTTTAAGCCGGTTATTGTGCCTTTTTTCTTTGGGGTCCCGTTTTTTATCTTCTTGATTATGCAATTTATCCGCACCCTGCCTCCCGAGCTAGATGAAGCCGCTAAGATTGATGGGTGCAGTAAATATAGTATTTTTTACCGTATCATTGTGCCTTTGATTATTCCCGCACTGATTACGTCCTCGATTTTCTCTTTTTACTGGAGATGGGATGATTTTATCAATCCGTTATTGTATTTGAACCAACCTAGCCAGTACCCGGTTTCACTCGCGTTAAAGCTCTTCCTTGATGGAGAGTCGATCAATAACTGGGGCGGTATGTTCGCTATGGCGACCTTGTCCCTGCTGCCGATTGTAGTCGTATTCTTTATTTTCCAAAAATATATTGTCGAGGGCATAAGCACAAGCGGACTAAAAGGTTAAAGAAATGAGAGGAGAATTTAACATGCCAGCATTAAATTATAACGAGCAAGAAATTAGAGAGACCATTGACCGCGTTGTACACCGCACCTTCCAGATGGATTTTAATTGGGATTGGCCTGGCGGCGTGGCCTTTTATGGGGTTACAGAAGCCTATGAAGCCACAGGAAATGCCGAATATATTGAGCTTCTGAAAAAATGGGTCGATGAGCAGCTTGAGGATGGACTGCCGAAGCTCTCGGTCAATGCCGTATCTATCGGCCATTCACTGCTTACACTCTATAAAGTAACTCAAGAGCCGCAATATATTGAAATCGCCGAACAGATGGCTGACTTCCTTAAGATGGAAGCTCCGCGTTTTGCTGACGGGATCTTCCAGCACACAGTGAACTCGGAGGATTATAATTTTCCAGAGCAGGCATGGGTCGATACGATGTTTATGGCTGGCTATTTTCTGGTGCGGATTGGCGTCATTCTGGGAAGGGAAGATTATCTCGAGGACGGAATCAAACAATATCACGGTCATGAGAACTTCCTTCAGGACCCGACAAGCCAGCTTTATTATCATGGCTGGGATCATACCGTGCAGAGTCATATGTCAGGCATATTCTGGGCGCGCGGAAATTCATGGGCAGCGATTACAATGGCGAGAGCCTTAAAGAATATTCATGTCACTCACCCCTCCTTCATGATAATAGAAGGCTCCTTGCGGGATCAGCTTGCCGCGCTTGTGCGTTTGCAGGATGAATCCGGTTTATGGCACACCATTTTAACCGATCCAACCTCCTATCTCGAGACTTCAGGCTCAGCAGGTATTGCTGCAGCCCTGCTCTCAAGTGGTAAAATGTATAACAAATACATCAATAAAAGCATCCAAGGCATTCTCGGACAAATTGGCGAGGACGGCTCGGTGCATGGCGTATCTGCAGGTACAGCCGTCATGCGTGATAGCGTAGGCTATAAGGGCGTCTCTTATAAAAGAATTCAAGGCTGGGGCCAAGGGCTTGCTTTAACCTTCTTAGCCTCACTTCTTACTCGAAAACAATGGTAAGGCCAGCTACGCTTACCAAATAACAAATCAGAAACAAAGCATCCTTGGGCGGCTTTCGATCCCCCAAGAATGCTTTGTTTTGTGCAACATTTTCAACTAATACTATTTCGCAACCGCCTTCACAAACCTTCAAAAGAGATACAAGTTGCTCTTATGTTCAGGAATCATTATGCTACGCTAAGTTCATTCATCTGCTGTAAGCGCAAAACCGTATAAATGAGCTGCCCGACCTTGATCATTGTATAGACGCATTGTATTCTTACCCGCTTGCATCCAGATGCGGATTTCACGTTGATCTTTAATATCCCAAGTAGGGAAACCCCAGCCTGCTGTGTTGTGCAAATTTGTTCTGTACGTATTGGCTCCGTTCACTTCTACACTGAGGTCTCTGCTTTCCCCTGTACAGTAGTCAAAGCGCAACAAATAATATCCATCCTTCGGCAGCATAATAGGGTCAAACTTAAGCTCGCCTCCATTACCAAGACCTGTAGCCTTTTCTCCACCTGATGCATCCAAAACAAATTCTGCACCACCACATAGGCTGCCTCTTCCAACAGGAATATACGATTCTTTCTGTGGTTTGTTATCAATAATATGGATTTTTTCCAACGCGGGCACAGAGCCTGCAATACGTTCGATGATCAAAGTGCTCTCGCCGCTTGAAAAAGGAAATACCACGTCTTTCGTCATAAATATCTTATCGGATCCACTTTGCGGAATTTCCTTTTCCACTTCGTTGATTCCGTCGCTAATGCGCACCTTCCAAGGCTCTTTTGCTGCGTAGAACAACCTTATCGTTTGAGGCGTGTCCGTTGTTTTCACTAAAAACACAATACTGCCATTCAGCAATACGGCTTCCTGTTCATTTTCATACACGACAGGCTCGCTCCCTTGCCGCGTTTGTGCCGCTTGCGCCAAATATTCCGATCTTTCATCACTCATATAGCCAGAAGCAATCCCTTTTGGCAATGACAAAATCTCTTTGGCGATATAAATGCCGGCGCCGCCGCTTTTCTTAAGCGGTAGTTCGATCACATCCCTGCTAGTCACTTTGCAGCGTCTTACTTTCATCATTTCGCCACTGGAGTCATCCTCGTAAATATCAGCCTCAAACTCGCCTTCGGGCAGAAAATCCAGTTTCAGACGCAAAATCATAGCTTCGTTCGTGATGCAGCCAATCAACCAATCTTCTTTGGAGCGGCGTAAAATGGCTGCATGATGGCCTGGAAATCCAGACAGCACCTTTACCTCATCGTAAACGGGCTTCATGCGGCGTAAAAAATCTGTCCCTCTCCACGCTTCCAAATAATAAATGGAAGCTGCGATGTGCGCAGCGCCTGATTCAAATACGACTGAAAGCGCCATTTGATGCGCTAACGTTGTATTGCGGTTTTTGTTCGAAAAACCGGTCGGCGTATAATCCATCGGACCGACCACATTGCGCGTAAACGGAACCGTACAATTGTGTTGGGCGTCCGGCAAGCCGCTCCACATATAATGTTCGATTCCCAAAATCCCTTCTGCCGTCATAAGGTTCGGCCATGTGCGTCCTTCGCCCATGCATTTGGTTGCCCCATGGAAATTAATCATCAACCGATGCTCAGTCATCATATTGGCAATCATCTCATATTGCCACATCGTGTGCTGAGAATCGTTCTGGAAGAAATCGACCTTAAGCCCGTCTACCCCGCAGCTTGCCCACAACGAAATTTTCTCCCGTGCTGTTTCAGGAGTATTAATATACTGCATTGCGCTCCACAGCCAGACGACAATCCCTTTCGAATGTGCATAATCGCACAACTCTTTCAGCCACGTAATATCCCAGTCCGCATCCACGGTGAGTCCTTCAAATCCGATCCCTGCCGCAAAATCCACATAACGTTTTTGCTCTGTGTATAGCTGTGCACTATTCATATACTCCCACCAACCCCATAAACAACGCCCCGGCTTGATCCAGCTTGTATCTTCCATCGTGGAAGGCGGATTCAAGTTATAGTTTATGGTTGTATTAACCAATTCGTTTAAATCGTCTGTCACCGCAATGACGCGCCAAGGTGAGGAAAACGGCAGTTTGCAGGAAAGCGGCGCGCCTATTTCTTCCGGAGCGAATTCCAAAGACATGCTTTGATTTCCGGCTCCGCGCAAATGGCAAGAGCAATAGCTGCCGTCCGTGTTATATACCTCTGCTTCCGTAATCATGACCCAACCGCCATTGTCGGCGTGGAACAAGCTTGGCATTCCGTAATCTCTGCCTTCTTTGTCTTCCCATCCGGAACGATCATAGGTAGCTTCATAGCTGCTTGTCAAGTGCTGCAACCACAAATCATTATAGGCCTCCGCCAAAGTGAAGTTTGTTGCTTCACGGATTACTTTCATGGGTTTTTCTACATCGGACAGTACTTGATAGCGGAAAGCAGCACCATCATCATAAGCGCGCGCGCAAAGTACAAACGTATACGCTCCGCACTCAAACTCTAACGTCATCTCATTCGCATGATTCCCATAAACTGCTTTTTTACCTGCTGGTATCGAATATGTCTCGTCAACAACAGCACGTGATTCCCTTATAAAACGAAAGGCCTTTGTGAAATTTTCCAAATCACTTTCAAAACCAAGCTTACTTTGCTCGATTACCGCTTTGCCATTGCGCTCAACAGCGTACCCTAACTCCCCCTCGGAATTTTTACTAACCGTAATACTAACATCATTATTAGGCGAATACAGTTCCCACATAGTTCCAATCTCCTGTCCATTCGTATTTTTCTAGTTTTGTAGTTTTGTAGTTTTGTAGTTTAATAATCCATTCAGCCTTAACTTTCCGGCAATAAGCGCACCATGCAGCTTGCATAATCATGATTCAGTGTAATAGTTAGACCACTGTTCATCAAAAACGCTCCAGAATATTTCTGCTGTTGCTGCCCTTCTATTTCTACCCGATAACAAGTTTTCGCATCCAACCCTCTTGGACGAATAGTAAATGCCGTGCGCCAGCGAGAGGGATGATCTAAGAATGCAAACAATACGCTTTCTTTTCCATTCTCGTACTGTACTGCCTGCAATCCGTCCATCGGTAACGAAGCCAGTCGGTGTAATTGCCCAAACTGAATAATTGAACGAATTTCTTTATAAAGCCCCACATATTTTTCCAGAAGTTCAAATTCCTCTTCCTTACACTCATTTAAATTGAGACCAATCCCAAGAGCACCACACATGGAGCAATGAAGACGGAACAACAGCGGCATGGCACGTTTTCCATTATTTCCTGAATCCGTCACCCAAGCACGCATATACTTGATTGGGTAAAGATAGCTATATCCTTCTTGAATAGACAAACGATCCAGAGGATCCGTGTTATCACTTGGCCAGAATTCTTCAAAATACTGCATCGCGCCATAATCCACACGGCCGCCACCGCTTGCACAAGCTTCCCACTCTACCTCTGGATGCAGCGCCCTCAACGATTGGATAATATGGTAAAACCCTTTCGTATGCCGGTACCAAATACTTTTAAATTCACTACGATCCAACATAGCAGAAGCAACTTCACTCAAACCCCGGTTCATATCCCATTTGATATAGGAGATATCATTCTCCGTAAGCAACTGATCAATTTCACCAATGATATATTGTTGTACATCCTGCCTTGTAAGGTCCAGCATATACTGGTAGCGTCCTTCCATCACCGGACGACTAGCGTAATGATAAACCCAGTCAGAATGAGCGCGATACAATTCACTGTCGTGGTTTACCATCTCGGGCTCAATCCACAAACCAAATTGCATGCCGTAGCTCTTCAGCTTTTCGGTCAGCGGTGCCAGTCCGTTTGGAAACTTTACTGCGTTTACCCGCCAATCTCCCAACCCAGCATGATCGTCGCTGCGCTGTCCAAACCATCCATCATCCATGACAAACAGCTCCACACCTATTTGTGCGGCCTTTTCTATAAGCTGAACCTGCGCCTGTTCATTCACATCAAAATATGTGGCCTCCCAGGAGTTATATAAAACGGAAAGAGGCTTAGCTGCCATAGGCTTTGGCATTACATATCGTCTGGAGAACTCGCCCATCGCATTAGACATTCTGTCAAATCCATCCGGAGAATACCCCAGATAAAGAGCCGGTGTTTCCAGAGTTGCCCCGCCTGTCAATCGCCATTCAAAGTCTGTATCGCTCATACCCGCCAAAATATTTAAATACTCATAGGGAGTTTGCTCCAATACAATTTTGAAATTTCCTGACCATGCCAGTGCACCATAATATACTTCTCCGTATGTTTCCCCCGCATTTTGATACAGAATAAAGCTCGGATTTGCTACATGACCAGTTGTGCCTCGCAGACTTTCCAACACCGTTTTTCCGCCCATTATTCTTTGCTCGTAAGCATCAAAATCAGAATTCCACATGCCGTTAAAGTTTTTCAGATTCCAACCTGCTCCAGGCAACGAACACTCTCCCGAATGCAAACGCTCCACTGAAATTACTTCGTTGCCACAGTTTTTTACTGTACGGCGCTTTTCAATGATATCCACATCTTCATACACCTTATAATGCAAGTGCATTTGAAGCGGATACACCATATCCTCCAAGAGTACTGTAAGTTCACCATTCTCGATCGTGTGCCCCACATAACGATAGCGGAAGTCCCTCACACCATCGGCATAAGTTACTTTGAAAGAAGTTTCTTTGAACCGCATGGTTCCAAAAGATGAACATTCCTCTCTCTTCACGTCATTGAGGGGATGAAAACCTTGCTCCCATACATATGGCTCGTTTTTAAAATCTTCAATCGTATCTATGCGTGCGCCCCAATAAAGATGCCGCAACAGCCCTTCCTGATCTACACTGAAGCTATACGAACAGTTTTTTGTGTTTAATAAAAAAACATTGTTTTCTCCAATAGAAATAGCCATTTTCTGTCTCCTTGAAAAATGAATTCACGCTCTACAACATACAAAGGGCAGGGTACACAATGTCTCACCCTGCCTCTACTCTTTCGGATTGCTAATGCTTAGTTGTTTTCAGAAGCATTATACAATTTCATACGATCCTTATAGTTAGCCGTGTAAATATCTTCGATTTTTACTGCTTTGTTTGCATCTAACTCAGCAATCATTTTTGCATACATACCGTCAATTTCATCCTGTGACTTTGCATACACCATAGTGGAGAAGCTATTGTCGATAATATCCTTGATTTTTTGCTCACTCAATGCGTCAGGTGTGCCTCCCTTTGGACCGAGATCATCATAAAGCGCGGTATCCCAAGTGGAACCTGCCATTGATTTCAGTGCATGTTGATCCCATTTCTCTCTTTTGTAACGGAACATTAAGTCATAAGGAGTGCCGTCTTCGCCCAATCCATTACGAATCATCCATGTCCATTTGCGCGCGCCTGTTTCTTTCGAGAATTTCGCCCAATCAGCACTGATTGCATCCAATGCTTCTTGTGTCGGTTTATGAACACCGTTCTCCATATTCCAGTTCATGCCTTCTTTACCCCACATCAGCAAATATTGGCCTTCTTCACTCGCTAGGAAGTCCAAAAATTTGATCGTTTCTACCGGATGCTTATTCGCTGTTGTAATACCAACTCCGTCCCAGCCCAAAGAACTACGCGGCCCATAAGTTGTTTTATCTGGATCAACGCCTGGGGCCGTCACTTTAAATCCGTAGAATATTTTATTTGTATCCGCGCCGTATTGAGTGCGAAATGCAACGTTGGCAGCACCCACGATACCGCCCGCCGTTGCAAACACACGTCCGCTGGCCGTTTTCTGCTCATAATTTTGAACTTTATTGATTCCCCATTCACGGTCAAGCAAGCCTTCTGAATAAAGTTTATTGATGTATTTGATCATTTCCAAGTAATGCGGATCTCTTACATCAAATTCAAGACGGCCATCATGCTCATAATAAGTTTTCATCCCATACATCGCCTTGAATGAGCCAATTATGGTAGGCATGTGATCTGCGTTCACTGTCATCGGTATGGAAGGTTTTCCGTCTACCTCAGGATATTTCTCCTTAAATTTCTTCAGCAAGTCCAAAAATTCATCCTGTGTAAAGGAATCTCCGGCCAATGCGCGCTCGGCATATCCGAACTCTTCCAGGACATCCATACGCATATTGATTGCCCAGTTTGGATCCGGATCCAATCCGTACCAGTTGTTCAAATAATAATTCTTACCATCCTCGTACACACTTTTGGATAGCACGTCACCATAACGCTTCATGATATTCGGAGCGTGCTCCTTAATCAAATCATTCAGCGGAATCAAAGCTCCACCGGCAATGTATTTGTTCAAGGTTGCTTCACGTCTGTCAATTAGAGCAATATCAGGCAAATCTCCGCTGACTAACATCAAATTCAGTTTCTCATCCGGATTACCGGTAGGTTGCTGAACCTCAATAGAAACACCTGTACGCTCTGTAATTTCTAGTGCAACAGGGTTAGTAAACGGATCACCCACATTTTTGTCAAACAAAGTTAATGTAATAGGCTTCTTCGTTGGACTGTTTACTTCTTCCACTTTGGGCGTCGTTGTACTGTTTACTTCTTCCACTTTGGATACGGTTTCAGCCACATTTTTGTTTCCGGCACTACATGCGCTCCAAAGCATAGTGCATGCAAGTACCGCTACCATAACGATTCTTTTTCTCATTCTGATACCCTCCTATGAATTTTATATTTCAACCATATTCCGAACTGGATATCAGATACGGGATAGGGGCGAAAACACGATCTTTGATTGGTAGCGCTTAGCCTTTTACTGCCCCAATAAGCATTCCTTTTAGGAAGTACTTTTGCAGTAATGGATACATAAGGATGATCGGAAGTGTAGCTACCATAGTAACTGCCATACGGATACTCTCACTGGATACCGGCATCTTACGCTGTTCATTGGCAAGCTGCTCTGACGCACTTAACATGTCATTGGTCTGGAACTGATTCAGAATTTTCACCAAAACAGCAGACAATGTTTTCAAATCAGGATTATAGGTGTAAATGTAAGAATCATACCAAGCATTCCAATGACCAATGGCTGAAAACAAGGTAATCGTAGCCAGTACCGGAGTACACACAGGTATAATTATTTTCAGAAAAATCTGAATGTCATTTGCACCTTCTATTTGTGCCGCTTCCTCCATTTCTTTTGGCAAACCCTCCATGAAGGTGCGAACCAATATCATCCAAAATATACTCATAATCCCGGGGAAGATAAAAACCCAGAAACTGTCGATCAGATTCAAGCTGCGCACTACCATGTAAGTGGGAATCAATCCACCGCTGAAATACATCGTAAATACAAAAAACAAATTAATTCCACGCCAGCCTACAAGTTCTCTTTTACTTAGTGCATAAGCCAGCATTGAAACGCAAGCCAGCGTAAGAGGTACTCCTATCACCGTTCGACCAACCGTCACTACGATGGAATTCAGAATTTCTGCATCACTCAAAACGGTTTTGTAACTGGCCAGGCTGAAATCGCTTGGCCACAGCATAAATTGCCCATAAGTTGGGTCAGACGCATCATTCAGGGACAAAATGAAAATATGCCAGAACGGAAAAAATGTAACGATGAACAATAACAATAAAAATCCGTAAACGATTATATTTCCCGTAATTGTTGCCAGCGTATAGCGCTGTGGCCACTTGCTTCTAGCGCCTGTCTTGTTATACCGTGCAACTTCATTATCCATTTTCTTATTCCTCCCCCAGCCGTATGCACAACTTTTAGAACAGATGAGTTTGGCCCATTTTTTTAGATATATTGTTTACAGTAATCACCAGAATAAACGCTATTACTGATTTGAACATACTTACAGCAGCTGCATATGAGAACATGCCATTCTGAATGCCATAACGGAACGCATAGGTATCAATTACATCAGAATATGATCTATTCAGTGAATTACCCAGTAAAAAATATTGATCAAACCCGGTATTCATCAAGTTGCCGATGTTCAAAATCAACAGAATAATAATCGTAGGCCGCAGCATCGGCAGTAAAACGTGCCAGATTTGCTTCAACCGATTGGCGCCGTCCACTTTCGCAGCTTCAAATAACTCCGTTGGAATTGCAGCAATGGCAGCCAGATACATGATGGAATTGTAACCCATATCTTTCCAAGCATTCGAAAGGGCTATAATGATCCAGAACATCTTGCCTGCCTGCATAAACAAAACACCTTGTTCTACAACTCCGATTTTCATCAGCAGCTGATTTACAGGTCCTTCAGCGGATAACAATGTAATAACAATACTTGAAGCAACAACCCATGAAATAAAAAATGGTAAATAGGAGGCTGTTTGTACCGTCCGTTTAAACCAGTTTAATCTTACTTCATTCAGCGTTATTGCAATAAAAATAGGAAGAATAAACCCTATCGACAGTGTTAACACACTCGAAACCAAGGTATTGCGCATCACTCGCAAAAAATCTTGTCCTGAAAAGAAGTGTTCAAACCACTGAAATCCCACAAAATCCGCTTTAAAAAGAGAGCCCCAGAAATTTCCTAAAGTAGGCTGATAATTTACAAATGCCATGTACAAACCAACCATAGGAGCGTAAGCAAACAATGCTGCCCATACAACTCCCGGAATTAGAAGCAAATAAAAATATCGCTGTCGAACCATTTTTTTAATTGTAGGATTTTTAAGAAACGGCGTTTTCTCGTTGCTTCTATCCACCCCATATTCCATTCTCCCGCCTCCTCATGTCCAATTTAAGATTGCTAATTCATCATATAGAATCTTGTATTGTATGGCTATATCACGATTTTCCGATTTCTATCATAAAAAAACGAACTTTCACAATATCAAGTGTTTTGATTGAAAAATAGGGGTTAATGCTATACTCTATTCTAAGTAAGGGTACCATCTATAACGACTATATCTAACGATATGCGTGGAGGATCTATGTACAATATTATTTTAGTCGATGACGAACGGCTCACTTTAGATAATCTTGCCAATTATATAGATTGGGAACAAATGTCCTGCCGTGTCATTGCCACTGCCAGCAACGGACGAGATGCATTGACAAAAATAGAATCCCTACAACCGGATATTCTCATTACCGACGTTAAAATGCCTTTCATGGACGGCATTGAACTCTGTAAACAAGTTCATACTCGCTTCCCTAAAATTCAAATTGTTTTTCTAAGTGGATACAATGAATTTGATTATGCTTGTGCCGCACTGCAACATGGTGCCTGCGGCTATTTGCTGAAGCCAATTGACCACGAAGAACTGGCTACTACTATGAGGACGGTTCGTCAACGTTGTGAAGAGCAGAAAAACCTACTCAATTCCACCTTATTAACGTCGGGAGAATACCTGCGAGAACTTCTTCAAATCGGGGGTAATCTGCTCTCCGGCTTAGCGGACGAAGTTACTACTGTATACAACCACCATTTGCATCTTCCTGCGGATAACAAAACATTCTACTTTGTATTTATCAGTATAGACGAATATACTCTGTTGACAGAGAATCCGCTTACATTCGACGCGCCTTCCGGTGATTTTTCCACTGTGGAAAGATTAGAATTTTTCATCGTCGGATTGCCCAGTTTTTTCCCCGGTGTACTGACCAAACTGCGCGATGGCCAATGGATTTTCGTCACAAAGGAATCAGACAGCAAAGTGTTTACGCATTGGCGGAATCAGTCTGCGAATGCGCAACGTTGGATATCTCTATCCCTGACAGACAACCCACAGTCACTGCTCATCTTTACAAAACAATGGCCAAAGATGCTGCAAATGCGCAATCAACTGGTTGCTATTCACGGTACAGGACTTATCAACGACAACTGGGATAATATGCAAGTCGTATGGCGCAAGGAACCATTTCCCAAAACAGAACACTTGATTGCCGCCGTACAACAAAACCGCAGAGACCAAGTTGAAGAATGGCTCCATGACTTTTACGATGGTGGTCTGCCACCCGGAAATATCAGTCAAGCTTTTGTAGACAGCGTTTCAGTTTTTGATGCGGTGCTGTCTGCAGTTGCGGCTAATAACCGTCATTTGCAAGACATAATTGAAAAAGATTCCCGATTTTTCGGGCGCCTTTCCCTGATGGAAAGCATGCAATCTATGAAGACACACATGCGGCAAATACTGAGCACTATGATGGACGAGTTGGAAGCATCTCCTGTCGATCGACATATCGAGATTGTCAACGAAGTATGCAATATCATACAAAAAAATTATGGACAGGTTATTACGATTGATATGCTGACTGAACTCATCTTTCTTTCACCCAACTATCTCCGAACTATATTCAAAGATGTAACCGGAAAAACATTAATGGAATATGTGACTCAGATCCGCATGGATAATGCTGGCCTCATGCTGCAGGAAACAAATATTAGAATTCATGAGATTGCCAAACGAGTCGGCTATGAAAGCCCCTCCTATTTCGGCGCTGTCTTTTTCAAACGCACTGGGCTCACCCCTAACCAATACCGTACACACGCGAAAAAGGGATCACGAGCATGAAGACATTGAAAAGGCTTTTCAACAATTCGTCTTTGCTGCAGAAATTGCTGCTCATGTTTCTTACCGTAACGATCACCCCTCTTATATTTATTACGGTTTTCTTCTATGATCGCACGGAGCAACGGTTGTTGGAATTGACTTATGAAAATATGTATAGCAGCAACCAACAAATCAGCAGCAATGTAAATGCTCGTTTGGATACTCTTCGCCAAGTTTCATCTCTGATTTATACAGATGAAACCTTACAAGCTTATCTTACGCAAACCTACACAACCGACTATTCTATCCTCGAAGCATACCGATATATCGATGGACTCTTATACAGCTTTCTGACTGCGAACAACAACCTTGCCAGCATCAACCTTTATACAGACAATAATTCACTTCCGGAGGATGGTCTGTTTCTCAAACATATCACACTTGAAAATTTGCCGATTCAGTACCTAATTCAATTACAACAAACATACGGCAACAATATATTCAGCAACGTGATTCAAGACAAAAACGGGGAAAACGTGATATATCTTGGGCGAATTCTCAACTTTAACACACAAAGCCAATTTTACGGAATGGTGACTATCGGTCTCCATGAAGAATTACTCTACAAGTTAATTGAAAAAGAAGAGCAAAACAAAAGTGTCTACTTGCTCAATGAAAAAAATCAAATAATCTCTGCATCAGATAAATCGCTTTTAAACCTGTCATTTAGCGAAGCCATCGGCCCCGAGTTGTCAATCAATCAAGAAATCGTCACCATAAACGAACATCCCAATTTGCTGGTGTATAACACCATGAATCATGGTTGGAAAACAGTTTCTCTCACACCAATTGACGAAATAATGCGTTCATCTCGTAAAACAGCTTTGCAAATTGTTGTAATTGCGCTCTTTAGTCTTGTCTTATCCATCTTAATGATCATTGTCATTGCCAAATACCTTTCGCGCCGCCTGCGTAAATTAAACCGACAAGCAGCGCAAGTAGAGCAAGGAAATTTCACCCTCTTGCTCACTGATTCCAGCAAGGATGAAATTGGTCAATTAAGCGCAGCTTTCAACAAGATGAGCAGACGTCTCAAAGATTTGATTGATACGCTGTATGTCAAGGAAATTGCCAAGCGCGATGCGGAACTTTATGCACTGCAAAGCCAGATCAATCCACATTTTCTTTATAATACACTGTCGGGTATTTCCTCTCTGGCCATCCAAAACGATGATATTGAAGTAAGCAAAATTGTAAACCATCTCGCAAGATTCTATCAAACATCACTAAATATGGGGCATCAATATATTACGCTGGAAAAAGAAATCACCCTTACAAAACACTATCTTGCAATCCAGCATATGCGCTTTGATGATAGCTTTATTGAACGCTGGGAAGTTGACGAAAGCTTGTCAACCTATGAAACGTTAAAATTGTTATTGCAACCTTTTGTCGAAAACGCCATTAATCACGCCATATATGATGATCATAAGTGTCTGGAAATCTCCATCCGTGTTTACCAATCCATGCACGTTGGTGTTCCAGCGCTCTTACTTGAAGTAGAAGATGACGGTTGCGGAATGTCTTCAGAACAAGTAGAAGCACTGTTATCCTCAGAATCGAAAGCAGGATATGGTATCAAAAATGTTCATGAACGTGTGCAACTTGCTTACGGACAAAACTACGGTGTAACCATTCATAGTCAAGCTGGATTGGGCACAAAAATTACCATCATGCTGCCTTTGCAACAAGATGATTGAGTAAATGTGATTTTCAGGCTGGGGAGCTGGAGATTAGAGAACCTTCTAAATTAAATCTGAGGAAGATTATCTCATAGAAATATTCTTAATTTTAGGTGGGCAGTATTTTACGCTTAAATATCAATTAAAAACAAAACCTTGATACACCGAACACTCAGCGCATCAAGGTTTTATAAAATTAATGATACTGATTATGCTTAAATCATTTATGTACTGAAATCTTCAATTCCTTAGAATCAATAATCAGACTAGCATCTCGAATAAAATCAAATCCAAGAATGCCATCAATCTTCATTCCATAATTCATCTCTCCAATTTCCACTTCAAATCCTTTCAAAGAAACCTCTCCAAAACGAACGAAGTCAAAGTGTTTGGAATAAACGATTTCAACTCCACCTACACCTCTAATTTTATTCAGAATATCTTCAGGTTCTACCATTACTCCAATCTGATCTACAACGTCAGCATTAAAGACTGTACCGGCAGAACCCGTATCAAGTAATACTCGATCCAACAGAACTTCTTTCCCACGGAAACAAATGGAAACTGTAACGAATGGAAGTCCATATACCACGTCAATATTCATCTTGGACCGCGTACCCCCGCCCACTTTTCCCGGAGCTGTAACGTTTCACGAGAGGTATGGAAAAAACCATACTCCCTTAATGGCTTGTCTTGATGCAGCTCATAGTAACGCTTCATGGCAACTCTGGAATCTTCAAATCGATCAATAACCATTACCTCTTCAATAAAACAAAACCCGCCTTCAGAATGAGATTGTAACGTCTCACACACCACCCATTCATTGGGAAACTGTTCCCTAACCTCTTCCCACCGCATTTTGCCACCCCCCGAAAGAAATCTTATTTATTCATTATAACACAACAATAATCTTCACATAATTCGTAGAAGCTCATAGCTCTCATACATTGCTATGAGATCGCTAACTTGCCTTACATAAACATTATTCCTCAATTGCAAGAGTCCGAAAGCCCGTTTCGCTTCCTCCGGTGAACGTCAGTACGGTGAGGGCGAAGTGTTTATTGGAGTTCGAATGGGGCAGGTTTTTGAGCTTTACGTTTTAGTATTTCGACTCCTTCAGGAATTATTTGTTGTGGAGTAACCTTTACATTTTCCGTTTTATTGGTTGAATCGTATTCAAACATATTTGATTCTTTTTCTCCAACCAATGGCAATTGATTTTTCATATAGCCCAATGGCACTTGGAATTCATTATAAAATACAGTTAAACAAAAGAAGACTTTTTGAGCATCATCTCCGTTCCGTGAATACCCGCCTTTAATTAAACGGTGATCATAGAGCTTTACCAGATTTACATCCGATGTTTTTGCCGAATTAGTTAGTAAAAATTGATTGTAATCCAATGTGTTCGTTTCCACTTTCTTAACTTCAGCGTCATATTGTTCTTGATTATCAAAGGATTGGATGGCGATACTTGTATAAGATTTGAGCGCAGTATCCATATCATCAGCTCTAACCACAAGGTTCATATCGTCATATTTGGTATGTAGAAAAGTAATCCCCTTACCGTTTGTGATTTGGGGAACCGACCTACTCACCACACCAGTAGTCTGGGCAGTCGCTAAAGTTATGACTCCCTTTTCAATCAGCGTAGCACTAAGTTCCACATTACTTTTCATTGATGCTTTTAAAGAATTAAAGGAGAGTAGAGCAACATGATCTCTCAAAAACACAGTGCTATTCAATTGGTCTTTTTGCTCTGGTTTAATAATATTCAATTCAAGCAATTTATCTATCGATTGATTCCATTTAAAATCACCAAGAGTATCATCATATCCAAGCGCTCTGAGAATAAAAGTAGCATACTGCAACGCAGATAAATCGTCATTGGATCCAAAGCTGGTTGGGGTTATTCCGCTTGTTAAATGATTGGCATACATATATCCAATTGCCGAATCCGCCCATTTAGGGACATCTTTAAAAGGATGTTTATTCTTTTGCTCATTAGCTGTATCCTCTTTTCCAAGTAAACGAAGCAGCATTACTGCTCCCTCCACTCTAGAAGGTTTGCGAGTTAGTTCAAATCCCTTAGCGGTTCCTTGAAATAAACCTAAAGCTTTTAATGTATTCGCTTGTTGCAGATATTGCCCTTCATAAACCTTAACATCTGCGAAAACGGTACTCACATTTAAAATCATAACAAAAAAAATGAGGATTGAAATTACAGCTTTACTCCCTTTAAAATAACCTTTTCGAACCAAACCACTCACCTAACCCTTCCATTTAGAGAAAACTAATCTACTTAACTATCTTCTCAATACAAACAATATGACTATTCACAGTCAGAATAACTGAATTCCCATTAATCGGCAGAATGTTAGCATTGGCTATAATAGCATTCTTCATCGCCAGAATGAATCTCGGCTTGCCTTTATTATCAAGCGAATAGACCGTTCCTGCATTATTACCAAAGAATACATTCCCTTGTGGATCCACTCTTAAATCACCACTGTATAGACTTAAACCTGCTTGTCTCTCATATTTGCTCAAGCTATAACTCCACTTTGTCTTACCTGTTATATAATCCCGATCTATTACGGTATTCGTATTATCAATCAGATTATAGTATCCGCCGTTTTGATCTGAATTTCCCAGGTTTTTGTTGATAATGGATGCTTCTTTCACCAGGATCAGACCTTTCGCGGTCATATCATATAGCTTCGACTCGTATGAACTATAATCTTTAGCAGACGTTTGTTGCAGAAGAAATCCCCCTGTTGTAATGGAGGTAACCACATGGTTATAGTCCTTAGTAAAGGAATACTCGCGTGCCCAATTCACTTTTCCTTTAGTGCTAAGCGAAACTATGGTATTGCTAAATATCATAAAGATATTCCCTTTGGAATCGGAGAATAACCCATCCGTTGTCTTTGAATTAAAGCTAGCTTTTGAGGTTTTAATCTTGTCTAACAACCAATTCGTTGATCCATCTGGCTTAATCGATAACAAACCTTTGTCGGTTAATACAATAAAATTCCCTGCTGAATCCCCTACTTGCTGACTTGAATGAATCGACCTTTCTTTTGTAACATGTAATTTAATAGACGAGAATACCGTTTTAGTCCCATCCACTCCAAATCGAGAAATATCAGTCTGTAAAATATTCGGGGATAATTGCTTAGCGTTTTCCAAAGAAAATTTATAATAAGACCCATCGCTGCCTATCGTTGGAACAACTCCGAATTGATATTTACTTGGAATCTTCCATACTGTCTCTCCAGTATCCGCGTTAATCGCAATAAGTTCTTTAAAATTTTGAGCAAATAGCAGACCGTTTGGACCTTGAGAAAGCTCATAATGTTGATACGGACTTTCATCACTTAGGGACCATTTCATCTTATATTCCTTGGTATTTTTCAGTAACCAGTTCTCGCCTCGATCATCCTTAATAGCAAGCTTCTGAGTTATACTCAGAGGATCCTTCTGGGTAGTTGCTGCTGTACATATTACTACAATTAAACAAAGCATACTCATTTTTAAAAGCCAATTTCTTATAGTGCGTTTCTTCAAAATCATCATCCATTCTAGACCTATTTTATTAAACCTTACCATAATTCGCCAAATAGTGATATGGAGAAATGGAAAATGGAGAAGCCTCGAAAGCTTCTCCATCACTTAATTTTATTCATTCTAAGAATTTTTCAAAACAGCCAAAGTAATCACATCATGCCAAGTCTTAGTACCCTCGTGCCATAGATGTTTTTTTAACAAGCCTTCTTCTTGGAAGCCGAGCCTTTTTAATATTCTCAGGGATGCTGTATTCTCTGGAAAAACCTCCGCACAAACTCTGTGGTTGCCCAGCTCATCAAAAGCAAAAGCTATAGCCGCTTGCACAGCTTCCGACATAATTCCTTGGTTCCAGTATTCCCGTGACAATTCATACCCAATAACTAAGGGTAATTTCCATTCAAAAGGCCCTCTAACGGGAGCAAGCAGGATCGTGCCGATTACCTTTTTATCCTCTTTGAGGGTGATCCCCCAACGCATGAAAGTACCTTGCTGAAATTGATTGCTCCAGTTCGTAATGATATCTTTGGCATGATCTACTGAGGACGGACCGAACCAATCTAAATATTGGGTAACCAGCCGATCATTATAATAGCCAAATAAATCAGCTGCATCTTCTAATAAAATTTCTCTGAGGAGCAAGCGCTCTGTCTCTACTAACGGAAAGCTTTTATGTGAATTCATCGTCTACATCCCCCTTCCAAACATCTCCATTAATCATCATAGCAAGCATGATCAGGCTCTGTACAGTCCGAGAATGACTATAATTAAACATTATAAATCCTTTATAGTGGGTATGACCGCTTCATTAAAAGAATTATTTTTCAGGAGTCGATTCCCCCTCTTTCTCCTCATCCACTATCTGCGAGTCAACATCAATAATATCCTGATTATTCAAGATATCTGGTCCAAAAAAACCAGTAATTTTATCCTTTGCCTGTTGTTTGACGTTATCATCAATACTCATTGCAGTAGCTGCAATTGCTAGCCCCAAAGCTCCTAAATCATCGACATAACCAACCACCGGCAAGAAATCTGGTACCAAATCCAGAGGAAGAATTAAATATCCCAGAGCTCCATATATTTGGATTTTCGATTTTAACGGTGTGTTCGGACTTTGAACAGCATAATAAAGGATAAGGCCGCTATAGACTACTTTAGTTCCTGCTTCTTTAGCATACTTACCAATCTTATTCCAAAAGCTATCCTCGGAAAAATGCTTTTCGTATTTCGATTTCTCCATTTTCAAATCCTCCTTCATGTGTATAAGATCCAAACCTCGCTGCTATATTATCCAATAACTACTTCCATTATTATACTATGAAATTTGCCGCAATACTTCGAATACGTCTTCATGAAGCCATTGAACGAATAAGTTACAATAGCCGGACATGCAAAAACCCGACCCAAAACGGTCGAGTTCTTTATATTATGATTATACATCCTTTAACGAAGTTCTCCCCGAACACCACTTTTGACTGGATGACCCTTGATATATCTATAGAACAACCCTGTAATCGATTGAACAATAAGAAATACAATTATATTATAGGCTGGCTTGTATCCCTGCTGGTAATGAGTCATTTCCATCCACCCTGCTAACCACTGAAAAGCCAAGCCAATAACAATCCACCCGACAATATAATACAAAAGCGTCTTTTTACTGATTCTTAATACCTCATAAAAGTAGATAAAAAAGTAACCAAAAGGTGCGAACATGAAATAAGTAAACAAGTCCGTTAATTCATAGTGATTCGAGTCATTGACCCGATAGTAATCCAGCAATCCTCCACCAATTGTAAAGTCGAATAAAGTTGAACTGGCAAATCCCCAAACTAAACCAAGAATCAGTAAGCTCGTCGATACTCTCTTTGGCAGTATAATAATGGCTGAATAAGTAACGATTAACATCACTAACACAAACCATTCATTTTTATCAAAATGCTCCCACAAAATCATGATGCTTTTACCTCCCTGTGAGTAGATCTCCTATACAGCGTGAATAAAGCAAAAGCTATCGATTGAATAACCACAATTTGTAGAATATCGTAAAACACATTCCAACGCGTATAGCTCCATATGTCGTAGAAGCGCAGCACACCATTCAAGGCTAGAATGATTACCATCGTGATTCCTATGGATAACAATGTTATGGAAGTGGATTTCACCTTATAGATCACATTAAACATAATGAGCACAATTGTTGGCTTTATCATACTTCTGTAGAGAAAAAACGCTGCATACAGCCAGCCTTCCTTAGTTAACTCAATCAGCTTGAGTTCTTCGATAACCACCCAGGATATATTTATCCCGATAACCATAACTGTTAAATAGATAAAGCTGTTTTCTAGGACAGATAAGCTTTTGTTCATGGAATAGAAAATAAAAAAAGCCAACCAAGCCACGACAAAAATGACAACAAATCCCATAAATTTAGAGCCTCCCCACCGTACGCAAGATAGCTCCATCATATCCATATTTATGGCATGTTATACTATTCGCGGAGAATGAGAGGTAGTGTGCATCTGCCTCGGGAATAGACTTCATTCCTAAGCTTTAATTAATTCTGATGCTTTTTGCTTACGTAATTCAAAGTTTGGTTGCGTCAATCCATTTCCACTCGGGAAGGGGGATACAGCTGCTTTTTTCCCAGCAATATTAATGAACTCCCCACATTCAACTACATTCGAATAAATTAAATCTTTTCTCAACAAGCTCAAAGGTGCTCCACCCAATAAAATTAATAAATCAGGATCGCAGAATTCAATTTCTTGCAGCAATAACTCCCTGCTCTTTGGCTTATTGAAGTTATCCGAGTTTACCTCATAAACTTTTGAAGCGTCCGTAATAAATACAAAATCCAAATCTAATTCCCAATCACTTAATTGTTGTTTAATACGATTCCAGCTAGCAAAGCGAAACCTTTGATTTAAATTCAGTTCTTTATTATAAGCTGTATAACTCGCTCGATCATGGATATGTGCTAGTAAATGGGCAAAGAAGACAACACTCCCTGCATCTTGAGCTTTTGAATCTTGAGCAATTATAAAGACTCGTTTTCCCTTTTCTGTTGAGAAATAATGCTTTCCCCACCAGGGCAGGTCAGCACCTTTTCTAATGGAGGGATAATTATGGTTAGTGAGAAACTCTTGTATTTGATGACTGTAGTGACATGAGGGGTACTGCCGTTGAAAGACTTTAACTGGCGAGTCATTTAGGTATTTAATAGCTGGAAATATACAATAGGGTTCATAAACTTTACTTAATCCCTTAATAGTCATCCTTTTCACACCCACCTTATAATTTATTTCCACCCCTAATGTTACTTAATAAAATGTGCAATTGTTGTCGTTTGTTGTATAGGCAGCATAAAAAAAGACCCCGGAGGGTCGTTTACTTAACTGCATAATTTTAAGATCATATAGATGAGTGATCATACCATTAAGAACCGAACCAGACCCAATACCGCAAAGCAGAACAGAATGGTACCCGCTCCAATACCTGTAATCGCACTATTCGCAACGTTTAGTTTTTTAGATAAGAATATAGAAGCTGCAGCCACTATAATCAGGACCGAAGCAAGAATATTTAAACTGGAATCTTGAAAAACATCGACTAACGCAAAAAAATGAACACCCACAATAAAAGCAATCCACGGGGCGATATAGTCCTTATGTTTGAATTTAATCAAGAGGAACGCACCAACTCCAGCCACGAAAAACTCCGTATATACATAAATTAAATAATCCTTAAATGCACCAGAATCCGCTAGAGCCGAAGCTTCATGCCAATTCTTAATACTCAAGTAAACACCAATTAACCCAACGAGAAGCGCAATCCCTGAGGCAATCCCAAGATATAAGCGCCAGCTTTGCCGTGGCCTTTCCTGAGCCCACCCAAACCAATTAAAACTGAAAATACCGAAAATAGCTGCATACATCGTGTAATCCCGAATATAATCCACGTTAGCCTCCATTCTGAGCCTCCATCCAATATTTATAAAAATCAGCCATAGATGTATACCTCTCATTTCGCTTAGGTTCTGTGGCTTTAAGTGCTACATCATATAAGGCTTTCCCAGCCTCCCATTTAGAGTAAGCGTGATCGAGTTCCCCGCCAATCAGCCCAAAAGCAATGGCCCCCATATTAAATATATTCGTAACCCCATCAATACTTGCCCCAAGCTCAAATTCTTCAGGAGACATGAATCTAGAGGATCCCCAAAGCCTTCCCATCGTATTGATAAAAGGTTTCTGCTGGTAATAATCGATATCACATATCATAGTTGTATGGGAATTGAAATCATATAAAATACTGCCATCATAGAAATCTACAGCCACATAACCTCTTGCTTCCACATCCACATGAAAGGAAAAAATACTATTCAAAGAAAGCAGCCGCTGCTCAACGGGCAATTGTCTATACCGATAAAACGGAGAGTTGGGATCGTTGTACTTAGCAGGTGGCGGAAAGGACCAATGAGGATGCAAACACTCCCCTTCAAACCATTCAAAAACCAAAGCATATCCACCGGCAGCTTCAAAATGATCCACTAATTTTATTATACGCGGATGATTCAATGCTTCATAGACCGGTATTGCTTGTTTCAAGCGTTCGATCGCCTCCTGCGGATCACCCGAATATTCTAAAGTACTTGCGCCTGCGAATTTGACGAACCTTTTGGTTGTGCCGTTCTGGATGCCGAACGAGATGTTTCCTGAATCCTGCTGGTCGAAGACGCAGAAAACAGTTCCTAGTCTAGTTAGCCAGTCGAAGTTTTGAAGTTCTTTTAGCTGGAATGAGATGTTATTTAGTTTGATGGTTATTGGGTTTCGCATTGGGGCTCCTTTCTATAAAAGAAGAGCTACAACCAACAAAAATCGGTTATAACCCCTCTTATTTATCCGTTTAATAGCTAGTAACTACCTATAAAATTCAGACAGTATGTTTAGTAATAGCTTCAATAATTTGATCCCAATCATCCGAATGATTTTCGTGTCCCGTTCCCTCAAGGGTTAACAAGGCTGCATTAGGAATTTCCGCTGCAAGCGCTAGACCATGCTCATACGGAAGTATTGTATCTTCTGTACCATGGATAACCAACGTGGGAATACTGATCCCTGGAAGCTTTCCTTCATAGTTAGCATCACCCTTAAGCTGAGCGTGATTAAACATACTGAGTAGATTGTTAGCTCGTTTTATTTCTTGTCTTACCTGTTTATAAGCCCTCTTCTCATCAAAAGTATGCTTCGAACCACAGAGCAACGCTGAGCCTGCAACTAAATATCGGGCAACCGCCTCTTCATCTTTCCAATTTAAAGTCGCTCCAGTAGCATGATAAGCCAGAATCCGCTCGTCCATCGGTGGCAACCCGCGATCGATGTCATCATCCCCAAAAATACTCGATGCCTGCAGTGTCAAAGTTAACACTCTGTGAGGATTCCGCGATGCGATTACTTGCGCTATCATTCCGCCTAACGACATTCCAACAATGTGTGCCCGCTCAATATGGTAGGCATCCAGCACTCCAACAGCATCATCCGCCATGTCTGCCACGCTGTAATGGGAGGTTCCCGACTCATAAGTAGTGGAACGTCCAACATCTCGATTATCGAATCTGATCACATATCGTCCAGTATCGGCAAGTCGTTGGCAGAACTCTTCATCCCAATACACCATCGAACACATTGCACCCATAATCAGCAAAATGGTTGGATCATTGGCTTTTCCAAAGCTTTCTGCACATATCTCAATTCCATTAATATTTAATATTTGTTCACTCATAGTTAGTCCCTCGCTTCATTCGATTTTGGTTAATTGAATTTTTGCACACAAAAAATGCCTCATACATTTTCAAAAAAAATGAATGAGCATAATTGACTGCATCTCAAATTAACGTAAACGAATGAATTTGATAATCACGATAGCACTCTCCTATTGAGAAGTGGAAGATTTAGTTCCTTTTTTATTATAACATTTGAGTTATAGCTTTTCGAGTTGGCCGTTCTTGAATATCCATTTATTTTACCTTGGTCTGCTAAAGAGTTGTTTTTTTAAATCCTTTTTAATAATGGATAATTCAAATCAAAAGTATTTCTACAATATTTACTGTCAGATAAGAAAACTACCATTCTTGAATATAGTCAATGTTTCTTCCCCAATATAAAATGTGCTACTATAACATCATTACTATAGAATATTAAAGGAGCTTATTAATGAAAAAAATCGACGTAGTCGGAGCTGTTATATTAAACGAAAAGAATGAAATTCTATGTGCATTACGCTCTCAAAAAATGTCTTTACCCGGTCTATGGGAATTTCCAGGTGGTAAAATTGAAGCTAATGAGACACCACAAGAAAGTTTAATTCGTGAGATCCAAGAAGAATTGAATTGCACAATTAGAGTAGGTGAACTCGTTTCAGATGCAGCTTATGAATACCCTACTATAATAGTACGTTTAATTACTTATTTAGCTAAAATCGTAGATGGTGCACCTATAGCGAATGAACATGAGCGTCTTATTTGGTTACCTATTGATCAATTATTTACTCTTGAATGGGCACCAGCAGACTTGCCAACTATTGAAGCTCTAACTACTTTAAATATCAACGCACAAAATCTGAAAATATAGCCTCTGGGATGTCATGATGCAATTGCCATTTAATATTCATCGGTCTGTCGCCATGACTCTCTATATAATCAACTTCACCCAAGTAAGTAAAAGGCAAGGTAACCCCATGCATGTTTTCAAACTTGCGAATAAATAAGTGAATATGCTTACCTTGCCTTTTGTGGTGAATATATTCCTGACCCCGTTGCGAATCATGAAAGGTAGCATTCTGCGTTTGCCAATGAAAATGCTGTTGATCCATTAAATAATCATGGTACTGCAAATGATCTGCCGTTTTCTCACCTTTTTTAAGGTTAATAAATAAGAGAATATGGTTTCCTACTTTACTAATTCCTTCACGCCACGAACCTTCGGCTGCTTCTGATTCAAACAAATACATGAGATCATTCCGCGTATAGTTTTGGTAGAGTATCACATTTTTTGAACTAGCAAAGAACACATTAGGACGAAACATACGGCGAAATTCTGCTAGACCATATTCAATCCTGGCGTTAAGATAATTATTAATTGCAGTCTCTCGAACCACGTTTTGCATAGTAATTGATGCAGTGAATTCTCCCTCCACACAATCCCCAAAACTCCAAGTATGTTTCGGTGAAGCCGTTGCTAGCTTTTGCATAGCTCTTTCAATTCTACTCCCGTGTATTTCCTCTGAAATTTGCAGAGCAAATCGATATTGTAAATCTGCAATCACATCTTTTATGGTAACCTTCAAATGTACAAGAGCCAAAGCTAAAATTGAATATTCATAAGGCCATTTTATTGGCAGTAGTTTCTCTAAACGTTGAACTATTTGTAGCTTTAATGACTCTTCTAGTAGGGTTTGATCAAACTCGTTTATATCTAGCATTTTTCTCTTAGTCTCTAGCCAAGAACCGTATTTACTAATGAAAAAATGGATATTCGGCGCACCATCAAAATATAAGAAGTCACTGATTTCCGGAGAATAACCTAGTTCTTTCTTAAACTGATAATATAAATCCATTAGAAGCTGGTCACGATCCATACGAATCAATTCTATTTTTTTAAGTATCTGTTGTTTGGAGATCTCTTCAAGATCAACAAAGCAACCATCAGGCAAATCGGCAAACTCCGTTTCAATAGCCACACGTAAAGAATCACGATCGAAGGCTTTGTGATTATTTTGACCAGATAAAGCTAGAGGGACAATAAAAGATTTATGATAGTTTCCTATAAAGTCCAAAACGGTGACGTATTCTTTTCCGGGAACTTTCCGTAAACCACGACCTAATTGCTGAATAAAAATCGTAGCGGATTCCGTAGGTCGCAAGAATAAAATCAGATTCAATTTAGGAATGTCCACACCTTCATTAAATATATTAACTGTGAAGATAATCTGCAAAGGATCCTCGTTTGACTCTAATCTCGCTATTAGTTCTTGTCTTCGAGTCGGTGTATCCTCACCAGTTAAACAGCCTGCTACAAAATCACTCTTTTTGAACTCTTCCATCATAAATTTCGCATGTTCTATAGATGCACAAAAGCCTAAAGCCTTCAAAAAAGTGCCATCATAACCAAACTTTCGTATCATATCGATAACATAATCAACACGCTCATGTGTATTTAAAGCGCTGACCAACTGGTCTTCGACGAACTGTCCATTCTTTTGCATAGCAATTTCTGTATAATCAATTGTCGGATCACTTAAACCAAAATAACGAAAAGGTGTTAAAAGACCCGCATTTAAAGCATCACGCAAACGAATTTCATAGACAACATTATGATCGCATAACGCAAGCACATCCCGACCATCCATTCGATCAGGTGTTGCCGTAAGTCCTAAAAGGAATTTTGGTTTAAAGTAATCAATTACTTTTTTATAAGTCGCAGCCTCAGCATGATGAAATTCATCAACGATAATATAGTCAAATGCATCAGCAGAGAAATGATTCAAAGTCTCATCCCTAGATAGCGTCTGTACAGTAGCAAAAAGGAATGGTTTATCTAAGTCTTTGCTAAAACCTGACAGTTTACCACAATCATTAGCATTACCAAATACTTTCACAAATGTAGCTTTAGCACTCTCCAATATTTCATCACGGTGTGCAAGAAACAACATTCTTTTCGCTTCAAAATTTTTAACATCGAAAGCGGAAAGGTAAGTCTTCCCCGTACCGGTAGCCGCAATAACAACACCTTTATTATGTCCGTTTACTCTTGTAGTACTTAATGCTTCCAATGCTTCTTGCTGCATTTGATTTGGTATGATTTCCTTAGTCGAAGCTTCAAGAGAACTATCTACTTTTTCAAATACATCCACATGTTGAATGGCTAAGTATGGACTCACTAGCATAATTTTTCGATTCAGCAATTGCTTCTCATAATCTCGAATCAATTCTATTCGCAAGGGAATGGCTCTTACATCATCCCAATTCGTCTGAAAGGATTTCATCGCTTTGTCATAGATGGAATAATTAGCTGTATCCGGTAATTTCACATTCCACTCATAACCTGTATTCAAAGCTGCCTTGGATAGATTTGATGATCCGATAATAGAAGAATTTAATCCAGAATCTCGTTTAAAAAGATAAGCCTTCGTATGAAATGAAACTGAACCGGAATCGAATATTCGAGTTTCGACATGAGGCATTTCTAACAAGCGATAGAGTGCTATGGGTTCTGTAATATTCAGATAAGTAGATGTGAGAACTCTTAATTTATTAGATGGTGCAGCTTGGCGAAATTCATCCAATGGTCGTATTAATAGTTGTAACCCAGAAAAACGAATAAAACTAACCATAAAGCTAGCTTCGTCTGCAGTCTGTAGCTCATATTTTAGACCTCTGAATAAATTGAATTGGTCTGAACTGGAATTGGTTAACAACAACGGATTAGTTAGGAAAAATTCCGGATACATCGGCAGCATCCGTTCATCATTTCGATAATGTATAGCTTTTAATGGTAACTCATATTCAAACTCTTCCTGCTCCCGAATAACTTGTCTAATTTTACCTGTTAATTCATATATCTTTTCATATTGATTATCTGCAGCAAGCTGTTGAAAGCTCTGGCTCAAATCTTTGATCATTTGTTGGATTAATGCGTCACTATACTGTTGTGGAAGTAATGGTGAAGTGTGTTGGTTTGGAGGATATGGCTTATTCTTATGTAATAACTCTTCAAAAACTCCCTTTTGCTTATCCACGAATGTCCCCCTACTTAAGGTCATATTACTAATTTCTAGTATATGACATTAAATTGGGTTTTTCTATATGTCTTGTCACACTTTGTCTGATGTCCCTCACAAATGCAGTTCCATTGCTTCAGCAGCATTTGCATATCCGTTTCGTTCATAAAATGGTACCCCTTCCATGCTTGGCCATACAATGAGAAATTCTAAATTTCCCTCTTTTGCCCAACGTTCCACGCTTTTGATAATTTGGCTGCCAATCCCTTTTGAACGAAACAGCGGCAGTGTATATACATTGGTTACATAGCCAAACGGATAAGTAATTCTACCTGGCCGCGGCACCTTATCAATTAATTGTATGTATATATGCGAGACTACTTTCTCGTCCACTTCAGCCACCCATATGAACCACCTCGCACCTGTAATGGCCTTCTCTAGAAACGTTTTACATTCCAAATAAAATATTTCGTAATCCGCATTTATCTCAGGTGCATATTCCAATGTGAAGTCATACCGCATGCGAATCAATTGGTCTATATCTCGTTCAGTTGCTAAACGTATTTGCATACATTGCCTCCCCTTTATACTTTCTCACTTCAAAATCAAATCCATTTGTTTACCTATTCGTGCAACAACTTATAATCCCCTTTTTATGTAAGAGTTGAGTTAGGCAATACTGTCGGTCGCCTAGACATGCGAAAACCCGACCATTGTTCAGTCGGGTTTTTCATAATGAACCGCTGCTTTATAAAAAATCGCCTTAAAATGGGCTAACAGTAATTCCTGCAAGACTGATTTCACCATTACCACCCGTAAATCTAATGATATTGTCATTGCCCGAATTTAATTGAACCGTAATACTGGCACGACCAGTCAGGTGAGCCGAACCATCCGTCGACAGCACATTAAGCAATGAATAATCATCGCCATTGACCGTCAGATTTAGCTTAGCTAAACGCTCTACTGTAGCATAATGGATATAAATAGCTGCTCTCCCTCCATTCTCTCCATCAACATGATTAAATTGGCAGTAGGCACCTACAAGGTGCAAATGATTTACAACGCTTTTACCCTGCTCGTTTACTTCAATTTCCGCTCCCCCGCCAACACTACATTTCACCGCAGAGTACGTTTTCTGATTTGGATTGGGAATAGGCGCAGTTCCTACCGATTTGACACCATCTTTGGTCTGGACGACGGTTTGGATCGTTCCATCTTCGTTGAAATTCAGATAATCAATGCATACGCTTCTTAAATTACCTTGACCCGAAATGTCCTGATTGTGGTAAAACATATACCACTGCCCTTTAAATTCTACTACGGAGCCATGAGTGGTTGAACAACCTGTCGGTTCGAGAAAAATTCCCCTGTAACTCCATGGACCAAGTGGCTGTGTACTGGTAGCATATCTCATGCGGTTATTTCCATCGAGATTATCCGAATAAGTCAGGTAGTATAGACCTGCTCTTTTAAAAACCCAAGCCGCTTCATGAAAATCCTCTAAGCCTTCCATTTCCTGCATTCCGTGCTTGATTGTCATCATATCATCGTTAAGCTCGCCGCCCTCGCATCTGCTGCCTCCGCCGTAATACATATAGGCTCGCCCATCCTCATCGACAAGCACGCACGGATCAATCAGCGCAAATCCCCCAAGGCCTGGAATGTAACCTTGGTCGATAAAGCCACTTGCAGGTTCTTCGCTTGTCGCAACCCCTATTTTCCACGAGTCGTTCCAATTGGACCCGCTAGGATGCGGATAGTAGAAATAATAGGTTCCATTCTTATACGCGCAATCGGGAGCCCACATAAAGCCTCCCTCTGGTCTGCCCCATGACACATTCTCGGAGCGGAGGATTTCACCTTCATCCAACCAGTTAACCATGTCCTCTGATGAGAATACATGATATCTATCCATCAGATCGCAGCCTCTTGCCGGATCCATATCATGAGAAGCATAAATATATACCTTCCCGTCCTCCCAAACATGGGCAGATGGATCTGCCGTGAATAGCGTTGTTATAGCGGGGTTTTTTGAGGTTAATTTGCTGCCTTCTGTCAAAATCTCTTCTTTACTCATAATTATTTCCCTCCCATAGTCAGACTTCTATTTTTGTAATTTACTCATAATTAATAGAAGATTAGCTTATTTCAGCATAACCCGAATCAATCCTTGATCACCATGAGACGATATTAAACAATACAGTCGATTTATAGCTCATTTTGGGCCATCATTAAAATCTTACATAAAAAGGAAGAGAGAGGTTGTTTCACGAATATATTATTTCTGTGCTTTTCTATGGAGGGTTAAGATGATGCAAAGGGGGAGGATTGTTTGGTAGGCTGCAGCATTCAACTGTTAGGCGGTTTGAAAATCACCTTTGACGAAGAAGAGTTTACCACAGTTACTTCCGGTGCAAAGGCTCGGTTGCTGGCATATTTGGTTCTAGCCTATGACATACCGCAAAGCAGGAAGAAAATTGCCTTTGATTTCTGGCCGGACTCCACTGAGAAACAGGCTTTCTCCAATTTGCGGAAACTCCTTCACGATCTGCGGGAATGCTTACCACAATCTGATCGATATCTTAAAATTACTTCGGCATACATTCAGTGGAATCACGAATTACCCATTTATTCGGATGTGCGCAAGTTTGAACAAGGTGCAAAAGGAACAACTCTTTACGAGCTTCGCAATGCCGAAGAACTCTACAAAGGCCAGCTTCTGCCTGGGTTTCAAGAGGAATGGCTTGGTGCGAAACGGGAACAGCTGGCACAATCGTATACGTATGTGGTCGACAAACTCATTTCTATTTTGGAAAATCAACGGGAGTACTCGTCGGCACTATTTTTCGGGAATAAGCTACTTATACAGAATAAATTAAGGGAGGAAAGTTATGTCACGCTAATGCGGCTTCATGCCTTGAACAATGACAAGGCTGGAGTAGTGAACATTTATCAGCAGCTGCACAAGGTACTACAAGATGAGCTTGAGATAGGCCCTTCCGCGGAGACCGTACAGCTGTTGGAAAGGCTCACACAGATTGGCGTGGAACCATCGACTGCTGCTGGGCAAAGCAAGACGCCACTGGTAGGGAGAATCAGTGAATGGGGAAACATAGTTAGCCACTGGAAGCAGGCAACGGTCGGAAGAAATACCTTGCTTCTATTGAAGGGTGAGGCGGGAATTGGCAAAACCAGATTGACCTTGGAGCTTAAAGATTGGGTAGAGAAACAAGGCTATCAAACAGCCTTTGCCGGATGCTACCCGTCGGTAAGATCGTTGTCCTACAGTCCGGTCACAGCATGGCTCAGGAGTATTCCCTTGCCTAAACTCAGTCCAGTCTGGTTGTCGGAATTGACCCGGTTGCTGCCAGAGCTGTTGGAACGATACCCTGACTTGCCGAAGCCAGATCACATTCAGGAAAATTGGCAATTAAACCAATGGTATGAAGCGATAGAACGGATGCTGCTGGCTAAGCAACCACTGCTGCTCATCCTTGACGATATTCAGTGGAGCGATCGAGAGACACTTCAACTCCTCTCTTATCTACTCCGCAGTGATTCCAAGGCCAAACTGTTAATTATCGCGACAATGAGAACGGATGAGTTTTCGGGTGATGCCGTCAGACACTTTCTCTCCGGGCATCGAATCGAAAGGAAGCTGATGGAAATCGAGCTCGCGCCGTTCAGTGAGGATGAGACGAAACAGCTGATGACAGATACGGTTGGCGATGAGTTGGCAGACCTCCATTCGTCCGATTTATACACGGAAACTGGTGGCAACCCGTTGTTCATAGTGGAAACGTTACAGGAATGGCAAATCGGCAGCGATTCAATTGAATTTCGTCTTTCACCATTGGTGAAATCCATCATCGAAAATCGTTTAAAGAAGCTTTCACCGGATAATCGACAGCTTGTATCGACCTTTGCTGCTGCGGGCAGACCTTTATCATTAGCGTTTATGGCGAAGGTAGCTGACTTGAGTGTCGAAAAAATGCTAGAGAAAATGGAACACCTTTTGCAATGGAAAATAATGAAGGAGACAGAGGACGAGAAGTACGATTTCACACATGACATCATTAGGGAATCTGCGTACACATTAAAAAATGAGAGCCTGCGCCGACAATACCACCAGAAACTCGCATACGGATTGCTTGCTTTTCATCACGAGCGGCTTGAAGTCGTCGCTGCGGAAATCGCCTTTCATTGTGAGCTTGCAGGTTTGGATGATATGGCCATTGTCTATTACGAAATGGCTGCAACGGCTGCTGAGAAGATATATGCCAATGAAACTAGGATAAAGTATTATCGGAAGCTTTGCACCTTGTTGCCTCCTGAACAAATCCTGCCCAACCTGATGAAACTCGGCGATGCTTTAATCGTAAAGGGAGATTGGAACGAAGCGGAGAAGACTTACAGACAATGGCTTGAACGTGAAGAAAATTCAACCGCCTTGCAGGATCGATCTTTCTGCGATGTGGCGCTGGGCAATTGCCTGCGATTGCAGGGGAAATATGCGGATGCGAGCTTTTATTTGGAACGAGCGCGACGCTATTTTGAGCTGATTGACGACCATTCCGGCCTTAGCCTCGCCTATGGAATGCTCGGCGTAATGCATTACTACATGGGGAATAACGACAAATCGCTTCACTATTTGAAAGTAAGAATGGAATTGCCTGATTCCGAAAATCGAACCAGGGAGGATTGTCGGTTCTATGGCATTATCGGCGGTCTGTTTTATCATCAGTGCGAATACGACCAAGCGATTCGTGCGTACAGGAAACAGTTCAAACTCGCTACAAAGAATCGAGATAAGAACGCAGTAGCGAAAGCTTTAGGCGGATTGGCGCTGGTTTATCTCGACACCGATCTAACAGATCAGGCATTCGACTGCATCGTCGATAAGATTGAAATCAGCCAATCGATTGGAGACCGGATGGGTCTGACTATCGCACTGGGGATGCTCGGCAAATATTACGGATTTCTTGGATCGCTTACGATAGCGGCACAATGCATCGCCTTTTGTCTCGAGGAAGCTGTTGCTGTCAAGGATTGGCGCTTTACCGCCAACTTGCTCGGTTGGGAAGGCCACAACCTTTTGTTGCAGCGTCGGGATGAAGAAGCGTATCTGTTCATTGATCGCTCTCTTCGATTAAGCCGACAGCTTCGCACTCCTCATTTTGAATGTAATGCACTCTATCTCATGAGTGTGCTGAGTCTTCACCAGGATCAATGCGAAAAAGCGCTGGAAATCACGGAAGAAGCGCTGAATATCGCTATTAAGCTATATCGCCGAGATATGCAGCTTAAGCTTCTTTTGCAGCTATTGCATTTGAAGGCGGAGTTAAGTCTATTAACTCCCGCAGAAATTGTAGTCCAGCTTCATAAGATGCTAAGGCCGTATTCCGATCAGCAGGAACAAGCAGCCATTTACTATACGATGTGCAAGCTGAATCCTGAATCCTCTGAATTTAAGACCGATGCGCTCTCGTTGAACGAAGAGCTTTACCTCAAGTCAGGTAAAGTAGAATATCTTGTTCGTTGTAGTGAACTGAGCAGTTTAAGCTATGCCCCCATCTCGGTACGTCCGATGCCGCTGTTTGCTGCCGAAGTCACTCAACACAAAAGCATCTCCCCCATAATTTTAGAGGAAATTGATTGTTATTTAAACCTGTAGCTATGAAGCGCTTTTGAAGCGCTCCATTATATAAAATATGTCTTAGGAGATAGGAAATCTGGATAGTTCAAGTTGACCTTAATCCTAGCTGCCTCGGCAAATTCCGAGAGACTATTCTTATGCAGGAGGAAAAATGATAAAAACAATTTTCTTTTCCGTTAATTTATTATTAGTGGCACTTGTGGTCGGGACAATGTTCGGAATTTGGTTTGGACTTAATCCTAAACAGATGCCCTACCCTGTTTATTTGGAACATCAACAACTGTTAATCCGATCTTTAAATGTGAAATTACCGTTATTGGCAGCAGTAGGCATCGTACTCACAATCATTTCAGCTGTTCTTTGCCGAAAAGATCGCAATATGCTGTTGTTGTTGATTGTTGCGGCTATTTTTTTAATCGTTGCCGGTATTATTACACGTTTCCTGAATCAGCCCATTAATGCAAAGATGATGACGTGGGTGATAGAAAATCCTCCCTCCGATTGGATAAGTTTACGGGATAGCTGGTGGAAGTGGCATATTGTACGTTCAATAGCAGGTCTAATAGGGCTCACCATTCTTATTTTGGGGCTGCTAATAAATCGATCTGTTAGATAAACCATCTCGGCTGTTCTTTAATCCGCTTTTTATTTAGCACATTCTATATTAAAAGTACATTTTATATAGAATCTAAATAGAAACGAGGTGATAGGAATGGCTCGTGTTAAAGCTGTTCAGCAGCCTGATCTAATTTTGATCAGTTGGACAAGAAACCCTCTAGTTCCTGGCTCTCCACGCAGGATTGTTGCTGCTCGTGTTATTGGCAGTGCACAACCATGTAGTTTTACTTTGGCACCCAAAAGATTGCTTATCAATGCCTTTAACTGCTTACTTGATCATGACATTGGTTTTAGAGTGGTATTCCAGAAAAAAACTTCAAATATTAGTGGATATGTGTTATTACAGCGCTTTAAATAATTTTTGTAAGGGGGCAGTGTAAACTGCTCTCTTTTTATTGAAATTATTCCTTATAATTTTAATCGACACAAAGTTATACAGCAAAAGGATATGGATGGAGACGGTGTTATCACTCCTATAAATATCTCTATAATGCTAAATGCAATTACACCTGTTCCTATGTGATTTCATTCTGATAATAGGGATACGGGTAAACAGAGAAGCACCACCAGTTTGTAGTTATTTCTAATACTCAGGCGGCGCTTTTTATTGTACGATAATAGGAAAAAGGACCCCTTTCGAGGTCCATTTCAACGGTGAATTGATTTTTTGGTACTTATGTCTTGAACCTTACTTAAGCTCGGTTTTTACCTCATCACCATATTGCAGTATGTGTACTACATTAAAGTATTTGGGGCACATCCCTCCACTTCTATCTGGATTCAGAAACAACTTCCCTTGGAATTAATCGTTGAATTGTACAACCCAACCACAGCCCCTCTTTTCACCGTTGATTGTTATTATGGTTAGTTAAATAAATTTTATTCATAAAATACAAATTGGCACTTATAGATTAAAGTAAATCGAATTGGTTAGTATTGGACTATGGAGCTTGTTAATTTAAGATTGACGGAAACAAACAATTAAACTATGGTTAATTCATGTCTACATATTTCTAATAATAGATTCATATTCAGAAAGGGGAATTATTTTGAAAAAAAAGCTTTGGTTACCCATTATTTTATCAGCAGCATTATTATCGTTAGCAGGATGTGGGAAGGAATCCACAAACTCTGCTGACAGCACCCCAGCAGCCGACCAAAAAACGTATAAAATCGCAATCTCACAAATCGTAGAACATCCTTCACTCGATGCAACACGAGAAGGTTTTCTTGCAGCACTTAAGGATGCCGGCATTACGGAAGGCACCAATCTTAAAGTCGATTTTAACAATGCTCAGGGAGATTCAGCCAATAATTTATCCATCGCACAAAAAATCGCTTCGGCCGATAACGATCTTGTTCTCGGTATCGCTACACCATCAGCACTCGCGTTAGTCCAGCAAGTTAAAGAAACCCCAGTATTGTTCGCCGCGGTCACAGATCCTCTAGCCGCCAAAATTGTAAGCAGCATGGACAAACCAGGCGGGAATGTAACCGGCGCTTCGGATACGAATCCAGAAGCCATCACACAGCTGATGGAATTCATCGCAAGTAACTTTCCAAATGTAAAAACGGTTGGCCTTGTGATCAATGAAGGCGAACAAAACGCAGTCATCATGGCGAAGAAAGCCGAAGAGGAGCTTTCCAAGCATGACATCAAATTAATCAAAGCCCCAGTAGCTAATACTTCAGAAGTGCAGCAAGCAGCCGAGTCACTTGTCGGTCGAGTGGATGCTCTCTACATTACTTTGGATAATACGGTCGTGTCGAGTGTGGATACACTAATTAATCTGGCGAAAGAGAAACATCTTCCTTTCTTCTCAAGCGATCGTGATACAGTTGAAAAAGGTGCATTTGCCACTGTTGGTTTCAAATATTATGACCATGGTTACCAAGTAGGACAAATGGCTGTTGAGATTTTAAAAAACGGTAAGAAACCGGCTGATATGAAGGTTACCTTACCGGATAAACTAGATCTTATTCTTAATCTAAAGGCTGCAGCCGATCAAGGCATTGAGGTTACGGATGAAATGAAGAAAGCTGTTAAGGATCCAGAGAAAAATATTATTAAATAATCAACAGGTAATGGGGTGAACGTCGCTTTCGTTCTCCCCTTTTCTTGCTTTTTAGGAGGGTGAAAAATGTTTGGTTCGTTGTTGGGAGCGGTTGAACTTGGTCTATTGTATGCACTTATGGCACTTGGCGTTTACATCACGTTCCGTATCCTCGACTTTCCTGATTTAACTGTAGATGGCAGCTTTGTTACTGGCGGAGCCATTGCATCCATTATGATTTCGCATGGCCATAATCCTGTTCTGGCTTGTCTAGCTGCCTTTGCTGGTGGACTTGCAGCTGGAGCATGTACCGGGATTTTGCATACAAAAGGAAAAGTTAATGGACTTTTGTCCGGTATCTTGATTATGATCGCGTTGTACTCGATTAATTTGCGGATCATGGGCAGACCGAATATTTCCCTAATTGGAGATAATACTTTGTTCAGCTCCATATCACCGTTATGGCTCATGGCTATTGTTGTCGTTATAGTCAAATTGCTACTTGATCTCTTTTTGCACACGGACCTGGGACTTGCGCTTAGAGCTACAGGAGATAATGCCCGGATGATCCGCAGCCTTGGCGCTAATACGGACAATACCACAATTTTCGGGATTAGCTTAGCCAATGGTCTTGTAGCCCTTTCAGGGGCATTGATTGCCCAGCAAGCCGGCTATGCGGATATCAACATGGGTGTCGGGATGATCGTCACTGGTCTAGCCTCCGTTATTATCGGTGAAGCTATATTCGGAGCCCGCTCTGTCTTTTTTGCTACATTGGCTGCTGTCCTAGGCTCCATTGTGTACCGCATCGTTGTTGCACTTGCCCTGCGAGTGGAGTGGCTGAAAGCTTCTGATCTCAAGCTGATCACAGCCATCATTGTGATTGTGGCGTTAGTTCTACCTTCAGCACAGCGTGTATATAAGCAAAAAAACATGGCCAAAAAGCGCTCAGCTGAGCTCCTTTCCACGGCTACACTACAAAAAAATGGAGGCGATCGCTGATGCTGGCTCTCTCCAATGTTTCTAAACTGTTTAACCCGGGAACGCCTGACGAGAAGATTGCACTCATGGGCATCAATCTTAAGATGAATCCAGGTGACTTTGTGACAGTGATCGGCAGTAATGGAGCCGGCAAGTCCACCTTGATGAATATCATATCTGGTGTCATGACTCCGGATACGGGTGATCTTCGAATTGAGGGCAACGCCATTCAGCAGCTTCCAGAATATCGTCGAAGCCAATGGATCGGACGAGTCTTCCAAGATCCCATGGCCGGAACGGCACCTCGCATGACCATAGAGGAGAATCTCTCCATGGCATATGCACGCGGCAAAAAGCGCGGCTTCAGGTTTGGCGTTACCTCCGGCAAGCGCGCGATATTCCGTGAAGAACTGAAGCGCTTAGGCATCGGTCTAGAGAATCGGCTTCAAGCCAAGGTCGGGATGCTATCTGGAGGAGAAAGGCAAGCACTCAGCCTGTTGATGGCGACATTTACGAAGCCGCAAATCCTACTGTTGGATGAACATACCGCAGCCTTAGATCCAGCTAGAGCAGAATTAATCACCCGATTGACGATGGCAATAGTAAGTGAAATGAAGCTGACGACCCTTATGGTAACCCATAACATGGAGCAAGCCATCCGCCTAGGCAATCGTTTGATTATGATGGATCGGGGACGGATCATTCTGGACATTACCGAGCAGCGAAAAAAAGATCTAACTGTGGCCCAGCTGCTTGGAGAGTTCGAACAAATCAGCGGCAGCAAGCTGTCCGATGATCGGGTAGTTCTTGGCTGAAATTAGTAATCGAATTTCAAAATTAAGTAGAAAATAACAAACCCGACCTCATTGGTCGGGTTTGTTATTTCTATTTTAAATAATATTTCCTTTGATTTAAAATAAATATCATTTCACACTTTGTATATAACGCTCAAGACTTTCTCTTACATTATTAGAAATAAATAAAATAAAACCATCTATATTGTTCAGCGTACTCGCCTTTTCCAAGGTTTCATAATAGGCGATTCGAGAAGTACTCTCTGCTTTAACAATGGCAGGCGGAAAGCCACTTCTCATAAGTATTAGATTCATCAGAAGCCTGGCAGTCCGTCCATTTCTATCCGTAAACGGATGAATATACACATATTGAAAATGAAAGCGAGCGGCTAACTCCACAGGATGAAGTTCATCTTTCTCTTTCAAAAACCAAACCATTAGTTGCTCCATTTGTTCGGAAACTTGTCTAAAGTGAGGAGGAATATGCTTATAACCAGAAATTCCCACATTAGTTTTTCGATATTGTCCCGCATTTTCATCATCAATATTTTTTAAAACCAATTGGTGCAAGGATTTAATTATGTGCTCAGATAGCTCTATTCGACGGTCTACAAGATCCTTAACATAATAAATAGCTTCAGAGTGATTTATAACTTCAAAATGCTCTATTAGCTTTTTTCCACCTATTGTTAATCCTTCCTCTAAAACCAGCTTGGTCTCAAGTAATGATAACGTATTGCCTTCAATCGCGTTAGAGTTATAAGTCCATTCAACCTGATATACTTCCTCTAAATTCCTCAATGCTGCTAGTGGAAGGGGTCGATAACTATCCAATTCTTTCTTTAAAGAATCAACTGCATCAAACTCCATTGGCTTCTACCTCCAAACAATTTCTCTATTAAATACTACATTACAAGTTGTTACACCAGTAGATGATTAAACCTCCTAGACTTTTAGAAATCCCAGTATTACAGTTCATATTAGTATACAACATTTTTTGACAATTCTCATTCCTTGCAAAGACTCCTAGTCTATTCTCCAATCTACTTTTGTACTCTATAAAACATTTTGTTTTTATCACATTTTCTACATAAATTTAATAATACCTTTAAGAAATTCCACTTTCGACAAAGGCTCCTACTGCTCTACAAAATAAGACAATTCCTATAGTTGCAGATTCAACCAACAACACTCCTTCGACCACCCTGTCCATGGTCACTTCCCTAAATCAGCCTTCCAAACGATTCCAAAATCAGCCTGAAGAACGAGGTTAGATACTTACATACATAGTATCCTTTTTATATGATCTAGAATATAAAGGACGGGACGATGATCAATGAATACTTATGCGATTGAAGTAAGTAAGCTACGCAAAAGCTACGGTAAACAAACTGTACTGGACGGAATAAGTTTTACAGTTGCAAAAGGAACGATTTTCGCACTGCTTGGACCAAACGGCGCGGGCAAGACGACACTGATTCACATTCTGTCAACACTGACCGATCCGGACGATGGGTTCGCACGAGTTGAAGGGCACGACGTCGTCTCAGCCAGGAATGCAGTCCGCCAATCGATCAGTCTTACCGGTCAATTCGCGGCGGTTGATGAAGTACTGACTGGCCATGAGAACATCATGATGATGTGTCGGTTATCTGGCTTATCCCCCGGGGAATCCCGGTTACGAACCGCAGAGTTGCTGAGGTGGTTTGAACTCGACGCCTCCGCAGGTAAGCGTGTAAAAACTTACTCAGGCGGAATGCGTCGCAGGCTGGATCTGGCAGTTAGCCTAGTCGTTCATCGTCCTGTGCTGTTTCTCGACGAACCAACAACCGGCTTGGACACAGTCAGTCGACGCTCCCTCTGGGGAATTATTTTACGGCTTAAGCAACAAGGGATGACGATCTTTTTGACAACGCAATATTTGGAAGAAGCCGATCAGCTTGCTGATGAAATCGCGGTGCTGGATCACGGGAGAATTATTGCGATAGGAACGGCTGAAACGTTGAAAGCGCGTATCGGGGGTGAAGTAATCGAATTACGGAACCAAAGGGATGAAATAGTTCAATCCATTCCAACGAGCGGAAGTATTCACGATTTTCAGCAAATATTAAACGAGGTTGCCCCCATGTGCCCGCCAGATACACGGATCACGATTCGCAAGCCTAGCCTGGACGACGTCTTTATTACTTTAACCACGAAAGAACAAAAGGAGGCTGCTCTCGCATGAACAAACTTCAGCCGATTACCAAATCCGCTTCTTTCACGGTAACAAACGCCGTCTTCATCGGTCGCAGCATACGCCTTAGCTTACGAAATGTCGAGTCGCTTATCATGTCGATCATGCTGCCCATTATGTTAATGCTAATGTTTACTTATGTATTCGGAGGCGCGATTGATCCGAGTGGGGATTATGTAAATTATGTCGTGCCGGGCATCATTCTATTATGCGCTGGATTCGGTTCATCCAGCACCGGTGTCGATGTTGCGACGGATATGACAAACGGTATCATAAATCGATTCAGAACGATGCCGATCAGCAGCTTAAGCGTTGTCACTGGCCATGTCGTTGCCAGCCTCCTGCGGAATTTGCTTGCTACAGGCATCGTCATCTGCGTTGCATTGCTTGTCGGATTCCGCCCTACTGCTAACACGGGCGAATGGTTGGCGGCACTCGGCGTTATTGCCCTATTCATTCTCACCTTTACCTGGCTCTTCGCCGCAATCGGCCTCGTCACGGGCAGCCCTTCCGCTGCCAGCGGCTACGGATTCATCTTGCTGTTCCTTCCTTATCTATCCAGCGCATTCGTCCCGACAAGCTCAATGCCATCTTGGCTGCAAGGGGTTGCCAATAACCAACCGATCACACCAGTCATCGAGACGATTCGTGGGCTGTTGACCGGCACCTCTGTGACGGATTACGTCTGGTTGGCACTTGGGTGGTGTATGCTGATTCTGGCGATCTCCATAATTTGGTGCAATTTCGCTTTCCGCCTTAAAAGTAAGCGGCATTAATAATAGAATCGAGCACTAGGGCGGCTAGTCCTCAAGCTCTGCATTCCTATGAGTGTATGGTTTAGAAAAAATCCACAACCTCGTTTGGTTGTGGATTTGATCTATAGCAATGGTAGGATTACTTGAATTTGCAACCCTAGCCTCAGCTCAACTATTTTCTACTTGTTTTTGCAGCTGCTCATATAACTGTTTTGTTAGAAGCGGATCCTTCTCATTATAGAAAACATAGACATCCTCCAGCTTGATTTGGATATAGGGTGGATTATTTTTGACAATATACAGTCTTGATTTACCTATATCTTTTAAATGAAATTGCCCTCTTAAATTCTTTTCCGTAGCTTCACCACTTGACTTCCTCCCCGAAGGTACTTGTTGAACAAGCTTTAGTTCTTTAATTTCACTCCTATTAAAATCGAAGGAATACATGAGATAATCAATTTCGATTTGGTGATCGGGTGTGATGGTTAACACGGGTGATATTAGCTCCGATAGAATCAGCATGAGACAAGCTCCTATTATAGCTGCTGCAGTTAAACCTATGGTGCCCCACATGATTATTTTACCAGTCAAGGTACCCGTATTTATTGTTAATCCTATTCCAACTCGCTTGGGGACTAAAATAGTTCGATCCAGAGGATTATGATAGCTAAAACCATTTGCCCAGTATTCATCATCATCCGTGTAGATTGCTTTGCCGTCCTGTGCTAATACTTCTTGCTCGAGGGTATGGATCTTACCATATACATGCAATACCAGCCAGAGCGGAAATCCAGCAAATAATAGGGTAATCGCCACCCATACCCCGGTCATACTTCCATGTCCATTAACAAGGATTAAGCAAATCAACAAACAGTGAATATTCTCAATTATTGCCATACTCAGCCATAAATAAGAAACGGCTCGGCGATTTGCTTGATTTAAGCTTAAATTCACTTCACTATTTGTGCTGTATACTTTAGCCTTGCCTCTACGCAATTGGAGTGATAGGAGCAAAAAAATAACAGTGATTGCAAAACCGCCAGAGATAATACTCAATAACTGAATTTCTACACTTGTACTCCAGAGCACCAAACCAATCGTCATTGCAAATGGAATCGTGAACAGCCACAAAGATGCTGAACGTTGATTTTTCAAATAAGCGACACGCAGATCGCTCTGGATCACACGCTTTGTACCGACAAACCAATCATTATCTGATTTTAAAGCCAATGTATCACGAAATGCACGACGAAACGGAATAACACTGATAACAAAATAAACGCAGAACCATCCTAAAAAATAAATAACCTGATAGGCAGTCCAAAAGTGAAGTACAAAGAAAGGAACAAGAAATAAGGTCATCCATAAGCTAATCTTGTTATAATGCTTATTAAACCGAGCTCGAACCTCTAGTATATCCTTATCATCGATGGCATGAGCAGGCAAAGTAACGGCAAACAGCATACCATTCTTATACTTAGCTTGTGGTTTGTAAGTAACAAATAACAAGATGTAACAAAGGATGGCTGAACCTAATAAAATCGCAGTTATGATAGGAATCCGCTCATTTCAATGAGATTTGTTAGTGCTGATACGTCATTTTCGAAAATATCTGTGAGCAGATCGTTTGAAACCGTGATTGATCCATTCCGCGAATAGCCGCTTGCGCAATAATTAATTGAAGCTGCCCCTCTAATTCTGCGGAATGATTAGGACTTTCATCTATCGTAGGGCTCACCTTAGCTCCGTGTCGCCGATCAATCACAATATATCCTTGTTGTTTCAATAGCGAATAGGTTTTATTGACCGTCATCGTATTGATCCCTAAATCTTCTGCTAACTGACGAACTGTGGGCAGTTTTTCCTGGGGCGCTAGCCCCCCCGTAGCAATTCCGATGACAATCTGATTACGAAGCTGTTCATACAGTGGTGTTTCACCATCTAATTCTAATGAAATAATCATCTTATCTTTTCATTCCTTTCAATCGATATTATATGTATTATTCATAGTAATACAAATAATACTTAAAGTCCATATTTATCGGTAAAATATTACTGTTATTACAGCTTTACTCGGACGTAATAGAAAGTAAAAATCCACAACCTCTTGCGGTTGTGGATCTACGGCCGATTAATCTCATTTGACATGAGTTACACTCCTATTATTTTTTTCCAAATAAATCATTTTCGGATTTGAGCTCACTTCTTCTGTTTTAAAGACTTGATACCCCATTTTATTGTATAGATATATATTCCGCTCACTTTTAATGCCTGTAAACAATTCGTATCTCTGGCAATCTTCAAATATCCGTTCTATTTCCAGTATAAGCTTGGTGCCAAGCCCTTGATTTTGGATTGTTGGATGAACGATGAGCTTACCTATTTTACAAGTTCCTTCATCCTTATAAGCCCTCACTGAACCCACTATTCTACCCTCAAAAGTTGCCTTCAGTATGACTTGAAACGTACTCTCCTGCTGCAATTCTTCGATAGTTTGCGTTAATGGTTGAATAAAAGGATTTCTATAAATCTTAGCTTCACTTTGATAGGCTAAATATTGGAGTGCCAGAATTACAACCAAATCGGATTTTTCTGCTTGAGTGATTAATATCTTGGAGTTAGATTTCTGGGATTGAGCTTCCCACTCCTGTTTCAAAATAGCATGCAAATAAGAATCATGCCACTTTCCCTTGTGCCACATATGCTCGCGCAAATGCCCCTCATATTGCATACCGACTTTTTTCATAACATTGGCTGAGCCGATATTATCTGGGCGGCAAGTTGCAAATATTCGATGCAAACCCAGCTCTTTGAAGCCGTAATCAATTAACGCAAATGCAGCTTCTGAAGCATACCCCCTCCTCCAATAGAGGGGATTGAAGCAATAACCGATTTCACCTATCATGCCATCTTGATGAAGTCCACAGCCTCCGATAAGAATCCCAGACTCCTTAAGTATAACGGCACATTCGAAGTCTTTACGCGGCTCCTGCCTCTGCATTTCTATTGTGCTATTGATGAATCCCCTTGTCTCCTCAATGCTATTTGGTCCCCAGATCATATACTTCGCAACCTCTGAATCTGAAGCATAGGAATGAACCTCTGTCCAATCTTCAAGGACAAAATCTCTTATCAGTAGCCGTTCTGTAGTAATATTCATCTCTATCTCATCCCCTAATTTAAATTCATATAACTATGCAACAAAAAGTAAATTATCAATGTCTTACAAAGTAGGAGCAAGCAAATTAAAAGTAAACTTGCATTAGAATCAAGGAGGAGAAAATAAGATGAAAAGTTTCTTTGTAATTCTCTGCTTTGTTATATTGATCTCGGCATGCTCAAAGGAAGTTAGAGCACCTAAAGATAGTTATGAGGGTCACGGATCTTTGTGGGATGTACATGTGGAAAATTCATTCGTTGAAAAAAATGGAAGTCGTTTTTTCAACATTATTTACTCCTACAAGGGATCGAATGATGAATTACAGGAGATTACACATATTTCGTTTGCTCAAGGCACACAATTAAACTCACAAATAGTTAATGTTTTTAACAACTCCCATAAAGATAAACTTATCGCAGAAGGAAAATACCAAGAGGAGGAAATAACTCGCCTCGGTATTATCTTTGATGACTTAAAACATAAAAACGATAAAGATTTTAAAATTGAATTTAAGTCCAATGATAACGATAAAGACTTTGATGTTTTCAAAGTAATAGAAAGTGATCGAATAAATCTACAAATACACTGGGAAAATAATCAGGAAAAACATGAAGAAAGTATAGAAATAAAAGGTAAATAAATTCGTTGGAGTTCCAACTCTATCAATTTGTTTTAATATATACACTTGAGCTAAATTCATCCCACCTTACTTCTGTACCTAAAGCTTCACTTACAAAACGCACTGGAACATAAGTTTTCTCATTTATTAATTGAGGTTCCACATCCAGTCTTTTTAATTTGCCATTTATTTTAGCGTCTTTCGAGCCCACTTTTAAAACGACTATCCTTTCGCCTTTTGTTGCCGTAATTTCAGAAGTATTGGGATTCCATTCAACTTTTGCACCAAGCGTTTCAAACAACTCTCTTAACGCGATCAATATTCTTCCATCCACGACTTGGGGCTCAAGCTCAAGCTGTTTCTCTTTTCCATCTATCCAGAGGTATATGCATTCTGTCGAGCAGTTTGCATATTGAAAATGACCGAACATAACAACTGTTCCATTTACATTTAGCTTTTCTCTGGTTTGCTGAAAAGAGTCATCTAGCGGGTTTAACGTCAAATTGATCTCTAATAAAGTAGTTACATCCTTCAATGCGCTAATATTACTGATCTGATTATTTGAAAGCCAAGCAAAACGCAATGACTTGATATTAACGATTGGATCTACGTTTGAAATCTTATTAGCAGTCAAATCTATAGAATCTACATTTGTTGATATTAACGGTGATATGTCCGATATTTCATTGTCATTTAGGTACAATCCCATTCTGCTAGGCAGGTTTTTTAAAGGTTCGAGACTCTGAATATGGTTATGCCCCATCCAGATACGCGAAACTTGCTTTAAATTAGCAAGCGGTCCTAAATCACTGATTTCATTATGGGCCATCTCTATATTTGCTAATTCGCTCATACTTTCCAAAGCTGAAATATCAACGATTTTATTAGAATTTAATTTAATGATTTGTAAATTTAAACCTTTCAACGGGTTAAGATCACTAATTAGATTACTATCTGCCATGAAAATATTCAGAGCTTTCATATTCCTCATCGCACCGATATCTGCAATCAAATTCTCACTGATATTTAAAAAGTACATTTGATTTAAAGCTGCCAAGCTGCTAATGTCACTAATTTGGTTATGATTGATACTCAGAGATCCGAGCTTAGGTGAATTCTTAAGAACACTGATATCAGTCAGTTGATTATGGTCAATGGACAAATCAAGCAAACTAGGAAGAGCTCCCAGTGGACGAATATCTTTTATTTGATTTGTACCTAAGTTAATATTTGTTAGTTTAGGTAGATTAGCAATCGGCGAAACATCCGAAATATTGTTATCAGCCAAATATAAACTGAATAAATTAGATGCATTTTCAAGGCCTTTAAGGCTTTTCACTTTATTGCCTTTACGAGTAATATATATGGTTTTCAGCTTTCCTAAATCTGCTTTAGTCAGTTCCCCGCTATATTTTTGAAGAACATCTCTTACTGCTGATTCCAGAACAGGATCCTCTATCAACTTATTAGCCGCGAAAACCTTTTTACCTTCATACAAGTTAAATATTAGAGACAATAATGCCACCGCAACCAAAATTTTTCTTAAAATCTTCATCTGCTATTATTGCCTCCTAATGTTTTTGCCGAATTAATGTTTAGACTGGTCAAACTTATTCACAATTGGCCAACACATCCGCTATGTTGTTACACTCGAATCATTCTTGTATTAGATAAAGTACTCCGTCTTCCTTATAGTAACTCAGACCTACGCAACTGAATCTCATGCGTTTCTTAGCTTCTTCGATTTCTATTTTCCCTAAGTTAATCCCAAGAAAATCTATCTTTGAGTTAATATCAATTTCATATCTTTCCGGATACTTGATTGAATTTCTTGCCTTCCATTTAATAAATAAATCTTCATCCTTTCTATAAAATCGCACTTCATTTTCGTCTAAATTGATGCTCGGATACATAAAGGCAGCATAGACGCTCTCCCGGTAGAATGATATTATTACTCAAACTAGAACCGTCCTCTATGTTTATAGCTCTATTCACGATTTCTTCAATCGAATCAATTTCCCACTCAAACCTTTCTAGATAAATCCTAGGCGCATTGCTGTGTCCACTAATTTCGAATATTCCACAATCAATATTTATGTACCATTCAATAATTCCGTCCGTTTTCATAACACCCGATAAAGTAGCATCTGTTATTTCTATAGGTTTTGAATTTATTAAGTTCATTGTTTTACTCCCTTCCTATAATCCCATTGATTTCACCTAAACTTTACAGCCCCTTTTAGAAGCAACATACCTTTATGTCCTTCTCTTGGATGAAATCTCATATCGATTTGCCGTTATTTCGGATCGCAAATAATCGTCGTTCAATGCTTTTAGAAATAAGAAAGCATTTTTCGCTGTAAGGGTGAATTCCTGGGTAGCTTGATTAATTTGAATATCCAGATTATAAAGCTGAATGGTTGTACAAATTTGATCGAAGCCCATTTGCGGGATAAGGCCGTTATTTAGAATAGCAGCCAGCTTCCTTTTCTTTCTACCATCCGTGCCAACGAAGGTGCTTAGATCAACCATATTAACGTAATTATGAGTGGCAGCAATTTGCTGCAAGGCGTTTTGAGATGCGGTCTCATACAACTCCTCATAGCCAAATATTCGCTCGAAATTCATCGGTTGCAAGACAACGATTTCATTATTAAAAGAGAAAGCATCGACATCGTTAGGTATTTGAAATATATTCTCTTCCACATGAGTAAATCGTCCACCATTATAAGCAATCGCATTAAAAATACCAGGACGTAATATTTTCCCAGAGCTATATTTGCGATAGTAAATAATATGTTCATCATCAAAGGTTACTTTTACTGCGTATGCCCACATTTTTTTTATAGTATCATCATCTACATATTCAAATATCTCCGTAGTCGCATCATTGATAATCGGTTGGTTAATGAGCGGGGCATGGGTGACATTTTCCAGTGGAATATATTGCGGCGATTCGTTCGAATCCATATTTATATCATACGGTTCGATATTTACTTGATGGCGTATAAGTTCATCAAGCGAAAGCTTGAACATATCAAAGAAAGCTGTTGAAAGAGCTGGGGAATGCACTGTTTTATAAACGGTAAAAGGTATCGATGCGGTTCTTTTTTCCTTTAAAATAAAATATAAATGCGCCCGTTTAATGGTCGCTTGTTCCAGTCGTTGTTTTAGTTGCTCAAGTTCACCCAATGTCGTCATTATATTTTCACCCCTAAAAATATCTTATTATCGATATTATATATTTCCGTGGTGTCGCCTCTACGAAGATCAGATTTTGTAATTAGGATGATAGACTGGTTTATTTCAAGTATTCTATAACCAAACACTATCAAAACAGGATTAATAAAAAAACTGTTGGTATGCGTATAAATAATAGTTAGGACAATGAGCAATAGAGTGAATACTAATATATCGTTAATTTTATCCGTTTTAAATGCAAGAAGCGGGATCACATAGGTAGCCATATAGTTAAGCACATCGCTGCTTTTTGTGTTAATTTCATTTATCGTACAGTTCGATGGCGTATTCCCCTTACTCTTGCCTAGGATAAGAAATAAAACAATGTTAGGTATAACCACCAAGCCCAGAAAAATCCAAGCTATAATGGGCTCTATTAAAAATAAGGACTTATTTACAGTTGAAGTTTTATGGAATATAGCAAAGTTAAAATTTTGAACAAACAAAATTAAAAACATCGGAGATACTGAGCTCAGAAATAAAATGGCTTTAACCCCGGTCCTCATTCAATCACCTCATTTTCATTTAATGTCATTCTGCAATCCCCTTGGATTAGGTACTATTCCTGCTCCTACATAGCCATCAGTTAAATTAATTGAACACGATCCCAGGTCAATGCCATTCTTCTTATAGTAGAAATCAATACGAATTGTGTACTGAGGATTGATGCTTTGAATTTCTCTTGTAAAGGAAATCATATAAGCCTTCTTCGTATATTCTGGTAAGCTATCCCAATACTTAAAAAAGCTATTCTCACCCAATGCACCCTCATAGTATGCAGTTGTAAAAATAAAATTGCTCTTTGTTAATTCTCTCTCGCCTGATTTAAAAATCGATTTGAAATAAGAATAGTCACCTGTTATTTTGTTGATTTCTTCATCTTCTGTAACTTTTATCACATTTGGAGTTGGTGTTGGAATTGGTGTCATCTCAGGCATTGGTGCTGGCGTGAAAATTGGACTCGGACTCAGCGTAGGTGGAGTTGGTGTTGCAAAAACCGTTGAAAGTCCAACCTCAACCTGCTTCAAATCCTTATTCCACTCCACTTTTACGTTAAGTACATCACTGATAGATTTCAAGGGAAGATATGTAGTGCCTTGGTAATTTAGCGCAGGTAAACTGTCACTCTTGAATTCTTGTCCGTTTACCATAATGGGATAACCTATCTGGGTCAGAACATATTCTTTAATATCTTTTGCAAACACGTTAGTTGATGCCGTTAACGCACACCCTAGAATAAATGCTATGACTACCTTCTTCAATCTGAGCACACCCTTAAGTAATTTAGTTTTGTGATTGCAAGAAATATATAAAGAATGTATTAAACTTAAAGTAATATAAATAATTCGCCATGATTATCCAATTACCTTCCATGTATAAGAGCAACACCCTTTCTCCTATAATTACTCGGTGTAATTCCAACAGTCTTCTTGAAAACGGATTGGAAATGCGTCACACTCTCACACCCCACCTTGGCGGAAATATGCCCTACCGTATCGCTGGTTGTTTGTAAAAAATGCTTCGCCGCTTCTATTCGGTAATTGGATAAGTATTTCATCGGACTGATCCCATAACAAGCTTTGAAGGTGCGGGATAAATGGAACGTGCTTAGGTAGCATTTTTCAGAAATCAATTGTAAGGTAAGTTTTTCTGCATAGCGTTCTTCTATGTAATGCTTGGCTGTTTCCGCTGCCTGTGCGCTATGATTAGTAACTCCAACAGACTCATGTGTGCTATCTCTTAAAAGCAGCATGAGAATTGCTGCGAGCAAATGATTAGCGGCAGCATGAGCAGCAGTTTCCAGACTGTATTTAAGCTCATTCATTGTAATAAACAGCTGCTCCAGGGTTGCGAATTTCTCTATGGACAAAGTATATACACAGGGCTCATTCGCAGTTACCAGCATGCCTGGCTCCAAACCTGGAACCTGAATTCCAGCGCAATTGAAATATAACATCTTAACTGGTCTGGAAGGCAGCAAATTCTCCTCATGCCACACACCTTGGTTATAAATGACTACAGATTGCGGAGCAATTGCGTAGTTAACCCCCTTGATCTCAATGCTCCCTTCTCCATCCACCATAAGCAGTATCTCAGTTGAGTCCGGATGGTGATGCATTTGAAGCACGTATCCAATGCCCTTCTCAACATCCTTAATACCACAACCCCCAAGGACAGGAAATCTACCATCCATAAACAGATTTTTTATCAAGTCCTCACTCCTCATAAATTAGCAAGAAAACGTAATATTATAGCAAGTTTCTTCACTGGAAAATAACTTCTTTTATTATACAATACAAGTAAATAAAGAAGTAATTTGATATCAGGAGGATGTTCATCATGAACAATATTCAAGAAGATATTTTATCCATACAAGAGGCATTGGCAGCATTAGGCGTATTTGAAGATACACTTTCTACAGTTGAGAAGAGAGCTTTAGACGAACAAGGGTATATAGTCTTGCCGAATGCAATTGAGGAAAAATGGTTCATTCGTTTGAGGGAGAGCTACGAAGAGCTCATGCACAAGGAAGGGCAAAATGCTGGCAAGGAGGTGCATCAAGAAAAGGGTACACGAAGATTGGCCGATCTGATTAACAAAGGTGAGGTTTTCGATGGCATCTATACACATCCGCAGGTTTTGGCTGCAGTAAACCATATAATCGGCAGAGAATTCAAGGTATCCGCGACTAACGGGCGGGATGCTATACCGGGTGAAGGCCATCAGGCACTTCATCAGGATTGGGGGCAGTCCCGTACCAAGAACGAGCCTTTCCATGTAGCTATTTCACTGTGGATGCTCGATGATTTCACCACAGAGAACGGCGCTACACGTGTAGTTCCGGGATCGCACTTGTGGGAGGGCTCGGTTAAAGACCACGTCGACCCCCTTGCAACCCATCCGCAGGAAGTGTTGCTGACAGGTAAAGCGGGCTCCATCGCAGTGATGAACAGTCACTTATGGCATGGAGGAACCAGCAATCGGACTCAAGGCAACCGTCGTGCGCTCCATCCTTACTATACCGCTCGAGAATTTCCACAGCAGCAAAATATGCAGGAGTATATTCGCAAATCTACCTTTGATCGCATATCCCCGGCAGCACGTTATTTGCTCGATGTTAAATAGCATGTTCAGTAGAAAAAGGGGGATTCTCTATGATAGAGCATGGGGCTGTTGAGAAACTATTGACGTAACAAGAAATATATCCAAGTGTTACTAAATCAAACCATTTTGTAAATACAATTTCCGAGCCGTCAAGACCATGTTTGACTGCAGTTTGGTCTGATCCTTCTGGTCTCACGCCAATCGCTGTTACTACATCCGCATAAAAATAGTTCCAGCTGAACCAGTATCCAATAAAATATTATTCAAATGCATCTTACGGCCTGCAAATGTAATGTCAATATCTACAATGGGTAGTCCATAAATCAATCTCAACTCTACCGCCATCTTTTGAAACCAGCCCACTTCTCTTTAATTTTCAAATCAGATCGTGAAGTGTGAAGGAAATAAATCTCTTTCGCTGGTTGTTTTCGATGAATCTCTTTATATCTGTGCATTGCCTCAATAGAATCGTCGTATCGATCAATAATTGTTAAAGATTCCACACAGTGTAATCCATCTTCGGAATGTGCTTCTGTAGCCTCAAACACAACCCACTCATCAGGGAATTTCTCTTGTACTTCAGCCCATCGCATTTCCGTTCACCTCCATATATTTACATTCTCATTATATCATAAAAATAAATCTATCAGCATGCATGCAAAAGCCAGACCGCGTGAGGTCTGGCTTAGCGGTATATTCCAATCCCGTGCTCCTTTGCTAACGTTGAGTTCGCGCGGCACTGAACCCCCTGAGTTCGACTCCCCGCCTACGTCTCGACATGCAAAAACCCGACCTCATGCGGTCGGGTTTTTCATGGTGGAGACGAGGGGAGTCGAACTCTTGTCATGTACTTTTTAACATGTATTAATTCGAGTTTATTGATGTGGTCAACCCTTATTTCATAAGGGTTGCGAGGATAGTTGATGTTAATTGCTCTTTGTTAAATTTACCTCTTATTATTCCGTTCGGCTACAAGTTGGCTACTCTGAAAATGCTAATTCCATTGGTCACTTTATTCTTCTGCGTTAATTTATGTCCAAATACATTTCTAATACCTACTTCTCAAGAGACTCGAATCCCTCTAATTGTATGTATAAATAATCCAATCTTCTCTCGAAATTAAATTATAAATATAAATCGAAATAATCGCAAACACTACCTTTAATTAGAAAGGTAGTGTTTGTGATTGTGCCAAATAAAAAAACCATGGAATTAATGTGGGATGTAGATAAGAATTTCCAAACATCTGGAAAGAACTTTAATGATGTTAATTGTAAAGATACATTCGATGCTCATTGGGTGTGTTTTTTTGAAAACAGAGGTTGCTCTTTTGTTAAGTCTCCAAAACAAGTTTATCAAGCAATTTATCATGGGTCTCCGATATGTAATTTCTGCAATGAAATTCCCTTTGAGAAAAGCATAGCCTTTTCATCACCTGAAAACGTGAATTACTACTGGGACTACAATAAAAATGAATTGCATAATATTTTTCCTGAATACTTAAAGTCTCAATCTAACGTTAGAATTTTCGTTAGATGTGAAAAACACAAATGGGAAGCTCAGCGAAGTTGTGCTGATTTAAATTATCATATTCCATGTCCGTACTGCAGTAAAAGAATGGCATCGCCTGAGTATAATTTAAAAGTTTGCTTCCCTGATATAGCAAATGAGTTGCATCCCAAACATAATAGTGTATTAATACTTCCGTTTTCAACATGTATAGTTGAATGGTGGTGCAAATATTGTAGAGGCTATTATGAGAAGGCAGTTGGGCTTCGAACTTCTCAGGGCCATGGTTGCCCTTTGCATAAATCCGCACATCAGAGTTCAAAAACAGAAGGCATAATTCTTCTTGTTTTAAACAAGTTATTAGGAGGCTTTTCAAAAATAAAATTTAAGACTGTTAGATGGTCTAATGGGAGACGCATAGAGATAGATATATTTAATAGTAAATTAAAGGTAGCCCTTGAATACGATGGGTACCCACATAAAAGAAATTCAATAATGATAAGTGATCAAAAAAAGAATGAAATATTACATTCCTTTGACGAAATATCAGTGCTTATAAGAATAAGGGAGGAAGGGTTGCCACCTTTAAAATATAATAATAATCAATTTGAAATAATTTGTGCTAAGCACGATCAGACCTATCTTTTTTTAATACCTGCCATTCAAAGAGTTTTGCAATTGATTAAGGATCTAAACCTAATTTCAGTTCAAGTATATTCAGACATATATCTGATATCAATTTTAGAAGAAATATTTCCTCAAGTATATAGTAATGCCGTATTTGTATTGGAGAAAAACAGTTTTACAGTCTCTGCCCCTGGACTTTTGGGACATTTGGATGACAATAATCTAAATCCATCTTTGGTTTCCAGAGGCTCAAACCACATTTTCAATGTTTCTTGTCCAAATTGCAAATATAAATTTCCTGAGAATCAAAGCAGTGCCAAGAACTTAATTAGGTCAAAAGGTAGATGTCCGAAATGCATGTTTTACGTTGAAGATATTCAAGATAAAGAAAGTCTTCCAAAACGAAAGTATTCAAAAATATCTTATAAAAAAAGCCTTGAAGCAAATGAACCTGAAATCAGTAAATTTTATTCAAGTAAGAATACCAGACTGCCAAATCAAATTTCACATAAAGGCAGCACTTTCCTTTATATTTGGAATTGTCCCTACTGTTTAAAAGATTACGAATCTAATAATCGGAATCAGGTAAACAATGGTTGTAAGTGCATACATTGCTATAAAAAGGCTATTGATTTTGAGGATACGCAAATAAATCTTACTAATAGATGAAACGCAGAGTAAACCGAGGATTTATTAATGTGTACATTATTGATGAGTTGAAAAACCGTAATAAAAAATCGCTATTTAATTTAGCTTTCATACCATTTACCCTGGCGAGTCACTTTCTGTAATTACATCGATCCAACAAATAATTTCTGATTACGAAACAGAGTTTTTTCCAAATTGAGATTCACGATATCCCAATTATGACAATCCTCAAAAACATTAACATTAGTATTTCGAAGTAGTTCGTGGTCTATTAAAAACTTACCAATCCTTTCAACGTCTCCAATCTGACTTCTTGCAAATATTTTTTTGGATAACAATTGTAACCGTTCTTCACTTGCCACATAAATTGTAAATTTCAGTTTATATGCTGAGGAAAGCATTCCTGTTGTAATTAAATAATGAGCTGTATTAGCGATTTTCTTTGCTACTCCCCCAGGAGTTAGACGATTTGTAACATCAATAATTGCTACGTGTAAAATTTTACTTTTTGATGTTGCATAATCAAAATAGATCCATCCATCATGCATGCTATTCAAATCAAATTCCTTATCTGGTTGTACCTCTACATGATCTTTAGTACGCATCCGTAATTCAATACATTTAAGCCTCTTCACCTCCTTATCTACAATGTGTTGATTCATTACCTTAGACTCGGCAAGCTCACTCAGAGCAACGTAAACTTGTCCGCGAAGTAGAAATAAAGACGATCTTCGGTAATATATCTGAGTAGCCCTTTCCCAGGTTATGATTTTATTCATGTGAAGTAGAAATATCTCTCCTATATAAGCAGAAAACATTCTTTTTTCTTGAGTAATATTAATTGAACGAATTTCCTCTCGACTTTTTCCTGTCAGGTATGTGATAGCAAATTTGCGAAGCTTAATATAAACAACCCCGAATGTCTTTCTCCTCTCAATTAATCCCCCTTGTTCTAATAGTTTCAAAAGATGCCATGTTGTTTGCTCACTCCACGCCCAAAATTGGGTTGCCAGTCGTTCGATATGTGATTTGTACATAACCCCCTTTCCAAATAAGAAAACAAGCTCTAATATCCCTTTATATTCGTCACAAAGACTTTTTTTTGTTGCAGATGTTACCAATTAACAATTCCCCTTTCTTTGTTAAATTAAATTTTTATTTCATGAAACTTGGCATTCATTATTTGAGTAAAATTTTCTTTTGCTTGAATTTCTTCATTCCCATACGAACTTGTTGTAACTTCCACTGCTACAATACTTTCACCATTGCTATAGCCTCCATCTGGGAGACTGAGTAAATTTCTTTTATATAATGAGATCAATTCATCCGCACGTTGATCCTTTCCTTGAAAACGAAGATCCGATATCTTTGCTTCAAATCGATCTCGCCAATCACGTTCAGTCAGCCAAGAGAGCTGTTGTTCTGAACTCATTTCAAAATACTTTTTAGCAAGTGCATTGTCATGTCTAACACTTTGACTTGCGTAAAAGTTGCTCAAATTTAAATGATTCTTACATAATTCTTGTCCTTTCTTTGACAAGCGGTATACATACTCCGCTTCTTTTGTTTTATTGTTATCTACGACGCACTTCTCGATATATTGATCACGAATAAAATTCTCTATTCTACGATCACTTAGACCAAGCTTATCCTGCAAGTGGCTTTTTTGTAAGAAACCACAATTTCTAAATGCTCTAAGCATTGCCTGATCCTTGCTTGTTAATTTATTAATGTAATTACTTTTGCGTCCACGTGCCATTTCTGCATGAACCTCCTTTATTGGTTACTGATTTCCTTGTGTTGTTCATTTTAAATAAGCAAAGGCTTATTTGAAATGTTCCAAAAGTGAGAATACAGCAGAAAACGTCGCAGAGCCGACCCGTTTTCTACTATATTTGAACTGTTGGAAATTGCTTTGCTTTAATACGACAAAATCTTAGTTTAGGACGGTGGGCGGAGCGATAAGCCGAAACGACGAAAGAGAAATGAGCAACTTGTTGCGATCGCCAAAGGCGACATTTCACTGCACGGAGTAGGCGTTCTACTGTGACTTAGCCAGCAGCTTTTGGCTGGGTAAGGACGCGGTAGATATTGCGGAGCCCACCGTTCCCACTTCATCGTTCCCACTACCGATATCAAGCGTAATAATTATAAGCAACCCTATTACAATTGAATAACCATGATTTGTTATAGTTGATATGATACGAAATTATTCACTACTAAGTGAGTTTCGAGTAGACTGCACCATGAGATGATACGGATATATTAGATTTTTGCGACTAATAGCATTTTAAATCTTGTTAACTATAGTGAATTCCACTGAACGAACATCCCTTTAAATGCAAATAAAAGAGCCACGAAAATGAGGGGAAAGGAACCTCATTCTCGCGGCACTTCAGCAATTTAATTTGTTTTTATATTGGTTTTTATATTGGTTTTTATTCGAATTTGATTTGATCACAATTATTCTGAAATCTACTCCTATTTTTGAAACTTTTAATGTCTTATGGACTTATCGGCCGTAATAAAGCAGGCAAGTTCAGTAACATATTGTCATATTAGGAATTTGTGTTTTTTTGTAAAAATACACTGTCTGTAAAGCAATATTTCTATATAAATATTTTTCTATTGCTTCGCAAATATATGAGTTAAGGTTTTGTACAACTCAATTTTCAGTTCATTAAAGTCATTATATATAATTATACGTTTTGATTTTAAATCAAAAGGAAGCTCGTTTAATGATTTTGATAATAAGATAGTCGGTTTTCCTAACGCATGGGCTAACCCTAACTCATAAAATACATTAGGATTTCTACCATTAAGATTAACTATTACCACCCTTGCACGAAAAATCGATTTTAATACGTGTGGGAGAATATCTGTTTGAATGAACGTCTCATCTCCTCTTTCACAACGCAAAGAGGCATTATTACATACATCCCGAATAGTCTCATAAGTATCCCTTTCGTCTGAATGAAACGGCGTTAGTACAAACACAAAGTCTTTTTCAACAGTTAAATCACTCTTTGAAATACCCGCATCTTTAAAAAAATCGGAAAGGTTTGATAACGTGAATTCATTTTCTGTACGTACATTAGTTTGCTTGTTGAACTCATAATCTTGTGACTCAAGCAGTAAATGATTAACATGTTTCCACCGTGATTCATCACTAAGCATCTTTCCAGTCAACTCGTTAATTTTTCGCTCAAAATATTCTCTCATTTTCTCCATTTCCATGTGCTTTTCTAATTCATCATATTTATATTTGCTTCTTTCACGGACATTTTTTACAGCATAAAATGCTATTATCACTACAACCATTATTAAAACAATTATTAAAACAATACTTATTAATATGGTTTGTGAAACTATCGCATTATCCATTTGAGTTCACCCCTGACAACATTAATTGTATTGAAATAATTATAGTAGGTATAGCAAATACGTAAGAAATAATGTTGAACAACACGATTGATTTCCACATTCTGCTATTCACAGTTCCAAACAAATCCGTCGCTTTCTTAGCAAATGCGAACGTAAAAATTGAGGTTAAAAATAAAATAAAAAGGTACACTGTTCCACTTTTAAAGTTGCTTCCATCTGTCAGAATGTAAGTAGTCACAAAAGAGATTGAAAGAAATACTATATCCGTAGGAAACTTAATCCATTCGTCCAAAAATCCTTCCCATGAAAAGTTTCTGTTTATTGTCATTTTAAGTAAAAATGATATTGCCAATATTAGTATGGGCAATATTATGTTTACAGCCGTATCAGTAAAAGTATACAACCCTCTCGACCCCCGTTGTGCAAGATAACTTGAGGATATTATACCAATATTCGACAAGATTTTACCAGTGTTATTGTTCTCCTCTGACGATTTGTCGAAGGCTTCTTAGCTCCAAGGGAACAAGTCAACAGGATTATAGACATGTTGAAGCACTATGACGATATCTCATCTATTAACTGATAATTGATACCATATCGGACAATGTCTAAATCATTTTCAATTGCTTAGTATATAGGGCGGTTCTTTCTTTTGTTTTAAGGAAGCTAACAGTTCTATTTGTTAAACAATGTATTAATGTGGTTGACACCAACGTGAACTTGATATTATTGGAACCTGTGAAGATACAACTTTATATTTAATTGTTAGCGCCCCTCAAACTTATCCATTTTTTCTCAATATAGTCTACATCGTTTATAATTTTAGTATGATCGACATTTACTTTCACCTCGAGGTCTTCTTCATAGCTAAATGTCTGAGTCATAGATGTGTTAATTTTGATCAAAATCTCGGAAGCAAGCTTACCGAGACAGTTAACGTATAAAAGAAGATGAGATTAATTATCGACAAAGTTAGATGATAAAAACTTTGTAGAGATATCTTGGTCGCCTGATCGTCTTGAAAGTAATAAACTTCATTATGTAATACTGGCTCCGTTGTAAAGTGAGCCGAAACATAGTAACCAACAACAAATTCTTGATAATATTTTATCTTAAAAATGACATTTTGATTTTACCAAAGTTATACCGACCTTATTATCGCAATGCAACCGTTTAAGCTACATCTTCAATCCCCATCATCATTTTAAAATGTGCATGGTGTCCTGTTACTTCAAATATTCTCTCAAAAATACTCAGATACTTTATAACAGTATCATTATTACATTCTATATATAAATCGTCATTAGTAAAGTGAGAGCCATCATTTATCCATGATAAAAGCGCCCGACAAATTATTTGTTCTTCATCTTGGAATTTATTGATTATATCATCCTCGCTATAGTTTCCAAATATTTTAAAATAATTTTCAATAATTCTTCTAATTAAGTTTTGTACTGTATTTGAAGATCTCTCTTGGGCAAATTGTATCTCTTGCCACAATAATTCATAAGACGTTTTAATTGGATTACAATCAAAGCCTTGAATCTCAGAAATATTATTGTTTTTTCTTAAAATCCAAAACGTCTCATCCTTTAATTTATTGGAACCTTTCCCTTTATTGAAAGTTACTTCCTTGTGGAAATAGATATTATGAGTAAGAATGAATACCTGTTGGATTGTACCCTTTTGAGTGCGAATATCCTCAATAATTTTTCTGATTAAATTACTTACTATAAACAAAATATTACTGTCCAGACTTGAAATCGGATCATCAATTACAACAATTTTATTCTCAGTAATTCTACTCTTATCATTACTTCCGTTAAGTAAGTGGATAAAATATAAAAACGTTACAAACGTTTTTTCACCTTCACTTAACGTTTGCTTTGCATCTTCTCCATCTTGTCTAACTATACTGTAACTACCTCTTTCTGAAGTTTCCAAAAATTTAAAGTTTGTAAAACTAAATGATTGCAAAAGTTTATTCATCCCATTTATAGATGGTGTCACACTTGTTATTTGACTTTCTAACTCTTCTACTTCTAAAATTAATTCCAATATTTTCGCATTTTTAACATTTATGGTAGATGTTATCCCTGAAATTGCCTTCTCAAAACGATAATCTTTTTCAACATAGATTTTATGATCTTCCTTATTCTCAGCAGCAATGAATGTCCAAATTGAAGTAATTAATTTATCTTTCTCAAAGTTAAAATTGTCTATTATTGCATTGTGATTACTAATGTTTTTGTTTGCTTGGTTTATACATTCACTTATTTTTTGTAATTCTTCACCAATTGCTTCAAGGGTCACAGAGCAACTCGGCTCTTTCATTTTTTTCATTATTAATATCTTGTTAGATTCATGCTTGGTAAAAATAATGATTTTCTGGGTTATTATATTTTCATTATGAATAAACTCATTTTCCAATTTTAATACGTTTTCAATTTGATTCAGTATCTCATCAACCATAGTAACATATTTATAATTAAAGCCTTCTAATTCTTTAAGTTGTTCGTTGTAAGAATCATTAAAATATTGATCTAATTTCACTTTAAATACTTCATTTAAATTTTGTTGACAGAAAGGACAAATTCCTTCTGTCATTTGCATATGAATATGACCTTGCTTCACCCAGTCACTAATGTTTAATTTGGTAATCAAATTAGCGATATCTATATCTTCTTGCCCAATAATTCGATTATTTAAAATCGGGTTGTTAATGACAGTCGAAGTCCCTTTGAACTCAATGTAATTTATGGTATGTATTCTCTGTTTAGTGCCTCTAAAAATTTTACTTGATAAACTTTTCAATTCCTCAAATATCATACTTGTATCCGCATTAATTGATTCTAACTTACATTTATCTTTAAATTTATTCTTTCCAGCCCTATAACCTTTGAATGCTTCCTCAAGATCACTATCATACTTAATTTTAAGTATCCAACATTTTTCTTCATATTCTGCTTCATTTTCATTTCTTTCTATACTTTTTTGAATAAAATTATCTTTTAGTTTCAACATTTCATCGTTTAGTTTCGTTATTTCGCTTGCCTTACTTGTTATTTTCTCTTGTATATCAAGAGACTCTTTACCTAATGTAAAAATACCCTTTATGTTATTTTTTTGGTGAAAGTTTTCTTCTACAAATTCTTTGTTATACACCAATTTTTTGATCGCTATATCTCTATTCCAAGTTATCTTACAATCTGGGAACTCTTCAGAGTTTTTGATTGAATTTGATAATGTCGTTTTCCCTGTACCGTTTGTACCGTAGATAAAGTTCACTTGTTTCAATTGATCTAACACAATACCAACTTGATCATAACTCGCTCTGTTATTAATTTTGATTTTTTCAATCATACCGCAGCATCCCCTGTTTTAAATATATTTAGTTCACCTTAAATAATATTGGAGCTTAAGTATCGGTAATTAATATCTTTATTAGTGCTATTTCGACATATTTCCTATTTATTCCTCTATCCCCCAGTAAAGTGGATGTTTGAAGCATTTAAAATAAAGAGTCAGCGCAAATAGGAAGAGGCAGATAAGCGGATTTTTGGCGTAATTATTATATTTCTAACTTTTCAATAGGAGTTTAATTTTGATTGTCAGATTCCAGTATTCTATCATAGCATTTCGAGGGGATCGACCTCTTTGTATTCCCATGTATCCTCAAAAATATAAATAAAGTGGTTCGTCAATTCATTACCAAGTTGTTCTATTAAGACGTAGTCGTTCTCAAAGTCCTTATAAACTTCAAGATTATACAATAACCAAAAGGCTGGAATATCTGAGAAGTTGTAACCTCTTTTTATTATTTTAATCGCATGCTTTTTATAAAAATCAATGCAGTTTAAAACAAACTTAAACATATCCTCCCCATTACTCTCAAAGTAAATGAGAGTTTGCCTTTCCAATGCACTAAGAACATTACCATAAAATTTACTCTCGGAAATTGATGGGGAGTGCAAAGCAACACTCAAAGCCGCTGCAGTGTATAATTCCATAAATGCACTTAAATAATCGTCAGTCTCTTCCTCAAATCTCGGAAACCGCTTACATAGCATTCGATAATTAAACCCAGAGTAATTATGTGTATAACGAATTATAGCTTCTACTTTCTGATCAAGCACAGTTGTTGATATTTCTATTATTTCTTTGTCTTTCATTTTCTTTTTTAAAAAAAACATTTTCATATACCCCCTCTGTTAAATCATATATAAAACGTAATATCACTTTCAACTTCCACAAATACAATGCTGACATGAATTACACCGCAAATTCACTTGGCATATTGGACAAGCTACAGCATTTTCGTTCAGTTTAAGATATTTTACAGAACAGTAAGTGCAGCCTTTAACAGATTCTTTCTTTGGAGTTTGCGTTTAGGTACATCTGGGCAAAGTTCGACCATTTGAAGTTGAAGGTCGCTTCTACAGCAAACACTGTATAACCCTCTTGTGCATAGTTTAATGCCTCTTCATTCTTGAAAAAGAAAGCAGACGATATATCTTTAACAATTTCCCCGTCATATTTTTGAGGATATTTCGTACTACCAAAGAGTTCATTGTGTGCATACCCAACGACAAAAGGCCCTTGGACGGGGATTTCTCGTACCATATGTACCCCTCATGTATTATTTAATACAGTCATAATTGAGTAAACCATATCCTTCCTCATGTGTAAACAGTATGGATATTATAATACTTAACTGCTGCTTCAACATAGTTAAGTAGCTAAGCGGAATACCTAATATAGCAAGTCCTTATATTTGCTGTTAAGTAAGTAACAAGACCAATGACAACTACTAAATAACTGAATTTACTTCTTGCAGTAGAATGTGTTTTATTAATCTAAATTGCATTTACAGTTGTGCTTTGAACTTGCCCCCCGCCATCTCGCCTTGTTTCTTTTTCTCTAATTTGTCCCTATTGCAATTGTTACTAATCTGCAGCACTTGACTGTAAGGGAGGGCGGTCTCTGTACAGGAAACGGCTCGATGCCCCCCCCTGCTACGCTAATTCAATATTATTAGCGTAGCAGGGGGGGCTGAGAGGAAAGGCGTATAACCGCCGAGGTATCCGTATCATCAGCCTCGCATAGCGACAAGCTCAGCGGAGCCAAGGTCTGGTATCAAACGCTCCGTAATCACAACAATTATTGCTTGCCCCCCTATCCCTTGCGGGAACCAGGACAGTCACATCCTAAAAAATGGACATCTTTATAAGTTCGGCTATGGCGGGCTATGCCTTACCGAACTATCAAGGCAAAAACGCCCACCAACAACGGCATTGCCAGGAAGAGTTAGTTCCTCGGTTATATTTTAAGGCGATTATTCCTTCAACGCCGATACTTTTTATATTAACGTCCGATTTCTCATTAACGGACTATACGTAATTAAACTCCCAATGTCACGTAGATTAATTCACTTTTGATATAACACATAGAATAGATTTAATATCCTATACTGATGGGTCATAGTTTATAACACGGATAAACAGCATTCGACAAAAAAGCAGACACTCTTTACATGTCTGCTCCTATTATTCATATTGATGTACCATAAAATTTAATTCCATAAGTAGATGGTAACTGCTGAAATATAGGCAAAATACTTTCGGAAATATACAAAAATCGAGAAAATTTGAACATCATGATGTTTGTATTATAAATTTAAATCTCTTGGAGCGAGGAAAACCGTAGGTTTATCATTTAGCACATAATTCCTAAAATAACTTTATTTAAATAATATTTTATTGACTATAGTCAATAAAATATTATTTATTTGACATTAGGTCGATTATATATTATTGTAATATTATTCAAATACGAAAGGAGCGCCAAAATGAATATCAATTCTAACGATTCTGAAAAGGAACCAACGGGATCGCATCTTGGTAAAATAATTTCCACAATTCGTTTGAGCAAGAAAATTTCTTTAAGTGTTCTTGCAAAAAGAGCCAATCTTACAGCTTCATATATCAGCCGAATTGAACGAGGCGAACGGAAAAACCCCTCATACCCTGCTCTACACATGTTAGCAAAAAGTCTATTTGAACCTGAGAGGTTATTATTAGATGCTGTTTTAGTGGACGAGGGTATAACACCACCAAATATTGAAAATTTTAATAATCTATCACTAACAGAATTGCTTAAGGAGAAGATTCTATTTTCCGAATTCTTGATTGGTAGAACACAAGCAACGATAGAGGCAAAAGTCGCTCTATTGGAATTATTAACACTATTAGATCAAACACTTCCTGAATTAAGTAGACACGATGAGTCAAGCATACTTCAATCGATAGATGCCCTATCTACAATATTAAAACTCCATCAAGCTGAAAACTTACTCAAGGTGTGAAATCTTCATTTATAACATTACAAATTATCGTGGCATCATATTTTAATTAGTTCAGTAAATGCAGCAATTAAATTTTAAATTAAACTCCTCTCCTCCTTCTCCTTTTTCCGTTAATCTACCTCATTTCATTCCCTTGTCATCATTACTGTTCTCCTACATAACTCCCAAATGTGGTATTTCCAAAACCACATTGAGCTATGTCCAAAACATATTCAATATCCATTAAGAAAGGAGGTAAACACATGAGTAATAACAATCACCTATTAACCATTGATGAGGCAAGGAAGATACTGAGAGTCGGGAAGAACGTTATGTATAGCAAGATAAGTGAAGGTATTATACCCCATATAAAAATTGGGAAACAAATTCGGATACCTGAAGAGCAACTCTTTAAATGGATCAACCAATAAACGAAAGTATCATAAACTAATCTGAAAGGTGTGATTTAAATGGCTGGAAATATTAAAAAAATTGGAGCTAATTATCTTGTTACCCTTGAATACGGAATTGATGAAAAAGGAATCCGTAAACAACAACACAAAACTGTTCCAAGCAGAAAAGAAGCAAACGCAATATTAAGCGAATTTGAGGCGGATCTTAACCTCGGTTTATATCCCGAGTCATTCTCAATCATTGCTCCAAAAAAATAATAAGTTTAATTTATTTTATTTAAAAGGTGTGAATTTATGGCTGGTTACATTAAAAAAATTGGTGATAGCTATCGTGTCACTTTTGATTATGGTACTGATACAAAGGGAAAGCGTGATCGACGATCCAAAAACGTTTCAAGTAAAAAAGAAGCTAACGCATTATTAAGTGAATTTAATACTAATCTCAATCGAGGGATAATTGTAACGTCATCCAAATGCACAATCAAAGAATTAATGGAATTATGGCTAAAAGTTCATACCAAGAATAAAATATGGGCTGAAACAACTTTATATGGCTATGAGAATATTATCTATAAACACCTCATACCATACCTTGGTGAAATTGAACTTAGCAAACTTACAGCTCTTCATATTCAAAACTACTACAATCATCTAATAGACGATAATGGACTATCTCCAAATACTGTGCATAAACACCATATTTGCTTAAAATGCGCAATCAACTACGGAAAAACCCAAGACTTGGTGTATCGTAATGTATTAGAAGCAGTAGTTCTACCAAAAATTAAACCATTCGTTGGAGGCACTTATGAATCTTCAGAAATACGCCAATTACTAAATAAAGTAAATGATACACCAATCGCAATTGCTGTATACCTTGGATCTTATTTAGGCTTAAGACGATCTGAAATTATCGGTTTACGTTGGCAATTTATTGACCTCGAAAATCGAACTATACTAATAAAGGAAGTAAGAACGTCTGCAGGAAAGAAAACCATTATTAAGGAACCCAAAAATGCATCAAGTATAAGATGTATTCACATCCCAGCCGATCTTCACGATGCATTATTAAAGCAGAAGGATGAACAAGCCATAAATCAAAAAGTATTTAAAGATCAATATATTAATTCTGATTATGTATTTACAAAAAACGATGGATCGCCTTATCGAGTGAATTCGCTAAGTGAACACTTCAGTAATTTCCTTAAGAAGAATAATTTTAAAAAAATTCGATTACATGACTTAAGACACTCCTTCGCAAGTATCCTCTATGATAAAAAAGTTGATTTAATGTCAATTTCTGAGGTTTTGGGTCACTCTAATATTTCTACCACGAGCAAAATCTATACCCACCGATTTGATAAAACTCATAAAAAAACAATAGACATAATGGGATTAGCTCTTGAAAACTAAATGATCCTAACAAAAAATAGGTAGGACAGTCCTACCTATTTTGTTTTTTATTAATACAACTTTTTTATCATCTGACTTGATACATAATCTGTAAACGCTGGAGCATATCGTTGTTTAAAGTTCTAAAGTTGAATTGATATTAATTTGGATTAAACATTAAGCTACGGGTAGTTATCTTTCACAGGAATGTGTTAAAATATGGATATACTTGATGCGTAATGTGAGAGGTAAATCCTTTGTTCACGGTTGAGATTGTAAATTTAATATATTTCGACAATAAAATCTCATAAGAAAGAGTCGATGTTATGAATAAATATACTTGTCCTTGTTGTGGGTACAGAGCATTTGATGAAGAACCTTCTGGTACATTTGATATTTGTGACATTTGTTATTGGGAAGACGATAATCTGATGAATGAAAATCCAGATTATTGGGGTGGTGCAAATGGAGTTTGTTTAAGGCAAGCACAAAGGAACTTTATTAAATTTGGTGTTAGTGAGAAGAATTATTTAAATAATGTTGATAAATATGATTATGAAAAAGACCCTTTATGGAAACCAGTGTGGGAAAATGAAGTGGTCCTTAATAAAAAGAAATTAGCGGAAATACATATTAAGGGAAATGTTATAGATGGTAGGTTTAAGGAGTCAATTCATATTAATGATTTTTTAGACGCGTTTACTGAGTTTCTTGAAGCAAAAGGATGGGCTTTTGGTGGTGAAATTAAACAAGCAATTACACAAATTAATAAAGATTAGGTAATAGGCAAAAAAAATTAAACGGATACGATAGCTGAACAGCTTGCTATTCTGAAATAACTCTTCTTTTCTATTGAGGGAACGGGCAGGAGAGCGGAATAAAGTGCATTGGGGTGCAGAATGATACAGGAAATTAATGAATATTTACAGGAAAAGTTCCCTAACTTTTGGAGCGATACAAATATTCGATTTGAATTGGGTGAGCCATATCGTAACGGTTCAAAGCAACGGCTACTTCAAGTAAACAGAAGAGTTAGCATGATCTTTGAAGAGCTGTTTAAACCAGAAGATTATATATATGTATACATCAAAGACTGGGCAGGGTATGAAGATCCAATGTTCGGAAACACAACGCCGAACTATCTTTACGATCTTCTTGAAGGCAAGTCATTAGAAACTGGAATCGGTATTGATTTAGATGAGGACGAAGATGAGAATGGAATCAGCATCGAAGTAAAGAATGAATACCAAATTAAAATCTTATTTGGGTTGGTTTCTTCATTTCCATCCAAGAAAATCTTTGAAGGCATTTCTCATTATGAGCAGGGTAAAGAACCAGCCATCGGACAGAAGATTTACTTTATTAACAAAGAAAAAAATATTCTTTTTCATATGTACGATGACAGAGGATGTATCGCTCACACTTTGTCGAAGGAAGATATAAGACCACTGTATGATAAATATAACGATTGGTTAGTGGACTATTGGAGGGCATATATCAATAATATATTCAAAGAATAAGCAATCCTTTGCAACGGTACCCCGTTAGAAGTTGTTGACGCTTTCGTTTTCATTACTCAACTAACGGGTGACTACAGCATAGCGAGTCTTCTGTTAGATATGCAGTCCCATTGATACAAAATTTATACCATTTGATATATTCATAGGGAGGCTGATTTAACTGGATATTTCTTTTCACAAAGATATTCCTAATAAGGAAGACTATTTTCATTTATACCAATCTACTGGTTGGAACAATGATGGGGTATTTACTGCTGACTTGCTTTATGAGGGATTAAAAAATAGCTGGTTTATAGTATCTGCCTACAATGATGATAAGCTTGTGGCTTCAGGTCGTATAGTATCCGATGGATTTATTCAATGTTTTATTTGTGAAATGATTGTTTTACCTGAGTATCAGAACCAAGGTCTTGGAAAACGTATAATGGAGAACCTTTTAAATCATTGTAAGTCTAAAAATATTCGATGGGTTCAACTCGCTTGTGCTAAGGGTAAAAAAGCATTTTATGAAAAGTTCGGATTTCAGGAGAGGGCAACTGAAGCCCCAGGAATGAACTTATTTCTTTGAATGAAAGATAATGGTAGAAATTGCTACATTTAATATTCCTTGTTCGCTAAAGTAACTGGCAGTTTAACTTAGCAAGTTCTGGTTGGTATACTTAAACAAAAGCAATAAAATCGGTCGGATATTGATAAATAAAGGATGGTTCTAATATGATAAACGAGTTACGAAAATGGTCTTTGGAAAATGAAATTGAAAAGAAAAGTATTGATGGTTTTTGGTATTGCTTCAATAATTATAAAAACGATGATCCCCAAGAATGTAGAGAAGTCTTTGGAGAAGATTTTGATGAATCGCAACTCAATATTCAACTTAAGAATGTAGCACTATTTATTGACAGATGGGATGAATCAAAGGAATACGATGCTATCTCATATCAATTTGATTACGCAGTCTCCTACATACCAATTGAGTACAAGAATAAAAATTTGGGTGTTTATCGGATGCTATTCAAGTTAAACGGAGAATCTTTTGATGATTTCTTTGGGCTTGATTGAGTGAAAAAAGCAATTGGCATATCATTAAACTACCATGAAAATCCTTTTTTCATCCTCAGTGGTGCAGAGCTGATTTTGAGCGACATGTATGACTAACGGGTAATGATAGCATAATAACAATAATAAAATTTCATCTATGGGAGTTGCCTTGGCGGCTTCTTTTTTTATCGAATTTGAAGCATTTCTTTGCCGTCAGTATTTTGAAGTATTTCACTACAAAAAGGTAGGATTATGCTTCAAGACACATATTATACTTTATAAATTGCTTTTACATCCCAATGAAAATGTAAGTTCTGTAATAAAATTTGATACCAGTTATGACGAAATTTTTGTAATATATAAATTCGAAATACAATGAAATTAATAGTTAAAAAACTAACGGCTACAATCGGGCTACAATTTTAGGTAAAACAAAGCCCCGACCTCATGCGGTCGGGGCTTTCATGGTGGAGACGAGGGGAGTCGAACCCCTGTCCGAAGGTATCGCAACATATGCTTCTACGAGTGTAGTTACAGATTTGATGTCACCCTAGTGTCGTCCTGTAACCGACTACTCTTTGGGTCAGCCTGATTGTCTTCTTCAGCCCACCGCAGGCGGAGATGGGTTAGCGTATTCCACTACTGTTGAGCCCCTGTCTCAGTCACATGGACGATGCTGAGGAGAAGCACGCCGACAGTTCTTAGGCTGCTAAAGCGTAGTTGTTTTGAGTTTTGCCGTTTAATAGGCTTTAGCGTTGATAAAGCGGACGCGTCCCCACTACTCGCTACCTATGCCCAAACTACCCCCGTCGAATCCATAAACGTCCCCATGAATTGACAGTATTGAAGGTTACTGACCTTGCGGTCAAGCAGTTCAAACTTGTCTAAAATCTTACTTAATCAGTATAGCATAAATGGATGCCGATTACGCAGCTTAACTATTGGTAACTCCACCGAAAAGCCCCAATACTGCGATTACAGTATCTTCTTCTGTTTCTCACGCAAAGCACGTTGAATGTCGCGTGTTGCATCTCTTTTCTCATCTGTCTCACGCTTGTCATACGATTTCTTACCTTTACCTAGTCCGATTAAAAGCTTGGCATAGCCATTTTTAATATAGACTTTAAGCGGTACAATCGCATAACCTTGTTGCTTCGCAGCACCGAGCAGTTTCTTAATCTCAGGCTTCTTCAGCAAAAGCTTACGTGTGCGAGTCGGGTCAGGCGGGTTGCTGGTGTTGCCATTCTCGAAGGGGCTGATATGCATATTATGCACCCAAGCTTCTCCGTTACGAATGGTAGCAAAGCTGTCTCCGATGTTCGCTCTTCCTTTGCGTACGGATTTAATCTCCGTCCCCGTTAGGATCATGCCACATTCGTACGTTTCCTCAATGAAATAATCATGGGAAGCTTTTTTGTTCTGTGCGAGCGGTTTGTCGTGCATGGATGTCTTACCCATGGTTCACCTCATTGTTATTGACGTAGCATTAAATGGCAATTCTCGTGACTAGGAGTAAATTGTATCAACTTCAACCCGATAAATCAAGGCGTATCGGGTTGAAGAAATGGTTTTAGTTATTTTTTCCGTTTTGGACTGGTGCTGGCGACACCTTTGTAAAACGGTTTTTTACTGCGTTTCGATGATTTGGCCTTGCCTGCTGCGTTAGCACCAGCGCGAGGATTGCCAACCGAAACGCCCTGCCCCGGCACGATACTATTCGTATTCGTGCCACTGCGCTTGCTCTCGCCCGTAGAGGCTCCGCCGCCTACAGGCTCGCCCGCCCTTGCGCCGCGCTTACCGCCGCCGCGCGCGCTAGAACCTTCGCCGCTGCTACGCTTGCGGCGGCTAGCCCCGCTTTCGCCGCTGCGCCCGCCAGCGAAACCGCCGCCGCGTCCGCGGCCTTCACCCGCGCCGCCGGCACCGCGCGGGAACATCTTCGCGCGAGGAACCCTCTCGCCGCGCGGCTTCATATCCACCATCTCAAAATCGATGGTGTGCTCCGCTATGCTCACTCGCGCTACGCGCACCTTAACTTCATCGCCGATGCGATAAACTTTACTGGTTCGTTCGCCAATCAGCGCATGCTGCGCAGCTTGATGATTATAATAATCATCCGTCAGATCGCTAAGACGGATCAACCCTTCCACCGTGTTATCCAGCTCAACGAACATCCCGAAGCTGGTCACGCTGCTGATGATGCCTTCGAATTCCTCGCCGACTTTATCCAGCATGAACTCGGCTTTCTTCAAGGCATCCGTCTCACGCTCAGCTTCAACCGCCACACGCTCACGCTCAGAAGACTGGCGAGCAATATCCACCATCCGAGCAGCAAGATGCTCAAATCTCTTCGCAGAAAGACCACCACCAATCGGTGTGGCTTTAATAGGCTCAGCACTTAAGGTTCCAGCACTTAACGCTCCAGCACCTAATTCTCCAGCACTTGAACCTTCAGCCCCTTCAACAACTTCCTCAACCTTTTTCTTCCGCCCGCGTTTTTTAACCTCTGGCTCAGCTTTCGCTTGACCAGCCTCAATAATCTCCCTCATCACGCGATGAATGATTAAATCAGGGTACCTTCTAATTGGCGATGTAAAGTGAGAATAATATTCGGCAGCCAAGCCAAAATGCCCCGTGCTCTCCGCATCATAACGAGCCTGTTTCATAGATCTTAATAACACCGTACTGATTACCGTTTCTTCCTTCTTGCCTTTAATCTCGGCTAACAGGTTCTGCAGCACACGCGGCTGAACACGATTGCCCGTCATCCCTTTGACCACATAACCAAAGTTAGTAATAAACTCCATGAAATGCAGCAGCTTTTCCGCGTCTGGATCTTCATGTATCCGATAGAGGAACGGTACTTTTAACAAGTTAAAGTGCTCCGCAACCGTTTCATTGGCCTTTAACATAAACTCTTCAATAATCGATTCAGCAATCGAACGCTCTCTTTTTTCAATCGCTATTGGCTTGCAGTTCTCATCGACTTTAATCTTCGCTTCTTGGAAATCAAAATCAATCGCACCACGACTCATCCGGCGACCGCGCAGCTTCAATGCCAGCTCTTCCATCAGGAAGAAATCAGCCTTAATATAATCATATTGTGTCAATAATTCGGCATCTTCACCGCGCAGAATTTTGCGTACATTCGTATAGGTCATGCGTTCACTGGTTTTAATTACACTCGTAAAAATCTCATGATGAACAACGATCCCGTTAGAATCGATCTCCATTTCACAGGACATGGTTAAGCGGTCCACCTTCGGATTCAAGCTGCAAATCCCGTTAGATAGCCGGTGCGGCAGCATGGGGATCACTCGATCGACCAAGTACACACTGCACCCACGATTATAAGCTTCCACATCCAAAGGAGAGTTCTCACGAACATAATAACTCACATCCGCGATATGTACACCTAACGAGAAGTTTCCATTAGGCAAACGCTCAACATTAACCGCATCATCTAGATCCTTGGCATCCTCACCATCAATCGTTACAATCCGTTTACCGCGTAGATCGCGACGTCCAACAAGCTCGTCCTCGCGAATCGTGTCTGGAACTTTATCTGCTTCTGCATTAACTTCCTCACTAAATGCCTCGGGCAAATTAAATTTACGGATAACAGATAGGATATCAACACCAGGATCATCTTTATGCCCCAGCACTTCAATAACTTCACCCTCTGCAGCCGCATGGCCTTCGGGGTAATTGACAATTTTCACAACGACCTTTTGTCCATCCACTGCACCTAAATACGAAATCTTTGGAATAAAAATATCCCGTACCATCCGCTTATCATCCGGCAACAAGTAAGCATGAGTTTCACGATCCTGAAATACACCTACAACCTGCGTATTAGCTCGCGTAATAACCCGCACCACTTCACCCTCGAGCTTGCCGCCTGTCGCACCCTTTAACGTAATTCGCACAAAAATAATATCATTATTCATCGCACCATGAAGGTCATTCGCATGTATGTAAACATCCGGCTGTGTTTTGTCCTCAGGCAATAAGAAACCAAAGCCCTTAGCATGGGCTTGCAGCTTGCCTCGAATCAAATTCATCCGTTCCGGTACTCCATATCTTTCATTGCGGGTACGAATCACTGTACCTGCCTGCTCCAATTGACTCAGCATTTTTAAAAATTCACGAAAATCATCGGCATTATTTATTTGAAAATGCTTTTCCATCTCCACATACGTCAAGGGTTTATAAGCTTTTCCCCTCATATATTCGAGTAATTCCTGCTCTGATACCAATATATTCACCAGCCTTCCCAAATTAAATGTCTCTATTTGTAAATATTGTCTATGTAACTGTTAGTATACACTATTTTTAACTGCCAAAACCTAGGACGCGCACCCTACTTCATGGAAAAAGAAAAAACAGTAGGAGCAAGTCCCACTGTTTAGAAAGTTTTTAAGCATTATTTTACAACGTAAGCAACCATTACGGAAAGAACGATAAACAATCCAGCCAATACCATCGTTAAACGGGATAAGAACAAGTCCAAGCCACGTGCTTTAGTTTTACCGAATAAATGCTCAGCTCCACCTGAAATAGCTCCAGATATACCAGCGCTTTTCCCTTTTTGCAGCAATACCGCGGTAATTAGACCTAATGAAATAATAATTAGAAATATTTTCAACGTAATTTCCATGATTGTTCCTCCTATTAAATGTCAAATCGGCACCCTACGCCGACTGGCAGGTTCCGTTCGTATACAGACAGCAAGAGTATTCTATCATAAGGGCGAGCAAAAGACAACTATTTCTGGTGTAAAGTCCACTCGCTGGTGATCTTGTTTGCTCATTTTGGATTCTTTTCCCGCCCGACAAAAGCTGTGATCGCCTGCTTCGCACACCAAGCCGCGAATAAAGTGAACCATAATGACCAGACCAAGGCAGGAACGGATGTCGTTTGACTCAGCAAGCTGGCGTCTCCTGCTCTACCGGAATGAAGGACAGCTGAAAAGTTCAGCCAAATTGGACCGAAAACAGACTCCTCTAAGGACAAGAAGGCGATCAATAAGTAGTAAAAGCGGCTTATCCCTTTTCCCGCGAACATTAGCACCACCACATTCAAGGCGATAAAACCAAGCAACCAAATAAAACCATACCCGTTTCTCACAAAAAATACCAAAGTAGCAGCAGCAATAATCGTAATTGCCATTAAACCGCTTCTTTGCTTGCCTTTAGCATAGGAAGCAAACAAGAACCAAGTAAACAACGAAGCCGTCATATACCCAGCTAGCCCAATCGGCAGCATCGACCAGCCATTAGAAACCGCCGAACGCGTTACCCCGCTTTGGTCGGAATATAAAGCAATATTCATCACACTACCCGATAGGACCAGTGTCATCCATGCATGCCCGAATTCATGAATCAACGTATCCACATTCTTAAAAAAAGAAGAAAACGGCAAAAAATTCGCTAAAATCGCCGATCCCAGAATATACAAAATTGTTTTGGACCACTTTACCATAGCCTTACCTCCCGCACTCGCAAATATCCGCTTTCCTAATACGCTAAAAAACAAGGATGGTTGCGTTTAATCCGCAGCCACCCTTGTTAGGATTTATTTATAGAATTCGTTTAGAAGCTTACTTGAATTTCTTAAGGTTATAGAATGCTGACTTACCAGCATATTTGCCCACTTGAGCCAACTCGTCCTCGATGCGAAGCAATTGATTGTACTTAGCAACGCGATCCGTACGTGACGGTGCGCCTGTTTTGATTTGGCCAGCGTTTGCAGCTACTGCGATGTCAGCAATTGTGCTGTCTTCGCTTTCGCCTGAACGGTGAGAGATTACAGCTGTGTAACCCGCACGTTTAGCCATTTCAATCGCATCAAAAGTTTCTGTCAAAGTACCGATTTGGTTAACTTTAACTAGGATGGAGTTACCGATATTTTCGTTAATTCCTCTTTCAAGACGCTCCGTGTTTGTAACGAACAAATCATCGCCTACTAGTTGAATTTTATCGCCAAGACGCTCAGTTAGAAGCTTCCAGCCTTCCCAATCATCTTCGGAACAGCCATCTTCAATGGAGATAATCGGATATCTGTCTGCCCAATCCGCCAAGAAATCAACCCACTCAGCTGATGTATAGGATTTGCCTTCGCCTGCAAGGTGGTACTTGCCATCTTTGTAGAACTCAGTTGAAGCCACGTCCATACCTAGGAATACATCTACGCCTGGTTTGTAACCGGCTTTTTCGATTGCTTCAAGAATAGTAACGATTGCCTCTTCATTGGAGCTAAGGTTTGGAGCAAATCCGCCTTCGTCACCCACTGCAGTGTTCAAGCCTTTTTCTTTAAGAACAGCCTTTAAGCTATGGAAAATTTCAGCACCTGTACGCAATGCTTCTTTAAAGCTCTCAGCACCAACCGGGATAACCATGAATTCTTGAACGTCGATATTGTTATCTGCGTGCTCACCACCATTGATAATATTCATCATCGGTACTGGCAAAGTTTTAGCATTGAATCCACCTAGGTAAACATACAAAGGTACATCCAAAGCTTCTGCAGCAGCGCGAGCTACGGCCATGGAGACTGCAAGAATAGCATTAGCGCCTAATCTAGCTTTGTTCGGAGTTCCGTCTAATTCGATCATTAGCTGGTCAATACCGACTTGATCTAATGCATCCATGCCAATTACTTCTGGTGAAATAATTTCGTTGACGTTTTCTACAGCTTTTAGAACGCCTTTACCTAAGTAACGACCTTTGTCACCGTCGCGAAGCTCAACGGCTTCGTATGCGCCTGTGGAAGCTCCTGATGGAACGATAGCGCGACCTAGTGCGCCGGATTCTAAGTAAACTTCTACCTCAACAGTTGGATTGCCTCGTGAATCTAGAACCTCGCGTGCATAAACATTGGAAATAATTGTCATGGTTTCTAACACTCCTTATTTTTGAATTATGGATGTTCCTGTCATCTCAATCGGTTGGGCTACTTGCAATATGTCTAAAATCGTTGGTGCTATATCAGCCAAAATGCCGCCTTCTCTTAGTGTAACATGTTTAGCTGTGACAATAAAAGGAACGGGATTTGTAGTATGAGCCGTCATCGGACGACCTTCTGGATCTCTAACTTCATCTGCATTACCGTGATCTGCTGTAATTAAGGCAATTCCGCCTTTTGCCAGGATCGCTTCCACTACTTGACCCAGACACTCGTCTGTAGCTTCAATAGCCTTGATAGTTGGCTCCAGCAAGCCAGAGTGACCCACCATATCCGGATTAGCAAAATTAAGAATGATTACATCATGACGATCTGCTTCGATTTCAGCTACAGTGGATGCTGCCAATTCGTATGCGCTCATCTCTGGCTTTAAATCATACGTTGCCACATTAGGTGACTTGATCATAATGCGACTTTCTCCAGGCATAGCCGATTCACGACCCCCGTTGAAAAAGAACGTCACATGCGGATATTTTTCCGTTTCAGCCGTATGCAGCTGAGTCAAACCGTTTTGAGCCAATACTTCGGCCAACGTATTATCCAAGTTATTGGATTTGTAAGCTACAAGTCCGCCCACCGTTTCACTGAACTTCGTCAAGCTAACGAAATATAAATTTCGCGGCCACTGCACACCACGATCAAACTCTCTAAAATCGACATTATTAAAAACATTAGATAACTGGATAGCGCGGTCAGGGCGGAAGTTATAGAAAATAACGGCATCCTCGTCCTCAACTAATGCTACTGGAGTTCCATCTGTTTTTACAATAACGGTTGGCAGTACGAATTCATCAAATACTTTTTTCTCATAAGAATCGAGAATAACTTGCATGGGATCCGTATTCTGCGGACCGTCGCCGTAAACCATAGAACGATAGGAAAGCTGTACCCGGTCCCAACGTTTGTCACGATCCATGGCATAATAACGACCTTGTACGGTAGCAATTTGGCCGACGCCAACTTCAGCGATTTTGGCTTGCAGCTGCATCATATAATCCTTACCGCTATCTGGTTGAACATCACGACCGTCGAGAAATGCATGGATGTAAACATCCTTCAAGCCTTCTCTTTTAGCCAGATCCAGTAAAGCGAATAAATGCTTAATGTGACTATGCACGCCGCCATCGGAAAGCAAACCGTATAAGTGCAGCTTTTTCTGACTGTCTCTAGCGTAACGAATAGCCCCAACCAAAGTCTCATTTTCGAAAAAATCACCATCACGAATCGATTTAGAAATCCGCGTTAAGTCCTGATAAACAATTCGACCTGATCCAATGTTTAGATGTCCTACTTCAGAATTGCCCATTTGACCTTCGGGCAAACCTACTGCTTCACCGCATGCAATTAACGTTGTATTCGGGTAGGTCGCCATATAACGATCATAGTTCGGCTTGTTCGCTTGCGCTACAGCATTGCCTTGCACAATATTACGCAGTCCGAATCCATCGAGAATAATTAGAGCTACTGGCTTTGGTCTAGACATTTATTTGGCCCCCTCTACTAATTGAGTATAGGATGCTCCTTCAAGGCTGGCACCGCCGACAAGAGCACCGTCGATATCTGACATCGCCATATATTCTTTAATGTTGCCTGGTTTCACGCTGCCGCCGTATTGGATACGCACTGCATCTGCAACCGCTGCGCCGAATTGACCTTTTACCAGCTCGCGTATGTAGCTGATTACTTCGTTAGCATCCTCAGAAGTTGACGACTTGCCTGTTCCAATCGCCCAAATTGGCTCGTATGCAATGACAACCTGTGCCGCTTGCTCTGTGCTCAAGCCTTGCAATGCTGCTTCTGTTTGTACTTTGCAAACTTCTTTGGTTTGTCCAGCTTCGCGTTCTTCGAGCTTTTCGCCAACGCAAACGATCGGCAATAAGCTGTGCTTGAAGGCTGCATGAACTTTTTTGTTGACGATTTCGTCGGATTCTGCAAAATAAGCTCTGCGCTCGGAATGGCCAATTATGACGTAATCTACGCCTAGTTCTTTTAGCATAATGCCGCTGATTTCACCTGTGAATGCGCCGTTGTCTTCAAAATGCAAGTTCTGAGCGCCGACTTTAAGTGATGTGCCTTTTACGGCTTCAACTAGTGCTGGCAGGCTTGTGTAAGGCGCACAAATCACGCTTTCTACACCGTCTACCTCCGCTTTACCTATTACGTCTGCTACAAAAGCCTTTGTTTCTGCGATCGTTTTGAACATTTTCCAGTTTCCTGCTATTATGGGCTGCCTCAACTCGTTCATCTCCTTTTTAAGTAAAAGCTAATTGTTGAAAATTAAGATCGTTTCAGGATTGTATATCGGTTCCAGCCACTCTTGGAATTGCATCCTTTTTTATTGAAATAAAACAAGATGAAACGATGCAATATTCAAAGGCGGCACGTAAACTTTCCACTCGACATACAAACCTTCCACTACCCGTTTTCAACCAACTAAATCTACATCTCAAACGTTCATTTCACTCCGTAACAGTAAGTACTAATCCACTTCTCACGAATGGAGAATTCTTATAAGGAGCAAAAACCTAAATTGCACAACATTACTTCTTCGGCTTATCTCCCCCGCACTGAAGCAAAGGGATACAGGTCAAAAGCATTGAAAATTAATTATATTACTCAACTACAAAAGTTAAACTAAGCTACAAAAGCTAAACTAAGCTACAAAAGCTAAACTAGGCTAACTCTGATCTCCAACTGCTAATTAAGAGCAAAGATTTAATTACTTACTTATCAAGCAAAGCTACGACTCCGGGGAGGGCTTTGCCTTCCATGAATTCGAGGGAGGCGCCGCCGCCGGTGGACATGTGGTCCATTTTGTCGGCAAGGTGGAATTTCTCAACGGCTGCTGCGGAATCGCCACCGCCGATGATGGTGTAAGCTGAAGTTGCTGCGCAAGCTTCGGCTACGGCTAGAGTGCCTTTTGAGAATTGCTCGATTTCGAATACGCCCATCGGACCGTTCCAGACAACCAATTTGGATTCAGCAATCGTCTTAGCATACAACTCACGTGTTTTAGGACCGATATCAAGGCCTTCCCAATCTGCTGGGATTCCGTCAATATCAACGATTTGAGTGTTGGCATCTTTGCTGAAATCATCAGCAACTAGGATATCGACAGGCAACAAGAAGTTTACGCCTTTTGCTTTTGCCGTTTCTAGGAAGCTTAATGTTAGCTCTAATTTGCTGTTATCTACCAAGGACTTACCAATCTCATGCCCTTGTGCTTTAAGGAAGGTGTATGTTAATCCACCACCGATGATGATATTGTCGGCTAGGTTTAGAAGGTTTTCAATGACACTGATTTTATCTTTAACCTTGGAGCCGCCAACGATTGCTGTGAAAGGACGCTCTGGACGAGTCAAGGCTTTGCCCAGTACATCTAGTTCTTTTATCATCAAAAGGCCAGCTACTGCAGGGATGAATTGTGCAATTCCAGCGGTTGAAGCATGAGCACGGTGAGCAGCGCCAAATGCGTCGTTGACGAATAGATCTGCCAAGCTTGCAAAAGCTTTCGCTAGTTCCGGGTCATTCTTTTCTTCACCTTCATAAAAACGGACGTTTTCCAATAATAGAACATCGCCTTCGTTAAGCTGAGCAACTTGCGCTTGCACCGCTTCGCCAATGGCTTCGTCTGCTTTGGCAACGGATTTGCCTAAAAGCTCAGAAAGCCGAGCAGCTACAGGTGTTAAACGTAACTCTTCTGCTACTTTACCGTTTGGACGACCCAAATGACTCGCCAAAATAACCTTAGCACCTGCATCAATTAGAAACTTGATGGTTGGCAAGGTTTCACGGATCCGCGTATCATCGGTGATTATACCTTCTTCTAATGGCACATTAAAATCTACACGAACAAACACTTTTTTACCCTTTAACTCCACATCACGAACACTCTTCTTGTTCACTTTTATTCCTCCTCAGAGTTTTGCCTTGGCAAAACTGTCTTCGTAAGCATCAGATCTAAGCCGCATATTTAACAGGGGAAAGAGGAGAATCTCTTCTCCCCTCCACTGTCTAGTTGTATAGAATTATAAACCTTTATTTGCAATGTAGCTAACTAGATCTACAACACGGTTGGAATAGCCCCACTCGTTATCGTACCATGAAATTACTTTAACCATGTTATCGCCGACAACCATTGTGGAAAGTGCATCGATTGTGGATGAAGCAGGATCGCCGTTATAATCGCTTGATACCAATGGCTCTTCGGAGTAGTTCAAGATACCTTTAAGTGCGCCTTCGGAAGCTTCTTTAAACGCTGCGTTGATTTGATCAACAGTTACGTTAACTCTTAACTCAGCAACCAAATCGGTTACAGATACGTTTGGAGTTGGAACGCGCATAGCCATACCATTCAACAAACCTTTTAATTCCGGAAGCACTAGGGAAACAGCTTTAGCAGCTCCTGTTGATGAAGGGATGATATTCTCAGCCGCTGCACGAGCACGACGAAGATCTTTATGAGGAACATCCAATACGCTTTGATCGTTTGTGTATGAGTGAATAGTAGTCATCATGCCTTTAACGATTCCGAATTTATCATTCAATACTTTAGCAAAAGGTGCCAAGCAGTTCGTTGTACATGAAGCGTTAGAGATAATTGTATGTTGAGAAGCATCATATTTATCTTCGTTAACACCAAGAACGATGGTAATATCCTCGTCTGTAGCTGGTGCGGAGATAATTACTTTTTTCGCTCCACCTTTTAAGTGCAACGATGCTTTTTCTTTCGAAGTAAAGATACCAGTTGATTCAATAACGATTTCTGCGCCAACTGAGCTCCATGGCAAGTTCCCAGGATCACGTTCTGCAAAAACTTTTACTGCTCTACCGTTAACGATGATACTGCCGTCGCCAACTTCAACTGTTGCATCTAGAACACCATGAGTCGTGTCATACTTAAGTAAGTGAGCCAATGTTTTAACATCTGTTAAATCGTTTACGGCAACAATTTCTACCTCTGGGTTGTTTAAAGCTGCACGGAATACATTACGACCAATACGACCAAATCCGTTAATTCCTACTTTTACCATGCTAAATTCCTCCTAAGATATAATCATATATTTCAAAACAAGCTTAAAGCTTGTTGTGATTTCAAGTCCTTACAAATGCTTCAGCATTTCTCTTGCAGCGGCTTCATCCGTGACCAGAACATCATCGTGACCAAAGCGCATAACAGCAGCAATACTTTCTCCCTTACTCTTCCCACCAGCTACGGCAATAACCGTCTCCGTTTGTTGAATATCTTCCAGCCTTATCCCCATGGTTGGCATTTTATGAACGACTAAACCCTGTTGGTCAAAATAATAACCAAACGCCTCAGCCAATGCACCATCCTGCTGCAAGCTTTTTACGGTATCGCTGTCGACTTTTCTACGTCTTGCCATAACTAAAGCTTCACCAATGCCATGGATCACTATGCGAGAGGTACGAATTACTTGCAGCATTTCATTAATGTTAGGATCCTGTATTAAGGATTGATACGCATCTTCCCCTAGATGATCGGGAACATGCAGCAAGCGATATTGACAGCCTGTTTTCTTAGCCATGTTGGAGGCAATGGTATTCGCCTGCAGCTCCAAGCTTTCTCCTAAACCACCGCGCGCCGGTACGAATAAACTGCCTTTGAACTGGGGTATAGGTCTAAGATGATTGGCAACCTCTGCCATTGTCGAACCACCCGTTACAGCGATCACTCCGTTTTTGGCTACTAACTTGCGTAGAATTGCGGCTCCCGATCGTCCCAACTCCTTTTTCACAAAAGGCGAAAGGTCTGAATCTCCCGGTACAACTACAACCTGTGCAATATTGAATCCTTGCTGGATTCGATCCTCAAGATCCGTTAAACCAAACAAATGCTTGATCATCGGCTCCATCTCTTCAAGCACCTGTAGACCTGAATCCGTTAACCGCATGCCAAGGTTGTCTGTTTCCAGCAATCCCTGAGCTTTAAGGAAATCAATTTCCCCACGCAATACACGTTCCGTCATATTAAGTGCAGAAGCTAAGGTGCGTCGACCAATTAATCTTGAGATCATAATCAGATGCAGAATCGTATAACGTTTTTGCATAACTTCAACTAAATCCGGGAGCAGCTTCTTCTGAATGTCTAGAATCTCACGCATTATTTCACCTCTGAAATTCAGTTGGACGTAAAACGACCCACATCAACATTTAATGTCCCACTACGGCAAAAAAAGAAGAACTTTCAATCTCATTGTATCTAATATAGCTCAATAAAGCAACACTGAAAATAGTCCTAGTTCTTTCCTTTCATATTCAACAAGCTAGTCGTGACCCCTCCAGCTGCAATCGTTAAGGCCGAATAATAAAAGGTTTCAAGAGAAATCAATAAGCCGCCTAAACCAATAATCATGAAATCCATTATAAAAATAAGTACCCCTACGTTAATCGGAATCCAATTCGTTAGTAATTGGGCGATCAAGTCCGTACCGCCTGTGCTTGTCTTAAATCGCAACATAAGACCCAAGCCTATGCCTACTAATGCACCGCCTAATACAGCACTCGTATAGGCGGTTAGCTCGATATAGTAAATAAAATAATATTGAAAGGGGGCAAATAAATCGATCATAAAAGCGGAAACCAACATCCCCGATATACTCTCAAAAAAATATTCGCGGTGGAAGCAGAAGGCGTAAATGAAAATAGGCAAGCTTAGGATCATAATCATCAGCCCTATTCGCGTTTCCCATATATAATTAAGAATCAGCGAAATCCCAATCATTCCGCCATCCAGCACCTGAAAGGGCACTAAAAAAAAATTAATACCCACAGCAATAAAGATACTTCCTAAAATGATTGCAAATATTTTGGGTATAACTAACATTTAATCCAACTCCTTGTGAGGGCTTGTCAGATTATATGCTCAGTATTGAAGTTATAGGTTAACTTTTAACGATGGAGCAATGGCGTCAGCTCCGTGATTGTTTTTTGCAGCTTGGTTGCACATTGCTCGTACATTTGCTTAGCCTGTTCGTTTTTGGTTCCTAAACTGAACAGCTCAAGATCGGCCTCACATTTCTTTAAAGTTGCAAAAAGAACAGCTTTTAACTGGGGCTTTGGTACTTTTAGCATGTCATCAAACAGATCCACATACAATTGCCCATATCCATCCACTTGCCCAAGGAATACATTTTCAATGCTGACGCCGATTTTATCCAGCTCTGTTTTTAACCACTCTCTACTAAACCCTGCTGCAGCCAATGGCTCTCCGATGACTTTACCATCCATTATCACAGCTTGTGATGCCACACCTGGCGCCACCTTTATTCCTAAATGCTTAGGGGTAAGCGGTTGATTCTCGCGCATAAGCAGCACATCAATATCCCCATTGGGCTCCATAACCGCAAACTCCACATCGGCTGCTAAGAAAACATTTTTTTTGCGCAGCTGCATCATAAGGTCATCGCTTGTTACTCGTTCCTTTTTCAAATTATCTTCGAGAATTTTGCCTGATTTAATTAGAATCCTTGGCTTGCCGTCAATCAGATCTCTCATGGTTTTGCTCTTCAGCTGCAGATAATCAACACCAATCGATACAAGAACCCATACCACTAAAGCAATGACTCCTAAATGCCAATTGGTATCCAAATCAAGCGAAACGTAAGCCGTAATACTCCCAATCGTGATACCCGTAATGTATTCAAACAATGACAGCTGACTGACTTGTCGTTTACCGAGCATTTTTGTTAAAAAGAAAAGCACAAGTATGGCTACTAATGTACGTATGACTACTTCCAGTTCTTTTGACATTTATTTAATTCTCCTATCCTCAGCATCATTCCCTTTAAAGATTATTTGTTTAATTGCTTATTTTTATGTCATCGTCTTGTTACTTGCTTTTCACATTCGCATATCATATAATGGTTTTTGCTTGCTACAATGGGGAAACCCTATGAAATGGCACTTTTTAACTTCTATGCGCCCATGGTCCAATGGATATGACGCAGGCCTCCGAAGCCTGAGATTGAGGTCCGATTCCTCATGGGCGCGCCATATTATGTCACATCTACCTCGTTAAGAGGTTTTTTAAAAAAGAGTCTTTGACCTTTCTTGACCTTTGTAGCGTTTTTCGCTATGATAAGATTAGATTCACTCATTCAATGCTCTAAAGGAGGATTTGCGCATGAACTCGAATTTTATACCCATGGTTGTGGAACAAGATGCACGTGGTGAACGCGGATACGATATCTACTCCCGTTTATTGAAGGATCGCATCATATTTCTTGGCAGCGGAATTAACGATCAAGTAGCAAATGCAATTATTGCTCAATTGTTGTTTCTTGCGGCGCAGGACTCCGAGAAAGACATTAGCATTTATATTAACAGTCCTGGCGGTTCGATTACATCAGGAATGGCGATTTACGATACCATGCAATTTATTAAACCAGATGTTTCTACGATCTGTGTAGGCATGGCCGCATCAATGGGCGCATTTCTTCTAACCGCCGGTGCTAAAGGCAAACGTTTTGCATTGCCTAACAGCGAAGTCATGATTCACCAGCCTCTTGGTGGTGCAGAAGGTCAAGCCAGTGATATTATGATTCGTGCTAACCGAATTATCAAGCTGCGCGAGAAGCTTAACGGCATTATGGCTGAACGTTCAGGAAATCCAATTGAACGCTTGGACAAGGATACAGATCGCGATTTCTTCATGAGTGCGGATGAAGCATTGGCTTATGGATTGATCGATAAAGTCATCCAACCTGCTGAAGTTATTGCTAAACCATAATTCCTAAATAAACAACTTAAAAACCAGCTTCGAACATGCTTATGCATGATTCAAAGCTGGTTTTTTGGTCATATTGTATGATTATTGATTCTCTAGTTCTTCTTTACCTACAAGAACAGCTAAAGCGTTTACAGCCTGCTCAGAATCCGCACCTTCAGCGCTGATGACAACTTCTGTTCCAGAGCTGATAGCTAAGCTCATAATACCCATTATGCTCTTGGCATTAACTTTCTTCTCATCCTTCTCCACAAAAACCTCTGAAGAAAATTTATTAGCCTCTTGAACGAACAATGCTGCTGGTCTTGCATGTAAGCCTGTTCTTAATTTGACGACAACGGGTCGTTTCGACATGAACCTTTACCCCCCAATTACTTGTTAACGACAATTATCTGTTTATCTAAATTAAATGAAAAATACATATTTCAATCATTATACCATTCTTTATGAGGGGAAGAAAGACACTTGTCATTAAGATTTTCGAAGTTTGTCTGCAAGCTCGTCAATTTTGCGTAATCGGTGGTTAACTCCCGACTTACTTACCGCTCCATTAAGCAGATCGCCAACCTCTTGTAGGTTAACATCGGGATGCTTCAAACGAATTTCTGCAACAACTCTTAGCTTCTCCGGCAGGTTCTCCAGACCAAGCTCTCTTTGAATAAGTCGGATATTATCCAGCTGTCTCACCGCGGCACCAATGGTTTTATTCAGGTTAGCCGTTTCACAATTAACAATACGATTGACTGAATTTCGCATATCTTTCATGATTCTCACATCTTCAAAACGCAATAACGCTTGATGAGCTCCAATTAAGCTCAAGAACTCAATAATTTTTTCGCCTTCTTTGATGTAGAACACAAAACCTTTTTTACGTTCGATACATCTCGCATTCAAGTGAAATCGATTGGCCAGCTGTACAAGTGACTGACAATGCTCCTCATACATCGAAGCAATTTCAAGGTGATAGGAAGATCCTTCTGGATTATTAACAGAACCGCCGGCAAGAAATGCACCGCGGAGATAGGCTCTTTTGCAGCAATTATTCTTAATCAGCCCTTTATCAATCTTCGTGGCAAATTGAAAGCCCTCGGTGACAATATGGAGCTGGCTTAACACTTCCTGTACTTGGTTCGGTATTCGAACGATATAAACATTATTTTTTTTCAGCCGCATTTTTTTACGAACGAGAAGCTCGGTATGGATACTAAATGTTTTTTTAATTAAGGAGTAAATACGTCTGGCAATGGCTGCATTCTCTGTAGAAATATCCAGAACTACTTTTTGACTTGAAATCTGTACGGCGCCATTCATCCGAATCAATGCCGAAAGCTCTGTAATCTCACAACAAGCGCCGCTCTCAATCAGGGTCAATTCCTTTTTGGTTTCAGCCGCGAAAGACATAAAGCACTCACCTCTTCTTCAACATCCAATCACTGACCAACTGGTAAATATGATGGCTTAGTTTTTCCGCATCATGCCGCAAATACGTACGGAATAATACAAGAGTATCGGCAATGACTTGATAGCCGCGATTGGTCACTTCCTCCAGATCTAAATGGACGGCTTTTGCACCTTTTTCGGCATATTTCTGCTGAACCTGAGGTGGAATTTCACCATTATTGACAATCACATAATCGAATAATTGCTGGCCCACATGATCGTGAACCGCTTGCAAGTGATCACTAACCGAGTAACCATCCGTTTCTCCTGGCTGTGTCATCACGTTGCAGATATATATTTTGACAGCGTTGGATTCCATGATCGCTTTAGCAATTCCAGGCACTAGTACATTGGGAAGTATGCTTGTGTATAAACTTCCCGGACCAAGCAGGATTGCATCTGCCTCCTGTAGGGCAACTAATGCTTCTGCCAAAGGCTCCACATCCGGTGGTTCGATGAATACTCTGCGAATGATTCCGCCCGCTTTAGGAATGGATGACTCTCCTTCAACGATTGTGCCGTCAGCCATTTCAGCTTTTAATACTATCGCATGACTTGTTGCAGGCAATACTCGACCTCGAACGGCAAAAACTCGACTCAATTCTCGTACAGCCAAAGCGAAATCTCCTGTGATATCTGTCATCGCCGCTAAAATTAGGTTTCCCAAGCTATGACCAGCTAAACCTTTACCTGCTTTAAACCGATATTGGAACATTTGTGAGAGCAAGGGCTCTACATCCGCTAAAGAGATAAGTACGTTGCGTATATCGCCAGGTGGGGGGATCTGCAGCTCCGATCTTAGAATCCCTGAGCTGCCTCCATCATCTGCAACCGTGACAATGGCCGTTATGTCGAGCTCGCGTTCTTTCAACCCTCTCAGCATGACCGAAAGACCGGTTCCGCCCCCAATCACTACAATCTTTGGAAGCTTTGATTCCTTCTGGTCCAATCTGACTCACTCCCCCCTAATGGCGGTCACGCTCTGCGTCACGATGGCTTATGCGAACAACTTCTGTTTCACTTGAGCCCATGACTCGCCCCATGTATTCAGCAATCGCTACTGAGCGATGCTTGCCTCCCGTACAGCCAATGCCCACAACTACTTGGCTTTTTCCTTCTTTTTTGTACTGGGGAATTAGAAAATGAAGCATATCCAGCAGCTTGGTCAGAAACTCTTGTGTTTCTCCCCATTTCATTACATATTCGTAAACTTCCGGATCCTGACCTGTATTCGGTCGCATACTCTCAATATAATGCGGATTGGGTAGAAAACGTACATCAAAGATCAAATCTGCATCAATCGGAATGCCATATTTAAATCCAAAGGAGATTACATTGAGTGTAAGCATATCGCCATCCAATTGATTGAAGCGAGAGATGATGCTTTCTTTTAATTGGTTTGGCTTCAGGTTGCTAGTATCAATGACTTGCGTGGCCAAACCTTTCAATTCCTCCAGCAGCTTGCGTTCATTATTGATGCCATCCAAGGGTACCCCGTCTGTAGCTAGGGGATGCCTGCGGCGACTCTCTTTATAACGCTGTACCAGCACGGAATCCGTTGCATCGAGAAAGAGGATTTCATAGTTCAATGTGTAATTTTCTTTGATGTAACGTAAAGATTCAGACAGGGAAGTAAAAAATTCTCTACCACGCAAATCAATGACCAAGGCCACTTTGCCGATCTTGCCATTGGATTGCTCTATTAACTCAGCAAATTTAGGAATGAGCACGGGCGGCAGGTTATCCACGCAGAAAAAACCGAGATCCTCTAGGCTTTGTACCGCGATGGTTTTCCCTGCTCCTGACATTCCTGTGATGATGACTAGCTTGGCTAAAGCAATTCTTTCTTCCACGGGTAAGACCTCCCTAAAAAATACTTCGGCGGTAAATAATATATATGAAAAGGAGATTAAAGATAGTGCTGTTGCACGGGTATAAGTACCACGGGCTCCGTTGCAGACGTGTTTCCTTTTATTTAATGGGCCTCCGGAAAGAAGAAACACGCCTACAAAAGTCGCCTCTTAGGTACATACACCCGTTCCACTACTCACTATGCATCTCATTTTCATGAAAGAATCCAACCGAACACTTTACTTTAGCTATGCTTACAGTTACAGTACCGTAGTTTATGAGCTTGCAGCGCTCATATGACTTAAAAATCGAGCTGTAAGGCTGATTCTCAGCTTACAGACTTCAAAACACTTGAAGATCAAGCTGTAAGGCTGATTTTCATCCTTACAGGATTGAGAACTAGTTTGTTTGCTGCTGTTAGCATGTTTTTCATCGTTACAGTTACTGTTCGAAGTTCTAGTTGTAGGGACTATGTGCTGTTGCGATGTTTTTCATCCTTACGGGATTGAGAACTGGTTTGCTTGCTGCTGTTAGCATGTTTTTCATCGTTACAGCTACTGTTCGCGGTTCATTGTTGGGTTTATGCTCTGTTCGCGCTCTTGTCAAAGCTTTATCTATGAAGATTAAGACCGGCTGCGCCGATGACACCGGCATCATTGCCCAAGGTTGCTGGGACGATATCAACGCCTTCTTGTGCTGGCTCTGGAGTGAATCTTTTGAAAATTTCACGAGCGGGCGCAAACAGAATTTCGCCAGCTTTGGAAACGCCGCCGCCGAGGATAAAGCGTTGCGGGTTTAATACGACCGCTAAGGTTGCCATCGATTTGCCGAGATAGAAAGCAGCGCGGTTTACGATACGTAAAGCCACTTCGTCGCCTTGCTTAGCTGCATCGAATACTTCCTTAGCTTGGATATGCTCGACTAGCGCAAGCGAGGTTTTATCGCCACGTTCTACTGCATCTTTAGCCATGCGAATAATTCCCGTTGCCGAAGAAACTGTTTCTAAGCAACCCATTTGCCCACAACCACAAACAATCGCTTCCAAATCAGGAACTATGGCGATGTGCCCTAGCTCACCTGCAACACCTGTGGAGCCAACATATATTTGGGAATTGATGATAATTCCACCGCCGACACCCGTTCCAAGCGTATAACAAACCAGGTTAGGAATACCTGCACCTGCTCCGCCCCAAGCTTCGCCCAAAGCAGCAACGTTGGCATCATTATCAATTTTCACGGTTTTTCCAAGATGGGCTTCCAGCATCTTTTTAACGGGTACATCGTGCCATCCTAAATTGCCTGAAAGCTTCACTATACCCTCTTTAATATCCAAAAACCCGGTAATTCCTGCACCGATTCCAGCAACCTGATCCCAGTGGTAAGAAGAGCTAGCGACAATTTCACGAACATAATTCGCGATGTTTTTAATGACAACCTCAGGTCCGCCTTCGGATTCTGTTGGTCCCTCCATTTGATGGAGCAGTTTGCCGTTCTCATCACAAATCCCTACTTTAATGCTGGTGCCCCCAAGATCGACACCAATGTAAATGTTGTTAGCCATTCCATTTCACCTCTATAACATGGTAGGAGCCCTACTCTAAATAAGTAGGACTCAGAAGTTTTACTACTTCTTAATCATTATCTGAAAAGCTTAAAGCGCTTGGCTCCAATCGTGAACAACATGACCGTCTAAGAATTTCTCACAGTCCAGAGCCGCCATACAACCACTGCCTGCTGCTGTAATTGCTTGACGATATTTATGATCCTGAACGTCTCCGCAAGCAAAAACGCCTGGGATATTCGTTTCGGAAGTCCCCGGAGTTACAACAATGTAGCCATTCTCATCTGTCGTAATCTGACCTTTAAGGAAGCTTGTATTAGGTGTATGTCCAATAGCTACAAAAATACCGTCGGTTTCGATAACTTCCTCTTTACCCGTTTCGTTATTAAGCACCTTAAGTCCTGTAACGCCTTTATCACCAGCCACTACTTCTAAAGGAGTACGATTTAAGCCCCAGCTAATTTTTTCATTGCCGCGTGCGCGGTCTTGCATGATCTTCGATGCACGCAAGTCATTGCGACGATGTACCAGTTCTACGTTGCTCGCAAACTTAGTTAAGAAATGCGCTTCTTCCATAGCGGAATCTCCGCCGCCAACTACGATAATTTTTTTACCACGGAAGAAAAAGCCGTCACAGGTTGCACAAGTGCTGACACCCCGTCCGATATTTTCTTTCTCATTGGTAATTCCCAATAAACGTGCGGATGCGCCTGTGGAGATAATCACGGATTCAGCTTCCAATTCACCGATACCTTCAACAGAAAGCTTGAATGGTCTTTTGGATAAATCAATGGTATTGACCCATCCTGTACGGAATTCTGCACCGAAGCGTTCGGCTTGCTTACGCATGTTATCCATAAGCTCAGGTCCCATAATACCTTCAGGGAAGCCTGGGAAATTCTCTACTTCCGTTGTTGTAGTCAGCTGTCCGCCTGGTTCTGGTCCTTCAATTACCAAAGGGTTCAAGTTCGCGCGAGCCAAATAAATGGCGGCTGTAAGTCCCGCTGGACCTGTGCCAATAACGATTGATTTATACATGATATTCCTCCTCAGAGTTTTCGTCAGAAAACTGACTTCGTAAGCATACGCTTTTATGCGTAGTCTGTTATTTATGAATCATTTCCTTGTCGCACCACATTGGCGAATTTAGGAAAAATCGCATCCATTTTTTCTTTGAGCTTGCAGGTTTGATCGATTATCTTTACATATTTGCTAACTGTCGCGACCGAAATTTTATAGCGTTCTGCTACTTCACCATACGAAATGGCTCTACGGTGCATCTTAGCAGTCAAGTATTCAAGCGCTGCTGCCCAGCCCGTGCTTTTGGCGATCTTAGGAGCATTTGGATAAATTCGTGTAAGGAATTCCACCCACAAGGTTTCTAGATCATGCTGTTGAATCATATCGTAGCGTTTGTGCATTTGTTGCAAGGCCAATTCAAGCACTTGCTGCCACTCTGGCTCCCAAATTGGTAAATTCGGCGAAAATGGTTTGGAATGAATCAACGTAGATTCCCCTTCAAGCACTGCTTGCAACGGCGCATCAGCACCCATACTGCGCAATACGAAGAAGGCGACTTTTTTAAGATAGTCATCTTCATTAGGTTCCAGTAAGAATTCCTTAAGCGCATCTTCAACTTCACTATCCGCAATAATCCCGAAGGCTTGAATGACCTGCAGCTTCGTTTCCATATCCCCATGCCGCAATGCCCAAAAGAAAGAGGAACGGACTAATGGATCCCGTTGCATATAGTCTGGAATCCCTTCACTTGAGCGCTCCAGCATACGGAACTGTTCCTCGAAGGGAAGATGGTAATGATAGCTAATAGCAGTCGAATCTCCATGATGCGGGTTCGTTGGAGTAATGCGGTTGCCTTGCTTGAGTTGGCTTAAATAGAAGCGCGGGATATCGGATTTGGGATCGAGTTTTTCGGTCTGCAGCCACAGCTTCTGAGCTTCAGCAAATCGTCCAATATTATAAGCTGCAACTGCAGCATAATGAAATAAACAAGGATCGGATGAAGCGTCTCCGCTTCTAAGTAACCTTTTGAACAGGAGATAGGCGGTTTCGTGCTCACCTAGAATCCCCATTGTTGTCGCTTGTTTGAAAACATGGTCTTGGTGGAAGGGAAAGGTTTTGCGCAAGAGCGCCAATAAATCCGCCAGCTTTTCCTTGGCACCTGCGTGCTGATAGAAAATCGCCATATTACATAAAGCATGCATATTGCCAGAATCAATCTCGATAACCTGAGCTATGGTTTCCATAGCTTTCTCGAAACGCCCCATATAATAATAGGCCAAGGCCAAATTATTACGCGCCGCCAAAAAATCAGGATGCTTTTTAATCAATCTTTGTAAAATCCGTACCGCTTCAGCAAATCGGCCTTCTTCAAGTAGAGCGCGCGCATTATCATGCTCAAAAAGACCTTCTCTGCTCTTGATCGCTGTGATAGGGGTAGGTCTTTCTAATTCATAGCTTAACAGCTCAATCATTTCCTCGGACTCATCCAGGAACTGACCCACCGAGTCATTCTCTAAATACTGAATGATTGCCTTCTCGGCAGACTCGAAATCTTCCATATTCGCATAATTATTAGCCATGTAGAAATAACATTCCGTCATGGTCGTATCGACTTGATCTATGATTTGCTGCAAAATTTGATTAGACTCACTGTAATTGCCCATCTCGGAAAGAATTCCGGCTAGGTTGCAATGATTTACTGGATTGTCCGGTTCATAATCAACCGCACGGCGAAAATACTTCAGCGCTTTATCATAATGCAGCCGATCCAACGAACGAACCGCTCTTTCAAAGAAGAATGTAGCATCCATTTGAAGGGAGATTACTTTTTGTTTAGGCTTCGGTTGTTCAGTTACTACAAGCTTTTTCTTTGCCATAAGAGCACCTCCGATGGTTTCGGGTATGTACGGCTAGTGAGATTTCGGAGCATTTCCCAGCCCGCTACCAGTACAATTGCAGTATATCACAACTCGAATTAATTGCCTAAAACATAATAAAGCCAGTAGCTAGACGCCGCCATACTTGAACAAGGAACTTAATGAGCCACCTTCAACAATAATTCGAATCGCATCTGCAAGTAAATCTGCAACTGATAAAACGGTAAAACGCGATGAATGATTGTCGGGAATAGCAATTGAATCGGTAATTATCACTTCTTTAATGTTTGGGTGGTCCAAGCGCTCTAAAGCGTTGGCTGAGAAAACGGGATGTGTCGCGCAGATATAAATATCATTGGCTCCGCGTTCCTTTAAGCTTTCCACCACGTTGACAATCGTATTGCCTGTATCAATTAGATCTTCGATAATAATCGGCGTTCGACCTTCAACTTCACCAATAACATGCGTAATAACCGATTCATTATGAGCCGGTCTTTTCTTAATCATCATCGCAAACGGCGCATATAGAATATTAGCTAAATTCTCAGCTGTTGTTGCTCGTCCTGCATCAGGGGATACGACAATTGGATTGATTATTTTTTTCTTAATAATATAGTCGCTGATTAAATCAAGTGCAGTTAAATGATCCACAGGAATATTGAAAAATCCTTGAATCGCAGGTGCATGCAAATCAATCGTAATAACACGATCCGCTCCAGCAGTAGTCAGTACATCCGCTACCATTTTTGCTGAAATGGGCTCACGCGGTGCAGCTTTTCTTTCTTGTCTAGAATATCCGTAATAAGGTAACACCAAGTTAATCGTCCGTGCCGATGCTCTTTTAGCTGCATCAATCATGACTAATAGCTCGACAAAATGCTCGTTAATCGGATGGGAGAAGGTTTGTACGATAAACACATCACAATTACGAATGGTTTCTTCGTATAAACAGTAATGCTCTCCACTTTTGAACTTGGAAAGCTTGATCTTACCTAGCGGCTGTCCAAGCACCGTCGAAATACGTTCAGCGAGCTTTGGGTTGGATGAGCCGGAAAATATTTTTAACTTGTTGCTTTTCATATGGACCCCCTGATCTAGATAACAGCTTTAACACTATACTATTATTATAACTGCTCGAGCATGATTTCAAAAGGGCAGCATCTCACGTTTTCGTTTTTTAAAGGTCGCTAGCTCTGTAAAGCCAATATTTCGTAACAAATCGGTCGCTTGGTCTAGATATTGTCCCAATCTTGCAGGCTGGTGCGCATCGGATCCGACAGTAATTGGTATATTTTGTTCGAAGCAGTATTCAAGCATTCTTCTGCTGGGAAACATTTCCTTAGCGGGCATCCGTAAACCCGATGCATTTAATTCGATTGCCAGTCCATGCTGCTTAACTACATCTAAAGTTTGCTTTTCCAGCTCGCTGACATCCTCTTTGGGCAGAAATCCAAACCGCTTAATAACATCAATATGACCCATATAATCATAAAATCCAGTTCGAGCCGCTTTTTGCACCGCATTGTAGTATTGACGATATACCTCATCATTATCACGCGTTTGCCAGCCATCGAGCTGACGGAAATCAGAAATATCCCACTCTCCCAGAAAATGAACCGAACCAATCACATAATCCCAAGGATAAGCATCGATTATTTGTTTAATCTCGGATTCATAACCTTCAATATAATCGCCTTCTAAGCCAACACGAATATCGATTTGATCCTTATACTTATTCTGTAGGTGAAAACACTCCTCGACATATCGCGGGAGCTCGTCCATTGGCATTGCCATACCCGAGAAATAAGTAGCTGGATCGACATGCAGAAGCGGCATGTGGTCGGAGAGTCCCAATTGGTCCAATCCGATTTCAATGCCGCGTTTAACGTACAGCTCCAGCTCGCCTTCAGCGTGACCGCAACGTACATGATGAGTATGGTAATCAATAAACATCGATTTAACCTCACTTGTTTTAATGATAAGTTTAATAATAAATTTAATAATTAAAACCTTTATTTCTTGTTATGACGGTTGTCCAGCTCTACCATTACTTCGTCCAAGGAAAGCTTCTCTTCACGTAAAAGCACCATGAGATGGAAGATCAAATCACTCGCTTCATAACGCAGCTCTTGCTGGTCGTGATTCTTCGCAGCTATTATAACTTCTGCTGTTTCCTCGCCGACTTTTTTGAGGATTTTATCTAAGCCTTTTTCAAAAAGATAAGTCGTATACGCACCTTCTGGACGTTCCGCATCCCGCCCTGCAATTGTTGCTTCAAGTGTAGATAAAATAGCGAAACGGTCGGTGCTTAGGAGTGGGTTTTTCGTTGGAGAAGTGCTAACTCCGTCAGTTTGTAATTGGACTTCGTTGAAAAAACAGCCTTGCTTTCCTGTATGGCAAGCAGGTCCATTGGGAATTACTTTTACTAGGATGGTGTCTGCATCACAATCGTAAGCTAATGATTTAATCTGTTGAGTATGGCCAGAGGTTGCCCCTTTATGCCAAAGCTCACTACGAGAACGGCTCCAAAACCAAGTTTCTCCGGATTCGATCGTAAGCTTTAATGATTCCGCGTTCATATAAGCTAGAGTAAGCACGTCTTTGCTAGCCGCATCCTGGACAATAGCCGGAATTAAACCCTGTGCATCCCAACGAATGCTTGCTGTTAGTTCATTTAGAGATTGTGCTGTCATCGAATTTCCACTCCTTTTTGTTTGAGATCCGCTTTGACCTCGTTGATCGTGATTTCTTTATAATGAAAAATGGTTGCGGCCAGCCCTGCATCCGCTTTACCTTCTGTGAATACATCGTAAAAATGTTCTTTACGGCCTGCGCCGCCTGAAGCAATGATCGGAATCGTCAAGAGCTCTGAAACTGCGCGAGTTAGCTTTAAATCAAAGCCATCCTTCGTTCCATCCGCATCCATACTCGTTAGCAGTATCTCACCGGCACCTAGCTGTTCCACTTGCTTGGCCCAAGCTAGAGCTTTAATGCCTGAAGCATTCCGACCGCCGTGTGTATAAACTTCCCACTCGCCCCATGCTTCATTATACTTGGCATCAATCGCCACAACAATGCATTGGGAACCAAATTTACGCGCGCCATCGAGCACCAGATTCGGGTTTTTCACCGCAGCGGTGTTGATGCCGATTTTATCTGCGCCTGCGCGAAGAATTCGCTTCATGTCTTCGACTTCGGCAATGCCGCCACCTACTGTGAAGGGGATAGTGATTTCTCCGGCTGTTTTGCGGACAACCTCGATCATGGTTGCGCGTCCTTCTACGGAAGCGGAAATGTCGAGGAAGACTAGCTCGTCGGCGCCTTCGCGATCGTAAATCGCGGCTAGCTCTACTGGGTCTCCGGCGTCGCGGAGGTTAATAAAATTCACGCCTTTTACTACTCGACCGTCTTTGACGTCTAGGCAGGGGATTATTCTTTTGGCTAACATGGTTGGCTCCTTTCTTTGGAGTTTAAGGCTAAAGTTCAACTGCACGATTAAGGAGCTTTCGTTGCGGATTAGGGTAGCTGCTTACAGCCACTCTTGAAATTGCATCCTTTTTTATTGAAATAAAACAAGTGGTAACGATGCAATATCAAGTAGTGTGAGCTTGCTAACGCAAACTCCTGATGTGACACCTAAACTTTCCAGCTAGCCACCCCAATCCTCCACTCCACCCTTTATCACAGTTAACCCTGCCTTAAACATCGCTCAGTAACTCGCTTGTTTAGAAAACCTTACTTAGGGCAAAGGAATATTACTTTAAGTACTCATCCATACCATTAACTGCGACTTATCATTACTAAAACATAATTAGTGCATGCATGTTACTTACACATCAAGAGCCTTAAACCTGAAGACCTGAAGACTTGAAGACTTGAAGACCTGAAGACTTGAAGACCTGAAGACCGACTTGACCCATTAGACCCCTTAATCCCCTTGATCCTTCAATTCAGTAATCGATTAGTTGCTTTTAAGGCAACTAAATGACAACGAATATTGGGGGAAATGAGAATTAAGTGCTTTTGAGGCAACTAAAAAGTGGACTGCACTTTAAAGTGATTGTTTCAACACGATTAGTTGCTCTAAAAGCAGCTATTTTAATAGAAAGTTCTAAAGCAAGGAATTTAGTTGCTCTAAAGGCAGCTATTTTCAAAATTCACCTGGATTTGAGTTAGTTTATAAGGTTAATCTTTAAGATTGTTGATTACAATACTCCACAACTTGTTTATAGGGTAAATTTCCACCGAAGATGTCCAATGCGCTGCCGATTGTTATGTCTAGCTTTCCGGCGGTGAGACTATTGAAAAGTTCAAGATCGGCTATAGAGCGGGCGCCGCCTGCATAGGTGGTCGGGATGCTGACCCATTGGGATAATTGGCTGGCTAAGGTTTTTTGGATGCCGGATTGTTTGCCTTCGACATCTACGGCATGGACAAGGAACTCACTGCAATATTGTTCAAGCTCGCTGATATTCACTGGATTGACTTCAAAATCGCTGAAGGTGGTCCATTGGTTGGTGACTACATACCATTTGCCGTCGCGCTCTTTGCAGCTTAGGTCGATGACCAGATTTTCTTTGCCTATTTCGGCAACTATGGCTAGAAGATTGGGCATGTTCAACTCACCATTACGGAAAACATAGGAGGTCACGATGATGTGAGAGGCTCCTTTTCCCAAGTAGCTCGCGGCATTTTCTGCCGTAATGCCACCGCCGATTTGCATACCGCCTGGATAGGCTTGAAGCGCCTGAACAGCTGCAGCTTCATTTCCGCTACCTAACATGATGATATGTCCGCCTCGCAGCTGGTCTTTTTGATACATTTTGGCATAGTGGGTGGAGTCTAGCTCCGAAACGAAATTTTCGACGACGTTTTGATTGTCTTGAGTGAGGGTCTCACCGACGATTTGCTTAACTTTGCCTTGGTGCAGGTCGATGCATGGTCTAAATCGCAAGGGATCTCAACCTTTCTATCTATAAGGATAAATAGCTAATTGGCTACTTTAGGGTAAGTTCAGGAAATTCCCCAGCAGCTTCATGCCGATATCGCTGCTTTTTTCAGGGTGGAATTGCATGCCGTACACATTATCTCGACCAACAATAGCCGTCACTGGCTGAAAATAATCGGTAGTCGCTAATAAATCGGAGCTATTATCAGGCAAAGCGTGATAGGAATGAACAAAGTAGACATGGCCTTCTGCGATTCCTTGAAGTAAGGGACTTTGTTGCTCGTATGCGAGACGATTCCAGCCCATATGGGGCACTTTGTAATCTCCTTGAAAGCGAACGACCTTACCTTGCAGCAGGTTCAAGCCTTGATGATTGCCATGCTCCTCACTCTCTGTAAAGAGCAACTGCATCCCCAGACAAATACCCAATAAAGGCTTGCCAGTAGCAGCGTAGTCTAGCGTCGTTTGATCCAAGCCAGTTTCTCGTAAATAGACCATCGCATCGCCAAAAGCACCTACTCCGGGCAAAATAGCTTTATCGGCTTGCAGAATCTCCTGTTTATCTGATGTCACTATATAGTCATAGCCCAGCCGCTCAACCGCTTTACTCACGCTGTGTAAGTTGCCCATCCCATAATCGATAATTGCGATCAAGTGCTATAGCACTCCTTTCGTGGATGGCACGCCTTGCACTCGTGGATCAATGCTTGTTGCTTCATCCAATGCCCGCCCAAGCGCTTTGAAAATCGCTTCGATCATATGGTGGGTGTTCTGCCCGTAGTGGACGATTACATGTAAGGTAATCCGAGCTTCAAGCGCGAATTTCCAAAGAAATTCATGCACCAATTCCGTGGAAAAGCTGCCTACTTGAGCTGATGGGTAAGTCGCTCTATATTCAAAATGTGGACGGTTGCTGATATCAATAATAACCTGTGCCAAAGCTTCATCCATGGGTACAAAAACGCTTGCGTAACGTTTGATTCCTCTTTTGTCACCTAAGCTCTCACGCAATGTTTGACCCAAACAGATCCCGATATCCTCTACGGTATGGTGATCATCGATGTCGATGTCGCCTTCAGCATGAAGCTTAAGATCAAATTGACCATGCTTCGTGAATAGGTCCAGCATGTGGTTTAGAAAGGGTACATCGGTCTCAAGTTCAGAAACACCTGTACCGTCTACGCCAAACGAAAGCTGAATGTTGGTTTCATTGGTTTTACGATCTACGCTTGCTGTACGTTGTTTGATTTCACTCATGGTTGTTGCCCTCCTTTTGCAGCCGCACTTCGATGGCGCGAGCATGCCCTTCCAAGCCTTCGTGCTTTGCTAATGTCATGATCTGACGTCCATTGGCCATTAGCGCTTCCTTGCTATAGTAAATCACGCTGGATTTCTTCATGAAATCGTCAACGTTTAATGGTGAAGAGAAGCGTGCTGTTCCGTTCGTGGGCAGGATGTGGTTCGGGCCTGCCCAATAATCTCCTACCGGCTCCGAGCTGTAGGGGCCGAGGAAGATTGCTCCGGCGTTTTCAATCCGGCCGAGGTATTGAAAAGGCTCGGAAACCATTAGCTCCAAGTGCTCTGGAGCTAGCTGGTTGACTATGTCGATGCCCTCATCGAGGCTCGACACGGTTAGGATCGCGCCGTAATCGCGTATCGATTGCGCAGCGATTGCTTGCCTCGGCAGCTCTGCGAGCTGACGCTGAACTTCAGCTTGCACAGCATGTGCAAGCTGAAGTGACGGCGTCACGAGCACCGCCGAGGCCATCTCGTCGTGCTCCGCCTGCGACAGCAGATCCGCCGCCACGTAGGCGGGATCTGCTGAATCGTCGGCTAGCACGACAATCTCGCTTGGCCCTGCAATGCTATCAATGTCGACTACGCCGAAGACATTGCGCTTCGCCAGGGCCACATAGATGTTGCCGGGGCCAACGATCTTGTCCACCGGCGCAATCGATTCCGTGCCATAAGCCAGCGCTGCTACCGCCTGCGCGCCTCCGACACGGTAAATCTCACGGATGCCGACTTCAGCAGCGGCAACCAGAATATAAGCATTGACCCCAGCTTCTCCATTCGTCGCAGGCGGGGTCACCATTACGATTTCCGGCACGCCAGCCACCTGAGCCGGAATCGCGTTCATCAAAACCGAGGACGGATAAGCTGCTTTTCCGCCCGGCACATAAATCCCGACCCGCTTCAACGGCCGCAGGATCTGCCCAAGCATACTGCCGTTTGGCTGCAAGTCCAACCAAGTCTGCCGCTTTTGCTTCTCATGAAAAGCGCGAATGTTTGCCGCAGCCTGGCGAATCGCATCCAGAAATGCGGGATCAACCTCCGCATAAGCCGCTTGAATTTCTTCCTCCGTCAAACGCAGCGCCTCAACCTTGATCTTATCGAATTCCAAAGCATAATCACGTAAAGCCTTATCACCTTCGGCCCGAACCTTGGCAATTATTTGTTTCACGCTTTGATTCTGCTCTTCAGAACCATACTCCACTTCCCGAGTAATCGAGAATTCACTTGCCGGCATTATCCGCATAGATCAGCCCCCCATTCATGAAATACTTTCATAGTTTTACTCGCATGTTTTCTCTTATCATTTGCTTGCACTTATTATGAATGTTTCTCTTAGTTTAAAGAAACATCTTCTCTATTCAATACATGAATTTCGCTATTTCAATCTATATTTCATATTCCAGCGAGAATAAAGAAAATTTGGCGTTAACAGCGAAATTTTTTCTCTAATAAAGAAACTTCTTCGTTAAATCAATCTCAAACAGCCAAAGTTAGCTCATTTAAGGAAAATCATATCACTAATAACGAAATTATTACCTTAGCATCAACAAGGCTCAACGAAACCAACTATTTTAAAGCTTTTAGCGTCTCAAAACCCGGAATAACCGCCTGCAGTCGATCACATAGCTGCTGGATGATGTCATTTTTCATTCGATAGCTGACTCGATTGGCGATCAGCCTGCTCGTAATCTCAAAAATCGACTCCATCTCAACTAAGCCATTCTCTTCTAAAGTACGTCCCGTTTCCACCATATCCACGATACGATCCGCTAATCCGATTAAAGGTGCGAGCTCGATGGAACCATTCAATTTAATCACTTCAACCTGCTGTCCCCGCTCACGAAAGTACTGTGATGCCACATTAGGGTACTTTGTAGCTACTCGTGGATTCAATAAGGGTGTCCAGTCTGGAAGTCCGATTACCGACATCCGACAACGTGCAATTCCTAAATCAAGCAGCTCATAGACATCACGATTTTCTTCCATTAATACATCTTTACCTACAACACCTATATCCGCCACTCCATACTCCACATAAGTAGCCACATCAACTGGCTTAGCCATAATGAACTGCAAGCGTGCTTCCGGTACCGTTATTATCAATTTGCGCGAATCATCTAAATCATCCGGGATATCAAAGCCCGCTGCTTGCAGCAGCTTAATCGCCGGTTTATTAATTCGCCCTTTAGGCATAGCCACCTTCAAAATCGGCAACATAATCCCATCTCCTTCTGCTCTTGTCATTCTACTCTTCCCACTACTATACAAAAGGAACGATATCCTCATAAACTCGACCATGGAACAAGTAGCTTCCTTCAGCTTTCAGTTCAATTGCTTCAACTTCCGACTCTGTCTGAACGCGTTGAGTTTCCACCCGAACACCCACACGTGAACGCATTTCATTGGCATGCTTCAAAGCTTCCTCGCGATGAGCCAGATCATAAAGCACCAGAATCCGGTAAGGTTCATCAGATGCTTCCTTATCTATTACTTCCATAATTCGTGTTGTTTTGAGTGCGAAGCCTGTTGCTGGTGCCGGCCTGCCAAACTGCGTTAACAAATTGTCGTAACGACCACCGCTGCATACTGGAAAGCCCAAATCTGCTGCATATCCTTCAAAGGTCATACCCGTATAATAAGAAAAATCACCAATCATCGTTAAATCTATCAGCACGTGCTCACTTACTCCATAAGCTTCAAGCACATCCCAGATCTCACATAAATGCTGAACAGAGGCTTGAGCAAGATGGTTCGGAGTTACGAGTTTAGCTTGTGCACAAATCTCTTCACCACCGCGTAAACGCAGAAGCCCTTCGAGCTCCTCAATATGCTTTTTATTAGTCAAATTGGTTTGAATCCACCGTCTATACCCGACATAATCTCGGTTTAACAAAAATTCTTTTAAGGCTAATTGTTCTTCTAAGCAATCTCCCAAAATTTCATGAAGCAATCCATTCAGAAATCCCACATGTCCAACAGCAATTTTAAATTTCTTCACGCCTGCAGCCTGAAGTGCAGCAATCGCCAACGCTATAACCTCAGCATCAGCTTCGGATGATCCATCCCCAACTAATTCCACACCCGTTTGAAAAAATTCCGATTCACGACCCGCTTCTGCCTCAAAGGCCCGAAACACATTAGCATGATAGGAAAGCCGCAATGGAAAGGATTCTTCCTTCAACAAAGATGCTACAACACGTGCAATGGGAGCTGTCATATCAGAGCGTAAAACGAGTGTTCTGCCATTCTGGTCCAGCAGCTTAAATAGCTTGCGATCCAGAGTTGAGCTTGCCACTCCGACGGTATCATAAAATTCCAATGTAGGCGTTATAATCTGGCTATAGCCCCATTTATCCATACAATCCAGGACACGGTTCTCAATTTTGCGAAGTTTAGCAACTGCTCCCGGCAAATAATCTTTTAAGCCTGTGGGCTTCTCAAATACTTTAGGTTTTGACACGTTAACTTTCACCTCATCGAATCATTTCGTTTCTTTTATGTAAAACGCTTTAGCGCGATACCATGCTACCAAGATAAAGGATTACAAATTAATATAGCACGGAAACTTCTTAACGTCAAAATTTCCTTTTTTCTCATGAATACACCCTCTGCTAGTATAAAGCTGTCTGTTGCACGAAACAACAGCAAAATAACCAATCGCAATTTCTGCGACTGGTCAACAATTTTTATAGACTTCAGACCTTCATATATTTACCTTCAAGATTCTTTAATCGGATGCTTATAAATCTCAATAATATTCCCATCCGGATCACGAAAATGAGCAACTCTTGCATTCCATTCTTTCCGATCAGAAGGCTCGGTAACAAACTCTGCTCCCTTATCCTTTAACCGTTTATAGCTTTTATCCACATCATCTACAGCAACATTGAGCAAAAATTTCGATTGTGTGTCTGCATCTGTCGGAAGTTCCGTCTCCCCAAGCACTTCTGCCATCGATTTGCGTGAAAGAAGCTCAAGCTTAATTTCACCGGTATTAAACGAAGCATATTGCATCTTCTCTTCGCTCATCACCACTGGAAACTCCATTACATCCCGATAAAACGTTACGCTCTTATTGAAATCTTTAACCGTCAGTCTAATTTGCGAAAGCTTCATATTATTCACTACCTTTCCGCACATTTTGAAGAACAAATTTCTTAAGAGTCCTTACCCCATCCTTTCAAAACCGAATCATCTCAAAGAAAAAACGCCATCTAATATCTGATGACGTTCGTATTAAGAATTTTAAATAGCCTTATTTAGGATAAACCATACTGGCACCACAATAACTACAAAATACGGATTCTCCAGGCTGCAGAGTACTGATTGAACCACAGCCCGTGCATTCCACTTTCTTAGGGGAGAGCTTCTCTTCCTTAACCTTTACCCTTCTGTTGTCATCAGCCGCTGCTACTTCATTTCTAACAGACCTGTGTGAACTTGATCGATTAGGAAAAACAAGATGATTAGAGACTTCATCTATATAACAATCCTCTAAAAGACCATGAAATATCATGCGCAGCAAATCATTCTTAACCATCAGGATACGTTGCTTTGTTATTTGAGATATAACACCTATAGAAGTTTCTCCTTGTGAGATTGCAATATGACGATAATATTCATATCGCTTTTGTAATTGCTTCTCATCATGGCTTGCTTTCCAAAGCAAATATAAAGCTGGAAGAAGGAGTATGATACAACAAACAAAGAAAACAGCATGCACCACATCACGACCTGCGAATAATTGGATGAAATACGAAAGCGAAAGCAGACCAAAAATAATGAGCAGGGATTTACCGTAAAGTATTAAATCCCCTATCTTCTGATAGCTTAAATCGCGATGCTTCACGGCACGAACAATAATTAGTACAAAACATGCCGGGAAAAATAAAAAGAATGTAGCAATTATCGCAGCATTATCGATTTTAGGTCTATCACTCTTAAACAAGTCTATTCCTCCAATCTATGGGTTATGCAGGGTAAACTAGGCTTGCTCCACAATAGGTGCAGAATATAGTTTCCCGCGGCTTAAGCGTGCTGCTTGAACCACAGCCCGCACATTCAACTTTTTTGGGAAATAGCTTATCTTGGACTACTTCAGCTTCATCCTCGGTCTCATCTTCATATTCCACATATGTTTCTTCTTCCTCGTCTGAGCTTTCATAGAATACAATGCTATTTGAGATTTCGTCTATAAAACCATTATTCAAAAGTCCCAAATAGATCATCCGTTGCAGATCATTTTTGACCATTTGTTCGCGTTTTCCTGCCATTTGTGCAATTTGATCTATGGATTTGATTTTACGCTCTATTATAATATCGTAGTAGCTGTCATACCGATCATTCAATTGTTTAGTCCTTTTTTTGCTAAGCCAAAACAAAAATCCAGCAGGAATCAATAAAGCAGCACTGAACGAAGCTACACCAAGGATATTTTGCTTCCTATCGATTATTTCCCCGACCTGACTAAAAAATATAATAACGCCATACATAGCTAACAAGGCATAGGCGCTTACTTTTAGATCGGCAATTTTTTTAAAGCTTAAATTACGATGCTGGATGATCCGAATAAGCAGCAGCACTAACCCCACCGGAAATAAAATTAACAGCAAAAAACTGACTATAATCCACCAACCGTTAATAGCCGGTTTATCATTAACTTCCAAGCCATTCCCTCTTCTCTATAGTAGTTATTGGCAAAGCTTATTTGAGCTCTTTTAATTGACTGTTACGTTTGATTAGATCCTTGGAAATATCAGCTATTAGCTTACGGGACAGCTCAACATTACCTATATCCCCTTCATCTTTAGCCAGCATTTGCACACATTGGTCCAGGGAGTTAATCTGCCAGAGTAAATTCTCTTCTACATTCATCATCGAAGCATTCGAAACGGGATCGCTGTATTTAACTTGTTCCATTAACTGCTTAAGCTCACTTTTTAATGCTTCTCGTTCAGCTTGTTTGCTTGGCTCTAAATTATGTTTAATCGAGAGGAGGACGGCTTGCAATTGCGTGATTAATTGTGTTTGTACAGCCGCATTCTCCGCTTGGTCTCGCACATAGTCAGTGAAATAATGTACCATTCCCATACCTATTGCCCAAATCGCAAATGTAATTAAATGAATAACCAGATAGGAAGTAAAGGAAATTTGTAAAACGAGCCAGAATAAACAAAGATGAAAAATAACAGCTGCCCCATAAAATACCGTTAAAGTCATGAAAGGTACAAATGCCGGGACGGACTCTCTTCGACTATTTCGCTTAATGACATAGCCAAAAAACCAATACCCCATGGACTCAGCAAAAAGAACAGCCAGAAGAGAAACCAGCCAGAAGCCCATATCATCTCCCCAAGAGCTTAATAACAAGAAAACAGCTATTGTAATAATGAGGCTAAGGCCATACAGCATTGTAGAAAGACGATTTGTGTTCATATTCCGCTCCTTTTCACCCTAGCTTATTTCCGCAATCGTAACAGAATTTTTGTCCCGGCTCGATTTGTTTCTGGCATTGGCTACAGGTGAGGGCTTGGCTTGTTCCACATTCTCTGCAGTGAACCGCATCCTTGGGATTATCTGCTTTACAGCTTGGACATGGATTGTAAGGATTGCCGCAATGTGCACAAAACTTCGAGCCAACAGGAATAGGCTGAGTACATTCGTGACAAGCTACTGAATCCCGAACAACAGGCGCTGCCTGCTTAAGCGAATTGCCGCAGCCTCGGCAGAAATTAGCTCCCTGCTCATTGTCCGCCTGGCATTTCGTACACGCTTGCGTGTTGGAAAATGCTCCTGTTTTTTCTGTCATTCGTGAAATGGAGCTGCCAATCGTTGTGCCAATAACATGCCCCATCTCTATGCCTAATCCTGCACCCATGTAAGCAGATGGATTACCTTCGTTTTTTGCTGCATTTTCCATCGTGTTAAATGTTCTTTCTTGCCCATATGTATAGCCAAGAATGTCCATCTCTGCTTTCTTGGCTAACGCTTCCTTCAGCCGATTGGTTGTAGGGTCATTATCCGGAATATTAATCGAATCAATATTAAAATTCACGAGAAGAAGCCCGTATTCCAGAAAAACAGCTGAGATTCGCTCCTGTACACCTTTAGATATCTCAGAAAGATAGGCATTGATATCGAGAATACTGATTTTTTTGTGGATCAAGAAAGAGGAGATTAGCTCTTTAATATTCATCATGAGAATCCCACGGAAATAACCCACCAAAGAGACTTGATCAAACTCAGTTAAAGTACCGATTAACTTGAGAATAAATTTACGGGTATCTTCAACCTGAATCCCAAATTGCCCAAAAGCGCGAACGGATACGAACATCTGATACTTGGGTTCTTGCAGCTGAATGGGTGTCGGAGTTCCCCATTTAACATCCATCTTAACGGTCTTATTCACAAACAGCACCTCTGCTCCAAAAGGTGATTTGCCTCCAAATGGCAAATTCACCAAGGTAGAGAGGATTGGAATATTCTGCGTTGTTAATGTATGCGTACCTGCGCCGAACAGATCTAGCGCTTTCCCGCCTTTAAATAATAAAACCTCCTGTGATTCATTCACGATTAGCTGAGTCCAAGTGCCTAATTCCTGATTCGGATATTTCCATACCAATATATCGGAAGGCCCATCGAACCTTATTACATCAATTATCGCCATAAAACGACTCCTTTCACTCGTCAAAATTACCTATATTTTCTAATACTAACTATACTACGAAATTATTCTTTTGGGGACTCATAAATTAATAAAACAGTAAATACTCCCCTTTTCGCACAAAAAAAACGCATCCCTTTTACAGAATGCGTGAATTATATAATCTGATTACTTACTGCTCTATATTTATCTCTCCACTAATTAATGCAAAATATCCATCTGTGATCGAAATATTCACCATAAACATTCGTTCGAACCACTCTGAGGTAAACTGATGCTTCACTACCTCAATGCTAGTTCGAAATCGCACCTCACCATCAGTAAGATCCATTTCAAAATTGCCAACCGGCATCTCATAATTTTCTTGGGTTAGAATGGCGGCCATAGCTTCACGCCTAGATTCCGGGACTAGGTCGGGGTAGACCGAGTAAACAATACAGCGCTGATCTTCCTCATCTGTTTGCACCAGCGTTACCCAATCCCCCTGTTCCCCTTTTACAGCTAGTCGCAATAGGGAATCATCCAAGCGTTCGAAAGCCCACTCTTTGGCGGAAAAATAACTCTCAATCACCTCGTTTAGCGAGACGACTAGGGATGCTTCTTCTATTTCACTCACAACAGAAGTCGTCCTTTTGTCAATAAGAATATCTATCCATGCCGTTCTATATCCACTCTTTAAGCTGCCTTTGTTCACTAAATCACCAGGAAGCTCGATGAGCTGCTTCACTTCTGTTGCCAGCCAGCTTTCGCTGTTTATTAACGCTCCCCCCGCTTTCTGGTCAGGTTGCAGCAAACAAGCTAATACATCCTCAATATCTTCACCACGCGCTACAAAAGCATCACTTAAGGGCTGGCGCAGCACTACGTTTAGCTCAATCGGGTTTGACGGCGTAAACTCAATTTCCGCACCTCCCGTTCTAACATTTGGATATAGCCCAAAGCTTTCCTGAGACAAAATGGTTTCATAAGTCATCTTGCTGACTTCAAAAAGCAAGGTAAATTGCGGTTTGTCATTCTTCCAGCTCAAACTTAGCATAGTTGCTCTAGTCTCAAGAATTTCCCCTGCAAGGGAATTAAATTGAATCACATGATTTAATTGAATCTGGGCATCATCGTTATCGTCTATGGCCATGCAGTTCCATTCCTTTCTGCCCATAACTGGCTGGATTTATGGGGTACCTGTTGTAGGTGCTGGTGTTGGGGCCGGTGTTACTGGTGCTGCCGTTGGAGCCGGTGTTGCTGGTTCAGGCGCTTTCCTGCCATATTTTTCTCCAAGCAATTCGGCTCCTTTGTCTTTTCCAAGGCCTATTTTGGCTAACCGTTTCGTTTTTTCAACCTCAGCCTTAACAGCACCTGTATCCACTTCCAATGATTTCACTTGGCTTATTTCCAGCTCGACACCGAATCCTTTGGCTTCTTCACCTTGAGCACCCCACTCATAGCTGATAGATAACGCCACCTTAAGTGCATTCGACAAGCCAATTTTACCTACTTGTTCGACTGCCTTATCCTTAACCCCATCCTGGCTTTTCAACCAATGCCTCATTGTATTATTGACGGTTTCGTCATCCATGATTTGTTTATTCAGGCTTACTCCTACTTCATCAAAATCCGAATCTAGGAAAAGCGCATCCGTTCCTGTATCTACAAGAGCTCCAGTTGTACGTGCACCTTTTTCCTTGACGTCTTTATCAAGCAAAGAGCGGAGAGCTCCTGAAGCATTCTTGATAACTCCGATTGAAGCAGCCGATATTTTCGCTGCTTTCTGGGTCATTTCTCCTGCTTCCTCCCCATCGTTTGTAGAAGGCAAGCTGCCAGAAAACTCAAATTTCACTTCACTTTTTTTGCCGTTAACTGTCACCAGTTCAGCTTCCAATCCGAATACGCCCGTATCATTGCCAAACTTTAATTCCAGCTCAGAAGCAGCTGTATATACTTTGCGTTTTTCCGAAATTATCGGACGTGGCCCTTGCTGTGGAGCAGGCGTTGGCGCTGGTGTTGAGCCTGGTGCAGCTCCTGGCGCTGGTGTGGCTCCAGCTAATGGAGTAGCTCCAGCTCCCGGAGCTGCTCCCCCTGCTGTACCTGTTGCAGGCGCTGTTGCACCTGACGTTGCTGGTGCTGCTTCCGGCTCTGCTTCACGCTGATAACGAGTCAGATTCTTGTAAGCCAGCTCCCCGGAGAATTTGGCTACCCCAATATTGGCTTCCATAGCCAGTTTCACCATAATGCCAAGATCTACATAATTGCCGTCCTTCATATTCTCTTCTTCCATCATTTCCGCCCATTGCTTAGCTTCTTTGATTGCCGCTTCCTTCTTCTTGGCTGCATCGCCGGATGCGGCTGATTTACCGCCTTGACCCCAGAAATGAGCTGCAGCTGCCGGGTAAGCTTCATTCATCTTCTTGTATAATCCATAGGACATGAGATCCATAGCACTCGTGGAATTGCTGCCTTTTGCTTCAATAAATACCCCTACACGGAGACTGGCATCAAAGCCAAAGGTTTGAAATCCGCCGCCAAAGGTGAGCTCTGAGCTTACGGTCAGCTCTTCTTTATCTTTATCGTCCCCTTGTTCTCGTGCTGCTTCGCCTCCGAAACCGAATAAGAAATACCCCCCCGTGCTGCCAATCGGAATTTTGATTTCAACACTGATCGCACTTGAGTCGCCTGCATTTGGAGTAGAAATATCGATAAGCTTGCCCAGTTTGAAGAACCCTGACCTGATGTCTGGTGCGACAAGCGCTTCACTTATAGCTTTTTTGGCAACTTTATCTTTAACACGTTCTGTGACCTTGCCCGTAATCTCAGCACCTTTAGCTGCATCAGGAACTTGTTGGTCTTTGGCTTGTGTACTATCTCCCTTGGTAATTAATCTTGCTTGCTCTACAGCTTTATCCTTATTAGCTATAAGAATGTCTGCCGCTTTGGTCTTCGCGCCTGCCTTGGAAGCTGCACTGATTTTGTCAGCTTGAGGCGCATTGGATTTGGCTACCAAATAGGCTGCACTTTTCCCTGCATGTTTCAATATTGGTTTATTCGTATCCGGAGTAACAAGAGTTTCTGCAATGGATACTCCTTGAGCTTTCATTTCTGCATCTACTTCTACTTTGGCCAAAGCATGTGCTTTGGTTTTTGCTACCATTTCATAGTATTGCTTGGTTTTCTCGCCTTTGCCTGCCAAATCCACATTAGTATTCGCATCAATATCATCATTCGCTTTTTTGCGTGCGGCGTCTTTCAGACCTTGACGGAATTTATTAAGCTCCTTGGAGCGTCTGAACTCTCTGCGGCCAACGCCAAATTTATAGGCTACCGCTTGGGCAATAGGATCGATTATATCTTCTTTATATACATCATCAACTGTTTTCTGGTCGATCAGTGTACCTTCCATACCATGTCGATCTTCAATAGACGCTGTGCCGGCCCCTGCAACATCAATTCCGGAATTTAGGAAATTGCTATTTATTTTTACTTTTTCCGTAATATCATTCTTCACTTTTGTGCTTAATTTCTCGGTTAAACTACTTATTGCGGACTGTACCATTTTGTTTGCTTCCACTAAGGCTTTATCTTTCTGAGTGTCAAGGGCTACACTTGCCTTAGCCGTTACTTTGTTATAGCCTGTGGTTGCTTGTGTCAGAAGCTCGCTCTTCGCAGATTCTACAATACTCGCTTGAGCAGCCACAGCCGCATGAGCAGCTAAAGCGTTCTGTGTTGCACCGCTGCCCTCTGCATTCTTGACAGCTAAATTCTTGGCGTCCGCCTTCGCTTCAGGAGTCGCATCTGCTTTAGCGTCAATCTCTTCCTTCACTTTGCGAATAGCTTCTGCCGCCAAGCTATCACGTAGCATCTTAGTCTTCTTGTCTGTTTTCAGGAAGTTGAGCACGTTGGCTTTCACTTGATCTTCTAGTTTTATTAACCCGTTCAATTGCAGAGTTGCAGCTTGTGTGCTCCGGTCGGTTTGAAGATCACTAACCCGCTGTTCTTGCGGCGTTAAAGCACGCACTGGCGCAGTTACCGGGACGACTGGCGCAACAGCTCTCGGTATTGGTGCTTGCCCTTGAACAGAAGCCCCACCTGATGGGGGTGCCTGCACAGGCGCTAATGGAGCAGGTGCTGACAATGGAGGCGGAGGAGTCGATGGCGGTGCTGGAGGCGGAATTGTAGCACCTCCGGTAGGCCCGCCTGCTAGCTGGGCAACAGATGAACCGTTCCGCATCATCTGAATCATGCCTTGAACAGCGCGATTACCATGCGTTTTCTGCATTTGCAGGATCTTCGCAGGTGTCAGCCCGCTTGGCTCCATTGTTCCTTGTGCTGTTGTTTCCCCTAAGCTAGGCGAAGCTTGGATTGGCGGTGCTTCCTTATGTATAACTGGACTATCTTTATGTACATGCTCGCTCAAATCAAGACCTCCTTCAAACAATCTTTTTCCGCATTAAGAGTTACTTTCTTATTCGACAATTTACCCCATAATTCCTGCTATCCAATCAACACAAAAAGCCTACATTGTTTATAGGATACTTGCATCCCCCTCAAAAGAGACGTTGTCATTTATCCTCGAGTCGGCAAAAGTGGACTTCATTTATATAATATTGTGTTTCCTGACCTTAAGAGAAACCCTCCAACACCAGCTTGCCAATCATATTACCTGCATCAACCTATCGAAGACGAATGAATAACATTACTGCACTAGGCATTGGACCAGTCATTGGAGATATAACACTCCCGCCATTAGATTTGACAGTACTAAGAGCAGATGCCAAACCCTAAGTTAATTGGACTAGGCATTTGCTGATACACCCACAGAAATATAATCGATATAAAAGTTTATATCCTTAAACGCACCAATAAGCAACAAATCAGCTATTTCACTTGTTGTCCGCACCAATTCCAATTTAAATCCATTAGCCTTCACTCTCTCAATTGCATTAGATAGACGGTGCGCGGTGCGATAAAACTAATAATAAAAAGAGAAACCACAATACGAGGGTTAGTCGAATTGTGGTTAGTACAAACATGAAATAAGTAATTTATTTCAACTTTTTTATACGAAACAATATTAACATATATAAGATATTAATGACTATCGAAATAACAAGTAAATAAATTGATAATCCATACTTATATGTTACAACTACAAGGCTGGAAAAATTCAATAAAATCAGCAGAATTAATGTGCTTTTTAACGAGTGAATCAATTTCATAATTCCAAAGCCTTATTGCGCTTAAGTTTTTAGAGCATAAAAAAAGGAGTGCCTCCCCAAATCTCGAAGTGTTTAGTACCCCTACCAGACACTGATGAGAAGAAAGGAGCATCTCCCAATGTACAATATTCAACAAGAAAGTCTGTTTTCCTTGCAGGATTTATTAGAAATGTCACCCAAAGATACGTTTGCTTATCTTTTTGAGACGTTAGATATTAATCCATTCTTACGCGTTGTATCTAAAAAGGCATTTTTAGGGGCACCAACTCAGCTCAACTACGTAGCTATGCTGCAATCGTTATTCATTCGAATCGTTGAACGTATTCCAACCATTAAAGATCTGCGGAAACGATTGAAACGAAGTATCGAATTTAGCACGGATTGTGGATTTATGGGTTCTGATCGAATTCCAAGTGAAGCTTCTTACACGCGACTTATCCAGAAACTACTACAATCGGAAGTGTTCCAGCAGTCTCAACAAGACCTAGTCAAGCAAGCGTTTCATGAGGGTTTTATCGATGCTTCCGCGGTAGCTATAGATGCAACTCATGTTGAAGCCAGAGATCGTCAACCCGAGAAAAAGAAGGAAGACAGTCAACCACTAAACACGAAAACGCCAACGAAGAAACGGGGACGCAAGTCCAAGGGTGAGCGAGAACAATGGCTCAAGGAACAGTTGGAACTGGAAGAGAATCGAACGTTATTCGAGAAAAAGGTAGAAACCCAAGCCTCCTACAGCTATGACGAGTTGGTGAAGGAAATCCCGTTAACTCCAGCCTGGGGCGTAAAGAAAAATTCGGAAGGCAAGAATGTATTCTGGTACGGTTTCAAAGCCCATCTTGTCGTCGACTGCAAAAGCCAATATATCCTTGTAGCCTTACTTACATCAGGAAATATGAATGATGGAAAGTTGGCCATTCCCTTACTTAAAGGACTTGCTGAAAAGCATCCTGAACTAGCCATTTCTCAAGTGATCGCGGATGCAGGTTATGATCTCGTACCGATTTATAAGCAAGTCGAGAGCATGGGTGCAAGGGCCCTCATCGATTACAACCGCCGGAATGAACATCAAGAAGATGGCATGGATAAATACTTTCGTCCCGTCTGTAAAGAAGGTCATTCTTATCGATACGATAGTTTTGACCCGAAGTACGAAACGGTCAAATACACACAGCCCAAAGAATGTTCAACCTGCCCTTTTAACGATGGACACTGTCAGAAAGTATTTAAGAAAAAGATCGATGATAACCCAAGAAGATATACGGTTCCAGCACGTGGTAGTGACCGATATAGGGAACAGTACAAAAAAAGAACAGCCGTTGAACGTGTAAATGCCTACTTAAAAGAGTTCTTTCAACTAAATAACATTCGCCATCGTGGCGCATTAGCAAAGGTTGATTTTGAATTCGCCTGTCTGACCTACACGGCATGCAAATTAACAGCTGACCGATTAAATCAATACATTAAAATGAAAAAGTCTACTGCTTAGCACTTTTTTAAAAAATCATAGTATGAATATTCGGTCAGCCTGTCTATAAAGAAAATGATTTATGAAATTGATTCGAGTAATTAAATATTTTGAATCTAATCCAAGCCAGCACATTAATAATTAATGTAATCCCTAATGCTTCCATGCTACCTCCTAATTAGTCCTTTTTAATTGCATCTAACTCTTCCATTATTTTGTCAAAATCTTCTTGATAATACGCCCTTTTATAATCATCATCATCAATAGAATCACCTTCATATACAATTCGCCCTTCTGTAAGAAGACCCGCTATTCTAGTATAAGCATATAGATATTTTGCTAATAATTCAGCTTTAGTTGCTCCTGTTATAAAATATCCATTATACCCAGATATATTCAAGTGTTCGTCTATTAAATGATCAATTCTAGAATCGTAATTAAAAGTATTCCAGAAAGATTCCGCAGTGGAAACAGTAGAAATAAATGATAATATTTTTCCAGAAGCTCCTACAAGTTTGCTGAATTTCCCCCCCTTACTTGCTACCTTTTCACTTAAACTACTATAAGTATCTAGTAAGGTTGATTCTGTTTCAGAAAAGCTAAGATATTCTTTAGCAGCTTTAATGTCTTTATAACTAAAATCCTTAAGACTTGAAGCTTTATTGGAGAAACTTACAAACCATGAACCAACAAAGGGTGTTGCGCCTAATGCATTACTCAAATATTCTGTGGATTTTGAGGAAAAAGACAAGAAATAATTATCTCCTATTTTATGAGCATAAGGTTTGTTTCCACTTGGGTCAGTATACATCAATGGATTATTATTAACATAAGTATACAAATTCAAACTCAAAGGATTACTAATATCCCCTTCATACGTATCCTGGTTAATAAAGCGCCTTTCCCTTTCCGATTTACTCTGCTTTGAATTCGTTCAAATTTTGCATGATATAAGGCGTTTTATGCTTCATCATGCCAAATATAATATTGACTAACTTCCTCATGATGCACACAATAGCTTGTTTCTTCGTCTTACCTGTTTGAATTTTATTCTGGTAGTAAGCAAACAATACAGGATTCCTTGGTTCCTTCTTCCCTCTTGTAACCGCAATTTGTCGGACAGCCAAATCATAGAATATTCCATGCAAATGACGATCTCCTGTTTTGCTTTTCTTAACATCAATCCTACTGCCAGAGCTATTCTCATAAGGGGCAATTCCTGCATATTTAGCCAACTTATTCGCATTCTTGAATCTACGAATATCTCCAATCTGAGCGATAAAGTCAGCAGCTGTAACCAAACTGATTCCCGGCATTGTAGCTAACTGATATCCGCCCTGTGTTACAAGAGGCTCTAAGATGCTTTCCATTCGTTTAATTTCAATCTGTAAGAATAAAACTTGTCTGACGTAGCTTTGTATCAAAGTGTCTTTAATCTCTTGACCTGAACGTGCACCGACCCCAGCATGCTTTACAAAAGCGAATATCTCTTCTGCTTTACGAGTCGATAATCCGTTATTACTATATTTCCGCAAGAACTCTGCAAATCCTTCTATGGATACCCCTTCCAAACAGCTTGGCGATGGATATTTCCTCCAAAATGCAAGTGCGGTTTTACCAATTATATCAGTGAAGAATTTCTTGTAACTTGGATAATGATAGCTCAGTTCATTGTGCAATTGTTTTTTCGTTTTTGTCAATTCAAACGCAAGCGAATCTCTTCGGTTCACGCAATGTTTGACCAGTAAATGTTCATCCTGTAGATAGGCTGTAGGTAGATTAGCAAATTCATCGATCAATACTTTAGCGACACATAATGCATCCCATACATCGTTCTTTTTGGGGTTTGAATTGCTTTTTCTCTTATCGGCTGCTAAAGCAGGATTTACTGCTTTGACATTCTGATTGTGCTCTAATAAATGGAATGCTAATGCTCTTCCATATCCCCCGATATCTTCCAAACCGAATACGGGTGTTCTTCCTTCTAATGCAAATTGATTCACTTGTTCTACAAAGTGATCAAATGCAGACGGCATATTGAAAAACTTGATTTCGCCAAGCTTTTCATGCCAACAATTGATGATTACTGCCACATGAGATTCCTTATGTAAATCCACACCTACATAAATATGCTGATCTCTATTTCGCATGAAACTCCCCCATTTCTTCATACCATTACAAGAAGTTTGCAACCTCAGTTCGAGCGTTAATCTAATATGAATTAGACCCGCAATGATACAAAAGCAATATCTTCTTATGATTGGCATGAAGGATTATGTTGTTCGCCTTACATAAATACATATAAATAAAATCCTCACTTTTTTAAGTGACTCGAAAAATACTTTTTCAAATCAATATAGGCTCATACATTCCTTTGGATTGTATCTCTCCATATTGATAGTTACCTTTGTAAAATGCTTTGTGATCCAAAATCCTTTTGACCTGCACTTTGGTAAATAGTTTTTTGTTAGCTGTGTGATAACCTGCAACATTTAACGCCTCCGCTAACTGAGATAATGTCCATCTCAAGTGGTTTCCTCTGAGTTGGAACAGTAGTTTTACAGCGGAAGCTTGTTGATTATCGATTAAGATATGCTTTTGTCCGTTCTTAACCGTGTATCCATAAGTAATTCCACCGCCAGCATAACCGCCTTGCTCTGCTTTCTTGCGTCTACCTCTTCCCAGCTTCAAAGCGATCTCTAAGCGTTGATACTGATCAAGCAGTTCCAGCATCCCATTGACAAGAAAGTCATTTGGATCATGAGCAAATATGCTATAATTCGGCTGTTCAATGGATTTTACATCGACTTTATTTCGCTTTAACTCTCGTTGAATCAAGACTTTTGCCATGTCTGAACGCCATAAACGGGAAGTATTTAGTACAATGATTGACTGAATATTCAAGTGCAATAGGTCAGCAAGCATGTTCTGTAGTCCTTCTCGTGCAACTGTAAGACCTTCTTCATCGACTTTTGCACCACTTATTCCTCGATCTTCATACACACGAATGAGATTTAAGTCGTTTTCTTCGCAATACTTGATGATTTCATCGGCTTGATATTGAAGACTATATCCGTCTCTTGCTTGTCCTTGCGTGGATACTCGGACATAACCAACGACATTTTGCATGTTTCTTCCCCCTCTCGGTTACAGCAATTGTAGTTGCTGTAACCCTTGCCTGTAATATTGGCAATCTGTTACTGTGAGATTGTATGAGAACGGTCGTTTGCTGACAAGAGAAATTTTCCAAATTACTTGCATGATGTGCGTTTTTCATTCTGATATTTACTTACATGAGGAGTGGTACTCGTATTAAGCACTTATGCTCATATGTTTGAATTTATATTTTTAACGTGCATGAGGTATTGGTTCCGCAGTTCACTATCACATACATTTTTATGCTTGTTTTAGCGCATGAGCTTCGATTTTAGGGCGTTCTATATCACGATGAATAGGAAAATATAGGGTAAAAGAAAACCTTGATTAAGTGATGTACACTCGATCAAGGTTTTAGTCATTCTTAATGTAAAACTAACTCTATGTATTAGTAAATTAATGGTGCATGTAGCGCTAAACATAATTTATTAATGTTGCAATTGTTGAGGAGTAAAAAGAAAACCACAATACGAGGGTTAGTCGCATTGTGGTTAACTAAAGTTCCATTAAGGAACATAATATATTTGCATTGATTCACTATGTTACTGTAAAATTATGTTTAATTTAAAAGTAATTTAAATTGCGATAAATAGTTAACATATTTAATATTTTGTATCTTGTTAATCAATTGATTCTTTACAGCTTTTTTTAAATAATCATGATTATTGTTGATTCGCAAAGACTCTAATATTTTTTTCAAATACTCTACAATTAAATTTTCGTCGAAATTATTAAATTCACCCAACGGACTATATAAGGCAAATAATGAAATGCAAGCACTTGTGGCTTCATTCGGTTCTATATATTTAATAATATCCTGAAAAACTTCAGTTATATCACTTTTAATAAAAATTAATTGATCAATATATTTATAAGTAAATGAAACATTACAACTATATTCTTGATACATCATATTTAATAGTATAGGGTAAAACTCAGGTACTTTTTTTTCTCTTGTAATTACAATATCATATAATATTTCCTCTACTTTCATTCCGTTAGATACATTGAAAACATGAACTTTTGTTTCAATTAACTCAGCTAATTGTATTAAGAGCTCATTGTTTTCAGATATTTCATCTAAGGTTTTGTTATAATTATCATCATATTCATGATCTTCAGATAGAACCTTATTAACAAATTTTTCTATATTCATAGGACCACCCCTTTCTTCTTTAATAAAATTAGGATTGGATAGATATTATTATATTTATTAATACCTATCCAGTCCAAGGCTTCTAAAATAAATTTATTATTTAGAAGCAGCAGCAAAATTAGACATATTTAAATCTTTTATACCATAGTTATTCAGAATTTCTACAAATTTACTTGCATCGGCTGCATCAGGCAGATAATGTCCAGACCTATTGTTCCAACCTTTAAATGAACCTTTTTGTGAAAAAGAAATTTCACCTGCATAGAGCACATCCTGACCATATGCAAGATCAATATGTCCACCCTTACCTATTGTAACAAGACCATTAGCAGATATAACAAATTCATAGGTTCCACCAGCAGTATAACCTTGTTGATTCTTGTATTTACCATCAACAAATCTTAATTTTTGATTGGTAAATGATCTGGGTAAATCTTCTTTCATAGTATTTTTATATAATTTCGGTTCAATTTTTATTGTTACTTTTTCATCACTATTCTTAATATAAACCCATAATTTTTTTGCTGCCGACCAAACTTTTTTTCCTGTTTGAACACCTGCAATTCTCATTGATCCTGGAGACATTGGTGCCCACGGTTCGTTAATTAAAAAATTAGCAGAATCCCATATCCATTGGTCATCATCGCTATTTACAATTGGACCTTTAAAATCATTATTGGGCTGACCCCAATGTCCTGTAGGATCAATATATTTCAACGGATTATTATACACATACGTATACAAATTCAAACTTAAAGGATATTTTATATCCCCTTCATACGTATCCTTATTAATAAATCTACCAATTTGAGGATCGTAATATCTTGCACGCAGGTAATAAAGACCTGTCTCTGCATCTAAAGGTTCTCCTGCATATTTAAAATCATTTGCCACTTCTTCGCTTTGATTGATTACTTTCCCCCATATGTCATAATCATAGCGGTTAACGATGTGTCCATCATTTGAATCTATCATTTGAACCACATCACCATGACCATTGTACAAATAATAGTAGTTCTGATTACCTTGGGATTTCACCAAAGGATGACCAGATCCCCATACATAGTTAGCAACAACATTATTTTGGGCATCCATTTCCGCAATTATTTGACCTTGATTATTGTATTGATATCGTTTGGTGCTAGTACTTGAACTTTTCTTAATCCGAAGTCCATTTGCATCATACTGAAAACTAGTAATACCCCCTAATAATCTAATTATAGTAAATTCCTGCCTGTTAGACTAGTGATGAATCCGCTTTCTTCATGTGTAAAATATAGGCCAAACTTAAAAAGCATCCATCAATTTAACAATGAATGCTTCATTCCAAAATTAGTATATTAACTAATGCCCGTATAACCCAGCAAATTCATCTCCGCATGGACCTGTAATTTCATTTGCCTCTCTTTCAACAACTGCCCCGTCTGCGCCATAAAGTTTATTGAAAAAGCTGCCGATTTTGGTAGTAGAAGCACCGACATAATGACAAATGAATGCTCGGCGGAAGCGATCCTTGGACCGATTTGGTCCTGAACCATGAATAACCTTTCCATTAAAAAACAGGGTATCTCCTGGCTCCATCACAACATCGATTGCTTTCATCCCTTTAGGAACATGAACAATCGCTTGTGTAAAAGAGACCTTGGGATCCGCAACAGTTGGGCAGATGATTTCAAGCTCCCCAGATTTAGGAACCACCATCATCCCGCCATTATCCCTATCACAATAATCGATTGCGGTCCATGCAGCAATACAGGTCCCAGGCTCTACCTTCAGATAATAATTATCCTGATGCAGCGCTTGGCCCTTTGCTCCAGGCGGTTTAAAGTAAAACATACTTTGTGTACCGAAAGCCTCTTCACCTAACAATTCGCCAACCATTCCAATAACTTTTGGATGAATCATATAGTGAAGTGAAGTATCGTTGTAATAATGGGCTTGCATGACGCGGGGGTAAACCTTAAGAATATCTCCTTGCGCCTCCTCCATACTCACGGGTTCAAAGTATTTATCTACTCGCCCTTGAGCATGAATTTGCATAAAAGCTGATTTAATTTCTTCGACTTCAACTAGATTTAGAGCTCCTCTTACAACTAAATATCCATCTGCATTAAACTGCTGGATTTCTTCTTTTGAAAGTATCGATTTTCCCACTCAACTCATCCTTTCTTTTACAATAAACTCAGTCCTATGTAGAATTTAAACTAACTCTATTGTAAAATAAAGCTAAGAAGAGAGGAATGAAATGAATGGTTAACTTCCTATACGATTCTGCTATTGAAGCCCTGCACTTCCCTCCTGGAGTATTACTCTCCGGGCATTTTATCCAGCCTTATGGGTTTCATCAGCATCGCTCCAATGGTCGACAGGATTGGCTGCTTACTTATACCATTAATGGTTCTGGAGCTTTTCGCGTTGATGATTATATCCTCCCCTGCAGTGCAGGTCAGTTAGTGATTATTCCACCTGGCATCCCACAGCATTATGCTACCGCTGAAACAAGCTCAAGCTCATGGGAATTCTTTTGGGTTCACTTTCTGCCTCGCCCGCAGTGGATACCTTGGCTGGAATATCCGACTATACCCTCGAAGCTGTTAATGCTGACTGTAGATGAAGCTGCGGTTAGAGGACATATTCATTTAGCATTCCAACGCTTAATACAAGAGAACACAGCAAATGGCCCTCTTAAGGATCCACTAGTTTTAAACGCTTTAGAAGAAATATTACTGCTTGCTGCTCAGGAAAATCAAAAAGATCTTGCGCATTCGCGAAAAGATCCACGCATAGAAACAATCCTGCATTTACTTATTTCCCATCTTAATAGGCCTATATCAGTGCCCTGGCTTGCCGAGCAGGTATCCTTATCACCTTCGCGTTTAGCTCATTTATTTAAGGAACAAGTTGGAGAAGCCATAAACGAAACACTTATGAAGCTAAGGCTACAGCAAGGTGCCCGGTTTTTGGAATTCACCTCGCGAAACATCTCGGAAATCGCTACAGAAGCCGGCTTTAATAACCCCTTTTATTTTGCCAAGCAATTCAAAATCCATTATGCTCAAACCCCAACCCAGTACAGAGAAGAATCACAAAAAAAATGGAATACACCATGATATTCTACAAGATATAATCTTCCGAATATATACAAATTTATCAAGACAGACAAAATAACCCGTCCAGTAATGGATAGATTATTCCTAATTATCTGTTAAACTATTTCAAAAACAAAAATGATGCTTCCATCGTGTTTGCCAACTCTAGTGGAGAGACCCCTTGATTGTTAGCAGTGTTTCTATCCGCGCCATTTAGCAGCAGTTGTTGGATGATTCCGGCTTTACCGTTTGCATTAATAACAGCCACTAATAGTGGTGTATTTCCATTGATGTCCTTAATATCTACCTCCGCCTTATGCTTCAATAATAACTGCATGAGCTCCAACGAAGAATTCCTTGCTGCAAAATGCAACGCCGCATATCCATTAAAAAAGTCCCGCGTGTTCACATTAGCTCCATGCTCAATAAGGATCTGAACAACCTCAACGTTATTATATAAAGCCGCTTGGATCAATGCCGTTCTTCCTTCTTCATCCTGAGCATTCACATCACACCCAGCCTCCAGCAGCTCCATCAAAAGCGTTAAATCCTCTGTAAGTAAAGCGTCGAATAAATCGTTCATTGTTTACCTCCAAACTTATTTTTTAATTTTACCATACTTTTGCTCAATTGCTTACAGCTTGCTTAATCCCTTATAATCAGCAGGCTAACCTTTATCAATTACTTTCTCTGTTTTGACAAGTACCATCGTTTTTGCAGCGAGGTCCGGTTTAAAAATATAGCGAAGCGCATAGCCAACATCCCCTGCAGCTCGACCACCTACAACAATTAATTGGTCATTGATAACCTGAAGCTTTGATGTTGGTTCCATATAGTAAGAATCTGTGGTGTCTTCATTAGTTTGAAATTCAAACTGAAAAGCACCCTTTGCAGTTACCCCATACAGATAAAACTGAATTCCATGACAATCTGTATAGGTAGGAATGAAGCTGAGTGAATCAAATTCTTTAAAGGAAAGCTTGTTCATGGGTATGGTCTCTTGGTTGGGATAAATAATATGCTTCATCTCATTTGGTGCAACAACTGACTCTATGCCTTGGCTGTTCTTGAATAAAACCTGATAATCTCCTTTGATGGAGAAATCCTTCGCTATACCCAAACAGCTTGGCGCTCCTAATGCCTCAATTGTCTCTTTACTTTTCGAGACGATCTGCAGATCACCGAATGTCGTTTTCCCAGCTGCTCTTATGGGTATCGTAGAAGGTTTCGCTTCCGGAATAGGTGTAGGTGCTTTTTCGTCTATCCACTTAATTGCAGCAACCCGCAAAGCTCCAGCTTCCAAAGCGTAAGTCATTTTTACATGGCCAGGAAAGTTTCCGAGAGAGACCTGGGCTGGAGCCTCAGCCATCAAGGTATGATCTTCAACGTAATAATCGATTATATTTCCAAAATAAACCTTATCAAACCATGTATCGTCATCTGCACCCGCATATTCAAATAAATGCTCTATACCGGCAACCGTGATTGAGTATTGGTGCTTTTCTGCTGAGTTGACCAACGTTTTGGTTTGAACAAATCGCTTGAGCTCCTCAAAAGGATCAGCGACCTTGATTTCACTGAAATCCATATTTAACACATGAGCTTCTTTTTTCGATAATCCCGTCCCATGGGCAGTGGTCAAAATTATGATCACTCTCTCATCCGTACCATCAAAGCTGGTAAGTGTTGCTTCTGGATAAAAAGAAGAAAAGGATGTGCTTTTCCAAGCAAATCGCTTCGTCTTATCATCAATCCTGACTGTGATGCTATTGAACATCCCACTGTCGGCGGGATCTAGCTCACCATATACAGCGATTCTTTTATCTTCACTTTCGGTTAAGGGGACCAGCTCAGCATTCGCATCAGGCACTGCACTCGCAACAGGCTCCGCAGTTTGAGTAATTTCCATAGTTGTTTGGACCTTCGCCTTTAACCAATCTGCTCCACCTCTATTGAACAGGACTGAGAAAACTAGCACACCTAAACAGATAGCTAACGAAAATGATCCTATTTTCCATTTATTTTTGCGTTCGCGCTTATCAGCTTCCGCCGTCCATTCTGCCACCCGCTGCTCCACTTTGCGTACTTTCTCGATGTTAAAGGGTTTGCCCTGAAAAGAATCCTCTTTAAGATGAGTATACCACTCTGGTTTAGGCTTGTTCATATTCCGGCTCCTCCTTCCAAATAGCTGCAACCTTTTGACGTGCTCGAGAAAGTCGTGATTTGACGGCCCCTTCAGATATACCAAGAACAGAAGACATTTCTTTCATAGTCAGCTCATATTTGGCATCCAAAATCAATACCTCACGATATTTCAACGGCAGCTTGAGTACAACATCCCAAATAGGATGAGACTGACCGCACCCTAATGCTTCATTTTCCGCTGAGGGATGGCTGTCTTTATAAAAAATTCGCTCAACCAATATCACTTTACGCATGAAAGCAGACCGCCGATAATTAATCGCTATATTTCTAGTAATGGCAATAAGCCATGTTTTAATCGATGCTTCCCCACGAAAGGTTTGAATGCTGCTATAAGCCTTGAAGAATACATCCTGCGAAATATCATCTGCCAAGTAAGCCTGTCGGGTCATAAAAAAAGCATAGTTCCATACGTCCTGCCCATAAGTCAGCATTAAATCACGGAAGCTTTCGGAATTCATGCTCTCGCTATATTTCCAGTAATCCTTTTCCACCATTCTCACCTCTTACCATTAGACAAAACAAACCTGGAAAAAGTTTCTTTTTCTAAATTCCATCCTTACATCTGCAAGAAAAAGAACCTTCTGAATCTCAAGGTTCTGATCTAGCCTTCATTTAAGACTTAAGCTTTTCAAAATCTCGATAAACTGCTCTTTAGTCTGCAATTCCTTATCATTTTTAGTGAAGTTAAAGGTATACGTTATCTTTCCCGCTAGAGGCAGCACAGCGTAGTATTCGTTATGTGTGCCTGTAATACCGGATGCCGCAGTACCATTATCACTATCAAGTGTGATTAATCTGCATTTTCCTAAGGGTACTGTTATATATTCATCTTCAATGATCGAGCTGTGATTTGGCTTGCCGAATTCATAGCTATCTTCGTATGGACTTGTACTAACAGATCCACCATTCTCGCCTTTTGCATTTATGAAATTGTAAACTACCTTTTGACTAGTGTCCATTCTCCAACCTTCAGGTAATTTAACAGGTAAGGATGCCAGGTAGTCTACCGGGCTATTTGTTTCATTAGATTTATTGGAATTAAAAGCAATAACCAGTAAGGCAACCGCGATAACTAGCCCAAAAGCTAGTCCTATAATAACCTTTTTCATAATAACACCTCACTTCCAAGTCGTTTTACTTCAAATGTTGTGCATCGGTTACCTGTTTATATGGACGTAATTAAGGTTACTTTGTTGCGAAAATAAACTTTTTCTGGAAAAAATAGTAATAGGTCGTATTGTCACAAAGAAAACCCTATATCCTCGGGAAGAGGAAGTAGGGTTTTCTATAGTTACATGTAGCTGTTTAGTAAATTTTAAATCTCAACCGTATTTGTATGTCATGCCATATCCGCCTTTTGGATAGACCCACTCAATATTATTAGGTGGGCAAGCGATGCGGCAGGTGCCGCATTCAATGCAATTTTCGTAAGCAACCGTAGTTGTCTTCAGCTTCAAATTCCAATCGTACACATCCGCAGGGCAGAAATAATTACAATCCTTCGTAACGCATTTCTCGCAGGTATCTGCTTCCTTGATGACTAAATGCGATTTATCATCACACTTGAAACGAATCGTGAATAACTTGTCTGTTATACTTTCGCTCATCCGTTCATCGACCTCCAGCTCTTATAGCCTAATTTCAGTAGGTTTACTGTACCGCCGGCAGCTTCCTTAATCAGCTTCACTGCCTTCTTCTGTTTCTCTGCTTTGGACACGCCGTCCACCAAGAACATATTATAAGCCGCTTCGTTGACTGCTCGAGGCATGCGGTTAAACAGCAAGTCCGGATCATTTTCTTTTAGCATCTGATGCATGCCGCGATATTTCTTCAAATCCTTCATTACAAAAGAGGCACGAATCGATACATCGTAGCTCTTCAAGCTTGCTGCTGAGAAATCACCTTCAGCTTTGGCTTTAATGATCGCATCTGCCGCCAGCTTTCCAGAAGTCATCGCTAGGTTCGTTCCTTCGCGATGTACGAAGTTGACTAATTGCGCCGCATCTCCACAAACGCACCAGCCATTACCTGAAAGAGGGGGCACTGAATTGTAGCCGCCTTCTGGAATTAAATGTCCCGCATATTCTTTCATTTCGCCGCCTTGGATCAGCTTGCGAATCATCGGATGCTGCTTAACCGAGTCGAGCAGCTCGTAGGGCTTAATCTTCTTGTCACGCAAGTGATTGACCATAACGCCAATTCCTAAGGAAAGCGTATCTTTATTCGTATATAAGAAACCCATACCAGCCATGCCTCTTGAAGTTTCGCCCATAAACTCGATGGTTACACCTTCGTCACCTTCTAAGTTGAAGCGATCTTCAATCTTCTCACGCGGCAGCGAAATGACGTTTTTCATTACCAAGGAAACTTCATCAGGATTCCATTCCTTGTGAATCCCCATTGCTTTCCCTAGCAGCGAATTCACTCCGTCGGCAATGACAACAACATCCGCATACAAATCGCCATCTTCACGATCTGTTTTCACTCCGACAACTTTATCCCCTTCATAGATAGGGGCTAAAGCCACAGTTTCATAAATCGGCAGCGCACCCGCTTCAACCGCTTTATTCGCAAACCATTGATCGAATTTAACTCGTAACCCGGTAAAGTTGTTAAATGGTTCTTTAAACGCTTCATTGCGATGTCCAAAAGTCACCATGGATTCCTTGCCCATCATCCAAATTCGCTGTTCCACGATATGTCGCTCAATTGGAGCATTTTTTTCTAGCCAAAATTCTGGGACAAACTCCTCGATTTGCTTACGGTATAGCACTCCGCCGAATAAATTCTTAGCACCTGGGAATTCTCCCCGCTCTAATAGAACTACACTTAATCCTGCTCTGGCCATCGTCATTGCAGCAGCTGCTCCGGCAGGACCCGCACCAACTACGATTGCATCGAATTTCTCATTCACAGTAACCCGCTCCTCGTCGCTAAATTTATGCTGGTACCAAAATGCCTCTTTTTTTGCGAACCTCTGCGGTAATTTGCGGGACTATTTTGAACAAATCCCCAACCATTCCGTAATGAGCGAACTGGAAGATAGGTGCTTTCTCGTCGCGATTAATCGCAATTATAATATCTGAACCGGTCATCCCGACCGTATGTTGAACAGCTCCTGAAATCCCAATGGCAAAATATAGCTTAGGCCGTACCGTACAGCCGGTTTGTCCGACCTGATGCTCATGCTTGATCCATCCCGCATCCACCGCGGCACGCGAAGCTCCAACAATTCCGCCTAATGCGTCGGCCAAATCCTTCAGCATCGCGAATGCTTCCGGTCCACCTAATCCACGTCCGCCGGCAACAATGATATCGGCTTCCTCCAGATTAATCGAGCCCGTCTCGCGAATGAAATCCAGCACCCGCGCTGCGATCTCTTCTTCCTTCATCGGATTCTCGATGCGAATGATTTCCGCTTGCAGCGAGGTATCACGCGACTGCGCTTGGAAAACCCCCGCGCGAGCAGTAGCCATCTGCGGTCGATACTGCTTACAGAGGATGGTTGCCATCATCTTCTCAGAGAACGCCGGCCGACTCGCCAGCAATAACCGCGACGGATGCGGCTCGCAATCGAGCTCCGTGGTATCTGCCGTCAGTCCCGTCGGCAAATGCGTTGCAATCGCTCCCGCTAAATCTCGCCCCGTCCCGGTTGCCCCAAACAGCACGATTTCCGGCTTCACCTTATCAATCAATTGCAGGCATACGCGGCTGAATGGTCTGGTGCGATAATCCTTCAACACCGGGGATTCGCACAAATAAACTTTATCCGCCCCATAGTAAATCGCCTCTTGCGCCAAATGCTCGACTTTGTCGCCCATAACCAATGCAAGCAGCGGCACTTCAAGCTTTGCTGCCAGCTTCTTGCCTTCACCCAGCAGCTGCCAAGATACCTTCTTCGCTTCGCCTTCCCTCTGCTCCACTACTATTAGTACTCCTCGATAAGCCGACCAATCCGGCATCTCATTATCCTGAACTTCTACTTCATCAGCTGCCATATATACCCCTCCTTAGTCCAATGAGAAGGAATTGCTCTAGTCCATAATGAATCTGCCTTCCAGCCAACTTGAATTTACATCCTTTTTTATTGAAATAAAACAAGTGGTAACGATGCAATCTTCAAAGGCGGCACGTAAACTTTCCAGACACATCCACTACTCCCCGACGCTTCCTTCTATACAGATATTTATATACCTACCAACCAAATCGTTCAGGCAATTCGCCTGAAAAAAGTTTAGTTACTAATTGCTCTGCTTGGATTTCTACAGAATCGCCAGAAATCATGATGCCATTTGCTGTCCGTGCTGCAGGAATCCAGGTCTTCGCAACAATCGTCGGAGAGCCTTTAAGTCCAATTTGTGCTCTATCCAGCCCTGGGAAATCTGCCGTGGTCCAAATCGTTGCTTTATATCTTGCTGCCCGAATCATCCCCGGTAAGGAAGCTCTTCGAACTTTGTTTAATTCCTTCAGCGCCGTAATCAACACAGGCATGCTGGTTTCAACGACTTCAATCCCATCCTCCAGCAAACGTTGCACGGTAACCCTGCGGTTATCCTCGTCTACTTTAACAACCTTATGCACATAAGTAAGCTGCTCCAAATCCAAGCGGCATGCAACGCCAGGCCCAACCTGCCCTGTGTCGCCATCCAAGGTTTGTTTCCCGCAGAATACCATGTCTACCGGTCCCCATGTCTCTGCTATCTTTGCAATTGTTTTTGCCACAACATAAGATGTTGCCAATGTGTCTGCTCCTGCGAATCCACGGTCTGTAACCAGCACCGCTTCATCAGCACCCAATGAAATACACTCCTTCAAGCCTTTTTCCGCTGGGGGCGGTCCCATAGTAACCACTGTTACTCTCGCACCGAGCTCATCTTTAATGCGCAGTGCTTCCTCCAAACCATGCATATCATAGAAATTAATAATGCTTGGAACCCCTTGTCGGATCAACGTGTTGTTCTTGGGGTCAATGCGAATCTCCCGGCTGTCGGGAACCTGCTTGACACATACGACAATATGCAGCATCTGGACACCTCACCTTAGTTTGTGAAAAATATTACAATGTATGGCAGCGTTTTCACACCTAATATATAAGTTCGCTATTTGTTCACAAATTCCTTTTTTATTCTATTGTTATTTTATTATTCAATTTCTTGTGATTTTATTCACTTAATTTTGAAAGATAAGCTGTGTAATGACCATTTCGGATACCTTGGGCCTGTATCCCCATCGCTCAGCAACAACAGAAACTTCATCTGAGCCAAAGGGATACAGGTCCAATAGTTACATCAACCCATGGCACTCAACCATAAAACTAACGAATCGCGATCACGCTCCGCCCCATGCTTCAACAGAACCTTTCCCGCTTCGGTTTCCATAGCTTTTTGGCCATTCCAGGTATCGATTACTATTTTTTTCATACTCCCGTTTTTAAGCAGCTGTGTGAATACGGGGAGCAGCAGCTCCGGCTGTATCGGCTGGTCTTGTTTAAGAAAAACAACCTTTTTCGCATTATTTTCAAGCCATCCTGCCCAATTCCCATGCTGAAAAAGTAAATAATTACCTGGTTTACGAGCAAAAGCTGCTCCCCTCACATCTGGCCAAGGCACCAAATTACCATATATACTGGCGGGTTCACAAGCATTCACAGCTACAATATCGTTTTGACTATTTTCCAAGTTTGAATCGGATCTACGCATTTGGGTAACCACATCGTGCTCCATGAACTGCAAAGTCTCAATTTCTTTAACAAATAACCCGCGAGTAAGGTTGCCTAGCTCTTCAAGTCGGCGAAGCACCTGCAGCAGCGGCTCCCACAATAGAGGGGAATAGGCAGCAACAATATCTTTAGTTATGATGCCATGGCAATGCAGCAGTTGACGAACCCAAGCCACAGCAGTCTCCTCTAATGTAACTTCCACTTCCAGTGATTGAGTCACATACCATCTCCCTAAACCTGAGCCTAGCTTTGGATGGAGCTTCTCTTTGGCCATACTATAATTGCGCAGTGGCGAGAATTGATCGTTGGAAACCTGCCCTTCCCAAACCAGGTCGAACAATTGATTAAGCAGCTCCGACGGAGCTAAGCCAAGTTCTGCCGAAAGCTTAGTTAGATAGCTTGCTCCCTTAACACGTAGAAGGTTCAGCAGTTCTGGATGAGCTGTTTCGGTTTCAACCTCTCTCGGCAATAACGGTGAAATCAGATTCCCTGCTTCAGCTAGAAAAAAGGCAATCTTGCCTTCCTTTTCCCCACTGGCCTTTCGTCCTAGCCAAATGATTTCACCAGCGGCACACAGGCCATCCAAATCTGATCTGCGGTAGCCTTCAATACGAGTCGGAAAAATAAGCGTCTCCCACTGAGAAAAAGGTAGATAAATACCCTGCAGCAGCGCAAGGGTCTGCCTTAAACCCTCCGCTCCTTTTAAGCGTTGCCCCGGAAGCAAATGATGCCTATGGAAGAGCAGCATCGCAAGTCGTGAAGAATCTGCAGCTTCACCTGCATTACGAAAGTGCTGCAACGATTGACGCAGGATCCGCTCGCATACTCGGCTGCTCGACCATAACTCATCCGCCTGTTGCTCTTTTCCCGTCCCAAAAGGCGAAGGCTGGATACGTCGCTCTTCACCCCACTGCTTTATCATATGCTGCATGTACTCACGGGTGAACCTATATCTTTGTCTAAGACCCGACTCTGAGAATGAAAGCCGCCCTTCGATATAACGCCCAAGCACGAAAACTGCTGAGACCTCATTACTCCCAAGCTGAGCATAGATCTCCAGTTCATCCCGGCAGATCCACCTCTCTTCTTGTCCTATCTCCACATTCGCAACTAGACCTTGCTCTTTCAGTTGCTCCGTCCAAGCATCCACCTCGAGTCCACAAGCCACCTGAAGCTCGCGATAATTTAAGTCCCCTTGCCTTTTGAGCAAGTTAAATAATTCATTGGCATTAGCCGGCTTAATGGTCTGTCTCTCCAGCTCCGCCTCGATTACTTCCGGTTCAATCGTATTCTGCAATGCAGCCTGCCCGAATACACTTATAGCCAAATCCGCACTCACATTCATCAGCTGAAGCTGAAGGTCGGAGTTCAACGTGTCTGCTTCATAAACTTGCGTATTCGCATAATCGAACATAAACTGTGTGGCCAATGGCGAAGGATAGTCACTGTCCTTTACCTCAATTTGAATTCTCCCCTGTTCAATCCCCTGCAAAATACCCCTTAAATGCGGGCCATCCAGATGCTCTTCCAAGCATTCATCAATCGCCGCTTTAAGAAACGGAAATTGACCTCCGTATGGCAATGCTTCACGCAGCAAATCCTCACTGCGCAGCCTCCGCTGCCAGGTTGGGGTACGTTGAAACTGACGTGACAGCAAAAGCGCAACATCGGCAATTCTCCGAAAGGTTATCGCAAACATCGGAAGCTTACCAATCGCCTCCAACAGGAGTTTTTCCACAGAATCCGCAGCTATTTTCCAAATCAAATATTGTCCTGCATGATCCCATTGTTTAAAAATTAGCTCAATCCCATTATCTTTCGCGACGCTATAAGGTTTATAAGGAAGATTCTGCTCAAAGAGCCGTTCGAGAATAATTTGCCATGACCGGTTTAAGCTTCTGCCCCAATAATTATGGAGAATAACATGGGTTTGGTTGGTCAAATCTACATACCGTTCTATTACGATCTTCCGATTAGTCGGCATTGCGCTAGTTGCCTGCTGCTTACTCATCAAATCCATAAGGCCATTTGCCGCTAGCGAATCGAGACCATATTCAGCTCTAAGCCACTCTACAGTCTCGATATCTGAATCCTTAACAGCTAGCCGATCGCAAACCTCCGCAACTAAAACGCCCATCTTCTCCCCTAGCTCATAAGATCGCCCCAAACCCTCATTACGCCAAAATGGAATCTCACTAACCCGATTTTTAGCCTCACTCACCACAACACGATCTCGTTTAATCTCACGAATCACCCAGGATTGAGCGCCCATTTGGAATACTTCACCGGTTCGGCTTTCATGAACAAACTCCTCATCCAAATCACCGATCTGAATGTTGCTCTCACCCTGAAAGACTGGAAAATTCGCGCTTTGTGGAATAGTGCCCGTGCCCATAATTGCCGCCATTCTAGAGCTGCTATGTCGACTGAGTACATTCGTTTCCCGATTCCAGAGCAGAAGTGGACGCACAAACGGAAAAAAGCCCGATAAAACCTGCAACAACGACTCCATTCTTTCGCGCGGAAAATTATGATAGCTATCACTGCGTTGAATTAACCGCCAAATTCCTTCTACGTGCCAATCATCCATGGCCGTCATCGCTACTATTTGCTGAGCTAGCACATCCAGAGCATTGCGCCGGATCCGAATTAGTTCAATCTCACGCCTACGTATCATCCGACACAGCACGGCTGCTTCAGGCAGCGAGCTGCGCTGACGAACTATAATCACACCGCGGCTTACCTCGCCAACTCCATGACCTGCTCGACCCATCCGCTGAATCCCAGAAGCGGCTTGCAGGGGTGAGTCGATCTGAATCACCAGATCAATATGACCCACATCTATCCCCAGCTCTAACGAGGAGGTGGCAATGAGGCATTTTAGATCCCCTTGCTTCAGCAGCTGTTCGACCTCCAAGCGCTTTTCGCGGGATAAGCTGCCATGGTGGGATCTAGCAAAACCACCGCCGCAATAATCATTTAATCTTTGAGTAAGTCGCTCACAGAGTCTACGATTATTCACAAAAATAATCGTAGAACGACAATCTGTCATTTCTTTAAGAATACGCTCCATCAGGACCGCCCATACCGCCTCTTTATCATGCAAGACTGCAATAGGATCAGGAACGGATACGGTTAGGTTGAATATTTTATCCTCATGGCTTTCGATAATATGTACAGCTCTAGCCTCAGCTTCCTCCCAGCCTCCTAAGAACCTTGCTACTTGGTCCAATGGCTTCTGAGTTGCTGAAACACCCACGCGCAGAAAAGAGCACCCGCACCATTCCACCAGACGTTCCAGTGTAAGTGACAGATGTGCTCCTCTTTTATCTCCAGCAATATGATGAATTTCATCTACTATGACATAAGTAACCGTTCGTAAAACCTCGCGCGCTTTCTCGGAGGTCAGCATTAAATATAGCGATTCTGGTGTAATAACCAGAATATCTGGTGGCTTGCGAAGAATGGCATTTCGCACATTCTGCGGGGTATCACCTGTACGGACAGCAGCTCTCAAACCCGGCCAGTCTTGTGTCGTTGCCGCAGCCAGCTCATGCAATTGCTCTGCAAACTGCACAACGTGAAGATGAACATCATTGTTCAGCGCCTTTAACGGGGTGATGTATAACAGGCGAATGCCCGGAGTCTGATTCATTCCAGCAAGCTTATCTTGCATGATTTGATTCAATCCAGGCAATAGCGCTGCTAACGTCTTACCCGAACCGGTTGGAGCTGCAATCAACGTATGTTGATTCTGCCTAAGCGAGCTCCACGCTTGGATCTGAACATCTGTCGGTTGGTTGAAAGACTGCACGAACCATGCTGCCACTGTAGGGTGAAACGGCTGCAATGCACTATGAAGCATCCTCATAAACTCCTTGTTGAAGCTAGTCTAGCCGCCGGATACGGCTTGAAATACCATGATGCGGTCCCCCGCTTGCAGCGGAATATCCAAACGCTCGAGCCAAGCAATGCTCTCATCATTATAGAAAATCAGCACATGCTTGCGCAGCTCACCTGATTCCGTGTATAAGTGAACACGCAGCAATGGGTAATCGATAATGATCTGACTAATCGCTTCATCCAGCATTTGCGCTTCTAGCGGAAACTTGACCTTGCCCTTCGTACAATCCCGCAGCATAGAAGGAATTGACACTTCAATTTGCATGCTAATCCTCCACAATCCATATCTTAACTGTCAGAACTCTTGATAACTGGCCAGGCAGTCGATCCCAGTTCTTGCCGCGATCCAGAGAACAGAACACTTCACCCGAGGTCGTACCGAAATAGACTCCATACGGCTCCAAAGCATCCACCGCTAACGCATCACGCAATACATTTACATGTCGGGGCTCATCCGGTAGCACATCACCAATTGGCTCCCAGCTGCTGCCGCCTGCGGGGATGCTATGGACTAGCAGCTTGCCATCCCTCATTGAACGAACTTCACTGCTTTCAAGCGGAATTAAGAATATATCGCCATTAGGTGAGATACCGATTGGAAAGCCAAAAGGCGTATCGCCTTCTTGCATCGTTAGTCCTTCTTCGATTGTGAACCAATTGTCTCCGCCATCGATTGATTTGAATACTCCACTGTGCTCCTGCATGTACAAGATATCCGCATTTTGAGGATCCGCTACCATCTTATGTATGCAATAACCGATCTCAGGATAAGGCTGCCCCGTTGGCACCCGCGCTAAACCTGTGTTGCAGGTATTCCAGGTTTCACCGCCATCCTCCGTACGAAAAACACCTACAGAGGACATCGCCACCCAAATACGTTGAGGATTGTTTGGGTCAACAATAATCGTGTGCAAGCACATCCCGCCAGCACCCGGTTCCCAGCCTGGTCGAGAAGGATGCTTCGTAAGCGCATCCAGTTCACGCCATGTTACACCGCGATCGCGGCTGACGAACAAACCCGCTTCCTCCACACCTGCATATAAAGTATCCGGCGCTGAAGGAGCTCCGGGTACGATTTGCCAAATTCGATTCAAAGAAAAGCCGCTCTCTGTGGAATATGTTGGTCCATGCTCAATTTGCGTCCAGCTTTCCCCCATGTCTTCACTCACACGAATGGTAGGTCCATAGGCCAAGTGCGAAACCCCTGCAAAGATCCGATTCCCATGCCGACTGTCACCTAGAACACTATATGCCTCCCAGCCTGCTAGAAACGGACCGTTTAGCTCCCAGCTTTTCCGTTCTAAATCCGAGGTATAGCTGAATACCCCTTTATTCGTTCCGACCAATAGAATTACACGTTTGCCCATTTCGCGCCTCCTCATTAATTTCAATAGGAATTAGATTCGCTAATAGCCAATAAATCCCTCTTTTTTACAGAAAACATTTCGTTTTTCTATATAAAAAAGAAGCTGCATCCGCTGCAAGCTCCCTAAACTTAATATTTTATTGCGGCCCCTCACGAATAACCTGCATAGGATTACCCGCAACAAAGCTGCCTGCTGCTACATTCTTATGTACGACGGTGCCTGCCCCAATAATCGCGTGATCGCCAATTGTAACGCCTGGCAGGATGATACTGTTAGCCCCGATCATTACATTAGAGCCAATATGCACCTCGCCTAACCTGTACTCATGTACCAAGTACTCATGCGCCAGAATGGTAGTATTGTAGCCAATGATCGAATTGCTGCCAATAAATATTTTCTCAGGGAAGAATACATCGACCATCACCATTAATGCAAAAGCGGTGTTCTCTCCAACCTTCATTCCAAGGATATGGCGATACAGCCAATTCTTGAAGCGCAAAGAAGGCGAATAACGCGCCAACTGAATGATTACAAAATTGCGCATCGCCTTCCATTTACTCACAGTTTTATAGATTTGCCACAAGGCGTTAGGACCTTCAGTTGGATACTTATCAAGCTTTCTCACAGCGTCCCCCTGAAACTTCCATCTACAGTTGCTTGGCCAGAATCTGCTGCTACAATCGCTAACAGGTCGGACATCTCCTGCAGTATGTAAGCTGGATTGAATTGACGCAGCACTGCTTCGCCTTGAAGCGACCAAGCGACACCTGCCGAACGAACACCTGCACCATGTGCAGACAATAGATCGTATTGGCTGTCACCCACCATTATTGTATTTTCTGGCTTTGAGTTCAGTCGGCTTAATGCTAGAAGAACACTCTCTGGATGTGGCTTAGGTTGGCTTACATCATCCGAGGTGACTATCGTAGATAGATAGGGCATTAATTCAAAAAGCTCCAGGCCTTTAGCTACCGTTAATCTGATTTTACTCGTTACCACTCCTAGCTTGATGCCTTGTGCATGCAAAGCCGCTAGGGTTTCTTTCACATGTGGAAATATCAGTACCATCTCGTCGTGCAACCTCAGATTAAACTCCCGATAAGTACCCACTAATTCATCTACTTTAGTCACTCCGGTCCGATTAGAAAAAAGCGCAATTTGCTCACGCAACGGCTTGCCCATTTGACCAATAATATCTTCCCGCAATACAGGTGCCAATTCATGTACCTGTAAAGCATGCAGAAAGCTTTGAATAATGAGCTCATTCGTATCGAGCAGCGTTCCATCGAGATCAAACAGAATCGTATCTATCATGCGCGTTCTTACTCCTTCAAAGGTCTCTCTATTTCATCAGGCATTACCGAGACTGGTGGTTCTATTTCAACTAGAGTTGCTTCCGCTTCGCTATCATTATCTGTAACTAAAACAGGAGCTTTTGTACTTACGATCGGGTCAGAATATAACGCTGTTGGCGGTACTAAGGAACGACGATAATAAATGATTACAATAGCGGCAAGAATAATCAGCACACTTAGTAACTGTGATACTCTGACATTGCCCTCATCCAATTCGCCCGAATCAAATAAAAGCTTCATAGGTGACCATAAACCATCCATTAAGCTAGCTAACCATGATGGACCCGAAAAGGCCAAGCTGTCTGTACGCAATCCCTCAATAAAGAATCGACCGATGGAGTACCAGATAAAGTAACCAATGAATATTTCACCTGCTTTTACAAAAGGACGCCTGCGCAGCACAATCAGCACTATAAACCCAATAAAAGTCCAAATGGACTCATACAAAAAGGTGGGATGATAGAATATGCCTTCTATATTCATTTGATTGACAATAAAGTTTGGCAAGTGCAAGGTATTCCGTAACACACTTTCATCAACCGGACCGCCATGCGCTTCCTGATTCATGAAATTTCCCCAGCGTCCAATCATTTGTCCAACAATCAAGCCTGGTGCAGCTAAGTCTACAATCCGCCAGAAATCATAGCCTTTGGCTCGCACATAGAAAATGACCCCTATAATGGAACCGATCAAACCACCATATATAGCAATCCCGCCATGCCAAATCATAAAGACTTCCCACAAATTATTCTTATAATCATCCCATTTAAAAATCACATAATACGCACGAGCGCCCACAATCGCAGAAGGTATGGCTACTAGGAGGAAATCCATAAAAAAATCGGGAATAATATTGAAACGTTTGCCTTCTTGTATGGCAATCATCAGAGCAATCAAAGCTGCTGTTCCAAGTACGATTCCGTACCATCGCACATCGATGGCTCCAATGCTGAATGCAATGGGGTTAATGGCTAAATACATCACTTGCTCCTCCTAATCCAAATCTTCATTTTCATCCATATCCCCGGCTAATGTTTCCGTGAGTTTATTGGTAAATTGCTGCGCAGCATTATACCCCATCCGTTTCAAACGATAGTTCATTGCAGCTACTTCAACGATAACCGCTAAATTTCGGCCTGGGCGAACCGGTATGGTAACTAACGGTATATCCGTATCAATGATTCTGGTCGTTTCCTCATCCAGTCCTAATCGATCATACTGCTTGTCCTGCTGCCAAATTTCTAAATTAATAACTACAGAAATTCGGGTATTATTGCGAATAGCACCTGCTCCGAACAAAGTCATCACGTTAATGATACCCACTCCGCGAATCTCCAATAAATGCTTAATCAGCTCCGGTGCATTCCCTACAAGTACATTAGGCGCAGATTGGCGAATTTCCACAGCATCATCGGCAATGAGACGATGGCCGCGTTTAACCAGCTCCAAGGCTGTTTCACTCTTCCCAATCCCACTAGTACCTGAGATAAGGATCCCTATTCCATATATATCAACTAGTACACCGTGAATGGTCGTTGTTGGAGCCAGTTTGTTTTCAAGAAAATCCGTAATTTGACTAGCTAAAGTCGTCGTAGGGACATTACTGCGTATAACGGCAATTTGCTTCTCAGATGCTGCATTAATCAGCTCTTCAGGAACATCCATGCCTCTAGTAATCAGAATACAAGGCGTTTGCTCGTTGCATAAACGCTCCATACGATCTCGGCGCACATCTGCTGTCAGTGTATAGAAAAATGTCAGCTCTGTCTTGCCTAATATTTGTACACGTTCTTGTGGATGGTAATTAAAATAACCTGCCATTTCAAGTCCCGGACGATATAAATCAGCTACTGTAATTAAGCGCTTTAAGCCTTCATCGCCGCAAATGACTTCCATATGAAATTGTTTAACGAGATCCGAAACCTTCACCTTTTTGGCCATCAGCTAAACTCCTTTACTTTCCAATACTCGTATCGTAATGCAAATAGCTGCTTAAATCAACCCTAGCCCTCTTTTACGGCTGTGCCAAGCCCGCGTAGGATAAAATCATAGGCTTCCTGAGTATATTTAGCTATATTTTGCTCTCCCTCTTCCAAGATCTCCTCGAACACAATCGAATGACGATGAAACACTACAATCCCCATAACAAAAAACATCGTGTTGTCTAAGGATTCGAATTTAAAAATACCATCTCGCTTACCTTTCATCAGAATTTCCCGCAAATGCTTCCATACCCGCAAGGTATAAGGACTCATTATGGCTGTACGAGGTGAGTCCATCATCGTTTCCTGCCGAATAATAGTAACAACCTCTGGATCTAGGCTATGAAAGTTAAATAATTCCTTAACTAAAATTCTCATTGCTTCTAAAGGCTCAATAATTTGTTGAGAAATAAAATCAATTCTCTCAAGCGGCATAAACGTCTCAAAGATAGCAAGAAACACATTTTCCTTGCCTCCAAAATAATAAGAAACAAGGGCGATATTCGCCCCTGCCTCCTCGCAAATCTTTCGTACACTTGTTCCCTCATATCCATACTTTGCGAACAGACTCTTGGCAGCAAGCAAAATACGCATTTTCATATCTATTTCGGGCTGTACCATTTACTGTCCTCCTATTAAATATTCGTTCCTGCTAAGACAGGTACAGATTCTTTCTTGACTAAGGAAGCGAATACACCCTCTAGTACCACCACTACAACACAGATCACTACAAGCCCATTAACCGATGATGTCATACTAGGACCACCAAATAATAAATCCATTATGCCTTCAACCGCATATGTAGCAGGTAAATAATTACCCAAATTCTGATAAAATCCATCTAAAAGCTCTCTTGGAACAATTGCGCCAGATGAGACTAATTGTGCAGAGAGTAATATTATGTTGAATAACATACCGGCCATGCCGAAGATTTGTAAAAAAAGCTGAGCCACGAACATAAAGGTTGCAAGGAACAAAGCTTGAAAGCCCCATATTGCCATGAATCCATGTACAGACTGACCACCAAGCATTAGCATTAAGGAGGATCCAACTAACGCCACAATGATTGCAGATAATACATTTATTATACCTCTTGCTGCAAATTTGTTCCATGCCCCCAAATGCTTTCCGAGCTGCATCGAGGCTTGTTGCATATTCAATTGCATGACTATAGCTCCAACAAAAGAAGCTAATACCATCATCATAGGTACCATCTGATTAGCCATGCCATTTACTTTATTGCTGAACTGGACATTCGAAACTACCTTTTCTGCTAAGCCGCCTGCTGCTTTAATCGCTTGCTCCTCTGGAAGCTTCATCTCCAGTAGAACTGCCTGCGTGCCTCCAGCTATAGCTTGCTTATTAACGGTTGACGTTATATTAGCAATTGCACTTTGCATAATGCTTTTAATCATCGCTGGATTCGATTCATTAATGTAATATTCAAGCTTAGCTGGTTCTCCAGCAGCTTGCAGCTTAGCTGTTAAATTGGCTGGCACATGAAGAACCATCTGAACATCCCGTTCATTTAATTGATCCTTAGCTAAATCTAACGATTCCACAACATTCATCTGAAAAGGGACATTTTTCTTCAGCTGCTCGACAATCATTTGCCCTGCAGTCGGGTCCTCATTAACTACAGCAATAACCAGTTTACTCACGTTATCCGTAACATCACTATATCCTCTCATCCAAACAAGACTAAAAATCACCTGAAACATCATTGCCGCTAGGATCCCCCCTTTAGCTGCAGGTAATTTCATAAAACTTCCAATTGCTTCCTTCATCTAAAACACACCTCTCCTCGTTAAACGACCGTTTTAATTAAACGTTTGTTTTATACAATACAATAGATAAATAATCTCGTCAAGCCACAATCTTATTCTACTTATTTAAACATAAAAAGAGACTGGTCCGAAGACCAATCCCTTAATGATATTTATATATTATCTTGCAAAGATTGATAGAGAAGTTTCTTTATCAAAGAAGTGAGTTTTGTTCATATCCAAAGCTAGTTTAACTGTGGATCCTTCTTTAACACCAGCGCGGCTGTCTACACGTGCTACCACTGTGTTTACACCGATACCGTTTAAGTGCAGCTGTACTTCATGCCCAAGGTTTTCTGAAACTTCAATTGTTGCACTAACGATTGAGTTTGGTGAACCTTCGATGAATACGGGCTCATCATGAAGATCTTCTGGACGAATTCCAAGAATAACTTCTTTGTTGTTGTAGCCTTTATCGCGAAGTACTTTAGCTTTGCCTTCTGGGATTTCAACATTTACGCCTTTTGCTTTGAAGTAGAATGCTGTTCCTTGATCGCTTAGCGTACCTTCGATAAAGTTCATGGATGGTGATCCGATAAATCCAGCAACGAACAAATTCACTGGGAAGTTATAGATTTCATCCGGTGTAGCTGCTTGTTGAATAACTCCGCTTTCCATAACAACAATACGCTCGCCCATCGTCATTGCTTCCGTCTGATCATGTGTTACATAGATCATAGTAGTTTCAAGACGTTTGTGAAGCTTGCTGATTTCTGCACGCATTTGTACGCGCAATTTAGCATCCAAGTTGGAAAGAGGCTCATCCATCAAGAAAACCTGTGGCTCACGAACAATCGCACGACCCAAGGCAACACGTTGACGTTGACCACCTGATAATGCTTTTGGTTTACGATCCAACAAATGCTCGATATCTAGAATTTTCGCTGCATCGCGAACGCGAGCATCGATGTCTGCTTTTTTAAATTTACGCAATTTCAAACCGAAAGCCATGTTCTGGTAAACGTTCATATGTGGATAAAGCGCGTAAGATTGAAAAACCATGGCAATGTCGCGATCCTTAGGAGCTACATCATTAACCAAACGATCCCCAATGTACAATTCGCCTTCTGTAATTTCTTCTAGTCCTGCAATCATACGTAATGTTGTGGATTTACCGCAACCGGATCCGCCAACCAAAACGACGAATTCTTTATCACGAATATCTAAATGAAAATCTTTAACTGTAGCTTCTGTGTTCCCCGCATATTTCTTCACGATATGATGTAAGCGTACGCCAGCCATGAATTCATTCCTCCTATGATTGTACTACTGTTCTTAATTTCAATCTTACTCTATTCAAGCCCAATTGACTATACACATACTTTACAAAAAAATTACTTTCTTTTCGTCACTTTGTACAAGAGAAGGGCAACTTGCACCAATACAGCATCATTAAAGTTCCTTACATCCAATCCCGTCTCCTGTTTAAACTTATCCAAGCGGTATAATAAGGTATTGCGATGCACATACAAGCTTTTTGCCGTCTCACTCACATTACAGTCCAATTCAAAAAATTGCTCTAATAATAGATACATTTCTGCATCTGGCGATTGATTGGTTCGCTTAAGCACCTGGCTTACATACCGTTGCTGTTCCGCCTCTGTAAGCACATTGAGCAGCTTTTCTAGCCGCATTTGCCAAGGTAAGTGCATTGTCTCACTTGGATAGAACATTTTGCCTAAACGCATGGTATCTCGCATCTCCACTATGACCTGGAGCAGTGATTTATCTAATGATTCTTGTGGATAATGAATGGTTACATGGCATTCACCTACCCACTCATTCGCAAGCATTTCATATAACCCTGAGCAGATGGAGGCAAGAGCATCCTCGACGCTTTCTTTTTCCTCCCCTTCGCTTGCCGTTAGCAATGACTCTGACCCAAGAATTAGCCATTCTTTATCCAATAAAGGAATTAAGATAATATCTGCTTCAAAAAAGGATTCCAATAATTTCTTAAGCTCTTTATAGGAGACAGTGTGTGAATCGGAATATCCGCCATACAGTAACAAAGGGATTTTAGTAGAGGACAAAGAGAGCTTGGCCGCCAACAGTTCAGGCAATATGGCTTCTTTTATTTTAAGGGCTAGCTGGCGGTCAACCCATTCTTTAACCAGCTGTGCTGTTTTCTCTTCTTCCGATATCGTCGAACTTGCTTTTGAATTCTCTGGAAGCAGATAAGCATCCAAAACCAATTCAATCAATTGCTGTTCCGATGAAGTAAATGCGGTATGCTCCATGATGAATACAACGACAGCGTCCGCTTGAACCTCTAATAGAAAATAGAGCTGGTCTTTAATTCGCATACTTTTGCCTATCTTTTCGGAATCTGGTTGCGTAGTTGCTAGCTTGTCCCATTCCTTCAAAGGCAGCTCGCTCAATGTGATTCGTGTTTTTACAATGGGTTCGAGCTTACGTTTAATTCTTTCCCAGTCCATGTATATTCCTCTTAGCTTTCGTTGCATTTTCTCTATTGTACCATAGGAGGCCGATGCTCCACTAGAAAACAAACCCCTTCAGCGTATAGCCGAAGAGGTTTGTCATTTGTTCGTTAGAACTCCAAATATTATATTACTCTACGAGCGGTTACATAATGATCCTTCCACCAGTCTTTATTGATGCTTACATATCTTACTCCACCTTCTCCATAAGTATGAATCATCTGTCCATCGCCAACGTAAATGCCAACATGTCCAATTCTACCTTTGGAATGCGTCGTAGTGAAGAAAACTAAATCTCCCACTATCAGATTACTTTTGGAAACATACTTACCAGTTGTGGCTTGATCGCGAGAAACACGAGGTAAGAAAATCCCATTTTCATTAAACACTGTTTTAGTGAAGGTTGAGCAATCGAAGGTTTTAGTCTGACCATAAGCTGCCCCAAAGTCATAAGGTCTGCCTAGATATTTTTCACCATCCAGAATAAGATTGACTCGCAGCTGATCCGCTTTAGACAATATACGTTTAGCACCCAAGAATTGGTCCTTATATTCAGCAACCTTTCTTGAAACTACTTCGTCTTTCCCTTTAGAAGCCATAACGAATTTCCCATTATCCATGTAAATACCATCAAATGTAGGCTTGCCTTTACTGCCAAAGAATACTAGATCTCCAGCTTTTAAATTTGCGATAGCGCTTACTTGTGTAGCCTTCATTTGATATTGCGCGGTCAATTCCCGAGGTATGTTATAATTCAATGTTTTATACACATAATACATCAACCCTGAGGCATCAAAGCCTGAAGATGGAGATTCTTCATAAGCTGCATAATCTTTATTAAGCATTAGCTTGGCCAATGAAACCGCATCCATATCGTCCTTGGCAGCATAAACATTATGGCTAAACGCACCGCCAGAGAATAGGATAGCTGCTGCAGCCGTAATACAAATAGTTCGCTTAAATGTGTGTTTGAACATGTTGTCTTCCCCCTTTAGTGAGCTTGTCCTCACAAGCCCTAATATGTACTAGCATATATTACGAAGTAAGTGATTGTTATTCCTCCTATCCCAAGATTATCATGGCTTTAAGCATGTTGCATGTCTAAAATGTTTCCACCATTACCAGTTTTATCAATAATATTCCTCTATATGTAGAAATTAAAAAAGCCCTATCTGCGTCGGAAACAGATAAGGCCTTGAGTTTTTAAGGAAAATGGTGAGACATGAAGGATTCGAACCTTCGACACCCTGATTAAAAGTCAGGTGCTCTACCAGCTGAGCTAATGTCTCATATTAAGAAATAATGGTGGAGGATGATGGATTCGAACCACCGAACTCGATGAGAGCAGATTTACAGTCTGCCGTGTTTAGCCACTTCACTAATCCTCCGTAACAGAAAAGGTGGCTCGGAACGGAATCGAACCGCCGACACGAGGATTTTCAGTCCTCTGCTCTACCGACTGAGCTACCGAGCCATAAATTAGGTAATGATATCAAATGGCAAAAAAAAATAAAGTTGCCATTTATAAAAAATGGCGGAGCTGACGGGATTCGAACCCGCGGTCTCCTGCGTGACAGGCAGGCATGTTGGGCCACTACACCACAGCTCCATGCTTATAAGAAAATTACTGGTGCCGTCGAGAGGACTTGAACCCCCAACCTACTGATTACAAGTCAGTTGCTCTACCAGTTGAGCTACAACGGCATATAAACTTTACGACATCGGCATCTGTCCATGCCAATGAAACGATATGGTGGGCGCTGACGGGATCGAACCGCCGACCCTCTGCTTGTAAGGCAGATGCTCTCCCAGCTGAGCTAAGCGCCCTCAGTTTAAAAACAACACATGAAACATGTTACCATAAGAGAGAAGATAATGACAAATTAATTGCCAACAATACATTAAAGAAAAATTGGTAGCGGTGGAGGGACTCGAACCCCCGACCTTTCGGGTATGAACCGAACGCTCTAGCCAGCTGAGCTACGCCGCCAAATGGCGGAGAGGGAGGGATTCGAACCCTCGCACGCATTACACGACTACTCCCTTAGCAGAGGAGCCCCTTATAACCACTTGGGTACCTCTCCATACATAAATCAAGGATTATTCCCTGAAAACTAGAAACGAAGCGAAGAGTTGTGAAACATCCAGGTAACACACTGCTTCTTATACATGACTGCATAAGAAGTCTTATTGGGGTAAGCCCTCGACCGATTAGTATTTGTCAGCTCCATACATTGCTGCACTTCCACCTCAAACCTATCAACCTCGTGGTCTACAAGGGGTCTTACATACTGGGAAATCTCATCTTGAGGGGGGCTTCACGCTTAGATGCTTTCAGCGCTTATCCCGTCCGTTCTTGGCTACCCAGCGATGCTCCTGGCGGAACAACTGGTACACCAGCGGAACGTCCATCCCGGTCCTCTCGTACTAAGGACAGCTCCTCTCAAATTTCCTGCGCCCACGACAGATAGGGACCGAACTGTCTCACGACGTTCTGAACCCAGCTCGCGTACCGCTTTAATGGGCGAACAGCCCAACCCTTGGGACCTACTTCAGCCCCAGGATGCGATGAGCCGACATCGAGGTGCCAAACCTCCCCGTCGATGTGGACTCTTGGGGGAGATAAGCCTGTTATCCCCAGGGTAGCTTTTATCCGTTGAGCGATGGCCCTTCCATTCGGAACCACCGGATCACTAAGCCCGACTTTCGTCCCTGCTCGACTTGTTGGTCTCGCAGTCAAGCTCCCTTATGCCTTTGCACTCTTCGAATGATTTCCAACCATTCTGAGGGAACCTTGGGGCGCCTCCGTTACACTTTAGGAGGCGACCGCCCCAGTCAAACTGTCCACCTAACACGGTCCCTTGCCCCGATTCAGGGGCATAGGTTAGAACCTAGGTAGGATCAGGGTGGTATCCCAACGTCACCTCCACACAAGCTGGCGCTCATGTCTCAAAGGTTCCCACCTATCCTGTACAGATCATACCCAAATTCAATATTAAGTTACAGTAAAGCTCCATGGGGTCTTTCCGTCTTGTCGCGGGTAACCTGCATCTTCACAGGTATTAAAATTTCACCGGATCTCTCGTTGAGACAGCGCCCAAGTCGTTACGCCATTCGTGCGGGTCAGAATTTACCTGACAAGGAATTTCGCTACCTTAGGACCGTTATAGTTACGGCCGCCGTTTACTGGGGCTTCAATTCATAGCTTCGCCTTGCGGCTTACCACTCCTCTTAACCTTCCAGCACCGGGCAGGCGTCAGCCCGTATACTTCGCCTTACGGCTTCGCACAGACCTGTG
>NZ_CP034235.1:272500-337500 GCF_009728935.1 Paenibacillus psychroresistens | reverse complement strand
ATGGGCTTCATCATTCCCTTGCTCACGCTCAAGCAATTGCGACTCAAATCTTTGGCGTTGGTCAATAGGATCGTTCAATTCAGTAAACGCATTAGCATGCTCACGAGCTACGATGAATAACTCAAAGCGATCGGTGAAACGCGGATCTTCTGCGTTCTTCTTAGCTAGTGGTGAAATCTCTACAGGGTGCCCTGTAATAAATGTAGGCTGAATCAACGTTTCTTCGACGAATCTTTCAAAGAATTGATTGACGATGTGACCAAAAGCCATGCTAGGTTCTACATGAACTTTATGCTCTTTGGCTAAACGATGCGCTTCTTCGTTGCTCATGTGCTGGCTGAAATCGACTCCAACTACTTCTCTAATCGCGTCAACCATACTGATTTTTTTCCAAGATGGAGTAAGATCAATTTCTTGATCTTGGTACGCAATGACTGTAGTGCCTAAAACTTCTTGTGCGATATGTGCAACTAATTGCTCCGTTAAGCGCATGATATCTGTATAGTCGGCATAGGCTTCGTAAAGCTCAATCATCGTAAATTCAGGGTTATGACGCGTGGAAACCCCTTCGTTCCGGTAAACTCGGCCAATTTCGTATACCTTCTCTAAGCCGCCGACAATCAACCGCTTTAAATGGAGCTCGATCGCGATTCGCATATAGAGCTGCATGTCCAAAGCATTGTGATGCGTTTCAAAAGGGCGCGCAGAAGCTCCACCTGGTATGGAATGCAGCGTTGGTGTCTCCACTTCCAAATAACCTGCGTTATCTAGATAACGGCGCATGGATTGAATGATTTTCGAACGTAAAATGAAAGTTTCCTTAACTTCCTCACTCATAATTAAATCCACATAACGCTGACGGTACCGCATTTCTACGTCCTTCAGTCCATGAAATTTATCAGGAAGTGGGTAAAGCGACTTCGTTAATACAACCAAGCTTAGCACCTTAATGGAGGTTTCCCCAGTTTGTGTTTTGAATACAAGTCCGTTGACACCTATGATGTCGCCAATATCTAGAATCTCATAAGCTTGGAAATCCAATTCACTTACTGTATCTTTGCGGACATAAATTTGAATTTTCCCAGAGATATCTTGAATATGTGCAAAAGAGGTTTTGCCCATTCCACGCTTCTGCATAATCCGTCCAGCAATACGAACCTCAACAGCAGCTGCGTCGAGCTCTTCCTTACTCTGTTCACTATATGTATCCAAAATAGGCTTAGCTAAATGGGTACGCTCATACTTTTGTCCAAATGGGTCTACTCCAATTGCGCGAAGCTCATCCAGCTTTTTGCGGCGAATGACCAATAGCTCATTCAGTTCTAATTCTTCACTCATGTGATAATCGCTCCCTTATATTTATTAGAAAAAAAAAGCCTCCAGAGGAAGCTTCCAAAGAATTATTCAAGCAAAGGCGTAACTCATTACTTTTTAATATCAATAATCTGATAGGAAATAGTGCCAGCTGGAACGTTTATGTCCACGGAAACACCCTTCTTTTTACCAAGAATGGCTCTGCCTACAGGACTTTCATTGGATATTTTGTTATGCAGGGGATCGGATTCAGCCGTGCCTACGATGGAGTATTCCACCAATTCACCGAACTCCATATCCTTCAAAGTTACAATAGAACCTACACTTACCGTGTTGGTATCTACTTCGTCGCTATTGATAATTCGAGCATTACGCAGCATTTTTTCTAAGGTTATGACACGACCTTCAACAAATGCCTGCTCGTTCTTAGCATCTTCATATTCTGAATTCTCACTTATGTCGCCATATCCAATTGCTACTTTGATTCTTTCAGCAATCTCGCGGCGTTTGACTGATTTTAAAGTATCGAGCTCATCTTCGAGCTTCCTCAAGCCTTCTTGGGTAAGTATAACTTCTTTTTCAGCCATCTTTAACTGATCTCCCGTCACGTGAAAGATTTCCATATCGCAGAATCTGATCGATCCCCAATCGTTATGAATTCACCCTCTAATATATTACAAATTTGCATCCTAATGACATGTAAGTTAGATCTCGCTCGGTTTATTGACTGATTATATTGCAACCTTAGTCAAATGTCAATCCGGGCAATTATCTAGTTTTACAAGGATTTTAGTGAAAAATAGCTTCACTTTCAAATTCGATTTGCGGAGGCTCGGACTCTAGATGTGCTACATAATCATTTAACACATTTGCCATCTTATCGCGCTCTGTCAATTCCATAAGCACATCTTTAATTCTAGCCGAACCCGTCAGCCCTTTTAGATACCAAGCCATGTGCTTCCGCATCTCTTTCACTGCAATAGACTCACCTTTAAGGGTAATCAAACGATCCATATGCAGAATAGCAATCCGGATTTTCTCAGCAGCTGTTGGATCTGGAGGCAGTGTTCCGTTAGTCAAATATTCAATGGTGCGATACAGCATCCAAGGGTTACCTAGCGCAGCACGTCCAATCATAACAGCATCACAGCCAGTATGATCGAGCATTCTCTTAGCATCCTCTGGTGTGAAGACATCTCCGTTGCCAATGACAGGAATAGAAACCGCCTGCTTCACTTCTTTAATGATATCCCAATTGGCTACGCCTGAGTACATTTGAACCCGGGTACGGCCATGGACTGCAACAGCCTGACCCCCGCCGTTCTCAACGGCTTTGGCATTCTGCACGGCATATACATGCTCATCATCCCAGCCAATGCGCATTTTAACTGTTACGGGTTTATTAACCGCTTTGACAACAGCAGCGATCATTTCCTCGATTTTATCAGGTTTAAGCAGCCAGCGAGCGCCAGCATCACATTTGGTTATCTTCGGAACAGGGCAGCCCATATTGATATCGATGATATCGGCATTGGTATGACGATCCACGACTTTAGCTGCTTCCACTAGTGTTTCTACATCTCCACCAAAAATTTGCAAGCTTAATGGCTTTTCTCGATCATCCACATATAGCATTTGCATGGTTCGTTCATTCTTGTGCACGATAGCCTTGTCGCTAACCATTTCGGCACAAACGAGCCCAACGCCAAATTCCTTAGCAATTAAGCGAAAAGCGGGGTTACAAACACCTGCCATAGGGGCAAGCACTACATTATTCTTCGTCTCTATGTTGCCTATTTTAAACATGGGCTTACATCTCCTTTAAGGCTGCAAGGTAACCGGATAACCGGTATTTACCTTCAAATAATCTACGATATTGCAACGGGCGGAAGCAGATCCTTCTGTTCCACGGCAAGTGCTTCAGCGATCCGACCTAACAGCAAGCTCTCCACTTTGCGGGCTCCACGCTCTACTGCACCGATTATAGCAATGGAAACGCCCACGGAATCGGCTAGTTCGGTTTGGGTTAGTCTTTTTAATTTACGAAATGCTCTTATTCTACGTGCTAATTGTTGTTGGTAATCCATAGTTTGACGCCTTCCTTTCCTGCCAGTTCGGTTACATTATGTTTGAGAATATCCATGGCGGGTATTGAATTCTCATCTGCAATCTCTAAAAGGGGAATAAGTACGAAAGCACGTTCAGCCATTCGTGGATGCGGGACCAACAGTTCAGGCTGGTCCAACTGATGATGACCGTATAGCAACAAATCGAGATCAATGGTCCGCGGACCAAAGCGAATATCACGTACACGACCCAGCAGCTGCTCCACGGATAACATATGTTTAAACAGCTCAGACGGCTTAAGGTTAGTTTCCACTTTAATTACCCTATTTAAAAAGGCTGCTTGGTCTGTATATCCCACCGGATCTGTTTCATATATGGATGAACAACGGCTAATTTGTATGTCAGGATTCTCTTGTAATAAACGAATGGCTTCTGCCAAATAGAACTCACGATCTTCAATATTCGAGCCAAGCCCAATGTAGGCAAACTCTTTTAAGACTTGTGTTGAATCCATCCGGCTTCCCGCTTTCTAGTAATCTCCACGGTAACCCCTTCGAAAAAAATCTTGAACGGCGGGTGTGGCTTAATGACTCTAACCTTGATTTCATTGATACTAGTATATGTTTGCAGGAGCGTAGATGCAATGTTTTCTGCTAAAGCCTCCAGTAAACGGAAGGTTTTACCTTCAACAATACCCTGGATCGTGTGATAAACCTCGGCATAATTAACCGTATGCTCCAGCTCATCGCTGCGCCCGGCTTCGTCTAGCGGAAGCGAAAGCTCTGCATCTATATAAAACTGCTGTCCCAGCTTATTTTCCTCTGCAAACACACCGTGATAGCCATAAAAAGCCATGCGAGTAAGAATTATTTTATCCATTTCCAGACCTCTTCCTTGATAAATATTTCCGTTGACTCAACCTCTTCGGACAATCGCATCTGTCATCCTGGCAACCCGCTTCATTTGTTCTATATCATGAACACGGATAATTTCGCAGCCTTGAGCAATACCCAGAGCAACTGTGGCAGCGGTTCCCGCTATGACATCGTCTGCAGGCAGCTCTAAGGTTTTAGTAATCATGCTCTTGCGTGAAGTTCCCAAAAGGACAGGATAGCCTAATGCAACCAATCCGTTTAAGTGATTCATCAGTTCCAAATTCTGCTCATAGCTTTTGGCAAAACCGATTCCCGGATCAAGAATGATTTGGGAAGGATCTATCCCTGCATCCACAGCAAACTGAATATTCGCCTGCATATCCTCAACAACATCTGCTAAAAAATCAGCGTAATTCATCACCTTGCGATTGTGCATCAATATAACCGGACAGCGATAATGGACAATAACCTCTGCCATAGCTTCGTCGCCCTTCAAACCCCAAACATCATTAATAATATGTGCTCCAGCCTCAAGTGCTTGACGTGCGACTTCCGCTTTATAGGTATCCACAGATACTGGAAGCGATACAGCAGCTCTAATTGCTTGTACAACTGGTATAACACGCCGTAGTTCCTCTGCCAAAGTAACCTTATCTGCACCAGGACGAGTCGATTCCCCGCCAATATCGAGGATGTCAGCCCCTTCAGCTTCCATTTGCTTAGCGCGTTCTACAGCCTTGTCTACGGAAATAAAGTCACCCCCATCGCTAAAAGAATCGGGAGTTACATTTAGAATACCCATAATTAATGTTCTAGTGCCGATTTGCAGGGCTTGATCATGACATTGTAGCACTCCCATTTCCTTACTCCTTAAGGGTTTGACTTGGTTAAGCTGATTCACAAGGATTTTTTTACAATTTAACAACCTTTTGGGATATTATACGTCTAACCCTATAATCCAATAAAGAAAGGATTTTATCTGATGTTCAAAGCAACTATAGTCTCGATTCTAATCCTAGCCGCTATTTTATTCGTTTATAAAGATAGTGGCACTACACCTATTTCAGAAAATACTTTACCCGATCCTACGTCTACTGCTTATAAGAATCTGGTTGAGATGCGAAAGAACGTTGGGTTGGACACCTCACCGGAGGCTATAAACCGACTTTATGCTGAACAAGGTCCCAATCCGGGATTTGCCATGATCGGGGAACGCACTATTCTGGCAGGACTTGCAGATATTGAAGGCCAGGTCCCGAATATAGCAAGCATTCTCCCACCGGAAAACTACGGAGGCATCTATATTAAATCGGCAAATCACAAGCTAGCTGTTAAATTAGTCCATAGCACGCCTGAGCTCGAGGAAAAGATTATAGCATTAGCTAAATTTCCAGATTCCATTGAATTTGAAGATGCACAATTCACCAAAGCTGAGTTAGAAGCTGCCCAAGAGTTATTGACAGCAAATATAAATCAGATTCCTGGAATTAACTCTATTGGTGCGGATATCAGGGTGAATAGATTAAATATTGGCTTTAACTTAAGTGAACAACAGACTGTCGAGAGTCGTAAACAAATTGAAAAGCTGGTAAATCCACTATTGCTTGCTTACAGCTTCGATTTACCACCGATTACTTTTTAACCTAGCTTCCAGCCACTTCATTCGTTAAAAGAGTCGATATTCCGCAAGCAGCTTATGAGTAACAGGTCCAATTATGCCCTCGCTGATTTGCTGCTGATTTCCCTCGAGATCGAATAATGTGGTAACGGGGACTAGCTCTTGTATCGAATTAGTTAAGAATATTTCATCAGCAGCAGCTAACTCTTCCCAGCTATATAAACCTTGTTCCAGACGGATGTTTAATTGCTCTGCTAAATCAATAACCTTCTGCCGCGTTATTCCTGGCAAGATACCTGTATCAACCTCTGGTGTATAACATTTTCCCTCTTTAATGAAAAATACATTGCTAACGATACCCTCTGCCACCACTCCAGCTTGGTTCAAAAAAAGCCCTTCGGCGCCTGCAGCCCAAGGATATTCCATCAGTTCACGTTTTGCCATGATGTTGTTCATGTAATGAAAGGATTTAAGTCTCCATTCCCCTTCAGGAGAATTACGACGCAAACGCAGCTGCTGCAGTGGCTTTCCCTTTACATAAAGCTGATCATCCATGACCGGTAATGCTTTTACATAGAGTATTACAGTTGGGGTGAGATACTCATTTGTTGGAAGTCCCAATAGATCTGTACCCGCGGAAACAGATAAACGGAAGTATCCATCCTGTAAATGATTAACCGCCAACAATTGCTCAATCTGCTGCTCCCAGTAAGCGAGCCCGATCTTGAGTTGAATCGCTAGCTCTTTACACCCTAAAGCCAATCGTTCCAAGTGCTCTTTCAACAAAAAGGCTTTGCCTTGATAAGTGCGAAAGGTTTCAAACAAACCCATTCCATAGAGAAAACCGTGATCATAAGCGGAGACCACGGCTTCTTTTTCCTCGCATAAGCTCCCGTTCATTGAGATAATCATCCCTTAATTCCGTCCAACACCGTACGTTTGAGGAAATTCCGCAGAATTTGAAGTCCGTTTTCGGTAATGATTGATTCAGGATGGAACTGTACACCTTCTACTGCATATTCTTTATGACGCAAGCCCATGATCTCGCCTTCCGCTGTTTCCGCACTAATCTCCAGACAATCCGGCAACGTTTCTCTGCGAACAATTAAAGAATGATAGCGTGTAGCTGTAAAAGGACTTGGCAGGCCCTCGAAAATGGTCTTGCCGTCATTAATCATAGGTGATGTTTTGCCATGCATCAGCTTTTCTGCTCGAATGACTTCTCCACCAAATGCTTGACCGATCGCCTGATGACCCAAACAAACTCCAAAAATCGGAATTACACCTTTGAAATGCTCGATTAAGCTCAAGCTAATACCCGCTTCATTCGGTGTGCAAGGTCCTGGTGATATCAGAATATGACTTGGCTTAAGGTGCTCAATCCCCGCCAAATCAATTTCATCGTTGCGATAAACGACAACTTCCTCTCCTAGCTCCCCTAAATACTGAACTAAATTGTAAGTAAACGAATCATAGTTATCTATTACAAGAATCATTCCGACTCACCCCTTCTTTATATTGGTTTTAATCCTTTGTTCACTAAATTCAATCGCTTTCCATAATGCTTTGGCTTTATTAATGGATTCAATGTATTCCTTCTCAGGGTCAGAGTCAATAACAATTCCTGCACCTGCTTGAATATACGCCGTTTGATCCTTAACCACCATTGTACGTATAACCATATTAAATTCTAAATTACCGTTATAGTCAATCCACCCGATAGCTCCCGTATAAGGTCCTCGCCTTACTGGTTCCAATTCTTCAATAATTTCCATTGTGCGAATTTTCGGTGCACCGGTTATGGTACCTCCAGGAAATACAGCTGCCAGCACATCATAAGCATCTTTGCCTGCAGCGACCTCGGCTTTCACCCCAGAAACAATATGCATCACATGTGAATAATACTCAATGACCATAAACTCATCCACTTTAACTGTACCGTATCGGGCAATTTTGCCTAAGTCATTGCGTTGCAGATCGACTAACATGACGTGCTCCGCGCGTTCTTTCTCATTATGGATTAGCTCATCTGCAAGCCGGTTATCCTCATCCTCGTTTAAGCCACGAGGTCTAGTCCCCGCAATCGGACGTGTCCGAACTTGATTATTCTCCACTTGAACCAATAATTCAGGCGAGGCTGACACAAGCTGAAAATCTGCAAAACGCAGGATCCCCATATAAGGAGATGGATTCAATAAACGGAGCCATTCATAAATTTCCTCTGGTGTAATCCGCTCCTCGATTTCATTAAGGGTAAGCTTACGGCTTTGTCTAACAGATAAATTAACCTGAAACACATCGCCCTGGCCAATATACTGTTTGACTCGATCTACAGCTCTCATATAATCCAGTTTACCAAAAGCTCGCTCAACATCGGGGATTTTATCCACATCTATTTGTAAATTCCCAGTCTGAATCGCCTCTTGATAAAGTGATTTGCGTGCTTGTGAGTTTTCGTTATTCCCACCTGCTACAATAGTGTCCCATTGCTGCTTCATTTTTTCTGTTTCATGTGAAGCCGTATCATATAGCTGCTGAAGTACATGCTTTTCAGTGAATGTGTAGGTATGACTGGCGCAATATAAGCTTAGTTCCTGATGATCGATGATCCAAAGCTGATCAAACCGCATCATCGCGAAATCAGGCAAATCCAAGTCATCTTCTGCTGTTTGGGGTAACCGTTCTAGAGAACGTACGGTATCATAACCTAAAAAGCCGATACATCCGCCAATAAATTTAGGAGCCCCCTCCACATAAGGAGAGTTAAACGGTTGCATCCATTGCTTAATTTTCATCAACGGGACATCTGTATATTTTCCACGAATGCTTGTTGTCGGTTTGATCCCAAGAAAGCTATATCGCCCGCCTTTTCCACTTTCCAGTACAAAAGAAGCTTCACTTGCTTGCTCCCAAGCCATCTGCCAGTCAGCTACTCGTGTTTCTAATAAATCGTATTTTCTAACAAAAGGCAACATCGTGTAAAGCTCTGCCCATTCTTGCCATTGTTTATATGCTGTAACAATCAAGGGACGAGCCTCCTGGTTCCATACTAATTAACGAGCAACAAACATGTAAAAACTGCCCATTACCCGTACAATTATAGCGAAAAAAAACCAAAAGCAAAAGCCCCTCCATGTCGGAGAGGCTTAAATAAGCTATTTTATAAGGATAAAACCGATTAATCTTCGAATTGATATAGTGCTGTACTAAGGTAACGCTCCCCATTACTAGGGATAACAGCAACTACTCTTTTACCAGCGCCTAATTCTTTAGCTACTTTTAAAGCTGCAAAGATAGCAGCACCGGAGGAAATTCCACCTAGAATACCTTCTTCTTTAGCTACACGACGTGCAGTTTCGAAAGCTTCTTCATTATCAACGGAAATAATTCCATCATAAATCTCTGTATTCAGAATGCTTGGAATAAAGCCTGCTCCAATACCTTGAATTTTATGAGGACCAGGTTTACCGCCAGCAAGTACGGGTGAGTTTGTTGGTTCAATTGCATATATTTTGATTCCTGGAAAGCTAGCTTTTAGAACTTCGCCTGCTCCCGAAATAGTTCCGCCCGTACCAACACCTGAGATGAAAGCATCCAATTTACCATCATAATCATTGATAGCTTGCACGATTTCAGGACCTGTAGTTTCACGGTGAACTTTAACGTTAGCTGGGTTATTGAATTGCTGTGGCATAAAATATTCTGGGTTTTCCGCTTGTAGCTCTTCAGCACGACGAATTGCGCCTTTCATACCTTCTGCTCCTGGAGTAAGCACCAATTGAGCGCCATAAGCCTTCAACAAGCTGCGACGTTCAATACTCATCGTTTCAGGCATAACTAGAATGGCTTTATAGCCTTTAGCTGCAGCTACCATTGCAAGACCAATTCCTGTGTTACCGCTGGTTGGCTCAATAATCGTTGCTCCTGGTTTAAGTAAGCCCGCTTGCTCAGCAACTTCTACCATGCTAATAGCAATACGGTCTTTAACACTTGCTCCTGGATTCTGAAATTCAAGCTTCAAGTAAATTTCTGCACTGCCTTCTGGAACTACACGATTCAAACGGACTAACGGAGTATCACCAATCAATTCTGTAATGTTCTGAACTAATCTTGCCATTTTTATTATCCTCCTCAAACTATTCCCGAGTCTTTTAGTGGGTTTTAACTATAATAATCTTAACAATCCAAGAAATCGTTGTCAACATAAAATTCATTTTAGCTGTGGATCAAGGATGACTGTTTTTCTTTTATTACGTAATTCTTGTGTTAAATCCTTAAGCGGCTGTGCTTTTTGTAAAGCTAATTGCTTGCGGAGCGCTGCATCGATTTCTTCAAGAGTGCCTTTGCTATTTTGTTTAAAATCCACTAACCGCACAATATAGTACTTCTTATCCACTTTAATCGGCTGACTTACTTCACCAACACCTAAGACTTTAGCGGCTTGAAGAATAGGTGCAGGAATGAACGGGTCATCTTCTTCCACCCAGCCCAAATCGCCACCGTCCGCTGCTGTCGCTGTATCCGTTGAGTTCGCAATAGCCACACTTGTATAATCATTGCCATTATTCAAAAGCTCTAAGACTTTTAAAGCAGCTGCCATACTTTCTACTTCAATTTGCTCAATATGAAGCTGCACCGTATTCTTAAACTCTTCACTGTGCTCTTTCTTATAAGCTGCGATTTCTTCATCCGTTACATCTATATCCTTGGTTGCTATTCGTTCAAGCAACAGCTTATAATTCACGTCCTGTCGGAGCTCAAGCTCACTCATCCCAACTTGTTCCTTCATCGATTTGTAGAATAGCTCTTCACTTTCATAGCCTTGCTGCATGCGTTTTAATTCGTCATCAATGTCCGCGCGCGTTAGCTTAAAGCCCAGCTCATCCGCTTCCATTTGAATGGCATAACGGTCTAACATTTGATTGATTAGCTCCGCCCCATGCGTTGTATATAAATTATTAGCCAGCTCACTTTGCTTGATTAACACATCACCAATTTGAGCTACCGTTTTATCTGTTATTTCGTTAGTTTCATGTTGAACAATATCAGGAGCAGAACGAAACAACACTTCGCGATAACCAAAAAGCGCCGTCTCCGCAATAACAACAACTAATAATAAACCAATAGTAGCGCGTAAAACTTTAATATTCTTCATACCTATTCTCCTTATTTACTCCGCGCACTCCTACGATATTTTTGATATTAGCTCTTGCAGCTGCTCTCCCTCAAATACATAAGGCTCATTACAATATTGACACACAACTTCAGCATTCCCATCTTCCAGCAAAATAGCTTCAAGCTCACCTATGCCCAAGCTAATCAGTGTCTGCTCTACCCGTTCTCTAGAGCACTGGCATTTAAATATCACGTCCATTTGATCCCAAATAACAACGTCACTAACGATGGACGTTAAAACTTCTTCCAAGGTTGCACCTTGATCCAGCAACGTACTGATTGGCTTTAATTGACCCAAAACAAGTTCCATTTGAGTGATCTCTTCATCCGTCATTCCAGGCAATAATTGAATAATGAAACCACCTGAGGCTTTCACAGTTTGATCTATATCCACTAGCACACCAAGTGCTACGCAGGATGGAGTTTGTTCCGATTTAGCAAAATAATAAGTAAAATCCTCAGCTAGCTCCCCTGAGATAATCGGTGTGCTTCCACGGTAAGCTTCTTTAAGTCCTTGGTCTTTAATGACATAGATAAAGCCTTCTGTACCTACGATACCTGCTACATCCATCTTGCCTGCTGCATTCAATGGGAGCTCTGCCTCTGGATGATCAACATAACCTCTTACTTCTCCGTTCGCATTAGCATCAACCATAATTTGCCCTAATGGACCGTCGCCTTTGACTTGAATTGTTAGCTTATCATTTCCTTTAAGCATAGCTCCCATCATCAAAGCTGCCGAAACCGTTCGTCCTAGGGCAGCCGTTGCTGTGGGTGAAGTTTGATGTCGTTGCCTTAGCTCTTCGACTATAGCTGTGGTTTGTACAGCAAAAGCACGGACCTTGCCCTCCATAGCAGTTGCCCGCAATAAATAATCATTCATCCTATTCCTCGCATTCTTTATATTCATGTGCAATTACAGTAATACCCGTAATCTCACGCTTGGTTTCGCTCATATATAATTTGTAGTCCTTGTAAGGTCAGAAGAGGATTAACGATCTGGATGGATTTGGATTCGGAAGAAATAAGCTCTGCCAAACCGCCTGTTGCTACAACGGTAGGAGATGAAGCAAATTCTTCACGCATACGATCAACGATTCCATCTGCTTGACCAGCAAAGCCAAATATACTGCCTGCTTGCATGGACGTAACTGTATTACGGCCTACTGTCGTTTTTGGTCGCACGAGGTCAATACGTGGCAATTTAGCCGCATGCTGATAAAGTGCCTCCATTGAAATTCCAATCCCTGGTGCAATAGCGCAGCCTAATAAATGACCCGCTTCATCGATATAATCGAAGGTTGTAGCCGTCCCAAAATCAACAATAATTAACGGAGCTCCGTAAAGCTCGATTCCTGCAATTGCATTTACAATCCGATCTGCCCCCATTTCACGAGGATTTTCAATTCTTATGTTTAAGCCTGTTTTGATCCCAGGCCCAACAATCAAAGGGGTTTTCTTTAAATATTTAGTACTCACTCGCTCCAACGTAAACATGAGAGGCGGCACCACGGAAGAGATAATCACACCTTCAATCTCATCTACACGAATCCCAGCTATCTGAAACAAATTAAAGATCATAATTCCATATTCATCCGTAGTTGCTGAACGGTTCGTGCTTAGGCGCCAGTGATGCAGAAGGTCCTTACCTTTATAGACACCTAAAACAATGTTCGTGTTACCAACATCTACAACAAAAATCATCGTTGTGTCACCTTCTGTTCATTCAAATCTAAACTAATGTCTAATGCATGAACAGAATAGGTTAACCTACCTACTGATATAATATCCACACCTGATGCTGCAATAGCTTGAATGGTCTCCAAGGTAACTGTACCCGAAGCTTCTACAAGAATATGCGGAGCTTTATTTTTAATGATATCTACTGCTTGGCGCATGTCCTCTGGCAGCATATTATCCAACATAATAATATCTGGCCCTGCATTTAAAGCTTCATGCAATTGCTCAAAGCTTTCGACTTCAATTTCAATTTTCATCGTATGGGGAATGGAATTCCTCGCAGCCTCAATAGCAATGGCAATCCCGCCTGAACCTTTAATATGGTTATCTTTGATCATAACGGCATCATATAAACCAAAACGATGATTATGGCCTCCACCTACACGGACCGCATATTTCTCTAACAAGCGGTGTCCAGGTGTTGTTTTGCGAGTGTCGACTAGTCTCACCTTGTAATCCTTTATTGCGTCCACATACTGATGTGTTCTTGTTGCAATGCCAGAAAGACGCTGCATTAAATTAAGCGCTAACCGCTCGCCTAGCAAGATGCTTCGTGTATTTCCTTGAACTTCTGCTATGATAGTTCCTTTTTCGACAAAGCTGCCTTCTTGTACTTTCGCTGTAAACTTCAAGCCAGGGTCAACCACTCCGAATACAGCCTCTGCCACAGGCAAGCCCGCGAGAATTCCCGATTCTTTAACATGTATGATAGCTTTCGATTGCTGGTCGGATGGTATGGTTGTTAAGCTTGTGATATCCCCATTACCGATATCTTCTTCCAACCAAAGACGAATGGATTGTTGAATGGCAGAACGATTTAATTCATACATCATCAATGTGCTCCTCTATAACACCGTGCTCACGGTTAAATACAATATGTTTACGCCAAACCAAGTCATCTCTTTCCGGGAAATCTATCCGGAAGTGACCGCCGCGGCTTTCTTCACGCCTAAGTGCAGCCTGCATCGTCAACATAGCGCATGTCAGCAGGTTAGCAAATTCATATTCTTCACGTTTCGTTAGGATAGATTCAAAAATTTGTAGCTGGCGACACAGCTCTTCATGGCCTTTTTCCAAACCTTTTGCAGTGCGGACCAATCCAGCATAGCGCAGCATAATTTTTTGCAGCTTTAAGCGTTTTTCAACAATCGGCTGTTTAAGCTGCTCTAATCGATGTGTTGTTGAACTAAACTCTGGCGTTTGCCCAACAGGATCCAGCTTAGCGATTTCGTCAATAATTCTTCGTCCGAATACGATCGCTTCTGATAACGAATTGCTCGCAAGGCGATTTGCCCCGTGAACACCCGTGGATGATACTTCGCCGCATGCATACAAGCGATTAACCGAAGTTTCTCCATGTAGGCCCGTTTTTACTCCACCCATCATATAATGAGCAGCAGGAGCGACTGGAACCCAGTCTGTAGTTAAATCGAGACCATATTTCAGACATTGCTCATAAATAGTCGGAAAACGATGCTTTATCTTTTCTGCTGATTCATGTGTAATATCTATGTAAATAAATGTAGATTTGGTAAGCTCCATCTCGGAAACAATTGCAAGGGCAACAACATCACGTGGAGCAAGCTCCAGCTGCGGGTGGTAACGATCCATAAACCGCTCGCCTTTAATGTTGCGCAGTACAGCGCCTTCCCCGCGAACTGCTTCAGAAATCAAAAACCGCGGCGCACCTGGATAACACAATACCGTAGGGTGGAATTGAATAAATTCAACATCGCGAATTTCCGCTCCTGCCCGATAAGCTATGGATATCCCATCTGCAGTCGCGATTTCTGGATTAGTTGTATATCTGTATAGCTGCCCAGCTCCGCCTGAACATAGAATGGTCGCATCGCCTAAGGCAAGCACCTTAGTACCATCTGGCTTCTGCACCAAAGCTCCATAACAATCATTATCCTGCGTAATTAAATCGATAACAAAATGATCATCCCAAACCTCAATATTCGGATGCAGCATAGCTTTCTCGGATAAAGCACGCACAATTTCAAAGCCGGTTGCATCTCCATGCGCATGCAGAATTCGACGTTGGCTGTGTGCCCCTTCTTTCGTTAAAGCAAGCTCACCATTCTCAAAATCAAATTGGGTACCCATTCGAATCAGCTCTCGAACACACTCTGGTCCTTCGTGAACCAAAATTTCAACGGCATCGTGGGAACATAAGCCAGCGCCAGCAATTAGTGTATCTTGTCGGTGATACGCAAAGGAATCCTCGTCAGAAATAACGGCAGCGATCCCGCCTTGTGCATATCGCGTATTGCTTTCTAACAATGATTTTTTGGTAATCATTAATACTTTCTTGGTTTCCGCAGCACGAATGGCGGTAAATAACCCGGCAATGCCTACACCGATAACGATAACATCGGCATAAACACGCGGGGTTTCTTTAAAATCAATATCGGATAAATAACGTGGAATCAAATGCATTCACCATTTTCTATTATTCTCTCTTATAAGTTGAAAAATAACGCATGTTACTTCACAAGTAACATGCGCTCTAAAGATGCTCTAGCTTGATCTGCAACGTGCGGTGGTACATAAATTTGCGGCGAGAGGGTTTCCAAGCATTTCGCCACTTTCTTCAAGTTATTGACCTTCATATTGGGACAGACCAAGTATTTGGTCGCAAAGTGAAATTGTTTATTCGGGCTGTCTTGACGCAATTGAAAACCAGTTCCGTCTTCCGTACCAACGATAAACTCTTGGCAAGGTGATTCCTTGCAATACTTGAGAATCCCGGTAGTACTTCCCACGAAGTCACCTAGCTTAACCACTTCAGGGCGGCATTCTGGATGAACCACAAATTCTGCGTTCGGGTATTGTGCTCTCATTTCAGCAACATCCTTAACTGTAAGCATGTCGTGAGTATTGCAATAACCTTCCCAGAGAATCATCTTCTTTTTAGTGAATTTCTGAACGTAATCGCCCAAATTCTTATCTGGAACCCAAATCACTTCATCCGAATCCACAGACTCCACTACTTTAATTGCATTAGCAGAGGTACAGCATATATCCGTTTCGGATTTAACTTCTGCCGAAGTATTAATATAAGCAACAACCTTTGCGTTCGGGTGTTTCTTCTTCAGTGCGCGCAACCCATCTACATTTACCATGTCAGCCATAGGGCATCCCGCACGTTCGTCCGGAATTAGTACCATCTTATTAGGGGCGAGAATCTTTGCGCTTTCTCCCATAAAATGAACCCCACAGAAAACAATCACATCTGCATCTGTCGTTGCTGCTTTTTGTGCTAATAGAAAGGAATCACCGCGAAAATCAGCAATATCCTGGATTTCATCTCGTTGATAATAATGAGCTAAAATGATGGCATTTCGTTCCTTCTTAAGTTGCAGAATGCGCTCTTTCAGCTCCCGATTTTGTTCAGCTTTTCTTTCCAGTGCTAAGGCTTCCAAACAAATCCACTCCTCTCTGAGCATTGACACTCATTATACCACTTTCATTTTTCATAAGAAAGCCGGATTTCATTAGAATGTTATGGGGGAGCTATAAGAAATTTATATAGCTGGATTTGTTGAACTAAGAACAATCTCACTCTTCGAGTGATTAACCGTTGAGAAATTTTAGATCGTTGCAGATCTACATGTTGGTTCCAGCCGCTCTTGAAATTGCATCCTTTTTTATTGAAATAAAACAAGTGGTAACGATGCAATATTCAAAGGCGGCACGTAAACTTTCCACTCAACATGTAAATCTTCCACTTTTGGTTTCTCAACCGTTTTACTTCGACTAAGTGAGCTTTATTCTAAAGCTCCCCCTTCACTTCATTCTTAGAAAAGTGGTAGGCAGCTAAAATCCGGCCACACAGAATCGTGTTAGCCGGATCGTATTGGAAGGCTTATTAAGCTTCGGTTGGATCTTTATCGTCTTTAGGACCTTTCTCGTCCTTAGCTTCGTTCTCATCTTTCTTTTCCCGCTCGAATTCAAGCTTGTTCGCATCCGCCTGTTGATCTTGGCTTTGAATGGTCACTTTAGGCTCATCTTCTTTCACAGGATCAGCAGCTAATAAAGCTGCTTTTGCGCTATCCAATGCATCTAAGCTGCCTGTTTCGATCAACTGAACGATTTGATCTTTATCCAAAGTTTCTCTTACCAACAAAGTGTTGGCAATCAGCGCTACTTGGTCCGCATACTTAGTCAGAATTTCTCTAGCACGTTCGTAACAAGCACGTGTTATGACTTGCATTTCTTGGTCAATTTCAAATGCAATCGCATCACTGTAGTTCTGCTCATGTCCGAAATCACGTCCCAAGAAAACTTGGCCTTGCTGCGCTTGACCGAATTGCATAGGTCCAAGCTTATCGCTCATTCCATATTCAACAATCATTCTACGTACAATAGCTGTAGCTTTACGGAAGTCATCATGTGCGCCTGTACCGATTTCACCAATGAATAGTTCCTCAGAAACACGACCGCCCAATAAACCAGTAACCGTATCTAACAACTCTGACTTAGTCACTACTAAAGGATCTTCACTGTCTTTAGGAAGCATCATCACATATCCGCCTGCGCGGCCTCTTGGGACAATAGTAACCTTGTGCACCATGTGTGCGTTTCTTTCGTGATAACCAATAATCGCATGACCCGCTTCATGAAAGGCCACTGTCTTCTTATCACGATCGCTAACAACACGGCTCTTCTTCTGAGTCCCCACAATTATGCGGTCAAAAGCTTCTTCAACCTCGCTCATCGATATATCCTTGCGGCTTCTTCTTGCTGCGATAAGAGCTGCTTCATTTAGAAGGTTTTCCAAATCCGCACCTGTAAATCCAATGGTGTAACGAGCTAATGTATCAAGCTTCACATCTTTAGCAAATGGCTTGTTGCGTGCATGTACCTTAAGAACAGCTTCACGTCCTTTAACATCTGGACGATCTACAGTAATTTGTCTGTCGAAACGACCTGGACGAAGCAAAGCCGGATCTAGAATATCTGGACGGTTAGTAGCAGCGACAATAATGATACCTTCATTAGCGCCAAATCCATCCATCTCAACTAGCAATTGATTGAGCGTTTGCTCACGTTCATCATGTCCACCACCTAAACCTGCGCCACGTTGACGGCCAACCGCATCAATTTCATCGATGAAGATAATACAAGGTGCATTCTTCTTAGCATTCTCGAATAGATCACGAACACGAGAAGCTCCCACACCAACGAACATTTCCACAAAGTCAGAACCGCTTATACTAAAGAATGGTACGCCAGCTTCTCCTGCTACAGCACGTGCTAGCAAGGTTTTACCTGTACCTGGAGGACCGACTAGCAAGACCCCTTTAGGAATTCTTGCACCAACTGCTGCGAATTTACGTGGATCCTTGAGGAATTCAACAACTTCAATAAGCTCTTGTTTCTCCTCATCTGCTCCCGCTACATCCTCGAAGGTGACTTTCTTCTTTTCTTCATTGTAAAGTCTGGCTCGGCTTTTGCCGAAATTCATCACTTTACCGCCGCCGCCCTGTGCTTGGTTCAATAAGAAGAAGAACAGGATGAAAATAATGACGAACGGAATGATCGAAGTAAGGAAAGAAATCCAGATGCTATCGCCAGCCATTTTCTCAACATCAATGATTTCGATTTTACTCTCGTCTAGGATATCAAAAACCTTATCTGTAAAGGGTAACCGGGATTTAAAAACCTTTCCAGAATCATATTCCCCTTTTACTAAATAAGTATAGCCTTCAAATTTAACAACAACTTTATGGATTTTCTTGTCTGGCGATGTAGCTGTTGCTGACTCAGCAAGTTGAATACGGAACTCACTATAAGGAAGCACTGTTTCAGCTTCATTCTGACTGCTAATGAACTTGACGATTCCAATCACAACTAAAAAAATAAGTAGATAAAACCCAGTATTGCGGAGGACACGGTTCATCCTCTACCCCCTCTCAAGCGGCGCGCTTCGTTAGTTTGAATACACTTTTTCTTTTAAAATACCGATGTATGGAAGGTTCCGATACTTCTCAGCATAATCTAATCCATAGCCGACCACAAAAGCATCCGGCAGTGTATATCCTTTATAATCCGGTTCAAGATCGACTGTTCTTCTAGCTGGTTTATCAAATAAAGTTACAACAGCAATAGAAAGTGCATTTCTTCTCTCTAATACGTCGATTAGGTAGCTAAGCGTTAACCCGCTGTCGATGATGTCTTCAACAATCATCACATCGCGACCTTCAACTGGAATATCCAAGTCCTTGATAATTTTCACAACGCCTGAAGATTTGGTTGTTACTCCATAACTAGACACTGCCATAAAATCAATTTCAAGCGGAATATCCATCGCTTTAACTAAATCTGCCATGAAAATAAATGCACCTTTGAGTACGCAAATGACGAGTAAGTTACGTCCTGCATAGTCAGCTGTGATTTGTTTCCCTAGCTCCTTGACCTTTAATTGAATTTCTTCTTCTGTGAACAGTATTTCTTGAATGTCTTTATGCAACAATGACGCCTCCTACTTTGTTCTATGAAGCTCCATACATAATAACTGCGTTGTAGTGGATGATGCAATCGCATGTACAGAACGGCGAAAGCCTGGAATCCATAAAACTCGCTTCGCTGCATCTACGATCAGAGGAACCTGATTGCGCAGGCGCAGGGGAAGTTTAGCATCAATGAAGATATCTTTTACTTTTTTGGAGCCATTTAAACCGTGGATCTCCATGCGGTCTCCATCTTGCCGACTGCGTACTTCTAAGGGGAAATTCACTAAATCTAAATCAAAATAAGCTGTTTCATGCGAACGAGATAGCTTTGGTTGGCTTCTATCGGCAGCATTGGAGACCGATACAAAGTAACTTAAAAGCATCCCATCGGGAAGTTCCATCTTGCCTTCTCCCGATTCAAGGCTAAACTGATAACCACTCGACACAGTGGAGGTTAGTCGAAAGTACATTTGCTCATACTCTCTTGTAAATATAATATTAGCACCTAAACTTAAAGATAAAGTTGTTGGAGTATCCTGCGTAATAGCATAACGTACTTTTTCTGTCGTTAAAAAGTCGAATGAACTCGCATTTGGAGCAAGATAGCTTAATATTAATTTAATCAATCGCCTTTGTAAAGCTGGGTGCAATAAGGCAAATCCACTTCTCGGCAATCGTATACCATTTGTTGCTTCGACGACTAGCTTCTGATAAGCCGCATCTACCTCCTGCTTAAGATAATCATCTTCCAGCCCAATCACATCCGCCAAACGATTTAAAGCTTCCGGAAGCTGCGGATTATATTGCTTTAATAAGGGAATCAGTTCGTTTCGAATTTGATTACGAACATATTTATTATGTGTGTTGCTACTATCCATACAGAAGCTTAATCCTTGCTGCTCGCAGTGTTGTAGCACTTCCGACTTGTATATACGTAGAAGCGGACGAATTAGTTCCACATTTTTTACCCATCGCCTAATCGGGATTCCTGTTAATCCTAAAGTGCCTGTTCCGCGTATCATCCGCATCAAAATGGTTTCCGCTTGATCATCCGCATGATGGGCTAAAGCAATACGTCTTGCCTGATATTTATTAGCTACTTCTAACAAAAAATCATATCTTAGCTCCCTTGCAGCAGCTTGTCCATTCATGTTAGTTTCTTTAATATAATCGGGGACATTAATCACACCCATTTCAAATGGCAGCCCCAGCTGTCGCGCATACGCTGCCACAAATTCAGCTTCACCATCTGATTCTTCTCCACGAAATTGATGATTGACGTGAGCCACGACCAACCGCCATTTATTAGCTTCTGCAAGCAAAAAAAGGATATGCAGTAAAGCCATCGAATCAGGTCCGCCTGACACAGCGACAACGATGCTATCCTCCACATCCAGCAAATGCTCATCTTTAATTATTTGATCTACTTTATGAATTAAGGCCATTTCTAGAAATCCCTTCATGAGTAGAAGTACCAGACAGATATGAATAAAACCACAGAAGCAATAAAACCTGCTTGAATCCAAACTAGCGTATTCCCTTTGACAGGCTTTGATGGGAAGGGCTTCCCACGCTTGTAGAATAAAGCTTTCCAGGCAGCATAAGCCTGAATCGATGAAGTAAATTCACCATCTAAAGCCTTGCGTAAAAAAGGCACATACACCTGCAGCTCATTATTCGGCTCCTGCTGAAGCTTCTCTTTAAGCAAATCAAGGGTACGATTCTGTGGCAGCAGATGTCTCGAAAACCAATCATGAGCATGGTCAGAAAGCTGCATAAAAAGGATAGCAAAAGCAAATACATCATAAGCCTCATCGGCAATGCGCGTTCCTGCGCCCCAATAGCCACGGTCATATATCTCTGTAAATTGTTTAACGGCCCGCCCTTTTTGGGTGACCCCGCCAAAATCAATTAATTCTACTGCGCCATAGTCACTCACTAGAATATTTTCCATTTTTATATCGCCAAAAACAAAGCCATTCGCATGAAGGTAGGTCAGCTTCTTTAAGAGATGAAGTCCCAGCAGCCCAAGCCACTTCTCTCCTTTAACCTGCACAAAATCAGTGATCTTCAAGCCTTTTATGTATTTCATTACATAGAAGGGGTAGTCTTTACCCCCGCTATGATAGTCGTCTACATCAATAAGAAAGCGATTAAATGGGCTGTCACTTTTGGTTAACTGCTTCAAAACATTAACTTCAGATTGATGATCGACCGGATCAAATCCAAGCTTCATAGCAAAAAAAGCCGATCCTTTTTTAACAAGATAGACTTTTCCATTCTCGCCTTCGCCTAAACTACGTTCAACGCGATATAGGTTCTCGTTCCATTTCCCTTTAACCATGGTGCCGGTCGTTAGGTTTGCATCAAACGACGTAGTCACTTAACATCCCATCCTTGTCGCTATGCGAAGTATCATCCTTCACATGCTTCGTACTAGAGCGATGCTCTTGAATATATCGAATCACTTGAAGTAATGCGGGTCCCGTAGGTGTCATCCCCTTCATGTTTAATTTATAGAATAAATTCGGCAATTTTGCAAGCTCCTGCGTCCAACCTGTATCCATTTGTGCTTCTTCAGACTTCTCCATTGCTGGAAAGTGAAAGACAGCCAGTTCACTTTTTCCCAGTCTTGCTTGCAAGCTAAGCAGTAAATCCTGCATGGCGTCCTGTACGGCAGGAAGCTTAGATTTCATACTTAAACTCGTATCGATGAGCAAGGCAATTTGCAAATCTGAGGTTTCACTTAACTCATCAATGGTTTGCACTACCTGTGCGCGCTTACTGGGATGCAAGGATTCCAAATCGGGTATTCCCATGATCTGACGCAGCTCTTTATTCACTACCTGCTGGATGGTATGTGAAACTGTTTTTCGAGTCACCATCTGCATAGTCTGCGATAAGAGCTGACTTCGTACAATTCGGCTTATGCCTCCACCTGCTTTAGCGATGTCGCTTATTTCAACCGTGCCTTTTTGACCTAGCTCACCATTATCCATTACTCCAATTACATTTACCACAATACCCTCAGCCAGGGCATGAGCCGCAGCAACAACTGGACTCATCCCCTCGTTGGAGCAACCGTCCGTAACCAAAATGATTTGTCTCATCATACGCTCATCCCTCACCAAAACTAGATTTTTATCTCTAGCTTTCCCGAGAATGCGAGCCCGTAAACGTTAGCCGCGATAAACCTCGCCCAATTTTCTTTGTTTTTCTAAGGATGGGTTCAGCTGATTTTCAATACGCGCAATAACTAGATAAACCATTTCCACTAGAAGAAATCCAGCTAATGCATCCATCATGGCATGTTGTTTCACAAATAAGGTTGATAAAATAATTAAGCTAGACATCCCATAGATAAGTGTTTGATTAATGCGGTTCTTGAATGAGCTTTTGTAAATGGCTTTCATCACTAAATAACAGGAAAAGCAATGAATACTAGGAAAACAGTTATAAGGTAAATCACGGTTGTATACATATTGCGTTAACCGTGTAAATACATCATCTCCAACTAGATTAGGACGAGGGACTGTCGTTTGAAAGAAGGTATAAATAAAATAACATAGGAGTGCACAAAGTGTGTAGATCAATAAGGTTCTATAATAGACTTTAATCTCTTTAATAAAAAAATAAATCAAACAAATATAAATATAAAAAATCCAAATGGAATACGGCAGTACAAAGAAACGTACAAATGGGATGGCATTATCCGCATTAGTCATTAAACTGTATACAGTCACCTTTGGTTGATTGACCCAATGATATAGCATTCCTAAGAATGGAAATATCAGCATAGTCAATATGGGAACTATACGTTTTATAAAGCGATTCAAAACTCACAACTCCCCCTGCTTTAACAAAAAAGCATTTTTATTTTTCTAAAAAAAATCAAACCCCTATGCTTTATTTAATTCTTAAATCCCCCAAAGCGCTACATATTCACCCGAACAAAAATACCAAATTATTCCTAAACACAATTCTATCAAAATCTAACCCGTGTGTCATGTATATTTTATCTCTATATTGCTAACAGACAACAATAATAAGTGGCCCGTTAGCAATCTAATAAATGCAAAAAAAAGCCAACGCCCTCCACAATTTAATGGGACAGCTGCTTGACTTTAATTCCCATACTTATATAAAGTTCCGCTAGCTTACTGTCTTCGGGCGTTCAATTTGATTCATAACAGGCCAGCGAAGCGCCGACCATTCGGGCTGGTAACGCTCTATTTTGGCAACTATGACGGTCATGTCATCGATGATTTCACCATCTAAATGCCGCACAATCCGCTCCAATAAGCAATCCGCCATCTCCTGCGGGCTTTCAACGGCAATTTCTTGAATCATTCGTTTCATCCAGAGATCTTTATTCATCGCGTAGCCCGGAGCATCATAAATCCCATCTGTCATCATGATCAGAATATCGCCAGGCAGCAGCTGAATGCGCAGTAAATCCACTTCAATCTCATGCATAATCCCTACTGGGAGGTTGTTTGCTGCAACTTGAATGACTTCCCCGCCTCTTCTAATAAAGCTTGGAGTAGAGCCAATTTTTAAGAATGTAGTCGATGCATTATATAAATCAATCAATGCCATATCCACGGTAGCAAACATTTCGTCGACCGATCGCAGCATAAGCACTGAATTTACAGACTTTATTGCCAAACGTTCATCCATCCCCGACTGCAGCAGCTGCTGCAGAACAGCTAAGGCCGTACTGCTTTCCATACTGGCTCGCTCGCCATTACCCATCCCATCACTAAGTGCGACAGCAAATTTACCATTGCCCAATTCCTTCGTGCTAAAGCTGTCACCTGACAACAGATCACCACCCTTAGCCGCACCCGCTACTCCTGTTTCCACTCCATATTGTCTCATTGAACCAAACGTAACGGTATAAAAGGCTTCCCCCTTATCGGAGAATTGCTCTTTTTTCACTACAATATTCTCGCCAAGTATATCAGATAATAAAGGGGCAATAATCTTACGGCACTCATCAAAGCCTTTCAAATATTGGTGAACAATCTCAATTTCCACCTTGCCCATCTCCAGGTTAATCACATCAATCCCTGCAATGGCTAAGCCCATCTGCTGCAATGCTTCGCGAATTTGATCCTCCTGCAGTACCATCTCTTGACCTTCACGTTTAATTTCCTTAGCTAAATCCTCCATGACCTGTGAAACACCATCTAGCTGATCCGATACTAGCTTACGACTCTCAACGACTTGTTTGCGCCAATGTAAATTATTGCAGTAGATCTCATATTGCCGCTTCATTTCCACTAGCACCTGATCAGGCTTAATACATGCCTTTTTCCAGCTTGGTTGAATATCACGCTTGTCCAGCTTGCGTCCAGCTTCAAGTCCAAGAATTATTTCCATCATAAATCCATAGGTTTGATTGTATTTCCCTTCCCAGCACTCTTTGCGCTTCCAGCAGGTTGCACATGTCTTATTGGCTACTTCATTCATTAGATGTCCATCTTCGATCTCTCGTTTGACAGCCTCACCTTGGACTGCAATCTGTTTAAAGCTATTAGAAAGCATACGGAATACTTCAGAGAATTGCTCGACCTTACTAGCAGTTAGATCTCTTACCCGTCTCGCATATTCATACTGAGATCTCATATTTTCCTTTGTTCCCGGTATATATTTGGCCAATGTTCGGGGCAGTGAGCGCGACATCAGCATAAATATTACGATAGCCGCCAACGATTCCCAGGTAGAGGCTATGATGTTTGTTTTATCTCCAATGTAAATAGAAAGTATAGATGCCCCTAACAGCATACCCAAGGCGACAGCCAGCTTGCCACCTTCTTTCAATAGACCTGCTAACATGCCTGCAAAAGCCAGCAAACTAATTTGAATGACTGCATTAGTATCTGCCAAGCTTAAGATTAAGCCTGTTATTACACCAACCGACGCACCTAAAGGAGCACCGCCCACAATCGCAAACAATAGGATCAAAAAGCGAGATAACACATGCTCTACGGAGACAGAACCAATCATCCATCCCACAGTCCCCGTCATAACGGAAGCGAGTAGAATAATTAAACAAACAATTTCCTCATTCTTCAAGCCTTGCTTCTTCCAAGAGAGTGTGAATACCGAGACCGCTTGCATAAAAATCAATGTTAAAATTAGGCTTAACAAGCCTTCGACCGTTGTGATCAATAATGTATACCAGCTTAAGCCCACTTGAACCAAATAAGCGAACAGCTGGACTAGAAAAACAGCTACAAACGAGAGGATAGGTACATAGGAGATATCCGCTTTCTCATACTTTTCCAAGCCCTTTTGCAGCAAAATAAACACTAGCATCTCTGTAACAATATAACCGGTATGGATTTGAGGCGAGCATAAACTGCCTACAATAATCGCCATAGTCATCCAATTTAACCAAGCCTTGCGTGAATAATAAACTACCGCGAAGAAAGCTATTGCGAATGGATACAAGTCTTCCAAAATCGTTGCTCTTCCTAGTAAAAACGCCATAACCATCCATAGAATAAAGCCTCTTCTTAATATCCATGTCTGAACTAGCTTGTTAATCTTCATTTTCCTCAAGACACCACCCTACCCATTCGTGTGTCCCTATTATAAGTACAATCTCTTATAAAGTTTGTCGCTTTACGGTTGGTGGCTTAAAGAAACTTTCGACAAAAAAAAAGCCTCCGTAAACGGAGACTTGGTCTAAATATATCATAACGTTATATTGGTAGCGGCAGAGGGGCTCGAACCCCCGACCTTTCGGGTATGAACCGAACGCTCTAGCCAGCTGAGCTACGCCGCCTTATAATGACATGGTTTATTTCATAGCCAAACGTGCTGCTAGTCGCGTCTTGCGCCTCTACCACCGCGTTTGCCTTCCGTATTCTTCTTCAGGGATGAGATGCGTTCTTCGCTGTCTTTCAAGAAACGAGAAACTTTATCCTCAAATGTCGGCTTGCCAGCTGGAGCACCTTTATTAAAGCCGCCACGACCACCACGATCGCCGCCACCTCCACCGCCGCCACGATTGAATCCACCGCCACCACCACCGCCGCCAGAACTGGGACGATCGCTGCTGCCTTCTCTTCTACCTTCTCCACTGCTGCTTGGACGGAATCCAGCAGGACGCTCAGGGCGTGCAGGACGCTCTGGTGCCGGAGGTTTATCAACGGTTTGCTTAATGGATAACCCAATCTTGCCATCTTTATCCACATTGATCACTTTAACTAAAACTTTATCCTCAAGTTTCAGATGATCATTTACGTCTTTTACATAATTATCTGCAATCTCCGAAATATGAACCAATCCTGTGCCGCCCTCAGGAAGCTCTACAAAAGCTCCAAAATGAGTAATACCGGTCACTTTTCCTTCTAACTTACTGCCGACTTCTATTGCCATAAAGTAAAATGTTCCTCCCTTAATTATTAAAAAAGATGGGTACTGCAAATATAGCTGAAGCATAAAACAAGGTCAATCGTGCTTATATGCAACATTTCATTTTAAGGGTTCGTCTTGGGAAGTTCGAACGTCGTTTCCCCCGATTTGCCGAGATTAAGTTGCGTACGCATAATCTCCTCTCTATATTCGGGATCGTTTAAACGTGCAACTTCCTTAATCATCGTCGCTTTCGTTTGCTCCACAGCCGTTTTCTGCACCAGCAGCGCATTCATTTTACCTGTCTTATCGTTAAGTTTACCCGATTGGTCCCATACTGTAATTCCTGCCCATATGAGCAAGCACACTATGATAAAAATCAGCATACGAATACGGCGGCGCATGCCTGAATCCGATGACAGTGGTCTATTAAGTGTCTGGTCTCGAGACATGATTGTGTGCAGCCTCCTACGACAAATGAAATAATCTTTGGATGATTCTGATTAACCTACGCGTTAAAAACTGCAAAGGGTATGACAATTGTAGCATAAGTTTATAAAAGAAAATAGTCAACACCTTGAAAAAACCAAAAAATATCGTTAAGATGCTATAAAATAATTGCACGGGTCTAACTATGAGCAGGTTCCATAGCCATTCTAACCCCTTAATTAGGTTAAAAACGAATTGAATAACCAATTTGCTAAACCACTTATAATATAAATAAATACCCAGGATCAATGCAACAAATATAAAAAATCTAAGTTGTCCATAATTACTGTAATAAAGCACTCGAAATACAGCCACAGCAGCAATTAGCCCATACATGATATCCAAGATGGAGATTATCCAACGACTTAGTTTAAGTTTATCCGTTAGTACGCGATAAATATCAAAAAACACACCTAATCCCAGACCGCAGCCTATCATCAGAGCCATAGTTAAAAACTGGTGGTTTAGATTCATTTAAACAACTTGCCTAGCAAACCTTTGGAGCCACTTTGAGCATTGGTTAGCTGGTAAGCTAATTCATCAATAGTCCCCTCAATAGCCACCAGGCCCTGCTCCAGGCTTAAATTTTTAATATGTAAATTCTGGCCTTTGATTTTCAGGGTTCCACATTCCGTCTCCAATAAAAATTGCACGCTATTGAAGCTTTCTACCTTGGTTACCCCAGATATCTCCAACAGCTTACGATTGAGCATTTTAATTTCCTGTCTCTTGACTTTAACTGGATCCAACATTTCACTCACCTCTTGATAAACTTTATGGGGGGATGTCCAATTTTAGAACAAAAAAGCTGACCTAAGTAGAATAATCTACTTCAGTCAGCTTCCTCCACAAACCTTATTCGGTTTTATGAGATTCTTCCAGCAAGACCGTATACATCAAAGCAGCTTCGTCCTTCTTGGTCGTTTCCACAATACGCTCTACAAGAACAGTAATGCTTTTCTGGCCAAAACGTACTTTAAGCTGATCTCCGACTTTAACCGTACTGCTTGCTTTGGCTTCTCTCTCGTTAATCCACACTCTGCCTTGGTCTGAAACATCCTTAGCCACCGTGCGTCTCTTGATCAAACGAGAAACCTTTAAAAACTTGTCTAAACGCATTATTTTACAGCTTCTTTAAGCTTAGCGCCTGCTTTGAATGCAGGAACGGTTGATTCAGCGATTGTGATTTCTTTACCTGTTTGTGGGTTGCGTCCTGTGCGTCCTGAACGTTTGCGAGTTTCAAAAGTGCCGAAGCCAATTAGTTGTACTTTATCGCCAGTTGATAATGCATCTGTAACTTCACCTAAAAATCCGTTAAGCACAGCTTCGACATCTTTCTTCGACAAGCCGCTTTTTTTTGCAATGTTGTTAACCAAATCCGTTTTGTTTACCATTGAAAAATACCTCCTAGATAATTTAAATTCCTATTGATACAGTGGACATCCCTTATGTATTCTTTATTTTACAAGGAAATCCTGCTAAGCGCCTAGCTTTTTCAAAAAAAACTTTTCGTTTCCTGCCAATATTGTTCCATTTCTATTAAATCAGTTTGGTCGAAAGTTACGTTTTTTAAACGTAATTGCTCCTCGATATAACAAAATCTGCGTATAAATTTATTATTCGTTAAAGCAACTGCCTCTTCAGGATCCAATTTGAGAAATCGTGCTAGATTTACTATAGAGAATAATAGATCGCCTAGCTCCGCTTTCTGAGCGTCCACTTCACTAGATTTGGCAATTTCCGCCTTTAATTCAGCTAGTTCTTCATCGATCTTGGCAATCACGTCATCTATATTTGTGAAATCAAAACCAACCTGAGCGGCTTTCTTTTGCAGCTTCCATGCTTTTAGCAGCCCCGAGAAATCCCGAGGAATCCCGGACAGAATCGAAACATGCTCCAAGTCGATCCCTTTCTGGCGCTTTTCCTCTTGTTTGATTTGCTGCCAATGAACCAAAGCTTCTTCCGAATTGCCTGCAGATCGTGTGCCAAAAACATGAGGATGACGGCGAATCAACTTCTCATTAAGGCCTTGAACTACGTCATAGACGTTAAAAGCTCCTGTTTCATCTTCCAGCTGTGCATGAAGCATGACCTGCAGCAGCAAATCGCCTAGTTCTTCACACATAGCATCAGGATCATCGTCATCAATCGTCTCGAGCACCTCACACGCTTCTTCAATCAAGTTCTTGCGTAAGCTGGCATGAGTTTGCTCGCGGTCCCAAGGACAGCCCTCTGGGCTCCGTAAAATGCTAACTATTTCCTGCAAGCGGCCAAAGGAGCGATTCTGCAAGCTTTCTTCTACACTGCGCGGAATCCAAACCAGAGACAAATTACCGTAGCCCTGCACACGATCTAGCTCGTATAAAGGGATCGTTTGAATACTTTCTTCACCTGCGACCCCCAAAGCATGTCCCACGACCACTGGAAAATCATCCGGATACCAAGCCATTAAGCCCAGCTTAACATCTGACGCGGTAAAAGTATCATAAACTTGGGCGACTATCGTATGGATACGCGGGTTAAAAGGATTATCCAAGGGCTGAGAGCCATCCAATAATTGAAACCCTTCAATAGGATCAAAACCAAAGCGTAAAAAGGCTTGGTCCAGGAAGCTTTCACCCCCGAGGAATTGAAGCTCAATGCCTTCATCTGGACACTTCTGTTTAAGTAATTGCGAGGTCTGTTCGGCAACCATTGGGTGACCCGGTACCGCGTATATTATTTCCTGCTTATGCTCATGCACGGCTGCAATTAACTTATCTGTGATGGTCTCATAGACATCTGAGAAAGCATTATTTTGCTCGTAAATGTGATCAAATGATTGGAATGGGAGATTATTCTCTTGCAGCAGCCGAATAGCAGGATGTTCAGCCGTTCTAACATAAATGTGCGAGCTTATCTGCAGTTTGCGCCAAATCCCTAAGGTAAGCTGGTCTTCACTGCCTGAACCGAGACCGACAACTGTAATCTTCAAAGACATAAGTAATAGCTCCTTTTTATTTAAATTAACATATATGAACACAGTGTTCGCGATGCTCTAAGGTTAGAGCAAGCGAAGCCTTTGAATAAACGGAAGCACCTTCGATTCAAAGCCTGGGATTAGCAGAAGGTCCATCTTGGTAATTGCCTTTAATCGCAGTAACATTACAAAGTAAGTAATGGCTGCTAAAACAATTGCAACCAGCCCCACTAGCGTCTCCATGATCCGGTAAGATAAATCTACGAAAATGTGTGTAAAGAGCCATTCCAAACCTTCTATGGAACCCCACAATACCGCACACATGACGCCAATAGCAATTAGCGGACGCTTTAGCTGCACAAGTGCTAGCCCCGTTTGCGTACTCTTGCGTAAATCCCATAGATTCAAGAAGCATGCAGCTCCAAAAGCAATCACAGCGGCAATTGCGGCTCCCCGGATACCGTATATGGGCACGAGAACTAGATTTAGAATCACCTTAAGGACTGCCGCGATTAATAAATTTCTCACAGGTGCCATAACTGCTCCTAGCCCTTGCAGTATACTGCCAGATACAACGTTGATGGAGCTAAGCACTGCTGTAAAGGCAATAATCGATATCACTTGCCAGCCTTCCGCTGACTTGTAAAGCATCACATTAATCGGCAATGCTGCTGTTGCTAACCCAAAGGATGCTGCCAAGCCGATCAGCCATGTCATTCGTAAGGCCTGTTCCGTACGAGTACGAATTGCTAGATCCTGTCTTCGGAGTTTGGCTTCTGCTATCGAGGGAACCAGCGCAACAGACATGGAGGTTGCAATCATCGCAATGAGCTGGACAAGGGGTAATCCGTGATTATATATACCGAAGAGATGCATGGCACCACTTTCTGAAAGCCCATCTGATTTCAACAGACGCGGCATAGTAAAGGTGTCCACTAAGGTTAGAATGGGTAGTACGATCGAACCTAAACAAATAGGCAACGCATATCGCAGAAATTGTCGAATGATTGACGCAGCACTCTCTCTGATCGGAGGAATCACATCCAGGATTAAGCTAATTTTTCCCTCACGCCTCCAATAATAAATCATGACTAGCCCACCTGCGATAGCGCCAGCTACAGACCCGAAGGTCGCTCCTGCTGCAATTGTCCCTTTATCATAACCCAATCTTGTAAAATATAAGAGCAAACCAACCATCATGATAACTCGGAATAGCTGTTCAATCATTTGAGAAATTGCTGTTGGCACCATATTCTGCAAGCCCTGAAAATAGCCTCGCAGGCCCGCGATAAAGGGTACAAGCAATAATGCAAATGAAATACTTTTGATTGCAGCCGCAGAAGATTCAATACCTATCAACCACGCAAACCAATCGGCTCCATAATATAGTAAGCCAAAAAACAGAATTCCCAATACAAATAGGACCCAAGTGGCCAATCGCAGAACACGTTTAGCTTCACTGAGTTGACCTAGAACTGTACGTTCTGCAACAAACTTGGAAATAGCAATTGGCAATCCTGCTGTAGCCAAAGTTAAAATAAGTATGTAGAGAGGATAAACCGCATTGTATATGCCAAATACCTCATCTCCTGCAATATTCTGCAGCGGGATTTTTTGCATTGTGCCTAATAATTTCGAGACAATTGCAGCTATCCCGAGAATAGCGGCCCCTTTCAGGAGGCTAATGCCTACAGCACTTTGGTTGGATTGGTCGTTCATTGTATTTCCTTTCATTTCCCACGTTGCCCCTATTATAGCTTACTTACACACAATTAAAAAAGCTTCCTGGCGAGAAGGTAAGTTTACCCTCAAGCTGGAAGCCTATTTGATCCTGCTTAAATTTACTGCTCCATTTGTTTAGCTAAAAAGCCCGCAGCCGTTTCAGCCATCTTCACTTCCATGTTCCCCATTTTCATGCCTTCCTCTTTACTAATGAGAATTACGGACCCAATGGGATCTCCGCCAGCGATTATAGGTGCAACGGTAATAGAACTGTAGGTTTCCGATAAATCTTTAATGATCTCATATTGCCCAGGTGTCGCTTCCATTGCGGCTTTACGACCTTCCATACACCCTTCTACAAGCATGCCTATTTGCTTGTCCATATAGTCCTTTTTGGAAGCTCCAGAAACCGCAATAATGTTATCGCGATCCGAAATCATGGTGATATGCCCCGTGCCTTCAGAGATGGATTCTGCGTATTCCTTAGCAAAGTCCCCTAATTCACCGATGGGGGAATACTTCTTGAGTATGACCTCACCATCCCGATCTACAAAAATCTCCAAAGGATCCCCTTCGCGAATTCTCAATGTGCGTCTTATTTCCTTAGGAATTACTACTCTGCCTAAATCATCTATTCTTCGAACAATACCTGTTGCTTTCATTTCTCTTGATGCCTCACTTTCATTGGAAATGTACTACTCCTAGTATGATCTGTTTGTTTCAGCTTCATCCATATTCATCTAATAATTATCACAATAAGCGGTTCCTTAGCCATTTATATAACAAAAAACAGGACCCTTTTTAAAGGTGCCCTGTTCTCGCGAATATTATTTTTTATTTAACTGGCGTTGCTGAAGGTGAAGCTTCTGTTGACGGTGCCGGTGTAGCTACAGGCGTTGGTACTGGTGTTGGAATATTAGATTTGTATTCATTTTTTGGTAATTCTTCTAACATAAACTTTTGCAGCAAGTCCGATGCTAAGCTTTGCTTAATCGGTTCTTTGATTTCTGCTAATGTTTTAGTTTTTCTGGACTCTACCTTCATAATGTGATAACCGAATTCAGTAGCAATGGGATCACTTATGGTGTTTAAAGGAAGAGTTGCTGCGGCATCCCTAAATTCAGCGACAAATTTACTGATTTCTGCATCCACATATTGCCCGCCTGATTCTTTAGAGCCTGCATCATCTGTATATTTTTTGGCAAGGGTAGCAAAATCGCCGCCTTTGGTTAGCTGATCTTTAACATCTGTTGCTAATTTTAAAGCCTCATCTTTGGTACGAAGCTCTTTAACCCCAGTTTGATCTGCGGGATCCTTGGTTGCAATAAGAATGTGATTTAATGTTGCCGTAATTAAGCTGGTCGGGTTTTCTTTAAGCACTTTATCATAAAAGTCTTGAGCTTCCTTATCTGTTACCCGACTAACCATTTCAAATTGAGGAACGGCTTGTAAAGTAATAAACGCTTCCAAATCCTCGGATTTTAAGTTTGCCTCTTTTAGAGCTGTTTCAAATTGTGTCTTTTGGTCACCAGTCAAAGCTTTAAGTGTAGCCATTTGATCTTTTACCGCTTTGCTTCCTTCGGTTTTGGCCTTTTCTGACGCAGTGGCTGATATAAGTCTAAAAGTAATGATTCGTTTTAATGTTTCCTCTTGGTATTCAGGGATGTCTTTGTATTGGGCAACCTGTGGATCTGAAAACACAGAAACCGCAATAAACTTGTTCAGGTCTCCATAGGTAACTTGTCCACCTTTGTAAACGGCAGCAATATCTTTATCTTTATGACCTGGGGTTGCAGCAGGCCCTGCAGATGCTCCCGGTGCTATTGATGCTCCTGGTTCAGCGGACGCAACCACATCGTCCTTCTCTTTTCCGCAAGCGCTTAACATCGTAACGATCATAACCAGAATAAGCAATATCGACCAGCTAGCTTGTCTTTTTTTATTATTTGGCAACATTTTGCAACTCTCCTTTTGTTTTAAGTACATCTTGATAGCCGTGCAGGAATCTCTCCAATAATTGGACAGCTTGATCTGCAGCTAGATTCTTGCAGCGTAATTCTATAAGGATATGTGGACCTGGAATGACCTTTAATCTGCCCTCAAATTGAGTAGATAGCGCTACCAGTTTTTTCCCATCGATATTCCCACTTTGCTCTGTATGGATTTTAATCTGGTAATCATCCCCTTTTTGACTTATCGATTCAATGGCATACAAGGATCCGTAAACTTTAATTCTTGCAACCGCCAGCAAGTTATCAACCGCTGCAGGCAAATCTCCGAATCGATCAACCAATTCCTCATGCAGGTCCGCCACTTCTTCTATAGTTGTTAAATTAACTACTTTTTTATAAATCTCAATCTTCTGCATACTATCATAAATGTAGTCCGAAGGTAAATAGGCATCAATTTGCAGCTCTAGCAATGTACTCCATGGTTTGGCTTCTACCTTGGCTTCACCGCCCATTTCCGCTTTACGCGTGGCGATTTCTTGTGCGAGCATTTGCGAATAAAGATCAAAGCCAACAGAAGCAATAAACCCATGCTGCTCCGCTCCCAATAAATTACCTGCTCCGCGAATAGATAAATCTCGCATAGCAATTTTGAACCCGGAACCCAGCTCAGTAAACTCTTTGATCGCCTGCAGCCGCTTCTCCGCAACTTCATTTAATATTTTATCCCGTTGGTAAGTAAAATAGGCATAAGCAATTCTATTGGACCGACCGACACGTCCACGCAGCTGATAGAGTTGGGACAGCCCCATCTTATCTGCATCATGAACAATCAGCGTATTTACATTGGGTATATCCACGCCTGTTTCAATAATACTCGTACTAACCAAGACATCATATTCGCCTTCCAGAAAGTCGAGAATCGTGCGCTCTAGCTCTTGTTCAGGCATTTGACCGTGGGCTACAGCTACTCTGGCATCGGGAACAAGCATGGAAAGCTGCTCTGCAATCTGATGTATGCCTTGGACACGATTGAATAAATAGTAGACTTGCCCTTCGCGAGCCAGCTCTCGCTCAATCGCTTCTCTGGCCAAAGCAAAGCTGTGCTCGACGACATAGGTTTGCACCGGAAAACGATTCTCCGGAGGCGTTTCAATCACGGACAGATCCCTAACACCTAACATAGACATATGCAGAGTTCTCGGGATCGGTGTAGCTGTTAGAGTGAGAACATCCACATCCATCTTCAACCGTTTAAGTTTTTCTTTATGGGAGACGCCAAAACGCTGTTCTTCATCTACGATCAGCAAACCCAATTCTTTAAATTGAATATCACTGGAAAGCAACCGATGTGTGCCGATGACGACATCGACTGTCCCTTTTTTAATCCCTTTGATCGTCTCGGTTTGCTCTTTTTTGGAGCGAAAACGGCTGAGCACTTGGATTTGGATTGGATAACCGGAGAATCGCTCGCGAAATGTTGCATAGTGCTGTTGAGCCAGAATCGTAGTAGGTACAAGCACAGCGACTTGTTTGCCATCAATAGAAGCTTTAAAAGCTGCACGTATGGCGACTTCCGTTTTCCCATAACCCACATCGCCGCATAATAAACGATCCATCGGACGTGGTTTTTCCATATCTTTCTTGATCTCGTCAATGGCGCGCAATTGGTCTCTTGTTTCATCGTATGGAAACAAGTCTTCAAACTCACTTTGATAAGGGGTATCCGGATTAAATCCATAACCGGTTGTTGCTTGGCGTTCCGCGTAGAGCTGAATCAATTCATCAGCAATATCCTTGACTGTTGAACGAACCTTACTCTTAACCCGTGCCCAGTCGGATCCGCCTAATTTATAAACCTTAGGCTCTTTCTCTTCCGATCCCACATATTTTTGAATCAAATCAAACTGGTCAATAGGTACAGACAGCTTATCGCCACCCGCATAAAGAATATGCAAGTAATCCTTGTGCATCCCGTTGATTTCTAAGGTGCCAATGCCTATGTACTTACCAATCCCATGATTGACATGAACAACATGATCGCCGACCTTCAATTCTTGATAATTCTTAATCCGCTCTGCATTTTCAATTTTTTTATCCATCTTCCGAACCTTGCGTTGCTTTTGAGTAAATAATTCCCCTTCGGTTACAACAACAAGCCGAATAGAAGGCAGCTCAAACCCGCTTTGCAAATTGCCATTTAACAGAATAGGCTCATCAATTTGATAATCCTGCAGAATACGCTTAATCCGCTCCATCCGCTCATCACCGTTAGTGAGCAGCAATACGGTACAGCCTGTTTTCTTCCAACGGTCCATTTCCGCTTTGAGTAAATTCATCTGCCCATGGAAATTCTGCATCGAGCGGCACATAAAGTTTACGATATTCTGCGGCTGAGTTTGCGGTACCTGACGCAAGAAAAGCGAGAGATAGAGTGTCGGAAATGGCTTGCGATGCAATAGGGTATCGTAAGTTTTAGCCATCACAAAAGAAGGCAAGCATTTACCCTCTTGCAATAGGTTGGTTATTAATTCAGCTTCATCCCGCTCCATCTGCTTCGAGGTTTCCAGTAAACGCGCTGGTTCATCAATCAAGAGCAAGCTATCTTTAGCTACATAATCTAGCAAGGTTTGCCGTTCCGGGTACAACAAAGAAATGTATTTATAAATGCTGGGAAAGTGGTGATGCTGTTCCAGCTGCGCTATTTCATGGCCAATTTCTTCTTTTAGCTTAGTCTTCGCTTGTTTATCGGTCATTTTCTCTAATTGCTGCTGCAATAGCTCCGATGCATGCTGTGCCGCGTTCTTATACCTTCTTTGATCGGCTATTATTTCTTTGCAGGGAAGAATGGTTAGATTAGTTAACTTCTCGATCGAGCGCTGATCCACAACATCAAAGCTGCGTATAGAGTCAACCTCTACATCAAAAAGCTCTATTCGATATGGAGTCTCTGCAGTCAGCGGAAATACGTCAATAATGCCTCCACGCACACTCATTTCACCTTTGGCTTCAACTCTTTCAACTCGTTCATAGCCGATTTCCGTCATTTTCAATAAGAAATCTTCAACCTGCAAAGTTTCCCCAACGGAAATATGGATTTGTGCTTCTGTGTAAATCTCACTTAGAGGAAGCAGCTTCCTCAATCCGGCAAAAGGGGTAATAAAAATACCACGAAAGCCGCTCGCCAATCTACTTAATGCGTCGATTCGTTGAGCTAGAAGCTCTGGGCTAGCAATAGCCGCTTCTGTTAACATCAATTCTTGTGCAGGGTATAACAGAACTTCTTCCGCAGAAAGACATTCAATTAGATCTTCGGCAATCTTCTGGGCAGAGAACATATTATGTGTGAGAATCACGATAGGCTGGTTAAGCTGCTCTTTCATTGCACTTATCATGACTTGTCGTGATGAACCGGACAACCCTGAAACGAGCTGCTCCCGCATACCCGATTTGAACCCTGAAACGATCGTTTGAAAATCCATATCCTCTGAAAAAGCTTTAATTAATTGCTTCAAGTAGTCCACCCCTTCCATCCATCGAAAAAGAAGCCAAGGCTTAGCTGCCAAGGCCATATATTATGCATTTACAACTTGTTATTGCAATGGGCTACCAATTAACATTAGCTCCGGGTTAGCTTCTAAAGCCTCTCCGCAGTAATTGCAAACCACTTTGACTGTCACGTCGCCATTTAGGTTATACGATATTATATCGCTGCGTTCTTTTGGGGTCAAGAAATGAAAGCCTAATTGGTATTCACTTACTTGATTGCTCACAATTTCACCGATTGAAGTCTGGCAATATCGGCAAATATATTTTACTGACATTAGTATGCCTCCCTGCGTTTTCATATACCAAATTTACTTTAACAGCAATTGCCTGTTCGTTGTATTAGTATGCCCGCTTATGAATAAAATAAGCGAGGAAAACGCTAAAAACCACTTTAGCCATTAAATTTAGCCATAGTTTGTTCAAATGGATGCTCCAAGCTGAAATGCATAGCCTCTGCGCTTAGCTCAACGAATGGCTTGAGCTGTTTAACTTCATCTTTTAGAAAACCGGATAATACATAGTCTGCGATGTCATAACCTGGTTTCGGTCTTGAAACACCCATGCGAATCCGATTAAATGTTTGGGTCCCCGTATGCTGGATTAAAGATTTAATCCCATTATGGCCGCCTGCGCTTCCTTGATAACGCAGTCTAACTTGTCCAAACAACGTATCCAAATCATCGTAGATGACGATCATATCCTTCAACTCGGCTTTATAGAAATCCATAAATGCACGCACGGATTCTCCAGAGAGATTCATGTAAGTCATCGGTTTAAGCAGCATGACCTTAGTCCCTTTGACATTTCCCTCCCCAACCAATCCCTTGCATTTACTTGATTTAAATGAAATCCCTGCTTGCTCTGCAAAATAATCCAATGCCATAAATCCAATGTTATGCCGAGTTGATGCATATTCACTCCCTGGATTTCCCAAACCTACAAACCATTTCATAAAACCACCCTTTTCTTACCCATAAAAAAAATTTTTTTTTAATTTGGAATACTTTTATGCAACTCTCGTTATTTTAAACGTGTCCTACTAAATATACAGCAAAAGAAAGCGTTTTCTTGGAGAGCAAATATTTATTGTGAGGTGTATTTACATGTATTCATTCGGTCAAACTATTTCCGGCGATAGTCAGTTCTACGATCACATTGAACATGCCATACCTATTCAAATATACCAAGACCAGAATCATACGGATATCGGATACATAGATGCTTACTCAGATAATTTTGTTAAGGTCAATCAAACCTATTACTGTCGCAAACAATTTACATTCGTTTCACGACCTGGTTATTAATCCTCGAATAACTTGCTTACGGATAGCTGTTCGTGAATTCGAATGATGGCTTCCCCCATAATATTCGCTATCGATAATATTTTAATCTTGCTTGAAGGATTTGGATGCGTGATTGGAATCGTATTAGTCACCACTAATTCTTGAATAGGAGAATCTTCAATCCGCTGCATGGCGGGTCCAGATAATACAGCATGAGTCCCGCAAGCATAAACCGCAGTTGCCCCATATTGCATCAACGCATTAGCAGCTAACACCATCGTGCCTGCTGTATCAATCATATCATCAATTAGAATAGCCGTCTTTCCCTCGATCTCGCCAATAATATTCATTACTTCGCTCATATTAGGCTCTGGACGTCGTTTATCAATAATCGCTAGCGGGGCACTTAAGTAATCCGCAAGCCTTCGTGCACGAACCACACCACCATGATCTGGTGAAACCACTACTACATTAGGCAGCTTTTTGGCTCGATAATATTGGCCTAGAATAGGCACTCCCAACAGATGATCCACCGGAATGTCAAAAAAACCTTGAATCTGCATGGCATGCAAATCCATGGTAATGACGCGGTGCGCCCCAGCGGTTTCAATTAAATTGGCAACCAGCTTAGCTGTAATAGGATCTCGTGATCTTGCTTTGCGATCCTGACGGCCATAACCGTAATAAGGCATAACGACATTAATGCTTTTAACCGAAGCACGTTTCAAAGCATCAATCATAACTAGCACTTCCATCAAATGATCGTTAACCGGATAACAGGTTGATTGAATTAAGAAAACATCACAACCACGAACACTCTCATTAAGTCGGATTTGAATTTCACCATCGCTGAAGCGAAATACTTCTGCATCACCTAGAGCAACCCCTATGTAATCCACAATTTCTTGGGCAAGCGCTGGATTTGAATTACACGTAAAAACCTTAAGCTTTGTATCTAAGTAAGCCATTATTTACCTCACTTCTGCGTGCTATTTTTTTTGGCTTGCATCTTACTGCGCAGTTTACTTGCGTATCCCGGCTTATTGGTTTGACGTTGTCTCGCAATAGCCATATCCTCATCCATAACTTCGTCCGTTATCGTCGAGCCCGCAACAATATAGGCATTCTTACCAATTTTAACAGGGGCAACCAAATTGGAATTGCTGCCTACAAAGGCATTATCCCCAACCTCTGTCCGCTGTTTATTGAATCCATCATAATTGACCGTGATCGCTCCACAGCCAAAATTAACATTCTTCCCAATTGTAGCATCTCCCACGTAGCTTAAATGTGAGACTTTCGTGTCGTTGCCCAGTGTAGCATTCTTTATTTCTACAAAATCGCCAATCTTAACACGCTCTCCAAGCTTAGCACCTGGGCGTAAATAAGCAAACGGACCAATTGTGCACTCATTCCCCACAACGGCATCGCTTAAAACGGATTGTTTAATTTGCACGCGTTCCCCTATCTGGGAATCTAATATTTCTGTATTAGGACCTATTGTGCAATCAGCACCTATAGTCGAATTACCGCCAAGTGAACAACCCGGTAAGATCACAGTATCTGCTCCAATTACAACCTCATTATCTATATAAGTGTTCGCAGGATCAATTATGGTCACTCCATTCAACATATGCTTACGAATAATTCGACTGCGCATATGCCCTTCAGCCTCTGATAGCGCCACTCGATCATTAACACCTATCACTTCTGCCTCATCTTGCGTACAGTAGCCGATAACCTTCTTACCCGCTTTTTGCATAATCCCAATAACATCCGTTAGATAGTATTCTTGCTGCACATTCTTGTTTTCAACCTTACTTAAAGCCTGGAATAAACTACGGTTATCAAATATATAGGTTGCCGCATTAATTTCCCTAATAGCAGCTTGTTCAGCTGAACAGTCCTTCTGTTCAACAATCCCTATAACATTACCTTCAGCATCACGCACTATCCGACCATAGCCTTGTGGACTTGCCACCTCAGCTGTCAATATTGTAGCAGCCGCTTTCTGAGCTGAATGCACCTCAAGCATCCTTTGTAAGGATTCTACCCTAACTAAAGGTGTATCCCCGCAAATGACCACCGTGATTCCCTCAGCATCCTGCAGCAGCTCTTTAGACTGAAGTACTGCATGCCCTGTACCCAGCTGCTCGGATTGCAAGGCGTATTCCGCTCGCGTACCTAGATAGCTTTGTACCATCTCAGCACCATGACCAACAATTACAACTTTGCGATCGACTTGCAATTGTTCCAATATATCTATAACATGCCCAACCATGGGTTTACCACAAACCGGATGCATGACTTTATATAGCTTAGATTTCATTCTTTTGCCCTGTCCCGCAGCCAAAACGATTCCCATCAACGTCATTATACACTCTCCCCATTACCAATCAGTCTGATTTATTATTGACTATATACCATCTTTTACAAAAAGAAAAGAGAGCCCAGAGGCTCTCCAAGATACATAAAATTATGCTCCTTCTTCTATAACTTCTTCCTCTGTTGCCGCTTTCTCGTACTCCGACAAAACTGCTGCTTGGATTTTCTCGCGTGTGGAAGAGGAGATTGGATGTGCGATATCTCGGAATTCCCCATCAGGAGTACGTTTGCTTGGCATTGCGACGAACATTCCATTGTTTCCGTCGATGACTCGTATGTCGTGGACAACGAATTCATTATCAATGGTGATCGAGGCAATCGCTTTCATCCGACCCTCAGAGTTGACGCGGCGGAGTCTAACATCTGTTATTTGCACTTAGTGTTCACCACCTTTTCCTCAAGAAGACTTGGTGTATAATTCCACATTTATGTGCAAATTCCTTCTTCAAATCAAGAATATTTTGGAAATTTATAAAATAAATTTTTCCATTTAGATACTTTCGACATTAACCGACACTAACTGACACAACAAGTTCGATTTCGACAAAAACATCTCTAGGTAAACGAGCTACTTCAACGGTGGAACGGGCTGGTTTATGATCACCAAAATAGCTCGCATAGACTTCGTTCAACGCTGAAAACTGATTCATGTCTTTAATAAAAACGGTCGCTTTAATTACATCACTCAAAACACAGCCAGAAGCTTTAAGAACCGCTTGTAAATTTTGAAACACTTGATGCGTTTGTTCCACAATTCCACCAGCTACAACTTGTCCGTCTAAACCAAGTGGAATTTGTCCGGATGTGAATAATAAATTGCCAAAACGAACGGCTTGTGAATACGGTCCAATTGCTGCTGGTGCCTCATTGGTTGCTATGATTTCTAATTTACTCATTCTGCACTTCCTCATTATCAAAATAATTACCTGGTACTACGGCTATATGTTTGGTCTTAGCATCCATTTCAGTTAGTCTTGCCAACGATATGTAATCTTCAACCAAATGCTCCACTACTTCTCCAGACTCTACAAAAACACCTACACCCTTCAAGGTCGCCCGAAACTCCTTAAGCAGGTCCATCATCCCTTGAATCGTTCCTCCTGCACGCATGAAGTCATCTACAATCAAGACTTTGGACTCTTCTTTCATAGCCCGCCTTGCCAATGACATGGTTTGAATTCGTTTGTTGGATCCAGACACATAGTTAATGCTAACCGCTGAGCCTTCCGTCACTCGATTATCCCGTCGCACGATCACTACCGGTAAATTTAAGTAAGATGCCGTTGCATAAGCCAAAGGAATCCCTTTTGTTTCTACGGTCATCACAACATCAATATCCCTGCCCGCAAATGCGGAGGCGAACATTTTGCCAACTTCATTCATAATCGAAGGCTGCCCCAAAATATCGGACATATAAATAAATTCACCTGGTAGAATTCGTTCTGGTTGAGCTAGTTTCTCACATAGCTTCTTAATAAATTGCAAGGAAATAGCTTTAGGAACTTTAGGAATGAATTTCACTCCACCAGCTGCGCCAGCCATAGTAAGTAATTCACCTAAGCCTTCGAGCTCGAATACTTCTTTAATTATGGCAAGATCCTCACTGATTGAGGATTTCGCAGAGCTGTAGCGATCAGCAAAAGTGGTTAACGGAATTAATGTATGGGGACGAAATAATAGATATTGTGTCATTTCAACCAATCTTGCGCTACGCTTTAACTTTTTCATCAAGCCCCTCCTATACCTCAATGTAGATACGATAAAAACCGAATATTATATAGTAAATATAACATTTTTATACGTGTTTACACAAGTTTTATATAGGGATAATCCGTTTAACACTAAGTATATTACGCTTTTTACTCTTTTATCCGTTATGCTAAGTTAACATCCTTACAGCGTATACCTCTTTGCAAAATCCCCTTAACCCATTATAAATCCGTTTTGCCTTGACCTCTTTGGAAACAATTCCAAAAACAGTCGGTCCGCTGCCAGACATCAATACACCATCTGCGCCTAAATTCTCCATGCATTGTTTAAGCTGGCGTACAACCGGATACATACCAAGCGTCACTTCTTCTAGCACATTGCCCATGGAATGGCAGAGCTTGTCCAAGTTCTTAGTACGAATAGCTGCCAATAAATCCTCGGTAGCTGGATGTGACTTAATTTGTTTAGCATTTAACTTAGTATAAATATCTGAAGTAGAGACGTTAATCGGCGGCTTAACGAGGATAACCCAGCATTGTGGCGGTGCTTCAATGGCTTGCAGTAGCTCTCCTCGACCTGTAGCCAACGCTGTTCCTCCACCAATACAAAAAGGTACGTCTGAGCCTAAGATTGCGCCAAGACGCTGCAGCTCCTCCATAGGGATTCCTAATCCCCACAGCCGGTTCAAACCCCTCAAGGTTGCAGCAGCGTCACTGCTCCCACCCGCTAGTCCTGCAGCTATTGGAATTTTCTTATCTATATGGATATGAACTCCTTGGCGTACTTGGTATTTCATTTTAATTAGCTTAGCTGCTTGGAAGGCTAAATTCTTCTCATCTAACGGGATGTAGCCAGACTGACTGGAAAGTGTGATTTTATCCTGTGGCTGTTCTTGAATCTCAAGCCGATCTGCTAAATCGACCATAGTCATGATCATCTCCACTTCGTGATAACCATCATCCCTTTTATGTAAAACATCCAACGATAAATTTATTTTGGCAGAAGCTTTCTCTAGTATCTTCATTATGCACACCTTCTCAACCTAATTGACAATCATAACCTTACACATTATAACAAAATGTCACTACAAAAACACCACTGCATCCTAGCAAGGTTAAACAGCTACACCTTCTTTCCGAAGGAGGACAGTGCGTTTGTCCGGAATACTAAGATAAGTATAGTTAATAAAACTATACTTATCTTAGAATTCAAGAAAAAAGCTAAAGCAGGGTTCACTCTAGCTTCATTCTTGTTCATTTCCTTAACGGGGTGGTTTAACCAAGCTATTCTCTGCAATTTGAATGGCCCGCTTGATCATATTTCCTGCATCTTTGGAGCGAATTCCGCCCCAGCCTTCACGATCCACGGTTTCAGCAAAACCTAAATCTTTGGCAAGCTCATACTTAAACTCTTCCGACATCGTGCTTCGCCTTCGACGGCTCATTTAAGCTAACCTCCTTTTTATTCGTCATGCCAAGGTAGTATGCGATGAATGGACAAATAAAAAACAGCAAAATCGATGTCGATTTTGCTGCAATTGTATAATTGACCCATGTATGTGGATTCTACTGTTGAAGATACGAAATGCGAACTTGTCCATCATCATTGCATACAGTTACTTCAACGGACTCTGTTAAAATATCCGCATAACTGTAGGAAACTCGTTTAAAAGCATGTTGTTCTTGATCTAATTTAACAATAAACACTGAAGGGTAGGTCTCTTCCAAAACACCAGAACGTTCAATGGTCTTACGACGACCGCCATTTGCACGTAACATAATCTTTTGCCCGACGTGGGGCTCCAAACTGCGTTTGATCTCCAATAGCGCATTTTTAGCCATTGTATGATACCACCTCTTTCTTAGAGAATTATACCTCATCTAGGGGGTGGAAGTCAAACAAGCCAAATATTATAACAGCGATCCAATCAAATTGTCAACGGGAAATGAAGTTAAGACCTGGAATGCCTATACGATGGCTGCCTCGAGTCTCCATACCGCCTAATCCTTCTAGCCCGCTCATCGTATGTTGAACAATATCCTTCATTTGCACAGTGTCTTTAATCGAGGTGAAAGAAACCTTAGCTGCGATATAAAGCGGGTCAAGGGCGTGGATCAGAACTCTTGCAGGCGAGCTAGCGAAATTCGCTCCTGCTTGCAGTAAGGCCTCATAAAAAGATTGGCAAGCACCTGCAATAATAACGAGTGAGTCTCGATTTCGTTCGTACTCGCGTGCTACCTGAACGGCTTTGACGAAATGATGGGAATTCTTATAGCTTTCTAGATTGTGCAAATCACTGCTGCTACCATCCTTCACAAGGCCGTCATGTCCCGTTATAACTAAGATGTCCGGCTTTTTTTGCGGCAATAACTGAGTTAAGGCATCCGCCATGTTCGACTCGGACACATAAAACCCTTCTGCCGGGACACGCAGCTGACTATATAAAAGCAAACTTTTACGCAAATATAAAGGGTCTCCATCCAAATGCAGCACTTTGCCTGGCACTTCAAAATAAGAATATCCGCCGCTCGCTTCCTTCTCTCTAAGCTTACGATATTGTGAAATGCTGCGCATGGCCTCTGAGGTCTTCAAACCTATAGCCGGATCCGTAATATAGGAATCTGCCTGAACCTCGCTTAAATCGTAAATAGGCGAGTCTGCAAGCAGTCGATATTCGATACCTTTGAGTAATGCATTCTGCGAATTGAGCTCTTGGATTTTGAAAAGCACATCTCCGCCATACGATTTTCTAACGACCAGGTCACCTTGCCTCATAAAAGTAATCGCCTCCTGCTCTATCGTATGGGTAATATAGGCGTTTGGTGTCAGACAAAAGAACCCCTCATTTGAAATCAAGGGGTTTATAGCTGAGTTATGTTAGGGTTTGTAAGCCAGTAGAGCGTTGCTCAATCGTGCATATTCAGACAGACTTAACGTCTCGCCTCGGCGAATGGGGTCAATATCGCATTGCTGCAAGATGCCGTTAAGCTCATCTCGGGTGTCTTTGGTGAAAAATCGAGCTAATAAATTATTGGATATGGTTTTGCGACGTTGGGCGAAGCAGGCTTGGACTACTTCAAAAAACCAAAGCTCATCTTCAACTTCCACGGGAGGCTTTGTACGAACCTTAAGCTTGATAACGGCCGAATCTACATTAGGCTGAGGGATAAACACAGTTCTAGGTACGATCATAACCAATTCTGGCTCACAATAATACTGTACCGCGATACTCAAGCTTCCATAGTCTTTACCGCCCGGAGGGGCTGCCATACGAAGTGCAACTTCCTTCTGGATCATGACTACGATATTCTCTAAGGGTAACCGCGTTTCCAGTAATTTCATCACAATAGGTGTAGTGACGTAATATGGCAAATTAGCAACTACGCTAACTTTGGTACTCTGATCGAATTCCTGAAAGATCTCTTCGAGCGAAAGCTTGAGCACATCCCCATGAATAACCTTTACATTGGGATAAGCTTGCATGGTTTCCTCAAGAATAGGCAGTAAACGCTGATCAATTTCTACAGCTACCACTTTACCTGCCGCTTTAGCTAATTGTTGGGTCAATGCCCCAATACCAGGCCCTATCTCTAAAGCGCCTTTTTGATCATCCAAATCAGCCGCAGCTACGATCTTATGCAAAATGTTCTGATCGATGAGAAAGTTCTGCCCAAGGCTTTTTTTCAGCACAAGCTTATGCTTTTTTAGCATTTCATTTGTTTTACTAGGTGAAGCTACTTCATCCTGATTGTTAACGTTTATGCTCATTTACGACCCTCTTTTATCAAATTGCGCCAAGGCTGCATTAAATTCTATTTTGGTAATTTGAAACATCTGACATCGCTTATGAAACTGCTTGCCATTAGCATACCCTATCCCCAACCATTTGCCCATCTCTAATCTCCTCTGAGCGGCCTGAGGATGAACGATAAGCCCTGCAGCAATTAAATCCTCCCATTGGATCTCGGCTTCGCTCCGCTCTTGCTCAGTCCTCACGTTAGCCAATGCTTTGCGGATGAGGTCTGGTGATGCATTCTCTACTCCAATATCGCCTTTGTATGATGCTTCCTCTTGCGTGAGGAAAGCATGCTTACAGCCAGGTATGCGTTCACTGATTAATTTACGCAAGCGCTCACCCGCGTGGTCAGGATCCGTGAAGATAATAACACCTCTACGCTGCTGAGCCAATTCGATTTTGCCGTAAATTTCGCGGTTGATAGCTGAGCCTCCTGTTTCAATGGTCTCTGCTTCAACGGCTCTGCGAATGGCTGTGGTATCATCCTTACCCTCGACAACAATGATTTCCTTAATCATGCCGCACTCTCCTTGCTCGTCTTTTTGAGCTTCTTCATAGCAAAAAGAAGAGGAGACTCCCTCTTCTTCTACTTTCCCCTTGTTGCATTCAATTGTCAATCAAGCCATTAATCGCTTGTTGGTTTTTTGGGTCCGATGACATAAACCGTATAACCACGTTTTAGTCCAAACTTATTCACATAGTCTGAGCTTTCAAAGTATATATCAATTTTGTTGCCTTTAATCGCGCCACCTGTATCCTCAGCACGACGGAAACCTATGCCATCAATGTAGACCCACCAACCAATTGGAATGACATTCCTATCTACTGCAATGGTTCTGCCTTCTTTCACTATCGCTCCGGAGGAAGTAACACCAGACTGCGGATCAGAGGCTTCCTTGCCTGTAGAAGCAAAATCAGCGGAATAAGCTGTTAAAGTTACGTTATTGATAACTTGTTTATAGGCAAACTCGATTCCATTTTTAGAAACGTTGTCCACTTCAGGAGATGTAGCGGACAGCCTTTTAATTTTAACCGCAGGCTTTTTAACCGATAACTTAGCGACCTCAGGCTTCTTAGTCCCAACAGCTACTAATTTCTTAACGCTTGCCAACTGTACCACTTCACCCACAACGTGTGTAGCAACGAGAGTACCGTCTTCATAGACCTTTTGCTTGTGAATCAGCTTAGTTCCAGCTTTACCCTCTTGAATGGTTTTTTCTTTCCCTTTAAGCAAGGTGCCGTCACTCTTCTGCTCCGTTGAGAAAGCAATAGCTACTGTTTGACTTTCTTGTTCCTTCTTCACGCGAACAATTTTGATCGGTGCATAATCTGAAACCTCTGTGTACAGAGCAGGGAACACTTTATCTTCGTTCCCTATAGATATGCTTAGGTCTTTCAACGCACTCTCAACCGTTTTTCCGGTTGTGTACATAGTTTTCGTCTTTCCATCAGCTGTCAGTTGAATTGGCGATGTTGTGTCAATCGTTATTATTTCCCCGTTTTTAATTGTTGCATCCAACTGGGTAGAAACCCGATCGTGCTCGCCAACTGAAATGGCTTGTTCATCCAGTAAATGTTGTAGGTCAGATTCCCGAGTTAATACCGAGATTTCTTTGCCGTCCAACACTACGGATACGCTTTTGATAGCCGTACCGTACAACAACATGAAAAACATGATAAGCAAAGCGCTTGAGATTAAAGCTATTATAGCAATCAAGCGCACTCTTTCATGCTTCCAACGCAATGCGAAGGTCATGCTGGATGATCGTTTTACATGGGTTCCGTCTTGCTGGATTGTGCCCACTTCTTCGGTCCTCCTTCAAAGCCTCGCCGTCAAGTATTATGCATGTTAGAAATGACGCGACTTAGGTTTTTTATTTTTTGATGCGGTTTACTTACTGCTACTTTGAGCTTCCACCTCCGTTATTAACATGCAATCACCGGTTCCACCTGGATCCAATAGCCGTTTTAGAGAAAACAAAAAAGCCACAAGAAGAGGAACTCTTCTCGTGGCTTTGGGATCAACAAAGTTATCACACGACAATCGTTTCCTCTCTCTTTACGCTTACGAGGTTAGCTGACGGATTCGGACGTGAGAGTCGCCCTACTTAGGTAAATGATGCATTACCTATGATTCACCCCTTTAACCGTAAATCACTCCATTTCTGGACATGAGTTACTTATGGTTCCCCCGTTTCCCTAATGGAAACTCAGCGAATTGGAAAATTGGTAGCAGTATTTAGTTATCTTGAATGTATATTACGCTGTCTGGCTCAACCTGTAAAGGGATAAAAGTTCAGATATACGGGATAAATCCCGTCTAATTCTACCAAATACAGGCATTTGAGTGAGGAAAGTTAAGTTTTATCTTTAGTTTACTCTCTCTAACGCGGTATTAAGACCATAATCGATAAAAATTGTGAATAAAGGCCTATAAGATTATAATGATTTAAGGATTTATTTGATTTTATTATGCTTATCCGGCAGAAAGAGGTGAAAATAATTGGAAGCTATTTTGCAGCTGGATCAGTTATTTGGAGGCTACTTTATTCATAAGCCTTTTTTGAAAAATATTTCATTTTCGGTGCAAAAAGGTGAAATGGTTGGGCTCATTGGATTAAACGGAGCAGGAAAGAGTACAACCATTAAAAACATCCTTGGGCTGCTTAAACCACAGCAAGGTCATATTCGAATTAAAGGCATTGAACTGGAAGAATCACCCCAAGAATATCGCTCCTCGTTTGCTTATGTACCTGAAAGTCCGGAGCTGTACGAAGAACTTACCATTCAAGAGCATCTTGAATTAACTGCCCTCGCATATGGAATTGAAAAAAAAGAATTCACAGAGCGTTCTCAACGATTAGCCAAGCTTTTTCAAATGGAGAAAAAACTTAACAGCTTTCCCGCCCATCTCTCAAAAGGAATGCGGCAAAAGGTGATGATTATGAATGCCTTTTTAATTGAGCCGCCGCTTTATATTATCGACGAGCCCTTCTTAGGTCTCGATCCACTAAGCATTCGCGCATTGCTTGAGCTGATGGTGCAGGTAAAGAAAACAGGTGCAAGCTTCTTAATCAGCTCCCATATCCTGTCCACCATTGAGAAATATTGCGAACGCTTCATAGTCATGCATCAAGGAACGATGATTGCTTACGGGACTTTAGATGAAATTCGTGCACAAGCCAAGCTGCCTAATGCATCGTTGGACGACCTGTTCTGTGAGCTGGTAGGGAGTGAGGTGCAGTGAAACGAATTGAACACCTTTGGTTTGCTAGATGCGCTGAATTCTGGAAAGAGGCTTTACAATACGGGTCTTATGTGGCGCGAAGCGGATTTACAGCTTTTCTTTTCGGGATTTTTATTGTCGGGATTTACTTTTATAACAAAGTCTTAGAAACCCTGCCAACTTCATTTCCTTATGCTTGGATTACAACACCTGTGATCCTGCTTGCGTTAGTGATAAGTCCAATACGAACCTTTATTAAGACTGCGGATGCTGTATTCTTGCTTCCAGCTGAGAAACAGATGAACGATTATTTTCGCAAATCTTGGATTTATAGTTTTATGATCCAATCCGCTTTTGTTATTATTGCCTGTTTAGCGGTATGGCCCTTATATCGGCATTGTCTCGGCGAGAGCAAAGAGCCCTTATGGGCACTTCTATTGTTTCTCTTGCTGAACAAAGCACTGCATTCGGTAATCAGTTGGCAGGAAGGACGCATGGTCTATAAACGTCACCGTGACCAACTGAAAGTTTTGCGCTGGCTGCTTACCTTGATAATCGTTTATAGTTTGTTCGTGTATGGACTCCTGCTTGCATTGGCGGCATTGCTGCTCAGCAGCTGTATTATATGGATTACGCTCAGGGGGACACCCCTGCACACCATAAACTGGGATCACCTGATTAAAACCGAGCAAAAGCATCTAGCAGCTCATTATTTATTCTACAGCTGGTTTATTGATGTTCCACAACGTGTAACACCACCCAAGCATCGAGCACTTTGGTCGCAATGGACCAAACTATATGCTTTTCTGTCCAGCAATACTTTTTTGTACCTTTACACAAAAACTCTTTTGCGCAGTGAACTATTCGGAATTATACAACGGCTCACTTTGCTTGGTTTAATTCTGCTTATCACAACACCCAATGTCACCGCTAAAATCATTATTTATGGTATCGTGATTTTTATTAGTACTGTGCAAACCTCATCTTTAGACCAGCAGCATCGTTATTCCTTCTGGCTGCTCTTATACCCGCTTCAGCCTGAATGGAGGACTCAAGCGTTAGCCAAAATTCTTTTCTCGACGACAGCCTTTCAAAGCCTTTTACTGACAATAACTCTACTGTGCGTTAATGTTTCGTTCCTACTAGCTGTCTTCTGTTTATCCCTAAGCTGGCTATTATGCGCATTGTATAGTTTTGTCATATATCCACGAAAATTGCGTCGCAGATTATTTTAACCCTAAGAGCCGAATCGCATTATTTGTCGTAATTTGAGCTATCTCTTCTAATGATACATGATGGATAGCCGCTGCAGCTTCTGCTACAAGCTTTACATAAGCCGATTCGTTACGTTTACCACGATATGGATGCGGAGTTAAATAAGGCGAGTCTGTTTCTAATAGCAAACGATCCAATGGTACAAGCGCGAGCACCTCTTTAGGCTGCTTCGCGTTTTTATATGTAACTGGACCTCCAAAGGAAATATAAAAATTCATATCCAAGCAAGCTTTCGCTGTTTCCCAGCTCCCCGAAAAACAATGCATAATTCCTCCAACCTCAGCCGCTTGCTCTTCTTTTAGAATCTGTAAAATATCCTGATGAGCCTCACGATTATGGATCACGATAGGCATCTTTACTTTACGCGCCAATTGGATCTGTTCACGAAACACGCGCTGCTGAGTTTCCTTTGGTGATGTATCCCAGTGGTAATCTAAGCCAATTTCTCCGATAGCTACTACTTTTTCATGCTTGCATAACTCTTCGATCCAAATAAGATCCTCCGGCAGCATATCCTTAGCATCCTGGGGGTGCCAGCCAACCACGCCATAGATGAAATCATAAGCTTCAACCAATTGCATGGTTGTTGGGATCGTTTCACGGTTAAAGCCAATATTAACCATGCGTGTAACTCCGTTATCTACAGCCCGTTGAATAGTTTGAGCACGATCCTCGTCAAAATCTTTGGAGTCTAAATGGGTATGAGTATCTATTAACATAATTTGAATAATCTCCTTTTGTGCTTTTTATTAATTTTTTTGAGTTAATAATTGTCGAATGTGAGGCGGTAATGTATTGTTCAAGAGAATTTCTTCTGGATAATAAAGTTTATGCTCTCCTCGGTGCATTCCCGTGATGGAACGTACAATCTCCGATTGCTGGGAAATTTCAGTTAACTCGTCCCGGGAATTAAGCAAGACTATCGGCAGCTTCTCATCCGACTTTCCAGGCAGATAGACATCATAGGGAAGATCACTTGGATAATCGACCTGCAAATAATAATCTGCTGGTAAGCCAATATGGTCCATGTAAGCGCGAATTTGTTCCAAAAGCTCCGGTTCGACTTCTTCATAAGCTGCATATTTAAATAACCTGCGATTCATAAATCGGCTGCATAAATCAGCGAGGATTACATCCTTTTCAAGCTGCCATTGCATGAATAACGCCTGCATTAACGCCTCATCTAATTGTACGTATCCCTCTAAAGTCAAACGATTCGCTAATAAACACTCAATAGGATGCACAATAAATCCAAAATGATAAGCTTCTTCATAAAGAACCTTTGCTCGCTGTAATATTTTGGCCAATAAAATCTCTGCACTTCGAGTTACGGGGTGAAAGTAAACCTGCCAATACATTTGATAGCGGGACATCAGATAATCTTCAATGGCATGCATTCCGCTTTCTTTAACAACGATACGGCCTTTAAATGGTCGAACTACACGTAGAATACGCTCCAAATCAAACGTTCCATAGTGGACTCCTGTAAAATAAGCATCTCTCAGTAAATAATCCATACGATCTGCGTCAAGCTGGCTAGAGATTAAACTGATAACAATTTCTTTGGAATAGGTTTTATTAATAACTCCTGCAACCTTCATCGGAAAATCTTCATCTACACGCCTCAATATAGCATTGACCTCTGTGTTTTCCAGCACCATTCTAACCGACCAATCCTCATGATTGGTTTCAAATGTCTTTTCTATAGAATGCGAGAACGGGCCATGGCCAATATCATGCAATAAAGCCGCGCATAAACACAACAGCCTTTCTTCCTTCGGCCAATCCTCATACCCATAACGTTCAAATTGCGAGATAATCTTACGCGTAATTTCATATACTCCTAAAGAATGGGAGAATCGACTATGCTCTGCGCCATGGAAGGTCAAGTAAGATGTGCCCAATTGACGAATGCGGCGTAGTCTTTGGAACTCACGTGAATTAATCAAATCCCAAATGGTTTGATCTTGGACATAAATATATTTGTGAACAGGGTCTTTAAATACCTTTTCTTCCGCTAAAATTATACCTTCCATAATCATTTACACATCCTTTACATTACTTTCGACTTAATTCGACATTTTACGACATTATTCTTATTTCTACGCGCAATTCCACTTGCGTTAATTCCCAATTAATTTGCTTTATCGTGCAATCTTATTTTGTGAGTAATTGCTTTTTTTGATGGAAATCCACAATAACACACCTAATTACCTTGAATACTAGCATATTTTCCGTAGAATTAGGCGTATTTTCAAAAAATTCATTTCATTTCTCTGTATAAGCAGGGTTGACTATTATGGGAATCGTTGGTATCATAAGAAATAAGAACTTTGTCGAATAATGACGAAACATGTTGAGAGGAGAATTACCACAATGTTAAAATCTACCGGAATTGTAAGAAAAGTTGACGAATTAGGTCGTGTAGTAATTCCAATTGAATTGCGACGCACTTTAGGTATTGGCGAAAAAGACGCATTGGAAATTTATGTAGACGGCGAGCGCATCATGTTGAAGAAATATGAGCCAGCTTGTATCTTCTGCGGCAATGCAGATAATGTTTCTTACTTCAAAGGAAAAATAATTTGCCACATTTGTTTGTCTGAAATGCCAACACCTGTGACAAAATAATTAAAGTAGTATATAATGGTATTACAACCACATTTACTCGAACCTTTTATCATACTCCTTATGATCCCTAAGCATACACGTAGGCGCATTGCCTGCAGCTTAGGGATATTTTTTTCGAAGTATAAGAATGTATAAGTTTCATATTATGTCCGATGCAATTCGTTATAAACTTCCCGCTTAGGCACTCCGCGATCTATCGCGGTTTTTTTTATGGCTTCTTTCGGATCAACGCCTAAATTCTCATAATGTTCCGTGTGCTCATGTACAGTGAGATCAGCCCACCATGCATTATCTGCATCCAATTGAGCTTGTGTCTGCACATAACCACCGACCACCAGGCAATACTCCCCAAGCGGAGGATGATTCTCTAAGAATAGGCGAGCATCTGCAATAGTACCTCTAACCATCTCTTCATAACGTTTCGTTAATTCTCTAGCAAGAACAATCTCACGATTACCCCAAATAGTCTCCATAGCCGTTAATGTCTTAGCAACCCGATGAGGTGATTCATAGAAGATTAAGGTTTCTTCACGCGTTGCCAGCTTCTCTAAGGCTTGCTGGAGATGCTTCTTATCACGGGGCAGAAAGCCAGCAAAGGTAAAGCGGTCTGTAGGCAAGCCTGAGACGATTAAAGCAGAGAGGGCTGCATTCGCACCGGGGATTGGAACTACCGGGATATTGTCTGCTATGGCTAGCTTGACCAACTCGTAGCCGGGATCGGATATCGCCGGTAATCCTGCGTCAGATACTAAAGCTATCGATTGCCCCGTTAATAACAGGCGGACGAGTTCAGTACCGCTGTGTAGCTTATTATGTTCATGGTAGCTAACCATACGAGTAGGTATCTCATAATGAGTCAGAAGCTTACGGGTTTGGCGTGTATCCTCAGCAGCAATCCAATCCACTTCCTTTAAAGTTCGAATGGCGCGGAAGGTCATATCCTCGAGATTGCCAATCGGTGTCGCTACTAAATATAATGTTCCCATACTATTAGAGGATTGATAGCTTTTTTGAATGTTTAACGCTTTATCAGACACACCTTCACTCCTTTCCATAGAATATTTGCATCAGCTCATCGCTATATTCATTCTTATTCTTGAAGGCAATTACGGGAGGCAGCATCCGCACCTCGGGTTTGCCATCTTTTAGAGCTTCAATAAGCACCATGTTAGCCTCTTCATCTACTCGTGGATGCACAAAGCGAATACGCTTCGGCTCCAGACGATATTGCCGCATCAGCGTCATGATATCCACTAAACGCGCAGGGCGATGCACCATGGCTACCTTGCCACCTGCCCTCACAAGCTTAGCGCAAGCAGCAATCACTTCCTCTAGGTTGCAATGGACTTCATGACGCGCGGCAGCAAAATGCTCATTTGTATTCTGTACACCATTAATTACAGGTAAATAAGGTGGATTGACCGTCACAAGATCAAAATACCCATGGCCAAACGTCTCATGAGTTTGTCTAAGATCGCCTCTTATAATATGAATTTGCTCCTGCAGCTCATTCATAATGACACTCCGCTCTGCCATATCTGCCAAGCGTTCCTGAATTTCAATTGCATGGATGATCGCTTTGGTCCGTGTCGTTAATAATAAAGGGATGACGCCATTGCCTGTGCACAAATCCATAATTTTGCCTCGCAGAGGCACTGTACAAAAGCGCGCAAGCAATACTGCATCTAGCGAGAAACTGAATACCTCGTCACTTTGGATAATTTTTAATTGATGTGTCATTAAATCATCGATACGTTCCATCTTTCTAAGCCTCACCTTATACTGCCTCATATTTTCAAAAAAAACCGTAGAGCCTACTATACGGTTAACGGGATTGTTGCCCGTTCTCCGTATATCTCTACGGTATCGCCTATTTATTTAAAAAAGATATACAGAACATACAATCTCCCTCAGTACGAAGATGACCATAATATACGTTGCAAATGTGGAAGCCTTCATAATAGAGTCTAGCTAAATTATCATAGCCTTCACCAATCATTGGATTTTCTTTATCCCCTTGGGCGGGCAAAGCAGGATCTGCCTCTCGCTTCAGCAGCTTACGCAGCTGTTGATTCTCAATGCTTAATCGTTGATTTTCTTCCATCAGCTTAACAACTGTTTTCTTGAAGGTAGTAAAATTAGCAAAGGCAATGCCAAGCTCTTCCTCCATATTTTCTACTTGTCCAAATATATCTTGTTTATCCACAATCCCACCCCAGCCTATGTCCCCTACTCCTGATCTACTACTACATCGTCCGAAGGCAGCTCAAGCACTTTACCTAGATCGAATATTTGTACCTTAACGACACGTTCTGATGCATTTAAACCAACTACCTTGCCGTGACCCAAAGAGGTCATAACCAATTTACCGATACGAGGAAGGTCTTCTTTAGCGCTCTCATAATTGTCATGCTCGTATTTCAAGCAGCACATCAATCGACCACATAAACCTGATATTTTAGTGGGGTTTAAAGAAAGGTTTTGATCCTTAGCCATCTTAATGGAAACCGGCTCAAAATCACCTAAGAAAGTCGAGCAGCATAGCAATCTGCCACATGGGCCAATTCCACCAAGCAGCTTTGCTTCATCACGCACGCCAATCTGTCTAAGCTCAATGCGCGTACGAAAAATACTGGCTAGATCCTTGACCAATTCACGAAAATCAACTCTACCCTCAGCTGTAAAGTAAAATATAATTTTGTTACGGTCAAATGTATATTCAACATCAACTAATTTCATTTTTAGTCCATGCTCTTTTATTTTGTCTTGGCAGGCTGTAAACGCGTCTCTAGCCGCTGTTTTGTTGCCTTCCACTAATTTAGCATCTGCTTCATCTGCAATTCGAATTACTTTTTTTAATGGCAATACCACATCGTTCTCAGCAACTTCTCTTTTACCTATTACCACATTACCATATTCTAAGCCTCGTGCTGTATCCACGATGACACTACTGTCTTTTTCCACAGGTAAATCTATAGGATCAAAATAAAATATTTTGCCTGCTTTCTTAAATCGTACACCTACGACTGAATACATGGTTAATCCCCCCTTTGTATGTCAATGATCCACTTCTCCATAGCTAACTGTGCGTTAGCATTAAATCGGAGTCTCTTTTGCAATTCTATGGTATGTTCCATACAGGCAACCCAATATTGAATTTCGCGAGAAAATGCATGCTGTCTTATCCAGTCTATTCGATCTAAATAGATCATACTATCTTCTCGTCCGCAGATAAAATGTACCATATCTTTAAACCAAAGAATCGACAAATCAAGAAATATTGGTAAATGCTCGACCCATTCAGCTTTTATTACCTTTTGTTGGATGGATAGCAGTGCTGCCGGATAACTGGTCAACGCCTCCATAACCAATTGTATCATTACATTTCGTGCTTCGGCAAACCAATTCCCCTGAATAAGCTCTCTAGCAGCATCTAAGCCTGCAACAATATGAACCGCAGGTAATACTAAAGTCGCAGAAAGCCCCTCTGCAATTAGCTTTTGAGATAGCTCTTGAACCCCTAGTGGGGTAAAAGGAACCCATTGGGCACGTGATTGAATGGTAGGCAGAAGAGCATGTCCATTCTCAGCAATTAGAATCGCCAAAACGTCGGATGTTGGTTCCTCTAGAAATTTAAGCAAGCTGTTAGCCGCTTGAGTAGTCATTCGGTCCGCATTCTGAAGTACGTATACTTTAGTCTGCGAGGTGGTCGAACGATAAGCAAATTGCTTCTGCAGCTCACGAATTTGTTCGATCTTCAAGCTAGCCCCATCTGGTTCAATCCAATGTAAGTCTGGATGGTTCTGATGAGCTACTTTGCGGCAATTCAAGCATGTACCGCAAGCATCATCTTTCATTTCCAAACAATAAACTGCTTGTGCTAGTGTGAGCGCCATCTGTCTGCGCCCAGAGCCACTAGGTCCACTAAAAATATATGCATGCGACAGCGTCTCATGCTTTAAACCATTCTGCAATAAACGTTTTACGCGATCTTGACCTACTATTGTAGCAAATGACATACCCCGTTCGCCTCTTTAAGGATAACGACTATACCGTCTTACAATACTAACAAGTAACAATTCCTCGTTAGCATTACAAGAAAACGTGCGTTTGTCCGGAAATTTAAGTCTGTATAATGTGAAACTTATACTTTCTCATATTTTAAAAAAATAAGTTAATCAGCATGCCGCGTATTTCGCCGATTTTTTGTAGAATCTCAATGCGGCCTTGCTCATGCTCTAGCAGATCGTCTGCCATAGCTAATAAATTCTCATCAATTTCTTCTAACAGCTTATAGCGCTTACTTCGTCCACGGCGGTCCCAGCCCCTTGTATCCCGTAACTGGACACCTCGTCGAGCTGTTTCTTCCAAGAACTTTTTAATCAGAAGCTTATATTGACGCAGCTCACGAACCGTCATCGATTTACTTAGACGTTCGCCTTGCATTTGGATTTGCTCTAACATCCGGTTAAGCTCAGTTACAGCTGTTTTCCCGTCGTTTTGCTGCATCATTTCAGAAAATGTTTTCTGTTGTACTTGATTAGCAGCTATATTATCAGGCAGCTTGACCTCTTTATTAAGCGGACGCCACCCTGGGTTGATTTTCACTTGAATACACCCCGTTTAATAATGTTCGAATCGTTCAACTGGCATAACGAAAACCGCGGCGCCGCCCACTTGAACCTCTACAGGGAAAGGGATGTAGGAATCCGTTGTTCCCCCCATAGGTGAAACCGGGGTTACCAGCTGTTCTCTTACCTTACAGTTGGCTTTAATAACCACCATAACTTCCTGCACTCTATCATCTTCAATCCCTATCATAAACGTAGTATTCCCCGCCCGGAGGAATCCACCTGTACTGGCCAGCTTTGTTGCACGAAAGCCTTCTTTAATTAAAGCATTCGACAAACGGCTGCTGTCCTTATCCTGAACCACGGCTATTACAAGTTTCATAAAAAGACTCCTCCCTTAGTATACCTTATTTTTTAAGAAAATTTGCGAAAGATTGTTGAAAGTCGTTTTCGATGTCAGCAAAGATGACTTCTTTATCACGATCTCCATTTATAAGACAGACACGGTTTGGTTCCTTCTCAGCAATTTCAAGAAACGCTTCACGCACTCGATTATGATAATCGCTGTCCTTTTGCTCGATCCGATCCAAAACTAGATGAAATTCGCTATGGGCACGCTGCAGCAATCTTTGTTGACTTACTTCCACAGGCACCTCAACCATGTAGGTTCGATGCGGTTTTAATCCTGAGGTTGCAAATTGATTGATTGCTCTAACCTCGGCTTCCTCCATACCCGAACCAAAAGCTTGATAAGCTACACTGGCGTCAACAAACCGATCACACAAAACGATATGCCCTGCAATTAAAGCGGGAATTATCTTCTCATGTACATGCTGTGCTCTAGAAGCTGCATACAATAAAACCTCGCTTTGCCCTATCATAGCACTATTGTCAGGTGACAGCACGATCTTGCGTATCTGATCACTGATCGAGGTCCCTCCAGGCTCACGAGTTACAATCACTGAAAAGCCAGCTTGCTGCAACATATTTGCTAATTTCTTTAACTGTGTGGTTTTTCCTGATCCATCTGGTCCTTCAAAGGTGATAAATAATCCTTTCACTGGTTCCTCCATTACAAGCCTATTCTATAAAAACAGTAATATGGTCTAATTGTGGTTCTTTACTCCCCTGAAAAGCAGCTCCTTGTTTCGCAATCCATTTAATCTGTGAAACGGCATTCTCTGTAACCTCTTCCCCTACATATAACAAAGGAATCCCAGGAGGATATGGAATAACCATCTCTGCCGATATAGATCCGATTGCCATTTCAAGAGGAACCGCTTTCACCTTTAAAGAGTTCTTTTGCTGTTGGAGATTCATAGGGATAGGTGCTGAAATTTGAGTAAAAAGCTGTACATTATTGTTATTCGCGATTTCTAGTGAAAAATCCTGCTTTTTGATGTTTAATACAGAGAAAATATCCGATAATGCCTTAAATAGACGCTCTGCATCCCTTTCATCCGAAGCTAAGCTGAAATGAAGCAGCACATGTCTGGCATCTGCCATTTCCGCATCACAGCCCTCTTGCTCAAGCTTATCTCTTAGCTGATATCCGCTCCATGTCCCAGTTCGATCACTTATTGTTAATTTAAAAGGGTCCAAGGTTTCATAAGCTAGGTTATTGGCTGCCCTCTCCAGTATGGCTATAGCTGGAAGCTTGCTCTGGATCTGCTCACGTAAATGCTTAACAATTTGTAAGCTTTGTGCTAACTTATGCTCGCCCTGCTGATATATCCATCTACGGCACAAATCCAAGGACGCCATAATGGGATAGGATGGGCTTGAGCTTTGCAGCATGCCTAACCTTTGTTGAATCAATTCACTATCCACTCGATTCCCCTGTATATGCAGCATTGCCCCCATCGTCATGGCAGTTAACATCTTATGTGTGGATTGGACCACAATATCTGCACCACTTGCTAAAGCCGATTGAGGCAATAGTGGGTGAAAACCAAAATGCGCACCATGTGCTTCATCCACCAATAGAGGTATACCTCGGGAATGCACAGTATCTGCTATCTCCGATAGATGAATACCCATTCCATAATAATTGGGATTGCTAAGCAGTACTCCCTTTGCATTGGGGTATTGATTCATAGCCGTTAATATATCTTCAAGATTAACTCCGGTAGCTAACTGGCTTGCAGTATCCCAACGTGGAGGTAGGAATACTGCTTTTGCCCCTGCTAACATTAATCCATGAATAATCGATTTATGAACATTGCGTTGCACAATTAGAATCTCATCTCTTGCACAGGCCGCTAAGATCATTGCCAGATTACCTACCGTACTGCCGTTAACCAGAAAAAAGCTCTTTTCCGCCCCAAAACAATCCGCTGCCAGTTGCTCTGCTTCAAGGATAACGCCTGTCGGATGATGTAAATCATCTAATGAAGGCAGCTCTGTGTAATCAATACTCATAATGGCGGAAAAGCTATCGATTCCCTCAGGATCAAGCCCATTCCCATTCTTATGGCCAGGTACATGAAAGCTAGCTCGTCTTTGAAAACGGTGTGCGTGCATTTTTTCATATAAAGGTGCTTTATTTTGATTTAATTTCCCTCTTAACATTCCATAACCTCCATAGCAAAAAAAGGATAAGCACTAACCTTACCCTATTTACTATATGAAAAAAACGATTGGATATAAAGTTTTTCTTTTCCCAATTGATAGCTGAAGCCGCGTTTAGGCATTCTTTCGATAGAGGATTTGCTTCATTTGATGAATAAAATAAGGGTATTTAACATCCTGTACATCCGTCTGAACCATCTCCGCTTCACAGCCTTCACATATAAACTCCGATAGGATTCGAATTCCATTGGGTTTCATTTGTCCGCATATAATGCAGGACGTTTCTATATATTCTTCCATCTGTCAGGCCTCCTTATTCTACTCTTTTATTTTTCAGTATACCCATTCCTGTTCTTTCTATAATCATATGAAGCAATTATCAATTAGGTGTATGTACTACAAAATCATAGGCTTGGATTATATTTAGGGTTTAACTTTAATAAACCGATGTATTTACCGATATATACTATGAATCAGGAGGGATATAATTGAAAGATCAGAAAATCGCCGAAAACTCCACTTTCTACAACTACACGCTTATAAAAAAGATATCCATGACCCGTTCGTTTATTATATTTTGTCTATATTTTAACATTTTCCTGCTAGCTTGTGATGTGATTTATTTTCGTTTAGACGGTTTAATTGCATATTTAATCAGTATTCCCGCTATCGCTTTACTCCAATTTATTCTAATTTCTATTGTTCTGCAAACCACTAATGATTCTTCACGCAGGCACTGGGGGATCAGAAAGGGGTTACCTTTTGTTGGTTATATGCCTACGGGTTTTGTTGCTTTAAAGAGCCTTTACAGAGTCCATGCCCATTTGTTATTGGTCGGCTCCGCAATCATTGGTATCCTTTATATTTGGATTCCTCCTGCATATTTCAACAGTTTTATGTTTGTCCATCTAGGCTTGTTGCTTCCGCGTTTAGTCACCCTTTGGAGATTTAAAAAATTAAAGCCTTCCGGGCTTGTAAAATTTAATGAGAAAGATGTATCTTATTACACAACGTGATGCTAAAAACAAGGTGATTTAGAGCCTACATTTTGAAGCTGGATGAATAAATTATCCTTAAAATAGTACCCGTTTCTGGCGCTACAGAGCTGATTGAGCGCTCGATTTACACAATAACACCAGCTTTTTGGTGTTATTGCTCTGCTCGAGGGGATCAGAAACAGAACAAAACACACTCACGAGTGATTGAGTGGCTGGAAAGCAACTTTCAACGGAATAAAAACCAAAGGTAATGCTTGTTTGGTTCATTTACTTTACTGGAAAATGTATCGATAATTTCTGCGTATAAGACTTTTACGACCTTTTAGCTGGAAAAACTCAGGCTGTTGAGAAAGTCTTTGCCACACCTCGAACCTCAAAAACATTAACTCCTAGCACCTAAACTACTTTTTTACTTTCACAAAATCCATTCTCTAGAGACATTTTGCCAATAATCGCATATTATTATTGCTACAACTGGAATCCCCCCGTTAATATTCATTATTACGACAATTTTAGTGAATAACTGGAAAAGATCCATCTAAAAAAGGGCCTTTAGCTGTTTTAAGGCCATTTTCACTGAATTATCAGGAGGAAATCCATCTAAATCATAAAAACCTACCTGAATACATTTATTTACGGGAGAAAATCCATTTAATTCATCTAAGTGGTAGGAGTCATGATCTCTATATATTGACTTTCTCAACAACCTGAGAAGCCCCTGTTAATTGTATCCTAAAATTGATATTTCAGAATAATCGCTGAATAAGGGGTCTCCATTTAATACAAAAAAAATTCAGTTTTTTCAAACTAGCTTAATCAATTTAACCACAGTAATGAGTTGAAACTCGTACTGATTAAAATCAACCCGTGGATAACCAACCCACTTATCCACAGGTTATCAACATTTTATCAACAGAAGTCAAAAATAATAACTTCCTAGACAAATAAAAAGCCTTCTGGGAATAAACCCAAAAGGCTTCTTTATTTTGCTTGGCAACGTCCTACTCTCCCAGAACCCTGCGGTTCAAGTACCCTTGGCGCTGGAGGGCTTAACGGTCGTGTTCGAGATGGGAACGCGTGGTTCCCCTCCGCCATCATTACCAAACGCGGTGCAATTCAAGGATTATTCCCTGAAAACTAGAAACGAAGCGAAGAGTTGTGAAACATCCAGGTAACACACTGCTTCTTACACATGACTGCATAACAAGTCTTATTGGGGTAAGCCCTCGACCGATTAGTATTTGTCAGCTCCATACATTGCTGCACTTCCACCTCAAACCTATCAACCTCGTGGTCTACAAGGGGTCTTACATACTGGGAAATCTCATCTTGAGGGGGGCTTCACGCTTAGATGCTTTCAGCGCTTATCCCGTCCGTTCTTGGCTACCCAGCGATGCTCCTGGCGGAACAACTGGTACACCAGCGGAACGTCCATCCCGGTCCTCTCGTACTAAGGACAGCTCCTCTCAAATTTCCTGCGCCCACGACAGATAGGGACCGAACTGTCTCACGACGTTCTGAACCCAGCTCGCGTACCGCTTTAATGGGCGAACAGCCCAACCCTTGGGACCTACTTCAGCCCCAGGATGCGATGAGCCGACATCGAGGTGCCAAACCTCCCCGTCGATGTGGACTCTTGGGGGAGATAAGCCTGTTATCCCCAGGGTAGCTTTTATCCGTTGAGCGATGGCCCTTCCATTCGGAACCACCGGATCACTAAGCCCGACTTTCGTCCCTGCTCGACTTGTTGGTCTCGCAGTCAAGCTCCCTTATGCCTTTGCACTCTTCGAATGATTTCCAACCATTCTGAGGGAACCTTGGGGCGCCTCCGTTACACTTTAGGAGGCGACCGCCCCAGTCAAACTGTCCACCTAACACGGTCCCTTGCCCCGATTCAGGGGCATAGGTTAGAACCTAGGTAGGATCAGGGTGGTATCCCAACGTCACCTCCACACAAGCTGGCGCTCATGTCTCAAAGGTTCCCACCTATCCTGTACAGATCATACCCAAATTCAATATTAAGTTACAGTAAAGCTCCATGGGGTCTTTCCGTCTTGTCGCGGGTAACCTGCATCTTCACAGGTATTAAAATTTCACCGGATCTCTCGTTGAGACAGCGCCCAAGTCGTTACGCCATTCGTGCGGGTCAGAATTTACCTGACAAGGAATTTCGCTACCTTAGGACCGTTATAGTTACGGCCGCCGTTTACTGGGGCTTCAATTCATAGCTTCGCCTTGCGGCTTACCACTCCTCTTAACCTTCCAGCACCGGGCAGGCGTCAGCCCGTATACTTCGCCTTACGGCTTCGCACAGACCTGTGTTTTTGCTAAACAGTCGCTTGGGCCTTTTCACTGCGGCCCCCTCGGGCTATTCACCCTACCGAGGCACCTCTTCTCCCGAAGTTACGAGGTCATTTTGCCGAGTTCCTTAACGAGAGTTGTTCCGCGCGCCTTAGAATACTCTTCTCGCCCACCTGTGTCGGTTTGCGGTACGGGCACCTTCTCCCTGGCTAGAGGCTTTTCTTGGCAGCTTGAGTACATGATCTTCGGTACTGTAATTTTCCCTCCGCGTCACAGCCTAGCCTAACAAAGTGCGGATTTGCCTACACTTTAGCCTCACTGCTTGCACAGACACTTCCATCCGTCTGCATCTTTCCCCTTCTGCGTCACCCCATTGCTCATAACGGTTCACGGTGGTACTGGAATTTCAACCAGTTGTCCATCCACTACGCCTTTCGGCCTCGCGTTAGGTCCCGACTTACCCTGAGAGGACGAGCCTTCCTCAGGAACCCTTAGGCTTTCGGCGGACAAGATTCTCACTTGTCTTTTCGTTACTTATACCGGCATTCTCACTTGTCTACTCTCCAGCGCTCCTTACGGTACACCTTCTCAGCATAGACAACGCTCCCCTACCAAACAACACCATAAGTGTTGAGTCCATAGCTTCGGTGGCGTGTTTAGCCCCGTTACATTTTCGGCGCAGAGTCACTCGACCAGTGAGCTATTACGCACTCTTTCAATGGTGGCTGCTTCTAAGCCAACATCCTGGTTGTCTTTGCAACTCCACATCCTTTCCCACTTAACACACACTTGGGGACCTTAGCTGATGGTCTGGGCTGTTTCCCTCTCGACAATGGATCTTAGCACTCACTGTCTGACTCCCGAGATTCGAGTTTATGGCATTCGGAGTTTGACTGGACTTGGTAACCCTTGGCGGGCCCCGCACCCAATCAGTGCTCTACCTCCACAACTTATTCTCGAGGCTAGC
>NZ_CP034235.1:207500-267500 GCF_009728935.1 Paenibacillus psychroresistens | reverse complement strand
TAAAAAGAGAAAGCCGAACATTCTCCTTAAGAGTGATGTTGGGCTTTTTTTTCATTAGATTTCCTAGGTTAATTTTTTATTCAGTGCGAATAATCCGATGAAGCTTTAAAATTTGCCATGCGTTACACACTATCAATGGGGTTAACATAAAAACATAGGAAGGTGGGCTATCCAGTCTCAAAGCGGGAATACCTTCAACTAAGGTAACAACAAACATAAACAACAAAGTTGGAATAAATGCACTGCCCTTAGTCATTTTCACCTTCCAGTAAGAAACCGCAATCGCGATGACCAACAAAATAACAGGCAGCGTTATAGCTTCCAACCAACTCGACCTTGGGAAATCAAAGAATAAATATCTAAGATGAGTTAAGAATAAAATTCCTTCAGCAATTAAAATCAGTTGAATGTATTCCCATATTCTTTTCTTCCTTATAATACCAACTATAATGTAACGAAAGATTAAATAGGAGAAAAAGCCCATTTGACTTACCACACTTATTGTAGCTCCAGCCAGGATAATATTGATTACATTCATGACATTTAAACCTGGACTTGAAACTTCCCATAATACAAATTCATTATTCGTGCTTATGAGGATAGTGCCAACAATAAGCCCCGCCAAACTCCCCCAACCTAAAGTACTAAAGAATAACCATAGCAATTTTCTGATCGTCAACCTAATTTCCCCTCCAGGCAATCATGTATAACTATAGTTAGCAGCCTTAATCCGCTTTATCGCTGCACATAGTAATCATAATTGTACCAACCTTCACAGCAAAAAGCGAATACTCGAAGCATAAAAGACTTGGATCTGCCTCATACTAACTGCATTACTTCATGTGAAAGGAACCTTGACTTCAATGAAAATAACAATTCTTCGTATTTTTACACTTACCTTTGTTCTATTTTCGTTAACTTCTTGCGGATCTGGCAATTCTTCATCTCAAGGACAACAAGGACAAGGCTATAAAGACACCAAAACGATGGTAATCGATGTCCTAAAAACATCTGAGGGTCAAAAGGCTATCATGGATGCAGGCAAAGAAAGCCAGGATAAATCAATTAAACTGCTTGCAACTGGTGAGGGCCAACAAATACAGATAGCTGTTAAAGAAATTCTAACACAAGATACGGGAAAAAAGATGCTTGAGAAAACCATGACGGACCCCAAATTCGCTGGTCAATTTGCTGAAGCGATTCAAGGCAATATTAAACAAATCCAATTGGATTTAATGAAGGACCCGCAATATCAGAAGACGATGCTTGAAATCATGAACAATCCTGAATATCAGAAAATAATAACAACTACGATGAAAAACACAGTTTACCGCCAACAAATGATGAATGTCATACAAGAGTCGATGCAAAGTCCGCTATTCAAAATGCAATTAATGGAGTTGTTTAAGAAAGTTGTTGAAGAAGGTGTTACGCCTAAAGTAGAAAGTGCTGAGAGCGGGGGCAAATCAGGTGGAGGTGGCGAAGGCGGAGGTGAAGGTGGTAGCGGAGGCGAGAGTGGCGGTGAAAGTGGCGGCGATTCTGGTTCTGACAAAGATAAAAAGAAGAAAGAAGGAGAAGATTCCGAATCCTAATATTAATAAGGACGGGCCGAAAGTTATCATTCGGTCCGTCCTTTATATTGCTATGGGAATCATCCCAATTTAGCAATGATTCCATCGGCTATTTCCAAATATATTAACCCTGTTGGAGTATCCGCTTTATATACAGATGGAGCGTATTCTTCTTCTGTGGGCAGATTGTCTGGAGCTCCTAATGGTATTTGTGCGAGCAGTTCTGTATTTAATTGCTCCGCAAGCTTTCCACCGCCTCCACGACCAAAAACATAATCTTTTTCACCTGACTTATCTAAATAATAAGACATATTCTCTATCACACCGAGAATTTCATGATTAGTTTGTAAAGCCATGGCACCTGCTCTAGCTGCTACAAAAGCGGCGGTTGCATGAGGTGTCGTCACAACGATTTCTTTGCTTTGTGGGATCATTTGATGGACATCCAAGGCTACATCGCCTGTGCCCGGCGGTAAATCCAACAACACGTAGTCAAGCTCGCCCCAAGTCACTTCTGCAAAAAAATTACGCAGCATCTTCCCCAACATCGGTCCACGCCAGATTATGGGAGCATTGTCTTCTACAAAGAATCCCATAGAGATAACTTTGACTCCAAAACGCTCAATTGGAATGATTTTGTTTTCAACCATTTCTGGTCTATTCTCAATGCCCATCATATCTGGGATGCTAAAACCATATATATCTGCATCGATAATCCCAACTTTTTTACCTTTTCGCGCTAAAGCTACTGCCAAATTTACGGTTACTGTTGACTTACCTACGCCACCTTTACCACTTGCAACTGCAATGAACCGCACATTTGCTTCAGGTGACAATATAGATGTAGATTCATCGGTACGGATTTTCGATTGGGGCCTTGTCTGCTGTTTCTGATCGCCACCGGATAGTTCTGATTTCTCATGCTCCGAAATAGCCCGAAAACGGATATGAACTTCCCCCTGGTAACCTAAATGCTTAATGGCACCAGTTATATCTTGTTTATATTGTGACTTAAGCAACTCTTCATCATTGCTTAACACTATAGTAAGTGCTACCTTCTCATCCTTTATCAACACATCACGAACGAAGTTTAGCTCCACTAATGGCTTTTTAAACTCAGGATCATATACGTGCTTTACAGCCTCTAAAATCTGCTCTTTTGTTATCATAATCGCACCTCGATGTTTATCTTTATGGACTTTTGATTATTATAACATAATTTTAGCTCATACCCACTTTCTCACCTGAGAAGTATCGAAGAATCCCTTGATAAATGGAAGCGGCCACTTTTTGCTGGTAAGATTGATCGGCCATCAGCCTAGCTTCCTCCGGATTCGATAAAAAACCTACCTCAACGAGCGCACTTGGCATTTTTAAATTTTTTAATAAATACATCGAATTTAAAGTCTTGGCGATACGGCGTGTGTTCAGTAAATTGTCCTTTAATTCATTCTGAATCAAGGTAGCTAAAGTCGAATTGTCCAAATTAGATAAAGAATAAAAGGTTTGAGCACCACTTAAGCTAGAAGACGGTATGCTGTTGAGATGAATGCTGATGAATAAATCGGATTTGTTCTGTGTTACATATTGCACTCTTTGCTTTAAATCTTCCGACTTTCTGCGACTATACCCTTTAGTGTTAACATTAGCTAAATCTTTGTCCTCTTCTCTGGTCATGACAACTGCTGCACCTGCTTGTTGCAAATAATCTCTCAAGTAAAAAGTAATACCTAAATTGATATTCTTTTCGACTAAGCCTTCTCTGCTCTCTGCCCCTCCATCTAACCCGCCGTGCCCGGCATCTAGAGCAATAACCTTACCGGACAATGGCATGGTCCAATACGTCCATGTTTTCGTTGCAGGCAGCTCATAAGTCAAAATAAAAACAGCCATCAAAGCGAGCCATGCTGATAATGCAATTTTTAAACCACCTTGAAAAGTCATCCACACGACAACCCGTTTCCTCATTCTACGCATAAAAAATCCACCTTTGCTCCACTAGATTCTTTAAAATCTATATGGAAAAAGGTGGACAAATATACCCAAAACTTATATCCCGGAAGAGATAAGTTGTTCTGTAATGCCTTCAATCAAGACTTGTGCGACTTCTGGGCGAGTAAACTCTACAGGCGGGCATTTACCATCACGCAGTAATGCACGTACTTTAGTACCCGATAAATGAAGATGCTCACTTGAATCATGGGGACATGTTTTACTGGAAGCCATATTGCCACAGCGTGTGCAGTAGAAACTATGTTCAAAGAATAATGGAGTAATACCTAGCTCTTCGGCAGTAAAGTTGCTAAAGATATGCTGAGCGTCATACGTTCCATAATAATCACCAACACCAGCATGATCTCTTCCCACGATAAAGTGAGTACATCCATAATTCTTGCGAACCATAGCATGGAAAATCGCTTCACGAGGTCCTGCATATCTCATTGCCGCTGGAAAAACACCTAGAAAAGCACGATCCTTAGGATAATAATTTTCTAAAAGTACTAAATAGCTGCGCATCCGCACATCTGCAGAGATATCATCCGATTTAGTTTCTCCAACAAGTGGATTCAAAAAGAGGCCATCCACGATTTCCATAGCACTTTTTTGAATGTACTCATGTGCACGATGAACTGGATTTCTAGTTTGAAAACCAACAACCGTTTTCCAACCTTTTTCGCTGAAGATCTCTCTTGTACGAATAGGATCAAAATAAAAGTCTTCAAATTTTACAGGCTTTGGACGGTTCAATACTTGCAGGGTTCCTCCAATATAAGTGGAAGGTCTCGATAATAGCTTCTGTACTCCTGGATGAGCCTCATCATTGGTTCTAAAAACTTGTACAGCTTCTTTTTGTTGATCAATTTGATAGATGCTTTGAACATCCATTATTGCATAGATAACTTCATCCGTTTCACCAACTAAAGCAATTTGTTGATTCAAAGCGAAGGTTTTTAAAGTTTCATCATCTACTGCAAACGTAATGGGGATACTCCATACAGTTCCATTAACTAATCTCATTGTGTCTACCACAGAGTTGTAATCAGCTTCTTGCATAAAACCATTTAAAGGAGAGAATGCTCCCACAGCGATTAAATCAATATCCGAAATGGTCCAAGTATTAACCGAAACCTTAACCAAATCTGCTGCTTTATCCAAGAGATGCTGTCTGGCTTCACCGGTTACAAGTAGATTTACTAGCTCACCGCCATGTGCTTGTATCTTATGTGTCATAATGTACTCCTCCGTGTGTCCTAGGTAATGTTATTATTTGTGAAGTCCGCATTCCGTCTTTTCATTACCTGCCCAACGTCCTGCTCTTGGATCTTCCCCTGGCATTACTTGTTTTGTACAATATTCGCAACCGATACTTGGAAAATTTTGATCATGAAGTGGATTATAAATGAGTTCGTGTTCACGAATATAGTTCCAAACATCTTCTGAAGTCCAACTAGCAAGTGGATTAAATTTAATAAGTCCGAATTTTACATCATATTCAACTTTTTTGGAATTTGCTCTTGTTGGTGCTTGATCACGACGAATCCCTGTAATCCAAGCATCATATTTTCCTAAGATTTCGGTTAAAGGATCCACCTTGCGAATTCCGCAGCACTGATTCGGATTGGACTTCCATAGCTCTTCACCAAATTCAATAGCTTGAGCTTCTGGTGTTAGCTTGGGACTAACCCGCACAAACTTTGTCCCGTAGTGCGCTTCCAACCGATCACGAGTTTCATAAGTTTCTTTAAAGTGGAAATCTGTATCCAAATAGAAGATATCTGATTTTGGAGATATTTTTTGCAGCATATCTACTAAAACGACATCTTCTGCTCCAAAGCTGCAGGCCAGAGTTATATTAGGAAATTTCTCAACCGCCCATGCGATTACTGCTTCTGCTGATTCATGCTCAAACTGTTCGGCACCTGCAGTAACCAATGCTTCTTTTTCAAATAAATTCATGGTGTTTACCTCCCTAAAGTTTTGTGTTAGCAAAACTAACTTTGTAAGCATAATACGAGTTTTGTGTTAGCAAAACTAGCTTCGTCAGCATATTCACGTAACTAAATTTTAAAAAGAAACCTTTCCCGCTTGAGTGCAGAAAAGGTTCCGTAGTCGTACGAGTATAAATTAACGTTTCGAGAATTGAGGAGCACGACGAGCAGCTTTCAAACCGTATTTTTTACGTTCTTTCATACGCGGATCCCGAGTTAAGAATCCAGCCTTTTTCAAAGAACCACGGTATTCAAGATCAACTTTTAGCAAAGCACGTGAAATACCGTGACGAATTGCGCCAGCTTGACCCGTTGTTCCACCACCATGAGCAATAACGATAATATCGTATTTACCGATAGTTTCAGTTAAGTTCAATGGTTGCTTAACAATAAGCTTTAAAGTTTCTAAGCAGAAATAATCATCTAATTCGCGTTTGTTGATTACGATTCGTCCTTCACCCGGTATAAGGCGCACACGTGCTACCGAATGCTTACGACGACCCGTTCCATAGTATTGCACTTGAGCCATGAAACTGTCCTCCTTCTAAATTATACGTGTAGTTCCCAAACTTCAGGTTGTTGTGCTTGGTGCGGGTGTTCTGTTCCTGCATATACTTTAAGCTTCGTTTTCATGCCGTCCCCAAGACGAGTCTTAGGCAACATGCCGTGAATAGCGAATTCAAGTACGCGCTCAGGCTTAGTTTTAAGCATATCCTGTGCAGAAGTTACTTTTAAACCACCTTGATACATGGAATGCTTGTAGTACATTTTATTTTGTAGTTTCTTTCCAGTTAAGTGAACCTTCTCGGCATTAATAATGATCACGAAATCTCCTGTGTCAACGTGAGGCGTAAATTGCGGTTTATGCTTACCGCGAATAATAGCTGCCGCTTCACTTGCTAACCGACCTAGAGTCTTTCCTTCAGCATCAATAATGTACCATTTGCGCTCAACTTCATTAGGTTTAGCCATATATGTGGTACGCATTTGTTAATCCTCCTAAACGATCATAAAATAGCCATCATTAACATCTTATAACCCGGGGCTGTGGGTAGCCAGTTATAAAGACCGAATATTATCATACTATATTCTAGAGCACATATCAATAGCTAACTTCCCACAAAGTTAAGCCATGTGCCATTGCAGTTGGTCCCGCCTTATTACGATCACCCGAAAGCAAAATTTGGTTCATCTCAACACCACTTCGTTTTCCTTGCCCAATCTGCAGCAGCGTCCCTACAATGATTCGCACCATGTTATAGAGGAAGCCGTTACCAGTAATATAAATATGGATCACACCTGCTTGACCATCTCCACTAGACGGCTCTGCAATAAATTCCATTGTTGCTTCATAAATGGTCCGCACGTGTGATCCTACCGGTGTTCTTGCTGAGCAAAAGGCTGAAAAGTCATGCTCACCTACTAGATGAGATAAACCATTTTGCATCTCGCTTAAATCTAACCGCGTTGGATGGTGAAAACGAGTGTGGCGATAAAAGACATCCGGTATTTTGCTGCGTTGAATCGTATAGCGGTAAGTCTTACGTTTAGCGTGATGTCTCGAGTGAAAATTCAGAGGAGCTTCACTTGCCTTATGAACAACAATATCCCGCGGAAGCCGAGTGTTGACGGCAAAGCACCAGCGATCAATGGGAATGATACATTCCGTCAAAAAATTAATCACTTGTGCTTTTGCATGTACACCAGCATCGGTTCTACCAGATGATATCACCTTTACACGTTCGCCTGTTAGCACATAAATGGCTCGTTCTAACTCTTGCTGCACGGTATGGTCACGTGGTTGGATTTGAAAGCCGCAATAAGCGGTACCATCATAACTAACAACCATCATAATATTACGTACAATACTCATCTTAACACCTACTGCCTAAACATAAATTATGCGATCAAAGATGAACGTTAAAAAAGGGCAATAACTGAACCCTACGATTCGGTTCGCCCTTCTTTATCCGTTTTATGCACGGTCTACAAGCTCCAGATATACCATAGGGGCTGAATCTCCACGACGAGGTCCTAGTTTCAAGATACGTGTGTAACCACCAGCGCGTTCTGCATAGCGAGGTGCTAATTCAGAAAACAGCTTTTGGATAGCATCTTGATCTTCAGTAACTTGCTCGCGACGTACAAAAGCAGCTGCTTGACGACGTGCATGCAAATCGCCACGTTTAGCTAATGTAATTAGCTTTTCTGCTATTGAACGCAATTCTTTCGCTTTAGCCTCTGTTGTTTGAATACGCTCTTGTATGAATAAGTCGGTAACCAAATCGCGAAATAATGCTTTGCGACCGCTGGAATCACGACCTAGCTTTTTATAAATTGCCATGATGTAACCTCCTTCTGCTTTAAATACTAATCTTCCGCGCGAAGTCCCAATCCCAATTCTTCCAGCTTCTCTTGAACTTCTTCCAAAGATTTACGACCCAGGTTACGTACCTTCATCATATCTTCTTCTGTTTTCGTGATTAGCTCTTGAACGGTGTTGATTCCTGCACGTTTAAGACAATTATACGAACGTACGGAAAGATCCAATTCTTCAATTGTCATTTCCAATACTTTTTCCTTCTTGTCTTCTTCTTTTTCAACCATGATTTCTGCATCTTTCGCTTCATCCGTTAATCCAACGAACAAGTTCAAGTGCTCTGTAAGAATTTTAGCACCAAGGCTAACGGATTCTTCAGGACGTATGCTTCCATCAGTCCATACTTCCATAGTCAACTTATCATAGTTGGTAACTTGACCCACACGTGTATTTTCTACGCTGTAGTTCACACGAGTGATTGGCGTGTAGATGGAATCAATTGGAATAACTCCAATGGGTTGATCTTCACGTTTATTCTTATCAGACTGTACATAACCGCGACCTCTGCTTGCAAAAATACGCATATGCAAACGAGCATCTGGGGAAAGTGTGGCAATGTGAAGCTCAGGATTGAGGATTTCAACATCGCTATCAGCACGAATGTCGCCAGCAGTAATTCTACCGTCGCCTTCAGCATCAATTTCAAGCACTTTTTCTTCATCTGAATGAATTTTCAACGAAAGCCCTTTGAGATTAAGGATGATTTCTGTTACATCCTCCATAACGCCAGGTACAGTTGAAAACTCATGCAATACGCCATCGATCTGTACGGAATTTACTGCTGCCCCGGGCAATGATGAAAGTAGAATTCTGCGTAAGGAGTTTCCGAGTGTAGTGCCATAGCCACGTTCAAGTGGCTCTACAACGAACTTACCGTAGGTTCCTTCTTCATTTAGTGCTAAGGTTTCTATTTTGGGTTTTTCGATTTCTATCATTCGATGAATCCTCCTCGAAACGTCGTTGCTTCTGGATAACCTGTAAAATTATTAAACCAAGTAGTATGCCTATCCTTCAACATCATTATTCACATGTTATGGATATTTATACCACCCGAGATCCTGAATTAAACACGACGACGCTTAGGTGGACGACAACCATTATGTGGGACTGGAGTCACGTCTTTAATTAAGTTTACTTCAAGTCCTGCAGCTTGTAATGAGCGGATTGCAGCCTCACGACCTGCGCCTGGACCTTTAACCATAACTTCAACAACCTTCATACCATGATCCATTGCAGCTTTAGCAGCTTGTTCAGCAGCCATTTGTGCAGCAAATGGAGTACTTTTACGTGAGCCTTTGAAACCCATGTTACCAGCACTCGCCCAAGAAATCGCATTTCCGTGTGGATCTGTAATCGTTACAATTGTATTGTTGAAAGTGGAACGAATATGAGCTACTCCGGTATCGATATTCTTACGATCACGACGTTTCGTGCGGACAACTTTTTTAGGTTTTGCCATGTGGTTTATCCCCCTTTCTTATTTCTTCTTATTAGCTACTGTACGACGTGGACCTTTACGAGTACGAGCATTTGTTTTGGTACGTTGACCACGAACAGGTAAACCACGACGGTGACGAAGTCCACGGTATGAACCAATTTCGATTAAACGTTTGATGTTCAATGAAATTTCTCTGCGTAGATCGCCTTCCACTTTAACTGTCTTATCAATTGCTTCGCGTATTTTGCTTACTTCATCTTCAGTAAGATCACGTACACGAGTATCTTTGTTTAAACCAGTGCTGCTTATGATATTCTGCGAAGTCGTTTTACCGATCCCGAATATATAAGTCAAAGCAATTTCTACTCGTTTTTCACGAGGTAAGTCTACTCCAGCTATACGAGCCATTGATACTGCACCTCCTTACCCTTGTTTTTGTTTGTGCTTCGGATTTTCGCAAATCACCATTACATTGCCTTTGCGCTTAATGACTTTGCATTTTTCGCACATAGGCTTCACTGACGGCCTTACTTTCATAATGATTAACCTCCTAAGAGTTTCGCTTAAGCGAAACTTTCATCGTAAAGCATGAATAATCTATTTGAAACGGTAGGTTATACGACCTCTAGTTAAATCGTAGGGCGAAAGTTCAACGGTAACTTTATCTCCTGGCAGAATACGAATAAAATGCATTCTTATTTTACCTGAGACATGAGCTAGTATCTTATGACCGTTTTCCAATTCAACTTTAAACATTGCGTTTGGAAGGGGCTCAACGACAGTACCTTCAACTTCAATTACATCTTCTTTGGCCATGCTCATTCTCCTTCCTGTGTTGGTGCTTCCATTTGTTGAGTCTCAACAAACTTGTTCAACGCGTATCTTAATTTTCCATTTGTTACTCGGCCTGTTTCCAATAAGCTATTCACAACTTCTTGGCTAATTACATCCTGTAATTGCAAATGAAGTAGATTCTTCTTTTTGGGCTGGTCAAACTTTCGTTTATCCCCATCCGCTATCCATAAAAACCGTTGATCGACGATTGCAATGATTACCGCATATTTATTGAGATCTCTGCCGCGTAATATCTTAACGATTTGTCCCAGCTGTGGACTAACTGTATCACTCACTGTTCTTCACCTACGCTTCGAGCTTTGTCAGAATCTCATAACCGTCCGCGGTAATAGCAATGGTATGCTCAAAGTGTGAGCATAAGGAACCATCAACTGTAACTACCGTCCAATTGTCTTCAAGCGTTTTAACAAAACGTTCTCCAACATTGACCATAGGTTCAATAGCTAGTACCATACCTTGCTTTAATCGCGGTCCACGTTCAGGAAGTCCGTAATTGGGAATTTGGGGTTCCTCATGAAGATCCGCCCCTATTCCATGACCAACGTATTCTCTTACGACAGAAAAACCTTCATCTTCAATACATTTCTGAATAGCATAGGAAATTGTAAACAAACGCACATCTGGTTTCGCTAGTTCTAATCCCGCATATAAGGATTTTTCAGTAACTTCCAACAGCTTAAGAGCTGTTTCCGATACTTTCCCAACGGGATAAGTCCATGCCGAATCACCATGATACCCTTGATATTGTGCTCCGATATCGATACTGATGATGTCGCCTTCGTTAAGCTTTCTGTGACCGGGTATTCCATGTACTAATTCATCGTTGACAGAAGCACAAATACTGCCAGGAAAACCATTATAGCCTTTGAACGATGGAATTGCGCCCTGGCTATGAATATAATCTTCAGCGATTTGATCTAATTCCTTCGTAGTTATGCCAGGTTGAATTGACTTAGCTAACAAGCGATGCGTTTCCGCAACAATGCGACCTGCTTTCCGCATCAACTTCAATTCAGTCTCCGACTTACAAATGATCATCAGGACTGTCCTCGCAAAAGGGTATTGATTTCTGCAGTAACCGCATTGATCTCTTGTTCACCGTTAACCTGACGCAAAATTTTCTGATTGTCATAATACTCAAGAAGCGGAGCTGTCTTGGACAAATACTCATCTAACCGCGTTCCAACCTTCTCTTCTGTATCATCAGAACGTTGATACAGCTCACCTGCACATTTATCACATACAAGCTCTTGCTGAGGAGGATTGAAAATTACGTGATAAGTAGCGCCACATGACTTGCAGATTCTTCTTCCTGTTAAACGGGCTAAGAGTAAATTACGATCTACGCTTAAGTTAATGACATAATCAATCTTTTTACTCATTGTTCCCAAAATTTCATCCAAAGCTTGCGCTTGTGAAATCGTTCTTGGAAATCCATCCAACAAGAAGCCATTCTGGCAATCTTGATCTTGAATTCTTTCCCGCACGATACCGATAGTAATTTCATCCGGGACCAATAAACCTTGATCCACAAACTTCTTTGCTTCGATACCGAGCGGAGTACCAAGACGCATCGCTAGACGAAATGCATCGCCTGTTGAAATGTGAGGTATGGCAAACTCGTTCACTATTTGTTCGGCTTGTGTCCCTTTACCTGCACCAGGAGGACCCATAAAAATTACATTCATTCGTGTGACCTCCTCCGAAGTGGATCGGCTGAGCTTACCCAGGTTAAACCGGTTCGCTTCATTATTTATTGATGAACCCTTTGTAATGGCGTTTGATTAATTGGCTCTCAATTTGCTTCATAGTTTCCAAGCCAACTCCGATTACGATAAGCAACGAGGTACCCCCGATACGTACTTGTGCCGGTAAATTAGCTAAAGCTCCAAAGATCATAGGCAAAATTGAAACAGCTGCCAAGAATATTGCGCCAGATAAAGTAATACGTGTCATCACTCTGGTTAAATAAACTTGCGTCGTTTTACCAGGACGAATACCCGGAATATATCCACCGTTTTTCTTCATTTGATCTGCCATTTGAACAGGATTAATCTGAACAAATGTGTAGAAATACGTAAAACCAATGATAAGGATTACGTAGAAGACCATACCAAGCGGTGCTGTGTAAACCAAGTTTTTAATGATCCAATCTGCTACGACATTTCCAGACCAGAATTGTGCGATGGTAGAAGGAAACATCAAGAGTGATAAAGCGAAAATTACGGGAATAACACCAGCTGCATTCACTTTTAAAGGAATGTGTGTGGATTGTCCACCGTACATTTTACGTCCTACAACACGTTTTGCGTATTGAACAGGAATCTTACGAATTCCTTGTTGAACAAAAATTACACCTGCAATAATAACAACGATCGCAATTAGTATCAAGATCAGTTTAATAATGTTCAAGAATAAAGCATCCCCGGCATCTACAAAAAGTTCTTGATAAATCACATTAATGTTCGTTGTAATTCCAGCAACAATCCCAGCAAAGATGATAATCGATATACCATTTCCGATACCATGCTCTGTGATTTGTTCACCTAACCACATTAGGAAAGACGTACCTGCGGTCAAGATAATAGCTATTAAAGCGTAAGTTGTAAAGTTTGGATTAATTACCAAACCGCTGTAAATATTGTTAAAGCCAATAGCTAATCCGAAAGCTTGAATTAAGCCCAATATTACCGTTCCATATCTTGTGATTTGAGCAAGTTTTTTTCTGCCTACATCGCCTTCTTTAGCCCATTGTGCAAACCGTGGAATAACATCCATGGAAAGTAACTGCACGATAATTGAAGAAGTAATGTATGGCATAATCCCCATCGCGAAGATGGAAAATCTATGCAATGCTCCACCCGAGAATGTATTTAATAACCCGAATACGTCAACACCTGATTGATCCTCAACTTTAAGCATATCAATATTGATGTTTGGCACTGGTATAAAGGAACCAATTCTGTATACAATCAGAATGACTAATGTAAATATAATTCTTCTTCTAAGATCTTCTACCTTAAAGATGTTGGCTAGGGTATTAAACATTAAATCACCTCGGTTTTACCGCCGGCAGCCTGAATTTTATCCACCGCAGATTGGGAGAACTTATTAGCTTTTACTGTAAGTTGAACAGTAAGCTCGCCATTGCCTAAAATCTTAATTCCACTTTTTGAATTTTTGACAATACCGTATTCCATCAAAACTTCCGGTGTGACTTCTGTTCCAGTTGTGAAATTGTTAAGCACGTCTAAGTTGACTACTGCGTATTCCTTGCGATTAAGATTATTAAACCCGCGTTTAGGCAATCTACGGAATAAAGGGTTTTGACCCCCTTCAAATCCAGGACGAACGCCACCACCAGAACGAGCTTTTTGACCTTTATGCCCGCTACCTGCTGTTTTACCAGTACCGCTACCAATACCGCGACCGACACGTTTCTTAACGTGACGTGATCCTGGTGCTGGAGCTAGTTCATGTAACTTCATCGTTGTGCACCTCCTTGTAAAATTTCTGGAGCTCTATTTATTCTTCGAATGCTTTAACTTCAACCAAATGACTAACTTTATTGATCATTCCACGAATCGCAACGTTATCTAGTTGAACAGCACTGGAATTCAATTTCTTTAATCCCAAGGTTCTTACAGTTACACGTTGTGTTTCAGGGCGTCCAATCAAGCTACGAGTAAGGGTAATCAGTAGTTGTTTTGCCATTGTATTTTCCCCCTAACCTAACAGTTCAGCGACTGTTTTTCCGCGCAGTTTTGCAACTTCTTCCGCTTTTTTCAAGCGTTGTAAGCCTTCCAATGTCGCGTTTACCATGTTAATGGAGTTCGAGGATCCTAAAGATTTTGTCAAAATATCGCCGACTCCAGCTAATTCCAATACTGCACGAACAGGTCCGCCAGCAATAACTCCAGTACCTTGTGATGCCGGTTTAAGTAGAACTCTTCCTGCACCAAATTTACCAACCACTAAATGGGGTATTGTTGTTTTCACAATCGGCACGTGGATTAAGTTTTTCTTAGCATCTTCGATACCTTTTTTGATGGCATCTCCAACTTCGCCTGCTTTACCAATTCCTGCACCAACCCAGCCATTGCCGTCACCGACAACTACTAGTGCGCTGAAACTAAAACGACGACCGCCTTTAACAACTTTAGCAACACGGTTAATGTGAACCGTTTTATCTTTTAAGTCTAATGTATTGGGATCTACACGCAAGTTTTTTACCTCCTTATTGAATAGAGTGTGAACTAGAATTCTAGTCCAGCTTCGCGCGCTGCGTCAGCTAATGCTTGAACACGTCCGTGGTATAAATACCCGCCGCGATCAAATACAACTTTCACAACACCTTGTTCTTTTGCACGTTGGGCAATTAATGCTCCAACTTGACGAGCTGCATCAATATTGCCACCGTTAGTAACGGCTTCTCCCAAAGTCTTATCCAATGTGGAAGCAGCAACGATTGTTACGCCTTTTATATCATCAATAATTTGAGCATACATATGCTTCGATGAACGGAAAATATTCAAACGAGGACGTAAAGTCGTTCCTTCGATTTTCTTACGTACACGAAGATGTCTCTTCAAACGTGATGCGTTTTTATCGCTTTTTGTAATCATGAGGATGTTCACTCCCTTCATATCTTCTAAGAAACCCTTAGAATGCCGATCTTACTTCTTCTTACCAGCTTTACCTTCTTTACGAAGAATGCGTTCGCCTTCATATTTAATCCCTTTACCTTTATAAGGCTCGGGCTCACGTACGGAGCGAATTTTAGCTGCTGTTGCACCGATAAGTTCTTTATCGATACCTCTAACTGTAATTTTTGTATTTGTTGGAACATCGAATTCGATACCTGATTCAGGTAGAATTTCAACGGGATGTGAGTAACCTACGTTAAGCACTAATTTATCCCCGTTTTTGTTAGCACGGTAACCAACGCCAACCAATTCCAAATTTTTTGTAAATCCGTCAGTTACTCCGATTACCATGTTAGCTACCACACTGCGGGTAGTTCCGTGTAAAGAGCGGTGTAACTTATTGTCGGAAGGACGAGTTACGTTAATTACGTTTTCTTCCAAAGCAACGATCATATCTTTATGCAATTCACGGGACAAAACACCTTTAGGTCCTTTTACCGTGATTCTTGTGTCTTCAAAAGATACATTTACTCCTGCTGGTACAGTGATTGGTTTACGACCAATTCGAGACATGTGTACACCTCCATTCGATTGCCTTGATCAATTACCAAATGTAGCAGATAACTTCTCCGCCTGATTTAGCTTGACGAGCTTCTTTATCAGTCATTACTCCACTTGAGGTAGAGATAATCGCTAAACCTAGACCGCCTAGTACACGAGGAACCTCTTGACTCTTCGTATATACGCGCAAGCCTGGTTTGCTAATTCTTTTTAAGCCGGAAATTACACGTTCATTGTTAGGACCGTATTTAAGAAACAAGCGGATAATCCCGTGTTTGTTATCTTGAACATATTCAGCATCACGAATGAAGCCTTCTTTTTTCAAAATTTCAGCAATTTCCTTTTTGATTGTGGAAGCTGGAATTTCTACGGTTTCTTTACGAACAACATTAGCGTTGCGTATGCGTGTAAGCATATCTGCAATCGGATCTGACATTACCATATTGCGAACCTCCTTCCCGAAGTGGGTTTATTACCAGCTTGCTTTTTTAACGCCAGGAATCTGGCCAGCATGAGCTAATTCACGAAAACATATTCTGCAAATTTTAAACTTTTGTAAAACGGAATGCGGGCGACCGCAACGTCCACAACGTGTGTACGCTTGAACCGCAAATTTCGGTTTACGTTGTTGTTTGACTATCATCGAAGTTTTTGCCACTTATTTTCCACCTCCGAATGCTATAAGTTGTTGTTTACTTAACAAAGGGCATTCCCATTTGAGTTAGCAACTCGCGCGATTCTTCATCCGTTTTTGCAGTCGTTACAATAACGATGTCCATTCCACGGATTTTATCCACTTTATCATACTCAATTTCCGGAAAAATCAATTGCTCTTTCAAACCAAGTGTATAGTTTCCACGGCCATCAAACGCTTTGTTTGAAACACCATGAAAATCACGTACGCGAGGTAAAGCAACATTGAATAATTTATCCAAGAAATGGTACATGCGTTCACCGCGTAATGTTACTTTAGTTCCGATCGGCATACCTTCACGAAGCTTGAATCCAGCGATGGATTTTTTGGCTTTCGTTACGATTGGCTTTTGACCAGAGATGGTTTGCAATTCTAAAACTGCTGCATCAAGAATTTTGGAGTTGGAAACTGCATCGCCCACACCCATATTGATTACAACTTTCTCAACTTTAGGAACTTGCATAACCGTTGTATAGTTAAACTTTGTCATTAAACCTGGTGTAATTTCGTTTAAGAACCGATCTTTTAATCTTGCTGCCATAATTCATGTACCTCCTTCCGCACTTTATTAATCGATAACTTCGCCTGATTTTTGGGCGATTCGAACTTTATTCCCGTTATCCAATATTTTATAACCTACACGAGTCGGCTTATTGCTCTTCGGATCGATTAACATCACGTTAGATACATGGATTGGGGCTTCTTGATTAATGATTCCGCCTTGCGGGTTTTGCTGTGAAGGCTTAGCATGTTTTTTCATCATGTTAATTCCTTCAACCAAAACGCGATTTTGACGGGGATACGCTGCAATAATACGTCCTTTTTTACCTTTATCTTTACCGGTAATAACGAACACTGTATCGTCTTTTTTGACGTGCAGCTTGTGATTATGAGATTCTAACTTCTTCTTTTGCTTTGGCATTTTTCGATTACACCTCCCAAGTGGCGGTTTACATTGACGCTGAAATTAAATAACTTCAGGCGCTAGAGAAATAATTTTCATAAAATCACGATCACGCAATTCACGAGCTACAGGTCCAAAAATACGAGTTCCACGTGGGCTTTTGTCATCTTTAACTATAACTGCTGCATTTTCATCAAATGCGATATGTGAACCGTCTTTACGACGAGCACCACGTTTTGTACGGACGATAACGGCTTTAACTACATCACCTTTTTTGACAACGCCACCTGGTGTTGCTTCTTTAACGGCGCAGATAATTAAATCACCAATATGACCTACACGACGACCTGTGCCGCCAAGGACACGAATACACATTAATTTCTTGGCACCGGAATTATCGGCAACTGCTAATCTACTAAATGGTTGGATCATTCGAGTTTCCTCCTTTCGGACTTGTTCCTATAGTACCTGCTGCTTATCTCTTAAAGGACGATAGCTGCTTCAACGATTTCAACCAATCTCCACCGCTTATCCTTCGATATCGGACGAGTTTCCATTATCTTAACAACGTCGCCGATTTTAGCAGCATTGTTTTCGTCATGGGCTTTAAACTTTTTAGTAACCTTAATTCTCTTGTGGTACAAGTCATGATTCTTATATGTTTCGATTGCAACAACGATGGTTTTCTCCATTTTGTTACTCACTACTTTACCAACTTGTACTTTACGATCATTGCGTTCTTCCATTGAAAGTCCTCCTCTTCTCTAAAATCAAGACCCGATTAGCCGATCCCAAGTTCTCTTTCACGCAAAATAGTTTTTGCACGAGCAATCTCTTTGCGTACATCGCGAATTTGAGACGGGTTATCCAATTGACCTGTAGCCAACTGAAAACGGAGGTTAAAGAGTTCATCTTTAAATCCGGCAATTTTTTGTTCAAGTTCAACACTTGTTAAGTTGCGAAATTCACCAGCACTAGCCTTCATTTGCTTCACCGCCTACTTCTTCACGTTTCACGAATTTTGTTTTGATCGGCAATTTATGTGCCGCAAGACGCATTGCTTCACGTGCTATTTCTTCTGTTACCCCAGCTAGTTCAAAAAGAATTTTGCCCGGTTTAACAACTGCAACCCACTTCTCAACGTTACCTTTACCACTACCCATACGTACTTCAAGTGGCTTTTGCGTAACTGGCTTTGAAGGGAAAATTTTAATCCAAACTTTACCGCCACGTTTGATGTAACGAGTCATAGCAATACGTGCTGCTTCAATTTGTCTGTTGGTTACCCATGCTGGTTCTACAGCTTGCAAACCGAATTCGCCGAATGCTACTTCTGTACCGCCTTTAGCGCGACCTTTCATATTACCACGGAATTCTTTACGATGTTTTACACGTTTAGGTACTAACATGATTAGTTCCCTCCTTCCTCAATGACTGCAGCTTTCTTCTTAACAGTTGGAAGAACTTCCCCGCGATAAATCCATACTTTTACGCCAATAAGACCGTATGTGGTATGCGCTTCAGCTGTTCCATAATCGATATCCGCACGAAGTGTATGAAGTGGCACTGTACCTTCGCTGTAGCCTTCGCTACGAGCAATTTCAGCTCCGCCCAAACGTCCGCTAACGGCAGTTTTGATACCTTTTGCTCCAGATCTCATAGTTCTTTGCAATGCTTGCTTCATGGCACGACGGAATGATACGCGACGCTCCAATTGTTGAGCAATGCTTTCTGCAACTAGTACAGCAACAAGATCAGGATATTTAATTTCAGAAATATTGATATGCACTTTTTTATTAGAAAAGCTTGCGATGTGGTTACGAATAACTTCAACCTCTGCGCCGCCTTTACCGATAACCATACCAGGCTTAGCTGTATGAATCGTAACGTTAACACGATTAGATGCACGTTCGATTTCAACATGTGAAAGAGCAGAATCTTTAAGTTTCTTTTTTAAGTATTCACGAATTTTGACGTCTTCAAGCAATAAATCGCCGTAATCTTTACCAGCAAACCATTTAGACTCCCAATCCCGAATAACTCCAATTCTAAATCCTATCGGATGTACCTTTTGACCCACGTGTAATCCCTCCTTATTTTTCAGTTACCACTAGTGTAATGTGGCTAGTACGTTTATGAATATTACTCGCACGACCCATGGCACGTGGACGGAATCTTTTGATGATTGGTCCGTGACCTACAAAAATTGTACTGATCACTAATTTGTTCGGGTCAAGCGAAAAGTTATGTTCCGCATTCGCAATCGCGGAATTAAGTATCTTTTCGATGATTGGCGATGCTGATCTAGGTGTGTGACGCAATATTGCGATTGCTTCACCAACTGCTTTACCACGAATCAAATCAATCACTAGCTGTACTTTCCGAGGAGCGATGCGAATATGTTTCCCATGCGCTGTTGCTTCTTGCATTGTAGAACCTCCTCTCAAACGTTTCATTTAAAATCGGATTTTAACGTTTACCGGTTTTCTTATCATCATCGGAATGCCCTTTATACGTACGTGTAGGAGCAAACTCACCTAATTTATGTCCAACCATATCTTCTGTTACCCATACCGGTACATGCTTTCTACCATCATAAACAGCAAATGTGTGACCGATAAACTGTGGAAAAATTGTAGAACGGCGTGACCAAGTTTTGATAACAGCTTTTTTCTGGCCTGTACCGGCATTTGGACCCAACGCTTCAACTTTCTTCATTAAGTAATCATCCACAAAAGGTCCTTTTTTTAAGCTACGTCCCATTTGTAATCCTCCCTTCGTCCGAGCTGATTAACTTGCGAATTATTTAGTGCGACGACGTACAATGTACTTGTCAGACGCTTTAGTTTTCTTACGCGTTTTGTAACCAAGAGTAGGCTTGCCCCAAGGTGACATTGGAGATTTACGACCAATTGGAGCACGACCTTCACCACCACCATGCGGGTGATCATTAGGATTCATTACTACCCCACGAACTTCAGGACGTTGACCTTTCCAACGGTTACGACCAGCTTTACCAATGTTAATCAATTCATGATCTTCGTTTCCTACAGATCCAATTGTAGCACGGCAAACCTTTAAGACTTTGCGAACTTCACCTGAAGTTAAACGAACCGTTACATACTGTTCTTCTTTACCTAACAATTGAGCTGAAGTACCTGCTGAACGAACTAATTGTCCGCCTTTGCCTGGTTTCAATTCAATGTTATGAATTACAGTACCGACCGGGATGTTCTCAAGCGCCATTGCATTACCAATCTTGATATCTGAACCTGGTCCAGATACGATCACGTCATCAACCTTTTGACCTTTAGCAGCGATGATGTAAGCTTTCTCACCATCAGCATAATGGATCAATGCGATATTAGCGGAACGGTTTGGATCATATTCGATTGTAGCAACGCGACCTGGTATACCATCTTTGGTCCGCTTAAAATCGATAATTCTGTATTTACGCTTATGACCGCCACCACGGTGACGTGTAGTGATTTTACCTTGGTTGTTACGACCCGCTTGTTTAAACAAAGGAGCTAGTAACGATTTCTCTGGTGTGTCTGTTGTAATTTCTTCAAAAGTAGACACGGACATCTGACGTCTAGACGGGGATGTCGGTTTATATTTTTTAATTGGCATGTGGATTCCTCCTTACTTCATAGAATGATACTAAACGTTCACGTTTTCGAAGAATTCTAATTCTTTGCTTTCTTTGCTTAACGTTACGATTGCTTTCTTCCATTCGGATGTATATCCTGAATGTTTGCCATAACGCTTAGGCTTAGCCGGCATTCTTAAAGTGTTTACATTAGTAACCTTAACTTTAAAAATGGATTCGATGGCTTGTTTGATTTCCGTTTTATTGCTACGAAGATCTACTTCAAACACATATTTCTTCATCGACATTAAATCGCTTGTACGCTCAGTAATTACAGGGCGTTTGATAATATCACGAGGATCTTTCATTATGCGAATACCTCCTCTACCTTGCTAACCGCATCTTTAGTGATGATCAATTTATCATACACCAAAACGTCAAGCACGTTTATGCCGTCCGCGGTAACAAATTTAACTCCAGGAATGTTACGGGATGATAAAACGACATTAGCATCGAAGCTGCTTGTCACGATAAGCGCCTTAGTGTCGACTTTAAGATTCTTCAATACTGCTACAAATGCACTAGTCTTCGGTTGGTCAAACGATAATTGATCCAATACGATGATTTCATTAGCAATTACTTTAGAAGATAAAGCGGATTTGATTGCTATACGACGAACTTTTTTCGGTAATTTGTAGCCATAACTGCGCGGAGTCGGTCCAAAAACGATACCGCCGCCTCTCCATTGTGGCGAACGAATACTACCTTGACGCGCACGGCCTGTACCCTTTTGTTTCCACGGTTTGCGTCCACCGCCTCTAACTTCAGAGCGACCTTTTACTTTGTGCGTGCCTTGACGTTGTGAAGCTTGTTGCATTACAACTGCGTCATGCAGCACGTATTTGTTGGGTTCAATTCCAAAAACGGAATCGGCTAATTCGATTTCTCCAACTTGTGCTCCACTAACATTAAAAACTGCTACTTTTGGCATTAGTAATCCTCCTTCCTGCTAACTTACTTTTTAACTGTTGATTTTAAGCTTACGTAACTATTGTTAGGACCTGGAATGGATCCTTTAACTAAAATAACATTACGCTCTAAATCGATTCTAACGATTTGTAGGTTTTGCAAGGTAACTGTTTCATGCCCCATATGTCCCGGAAGTTTCTTACCCTTAGGAACTTTATTAGCTTGAATGGAACCCATCGAACCTGGACCACGGTGATAACGCGAACCATGCGCCATAGGACCTCTAGATGTATTGTGACGCTTGATTGTTCCTTGAAAACCTTTACCCTTGGAAGTGCCAGTCACATCAACAAATTCGCCTGCGCTAAACAGATCAGCCTTAACTTCTTGGCCTATTGTATAATCTGTCAACGTAATACCGCGAAATTCTTTAATGTAGCGCTTAGGGGTTGCTCCAGCTTTCTTAGCATGGCCCAACTCAGGTTTAATTGCATTTTTTTCTTTTTTGTCACTGAAACCAAGTTGAATTGCTTCGTAGCCATCATTCTCCAAATCCTTCACTTGTAAAACGATACAAGGACCTGCTTCAATAACAGTTACCGGCAATACCAAACCCTCAGGAGTAAAAACTTGAGTCATACCTATTTTCTTACCTAAGATACCTTTTGTCATGTTGACACCTCTTTTCTTTTACATTTCCGAATATTATAGTTTAATCTCAATGTCGACGCCAGACGGTAAATCTAAACGCATTAATGCGTCTACCGTTTGCGGCGTTGGGTTGACAATATCGATTAAACGCTTATGAGTGCGCATTTCGAATTGTTCCCGTGAATCCTTGTATTTGTGCACTGCGCGTAGTACTGTGATAATTTGCTTTTCCGTAGGTAACGGAATCGGCCCGGAAACACTTGCACCGGAACGTTTTGCAGTATCAACAATTTTCTCAGCAGATGCATCAAGAATTCTATGATCGTATGCCTTCAAACGGATACGAATCTTTTGCTTTGCCATATAAGTCCCTCCTTCTATCGCCCAATTTAGTATCGGACATACTCCGTGAAAATTCTCCAACCACATCCCCTATGGCAAAGGGGCCGTGTGTGTCGGCAACCTCTCACATCATCACAACGTCACAGACCAACGTTCACTATTATACGAAATATCAAAATAAAAAGCAAGAAGAAGTTTTCAATTAGTTTGGAGCACAGGCAGGTGGGGAAATACTGATTAAAATGATGAGTTTCAGTACGTGATAGATGCGTCTTCCAGCCACTCTTGAAATTGCATTCTTATTTATTGGAATAAAACAAATGGTAAGAATGCAATATTCAAGCAGTGTGAGCTTGCTACCGCAAACTCCTGATGTCACCCGTAAACTTTCCAGACACACCCATCACTCCCTTACACCATTCATTAATCAGTCTGTACTAAATTCAAGAGCTACAACCAGCTAAGAAACTTTGTTTTTCATTTGGCTTCTTCTATATATAGTAGAAACGCGATCTGTACCGCCTCATTTCTGTATTTTAGAAAGCAACGAGCTTGTTTGTTTATTACTGAGCTGCTTGATTTTAATTACTTTAAGCCTTTTTATAATTCAGGCACTGCGTGCTGAATTTCTCTTTCTTACCCACTTCATTTTTTTGAAGTGTGTGTATGTATTAAAACAATCAAGTTTAGCGAATATATAAAGTGCTGAAAGGGAGTGAGGGGTGTGCTATGGAGAGTTTACGTGGTGACTTTGAATAACGTGTTTCAACCATTTGTTCTATCTAATAGAAGAAACACGTTTTCAACTGATCCCGAAAAGCATACCCCTTACGCACCGCGGCTTCACTTTATCAAGTGTTCTGCGCAGCTTGTTTTGCATTTTTACCATACTCCAAATAAATGAGCCCTCATCCATTGCTGAATGAGAGCTCACTATGTTAGCTAATTGCTTAGCTGTAATAATTATTTTTGGATTGAAGCAACAGCTCCAGCTCCAACAGTACGGCCACCTTCACGAATAGCGAAGCGAGTTCCATCTTCGATAGCGATTGGGTTGATTAGCTCAACAGTAACAGTGATGTTATCACCAGGCATAACCATTTCAGTACCTTCTGGAAGTGTAATAACTCCAGTTACGTCTGTTGTACGGAAGTAGAACTGTGGACGGTAACCGGAAAAGAATGGTTTGTGACGTCCGCCTTCTTCTTTAGTCAAAACGTAAATTTGTGCTGTAAAGTTAGTGTGTGGTTTAACTGAACCGGGCTTAGCCAAAACTTGACCGCGCTCGATATCTTTACGATCGACACCACGTAGAAGTGCTCCGATGTTATCCCCAGCTTGAGCGGAGTCTAACAACTTTCTGAACATTTCAACACCAGTAACGATTGATTTCTTAGTTTCTTCGTGAATACCAACGATTTCGATTTCTTCGCCGATTTTAACTTTCCCACGTTCAACGCGTCCTGTAGCAACTGTTCCACGACCCGTGATTGAGAAAACATCCTCAACCGGCATCAAGAAAGGCTTATCTGTATCACGTTCTGGGTTAGGGATAAAAGCTTCGATTTGTTCGAACAATTCGATGATTTTGTCAGCCCAAGCACCTTCAGGGTTTTGCAAAGCTTCACGAGCTGAACCACGAATGATTGGAGTATCGTCGCCTGGGAATTCTTGAGCTGTCAAAAGATCACGAATTTCCATTTCAACTAATTCTAACAATTCTTCGTCTTCAACAGTGTCGCATTTGTTCATGAAAACAACGATGTAAGGTACGCCAACTTGACGGGACAATAGAATGTGCTCACGTGTTTGTGGCATAGGGCCATCAGCAGCGGAAACAACAAGAATTGCGCCATCCATTTGAGCAGCACCAGTGATCATGTTCTTAACATAATCGGCATGTCCAGGACAGTCAACGTGTGCATAGTGACGAACTGGAGTTTCATATTCAACATGAGCTGTTGAAATTGTGATTCCGCGTTCGCGTTCTTCTGGAGCCTTATCGATTTGGTCAAATGCTACAGCAGCACCACCGTATCTTTTTGCTAATACATTTGTAATTGCAGCTGTAAGAGTTGTTTTACCATGATCGACGTGACCAATTGTACCGATATTAATATGCGGTTTATTACGTTCGAATTTTGCTTTTGCCATGAGAATAATCCTCCTTAATATAATTTATATTTTATGCGCCTTTATGTTTTGCAATAATTTCTTCTGCAACGTTTTTAGGCACTTCTTCATAATGAGATAGTTCCATTGAGAATGTTCCGCGACCTTGAGTACGGGAACGCAATGTTGTGGAATAACCAAACATTTCTGCCAAAGGCACCTTAGCTCTTACGATACGAGTTCCGTGACGTTCGTCCATACCTTCGATACGTCCGCGACGGGAGCTCAAATCTCCAATAACATCGCCCATGTAATCTTCTGGTACGTTAACTTCCACTTTGAAAATCGGTTCAAGCAAGCAAGGATTACATTTCTCTTTAGCTGCTTTCAATGCCATTGATCCAGCAATTTTAAACGCCATTTCGTTGGAATCGACATCATGGTAGGATCCATCAAACAATGTAGCTTTGATATCTACTAACGGGAAGCCCGCTACAACACCAGTCTTCAATGCTTCTTCGATACCAGCTCCGACAGGTGCTACGTATTCACGAGGAACCGATCCACCCACAGTTTTGTTCTCGAATAGGAAACCTTCACCTGGTTCACGAGGGGAAAACTCAACCCATACATGACCATATTGTCCACGACCACCGGATTGACGAACAAACTTACCTTCAACCTTAGCAGATGTACGGAATGTTTCTCTGTATGCAACCTGAGGTTTACCAACATTAGCTTCTACTTTGAATTCGCGCATCATACGGTCAACAATGATTTCAAGGTGAAGCTCACCCATCCCAGAAATAATCGTTTGATTCGTTTCTTCATCTGTATGTGTTCTAAAGGTTGGATCTTCTTCAGCAAGCTTAGACAAGGCAAGACCCATTTTATCTTGGTCTACTTTTGTTTTTGGCTCAATTGCAACGGAGATAACGGGATCTGGAAAATTCATTTTTTCAAGGATAACAGGTTCTTTTTCATCACATAAAGTATCGCCAGTAGTCGTATCCTTCAAACCAACAGCTGCGGCAATATCCCCTGAATATACAATAGAGATTTCTTGACGATTGTTAGCATGCATTTGTAGAATACGTCCAATTCTTTCACGTTTACCTTTTGTTGAATTCAGAACATACGAGCCTGATGCTAATGTACCGGAATATACGCGGAAAAACGTAAGTCTTCCAACAAAAGGATCCGTCATAATTTTGAAAGCAAGTGATGAAAACGGCTGTGAATCATCCGATTTACGAGTAGTTTCTGAACCATCTTCTAGCAAGCCTTTAATGTCAGGGACATCAATTGGTGCTGGAAGGAAGTCTACAACAGCATCCAACAAAAGCTGAACACCTTTATTCTTATAAGAAGAACCGCAAAGTACAGGAACAATTTTAACTTCGCATGTACCTTTACGCAAAGCTGCTTTTAATTCAGGCAAAGTAATTTCTTCGCCTTCAAGATACTTCATTGTTAGATCTTCATCTAACTCTGCTACCTTTTCAAACAATTCAAGACGCAATGCAGCTGCTCTTTCCTTGTACTCATCTGGAATTTCAATAGTTTCGATATTGTTTCCTTTATCGTCCTTGTATAGATAAGCACAGTTTTCGATAAGGTCAATAATTCCAACGAAATCATTCTCAGTACCGATTGGAAATTGTATAGCTACTGCGTTTGAACGCAATCTGTCTCTAATCTGGTCAATCGTGCCTTGAAAATCAGCTCCGATAATATCCATCTTATTAACGTAACAAAGACGAGGTACGTTGTAACGATCCGCTTGACGCCAAACTGTTTCTGATTGTGGTTCAACGCCGCCTTTGGCGTCAAACACACACACTGCCCCATCCAATACACGAAGTGAACGTTCAACTTCAACTGTGAAGTCTACGTGTCCAGGAGTATCGATAATATTAATACGGTGACCTTTCCACTGAGCCGTTGTTGCAGCGGATGTAATCGTAATTCCGCGCTCTTGCTCTTGTTCCATCCAGTCCATCGTTGCTGCACCTTCGTGCACTTCACCGATTTTGTGTGTAATCCCTGTATAGAACAAAATACGTTCGGTTGTGGTTGTTTTACCAGCATCAATATGCGCCATAATCCCGATGTTACGTGTATCTTTTAAGGAGAACTCTCTAGCCATGTTTATGTCTCCTTTCGAATAATATATATTCTACCAGCGATAATGAGCGAAAGCTTTATTAGCTTCAGCCATTTTGTGTGTATCTTCACGTTTCTTAACAGCAGCTCCAGTGCTATTGCTAGCATCTAGAATCTCAGCTGCAAGACGTTCTTCCATGGTTTTTTCTCCGCGCAAACGCGAATAGTGAACCAACCAACGCAATCCTAATGCTGTACGACGCTCTGGTTTTACTTCGATCGGCACTTGATAGTTTGCTCCGCCTACACGACGTGCTTTAACTTCTAGTACTGGCATGATGTTCTTAATTGCTTGTTCGAAAACTTCCATTGGATCTTTACCTGAACGCTCTTGAATTGACTTGAACGCATCATATAAAATAGTTTGAGCAGTTCCTCTTTTTCCATCAATCATAATACGGTTGATCAAACGAGTAACTAACTTGCTGCTATATATCGGATCCGGTAATACATCTCTACGGGTAACGGGACCTTTACGTGGCATTGTTATCCCCCTTTCTTGTGCGTTTAATTCATATTAGTGTAACTATTATTTCTTAACTTTCGGACGCTTAGTACCGTACTTGGAACGGGATTGCTTACGGTTATTCACCCCAGCTGTATCCAATGCTCCACGGACGATATGATAACGTACCCCTGGTAAATCTTTAATTCTTCCACCACGAACAAGAACAACACTATGCTCTTGAAGGTTATGACCAATTCCCGGAATATATGCAGTAACTTCAACACGGTTTGTTAAACGAACACGGGCATATTTACGCAATGCTGAGTTTGGTTTTTTTGGTGTCATTGTTCCTACACGTGTACAAACACCACGTTTTTGAGGAGCGCTTATTGAAGTCTCTTCACGGTTCAAGGCGTTGAAGCCTTTTTGCAACGCTGGAGATTTGGACTTATAAACTTTTGCTTGACGTCCTTTGCGAACCAGTTGATTAATTGTTGGCATTTCGCTTCCTCCTTCCTCTAATTATTCAGAAACACTCTCTTTAACAAGCCCACAGATCCAGGTGGTTCGTAAATGAACAAAGGAAAAGTTTTTGTCTCAGGATGAACCTCATGATTATATTGATCCTCATGCTGTTTATCCTAAGACAAAAACATAGAATGTCATTCATTCACAACAGCAGCAATAGCCGCACCAACTTCTATTCCACACGCTTTTCCAAGCAATTTCATGGAATCGACGTAAGTGACTTGTACGCCCATCTTTTTGCAAAGAGCAATTACTTTAGTTGTAACTCGTGGATCTGCATCCTTAGCTACAAAAACTTCTTGAGCTTTCCCAGCCTCAATCATTTTAGTTGCCTGTTTAGTACCTATACTTATTTTATCGGCCTGTTTCACCTTTTCATAAGGCAATTAAACAACCTCCAAGGATCAGGTGTAAAAAATACGATTTTGGCACACTTTGATATATTATCACTTCGAAATTGCTCTGTCAAGGATAAATGGCTCCGCCAATCTTCCAAAAGAAGGTGGCGGCATTTACCCAGAAATATAATGCTAGAATTTTATGGAGCTTATTCTTTCTTATATTTCTTAAAACCAAGCATCAATCTATGTTAACAATTTACTTAGCGCTTACTACAACTTCGCCATCATTTTCAATGGTTTCGTCTGTCAGGGCACTGTTAGCAAGGGCGATTTCGTTCGGGTTGGTTAAACGAATGTTGCGATATCTCGCCATACCCGTACCAGCCGGAATTAACTTACCAATGATAACATTTTCCTTCAAGCCCAACAATTGATCGACTTTTCCTTTTATCGCTGCATCCGTAAGAACTCTTGTTGTTTCTTGGAATGATGCTGCGGATAAGAAGGAATCCGTTTCTAATGAGGCTTTAGTAATACCAAGAAGCACTGGCTTAGCAACTGCTGGCTCTTCACCGGCGTACAAAGCTGTTTTATTAGCTGCTTCATATTCATGAATATCAACGAAAGCACCCGGTAATAGGGTAGTATTCCCTGCATCCACGATTCGAATCTTACGAAGCATTTGACGAATCATAACCTCAATGTGCTTATCATTAATTTCAACACCTTGGTTACGATAAACGCGTTGTACTTCTTGAAGAATGTAATTCTGTACTCCACGAATACCTTTAATCCGCAGCATGTCCTTAGGATCGATAGAACCGTCTGTTAACTCATCTCCGGCTTCTACTTGTTGTCCTTTGGTTACACGAATTCTGGATCCGTAAGTTACTGCATAGATCTTAGCTTCTGCTTCGCCTTGAACTTCGATTTCTCGACGATCCTTAGCTTCGCGGATTTCTTTAATCACGCCGTCAACTTCTGAGATAATCGCTTGACCTTTTGGATTACGTGCTTCAAATAATTCTTGAATACGCGGCAAACCTTGAGTAATATCGTCTCCTGCCACACCACCGGTATGGAAAGTACGCATAGTCAATTGAGTTCCTGGTTCTCCAATGGATTGAGCCGCAATAATACCAACTGCTTCCCCAATTTCAACGTGTTGACCAGTAGCCAAGTTACGGCCATAACATTTCTTACAAACGCCCCAACGTGCTCTGCAGCTCAATACGGAACGAATTTGCATTTTTTCAATGCCGGCATTAATGATACTATCTGCGATTGAAGCTTCAATTAACTCATTACGGGTAACGAGAACCTCACCCGTTTCCGGATGTTTAATCGTTTCGAATGCGTATCTACCTTCAATACGGTCATATAGATCTTCAATAACTTCTTTACCATCTTGGATCTTAGTAACGGTAAAGCCCTTATCTGTACCACAATCCTCTTCACGTACGATAACATCCTGCGCCACATCAACAAGTCGACGAGTTAGATATCCGGAATCGGCTGTTCTTAGTGCTGTATCCGCCAAACCTTTACGCGCTCCATGAGTGGAAATAAAGTATTCCAAAACGGTTAAGCCTTCGCGGAAGTTAGATTTGATCGGCAATTCAATAATACGACCGGACGGATTGGCCATTAGACCACGCATACCGCCTAGCTGTGTAATTTGAGATTTGTTACCACGTGCTTTAGACTCAACCATCATGTTAATGGAGTTGAACTTCTGCAACGAGTTCATTAGAATCGTTGTAATCTCTTCCTTCGCATCGCTCCAGATACTAATTACGCGATCATAACGCTCTTCGTCGGTGATTAAACCGCGACGGAACTGATTGGTAACTATTCTGACTTTTTCATCAGAATCTTTAATAATTTTGTCCTTCTCTAACGGAACAGTAACATCAGATACAGCAATGGTAATACCCGATTTAGTCGAGTACGTAAAGCCAAGGCCTTTGATATTATCAAGGATCGTTGAAGTTAAGGTTGTTTGGTAACGACGGAAGCACTCTGCAATGATTGAACCCAGATACTCTTTACCAACGGCTAATTTCTCCGTAAAAGCATCGATTCTTTCTTTAATGTTAGCACCTTTTTCGTATACAAAATACTCTTCAGGCGTACCATTAAGCAGATTTGTTTTTGTTGATTCATTGATATACGGGAAATCAGCAGGGAAAATATCGTTAAAGATAATTTTGCCGATTGTCGTTAATAAGATCGCATTCTGTTGTTTTTCATTAAAGCTCGTCTTGTTCAGAACCTTAGCTTGAATCGCAACAACTGCGTGTAAGGATGCACTTCCACGTTGATACAAGGAGAATGCTTCTTTAACTGAAGCCAATATCAAATAGGAACCTTTGGAGGTCTTATCCGCCATTGTTAAGTAGAAGCAGCCTAGAACCATATCCTGTGAAGGTGTTACAACCGGCTTGCCGTCTTTTGGATTCAAAATGTTACCGGATGCCAGCATCAGCAATCTAGCTTCAGCTTGCGCTTCTGCAGAAAGTGGAACGTGGACCGCCATTTGGTCACCATCAAAATCGGCATTGTAAGCTGTACATACCAAAGGATGCAGCTTGATTGCGCGTCCTTCAACTAAAATCGGTTCAAACGCTTGAATCCCTAATCTATGCAACGTTGGTGCACGGTTCAGAAGAACCGGATGCTCGCGAATAACTTCTTCTAGAACGTCCCATACCTCTGGGCTAACACGTTCTACTTTACGTTTTGCGCTTTTAATATTATGGGCTAAGCCTTTATTAACTAGTTCCTTCATAACAAACGGTTTGAAAAGCTCCAAAGCCATTTCTTTAGGAAGTCCACATTGGTACATTTTCAAGCTAGGTCCTACAACGATTACGGAACGTCCTGAATAATCTACCCGTTTACCTAGTAAGTTCTGGCGGAAACGACCTTGCTTACCTTTAAGCATATGACTCAAGGATTTTAACGGTCTGTTACCAGGTCCTGTTACCGGACGGCCACGACGACCATTATCAATCAATGCATCAACAGCTTCTTGCAGCATCCGTTTTTCATTCTGAACAATGATATCCGGAGCTCCTAAATCAAGCAGACGCTTCAAACGGTTGTTACGGTTAATTACACGACGATACAAATCATTCAAGTCAGAAGTCGCAAAACGACCTCCATCTAGCTGTACCATCGGACGTAATTCAGGAGGAATTACAGGAAGTACATCAAGTACCATCCACTCAGGAGCATTCTTGGAATTACGGAAAGCTTCGATAACCTCAAGACGTTTAATCGCACGATTACGACGTTGGCCTTGTGCTGTTTTCAGCTCTTCCTTCAAATGTTCAAGATCCTTAGTGATATCGATGTCTTGCAGCAATTTCTTAACAGCTTCTGCGCCCATTCCAGCAGAAAACGCATAACCATATTTCTCACGGTAGCTGCGATATTCTTTCTCGGACAACAGTTGCTTTTTCTCAAGTGGTGTATCACCAGGATCTGTTACAACATAGGATGCAAAATAGATTACTTCCTCTAATGAACGAGGAGACATATCTAGCGCTAAGCCCATGCGGCTTGGAATCCCTTTGAAGTACCAAATGTGTGATACTGGAGCAGCTAATTCAATATGACCCATGCGCTCGCGACGAACCTTTTGACGGGTTACTTCTACGCCGCAACGATCACAAACTACGCCTTTATAACGAACACGCTTGTATTTACCACAATGACATTCCCAATCCTTGGTTGGTCCAAAAATCTTTTCACAGAACAAGCCTTCTTTTTCCGGCTTTAATGTTCTGTAGTTAATGGTTTCTGGTTTCTTCACTTCGCCGCGCGACCACGAGCGGATCTTTTCTGGCGAAGCCAAACCAATTTTCATATATTCAAAATTGTTCACGTCGATCAAGGAGCAGCCCACCTTAAAAATGTATTTGCCGGCAAAAAATCGTTTACTCCATACCCAATTCTGCGCCCTCTAAATTCAAGTTCAGCTTGTCATTGGCTATTTCATCATCATCTAGATCACGCATCTCGATTTCTTCCTCGGTTGCAGACAAGATTTTTACGTCCATTCCCAAGCTTTGTAGTTCTTTTATTAGAACCTTAAACGATTCAGGCACACCTGGTTCAGGAACGTTCTCGCCTTTAACAATCGATTCGTACGTTTTGACGCGACCTACAACATCATCCGATTTTACGGTCAAAATTTCTTGCAGTGTATAGGCTGCGCCGTAAGCTTCCAATGCCCAAACTTCCATTTCCCCGAAACGTTGACCACCAAATTGAGCTTTACCGCCCAATGGTTGTTGTGTAACAAGAGAGTAAGGACCTGTGGAACGTGCATGGATTTTATCGTCGACCATATGTGCCAGCTTGATCATATACATGACCCCAACCGTAACTTCACGTTCAAACTCTTCACCACTGCGACCATCATAAAGCTTGGTCTTACCACTACGTTGCATACCGGCTTCTTCCATAGTGTCAAATACGTCATTCTCACGAGCTCCATCAAATACAGGAGTAGCGGTATGAATACCTAACAATTTAGCAGCAAAGCCTAGATGCACTTCAAGTACTTGACCAATGTTCATACGAGAAGGAACACCTAGTGGATTCAAGACAACTTCAACTGCAGTACCATCCGGTAGGAACGGCATATCTTCCTCAGGTAAGATTCGGGCAATAACCCCTTTATTACCATGACGTCCTGCCATTTTATCCCCTTCGGATATTTTCCGCTTTTGGGCAATATAAACACGTACGAGTTGATTAACACCCGGTGGAAGCTCATCCCCATTCTCACGGGTAAAGACCTTAACGTCCACAACAATTCCATCGGTACCATGCGGCACGCGAAGTGAAGTGTCTCTAACTTCTCTTGCTTTTTCACCAAAAATCGCATGCAATAAGCGTTCTTCTGCTGTTAATTCGGTAACTCCCTTAGGGGTTACTTTACCAACTAGAATATCGCCTGCACCAATCTCAGCACCGACCCGGATAATTCCGCGTTCGTCTAAGTTGCGTAATGCATCTTCGCCGACATTCGGGATATCACGTGTGATTTCTTCAGGTCCAAGCTTCGTATCACGGGCTTCGGACTCATACTCTTCAATATGGATAGAGGTATAAACATCCTCTTTAACTAACTTTTCGCTTAGAAGAATCGCATCCTCATAGTTGTAGCCTTCCCATGCCATGAAGGCCACGACAACGTTACGCCCTAATGCTAATTCACCTTGCTCCGTTGAAGGTCCATCAGCCAAGATATCTCCCGTTTTAACGACTTCTCCACGATAGACGAGAGGACGTTGGTTGATACATGTGCCTTGATTTGAACGGATAAACTTATGCAATTTATATTTAACAAGATTTCCGCTAACTAGCTTGCCATCCACTAATTCTTGACGACGAACCGTAATTTCATTAGCCGAAACTCTTTCAACAACACCATCACATTTAGAAACAACACACACGCCTGAATCCTTAGCAGCCTTATGCTCCATCCCTGTCCCAACTAAAGGGGAACGCGGAATAAGTAAAGGTACGGCTTGACGCTGCATGTTTGATCCCATTAGAGCACGGTTGGAGTCATCATTCTCAAGGAAAGGAATCAGCGCTGTTGCTACAGATACAACTTGCTTAGGTGAAACATCCATATAATCGACACGATCCCGCGGTACATAAAGATTATCCCCTCGGAAACGAACAATGACGGTTTCATTCGCAAATCTATTATCCTCGCCTAGCTCTGCATTTGCTTGAGCAACAATATAGTTGTCTTCTTCGTCAGCTGTTACATAAGAAATTTTCTCAGTTACAACTCCTGTTTTAGGATCAACCCAACGGTAAGGTGCTTCAATAAAACCATATTCATTGATACGAGCAAAAGTGGACAAGGAGTTAATCAACCCAATGTTCGGACCTTCGGGAGTTTCAATTGGACACATACGACCATAGTGAGAGTAATGAACGTCACGCACTTCAAACCCTGCGCGTTCACGCGTCAAACCACCGGGCCCTAGGGCAGATAGACGACGCTTATGCGTCAGCTCAGCCAAAGGATTCGTCTGATCCATAAATTGAGACAATTGTGAGCTTCCGAAGAACTCTTTAATTGAAGCAATAACTGGACGTATATTAATCAAGGCCTGTGGAGTGATAACATTAGCATCTTGAATCGACATACGCTCACGAACAACCCGTTCCATACGGGATAAACCGATACGGAATTGATTCTGTAGAAGCTCCCCAACTGAACGAAGACGTCGATTACCTAAGTGATCAATATCATCCGTAGATCCAATACCATGCAATAGATTAATGAAATAATTAATCGATGAAATGATATCTGCAGGTGTGATATTCTTCACGCCTTTATCAATCGTTCCATTTGCAATAACCTTAATTACTTTACCTTCTTCAATTGGTGAATATACATCAATGGCTTGCATAGGGATTTTATCCGTTTCCGTTACGCCACCATGTACGATATATTGCTTAAAGCCCACACCTTTTTCCAAGTGAGGCAAAATTTCATCCAAAAGACGACGATCCAAGGATTGTCCTGCTTCTGCAATAATTTCACCTGTTTCGGGATCGAACAAAGTTTCTGCTAATCTCTGATTAAACAAACGGTTTTTAATATGCAGTTTTTTGTTGATTTTGTAACGACCAACATTGGCAAGATCATAACGTTTAGGGTCAAAAAAGCGTGCAACAAGTAGACTTCTTGCATTGTCTAATGTTGGCGGCTCACCTGGACGCAATCTTTCATAGATTTCAATCAATGCTTTGTCTGTCGAATCCGTGTTATCTTTATCAAGCGTATTACGAATATACTCATCATCACCAAGCAAATCGATAATTTCAGCATCTGTTCCAAAGCCCAATGCGCGCAATAAAACAGTGACAGGAATCTTACGCGTACGATCAATACGAACATAAATAATGTCCTTCGCATCTGTTTCCAATTCAAGCCAAGCACCCCGATTAGGGATGACTGTTGCTGTGTAATTTTTCTTACCATTTTTATCGATTTTTGTGCTAAAATAAACGCTAGGAGAACGAACTAGCTGACTAACGATAACACGTTCTGCACCATTAATAATGAATGTGCCTGTATCGGTCATAATAGGGAAATCACCCATGAAAACTTCTTGCTCTTTCACTTCACCGGTTTCTTTATTAAATAAACGTACTTTGACTCGCAATGGCGCAGCATAAGTAACGTCACGTTCTTTGGAGTCATCCACCGTATACTTGGGATCGCCCAAGCTATAATCAATGAATTCTAAAACTAAATTCCCTGTGAAGTCTTGAATCGGAGAAATATCCTGGAACATTTCGCGCAATCCTTCTTCCAAAAACCATTCATATGATTTTTGTTGAATTTCGATCAGGTTAGGAATATCCAGCACTTCACGAATCCGTGCATAACTCCTGCGTTTACGTCGTCCGAATTGAACAATATGTCCCGCCAACTGTAATCCACCCCTCAAGTCTACTCAAACTTACCTAATAACCTTCTGAAAGCAAAAAATACCATAATCTTCCACCCCGCAGATTAGCATAAAAATTTTAACACTATGCATGAGCTGTTAAAATTCTCTTTCTGACCCCTCGAAAAAAAAGACTTGACATTTTAGCTAACTAAAGACATATATCCCATCTTAATACTGACATTTTATAACTATACCACACTGGAAAAATGAAGTCAATTTATTTTTGTAGCTTTAAAAATTCGATAGCCCTTGTCTTTTGTTACTTCTATGACGTTTCCAAACAACGTTTCAAGCTTGGCAAATGCAGATGGAGCACCTTGTTTTTTCTGAATAACTACCCACAACTGGCCTCCAGGAACAAGTGCTGCATAAGCTTGAACAAATATTTCATGTACAATCGTTTTACCAGCGCGAATCGGCGGATTCGTCAGAATACAATTAAATGTTTGGTCCACTACCTGAGCCAGCAAATCACTTTGCAGGACTGTCACATTATTCACTCCATTCCGCTTAGCGTTATCACGACTGAGAAGAACCGCTCGTTCATTAATATCAACCATTGTCACTCGACCTTGATCCGCAAGCAGCGCCGCACTAATTCCAATGGGTCCGTACCCACAACCAACATCGAGCACGGAATCCTTCCTATTCATACTCATAGTCTCAATGAGCAGCTTACTTCCAAAATCAATTTCCTTTTTAGAAAATACACCTGCATCCGTAATAAAGGTAAAATCCTTGCCTCTAAGGTTAACTTGGATCTGATTGAGCTCATGCGCCGTCGTAGGTTTAGCCGAATAATAATGCTCCGTCATTGAACCGACCTCCCGTTCGATGAAAATAAAAAAACAACCCTTTGAAGTATTGGGCAGTTAACAAGAAGAATCTTGTTAACAAAGCCTGATGCCTCAGAGGGTTGCGAGTTTAAACTATTTGATTTCGATGGAAGCTCCAGCTTCTGTAAGCTTAGCTTTGATTGCTTCTGCATCTTCTTTAGATACTTTTTCTTTAACTGCTTTTGGTGCTCCGTCAACTAGATCTTTTGCTTCTTTCAAACCAAGACCAGTGATTTCACGAACCGCTTTGATAACGTTGATTTTAGCTTGACCAGCTGAAGTCAAGATAACATCAAATTCGGATTGTTCTTCTTCTTCAACTGCTGCAACTGCGCCGCCAGCTGCTGCTGGTGCTGCTGCTGTTACGCCAAACTCTTCTTCAATTGCTTTAACCAAATCGTTTAACTCCAAAATTGTTTTCCCTTTGATTGCTTCTAGAATTTCTGCATTAGTAATACTCATGGTTAAACCTCCATTGTTATCATTAGTTTATTTTTTAGTGCGAGTTTGATACGAATTGAATAAAATTAAGCTTGTGCTTCTTTTTGTTCAGCAACTGCTTTAACAGCAAGTGCGAAATTACGCACAGGCGCTTGCAATACGCTAAGCAACATAGAAAGCATTCCATCGCGAGATGGCAAGTCTGCCAATGCTTTAATTTGATCCGGTCCAACAACTTTACCTTCAACAATTGCGCCTTTTAGATTCAATTTATCATTCTTCTTAGCGAAGTCTGACAAAATCTTAGCTGGAGCGACAACATCACTTTTACTAAAAGCAATAGCTGTTGGTCCTGTTAAGTAAGCATCCAAATCGGTTAGATTTGCGTCAGCAGTTGCACGTCTTGCCAATGTGTTCTTGATAACTTGAAATTCGATCCCAGCATCACGAAGAGCTTTACGAAGATTCGTAACTTGAGTAGAATTCAACCCACGGTAATCAGCAACAATGGAACAAGAGCTTTCACGAAACTTAGTGGTCACTTCTGATACAAGCAAGGATTTTTCTCCTTGAATTTTTGCATTACCCATCTTTACACCTCCTGTTTGTACAAATAGAAAAGCCTTCGTAGACTATACGAAGGCAGGATACTTCCGATATCTCAATAAAGAAATCCGAATCTATATCACAAACCTCGGCGGGATATTAAGCTTCTTACAGGTAACGAGCAATAATTGCTTGTTAAGCGTATAAGAGCACCTGCTGTCTACGGTAGCATATTCAACTTAAAAACCTCATTTAAGATACCATGCATCTGACAAGAAGTCAAATGGTAATTATCTAAATGATGTTAAACTCAACGTTACGCTTGGACCCATTGTTGAAGAAATAGCTGCATTCTTCAAGTATACGCCTTTGGCTGCAGCTGGTTTCGATCTAATCAAAGCCTCGATCAGTGCGCGTAAGTTTTCATTAAGCTTAGTATCGTCAAAAGAAATTTTGCCGATTGGCGCATGAATTTGTCCAGCTTTATCAAGGCGGTACTCAATCTTACCAGCCTTAATTTCTTGAACTGCTTTCGTTACGTCAAAAGTAACTGTGCCGGCTTTCGGGTTTGGCATTAAACCTTTACCACCGAGAATACGACCCAATTTACCTACTTCACTCATCATATCAGGTGTAGCTACGCAAACATCAAAATCAGACCAGCCTTGTTGAATCTTAATGATCATATCTTGATCACCAACAAAGTCAGCACCCGCTGCTTCTGCTTCTTTGATTTTTTCGCCTTTTGCAAAAACTAAAACGCGTTTAGTTTTCCCTGTTCCGTGTGGCAATACTACCACTCCGCGAACTGCTTGATCTTGTTTCTTGGAATCAACTCCCAAGCGTACAGCAACTTCTACAGTTTCATCAAACTTCGCTGTAGATGCTTTTTTAACTAAAACAACAGCATCCATTGGCTCATATAGAGCTTCTTGGTCTACTAATTTAAGCGCTTCATTGTACTTCTTACCATGCTTTGCCATTCTTTTTCCTCCTTCGTGGTTTTAGCGGATTACCCTCCCACTGACGTGCGGGTTAGTCTACGATTGTAATTCCCATGCTGCGAGCTGTACCTTCAACCATACTCATTGCAGCTTCAATAGATGCAGCGTTTAGATCGGGCATTTTTTGCTCAGCGATTTCACGTACTTTATCACGTTTCACTGTAGCGACTTTCTTCTTGTTCGGTTCGCCTGAACCCTTAGCAATTCCTGCAACTACACGAAGCAATACTGCTGCTGGTGGAGTTTTGCAAATAAATGTAAAGGACCGATCTTCAAAAACCGAGATTTCTACAGGGATAATTAAACCCACTTGATCTGCTGTACGCGCATTAAATTCCTTACAGAACATCATAATGTTCACGCCTGCTTGACCCAATGCTGGACCGATCGGTGGTGCTGGATTTGCCTTACCTGCATTAACCTGTAATTTAACTACTTTAATAACCTTTTTTGCCATGCGAGACACCTCCTTGCAAGTAGTGTGGTCTAACGGGGCTAGCCCCTCCCACCTTTGGAAACCATTAAAACGTCTAGCTTATAATTTTTCCACTTGAGTAAAATCTAGCTCAACTGGGGTTTCTCTTCCAAACATGTTAACAAGAACTCTAAGCTTGCTCTTGTCAGCCAAAATTTCCTCAACCGATCCGACAAAGTTGGCAAAAGGACCTTCTTTGACACGAACGACTTCCTTTAATTCAAAGTCAATCTTCGGCTTCGGTTCTTCCATACCCATATGTTTAAGGATGGACTCCACTTCTTCCGGCAATAGCGCCGTAGGCTTTGACCCGGATCCTGTAGAACCTACAAATCCAGTTACCCCCGGTGTATTACGCACGACATACCAAGAGTCATCCGTTTGAACCATTTCGACTAGTACATATCCCGGGTAAACTTTACGCATGACGATTTTCTTCTTACCGTCTTTGTTTACAAGCTCTTCTTCCATAGGAACAAGAACACGGAATATCTTATCCAGCATATTCATGGATTCCACACGTTTTTCTAAATTGGCTTTGACTTTGTTCTCATACCCAGAATAGGTATGAACTACATACCATCTTTTTTCCATATCCGCTGCTGATAATTTAGTTTGGTTTTCCATTTATTTGGTAACCAATCTGACTATCTCAGAGATTATAGTGTCGAGTATGGCGAAATAGATTGTAACGAAAATAACTACTGACACAACAACAATTGTGTAGCTGGTTAATTCCTTACGGTTTGGCCACTTTACTTTCTTCAGTTCAGCCCAGCTGTCACCGAAAAAAGAGAAAGAGGTGCTAAAATTATCCTTCAATTTACCTAAAAACGCCATCTCTACACCTCCACAAACTACCTAGTCTCGCGATGAATGGAATGTTCATTGCAAAACTTGCAATACTTCTTCTTCTCCATGCGGTCCGGATTGTTTCGCTTATTCTTGTTAGAGACATAGTTTCTTTGCTTACAATTCAAACATGCTAATGTAATAATAACCCGCATAGTTACACCCCCTAAGTCGACCTCTGAAATTAAAGAACCCTGACTTGTCTTCTCAGGAAATGAACCGACAATTTAGAGTTACCTAAGACACTTTATCACAATGGCATTTGCATGTCAAGATAAAGTATGCTCTACCTAATGCATTATACGCCCTCTTCTAGTAACAATTTGGAAGAGGGCGTATTCTTATAGTCCCGTATATCGAATTGTAGGATCCCATACTGTTGCATCGGCGGTAATGCTTCCTTTTTTGTTAACGATAAAATAGATGTAATCATTTGCTGCAACAGGTATGGAAATATCGTGAGATATTCCTGTAAAATCGTTATAGTTGATCGCTTTCCATCCGCTGCTCGGCCAAACCTGTTTACGTTCCGTTCCACTGAATTTCCCGAAGCAACAACAGCGCCCTGTGGAACAAGTACTATCAGCATGCTTATCAATAATAATAAGGATACTGCCAAACATTTAAATCCTCTTTTCACAACATTTCCTCCTTTATTCGGTATATTGAAAGTGCTAACGCAATCAATGATACCACTACTTCAAAAGAAGAAAATGGAGAATTCCCAGATATCAAATTGTAAAATTCATTGAATTCTACGAAAAAAACAATAAAAAAGCATCCCCTTTGTTAGCGGGATACTATATGATAAGGTCTCTTACTTCCAAATAACGTTCTAGTTTTCGTTTCACTCGCTGCAATGCGTTATCTATCGATTTAACATGCCTGTCCAAATCAACGGCAATTTCCTGATAGGATCTACCATCTAGGTAATGCATCAAAACTCTTCGCTCTAGCTCGCTCAGAATTTCCCCCATTTTATCTTCAAGTCCACTAAATTCTTCTTGATTAATAATCAATTCCTCTGGATCTGTTACCTTAGTTCCACAAATAACATCAAGCAAAGTGCGGTCTGAATCTTCATCATAAATGGGTTTGTCCAAGGAAACGTAAGAATTTAAAGGAATATGCTTCTGACGTGTTGCTGTCTTAATCGCTGTAATAATCTGACGAGTGATGCATAGCTCCGCAAACGCTTTAAAAGAAGCCAGCTTGTCCCCGCGAAAATCGCGTATCGCTTTATACAAACCGATCATACCCTCTTGCACAATATCCTCACGGTCGGCGCCTATAAGGAAATAAGAGCGAGCTTTTGCCCTTACAAAGTTGCGATATTTGTTGATTAAATACTCCAACGCATCACTATTGCCATCGTGGACAGCCCCAACATTTACTTCGTCGCTATGGAGCTCAAATTCGCCAATTGTTAAATTATTGAGGTGGACACTCACTAAAATCCCTCCGGCCCAGCCTGTAAGGCTACTTCCTGTGTGAACAAAGCTAGGTTCAGTATACATGATGTCGTCAATTATCGTCAACTAGCTGGAAATTAATTAGTGACCTCTACGCCATTTCTCAAACAATTGTTTGAGCTCTTTAGACAAATTATTATCTAGCGAGTTCCTTGTAGGGGATGCGCTCTCACCTATTTTGCGACGTAATTCTTTATCGTTTTCTTTAATCTTTTCGAGTAGCTCACGCGCCGAAAGTCGCAAGGCCCCTTTTCCAAATATCACATTCTGTTCCGTCATATCTGAAGTAGCCACATATACCCGCTTCCTTCTGCCAATCATTTCACTAACCAAGCTTTCAATCAGCTCATCTGCTGTTTCCTTCTCTTTGGTGTAAACTATGCGCAGCTTGCTCATCTCATATTTACCCCCGAGTCCAGGAATATGATAAGCATCAAAGACAAGACACACTTGAATACCTGTAAAAGCTTGATAATCAGCAAGCATGTGAATCAGCTGATCACGCGCCTCTTCCAGATTAATATCCTTTAGTTTAACCAATTGCGGCCACGCACCTATGATGTTATAGCCATCCACAACAAGGAATTCGTTCATGCTTCCACGCTCTTTATTTCTTAATATGCCGCTGGCGGACAGCTTCGTACAAAATGACCGACGCTGCAACTGAGGCATTCAATGAATTAATTTGGCCAAACATCGGGAGCTTAATTAGAAAATCGCATTTTTCTTTAATTAGTCGCCCTATGCCATTGCCTTCATTACCAATAACAATAGCTAGCGGAATGGTCAAATCATTCTGGTATACGGTACTCTTAGCATCACCATCTGCTCCAGCGATCCATACCCCTTTTTTCTTCAAAGCCTCAATAGTTTGCGCAATATTAGTTACTTTCGCGACGGGTACATACTCGATCGCACCGGCTGAGGTTTTGGCAACTGTAGCGGTTAATCCAACCGATCTCCGTTTGGGAATAATTACACCATGTACACCTGTACAATCTGCCGATCTCAGAATCGAGCCTAAATTATGCGGATCTTCGATCTCATCCAAGATGAGAATTAATGGTTCTTGGCCTTTTTCTTTGGCAATCCGCAGGATATCCTCTACTTCTACATAATCATATGCGGCAACTTGAGCAACCACTCCCTGGGTCTGCACCCCTTCGAGCATTTGGTCAATTTTGCGGCGATCTGCGGTTTGCACAAGAATGCCTAGTTCTTTGGCTTCAGCAATAATCGGTCCCGAATAATGCTTTTGTGCGTTATCGGCAATCCATATTTTATTAATCGTCCGGCCGGCTCTCATGGCTTCTAAGATAGGGTGCTTGCCTCCGATATATTCTTCCGAGCTTTTCTGATCTTCCATTCGTTAGCTTCCCCCCGTTACAGTCATCATCATTAAAGTTTGCAGTCTTTCATATTCTTTTTGATAGTACAAGTAACCAATTAAGCATTCAAAAGCTGTGCTATGTCGATATTCCAGAACATCTGCATTTCGCGGGACACTACCTGACTTAGCGTTGCGGCCTCTTTTGACCATATCGATTTCTTCCTCTGTTAACAGCGGCAGCCATTGGGTTAAAGCTTTAGATTGGGCACGCGCTGATACAAATGTAGAAGACTGCTTGTGTAAATGATGGGGACGATGATTCGTTAAGGAAATCATGTATTGCCGAATAAAAACCTCATAAATCGCATCGCCGATATAGGCCAATACCAAGGGATTTAGATGCTTCGGTTCTTTAGCAGGAGGAAAAGAGAATAGGTTCCAGTCCATAGTATTCACTCACTTCCGCCGCCAGCGAATGCCTTGAGGTGTATCTTCAAGCACAATCCCTTTTTCTACGAGCAGGTCTCTGATCTCATCCGCCAGCTTCCAATTCTTAGTTGCTCTTGCTTCAACACGCTGTTCCATTAAACGCTCGATTTCTTCATCCAAAAGATTGGACTTGGGTTCTTCTAGTATACCCAATACAGCGTCCATCGTTTTAAATTGCTCTAATATAAGGTTTAATGTAGCTGCTGTCACATTGGTTTGTTGTAAATATTGATTGGTTTCATTCACCAGGTCGAACATAGCAGTTACCGCATCCGCAGTATTGAAGTCATCATCCATTTTTTGCATAAAATAATCTAGTGTCGCACGGATAGCAGTTTCAAACTTAAGCTCTGCAGCTGCATCCGTTGCTTTTGATTCCAGATCATTCTGCAATCTATGCTGTACATTAGCTACACAATTATTTAACCGCTCTAAGCTGCTTTGCGCCTGTTGGATCAAGTCGTCACTGTAGCTTAACGGATTCCGGTAATGCGCCGATAACACGAAAAAACGAATGACATGTGAACCGACATTTTTCAACAAATCACGTACATTGAAGCCATTGCCGAGCGATTTGGACATTTTCTGATCGTTGATGTTGATATAGCCGTTGTGCATCCAATAATTGGCCATGGGTTGACCGCTCAGGGACTCGGTTTGGGCAATTTCACATTCATGATGCGGGAACTGCAAATCCTGCCCTCCACCATGGATGTCAATCGTCGTTCCGAGATACTTCTTAACCAAAGCTGAGCATTCAATATGCCAGCCTGGCCTGCCTTCTCCCCAAGGACTAGACCAAGAAATTTCGTTTGGCTTCGCTTTTTTCCAAAGCACAAAATCCTGAGGCTGCTCCTTGCGCTCATCCACCTCTACACGAATCCCAAATTGCAGTTCATCTAAGTTTTGTCGAGAAAGCTTCCCATATTCAGCAAATTTATCTGTTCGAAAATAAACATCTCCGCCGCTTTCATAAGCGAGGTCCTTAGCAACAAGCTCAGCAATAAATGCCACAATTTCATCCATATTATCCGTTACACGCGGATGAATCGCTTCATGAATACCTAATCCTTTGCTATCTTCCAAAAAGGCAGTAATAAATTGTTCACCAACAGCTGAAACATCCGTATTTAATTGCTCTGCTTTGCGAATCATTTTATCGTCTACATCGGTAATGTTCACTACATAGGTCACATCATAACCCAAGATGGTCAAATAACGTCTTGCCACATCAAAAAATATCGAAGGTCTGGCATTCCCGATATGAATATAGTCGTACACCGTCGGGCCGCAAACATACATTTTGACTTTACCTGGCTCTATAGATTGAAACGTGTCTTTCTTACGCGTTAAAGTATTATAAATTTTAAGTGTCATCCTAAGCTGTTCCTCCATGTTCTCGTTTAAGTAGCTTATCTTGCGCTTCTATTTGCTGCTTCAGTGCATCTATTTGCAGCTGCAGCTGTTTGCATAAGTCCATTACAGGATCTACATTTTTATCTTGATCCAAACGGCCCGTTACTCGCACACCATTGCGTTTGACGATCTTGCCTGGAATCCCGACTACCGTTGAGTTCGATGGCACTTCAATAAGCACTACAGAATTAGCGCCAATTCGTGAATTATCACCGACCGTAAAGGAGCCTACCACCTTAGCCCCTGCAGAGATCACAACATTATTACCAATTGTAGGATGGCGCTTTTCACCTTTTTCTTTGCCGGTTCCTCCTAAGGTGACCCCTTGATATAGCAGAACATCATCCCCAATTACGCACGTTTCACCGATGACAACACCCATCCCATGATCAATGAAAAAGCGTTGCCCAATTCGAGCTCCAGGGTGAATCTCAATTCCTGTTACAAAGCGGCTGCATTGAGAGATAAAGCGGGCTAAGGTATAAAGCTTTCTCAGATATAACCAATGAGCTATACGATGCGACCAAATAGCATGCAGTCCTGAGTAAGTAAACAATACTTCAAATATACCGCGGGCTGCTGGGTCATTATCAAATACCGCTTTTATATCCGATCGAATCTTTGCAAACATGTTCATTCCCCTTTTTCTGCTAACAGGTAACAATCTCCCCATTAACAGTATCGCTCAATAAACACAAAAAGCCCCCGCAGCAATTATGCTGCAGAGGCGTAAATTACGCGGTTCCACTCTGCTTGACACCCAATAGAAAGGTAGTCTCTTGAAAGCTGATATCGGGAGCAACCCGGTTCAAGCCATGAATAAACACTCATGGTTAGATCTGCTCACAGATGCATTTCCGCACAAGGGGAGTAGATATTTCACAGCCGAGCTGCAGATACAGTTAACGTGCAATTCATGCCCGTACCTTGTCGCAGTCGAATATCCTCTCTGGAAAACCCTTCTTGTATCGTACTTGTCTGATCATCGCGTTCTTTAATAAGATTATGGATTATAGTATACCGAATAAGTTGATCTATGACAATATTTTCTGTAGGCGAGCGATGACTTTATTTTTCCCGAGCAGGAATAAGGAAGCATTTAAATCTGGACCATGTGCATGACCCGTCAATGCGACACGAATCGACATAAACAAAGGTTTGCCTTTAAAGCCAGTTTCCGCTTGGACCTGCTTCATCATCACTTGGACTGCGCTTGCTTCCAAAATTTCGATCTGTTCCACCTGTGCAAGAAAGCTTTTTAAGATAATCGGCACATATTCTTCGGTTAATAATGCCTGCGCTTCTTCATCTAAATGTAACTCTTCAGCGAAAAACACCTCGGAGTGCTCTACGATCTCTGCTGCAGCCTTAAGTTTATCGCGATTCAAGGCAACTAGCGCCGTGATCCACTCGAGTAAAGCAGCATCTACTTCTGTCGGAACAAGACCCGCTTTTTGCAAGTGCGGAATGCAAAGATCTACCAATTCAGGCAGCTCAAGCGCCTTGATATAGTGGCCGTTGATATGGCTGAGCTTGTTCGTATCGAATACAGCAGGGCTTTTGGAAAGACGGCTGGCTGTGAAAATTCCGATTAATTCCTCACGGGAGAAAATCTCTTGTTCGCCAACTGGAGACCAGCCTAGTAAGACGATAAAGTTAAACAATGCTTCCGGTAAATAACCCAAATCATCATATTGAGAAATAAATTGCACAATGGATTCATCGCGCTTACTAAGCTTTTTATGGTGCTCGTTGACAATAAGTGTCATATGCCCAAAAATAGGCGGCTCCCAGCCAAGCGCTTCATAGATCATCAGCTGCCGCGGTGTATTAGAAATATGATCCTCCCCGCGTAAAACGTGAGAGATCTTCATTAATTCATCATCAATAACTACAGCAAAATTGTATGTTGGAATACCGTCTTTTTTGACAATGACAAAATCGCCAATCCCATCGCCTTCAAAAGAAATCGTTCCTTTAACCATGTCATCGAAAGTATAGGTTTGGCCTGCCTTTACACGGAAACGCACGCTTGGTTTGCGCCCTTCCGCTTCAAAAGCAAGCTGCTGCTCTGTAGTCAGGTTGCTATGTTTGCCTGCATAATGAGGGGTTTCGCCACGAGCCGTTTGCTCTTCCCGCTCCAGCTCCAATTCCTCTTCCGTACAGTAACACTTATAAGCTAGATTTTGCTCTATAAGCTGCTGCCAATATTTATTGTAAATCTCGATTCGCTCTGTTTGTCTATAAGGACCGTATGGACCTCCAACGTCAATGCTTTCATCCCAGTCGATACCGAGCCAACGTAAATATTTAAGCTGACTTTCTTCGCCGCCCTCCACATTGCGTTTCACATCTGTATCTTCTATACGAATGATGAATTTACCGTTTAAATTACGTGCAAATAAATAATTAAATAAGGCTGTTCTGGCATTGCCTATATGAAGATGTCCGGTTGGACTGGGTGCATAACGTACACGTACTTCTTTAGTCATTTTGATATCCCCTTTAGTTTCCTACTGTAAATCGTTAATTCCATCGATCATAGCATATTCTTAACTAGACAAACAACCGCTTGCGCCGCAATACCTTCTCCACGGCCGGTAAACCCCAGCTTCTCGGTTGTTGTTGCTTTCACATTCACTTGTGAGGCTTCGGCCCCTAGAGCTTTGGCAATTACTTCGACCATTTGCGGAATATAGGGAGCCATCTTTGGCTGTTGGGCAATGATCGTTGCATCTAAATTGCCCAAACGATAACCTCGTTCAATAGCAAAATTCCAAACATGCAGCAGTAATTTCAAGCTGTCCGCATCTTTAAAGTCAGGATCCGTATCTGGAAAATGCTTGCCGATATCCCCCATTGCTAATGCGCCTAATATTGCATCACTTATAGTATGGAGCAGCACATCTGCATCGGAATGCCCTAACAGCCCTAGTTCAAAAGGAATATCCACACCACCGATGATACATTTACGCCCTGCTACTAATTGATGCACATCAAAGCCTTGTCCAATCCGAATCATTATTTATTCTCCCCTTTATCTCGCTGAATGCTGAACTCTGCCCATGTTAAATCCTCTGGTGTCGTAATTTTTATATTGGTATAGCTGCCTTCGACAATAGCCACTTTGCTTCCCAATCGTTCCAGCAGCATAGCATCATCTGTGCCTATAAATTCGTCTGCCTCAGCCTGCTCATGCGCATTTATTAAATCCCCAAGCCGAAAAGCCTGTGGGGTTTGGATCGCCCACAAGCTCCGCCGATTCGGCGTTGATTCAATATATCCAGCATAATCTACTACTTTAATGGTATCTTTGACTGGAACTGCCAGTACGGCTGCTCCCTCTTGAATGGCTTGCTGCCAGCAGGCTAAGACATCACGCCTTGTAACAAAAGGGCGTACTCCATCGTGGACCAATACCCAATTGGTATCAAGCGGTAAGGCGCGAAGACCTTTTAGAACGGAAGCTTGCCGCTCGCTGCCACCGCTAAGAATCTGGCTAACTTTAGTAAGCTTGTATTGCTCTGTATATTGCTCACAGCGACTTTCATCACCTGCACCGATAACTAAAACGATACTGGATACCTCAGCTATATTCTGAAAAACCTCTAATGTATGTACAAGAATTGGCTTATGATCCATAAGCAAGTACTGCTTGCTTTCCGTTGATCCCATACGCGAGCCCTTGCCTGCGGCTACTACAACAACTCCGAACTGCTGATTCATCCCTCTAACTCCTGCCCAATATACGATACTATCCTGTTACTATAGTAATCGTTTTATTGCGCTTTTTCCAACAATTTCGGTTTGGCGAAGATCATCCGTCCTGCTGAGGTTTGCAGCACACTGGTTACCATAACCTCCATCGTATGTCCGATATACTCACGGCCGCCTTCCACGACAATCATTGTGCCATCATCCAGATAGGCCACACCCTGTCCATGCTCCTTACCATCTTTAATAACCTGAACGATAATTTCCTCACCCGGCAATACTACGGGCTTGACTGCGTTGGCCAAGTCATTAATGTTAAGCACCGATACCCCTTGAAGTTCACATACCTTATTTAGGTTGAAATCATTAGTGATAACCTTGCCATGCAGCACCTTAGCCAAACGGATAAGCTTGCTATCCACTTCACTAATTTCTTCAAAATCACCTTCATAAATCATCACTTTGACTTCAAGCTCTTTTTGAATTTTGTTCAAAATGTCGAGCCCTCTACGCCCGCGATTACGTTTCAGCAGATCTGAAGAATCGGCAATATGCTGCAGTTCTTCTAGAACGAATTCGGGGATAACCAACGTTCCTTCAATAAATCCTGTTTTACAAATATCAGCAATTCTGCCGTCAATAATGACGCTTGTATCTAAAATCTTGTGCTCTTCATATAGCGGCCTCTCATTTTCAGTGCTCTTGCTTGCTTGAAATAAGGTCATAAATGAAGATACATCTTCTCTGCGCGAGTAGCCTAAACGAATTCCAATGCTACCGAGAACTATAGTCATCATCACTGGCAAAACCGCCCCTCCCATGTCTAACCTTCCTAATGACGGAAATAACAAAACTGAGACGAATAAACCAAGAATAAGTCCCACTGTCGCTGCAATTAAATCCGAAATCGGAAAGCTGGCTACCTTTGCCTCCCCTTTATGAATCAGCCATCCACCCAAGCGATCTACCCAAGAGGCAATGACATAAAATAAAAGAGCTCCCAAAAGCATCATCCAAAAAGCTTGTCCTCTAAACTCCACTACACCCAGCAGACCATTCCACTGGAATCCAATAATTCCTCCTAGCATCGCACATAAAAACTTTATCCATTTCTTAAACATGGCTGCACCTCTTTCGTAAGCATGAATTCTTTACAATTATGAACATAAACTTGGGATACTAAACCTCCAAAACAGATGAATCCAATAGGATTGGAGAAAAAAATAAGCATTTATTCCCTAATGTAGGGGAATAAATGCTTTTTATTGGGATGTATTAAGTTTTGATTGTGAAGAAGTTACCTAAAGTTGAGAATCAGAGCGAGCGGCTTCTTTGGCTTCTCGGCTTCTTTTTCTAAGTGGGCGGAACAGCCGCTCAACGTTTTTTTTTAGCCCATAGAGCGCGTAGATAACTAAAGGTATGAAAATCATTTTAGATAAGGAGCTCGGGAATTGGATGGCTAATACAACAGCAGCTATGACAATAATCGGTGTTATCCAAATAGCTGCCTTAGGAATTCCTGATCTTTTGAAATTTGGATATTTAACTCGGCTGACCATCAAGAAGGATAACAGCAATGTGCTGATCAATAGAACATAGGGAGATAATTCTTTAGAGAATAAAGCTAGTGTTGCTAATATTCCACCTGCTGCAGGAATCGGAAGCCCAATGAAATAGCCAGGTGTTCCCGCAACTACATTAAACCTAGCTAAACGCAAAGCTCCGCAAATTGGGAAAATCGCTGTTACAATCCAAGTGGTTGGTTCATTAATCGACACTGCATCTTTAAAAGCAACAACGTACATGATGAAGGCTGGAGCTACACCAAACGAAATCACGTCAGAAAGCGAATCCAATTCTTTGCCAAACTCACTTTGGGCATTTAAAGCTCTTGCTACTCTGCCATCCAAGCCATCCATTAACATCGCTATAATGACAAACATTGCCGCTAATGGCGGATTTTCATTAAACACCAAGATAATAGCAACAATTCCCAAGAAAAGGTTACCTATGGTAAACATATTGGGAACAGAATTTCTGATCATCAGTTAACCACCTTGTTTCATTCTTACTGCATACGGACAACTTGTTAAATCTTGCCTGTTAGCAGTATAACACTAATCGTTAAATTATATTAAAATTAGATATGTCTGTCAATGAACATCTGATCTTTTATTCGCGTCAGTCCTTCTTTAATTGCACGTGCTCGGACTTCGCCAATCCCATCTACCTCATCTAATTCCTTGATAGATGCTGCTAATATAGGCTTCAAATGCTTGAAGTTTTCAACTAAATTCGCAATGATAATTGCTGGTAACCTTGGAATTTTATTCAATACCCGAAAGCCTCTTGGAGCTACAATCTCCTCTAAGCTTGCGTTTGTTGAAGGGAAACCGAGCAAACGAACAATCACTTGATAATCCAAGAGTTCTTCGGTACTCAATCGCTTCATGGCTACTTTCATTTCTTTAACTTTCTCTTCACTCGAATCGCGACAATAATCCTTCAGCAATAGTAAAGCATCATGCTCTGTTTTGGCAACCAGCTCATCTAATTGCATACGGATCAATCGACCTTCGGTTCCAAGCTCGATGATATAACGATTGATTTCCAATTTAATTCTTAGCACCATTTCCACACGTCGCAGTGTTACGGCAACATCATGTAGAGTGACCAATTCTTCGAATTCCAATGCACTTAAATTAGTCATGACTTGATCGAGCACGACTTTATATTTTTCCAGCGTCTGTATCGCTTGATTGGCTTTGGTTAAAATAACGGCTAAATCCTTCAAGGAATAGCGTAAATTGCCCTGATATAAAGTAATCACGTTGCGGCGCTGTGAAATCGAGATAACCAAATTCCCTGTTTGTTTAGCTACCCGCTCCGCAGTTCGATGGCGAATTCCCGTTTCGATAGAGCTGATGGCAGAATCAGGGATTAATTGTGTGTTCGCATAAAGGATCCGTTTCACATCATCGCTGAGAATAATCGCTCCGTCCATTTTGGCAAGCTCATACAAATAGTTGGGCGAAAATTCACAATTTATCGAGAATCCTCCGTCAACAATCCCCATCACTTCGGGATTATAGCCAACAACTATCAATGCGCCGGTTTTAGCACGAAGTACATTCTCTAACCCATCACGAAATGCCGTGCCTGGCGCTACCATGGGTAACAAATCATAAATGACATCTTGCTTGCTATCCTCTTTAACCATATCTACCCCCCTCTACTAAGGTTATTCACGAAATGCTACTTTTAGTGCCTCTGCTACAGTCTGAACTCCGATTACTTCGATACCTGACGGCGGTGTCCAACCCTTTAAGCTTTTTTCTGGCATGATTACGCGCTTGAATCCGAGCTTGTGTGCTTCCTTCACTCTTTGATCGACTCGCGATACCCCTCTCACTTCGCCTGTAAGCCCAATTTCACCGAAGACCACATCATAGGGCTGTGTGGGTTGGTCGCGAAAGCTTGAGGCAATACTGACGGCAACAGCGAGGTCTACAGCAGGCTCATCCAGCTTAACTCCACCAGCTAAATTGATATAGGCATCCTGATTTTGCAGAAAGAAACCAATCCGTTTTTCTAAAACGGCAATTATTAACGACAATCGATTGTGTTCAATACCCGTCGACATTCTTCGCGGCGATGGAAAGTTGGTCGCACAGACAAGCGCTTGCAGTTCAACCAGTACAGGTCTCGTACCTTCCATGCTTGCTACAACTATTGATCCAGCCACACCTAAAGGACGCTCTGAGAGGAATAGCTCGGATGGATTATTAACTTCTCTAAGCCCATCCTCGGTCATTTCAAAAATCCCAATTTCATTCGTCGAACCAAAGCGATTTTTGACAGCCCGCAACAGGCGATAAGTATGATGGCGTTCCCCTTCAAAATAGAGCACACAATCCACCATATGCTCCAGCATTCGCGGCCCAGCAATAGCGCCATCTTTGGTAACGTGCCCCACCAATACTGTGGCAATCCCCTTCACCTTAGCAATACGCATAAAATGAGAGGTGCATTCACGTACCTGTGAAACACTTCCTGGCGCAGAAGCGATGGTTGGATGGTACACGGTTTGAATTGAATCAATGACCAAAAATTGCGGCTGTACTTGTTCGATCGCTTCCATTATAAACTCGAGGTTCGTCTCACAAAGCACATAAAGTAAAGGAGAGAGCGCATTTAATCGCTCTGCGCGAATTTTCGTTTGTTTGGCAGATTCTTCCCCCGAAATATATAAAACCTTTAGCCCTTTTTGTGTAAGCTCATGAGAGGTTTGCAATAAAAGCGTTGATTTCCCAATCCCCGGATCTCCACCAACTAAAATCAACGAGCCAGGCACTACACCTCCGCCGAGCACTCGATTCAATTCTAAGTTATTCGTTACAATCCGTTGATCGCTGACACTTTCAATATCCAGAATCGAAATCGCTTTTTCCTGGGAGCGTAAAAACGGTGTATTCATTCCCTGTGTCTTGACTTCTGTAGTCTCCAGCTCTTCGACAAAGCTATTCCAAGCCTGGCAGCTCGTGCACTTCCCTAACCATTTAGCGGACTCAAACCCGCATTCCTGACAAAAAAACTTTGTTTTTACCTTTGCCATCTGTTTTCTCCTAATGATACTAATTGTATTCAAGTTTACCACTTTGGCGGAGGGGTGAAAAGCCCATCTAGCGATTCAGCAAAAAAATAAAAGCTACTCCTAACCACGTTAAGGTGGTCGGGAATAGCTTTTTTATGGGAAGAAGATTATTTCTTTGCAACTACTTCTTTAGTGTCCTTGGTATTCGCCAAGTTGTTAAGCACAACTAGCTCGCCATCTTTCACTTCAAAAGTAAGGGAGTCACCTTTGGCAATGTTACCTTTTAGCAGCTCTTCAGAAAGATGATCCTCAATATGCTTCTGAATCGCTCTGCGAAGCGGACGTGCTCCGTATGTTGGATCAAAGCCTGCATTAGCTAGGAATTTCTTCGCTTCATCGCTTAATGAGAAATCAATATCTTGCTCTTTCAGACGAAGGCGTAAGTCTTCAGCCATCAAACTTACAATCTTTAGAATATGCTCTTCATCCAAGGAATGGAAGACAATGGATTCATCTATCCGATTTAAAAACTCGGGACGGAAGCTTTTCTTCAACTCGGCAAGGACTTTTTCCTTCATATTCGTGTAATCTTTTCCACCATCTTGAGCGGCCGTGAAACCCAATGAAGAATTCTTCTTAATCATCTCGGCTCCAACATTAGAGGTCATGATAATTAAAGTATTGCGGAAATCGACAGTACGGCCTTTGGAATCGGTTAAGCGTCCATCCTCCAACACTTGCAATAGAATATTGAAAACCTCTGGATGGGCTTTTTCAATCTCATCCAACAAGACTACAGAATACGGCTTGCGACGAACCTTCTCGGTTAATTGTCCGCCTTCTTCATAGCCAACATAACCTGGAGGCGCTCCAACCAAACGTGAAGTGGAATGCTTCTCCATGTACTCGGACATATCAATTCGAATTACAGCATTCTCATCACCAAACATCGCTCCAGCTAATGCTCTAGCCAGCTCTGTTTTACCAACGCCTGTTGGGCCTAAGAAGATAAAGGATCCCATTGGACGTCTTGGGTCTTTAAGACCTGCACGTGCACGGCGAATTGCGCGACTAACTGATTTAACAGCTTCGTCTTGACCAATGACTCTTTCATGAAGAATCGACTCCATTTTTAGCAAGCGCTCCGTTTCTTCTTCCTTCAACTGACTGACTGGAATTCCTGTCCAGCTTGCAACAATTTGCGCGATATCCTCAGGCGTGACCTCAGAATCTGTTCTGCCTTGCTTTTCTTTCCACTCATTCTTCGTAATATCCAGCTCTTCACGAAGCTTTTGCTCATTGTCACGTAATGCAGCTGCTTTTTCAAACTCTTGGCTTTGCACAGCAGAATCTTTTTCCTTACGGACATCTTCTAGCTTGCTTTCCATTTGCTTCAAGGAAGGTGGTACTGTATAAGAACGCAAACGTACTTTCGAGCCAGCTTCATCAATTAAATCAATCGCTTTGTCTGGTAAGAAACGATCTGTAATGTAGCGATCGGATAGCTTAACAGCTTCATAGATAGCTGCATCTGTGATTTTCACACGGTGATGGGCTTCATAGCGGTCACGTAGTCCGAACAAAATTTGGACTGCTTCGTCTTTAGTAGGCTCATCAACCTGAATCGGTTGAAAACGTCTTTCCAAAGCGGCATCTTTTTCAATATATTTACGGTATTCATCTAATGTAGTCGCACCAATACATTGTAATTCACCACGTGCTAATGCTGGTTTTAGAATATTAGAAGCGTCAATGGCACCTTCTGCACCGCCTGCACCAATTAAAGTGTGCAATTCATCGATGAATAGAATGATATTCCCTGCAGTCCGGATCTCATCCATAATCTTCTTCAAACGATCTTCAAATTCTCCACGATATTTAGTACCAGCTACCACAGAGCCCATATCCAGCGTCATAACTCTCTTGTCGCGCAAGGTTTCTGGAATTTCATTGTTAATAATCTTCTGAGCTAGCCCTTCAGCAACCGCTGTTTTACCAACACCAGGCTCGCCGATCAATACAGGATTGTTCTTAGTACGACGACTTAGGACCTGAATCACGCGCTCAATTTCTTTACTGCGTCCAATAACGGGATCCAAATGGCCTTCTTTAGCAAAAGCTGTTAAATCGCGTGCTAGACCATCCAGAGTAGGCGTATTAACGTTGGCTGGACTGCCGTGGTGAGAAGAGACCACTTCACTGCTTCCCAACAATTGCAAAACCTGTTGACGTGCTTTATTTAAAGAAACACCTAAATTATTAAGTACTCTTGCCGCTACACCTTCGCCTTCGCGAATTAAACCAAGCAGAATATGCTCTGTGCCTACGTACGTATGTCCCAGTTTACGGGCTTCGTCCATGGAAAGCTCAATAACCTTCTTAGCACGGGGAGTGTAAGCAATATTAGTCGGCTGCTCCTGGCCTCTGCCAATCAAAGACTCGACTTCATCCTGAATTTTCTCTAAACCGAGGTTTAAGGCGATTAAGGCTTTTGCAGCAATTCCTTCGCTTTCACGAATCAATCCCAATAAAATATGCTCTGTACCGATATTATTATGACCAAGACGGACCGCTTCTTCTTGTGCTAAAGCAAGCACCTTTTGTGCTCGTTCCGTGAATCTACCAAACATCATAAGAATGCACCTCCATGAATTAGTATACCATATTACTTAGCGAATTGAGCGCGTATCATTTCGGCGCGTCTGATATCTCTTTCCTCGGCTGATAGCTTATGCCCCGCATCCTGTTGAAGGAATCCGGGCTGTGTCATAACAAGCATTTCATTGAGAACACTGCTGGAAACATTCGGTATCATCTCGAGGTCGACCCCTAATCTAACATCCGAAAGTCTTTGTGCAGCTTCCTTAGAATCCATAATAACAGCATGTGACAATATTCCAAAGGAACGACTGACTCTATCATTGATCCAATGCTTGGATTCCGAAAGAAGCTTCTGTCTTGCCGCTCTTTCGTGCTCAATAATTTGTCTTACCACACTATATAAATTATCAATAATTTCTTCTTCCGATTGGCCCAGAGTGATCTGGTTCGAAATTTGAAATAAATTGCCTATAGCCTCGCTGCCTTCACCATAAAGCCCTCTAACAGCTAAACCAACTTGTGTGATCGCTGATAAAATACGATTGATTTGCTGGGTAAGCACCAAAGCTGGTAGATGAAGCATGACTGAAGCACGAATCCCTGTCCCTACATTGGTTGGACAACTCGTTAGATAACCTCTTTTTTCGTCAAAGGCGTATTCCAATTGATTCTCAAATACATCATCAATTTGATTAGCCATATCCCACGCTTCCCTAATCTGAAAGCCTGGACTCATGCATTGAATTCGCAAATGATCTTCTTCATTTATCATAATACTGATCGATTCATTTTCGTTCAGCATCACAGCTCCATTACGTGAATCGTTGGCTAGCGATGGGCTGATTAAATGCTTTTCCACCAGCACCATTTTCTCAAGTTCCTTCATATCCGATAGGTGAATGAATTCAAAGTGGCTGATCGTTTCCAGCTCCTCATTCCGCGAAGCTTCCTCTACTTGATCCAACACTTCCTTGGATTGCTGATTGGTTGCAAGCATCGGAAAGGAAAAAGGCCGCAGGTTACGAGCAATTCGAATTCGGCTGCTTATGACAATATCGGAATCCGGACCCTCGCGTTTCATCCAATCACTTAATGCATTATCCGTAAAACGGCCTAATGTCATGGCAACACCTCCTCTAGAATTTAAAAAATGAATTTCATAGCGTGTAAGTCGAGAAACTACGCTAGAGCTCAATGAGCTTCTTCTCTAATTCACGAATTTGATCTCTCACTGTTGCCGCATGCTCAAATTCTTCATTTTCTATACGATCAAGCAGTTCTTTCTTAAGGAGCTCGATTTCTCTTTTATATTGTATAAGTCCACCGGAGCGTTTAGGCACTTTACCAACATGACCTATATTTCCATGTACTCTTTTGATTAATGGATCCAAACGGTCAGAAAAATGAGTATAACAGGAGCTACAGCCAAATCTGCCTAATTTACTGAATTGTGCATACGTTAAACCACATTGCTCACAACGCAGGGGTACTGTTTTAACACCTAATCCCTTAGCTATACTTGGATCAAAAGCTAGAAGCCCCGATAACAAGTTATGGATTGAGAACCCATTTGGTGTGCCCGGAATCATCTCGCCTTTCTCGCGAGCACAAGCTTCACATATATGGAATTCCGTCTTTTCTCCGTTTACAATCTTCGTAAAATGTAAGGTGGAAGGTCTCTTTTCACATTCCTGACAAAGCATTGGTCTCAATCCCCCCAATCGTTCATTAAGCCAAATTATTACTTACTAAGTAAAGCAGTTAGCATAACCTTTAACAAGCTGGCACGAAATTCATCGCGAAAAGGAAGCTTAAATAGCAGAACATCACGCGATAAGGCTGCTTGAATCAGCTTTGCCTCCCGAAGGGTAATATATTCCCCTTCTTTCAATTGATATAACAAACCTTCCGATGTTGTTTGATCGATATGTCCACCTATAGTGCAAGAGATATGATCAAAAATCGAGCCGTGTGAAGTTAACTCCACCTGTTGAATCCGGATGTAGCCACCACCGCCGCGTTTGCTTTCCACGATATAACCCTTCTCAAACGTAAACCGCGTGCTAATCACGTAGTTAATTTGTGACGGAACACATTGAAACTGATCGGCTAAATCATTCCGCTGGATTTCGATAATCCCAAGCGGGCTTTGCAGCAATATCTGCTTAAGATACTGCTCGATCACTTCAGAAGCATTTCGCATCAATTTCATCCCCCAATTCCAGAACAAATTGACTTTGACTTTCTTTGACCTTAACTACATTATAGCACTAATTTTTAATTTGCCAAGTGCTTTGTCGAACCAATCTGAGTTTACTAATTCTCATCCTTATTTATTCCCATTATAGACAGATAATATCGCTTTATATAGGAAGAATCAAATGGCAGCAGATAACGAAAAAAAGCCTTCTGGGAATAAACCCAAAAGGCTTTTTGTTTTGCTTGGCAACGTCCTACTCTCCCAGAACCCTGCGGTTCAAGTACCCTTGGCGCTGGAGGGCTTAACGGTCGTGTTCGAGATGGGAACGCGTGGTTCCCCTCCGCCATCATTACCAAACGCGGTGCAATTCAAGGATTATTCCCTGAAAACTAGAAACGAAGCAAAAAGTTGTGAAACATCCAGGTAACACACTGCTTCTTATACATGACTGCATAAGAAGTCTTATTGGGGTAAGCCCTCGACCGATTAGTATTTGTCAGCTCCATACATTGCTGCACTTCCACCTCAAACCTATCAACCTCGTGGTCTACAAGGGGTCTTACATACTGGGAAATCTCATCTTGAGGGGGGCTTCACGCTTAGATGCTTTCAGCGCTTATCCCGTCCGTTCTTGGCTACCCAGCGATGCTCCTGGCGGAACAACTGGTACACCAGCGGAACGTCCATCCCGGTCCTCTCGTACTAAGGACAGCTCCTCTCAAATTTCCTGCGCCCACGACAGATAGGGACCGAACTGTCTCACGACGTTCTGAACCCAGCTCGCGTACCGCTTTAATGGGCGAACAGCCCAACCCTTGGGACCTACTTCAGCCCCAGGATGCGATGAGCCGACATCGAGGTGCCAAACCTCCCCGTCGATGTGGACTCTTGGGGGAGATAAGCCTGTTATCCCCAGGGTAGCTTTTATCCGTTGAGCGATGGCCCTTCCATTCGGAACCACCGGATCACTAAGCCCGACTTTCGTCCCTGCTCGACTTGTTGGTCTCGCAGTCAAGCTCCCTTATGCCTTTGCACTCTTCGAATGATTTCCAACCATTCTGAGGGAACCTTGGGGCGCCTCCGTTACACTTTAGGAGGCGACCGCCCCAGTCAAACTGTCCACCTAACACGGTCCCTTGCCCCGGTTCAGGGGCATAGGTTAGAACCTAGGTAGGATCAGGGTGGTATCCCAACGTCACCTCCACACAAGCTGGCGCTCATGTCTCAAAGGTTCCCACCTATCCTGTACAGATCATACCCAAATTCAATATTAAGTTACAGTAAAGCTCCATGGGGTCTTTCCGTCTTGTCGCGGGTAACCTGCATCTTCACAGGTATTAAAATTTCACCGGATCTCTCGTTGAGACAGCGCCCAAGTCGTTACGCCATTCGTGCGGGTCAGAATTTACCTGACAAGGAATTTCGCTACCTTAGGACCGTTATAGTTACGGCCGCCGTTTACTGGGGCTTCAATTCATAGCTTCGCCTTGCGGCTTACCACTCCTCTTAACCTTCCAGCACCGGGCAGGCGTCAGCCCGTATACTTCGCCTTACGGCTTCGCACAGACCTGTGTTTTTGCTAAACAGTCGCTTGGGCCTTTTCACTGCGGCCCCCTCGGGCTATTCACCCTACCGAGGCACCTCTTCTCCCGAAGTTACGAGGTCATTTTGCCGAGTTCCTTAACGAGAGTTGTTCCGCGCGCCTTAGAATACTCTTCTCGCCCACCTGTGTCGGTTTGCGGTACGGGCACCTTCTCCCTGGCTAGAGGCTTTTCTTGGCAGCTTGAGTACATGATCTTCGGTACTGTAATTTTCCCTCCGCATCACAGCCTAGCCTAACAAAGTGCGGATTTGCCTACACTTTAGCCTCACTGCTTGCACAGACACTTCCATCCGTCTGCATCTTTCCCCTTCTGCGTCACCCCATTGCTCATAACGGTTCACGGTGGTACTGGAATTTCAACCAGTTGTCCATCCACTACGCCTTTCGGCCTCGCGTTAGGTCCCGACTTACCCTGAGAGGACGAGCCTTCCTCAGGAACCCTTAGGCTTTCGGCGGACAAGATTCTCACTTGTCTTTTCGTTACTTATACCGGCATTCTCACTTGTCTACTCTCCAGCGCTCCTTACGGTACACCTTCTCAGCATAGACAACGCTCCCCTACCAAACAACACCATAAGTGTTGAGTCCATAGCTTCGGTGGCGTGTTTAGCCCCGTTACATTTTCGGCGCAGAGTCACTCGACCAGTGAGCTATTACGCACTCTTTCAATGGTGGCTGCTTCTAAGCCAACATCCTGGTTGTCTTTGCAACTCCACATCCTTTCCCACTTAACACACACTT
>NZ_CP034235.1:12500-202500 GCF_009728935.1 Paenibacillus psychroresistens | reverse complement strand
GAGCAAGGATACTTTCTCCAATAACTCCATTGCCACGGGTAGCCGCTTGCACTAAATCTCCATGCTCATAGGTCAAATTCAGAGACAGTCCATCAAATTTCAGCTCAACTGCAAATGATAGCGGAGGCAGTAAATCATCTGGATGGGCCGCATTATACTGCTCCCAAAGCTTTATAGCACGTGTATGCCAGGTCTGGAGATCGGTTATATTCTGGGCTTTATCCAAGCTCCAAAGCTTAGCGCGGTGTTTATAAGATTCAAATCCATTTAACAGTGCGTCTCCAATTCTCAGTGAAGGAGAAAAGGGCAGAGTAATCCCTGTTTCTTTTTCTAAGTTAGTCAACGAATCATATAAAAGATCATACTGCTTATCTGTTAGTTCTGGCTGATCCAACGTATAGTACAGCTTGTTATGATGATTAATTTCAGCAATGAGCTGTTTCATCTGCTCTAGCTGCTGCTCGGACGCTTGTATTTCTCCCATCTAATCTCCATCCTCTTCAACAATGTATTCAAGCCTTGGTTATGGGTGCAAATTTGGCCAACAGCCTTTTTACTCCTACAGGTGCCGGAAAAGCAATATTGAGCTCCATATCCTCACCCGTGCCTTTAACAGCTACAATAGTGCCTGTCCCCCACTTGTTATGAACAACTTTGTCGCCATTCCTGAAATCGGTCACTCCATTTACAGTCGCAGCTACCATCGGAGTTGAAGTTACCGGCCTATTCGTATTAATACTTGTCGACGACTGTCCGAAAGTGCTTCCCGTTGCATTTTGCCCAAAAGTACGCGCTTGTCCCAATCGATAAGAAGCGCCCGCTCCTCCTCCGCCATAGCTTTCTTTACCCCGTGAAGGCGACTCTTTCACTTCATCAGGGATTTCCTTCAAAAAGCGAGAAGGCATATTGCTGTTGGTTTTACCAAACAAAGTTCGCATCCGTGAGCAAGTTAGAAACAATTGTTCCTCTGCTCGAGTGATGCCAACATAAGCTAGCCGACGTTCCTCTTCCATTTCTTCAGGGTCTGCCAGTGTTCGGCTGTGAGGAAATATGCCTTCTTCCATCCCTGCAATGAATACAACCGGAAACTCCAATCCCTTAGCGCTATGCATTGTCATTAATACAACTGAATTGTTGTCAACGGCTACCTCGGGATCCTTGCCCATCAAATCAATGTCTGCAATTAAAGCTAGATCTGTTAAAAAAGCCAGCAAGGAGCGGTCTTCATCTTCATTTCGTTTCTCAAATTCTTGGGTAACCGAGAGAAATTCTTCTATATTCTCTAAGCGCGATTTGGATTCTAACGAGCCTTCGCGGATTAATTCAGCACGATACTGAGTTTGCTCCAGCAGCTGCTCGGCTAGCTCTGTTACGCTTATATACTCCACCATACGATATAAATTGCTGATTAAATCACAAAAATCACTTAAAGCCTTCTTCGTACGTGGACTAACCTCAAGCTCATCCAAATGATCCAACAGCGTTTCAAAAATAGATTGGTCCTTCTGAAGCGACAATGCGATAAGCTTATCCACGGTTGTATCGCCAATCGCCCGCTTCGGCACATTAATAATCCGCACTAAACTAATATCATCATTCGGATTGGAAATTAAACGTAAATAGCCGAGAATGTCCTTGATTTCTTTACGGTCGTAGAACTTAATGCCGCCAAAAATCTTATAAGGAATCTCCGACTTGATCAGAATTTCCTCTATAACCCGAGACTGTGCATTGGCGCGATATAGGATAGCGTGATCCAGATATTTTTTACCATTGGCTATGCTCTTCTTAATCTCTGAGGTAATAAAGTACCCTTCTTCATGCTCGGTATCTGCTTGGTAGAGCTGGATTTTGGCGCCTTCGTCCTTGCTGGTCCAGAGATTCTTCGGTTTACGGCCTGTATTGTTAGCTATGACTTTGTTCGCTGCATTCAATATATTCGAGGTAGATCGGTAGTTTTGCTCTAATAGTATCGTTGTGGCTTCCGGATAATCCTGCTCAAAATTCAAGATATTCGTGATATCCGCTCCACGCCAGCCGTAAATCGACTGATCTCCGTCACCTACCACACAAATACGATGATGGCGCTCTGCGATCATTTTGCACAGCATATATTGGGCCCGATTCGTATCCTGATACTCATCCACGTGGATGTAAAGAAACTTATTCTGATAGTGCTGGAGCACTTCGGGTTCCTCGTTAAACAATTGAATCGTCATCATAATTAAATCATCGAAATCTAGCGAATTGTTGCTTTTAAGCTTTTTTTGATAGAGTTTGTATACTTTGGCGGTAATGTCCTGCATATAATCACCGATTTTATTGGCAAACTGCTCGGGTGAGATTAGCTCATTCTTGGCTCCGCCCATGGCGGCTTGGATGGCTTTGGGTTCAAACTTCTTCGTGTCGATGTTCAATTCTTTCATGCAAGCGCGAATAACCGAAAGCTGATCCGTGGAATCCAGTATCGTGAAATTATTCGTAAATCCAATACGCGAAATATCTCGGCGCAGAATACGCACACACATGGAGTGGAAGGTGGAAACCCAGATATCTCTTGCTGAATTCCCAACTAGCTGTCCAACCCGATCCTGCATTTCACGTGCTGCTTTATTAGTAAAGGTAATGGCGAGAATACTCCAAGGCGCCGCCTTGCCAGAAGCAACTAAATAAGCAATCCGGTGGGTCAGTACCCGTGTCTTGCCACTGCCTGCTCCAGCCATGATTAATAGCGGCCCACTTACCGCCTCTACCGCTTTTTTCTGTTCCGGATTTAATTTGGATATCGACTCGTATATATCAATTTGCGCATTCATCATATATTATCCTTTCTAAAATAAAGAACTACCAATAAACAAACGTTTGTTCTATTATATGACAGTGCCGTTTAGGAAACAATCCTCATTTATAAGGTTACTTTCACTGCCGCCACTGTTGCGATAGCTTGCTCTAAATTATCATAAACGACATTGCCTACAACTATGGTATCCGCTGCAGCCGAAGCTTGTAGGGCTTTTTCTGGACTATCAATGCCGCCCCCATAGAACAGCTGGGCACCTTGTATAACCTTCGCCGCTTGCTGTACCCACTCCATATTACCAAACACACCACTGTACTCCATATAGAAAATAGGCATGCGGAAAAGCTTGTCTGCCATTCTTGCATACGCCATGATATCTTGTTCAGTTAAATTGCAATCAGCCTCCGTTAAAGCGGCTGCGGTGCAATTCTCGTTTAGAATAACGTAGCCTTCAGGAATCATTTGCTCCCAACGAAGCAATGACCCGTAATCTCTTAATGCCCGTTGATGCTGCCCTGTGATCCACTCCGTATTCCCTGCATTCAATACCACCGGTATAAAGTACAGATCAAAGCCAGGTACAATAGCTTCTGTTGTCGAAATCTCAAGAACACACGGAAGCTCATATCTGCGGATGCGTGATAACAGATCAACGGTATTGTCATAGGAGATATCCGAAGAGCCACCTACAATAATCGCATCTGTACCTGATAAACAAACCCGCTCCAAGGCATCATCGTGCAAAGAACGCGCTGGATCCAGCTTGAATACATGCTTCCAGCCTCGTATTTGTAAGCTCAACGAAATGAGCCTCCTTTATAATTGAATAGCTTAAGTATACCGTTTTCTGCTACATGATAAAAGTAGCATTCGTTTTACAATAAAAACACATTTCAGGAAAATATCATAGGGTATATTTCGGAAACATTATACTGGAAAGAGGCTACCCTTCAAGTAGATAACTCCACTTGAAGGGTAGCCTCTTAATAAGAATGTTCATCTATTGCTTGTGGAATGCTGCAGAAACCACTCGTATAGCTCGGGATTGTCGTAAGTCTCTGTCCAAGCATCATGCTTGACTCCTGAGTAAATGGTAAATTTCACATTACCACCGCAGGCTAATAAAGCTTCCACCATGGATTCTGAAGCCTTGAACGGTACAACGTCATCGTCCGTACCATGGAAAACCCATGTGGGTACATGCTCTAAGTATTTCATGGCGTCCGTATCGCCTCCCCCACAAATAGGGGCGATAGCTGCAAATCGTTCCGGGTAATGAGAAGCGAGGTACCACGTGCCGTATCCTCCCATGCTAAGCCCCGTTAGATAGACTCGGCTTGAATCGATCTCATATTCATTTTGAATTTTATCCAGCAAAGCTATCAATGTTTCATTTTCGGCCATCCATATGGAATCTTCAGGACAAAGAGGCGAAACGGCGACAAAGGGAAAGCTATTGTCCCGCTCGACTACCAGGGGAATACCATAATGCTTAATGGCGTCGAGGTTATCTCCCCGAGCTCCCATTCCGTGTAAAAAGAGGATAAGCGGCCATTTTTTATCTAGCTCTCCGTATCCTTCAGGTAGGTGCAATAGATAGTTAGAGGTTAGTGTTTTCGTGATTTCGACTGACATTTGCTGTGCAGATTGAAGCATATTAGTAACATCCCCATTCCGTAAATAGGTTCAATGAGCTTTGCTGCTCATATTTAAGCCAATAATTCCAATTACAATGATTAAAATCCACATGACTTTCGTTACGTTGAAGGGCTCATGAAAATAGAAGTAGGCAACCAGAGCAATCGCTACAATCCCCACACCTGACCATGTGGCATAAGCAACACTCATCTCAATATATTTAAGCGCGTGCGACAGCAGGAAAAAGCTCAGGCCGTAAAAAACCAGTAAAAATAAGGATGGCCATAAATTCGTGAAGCCATTGGATAATTTCATGGAAATCGTACCCGACAATTCGAACAAAATGGCTAGAAATAACAACCACCACCCCATTGTTAAATCACCTCTCGTCCTCGCTACACGTTATTTCCAATTGCTCATAGTCATAAATTCTTACGTCTGCTTCGGTCAAATCCATGGAATCGTGATTGGAGCTTGTTTGGGGCAGTATGCCAATGGTTAAGGCTACACCTGCCGCCTTCCCCATGTACATATCGCCATCCGTATCCCCAATGATAGCAACCTCAGAAGGTTTAAGCTGCAGTCGCTCGCAAGCCAGCTCCACCATTTCGCTATTTGGCTTACCCAATATCACCTGGTCATGACCAATCACCGTTTGGAAAAAGGCACGAATGCCCATCCATTCCAAATGCAGCTCTGCTGACGTTGTATCATCTGCAGTTACCACAGCCAAAGGCAGCTTATGCAAACGGCATTGCTCCAGAAATGGGAGCAAACCAGCTAGTGCTTGAGCTGGACGAAGCTGGTTCATCTCAGCATCTGTTGTTTTTTGTGATGCTTGGGCTATAAGCATGGCCTGATGCCATGGCAAACCGAATCGATAAGCATGCCAGCAAAGAATCGCTAGGATATCATTGGTTGTTGCCATGGCTAATGGTCCAGAACGATCATAATCGATTATCGCTCCATACTTATCATATACAATGCCAAATATTCGTTGAGCCCAATCTTCTGGTATTCTCACTTGGCAGTTAGCCAGCTGATCTTGAAAATGATAAAGCAGCCTTTCACACCATTTCCCCCAGAAGGTGATGAAGCTCATAAGCGTGCCGTCTTTATCGAACAATAACCCGCGAATCGGGTAGCTTCGCCCTTTAATTGTTAGCTCTATCATCCACAACACCTTCTACTGCTTCTGTTTTCCAATTAACGAACTCAGACCAAAGCCTTTTCTGAGAAATTGGAACGCCGCAATAAAATGGATTTACTAAAGCCAATAACGCCCTTTGCTCATCGCGAACTTCAAGTCGAATCCAATGAAAATCCTCTAAATTCCATGATAAACTGTATGCATAGTTCATTTCATTTATATCTATGTTTTCAATATGAGTTTCTTTGCCATCTATAAACCAAATTAAGTAAGAGCCTACTGGTGCATCGGTTACTTGTAGACGATAAGTAAGCTCGCTAAGTTGCTTCATATCATTCTCTTGGTTGTTGGATAAGTGATTTAAAATTTGTTGGCCTGGTAAATAATGCCTGCCCGCTGATTCCAATACTGGAGATAATCTTGGTCCTCGGCTCATGTAGCTATGCCCCTGTTTTGCTGCATTAATTATCTCATTCGCCGTTAGCTTATCACACCAAACAAAGGTTGTAGGGTCTCCTACCTCTGCAGATTTCCCACCCTCCACATAGCTCTCTCCAGCAAGTAAATGAAGATCACTCCCGCCAATTCCCCATAATAGCTGGCCATTTGCCCATAGCTCATCCCATACACGGATGGCTTGCTCAGTCGCCTCTACATTATCTGGATAGGTGGGGTCGTTCCAAAGCTCAATGGTGTCAAACTTCTCCATCGGTGTTTCTTTAAACTGCCATTCATAAGGAATTAACATGGGATGATTCAAGCTGCTGATTGCACCTTGCTGTCTAACCTCATCCAATACGCGATTCATGCCTTCTTCTGTTTCCATAATAGGTACCGATTTGTTTCCGACAAAATCAATCCATTCACTTAAACCAATAGCATTAAAATGACCCTTGGAGGAAGTGATCTCTACGCCAGGGATAACCAAAAGCGATGTTACTGGCCATCCTGTGGTCATAGCGTTATGCTCGGTTATAACAATAAAATCAAGCCCGCGCTGGACGGCTGCTTGAGTAAGCTCTATGGGTGTCCGTTTGCCATCAGATAGCAGCGTATGCATATGAAAATCCCCTGCAAACCAGCTTGGCATCTTAGGCAAAGATAAATTTCTCTTTAAGCTAGCTTTATATTCACGATTCCAATCATAAAGATTATAATGCAATTGCGCATCTGATTCTGTGTTTATCCACATTTGATCCCCAGTAATCGGCAGTGTACCTGCAGGGCAATCACCTATTCCAGCTGTCACTTTCAAGCTAAATGAAAGTGAATTTTCTGCTGGGAAGCCAACGATATGCAAAGACCATAACCCTTGCGGAATAATACCAGGAACCGAACCGCAGCTTGATAAAGCTGCGGTTGGACCTACGACAATACGTGTTTTGCTGATCATTGCGTAATATTGTGCTCGGATAGCACCTTGGGAGTCGGTCAGATAAAATTGAAATTGATGCTCTCTAACACATTGGATATCTATAGCCAGCCACTCCGCCGCTTCTGTTAATTCAAAGCTTTCTCTTGCATATTGCGGCTGAGGGCTATTTCCTGATGTAGATTCAAGTAACCATTGCATTATTTACTTGCCTCCTAGAGCTTTATCCAATTCCTTTTGAGCAATCTCTTTAGCTTCTTTAAGTGCTTTTTCTGCCGGGATATTTTCAATTTCGACTTTATCTTTAGCAATATTCAAAGCATCTGTAATTTTCCCGCCTGTAGGATCATTAAACGGAGCTGAGCCATGCTTAGCTTGCATCAATGGAATTTGGCTTTGTGGATTAGCTTCGCCGAAAGCTTTGAAGGTTGCGTCTTCTAAAGCTGATGTACGAACTGCGATGTAGCCTGTGTTCATGGACCAAAAAGCGGTGTTCTCCGTGTTGTTAAAGAACGTCAGCCATTTGTAAGCAGCTTGCTGTTCCTCTGGGCTTGCAAGTGCTGGAATACCAGCCAGTAAAGCTGTTGCTGCCGGTTTTGCTTCATGACCTTCCCATGACGGCTGCTCTAATGCGCCAACTATGTTGAAATCCAAATCGCCTTGATCGCCGCTTGATCCCGTGTATCCCGCTGCTGTTCCTTTCATCACATCATCAATCGTTTTATACCAATATTCCCAGCCTTGTCCGCCAGAATGAATGCTCATGATTTTATCCTTGTGAATCCAATCGCCAAACGCGCTCCACGTTTCAATCCATTCCGGGGAATCAATTAAAAGCGTCTTGCCGTCGTCACTAATTACTTTTCCACCTTTACTAAATACGGCATCGATTAGGTTTTCTTGACCCCACATCGGCTCCCAGCCAATTACCTTGCCTTTTTCTTTCTCCGTAATTTCCTTGGCAACGGACGCAACGCCCTCCCATGTTTTCATACGGTTAAGATCAATCGCATTGCGTTCAAAAATAGCTTTATTATAATAAAGCAGCTGTGTCGTGCCATACATAGGCAAGAAGAATTGCTTACCATCGACCAGACCTTGCTCTAAAAATGTCGGAATGAAATCAGGTTTATTAAAAGCTGTATCTTGTGCAATCATTTCATCCAATGAAATGAAGTAACCTTTTCTTGCCCAGTCCATATCGGCTACAAGAACGGCTGCCGGTACTTTTTTAGCGGCTATGGCAGCTTGAAGCTGTTTTTTGGATTCTGTGTAATCCGGTTGTACAATTCCTTTAACGATAACTTCTTTTTGAGATTCATTAAACTTAGCTATAAGCTTTTCCACGTTCTCACCTAGCTTACCGCCTAGTCCATACCAGAATTCGATGGATACGGGTTCTTTTGCCGCTTCTATCTCAGGTGTTGCTGTAGCTGCTGTTTCACTAGTAGTTGCTGCAGGCTGCTCACTGCTTGAATTATCTGGTGTTACGGTCCCTTTTTCACCACATGCCGCCAATACAAACATACACACTACCATTAATAGAACTGCCCAATTCTTTGTATTTTTCATTGGTATGGTCTCCTCCATTTATCTGATACTTACTATCCCTTATTTACTTCTACACTGTAGCTGACACCTTGCATAATGACTTTTTGAGATACGATAAATAAAATGATTAACGGTATAATCGTGATAGCACTTCCAGCCATAATGAGCGGCCATTTTAATCCGTATGCACCCCCTTCCACAAAAAAGCTTCTCAATCCAGCTGAAACGAGCCGCAAATCCGGGTTTTTCGTGATGAGGGACGGCCAGAAATAATTATTGTATTGCGAGATAAAAGTAATCAGAGACATCACCGTAATCATAGGGCGAGTCAACGGGATAAAAACGCTCCAAAGGATGCGAAAATGGGAGGCCCCATCGATTTTGGCGGCTTCGGCCAATTCCTTCGATATTTGCAAGAAGGCTGTCCGCATAAGAAATATAGAAAAGACACTAACGCTATTTGAGATGATAAGTCCGGTATAGGTATCAATTAAATGCAGCTTCGAGAGAATGATATAAGCAGGCAAATAGGTTGCTGTAGCTGGCAGCATATAGCTGATCAACACCACTCCCATAACTGTGCGGCGAAAAACGAACCGCATTTGGGTAAGGGCATAAGCCATCATGGATGAATTAATCACCTGAATGACCACAATCGTTCCGGCTACAAAAATACTATTCAATAAATAACGGCCAAAGGGTGCTGCATGCCAAGCATCGAGAAAATTTCCCCAAAGCGGGTGTGCGGGCCATAAGGTTGGCGGAAAGGCAAAAATTTCGTCATTGGTCTTCAAAGCGCTGGAAACCATCCAAAAGAAAGGAAAGGTCATCAGGACGCTGATTATAGAAAGAGCCAGATAATGCAAGGCACGCAATAGCTTTTGAGCGGATGTTTTCATCGAGGCAACCTCCATTCCGTTTATGAGTGATGAACCATTTTCCGGCTTACTAGCATGGAGCAAAGCGACAATACAATGCAGATAATAACCAAAACAATAACAATAGCTGAGGCATACCCCACATTAAATTGATCAAAGGCGGCTAGGTAATACATATACAGCAAGGTGCGGGTATTGCCCGAAGGCCCTCCCTGAGTCAGAACATTGATCTGATCGTAAGCCTGTAAAGATTCAATTAGCATGACGATAAATAAGAAGAAGGTGGTTGGCGAAATGACTGGCAGTGTAATATTAAAAAATCGTTGATATTTATTGGCTCCATCTAATTCTGCTGCTTCTTTTAAGCTTGGGGGCACGTTCTGCAATGCAACCAAATAAAAAACCATCGCCCAGCCAAGCAATTTCCAAATGGTGACGATCAATACTGAGAATAAAGCCCAATCCGAATCCTGCAGCCAAGCAATGCTTTTTAATCCAAACACTGACAATATACTGTTTGCCAAGCCTACCTTGGGTTCATAAATCCAGGACCATACAATGGATATGGCTACAGTAGGCGTTACCCAGGGCATGAAGATAAATAGCCGATATACACTTGTTCCGCGGAGTTTATGATCGAGCAATAAAGCCAGCATCAGACCGCCAACTAATACTGGGATAACACTACCTAGCGAAAAGAGTAAGGTTACTTTTAAAGTTTTATAGAATGCTGGGTCATGTAGGATCGAGCTAAAATTCTCTAAGAAAACAAATTCTTTAACCGGGCTCATGAAATCCCACGTTGTAAAACTTAAATAAAAAACATAGACCATTGGAGCTAACCAGAAAATAGTTAAAGGCACTAAAGCAGGCAGCATAAATATCAAGGACTGAGGTTCTCCAAAACGCTTCAATGTCTCACCACCTTATAATTTTAAGGAATTCAAAAATAATTCAACAGAACTTATTATAACGACAAATTTTGCTATTAATCACTTGTATTCAATTATTATTGTACACAAAGAGGGCTTACAAAGGGTCAACCCCATGTAAAATCAGAATAAAGCTTTTGTAAATCAGCCCAATTCATTTATACTAAAGAGAACGTTCTCATTAGCTAACATTCAGCAGCAAAGAATAGGAAGTGTCCCGTTATGTCCTCAGAACCAAATAATCCCTATAAGGACAAAAGAATGCAGCTTCGCCAGCAGGTGATTCATGCGATTTCAGAGACTATGGATTTTTATGGAGTAACAAGCTCTTATGGAGAATTATATGGGGTGATGTTTTTTGAGGATCGTCCGATGACGCTCGAAGAGATGAAGGTTGAAATGAATATGAGCAAAAGCAATATGAGCTATGCCATACGTTCTTTGTTGGACTCACAGATGGTGGTCAAATTGGAGGAAAAGCAGCAAAAACAAAATTTATATTTGGCGGAAGCCGATTTTTTTCGAGCCTTTCAGAACTTCCTCACGAAAAGCTTGGAGCGAGAGATCCAAGTAATGACCGAGACGATAGATAAAGTCATGCCTGATCTCAAGGAATTCGTGCTTGCCATAGATACACCTGATGAGGATCGCCAATTGGGGCTTAGAGACTTGCACAAGCTGATGCACGCGGCGAAATATTATGAATGGCTGCAAAAGTTTACTGATAAATTGAAGAATGGAGATTATTTTGAAAATGTTTAAATACAAAAAGAGAGGCTAATCTTCAAGTAGTTAATTCTACTGAAAAATTAGCCTTTTTATTTTGGATAAATTAAATTAATGATTGTCGCTTGTTATACGCTTCACTAACCAGCTTTTTGGCTTCAGAAAAATCAGAGTTTTGGAATAATTGGTCCGTTAGCTGCTCTAGAATATCTAGATCAGTTAAATGATCTATCTGTTCAAGCATAACCCTACTATCATCTCCAAAATGTGCTTTTAGGAATTTTTTAAGAATTTTTTGTTCCCCTTTTAACTCTCCATTTAGCTCCGCTGTCTTCTCCCAATTTGTCCTCAAATCCATAATTTTCTCCTCCTCATGTGGTTCCAACATTGCAATCTCCTTCTGAAGCTGAATTTCTTCTATGTCGTCTAGCTTTAAATATGTATCGAAGAATCCACTGATCAAACGCATCCGTGCCGGGTCCAAATGGAGCCGTACAAGCATTCGCAAAAACTCTTTTTTTACTTGTACGCGATCTTCCTTAGTATACCCCATTTTACTCAGGAGCGCAGCAGCTACAGGGTTATCTTGTTCTATGAAATCCCGCCAATTCTTTTTCCGCAGTTCAAGCTTAAAAAATTGAAAACTCAGAATCTCTATGAACGGCAACCTCATTACAAAATGATCTGGCTCCTCTTTCACTTGATCATAGCTGAAAATGACGATAGGAATTATTGGCTTGCGATACTTCGCATATAACCGACTGGAATAAATGAACATCCGTTCCGCAAACTTCTCCTGAAATTGGGCTTGAGATTCAAAATGCACAATAATCAATGCATCCTTATCCTTCAGCTTCGTTTCAATTAACACGTCCACTTTATGCACCTCCCCAACTACAACGTCCGTAAACACCTCCTCCGACAAGAAGGCTACATGATTGAAATCAATTGCTTCGTACACCTCTTGAAAAAACAAATCCATAAACTCTGCGAAAAAGGTACGCAGCAGCTCTTTGAAAAGCCGATCATGTTCTATCCTCACACTAAATCCCCTTCCTAACCAATTTTTTAAAAAACACAAAAAAAGCACCAACCAAATCATAGATAATCTACGTTTGGTGGTGCTTCCGCTGACTATATTGTACATAAATTTGTTTCTATCGTAAATGAGAATTTTCTGAGAGTAGCTATTTAATTGATAAGGTATATCTTTTACGATTTTTGAAATATACGATTTCCTGATAGCCGACACTTTCAGCAAGTCCCAGGGCTTCGTCCAATTGAGTGCCTATATCGTCAGGAAAGTGTGCATCCGAGGATAGAGTTATGGGAATCTGATGTTCAAAAAGAGTCTGAAGAAATAATGGGCTTGGGCACATTTCCTTAACTGGGTAACGATAAGCTAAGCCTGTATTGATTTCCGTTGCTAGGTTTGCTTTTTTTAGTGCGCAAGCTACTTCTTTATAGAAAGGCATCAGCAAGCTTTCATCAGGTCGATAGCCAAAAACCTTCATATTGTCCAAGTGTGCTATAAAATCAAATAAGCCGCTTGCAATGGCTTGCTGAACAACATGAAAATGCTTTTGATATAATTCTACTAGGTTTAAATGCTCGAACCGTTCCTTCACCTCGCGATTATCAAAGCCCCAGCCTTCGTTGAAATGCACGGCTCCAATAACGTAGTCGAGCTCGTATGGAGCAAGCAACGCTTTTAAATCTTCATCCGCTCCAAGGAAATAATCCGCTTCGACACCAATAGAAAGATCGTTTCGAGAATTTGCCACCTTACGAACGCCACTTAAAAAATCTTCAATCGAATAAGTACAAACCTTATCCAACCAGTTTTTCTGCAGCTGCCCCAGCAAACTGTCGTCCACCAGCATATATTTTTCATAATAAGCTTTAAATTCAACAAATCTGTAAAGGTGATCAACTAGTCCAAAATGCTCTATACCTTGAGCTCGACCTCTATCTAAAAACCGTAAAATCCACTCTTCCGAAAAACAACCTTGCTCAATTCGAAGGCTCAAATCCGTATTAATTCCTTCTATCCATTCCAAGGTATTGATTTTATCCACTGCAGGGTTGGTTGCACTCAGCGCTTGTGATGTACGTTTCAGCCACTCCAAGGAATAGGGTCCTTCTTCTAAATGAAAATGAAAATCTACCTTCATGCTGTGGTAAGTCCCTTCATATTTGGTTAAATCCTGGAAAGGATTCTCGCTTCATCCCAGCGTCAACGGGAATCGCAAGCATTTGGCAGATTAACGGAGCCATGCCAAGCTGCGGAATTACCTCATCGTATAAGCCTGGCTTTACTGCAGCACCGATACAAAATAAAGGCACATCTCTCTCCTCAGGAGTAATGCCTCCATGCTGGCCCTCGTCACTCATGCCATGATCGGAGGTTATGACGATTTCATAGCCTTGTTCCATCCAAAGCGGAAGCAATGAGGCTAAGATGCTGTCAGCTTCCATCGCCTTCCCACGGTATTCCTTCGAGCTACCGCCATAACGATGACCTATATCATCAATTCCCATGGGGTGAATGTATAAAAAATCCGGATCATGTTGACGTCGCAGCACCTCAGCATCTGCAAATAAATGGGTATCTGGATAGGTGTCGTCAAAATAAAATTTACCATGTTGGATTGCTTGTTTACTATCGTGCTGCTCACGATCCTCAATTCGATCAAAAGGGGCACGGTTATATAATTCACTAACCCAATAATAAGCTGCAGCAGCAGTTATTAGGCCTTGCTCACTAGCTATATGAAAAATACTTTTTTGATTGGATAGTCGCACGGTTTGATTTCCTGTAATCCCATTAACAGAGCTAGGTGTGCCTGTCAGTAGTACTTCATATAAGGGACGCGATAGGCTAGGTAGCTCTGATTTCACTTTATAGCAAGCTGCTTTGGATACTTCAAGCAGGTGATTTAAATACCCCATCGATGCTTTTGCCACATCATATCTTAGTCCATCCAATACAACCATAATGACCTTTGCCACTTAAATTTCACCTCGTTTAGAAGAATGAGTAGGTAAACTAGCCTGAATCCATTGTACGCGCTTTTCTTCCATTACAGGCTGCCACTCTGGGGGACAGCTCGTCTCAGAAATGATTACATCTGCCTTTTCAAAGGGAATGATATGGGCAAATGTGCTAATCCTAAGCTTCGAATGATCACCCAAAACAATTACCTCTTGCGCGGCCGCTGCAAAAACTCGTGACATCGCAGCTTCATTGACATCAAAATCCGTTATCCCATGAGTTAACGAAATCCCACCAACCGAAAGAAAGGCTTGATCTACACGAAATTGCAGCATCATTTGCTCACAAAGTGTGCCACTGATCGAGTGCTGCTCGGCATTAACTTCCCCACCTAGTAAGATGACCTTACCGGTAAATCGCTCCATGCTGATCGATTCCAATAAACAAGCAGCAACTCGCAACGAATTTGTTAAAATCGTCAATCTTTTATTCCCTTGAATCGACTTCGCAAGCTCTAAGGTTGTCGTGCCAATATCAATAACTATCGTGCTTCCATCCTCAATTAACTCGGCCGCCCGCATACCAATGGCTTTTTTCTCATTTGCATTCGTTTTTTGCCTAATGGTGTACGGGGCTTCATCATTTCTGAAGGTGGGTTGGACGGCTCCTCCATAAACTCGTTTGAGCTTTTCTTCCCGCTCCAGAATAAGCAGATCACGACGAATCGTTTCAGTCGACACATTCAATTGCTCGGCAAGTGAAAGGACCATGACCTTCCCTTCACGCTCTAAGCATTCCAAGATTACCAGCTTTCTTTCCTCTGACAAAATAGACAAAAATCACACACCACCATCAGCAAGTACTTTACATTCTTCTATAGGTAATCTCAGCTTAACTGTCATTCCTATTCCCAAGCCGCTTTTACCACTTATATTCAAAGCATCTACGGTTAGCTTTAAACCTTTTAAGTCTACAACATAACGCATAATATTGCCCAGCACCGTTGCTTCAGTGATCATACATTCCGCTTCAAAGCATGGAATCAAGTCCTCGATTGTTTCCAGTAAAGGGTAAAGACGCATGGACTCTGGACGAACTGCAAATTGCTTGCCAGCTAATCTAATGTCTCCATTCCATAACCTTAATTCTTCTATGCTAAGTATATTATAATTTCCGATAAACCGCGCAACAAATTCCGTTTTTGGATTCGTATAAATCTCTTCTGGAGTGCCCATTTGGACAATCTTCCCTTTGTACATGACGCAAACGCGATCCGACATCGTTAAAGCTTCTTCCTGATCGTGCGTTACAAAAATAGTCGTCATTCCTAGCTTTTTTTGAATGTTGCGCAGTTCAACTCTTAAATTGCGGCGAATTTTTGCATCCAAAGCACTCAATGGCTCATCCATCAGCATAACCTTCGGTTGATTAGCCATCGAACGGGCTAACGCAACTCGCTGCTGCTGCCCACCAGATAGCTCGTGCGGATAAGCATTCATTTTATTCGGCAGGTCGATGACTTGAATCATTTCATCCACACGCTTGCGAATGGCATCCTTGGGCATCTTATGCATTTTCAGTCCAAAGGCAATATTGTCATACACCGTCATGTTCGGGAATAATTCATAGGATTGAAATACCATTCCCACACCACGATCCTTCGGAAGATCAGCCGATATATCCCTGCCTTCAAGCATAATAGCGCCCTCTTCCATTACAGCCAGACCGGCGATACAGCGTAAAAGCGTGCTTTTTCCACATCCACTCGGTCCGAGCAGGGTTACGAACTCTCCTTTTTCTACATCTAGGTTTAAATGATCCAGCACCGTATCCGCTCCAAAATACTTGGTGACATTTTGTATACTTAACCGACTCATGAATACCGCCTCCTTTCGCTCTTAGTCTACTTTTGTCGTCCGAAAAATCCATTTGCTCATGCGCAGAATAAGAGCTGACAAAAGCAGAATCAGCACGAAATAACAGATAACCACTGCGCTTGCTAAATGACCGCTTTCTGCCATACGCCGATAAAGATAAATTTGAATCGTTTCAAATTGTCCGCCGACCAATAAATTCGTCAATACGAATTCACCAAAAAGGATCGAAAAGGACAATAGAATGGAAACCGTAAGTCCTGATAACACGTTTGGAATAATCACCTTATAAAAAGCCTGCCATTTACTCGCTCCCAGCAGCTGTGCCGCATCCATCAGTTCGATCGCTCTAACCGTACGCAGGCTGTTGCGGATCCCTTGATACATGTAGGGTAATATCGTTACAAAATAGGCTCCAATCAGAATCCAAATCGTCCCCGAAATCGCAATTGGACCCGATGAATACAGCTTGATTAAACCAACTGCTGCAACAACACCAGGGAGTGCGTAAGGAAGCAAAGCAATCAGATTAAGCACCCGTTCCCATTTGGGAAAATAGACGACAACAATAAAAATCGTCGGAAACAACACGAGAACATTTAATGCTACGCTTAGAAAACAAACCATAATCGTCCGCCAAAGAGCGGCCCCAAAACGCTTATCTGTAAGCAGATCTTGAAACCAGTGCAAAGACCAAGATTCCGGCAAAACCGTATTCTGCCATTCATTCGCAATCGAGTAAAGCAAGGTAGCAACCAGCGGAATAATCAAATATAACATAACGATACCGATAACCAGCTTCGAGAATAACCGATTCTGCTTCAAGAAATATCCCTCCTTACTCGCCGCATCAACCGCTCATTGATCCATAAAGAGAGCATCATCGTGACCCCTAACAACACAGCAAGCGCGCTGCCTAGCTCAGGATTGGTGATGACATTGCCTGAGATTAAAGAACCAATACGAATCGCCAGCAAATTATAATTCCCACCAACTAGTGCATATGCTGTTGCGTAAGCTCCCATGGAATTAGCGAAAAGTACCGTAAATGTACCTGCGATTGCAGGTAACAAAACGGGCAGAGCAATATAACGCCAGAACTGAAATGGACCCGCCCCCAGTAAAGAAGCCGCTTCTTTCCAGCCTTCGCGAATACCGTTGTAGATGGGGAAAAGCAAGAGTGTAGCTAGTGGAATCTGAAAATATACATAAACTAGGGCAAGTCCCGTCCAAGTGTAGAGATCAAAATCAGTAAAAACCGACCAGCCCCACTGCTGCGCGAGAATAGTAAAGATTCCGTTATTTCCCAAGAGAATAATATAAGCAAATGCCAGAGGAATCCCGGCAAAATTGGAGGTCATATTAGAAATCATAATCACTTTTTCACGAATTCCCTCGGATACTCTTGTGATGGCATATGCCACTAACAAACCAACAATAAGCCCAATTACACTGGAGTATAACGAGATCATCAGACTATTTTTGATGGCTTTTAGATAAAAGGGTTTGCTTAAAGAGGTTACATATTGATGCAAAGTAAAACTACTGGCATCCTCTGCATGAAAGCTATTCAGCAGCATAGCGACTGCTGGCGCCAGCTCAAAGATAACAATTAAGATCACAAAAGGCAGAAGGGCAACCAATAACAGCAGCTTGATCTGTTTCTTATTCTTCATGTTAGACTCCCTTACTTTAGTAAAACAATTATCCCCTCTGGATAGAGAGGATAATGGCTTCTACATGGCTGCAGTTAGCTAAAATTAGTTAAGCAAGACGGATATTTTATCTTCCCAAAGCTGTGGCAATGTTTTTGAAGTTTCTTCCCAGACTTTAAAATCCTTGACTGGTTTTACGTTTGCATATTGGTCTGCAGGAATCATTTTTGCTGCTACATCAGCTGGAAGTGTAACATCCGCACGAATTGGACGCGCAAAACCTTTTGCTAAATTAATCTGACCAGCGTCGCTTAAGATATATTCACGAGTAAGCTTAGCTGCGTTTGGATGAGCGGAGTATTTATTGATGATAGTTGCATAACCACTAACAACGCTGCCTTCAGTAGGAATAGCTACGTCAAAAGTACCGGTAGGAATTTGTTGCTTGTAACCAAGTGCGTTAAAATCCCAAACTAAAGCAACTTCAACTTCACCTTTTTCAAAATTAGCGATCTTCACATCGGATAGTGAAATGCGTTTCTGCTTAGCAAGCTTTTCAAAGAAATCAATACCCGGTTGAATGTTGGACTCATCTCCGCCAAAAGCGATAGCGGCAGCAAGAATAGCATTTTGCGCTTGGGATGCTTTAGCAACATCACCGATTGAAACCTTATAATCTCCAGCTAAAATGTCTGCAAAGCTTTTCGGAGGGTTCTTAACTAGCTTTGTGTTAGTAATGATTGCAATCGTTCCTGTATAGCCTACAACCCAGTTGCCTTCTGTATCTTTTGCCCAATCGGGAATTTTATCCCATTGTGTTGTTTTGTAAGGAAGTGTAACACCTTTATCCACGGCTACAGATCCAAAAGCAATACCCACATCGCCGATATCGGCTGTTGGTTTATCTTTTTCTGCATCAAATTTAGCAACCTCTTCAGCACTCGACATATCTGTATCGGTGTGCTTCAAACCATATTTAGTGTCCATGTCTTTCCAAGTATCCAACCAGTTAGCCCATGAATCCGGCATGCCTACACTGATTACAGATCCTTCTGCTTTAGCCGCTATCTCCAAATCTGCCAAAGATGAATCTCCTGCTGCAGCTACTGCTGTTGCGTCTGGTGTGCTGCCTGCCGATTCTGTTGGTGAATTAGCTGCTGTTGCTTCGGGGCTGTTTTCTGGACTGTTCGACATGACTGGATCCTTTTTACCACAAGCTGTAACGATGGAAAGCAGCAACAAAACCATTACCATGCTTAAAGCCATTTTCTTCATTATGAAATTCTCCTCTTTATCCTTTTTTGTGGTTTTCGTTGTTGTTGTATGTCTTTATGTTGTTTTTACCACTATTCCTATCATAAACAACATTTATCATCGCAATTTAAACTTGGGGTGAAGGTTTTGTAAAGCAAAAAAACACCAACCTCTTGTTAAAGGTTGGTGTTCTTGGATAATGGCTTATTTATATATGCTCTTTCACTACAGGTCGACCCTTAGGCAATGCTAGAATAATTAAAAAAGAAACCAGAGCAATCACAGCTATAACGATGAAAACTAAATGCAAACTAGACGCTAGTGCGCTTCGATAACCTTGAAGAATATTCTGCGGAAGCGTTGAAGCATATTCAGGGCTAAGTGCTTTATTCATATCCATTTGTAAAGCCAGATCCTTGGACATATGACGAACGATACCGGTATTAAGCAGTAGTCCAAAAACCGCAATTCCGATGGTTTGTCCCAAAGTACGCAAGAATTGATTCGAGGCAATTGCTATGCCACGGAGATTCCACCCGACTGCCGACTGAACCGAGAACGTCATGGTCGTAAATAAGAAACCAAATCCTAAACCAAAACCACCCATCAATACTGCCAAAACCCAATGCATGGGCAGATACGCAGATGCAATGGCTAAACTAATACTGCTGCAAATGATGAGCGTTATGCCCCATAATGTTATAGCTCTAATGCCGTATTTTGTAATAAATTTCCCGCATAAAGCTGCACTTAACGGCCAAGTGATCGTCATCGGCACGATAATCAAGCCCGAGAACGTCGCCCCTTCGCCATAAACTCCCTGCACCCATAAGGGTATATAGAAGCTAATGGCAACCAAAACAAAGCTAATGAGAAATCCAGACAAATTTACTACTGCAATAATCCGGTTGGAGAATAGCTTTAGAGGCAGCATGGGCTCAGGTGATTTCCATTCAATATAGAAGAAGATAATCCCCAAAATTGCGGAAATCGAGAATAAGCTAATTATCATCGGAGAATCCCATGGAAAGGCTGATCCACCCTCGAGCAATGCATACAAAAAGCAAGTCATACTTAGGGTAAAAGCAAGCGCTCCCCAATAATCAATATGATGTTTTTTACGCTCAAACCCCTCCTGTAAAGCAGATAAAATTAGAATTAAAGAAAGAATTCCAAAAGGTAAATTGAAATAGAAAATCCAGCGCCAAGACACATAATCCACCAGTAATCCACCTGTTAGAGGTCCCAGAATACCGGCGACTCCCCACATCGCACTAATTAGGCCTTGAATCTTAGCACGTTGTTCAAATTGAAAAACATCCCCTATGATCGTGAAGGTTACAGGAATGAGTGCCCCTGCCCCTATGCCTTGAATAGCTCTAAATATAATTAACTGCTCCATTGTCTGCGACAGACCAGAAAGAATGGATCCCAATAAAAAAACGACAGTTCCAATCATAAAGACAGGCTTTCGCCCAAACAGATCTGAAATCTTCCCAAATATAGGAGTTGTAACCACCATCGATAATAAATAAATCGAGACCACCCAGCTGATCTTCTGCACGCCGCCAAGATCACTCGCTATCTTGGGTATTGCCGTGCTGACAATGGTACCTTCAATTGCCGATAAAAATGTCGAAATCATTAACCCGATCAACACGATTTTAGTATTAGTTTTCTTTTGCATGCTGCACCTCTTGCTAAATTATAAACTTAAGTCGAGCCTAATTATAAGATAATCTAACAAAATAAGCGATTTTTTTTCAACAAAAAAAGGCTATCCCTGAAGTCTTTTTAGACTTGGGGACCGCCTCCCGATTTGCTTAAGGAAGTTGTTTGACTATTACTTGAAAGGTTTTTGAATCCACAATTCCGTTATTGGTGATATAGGCCGTTAAGGTGACTGTTGCATCACCTGTGCCATGAGCTGGGCGGCCAATAGCTGTACCATTATTTGAGATGTTCTGCGGATTGCTTGAAATCCATATTATTGTCGAGCCATAGTAACCTGTTGTTGGTAGACTTAAAGCTTTTGTTACTTGCGCAGCCGAATCCGACCCACCAAAGTTAATTTCAAGCGCTGCTTTATCAGCCGCTACTTTTTGATTGTCCGTCAATTGTTGCTTGATTGTAAATGGAAACAGCTTTGCGTCCGAGACTGTATTGGAACTAACAATTGCGATCATTAACACTACTACATCACTATTTCCCGTTGTAGGGCGAATAACGGTCTTGCCATCATTTGAGATAACGGAAGGAAATCCTGAATACCAAGTAATGTTAGAACCATTTGATCCTTTCGACGGAAGGGCAGCTAATGCTTGAGTAACACTATTCGCCGTATCCGTACCGTTAAATAGAATGTTAAGCGCTTCTTTATCTGCTGTAACTTTTTGTGTATCTGTTATAGCAACCGGGAACGCTTTAATCAATAAAGTAAATGTTTTACTTTCCGAAACTTGATTGATAGTGATCTTTGCCGTCATTATAACGGTTTCATCCATTGACGCTGATCGAACTACTGTTAATCCATTATTAGAGATAGAATTTGGTTTACTTGAACTCCAAGTAATAACCGATCCTTTCTTTCCTGCGGCTGCCAGTTTAATAGGTCCTGTTACACGTTGAGCAGAGTCATTGCTGCCAAAACCAATTTGCAACGCAGCTTTGTCTGCTAACACTTTTTGTAAATCGGTCATACCCTTATTATTATCATCTTTTTTACATTTTTGTTTATACTTTTCAATATTCTTCTCGATTGCCGCTTTTGCTTTAAGGTTTTTTTCTTTCTTTAGCGCATTAGCCAAGCTTGCTAGAACTTTACAATCTTTGACTTTCAAATCATGGGAATTCCTGTCTTGTTTTCCATGATCGTCCTTGGCCATTGCCGTACTGCCAAAAGTCAGTAACGCAATCACTAAGGGTATCGCTAACCACTTTTTCATCTTCATCTCTCCCAATCTAATCATTTTTTAAAGTAATACTAAAAAATTCGGATTGACTTGGAATTTTACGGAGGTTATGTAAAAATTTATTATTATGTTTAGCGCGCAATAGCCACAAATTATATGACCTCATATATGCAAATAGAACCGTGCATGATAAAAAATGCACGGTTCGAAATAGCTTGTTTATGGGGCTACTGTTGGGGCAATGGATGGTACTGGTGTTGCAGCAGGCTTGCTGGCATCAAAAGCTTCTTGTATGGAAGCTAGCGGAACCGAGAATGCCCATGCTCCACCTTGTTTAGCTATCCATACATTCTCTTTGTCTATTTTGCCGTTGAAGGTAGAAATAGTTGCTTTACCCGCTTCTGATTCAGTAATTGTAAACTTAAGCTCAGGAGCTTCCATCTTGACTTCTACTGCAGCTTTTGGCAGTTCTGCGGTTGAAAGTGCCACGACTTTATCGAGAAGCGCTGTACCTTCTTCTGCTTTCCTGTCTTTACCGTCCAGCTTCCATGTTGACTCGAAAACGGTTTTGTCGGCTTGAGCCTTTTCCAATAACCATTTGCTGCCTTTCCAATCCATTTGGATGCTATTCACATTATCGTACGCAACCATTACCGCATTTTTGTTAACAAAATCCAACGGTTGCTTGTTTAAACCTTCTAAGAGTGATTCGGTCACATCGAATATTTTAGGTGAGTCAGCAAACTTAGCATACACATGTCCTTCGATGGGCAGCGGACTGCCGATGAGCAGTTTTTTAGTCGAACCGTCTTTTAAGCTGACTTGATAAAACTGCTTGGGCTCCGCAAGACCGTAATCAGCAAGGCTTGTAGCATTTTCTTCTACTATGCCTTCATATGTTAAGGCTGCAAAAGCTTCATTCCAGCTATCTACGCTAAAAGAGTTGATTGGATAAGCCGTTGGCTTAAGCATCTCCCAGCCCGCGTCCTTTTTAGTCAGCTCTGTGAGATCATAAACAGCATCCGGACTCTCCGAGCTTGCAGCATTTTTAGCTTGAAAAGAAATGGCTTGAATATCAGCCGCTGCCAGCGTGAAGAGCTTTTTCTCATCCACAACCGTTTTATCCTTGAAAAAGTTTTGACTGGAAGCATACCAAAACCCACCTATACAAACGATAACCAAGATTAGTGTAGGAAGCAGTCGCTTCATCCTTTACGCCTCCTCCACCAAATGCCGCCTCCGAGTAGTAGAATCAACAAAGGAATGATAATTAGCGAAATATATTGTATGACTCTTCCTTGACTTGGGCTGATCATAGCTTGCTGCGGCATATCCACTAAACGCGGACGAATCGTAAGCTGATCCTTCTGCTCCTGCAGCCAGCCAACGCTGTTCATGATAAAATCATTGTTGCCATATTGGCCAATCAAATCATTCTCAAACATAAAAGAATTACCGATTACAATCGCTTTAGGTTTACCGTCTTTATCTTGAATGGCATAAGCTAGATCCAAAGGACCTTTGGGATCGGTATCTTTTTCCGCCACATCTGCTTGAGTTAGAGGCTCTTGCGATGTGAATCGGGAGATATTAGTCTTCCCATAGGAATCAGCGGTCGATTTAAGCAGGGCTGTAGATTGATAACTGGTATTGGCTGAATCCGCTGTTAAACCAAGCGCGCCTTGAAGAATCGTAACTATATTCTGTTCCATCAGCTTATCAGTAATCGCATGTGATCCATATTCAGGTACGATGGTGAATGGATCTCCTGCTTTTGAATTATTCTCAATTGCCAGAGAAAGCTGATTCTTAATGCCTAATGTGTTTAAAATAGCATACCAATTTTTCCACTTATCCATATCAGGTACTAGATTAAGCCCGAAAATTAGTTTGCCTTTGCCTTTTACATAGTCTTGTAATACTTTAGTTTCTACATCACCGAGATCCTTCTGAGGGGCTAGTAATATTAGGGCTTCTGCATCGGTCGGAACCTGAGCAGTTCCCACTAAATTAAAGTCCTTCACTTCATACCCTGCTTGCTGCAGGCCTTGAGTAAAGGTGCTGGCTGTCTCAGAGGTTAATTCCCCGTGCCCAGTAATCAAATAGACAGGATGCTTAACTTCAGTAGACAAATTAACTATCGCTTGGGTGAATTTCTGCTCCCCGTTAAAGCTTTGAGCGCCAGTCGTTTGATCCTGCAAATAAATATCGGAAGGATTTACAAGATTGGTTTTACCATCAATAACGAAAACAATCGTGCTGTACTGCGTCACATTGTATTGCTTGGCAAGGGCAGGTTTTTTAACCAAATTAACCTCTTCATAGGTTAGCTTGCTGTTTAGCTTATGGTAAGCACTAAGCATATCTGTAATCTCTGGATCCACTTCACCGCCTTGATTGGAAAAAGCCAGTACATGTACATCCTTTTTTAACTGCTGCATGGTCGTTTTGGTTTGATCCGATAATGTGAACTTTTTATCCTTGGAAAAATCCCACTGCACACCTTTCAACGAATGAAGAAAGATCGTGAGCACGATAAAAATACCGATAACGGCCAACGAAAGCACTACAGCATTGGTCCCTTTAAGCCAGTTTTTCAAGCGAATCGACTCCTATCTCCACCGTTTTCTGTCCAGCAGTTGAATGCTGAGAAATATAAATACAAGAATAAAGCTCACATAGAACAGCACATCACTTAAATCAAATACACCTTTTTGCATATTGACGGTTCGGCCAATGATCGAGAATTGATTCAGCCAATCCTTGCCTGAGGTTGCCGAGCTTCCGCCCATGAATTCAATCATCCACAAGAGAATCATCAGTGAAAATGCAACTACACCTGCCACCATTTGATTGGCAGAAGTGGTTGATGCAAATAAGCCAACCGCCATTAATGCCGAACCGAGCAGGAACATGCTGAGGAAGGAAAGCCATAAAATCGGCATATCTAGCTTACCAAACGCTGACATAATTAAAGGATAGATTAAAGTTCCCACAACAAGCGTGCCTTGAACAATCAAAGCTGCTAGATACTTGCCCACAATAATTTCCGTAATGCTTGCAGGCGAGGTTAAGAGCAGCTCGTCCGTTCCTTGGCGCAGCTCATCTGAAACCAATCGCATGGTTAAAAGTGGGATAATAAACAAGTAAATGAACGAAGTATTTCCGATAATCGGAACCACATCTAAAGATAACGATTGCAGAAAGTACAAGGAAAAGAAAAATCCACACACCAAGAAGTATATCGCGAAAGCAATGTAGGAAGTCGGAGCGAAGAAATAAAGCTGCAGCTCCTTGCGGCACAAGGCCCAAGTTCTACGCATCTTCACTCACCTCCTCTTGAGGAATCAATTCTAGTGTCGGCTCAATTTCTTCGCCTTTTTCATTGGTAGTCAGCTTTAAGAAGATATCTTCCAGACTGAGGTTTTGTTTCTTCATTTCCAATATAGGCAATCCCAGCTCCGCCATGCGGTAGAAGAGAATTTCACGGATGTCTTGGCGATTATTAGAGGAAACCTGAAGCTTGGTTGAATCCGCTTGAGGTTGGTCAGCCGCAATGGTGACTTGACCCACGGATTCCAGCAATTCCAGCTCACGCACAATTGTTTCACGATGCCCTTTAATCTCTAAGCTAACTTCGAAAGTCTCGCCCATGGTATTAACTATTTGCTCTGGTTTGCCATCCAACACAATAGACCCTTGATTGATGATCAAAACTCGATTGCAAAGCGCATTCACTTCAGGCAAAATATGCGTGCTTAAGAGCACCGTATGATTCTCTCCCAGCTCTTTAATCAGCTGGCGGATCTCAATAATTTGCTTCGGGTCAAGTCCTGAGGTGGGCTCGTCCAAAATAAGCAAATCCGGATTGTGAATGATTGCTTGCGCCAATCCCAGTCTTTGCTTATATCCCTTGGAAAGTCCACGGATGATTTGGCGTTCTCTGCCTTGCAGCCCCAGCTTCTCAATAACAGAGCCGATCCGCATTTTCTGCTCCTTCACCGGAATACCACGTAGATCCGCGATAAAACGCAGGTATGCATAGACATTCATTTCCGGGTATAACGGCGGTGTTTCCGGCAGATAGCCTATTTTGCTTCTAGCTTTTCTGGGATGATCAGCCATGGATAAGCCATCCACGAGAATTTGGCCCTGCGAGGGATTAAGATACCCCGTGATCATCCGCATGGTAGTCGTTTTGCCGGCACCATTGGGTCCGAGAAATCCCACAATCTCTCCGCGACTCATCGAAAAATCAATCTGATTAACCCCACGCTGATTTTCATATAACTTACTGACCTGCTGTACCTCTAGCAATAGGACACCCTCCCTTTGAAAAAAATCTGGTAATAACGGAAACCGAATAGTCTCATCAATCAATATAGCCAAGTAACAATAAGCTAACCTTAAAGGAGTCTGAATTTTTGCTTAATAATTTGTGTCTGATTTGTGACAAAAAAGTACCCATATCCTAAACACTCTTTTTTAAAGTGTCTAGTCTATGGGTACCCGTTTAAAATTCCGCTATCTCTTTCTAAATTTGTAATTTGGTTACTTCACTAATTGTCCGCGAGTAACTCCAAGTTGATTGGTTGCTTTTAATGTGCGCCATACTTGAGACCCGCTAATTTTCCCGCTCAACGCTTGGCTGTAAAGCTCTAGAACTTCAATCACTTGTTCAGGAGTTTCCTCCAAAAATTCGACGCGATAAGAAGGGACACCTAGCTCGATGAACTGCTTCAAGTATTCAGCGCCTGATTGCTCAATGGCATTGTAAACGGTGTTCCGACAGCCTTCATCTACACGAACAGGATGTGACATTCCGATTCTGTCCTGTAAGGATACACGACTTTCTTCGCAAGGTCTGCCACAGTTGGTGAAGTCTGTGCCTTCACTAAGGAAGGTGCAATAAACGCAATGCTCTGTATGGAACATCGGCATATGCTGATGAATGACGATTTCCATTTGTGATGTGTCAGCTTTCCGCAGCATATCGACCATTTGTTGAATGTTCAAGTCGTAAGATGGAGTAATGGTATTACAGCCGGCATCCAAGAATAATTGTGCGGCCTTATGATTGGCAATATTTAAGGAGAAATCTCCGATTAGTTTAGGATGCTCTTGCTCTGGATGAAGCTGTTGCTGCTGCATGTAATAGTATACCCCAGCTGTATTACGCACCAGTACAGCGTCCGGTTTAAGATTTGCAATATTGCGGAAATACCCGTTTTCCCCCGGCATGTGAATACGTGGAGTTGCTAGAGCTATCTTCCGGCCAGCTGCACGGACAGCATCTACTGCTGCTGGAAATTGCTTAATAAACTCAAAGTCTGCATAGATCCATTCCACATTGGTTTGCAATACGGCCTTTACCTGCTCTAGATTGCGACATAAAGCGGTTAGCTGTGGTTTCACTTGCAGCTGCACAGGTGTCTGTGCGTCCTTATACACTTCATATTCTTCTACCGAGTGTTTAATGTAAGCTCGCGGCTTTTGGCGAATGGCTTCCAGCTTTTCGACCGCATCGCGACGCATTTGGTTCAATTCACGCATGGGTAGGATTAGATCACCCTGCAGCTGTATATCAAGCTTATCTAATGTATATATCGTTCCGCCAAGGCGACCAAATTGCTCTGTGAAGAAGACTTCGTCCATTGGACGCTTCAAGGCTTGCTCAAGCAGCAGCTCCGATTCAATCAGCTCTGTATGCCCTGTAAGCAGATCAGTCCACCAGCTTCGCAGCGGATGACCCAATGCGCCCGTGACTTTGACCTGTACTGGGAAGACATGATACGGCTTCTCCGTCTCGTAGGTTTGACGCAGCTGCTTGTCGAGGTGCGGATCGTTCGTCTTCCAGACGCGATCCCCGACATGCACGCGGCTAAGATCCACATCGTTGCGCCCCGGCACGATGTCAATAAACCCACCGGCCGCTTCGCCTTCAATCTTCGCCCCATTGCGGCGAATATCGTACACGCGGCCGCCCTGTTCCTTCTTCGACGGGTCGCCCGCGTCGAAGACAATCCCATCACCCCGCTTCACAGGGGCTTCAAGCTCACAAACCACGCCGTCGCGCAGCACCTGCTTCACGCGGCCCAGATAAACCCCACGGCTTTTGGGAAACGTGCCCTCCACCAATTGCTTGTTGTTTGTCCCGTTAAAAAAGCCGACCGTAAACCCACGCGAGAAGCTTTGCTGCAGCTCTCGTAAATCCTGCTTGTCCGGCCGCGCATCCTCGCCGGCAAAATACTTGTCGATCGCCTTCCGGTACTTGCCGACGACATTGGCAACATATTCCGGGCTCTTCATCCGCCCTTCAATCTTAAAAGACGTCACGCCGGCTTCAATCAGCTCCGGCATAATCTCCAGCGCCGCCAAATCCTTCGGCGACAGCAAGTACGCGACATCGCCCATCGGCTTCTGCACCCCATCGACCATTAGGTCGTAAGGGAGACGGCAAGCCTGCGCGCATTCGCCGCGGTTAGCAGACCTTCCGCCCCACATCTCCGAGGTGAGGCACTGCCCCGAATATGACACACATAAAGCTCCATGAACGAAAACCTCCATAGGTAGCTTAGCCTGTTCGCCAATAGCTTTAATCTGCTTCAAGTTATTTTCGCGGCCCAGTACAACTAGCTCCAACCCAAATGGCTTTGTAAACTCCACCGCTTCCGGTGAGGTAATCGTCATTTGCGTAGAACCGTGAATCGGAAAGTCCGGCGAGATATCACGAATCATTTTGACCAAGCCCAAATCCTGAACAATTACCGCATCCACACCAGCATCTATACAGGCCTCGACCAATCGCTTCGCGTCCGTTAGCTCATCTTCAAACACTAGAATATTAAAGGTTAGAAATCCCTTGACTCCATATAAATGAAGATAGGACATAATATCAGGGAGTTCATCCATTCTAAAATTGTTCGCCCTAGCCCTAGCATTAAATTTCTCTACACCAAAAAACACGGCATCTGCTCCATTGGCTACCGCAGCACGCATACATTCCCAATCACCAGCCGGAGCTAGCAATTCAACCTTCTGTCTGGATATAATACTCATATACAACCTCCGTAAATCATAACTTATACTTACTAGTGTAGCAGAAAAGCAGGCAAGTAAGCCAGTTTGCAAAAAAAGGGTAATCTTTACGAAACGTCGAATATATATTTTCGTAAAACATTAAGGAATAATAGCGAAACTACAACTGGAGCGTGGAACATGTTAACTGATTTAAAAAGCAATCCTGAATTACGTGCAACTGCAAGGGAACGACTAAAGGGAAATTGGGGCAAAGCGATTTTAACCGTGCTGGTTTATTTCATACTAACCATCTTAATAAACGGCGGCTCTAAATTTGAAGATATCGGTTGGATAGTTAGCATTTTAGCGCTAATCTTAAATGGTGCATGGTCCGCAGGGCTACTAACCTACTTTATCCACGTGGCACGACAAGAACCTTTATCGATCAAGCTTTTGTTCAGTCAGCTCCCTAGGCTCATTCCATTTTTTATCCTGCTGCTCATCCAAGGGATATTAATCATTCTTTGGACCTTACTACTGATAGTACCGGGTATTATTGCGAGCATACGTTATTCTCAAGCCTTCTATATCTTACTTGACCATCCAGAAATGAAAGCAAGCGAAGCAATAAACCGTAGTAAAGAAATGATGAAAGATCAGAAATGGAAATACTTTTTGTTAATTTTAAGCTTCGCTGGTTGGTATATTCTAATTATGGCAGCCCTATTAATTTTGAGTGCGCTAGGTTTGCAAATTCTCGGTATTATTGTATTCGGTATCGGTATATTAGCGTTAATGCCTTATATCTACACCACTCAATCCATCTTTTATGATGATTTGAATAAAAATACACCTTAAAGTGTCAAAAAGATGAGGCTCCAATGAATGACTGGAACCTCATCTTTTTATTTATACAACTGTTTCTATGTTAATTCGCATTTACTACCAGACCTATGATAACAACAAACAATACAATGTAAATCGCTGCAACACAACCAATGATAATCAAAGATGCTTTAGCATAATTTTGCTTATTTAAATTCACTCCTTCACCAAATGCCCATACAAAAAGCAAGATAATATTCACGAGTGGAATCATTAACAAAAGGGTAGTACCCACCCAGCTTTTTACACTCATCGGTGCAGAATTGGGTGAATATTGACCATTGTCCGGAAAAACTGGATTATTCTCATAGTTTTGATTCATTTCAACACACTCCCAAATTTTATTTAAAAAATTGCTGAGTTGTTACCTCTGAGAATGTATGCCCCTCTGGCGAGATTAATACGTGTTTAAAATTACTGTTACATAAATTTGAAATTTATCTGAGCTTCTTAATTCATTTTCTCCAAATCAAATGTTATACTTTAGACGAACCAAATTATGTCGGAGGTGTCAAACATGAAGTTAGGTGTTTTCGCAGTTCTATTCGCCCAAAAGTCTTTAGAGGAAGCCTTAGATTATATTGCTGAAAAAGGCTTGCAAGCCGTTGAGCTTGGTACGGGGGGATATCCCGGGAACTCTCATTGTAATCCGGATGAATTATTGAACGATGCTGGCAAGCTAAAAGCTTTCAAGCATGCTGTAGAGTCACGCGGTTTAATCATCAGTGCTCTTAGCTGTCATGGCAATCCGTTGCATCCGCAAAAAGCTTTTGCTAAAGAGCATCACGATGCTATGTACAAAACAGTAGAATTAGCCCAACGTTTAGAAGTGCCTGTAGTAAATACCTTCTCAGGATGTCCTGGCGATCATGAAAATGCCAAGTATCCAAACTGGCCTGTCGCTCCTTGGCCGAATGATTTTAAAGAAATTCTGGATTGGCAGTGGGCAGAAAAAGTTATTCCTTATTGGACCGAAGCTGGAAAATTCGCTTCAGACCGTAATGTAAAATTTGGCTTAGAGCTCCATGGCGGTTTCTCTGTACATACTCCAGGGACCTTGCTAAGACTACGCGAAGCTGTTGGTGAAGTCATCGGCGCCAATCTAGATCCAAGTCATATGTGGTGGCAAGGCATCGATCCTGTGCAAGCTGTTCAAATTCTAGGACGCGCAGGGGCCATTCATCACTTCCATGCAAAAGATACAACGATTGATCCTGTTAACGTAAACAAACATGGACTAACGGATATGCAATCATACTCCATGATGTTGGATCGCGCTTGGCAGTTCCGCACCGTTGGTTATGGCCATGACTTGAAAACATGGGCTGATATTATCAGCGCTCTTCGCTTAGTTGGTTACGATTATGTAGTCAGTATCGAGCATGAAGATGGCCTGATGTCGGTTGATGAAGGCTTCACTCGTGCCGTGCAAAACTTAAATCAAGTATTAATTAAGGAACCACTAGGTGAAATGTGGTGGGTTTAATCCTATAGAAACAACACAAAAGCCCTCTCACCTAAGTGAAGGGGCTTTTGTATGTCTTGTTTATCACTCGTCAAACATTAAGTAAGTCCGGGGAATAACCAATTCTTAACCATGATGTAATCCATAATAACGAATACGAGCAATGAAACGCCACCAAAGCCGATAGCCACTACATTCTTCTGCTCTGCCTTTAATGATCGATATACACCTATAGCAATTAATATGGTAAAAGCAATTACAAAAAAATCAAAATAATCGAAAGTAATGCCGAACATATTAAATGTACCAGTTGCCATTGCTTCATGTTCTGGTGATGTAACTGGTTCTGCTGCTAATAACATGGAGAGCCCTCCTTATATTTATACGAAAACAACCTATTTTTCTATGTTATCGCGTGAAGCCCACGGATGCAAGTGCTTTCTGGCTTAAGAGGCCCTTTGTCACCAAATCTCCAAATTTCCTATTAAGAATTATCTAAATTTCAAGCAATAATCTTTATAATTATAAATTGTCCATTTTGATTAAAATTTATCACTGCATTCATTAATGTATCTTTAGTCATTAGTTTTTATTGAGATTATCGATAAGCTCTTTGTATAGTTCAAACTGTATTTTCCATTCGTTTTCACGAGACTCCAGTGTTTTCCCATCCAATAATAAGCCTAAGACAGCTAGGCAAACATGCCAGCCGGCAAGATCCCTTGGTGTATGGTCCGTAATTTTAGCCATCTTTTCTATTAAGATTAAACAACATCCTTCTGGTTCCGGATATAACTCAAAACGTACAATGCCTTCATCCCAAGTAAATTCCAATACCGAATTTAGTGTCAGTTCGATAATTTCAAGCCCTATGAATGTTTCATCTGGCATGTTGAACTTAATTGTCCCTCCCTTACGGAGGCTGTCTACCTCGAGTTCAGAAAACCATTTCGCCAGTTTATCATTCTCTGTTAACCCAGCCCATACCTTTTCAACCGAATGCTGGAGATTACGCTCATAACGCGCGGTATATCCTTCTTCTGCTTTCTTTATGACTGCTATCATGTTAATTCTCCTCCTCCAAAATGGTGCTGACTAATACAAAAAGCCTACCATTTCGGTAGGCTCCAATCAAATTCTAGTAATTAAGAGGTTTGATTTACTTTATTTTTAGCCATTTTTAGGTAGCCGTATACATTCTGCAATTCACTATCTTCAGCAAAGCGCAGCTTCATTGTTTTAGCAAGCTCTTGAATGTATGGCTTCAACGCCATAGCCCCACCGCCTAATACATAAAAACACTCAATATCCGGATATTTTTTCCAACGTTTTTTGATTAGATCAACAATGCGCTGTGCTGCTCGGGTAAAATAGGCATCGACGATTGGCTTGATGTTGGCTTGCCCTTCACCTATTCGTTGAATATTGTAATTGCCGCTTTTCACTCGTTGCACTAACTTTGTACGACTTGGAAAACGATATCCGTATGTATCTTCGATATCATGGATAATATAATCCAAGTACATAGCCAGACCCATTTGCTCACCTGTACTGAATTGATTATCGATACTCATTCTTTTTAGAACTGGAAAATCTGTCGTTAGCGCACCCATCTCACAAATACCAATACAACCATAGTACAGCTCTTCATCCTTGACTTGAAGATTCTCGTGAGTTGCCATATGGAACAAAGCCGCCGCACCCTCAATGGAGATAACCGCTTTACGAATGGTGACTTTTACTTTACGATTGCGCAGCTGTGGGGTAGTTAAGAAAGTAACTTCATGCTCACCAACTAAACGATCTTCGAATACTTTATGAAATTTGGCATAGGTACGGACAGGTAATCCAGTCCCAATTACATACTCTACCTCATCAAATGTGCTATTAAAGGAAGAGCCTGAATGGCTGTTTCCACTAACTCCAGCGTAAGCTAAGGCCACTAAAGCAACAATTAGAGATTGATCAGATAAAGCTTTATTATCCATGTCTTCCAATTCAACGTTATCATCATTCTCCATAGCAAGCTGCCCAATAAAATAACGCTGATTGCTTCTCGCTAATCTCGGGCTATGTACCATAACATCCAAACCTTTAAGAGGTGAATCTTCTTCTTGCAGAATAGATCTTTCATATCCAGGAGCAACAATGTTAGGGACCATAATCGTCTCTTGACCCCCGTCGACCACAAGCTTAATACTGTCATTACCTATATCAATTCCAGCTAATTTGATCATTTGATCCTCCCTATTAGTCATTGCTATCAATTGCTATCACAATACTTATCTACAAGATTTCTACTTATTTCGACAAATTCCTGCTTGTCCGATGAATTAAATTGAAAATTAAGGTAAAGAGAGGCAGGTTTTTGTAGATTAATGGCGAATATTACAAACGGTAAAAGTCCAAATATCGACAATTCGCTTCGAAAAGGAGTTCGCATGAAATTAAAGTGGTTTAAGAAAAAATTCACCTTTATGGTCATACCGGACAATGATCCAAGTCGAAGTGTGCTTCGCTTTCGGGTACATGGCCTCTTGCTGTATGTCTTCTTCTCGATCTTTTTTGCATTAATTGTCATCAGCATGATTTTGTATATTGTGCATGGAAAAAGCTCATTATTGAATTCCATTCTCGCAAAAAAGCTAACTGGACAAGAGCAAGAATACTCTCAAACCGTTTCCTCTAAAGATTTGACTATTGAACAGCTGCAAAATAAAGTGATTCAGCTCTCGGAGCAAGCCGCAGAGATCCAGAGTAGAATTGGAGAAATGCAAAAGCTGGATGAGGAAGTCAAGCTGCTTACGAATCCCGATAAAACTGCAAAGAAACAAGTAAAGGCTGGAACAGAGGTTGCTCAGGATAGTAGCAATGATAAAGGCGGGCCTATGCTTTCGGTTACTAACGAAGAAATTCTCCAGCTTGCGGATAACACTCAGAAAAATTTTAAAGCTTTAGGTACTGAAATGACTACTTTATTCGGGTCGATGGAACAAACTAAGAAAAAAGTGATCAATGCCATTGAGCTGCTGAAAATTTCACCCACTATTTGGCCTGTAACGACACGACATATCACCTCTGGATTCGGCTTTCGAGAAGATCCTTTTACATACAGACCTACTTTTCATAGTGGGTTCGATATAGCAGGGAGTTTTGACGATCCCGTTTATGTAACCGCAGATGGTACGGTAATCTCATCCGATTATGATAAGCTACATGGAAACAATATTGTGGTTAGTCATTCCAAGGGTCTTCGAACCTGGTATATGCATTTGAATAAATCCCTTGTTTCTGAAGGTGATCATGTGACTAAAGGTCAACAAATTGGTTTGCTTGGCTCCACGGGACGCAGCACGGGTCCCCATCTTCATTATGAAGTAAAAAAAGACGGCGTTAGCGTCGATCCTGAACCTTACTTAATTACAGCTAGAAAGGAAGAATAAACATGTTTAAAGGCAAGAAAAAGCAAATTAATCCTAATATTACGGATACCCTAGTTGGAGAAGGCAGTCAATTTGAAGGCAGAATTAAATCAGAAGCTAGCCTTCGGATCGAAGGTATGGTAACAGGCGATGTGGAGTGTACAGGTGATGTAATCGTTGGGGAGCATGGGGTCGTTAAATCAAATATTATTGCACGCAATATTATTATTGCAGGCTCGGTACATGGCAATATTATGACTAAAGGAATGCTGAAAATTACCTCATCTGGAAAATTATTTGGAAATACGACAACTGCTTCATTAATGATTGATGAAGGCGGTACTTTCCAAGGGACTAGTAAAATGGAATCCAAAGCTGCACAAACTGAAAAGCATGAAAACGAAGAAAAAAACCAACCAACCGTTATCCCATTTAGCCAAGGTTTATAATATTACCAATTCGCTTTGAAACCGTATGGTCTACGAAACGTACTAAGCATAGACGAAACGGAAATCACCGAATGGAGGGTATTAATGATGAAATGTCCTGTATGTTCAGATGTTCGAATGCGCGAAGTGGCAAAAGATGGAGTTTTAATTGATGTATGTCCCGATTGCAAAGGAGTTTGGCTTGACCGGGGTGAGTTGGACAAGCTGCGAACTGGGATTCAAGAAACACGAACCGAGTATGAACGAATGGAACGGCATGTCTCGAATGATGATAAATATGAGCGTAAACAGAGTAGAGATGATGACGATGATGATGATGATGATGATGATCGTTCGTATAGCTCACAGGATTCCAAAGGCTATGACAAACATGGCAAGCCCTATAAGAAAAAGAAAAATGTGATGGATGTATTTGGTGATCTATTCGGATAACTTTATAACTAAAAGGCCATTCATTAAGTCAGCTGACTTGATGAATGACCTTTTTGCTTACTCTAGATTTAACTTAGGTAAGATTAATGTACTTCTGCTAAGGTACGTGCGCGATCCCGTTCCAGCACAGGTTTTAGGTATTGCCCTGTATAAGAACCTTTTACTTTAACGACTTCTTCTGGTGTTCCTGAAGCAACAATCAAGCCACCACGACTCCCACCTTCAGGTCCTAAATCAATCACATAATCAGCTGTTTTGATTACATCTAGATTATGCTCAATGACTAACACGGATTCTCCGTTATCCACTAAACGATGCAGGACCTCTAACAAGCGAGCAATATCATGGATATGCAAGCCAGTAGTAGGCTCATCTAGTATATAGATCGACTTGCCTGTACTGCGACGGTATAACTCAGCTGCAAGCTTAACTCGTTGTGCTTCTCCACCTGATAAAGTGGTTGCAGGCTGACCCAAATCCATATAACCGAGACCAACATCGAATAAGGTCTGCATCTTGCGGCTAATGCGCGGAACATTCTTAAAGAATTCACAAGCATCTTCAATCGTCATGCCTAGAATCTCCGATATATTCTTGCCTTTATATTTGACCTCAAGTGTTTCGCGGTTGTAGCGTTTGCCTTTGCAAATTTCGCATGGTACATAAACATCGGGTAGAAAATGCATTTCAATTTTGATGATGCCATCCCCTCGACAGGCTTCACAACGGCCGCCTTTTACATTGAAGCTAAAACGACCCTTCTTGTAGCCGCGGATTTTTGCTTCCGATGTAACGGAGAATAAGTCCCGAATATCATCGAAAACACCTGTATAGGTAGCCGGGTTAGAACGTGGGGTTCGTCCAATTGGAGATTGATCAATATCGATTACTTTCTCAATATGTTCAAGTCCGAGAATTTCTTTAAATTCACCTGATCTGACTTTTGCCCCATTCAGTTCACGCGCTAAGGTCTTATACAGAATCTCATTGATCAATGTACTTTTTCCAGAGCCTGATACCCCAGTTACACAAGCAAAAACCCCTAACGGGAATTTCACATTTACATTACGCAGGTTGTTCTCTTTTGCACCTTTTATTTCTAGCCATTTACCGTTAGTAGCACGACGTTTTAATGGGATGGGAATGAACTTACGCCCACTTAAATATTCTCCGGTTAAAGAGTTAGGATCTGCCATAACTTGCTCAGGTGTTCCTTGTGAAATAATTTGGCCCCCATGGATACCTGCTCCAGGACCAATATCGATTATATAATCTGCAGCCAACATAGTGTCTTCATCATGCTCAACAACGATTAGGGTATTGCCTAGATCACGCATGTGCAGTAGAGTCTCGATTAAACGAGCGTTATCCTTCTGATGCAATCCAATACTCGGCTCATCTAGAATATATAGCACGCCCATTAAGCTTGAACCAATTTGAGTTGCTAAGCGAATACGCTGTGCTTCCCCACCCGATAATGTGCCTGCTGCTCGACTTAGCGCTAAGTAATCCAAGCCCACATTAACTAAGAAACCCAATCGTGCATTAATCTCTTTAAGAATTAGTGTGGCAATCTGCATTTCACGATCTGTCAGTACAAGATTCGAGAAAAACTTCTGTGCATCTCCAATAGACAGACCTGTGGAGTAAGCTATATTCTTCCCTTGAATCGTTACAGCCAAGCTCTCGGCTTTAAGACGCTGCCCTTTACATTTACCGCAAGCCTTAGAGCTCATATAAGCCTCGATATGCTCCCGTATCCCATCTGAAAAGGTATCACGATACCTACGTTCCAAATTCTTAATGATCCCTTCAAATGGAACCATGGCATCTCTTGTTTGTCCAAGTTCATTCTCATATCGAAAACGAATCTTTTCCCCATCTGTGCCGTATAACAAAACTTTCATTTGATCTTCTGTTAGCTTCTCTATAGCCACGTTCCGTGGAATTTTATAATGCAGACAAACGGAAGCAAGAAATTGTGGATAATAGTTAGATGTACTACCCGCCCATGCTTCGAAAGCTCCATCCTGAATGGTCTTCTTGCGATCGGAAACCAGGAGATCGGGATCTACAATCATTTTACTGCCTAACCCGTCACAATCTGGACAAGCACCATAAGGGCTATTGAAAGAAAACATCCGTGGAGCAAGGTCCTCAATACTGAAGCCACATTCAGGGCATGCTAGATTCTGACTAAACAGCAGCTCATCATGATCTGCCACATCTATAAGTACTCTGCCCTCAGAGATCTTCAGCGCAGTTTCTATCGAGTCGGCTAATCTGACTTGTACGTCTTCTTTAACCACAATCCGATCGATAACAACTTCGATTTTATGCTTTTTGTTCTTATCTAATTCTATTTTTTCTGACAAGTCGATAATCTCGCCATTCACCCGTACTCGAACAAAGCCTTGTCGCTGAATATCGCCCAAAAGCTTAGTGTGCTCCCCTTTGCGACCTGAGATCAGTGGAGCCAAAATTTGAATTCTTGTTTTTTCTGGGTACTCCATAATGCGGTCCACCATTTGTTCAACGGTTTGTGCAGTTATTGCTATCCCATGAGTCGGACAATGCGGCTGACCGACACGCGCAAAAAGCAAACGCAGATAATCATAGATTTCTGTAACCGTACCGACGGTTGAGCGGGGATTACGGCTTGTTGTTTTCTGGTCGATAGATATAGCCGGAGATAAACCTTCGATAGAATCTACATCCGGCTTCTCCATCTGGCCTAAAAATTGACGGGCGTAAGCAGAAAGCGACTCTACGTATCTTCTTTGCCCTTCTGCATAAATCGTGTCGAACGCTAAGGATGATTTACCTGAACCGCTTAATCCTGTCAATACGACAAAACGATCACGTGGAATGGTCACATCGATGTTTTTGAGATTGTGAGCTCTTGCTCCTTTAATGACGATATGTTCACTTGCCACGAAAATTTCATCCTCTCATTGTGAGATTAAATTATTAAGATAATTGAACAATGGTAGATATCACTTACGTTTATTAAAAAAGAAATGCTCAAGTGCGTAACAGATGTGCCTTCCAGCCACTCTTGAAATTGCATCCCTTTATTTGAAGGGTTGTAACGATGCAATATTCAAAGGCGGCACGTAAACTTTCCAGACACACCCATTACTCCCTTTCGCTTCTTTTTTAAAAAGCATTAAAAATATAATCTACTTTATTTAGAATATCTTTAAAAATTAATCTTCTGCTTTAAGTTCTAAGACCGCATCGCGGAGTTCGGCGGCGCGTTCGAATTGAAGATTCTTAGCTGCGGTTTTCATTTCTTGCTCTAAACGTTCGATGAGTGCAATGCGCTCTTTTTTGTTGAGCTTGCCGCCCACACCTGTTAGATAATCTGCTTTTTGCTCGGCTACTTTGCTAGCTTCAATCACATCACGTACTTTTTTGCTGATCGTCGTTGGCGTAATGCCATTCGCTTCGTTATGTGCAGCTTGAATGACTCGTCTACGCTCCGTTTCATCTAAAGCTTTACGCATGGAGTCTGTTATTTTATCGGCATACATAATGACTCGGCCGTCTGAGTTTCGGGCAGCTCGGCCTACCGTTTGAATTAATGCGCGTTCTGATCTTAAGAATCCTTCTTTATCCGCATCCAAAATACAAACCAAGGATACTTCAGGTAAATCCAAGCCTTCACGAAGCAGATTTATACCAATTAAAACATGAAAAACACCTAGCCGTAAATCACGCAAAATTTGCAAGCGTTCTAAGGTTTTAATATCCGAATGCAGATATCGCACTTTAATATCTATGTTTTTGAGATAGTCAGTTAAATCTTCTGACATTTTCTTGGTCAATGTTGTAACCAGTACACGTTCATCTCTGCGAATCCGTTCGTGAATCTCACCTATTAAATCATCAATTTGACCTTTCGAAGGACGAATTTCTATGATGGGATCAAGCAAGCCTGTTGGACGAATAATCTGCTCAACCATAATAGGACAGCGTTCCAATTCAATGGGACCAGGTGTTGCAGAAACATAGACGATTTGACTGACTTTATCCTCAAATTCTTCGATGCGCAGAGGGCGATTATCCATAGCGGAAGGTAGTCGGAATCCATGATTAACGAGCATTTCTTTTCTCGCTCTATCCCCGTTGTACATCCCACGAATTTGCGGTAAGGTTACATGAGATTCATCCACAACAAACAACATATCATCTGGAAAATAATCCAAAAGCGTATAAGGGGTAGCTCCTTTTTCACGGAAGGTTAAAGGTCCAGAATAGTTCTCAATCCCTGAACAAAAACCCATTTCTTGCATCATTTCTATATCATAACGCGTCCGCTGCTCCAACCGCTGTGCTTCAAGCAGCTTGCCTTCTTCACGGAATACAGCTAAGCGTTCCTCAAGCTCGCGCTCAATATGGACTATGGCAACCTTCATTGTGTCTTCATGCGTCACAAAATGTGAGGCTGGAAAAATAGCAATGTGGTCCCGTTCAGCAATAATTTCACCTGTTAAAACATTGATTTCGACAATTTTCTCAATCTCGTCGCCAAATAACTCGATCCTAACAGCTTGCTCACTGTGTGAAGCCGGGAAAATCTCTACTACATCGCCTCGCACACGAAAAGTACCGCGCACAAAATTCAAATCATTCCGCTGATACTGAATATCAACTAATTTATGGAGGATTTCATTCCGCGAACGTTCCATACCCACACGAAGAGATAACAATAGATTTCCATATTCTATGGGAGATCCTAAACCGTAAATGCATGAAACACTGGCAACGATAATGACATCTCGCCGTTCAAATAAAGAGCTTGTTGCTGAATGTCGCAGCTTATCGATTTCTTCATTGATGCTGGAATCCTTCTCGATAAAAGTATCCGAAGAGGGAATATAGGCTTCCGGCTGATAGTAATCGTAGTAGCTGACAAAATACTCGACTGCGTTATTCGGGAAAAACTGCTTAAATTCGCTGCAAAGCTGGGCCGCTAACGTTTTGTTATGGGCAATTACAAGAGTAGGGCGATTCAATTCGGCTATAACCTTAGCCATTGTAAAGGTTTTCCCTGTACCTGTTGCGCCTAAGAGAGTTTGCTGCTTTTGTCCAGCGGTGATGCTTTTAAGCAGCTGCTCAATTGCTCTTGGCTGGTCCCCTTGCGGTGAAAACTCTGAAACCAATTCAAACTTTTTATCACTCCGTACTATATCGTTCATTTCACTCACCTTATCCCAGCCTCTAGGCGCGAATTTGATTAATCCAGATGCAGCCATACAGTTTTACTAAACTTTTATAGACGATTTTCCGATATAAATAAAGTATTAAGCAATTTTGGAAATAGGAATATTTGTTCCCGTTAATTATACCTCTTTTCAATAATCGTTGCAAATAAAGAATCACCGTTTTACACCAATATACGAAGTATATAGAAAAGTTGACTTAGGGGTGGTAGTTTCGTGGATTTGACAACAGTAATCGGTTTAGTTTTGGGTCTTGCATCATTAGTAGGTGGGTATATGTGGGATGGCGGGCATTTATCTGCTTTGGTTGTTCCCAGCGCCATGCTTATCGTTTTTGGAGGTACATTTGGAGCCGTAGCCATGAGCTTTCCAATCTCCCGTCTTAAAGAGCTTCCTTTGGCCATAAAAATGGCTTTTAAAGAACCCGTGCATAATCCGCATACCATAATTGAAGAGGTTGTAGAGATGGCAACTGTAGCACGTCGAGAAGGTGTGCTAGCCTTGGAACAACGTGCCCAAGAACATACCAATCCATTTCTTAAAGAAGGCTTAATGATGGTCGTGGATGGAACTGATCCTGATCTTACCCGTCAAATTCTCGAATTAGAAATGGATGCATTAGCTCATCAACATGAAGGCTTCGCCAAGATTTTTGATAGCGCAGGTGCAATTGCTCCTACCATGGGAATTATCGGTACCGTTATGGGTTTGATTCACGTATTGGGTAATTTAGCTAATCCAGATGATCTAGGACCAGCGATCGCCGTTGCTTTTACAGCAACCTTGTATGGGGTGGCGAGTGCTAACGTTGCTTATCTGCCGCTTGGAGCCAAGATCAAAATACGCAGTAAGGAACAAATTTCTGAAATGGAATTAATGCTTGAAGGTATTCTAGCCCTACAGGCTGGTGAAAACCCACAACTAATCAAGAAAAAACTAACCTCATTCCTGCATAAGAAAGAAGATAAGAACAAAACGGGAGGAGCAGGTGAGGAAGATGGCGAGGAGAAATAAGAAGCATGAGGAGCATGAGAACCATGAACGCTGGCTCATCACTTATGCCGATTTAATCACATTATTGCTAATCTTTTTCGTTATTATGTACTCCATGAGCAAAATTGATATGGCCAAATACACAGAACTGTCTAAGTCCCTTGCTTTTCAGTTCAAAAAATCGGATACCGTTATTCCCCAGGGAAATGTCGGTGTTGCAGATCCAGGTGAAGGGGCTGAAGGAAATCTGTCTCAAAAAGATCCCGAAAAGGATTCCCCTACTGCTGAGGAAACTGATGAAGTATCTGAAGAAACGGAGAAAGAAAAGCAAGAGAAAAAAGCTGAGCAAATCGAGCAAAGAGAAAAAGAATTGAAGGATCTCAAGGAAAAAACCGAAAAGTACATCAATGATAATAAGCTGCAAACCAAGGTATCTGTTAAAGATACCGCACGAGGCATTGCTATCACTCTAAATGATTTATTCTTATTCGATTCAGGAAAAGCAGACTTAAAACCCGCTTCCATTCCTATTCTAGAAAAGCTATCCAGTCTTTTTCCAACTTTACACGCACCAGTTAGCATCGAAGGCCATACGGACGACCAACCTTTAAGCACTGGATCCTTATATCAAGATAATGATGGATTATCATCTGAAAGATCCTTATCGGTCAAAAGGATTTTCAATAAAATCCCTGCCTTGCACGGCAAGCTTGTCGGCGCATTCTATGGCGACTCCCATCCAATTGCTCCTAACGATACACCTGAAAATAGACAAAAAAATCGTCGTGTCGAAATCATCGTATTACGCGAGATTGAAGCCGAAATTACACCTACAGCAAAAGTAGCGCCATAGGAAAAAAAGCTTGAAGCTCCGTTTAACGAGAGCTTCAAGCTTTTTTAATTTTCATCATATATCTGACGTTCCTTGCGCTTACCCGGTTTTCCCTTTAAACCATGAAGGAAATGCAAATTCCGCTGTTTCTGTGGAATGTAATCAATCGTCTCTGCATCGGGGGCCAAAATGATACCTAACTCGTGATGATCACCTGCGTAGATTGCTCTACTAACAAATTTACTATGTCCTTCTAGATTAAGTACTTCCAACCGGCAAAAAGCGGGGTTTAAGCGCATAGCCTGATGTAGCTCTTGCTTCGTGCGTACGAGTACGGAATTGACCTTATGGATAATTTCACCCGCTTGAAGTCCCAACTCAATTGCAGAGCTTCCAGGCAGCACAGCTAATATTAATAAGCCTCGTTCACCATGGACAAATAATGGACTTTGGGTTGTCTCTTCCCAAGCACTATATTTCACTAGCCCTTCGTGCAATAGGATGGTCAGGATCGACGCTATTAAGATGAAAAAGCTCCAATAATAGCTCAGTAAAGAAGCTATAAGTATAATGCAAGCATATAACAAGAGTAAGCTTGAGCTTCGTCTTATTTTGGCGACGGGAAGTCGCGCTTGGGTAAAATCAGTAAACCCCAGAATCAACGGGAGTGCGAGGAAGCCCCAGCTGCCAGTAACTGCAGCAGAGTCTAGTCCAGAAGCAAACAGCGGAGTCCATGGCAAATCGAGCGTACCGCCTGCTACAGGCATTAATAAGAACAACGGGATCGGCCAATAGCTTTGTAACTGATACCCACCGACGATTTTACCTCTTTTGCCTTCAACCAAGGTTGGGCTTGCCAGTCGTTTCCCCTGAATTCTTAACAGGTAAGCTTCGAGAAGATGCATGATGGCGACTATAAAAAGCAAAGACGGGACATGAAGTTCATTTATCGGTCTAAAAAGCCATTGATAGGAGGTTAGTTCCAATAGGCCAGGAAAATACCCAACTATACAGTGCAACAATCCCATGATTCCTGCAGCGTATGCCACGTTAAAATAACGAACACGGAACAGCAATAGAATCAGAGAAATTGCCCACAGCAAGTAAACGCTTTCCATGGGTATGGAGGCACCTACAAAAATCATGATAAGTGAAGCGACTATTCCGCATAGCCAGCCCCAGAGCAGCATTCGCCAGAATTCATGAACAATAGAATGCAGCTTTGTATGGAATAGCTTGCGTTCCAATACGATCTGCCTACGATATTGCAGCATAATGATCACAATGCCTAAATAATAAAACGGCTGCAGTAAAATTTGCCCTGCAGCCTGTAAAAGTTGATTTAGCAGCTCCAATATAAATGCCATACTATGTTTCTCCTTAGATGGGTAGAATACGAAGCTTGCTTAGGAAGCTGGTGTGCTCTGAAGTAGGTCAATCGCTGCTTTAAGCTGCAAGTCATTCTTACTATCTTTAATTTTGTCTGAAATCTTATTCTCAATTTCTTTCATTGTTACTTCATTTGCCTCGCCGGTTTCTGCAAGTAAATTAGCTTTTTGAAAAGCTCCCACAGCTGCAACGGTTTTCATGTCATAATAACCATCTTTCCGTTCCGGAGAAAACCCTAAGCCTTCTAGCATAATTTGCATGTTCATGATGTCTGCGTTATTCATATCAAATTTCAAGGTTTCCTTTTTACTGAGCACCATGACATCAAAGTAATCTGGTTGTTCAACAGCAATATCTGGAGTGATCCCTTTTTGGTGTATCCAGCTGCCATTAGGCGTGAGCCATTTATTAATCGTCAGCTTTATATTGCTTCCATCCACCATTTCATCCAAAAACGGCTCCTGCACCGTTCCTTTTCCATAGGTGGTTTCACCAATCAGCTTACTCCCTGCCGATTGCTGTAAAGCAGCAGCCAAAATTTCTGCAGCACTGGCACTGCCTTTATTGATCAGAACGACGATTGGATATTTACGGACAGGTTCTTTGATGTTTGAGACGTCTGCTTGACGTTTTCCATTACGATCCTCTACTTGGACAATCGTTTTACCTTTATCAATAAAAGGCTCTACAATTTCAAGGACCTTGAATAATAACCCACCTGGATCATCGCGCACATCGATTATTAAGCTCTTCATACCTTGCTTTTCCAATCCAAGCAAATTCGCCTTGAACTCATCCGTTGAACGAGCAGAAAATTGACGAATTTCAATTTTTCCAATTTCCTTGGTGACCATTTCACTTTGTACCGTTTGAGTCTCAATTTCGTCCCTTACTACGATAATATCGATAGGATCTATACTACCGGCGCGGATGATACTCAGTTCAGCTTGCGTACCTTTAGCTCCACGAATTTTGGCTACGGCTTCATAAAGGGTAAGGCCTTCGAGCTTTTCACCGTTAACGGATACAATGATATCATTCTTCCGCAACCCAACTTTTTCTGCAGGGGAGCCTTTGATGAGCGAATCTATCGTAATTTTGTTGTCTATCATTAAAAGCTCTGCACCAATACCCTCGAATAAAGCATCCACATTATCTTGAAATTGTTTGGCTTCATCAGGCGTCATATAAGTGGAAAAGGGATCACCTGTAGCTGAAAGCATTCCCGTAATCGCACCATTTAGAATTTTATCATGATCTATCTCAGTTACATACTGATTATGAATCAAATTATAGGCTGTCTGCAGCTTTGTTAAATCCTTCGATGTCAGGCCAGCTTGTTGACGGCTGGCATTTGTGGGGTTTAATTTATCGGCGCTTCCAGCGTTAATAGAGATCACCGGATAGAAAAAATTGATGGTTAATAAGGTTAATAAGCTGCTTGCAAACATTCCGATTAGCACATAAGCCAATACCATTCGGCCTTTAAATACCATTACCCTACCACCACCATATACAATATATTACTTTAAGTACGGCAATGGATTAACCGCTACTTCGTTTTTTCTTACCTCAAAATGCAGATGATTTCCAGTTGAATCTCCCGTTGAGCCTACCTCTGCAATCTTTTGTCCTCGTGTAACCGTTCGGCCTTCCTTTACCTTAATGCCGCCCTCGCGAATATGGCCGTACCAGGTCCATATCCCATTGCCATGATCAATAACAACGGTATTGCCATAACCGCTTACTGTTGACGCAATTAGGACGACGCCACTCTCTGCTGCAACAATCGCAGTACCTTCAGGTGCTGGGATATCAACCCCTTTATGCAGCTTCCTGACATGTTTTATCGGATCAATTCGATATCCAAAGCCATCACTCATGCTTGTTCTGCCTGGCAGCGGCCATAAGAGCTGACCCCCACTGTATTTAAAGCTATCTGCGAGCTCTTTTTTCTTCTTGTTTAGTTGGGCTTTTTCTGAGGCTAAGGCAATCAACTTCTTCTCAGCTTCTTCATCGATCCCATCCAATTGTTCAATATTCTGATCCAGACTGGCAAGCAACACTTCTTTCTTCTTCTCTTGATTGGAAAGCCTGTCCTTAGTGGCTTCTGCTTCTAAGGCTAAGCTTTGAACCTCAGCAAGGTGCTTATCCATTTCCTTTTTCTTCACAACTTGCGTCTCGCGATCTTCTTTATTCTTCTCGAGAATTTGTTTATCCTGACCAACAACACTCTGTAGTGCTAGAAAACGGTCCAAAAAGTCAGAAAAACTAGTTGCACTAAACAAAACATCCATATAAGAGACCGATCCGTTCATGTACATTAAACGTAAGCGGGACTTCAAAAGCGCATCGCGAGATTTAACTCGTTCATCCGCTTCATCCGATAGGACGCCTGCTTCTTTAGCAGCAATCGTACCATCCACAATCTGTTGATTCAATACACCTAATTTATTCGCTTGCTTTTTAATATCTGCCATTATTTTCTGCAAATTCTTCTCTTCTTGACCCTTGGTTGCATCAAGAACTGCCGATTGTTGTTTAACTTCTTCACGCTTCTTCTGCATTTCAGCTTCTTGCTTCTTCACCTTGGCAAGCGCATTGTCAATATCACTTTGTGCGCTGGTATAGCCTTCTTTTGGATGAATCACTAAGCTGAACAATAAGACAGCTGCCAGAACAGCGAATAATATTTTGCGCATATTGTCTCCTTAAACCTTTAAGAATTTACGTACAGAAATGGTGCTGCCCCAAATTCCGATAACGACTCCAATTAATAACAAGAAAATCGATAATAAATAGCTAATTTCATCAAATGGTTTAAAGCGTAACAAAATTGTCGAGATATCATCCGGCTGCAGCCACCTCAATAGCCTCCAATAGCCATAGGATAAAATCACAACCGGGATGACTGAGCCAATAAATCCAAGCAACGCTCCCTCAATGAAAAAAGGCCATCGTATAAAGCTATTCGTAGCGCCTACAAGCTTCATAATCTTAATTTCACGGTTACGCGCCATGATCGTTAGCTTAATAGTATTAGATATTAGAAACATGGCTGTCAAGCCTAGACAAACTACTAAACCAATTCCGATGTAACGAACAATCTTAGTGGCTTTGAATAAAGACTCTACAGTGCCTTTCCCATAGCTTACTTTTACAATGGGCTTAGGCGATTTGCCTTGATTCAGCTCATTTATCTTAGTTGCGGCAATATCTATTTGATGTGGATCTATAACTTGAACGGTAAAGGAGTCATTCAATGGATTGTTCTCGCCATCTAAACCTTCCAAATAGGACTTGCCGTCTTCTCCCATTTTCTCGCGCATGCTTGCCAAGCCTTCTGCTTTAGAAACAAAGGTTACTTTACTAACCTCAGGCATGCCAGCAATCCCGTTCTGAAGGGCATTTATTGATAATTCCGACGTATTCAATTCCAGAAAGACACGAATCTCTACCTGTGATTCTATCTGCTTGCCCATATAATCCACATTAGAAACCAACAGCAAAAAAACACCTAATATTAACAAAGAAATCGCAATCGAGCTTATAGATGCAAAGGACATCCAGCCGTTACGCACAACGTTCTTGGTGCCTTCACGAACGTGCCGGGTCATAGTGCTAATCTTCATAGCCATATTCCCCTCTCAATTCATCACGAACAACCATACCTTTTTCAATCGCGATTACACGCTTCCTAAAGGTATTGACCATCTCTTTATTATGCGTAGCCATCATAATGGTTGTGCCGCGGAAATTAATTTCTTCCAACAGCTTCATAATGCCCCACGAAGTATCCGGATCGAGATTTCCAGTAGGTTCATCTGCGATAATAACCGCTGGATTATTGACTATTGCCCGGGCAATTGCAATGCGCTGTTGCTCTCCACCTGAAAGCTGACTCGGTAATGAACCCGCTTTATCCTTCAGCTTTACAAGCTCAAGAACCTCCATCGTCCGCTTCTTAATCAACCGTTTGGGAGCTTCAATAACTTCCATCGCAAAAGCGATATTCTCAAAAATAGTTAGCTTGGGCAGTAAACGGAAATCTTGAAAAATGACCCCGATATGACGACGAACATAAGGAAGCTTCCGCTGTTTAAGCGAAACTAAATTCACGCCATTGACAAAAATTTGCCCTTTAGTCGGACGTTCTTCGCGGTAAACCATTTTCATAAAAGTGGATTTTCCCGCACCTGACGGTCCTACGATATATACAAATTCATTGCGATCGACTTTTAAGGTAATCCCTCTAACAGCATGTGTTCCATCTGGATACGTTTTCCATACATCTTGCATTTCAATCATTCGTCTCACGTCCTAAGCATTCAATAGAGTTATGCACTAACAACTAACACTTCGACACAGAGTGTTTAAATCCCTGCCTATTGTTGAAAATAGCATTTTTTAAGCTCTGATTACATAGATTCTTGTATAGGACGAGTGTACGAGTAATACTTAACCGCTTAAAAGGAGGATTTCAGAGGCATGCGCATAAAACCGGTGTATCTCATAGGCTCTGTGCTAATCTCGTTATTACTGGCTTGTTTTCTGGTATTTACATATGGTTCAAAGCATACAGTGCCGCGAAATGTAACACTTTCGGGTTGGTCACTGAATGGAATCACACTAGCTCAATTTGATCTCCAGTTAAAGAATACCATGACTTTAATCGAACGGCAGCAAGTATTGTTTACATGTTCGGGAACAGGCTGTGAGCAGCCACTTTCTAAAAAGGACCCTTTTCGACAAGCTTTTTGGAAGCCATCTGCGATAACTTTACATGAAATGGGTGTGAGTGGTAATCTCACAGAAATTGCGGCAATTCTCCATTCCGTTGAGAAAGGCCCTTGGTATAAGCGTGCTTGGAAGAGATGGCATTTAAGCAATTCCCAATATAGCGTGAAGCTTATCTTTGATGAGAATAAATTATTGAGCGCAATAAATCAAAAAGGAACTGCGGCTAATACTTTTAAGCCTATAAATGCTTATCGTAAAATTGAAACCGATGATTCTATTAAAATAACCCCTGAAATAAACGCTTATCGTGTGGATTCGAATGAGCTGAATAAACTATTAAAAGCTGAACTGTCCAGTAAAGATTCACTTTGGCTGCTACATTTAAGAGCTGGAAAACCATTGCCCATGCAAGTAAGATTACCCTTGTTAGTTAAACCACCTGCAGTGACTGCCGTAAGCTTAAAAAAGCAAGGGATCACACGCAACATCAGCCAATTTTCGACCGTATTTGCAACAGGTGCAGCAGGGAGAATACATAATATCAGTGTTTCTGCCCAAACGATGCAGGATCAGCTGCTTGCCCCTGGTGAAATCTTTGATTATAGTCAAATCATTCGCCAAACTGAGAAAAAGCTGGGTTATCAAGAAGCACCTGTCATTTACAACGGCAAGCTTGTACCTGGCATCGGTGGCGGAATTTGTCAGGTTTCTACTACTCTCTATAATGCTGTGTTACGTGCAGGTTTGCAAATTATCGAACGGCGAAATCACTCCCTGCCCATCAGTTACGTGCCTTTGGGACAGGATGCGACATACGCCACGGACTATATCAATTTCCGCTTTAAGAATAATACAGGGCATTATCTGCTAATCCGAACTTCGGTAGTGAACAATAAACTTACGGTTAAACTCTTTGGTACTCTACAGCAAGAAAAGACCTATGAGGTAAAATCGAATATCGTCAAAAAAATTCCACCTTCCATGAAATACTTGTACAATGCTTCACTTGCTCCTATGGAAACACAAACCCTTCAAGCAGGCAAAACAGGTTATGTCGTTGAAACCTACCGACTGGAGAAGCTAGCTGGGGTAATGGTTAAAAGGGAGCTCATTTCTAAAGATACCTATCCTTCACAGCCTACCTTGGTTGCTGTTGGAGAAGGCGGGAGAGCTAAGGTGCAGCCACAGGAACAAAATTTGCTAGAGGACGGAGTTAGTGGTCCAAATTTCAGAAGATGAGGGATTAAGAGTAAACACAAAATCCAGAACGTTTAGTTCTCTCCTAAAGTGGGTAAAGGTAAAGTAAATATTCCAATAGGAGGTTTACACTATGCCTGTAGCTAAAGAAAAGTCTGCGAAACTACCTAAGGTAAAACTGAAGGAACCAACAAAGAATGATCAAAACGATATTCTAAAACAAAAGGAAAAAGCAAAGCTGAATGATAAGAAGCTGATTGCGCGCGCAGATTATCGACCGGAAGGTTGGTTTGCAGTTGTATATGATGAAGGCTCCCAAGAAGCTGTATTTGCCGAATTATCTGCAAATGAGCAATCGGCTTATGAAGCTGCAATTTCCGAGATTCAGCGGATTAATATCACTGCAGAGGGCTTTGCTTCTGCAGCTGTTGCTGATTCGGAGTAAACAAACAAAAACTAAATCGTACTTTCGGCCAACAAAAAAGCTTTCTCCATCTAAATTGATGAAGGAAGCTTTTTTCAGAACTAACTATCAGGTTAATTTTGAAATGAATTATTGAGTTGCTTGCTGTAATTCAAGTAATAATGCTTGATAAAGCGACTGTTTCGGAGATAATTGAATAGCTTTTTCGATTTCTTCTTTTGCCTTTTGATAACTAGCACTATCGTTCGTCTGATTACCAAGTAGTACATACCCTTTGGCAGCATCATAATAGGCTTTACTTGACCAAGGCAGAAACCATTTAGCTGTCGTAAATTGTTTTTGAGCTGCTGCTATCTGTATGTTTGATTGGATATTGTGCTCTCCTTTTTTCATGAATGAGTACCCTGTTGTCAACCAGGCTGAGAATAGTAGAAAAGCAAAAATACTAACTAACGAAAGCCTATAATAAGCTTGGTTTTTTATAGTTAAATTAAACAGATTCTCAGAGCCTATACTCAAGACTAGGACCACAACACCTAGCATTAGTGGGAAGCTTAAATCAAAGTCAAAGCCTGCATGAAGCAAAATAAAAGTGACTATAATCACAAAACCCTTATTCCAAAGTCGACTCTCTTCATTTTGCATAATTCCAAGCCCAATTCCTCTATAAAAAACAAAAAGTATCGAAATAAAGATGACTAATCCCACTAAGCCAACATCCATAAAAATTTGCAAGTACTGATTGTGAACATATTTAACAAAGTAGACAGGGTCACTATACTCCGGCAATAAAACACTCCAACCTCCACCGCCTGTACCAAGCAAAAAGTGATCTCGTATCATAGCTAAACTATCCCGCCAATAAACAAAACGAATTTGCAGCTCTGATGCTTTAGCCTGAATACTATGAACCCGATTAAGAAAGAAGAATAGATCCCATTTAATTAAAACGGCCAAGCCAAGTGCTGCTAATTGGACAAAGCTAAATCTAGCCAACTGCTTCCGGGTGCGCAGTAGCTTATAAGATAATAAAAGCAACAGAATGGCTGCAATCCATAAAATCCAGACAGATCTCGATAGAGTTAACAACAAGCCTGAAATTTGCAGGGTCAAATGAAATAGTAAACCGACTTTTTGCTCATGGAGATAGAATAAGATGCAGAGAATAGCTGTAACCAATAGGAATATCGCCAGTGTGTTGGCATATTCAATAGTTGATTCCAAGCGGTTTTGCCTATATAAATTAAACAGAACCCCAACAACCACTAAACTGCTTCCAACCCAGATACAGAGCTTTAACAGTTTTAATTTATTGTTATATGTTAGTCTAGCAGCAACAAATCCAATAAGCGGCATGCTCGTTACTTTTAAAGCTTCTTCCATAGCTAGCTCAAAATCCTGCGCATAGAATAAAGCTGCCCAATAAACGATTGTAAAAAGGATTAGCAGAGCTTGAAATAGATTTACTTCTAGTTTTTTCTCTAATAAAATCATAATTAAAATAGCGGATGCTAGTACGGTTAACATTAAAACTGCATCCAGCTCATAAAAAAAACCTTGTCTCAGTGCTCCCCACATAATAAATAGGGCTATTGTGTATAACCTAAATCTTTGCAAGGAAAGTCACTCCAGTCCAATCATAACCATCTATTTCCTCAGTATACGGGAATATTTGGGTATATGTCATTAAAATCAGGGATTAAGGTAGTCATGTAAAAAGACTTACCCCTGAATAACGGAGTAAGTCTTCCTTTTTGCAAAGCAGCAAGCTTCGATTAATTAATGAAATCTAGATACTTTAACAATCTTTTTATCGTTACTGCAGCTTGTGCACGGTCAGCAAATGTATCCGGAGAGAAACTCCCTGCACTTCCTTGCATAATCCCTGCTTGGGTTACTTTTGCAGTTCCAGATGTTGCCCATGCACTGATATCCGCGTTATCCGCGAATTTACTGATAATTTGGTCGATTTGTCCATCTACGTTTACAACTTTTCCAGTGAGAGTTAAAGCCTTTGAAATTAAATTAGCCATTTGCTCACGTGTAATCGAATCGTTTGGACGGAATGTTCCATCTTCAAAGCCGTTGATTAAACCTGCTTTACTACCCGTGCTTATCGCACTTGCATACCAATCTGATGCTTTAATATCTGAGAATGACGAAGCTGATGTGTCTAGTGAGAGCCCTAATGCGCGTACTAACAATGCTGTGAATTCTGCACGTGTTACTTTGTTGTATGGCTTGAACTCCGTTGCTGTAACTCCATTCACAATTAACTTAGATGCAAGTAAGCTGATATCGTCTGCAGCATACATGTTTGCTGTGTCTGCAAAAGATTTATCGGAGCTGACAATTAGATACTGGCTGTTCCCGTTGCGTTTTATGGTAATGGTTGTTTTGCCATCTACAGTACTGAAGGTAGCCGGGACAAAAGAGAATTGTCCAGTTGTTGGATCATACAATACGGCTGATGCCGTATTTGAAGATATAACCTGCGGCAATGTTAAAGTTCTCGAAACGTAAGTGCTGCCAAAGTCGTTGATTTCTTTCTTAACTCCATTTGCTTCGATTGTGATTTTAAAGTCAATTGCATTACCAATAGCTTCAAAACCTGCTGTTTTAGCTTCTGCATTGATTTTATCTCCAGCAGCGCCAGTGATTTTTTCAATGCTTATCGTGATTTTCGCATTAGCAGCGTCTGATCCTAACGCTTTGCTGAGTGAGGCTAGATCTAGTAATTTAATTGGAAGATCGTAGGTTACATCATTAGAAATAATCGTAAGCACTACATCCTGGTGATTAACTAAAGCGTTCGTAATTAAGGATGCTGATAATGAAATGTTTGATATATCTGTTTTACTGTTACCTAAATCAATAGTAATAGATTGGTCATCTTTCGATTTATCTTTTATTTGCTCCAAAGCTTGCGTAAACGTACTTGCTTCTATAGTGACATTTAAAATATCTCCCCCAGTAGGTGATTTCTCATGTACCCCTATCGGAGTAATCTTAGAACCCCCGTTTGGATCAGCGGTAACAACGTCCTGTGATTTGGTTGGAATAGGAGAAGGAGTAGTTCCGTCGGCTACAATTGGTGGAGTAATAGTCGTGTTGTTATTTGTTGGCGCTGGTGTTGGTGAGGCTGTTGGAATTGTTCCGATAACAAAATTATCGAAAAATATCGAGTTATTTTCTGAGAAGCGATATTTAATTGGCTCTACATCTGAGTTTGAAACAAGAATAATATCATCAGGTATTGAGCTGAAATGCGATTGTTGAATATGAACCTTCTCTGTTGTAGTTAAATCGTCATAACCAATCTTTGAAATAGTAAGATTGTAATCTCCTGATGGGACATCAAAAAAAGTGAAACTACCTTGATAAGTACTTGCATGATAATTAGTTCCTGACAAGGTGACTTTTGCATTTTCGATACCATTATTATTGGAGTTTTTAATAAAGCCTGATAAATAGGAAGAAACTATACTGAAACTATTAACCACTGTTTCTGTGTTTGCTCTGACTGACGTACTACTATATTGGGCATTCCCATAGTATCCAGACTTATAAAAATATAGACTAACTTTTCCTGCAGGTACATTGTTAAATGAATAAGCACCTAATGAGTCGGTTAATGTAGTCCCTACAAATTTCAACACTAAATCCACTTTTAAATATAGACTTACTTCAACTCCAGCTATTGCTAGCCCTGATGAAAATCCTTTAACACTGCCTTTTAGGGACCCGCTATTTGTTGGAGCTGGTGTAGCGATTGGCGGGGTGGATATCATGTTAATTTTTCCAATCGAATTGTAATAACCATGGTATATATCCTGAGAGCTTACTGTTGTAGTCTGATAGCCCTCTTTTGTGATTGTTAGAAGATGTTCACCGTCTGGTAAATTATCAATAAAGAAACTACCATCATTGTTTGAATTTGTGTTAATAGTAACCCCAGAAACAACCGTGGATATGTTTGCATCCCGGATTGCTATACCATTTAAATCTTGAATTGAACCCGTAAGCCCACTGACAACCATTCTAAGTGAATTTAATGTTGTTGGGCTATCCGTTTTAACCAAAGTATACGAGGTAGAGACTGATATTAACCCTTTTTTTGCCGCACTATAATAAATTTCACCTACGGGTATATGGTCGAATGTGAAAATGCCATTAGCATTTGTTAATGCACTCGCATATAAGTTTTCTTTCGTAAAAGAATTGCTAAGATAAAGATTTATTTTTGCTCCTTCAATTGGTGTTTGATCTACATTAGTTATCAGGCCACTTACTGAACCATAACCCGTTGGTGTCGGTGTTGGTGTTGGAGTAGCTGTCGGTATTGGCGCAGGCGTTGGTGTCTGGTAGGGAGGAAGAAGTGTTCCCAGATACGCAGATGAATCATATAGGCCATTTCCAGGTAACTGAATCTCATTACCTTGGCTTGTTGCGGACATCTTTAAAGTATAGGAATGATCCTTTAATAAAGGAGTACTAGTTTTTAACTCCAATTTTGATGTGCTTAACACATCGATGCCGTTAATATAATCATATTCATACGGTTGATAAACATTTGAAATGACTGTATTAGAATTCGTGGTATTATCTGTTAAAGTGAAGCTCCCTGGAGTCAATTTACCAAAATTAATTGTTGTTTTTAAGCTTTCATTGGCTGGGAATAAAAGCATTATCGTATCGGACAAGCTTTGTGTGGGAGTGAAGTTTAATAGAGTTGCAGTTGGTTGTAAAAAAGAATTAGGTGCTAACCCTTCAGAATTTTGTGAACCACTCATCCGAAAGGAAGAAAGACGCTCATAACCATCTGCGTTAGTATAATAGCTTTTTGGAGGATAGTTATCATTACTCGTAATAGTTGCACCTTGAGGTAATGAGCTATCACTTACTTTAAAGCTAGTTGGTTTATTACCTCCATCATCGCTATAGCTAATACTATAATAAAGTTCATTGGCGTCATTATAAGTTTCTGTACTTACTGAGACGCCATTAAGTGTTGAAATAACACCTCCAACATTTTTTTCTACCTTGACTGAATTGGGATCCTTTGTATAAATAGAGCCTGATAAGCGATTATTGCTTGAATCGTATGAGAAACTAGCAGTCATTGCGTAAGTCAAAACTGGTAAAAGCATACTAACTAATAATAATGTAGTTATTAAAATACTAACCCTTCTCTTTCTTTTCATAAAAACCTTCTGTATAATGCCCATAAAGTCCACACATCTCCTTTTTCTGTTAAAACTCCTAAGGATTATAACATGTGATTTTAAGAAAATAAAGGTGATTATTAGACAAATTATAACAATATGTGTCAAAAATAGTAATTATAAAAATCCCCTGACCATTCGAAAACAGTCAAGGGATTTTCATTAAATTATTTACTTTTCACAATAAAAACATCATACCAAGCCGTCGCTTCAGTCGTTACTACTTGAGCACGTGCAATGGCTTCCGTCACTTGATTAGAAGCTGTGCCGCCATAAACGTTACGGGCATTGACGACCTGCTCAGGCTGGAGAACAGCGTAGATACGATCATCGAACAAACTTGAGAACTTTTTGTATTCTTCGATGGTTAGATCTAGCAAATACTTTTTATTCTGGATGCAGTATAAGACGATTTTACCGATGATCTCATGCGCTTGGCGGAAAGGCAGGTTCTGATTAACCAAGTAATCCGCAATATCAGTTGCGTTGGAAAAATCGGTGTTGACGGCTTCACGCATGCGTTCTTTGTTTACTTTCATCGTCGCCACCATTGGGGCGAATAATTGAAGTGCGCCTTGCAGCGTATTCACGGTATCCAGCATGCCTTCTTTATCCTCTTGCATATCTTTATTATAGGCTAGAGGAAGACCCTTTAAGACGGTAAGCAGACCGAACAGATTGCCGTAAACACGACCCGTTTTCCCACGTACCAGCTCGGCTACGTCCGGGTTTTTCTTCTGCGGCATAATACTGCTGCCAGTACAGAAGGCATCATCCAGCTCGATGAAGTTAAATTCTGTGCTGGACCAGAGTACCATCTCTTCGCAGAAACGCGAAAGATGCATCATAATCATCGCACCGTTGGAGAGAAACTCAACAATAAAATCACGATCACTCACTGCATCCAAGCTATTCTCATAAACCTTATCAAAACCTAGTTGCTCAGCAACAAAATGACGGTCAATCGGGAATGTAGTTCCCGCTAATGCGCCTGCTCCAAGTGGCAGCACGTTAATCCGCTTATAGCTTTCCTGCAAACGTTCAATGTCCCGTTGGAACATCGAAACGTAAGCCATAAGATGATGAGCGAATAAAATCGGCTGAGCCCTTTGCAGATGAGTGTAACCAGGGATGATTGTGTCTAAATTCTTTGTAGCTTGCTCCAATAAAGCTTCTTGCAGCTTGATTAGAAGACCCACGAACTCGACAACTCGTTTGCGTAGGAATAAATGCATGTCTGTAGCCACTTGGTCGTTACGACTGCGGCCTGTATGCAGCTTACCGCCAACTGGTCCTACCTCTTCCATTAAGGCTTTTTCGATATTCATATGAATGTCTTCGTCGCTTACGGTGAATTCCATTTCGCCGCGTCGAATGATGTTTTGGATTTTGTGCAAGCCGTCTTTGATCTTCTCGACATCGCCATCCGGCAAGATCCCGCATTTGCCCAGCATAGTTACGTGAGCCAAGCTGCCTTGGATATCCTCTTCAGCCAATTCCTTATCGAACATGATCGAAGCAGTGTACTCCTCGACCAGCTGGTCGGTTTTTTTGGTAAATCGTCCACCCCATAGTTTTGACACGGTACTGCCCCTCTCTAGCCTTGCTTACTATTTAGCAAATTACTTTTTAGCATTCTGCTCAACACCTGAAGCTACTTTCAAACGCAAAGCATTCAAGCGGATAAAGCCAGTTGCATCGTTCTGATTGTAAGCTTTTGTTGGATCTGCTTCCATAGTCGCAATATCCGGATTGTACAAGCTGACATGGCTTTTCACACCTGCGCCGATCACATTGCCTTTATATAGTTTCACGCGTACGGTACCTGATACATTTTTTTGACTTTCGGTTACTAAAGCCTGCAAAGCCAAGCGCTCTGGAGCGAACCAGAAGCCATTGTAAACCAATGAGCTGTAACGCGCATTTAATGAATCGCGCAGATTCATAACTTCACGGTCCATGGTTAAGGACTCCATTTTGCGGTGTGCTGCGAACAAAATCGTACCGCCTGGTGTCTCGTAGACGCCACGGCTTTTCATACCTACAAAGCGGTTTTCGACCATGTCTACTCGCCCGACGCCGTGCTTACCGCCAAGCTCGTTTAGCTTCTCCATGATTTCCAACGGAATCATAGCTTCGCCATTCACTCCAACACAATTGCCTTGCTCAAACTCTAGCTCGACATACTCTGCTTGATCTGGTGCTTCTTCCGGCGAAACGCTGAGTACGTACATTTCTTCGTTTGAGGTTGCGCTAGGATCAAACCATGGATCCTCGAGCATGCCGCTCTCAAAGCTGATGTGCAGCAGGTTGCGGTCCGTGGAATACGGCTTAGCCGCCGACGCCTGCACGGGAATGTTGTGCTTCTCCGCGTAAGCGATCATCTCGGCACGTCCGGGGAATTGCTCCCGGAACTCGTCCATGCGCCAAGGCGCGATGACTCCAAGCTCAGGCGCTAGCGCCGCAGCTGTGAGCTCGAAGCGCACTTGATCGTTGCCTTTGCCAGTGGCGCCATGGGCAATGGCGGTAGCGCCTTCCGCGCGGGCGATTTCGACCATGCGCTTCGCGATTAGCGGGCGGGCGATGCTGGTGCCGAGCAGGTACTGCCCTTCATAAAGCGCGCCGGACTGGAACATCGGATAGATGAAATCGCGAGCGAATTCCTCGCGGAGGTCGTCGATGTATACTTTGGAGGCTCCTGTGCTTAATGCTTTGGCTTCGAGGCCATCAAGCTCATCCTTTTGTCCGATATCGGCAGTGAATGCGATGATTTCTGCATCATAGGTTTCTTTTAACCATTTTAGAATTACGGATGTGTCCAAGCCACCTGAGTAAGCCAACACAATTTTTTCTTTTGCCATTGTCATTTTACCCCATTCTCTTTATAAAATAGCGGCCATAATCGCTTTTTGCGCATGCAGCCGGTTTTCCGCTTGATCAAAAATAATTGAATGTGCGCCATCAATAATACCTTCACTTACTTCTTCGCCGCGATGTGCGGGCAAGCAGTGCATGAATAGGTAGTCTTTTTTGGCGTGCTTGGTTATTTTATCATTGATTTGGTAGTCTTTAAAAGCGACTTCCCGTGCTTTTTGTTCGGCTTCAAAGCCCATGCTTGCCCATACATCTGTATATAAAACATCCGCATTCACAGCAGCTTCCGCTGGATCATGACAAATGTGCACCGAACCACCGGTAAGCGCAGCAGCTTCTTTAGCCAATTGCCAAACTTCAAAATCCGGTCCGTACCCTTCAGGAGTAGCAACTGCAATGTGCATACCCAGCTTTGCCGCACCCATCATCAAAGAATGCGCCATGTTGTTGCCATCACCAATGTAGGCGATCTTCAGCCCTTTAAGATTGCCTTTTTTCTCTAGAATCGTCTGGTAATCGGCCAATGCCTGACAAGGATGCGAAAGATCGGTTAAACCATTAATCACAGGTACCGTAGCTCCGCGTGCAAGCTCGATGATTTTTTTATGGGCAAAAGTACGAATCATAATACCATCGACATATCGGGATAGAACCTGAGCAGTGTCCCAAATCGGCTCACCGCGACCAATTTGCATATCCGACCCACTTAAGAATAACGGGTGTCCACCGAGCTGGTACATCCCCACTTCAAATGAAACGCGCGTACGCGTAGAAGCCTTTTCAAAAATCATCGCCAAGGTCTTGCCTTTCAAAGGCTGATAGACTTCTCCAGCTTTTTGCTTACGCTTTAACTCAATCGCCAAGTCCAACAAATATTGAATTTCTTCCGTTGTATAATCAACAAGTGCGATAAAATCGCGACCTTTTAAGCTTAATTCCAATTCCGGTTGCAGCTGTAATGACATGTTGCTTCCTCCTTCTGGTTATCCGTTAACTACCGCCGCCGAATGCGTGGCAATAATCGAGCATAAAAGTTCAATCCCGCTATCAAGATCCTCTTGCGTAATTAAGAAATTCGGCAGTAACCGAATAACATTAGGACCCGCTGTTAAAACCAATAATCCTTTATTATGAATTTCAGCAATCAAATCCGCGACTGGCTGTGTGCATTCAATTCCGATCAGCAAACCTTTTCCACGAACCTCTTTAACAAGCGGATTGCCTTGCAAGCCTTTACTCAGCTTATCCATGGCATAGGCACCTAATTCAGCCACTCTTGCTGGGAGCTTTTGAGCTAAAATCGTTTCCACGGTTGCTATAGCCGCTGCTGTTGCAATTGGCGTTCCACCAAAGGTTGATCCATGGCTTCCCGCTGTAAAAGCTTCGATTAGCTTAGCTTTACCCAACATAGCTCCTATCGGAAATCCACTGCCCAAAGCTTTAGCTAATGTAAAAATATCCGGTTCAATCCCATAATGCTCGTAAGCAAATAATTTTCCGGTCCGACCTAGACCCGTTTGAATTTCATCAACGATTAATAGCAATTTGTGAGCTTTGCAAAGTCTCGCTACCTCTTGTACGAACTCTGGAGTTGCCGGAACAACACCGCCTTCAGCAATTACAAGCTCAAGCATAATAGCACAGGTTTTATCTGTAATGTAGCCTTCGAGTGCAGCCACATCATTATAGGGAGCATGAACAAAGCCTTCTGGAAGCGGTAAAAAGCCTTCCTTTACTTTGTCTTGACCTGTTGCTGTTAAGGTTGCTAAAGTACGCCCGTGAAAGGATTGTTGGAACGTAATGATCTCATATCTTTTTTCTCCAAGTACTTTTTGATGATACCGACGTGCTATTTTAATAGCTGCTTCATTAGCCTCTGCTCCACTGTTGCAGAAAAAAACGGCATCTGCGACGCTATTTTGAGTAAGTAATTGCGCTAAGGTTTCTTGATTAGGAATATGAAAAAGATTGCTGGTGTGCCAAAGCTGATCCAATTGTTGAACTAGCTTCTCTTTGACGACTTGTGGCGCATGCCCAAGGCTTGTTACTGCAATACCGCTGACGAAATCCAAATATTCTTTGCCTGTATCGTCCCAAAGACGGCTGCCTTCCCCTTTAACCATTGTAAACGGATACCTAGCATACGTCGGAAAAATAGCTGAATTCTTCTCATTTCCCATACTTGACACTCCCCTTCTTCAATCCTCATTATCATACCTTTACTTAACAATACGAGTTCCAATCCCGCTTCCTTGCAAAACACGGCTCAACACTTCTGGCTCAGCTCCATCGACAATAACAACTTCACTGACTCTCCCTTGAATACATTGAATAGCGGCTCGTACCTTTGGAATCATCCCGCCATAAATCTCACCGCTCGTTATCATCGCTTCAATCTCCTGCACCGTTACCGTTGGCAGAACTGTTTTTACACCATCTATAGTTTTGAGTATTCCAGGCACATCGGTTACAACGATCATCCGCTCCACACCAAGAAATGAAGCGACTGCTCCCGCTGCTGTATCTGCGTTAATGTTATAACGTTGGTTGCCATCTTCACCCAGCCCAATAGGCGCTATCACCGGAATGTAACCCATAGCAAGAATGCCTTTTATCAAAGTCGCGTTAATCGCCGTAACTTCACCTACAAAGCCAACTTCAGCTGTATTAGCAACAGGTTGCGCTAGAATTAGATGGCCATCGACACCGGATAAGCCTAATGCTTTTGCACCGAATCTTTGGATCTTGCGGACGATTTCTTTATTGATTTGACCGGCTAAAACCATTTCTACAACATCTAAAACCTCTTCATTCGTTTTGCGCAAGCCATGTATAAATCCCGTCTCAATCCCTAGCTTAGCTAAAGTGTCCGAAATCGCTGGCCCGCCTCCATGTACAATGACTGGAATGGTTCCTGCCTGCTGCAAATTATGCATATCAATGAAAAACACATCTGGCAAAGCGGCTAGTGTGCTACCCCCGCATTTAATCACAAAACAATGTTCCTGCATCGTTTTCATTCTCCTCCAATCACCCGCTCAGTTGGGCTAAGTCCGATAAGCTGCATTAATTCTTACATATTCATAGGTTAAATCGCAGCCCCATGCGGTTGCTTGCTTATCTCCCATATGTAAATTTACAAAAATCACAACCAACTCGCCTTTTAAATATTCCGCCGCTTGCTCTTCATCAAACTTAACCGGACGGGATTGCTCCAATACTGGAAAATCCCCTAAGCGAATATCCACTGTATCCACGTTCACTGCCTGACCGGAGCGGCCTGTTGCTGCAATAATTCTTCCCCAGTTGGCATCTGCACCAAAGCAAGCCGATTTCACTAAGCTTGATCCGACAATCGTCTTAGCAATCGCACGTGCTGCATTCTCTGTTGCTGCTCCCACGACCTGAACCTCAATAAGCTTCGTTGCACCTTCACCATCACGTGCTATTGCCTTAGCCAAATATTCACCGACATATTGAAAAGCAGCTACAAAAGAGGGCCAATCCGGATGCTCGGCATTCAGCTTTCTATCTCCAGCCAAACCACTAGCCATAACTACAACCATATCGTTTGTGCTTGTATCGCCATCTACTGTTATCATATTAAAGGTTGAATCCGTAATTGCGCTAAGCAGTTTTTGTAAATCTTCACTATCTACCTGAGCATCTGTTGTCATAAAGCCCAACATAGTCGCCATATTCGGGTGAATCATCCCTGAACCTTTAGCTGCTCCGGCAATATAGATCCGCTTGCCATCAATGATAACCTCGGCGCAAGTCATTTTCTGGACCAAATCCGTGGTCAGAATAGCCTGGCAGAAATCATTGCCGCCGTCCCACTTCAGGCTTCCCGGCAACCGGGCTATCCCGCTGCGCACCTTGTCCATCGGCAGCAGCTCCCCGATCACACCCGTCGAAGTAACGCCGACTAGGTGCTCCGGCAGCCCAAGTGCCTGAGCGGTCGCCGCTCGCATCTCACGGGCATCGGCTTCGCCTTGCTTGCCCGTGCACGCGTTAGCGTTGCCGCTGTTAACGGCCATCGCCTGCAGCTTGCCCTCCACGCCAATGCTTTCGCGCGTCACCTGAAGCGGTGCCGCTTGAAAAGCATTCAGCGTATACACCGCTGCCGCCGCCGCTGGAACGTCACAAACAATAACGCCGAGATCGTGGCGTTCCGTTTTCTTCAACCCGCAGTGCAGTCCGCCTGCGCGGAACCCTTGCGGAGTGGTGATGCTTCCCTCCGGCACTATCGTAAAAAGCGGTTTACCAGTCATCTATCGTTCACCTGTCCTTTTGAATGTTGTCACTAATCCTCTTCTCATATCTGTTCCCTTATCTGCTCACTTATCTCTTCTCTATCCACTTCACAAATCACGGGTAAACCGGAGCCATAGTCAAGCCGGTTGTCTCATCCCAGCCCATCATTAAATTTAAGTTCTGAATTGCTTGGCCAGCAGCACCTTTAACTAAGTTATCGATGACTGATATAATCGTTAAGCGACCTGTACGCGGATCTGTAGAAAAACCAATATCGCAATAATTCGAGCCCCAAACTTCCTTGGTGGCCGGTACCTTGCCTTCTGGACGAATCCGTACAAAAGGTCTTCCTTCGTAATAAGTGCGGTAAAGCTCGATAAATTCCGCATCTGTGTGCGGTTCTGTAAGACTTGCATAACTCGTGCATAGAATACCACGCGTCATTGGCACCAAGTGTGCTGTAAAGGTGGTTACCACTTCTTTCCCGGCAATCCGACTCAACACTTGTTCAATCTCCGGCAAATGCTGGTGTTTATTCACTTTATAAGCAAGAAAATTTTCATTTATTTCTGAATAATGAAAGCCTAAGCTTAACCCGCGGCCGCCACCCGAAACACCCGTCTTAGCGTCGGTAATAATCGTCTTAGGGTCTATCCATCCCGCTGCAAGTGCCGGAATCAACCCAAGTAATGTAGCCGTTGGATAACATCCTGGATTAGAAATTAAATCCACTCCGAGAATTTCATCACCGAATACTTCTGCTAACCCATACACAGCTTTAGCAATCAGCTCTTCAGGAGCTGGTTTGTGCTTATACCATTGCTCGTAAACCTCGCCAGACTTCAAACGGAAATCCCCCGACAAATCAATCACCTTCAAACCTGCCTCCAAAAACTGTGGAACCAGTGCTGAGCTAACACCATGCGGTGTTGCCGTAAAAACGACATCAGCTTTGCTTTTAATAAGTGCTGGATCAATAGCATCCAGTCGATCCGTAACTATCTCCGCTAAATGAGGATAAGCATCGGCAATTGGCGCACCCGCATTAGAGGATGAAATCACAGATGTAATCTCGACCAAAGGATGCTGCAATAAAAACCGAATCAATTCCACGCCGCCGTACCCTGTAGAGCCAACGATTGCAGCCCGAATTTTTGTTCCCATGATTTATTCCCCCTGCTCCATTCCCAATGCTTTTATGCAGTTAACGGGCAACTTGCCTGTTAACCGATTATGTATATTATGCATCCGATGCTGGCTTTATTGCATTATTATACATTAAAGAGTATAAAAATACAACGGATCCTACACATTCCATGTAGGATCCATAAGCCTTTATTCACTAGCCATAGAGCGATTCATTTCCCAGCGCAAGAAGGAATTTATTAAGAAATCAATCTCACCATCCATTACAGCTCCAGTATTCCCTGTTTCTGTCGTAGTACGGTGATCCTTCACCATTGCATAAGGATGGAAAACATAAGAGCGGATTTGACTTCCCCAGCCAATTTCCTGCTGCTCTCCACGAATGTCATTCAAATGCTGGCGCTGCTCTTCCATTTTCTTCTCGTAAAGCTTCGAACGAAGCATTTTCATCGCTTTTTCACGGTTTTTAATTTGCGAGCGCTCCGCCTGACAAGTTACTACAAAACCAGAAGGTAAATGTGTTATCCGTACAGCTGAGTCCGTCGTATTAATATGCTGACCCCCTGCTCCAGTTGCCCGATAAACATCAATTTTGAGATCTTCTGTCCGAATCTCAATTTCAATATCATCTTCAATTTCTGGAACGACATCGCAGGATACAAACGAAGTATGCCGACGTCCTGAGGAATCAAAGGGAGAGATGCGCACCAAACGATGCACACCTTTCTCCGCCTTTAAGTAACCATATGCGTTATAGCCTTTAATTAGTAGTGTCACACTCTTCACTCCAGCTTCTTCACCAGGTAAATAATCCAACACTTCCACATTAAATCCGCGTTTTTCGGCCCAACGGCGATACATCCGCAGCAGCATTTCAGCCCAATCCTGTGACTCCGTGCCGCCTGCGCCCGGATGAAGCTCAAGAATTGCATTAAGCTTATCATAAGGCTGGCTTAGCAATAACTGCAGCTCATAGCTTTCCAGCTTCTTCTGTAAGCTCTGCGTACCCGAGGTCACTTCAGGAATTAAGCTCTCTTCCTGTTCTTCTTCTATGAGTTGAACCATCATATCCAAATCCTCGTATTCACCATTCATTGCCGAGAATTCATCTACGACCGCTTTAATTACGTTCATTTCAACAATTAACTTCTGTGCCCGCTCATTATCATCCCAAAAACTCGGCGCCGCCATCTTCTCTTCAAAATCAGCGATCTGCTCTAATTTATGATCTAAGTCAAAGTGACCCCCGAAGTTCATTTAATCGTCTTTCTAAATCCTTTAACGTATGTCTAATCTCTACATCTAACATGCTCATACACCTCATTGTTAAATTACGCTAATCTCGCGTTGAATTACGTGTTTATGCGAAGAATTAATTAGGCTCCGTGACATTGCTTAAATTTCTTACCACTGCCACATGGACAAGGATCGTTGCGTCCGACTTTTTCTTCACGCTTCGCCGGCTTCTTGGCGGATACTTCTCCGTTAGGATTAACGGCCTGTCCTTCTGCCACTGCTTGGCGTTCTAAGTTTGTTTCAACATGTGCCTTCATGATATAAGTAGCAATTTCTTCTTGAATGCTGTTAATCATTTCCTGGAACATTTCAAAGCCTTCGAATTGATACTCGCGCAATGGATCGGTACCACCATAAGAACGAAGGTGAATCCCTTGACGAAGCTGATCCATCGCATCAATGTGATCCATCCACTTGCTGTCCACTCCACGCAATACAACCACTTTTTCAAACTCGCGCATATTTTCTTCGCCAATTTGCTCTTCGCGCTCATCATACAGCTTTAAAACCGCCGTTTTGATAACTTCTGTAATATCCTCTTTTTCTTTTCCAGAAATCGATTCTAAGGTTAGCATACCCTCTTGTAGAAAGGTTCCATTGGCATAATCTGTAATCGCTTGAAGATCCCAATCCTCCGGTACATCATTGCTAGAGCAATGCACATCAACAATTCGTTCTATTACAGGCATAATCATCCCAACTACAACACCCTTGATATTCTCTGATTCTAGAATCTCAATTCGTTGCTTATAGATAATTCCACGCTGCTGATTCATTACATCATCGTACTGCAGCACCACTTTACGAACATCAAAGTTATTGCCTTCCACTCGCTTCTGAGCAGATTCTACAGCTTTGGATATTAAGCGGCTTTCAATCGGCTGATCTTCTTCAAAGCCCAATCGGTCCATCATACCCATGATATTGTCGGCACCGAATCGACGCATCAGCTCATCTTCTAAAGATAAGTAAAATTGCGAGGAACCTGGATCGCCTTGACGTCCAGCACGACCACGCAGCTGATTATCAATACGTCTGCTTTCATGGCGCTCCGTACCTATAATATGCAAACCACCTAAATCAGGCACACCTTCGCCAAGCAAAATATCAGTACCCCGTCCAGCCATATTGGTGGCTATCGTAACGGAACTAGGCTGCCCAGCACGCGCAACAATTTCGGCTTCTTCTGCATGATACTTCGCATTTAGGACTTTATGGGTAACTCCCTTTTTCTTCAGCAGCTCCGATAGCTTTTCCGAATTTTCAATGGAAACCGTACCTACTAGTACTGGCTGGTTCATCTTATGGCGTCTTACTATCTCTTCTACAACTGCGCGGAACTTGCCGTTCTCTGATTTATAAACCACATCCGGTTGATCTTTACGAATCATCGGACGGTTTGTTGGAACAACCACAACATCAAGCCCGTAAATTTTCTTGAATTCTTCTTCTTCCGTTTTAGCTGTTCCTGTCATTCCGGCAAGCTTACGGTACATTCGGAAATAATTCTGGAAAGTAATAGTGGCCAAAGTCATACTTTCATGCTGAACCTTTAAGCCTTCCTTGGCTTCGATCGCTTGATGTAATCCATCACTATAACGTCTACCTGTCATTAAACGGCCCGTAAATTCATCAACAATCAGCACTTCTTCATCCTGTACAACATAATCCACATCGCGCTTCATGATGGCTTGAGCTTTCAATGCTTGGGTAATATGATGATTGATCGTTACATTCTGTTGGTCAAATAAATTTTCGATGCCAAAGGAGTCTTCTGCCTTCGTCACACCCGCTTCCGTCATCGTGACCGAACGCAATTTAATATCAATCGTGTAATCCTCTTCTTCACGAAGACGGCTAACAAACCGATCAGCAGTTGTGTATAAACTCGTTGATTTAGCTGCTTGCCCCGAAATAATCAAAGGCGTCCGCGCTTCATCGACTAGAATGGAATCGACTTCATCGACAATGGCATAATAAAGCGGGCGTTGCACCATTTGTTCTTTATATAAAACCATGTTGTCTCGTAAATAATCGAACCCAAATTCATTGTTCGTACCGTACGTAATATCGCAAGCATACGCTGCTTGTTTATCCTCATGATCCATATCATGTAGATTAACACCGATTGTTAGCCCTAAAAATGTATAAACCTGTCCAGTAATTTGACTACCAACCGATGCTAAGTAATCATTCACCGTAACCAGATGAACTCCACGCTCTGTTAAAGCGTTCAGATAGACCGAGAGTGTTGCTACTAAGGTTTTACCTTCTCCTGTCTTCATCTCGGCTATACGGCCTTCGTGAAGCACCATTCCTCCAACCAATTGCACGTCAAAGTGACGCATGCCTAAAGTGCGCTTAGAAGCTTCCCGTACCGTTGCAAAAGCTTCCGGCAGCAAATCCTCCAGCGTTTCACCGCCTTTTAATCTTTCTTTATATTCTTCTGTCTTTGCTCGCAGTTCCTCATCGGACAAAGCTTCCATTTCGGGTTCAAGCTCGTTGATAATATCGACGACTTTTAACATTTTTTTAATATCGCGTTCATTTTGATCACCAAAAATTTTCTTAACAAGTCCGAGCATGGAAAAAGCCCCTTTCACTTTTTATCTAATTCATTAAATTGTAACAGTTTGCCGTTACAGTCGCAACAAAAGGTGCTTTGTTACCTTGTACGATAAAAAACTAGAAAAGGTTTCATATATTAAAAAGACTTGATCCGTTTCCAGATCAAGCCTTTTGTCGCATTATTTAATTTAGATTTAATTACGTAAGGGTTCTATTAAACCATATTTGCCGTCATGACGCTTGTAAACTACATTCACATTCTCAGAGGCTTCCGTATTCGAGAAAACGAAGAACGTATGCCCAATCATATTCATTTGCAAAATAGCTTCTTCAATATCCATCGGCTTCAAGTTAAATTGCTTCGTCCGAACGAGTTCAAATTCATCCTCGTCCTCCATAACTGCAGTCCCGCCAGTTTCAACCTGAAAATAATTCTTATATTCACTTTCCTGACGAATTCTTCGGTTTGCCTTCGTTTTGTGCTTGCGAATTTGTCTTTCGAGTTTGTCCAAAACCAAGTCGATGGAGGCATACATATCTCCAGCTCTTTCTTCTGCTCTCAATAAAACACCTGTCAATGGAATCGTTACTTCAACATTATTCAATTCTCTTAAAACACTTAAAGTCACATGTACCTCGGATGTTGGCGGAGCTTCAAAATAGCGTTCCAGCTTGCCCAACTTCTTTTCGACATAATCCCTCAGGGCTTCTGTCACCTCAAGGTTTTCTCCACGGATGTTAAACTTCATGGCTACTCCTCCTTTGACTTCTTCCCTAGTATAACTCATTTGCCTACGATCTTCAAAAAACATTTACAATTCAAACAAAAAAATACCCCAGATTAGCATCCGAGGTAAACAATTTAGTAAGGAATAATCTTAACTTCTATTGCATAACGACACGATGTCGAATGATTATGCTTTTACTACATTAGCAGCTTGTGGTCCACGTGCGCCTTCAACGATATCAAACTCAACAGCCTGACCTTCGTCTAATGATTTAAAGCCATCGGATTGAATTGCGGAGAAATGTACGAATACATCTTTACCATCAGCACTTTCAATGAAACCATAACCTTTTTCTGCGTTAAACCATTTTACTTTACCTTGCATCAATAACATTCCCTTCGTTATCAAATAAATGAGTCTGAATACCTACATTTCGAATATAACACCAGATGAAAGCGATGTCAATTACTTTATTAACAGGTCATTTACAATTTATTCACAGTATGAAAGCTTGTTTTCATTGGCTATCCACAGAGTTATCCACATTATCCACAGTTGGTTGTTAGAGTCATGTGGACAAACAAAACCCCTTACTCATTGGAAACCAATAAATAAGGGGTTTTGTTGATTTATTTTTTCTTATCAAAGAAAATGCCATCTGCCAAATGATGCTCTCCATCATAAGCATTTTTCTGTAAGCGACCCGACGTAACCTTGTTTAGTTCCTGTTCCGCTTCTTTCTTGAGCTGTTCCATTTTCGTTACGATGATCGGGTCCAGCCCAACAATTCGATTGACGATATCTCGATATTTTATTTTATCAGAAGGTAGCACTTCAAGGTTGTCAAACTCATTAAAAATAGCCTCACGCTCTTCCATAAAGGATGTGAGCTCTTCGAACGACACTGCTTGAAAATGCTGCAATAAATCATTGGAGAGTTTCTCCAATCGGATTAATAAATTATCCATGCTGGAGCACATTGCTTGCAGCTGGCCCTGCCAGCGATGATTTTGCAGCCTGGATCCAGACTTCCTTCAGTTCCAATAGATAGCCTAGAACCTCTTGTGCAGGCTCTACCTTCTTCTGAATATTCGCTTCGGTCAATCTGAAGTTGAAATATTCATACAATCTCAGCAAACCATCCGCAACGGAGGATTCTCGATCTAGGGTTATGATTAATTCACTAACAATATCTTGAACCTTGCCTAGATTAAGATTAGCTTCTGCATGATTCTTTTGCTCAATAGCACTTATACCCATCTTGCAAAATCGTGTTGCCCCATCAATTAACATGATCAGTAATTGTGCAGGTGTAGCATTTTGAACAGTATTCTCCATATACTTGTTCCGCTGTGATTGAATCATATCTTATCCCCCTGTTGTTTACAATTACTTATAGGCGTTAGTTAAAAGCGTTAGTTAATTGAGCACTTTGAGCATTCATCTGACTAATATATTTCTCCATAGCTGTAAATTGATTGTAGTATCTGGTTTCGAGAGAATCTAGCTTTCTAGTCAAGTTAGTCATTTTAGTATTTAAATCCAGAAAGCTTTTACCAATCGTATAGTTATTATCGAGACTTCCTGAAGCGCCCGCTTTAACTTTGATTTTATCCATTAAACTAGTTACTCGATCGAACATCCTCTCAGCAATACCATCACCACTATCTGAGGTAGCATCACCATCTTTGGCCAAGAAGAGATTCATCACCTCTTCCGGATTCTCGTCCAATGCTTTACGTAATTTTTCATCATCAATATATAGCTTGCCCGGATCCAAATAAGAGCCTGATATGCTTTTTCCTGAAATAAGTGTAGTGCCAACACCTATCTCGGATAGAGAGTTTATAGATCCATTTGATAGACCCCCAATTGAGCCCGACAATCCCGATCTTAAACTCTGTAAACCTGAGTTAATTAGAGAATCATTTCGAATTTGCCCGCTTTTCGCTTTCAGTTCCCAAGCCTTTATATCATCTTCATTCATTGCATTACGCTCATCAGTTGTTAGAGGTTGGAATTTTTTATTCTGCTCTTCAGAAAGCTTAGCACTGGTTGTACTGATGAAAGTATTGTATTTATCTACAAATGCTTTAATAGAATTAAACATCGTATCGGTATCTTGAGTAACGGAAATACTAACAGGTGCACCAGTCGTCACTTTTTTTGCGTTAAATGAGATACCATTAATGCTAAACGAATTGGAAGCAAACCCTGTCGTAACACCATTGTAGACAATTTCTGAATTGCTTCCTGATGATGCAACCTCAGAATAATCTAGATCTGAAGTTGTTGTTATTCCAGCATCTAATCCAAGATTGGTCAATATATTAGTAGAATCAACTGTTGAATCAGCAAAGGTAAGAGTATTCGAATCATTCGGATTAAAGAAGGATAACTTACCTGCTGAATCCAAATAAGCAGATACACCTGTCTTTCCCAATTCGGAATTATTAATATTATCAATTAGTTTAGCAACTGTCGTTTTATTATTAATTGCAAAGCTATAATCCGTACCCGCAACAGTAACTTTTAAATTCTGATCTGCTGTTAATGCACTATTAACGTAGCCAACACTCGATAGGGTCTTTGACCCTGCCACTGTTTGTCCCACATCATCAAGTGTTGTGGAAGGAGTCGCTCCTGTTACCGGTAAATGCAGAACACTACTTAAGAGATTTTGTCCGGTACCGTCTGTTCCCTTCATACGCAAGTTAATTTTGGAGCTATCTCCCGTGGTAGAAGAGGTAAAGAACAGGCGATCCATGCTGGAATCATAGCTTAATTTAACTCCTGTAGTACTCGATTTTCCATTTACCGCATTAACAAGTTCTGCAATTGTATTAGCACCGCTAAATTCAATAGTGGTACTTCCTTTATCTCCGCCGACCGTAAGTGTTGTTTTATCACCTAAAGCGAAGCCAGTACCAATTTCGCTTAGCTTTTTTGTGCTATCTCCCCCTGAATCTAAAGAATCCGAGGTCACAGAAGCAGTAGTAGCCAGTTGATTAATAATGATATTATTAATCCCTGCATTTGCATTAGCAGTTGCAACAGCAGATACAGATGATTCATCTGCAGAGGTTGCTTTTCTTGCTGCATAAGATGAAGGGAGTTTCATATTACCTAATGTATTTCTTAAATCAAGTAAGTTTGCATTCACAGCGCGATACTCGTCACGTTGCCAAGTTAGCGTTTGTTTTTTCTGACCTAATTGATCATAAGGAATTCTCGCAGCTGTCATTAATTTCTTTACTGTATCGTCAATATCTATACCAGAGCCTGAAAACCCACTTAAGCGTGTTACCATAGCATTTCACTCCTTTGTCTAAAACTATCTTTTCTCGTCGATTAGAATACCTGCTTTTCTCCACAAAGTAGCTAGAAAATCCAAGTTTTTCTCCGGTGGTATTTCTCGAATGATTTCACCCGTATCTTTATCCAACACTTTAACTGAGATTTGATGGGTAGCTTTGTGAACGGAGAATTCCAAAGTTGTTGTAATTCCCTCTGCTGCCTTAATCGCCTTCTCAATAGCTTTCACTAGCTGCTCATCACTAATCGGGAGAATATCGCCCATCTGCTCAGCTCTTCTTAACTCAAAAGAGCTTTTCATTTCATTTTCATGAGAAATAACAGATGCTTTAGGCTGATCTGCGGAAGAAACTTTCCTTACTACAGCATGTTCTACAGTTGGTGCCCGTTCGATTGTGTGTGGACTGTACGATGGATTAACGGAAATATCATTTGAACTCATACTAAAACCCCTCCGCACAACATAGTTATAGAATATATATCGGAAGAAGGTTAACAATCAATAATAGGAAATTGAAAAATATTCTATATTTGCTTCAAATAACATCATTGCGGCCTAAAAATAAAGTTTCTTCAGCATTTTACATAAGATGGCTTGATTGAATCCATTTCTCAGTACGTAATATGCCTTCCTCTAAGCTCACTTTCGGTGTCCAGCCTAGTAATTCTTTCGCCTTAGTTGAGTTGCATAATAATTTTTGAATTTCACTTTGTGGATGAATATGTGGGACATGCTTAATTCTCATTTCATCTTTGGCAATGACTAATGCTAATTCATTAATTGTAATATCACTTCCAAGACCAGCATTTACAATCTGTCCATTCACTTTATCGGAGTATCCCGCTTCTACAACAAAATTAGCGCAATCCTCCACATATAAAAGATCACGAGTTTGTTCGCCTTTCCCATATATCAACAGGTCTTTCCCTACTAGATTATTACGAATAAAGATAGCAACCACGCCGCCTTCACCACCTGTTTTCTGAAAAGGTCCGTAGGTGTTAAAAGGACGGATGACAACGACTGGCAAATCATAAGCAAAATAGTAGGATAAAACCATATTCTCTGCGGCAATTTTAGCTCCAGCATAAGGAGAAGCAGGTTTAATTGGATGAATCTCAGTAATTCCTTGGTCATCTAGGCAAACGTCATATACCATACAAGTGCTCATGAAAACTACTTTGGTTCGATGTTTACGACATTGCTCCATCACATAAAAAGTACCTACAGCATCATTATTAAATGTGGTTCTTGGATCATCAATAGAATCCTGCACGTTAATTGAAGCTCCAAGATGGTAACATATATCAAATTTATTCTCAGAAAATACTTTGTCTAGCAAAGCTTCATCTTTAATATCACCAATAATAAAAGCTTGAAGCCCTTTATGATCTTTAAATTCTTCAATGTTATCTTCTCTTCCGTTTGAAAGGTCATCTAATATCCAAACAAGATGCCCGTCTCCCAGTAATTGTTTAGCAACCCAACGGCCAATAAATCCAGCTCCACCAGTCAATAAAATATTCATAATGCACTCTCCTAATTCTTAGGTATACTATCCGAACTGAGTAAACTATAAAATAGTGAATCATGCCATGAACCCTCAGACCAATGCGTTTGACGATGTCTACCGTCCAATGTAAAGCCTAGTGTTGCAAACATGGCTTTTTTCGCTTCATCGAAATCATATATTTCTGACCAAAGTCGATGAAGTGACAACTCTTCGTATGCAAATTTCACCATCGTTTTAGCTGCATCTATTGCAAACAAACCATCAATATAAATGGAATCAGCACCAATATATATGGAAAAATCAGCGCTTCGATCTACCCAATTGATGTAGCATAACCCACAAGCGCCTAATAATCGCTTGCTTTCCTTATCGATTATTGCGAACATCATCGTGTTCCGATCATTTAAGACAACCTTGTCATACCATATAGCTTGATTATCCGAAGACAATTCACGATATTCACGAAAAAATCTTCTGAATTCTGGCTGATTTCTCCACAATAATAATTGAGCCAAATCATTCTGCTCAATTGCTCTGAGCCCTATACTATTTCCAATTAACAACTTCATCCCTCCAAATCAACAGCATATAGAGCGTCCCCAGCATTTTTAGTTACTTTTAAAGTCCGACCTATTACTTGTTCTAATTGATAAGGTTCTAGAGAACCGTCTGGTGCTGGGCGCAAGCTTTCCAAATCTTCATAGCAAAGCTTATGCCCTTTTTCCAATAAACCGACCAATCGCAAACAGCGGCGTTGAACAATACTGGCATCCTTTTCATTGTTTTCTATTCGCTTTATCCCATCACCGAGGGATGCTTCCAATTCACGGCTTCTATCCATCATTTCTCTCCATGCCGCTGGATTCATTGAGAATGGGTGATCCGGTCCTTCTCTATTGTTATCATCCGTGAGATGCTTTTCTATAATACGTGCTCCTAAAGCAATGGCTCCAAGTACAGTTGAGTGTCCAGAGGTATGGTCGGATAGACCAAGAATCATTTCAGGATATTTTATTGCAAATTGCTTCAACACATTTAAGTTAACATGCTTCAAATTTTCTAAACTACCTGTGTAATTAGTATTACACTGTAATAAGGCAATTTTCTGATTATATTTTAATATCGATCTTACTGCCCGATCTACATCTTCAATACTAGATGCACCTGTTGCAAGAAAAACTGGTTTTTGTTGCTGCGCAATTATTTCTATAAACTCAGTCCAAGTGATGTCACCCGAACCAATCTTGTAAGCAGATAGATGCCCGTCTAATAGTTGGACTGCTTCAAAATCATACGGAGTAGTCATAAAATTAATATTTGCCTCTTGAGCCGTTTTTACTAATTCTTCTGTCCAGCTTCTGTCCGTCTCATATTGTTGATATACCTCAAACACACTTTTTTTCCATGTGGCTTGATGACTTAGCTTTCCATTTAAGTTTTTAAATCCATAGTCGCTAACTATTTTGTTAGCTTGAAAATGCTGGAACTTAGCTGCATCTGCCCCAGCCTCTTTAGCAATCCATATTAATTCTTTAGCGCGATTGAGTTGACCATCATGATTAGATGCTATATCTGCAATAAAATAAGCAGGAGCGTTTAGAGATATCTCGCGCCCCTTAACTTCAAATTTATGATCATAGATCACTTAATTAACCTCCCATAATAAAGCGCTAAGCTTTCAATTACCTCTTTAAACCCAGGAAATCGATACCCTAATAATTTTTCTGCTTTTGAGACATCTAATCCTATGCTTTCTGCGCGAATGCAATCTGTTAAGCTTTTAACACTCCCCATTCGAGTCTGGTCCAGTGACAAATCTAATTTACTTGCTAGTGCAGTTATAAATTCCGCCTTATTAGAGACATCGTGTGAAGCTACATTTAGAATCCCTTTGGGGCGAAGTTCTATCAATTCAAAAAGTGCAGAAGAAAATTTTAAAACATCTAAACTGGAGGTATAGAAATCTTCAAATAAGGTAATAGGAGTCTTTTCCCGTAAAGCATGTATGATACCCTCTACAAAAGTTGGCTGCCCATTTATGTGCCGAAAACCAACAATATTCGTTCGTACCACTAGAGAATTTGAAATTGTAAGTGCAAATTGCTCCCCTGCATATTTGGTTCTTGCATATTCATTTATCAGGAAAACGGGATCCGATTCTGTATGTTTTTTATCTTTATCACCGATGTAATAATGATCTGTTGAGATCTGCACCAAATAAGCTTCAATTTGTTGAGAAATAGCAGAAAGTGATGCTACTGAACGCGCATTTATCATATAAGCTTCCCCAGGATTTCGCATACAAGCTTGCAAACTGGTCATAGCAGCACAATTAATAATTACTTGGGGTCCAAATGTAACTACAGCTGTTTTTAGTGCTTCCTCGTCGGTAATATCAATACAGATATCTGCTGCCTTTCTTGCAATTCCAGCAACGTTTATATTACGTTTATGCGCTTCGTGCATGACAGCCCTGCCAAGCATTCCTGTTGAACCTATAACTAGCACCTTCATCAGATTATCTCTTCTCCATTAGAAACCATGTAACATCATCCTGAGCAAAATTAGGATCTCTTTTATACACAAAGCCATAGTCCACAAGCTGAAGCTCCGAAAAGCGATCCATAAGTTCTCCAGCAAAGTCTCTTTTAAATAATTTACCTTCATGGCCTCGATATGTAACCTCTACTGGACTTGGATTATAATACTCTATAATACATATATATTTGTTACTGGTAGAATATAATAGGTCATAAATCTTAGATAATTCATCGGGATTAATATGAATTAAGACTGTTTTTATTAACGTCAAATCATATTGAACAGTAGGAACAAAGTTTAATAGGGACTCATGGTAAACTTCAACACCCTCTATCTGCCTTAGCTGTTCCACCGCCTTTTGATTAATTTCTATTCCCGCAAATTCAGCCCTTGGTATTATGTGTTGCAATGCTTTTAAATTCATCCCTATATTAGCACCACATTCAATAATTGAATTTACCCCTGTTGTTCGAGCAATAATTTTTGAGAATAGGGCTACGTTGCTACGAAATAAATTTTGATCTTTGTTTCTATCTATATAAGCATCCCCGAATTCGCTTGCCCAGAATTCCTCTTGCTCTGTTTTATATGTTTTCATTTTGAATTTTCCTCCTCTAATTTCAACTCGTCTAGCTCTTTTTGATGAATATGTCGATTGATTTCTACTAACTCTGGGTGCTTATCCATCAAATCAAGGCAAGCATTCAATGAAAATATTTGGCCTGGATGATAAAGTCGCTTGAATATTTCTGAAATAAGTTCCCAATCTTCTGGCGTGTCTAAAGTCCACCTATGCTGGGAATGGTCAACCTCTCCCTTATAGAAATTAAATTTAAATTGGTCCGGATTTTGATAAATATATGGCGTTACATGCTCGCGTTGTTCTGGCTTAACCGCTTTATTATATGCTTCATTGAGAGCTCCCATAGTGAATACCTCTGTGTCCAAGCCTCGTGGAAAGGTCTTCACTAGCTTATTAGTAAGATAATCTAAATCAGACTGAAGAAAAGCTTCAATTATTAAAGCTGTAGTCTCCGGATCTATTAAAGGACAATCCGATGTCACTCTTACAATTATTTCAGCATTTGCACGAATTGCAGCTTCATAATAGCGAGAAAGAACATCTTGTTCACTCCCCCTAAATACGGATACTCCACATTTAATCGCTTCGTCTTCAATTACATCATCCATCTGCAAAGTTGAGGTAGCTACAATTATTTCGTCAATGAATTTGACTTGCTGTAATCTGTTGATAACGTGCCCTAGGACGGAACGATCCATTAGTTGCATCATTACTTTCCCTGGTAGTCTAGTTGAACCCATACGGGCTTGTATGATGGCTACTGTTTTCATAGTTTGCTCATCCTTTCGATAATGTCTTAATTCAATTAGATCAGTTGCTCTGTTAATATCCAGTCACGTAAAGTTTCCTTGCTTATGGGGTCTCCGGAATGGGAATTAAGATTACTTATTATTGGTTTTGCTCCAAGCGGCATTTCTTTATTCTCAATAAATAAAGGTGGAATGACAAACATATCTTGCATTTCCCAGCCTAAACGGGTTTCGTCATCTGTCATTAATTCCTCATACATTTTTTCTCCGGGTCTTAGGCCAATTTCTTTTATTTCTATTTTCCCGCTAATGCCATATTTACTTGGAACTTCTTCAATCATAACTTCAGCTAGATCCCGCATGCGGACCATGGGCATTTTTAGTACAAAAACTTCTCCACCTAATGCAAGCTCATTCGCCTTTAGCATTAAGGTAATAGCTTGAGTAGATGTCATCATAAAACGAGTCATATTCAAATCTGTTACCGTTATTTGTCTGTTCTCTATTATTTGCTTTTTGAACAAAGGAATTACAGATCCCCGAGAACCCATCACATTTCCAAATCGCACCGACGAAAAGATAGTTTGGTTTGTACCTTTTTGATATTCGGCTGCAGATATTAATCTCTCGGCCATTAGCTTAGTTGCTCCATAAGTATTGGTTGGTGAAATGGCTTTATCCGTACTGGTAAACAGAACCTTAGCGACGCCTGTTTGAATAGCGGCTAGAATAACATTCTGTGTTCCTATTATATTAGTTTGTACCGCTTCAAAAGGATTATACTCACATGCAGGTACATGCTTCATTGCTGCCGCGTGAAAAACATAATCAATATCCTGCATCGCGCGTTGAACACGAGTACTATCGCGTATATCACCAATTAAATATCGGATATTCTTGTAATCCTTCAGCTTATGTTGAAGTTCAAATTGTTTAAACTCATCTCTACTTAATATTCTGACAACTGCAGGTTCGTCTGCCAAAATTCTCCGCAATACACTCTGGCCAATCGTCCCTGTTCCACCTATAATCAATACTTTTTTATCTTTAAAGAACGCCATTATCGCACCCCTATTGTCTGGTTTTTAATAGTTTATATCGGATGTTATGCTTCTGAAATAAACACCTTGATGTCCCAAATATGAGATTGAAATGGACTTTCATTCTCACTTCTAACTTCTTGGCAATATAATATAAAAGCACCAAATATTTTCACGATAGCTCTAGCTTTTTCGATAATATTTTCTATTGAATTTAATTCACTTAATGACTTTTGGAATATATCATGTTGTACTCTCATCATAGGTTTCAGATAAACACTATAGTATAAATTCTCAAACAGCTCTTGGTTTATAAGTGAAATTTGGTTGACTACAGCTGCCGTTTTAGTACCATGAAAAGTATGTGCTGTTACTTCCAATTTTTTTATTATCTTTACTATATTAACCATCATCTTGCCAAACTCTTCATGCTGTTTAAGCATAGCATTCATACGCGATTCTATAACTTCCTTATCATAAGAGGTCGTATCGCCCCTAAACCAATCTTCCTCGACAACTTTCACACTCAACCTTTGCTTTATCACTTCACTTAATTCAATATAAGTCGTGCCTTTTATAGCAGCCCCACCCTTGGTAGAATTGATTACCTCTACATGGGGAGCCGCATTAATAAAATGCTCCATTTGCTTCCGCGATAAATTATGCATTTCTTGTGTTTGGGCAATACCACCATCGACGGATTCAACATTAATTAATACACTGCGCTCTTGATCCGTAAGCTCTGTTGGTCGTTCCTGATAACTTATTCCTTTAGAATAGAATTGATTATTGCGTATTGCAAAGTTCTGTCCTACTAAAACTATAGTTTTAACATTCAATTTTGCTAATAACTGCAGCGTAAGGATCGCAATTGAAGTTGCATCCTGTATGGCCTCTTCATCTAAATAATAAGCAGATATAAAATCCTGACTTGTAAACATATGCAGCATAGGACCTGGATAAATTTTAACAGTTTCTGTGCCAACTGAACTTCCATAAATCAAGGGAATAGTATTTATTTTGTTATCAATAATATCATTAAATACACGATGATTGTAAGTATTCGGGTCATAAGAGAGCACCGCATCGGGATAAATATCCTGCGCTAATAAAGCTTTGATTGCAGATCCAACTGAAAATATATAGGCTAACCCATTTTCTTTTATATAGCGCAGATTATCAAATTCATCCTCTAAAGAAGGACCCGCCGCTACTAAGATTACAGGCTTATCCATAAAAAAAGATTTCTTTTCTCTAATCACATTTTGTGTATTCAGTACAGTCTTAAAGTTAGATTCACTATTATAGGTCCATAATCTCTCATACCCCATTAAAGCCTTATAATTGGCCGCTTTAATCCGAATTTGTTCTTTGAAAATATCAATAAAAAGCTTCGTTTGCTCAGGATAATGTCGTTCATAAGCTGGATTAATTATAATCAAAACATCCGTTGTAAAGTTTTCTAGATAATAACGAATGTAGTGATCTGCTGAATCACCAATAAAAACATTGCTCAGCTTTTGTATGGGCATATCAGATAATAATTTAGTTTGCATGAAATTATAAAAAACAGAGGGGTTGGGTTCATAGATTGTATAAGGTATCTTGGAATTCCTCATCAACTTATCTAAATGGTAACCCATGCCGAAGCCATAAAAGAAAACATGTTTAGCTTCTTTAACTGAAGCATGATAGCCTGCTATCCACTGCTCAGCTTCATTTTCTGGGTTATATTGGCTATGTAAGTATGCCGTTTTTCCATCCAAATCTAGTTTAATGTTGGGTTGACCATTCTTTGCCGGAAAGACCAGAGAATCCAGATCTTCAAGTTTACTAGCTCTATCCGTAATATACTCCCAGGCATTGAGATATCTTAACTTTAAAACCTCCATATTCTTATTGAAGATCATTTCGTTTAACCTCACTGTCTATCGTATGTGTAAATAAGCCTTGGAGCTTTTCTAAATGCGGCTTCAATTCATAATTTAGTATATCAGCCATTAATGCATTATCTTTATTTATTGAAGCTTCCATTAGTTGTTGAAGGACTAAATTAAGTTCCTGTAAGAATAAAGCGGAGTTTGGAAAGGTTGTATATCTATTTACAGATTGGCTAATAGAATCCAAAGTATAGATTACATATTGCAGCCCTTCTATAAACACACTAAATTTATTCCATACTAGATCATTAAGGCCCTGATACAATTGATTAATAAATAAAGTCATTTCAGGAAGTGCTCTTGTCAAGTATTGCGACGAAGTCACGAGCATTTCATCTAACATCTCACGTTTATCTATCACCTGAATATGAATTTCATCAATTGAATCTATATTTTCAGATAGGTAATCCATAAAGTCCCCGGTGATTTCAGTGTCGTCGATTATTATCTGTTGAATTACTAAATCCGCTTTATTCGTTAAATCATTTAACTTGGAAAATAGAGGTACTATCTCATTAACATGATTGCTATATTCCCATACTTCATCTAAAATATAAATTTTTATCATCTGCAGATTCCCCAATTCTTAATAGCTATCTTTAAGTTTTTATCGGTTATTTATCTATTATTATGAAGTGGTAAAAAAAAGAAACCCCGAAAAAGAGAGCACTGCAAAACGAATACAATATTTGTAAAATGGAATCCAGTACCGTATAGGTGCTGGGTTTTCTGCATTTTGGTATAATAAAAGAAAAAAAGAAAGAGTGAGAAAGCATGCTACACTCTGCCAAACAAATAACCGCCTCATTTCATGCGGAATTATATAAACTCATACCCGAAAGCCATTTACTTCGTAAGATTCATGAAGTTGTGGATTTTTCGTTTGTCCATGAACTTGTGCGATGCTCCTATTGCGAATATTATGGAAGACCCGCAAATGAACCTGAATTGTTGTTTCGTCTCTTGTTTCTGCAGATTCTCTATGGATTATCTGACGAAAGGATGATACAAGATGCTCAAGTGAATCTAGCTTACAAATGGTTCATAGGGTTGAACCCCGAGGAAGCCCTTCCAGATGCCTCGCAGCTTTCTCGGTTTCGCAATCATCGTTTAGGCGCAAGTCAAATTGACGAATTGTTGAAGGTAATAGTAAAACAATGTATTGAAAAAGGATTGATTAAATCCAAGGCGTTAATCTTGGATTCTACGCATTCTCTAGCAGCGAGTCAAAAGCAAAGAGCCTTAGATGTTTTGCGAGATGTGGCGAAGCGACTCTTACGAACCGTCGTTAAAAAACATCCCAAGCTCGAAAAAAAATTACCTAGACAACCCGAGCTTAAAAAGGATCAAGCTGATGCTGAAAAGGTGATGCTGCATTATTTGGCTCAGCTCGGTGAATCGGTCGAAATATTACTCCCTGATCATGAGGGTGCTATTTCAGAGAAATTACAGATCGCGAAGCAAATTGTTGAAGATGAACGTCTACTTGCAAACAAAGGGATTATGTCCGCCATTGACCCAGAAGCGCGATTCGGATGGAAGAGCAACACAAAATCTTTTTTTGGTTACAAGAACCATATTGCAATGACTGAAGAGGAAATTATTACAGCCGTTGAAGTGACGGGTGGCAGTAGTGATGATGGAAAGCAATTACCGAATTTGCTCAAACAATCTTTAGAATTGGGCTTGGAAGTGAAAGAAATCCTCGGAGATACCGCTTATTCTGGAAAAGATAATTTATCTAAATTGAAAGCACACGAAATCCAAGCCATTATTCCTCTAAACCCAATCGTACATAATGGAGGTTTGAAGCAAGAAGGGTTTGAGTATAACAAAGATGCGGACTTCGTTCTTTGTCCGGCTGGAGAACACAGTATTCGAAAAGCGCTTCAGGGAAGTAAAACGTCTGGAAACAGCCGGTCGTTGGTATTCTACTTTAATGTAGAAAAGTGCAAGACATGCCCACTCCGAGAAGGGTGTTACAAACCTGAATCCAAGAGTAAGACGTATTCGATTCGAATCATTGCCGAGCAATTTAAGGATCACATGGCATTCGAGAAGAGTGAGTCATTTAAAAAACGAATGAAACGGCGACCAATTATTGAACACAAAAATGCCGAATTAAAAAGACATCATGGGCTGGCCAAGGCGAAATACCGTGGTCTCTTTCGCATGCGAATGCAAACACTCCTCACGATATTTGTAGTAAACGTCAAGCGAATGATAAAGCTAATGGACAAAATGCAGCCAACCTCTTGAAGAGGATAGCTGCATTTTTTGGATAGAATCTCAGTTTTCTTGTATAAATTTAATTCCATACTTCTAAAAAAGCTAAATACGTGCTTTTTGCAGTGCTCTCCGAAAAACGAGGTTTCTTTCGATAAAGCATATAAACAATCTTATCTTAACAATTGCAATACGCCTTGTGGTTGTTGATTAGCTTGAGCCAACATGGATTGAGCTGCTTGAGAAAGAATGTTGGATTTAGTGAACTCCATCATTTCTTTCGCCATATCAACATCACGGATACGGGATTCAGCTGCAGTCAAGTTCTCAGAAGCTGTGTTCAAGTTGTTGATTGTGTGCTCCAAACGGTTTTGAACAGCTCCCATTTTGGAACGTTGTGAGGAAACATTTTTAATAGCAGAGTCAAGAGTATCAAGTGCTTTAGAAGCAGATGATGCAGTTGAAACATCTACAGTAGCTAATCCTAGAGCAGCTGTACGCATATCACCGATACCAAAACCAATAGTTTGACCACGGTTAGCACCAATTTGGAATACTACGCCGCCGCCGCCAGCTGCTTCAGTTTGTGCTTGAGACAAACCAAGATCAGAAAGACCTGTATTACCAGCGCGGTCTGAGAAGGAAATAGGACCAGTTGGGCTAGCTACTTGGAATCTACCATCTTGACTTACTGTTACAGAAACTTTTTCAATAAATCCAGCTTGTCCAGCCGTAAAGTTGTTTGTAGTGTTGTAACCACTGATTGAAGCGTTAATTCCTGATTGCAACGCAGCTGCGCCTGAAGCCATTGAAACGGCACCTGACATTGCTGGTACGTCAAGACGCAAGTTGATGTTTCCAATAGTCATGTCGCCTGATTGTGTAGCAGCGATAACTGAACCATTATAGTTCGTAGTCCCTACTGTACCACTAGCGCCAGCGCCTACAAATTTCGCAAGAACCCCACCTGAACCAGCAGTGATATGTGAATCTTTACCTTTACTTCCACTTTCAATTACAAGCACACCACTGCCATTTACATAACCTGTAACATGAGCTGTGTTGTTACCGATTTTATCGATAGCTTCATTAATTTTAGAAATAACCAAGTCTTTAGCAGCATTTTGGGTTGCTACAGTTCCGTTAACTCCTGTAAGAGTATTCTTCTCAGCAGTTGTCATCGATGACCAATCTACTTGGACATCCAATCCATCAACGTTAATTGATTCAACTATTCCTGAGTAATCAGTATTAGTAATTGCGCCTGACATTGCTGCACTACCACTAAGAGTACCACCAGTTAATTTTGCAACAATCGATCCAGTTGTGCTATTAGCGCCTGTAGCCCCACCAACAGATGACTTCAGATTACCATTCAACAATTTTTGTGTATTGAATTCAGTGCTGTTACCAATACGGTCTATTTCGTCTTTCAATTGCTTTACTTCTTCTTGTAGAGCTGCACGGTCATCAGCAGTGTTCGTACCATTCGCTGATTGATCGGCAAGTTCACGAACACGTTGAAGAATTGAATGAGTTTCGTTCAATGCACCTTCAGCTGTTTGGATCAAGGAAATACCATCTTGAGCATTCTTGGAAGCCATATCAAGACCGCGTACTTGCGCTCTCATTTTTTCGGAGATCGCTAGACCAGCTGCATCATCACCAGCACGGTTAATACGAAGACCTGAAGATAGTTTTTCCAAAGATTTGTTAGCTGCTGCAGTGTTACCTGTTAATTGACGGTGTGTGTTAAGTGCTGCTACGTTATGATTAATTCTCATTTTTCTTCCTCCTTGAAGTTGGGTTATTCCACATCCATGTGGATACTTGTGGTTTATTCATAGGCCGGCCGTCCTATTAAAAAGACCATTATCCTATTTATCGTACTTCGCATTATAAAAATGAATAGCAATTTAGAAATATTTGAAAATAAATTGTGTTTATTCAGGTTTTTTAAGGTATTTGGATATTTCATCCATAGTTAGGATATTCTCCGCAGCTTCCCGATTAGCTAACTGAATGGAACGATATACTTCTTTACGAAATATTTCGACTTCCTTAGGAGCCTTTATGCCAATACGTACTAAATCACCCTCTATGGCTACTATGACTAATTCAATATTGTCACCGATCATAATGGATTCACTCTTTTTGCGGGTTAGTACTAGCATTATAAACCCTCCTCAGTTGCAGCTGCTTGTTCTGAGTTCGGTAAGGACAGCTTGTGTTTAGTCTCATAATCCGAGTCGTGGAGAATGATTTGCTTGCCGCGTTTATCACGCACATTAACGACTATGGGGGCTAGTAAGTTTAAAGTAACTTCGTTGTTCTGTCTGTCAATTGTGACTACTGTCCATACGGCAACATCCGCTTCGTTTTCTATATTTAGTTCCTGTTGACAAGCATCAGAGAGCTGAAAATCATAATCTGCATAGAATAAAAATGGATTGCAAACGAGAAACGCTAAGCTGCTTACTTCAATTGATTGAATATAACAAAATTGCATCTCTGGATCGGGCTGTACAATAATATAACGTTGATTATCTTCAAAGCCTGGAATACCGCTAGTAAACTCATATACATCCTTTGGATCGATATCAAGCTCACCAAAGCTCTGTGTATTAACAATCATCTATCATTCCAACTCCATTCCTCATAATAAAAAGCTGTATATCAGCTAGCTATAGCTTGATTATACAGCTTTATAATTTCAAATCAATTGCAGGAGGTGTAAATTCAATGGATGGCCATTTTGCCATGTAGATCTCAAGCTTTCCTCTATTGTATTCAATTTGAGGGGGGCTAGGTTGAGTCTTAATGTTCACTTTACCCGCTGTATAGCTTACTTCTACTGGATGAGCGATGTACTGTTCCTTGACATTTAAATAAGAGGCTTCCCCTACTGTATCAAGCCCATTATTCTGAGGTGGATTCTTGGCGAGCTCTTTAATTACATTCTCATGGTTTTGGATAGCTGCCATCCGATTACCCTCTAGAACTCTCCTAGTTACTCCATCAATCGCCACTTGCTTTGAGTTAGTATAGATTTTTTGCATGGATTCCAGATGCCCACCAAGGCCCATAGCATCCCAAGCCCGGCTTGAATCAATGAATAACTCACCATTTGGAGAATGTAGTTCAACTTTAGGGCGATCAGTTGTCATTTCGTATACAGGTCTTGGTTGCTTAATATCTTGCTTGCCTAGATCAGCATCAATTCCAAGTCTAGCTGGTTGTTGTGAAAAGTGAATTTGGGGAATTGGCATATATTCCCTCCTTTAATCGGCTTATAAACTACCTTAAAAAGTCAATTAAACTAGGCTTAATCAATTTAGCACCAACATCTAAGGATGAATTATAAACATTCTCATCGGTTTTTAAGCTTGTTATAACTGCCGCTACATCAGCATCCTCTGTTTTCGATTGCAATGTTGTTAAGTTAATTCCAATGTCCTTGAGGCGGTCCTGAATCATTTCAATTCGATTGGTTTTGGCACCGATATCAGCACGTGTTTCAAGAAAGGCATCCATTCTTTTATCTAAACGTCCAATACCATCCGTTAAAGCTTTCATGTCATTTGCATCCATCGATTTCTGAATGTCCTTCAAAACCTTAAATAAATTATCTTCATCGCCTGCCTTGCCAAAAACTTGATCACCGTTTACACTGATAGCAATCTTGACACCAGCACCTAATTCAAAATTAATATTCGATTGATCAGTCTCTTCATTCTCTGCATTTTCGAGAGTATAAGGTCTCTTATCCGTTAGCTGACCATTAAAAATTTGTTTACCATTAAATTCACTATTCCCTATAGTAACCATTTGTTCTGTAAGTTGAGTTACTTCGCTTTTAATGGCTTGAAGCGATTCTGGTGAGTTAGTCCCATTAGCAGCTTCTACCGTTAACTCGCGAACCCGCTGTAGTACACTTCCTGCTTGATTCATTGTAACATCTGTATAATCCATCCAAGAAACTGCTGCATTTGCATTGGATTCATACTGATCATTGGCTGCAATTTCACTCCGATAACGCAGTGCAAATGCAATTCCAACCGGATCATCGGAAGGTTTATTAATTCTACGTCCCGTTGCCAATTGGTTCTGGCTGTTATCCATTCGACGCATATTGCTATTCAAGTTACGCATCAATTGTGTATTCATCATATTCTGTGTTATGCGAGTGCCCATTGTTTACCTCCCCATATCTGTAATGCAGTTGTACGTAGAGTAATAATAATTATCTACCCACAACTCCCATACTATTGATAACTTTATCTAGCATTTCATCAAATGTAGTAAGCGATCTTGCTGCAGCATTATATGCATGCTGGTATTTAATCATATTCGCCATTTCTTCATCCAGGGAAACACCACTTACTGATTGTCTGTTAGAATCAACTTGGTCAACTAGTACCTTTTGATTCGTCGCTTGCCTTGTGGCTTCTTGTGACTGTACACCTAGTTCGCCAACTAAAGAGCGGTAAAATTCATCAAAAGTACCATCTGTCAATATTGGGTTTCCTGAAGGGCTTGGTTCAAAATTAACCTTCTGATTTCGGACAGCAGATACTAACAGGGCCATATCGTTATTCCCTTTAACTACTTTTTCAACACCATCTGAATCCATGAAAGTACGAGTAGAGGTAGATATGTTAGCCACATTATCCAATATATCCTGATTTACTGTGACGCTAGTAGCATTAAATTCGGTACTGCCAGGCTTCAACGTAAAGAAAGGAACTCCTGTTTTTACAACTCCGCCAATTCCTGAATAGCCCAGAGAATGTAAACCATTAATGCCTGCAACAGTAACTTCCATTGGAGAAGTTATGGTCCGATCTTCAACTGAACCTGTATAAGTTGTAATCCCGTCGAATGAAGTTCCCTCAGGGATAACAGTCCCCTTAGGCAGAGTAACGTTTATATCTCCTGTTGCGATAACTTTCATCATACTATCCAATTGAAATTTAAAATTCGCGACATTAACATCTCTCGACTGTATCATCCCGTGAACTTCACCACTATCTAAATTACCATCAGCAAAGCTAGCATTAAAAATAGCGGATGTTAAGGTAGAAGTAACATCTTTACCGTTCACAAGTTCAATCGTACCCATTTTTACATTATATCCGGAAGGATCTTCAGTAACCGTTACATTAATTATCTTTGATAAATCATCTACAAGTAAATCTCGTTGATCTCTCAGGTCATTAGCATTATCGCCCAAACCTTCTACACGAAAGATCTCGTTGTTCAGTTTTGCAATTTGACCTGCATAAGAATTACTTTGATTGACCTTTACTTCAATATTCTCAGTTAGATCCTTAGACAAATCATCTAGCTGCTTGCCAGTATGATTAAAGGCATCGGTTAAAGCTAAAGCTCTTTCTTTAACTAAAACTCGCGCCGTTAAGTTTTCTGGTGATTTAGAAAGCTCCTGCCATGAATTCCAAAAGCCTTCAATAACTTGGCGAATTCCCGTATCTGAAGGTTCCGCTACAATAGCTTCTAATTTATCTAGAGTATCTCTTCTAATTTCCCAATCTCCGAGATTTTTATTTTCATTCTGAAATTGGTTATCCAAAAACTTCTCACGAATCCGATCTATATGATCAAACTCAACGCCCTGACCCATCTGTCCAGGTACTGTACTTCTCATCAACCCTACTGCCTCGAGAGGCTTTGCTGCGACCATATTCACGACTTGCCTTGTATATCCACGGGTATTTGCATTAGCAATATTATGCCCTGTGGTTTGTAATGCGGCTTGTTGCGTGAACAAGCTGCGTTTAGCAATCTCAATCCCAGTAAATGTGGATCTCATATGTTCACTCCTTCTACTATCTAACGAACTGCTTAAGCCCTCGAGTCAAACATTCCGTTTCGTTTCAAGCCTTGCTGTTGATGCGAGGGATTCTGATAGGTGACTCCGTCGTCGGGGGGACCCAAGACAAGATCCATAGAGTACTCGATGAAAGCAAGGGAATGCTCAATTAGTTTTTGGTTCAATTGATTCTTTTCGCGTAGTTGATCAATAGTTCCAAGCAGCTGCTTCTGCGCATCCGACAATAATTTCTTGTCTTCTGCTTTAACAACGAGCTTTATTATATCACCGACTGTAATTTTCGGATTAGGCTTGTATCCTCTTTCTAGAAGAAGCGCACTTATATCTTCTATTCGCTGAAGATCTAATATTGTAATTTGCTTCATAGAACTGGTCTCTTTGTTGACAATTTGGTTAAGTTTATCCACTTGGTTATGGACGAGAATATTAGTTTTCTGTTCAGCCAGCTCTAACAATGAGATGTGCACCTGAATCAACTTGCTCATGGTTTGTAATAATCCTTGTACAGACAATTCAGTCACCTACTTTTCTGTTGAGACTCTATAGATACGGCAGCAGTTTCTCTGCAATCTTACTAGCTTCAACATGATACGTACCCGTTTGATAGGATTGCTTTAAATCTTCAACCTGCTGTTTAGCCCCAGAAGCACCTTGTAACTCTTTGGCTTCAGAGGATATATTCACTTCATCTTTCTTCTTCTGTTTCTTACCTTCTGTTTGAATAACTCTATCCTCATTCGACTTACGATAAGTATTGGCCGCTGCAATTCGTTGTGTATCATTAATTTTCATTTAGCTCACCTCTTAGTCATTCTATAAAAATAAAAATACCGATATACTATATTAGTATTATCGGCATAAGTCGTTGTAAACTTTATATTTTATTTTGGACGATCGTTTAGGCGATCACTGATCTTATATGTAACTTTATTTTCTACTCTTTTTTGTTCTTCTATACGACGATGATCCTCCATTGTATTCCGAACATCCTTCTTGAGCTTCTGTCTGCAAGAATCACACATATTCCTCTCACGAATTCCTTGCCCGCAAACCTCGCACGGATAAAAAATATTACGATTGCCCATTATCGAAATGCGGCCCTCTCGCATAAACTTGATAATTAAAGATTGCGAAACATCAGTAGCATCGCTTAGTTCCTCAAGTGAGATACCGCGATGTTCTCTTAGATATTTAATACAAGTCTCACAGTGCAATTCAACCTCTTTAACACAAGACTGACAAATGTCGTGCAGAAGGTTCTTTACATATACTTTGCCACACTTCGGGCAATTGGCTACATTCATACTCACTCTGTTATCCCCCTGTACCATCCACGATCAAATCTATCAAATTTATTGTAACCTTTCTGGCTTATTTTGTATAGTTTCAAAGATTTGATTTACAAAAGATTACCTTGCCCATGTTAGTCCATAGACCTGTGCATTCAGATGTTTTCGAATACTGGATGATGCTTGATTCAAGGTACTTCCTGTTGTATATACATCGTCGACCAATATAATGTTTAAGGGTGTGTCTCCTTTTAATTCTAGGGTAGAATTATCTCTGTACTTAAAAACATGCTGTAAATCACTTAACCGTTGCCCTCTAGTTTTGTAGCTTTGTTTACCTGAATGTAGCACTCGTACTAATAGAGGTATAACCGGTATGCCATATAGCTTACCAATACCCTGTGCAAGCTGTTCAGCTTGGTTAAAGCCTCTTTCAGCCAACCTTTCCGGGCTTAATGGGATGTAGGTGATGCAATCAAATTGCTTTTTCGGTCTACTAAGCGCTTGTATTAAAGATTCACAAGGAAATCGCAGCATCTCGATAAGCAACGGAAGTAAGCTTTCATCCCCACGGTATTTATAGCGAGCTAGCCATTCCCGCATTTCATCACTATATTGAACAGCACTTCGATTGACCTCAAAATAAACCTCTTTTCGCTTTATGCAATCATAACATTTCTCATATCGTCCGCATTTTTGGCACTCAACACTACGAATCCATGGAATCGACTGCGTACATAGATCACACAAACCAAACATTCCCTTGTTATTTTTCTTTTGAGCGTGACAAAATACACATTGAGAATTGCTTGGTGAGAATAACTTTAAAATAGAATCAAACATTCACTTACCTCCAATTCATAGCAAAAAACCGCCGAAGCTGGGTTACCCCGTGCTTCGGCGGTTTAATGACAGATATCTTTATTAGAAAATATTAACTTACTACAATATCAACTGTTTTGGTAAAAGCGCCGTCGTCACTCGTTACTGTAATTGTTGCAGTACCTGCAGAAATACCAGTCACTTCGCCAGTTGCACCATTTACAGAAGCTATTCCATAAGCACTACTTTTAAATCTAAAAGTTTTAACTCCAGCATCTGCTGGAAGTACATTAGCTAATAGTTTAATCGTCTTGTCGATTTTCACTATTGCTACATTTTTAGATCCCCATACTATGTCAGTTACTGGTTTAGGTACAGTTACTGAAATAACTCCAGTTTTCTTAATATCCCCTGCTGTTACTGTTACAAGGATTGATTGTTTACCAACTTTAATTGGTGTTATTACTCCTGTAGTTGCATTAACATATACAACATCTGTTACATTTTTAACAGGTACAACTGAGTAAACAATATTAGTTACGGAAACTGGATCAACAGTTACACCAACAGCGTCTGTAGTTCCCATCTTAACTGTTACAGTTGTTTTAGCTAATGTAATTTTCGTTAAATTTGCGTAAACATTTAGAGCTACAGTTTTAGTAATGGTTGAATCGTAGTCAGATGTAGCTGTGATTGTAGTTACGCCTATTTTTAATGGTGTTATAACACCTTTATCAGTAACTGTAGCTACTGTAGGATCTCCAATCGACCAAGTTACTACTTTGTTAGTTGGAACTGAAGCTGTAGTTCTGCCATTGACTGTTACATCAGGTCCTACAACTGTAAAAGCAACAGGTGCTGACTTTGTAGCAAGGCCATTCTTTACAATGTAATTTAAATTAATTGCAGGTTTAACAAACTTTATTGCAGCTACTGGAGTCGGTACAATCACAGTATAGGTTGTAGTCCTTTTTGCTGCTGCTCCAACTAACCCATCGAGCATTACAGTTGCTGTGATAACTGTTGTTCCACCGGCAATTGTAGTTACTGCGCCTGTATTTAGATCCACAGTTGCAACACCAGGTTTGCTGCTAGTATATGTGATACCGGTCACAGAAGCATTAGCAGGGGTAAGAACTGGTTTGTAAGCAGAAGTTGTTACATTCGGTTTAATTGTAACAAGCTTTTTATCATATGCTACGGTAGTTAAAGAATTAAATACTTTAACAGTGATTGAATCTGTTAAAAGAGGATAGTCTTTAACAGTCCCTTTAATTATTGCAGTTCCAGCTGCTACTGCCGTTATCAATCCTGTTGTAGGATCAACCGTAGCTACTCCAATTGCATCTGAAGACCACGTAACTACCTTATAAGTTGCATCTGTTGCCGTTGAAAAAGTTACCGCTGGTTTATTAGTTTTTACACCAACTGTGAAAAGATTTACTGAAGCTGCAGTAATATCAAACGTAGTTGGTTGTACTTTTGGTGCCCCAAATGCTGTTAAACTAAAAAGTACCGCCTGTAAAACCATTAATACGACCAAAAACTTAGCGGTCATTTTCGATGTTGCTTTGAATTGTTTTCCCATTCGTCTTTCACTCCTTATGTGATAGTCTACTTACTCATTCTCCTAAAATACGACAGCGCTCTACAAAAGTCAAACCATTTTTTGTAAATTTTATTCGGACTGTGCCGATTTAACAACCCCTTTCAAAGTGTGAGCTACCCTTAGCTCTGTTCTTACCCGCGCCATCTAGGTAAAAATACACAGTCTTCAAGTAATTTCTTGTTAATGAATTATATATCGGCAGATCATGTCCAAAAACTGACACTTTTTTTGAAATTTTTTATATTTTTATTTTATGAAGATTAAGACCTTAGAACTACTTATGTATTTTGCTTAAAATAACCCTTCTGCTTGGCTATCCCGTTCATACGGCTGATTTGATTGATTGCGCTTACTTGAGCTTTGGTTCTCTGGTATGCGACAAAATATACATTTCCAAATGGATCGTCTTTAGACCTGCCTGCTCTACCTGCCATTTGCACTAATGAAGCTTCATCAAATAATGCTGCGTCTGCATCTAGTACGAAGACGTCTGTTTTGGCTACGGTAATACCCCTTTCCAAAATCGTTGTTGTAACTAGTAAATCGATTCGTGTTTGGCGAAATTCAATAACTTTCTCGCTGCGCTCCTCATCCTTGGAATGTGTTCCTTGAATCTCTTTATCTTGAAAATAACTTCTTAATAGAAGAACCAAAGGCTCAACGTTGCGAATTTGCGAGACAAATAGAAATAACTGCGCATCACGCTCCAGCGATTGCTCTAATCTACTTAGCAGCTTAGCTGGTATTTGCCGTTTATCAATCCAGTTTCTTAATGGTGGAATGGAAAGCACCTTAGGTACTGGCAGCGGATGCTGATGAAAACGTACGGGTACTCTAACATGTGGGAGGCGATTACGTTTAGCACTCTTTTGCAGCTTGGGTGGTGGAGTGGCGGATAGATAAATGAAGCGGCCATTTGGCTTGCATGCTTTTTGGGCTGCGAATTCTAGCATCGGGTTATTATGGTAGGGGAAGGCATCCAACTCATCTAAAATAACCAGATCAAAGCCCTGAGAGAAACGCAGCAATTGATGTGTGGTTGCCAAGGTAATTTCCCCTTGCTCCCATCGCTGACGACTTCCTCCATATAAAGCTATAACAGACTGCTTTGGAAAGGCAGCTTGAATACGAGGCAGCAGCTCCAGTACAACGTCTTTACGCGGAGTCGCAATCATGACTTTACGTCCCTGTGCAAGCTCATGCTCAATTAACGGGTAAATCATTTCTGTTTTACCCGCTCCTGTTACCGCCCATATTAAAAAACACGGTATATCTCTTGGAAGCTGCGCATGTCCTGTCAGTTGTATAGCTGTCTGTTCGAGGAATTGCAGCCCCGCTGCTGCCGCCTCAGTTTGCGCCGCATTCAAGCTCCATTGCGCCAATGACTTCATAGGTGCAGCTTTCCAAGCAGTCTCCACTACATTCACTCCGTGAACCAGCGGTGTGCAGAATCGAGCTCGTCCCATAGTCAAGCATTCCTCACAATAGGGGCATGGCCCCTCACAGAAAACACAAAAAGTCCAACGCAATTGCGCTGAACCACTTCCGCATCGAGAACAGCGAGGTTCGTAATTAGTTCGCCATAAAGACTGTTTCTTCACAAAAAAAACACCTTGCGATACTTCAATAAGTCCTTTTAAATAAGCTTCCTGTAATTGAAGCGTCCCTTCTGTAATGGATAACGGCTGTGGTGAAGGCTTCATTTCATTAAGAAAATCAATCCATTCGTTAGGAAGCAGCGCCCTTCCTTGCATAGCCTTCACCCATACTAAAGAGCTTCCTTTATTAGTCGTCTGCTCCAACAGCTGTCCATTCCATAAGCTCAAGTTCAGCTTTCTCAATAAATCCGGACTCGCTTTTACAACTCTTAGTGCTTTTATTAATTCCCACCTGACCTCAGTTAAATCAACATCTTTAAATCGTTGTGAACATTCATTCATCCATTGCTGCAGCCATAGAGCCTGTCCCCATGAAATAAGCGGATACAGCTGCATAATTTCCGGTTTACCCTCATTATGGTGAAACCAGAAGGCTTGATCCACTTTATCATTCAAAGATGCTCGCCAGGACCACTCTTGATTGACTCGAATTGCATAAAGCGATGCCTTCATTCCATCCCACCTTCTGACCAAATTAAACTTAATCTTTTGTAAGCGCTCTACAAATGTGGTTTAAGCCAGCTAGCTTCCTTAGATTGATTCATTAATTGCAGTACGATCACCGCATCCTCGCCATGCTGATTCATATAAGTAGAAACTCCATCTGTAGAAGTCTCAACTTTAATATTATCCCGATCTAAAGCAAGCTTAGTAACGATAGCTAAGGTCTCATCCGTTGAGCCTGCATCGAACACCGTTAGGTAAATCGAACGGCCTCTTAGCACGGATACCCATAGAAACGAACGTAGATACCACTCAATCTGTGTTTGGTTATTCAGCGTAACCAAAGCCACATGAATCGGCTTTTTCTGCTGCAATCGATGTAACCCAAGCACTAGCAAAGCACATAACCCATATATCCCCATAATCCAAATCAATCCTATTACCATAAGGAATCCCTCCTCTTAGCGACAGTATATGCCGAAAAGTGAAGTAGAGTTCCTAGGGTTCATAGGATGAATACTGCTATTTTTTACTATTTTATAAAGTGACCCAGCCGTTTTTAATAGCATTGATTACTGCTTGGGTACGGTCGTCCACATTTAATTTCTGTAGAATACTGCTTACATGATTTTTTACTGTTTTCTCACTGATGAATAGGAACTCACCAATTGACTTATTGCTCTTTCCTTCAGCCATTAAACGTAGAACCTCTGCCTCACGTCTTGTTAACGGATTCGTTGGTGAATCCACAAATTTAACTCCAGCTTCCTTAACCTCTGCTCCGCGGTTGGCTTCGCTCACTTCGTCCAGATAAGTCATGCGGCGCAGCTGATTAATCAGTTTACCTGTAACCTTAGGATGTATGTAAGCATGCCCAATTACAACAGAGCGAATTGCGCTTATTAATGATTCTGGTTCCATATCTTTCAACAAGTACCCAAGCGCGCCCTTGCGCAAGGTTTCAAAAACATATGACTCATCGTCATGAATAGAAAGAATAATTACCTTAATATGTGGAAAAATTTCGCGGATTCGTTCAGTGGCCACAACTCCGTTCTCAACGGGCATGTTAATGTCCATAAGCACAATATCTGGATTCAACTCATTACACAGCTCAATGACTTGAATACCGTCACCACACTCACCGATGACTTCCATATCGTTCTCCATATTAATAATTCGCTTCACACCTTCACGAAACAGCTGGTGATCGTCGGCGAGAACAACTTTGACTACTCGATTGCTATTAATTGCTGCATTCATAATACGATCCTCCTCTATTGTGTTTCGGAACTTATAGGAATAAGCATGGATACGCGTGTACCTTCGCCTTTAGCAGATTCAATATCCATCCGCCCCTCAAGCAGTTCCACGCGTTCTCGCATGCCCATTAATCCAAAATGGTTGCCAGCAGATGCTCTAGCTTCTGTATAATCCACATCAAAACCAATTCCATTATCCATAATCATTATTTTGACCATTTGCTTCTGAAACGTTATTTCTAGAGTGACCGAGGTAGCACTGGAATGCTTAAGAACATTAGAGAAAGACTCTTGTACTAAACGAAAGATCGCTATTTCCATACCTGACGGCAATCTAGTCTCTCTTCCCAATATATCTAGCTTCGTGTGTACCTTGGTCTTATCTTCAAAATCTTGTATATATTTACGCAGCGTTGGCGTGAGACCTAAATCATCAAGCGCCATTGGACGTAGATTAAAAATAATCTTCCTTACTTCTTCCAAGCTTCCTCGTACCTGTCCTTTAAGATCAATGAGCTCTTCCTTCACAGCGGGGTACTGCTGCATACCTAGCATTCGTTCGGCAATCTCCGACCTAAGAACTACGTTAGCCATGGTTTGTGCCAACCCATCATGAATCTCACGAGCGATCCGCTTACGCTCCTCTTCTTGTGCCAGAACAATCTTCAGACCCAACAGCTGACGATTCTTCGCTGACTCCAGAATTCGCGTAACTTGATTCAAGTCACCAGTTAAATATTCCGTAACTACGTTCATCTGGGAAACAACTGTTTCCGCACGTTCAACTTGCTTGTCCACGTTCTTGACACGCTTCTGCAGGTCATCCCTGCGTTGCTTCAAGTTCTCTTCCTTCTCGCGAAAGAGGGTCAACTGCATCTGAAAGCCAGTTGCAGCCTCATATGCAATGCGAATGTCATCTTCCGAGAAGCGACGAAAATCACGACTGACTTCGGTTAAGCGAATACGTGAGCGTTTGTAATCCAGCTCCAGCTTATCGACAATATCAATCGTTTCCGTCGTTTCCTCCATAACTCGCTGAAGCTCACTATACAGTGAATTCCTCTCACCACGAGCCGTTTCGCATATTTCAAAGATTTGATACTTGCTGCTTTCTACCGCTTCAAGAGCATTTTTAAGAATATTATCTATGGAATCCAGCTGCAATTGAAACGAGCCTCCCTAAAAACGTATACCTTTGTAATCTATTTTATCATATTTGTTCACAATTGAAAGATCATATAGACCTAATATCAAAAGTAACCAAATTATTCCAAGGTTATTGATTTCGTTTTATCATTCCAGGTAACCGTCCAGCCCAGTTTTTCGGACAATACACGAAGCGGCACCATCGTACGGCCATTAATAATTTGTGGGGCTGCTAAAGAGGTAGCTGCTGTTCCACTCATAATAAAATCCTTTTTGCCGATCCAGAAATCAATCAACTGATTGCCCCGCAGGATAGAAACTTTTTCTTCTTTTGGATCCCACTTAATAGCTCCACCTAGCTGCTCGATTACAAACCTTACTGGAACTAGAGTATTTCCGTCTATATTTAGCGGAGCTTGGTCAATCGTTTTAGATGTACCATTAACCGTGATGGTTCTTTTATTAATCGTCAGCTTCACCTGATTCTTAGCAAGCTGCGGCAATGCAGTTTTATAAGAGAAGATAACATCATCAAAATAAATTTCGCCTGTCGTAGCTCGTTCATCCTGACCTAGCGCTGGACTCGCCACATAAATGTGTTGAATGGAGATCGGATAAACAAGGTTGAGCGAGCTTAGGTCCACTTCAACTGTTTTCCACCCCGTCCAATTAATACTTTTAACGATATCAATTCTTTGCAGCTTACCATTCTTATCAAAAGCTTCAGTACGCAGCATATTCAAGCTATTATCTCCATATAATCGTAGACTTAGCTTTTGCGGCTCGCCCTTAACAGGTGTACCTTTCTCAGGATCGCCAAAAACCGCATAGGAAGCTTTATTGCTTGCTCCGCCACCGGTAAAATCATATTGTAGATGAATCTCGTTGTTGATATTATATACAGCCCCTGTTACGCCAACAGGATATGCTTCATAGGACAATGTAGGATTCACTTTTTCAAAATCAGCCCATAATGTGCTAGTACCAATTGGTAGAGTAAGCATGCTGCTAAAGCCGTCATAATGCACTACGATCTGTCCCATAGTACTTCCATCCAAGCTAGTTACATGAAGCTTATCTCCATTAATTTCTCCTTTAAACCCACTGATTTCCATAGGCAATCCTGCCGCAGAAATAGTACGGGATACTCCCGATTTAGTAGTAACCTTAATGGTCAATGGGATGGTAGCATCCTCACTTAAGAATGGCGTAGCTGGAACCAGACTCAAGCTAGCAATATCCTCTCTACCAATAACCTGCACTTTCAAGGTTTGACTAATTCCGCCTACCGTTGCCTTTACCGTCGCCGTACCCGTTTTTTTGGCTTTAAATATATTGCCTTCAAAAGTACCTATACCCGATGCATCTGTCCATTTGGTATCCGCAGGAACTTCTATTGGATTATAATACTCGTCGTAGCCTTTAAGCGTAAACGTCACAGGCTCATTCAAAAAAACCGCGTTAGAGCCTGTAAAAACTAAGCCCTTCAAACTGCCTTTTGGTGCTGAAGAATAGACGCCTACACCATTTACAACGGGACGTTCATAGCTATTCTCAGTTTGATTAACCATAGAGACCGTTGTCGATCCCAAAGGACGAGCCACCAATTGAGTAGAACCGCCACCATCAAGATTCATACCCTTCCAAACCCCTGCCGCTACCATAATTTGCTGGAACTCTGCTATACTTGCCCCAGCACTATCATTGCTAGCTTCTGCTGTAATCAAATAAGCATATCGCTGATCCTGTGAATATCCAATCCCTGTGCGTGAACGGTAACCGCCAATTTCAGCGCTTGTCCGCGAGTATGCAGAAGGCTTGCCATTGTCCACCAAAATCGTTTGTCCGCCTATCATCATTTTAAATTTACTAGTGTCATAGGTTTTCGTTGGATCTTGCGGAATAATTCCATAGGTTGATGTAATCGGATCGCCAACATGCATATGATCTCTTACAAATTGAGCCGCCGTTCCCTCTGTCCGTAGAATATAACCATCTACTGGAGCAATGATCGGCAACGCACCTTTATCAGCAATTTGCTGAATAACATTATTTTGCACCAAAACCTCTTTTAAATTGGCATTTCTATCAACTGCACGACCTGTCTTTCCCCATGCATTGGTATAGACAAAAATAGAGTTATCATGACTGTGGTGCACAGTTGGGGACTCCGTCCAATAATAGGATTTGTTCACACCATTAATCGGGAATACGGCACCGTCTGCTGTTTGAACCTGTCCTTGGAAAGAAAACATATCAACGACCGGCTTATTATCCGCCGTAATTGCAAAATTATAATAGCCTGGTGTCTCCAGCTGTGGAGATGTCATCAGCACGCCCTGTGCAATATCCGCACCCATCGGCACATTTTCAGATTGTGTATTGAAAAAGTCTCCATTCGTCCCTGCTACGGCTCCTGTTGAATTTGCCATATCACGAACACTATCTTTTATAGTAGTCTGATTGTTCACTCCTGTCATCACATCTAAACGGACATAGGCATTCTGTAAATCTACTTCTACGACAGACACATCCGTGTGAATCTCTTTATTAGCACGTATAGAAGACCATACGTAATTGCGCAAATAAGCTCCTGCTGTAAGAGGCTCCTGTTTTATATTCACCCAAGCCGGGACGGATAATTTCGGTGTTGTTGCTGCTGTAGCTACGTTAATAGAGGGTGCCAAATTCCCTAAACCAAGTGGTTGTAAAGCGGATACGATCAAGGTGGAAGCGATACAAATCCCTGTAATTTTCTTCAATAATGGCTGCGTTGTCTTGATTTTTTGCAGATTCATAGCTGATCTCCTTTTAAGTGTTATGACTAATAGACTCCTAAACTAGTAAAAAAGTTACGATATTCGTTATAGGGCTTTAGTCACAAATCCAAAAAAGGGCTGGAAATATAAAAAAGCCACCCCGAAGGATGGCCTTAATTTATCGTTATTATATATGCCGAGGCTTATGCAAACGCATCTGCTTTAAGCTTGTCCGCTTTGTCTGTTCTTTCCCAAGGAAGATCTACATCCAAACGGCCAAAATGTCCATAAGCCGCTGTTTGACGATAAATCGGACGACGAAGATCCAATTCCTTGATAATCCCAGCCGAACGCAAATCAAAGTTCTTGCCAATAATTTCAACAAGCTTAGCTTCGCTGACTTTACCAGTACCAAATGTATCAACTGCGATAGATACCGGACGTGCAACTCCAATAGCATAAGCCAATTGAATTTCTACTTTATCCGCTAAACCAGCAGCAACTACATTCTTCGCTACATAACGAGCAGCATAAGCTGCAGAACGGTCTACCTTAGTTGGATCTTTACCCGAGAAAGCGCCGCCGCCATGACGCGCATATCCGCCGTAAGTATCTACGATGATTTTACGCCCAGTTAGCCCTGCATCCCCTTGCGGTCCACCAATTACAAACCGACCCGTAGGATTAATAAAATATTTGGTTGCTGCATCCAATAATTCAGCTGGAACAACAGGTTTAATCACGTGTTCATGAATATCCTGTTTGATCTGCTCTAATGTAATTTCTTCTGCATGCTGTGTGGAAACAACAATGGTATCAACACGAACCGGTGTATCGCCTTCATATTCAACGGTTACTTGCGTTTTACCGTCTGGACGAAGGTAGCTTAATGTACCATTCTTGCGAACTTCTGCTAAACGGCGTGCAATACGATGTGCAAGTGCAATTGGCAACGGCATTAGCTCAGGTGTCTCATTAACTGCAAAACCAAACATTAAACCTTGATCTCCTGCACCTAGTGCTTCGATCTGCTCGTCCGTCATATCGCCTTCACGGGCTTCTAACGCTTGATCTACCCCTTGGGCAATATCAGCTGACTGTTCGTTCAAAGAAACCAGTACAGCGCAAGTCTGGGAGTCAAAACCGAACTTAGCACGAGTATAACCAATTTCTTTAATTGTTTTGCGTGCAATTGCCGCAATATCCACGTAATCTGCTTTACTGCTAATCTCTCCAATAACCAAAACCAGACCGGTAGCAACGGCTACTTCACAGGCAACACGCGCATTAGGATCCTGTTCTAAAAATGCATCCAATACAGCATCCGAAATTTGATCGCATATTTTATCCGGATGACCCTCCGTCACTGATTCTGATGTAAACAAACGCTTAGCGTTTGAAGTCGTCATATCCTCGACCTCCCCAATTTATTCTACAGATTATGGTACTTGATTTGTCGGGTAGTGTCAATTTTTTCGGTCCCTTGAACCAAAATCTTAACAATAATTATCCGCATAAAAAAACACCAGCCAATCATAGATTATCTACGTTTGGCGGTGTTTATTTAGTGAGGAATTATTTTATAGAAAATAGCGTTTCTTCTGCCCGTTGAATCAATCTTTGTGTAATTGTTCCACCTACAGCTCCAGAATCTCTTGAGGATATATGTCCCCAATAATCTTCATGTAAACTTGAAGCTTGGATAGAACCTAACTCAGATGCAAACTCTGTGTTGACATCAAGTTTGCTTAGATAGCTTTTCCCTACTGGCAAACCTAATTCAGCGGCAATTTCGTACTTTAACATATCCAATGCGTTTTTCGATTCTGGAACAACCTTAGCTTTACTTCCTCTAGCCATTATGGTTTCACCTCCTCGTTAATGGTGTAACCTTAGTATGGCTTTAGGCAGGAATCTAAGACGAATAGAATTTTGTCACAAAGGGTAAAATTAAGGAGAAATCACTGGTGCATTAGTTGAACCTGCGGTTGGAACAGCTGTTGGAGTAGCAGTTGGCGTTGCATCTGGTGTAGCTATTGGCGTAGGCGAAGGAGTGGCCTTTACCGCTCCACTTCCACTAATCAGCTTATACTCACCGCGTACCATTAGGAAAATGGTGTCGGTTTTCTTAGGATCTGGTTTTACCCCTCTTTTATCCGTTGGGAAAATCAGCAAATGATTCGTTGCAATGGCTGCATTCACTGCAATATCTTTACCCCCTGTAACATCAGGAATCCCATTACCATCGTTGCTAACAGCAGTGACATAACCATTACGCACAATTACCTCACTACCGGCCTCAGCCATCAAGGTTTGTCCTGGTGCAAGCTGAACCACAGTTAAATCTGAACTAGTCCCCTTGCCGCCACTTAAAGCTGCTATAGCCTTCTTTAATTCCTCAATTTGCGCTGAAACATCTTTATTTGCCTGGTCTTTGATTTGTGCCGCCACCTGAAGCTTCACCTGTTCATCCACATAACTCTTGGTCACTGCTGGATCGTTAACAGAACCGGGTTGTATAGCTGCACCATCAGCGCTAGTCGTGTAATAAGTAAATACTAAGAATAGCAAGGAAGCTCCAAGTAATACGGTAAAAATCTTCTTTTTATCCATGATTTTCACCATTCTTTAGAATTATAGAATTCTTGCCGTCAGCTGCAGATCTTACATTTAAACCTGTAATATCCGTTAATGAGTTGAATTTAAAAGTATAACTCTTTGTTAAGTCAAGATTATCGAATTGAAGTATCAAAGTAGTGGCGTCGTATAAGGTAACACTATAAGGTGTTTTAAGAATAAATGTGTTTTTCCCATCCTTCAATTCCAATGAATAGTTATTTAACGTTAAGTTATTACCATTATCAAGAAGCTCTTTGGAGCTTTTAATTTTAATAGTATCTTTACCAATAATAATAGCTTCTGTAAGCGTGGGTTTTATATCCATATTACTAGAACCCGTAAACGGTACTGATATAGTATCTAAAGTAGAAATATTCCCTAATTCGTCAGGTACAACATTCAGTACTTTAAGCTTATATAAATTTGAAGCAATAAATTCATTACCTGCAGCAAAATAAAGCGTTAATTTAGAGTAGTCCTGTGGATTAACATAAACTTTATTAGGAATAGTAATATAGTTTGGATCCGTTATACCAGTAATCAAATAGTATGGAGCGTTATTTGCGATATTACTATCGAGTTTTCTATCAAAGCTAACCTGTAATGTCGCTTTATCAGTGGCAGCAATACTATTAATTTTAAAAGTTTTTAAATCGGAAATTGCTTTGCCTGAGAATGAGGTGCTTAGATCCTGAATTGTAGAAATTTTTAATAAGTCCTCAATAGTACTCATTTTTAATAAGTAGTTAACTGCAGGATCAAAAGTCGTGGTAATCGTCAGTTGAACCATTTTACCTTTACCTGCTGCAGACATTACAGCTTTACTAACAGGAAGAACAGTACCGTTTGGATGTGTAATCACATAGTTATTAGTTTGTTCAGCAGTCCTTTCATCTATATCCTTGTTAAATTCAATATTCAATGTTTTGGAATCCAAAGCAAAGACACGATTGACTTTTAATTCTGGATTTTCTAACTTCTGCCCTGTAAAGATAACACTATCTCCAACACCATCATTTAGTTGAACACCATAAGCACTGCTGATATCACCGCTAATTTTCAGGCTATATAGCGCATCATCTGAAATCAATGCATTTTTCAAGTAGACGCTAACCGCATTGTTATTACTTGCAAGTACATTTACCGTCATATTATTTTTACTACCTTTTACATAAAGGCTATTATTCTTATAAATATCATAGTAAACTGGCAAAGCTGCTTCATTGTTAATGATTGGCTGTGTAAAGTAAACATTTAATATATTCTTACTTACTGTCTCAATCTTACTTATTCTAAAATAATCGGATTTGATCTCAGTAATTGGAAGTGCTTTAAAGACTGCCGTTACTTTACTTATATTCTTACTATCATCCGTTGTAGTAACCTCTAAAGTATAGCTTTTGTCCGGAATCTGAGTTGAAGTATTGATACTGATAACACTATATACCTGTGAAGTTACAGATGCCGTGAGCAAATTGCTTTTATTGTCCGTTTCATATATAACAATATCGCTATTGCCTATTAAACTGACCGTCTTGTTTAATGTGACGTTAAGATTCGCTTGATTTAAAACTTCAATCTTATTAATGGTGGTTGGTATGATTTCGTTAACCAATCCTAATTGAACTGCAGTTGCTTGAGTTACCACATTCTTTTCTATGAGAGATTGAATGATTGATTTCTTTAATCCATTGATATTAATTTTTAATGAGTTATAAAGCACCTCAACAACGTCAGACCTCAAATATTGAGTATTATCTGCATCTTGAGTTTTATATTTTACATCACTCACTACTCCTAAGTTAAAAGAAGACTCATAAATGGTATCCCAAACAAAGTTCTTATCAATAATATAACCCAACGCACCTAAAACAAGCTTTAAAAAAGCTTTTTCACTAATGGGATCGTTAGGATGAAACGCACCATCTGGAAAACCAGCCAATAGGTTTTTTTCCTTGCAGAATCCTACATAAGCAGCAAACCAATCTGTAGCTTTTACGTCACTAAAGGTATTTGTTGTATATTTAGCTGCATTTGTTTTTACATTAGCTTCCTCGCCCATGATTCTAACGATAAACGTAATGGCTTCACTTCGTTTCAATTGTCCAGTCAGATTAAAGTTAATGCCATCTCCTTGGAGAATAGCAAGCTTGTTCAGCGCACCTGCCTTACCATCCACCGTTGTTTCTAATGCATAGGACATAAAAGGTAATGCTATTAGTGAGATTAGTGTTGCAAATATTACAATCATCTTCTTCAAAATTGGGCCTCCTCTTTTTTATTCTATCTTACCATTAAGACGTCGAAATATGTCATTTGTTGCGGATTCAACATATGTAAATTAGAAAAATAATGAAATGTTTATAAAATACAAAAAAGGCCCGAATAAACCGGGCCTTTTTCGTTCAAACTAATTATTAAAGATTATTGAACACCAAATTGTAAATCGTCTGATACTGCAGATTGACCATTAAGATCAGTAATTGTAGCATTAGCATGAATTTTAGCAATTTGTGATGTAAGAGCAGTTGCAAGTGTGATTGTTACTGTTTTGCTATCTACCCAAGCAACATTACCAGTAACAACAGTTCCATCTGCTTTAGTGATTGTAAAGTCTGAAGGAACAAAAGTTGTATTACGAATATCTTCGCTGAATGTTACTGTAAGAACTTTGTTGTTAACTGAAACACCAGAGATTGTTGGTTTAGCATTATCAAGTGATGAACCGCCTAATTGTTTCGTGTTAGCAGTTGCAGCCGTATCTAATGTTAAGCCTGACAAATCATGGATTACAGAACCTGTTGCAACATTAACTGTATATACCGTACCGCTTGAAAGTGCTCCACCTGCAGCATTTAAGCGGACATTTAATGTTTTACCATCATCATCTAAAGATTTGCTGTAAGTAAGAAGTGTTACAGTACCACCAGTAATAGTATAAGTTGCATTTTTTGCATCAGTACCGTTAACTGCTTCGCTAAAGATGATTTTAAAGTTGTATTTATCAACAGGGATTGTAGTTACAATTGTTGGAGCAACGTTTACTACGTTAGTTCCACCAAATGTCTTAATAACTTTAGCTCCAGAAACTGAAGCAACTGCGAAATTATATCCTGCTGCGTCTGAGAATGCAGTTATTAATTCCAAGTTATTAATTGTACCTTGTGCAGTAGCTGGTGTGTAATAAAGAATTGCTTCTGTTACTACATCACCAGTTGTTGCTACTGAAGTGGTTGTTGGTAATCCATTTACTGTAAATGTATTATTGTTAATGTTCTTAACAGGCTCTGTGAAGATTACTTTAACACTAGTGCTATCAACTGGAATTGCTGTTTTAATTTCAGGTAATGCGTTAGCTATTGAAGTTCCACCAAAAGATCTGATGTTAACAGCAGTTGTTGATGAATCCAACCCAGTTACACCTGCAACTGCAGCTGTATATACCTGACCTTGAGCAAACAAGTTAGGATTTGCATTTCCGTTATTAATTGCAAATTGAACTCTTACAATTTTCTTATTAGCTTGAATAATTGCTTTGTAAATTAAATTTGATACTGTAATGTTTGGAGTAACTGAAAGATTTGTAATTGCTGCATCTGTCACTTCGTTGTCGAACAATAAATCAACTGTATTATAATCTACAACTGATGCTCCAACATATTTGATAACGGATGCTGTTGAAGTTGCTTTACCAACGAATGATTTAACAACTGCTGCTGTAGCATTAGCGTTAAGATCAGCAACACCAGTTACTGTAACGTTGTAAACTTTACCAGCTGTTTGAGGAGCTGTAGTTAAAGTTACAATCATGTTAGTACCATCTGTGTCAAGAGTTGCTCCGATTGGATAACCAAGGTCACCATCAAAGCTATAGTTTGTTAATGTAGTAGCTGTTTCAAGATCTACTTTTTCACCGTATTGAATAGTTAATTTAGTATCTCCTGTTGAAGTTGCTACCGTAATTGTAGGAGCCGCTACGTCTTTAGCAATACCACCAAAGTAGTTAGTAACGCTGTCCATAGTAGTACCTAATGCAGATTTAACATTAGCAACAGTAAGACCATAAACGATACCTACTGATTGAGCTGATGTTGTAAGTGATACAACTGTACCCGCAGCGTTAAGCTCTGCTTTTGTTACTGTTAATGAATTGTCAAGCGTGTAGTTAGCAACGTTTGTTGCTGAAGCTACTTCAACTGCTTTTCTGAAAGTTACTGTTACTTTAGTATTATCAGTTACTTGAACTGAATCTACTACCGGTTTGCCAAGATCCTTAGCAATACCACCAAAGTATTTAGTGTTAGTTACTGTGTCGATGTTGTTATCCAAAGTATCTTTAACATTGCTGATTACGATTTTGTAAACAATTCCTACTGATTGATCTGATGTTGTAAGATTAACTGTTTTACCAGTTGTATCTACAGTATCAATTTCTGCTTTCAATACAGTCAAGTTGTTGTCAAGAACATAGTTAGCTACGTTTGTTGCAGATACTGGATCTGCTTTTTTACCAAATACTACTACTACTTTGTTGTAATCCATAACAGTAAGTGAATATACTGTTTGGTTTACTGTATCTTTTGCAAGACCACCAAAGTATACAGTTGCGGAATCAATTACGTTTCCTGAAAGATCAGCTACTCCTGATACTGTCAAGCCATAAACAACTCCTACTGATTGAGCTGAAGTTGTAAGAGTAACAATTTTACCTGTAGCATCAAGAGCAGCTTTTACTACTGTTAAGCTGTTATCGATTTTGTAGTTAGCTACATTAGTTGCTGTTGCTGCACTTACTTCTTCGTTGAAAGTTACAACGTATGATACATAAGTATCAGTAGCGCCTGTAAATGTTGCTTTTGTTGTATCAACTGGAAGACCAACAAAAGTTTTTGATTTGCCGCCTGCAGTTAATGTATAAGCTCCATAAGCTTTTTGAGCTGCTGTAGTAAGTGTAACCACTTTACCGTCAGCGCTTAATGTAGCAGCAGATACTGCCAAGTCTACTTTTGCAAAGCTTTGAATTGCGAATTGTGATTTATCAACTGCAGTAACTGCATCTTTCAAAGTTACTTTTACAGATGTATTAGTGCTTGATGCAACTGCACTAAGTGCAAATGCAGCTGGAGTTGGTGTTGGTGTTGCGACTGGTCCTTTTGATGCTTGGTATGCTACATAACCTTTGATACCAATTGTGAAGATTTCACTGCGTTTTGCAGCTTTTGTGAAGTCAGCTGAATCATCAACCAACTTAGCTCCAACTACAGCTCCTACATATCCTTTAGCCCAAGTTGATACTTTACCAGTACCAGCATATGCTACTGCAGGAAGTTTAAAGCCAGTTGCGATTACTTTAGCGATTTCTTCAAGTTTAACGTTGCCTGACGGGTTGAACTTACCGCCGCCTACTCCGTTAAGCAATCCTGCTTTAGTTGCTGCGCCGATGTAACCAGCTGCCCAACCTGCTCCTGAAAGGTCACTGTAAACAGTTGATCCTTCTGGTAATTCTTTTAATTCCCAAAGCTTAGCGATTACTTTTGCGAATTGTGCACGAGTTAGGTTACCAGTAAGGTCAGCGCCTTTAACTGGGTCACCTTCAACGATACCTGCTGCTTTTAATGCTTCAAATGCTGTTTCTGGTGTGTAAACTGTTGCAGTCACCGGTGTTGGTGTTGCTGCTGGTGCTACTGGATCCGCTGCTGAAACCACGGAAGCAAACATTGTGAAAACCAAAGCCAATGCTAATATAAGTGATAAACTTTTTTTCATAACCTTTTTGTCTCCTCCTTGAATCTTGTTTAGTTTTTGAGAGTTGCTAGGTACTAAATTTGAGCTCGATTCCCTCATTGTTGATTCACCCCCTTTCCAGAGTTGAGCGAAATATCTATTTGATGTATCTGAACGCCCGTAAGCGACAGAAACTAGTAAACAAAAAGAAAACAAACTAGAGGCACTTATGCCACACTTAAACATTATACATGGGCACCGAATCGTCGTAAAGATATATTTTGGGAGGAATATCCTTCTTGATCATTACTGATCACCACTCCCTGTTGGTTTCACAGTATTAAACGCACAGTTTCGAAAAAAGTTGCGGATGTGATAAAAGATTTTTTAATATATCATCTCGTATATATGTTTCCACAAAAGTTAGTATATACTGACGAGCCTATTACTGTCATGCCGCAGATTTTACCAAGCAATTATGGGCTACAATCTAATACTTAAACCTTCTAATAGATAATGAAACATCCTAATTACAAAAACACACCTCGGACCGAACCTATAGCAGGTCCCGATCTGAGGTGTATGGTAAGTCCTAATTTGAATCAATTATTTAGGTATTTTCTTTTGTTGCTTCAATACTTGAATGGAGACCTGTGCGGCTTCTGCACGGGTTAATGTAGCGCCTGGGTCATAACGGAAGCTTTGTTTCTTCTGACCTTCTATTAGAACATTGGCTATCCCATTAATTAAGCCCGCTTTAGTGACTGCTTCTATAGAAGTACGTGCATAAATGCTTATTGAATTTGCATCTGTGTATGCCTTCTGTAAAGTCACAAGTGATTTATCGGTATCAGTTCCAAGCTTAAGATTAGCTGCTCTGGCGATCATAGTTGCAGCATCTTCTCTTGTTATAGTAGCGCTTGGAGAGAACAGTCGTTGTCCTCCTCCACGTACAATACCGACCTTTGCTGCTGTTTCAATACTCATGTAGTCATAAAGCCCATTAGTTGAGGGATCCTTACGATATACATCATCAAAAGTTGGTGATTCGGAATATTGCAGAGGGAAGTCGAAAATTTTCACTAGAAGTGTAGCAAACTCACCTCGACTAATCGGATCCTCTGGTTGAAACATTGTTTCGTCTTTATTCAACATTATCCCTTTGGAGAACAAAGTATCGATTTGATTTCTTGCCCATCCATGCCCCGTTACATCATCAAAGCTTTGGTTCATGTACATGACTTGATAATAGCCGAAGGTATCGAATGGTACTGTAATCGTATGTTTAGATGTATCCACTACACCGCCAAGGTTCTTCCAATGATATTGAATTGAACCTGTGTAGTCCTCGTAAATATCATAATGATAAACGGTTAGGTACTTCCATGAATCATTACGAATATTCGGATCATACTTCAATGTCAAAGTACCTCGCTTGGAAGGCACAACCAAGTCAGAAATTGCACGGCTATTGAAGTTTTCAGTGTCATATGGATCTTGGCCTGTTCCGTTCAGAGCCTTATTCATATCGGTTTCATTAGAGGAAATTGTTCCTGCATCAAGCCAATACAATTTACTAGCTGCTCTAAAATGAAGGGGTGTATCCAGATATGCTGCTAAATTCGTGTCAATTTCCGGATTAGGATTACCTATCTGTGCATCATCACCTGATGGATGCAAGATCTTATCGACGCGGCCATCCTTACTGCTGGCAATTCCAAACAGGATGGAACGATTGGTGGAGATAAATTGATTAACTAACGTTGTGTCATTCCGCAATAAATTTGTATTGGCCGGGAATGAAAGTTGAACCTCACTATTAAAGGCATTCAGCTTATTTTTTAGAAGGGTTTTAAATTGGGCTCCTTCTATTGGAGTATCGGCATTAAACAGAATAAAGGATTGTTTGGTCGTTACATCTCCCTTTACAACTGTAAAGCTGATGTTGTTCGCACCCGCCTTTAACCCTTTGGCTTCATAAAAGTAACGAGTCACTAAGGAATTGCTATTATTAATATCTGGGACCTGCCTTGCAACTGCCTCATCCTTACCGAAGGTAACTTTATCTGCCCCTTCTGCTTCCATTTCAATTTCAATGTAATTGGAATTGATATTGGCCTGCAGCTTTTTAGCTGGTGTTAAGGTAAGCTGCGGCTTAATGATACGATAGGTTTGTGGCTCTCGTATTATTGTTACCGTGCGAACGACTGTTTGTTGTGTTGAATTGGTGATTGCAAATTCAAAGGTAGTATTCCCTTTCTTAGCTAATTCAATTGATCTTGTTGTAAATATACCCGTACTTCCATCTATATCAAGATACAATGGATTGTTGTCAACCGGATCTAGTGTACCAAATGTTGATCCATTGTATAGGTCATAACGTCGATCGTAATTAGCTACGATTTGCCCGGTCTCGTCTACGGTTTTGACAGTAAGCTTGATATCCGTTGCATTGGCAATCTGTCCGATAAAAGCAACCTGTGTTTCACTGGTGGCATAATTATCTACTTTAGCAGTCGCCACATATTTAACTAAATTTGCGTTAATTATAGTTTCATCAGGCTTAAGCGTAACAAACGAAGGGCCTGAGCTTAATAAGATAAAGACATCAAAACTATTGACAGCCACAAGCTTGCCACTGCTGTAAATGGAGAACTTAATCGTATTTTTACCTTCTGTGAGTGCTTGTTGTCTTTCAGATGCTGTTGAATTAGGGCCAAATTGAAAGGTGAATTTACCAAGCGGCGGCAAAGGATCAAAATCCAATGGGTTTCGCAAATTAGATTTCACGCCATTAATGCTTACTTCAACATTAGAAAATTCAGTCTCTGGCACATTAACCAAACGACCGGAAAAACAGCTATCCTTAGAATTCTCGTTACAAGTCAATAGATTCGTCTGATCTTCTACAGCTATAGTACTTGGGTCATCTTTAAGAATTAAACCATTATATAAATTATCCAAAATAACATATGGCGTACTTAGTATGTTCAAATCATATGTTCTTTGACCAACCAAATTTTCACCTAATTTAGCAGGCTTTGTTGCATCATCTACTGTACTTGGTACTGCTGTTATCTGAGTTGGTCCATTAGGAAGACCGCTTATATTAACAACAAAAACATGATAGCCTCCATTAATTGTAAACTCTAAACTTTCTTGAGAAAGACTAAAGGCATGCGTTTGTTTAAAAATGATATCGCTAGTTCCAGACGGGTTGGAAACGGTATAGCTGCCAATCCCAATCTGATTCAATCTTGCTGCAATACTGGATGCTACTTGATCGGCATTTTTTCCTTTTACAGCTATAGGATCGCTGGTAATAGGAAGCGTCAGGCCCCCTTTATCAACAGTAACTGTAATGGAATCAGCATCTCCAGCTGAACCCATTACTGTTGTCTTAAATGCGCCTAATGTAACCGATTCGTAGGGAGTTTCTATTGAGACACTAGCTGTTCCCCTAGCAGAAGATTCCGTTACAGTGAGCTGTATAGGGGATTCATAACCGCCATTCTGTTGAAATGTCACTGAAGTACCTGAATAAGTTGTCGAATACTTAGTACTGATAGCTGGATTACCAAGTAATGCTGCAGCTAAGTTTTGCGCTATTTCACCGGCTGAACCATCGCCAACATCAAAGCTATTAGCGTTGGCTGTTAGATTTGTGGCTACAAAGGTTATATTATCTATAACTATCTTATCACCTGGCAACCAGCTATCCTCTGCCCCCCCGATATTTAATTTAAATTCTCCAGGAATTGCTTCGGCAGCTAGACCCTCTTGAGTAGGTCCTGATGCTGTCCATTGGGTATTAAGTTCTTTGTATGCTCCTGCTGTCGATTTGTGAATAGTTTTGTATATCGGTGCATTAATTGAATCACCTAGATATAAATTGACTTTATTCGTATTCGTGTCGGCGTAAATATTAAAAGTTTCTGGAAGTTCATTGATTTCATTAACACTGTTTAATGAAAGTGGGAAATCACTTAACAGCTCTCCCTTGCTTATATGATCCACATAAGGAAGACTGGAATCAATATAATTGAATAAGAAGGTTCTCGGCTGCAAGAGCACTCGATCCGTTGCTACATTGTAGAATTGGAATTTAACGCTTTGAAGCTTGCTGTTGCTGAGACTTAGATCTGCTTTGAAATCGAAGACTTTATATCTCCCCGATCTAGACAATTCAAGGTTTTCCTTTAACAAAGAGGCTGATGAATTGACTACATAGGAAGTACTTCCTGCAGGAATTCCATCATTAAGCAATGTGACAGTGTATGTCCCTTGTGCAAGATTTGCAGGAACCATAAACTTAGCTTCACTGCCTTTAAGCAAAGAATTAGATACCACGGATTGAAGTGAAATAACCACAGTTGGATCTGTATCATAGGTGAATTTCAACTTAAGCTTAGTCTCATCTCGTCCAAAGCCCGTACCAGACGCAGTAATTGCAACATTCTCAGAGCCAGCAGAAGCAGGTGAGATTTTAGTTAAATTGGGATTAGCTAATACAAAAGGAAACTGAGCTAATGTATACGATGAGCTTATACCATACATGACCCGAAGCATGTAGTTGCCTGGAGCTAAAGTTGGTGATAAGTGACTAATAACCGTACCCGGTGAAATAGTTCCATTGGTTAATGTTCCTGATCCTAAAGCAACCTTTGCCCCATCTTCAAAGAAGGCTTGTACCTTAACATTTGCATTTAAATCATTTCCATCCAATTTAATGTCTTCTGTATTTTGAGTAGCGCTTTTATTCAGCTGAGACGGACTTAAATTAGTAATATATTGACTATCGTAGGCAATATTGCCGGATGCTACGGGAACTATGACATGCGTACGTCCTACCTTTTGAGCTTTAACAATAGCTGTATCCGTTGATGAAAGTGTACCATCTGCATACCGCAATTTTTGTTCAAATTCTAAATTATACGTCACTCCATTAAGATCATCGAATACGGAATCTGAAGTGTTATCTACTTTGAATATTATGCTGGTGCCTTGCATAATGACTGGGATTATTGGTTCTGTAGTGGTTATCACAGTTGCTGGATCGGCAGCAGCTGAATTCTCGAAATTAGGTGGTGTACTAGCTTGAGAATAAGTATAGTCATTGTACCCAATGACCAGACCCGCACTATCCAAGCTAACTATCGATAAATGCTGACCATCTGCAATATCTACAGTTGTACCTATTTTTAATTGACCTTTATAAGGGGATCCAGCACTTAGCACATCGCTAGCATTAGAAGCAGATGCACCTATTGAGTATACAATAGATGTAACAGTAGCATCATTTCCACTTAAGCTTAGGTTTTGACTGCTTGCATTATAAGTAACCTGTGGCCCTGCCGTCAAATTTGCAGTTAATTTAATTGAACCATCTACGATATCTTCAGGTGCTGTAGCAAGATTTGTTCCCGTTACCGCAAAATAAGTAGCAGTTGAATCCGCCAATGTAGGTATTGCACTTTTAAAATTAGTCCAAACTAATGGAGTTGAAGGTGTTTTGGTGGTTGGAGCTGCAGGAGCTGGCCTTCCAACTTTAAAGAAACGTTCTGCCAGCTTATTGCTGGAATAAGAAACTCGCATTTTGTATGTGCCTTCTTTTAAGCCAGAAAGCATGTTGAAATCGACACTTGTATCCTTTAAACCTGTATAAGTAGCAAGCGGATTGCCTTGTCCGTTTAAGTTTAAGACATCAACGGTCACTGCTCTAGAATCAAAATTTGTTGTAATACCGTTAATGGTTAAAGATTGAATTATATCATTATAGCCTTCATTTATTGGATTAGTGTCAAAATCAGGGAAGGTCACTTCTGTTTGAGTGAAAAGTGTGGTCGGTGATGGTAGACCCACTGTAATAGCAAAGGTATTCAATACAGTCTGACCGTCCATGACCGTTAATTTATAAGGTGATTTCGAGTTAGTAAGCCCTGCGTCTGCTTTTAAGGTGTATAGGATAGTTTGTTTATCCTTACTCATTACTTGCGGCAAATCAGCACCCTCAAGAGTGGGCTCAAAAATGGATGAAACTCCGTCAGGCATCCTGACTTCTTGGGCCGTTTTGTCTTCCAATACTAGGGTATATCCACCAATCTCCAAGCCTGTACCCGTTAGTGAAAGCTGGGTGTCCGCGAATCCCTGTACCAATTGATCAGGTGTAACACTCATAACGCGCGTAGCAGAGGAAGCTCCATTCAAATCATAGGTTCCTGAGATTATACCGTTAACCAGTACATCAACATAGCGATATTTAACTGAACCACCAATTCCTGATACGTCAGCTTTAAGCTTCGAGGAAACCTGTGCATGTTGGGTTGTAATTGTCGGGACAGTAATTAAATCCTTGATCGGACCGACAGGCAATTTAGAATTATCTTCCGCTTGTATCTTAGTGGAATAGGCAAAGGGTTTTCCGTTGTCATAAATTAAATTCCGTTGAGTTTGAAAGGATTTTGTTGTATTCTGCGATACCAGAGTTAATTGATTGTCTCCTGGCTCTAGTCCGAATGTTGCAGTCGTATTGTTCTTATTGTTGTCATCAGCTGTAAAGAAAAATGAACCGCCATTCAAGAAGGCATTTCTCGGCTTAGGATTCCCTAACACATAAGCTTGAACAGATGTTGCATTCGTCACATCGCCTTTAATAGTTAAGGTGCTTCCTGCAGCTGGGTTATCCGGATATATCTTAGTATCATCATACGGCTGATTATTAATACTCATATTGGAAATGCTCGTCGTTCCCGTATAGTACGCCCATCCGGGTGCAGAAGCTATCACATTGGAGCTGCCGTATTTAATCGTAACCTTGTTAAGCCCATCTGTTAGAGCCACATTGTTAAATGTGATATCGAATGAGCCTGGCGTATGAACCGCTTTATTGTTCGTATTGGTATTAATTATTCCTGTATTAGAATTTTCAACCACATAGAAAATCTCTTTAATCTGATCTTCACTAATATTCTGAATGGTTGCTGAAAGTGAAATTGTTCCTGAAGTAAATCTTTGCACTTTAGAATCTTCTTCGGGTTTAATCGGCACCGAATTGGCTTTGGATATTGCATACAAACTGGTTATATTAATTTGAGCAACTGCCCCTAAAGCTGCAGATGGTATTAATGTCGTTATAAGCATGGTAAGAATGATAGATAAACTCATCCATTTGCTAATTTTTGTTTTCAAGATTATTTCCTCCTAATGTGCAAGCATATTTTTATAAAGCTAGTTATTATTCTATTTCATGTGGTTGAACCCATTCAGCTGTTTGTAGCCCCTCCTTCAAAATGGTCCCTAACACTTACAACATCGAATAGACTTGTATTGGCTTGCAAAATTACATGTACTTTTTTTATCGGTCACAAGGTGCGAAAAATTTAGCGAATAAATGGAATTTAAGTCGAATGACACAATATTGTGCATAGAAATAAATAAAAAGCCGCCCAGTTGGACGGCTTTCATGATGTGTATAGAAGTTATGACTTATTTGGTTGCACGGAAAAGTGCGATTCCGCCAAAGAAAACTCTTTGGATAAAGGAGATAACCGGTTTACGGTTTTTACTGATGATTCCAATGGCTTCAGCGCATATCACCATGATTAAGAACATGACAGCAACGATAACCAATGTCCACCATTGAGTAGCCTGTGAGAGCAATACGGCACATAATCCGAATAAGGTTGAAACACCATAGATAATGAGCACTGTTTTGCGTGTGGAGTAGCCAAGGCCCATTAAACAATGATGCAGATGCCCTTTATCAGCGGCAAAAATAGGTTTATTGTTAATTTTTCGACGTAAGATTGCAATAAAAGTGTCTGAAAGTGGAACACCCAGAATTAGGATCGGAACGATTAGTGAAACAATGGTAGCTTGTTTATACCCAAGAATCGATAAGGTGGCTAATGCAAAGCCTAAGAATAATGCGCCTGTATCGCCCATGAATATCTTAGCAGGATGGAAATTGAAGAACAGAAAACCTACAATACTTCCTAAAAGCACCGCACAGATTAAAGCAACTCCGTAATTGCCCATTATAATGGACAAAACCATTATGGTAGCCGTTGCAATTCCTGAAACGCCTGCTGAAAGCCCGTCCAATCCATCAATTAAATTGACTGCATTGGTAACGCCGACAATCCAGAGAATGGTAACCGGAATCCCGATCCATTGGTTTACATCGATGGGTCCTCCGAATGGGAGGTGCACGAAATCAACCGCTAAGCCAAAATATACAACAACTCCAGCTGCAGCAAATTGTCCGAGCAGTTTAATCTTCGGTGACAATACGAAGCGGTCATCCAATGCCCCGACCAATACAATTATTGCACCGCCTATGAGCAAAGCCAAAGCAACTTTTAAATTAAAGCTTGCGGTTAATGGTGCTATTATGAAATAAGCCCCGATGAAGGCAAAGAATATGGCTAAGCCTCCCAATTGCGGCATGATCTTCGAATGAACACTGCGATGGTTAGGTACGGCAACCGCCCCGACCCAAAAAGCAAACTTCTTAACGATTGGAGTTAGGATGACCGATAGTGCACAAGAAGCTATAAATCCGATCACATACAACCAAACATTCATTTATTGAACATCCCCTTAATGTTTCTTTCTCTTACGAAGTAACACCGTTTCAAATTATACGCTCTATAGAATGAGAACACCAACCGCTAATTTTGGCAAAAAACCGTATATAGCGACCAAATACGTGATTATTATCACTATAATCGGAGCTTTCCTTTGTCTCGAATCACTTTCACTACGAATTTCGGGAGTAGAAGCATTCTCTTGTACCGCCAAGGCTCCTGCATAAGCCGATAAAACCATTCTAGGCGTAAGCGAATGAAGAGCTTTGGTGCTCGCTTTAGCTTGCCCGATAATACATCAAAGCTGCCGCCAATACCCATGATAATCGGTACTCCGAGCTGCTCTTTGTAACGATCGATCCATGGCTCCTGCTTGTCTGCTGATCTTCCAACTAAGAGAATATCAGGCGCTGCTTCGCGAATTTGATTAATGATCGTTTCATCTTCATTCTCTTGAAAGTATCCATCCCGAACACCAACTAGCTGAAGCTTGGGATAACGCTCTCTTAGCTTACCAGCTGTTACTTGAATGATTTCTGGTGACGTTCCCAATAAAAAAATACGCCAGCCTTTTACTTCAGCCAATGCGAATAGCTCGTGCATCAAATCGATGCCAGCCACTTTCCCCGCAACTGGTTTCCCCACGTAGGATAAAGCCCAGACTAAGCCAGCACCATCCGGCACGATTAGCTCTGCTCTTTGCATCATAGCCATATACTTAGGTTGCTCCAAAGCGGTCATTATCATGATAGGATTCGCTGTTATCACCTGCGTGATTTGGCGACTCTCAATCGCTTGGATCAGACCCTCAACAGTTTGCTGCATATTTAATTTAGATACCCGAATTCCATAAATTGAAACATGTGAGTTATTCAACTGATCTTCATCCTCTATATACTAGATAGTTAACGATTTGTTGCGCCGGACGATGGGCTTCACTTTGAAGCTTCGTGATAGACGCTTTTTTGCTTTCGACCCAGTCGACTTGGCCCTTATCCGTCAGCAGTTCTATAGCGGTTGCAGCCAGATCCTCTGGAATGAATTCATTAGTGGTAGCTGCGGCTTTCATATCTAGTCGGTGCAAGAATTGATCAATCTTCGGATCATAGGAAATTCCAATTAATGGAACCCTTTGCGAAGCTGCATAAATTAGCGAATGAAGCCGCATGCCAATGAGCAAATCACATGCCTTAACTGCCGCCAGCATCTGTTGGGGGTGAACCAAATCTTCAGCAATGCTAACATTCCCAGCAGCCTGCATATGTTCGATTACTATTTGTGAAGCCTCTATATCGCCTGGAAGATGAAAGGGCAAGAAACAGATATGTACATCTCGCTCTGCCTGAATAAGCTGCAAGCTTTTCGCCAATTGATGTAATTCAGAGCGATTCTCATTCCAGATTCGGACAGAAACGCCAATAATCGGTTTGCTGCTTCCGCCTGCTATATTTGGATCAGTACCACTTAAGGTATTAACGTTTAATCCGTCCCCAGCCTGAAGAGGCAGACCCATTACAGGGTCCGGTACAACTTCAAGCTGCTCTCGCGGTAACCCGATATGTTGTAATAGCTGAGCCGATTCTTCGTCTCTAACAGAAACATACCGACACTTGCGAAAGATAGAGCGAATAAAGGGATGGAACGTTTTGCTCTGAACTGGCCCAACTCCTTGCGCATAGATAAATGTAGGCTTGCCTAACCATTGCGCCAGCTTTATTATGCCCAAATAGTAGGGAATGCTCTTGCGTCCTGTTGCATCCTGCAGCAAGCTCCCGCCACCGCTGATCAATCCATGGCTTTGCCTGATAGCTTTAAGAACTGGAGCTAATCTCATGCGATGCACGGACTGAACACCATAGGTTCTCGACGTCCTCTCTGGATCTATGGACAGTACAATAGGTTCAATGGTAATCCCTTGCTTAACTGACTCTGCCGCTAAAGCTAATAATATCGACTGAAGTACAGCTTCATCCCCGCTATTTTTGAACCCGTAATAGCCGGAGATGATTATGCGTTTAGTAGATGACCCCACCGTTTCCAACTCCTTGTGCATAGTTCCCATATTCCAATCAACAGCAAAGCAATGAATGCCCCTATAACCATCCCATAGATTCCGCGGATCATCGAAATGAGTAGTGGTGTGTGTAAATGAGTAAAGGAACCAATTAATGAAGCTTGTCCAATCACTCCAATAACAATTAGATATAGTGCATTTAATCGGCCCTTAAAGCATAGATAGATCCCCAAAATTAGTAAAGGATTGCCAATCAGGAACTCTTTGGTTCGCGGGCGCACTTTTAAGGTGTTTTCTAAGAATGAACGGAACATTAGTTCGAATGGAGAAGCAGTTCCTTCATTGCCCGTTCTTGATAAGTAATAGAGTGAGATGCCTACGAATAATACAGCAACCACGATCCATATAACACTGACTGACGAGTTTAAAATCCGCTTAGCTTTCATTGTTATTTGCTTATAAGACATTCTCTCGCTAAATAATAGCAAGTAAAGTCCAGTTACTAACAACGGTGCAAAAGCTAATATATTTACTCCCTTGAACTGTTGGATCACAAGGTTATACGTAATGTTGTTCAACAAACTAACTATGAAAATTGCACCAAGCAACGAAATGACTGCAGTCCGTATATAGAGAAATGCAATACGTGCGTGCCGACTGGAGAAAGATGTAGTTTCAGCAGCTGGTTTAGCTGATTGCTTACGCAAGGTTTTAATTAGGGTAATGATCGCTAAGCTGACCGCACAAATACCTACTCCCAATGCTAGAACCTGCTGCAAAACAGATAAGGAAAGCACGCTTAATGCGGCTGATCCAAGCAGACCTACCGCAAATATAGGAAGCAATAAATAAGGCAAGAATGCAGCTATCAGTAGTGCTATTAGAGCTACGCTGCCAACAATGGCAAACGGCTTAAACTTCTTCTGCCACGAAGCTGGATGATAATCAAGCGAATGTGCATCTCCTAGACTAAACCCGTTATTCTGGATTTGGTTAAGCGCACCCTCTTCACCCATCAAGCTTTCAAAAAGCGGCTTTAAAGGATCTGTGAATGTTGCTTTTCCAGGGTTTTTCGACGGCTTAGCATTCAAGAGCACCATCCGTACGTTGCGATCCTTGACTGCAAGCGATACTCGATCGGCAATCGCACGAATCCGTACTTCTATATCTTTTTCTGGAATGTTCTCTGTCAGTTTATCCGCATCGAGCTCGGATATGGAGTGCAATCTAAAAACATTATAATCCATTTGTTTAGCAAGTGTAGTGACGCCACGTTGAGCTGATTTTAAGTTTAGCGGCTCGATAATGGCTAAGCCCATATGATGCTTAGTCATTAAATTGCCCATTTCAACAATATTCTCCGATGATCTGCCTTCGTTCATGAAGCCTGGTGCAGCATCTCCATCGACTATCATTGATTTCACGCCATAACTAGTGGTCAGCGTAGTTAAAAGCTGATCCATTTCCGTTGCAACAAATTCACGTCTATTCGACAAACGAATAACAATATTAAAGCCCTTATCCTTCAGCATCTGTAAAGTAACTGGATCAGGATCCATCGGCTTCATGGAGGCTTCATCCAATTGCATCTCGATAATGAGCCCTTTATTAGAATTGTAGGACCATTCATGAACCGGCACATTTAGTTTTTTAAAGGCGGGAAGAATGAGGTTTAGCAACTGCTCCTGTGATGTCGGCTCCGTAAATAAAACATAAGTAAAATTCTCATTAGGCAAGCCTGGCTTTTGTAAAAGTGCGGCAGCTTCATGCGAGGAATATAGCTCGACTCGGCGGCTCTCTGCCAATTCAGTCAGTGTGCTTTCATATACAGCTAGTGATGGGACTTGTGCACGTTTCAATTGCTCCAATTGCTCGTCCACAAATTTGCCTGGGTTAGTATGGTAGACAGAGATATCCAATAAATCACGATAATCCATGACGAATTCAACATCTTTGAATTGAGCTTCCATCTTATTACGTTCAAATACCAAAGGTAAAGAGGCCAGCATACAAACGATGACAAGCCCCCATAGAATAACTACAAACTTACGGTTCCATGCTTTATATATTTCAAACAAGCCGCCCACTCCTCCGTACAATTATTGATCCACTCGGGCCATAACTTCATTGACTATAGCTTGGATTTGGTTGGCTGATTCTTCACCCGTTGTGCCGCACACTGCAAAATACACTTTGATTTTTGGTTCAGTGCCAGATGGACGCAAACAGAACCAAGAATGATCGGCTAAGACGTATTTAAGAACATTTTCGGTTGGCAAATCATCTATGCCTTTGGAATAATCGAGAATGGTGGTTACTTTAATCCCATTTACCAGCTCTGGCGGGTGGTTGCGCCACTCATCCATAATTTGCCCAATTTTCTCCAAGCCATCCTTGCCTTTAAGCGTACGAGATTCCAGCTTCTCTTGAAAATGACCATGCGCCAGATAGAGCTCCTGAAGCACGTCGTACAAGCTTTTACCAATACTCTTGTAGTAAGCAGCTGCTTCGCAAATCAGCATGGATGCTACCACTGCATCTTTATCGCGCGCATAGTTCCCCGCTAAATATCCGTAGCTTTCCTCATATCCAAAAATAAATTGATACTCGCCGGATGCATCGAACTGGGTCATTTTTTCACCGATATATTTAAAGCCTGTTAATGTATTTAAAGTAGGGATTCCGAAGCTTTTGGCCACAGCCGCTCCCATTTCACTAGTCACTATTGTTTTAATTACTACACCATTGGCTGGTAGCTTCGCTTGATCCTTCAAGCTGCCTAACAAATAGTGAGCCATCAGCGCTCCTGATTGATTGCCGCTCAACACAAAATACTCACCGTGAGCATCCTTAACAACAGCACCCATACGATCGCAGTCTGGATCCGTTCCAATGATAATATCTGCATCGATTTGACGAGCTAGTTTAATCGCTAAGGTGAAGGCTTCTTTTTCCTCTGGATTAGGCGACTTTACGCTAGAGAATAAAGGGTCTGGTTTTTCTTGCTCTGGTACAACGGTAACTTTATTGAAACCAAGCTGCTTCAAAGCACTGCGAACCGATAGATTTCCCGCTCCATGCAATGGCGTATAGACGATTTGCAATTGCTCGCCCATTTGCTTAACGATTTGTGGATTGGGGCTAATGGCTGTAACCGCATCGATGAAATCTGCGTCCACTTTCTCTTCAATCCAGTTAAGTAAGCCGTTAGCTTCCGCTTCCGCTTGAGATAATTTACGGATTTCAGCAAAGGATTGCAAGCCTGCGATTTGGCCTATAAGCTTCTCCGCTTGATCAGGCACCAATTGGCCTCCATCGTTGCCATAGACCTTGTAGCCGTTGTATTCCGGCGGATTGTGGCTTGCGGTCACGACAATGCCCGCAGAGGCGTGTAACGACCTCACGGCAAATGAAAGCTCAGGCGTTGGGCGCAAAGCCTTAAATACGTGGGCAACCACGCCATTACCTGCTAGAACCAGCGCAATTTCTAGTGCAAACTCTGGCGACTGGTTGCGTGAATCGTAGGCAATTGCTACAGAGTGCTGCTTGCGTGAGCTATCTTCTTGTAAATATTGGGCAAGGCCTTGGGTAGCAATCCCAATTGTGTAGGCATTCATGCGATTAGTACCCGCTCCAATGACCCCGCGCATACCGCCTGTTCCAAATTCTACATCTTTATAAAATCTATCCTCAATTTCAAGTGGTTGGTTAGCTATAGCGTGCAACTCTTGCTTAGTTTCGGCGTCAATGTTTGGATCCTGCAGCCATTGCTGATATTTCGTTTGAACTAGATCATTGGTTTCCATAATTTATTCCTCCTTGGTTTTCATACCTAATTATTGACGTTCGGACAGAGCAAACATAAGCCCACCTTCAGCTACTACTTTATCGCCGACTTTAGCTACAGCTGTACCTTTACCGATGGCACCTTTTAGACGTGTAATATGAACTTCAAGAATTAATGTATCACCTGGCACAACTTGACCGCGGAATCGAAACTCATCAATGCCTGCAAAGAAACCAAGCTTGCCGCGATTGGCTTCGAGGCTAAGCATGGCTACAGAGCCCACTTGTGCTAATGCTTCTACAATCAGAACACCTGGCATAACTGGATATCCTGGGAAATGCCCTTCAAAAAAAGGCTCATTCATGGTTACATTCTTCAGACCTACAGCTCTAACTCCTGCCTCTAGCTCTAGAATGCGATCAATTAATAGAAAGGGAAAGCGATGGGGAATAATTTCTTGAATTTGTTGGATATTTAGCAACTATTTCAGCTCCTTTTTGATGTATAGGTATAAAATTCACTGCAACGACTGACACTAGAATTGTCCTTCATGGTCTGCAGCAGTGAGGGTTCACATAAGGAACATATTTCTATACGCGTAACGGGCAACCAATCCTAGATAGATTAGGTACTCGTTAACCGTAACAGCGAAAGCTGGTTTAGAAATATGTTCTTTTTCCTAAATTCCTTGCGGCGTTCATTTCTTATTCAACTGTTTGATCTTGAGTATGTAAATGAAAGAGGTCACAAAAGAAAAAATAATCACGACCCATAAGTAAGACAGCGCATAGCGTACCTCAAACATAATAAGAGGAATAGCCAAATAATAAAGCACCGTTGTTAGTTTGCCCATAGTATTAGCAGGCACCGTTTTTTTACCACGAAAATGAAAAATAGCTGAACCGATGATCATACCCCCATCACGGATAAACATCGCAATAGCCTCTGACCATTGAATCATTCCTACATACAGAAAAGAAAGCACAACCGTCAGCATCATCGTCTTATCAGCCAATGGATCTAGCATACTGCCTAAAGCCGTTGTCTGTTTCTTCTTGCGTGCCAAATAGCCATCCAGTACATCCGTAGCCCCAGCCACGAATAAAACTAAGAAAGCCAACGCCGTATGTCCTGCAAGAAATATATACAAATAGAGAGGGATGAGAAAAAATCGTGCTATGGTTATTGCATTAGGCACATTCAACTTTTTTTCTCCTCTACGTATTGGTTTCCGCATCCTTCTTATTATACATTTGAATGGTTAACTTTAAAACCCCCACCTGCCACACAACAAAAAAAGCACCCGAGCTGAGGGCGCTGTTATTCATGGATAGCTTTTGGCCTATTAACTTTTTGAATACACAAGCTCATAAAGATGCTTCCAGGTCGCCATATCAAAAATATCAGAGTATGGCTGATGTCCAATTCGAACGTAACCAATAACTAATCCTGCATACAAGGCAGCTAAACATAGAGCAGGAACTAGCAATAATCGTAATGTGAAAAGAACAATACGCAGCCATAGCTTTTTTCGCTTACGCTTTTTTTTGGCAGGTGCAGCTGGCTTTGACGCTTTAGCTGCTTCTGGCTTTTGGGGAACCTCTTGAATTTCAAACTCTTCGACTGAATTAGGTGGCATCGTCATCCGCGTAGGTTATTGGCCAAATTCATCATTGTATCTGAGGAAGTAACCGCACGTGCGGTTAATTGGTATTCCCTTTGTACCATGATGAGTTGAGTCATTTCGTCTGCTAGATTTACGTTGGATTGCTCTAAGTACCCTTGTCTAATGGCTACTGGGCTATCTAAGTTTGAACCTGTATTTACATTTTGGAGAATCTGCCCATTGGCATTATCTAAACCTTCTGGCAGCGCGTAAAGATTCTCACCAATTTGCTGTAAATATTGAGGTCGAACTACACGAACAAGCTTAAGCTGACCAACCTGTAGAGGAATCGCGCCGCTATCGCTTGGATTAATTGCCGTGACGTTCCCTTTATCATCGACAAACATTTTTAAATCCTTAGGAAATTTAATGGGCTGTCCATTAACGCCATTAACGAAATTACCTTCTTTGGTTTGCAGATATAAATTGGCTGGATCCTGCGGATTGACTGCTAAATTAAAGCTTCCATCACGGGTGTAAACCGTTTTGGCTACAGGCTCACCTGTTGTTTCATCCACTGTATTCATAGTCACTTCGTAAAGCGCATTTCCTTCTACTGCTAAGTCGGAGGAAATATTCGTTGCAGCTAATGTACCCTGAGCTAAATTCATTTGGGCTTGACTCAGCTTAGCGCCCCAGCCTTGGTTAAATCCAAGGGGTGAAAGCCGCCCATCCTTCTGAAAGCCCTTAGGCTGTTCTTTAATGTTCGTCAGAATATCTTCAAAAGTAGCGTCTTTTCTTTTGTAGCCATTCGTATTCGAATTCGCCATATTATTCGATATGATGTCTAGCTTTTGCTGTATAGCATGCATGGTCACCGATGAGTTAATTAATGAGTGATTCATCTAGAGGTCCCCCTTAGCCATATTGTTAAACTCGGCCTATTTCGTTTACGGTCTTTTCCATGCTTTTATCATAATATTGCACCATTTTTTGATTGGCTTCATACGCTCGCAGGGCGGCAGTCATATCTATCATGGATTGGGCTGCATCCACATTCGACCTTTCCACATAACCTTGTTTAACTTGGACCTCGTTATTAGGTATTATCGAAGTCACGCTTGCCACATCATCTGGATTGATTTTATATACACCATTACCTTCACGAATCAAACGGTTGGGGTTATCCACACGTGAAATCATGAGAGCTAGGGGTTGTCCATTAGCATTATTAATCGGCTGGCCATTCACCTCATCAAGAATGGTACCATCTGGCCTGATCTTGACATTCGCTAGATAAGTATTAGTTGTCGGGTCTCTCAGAACGATAGGTTGTCCATCACGACCTAAGACTTTATAGCCTTCGGGTGTTATAAGCTCACCTGTGTCATTCGCTTGAAATTTACCATTACGTGAATAACGTTGCTCACCGTTGTGGTCCAATACTGTAAAGAAGGCTTGTGGTTGAAAAATCTTCTCACCATCAGCGGTAATGGTTTTACCAGAGCCATCGAACTGCAAGCCAGGAATCTGAATATCCGAGACCAATGCCACATCTAATGGGTTTTTTGTTTCTTCCATATCGCCTTGTAAGTAAATAGAAACATCTTCCTCTGCAAAAACCCCTGTATTAAGCCTTCCAATTTGCTTTACTGAACGCGAACCACTTTCCCCATTTGAAAGAGAGATCATGAAATCAGGAAAGGATCGGGAAACCGCGTTACCTTGCTTAAATCCAGGTGTATTAATATTGGAAATGTTATTGGTAATCGTATCATGCTTTCTTTGCTCCATGATCATACCTGCTGCAGCAGTATAAAGTCCTCTTAGCATATGGATTCCCTCCTGGGAGTTTTCCTTGGAAAACTTGCTTCGTAAGCATACTCTTTAATAAAACTTCTGTTTCGAGACACGGTCTAGGTTGTCCAGCATCGCTCCGGTTCCTTTAACAACACAATGCATTGGGTCTTCGGCCACATTAACAGGTACCTTAAGCTCTTCAGCAAGCAATAAATCCAAGCCGTGTAGTAACGCTCCGCCACCTGTGAGGATAACTCCTCTATCTATAATATCCGCCGAAAGTTCCGGCGGCGTCTTTTCTAATACGGATTTAGCTGAGGCAACAATTGCGGATACGGGCTCCCACAAAGCTTCTCTCACTTCATTGGAATTGATCGTAACCGTTAATGGCAAGCCGGACACCATATCTCTGCCGCGGATATCCATTTCTTCTGCACGACCACCTAGAAAAACAGTACCAATTTTCAGTTTAATGTCTTCGGATGTACGTTCGCCAATAAGCAGCTTATATTTATTCTTAATATACTTCATGATCGCGGAGTCGAATTTATCGCCTGCGATCTTGATCGAAGATGAGGTGACGATGTCGCCCATCGATAAGACGGCGACATCTGTCGTTCCTCCACCTATGTCAATAACCATATTCCCACTTGGCTGATAGATATCCATACCAGCTCCAATAGCAGCAGCTTTAGGCTCTTCTTCCATAAAAACTTCTCTGGCCCCCGCGCGCTCTGCAGCTTCGCGAATGGCCTTCTGTTCAACGGATGTAATATTCGTTGGTGCACAAATTAGGATACGAGGATGACTGTACCATTGCTTGCCGCCAACCTTGGCTATAAAATATTTTAACATAATTTCTGTAATTTCAAAATCGGCTATGACTCCGTCCTTCAAAGGACGTATCGCAGTAATATTGCCTGGTGTGCGTCCAACCATGCGACGTGCTTCTTCTCCAACAGCAAGTACTCGCTTAGTATCGCTCTCAATAGCTACCACGGATGGTTCATTCAGAACAACTCCGCGACCTTTAATGTGAATCAGAACATTTGCCGTACCTAAATCTACTCCAATATCCTTGCTGAACATTTCTTAGTGTCCTCCCAAGCTAAACATAAGCTACCGTTACGATAAGCCCAAAAAAAGGCGTCGTTTTAGGTATATTCGCCATAGAAAGCCAAATCCCTTTTTTTTCGCGAATTTTTGCGATTTAAGCATTTACAGGTATTAATAGCTCTGCACCTTTGTAATGACGCGTCTTCTTATACTTCACCTTCGTTGCCTCTCCCCCTCTCAGATGTCGAATCGATTTGTGGTATTCCAGAATCGTTTTCACTTGATTGGCGAGATCCGGATTGATTTCGGGCAATCGTTCTGTTAAGTCCTTGTGCACTGTGCTTTTGGAAACCCCAAATTCTTTGGCTATCATTCTCACGGTATTTCTCGTTTCCACAATGCAGCGGCCGATCTTAATCGTCCGTTCTTTGATGTAATCGTGCACTCCGCTCGCCTCCCTATTCGAGATAGTTTGGTACATTATATGAGGAGCGAGCCTATATATTCGAAATTTGGACATTTATTTTGTCGGACAGACCTTATTTAGGGCAAAAGAAAAAGCAGAAGGGAATTCCCTCTGCTTGTCCTTGTGTGCGCTGACAGCTTATTCGTGCTCTGCCATTAACGCAGTAGGGTTAAGAACTGGACCGTCTTTGCTCTCGCGTACTTCAAAATGAAGATGAACGCCGTCGTCTTTTTCCAGCTCGTTGACTCCTGCTTTGGCAATGATATCGCCTTGTTTAACTTCAGCACCTTGAGTAACAATGATGTCACTCAAGCTCTGATACATGGTGATCATTCCATTGCTGGATGTGATCTCCACTTGACTGCCGGTGAGCGGGTTTTTCTCGACAACAGTGACCTTACCAGTAAGGGCGGCTAAGACATCAAAAGTCTGATTGTCTGCTCTAACAAGGTCTAAACCCGTATGCGGAGTAAACGTATCACCGTACTGCACCATAGCGGCTTGTTTATCCTCGTTGGATGCCTGAGTGTCATAGAAAGGAATCCCGGCTACAACATCATTACGATTCACCACTGGCCATTGCATTTTTTCTGTCGCTGCAACTACTGGAAGCGCATTAACTGGTTCGTCTTTTAGATCCTTAGCTGCTGTTCCTGTCTTAGCAATTTCAGTGCCGGCTTTATCAGCGGTCTTAGAGCTACCCAAATCCTGGTAGACCCACATGAACGTTAGAATAATTGCCGCTGCCGCCATGTAAATTGCTGGAAATGCCCATTTCTTCGCCATTAATCCCCGCCATCCTTTGGATGGTACTGTTGTGTTGGATGTTACCTCTTTAGTTACAGTAACTTCCTCTTTAACTTGAATGCCCTTTTTTTGTTCATTCATGTTCATCACCTCTGTAACCATTGTTGCCACAACATTAGGTTTTATACGTGAGATGATAGAGGTTTTTAATAATTTCATATATATAGCAGTCTCGAGCTACTGTTTACTGTAGCTTGTTAATAGGTTTTGAGCCGATTTAAGCTTAATTCCTTTATAGTAATATTGCAGAATCTTAGCTGCCGATTCTCCCATTTGTGCCATTCCGTTCGCCCCCCATTGACTCATTCCCACGCCATGGCCGCTTCCTTGTGTTTGAATAACCATGGTATTTCCTTTCTTCTGCCAAGTAAAAGCGGAGGAGGCGAGGGCCAGACGCTCTCGGATTTCTTTACCAGTAAACTGCTTGCCTGCGATTTTAATAGAAGAAATTCGGTGCCCTTCTGAAATTTGGACATTTGAATTTACGTTAATTGATAAGCTTGCAGGAATGGCTTTACTTGTAGTTTTTGAGTTTGAGAGACCTAGTTTAAGTAGAAATTGCGTTATCGATATCTCTATGGTCTTATTGAAGCTAGGTGATATTTTACGATCCCAGGGACTGGCAACACTACGTAAGTAAGGCTCATACACACCCCAGTAGTCCTCTGAATTCTCTGTAAATCCATTACTCGTTGAAAAATAAGTAGCATTGATCGGTTCGTTGGCATAGGTGATGATTACTCCCCGTGTTTCGTTAACCGCTTGGTTGATTTTCTTCATGTTAGTTTGGAAGTTTTTCTGGCCCCAGTTTTTCGCTAGCTGTTGATCGGTTAAATATGCTTGATGTACAACTGTATCCGTTACCTGGGCTCCCTTCATTGGAATACCGCTTAGATCATGGTTGACAATTCTGCGTACAATGTATGTTCTAGCTGCAATCGCCTGGGCTTTAAGAGCCTCTAGTTGAAAATTTACTGGCATTTCCGCCGCCACAACTCCAGCAATATAGGACTCCAAGGGAACTCTAGCTATTTTCTGTTGGTGGCTTAAATAAATAGAAACGACGAGAGATGATTGGTACAATTGGGAAGAAACCGCTATGGAATCTAGATCTTTTGTAGAATCTGTGGTACCTAATGAATTTGTTTGAGAGTCACCCTCAATTGCGACGTGGGGCTTGCTTTCTGTTATTTTTTCTAAGCCAAAGGTAATAAGAGCCGTGAGTAGCACTACACCAAGCCATGCAGCTATGCGTACTTTGGTTTGATACTGAATCGTTACCATTAATAGGCGTCCTCCTACAAATCTACTCTTGCTGCATACAATATAGGCAAACAATCTGCTTTTAAGGATAAACGCTAGATTGTTATGCATATTAACATTCTATGAGAGTTGTAGGGTTGGTAGAACACAAATTAAAGTCTGAAGTGGCAGAAAAAATCGCAGAAATGCTAGGAATGGCTTTGTTTGGGGGATTGGTATGAAATGCTAGTTTGGTTGAAGAGTTGTAAATGAAATTTCTAATTAACGAAGAAGGCCTGTTTAAATTGGCAAAAAAAGATGTTATCACTCTGGACAGAGTGGCTTTCTATTCAGGCAATAAACTCAAAGCAGAAAAAAACCTAACGAGGCCCACAAAAATAAATTTCAAGCCCAGCTAGGTCTAACAGTGGCGAACAAAGCCTTAATCTCACTAAGCTCTTCCTGCACCTCAACATCCTCACCACGTCGAATATTGGCTCCAAGCTCACGAAGCTTACGGACAATATCCACGTAGCCTCGCTCAATATGATGAATGCCACTAATCTCTGTATCGCCTTCTGCAGCAAGTGCTGCAAGCACTAGAGCTGCTCCAGCGCGCAAATCGGTGGCCATGACTTTCGAGCCGACTAAACGACAGTTTCCACTAACAACCGCAGCTCTTCCGTCCACCTTGATCTGTCCATTCATCCGATTAAACGCTTCCACATGCATAAACCGATTCTCGAACACAGTCTCCGTGATGATGCTGGTACCGTCAGTCGTCAATAGCAAAGCCATCATTTGCGATTGCATATCTGTGGGGAATCCAGGGTATGGTAAAGTTTTAACATCCACAGAGCGTAACGGATGCTCAGCGCTCACACGCATTCCATTCTCATCAATATCGATAATAACTCCCATTTCCTGCAGCTTGGAGATAATCGGCGTCAGATGGTCCGCTATGATCCCTTCAATGTAGATCGTACTTCCCGTTATTGCCGCAGCAATCATATAAGTACCCGCTTCGATCCGATCTGGAATGACCGTATGCTCTACTCCTCTAAGCTCTGTCACACCATCAATTCGGATGATTCCTGTGCCTGCACCGCGAATACGTGCACCCATGGCATTGAGGAAATTGGCAAGATCGACAATTTCCGGCTCTTTTGCTGCATTCTCAATAATTGTAGTGCCTTCCGCTAATGCTGCTGCCATCATGATATTCTCTGTAGCTCCTACACTGGCAACATCGAGATATATCTTCGCACCTTGCAATCGTCCGTTCACTTTGGCTTCAATGAAGCCTAACCCAAGCTCAATTTTTACACCCATGGCTTCGAAGCCTTTCAAATGCTGATCAATCGGTCTCGTACCAATGGCGCATCCACCAGGTAAAGCAATTCGCACTTCCCCACAACGAGCCAGCAAGGGACCCATAATAAGAAAAGAGGCACGCATTCTGCGAACCAGATCGTAAGAGGCTTCTGTGCACTGAATATGGGATGCATCCACTTTAATCGTGGAGTGATCGTAATTAATGGTGATGCCCAACCCCTCTAACACTTGATGCATCGTGCGAACATCGTCGAGGTTTGACGCTTCATGAATTATACTGACACCTTCTGAGGCTAATATGGATGCTGCAATGATGGGTAATACTGCATTTTTGGCGCCATTAATCTTAACTTTACCGGATAATCGTTGACCCCCGCGGACAAATATTCTACTCAACCGGATCACCTCAACGTTTATAATCTTATATCTCCATTGTTAGCAAGATGGCTTGATGTTATGCGGAAGTAAATTATCCACTTTAAAACATTCCTTTAAGCAAACTCGACCAATGAAAATATTCGATAATGAACCGAGCTACTTCACTACCTAATGCAATAGAAAGCAAAATTTGCAGAAATATGGCGGGTGAGCTTTTGGGACGCTTCAAAAATAAATCAAAACGTATTGCTTGCAAGCCCCACCAAGATAAACCGATACAAATAACCACAATACAAATGTTCATTAAGCTGTCGAGTGCTATTGATTGATTAAGCGCACTAGAAGCACTAGATGTATCCACTATAGTAAACCCCCTTTTCTAATAGTTCATTATTTTTACCAGAAGCTGCGCAAACTCTGCACGTGTAGCTAAACGATCAGGTTGAAACGAACCATCCTTAAATCCAAGAATCCAACCTTTTGTCTTCATTTCACCTAGAATGTCCGCACCCCAGTAGGTTTTATCAATGTCACTGAAGCTGGAAATGCTGGTATCTACAGATTGTTTCCCCTGCGTTCGCGATAACAGAGCTGCCATTTCCATTCGATTGAGCTCCTGATTCGGCTTAAAAGAACCATCTGGATACCCTGACGCTACGTTCTCTTTTGACGCGTTCACGATGGCTTGATTATACCAATCCGTTGCCAGCACATCCTTGAATGTGCTTGTACTTTGGTTTTTCCAGCTAAAGGCTTTATTTAAAATAGATACGGCCTCGGCTCTTGTAATGGTCTGATCCGGTAAAAAACGATAATTGCCATACCCATTTATGAGGTTTAAGTTAGCTAATTTAACAATGCTATCCTTAGCCCAATGTTTGGAGATATCTGCAAATCCAGCAAGAACAGGAGAGGCTTCCATTTTTATATGGTAGAGCTGGTTTTGGAAGCTTTCATCTACCTTTAATTCGATATAATATTTTCCAGGCAGTAGATAGGTATCTAGATTGATTTTTGTGCTATCTGCCGTATTCTCGCTGTTATTAATAGTCTTCAATACATAATTCTGCAGGGATAAATAAATCGTCCGGTTATGCGGAATATTCGTCAGCTCCAAATGGACCAAGCTTTCCTTCTCCACATTAAAGCTAAACCAATCCACATCTGTGCTCTCATCTAGCACTCCATCGTAAGTAACGCCTGAATTCATCCCTGTGGACTGAAAAGAACGGTCATTAGGCTCATTGGGATCGATATAATATTTATCATAATCAATTTGCAGAATATACTCACCGATAATCGGAAAGCTATAATCCTTAACATTACTGACCAGAAAATAATAATTTCCCGGGGTAACTTCTAGGGGTAAGGATGTTTCAGTCTGACCATCGCTTTTTTGGTCAATTATCTGGGTTTTCATTCCCGTCTTTTCTATGCGCAGCACGGAATCAATTCGGCTTGTATCTGTAGATAGCTTTAGACGTAAGGTTCCTGCTTCTGTAATAGGCAGCATAAACCAATCCTGATCGGAATTCTGATGAAAGGTCCCCGTTATCATTTGGCTTCTCGCTGGCAAAACATAAGCTTTAAACTTACGATCATTGTCTTCAAAAGAGTCGGGATTAACAAATAATTGCGGATACATTTGATATTTTATTATTGTAGTCGCACTGGCTGTTAATGAACGAATCCTTAGATAATTACGGCCTTTGGTTACTTGAAAAGAAACTTCTTTGGTCGCGAGTCCTTTATACGTGGTTCCTGTCTCGGTTAGTTTCTTATAGTAGGTCATTTCAATGCTCTTGGCTTCTGTTGAGTCGGATACAATATCCATTTGCAGCGAACCACTATAAGGAGCATCGATGATATACCAATCCGTATCGGTTTTATCACTTAATGCAGCTTCGCTTTTTTTGCCAAATGGCAGTCGTTTAGCTGTTGCTGCTTGATTATTAGATTCATAAATATCATCCAGTGGTTTATCTACAAGTGCAAGATCTGTACGAAGCAATCCATAACCCGTATGCTCGTCCCATCCTTTAGGCCCGATATCCTGCGCCGTTTGCCGGATCATATTGCGTATTTCAGCTGGCGACATCGTTGGATATTTGGTCCACAGCAGTGCACAGGCTGCAGCTACCTGCGGCGCGGCCATTGAGGTGCCTTCTTGTCGTTCATAGCCGCCTCCCTTGGCGGTTGTATATACATTCCATGGTGCTACTACATCCAGCTCAATCCCATAATTGGACCTTTCCTCAGCGACGAGATTTGGCTTCACTCCACCTACAGCAAGCACAGATGCATAAGCAGCCGGATATTTCACCGATTCTCCTTCGTTTCCAGATGCTGCGATCAACAACACCCCTTGCTTCTCTGCTTTTTCGACAACTCCACTAAGATAGGCGGAAAATTTATTTAAGCCCAAGGAAAGCAGGACAATACGTGCACCATGATCAACTGCATAGCTTATGCCTGCACCTAAACGCTCCTCATCCCCGGTTCCTTCGTTATCTAAAGCTTTAACAGGCATTATCCGTGGTGTCCAGGCAATACCCCTTGCTATTGAGTTTTTCAATACTGCTTCGACAATGACTCCAGCAACATTAGTCCCATGCCCATTATCGTCCATCGGCGTCGTCTTCGGCTTAACCAGATTAGTTCCGCTTACTAAATACTTTTTCAGATCTGCATGCTCCAGATCTACTCCCGTATCGACAATAGCTATCGTCAGCTTATCCGTCAGCTGAGGTGCCGCTGAAACCTCATTAGCCTGAAATATTGACAGCGAGGTAGAGACTAAAGCCAGACAAAGCAGCCCTTTTATAATAATGCGTTTCACTTTATTCTCTACCTCCTCTTCCCAAGAAAAACAATAAGCCCCAGCACTTTAGCTGCGGCTTAACATATTTAACCATAAAACTTAACCTGTAACCATAAACAAATCCTTAGTCATGCTAAAAATAGTTTCGATTTGATTCAATATAACCTGTGGGAAGAAACCAAGCAATAGGGTAATAATGGTGCATATCCAAATGACAATCGCCAAAGGTATAGTTGGCTTAAGGTCTCGCGCTTCAATGTCGCTGCGCATAAACATTTGGCGAATCAGACCAAAGTAGTAGTAATAGGCTATCACACTAGCACCAATCATAATGGCAACCAGCCAATATTTTTGAGTCTCTAAAGCCCCGATAATGATGAACAGCTTACCGAAAAATCCGCCTGTAACTGGAAATCCTGCTAAGGAAAGCAACAGCACTACCATTGCAAAAGCTGTCCATGGTGCGCGATAATACAAACCAGCAAATCCGCGTGTTTGTTCGGTATCAGAAGCATTCTCAATCATTGCGAATACAGCAAGCGCACCGATATTCATAAACGTATAAGCGATCAAATAGAAGGTGAATTCAGAAAAATTCGCTTGATGCACGAATCCAAATTCTGCAGCAATTGGGACCAACAGATACCCAGCATTTGCAATACCAGAAAAAGCTAATAAGCGTTTAAAATTCCTTTGACGCAGAGCTAGAATGTTACCAACGACCATTGAAATTGCCGCTAAAACGGCAATGGTGAATAGAATGTCATTGTAAATCGGTTGCTCTACTGTTCCTGTTACACCATAGAAGGTCCTATATACGAAACGAAATAGTAATGCGATAGCAGCCCCTTTGGATACAACAGCTAAAAATGCGGTTATAGGAGTCGGCGCTCCTTGATAGACATCTGGTGCCCAACTGTGAAAAGGTGCAGCGGCAATTTTAAAGCCCAGTCCAGCTAGCATTAAGAAAAATGCTACATAGATTAATGCCGTGAATGAACCACTTGTTTGAGCTAGTGCGTTATTAATTTCTAATAAGTTTGTTGAACCGCTAATCCCATATAGAAATGACATTCCGTACAGTATCATTGCTGATGCAATTCCACCCTGCACGATGTATTTAAACGCGGCTTCATTCGAACGTCCGTTTAATTTACGCATGCCAACCAGAATATATGAGGTAATGCTCAACAGCTCCAAACCAACGAATAACGCGATTAAATCAGCTGATGAAACCATAATCATCCCGCCTATTAGCGCAGGTAGCAGAAAATAATAATATTCTCCGACATCGGGAATTTCTGTCTTTTTGATCGAACCGATGCTCATTAAAGTAATTAATCCTGTTGCGATAAGGAAGAGCAGCTTAAGAATGCCCCCGAATGCATCTACACGATAGCTGTAATGCAGCAGTTCCGCTCTTACTGGTTCACCCTGAGTGAATGAAAAGGCGGAAAGATCAAATTTAACACCAAGTTGGTGGATCACAAAGCCAGCAGAAATGACAATACTAACAATAGATAACCAACCAAGCAAAGTTCTACTTACTCGTTTAGGCAACACTAAATCAATAATCGATAAAAGAATCGCAGAGATGACTAGCGTCAACTCTGGAGCCAGATAACTCAGATCACTCCACTTAAGTCCATGCAGCTCCATCGGTTAGCCTCCCATCTTCATTGCGATTGTGTGGATAAAATCATTAAAACCAACAACAGTAGCCTGTAAAGGCTCACTTAATACAGCTGGAAATAGACCGATTAAGAGAATAAATGCCACTAAGGTGATCATCGGTATAGCTTCCATCAAACGTACATCACGAATGCTGGCATAAGCTTCCGACATCGGACCATACGTAATTTTCAGAACACCGCGCAATACATAAACTGCAGTAAGTATAATCCCTGCTGTACTGATAATGGTAATAATCGGCATACTGTCGAACAAGCCCAAGAACGCTAAAAACTCGCTTATAAAGCCGGATAAACCTGGCAAGCCTAAGGAAGCCATGCCCCCTATCAACAGAATGCCGCTCATAAACGGCATGGATTTGGCAAGCCCGCCGAGCTCATCAATTTGTGTTGTTTGTGTTCGTTCATAGATACTTCCGACAATCAAGAACATCAACGCCGAAATCAAACCGTGTGAGACCATTTGGAAAACCGCGCCTTGCAAACCAATTACGTTAAATGCTGCAATCCCTAACAACACTATGCCCATATGGCTTATGCTCGAATACGCTAATACCAATTTAAAGTCTTTTTGTACAAAGGCTAGGATCGCGCCATAAATAATATTGATTAATCCGAGCAACCCAATCACATACGCCCATTCCTTGGCCTCACCTGGAAAGAGCAGGACGCCAAAACGAATGAGACCGTAAGCTCCCATTTTCAATAAGATCCCTGAGTGAATCATTACAATGGAAGGTGGTGCCTCGGAATGCACTTTAAGCATCCAAGTATGGAAAGGAAAGATTGGAAGCTTGATTGCAAAAGCCACGAATAATAAACTAAAAATCGTCCACTTAATCCCTTTGCCTAAATAGAATGGATTTGGATTCTGGGGACCCGAAACTGTGTGAATTAGCGCATCAGGATTATAAAACAAGTTATGTGTAATATCCTGAAGACTACCGCTGAAATGAACCGAATTTACAGCTCCGCCCTGAATGACCACAAACCCAGCGGTTGTAACCAGAATTAAGAAGGCAATTAGCATTAAAGCTGAGCCTATCCCGTTGTATATCAAGAATTTATTCGCAGCTTTTTCGCGGTTATGGTAGCCCCAAATTCCAATTAAGAAGAACACAGGAACCAACGCGATCTCGAAGAACAAGAAGAACAGGAATACATCCTGTGCCATAAATACTCCGAACATGCCTACTTCCAAAATTAAAAATAAAATGAAATAGGTTTTCCAACGCTTTTTTATATAAATCGAGGCCAACGCTGCCATGGTGGAGACCAAAGCAGTTAGAAATACCATAGGAAGCGATAAGCCGTCAACAGCAATATTAAAATTAAAGTTAAGTGTAAATTGCTGGAACTGGCTTAACTGCTCCAATTCTTTACTTAAGTCAATCGAAATCCAGCGATAGTTCTCTTCGAATTGCATGGTGCCCAGCTGATGGTTGAATTCTGCATACAGCCAGCCTGCTAAGATAAGCGGTATGATTGTAGCTGCAATACCGATGATTTTGATCCATTTTCCATTATCCTTTGGCATGAATAACAATAACAGCACTCCAAGCAAAGGCGAGAATGCAATTAAACTAAGAATAGGAAGGTCAGCCAACATGGATAAACCTCCTTCCAATTAAAGCAAGTAACAGGATGAGAAAGCCTAATAAAGTCATTAAGCCAAAGCTTTGCAGTTGACCGTTTTGAAGCTTAGATCCCCAAGAGGATAAGGCTAGCGTAAAATTAGCGGTTAAACGAACAATACCGTCGATGACATAATCATCAAACCAATTGATTAACAGCCCTAAACCTCGTAAGGGAGCTATGATAATCACTTGATATAGTTCATCTATATAATATTTGCGATTAAGCAGATTGTAGAGCCAGGGAGCCCGCGAAGTGATTAGATCCCGAGGAATCCAGCCCTTGTAGAACACAGCCCATCCGACAAAAATACCACCTAAACCGGCAATTGTAGATAGAATCATTACGATATAATTAACTTTTTCTTCTTCAAAATTCTCCACGAGCCAAGTGCCTAGCCATGGATTAGCCTCTGGAATGAAGACAAAGCCTGCTGCAAAAGCCAATACAGCTAGAATCATAAGCGGTAATGTCATAGATAACGGTGATTCATGTGGTTCCGTGTGGGAACGAGATTTGCCGGTAAAAACCAAGAAGAACAGACGGGACATATAGAAAGCTGTGAAGAATGCAGCAGCTAATCCAACCCAGAACAAGACTGGATGATGCAAGTAAGCCTCCGTTAGAATAGCATCCTTGGACCAAAAACCTGAGAAAGGCACAATTCCACAAAGCGCTAGAGAGCCTATCGCAAAAGTAATTGTCGTGATCTTCATTTTCTTCGCTAATCCGCCCATTTCATGAATATCCTGGGTATGTACCGAATGAATAACACTACCTGAACCAAGAAAGAGTAATGCTTTGAAAAAGGCATGCGTGAAAAGGTGGAATATAGCAGCAGCGTAAGCTACCCAAGTTCCCATTCCTAAAGCCATCATCATATAGCCCAATTGGCTGACTGTGGAGTAAGCCAAGATTCGTTTAATATCATTCTGAGCTGTACCTATGGTTGCTGCGAATATCGCTGTAAAGCCACCAACATAAGCGACTACTGTTAATGCATCCGGTGAAGCCAAGAAGATATCGTAGGTGCGAGCGACCAAATACACGCCTGCTGCAACCATAGTTGCTGCATGGATCAAGGCACTAATCGGTGTGGGTCCTTCCATTGCATCCGGCAACCAGGTATGCAGCGGAAACTGCCCTGATTTACCCGCAGCGCCTACAAAGATTAAGATGGCTATCAATGTTATAGTGCCATCACCAATCGCACTGTGTGTACCACTGAATACGTTATGGATGGAGGTGAAATCCATTTGATGATCCGGCATGTACCAGAACAACAGCATGATCGCGATGAATAAGCCAACATCACCAATTCGCGTGACGATAAAAGCTTTTTTGGCTGCAGCTTTCGCTTCAGGCTTGAAGTACCAGAACCCGACTAACAGGAAGGAACAAACCCCTACTAGCTCCCAGAAAATATAAAGCTCAATGATGTTCTCGGAGATGACCAGACCCAGCATGGAGAAAGTAAACAAAGCCACATAACCAAAAAATACGGAAATGCGTTCATCGCCTTTCATATAGCCCTTGGAATAGATATTCACAAGTAAGCTAACTAAGGTAACGACTAGCAGCATAAGTGCATTTAAGTTCGTCACTTCAAAGCCCATATTTAATGAGTAATCACCAATTTTAATCCATTGTAAATCATGCCAGGTGTAATTTTCGATTTGTGAGCCCACTCGCTCGAAGAAAATGAGCGCAGCTAACACAAATGAGGCAAGCGAAGCGATAATGCTGACATAGACGCTTAATTCTTTTGCTTGCCGACCCACCGCTGTTACTATTAAAAATGCCAGTAGCGGAAATAGCGGTATTAACCACGCATATTGCGAATAGACCGATTCCATGAAATTTGTGACCTCCCGAGGGTAAACGGCTACGTCGTCTTACACGGCTAACTTGCAGCTTTTAAATACTGTTAAGGATAACTTTTTAATTGTTACCCATTACCCGTTTACTAGTTGCAAGCTAGCCGTACAAGACGAGTGCTTTTGCCAAGAAATATATTGTTCTTGAATCTTAACGTTTCATATAATCCATGTCTTGAACTTCAGTTTTACCGCTATTGCGGAAGAGGGCAATCAATATCGCGATCCCCACTGAAACCTCAGCTGCAGCTACTGCTATGTTAAACAAAGAAAAAACTTGTCCGGTTATAGAAGGATTCACCCCTAGCTTAGCAAAAGCAACCAGGTTTAAATTCACCGCATTCAGCATTAATTCAATAGATAATAAAACAATTACCGCATTTTTTTTAGAAAGCGCGCCATATATTCCAATACAGAACAGAATAGCGCCTAACATTAGGTAAGGAGCTACTACACCACCCATATTACTCTTCCTCCCTTTTTGCAATAACAATTGCACCAATTAATGCAACTGTCAGCAAAACAGATATCAATTCAAAAGGAATAACGTGTACATTAAACAGTAATTTACCAATTTCTGCTGTGTTATCATCACCAGGATTAAACTTGCCGGCATCCGGAAAATCAGCTGTCTGAATGGCATAGAATAGCACACCAAGCAACGCAACGGAACCGATAATTAATAGAATATTATGCAATGGACGCTGGGCTTCCACCTCTTCGCCTCTATGCTTGGTTAGCATGATCCCAAAGATCATTAGAATAGAGATAGCACCTGCATAAATTAACACTTGAACTACGGCAACAAACTCTGCTTCCAACAGAATATAGAGTCCAGCCAGACTTATAAACGTCAATGCCAGCGAAACCACCATATGCACAACCTTGGTATAACTGATCATGAAAATAGCCCCGCTGATAGCCATTAAAGCAAATACGAAAAACACCCAGTTGCTGCCCTCAGAGGCAAAGCTCGAAAGATTATCAAAAAAGTTAGACAGCAGCATCTTTTTTCGGACCTCCTTTAGGCATCGCGGAGTTATTCTCTTGGCGGATGAAGTTGGTATTACTGCTTAGCCAAGCTTTATCTTTGAATAGGTCGTCTCTACTAAAGGAGGCCAGCTCAAAGTTATTAGTCATAACAATGGCTTCTGTAGGACAAACCTCTGTGCACAAATCACAAAGAATACAGATTTCAAAATTGATATCATAGGTATCGATTACTTTACCTTTTTTATCTGGATCTGGGTTAGCTTTTCCGGTTAATGTTATGCAATCCGTTGGACATACCTTCGCACATAAATTACATACAATACATTTTTCCGGGTCAAAATATTGGATCCCTCGAAAGCGATCCGGCATAACTAAAGGGACCTCAGGATATCCGTAGGTAATGTTCTTGCGCCCCATATTTTTCAGCGTAACGCCCATGCCTTTGATTAAACCCTTCATTCGTTTTCACCCCTTCATCCCATAAAAAATTTAATATACAAGACGGTTACGAAAATGTTGATTAAAGATAACGGCAATAATACTTTCCAGCCTAAGCCCATCAGCTGATCGATTCTTAAACGCGGCATTGTCGCTCTTAACCAGAACAAGAAGAATACCACGAAAGAGAACTTCAATAGGAACCAAATGATGCCTGGTATAAACTCTAAGAAATTAAACGGCGGATGCCAGCCACCTAAGAACAACACCGTAGTCAAAGTAGCAATTGCGAATACATATACATACTCAGCTAGCATGAAGAAGGCAAAACGGAAACCGCTATACTCCACATGATAACCAGCAACTAATTCCGACTCTGCTTCTGGCAAGTCAAAAGGCGTTCGATTTAATTCAGAGATAGCTGCTATTACAAAAACGACAAAACCAATGATTTGAGGGAGGAAGTTCCAATGCCAGAAGCCGCCATCCTGCAGGGCGACAATGCGACGCAGGTTCATGCTTTCCGTCATCATGACAGTTCCCAATATAGAGATAACCAACGGTACCTCATAACTGATCATTTGTGCGGCTGAACGCATTCCGCCTAGCAGAGCATATTTGTTATTAGATGCCCAGCCACCTAGAACAATACCAATCGTCGAAATCCCTGATAGCGCAACATAATAAAGCACACCGATATTCAAATCAGCGAAATACAGCTTATCTGTGAAAGGCATAACGGCCAGTACTACAAACGAAGGTACAAAAGTAATAATCGGTGCCATAATGAATAAGTCACGTTCGGCAGCCGCTGGAATGGTATCTTCCTTAAGTAACAGTTTGGTAACATCCGCAACACTTTGCAATAAGCCCATAGGACCTACGCGGTTTGGACCTACCCGCATCTGCATGGATGCAATAACTTTCCGTTCAAAATAAATGGCGTAGGTTACGAAACCCAGAACCAAAAGCAGCATAATGATGCCCCAGACCGAGAAGATCGTAAAGTTAAGCCATGATAACTCCTGTTGAAGCAATGTACCCATCTATCCGTCAACCTCCCCTACGACAATATCAATTCCACCTAGGATGGTAATCATATTAGTCATGGTTTCGCCTTCTAGCAGCTTCGGTAAAATTTGCAAATTAACAAAGGAGGGGCGTCTGAATTTTAAACGAAACGGCTTATCTTTACCTTTGGAAACAAGGTATACGCCAATTTCACCACGAGGAGATTCAATACGACCGTAAACTTCACCCTCCGGAGCACGTAATACCCTTGGAACTTTACCCATAATATCGCCATCAGCTGGAAACTGCTCAACTGCTTGTTCTAGTATGCGTAAAGATTGGCGAATTTCTTCAAGCCGGATTAAATAACGATCATGACAATCGCCGCCATCACGTACTGGCACATCAAAATCGAATCGATTATAGATACTGTAGGGCTGGTCTTTACGTAAATCCCAATTCACACCTGTACAGCGTAAATTTGCACCGCTTAGTCCATAATCAATAGCCGTTTGTGCATCATATTTACCAATACCCTTAATTCGGGCAAGAAAAATTTCATTACCGCTAACAAGCGCGTTATATTCATCCAGCTTATCCTTCATATAAGGAATAAACTTTCTAACTTTGTCGATCCAGCCTTCTGGAGCATCCCATTTAACGCCGCCAACTCGCATATAATTGTACGTTAACCGTGCTCCACATAATTCATTGAATAGATCAATAATAATTTCACGATCACGGAATGCGAATAAGAATGGGCTCATCGCGCCAATATCCAAGAGATACGTGCCCCACCATACCATGTGGCTTGCTACACGTTGAAGCTCCATCACAATCAGTCGAAGAAATTCTGCACGCTCTGGGATTTCAAGCTGCATCAGCTTCTCGACGGTATGTACTAATACATAGTTATTCGTCATAGCTGATACATAGTCTAATCGATCTGTGTAAGGAATAATTTGAGTATACGTTAAATCTTCGGCAAGCTTTTCGGTACCACGATGCAAATAACCCATAACCGGGATAGCCTCTTTAATCACTTCCCCGTCAATCTTCACAATAATTCGGAATACTCCATGAGTACTGGGATGCTGAGGTCCAACGTTAAGCAGCAATTCTTCTGTCCGTATCACTTCGACTTACACCTCCGGATCAAGTGGTTCATAATCTTTACGCAGTGGATATCCGACCCAATCGTCCGGCAGCATAATACGAGTCATATTCGGATGTCCCGTAAAATCTATGCCCAATAAATCAAAAATTTCTCGCTCATTCCAATTCGCTGTTGACCATACTCCCGTTACAGAAGGAATGGATGGCTGCTCGCGATCGGTTTTTATCTTTACACAATAGTCGCGTTTCGTTGAAAGCGATATCAAGTGATACACTGACTCTAAATGCGTCTCTTGATCTGTTCCAGATAAATTGCGCAAATAATCGAGCTTTAACTCAGCATGGTTTTTCAAGGTAATTGCACAAGCCAACCAGTGTTCTGCTTGCAAGACTACTGTTGGAAGGTCACTGTCTTTTTCATTTATGTAAGCTTCTACTACTACATCTGGGCTTACATTTTCGTTCAATATTTGGACAACTCGGTCCAATAAAGGTTGATTCACAGAAGGTGGTTTGACCACCGGTGCTTCGCCTTCAACGCCTGCTGGTGCTTCCGCTTTCGCTGCTTCTGCTGCTTTGGCAAGTGCTCTTAATTCCCTTGCTTCAGCTGCTGCCTTTACTTTTGCTGCTTTTTCCTCAGGTGTTTGTTTTTGAAGCACGGGTGCAGGAGAATCAGATGGCGCTTCTGCCGATACTGTTTCTGTTGCTACTGCTTCAGGAGCTGACGTGCTTGTTGGCTTCGTTTCCTCTGCAGCTGCGGGAACAGCTCCCTCGATAACGGCTTGATCGTCGACAGGTTTATTGTCTTCGCTCATCGATTCGTCACCTGCTTCCCTGTCTTCGCTTCATATTTAATCTTCTCTTGAAGTTTATTAATTCCATAGATCAACGCAGCTGGATTCGGCGGACAGCCTGGGATATAGACATCCACAGGAACTACTTGATCGACACCTTTTACAACCGCATAAGATTTCACATAAGGTCCACCTGCTGTTGCACATGACCCCATCGCAATAACCCATTTCGGCTCTGGCATTTGATCATACAATCTTCTAAGTAAAGGAGCCATTTTCTTAGTTACCGTTCCTGCAACAATCATTACGTCCGACTGTCTAGGTGATGTCCGAAAAATAACACCAAATCGATCTAAATCATAATGCGATGCTCCCGTACCCATCATTTCAATAGCACAGCAAGCTAAACCAAAGGTTAGCGGCCATAATGAATTGCTCCGTGCCCACGCTTTAAGCTGTTCCAACGTTGACATGAATACATTGCGATCCAGTTCCTCTTTTTCTGAGGGTGAAATACTAGCTAAATTGAAGTCCATTGCAGCACCTTCTTCTTCCAGGCATAGATAAGCCCAACAGCTAAGAGCGCGACAAACACGCACATCTCAACTAGCGCAAATGTGCCTAATCTCCGATAAGCCACAGCCCACGGGTATAAAAATACAGTCTCAACATCAAAAATAACAAACATTAGCGCAAATAAATAATAACGAATGTTGAAACGGACTTGTCCTTCACCTACGGGCTCATTTCCACTTTCATAAGTCGTATATTTCTCGACTTGAGGCTTGTTGGGTCGTAAGAACTTGCCGATGGTTAAAGCAGCTGCTGGCAATATAAGACCCAGCCCAATGAAAATCGCCACGATCACATAATTATTGGTAAACATTCGCTCAATCCCTTCGTAGCTATAAGGATAAACACCGTAACAATTATATCAAATGCTTATGAGGGTGTCTAATGATTTAATTATTAAAAACTATTTTTGTATACATTTGTGTATATTGTAGTATTGGTATCTGACTATGCCATAACACAACGATCACTGAGATATGAGTTTCAGTCAGACTTTTAATTTAATGGAGTAATTTACTTTATTGTATCCTATAATCAGTGATTATAATTCGATAATAAAAGGAGGGACTATCCCATATAGCAGTTAAGCTGCTATATGGGATAGTCCCTCAGTCTTTAAAAGGCTTAGCTTTAGAAACGCTTTTCGCTGACATTGATACGCATTAAAGCTTTTTGCATCGCCAATTCTGCACGATGGAAATCGATATGCGTCGCTTTATCGTTCAAACGACTCTCAGCACGTGTTTTTGCAACTTTAGCACGTTCAACATCGATATCGCCTGGAAGCTCAGCGCTCTCAGCCAAAATGATTACTTTGTCCTTACCAACTTCCATAAAACCACCGCTAACTGCGATGTACAAATCTGTGCTTCCTTGCTTAATGTGAACAGGTGCAATCTTTAAAGGGGTAACCATAGGGATATGATGAGGTAGAATACCTAAATCCCCCGCGACACCTTTAACTACGATCATATTCACCTGTTCCGCATAAACCTTCCGCTCAGGAGTTACTATTTCTAATAAAAAAGTGCTCACATTGACACCTCCCAAGAGTTTTCGTAAGAAAACTCACTTCGTAAGCAGATACTTAGAATTTTCATTAGAAAATTCCTCTTCGCAAGCATAATCTGAATTTTCGTTAGAAAATTCCACTTCGTAAGCCTATAGATTACAACGTTTTAGCTTTTTCAATCGCTTCTTCGATCGCTCCAACATACATAAATGCTGCTTCTGGAAGATCGTCATGCTTGCCTTCAAGAATTTCTTTGAAGCTACGAACAGTATCTTTTACAGGAACATACTTACCTTTGATCCCTGTAAATTGTTCAGCAACATTAAAAGGCTGGGACAAGAAACGTTGAATTTTACGTGCGCGTTGTACAGTTAATTTATCATCATCAGACAATTCATCCATACCTAGAATCGCAATGATATCTTGTAATTCTTTGTAACGTTGAAGAAGTTTCTTAACACCTTGAGCGACTTGATAATGCTCTTCGCCAACAACTTCAGGTGAAAGAATACGTGAGCTAGAAGCCAATGGATCAACCGCTGGGAAAATACCTTGCTCAGCAATCTTACGCTCCAAGTTAGTCGTTGCATCCAAATGGGCAAACGCTGTAGCTGGTGCTGGATCCGTGTAATCATCCGCAGGAACATAAACCGCTTGAATCGATGTTACTGAACCCTTCTTCGTGGATGTAATACGCTCTTGCAATTGGCCCATTTCTGTAGCCAATGTCGGTTGGTAACCTACCGCTGAAGGCATACGCCCTAGAAGTGCGGAAACCTCAGAACCCGCTTGAGTAAACCGGAAAATGTTATCGATAAACAACAACACATCCTTGTTTTCTTCATCACGGAAATACTCAGCCATTGTCAAACCGGACAATGCAACACGAAGACGTGCGCCTGGAGGCTCGTTCATTTGACCAAATACCATCGCTGTTTTGCTAATAACGCCTGAATCCTTCATTTCGTGGTAAAGGTCATTTCCTTCACGAGTTCTTTCACCAACACCGGCGAATACAGAAATCCCGCCATGCTCTTGAGCAATGTTGTTAATCAACTCTTGAATCGTAACCGTTTTACCAACACCTGCACCACCGAAAAGACCAATTTTACCGCCTTTTACGTATGGAGCAAGCAAGTCAATTACTTTAATTCCGGTTTCTAGCATTTCTGCTTGTACGGCCAATTCATCAAAGGCTGGTGCAGCACGGTGAATTGGTTTTACATTCGTGCGTTCAACTGGAGTTCCGCCATCAATTGGCTCACCCAATACGTTAAATACACGACCCAAAGTTATATTCCCTACAGGTACACTAATTGGTGATCCAAGGTCAACTGCATCTAATCCACGAACCAAACCGTCTGTGGAAGACATTGCAACACAACGAACCATGTTATCTCCCAAATGAACAGCTACTTCAACCGTTAAGTTGATATCACGTTCTCCAGCAGTGGAAGCTTTTTTCTCAATTTTGATTGCGTTCAGGATGTTAGGGAGATGACCACGTTCAAACTCGATGTCAACAACCGGTCCCATAACCTGTACAACTCTACCGTTACTCATTTGTTTCCCTCCTCAGAGTTTTGCTTTTGCAAAACTTTCTTCGTAAGCATTAGCCGAGTTTAGCTCGGCAAATTTATAACATCAACTGAATTAAGCTTGTGAGTTAGCGCCTGCAACAATTTCCGATATTTCCTGGGTAATTGCGGCTTGACGTGCACGGTTGTAAATCAAGGTCAACGAGGAAATCATCTTCGTTGCATTCTTCGTTGCACTGCCCATAGCTGTCATTCTTGCTCCGAATTCACTTGCTTTACTTTCCAATACTGCGCTGTAAATGATGGTTTCTGCATATTTTGGCAAAAGCACCTCAAGGACTCCTTCAGGTGACGGCTCATACTCATAGCTAGTTACAGCTGAGGTTGAAGTCGTTTCTTGGGCTAACGGCAGCAATTTCTTCTCTACAGGCACTTGGGAAAGTGCATTAACGAATTGATTATAAACTAGATATAACTCGTCATATGAACCTATTTCAAAATTACGAACGGCTGATGCTGCAATCGATTTGATATCCGAAAACTTAACATTATCCACTAGACCCGTAACTTCATCAATGATCTCAATATTCCGCTTTTTAAAATAATCTCTACCTTTACGTCCAATAACAAAGACCGCATACTCACTGCTTGACTTGTGATTGGCGCGTATTGTATTCATCACCTTACGCAAAAGGTTGGCATTAAATCCGCCTGCAAGTCCACGATCTGAAGTAATAACGAGATAACCCGTTTTCTTGACTTCACGAGTGACGAGCATAGGATGCTTGACGCCTTTGCTGCCAGCTGCAATACTAGCAACTACCTCGCGGATCTTCTCCGCATAAGGACGGGCTGCCTCAGCACTAGCCTGAGCTTTTCTCAGATTCGATGCTGCAATCATTTCCATCGCTTTAGTAATTTGCTTCGTATTCTGAACGCTCTTAATTTGGCGTTTTATATCGCGCATTCCTTTAGCCATACATGTTTCACCTCACTAGATTAGACCTTCGGGCGAATGTACCATCAAGGCAGCTGCCTTATGGCGATTAGACCGATGCAGCAAATCCTTTTAGATATTTCTTTATGGCATCAACGAGAGCTTTCTCATTGTCGGCTGTTAAATCTTTGGTTGTACGAATGGATGTTAGAATTTCAGGCTCAGAAGCATCCAAGTATGCCAAAAATTCTTTTTCAAAACGGCTAATATCCACAACTGGTGTTTCATCCAAATGGCCTTTAACTGCCGCATAGATAATAACTACTTGCTTTTCAACCGATAAAGGCTGATTAACCCCTTGCTTCAGAACTTCTAACGTACGTAAACCACGGTTTAGACGTTGTTGTGTAGATTTATCTAAGTCAGATCCAAATTGAGCAAATGCAGCTAACTCCCGATATTGAGCCAAATCCAAACGTAACGTTCCCGCTACCTTCTTCATCGCTTTAATCTGAGCAGCACCACCAACACGGGATACTGAAAGACCAACGTTTACTGCTGGACGTTGACCTGAATAGAACAAGTCAGCTTCCGTAAATATTTGACCATCTGTAATGGAAATAACGTTTGTAGGAATATAAGCTGAAAGATCGCCTGCTTGTGTTTCAATGAATGGCAATGCAGTTAAAGATCCACCGCCTAGATCATCATTAAGCTTAGCAGCACGCTCTAGTAAACGAGAATGCAAGTAGAAAACGTCTCCTGGGTAAGCTTCCCGACCTGGTGGGCGTCTCAATAGCAAAGATAACTCACGGTAAGCTGCAGCTTGCTTGGACAAATCATCATAGATGATTAGAACGTGCTCGCCTTTGTACATGAAGTATTCACCCATTGCGCAGCCTGCATAAGGAGCAAGGAACAACAACGGTGATGGCTCGGAAGCACTAGCTGTTACAACGATTGTGTAGTCCATTGCACCATTCTTACGCAATGTTTCAACAACGCCGGCTACAGTAGATTGCTTTTGCCCGATAGCTACATAAATACATTTCACGCCATTGCCTTTTTGGTTAATGATCGTGTCAATCGCAATTGCCGTTTTACCGGTTTGACGGTCACCAATGATCAATTCGCGTTGTCCGCGTCCGATTGGTACCATCGCATCAATAGCTTTAATTCCTGTTTGCATAGGCTCATGAACGGACTTACGGGCCATAACACCTGGTGCTGGTGATTCAATAGGACGGAATTGTGTAGTATTGATTGGTCCTTTGCCATCCAAAGGTAGACCCAATGAATTGACAACACGACCTAGTAATTCTTCGCCTACAGGAACTTCCATAATACGTCCAGTACGTTTAACTTGGTCGCCTTCACGAATATCCGTGTAAGGTCCTAGAATAACGATACCGACGTTATTTTCTTCTAGATTTAGCGTCATCCCGAGAACTCCGTTTGAAAACTCCAACAATTCTCCAGCCATAACGTTTTCTAAACCGTGTGCGCGGGCAATACCATCACCAACTTGAATGACTGTACCGACATCCACGACTTGAATATCCGACTTATATTGCTCAATTTGGCTTTTAATAAGCGTGCTAATTTCTTCAGGCTTGATACTCAACTAACCTCACCCCTATCTTAAGTAGTGCTTTCGTTACTTGAACGATGCTTGTAATCTTTGTAGCTTGCCAGATAAGCTGCCGTCATATAAACGGTCCCCTATGCGGACTTGAATGCCTCCAAGTAGACTTGGATTTATCACTTGTTGCACTTGAATTTTCTTACCAGTTAGCTGACTGAAGCTTGCAGCAATGTGCTGTGATTCTACTTCAGTTAACTCAATCGGTGTGGAAACAATGGCTTTTGCTTGCCCCAAAGCTTCATTAGCGATTTTAATGTAATCTGTTAAAACCTCTTGCAAAATGCCTTCACGTCTTCTATCGACGAGCAAGCTTACCGTATTTAGAACAGCGTCTGAGACTTTGCCTTGAAACAAAGTATCCAAAAAGGCTGTTTTTTTCGATGAATCAATATTCGGATGACTTAGAAACTTCTGTAAATCGGCGTTGTCATAAATCGAGGAGACAATGGCTTGTAAATCAGCCTCTGCTTGCGCAACCTCATTCTTTTCCTTAGCCAGTTCAAAAAGTGCTTTAGCATACCGCTTTGCTACGATCGTATCAGTGCTCATTGCTTGCCTCCTACCTCTTTGAGGTACTGCTCAACCAATTGCTCTTGTGACTTTGCGTCCACTTGCTTTTCAATAATTTTGGAAGCGATCATGACGGACAATGCGCTAACTTGACTGCGTAATGCAGCAACAGCTTTGTCTTTTTCATTCTCGATATCCTTCAAAGCTTCTTCTTTAAGACGAACCGTTTCCGCTTTTGCAGAATGAATCAATTCCTCTGCTTGGCGACCACTTGCTTGTCTTGCTTGCTCTAGAATATCATACGCTGATTTCTTCGCCTCGATAATCGCTTCTTTCTGTTCAGTAAGCAGCTTTTCCGATTGCAGACGGTTACTTTCCGCATTGCTCAATTGACTTTGCACTAAAATTCTACGTTCTTCCATAATGCCGAACAAAGGTCCAAACGCATATTTTTTTAATAGCCAAAATAAAATTAGAAACGCAGCAATGGCTACAAAAAATGATGAAGGTTCAAACAACTTAATCAAAATAGGTCACTCCCTTCTGAAAAAATAACAATTTTGCGAACAAAGCGAAGGCGTGGAAGCATTTGCTACCGCGCCCAAACTATAAATTTCTTATGCTTTACCCAAGAAAATAAAGGCAAGTACTAGGGTGATAATAGGCATTGCTTCTACTAGACCAATACCAATAAACATTGTGGATTGCAATACTCCGCGAAGTTCTGGTTGACGTGAAATACCTTCTAGTGCGCGACCTACGATTAAACCATTACCAATACCTGCTCCTAATGCTCCTAAACCAAATACAATACCTGCTGCTACTAATGCTAAAGCTCCCATTTGTTATATCCTCCTCAGAATAGTTGGTTAATTTTAATACTATCTTTTCCTGAAATTCATACTGGCCATTGGCTGCAATCCTATCAGGGCTTAGATTAATGTTTCTCGTCGTGCGGCATAACCTGTGAAATATAAACCATCGTCAGCATTACAAAGATATAAGCTTGAATTGAGCCTACGAAAATACTGAAGCCTTGCCATACAATCAATGCCGGTATTCCCCAAACCCCTAAGCCCAAAATTACGGCAATCATGACTTCTCCGGCAAAAATATTCCCGAATAAACGAAGACCAAGTGTAAGTAATTTCGACCCTTGTTCAATTAAATGAATAGGTAAGAACGCGACATTCGGTTCAACATAATGCTTAAAGTAACTCCGCGGATTCCTAAAAATCCCCAAGAAATGACTTAAAAGAATAACGATTGCAGCTAATCCCATTGTGACGGATGAATTGGCTGTTGGTGATTTCCACCAAAGCACGGATGCACCATGGTACTCCTCGCCTTTTTTCACCGCTTCAGCATGCCCCTCATCCAGTGTTAACTGTGAGACAAATTCTTGTCCAAAAATCTTCGCTGGGTGTTCATGGTCTGTAACGACTGCAAACGGCAGCCCTAACATATTTCCTACAAAGATAAACATAAGCAAGGTAATCCCTAGCATAAGGAAAGGTCTTCCTACTTTTTTCTCCATTGAGCTACCAATAATGTTTTCGACGAATTCTACAATCCATTCTACAAAATTCTGCATTTTGCTTGGATTAGTAACAGATGCTTTACGTGTGCCAAGCATAGCAAGTACGAACACGACTGTACAAGTGACGACCAACATAAGGATAATGGATAAGTCGAAGCTAATACCAAAAATCTTAATATACGGTGCAATATGATCCATTTTTTTCTGTTTCACCCCTTTCCAGAACCACCATGATTTTAACCATTATTTCCATTTTTGCGTGAAGATATTATACCTACTACAAATGCTGCTGTTTGCGCGAAAAACAAACCTACTACAGTTGCCACTAATTCCACTTGCTCATACCTTAAGGAAATGACTACGGCCAAAAGCGCTACCGCAGCTCGAGTAAAAAATCCGATATTAACTCTACGTTTGTTTTGGAGAAGGAGCTTATCCGTGAGCCTCCGAATTTTCCATGCGAGGAAGTTGAAGCTAATCAGGCTTGCGGAGCTTCCAATAACTAAACCGGATAAATAGCCCGCATATTGAGGTAGGAATGCCCATCCAAGAAAACAGATAGATAAGAAGCAAAAGGTAATGCGCGTCACGGTTTTCTGAAGAGCTGTTATGTCATTCATGCTTGTTCTAGCCCTCCGTATAATATTTAATTAAAAATATAATACTGATGACGCCTACCGCTAGGCCAACCAATAAACCCGTAATCATCCAAAATGTCTCTGCGCCCGATCGGCTTCCAATGTAGTTTCCGAGGTAATAGCCTCCCAAAGTGCACACGACTAAATCAGCGCCCATTGCGCCAACCAAACCCGCAGCTCTCCATGGATTATCATTACGATTCGGTTCCTTCACTTCCAGCCCTCATTTGCAAAGCGTTCTCAAATTATAAGAATGTATAAGTTGTTACTTATGCGAATCTTATAATTCCGGACAAACGCCATCTTAAAAGATGACATTACGGATTATGCTTGATTCTATTAATCCTCATTCATTTTATCGAAGTAATGTAAGGTTTGTCAATTGATTCAAATTCAAACTTTTCGTGAACGGAAATCGGCGAAGCCTTATGGGTCAAGGATTTTTAGTAATATAAACCAAACAGTTCAACTGTACAGTGTCACCTTTTTGTCTTATTTCCCTGTAAAAGGCTCCGGTCTTTGCTCTGCTAGCCCAAAATAATGGAGAATTCCTTGTACAATGCGGATGGATGCGCTACCATCGCCGTATGGATTTGCAGCACGACTCATTCGCTCGTACAGCTCAGAATCAGTCAATAACGCTTTCGCTCTCGTGTAAACAAACTCTTCATCTGTACCAACTAATTCCAAAGTGCCTGCTTCGACACCTTCTGGTCTTTCTGTCGTTTCACGCAGAACCAAAACTGGAACTCCGAATGAAGGAGCCTCTTCCTGAAGGCCACCTGAGTCGGTCAAAATTAAATGAGTATGCGGATAAAAATTATACATATCCATAACATCGAGAGGTTCGATCAGCTTAATCCTTGGGTGATTGCCTAATATTTCATGAGCAGGCTCACGAACTGCAGGACTTGGATGCACCGGATAAACAATCGCAATATCATCAAACTCATCGGCAATCCGTTTAACAGCCCGGAAAATTTGGAGATGTGGCTCACCTTGTGATTCACGACGATGAGCAGTCATTAGAATCAATCGTTTGCCTTTAGCCCAATCCAGCATCGGATGCGTGTAATCTTCGCGAACTGTATATTGAGGAACGTCCGTAATGGTATTGCCTGTTGTAAAAATGGTCGCTTCTGCTTTATTCTCCTTAAGCAAATTACCTGCCGACCAGCTGGTTGGGGCAAAATGCAAATCTGCCAAAACTCCCGTTAATTGTCGATTCATTTCCTCTGGATAAGGATTTAGTTTATTCCATGTGCGTAATCCCGCTTCAACATGCCCGACTTTAATTTGCTGCATAAAAGCTGCATAGCTTGCAAGGAACGTAGTCAATGTATCACCATGCACCAAAATAATGTCCGGCTGGACCTCACGGAGTACCGGCTCAAGTCCTTGAAGCACACGCACCGTAATTTCTTGCAGGGTTTGTCGATCTTGCATTACATCCAAGTCATAATCCGCTTTAATCTGGAACGCCTCTAATACCTGATCCAAAAGCTGGCGGTGCTGTGCAGTTACACATACAATTGACTCAATTTGTTCAGGGTGGCGTTGGAGCTCTAGAATCAATGGAGCCATTTTGATAGCTTCGGGACGTACGCCGAATACAGTCATAACTTTAATTCGTTTCATTTGTATTTCCCCTTTATTAGCTTAATTATCCATTTTGCGGATATTTAGTCCGTTCCGAACAAACGATCTCCAGCATCTCCTAGGCCTGGAACGATATATCCATGGTCATTCAAGTACTCGTCGATAGCCGCTGTATAAATATCCACATCCGGATGAGCTTCTTGAAGAGCTTTAATCCCTTCGGGTGCAGAAATCAAACACAAGAGTCTAATTCGCGTACAGTTGCGTGCTTTGAGCATGCTAATTGCTGCAATAGCAGAAGCGCCCGTCGCCAGCATGGGATCAATTACAATAAGCTCTCTTTCGGCTGAATCAGATGGCATTTTGTAATAGTATTCTACTGCTTGCAGGGTTACTGGGTCGCGATATAAGCCAATATGACCTACCTTCGCTGTGGGTATTAGCTTTAATATACCATCCACCATACCCAAGCCTGCACGAAGAATAGGTACCAGAACTGGCATTTTTTCAGAAAGCATTAGACACTCTGTTGTAGTTACAGGAGTCTTAACTGTGGTTTTCTGCAATGTAAAATTCCGAGTCAATTCAAAGGCCATTAAAGCGGCTACTTCATCGACCAGCTCGCGGAACATTTTTGATTTTGTATTCTCATCTCGGATCAAGCCTAATTTATGTACAATCAATGGATGATCGCATACGATTACTTTTCCCATGAACTTTCCTCCTGCGACGTATTTTGCCTCGTATAGTATACCACAGGAAGGTTAATAGAATAAGTTGAAATCAAAAAAAGGCGCATCGCTGCACCTCATTTGGTAATAATTTGTTTATTTAATAATCTTATTCCTAGTATTGAAGCCCTGGATACATAGGGAATTTATCAGTAATTTCCTTAACCATAACACGCGCTTTTTCTTGTGAAGCATGGTCCGTAGGGTTCTTCAAGGTCAATCCGATAATCTTCGCGATGCCCTTCATTGCTTCTTGATCCAGACCACGTGATGTTGCAGCAGCTGTACCAATTCGAATACCGCTGGTAATGAACGGGCTTGTTGGGTCAAAAGGAATGGCATTCTTATTAACGGTAATGCCGATTTCGTCCAAAATGTTTTGTGCAACTTTACCAGTAAGGTTGATATTACGCAAATCCACAAGCAATAAATGATTGTCCGTACCATCTGAAACTATGTTTAAATCTTCAGCCATAAGCGCTTCAGCTAATACTTGTGCATTGGTGATGACATTTGCTGCGTATGTTTTGAAGCTTGGTTGTAAGGCTTCACCGAAGGAAACAGCTTTAGCCGCGATCACATGCATCAAAGGTCCGCCTTGTGTTCCAGGGAAAACGGCTTTATCGATCTCTCTTGCCCATGCTTTACGACAGAAAATCATACCTCCACGAGGTCCACGCAAAGTCTTATGAGTAGTCGTTGTTACAAAATGCGCATAAGGAATTGGGCTTTGGTGTAAGCCAGCCGCTACTAAACCAGCAATGTGAGCCATATCCACCATGAACAATGCGCCTACATCATTAGCAATTTGAGCAAAGGCTTCAAAATCAATCGCACGCGGATAAGCGCTTGCTCCAGCAACAATTAATTTAGGACGGTGCTTAAATGCTGCTTTACGTACTTCATCCATATCAATACGGAAAGTTTTCTCGTCCACGCCATAAGCCACAAAGTTGTACAAAAGACCCGATGCATTAGCTGGATTACCGTGTGTTAAATGACCGCCATGTGCTAAATTCATCCCAAGAATCGTATCGCCTGGTTTTACAGTTGCTAAGTAAACAGCCAAATTAGCTTGTGCGCCGGAATGCGGTTGAACATTTGCATGCTCAGCACCAAAAATTTCCTTAGCACGATCGATAGCGATTTGCTCAACAACATCTACATATTCACAGCCACCGTAGAAACGTTTACCTGGGTAACCTTCTGCATATTTATTAGTTAAAACAGTGCCCATTGCTTCCATAACGGCTTCGCTTACAAAGTTTTCCGAAGCAATTAGTTCAATTTTGTCCCGTTGACGACCTAGTTCTTGGTTAATAGCTTCAAAAATACTCGGATCCTGCTTGTGTAAGTTTTCCATGTATAATTCCTCCTAAGGTTGGTTTTTATTAAAGGTATTAAACGCTTATCGTATAAACAGCACGAATGCCGCCGATTAGTTTGGGTCGCGTGTAAGCTGCTTGCACCGATGCATGGCCAATAACACGTATGGATGAGCGAAAAGGTACTGCCACTCGGCGAAGGTGCATACCAATTAAGGTTCCTCCGATATCAATTCCGCCATGAGCTTGTATGGTTTCTACAAGAACAGGCTGCTGCAGCTGCGAATGTACATAGGAGGCCATTGCGCCACCTGCCTTTGGAACGGGAATAGCCGAAACCTGCTCCAGCCCAGGATATTGCAGCAAACATTCTTTCTCCAGCAACAACGCACGATTTAAATGCTCGCAGCATTGAAAAGCTGGATAAAAGCCGATTTTTTGGCGAACTCGCTCAATTCCTAGATAAAGCTGCCCTGCCACCTGTAGGGAACCCGAAGTGCCAATATGGCTGCCCATGACTTCACTGGTGCTTGTCCCGAAGACGATGATTTGCCCTGCTTCAATGCTTCCCGCCTCAATTAGCTCGGTTAACACGGTTTCCATCTGATCTGCCATAGACTCCCAATGAATGAAGGAGTCCGCTTGCGATTCTACTTGATCCTGCGCCTGATTGTGCATGTGATCATCCCCGTTAATTTTATGGGTGAATCGTAAATTTATCTTCCAACGACGTGACCTTGCCAATGCGTTGTTCATGACGAGCTGCATGCGAAAATTCGGTCTCGAGCCAAATGCGGACAATTTCCTGAGCGATTCCAGGACCAACGACTCGCTCACCCATAGCCAGCACATTCGAGTCATTATGCTCCCGCGTAGCTTTTGCAGAGAACATATCGTGCACCAAAGCGCAGCGAATGCTCGGAATTTTATTAGCGGCAATCGTCATTCCAATACCTGTGCCGCATATAAGTATTCCGCGGTCGGCATCGCCTGAAACGACCTTCTCACAAACCGGAAGTGCGTAATCGGGATAATCGACTGCATCAGCGCAATAACTGCCAACATCATCCACTTCATGTCCTAAAGAAACGATAAAGCCTTTCAATTCCTCTTTTAATCGAAACCCACCATGATCAGCGCCAATCGCAACTTTCACCGTAATTCCTCCTTAGAGTTTTCGTTAGAAAACTATCATCGTAAGCATTTGCAGAGTTCGCAATAACAAACTTTCTTCGTAAGCATCTTCTGGAACCTAACCTCGTATGTCCATATTATAGCCCAAACCGACAAAAAATAGAAAAAGAGCACACGCGTGCATGCACGTCGTTGCTCTTTGCCCAGGCGACCGGCCTTATGTCTTGATGCTCCATTGTGGTTGTTCCACTAGTCGCCAGTTACATCAAGTCGAGATTCGTTCTTTCTCAATCATTAGTCTTATTGTACCGCAATTGAGCATAAGGTGTAAAGATCCACTCGCACATAAAAATGATCATTTACAAAAATATCTTATCTCCGCTCTGCATCATTCAGCTTCTTTAAAAGCTTAGTAACATGCTGTTGGAGCTCTTCCGCACATCGTTCATAATCTGCCAAAGTGCCTCCAAATGGATCGAAAATATCATAATCCGGCAAGCGATTTTCCAGCTCCCACACTCGTTGACGTTCCAATACACTAATAGGCTGCGACAGCACCCGCTTCATTTCCAATTCAGAGTAGAAGCTTTCACTCTCCGCAATACGGGATAATACCTCAGGGTTGTCTTCCACATATTCTTTGAGCAAATGAATTTTATCTAATGCCTGTGGATAGGCTTGAATCACAGCACGCTTATGGTTGACCGTCATCGTCAAAATTAAATCCGCCCAATCAATGAGCTTACTAGTTGCCGTTTGGGCACTATGCCTAATGCTGATCCCTTGTTTCTCCAAAATCGTGGCGGAATGGCGTGACATGGGCGCACCCTGCGCAGCAGCGATGCCTGCCGAACGAACAGTTAGAGCCAAACCTCTCTTGTCTGCCATTTGCCGTAGAATCCCTTCTGCCATTGGACTTCGGCACGTGTTCCCAGTACAGACGAATAATATATTGGTTATCATGAAAGCCACCTCCCCCATAACTTAGTTATATCTTAAAAACAATTATATCAAATGAGAAATTTTAATCCAAATACGAAAAGAATAGCCCCCCCGAAAGCTTCCCCATAACCGCCAACCCAATGACCTAATTTTCTACCGAGCAGCAAGCCTACAATGGACATGCCTCCCCCGAACAAACCAAATAGGAGCACAGCCAGCAACAAGTCGGTGGCAAAAATACCAAGTGAAACACCTACAGAGAACGCATCAATACTGACCATAAATGAAAATAACAGCAAGCCCCAGATCGTTCGATAATCAAAGGATTTTACAGCATCTCCACGGATTGCACTATATACCATATGCGAACCAAGCAAAACCAACAGTATCCCCCCTACTGTATTGGCTACGCTGCCTAATAACAAACCAAGATAATTGCCCATAAAAAAACCAAACAAAGGCATAAACATATGAAACAACGCAATAACGACGCTTATTTTTAGAATATCCATCAACCGAATGCCTCTTAACCCAATACCAAGACCCAGAGAAAAAGCATCCAAGCCCAATGCGAAGGCCATCAAAAAAAGCGTAAAAAATTGCCCCCATTGCGCAACTGCAGCCGACATACCGTACCTCCTTGTCCACATGATCTTCTCTCAAGATATGCGGACAAACTAGGAAAGATACCTGATGTGCTGCTCGAAGCAAGTTAAAAAAGAGCCAGTAGAAAGGGGATCGCCCCTCTACTAGCTCTACATATATTATGGACTATTCTGTACAGGAAACTTCTCCTGGACACAATTCTTGACTGCCATCGGGTCTTTGCTTAACCCAAGCTCTGGCCCATACTTCAATTTCTTGAATGATTGGCTTCAATGCCCTGCCTTTATCTGTTAAATCATACTCTACACGAACTGGAATATCTGGATAAACATGCCGTTTAATTAGCTCTTCCATTTCCAATTCACGAAGTCGCTCCGATAAAATTCTGCCGCTAATGAGAAGTGACCCTTCCATTTCAGAAAAGCGTTGGGGTCCCTCTAACAGCTTCTTAATTAATAAAACTGTCCAACGTTTAGTCAGCATCTGTGTAGCGTCTACTGTAGGGCAATATTCTTTCACATCCATGCAGGTTCACCTCTCATGTGTTACTACTGTTTATTATACACTAAAATTCCCATTGTCTTTACAATTTTTTATAATAATCTGAGAATTCTTTCACCTGCAGCCTTCTCCAAGCGATTCATAACCGCCGAGCCAATTCCTTTATCCGCAAAGGCTTCGGCAACTATGAAGGAAATGTTAGCGTCATCAAAGCTGCGCAAGGCTGCGAACAGCTCGTGAGCTGTAGAATCCGGCTGAGCTAAGCTGCCGCAAGACGCAACAAGATCTGCATGATATCTATTTTTGTGCTCCGAATATGTGAGAATTCCTGTTGAATGACCCATAGCTTGAGCTAGATCAATCATATGCTGAATTTGCAAGGCAACCTGCTCTATCGAGCCTCCCTTGACAAGGGTTAGGATCCCTTGCGGAGCATAATGCGCATATTTCATTCCTGGTGATTTAGGCGCTGCTATTCCAGCTTCAATATCTTGAGCTCCAGCTTCAAGTACTGTACCAAAAGCCGTCAGCTGCTCCTTCGTAATACCGCCTGGTCTCAGCAAATGTATGCGCCCATCTACGACTTCAATTACGGTTGATTCCACACCCACACCTGTAGGTCCTGCATCGATAATAGCTTCAATCCGACCATCCAGATCATCGCGCACATGCTCAGCCCGTGTCGGACTCGGCCGGCCAGAACGATTGGCGCTAGGTGCCGCAAGCGGGCAGCCTGCTGCTTCAATCAGCTGAAGTGCTATAGGATGCGCTGGCATCCGCACGGCTACAGTGGATAGACCGGCTGTCACAAGCGGCGATACCGCTCCTAGCTTGACGGGAAGCACCAACGTAAGCGGACCTGGCCAGAACGCATCGATCAGGAGCTGAGAAACCTCATCCACTTCTGTTACAAGCGTATTTAGTTGATCGACATGTGAAATATGGACGATCAGCGGATTATCCGTTGGCCGTCCTTTTGCCTTGTATATATTCTCAACAGCGTTAGTATTCGTCGCATCTGCCCCTAAACCATATACCGTTTCTGTAGGGAACGCGACACATTTACCTGAGCGAAGAAGCTCTGCTGCCGCTTGAATGTAAGGATGTTCTGCCGAATCCGTAAGAGCGACTACCCAATAGTTGGTCATATCTGTTCAATCCTTAAGTTTTTCTTGTCATTATAGCCTGTCCGCTCTACATTTGTCACGAATTGCATGGTTTCAGCTTCTTAAATTGGCTTAAGCAAGGATAAACGGCTATGCCGTCTTTTAAGACGGCGTTTGTCCGGAATTATAAGATCCGTATAAGCAAAAAATTTATACTTATAATTTAAAAAGCTGTTTTGTTTTGTCCCACAAGTAGAAGTGGATTTGTTTTTTGGATTTAATCTGAATGGTGGATGAAACTGATTTCTCAGAGATAGTCGATTTGCCTACTGCTTCGCCAGAGATAGCATCCACAAAACATAACGGCGGAAACAAGACACACCACCAGTTCTGCCCATCCCCACGTCCTAAAGTAATCCGCAGCGCCTCATATTCACCCGCAGGATAAACACGATTGCCATACATTTTTGTTGGAAAAGGTACCTGACCAAGCTCTACCTGTGCCCCATAATTATAACCATGTGAAGCTAACTCTTTCTGAACTAACATTTGCATAGCTGGTAATTGCTCTCTTACCACGCGTCTAGCATATTCGATCCCGTCTGGCTCCTTAACCCATGTATTCATTTGAGCTATAACGACATCACGCACTTTACGTTTCATCACTTGATCGGCTATTGAATCCGAATTTGCTAGAATCCGCAAGCGAATCGATTGCTCAGGAATTGCTGAATCAGCTAAAGCGATATTATTGCGATTAGATTCCCAACAAGTTATAAGTATAATAATTGCAAAAACCATAAGAAACCACTGTCTAACCGCTAATTGCACCTTCATTTGTAAGTCCTCCTCATAATGCTTCCATATCCATTAGTATGGTCAGCAACGTGGAGGACTAAACCTATGAAACTATTAATCCTTTACCAGTTTGGGAATTGGAACAATCTGTGCTAGACTCTTTGTATGAGATTAGGAAGAATGCTCGAATCAAACATCAGAAATTACTACTATGGAGGTAATTCACTTGAGAAAATTTAATATTATGCGCCCTTTGTTAATTTTAGCTGTGGCCTTTTTTGCCAAAAACTTTACAACTTTCATTTGTTCGCTCTTTTCGGCATCAGAAGGTTTAACAAGTAACCTTTCCTTTATTGCCATGATGGCTGCCGCCATTTTCACTTACATGCGGATGACCAAATCAAGAAATAGACGCTAAAGCTTCTTAACTGCTATCACATGCCTCGCAATCCCTGCATAATCCACAATTACTTCAATTTGCTCCCAGTTTTGCAGATCAGCTAGCATTTGGCTGACCGCTTCTGTTTGTCCCTGACCGACTTCAAATGCAACTAAACGCGGAAACGCAGGAAGCTGCATAAGCTGTTCACACATCCGACGATAGAGGATCAAGCCATCTGCTCCACCATCCAAAGCCAACCGTGGCTCAAAGCTTTTGACTTCCCGCTGCAGCTCCTCAATATCACCTGAAGCAATATAAGGTGGATTAGAGACTAAGATATCAATCTGCTGCTGCTCCTGAATATAAACATCCAACAAGTCACTTTGTGAAAAGTTAATTTTTGCAGCAACGCCATTAAGCTCTGCATTGGCTCGAGCCACTTCTAAGGCAGCAAGTGAGATATCCGAGCTGCTTATCTGCCATAGCGGACATTGAACTGCAATGGTAATAGGAATTGCGCCGCTTCCCGAACCAATATCAACCAATTTGGGTGCACCCCCAGGCCAGAGCTCATTCCCTCGCTTAACCACCTGCTCCACCAATAGCTCCGTTTCTGGACGCGGAATTAACACAGCCGCATTTACCTGAAAAGGCAAACCATAAAACTCTTGTTCACCAATGATATACTGCACGGGCTCTCCAGCAGCCTTGCGTTCCACAAGCAGCAGCCACTCACTCATTTTCGCTTGCGGAAAAGGCTCTTCAAAGCGCATCAGCATCGTCGAGCGATCCCACTGCATAAGGTGCTGAAGCAATAGCTCCACACAAATCGCTGCATCTGGAACCTGCCTCAACCGTAAAAAAGAAGAAGCCTCAATATAGGCTTCACGTGCCGTCATTGGCTGTCCGTTCATATTGGGTTATTCCCCTTTGCTATCCATTAATTCTGCTTGTGCAGCCATAGTCAAAGCAGCTACAATTTCGGCCATATCGCCGTTCATTACGGTTTCTAGGCGGTGCAAAGTTAACCCGATGCGGTGATCGGTAATCCGGCTTTGCGGAAAGTTATAAGTCCGAATCCGTTCGCTGCGATCGCCTGTACCGACCTTGCTCTTTCTTTCACCATCATACTTCGCTTGCTCTTCCTGCTGGAACTTATCATAAACACGAGCACGCAATACGGCCATCGCCATATCTTTATTCTTGTTTTGTGATTTGCCATCCTGACAAGTAGCTACAATTCCGGTTGGTACATGCGTTACACGTACAGCTGACTTAGTTGTATTAACCGATTGTCCGCCTGCTCCGCTTGAACAGAAAGTATCGACGCGAATATCACTATCTCGGATATCGACTTCAATTTCTTCCGCTTCTGGAATAACTGCAACCGTTGAAGTAGAGGTATGAATCCGTCCACCTGACTCCGTCGTAGGAATCCGTTGCACACGATGGGCTCCGCTCTCGTATTTCATTTTGCTGTAGGCACCTTTACCGGTAATCATAAAGATTACTTCTTTAAAACCACCTAAATCATTAAGATTAGCGTCCATTATCTCGGTTTTCCAGCCCTGCACATCTGCATAACGTGTGTACATCCGATATAAATCAGCTGCAAAAAGCGCTGCTTCATCCCCGCCGGCTGCTCCACGTATTTCTACAATGACATTCTTATCATCATTAGGATCTTTAGGAAGCATCAATAAATTGATATTTGTTTCAAGCTCGTCTTTACGAGTGGTGAGCTCATCAAGCTCCATTTTGACCATTTCACGCATATCATCGTCCAGCTTTTCACCCTGCATTTCCTTAGCAGCGTCAAACTGTTCCATAACGGATTTATATTCGGTATAAGCCTCGAAAACCTCTTGCAGATCCGATTGCTCCTTGGAAAGCTCTCTTAGTTTCTTAGTATCATTGACTATATCTGGATCGCTAAGCAGCTCGCTTAGTTTCTCGTATCGTCCGGCTAGTGATTGTAGGCGATCTAACACAATTGCACACTCCTTGAGCTTATTTTCCGTTTTACTTTTTTAGATAGATCTATATATTTTATGCCTTTGGCAGGGGGATGTCAATAAAAACGGGCCTACCAATTAGAAATAAACACGACTAAAACAGCCGTGTCATTCTCGCAAATCGTATGCTTAGCTAAACGTTAAAACGGAAATGCATAACATCGCCATCTTGTACCAGATACTCTTTACCTTCTAATCGTACTAAGCCTTTTTCCTTAGCAGCAGCCATCGAACCGTTCGTAGATAAGGCTTCATAGCTCACAACTTCAGCACGAATAAATCCACGCTCAAAATCTGTATGAATAACGCCAGCTGCTTGTGGAGCTTTAGTACCCTTGTGAATCGTCCATGCCCGAACCTCTTGTACACCTGCAGTAAAGTAAGTGTATAAGCCTAATTCACGGTATGCCGCTTTAATTAAGCGATTCAAACCAGACTCCTTAAGTCCAAGCTCTTCCAAGAACATAGCCTTGTCATCTCCGTCGAGCTCAGCAATCTCGGATTCCACCTTGGCACTAATTGGAATAACTTCTGCGCCCTCAGCCGAAGCAAAATCACGGACAATTTTTACAAAAGGATTGTCGTCCGAATTAGCTACCTCATCTTCACTGACATTCGCTGCATACAACACTGGCTTCATCGTCAACAAATGCAGATCTCGTACGATCAGCTTTTCATCATCGGACAATTCCAAGCTGCGCGCTGGCTTGTCGGCATACAATGCTTCTTTAATTCGCTCTAAGCATTCTACTTCAGCTACGACTTTTTTGTCGCCGCCTTTTAAATTTTTGCGTGAGCGTTCAATCTTCTTCTCCAACTGATCCAGATCAGCTAGAATTAATTCCAGATTAATCGTTTCGATATCACCAAGTGGATCAACCTTACCGGAAACGTGCGTAATGTTATCATCTTGAAAGCAACGAACAACATGGACAATCGCATCCACTTCGCGAATATGCTGAAGAAACTTGTTGCCCAAGCCTTCGCCTTTGCTCGCACCCTTAACAATTCCTGCTATATCAATAAATTCAAATGCCGTTGGCACCGTTTTGTGAGGTGTTACAATCTCAACCAAACGCTGCAAGCGCTCATCCGGTACCTCAACCACACCAACATTAGGGTCAATGGTACAAAAAGGATAATTGGCCATTTCAGCTCCAGCCTGTGTAATTGCATTAAATAAAGTCGATTTCCCTACGTTGGGCAGTCCGACAATTCCCGCTTTCAAAGCCATCTTACATACAACTCCTCATGTTCTACAAAATATCCTTTTAATTATATAGCAGAATACTGCTAAAGTCACTGTGCGGTTTATTGGGAGGGACTTCATAATAGAAAAAATCCCCCTCACCTCAGCAAAACGACTGAAATGAAGGAGATATATAATAAACAAACTATTGCAAAGCAGCATCAATCTTAGCTAATTCCTCAGTCGAAAACTCTAAGTTGTTCAAGGCTGCGACATTTTCCTCAATCTGACTGACACGGCTTGCACCGATCAAAGCTGAAGTAATTCGCCCTCCGCGCAACACCCAAGCAAGCGACATTTGCGCTAAGCTTTGTCCGCGATCTTTAGCAATGTCATTTAGCTGCTGAATTTGTTCCAGCTTCTCCGGAGTTACATCCTTAGAATTTAGGGACGAGCTCGTTGTGTTAGCAGCACGTGAATCTGATGGTATTCCAGTCACATACTTGTTCGTCAACAATCCTTGAGCAAGTGGGCAGAATGCGATGCTGCCGACGCCATTTTCATCCAAAACATCCGTAAGTCCATCCTCGACCCAACGATTCAATAAAGAGTAAACCGGTTGATGAATCAGCATAGGTGTACCCAATTCCTTCAGAATGCGGATTGCTTCTGCTGTTTGCTCCGGACTGTAGCTTGAAATCCCTGCATATAAAGCCTTACCTTGGCGAACAAGTAAATCCAAAGCACCCATGGTTTCTTCCAAAGGCGTTTCTGGATCAAAGCGATGTGAGTAGAAAACATCCACATAATCCAATTTCATCCGTTTCAAGCTTTGATCCAAGCTAGAAACCAGATATTTCTTGGATCCCCATTCCCCATAAGGTCCTGGCCACATGTAGTATCCCGCCTTGGAGGAAATAATCAGTTCGTCGCGATAAGATGCAAAATCACCAGCCATCATTTGCCCAAACATTTCTTCAGCTGAGCCTGCTGGAGGTCCGTAATTATTAGCTAAATCGAAATGGTTAATTCCTAAATCAAACGCTCTTCGCAGCATTGCCCGACCGTTCTCAAAATTGTCGACGCCACCAAAATTATGCCATAAGCCCAGTGAAATCGCCGGTAGCTTAACTCCTGACTTGCCACATCTATTGTATTTCATCGTATCATACCTTGCTGAACTAGCTTGGTAACCCATATTATTAGTCTCCTTCACTTTATAAATCTATCATTCCTTCATATTATATAGTAACTACTTCATGAATCGCAAACTTCTTTCAATAACGGCTCATACATCATTAAAGCATGATTCTCTGCAACTTCTTCATCTGCTATACAGAGTCCCTCTTCATTCCAAATTCGCCGATAAATCAGATTGTGTCGCGTATAGCCGCCCCAATATTCGGATTTAATCAAATGTTCTTTTTCATAAATTTCATACCGGTAGCGCGATTTAACCTCAGATCTCCATTCCCCTATTAGATCAGAATCACCGACAGTTACCTGGAGCTGGTAAGGCTGATCGGTATCATTGCGTATTTGTAAATCCAGATAATTGTAAGCACAGGTTGCCCCACTGCCAAAGGGCTGAGTCCTTCCGGCATCAGGAAAAACATCGTAGCTATGCCGATGCCTTTCAACAACAGTGAGTGGTGAGTGCAGCGTCATCCAATAAATTAAATTAGAAAGCTGGCAGAGTCCACCACCTACATCCGAACGAAAACTACCAAAATATAAGACCATCCCGTCGACATAGCCCTTTTTACGTGTTGGTTTACCGATTAAGCGCCAATAAGAGAACGTTTCGCCGGGTAGGAGTACAATACCATTTAATTTCTCGACCGCTATTTTTAAATTAATAATTTTATTGTGCTGCAGCCACATATCTACATCCTTCAGCTTGCGCAATACCGGCGTTCGATGCTCAAAGATTGGATAGGTTAGATTGTTTTCCCTAAGCGTTCGCGCGAACTTCTTATTTTCTAGCAGCCATTCCATATATCTTTTAAGTGTATAGTACGCTTTACCACACTTGAGACGCAGAGCCGATCTTTGGATCGGTTTCATAACACACCTCCAATATACTTGTTCAAGAGATCCATACCCATTATACCGTTAAAAGAACCTGATTTTACCAAAGTCGTCTGAAATAAAAAAACTATCGAGTGATTTCGATAGCTCCAGTTGATGAATTATTTTATTTAAAAACCCTTTTTTGGTTTTCTGCTTTTTTTAGTGATGCGCGATTTACAACCTGTGATTTTAGGATAAATGCACGTAAAGCTTTATTCTGATCAGGATGAATTTCAATTATTTCTGCTCCATATTGAGAAATGGCTTCTAGTTTTTCCACGCGAACAACTTGGGCTCTAAAGGATAGATTTATGCCCAATTCAGCTGCTACCTCTATGTGTTCATCTATTTTCAACTCCAAATCACCATTCACAGTAAAGCCAATCCCGCTTTGACTAATATTGCTGATCAACACATCTATCGGTTCTGCAAAAGCTTTCATTTCTGAGCTGCCCTGAGAACATACACCGTGCAGATAACCGTTTTTGTCCATTTCAATACGTGTTTCTTTGCGTTTCTCGGAAAATTTCCGACGGTTTTCTGGTGGATTAATAAGTATGAGAAAACCAACGTCTTTAGCTATAACGGTCGTATTGAACATAAAAATTCCTGCAGGCGTATAGATAGTTAGTTTAACAATCGTGCCCAAATCAAATAATTGATAATCCCCAATTTCAACCTCTACCATATCGCCTTCCGCATATGTTAATATACCCGTGGATACATAATCCTTTTTTTCCACAACCGTTCTACAGTGTACCAAAATAGACATATTCGGCTCTTGGGTTTCTTTAAATCCTAATTCCAAATTTTCTGCTGAGCGGTCTTCAACCATATTACATTACCTTCTTTCTATGCTAATCCATTAATTTCGTATATAATTTGACGCAAAAAAGCTGTCCCTGAGGGCAGCCTGTTAATAATCCGAATAGGTAGGACAATTATGGGCAGCCAGGCTATCATTATAATCTAACGCTTAGATTATCTTAGACCCTCAGCTTTGCGTCCTTATCTTTCAATAAGTTTGCCTTTTCATTGTGGTATTTCAACAAAGTATACCTTTATTTAGGGAATACTTCAATGAAATAGAGTACTATATGTATATATTCAACCTTGAATGACTGCATAAGTTTTCGTAAACATCAAAGTTATCCACAAAGTTATGCACAACATGTTAACAACGAATGAATGTTCGGAAAAAAAGGAGACACCAAATGAACACCCATGAATACTGGATGCAAGAAGCCATTCAAGCGGCTAAAGAAGCCGAAGCTATAAATGAAGTACCTATTGGAGCTGTTATTGTGTATAACGAGCAAGTCATCGGCAGGGGCTATAACACGAGAGAAACCACTCTAGATCCGACTGCCCATGCAGAGATGATTGCGATTCGCCAAGCAAGTCTAGCATTAGGTGCATGGCGCTTATTGGATTGTTCCTTATATGTAACCTTGGAGCCTTGTCCTATGTGTGCAGGAGCCATTGTGCAAGCTCGTATACCTAAAGTGATCTTTGGCACGCCAGATCCTAAAGCTGGCTGTGCTGGTACTTTAATGAATCTTCTACAGGAGCAACGATTTAATCATCAGGTGGAAGTAATTGAGAATATATTGCAAGTCGAGTGCAGTGAGTTATTATCTGACTTTTTTCGGAGGCTTCGTAAACAATCCAAAGCCTTAGCCCAAGACTTGAGCTAGGTTTAAGTTATGATGCTGGCTTAAATCAACAAAATCACTATTGATTTTAACCAATGGATTCATACGGTTAGATGGATTAATCATGACAATTTTAGCTCGTCTGCCATCTGTTAGTACCGTCTCATTGCCAATCGTCGTGCTCATGATTTTTTCCATAAATAAAGTTGTTATAGTTGGATCTAATTTGCCGAAGGCATTTTTCTGCATTTTCTGCAGCACTTGATGAAACGGGATAGCGTCATGATATACCCTTTTTGAAGTCATGGCGTGAAATACATCAGCTACAGCAACGATTTTGCTTAAAATATCTACTTTATCTCCCTTTAAGCCAAGTGGGTAACCGCTTCCATCCTCACGCTCGTGGTGCTGTAACGCTATTAGCGCGTGCCTATGTGTACACCCTATTGTATTGTTAATAATTTCGTAGCCATAAATCGTATGCTTTTTCATAATTTCAAACTCATCCTCGGTTAACTTACCTGCTTTGTTCAATATTTCTTTAGGTACCATTAGCTTGCCAATATCGTGTAAAAAAGCGGCTACTGACAATATGGATAACTCTTGTGGGCTGAGCTGCATCCATTTGCCAATCATTGTAGCGATAATCGAAACTCCAATATTATGATAGTATGTATAGTCATCTTTAGCTTGCAGATCGTTAAGCAGACCGAAAAGCCCTGAATTTTCCGTAATTTTGTTAATAGCTGGGATAAGCTTCCTTCTAATGTCTATTAAAGGAATTCGATTCGTATGTCTAACATTTCTAAAAATACTCTTAACTTGATCAAGCGCTTCATCAATAACAAGATCCATATTCTTGTCGTCTTCCATCACAATATCACTTATAGATAAGCCCACCCCATGCAATATGCTTTGGTGAATGTGTTCATCTGTCAAAATCATTGCTTCCGACAGCACGAGAACCCCCTTATTGCTATAAATATCCTTTTTCAAACGGCATCCGACTAAATGCTTCAAGTCTTTGTGTTGATTCTTCACCATTTGCACCCCCCTGCTCTCTATTTGGTTGCGCGGACTCGTGCTGTGATTGACTATTGGACAAGTATAAGTAATAAATCTTGAAAAGTTTATCGAAGTGTGATGTCGAAACAACACTTCTTTTGACAAATCGCATTAATTTATGACAAGCCAAAAGTCCCAGTCGCTTAGTTCCTGTTTATAAGTAAAAACCTTAGCTTGTATACCACTTTCGCTTCCATGCTGTTATGTGCTATAATGACTTTTGCCGCGTTTCCGTAGCTCAAATGGATAGAGTAACCCTCTCCTAAAGGGTAGATATCGGTTCAATTCCGTTCGGGAACGCCATACTAGATAATGCCAATGAAGCCATAGACAACAAAAAAGCCCCTGCATGAAATCGCAAAGGCTCGTTGTTTATAGGCTCTTTTTGTTAGGATTTAGTCGATGGATGTTTCACTACATCTAATATAACCTCAAGCCCCCCGCTCCGTTAACCCAAGTTCAGCAGCATAGGGATCGCTTACCATTTCGCAGGTATTCATTAAATCTACAAGTGAAAGCAAGGTCATATTGCCCTCGAACATCATGCTTACCGGCTGCAGCAGCTTCTTGAGCCAGTCCATTTCGCCCACTAAATAAAGGTCGCGCAGATCCTTGGGGTCCGAGAATACAGCCTGTCTAAAATAACTCAGAATCCGCTTAAACTCCATTTGCAGATCATAGGTATATGCTTTAATAGAAGCATAGTCAGCGCCATTTATTACGAAAGTAAATACCGGTACCCCTCGATCAAAGACACTAATTTCACTAAACCCTAAGTCGGACTGCACCAGTACAAATCGTTGAGACATCCCCTTATTCGAATCCTGCCAATTTCTAAAAATAGCTCGATATAATGAAAATAACGTCGGCTCTATGGTTAACAGCTCCAAGCCAGCTTTTTTGACAACCTCCAGATAGCCCTGAATCGTTTCAGCTGAAGTAGCAATAGTTAGCACGTCTTCTTGCTGAGAAAGCTGCAGGGGTGATCCCAAACGAACGTAATTATGGATGGCGTGTTTAACTTGCGGATTATAATTTACATTCAGACTATCCTTCTCCATTAATTGCTTAAACTCGCGAGTCTCTAAGGCAATTGGAATTGATTTACGGGTAATTCTATGGGATGTCGGAATGATTAAATGAACTTGGGCAGCCTGCATTTCCAGCGTCTTAACCATAGTCTCTATACAACTCACAACAGCTGCTTCCTCTTTAATAATTCCATTGATAACACTGCATGGAGGAAGCTCCATCGTATATCTGCGTCCCGCTTGCAATTGTTTGCCTTCCTCTATCAGCTCTATCATTCTTACATGTGTATCCATGATCTGTAACCCGCAAAGCTTTTTCGAATTATTCCAGGTGTACATAGCCATTCTCCTCCTATTGATCCAACCGCATTAAAGATTCTTACCGACAGATAAGATCATCTTTTCGCAAAATACGCCCTAATTAAAGCGATATTCGACCAGCTAAACTCAGTATATGGACTTCTCTGCAAAAAGTTTAGCGAAGCGCGGTGTCGAAACAACACTAGTTTTAGCAAAATACAACAGAAAAAAGACCTGTTCGCAATAAGCAACAGGTCGTTCTGTTTCTATTATAGAATTAGCGTTTCAGCAGCTTAAGCACAAACAACGTCCACCATATCGCCAATACAGCTACAGCAACGACACGAGAAACATGCAGACCCGGATACTCCAGCCAATCCCATACATATAAGGCACTTAACAATATGACCAATACATCTGTAAATCTTAATTTAGATTGATTGTCCTGCACTTCTTTGACTTCTCTGACTTCTTGTTCTTCCATCTCCGATTCGCCACCTCCCTTTTCTGATAATAGCATAATTTGTTAGTTTTTCGTTGCTTTTTTAAAGGGCATAAATTAAATTTAAACTAATTGTTTTTTTGAAATATATAGGAGGTAGCCAAGTGAAGAACAGACGATATGTTTATTATCTTGTTTTTCTTATTGTGACCGGGTTGGCTTTGCGTTTGTTCTATGCTTTTAGAGGTAATCATGCCGCCCTTATTTTTGATCAATTGGAGTATTCCAAGCTAGCTATTCAGTATCTGGAAAAAGGTATCTTTGCCTATCGAGACACTTCGCCTAACTCGCTTGTTACTCCAGGGTATCCTTGGTTCCTGATAATAGTCTATCGTTTATTTGGCTACCAGCCGCTAGATCATGCCTTGCTTGCTGTTCGTATTATTCAATCGTTTGTCAGCGTAGGTGCCATAGGATTAATTTATTTAATTGGAAAACACTTATTTAACCGCCCCGCGGGAATTATTGCTGCCACCTTAATGACTTTTTACCCAACCTACATATGGACAACATCTTTATTAACCACTGAAACATTATTTCTGAGCTTCTTTTTAGCCTTAATCTATTCTCAAATTAAAATAATTCAGAATAACCGCTTGAGCAATCACCTCTGGATGGGTATGCTGCTTGCAATAACCGTGCTCATTCGCCCCAATGTCCTTCCGCTTGCCATTATCCCCTACCTGTTTCTCTGGATCGAAAATCGCAAATTATATTTACCCGCTATTGGATTAAGCTTTAGTGCCTTTGTACTTGTGATGTTACCTTGGTGGATCCGTAATATAGTTACTTTTCACGAGTTTATTCTGTTAGCAAATGGAGGCTCCGGTAATCCTTTATTAGGCGGCACGGATCCTTACTTTCGACAAACAATCGATTGGAGTCAAATCAAAGAAGAGGATCAGTTTAACGAGGGGATCCGTCGAATTAAACAAGGCTTCTCCGAGGATCCTTGGCTATGGTTTCGCTGGTTTACCATAGGCAAATTTATGGTGCTGTTCAAGACACCTTATTTTTACACATTGCCTGTTTTAATAGCCAACGTTTTGGTTAAGTTACACTTGATCTTTACCTGGGTAGCTTGGCTCAGCTTGATTAGCTGCAGAAATCGCTCCCTACGTTTTCTCACGATAAGTCTCGTAACTCTTCTCGTGATACATTTATTGTTTGTACCGGATGTACGTTATTCCTTCGGGATGTACCCCTTTTTAATGCTTGGTTTTGGTTATGCGGTTTCTGCAGCCCTTCAGATTTTCAGTTTAATTCCACTCCAGCCTTACTCAAGCAATAAAAACCAAAGTTTGTAGTATACTATGGAACAAGAAAGCAGGTGAGCTATTATGGCTAAGAACACAATCGAATTTAATGGCATAGTATTGGCTTATGAGGATCAAGGCAGCGGGGAGCCACTAGTGTTATTGCACGGTTTATGTGGAAGCTCCGATTATTGGGACAAGATCCTGCCTCAGCTAAGCAAGCAATATCGCGTTATAGCACCTGATTTGCGTGGACATGGCCAATCAGGCATCTCCGATGAGCCTTATCCGATGGAATTAATGGCGCATGATATAGCAGAATTATTAGAAAAATTGCATATTCCGCAAGCGATACTTATCGGTCATTCACTTGGCGGTTATGTTACTTTGGCATTTGCTGAGCAATATCCGGAGAAGCTGCATGCCTTTTCACTTGTGCATTCATCAGGCTTTGCAGATGATGAGAAGGGCAAAGCCAATCGTGACAATGGAATTGCAGGGATTAGCGAGAATGGCATCGAATCGTTCATTGCAGGACTGAACCCTAAGCTATTTGCACCTGAGCATCTAGAGACTATGAAGCCAACAGTCGAACATATTCGACAGATTGGTGTTGCAACCAATCCTAAGGGTGCAATGAATGTGTTAGTGGGTATGCGCGATCGTGTAGACCGCAACCAAATAATAGCTGATGCACAGGTACCCGTGCTATTAATTGCCGGCGAAGCCGATCAAATTATCCCACTGGAGAAAGCTTTTGCTGAGCATGGCGAACATATCACACAAGTAACGATCGCGAATGCTGGCCATATGAGTATGCAAGAACAGCCGGCTGCTCTACTTGAGCAGATTCTTACATTTGCAGATCGAATTTACAATAAATAAGAGTTAATAACAAAGAAGCGCTTCGAGGACGTTAAGTCCTTGAGGCGCTTCTTTTAAATTCTATCCCTTAATTAGGCTTTATTATATTATTATAAGCATCCAGAACCTCAACAGGGATTGCTTGCGGGACTACAAGAATCATACTAGAGACAGGCTGATCCCGCTCAAAGCCTCTTTTTTCTGGCAGTTGCTTAATTAGAACATACATGGTTTTGCCAATGGTTTTTGTTGTAACAACATCCTCCGATTTTAAAGCAGGCTGTTCTGATTTAAGTGTTACGTCCTTCTGGTAAATTCCCAATAAGCGAATTTCAGGCAAGCTGTTTGTGTCTATTTTTAATTTGCGGTCTGCGGTTTGAACGATAATCTTCTCAATTCCTACGGGAACATCAAACTTTGTGTCGGGTAGGTCCGCAGTGGCAACATTGGAATTAATCGTATACCGAAACTCTTCCATTAAGCCGGTAGAAGTAAGTAAGGAAAATAGCAAGCAGCATAAACAGAGAAAGCTTACAAAAGCGATACTAAACACATCATAATGGAGGATTGGCTTCTCTGATCTTGAAAGAAAGAGATACAAAAGGATTTCACAGCCTAGCAGCACAAAAATAATCGGCCATAGCTTAATCAATGTATCAAAAGCTATAATCCCCTGCCAGGATGAGACGAGTAGGGTTAACCCTAAGCTAATTAATGAGACACCCATAGATAAGGTCCCGACGCGCCAACGTTTTCTAACTAATGGTTCTAACGCCTCCACCTCGATCATTCTCCTCTCTTGGTTACATCTTTTTTAGATGGCGTACCCGCAAGCAGCCGAAATCCGAACCCGATTAATAACGTCGATACTACAAACACTTGAAAATAACGATGAAACCAGATCTGAAGATCCGGCAACAACCGGTGGAGCATTACCAGCACAAACTCATCCAACAAATGATAAAAACCTAAAACCAGCAAACCAATTCCAATCCATTTTTGATAATTTTTAAGCCACTCTATGATGGGGACATCCTTAATTTCCACGACACCGTGACGGGATACATGCTGCATGGCATCAAATAGACTATAAAACCAAAGAATCGGAATCAGAAAGAGGAAGATCGATAAATGTAAGGCATCTAGAATGTAGAAGGAGAAAAGAAAGCCTGCCATCAACTGCAGCCCGCGCTGCTGTAATCCTAAATACATATGTCCCGCTCCGGGTAGAATGGACAGGATAATAGCCAAAGTCTTGCTTTTCTTACCCGCTTCTCGCCCCTCTTCGAACTCATCAAAAATCGTGCGGTCAACCAGCACCTCGCCTTTTTGCTTACGGTGAAGCAGCTGCATGGCATCAAATAACCCATATAACCAAATAATCGGAACAGTCAGAAGGAAAACAAACATACCTTCTAAATGTGTAACATAGCGAACAAAGAAAATCATCGTAATTACGCCGAAGAAAGCGACCAAAAAGGATAGCCCTCTCTGCATCAATCCCATTTGAAAATGCCCTAAACCAGGAATGATTGAGCTTAGCATGGTAAAGAACCGCTCGTTTTGTTGAGATTCATCTTTATAAGGCAGCGCACCTTCTGAGTTTAAACTTGTCGATTCACGTTTTTTCACCCCAGTCACATAAACAATTAGGTCTATCAAACTAACAAACCAAACAATCACACCAAGCACAAAAAAAACAAAAGTTGGAAAATCATCACCGTTCCATTCCGCATGAACATATAGAGTTAGAATTACAAAACCAAAAAACAGGCAGCCATAAAGGAATGCACGGATTATTCTCCCCGCAAATAAATGGCCCAAACCTGGAATGAATCCCAGAACAATCGTTAGAAATGGATGTTTATTCATGCTTTTCGCCCCCCTTTTCAATTAAATTAGCTTTTAGCTGAATCGAATCCAACATAGCTACTGTTTTATCCATCAATTGTTCCGTAAAAGAAGCTTCCACCGTTTGCCTAGAAGTTTGTGGCGTCTGACCCGCCCCTCCCGTAATACCGTGAAAAACCCCTGTTGTCATTAGAATAAGAGTAATGGCCGCTGCTAAAGCGTATTGGAATACGGGCTTTCGATATAAAGCCGGTTTCCTAAGAGGAGTGGAGGGCATTATACGTTGCTTCTCGCTGTTAATTCGGGCCATAATTTGCTCCGTAAACGCTTCGTTTGGATCAGAAGGAATCGGATATGTTGTAGTTGAATCATGCTCTAGCGGAACTAGGCAAGCTGTGTAAAGCTCTAGACAAACGTCACATTCATATAAATGATCTTCATATTCGCGTTCATTTTCCGCTGAAAGCTTTCTCTCAATATAAGCTAAACATTCTTGGCTGCTATAATGTCTCATCCAAAATCCTCCTCCTTCCAATGCGCTTTAAGCCATTTTTTAGCACGATATAGCTTAGACTCTACAGTTTTTAAAGCTATGCCCTGATCGATGGCAATTTGCTGATATGACTTCTCCTCCATATAAAAGGCAATAATAATTTCACGATAGTTTTCAGGCAAACGAGATAAATTATCTTGTATAAGCTCTTTTCTTTCTTTACGCAGCAACAGCAATTCATTTGGGTTATTCATGGGGATGGGGGGTGAGCTTAGCTCAGGGACTTCATCTCCATAAAGCTGCTCTAGCTGCTTGTACCGTTTCCGCACAAAATCAATTGCTTGATTCACAGCAATCCGGCTGATCCATGTTCTGAAGCCTTGCTGCTGGTATTGGGGGAGTGCAAAATATATTTTTACCCAAACATCCTGAGTCACTTCTTCTGCATCCTTAACGTGCTTGACAACAGAATAGACAATTCCGTATAAATAACTGCGATGCCGGTCAATGAGCATCCGATAATAGTCATCTTGACCTGATATAACCTGCTGGACTATCGTCTCGTCATCTATACTTGCCTCCCCCTTCCCCAATGTAATAGACGATGCTAAATTCTAAAACCCTGCACTTGCTTCAAATTTATTATAATTGTTTTCAAATTAAAAGCCGCATACCATGTAGCTAAGGCCTGCAGCTCATTCAGCTTTCATTAATTAAGCTCTATCTTTGTTTGCACTTCTTAAGCGATGCCCCAGTTTGTTCCATGATTTAACTATGTAGGTGGGCACAATAAGCTGTTGAAGCAAGCCATATAATACAAAAATGTTTAATAAAATAACATTCATTTCTGAAGAAAAGCTGATCCATTCTTTAGTTACGATATACATCGCAATCATAATCATGAACCAATATTCAAAGCTTCCTCTGATTAAAGAGTGCCATTTCTTTTTATTCGAACGCTGTAAAAAAATTATATTAATTAGGATAAGAATCCAGAGAATATGCAGCATGGGTGTTGTAAACAGACCGTAACCTGTTAAATGGATCCAATTATAATAAAAGATATTCTGCAAATAAACAGACCAGGAAACCTTTGAGAAATAATATGAGGCATACACACAATAAGCAATCGGCAACCCCACTATAGGAATAATGAGATGGTTTCCACGTTGATCATAATGTGATAGATCCCATAACAACAGAATAATAGGCATACAGCTACCGTAAGATAAGAAACTTGAAATGTCTCCCCCGTAAAAATACTAGGTCCAACAGAGGCTGCCATTAAACAAATTGTCCAGATTACAAGTTCCTTCAAAAAATGCATATTTCTCAATGACGCCATATTTCGTTTAAGTTCCGATTGAAGCTGATCCACGCCGCCAAACTGTTTCATAGCCTGATCGATCGCTTCTTGCTCCTTCATTCCTTTTTGCACAAAATGATCCTTGCTATCGACTAAATGCTGCAGCCACTCTTCCTTTAGCTCGTTTTTCTCGTCTATATTTAATGACAATGATCCCGTGATTTTGTCCAAATAATTCTCAAATTCTTGATTAGACTGATTCTTAGGCATTTGACTCACCTACCATCCGATTCATGACCCTTTGGAATAAACCCCACTCTTTCTGAAGATCGCCCATAATCTTTTTACCCGTTTTAGTAATCGTGTAATATTTTCTTCGCGGGCCTTCATTTGAGCTCTGCCAGTAGCTTTCAACCAAGCCTTCTGTTTCTAACTTCTTCAAGGTTGGATAAAGCGTTCCTTCTTTAAACTGAAGGTAACCTTCGGATTCTTCTTCTATTTTCTTAGCAATTTCGTAACCGTACATGACTTTTTCGTTAAGCAATGTTAATAAAATAATTTCAGTGCTCCCTTTAAGCAGCTCTGATTTTCCCATCTATCTCACCTCGCTATGTAGAATTACGACTTACTGGTATATCGTATCACTACATAGAAAAATTTACAATTTCTCCTTTATTCCTGTAATGGGTACTCGCAAAAACGAGGCACCCTTTTGAGGGTGCCTCGTTCTTTTGACGGTGTTATTTAGGGATCATCTCAGCATTGATTTATAGCTCACTTGGATCGTCGTAGACTTCAACCATTTTAGAAGCTCGCAATGATGTCTTTAGCACCATTTTTCGAAAAAAAGCTAGAAATTACCTTCAATCGGTTGTTGCGTTTCGTTGTCCAACGGAACCCACACCTCTCTTCACCGTCGAGATTAGTTTGTCCCCTTCTGATAATCTTATTCGGCTAAATTCAGAAATTTATTAGCTGCCTTCACCGTGGTTGCTACGGGAATGGTTCTGGTTCTTCACTTTTTTCGATCCCGATAATGGTTTAGGCTGCCCATCTCGTTGGTTAGGTTGATTATAGTCCCCTGTTGGAGGATTTACAGGCTGTGATTTATCTTTGCTCATATCTGTTTGCCCCTTTAGCTATGTGTGAATTTTTGCAAAGCCTGCGCGCATTCGTGAATATGTCGTACATAATCTTTTATTAATTCTTGAAGCTGTTCGGTTTGCTCATCAACCGGTTTATGGTCTACATAAGCTATTTGAAAATCAACATTTACTTCTCGCGAGTCCAGATACATGACATTAAACTCAAAGGAATAGAAGCTTCGCCCTGCTGAATCAATATGAATTCGGATCAGCTTTGAATTACTTGCGTCCTGCATTACCTTTGCTTGATCCGTTTCATTTAAATACTCGGGTAAAGTCTTCTGCCACATTGCAATAAGCTCGGTCTGATTAAGTGTTGGCATATCCAATTTACTCAATACTACCACCTCCATTAATACAATGCCGCTTTTGCTGTAATTCTATGCACGCAATAATAAGTCTTCTTCGTCCAGATTAACTCCAATAGGCAAACGGATCGTAAAGGTACTGCCTTCTCCATAAACAGAAGAAACCCGTATGTCTCCTTTATGTGAGGTGACGATCTCTTTAACAATAGAAAGTCCTAGACCTGTACCCCCAATTTGCCGACGATCGGAATTATCCACACGGTAAAACTTGGAGAAAAGCTGATTGAGTGAATCCGCTGGAATACCTAAACCCTCATCTTTTATCGAAATTGCCCGGTATTCGCCTTCTTTCCAAGCTGAGATTTGGATCTTACCGCCTTTAGGTGAGTATTTTATCGCATTACTGACTAAATTCATCATGATTTGTGTAAGACTATCCTCGTCTCCCATAACCAGCAATGGCTTATCTTGAAACTGATAAGAAACTTCGTGATTTTCCATATTTATTTTATTAAAATCCAAAACTTTATAAATAATTTTCTCAATATCCACACAGATGATTTCATATACCTTTCTACCGGATTCCATTCGCTGTAAATCGAGAAAGTTATTGATTAGAGATGTTAATCGCTTGGTTTCCTCATAGATCGTTGTTAAATACTTATGCTGCTTTTCTGGACTTAGCTGTTTAGTAAGCATAAGCTCTGTTAAACCATATACGCTGGACAAAGGGGTTCTAAGCTCGTGACTGACTGTATTAACAAACTCCGATTTCAATTGATCAAGCTCATATTCCCTTGTCACATCTCGATGGACGAGCAGTACAGCAAAAACATGCCCGTTCAAATATAAAAGCTCATAATACATATTTATATTTCGTTTGACGGGTGAATTAATTCGGTAGTTAATCGTTGCTGAACCTTTTATTGGATTTAAGATAATATTCCTGATGAATGTTTGTAGTAAGTGAGGGTCATCTATAATTTGTTTTAAATGCTCCCAATAGATGTTCATTCTGAAGGGGTCTTCCTCTTCCTCCTTAAAACCATTCGATATGAAGGAGCCTCCGCTTTCCGCTGCTTTATAACCAATTAACTCACAGAACTTTGTATTCACTTGAAGCGTGTTTCCCTGAAGATCAATTAGGAGAATTCCCTCTTGGATGGTATTCATCATATCCTGCATTAACTCTCGTTGTTGTTTACTTTCTTCATGCAGCCAGAGCTTTTGCAAAGATAAGGCAATCTGTGTAGCTAAACCTATAGCTTCTTCTAGCTCACTTTTAGTTATCGGATTATGTAATCTGCTTAGAACAATACAAGCAATCAGCTCCATATCTTCATCTATTACAGGAATATAAAGATTATGAGTTTCTTCATTTTTCACCGTAAAAGGTAGCTTCTGCTCGTTTAACCGCGGTAATATTATCTGACTCATACTTAGCTTTAATGCCACTGCCTCTTGCTCCGAATATCCAAAAGCAGCAAACTCCTGCAGTTTATCCAAAATAATAATAATTCCTCTTTGAGCACCAAATAAATCGATAAGGCTATCCATTATACTTTGATATAAGTCTTTTTTATCTAATGTATTAACTAAAGTGATTGCCAGCATATTTCGTTTCTTTAAATAGCTTTCGCTTTCTTCTAGTTTAGTTAGAGTAAATAGTAAATCCTCCTGCTGGGCTTCAAGCTCGGCTTGTTGGGCCTGCAGCTCCTCATTCTGATAATGCAGCTCTTCTTCGGCATGCTTTTTCCCGGTAATATCCGTTGCAATTCCAATAAAGCCAGATATTCGACCTTCATAATGCAACGCTGTTACAATTAGATTGACGGTTAAATGTTTACCATCTTTGCGCAAATAGGTCCATTCTCTTTCATCCGCTTTACCATGACGAGTCCATTCAACCAATATATCAAAGCCCTGAATTTCTTTATTAAAGAGAGCAGAAAGCTCTTCCCCCCTCCGCTGAACCTCAGATTCAAGATGAATGATCAAAGGCGTTTCCTTACCTACCATTTCTGCTTCTGTATAACCTAGCATTCTCTCAGCACCTTGATTAAATAGGGTAAAGACCCCTTCAGAATCTGTAACAGTAATGGAAACCTCAGAAGCAGAATTAAAAACGGCATCCTTTAAAGAGCTTAAATTACGAAAGCGTTTTTCATTTTCCTTAACTAAGTGTTGCTGAATATTAGTTTTGACCAGATAACGCAATAAGTAGGCAACAAAACATGAACCTATCACTAATACAATAAAAAAATAAGGAAGTATCTTCATGCTTTTACTACCTAATATCAAGAAAAAGGCAATGGTAGTTGTAGCGATCATCGTTATAACGAATAGAATCCAACGGTTCCTATATTTATAAATCCGACTAACAATTAAACCCGAAATTAGACCCGTTGATAAAATACTTGCCACTCCAATTAACGAGGATGAATTAAATCCCCCAAATATTAATACACGTCCGATTCCGATCAGAACGCTAGCTATAAGCGAGGAAAATATACCTCCAAACAATGCCGCACAAATCACAGCAAGCTGCCTATAATCAACGATAGTGGTTGCATTCACATGAACACTAAAAAACATCAAAACATTACCTAGTATCCCCATAACTATTCCTTGAGCCAAAACCCGCTTAGCGGAAGCTTTACGATTTCCAGCCCAATCAATCGGAACTAAACTATTATAAAAGAAAATTATGCTAGAAAATATCGCTATATTCGTTATAAGATCTTTAATCAAAGAGTCGGACTCCATTCCGGTTAACTTTAGTTTACTTATACTAAAGTATCATATCATAAAAACCTTGGATATTACTTACAGCGATTTAACCAATATAAAAGATTGCTCCTTAATAGTTAGTTGCAAACAAAGACAAAACGCACCAACCTTCCCAAGGAAGATGATGCGTTTGTCCAGAATTGAATTATATTTTAGCTCGGGAATTTAAACCGTTGGAACTGTTCCACCATCAATATTATATTCACTTCCTGTAATTGAAGCGGCCCGGTCGGATACTAGAAAAGCAACAAGCTCAGCAACTTCTTCTGGTAATCCTGGTCGACCAATTGGAATGCCTCCTAACGAGTCCATCAGCTGCTTTAATGCACTTTCTCTGCTGCCTGTCGTCTCAGCTATCCGATCAATCAACCTTTGTGCCGCCTTTGTTTCGATGAAACCTGGCGCAACTGTATTAATACGAATGCCTTGAGGCGAAAACTGCTTTGATAATCCTTTGCTATAAGTAGTTAAAGCAGCTTTAGCCGCAGCATAAGCCAATGTTGCATCATATAGCGGCAAGCGACGTTGAATCGATGAAATATGAATAATAACACCGGAACCCTTTTCCACCATAGCCGGAAGCAGTCCACGATCTAAACGGACGGCAGCGAACAGATTGGAGTTAAAAGTTTGCTGCCAGTGCTCGTCCGTCAAGACAAGTGATCCCCCGGATGGGGCTGACGAGCCTCCAACATTGTTGACAAGAATATCTACGCCGCCTAGGCGCGCAAGGACACCGTTCACTACTTTATCTACACCTTCAGGAGTACTAATATCAGCTGGAATAAACAGGTCTGAATTTTCTATATTAACTGGAGTAGTTCGTGCCGTAGTTATTACGGTAGCACCTGCAGCCGTAAGTCTCTTAGCAATGGCCTCTCCCATTCCTTTGGTACCGCCTGTGACCAAAGCCCTTTTGCCTTTAAATTCACTTAAAATGTTTTCTAATTGAAAACCCATGAGAGTAATTCCTCCTATGTTGTGAGTGATAACTTCAAACCTATTGTAGCGTTTATAATATGACTACATTGCGTCATGTTATAGAGGAGCATTTAAATTTCTTTTCATTGTGTCTAAATGAGACAATAATCATGTATGTATCAGGTCGACAATTTTTCTTCAAGAAGGCAGTATCCAATTGATACCATTTGAAAACAATTGTTTTTAATAAAAATAAAAAAAAGTTATCACTGGACTAAATAGCCAGTAATAACTTTTATGTTGTCTTGCTTAAATTAAAAATGGAGGAGAGAGTGGGATTCGAACCCACGGTAGAGTCACCCCTACGCTAGTTTTCAAGACTAGAGCCTTAAACCACTCGACCATCTCTCCGTATGGAGCTTTCCCAAAGGATGCTTCCAAATTAGGTGTCGTCAATTCGTGACAAAAAGCATTGTAACATACTTTTCTAAGCAATTTCAAGTTCTAAATTCAAACTTATTTTTTGGCGCTTTTTTCAATCACAGCAACCTGATTCATATACGGCCGGAGAACCTCTGGAATAACTACAGATCCATCCGCTTGCTGATAATTTTCCAAGATTGCCGCAACCGTTCTTCCTAAAGCTAGACCTGAACCGTTTAAGGTATGTACAAACTCCGGTTTTGCTTTCGTATCTCTGCGGAAACGAATATTCGCTCGGCGCGCTTGGAAATCTTCAAAATTACTGCAGGATGATATCTCACGATACATTTGGCTATGCGGCAACCAAACCTCAAGGTCATAGGTCTTAGCGGATGTGAAGCCTAAATCCCCTGTACACAATGATAAAACCCGATACGGCAGCTTAAGCAGCTGTAATACCTTCTCAGCATCGCTTGTAAGCTTCTCTAGCTCATCGTAAGACGTTTCAGGCAAGACAAGCTTTACTAGCTCTACTTTGTTAAATTGGTGCTGACGGATCAATCCACGCGTGTCTCTGCCCGCTGAACCTGCTTCAGAGCGAAAGCAAGCACTGAACGCTACAAAATACTTAGGCAAGTAGTCCATTGTCAGAATATCATCACGATGATAATTCGTAACCGGCACTTCCGCAGTTGGAATGAGATAATATTCGGAATCCTCAAGCTTAAAAACATCCTCTGCAAACTTAGGAAACTGTCCTGTACCTGTCAGGCTATCGCTATTAACGATATAAGGCGGCAGCATTTCCTCATACCCATGCTCAGTTGCATGAAGGTCCATCATGAAATTAATTAAAGCCCGTTCCAAACGCGCCCCTAGCCCTTTATAAAAAACAAACCGTGAACCTGTTACCTTAGCAGCAGCTTCAAAGTCCAATATCCCAAGTTCTTGTCCAATTTCCCAATGGGGTTTGGGTTCAAACGCAAAAACTGTAGGCTCACTCCATTTACGAAGCTCTACATTTTCGTCTTCCGTTTTGCCAATCGGTACAGACTCATGCGGAATATTCTGAATGGAGAGCAGCACCAAATTCAGATCCACTTCAACGATACGAAGCTCATCGTCCAGTACCTTGATACGGTCAGAAACAATCTTCATTTCCTCGATCAAGGAATCCGCACTTTCACCGCTTTTTTTCTTACCGGCCACTTCCTGTGAAACGACATTACGACGGTTTTTCAGCTGTTCTGCCTCTTGGAGAAGCTCTCGTCTCGCCGTATCCAAAGCCGCAAATTTATTAATTTCCTCTAAAGATTTACCACGATTCAACATCGCTTGTTGTACACGATCAAATTCATTTCTTAGCAGCTTTGCATCCAACAAAAGAAACCCTCCCAAAAGGGATTATATTATTTTTGATTCACCATATCGATAAAATAAGCATGCATCCGGTAATCATCCGTAAGCTCTGGATGATAAGAAGCCGCCAGCAAATGACCTTGCTGAGCAGCGACAATTTGACCTTGATACTCTGCTAGAACGCGTACTTCCTTGCCTACTTTTTCAATTAAAGGGGCTCGAATGAATACGGCTCTAACATCATCTGCAATGCCTTCAACTACTAAATCCGTTTCAAAGCTTTCGCGCTGACGACCAAAGGCATTGCGAGCCACTGTAATATCCATCAGCTGCAAATGCTTTTGATCCTGTCCTGATATTTCCTTAGCAATTAGAATCAATCCGGCACATGTACCGAAAATCGGTTTCTTTTGCTGTGAGAATTCTTGCAGGGGTTCAATAAAACCGTAGGTCCGCATAAGCCTCCCTATGGTCGTACTCTCTCCGCCAGGAAGAATGATGCCATCTATGTCATTTAGTTGCTCTATCGTTTTAATGGCCACTCCTTCAGCACCGGCAAGCTCGATCATACGAATATGCTCTGCCACCGCTCCTTGTAGCGCCAATACACCTATCTTCATTAGAAACCACGATCCTGCATACGTTGGGATGGCTCAAGCTTAGAGATTTCAATACCTTTCATAGCTGCACCCAAGTTTTTGGATACTTCTGCAATCAGTCTATAATCCGTATAATGCGTTGTTGCTTCCACGATTGCTTTAGCGAATTTCTCTGGGCTGTCTGATTTAAATATACCCGATCCTACAAACACACCGTCTGCTCCCAAATGCATCATTAAAGCTGCATCGGATGGAGTTGCAATTCCGCCTGCAGCGAAATTAACTACTGGAAGCTTACCTAACTCATGTACTTGTAATAGAAGATCGTAATCAACCATTAATGTTTTGGCTTCAAAATGCAATTCATCCTTAGACATATTCTGAACTTTACGAATTTGAGCTTGGATATTACGCATATGACGAACAGCTTCAACAATATTTCCTGTTCCTGGCTCACCCTTAGTACGAAGCATGGATGCACCTTCGCCAATACGACGTAATGCTTCTCCTAAGTCACGAGCTCCGCATACAAAAGGAACGGTATAGTCTCTTTTATTGATATGATAAACTTCATCGGCAGGAGTTAGAACTTCACTCTCATCTATATAGTCAACACCCAATGATTCTAAAACCTTAGCTTCTACAAAATGTCCGATCCGTGCCTTTGCCATAACTGGTATAGAAACAACCTTCATAACCGCCTCTACAAGCTCTGGGTTTGCCATACGGGCAACTCCGCCTGAAGCGCGAATATCAGCTGGTACACGTTCTAAAGCCATAACTGCGGACGCTCCTGCAGCTTCTGCGATCTTTGCTTGCTCAGCGCTCATGACATCCATGATTACTCCGCCTTTTTGCATTTCAGCCATACCTTTTTTTACTCGTGATGTTCCTGTTTCCATTCCTCAAACCTCCTGAAATATATATCCAACAATTTTACAACAACAGATTCAATTATACAACCTGATTTGGTACTTTAAAGTCGCTATTTTCATTATTCCTACTTAAATTGTTGGAATTAAGGATAAACGGCTGCGCCGAGTTTTCAAGACGGCGTTTGTCCGTAATTCTAAGATCAGTATAAGCAAGTAACTAATCCTTTCTCAGAATTTAGAATATATTCTTAATTCCTTTAAACAATCCACTAAAGAATTTTCCAATGGCCCGGAACAATAAGCGAATCCAGCTTCCTTTTTTCACAGCTTCTGTTGCAACCAATTTAATCTCATGCTTCTTATTGTTATAGGTAACAGTAAGAGTTCCTAGAGGATCTCCAGCTTTAATTGGCGCCACTATTTTGTTTGCATCGTAAGAAACAGCCTCTTGTTTGATCTGGTCTGGAGTCATTCCTTTTTTGACAACTAAAGATAGTGCGGATTCTGTTACAACAGAAACCTTAGTAGCAACACCTTTTTTTACTTTGACATCTGGAAGACTTTCAACTGCTGTCTTAGGAGCAATAATCTGTTTGATTTCGAAATTGTTAAAGCCATAATCCATTAGCTTTCTAGTTTCAATAAATCGCTTGCCTTGATTAACCTGATTGTCTGGTAATCCAAATGCAGCCCCCATAACAACACTAATTAGACGCATTCCATTACGTTCAGCCGTACCTGTAAAACAGTAGCCTGCTGCATCGGTATGTCCCGTTTTTAAACCATCCATCCCGATATAGGCATATTTTTTAAAGTTTTGAATATCTTTATTGCCTTCAAGCATCCAATTCCAATTGATCATTGGTGTTTTATCTTTAGGTCTGAACTTTTGTGATGGGATTTTGGTATACGCTAGTATTTCCTTATGATCCTTCAATAAACGTTGAGCTAATATTGAAGCATCTCTTGCTGTAAATATAGTTTCGCCTTCAATACTTTTAGGTGCATACTCACCGAGGTCGGAACGATCTAAACCTGTCGAATTAATAAAATGAGCATTGGAAGAGAGGCCTAATTCTTTAGCTTTATCATTCATCATCCCAGCAAAGCTCTCTTCCGATCCACCGCCGACAAGCTCTGCAAGTGCAATAGTTGAATCATTCGCCGAGTTAATGGACATTCCTGCAAACATATCATTTACCGTATGCTCATCGCCCTCTGCTAATAAACCTCCTGAGCCTCCAACACTAGCCGCATATTTACTTGTAGGAACCATTGTATCCATCTTGATTTTACCGGTTTGCAAGGCTTCCATCACCAAATACTCGGTCATCATCTTTGCCATGCTCGCAGGGGCTAATGGTGCATCCGCATTGAGCTCATAAAGAACCTCTCCCGAATCCGCGTCAATCAGAATCGCAGCCTTTACCTCGAGCTTAAGATCAATACCCGGAGTATCAGCAGCACTCACTTTTGCCGTGCCTGCAAACAAGAGAATTTGTCCAAGCAGTAATACAGCTAATGCCCCTGCTACCGGTCTTTTATATGCTTTCCATTTAATCAATTGAATAACACTCCTTCGCGTTTTCATCAGAAAACGAATCTAATAAATTTAATTTCTTCTATTAAAATTGCCAATCCCTATTGTATCACACACGAAACTACGCATACAAAGAAAACTGATTTTCACCTTTCAAACCCTATTTTTAATCTAGTGCCTGTTTAATAGTAACAAAATCGCAAAATTAATGTCAAGGTCAACTCTTCCCAATTTGTTAGATAAAATTATTATAAAGGATATCCTGTATAATGTTTTTTTATAGGATTTCAGTGGCTTGATCCGGCATTATAGGACTGAAAAAAAGCCTTCTGGGAATAAACCCAAAAGGCTTCTTTATTTTGCTTGGCAACGTCCTACTCTCCCAGAACCCTGCGGTTCAAGTACCCTTGGCGCTGGAGGGCTTAACGGTCGTGTTCGAGATGGGAACGCGTGGTTCCCCTCCGCCATCATTACCAAACGCGGTGCAATTCAAGGATTATTCCCTGAAAACTAGAAACGAAGCGAAGAGTTGTGAAACATCCAGGTAACACACTGCTTCTTACACATGACTGCATAACAAGTCTTATTGGGGTAAGCCCTCGACCGATTAGTATTTGTCAGCTCCATACATTGCTGCACTTCCACCTCAAACCTATCAACCTCGTGGTCTACAAGGGGTCTTACATACTGGGAAATCTCATCTTGAGGGGGGCTTCACGCTTAGATGCTTTCAGCGCTTATCCCGTCCGTTCTTGGCTACCCAGCGATGCTCCTGGCGGAACAACTGGTACACCAGCGGAACGTCCATCCCGGTCCTCTCGTACTAAGGACAGCTCCTCTCAAATTTCCTGCGCCCACGACAGATAGGGACCGAACTGTCTCACGACGTTCTGAACCCAGCTCGCGTACCGCTTTAATGGGCGAACAGCCCAACCCTTGGGACCTACTTCAGCCCCAGGATGCGATGAGCCGACATCGAGGTGCCAAACCTCCCCGTCGATGTGGACTCTTGGGGGAGATAAGCCTGTTATCCCCAGGGTAGCTTTTATCCGTTGAGCGATGGCCCTTCCATTCGGAACCACCGGATCACTAAGCCCGACTTTCGTCCCTGCTCGACTTGTTGGTCTCGCAGTCAAGCTCCCTTATGCCTTTGCACTCTTCGAATGATTTCCAACCATTCTGAGGGAACCTTGGGGCGCCTCCGTTACACTTTAGGAGGCGACCGCCCCAGTCAAACTGTCCACCTAACACGGTCCCTTGCCCCGATTCAGGGGCATAGGTTAGAACCTAGGTAGGATCAGGGTGGTATCCCAACGTCACCTCCACACAAGCTGGCGCTCATGTCTCAAAGGTTCCCACCTATCCTGTACAGATCATACCCAAATTCAATATTAAGTTACAGTAAAGCTCCATGGGGTCTTTCCGTCTTGTCGCGGGTAACCTGCATCTTCACAGGTATTAAAATTTCACCGGATCTCTCGTTGAGACAGCGCCCAAGTCGTTACGCCATTCGTGCGGGTCAGAATTTACCTGACAAGGAATTTCGCTACCTTAGGACCGTTATAGTTACGGCCGCCGTTTACTGGGGCTTCAATTCATAGCTTCGCCTTGCGGCTTACCACTCCTCTTAACCTTCCAGCACCGGGCAGGCGTCAGCCCGTATACTTCGCCTTACGGCTTCGCACAGACCTGTGTTTTTGCTAAACAGTCGCTTGGGCCTTTTCACTGCGGCCCCCTCGGGCTATTCACCCTACCGAGGCACCTCTTCTCCCGAAGTTACGAGGTCATTTTGCCGAGTTCCTTAACGAGAGTTGTTCCGCGCGCCTTAGAATACTCTTCTCGCCCACCTGTGTCGGTTTGCGGTACGGGCACCTTCTCCCTGGCTAGAGGCTTTTCTTGGCAGCTTGAGTACATGATCTTCGGTACTGTAATTTTCCCTCCGCATCACAGCCTAGCCTAACAAAGTGCGGATTTGCCTACACTTTAGCCTCACTGCTTGCACAGACACTTCCATCCGTCTGCATCTTTCCCCTTCTGCGTCACCCCATTGCTCATAACGGTTCACGGTGGTACTGGAATTTCAACCAGTTGTCCATCCACTACGCCTTTCGGCCTCGCGTTAGGTCCCGACTTACCCTGAGAGGACGAGCCTTCCTCAGGAACCCTTAGGCTTTCGGCGGACAAGATTCTCACTTGTCTTTTCGTTACTTATACCGGCATTCTCACTTGTCTACTCTCCAGCGCTCCTTACGGTACACCTTCTCAGCATAGACAACGCTCCCCTACCAAACAACACCATAAGTGTTGAGTCCATAGCTTCGGTGGCGTGTTTAGCCCCGTTACATTTTCGGCGCAGAGTCACTCGACCAGTGAGCTATTACGCACTCTTTCAATGGTGGCTGCTTCTAAGCCAACATCCTGGTTGTCTTTGCAACTCCACATCCTTTCCCACTTAACACACACTTGGGGACCTTAGCTGATGGTCTGGGCTGTTTCCCTCTCGACAATGGATCTTAGCACTCACTGTCTGACTCCCGAGATTCGAGTTTATGGCATTCGGAGTTTGACTGGACTTGGTAACCCTTGGCGGGCCCCGCACCCAATCAGTGCTCTACCTCCACAACTTATTCTCGAGGCTAGCCCTAAAGCTATTTCGGGGAGAACCAGCTATCTCCGAGTTCGATTGGAATTTCTCCGCTACCCCCACCTCATCCCCGCATTTTTCAACATGCGTGGGTTCGGGCCTCCAGTGAGTGTTACCTCACCTTCACCCTGGACAGGGGTAGATCACACGGTTTCGGGTCTACGCCCACGTACTTATTCGCCCTATTCAGACTCGCTTTCGCTACGGCTCCGTCTCTTCAACTTAACCTTGCACGTGAACGTAACTCGCCGGTTCATTCTACAAAAGGCACGCCATCACACATAAAGAGTGCTCTGACTTTTTGTAAGCACACGGTTTCAGGTTCTTTTTCACTCCGCTCCCGCGGTGCTTTTCACCTTTCCCTCACGGTACTGCTTCACTATCGGTCGCTAGGGAGTATTTAGCCTTGGCAGATGGTCCTGCCGGATTCATACGGGGTTTCACGTGCCCCGCACTACTTGGGATACACCTAATCTGTTATTTGCTTTTGGTTACAGGATTGTTACCTTCTCTGATGGGCCTTTCCAGACCTCTTCACCTAACAAATACTTCGATATGTCGATGTCCCGCAACCCCAAGGTACAAGTACCTTGGTTTGGGCTAATCCGCGTTCGCTCGCCGCTACTGACGGAATCACTATTGTTTTCTTTTCCTCCAGGTACTTAGATGTTTCAGTTCCCTGGGTATGCCTCCAACCAACCTATGTATTCAGTTGATGGTAACAGTCCATTACGACTGCTGGGTTCCCCCATTCGGACATCCCCGGATCAATGCCTGCTTACGGCTCCCCGAGGCATTTCGTCGTTCGCCACGTCCTTCTTCGGCTCCTAGCGCCTAGGCATCCTCCGTGTGCTCTTATTAGCTTATCCACTTGCATTCTCATTTGCATGAAAATACTTGTTATTGAATACGATTCAATAACCGGATGTTACGGTTTTGGATGTTTCGTTCTTTGCTTCGTTATCTAGTTTTCAAGGAACAATGGGTGTACTTCTTGCGAAGCACCTTTATTCTTTTTCTTCACGCCGCTTACAGCAGCAAAAAGTATCTTACCACACTCCACTAACCGATTGCAACCCTCAATTTCAATTGGAAATTTTAGGTACAGCCTTTCGTTTCATGTGTCGTCCAAAGCCGTCGTTACCAACGCTTTAAACAGGTTTGGTGGAGACAAACGGGATCGAACCGTTGACCTCCTGCTTGCAAGGCAGGCGCTCTCCCAGCTGAGCTATGCCCCCATAATGGGGAAAAACGATTTGGTTGGCCCTAGTGGACTCGAACCACCGACCTCACCCTTATCAGGGGTGCGCTCTAACCAGCTGAGCTAAGGGCCATCAGAGTTTTGCTATTGCAAAACGAATTGTGAGGTTTTCATTGGGAGTTTGCTCTATTTAGTTGCTTTACCAGCAATTAAATCGATGAACCG
>NZ_CP034235.1:0-10000 GCF_009728935.1 Paenibacillus psychroresistens | reverse complement strand
ATCACAGTCTTTCATTGAAATAATAAAGCATTTAAAGCACTTTTAATTCGCTAATATTAGAATGATCTGACACGCAAATGCAATGTTTAATGAAAAAAAGTTCACCCAGCTAAATATATCAGCTGGGTGAACTTTAATAACCTTTTATTGAAACTTAGCAATAACTTCTCTTATATATAAACTTCGTTCTACCATTAGATTAACTATGACTCCATTAACACTAATCCACGGTCTCGTCGGATAGGATCGGTCTGAGAAAACAATTTCTCCCAAGCGATTATCGCTTAAACGTACAAGTGTTCCATTTTGCAGGGAGGTTACTCGATTAATGAAGGTCTGGACCAATGTTGGGTCAAGCTTTCCGAATGATTCTTTCAATAAATCCTCTAATACCAGATAAGGTGAGTTTACTTTACGATAAGCTCTTTCGTTAGTCATCGCATGAAAAATATCCGCAATTGCCAGCAGCTTAGAATAAATATGTATTTTATCTCCCTTTAAGCTGAGTGGATAGCCGGATCCATCTTCTCTTTCATGATGCTGCAGCGCTGCTAGCTTCACACCTTCATTAATGGCTGGCATGTTTTTGATGATTTGATAGCCGAAAACAGTGTGTTTTCTAACTTCATCAAATTCAGCTGTAGTTAATTTAGACGATTTTTCAAAAATAGCACTATCAATCTTCACGTTACCAATATCGTGCAACAATCCTGCTAATGCTATTGGCATCCAATCCTTTTGTTGAAAATTATGCCATTTGGCCAATTGATAAGAAGTTAAACAGACCATGACACTGTGATGAATTAAATATTCACCCATTCTCACATTCTTAGGAACAAAAGTTAATATATTATATTGATCAATATATTGAAGCGTTGCTTCAAGCTGCGTACGGATTTCCAACACAGGTGGAATTTGTCCATTACGTGCATCATGAAAGACCTTACGCATCAGTTTAACTAAATTATCATATTTCTCAAAAAATGGTACATCTGCTTGGTTCAAGTCATCCTGTTGATTCTGAGAATTTTCCTCTGTTGCTTCTGTATCCCTAGACTCAATAGAAACAAACGCTACAAAAAATGCACGCAGAATTTCAATCTCTTTTGGGGTCACGAACCGACCTTTCTCAAAAAGTAGATTTCCTCTTTTGGTAAGCACATTCTCAAATATCTGATCGCCTGATTTAAGCTGTGAAACAGGAACTGAAATAACTCCCATATTAGGTCCCTCGCCCTACTCTATATTCATACTTTCATTGTAAAACAAAAAGGAAGGGCTTGGTAGCCCTTTCCCATAAAAATTTTAAATTTTATTCTATTAGCTCGTCATCATCAGCAAATTCAGCAATTTCCTCGCTTTTTTCTACTCGTGCCAAGGTTGCTACTTCATCATCTTCTTTAATATTGATCAAACGAACACCTTGGGTATTTCTACCCATAGAGGAAATACCTGACATATCAGTTCGGATAACCGTACCCAATGCCGTTATGATCATTAGATCCTCATCATCCTTAACCACTTTTAAACCAACCACAGGTCCGTTCTTAGGGGTTACATTCAAAGTCTTGATTCCTTTACCCCCACGTGTTTGAATACGATACTCAGACATTGGCGTTCGTTTACCAAAGCCTTTAGTTGTTACAATAAGTACACTGTCGTCTTCACTAACAATATCCATATCTATAACATCATCTTGCTCGGAAATCCGTATACCAATAACACCCGTTGCTGATCGACCCATGGAGCGGACATCTTTCTCTGGAAAGTGAATGGACATTCCTAGCTTAGTTCCCATTACAATAGCTCGGTCTCCATCTGTTAGCTTCACACCGATCAAATCATCGTCTTCACGCAGATTAATCGCGATCAGCCCACCCTTACGGATATTACCATATTCATTCAAAGGTGTTTTCTTAATAACCCCTTTTTTTGTTGCAAAGAATAGGAATTGCTCCGAATCAAAACTTTCTACCGGAATTACGGCATTAATCGTCTCACCTTGCTCAATTTGAATCAAATTGATAATCGGTGTTCCTCTAGCAGTCCTGCTTAAATCAGGAATTTCATAAGCTTTTAATTTATATACTTTTCCTTTATTTGTGAAGAACAGTAGAAAATGATGGGTATTGGTAACAAATAGATGCTCAACGAAATCATGATCCTTCGTATCCATTCCAATTACTCCACGTCCACCACGTTTTTGGTTTCGATAAGTATTGACTGGAAGACGTTTGATATAACCCGTGTGAGTAATCGTAATAATAACTTCCTCACGTGGAATTAAGTCTTCATCCTCAATGCTCTCTTCACCAATCGTAATTTCAGACCGTCTTTTATCAGCAAATTTATTTCTAATTTCACTCAGTTCTTCACTAATGATGGAAAGAACCAGCTGCTCATCTCCCAAGATAGCTTTATATTCGGCTATTCTTTTGACCAGTTCAGCATATTCTGCTTCAATTTTTTCTCGCTCCAAACCCGTTAAACGCTGTAAACGCATATCGAGAATGGCTTGAGCTTGATCATAGCTTAAACTAAATTGTGAAATTAATCCTTCTCTTGCTTCTTCGGCATTCTGTGATGCTCTAATCAAGGCAATTACCCGATCTAGATGATCCAAAGCAATCCGTAAACCTTCAAGAATATGTGCTCTAGCTTCAGCTTTACGCAATTCAAATTCCGTACGGCGACGAATAACTACTTTTTGATGCTCCAGATAGTGATATAAAATATCTTTAAGATTCAAAGTTTTTGGTTCTTTGTTAACAATAGCTAACATATTGATTCCAAAATTACTTTGCAAGGATGTTTGCTTATAAAGATTATTCAAAACTACACTCGGATTAACATCTCGACGCAGCTCAATAACAATTCGCATCCCATTTCTATCCGACTCATCCCGTAGATCTGTTATGCCATCAATTTTTTTCTCTCTAACCAATTCCGCAATATTAATAATCAATCGCGATTTATTAACCTGATATGGCAATTCATTGACAATAATTCTCGCCTTACCACTGTTTTCTTCAATAATTGCTCTAGCTCGCATTGTAACCGAACCACGGCCCGTATTATATGCTCGCTTAATTCCTTCACGTCCTAAAATGAAACCATACGTAGGAAAATCAGGCCCTTTAATAAATTCCATTAACTCCATCGGAGTTATATCTGGAAATTTAATCATTTCCTGAAGTCCATCAATTACTTCGCCTAAATTATGTGGCGGAATATTCGTTGCCATTCCTACGGCGATGCCAGAAACACCATTTACTAATAAATTAGGGAACCGCGAAGGAAGTACAACCGGTTCATTCTCTTCACCGTCATAGTTTGGTTGAAAGTCAACGGTCTCTTTATTAAGATCACGCAACATTTCCATAGCAATCTTGGAAAGACGTGCTTCTGTATAACGCATTGCTGCAGCCATATCTCCATCAATCGATCCAAAGTTACCATGACCGTCAACTAGCATATAACGCAATGAGAAATCCTGCGCCATTCTAACCATGGATTCATAAACGGCGCTATCACCATGTGGGTGATACTTACCAATTACTTCACCAACGATTCTCGCTGATTTTTTATGTGGTTTATCGGAGCTCATTCCTAATTCAGACATTGCGAATAAAATACGACGATGAACAGGTTTCAAACCGTCTCTTACATCCGGTAATGCCCGACTAACAATAATGCTCATTGCATAATCCATGAAAGATTCGCGCATTTCTGAACCAATATCTCTATCTTTAACTTGGGAAACGAGCTCTTCAGCCATTACGTACCTCCTGAACCTCTATATAATTAAATATCTAGATTTTTCACATATTTGGCATGCATCTCAATAAATTCGCGACGAGGCTCAACGTTATCACCCATTAGCGTATCGAAAATTTCGTCTGCTTCGATAGCATCTTGAATACTAACCTGTAGCAATATTCGGCTTTCTGGATCCATCGTAGTTTCCCATAGCTGAATAGCATCCATTTCACCTAGACCTTTATATCGCTGTGTATTCACCTTGACGCCTTCACCATATTCCTGAAGAATAGCTTCTCTTTGTTTATCATTATAGGCGTAACGAATCGTTTTATTTCTTTCTAGCTTATATAACGGTGGTTGAGCAATATAAATATAGCCCATTTCAAATAGTTTTCTCATATAGCGATAAAAGAATGTCAATAGCAATGTACGAATATGAGCACCATCAACATCGGCATCCGTCATAATAATAATTTTGTGATAACGAGCTTTGGCAATATCAAAATCATCACTAATCCCAGTACCGAATGCTGTAATCATAGAACGAATTTCAGTATTCCCAAGAATTTTGTCTAATCTAGATTTTTCTACGTTTAGAATTTTTCCGCGCAAAGGTAAAATAGCTTGGAAATGACGGTCACGTCCTTGTTTAGCAGAACCACCCGCAGAATCACCTTCGACTATATAAATTTCACTAATTGAAGCATCTTTAGAGGAGCAATCTGCTAATTTCCCGGGTAATGATCCGATTTCGAGTGCACTTTTACGACGTGTTAACTCACGAGCTTTACGAGCAGCTTCTCTAGCACGTGAAGCCATGATCCCTTTTTCAATTATCTTCTTGGCTACAGCCGGGTTTTCATTCATAAACTCTTGCAGCTTTTCAGAGAATAAAGATTCAACAATTCCTCTAACTTCACTATTGCCCAATTTTGTTTTAGTTTGACCCTCAAATTGTGGCTCTGGAATCTTTACAGAAATGATCGCAGTTAAACCTTCACGCACGTCATCTCCAGAAAAGTTGGAATCACTCTCTTTGATCGCATTGGTTTTGCGTGCATAATCATTCAAAATCCGCGTTAATGCGCTTTTGAAGCCAGATTCATGCGTACCACCTTCATGCGTATTAATATTATTAGCAAACGAATAGATATTCTCCGAATAGCTATCGTTATATTGCAACGCAACTTCGACTTGAATATTATCTCTAGTTCCTTCAGTAAAAATTGGTTTTTCATGCAATACTTCACGATTACGATTTAAATACTCAACAAATGAGACAATTCCACCTTCATAGCTATATGATGCAGAGTGATCTGTACGCTCGTCCAATAGATTAATCTCAATACCTTTATTTAAAAAAGCTAATTCTCTAAGTCGAGATTGAAGAATATCAAAATCATATTCCGTTGTTTCTGTAAAAATAGTCGGATCTGGTGTAAATGTGATTTTAGTACCTGTTTCATCGGAGTCACCAATGACTTTTAAATCATATTGTGGTACACCTTTGCTATATTCTTGTTGATACACATGGCCTTTTACTTTTACGGTTACAACCAACAAAGATGAGAGAGCATTAACAACTGAAACCCCTACACCATGTAGCCCTCCCGATACTTTATAACCTGAATCATCGCCACCAAATTTACCGCCTGCATGAAGAACGGTTAAAACAACCTCAAGTGCCGGTCTTTTCATTTTGGCATGCTCACCTACGGGAATACCTCGTCCATTATCCGTGACACTCACGCTATTGTCTTTATGTACAACGATATCTATTTTGTTGCAATAGCCGGCAAGTGCCTCATCGATACTATTATCTACAACTTCCCAAACTAAATGATGCAACCCTCTAGCACTTGTTGAACCAATATACATCCCTGGACGCTTTCTTACAGCTTCTAATCCTTCGAGTACTTGAATCTGATTTTCATCATACGTATTGGCATTGGCTGACATGAATCGTTCACCTACTTATAAGATTTCAAAACAGTTTTTTGTTAATTCATCCACAATTGGTGGGCTCTCTTTTTTAGGGTACTAGAGGAAATGGGTGAATAATATATTTTGTTGATCGTGACAACTAAGGATTTACTATCTTCTTCACCAATCATCTCAATCTTTTTTTCTTTTTCTGCGTGGCTTATAAATTGCTTGGAAATTTTCGAGGTTTTTTCCATGGATAAATCAAAAATAGCGATCAATTCAGCTGCTCTAATAATTTTTTCTCCACCCAAATGTATGAACATACCTACCACCCTCTACCTTTCTATGCTACCATTTCTCACTTTAAATATCGCTGCATCACTTAATTTACTTAAATTTATGCTCTCGATACTTGTTGTTGTAATAAAGGTTTGCACTTTGTTCTGGAAGGTTTCGATAAGCTGCGTTTGACGATACTGATCCAATTCAGATAAAACATCGTCCAAAAGAAGAATAGGATATTCCCCTACTTCTTCATGAATTAATTCAAGTTCTGCTAATTTTAAGGATAAAGCCGTTGTTCTTTGTTGTCCTTGAGATCCATACTGCTGGACTTCTTTGCCGTTAATAAAAAAAAGCATGTCGTCGCGATGAGGTCCTACAAGCGTCACACCACGTCTAATTTCCTGTTCCTTCACATGTTTTAACTTTACCATAAACTGTTCAAATATAACAGTTTCATCTTCAGACCCCTGTAAATCAAAGGATGGTAGATACTCTATAGTCATTAGCTCACGTTGATTGGTTATTCCAGAATGGACTCGTTCTGCCCATATTTGCAGCTTTTTTATAAAGCTTTGCCTTTTTTTAACTATTTTAACACCAAAATTTACTAATTGCTCATTCCACACTTCTAACATCTCGTAATTTATGTTTTTTTGCTGGATTAGCTGCTTTAAATAATTATTGCGTTGAACCAGAATTTTCTGATATTGCATGATGTCATGCAGATACCTGGGATAAACTTGGCCTAATTCCATATCTAAAAAACGTCGTCTTGTACCAGGGGAGCCTTTAACAATTTCTAAATCCTCCGGTGCAAACAAAACAACATTCAAGGTTCCAATAAACTGACTGAGCTTTTTTTGTTCCAACCCATTAATTTTGGCTTTTTTTCCTTGCTGCGAAATGACCAAATGTAATTGATTAACTCCATACTTCTTATCGATCTCACCATGCATAATAGTTTGTGTCTCGTTCCAGCGAATCAATTCTTTATCTTGATTGGTCCGATGTGATTTCGTTAAAGCCAGTACATAGATTGCTTCAAGGATGTTGGTTTTACCTTGCGCATTAGGGCCAACAAATAGATTAACTTTGCTATCCAGCTGCAAATCAAATTGTTCGATATTGCGATAATTCTGCAAAGCAAGCCTGTTCAAAAACATTAGCTGCGCACCACTTTAAAGGGACCAAATCCGTCTACATCAACAATATAGTCATGATATAGCTTTTTTCCTCGTCTATTCTCTGGTTCACCGTTAACAGTTATTTTTGTTTCTTCAAGAAAGCTTTTTGCTTGTCCACCTGTAGAAATGCACTCAGAAAGCTTTAAAAATTGTCCTAACGCTATATATTCTGTTTTGATTTCTACCGTTTGCATATTTGCAGCTCCTTAGTTTGTAGTTCGATAAGGAAGAATTAATTGTAGCAGGCTGATTCCTTCATCAGGTTGAATAATTATCGGGCTCATTGCTCCTGTAAAACTTAGCTTTATAAATTCTGTATCTAAGACTTTAAGTGCATCCAGCATATATTTTGAGTTAAAAGATATCTTTAATAAATCACCTGAAATATGTGTTGTTTCAATGGTTTCCGTTACTTTACCTAATTCCGATGAGCTCGAAGATATCTCTATTGTTTCATCTTCATGCATGATCATTTTTACAATATTGGTTTTGTCTTCTCTGGAAAGCAAGTATGCACGATCTATTGAGTCTGTAAAATTTCTGGCATTAACGGTTAGTTCTGTTTGAAAGGTTTGCGGAATAAGCTTAGTAGTATCGGGATATGTCCCGTCCAATATACGTGAGTAAAAAAGAATCTTTTGCATCCGGAATAAGATTTGATTATCCGCTACAACAATATCAACCAATGAATTTTGATCTGGTAATATTTTATTCAATTCATTCAGGGTCTTGCCTGAGATAACAATATTATTAAATTGTTGGTCTGTAGAGACATCCATATTGGTTTCTCTTGTTGCTAATCTATGACGATCACAAGCTATTAGTTTTAATTTCTGATCAGCTAAGCTCCAGAGGACGCCGGTTAGAATGGGTGTTGTTTCCGTTGTAGATACAGCAAATGCAGTTTGTTTGATCATAGCTTTTAATAAATCACTTGCCATTGAAATCGTTTTGTTCTGTTCTATAACAGGTAAGAGAGGATATTCTTCAGCATCCAAGCCTACCATTTGGATTTCTGAGGATCCGGAACGGATGATTGTTTGAAAATTCTGCAATAATTCAATTTCAATTTCTTCAGCTGGTAATTTTCGTATTATTTCGATAAAAAATTTAGCAGGCAATACTACACTGCCTATTTTCATTATTTGGATAATTTGTAAACCGTTCTCTTCTAAAGGGACAAAGCATTGAATAGATATATCTGTATCACTTGCTGTGAGGGTTACACCTTGGTGTGTTGCATCTATTTTGACGCCGTTGAGAATGGGAATTGTTGTTCTTGAAGATATAGCCTTTGATACATGTTGAATGGCTTCGTTTAGTTGATGTTTGAGAATGGTTAATTTCATCATTTTACTCCTTATATTATTATTCTTTTTATTAGTAATAGTAGTAGGGGCACTGAATATGTGGATATGTGGGTAAAAGCGGCATAATTAAAGCCTATTCACATGTGGATAGATTGTGCATAGGCTTAACCTTTATTAAGCGTTAGGATGTTTAATTTTTTCGGTAATATTGTGGATAATTTTTGATAACTCATGATCTAGTTTTAGGGATGTTACTATCTTATCATGTGCATGAATAACGGTGGTATGATCCCTGCCTCCAAAGGCTTCACCTATCTTAGGTAAAGAGAAGTCAGTTAGCTCTCGGGAAAGGTACATGGCTACTTGTCTAGGGAATGCGATGGCCTTGGTTCTTTTGCGTGCTTTAAAATCTTCTAAGCGCATACCAAAAAATTCACCAACACGTTGCTGTATATCCAATATAGAGATAATTCTGGGACGATTGGATGGAATAATATCTTTAAGTGCTTCTGCTGCTAAATGAACGGTAATATCTTGATTAACCAGGGATGAATAAGCTACTACACGGATTAATGCACCTTCTAGCTCACGAATATTCGTATCAATTTGATTCGCTATGTATCCCATGGCATCATTTGGTATTTCTAAATTTTCAGCTTTTGCTTTTTTTCGTAAAATCGCAATACGTGTTTCTAAATCAGGTGGTTGAATATCGGTAATTAGGCCCCATTCAAAACGGGATCTTAAACGTTCTTCAAGTGTAGGAATCTCTTTAGGCTGGCGATCGCTAGAAATAATAATTTGTTTATGCTCTTCATGAAGAGCGTTAAATGTATGGAAAAATTCCTCTTGTGTTCCATCTTTTCCGGCTAGAAATTGAATATCATCTATTAGTAGTACATCAATAGTTCTATATTTATTACGAAAGCTTTCTCCTCGATTGTCGCGAATGGCATTAATAAATTCGTTTGTAAACTTCTCAGATGATATATACATGACTCGTGCGTTTGGATTGTGTTCAAGTACATAATGACCAATGGCATGCATCAAATGGGTTTTACCTAGACCAACCCCACCATATAGAAACAGGGGATTGTAGGATTTAGCCGGTGCTTCCGCTACAGCTAAAGAAGCTGCATGTGCAAATCGATTTCCTGTACCAATTACAAATGTATCGAAAGTATACTTGGGATTCATCATATTAGGATAAGAATCTTCAGATAATACAATGTTTTCTTTAGGTGTAGGGAAGAAGGATGAGGTACCACCCTGATTAGGTAAGTTCTCTTCAATTACAAATTGAACCTCTACTTGTTTACCTAAACATTCGAACACAGTTGAAGTAATCATTTTCACGTAGCGTGTTTCTAACCATTCTTTAGCAAAATTGGTTGGAGCACAAATAACCAAATTGGAATCGATAAAAGAAACTGCTTTTGTTGATTTTAACCATGTATCGAAGCTGGGTTTACTCAGTTTAGTCTGAATTTCAGCTAGTACTTGTTGCCATAACTCATTTATATGGCTATCCAC